>NZ_JACIAY010000033.1 GCF_014194975.1 Sphingomonas sp. BK580 | reverse complement strand
GCTAGAGCGGTTTCCGGCCTTTCTGAATCATCGAGGATTCACACGGGCGCGGTTTTCTGATTCAGGCTCTGGGCCGGGTCAGGAGGCCGGCACGGATGCCGCGAGTGTTGTCACAGGATCTTCGGGAGCGGGTGGTCGCCGCGATTGATGGCGGGATGTCATGCCGGGCCGCGGCAGCGCGGTTCGGGGTAAGCGCAGCCAGTGCGATCCGCTGGCGGCAGTTGGTCGTTCAGCACGGCACGCCGGCGGCCAAGCGGCAGGGTGGCGACCGCCGTGCGGCCCGGATCGACGCCCACGCGACCTTCATCCTGGAGGCGATCGAGACGAAGGACGACATCACGCTGGTCGAGTTGCAGGTGCTGCTCGCCGAGCGCGGCACGCCGGTCGGGATCGGAACGCTGTGGCGGTTCTTCGACCGGCATCGGATCACGCGCAAAAAAAGACGGCCCACGCCACTGAGCAGGACCGCCCCGACGTCCTGAAACGCCGCGAAGAGTGGTTCGATGGCCAGCTCGACCTCGATCCCGAACGCCTGGTCTTCATCGACGAGACCTGGGCGTCCACCAACATGGCGCGTCGCCACGGTCGCTGCCGACGCGGCGAGCGGTTGCGCTCGGGCGTGCCTCACGGACACTGGAAGACCACCACCCTCGTCGCCGGCCTGCGCCGCACCGGCATGATGGCGCCGATGGTGCTCGATGGCCCGATCAACCGCGACGCTTTTGTTGCCTATGTCCGCCAAGTGTTGGTGCCCGACCTCTCACCCGGCGACATCGTCATCATGGACAACCTGTCGAGCCACAAGGCGCCCGCCGCACGCGACGCTATCGAAGCAGCTGGCGCCAAGCTGCTCTTCCTCCCGCCCTACAGCCCCGACTTCAACCCAATCGAGCAGGCGTTCTCTAAGCTCAAGGCGCACCTGCGCAAGGCCGCCGAGCGCACCATCCACGGCCTGTGGGACGCCATCGGCCGCATCCTCGACCTCTACCCACCACAGGAGTGCGCCAACTACTTCACCAACGCCGGTTACGATGCAGACTGATCGGAAACCGCTCTA
>NZ_JACIAY010000032.1 GCF_014194975.1 Sphingomonas sp. BK580 | reverse complement strand
TCAGCCGCGTTTGCGCCAGGTGAAGATCGACGACATCGCGTAGTTCCAGACCGTGGTCACCGCGATACCGGCGAGCGCCGACACGATCAGGTAGTTCTGGTGCTGGTAGAGGTAGTGGGCGATGCCGACATTGGCGAGGAAGCCGATGCCGCACACCAGGTTGAAGCTGAGCCAGCCCCACCACAGCCGCCGGCCGGTGAGCCGCTGGTCGCGGTAGGTCAGCAGGTTGTTGAGCAGGAAGTTGCTGGTGGTGGCGACCAAGGTGGCGGCGCCCTGGGCGATCGCGAACGAGCGCCCCTGGTGCGCCGCGCCGTCGCCGAACGTCAGCAAGGATTCGAGCACGATCGTCAGCACCAGGAAGTGGACGAACACGCCCGAGCCGCCGACCATCGCGAAGCTGATGAAGCGCACCGGCACGTAGCGGCCGAACGACTTGTCGAGCAGCAGCTGGAGATATTCCCACAGCACCAGGCTGTCGAGCTTGCTCTCGCCGTGCTGGCGGGTGCGGAAGGTGTAGGGCACCTCGGCGACGCGCAGCGGCTCGGGGGTCGAGGCGGCGATGTCGAGCAGGATCTTGAAGCCCACGGTCGAGAGGTTGGGCAGCGCCGCCATGAAGGCGTCGCGGCGCAGCATGAAGAAGCCGCTCATCGGGTCGCTGATCGGCGCGCGCGTCAGCCGTCCGGCGAGCCGCGTGGCGAAGCGGCTCATCGCGGCGCGGCGGCGGTCCCACTCGCCCACCCCGCCGCCCGCGACGTAGCGGCTGCCGACCACCAGGTCGACGTCGCCCTGCGTGATGCGGCGGAACATGTCGGTGAGCACGCGCTCGTCGTGCTGCATGTCGCCGTCCATCACCGCCACATAGGGCGCCGCGGTGGCGAGGATGCCCTCGATGCACGCGGTCGACAGGCCGCGCCGGCCGAAGCGCTGCACGACGCGCACGCGCGGGTCGGCCAGCGCGAGGTCGCGCGCCTGGTCGGCGGTGCGGTCGGGCGAGTTGTCGTCGACGAACACCACCTCCCAGCGCACGTCCGCCAGCGCCGCGTCGAGCGCGGCGACCAGCAGCGGCACGTTGCGCGACTCATTGTACACCGGCACCACGATCGCCAGCTCCGCCGGCAGCG
>NZ_JACIAY010000031.1 GCF_014194975.1 Sphingomonas sp. BK580 | reverse complement strand
TTCCCCGGTAGATGAAGGTGCGGGCTCACGACTGGCAGCCGGGCCCATACATCGGAACGGAGAACAGCCATGGGTGAGTATATCGGGCTCGACGTGTCGTTGAAAGAGACAGCGGTTTCGATCCGACGGGGTGGCAAGCGGGTGTGGCGTGGCAAGTGCCTGTCGGATCCAGCGGTCATCGCGGCTCTGATCCGCAAACATGCACCGGTCGCCGAGCGGGTGGTGTTCGAGACGGGGCCGCTCTCGGTTTGGTTCTACCACGCGCTCACGGCGGAGGGGCTGCCCGCGATCTGCATCGACGCCCGTCATGCCAAGGCGGCGCTCGACATGGCGGCCAACAAGACCGACGCCAACGATGCCGACGGGCTGGCGCACCTAGCCGAGGTCGGGTTTTTCCGCGAGGTTCGGGTGAAGGGCTTCGACAGCATGCTCTCGCGGACGCTGATTGCGGCGCGCACGAAGCTCGTCCGGGCGACCCTAGACATAGCAGGGCAGATCCGCGGGCTGATGAAGACCTTCGGGCTCATCGTTCCGCGTGGCATCGGCGGCAAGTTCGAGCGCAACGTCTCCTTCCTGCTTGCCGACCATGCCGCGCTCGCCCGGATCATCCTGCCTCTCCTCGAGGCGTGGCGGGGCTTGCGCATTCAGGCGACCGGACTGGGTCGTCAGCTCCTCGCCGAGGCACGCGGGAGCCAACAATGTCAGCTGCTGATGTCCATCCCCGGCGTCGGGGCGATCACCGCTACCGCCTACCTGACCGCGGTAGAGGACCCCGCCAACTTCAGCCGATCTCGCTCGGTCGGCGCCTGGCTCGGGCTGACCACCAGGCGATACCAGTCGGGGGAGGTGGACTATGACGGCCATATCTCCCGGCGCGGCGACAGCCACGTCCGCTCGCTCCTGTACGAGGCAGCGGTCGTCATCCTGACCCGCAGCCACGCCGACAGCGATCTGCGCAGCTGGGGCATGAGGCTTCGCGAGAAGATTGGCTTCAAGCGTGCTGCGGTCGCCGTCGCCCGCAAGCTCGCGGTCATCATGCACGCGATGCTGCGCTCCGGCGAACTGTTCACCAGGACAACCGCTACCGCCTGATCCAAGAGCTCGCCAGCGCCTATGGCGTGACGAGGCGCCCCTGCCGGGACGTAGGCTGATCCATTCCGCTTCGGCCGTTGCACCGCGAACCTCGGTTCGATGCGTGCGGAACGAACATTGGAAGGGTCATCCCGCGAAGCCCCATGATGCGGCGGCTCATGTCGACCGCGAAGACGACCGTGCCCCGGCAGATGACGTCCCCCGCACAAAGGCGCTTGCAAACCCCACGATTAGACGACGGC
>NZ_JACIAY010000030.1 GCF_014194975.1 Sphingomonas sp. BK580 | reverse complement strand
CGTCCGTGTGTGGACGCCCCACCGGATACAAGGGGGTGTTCGGAAGATTTGATCGCGCGGGTTCAGGTGCTTCCGTGTGTCCGGCCTGTGATGCAGCCATCATCACGGCTGCTGGCCTGTATGGAGATCGCGGACCGGGTCCAGACCGAAGTTGCGCGCTCGAGGCGCTCGGACGTTTCACTGGTTTTCCCAATCCCGTCTTCTGACCGTTGCGCCATACCTCTCTACTGACCTTCCCTGCGTCCCTGACGCCTCAAGCCTTGGCGGCTACGCCGCTGCGGCCGGAGCTTTGTAGGATCCGCCGTGGGCCATCAGCGCCCAGACGGTCCTCGCCATTTTGTTCGCGAGCGCGACGGTGATCAGCATGCGCGGCTTGCGAGCTAGCATGCCGGCCAGCCATGCACCGGCTTTATCAGGATTGCGCGCCGCGACCTTCGTCACTGAGCTCGCGCCGATGATCAGAAGCCTGCGCAAGCTACGCTCTCCCATCTTCGTTGTCCGCCCGAGGCGCTCCTTGCCGCCGCTGGAGTGCTGTCGGGGTACCAGCCCGAGCCAGGCGGCGAAGTCGCGCCCGCGACGGAAGGTGCTGGCAGCGGGCGCCAGCGCCACCAGGGCGGTCGCTATCACCGGGCCGACGCCGGGGATCGTCATCAGCCGCTTCGCCACGGGATCAGCCTTCGCACGGCTCGCGATCTCGCGGTCGAGCAGGGCGATCTGCATCTGCAGCGCTTCCAGCCCTTGCGCAATCACGACCAGCACGGGTCGCGCCTGAGCCGGGATGTCGGAGGTGGGGTCGCCGACCACCTTGATCAGCTTGCCGACGTGCCCAACACCCTGACGCACGATGTAGCCGAACTCGGTGAGGTGGCCGCGCAGGGCGTTGATCAACTGGGTACGTTGACGCACGAGCAGGTCGCGGGTGCGGAACACCACCGCCGATGCCTGCGCCTCTGCACTTTTGCCTTGAACGAACCGCATCGTCGGGCGCTGCGCCGCCTCACAGATCGCTTCTGCATCGGCCATGTCGTTCTTCTGCCGTTTGACGAACGGCTTCACGTACGCCGGTGGGATCAACTTGGTGTCGTGACCCAGTGCGGCGAGCTCGCGTGCCCAATAGTGGGCACTCGCGCACGCCTCCATCGCGACCACGCACCGCGGTAAGGTCGAAAAGAACGGCAGAACCTGATCACGCCGAAGCTTCTTGCGGAACACGACCCCGCCGCTCGCATCCTCACCGTGAGCCTGAAAAACCGACTTGGCCAGATCGATGCCGACTGTGCTAACCTCACTCACGGACGCCTCCTACAGTGGTGTTTCAACACCTCCACTCTGGCACATCGATGCCGTCAGGGGGCGTCCACCCCAACGA
>NZ_JACIAY010000029.1 GCF_014194975.1 Sphingomonas sp. BK580 | reverse complement strand
CGGTAAGCTGCTACGGGATTTGCCCCGTGGTGTGCTTCGACGAGGGCAAAAACTCTACTATCGGCACACCGTCCCGGTTGACGCTCAGCGACTACTGAATCGGCTCGAAATCTGGCGCTCGCTTCGAACTGACAGCCTATCGGTCGCGCTGCGTCGATTGCCGGGAGTCGTCGCCCGTATCGAAATGGATATCGAGCACGCACGCGCGATGGCGGGCATGCCGGTCGATGCGATGCTCATTGAACCGTCGAGGGACGATCCTATCGAGCACCCGACCTCGATCGCGGCTGCGCCGCTACCCGCCGCGAGCGCTCCGCCTGTCGCCTCACTCACGCTCGCGGAAGCGTATCGCAGCTACATCGACGATCCGACGCGCGCTTGGACCGCCAACACGCGAGAGGCGTATGAGACGAGCCGAAAGCTCGCTATCGCCTTGATCGGTGAAGCGATTCCTGTTTCGTCGATCTCGCGCGCGCACTGTCGCGACATGCTCGACGTGCTCCGCTTCTTACCCGCGAATGCGGGCAAACTCTTCCCGAAGCTCTCGCCGCGCGAGGCGGCAGAGCGCGCGCGCCTGCGCGGCGACATCAAGGTCATCAGCGCAGCAAACGCCAACTCGCTGATGTCGAATATGAGCAGCTTCCTGAACTGGGCGGTCAACGAGGAACTGCTTGCTCGCAACCCGGCACGCGGGCTGCGCCTGCCCGATCCGATTAACAAGCGCGACAAGCGCTCTCCCTTCGATCGGGAGCAACTCCATGCCATCTTCAACGCGTCGCTATATCGCGGATGCGTCGATGGCGGGCGCGGCTACAACAAGGCCGGAAGTCAGCGACCACGCAACGCGCGGTTCTGGGTGCCGCTGATCGCCCTGTTTACTGGGGCGCGGTTGGGCGAAATCTGTCAGCTTGATACAACCGACATCCGCGTCGTCGATGGCGTCGATTGTATCGTTATCACCCTGCGGTCGCTGGTCGGGAGCACCGACAAGCAGTTGAAGAACACCGTCAGCGACCGGCTGATCCCGATTCACCCGGTCCTCATCGACTGCGGGTTGGTCCACTTCGCCGAGACAAAACGGAAGGCGGGCGAGAAGAAGCTATTCGACGACATCGAGACGGGCTCAACCGGCTCGCGCCCCGTCGCCTTTTCTAAGTGGTTCACCCAGTTCCTCCGCGCCTGCGGCGCGCAGCGCCCCCGCACCTCGTTCCACTCGTTCCGCCACAACTTCAGGGACGAGCTACGCGCCGCGCGGATCGACCACGACATCGCGTTGCTGCTCGGCGGTTGGACAACGGGATCATCGCGAACCGCCGTCCATGAGAACTATGGCAGTGGCTACCGCGTCGATGCGCTCAATGAGGCCGTGCGTAGGTTGTCGTTCGAGCAGGTGGATGTCCGACATCTGGCGTGAACGCCAGA
>NZ_JACIAY010000028.1 GCF_014194975.1 Sphingomonas sp. BK580 | reverse complement strand
TGCATCACAGGCCGGACACACGGAAGCACCTGAACCCGCGCGATCAAATCTTCCGAACACCCCCTTGTATCCGGTGGGGCGTCCACACACGGACGGCCATTAATCTTCACGGCCGACACGCGTGACGCGCCGCAAAGCCGTGGCCAGGTCAGGTCTTGGAAGGCTAGCGGACACTCGAGGCTTTCTGGGGAACGACTTGCGACACTTTGAGGATCGGGCCGCTTGTATAGTGGCAGTAACCGAGAACCATCATGGCGCCCGGCCACTCAGTTTCGCATTGACCGACGACGCCGATCATCCTGTACCGCATGGCATGTTTTGGAGCGTGCTGAAGAACCTCTTCTCGAGCATAGATGCCGATGCGGTAGCCTGCGAGCGAGCGGGTCGAGTTCGATCCTTTCGCGTTGCCGTGAGATGCTTTACCAAAAAGAGCGCGGCTGCTCCAGAAACCTTCGACTGCGACACAGGCGCCGGTCAGCTTATCTCTTTTCTCCAGAACCTCAGCAAAAGACACATTTTGCGCGCTTTCTCGATTGCACTTCGCTGGATCAGACCACGCTCCGATTATCACCTCGTCGGATCCAGGAGCATCTGCGACAGATTGCGAGGAAGCGGTCGTTCCGATGGCCGCAGCGGTGACCACCATGAGAAGATGAGCGAGCATGGCTCAACGTAGCACGTGTCTGAACGCCCGCTAGTGGGCGCTTGCGGCCCCCTGCCCTCGCGAGCCGAGGACCCATTCCCGATCATTCACACCGCTAATGTCTCCGCCCGGGATCGGTGCCTCGTTCATGGATCGGTGATCAAGCCGACCGGCTCATGCTGGCGGCTCTGATGCTACCAGTGCGTAGGGCACCGGCGCTTGGTAGCACTTGCGTAACGTGAACCCGAGTCGGATCATGCAGCACCCGCGCCATGAAACTGACGAAGCCAATGCCAAGGGGGCAGCGTGAGCGACGATACCGAGCCTCTAGACGAACCCATCCTCGCAGAAGATCTGACGCCGCACGCCAAACAGAATATGACCAGCCCGTTCGGCCGCCTGGTCGAACGGATCACCTATGTCGATGTACTTCTTCTGGCCGGCTTGGTGCTGCTGGCATCGTCACTATGGTTCCGGTTTGGGCCGAATGGCCAAGCACTGAAGGAGGGCGGTGCGAGCCTTCTCGACTGCGTCTACTTCGTCCTCGTCACCTTCACCTCGCTTGGATATGGCGAGCTGCTCCCGGTCGGATTCGGCCGCATCGTTGCAATACTCGATGTCTTGTCCGGCTTACTACTAACAGCAATTTTTATCGGCAAGGTCGCTTCGGAGCGCCAATCATCGCTTCTTCTTCTACTTCATACTAGCGATACCCAGAGACGGATTTCTGACTTCGCTGACGAGCTGCAGAGCATGCGGACGCGGATTCAAGGGTTTGCCAACGATGGGAGCGTAGCCGATCTGAACCTTGCGCTTGAAGCACATCTTCGCTTGACCAAGGCGATGGGCAATTACCTCATGTTCAACGCGCACCAAGCCTCCGTCGTCGAGTTCGGAAACTTCACCGCCCTAATAGGCCTATACGACGAGATCAGGGACTCGTTCAAAATGCTCCAGAAGCTGCACGGCGGCTGTCTGCAGCTCGCCGATGTGATGGTGATGCGACGGTCTTTCTCCAACATGAGCAAGCTCACCCGCATCGTCCACCGCATGGGCGCGCTCCACCACAAGCCGCGCAGTCGAGATTCGCTTTGGCGAGCCGCCATCCGAGTTCTGCTGAGCGAGCCGCCAGCAGCACCGCCAAATGTCGAGCTGTCTGCACGCAACCGCCTCACCGCATTGGAGCGCTACATGGACGCGAAGATAGTCGACGCCCGTGCATGGACCGCGATTGGGCATCATCCCATCCAAATCGAGCGCGTTTTTGAGGCATTTCCAGCGAAACCAAGATCGGAGTGGCCCACCGGGATCCACAAGGTCATCGCCGGGCGTCTTAATATTTCGAACTCGGTTGCGACACTCTGCATAACCGACTTACTGAATGCCAAGCGGCTGCCGAAACGCGGGGGTAAGGCGTGCGTGCCGGTCGGAACGGCGCGATCGCTTAGAGCGGTTTCCGATCAGTCTGCATCGTAACCGGCGTTGGTGAAGTAGTTGGCGCACTCCTGTGGTGGGTAGAGGTCGAGGATGCGGCCGATG
>NZ_JACIAY010000027.1 GCF_014194975.1 Sphingomonas sp. BK580 | reverse complement strand
TGGTGCCCAGAAGAGGAGCGCGGCGAGGCTGGTCACCGGCGTCGAATTCTTGAGCCGGGTTCTGTCCGGCTTTTTCAACGGCGGGTTGTTCGAGTCCCAGAAGAGAACTCGTATCGTCGAGGCCCCTGCGCTCGCCCTCTGAGGGCGCTTCGGACGTAGCAGGTTGGTCTGTGCTATGATCTGGCTGGCTCAATGAGGGGAACTCCGGATCGTGGTTGAGCAGGTCGGTTGTGGTCACGATGGTGGGGATGGCTGTCCGATCTGCTCAGGGCGTATGTCGGCTGAGTTCGTCGCTTTGATGGAGCGCACGATGTGTCGACCCGAGCGGATGATGACGGTTGAGGAATTCACTATGTGGCTGGATCAGGTAGGTGAGGCGGAGCCGCTTCACTGAGCAGTTGAACCAGAGCGAGCGCTAGGCGAGGTGCGCCTCGGTGACCTTCCCAGCCTTCGTGCTCTTTCACTGACGCCATGGCCTGCATGAGACGGTAGGCGATGTCGCCGCGGAAAACCGCCTCTTCGACCGCTGCCAGATCGAGCGTTATGGATGGCTGGTCAGCTTCTCTGATGCCGCGGAAGCGGTCGAGGGCTGTGGTCCAGTAAGGGTCCTCGTCCCAGTGGTAGTCGGCCTCTTCCTCGGGCATGTTGTCGAACTCGCGTCAAATCTAGGGGCGCCGCGTTGAGCACGATGGGCAAGGGCACGACCGAGCCGGGGTATCGCAATCGCAACGGACAAACGGTTGTGCGCAGAACTGACCTGCCGGGCAACGACCACAATCAGGTCACCTACGTTCTGCGCTGTGATGCCTGTGGCCATGAGTATGGCTCGAACGGTTCGGACATCTTCCAACGTCGATGCCCCGCCCACGATGGTGGCGCGGCAGGGCTCTCTGTATGTCAGGGGTGACGACAGCGGTCGTCACCCCATCATTAATCACAGTCCAAGACGGTCGCGCCTACCGTGCATAGGCGCGCCTAGAATGGTCAGGCAGTTAGGAGTAAAAGGCTTTGGCTCAGGCTTTGATTTGGGTGTGCGTCGAAGCTGGACTACGGCAACGGCAAGTGAAAGACAGGCGATAAGAACGCCAGCGGCAGCAAGAACAATTTCCACTACTTAGCTCCATAATTATTGGCCGGAAGCCTGTTGGTCCTGAGTAGCAGGCGGCATATTCGAGGGTCACGAGATTCTTCGGCAACCGCCGAACCAACCCTGCTCACAGGGTTAATTCAACGGGTTCATGCACCTTTCTTGAGCGCTAGGCCGCCAGCGCTCGATACACCGACGCACGACCAATCCTGAGGCGCTTGGCAATCTCAGTGGCGCCGAGCCCCTGCTGACGAAGCTCCCTCACAGCGTCGGGTGAGATCGTCGCGGGACGGCCCTTGTAGGCGCCCTTCAGCTTGGCCGCCTCAATCCCGCACCGCTGCCTCGCCTTGATGAAGTGCTTCTCCATCATCCCCACCATGCCGAAGATGGTCAGCATGACCTCGGCCATCATGTCGGTGCCGTCGAGCACGATGTTAGGGTCGTTGATCCGCAGCACCGCCTTCTTCTCGATGACGCGCTTACCGATGGTGAGCAGGTCTGCGGTGTCGCGAGCAAGGCGGTCGGGGTGGAGCGCGAGTAGTTCGTCGCCGGGTTCTAGCAGGCGTATCGCTGCCTCAAGCTGGTCGCGCCCACTGAGCGACGACCCGTTCCCCACGTCGGTGAACACGACCACCGCGCCCAGCTTCTCCAACATCGCCTTCTGTGAGGTGATGTCCTGACCATCGCTCGTGCTGATCCTCGCGTAGCCCAGCGTCTTGCCCATGCCCGCGCCTCTCACGGCAGCAGCCAGTTCAGGAAGCTCCCCAACCCGAAGAAAATGACTGGCCCTCCCAGAAAACCCAGCACGACAAACCCGCTCGACGCAGCCTTGACGCCCCTACCCATACACCCACCCCTGTCTCGTATGATCCTGAGACCCTCTCACAAAACGGTGTTTCGTCAAGAAAATGAACTCATATGAGACACGAATTCCGTCTCAGCCGGTGTGTCATGGAGGGTTGCCCTATCGAGGCGGGGCATCGCCAACCCGAACGTCACTGAGCGCCTGCGGGTCAGCAGATCGACAGTCGGCAGAGCATCCGGTTAACGGGGCTGAGCGGCAGGTGCTGAATCAGCGCGAGCTTGTCGGTGCTATGGAGGGGGAGCCAGCCCGTGCAGGCGTGTGCTTCTCCGACGATGGCGACGTAGGCCGGTGCCCCATGCTCACCGGCATTCCAGCCCGGAACGACCACCGCGAGGCCGAAGTCCGGGGTGACGGCTTTGAAGGTGGCATACCCCTCAACGCGCTCCACCACGCACCGCACGCCATCGATGGTGAAGCTCTCCCCATGCTCGTCGCTGGTCAGCATGAGGTCGATGAGGCCGGGGCAGTCA
>NZ_JACIAY010000026.1 GCF_014194975.1 Sphingomonas sp. BK580 | reverse complement strand
CCCCGCCGGCGCGTCGGCGCGCAGCCACAGCCGGTAGCCGTCCTCGGCCCGCGCCGGCGCGGTGCCGGCGAGCAGCAGCGCCAGCGCGGTCGCGATGGTCGCCCGATTCATGTTGCCGCGCGCGGTCATCTGCCTCTCCAGCCTAGCGGCATTGACCAGCCGCTCTCTCTCCGCCATGTTATCGCTACCAGCAATCTTGGCAAGCCGTCGCGGTGAGACGACGGGGTGCGCCGGGCGGGAGAGGAATGCGCGTGCACGACGTCGACGTCCTATATCGAGGGGCAAACGCGACCCCTTCCGTCGCGCTCGCGGCCGCGATCGCCTGAGGAGGAGCGCCATGCCCATCATCACCGACGCGCGCGTCATCATCACCTCGCCGGGGCGCAACTTCGTCACGCTCAAGCTCCACTGCGACGACGGCACCACCGGCGTCGGCGACGCGACGCTCAACGGCCGCGAGCTGGCGGTGGCGAGCTACCTCGCCGACCATATCGTCCCCTGTCTGATCGGGCGCGACGCGCACCGGATCGAGGACATCTGGCAGTATCTTTACAAAGGCGCCTATTGGCGCCGCGGTCCGGTGACGATGAGCGCGATCGCCGCGGTCGACGTCGCGCTGTGGGACATCAAGGGCAAGCTCGCCGGTCTGCCGCTCTACCAGCTGCTCGGCGGCGCCAGCCGCGAGGCCTGTCTGGTCTATTGCCACGCCAATGGCACCACGATCGAGGACACGATCGCGACCGCGCTGGTGCACCGTGACGAGGGGTATCGCGCGATCCGGCTGCAATGCGGCGTTCCCGGCCTCGCCTCCACCTACGGTGTCGCCAAACCGGGGCAGCGCTACGAGCCCGCCGACGCCGCGCTGCCGAGCGAGGCGATCTGGTCGACCGAGAAGTACCTTCGCGTCGTGCCCGAGTTGTTCGCCGCGGCGCGCGAGGCGCTCGGCCCCGACATCCACCTGCTCCACGACGTCCACCACCGGCTCACCCCGATCGAGGCGGCGCGGCTGGGGCGCGATCTCGAACCCTATCGTCCCTTCTGGATCGAGGATCCCACCCCGGCGGAGCAGCAGGAAGGCTTCCGCCTGATCCGCCAGCACACCACCACGCCGATCGCGGTGGGCGAGGTGTTCAACTCGATCTGGGACTGCAAGACGCTGATCGAGCAACAGCTGATCGATTATGTGCGGGCCACGATCGTCCACGCCGGGGGCATCACCCACCTGCGCCGCATCGCCGCGCTGGCCGACCTCTATCAGGTGCGCACCGGCTGCCACGGCGCGACCGACCTGTCGCCGGTGACGATGGCGGCGGCACTGCATTTCGGACTCTCGGTCCCGAACTTCGGCGTGCAGGAGCATATGCCGCATACCGCCGAGACCGACGCGGTTTTCCCGCACGCCTATCGCTTCGACGACGGTCGCATGCACCCGGGCGACGCGCCGGGGCTGGGGGTCGACATCGACGAGCAACTGGCGGCGGGCTACGACTACAAGCGCGCTTATCTGCCGGTGAACCGGCTCGAGGACGGCACTTTGTGGAGCTGGTGACGGGCACGGGGCGACGCGCCGGGGCCCCGACGAGAGGATCGGCCTGAGATGAGCGACTTCACCGAGGCCGTCCAGGAGGCACCCGAGACCGCGGCGCATGCCGTGGCACGGCCGCGCGGGCGCGTGCGCTGGCTGATCTGCGCGCTGCTGTTCGCCGCGGTGGTGCTGTCGTACATCGACCGGCTGGTGCTCGGCGTGCTGAAGCCGCAGCTGACCGCGCTCTACGGCTGGACCAACACCGGCTACGGCGACGTCACCGGCTATTTCCAGGTGTTCTACGGCATCGGCTTCCTGCTGTTCGGCTGGCTGATCGACCGGCTCGGCCCCAAGCTGGGGTATCTGCTCGCGATGGGCAGCTGGACGGTCGGCCATTTCGCGCAGACGCTCGTCACCTCCACCACCGGCTTCGTCGTCGCGCGGATCCCGCTCGCCTTCGGCGAGGCGGGGACCTACCCGTCGGCGCTCGCGGCGGCGTCGCAGTGGTTCCCGAAGAGGGAGCGCGCGCTCGCGATCGGGATCTTCAACGCCGGCGCCAACGTCGGCGCGATCGTGACGCCGCTGCTGGTCGGCTTCCTCGTCGCCGGGCTGGCGCTCGACTGGCGCTGGGCGTTCCTCGTCACCGGCCTGTTCAATCTCGTCTGGCTGTTCGCCTGGTGGCGCTTCTATCACAGACCCGGCGAGCACCCGCGGCTCTCCGCCGAGGAGCGCGGCTGGATCGAGGCCGAGCCAGCGGTGGACAGCGGCCGCGCCGGCTTCCTCACCGTCCTGCGCCGCCGCGAGGCCTGGGCCTATATGGCGGGGCGCTTCCTGATCGATCCCGTCTGGTGGACCTTCCTGTTCTGGCTGCCCGACTTCTTCAACAAGCAATATGGCTATGACCTGAAGAGCTTCGGCCCGCCGCTCGTGGCGATCTACATCCTCGCCGATTTCGGCGCGATCGCGGGCGGCTGGTATTCGTCGCACCTGCTGCGCCGCGGGGTGGAGACCGGGCGCGCGCGCAAGCGGGCGATGTTCGCCTGCGCGCTGTTCGCGCTCCCGGTGATGTTCGCCGCGCAGGCGAGCGGCATCTGGTGGGCGGTGCTCGCGATCGGGCTGGCCTGCGCCGCGCACCAGGGCTTCTCGACCAATCTGTTCGCGCTGCCGGGCGACCTGTTCCCGCGCTACGCCCAGGGCACGCTGATCGGTCTCGGCGGTTTCGCCGGCGCGGTCGGGGGGTTCATCGCGTCCAAGTCGCTCGGCCTGCTGCTCGACACGGTCGGCAGCTACGGTCCGTTCTTCGTGGCGTGCGGTGTGGCCTATCTGGTGGCGCTGCTCGTCTTCCACGGGCTCAACCCGCGCTATCGCGCGGTGAACCTATCGGGTTGAGGAGGGCGGCTGGCCCGCACGGCTCGGTCCGAGCATGGAGCCAGCGTGCGGCAACTTACTTGACGATCTCCCCATCGACACGTACGGTGATAGCGCTAACATGGCCGCGATCTCAGGTTCGCTCCTCGCGGTTCAAGTCAAAGATGCGGAGAGGAGAGGAGCATTGCCGGTCGCCGATCGTCGCTATTCGTGGCCGCCGCGGCGTGCCGCCGCGTTCGCGCTGATCGCCGCGCAGCTGGTGGCCGCGCCCGCCGTCGCCGCGCCAGGCGCGTGCACCTGGCAGGCGGCCTGGTCGTCGTCGCAGCTGTCGCCCGCGGCGGACGCTCAGCTCGAGCCGGGTGCGCTGCGCGACGCCACGCTGCGCCAGATCGTTCGCCCTAGCCTCGCCGCGCAGCGCGTCCGCGTCCGCTTCTCCAATGCCTTCGGCCGTGCGCCGCTGACGATCGACGCGGCGACGGTGGCGCTCGCCGCAGTGCCGTGGGGAGGAGCGCTGCGACCCGCGACGCTGCGCCCGCTTCGCTTCGCCGGCCAGCCCGCGGTGACGGTACCGGCCGGCGCCGAATGGGTCAGCGACGCGGTCGAGCTGCCGCTGCGCGCGTTCGACGATCTCGCGGTCTCGCTCCACCTGCCGGCGGAGCCCGATGGCCAGACCGCGCATCCCGGCAGCCGCGCGACCTCCTATCTCACGCGCGGCGACCGGACCGGGGCGACCGAGCTGCCCGGCGCGCGCGCCGTCGACCGCTGGTACCTGCTCGCCGGCGTCGAGGTGGAGCGCTGCGCCGCGCCCGGTGGCGTGGTCGCCTTCGGTGACTCGATCACCGACGGCTATGGCGTCAAGCCGAACAGCTACACGCGCTGGACCGACGTGCTCGCGCGCCGGCTCGGCGGGCGGGTCGCGGTGCTCAACGCGGGCATCGGCGGCAATCGCGTGCTGCTCGACGGGCTCGGCCCGAGCGCACTCGCGCGGCTCGATCGCGACGTGTTCGGGCAGGCGGGGGTGCGCCATCTGATCCTGTTCGAGGGCGTCAACGACATCGGCGTGCTCACCCGCGATGCTCCGGCCAGCCCCGAGCAGCATCGCGCGCTGGTGGAGGGAGTCACCGGCGCCTTCGCGCAGATCGTCGCGCGCGCGCATGCGCACGGGATCAGGGTGCACGCCGCCACGATCCTGCCGTTCGCCGGCAGCGCTTATTACCATCCCGGCGCCGAGTCGGAGGCGGACCGCCAGGCGATCAACGCGTGGCTGCGCGTGCCCGGCCACGTCGACAGCGTGATCGACCTCGACCAGCTGCTGCGCGATCCAGCGCGCCCGACCTATCTCGCGACACGCTACGATAGCGGCGATGGGCTGCACCCCAACGCCGCGGGCTATCGGCTGATCGGGGAGTCGATCCCGCTCGGGCCGCTACGGCGTTGACGACGCGATCGATGATGTTATTTGTCTGACTTAATGAACGCTGACCCGGAGCGACCGATGACCCAGAGCACTACACCGCCGGCGCTGCGCAGCCGGGCGTGGTTCGACAATCCCGCGAACATCGACATGACGGCGCTGTACCTGGAGCGCTACCTCAAC
>NZ_JACIAY010000024.1 GCF_014194975.1 Sphingomonas sp. BK580 | reverse complement strand
GTCCGCCAGCGCCGCGTCGAGCGCGGCGACCAGCAGCGGCACGTTGCGCGACTCATTGTACACCGGCACCACGATCGCCAGCTCCGCCGGCAGCGGCGACACGTCCGAACGCTCGGGCCGCGCCCGCAGCGCCGACCCTTCAGATCCAGCCAACATCGACACACCCCCGCACTCATCCGCCGAAGCAAGGATCGGCGACTCCCCGTAACAGCGCTGCTTTAACCTATGCTGCGGCGCAGAATAAGGAAGTTGATTGTAGTGAGCGCAACGAGTGTTCCAAATCGGAGCACCTGTATGCTACTTCTAGCCGAGGTTGCAGCATCGGTGCTTTGCAAGGGTGCACGTTGCCCAGCGTTAACCCTCATTTGGTATGTAAAAAATGCGGCGACTGCGAGCGCGACGGCAGAGAAGAAGACGGCCGGGCAGCGTTGGCAGCGCGTAGCGACGCCGCGCAAGTCCTCCAAAAGGGGAACATGATCTCGATGCGGCTGTGGCGTGGGGCGCGCCGCTTGTCGAATTAGACCGGCTCGTCATGCGATCTCCGACCTGGACTGCCTGAACCGGTCCGCATCGTAGCCATGATCGCCGAGAGCCGCTGCGCCTATGGCAGGCCGCGGAGGATGAAAGATCTTACTGCATCGACTATCTCACTACCTTTAACAACATCGCAAATCTTTGCCTCGAAACGAGGTGCAAATTGGCCCAGGCGGTCGTGGGCAAATTCCGCCCGCTGTCAGCATTCATGACAAGAATATAGTCAAACTTAGTCTCCCAGTTCGTAAGGTATTCCGGTTTTTGGCTTTTGGGTCGAGGATCCTGGCTGGCCAGCGCGCTGATATCCTGCATCGGAAATCCGCCGGGATTGCTCGACTGTTGGTACGGCGGCGTAGCGATGACAGGCTGCTGGCCGTAAAGCGTGAAAGCATCGGCCCAGAAGGCGCGTCGATCAATAAACGCCAGTGCCGCATAGTGCCAGTAGCTGTTCGGATAGCCATAAGCCATCAATCGAGACCGAAGAATAGCCGTATCCAAGTTGTTCGACGACGCATCAACAGCAAGCACGCGACTGCCGGGCGTTACCGAGGCGAGTACGGCGCGAACGTCGCTAACATCCTGCTGCGCATCGATCCAAACGCGCCCGATGAGTGCTATCCGTACGACGAACAGCGCCGCGATCGCGAGAGCTACAGCAGCGCCAATCGGCCGCGGCAAGCGAGGGAGGGTTGCTGCAAAAAGAAGAAAGCCCATCATCACCGGTATTCGGGTGTCAATGTAGTAGACACCTTTGGCCCCGGTCGGCAATACCAAGAAGATCAAGGTCAGTAAAGGAAAAGCTATGAGCGAGAACGGCGCAATTTGCAGACGCCGGGTAACGAGGAGCGCCGCGAATATAGCGCCTAGAGCCGTTAGAATGCCGTAGGTCAGCAAGGGAGAATACCCTGCAACGGGCACGGATAACGTCGAAAGCTTCGTCGCCCAGCCCCTGCGGATCACCGCTCCTTCTGTTCCCGCCAGTGGAGAAGCCACATAGAGAATGAGAGGTGGGATCAACGCAATCGCGGCGGATCCCAGATGCCGGATGGCGAACGGCACTATGCCGTGACTCCTCCATCCACGCTGAACTACAGTGGCAAATTCCCAGCAACCGATCAGCAAGGCATAGAAGCCAAATGCGAACAGGTGGCTGAAGAATGTCGCTAATCCAAAAAGGACGCCCATACCGATGCCCGCGACTGGCTGCCGTCGTGCCATCCAAATCCAAATGGCGCTTCCCCAAAGAGCTATGCCGACCCCGATTTGGAAATTGATAAAGCCGAGCAGGAACGGTAAATTGTACACTACCAAGCCAACCGCCAATGTCCAATATGATCGTTGTCTATAACATGCCCAGTTCAGAGCAATTGCACCAGTTGCCGGCATTATCGCTGCGATCGACAGCAATATCTTTCCAGCAAGAATGGGAGACATTATATAAAGAAGGGGAGGTAGAATCAGATCTAAGGCAAGATTTGGACTAACAAGCCACTTCACTGCAAACATTTGCGACATGGTCGGATCGGTGGAACTAAACGCAAGAAATATGGCTCGCGCCAAATGGTTGGGATAGTCAGTTAACGGAGGAACGTCGACCAACATTAGGGGCGTCACCAAGCCAATTAGCATCAGCGTAACGGCAAACCACCAGCCGCTGCCTGCATCTGAAAAGGATCTCGATAGAGGCCACCACTTATCGCGTAGTCGCGAGCGGTGGACTTCCGCTGCCGGCGATGGGTGTGGCATCGTTGAGTTACTCCCTCGGCAGGCGGACCTGAAGACCAGGTCGGCTCAGTCTGACGCGAATGTCCACTACATGGAGCGGCCGTATATTGGCGATAGTGGATAAAGCGCCCGCATGCGTTCGTCGACCTTTCAAAGGCCACATTTTCCCTTTCACCGTATATCGCTTGTGATCGCATCAGCCGGCCATGCGGCAAAAGGTCCCGCTGCCTGGTGTATAGATCCAAGCCAGCGCCGCCTGTGCGAAGGCACTGCAGGCTGGCTCGACCAGTGATCAGCTTAACAGTCATGATCCAGGTTTTGAAGAAACGTTCGCTTAATTGAAGTTATTAGTACTTGGCCCTTAAGCGAAAAATACAGCAGAATGATATATCAAATGGAGTCTCGTAGGCATCGGAAGGTCACGCATCCCTACGCTGGATCTTCTTCACCTGCTCAGTTTTTGTAACACATTAGCGGAACATGAGTACTTTCGCAAAAAAAAGGTGTGTTCTTAAATTTTGTCTTATCTAAGGCTAAACACCAGCACGAGGTGCTCTTCCCTCTCATTATCTAATCACATCGACGTTCGCCTATTAACGCCAGAAGTGCGGAAACAGATCTTCTAGTTGTCGATAGCTCCCGCTTCAGGTCTCGACCGTCTGGCAGGAAGGAGGCTCGTACAACATCGTCTGCGAGCGCGCGCACAAGCGTCGGGAGATGACCAGCGCCTTCGGCATCAAAGTCGGACGAGGATCTCTCTACGCCACTCGGTCTCGATGGCTCGACCTCCTGCGTGCCTGCGTGCCTGCGTGCCTGCCTGCCGGCGACGGCTTCGGTGAGAACAAGGCCCCGGGTCGAGAGGCGCCTAATCGATCCCCGAAGCGGCGCGGCGTGACGCCCCGCTCTCCCTCGGCGGGAATGGCTTGGTTGCCTGAACGAACCCCTTCAACGTGCCGGATGCCTCGCGCATTTGGGGCGCGCTCCTTCTGCCAAACATCGAGGCAGCGCGGCACTTCAATCGTTCATCGTTACACGCTATACCCCCGCCACCATGGCGACCGTCGCACCAGATTTGCAATTTGACACCCGCGAGCAGCTCGCGCGGATCGATAAGATGAAGGTCGAGATCCATCAGGCGCAGCCGGATGTCGGCAATACCGAGCTCGAGGTACTGCGATGATTCTGGCGACCCTCCGCGGCAGCATATCTTGGTGCTTCGCGCATTGGCCGGGCACCGCGCGCGCCGCCACGACGAAGTCGATCTGATGAGCGCAGCGTCTCCCGCCCCCGTGCAGCCCGAGCCCGGCGCCGATAGCAGGGTGCTGTTCCTTACCGAGGTGATCAACTGCAACGACGGCATCGCCACTTACTGCCAGACGCTCGCCGCAGGGCTGAAGAGGCGTGGTGTTCACGTCCATCTGATCTCGGGTCCGGTCCGCGCCGATGCCACGTCTGAGCGCAAGCGCATGCTGCTCGAGGAGGCCATGGAGGAGTGGCACGTCTACGAAGGGATGAGGCGCTTCCCCTCGCCGTCACTGGTGCGCCGCGTCGTCGCTTACGTGCGGGAGAAGCGGATCGCCGCGATCAACGCGCACGGGCTAGGCATGTTGTGTCTCGGCAAACTGGTGGCGACGCTCACCGGCGTCCCGCTGGTGGGCACCTACCACCAGTCGGTGCTGGGCGGGCTGGAAACGGTGCGTCGTGACGCTAACCGCAAGTTCGGCGCGGCGCAGGAACTCTACCTTAGCCTGTTTTTCCCCGATTGGCTGGTGGTGCTGTCCGACGAGTCAGTGCGCTTCCTGCGGCAGCACCGCATTCCGCACAAGAAGCGCGTCACCAAGGTAGCCGCGGGTACCGACCTCGCCCATTTCTATCCGCCCTCACCGGCCGAAGGTGCCGCCGCGCGCGCGCAGTTCGGTTTCGAGCCCGATGAACTAGTGTGCGTGCTGCCGGCGCGGCTCGCCTGGGTGAAGGGCCCTGACATTCTCATCGACGCGGTGCGACTGCTCCGTGCCGAGCGGCCGGCACTTAAGGTGCGATGCCTTTTCGTCGGCAGCGGGGGCGCCGACCGTGAGCGTGAGATCGGCGCCTATGCCGCCCGCGACGGCGCGGAGGACGCGGCCGCCTTTCGCTTCGCCGGGTTCATGAGCGACGTGCGCCCGGCGCTCTGGGCCTCCGACCTGTTCGTGCTACCGAGCCGCTTCGAGGGTTTCGCGATCGGTGCAGTGGAGGCGATGGCAGCGGGGCTGGTGCCGGTGCGCACGCTCACCGGCGGCACCACTGAGCAGATCGTCGACGGCGAAACCGGCTTTATCGTGCCGCACGAGGATCCGCGCGCGCTGGCGGACGCCATCGTGCGGCTGAGCGACCCTACGCTGCGTAAACAAATGGCGGCGCGCAATGTTGAGCGTGCGCATCGGCTGTTCGGCATCCCGGCGATGATCGACGCCATCCTCCCGCTCTACGGCCTCATCGGCAACGCGGCGAGGCGCGTGTGAGGCTGGCCGAGCTGATCTGCGCCGAGACCCACGCGCCAACACTTGCCAGCCTGGGCTGGCGCCTTCTTGGGAAAGAAGCGTTACTCGCTCACCGGTGTGAGGAGACGCAAGAAGATGGCGAGCGCCGGGTGGGCACGGTTCGCCGCTCTTTACTGACTTAGGATGATCCGCATCATGGCGCTTGCCTCGGCACTTGCCGCGGATGCGTTCTCATGCAGGTCGTCGAAGAACCAGCCCCCCGACTGCGCCCCGACGCGACCACCAAACATCGCCTCCTCGTCGAGGAAAAGCGCTCCTTTCGCGACCGCGAGCGCGCGCAGCCGCGGTTTCCAGACGGCGCGGGTTGCATCCGAGCCGCCGCCCGCAGTGCTGCCGGCGACGGCGGGCCATATCACGATCACGTCCCCGCTGAGTTGCGCCTTGTCGATGATCTTCGACTCGCTCGCGAGGAAAGTCGCCAGCGGCTGGCCCTGGTTGAGGTCGTTGGTTCCGAGATTGATAACGGTTAGGGTAGGCGCGTAGGCCGCGAGGGCGTTCCCGGGCGACCAGGCGTTCGTGGTGTCGGCTTGGAAGTCGCTGCGGACGCCGACGACACCGAAGTTGGCGATCTCGACCGCGGGAGTGGCGCTATCCCATGCCGCCATGCCGACGAAGTTGAAGTTTCCGCCCCCGGTGCGAGCAATCGCGATCGGCGAGTTATCCTTCGTGTTGAAGGTCACGTCGGCCCTGCCGAGCGCCGCCGGACCGTTAGAGCTGAGATTGAAGGTTTCCGACCCTTTCGTGACCCTGAAGGTCGCGGCGCCCGGGGTCTGGACGAAGTAGACCGTCGCGCGGTCGACGAGCTTCGCTGGGGTGAACGTGCCAGCCGTGGTGCCGCCGGAGTAATAGGCCGCCCCACCGAGTGAAACGTCGCCGCCGCTCCAGCCCGAGAAACCGGACAACTTCGGCTCGTAGGAGACCGCCTCGGCCATCGTGCGCGCACCGCCGACACCGAAGAAGGTGTCGGTGATGGTGGGAAAGCCGGCGTTGGCGAGCAGCTCGCCGACGCGGCGCGGCTTGCTCTTTGGCGCGCCACCCGCGAGCGGGTAGAAGCGAGTCTTGCTGTCGCCGACAAAGGCGATGCGGATGTTTGTCGTGCCGCCCGAACGAAGGGCGTTGAGCGCCTTGCGCCACTTGGGCAATAGGGAGCGGGCGCGAGAAGTCTGAGCGCCCGACGACGTCGGCACGTTCCTTATCAAAGCGCCAGCGGTGGTCGCATTGCTCGAGCTGACCTGGATGATGCGGGCGCTCTCATCGCCTTTGATCGTCGCATCAGTTTTAGCAGCCGTCGGCGAGACACCGGACAGGGCGAGCACGGTTGCACCCACCCGCACGAGCAGGTTCATCATATCTTCTTCCTCTTCATCAGTTATCGATAAAAAGCGGGGAGAGTGCCAGAAGCTTTTTTGCGTTGAGCTGCTGATCGATTGAGCGACTCTGCGCCTCCAGGCGGCGATTCACGCCGAAGTCGGCGCCTCTGTTGGTTACGGCCTGGTCAAGCTGGCCGGTTTGGGCGTCGCCTAGGCCACTCCATTTCTTCTACGACGCGCCGCGGGCGGGAGATCCGCTGCCGGAACACCGACGGCGAGGGATCCCTAGAAAAGGTCTGGGCAGGGCAACGCAGCTTGGCTTATCGCCGAACCACGTTCCTATTCAGGCAGCGCGGGTACCAGCATCAAGGGCGGGAGCAGCAACTGGCACGCGCGCGGCGGGCGTCGATCGGCTTGCACGGTAGTTCTCCCTGGTTATGGCATCGATCTCTTACGCACGCTGACGGTGATCGGGCTGGCAATATCTGCGCCTGGCGAGGTCCGCTTCGCACGTAAGCTCACTCAAAGTAGCTCTTACCTGATCGGCGTCAGACCGATCCGCGACGATTTTCACGCCGAGAACGGCGAGAACGAGCAGGCGATCAGCAGTGGCGCGCCGAGCATGATCAGGCGGTTCGCGCATCTTCCCTCGACGGCTGCTCGGCCAGGTTGCGATGAGGCGGACTCATTCAGAAATGCCTCTGAAGACAAGCGCAATTTTGGACATGTTTTGTGTATGGCTGGGCGTCTACTCGCTTTATCGATCTGCTAGAGCGGTTTCCGGCCTTTCTGAATCATCGAGGATTCACACGGGCGCGGTTTTCTGATTCAGGCTCTGGGCCGGGTCAGGAGGCCGGCACGG
>NZ_JACIAY010000023.1 GCF_014194975.1 Sphingomonas sp. BK580 | reverse complement strand
CCGTGCCGGCCTCCTGACCCGGCCCAGAGCCTGAATCAGAAAACCGCGCCCGTGTGAATCCTCGATGATTCAGAAAGGCCGGAAACCGCTCTAGCTAACCAATTGTACTCCGCATATTTGCAAGACCCAAAACCGGTCGTTCATGTCTGACCGAGCGCATTCCGGATTCGATCGTTCGTTCAAACTTTCGCTGACGCCCGAAGTTGGACCGGTTGCGGATTAGCGGCCTTAAGCAGGCCGAGCGCGAAAGCTGTCATCCGCAGCACCCAGCATAAGAGTCTGCTAGAAGGCGGATGAGCGCCGGCTGGTGCGGGAGGAGGAAGAGGCTGATGACATTCAGATTGAAGATGCTGCCTGCGCTGGACGGCGACTGCCTCTTGTTGTCCTGGGGCGACGACGGTCCGCTACACCACATGGTCGTCGACGGCGGCAGAAAGGGCGCGTACGCCTACCTTCACGACGAGCTCGCCGCGATCAAGAAGGCCGGGGAGAAGCTGGACCTCTACGCGCTCTCGCACGTGGATGCCGATCATATCGAGGGCTCCCTCGCCTACTTCGACGACGTCAACCGTCCGCTGCTGCCGGAGCAGGTCTGGTATAACGGCTTCGAGCAGATGGGGCGCGCCGGCGCGGGCGTCCGCAGCATGCGGCAGGGCGACGATTGGTCGAACGCGATCGCGCGGCTGCGCCTGCCGCTCAACACGCCCTTCGAGGACGGCGTTGCGACGATAGAGCAGGCGCCCGGTCCGATCGACGTCCAAGGTCTGAAGGTCAGTATGCTGTCTCCGGACGCCGCGCATCTGACGGCGATGCGCCTCAAGTGGGATGCATACCGCAAGACGGTCGCGACCGCGCGGACCGGCGTGCGCGGCGGCAAGGCGGCCCGGCCGCCGGTGACACCGCCGATCGTTGTCGAGGACTACGTGGCCGACGGCGAGATCGACACCGAGCTTCCGAACGGGACCAGCATCGCGTTCGTCGCCGAGTGGCGGGGCCGGCGCGTCCTGCTCGGGGGCGACGCGCATCCGGACCTGCTGACCTCGTCGCTGGCCCCTCTCGCGAAGAAGGAGGGCGGACGCTACCGCCTCGATCTTCTCAAGGTGTCCCACCACGGCAGCAGGAAGAACACGTCGCGCGAGCTCATCGAGATCATTGACTGCCATCAGATCGCGATCTCCACCAATGGCGCGCTGCACCAGCATCCGGATCCGGAATCGATTGCCAGATTCATCCACTACGGCGTGCCCGGCGCGAAGGATCTCTGGTTCAATTACGCATCGGATTGGACGCTGCCGTGGGGCGATGAGGACACGAAGGCGAAGTATGGCTACAGGACCCATTTTCCGCCTGCGGACGGTCAGGAAATCATGGAGATCGACCTGACGGTAGATCCGGCGCCCTGAGACGGGATGGTTCCGAAGCGACACGGTCTTCTTGAACTGAACGTCCGCCCGGTCGACAATCGGGAAGGGATCGGCCGTCCGGGCCGGCGAGAGAGGCGCAGCGGGAACGATGATGGATTACGGTTGGACGAGCGTCAAAGAGCTCGAGCACAAGCTCGCCGAGATCCTGTCGGCGCGGTATCCCGGCGAGGTGACCGACCTAGAGGTCTCGATCGAAGGAGACACGATCGTCCTCTCCGGGGAAGTGGCGAGCGAGCCCTGCCGCGGCGACGCCAAGCGTCAGCTTCTCGCGTTCGACGGAGTGTTCAAGGTGTCCAACCGGCTCGAGGTCGCCGCCTTCCTCGAGGGTGCCAGCGACTCCTCCGACGAGGACGACTACTTCGACAAGGTCGCGAGGGAGGAGGTCGCGCAATCGGACGGCGACGGCGCCGATCCCGAACGGGACGTGATCCGCAAGGGCGGAGGAGGACGTAACGAGGGTCCAGGGGTCGAATATGCGTCCTACGACGGGGACGAGCAGCCGGACTCGGTCGAGGTCAGCCGCTATCCGACGGTCGAGAGTTCGGACGAGCCGTTGCCTGGAGCCGTCATCGACGTAACAGTTGACCTGACGACAAGTTCGGCCGGCGGGGAGAAGCCGATCGACGTCGGCAGCTTCGCCGCCGACTGGACCGAGATCGAGCTGTCGGTCCAGATCGTCGGCGACTGGCTGAAGGCCGTGACGCCCGAAACCGGTTCGATCACGCTGCGCAGATACGGGCCCACGACCCCTGCCACGTTCGCCTGCACCGTCTCTCCGGACTACGCGCGGGGAACGCCGGCCATGCTACAGGTCTACTTTTTGCACGGCACGCGCATCTGCGGGTCCATGCGGCGGGACCTGGCGGCGGCCGAGGCGCGGCGGAAGGACGCGAATGCGGAGGAGCGGGCGAGCCCGGCACCGCCGAAGGCCGCTCCCGCGGCGGCGGGCGTGGTCACGGTGATGCCCGATGCGTCGGGGCCTTCACTCGTCGTCATGATCGCGGGCGTGGAAGGCCAGCAGCAGTGGATGTGGAAGGCCTACGGGCCGGACGGATACCGGACCGGCAGCGGGACCGTGCAGCTCGGCGGCGCGGCGAAGGCGTTCGCCGACACGCTTCTCGCGTCATGCCCGGACCTGCCGGCCGACAGCTTCCGACGCATGATGCGCGGGATCGGGGAGACGATCTGGCGCAAGGCGCCTGACGGCTTCCGGGATGCGTATCTCGGCTGCCGCCAAGCCCTGGGAAGCGGCTTTGCGATCCAGTTCAACACCGACGACCCCCACGTGCCCTGGGAGATGATGAAGCCTGATGTCGACGGCGGGAAGATGGACCACCTCTATATCGAGCATCCCGTCGCCCGGTGGCCGCTGAACACGAACGGTGCGCTGCGGCCAACCTTCCCCGCCGGGGACATCCTGTCCTTCGTGCCGGACTATCCCGCGCAGAAGCTGCTCTCGGCCGCGGCCGAGAGCGCGTGGATCTGCTCGACCTTGGGCGCCATCCGGATGAACCCGACGCGCGACGCGTTCCTCGACCTTCTGGATGGGAAGCATCCCGATCCCGTTCGGATGATCCACTTCGCGGGGCACGGCATGGCCGACACCGGCTCGAACGATGGCGGCATCGAGCTTCAGGACGCTCCGGTCGGACTGATGGAGGTCAACCAGTCCTCGATCCAAATCGGGCGCCGGGACGGTCCGCTAGTCGTGCTGAACGCCTGCGAGGCCTCGGCCGGCGCGGAGATGCTGGGGATGAACACCGGCTGGGGCGCGGCGGTCGCCGCCACCGGCTTCGGCGGCCTGATCGCGCCGCTCTGGGCGGTGCAGGACGCGATGGCCTTCCAGGTGGCCCAGGACAGCCTTCCCCAGCTCGTGAACGGGAGCGCCACCCTCGGCGCTGCGGTGCGCGACGCTCGTCGGAAAAACGCCGACGCGTCGGTCGCTGCGCTCGCCTACCTTACGCACGGCGACGTGATGGCGCGGTTCGCTACGTCCTGACCAGGCTGGGAACGTCGACCAGCGCCGAGGCGGGGACGATCGCCCGCACCTCTGACACGAGGTCGTTTGCGGTCTCGGGTGTCCGGATCGATACGATGAGGCTGAAGGGGACCGAGAGGTTGGCAGGCGGGGTTTCGGCATTGGTGGCCCACCATCCCCGGCTCGGCGCCACATTGAGCAGCCGCCGTCCGACGAGCTGGTAGGCGGGGCCGCGCCAGACGTCGTGGTGGAGGGTACCCCGATTGCGCTTGCGCCAGCCCAGCGCCCAGCCGTTGTCGGCGGCGCTGGATTCTGACGCGAAGACTGCGCGGTTGACCCGCCGCTCCGCGCGCGCCTCGCTTTCCTCGAAGCGCTGGAAGTCGAAGCTGAGGCCGTGCGAAGAGTAGAGCTGCGGGCGCTGCAGCCCGGCGCTGTGGAGGTCCGGCTCGATGAAGTAGGACAGTGTGCAGCGCATCTCGACCTCGGTCGAGCCGAGGGCGCCGAGGGCATGGTCCGGCCATGGCAGACGGAAGGACTTCATCTCCTTCAAGGTGACTCCGCGTCCTTCTTCTTGCTTGAAGGGCCTGAGCGTGTCCTGCGCGATGAGCGTCAGCGCGTTGTCTGCGCTCCAGAAGACGCGCTCCTCGTCGGGAACGCCCCAGCCGAAGCAGTCGAGCGTTGCAAGGTTCGCCTCCTCCTCGGTGGCGCCGGCGGCAATAAGATTCTGCCGTCGTGCCTGCATGGCATCGGTCCACTCCGCGCAGTGGACGAGGAGGCCGCGCACGGTCTCCGGCCGCATGGCCGGGTATCGCGCGAGCACGCGGCCCGCGAGGCGCGAGGCGGCCGCGCACGCTGCGCTGGTGTCGCCCGTGAAGGTGATCGGCCGGCGGGTAGGATCGTTGGAGGTGGTAGCGACCATGTCTGGGGCGTGCGGGCGGGACGTCCGCCCGCCGGGATCGATGCCATGGTTGCCGCCCTCCATGACAATGTCGGGCTTGTGGTGCTTAGGCCGGAAGCGCCACGGCTGGGCGGTGCGCGACCGTGGCGACAGTCCGCCGGTGTCGGCGAGCGGCGACGGTCCCGTGCACTTGTGCGTGAGCGCGCCGACCGACAGCACGTTCAGCGCCTGCGCGGGCGACTGGATGCCGTGGTCCCCGTTGAGCGTCGCGTAGGACGAGACGAGGTAGGGTGCGGTGGCTGAGGTCTCGACGTTGCCGACTGCGACGCAGAACAGCCTTGTGTTGCGCCTATCATTGAACGCCAGTTTGTCGAGCGTGGACGAGGTTGAAGTCGGGCGGCCGTCCTCAGGTTCGCCAACGGCGGTGGCCGCGAGGCAGTAGACGCGCCGGTGCTCGTCCTCCGCCTCAGCGGCTCGGACACCGCGCGCGATCGCGTCACGCGCTGGGATGCGGACTGGGCTGCCGGGATTAAACACGGCGACCGACTCAAGCCCGATGTCGAGCTTGACAGCGTCGGTGCCGCCAGCGATGTCGGCGAGGTCGCCGTAGAGCGCAACGCCCGCCATCTTCGTCCCATGGCCGTCCGGATCAAAGGCGTTCCACGCGCGTGCGACGGTGCGGCAGCGTCCAGCAGGCAGAGCCGGCGATATCAGCGCGTTGGCCCGGTTCACCCCTGTATCCAGGAGCGTGACCCACGGCGCAGCGGGCGGCGCCGGCACGATCCTGTCGGCGATGGCCTGATACTGAGCGAGGCGGGCGGGCGGCGGCAGGTCGGCATGCTCGGCGATGAAACTGGACGCCCCGCGCAGCTCGACGACCGCCGCGCTGCTGCTGATAAGGCGGTCGAGCGCCCCCTTGGTCGCGATGACGTTGTAGACCATGATGTCGACGAATTCGGACCGGCGTCCCGACGTCTCGATTCCTAGCGCGTCGACCGCGGCCTCGAACGCGTTGACCATCGGCGCGCGCACCCAGATCTCCCATTCGGCCTCTCCGCGACCACCGGGGAAGTTCTCGAGCCTGTCTGTCCAGAGGTCTTCGATCGTCGCGCGCCTGAACTCGTCGGCGCTCTCGAACAGCCAGAAGTTGCGCGGTCGCTTGGTTGAGTCCCCTGTGTCGGGATCGAATTCTTCGTTACGGCGGTCGTCGCCGTCGGGCGTCCATTCCGCATAGGCTGTTAGCGACTTGCCCAGCGATTCGATCGCGCTGCCGGTGAGGAAATAGATGGCGCGATCGTGCCCGCGGTTTTTCCCGACGTTAGCCCGCCTCTGCACGTTTAGGAGCTGCATGCCGGTGCTAGTCGCCCGCCTCGACGTGCCGGTGACCAGCTCCTCGCCCTCGCGCGACGTGACCGCGACCGTCAGGCCGCGCTTCCCCGCCGGAACACCCGTCGCGGCCTGCTCGATCCGGGCGTCCCGCAGACTGCCGGAGAGATCTGCGAGATCGCCGCGCAGGCGGCCCGCGTGGGCCGCCCTGTTCTCGATTGCCGAGGGCACACGGTTTGAGCCGCCGCCGTGCGGTTGGAAGTCGTCGGACGCACGTCCGATCCCCTGGACGATGATGTGACGGTGTCGAGCCATCCCAGCTGGTTATCAATCGACCTAGTCGAGTGCCAGATGGAGCTACTGCCGATCCGGATGCTTCCGGTCCGAAATCGCCTGCAGGATCGTCGCGCCGGTCAGACGCCCTCCCTCCTCCAGCACTGCGTCGCGCGCCGCGTCGTCCGCCGCGGCGACGATATCGGCTTGGCTCAGGCCCTGGGCTGTCGCGGCCACCTCGCTCCAAGGCACGCCGGATAGGTCGAACTGCAGCAGGCGTTGGGTGAGGATCCGCCGAACGTGGTCGGGCGGGGGCAGATCGTAGCGCACGATCGCCTCGAACCTGCGGAAGAACGCGCGGTCCAGCAGCTCCTGGTGATTGGTGGCGGCTAGGATGAGGCTGCCCGACGATTCCTCGTCGAGGAACTGGAGAAACGAGTTGAGCATCCGGCGAGCCTCGCCAATGTCGTTGTCGGCGCCGCGCTTGGTCGCCAGCGCATCGACCTCGTCGAAGAAGTAGACGCCCCGCGCGCCCTGCATGGCGTCGAACACGATGCGCAGCTTGGCAGCGGTTTCGCCCATGTATTTGGTGATAACGCCGTCGAGCTGGACGGTGAACAGCGGCAGTCCCAGCTCGCCGGCAATCGCCGCAGCGGTCAGGCTCTTTCCAGTGCCCGGCGGACCCGACAGCAACACCTTGCGCCGCGGCAGGAGGCCGCTAGCGGCGAGGAGTCCGCGCTCGCGGTGCTCGCGCACGATCTTCCGCAACCGCTTGTCGACTTCGTCGGCGAGTACGACGTCGGACAGGCGCGTCTCGGGATAGGAGGCGCGCACAAGCGACGCGAGCTCGCCCCTCGGGGCCGCAATCATCGTCGGCCGGGAGGCGACGCGCCGCTCATCGGTCTCTTCCCGCAGGGATCCGACCAGCGTGCCAATCTCGTCCGCCATGCGGTGGTGGCCAGCCTTGCGCGCGTCAGACGCGATGTGGTTCGCGATCGCGAGGAAGCGGTCGTCGTCGCCGGCCGCATGGCTGCGGATCATCGCGATAAGCTGCTTGCTGCTGGCCATGCGGATGCTCCTATTTGCTCGCGGCGGATTGGTCGAGTGCCTCGATCAGTAGTCTATCTGCGCGTTCGCGCAGTCTATCCGACGCTGTCAGTAAACGCAACGCTTTACGCACCAACTCCGGAACAGGTTCGTCCGATCTGACCGGATCGACGACGCTCCTTAGCCGCTGGCGCACCTTTCTCGAGAAGGCACCCGCCCTAAGCGAGCGGCTAAGGGTGGATTTATCGATGGCGACCATGTCGGCGATTCGGGCGACACTGAGTCCCTGCGCCTCCATGTGCGATCGCACCAGGTCGGCGAGATGAGGATCCTCGATGCGCGCGGGCCGGGTCACACCTCATTGTTGCATAAACCGTTGCGTGTAAGAAGTGCGAAAATGATCTTGGGTCGATACAGCCGGCGACGGAGCGGGTCCGGGGTGGCGCCGCTGTCACCCATTCGCCGTGTTCAGTAGGGCGTATTCGGCCATGCTGGCCTGCCGGCGCTCCTCGATCTCGGCCTGAAACTCGAGCGCGCCCTCCAAGGCGCCGGGCTGCAGCGGCTCGGCGTAGATCTCCTCAATCGTGCGCTCGGTGCGGTCGGCCGCGGCCGCGTAGGAGAAGTCGTCGAGATGGCCGCGCGAGTAGACGTAGTCGAGAATGGCTTGGCACCTGGGCGGCAGCTCCTCGCGCTGAGCGCGGGAGAACAGCCAAAGGATGACGTCAATCATCTGGATGCCGGCGCTGTCCTTGGCGGTCGAAATCTCCAGCCTGCTGCCGAACACCCGGCGCAGTACCATCCGTCCGCTGAAGGGCATCTCGACGACGTCCTCGCGCGCGTTCGAATACATCTTGTGCCAGAACTTGAGGCCTGCAGCGAACTCCTCCTGACGGTCGTGGCGGATGACGTCGACCGGCCGGTTCCAGAGGACCGAGCGCGTCTCGATCGCGTTCAGCAGGTTGCCGAAGCCGATGAGGTTCGGGAGGTGGCTCTTGCGGCCCACCTTGTCGTTGTGGACGAAGTCGAGCGCCTCGGGATTGTCGGCCGCCCACTGCAGCGCCTCCCCCACGACCCGCCGCGAGCGCTCGTCGGGGATCAGTGCGACGCGGGGTATGAGGGCGCGGGAGAAGTCCGCCATCTTCGCCCAGGCCTTCTGGTCGTTCGGCTCCATCAGCGCGGCCATGAACGTCTCGGCGGAATCCTCGTCGAGGATGTGCGCGACCTTGAAAACCATCACCATGCGAAGCGGCGGTATGTTGTAGACGTGCCAGGGCACGGCCTTGTTCTCGAAGGCGTCAAAGATCGTGTCGAACACCTTGGTCGCGATGACGTAGCGCTTCTCGACGCGCGCGATGGCGAACGCCGGCCCAGCCCTCCGGAGCACCTTGAGGATCTCGGGCGCGATCTCGTCGAGCCTGCCGACGCCCAGCACCGCGGCGTGGATCTCCTCCGCGCCGATGCCCCTGGCGATCGCCCGCATCTCGTCGCCGAAGCGGACGTCGAAGTCCGACCGCGTCAGCAGCGCGGCGGTGATAAAGAGCGGCTGCGCCTCGTCGAGCAGGCGGGCGCCCGTGTTTCCGGTCTCGTCGACGTATGCGTGCACGCTGATTCCCCGTGATCGTTAGGCGACGTAGATCAGATATCACCGCGAGCCGGCGCACGGCAGTTGCTGCCGATGCAAAATGCATTGTGCGGCGACGATGCGCCATTTGCGCCGCCATTAGCCGAGCGCGGTCGGAGGCGCGGCGGCTGGCGCCGGCCGGATGGGGGCCGGCGCGGGCGCCGACAGGATCCGGCCGGCCTGGTGCCGGGTGACACTGGCGCACAGGTCGACAAACTGGGCGGGCGACATGAAGCTCTTGGCGCTGTTCGCCTCGCCCGTGCAGAGCTCTTATTTGAGGTGGCCCATGCCGATCTGAGGGCGAAGGACGGCATGCACCAGCGGGGCGTCTGGTAGTGCCGGTTGCCCCCCGGTGCTTCTGGCCGTCGACCCACCCGGTCCTGATGTGCTTCACAAAGAAGCGCGTTTGAGTAGGGATCGCGGCCGCTGCTGGCGTGCGTCACACGGTGCAGCTCGAGCTTGAGCTACCCCGGCTTGTTGGAGGCGGTCTTTCCGGCCTTCTTCTCGCGATTGAGTAGGCGCTGCGCCCTGTCGTCGAACCAGCGGGCGTATTCCGCCTCGCTGATGCGGCGGATCCTCATCCATTCCGAGGCGTGGTAGACATTTATCCGCGGCTATCGCCCCCCTTCAAAACGTGCTTTCACGACGGGCGGCGAGATGGTGCCGATGAGGAAGTAATTCGGACAGCCGTCTTGACGCGCGGCGCGGCGGCGCGGAGCATCCGGATCGCGCGGGCCGCTCGGCTGCGGTCCCGCAAAACGGGGGTTCCATGGCGACCGCGAACGTGACCGACGGCGCGCCGCGCAACATCGTCGTACTCTGCGACGGGACGAGCAACCAGGTCGAGGGCGACCTGTCGAACGTGCTGAAGCTTTACCGGATCGCGGACCAGTCGACGCTGCAGCGCGTCTTCTACGATCCCGGGGTCGGGACGATCGGCAACGACAACTCGTGGGGGCGCCTCCGGCAGAAGGTGGTGTCGGTGCTTAGCATGGCGAGCGGCGCGGGCCTCGACGACAACATCCTGCGTGCCTACGGCTTCCTGTGCGAAAACTTTCGCAGGGGCGACCGGATCTTCATGTTCGGGTTCAGCCGCGGCGCCTACACCGTGCGGGCCCTCGCCGGCCTGATCCACATGGTCGGCCTGCTGCGTCCCGACCAGATCAACCTCTCGGGGTTCGCGCTGAACGCCTACAAGCACGCCGCCGAGCGGGACGACCTGCACGTCGCTTGGGACTTCGCGCGGGTAATGCGGTCGCAAACAGTGTCGATCCACTTTGTCGGGGTTTGGGACACCGTCGCGTCGATGATCGTGCCGCGGCCCGACCGGTTCTACATCCCCAGCCTGCGGCAGCTGCCGTACACGCGCGTCAATCCGAGCGTCCGGGCCTTCCGGCACGCGATGGCGATCGACGAGCGCCGCCGCATGTTCCGGCTGAACCATTGGATGGACGGTCAGGACTTCGTGCAATTCCCCTTCGCTCGCCCACTGACGTCAGTAAAGCAGGACTGCAGACAGCTGTGGTTCGCCGGCAACCACTCGGACGTCGGCGGCGGCTATCCCGAGACGGTCAGCGGGCTGTCGAAGCTCCCACTCGACTGGATGATCCGTGAGGCGGAGGCTGACGGACTGCGGATCGACCGGGCCATGTTCCAGCACCTCGTCCACGGGCAGCAGCTGAAGGACGGCCGTCACGACTACGTGCCGCCCGACCCGATGGGACCGCTGCACGACGCGCTGAAGGGAGGCTGGTGGATTCTGGAATGGTTTCCCAAGCGCCTCAAATGGAAGGAGACGAGGAGGTTCTCCCTTCTCGGGCTCTATCTCCCGCGCGGCGAGCGCAGGGCCATACCCGTTGGATCGCAGTTTGCGCCCTCGGTCGCCGTTCGCGAGAAGGCCGATCCCAAGTATCGGCCGCAGGATCAGATTCGATAGGCTGCTAGCCGGTGAGCGACGGACCGAAGGGGGAGGGAATGGACGCTTCGCAGCTTCTGCTCGAATACCTGAAGGAGCAGTATGCCCAAGCCCGGCAGCACGAGACGAGGCAGGCGGCGGCGACCACGTTCCTGACAGCGGCGGGCGGCGCCGTCCTCGGCGTGGCGGTCAAGGACGGGCATCTGCTGCGGGAGCAGTGATGGCTCGGCCTAGTCGTCGCCTGCCTTGGGATGGCGAACGTTGCAATCCTACGCGCGCATCAGCTCGGCAACAGGTTCCACACCAATCTGGCCGGCAAGATCCGCCGCCGGCTCGAGGGGATGTGCGAATGGGATGGCGGCAAGACCGCCAGCGACCTGCGGACTAAGGCGCTCGAGGAGATGGGCCTGCGCGGACCGAAGGTGACGATCGGCGGGAAGGTGCACGAGCGTCTGCGCCTGATCCCGATACTGATGACGCTTGTCGGCTTGGCCGTGGCCGTACTCACCTACCGATTTGGCAGCTGATCGGAATTGCCGGACGCCTCAGTGCAGAGGCTGACGCGCTGCCGGCTATAGATCGCGACCGATCGCGGCGGCGACCTCGTGGAACCGAAAGGCCGCACGCCGGAAGCCGGGCACTGCGGCGTCGATGGACGACGCCGGCGGGTGACGGACCCTGAGGCCGTGCCTGCCGCCGAACTGGAAGGCGCCGCGGGCGTACTCTCCGGAAACTACGTGCAACGGCTCGCCCTCCGTTCCCGACCACAGCAGGCGCTGACAGTGGACCGTGACGACGTCTCCGTAGCGATGTTTGGGCGTTAGCCGCCGTGCGGACGCGGGTCAACGAACGGCGGCTTACGCCAAGCTAAGGACCCGAAAGTGGCCAGGCTGTAATCCACCCTCGACAGGGGCGAGAGCCCCCTCCCCTGCCCGCTGAACGAACATGGGGTAATCGCGGGAGCGAGCTACCTCGATCAGCGATGACGTGGAGGCAGGTGGCTGTTCCCCGGTAGATGAAGGTGCGGGCTC
>NZ_JACIAY010000022.1 GCF_014194975.1 Sphingomonas sp. BK580 | reverse complement strand
TGCATCACAGGCCGGACACACGGAAGCACCTGAACCCGCGCGATCAAATCTTCCGAACACCCCCTTGTATCCGGTGGGGCGTCCACACACGGACGTTGGTTCATGACCCCTCACAGCCTGATTTAAGCCTCCAGCCACGAAGCGATTAGGAGGAGAGCGCCAGCCGCAGCCAAGCCAAAGACGGTAGCAACGCGAGCGCCGCGCCCTGGTGTCGGCTCCACGGCAAGCAGCTCTTCATGAGCTGCCTCGATCGCGGCGATGGCCGTTGCGTAACCCCGTTCCTGCCGCAGGAGGCGGCTCGCAACGACAGCCGTGCCGATCAGCACGCAGCCGGAAAGTGCCGTCGCTGTTGGTGGCCCCAGGCGGTCAGCGACCACAACGTAGAGGGCCAACGCAAACGCCAGGTTGAAGGCCGTCACCTGGAAGAACAAGCGGCCGAAGTGAAGCCGGTGGTCGGCTGCGACGCGGTACTGGACCATCTGATCGGATGCGGGCGGCGGCTGCATGCGATCGGCATAGAGCCTCCATCCTATTTCAACGCTAACGTGCGATCCGGACCATCACTGAAGAGGTCCATCGCTTGCGCATCCTGCTGGTCAACGTGCCCCATCCAGCCATCGGCAGCCGCATTCCGCGCGAGCAGCTGCCGCCGCTCGGGCTGCTCGCCATCGGCGGGCCGCTGATCGACGATGGCCATGACATCGAGCTGCTCGACGGCGAGCTCGGCCCGTTGCCGCTCGACCGGCTCGTCGCAGAGGTGGCGGCCCGCGCTCCTGACGCCGTGCTGTTCGGCCACTCGGGTTCGTCCTCCGCTCAGCCCATTATCAGCTCGATAGCAGCCGAGATCGCTGCCCAGCTGCCAGCCGCCTGGATCATATACGGTGGCGTGCATCCGACATACTTCTGGCGCGAGATCCTGGCCGATGAGCCGCACGTGCACGCGGTGGTGCGCGGCGAGGGAGAGGAGACGGCGCGCCGCCTCATGCGCGCATTGGAGGATGGAACTCGCCTGGACGACGTTTCCGGCATCGCCTTTCGCCGTGACGATGTGCCCGTGGGCACGCCCGCCGCTCCCGTCATTACCGACCTCGATGCCTACCGCGTCGGCTGGGAGCTGATCGACCACGCGCGCTACGGCTACTGGGGCGGCAAGCGCGCGGTGGTGGTGCAGTTCTCGCGCGGCTGCCCACACCTGTGCAACTACTGCGACCAGCGCGGCTTCTGGACGCGCTGGCGCCACCGCGATCCCGTGCGGCTCGCCGGCGAGATCGCGCGCCTCCATCGTGAGCACGGCGTGGAGGTGTTCAACTTCGCAGACGAGAATCCGAGCGCTGGCCGCAAGCCGTGGCGTGCCTTCCTGGAGGCGCTGATCGCCGAGAACATATCGGTGACGCTGGTAGGCTCTACGCGCGCCGACGACATCGTGCGTGATGCCGACATCCTGCACCTCTACAAGCAAGCGGGCTTCGAGCGCTTCCTTCTGGGCATGGAGAACACGGATGAGGCGACGCTGAAGCTGATCCGCAAGGGCGGCGCGATCTCCAGCGATCGTGAAGCAATCCGTCTACTGCGGCGGCACGGCATTCTCTCTATGGTGACCTGGGTGGCCGGGTTCGAGGACCAGACCGACGCCGATCTATGGCGGAGCCTGCGTCAGCTCGTCTCCTACGACGCGGATCAGATCCAGGCGCTCTAAGTCACGCCGCACCGCTGGACACCGTTCTTCCGCATCGCCGCTAGCCGCCCGGTCGTGCAGGCGGACCGGACCAAATGGGACTACAAGCATCAGGTGCTGGGCATGCGGCGGATGCCGCCCTGGCGCTTATTCTTATGGGTCAAGCTGATCGAGGCGGTGGCCCAGCTTCGACCGCGCGCGCTGCTTCGCTGGGCATGGCATCCCGAAGCTCGCATCCGCCACGCGATCCGCTGGTACTATCGCATGGGTCGGCGCGTGTGGGTGCATGAGGTGATCGGCTTCCTCTTCCGTGATCGGGTTCGGGAGGACGGCCGCACCGTAGCCGACCACCTGGGCGGCGCGCAGGACCACGAGGAAGAGGCGTCTCGCCCGACACGTGCCCGGCGACGTCCGATCGCGCCACTTGCTCAATCAACAGCATCGCGTTGAATAGTACGCGAGAGTGGCCCTGCTCACCTTCCGCGAGGACCCAGCCATGGCCATTCGCACCAGCGTCACCGCCGCTTAGTCGCGAGCGTCCGTCATTGCCGTCTGAGAGCGGTGCTAACCCCCCAGATGTCTTACGACCTCATCCAATCGGAGCGTGACCGCTTTGTCGGGCAGGTGGATTGTCATTCGCTGACGTTCATCGTCGCTGAAACGACCGGCCTTCTTCAACAGGTCACGGACGGCCGCACGACCGACGACCCTATCCCCGCCCAACCAACCACTGGCAAGCGCGATCTCTGGTGCGAGGATGAGGAGGCCATAAGCCTCAGGTGCAACGTGCTGGTTGATGACGACGACGCCCCCCTTCTTGCCGTGATCGCGGCCTGCGCCTTACGCTGAGGATACCTATTTGGCGACCTGCGGGCGCTGGAACTCAGAAGGCCCTGTCCGCCTCTCCCATTTTTATCGTGGATCCGAGCTCAAGATGCACTGCGTGAGGTACGTCCGGGGCCGTTGAGACGCTGGCCAGCCTCAAGACATACGACAATCCAGCCAACCGCAGCCCTCGCCACACGCTGCGCAGGCTTTCCGAGCCATGCTGATAGGACGAGCCCCTCCTTGGCGCGCTGCCGTTGCCGCAGCTTCCTGACGCGCAGGTCGAATTGGCGCGGCGCCACGACCGAAGCACTCATACACGCCGCACGAAAAGCCTTGCGCACGGCAAAGGCCGCCGCCGAGGATGCCGGTATGATCCAACTCGCTTCTGGCCCCCACTCGTGAGACATCGCCGGTCGACACCGCGGGCGTTGATCCCGGGTCGGATGGCGGCGCGGTCCGCGGTACGGGATATACGCCCACGATTTTACCGTCCTGGGCGGCTCAGTCCGTTGACGGCGTTGGTGATCCGCGGTGTCGCGGTGCTCGTGCTCGTCGGCATCGCACTGGGTGGACACTGGATCGACCGCGGCGGCCTTCGGGATAATACGGACGGTGCAGTCAGCTTCCTAGACATCGTCTACTTCACCGTAATCACGGTTACGACGGTAGGGTATGGCGACATCGTCCCGGTCAGCGACTCTGCCCGCATGTTCGACACGTTCGTTGTCACGCCGATCCGGATCTTTGTGTTCCTCATATTTCTGGGTAGCGCCTACAGCTTCATGCTGAGGCAAGGCTGGGAGCGGTGGCGCATGGGCCTCGTCAGACATGAGTTGAAGGATCACATCATCGTCTGCGGCTATGGCAGATCGGGCTCAGCGGCAGTCAGCGAGTTGCTTGAACGAGGTCATTCTCCCGAGCGGATCGTCGTCGTCGATGAGGATAGCGGTCGACTGCGGCTTGCTGAGGAGTGGGGTGTTGCGACGGTCGAGGGCGATGCGACCCACAATCGGGTACTCGAGGTTGCGAAGGTTGAGGCTGCCAGCAACATCATCGTCTGCCCCGGTCGAGACGACACCGCCGTTCTTATCATCCTCACCTGTCGCCGGCTTGCGCCGCATGCGGGCATCGCCGTGTCGATCGCGGCTATCGAGAACGAGCTGCTTGCCCGTGATGCAGGCGCGACCATCATCGTCAATCCCGTCAGCTTCGGTGGACAGCTGCTCGCCCAATGCACCACCGGCCCGCATGTTGCTGACTACGTCACCGACCTGGTCACGCGAGCTGGCCGGATCGAGCTGCGGGAACGTGCCGTACGAGCAGAGGAGATTGGCACATCTCCGCGAGAGGCAGCAAACAGTCAAATCGTCCGCATCTACCGCGAGGAAAAAGTGATTGAGGTGGCAAAAGTCCCAGCAGAGCGGCTGATGGCGGGAGATTGGGTGATCGAGCTCGTCGAGGCGAACTAAGAGCTTAGACCCACAATCGGCCATCAAGAGCGCCTTCGCCGCTTCTCCAAGTCGGTCGTTCATACAGCTTGAAGTAGGGAGCCGAAGCTCAGGTCTGTTCAGCCGCAAGGCATTCAGCGAACTCGATCGCGGGGCTGAGTTATCGCCAACACCGACGAAGACCAGCGTCGACCATCATGACGACGGCGGGCGAAAGTTCAGGCGCTCGCCCGCCACATACGCGTCCCAATCGGCGCGGCGCCGGAAGCCCCCCTCGCCCCCGGTCCAGGCCGATGCGGAGAAATAGACGAACGGGCGGCCGGGCGTGACCCGGAGCAGCACGAGATGGTTGTCGGCATCCGAGCGCACCTCGGCGATCATGTCCGGCGCGACGCGCAGCGCGATCGCCATCCGCCCGTGGTCGCCGTCCTGCGGCCCCCACCAGGACAGCAGGCCCTTCGCCCGGTCCACCGTCAGCTCGCCCGCGCCCTGCCCCGTCGTGCGTTTGCCGATGCCGATGCCGACCAGCAGCGGCGCGTCCCGATCGGACGAGAGGGTGGAGACCAGCCGGGTGAAGTGGGTGCCGAGCGGCAAGGTGAAGCGCCGCGTCTCCCACACCTTGCGATCGACGTCGACGGGCCAGGGCGCGTAATCCACGGTGAAGTCTGCGGCGCGTCCACCGCTGGCGAGGATACGGTGGCGCACGGCGTTGCGCGAAGTCCACAATTTGTTGTCGTGCCATATCCCCAAGCCGCCCGCACCGCGCGTGGTCCCGACATTGTAGAAGTCGAGACCCTCGCCATGATAGCCGTGCTGATCGCCGGTGCGGAGCTGTCGATCGGCGAACGGCCAGCGCACGTTCTTGCCCCAGGAATCGATCCCCGATCCGGAGGGCGGCTCGGCCTGCTCGAGCCGCTTGCTGTAGATGCGATGCGCGGTGCGGTCGTTTTCCCACAGCAGGTCGTCGTAGCGATAGCCCGCCTCGGTCACGACCGCGGCGGGCTCGCGCCGCTCGGGCGGGGCGAGCGAGCCGGTGACCGGCGGCCGCTCCGCCGCGGATTCCTGACGCGCGGCCGACGGGGCGGCGACCAGCAGAGCGGCGGCGCTGGCGCACCAGACGCGCGTGACCGTGATCCTCGTCATTTCAGCTCTCCCACTCACCTCGGCATTATTTGACCGGTTGTATGATGACCGATGACCTGTTAGCAAGAGGATGTTGACCGCCCCGGGGAGTGGAACGGCGACGGTGGAGGAGAGCAACGTGGCCGCATCACGCGCCGAGCCGGACGTGCCGATCATAGGCCGTGTGCGCTGGACGGTCTGCGGCCTGCTCTTCGCCGCCACCGCGATCAACTATGTCGACCGGCAGATGATCGGCGTGCTCAAGCCCGTGCTGGAGCAGGAGTTCGGCTGGAGCGAGGCGCATTATGCCGACATCGTGCTGTGGTTCCAGGCGGCCTATGCGATCGGCTTCCTCGTCGCGGGCCGCTTCGTCGACGCGGTGGGCGCGCGGCTCGGCTATGCGGTCGCCTTCACGCTGTGGACCGCGGCGCATATCGCGCACGGCCTCGTCGGATCGGTCGCGCAATTCGCCGCGGCGCGCTTCGCCTTGGGCCTCGGCGAGGCGGGAAATTTTCCCTCCGGGTTGAAGGCGGTGGCGGAATGGTTCCCGCAGCGCGAGCGCGCCTTCGCGATCGGCCTGTTCAACGCCGGCGCCAACGTCGGGGCGATCGCCACGCCGCTGATCGTGCCGGCCATCACGCTCGCCTATGGCTGGCGCATGGCCTTCATCGCGACGGGCGTGATCAGCCTCCTCTGGCTGGCCGCGTGGCTCGCCTTCTATCGCCGGCCCGAGCAGCACGCGAAGGTCGCGCCGGCCGAGCTCGCGCTGATCCGCAGCGACCCGGCCGACGTCGCCGGCAAGGTGCCGTGGCTGCGCCTGTTCGCGGTGCGCGAGACCTGGGCCTATGTCGTGCCCAAGTTCCTGACCGACCCGATCTGGTGGATGTTCCTGTTCTGGCTGCCGGACTTCCTCGGCAAGCGCTATGGTCTCGATCTCACGTCGTTCGGCATCCCGCTGGTGGCGATCTACCTGCTCTCTGACGCGGGCAGCGTGGCGGGCGGCTGGGCCTCGTCGCGACTGCTCCAGCGCGGCTGGTCGGTCAACGCCGCGCGCAAGGCGACGATGCTGGCGTGCGCGCTCGCCGCCGTGCCGATCGTCACCGTCCAATATGTCGACCGGCTGTGGCTCGCCGTGCTGCTGATCGGGCTCGCCACCGCCGCGCACCAGGCCTTCTCCGCCAACCTGCTGACCCTGCCCTCCGACCTGTTCCCGCGCCGCGCGATCGGATCGGTCGTCGGCATCGGCGGCACCGCGGGCGCGATCGGCGGCATGCTCATCGCCAAGTTCGTCGGCTATGTGCTCGACCTGTCGGACAGTTACGCGCCGATCTTCGCGGTGGCGGGATCGGCCTATCTGCTCGCGCTGCTGGCGATCCACGTGATCAGCCCGCGGCTCCAGCCGACCCGCTCGTTCGAGAGGGTCATATGATGACCTGTCTTGCCGGACGCCGCGAAGCTTTGTACCGAAGCACGACCGATCACCCGCGTCGGCGCTCCAGCGCACCGACCGGCAGGGCATGGCCACCGCTTATGAACGATATGACGCCCAGCGACCCGCCCCGCGCCCGACGCCGACCCTCGCTCGTCGACGCCGCGTGCGAGCATATTCGCGCGAGCATCCGGGACGGGGAACATTGGCCTGGGTCGCAGCTGCCGACCGAGGCGGTGTACGTCGAGTCGCTCGGCGTGAGCCGCACGGTGGTGCGCGAGGCGGTCGCGCGGCTGGCGGCGGAGGGGCTCGTCGAGGCGCGCCAGGGCAAGGGCGTCTTCGTCAGCGAGACCGCGCGCTATCAGGCCTTCCAGGTCACCCGCGAGGAGCTCGAGAACCTCGATGACGTGATCCAGCTACTCGAACTGCGCCTCGGCGTGGAGACCGAGATGGCGGGGCTGGCAGCGGAGCGGCGCAGCGAGGTGGATCTTATGGACATGCGCCGCCAGCTCCGCATCCTCGGCCAGTCCGACATCGGCATGGATCGCTCGGTCACCGCCGACGTCGCCTTCCATCGCGCGATCGGCAAGGCGAGCGGCAACACCTATTACGGCAAGCTGATCGAGTTTCTCGGCGTGCGGCTGGTGCCGCCCCGCTCGGTCTATCTGCGCCAGAGCGACGCCTATATGGACGACGCCTATCGCGCGGTGATCGGGCAGGAACACGAGGCCATTCTCGACGCGATCGCCGCGCGCGACGCCGAGCGTGCGCACGCCGCGGCGCGGACGCACATGAGCGAGAGCCTCAAGCGGCACCGCGAGATCAAGCGCCTGGCCAAGAAATAAGCGATAATGACCGGCCTCAACGCCGGCGATCGCGCGCATGAAGCATAGTCATACTATGTCATATGGGAGAGGGAAGATGAAGAAGGGCTATTGCCACGGCTCCGCCGCCCTGATCGCGTTGGTGATGAGCGACGGCGCGCGCGCGCAGACCGGCGCACCGGTCGCTCCGCCCGAGGTGCCGGCGGGCAGCGTGCCCGACGCCGCTCCCGTCGTCGCCGACGCGGCGCCGGCCGCTGGAGAGCCGCAGGACCCGGCTGCCGACATCGTCGTCACCGGCATCCGCCAGAGCCTCGCGCGCGCCGCCGAGATCAAGCGCCAGTCGGTCAACGTCGTCGACTCGATCGTCGCGGAGGACATCGGCAAGCTGCCGGATATCACCACCGCCTCGGCGCTCCAGCGCGTGCCCGGCGTCCAGGTCTTGGTCGGCGGCAACAACGAGATCGTCGGCGCGCGCATCCGCGGCCTGGAAGACATCGTCACAACGCTCAACGGCCGCGAGATCTTCACCGGGGTCGGGCGCGGCTTCTCGTTCCAGGACCTGCCTGCCGAGGCGCTGGCCGGGGTCGACGTCTACAAGTCCAACTCGGCCGACCGGATCGAGGGCGGCGTCGCCGGTGGCGTCAACATGCGGCTGCGTCGCGCGCTGGACTTCAAGGAGTTCACGCTCGCCGGCAGCGCGCGCGCCACCTATGCGAAAGAGGCCGGCTCGGACGACGCGATCAACCCCGCGGTCGGCGCGCTGATCGCCAACCGCTGGGCAACCGGGATCGGCGACGTCGCCGCGATGATCGGCCTGTCGTACCAGCGCAACGAATATGCGCGGCCGATCGCGTGGAACGACTGGACCCGCAGCACCAACGCCGCGGCCAACTCGACCACGCCCAATCTGCAAGCGCCCACCGGCTTCGCCGCGGGTACCGAGTTCGGCCATTACGAGCGGCCACAGGCGAATTTCTCGCTCGAATGGGCGCCCGACAATGACACCACCTTGTACGTCGAGGGGCTGTTCGCGGGCTATCGCGGCAACGTCCTCCAGGCGCGGCCCACCTTCCGCGCCTTCACCGGCACGTCGTTCGCGGCGCAGGCGGGCGATCGATGCGAGGACTTCGGTGTCGGGCCGGATGGCTATTATTCGTCCAACCTGCGAACGCCCGAGAACCCACGCGGCACCGGCACGGTCCAGAACCTCTGCAACGCGACCGGCTATACGGCGCGCGGCGTGGAATATTACACCGCGACGGTCGCCAACCGCGCGCGCACCGACATCTTCGTCGCCGCGACCGGCTTCATTAAGACGATCGGCGCGCTGACCTGGAACACCGACATCTCCTACGAGCTGTCCAAGAACCGCAACGACAGCTTCCGCGTCGACGTCGGCAAGCGGATCGCCGAGCTGATCCAGGAGCGCGACGTCGATCACGAGGTGCGCGCCACCACGCCAGGCAATCCCATGAACGATCCCGCCGGCCTCGCCTTCACCAACGGCATGACCGAGGACATCAACCGCAGCAAGGGGACGCTGTGGGCGGTGATGAGCGACGCCAAGTACGACTTCGACGGCGTGCTCGACTATGTTCAGGCCGGCGTCCGCGTCGCCAAGCGGGTCGCCTCCTTCGAACAATATCTCGGCGGCCCGCCGGCGCCTGGGGAATCGTTTGCCACGCCGGTGGCCGGTGCGGGCCTGCCGTCCGACCTGCTGATCTCGGCGCCCGGCGTGCCGCAGATGAACGACGGCGCCACCTACTTGCAGGTCGACCCCGATTATCTGCTCGACGAGGGCTTCAAGCGCCAGTTGCGCACCTTGTACCGCATCTCCCCGGAGCGCCCCGGCTTCGACCCGACGCGCGACTATGACGCGCGCGAGAAGAACTATGCCGGCTTCCTCCAGGCGCGCTACGCGCTCTCGCTGTTCGGCGCGCTCTCGGTCGACGGCCTGGTCGGCGCGCGCCTGACCCGCACCGAGCGCCGCATCGTCGGCGCCGGCCGGGTCACCGATCCCGCGACCAGCACGTCACGCGTGGTGGTCGTCGACCGCACCACCAGCGACACCGACCTGCTGCCCAACGCCAGCGCGCGTGTCGACTTCGGCGGCGGGCTCCAGTCCCGCTTCAACTATTCGAAGACGCTGTCGCGCCCGAGCTTCTCCCAGCTCAACCCGGGGCTGAGCTACGTCGTCTCCTACGTCAACACGATCCAGAACTCGGGCTCGGGCGGCAACCCCGACCTGCGCCCGCAGAAGGCCGACAGCTTCGACGCCTCGCTCGAATATTACTTCGGCCGCAGCAACTACGTGTCGGCGGTCGCCTTCTACCGCGACATTACGGATCGCGTCGTCACCGGCACCGAGGCGCGGACGATCGACGGGCTGCAATATGTCATCTCCACGCCGCGCAATCTCGGCTCCGCCACGATCAAGGGCGTGGAGGTCAGCGGCCAGCTCTTCCTCGACTTCCTGCCCGAGGGGCTGGACGGGATCGGCGTGCTGGGCAATTTTACCGTCATTGACAGCGAGGTGACGACGCCCGGTGACCGCCTACAGGGACTATCCCTGCTCGGCGTGTCGAAGTATAATTACAACGCCGGCCTGGTCTATGAGAAGTACGGCGTCTCCGCCCGCGTGATCTACACCTATCGCTCACAATATTATGACGCCGACATCACCAACGGCCTGTCGCTGCGCCCGATCGACATCCCCGTGGGCCTCAACGGCATCCGCGCCGCGGGGCGGCTCGACTTCGGCCTGAACTATGACCTCACCGACCATATCACGATCAACGTGGCGGGCACGAACGTCACGGGGCAGCGGACGCGCTCGTTCGAGTCGCGCCCCGACTTCGTGCGCGAGGTGCGCAATGACGACACGACCTACTCGCTCGGCGTACGGTTCAACTTCTGAGATGGGGAGCAAGATGATGGCAAGCACGCGCGCTCGAGGATGGATGGGGCTCGCGCTGGCCGCGTCCGCGGCATCGCTGCTCCCGCCGGCGGTCGCGGCGCAGGCGACCAGCGGCTTCCGCTCGTCCGGCAAGGCGCTGGCGGGTGACGTCCGCGTCGCGCGTAGCGCCGCGGCGGTGACCGTCGACTGGCCGTCTGACACGCGCGGCGAGCGCACCCGGCTGACGCTCTCGCTCGACCGCGCGCGCCCGCTGATCGAGAGCGTCGCGGTCGGCGGCAAGGTGGTGATCGCCGGCGTGGATCCCGCCGGCGTGGTGACGGTCGGCACGCGCGACCTGAAACAGGGCTGGACGATCTTCTTCGACAATCCGCGCAAGAAGCCGTTCGAGGCGTTCCCGCTCACACTCGGCCGCGAGCGGGTCGCCGTGGAGCGGAACGGCGCGCACACGCGCATCGTCGTCGCTGGCGCGCGCGCCGGGCCTTTCTCGGGCGATTTCGCCTTCACCATCTACCCCGGATCGCGGCTGATCCGCGCCGCCATGATGATGGCGACCGAGCGGCCGGCGACGGCCTATACGTTCGACGCGGGTCTGAGCGTCGCCTCGAAGGACACGACGCCGTGGCAGTCGGTCGCCTACACCGACCTGTCGGATCGCGTCGTCCGTCGCCAGGGAGAGGCGGCGCGCGCCGCCGCCACCTCGCCGCAGGTGCGCGGGCGCATGATCGTGGCCGAGCAGGCAGGCGGCGGCGCGATCGGCATCGTCCCGCCGCCGCACCAATATTATTACCCGCTCGATTATGCCAACAACGACAACGCCACCTGGTACGGCAGCGACTATCGCGTGCTCACCGGCCGTACCGGGCTGGGCGTGCGCCAGACGCTCGAGGGCGATCGCCGCTGGGTACCCTGGGTCAATGCGCCCGAGAAGAGCGTGCAGGACATGGGCATCTTCTACCTGCCCGATCCTGGCGACGCCGCCAGCACCACCGCCGCGGCGATGGCGCTGACGCGCGTCGACCGCTTCAAGCCGCTGCCCGGCTATCATACCTTCTCGAGCCACTATCACGTCGAGCATGCCGCCGATTTCCTCAACCAGGCGCGGTTCCAGCAGAGCCGCGGCGTGCCGGCGGGTCTCGAGACACCTGCGTTCGTAACGCGCTTCAAGGACATGAACGTCGAGATCGTGCATCTCGCCGAGCTCCATCTGTCGCGCGAAGACCTCGATCGCGCGGGTGACCGCCTGACGCTGTTGAAGACGATCCACGACGAGACCGCCCGCCTCTCGGACGATCGCCTGCTGCTGCTGCCCGGCGAGGAGCCCAACGTCCATCTCGGCGGGCATTGGCTCAGCCTGTTCCCCAGGCCGGTCAACTGGACGCTCGACCGCCAGCCCGGCCAGCCCTTCGTCGAGGACGATCCGGTCCGCGGCAAGGTCTATCACGTCGGCACGTCGGCGGACGTGCTCGCGCTGATGAAGGCTGAGAACGGGCTGATGTGGACGGCGCACCCGCGGATCAAGGGCTCGCTCGGCTTCCCCGACAAGTATCGCGCCGAGCCTTTCTTCCGCAGCGATCGCTTCCTCGGCGGCGCGTGGAAATCGATGCCCGCCGATTATTCCAAACCCTATCTCGGCTCGCGCGTGCTCGACCTTCTGGACGACATGAACAATTGGGCCGCCGACGCGAGCGAGCGCAAGTTCGCCCCCGGCGAGGTCGACGTGTTCCAATTGACCCGCGACAGCGAGTTGTACGCCCATATGAACATCAACTACCTGCGCCTGCCCGGTGCGCTGCCGACGCACGCGGGCGGCTGGTCGGCGGTGACCGAGGCGCTGCGCGCCGGCCACTTCTTCACGACGACGGGCGAGGTGCTGGTGAGCGACTTTACCCTCGACGGCACGCGCAGCGGCGACGAGGTCGCCTCGCGTGGCCGCGCGACGCTGCGCGCCACGGTGGAGGGGACCTTCCCGCTCGCCTATGCGCTCATCGTCAGCGGGGACGGCGAGAAGGTCTTTCGCGAGCGCGTGGACCTGACCGACGCGGGCGGCTTCGCGCAGCGCACGATCGAGCGGCGCGTGAACGTCTCGGGTCGTCGTTGGGTGCGGCTGGAGGTGTGGGACGTCGCCGCGAACGGCGCGTACACGCAGCCCGTGTTCCTGCGCGCGCGCTGACTACGACCCACCTTCTCTTCCCTCGATCATCGAATGGGACGACCATGTACGAACGCACCTACTATGCCACCCACCCCGACATGATGGAGGGCGCCACCAACGCGCAGCTGCGCGACCGCTATCTCGTGCCCGGACTCTTTCGCGCCGGCGAGATCGTGCTCACCTACTCGCATGGCGAGCGCTTCGTCATCGGCGGGGCAGTACCCGGCGCGACGCCGCTCGACCTGCCGGTACAGAGCGAGCCCGCCAGCGCGGTCGGCCACCCTTTGCTCGAGCGGCGCGAGCTCGGCGTGGTCAATATCGGCCGGCAGCCCGGCCGGGTGACGGTCGACGGCGAGATCGTCGATCTCGACCGCTACGAGGCGCTGTACGTGCCGTTGGGCTCGCGCGCGGTCAGCTTCAGTGGCGAGGGCGCGCGCTTCTACCTGCTCAGCGTGCCCGCGCACGCGCCCTTCCCGCTGCGCAAGATGACCCTGGCCGAGGCCAATCCGATGCAGCGCGGCAGCCTGGAGAGCTCGAACGACCGCACGATCTACCAATTGGTGCTGCCGCATCTCTGTGCCAGCGCCTCTTTGTGCCTGGGCCTCACCCAGCTGAAGCCGGGATCGGTGTGGAACACGATGCCACCGCACGTCCACGAGCGCCGCAGCGAGATTTACCTCTATTTCGACCTGGAGGAGGACCAGCGCGTGTTCCACTACATGGGCCAGCCGGACGATCTGCGTCACATCGTGGTCGCCGACGGCGAAGCGGTGATCAGCCCGCCCTGGTCGGTGCACATGGGCGCGGGCACCAGCAATTATACCTTCATCTGGGCGATGGCGGGCGAAAACCAAGATTACAACGATATGGACGTGTGCGACCTGTGCCAGCTGCGATGAGCCACCCGTTCGACCTCAGCGGCAAGGTGGCGGCGGTCACCGGCGCGAATACCGGCATCGGCCAGGCGATTGCGCTCGCGCTCGCGGCCGCGGGCGCCGACGTCGCCTGCATCGGCCGCAGCGATCCGGTGGAGACGGTGGCGCAGATCGGCGCGCTGGGGCGGCGCGCCGCGGCGATCGTCGCGGACCTATCGAGCATCGCGCCGGTCGTGCCGATCGTCGCCGAGACGGTCGCGCGGCTCGGCCGGCTCGACATCCTCGTCAACAATGCCGGCACCATCCGGCGCAGCGCGGCGGTGGACTTCACCGAGGACGATTGGGACGCGGTGGTCGACACCAACCTCAAGACCGCTTTCTTCCTCTCCCAGGCCGCCGCGCGCCACATGATCGCCGCGGGACACGGTGGTCGGCTAATCAACGTCGCCTCGATGCTCAGCTTCCAGGGCGGCATCCGCGTGGCGAGTTACACAGCCTCTAAGAGTGGGCTGGCCGGCCTCACCAAGGCGCTGGCGAACGAATGGGCGCCGCACGGGCTGACGGTCAACGCAATCGCGCCCGGTTACATTGCCACAAACAATACCGCGGCGCTGCGCGCTGATCCGGAGCGCGATCGCGCGATCCTCGATCGCATTCCGGCGAAACGTTGGGGGGAGCCGGGCGACATCGGCGGCGCCGCCGTCTTCCTCGCCTCGGACGCCGCCACCTATGTGCAGGGGCATGTGCTCGCCGTGGATGGCGGCTGGCTGGCGCGGTGAGCGGACGATCTCGCACGCCGTGAGAAACGCAAATTGGCCATCAAACGACGTTGAGAGATTAATCATAAGCGTTGATCGCGGACACTCAATACGCTGCATAAATCGTGCTTCCTTTCCGCAGCCCCAACGCCGACGGAGTAGGACTGAAGCTTGCCTGACCTTATGACGACGACCCACAAGCAGTCATCAAGGAGCTCTCAACCGCTCTCCTAAACCCGCCGTTCGTTCATCTCGGTTCCAAGCTCGAGCTTTGAGGTGATTGGCTACCTGACCTCGCTAAGCCGAATGACCAAGGCCGCTGCTCGAACGCCGTCGCAACTCCCCGACGAAGGTCGCGATCCGCGAGTCGAGTTCCGTCGCGCGGCGGCGGACCTGATTGCCAATCGTCTGCGTGTCGTCGGCCGAGGCCGCAAGGACCGAAGAAGCATTCGCGATGCGCATGACGATGGCGGAGGTCGACGTGGCGTTGTCGGCGACCTCCCTGGTGATTGTTTGGATGCGCGCGGCCTCGCGCTCGTGCCGCTCGACCGCCGCGAGGCTGCTGGACGACGAGGCCGCGAGGCTCACTAGTAGCGCATGCACGCGATCCACCAGCGCTCCCGTCGATCGGCTGGTCTCCTCGATGCGCGCCACGGCCGAGAAGATGGTGGTGGTCGTGCTCGAGATCTGCGCCGCCAGGCTCTTCACCTCGCCTGCGACCACCGCAAAGCTTCGCCCCTGCTCGCCCGCACGAGCAGCCTCGATGGTCGCGTTCAGCGCCAGCATGTTCGTCCTGGCCGCGATCTGGCTAATGAGGTCCGCCGCGGCGCCCACATCCTGAACCTCTTTGCCAAGCGCCGTCTGCCTGGCCTGAGCGTACGTAGCCTCTTGGATGCTGGTGCGGATGGCGTCCTGGTGCGTGCGGGCATCCGCCTGGATCGTCCGAACTGCCGAGAGCAGCTCCGTCAGCGACTCGGCGATGTCGTTCGTGTTAGTAACCGTCACCGCGCTGCGCTCCCTGGCGCATCCAGCCTCCCCCGTTTGGAGCGAGACGCCGCTGCGGGCCGCGGCCACGCGCTCGTCGAGCTGTTGAGCGTCGAACGCGAGCAGGCGGGCGATCTCACCGACGGAAGACGAAAGCGCCTCCGCGATCTGCCCGGTCGAGCTCCTATGCTCCTCCAGAAACGCACGCTCGCTTTCAGCCTCGCGACGTCGGGCGGTGGCGAGTTCGCGGCCCACCGCTTCGGCCCGCGCTAGCGCCGCCCCCGCCTCGACGCTAGCGGTCTCCGCCGTCCGCAGGGCCGCCGTCGTCTCCCGCGCACGCTCGTCCGCGACGCGGGTCTTCTCCATCAGGGTGCGTTCGGATGCTACGATGCGTGCGGCCAGCGCCGTGCTGAGGAGCAGGAACAGGAACCCCGCGGCCGATAGCGGCGCCACGAGTGTTCGCAGAACGGCCGTCCCGGGCCGATGATCGCGCCATTCGATCATCGCGATGGGAGGTTCGCCGGGGTTGCCGAGACCATACGACACCGTGCCGCTCGTCGCGGCAGCGCCCTTACGAACGCGCAGGTCGCTCAGGCCAAAGGTGGCCGCTAGCGCCGGTATACCGAGCTGATCGACCGGACTTACAAGCACGAGGTATCTCGGTGGGCCAGGCAGCGGACGCGACGGATCCTTGTAGCTCACGATCGCGCCGGCGACGAGGGCCGGTTTGCCATGCGCCGTGAGGAACAAGGGTGCGCGAGTCCTCCGGTCCGGTCCTCGGACGGCGCTTAGAAGGCGCTGGGCTGAAGGCCCGAGTGCAGCACCAAGGCTATCCTCTGCGACGAAGCCCGGACGGACCGACAAAAGGGTGCGGCCGTTTGCGTCGATGAGGTAGGCGGACGCACCGCTCGTCTCTATGATCGTCAGAAGCCACTTGCGGTCGGGTACGCCGTACAGGTGCTCGACGGCTTGATCCCAGCGAGACACCGACTCCACCGAGGTCGCGACCGACTGCACGTCCCGTTCCAGGGCGCCGCGCACCATCTGGACACGCTCGTACGAACCTTGCGCGTTCATCGTCGTGACGAGTGCGCCGATGGCGACCGCGAAGGCGACAAGCGCGATCGTAATGAGCGCCCCCAGCTGAACGACGGCCGACGACGGCCGTCTGCCAGCCCAGCGCCTCGCGTGCTTTCCCACCCAATCCATCCGATGAGACATAAGGCGGAGCGGTTAATCTGCGGTTAGACCCGCTTCGGAAGCAGACCTCGCGCAAGCTGCGCCGCCTTCTAACCGCGGACCGCCGTCATACAGATCCCAGCGACTTGCGCCGTGGGCGCAAGTGGTGGTGCTGGGAACAGCCACTGATTACAGGTGGTGCATAGACCGACACTTCGGCCGGTGGAAGCTCTGGGCAAACATAGGCTCGCCCGTGCCGCTGGCGGGCGTCTGGTTGCGCAACGTGCTCGCACCAGCAAGGAAGGACCAACCGCACTCTAAGCCGCACAGCGCAAGCGCTACTGTCCCATGACCCAAAAGCGTTGGGGTGGACGCCCCCTGACGGCATCGATGTGCCAGAAGTGGAGGTGTTGAAACACCACTGCAGGAGGCGTCCGTGAGTGAG
>NZ_JACIAY010000021.1 GCF_014194975.1 Sphingomonas sp. BK580 | reverse complement strand
ATGAGCGGGATGGGCGTGAGCATGCCGGTATTTAGCGGCTCTATCTACCCAGCAGTTGCCTCCGCCAACGCTGCCGCAGAGGCTCCCGCTCGGCAGCCAGTTCGAGCTTCCGCTCATGCTCGATCCACGCCAGTCTGGCCTCTTCGGCCCGCTGAGCCTCGATATACTCAGGTGACTGCTTACGCGCCTCCTCAGCGGCGATCCGCACCAGTGCTGCCTTGCGACGCTCGGCTCGCTCAGCCTCCCACGCCGCCCTCTGAGCCGCCTCCTTCGCAGCCTTGGCTTCTTTAGCGGCGCGCTTCGCCATCTGCTTGGCCTGCGCTGTCGCTCGCTGCTTCGCCTTCTTCTCTTTGTGAGCCTGCTGAGCCGCTGAGAGACCTGCTTTCCTGCGAAAGGTGACCTTCTTGTCGAGCTTGTCTGGGACGGTGAAGTCCACCGTTCGCTGAACGCGAGCCGGGTCAGGTTCGTAGTTGCCGCCCTTCGACCAATCGAGCTTTGCCATCATGCCCCCTCAGCACGCCAGCATCAAACAGACCCGTTCCGCAATCAACTGATTTGCGGACCACTTCCGCAACCCTCAGCCGAAATGATTTCCGAACACGGTATCCCGCCAACCATCCTCAATGAAGGCCGCCCATGTTTGCGGAATAGGGCTGTGGACGGTGCTCAGTCGTGCTCAAAGGGACCTACTTGCAGGCAGCAATAACCAGTCATGCAGATTGCCTGCGACCATCCGCATCTGGTGCAGCTTAACCGAGATTTCCATATGCTCTGGCTCTTTGATTCTCACGCTGTCCCAATCGGTGAAAAAGCCAATCACGCCTCCGTCGACGATCTCCCTAACCTGCCCGTAATCGCCCGCACTAAACTCACCAACGTCCTCCAGTAGACGAAACCGGCCCCACACATACGGTTCCGGGGCGGGCAAGGCATTTTCCATGTCTTCCGCAGTCGGGATGGCAGCCCACTCATCAAATCGATCAGTCAGCAGGCGACTGATGGTGTTATAGTTGATCGGCTTGTTGCGCGTGGTCTTGTAGCCACTAAGATTAAGCCCTTTGACGATAGCAGGAATTGAGGGAAACGGCTTTTTCGCCGTCCCCCTACCTCGAGTCGGCATCTGGGACCTGATCTCGATCACAAACCATTTAACGGCTTCCCATATCTCGTCATTATGGGACTTAGCGTGAGCTAACCGTCTGAGATTGGCCGATTTCATCGGGTCTGGGTGACTCATGGCCTTACCAAACGAATTTTTTTCAGCACTGTCAACATGGCCAAATGCGATAGTTTCATGCCCATCTCCCAACCGGGTCTACTCTCCAGACATCAGCAGCGAACTGCTGATCTAAACGATGGAGAACCGCATGATTACTAATAAAATCGATAAGCTGTGGGCTACTGCGACACACCCGTCAACAAACGACAACGAGGCATCAAACGCCTTTGTTTTGCTACGGCGAACGTTGTCAGCGAATGGCGGAGTAGAAAGCTACATTAATCTGAAATTCTCAGTGAGAGGTGGGCGTTCAGAGGGCGAATGGTCTGACATGTTTTTCCGGATGACGAAGCGTCTCGAAAGCGTGCAGCGTGAGTATGCTGCCCAGATCGAGGAACTTGAGGGGCGGCACAAGGCCGCGCTGGCGCGCGCGCAGCGCCAACTGAAGGATGCAGAGAGCGCGCTCGCAGCTAAGGAAATCGAACTTGCCGAAGCTCACGCCCGAGGCGGCAACGATCTTGGGTTTATTGATCAACGCAATGCTGAGATTCGTGGTCTGATCGAGCGCCTCAAGGCCGCCCAACAGGCACTTAGCGCTGCCGAAGAGGGCCGCGAGCGATACGTGGCCGAACGGGTCGCCGCAGCCGAGCAGGAAGTGAAGAAGCGCGTGCTCGCTTCTTTGGGGGAGGAGGTGGTAAGGTCCGACCCGGAATCTGCCCCTCAGCCTCAGCCTCAGCCTGCACGTCGGCACAATGCCGAAAAATCGACCGAGAAAAGCAAGGCTGCCGCGAGCGCACCAAAGCGCCCCCGCGCCCGTGCCTTCAAGGCCAATTCGCGGGGCGCAAGCACTGATCACCTCATCTTGAGCCTGCTGACGAACGAATGGAAGAGCATAAGCACCCTGCACCGTCAGGCTCAACGTGAAGGCTTCAACGGAAGCGAAGGGGCTGTCCGCTTCGCTGCGGAGCGCGTCGCTAATGCAGGCAACGCCGAGAAGGGGCAGGATCGTGACGGTCGCCTCGCTTATCGTCGCGCTGCTTAATCCGCGTGTTATTGAAGTAAGCACCTCGCTCAAAGTGAGCGAGGTGCTGAAAAAATATAATGCAGAAGCCGAGTCCACCATGTTAAATAGTATATAACATGCTCACGGGAGAAATCCCGGTAGTTGAACTCATCGATGGACTTTGCAGGCGACGGAGGTAGCAATCTCAGCGGGGCCGTGTTCCGGGCAGTGAGAGGGTCGAGCAGCCGAGCGGGATCGTTGCCGCTTGCCCCACCGAGGGCCAACAAGAGACGAAAATAGAGGAAGGCTCCGTGCGTGTAGCTCACGACCTTCCGCGCGACGGGGATCAAGACCTTGCGGTCCACCGTCGTGAGCTTCCAGTAAAATGGATAACCGTTGCGAGCCCCGGAAGGGGCTCGGGAAAGCGCGCCAGTGTCGGGTTCCGGGCAACCACCGACCACCGGTAACAGGTGAAGGGCGCGAGCAAGGCCATCGGATCGCAAAGTGAGATGAAGATTTCCCCCTGCCACTATACCCGTTTATTGAGCGCGTGTGGTGGCAGGGGATTAAAGTTCATCATCAACGCAAGTGAGATGCAGGAGATAGTTGGTTATGACATCAATCCGTTGAGGTTAAATCGCTGCGCCTATTGAGCCGTGCTGAGGAACGAAGCGCGGTCAATGGGATGCAGCAGCAGAGCGCGCAGCGCTCGGCTCTCAGTCACACAGTCGGATCATTGGCAGAGCCATGAGCCGAACAGCCATGCTGATGGCGAAGGTCGCATCATGGCGCAGGTGCTCCTCACCGGGTGTGCGCGCATCGAGGGCACATTGCGACAAGTTGATGGGGTAATCGATCAGCCGGTGGTGCGACAGCGGATTGCGCAGGTCCATCAGCCGCTTCAGGTCGTCTGCGTCCTGCTGGGTGATCATGCCGCGAGCAAGGCACCGCTTCAGTGTCACAGGAAACTTGATCTTCGCCGGGATCGGCTCGGCGTCGAGCCCCATGATCAGCATCGCCGCGAGCACCTGCTCAACGAGCGCCTGCGACAGCAGCACCGTGGCGACGAAGTTGCTGCGCGCTTAGGTCCACGCGGCGTAGGCAACCTCACCACCGGGGATCATCGACTGCCTCGACCCAATCGCACTCACCGTGTTGTCAAGCTGGCGGAACCGGCTGACCTTCCCGCGCAGGTCGTCGTGCATCTCAGCCAGCAGCAGGCGCACGAAGTCGAGATCGTGCAGATTGGTGAGCAGGTCAGGCTGATCAGCCATGCCCGCTCAACGCTCCGTTCACCAGAAACCGGTTCGCCTAAGTCGCTGTCCTCCCCCCAGCGGACATGCTACCCTGCCCCAGTCAAGGGGGAAACGTGAACCATCAGGCACTTGCGTCATTCATCTGGTCCGTGGCGGACCTGCTGAGGGGGGACTACAAGCAATCCGAGTATGGGCGGGTGATCCTGCCGTTCACCGTCCTCCGCCGCCTCGACTGCGTGCTCGAACCCACCAAGGCAGCGGTCCTCACTGAGCTTCAGGCCAAGAGCGCGATGGGCCTGAACCCCGAGCCCTTCCTGCTACGTGCTGCCAAGCAGGGCTTCTACAACATCGATCCGCTCGACCTTAGCAAGCTCATGGGCGATCAGGACAATATCCGCGCCAACCTCGTTCGCTATGTCGGGGGCTTCTCGCCTGCGGTGCGCGACATCTTCGAGCAATTCGAGTTCCATGCGCAGATCGACCGCCTCGCCAAGGCGGGGCTGCTCTATCAGATCACTGAGCGCTTCTCTGGCATCGATCTTCACCCGGACAAGGTGGACAACGCAGCGATGGGCCTCGCCTTTGAGGAACTGATCCGCAAGTTCGCTGAAATCTCGAATGAGACGGCGGGTGAGCACTTCACCCCGCGTGAGGTGATCCGCCTCATGGTGAACCTGCTGTTCGTCGAGGATGACGACGCGCTGACCAAGCCCGGGATCGTGCGCACCATCTACGATCCCACGGCGGGCACGGGCGGCATGCTGTCGATCGCGGGCGAGTATCTCACTGAGCACAACCCGCACGGACACCTAACCATGTTCGGTCAGGAACTGAACCCGGAGTCCTACGCGATCTGCAAGGCCGACATGCTCATCAAGGGGCAGGCCATTGAGAACATCTCTCCCGGCAATACCCTGTCTGAGGATGGGCATCCGGGCCGCACCTTCGACTACATGCTCAGCAATCCGCCGTTCGGCGTCGAGTGGAAGAAGGTCGAGAAGCAGGTCCGCGCTGAGCACGAGCAGAAGGGGTATAACGGACGCTTCGGCCCCGGCCTGCCGCGCGTGTCAGACGGGTCGCTGCTGTTCCTCATGCACCTGCTGTCGAAAATGCGCCCGCTCAATGAGGGAGGCTGTCGGTTCGGCATCGTCCTCAACGGCTCGCCCCTGTTTACCGGCGGCGCGGGCAGCGGTGAGAGCGAAATCCGCCGCTATGTGCTGGAGAACGACCTCGTTGAGGCGATCGTCGCGCTGCCGACCGACATGTTTTACAACACCGGCATCTCGACCTACGTCTGGATAATCAGCAACCGGAAGCCGGAGGCTCGCCGGGGCAAGGTTCAGTTGATCGACGCCTCGTCTATGTGGCGCAAGATGCGCAAATCCTTGGGCTCAAAGCGCAAGGAGATGTCGGACGCGCAGATCGCCACCGTGACCAAGCTGTTCGGCGGGTTCACTGAGGCGCGGCTCGCCACCAGCTTCGACGCGGACGGCAAGGAGGTCGCCCGCAACGTGGTGATCGAGGGAGAACCGGTGCCCGCAGCGCCCGAGGGCGGCAAGGTAAAGCTCGCGCCGCTGTCGCGCATTTTCCCGAACAGCGCCTTCGGCTACCGCACCATCACCGTCGAACGGCCTCAGCGGGATGACGCAGGTAACATCGTGCTCGGCCAGCGTGGCAAGGCGAAGGGCAAGCCGCAGGCGGACAGCGCGCTGCGCGACACCGAGAACGTGCCGCTAAGTGAGGAGATCGAGACCTACTTCGAGCGCGAGGTGCTGCCCCACGCTGAGGATGCATGGATTGACACCGAGAAGACCAAGGTCGGCTACGAAATCCCGTTCACCCGGCACTTCTACGTCTTCGAACCGCCGCGCGCGCTGGCTGAGATCGACGCCGATCTTGAGGCCGTCACTGACCGCATCAAGGGCATGCTGGAAGGGCTCGCCGCGTGAGCTTCCCGGCGTATACATCATATCAGGACAGCGGGCTGGAATGGCTTGGTGAGGTGCCAAGTCACTGGGCTGTTACCCGTCTCAAGCGCGCATGCAGCATCTTTGCAAGCAACGTCGATAAGAAATCGGTCGAGGGGCAGGACGCGGTTCGCCTCTGCAACTACACTGATGTCTATTACAACGACCTAATCGGGGCAGAGCTTCCGTTCATGGATGCTACCGCGACGAGCGACCAAATCGAACGGTTTTCACTGATCGAGGGTGACACGATCATCACCAAGGACTCAGAGTCTCCCGACGATATCGCTCGATCAGCATATGTGCCGACGACGCTTCCCGGCGTCATCTGTGGCTACCACCTGTCGATGGTTCGCCCGTTCCCAACCGCGCACGGACCATTCATCAAACGCTACTTCGATAGCACTCATGCGCGTGCATATTTCCATACTAACGCCAACGGACTGACCCGCGTCGGATTGGGCCAGTATGCTTTGGACAATGCGCCGATTGCACTTCCGCCACTTACTGAGCAGGTCGCGATCGCCGCCTTCCTTGACCGCGAAACCTCCAAGATCGACGCGCTTATTGAGGAGCAGCGGAGCTTAATCGCGCTGCTGAAGGAGAAGCGGCAAGCCGTCATCTCCCACGCCGTCACTAAGGGTCTCGATCCGCACGCGCCGATGAAGGACAGCGGCATCGACTGGCTCGGTGAGGTGCCTTCGCATTGGACCGTCGCACCGCTCAAGCGCACAGCGGCTGTGCTCGCGGGCTACGCCTTTGCTGCCAATGCGTTCTCGCATGATGACGCTAACCCGCGACTGCTTCGCGGCATCAACCTTTCTGCGTCTGGCATCCGGTGGAACGAAGACACGGTCTACTGGGAACGATCAGAAGGCGACGGACTTAGCGCATGGGAACTGCGTGTGGGGGACGTGGTCCTCGGAATGGATCGCCCGTGGATTGGCGATGGGCTGCGAGTTGCCGAGATCACTGAGAAGGACTTGCCATGCATGCTGTTGCAGCGTGTAGCTGCGATCCGAGCGGACTGCACTTCGGCTCAGCGCTTCATCATTCATTGCTTGCAGCACGAGGCGTTTTTTCATCACTGTGCGCCCGAGATGACGGGCGTCAGCGTCCCTCATATTAGCGGTGGTCAAATAGAAGAGTTTCGCATGCCCATTCCTCCGGCTGAGGAGATGGATGCTATCGCCGCGCATATTGACACCCGATCGAACGAGTTTGCGGCACTTATCATTGCTGCGCAGTCAGCAATCGAGTTGCTCGGTGAACGCCGCGCCGCCCTCATCTCCGCTGCCGTCACAGGCAAGATCGACGTGCGCGGTTCGGCTAAGGTGCTGCCGTTCCCGATCGAGCGCGTCCGAGCGCGCGCGCTGGTCGGCACCGAGATCATCGAGCGGTCAGCAGGTCAGCCGACCTTTGGTCGCGTCAAGTTCCAGAAGGTGGCGTTCCTCGCTGAGGGGCATGTCGGCATCAGCGAGCTTGCAGGCTGCTATACGCGAGCAGCCGCTGGCCCGCTAGACGGTGCGCTGATTGAGGATATGGAGCGAGGTGCGCACAACATCGCGGGTATCGCCGTCGATCAGGCGGGCGGCACCGGCACCACGGTCAGCTACCGGCTTGGCCAGCAGCGTGGTGCGCATCGCCAAGAGCTTGCCGACTGGCTCGGCCCCGATCGCACGGCCAAGCTCGACAAGCTGATCGCCGATTTCGCTCCGCTCAATACCAAGCAGGCTGAGGCCGTGGCGACGCTCTACGGCGTCTGGAACGACCTACTCAGTCATGGTGGCGCGGCGTCCGACGACGAGATCATCACCGGCTTCCTCAAGGACTGGCATCCGGAAAAGCGCGAGAAGTTCCGCGCCGGTGAGCTTCCCGAATGGCTGGGCTGGATGCGTCGCCACGGCATCGTGCCGACCGGCACCGGCCCCAAGACCACGACCGGGAGGCTGTTCGTATGAGCCCTGCGGTCGGTCGCTCCTTGGAGCTTTACTACATCGATGGTCGGCCTGATGGCATGGTCACCGCCGAGTTGTTCAACTGGACCGGCCACGTCCTGCTGTTCCCGCGCACCCAGTTGAGCGAGGCGCTTGCGCGCACCGAGGCGAGCTATGCGGGCGTCTATCTGCTGCTCGGCGACCAGAACGGCGAGCCATTCGCCTATATCGGTGAGGGCGAGGACATCGGTGCGCGCATTCGCCAGCACGACGTGCGCAAGGAGTGGTGGACCAGCGCGGTGCTGGTCACAGCGTCAGCGAACAAGCTCAATAAGGCGCATGTCCGCTACCTAGAAGCGCGGCTGATCGCGCATGCGAAGGCGATCGGCCACACCCCGCTCGATAATCTGACCGCGCCGGTGCTGCCGATCCTCAGCGAGGCCGATATCGCCAAGATGGAGGCGTTCCTCGAAAACCTGCTGATCGTGCTTCCGGCCGTGCGCGTGGACATGTTTATCCAGCGTGCCCGTTCGGCGCGGCCCTCGTCGCCAGCAGCGCCGATCCGGAGGCACGCTGACCCGCAGACGGGAGGTGCGGGCGGCACGGGCTTCGTGCTGGAATCGCGCAAGCACGGGCTCCGCGCCTCGGCCGTGCTCACTGATGGCGAGTTCGTCGTCAAGGCAGGGTCGATGGGCAGGCTCGAATGGACCGGCCTCAATCACCATACCTACGCCTCGCTCTACGCCGAGCTTCGGCGGTCAGGCGTCCTCACTGAGCAGGGCGCGCACTGCGTATTCACGCAGGACTACGCCTTCCGCAGCCCCAGCGCCGCAGCGGCCGTGGTGAACGGCAGAGCCTCGAACGGCCAACTCGACTGGCGCACCGCTGAGGGTGGGCTGACCTACAAAGACTGGGAGGCGCGACAGATCGCCGAACCGGCGGGAGCGACGGCATGAGCCTCAACATCGACAAGCAACTGGCCGCGATCCCCGCCGCGTCCGCTGAGAGCCGAGCGCAGATGCGCACCAATGCGGAAGGTTGGCTAACCAGCGGAACCGATGCGCAGCGTGAGGCGGCACAGCGCATGATCGATGCCTTGGATCGGCAGGGGCAGATTGAGCATGAGGCGCTGGTCGGCGAACTGAGCGGCCTCGACACGGCAGAGCGCGTCATCCGCGCCTTCACCGTCAGGCCGATGACGGAGACCGAGGCGAAGCTGGTGCAGGTGCTGCTCGACAACCCCGGCTCGACCTCAACCGAACTGACTCAGGCGCTGGGGTGGAAGGCGCAGAGTTGGCACATGCATTTCGGCACGATGTGCGCCGACCGCGCACTCTACCTGTGGCCTGCGCCCGATGCCGAGCACCGCAACGGTAAGTTCTATTCGGGCATCCTTGCTGACCTGAAGGAGCCCGAGAACCTATTCACCATGAAGCCAGATGTTGCGGCTGCGTTTGAGCGTCTCGGGCTGAGGAAGCGCGGCTGATGCCGGTCTACGAGGTCAATGAGGGCAAGCTAACCGCTGCTAACCCCACACGCTTCGACGTTGAGGGTCTGCGCGAGCGTCAGGACATACAGCGCATGCTGCGCGACCAGATCGCGGTGCTCGGCGAAGACCTGTTCGTGCTGTCCGACGAATATGGCGGGTGGATCGATAGCAACCGCCGAATCGACCTGCTCTGCCTCGACCCCGAAGCGAACCTCGTGGTGGTCGAACTCAAGCGCGACGATGCGGGGCACATGGAGCTTCAGGCGATCCGCTACGCAGCGATGATCGCGCGCATGACGTTCGCTGAGGCGGTCGAGGCCCACGCTCAATATCTGCGCCGGTGCGGGCAGAGCGGTGACGATGCCGAGGCGGCGCTGCTTGCCTTCCTCAACTGGCAGGAGGCCGAGCAGGAAGAGTTTGGTGGTGGTGTCCGCATCATCCTCGCCTCAGCGGCCTTCAGCAAGGAACTGACCACCACGGTGCTGTGGCTGCGCGAGCAGGGCCTCGACATCAGTTGCATCCGGCTGAGCCCCTACAAGCTCGGCGATGGTCGCCTGCTGCTTGACGTGCAGCCGATCATACCATTGCCCGAAGCGACCCAGTTCCAGACGCAGATCGGGCTCAAGCGGCAGGCGGAGCAGAAGGCGAAGGTTGAGCGTCATGACTTACGGCAGCAGTTTTGGGCGATGCTTTTAGATCGAGCCAAGAACCAGACTGACCTTTACCTTCACCATACCGCTCCATCAGTCAACTACATGCAGCTACGTATTGGTAGAAGCGGCTATCACTTCGACTTCAATCTAAACCAATCACAGATTCGTGCCTATCTTTACATTGCCGGTGACGAGGCAGGATATGAGCAACTAGAAGCGCAGAAGCCAGAGATAGAAGAGGATTTTGGCGGGCCGCTTGAATGGACAGCAAGCAGCGGGCGACTGAGCCGCTCAATCGGCATCACTCATGCAGGCGGCTATCGATCCGAGATAGGTGAATGGCCGAGAATTCAGGATGAAATTGTTTCGGCTATGCTAAGGCTGATTAGCGCCCTACGGGCTAAGGTTATGGCGACCAGCCGATGAGCATTCACAAGGAAGTCCGTTTCGAGGACGAAATCTGCGCCCACCTCGCTGAGCATGGCTGGCTCTACGAACCCGGCAGCGCCGCGCTTTATGATCGCAAGCGGGCGCTGTTCGCCCCCGATCTGGCCGCGTGGGTGCAGGATACTCAGCCGAAGACGTGGGAGGCACTGAGCCGCAGCAACGGCGCGGGCGCTGAGAGCGCCCTGCTCGATCGCGTGCGGAAGCAGATCGACGATCGCGGCACGCTGGATGTCCTCCGGCACGGAGTCGAGATGGTCGGCGTGCGCGGCATGATCTCGCTCGCCCAGTTCAAGCCTGCGATGGGCATGAACCCCGACATCATCGCGGCCTATCGGGCGAACCGGCTCAGGGTAGTGCGCCAGCTTCGCTACTCAGTGGTGAACGAGAACTGCTTCGATCTGGCGCTGTTCCTCAACGGCCTCCCCGTCGCGACCGCTGAGTTGAAGACGGACTTCACCCAGTCGATCACTGACGCCATCGATCAGTATCGGTTCGACCGGCTGCCTCGGCCCAAGGGCGGCAACCCCGAACCGCTGCTGACCTTCCCCAGCGGTGCGCTTGTTCACTTCGCCGTGAGCAACAGCGAAGTCCACATGACCACGAAGCTGGCTGGGCCGACCACGCGCTTCCTGCCGTTCAATCAGGGCGATGCAGGCGGCGCGGGCAACCCGCTCAATGAGCATGGACACCGCACCGCCTATTTGTGGAAGGACATCTGGGAGCGCGAAAGCTGGCTGGAAATCATCGGTCGCTACCTCGTCGCTCAGCGGGACGCGAAACGCGCGATCAGTAGCCTCATCTTTCCCCGCTACCACCAGCTTGACGCCACCCGGAAGCTGCGGGCGGCTGTGCGCACTGAGGGCACGGGCGGCAAATATCTGATCCAGCACTCAGCGGGATCGGGCAAAACCAACTCAATCGCATGGGCGGCGCACTTCCTCGCTGATCTCCACGATGAGGGGGACGAGAAGCTGTTCTCCACCGTCATCGTCGTCTCCGACCGCAACGTCATCGATGCCCAGCTTCAGGACGCGCTGTTCGGTTTCGAGCGCACCACCGGCGTCGTGGCGACTATCCGCAGTGAGGGCGGTGCCAAGAGCGGCCAACTTGCCGAGGCGCTGGCTCAGGGCAAAAAGATCATCGTCTGCACCATCCAGACCTTCCCGTTCGCGCTTGAAGCCGTCCGCGACCTTGCTGCCACGCAGGGCAAAAGGTTCGCCGTCATCGCCGATGAGGCGCATAGCTCGCAAACGGGTGAGGCCGCGAAGAAGCTCAAGGAGCTTCTCTCGCCGGAGGAGATTGCGGACCTTCAGGATGGCGGCGAGATCAGCAACGAGGACATTCTCGCCGCGCAGATGGCGGCACGCGCCGGTGACGCCGGGGTCACCTATGTCGCCTTCACCGCGACGCCCAAGTCCAAGACGCTTGAACTGTTCGGCCGCAGGCCGCAGCCGGATCAGCCATCCGGCCCCGGCAATCTGCCGTCGGCCTTCCACGTCTATTCAATGAGACAGGCGATCGAGGAGGGCTTCATCCTCGACGTGCTCAAGAACTACACGCCCTACCGGCTCGCCTTCCGCCTCGCCAATGAGGGGCAGGAATGGGATGATCAGCAGGTCGAGCGCAGCACCGCGCTCAGGGGCATCATGCGTTGGGTGCGCCTCCACCCCTACAACATCGCCCAGAAGGTGCAGATCGTCGTCGAGCACTTCCGCGAAAATGTGGAACCGCTGCTCGACGGCAAGGCCAAGGCCATGGTCGTGCTGGGAAGCCGGGTAGAGGCCGTGCGCTGGAAGAAGGCAATCGACGGCTACATCAAGTCGCAGGGCTACGGCCTCGGCACGCTGGTCGCCTTCTCTGGTGAGGTGAACGATCCTGAGTCAAGCGACGAGCCGGTCACTGAGGGCAGCGCCTCGGTCAATCCGGGCCTAAAGGGCCGTGACATTCGTGATGCGTTCGCAGGCGCGGACTTCCACCTCCTGCTGGTCGCCAACAAGTTCCAGACCGGCTTCGATCAGCCGTTGCTGTGCGGCATGTATGTGGATCGACGGCTTGCGGGTATTCAGGCGGTGCAGACGCTATCGCGTCTCAACCGTGCTCACCCCGGCAAGGACACAACCTACGTCCTCGATTTCGTGAACTCGTCCGAGGAAATCCTCAACGCCTTCCGCACCTACTACGACATCGCCGAGCTTGAAGGCGTCACCGACCCGAACCTCGTCCTCGATCTCAAAGGGAAGCTTGACGCCAGCGGTCACTATGACGACTTCGAGGTTGAGCGTGTCGCTGCGGTCGAGATGAACCCGCGCGCGAAACAGGGTGATCTCATCGCCGCCATCGAGCCGGTCGCTGACCGCCTGCTCAAGCGCTACAAGGCCGCGCAGGAGCGACTGATCAGCGCCCGCGAGCGCAACGACGATGACGGCGCATCAGACGCTCAGGATGAGGTCAACGCACTGGTCCTGTTCAAGAAGGACATGGCCGCATATCAGCGCGCCTACAGCTTCCTGTCGCAGATTTTCGATTACGGCAGCAGCGCGGTCGAGAAGCGCTTTCTGTTCTACAAGCGGCTGGTCCCGCTGCTGGAGTTCGGTCGCGAACGCGAGGGCGTGGACCTATCGAAAGTCGTGCTGACTCACCACAGCCTCAAGGACGAGGGGCAACGCCGCCTCGACGTGTCAGGCCGCGATAAGAGCAAGCTTAAGCCGTTGACCGAGGTCGGTTCCGGGTCGGTGCAAGAGAAGGAAAAGGCGCTTCTCGCCGAGATCATTGAGCGTGTGAACGACCTGTTTGGCGCTGACACGACGGACGGAGATCAACTGAGCTACGTCACCACGCTGCGTAATAAGATGCTCGAATCCGACGCGCTGGTGACGCAGGCGGCAAACAACACCGAGGCTCAGTTCGCAAACTCGCCCACCCTCAAGGACGAGTTGATGAACGCGATCATCGAGGCGTTCGAGGCGCACTCTTCGTTGAGTAAGCAGGCACTCGACTCGCAGAAGGTGCGCGATGGGCTCAAGGAGGTGCTGCTCGGCCCCGCGCAGCTTTACGAGGCGCTTCGCGCGCGGACTGGCGAGGAGCGGGTTCCAGCGTGATATTGATGCCGATCCGCATGCCATCCACGGCTTCGCGGATACTATCGTCGAGGTTGCGGCCTTCATCAGCGGGCACCGGGTCCATCATGTGCATGGGTTCGCTGTGCGGCCCCCAATAGCCCCAGCCAGTGTCCACGCTGAGGCCGCTCTCGCTAAACTCGCCGCACAGCCCGACACAGTTGAGGGTGAGGCCGAGCGGCTTGATGTTGCGCGCGAGCCTCCACAACGCGGCACGCAGCGAGTGCTCATCCTCACCAGTGATCGGGTCGCGGTCGGTCAACAGCAGTCGAACGAAGTGACCAGCGAAAACCCGCTGCTTGCCCGTCTCAACGATTCCCATTAAATAGCGCACTACCGAGGTTCCGTCTTGTGCTTGAATCTCGCAGTCGTCTGACTGCCTCACTTCGTAGTGTCGCCATTCCATAACGCTTCTCCTAATCCACCTATTTAGGCAGCGCGGATCAGCGGCCTCTATGCTTCTCCGCCTCCTGCTCGCGGCGGTCGAGCGCGTCCTCAATGAGTTCGCGCACGAAGTCGCCTTGCCGGGTCTTACCGCGCAGTTCGTCGATGCGCGTTTTCGTGCCCGTGCGCGCACGGAAGTGAATGGCTTCATCGAAGAGCTTGGGCTTCGTCACCCTATGAAAGATAGTGGTATCGCTTTCCTTCATCCAGTCCCACGCGGCCCTTCCTCGTTGACGCTCTAAGCGGTATCGCTTACCGCAGGAGCGGTATCGGTTATAAGTTCTATGCTGGAGGTTTTCGGCGAACTGGCGATTGGATCGGCGACCCAGCAGGGCTCCTCATTGAGCGTGTGGAGCGAGAACGGAAGACTGCTCTTCGCGCGGGCAGGCAAACTGGTGGGGTTTACCTCCGACACGGTCACGGTGCGTGTCGGAAGCAACGACGTGACGTATGATGACCGAGGCACACTCAAGTTCGCGAGACCACTATCCTCCGGTTCGAGGTTGCCGCTTCGATCGTAGCAGCGATAGCCTCAACGGCTTGATTGACGGATGACGGCGACAGTTTGGTCGCATCCCGCTGAGCCATCAAGCGAGCGCCGAGTTGACGTGAGTGCGGAGGAGGCGATGCCGCTAACGCTGATCGGCATCGAGCGGACGTTCTCGCCCATCCTACGAAGACCGGCGACCGCCTGCCCGGACCAGTGATCTTCCTGTTGGCCCGAGGGATCAGCGTTACGGCGCTCACATGCGCGGGAAGGAAGGCTTAGAGCAGTGAACTTTGGCGGGGCTCGCGTCCGAGATCATTAGGTCCGAAGGACAAAAAGTTTGGGTAATCCTCGCGACCGCGAACTGAGATGATGCGGGTTGTGTCAGCACCTCTGCAACGAAGAAGTTCTATCTTCTGAGATGCAGACCCATCTGATAACATTAAGTTAGCCTGTATTTTGGGTTCCGCATTTCTAATATCGCGCTGAGTTGGATATGGGACAGCAAGCCAGCGTCCATAGTCGATCGAAGCTCGCGACGCATGCAGACTTCCACCTTTCAGGTCCGACTGGATCATGACAACGCCTTCTGCGAGACCAGCTTGCGTCCGATCTCGCTTGACGAACTGCTGCGGCATCGCATTCTGCCCCACGGGAAACTCGCTCACTAGCGCCCCTCCTGCGTCTAGAATGTCCTGAGCGAGCTTACGATGACGTGCCGGAGCTACCATATGCAGTCCATGGGCCAGCACGGCTATCGTATGTCCAGCCGCATCGACAGCCGCTTGGTGAGCTATAGCGTCACAGCCAATCGCAAGACCGCTAACCACGGTCCACCCTGCTTCTGAAAAGAAAGTCGCCATGCGCTCAGCAACAATCGCTCCATGCTCGGTGGGCTCTCGGGTGCCGATGATTGCAACAGCGCGTCCAGCCCTGCCCGACAGTGATCCCTTAACATAGAGGAGGGCGGGGTCATCACGTGTAGCGGCCAACAGCGACGGATAGTCGCAGTCCCGGGGGGAGAGTATTCGGACACCGAGTTTAGCTGCATCGTCTACTTGCTTAGACGCAGAGTCTAACGCCGCATTCCACGCGCCCCTCTCATCTGTCGCTTTACCAACAGCCGGAATGAGGGCGGAAGTCACCTCTATTTTCATTAAGTCAGCAGATTTCAGCGCCGCTGCCTTTTTCAAAGATGCTGGACCGACTCCCTTTAGCCGGGAGAGAGACAGAACCTGAAGCGTCTCTAAGGACACATTATCCATAGAGAACATCTGATATGTTCATTGCAATCGATAGGCAGGTCACGTCAAATGCTCCGGCTTCTTCAAGATACTTCTTTGCGTAAATCAGCGACGCTCCGGTTGTTGACACGTCGTCAATCACCAATATTCGTCTGCGCTGCTTTAGGAGTTCACCTCGCTTCACATACAGGTTTTCCTGAATATTCGTGAACCTCTCAATCCGACCCAGAAAGTCGCCGTGATTCGATTTTACGCTATCTTTAAAAGCGAGCACGTCACCATAAAATACAACGCTTGACTTCTTCGGAAGTGGTGCGTCTTCGTAAGACCGAGATAGTTGATCTAAGAAAGCCTCCAGTCTAGGGGTTCTTCCCGGACGATGGGGAACGACAGTCACCATCAGGTTAGATGAGAAAAGCATCGGTCGAAAGTGAGCGGAAATGAATCCTCGAACCGACTCTATCCATTCGTCGGCGAAATTCTCTGAATCTTTATGTTCCTGTATGCTCTCAGAAAGTTTATGCCACTTTCTACGCCATTCTAAAGACTTATAGTTAGAAAAGGATCGTCCACATGAGAATATAGCAACAGGCTTACTATCTCCGCCAACTTCTTTGGGAAGAAACTTATTCACCCGGTCGTATCTACCCGAGCCCTGAACTCCATACAATCGGCGTTCAAGGTCAGGAAGAAAGCACCTGTAATCCTCAATCACTCGCAAGAGGTCCGACGGTTTATCAATGATGACATCCGGCATATGCTCAAGAGACCTCCAGTTATCTCGGACTAGCCATCTACTCCAAGAGGTCCTGTCGAGAACCACTACGCATCCTGCATGATAAGCTGAGCGAATATCTACATTGCCATCGCCAACAAGCACGATCCGACTTATATACTTCAAGCCGAGTCCGAACATGGCCTTATCAATACCGTCTCCGAAGGGCTTGGTTCTTTTTACATCCTCATAAGAAACCACCACGTCCCATTCAAAACCCGGAAAGGCCAGTTCTAATACGGTCTCCGCATAGCTTTTTGGTGAACGAGTGAAAACTCCTACTTTGAGACTAGGGAAGTCTCTCCTGATTTCATTGAGGAGAGCTAAGCTATAAAGTTCCCGATCCTCACGTTGTTCGTAAGCCTTTCGAACCTGAGCTCGATACGCCTTGTCAGATCGATTCTTACCAGCCTCTCGAAGCTCGGTCATGTCGTCCGTGGATACAAGGGTCTGATCCAGATCAAACAGACAGACATCAAACACCACCGCGTCCCCCAAGGTTGCCGCAAGGTCTGCAAGATAGCCCTGCACCTTTAGGAAAAGCAGATACCGGGTCGCTGTCCTCTCATCCAGCCTAAGATGACGGATCAAGCCGCCTAGCTGGCACAAACGACGCGAGCGTCTGAGGCGTGGCTACAAAGGTCCGTAACGCTGAAAAGCGGTCACTTATCACATGCTCACGCCCATCCCGCTCAC
>NZ_JACIAY010000020.1 GCF_014194975.1 Sphingomonas sp. BK580 | reverse complement strand
AGTCTCTAACGACGCCCACGCACCTTGCATGCGCAGACCCCGCAGACCACCGTCCACATGTCCCTTCATCTAAACCTACAATGTCAAAGAACCGCATAAAACCGGCGCCCCGTCGAACTCCCTTTTACCGGAGCGACGCTGGCACCTGATCTAGCGCTAGCCGGCGGAGCGTTCCAGCGAGTGGCCCGCCCCGTCGAGAAGTCGGCTTATATGGGCGGTCCAACATGCCGTCAACGGAAAAATGCAAAAAAGGGGCGCGGGCGGCGGAACCGATCGCATGTCACTCAGAAGACGCGGGATTGTCACCCGACCGTCACCAGCCGGACCTAGCCCCTCGCGACGGGTCAACACCGTACCAACGACATATTGGGGATTCATCGTGAGAAAGCACGTGCTCGCTTGCACGGCCGCTATGGCCGCCTGTCTGGCGGCGCCCGCCGCGCTGGCACAGGAGGCGGCGGCGGCGCAGAGCGCCGAACCCGCGGCGGACGACATCATCGTCACCGGCTCGACCCGCGCCGAGCGCCGCTTCGACGTCTCCTACGCGATCAACTCGGTCTCGCAGGAGGAGATCCAGCGCATCGCGCCGCTCAACACCGCCGACCTGATCGGCCAGCTCCCCGGCTTCCAGACCGAGTCGACGGGCGGCGAGGTACAGAACATCTACCGCATCCGCGGCCTGCCCAACGACGGCGGCTTCGTCAGCTTCCAGCAGGACGGCCTGCCGCTGTTTCACGAGAACGACGGCTTCTTCTTCCGCGGCGACGCGCTCGTCCGCCCCGACCTGATGACCGAGCGGCTCGAGGTGGTGCGCGGCGGCCCAGCCCCCGTCTACGCCAGCTACTCGGGCGCGATCGTCAACGCGGTGACCGTCACCGGCCGCGACGAGTCGCGGGGCAAGGCACGCGTGACCCTCGGCGACACCGGGCTATACCGGCTCGACGCGGTCCAGTCGGGCAGGCTGACCGACGACACGCATTACGCGATCGGCGGCTTCCTGCGCTACCACGACGGCTATCGCGACAACGGTTTCCCGAACGACCGCGGCGGGCAGATCCGCGCCAACCTCACCCACGACACGGGCACCGGCACGCTCAAGGTGAGCGCCAACTACGTCAACGACCACAACGTCTTCTATCTGCCGATCCCGACCGCGGACCCGCGCGACCCGAGCCGCTCGCTCGACCGCTACATCGATTATTTCAGCGGCACGATGAACTCGCCCGCGCTGCGCGACGTCAACCTCAAGTATCGCGACGGCGCCGGCGTGATCCAGGGCCGCTCGAGTGACCTCGCCACCGGGCGCCACATGCAGATGTTCAGCGCCGGCGTGCAATATGACGCCGATCTCGGCGACTGGCTGATCTCGGCGAGAGCGGGCTTCACCAAGGGGCGGCTCGACTTCACCGCTTTCTACTCGACCACCAACCCGAGCGACGGCAACGCCTTCGCCAACTCCTATCTCGCCGCCTCACGCACCGCCTTCGGACCGGTCGCGTCGATGGGTTACGTGCTCGCCGGGACCACCACGGCCTACGATCCCTATGCCGCCTCGGGACTGGTGGTGCAGGGCCAGTATCGCGACATCCACTCGCGCTTCTACTCGGCGCAGGGCGACCTGAGCGTCGCGCGCGCCTTCGACACCGCGATCGGGCGGCACGACCTCAAGGTCGGCGTCTATGCCAGCGCCTATGGCGCCAGCGCGGAGTCGATCTACCAGAACTATCTGATCGAGGTGGCGGGCAAGCCGCGCACGCTCGACCTGATCGCTTACTCCGCGACGGGCGCGGTGCTGGGCCGCGTCACGGACAATGGCGCGCTCAACTATGCCGCGACGCTCACCAAGGGCGACGCCGACGCCAAGATGGTCGCGGTCTACGCCAACGACACCTGGGAAATCGTGCGCGGGCTGCGCGTCGACGCGGGCATCCGCCACGAGCGCTACGACTATGCCGGGTACGCTGCCAACACCGCACAGTACAATCTCGGCGACCCGACCACGCTGGCGGACAATGCCACGCGCGGTTTCACCGGGACCGTCACTAACCGCACGCTCAAGCCGAACATCACCAACTGGACCGCGGGCGTGAACTACGACTTCACGCGCCACTTCGGCCTCTACGCGCGCGCCTCGCACCTCGAGACGCCGCCGTCGATGCAGGTGACCTACACGATCAACCCGACGATCATCACCACCAAGGCCGACCAATATGAGGTCGGCATCAAGCTGCAGTCGGGCGGATCCTACCTCTACGCCACCGGCTTCTACACCAACTTCGACCCGCTCAACGCCTCGTTCCTCGCCTTCGACCCGACCACGGGGCGCAACGACGTGAACGTGCCCTTCATCGGCGAGGCGCAGATCAAGGGCGTCGAGCTCGACGGCCTGCTCAGGGCGACCGACTGGTTCCAGCTCAACGCCGCGCTGACCGTGAGCAGCCCCGAGTATCGCAACTTCCGCAGCAGCACCGGGGCCGACCCGCAGGCCGCCGAGGGCAAGCAGATCGTGCGCGAGCCCAGGGTCTACGGCAACCTGCGCCCGACCTTCCGCTTCGCCGCGGGTGACACCGACGTCGACCTGTACGGCCGCTGGAACTACATGGGGAGGCGCTACGTCGACATCTACAACAACACCGCGCTGCCCTCCTACTCCACCTTCGGGGCGGGGGTGACCGCGACGCGGGGCGACTGGCAGGTGCAGGTGGTCGGCGACAACCTCACCAACGCCAAGGGGCTGACGGAGGGGAACACGCGCACGGACAGTCTCAGCGGCCAAGGCACCGCCGACGCGATCTACGGGCGGCCGATCTTCGGGCGCAACGTGCGACTGGTGGTGACCCGCTCGTGGTGAGCCGCCGCGCGCTCGCCGTACTGCTGGCGGCGGCTTTACCGCTCGCCGGCGGCGCGCCCATCGGTGCGGCCGCCGCGCCGGTGCGCGACCGCGCGAGCGAGGCGCTGGCGGCGCGGCTGTTCCCGCTGCTCGCGCGGCTCGGCCCGGCTGCCCTGCCCGAGCCGCTGCGGCGCGCCCGTGCCGGGCGGGTGAGCGCCTGCGGCGACGACGCCGCGTGCGTCGCGCGCGCTTCGCGGTGGGAGGCGGCGGAGATCGACTCGCTCGCCGCCGCGGCAGCCGCGCGCGCCGCCGCGCTCCCCGCCGTGGGCGATGACGGCCCCGCCGCGCAGCTCGGCCGCGAGCTGCGCGGCGTCACCGCGATCCTCGACACCTACGCGCTCGGGGTCGCGCCGCGCTACCCGGCGATCGACGGACCTGAGGTCGTTCCCGACAGCGCCGAGGCGAAGACACGGTCGCGCGCCGCCGTCGCGCTCGCCGCCACCCCGCGCGCGGGGGCGCTCGATCCCGGCGTCGAGCTGGCGCTCGCGCTGCTCCAGACCAACGACCGCACCGACGCGGTTCGCGGTGACGTCGCCCTCGACGCTGCCGCGCGCCGCCGCGCCCGCGCGCTCGACTGGGCGCGCTACCGCTACACCGCGCTGATCGTCACCGGGATCGGCCCCGAGGTCCCCGACATGCCGCTGAGCCCCGGTGGCCAGTACCACGTCCGCCTCGCCGCCGCGCGCTACGCCGCGGGCGACACCGCGCTGATCATCGTCAGCGGCGGTCGCGCCCACCCGCGTGCGACTCGCTTCACCGAGGCGGTCGAGATGCGGCGCGCGCTGGTCGAGCGCTACGGCGTGCCGCCCGAGGCGATCGTGCTCGAGCCCTATGCCCGTCACACCACCACCAACCTGCGCGACGCGACGCGCGAGCTGGCCGCGCTCGGCGCCCCGCTCGACCGGCCGGCATTGATCGTCTGCAACCCCGAGCAGAGCCGCTACATCGAGGGCGCCGCTTTCGCGGAGCGCAACCGGCGCGAGCTCGGCTACGCGCCCGGCACGATCGGCCCGCGGCGCTCGCCCACCGCGATCGAGTTCCGCCCGGCGCACGAGTCGCTCCGCGTCGACCCGCTCGATCCACTCGATCCCTGACGCGAGGAAACGCTGATGCGCCTGCCCGCCCTGCTCGCCGCTACGCTATGGCTCGCCCCCGCCCCGGCGCTCGCCTGGGGGCATCGCGCGCACGCCGCGATCGATCGCGCCGCGCTGGCCGCGCTGCCCGCCGACGGTCCGCTGTTCCTGCGCCGCCACGCCGACACGATCGCTGACTCGGCCACGCTGCCCGACAGCTGGCGCGCCGCGAGCGAACCGTTCAGCAAGATCGAGGAGGATCCGAATCACGGCTGGTTCCGCGAGCAGTTCGCCTTCCTCCGCCCGATCCCGCGCTCACGCTACGCCTTCGTCATCGCGCTCTATCGCGAGCACGAGCGACTCCAGGCGAGCGACCCGGCGCGCGCGGCGCGCACCAATGTGCGCTGGACCGGTACGTTGCCCTACGCCGCGATGGAGAGCTACGGCAGGCTGGTGGTCGCGATGCGCGCGGTGAGGGCGGCAGGCAGCGACCGCCGTGCCCGGGTGCTCGCCGAGGGGCAGGCGACCTATGAGGTCGCGCTGCTCGGCCACTATATCGGCGATGGCGCCCAGCCGATGCACGACTCGGTCCATCACGACGGCTGGGTCGGCGACAATCCGAACGGCTACACGCGCGACCGGAGCGTCCACGGCCGCTTCGAGAGCGGCTTCGTCGACCGAATCGGTCTGAGCGAGCGCGACCTCGCGCCGCACGTGGCGCCGCTCGGCCACGAGGGAGGCGATCTGTTCGACGCGGTGCTGGCCTATCTCGACGTGGCGGGCGACAAAGTGGCGCTGACCTACCAGCTCGAGAAGCGCGGCGGCTTCGCCGACCCGACGGACGCCGCGGTGCGGGCGCTGGTGATCGAACGCGCGGCGAGCGGCGCGGCGATGCTGCGCGACATGATCGCGCGGGCCTGGCGCGAGAGCGCGTCGGCGCCGCGGCGCGACCTGCCCGACCCGCTCGACCTCGCGGCGCCGGCGTTCGATCCCGCGACGGGATCGGCGCCGGCGGCGCCGTAGCGGCCTCGACCCGGGATCCATGGTGGCGCGCGACGCCGGTCGGCCGCGATGGAAGAGGAAGCGGCCTCCCTCATCGCTGCGCGACACCACGTGAGCGACACGGCGACCGATCAGACCAGCCGAGGTGCACGCCGCCTTACAGCTCCGGATCCACGTATGCCGGCTCCAGGCTGGCATCACCTATGCTGGGCGTGGCGCGTGGCGCGGCGTCCCCCGTCAGCCCGCCTTCATCATCCCGTGCATCGTCAGCCAGCGCGCGAAGGCATCGAACCATCCGGTGCTCGTCGTCGTCTTCGGGTACATGCCGAAGCCGTGGCCGCCCTGCTCGTAGAGGTGGAACTCGACCGGCCGCTTCGCCTCGCGCCAGCGCTCGATCAGCCCGAAGCCGCCGTTGGCGAAGAAGGGATCGTCTGCCGCCAGGGCGACGAACAGCGGCGGCGCCTCCGCCGGCACCGTCACGCCGGTGAGCGGGCCGTAGATCGTGCCGATGAAGGCGGGCTTGGCATCGCCCGGCGTGAGCGTCGTCGCCAGCGTCAGCATCGCGCCCGCCGAGAAGCCGACCATGCCGATCTTGCTCGGGTCGACGTGCCACTCGGCGGCACGACGGCGCACCAGCGCGAAGGCCGCGCGCGAGTCGGCGAGCTGCGGCGCCAGTTGTGTCGCCATCGTCGCCGCGTCGGGGCGCGGCGGCCGCGCCGCGGTGCCCGAGAACATCGCGCGCATCGACTCGGCGAACGCGTTCATCTCGGCCGGAGTCTGGTTGAGCCGGTACTTGAGCACGAAGGCGGCGACACCGCGTGCGGCGAGTGCGCGTGCGACGTCATAGCCCTCATTGTCCATCGACAGCGTGCGGAAGCCGCCGCCGGGCGCCACGATCACCGCCGCGCCGCTGGCGCGCGCGGGATCGGGCAGGAAAGGGGTGAGCGTCGCCTCGGTGACGTTGCGGGCGAAGGTGCTCCCATACTGGCGGAACCACGATTCCTTCACGGCGGCGCCGGGCAGCGCGCCGGTGCCGAGCGGTAGCGCTCCCTGCTGGGCCGGCGCGGCGATCGGCGTCATGGCGTCGTCCTGCGCGGCGGCGGGAAGGCTGACGGTGATAGCGACGACGGCCGCGGCGCTGAAGCACAGCCGGCGACCGAGATCGAGCCTGGTAGAACGGCGCATGTCTCTCTCCGATGTTATCGTTAACACCGAACGCTATTGCGAGATTTTGCCGGAGTCCAGTGGCGAGCCGACTTCCTGCTTGTGCGTCCACTTCGACATCCCTCGTCCCGGCGCAGGCATCGCGTCCTGCGCCGGGATGAGGGTGAGAGAGGACGCGGACTCATGCCCCCTGAGACCCGCACCGCCGCCGCATCAGCGCGGCTGACATTCGCCCCCACGCTGCGCTAAGCCCGTGCGATGTCGCACCAGCGCCACGTGCTGATCGTCGGCGGCGGGACCGCCGGCTGGCTCACCGCCGCCTATCTGGCGCGCGCGCTCGGCACCGCCGTGGCGGTGACGCTGCTCGAGTCGCCCGAGATCGGCACGATCGGCGTCGGTGAGGGCACCTTCCCGACGATCCGCGAGACGTTGCGTTTCCTCGGCATCGACGAGGTCGCGTTCGTCCGTGAAGCGGGCGCCACCTTCAAGCAAGGCGTCCGCTTCACGGGTTGGCAACCCGACGCGGACGGCGCCCCGCACAGCTACTTCCACCCCTTCGACGCGCCGTTCCAGCCCGAACCCGGCCTCGTCACCGACTGGCTGCGGCAGGACGAGACGGTACGCGCGCCGTTCGCCGAGGCGGTGACGATCCAGCACCGGGTCGCCGCCGCGCGCCGCGCGCCCAAACAGCCCGGCGAGGGCGACTTCGCCGGACCGCTCACCTACGCCTTCCACTTTGACGCGGTGCGCCTGGCCGCGCTGCTGGCAGAGCGGGCGCGCACGCTCGGCGTGCGGCACCTGAGCGGCCGTCTGCGCGACCTGGTGCTCGCCGAGGATGGCACGATCGCGCGGGTCGAGAGCGACGCCGGCACGCTGACGGCCGACCTCTACGTCGACTGTACCGGGTTCCGCGCCGAGCTGATCGGGCGCCTGCCCGACGCGCGCTTCCACTCGGTGGCCGACCAGCTGTTCACCGACCGCGCGCTGACGTGCAAGCTCCCCTATGCCGCACCCGACGTGCCGATCGAGAGCGCCACGCTCGCCACCGCGCACGGCGCCGGCTGGCTGTGGGACATCGGGCTCGCCGGCGCGCGCGGGATCGGCTGCGTCTATGCCAGCCGCTACCTCGACGACGCGGGCGCGGAGGCGATCCTCGCGCGTTATCTGCGGCGCGACCCCGCCGAACTCGCCCCGCGCCGCATCACCTTCGTCCCCGGCTGGCAGGAGCGCGCCTGGATCGGCAATTGCGTCGCGGTCGGGTTGGCGGGTGGCTTCCTCGAGCCGCTCGAGTCGACCGGCGTGGTGCTGATCGAGGCCGCCGCGGCGATGATCGCCGAGCTGCTGCCGCCGCGCGGCCCGGTCGATCGCAGCGCGGCGCGGTTCAACGCGCTGATGGCCGAGCGCTACGAGAATATCGCCGCTTTCCTGAAGCTGCACTACTGCCTCAGCCGACGCACCGAGCCGTTCTGGCGCGACAACGCCGACCCCGCGACGCTGCCGCCCCGGCTCGCCGCCTGGCTCGAGCAGTGGCGGCACCGCCCGCCCAGTCGCTTCGACCTCCAGCTCGAGAGCGAGACCTTCGCCCACTTCAACTATCAGTACATCCTCTACGGCATGGGCTTCGCCACCGACGCGGGCGCGGCGGACGCCGCCGCGACCGCGCGCGCCGGACGGCTCTTCGCGCGGGTTCGCGCCTATGGCGAGCGCGCCGCGCGCGAGCTGCCGTCGCACCGCGCCTTGGTCGAGCAACTCGCCGGCACGCTCAGCCCCGCGCGAACAGGCTCCTGAGCCACAGCGGGCCGCCCCGCGCGGCCTCGCGCCAGTCGAGCGCCTCCTCGCTCGTGCCCGGCACGTAGCGCCAGGGATCGACGGTGCGCACCTTCCCTGCCCGGTAGCGCGCCGGATGCGGCGTCGCGATCGCGAGCCGGTGCTCCAGCGCGGTCGCGGCGAGCAGCGCGTCGCGCGGCTCGGCGTAGCCCAGCGTCGCGGCGCGGCGCGCCACCGCCGCGTCGACCGCGAGCACGCGCCCGTCGAAGGCACGCGGCACGATCTCCTCGGCCCAGCCGCGCGCCGAGGCCGCGGCGGCCTCGTCGACTCGCTCGATCTGCACCGCCGCGGCGACCAGCTCACCGAGCGTCAGCGCCGAGACGAACACAGCGGTGCGCGCCTGCCCCGCCGCCCACTCCGCCACCGCCGGGTCGCACGTTCCGGCCTTCGCACCGCGCAAGGCCCAGACCAGCTCGGTGTCCAGCAGGTGCATCAGCGCGCCCAGCGCGTGATCGCGCGCCAGTCAGGCTCGACCGTCATCGGCTCGGGCGCGGCGAGCTGGTCGGCGAGCGAGTCACCCTGCCCGGCGAGCTGGCGAAACGACTCGAAGCTGAGCAGCACGTGCGTCGGCCGCCCGCGGTCGGTGATGAGCACCGGCTCCTGCGCGGCGAGTCGCTTGGCCTGGCTGACGTCCTGGTTGAACGCGCGGCTGGAAAGCGTGCGCATGGGCCTGTCGTCTCCACCTCGAAGGGCGGTCCGATGCCGCCTCTCAGTGTAGGTACGTTACTACATCGTGGCCACGCCGCAACGCTTCTGGCCGGTCGCCGAGAAATCGCGCGACGGCCGCGCGCTGCACCTTGCGCGTGCGGCGGCGCCGGCCTCTTCTCCGCACCGCGAGAGCGGGCGCGTGCCCGCCGGGGGAGGATCGAATGAGCGACTGGCTGGGAAGCCTGGGGAACACCGTGGCGAACGTGCTCGAACCGCATGGGCCCGCCACCGTGGCGGCGGCGCACAGCTACGCGCCGGGTGACTTCTCGATCCACTTCTTCCTCCAGCTCGCGGTGATCCTGGTGGCGTGTCGGGTGGTGGGCTGGCTCGGCCAGAAGCTGCTCGGGCAACCGCAGGTGGTGGGCGAGATGATCGCGGGCGTGGTGCTCGGGCCCTCGCTGCTCGGGCTGCTCTTCCCCGGGCTACAGGGGGCCATCTTCCCGAAGGAGACCAAGAACGTGCTCTACGCCGGCGCGCAGCTGGGCGTCGGGCTCTACATGTTCCTGGTCGGCACCACGCTGCGGCTCGACCATTTCCGCACCAAGGCGCGCAGCGCCTCGTTCGTGTCGATGGCCGGGATCGCGGCGCCGTTCCTGATCGCGGTGCTGATCACCCCCCTGCTGCTCGGCGTGCCCGGGCTGTTCGCGAGCGGGATCAGCCAGGCGAACGCCACCTTGTTCCTGGGCGCGTGCATCGCGCTCACCGCCTTCCCGATGCTGGCGCGGATCATCAACGAGCGCGGGCTGGCGGACAGCTCGCTCGGCACGCTGTCGCTCACCGCGGGCGCGTTCGACGACGCCTGCTCCTGGTGCGTGCTGGCGGTGGTGCTCGCCACCTTCGGCGGTGGCGCGGGTGTCGCCATCCTGGCGATCGGCGGCGGGCTGCTCTGGGCGCTGTTCGTGGTGCTCGCCGGGCCGCGGCTGCTCGCTCCGCTGGCGCGCAAGGTCGAGCGCGAGGGCGAGCTGAGCCTCACCAGCTTCGCGGTCGTGATGATCGCCTTCTGCTTCTCCGCCTTCCTGATGGACGTGGTGGGCATCCACGCGATCTTCGGCGGCTTCATCCTCGGCGCGGTGATGCCGCGCGGGCTGCTCACCGCCGAGATCAAGCGCAAGCTCGAGCCGCTCACGGTGGTGCTGCTGCTGCCGATGTTCTTCACCTATTCGGGGCTGAACACGCGGATGGACATGGTGAACTCGTCCGAGCTGCTGCTGATCGCGCTCGGCGTGCTCGCCGCCTCGGTGATCGCCAAGGGCGGCGCCTGCTATCTCGCCGCGCGGCTCTCCGGCGAGGACAACCGCACCGCGCTGGGGATCGGCGCGCTGATGAACTCGCGCGGGCTGATGGAGCTGATCATCATCAACATCGGGCTGCAGAAGGGGATCATCGGCCCGACGCTGTTCTCGATGCTGGTGCTGATGGCGATCGTGACGACGATGATGGCGAGCCCGCTGTTCGAGCTCTTCTACGGCCGCCGCGGGCGCGAGAACGGCGAACTGGCGCGACTCGACCGGAGCTACGCCGAAGCGAGCTGACGGCGGATCGACCTGGGCAGGCGAGGGTCGCCACGCCGGGTCAGGGGGTGACGACCGCTAGGACGCGGTGACGACCGCTAGGACGCGGTAGTGCAACGGACTAAGCGTGAGCGGTGCGACCTGGCGGATGCCTAGCGCAGGCTTAATCTTGAAGCGGGAGGACCGCGCGGCGACACGGTCGCCATGCTTCGCCCTCGCCCCTCGCCCAACTGCCCCCTGCTCACCGCGGTGCGCCCGCGGTGAAGGGTGTCGCACGCAAGTCGCGCCGGCTGCTCCACTGGATCGCGCCGATCGTGGTGGTACTGCCGATCCTCTTCTACGTCGGCGGCGTCCTGCTCAGCCTGGGGGCCTTCGCGCCCGCCGGGGTAGAGGGACTCGGCGCCTTCGACGTCTCCGAGGTGGCGACCGCGGGCTGGCTGGGTCTCGGCCCCTCGCTGCTCGTCCTCGCCGCGGTGGTGGTGATCGCGGCGACGCTGGTCTGGCCGGTCTCCGAACTGCTCGTGCGGGGCCAGATCCAGCGCGCCCCGCGCTCGCGGAAGCTCGCAGCCGAGATACTCGGCATCGCGCTCTGCGCTTACGCCATCGTCACCGTCGACGGCGTGTTCCAGCTGCTCATCGCGGTGTTCGCCACGCTGATCGTCATCGCGCTGGCCGCCGCGCAGCTCACCCGCGATCATACCGTCATCGAGACGCACGTCCGTCCGCTGGGCTGGTTTCTCCTATGCCTCAGCGCGACGATCGCGCTGGTCGCGCTCGGCGCGGCGGCGTCACCCTTCGGTGCCAGCGCGCCAGCGCGCGCGGCGAGCCTGTTCGCCACGCCGTTCGGCCAGCGTTGCGTCTACCCGGTGCTGATCGGCCACGCCCGGCTGCTCTATGCCGATGGTGACGGCCTGTTCCTCTCGGACGACGAGAGCCGGAGCGTGATCCAGGTCGGACGGGTGCCCACCGGCGCCGCGCTTCGCCGCCGCGCGCCCGTCTGCGCGCGCCTCGCCCCCGCCGCGCCGGCGCGATGAGTCAGGTCAGTCGCGCACGAGCACGTCCGGGCCGATCGCCGCGACGTTCGTGCAGCCGGTGAGCGCCATCGCGACGCGCATCTCGGCCTCGATCAGCGCGAGCATCCGCGCCACCCCCGCCTCGCCACCGGCGGCGAGCGCATAGGCCCAGGCGCGGCCGAGCAGCACGCCCTTCGCACCGAGCGCGAGCATCCGCACCACGTCGAGCCCGGTGCGCACCCCACCGTCGGCGAGCACGGTGAGCCGGTCTCCCACCGCCGCCGCGATCGCCGGCAGCGCGCGCGCGGTCGAGGGCGTGCCGTCGAGCTGGCGACCGCCGTGATTGGACACCACCAGCCCGTCCGCGCCGAGCGCCGCCGCCTCGCGCGCGTCCTCGGCGTCGAGCACGCCCTTGAGGATCAGCGGCCCGTCCCACTCCCGGCGGACCCAGTCGAGGTCGCGCCACGTCACCGTCGGATCGAAATTCTCGCGCATCCAGCCGAGGAAATCCTCCAGCCCGCTGGAATTGCCGAGCACCGGCGCGACGTTGCCGAGATGGTGCGGGCGGCCGTGGACGCCGACGTCCCACGCCCAGCGCGGGTGACGCAGCGCCTGCCCGAACCGCCGCGCCGCGCCGCGCCAGCCGCTCGCCCCCGCCAGCCCGGAGCGATAGTCGCGGTAGCGCGACCCCGGCACCGGCATGTCCACCGTGAACACTAAGGCGCTGCACTCGGCCGCACGGGCCTGAGCGAGCAGGTCGCGCATGAAGCCGCGGTCGCGGATCATGTAGAGCTGGAACCAGAAGGGCCGCGTCGTGCCGCGCGCCACCTCGTCGATCGGGCAGGCCGAGACGGTGGAGAGGCAGAAGGGCACCCCCGCTTTCTCCGCCGCGCGCGCCGCCTGCACCTCGCCGCGGCGCGCGTTCATCCCCGCCAGCCCGATCGGCGCGAGCGCCACGGGCAGCGCCATTCGCCGGCCGAACAGCTCGGTGGAAGGATCGAGCGTGCCGATGTCGCGCAGCACGCGCTGGCGCAGCGCGATCGTCTCGAGATCGGCGACGTTCCGCCGCAGCGTCGTCTCGCTGTACGATCCGCCGTCGATATATTCGAACAGGAAGGGCGGCAGGCGGCGCCGCGCGAGCGCGCGAAAATCGAGGGTGGACGCGACGATTGTCATGGGGTTTGGGTTCACGAAGGCGGTGGCGCGCTGTAGCGCATAGGTGCAACCTGCATCCACTGGCGGCGGATGGCAACGTCCGCGTGCCCGACCCGCTTCCTCCAGCCCTGAGGTGATCACGATGAAACTCTGCCGCTACGGTGCGAAGGGCGCCGAGAAGCCCGCGCTGGTCGACGCCGACGGCGCGCTGCGCGATTTGTCGGGCGTGGTCACCGACCTGACCGGCGCCGAGCTCGCCCCCGCCGCGCTCGCGCGCCTCGCCGCGCTCGATCCCGCGACGCTGCCGCTGGTGGAGGGCACGCCGCGCTACGGCGTGCCCGTCGCGGGCTCGCAGAAGTTCGTCGCGATCGGGCTCAACTATGCCGACCACGCGGCCGAGTCGAACCTGCCGATCCCGGCCGAGCCCGTCGTCTTCAACAAATGGGTCAACTGCCTTCAGGGCGCCAACGACCCGGTGGTGATCCCGCGCGACAGCAGGAAGACCGACTGGGAGGTCGAGCTCGGCGTCGTGATCGGCACGCGCGCCAGCTACGTCGAGGAGGCCGACGCGCTCGACCATGTCGCCGGCTATCTCGTCGTCAACGACGTGTCCGAGCGCCATTGGCAGCAGGAGCGCGGGCCGACCTGGGACAAGGGCAAGGGCTTCCCCACCTTCGGCCCCGTCGGGCCGTGGCTCGTCACCGCCGACGAGGTGGGCGACCCGCAGCAGCTCGGCCTGTGGCTGTCGGTCAACGGCAAGCGCGTGCAGGACGGGTCGACGTCGACGATGATCTTCACCGTCGCGCAGATCGTCGCTTACTGCTCGCAGTTCATGACGCTGGAGCCGGGTGACATCATCACGACCGGCACGCCGCCGGGCGTCGGCCTCGGCCAGAAGCCCGAGCCCTGGTATCTCAAGGCCGGCGACGTGGTCGAGCTCGGCATCGAGAAGGTGGGCGAGCAGCGCCAGGAGTTCGTCGCCTGGTCGCGTGAGCGAATCGGCTAGCGTCGTATCCGCCGCAGCTGAGCCGTCACCGTGCTCCGGCGAACGCCGGAGCCCAGGGCCCCGACGGCGCCGCCTGCCCCTTGGGCTCCCGCGTGCGCGGGAGCTCGTTACTGTCCGCTGCTCTGGGCTCCCGCGTGCGCGGGAGCACAAGGGACGCGTTCGCCCCCTTCGTCATGCCGGACTTGTTCCGGGATCCATGGTGTCGCGAGAGCCGAAGACGTTGCTCTCGCGGCTGGATGGATCCCGGCTCAAGGCCGGGATGACGGAAGACGATGGGCGTTCCCGTCATCTCGATGAAACAGAGCGCGACACCCGCACCGCCGAGCCTCGGCAGAGCGCCGCGTCGCCTGCGGCGCTCTGTCGGCCCGCTACTTCGCCGCCCAGCGGATCGCGTTGGTCAGCACGCGGCGATAATTGGGGTCGTCGTAATTGGCCGCGTCATGCCCGAGCGCCGAGTAGAAGACATGCCCCTTTGCGCGCGGATTCACCCACATGATCGGGTGCTTGCCCATGCTCAGCTTGTCGCCGGTGCGATAGCTCGCCTCGTCGACACGGGCGAGCACGGTCATGCCGTGCTGGCTGGGATCGCCGCTGAACGAATACCATTCGTCGCTCGAGGTCCAGGGCAGCTTCACCCCGGCCATCACCGGATGGCGCGGCTGGTCGACCAGGATCGTCGCGCGCTGGATATGGTCGGCGCCGTTGGGGTGGCCGATGAACTCGGTGCCGATGATCGTGTCGACGTACCAGGGCGACTTGTGGCTGTTGTCGCCAGCGGCGTGGAGCGCGACCACACCGCCGCCGCGCGCGACGAAGCGCTGGAACGCCGCCTGCTGCTCGGGGGTCAGGAACTCGCCCGAGGCGCTGTTGAGCACCACCACCGAGAAATGCTTGAGCGCCTCGTCGTTGAAGACCGCGCCATTCTCGGTCTGGAAGCTCTTGCGACCGAGCCCGCGCGCGATGTCCGCGAGCACCTCGTTCGAGTGCGGGATATGCTCGAAGTGGCGCCAGCCGTTGGTCTTGCTGACGATCAGCACGCCGCGCTCGATCCCGGCGGGCAGCGTCGGGGGGTTGGTGTCGAGCGTCGGCGTCGGCAGGTGCGGGTCGGGGGCGGCCTGCGCCAGTGCCAGCGCCCCGAGCATCGCGATCAGTCGCATCCCATCTCTCCTGTGTTGAACGTCATCGTGCCGGCGTCGCGGCGGTGCGTGCCTGGTCGATCTCGGCGCCCCACGGGTCGCGCGCCACCACCGTTGTCCCGTCGGCGGCGAAGTCCGCGATCGTGTCGGCGGCGCGATCGTAGCGCGGCCAGCGCGGCAGGCCGGCGCCGTTGGGATCGCCGGTCTTCACGAAGTTGGCGACATACTGCGCCATGGCATGCCCCATCGCGACGTCGCGCGGGCTGGTCTGCGCGCCGTATTTGATCGCGGCATTGTCGAAGAAGAAGGGGATGTCGGTGGCGTGCTGCGCGCCGGGCTTGCCGATCGAGCTGGCGACATAAGAGAAGCGGTACGCCCACACCGGCACGCCCTTGGCGGCGAGCCGCGCGGCGGCGTCGCGCGCACCCGCGACCATATAGCCGGTCCGCCCGCCGATGTCCGCGCTGGTGGCGCCGATCAGCATCGGCACGCGCGCGAACCGGTCCTGGTCGTAGGCGGCGCCCAGGTCGACCACCACCTTCCCGTCGATGAACGGGCCCGAATAGGTCGGCGCGGCGGCGTCGCGCGGCGCCATCGACGCGAGGTTGAGCCCGTCGACCACCTGCTCCCCCGGCAGCGCGCGCAGCCGCTCGAGCGCGTCGGGCGCCGCGGGATCGATGCCCTTGGCGCGCGCGAAGTTGGCGCCGATCCGCTCCGCGTCGGCGAGCGCCTTGCCGCTCGGGTCGGGGTGGCCGTCGCCGCCGGACATCACGAAAGCCTGGCGGAACAGGCCGCGTGCGAGCGGCGAGGTGACGAGCTGGTGCACCGACATGCCGCCCGCGCTCTCGCCGACGATCGTCACCTTGGCCGGGTCGCCGCCGAAAGCGGCGATGTTGCGCTGGACCCAGTGCAGCGCCGCGATCTGGTCCATCGTGCCGTAATTGCCGAGCCGGCCGCCGTCGGCGTTCGCCTGGCTGAGCTGCGGCAGCGCGAAGCTGCCGAACCGGCCGAGCCGGTAGTTGAAGCTGACGAACAGGACGCCCCGCCTGGCCATGTTGGCGCCGGCATAGGTGGGCGGCGAGGCGCCGCCGTTGACGAAACCGCCGCCGTAGATCCACACCAGCACCGGCAGCTTGCCCTCGGCGGCGGCCGGCTTCCACACGTTGGCGTAGAGGCAGTCCTCGGATGGCGTGGTGCCGAGCGGCGCGGCATCGCTGGGGAACGGAAGCTGCATGCAGTCGGAAGCGTAGCGCGTGGCGTCGCGCACCGCCGTCCAGCGCGTGACCGGCTGCGGCGCGCGCCAGCGCAGCGCGCCTACCGGCGGGGCCGCGAAGGGGATGCCCTTCCAGCTCGCCACGCCGTCGATCACCGCGCCGCGCACCGGGCCGGCGTCGGTGCGGACCGTCGTGCCCGGCTGCGCCGACACGGGCGCGGCGATGAGCAGCGCGGTCAGCGCCGCGGCGATCGGCTTGGTCATCCGTCTTCCTCCCCTGCGGCCGTGCCTGGCTCGGCGCGCCCTCTACCTTCCCCGCCTCCGCCGCGACGTCAACTGGCGCGATCCCGCCGACCGCGACGGCTCGCGCATTTTCGTTGCAGTCGGGGCGGTTAGCCGATGGTTACCGCCTCATTAATAACGTTCTTAACTCTCTCTTAGGACTTTTATGGCAGATCGTCTGTCACAATCACAGCGATAGGAGAGCTCTCGTGGACGATCCGCGCAAGCTCAAGAACGAGCTGGAAGTGGCGGCACGCGTGGCGGGCTCGCTGACCGATATCAAGGCCGCGCAGGAAGTGGAGCGCTACATGCGCGAGATGGAGGCCAAGCTGCGCTTCCCGCCGCGTCCCAGCGCCGACGTGGTGATCTGATGGGCATCGCCGCCCCGCTCCCCGCCGGGGAGCCATCACGTCAGCGCGCGGTCGACGCCTGCGGGATCGTCCTGCGCCCGCGCAATCCCGAGTTGCAACGGATCGTCGAGGAGGCGGCGCGGCTCGCGCGCGCGCCGATCGCGGCGATCTCCGTGGTGGACCGCTCGCGCCAGTGGCTCGCTGCGCGCGTCGGGATCGCGGGCGACGAGGGGCCGCGCGCGCATTCCTTCTGCGGCCACACCATCCTTCGCCCGGGCGAGCCGATGATCGTCGCGGACGCGCGCGGCGATCGTCGCTTCGTCGCCAACCCCTCGGTGGTGGGCCATCCGCACATCCGCTTCTACGCCGGCGTCCCACTGGTCGATCACGCCGGCTTCGCGCTGGGGGCGTTGTGCGTCGCCGACACGCGACCGCGGCTCGGCCTGTTCGACATCTATGACCTGACTCATCTCGCCCGCCACGCGGAACGGATCATGGCGCTCTAGGCGCGGCCGGTCCGAACCTTCTGGCACCCGCCGCCGCTCGACGCGTTGGTGCAGCCGAAGGAGACGATCATGTCAGACGAACGCGAGGAACAGCCCGTCCTGTACGTGCCGGACAGCCCCAACGTCGGCGCCGCCGATCCGGACGCCGACAAGGACGATCCGAAGCGCGCCGCCAAGGACCGCGCCCGCGCGGACGACCTCGCCGCCAAGGTAGCGGTGGGCGACGAACTGTCGGGCTATGAGAAGGTGGCCGGACGCGGGGTCGTCGGCGAGTAGACACGTGATCACCGCCGGCTCCCGCGCGAGGGAGGCGGCGGTGATCGCATCAGGCGAGCGCTCTCACGCCAGGATCAGGCCCTCGCGGTTCATCGCCGCGGTCACCGAGCGGTTCTGCTCGTCGCTGAGCTGCGCGCGCAGCGACGGGAACAGGTCTTCCTCCTCCTCGCGCATATGCTCCTCGATCATCGCGCGGAACTCGCGCAGCTTGGGCAGCCAGGCGGGATCGTCCTTGGCCATCGCACCGAGCTCGAAGAAGAACTGCTTCACGTAGCCGTGTTCGTGGTTGAGCTGGTCCGCGCCCTCGGTGAGGCCGTGCTCGCGCATCTCGGCGTAGACCACATTCTCTTCCTGGAACGCGTGCTTGGCGATCGCGTGCTTGAGCTGCGCGAGCAGCAATGTGCGGCGTCTGGTGGCGTTCTCGTCGGTCTTCTCGAGCGCGTCGAAGAGCTTGAGCGCGGCGGCATGTTCGGCGGCGAGCGCCTCGTCCCAGGGGCCCGCGAAGACGGTCGGGGCCTGCACCGCGGCCTTGCGCAGCAGGTTGGCCGCCAGTCCCGCGGCCACGCCGACCGCTGCGGTCAGGGCCAGGGTTCGGCCGCGTGCGGCCTGTGCGTCGCTGGTCGTCGTCATCGCTCTCGCTCCTGCTGCTTGGCGCTGGAACGACGGCGCTAAGTACCTGTTCCGATGTGAGAAGTCCTCGGCCGCCGCGTCCGCCCGGAAAATGACTGATCGAGGTTGTGAAGCACCGCTCGCGCTCCGCGACGAGAGGAACCGTGTTGAAAAACAGCGCGTTAGCTGGGCCCACGGCGGCCCTGGTCGCCTCACGGGGAACATCAATGCTGGCGATGGACTATCGCGGGCCCTACCGGGTCCGCCTCTCCGAGAAGCCGATGCCGCGAATCCTTCACCCGCGCGACGCGATCGTGCGCGTCACGCGCTCGTGCATCTGCGGATCGGACCTGCACCTCTACCACGGCATGGTGCCCGACACGCGCGTCGGCAGCACCTTCGGCCACGAGTTCTGCGGCGTGGTCGAGGAGGTCGGCGCGGAGGTGGAGAATCTCGCCCCGGGCGACCATGTGCTCGTGCCGTTCAACATCGCCTGCGGCCACTGCCACTTCTGCCAGCAGGGCTTGTACGGCAATTGCCACGAGTCGAACCCGCAGGCGACCGCGGTCGGCGGTATCTTCGGCTACTCGCACACCGCGGGCGGCTATGACGGCGGACAGGCCGAGTATGTCCGCGTGCCCTACGCCGACGTCGGCCCGACCAAGATCCCCGACTGGATGGACCCGGACGACGCGGTGCTGCTCACCGACGTCGTGCCGACCGGCTACCAGGCCGCGGAGATGGGCGGCATTCAGAAGGGCGACACGGTCGTGATCTTCGGCGCGGGCCCGGTCGGCATCATGGCCGCCCGCGCCGCCTGGCTGTTCGGCGCGGGGCGCGTGATCGTGCTCGACATGTACGACTATCGGCTCGACTTCGTCCGCACCTATGGGCCGGCCGAGGTGTACAATTTCGAGGAGCTCGACGACGTCGTCGTGTTCCTCAAGAAGACCACCGACGGCCTGGGCGCCGATGTCGCGATCGACGCAGTCGGTGGCGACGCGCGCGGCAACGCGTGGCACTGGCTGTTCGGCACCAAGCTCAAGCTGGAGGCCGGCTCGGCGATCCCGCTGCACTGGGCGATCAACGGGGTGAAGAAGGGCGGGATCGTCTCGGTCGTCGGCGTGTACGGGCCGACCGGCAACATGGTCCCGATCGGCAATGTCGTGAACAAGGGCATCACGATCCGCGCCAACCAGGCCTCGGTCAAGCGGCTGCTGCCGCGGCTGATCGAGCACGTCCGCGCCGGGCGGATCGATCCCAAGGCGCTGATCACGCACCGCGTGCCGCTCAGCGACGTGGCCGACGCCTATCACCTGTTCGCCAACAAATTGGACGGCTGCATCAAGCCGGTGCTGGTGCCGCATGCCGGCTGAGGAGCACGCGATGGAGCGCACCGCCAAGACGCTGAGCCCCGCGCTCGTGGACCCAGCGACGATCCCCGGATGGGGCGTCGACGCCGACGCGCGCAACGACCCGACCTATCCGATCCGCGACCAGTCGCGTGATCACGGGCTGACGCGCCGCTGGGACCGCCCTCCCGTGCAGCAGCCCGACGTCGAGATCCTGCAGTCGATCGAGCACGTCCGTCAGCCGGCGGTGGTCGGCACATCGGTGCCGCCGCGCGGGGTGAGCGGCGCGATGCGGCGGCTCGCGTTCCGCTGGAGCGAGTCGAACTGGCTACACTGGCTGATCCTGCTCGGCGCCGACCGTGTCGACGTGGTCGAGGGCGTGGTCGAGGACCTGTCGCGCGGCACGTTGCCCAACGTGCCGGCGGAGATGGGTACGGGCGCGGCGTGGCGGCACGATCGCGAGCGGCTCGTCACGCGATGGGCGCTGGCGGCGGGGACGATCGCGGTGGGCGCGGCGATCGCGGCGAACGTACGGCGCGAGCGGGCGGCGGCGAAGCAGACGGTGTTGCTGGTCGAACCGTCGAACAGCGGCATCGGCGGCGGACGTCGCTGATTACGCGAGTTCTCGGCCGTGTTCCGGCGAACGCCGGAACCGAGGGTGAAGCAGACAACAAATGATGGTGCGGGCGACCCTGGGCTCCTGCTTCCGCAGGAGCACGGACAGGGGCGTCGTCCGACCCGACGCGCCCTATCCCTCCCCCAGCCCGCGGTCGCGCAGCAGCATGCGGCTCGCCAGCTCACGCGCGCGGCCGCGCGGCAGCTCCAGCGCGCGCGCCATCGCCGCACCCAGCAGCGCGTCGCCGAGCGCCGCCAGCACCAGCTGGAGCGTCTCGTCGCGGATCGGCGCGTCGGGCCGCTCCTCGTCGCGCGCCAGCTCCTCGACCAGGTCGTGGATCGCGGTGAGCACGGGATCGAGCGCGTCGCGGTTGCCGGTGAGGATCATCCAGCTCGCCAGCGCCCCCGCCCCGCCCGCGCCGAACGCGTCGAACACGACGTCGACCAGCTCGGCCGGATCGCGCTCGGCACGCGAGCGGCGCACCGCGTCGCGGATCGTCGCCACGATCGCCGCCGCCATCCGCTCGATCAGCGCCTGCTGCAACCCGTCGGCCGAGCCGAAATGGTGGAGCAGATTGGCGTGGGTCCGCCCGACGCGCGCCGCCACCGCCTTGAGCGTGACCGCCTGTGGCCCATCCTCCAGCAGCAGCGCGCGCGCCGCCTCCAGCGCCGCGTCGCGCGACGCCTCGGGCGTCAGCCGCCGGCGGGGAAGGACAGCGGTCGCCCGCGGCATCGGATCGTGACCTGTCGAGGTTGCGGAATGTTGCTGCCCTTGTGCCCGCTTCCGCGCCGAAAGCAACCGACGATCAGGCCGCGATCGGCATCGCTCGCGCGGGGTCGGCGGCGAGGTCGAGCGAATAGTCGACGCACTCCACCTCGGCGTCGCGCGCCAGCGCGTAGCGCCGCGACCGGCCGCACTCGACGAAGCCGAGCTTGCGCAACACGCGTCCGGAGGCCGGGTTGTCGGCGTGATGATGCGAGTCGACCCGCGTCAGTCCGAGCGCGTGGCGCGCGAGGTCGAGCACCGCGCGCCCCGCCTCGGTGGCATAGCCGCGGCCCCACACCTCGGGTGTGAGCCAATAGCCCAGCTCGACCCCGCCGCGCTCGCCGCGATGCAGCCCGACGCCGCCGACCAGACGATAGTCGCCGAAGCGCTCGGCGATCAGGAATCGCGGCTCGCGCGGGTGCGGCTGGAGCGAGAGAAAGGCGGCCGCGTCCTCCTCGGCATAGGGCCAGGGCACGCGCGCCAGCCGCGACACCACCGCCTCGTGCGCGATCGCGCGCGCCAGCGCGGGGGCATCCTCGAGCCAGCCCGGCCTGAGGGTGAGTCTCGGCGTCAACGCGAACATGCTCCGTCTCCTTGTTCGGGCCGCTGCCACAACCGGATGACGGTGGCGCGACACGCTGGGGCGAGGGAGCATGAAAAAAGGGAGCCGGGGCGACCCGTCTCCCTTGTTGGCTGGGTTCCGTGCTGCGGAACCCCGGGTCGCCCTGGTGGGCAACCCGGTTGGTTGCCCGATGTTACTCGGCCGCGGCCGCCATAATGTCGACCGAGCAGAATTTGCGGCCGAGCTTGCCCTCGTGGAACACCACGCGGCCGTCGACGAGCGCGAAGAGGGTGTGGTCCTTGCCGATGCCGACGTTGCGGCCCGGGTAGAACTTGGTGCCGCGCTGGCGCACGAGGATGTTGCCCGCGATCGCTTCCTGACCGCCGAACTTCTTCACGCCGAGACGACGGCCGACCGAATCACGACCGTTGCGCGACGAACCGCCTGCTTTCTTATGTGCCATTGCTCTTGCTCCTGCGCGCTACGGGATCAGCCGACCGACACGATCTTGAGGATCGTGTGGTTCTGGCGATGGCCGTTGCGACGACGATAATTGTGGCGGCGACGCTTCTTGAAGACGATCACCTTCTCGCCCTTGGCCTGCGCGACGATCTCCGCCGCGACGGTGAGGCCGTCGACCGACTTGAGATCCGCGCCCTCGCCCGCGAGCAGCACGTCACCCAGCGTCACCGACGCGCCGGCCTCGCCCTCGATCTTCTCGACGACGATCTTGTCTCCGGCGGCGACGCGATACTGCTTGCCGCCCGTGCGCACGACTGCGAACATGGCTCTTGTCACTTCCCAAATTTCATAGCTCGCGAGGGCGTACCCTGCGAGAGAAGCGTGCGAGCTATGCGAAGCCTCCCGGCCTGTCAACCGATTCCGTGACCGATCGACGAAGCCGCAACGTCAGTGGCGATGCTGGCGCTTCAGCCCGTAGCGGCCACCGTCGAGCCGATCGAACAGGCCGGCGATCGCGGGATGGTCGATCGGCTCGTCGCTGTCGTCATGCACGAGGTTCTGCTGGCTGACGTAGGCGACGTAGCTCGACTCCATGTTCTCGGCGAGCAGGTGATAGAAGGGCTGGTCCTTGCTCGGCCGGAAATCCTCCGGGATCGAGTTGTACCATTCCTCGCTGTTGGCGAAGACCGGGTCGACGTCGAAGATCACACCGCGGAAATCGAGCATGCGGTGGCGCACCACGTCGCCGATCGAGAAGCGCGCGTGCGCGATTGGGGGCGCCACCGGCGCCTCGGCCTTAGCGATGATCGTGTGTTCGCTGGTCATCGCTACAATCTAGTGCGGAAATCGGCGCGCACAACAACAGACACGCTTGCGTCCGTCCCGCGACCGGGCTAGGGGCGCCGCTCGATCGCCGCCGGCGCGCCTCTCGCAGGCCCCGGCGTCCTCCGCGGAGAGGTGCCAGAGTGGTCGATTGGGACGGTCTCGAAAACCGTTGTGCCCTCACGGGTACCGTGGGTTCGAATCCCACCCTCTCCGCCACTTCCCCCACCATCATCGATCAGCCGACCTGGCCCGACGTCGCGTTACCGCCCGAGCGCGGACAGGACCGGGTCTATCGTGGGCGTGCGCTCCGCACGATCGATGTAGATGTCGGGGCGATAGAGCTCGCGCGGCAGCCCCGTCACGGTGAAGAGCTGCTCGGTGCCGAGGTCGACCTGCGCCGCCGAGCCCTCGATCGTCTCGTTGCTGAGCGCGCCCAGCAGATGCGCCATGTCGGTGCCGACGGTGGTGGCGCCGATCGCCGCGAAGCCGATCATCAGCCCCTCGCCCATGCTGCCGGTCCAGCGCCCGCCCGCGACATAGACTCGCCCGGCATAGCGTAGGCCGTAGGGGGCGACATATTCGACGAACTTGCGCGTCGGCCCGAGCACGCGCGCCTCATAGGGTACGACATGCATCTGATAGGGGCGGTCATGGTCGACGAAGTGTCCCATGATGCCGCGCGCCACGCTGGTGTTGCCGCCGCTGGGCGTGTCGCGAAGGTCGATCAACAGCGCGTCCGTTCCCTCGAGCGTCTCGAGCGCGCGGGCGAAACGGTCGATCAGCGCCTGGTCGCCGAGCGAGTTGTTGATGCGGATGATCCCCATCGCCCCGCGGCGCTCGACGTCCAGTAGCGGCCCGTGCTCGATCCGGTCCGCCAGCGTGTTGGTGGCGGGCAGCGCGACGCGACGCCGCCCCTCGGCCACCTCCAGCACCCGCGCGCGCCGTCGGTGACCGGCCAGCGCGACGTTGAAGGCGAACGCGACCTGCGGCGGGGTGAGGTCGGCGAAGGCGCGGCCCGTGACCTGCTCGATCGCGCGGCGCGGCGACACGCCGTCGAGCCGCAGCACCGTCATCCCGGCCGTGACACCGCGCGCCGCCGCGTCGCTGCCCGCGCGCACCTCCCCGATCCGGAAGCGGACGCCGTCGTAGCTGCCGAACAGGTCGGAGGCGGTCGGCACCACCGCCCAATCGTCGGCGTCGAGCGGGTCGACGACGAGATGCGGATCGGCGAAATTGTGCGCGACGAGCTGGAGGACGTCGATGAAGTCCTTGTCGGTCCGTGCGGCACGCGCGCGCGCCGCGAAGGTCGCCAGGATCGACTCACCGTCGATGCCGGGGCGGGTCAGATAACCGTAACGGTCGCGCAGCAGCGTGACGAACGAGTCCCACGCCCGCGACGCCGCGAAGGGCGCCGGGGCCGGTCGCGGTTCCTGCGCCGGCGCTGGGACGGCGAGGAGGAGGGTGAGACCGGCGAGCCAGGCGGTCAGGCGAGCGTGGTGCATCGTCGCTTCATTCGCACCGGCGTGCGCGGCGCAAGATGATCGGTGTCGCCCGCCGCTGCTCCGCCGGCACGGGGGGCACCGGGCTGTCACGCGGCGCGTCCGCGCCTCGGCGACGTCCTCCAGCGCACCACGCGACATCGCCCCCCTGAGGCGCGGCCGCCGAGCCTCAGATCACCGTCGCAGGTACCAGCGGGCCGGCCCCGCCCGCGGCCGGGTCCGAGAAGGACCCGCGGCCGTCCTCGACATGCCCCGCCATGCGCCACGCCTGCCCGCCCCCGACGAGCGCGCGATCGTACCAGCCGTGGCTCGCGGCGAGGTCGAGCGCGACGCGGCGGGTCTCGTGCGGGCGCAGCGCGATCGTGACAGGGGAGGCGCCATAGGCCCGGTCGGTGACCTCGACCGTCAGCGGGGCGTCGGTGCGGTTCTCGACCAGCAGCGCGGGCGCGGCGCCGCGCGCGAGGCCGACGCCGAACAGGTCGCCGCGGCCGACCAGCCGGCGATGGAAGCCGTCAGGACCCAGCACGAACAGGTCGGCCGCGCCGGCCGGCAGGGGATGCGGCAGCGCGCCGCCCGCCGCGACGGTGTAGCGCGCGGGCACCTCCACCAGCCGGGCCATGTCGTAGACGTGGAACGCCGCCGCGCGCTCGTGCGAGCGGTTGACCAGCAGCAGCGCGGGCGAGTCGCCGCCGCGCAGCTGGGCGTCGAGCGCGTAGGGCGTGGCGCGGCGCCGGCGCAGGCCGCGCTCCTGCCCGGGTGCCTCCACCGCGGCGGGCACGGCCGGCGCGACCCCCTTCAGCCCCGCCGCACGCGCCGACGCGGCCGCGGTCGCGGGCAGGCCCGCCATGAACGCCACCGTGTCGGGCGCGGCGAAGTCGAAGCAGGAGGTCAGGTCGCCGCACACCGAACGGCGCCACGCGCTGATGTTGGGCTCGCGCACGCCGAAGCGCGCCTCCAGGAAGCGCAGGATGCTGGTGTGGTCGAACACCTCGGAGGCGACGTAGCCGCCGCGGCTCCACGGCGAGACGACGTAGAGCGGCACGCGCATGCCCAGGCCGTAGGGGCGGTCGCGATAGGCGGCGTCCTCGGGGGTGCGGCAGTGGACGTGATATTCGTCGTCGGCGGGCACGTCGCTGGAGCCGACCGGGCGGCCGCCGACCCGCGCGGGCGGCGCCGGTGGGGGCACGTGATCGAACAGCCCGTCGTTCTCGTCGAAGTTGATCAGCAGCGCGGTGCGCGCCCACACGTCGGGGTTGGCGGTGAGCGCGTCGAGCACGCGCGCGGTGTAGTCGCCGCCCTGCAGCGGGGTGGAGACGCTGGGATGCTCCGACGCCGCCTCGGGCGCGATGATCCACGACACCGCGGGCAGGCGTGCGTCGCGCACGTCCTGGCGCAGGTCGTCGAGCGTGCGCGTCGTGGTGGTGCGGCGGGCGAGCAGCGCCGCGGCCTCGTCCGCGGCGGACTGGGCGCGGCGATAGGCGTGGAAGCCGACCAGCGGGTTGTCGGTGAAATTGTCCGCCATGTCCTGGTAGATCTGAAAGCCGATCCCCGCCGCCAGCAGTCGCTCGGGATAGGTGGTCCAGCGATAGCCGCCGTGGCGCAGCGGGTCGGCACCGAGGCTGTCATAGCCGTTGTCGATCGCGGGGCCGCCGGCGCGCGCCAGGGGGTCGTGCGTCCCCGACCAGATGTACAGACGGTTGGGGTTGGTGCTGAGGTGCATCGCGCAGTGATAGGCGTCGCACAGCGTGAAGGCCTCGGCGAGCGCATATTGGAATGGCAGGTCCGCGCGCGTGAAATGCGCCATCGCGTGGTTGTGCTTGGCCGCGGTCCACGCGCCCATCCGCCCGTTGTCCCACGCCGCCTGGCTGTCGGTGAAGCCGTGCGGCGTGCCGAGCGGGCGATAGAGGCGGAAGTCGGTCGCGGTGTCGAGCCGGAACGGCGCGAGCAGCGCGGGCGACGCGCCGGCATGCTCGTTGGGCTGGAGCAGGACGGTGCGGCTCGGCGCGTCGGGCAGCGGCGGCGCCGGCGCGGCGAAACGGTCGCCGAACCCGCGCACGCCGCGCATCGCGCCGAAATAATGGTCGAAAGCGCGGTTTCCCTGGGTGAGGATCACGACATGGTCGACGTCGCGCAGCGTGCCGGTGCGGTGCCGCCCGGGCAGCTCGAGCGCGCGCGCGATCGACGGGGTCAGCGCCGCGGCGGCCCCGGCGGAGGCCATCATGCCGCGAATGAAGCTGCGGCGGTCCTGCATCGGCGGCATGGCGTGCTCCTTCGGCCTCGTGACGGAGCCTCGCCCGAGGCGCCCGCCCTCTCCTTCTGTCCCGCGAGGGAAGAAGGACGACTTTAGACGATCTCCCCTCCCCTTCAGAGGAGGGGCGGGGGTGGGGCGCTTCGGCAAACGCACCGCCAGTGGAGACGCCCCACCCCAACCCCTCCCCTGAAGGGGAGGGGCTTCTCGGATCAAGCTGGTGTCGTACCGACGTTACCCGCACCGTGCGGCACGCCGATGACAGCACGGCTCAGCCCGCCGCGACGCCCCCGCCGAGCGCACGGATCAGGTCGGTCGCGGTCTGGAGCTGCTGGCTGCGCACCGTCAGCAGCGCGCGCTCGGCGTCGAGCGCGGCGGTCTGCGCGGTGACCACCTCGAGATAGTCCGCCGCCCCGTCGCGGTAGCGGATCAGCGCCAGCTCGCGCGTGTGCTCGGCCGCCTCGGCCGCGGTGCGCTGGTCGCGTTCCTGCGCGGCGAGCAGCCGCTGGCTGGCGAGCGCGTCCTCCACCTCGCGGAAGGCGGTGAGCACGGTCTGGCGGTACGACGCCGCCGCCTCGTCATATTCGCCGCGCGCGCGCTGCACGCCGGCGCGGCGGCGCCCGCCGTCGAAGATCGCCAGCGCGGCGGAGAGCGGGCCGAGCGCCCAGAAGCCGTTGGAGGCGCTCAGCAGCGAGCCGCGCGCCGCCTCGAACCCGCCCGCGGCGCCGAGCGTGACGCTGGGGAACAGCGCCGCGCGCGCCACGCCGATCCGCGCGTTGGCGGCGGCGACGCGCCGCTCCGCCGCGGCGATGTCGGGGCGGCGCTCGAGCAAGGTCGAGGGCAGGCCGGCGGGGATCGCCGGCGGCGCGAGCTGGCGGTCCTCGACCGCGAGCGTGAAGCCAGAGGGCGCCTCGCCGAGCAGCACCGCGATGGCGTGCTCGTCGCGCTGACGCGCCACGCCGACCGCGGACAGCTCGGCGCGCGCGCTGGAGAGCAGGGTCTGCGCGCGGCTGACGTCGATCCCCGAGGCGATGCCGCCGCCGTGGCGCGTGTCGGTGAGCTGATACGCGCGCGCGTTCGCCTCGACCGTCTGGCGCAGCAGCACGATGCGCGCGTCGAGCCCGCGCATGTCGAAATAGATGCTGGCGAGCTGCGCCTGCAGCCCGAGCGTCACCGCGGCGACGTCGGCCGCGCTGGCGGCGGCATCGGCGCGGCTGGCACGCACCGAGTCGCGCACGCGACCGAACAGGTCGAGCTCATAGGCGAGCGAGGCGCCGACCGTGCCCACGGTGTAGGGCGCGGCGCTGCCGAGCGCGAGCGGGCGGCCGGCGGAGACGCGGTCGCGGCTGACGTCGGCGGAGACGCCGACCTCCGGGAAGAGATCGGACCGTGCCTGGCGCGCGACCGCGCGCGCCTGGTCGTAGCGCGCCACCGCGGCGGCGAGATCCTGATTGCCGGCGACGACTCGCTCCTCGAGTCCGGTGAGCACCGGATCGGCGAAGGCCTCCCACCACTTGCCCGGGGATGCGACGTCGGTGCCGGCCGCCTGCCAGCCCTCCGCCTCCTTGTAGGCCGCGGGCGCGGGGATGGCAGGCCGGACGTAATCGGGCGCGACGGAGCAGGCCGCGGTGGCGAGCAGCGCGGCGAGCGTGGCGAGGCGGGTGAAGGTAAGCGCGTGACGGGCGCGTGTCCCACTCCCGTCATCCCGGACCTGTTCCGGGACCCACCTGTCGGCGCGCTCCACGATCGTTGAAAAAGCGGGACCGTGAGCTCCGGAACAGGTCCGGGGTGACGAGAAGGCGTAGGGTGTCGGCGCGCTTTCAAAGCCACGCGACGACGAGCGCAACGCCTGATCGCCCTGGGTTCCTGCGTGCGCAGGAACACGGCCGAGCGTCACCGCCCCACCCCGTGCTCCTGCGAACGCAGGAGCCCAGGGCCGCGAGCGCAGCGCCCACCCCCTCACCGCGCGCCCGCCTTCTGCACCTGCACCGCGTCGCCGTCGGCGAGCGAGTCGGGCGGGTTGTCGATCACGCGGTCGCGCGGGGTGACGCCCGAGCTCACCTCGACCGTGTTGCCATGGTCCTGCCCGATCCGGATCGTGCGCAGGTGCGCCTTGCCGTCCGCGCCGACCAGCGCGACCTGGGTGCCGCTCTCGCCGACGATCAGCGCGCTCGCGGGCAGCGCCACCGCGCCGCTCGCGCCCGCCACCGGGAAGCTCGCCTGCGCATAGGCGCCGGGCTTGAGCGCGCGGTCCGGGTTGGGCGCCTCGACCTGCACCAGCACCGTGCCCGACGATTGCTCCACCGCCCCGGCAGTGCGGGTCAGCGTCGCGTCGAAGCTGCGACCGGGATATTCGGGCAGCGTCAGCGTGACGTGCATGCCCGGGTGGATCTGCGCCGAGTAGTTCTGCGGCACGCGGATATAGGCGCGCATCCGCCGCACGTCGGAGACGGTGAACAGCGGCGTCGACGCCGCCGTCCCCGCGGTCACCAGCGCGCCGATGTCGGTGGAGCGGCTGGTGACGATGCCGGCGAACGGCGCGATCAGCCGGGTGAAGCCCTGGGTGTAGGTCAGCCGCGAGACGTTGGCGCGCGCCGCGTTGGTCACCGCGGTCTTGGCGGCGAGGTCGCCGACCTTCTCGTCGGTCTCCTGCTTCGACACCGCGTCCTTGGCGAGCATGTTGCGCCAGCGCGTCGCGGTCGAGGCGGCGAGCTGCTGGTTGGCGCGCGCGGTCTCCAGGTCGGCGCGCGCGGCGGCGAGCTGCTGGTCGATCTCGGGCGCGTCGAGCACCGCCAGCGTCTGCCCGGCGCGGACGGGATCGCCGATGTCGACGTACCATCTCCGCACGTAGCCGCTGGTGCGCGCGAAGATCGGCGCGCTGTTGATCGCCTGGAGGTTGGCGGGGAGCGTGAGCGCGCCCGTCGCCGCGGCGGGCTTGGCCTGGATCACCGCGACGGTCGGGGTCGACTGCGCCGCGGTCCAGTCGGCCAGCCTGCTGTCGGTGCGCGAGCGCGCCGCGATCCCCGCGCCGACGACGCCGACCGCGATCACCGCCGCGGCGATCCCGGCGGTGCGCAGCGAGCGCGACGGCGGCGCAGACGGCGCGACGGGGGACGTCTCGAACGACGCCTCAGACATGGGCTTGCTCCAGATGATGGGCCTCGCGCGTCGGCGCGGTCGCGGCGCGGCGGCGGTGGACGAGGCTGAAGATGACGGGGACGAACATCAGCGTGGCGAAGGTGGCGACCAGCAGCCCGCCGATGACCGCGCGGCCGAGCGGCGCGTTCTGCTCGCCCCCCTCGCCCAGGCCCAGCGCCATCGGCAGCATGCCGATGATCATCGCCAGCGCGGTCATCAGCACCGGGCGGAAGCGGGTCATCCCCGCCTCCAGCGCGGCGGCGGTGGCGTCGCCCAGCTCGGCGAGCCGCTCGCGCGCGAAGCTCACCACCAGGATCGCGTTGGCGGTGGCCACGCCCATGCACATGATCGCGCCGGTGAGCGCGGGCACCGACAGCGTCGTGCCGGTGGTGAACAGCATCCAGATGATCCCCGCCAGTGCACCGGGCAGGGCGGTGATGATCACGAACGGGTCCAGCCAGCTCTGGAAGTTGACCACGATCAGCAGGTAGATCAGCACGATCGCGCCGAGTAGCCCGTAGCCGAGCCCCGAGAAGGCGCTGTTCATCGTGGCGTACTGCCCGCGCAGCGTGACCGTCGCGCCCTTGGGCGCCTCGGCCTTCAGATCGTCGAGCACCGTGCGAATGTCGCCCGCTACCGCGCCCAGGTCGCGCCCCGCCGGGGTGGCGAAGATGTCGACCACCGGCGCGATATTATAGTGCGACACCACCGCGGGCGCGTTGCTGCGCACGATCGTGCCGAGCCCGCCCAGCACCTGCGAGCGCCCGCTGGTGCCGGTCACCGGGATGCTTGACAGGTCGCTCATCGAGCCGACGCGATACTCGGGCGCCTGCGCCACGACCGGGTAGGACACGCCGTTGTCGGGGTTGAGGAAGAACACCGGTGCGGTCTGCGCGGTGCCCGCCAGCGAGCTCGCCAGGCTGGTCGTCACGTCGCGCTCGGTCAGCCCGTACTGCCCCATGCGGCTGCGGTCGACCGCGACGTCGAGCTGCGGGTAGCGCGCCGACTGCTGGATGCGGGCGTCGGCCAGGCCGGGGATCCTGGCAATGCGGCGCATGATCTTCTGCGCGTAGGCCGCGTTGGCGGCGGCATCCTTGCCCGCGATCTGAATATCGATCGGCGCGGGCGCGCCGAAGTTGAGGATCTGGCTGGTGATGTCCGCGGGCAGGAAGGAGAAGGTGGCACCGGGGAAGTCGCGCGGCAGCTGCTCGCGCAGGCGGCGGACATAATCGTCGGTCGGCGCGTGATCGTGCGACAGCTGGATCAGCACGTCGCCGTCCTGCGGGCCGACCGTCCCCGAATTGTTGTAGGTCGTGTTGATCGAGCTGACCGGCAGGCCGATGTTGTCGACCACCGACACCAGCTCGTCCGCCGGGATGATCTGGCGGATGCGGCGCTGGATGCGGTCGAACTCGGCCGACGTCTCCTCGATCCGGCTGCCCACCGGCGCGCGCACGTGCATCGCGATCTGCCCGGCGTCGACCGAGGGGAAGAAGTTCTGCCCGAGGAACGGCACCAGCCCGAACGACAGCAGCACCACCGCTAGGAAGCCGATCACGAACCCCTTGGGCGCGGCGAGCACGCGCTCGAGCATCCCGCCGTACCCCGTGCGGATCCGCTCGAACCGCGCCTCGAAGCCGCGCTGGAAGCGCACCAGCGGGTTGCGCGACGCGGGCGCGCCGGCGCTGTGCTGGTCGTGGTCGTCGCCCGCGCCGTGCGGGCGCAGCAGGTACATCGCCATCGTCGGCACCAGCGTGCGCGACAGGATGAACGAGGCGATCATCGCGAACACCACCGCCAGCGCCAGCGGCACGAACAGGAAGCCCGCGACACCCGGCAGGAAGAACATCGGCACGAAGACGATGCAGATGCACAGCAGCGAGACGAAGGCGGGCGTGACGATCTGCGCCGCGCCGTCGAGGATCGCGCGGTGGACCGGCTTGCCCTGTTCGAGGTGCCAGTTGATGTTCTCGATTGTCACCGTCGCGTCGTCGACCAGGATGCCGACCGCGAGGCTGAGGCCGCCCAGCGTCATCGTGTTGAGCGTGTTGCCCGTCACCGCCAGGCCGATGATCGCGGACAGGATCGCCAGCGGGATCGAGATCGCGATGATCACGGTCGAGCGCCACGAGCCGAGAAACAGCAGGATCATCAGGCTGGTCAGCGCCGCCGCGATCGCACCCTCCTTCACCACGCCCTCCACCGCAGCGCGGACGAACAGCGACTGGTCGCCGATCGGCACGATCTTGAGCGTGCTCGGCAACGTCTCCTGGATCTTGGGCAAAGCGTCCTTGATCCCCTGCACGATCGCCAGCGTCGAGGTCGCGCCGTTCTTGAGCACGGTCATGATCACCGAGCGCGCGCCGTCGACGTGGACGACGTTGGTCTGCGGCGCCGAGCCGTCGCGCACGTGGGCGACGTCGCGCATGTAGATGGTGGCGCCGCCGACAACCTTGACCGGGATGCTGTTGAGCTCCTCGATCGATCCCGGCGCGTTGTTGAGGCGGACGCTGTACTGGAAGCCGCCGATCTTGGCGAAGCCCGCCGGGTTGATCTGGTTCTGCGCCGCGATCGCGTTGCCGACGTCCTGCGCCGACAGCCCCTTGGACTGAAGCGCGTCGGGGTCGAGGTCGATCTGGATCTGGCGCTGCCGCCCGCCCGAGGGATAGGGGATCGCCGCGCCCGGCACGGTGACCAGCCCGGGGCGCACCTGGTTGCTGGCGAGATCGAACATCTGCCCCTCGGACAGCCCCTTGCCCGACAGCGCGAGCTGGACGATCGGCACCGTCGAGGCGCTATAGTTGAGCACCAGCGGCGGGGTGATGCCCGGCGGCAGCTGCTTGAGCACGGTCTGCGACACCGAGGTGACCTGCGCGGTGGCGGTGCGGATGTCGGCGCCGGGCTGGAAGTAGATCTTTACCACGCCGATCCCGGGCAGCGACTGGCTCTCGATATGGTCGATGTCGTTGACCGTGGTGGTCAGCACGCGCTCGAACGGGGTGATGATCCGCCCCGACATCTCGTCGGGCGAGAGGCCGGCATATTGCCACGCGGTGGCGATCACCGGCACCTTGATGTCGGGGAAGATGTCGACCGGGGTGCGGATCGCCGCGAGCACGCCGACGATGGCGATGAGGATCGCCATGACGATGAACGTCAGCGGGCGCGCCAGCGCGATGCGTACGATGCCGATCATGGGCACAGCTTCCCGTAGGTGACGCCCGCCCCCGTGAGCGGCGTCGCGCGCCAGCCTAGCGCGTGCGGCGTCGGACGACCAGGAAAGGACGGCGGCGCAATGACATGCCGCGGTGCAGCGGATGAGCGCTGGTTAACGGTTTGTCTAATATTGTTTCCGCCGCGATCGATACGTAGAGCCTATCGATCATGGAGCTTCGGCATCTGCGCTACTTCGTCCAAGTCGCCGAGGACCTGCATTTCGCGCGCGCGGCGGCGCGGCTCGGCATCTCGCAGCCGCCGCTCAGCCAGCAGATCCGCCAGCTGGAGGACGAACTGGGCGTCCGGCTGCTCGATCGCACCAGCCGCCGGGTCACGCTCACTTATGCCGGGACCATGTTCCTCGAGGCGGCACGACGCACGCTGGCCGAGGCGGACGCCGCCGCGACGGTGGCGCGCCGCGCCGCACGCGGCGAACTGGGCGAGCTGCGGGTGGGCTTCAACGCCTCGGCACCGTTCATCCCGCAGGTCGCCGCCGCGATCAACAGCTACCGGCTGCGCTACCCCGACGTGCAGCTCGCGCTGTCCGAAGTTGCCGGGCCAGCGCAGGTCGGGGCGATCCTGGCCGACGCGCTCGACGTCGGCTTCCTCCGCAGCGCCGCCCCGCCCGCGCTGCCGCCCGAGCTGACCGCCACCCGAATCCTGCGCGAGCGCCTGGTCGTGGCGACCCGTCCCGACCATCCGCTCGCCGGTCGCACCGGGCTGCGCCTGGCCGACGCGGCGGCGCACCCGCTGGTGGTCTATGCCAGCGATCGCAGCGGCGGCTTCACCGAGGAACTCTTCGCGCTGATGCGCGCGACCGGGGCCGAGCCGCGCGTCGCCCAGACGGTCCGCGAGGTGTCGACGCTGCTCGGGCTGGTGGCCGCCGGAGTCGGCATCACCGTGGTGGCGGAGTCGCTGTGCGCGCTCCAATCCGCCGGGCTGGTCTATACCGCGCTCGGGGACGACAGTGCGGTGAGCGCGATGTGGCTCGTCCATGCCGCCGCGAGCCCACCCGTCGCCGCCAACTTCGTGGCGATCGTGACCGAGGGAGCCGGTTGAGCGTCTTACGGGCTCCACACCTTGATGCCGCCAAGCCGGCCCCTGCTCCTGCGCAGGCGGAAGCCCAGGGTTGCGGGCGATGCCGCTGCTTGCCCCGAGCCTCCCGCGTGCGCAGGAGCACGCCCCGCTGCGAGCGAGATAGGTCCGACCTCAGTACATATGCTGCCCGCCGTTGATGCTCAGCGTCGAGCCGGTGACGAACCCGGCCTCCTCCGAGCACAGGAAGGCGACGCCGCGCGCGATCTCCTGCGCCTGGCCGAGCCGACCGACCGGGATCTTGGCGACGATCTTCTCCAGCACCTCGCCCGGCACCGCGGCGACCATGTCGGTATCGATATAGCCCGGCGCGATCGCGTTGACGGTGACGCCGACGCGCGCCCCCTCCTGCGACAGCGCCTTGGTGAAGCCGTGGATGCCGCTCTTCGCCGCGGCGTAGTTCACCTGCCCGTACTGCCCGGCCTGGCCGTTGATCGAGCCGATGTTGACGATCCGGCCCCATTTGCGCTCGCGCATGCCGGGGAACACCGCCTTCGCCATGTTGAAACAGCCGCCCAGGTTGGTGTCCATGACCTCCTTCCACATCTGGTAGGTCATCTTCAGGATCGTGCCGTCGCGCGTGATCCCGGCGTTGTTGACGAGCACGTCGACCGCGCCGAGCTCGGCGGCGACCTGGGCGCAGCCGTCCTGGCAGGCGTCATGGTCGGCCACGTCCCACTTGTACGCGGCGATGCCGGTGCGCGCGGTGAAGTCGCGCGCGCGCTCGTCGTTGCCGGCGTAATTGGCGGCGACGGTCATGCCGAGGTCGCGTAGCGCCACGCTGATCGCCTCGCCGATGCCCCGCGTACCACCGGTGACGATCGCGACCCTTGCCATGCCTGCCTCTCCCTTAACCTTGGTGAGAGGCTAGCCGCGGGCCACCCAGCCTTCAAGCTCGCGCGACAGGATCGTGCGCAGCATGGCGACGCCCTGGGCTGAGTCGTTGAGACAGGGCAGATAGGCGAAGTGCGTGCCCCCGGCGGCGAGGAAACTCTCGCGCCCGCGGATCGCCAGCTCCTCGAGCGTCTCGAGGCAGTCGGCGGAGAAGCCCGGCGCCACCACCGCGACCTTGCGCACCCCCTGCCCCGGCATCGCCTCCAGCGTGGTGTCGGTCGCGGGGCCGAGCCACTTGGCGCTGCCGAAGCGCGACTGGAACGCCACCGTGAGCGGCCGGCCGGCGAGCCGCTCGCGCAGCGCCGCGCCGAGCAGCCGCGCGGTCTTCTGGCAGTGGCAGTGATAGGGGTCGCCGCGCTCCAGCGTCCGCTGCGGCATGCCGTGGAAGCTGGCGATCAGCGCGTCGGGGGCGAAGTCGAGCGCGTCCAGCCCCTCGCCGACGCGCGCGGCCAGCGCCGCGATATAAGCGGGATCGTCGTGATAGGGCGGCAGCGTGCGGATCGCGGGCTGCCAGCGCCACTGCGCCAGCGCGGCGAACGCCTTGTCGTTGGCGGTGGCGGTCGTCGCCGCGCAATATTGCGGGTAGAGCGGCGCCAGCAGGATGCGCTCGCACCCCGCCGCCTTCATCGCCGCCAGCCGGTCGGCGATGGAGGGGTTGCCGTAGCGCATCGCCCAGTCGACCAGCACGCCCTCGCCGAACGCCCCCACGAGCGCCTCGGCCTGCGCGCGCGTCACCGCGGCGAGCGGCGAACCCGCCTCGCTCCACACCTGCTGGTAGGCATGCGCCGACTTCTTCGGGCGCGTCGTCAGCACGATGCCGCGCAGGATCGGCTGCCACGCGATCCGAGGCAGCTCGACCACGCGCCGGTCGGACAGGAACTCGGCGAGGTAGCGGCGCACCGCGCGCGTGTCGGCGGAATCGGGCGTACCGAGATTGATCAGCAGCACGCCGACGCGCGGCGCCGGGATCCTCGGATGGTCGGCGGGCAGCATCTACGAACTCCTGAGCGGCAGCGCGCGCCGCCGCGCGCCCGTGGCGGCGAACAGCGCGTTGGCGATGGCGGGGGCGACCGCGGGCACGCCGAGGTCGCTGATCCCACCGCAATCCGCGCCGCTGGCGATCAGTTCCACACTGATCTCGGGCGCGGTGGCGAGCGTCGGCAGCTCGAGCGCGCCGAGGTGGCGGACGGTGGCGAGGTCGTCCTGATACCCCGCCGCGGCGCCGGTCGCGGCGGCGACGCCGAACACCAGCCCGCCCTCGATCTGTTGGCGCACCACGTCGGGGTTGATCGCGCGCCCGCCATCCACCGCGGCCACCAGCCGGCTCACGCGCGCCGCACCGCCCTCCCCCGCCTCGGCCTCGGCGAGCACCGCGATCGCGCTGCCCGCCAGGCGGTGACAGGCGATCCCCTGCGCGCTGCCCGGCACGCCGCCCGACCAGCCGCCGAGCTCGGCCGCGGTGGTGAGGCAGCGTGCCAGCCGCGCGTCGCCGCCGAGCAGCCCGACGCGATAGGACATCGGCTCGCTCCCCGCGGCGCGCGCCAGCTCGTCGATGAAGCACTCGGTGAAGAAGGCGGTGTAGCCGTCGGCGCCGCCGCGCAGGTGGCCGGTCGGCAGGTCGAGCGCGACCGGGTGGTGGTCGACCGCGAGTGCCGGCAGCCGATAGGGCGGCACCGCGCCCGACGTGGCGTAGCGGTCCGCGCCCGCGGGCAGCGCGGCGGCGACGCGGCGCAGCGGGTCGCCCGCGAGCAGCCGCTCGCCCAGCGCGCGCCCGGTCGGCGGCGCGGCGATGGCGGCGTGCCACGCCAGGATCGTGCCGCGCGGGCCCAGCCGCGCGCGCATCCGCGCCTTGGCGGGCGCGCGGACACGGTCCTGCAGCAGCGCCTCGCCGCGCGACCAGCAGAGCTGCACCGGGCGCCGCAGCGCGCGCGCGAGCACCGCCGCCTGCGCCGCGACGTCATGCTCGAGCGCCGCGCCGAACGAGCCGCCGACCTGGAGCGCGTGGACGATCACGTCGCGCTCGGACAGCTGGACCGCGCGTGCCGCGGCGGCGCGCGCCAGCGTCGGCGCCTGGGTGGCGAGCCACAGCTCCAGCCGCCCGTCGCGCCAGTGCGCCGTCGCCGCGGGTGTCTCCAGCGCGGCGTGGAGCGCGGGGCGGACGCTATACTCGGCCGCGATCACGCCCGCGCCGCGCAGCGCCGCGGCGGCGTCACCGGCGCGCGCGACCGGCTCGCCGGCGCGATCGAGCGCGGCGTCGAGCGCGCGCTCGATCGCCGCATCGTCGACCATCGTGCCGCTGCGCGCGAAGCGGGGAGCCAGCGCGATGACGCCCTGGTTGGCCGACCACCAGTCGTTCGCCACCGCGGCGACCCAGTGGTCGGTCGTCACCACCGAGAGCAGGCCGCGCACGCGCTCGGCCGCGGCCCTGTCGCAGGAGAGCAGCCGCGCGCCGGGCTGCGGCCCCTGCCGGACGCTGGCGAAGACCATGTCGGGCAGGCGCACGTCGGCGACGAAATTGGCCGAGCCGTCGACCTTGGCGGGCGAGTCGAGCCGCGGCAGCGACTCGCCGCTCAACCGCCCCTCGTCGCCGAGCCGCAGCGGCAGCTCGTCGGGGACCCGCCCGGCTGCGGCCGCCTCGGCCAGCTCGGCGAAGCGGAGGCGACGCTCGCCGAGCGTGACGAAGCCGGCGCGCGTGTCGCACTGCTGCCAGTCGGCGTCCCAGCGCTCGGCCGCGGCCTGGCACAGCAGCACGCGGGCGGCCGCGCCCGCCTCGCGCAGCGGCTGCTCGAACCGCCGCACCGAGCTGGAGCCGGCGGTGACCAGCAGCGAGTCGCGCGTCCACAGCTCGTCGCGCACCCGCTCGGGCACGTGCGCCGCGGCGTCGGCGAACAGCGCGGCGGCGCCGATCGGGTTGGCATAGGGAGGCGCGAGCGGCGCGGCCTCGACGCCGACGGTGCGCCAGTCGGCGCCGAGCTCGTCGGCGACGATCTGGGCGAGCGTGGTGTAGACGCCCTGGCCGTGCTCGCACTGCGGGACCGCGACGATCACCTGGCCGTCGCGCGCGATCTTGAGGAAGGGGCCGAACGCCGCCTCGCCCGGCGCGGTCGGCAGCGCGGCGCCGTACTGCCGCGGCCACACCGCCCAGGCGACCACCAGCCCGACGCCGGCACCCCCGGAGATCAGCAGCTTGCGTCGGGTCAGCGCGGCCATGCGGCGGGAGTTAGCGGGGTGGCGCACGGCGGGGAAGCGCCAAAGCTCGCTCAGGGTGATCGGGCGAGAGGTGTTGCTTACACGTTGCGGTGCCGCGCCCCGCTGCTCCGCTACTTCGCGACTTCGCGCGGCCAAGTTCCTTCACGCGGAGGCGCGGAGGCGCAGAGAGGGAGCGCGGTGAGCGCATCTGTCCCGAGCGCGGTCCCGCAAGACGGCTGGGCGCCCTCCTCTCCCGGCGTCATCCTGAGCTCGTCTCAGGATCCACTGTCCCGCAGGCGCCGCGGGCATCGGGTACGCGGCACGGTGGGTCCTGAGACAAGCTCAGGATGACGCTAGCGGTGGGCGTGGTACCAGCCGGGACGCAGGGCAAAGGCGCCGAGCGCCGCCGGCGCAGCGACCCGCCCCCGGGTCAGTGGTTGTCCCGCGGCAGGCCCATGGTCTGCGCGATGCGCTGGTACTTCTCCGCGCCCTCCAGGATCGCGCCGGTGTTCATCTG
>NZ_JACIAY010000019.1 GCF_014194975.1 Sphingomonas sp. BK580 | reverse complement strand
CCATCGGCCGCATCCTCGACCTCTACCCACCACAGGAGTGCGCCAACTACTTCACCAACGCCGGTTACGATGCAGACTGATCGGAAACCGCTCTAAAACATCAGCGCTGTAAGTTGCTGGCTGAACCGATCGCTCCTCCCGATGGCACTCCGAGCTGGCGGACTGAGCGGTAACCTGATACCCTTCTCTTGATTGATGGCCAAGCCTCAAGGTATCTCGCCCATGTCATCCTCCGCAGCTGCTCGTTACGTCGGACGCCGACGAGTCGCTTTGGCATGTGTATGAGAGCGCGCCTGCCGTTCAGCGCTCTGGCGTTGATCAAGCGGTCGATGAGGGCTTCATGGGTGGCTTCGAGGTCGCGGGCCGCTGCCGCTGATGACGCGCTGCGTTCAGCCAGCCTTGACGGCGTTCGGCATCGCTGAACGCTTCCCTGCCAGGTCGGAGAGCTCGGCTGCGCGTCGCGCATCGATCGAACCCGGCCACCAGACCGTAAGGGCTGGGTCACTTTCGCGCCTCCGCGTTGCGCCGCAACAATGAATCCCTTACCTCACGGCGTAAACGTGATCAAAGGAACGCGCCGTGGCCCTTTTACCCTTGATGCGAGGAATCCTCGCTATAGAACGGCAACCTGGCGAGTTAGTGCCGCATAACCAGCTTGACCGCCTTGCCGGCTTCGGGCTGATCACTTCAGCCGTGCTGTACCTCTGCTTTAATGCCTTCGGCGGCATGGTGCGGGGCATTCTCGGGCCGATCGGGTTGGCGCCTATTGCCTATCTGCCTTTTGTCGTCGGCCTCGTGTCGCTATTGGCGAACACGCTGGCGCGGGTCGGAGATCCGCAAACATCAACATCTCAATTTGTTGTACTCGCATTTCTTTTTTTAGAAGTGCTTATCTCGATATCACTTGGAAGATCAATCGGCGTTGTTCTGTTCTCTCTATACATCTGCACAGCTATATTCGTTGCGATGGCTGTGACGCAGCGGGGAATGCAAGATCGTATGATCCGCGCCATGGTGCCCATTTTCTACGTTTCGGTTGTCGGCGTCGTTCTGAGTAGCATCATTGAATTCCCTTGGGCTCACAGTACGTACGAGGTAATGGGAGTTCAGCGCGAGGCTACAAGAGAGTGGTCGGCCGGCGGACGGGCGAGACTGGCCGGCTTCTCGCAAGCGAGTTACATGGCGTCAGCCGTAATTATTATATCCTACTGTGCTGCCGAGCATGAATGTAAGACGCTTTTTAAGAAGGCGTTGTGCTGGGCGGCGGGATGCTACGCGATATACTTGACCACTTCGAAGTCTGTTCTGCTCGCCATGCTTGCGCTGCCCGTCACATACGCTGCGATCGGACGCATCCAAGCGAACGATGGCGCCAAGCGGAAATCACTCGCGACGATCCTGCTGGCATTCTGGGTCATGCTTATCTTTGCTGGGCCCCTGCTTTCCATAACCTACGGTAAGCAAATATATCCCCAAGGAGTTGGTGAGGGCCCAAGCTACTCATCGTTGGCCGATCGCGTGCTGAACACCTGGCCGCAAGCGATTGGCTTGGTCGATTGGAGTAATCCAGCGAGCTGGCTCGTGGGGAGGGGGCTTGGTGGCATCGGCGGTCCGATGGCGATGGTCGACCCGAACACGGCTAACTCGGCTGACAATCTGGCCGTCTATCTTATTGTCATGTTTGGCGCCGTCTCGATTGCGATCGGCTACCTAATCTTCAGGGGCGGGCAGCGCGCGATTGATGCGGGGGGGCGAGGTAGACGGGAATTTGCTATGATCATCGCGATGCTCGGCGTCGGCACCGCTGCCAATGTTATCGAGGCGACTTTCACCGCGATGGTGGTCGGGCTGGCCGTTGGGCGGCAGCCTTCGCGCTCCGCAGCTTATGTCAAAAAGCGCCGGGGGCATCGAGCGCGTGACAAAGCTAGCGGAACCGCGGCTTGATCCTTTGGAGGAACGCCGCAACGCGCTTTTCCACAACCTCAAAGAAGAGCACGCCGGCGGCCGTTGAGGTTGCGGCAATTCCGGCCACGTACAAGAGCGGAGCGCTGCGTCCGCCAACCAATAGACCCAGTTTAGCCGCGAGCGACACCACGGGGAAGTGAGCTAGGTAGATAGAGTAAGACGCCTTGCCGAGATAAAGCGTCCAAGATGGTACTCGAAAAGAACGGCGGGTCTCAAGGGCGACGAGGCCATAGACGATCAACGCTGCGCCCGCCCCGAAAAACGCCGTGTCCCAGAAAGTAGCAGCTCGCTGCTCAGGGTGCGCTGCGCATACCGCAAGACGCCACAGAAATATCGCCGCTCCTGTCGTCAAGATAATACGCCCACCGCGAAGCGGCTTGGCCGCTGCGGCAAAAGCTATAGAACCGCCAGCTATGAACAACAAATGGTACGGTGCTATAAAGAACGCAGCCAAACCGCCGGGTTTGAAGATAAAGCTCGCTGTAGCGCAAACTATAAGAGCGCTAATGGCTGCGACACCAAGTTTTCTCTTCCAGAGAGCGAGGCCAACGACACCATAGAAAAGAACTTCATAGCGCAGAGTCCACTCGACTGCGAGAATGCGCTCAACCGGCACAGGGGCGATCGTAAAAGCAGTTAGAATGTCAATATGCGTCACAGGTGGACGCCATTGAAGCTGAGGTATCATCAGCATCGCCGGAACTAGAACTAACAATAGCGCCCAAAGGACCGGATAAACCCTAGAAAACCTTTTCCAGGCGAATTCCTTCAATATAGCTAGACTATTATTATCCTTAATAAGCTCACGTCGGTGAGCAAGAACAATCACAAATCCACTTAAGACAAAAAAGAACTCTACGCCGGAAAATCCTCCAGCCAAAATCGGCATCGCAAAGAAGCCAAGATATTTTGGAAGAGCCGTGGTTATACTCGCATGGAACAGGACTACGCCGAATGCGGCAACGAATCTACCTGCCTCGAGAGTAGCAAATCTACTTGGCAGCCTATATTCGTCAGCCACCTTTCCGGTATTTTTCATTTTTTGCGCTCGCTTGAGACTTAGTGGTGCTCTTCATATGCCTGCGTATCAAAGCTGGCGGCTAGGCATTATCCAATCATGAAAGGCGTCACAGTTTAGGCTTGTGAGATACCTAAGCCTTTCGTCGCCGTCTGCCGACATGAGATCGCCTGCCTTCTCTACCGCGTCGTCCGCTGCGGCCCCCACATTCTTCCTTAGCACTGTTTCGAACAGGCCTGCGACCCACGCAACGAACTCAAGAATGCACTCATCGTGGTACGTTACGCCGATACTTGCCCGCTTGCTGCACGAGCTAAATGAAAGCCGGACAGCTTATCTTCCTGCGCGATCGTGATGAGAGCGCGAGCGTGAACTTGCTGGCCGGGCCAGATCGTTGCTGTAGCGGCTTTTAAGCATCCGCCCTTAACCAGCACGTGCATACCGGAAGCTTGATGAGCCGATGGGAAGATATCGTATTCACCACTGTTTTGGGCGCCTAAATTGGCAGGTTCAGGCGAGCTGTTCGCCCGCGTATTCACATTAAAACTTGTCACGCGAAGGAGAAATCAGAGCGTCTTCCTCGCAAGAGCGGCGGTGCGCGACCGCGAAGCGAGCAACTGAACCAACGGCCCCTCAACAAATAAGTAAGTTAGGGATGACCCGAGCACGGCAACAATCGTCATCACGATCAGGAGTGCGTCGGCTGGTACGTTGGTACCAACTTCGCGCTTCAGCAAAGTGCCGGCCGTCAGAGTGAAGAAAGGATGGACCAAGTAAATTGTGTATGACGCCGTACCGAGGAAGCCGAAAAAGCGAATGATGCGGCCTTCGAGCTTGACCGGAAGCAGGATTGCCCCCGCGACGAGAAGCGCGCCCGGCACACCCCAGCAAAGCACGCGCCAACTCATCGGGTTTCGCAACCAGATCGTAGTGAGAAATCCGAGTGTGCCGATCGCTATTAGAGTCCAGCCGAGCTTCAGAGAGGTTCGTCCTGCGACTAGATGTGCCAAACCGACTCCCGCCATAAACTCCAACAGCAGCGGCGACGCGAGGACCGACGCGGCGATCGTGTCTCGACCGCCGCTTACGATGCAGATTACTGCGATCGCCGATATTATGGCGAGCGCCCACGGCCAGATCCAGCGCCCGCCGGCGACGGCGATCACCGCGGTGCAAACCGCGTAAAAATACATTTCGAATGTCAGCGTCCAGCCCGGATCCAGGATCGGATGAAGGGACAGGTGGCCGCCTCTGGTCATCTTAGGCCACGGGATGAGCAGGAACGAGGCGACGACGAGACTGGGTGTCACAATCAGGCCGCGGAAGGCGATGCCAGCAAGCCATAGAAGGAGAAAAGCTGACGTGAAGATCCAGTACGGCGGCATGACACGCAACAGGCGTCGCCATGCGAAGGTGCGCGCCTTTGCAGCACCAGCGGGCATCGCTCGCGCGGAATGAGCGATGACAAGGCCACTTATGCAGAAGAAAATGTCAACGCCGGCTGCGCCGAGGTCGGCCAGGCGGCGGAAAGTCGCTATCGCACTATGACCAGGGTGTAGCGTTGTCACGACGGTGCACATGTGGTGAAAGACAACCATTGACGCAGCGACGCCGCGCAGGATCTGTACACCTTCGAAGGTGACTTTGGCGAGAGCTGGGCCAGACGCCAGCTCGGCCTGCGTCAGCGGGTTTTGTGACAGGGTATCAGTATGGGCTGTCATGCGATTCTCCTGCCACGGCTTACCGGCCCTAGCTGCCTATGAAGGCGGTGGCTAGGAGCTATGACGTGGCTGCTACGGTCTAGCTCGGCGGCGCAGCCGGGCGTCAAACAGGAGCCATGTGCGCTTAGCTTGCGCTCATCGCGGACTTAATCATCACTGTGCCGCGCTCGTTGCGCGCGGCGGCTGGCGAACCCCGGGAATCTCGAGAAACTTCCTATCCAGGATGGTGCTCGGTCGCGGAGATCCTCTGAGCGGCCGCGTGGTTCTTTACCTCGTGCGATGAAGCCTGCGAGCCGCACGTGCACACTCGCGAGCGGGACAGGAGCTGCGAACCACGCCAAGCCCCTGCAAGCTGGAACTCTGATGCACATGCTTTGCTTAGTTGAAGACGAAAACCAACAAAACTCTGTCGGGTCGAATTTGCCGATTACAGCCTGGGTTTAGGTAATACTAGCGTCACGGTGATACTAAAGTGTGGCCTCCCCAATGGGCAGTCGCGCTGATATGGAATCGCCAGAAACACCGGAGAGACTAGCGGGATCAAAAGGTGTTATCAGCTCGGACTAAGGAAATGCCGCAGCCGTGAGAGTAAGGCCGGTGAAAGCCGCGATCATTAGGGACGAATAACGATGTTAACCCAGCTTGGGACGCGCTCCTTCCCGTTCTGATTGACCATGATCCTATAGCCGTATCGGCCGTTAAAGAGCATCTCCGAATTTTTAGCCCCGACCCGCTCGCTCCCTCTTGTTCATCGTCGCCGGGCGTGTAGAGGGGAGAGCAACGGCGGTCTCCCGAGGCTTTCCTCGCGCCGGGCGCTTAGCTCAGCTGGTAGAGCGGCTCGTTTACACCGAGTAGGTCGGCGGTTCGAACCCGTCAGCGCCCACCACCGCCGACCCCCGCACGTCGACCGCCGCCGCCCGCCCGACCCAAGCGCGCGCTACCGCGCCCCTCTCACCCCAGCCCGACCCAGCTGCTCGCCAGGTACAGCTCGATCATCCGCAACCCCTTCGCGCTGAGCGTCACCAGCGAGCGGCGGCGGTCGTCGACGTCGGCGCGGCGCACCACCAGACCGCGTGCCTCGAGCTTGCCGAGGCAGCGCAGCGCGGTGCTGGGCGGCACCGCGGCGCCGATGCACGCGCTCGACACCGGCACCAGCGCGCCGCGGCCGTGGTGGATGTAGAGGTCGAGCAGCATGTCCCAGGCGGCCTCGCCGAACAGGTCGGTGCCGAACAGCCGGTCGCGCGAGCGGCGCTCCTGGTACATCAGCTCGGCGCGCTCGAGCAGCCCGGGCGCGGGCGCCGGCTGCTGCGCCTCCTTGGCGCGTAGTCGCTCGAGCAGCGCCTCGATCTCACGGATCGCGCAGCCCAGCTCCTCGCGCGTGGCAGGTTCGTGCCTCATCGGCCGCCCTCCGCCGCTGGAAGGTCCAGTCGAACTCGCGCCCGCCCGCGCGCAGCCGGCGGTGATGACGCGCCACGCCGATCACCAGCAGCAGCAGCCCCGGATAGGCCAGCCACGCCGCCACGCGCGTGTAGACGATCGGCAGCACCGCCGGGTCGTAGGCGCGCACGCCGTGGGTCATCACCGTGAGCGCGTGGAAGGCAGTGAGATACAGCGGCCAGAAGCGGTCCGCCGCGAGGCTCACCGCCACCAGCCCGGCGAGCAGGGCGGTGTCGATCGCCACCCGCTGCCACTCGACGTGGAAGTAGGTGTAACCGCGCACGTGCGGCAGCAGGTAGGAGGCGATCGCCGCCGTCAGCAGCAGCGCCGCCACCCAGCGCTCCGGCGCGCCGCCGCGCCGGAAGGCATAGAGGCAGGTGCCGAGCAGCACCGCGGCGAAGACGAGGACTCGCGTCATCGGCCGCATTCCCAGATGATCTGATCACGTTCGATCCGCCGCGGCTCAGGCGGTGAAGCCGGGGCGGGGATCCTGCTTGTCGGTATCGCCGTACAGCCGCACGTCGAGCCCGCGCGCCTTGGCCAGCGCCTCGAGCAGGCGGTGGACGTCGGCGGTGGCGCCCTGCGCGCCGCTGATCTGCACCGCGACGTCGCTGATCCCGGCGCGGATCGACTTGCCGACGATCGGCGCGATATTCTGCTCGACGCGCGCGTCGATGAGCGCGGCCATGAGCCGGCCGCACACCGCGAAGGCGCGGTCCTGCAGCAACTCGAGCTCGCGCAGCAGCGTGGCGACCGCCGTGACCTCGACCGAGGGGAACTCACCGCGCGAGCTGAGCGACGACGTCGCTGAGGGTGCGGACGAAGAGAGCGAAAAGACCGAAGCCGGTGACGAGGCCGAATATGATAGCGCCGAGCCAGAAGAGGCGCTGTGCGACAGTGAGGTCATTACCATCCCCTTTGCGGAACGGCAGCCATGGTGCGGCGGGAACGTGTCTTTGTGCTCCCGTCGCCGCCGCGGCGGCCGGTGCCGGGACGTCATCGCCCGGCGAAGACGGTTCTTCGGCGGGCAGGGGGGTGGAATCTCCCACCGAGAAGCGACCCCTCGCATCGGGGTGGGCCGCCTCATAGGCGGCCAGCGCGGCGGCCGCGGCGGGGCGGCCACCGACGCCGAGCAGCGCGGTCGCCTCGGTGAGATAACCGCTGGCGGTATTCTCCGAGATGGCGAGCGCGCGCGCGATCTCCTTCACGCGATAGCGCTGATGGTAGAGGCGGAGGCATTCCCGTTGCCGGGTCGTCAGTTTCGCGAATCGATCCGGCGACATGATCTCGATGTGGTTTAGCTCGCGAACCAAGTCATTAGCCAAGATGCACCGCGCGTGCCGCGACGGGCCGCGCCGCGACGCGGGCGCCGCTGTCCTACGCCCTCCAACATCTGCCACGCCCGCGCCCTCACTCACGGACGAGGGACGGACGATGCGCGAGCTGGTGGAGCAGGTGATCGACGCGCGCGGGCGGCGCGGCCCGGTGGTGCACGGCGCACGACGCGGGCGGACGGTGACGGTGAACCGGCGCGAGTCGCCGCTGGCGTGGCTCGCCGCACGCGGGCTGGTCGACCAGCGCCAGGCCGAGGCGGGCGAGCGACTCCGCGCCGATTACGAGCGCGCTCAGCTCGCGCCGTCGGTGACGATGCGCTGGGCGCCGCGCGTCGACTACGGCCGCGGCACCGCGCCCGACCCGAGCGATGCGCAGCTCGCCGCCAAGCGCCGCTTCGACGCGGCGGTGGGCGCCGCGGGGCGCGGGCTGGCCGACGTGCTGTGGCGCGTGGTCTGCGCGGGCGAGTCTCTGCCCGACAGCGAGCGCGCGCTCGGCTGGCCGGCGCGCAGCGGACGACTGGTGCTGTCGCTCGCGCTCGACCGGCTGGCGGACCATTACCGCCTGCCGTGATCGCGCCCCTTGCCCCGCGCCGCGCGCGCGGACACATAGGCGCGATGCGGTTCCGCTTCGTGAAATGCCATGGCTCGGGCAACGATTTCCCGCTGATCGACGCGCGCGACGCCGCGCTCGACGGCACCGACTGGGCGGGGGTGGCGCGCGCGCTCGCCGACCGCGCCGGCCCGGTCGGCGGCGACGGGCTGCTGCTGCTCACCCGCGGCGACGATCGCGCCGCCTTCGGCATGCGCATGTTCAACAGCGACGGCAGCGAGGCCGAGACCTGCCTCAACGGGCTGCGCTGTGCCGCGCGCGCGGGCTTCGCCGCGATCGGGGCGGAACGCGCCACCGTGCGGCTCAAGACCAGCTACGCCGAGGCGGCGCGCGTCGAGGAGCTCGCGCCGGGCGTCTACACCGTCGCCGAGACCGCTGGCCCGGCCTCGCTCGACGCCGCCGCCTGGCCGCTGCGTGACGCGCCGGCGCGGATCGTCGAGGCGCGGGTGCCGCCGCTGCCGAGCGCGCGCGCCTTCACCGCGGTGGCGATGCCCAACCCGCATCTCGTCGCGTTCGTCGACACGGTCGACGAGGAAGAACTGGTCGCGGTCGGGCAGGCGTGCGAGGCGGCGCCGGCGTGGCTGCCGAACCGCGCCAACGTCTCCTTCGTCGAGCTGCGCGGGGAGGATCGGCTGTACGTCCGCACGTTCGAGCGCGGCGTCGGGCTGACCGACAGCTGCGGCAGCGCGATGGCGGCCTCCAGCTATGCCGCGGGACTGACCGGGCGAGTGGCGTTCGACCGCGCGCTGACGGTGTACAATCGCGGCGGGCTGGTGCGCGCGCGCGCCGGTGCGGACGCGATGGTGACGCTCCACGGCAATGCCACGTGGGAGTGGGAAGGCAGCGTCACGGTCGATCCGACGCGCGGCGTCGCTGGCGAGCTGGTGGTAGAGCGCCACCATCCGGACGAGATCGCCGCCTGGGCGCGCGTGGTCGAGGCGGCGTAGGTCGAGTCCTGTCCTCCCCCGTGTGAGGGGAGGTGTCAGCCCGCAGGGCTGACGGGGGGTGTCACCGGTGACGCCACCTGACCTCACCAGCCGTAACACCCCTTCGACGCGCTGGGCGCGCCACGTCCCCTCGCAGAGGAGGACCGATCCAGCGCCATCTCGACCGAGTGAGGAAACGCGGCACGTTCCTAGCCGAACACCCGTCACTCCCCGCCGAGCTGCTCCAGCAGGTCGGTCACCTTGCCGCGCAATTCGGTGTCGCGCGTGATCTCGAGGATCGCGCCCAGGCTGCGGCGCGCGCTCTCATGATCGCCGTCGACCAGCTCGAGCCGGGCGCGCTCCCACCAGCCGTGCGGCTGGTCGGGCGCGAACACCGTCATGCGCTGGTACAGCTCGAGCGCGCGGCGGCCCTTGCCGGCGAGCTCGGCACGCGCCGCCTGGTTCTGCAGCAGCCGCACCAGCACCGCGCGGTTGGGCATGGCGGCGACGTGCGTCACCGCGCGCCCCGGCCGCGCCGCCTCGAGCAGCGCCGACAGCCGCTCCGCGCCGACGCGGACGCCGCCAGCGAAGGGGTCGACGATCACCGGCTCGCTCTCGGCCTCGATCAGCACCAGCACGTGGCCGGGCACGTCGAGCACGTCGGCGCTCCAGCCGAGCCGCCGCGCGGCGGCGACGTAGAGGATCGACAGGCTCACCGGCAGGCCGCGGCGGCGCTCGAGCACCTGGAGCAGGTCGGCGTTGGCGGGGTCGTCGTAGCTGGCGGAGTCGCCGAGGAAGCCGAACTCGCCCGCGAACACCGCGGCGAGCGCGTCGGCGCGCTCGAGCGAGGTCTCGGCGTCGGCGCCGGTGACGTCGAGCCGGGTGGCGATCGCCTCGAGCAGGTCGTGCGCGGGGGCGGGGTCGGCGTCAGGGTGGTCGAGCAGGGCGAGCAGCAGCGCGGCCTCGTCGAGCACGATATCGTCCTCGTCGATCAGGCCGAGGCGAAGGAGATCGTCGGTCATATCCGCTGAGATGGGGGCGCGGGGCGGGACATGCGAGGGGCACGTCCTCAGATCCTCCCCGCCAGGCCGGGAGGGGGACCGCCCGGCGCAGCCGGGTGGTGGAGGGGGACCTCCACGCGGCGCAACGTTCGCGGATGCCCGCTCTCATCGCTGCGCCATGATCCCCCTCCCCGTGGCGGGGAGGATCTGGTTAGCCGCTCAGAACGAGTCCTTCGCCGCGCGCCACCGCGCGAACGTCGCCACGTCCGGCGCGCGCAGGAAAGGGTTGGTCGCGCGCTCGGCGGCGATCGTGGTCGGGACGGTCGCCTCGCCCGCGGCGCGCGCACGGTCGACCTCGGCCATGCGCGCGACCAGCGCCTCGTTCTCCGGCTCGACCGTCAGCGCGAAACGGCCGTTGCTCTGCGTATATTCGTGGCCGCAATAGACCGCGGTCGAATCGGGCAGCGCGGCGAAGCGGCGCATGTTGGCGTACATCTGCGCCGCGTCGCCCTCGAACAACCGCCCGCAGCCGAGCGCGAACAAGGTGTCGCCGGTGAAGATCACCGCGTCGTCGGCGAGGTGGAGCGCGACATGCCCCGCGGTATGGCCCGGCACCTCCAGCACGGTGGCGCGATGCTGGCCGAGCGTGAGCGAGTCGCCCTCGCGCACGCCACGGTCGAGCGGGTCGATCTTGGCGCGCTCCGCCTCGGGACCGGTGACGGTCGCGTCGGTCGCCGCCCGCACCGCCGCGACGCCGCCGGTGTGATCGGGGTGCCAGTGCGTGATCCACACCTGGCCGATCGTCCAACCGCGCGCCGCGGCGACGTCGAGCACCGGTGCCGCCTCGCCCGGATCGACCACCGCCACCGCGCCGTCCTCGGCGCGCACCAGCCAGCTATAATTGTCCTTGAGCACCGGCACGCGGACGATCTCGAGCATCACCACGTCCCCGTGTTGGGCATCGACGCCCAGGGCTCGGCCGGGGCGAGCGGCGCGCGCGCCTGGAGCAGCTCGATCGAGATGCCGTCGGGGGTCTTCACGAACGCCATATGACCGTCGCGCGGCGGGCGGTTGATCGTCACCCCGGCGTCGGCGAGCCGCCGGCAGGTCGCGTAGATGTCGTCGACCCGGTAGGCGAGATGGCCGAAGTTGCGGCCGCCGGTGTAGACCTCGGCGGCGCTGCCGTCCGCGGGCGGCCAGTTGTGGGTCAGCTCGACCTCGACGCGGCGCTCGCCGATCGCTCTATCCGCCTCGGCGGCGAGGAAGATCAGCGTGAACCGCCCCGCCTCGTTGTCGATCCGCCGCACTTCGGTGAGGCCCAGCAGCGCGAAGAAGGCGATCGTGGCGTCGGGGTCGCTGACGCGGATCATGGTGTGGAGATATTGAGTCATTCTACCTTCCGTTCGTCGTCCGGAGAGCTGTGGGTCGAGGGCGGACGTTCGCTGACCAGGCCAGCCTCGCCCACGTCATAACCGCCGCGGCGTGCGCCGGGGTCCAGGTGGGTGAGATCGGCGGCTCTCACGATCGCCTTCCCGACTAAGCCCCGGCGCCCGCCGGGGTGGTCAGAGGTGCGGGCGACGCGGCGGCGATGCTTTCTCGGCGTCGGCCCCGCCTATTTCCCGCCGAACTGAGTCAGCGCCTGTGCCGCCGACTGGCCCGCCGGTGAATCGGGTGCGAGCCGCGCCGCCTCCTGCCACGCCGCCTTGGCGCGATCGGCGTCGCCGCCCGCCGCGGCGATATTGCCGGCCTCGAGCTGGACCGAGGCGTCGTCGGCCGAGCGGCGCAGCGCCTGCGCGATGTCGGCGCGCGCGCGGCCGAGATCGCCGCCGCGCCGCGCCAAGGTCGCGGAGAGCAGCCACGCCAGCGGGTCGTCGCCCGCGGTCGTCAGCGCCTGGTCGAGGTCGGTGCGCGCGCCGGCGGCGTCGCCCAGCGCGACCAGCGCGCGGGCGCGGTCGAGATGCGCCTCGCCGCGTTGCAGCTCCACCAGTGTCCCGGCCGCCAGCGCGGCGTCGAGCGCGCCGCGCGCCTTGGCGGCGTCCCCCGCTGCGAGCCAGGCGTTGCCCGCCTGCGCCCAATAGTCCGCCGCGTGCGAGTCGTGCGCGAGCTCGGCGCCGCGCGCCGCCTCGGCGAAGGTCGCCCCCGCCTCGGCGTAGCGGTCCTGCGCCGCCAGTGCGAGCGCGAGGCACGCGCGCAACCCCGCGCCACCGCGCCGCGCGCGTGCCTCGGCCGCGGCGGGGTCGCTGCGGGTCTCGGCGACGCAGCCCGCGGCGGGGTCGCTGCCGCTGACGCCGGGCGGCGTCATGGCCTGGCCAGCGGCGGCGAGCAGCAGCGCGGCGAGCGGGATCATGGCACCACATCCTCCACCGCGCGGATCAGCAGCGCGAGATCGTCCTCGCGCGACAGGCGGTGGTCGCCGTCCTTGACCAGCCAGGTCTGAACGTGCGGCGAACGGATCAGCTCGGCCAGCCGCGCCGAGCGATGCCACGGCACGTCCGGGTCAGCCTGGCCGTGCAGCAGCCGCACCGGCCCGTCGAACGCGATCGGCCCCGACATCAGCCGGTTCGCCTCGCCCGACTGCCAGAAGCGGCGGGTGTACACGGTCGCTGCCGGGCCATAGGGGTTGGCGCGCTCGAGCCGGCCGTGCTCGAGCAGGTACATCTTCTCGTCCTGCGAGAAACCCCAATCGGTGAAGTCGGGCGCGGCGGCGACGCCGACCAGCGCCGCGACGCGCGCGGGGCGCGCCAGTGCGGCGAGCAGCATCACCCAGCCGCCCATCGACGAGCCGACCAGCACCACCGGCCCCTCGACATGGTCGATCATCGCCACCGCGTCGTCGCGCCAGTCGGCGAGCGACTGGTCCTCGAACTTGCCCTCGGAGGCGCCGCAGCCGCCATAGTCGAAGCGGAGGAAGCCCTGACCCCGTGCCTTGGCCCACTGCTCGAGCGCGAGCGCCTTGGTGCCGCTCATGTCGGAGGCATAGCCGGGGAGGAAGATTACTGTCGGCGCGGTGCCGGCGTGATGGTGGTAGGCCAGGCGCGGGCGCTTCGGCGCGGTCGTGACGATGCTCATGTGCGCAGGCTTAGACGCGGCACAGCGCTTTGCGAAGGCAGGGGAAGTTGAGTCGCGTGCGGGTGGGCGGCAGGACTGCGCGCCCTCCGCTCATTCTCTTCCGCGCTCCCGCCCCTTCGTCATGCCCGCGAAGGCAGGCATCCAGATCCGCTGACGTCGCGCCTCCATCGACAGGTCCGCGCGTCTGGATCCCCGCCTCCGCGGGGATGACGGGTGGAGACGAGGTAGACGGGTGGGGGCGAGGTCGACGGGTGGGGACGAGGTGGACGGGTGAGGGGCGAGAACGAAGGTAGGGGGGCGGAAGTGACGAGGAAGGCGCGAGGGCGCCTGGTGAAGGGGCACTGCACATCACCGCCTTTCGCCGCACGACCCGCGAACGACGCATCCCGCGCATCCTCAATCGCCGACGCGCAGCCGCGCCATCTCGCGCTCGGGCGCGCCAGCCGTGACGGCGAAGAACTGGCGCAGCAGCGCGCGCTCCTCGGCCGTGAGATGCGGGTTCCAGGCGTCGAGGATCAGGATCGCGCGCGGCCGGTCGGAGCGGTTCCACGCCTCGTGCTCGATCGTGTCGTCGAACGCCCAGGCGCGCCCCTCCTCCCAACGCCGCGTCTCGCCGCCGACGCGGAAGCCGCAGTCGGGCGGCACCACCAGCGGCAGGTGGACGATCGCGCGCGCGTTGCTCACCCCCGTGTGCGCGGGCAGATGCGCGCCCGGCGCGAGGATCGAGAAGAACACCGTGGGCGTCCGCCCCGGCAGGTCGGAGAGCGGCAGCGCCTCCACCGCGGCGGCGGTGCGCGGCACGCGCGCGCAGACCGAATCGTCGCGCTTGCCGTCGCGCCACAGATGGAGCGCGCCCCACGCGAGCGAACCGTCGAGCGCGGACCATTTGTTCCGCGGCGTCCCCGGCTTCATCGCGACGTACGGGCGCAGCGCGTCGGCATCCTCGGCCAGCACGCGCAGCAGCTCGTCGCGGATCGTCGCGGTCTCGGCCTCGAGCCGGTCGAACCACGGGAACAGCTCGCGCGCGAAGAACTCGTCGGCGGGCAGGAAAGGGACGTGCAGCCCGGCGCAATGGTTGGCGTAGATCTGGCGCCGGCCCAGCGCATGGTCGACGCAGGCGTCGATGCGGCGTCGCGCGGCCGGTGCGAGCGCGGCGCGGGCCGGCGCCAAGGCCGCGTCGACCGTGGCCGCGAAGCCGGCGCGCTGTCTCGCGACATAGTCGCGGGCGTGTTCGAGCATGGTCTCGATCGCCGGCGAGCGCTCATCGAGCAGTGCCGCCATCGTCAGCACGTTGCCCCAGCGCTCCGCCGCCTCGTCTCGCTCGCCCGCGCGCTCGTGCCACTCGGCGAGCCGGACCAGCGCCATGAAGTGGCGTTGGTCGATCGCGAGCGCGCCCTCCAGCGCGGCGCGCTCGGCCGCGGCGTCGTCGCGCGAGCGATGCGCGCGCGCCAGGTTCATCCACAGTTCGGGCGCGGCCGGATCGGCGGCGATCGCGCGCGTGAACCAGTCCGCCGCCGTCGCGAAGGCGCCGCGTGCGAGCGAGTCGACGCCGAGCGCGTTGAGCGCCAGCGGATGCTCCGCGCCGTCGGCGACCGCGGCATGGAACAGCCGCACCGCCTCGTCGCGGCGGCCGGCGTCGCGCGCGGCGAGCGCGGCGGCGAGCTGTTGCTGGGATCGGCCCTGGTTCATAACATGGATGATAACCGATCGCGGCGACTGGACAATCGCGCGCGTGCCGGCGCACAGCACGGCGATGGCGGCGGCCCCTCTCCCCCTGCTCGACGCGACCTGGCTGGCGCACCGCTACGATCCGGGGCACGACGCCTTCCATCTCCGGCGCGTGCCGCGCGAGACGCACCGCGCCGCTACCTTCCTCACCGACGAGTATCTGCCCGAGGACAGCGCGGCGCCGCTGGTGGTCCGCCGTGCCGAGGCGCGCGCGGCCGCGCCGGCGCCGGCGCCGCTGCACTGGATCTTCCACTCCGCCTTCTGCTGCTCGACGCTGCTCGCGCGCGCGCTCGACCGGCCCGGCGCCGCGATGGGGCTCAAGGAACCAGCGGTGCTCAACGACCTGATCGGCTGGCGCCGCCGCGGCGATCCCGGCCCCGATCTGGCGACCGTGCTCGACGACACGCTCACGCTGCTGGCGCGCCCTTTCGCGCCGGGCGAGGCGGTGGTGGTCAAGCCCTCCACCATCGCCAACGGCTTCGCGCCCGCGGTGTTGACGCTGCGGGCCGAGAGCGCCGCGCTGCTACTCTACGCGCCGCTGGCCACCTTCCTCGGTTCGGTGGCGAAGAAGGAGCTGGAGGGGCGGCTGTGGGTACGCACCTTGCTCACCGGCATGCTCGACGACGGGCTGGCGCGCTTCGGCTATGCGCCGCGCGAGCTGCTCGCGCTGACCGACCTGCAGGTCGCCGCGCTCGGCTGGCTCGGCCAGCAGCGTCTGTTCACCGAGCTGGTCGAGCGTTTCGGGCCGTCGCGCGTGCGCACGCTCGATAGCGCGACGCTGATGGCGCGCCCGCGCGAGGCGCTGGCGGCGCTCGCGACGCTCTACCGGCTACGGTTCGACGACGCCGCGCTCGACGCGATCGTCGCGGGGCCGGCGTTCACGCGTCACTCCAAGTTCGGCAACGCCTTCGACGCCGCCGCCCGCGCCGCCGAGCATCGCGACGCCGCGGCGCTCCACGCGCGCGAGATCGAGGTGGTGGTGCGCTGGGCCGGTGAGGTCGCCGAAACCTTCGGGATCGCGCTGGCCGCGCCGGCGCCGCTGCTCGGCTGAACGGTCAGCACCCGACGGTGGCGCCGGGCTGACAGGCCGTCGAATTCGTCGAGGTGCGCAGATTGTCGCGATCGCGCTGCCAGTCCGCCTTGGTCTTGCACACGCGCGTGCTGTCGACGAGCGAGCCCGTCTTGGTGAAGCGTTTGCAGATCACCTTGTCCGCCGGATCCGCCGCTTTCTCCCCCGCGTCCCTGCTCTTGGCCTGGTCGGCCGGCGCGGCGGCGGCGAGCAGGAGGGCGAGCGCGGCGATACTGTGCATGATCCTGGCCCTGTCGTATGCGGCTGAGCCACGAGGCTAAGACGGAGCGCCGAGCCATGTCAAACCGAGTCGTGCGGCGACGCACCAGAACCGGTCGCGGCGACGCGTCGGCGGCGCGCACCGCGATCGAGCGCGCGCTCGCCGCGGGCGACGTGCCGGGCGCCGCGGCGCTGGCCGAGGCCGCGCTCAGCGCCGGTGCGAGCGACGCGACGATGCTCAACCTCGCGGCGTGGCGGCGCGAGGAGGCCGGCGATTACCGCGGCGCGCACGCGCTGCTGCGCCAGGCTCTCGCGCTCGCCCCCGGCGACGTGCTGATCGCGGGCTCGATCGGTGCGGTGCTCCGCAAGGAAGGCCGCCACGACGACGCGCTGGCGGTGCTCGACCGCGTCGTCGCCGCCGCGCCGCGCCACGCCGCCGCCTGGCTCGAGCGCGGCTACACGCTGGAGGCGCTCAAGCGCGAGCAGGAGGCGGGCGAGAGCTACCGCCGGGCGCTGGCGCTCGACCCGGCGCTGGCGCCCGCGCACGGCCGTCTCGCCGACGCGGCGGCGCGACGCGGCCGCGGCGACCAGGCGCGCGACCACGCCGCGCGGGCGCTCGCGCTCGAGCCGCACGAGCCCGCCGCGCGCGCCGCGCTCGCCACGGTCGCGCTCGAGGCGCGCGACGGCGCGGCGGCGGAGGCGCTGCTGCGCCCGCTGCTCGACCGCGTCCGCGGCGACGACCGGACGCGCACGCTGACCCTGCTGGGCGACGCGCTCGACCGCCAGGACCGCGTCGCGGCGGCGTTCGACTGCTACCGCGCCGCTCAGGGAAGCTTCCGCGACGTCTATCGCGATGCGCTCGCGCCTGGGCCGGGGCGGCCATCGCATCGCGCCTTCGTCGAGCGGATCGCGGCGCAGCTCGGCGCGCCGCGCGCGCCGGCGCCCGGGGGCGACGTGCCCGGCGCCGCCGCGACGCATGTCTTCCTGCTCGGCTACCCGCGCTCGGGCACCACGCTGGTCGAGAACGTGCTGGCGAGCGCGCCGGGCGTGACCGCGCTGGAGGAGCGCGACACGCTGGCCGCCGCCGATGACGCGCTGATCGGCAACGACGGCGCCATGCCCGATCTCGCCGCGCTCGATCCGGCGCTGCGCGACCGGCTGCGCGCCGATTACTGGCAGCGTGTCGCGGCGATGGGCGCGGCGACGACGGGCACGTTCGTCGACATGAACCCGCTCAACGGCACACGGCTGCCGATCATCGCCGCGCTGTTCCCGGCGGCGCGCGTGCTGGTGATGCGGCGCGACCCGCGCGACGTGGTGCTGAGCTGTTACCGCATCAACTTCACCCCCAGCCCGGCAGCCTGGGCCTTCAGCGACCTGGAGGAGGCCGCGCGCCACTATGACGCGCTGATGACGCTGACCGAGCGCGCGCGCGCCACACTGCCGCTCGCCTTCCACGACGTGCGCTACGACCGGCTGGTGACCGATTTCGCACCGACGGTTCGCGCCATGGCGGACTTCATCGGCCTGCCCTGGACCGACGACTTCGAACGCTTCGATCGCACCGCGCAGCGCCGCGGCGTACGTACGGCGAGCGCCACCCAGGTGCGCCGCGGGCTGTTCGACGGGCGCGGCCAGTGGCGCCGCTACGCCGACCAGCTCGCGCCGGTGCTGCCGATCCTGCAACCCTGGGTGGAGCGCTTCGGGTTCGATAGCTGAGCGTGATCCGTGGCAGGGCCGGGAGGGCGGTGAACCGCGACGCGCGGTTGCCGCTCCCCTGCGCACACCCTAGGTAGCGCGGGATGACGCTCACTCCCCCGGTCGCCGCGACGCGCGCGCATTCCTTCACGCGCCACGGCGTCACCGTCGAGGACCCCTATGCCTGGCTCAAGGACGCGGGCTACCCCGACGTGACCGACCCCGAGGTACTCGCCTATCTCGCGGCCGAGAACGCCTATTTCGAGGCGCAGATGGCGCCGCACCAGGCGCTGGTCGACCGGCTCTACGAGGAAATGAAGGCGCGCATCAAGGAGGACGAGTCGAGCGTCCCCCAGAAGGACGGCGACTATCTCTATTGGACCGCGTTCGAGACCGGCGGCCAGTATCGCAAATGGTGGCGCCGCCCCATCGCCGGCGGCGCGGACGAGCTGCTGCTCGACGAGCCGGCGCTGGCCGAGGGCAAGGAATATTTCCGTCTCGGCGCCTTCGCCATCTCGAACGACGCGACGAAGCTCGCCTACGCGATCGACGACAATGGCTCGGAGCGGTTCACGATCCACGTCAAGGATCTGGCCAGCGGCGCGCTGCTGGCGGACACGATCCCCGGCATGCTCTCCGACATCGTGTGGAGCGCCGACGACAGCGGCTTCCTCTACGGGCTCGCCAACAAGGAGTGGCGCACCGACAACGCCCGCTTCCACCGGCTCGGCACCGACCCGAGCGAGGACGTCGAGCTCTTCCACGAGGACGACGAGGGCTATCGCGTCGCGGTGGGGGAGACGAGCGACCGCCGCTGGATCGTGATCTCGACGGGCGACCATGTCACCAGCGAGGTGCGGCTGCTCCCCGCGGCCGATCCGTTCGCCGCGCCGATCCTGGTCGCGCCGCGGCAGGAAGGGCGCGAATATGACGTCGACTCGCACGGCGACACGCTCTTCATCCACACCAACGACACCGACCCGATGTGGCGCCTCGTCACCGCGCCGATCACCGCGCCCGGCGAGTGGACCGAGCGGATCGCGCCGAGCCCGCACTTCTACATGACCGGGGTGGACTGTTTCCGCGACTATCTCGTCGTTGAGGGGCGCGAGGACGGGCTCGACCAGATCGAGATCCATTCCTACGATCCCGCCGCCGCGCCGCGCCGCATCGCCTTCCCCGAGGCGAGCTACACCGCCGGGATCGGCGACAATCCGGAGTATGACACGCAGGTGCTGCGGCTCGGCTACGAGTCGATGGTCACGCCTGGCACGGTCTACGACTATGACGTCGCGTCGGGCGCACTCACCGTGCTCAAGGTGCAGGAGATCCCCTCGGGCTACGACGGCGAACGCTACGCCACCGAGCGGCTCACGATCGCCGCGCGCGACGGCACCGAGGTGCCGGTCTCGATCGTCTACCCGCGCGACTTCCCGCGCGACGGCTCGCGGCCGCTGTTCCTCTACGCCTACGGCGCCTACGGCCACGCCATCCCGCCGGGCTTCTCGACCGGGCGGCTGTCACTGCTCGACCGCGGCTTCGCCTACGCGATCGCGCATATCCGCGGCGGCGACGATCTCGGCCAGCAATGGTATCACGACGGCAAGCTCGAGAAGCGCGCCAACACCTTCACCGACTTCGTCGACGTCGCGCGGGGGCTGATCGCGGGCGGGTGGACCAGCGCTGGCCGGATCGCGATCGCGGGGCGCTCGGCCGGCGGCGAGCTGATGGGCGCGGTGGTCAACTCTGACCCCGAGCTGTGGGGCGCGGTGATCGCCGACGTGCCCTTCGTCGACGTGCTCAACACGATGCTCGACGAGACGCTGCCGCTCACGCCGGGCGAGTGGCCCGAGTGGGGCAATCCGATCGAGGACGAGGCCGCCTTCCACCTGATCCGCGGCTACAGCCCGTACGACAACGTGCGCGCCCAGGCCTATCCGCCGCTGTTCATCTCGGGCGGGCTCAACGACCCGCGCGTGACCTACTGGGAGCCGGCCAAGTGGGCGGCGAAGCTGCGCGCGACGAAGACCGACGACAACCTGCTGCTGCTCAAGACCAACATGGGCGCGGGCCACGGCGGCAAGTCGGGGCGGTTCGAGAGCCTGCGCGAGGCGGCCGAGGAACATGCCTTCGTGCTGTGGCAGCTGGGGGTCGAGGCATGAGGCGCGATCGGCACCGCGGCTCGTGACGATCGAGGCGATCGTCGAGCAATACGGGCTGGCGGCGGTGTTCGCCGGCGCCGCGCTGGAGGGCGAGGCCGCGGTGATCGCGGGCGGGCTGCTGGCGCATCAGGACATGTTCCCGCTCGCGGGCGCGATGGCCGCTGCGGCGGCGGGCTCGTTCACCGCCGACCAGGCCTATTTCTACGCCGGTCGTCGCTTCCGCGACCACCGCTGGGTCGCCGCCGCGCGCGCGCGTCCCGCCTTCGCCAAGGCGATGGCGGCACTGGAGCGGCACCCGATCGGCTTCATCTTCGTATTCCGCTTCCTCTACGGGCTGCGCACGATCAGCCCGATCGCGATCGGCACAGCCGGGATCCGCCCGCGCCTGTACGCCGCGGTCAACGCGGTGTCGGCGATCCTGTGGGCGATCACCTTCACCACGATCGGCTATGCCTTCGGCGACACGTTCGAGGCGGCGATGGGGCGGCTGCGGCATGACTCGCGTTTATGGTGGCTCGCGGGGAGCGTGGTGGCGGCGGGGATCGCGATCGCGCTGATCCACCGCATCAGGAGTCGCCGGTCATGACGCCGTTCCGCCGTGAGGTCACCGCCCGGCCCGAGGACATCGACGAGCTCGGCCACGTCAACAATGCGGTGTGGGTGCGCTGGATCCAGGACCTGGCGGTGGCGCACTGGGCGGCGGTGGCGCCGGCTGACCAGCAGGCGGCGCACGTGTGGGTCGTCACCCGCCACGAGATCGACTATCGCGGCAACGTCGTCGCGGGCGAGACCGTCACGGGCGAGACCTGGGTGCCGGGCGCACCGCGCGGCGCACGCTTCGACCGCCACTTCCGCTTCCTGGGCAGCGAGGGGCGAGTCCGCGTCGAGGGCGTGACCACCTGGGCGCTGCTCGACCGCGCGACCGGGCGGCTGCTCCGCATCCGGCCGGAGATCGCGGCACCGTTCGTGGGGTGAGGCCTCTCATCCTCCCCGCTCGGCGGGGAGGGAACCGTTGGACGGTGGTGGAGCGGCGCTTCCGCGAGCGTCGCGCGGCGACGAAATCTCGCTCCACGACCGCGCTGGCACGCGGTGATCGCCCTCCCCCTTGCGAGGGGAGGATCAACGCGCCCCGCTAAACCCAAATTAACGCCGCGCCGTCATATCCCCCGGTCGAGGATTCGCCGGGAACAGGGGGGCTGGTCGGGCGGTGCTGGTGACGATCAAGACGAGCGCGGCGCGACCCGGGATGTACGTCCACGCGGTCGAGGGCGGCTGGATGGCGAGCCCGTTCTGGCGCAAGCACCTCGTGCTCGCCAGCGCGCGCGACGTCGCCAAGCTGGTCGAGGCCGGCATCGGCGAGATCGTGATCGACACCGACAAGGGCGTCGGCCCGCTCGCGCCCGCGTCGGAGCGGCTCTCCGTCGCGGCAGCGCTCGAGATCGCCGCGCCGGCCGTGACGGCGACCCCGAACGCGCCGCCCCGCGCCCGCCGCCGCGCGGTGAGCGAGCTCGACCGCGCCCGCGAGGTGGTGGAACAGTCGCGCGCGGCGATGCTGCGCATGTTCGCCGACGCGCGCATGGGGCACGCGATCGATCACGGCGCGCTCGCCCCCCTGGTCGATTCGATCACCGAGTCGGTCGCGCGCGACCAGCGCGCGCTGCTCACCGTCACGCGGCTGCGCAGCAAGGACGAATATACCTGGCTCCACTCGGTCGCGGTGGGCGCGCTGCTGATCGGCTTCGCGCGCCATCTCGGCCTGCCCCAGGACGAGGCGAGCGACCTCGGGCTCGCCGGGCTGCTCCACGACATCGGCAAGATGGCGGTGCCGAGCGCGGTGCTCGAGAAGAGCGGCCGCCTCGACCCCGCCGAGCTGGCCGTGGTGCGTCACCATCCCGAAAAGGGCCACGCGCTGCTGCTCGGCGGCGACGTGCCCGATGTGGTGCGCGATGTCTGCCTGCACCACCACGAGCGAGTCGACGGGCGCGGCTATCCGTTCGGCCTCACCGGCGACCGGCTCAGCCTCGCGGCGCGGATGAGCGCGGTGTGCGACGTCTATGACGCGGTCACCTCGCAGCGCCCGTACAAGCGCCCGTGGGCGCCGGGCGAGGCGCTGGCGCGGATGCAGTCGTGGCACGGCCATTTCGACCCGGAGCTGCTCGCCGCGTTCATCGACCATATCGGCATCCACCCGCCCGGCGCGCTGGTGCGGCTGCGCTCGAACCGACTCGCACTGGTGCTCGGCGCCGGCGCCGACGATCCGACCGCGCCGCCGGTACGCGCCTTCTTCGACATTCCGACGCAGGCGCGCCTGCCGCTGACCGAGGTCAACACCGACGCCGCGGGCGACCCGATCCTGGGCAGCGAGCGCGGCGCTTATTGGTTCGGTGTATCGTGGGAGGGGATGCGCGCCGCGCTGCTCGCCGCCAACCGTGATGACGCGACGCCGGTGGCGCGCGCGGTGGGGGCCTGAGCGGTGGCGGTCCGCCCGCAACCCGCTCCGGCGCCCGCACCGCTGCGGCGTGTGCTCGACTGGCTCTCGCCCGCACGCCGGGCGCAGCGCCTCGACGAGCGGCTCGCCGCGCGGCGCCGGCTGTTCGACTCGATCGGCGAGCTGCTGTTCGCCAGCCGGCTCGCGCCCTCGCCGCGCAACTACGGGCTGGTCCACTCCTATCTGTCGGGCGAGGACGTCGCCACCAGCGTCGCGGTGGCCGAGGCGCTGCGCGCCACGGGAACGCTGAGCGAGGCGGCGGCGGCACGGATCGCCGACGGGCAGGAGACGACCGAGCTCGGCCCCGATACGCTCGCGCACATCGCCGAGACGCTGGAAGCGCGCATCGCCGAGTGCCTCGGTGCCGCGGGCCAATCGCGCCGCACCGCGGAGCAGTTCGGCAGCGCGCTCCAGGGCGAGGCGGCGCGACTCGCCGAGGACCCCGCCGCGACGATCGCGCGCATCGCCGCGCTCACCCAGGACGCCGTCACCGCGACGCGGCTGGCCGAGGCGCAGCTCGAGCGCACGCGGCGCGAGGCCGACGCGCTGCGCCGCGACCTGCGCCAGGCGCGTCGCGCCGCCGAGCGCGACCATCTCACCGGCCTGCCGAACCGCCGTGCGCTCGAGACGGCGCTGCGCGCGCTCGACGCCGGCGACTCGCCCGCGACCGTGGCGCTCTGCGACATCGACGACTTCAAGCAGGTCAATGACCGCTTCGGCCATGCCGCCGGCGACCGCGTGCTGCGTTTCGTCGCCGCTTTCCTCGAGCGCCAGCTGGGCGGCGACGTGCTGGTGGCGCGCCACGGCGGCGAGGAGTTCGCCTGCCTGTTCCGCGGCACCGCCCCCGCGGCGGCCGTGGCGCGACTTGACGTGGCGCGCGAGCGGCTGGCGGGGCGCTCGCTGGTCAATCAGGAGACGGGGCTGGCATTCGATCGCGTCACCTTCTCGGCCGGCGTCGCGGCACTGGGCGCGGACGGCGCTGCCGCCGCACTCGCCGAGGCCGATCTCGCGCTCTACGCGGCGAAGCACGCGGGGAAGAACAGGGTCTGCGCGGGGTAGGGGCCGAGATACGACGTGCGAGCGGACGTCGCTCGCTCACGAGCGTATCGCTGGGAAGCGCTGTCATGCCGGCCTTGCGCCCGGATCCCTCCTGCCGCTCATCGGCCGGCGTCGTTTCTCGCGCATGGGCGCCGGCGCAAGGCCGGGATGACGGTCGTTGCCCGACACGATGGTGAGGTGACGGCGTTCCTCTCGCACGCGAGGATCAGTCGACGGCACGTCGTCAGGGGAGGCGTGCCCGTCCGCTCACTCCAGCCTCATCCCTGGTTCTCATACGCCAGCTGGAGCACGCCCCAGTGCGCGCCGTCGACGCTGATCGAGGCGATCACCTGCTTGAGCAGCATCACGCCGCCGGCGGCGAGCGGGCGGCGGTAGGCCTTGAGGCAGAACGGCTGGGTGATCTTCACTTGTACCGCGGTATCGGGGAAGTGGAAGAACACGCCCGCGCGCGAGAATTCGCTGTTCCACTTGGGATCGCCGCGGCGCTGCGGCTTGGACCGCTCGGGCATCGCCACCGCGCCGAAGCAGTTGCGGTCGGTGAAGCTCATCCCGAAGAAGCCCGGCAGCGCACGCGCCGCCTCCTGGTGCGGCCGCGCCAGCGCGGTGATCAGCGCCATGGCGGGATGGGTGAACAGCGCCGGGTCGGTCTCGGGCACCGGCTCGTACCGCTCGCTCAGGATCACCTCGCGGCTGATCTCGCCCGCGACGACGGCGCGCGCCAGCCCGGCCGAGACCTGCCGCGCCGCCTCCAGCGCGAAGCGGATATAGGGGCGGTCCGGCATGTCGGCGTCGCTCTCGGCGAGCCGCTGGAGCAGGTCGTTGGTGTCGTCGCTGACGCTCATCACGCGCTCGGAGAGGCGCTGCAGCCCCTGCGCATTGTCCGACGAGGTGCGTGCCAGTTCGCCGAGCCCGCCCTCGACCTCGCCGACCGCGCTGACCATCGAGCCGATCCGGTCGGCGACGCCCTCGCTCGATCGGGTCAGCCCGTCCATCAGCCCGCGCAGCCGCGCCACCAGCGCCTCGATGTCCTTGGTGCCGCGGTGCGCCGAGCGCGCCGTGGCGACGCCGCGGTCGACCTTCTCCAGCATCGCGTCGGCCTGGGTGGTCAGCGTATCGATCGAGCCGGTGATGCGCGACGTCGCCACCGCGGTCTCGGAGGCGAGCTTCTTGACCTCGCCCGCGACCACCGCGAAGCCGCGCCCCGCCTCGCCCGCGCGCGCCGCCTCGATCGTGGCGTTGAGCGCGAGCAGGTTGGTCTGCTTGGCGATCGCGTCGATCGTCGCGGTCACGCGCGCGACGTCCTCCAGCGCCGAGGTGAAGCCGCCGATGCTCTCGTGGATGCGGCTGACCTGGGTGATCAGCTCGACCACGTCGCTCGTCGCCGCCTCGACCTGGACGTGCGAGTCGGCGAGCACCGCGTGCGCCCCGGCGGTATGCTCGCGCGCGCTGCGCGCCGCCGCCGCGACCTCGTCGACGTCGTCGGCGAACTGGCCGGTCTGCCGACCGATCTGCTCGATCGTGCCGGCCTGTGCGGTGACCCGCGTCGAGAGCTCGGCGATATCGGCCTGCAGGTCGAGCGTGCGCAGTCCCAGCTCGCCCGACCGGCGGGCCGCCTCAGCAATCGTCTGATCGAGCGTCAACGCGTCGTCCTCCCGTCGTCGTCGCTGGCTAACAGACTGAGGTTAACGGGCTTCTACCATCTGCGTCCGGAACGGGAACGGACGAGTACAGGCCGACGGCTCGCGAGGGCACCACTTGGACGCCTGACCGCAGCGTCGCTCCGCCCGACGAGCGCCCCGGCCGTCCTGCGCGATGGACGACAAGCGGGGGGACGGTGCGGCTTGACCGCACCGACTCTCTCGGCTGCACTGCGCGACGATGACGCAGGACCTGATCCGCCAGCTCGACCTCCGCCCGCATCCCGAGGGCGGCCATTACCGCGAGACGTTGCGGCTGCCGCCCGGACCGGACGGTCGCTCGCGCATGACCGCGATCCTGTTTCTGCTGGACGAGGGCGAGCGGTCGCACTGGCACCGCGTCGACGCCGCCGAGCTGTGGCTGTGGCACGCCGGCGCGCCGCTCACGCTGGCCATCGCGGACGAGCCCCCGCTGCGACTCGGCGCCGATGTCGCCGCGGGCGAGCGGCCGCAGGCGTTGGTGCCTGCCGGCGCGTGGCAGGCGGCGACCGCCGAGCTCGGCTGGGCGCTGGTGAGCTGCGTGGTCGCGCCCGGCTTCGACTTCGCCGGCTTCGAACTCGCGGCGCCGGGCTGGCAGCCGGGCGGCTGAGCGGCGGCGACCGCGGTCAGCCCGCCAGGCGCACCGGGATAGGGCGCGGCGCGCGGCCGTGTGTCTCGATCAGCGACACGTCCGCGCCGTCGAACGCCGCCGCGGTGAGCCGCCCGCTGAGATAGCTGCCGCTATCGAGGCAGAGGCGGCCGGGGCCCGCGTAGGCCTCCTCCTTGGGCGTGTGGCCGTGCACCACCAGCCAGGCATCGTTGCGCTCGGCGTGGAGGAACTCGCTGCGGATCCATAGCAGGTCGCGCTTGTCCTGCTGCTCCAGCGCGACACCCGGGCGGATGCCGGCGTGGACGAACAGCAACCTGCCCTGCACCACAGAAAGCGCGCAGCGCTCGAGAAAGGCGCGATGCGACGGCGGCACCGCGGCGCGGAAGGCGTCGCGCCGCGCCGCCCAGGCGGCGCGCGACTCCTCGCGCGGTGGCTCGACACCGTAGGAGCGCAGCGTCGTGTCGCCGCCGTGCTTGGCCCAGCCCAGTCCGCTGATCCGCCCGTCGAGATAGTCGAGCATCGCGTCCTCGTGGTTGCCCAGCAGGAAGCGGCTCTCGAAGGCGGGCTCGTCGGCGAAGGCGATGAGCTGATCGATCACCTCGCGCGAGCGCGGACCGCGGTCGACATAGTCGCCGAGGAAGACGATCAGCGCGCGCCCCGGCGCGGTGCGGGCGGCGCGATCGGCGCGGACCTGGTCGAGCAGCCGCGCGAGCAGATCGGCGCGGCCGTGGATGTCACCCACGGCATAGGTCAGTCGATCGGTGAGCGGCGGCATCGGAACTCCCTGTCGTTCACGCCGCCGCGGGCGCCACTGCCGCCGCGCCGCCGTGCGACCGCCGCGGCTTGGGCGCCTCGCGCAGGATGAACATCGAGGACAGCATCACCAGCGCGATCGGGTTGAGCGGCGTCAGCAGCGTGCCCTCGAACGAATACCACAGGATCAGGATGATGGCGAACTGGCGGCTGGGCGTGCGATCGAACATCGAGAAGAGCAGGAAGGCGTAGAGCAGCAGTCCCTGAACCAGGCCATATTCCACGATCGCTTTCACGATCGGCCACCAAAAGATGTTGCCGCCGCGCTCGATCTGCCCCGGCCCCACGCCCGAGTAGACGGCGGATGGGTCGAGCAGCGCGCGCCGCACGCGATCGAGCGGCTCGATGAAGCGCGAGCTCCCGCTCGTGCCCTGCTTGTCGAACTCGCCCATCCGGTCCGCCACCATGTCGAACCACTGCAGCTGCAACGCCACGAACAGCGCGATGAACGCCGTCGCCAGTACCGTCACGAAGGTGCGGACGTTCATCCGAGTGAACACGATCGGCAGCGCCACCAGCAGCAGCACCAGCCCGGTACCAGCGAAGGTGGCGAACAGGGTCGCGCCGAAGAACATCGCACGCACCATCCGTTGCAGGAACAGCAGCTCGACGATCAACGCCAGCGTGATGAACTGCGAGATGAACGACACCTCGAGAAAGGTGATGCCCGACGGCTTCATGTACTTCATGCCGTATTGGATCGGCTGGATGTAGAGAAACTCCGGCACCAAGTAGGAATCTGGAACGAGTTTATCGAGATTTGGCCAGTATTGCCACCCGACCGAGAACTGAATGGCGTGTTGCAGCCACACGATGGCGGCGAAGATCAGCATGAGGTTGCTGAAAAGGGTCAGGCACCTCCTGTGCGTCTCCGGAGTCGTGTCGAAGGCCACCAGGAAGGGCAGATAGAGCAGGAAGTAGAGCCCGATGCTGCTCAGCGAGAAGGCGGAGGTGAACAACACCGTGCTCAGCGCCGACGTCACCACCACCGCGAAGTACAGCATGGCGCGCTCGGGCCGGAACACGGGTCGAGCGAACAATACCCCGATGGTCAGCGCGATCAGCGCGATCGGCAGGATCACCGGGATGATCGCGCCCGACGGGCCGAGCCCGATCTTCTGGAACACGGTGATGCCGATCAGCATCGCCGTGAAGACACCGACGACCACCGTCTGCTGGACCGCGTCCTGCTCGCGGGCCTCCGGCGCCAAGCTGGTGCCGCTGACCGCCTCGCCGCTGCTGCTGCCACCGCCGCTGCTGCGGCGCACGCGACGTCGTGCCGGTCCCTCGCCACCCTTGATCGGCATGCCGAACTGGTCGAGCGCCGGCGGCGCGCGGCGGCCGTCGTCGGATCCTTCACTCACCGCCACCACTCTCCCATACAGGCTGTGCTGATCGATACACGCAAGCCTTCGGCCGTGTCCATCGGCGCCCCAAGGCGGGGACTGTCCCGCCGCGGCTCAGCGTCGGTGCATCCGCTCGACCGCGCTGGCGGCGGTGCGCTCGGCGAGCCGCGCGCGATAGCCGGCACGATAGTCGGGCGCGTCGGCCAGGTCGGCGGGCAGCGCCAGCGGGGCGAAGCTGGTGCTCGGCACCACGGTCGCGCCGCACGCGCCCGCGTCCTGGACCAGCATCGTCAGCTCGTTAAGGTGCAGGAGGAAGTCCGGCCCCATCAGCTGCGGCCGCCCCTCGGCCATGGCCTTGCCCATCTCGGCGATGCCGAGGATCTTGTCCTGCGCGTAGACCTCGCGGCGGCGCAGCCAGCTGACCAGCCGGTGCTTGGGCGAGTTGCCGACGCCGCGCTCGGCCTCGACCGCGTGCGACTTCCAGCGCCGCACCAGCGCCAGGCGCCGGCCCTTGATGCCGAAGCGCCGACCGATCGCGGGCTGGCTGCGCGCGCTATAGGCCTTGCGCGCGCTGAGGCTGACGCGCGAGAAGCGCTCGAGGAAGACCGGCGACTGGTCGTGGAAGACGTTGTCGACGCTGATCTCGCCCGCCTCGCCGATGACCCGCATCTGATGGTCGCGCGGCGCCACCCAGCTGCACGTCACGCGCGCGGCGACGCCGCCATCGAAGGCGAGGCACGCCACGGAGAGGTCGGGCGTGGTCGCGGGGTGGAGCGGCTCGGGCGTGTTCTTGTCGGGCACGAGGCAGGTCGAGAAGGCGGTCACCGCGCGCACCGGGCCGAACAGCGCGCACAGCCAGGCGAGGTGATAACCGATATGCTCGACGGTGCAGCCCTCCTGCAGCTCCTCGGCATAGGGGAAGGGCGCGCCGGTCGGGCTCGTCACGGTGTCGAGCCGCATCAGGTGCGCGGGATTGTCGTCGAGCTCGGCATAGACCAGCACGGGGCGGCCGATGGCGCCGTCGGCGATGGCTTTCCACAGGGTCATCACCGCGTCCGAGTAGAGGTTGCACGGCGCCGCGGCGAGCACTCGCCCCTTGGTCTCGGCCAGCTCGAACAGGGCGCGGGTGCGCGCCGGCTCGGTGGTGATCGGCTTCTCGGTATAGACGTGCTTGCCCGCCTCGAGCGCGCGGCGGGTCACCTCCTCGTGCGAGGCGATGCTGGTGAGATTGATCACGACCTCGACCCGCGCGTCGGCCAGCAGCGCGTCGAGCGAGGGGTAGAGCGGGAAGCCGTAATGATCGTGCACCACCGCGGCGCGCGCGGCGTCGCGATCGTAGACGCCGCAGATCTCGATCTCGGGATAGGCCCAGCGCGTGCGCATGTAGATGTCGAACACGTAGCCGCAGCCGACGAAGGCGATCTTCATGCTTCTGTCCTTCCCCTCGCGCCCGCCGCGGGACGCTCTCCCTTCGTCATCCCCAGGTCGCGCAGGACCGACGAGCAACCCGCGGCGAGCTCGCGCGCACGCGGGACCCCGAGCGCCGCGGACGCAGCCGGCTGTCGCCCTGCCTGACCCTGGGTTCCCGCGTCCGCGGGAACACGGTGGTGTGCGGCGTGACGCGGCGGCGCCATCACGCCACCGCCGCCGCCAGCGCGCGGACGCGCTCGGGCTGGCGCGAGCCGATCAGCGTGGTGGTGACCAGCGGCGACGCGTGCGCGCGCCGCACCGCGTCGGCGGCGTCGACGCCGGGCTGGAAGCGCAGCACCTCGCGCGCGATCACCGGGATACCGCGCGCGCGGATCGCCGCACCGCGCGGGTCGTCGGCGATCGCCGCGATCACGTCCCACGGCAGCTCGAGCACCTTGGTCACCTCGCTCGCCAGCGCGGCGTCGAGGCTGGCGGTGTCGTCGCAGGCGATCCCGACGAGCCGCGCGCGGCCCGACCGCTTGGCCTCCGCGAGTGCGCCGACCGCGTCGCCGCGCGCGATCGTCGCGGCGTCCGGGCTGTGGAGCAGGAAGGCGTCGACATGGTCGCTGCGCAGCCGGCGCAGCGAACCGTCCAGCGCGTGCAGCAGTCCGGCCCGGCTCCAGTCGGTGCGCATCGCGCCGGCGCGCTGCGCGGTCACCGCCGCGCCCATCGCACGCCGCGCCAGCACCGCGCGGATCAGCGGCTTGAGCGGCCGCATCACGCGCATCTTGGCGGAGAAGGCGTTGCCCGCCTTGGTCACGACCTGCGCGCGGTCGCGCTGGCCGCGCAGCGCGCGCCCGATCGCGCGCTCGCTGTCACCCTGACCGTAGATATTCGCGGTGTCGAGCAGCGTCACGCCGAGGTCGAGCGCGAGCTGGACCAGCGCGACGCTGTCGGCGAGCGTGCTGGGATTGTTGAACGACCCCATCTTGGCGCAGCCGAGGCCGAGCGGGGGGAACGCGGGCGCGGTCATCGGCGGGTCTCCGGGTGGCTGACGTAAGATCCTCCCCGGCACGGGGAGGGGGCGTGCGAGCGAGATCGCGTCCCCCGGACACGATCTTGGCGCGCTGGCAGCACGCCAAAGCTCACCCGCCGCGCGTCGCGCGGTGGTGGAGGGCGGCTGCCCCAGGCGAGCCGGGTCGCTCGCGGAGCTCCCCCTCCGTCAGCGCTGCGCGCTGCCACCTCCCCGCGAGCGGGGAGGATCTGCCGCGAGATCACCGCCACAGGTGCCCCCCACAGTCGCGGATGTAGCGCTGCGCCGCTTTGCCGATCGGCGCGCGCGCGGGCCGGTCGCGGCGGCGCAGCCACGTCACGAACTGGCGCATCGCGCGCCCCACGTCCATCTCGCCGCGCGCGAAGGCGTAGGCATAGGGCGGAAAGGCGATCAGGTTCACCCACACATAGGGTGAGGGCATGCGCAGATAGCTGATGATGAACTTGTTGGTCAGCCGGTCCGACTGCACCAGCCTTTTGGGCTTGCGCCCGGCGGGATGCTCCAGCTCCTCGCAGACGATGTCGGGCTGGTAGCGGATCGTCCAGCCGCGATCGATGATGCGGTAGGAGAGCTCGATCTCCTCCAAGCCGTAGAAGAAATCGGGCAGGAAGCCGCCGGTCTCGCTGATCGTCGCGGCGCGGAAGGCCACGCAGCCGCCGACGAAGCGGAAGGTGTCGAACGGCTTGCTGAGGTCGATCGACTTGTCGGTGTGCGGGATCAGGTCGGGGCGGGGGCGGGTCTCGCCGCGCACGTGCTTGCGGATCGTCACCGCGCCGAGCCGCGGCGTCGCGTCGAACAAGGCGCCGAACCGGTCGAGGAAGTCGGGCGTGTCGACGAACACGTCGTCGTCGAGCAGCACGATCACGTCGCCGCGCGCGCGCTCGAACGCGAGGTTGCGCGCGACCACACCCTTGTTGGCTCCGTCCCACAGGTGCACCGCGTGGGCGAACGGGGCGAGCTGCGCGGTGCGGTCGATCCGCTCGACGTTGTTGTCGATCACGATCAGCTCGTAATCGGCGCGCCCGGCGAGGTGCTGGGCGAGCCGCTCGATGACCTCCGCGAGGATCGGCTCGCGCGCGTAGGTGAGGATCGCGATCGAGTAGCGGATGTCGGTCATGCGAAGGTCTCTCGCGCGTGGCGCGCCTCGGCGGCGCGCAGCAGCAGCAGGTTGAACGCCTGGGTCACGGCGAAGGCGATCGCCATGCCGGCGACGCCGTGGCGGCCGCCGAGCCACAGGCCGAGGATCGTCAGGGCCGCGGTGACGCAGCGGATCGCCAGCATCGTCCGGCCGGCGCGGCGCACGATCAGCAGCGTCTCCGACGGCAGGTTGAGCCCGAACAGGAAGAAGCCGAGCGCGAGCAGCCGCACGTTGGCGGCCGAGCCGTCATATTGCCCGTGGAACACCAGCGCGACGAGCGGCGCGGCGAACACCGCCACCAGCGCGAGATAGAGCCCGGTCGCCACCGCGATCGTGAGCCGCGAGCGCCGCACCACGCGCGCCAGTCCGGGGAGTCCCTCGCCAGCGAAGGCGCGCGCGGCGCGCGGCTTGTCGATCGAGTCGATCGCCGAGACGATGCTCATCGCCGGGTTGGTCAGCGTGCGCGCCGCGGTGAACAGCGCCGCCGCGACGGGCCCGACCAGCACGCCGATCACCACCACGATCGAGGCGGTGCTGTAGACCGAGTAGGGGAGATTGGTCGCGGCGAGCCAGCTCGACTCGGCGCGATGGCGCCGCACCAGTGCACGCACCCCGGCGCGGTCGGCGCGGGCAGGGGCGAGCCCCGGCAGGGCGAGCCCGAGCGCGGCGAGGCTGGCGAGCACCCAGGCGAGCGCGCCGCCGGGGGCCCCCAGGCCGAGCCGCCCGGCCATCAGCGCGGCGAGCGCGAGCACGAGGAAATAGGCGGTTGCGCACAGCGCCACCATGTCGGCGCGGTCGATCTTGTAGAGCCAGCGCCGCGCGAACTCCCATCCCAGCATCGCGGGCGAGATCAGCGCGGTGAGCAGCAGCGGCTCGACCGCCCAGCCGCATTCGGGCCAGCGCCGCGCCGCCATCGCGACCGCGCCGCCCACCAGCGCGGTCGCGGCCGAGAGCGCCAGCGCGAGCGCGAGCGCGATCCACCACCAGTCGCTGTTCTCGGCATGCGCGGCGCGCGGGTCGTGGTCGGCGCGATGGTCGGTGGTGAAGGGCAGCACCGCGGCGGAGCGATGGAAGCCGGCGATGACGTAGTGGAGCCCGATCATCATGCCGACCGCGCCGAACTCGGTCACCGTCAGCGCGCGGCCGAGCAGCGCGAAGGCGATGATGTTGCCGAGCCCCGACGTGCCCTGGTCGACCAGCGCGTACAGCCGCGGCGCCGCGGCGGCCCCGACGCGCCGTTCGAGCGGCGCGGCCAGCGTGCGCATCGCGCGTTCGAGGCGTTGCGCCGGGATGGTCGGTCCTCCTCGTCGGGGCGATGATGATGGGGAAGGGGGCGAGGATGCTCGCGCGCGCGGCACACCCTCTTGCGTCATCCTGAGCTCGTCTCAGGATCCACCGCTCCGCACTCGCACAGATGGCGGCGCCTGCGGCACGGTGGATCGCGAAACGACTTCGGGAAGACGGCTGACGGCGTCGGCTCACGCCGACGCGGCCCGCCGTCAGTTGCTGACGTAATATTCCTTCATGTCGGTGTAGTAGTAAGACGCGTCGCCGTAACCCGACTGCGCCTGCGTCTTCAGGTTGACCATCGTCATCGCCACGCCCGCGACCGAGCCGCCGACGGTCTCGATCTGGTGGAGCGCGGCGCGTACCGCCTTCACCGGGGTGCGGCGCCAGTGCGTCAGCAGCGCGAGCGAGTCGAGCTGCGGGATCATCGTCCGCGTGTCGACCACGGCGAGCACCGGCGCGGTATCGATCAGGATCACCTCGAACTCGCGCCGCAGCGTGGCGAGCATGTCCTTGAACGCCTCGGTCTCGAAGATGCGCTGGCTCTTCTCCGCGCCCGGCGTGATCGGCAGGATCACCGCGCCGGTCTGGTCGGCGACCATCACGTCGCGCAGCGTCGTCTCGCCGTTGAGCGCGTTGGTCCAGCCCAGCGTGGCGTCGGGGCACATCGCCTGGGTCACCGAGCGGCGCCGCAGGTCGGCGTCGATGATCACCACCTTGGTCGAGGCCATCGCCAGCACGCGCGCCATCGAGGCGGTGGTGGTGGTCTTGCCCTCGCGCGGCAGCGCGGAGGTGACGCCGATCACGCGCCCGCCCTCGGTCGGCGCCTCGCGCGCGTCGAAGATCAGCGTGGTCGCGAGACTGCGGAACGCCTCGGCGTAGGACGACATCGGGTGCAGGATCACCGCTTCGGCCGCGTCCTTCGTCCGCGGCTTGTCGATCGCCGACGTGAGCGTCGGGATCGAGTTGAGGAAGTCGACGCCGAGCAGGCGCTGGATGTCGTCGATCGTGTTGATCGTCTGCGACCAGCGCTCGCGCAGATAGGCCAGGGCCAGCGCGATCGCGCTGCCGAGCGCGAAGCCGACGAGCAGGTTGATCAGCAGCCGCGGCGACGAGGGGCTGAGCGGCGGCACCGCCTCGACGACGATCTGCGCGTCAGGCTGGACGATCGCGAGATTGGTCGTCTGCTGGCCGACGTTGGCGAGCAGGTTCGAGTAGAGCTGGCGCGCGGCATCCGCGCGACGCTGCAGCTCGGCGAGTTCGACGCCGGCGCGGACGTTGGACGCGAGCCGACCCTGCGTCTGCGCGAGGCTCGACTCGATCGAGGCGGCGCGCGCGCGTGCCGCATCGGACTCGGCGCGAACGCTGCGCGAAACGCTCGCCATCTCGCGATCGACCGATTTGTCGAGCTCGGCGACGCGCTGGCGGGCGTCGATCACCTGCGGGTTGCGGTCGCCGTAGCGTGCGCTCAGCCCGGCGAGGTCACGCGCCGCCTCGGCGCGCTGCTGGCGCAGGCTCGACAGAGCGCTGGTATCCACGCCGCCCGAGATCACCGTGCTGCCGCTCGCCTGGCCGCGCACCGCAGCCTGTGCCGCCTCGCCGCGTGCGCCGGCGAGCGAGTTGTTCATGTCAGTGAGTGCCTCCCCCTGTCCGGTCGAGGTGGGGTCGACGACGATGTTGTTGCGCAGGCGATAGGCCGCCACCGCGGCGTCGGCCTCGCGCGCGCGCTGGCCGAGCAGCGCGAGTTGCTTGTTGAGGTCGGTCTTGCCGCCGTCCTCGGTGCCGGCCTTCTGCTGCGCCTGCACCGTGAGATAGGCGCGCGAGAAGGCGTTGGCGATGCGCGCCGCGTCGAGCGGATTGGCATCGGTGTAGCTGATGGTGAACAGTGGAGTTTGGCCCACGCGCGCGGCGGCGACATTGGCGAGCAGCGCGGAGGCGAGCGCGTCGACCGACTGGCCGCTCGGGTCCATTGACTTGGCGACCTGGCGCAGGCGCGCGTTGTTCAGCACGGCCTTGTCGCGCAGCACCTGCTTGGCCACGGGCAGCGAGCTGACGATCTGCAATTGCGCGCTGATCGCCGCGTCACGCTCCTGGTCGGAGAGCGAGCGCTGCGCTTGCGACCCTGCATCGCGCGCCAGCGTCGCGGCCGGCGCATATTGCAGCTGCGTCGTCGCGGTATATTTGGGCGACATCAGCTTGGTACCGACATAGGCCAGCACCAGCATGGCGGCCACGATCGCGACGCTGAGCGGCAGGTGCCGCTTCAAGCGCGAGAACAGCCCGGCGAGATCCTGCGGTCCAGGGTCTCGGATCGTCTCCTGATTCATAAGCTACCTGCGCTTGCGGGGATCGATGCGGACATCGCCCTGGGTCAAATCCTGAACTTCATGCTGGTGAGCGCGCGGAACTCATTGATCCCCGGTGCGCGCTGCGTCCCCGAGCTCTGCCGCGAGCTGTAATTGGCGTCGAGGCTGAGCACCCACCGCCGATTCAGCGTGTAATCGAAGCCGCCGAGTGCGATGATACCGGTGTCCTTACGGTTGAAATTCTTGAAGGTGCCGGTGAAGTAATCAAGTCCGATGTAAGGAACTAAGCTGCGCAGCAACTCGTGGTTGACGCGCAGGCCGGTCCGGCTGGCGATGTAACCGGGCGAACCGCGGACCGCCGCGTCCTCGGGCTGACGCGAGACGACCGCAGAGATCGTCGTCAGCGGCGACAGATAATAATCGGCGCGAAGGTCGATCGCGATGCCGCCGATCGGCACGAACACCGGGTTGGCATAGGTGCGCCGGAAATAGCCGATACCCCCGGCGACGCGCAGCAGCTCGCTCACGTCGGCGATCGCGCCGATCCCGCCGCGCCACTCGCTGCTGGTGCGATCATCGAGTTCGTTGGTGGTGACGTAATCCGTGCGCCGGTACGTGCCCTGCGCGAAGATGGAATTGTCAGGGCTCAGCTGATATTCGGCGCGCACCGTTCCGCGATACACGTCGCGGTCACGGAACGAGAGGTCGAGCCGCGCGCCCGTTGTGCTGATCGTGTCGCCGTAGCGGAAGGTGTTCAAGTCCCCGCTAAAGGTCCAGCGCAGCCGATTCGTCACGACCGCGGCGCGCAACATCCCGCGGGCCTGGTCGACCGCCACCGAGCCGGCGCCGTTGACCGGAAAGTTGGCTTCCTGCTGGCTCTCGTAGGTGCGCCGATACGAGGCCGCCCCGCTGATCTGGCTCTCGCCGACGACGTCGAGCCGGCCGGACAATTCCGCGAGGAAGGCGTCCTCGTCGCGCGGGGAGGTCCAGCGATAGCGCACCGCCGAATAGTTCACGATGCCGTTGAGCTGGTGCCGGCCCCAGTCGCTGCGGAGCGTCAGCTGCGGCGAGAAGGTCGCGAATGTGTCGGAGCGCGCGTCGACCGAGGCACCCACGACGTTGGTGGTGACGCCGACGCCGGCGCTCACGTCGGGATAGAGCCGGAAGCTGCCGAGCGGCAGGCCGATCGGCGCCAGCTCGGGCTTGGGCCGCTCCAGCACGCCCTGGTTGCGCCCGGTCTGCGTGGTCAGCGGGATCTCGGAGTCGAGCAGCTGGCCGAACACCTGCGCGTCGGCGGCGCAAGGCCAGGCCGCACCCGCGGCGAGCAGCACGCCGACCAGCGACGCGTTCGCCGCGGCGGACCGACGTGCGCGCGAGAGAGCGCGCCGCATCAGAAGTAGCGCTCGCCGACTCTGATCGTGTCGCCGGGCTGGATCAGCAGGTCATTGGTGACGCGGACGCGATATTCCTGCGGGTCGCCCTCACGCTTGACGAACACTTCGCTCTTCTTGGCGCGGTAGGTGAAGCCGCCGGCGCGAGCGACCGCGGACAGGACGGTCATTCCCTGCGCGTACTCATATTGGCCGGGCGTATTGACCTCGCCGAGAATGTAGAAGGGGCGATAGTTGACGATCGTCACCGCCACGCTCGGGTTCTGCACGAAACCGTCGGCGAGCCGCGCCCGGATGTCCTCGGAGACCTGGTTGACCGAGCGACCCTTGGCCATCACACGGCCGATCAGCGGCAGCGTCACGCTGCCGTCGGGGCCGACCAGCTGCTCGCCGGTGAGCTCCTGCTCGCCATAGACCGCGATCTGCACCTTGTCGCCCGGCCCGAGCAGATAAGCCGGCGTACTCGTCGCCGCGGCGGGCGCGGGTGCGTTCTGCGCCCCCGCTATGCCCGCGTTGGCAAGCAGGATCAGACCCCAACAGGCTGTGATACGCACCGACACTGCTCCCCGGTTAACAGCGTCGATACCTACCAGTGAACAGCGCGCCGCGTCAACATGGTGCGGCGCAGCATGATGTCCTGTTCTGATATGGTAAGTGTTGGATTTTCCGTTGCATCAGGTGACGTCTCGCCACACTCTACGGGCTCAGGGGCCAGTGTACGCGGTCGTTAGTCGGGGCGACTTCCAATAGATACGTCGAGCGTTCTCGCGATGGTAGTGGCCGCGATGTTGTTGGCATGCGCGGTCCATCCGCTGCTGACCTATCCGCTCAGCCTGCGCCTTTTCGTGCGCGCGCGCCCGGCGGTGCCGGCGGCCGAGCTGGCGTCGCCGCCGCCGTCGCTCGCGATCTGCATGAGCGCCTATAACGAGCAGGATGTGATCGCCGCCAAGGTGGAGCGGTTGATCGAGGTCGCCGCGGCCTATGGGCCGGCGACGATCCACGTCTACGCCGACTCCCCGCAGGACGGCACGGTCGCGATCCTCGAGCGCTACGCCGACCGGATCGACCTCGTGGTGGGTGCCGAGCGTGCGGGCAAGACCTTCGGCATGAACCTGCTCGTCGCGCGCAGCCGCAGCGACTATATCCTGTTCACCGATGCCAACGTGGAGAGCCAGGTCGATGTCGCGACGCGGCTGGCGCGCTGGCTCGCCGACCCGAGCGTCGGCTGCGCCACCGCACGGCTGGTCTATTCTAACTCGGACGAGACCGCGACCGCGGCGCTCGGTTCCGGTTATTGGCAGCGCGAGGAACAGATCAAGCGAATCGAGAGCGATCGCATGGGGCTGATCGGCTGCGACGGCGCGATGTTCATGATGCGCCGCGCGCTGCACCGGCCGCCGCCGCCGCACCTCATCGATGACTTGTTCCTCAGTCTCACCATCCTGATCGCGGGCAAGCGCATCGTCAGCGCCGACGACGTCGAGGTGTATGAGCGCAGCGCCACCGGTGCCAACGAGGAGAAGCGGCGCAAGCAGCGGATCGCGTGCCAGGCGCTCAACGTCCATCGCGCGATGTGGCCGCAGTTGCGCCGCATGCGCTTCCTGCCGCTCTACGCTTATGTGTCGCACCGCCCGATGAAGTGGCTGATGCCCTTCTTCGTCGCTGGGGCGGCGCTGTGCGCGGGGTTGGCGTTCGCGCTCGCCGCGGGCTGGGCACTCGCGGGCGGGCTGGCGCTGCTCGCCGCGCTGCTGCTGGTGATCGGCGAGACGACCCAGGCCAAGCCGCTGTCGCTCGCCTCCTCGGCGGTGCTCAGCCTGTACGGCGTCGGCGTCGGGGTGATCGAGTCGATATTCCTGGGCAAGACGTACACGGTATGGGACCCGGCGCTGTCGGTACGGCTCGATCCGCCGCCCGTGACGGGGTCGGTGCCGCGATGACCACCATGGGAGAGGGAATGGACCGCCCGGTTCTGCGTGACGGCGTGGCGGCTGGCGCGCGCGCCGCGGAGACAGCGCGCGCGCTGCCGGCGGAGCTGGCGATCGTGGTGCCGGTGTACAATGAGTCGCGCAACGTGCCGCTGCTGGTCGCCGCGCTCGACGCGGCGCTGGCGGAC
>NZ_JACIAY010000018.1 GCF_014194975.1 Sphingomonas sp. BK580 | reverse complement strand
CTACAATGTCAAAGAACCGCCGACGAAGAAACCGGACATCCAACCCTCCCCCACCCTTCGATCGGGGAGAACGATGTCCATCCTATCTGGCGACCATCCCAGAAGCACCGCCTCAGCAGCGCCCCCCGTCCGGTGAAGCGGCATATATGGGGCACATCCGGAGGGGTCAAGCGATTCGATGACAGTTTTTTGGCGCCGCGATGTCACTTCGTCGCACGCCTCAGCCGCCGGACGAGACTGGCTGATTCACGTCAAAGACCGGAACGCCGGCGCCGTGCCGATCGGTTGAACGCCCGACCCAAGATGGAGATCAGGCGATGACCGACCGGCCTACCCCGCCCTATCCCGAGCAGCAGCAGACGATGCCGGGCAGCACCGACGCGATGGACCCGCGCCCCGATCACGGCGAGCACAGCTATGTCGGCCGCGGCCGCCTCACCGACAAGAAGACGATCGTCACCGGCGGCGACAGCGGCATCGGTCGCGCCGTCGCGCTCGCCTTCGCGCGCGAGGGTGCGGACGTGCTGATCTCCTATCTCAGCGAGGAGGAGGACGCGCGCGAGACCCAGCGGCTCGTCGAGCAGGCCGGGCGCCAGGCCGTGCTCGTCCCCGGCGACATCAGCGACCCGGCGCACGCCCGCGCCGTGGTCGACCGCGCGGTGGAGGCGTTCGGGCGGATCGACGTGCTCGTCAACAATGCCGCGCACCAGGCCACCTTCCACGCGATCGAGGACATCAGCGACGAGGAGTGGCAGCTGACCTTCGCCACCAACATCCACGCGATGTTCTATCTGTCGAAGGCCGCGGTGCCGCACATGCGCGAGGGGTCGTCGATCATCAACACCACCTCGATCAACGCCGACCAGCCCAGCGAGCAGCTGCTCGCCTACGCCACCACCAAGGGCGCGATCCACAATTTCACCGCGGGGCTCGGCCAGATGCTCGCCGAGCGCGGGATCCGCGTCAACGCGGTCGCGCCGGGGCCGGTGTGGACCCCGCTGATCCCCTCGACCATGCCGCCCGAGAAGGTGAAGAGCTTCGGCGAGAACACGCCGATCGGCCGCGCCGCGCAGCCCGCCGAACTGGCGCCGGCCTATGTCATGCTCGCCAGCGACGAGGCGAGCTACATCCTCGCGGCGACGATCGCGGTGACCGGCGGCCGTCCCTTCCTTTGATCGCCACGCGCGCCCGGGGCGCTGCGCTCCGGGCGCGCAGAACTTGACGCAAGTTGTTGCAATAACGTCGTTATTCTAATCCATTATAGTAAACTTCGGGCGTGCTGAGCCGTTGGCGGATGATCGGGGCGGGATCATCCAACAGCGAGGACGTGCGATGTACTATCACGACAAGCGGCTCCAATATCCGGTGCAGGTGACCGAGCCCGATCCCGCCTTCGCGCGGATGCTCCAGCAGGCGATCGGCGGCGTCGAGGGCGAGATCCGCGTCTGCATGCAGTATTTCTTCCAGGCCTGGGGCAATCGCGCGCCCACGCCGAAATATCGTGACATGCTCCTCCACACCGCCACCGAGGAGATCGGCCATATCGAGATGCTCGCCACCGCGGTGGCGCTCAACCTCGACAAGGCGCCCGCCAGCCTCCAGGCCGAGGGTGCGGCGGACGGGATCGTCGGCGCCGTGATGGGCGGCGAGCGCCCACGCCACATCATCGAGGGCCTGATCCACAAGAACCTGCTCTCGACCGGGCTCGCGGCGATGCCGGTGGACTCGGACGGCGTGCCGTTCAACATGAGCCACATCTACGCCAGCGGGAACATCGCCGCGGACATGTACTGCAACGTCGCCGCGGAGAGCACCGGGCGCGTGCTGGCCACCCGGCTCTATAACGCCGCGCGCGACGAGGGCATGAAGAAGATGCTCCACTTCATGATCGCGCGCGACACGATGCACCAGCAGCAGTGGCTCGCGGTGATCGAGGAGCTCGGCGGCGCCGCGACCCAGCTGCCGATTCCTAATTCCTTCCCGCAGGAGAAGGAGGATCAGGAGCACAATTACGACTTCTTCGTCACCTCGCTCGACGGCACCTACCCGGAGGGACGCTGGACCAGCGGGCCGACGATCGACGGGCGCGGCGAGTTCACCGTCTTCCGCAACGAGCCCTTGGGCGGCGAGCCCGAACTCGGCGCGGCGCGGCCCGACGGCATGGCGCAGACCGAGCAGACCGACGCGAGCTCGGTCTGAACCGCGCGGCCGGCGCGCCACCGTTGCGCGCCGGCCACAGCTGCCGCGGGATCGTCGTCGCAGGCACCCGCCCACCTTTGAAATCGATTAACACAGGGATAGGAAGACCGTCGACGCCACCCCCATCGAGAGGGCGGCGCGACCCGATCAGTCAGGAGGGGAAGATGCCGCTATTCACCACGCGCCGCGCCGCTTTGCTGGCGGGCGCCGCGCTGTTGCCGATCGCGCCCGCGTCGGCCCAGACCGTCGCCGGCCCCGCCACCACCCAGCCGGTCGATCAGACCGGCACGCCCTCGCCGGCGCAGGACTCGCCCAGCGGCGCCCCCGACACCGCACCGGCCGGCGAGAACGGCGACGGGCTGCAGGACATCGTCGTCACCGGGCAGACCTCGCGCGACCGCCCGCTGATCACCTCCTCGGCCGACATCACCTATGCCACCCGCGACGACATCGATCGCCGCGCACCGCGCTCCACCGCCGACATGCTCGAGCTGGTGCCCGGCATCTTCGTCGAGGGCACCGCGGGCGAGGCGTCGAACAACTATTCGGTGCGCGGCCTCCAGGGCGGCGGGCAGCGCTTCGTCCAGCTCGAGGAGGACGGCATGCCGATCCTCTACGGCGGCGGCGGCGCGGACTTCTTCTTCCAGCAGGACCTCACGATCGATCGGCTCGAGGCGGTCAAGGGCGGCTCCTCGGGCGTGCTCACCGTCAACGGCGCGGGCGCGACGATCAACTTCATCTCGAAGCGGCCCAACCAGGAGCGGTTCGAGGCGATCGCGCGCGGCACCTACTACAATTACGGGCTCAAGCGCGCCGACCTCTACGTCTCCGCCCCGCTGGCGCAGAACCTCGCCTTCAGCATCGGCGGCTATTACCAGAGCAGCCCGGGCGTGCGGCGCAACCCGTTCGACTATGACGGCTATCGCGTGAAGGCGATGCTGGAATACCGCTTCGACGACGGCGGCTTCCTGCGGCTGTCCGCCAAGCGCGGCGACATGAACACGGCTTATTACGCCAGCATGCCGTATCGCTACGACAACGGCGAGCCGAGCGGCTTCCCGGGCCTCGACACGCAGCGCGACAATATCGGCGGTGACGCCTTCCGCAACATCGCGGTGCCGGTGTCGACGTTCGTCGAGCGCGACGGCATCCGCAACTTCCGCTACGATCAGGGCATCAAGTCGATCTCGAACCAGTTCCGCGTCGACTTCGAGAAGCCGGTGACCGACACGTTCGACGTGTTCCTGCGCAGCCGCTACCTCGACTATTCCTACGACTTCAACGGCCTGTTCCCCGGCTCGGGGACCGGCAACGCCGGCCTGGCGAGCGCGGTGAGCTATCTGACGCCGGGCAGCGGCTCGCCGATCAACGACCTGCTCAGCGCCGGCGCGGTCGCCTTCCCCGCGCGGGTGAGCTTCGGCATCCGCAACCTGCGCACCGGCACGGTGATCGGCGCCAACCAGACGAGCGAGCTCAACGCGCTCAACGGCAACGGCTTCCTCCAGCGCACGACGCTCAACCACGACCGGCTCGACGCGCACGACTTCGGCCTCAACCTGGGCGGGCGCTGGGAATATCAGGGCGGCAGCTTCACCAACTCGCTCACCGCGGGCATGATGTATTACGCCGTCCACCGCCGCCAGAACCAGTCGGCGGTCGCCAGCGTCGTCAACGACGTGCGCAACGACAGCGACATCTACGACATCGTCGCGCTCGACGGCGGCAACAACGTGATCGGCACGCTGAGCGACAACGGCCTGGTCTCCTACGGCGACTGGGGCAACGGCATTCGCGTGCGCGACGACAACGCGGTGTCGCTCTACGCCAACGACGAGCTCGCGATCGGCAAGCTCCGCATCGACGGCGGCATCCGCTTCGAGAACATCCAGTCGACCGCGCGCGACGGCATCGACGCGGCGGCGGTGGACGCCGCGAACCGCATCGTCGAGATCCGCACCGGCGTGTTCCAGCAGCTGGTGCCGCAGGGCACCGCCGGCGTCGTGCCGACGGTCGGCCCGACCTTCGCGGGCCAATTTGCCACGCTCAACCGCGGCCAGGAGAAGATCGCCTGGACGGTCGGCGCCAATTATCTGATCACCCCGAACCTCTCGATCTACGCGCGCTATGCCGATGGTTTCCAGACGAACAGCGCCGACCCGATCACCACGATCAAGTTGTACGAGGCCGGGATCCGCTACCAATATGAACGCTTCTTCAGCGGCTCGGTCACGGTGTTCCGCACCAACTTCGACGACCAGAACTACAATTTCGCCAATCCCGAGAACCCGGCGCAGCAGCAGAACATCAACGCCGACCTGCGCACCAAGGGCATCGAGATCGACGCGGTGATCCGCCCGGTGCGCTGGTTCTCGATCGACGGCCAGGCAGTGTTCCAGGATCCGCGGCTCGAGAACCTCCAGCTCGATGGCGCCACCCAGGCGGGCTATGAGGGCAATCGCCCCGAGCGCACCCCCTCCACCTTGTGGACGGTGACGCCCGCGATCCAGCTGCCCAACGGTCTCGGCGACATCTTCGCGCGCTATAAATACGTCGGCAAGATCTTCGCCGATGCGGGCAACGGCGTCGCGCTGCCCGGCTATGGCGTCACCAGCGCGGGGATCAACGTCAACGTCACACCGCAGCTGCAGGTGAGCTTCAACGCCGAGAACATCTTCAACGTCGTCGGCCTCACCGAGGGCAACCCACGCCAGGGGCAGACGCAGGCGATCACCCAGGGCTTCTTCTACGCCCGCGGGATCGTCGGCCCGACCTACGGCGGGTCGGTGACGCTGCGCTTCTGAGGACACGACGGCGAGCGGCGAGGAGAGTTCGCCCCCTGCCGCTCGGCCCCGTGTGCGGCGCACTTCGCTCCGAGACGCGGACCGTCGACGTTCGAAGCGGACCACATGGGGCTCCTGCGTGCGCAGGAGCCCGAAGCCGAGCGCGCGACGGCCGCGATCCTGGGCTCCTGCGTGCGCAGGAGCACGGCAACGGCTAGAGCGCTGATGCGTCTGCCCCCCAACATCCGGAGCACGAACATGACCCGCGCCGCCCGCCTCCTCGCCGCGCTGCTGCTCGCGGGCAGCGCCGGGGTGGCGCTCGCCCAGCGTCCGCCCGAGCTCGCCTATCAGCTCAGCGAGGGCGACAATCTCAACGCCTTCCTGCGCGACGGCGCCACCGCGGCACACCTGCTGCTGCGCGAGGGCGCCGAGCCGCGCATCCTCGTCGCCTTCCCCGCCGGCAACAGCGGCGTCGGCCTCTGGTTCGAGCGCACCGCCGCGCCGGTCACGTGGCGGCTCGATCGCGCACCCGCCGCGATCACCCTGCGCGACGCGCGCGGCCGCCCGCTCCACGGCATCCGCGCCGTCGCCAGCGTCGCCGCGCCGCGGCTCGAGCTGCGGCAGGCGGTGCTGTCGAACGTCCGCTTCCTGCGCGACTATCAGAGCGTCGGGCGCTTCCCGCCCGAGGTGGCGGTCGCTCCCCGCCTCGGCCGCGACACGATCACCTACGCGCGCGACCGCGTCGACGGCGCCCCGGGCTACCGTCTCGCACTGCGCGTGCGCGCTGGCCGGATCGAGCGCGGCGCGCTGGTGGCGGGGCGCGACGGCCGCATCCAGCTCGAGATCACCGCCGCGACCGGCGACACGCCGCTCACCGGGATCGCGCTGCCCGAACTGCTCAACGCCGACGCCGCCGACGAGCCTACCGCGCGCAACGCGCTGCGCTTCCTCAGCTATCGTGAGAAGTTCCTGGCGGGCTCGTGGCGGTTCGACACCTATTTCGGACGCGACACGCTGATGTCGGTGCGGCTGCTGATGCCGGCGCTCCAGCCTCCCGCGATCGAGGCGGGGCTCGGCGCGGTGCTGGCGCGGCTCGCCGCCGACGGCGACGTCGCGCACGAGGAGGGCCTGTCCGAGTTCGCGCTGCTCGAGCACCGCAGGGCGGGGCGCAGCGGCGACGCTGCCACGCTCGACTATGCCATGATCGACGACGACTTCATGCTCGCGCCGGTCGCCGCCGCTTACCTGCTCGAGCACGCCGACCCGGCCCGCGCGCGCGCCTTCCTGGCGCGACCGATCGCCAGCGAGGCGCGCCCCGGCTCCAGCGAACCCGCCGGCGCGGCGCTGCTGCGCAACCTGCGGCTGGTGATCGAGCGCGCGCGCGCGTTCGCCGAGGCTCCCGCGGTCGATCGCCTGGTCGCGTTGCGCCCCGGCCGCATGACCGGTCAGTGGCGCGACAGCGAGGAGGGGCTCGGCCGCGGGCGCTACCCCTATGACGTCAACGCCGTGCTGGTCCCCGCCGCGCTCGACGCGGCGGCCCGGCTGAACGCGGCGGGTCTGCTCGCCCCTTATGTGAGCGCGTCCGACCGCGCCGGCCTCGCGCGCGCCGCGGCGATGGCGGCGACGTGGCGTGAACGCGCCCCCGCGCTGTTCCGCGTCGAGCTGCCCGCGCGCGACGCGGCACCGAAGATCGCGGCCTATGCGCGCACGCTCGGCGTGCCCGCCGCCCCCGCGCTGGCGAGCCTGGGGCAGACGCCGCTGGTCTATCACGCGCTGTCGCTCGACGAGCGCGGCCGCGCGGTGCCGATCCTCAACTCGGACGAAGGCTTCGCGCTGCTGTTCGGCGCGCCGCCCGCGGCCGAGCTGGAGCGCGACGTCGCGGCGCTGGCGCGACCCTTCCCCGCCGGGCTGATGACCGACGTCGGCCTGCTCGTCGCCAACCCGGCGCTGGCGGACGCGGCGACGCAGGCGCGCTTCACCCCCGCTGCCTATCACGGCGCGGTGGTGTGGTCGTGGCAGCAGGCGCTGTTCGCCGCCGGGCTCGAACGGCAGCTCCAGCGCCGTGACCTGCCCGCCTCGACCCGCGCGGTGCTGACCGACGCGCAGGCGCGGCTGTGGCGCGCGATCGCCGCGACGCGCGCGACGCAGAGCTCGGAGCTGTGGTCCTGGGCCTATCGCGACGGGCGCTACGCGGTGGTGCCGTTCGGCGCGGGCAAGAAGGACGTCGACGAGTCCAACGCGGCGCAGCTGTGGAGCACCGTCTACCTGGCGGTGCGTCCCCCGCGGTGAGCGGCCGTACGACGTCGTGAGCCGGTGCTCCTGCACATGCGGGAGCCCAGCGCCAGCGGCGTCCCGCGCTGGCGCCCTGGGCTCCGGCGTTCGCCGGAGCACGCGCCGGCGTGGCTACCGACCCCCCTCGCCCATCGCCGCGGCCAGCGCGTCGTCGTGCATCGGCAGCGTCGGCGCGGCGCGCGCGATCAGCCCGGCGAGCGCGCGCACCTGCTCGATGTTGCCGGCGCCGTCGAGCGCGTCGGCGAGTGGGTGATACCCCTCGGCCGCGATCCCCTGCCCCTCCAGCACCGCCAGCCAGCTCGCCTCGCGGAACAGCTCGTCGGCCTCCAGCATCAGCCGTCCGCCCCGGCGGTACAGCGCCTCGCGCTCCACCAGCGCCTCCGGCAGCGCCATCGCGCGACACGCTTGCCACAGCGGCTCGGGCTTCCCGCGCTGCGCGTGATAGTGGAGGATCAGGAAGTCGCGGATCCGCTCCATCTCCGCCGCCATCAGCCGGTTGTAGCGCGCCGCCAGCGCCGCGTCGTCGCCGCGCTCGGGGAAGAGCGTCAGCAGCTTGGCGATGCCGCTCTGGATCAGGTGGATGCTGGTCGACTCGAGCGGCTCGAGGAACCCCGCCGCGAGCCCGATCGCGACCACGTTGCCGCACCAGGGCTCGGGCCGCGCGCCCGCGGTGAAGCGCAGGAAGCGCGGCTCGCCCAGGGCCGCGCCGTTGAGGTCGGCGAGCAGCGTCGCCGCCGCCTCGTCGTCCGACAGGTGCTGCGAGGCGTAGACGTAGCCGTTGCCGGTGCGATGCTGCAGCGGGATGCGCCACTGCCACCCCGCCGCGCGCGCGGTCGAGCGCGTGTACGGCAGCGTCGGCCGCGTCGCCGCGCTGGGCACCGCCACCGCGCGGTCGCACATCAGCCAGCGCGACCAATCGTCGTAGCGGGCGCCCATCTCGCCCGCGATCAGCAGCGCGCGGAAGCCCGAGCAGTCGACGAACAGCTCGCCCGCGAGCCGCTCGCCGCGTTTGGTGGTCAGCGCCGCGACCCGGCCACTCGCCGCGTCGCGCTCGACCGCGGCGAGTCGCCCCTCGACCCGCACGACCCCGGCCGCCTCGGCGAGCCCGCGCAGGTGCGCGGCGTAGCGCCCGGCATCGAAGTGATAGGCATAGCCCAGCGTCGACAGGATCGATCGCTGCTCCGTCGCGGGCTTGGCGAAGCGCCCGTCCAGCGCCGCGTGCGTGGCCAGCGACAGTGCGGCGAGCGGCAGGTCCAGCCCCTCCGCGCGCGCGCGCAGCCAGCGGTGATGGAAGGCGACCCCGGGCAGCGCCGCGCCATAGTGGCCGAACGGGTGGAAATAGCGGTGCCCCGGTCGCGCCCAGTCGACGAACTCGATGCCGAGTTTGTAGGTCGCCCCCGTGGCCCGCAGGAACGCCGCCTCGTCAAGCCCGATCAGCTGGTTGAACCAGTGGATCGTCGGGATCGTCGCCTCGCCGACCCCGACCGTGCCGATCTCCTCCGACTCGAGCAAGGTGACCGCCACCGAGCGTCCGAGCTGGCGCGCGAGCGCGATCGCGGTCATCCAGCCGGCGGTGCCGCCGCCGAGGATCACCACCCGCCTCACCCGCTCCCGCTCCGCCACGTCCGTCTCCTCTCGACGACGGTGTAGGGCGGAACGGTCCCGAGGGGGAGCGGTGAAGCGCAGGGTAGCGCGATGCACCACGCGCCGTCCTTCGTGCGTCAGCGCCATGCGTCGTCCACTGGCGTCATCCTCAACTCGTTCCAGGATCCACCGCGCCGCAGATCGGCCGCGGCGGCGCTCGCGGGACACTCGACCCTGTAACGAGTTCAGGATGACGGCGGGAAGCGACGAAGCGCGTCCGGACGGTGACGCGGACGGATGACCCCGATGCCTTTTCCCCGCACACTGGCCGCGCCCCCGCCCGCTCTGCTATCGCCGCGGCGATGACGTGCCTCCCGCTGTCCGCCCGCGCGCGCGCCGCCGCGCTGTCGCTGCTGGCGCTGCTCGCGCTCCTGTTCGCGCCGCTCGCCGCCGCGCAGGTCGACCCGGTCACCGCCGCCACCGCGCGGCTGATCAAGGCCGAGCGCGAGGTGCGCGCGGTCGACGGCGCACTCGACCGGTCGACCGACCGCGAGGCGCGCGACACGCTGCGCGAGCGCGTCAACGCCGCGCGCGAGGACGCCGCCGCCGCCGCCGACGATCTCACCGACCAGCTCGCGCTGGTCGAGGCGCGCGCCGCGCAGCTCGGCCCCGCCGCCGCGGGCGAGGCGCCCGACCTCGCCGCGCAGCGCGCGCGGCTGGCGCGGCAGCGCACCGCCATCGACTCGAACAGCAAGCGCGGCCGGCTGATCGCGGTCGAGGCGCAGCAGCTCGTCGAGGAGATCGACCGCACCGAGGCCGAGCAGTTCAGCCAGACGATCGCGGCGCACGTCCCCTCGCCGCTCTCCCCCGGCTTCTGGGGCGCGGTGCTGCAGGCGGCGCCGCGCGACCTGCGCCGGATCGAGGCGGTGCTCACGCTCGCGACGCGCCAGCTCGCCGCGGGCTGGCGCGACGCCCCCGTCTGGCCGGCGCTGCTCGGGCTGCTCGTCGCGCTGGCGATCGCGCTGCCCGGCCGCGCCGCCGCGGTGCGGATCGGCCTGCGCTTCCTGATCGACGACGCGCCCGGGCATCGCGTCCGCCGCTCGGGCAACGCGATCTGGCGCGTGCTGGTCGGCACGCTGACCCCCCTTCTGGCGAGTTTCGCGCTGGTACAGGGGCTGCGCTGGGCCGGGCTGGTGCCGGCGGCGGTCAACGGCCTGGCGGACACGTTCGTGCAGGCGAGCTCGTTCGCCGGCTTCACCGTCGCGGTGACGGGCGCCGTGCTGATGCGCAACCAGCCGAGCTGGCGCGTCGCGCCGATCGCCGACGACGTCGCGCGCCGGCTGCGCCCGTTCAGCTGGCTGCTCGCCGCGGTCGCCTTCTTCTCGATCATCGTGAACGCCTTCAACCAGACGGTCGGCGCCAGTGCCGCGGCGTTGAGCGCGACCCAGGTGCTCGTCGCGCTGCTCCATCTGCTGATCCTCGCCGCGGCGCTGGTCGCGCTCGGCCGGCTGCGCGCGGCGCGCGCGGAGGACGACCAGGCCCCGGCGCGCGCCGGGCTCGGGGCCGCCGCGCTGGTGGCCTGGACGGTGGTGGTGGTGGCGTCGTTCGCGCTGCTGCTCGGCTACGTCGGCCTGGCCTCGTTCATCGTCCGGATCGTCGCCTGGGCGACGGTGCTCGGCTGCGCCACCTTCCTGCTGATGGCGGCGATCGACGACCTGGCCACGACGGTCTTCACGCGCGACGGCGGCCTGGGGCGGACGCTGTCGCGCGCGCTCGGCGTCCGCGGCGCGCTGATCGAGCAGTTCGGCGTGCTCGCCTCGGGCGTGCTGCGACTGACGCTGGCGCTGTTCGCGCTGGGGCTGCTGTTCTCGCCGTTCAACGGCGGCAACGGCGTCGGCGCGCTCGTCTCGCGGCTGGGCACGCTGGCGCAGGGCGTGCAGGTCGGCGGCATCGCGATCTCGCCGGGGACGATCCTGCGCGGCGTGGTGGTGCTGTTCATCGGGCTGGCGCTGGTGCGCGGCTTCATGCGCTGGCTCGAGCAGCGCTATCTGCCCGCGACCGACCTCGACGGATCGGGGCGCAACTCGGTCAGCCTGGTGGCGCGCTACGTCGGTGTGGCGCTGGCGGTGATCTGGGCGCTGGCCTCGCTCGGCATCGGTGTCGAGCGGATCGCACTGCTGCTCTCGGCGCTCTCGGTCGGCATCGGCTTCGGCCTGCAGGCGATCACGTCCAATTTCGTGTCGGGGCTGATCCTGCTGGCGGAGCGGCCGATCAAGATCGGCGACTGGATCCGCGTCGGCACCGACGAGGGTGACGTCAAGCGCATCAGCGTGCGCTCGACCGAGATCGCGCTGGCCGACCATTCCACGCTGATCGTTCCCAACAGCGAGCTGATCACCAAGTCGGTGCTCAACAAGACGCTGGCGAGCCCGCTCGGCCGCATCCAGGTACAATTCTCCGTGCCGCTCGAGAGCGACGCCGACAAGGCGCGCGCGATCGTCGCGCAGGCGTTCGCCGACGAGGGCGCGATCCTCGACGATCCCGCGCCCGCGATCTTCATCGACTCGATCGCGGATGGCCGGATCTTCTTCAACTGCTTCGCGCACGTCGGCTCGCCGCGCGCCGCTTACGCTTCGCGCAGCGCGATCTTCACGGTGCTGCTGCGCCGTTTCCGCGAGGAGGGCATCGAGCTGGGCACGGTGCCGCAGCGGCTCGAGCTGCTCTCGCGCGATGCGGCGGGCGGGCCGAGCCGATCCGACGTGCCGGCGCAGGAGCAGCAAGCCTCGGTGTAGCGGCTTCCTGGGTCCGCGGCGCCTCTCCGCAGACTTCCGTCATCCCGGACCAAGCCCGGGATGACGGAGACGTGGAAGGCGCAGCCGCGGTCCGCGAAGAAGATAGTCGATCTGGTACGACAAGCTCCCAACGCGCGCATAGCCTCGGGCTCGCCCCGCAAGCCCGCGGGAATTGGAAGGAATCGTAGCCGCCGCGTTAGTGTATCGTCAGCCCATCCGTTCTATGGCCCACGATGGGGAAAGGGACGCTCGCGCGTGTCAGGGGGTGGCGATGGTGACGCGGCTGTATCGTTGGTACGCCGGGATCGGTGACGATCCGCGGCTGGCGATCGCCCAGGTCACCAACCTCTACCGCCAGGTCCCGCTGCTCTACGGGTTGCTGCTGATCAACTCGCTCGCGGTCGCGGTGACGCATCACGACAGCGCGCCGGCGCTGCTCACCGTCACCGTGCCCGCGCTGCTCTTCGCGGTCACGCTGATCCGCCTGCTGCGCTGGGCCCGCGCCGGCCGACGCGGGGTCGCGCCTACCCCCGCGGCGGCGCGGCGCCAGCTGCGCACGATCACGGCGGCGGCGGGTCCGATCGCGATCGCCTATATGGTGTGGTCGCTGCTGCTGATGCGTTACGGCGACGCGGCGCAGCAGACGCATGCCGCGGTCTATCTCTCCACCACGGTGATGGGCTGTGTCTTCTGCCTGATGTCGCTGCCGCAGGCCGCGCTGCTCGTGGCGACGATGGTGGTGCCGCCCTTCATCGCGGCCTGTCTGACGCACTATCAGATCATGTTCGCGGTGATCGCCACCAACGTGGCGCTGGTCGTCGCGGTGCTGCTGCGCGTGCTGTTCAACAGCTTCGACTATTTCCGCGACCAGGTGGCGGCGCGCGCCGCGCTGGAGCAGCAGCACGCCGAGCTGGTGCGACTCAACGCCGAGAACGGCCGGCTGGCGCTGACCGACAGCCTCACCGCCTTGCCCAACCGCCGCCAGTTCCACCACGATCTCGACCTGTTCGCGGCAGCGCGCGACGGCGCGCCGTTCGCGGTCGGTCTGCTCGATCTCGATCGCTTCAAGCCGGTCAACGACACCTACGGTCATCAGGTCGGCGACCTGCTGCTGGTCGAGCTGGCACGGCGGATGCGCGCGGTCGCGGGCGGCGCCACCACCGTCTATCGGCTCGGCGGCGACGAGTTCGGACTGCTCACCCTGGGCGCGCGCGACGAGGCGGTCGCCGCGGCCGAGTGGCTGTGCCAGAGCATCGCCGCGCCGTTCGCCGTCGGCGAGCTGCGCGTCGCCGTCGGCGGCTCGCTCGGACTCGCGCTCTCCGGCGAGGTTGACGCGGCGGGCGCGCTCGCGGCCGAGCTGTTCGATCGCGCGGACTATGCGCTCTACCACGCCAAGCGAGTCAACGGCGGCGGCACCTGCGTGTTCACGCCCGACATGGCGCGCGCGATCCGCACCGACCGCGCGATCGAGGCCGCGCTCCAGGCCAGCGCGCTGGACGAGGAGCTGCGCGTCGTCGCGCAACCGATCGTGGCCGCGGCGAGCGGCACGATCGTGGCGGTGGAGTGGCTCGCGCGCTGGCACAGCCCGCTCGTGGGTGAGGTGCCGCCCGCCGAGTTCATCGCCATCGCCGAGCGATCCTCGCTGATCCACGGCATCACGCTGGCGGTGTTCCGCAAGGGGCTCGCGGCGGCCCGCGCGCTACCGGCCGACCTGGCGCTGTCGTTCAACCTCTCGGCCTGCGACCTGCACTCGCCCGCGACGATGGCGGCGATCGAGCGCGAGATCACCGCCTCGGGCGTGGCCGCCGAGCGGATCTGGATCGAGGTGACCGAGACCGCGGTGATGCGCGACCCGCCCGCGGCGGCGCGCGCCCTGGCGCAGCTGCGGGCGCGCGGCATCAAGGTGGCGCTCGACGATTTCGGCACCGGCCATTCCAGCCTCAGCAACCTGCACCAGCTGCCGCTCGACAAGGTGAAGATCGACCGCAGCTTTCTCGCCGACGACGAGGCCGCGCGCGGCTGGGCGGTGGTGGCGGCGGTGGTGGCGCTGTGCCGCTCGCTCGCGCTGGAATGCGTGGCGGAGGGCGTGGAGACCGGGGCGCAGCTCGACGCGCTGCTGCGGATCGGCTGCGGCGCGGTGCAGGGCTACCTGTTCTCGCCCCCGATCGAGCCGGACGCCGCCGCGACGCTGGTACGCGAGTGGGAGCGGCGGCGCGAGGCGGCGTGAGGAAGGACGGCGGACGCGCGCCTCTGGCGCCCTTCAACGATGCGGTGATGCATCACGGTGATCGGCGGGGCGACGCCATCGCCACCGACTATATGACACCCGAGGTCCGCGAGGCGACGCGGTGGACGCACGAGATGATCGGCTCGAACAGCGAGCTGCTCGACGGCGACATCAAGCGCGTGGGGCCGACCGACGCGGACAGCGAGCTTCAGGCGCTGCTTGCCACCGCGCGGTCGAAGCGATCGTTCAATCTCTCGCCGCTCCGCCCACGGCTCTTCGCCTACGGTCCAACCGTCTCGACGACGCGCCGTCACTGATCCTCACTCCCGCGGCGGCGCGGTCGAGGCGCGTAGCTTGAGCTCGCCCGCGATCACCACGGGCGCGGCGGGGCGCGCCCGGCCGCCGAGCTGCGCGATGATCAGCTCCACCGCGCGCGCCGTCACCGCCGCGATCGGCTGCTCCATCGCGGTGAGCGGCGGGTGCGCGAAGCGCGCGATCGGGGTGTCGTCGAAGCTCACCACCGACAGGTCCTCGGGCACGCTGAGGCCGCGCTCGCGCGCCGCGGCGAGCACGCCCAGCGCCATCTGGTCGCTGCTCGCCAGGATCGCGCTGGGTGGTGTGGCGGCGCCGAGCAGCGCGTGCGCCGCCGCCTCGCCGCTGGGAAAATCGAAGTTGCCGACCGCGAGCAGCCCGTCGCAGCTCGCGCCGGCGTCGCGCATCGCGCCGCGCCAGCCGTCGGCGCGCTGCGCGCTGGTGGTGTAATCCTCCGGCCCCGCGACGAAGCCGATGCGGCGATGGCCGAGCCCGAGCAGGTGCTCGGTCGCGCGCCGCGCCCCGGCCTCGTCCGCCATCGACAGCGCGATCCCGGTCCCGCCGCCGTGCGCGCCGATCCGCGCGAAGGCGATGTCGTGCCGGTCGAGCAGCTCGGCGATCAGCGGGTTGTCCGAGTGCGGCGGGGTGAGGATCACGCCGTCGGGTTGTAATGCCGCGATCGTCGCGGCGAGCTCGCGCTCGATCCGGTCGCTGTGCGTGTCGACCAGTTCGAGCAGCAGGCGATAGCCGTGGCGCGCGCAGGTCAGCATGCCGCCGAGCAGCATCTGGTCGACCCAGTCGGTGCCCTGGCGCGCGCGCCAGTCGCTGATCGTGCGCTCGCGGTCGTTGAGCGCCAGGATGAGATAGCTCCGCGAGCCGCCCATGCGCTGCGCCGCCAGCGACGGGACATAGCCCAGCCGCGTGATCGCCTCGCGCACCCGCTCCGCCATGGCCGGGCGGACGTTGGGCTCGTTGTTGATGACGCGGCTGACCGTCTGCAGCGAGACGCCCGCGTCCGCCGCGACATGCTTGATCGTGACCGACTGACGCCGCCGTACCATCTCTGCTCCCCCGGACCGCCGGTTGCCCCGGTCTCCCCGCCATAGCCAAGCCGGCGGCGCCCCGCCAACCCGCGTTGCGGTCGAGGGTGGCGCGGCGGTCGCGCGGCCCTATCATGCGCGCGTCCATGGCCCGTCCCGCTCTCCCCCGCCCCGCGCGCCCGGCGTGGTTCCTGCTCGCCTTCGCGCTCGCCAACATGGGCGGGGTGATCGCCTATCTGCCGCTGCTCACGCTGCTGCTGCCGCTCAAGATCCACGCCATCGCGGGGGACGCGCGCATCCCGCTGCTGAGCCTCACCGCGATCCTCGGCGCGGTCGCGGCGAGCGCGGCCAACATCCTGTTCGGTTGGCTCAGCGACCGCTCGGTGGCGCGCGGCGGTGGGCGGCGGCGCTGGGTCGCGGGCGGGCTGGTCGCCACCGCGGCGAGCTACGCGTTGGTCGCCGCGGCCGCGAACGCGGCGACGATCGTGGCGGCGGTCATGCTATTCCAGGTGGCGGTCAACGCGGTGCTCGCGCCGCTGCTGCCGATCATGGCGGACGAGGTGCCCGACGCCCGCAAGGGCCTCGCCGCGGGGCTGATCGCGCTCGGCAACCCGGTCGCGGCGCTGGTCTCGGCGCTGCTGGTGGCGGACGAGGGGCTCGCCGACGCGACTCGCCTGGCGATCGTGCCGCTGCTCGCCGCGCTGGCGCTGCTGCCGCTGCTGCTGCTGCGCGGCGACGGCGGCGCGGGCGAGACCGCGCCTGCGGCCGCAGCGCGCTTGCCGCGCCGCGACCTGCTGATCGCCGCCGCGGCGCGGCTGATGATGCAGCTCGCCACCGCGGCACTGTCGCTGTACCTGCTCTACGTGTTCGAGAGCGTCGCGCCGGGCGAGCGCCAGCTCGTGCTCGCGCGCCAGGTCGGCACGCTGCTGACGATCTGCTACGTCATCCCGCTGCCGCTCGCGCTGCTGGTCGGGCGCTGGTCCGACCGCGTCGGGCGGCGCCAGCCGTTCCTCGTCGGCGCGGGGCTGGTCGCGGTGGCCGGGCTGGGCGCGATGGCGCTGGCGAGCGGCACCACCGCCGCCGCGATCGGCTTCGCGACCTATTCGGTCGGGTCGGCGGTGTTCCTCGCGCTCCACTCCGCCTTCGCGATGCAGCTGCTGCCCGACGCGCGGCGGCGCGGGCGTGATCTCGGGCTGCTCAACCTGACCAACACGCTGCCGGCGCTGCTCGGCCCGCTGCTGACCTGGACGCTGGCGACGCCGCGCGACTTCGCGCTGCTGCTGACGGTGCTGGCGGTGCTGACCGCGCTCGGCACCGGCGCGGTGACGCTGGTGCGCGCGCGGCGCTGACGCGGTTGCCAGCGCCGCGGCGAGGTCGCACATCGGCGTAATGTCCACCGGCCGCGGCGACCTGCCCGATCTCAGCTACTTCCTCGTCATCGCGCGCCACCTGAGCTTCGCGCGCGCGGCGGTGGAGCTGCGCGTCACCGCCTCCGCGCTGAGCCACTCGATGAAGGCGCTCGAGGCGCGGCTGGGCGTGCGGCTGCTCCACCGCACCAACCGCAGCGTCACGCTCACCGCCGCGGGCGAGCAGTTGCGCGACTCGATCAGCGACCCGCTGCGCGCGATCGACGGCGCGATCGAGGCGCTCAACCGCTTCCGCGACGCGCCGGCGGGACGGATCCGGCTCAACGTCGTGGTCGACGCGGCGCGTCTGCTGCTCGCGCCGGTGCTGCCCGGCTTCGTCGAGCTGTACCCCGACATCGAGGTCGACGTCGTCGCGAGCAACCGGCTGGTCGACGTCGTCGGCGAGGGCTTCGACGCCGGGATCCGCTACGGCGGCACGGTGCCGGAGGACATGATCGCGCTCCGGCTCTCGCGCGACATCCGCTGGGTGGTGGCCGCCGCCCCCGCCTATCTCGACCGCTTCGGCACGCCGGCGCACCCGCGCGAGCTGGCGCAGCATCGCTGCGTGCGGCTGCGACAGGGCGCCGGGCGGATCTACCACTGGGAGTTCGAGCGCGGCACCGAGGAATTGGCGATCGACGTACCCGGCGCGCTGACGATCGACGACACCGATCTCGGCCTGACGCTGGCGCGCGGCGGCGCGGGGCTGATGTACGGGCCCGAGCCGGTCTTCGCGGGCGCGCTGGAAGACGGCGCGCTGCGGCTGGTGCTGGAGGACTGGGCCGCAGTGGGCGGCGGCTACCACCTCTATTATTCGAGCCGCCGCCAGGTGCCGACCGCGCTGCGCCTGCTCGCCGACCACATCCGCGAGCGGCGGCCGCTGGGGTGAGCGCCGTCCCGGTGTAGTCAGTCCGTGCTACTGCGTGTGCAGGAGCACACGGAGGATCGCCGCTGAGCGATCCTCATCACAGCGTTGAGCCGCCACCCGCCTGCGCTGGCGGCGCCGCGCCCTTATCTGATCCACCGCGCGTCGCCCGGCGCGCCCACTTCTGCCAAGGGGAACAATCATGGCCACCAAAGCCTATGGCGCGATCGCCGGCGACAAGCCGCTCGAGCCGATGGACATCACCCGGCGCGAACCCGGCGCGCACGACGTCCAGATCGACATCGCTTATTGCGGCGTCTGCCACTCCGATCTCCACCAGGTGCGCGGCGAGTGGGCCGGCACGCTCTACCCCTGCGTCCCCGGCCACGAGATCGTCGGCCATGTCACCGCGGTCGGCGGCGAGGTGACCAAGTTCAAGGTCGGCGACACCGTCGGGGTCGGCTGCATGGTCGACAGCTGCCAGCATTGCGCCTCGTGCGACGAGGGGCTGGAGCAATATTGCACCGGCGGCGGCTTCGTCGGCACCTACAACGGCCCGACCGCGGACGCGCCCGGCCACACGCTCGGCGGCTATTCGCAGCGCATCACCGTCTCCGACAAGTTCGTGCTCAAGATCTCGCACTCCGAGGAGCAGCTCGCCGCGGTGGCGCCGCTGCTGTGCGCGGGGATCACCACCTACTCGCCGCTGCGCCACTGGGGCGTCGGGCCGGGCAAGAAGGTGGGCATCGTCGGGATCGGCGGGCTCGGCCACATGGGGGTCAAGATCGCGCACGCGATGGGCGCGCACGTGATCGCCTTCACCACCTCGGAGTCGAAGCGCGCTGACGCCAGGGCGCTCGGCGCCGACGAGGTGATCAACTCGCGTAACAGCGAGGAGATGGAGGCGCACGCCGGCAGCTTCGACATGATCCTCAACACCGTCGCGGCGAGCCACGACCTCGACGCCTTCACCGGGCTGCTCAAGCGCGACGGCACTTTGGTGCTGGTCGGGGTGCCCGAGCACCCGCACCCGTCGCCGAGCGTCGGCACGCTGATCTTCGGCCGCCGCGCGATCGCGGGCTCGCTGATCGGCGGGATCGCCGAGACGCAGGAGATGCTCGACTTCTGCGCCGAGAAGGGCGTCACCGCCGACATCGAGATGATCCGCATCCAGCAGATCGACGAGGCCTATGACCGCATGCAGCGCAGCGACGTGAAGTACCGCTTCGTGATCGACAACGCGACGCTCGCGGAGGGGTGAGGCGCGCAGATCCTCCCCGCTCGCGGGGAGGATCTATCTCACCTCCCGACGATTTTCTTCGGCCTCCTGCGACGATCCCGCGCTTCGGGAGTTACAGCCGCGGAAAACCGGGAAAAAGGGAACGGGCATGTCGGACGATCGCGAGGGACAGATCCGCGAGCGCGCTTATCGCCTCTGGCAGGACGAGGGCGAGCCGCACGGCAAGCACGACGAGCACTGGCACCGCGCGCAGCAGGAATTCCCCGGCGAGCAGCCGACCGCCGCGCCTGAGCCGCAGGACGGCAGCGACACCCCAGCCGTGACCTCCGGCGACGAGACCACCGGCGCCGAGCTGACCAAGCCGCTCGCCAACGAGCCGGCGGACTCGCCCGCCACCACGATCCCGTCCGGCGCCGCCGAGAGCGGCAGCGCGGGCAGCGCCGGCGGCAAGGCGCCGCGCGCGCGTGGCGCCAAGGCGGCCGACTCCACGGCGACGGGCGCCACCCCCGCGCCCAAGCGCCCGGGGCCCCGCACCAAGCGCGCCTGAGGCGCGCCGCGGCGCCCCTCCCCGGCGCGAGACACCTTACCTCTTCGGCCGCCGCCGTGCGGCCCCTCTCCTGTCGGGAGCACGATGTTGCACGACCTGCCGGACCGGCTATCGCCGGGATCGCCCTATCCGCTCGGCGCCACGTTCGACGGGGAGGGCGTCAATTTCGCGGTCTTCTCCGCCAACGCCGACGCGATCGAGCTCTGCGTGTTCGATCCCGCGGGCAAGCGTGAACTCCGCAAGCTGATGCTGCCCGAGTGCACCGACGAGGTGTGGCACGGCTATCTCCCCGACGTCGGGCCCGGGCTGGTCTACGGCTATCGCGCGCACGGCCGCTACGCGCCCGAGGAAGGTCACCGCTTCAACCCCAACAAGCTGCTGCTCGACCCCTATGCGCGCCGCATCCAGGGCCAGATCAAGTGGACCGACGCGCTCCACGGCTATCGCATCGGCCACCGCCGCGAGGACCTGTCGTTCGACAAGCGCGACAGCGCGCCCGCCATGCCCAAGGCGATGGTGGTCGACGATCACTGGGACTGGTCGCGCGATCGCCGGCCCAACACGCCCTGGTCCGAGACGGTGATCTACGAGGCGCATGTCAAGGGCCTGACCAAGCTGATGGAGCTGGTCCCCGCGCGCGAGCGCGGCACCTATGCCGCGCTGGGCCACCCCGCGGTGATCAAGCACCTCCAACGCATCGGCGTCACCGCGATCGAGCTGCTGCCGATCCATAGCTTCACGCAGGACCGCTTCCTGCAGGAGAAGGGCCTGCGAAACTATTGGGGCTATAACTCGCTCGGCTTCTTCGCGCCCGAGCAGTCCTACATGGCGTCGGACCACCAGGACGAGCTGCGCCGCGCGGTGCACCGGCTCCACAAGGCCGGGATCGAGGTGATCCTCGACGTCGTCTACAACCACACCTGCGAGGGATCCGAGCGCGGCCCGACCCTGTCGTGGCGTGGGCTCGACAACGCCAGTTACTATCGGCTGGTCCAGGACAATCCGCGCTACACGATCAACGACACCGGCACGGGCAACACGCTCAACATGAGCAAGGCGCGCGTGATCCAGATGGTCGCCGACTCGCTGCGCTACTGGGCGACGAGCTTCGGGATCGACGGCTTCCGCTTCGATCTCGGCCTCACGCTCGGGCGCGAGGACTATGGCTTCGATCCCGGCGCGGCCTTCTTCGACGTGCTGCGGCAGGACCCGGTGCTCGGCCGGCTCAAGCTGATCGCCGAGCCGTGGGACGTCGGCCCGGGCGGCTACCAGCTCGGCAACTTCCCGCCCGGCTTCGCCGAGTGGAACGACAAGTACCGCGACACCGTGCGCAAGTACTGGCGCGGCGACCCGTCGCAGCGCGGCGACCTCGCGGCGCGGCTGTCGGGCTCGGGCGACCTGTTCGACCGGCGCGCGCGGCGTCCCTGGGCGACCGTCAACCTGCTCTCCGCGCATGACGGCTACACGCTCGCCGACACGGTGATGTACGAGGGCCGCCACAACGAGGCCAACGGCGAGGACAATCGCGACGGCCACTCGGAGAATTACTCGCGCAACTGGGGCGCCGAGGGGCCGACCGACGATCCCTCGATCAACGACGCGCGCGGCCGCGTGATGCGCTCGATGCTGACCACGCTGCTCGCCTCGCTCGGCACGCCGATGCTGGTCGCGGGCGACGAGTTCGGCCGCACCCAGGGCGGCAACAACAACGCCTACTGCCAGGACAATGAGATCAGCTGGCTCGACTGGACCGCGGCGGCGAGCGAGGACGGCCAGCGCCAGATCGACTTCACCGCCCGGCTCACCGAGCTGCGCCGGCGCTATCCGGTGCTGCGCGCCGCCGCCTTCCTCTACGGCCAGGACTCGCCCGGCGAGGGCATCAACGACGTCGAGTGGTGGAACGAGCGCGGCGAGCGCATGACGCCCGAGGATTGGGACAATCCCGAGGGCCGCGCGCTGATGATGCGCCGCGCCACGCGCACCGAGGAGGGCGAGGTCGAGGCGATCTCGCTGCTACTCAACGCCGGCGCCGACCCGATCACCTTCCAGCTGCCCGCGCCGCAGGTGCAGCGCGTGGTACTGCTCGACAGCGCCAAGCCCGAGCAGGGCGAGATCGAGGTCGATGACCACTATGAGGTCGCGCCGCAGGGTGCCGTGCTGCTGACGTGGCGGAGCGCGTTCCCGTCATGATGGCCTGGGGTCCCGAGCCGCTCGAGGGCGGCCGCACGCGCTTCCGCCTGTGGGCGCCCGACGCCGCCGCGGTGACGCTCGAGCTCGCCGACGGCGCGCCGATCGCGATGACCGCGGGCGAGGACGGCTGGTACGCCGCCGAGGCGCAGGCCGCACCGGGCGCGCGCTACCGCTTTCGCGTCGGCGAGCAGGCGGTGCCCGACCCGGCGTCGCGCCGCCAGGACGGCGGGGTGCACGGCTGGAGCGTCGTCACCGCCACCGCGTTCGACTGGCAGCACCCGCAGTGGCGCGGTCGGCCGTGGCACGAGATGGTGATCGTCGAGCTCCACGCCGGCGCGCTCGGCGGCTTCGCCGGCGTCACCGAGCGACTCGCCGCCATCGCCGCGGGCGGCGCCACCGCGATCGAGCTGATGCCGCTCGGCGCCTACGGCGGCGAACGCGGCTGGGGCTATGACGGCGTGCTGCCCTATGCGCTGCACGAGGCGTATGGCACGTCCGACGAGCTGCGCACCCTGGTCGACGCCGCGCACGGGCTCGGGCTGAGCGTCTTCGTCGACGTGGTCTACAACCACTTCGGCCCCGACGGGAACTATCTCGGGCTCTACGCCAAGAGCTTCTTCGACGAGGCGGTGCACACCCCCTGGGGCGGTGCAGTGAACGTGTCGGCGCCGCCGGTTGCCTGCTATTTCGTCGACAACGCGCTGATGTGGCTGCGCGACTATCGCGTCGACGGGCTGCGCTTCGACGCCGTCCACGCCATCGCCGACGACGACTTCCTCGACGCCATGGCGGCCGAGCTGCGCGCCACGCTGCCGGGCCGCCACGTCCACCTCGTGCTCGAGAACGAGCGCAACGACGCCGCGCGACTTCACGAGGGCGGCTATGACGCGCAGTGGAACGACGACTTCCACAACGTCCTCCACGTGCTGCTCACCGGCGAGACGAGCGCCTATTACGGCGACTTCGCCGACCGGCCCGCCGAGCGGCTGGCGCGCTGCCTGGCGGAGGGCTTCATCTACCAGGGCGACCCCTCGCCCAACCACGACGGCAAGCCGCGCGGCACGCCGAGCAAGCACCTGCCGCCGACGCGCTTCGTCGCCTTCCTCCAGAACCACGACCAGGTCGGCAACCGCGCGCTGGGCGAGCGGCTGACGCTGCTGACCGCGCCCGACAAGCTGCGCGCCGCCACCGCGCTGCTGCTGCTGTGCCCGCAGGTGCCGCTGCTGTTCATGGGCGACGCCGAGGGCAGCGAGACGCCGTTCCTGTTCTTCACCGACTTCCACGACGAGCTCGCCGACGCGGTGCGCGAGGGGAGGCGCAAGGAGTTCGCCAAGTTCGACGCCTTCGCCGACGAGTCCGCGCGCGAACGCATCCCCGACCCGAACGCGGCGAGCACGTTCGAGCGCTCGCGCCCGGAGCCGGGTCCGCACGCCGCGGCGTGGCGCGCGCTCTACGCCGACCTGCTCGCGCTGCGCGCCGAGCGGATCGTGCCCGGACTCGGGGGCGCGACGTCGCTCGGCGCGCGTGCCACCGGCGCGGCGGCGGTGGAGGCGCGCTGGCGGCTCGCCGACGGCACCACGCTGGCGATCGCGCTCGACCTCGGCGACGCGCCGGCGCCGCTGCCGACACCCGAGCGCGTGCTGTGGCGCGAGGGCGAGCGCTTCGTCGCCTGGGTGGAGACGTGACCGACCTCCCCGCCCGTGCCGCCGCCGCCGGCCTCGTGCGCGACTGGGAGGACGCCGACGGCAACGCGCAGCGCGTGCCCGACGACGTGCTCGCCGCGATCCTCGACCGGCTCGACCCGACGCCGCCCGACACCCCCTTCCTCTCCGCCGACGCGGGCGCCGCGATCGACCTGCCCGCGGACGCGACCGGCGCGGTCGAGCTCCACTTCGAGGACGGCGGCCGCGCGGCCCCGAAGCGCGACGCCAGCGGCCGGCTCCCGGCGCTCGACCGCCCCGGCTACCACCGCCTGCTGGTCGGCGAGCGCGCGTACACGCTCGCGCTCGCGCCGCGACGCTGCCCCGAGCCGCCGCCGCGCAGCTGGGGCGCCGCGGTGCAGATCCCCGCGCTCCAGTCGCGCGCGCCGCGCGCCTTCGGCGACGCCGGCGCGCTGGTCGAGGCGGCCGAGGCGTTCGGCCGGTCGGGCGCGCACGCGCTCGCGATCAGCCCGACGCACGCGCTCTTCCCCGCCGACCCGACGCGCTTCAGCCCCTATGCGCCGTCGACGCGGCTGTTCCACAACGTGCTGCTCGCCGACCCCGGCCTCGTCGGCGTGCCGCTTCCCCCAGCCCCCGCGCCCGCGCTGATCGAGTGGGAGAGCGCGGCGCGCGAGCGACTGCAGCAGCTGCGCGGCGCCTATGACCTCGCCGGCGAGGCGGCGCGCTCAGCCGCGCTCGCCTTCCGCCGCCAGCGCGGCGCCGCGCTCGAGGCGCACGCGCGCTTCGACGCGCTCCACGCGCGGCTCGGCGGGCACGGCTGGCAGGACTGGCCGAGCGCGTATCAGGACCCGAGCTCCGACGCGGTGATCCGCTTCGCCACTGAGCACGCCGACGACGTCGCCTTCTACGCCTTCCTCCAGTGGCTCGCCGATCTCGGTCTCGCCACCGCCCAGCGCACCGCGCGCGAGCGGATGCGGGTCGGGCTGATCGCCGACCTCGCGGTCGGGATGGACGGCGGGGGCAGCCACGCCTGGGGCGCACGCGACGAGCTGCTCACCGGTCTCACCGTCGGCGCCCCGCCCGACCCGCTCGGCCCCGACGGGCAGAATTGGGGCATCACCGCGCTCGACCCGTTCGCGCTCGAGCGCACCGGCTTCCGTCCGTTCATCGAGACGCTGCGCGCGACGCTGGCGCACGCCGGCGGCATCCGCGTCGACCACGCGCTCGGGCTGCAGCGGCTCTGGATCATCCCGGCGGGCGAGAGTGCCGATCGCGGCGCCTATCTCACGATGCCCGGCGACCATCTCCGCCGCATCGTCGCGATCGAGGCGCAGCGCGCCGGCGCGCTGGTGATCGCGGAGGACCTCGGCACCGTCCCGCCCGGCTTCCGCGACGAGCTCGCGCGGCGCTGCATGCTCGGCATGCGCGTGCTGCCGTTCGAGCGCGACGCGGACGGCGGCTTCACCGATCCCACCCGCTGGGACGCGATGGCGGTGGCGATGACCGGCACGCACGACACGCCCACGGTCGCGGGCTGGTGGAAGGGCCGCGACATCGACTGGGCCTGGCAGCTCGGACGCCGCTCGCGCCACGCCAGCGCGGCCGAGGACAAGGCCCACCGCGGCGAGGAACGCGCTGCGCTCTGGCAGGCGATGGGCGAGACCGGTGCGCCTCCCGCGCAACCGCCGCTCGACCGCGTGCTCGCGCACGTCGCCGCCGCGCCCGCCCCGCTCGCGATCGTGCCGATGGAGGACCTGCTCGGCGAGGAGGAGCAGCCCAACCTGCCCGGCACGGTCGACGAGCACCCCAACTGGCGACGCCGCCTCCCCGCCGCCACCGAGCAGCTGCTCGCGCAGCGCGACGTCGCGCGCCGCACCGACCTGCTCACCGCCGAGAGACACGGATGACCCCGCGCGCCACCTATCGCTTCCAGTTCCACAGGGACTTCACCTTCGCCGACGCCGAGGCACTGGTCCCGTACCTCGACCGGCTCGGGGTCAGCCACGTCTATGCCTCGCCGATCACGGTGGCGACGCCGGGCTCGACCCACGGCTATGACGTCACCGACCCGACCCGGATCAACCCCGAGCTGGGCGGCGAGGAGGCGTTCCGCTCGCTCGTGACCGCGCTGCGCGCGCGCGACATGGGCGTGATCATCGACATCGTCCCCAACCACATGGGCGTCGCCGGCGGCCACAACGCCTGGTGGACCGACGTCCTCCAGCGCGGCCCCGACAGCCCGCACGCGCGCGTCTTCGACATCGACTGGCGCGAGCGGATCGTCCTGCCCGTGCTCGGCGCGCCCCTGTCGGAGGCGCTGGCCAACGGCGACATCGCGGTCGAGCGCGCCGGCGACCGCTGGGAAGTGGTCGCCTATGGCGAGCACCACTTCCCGATCCGCGACGAGGATCAAGACGGCGCCGAGACCAGCCCGCTCGCCCCGCTGCTCGAGCGCCAGCATTACCGCCTCGCTTACTGGCGCACCGCCAACGATCAGCTCAACTGGCGTCGCTTCTTCACCATCAACGAGCTCGCCGGCGTCCGCGCCGAGGATCCCGCGGTGTTCGAGGCGACGCACGCGCTCTACCTCCGCCTCCACGCCGAGGGGCTGATCGACGGCGTGAGGGTCGACCATGTCGACGGGCTCACCGACCCGATCGGCTATTGTCACCGGCTGCGCGAGCGGCTCGGTGCCGACGCCTGGATCATCGTCGAGAAGATCCTCGGCGCGGGCGAGCCGCAGCCGGAGGGATGGGCGATCGACGGCACCAGCGGCTACGACTTCATGGAGCAGGTCACCGCGCTGCTCCACGATCCCGCCGGCGCGGAACCGCTCGGCGCCCTGTGGGAGGAGATCAGCGGGCGCAGCGCGACCTTCGAGCCGGAGGAGTTCCAGGCGCGGCAGGACCTGCTTTCGTGGCAGTTCGCGGGGCAGCTCGACGGCTGCGTCGCCGCCTTCGCCGCGCTCGCCGCGAGCGCGCCCGGCGGCGATGGCGTCACCGCCGCCGCGCTGCGCCGCGCGATCGAGCGGCTGCTGTGGGTCTTCCCGGTCTATCGCACCTACGGCACCGGCGACGCCGCGCCCGCCGGAGACGAGGCGGTGCGCGCGCAGGTCCGCGCCCGCGTCGCCGAGCTGATCCCGCCGGGCGAGGCGCCGATCACTGACCGTGTCCTCGCCTGGCTCGCCGGCGACGGCCCCGGCGACGCGACACTCGCCGCCGAGGCGGTGCGCCGCTTCCAGCAGCTCTCCGCGCCGATCGCGGCCAAGGCGGTCGAGGACACCGCTTTCTACCGCTACGGCCGGCTGCTCTCGCGCAACGACGTCGGCTTCGACGCCGAGACCTTCGCCCTACCCCCCGCCGCCTTCCACGCGGTCATGACCGAGCGCGCGCGCGCGGTGCCGCACGCGATGCTCACCACCGCGACGCACGACCACAAGCGCGGCGAGGACGTCCGCGCGCGGCTGGCGGCGGTGAGCGCGCGGCCCGAGGCGTGGCGCGCGTTCGCGCTGCGCTGGGTCGCGGAGGACGAGGCGGTCGATCCCGCCGACGCCTATATGCTGCTCCAGACGCTGGTCGGGGCGTGGCCGGACGATGGGCCCGACGACGGCACCGGCGGCGACTTCGCCGAGCGCGTGAAAGGCTGGCAGCAGAAGGCGCTGCGCGAGGCCAAGCTGCGATCGTCGTGGGAGGCGCCCGACGAGGCCTACGAGGCCGCCGCCGACGCGCTGCTCGATCGCTGGCTCGCCGACGCGGCGTTCGCGGCGGCGGTGGAGGAACTGCTCGCCGCGCTTCGCCCGGTCGCGGAGGCGAACACGCTGGCGCAGGTGCTGCTGCGCTACACGCTGCCGGGCGTGCCCGATCTCTACCAGGGGACCGAGCTGGCCGACCTCTCGCTGGTCGATCCCGACAACCGGCGCCCGGTCGACTACGACCTGCGCGCGCGGCTGCTGGGGGGAGAGGGGCAGCCGAAGCTGCGGCTGATCACCGAGCTGCTGGCGCTGCGGCGCGCGCATCCGACGCTGTTCCGCGACGGCGACTATGCCGCGGCCGAGGCGAGCGGCGCGGGTGCCGCGCACCTGCTCGCCTTCGAGCGCCGCGGCGACGGCCGTACCTTGCGCTGCGCGGTGGCGCTGCACGGGACGACCGACTGGGGTGACACGCGCGTCCGCTTCGCCTCGGGCGAGGAGATGGCCGCGAGCGCGCTGTTCGCGGCGGGGCCGGTGACGGTCGCGGTGGCGTGAGCGGGGTCGGCTTCGAGCCCTAAGGCCCTCCCCGCTCGCGAAGAGGGGGACCAGCCGCAGGCTGGTGGAAGGGGGGATGTCCGCGAACGCTGCGCTGCTTGGAAAGCCCCCTCCATTACCGCGCTTCGCGCGGCGGTCCCCTCCCCGCGATCGGGGAGGATTGGCTCCTCGAGGCCGCCGCTGTCCTACACCTCGGCGGTCTGTCACATACGCGCGGCTCTGTCTCATCGTCGCCGGCCGCGATCGCGCCCCGCGACGCCCGGTTACCGCGATCACCGCGCCATCCGCGCCCAACTCAACGTTCGCGCGAACCGCGCCAGCGACTCAACTTTCGCAACATTCGCGCCCGCCGCCGCCCCGACCCGGACGGAGAGAACCCAGCCTCCCCGTCACTTAGCCGAACACGCCGTCGCCGCGCGAATGTTGAGTCCCGCCAGCCTCAGTGGCTCGCCGTCTCCCCCGCGGCGCGGCGCTCGACATATTTCAGGGTCAGCTCGGCGTTGTGCTCGTCGACCCAGGCCGCCATCGCCAGCTCCTCGTTAAGCGACGCCGTCAGCAGCGAGACCGGCTGCTGGAACCCGCCGGCGTCCGCCAGCGTCAGCAGCGACTTGTAGCTCGCCGCCTCGAAGTTCTCGAAGGCGAAGTTGGCGAAGCTGTTCTTGAGGATCTCGTCGGGCGCGAAGACATGTGCCAGCGCCGCCATGTTGCCCGTGAAGGACAAGGCCGCGTCCTTCAGCACCGAGTGGGTCTCACCGAAGCCGGCCAGGATCTCCTCCAGCCGCTCGATCTGCTGCTCGGTCTCGGCGCGGTGCGTGCGCAGCTGCGCGGCGACCTCCGGATAGTTGGCGAGATGGTCGAGCTGGCGGTCGATCAGCGCCAGTGCCTGGTGCTCGACTCCGTGCGCGTTCTTCAGCCCGGTCACGAACACCGACTGGACCACATCGTTGGAATAGCTTGCCATGCGTCTCTCCTTGCTCTCCCGATCAAGCTGGTGCGGCGCCGGATGTTCCTTTAAAATCATTGGCTTTGATGCAGGTTATCGGTTTTCGGCGCGGGCCGTCGCAGGGCGCTGCAACCCAAGTGTCACATGACTAAGCCATGGCCCCGCTCGGTTTCGCTTGGCGCCGCGCGCAACTCGTGCTTCGGGCTACAGGGATGTGAGCACCTTCGGGTGGGGATGGGAGTTCGATGTTCGCTTGGTTCCAGCGTCTTCTGCCGAAGACGGGTAATTTCTTCGAGCTGTTCGAAGCGCACGCGGTGATCGACCTGGCGGGCGCGCGCGCGCTCGCTCGGCTGGTCAGCGGCGAGGGCGACCCCGCCGCGATGATCGCCGAGATCATCGCGCGCGAGCACGATGCCGACGATGTCACCCGCGACGTGCTCAAGACGGTGCGCTCGACCTTCCTGACGCCGTTCGATCGCGGCGCGATCGCCACGCTGATCGGCGCGCTCGACGACACGGTCGACGAGATGCAGGCCGCCGCCGCCGCGATCGATCTCTACCAGGTGCGCGAGTTCGCGCCGGAGATGCGCGAGATGGCCGCCGCGGCGGTGGAGGCGGCCGAGCTCGCCGTCGCGGCGATGCCGCTGCTGCGCGACGTCAGCCGCAACGGTCAGAAGCTGCACGACTTCACCGAGCAGTTGATCCGCATCGAGGGCCGCGCCGACGAGATGCACGCCGCCGGACTCAAGCGCTCGCTCGGCGAGTTCGGCCGCACCGACACCTTGCGCTTCGTGGTCGAGCGCGAGCTGTACAAGCATCTGGAGCGCGTGCTCGACGCCTTCGAGGACGTCGCCGACGAGATCGATGGCATCGTCATCGATCACGCCTGACGCGCGCCCATGCACGAGCTCGCCTTTCCGCTGCTGGTCGGCCTCATCCTGGTCGCGCTGGCGTTCGATTACCTGAACGGGCTGCACGACGCCGCCAACTCGATCGCCACCGTGGTGGCGACTCGGCTGCTGTCCCCCGTGCAGGCGGTGGTGTTCGCCGCCTTCTTCAACTTCGCCGCCTATTTCCTGACGCTGGCGGTGCCGAGCCTCCACGCGGTCGCCGAGACGATCGGCAAGGGGCTGATCGCGCAGGAGGTGGTGACCCCCGCGGTGATCTTCGGCGCGCTCGGCGGGGCGATGACGTGGAACGTCATCACCTGGCTGAGGGGCATTCCCTCGTCGAGCAGCCACGCGCTGGTGGGCGGGCTGATCGGCGCGGGCGTGGCGCATGCCGGGCTCACCGGGGTGCAATGGGGCGGGCTCAACAAGACGCTGATCGCGATCGTGCTCTCGCCGACGATCGGGATGTTCCTGGCGATGCTCGTCATGCTGCTGTCGAGCTGGGCGCTGCGCCACCGCACCGCGAACCAGGCGGAGCGCTCGTTCCGCGTGCTCCATCTCGTCTCGTCGGCGGCCTATTCGCTCAGCCACGGCCTCAACGACGCGCAGAAGACGATGGGGATCATCACCGTCCTGCTCTACTCGACCGGCTATCTGACGGGGCCCTTCGAGGTGCCGCACTGGGTCGCGATCAGCTGCTACGTCGCGATCGGGCTCGGCACGATGACCGGCGGCTGGCGGATCATCGAGACCATGGGCTCGCGGATCACGCGGCTGTCGCAGCACCAGGGGTTCAGCGCCTCGCTGGCGGGCTCGATCGTGCTGTTCGGCGCGTCCACTCTGGGGATCCCGGTGTCGACGACGCACACGATCACGGGCTCGATCATCGGCGCCGGCGTGGCGCGGCGCGCCTCGGCGGTGCGCTGGGGCGTGGCGAAGAACGTGGTGGTGGCCTGGGTGATCACCATCCCCGCCTCGGCCGCGGTGGGCGCGCTGGTCTACTCGCTGACTTTGCTGTTCTGACGCGGTCAGGGGCAGGCAGGCGCCTCGCCCCTTCACCCCGTCGTCAGCGTCTTCGCCACCGCCACCTGCCAGCCCGCCACGAGCCGCTCTCGGTCCGCCGCGGCCATGCGCGGCTCGAAACAGTCGCGCCGCGCCCAGGTGGCGCGCACCGCGTCGAGGTCGGCCCACACGCCGGTCGCCAGCCCGGCGAGGAAGGCGGCGCCCAGCGCGGTGGTCTCGAGATGCACCGGCCGCTCGACCGCCACCTCGAGCAGGTCGGCGAGGAACTGGCACAGCCAGTCGTTCGCCGCCATGCCGCCGTCGACGCGGATCGTCGCCGGCGCGGCGCCGCCGTCGGCGATCATCGCCGCGGTGAGGTCCATCGTCTGATAGCCCACCGCCTCCAGCGCGGCGCGCGCGAGATGCGCCTGGGTCGCGCCGAGCGTCAGCCCGAAGATCGCGCCGCGCGCGTCCGGGTCCCAGTGCGGCGCGCCGAGGCCGACGAACGCCGGGACCATGTAGACGCCGTGGCTGTCGGGCACCTGCGTCGCCATGTCGTTGGTCTCGCGCGCGTGGGTGATCACGCCGATGCCGTCGCGCAGCCACTTGACCGCCGCCCCCGCGACGAAGATCGAGCCCTCCAGCGCGTAGGTCATCGCGCCGTCGAGCCGATAGGCCGGCGTGGTCAGCAGACGATGTTCCGACTCGATCGCCTCGCCGCCGGTGTTGAGCAGCAGGAAGCAGCCGGTTCCGTAGGTCGATTTGGCCATGCCGGTGTCGAAACAGGCCTGGCCGATCAGCGCGGCCTGCTGGTCGCCCGCGATGCCCGCGATCGGGATGGCGACATCAAACAGGCCCTCGGCGGTGTGGCCAAAGACCCGGCTGTTGTCGTGCACCTCCGGCAGCAGCGCCATCGGTACCTCGAACAGGCGGCACAGCTCCTCGTCCCAGCGTTGCGCGCGGATGTCGTAGAGCAGGGTGCGGCCCGCGTTGGTGACGTCGGTGGCATGGACCGCCCCGCCGGTCAGCCGCCACAGCAGGAAGCTGTCGATCGTGCCGAACGCCAGCTCGCCGCGCTCGGCCCGCTCGCGCGCGCCCTCGACGTGATCGAGGATCCAGGCGAGTTTGGTGGCGGAGAAATAGGGATCGATCAGCAGGCCGGTCTTGGCACGCACCGCGGGTTCGTGCCCGGCGGCCTTGAGCTCGGCGCAGAGCCTGGCGGTGCGGCGGTCCTGCCAGACGATCGCGCGGTGGATCGGCGCGCCGCTGGCGCGGTCCCACACCACCACCGTCTCGCGCTGGTTGGTGATGCCGATCGCCGCCACGCCCTCCGCCCCGACGCCGCTCCCCGCGATCGCGTCGCGCGCGACCTGGAGCGTGTCGCGCCAGATATCCTCGGGGTCGTGCTCGACCCAGCCGCCCTCGGGATAATGCTGCGCGAACTCGGTCTGCGCGGTCGCGACCGGGCGCGCGTCCCGGTCGAAGACGATCGCGCGGGTCGAGGTGGTGCCCTGGTCGATCGCCAGCACGTGGTTCTTGGTATCGCGCATGATCCCTCTCCTCAGCGCCGCCGCGGCAGGTACGGCTTGACCAGGAACTGATAGAGCCCCGCGCCGGTGACGCCACCCACCAGCGGTCCCGCGATCGGCACCCACCAATAATGGTCCGGCCCGGGGAAGGCGGACTCGCCCCAGCCGAGCAGCCAGCAGAACAGCCGCGGTCCGAAATCGCGCGCGGGGTTGATCGGCCAACCCTCGAGGAAGCCCGCCGAGGCGCCGATGCACGCCACCAGCAGGCCGATGATGAGCGCGCTGGCGTTGGCCATCGGCGCGGAGGTGTTGAACTCGTCGGTGATCGCGAAGATGCCGAGCAGCAGGATCGCGGTGAGCACCACCTCGTCCCAGAAGGCGTGGACCGCGGTGATGTGCAGCCCCGGCGCGGTGAAGAACACGCCCGCCGCCCCGCCCTCGGCGCGGGTGAGCGCGTGGCTGGCGTTATAGGCGTCGATCACGGGGCCGAACATCTGATAGACCAGCGCCGCGCCGATCATCGCGCCCGCCACCTGCGCTGCCACGTACGGCAGCACCTTGCGACGCGGGAAGTCGCGGAAGAGCGTCAGCGCCAGCGTCACCGCCGGGTTGGCGTGCGTGCCCGAGACCGCGCCGGTGACGTAGATCGCGATCGTCACCGCGAGACCCCAGGCGATGCACACGCCCCAATAGGCCGTGGCATAGGGGCTCGGGTCGTAGAGCGTGATCATCGCCGCGGCCGAGTCGCCCAGCGTCATGATGATCGCCACCGCGAGCATCTCCGAGATCAGCTCGCCGCGCAGCGTGCTGACCGCCGGCGCCGCTTCGTCCGCCATGTCCCCTCTCCCCGCGGCCCTGGTGGCCGTCGCCGACTTTTGTCCGCCGGGTTCGAACGAACGTCAACATCTTCGTTTGAAGTCGCGCGCGCCGCGGCTCATATTCGCGCGATGGCGAGCGGGAACGACACACGCGACGGCTTCGACACCGACCTGCTGGTGGTCGGCGGCGGGATCAACGGCGCCGGGATCGCGCGCGACGCCGCCGGTCGCGGCCTGCGCGTGACGCTGGTGGAGCAGGACGACCTCGCCGCCCACACGTCCTCGGCCTCGACCAAGCTGATCCACGGCGGGCTGCGCTACCTCGAGTACGGCGAGGTGCGGCTGGTGCGCGAGGCGCTGATCGAGCGCGAGCGGCTATGGGCGATGGCGCCGCACATCATCTGGCCGCTGCGCTTCGTGCTGCCGCAGACGAACTCGCCGCGTCCGGCCTGGATGGTGCGCGCGGGGCTGTTCCTCTACGACCATCTCGGCGGGCGCGAGCGCCTGCCCGCGACCGAGACGATCCGCCTCGCGTACGACCTCCGCGGCGATGGGCTTCGTCAGCGCGGCCGCGCCTTCGTCTACTCCGACTGCTGGGTCGAGGACAGCCGGCTCGTCGTGCTCAACGCGCGCGACGCCGCCGACCGCGGCGCGGCCGTGCTCACGCGCACCCGCCTCGTCGACGCCGCGCGCGCGGGCGGCGGCTGGCGCGCGACGCTGTCAGGCGTGGGCGCGGACGCCGGCGGCGAGCGCACCCTCACCGCGCGCGCCCTGGTCAACGCCGCGGGGCCCTGGGTCGCCGACATCCTGTCGCGCGTGCCGCACGCGCGCGACGACCGCGGGGTGCGGCTGGTCAAGGGCAGCCATATCGTCGTGCCGCGGCTCTACGCGGGCGACCACGCCTTCATGCTGCAGAACCCCGACCGCCGCATCGTCTTCGCCATCCCCTATGAGGGCGCCTTCACCCTGGTCGGCACCACCGACGAGCCGTGGGAGGGCGCACCCGGCCGCGCCGCGATCGCGCCGCACGAGACCGACTATCTGCTCGAGACGATCGCGCGCTACTTCGAGGCGCCCGTCTCGCGCGAGCAGATCGTGTGGAGCTATGCCGGCATCCGCCCGCTGTACGACGACAAGGCCGCCAGTGCCTCGGCGGTGACGCGCGACTATGTCCTCGACCTCGACCGCGGCCCCGCCGGCGCCAATGAGAACGCCCCGATGCTGAGCATCTTCGGTGGCAAGATCACGACCTATCGCAAGCTCGCCGAGCACGCGATGGCGGAGCTGGCCGAGACCTTCCCCGACGCCGGCGGCGCCTGGACCGCGGGCGCGACGCTGCCCGGCGGCGACTTCCCGGCCGAGGGGTTCGAGCCGCTCGTCGACTCGCTGGCGGGCGATTATCCCGCGCTCGACCGCACGCTGCTGCGCCGTCTGGCGCGCGCTTACGGCACGAAGGCGCGCGTGCTGCTCGGCGAGGCACGCACCGCCGCCGACCTCGGCGAGGACTTCGGCGCGGGGCTCACCGCACGCGAGCTCGATTATCTCGCCGCGACCGAGTGGGCGCGCACCGCCGAGGACGTGCTCTTTCGCCGCAGCAAGCTCGGACTTCACGTGCCGCCGGGGACCGCCGAGCGGGTCGACGCCTATCTCGCGCGCGCCGCGACGGCGGCGTGAGCGCGGACGCGCCCGACGGCGGCGATCCCGCCGCCGAGCGCCATCGCCGCATCCTCGCGCTGGCGCGGGGTGCCGGGCGCGTCACGGTCGACGACCTCGCCGCGCGCTTCGACGTCACCCCGCAGACGATCCGACGCGACCTCAACGTGTTGGCGCGGCGCGCGCTGCTGTCGCGCGTGCATGGCGGGGCGATCGTGACCTCCGGGGTCGACAATCTCGCTTATGCCAAGCGCCGCGGCGTCGCGACCGGTGCCAAGGCGGCGATCGGCGCCGCCGCGGCCGCGCTGATCCCGAACGGCGCGTCACTGTTCATCAACATCGGCACGACCACCGAGGCGGTCGCGGGGCAGCTGGTGGCGCACCGCGACCTGCTGGTGATCTCGAACAACCTCAACGTCATCGACCTGCTCGACGGGCATGACGGGATCGAGCTGGTGGTGGTCGGCGGTCAGGTGCGCCGCGGCGACCGCGCGGTGGTGGGGGCGCTGGCGATGCGCTTCATCGAGAGCTTCAAGGTCGACGTGGCGCTGATCGGCGCCTCCGCGATCGACCTCGACGGCAGCCTGCTCGATTTCGCCGCGGACGAGGTGCAGGTCACCCAGACGATCGCGCGCAACGCGCGCCAGGTGATCCTGGTCGTCGATGCGTCGAAGGTGGGGCGCGCGGCGCCGGTGCGGGTCGGGCGGCTCGACATGGTGGACTATCTCGTCACCGACCAGCCGCTGCCGGACGAGCTGCTGCGCGCCTGCCACGAGCATCGCGTGCAGGTGATCGAGGCGGGGTGAGCGGAGTAGCAAGCTGCTGGTGGGGCGATCTTGTGGCTGGCGCCATCCATTTACCCGCGGGCGTCATCCTGGACTTGTTCCAGGATCGACGACACCGCGCACATCTCGGCCGCTGTATTCGCGGCGCGGTGCATCCTGCAACGACTTCAGGATGACGCCAGGGGCTAGCGGAGAGGCCGTCTTACCCCTTATCGCCGCGCCGAACCCTTCACATAGGGCACGAAGTCGCCGAGCCGCAGGATCGGCCGCGGCACGCGCGAGAAGCGGTCGACGACGCGGATCTGGTCGTTGCGGCACAATTGCCCACCGAAACGCTCGGTCACCAGCACGTCGTCCCACCGCATCGTCTCGAGGCGACCGATCGGCACGTTGACCCAGATTCGTCGCCCGTTGCCGTACACGATCGCCTTGCCCGAGATGATCCGTTGCGAGTCGTTGGTGGTCGGTGTGATGCAGCGCACCGCCGGCTCGGCGGTGCGACCCTTGAGCAGCTCGGCGAGCTCCGCGTCCGGCGTCTTGCGCTTCGCCGCCGCGGGCGCTGCCGCGAGCAGCGCCACCATCGCCATCGCCACGCCTGCCCTCAGCATCGTACCACCTCGCGCCTCACGCCGTCACCTCGACAAGGGAACGCCGCCCCCTCAGGCTCGTTCCGTGCCCTAACTTCAGGGGTTTAGCCGAATGACCAAGACAGAGGCGGCAGCGCTCACCGCGCTGACCGACCCATTGCCGACGCCGCAGCTGGGCATCGCCGAGAGTGCGGCGGCACTGGCCGAGCTGCTCGGCGAGCGCGACCTGTTCGTCGCCGCCGTGGACGAGGCCCGCGGTCTCTCGCTGGCGCACGCGCTCGCCGCGGCGGTGCCCGACGCCTGCGTGATCTTCTGCCCCGGCAGCGACGCGCTGCCGGGCGAGAGAGCCGCCGCCTCCCCCGCCAACGTCGGCCAGCGTGTCTCGGCGCTGCGGCGGCTGCGGCTCCTGACCGAGAAGAAGGGCGAGCGCCCGCGCCTCGCCTGCGTCACCACCGGAGAGGCGCTGGCGCGCGCTTATCCGCCCCCCGCGGCGTTCGAGGCCGAACCGCCGACGGTGAAGCGCGGCGCGGCGCTCGATCTCGCGCCGCTCTACGACGAGCTGATCGCGATCGGCTATGTCGCCGACGAGCGCGTCGACGAGCCCGGCGAGGTCGCGTTGCGCGGCCAAGTGCTCGACGTCTTCCCCGCCGACGCGCCGCAGCCGCTGCGGATCGAGGTGGCCGAGGACAAGGTCGTCGGCCTGCGCAGTTACGACCCGGCGGACCAGCGCACGACCGAGGAGCTGGAGGAGCGCGAGCTGGGACGCGTGTCCGAGCCGGAGGTGACCGCGCCTTCCGCGAAAGGGTCCGGCGCCACCACCACCCTGCTCGATCATCTCCCCGACGCGCTGGTCGTGATCGGACCGGCGGCGGAGGAGCGGCGGCGCCGGTTCCTCGCGCTCGCCGCCGACACCGCCAGGAGATCGCCGCATCGTACGCTCGCCGACGTCGTCGAGGCGGCGGCCTGGGCGAAGGCGCTCGCCGGGCGCGATCAGGCCAGCGTCGATCGCGCCGGTGACCCGCCGCCGCGCTTCGTCGAGCACAAGGCGCCGCTGCGCGCCTTCGCCAAGCTCGCTCGCGCGGCGCGTGAGGAGGGCGACCGCGTGGCGCTGCTCGGCAGCGAGCGCGACCTGCGTTTCCTACGCCGGCGCGTCGCCAAGGCGCTCAAGGACGAGATCGCGACGGTCGACTCCTGGGCCGAGATCGCGACGGCGAAGACCGGCGCGCTCGTCGCGCTCGCACTGCCGGCGGACCGCGGCTTCCGGCGCGAAGGCGTGCTCGCGGTCGCCGCCGCCGACCTGCTCGGCAGTCGCGCGGAGCGCGAGAGCCTCGCCACCGCGCCCGCCGATCTCGCCTTGTTCGAGACCGGTGAGATCCGGGTCGGCGACGTCGTCGTCCACGAGGAACATGGTATCGGCGTCGTGCTCGGACTCGAGCGCCTGCCCGGCGAGGAGGACGGCGACGCGATCAAGCTGGGCTATGCCGACGACGGCGTGCGGCTCGTGCCGGTCGCCGAGGCGGACCGCATCTGGCGCTACGGCGCCGACGCCGACGCGGTGACGCTCGACCGACTCGACGGGTCGAGCTGGCAGAAGCGCCGCGGCGAGATCGACGCGACCATCGCCGAGAGCGCGCGCCAGCTCACCGAGGTGGCGCGCGAGCGTGGGGCGCGCGAGGCGCCGGTGCTCGATCCCGATCCCGCCGCCTACGAGCGTTTCGCCGCCGGCTTCGCCTTCACCGAGACCGCCGACCAGGCGCGCGCGATCGAGGCGGTGCGCCACGATCTCGCCTCGGGCCGACCGATGGACCGGCTGATCGTCGGCGACGTCGGCTACGGCAAGACCGAGGTGGCCCTGCGCGCCGCCGCGATCGCCGCGCTCGCGGGCAAGCAGGTCGCGGTCGCCGCGCCCACCACGGTGCTCGCGCGCCAGCATCTGGAGAGCTTCGCGCGCCGCTTCGAGCCGCTCGGGATCGAGGTGGCGGGCCTGTCGCGGCTGAGCAGCGCGGCGGAGAAGAAGCGCGTCAAGGCGGGGCTCGCCGACGGTTCGATCCGCGTCGTGATCGGCACCGGCGCGGTGGCTGGCAAGGGCGTCGACTATCACGACCTCGCGCTGGTGGTGATCGACGAGGAGCAGCGCTTCGGCGCCGCCGACAAGGAGAAGCTGCGCTCGCTCTCCGCCGGCCACGTGCTGACGCTGAGCGCGACGCCGATCCCGCGCACGCTGCAGAGCGCGCTGGTCGGGCTGCAGCAGCTCTCGATCATCGCCACCCCGCCCGCGCGGCGTCAGCCGATCCGCACCGCGGTGGGTGACTTCGATCCCGAGACGCTGCGTGCGGCACTGCTGCGCGAGCGCGCGCGCGGTGGGCAGAGCTTCGTCGTGGTCCCGCGGATCGAGGACATGGCGGGGATCGCCGACAAGCTCGCGCGGCTCGTGCCCGAGCTGTCGCTGGTGCAGGCACACGGCAAGATGCCCGCGGCCGAGATCGACGAGGCGATGGTGCGCTTCGCCGGCGGCGACGGCGACGTGCTGCTGGCCACCAACATCATCGAGGCGGGGCTCGACGTGCCGCGCGCCAACACGATGGTGATCTGGCGCGCCGACCGCTTCGGCCTGTCGCAGCTCCACCAGCTGCGCGGGCGCGTGGGGCGCGGGACGCGACGCGGGCACGTCCTGCTCGTCACCGATCCCGAGCACGAGATCGCGCCGCGCACGTTGAAGCGGCTGCGCACCCTGGAGGCGTTCGACCGGCTCGGCGCCGGCTTCGCGATCAGCGCGCGCGACCTCGACATGCGCGGCGCGGGCGACCTGCTCGGCGACACCCAGGCGGGGCATATGAAGCTGATCGGGATCGACCTCTACCAACAGCTGCTCGAGGGCGCGCTGCGCCGCGCGCGCGGCGAGGAAGTGGAACGCTGGACGCCCGAGCTTCAGCTCGAGCTGGGCGGCCGCCTGCCCGAGAGCTGGATCCGCGACGAGGAGATCCGCGTGACGATCTACGCGCGGCTGGCGCGGATCGACGAGGGCGAGGCGCTCGACGCGTTGGAGGAGGAGCTGGAAGATCGCTTCGGCGCGCTACCGGAGGAAGCGAGGACCTTGCTGGCGGTAGCGCGGCTGCGGGTCGACGCGAGCGCGGCAGGGATCGCGGCGGTGGCCGCGGGCCCGGCGGCGATCGCGCTGACGCCGCGGCCGGGCGTGGAGATCGACGCCGCCGCACACGGGCTGGAGGCGAAGGAGCGTCGGCTGCTGCTGCGCGAGCGGATCGATTCGCCGCGCGAACGGCTGGAGCGCGCGGGCGCGTTGTTGCGGGAACTGGCGGGAGAGTGAGAGGGTGGCTGCGGAGGCCGCGCTGAGCTGAGCGGCTCTCGCACCTCCGGACGGCGCATCGCTGGGGCGAGGCTCAACTCGCCCGGTCCCGTTCGCGTCGTGTCACCTGCTACCGCTCGCCTCGTGGCGCCCACTTCCGTTCGCCGCGAGTGGCCGTCGGGCCTGTCGACACGGCGTATCGAGAGGGACGCACACGGCGCCCTCTCGAGATGCGAAGCGAACGGATAAAGAGAGCGGCGGTCTTCTCCCTCAGAAGCGCACGCGCCCGCCCGCCGAGAACACCAGCGCGCGCGCGTCGGTCAGCGTGCCGTTGACCAGCACCGGGGTCTGCGCCTCCGTCCCGGCATAGGCCGCGGTGGTGCGGTCGATCGTGGTGTCGGCGAAGTCGACGTAATTGCCCGCGAGGTCGAGCGAGAAGCTCGGCGTGACGTCGAAGGAGGCGCCCAGTGCGTAGTTCCAGCGGTTGGCGTCGGGCACGCGCGCGTCGCGCTCGCCGTCACGCGTCGGCGTCAACGCGCGCTGCACGCCGCCGCGCAGCGTCAGCCGCGGCGACACGGCATAGTCGATGCCGCCGGCGTAGCTCCACGTGCTGCGGTAGTTCTCGGGCAGCGCGGCGTTGACCGGCGCGCCGAGGCGGATCGCGTCGAACTTCTCCCAGGTGTAGCGGATCGTCTGCGCGTTGAGCGTCAGCGCTGGCGTCACTCGGAAGCGACCGCCGACGATCACCTGCGCGGGCGTGTAGAAGCTGGCGTCGACGCCGTTGATCTCGCGGTTGTTCGCCGCCAGCGGGCCGAGCAGACCGCTGACGGTCAGGTCGCCCTTGAGGTTGTGCTTGATCGATGACTTGTAGCTGACGCCGACCGTCGCCCAGTCGTTGTGCATCTGGAAGCCGGCGCTCCAGCCCACGTCCCACCCGCCGCCGGCGAGCTTCTGGCTGCCGTCGGGCAGCGCCGCGGCGACATTGGGCAGCGCGTTGGTGAGGCTCGCCTCGGCATGCTCGACGTTGGCGGCGCCGCCGACACGCAGCCAGTCGGTCACCGCGACGCCGACCGACGGCTGGATATCGAAGGTGCGCAGATAGGTGCGGTCGGCGCTGTAGCGCGCCCAGCTGTCACCGCTGTAGTCGGTGGTGAAGCTGTACGGCGAGGTGACCGCGATGCCGACCGCGATCCGGTCGGTCAGCGGCACCGCGACCGCGCCCGAGGGAAGCACGCCGTTGTTGATCGGGTCCTCCGAGGTCGAGTCGCCGCCTACGGGCGCGAAGGTGCCCCCGGGGCGGCGGATCAGCGTATTGCTGTTGGTCACCTTGCCCTTGGGGAGGATCACCGACGCGCTGACGGTGGCCTCGGCGCGCTCCTGCCCGCCGATCGCCGCCGGGTTCCACCACAATGAGGCCGCGCCGGTGTCCGCCGCCTCGCCCGAGAAGGCGCGACCCGCGGCGCGCGCGGCCTGCTCCTGCAGGTAGAAGGCCTGGGCGTGCGCGGCGCCGGCGCTCGCCAGCGCGCCGGCGGCGGCGGTGAGCGACAGCGCGAGCTTCTTCGACGGGAACATATGCGAACCTCTCTTTTCGACGTTTCTGTGATCTGCCTGCCGCCAGCCCGGCTGAACGCGCGGTGAAGGAAAGTGCAAGATGGCGTGGGCCGGCTAACGTTCTCAGTGACTTACTTCCACCTCTTCCGGCATCCCTGGCCTGATCCGGGATCCGTCGTGCCACGCGGGTTACGTTTGCGGCGCGATGGATCCCGGCTCGAGGCCGCGATGACGAACTAGGCTTCCTAGTTGCGCAGCGGCTTGCCGGTCATCAGCATCGACTCCACGCGCGCGTGGGTGCGCTCGTCTCGCGCGCTGGCCAGGAACGCCGCCCGCTCGAGCGCCAGCAGCTGCTCCTCGGTGACGGTATCGACCAGATCGGCCTCTCCCCCGGTCAGCACCTCGGCGAGCCGGCCCGCGACCACCACGTCATAGTCGGTGGCGACGCCCTTGCGGTGGAAGTCGGCGACCGCACCCGCGATGCCGACCCGCCCGCTCTCACCGGGCAAGCGGTACACCGGCGGCTCGGGCGGCTGGTAGCCGTCGACCAGCGCCAGCGCGCGCGCCTTGGCGTCGGCGAGCAGCCGATCGCGGTTCATCGTCACGCCGTCGCTCGCGCGCAGGAAGCCCATCTCCTTGGCCTGTGCCGCCGACTTGGAGACCTGCGCGGTCGAGATCAGCTCGAACGCCTTCATCACCGCGGGCATCGGTCCCTTGGGCATCGTCGGCAGCTTGGCCAGCCGGTCGAGCAGCTCGCCGTGCCCGCCCCAGCCCGGCACCAGTCCGACGCCGCACTCGACGAGCCCGACATAGCTCTCGGCATGCGCCTGCACCGCGTCCGAGTGGAGCAGCACCTCGCAGCCGCCGCCCAGCGCCAGCCCCGAGGGCGCGCTCACCACCGGGAAGGGCGCATATTTCAGCGCCTTGAACGCGCGCTGCCCGGCGGCGACGAGCTTCTCCACCTCGCCCCAGGCACCCGCCTTCACCGCGAACAGCGCGAGCCCGAGATTGGCGCCGGCGGAGAAGTTGCTGCCCTCGTTGTAGATCACCAGCGCCTTGAAGCGCTGCGGCACCAGCGCCACCGCCTGCTCGATCAGCGCCGCGACCTCGCCGTCGAGCGCGTTCATCTTGGCGGTGAACTCGAGGCACAGCACGCCGTCGCCGACGTCCCACAGCGCCGCCGAGGCACTGGTCGCGACCGGCGCCGAGCGACGCTTGACGTCCTCGAGCAGCAGCACGCCCTGGGCGCGCGGCACGTCGTAGTACGCGCCGTCACGCCCGAGATACTGCCGGACCCCGCCCTCGACGCGGTAGAACGGCCGCTCGCCCGCGGTGTCGAGGATGGCGGGCACAGCGCGGCCCTCGGCGCGCAGCCGCTCGGCCAGCTTGCCCGGCCCGAGCCGGTCGATCAGCTCGAACGGGCCGAACTTCCAGTTGTAGCCGAGCTTCATCGCGTCGTCGATCGCGACCACGTCGTCGGCCGCCTCGCCGACCAGCATCGCGGCGTAGCTCAGCACGTTGCCGAGGATCGTCCAGGCATAGTCGCCGACCTTGCCCGGCACCATCACCAGCGCGGCGAGGTCCTTCTCCGCCGTCGGTGGCAGCGCGGCGGGCTTCTGCTCGGGACGATAGTCGCCGCTGGCGAGATCGATCGCCAGCTTGGCGCGGCTGCCGTCGGGGCGCTTGTCGAGCCGGTAGAAGCCGCCCTTGCCCTTGCGACCGGTATAGCCCTCGGCGATCATGCGATCGACCAGCGGCAGCGCGCGCACCGTGGCGAAATAGGGGTCGCCGGCGGGCAGCGTCGCGGACAGGCTCTTCGACAGCAGCGGCATCAGGTCGATCCCGACGAGATCGATCAGCCCGAAGATGCCGGTCTTGGGCACGCCCATCGGCCGTCCGCCGATCTGGTCCGCCTCCTCCACCGTCAGCCCCTGGTCGAGCGCGGCGTTGACCGCCACCGCGAGCCAATAGGTGCCGATGCGGTTGGCGATGAAGCCCGGCGTGTCCTTGGCGCGGACGATGCGCTTGCCCATGAAGCGATCGACGAAGGTCTCGACCTTCTCCGCCACGGCGGCGTCGGTGTGCGCGCCGCGGACGATCTCGATCAATCGCATGTAGCGCGGCGGGTTGAAGAAGTGCGTGATTAGGAAGTCGCGCGTGAACTGCTCCGAGCGCCCCTCGACGAGATGGCCGAGCGGGATCGTCGAGGTGTTCGACGACACCGCGGTGCCGGGGCGCTTGAGCTGCTCGAGTCGCGCGTAGAGCGCCTGCTTGATGTCGAGCCGCTCGACGATCGCCTCGACGATCCAGTCGCACTCGGCGACGCGATCGAGATGGTCGTCGATGTTGCCGGTCTCGACCAGCCGCGCCGCGGCGGCCGACATGAACGGCGCGGGCTCGGTCTTGAGCATCTTCGCCACCGCGCCCTTGGCGACCGCGTCGCGGTCGGTCGCGTCCTTGGGCACGATGTCGAGCAGCAGCACCGGCACGCCCGCGTTGGCGACCTGCGCGGCGATGCCCGCGCCCATCACGCCCGCGCCGATGACGCAGACCTTCTTCACAGCCTCGCTCATGTCACGCGCGCTCCAGCACCGTGGCGATGCCCTGCCCGCCGCCGATACATTGCGTCGCCAGCGCGTAGCGGCCGCCCTCGCGCTCGAGCAGCGCGGCGGCCTTGCCGACGATGCGCGCGCCGGTGGCGCCGAGCGGGTGGCCGATCGCGATCGCGCCGCCGTCGAGGTTGATCGTCTCCTCCTTGAGGCCGAGGTCGCGGATGCAGGCGATCGCCTGGCTGGCGAACGCCTCGTTGATCTCGACCACGTCGAGGTCGGCGGCGGCGATGCCCGCGCGCTCCAGCGCCTTCTTCGAGGCGCCGATCGGCCCCAGCCCCATCGTCTCGGGCGCGCAGCCCGCGACGCCGACCGACACGATCCGCGCCAGCACCTTCAGCCCGTGCCTCGCCGCGAACTCCTCGGAGGTGACCAGCACCGCGCTGGCGCCGTCGGTGAGCGGCGAGGACGTGCCCGCGGTCACCGAGCCGTCCGCGCTGAACGCGGGCCTGAGCCCGGCGAGCACCTCGGCGGTGGTCTCGGGGCGAATGATGCCGTCCTGCGTCACCTCGCCCTTCTTGGTGCGGATCGGCACGATCTCGTCGGCGAGCCGGCCCTCGGTGCGCGCCGCGGCGGCCTTCTGCTGGCTCTTGACCGCGAACGCCTCCTGCTCGGCGCGCGTGATCTGATACTGCTGCGCGACGTTCTCGGCGGTCTGGCCCATCCCCATATATGCGCCCGGGCTCTTGGCGGCGAGCTCGGGGCTGGGCAGCGGGTTGTAGCCGCCCATCGGGATGCGGCTCATCGACTCGAGCCCGGCGCAGATGAACGCCTCGCCCGCGCCGATCTGGATCTGCCCCATCGCGATGTGGATCGCGCTCATCGACGAGCCGCAAAAGCGGTTCACCGTCATGCCGCCGACCGACAGCGGCAGGTCGGCGAGCAGCCCGACGAGCCGCGCGACGTTGAGCCCCTGCTCGCCCTCGGGGAAAGCGCAGCCCAGGATGATGTCCTCGATCGCGGCGGGATCGACCTTCGTCTTCTCCAGCAGCCCGCGGATCACCTGCGCGGCGAGGTCGTCGGGGCGGACGCGCGCCAGCTCGCCCTTGCCCGCGAGCTGGAAGGGCGACCGGGCGTAGCCGGCGATCACGACGTTGCTCATCTCATTCCTCTCGAGTCCGAGTTCGTTGGATGCCGCTTACGTCAACGTCAAGGCGGGCTCAAGCGGGTCGTGCCGCTTCACGGCGATGATAGAAGAACTGCTGCGATGCCAAGCGCATCTGGACTCGCCTTGACGGTCGGATAGCCTAGCCTGCCGTGGCCGACCCCGTGGGAGACGATCATGTTCGCCATCGCCGACTCGGGCCCCTTCGCCGTGCTCGCTATCAATGACTCGGCGCGCGCGGTGCCCACCTGGAAGACGATGTTCGGCTGGCCGGCCGACGACCCGCGCGCGCTGCCGCTGTCGGTCCGCTCGCGCGCCGACCGCAAGATCTGGGCGGCCAAGGTCGACCAGGCCGTGTGCGCGACCCAGCGACCGGTGCTGCTGATCGCCGACGGGCTAGGCTGCGCCGCCAGCGCCTGGTGGGGGCGACTCTCGCCGGCCGATTACGTGTCGCGGATCGCGGGGGCGCTGCTGTTCGCCCCGCGCGGCGAGGAGACTGGCGTCGACGGGGACCCCGGCCTGTTCGCCTCGCCGGGCACGCCGCTGCCCTTCCCCTCGGTGGTGATCCAGCCGCAGCACGACGAGGCGGCGATCCGCTCGACGCTCGACGCCTGGGGCAGCCAGCTTGTCGCGGGGCGGCGCGTGCGCAGCGTCGCGGACGAGCGCGGCGCGTGGCAGCAGGCGCAGCGGCTGTTCCTGCGCGTGACCGGTCAGGTCGCGGCGCACGAGGTCGCGCGTGCCGAGGCGCTGATCGGCCGGCGCTGATCGCCCCGGCGGCGCCATGAGGAGCCGCTAACCCAGATCACGCGTCGGAACGATCCGGGCATCTCGCTCGTCCCGCCAGCAGCACGCCGTGACACGCGTGACGCATCGCAGGGCGGACGCATGATCGACAGCCACTCCCCTTCCCCTCCTGCGGTCGAGCGTCGCGGCGGCGCCTGGCTGGTCGTTCCGGCGCTGCTGATCGGTGGGCTCGGCGTGTTCATGCTCGCGGGCGGCGCCTGGCTCGCCTGGCTCGGCGGCAGCCTCTATTACCTCCTCGCCGGCGCGCTGATGGTGGCGAGCGCGGTGCTCCTGCTCCGCCGACGAGCGGCCGCGCTGCACGTCTTCGCGGTGCTGGTGGTCGGCACCATCGTCTGGGCGATATCCGAGATCGGCTTCGACTGGTGGCAGCTGGTGCCGCGCGGCGACCTCATCTTCCTGCTGGGCGCGCTGCTGCTGCTGCCCCCGGTCGTGCGCCGCCTCAGTCCGCGCGGCTGGCGACCCGCTGCCGCGCCGCTCGCGGTGGCGCTGGTCGCGGCCGCGCTGGTCGCGCTGGTGACCGCCTTCCATCGCGACCACGATCGGCCCGGCCGGCTTGATATGGCCGCGACCGCCGCGCCCGCGCCCGCCTCGGGCGACTGGGCCGCCTATGCCGGCACCTGGGCGGGGCAGAAATACGCCCCCTGGTCGCAGATCACGCCGGGCAACGTCGACAAGCTCGCGCTCGCCTGGCACGTCCACACCGGCGACCGCAAGCGTCCGAGCGATCCCGGCGAGACCACCTACGAGGTGACGCCGATCAAGGTCGGCGACACCGTCTTTCTCTGCACGCCGCACGACCTCGTGCTCGCGCTCGACGCCGAGACGGGGCAACGGCGCTGGACGTTCGATCCGCGGATCGAGGTGACGCAGCATATGCAGCACCTCACCTGCCGCGGCGTCTCCTACCTAGCGACGCCCGGCGCGGGGAGCGATTGCGCGCGCCGGGTGTTCGTCGCCACCAACGACGCGCGGCTGATCGCGATCGACGCCGCCAGCGGGCGACGCTGCGCCGGCTTCGGGCGCGGCGGCGACGTCGACCTGCGGCGGGGCATGGAGGTCGGCCCACACGGCTGGTATCAGGGCACGTCGGCGCCGCTGGTAGCGCGCGGCCTCGTCATCGTCGGCGGCGCGGTCTACGACAACATCGCCACCCACGTCCCTGCCGGGGTGATCCGTGCCTATGACGCGCGCGACGGCCATCTCGTCTGGAACTTCGATCCCGCTCGACCCGACGCCACCGCCCCGCTACCGGCCGGCCAGCGCTACACGCCCTCGACGCCGAACATGTGGAGCACCGCCGCCGCGGACGAGGCGCTGGGCCTGGCGTATTTCCCGATGGGCATGGGCGCGGTCGACCAATGGGGCGGCCACCGCCCGGCCTGGACCGAGCGGTTCGCCACCACCGTGCTCGCGCTCGACCTCGCCACCGGCCGGCCGCGCTGGGCGTTCCAGACCGTCCACCACGATCTGTGGGACATGGACGTGCCGGCGCAGCCCGCCCTGGTCGACCTCGATCTCCCAGGCCGTGGGCGGGTCCCAGCGCTGGTACAGTCGACCAAGACCGGCAACATCTTCGTGCTCGACCGGCGTACCGGCCGGCCGCTGCTGCCGGTGACCGAGCGGCGCGTGCCGGGTGGCGCTGCACCGGGCGATCGCACCGCGCCCACCCAACCCTTCTCGGCGGCGTCGCTGATGGCCGAGCGCCCGATCGCCGAGCGGGACATGTGGGGCGGGACGATGCTCGACCAGCTCGCCTGCCGCATCAAGTTCCGCCGGTTGCGCTACGAGGGACCGTTCACCCCGCCCTCGCTCCAGGGCACGCTGGTGTTCCCGGGCAATTTCGGCGTGATGGACTGGGGCGGGCTGGCGATCGATCCGGTGCGGCAGATCGCCTTCGCTCATCCCAATTACATGGCCTTCGTCGATCGGCTGGTGCCGCGGCGTGACTCGAACATCCCCGGCGTCGGACCGTCGGGGGGGTCGGACATGCACGGGTCGTCCGAGCACGGCTACAATCCGAACAAGGGCGCACCCTTCGCGGTCGAGCTCAACCCGTTCCTGTCGGTGCTGGGGCTACCGTGCCAGGCGCCGCCGTGGGGCTATGTCGCCGGGCTCGACCTGCGCACCGGGAAGGTGGCGTGGCGCCACGCCAACGGCACGATCCGCGACGAGACGCCGCTGCCGCTGCCGTTCAAGATGGGGGTGCCCTCGCTCGGCGGTCCGATGACGACCGCGGGGGGTGTGGCTTTCCTGTCCTCTGCGATCGACGATTACATCCGCGCCTATGACGTCCGCGACGGCCGCGTGTTGTGGCGCGCGCGCCTGCCTGCCGGCGGCCAGGCCACGCCGATGAGCTACATCTCACCGCGCAGTGGGCGGCAGTTCGTCGTAGTCGTCGCCGGCGGGCACGGCTCGCTCGGGACCAGGCTCGGCGACAGCGTGCTCGCCTACGCGCTGCCGAAGTGAGCGCGCCGCGGCGGTGACGGAGAGGCCTCCGGTCGCCGCCGACCCGTGCCCCGGCGAACGCCGCAGCCCAGGGCGTCGCGGGACCTAGTCGGCGTGGCGGCGCTCCTGCGCGCGCAGGAGCACGCCGGCGTCCGTGCGGTGGGGTGAGCTGGCGCCTCCCTGCCCGGACTCGTCAGCGCCGTACGTCGAGCTCGCCGCCGAGGAAGGCGTCGAGGTCGGCCTGGCGGAACAGCCCGGCGTCGCCCGGGAGTGAATGTTTGAGCGCCGCCAGCGCCAGCCCGCTGCGCGCCGCCGCCTCCGCCGCTTCGCCGCGCCGCAGCGCGTGGAGCACCCCGGCGGCGAAGGCGTCTCCCCCGCCGATCCGGTCGACGATGCCGGCGAGCACCACTTCCTCGCTCTCCACCGCGCCCTCGCGCGTGTCGATCCGCGCCGACAGGCGGTTGAGGTCGACATGCTCGACCTGCCGCGCGGTCGACGCGATCGTCTGCAGCGCCGGGAAGGCCTCGAACGCCGCCTCTGCCGCGCGGCGCGCGTCGCCGGCGAGGTCGTCGCGACCGAGCAGCAGCGCGACGTCGCGATGGTTGCCGAACATGAGATCGGCGTGGCGGACGATCTGGCCGAGGATCGCGCGCGGGTCGCCGCTCCAGCGCGACCAGAGCTTGCCGCGCCAATTGCCGTCGAACGACACCGCGACGCCGCGCGCGGACGCCGCCTCGGCCGCTGCCACGGCGCTGCGCGCCGGCACGGGCCCGAGCGCCGGCGTGATACCCGAGAGATGCAGCCGGTCGACGCCGTCGAGCAGCCGGTCCCAGTCCCAGGACTCCGCAGGTGCCTCGGCGAAGGCGGAGTAAGCGCGGTCGTACACCACCTCGGTCGCGCGCAGGCCCGCACCGGTGGTGGCGAAGTAGAGCCCGATCCGCTCGCCGCCGAGTGCGACATGCGCGACGTCGACCCCGTGGGCACGTAGCGTACGCAGCGCGGCGCGCCCGAGATCATTGTCCGGCACGCGGCTGGCGAAGGCGACGTCATGGCCGAGGCAGGCGAGCTGGGTGACGACGTTGGCCTCGGCACCGGCGACCCACACGTCGAGCCGCGGCGACTGGAGCAGCAGCTCGCGCCCCGGTGGCGACAGCCGCAGCATCACCTCGCCGAATGCCAGCAACCTGCCCATCGCGCTCCCCTTCCCCGTTGCGCCGCCGTGTGTCGGGGCTGGGGACGGCGGCGTCAACCGCGCGCGGTGCCGGGCTCGGCGACGAAGCGCGCGATCACGTCCTTGGCGAGCCGCGCCGGACGCTGCGTGGCGGCGTCGAGACAGCACCAGACGCTGCTCACCTCGGCGACGATCTCCTCGCCGCGCTTGAACAGGGTGCTGAAGAAGGTGCGTGCGCCCTGTGCCTTCTCCGCGATCACCTCGGCGACGATGCCATCCTCCAGGAAGGTCGGGCGGCGATAGGTGATCTCGTGCTTGAGCGCGACCCAGAGATGCTGCGCCACCGCCTCGGGCGGCGCGACGCGCTCCCAATAGTCCATCACCGCGGCCTGGACCCACTTGAGGTAGACCGCGTTGTTGACGTGGCCCATGAAGTCGATGTCCTCGTCCGCGACCTGGACGGGATATTCGTGCGCGTGCGCGGCAGTCATGAGTCGGTCTTCCGGTGGCGAGCGAGCAGCCTACGAGATAGCGCCGCGCCGTACAATCGGCTCGCCGACCCGCGCTGCACTGTAATGATGCGTCGACCCAGGAACCTCCGCGCTCACGCCAACACGCGACGCCAGGCGTCGAACGCCGTGCTCGGGCTCGAGGCTCCTGCGTCCGCGAGACCTTCGGCGCAACGCCCTCATGTGCTCCCGCGCACGCGGGAGCCCAGACGGCTCTCGCGCCACAAGACGTCGTTTTGCGGGGCTCTGGGTCCCCGCGTTCGCGGGAAAACAGCTGGCCGACGAGCGGCATCGTCCCTCTCGCCAGGGTCTCGCGTCCGCCGGAGCACGGCTCCTCACAGCCCCTCGCCGCCGACCCACTGCGCGTTGGCGAGGCGGCGCGCGAGCGTCCAGTTCTGCTGCCTGATGTCGGGTACCGCCACCACCTCCCACAGCTCGCCGCGGGTCATCGGGCCGATACAGTAGAGCCGGTCGTTGACCCCGCCGTCAGCGGCGACGACGCGCGACTGACGGTCGACGTCGAGGCCGATGCGCAGCTCGTCCGGCCGGATCATCCCCGCGGCGAGCGACTGGCGGATCAGCGGCTCGCGCGAGCGCAGGAGGTCGCCCTGCGGCCCGGTGCAGTTGACGATCCGCGCCGCCCGCGTCGTCGTCACCGCCTCGCGGCCGCGCGCGCGCCAGCGCAGCCGCGCGTGTGTGCCGTCCGCCTCCGCCCCCGCCAGCTTGCCCGCGGCGAAGCACAGCCGCCCCGCCTCGACTAGCGCGTCGATCCGTTCCGCCACCGCCGGCGCGAGCCGGTGGCGGTGCACGTCCCAATAGGGGCGCAGATGGCGGAGGAAGCGCGCGCGCGTCGTCGCGTCGGCGCTGCCCCACATCATCTGGGTCACCGGGCGAAGCTCGTCGACCGCGGCGCGCCAGCCGATCGCGTCGGCGCGGTCGCGCACCGCGCGCACCAGCGCCGAGAGCGTAGCGGCGGGCCGCTCGCTCAACCCGGGCCGGGGCGCGCCGTCGGCGTGGCGGCGCGGCACCAGCCCGCGCCGCGACAGCGCGAGGATGCGACCGCGGAACCCGGAGGAGTCGAGCAGCAGCGCGGCGTCGATCGCGGTCAACCCGGTGCCGACCAGCACCACCTCGTCCGCGTCGCTCAGCCCCTCGGCGATGTCGCCGGCCCAGGGGTCGGCGCGGTAGCAGCCGTCCGGCAGCGTCGCGGGGTCGAGCCCGGGCGGGCTGTGCGGCGGCAGGTTGCCCAGCGCGAGCACCGCCACATCGGCGTCCACGCGTCCGTCTTCGGCCAGCGTCAGCGTGAAGCCGCGCGGGTCGCAGTCGAGCGCACGGACCTCGCCCGACACCAGCGTCAGCCGCTCCGGATGGGCCGCGGCGGCCTCCTCGAGCATCGCGCGGAGATAGCGGCCGTAGATCTTGCGCGGGACGAAGGTGGTGCGATCGCCCAGCCCCTCGCGCTCGAGCCAGCGGACGAAGTGGTCGGGATCGTCGGGCAGCGCGCTCATGTTGCCGGCGCGGACGTTGAGCAGATGCTCGTCGTGCGCGGCGCTGTACGCGACGCCGCGCGCCACCTGCGCGGGCCGCCGCTCGATCAGTGTGGCGCGCGGGCCGTCGTGGCGGACGAGGTTGATCGCGAGCAGGGTGCCCGAGAAGCCGCCGCCGACGATCGCGACATGGTCGCCGGGCTGGACCAGGCTCACAGCCCCAGCTCCCTCATCTCGACGACGCGATGCTCGCGCGCGCTGATCTCGGCGGCGACGCCGATCGCGACCGCGCGCAGCCCGTCCTCCGCGCTCACCTGCACCGGCGCCTCGCCGCGCACCGCGGCGGCGAAGGCGAGATGCTGGTAATAGGTCGCGCCCTCGTGGCTGCCGGCGGCGTGCGCGACCGGGTCGATCGCCACGGCGGCTCGCTCCACGCGCTTGGGGTTGCCGAAGCCGGTGCGCGGCGAGAACACCAGCTCGCCCGGCGGGATCAGCACGTCGAGCCGCGCGGCGTCGCCGGTGGCGCTCATCTCCTCCTGGTGCTCGGCGCCGTCGGCGAACATGCAGAGGTCGAGCAGGGCGCGGACGCCGTTGCTGAAGTCGACCGTGGTGAAGCTGTTGTCGATGATGTCGGGGCGCTCGCCGCCGTAGCGCTCGTCTAGGTGGTTGACGTCCATCGCCCCCGAGCAGTGGACGCGCACCGGTTCGGCGCCGGTGATCACGCGCATCAGGTCGAAGAAGTGGCAGCATTTCTCTACCATCGTGCCGCCGGTGTTGCGTGCGAAGCGGTTCCAGTCGCCGACCTTCTCGAGGAAGGGAAAGCGGTGCTCGCGGATCGACAGCATGCGCAGCGCGCCGACGCGCCCGGCATGCACCTGTTCGATGAAGGCGGCGGCGGGCGGCATGAAGCGATATTCCATGCCGGTCCAGAACGGCGCGGCGCGTGCGGCCGCCCGATCGACGATCCAGCGCGCGTCGTCGAGTGTGGTGGCGAGCGGCTTCTCGCACAGGATCGCGGCGTCGGTGGCGAACAGCGGCTCAAGCACGGCGCGATGGGTGTGGTTGGGCGAGGCGATCACGATCGCGTCGACCTGTCCGTCGCGCGCCAACGCCTCGGCCGAGTCATAGGCGGTCGCGCCCGCGGCCGCGTCGCCGAGCGCGTCGCGCGCCCAGCCGAGCGAGGTCGGCACCGGGTCGGCGAGCGCGACGACGCGCGCGCCCGGCACCAGCGCGATGTTGCGGAGGTGCTCGACCCCCATCATCCCCGTGCCGACCAATCCGTACCTGATCTCGGCTACCATCACGTCCAACCCTGTGCCATGCCGCCGCGGATGACGACGCTGCGCCTATCGAACCAACCGCGCCCGCTCGGCAAGAGCGGGCTGACCGTCTCACCGCTCGCCTGGGGCATGTGGCGCCTCGCCGGCGACGACACCGCGCCGGTGCGCGCGCTGATCGACGCCGCGCTCGAGGCCGGGATCACGCTGTTCGACACCGCCGACATCTACGGTGCCGACGTGCCGGCGGGCTTCGGCTCGGCCGAGCAACTGTTCGGCCGCGCGCTCGCCGAGGATCGCGCGCTGCGCGGCCGCATGGTGATCGCGACCAAGGGGGGTATTCGACCCGGCATCCCCTATAACTCCAGCGCCGACTACCTCGCCGGCGCGCTCGACGACTCGCTGCGGCGCCTCGGCGTCGACGTGATCGACCTCTACCAGGTCCACCGCCGCGACTTCCTCACTCACCCACAGGAGGTCGCCGCCGCGCTGACCCGGATGGTGGAGAGCGGCAAGGTGCGCGCGCTGGGCGTCTCCAACCATTCGGTGCACGAGCTCGAGGCGCTCCAGTCCTTCCTCACGCAGCCGCTGGCGAGCACGCAGCCCGAGTTCTCGCCGCTGCGCGCCGCGCCGCTGTTCGACGGCGTGCTCGACCAGGCGTTGCGGCTCGACCTCGCGGTGCTCGCCTGGTCGCCGCTCGGCGGCGGCCGGCTGGCCGACCCGTCGCACCCGGCGGCGCGACTGCTGGCCGAGCAGGGCGCCGCGTTCGGCGTCGACGCGGCCACGGCGGCGCTGTCCTGGGCGATGGCGCATCCGGCGCGCGTGATCCCGATCATCGGCTCGCAGAACCCGGCGCGCGTGCGCGCCGCGGCAGACGCGTTCAAGGTCGAGTGGGACCGGGCGGGCTGGTACGCCGTGCTCGAGACCGGCATGGGGGAGAAACTGCCATGACGCGCGCGCCCTGCGAGGTGAGCTGGTTCTCGGCGCTGTGCGACGACGACTATGAGTTCCTCGGCGTGCCCGACGAGCGGCTGCGCTCGTCGTGGGAGCATTGCCGCGACATCGCGCTCCAGGCGGAGAGCGGGGGGTTCGACAATATCCTGCTGCCCTCGGGCTACACGCTGGGGATCGACACCACCGCCTTCGCCGCGGGCATCGCGCCGCTGTTGCGCCGGCTGTGGCTGCTGATGGCGGTGCGCGTCGGCGAGAGCTGGCCGCCGCAGCTCGCGCGTCAGATCGCGACCATCGATCGCATGCTGGGCGGCCGGCTGACCGTCAACATCATCTCGAGCGACCTGCCCGGCGAAACGCTGGAGAGCGCGCCGCGCTACCGCCGCACCGTCGAGGCGATGCAGATCCTTCGCACGCTGCTCGACGGCAAGTCGCTCGATCACCAGGGCGAGTTCTGGCAGCTCCAGCTCGACCCGCCCGGCATCACCACCACGCTGGGGCGCTGTCCCCTGCTCTATTTCGGCGGCCTGTCGGAGGCGGCGCGCGAGGCCGCGGCCGAGCAGGCCGACGTCTATCTGATGTGGCCCGACACGATCGAGGGCGTGCGCGGCATCGTCGCCGACCTGCGCGCGCGCGCGGCGGCGAAGGGGCGTACGCTGCGCTTCGGCTATCGCGTTCACGTCGTGGTGCGCGAGAGCGAGGCGGAGGCGCGCGACGCGGCGGACCGGCTGCTGTCGCGGCTCGACGACGCCACCGGCGCCACGATCCGCGCGCGCTCGCTCGACTCGCAGTCGGCGGGGGTGCGCCGCCAGGCCGAGCTGCGCGAGGGCAGCGACGACGGCTATGCCGAGGCCAATCTGTGGACCGGGATCGGTCGCGCGCGCTCGGGCTGCGGCGCCGCGATCGTCGGCGACCCCGATCAGGTGCTCGCCAAGCTCGAGGCGTATCGCGCCGAGGGGATCGACGCCTTCATCCTCTCGGGCTACCCGCACGCCGCCGAGGCCGACCTGTTCGCGCGCCACGTGCTGCCGCGGCTCGACCACGCGCCGCTGGCGCGGTGAGGCCGGTGCGGCGAGGCGTTCGCGTCGTGACGCCACCGGGGCGCGCGCCTTCTTCTGGCCCACATCCTCGCGCTCGTCACTCCGGACTTGTTCCGTCATCATCGCGGCACGCGCGGTGCCATCGACACCGGTGCAGGGCCGGGGTGACAAGGAGGGCGACAATCGTGCCGCCCCGCGCCAAGTGACCCGTACCCTCGCCGACCTCGGCTCCGCGCGTCGCGCGTTGCTCTTCGCGCTGGTCATCACCGCCGGCGTGCTCAACCTCGTCGACCGCCAGATCATCGCGGTGCTCAAGCCGCAGATCGCCGCCGACCTCAACTGGAGCGACGACGATTACGGCACGCTCGCCGCCTGGTTCCAGGCCGGCGCGGCAGGCGGCTTCCTCGTCACCGGCTGGATAGCGGACAAGCTGGGAGTGAGATGGGCCAACCCGGTCGGGGTGGCGGCGTGGAGCGTCGCCGCGCTGCTGCACGGCTGGGCGCGCACCACGATCGAGTTCGTGCTCGTCCGCGTCACGCTCGGCGCGACCGAGGCGATGGGCACGCCCACCGCGACGAAGACCGTCGCGGCGGTGCTGCCGCCGGCGTGGCGCTCGGCCGGCTTCGGCGTGAGCAACGCGGCGAGCAGCCTGGGCGCGATCCTGGCGCCGCTCGCCATCCCCGCGGCGGCATTGCTGCTCGGCTGGCGCGGCACCTTCGCCGCGGCCGGGGTGATCGGGCTCGGCTGGGCGCTGGCCTGGCTGGTCGCCGCGCGCGGGCTGCGACTCGACTCGCCGGCCGAGGCGCCGGCGGAGTCCGCGCCGGTGGATTATGGCCCGATCCTGCGCGAGCGGCGTACCTGGGCGGTCGCGGGTGCCAAGCTGCTCTCCGACGCGACCTGGTGGCTGCTGCTGTTCTGGCTGCCCGACTTCTTCCATCGCCGCTTCGGGTTGAGCGGGGTCGAGCTCGGCGTGCCGCTGGCGCTGGCCTATGGCGGCGCCGCGCTCGGCTCGCTGCTCGGCGGCGGGGTCGCGACTCGGCTGCTGGCGTTCGGCCATCGCGCCTGGACGGTGCGGCGCGGTGCGATGCTGGCGGCGGCGCTCTGCGTGCTGCCCGTCCCCTTCGCGCTCGCGACCGCGAGCTATCCTGCCGCGGTGGCGCTCATGGCGCTCGCGCTGGCGGGGCACCAGGCCTTCTCCACCAACCTGTTCGCGCTGATCGCCGACGTCGTGCCGCAGCAGAAGGTCGGGCGGGTCACCGCCTTCGGTTCCTTCAGCGGCAATGTCGGCGGCGTGGTGATCTCCAAGGTGGCGGGCGTGGTGCTCGCGGCGGGGCTCGGCTACCTACCGCTGCTGCTGTTCGCCGCGGTCTCCTACCTGCTCGCGCTGGGCTGGATCATGCTGCTGCTGGGCAGGGCGTTGAGGGCCGCGCCTGCGTCGATGCCTGCCTGACCTAAGCTCACGCGATCGCACGATCAAAGCTGTTGCGCGCGCCGCATGGTAGCGCTAACTCTAACGGCGACGCGGGCGTAGATCCGCTGCGAACCGAGAGGAGAACGCCCGAATGCGCCCATCCCGATCCACCGCCCGCCGCCTGCTGCTCGCCGCGCTCGCGCCGCTGCCGCTGATCGCCTGCTCGTCGCAGGAGAGCAGCTCCGCCGCCGCGGGCAACAACGCGACCGCCGAGACCGCCGGCTGGGACCAGGAGCGCGCACCCGACGGCCGCTCGTACCTCTCGCAGCCGCTGGTACGTGACATCTACACCGCCGATCCCTCGGCGCACGTCTGGGGCGACGGCAAACTCTACGTCTATCCGAGCCACGACATTCCGACCGAGACCAAGGACGACGATCTCGGCAACCAATACGCCATGCGCGACTATCGCGTGCTGCGGCTCGACGAGCCCGGCGGCAAGGTCACGGTCGGCCCGGTCGCGCTCGACGTGAAGGACGTGCCCTGGGCGTCGCAGCAGATGTGGGCACCCGACGCCGCCTTCAAGAACGGCACCTATTACCTCTACTTCCCCGCGCGCGACCGCACCAAGGACCGCAACGGCCTGGGCGCGTTCCGCATCGGCGTCGCCACCTCGAACAACCCGATGGGGCCGTTCAAGGCCGAGCCCGAGGCGATCAAGGGCAGCTACTCGATGGACCCGGCGGTGTTCACCGACGCCGACGGCACCTCGTACATGTATTTCGGCGGCATCTGGGGCGGCCAGCTCCAGCGCTGGAAGGGCGGCAAATACGATCCCAGCGGCAGCGACACCGACCTGAAGCAGGACGATCAGCCCGCGCTCTCGGGCAAGGTCGCCAAGCTCAACGCCGACATGAAGAGCTTCGCCGAGACGCCGCGCGACGCGGTGATCCTCGACGAGAAGGGCAAGCCCGTGCTCGGCGGCGACCATGAGAAGCGCTTCTTCGAGGCCTCCTGGGTCTTCAAGCGCGGCGGGCAATATTATTACACCTACTCGACCGGCGACACGCACTTCCTCAACTACGCCATCGGCAAGACGCCCTATGGTCCGTTCACCTACAAGGGCCATATCCTCGAGCCGGTGCAGGGCTGGACCACGCACCACTCGATCGTCGAGTGGAAGGGCAAGTGGTGGCTGTTCTACGCGGACACCCAGCTGTCGGGGAAGAACCACCTCCGCAACGTCAAGATGACCGAGCTCAAGTTCAACCCGGACGGCACGATCCCGACGATCGACCCGTTCGTGAAGTGAGGCGCGGGGCGGCGGACGGCTCGGTGCTCCCCGCGGAGCACCACCCGGGCGAACGCCGGGGTCCAGTTGGGAGACGTCGCCGCCTCTCGCGCCGGGCCCGTACCTGTACCCCGACGTTCGCCGGGGTAGTGGGTAGAACGGCTTAAGCCTTCTCTTTTCAGCGCTCCGACCTGGCAGAAAGCGAAACATGTTCCTCGGCATCGACATCGGCACCTCGGGCGTGAAGGCGGTGGTCATCGACCCCGCCGGCGCGATCGTGGCGCAGGGCACCGCCGCGCTCACCGTGCAGCGCCCGCACCCGCTCTGGTCCGAGCAGGATCCCGAGGCGTGGTGGCAGGCGACCGAGGCGGCGGTGCGCGCGCTGCCCGCCGAGGTGCGCCGCTCCGTCCGCGGTATCGGGCTCGCCGGCCAGATGCACGGCGCGACGCTGCTCGGCGCCGACGATCGCCCGCTGCGCCCCGCGATCCTGTGGAACGACGGGCGCTCCTTCGCCGAATGTGCCGAGCTGGAGGCCAAGGCGCCCGAGCTGCACCAGGTCGCCGCCAACCTCGCCATGCCCGGCTTCACCGCGCCCAAGCTGCTGTGGGTCGCGCACCACGAGCCCGAGGTGTTCGCCGCGATCCGCACCGTGCTGCTGCCCAAGGATCATGTCCGCCTGCGCATGACCGGCGAGAAGGCCAGCGACGTCTCCGACGCCGCCGGCACGCTGTGGCTCGACGTGGCGAAGCGCGACTGGAGCGACGACCTGCTCGCCGCCACCGGGCTCAGCCGCGAGCAGATGCCGCGCGCGGTCGAGGGTAGCGATGTCGCGGGCACGCTGCGCGCCGAGATCGCCGAGCGCTGGGGCATGGACCAGGTGCCGGTCGCGGGCGGCGGCGGCGACAATGCCGCGGGCGCAGCGGGCGTCGGCGTGGTCGAGGACGGCGACGCCCTGCTGTCGCTCGGGACCTCGGGCGTGATCTTCGTCGCCACCGCCGAGCTGCGCGCCAACCCGGCGGCCGCGGTCCACGCTTTCTGCCACTGCCTGCCGAACCTGTGGCACCAGATGGCGGTGCATCTCTCCGCCGCGGTGTGCGTCGACTGGGCGGCGCGGCTGATCGGCGCGGCGGGCGCGGCCGAGCTGTTCGCGCGCGCGGAGGCGGCGGGCGTCGGCAACGGCCCCGAGCTGTTCCTCCCCTATCTCTCGGGCGAGCGCACCCCGCACAACGACGCGCAGGTGCGCGGCGGTTTCCTGCGGCTCGACCATGACACCACGCCCGAGCGGCTCGCCCAGGCGGTGCTCGAGGGCGTCGCCTTCGCGCTGGCCGACGGCGTGCGCGTGCTGCGCGAGTCGGGCACCGCGGTCGAGCGGCTGTCGGTGATCGGCGGCGGCGCGCGCTCGCGCTACTGGGGCGAGACGCTCGCCGCCGCGCTCGAGGTCGAGCTCGCCTACCTCAAGGGCGGCGAGGTCGGCCCGGCGATGGGCGCGGCGCGGCTGGCGCAGCTCGCGGTCGACGGCGGCACGCCCGCCGAGGTCTGCGTCGCCCCGCCGGTCAGCCACGTCGTCGCGCCGGACCCCGCGCTGGTCGACCGGCTCGCCCCCAAGCGCGCCGCCTTCCGCGACGCCTACCCCCGCATCGCGCCGCACGCGGCCTGATCTTACCCACGAACCACCACGCCAAGGAGCGCCTGCATGGCCACCGACTTCTTCGCCGACATCCCTCAGATCAAGTATGAGGGCCCCGACAGCGACAACGAGCTCGCCTATCGTTTCTACGACAAGGACCGGGTCGTGCTCGGCAAGCGCATGGAGGACCACCTCCGCTTCGCCGCCTGCTTCTGGCACACCTTCTGCTGGCCGGGCTCGGACGTGTTCGGCGGCGGCACCTTCAACCGCCCTTGGCACGCCGGCGCCAACGACAGCGCCGCCGCGGCGCAGAAGCGTGAGGTGGCATTCGACTTCTTCAGCAAGCTCGACGTGCCCTACTACTGCTTCCACGACGTCGACGTGATGGCGGACGCGCACGGCGTCGCCGAGCACCGCCGCTACTTCGCCGAGGCGGTCGACCATCTCGAGACGCTGCAGGCCTCCTCGGGCCGCAAGCTGCTGTGGGGCACCGCCAACCTGTTCAGCCATCCGCGCTTCGCCGCCGGCGGCGCGAGCAACCCCGATCCCGAGGTGTTCGCGTTCGGCGCGGTGCAGGTGCGCGACGCGCTCGAGGCGACGCATCGGCTCGGCGGCCAGAACTACGTGCTGTGGGGCGGTCGCGAGGGCTATGAGTCGCTCCACAACACCGATCTCAAGCGCGAGCTCGACAATCTCGGACGCTTCCTGAGCCTAGTGGTCGAGCACAAGCACAAGATCGGGTTCCAGGGCACGATCCTGATCGAGCCGAAGCCGCACGAGCCGACCAAGCATCAGTACGACTTCGACACCGCCACGGTGTACGGCTTCCTCAAGCGCTACGGGCTCGAGAACGAGGTCAAGGTCAATATCGAGGCGAACCACGCCACGCTCGCCGGCCACACCTTCGAGCATGAGATCGCCACCGCCGCGGCGCTCGGCATCTTCGGCTCGATCGACGCCAATCGCGGCGACCCGCAGAACGGCTGGGACACCGATCAATTCCCCAACTCGGTCGAGGAACTGACGCTGGCGATGCTCGAGATCATCCGTGCGGGCGGCTTCACCACGGGCGGGTTCAACTTCGACGCCAAGGTGCGGCGCCAGTCGGTCGACGCGGCCGACCTGTTCTACGGCCATGTCGGCGGCATCGACACGGTCGCGCGCGGGCTGCTCAACGCGGCCAAGCTGATCGAGGACGGCCGGCTCGATTCGATCAAGCGCGACCGCTACGCCGGCTGGGACGGCGCGTTCGGCCAGCAGGTGTCGAGCCTCGACCTCGCCGGGATCGCCGACCTCGCCGAGCGCGAGAACGTCGACCCGCGCCCGCGCTCGGGCCAGCAGGAGCGGATCGAGAATTTGCTTAACCGCTTCATCTGAGGGGATGGGGGCGGACGCGAGCTGCTCCGCTCCCTCACATCGCGGATGGCATGACACGGCTAACCTCATAAGCTGTTCCCCGGCGGAAGCCGGGGTGAGGTCGGGAAAGCCGCGTTGGGTCTCACCGACGTCCCCCACCTGGGCCCCGGCGTTTGCCGGGGTACAGGCGTATACGGGAACGATCGTGGCGCTCTCCAGGGTTGCGCCCCCTCCCCCCGCCGCCTAAATATGTCCGACTAATTCCGAAGCCGAGGATATCCATGATCGACGGAGCGATGCTGATCGGTGCCGAGCTGCGCCAGGCCGAGGCGCGATTCACCGCGGTCGACCCGGCCAAGGGCGCGCCTCTCACCCCGACCTTCTCCTCGGCAGGCCCCGATGCCGTCGCCGACGCGTGTGAGCTCGCCGCCGCGGCCTTCCCGGCCTATGCCGCGACCGCGCCCGAGGATCGCGCCGCCTTCCTCGAAGCGATCGCCGACGAGATCGTCGCGCTCGGCGACCAGCTGATCGAGCGCGCGCAGCAGGAGAGCGGGCTGCCGCGCGCGCGGCTCGAGGGTGAGCGCGGCCGCACCGTCGGTCAGCTCAAGCTGTTCGCGCAGGTGGTGCGCCAGGGCGACTGGCTCGACGCCACGATCGACCCGGCGCTGCCCGACCGGCAGCCGCTCCCTCGCCCCGACCTGCGGCGCATGAACGTCGCGGTCGGCCCGGTAGCGGTGTTCGGCGCGTCCAACTTCCCGCTCGCTTTCTCGGTCGCCGGCGGCGACACCGCCTCGGCGCTCGCCGCGGGCTGTCCGGTCGTGGTCAAGGGCCATCCGGCGCACCCCGGCACGGGCGAGCTGGTCGCGCGCGCGATCCGCGCCGCAGTCGATAAGGCGGGGCTGCCCGCGGGCGTCTTCTCCTATCTGCCGGGCGAGACCAACCGGCTCGGCGAGGCGCTGGTCGCCGACCGCCGCATCAAGGCGGTCGGCTTCACCGGCTCGCGCGGCGGCGGGCTCGCGCTGGTGAAGATCGCGGCCAACCGCGCCGAGCCGATCCCGGTCTACGCCGAGATGTCGAGCATCAACCCGGTCGTCCTCATGCCGCACGCGCTGGAGGCGCGCGGCGAGGCACTGGCGCCGGCCTATGTCCAGTCGCTGACGATGGGCGCTGGGCAGTTCTGCACCAACCCGGGCCTGGTGCTCGCGATCGCGGGCGAGGCGCTCGACGCCTTCGTCGCCGCGGCGGGCCGCGCGCTGACCGAGAGCGCGCCCGCGACGATGCTGTCGCCGGGCATCCACGCCAGCTTCGAGCAGGGCGTCGAGGCGCTGGCACGGCACAGCGCGGTGACGACGGTGGCGCGCGGCAAGGTCGGTGAGGGCGTCAATCAGGCGGTCGGCGCGCTGTTCCGCGCCGACGCGGCGAGCTTCCTCGCCGACCGCGCGCTGGGGCACGAGGTGTTCGGCTCGTCCTCGATCGTGGTGGCCTGCCGCGACATGGACGAGGTGCGCCAGGTGATCGCCAGCCTCGAGGGCCAGCTCACCGCGACGCTCCACCTCGACGCCGAGGACGAGGCCGAGGCCAGGACGCTGATCCCGGTGCTCGCCGACCGCGTCGGCCGGATCCTGGTCAACGGCTGGCCGACCGGGGTCGAGGTGAGCCACGCGATGGTGCACGGCGGCCCGTTCCCGGCGACGAGCGATGGGCGCACCACCTCGGTCGGGACCGCGGCGATCTACCGCTTCCTGCGCCCGGTGAGCCTGCAGAACCTGCCGGCGTCGCTGCTGCCCGAGGCGCTGGCGGACTCCAATCCCTGGGGTGTGGCGCGGCGGATGGATGGCAAGCGCGAGGCATCGCCGCGGTAAGCTGTGGATCAAGCTGAGAGGTGCGAGGGCGGCCCTGCGGGGCCGCCCTTTTTCGTTGAAGGCATCCCCCAGGCGGAGACCAGCGCCGCAGGCCTTCTCACCTCGTCGTCGGCGACACCCCGCTCGCTCTCCGCGCACCCCCATCGCGCCTCTGTACCTCTTCCGAGAGTCCATCCCCCGCGAAGGCGGGAGGGCGGGGAGGTGTCGCTCACGCGGTCGGTGCCGCGTCTCCATGCGTCGCGTCTTCGCGCGGGAAAGCATGTTCACGCGGAGACGGAGACGCGGAGAGGGCGCGCCCGCCCCGCGCGCCGTCCCGTGAGACGGCGCGCGCCCTCACCTCCTGCCGTCACCCTGAGCTTCCCTCGGGATCCACCGCGCCGCCTACCCGGCGGTCGCAGCGCGTGCGAGCAGTGGGTCCTGAGACAAGCTCAGGATGACGCTAGCGGTGGGCGTGGTACCAGCCGGGACGCAGGGCAAAGGCGGCCGAGCGCCGCCGGCGCGGCGACCCTCCCCCGGGTCAGTGGTTGTCCCGCGGCAGGCCCATGGTCTGCGCGATGCGCTGGTACTTCTCCGCGCCCTCCAGGATCGCGCCGGTGTTCATCTG
>NZ_JACIAY010000017.1 GCF_014194975.1 Sphingomonas sp. BK580 | reverse complement strand
TCGCGCAGCGCGTCGAGCAGCGTGGTGCGCGGGTCGAGCGCCAGTTCGCGCTTCTCGCCGTTGACGGTGAGGCGCACCGGCATGGTCGGGGTGGCACCCGCTGGCTGTGGTGCCGCTTCGGCGCTCTTCGTGGCGGCGACCGCCACAGTGGCGGCTCCGCTCACGAGTATGCCGCGGCGGGATAAACCATGCGCACTGTCCATCACTGTGTCTCTCTGATCATCACTGTCGCAGCGTCTCGGGACGTGCCGGACTCGCTTGCCTTCCAACGATATACGCCAGATCGGCCGCAATGTTGCTGCAGGTTAAGTTGATGAGGTGATGAGCCCTCTTCAACACCGAAGAGCTATAAGCCTTCGCGTGCTGCGAGGGCAGCGCCCAGCCCGACGCCATACTGCTCGTCGGTGACCGGCTCGAGCCACGCAACATTGCGGCCGCCGAGCGCTTCCTGGATCGCGATGTGGGTCATCGCCGTCGTTGGCGAGGCGCCGTGCCAGTGCTTGTGGCCGGGCGGACACCAGATCACGTCGCCGGCGCGTACCTCGACGATCGGCTCTCCGTCGCATTGCGTCCAACCGCAGCCGGCGGTCACGATCAGGGTCTGGCCGAGCGGGTGGGTGTGCCAGTGGCTGCGCGCGCCCGGCTCGAACGTCACGGCAGCGCACGATGCGCGGGCGGGCTCGGGCGGAGCATCGAGTGGATCGATCCGGACCGTACCGGTGAAATAGTCGGGGGGGCCGGGTTGGGACGGCTGCGAGCCTGCGCGCTTCAGGATCATAAGGGGTCTCCTTCTTCCCGTCACAACGCGTGCAAGCACCGCGCTATCATCGCGCCACTGTCAACGCAGTGATGAGCAAACTAGACACCCTCTCGAAGGGAGACGTCCCGCCATGCAGATCAGCCGCTCCGACCTCGCCGATCTCGCCTACTTCCTCGCGATCGCCCGGCATCGCAGCTTCCGCCGTGCGGGCCTCGAGCTCGGTGTCACCGCTTCCGCGATCAGCCACGCGCTGAAGGGGCTGGAGCAGCGCCTCGGAGTGCGCCTGGTCAATCGCACCAACAGATCGGTCACACTGAGCGCCGCGGGCGAGCAGTTGTACGACGAGCTGGCCAACCCCTTCGATGCGATCGCCGGCGCGGTCGATGGTCTCAACCGCTTCCGCGCCGCAGCGAGCGGGCGCATCCGCCTCAACGTCGTCGGGGACGCGGCGCATCTGCTGCTGGCACCCGCCATGGGCCGGCTCGCCGAGGACTTCCCCGACCTCGAGATCGACATCGTCGCGAGCAACCGGATGGTCGACGTCATCGCCGAGGGGTTCGACGCCGGCATCCGGCACGGCGGGACCGTGCCTGAAGACATGATCGCGCAGCGCCTCTCGGCCGAGCTCCGCTGGGTGGTGGCCGCAGCGCCCTCCTATCTCGAACGTCACGGCACGCCCACGCACCCCGACGATCTGCTCACGCACCGATGCCTGGGCGTGCGGCTCGGCGACGATCGCATCTACCGGTGGGAGTTTACCGGCGAAGACGGGGACCTCGAAATCGCCGTGCCGAGCCGCATCACCGCCGACGACAGCCGCACGATGATGGCGATGGCAGTGGCCGGCGCCGGGCTGACCTATGGCACCGAGGCGGCGATGCAGCCCTTCTTCACGAGCGGCGCGCTTCGCCCAGTGCTGGGCAACTGGGTTGCGACCGGTTCGGCCTACCACATTTACTATCCTAGTCGACGCCAGATGCCGGCTGGGCTGCGGCTGCTGATCGAGGTCATTCGCGAGATGCAGCCGCTCGGTATATAGACCGACCGGCGATGAGCCTGGTTCATCACGCCCTGTACTGTCCGGCGGCTCTCCAGGCTGGCTGATATTGCTTACCTCATCGTCGACGCAACGACGGCGAGGACCAGCGTGATCAATCCGACCTACGATTTCAGCCGCCAAGTGGCGCTCGTGACCGGCGCGGCCTTGGGCTTGTAGGCAGCGAAGGCGTTCGCCAGCTCTGGCGCGGCGGTAGTTCTCGCCGATCGAGACGGTGCGATGGCGGAGCGGGAGGCCAAGCGCCTGTCGGCAGCTGGCGCCCGCACGCTCGGCATCTCCTGCGACGTCGCCGACGAGGCGAGCGTGGCGGCCGCGATCGATCGCACCGTTGACAGATTCGGGCGGCTCGAGATGGCCTTCAACAACGCCGGTATCCAAGTGCCGCCCTCGAATGCAGCCGAGGAGCCGGTCGAGCACTTCGACCGCGTCGTCGCGGTCAACCAACGCGGCGTCTGGTCCGCGATGAAGCACGAACTGCGGGTGATGCGCGGGCAAGGCAGTGGCGCGATCGTCAACAATTCGTCGCTCGGCGGTCTGGTAGGACTGCCGCAGCGCGCCGCTTACCACGGCAGCAAGCACGCGGTGCTCGGCATGACCAAGAGCGCGGCGATCGAATACGCGCCTAGAGGCATCCGCATCAACGCCGTCTGCCCGGGCACGATCGACACGCCGATGGTGCGGGACATGCTGTCGGGCCAGGCAGATGCCATGGCGGAGATCATGCGTGACCAGTCGATCGGTCGCCTCGGCCGCGCCGAGGAGGTCGCTGCTGCAGTCCTGTGGCTGTGCAGTCCGGGGGCGAGCTTCGTCATCGGCGTCGGCTTGCCCGTCGACGGCGGCTTCACCGCGCATTGACGGCCGATGTCGAGCAGAGGAGATCACCGATGATACAGGCGACTTCCAGGGCGGTTAGCCCGGAGCAGGTGCGTGCGGTCTCGCCAACCCTCGAGGTGCACACGCAGGAGCGCGTGGTCGGTGCGTTGTGGGAGCGGCGCGGCCTGACGACGCGGGACCGCGCTCATCACGCTGGCAGCGCTGATCGCCGCTCACGTCACTCATCGGCTCGTCCTCTCCCTTCGCGCCGCGCTGCGGCGCTCGACCCAGGCATACAGGCTCGGAAGGAGAAGTAAGGTCAGGATCGTCGAGGTGACGATGCCGCCGATCACCACGGTCGCGAGCGGCCGCTGCACCTCGGCGCCGGCGCCGGTGGCGATCGCCATCGGCACGAAGCCGATCGAGGCGACCAGCGCGGTCGAGAGCACGGGGCGCAACCGGTCGCGCGCGCCGCGCCGCGCCGCTTCCTCGACGTCGACCGGCTCGCCCTCGCGGCCGTCGCGCAGCGAGTTGATATGGTCGATCAGCACCAGCCCATTGAGCATCGCGATACCCGACAGCGCGATGAACCCGATCGCGGCGGTGATCGAGAAGGGCATGTTGCGCAGCCACAGCGCCAGCACCCCGCCGGTCACCGCGAACGGGATGCCGGTATAGACGATCGCCGCCTCGCGCACGCTGCCGAGCGCGGCGTAGACCAGCGCGAAGATCAGCACGAGCGCGGCCGGCACCACGATCGCGAGGCGGCGCCGCGCCGCCTCGAGCTGGTGATATTGCCCGCCGAACTCGACGCGATAGTCGGGCGGCAGCCCCACCTTGCCGTCGATCGCGGCGCGCGCGCGGGTGACATAGCCCTCGAGGTCGCTGGTCGAGAGGTTGACCATCAGCGCGGCGCGGCGATTGCCGTCGTCGTGCAGGATCGGCTCGACCATGCGCGTCTGGCGCAGCCGCGCCACGCGCGACAGCGGCACCATACCATCGTCGCCGACGCGGAGAGGCAGCGCCAGGATCGCCGCCGGGTCGGCACGCAGCGCCTCGTTCATGCGGATCACGATCGCGTGGCGCGCGGCGTCGTGCGGGATGAAGCCGACCTCGGCGCCCGCGATCGCGTCGGTGATCGCGCGGTTGACCTCCTGCGTGCCGAGCCCGAGCCGCAGCAGCGCGGCGCGGTCTAGCTCGACCACGATCGTCTTCGGCCGGCCCGCGGTCTCGAACTCCACCCCCTCGGTGCCGGGCAGCCGCTCCAGGATGGCCTTGGCGTGGGCGGCGGCGCGCTCGAGCACGTCATAGTCGTCGCCGTAGAATTTGACCGAGACGTCGGCGCGGACGCCCTCGAGCATCTCGTTGAAGCGCATCTCGATCGGCTGCGCGAACTCGAAGTTCTGACCGGCGTAGACGCGCCGCGCGACGCGCTCGATCCCGGCGATGAGCTCCTGTTTCGTGCGCGGCTCGCCATCGCCCCGTGGCCAGTCCTTCTCGGGCGCGTAGAAGACGTAGAGGTCGTTCTCGTTGGGCGGCATCGGGTCGGTCGCCACCTCGCTCGTGCCGATGCGCGAGAAGGTGTGCGTCACCTGCGGGAAAGCGCGACGGATCGCCCGCTCGGTGCGCTGCTCGATCGCGAGGCTCTGCTCGAGCGACAGGCCGACCGGGCGGTACACCATCGCGGTGATCGCACCCTCGTCGAGCTGCGGCGTGAACTGCGAGCCGAGCGAGCGGAACGCCACCGCGGTGCCGCCGAGCAGCGCCAGCGCGGCCAGCACCAGCAGCAGCGGATGCGCCAGCGCGCGCTCGAGCAGCGGGGCATAGCCGCGCCGGGCATAGCCGATCATCCCGGCCGCGTTCCCGTCGCCGTGGTCGCGGGAGGGCGCGCGCAGCAGCCAGGCCGACAGCGCCGGCACGATGGTGAAGGTCCAGGCGAGACCGGCGACGATCGCCAGCATCACCGCCTGCGCCATCGGCTGGAAGAGCTTGCCCTCGACCCCGCCGAGGCTGAGCACGGGCACGTAGACCAGGGCGATGATCGCGATGCCGAAACAGGTCGGCCGCGCCACCATCCGGGCGGCGCGCGCCACCGTCTCGCGGCGCTCCTCCGCGGTGAGATCCTCGCCCTTGTCGCGGCGGCGCCCGGCGAGCAGGCGCAGGCTGTTCTCGACGACGACGATCGCGCCGTCGACGATCAGGCCGAAATCGAGCGCGCCCAGGCTCATCAGATTGCCCGACAGACCCATCGCGTGCATCCCGCTGACGGTCACCAGGAAGGCGAGCGGGATCACCAGCGCCACGATCAGCGCCGCGCGCCAACTGCCCATCACCACCAGCAGCACCAGCGCGACCAGCAGCGCGCCCTCGCCGAGGTTGCGCTCGACGGTGTGGATGGTGCGGTCGACCAGGTCGGCGCGGCTGTACTGGCGGTCGATCACCATGCCCCGCGGCAGCGCGGCGCGGACGCCGGGCAGCGCGTCCTCGACCCGCAGCGCCACCTGGCGGCTGTTCTGCCCGACCAGCATCATCACCGTGCCGAGCACGGTCTCGCGCCCGTTCTGCGTCGCCGCACCCTGCCGCGGCGCGGCGCCGATCACCACGTCGGCGAGATCGCGCACCTGCAGCGGCAGCACCCCGCCCGCGAACTTGACCGGGATCGAGCCGATCTGCGTCGCGTCCATCACGCGCGCGTCGGTGCGGACGGTGAAGCGCTCGCTCCCGCGGCTGACCACGCCGCCGCCCGCATTCTCGACGTTGCGCCCGACCGCCCCGGCCAGCTCGGCGGCGGTGACGCCGTGCAGCGTCAGCCGGCGCGGGTCGGGCTCGACCACGAACTGGAGCTCGAGGCCGCCGTTCGAGTTGACGTCGGCGACCCCCGCGACCGAGCGCAGCATCGGGCGCACGGTATATTCCTGTGCCTCGTACAGTGCCATCAGCTGCTGCTGCGGCGACATGCCGGCGGGCGGGCGGCGCCACTCCAGCGTGTAGTAATAGATCTCGCCCAGCCCGGTGGTGATCGGCGCGAGCTGGGGCGTGCTCCCCGCGGGCAGCTGGTCGCGCACCGCGGCGAGCCGCTCGGTGACGAGCTGTCGCGCGCGCAGCTGGTCGGTGCCGTCCTTGTACAGCAGCGTGACCTGGCTCAGCCCGGTCTTGGTCAGCGAGCGGGTCTGGTCCAGGCCCGGCTGGCCCCCCATCGCGCGCTCGAGCGGCAGCGTCACCAGCCGCTCGATCTCCTCGGGCGCGAGCGCGGGCACCTGGGTGTTGATCTGCACCTGCACCCCGGTGATGTCGGGGATGGCGTCGATCTGCAGGCTGGCGAACGACCACAGCCCCAGCGCCGCGACGATCGCACCGATCAGCGCGACCGCGAGGCGGTGATGGGTCACCCAGCGGAGCAGCCGGCTCATCGCGGCAGCGCGTCGCCGCCGTTGAGCGCGCGCAGCTGGAGCAGCGCCTCGATCGCCTCGCGCCGCGTGTCGAGCACCGCGGTGGTGGCGTCGACATAGGCCTGCTGCATCTGCGTGTAGGTCGCGAGCGGGATCGCGCCGAGGCGATAGTTGCGGTCGGCGTCGGCGGCCGCGGCGGCGAAGCGGCGCGGCGCCGCGTCGTCCCAGTGCGCCAGCGCCGCGCGCTTGGCCTCATATTGCGCCGACTGACCGAACACGTCGCGCGCGACGCGGCGCTCGGCGCTGACCAGCGTGGCGTTGGCCTGCGCCTGCCGTCCCTGCTCGGCGGCGACCTCGCCGGCCTGGCGGTTCCACAGCGGGATCGTGGTCGACAGCCGCACGCCGTAGTTGGTCTCGCGGATGTCGGAGCGCGCGCGATCGTAATAGGGGCCGACGCTGACCACCGGCACGCGCGCCTTGCGCGCGAGATCGACCCGCAGCCCCTGCTGCTCGAGCTGGGCGCGGAGCGCGCGCAGCTCGAAATTGTTCTCGCTCGCCGCCGCGGCCAGCGTCGGGCCGGCGGGCAGCGCGGGCAGGCCCATGTCGGGGCGCACCACGCGCAGCCGCGCCGCGAAGGGCTGGCCGCGCAGCTGGTTGAGCTCGTACAGGATCGAGTTGGCGTCGGCGTCGGCGGCGGCGGCGGTGCGCTCGGCACTCACCGCGCCGGCTTCCAGCGCGGTCGCCTCGAGCACGGGGGAGGGGCCGGCCGGATCGCGCGACACGATCACGCGCGCCAGCGTGCGCATCCGCGTCGCCACGGTGCGCGCCGCCGCGGCCTTCTCGTCGGCGGCGAACAGGCCGTAGCCGAGCGAGCGCGCGCGCGCCGCCAGCGTCGCGTCGAACTGGCGCAAGCCCAGCTCGGCGAGCCCGAGCTGGCGCTCGGCGATGGCGCGGCGCAGCGCGATGCGGCCGCCGAACTCGATCGGCTGCACCACCGAGACCGCGTAGGTCACGCCCTCGCCGGTGAGCGCGCCGCTGGTCACGTCCTGCGCGCGGCGCTGGCCGAACTCGACCACCGCCTCGGGATCGGCCCAGCGACCCGCGGCCTGCTGTTCGACCCGCGCGGTGGCGATCTGGCGCTCGTAATATCGCCGCTCGGGGTTGTTGGCGACGACGTCGCGCGCGAGCGCGTCGAGCGAGACGGCCGGTGCGGCGACCGCCTGCGCCATCGCCGGCGCGGCCGACGCCAGCGCGGGCAGGAAGAGGCAACCCAGCACTGCGGGCGCGACACGGCGCATCGATCATCTCCGTTCCTTCGCCCCGCTCCCTGCTAGCGGCGCGGTGGGGGTACCGTCGACTAAATCCCGGTTCAGAGTCTGAACTGCTATTCAGTTGATTCAGCGCGCCGGTCGGACGCACATCCATGCGCGTGACGCGGATCCTGCTCCTCGAGGACGATGCCGGCACGGCGACCGAGATCCTGCTCGAGCTCGCCGTCGCCGGCCATCAGGCGCTCCACTGCACCACGCTCGCGGGCGCGGCCGAGGCGATGCGCGAGAGCGCGATCGACGCGATGATCGTCGACCGCCAGCTCCCCGACGGCGACGGGCTCGACCTCATCGCAGCGCTGCGCGCCGAGGGGCGGCGCACGCCCGCGCTGGTGCTGAGCGCGCTCGGCAGCCTCGACGACCGGGTGCGCGGGCTGCGCGCCGGCGGTGACGATTATCTGCCCAAGCCGTTCGCGCTCGTCGAGCTGGTGGCGCGGCTCGAGGCGCTGCTGCGCCGCCCCGAGGAAGGGCGGGCGACGCGGCTGATCGTCGGGCCGCTCGACCTCGACCTGCTCGGCGGTACCGCCACGCGCGCCGGCCGGCCGCTCGGGCTGCTGCCACGCGAGCTCAAGCTGCTCGACTATCTGGCGCGGCGACCGGGGCGGGTCGTCACGCGCTCGATGCTGCTGCAGGATGTGTGGGGCTATACGTTCGAGCCCAACAGCAACGTCGTCGATGTCCACATGGGCCGGCTGCGCCGCAAGGTCGACGGCGAGGGCGAGGCCGCGCTGATCCGCAACGTGCGCGGCCAAGGTTACGTGTTCGATGTTCGGGACTGATCCGGTCGCGCGCACGGGCTGGCGCTGGGGCGGCGCGCTCGCGGCGATGCTGGTCTTCCAGTCGCTCGTTCTCACCGCGATCTTCTGGGGCTTCGCCAACGACAATCACCGCCGCGCGATCGAGCACGGACTGGCGGACGACTGCACCTTCTTCGCGCTGACGCCGGCGGAGGAGCGCGCCGAGGAACTGCGCGAGCGGCTCAGCCGCGACATCCACCGCGAGCAGTTTCTCGCGCTGTTCGATCCGCACGGCCGTCTGATCGCGGGTAACGTCGCGCGCCTGCCGGCGGCGAGCGGCGAGGGGCGCTCGATCGTCGCCGCGGTCGCACCGACCGAGCTGCCTGGGCGGACCAGCGACGTCGCGCGGCTGACGGTATGTGCGATGGCCGACGGTACCCGGCTGCTCACCGGCGTCGACCTCGACGATGCCGAGGAGGCGCTGCGGCTGGTATGGCGCTCGCTGTTGCTGGCGCTGGTGCCGGGGCTCCTGCTCGCGCTCGGTGTGGGGCTGATGCTGGGGCGCCGCGCCGCGCGCCAGGTCGACGAGGTACGGCGGCTGACGGCAAGGATCGTCGCGGGCGACCTGCGCGAGCGGCTTCCGGTCGGCCGCCGCTCCGACAGCGTCGGGCTGCTGTGGGCGCAGGTCAACGCCATGCTCGACCGGCTTCAGTTACTCGTCGCGGACGTGCGGGGGATCGGTGACGACATCGCGCACCAGCTGCGTACCCCGTTGACGCGGCTACGCGCCGGACTGGAGCGGGGTCTGCGCGAGGCAAGCGATCGAGGCGCCTTCGAGGCGGTGATCGAGCGCGCGCTGGCCGAGATCGACGCGCTCCTGGGCGTCGTCGCCGCGTTGCTCCGACTGCGCGAGCTGGAGGATCACGAGCGCCGCAGCCGCTTCGCGCTGGTAGACCTGGGACAGCTTATCGAGGACGCCTGTGATCTGCACCGGCCGATGGCGGAAGACCGAGGGGTCACGCTCGTCTGCCTCGTCCACGTCGGCGTCGCGGTGCGGGGCGATCCGAGCCTGCTGATGGAGGCTGTCGCCAATCTCATCGACAATTCGGTCAAATTTGGTCCCGCGCTGGGGCGTGTCTCGGTCGAGCTCGACTGCCGCGATACGGCGGGGATCATCACGGTGCGGGACGACGGCGAAGGCATAGCCGTCGGCGAGCGTCCGCTTGTGACGCAGCGAGCGTATCGCAGCTCAGGGGGTGTCCGCGGCGCCGGTCTCGGCCTAGCCCTGGTCAAAGGGATCGCTGATCTGCACGGCTTTGGACTGCACTTCGTCGAGGGGGAGAGCAGCGTACAACTGATCTGCCCCATCGCATCATGACAACGGCGTCACGAACGTCACATCTTCTGTTACGGCCGCGAACGTGCCGACCTGTGACGTCAGCGGGGCCCCGACGTCGATGCCTCCGACGTTGATCTCACATGGCAAGTCACATCTGTATGAGCAAGCGTTCCGGGCCAGATGACGAAGCGATCATCAAGGTCCTCACGGAGAGGCACGACCTCGCTCACGCATCCTTCAACCTGACGCTTGTGGGCTGGTGCCGAAAGGCCATCGGCCGCGCGCAGTTTGAACCTTTGTAAGGAAAGTATCCCACGAACTGGATCGGGCCAAGGTAGCGTGTAGCGATTGGATTACGACATCGGAGATGACCGTCATGCGGATCAAGCGTGTCCTAGCGTCCCTCGTCGCCGCCGCAGCGCTGTCGCTCATGCCACCTGCGGCGGGTGCCGCGACGATCGTTTACAAGGTGTCTGCCTTGTTTGAAGGCTTGATTGGCACAACATACTTCGTGAAAAACGGGACTCTCACCGGTATCGGCGATACCGGGGCACTGAGCGCTGGCACAGGTTTCTCCCGCGTCGGCCTAACATCGTTGCAAGCCGTGTTGGGCGATCGAATCTACGACTTACAGGGCAGCTTCTTCGCGGAAGCATTCCCTACCGCAAACGTTTTTGTTCTCGGCAATCTGGCGGTGACCGGATCCGGACTGAGCGGATACGACGCAGTCGCGCCGCTCGCACCGACGAGCATATCGGCGATATCCCGCCCGACCTACTCGACCTCCGCGGGGACTTTGAGCCTGGCGGGTTACTCAGGGACTTTCGAGGCGAACGTCGACGGGGCAGTACCCGAGCCAGCAACCTGGGCGATGATGCTGACAGGGTTTGCCGCCGTTGGGCTCGGCCTTCGCGCGCCGGGCAAGAGGAGGCTTCGTGTTCGTATCGCACATGGGCCGGCAAAGCGCTCAGCCATAGGAATGCAGGCCAACCGGACGGCCTCGCGAGGCGCCTGAAAGCTTCGAGCACCGAGAAATGGGTGACCGAAGTTGAGCGGCGGGCAGGGCGCTGAGAGCGACCGCTGTTGGGCCTCAGCTGCCAAATCTCGGTGCGTTCCGAAAGCTTCAAGGTATCCTCGACCTATACGCCAAGGTACCGGACCGTGCTTTCTGCATGCCGGGATCGCTGTCAGCATTCCTGCACGCTAGCACTCTGCTCGCTGCTAAACAGGTACTTCCTGCTGCGGCGCGGAACGCCGAAAGAGCCCTTCGGACCGAGATGAATGATCCTCCGGCATCGCTAGGCGGGGCGCGCCCTAGAACGGCCGCTTCTGGGGCCAGGCAGCACCTTGGCCGCGGTGCGCATCTGGAGTCTCACTCGGGTTTCCATCATCTCATCCCTGTCCGTGCGCTTCGACCTGACGCGCGTGCGCCACGTTGCAAGCAGCAGTCGTCTAGTCGATCACTGCCCTTTCGATCTTCCAATGGACGTTCCGGCGGTATCTGCTCGGCTTAGCGCGATGCGCGAAGCCTCTACCGGCTTGCAACGTCGCGCCGCGAGCCGACATGGGCATGATGAGGTTTGCCTTTCTGTGCCTGCTGTCCCTCGCGGCTTGCGACAGCGCGCCGACGACCGCATCTCCGCACCCGTCGGTTGCTGTGCGAGCAACCGGCGTTGATGCCGCAGCCTTGCGCGCGGCCGTGGACTCAGCCAGCCGTCTGCCGCGACTTCGCTCGCTGCTGGTGCTGCGCGACGGCGAGACGATGGCGGCGCACGTCTTCAATGATGGGCCGCCGCTGGACCGGCCGGTCAACATCAAGTCGGCGTCGAAGTCGGTGATGTCGGCGCTGATCGGGATCGCGATCGAGCGCGGCATCCTCACTGGCGTCGATCAGCCTGTCCTCCCGCTGCTACGCGCGGACGCGCCGCGCAACCCTGATCCGCGGCTCGCGCGATTAACCGTCGGCAACCTGTTGTCCATGCAGGCGGGGCTCGAGAGGACGTCGGGTGAGAACTACGGTCGCTGGGTCTCGAGCAGCAACTGGGTACGCTACGCTCTGTCGCGTCCCTTTGTCGCCGCTCCTGGCACGGACATGCTGTACTCGACCGGTTCGACCCATCTGCTCTCAGCGGCGCTCACGCGGGCCACGGGTCGCAGCACGCTGGCGAACGCTCGCGCCTGGCTCGGCGAGCCGCTCGGCATCACGATCCCGCCGTGGCCTGTGGATCCTCAAGGCGTCTACTTTGGCGGCAACGAGATGCGCTTGTCGCCGCGCGCGCTCGCCCGCTTCGGCGAACTGTACCGCCGCGGCGGCGAGATCGACGGGCGCCGGATCGTCTCGGCTAAGTGGATCGAGCAGAGCTGGACGCCGCGCACCGTCTCGCCGTGGAGCGGGCAGGCCTACGGCTTCGGCTGGTTCCTCACCGACATGCGGGGACATGCCGTGCGTTTCGCCTGGGGATACGGCGGACAGATGGTCTATGTTGTCTCCGATCTGGGTCTGACGATCGTCATGACCTCGGACCCGAACGGGGCCCGTGACTCGGGCCACATCGACTCGCTTCACCACTTGGTCTCCGATCTCCTCGTTCCTGCCGCCGAGCGCGGCGCCTGAGGCGGGAACGATCGACTTCCGCGGAGGGGATGCTCCGGGTATCCGAGAAAGCGTGACGAAGAACCGCTATCACTCAGGCCCGCCAAGCGACCATTTCGACGGCGTTCGCTTCTTCAACCCGGGGCAGGAGACGACCGACCGCGGCTTACGCGACATGCTGCGGTGGAAGCTCGGCGGGGCGGCGCAGCGATGGCCAGAGGTCGTACCGGTCACCCAAGCAGTTCCGAACGACCGCGTCGCCGGCATCCGCGTCACGATGGTCGGCCACGCGTCGCTGCTGATCCAGGCGGCGGGTATCAACATCCTGACCGATCCTGTCTGGTCAGATCGCGCCAGCCCCTTCGCCTGGGCGGGGCCGAAGCGCGTGACCGCGCCCGGGATTGCCTTCGCAGATCTGCCGCCGATCGACGCGGTGCTGATCAGCCATTGCCACTACGACCATATGGACATGGCGACGCTCCAGCGGTTGCACGCGGCGCATGCGCCGGTGATGGCGATGCCGCTCGGCAACGACGCGATCGTGCGTGCGACAATCCCCGACGCGCGCTGCGTCACAGGTGATTGGTGGGACGCGATCACGCTTGGCGGCGGCGTCACCACGACGCTCACGCCGGCCTATCACTGGGCTAATCGCTGGCCATGGGACGTTCGCATGGCGCTGTGGGCGGGGCACTACCTCACGACACCCGCAGGCACGATCTGGTTTGCCGGCGACACGGGCTACGGCGACGGCGCGATCTTCGGTGACATCGGCGCGCGGCTGCCGCCCCCCGATGTCGCGCTCATCCCGATCGGCGCCTATGAGCCACGCTGGTTCATGGCGGCCCAGCACGTCGACCCCGGCGAGGCGGTCCGCATCTTCCGTGACGTCCGTGCGAAACAGGCGCTCGGGATCCACTGGGGGACGTTCCAGCTGACGGATGAGGGGCGCGAGGCGCCCCGACTCGCGCTTGCGACCGCTCTCTCGACCGTCGGGATAGCGCCCCGCAGGTTCGTCGCGGCGCACCCCGGCGGCGTGTACGACATCGCGACCGACGACAGCGACCCGCGCGACGCTACGACGTAGTGCCGCGGCCGACGCCGGTGTGGGGCGAGGGCAAGCAGACGCGTCGCGTCAGCACTCGATCGAGAGACACTGTTAACTCATCGCGACGGTGGAGAGTCCGCTGACGGCCAAGCGTCGGTCTGAGAGACCAAGCGGCTGCGACGTGGATCGAGTTACCTCAGCCATGCGCCATGGATGCCGGGCGGCACGCGGTGCGGGATGCGAACGGTTGCCACGGCTTGCGCCTCGAACTTCCGGGCATCCAATATCTCTAGCGCGGTGGTGCGCCCCCCGGCGTCGATCACGAGCCCGATGAGCCAGCCGTCATCCTCGCCAGCATCTGGCGCGCGCGGCACGAACACGAATTCGCCGGCGATCCGTCCCGGCCCGAAGTCGTGCAGCTGTCGCGTGTTAGCCTCCAAGTCGTGCTTGATGAGCGGCGCCTCACCGACCAGCGTCTCCGTCATCTGTTCGGGCAGGCCGAGCGCATAGACATGGCGGTAGGGGCGGCCGGTGCGACGCTCATCAATCGTCGGCAGTTCCTGCGGGGCCGGATCGATCGCGCGCCGATCCACCGCCCCGGTCGAAGGATCGATCGTCCAGCGCTCGAGGCCGCGAGGCTGCTCGTCTGGCGCCAGATTATCGCCCGCGAACATGCGGTCGTATGCGATCACGTCAAGTGCGACACTGCCGTCCAGCAGATCGTGCGCGTTAGCGGTGTGGAATACGAAGCAGGGATCGACCGGGAACCAGCGGATGTCCTCCGCCTCACCGTCACGTGGCAGCAGCCCGACCCGCGCTGGATGCTTCTCGTTCCACCGGTAAGGGAAGCCGTGCCCCGCGAGCACCGTGCGCATCGACAGGGTGAGTGGCAGGTCCATGACGACCACGTAGCGCTGCGTGATGGCGCAGTCGTGGATCAGCGGCCCATGCGATACCGGGATCGTCACTGACCTTCGCACCCGGCCGGCGACATCGACGACGTTGTACCGAACTCGCTTGGGATCGGTTGCCTCGTAACACAGCGCGTGCAACTCGCCCGTCGCCGGATCGCGTCGTGGATGCGCGGTGAACGAGCCGGGCAGGGTGCCGCCGAAGTCGTCGTAGCGCTGCGTCTCCAGATGCTCGTCGAAGCGGACCGGCGTGCTGCCGGCCTCCACCAGTGCCCAGCCGCTGCCAGCATGGTTCAGCACGCTCGTGTTGACGGTATCGAAGATGTGCCGTGGCCCCGGAGCCGCCTGCACGTGCCGGGCTGCTGCGACGTCGGTCGAGCGGATCCAGCGGTTCCGATACCACTGGGCTCGCCCGCCGCGGAGCCGGATGCCGTGGAGCATCCCGTCACCGGTGAAGAAATGGTAGGAGCGCGGGTCGGCGTTGGCCGGGTTCGGCCCGATGCGAACGTAGCGGCCGTCGAGTTCGGGCGGGATGATTCCGTCGACGGCGAGGTCGGTGAGGGTCAGCTCCTCGGTCATCGGCTCGTGGATGCCGGTAAGCAGCGGATGCGGGGCATCGCGGGCCGGCAGGCGGCGCTTGTTGAACGCGGCGATGCGGGTGACGATCGGCGAGGCAATCGCGCCGACGACATTGTCGATCGCCTGCTCGACCCGGCTGGCGAACGTCGCGCGCCGAGTGACCGTCACGATGGCGTGACCGTCTGCATGAGGTTTGAGCCTTCGAAACGGGGCGGCGCCAGGTACATAGGCTTGTGGTCACCCGCGCCGCGATGGGCGGCGTGGAAGGCCCAGGATCGCGCCCTATCTTTGCAGTCGCCGCGCGACCACCAGACGATAGGGGAAGAGCGCAGTTCGTGATCGTCGGCCGCAGGGTCGCGCAGCATGTGGACCTCGGCGAACCCAGGCACGTCGGCGAGGTACGAGGCGCGCGAGAGCCAGACCCGCTCGACGGCCTCCTCCTCACCGAGGCTCACCTGGGATCGGTCCATGGCGATGAACATGGGGCAAGCTCCTGCGTCAACCAGAGGTCTAACGTGGGCCGAGGGGGCTAGGATGCGAGCGCGTTGGCGTCGGAACCTCATCTGAACAAACGATCGAACTGGCAGGCGATCGGGTGAGCTGAACGGCCCGATTTAGGTCAGCGCCGGCAGGCGGCGTGGTGTCGCCGAAAGCACGATGGTACGGATGGAAACGATAGCCGCTGATGGTCGGCGCCTAGAGCCGCCCTCTGGACCAGCGAGGACGGACCGGGCAAGATCACGCTGCGAGCGGACTTCCCTTTCTCGGGTATTCACCGTAGATAAGGGTTGGATGGCGCACTCACCAGACTATTACTCGGTGCTTGGGGTGCCCACGACGGCAAGTCGCGACGTTATCCATGCCGCGTGGAAAGCGCTGCTTCGTCAATATCACCCCGATGCCAACCACGGTGTGGATGTTTCTGCCCGTGCGAAAGAGATCAACGAGGCGTATGCTGTCTTGGGAAAGAGGGAGGCACGCGCCGCCTATGATCGCTCGCAGATCAGGCCGTCTCTTCACCGAGCGACCGCAGACCGCTCGTTTCACCACAGGAAAGCCGGCAGGCGCTCGACGCGACCTTACCCGTCGATGCAGCCTAACGGTAGCTTCTCGCAGCCGCTAGAGACCAACGAATGGCTGATGGGTCTTTTCCTGCTGATCCTCACCGCCGCACCGATCGCTACAATCCTGGTCCTGTACTACGAGGACCCCGGGGTGGCATCTACGGTCCGACGTGACGTCGCGGCACATCCCGTGCCTGAGGCGCCCCCGAAAGCCGTTCCCAGCTCATCTCGGACAAAACTCGGACCTGGACAGCCTGCGCCATAGAATGCCGCCCAGTCGCGACATCCGAGATCGCAGGTTCAGGCACCATGAGCGGGCGAAACGCGGGAGTGAACGAACGGCCGCAGTTGGAAAGCTGCGTGGCGTGCGCGCTGAGTCTACGAATTGCCGTCAAAGCCGAAGGTGTAGCGGAGACTTCTCCCGGGAAGGGCTTTGCTATGACGCGGTCCGGCGAGGCAGCGACCAGGAGCAGGCTTCCGTCGGCGACAGGTACCGGATCGCTAGAGGCAAGGTCGAGTGTTCTCGACCATAGACCGCCCGACACTCGCACGCACACGACGACTGTCCAATCTAGAGGTGATCAGGATCGCGCGGACGTCGACGTCCTTGATCACGCGGATGGGTCATGGGGGCGGGGCCGATCGAGGCGGCGCGCACGCTGGGCCGGCTCACCGGCGTGGCGCTCCACCCACTCGACGTGATCGAGCTCAACGAGGCCTGCGCCGCGCAGGCGATCGCGACGCTGCGCGACCTCGGCGTCGCGCCCGACGATCCGCGCGTCAACCGCAACGGCGGCGCGATCGCGCTCGGCCATCCGCTCGGCATGTCGGGCGCGCGGCTGGCGCTCACCGCGGCGGAGGAGCTCCACCGGGTCGGCGGTCGCTACGCGATGGCGTTCATGTGCGTCGGCGTCGGCCAGGGCATCGCGCTGATGCTCGGGCGGGTCTGACCCTCGCGAGGGGGCTGTCAGAGCTAATGCACAGGAGGCGTCGTCGAGCCAGCGGAGGGACCTGCCGCGTCCGCGCAAGCCAGCCAGCTCGTTCCCTCACTTCAACTCGTCGCTCGAGTGATCCGGCTGGTGGTGCTGATGTACGTTCGCTTCCGGCTGTCGCTGCCGAACGTGGAGGACCTGGATGAGATGTACGTTAAGCTCATCGGCCACGTAACGGCGGGATGTCCCCTCACGCACGTGCCATCGCCATCCGGCTCGCTGCTGCGCGTCGGCGGGCGGGACTAGGCGTCGCTCGTCACGCTCGATCCGATCAGACGCTGGGTCCGCCATTCGGCCGGGCTGTGCGAGTAACGCTGCTTGAACAGACGATGGAAGTGCGAGGCATCCGAGAAGCCCACCGCATATGCTATATCGATGACGCGCGAGTTCCCGGAGCGTAAGCGCTCGCAGGCATGCCGCAGCCGAATATCATGAAGTTCCTGCAAGAAGGACTTCGCTTCCGCCGCGAACACCAGGTGGCCGGTGCGCTCGGAGAGGCCGACGCTCGCGGCGACGTCGCGCATGGCCAGGCAGGGATTGGCGAACTCGCGCCGCATCACCTCGCGCATCGCGGCGAGGCGTGTCGCCGCGAGCACGGGTCGTGCCCGTCGCGCCCCATCCTCCGCATCGGCGAGGCATAGCGCGGCCACAAGTTCGGCGATGTGGCGGTCCGCTATGGGCGCCAGCGCCCCGGTCACGCCGGCGTCGCGCCACGCCGTCCGCGCGTAAGCGAGCAGCAGCTTCATGACAGAGGAGGAGGCGGGCTGTTTGACGCCGATCGCGGCGCCGGGATCGACGCCGCGCAGCGACTCGCGCGAGAGCCGGATCAGCAGGAGGTCGGCGTCGACCCAACGCGTATCGAGCGTCCGGTCGAAGCGCGCGAGCATGCCTTCTCCCCGGCGAAGCCGGCAGCGCTGACCGCAATGCTCGAGCAGGCCCTCTCCGCGGAGCTGGAGGAAGAAGATGAGGTCGTCGTCCTGATCGCGCAGGCAGGCGCGGTCGCGATGGTTCCGGATGTTCGACAGGCGGGTGACGCCGACGCGGGTGGCGTCGCCTTGGACGAGCGAGAAGTCGACCGCGAGCTGCTCGCCGACGAGCGGTGCCGGCTCGCAGCCGGTCAGGGCGCGCCCGACGACGTCTCGCCACATGGCCACTCGATCGTCCGGCGGCAGGTCGGCGGTCGAGAAGCGGAGCGCTCCCGTCCGCGCTTCGATGCGCTCCCGTCCAGTCGGCTTGCGCTCTGGTCCACGCATGTCGTCCTCCCTCGATCTAACAAGGCGTCAGGAACATGCCCGGCTTCTGCCGGTGTCGTGAGTGCTGGGACCCGCGAGAGGAATATCGCACGGATGAGCTACTCTACCCAAGCGACTTTTGGCCGTCGTCCCGTCTTCGTAGCATCTCTTCGTCGCCCGACCCTGCGGTGACGAACAGTATGGAGAGGCGAGATGCTCGACGAATTGCGTTCGCTCGATGAGTTCGAGTCGGAGGACTTCGATCTCGGCATGGCCGGCGAGCAGGAAGGCTACATGGCCGCGGAGGCGGGCTCGTACGAAGGCGAGGGGGACGGGTTCGACCAGTTCGCCGAGGCGCGCGATCCCCTCGACGGCTCGGGTGAGTTCGAGTTCGAATTCGAGAGCTTCGGCCTGGGCGAGTTCGAGGGGGCCGGCGGCGATGGCGAGTACGACCGGGAGAGCGAGTTCGAGTTCGAGGGCGAGTTCGAGGGCGACGAGTTCCTCGGCAAGCTCTGGAGCGCGGCGAAGAAGGTCGGGAAGGTCGTGGCGCCACTCGCCAAGAAGTTCGCACCGCAGATCGGTTCGGTGATCGGCGGCGCGCTGGGAGGTCCCGCGGGTGCCGCGATCGGCGGCAGGCTGGGCGGCTTCGTGCAGCAGCTGGAGGCCGAGGACGAGGGCGAGAGCGAGGACGAGATGAACGCTCGCGCCGACATCCCGGCGACCGAGGATCAGCTCGCCGAGGCGGTCGCGCTGGCCGCGTCGCGGGGGCGCGCGGTGGATGCGCAGTCGCTCGGCTCGCAGGTCACGATCTTTCTCGGCTCGCGCGCGCCGCTGCCGGTCAAGGCGGTGTTGCCGGTGCTCTCCAAGGCGAGCGGCGACGTGGCGCGGGTGCTCGTCAGCCGACGCGATCCGCGCGCGCGCGCGCTCGTTCGCACGCTGCCGACGATCCAGCGCCGTACGGTCGCCACGCTCACCCACAAGGCGCGGCGCGGCAAGCCCGTGACACCGCGCATCGCGGCGCGCGTGATGGCCAAGCACGCGCAGCGCACGCTCTCGAGCCCGCAGGCGATCACGCGCGCGCTGGCGGGCAACGCCGCCAAGAAGCGCTCGCTCGACCGCAAGGCCATCGCGCGCGCGGAGCGCTGACCGCCGCCACCAGGGAGATGAGCCATGCAGGACAGCATCGTTCGCGGCGAACTGGAGCGGATCGGCGGACATCTGCCGCTGGTGCTCGACACGATCGCCAGCCTTCCGAGCCGCATCGCGCAGGTCGCGTCACAGCAGCAGGCGAGCGCCGTGCGAACGGCGGTCGAGATCTCGCAGAACAACATCCGCAACTACCAGGCAGCGCTGGGCGCGATCGATCTGACGACGGTGAGCGCTCCCCTGCGCGACAGGCTGTACGGACTGATGCGCGCGGTGAACCAGGCGGCCGGTCAGCTCAAGCGCCTGCCGGCGATCCCCCGCGATCGGCCGCTCGCGGCCGGCGCGGTGATAAACCCGCACGGCGCGCGAGGCTGGACGGCGCGCGACTCGGTGGCGAAGACGCTGCCGCCGCCACCGGCCGCCGGCGCCGCGCCGGGAATGCCCTCGCGCACGCCGACGCGGCCCGGCCTGGGCACGTGGCGTTCGCGCACGCCGACGCAGCCCGGCCTGGGCACGTGGCGCTCGAGCACGCCGACCCTCCGCGGCCTCGGCCCGGGCGGCGACCCATCTGTCAGGCGGGGCGGCGGATCCCGCGAGCTCGAGGCCCTCGACGAGCTCATCGCTCCGGCGACCGACGGCGGGCCGCACGGCGGACAGCCCGCGGCCGGACGCGCGGTGGCTGCGGCGAGCGCGCCGGCCTTCGCGGAGGCGCTCGACCGCGTCGTGGATCCTTCCCGGTTCGCCGAGCTCGTCAGACGGCGCCCGGAGCTCGATGCCGCCAGGACGCGCGCGACGTTCGCGGCGATGGCGGCGAATGGCTTCGCGACGGATCTGGCGCGGCTGGCCGCGACCGATCGCGCAGGCGGCGGTAGCGCCGCGATGGGCGCCATCATCGCCGCGGCGATCGCCCAGGCCGCGGCCCGGCTCCCGGTCATCCCACCCGCCGCGATCGGGCCCATGTCGGTGGCGGTGCACCACAGGCTTCGATCGCGGCTCGCAGAGCTCTCCCAGCGCGCCCGGGCCGACGCCGCGCGTGGCGCCTCCACGACCGCTCGGGCCGCCGGAGCTGCGCGATGAACGCGCTGGCGCTGCTCGATCAGCTCGATGCCGTGCCGGTCCGACGCGAGGACCGCACGGTCGGGGCCGAGCCGACCTCGTCGGGCAGAGACGAGGGGCAGGGCCAAAGGCAGGGGCAGGGCGCGCTGCCCTTCTTCGCCTACCGCACGGCGGTGAACGCGCGCCGCTACGCGACCTCGATGCTGTCGTTCGCGGAGGATCAGTTCGGCAGCGGGCCGGCGGCGCCCGGCCCGGCGCACGTCCGCGCGGTGAACGCGCTGTTGGCGCAGCTCGCGCGCGGGCAGGAGCGCGAAGAGCGGCGCCTCGCCGCGGTGGCCGGGGATCTGTCGTCCCGCGGCGACGAGGGCCTTGCCCGGCTGCTGACGCTCAAGGAGCGCTGCCACGCCCTCGCCGGCGAGACCGAGAAGGTCTGGGAGTTCTACGTGAACCTCTTCGGCCAGCGCCGCGGCCGTCTGGCGTCCTGGCTGGGCGCGATCGATCGCATCGCGCTCGACTGCTATCAGGCGGTGTGGCTCGGGCTCGGCGTGGCCCGTCCGATCCCGTCGCCCGCCCCCTTCGCCTATTCCGAGACGGGCTTCGGTCCCGCCACCTTTCGTCGCGGCGTCAGGCTGGGTGTGCTCGGGCGCCAGGCCAATCCCTTCCCGCTCGTGAAGGTGCCACGCCATCGCCTGATCAATCCATGGTCGCTCGGCGCGGTGCCGCACGAGGTCGCGCACAACATCCAGGCCGATCTCGGCCTCTGGGAAGTGCTGCCCGAGCGCATCGGCGCGGGCTTCGCCGCCGCGGGCCTCGAGGAGCGCCAGGGCGCGGTGTGGCGGCGCTGGCACAAGGAGACCTACGCGGACTTGGCCGGCACGCTGCTGATCGGGCCGGCCTACGTCGGATCGCTGATGGACGTGGTGGGACGCTCGCGGGAGCAGACCGCCTGCTGGGACGACGAGGCGGTGCATCCGACGCCGGTGATCCGCGTCCCGCTCAACATCCGTCTGCTCGAGCGCATCGGCTTCGAGGACGATGCCGCGGCGTTCCGCCGCGCCTGGGACGCGCTCTACCCGCCGTCGGTCTGGGCGGCGGTGCCGGCGTGGGTACGGGCCGAGCTGCCGCGCCAGATCGACGCCGTGCTCGACACGGTCGTGTTCTCGCGCTGCGCCGAGTACGGCGGAAGGTCGCTGGCCGAGGTCGTCTGCTTCGAGCCCAAGCACGCGGCGCTCGTGCGGGAGGCCGCGACCCGGCTGGAGCTCGGCGACTCCACAGGAGTCCTCCCCGAGCGTTTCCTGATCGCGGCGGCCCGGGTGGCGCTCGGCCGTGCCCGCACCGCTCCGGAGACGATCCACCGCGCCTTCTACGCGGCGTTGGCGCGATGCTGAGCGAATCGGCCACGGACGCGCGGCTCGGCGCGCTGGACGAGATCCGCGTGATGGTGGGGCGGGTCTCGCGCGACCTCGCGATGCTGCCCGCCGCGGTGGGTAAGGTGCGCGCGCACATGCCCCCGCCCTTCGATCCGATCTCGCTGGACCGCCTGCTCGACGGGTGCGGGCGCGCGCTCCGCCACGCGCGCCGCTCCGCCGCCGCGCTGGACCAGGATGCAGGCGCTGTCGCTGGCGCCGCCGCGCTCGCCGACGTCCATGAGCTCGTCGAGGAGGTCCGCACCGGGCTGAGCGCGCCGCGCATCCTCGACGATGTCGCCGAGATGCAGGCCGAGATCGCGGCCGGACCGGCACGACACTCACTGCGCGCGCTGGACACGCGCGTGCGCCGGATCGGGGAACAGGCCGACGCGCTGTTCGCCGCCGCGATCACCGTCCAGCAAGACCTCCCGACAGGAGCAACGTCGATGGCAATGTCCAATGGACCCGAGAAGAACGATCCGACCGCGGAAGCGGTGCGCGACCTTGGCGAGATGCTCGCCTCCAGCCTGGCGGGCGGGGCGACCGCGGCGCGACCTTCGCGGGCGAGCGGTGGCCGTTACGCCGCGGTGGCGGACCAGATCGCCGCCTCGCTGGACGCCCTCGGCCTTCCGCACGACGGGGTGCAGCTTCCACCCGACGCAGCGCCGGAGGAGGTGCGCGCCCGGTTGATCGACGGATTGAGGCGCAACTTCGGTTCGCGCGAGGCGGAGGGCACGCGCGTCTACTTCCGGACCGCACCGCAGCCCGCTTCGATCGACCCCGGCACCACCGCCCGCCTGCTGCGCGGAAGCGCGCTGGTGAACGCCAACCTTCTGCGGGCCGAGGCGGACGGCGTGCTCGCCATCATCGACCGGCTGCCGTCGATGCTGCGCTTCGCCCCGGCGCAGCAGCAGCGCGCCGGAGAGGATCGCGCGCGGCTCCGCACGATGCTGGACCAGATCATCGCGACGGCCGCGGACCCGCTGGGCCTCAACGCGCAGCGCGGGCGCTACCAGTTCGAGCGGCTCAGCGCGGCCGTCATCGACCTGCTCGTCCGGACGGAGGTCATCGAGGCGGCCGCCGGCGCGGACGCGGTGGCCGCGGCACGGGATCGTGGGTCCACGGGTCCCTGGTCCCCGACCGGCGGGGGAGAGCCGCTGTTCGACCAGCTTCGCGTACGCACGACGGTGGTGCGCGAGGAGGAGGTGCGCACCGAGATCGAGGCGCTGGCGCAGCTGATGGACTCGATCGAGCGCCGCGTGGCCACCGCCTCGGCGCGGCCGAGCGCAGGCATCGCCGCCAGTCGCCTGGAGGAGCTCCTCACCGCCGCCGACGGCGCCGCGTCAGCGCTGGAGGGCGAGCTGTCGCGCTTCGGCACGTCGCCGGCCGAGCAGGAGGTGTCGTTCGTGGACGACAGGTCGGAGACGAGCATCTCGCTCGCGCAGTTCATCGGCTGGGCGCGCGCCGTCTGCCAGCCGTTCGTCGGCGCGGAGAACGCGGCCGCGCTCCTCACCGGCGACGAGTTGAGGATATTGAGCGACGAGCTCGCCGACATCTCGCGCCGGGCGGAGCGCTTCGCCACGGCGAGCGGCGCACCCACCGGCCTGTCCGGCGTCCGCCGGCAGTTCCTCGAGCTGCGGCGCTTCCTCGACCAGGCGCGCGCGCAGGCGGATCAGCTTGCCGGGGACTTCGGCGGCCCCGGCGCAGGCGACGACACGCGGACCTCGTTCCGCTCTGAGGAGGAGTGACGTTCATGGCGGACAATCCCACCAATCTCGGCGAGTTGAACGACCTCTTGGCGCGGCTGCAGGCGATGCGCTCCAGCCTGGTGCGCGACGCGCGTGACGAGCTGGCCAAGACGCCGGCACAGGCCGAGCTGATCAACCAGTGGGTCGACGAGGCCAAAGACCTGCTCGAGGCGGACGCAGGTCGGAGGGACGTTCCCGACGACGGCGGGCTCACCCGGCTGATCGGCCTGGGCGAGCAGGTGGCCTCTCGCCTCGACGACGCGCGCCCAGTCGCGCTGGCGCCCAGCTACGACGACAAGATCAACCGCGATCGGCTCGCGTCGGTCGGCGACCTCTACTACATCTACCAGCACGAGCGCGCGGGCGTGTTCCGCGCCGTCTTCAAGCTGCAGCAGCTCTTCCAATCGGGAGAGGTGCGCCTGTCGGATGGCCCCGGCGCGCTCGCCCTCTACCAGTTCGACCGCAAGCGCGTGCTGCGGTACACCTACGGGGACCGCAAGGCGGTGTACCGCAAGGTCTTCGGCTACACCGACGCGATCCCGCCCAACGGCGCCGAACCCAATTCGGTGTTCCACACGCTGCTCGCCAACTTCTGCCGCCACGTGTCGCGCTTCTTCGAGGACAAGCGGGTCTCGGAGGTGCTGCGGCCGAGCGGAGTCCATGAGACCTTCGGATCGATGGCGGTGGTGCGGCGGTCCGGGCTGGATCTGCGCGCCAACCTCAAGCAGGTCTCGTACGGCCACGTCGCGGTGCTGCGCACCGAGGTCATGTCGCTCCTCCACGACGCCTTCGCGATCCTGGGTGCGCCCGACATCATCAACCTGTTCGGCGCGGACAACGCCTGGGACGTGCTGGAGGAGGTGCTCAAGCGCTACATGCGTGAGACGCCGGTCACGTCACAGCGAAGCCGGATGGCGGTGACCGGGCGCGACATCCTGCGCTGGCTCGCCGAGGACTATCTGCTGACGTCGGTGAGGATCGACTTCGAGTCGCTTCTGGAGGCGATCGTGGATGCGTGCGACGACTGGCTCACGAGCGCTGAGTCGCTCGGCCTGCAGCGCGTCGCCGCGCCGACCCATGGGAACGTCGTGACGTTCAAGCCGGTCGCGCGCAGCGCCGCGGAGGTGCAGGCGCGCAGCGCCTGATCGGAGGACATGAGATGGCTCACCCACTCGCCCTGCGCAGCGCTGCTTTGCCACCGCAGCTGATGGACCGCGCGGCAGTGCCTCACGACCTTCCCGCACCAGAGTGCGCGATACACCTGTCGCATCGCGAGGAGGAGATCGCGCGACTTACCGTCCAGGGGTTCTCGAACAAGGAGATCGGTCAGCGGTTGCGCATCAGTCACTGGACGGTCGCCACCCATCTACGGCGTATCTTCACCAAGTTGGAGATCACCAGACGGATAGAATTGTGCGCCGTTGTGTTGGCAGCCGATGGTCGAACAGGATCGAGGGACTAAGCGGATGGCGACGGCTGCCGAGACGGCCGGACCCGCGGGACGCTCACGCATGTCGCCCGACCAGCTCGCGCTCGCCCTGATGTCGCATCAAGCGGTCGGAGCTGCCTGCCACGAGGTCTGCCGATGCAGCAACTCGCACTCCCTCGCCGCTGCCCTTCGCCAGGCGTCGCGGGTCGACGTCCGTGCCGCTCGCTGCGAGTCAGCTTTACTTGACCGCGTCCGCCGCCGCGTCGAGCCTGTCGGCATAGGCGTTCAGGACTGCTGCCGTACGAGCGACATAGGTGGTCGCGTCAGCGAACCGACGCTGCTCGATCGCCTCACGGACGCCGGGCAACGTCTTGGCGCCGTAGCCGGTGAGCGTGCCGGGTGCGTAGACGAGGTTGCGAAACCACGGACGCCCGGGCAGGCCCCTCTGGTCGATCAGCAACTGGTCGACGTTCCGTAGCAGAGCGAGCATGCGGGCTCGGGTCGCCGGCGGCAGCGCTGCCATCCGCTCCACTGCCGCGTCGGCAGCACGGGCGGAACGGCCCAGCCGGTCGGCGGCGTCCTCCAGCGCGAGCATGTCGATCAAGGGCGTGACGCCCCTGTCAGCGGGCGCGGTCGTCGGATCATCCGGGCTCGAGGCGAGCTTGAAGACGTCCGCGCGGGCCAGGTCGCGCAGCGCCCGATCCTTCTCACGCTGGTCGGCAGCGAGCATCTTCACGTCGGCGACATAGCGCGAGACCGTGGTCGCGAAATCGCCGTAGCGTGCCGGGACCCGCGCGCCGTCGGCCGCGCGCAGTACCAACCGGCCGACCATCTTCGACAGCACCGCGCCATAGACGAGGCCCGGATCGTCGAACCTGGTGACGTGGTAGAAGCTGTCGTAGATCGAATGGTACGATCCACCGCCACCGCCCTCGCCGCCGAAGCCGATGTCGAGGGACGGAATGCCCAGGTGCTGGAGGAAGGCGGAATAGTCCGACCCGGAGCCGAGCGCGCCCAGTGGCATGTCGCCGCCCGACCTGGCTGCGGCGAGCGCGGTCGCGTTATCGGTCCGCCCCGTCTGCCCGGCATAGGCGTCGGCGCGAACATGGGCCTGCAACCGGTCGAGCACGCTCACCGAGGTCTGCGGGTCAGTGACATCGCGGGCGGCGGCGTTGACGAAGTGCTGGAGATCATGGCTTCCCTCCGCATTAAGGAAGCCGCGCCCGTTGCCATCGGTATTGATGTAGAGGACCGCCTTGCGCGCAAGTTCGTCGGCATGTGCCTCGACCCATTCGGTCGACCCGAGCAGTCCTGGTTCCTCGCCGTCCCAGCTGGCATAGACGATCGTCCGATCCGGTCGCCAGCCGGTCCGCGCCAGCGCGCCCAGCGCCTTGGCCTCGCTCATCAGGGCGACCTGCCCCGTCAGCGGGTCGCTCGCACCGAATACCCAGCCGTCGTGGTGGTTGCCGCGCACAACCCACTCATCGGGACGGGTCTTGCCGGGCATGATCGCGATGACGTCATGGAGCGTCTTCATCGACCAATCCGACCTGACCGCCAGATGGACCTTGACCGCGTCGGTGCCGCCCCAGTGATAGGCGAGCGGCAGGCCGCCTCGTTCCTTCCCCCCGACCACCGGCCCCTCCAGTCGGGTCATGATCTTCGTCGCGTCGCCGTAGGAGATCGGCAGCGCCGGGATCTTGAGGATCGTGGGCGCGGTCGCACGCGTGAGCCGTCTCGCACCGGGCGTAGCCGCGATGCCCGGCGTGAGCGGATCGCCCGGATATTGTGTCATGTCCTGCACGGAACCGCGCTGAACGCCCGCCTCCGGGCGTCCCCCACCGCGCGGGAACGGGTCGCGCTCGCCATAGCCGTCGTCGGCTGGATCGGAGTAGATCAGGCAGCCGGCGGCACCATGCTCCTGTGCCAGCTTGGGCTTCAATCCGCGCCATCCGCCGCCGTATCGCGCCAGCACGATCTTGCCCTTCACGCTGATGCCGCGCGCCGCCAGCGCATCGTAATCGTCCGGCATGCCGTAGTTGACGTAGACGACCGGCGCGGTGACGTCGCCGTCGCCCTGGTAGGCGACGTACGGCGGCAGCGCGCCTCGCAGGTTGGCGGAACTCGGGTCTTCCGCGACAGCGGGCTCCTGTCCGCCGAGAGTCGCACGCTCAGGCGCGATCAGCTCCAGCGTGGTGCTGATCGGTGTCGGGTAGAGCACCTCGAACGTCTCGATCCGCGCGTCCCAGCCCCATTGTTTGAAGAGCGCCAGCTGCAGCTCGGCATTGGCGAGGTTGTGCGGGCTGCCGACATGATTGGGCGCCGAGCTCATGTCCTTCAGCCACGCGAGCTGGTCGGCACTGCTGATCTGGGTATCGAAGGCGTGTTCACGCGCCGTCGCGTCCATCGTCGCCGGAGACGTCTGGGCCAAGCTCGCCACCGGCAGCGAGAGGAGAGCCGCGGAGGCAAGCAGGCGCGCGATCATAGCCGTGAACATCTCCCTGTCAGGCCTGGCGGACGGCCGCTGTCGGGCCGCCGCGTGTCGCCACCGGTCCATCCGTCCATGAAGCACCTTGAGCGCCTCGAGGGAAGGGCGCACCGAACGATGCCGGTAGCGCTCGCGATCGGGATGGTACCCGCGCGGCCAGAGCCGCCAGGATCCGAACGGACCGCGACGTGTGATCAGCTGGCGGTGAGCCCTAGGCGGCCCGCCATCGGGCCTCGCCGTGAGCGAGAAGCACGCCGCGATCACCCACTAGCAGCCGCGCCGAGTCGCGCGTACGATCGGCGTTGCTGACACGGGGAGATGCCGAGATGTCTGCCGCGCGTTTGACCTATCTCATTATCATTCCATCGCTGATCACGCTCCTGCTGCCCCTTCTCGGCGCAGCGTTCCCAGAAGTCGTGACGTCCCCGGTAGCGCTGAAGTACGCCTTGTTCGCGGGTCTGGTGATCGTGATCGGCTATGCCGCGGGGGCGGCCTGGTTGGCCTCGCAGGACCACCGGCGCATCTCTGCGCGGCGGATCTCTCCGACACGGTGACCCGCTCCCCTCGACCGGGCAGCCGCGACGCCACTCGGGCGACGCGTGCGCCTCATCCCCCGGTAAGCAGCACCACGGGCACGCGCAGGATCGTGCGTAGGTCCGTGGCGTCCTCGGTGGCGCCGACCTCGACCGACCAGTTGAGGCTGGCGCGATCGGTGACGCGATAGGTCACGCCGAACAGGAATCGCCCGATCTGGAGGTCGCGCGAGATCGTCTCGCGCTCGCCCGGCCAGGCCGCGGTCGGCTCGATCAGCATGGTGCGGGTCCGCGTTCCGAACGCCCAGGTATGCGCGTAGCCGAAGTTCACCGTGGTGCGCTGGTTGAGCGAGATGCCGATCCCGGCCGAGCCCGAGATGGCGTCGCCCGGGTCGACATAGGTGATCACCACCGGCGGGATGCGCGTGTTGACGTCGCGCGGCAGGTTGAAGGTGTAGCCGAGCGTGCCGAACAGCACGACCGGGTCGCTCGGCAGGATCGCGGTGACGCTCGGCGCGATCCCCCAGAAGCCCGCGCCGGTGGCCGCGCGGGTCGGCCGGCCGAGGTCGTCGCGGCGGATCGCGAACGGGTCGGTGCCGGTCGGGAGCACGCCCTGGAGGTTGCCGATCAGATAGGGCCGGCCGTTCCCGCCGCTCAGCAGCTGATAGCGCGCGGTCAGCTCGATGTCGCCGATCCCGGTGCCCTTCACCGAGCTGTCGATCGTCGCGGCCTGGTCGTTGTTGGTGCTGCCCGCGATCGGCGCGATGATCGAGGCGTCGGCGCGGTGGATGAACGGCGCGCGCACGCCCAGTTCGAACCGGTCGGTGAGGCCGTAGCGCAGCGCCGCCGACGCGGTGAGCACGTCCTGGCGGCTCTCGTTGATGTCGAACACGCCGACCAGCACCGCCTCGACCAGCTCGACGCCGCGGAACACCGCGCGGCTGCGGTCGGCGCGCGCGTAGTCGACCTGGAACTCGCCGGTGAGCTGGCCCTTGCGCGTGACGACGCTCGACTGGCTGTCGAGCACCGCGAGCTGGATCGGCTGCTCGGCGTCCTCGGGCGCCTGGCCGACGCGTTCGAGCGGGGGCTGGAGCACGCCCGCGGGGTCGCCCGGCGCGCCCGGCGCCGCGCCCTGCGCCGCGGCCAGCGCGGGCGCGCGCGGCGGCGCGGCGGCGAGCTGGGGCAGCGGCGCCGCCTCGGCCCGCGCGACCGCCTGCGCCTGCGCATCGACGCGGCGGCGCAGCTCGGCGAGTTCCGCCGCCTGCGCGTCGAGCCGCGCGCGCTGCGCCTCGATCAGCTGGAGCGCCTGGTCGAGCTGGCGCTGCAGCGGCGCGCGCCGACCTGTCGGCTGCGCGCCGGCAGACGGGGCGATGATCGTCGTGGCGAGCAAGGCGAGGGCGACTCGCCGCATCACTGCGCCCGCATCGCGGTGGCGGCGCCCGCGATCTCGCCGACGCGCAGCAGCGCCGAGCCGGCGAGCAGTTCCGCACCCGCCGCGCCGAGATCGATCGCGACGCTGGTCTGCGTGTCGATCACGCGGTCGCTCCCCGAGTTGGCGATCGCCGTGCCGAAGACGTTGCCGGCGAGATGGGTCACCGTGAGATCGCTGCCGCTCAGTTCCACCGTCCGTGTGCCCCCCTGCTGCCCCTGTGTGATCACGCCATGGTCGGTGATGCCGCCGGCGACCGCCTCGAGCCCCGCGGGCACCGCCGCCGCCCCCGCCGCGGCGACGCCGATCCCCGGCGCGCTCGTGCCGGGCGTCACCTGAAAACCGCCGCGTGAGTCGTACGTCACGCTCGGCGCCCGCGCACCGGCGCTGCCGGCGGCCACGGCGGGGGCGGCGGCGACGGTCTCGCCCGCGCGCGGCGCGTAGACCGTCAGCGTCGGCGTGCCCTGGCTCGCCTGGAAGACGGTGCGCAGCACCACCGCGCCGTCGACCGCGGTCTGCGTCTGCACCGTCAGCGCGACGTCGATCCCGCCCGGCAGCATGAAGCCGCCGCGCTCCTCCGCCAGCGTCGCGTCGGGGACAGGGGCGAGCGCGCCGAACAGCGCCTGGCCCAGCCCGAGCAGGATCAGCGCCGCGCCGCTCACGATATGTCCCCATAGGACGGCGCGGTGATCGACAGCGCCTGCTGGCTGACCGGATCGGAGAAGCGGCCGCCGATCGGCGCACGCGCGTAAGCGAGCCACTGCGCCTCGCGGTTGAACCGCGACTTGGCGAGCGGCTGGTCGTCGGCCAGCACGAAGTAGATGCCGTTCCACGCCTGCTCGAAGGCGGCGCGCGGCAGCACGGTGACGCCGCTCGACGGGTCGCCGAGCAGCACCTCGCGCGCGCTCACGCCCTTCACCACGACGAAATGGCGATAGTTGCGGACCGCGATCAGCGCGATCCCGGGCACGCCGGTCTGGCGCACCTTGTCGAGCGTCACCTTGTAGCCGTCGGCGCGCAGCCCGCGGCTCGCGAGCCAGCGCTTCATGTCGAGCAGCGAGAATCCGAGCCGGCGGATCTGCGGCTGGTCGCCGCGCAGCCACATGCCGCGGAAGGCGAGATCCTCGCGCACGTCGAGGTCGTAGTGGTAGCGCAGCAACGTCGCGAGCGCGGCCGAGCCGCAGCTGAAGTCGTAGCGCTGGCGCACGATGCCGTCGAAGCGCCGCTCCGCCAGCGAGCGGACCGACACGCGATAGTCGCCGACCGGCCCCGCGCCGGCGCCGCCGACGAAGCGCGCGCCGGGCGCGACATCGCCCGCGCACCCCGCGGCGCCGAGCGCCAGCGACACGGCCGCGACCAGGCGGGAGGCGGGCGCGGCTCGGATCATGGGGCGGGCGAGAGCGCGATCGTGACGTTCATCGCGGCGTTGATCGCGACGTTGTTGCCGGTGTTGACGCTCAGCACCGACAGGCCGGACATGTTCTGGAAGGCTTGGCCGTCGATCGTGGCGTCGCCGGTGCGGACGTTGTCACCGACGCTGTTGTGCGCGACGCCGGCGTTCTGCTCGGCCAGCGCCGACTGGCGCGTGTCCTCGCGGCCGGCGACCTGCGCCAGCGCGTTCTCCTCGAGCGCCGCGGTGGCGAAGGGCGTCGCGGCGGTCTGTGCCGCGGCGGGAGCGGCGGCGAGCGCGCCGACGAGGAGCAGCGACGATGCCCAGAGGCAGATGGGGATGAGGCGGGGCATCGGCACGCTCCTCGTTGGTCGAAGGTGGGCCGGCGGCGGGGCTCACCGCCGCCGGCCCGAGGCTGTCAGAAGGCGACGTCGCCGGTCGACACCGCGACCGACACGCTCGCGTTCTGCGAGGCGCCGACGCCGGTGTTCTGGTTGAGCGCCTGCATGCCGGCATAGTTCTGGAACGCGCCGCCGCTGTTGCTCAGCTGGTTGGCCGCGCCGGGCGTGCCGCCCTCGCCGCCGCCGCCGAAGGTCACCGACACGCCGGTGACGTAGCTCGACAGCGTCGAGCTGGCGACGATGGCGTTGTCGCCGAAGACGTTGGCGTTGGACGCGGAGGCGGTCGCCGAGGTGCCGACCAGCGAGATCGAGTGATCCGAGCTGTCGTTGTTGCTGTCGGCGACCGAATTGTCGGTCGAGTTGTCCGAGCTGTCATTATTGCTGTCGTTGACCGAGTTGTCGGAATTGTCGGTCGTCGAGCTGTTCGAATTGTCGTTGGTCGAGCTGTTCGAGTTATCGGTGGTCGAGTCGTCGGAATTATCCGTGGTCGAGTTGTTCGACGCGTCTGTCGTCGTCGTCGTCGAGCTGTCGTTGTTGCTGTTGTTGGTCGAGCTGTTCGAGTTGTCGGTCGTCGAGCTGTTCGAGTTGTCGGTCGTCGAGCTGTTCGAGTTGTCGGTCGTCGAGCTGTTCGAGTTGTCGGTCGTCGAGCTGTTCGAGTTGTCCGTCGTCGAGCTGTCGGAGTTGTCCGTCGACGAGTTGTCCGACGCGTCGGTCGTCGTGGTCGTCGTCGTGGAGTTGTCGTTGTAGCTGTCGGTCGTGTTGGTCGAGCTGTTCGAGGAGTCGCTCGACGAGTTGTCGGTGTTGTCCGTAGCGGTGGCGCTGTTGTTCGCCGCGACCTGCCCCGCCGAGGCGCTGGCATTGCCGCTGTCGCTGGTGGTCGCCGAATTGTCCGTGGTCGAGTTGTCCGATGCGTCCGTGGTCGTGGTCGTGGTCGAGTTGTTCGAGCTGTCCGAGGTCGAGGTGTTATAGCTGTCGGCGGTGTTGGTCGAATTGTTCGAGCTGTCGGACGTGGTCACCGCATTGTTCGAATAGTCGTTGGTCGAGCTGTTCGAGTTGTCGGTCGTCGAGCTGTTCGAGTTGTCGGTCGTCGAGCTGTTCGAGTTGTCGGTCGTCGAGCTGTTCGAGTTGTCGGTCGTCGAGCTGTTCGAGTTGTCCGTCGTCGAGCTGTTCGAATTATCGTTCGTGGAGCTGTTCGACCAATCGTTGGTCGAGTTGTTCGAGCTGTCGGTCGAGGCGGTGGAGCCGCCCGCCGCGGCGTTCTGCCCCGCGCTCGCGCCGTTGCTGGGATCGGCGGTCTGCGCCACCGCGGGGGCTGCGATCAGCAGCGCGGCGACGGAGCAGGAGCGGAAAAATTGTGCTTTCATGTCGGCGTTCCTCGCTATCACGTGATCGCCACGCCCCCTGTTGACCGCGCGACGTCGCCGTCGTCGGAGGAGCGGTGCGGCACCGTATCCTCGGTACGCTATGGGTATGCGGACTCCGCCGACGCTTCTCTGCCCCGACATAAGTGATTCCCTTGCCCTCGTTCGGGGAAAGCCGCCCCCCTCGTTCAGGGGGTGTTCACACGAAAGACGTGCGGCAGGTCGGCGCCACGCGCACCGCACTCTTCAGCATCAGCCACACGAGCTCGGCCTGCCGGTTGGTGTCGGTCTTGAGGAAGATCTGCTTGAGATAGGAGCGCGCGGTCTGCTCGCGCACGCGCATCGCCGCGGCGGCATCGGCCAGGCTCAGCGCGTCGGCGAGCAGGCAGGTGAGCCGGGTCTCGACCGGAGACAAGCCGTAGAGCTTGCACACGGGCTCGATCAGCCGGCGCAGCTCCTGCGCCGGATCGAACACGTAGAGGATCGCGGCGCAGTCCTCCGCGCCGGCGGGCGGCTGCTCGGTGGCGACGATCGCGACCAGCAGCGGTCGCCGGTCGGCGCGGCTCAGCGCGATCACGGGCGCGGTGCCGCGCCCGCGCGCCGTGCCGCCCCCGCCGACGACATGATCGATCGCCGTCTGCAGGCGCAGCGTGTCGGGCAGTCGGCCGCCACTCAGCAGCGTGCCGCTGCGGCGGAGTCCGTCCTGCCGCGCCATCAGCGACTCGGCGACCGCGTTGGCGAGCATCAACTGGCCCCGCGCGTTCACCAGCAGCACGCCGACGTCGGCGTGGTTGACCGCCTCAGCGAGCCCGCGCGCCTGCGCCTGGGCGCGCGTGCGCTCGGCCCAGAGCGCGAGCGATGACCGCAACAGCGGCAGCAGCCGCGTGACCTGCTCGCAGCCGCGCGCCCGGATCGCCGCGTCGCTGGTCTCGTACAGCGCGAGCATATCGATCGCGAAGTCGGGGGTCGTCACTCCGGCGTGCAGCACCTCCGCGCCGGGTGACGCCGCGCCGACCTTGAGCCATGCGGGGGCCGGCCGTGCCGCCGCTCCGGGATCGCCGCGGGCGAGCAGCGCGAGTAGCGCCTCGCCGCGCTCGGTCGTGGCGCACGCGCCGGTGCTGGCAAGCACGGTCGCGCGACCGTCTCGAAGCGGGGAGGCGATCAGAAGGCCGTCCGCGCCGATGAGGGCGGTGACCTCGCCGGCGAGATCGAGGAGAGGTTCGACGTGCTCATCGGCGATCGGCGCCGGCGGCCCGGGGTGCGGCGGAGCGATGGCGGCAGCGGTCTGGACGTAGCCTTGCTCGATCATCGGCGCGATCGCCGAGGGATGCAGCACGCTGACCATCACTCTCTCCTGTGCTCCGGCCGGGTTGTCCCGGTCCGCTCCTGTTCGATGCGGTGGTTGCTCGTCGTCGCTCCGCTCGTTCGTCACCGTCGGTCAATCGCACTCACGCCAGCATGAGCCGTACGGTCGGGCGGGCAAGCGCTCGTGCCCCTGATCGCCTCCCGATTTGGGACGCGCTCCCGTGGTACAGCCCTCACTGGACGGCGCCGCAGCCTGCTCCGCCCGGCGAGATTAAGCGATCGTCACTCGGTCGTATGTTCGTTTTCGGTACAGCTGGCGTGTGCGGGCGCCCATCAGTACACGCGATTCGCGACCGGATAGCGTCGCGACGGGGGTCCACGGCGGCGGGGTGAGCGACAGCACCCCCCGCAGGGTGACAGAAGGTTCAGGCCGCGGCAGGGCCCCCGACTGGCCGATCCTGGCTCGCCACCGAGAGCCGGAGACCGTCTCCTCAGAACCGTTTGCGAAGCGACACGGTGACGGTCCTGCCGAGCGGATCGATGAGGTCGGTCTGATACCGGCTCGGGGTGGTTCCGCCGCCGTTCCGCACCTCCTGTCGAGAGTCGAGGAGGTTCGCGCTTTCCAGCCGCAATTGCAGGTGTCTCGCCCAGTCTTGGCTGGGGAGCAGACTGGCGACCGGGACATAGGCCGATAGGGCGACCTGCACGATGGGGCGAAAGCGCAGGTCGTTGACCCGATCGTCGCCGCGGATGAGGCGTTCACCGCCGTAATAGAGGCCGAGCGTTCCGCCATAGCCGCGCTTGTTGACCCCGGCATAGGCGTAACCCGAGACGCGCGGCGTGTAGCTCCCGATCGTGTCGCCGTTGAGCAGGTCGAGGAAGAAGGATCCCTCGCGGAGCCGCAGTCGGTCTTCGAACGCGTAGGTCGGGACGACCCCGAGGTAGTAGCTCGGCCGCTCGTCCCCGGGCACGGTCGCGCCGTCGCCCGACGACGGCGGAGGGCTGCCGATCCGGCCGGTCGAGGTCAGCGTCAGCTGCAGCTTGCGTTGACGCTCGAGATCGAAGTTGACGGGGCGGTAGGTTACCGAGCGCAGCCGTCCATCAGCATCGCGGACGAACAGGCCCGGCACCAGCGCCTCGGCACGCGGCGTGAGCGTCGCCAGGAGGCCGGTCTGGTCGCGGAGCTGAGTCGCCTCGTACGACGCTCCCACGCGCAGCTCGCTGCTCTGCCAAGGCTTCCAGGTCAGCGACAGCGATCGCACCGCGCGGCGGTCGGCCAGCAGGGCAGGGTTGCCGCTCCGTGACAGCGTCACGACCTCTGTGCGTCCGCTGGCGAGGTTGAACAGCGGCACGTTCTCGATCGTGCGCGGCGGAGCGGACAGCTGGGCCGGGTCGGGTGCCGCTCGGCTGCGGCGCAGGGAGCCGGTCAGTTGCAGCCCGCGGAAGGGGGTCCAGGCGAACCCGAACGTGCTGTCGGACAGCGTTCCGAAGCCCTCGACCTGGCGGACGTTCACCGACGCGTTCGCTGACACGTCGCCGACGGCTGCCAGCACGTTGTTGACGCGGGAGGTGAGCGGCAGGTCGAGCGCCAGACCGGCCTCGGCCTGGGCGCGCCCCAGCCGCAGATCGAAGGTGTCGACGCCGCGCAGGGCGGACGCGGCGGACAATCGCGTGCCCTCCAGCGTGGCGGTGACGGTCGCTCGGCCAGCGGGCAGGCGGAGGGGATCGTCGCTGGCGACGAGCTTGGCCGCGAGCGTGCGGGTACGCTGCCACGTTCGGTCGACCAGCCGGTCCGCGAGCAGCGCGGAGCTCAGTGGCGCGAAGGGATCGGCTCCCCCGACCAGCGCGGCTCGCGCACCCGAGAGGTCGATCGCCCGATCGGTGACGCCGCGCTGCACGGTCTGATTCAGCGAGACGGTCGCGTCCCACTGCCAGCCCGCGAGTGCGCCGCGTAGCGTCGCGCCGACGGCGAGCGTGGTGCGCCCGTCGAGCACACGGAGCGGGGCCGCTTCGGTGAGGAAGCGGTTCAGCACCACCGGCCCGTCGAAGGGCGTGTAGCGGCCGGTCGGCGGCACGATCAGCGAGGCGGAGGCCGGCCCCGCCAGCGAGCGATCGCGGCTGTGTTCAAGCGACAGCGACAGCGATCCGCCCAGCGTCGCGCCGACACGAGCGCCCAGCACCGCCTCGCCCTTGATCGTGTCGTTGGCGGGCGCGAGCGTGAGGGTGCGCCCGTAATCGAACAGGCGCGGGCGGTTCGCTGCCGCGGCATAGCCCGCGAGCGTCCGACGCGCGCCGGGATCGGCCGGGACCGGCGCGATGATGACGGCGCCTCCCGCCCGCGCGGACAGGGCGGGATCGATCGCACCACCGCCGAGGCCGGTCACGTTTCCTAGTGCGTCGAACGGGACATCGGGATCGGGTCGCAGTGCGCGGTCGGACCAGTAGAGCGGATCGGAGCGGGTATAGTCCAGATTGGCGGTCAGCCGCGCGTCGTCTCGCAGGCGGGTGTAGCCCGTGCGAGCATTGATCGTGCCGCGCCCGGTCGGCAGCGTCGATCCCACCGCCGCGCGCGCTTCCATCTGGGTGAAGCGGCGTCTGGTGACGTAGTTCACCACCCGTCGCGACGGGGGAAAGCCGTATCGCAGCGCGGCCGGCTCAGGCAGGATCTCGATCTTCTCGATCGCCTCGGGCGGGAGCGACTGGATCTCCTGATAGCCCGAGACGCGTTGCGCGTTGAGCAGGAGGATCGGCGCTGATCCGTCGGCCGACCGGGTCTGGCCCTGGATGGCGCGGTTCACCTCCTCCACGCTCTGCGCGCCGAGCGCGGCGATGGCGCTGGCGTCGAGCACGGCGAGCGGCGCGATGTCGGTGACGGCCGAGCCGCGCCGGCCGACGACGACGATGTCCGGTGCAGCGTCATCGCCGGCGTGCGGCAGCTCGGAAGGTGCACCCTGCGCAGCGGCATGCGACGCGCGAAGCACCACCCAGCTCGCCAGCAGCAGGGATGCGGTACAAGACCGTCTCACCCATCGTCCTTCGCCGACGATAGGTTCGCGGTGACCTGGCTCGTCGATGGCGCCATGTCGGTCGGCCGGCGCCGCAGGAGGCGCAGCATCGGCACCTCGATCCAGGCGCGGAACGCCAGCGACACGCCGACGGTGATCGCCAGCAGAAGGATGAAGATCGCGAGGCGCCGGGCGATCGATCCCGCGGGAACGGGCAGGACGAAGGAGAAGACGATCGGGTGCAGCAGATACAGCGCGTAGGAGGCGGCACCCAGCGCGACGACGGGGCGGCTCCGCATCGCGACGCCCGCGCGCTCGAGCTGCACCAGCCCGAGCACGACCGCGGCGGCGGGCACGCCGAGCGCCGCCACCCGGATCAGGTCGGCGACGCCGCCGTCCTGCCCGTGTCGTCCGGGTTCCAACAGGTAGAGGAGCGCGGCCGCTACGATTACCAGCGCCATCGCCGCGCCGGGCGGAAACGGCGTCGGTCGCCGGTCGACCCACAGGAAGATCGCCAGCCCGAGGCCGAACTCGATCAGCAATGGCCAGTCGCGCGGGGCAACGCCGATCAGCCGCCCGCCGTAAGCCAGCACGGGCAATGCCGCGATCGCGAGGAGCGGTGCGCGGCGCGGTCCGGCGCGCAGCGCGCCGGCGTAGAGCAGATAGAAGACCAGTTCATAGACCAGCGTCCAGCCGACGAAGAGGAGCGGCGGTCGGCCGTCCGGGCCGTGCAGGAACAGGAGCGATCGCCCGATCCAGCCGAGCGCGGCGTCGGTGGGCATGGCGACGAGCACGATCACGCCGAACAGGCAGGTCGCGATCCAGTAGGCCGGCAGGACCCTGATCGCACGGTGCATCAGAAAGCCATGGTGCGTGGCCCTCGTGCTCCACGCGATGATGAAGCCGCTGAGCACGAAGAACAGGTCGACGCCGAAGCTGCCGTAACGCCAGGGCACCGATGCGGCCGGGATCAGCGCGAAGTGATAGGTCGCGACGCTGACCGCCGCATAGCCGCGCAGGGCCTGCAGGTTGTAGAGGAGGTCCGGGGGCGCGGACGCGCTGCGCGTCGCCGGGGGAGTACGTGGGGGTGGCCCGCCGAGAGCGCCTCCACCTCGCCGCATCACGTCGCTCGGCCCGCCGCGTGCTCTCGTTCGGCCACGCCGTGCAGGCGACGCAGCGAGGCGACGGCGAGGGCCTCGATCGCCAAGGTCAGGGCGGGGAGCAAGGCGCAGGTCCCGTCGAGCAGGATCAGGCCAGCCGACGTGGCCAGCGTGACGGTCGTCGCCGCGCCGAAACGCTGGGCGGCGGCCGTCCGCGCCCAATCTCGCTCCGCCGCGAACCATGCGACCAGCACGTCGCTGCCGACGCGCAGCAACACGATGAGCGTGAGCGCGGGCATCGCGGCGGCATTGCCGGTGTTCAGCCACGGTACGATTCCCCGGACTTTCGCGAAGGCGCCCATGGCGTCGGGGCAGGAGGGCTGAAGGAAGGGGTAGCCGGCGAGAACGCCGGCCATCAGCAGCGCCGTCGCCGGCAGGATCAAGCCCAGCACCAAGGCGTAGCTGGCCAGAACCCGCCGCCCTTCCACGTGGGCCGGCAGCTCGCGCCACGCCGTCGTCAGACAACCGGTGGCGAAGGAGAGGCCGTGGCCTTCCGCCATCGCCTCTTCGAGCTCGGCCTCCATCGCCTGTTTCCAACCACGACGATGCGGACCCAGGCTCGCGGTCGCTACCCTCATCACCAGGCGCGCCAGCGAGGCGGTCATGCCGGCAGCGCCGCCGCCCCGCCGCGCGCGGGAACGTTCCTCACCTCGCGCGCCAACGCCAGCCCCGGCGCGGTCAGCCGATAGGCATGACGCGGCGGCCGTCCCACCACGATGGGCTCGCGCCATTCCGCCTCGACCAGCCCCTGGTCGGTCATCCGCAGCAGGAGTGGATAGAGCGAGCCTGATTTCAGCCCCGTGACCTTCATCAGCTCGTAGCCGTGTGTCCAGCCTGGTGCCGCCTCGAACAGCGCCAGGAGGAGCGCGATCATCTGCGGGGACGGGCGTCGGGAGCGAACCACCCGGGCAGGTATACATATGTAGACTTAAAGTGGCAAGCCGGGTTCTCGTCGACCCTGCCCGTCACCGGCGAACGCTAGCCGCCGTGGCAGGCGACTGCCCGGACTCGGGGATGGCTGACGAACGGCGGTCGAGCCTCGCCGGGGCCGGCGGGGCGTCGGTGTCGGGCTCTTTATGGGCTGGGGCGCAGCGGTGGCCATCGCCACCTCGGTCGTCGGCCGCGACGGTATGCACAGGCGGCGAAGACGGTTACTCGTCACGCTCGTCGTGGATCGGAGAGACGGATGATGAGGCGAGCGCTGACCCTGGCGACGGCGCTGCTGCTCGCCGCCGCCTCCGCGGCGACGTCCGGTGCGGGAGCGTCGGCCGATCACGTGCCCTTGCTGTTGAGGCCTGCCGGCGTGTTCGATGGCGTCGATGGCAAGGTCCACGCCGGCTGGCAGGTGCTGGTGCGTGGCGAGCGCATCGTCGCGGTCGGTCCGGATCTCAGCGCCCCGGCCGACGCGCGCATCGTCGACCTCGCCGGTGACACGCTGATGCCCGGGATGATCGAAGGGCACGGCCACCTCTTCCTCCACCCCTATGACGAGGCGAGCTGGGACGATCAGGTCTTGCACGAACCGCTCGCGCTGCGCACCGCGCGCGCGGTCGCCCATGCCAGGGCTACGTTGCGCGCCGGCTTCACGAGCGCGCGCGACCTCGGCACCGAGGGGGCGGGCTATGCCGACGTCGGCCTGAAGCAAGCGATCGATCAGGGGATCGTCGAAGGGCCGCGCCTGAGCGTCGCCACGCGTGCGATCGTCGCGCTGGGCGCTTACGGTCCGAAAGGCTTCGAGCCCGGCGTAGCGATCCCGCAGGGCGCGGAGGAGGTGTCAGGAGTCGAGCAGATGGCGGCCGCGGTCCGGCGGCAGATCGCTGCCGGGGCCGACTGGATCAAGCTCTACGCCGATTATCGCTGGCGCGCCGGTGAGGACTCGCGCCCGACGTTGAGCCTGGAAGAGATCAGGGCAGCGGTCGCGGCGGCGCACGACGCCGGGCGCCCGGTCGCGGTGCACGCGTCTACGCCGGAGGGCATGCGCCGCGCGATCGAGGCCGGCGTCGACACGATCGAACATGGCTATGGCGGGACGACGTCGATCTTCGCCAGCATGGCCGCCAAGAGGATCACGCTGTGCCCGACGCTCGCCGCCGCGGACGCGAGCGCGCGCTACCGCGGCTGGGCCGGCGACGAACCGGCGCCGCCGGCGGTTCGGGCGGCGCGCGAGAGTTTCCGCCGCGCGCGCGCGGCGGGCGTGCCGATCTGCATGGGCGGCGATGTGGGCGTCTATGCCCACGGCAGCAACGCCCGCGAGATGGCGCTGATGGCGGCGGCCGGCATGACGCCGGCGGAGGTTCTGGTTGCCGCCACCTCGGGGAACGCGCGCTGGATGCGCGTCGGTGATCGGCTTGGCGCGGTGAGGCCGGGTATGCTCGCGGACTTGGTCGCGCTCTCGGGTGATCCCACCGTCGACCTCGCTGCGCTCCGCAGCGTGCGGCTGGTGATGAAGAACGGCACGATCGTCGCACCGTAGCGCGGCGCCGGCGTCCGACGCCGGCAGGACTGCCGCCGCTCTGCGAGCCGGAACGACGCGAGCTGTCCGACGCGCTCCCCCCGAACGAACGTCGCGAGCTGGTGTCCCGCAGCGAGTGCTGCGTGACCGCTCGAGGGTCGCGTGCCCGCCGAGCTGGCGGCGGTCGCCGGCCGGACGGGCCGGCCGTTCCCCGACCCGGCGCTGTGTCTCTACGGCGTAGACGAACTACCGGTTCGGGCAGACGTGATCCGCGGCGAGCGGCGCAGCGCGGCGCCGACGAGCCCGAAGCCGAGGAGCAAGAGGCACCATGTCGCCGGCTCGGGCACGGCCGCGACGTTCGGGCTGAACGTCCCCGAGAAGCGGCCGCGCAGCTGCCCCGATCGACCCGTCGCGGCGTCCCGAGTGACGTACGCGAGAGACTGGCTGGCCGCCCTGCTGAGATCGGGCAGTCGGCCGAGCGAGAGGTCCCAGTCGCCGATCTCATCCGCCTTGAACAGCGCCTGGATCGAGAGCGTGCCGCGGCTGCCCGTCGCCACGTCGAAGGGATTTTCCCCACCGGCCGAGCGCGGCACGTCGGAGAGGTAGAAGCCGACCGCGTACGATGCCTCCGAGCTGATCCCGCCGAAGAAGGAGAAGCCCTTGTCGATCGTGAGCGCGGGGGTGAACAGCGTATCGCTGTTCGGCGTGAAGGTGTAGCCGCCGATCGTCGCGGCGACACCGGTCACCGCCAGGTCGTAGACGGCGTAGTCCACGCCTGACTCGTAGAGGGTCGATGCGGCGGTATCGAGGTTGAAGCGGATCGTCGTCGATCCCCCGATCGGCGCGATGCCGGTCGTCGGAAGTCGGCCGACCACATCATCGATCGTGCCGCTGCCCGTGAACTCGAGCACGGCCGCGTGAGCGGGCATCGCAGAAGCGGCTGCCAGAGCGGCAGCAACGACAATGGTGAACCTCATCTATCCCCCCGGTGACCGACGATCGCGATGCAGCGTAATCGGCTTCTACACCGTGGGGAAGATGAGCGGCGCGCCCGCCGTCCGGCAATCGGTACGCTCGCCGGTCCGTCTCGATCTAGGGCACAACGATCGTCGGACCGGGGGAGCCGAACGGAGGCCGGGGTCGCGAGGCGCACCCGCACCAGGTGCCTCATGATCGCTTCAAGGTCCTCGCCACCCTCGTGGCGCGGCTAGACGGGCCGGCAGGCGGCCCGTCACGCGCCTGGTGTCACGGCGGCTGGGGTAAGCGCGGCGCGTAGGTGGAAGACGTTGTCGCCCGTCTCGTCGAAGGCGAACGGGACCGCCATGCGGTAGCCGGAGTCCGCGAGCGTCGTCGCAAGTCCACCCAGCAGCATCGCCTGGCGCTCGTCGAGTGCGGCCTGGCCCAGCGCCGGCCGTACCGTTGCCTCGAGCGTGCAGGTGTCCGCCGAGCACGCGATCGCCACGTCGGCGAGCAGCGGGTGCGCGCGCGTGACGCGCGCCCGGACCAGGCCAGGCGGCACCGCCGCCACGGCGACGCGCGGCGCTGGCGCGGGGCGCTCGCGCGCGGAAGTGGGGGGGCTGCGCATGGGTGCCTGCGCCCGGGACGCGACGGGCGCGGCCGCGACCACGGTGACCGCGTCGGTGCGCGCGGTCGTGCGCCGCGGAGGCGTGACCGCCCACATCGCGAGCCCGGCCGTCGCGAGCACGAGCAGTGCCGCGCCGACGCGGCGTAGACGGTTCGAACGAGCCAGGCGGACGATGGTCATCACCTTGCGTCTCCATAGCTGAGGAGGCCATGCGCCGTCATCCCGCCCCGCCGGACGCGATGACGGCGCATGGCCCAACCGGTCGGGGAGAGGGCGTCTCCCGGCGGCTCAGCAGGTCGTCGCGCCGCTTGGGCACCCCGGCGAGTCGTTGCCCGCGTCCAGGGTCGGATCGAAGCCCGGCGCGATGTTGCTCTTGTTGGCGTTGGCCAAGGTGGTGGCGAAGCGCGCGTCCTTGATCTCGAAATTGCCGCTGCCGAAGTCGTAGCCGGCCACGCGGTCGCGCACGCTGCGTGAGGGATAGCCGTTCCAGCTCACCAGCGGCTGGATCACCGACTGGCCGGTGCCGTTCTCGGCCGGCTCGTCGCTGCCGTCGGTCTTGCTGAAGCGGAACAGGTGCGAGAAACCCCAGGTCTCGTAGTGGAACACCAGCTTGGCGTGCTCGCCGGTCGTGTCGCTGACGAAGCGCAGCTGGCCGCCGCTCACCGCGCGCGTGTCCCAGTCGCCGTGGTCGCCGCGGGTCACGCCGACGACGCGGCTGCCGCTGCCCGCGTCGGTGGTCCAGACGATGATCGTCTCCCAGTCGTAGGCGTGGCTGAAGTCGGACTGCCAGAAATAGGCGTAGACCCGCCCGCAATAGCCGTTGTTGCAGCGGCTGCGCGCGTAGACGTTGCTGCTGCGCAGGTAGCCGGCGCTGCGGCACGAGGCGGGCGGGCGCGTGGCGTAGGTCGAGGCGGCCGCGCTGACGTTGCCGTTGTAGTCGACCGCGGCGACGTTGAAGCAGACGTCGGTGTCGAAGTCGATCGCGGGCTGGAAGCGCTTGTCGAGCGCGGTGGCGCGCTCGGGCAGCGGGTTGACCGGGGCGGGCCAGCCCTGCGCCGGCGCGGCGGCGGGCGCGAGCAGCGCCGCCGCGGCACCCAGCGCGGCGAGGAAGGATCGTGTCGTCATGGTCATCTCCCGGGATCGTTCGTGACAGGCTACGCACACGCACTCCCGCGCGCGGTCCGTGCCGCGCGCGTCGAGGTCAGAAGGTGGTGGTGACGCCGAGCGTGAAGATCCGCCCGCTGGTGGTGTACACCAGGGTGCGGTCGGCGGTGCGATCGGTGAACTGCTCGATCGCCTGATTGGTGACGTTGATCCCCTCCGCGACGAAGCGCAGGTTGGGCGTCGGGCTGTAGCGGATCTGGAAATCGACGTTGTTGGTCGGGCGGATGCCCTCGCCGACGTTGGCATTGCCCCCCGCGCCGGTCAGGTACCGGCTGCGATAGGCGGTGGAGACGCGCGCGCCGAAGCGCTCGGTCTCGAAGTAGAGCGTCGCGTTCGCCGCCCAGCGCGACAGGTTGTAGAGCGGGATGCGCTCGCTCACGCCGTTGTACACCGCGTTCTGGTCGCCGGCGATCCAGGTGCCGTTGGCGACCGCGCCGAGCCGGTCGAACGGGGCGGGCAGGAAGGTGAAGTCGTGCTGGAACGCCACCTCCACGCCGCGGATGCTCGCGCCCTCGCCGTTGATCGGGCGCGTGTAATTGTACGGCGTGGTGCCGTCCTGGCCGGGCAGCAGCAGCGACACCGGGAAGCCGGTGGCGCTGTAGGGCACCTGCGACGTCTCCGAGGTGATGAAGCTGTCGAGGTCCTTCCAGAAGAAGCCGACCGAGGCGAAGCCGTTGCGGTCCATGTAATATTCCAGCCCGCCCTCGGCCGAGGTGGAGCGGAACGGGGCGAGATAGGGGTTGCCGACCGAGACGGTGCCGCCGAACGGCGCCACCGTCAGCGTCCCCGCCGCGGCGAGCTGCGCGAGGCCGGGCCGGTTGACGTTGCGCGCCACCGAGCCGCGCGCGACCAGCCGCTGGGTGAGGTCGAGCGCGACGTTGAGCGCGGGGAGCCAGTCCTCGCTGCTGGTCCGCGCGGTCACCGGCTCCAAGGTGGTGACGCCGTTGGTGGCGGTGGCCAGCGACCCGCGCGAGGTCAGGTCGGTGTGATAGTAGCGCACGCCCGCGTTGCCGCGCAGCCGCATCGCACCGACATAGGTGTCGAGGTCGAGCTGCGCGAACCCCGCCCAGGTCTTCTCGACGATGCCGAAGTCGCTGCCCGCGGTCAGGTTGGCGCGGGTGAGATCCCGGTTGTTGCCGAGCAGCGCGTAGATGCCGTCGACGTCGCCGCCGACGTAGGGCAGCAGGCTGTCGCGGTTGATCTCGTACTTGAGCGAGTCGGGCACGGCGCGGTCGGCGGTCGCCTGCGTGCCGTAGAAGATGTTGGTGAGATACTGGTAACCGCCGTTGGTGAAGCGCTTGTACTCGCCGCCGACCTCCAGCTTGAGGATGTCGCTGGCGTCGTACACCGCCTGGACCTGCGCGTTGGTATAGTCGCTGCGGATCGTGTTCTCCTGCGTCACCAGCCGCTGCACGTTCCACAGCGACGGGTCGGTCAGGTCGAAGCCGTAGCTGTTCCGCGGGATCGTCGGGCGCATGTCGAAGCCGAAGGCGGTGTTGCGCGCCTGCAGGAACACCTTGTCGAACACCGGCTGCGCGAAGTCGGACTTCTGATAGCCCGCCAGCGCGGTCAGCTTGAGCCGATCGCTCGCCTGCCAGCCGAGGTTGGCCACCGCCTGGTAGAAGTCGGTGGAGTTGACGACGCGGTGGTGCTCGGTGCGCTGGTCGATCCCGCTGTAGCTCGCCGCCACCAGCGAGTTGCCCTCGATCGTCGCGGAGCGGATCACCTGCGTGCCGCTGACGTTGCCGGTCAGCGCGTTATACCCGCCCGCCGCGATCGCCCAGTCGTCGCGGTCGTCCGACAGACGGCCGTAGAGCAGGTCGACGTCGAGCGTGAACCGCTCGCCCGGGTGGTATTGCAGCGCGGTGGTGACGCCGATCCGCTCGCGCTCGGTGTACCAGGTCGAGGGCGACTGCGCCTGCGGCGCGAAGATCGTGCCGCCGCGCAGCAGCGCGCGCGTGGCATCGTCGATCTCGGCGCCGATGTTGCGCGCGCCGTAGGTGACCTTGCCCCAGTTCCAGTTGCGATAGCCGTACTCGTTGTTGCGGATCTTGGAGTAGGCCACCGAGACCAGCGCGCCCACGTCGCCCTGGCGCTGCGAGAGGAGCGCGACCAGCCGCGGCGTCACCCCGTCGGTGTTGGTGTTGGTCTGTCCCTTGGCGGAGAGCACGACGCGCGGGCCGTCATAGTCGAACGGGCGCGCGGTGTAGAGCTGCACCGTGCCGGCGATGCCGCCCTCGTCCTGGTTGGCGGCATAGCTCTTCTGCACGCTGACGCGGTTGAACAGCTCGGACGCGAACAGGCTGAAGTCGAACCCGCGCGTGCGGCTGACGTTGCCGCGATTGTCCATCCCCGAGGCGGTGTTGCCCAGCACCTCCATGCCGTTGAGCTGGGTGCGCGTGAAATCGGGGCCGAGCCCGCGCAGCGTGATCTGGCGGCCCTCGCCGGTGTCGCGGTTGATCGCCACGCCGGGCACGCGCTGCAGCGCCTCGGCGAGGTTGAGATCGGGGAAGGCGGCGATGTCGGAGGCGAGGATATTGTCCTCGGTGCCGACCGCGCGGCGCTTGAGCTGCTGCGCGGCGAGCAGGCTGCCGCGGAAGCCGGTGACGACGATGTCGCCGGGGGCGACGTCGGCGAGCGCGTCGGGCGCGCCGTCGCTGACCGGGGCGGGCTCGGGCACGTCCGCCGCGGTGGCGCCCGCGGGGCGCGGCCGCGCGGGCTCCTCGCGCAGCAGCAGCACGCCGTCGCGCGCCATCGGGCGCAGCCCCGAGCCGCGCAGCAGCAGAGCGAGCGCGTCGTGCGGCGTGTAGCTGCCGCTCACCCCCGCGGTGCGGCGACCCACGACCAGCGCGGGCGCGGCGATCACCTGCATGCCCGTGACGCTCGAGTAGCGCGACAGCGCGGTACCGAGGTCGCCCGCGGGGATCGCGAAGGCCACCGCCGGCGCCTCCGCCTGTCCCTGCGCGGGCGCGGCGAGCGCGACGGTGAGAGCCGAGGTACCAACCAGAAGCTTCATACATTCCCCCACGTGCGACGCATCTTCGCGCCGCCCGCGAGGAAGACGTCGGCGGTGCCGCGATCCGGACAGTGATTCTTCGGGGTCGAGCGGTGCCGCCCGGGCGTGAGCCGGAGCGCTGCGATCGACAGCGCGGGCGGGGGGCCGAGACGAGCGCGGGATGACGCGCGGGGGCGAGAGCGGCCGCGGGGTCGACCGCCTCAGTGCGGCTCCAGGACCAGCTCGCCGTCGTGTTCCGCGACCGCGAAGCCGAAGCCCGCGCCGATCGCGCCGAGCAGTGCGCGCGGCCGATCGGTGCGGAAGCGTCCGAACACGCGAGTCGAGGCGAGCGGCTCGCGCGGTACGGCGACGTTCGCGCCGGCGCGGTCGAGCACCTCGACCAGGTCGTCCAGCCGCATGCCGTCGGTGTCGACCCAGCCCGCGCGCCAGTCGGGCGAATTGGCGTCGAAGCGCGTGGGCGCGCTCGCCACCCCGGCGGCGATGCTGCTGCGGTAGCCCGCCCGCACCACCACGCCGCGCGTGCCCGCCGGATCGAAGCCGACCGCGCCGCGGTAGACCGACAGCGCCACTTGGCGCCGCGTCAGGTCGAGGTCGAACGCGGTGCCGAGCACGCGCGCGCTGGTCCGACCGGCCACGACGGTGAAGGGGCGCGCGGCGTCGTGCCGGACGTCGAAGAAGGCCTGGCCGGCGAGCAACTCGGCGCGACGTACACCGGCGCGATACGTCACGCGCACCCGCGTCGCGCCGTTGAGCCGCACGGTCGAGCCGTCCGTCAGCGTCAGCGTGCCGCGTTCGCCGGCGCGGGTCGCGAGCGTGCGCGACCAGGCCGCCGGGGGCGGCGCCACCGCGCTTCGCCACGCCGGGGCGGCGAGCCACAGCGCACCGGCCGCGCCCAATACTCCGCCCGCCGCGCGCGTGACCGTGCGGCGCCGCCGGCGGAGCGCGCGCAGCTGATCGTCCGAGAGCCGGCCGCAGCGCGCCGCGGCCTCGCGCAGCGCGTCGCCGAGTACCTGCTCGTCGAGGACGAGCGCGTCGCCAGCCGGCGCGCTCACGCGCCGTCCGCCAGCGTGACGCCGCGCCGCGCGAGCGCCGCGCGCAGGTCGGCGAAGGCGCGAACGACGTGCTTCTCGACCGCGGCCAGGCTCATCTCGAGCGCATCCGCGATCTCGGCGGTGGTGAGGCCGTCCACTCGCTTGCGCAGGAAGATCTCGCGCCGCAGCGGCGGCATGCGCTCGAGCGCACCGGCGAGCACCGCGACCGCGCGGCGGAACGCGACGATCCGCTCGGTGCTGGGCAACGGGCAGGCCACCGCCTCGTCCAGTTCGACCGTCTCGCCGCGTCGCGCCGCGCGATGGTGATCGAGCAGCAGGTTGCGCGCGATCGCGAAGCACAGCGCCTTGACGTCGCCGACCCGCCGCATCGCCTGGTAGCCGAACAGGCGCGCATAGGTCTCCTGCACGACGTCGTCGCGATCGGCCGGCTGACGCACGCGCCCGGCCACGAACGCGCGCAGCGCGCGTTCGAGCGCCGCGTCGGGCATCTCCAGCCCGATCGACGACTCGACCGGCGTAAGAGTAGCGGCATTGTCGCGCCATCCTGCCATGCTGCACACCGCGCGTTGTCGGGGACGATGCGACCTGGCCTATGTGGCGTTCGTGAAGCCGCCGTGACAGTCTCGCGCCGTGAGCGACGCTGATCGGCCCGAAGGTGCCGGCGCGCCATGGGCGTGGCACTCGACGCGGGGCGCGGCTGTCGTCATCCCGCCGGCCGGGCGACCGCCGCGAGCGCGGCGACGTCGGACGCCTGGGTGAAGAGCGCGGGCGTGACCCGGACGCAGGCGCCCCTGGCCGGGCCGTCGCGGTGGACCGTGAAGATGCCGTGCTGGTCCAGCAGTCGAGCGGCCAGCGCCATGTTGCCCTTCCTGTCGGTGACACCGCGCAGCCGGAACGGGTGATGCCGCCGTGCAGCGTCGCGTCGTCCGGTGTGAGAACCTCGACGCCGTCGATCCGCCGCGCCGCGGCGACCCAGCGATCGCGCAGCCAGCGCAGCCGTGCGGCGCGGCGGGGTCGGCCGATCGCGCGCTGGAACGCGAGGGCCGCGGGCACGGTCAGCCGTGCGGCATCGTCGAGCGTGCCGGTGTGAACCAGATGGCGGAGTGAGCCGGCGGCGCCAAGCTCCTCCGCGGGGTCGCGATCGATCCGAGCGAGCGCGGTACCGCGGACGTGGACCATCCCGACTTCCAGCGGCGCACCCAGCCACTGGTGCCCGTTCAGGCCGACGAAGTCGCAGTCGAGGTCGGGCAGGGTGAAGTCGAGCTGCTGCCAGCCGTGCGCGGCGTCGACGATCATGTCCACGCCGCGCGCCCGGGCGACGGCGGCGATCTCGCGCACCGGTAGAACCAGGCCGGTGCGATGGCTCAGATGCGTGAGCAGGATGAGGCGGAGGCGCGGCGCGTCGCGCATCGCGCGATCGTAGGTGTCGATCAGGTCGGCGCGGCTCCAGCGGCACGCGTTCGCAGCGCGTTAGGAGCGCGACATGTCAGGTCAGGGAGCTTAGCGCGACAGGATGATGACGCGCGCCGCGCACCGCGACGGGTTCACGGCGAGCGGTTCGGCCGGCCCGCGCGGTGTAGCCGCTCGATAGTCGTTCCCTCATCTCAGCTTGAGCGCGTCGCGGATGATGTAGTGCAGGTCGGTCTGGTCGAGCAGGCCACTCACGTTGACCGCGCGCGGACCGTAAGCCGCGATGCGCAGCTGCGTGCCGGTGTGACCCTGCGAGCCTTCCTCCGCGGTGCCGTAGTTGACCGTGATCACACCGCCCTCGCGCGTGGCGAGCGCGGCGGTGAGGCCGGGCGCGCGCGTGCCGTTGCCGACGATCTGGCTGGTGTGCGCGTGGTCGGCGGTGACGATCACCAACGTGTGGCCGTCCGCCTCGGCGAAGGCGAGCGCCGCCTGCACCGCCTCGTCGAGGTCGACCGTCTCGCCGATCTGGCCGCACGGGTCGGCGGCATGGTCCTGCTTGTCGATCGAGGCGCCCTCGACCTGGAGGAAGAAGCCCTTGGGCCGGCCGCGCAGCAGCGCGATCGCCTTCTTCGTCATCGCTGCCAGCGTCGGCGTCGCGGCGGTGCGCTCGGCATTGGGCTGGCAGGTGGCGGGCGGCCGGTCGATATTGCCGTGGTGGGTGGCGCGCGGCCCGGTCCAGCGCACCGGCATGTTGCCCTCCGCGAACAACCCGAGGAGCGGCTGTCGCGCATCGGCTCGGCGCACCGCGTCCAGCTCGGCGGCGGTGCGGACGATGCGATAGCCGCGCGCGCGCGCCTGATCGAGGAGCGTCCGGCCCTTGTACGCACCGGCCCGCGCGGTCTCGGCGAAGCTCTCGGCGCCGCCGCCCAGCACCAGATCGGCGCGGGTCGCGAGCAGCTGCTCGGTGATCGACCCGGCGCCGCCCTGCTCCAAGGCGTTCTGCGGACAGGTCCGGCTCGTCTCCTCCGGCGCGAAGCAGCTGCGCTGGACGACATGCGCGAGCTGGGCGCCCGGCGTGGCGTCCTGGATCGCGGCGGTGGAGACGTCGCCGGTGGCGATCCCGGCGGCCTTGGCGCGCTCGAGCAACGTCGCATGGGGAAGGCCGCGGATGTCGACCCCGATCGCGCCGTTGTAGCTCTTCACGCCTGACGCCCAGGCGGTCGCGGAGGCGGCGCTGTCGGTCACGTAGTTCGGTTTCCCCGTGGCGCGATCGAGCGAGTAATGGGTGTACTGGCCGGTGAAGGGCAGCGCGTCGATGCCCTTGAAATAGCCGCCCGCGCCCTCGGCATAGTCGCGCGCCAGCGTGATCTCTGAATCGCCCATGCCGTCGCCGATCAGCAGGATGACGTTGCGCACCTCACCGTCCGAGGCGAGCGCGCGATAGGCGGCGCGCATGTCGCCGCGCAGCCGCCGCGCGCCGCCGGGCTGGCTGAGGTCACCCGCGGCGGCGCGCGACAGGTCGGGCACGGCGCGCTGCGCCAATACCGGCTGAACGGTGCCGGCGAGCAGCGCGGCCAGAGCGAGACGCGGGAACATGGTGTTTCTCCTGAGAATCATGGCGTTTCTTGCGAGATCATCACGACCGGTGCGGTGTCAGAGCTGGGCGCGGATCCTCTGCGATCCCGGCGAGCATCGGCACGGGCGGTCTGACAGGGGCAGGCGGCCGATCGCAAGTGCGATCGTCTGAGCAGTCCAGGTCAGAAGCGTCGTCGGACCGTTCCGAAGACCTGCCGCGGCGAACCAGCCTGCAGCGTGTTGTTGAGCGACGCCGCCGTGTTGAAGAACTGCCCCGACCCGAGCGCGGCGATGTAGCGCTCGTCCGTCAGGTTGACGGCGTTCACCTGGATCTCGACCCCGCCGAAGGTGCTGTTGGCCGGGAAGCGGTAGCCGATCGCCGCGTCGAACAGCGTGTAGCCTCCCACGGTGACGTCGCCGGTATAGGTGACGTTGCGTCGCGAGGTATAGGCGCCGGCGACGTTGCCGAAGACCGCACCGTCGTCGTAGTTGATCTCGCCCTTGGCCAGGTGCGCCGGCGTGTCCACCGTACGGACGCCCTTGGTCGCCACGAAGGCGGTGCCGTTGATCGTGTCGTCGTCGTACGTGCTGTCGTTGTACGAATAGGAGGCGATCAGCGCGAGCGGCCGCGCCACCTGATAGGTCGCGCCCACCTCGACGCCGCGGCTCGTCACGCTGCCCACGTTCTGCAGGATGCTGGGATTGCCCAGGATGTTCGCGCCGCTGAAGGCGGCGAGCAGCCGGTTCCTGAACGTGACGTCGTAGCCGGCCACCACGCCGCACAGCCGGCCCAGGTCGAAGCGCCACCCGCCCTCGATCGTGCGCGACGTCTCCGGCTTCAGCGTGTCGCGGATCGCCTCGAAGCCCGCCTGGGTCGTACCGAACGGCCCGCGGAACGAGCTGATGAAGGCGCGCATGTTCTCGGCGTAATTGGCGAAGAGCTCCTGCCGGCCGATCCGGTAGGTCGCGCCGACCTGCGGCTGGAACCAGTCCTTGGCGGCGATCCGTCCGTTGATGAACGGCGTGCCGAAGGTCGTCGTGATGCCGTTGGCCACGCGCGTGCCCTTGAACCCGCCGGCGACGGTCAGTGCGTCGAGAACCTGCCAGCTGTCGCTCACGAAATACTGGTTCGTCACGGTCGTGAGATCGGTGAGGAAGTCGCTCCTGAACGCCGCCGTGAGGAAGGCGGTCACGTCGGGACGGTTCGTGAGGCTCGCCGCGTAATAGTTGCGATCGGTGCTCGCGCGATTGTCCTCGTGCCAGAAGCCGAGCTGGATCGTGTGCGCGCCCAGCCGCGCGGTCGCCTTCGCGATGCCGCCGTCGCGCTTGATCCCGTATTCCGTGGTGCGAACGGAGAGGGGGAAGCCATCGGGCGAGAACACCGCGGGCGTGTAGATGCCGCCGCTGCCCTTGTCGTAGTGGTGGTAATAGGTCGCCGTCGCGTCGAGCCAGGCGGAGACCGGCACGTCGAGGGTCAGGGCGCCGAGCCAGTCGCGACGGATGCCGCCGCTGTCGTAATAGGTGTCGTTGACGTTGCTGTAGGGCGAGGGGAAGGCCGTACCCGCCGTCGGGAAGGGCAGCGCCCGGTTCGCCGCGCGCGCCGTCTGGTTCGCGCTGATCTGCGAGAGAAGGATGGCGGTGGCATAGTCGGGGCGGAGGAAATCGAGATCGTAACCGACGCGATCGAGGGTCGCCGGCGACAGATCGGCATAGTTGCGCTCCTTGTGGAGCGAGTAGTTGAGCCAGCCGGTCAGCGTGGCGGTGCCGATCGCCTGGACGATCTTGCCGTTCACCTTCGTGTCGGATTGATTGCCGAAGCCCTTCCACTTGCCGGCGTCGTGGACCACGCCGGAGACCGACAGCCTCGTGCCGGTAGGCAGCTCGCCGCTGTCGAGCCGACCGTAGAGATGGACGGTGTCGTACATGCCGTACGTCAGCGCCACCTCACCGCTCGGCACCTCTGACGGGGCGCGCGACACGAACTCCAGGTTGCCACCGAGATTGCTGGTCGAGGCGATGCCGAGCGATCCCGCCCCCTGTGACACGTCGACCCGCGCGATGTTCTCGGCCGCGATCGCGCGGCTGACGTGCAGGCCGTTGTGGCCGTTGTAGAACATGTCGCCGAGCGGGACGCCGTCGAGCGTGTAGCCCATCTGGCTCTGGTTGAAGCCGCGCACCGAGAGGCGCGTGCCGAGCTCGTAGCTGCCGAACGGGTCCGAGCTCTGCAGCGCGACGCCGGGCAGGCGCGCGACCGCCTTCAGCGGCGAACTACCTGGCGGGAGGATCTCGATCGCCTTGCGCGATACCGTCTGCTCCTGACGCACCTCGCCGTTGCCGTAGACGACGATCTCGTCCTCGACGTCCGCAGCCCGCGCCCCCCCGCCGTCCCCGACAGTGCCAGCGGGAGCGATCGTCTGCGCCGAGGCGGTCGCGGAGATGACCATCACGGCGCTCGCCGAGGCGAGAAGAAGGATCTTCGGAACCATCTGGGTCCTACCTGTCGATGTCAGGGTGTCGCCGCTCGAGCGGCGTCCGTTGGCGTCCCGCCTAGGCAGGGTTCGGGTCGCTTCGATGACGAGGGCGCTACGGAACCGTGACAATCGCCGGCGATGCCGCGGGTTGGTCGCGGCCCTGGTCGCTCGTCGCTCGCCAGGTATCGATCGCACACTTGCCGCTGGCGAGGTGCGATCGGCCGCGCAGTTCGTTCTCACCGAAGGTTCGCGAGACGTGGTCAGGAGCGGACTCGCGTCGGCGGGGCACGGTGCGACGGTGCGGTGCAGGCGGTCGTGCTCGAGCATCGGACGAAGCTCGCGCGCGCTTCCACCGCGCGCCTCCGCGCTGACGTCATCCCGATGGCCCCGGCGGGCGATGGCGGATGTGGCGAGATGGACGAGCGAGCGAGCCTGGAGCGAACACGCTGGAAGCGCCGCCGACCGCCCGCTAGCTTGGAGCGATGCGAGCCCGCCTGTTCCAAGTCGACGCGTTCGCCGCTCGCCGGTTCACGGGAAATCCGGCGGCGGTGATGCTGTTCGACGGCAACAGGGCGGTGATGGCGGTGAGCGCGGGCCCGATCCCCGGAACCGGGTGCTGTCGGGAAAGCCGAAGGAGATGGCGGGAGGCGCGCGAGCCGGGCATCGGCGTTTCCGCCCAGACGAACGTCGGACAACGACGACGGCTCGGATATCACCTTCTAGGTCCCTGGGCTGGGTGAGCGAAGGGCGACGAGACGGCACTGAACTGCTCTCGTCGCGATGAGAGGGGCAGGAGCGCTGCAGTTGCATTGGTTGTATCTTGCGGGAGCGATCGGGTTCGAGATCATCGCCACCTCGGCGCTCAAGGCGGCCGCTGGTTTCACCCGCCCGCTGCCTTCCGTCGTGGTGGTGCTGGGCTATGTCGCGGCCTTCTACTGTCTGTCCCTCGCACTTCGCGTTATCCCGATGGGCATCGCCTACGCCGTCTGGTCTGGCATCGGCATCGTGGTGATCTCGCTCGTCGGCTTCGTCGTGTACCGCCAGCGGCTCGACGCGGCGGCGCTGCTCGGCATCGCTCTGATCCTGGCGGGCACGGTGGTGATCAACCTGTTCTCGGGCGCACGGCACTGAGCGGCGGCGCCGGCGAGGGCACGCGAGCGGGCGATCGGCACCGCCAGCAGGCAGCGGCGCACGGCCCTGCTGGCGCGTGGCTGCCCGGCCGGCTTCTCAGGACTCGCTCACCGCCGCGTCCGCGAAGATCGTCTCGATGACGCAGCGCACGCCGTCGGGCTGGAAGCTCAGCTCCACGGGCGCCTCGAGCTCGGCGGCGAGAGCCCGCTCGATCAGGCGTGAGCCGAAGCCGCGGGCTGAAGGCACCGTGACCGGCGGCCCCCCGCTCTCCTGCCAGATCAGCCGGAGCCGGTCCGGGCTCGCGCCGACGAGCGTCCAGCTTACGTCGACCCGGCCCGTGTCGTTCGACAGCGCGCCGTACTTCACCGCGTTGGTGCACAGCTCATGCAGCGCGAGCGCGAGTGACACCGCGGTGCGCGGCGGCAGCATGACGTCCGGGCCGGCGATATCGAAGCGCTCGGCATTGGCGCCGCATCCTGGGCCGACCACGTCGGCGACCAGCACGTTGATCGACGCCGCGCGCCAGTCCTGGCGCACGAGCTGGTGATGCGCCGCCGCCACCGCGGCCAGGCGCGCGTCGAACGCGCGTCGCGCGGCGGGCGAGGCTTGGTCGCCGCGAAACGTCTGCTGCGCCAGGCTCTGCACGACGGCGAGCGTGTTCTTGACGCGGTGATTGAGCTCGAGGAGCAGCAGTTGCTGCTGCGACTCGGCGCGCTTCCGGTCGGTGATGTCGAGCGCGGCGGTGGCGAAGCGCGGGGCGTCGGGCGGGCTGCCAGCGATCGGGCTGATCGTCACGGTGAACCACCGTACGCCGCCGGCAGCGTCGATCGATCGCTCCAGGCTGGTGGGAACGCCGCTTCCTCGTGATATCGTCAGCCGCTGGAGAAAAGCCGCGGCCGTCTCCGGCGGTTGCACGTCGCGGATGCTGAGGCCGCTGACGTCCTCGTGTCCGTACAGCCGAGACAGTGCGCGGTTCGCGGTGAGGTACCGCGCATCGTCGCCGCGCAGCTCGACGATCGAGGCGAGCAACCCCTCCGTCTCGAAGAAGGCGCGCAAGGTCGCCTCGCTCTCACGCAGCGCCTCGGTGGCGCGGCGCACGGTCAGCAGCTTGTCGAGCTGCCTCGTGCCCCACAGGGCGAGCGCGACGAGCAAGATCACGGTCAGGGCCGTCGTGAAGGCGAGCCGGAAGTCGACTGGGTACAGGCCGACGTCCGAGCCGCGTGAGGCCAGCCAACCTACACCCGCGGGCACGATCGCGACGGTCGGTACCAGCCAGCGCGCGGCGGTCGCCGCGACGCTGCTCCCGACCAGCAGGCCGAGCCACCCGGCGTTCGGCCGCAGCGCGAGCGTGCCGACCGCGCCCGCTCCCAGCGCGAGTGCGGTCGGCACGGCGACCTGCGTGAAGCCCAGGACCCCGTTGAGCGGCGCGACCGCGTACAGGTGACTCAACAGCGCGACCGTCACCAGCATCAGCACCGCGGTGGCGCAGGCGGTGAGTATCAGGCTCGCGCGCCGTCCGCGGCGGAAGGCGAGCAGCACTGCCACCGCGATGAGCAGGAACGACGCCGCGGTCGGCTCGGCCATGCGGCCGGGATAAGCGTAACGGACCGGCTGGGCGGCGACCGCGCGCGGGAACAGCAGCAGATCGGTGCCGAAATCGAGGTGGAGGACGTGCTCCGCCAGCGACTGCGCGGCGATGGCGGCGGCGAGCAGCGCGGTCGCTGCGGCGAGCCGGATGCGTCGGGCGTTGGCGCTCAGGACGCTCGCCCCGAGAAGAATGGCGCTGGCCGCGGTGAGGGGCTGCATCGCGCTGCGCGGAGTGAAGAACTGCGTGAGAGCCGTGTCCCCCAGCATCCAGCCGAGCATCACGACGACGCCGATCAGCAGGGACGTGAACGCGCTGCACGCCGCGAGAACGTTGAGTCGGTTCGCAGAACCCTGGCTCGTCGGATCCACGTCCGACGTCGCGTCGGGGATCGAGGTCGGCCGCGAAAGGCTCGTCAGGAAAACGGCTCCTTTGTCACGCGCGAGGCACTCGGTTGGAGATCAAGGCAGCAGAGACGGTATGCTCGTGCAGCCGAGGTAACGCGCACGGCTCGCCAAATTTCCTCCTTGATCTTCATCAAGTTAGTCATTGTAACGTCGAGCGATCGACTGATCGCGCGTGTGTGCGTGCATGGTCGATGCGCCAGTGTGCGGTCCGTCGGAACGACGGATGGCCCTGGTCGAGCTGACACGAGCGGTCATCGTCTCCATGGGTAGGAGCCGGACGACGGATCGTTCGGCGAACCGCTCCGTCCCGGTCCCAAGTATGCTATAATCGGCCCGCTCGGCCACGGGCCGCGGCGTTCGTGGCTCCCTGCATATCGACGAGACCGCTGCGGGCAGCACGGATCACGGGAAGCGCGACGGGCGCCGCTCAATTAAATATGATCTTTGTTGACGACGGGTGGCGATCAGGTACGGTGTTCCCGTGATATCTGGGTGGGGGACGTCGTGAAGGGCACGCCAAGTCCGAGGATCGCTGCGGCGAGCCGGATGCGATGAGCAGCTCGGTCGACCGGATCGTCCGGCTCGAGGCGTTCGCGGTGCCGCCGCGCTGGCTGTTCGTCCGCCTCGAGACGTCGCAGGGCGCGGTGGGGTGGGGAGAGGCGACGCTCGAGGGGCACGTCGAGGCGGTCATGGGCGCTCTGGACGCGATGCGGGATCGGCTGATCGGTCACGATCCCGACCGCATCGAGGACGCGTGGCAGCTCTCGCACCGGCTCGGTTTCTATCGCGGCGGCCCGGTGCTGCTGTCCGCGATCGCGGGGGTCGACCAGGCGCTGTGGGACATCAAGGCGCGCAAGCTCGGCGTGCCGGTCTACCAGCTGCTCGGCGGACGCGTGCGCGACCGCGTGCCCGTCTACGCGTGGATCGGCGGTGATCGGCCGTCCGACGTGGCGGCGGCCGCGCGCGAGCGCATCGCCCAGGGCTTCACCGCGGTGAAGATGAACGGCACCGAGGACCTGGGCTGGCTCGACAGCCCTCACGCGATCGAGGCGCTCGCGGCGCGCCTAGGCGAGGTCCGCGCCACCGGCATCGACGTCGGCGTGGATTTCCACGGGCGCGTGCACCAGCCGATGGCGCGGCAGGTCCTGCGCGCGATCGAGCCGTTCGGCCCGCTCTTCGCCGAGGAGATCGTGCTGGGCGACAACCCCGACGTGTTCGCCCGGCTGGCCGGCTTCAGCGGCGTGCCGCTCGCGCTCGGCGAGCGGCTCTACAGTCGGTGGGACTTCCGCCCGTTCTTCGAGAGCGGCGCGGTCGACATCGCCCAGCCGGACCTCGCCCATGCCGGCGGCCTCTCCGAATGCCGCCGCATCGCGGCCATGGCGGAGACCTACGACGTCGCCGTCGCACCGCACTGTCCGATCGGGCCGATCGCGCTGGCGGCATGTCTACATCTCGCGGTGGCGACGCCCAACTTCGTGATCCAGGAGGTCTCGATGGGGATCCACTACAACGAGGCGTCACCCGACCTTACCGGACTGACGCGCAATCCGGCGCTTTTCGCGATCGACGCCGGCAGCATGGCGGTGCCGACGGGTGCGGGACTGGGGGTCGAGGTCGACGAGGACGCGGTCCGGGAGCTGGCCGCGACGCCGCACCGCTGGCGCAACCCGGCGTGGCGCGGACCGCATGGCGAGCTGCGCGAATGGTGACGGGGCGTGGGGTCATCGTCACCGGGGGGCTCGGCGACATCGGCATGGCGACGGCGCGCGCCTTCGCCGGCGAGGGCGACCGGCTCCTGCTGCTCGACGCCCGCGACGAGGCGCATGGCGCGGCCGTGACCGCCCTGCGCTCGCTCGGCGCCGCGGAGGTGCTGGTGCGCCGCGTCGACGTGGCCGATGCGGCGGCCATCGCCGAGGCGGTGGCCGAGGCGCATGCCACGTTCGGCACCATCGACGTCGTCGTGAACGTCGCCGGGATGATGATCTACAAGCCCATCGTCGAGCTGGACGCCGCCGACTGGCGCCGGCTGCTGGACGTCAACCTGATCGGCGCCGCGCTGCTCACCGGCGAGGCCTTCCGCCGGATGCGGCCGGGGGGCTGTATCGTGAACGTGGCGTCGGTGCATGCCCGTCGCACGTCGCCGCTCGTCGCGCCCTACGCCGCGGCCAAGGCCGCGCTGGTCAGTCTCACCCGCTCCGCCGCGATCGAGGGCAAGCCGCTGGGCATACGGGTCAACGCGGTGCTGCCGGGCGCGATCGACACCGCGATGCTCCGCGCCAGCCCCAACATCCGTTCGGGTGCCGAGGTGATCGACCCCGCCGACCTCGGTCGGCCCGAGGACGTCGCGGCGCTGGTCGCCTTCCTCGCCTCCGACGCGGCCCGGTTCATCACGGGGGAGGATGTGATCGCCGACGGCGGTCGCATGGGGAGGCTCTAGCATGCAGGTCGGCGATCTCGGGCCGACGCGCGGCGTCGCGGCGCCCGCCGCCCCCGGAGTTACCGGCGCGGTCTGGCTGGCGGCGGCGGTGTCGGCGCTGGGCGGGCTGCTGTTCGGCTACGACTGGGTCGTCATCGGGGGCGCGAAACCCTTCTACGAGGCGGCGTTCGGACTCGTGACGCCGTGGCAGCAGGCGTGGGCGGTGAGCTGCGCGCTGATCGGCTGCCTCGCCGGGGCGAGCGGCTCGGGCGTGCTTGCCGACCGCCGCGGCCGCCGCCCAGCGCTGCTGGCGGCGGCGGTGATCTTCGTGGTCTCGTCGATCGGCACCGCACTGGCGGGCGGCTTCGGCGCCTTCGTGGCGTGGCGCATCGCGGGGGGTGTGGCGATCGGCATGGCCTCCGGCCTCTCGCCGCTCTACATCGCCGAGATCGCGCCGGCCGGGAGCCGCGGCCGTCTCGTCGTGCTCAACCAGATCGCGGTGGTTCTGGGCCTGCTCGGAGCGCAGATCGTCAACTGGCTCATCGCCGCGCCGGTACCCGAGGGCGCCGACGCCGCGGCCATCGCCGCCTCGTGGAACGGCACGATCGGCTGGCGCTGGATGTTCGCGGCGGCCGCGGTGCCCGCCGCCGCCTTCGTGATCGGTTGCCTGGCGATCCCGGAGAGCCCCCGATGGCTGGCCCAGCGAGGCCGGTGGGACCGTGCGGACGCGGTGCTGCGACGGCTCGGCGGGGAGGCGCATGCCGGCGCCGCGCTCGCGGAGATCGGGGCCGCGCTGGCGGCGGCGCCCGGGCGGAGTCTCGGCGCCGTCGTGGCGGAGCCCCGCTTCCGCCGCGTCCTGCTGATCGGCGTCGTGCTGGCGGTGCTGCAGCAATGGTGCGGCATCAACGTCATCTTCAACTACGCGCAGGAGATCTTCGCGGGCGCGGGCTACGCGGTGTCGGACACGTTGTTCAACATCGTCGTCACGGGCGCGGTCAACTGCGTCTTCACCCTGGTGGCGCTCGCGACGGTCGAGCGCTGGGGGCGACGGCGCCTGCTCCTGATCGGCTGCGTCGGTCTGACGCTGATCTACGCCGCGCTCGGCGGCGCCTATGTCGCCGGCGTCCAGGGCTGGCCGCTGCTGCTGCTGGTGGTGGCTGCGATCGCGGTCTACGCCATGACGCTCGCGCCGGTGACCTGGGTAGCCTTGGCGGAGATCTTCCCGGGCGAGGCGCGCGGCGCGAGCATGGCGGTGGCGACCACCGCGCTGTGGGGCGCCTGCTTCCTCCTGACCTACACCTTCCCGCTGATCAACGCCTGGGCGGGCACGGGATACACGTTCTGGTGCTACGGGGTGGTGTGCGCCGCGGGCTGGCTGTTCATCCTGCGCCGCCTGCCGGAGACGAGGGGCAAGACGCTCGAGCAGATCGAGCGCGAGTGGCGCTGAGCGCACCCGGTCACTCGGTCACCTTCGACGTGTGACGCGGCGTGCCGATCCCGGCGGGGATCGACTTGAGTGCCATCGCGATGTTGAGCTGCTGAAGGGCGAGAACCATGTCCGTGGCGGCGGCGAGCCCGTCGTTGGCGGCGAGCGTGACCTGCGTCCCTTCGGCGAGCGGTGCCGAGCCGCTGGCGTCGAGGACGACCAGCGCCGCACCGGTGCGCGCGACCGCAGCCGCGGTGGGCGGCACCAGCGCGGCGTCGGCACCCGCGCTGCGGAGCAGGGTCACGCCGATCCCCGGTCGAAGCAGTTCGAACGGGCCGTGGCGGAACTGCCCGCCCTCGAAGCCGATCGACGGCAGCCGGGCGAGCTCCATGAGCGAGAGCGCGGCGCTCTCGGCGGTGCCGTGCATCGCGTGCCAGCCGGCGAAGACAAAGGCGTCGCAGCCGTAGAGCGTCTCGGCCGCCGCGGTCATATCGGTGACGGCGTCGGTCCCCAGGATCTGGCGCAGCGCGGACTGCGGCGAGCCGAGCCGCTCCAGCACGGCTCCGTGCATCGCGAGGCTGAGCACGATGCTGCGGGTGGCGGCGAAGGCATGCTCGGTGCCGCCGTGCGCGACGACAGCGGCGCGGGCGCTGCGCGCGAGCGTGCTCCCGGGCTCGAGCGTCAGCCCGTACCGCTCCTCCGATCCGGCAGGTCGCGCGAGCAGCTGGCGGATCTCTCCCGACTCGCCCGACTGCGAGAGGATCAGCGCGGTGCGCGGCCGGTCGGGCGGCGGCGCGCTCAGAGCCGCGGAGGCGATCATCGTTCGGGCGTCCAGGCCGAGATCGCGGTAGAGCGGCGCCGCGATCCGGTTGACGTGCTGCGAGCCGCCCATCGCGTAGAGCAGCAGCGCGCCCGTGCGGCGCACGCTCTCCACGATGGCGTCCGCGGCCGGGCAGGGTGCGTCAAGCGTCGCCAGCGCGTCGGCACGCTGCCGGCGCATCTCCGCTAGCATCGCAGCCAAGCCGGGATGATCGCTCATGCTCGCTCCTCAGTCCCGTCCAGCCCGATCATCATGGTCGCAGCGGGTGCTTGCCCGCGACGAGCAGCAGCTCGAGCGCGCCGCGGATGAGATCGCTCATCCGGGTGCCGGCGAGCGCCGGCTCGCCTTCGAGGATGGCATCGGCCACGCGCTTGTGGTCCCGCGCGCTGGCACGCGGAACCCCCTTGTATTCGTTGGTTCGCCGGATGGAGAAGCGCAGCGTCGTCTCCACCAGTCCGGTGAACTGGCGCATGAACCGGTTGTTGCTCGCCTCCAGCACCGCGACATGGAACGCGATGTCGGCGTCCAGCGCGTCGCCGTCGCCGTGGTCGGCGGCGAACATCCGCTGGATCGCCTCGCTGATCGCGCGGCGTTGCGGCCCCGTGGCGGAGTGCGCCGCGAGCGTCGCCGCCCGCGGCTCGATCGACATCCGTATCTCCGTGAAGTCGATCAGGAGATCGATCGAGAAGTCGCGCTGCAGCATCCAGCGCAGCACGTCCGGATCGAGCAGGTTCCAGCTGGGCTCCGGCTGCACCACCGTGCCGGCGCGCTTTCTTGCCAGCAGCAGCCCCTTCGCCGTGAGCATCTTGACCGCCTCGCGCAGCACGGGTCGGCTGGCGTCGTAGCGCTGGCATAGCTCGGCCTCGGTCGGGAACGGCTGGTCTGCGCGAAACGCTTGCGTGACGATGGCGAGACCCAGGTCGTTGACGATGCTCGCGGTCAGGTTGCGACCTTCGCTCGGCACCATCGGCGCGCCGTCCTCGCGCGCGAGTTGCTCCCCTGCTGATGCATCGGTCATGTCTCGTGCCTAGCCGAGCATGCCCGCCGGCGCGACCCCGAAGCGAAGCCGCACCTCCGAGCGGTAGAGCGCTCCAGGATCGAGCCGCGTCGAAGGGAAATCGGCGCGGTTGCAGGCGTTCGGCCAGGCCTGCGCCTCAAGGCAGAGGGCGGCGTGGGGATGCCAGGGGGCGTCGAGCCAACCGGCGGCGTAGAGCTGCAGCCCGGGCTGGTCGGTCGAGAGCGTCAGCGTGCGGCCGCTGCCCGGGTGCTCCAGCCACGCGACCGGGCGCATGCCGACACCGTCGAGGCAGAAGGTGTGGTTGCCGCCGCGGGAAAGACGGGCCTGCTCGTCATCGCTCTCGATCAGTCTCCCGATCCACTGTGCCTCGGTGAAGTCCAGCGGCGTGCCACGCACCGATCGCCTCTCCGTCGGCAGCTGGTCGGCATCGATCGCGAGGAAGGAGGCCGCGTCGATCCGCAGCCTGTGGTCGGCGATGGTGCCACTGCCGCCGGACAGGTTGAAGTAGCCGTGCGACACGAGGTTGACGTGGGTCGGTCGCGTCGTCCGTGCGGTATAGACGATGGAGAGTTCGCCGTCGTCCGAGAGGTCGAACGACGCTGTGACGTCGAGCGCGCCGGGAAAACCCTGGTCGCCGTCGGGGCTGTGGTGGTGCATCGTGACATGGCTCGCGCTCGCCTCGCGGACGGACCAGTTCGCGCGATCGAACCCGACCGGTCCACCATGGCGCTGATGTGCGCCCTCGTTGGCGGCGAGTCGATGACGCACCCCGTCGAGCTCGAAGGCGGCGTCGGCGATGCGGTTGGCGACGCGCCCGCAGGTCGCGCCCAGATACGCTCCGCCGTCCGGCAGGGCGGCGCGGCGGTTCGCTTCGGGATCGTCGTAGCCCAGCAGCACCCGGTCGACCCGGCCGGCGCGGTCGGGAGCGTCGATGCGGATGAGGCGCGCGCCGTACGAGCCGACGGTCGCCGTCACCCCGCTGCCGGAGGTGAGGACGTGCGGCTGGTGGACCGGTGCGGTGGTCATGCCGTCTCCCTACGCCCGAACGCCGGGAGCGACCATAAGGCTGCCGCCGGCGCCGTGCTCAGAAGTTCGCCCTCAGCCCGAGCGAGATGCGGCGCCCCTGGTCGGACACGGTGATGAGCCGCTCCGTGAAGCGCGAGTAGCTGCGGAACTGCTCGTCGGTGAGGTTCAGCACCTCGCCGAACACCGCGACCCGATCGTTGATCTTGATCGATCCGCTCAGGTCGATCTGCTCGTAGCCGAAGATGTTCTCGGGCTGGCTCTGCGGGCCGAAGGTCTGGCGCAGGAAGGGAGCGCGCCAGTTGTAGGCCGCGCGCAGCTGGAAGCGGTCGTCCTCGTAGAAGGCCACCAGGTTGGCGGTGTCGGAGAGGCCTTCCACGTTGAAGGTCTGGTTGCTGAGCGATGGGTCGAAGCTGATCGAGCTCTTCACCAGCGTGTAGTTGGCGCTCGCGCCCAGATGATTGAACGGCGCGGGCAGGAAGTCGAACGTCGCCTGCACCGCGCCCTCGACGCCGTACACGTCTCCGTTCTGCGCGTTGTAGGGTCGGTTCGCGATGAAATCGAGGCCGAAATACTCCTCCGGCTGCTGGCCGGAGATGATGAAGTTCTGCAGCTTCTTGTAGAAGCCGGTCACGCTCGCGTAGCTCGCGCGCGAGAAGTAATAATCGGCCGAGAGGTCCGCGTTCCAGGCGAGGAAGGGCTTCAGGTACGGATTGCCGCCGCTGACCGTGTTGGAGTTCGGCGGGCGGAAGACGAAGTCCTGGCTGAGCCCGAGCCGGCTGAGCGTCGGCCGGGTCAGAGTGCGCGAGCCGGCGAGGCGCAGGACCAGCTTGTCGGTAGCGTCGAGGCGGAAGTTCACCGTGGGCAGGACATAGGTGTAGCGGTTCGTGGCGTCGACCGGCACGGTCGGGCTGTAGACGGGCACCGCGGCGGTCGGATCGGCCGGATTCTGGATCACGTCGAGCAGCGTCACCGAGAAGCCGGTGGCGTAGACGTCCGTATGGACCAGCCGCGCGCCCAGCATCGCGCTCCACCGGCTGCTGCCGAGGTCGCCCTTGAACAGCGTCTGCAGGTAGGCCGCGTAGGTGTTCTCGCGCACCGTACCGGAGCCGCGATCACGGTCGATCGGATCGAGGCTGTTGTTGTTGCCCTGGTAGACGGCGAGGAAGCGATTGCGCGCGTCGATCGCGGACTGCGAGTTGTCACCGACCTGGTTCACCGCGGCCGCCGAGCCGTAATAGGCCACCAGCGCGTCGCGATCGTAGGTCAGCCAGGTGAGGTCGCGGCCGAGGACGTTGGCGTTGAAGTCCGTGAAGAGCGATCCCGGCGCGAGCGCTTGGTAGCCGCAGTAGAAGCAGCCGAGCGGCTCCGGCGACTCGCGTACCACCGTGGTCTTCTTGCGGTTGGTGAAGAGCAGCCCGGCCTGCAGCTTGTCCAGCACGCTGCCGACGTCCCAGGTCAGGTCGACCGTCGCCTGATTGACGGTGTCGCGGTTGCGGCCGCCGCGCTCGGAGCAGCAGTGCAGGCGCGGCGCGGACTTGTCGTTCGTCGCGAGCGTGTCCGTGATCGTCGGCAGGCCGTCGGGACCGTCCAACGTGAAACGCGGGGTGACGCCGATCTGGCGCGTACCGACGACGTAGAAGAGCTGGTCGGAATCGTTGCGCGTGTTCGAGTGCGCCACGTCGCCGACGATGGTCAGCGCGTCGGCGGGCTTCCATTCCACGTTGAGACCGAGCTGGTACGTGCGCGCGTTCTGCGGGTTCGTCGCCAGGATGTTGTCCGAGGCGAGGCCGGACGTCGCGGTCGCCGGCAGGACGGTGAAGTCGGTGACCGTGCCGTTGCCGTTGACCGTCGCGGCGGTGACGCGGTCCGGGTCGGTGTAATAGCCGAGCTGGTTCGTGACGCTCTCGGTCTTCTGCTGCGTGTACAGCGCGTCGAACCGGAACTTGAGCGCGTCCGAGGCGAAATAGTCGACCGCGAACGTGCCGCCGATCCGCTCGCGATCGTTGTAGGTGGAGGTGAAGTTGAGCGTCCGGGGAAGCGAGACGCCCTCGCCGCCGGCGGGCCGCGAGTCGCGCACGCCGTCGCCGTTGGTGTCGATGTTCTGGTCGGTGATCCAGCCGTCGGTCGAGATGTTGCCGAGCCGCGAGATGCGCTTGTCGTAGATGAAGCTCGCCAGGACGCCGAAGGTGCGCTCGTCGTTCGAGCCGCTGATCACGCCGGAGATGACCGGGGTGATCTTGTCCGCCGTGTTGTCGTGGCGCCCCGCCGCGCTACCGGCGAAGCGGAAGCCCGCGCGATCGGTCGGCCGCGCGGTGCGGAGGATCACGGTGGAGCCGATGCCGCCTTCCTGCAGTCGCGCCTCGGAGGATTTGTAGACCTCCGCGCCGCTGATCAGCTCGGATGAGAGGATGTCGAACGAGAAGGATCGCCCGCCGCCCTCGGTCGACAGCAGCCGGCCGTTCAGCAGGACGGTGTTGAACTCGGGGCCAAGCCCCCGGACGGTGACGCCGCGGCCCTCGCCGTTGACCCGGTCGACGGAGACGCCGGGGATGCGCTGCAGCGACTCGGCGATGTTCGCGTCGGGGAAGTTGCCGATGTCCTCGGCGGAGATCGCGTCCACCACGCCGATCGTGTCCCGCTTCAGCTCGAGCGAGCTCTCGAGGCTGGCGCGGATGCCGGTCACCACGATGTCGTCGCCCGCTTGCCCCTCGGGGGCGACCTGCTCGCCGTCGGAAGGGCTGGTCGGCGAGGTCGCGGTGGGAGCCGCCGGCGCGGTCTGCGCCACGGCGGTGCCCGAGAACGCGGGGCTGAGGAGGCTCATGGCCGCCCCCGACATCAGCACGGAAAGGTATCTCGCGTTCGACATCGTCGTCTCCCCTGCTGGCTCTCAGGCCTGGGAAGAACAAATATGATATTACCGCACTTGTCTAGTCTGATTCTGCGAGGCGCCCATCCTGGGCCGGCGGGTCAGGCGCGACCTTCGCTGTCAAGCAGCATGAGTGTGGTTGACGGTCGTTGAACCGCGACCGGCGGAGCTACAACGTGCCGTTATATATCGGACTTATCGTCATCGAACGCGTGTCAGGATCATGCCCACGCCCACGAAGTCGCCCCGCAGCGTGATGTCCACGCCGTGGTTCATCCAATAGGCCCCGGTGGCGCGAGCCGGGATCGTGGCGGGCAGCGGCGTCGAGTCCATCGCCTCGATCCGGTAGACGGCGTCTGGATCGAGCCCGCGCAGCTGGATCGTCGGCATCACGTCGAGCTTGTGGGTCGAGCCGACGAGGGTGAACAGCGCCGCCTGGGCGCGGTCCTGCGCGACGTAGAGGCTCGTCCACCGCGGGTCGGCAGGGTTCTCCCGGTTGAGCCGGTATAGCGAGCCGTGCTGCACGGTCTCGCGGATGCGCTTGTAGGAGGCGACGTAGTAGCGCGCGGTCGCCATGTCCGCGTCGCCCCACTTGTTGAGGTTCGTGCCGATGCCGAGACCGCCCTGCATGGCGGAGAGGAAGCGGAACGGCAGCGTGGTCTGCCGCTGGTTCACCCAATTGGGGCTGTCGGTCACCCACGCCATCATCGTGCCGGGCGCATAGGCCTGGGTGTAGCCGTCCTGGATCTGCAGGCGGTCGAACGGGTCGGTGTTGTCCGACGGCCACATCTCGTCGGTGCGCGCCATGATGCCGAGATCGACCCGGCCGCCGCCGCCCGAGCAACTCTCGATCTCGACCGCGGGATGGCGGCGGCGCAGCTCGTCGAGGATGTAGTAGAGGTTGCGCACGTAGGCGACGTAGATCGTCTGCTGGTCGGCGACGTCGGCGTCGGGCCAGCCCGGCTCGGACCAGTTGCGATTGTAGTCCCATTTGAGAAAGGCGATGTCGTTCCGCGTCAGCAGATCGTCGAGCACCTTCAGGACGTGGTCGCGCACGTCGGTGCGCGCGAGGTTGAGCACCAGCTGGTTGCGCCCCTCGGTGCGCGGCCGGCCCTTGTACTGCATCGCCCAGTCCGGATGGGCCCGGAAGAGGTCGCTGTCCGGGTTGACCATCTCGGGTTCGACCCACAGGCCGAAGTCCATGCCGAGCGCCTTCACGCGGTCGATCAGCGGCTTGAGACCGTTCGGGAACTTGCGCGGATTGACGGTCCAGTCGCCCAGGCCGGCGTGGTCGTTGTCGCGCGCGCCGAACCAACCGTCGTCCATGACGAAGCGCTCGATGCCGAGGCTCGCCGCGCGATCCGCCAGCGCGAGCTGCTCCGCCTCGTTGACCTTGAACTCGGTCGCTTCCCAGCTGTTGTACAGCACCTTGCGAAGCGGGGGGGAGTCGCCTCCGTGGCGCGGCAAGATGCGCTCACGCTCGAAGCGGTGGAAGAGTCGCGAGGCGCCGCCGCGGCCTTGGTCCGAGAAGCCGACGTAGAAGGTCGGCGTCTCCAGCTTGGCGCCGGGGCGGAGCCTGTAGGCGAAGTCGAACGGGTTGAAGCCGCCCACGATTCGCACGCGCCCGGTGACGTCCTGATCGAAGGACATCCGCCACGAACCGCTCCACCCCAGCGCTCCGATCCAGGCCGGACCGCTCTCCTCGGTCGTCTCCGCGCGGGTGATCTGGAACCACGGATTGTTCTCGCTCCCGGTGGAGCCGCGACGGCTCTCGAGCACGGTGGCGCCGGGGCGCAGAGGCCTCTCCTGCAGCGTCCACTCCGCCGCCCAGCGCCCGGTGGAATAGTGAAGCCTATAGTCATAGGCCACGGGGAGGGTGAGCCCCGCCGCGGCGACCTGGTCCAGGCGCACGTCCCCCGTGCCGCGGTTCTCGATCATCGCCGAGCGGGAGACCACCCCGGTGGCGCGATCGATCCTGTAGGTCAGCGTGACGAAGATGGGTCGGTCCAGGTCGCTGAGTGTCACCCGGATCGCGTCGCCGTCGATCTGGTGGCTTCGGTAGTAGAGGACGAGGTCGCGGTTCCCGTCAGGGTAGGTGACCTTCAGCGCGGGCTCGGCGTATAGCCCGCCGCCTTGCCCCGCGAACTCCTGTGGCACTACGTTCGTGGCAACGTCGAAGCCGCTGAGGCCGGACAGTTCAGGCGCAGCGAGCGGCGCGCTGTCCGGCAGCCGCTTGCCCCAGTACACCGACTGGAGGATGCCGGAGGCGTTGACCTTGAAGGCATAGGTGACTTCACCGCCGTCGAGCCGGAAGATGCGCGAGCCCTTGTCGTAGCGTGCTTGCGCGAAGGCCGATCCCGGCACGGCGAGCAGTCCGGCTCCGATCAGTAACCGTAACAGCATGGGACCTCCCTATGGCGTGTCTGGTACATATCATACTTATTATCAAGCCACTTCTGTAACGTGTCGCGGGAGAGGCGCAGGCTTCCCTTAGCGCACCTGACTCGCCTCGATCGAAAGTATGATCTGTACCATGAGCATGGCTCGCCCGGGCAGCCGAATGCCAGACAGGCTTGCAGCGCCGCATGAGGGCGGTACCTTTCGAGCCCGGCGCGAGCGGGCGCCGGAGGAGGGTGAGGGATGCTGCTGGATAGCTGGCGCACGGGTGGATGGCTGCTCGCGGCGTTCCTCCTCTCGGCGGCGGGTGACGCGCCCACGGCGGCCGAACGGGACCGCCTGGACATGATGCGGCAATTAGGCATCGTCCAGCTGCGACCTGGTCCCAGCGGCGACCCGTCGGCGCCGAATGCGGCCAACTACGATCCTGCGAGGGCGAACCCTTATCCGGTCTGGCCCGATCTCCTGACGATGCAGGATGGCCGCCCGGTGACCAGCGCGGCCATGTGGCAGCGCGAGCGACGGCCCGAGCTGGTCGAGCTGTTCGAGCGCGAGATCTACGGCCGCGTTCCCCCCGCCGCGCCGTCGGTCACCTGGCGCGTCGACAGCGCCGATCGTGAGTTCATCGGAGGCCGGCCGGCGATCGCGCAACAGCTGATCGGGCAGCTCGACAATCGAGCGGCGCCGCAGATCGCCGTCGAGATGAGGGCCACGCTCGTCCTGCCCGCCAACGCGAAGGGACCTGTCCCCCTGCTCATCATGTTCGCGCCGGCACGATATCCCGCGCCCTCGCAGCCCGACGCCCGCGAGGCCGCTCGCCTGGACGGGGCGATGAAGGCGCTGCTGCTCCAGCGCGATCCGTCGCTCGCCGCGATCTTCGCCGCGCACCCTGGCGTGGCCTTCGTGGAACCCGGCAGTTTCCCGCCGACACCGCCCCGCGACGATCGGGTGACCAAGCTCATCGCGGACGGTTGGGGTGTGGCGCTGCTCGACACCGCGAGCATCCAGGCGGACGATGGCGCCGGCCTGCGCGAGGGGGTGATCGGCCTCGCCAACCGGGGGCGTGCTCGTACGCCGGAGCAATGGGGCGCGTTGCGCGCCTGGGGATGGGGCGCGAGCCGCCTTCTCGACTATCTCGCGACGCGGCGGGAGGTCGACGCGGCCCATGTCGGCATCGAAGGCGTGTCGCGCTGGGGCAAAGCGGCGCTGGTCGCCGCAGCCTTCGACGAGCGGTTCGCGATGGTCCTGATCGGCTCGTCAGGCGAGGGTGGGGTGAAGCCGCATCGCCGCAACCTGGGCGAGCAGGTCGAGAATCTCACCGGAGCCGGCAGCTATCACTGGATGGCTGGCAACTTCCTCAGATACGGGACGGAGCAGGGCCGGCTGGGCCGGAAGACGGCGGCGGACATACCGGTCGACGCGCATGAACTGCTCGCGCTCGTCGCCCCGCGCCTGGCGTTCGTGAGCTACGGCATCCCCGCGCAAGGCGACGCAGAGTGGCTCGACCAGCAGGGCAGCTACATGGCGACGATTGCCGCCGGGCGTGCCTGGACCCTGCTGGGCAAACGGGATCTCGGCCGCGGCAACGACTATCGGAGCGCCGTGATGCCGCCGCCGAGCACCGACCTGCTCGACGGCGAACTCGCCTGGCGCCAGCACGAGGGCGGTCACACGGACGCGCCGAACATGGACACCTTCCTGCGGTGGGCTGACGGGAAGATCGGCAGGCGCCGGGACTAGGCCAGCACGTCTCGCCGGGAGACGAACGTCGCACAGAGGCTTGTGCGACTCGTGGCGCGATGCGACCATGCCTCCTCTCGTCTTGGGCCGTCGCCGGGGGTGCCATGTTCATCCGAGCGTACCTTGTCTCGATCGCGGCCTGCGCCGCGCTGACCGGCGCCGCCATGGCGCAATCCTCGACGCCGCAGCCCTTGCCGCCACTCCCCTCAACGTCGTCGGGTTCGTACGGGCCGAACCCGTGGAGCTATGCGGGCCGCGCCAGCAAGCCGCGTTTCCTGCCAGCCTGGCGAGCAAGAGCTTCCGACGTCGTGGTGGGCGCTACGGTGAACAGCATCTACGGTCCGGCGATCGGCACGATCACCTACGTCACCGATCGTGAGGCGGTCGTCAGAACAGCGCATGGCCAAGCCCGCGTGCCGCTCAGCGCCTTCGGCAGAAGCCAGCGCGGCCTCCTCCTCGAGATCAGTCCGTGGAAGCTCGATCAACTCGCGGCATCGGCACAGCACGCCGGCAGCTGACAGGACGGCGGTGTCAGCGCTGGGGCACCCGCCGGAGGACGCGCTCAGCGGCTGACGGTCACCATCGCCGCGGCCGGATAGCGGGTGCCGCTCGCCGCCCCGGGCGGCAGCACGTCGTTGATCCGCGCGACGTCCGCGTCGCTCAGCTCCACGTCAAGCGCGGCGAGATTGTCGGCCAGATAGCTGCGCCGCTTGGTGCCGGGGATGGGGACGATGTCCTCTCCCTGCGCCAGCACCCAGGCGAGCGCGAGCTGCGCGGGCGTGCAGCCCTTGTCGGCGGCCATGGCGTCGATCGCGCCGACGAGATCGAGGTTGCGTTGGAAAGCGTCTCCCTGAAAGCGGGGGTGGTTGCGGCGCGTGTCGTCGGCCGCCAGGTCGTCGGGCGTCCTGATCTGCCCTGTGAGGAAGCCGCGCCCGAGCGGGCTGTAGGGCACGAAGCCGATGCCGAGCTCGCGCACGGTCGGTAAGATCGCGTCTTCCGGGTCGCGGCTCCACAGCGAATATTCGGTCTGCAGTGCGGTGATCGGATGCACCGCGTGGGCGCGGCGGATCGTCTCCGGCGCGGCTTCCGACAGGCCGAGATACTTGACCTTGCCCGCGGCCACGAGCGCGGCCATCGCGCCGACGGTCTCCTCGATCGGTACGTCCGGATCGACCCGGTGCTGGTAGTACAGGTCGATGACGTCGAGGCCGGTACGACGCAGACTGGCGTCGCAGGCCTCGCGAACATACTCGGGCCTACCGTTGATGCCGCGCGCCTCGCCGTTCGCGCCGCGAACGATGCCGAATTTGGTCGCGACCACGACCCATTCGCGCCGGTCCCGCACGACGCGACCGACCAGTTCCTCGTTGGCGCCGACGCCGTACATGTCGGCGGTGTCGAGAAAGGTGACACCCCGGTCGAGAGCGAGGTTGATCGTCGCGACCGATTCCGCCTCGTCGCGGCCGCCGTAGAAGTCCGACATCCCCATGCAGCCGAGGCCGAGGGCGGAGACCTCCAATCCCTGGCGACCGAGTTTGCGGGTCTTCATGGCGCGTCTCCGACCGTTCCTGAGCCGGTTGAATGATCGGCGCGCGCGCGAGTTGCCAGCGGCGGTTCGACCGCAGCGTGATCGCCTGCTGCGGGCAGGTCGGCGACGGGAGGCGACATCAGCGCGACGCGGCGGCGTCGATTATGGCACCTGGTTGGCGCCCGTGCGCGCGCTCCGTCGCCGCCCGCGAAGTCACTTGGCGCGCGACACGCAGTTGCCGCCATCGGGTCCGATCGCGCCGCGGCACACGCGCTCCGCGGGCAGCGCCGCGCCGAGTTCGCGCAACCGGTTTCGCCCGTCTCCACCGCGCTCCAGGTCGAAGCCGTCGTAGAGCGTCCCGCTCGCGGTATAGGTGCGGAAGCTCAGCCGCTTCTCCGCCACGTCAACGAGCTGGAACAGCTCGGTCGCCTCGGCGACGCGGTCGGGCTGCTTCAGCGCGCGATCGTTGAGCCCGTACATCTTCGACCCCGTCACCGAGACGAGATACACCGGCCCCTGCACCGCGCCCCTGGCGTGCGCCGCGCGCGCCGCGTCGCGCCCCGCCTCCGCGGTCAGCCGGCTGTAGCAATGGTCGTGCCCCTGCAGCACGAGGTCGACGCGGCGCGCCTCGAAGATCGGCTTCCACGCCGCCTTGAGCACCGCGGTGTCCTGGGGCCGCGCGCAGGTGAAGATCGGCTGGTGGAAGAGGACGACGTTCCACCGCGCGGTGCTCGCCGCCAGCGTCGCGTCGAGCCACTTCGTCTGCGCGTCGAGCGCGCCGAGATCGAGCGCGGCGGTGCCGTCGAGCACGACGAAGCGAACGCCCTGATAGTCGACGAAGTAGCTCGTCGCCTTGACCGGCGCGGCGCCGTTGCCCGGCAGCGCGAACTGGAGCGGCCAATAGGGGCCCAGCTTCCGGCTCTCGCGCCCGTCGGGCAGCAGCGTGTCGACATACTCGTGGTTGCCGGTCGCGGGCAGCTGCGGGGTCGAGGCGTAATTGTAGCCGCCCGCCTGGTTCCACTCGCCCCACTCGTCGTCGTGGTCGAGGTCGTCGCGCTGCGCGGCGAGGTCGCCGGCATGGACCGTCAGCGCCACCTGCCCCGCCATGAAGCCCTGGCGGATCACGCGCGCGGCATAAGTGAGGATGCCGTTCTGCGTGTCGCCGAGATAGAGGAAGCGGAACGGGCGGAAGCCGGTGGCGGCGGTGCGGAACTGGAACCACTCGCTCCACCCCGCCGCGCCGCGGACGCGATAGGCGTAGACGCGGTCGGGCGCGAGCCCGGTGAAGCGCACCTGATGGTAGTTGGCGCTGCCGTTGGCGCTGTCGATCGCGCGCGTCGTCCCGGTGACGGTGCGCGCCGCGCGCTCGAGCGTCGGCCCGTCGACCGCCAGCGCGATCTCCGCCGCCGCGCTCGCCTGCGCGCGGTCGGTGCGGAAGGCGACCGCCATCTCGCGCGACGGGTCGGCGCCCGCGGTCAGCACGATCCGGTCGGGGATGGAGCGCGGCGCGTACGGCGTGCCCGGCGTGCGCGGGATCGGCGGTGCGGCGGCGGGCGTGGTCGCGGGGGCCGGGGCGAGCGTCGGCGCGGCCGCGAGCGCGGCGGCGGTGAGGAGCAGCGCGCGCATCAGAAGTTCGCCCGCACGCCGAACTTCAGCGTGTAGCCATATTCCTCGTATTGCAGCAGGCGGCGCGTCACCGGCGCGTTCTGGTAGGCGACGTACTTGGCGTCGTTGATGTTCACCCACTCGCCGAAGAGCTGGAGGTTGGGCGTGATGCGGTAGCGCGCGCTGGCGTCGAGCTGGAAGTGCTGGCGCACGTAGCGATCCTCGTCCGCCACCGCCTGCACCTCGTCGAGGTATTTGTCGCGATAGGTGCCCGCGAGCCGGACGCTCACCGGTCCCTTCTCGTAGCCGAGCACCGCGTTGAACGTGTGGCGCGACGAGGCCGGCAGCGGGATCGTGCGCAGCCCGCCGGTGTCGCCGTCGAAGGTCTCGCCGTCGGCGTCGGTGAAGGTGTAGTTGAGGTTGGTCAGCAGCCCGTCGAACGGCGCGGGCAGCATCGTGAAGAGCTGCGAGAAGCCGAGCTCGACGCCGCGGATCCTGGCCTTGCCGCTGTTGAGCGGGATGTCGGCCTCGGTGAAGGCGATGCCGCGATAGCTGCCGTTGTAGGGCGCGTCGTCGCCCTCGAACGTCACCGTCGTGATATAGTCCTCGATGTCCTTGTAGAAGAAGCCGGCCTGGAGCACGCTCGAGGTGGCGAAATACCATTCGGCGCCGACGTCGAGGTTCCAGGCGCGATAGGGCTTGAGGTCGGGGTTGCCGAACGCGCCTTCCAGGTCGTCGCCGTCGCGCTCCAGCGCGAAGCGCGGCGCGAGCTGGCCGATGCTCGGGCGCACCAGGCTGCGGAACGCGCCCGCGCGCAGCACCAGCTCGGGGGTCGCCTCGTAGCGCACCACCGCGCTCGGCAGCCAGTTGGTGTAGCGGCGGCGGATACGGTTGGGCGTGACGAGCAGCTGCTCGCCCGCGTCGCCGTCCTCGTTCAGCGTCACCGTGCTGCCGCGGATGTCGTTGCGCGTATGCTCCATGCGCACGCCGCCGATCAGTCGCAGCGGCCCGGCCTGGTAGCGGCCGAGCAGATAGCCCGAGTAGATGTCCTCGCCGACGCGATAATCCTCGGCGAGCGACGCGAAATCCGAGCCGAGCGAGTCGCGCTCGAAGCCCGCCGCCTCGGCGTCGAGGAAGCCGCGCTCGCCCTTCTTCGCCACCACCGGGCCGAGCGCGGCGAGCCGATAGCTCTGGCGGCCGACCACGTCGGCGAGCGTGAAGTCGCCGTCATAGCCGTCGAACGTGTCGACCTGGAGGTCGTAGGTCTTCTCGCGCAGCCGCGCCTTGCCGCCGGCCTGGAGCTCGACCGTGCCCTCGGCCAGCGCGAAGCTGCGCGTCACGTCGCCGCGGAAGTTCCACTCGCGGTCGACCGAGCGGCTCAGCGTCGTGCGGTCGAAACTGTCGAAGCCGTACTCGGCCGCGTCGTCGAACGCGGCCGCGCTGGCGCCGCCGACCGCGAAGCGCGGGCGCAGGTAATTGCCATAGTCGAACGCGACGCTGAGATCGTCGCCATCCTCGCCGTCGAAGTCGCGGCGGAAGGTGATCGGGTCGACCGAGCCGCTCTCCAGCTCGGACGCGCGCGACCAGGCCGCGCTATATCGCAGGCGCCACGGCCCCGTCTCGGTCTCGCCGCCGACCGAGTAGCTCTGGATCACCTGCTTCTCGAAGCGGTCCTTGAGGTCGCGCTCGACGCGGATGCGGCCGTCCGCGCTGTCGAAGCTGGCGCCGGTGGCGGTCGAGGCGACAGGATCGGCGTCCATCTCGAAGATCAGCCGGCGGCGGTCCTCCTGGTCGGAGAAGCGATTGTAGATGCCGCGCGCGTACAGCCGGGTCGAGGGCGCGGGCTGCCAGTCGAGCGAGAGCGAGCCGCCGGTGCGCAGCCGGCGCACGTCGTAGTCGCGATACTCGACCGAGTCGGCGAAGCCGTTGCCGGCCTCGTCGGTGTTCCAGCCGTCCATCTCGATGTTGTCGGTCTCGAACTTGCGCAGATAGTAGGACGCGCCGCCCGAGACGCCGAAATTCTCGGCGAACTTCCTGGTGAAGTTGACGCTGCCCTTGGGCGTCACCTCGCCCGAATAATGGTTGTACGAGCCCTCAATCGAGCCCGCGAGCAGGTCCTTCTTGCGGTCGAACGCGGACGTCGTGTTGATCTCGACCGAGGCGCCGATCGTGTCGCCGTCCATGTCGGGGGTGAGAGACTTCTTGATCTCGATCGACTCGATCAGCTCGGACGCGACCACGTCGAGCGCGACCGAGCGCGTGTCGGCCTCCGGCGCGGGCACGCGCACGCCGTTGATCGAGGCGGCGTTGAGGCTGGGATCGAGCCCGCGCACCGCGACGAAGCGCCCCTCGCCCTGATCGTTGAGCACGTTGACGCCGGGCGCGCGGCGGACCGACTCCGCCACGTTCTGGTCGGGGAACTGGCCGATCGAGTCGCGCGTCAGCACGCTCTCGACGCCGTCGGCGCCGCGCTGGCGGCTGAGCGAGCTGGCGAGATTGGCGCGCTGGCCGGTGACGAGGATGTCACCCCCGCCGCCGACGGCGACGTCCTGCGTCACCATGCCCGCGGCGTCGACCGTGATCGGCGTGTCGACCGCGTCGGCGCCGGTGTAGCGCACGCGCAGCGTGTATTCGCCGCGGGGCACGTCGCTGAAGCGGTACTGGCCCGCGCTGTCGGCCTCGACCGAGCGACCGAGCTCGACGATCGACACCTGCGCGCTGGGCAAGGTCCGCGTCCCGCTCGCGTCCGACACCGTACCGGTGACCTGGCCCGCATGGGCGATCGCCGGGCACAGCGCCAGCGCCGCCCCGACCAGCAGGCGCGCTCGCGCCGTGGTGCTGAACATGTTTTCCCCGATTTCTGCTGTGTTCGAGGTCGGTTAGAAGCGCCGTGTGACGGTCCGGGGACGTTGATGTTGCATGCACATTACGACACAATCGGCCGTCCGGCGGGCGGTATCGGCCGCGCACGCAGCCTGATCGCCGCGGCCGCGGCGCTTGATCCGCGTCGCATGGCGAGAGCCTGCCCCGCCGCGGGAGAGACGCGGCGCGGGGCTGCGGTCATCGGGCCCGGTGGCGGCGGTGGCGATCGGCGATCGGCGACCGAGTGACGGAAGACGGGTGACGCCCGGAGCTCCCTCCAGGTCCGCTCATGCGTCCGGTCAGTGGAAGCGCTCACCGCGCGCAAGTCGTTCGAGGATCTGCCTCATCCTGCGGGCGCGCGTCTCCGGCCGCTTGGCCGTCTGAAGGCGGTAGTAGATCGGGTAGAGGTTCTTCCGGTCGAGCGTCCGGAAAAATGCCTCTGCTTCGGGCAGGGCCGCCAGGAGGTCCAGGAAGTCCTGTGGGATGACCATCGTGGCCGAGCCCTCGTAGGCCGTGTCCCAACGACCCTCCGCGCGCGCGGCCTCGACATGGGCGAGTCCGGACGGCGTCATGCGACCTTCAGCGATCAGCCGCTCGGCATGGTCACGGTTCCTGGCAGACCAACTCGATCCGGGCCGGCGTGGCGTGAGGCGCTGGAGGTAGGAGCACGCGTCGCCTGACCGCTTCAGGCCGTCGATCCAGCCGACACGCAGCGCCTCCACGACGCAGTCGCCCCACCTGACGGAGCGCTTACCGGAGCCTTCCTTGTAGATGCGCACCCAGAGTTCGTCGCTGGTCGCGTGGTGCTCGGCGAGCCAGCCGGCGAGATCCTCCGGCGTCTCGAACGCGAGGGCATCGGCCTGAGGGAGCGTCATGGCCTCAGGCTAACCGCGGACGATCCCGCTGAGAAGCCGCACGTCCGCTGTCCTGCCGCACCGGGCTCGATGACCGGTCTCGCGTCTGGTCACGGGCCAGATGGCAGCGCTACAGCCGCAGCCGCACCGTGCCGCCGATCGTCCGCGGATCGCTCGGGCTGCCGAGGATCAGACCGGAGTTCCCCGCCTGGATCGTCACGTTCTGGATGTAGTCGGCGTCGAGCAGGTTGCGCGCCCACACGATCAACTCCACGCCTCCGGCGAAGCGGTAGCCGATGTTGGCGTTGGTGAGATTGTAGCCGCGGATGTAGGTGAAGCGCGACAGGCTCGGATCGCCGTTGTAGCCGCTGCGCGAGGCCGTATCGACGTGGAGCGTCAGCGCGCCGCGGCCGAGCGGGCGAACATAGTCGAGCCCGGCGGTGATCGCGAAGCGCGGCAGCGAGGCGAGGCGGCGGCCGGTCAGGCTGCACTGCGTGGTCGCCGCGGTCTGCACCTCGAGCGGGCAGGGGCCGGCGGGATAGTCGCTGTACTCGCCCTCGGAATAGGCCGCGCTGGTGCGCGCGCTGAGGCCGGGCAGGATCAGCGCGGTGGCGTCGGCCTCGACGCCCTTCACCGTCACCGCGGGGATGTTCGAGAGATAGCCGCGCAGCTGCACCGTCTGCGTCAGCGAGTTCTCGACCACGGTCGCCTGGAAGTCGCGGACCTTGGTGTAGAAGGCGTCGACGTTGAGGATCAGCCACCGGTCGAACAGATTGTTCTTGACGCCGACCTCGTAGGTCTCGTTGCGCTCCGGCCGCACCACCGCGGTGGCGAGCACCGGCTGGCTGGCGTTGTCGAGCGGCAGGCCCGACATGTTGATCCCGCCCGACTTGAAGCCGCGCGCGTAGCTCGCATAGGCCATGGTCTGCTCGGTCACCTGCCAGGCGAGATTGCCGCGCCCCGACAGGCTGCCGTCGCTGTCGTGCGCCTCGTAACGCTGCGGCCGCAGCACGCCCAGCCGCGCGTTGATCAGCGCGGCGCTGGTCGTCGCGGGGCCGCCGGAGACGGTGGTGGTGTAATAACCGTCTTTCTCCTCCTGCGTGTAGCGCAGCCCCAGCGTGGCGGTGACCGCGGGCACGATCCGGTAATTGACCTCGCCGAACGCGGCGTAGCTGAGGCTGCGGAAGTCGGTGTGCCCGTCCTGGCTGTAGCCGTCGAGCAGGTTGGACGGCACGGGCGTGTTGTTGGCGCCGGTGGTGGTGCCGATCAGGTAGCGCGCCGCCGCGGGGCCGTAGATGCTGATCGGCCGACCGGTGAGCCGCTGGCGAAAGCCGTAGAGGCCGACGACGTAGGACAGCGGCCCGTCGCCGTTCGAGGCGAGCCGCAGCTCCTGGCTGTACTGGTTCTGGCGCGAGGGGATGTGCTGCGACAGCTGCACCGGAAGGCCGGTATAGTCGCGGTCGTTCTCCGCGTCCCAGTTCCAGAAGCGCCACGCGGTGACGGAGGTCAGCGTGGCGAAACCGAGGTTCCAATCCGTGATCGCGCTGACGCCGCCCTCGTTGGTGTCGACGCCGAGCGGCCCGTCGATGTCGGTCTCGCGGTCATAGGGGTTCGTGCTCGCGGGCGCGTAGCCGAACTGGGCGGCGAGGCCGCCCGGGCCGCCGAACTGGCGGCCGGCCGCGCGCAGGCTGGTGCCCGTGCGCAGATATACCTGTCCGCAGCAATAGGCCTGGAAGTTGGTGACGTCGGCGATGACGCGCATCTGGACGGTGTCGTCGGGCTTGAACAGCAGCTGCGCGCGCACCGCCTGCGTCCCGAGCGTGTTGGTGTCGCGTCCCGTGCGGACGTTGGCGACCACGCCGTCGCGGCGGGTCGAGACGCCCGACACGCGATAGGCGATGCTGTCGGTGATCGGTCCCGACACCCAGCCCCTCGCCTGCGCGAAGTTGTCTTCGCCATACGAGAGCTCGGCGAAGCCTTCCCGCGTGAAGCTCGGTGCGCGCGTGGTGATGTTGAGCGCGCCGGCGGTGGTGTTCTTGCCGAACAACGTCCCCTGCGGGCCGCGCAGCTCCTCGACCTGCTCGATATCGGCGAAGTCGAACGCCGCGGTCGCGGGGCGGGCGTGATAGACCTGGTCGACGTAGAAGCCGACGCCGGGCTCCAGCCCGTCATTGGCCTGGCTCACCGCGACGACGCTGGAGCCGAGCCCGCGGATCGTGAAAGCGGTGTTGCGCGGGTTGGCCGACGAGTAGTTGAGGCTGGGGATCAGCGTCGTCAGCCCCTGTGTGTTCACCGTGTAGCTTCGGTCGACGAGATCACCGCCGACGACCGACAGCGACGCGGGCACGCGCTGGGCGTTCTCTGCGCGACGCCGGGCGGTCACGGTGACGTCGGGCAGGCCGTCGGTGTCGCCCTCAGCGGTCGTGGCGTCGCGAGTCGTGCCGTTCGTGGGAGCGGGTACGTCCTGCGCGAGAGCGGAGGCGCTCAGCGCGGGCATGGCTACCGCACACAGACATACGGCGAGACGCGTCGACATCGTGGAACACCCCTGTTCGCGGTCGTGGCCGCGGCATTGTGCTCGGCGATATATCGAGGCGATATTCCGTCGTATATAGTGAAGCGGTGCAGGGCGCCCGGTGTCGCGACGTCACTCGGGTGATCGCGGCTGGTCGCGCAAGTGAGAGCGCAGGCGCCGATAGGCCGCGTGATCGGCGATGCGCCCCGCCTCTCGCTCCATCTCGCGATACGCCTTGAGCACGTCCTGCCCCGTAGGCGTGATCCGCGCGCCCCGCTCGCGTCCGCCACCCTTCAGCGTCTCGACCAACGGGGGCTCGAAGCAGCGGTTCATCTCATCGACGAGCATCCAGGCGCGGCGATAGCTCATCCCCAGCGCCTGTGCCGCTGCCGTGATCGACCCGTGCGCGACGATTGCCCCGAGGAGGTCTGCCTTGCCGGGGCCGAGGGCGAGCGCGTCGCCGCAGGCGATCTGCAGCTTCAGCCATAAAGGGCCGATCTTCATCTCACTTGCCGATCATCACGTCGCTCGCCTTGACGATGACCGTGACGGTGTCCCCCTCGGCAAGACCAAGCTCCTGGATGGCTTCTTCGGTGATGCTCGCGGTGACGATGATGTCACCGCCGATGTTGACCTTGATCGAGCCGTTCACGGCTCCCGACGTGATACCCACGACGGTACCGGAGATCTGGTTGCGCGCGCTGATCTTCATCGTTGACCCCTCGAGCATGCCCGGACTGGCACGTGAGCGCAGGTGTAGACGCGTCTGGGATCGATCGCCACGCCGAGGTGCACCCGGCGGTGCCTTGCCGGCGCGAACGGGCTGCCGGGCGAGCGGATCGCGACCCTGCCACGGGACAGCCCGCAGGCGCCGCGCCGGCGACTCTGACGACAGACGCGCCCACGAGGCCGATCCCAGCGGGATCGCCTCTGCGCGTGTCGTCCCGACGGTGATCGCCCGGGCTCACCCGCGGGGACGGACAATGACGCGATCAGCCGGCCGCGGCCGCCTCGCCCGAGCGCTGACCGGGTCTCACCCGTTCAACCACTCCGCCGTGACCTTCCCGCGGTGCCCTTCCGGCGCCAGCGCGACGCGAAGGGCTTCCAGCAGGGGCGACAACGCCTGGGTGAAGGCATAGGGCGGATTGACGATGAACAGTCCGGACCCGTTGTAGATGCCGGGCTCATCGGCGTCGTACAGCCAATGCTCGACCGACAGGACCTTCGGGATGCCGAGCCGCCGCAGAGCGTCCTTCCATCGCTGATGCGTCACGCGGTCCTTCAGCGGATACCAGATCACCGTCACGCCATGCGACCATCTGCGGTGAGCCGCGGCCAAGGTGGCGGTGATCCGGGCGCGTTCGTCGGTCTGCTCGTACGGCGGATCGACCACCACGACGCCGCGACCGGTGCGGGTCGGCAGCAGCGCCAGCCACAACTCGTAGGCGTCGCGCTCATGCACGGCGGCGGGCGTGCCGCGCATCGCGGCGCGCAGGGCGCGGGCGTCCTCGGGATGCTTCTCGTTGACGATCAGCACGTCCTGCGGCCGCAGCAGCTGCGTCAGGACCTGCGGTGAACCGGGATAGAGCCGCGGCTCCGCCCCGGCATTCACCGCCCGCACGGCGGCGCGGTAGCTGTCCAGCAAGGGGTTCGCGTCGGCGAAGGCCCGCAGCACGCCGTGCGCGGCCTCGCCCGTCCGCTGCGCCTGCTCGCCGCCGAGATCGTACAGCGCGCGGCCGGCGTGCGTGTCGATCAGCGTCAACGCGCCGTCTTTCTGCTGCAGTGCCCGTACCAGGGCGATGAGCAGGCTGTGCTTCACGACATCGGCGCTGTTGCCGGCATGGAAGGAGTGGCGATAATTCATCTGCGATCTGAGCCCTGCTGGCCTCCCTGTGTCCGAGCCGCCGGTCCGCAGGCGCGCCTCGGCATCACGCCGACGGGCCGGCGGCGGGCGCGCCCGGGCCCGCCAGCACCGCGAATGTGCCCGGCGCGATCCCGGCGAGCGACCAGTCGCCGATCGACCAGCGGACCAGCCTCAGCGTGGGCAACCCGACCGCCGCGGTCATGCGGCGTACCTGCCGGTTGCGCCCTTCGCGGATGGTGAGCCTCAGCCAGCTGTCGGGGATGGTCGCGCGCCGGCGGATCGGCGGATCGCGCGGCCACAGGTCGGGTGCGTCGATGCGGTCGACCTCGGCAGGAAGGGTCATGCCGTCCTTGAGCCGCACGCCGTGGCGCAGGCGGGTCAGATCCGCCGCGCGCGGATCGCCTTCGACCTGGACGAGATAGGTCTTGGGCATCTTGTAGCGTGGATCGGCGATGCGCGCCTGGAACCGGCCATCATCGCATAACAACAGCAGGCCCTCACTGTCCCGATCGAGCCTCCCCGCGGGGTAGACGCCCTTCACGTCGATGAAGTCCGACAACGTCGACCGAACCGCCGGCGATCCGCGGTCGGTGAACTGGGACAGGACCCCGTACGGTTTGTTGAACAGCAGCAGCCGGCTCATTCGGAGCCCTTATCGCTCGGCCGCGGCGATGTCTCCCGGCGCGTCCGTCCCCGATCGGTAGCGCCGAGGTGAACGCGCCGGGCAGGTCGGTGAGGGGCGCCTGCACGCCGACGCCGCTGTCCGCGTCGTCGATGGTGACGGTAACCGACGGCGCCGGGGGGCCGTCCTCGGCCCGCGGCGGCGCGGCGACATTCGGGGGCGAGATCCCCTGCGACGCGGCGAGCCGGCGGCGCAGCCCGTCGGCGAGATCATGGGCGAAGTCCGCCGCGGGCACCGGTCGCAGATGGACGCCGCCGGGCAACCAGACCTCTCCCGGGTCTGCTCCTCCCCGTCATTCCGGGTGACCTGGTGCATAGGGGAAGCGCTGCGCCTTGTACCAGGCGAGGTCGTGCGCGGGGGGCGCGGCGCCGGCGGGCAGGGCACG
>NZ_JACIAY010000016.1 GCF_014194975.1 Sphingomonas sp. BK580 | reverse complement strand
AGGCTGCATCGACAGGCCGGACACACGGAAGCACCTGAACCCGCGCTAAAATCTCTTCAACACCCTCTTGCATCCGAAGGGGCGTCCACACACGGCCATTCAATGCTAACGTAGCGCTACTCGCAAGCGGTCACTCGTTCATATCCAAGGACCTTTTCTGAACAGGTAGACTTACCTGGTTCACCTGCCTTCCGGCGTGGGCCTAGAGACCGATCTCCACCGCCCGTCAGCCGATAAAGGCTGGGCCCGCAAAGCGACCGTGCTCGTTGAGCTTCTCACAGCGACAAGGCGGAGACGGCATGAACACGATTGAGCGCGGCACTGGACGCACGCTGCTTCTGATCCACGGTCTGGGCGGAAGTTGGCAATCGTGGAGCACCGTCTTAAACCCACTCAGCGCCTCGCGGAAGGTCATCGCGGTCGACCTTCCCGGCCATGGGGCCACCCTTGCCGAGTCCGACAGCGGGACGTTTGATGGTTTGGTCGGCAGCGTCGAGCGTTACATCGCGGAGGCTGGCTTGTCTGGCGTCGATGTCGTCGGCAGTTCCATGGGCGCGCGGATTGTGCTTGAACTCGCGCGGCGCGGACTCGTCGGCAACGTGGTCGCGCTTGATCCTGGTGGCTTCTGGCGAGGCTGGGAGCGCACCTTCTTCAGAACCACTATAGGCGCCTCCGGTCGCTTGCTGCGGGCCATCCGGCCGGGCCTGCCGGCGTTGAGCCGGAACGCAGCCTCGCGCACGGCGCTCCTCGCTCAGCTTTCCGCGCGTCCTTGGGCGCTTGACGGGGAGACCGTCGCGACCGAGCTGGAAGGTCTCAGTAAAACGCCGACGTTCGATGCGTTGGTCCGGAGCCTTGCCACGGGACCTGAGCAGTCCGGTCCCGCGGCTGCCGGCACCGGCCGGGTCGTCATCGGGTGGGGCAGGCACGACCGGCTCTGCCTCCCCAGACAGGCTGCGCGCGCGCAGGCAGCTTTTCCCGGCGCCGAGCTCCACTGGTTTGATGGTAGCGGGCACTTCCCAATGTGGGACACGCCGGAGGAGACAGTCGCCGTCATTCTCGACGCGACGAGGTGATGCTCCACCCGCTGGACGGCCCGATTGCGCGATAATGGCAGCATCGACCCACAACCGGTCACTCAGACGCCCCTTCCCGCTTCCCAAACCCGGACGTTTGTTCATCTCGCCGCTCGAGCCTTTCCCGGGCGTTCTGCGCATCTGTCGGGCTCTGATTAGCAGGTTTGCGGAACAGCCGCTTTCGGGTGAGGCAGGGCGCATAGCTGACGTTGGCTAGCGCCGCCCACCCTCCAAATTGGGATGGTGTTTTGGGAATGCCAGGTTCGTTGATGCACGGACGGCTTTCCGGCGCAACTTCCGCTAGAAAGCCGTCCTTAATTGGTTAAAGCGACCAGCCCCCATCAACGGACACTGCCGCGCCGGTGACGAATGCACCCAGATCGGCGCTCATCCAAAGAACGGCGTCGGCGATCTCCTCCGGCTTGCCCAAGCGCCCGACCGGCTCAAGATCGATCGCTTTCTGAATATCGCCGTCCGTGAAGCGGTCCATCATCGGCGTCTCAATATTGCCCGGCAGCACCGCGTTCACGCGGATGTTCTGCTTGGCATAGTCGAGCGCAGCAGCCTTGGTCAGACCGATGATCGCGTGCTTGGAGGCGGTGTAGGACGCGCCGCCCGCCACACCGCGCACGCCGGCACCCGACGACGTGTTGACGATCACGCCGCTGCCCTGACGCACCATCTGGGCCAGCTCATGCTTCATGCACACGAAGGTGCCACGCAGGTTGATGTCGAGGATGCGGTCCCACTCGGCGAGTTCGATCTCGTGGACGGGCGCGGCCTTGTTCTCAACGCCGGCATTGTTGAACGCGATGTCGAGCTGACCGAAAGTCTCGACCACCCGGCTCACCGCCGCTTCGACCTGCTCGGGCTGGGACACATCGCAGGCGATAACCAGAACCTCCGCCCCCGCCTTCTTCACCGCGTCGGCCGTTTCAGCCAAAAAGTCCTCAGTGCGATCTAGGACGGCGACACGCGCGCCCTCGGCTGCAAAGGCAATGGCCGTGGCCCGGCCGATCCCACTGGCAGCGCCTGTGATGAAGGCGACCTTGCCGGCAAAACGCTTATTATCAGACATGAAAATATCTTTCCGATTTGATTGGGGGGCGCTGGGCGATCAGGCGTTTATGCTCGATCGGGCCGCATGGCGCGGCTTGCCGAACACGGGGAAGGCGCTGGCCTCACCGTAGTCGATGGCTTCACCGGAGCCGCGTAGCGTCACCATGTCGTCTTCGCTGATGTCGAAATCGACGGCCGCATTGCTGCGCATGTGATCGGCATTGGTGGACTTTGGCAGCGGGAGCAGCCCGAGTTGCAGACAAAGCTCGTCACGCGCAATGCCGCTGGCCCGCAGCCCCTCGCCGACACCGCGCTCGTTTTCATAGGCTTGCGCGGTGTCGAAGTGGCGATAGCCGATAGCCAAGGCATCGCGAACGACCTGCACGACCGCGGCATCATCGATGCGCCAAGTGCCGAGGCCGAGCTTCGGGATGGCGATGCCATCCGCAAGGGCGAAAGTTTCCTTCAGGATCATTGTTCTTTCCTCCGCTCTGCCGGCCCCTCGCCGTAACCGGGCTGCTTGGTCAGAGTGTTCCACTTCGCGGCGATGTCGGGCTCGTACACCTTGGCCGTCCAATCAGCGGGAGCGACCTCCTCGAATCCGACCGACACCGCGTCCTCGCCATATCCGAGCGTCTCCATGACGCCGCTCGTGATGGTTTCGGTGAGACGCTGCTTCTGGTCTTCGGTCTTGCCGGGCCAGAGCTTCACAGTGACGTGCGGCATGACCTCACTCAGTGCCGAGCGGCGCGAGATATTCCTCGTCCGTCACCTTCTCCATCCAGGTCACGGGCGTACCGTTAACCGATTCCTGAATGGCGACGTGGGTCATGGCTTCATGCTGGGTCGCGCCGTGCCAGTGCTTGTGGTTGGCGGGGCACCACAGGATGTCGCCGGCGTGAAACTCCAGCTTCGGTCCTCCCGCGATCTGCGTCCAGCCTAAACCCTCGGTCACGATCAGCGTCTGACCGGCAGGGTGAGTGTGCCACGCCGTACGCGCACCTGGCTCGAAGTGGACGATGGCGCCGGAAACCCGTGACGGCTCCTCGCGCTGGAACTGCCCGGTGATGGTGGCCTTGCCGGTGAAATACTCGGCGGGACCGTCAACGGTCTTCATGTCCGCTTTGTGCTCGATGCTCATGCCTCTCGCTCCTTGTTGCGCCTGTGCGCCCACGGGCAGCAGCAGCGTGGCGAGGCACATGCCGATCCTCGTCATGGTTGCCGCTCTTCCGATTATCTGACCGCCACGATGACGATCGCTTCGGAACGTTATCTAGGGTGCTGACGGTGCTCGCATTACCGGCCCGGCCGCCAACGAGACGATGAACATTGCTCAACAATGGGCTAGAAGGTTGCTATGCAACCGAGCCGAGCAGACCTCGCTGACTTCACCTATTTTCTGGCAATCGCGAAGCATGGCAGCTTTCGCGGCGCGGCCGGCTCGATGGGCGTCACCACCTCGGCGCTGAGCCACGCGATCACCGCTCTGGAGGGACGCCGCGGCGTTCGATTATTGAACAGGACCACCCGCAGCGTGACGCTGACCGCAGCAGGTGAGGAGCTGCGGGCACTTATCGAGGCCCCTATGCAGGCCATTGCTGGGGCGAGCGACAATCTGGAGCGTTATCGCGACAAGCCGGCAGGCCGCGTGCGGATCAATGTTCTGGAGGATGCGGTCGATCTGCTGCTCAAGCCGGTCATGCCGATCTTCGTCGATCGCTACCCGGACGTTGCTATCGATATCAGCGTTACCAATCGCATGATCGATGTCGTCGGCAGCGGGTTCGATGCCGGCATCCGCTATGGCGGCACAGTGCCTGAGGACATGATTGCGCAGCGGCTGTCCCCGGACTTACGCTGGATCGCGGCCGCGGCACCTACATATCTCGCCCAGTTCGGCACACCGAGCGATCCGCGAGACCTCAAAAACCATCGATGCGTCGGCATCCGCCTGGGAAACGATCAGGTCTATCAATGGGAGTTCGAGCGTGACGGCGACGAACTCGCTGTTGCGACGCCCGGTCCCCTGACGATCGATGGCAGTCACGCTGCTGTGGCGTTCGGGCTATGCGGTGCTGGCATCGTTTACGCGACCCAGGCTGCACTCACCCCCCACCTGGAAAACGGGGCCTTACAGCCCGTCCTGGAAGATTGGGCGAGCGTAGGCAGCGGCTTCCACGTTTACTACTCCGGACGACGGCACCTTCCGACCGGGCTGCGTCTACTAATCGATCTCATCAGAGAGGTGCAGCCGTTGAAGGGTTAGCCCCCTCCCGTTTGAGAACCCATAACGGGAAGATGGCCCTGCTAATCGCTCCAAGAGGCGACCGGAGCAGCGGCTTTCCCGAAATCTGTTCCCGATTGCTCTTTCTCGAAATTGGCCTTCGAGGATGGGGAAACGGGACTGGTCGGGCTGAAACGAATGGCCGCTTTAGGGGAAAGCGATGGCCCGCCGCAGCGTCCAAGTTTGGGCGCTGGCCGCCCCCTGCCCTTTCGAGCCGGGGACCCAGTTCCGGTCGCTCGAGACCCCTTTTGGCTTACCCGTAAACAGACGTTCGTTCATTGCGGGGATGCCGCTTCAGATAAGCGGCCGTAACACCAGATAGCTTGGGCCGGCTTGCCTCCGCGCTGCAGGTCCAGTCGGCGCCACGCGCGGCTGAAAACCCAATGCCAGGCTTCTCATTCGCCGCTCGCGCGTTATATAGAGTGAGAGGAAGAACAGATGCGCGTCAACTCGGACCAGTCCATCAGGCGAGCGCTCACCGCGCATGACCGTTTCGGGAGCTGGCAAGCCGTACGCGAGGCGGCGAGCGAGAGCACGACCCGGTCGCAGGCGAATGGCCGCATCCGCGAGCGGCCGGCAGCAACCTCCACGACCCAGACCACCCGCCGGGGTTAGGCCCGGGTGACTTGGGGCTTCTCGCTCCTCGGCGCGCTTCTGCTACTATTCCCAGGCTTCTGCGCCTGGCTCGGGCTTCGGAACGGCGCACGCACCGACTATCTCAGTCCCGTCCCTGACAAGCCCAACTCCACCTACACGCTGTTTGTTGTCCTGTTAGGGGCGCTGTTCGCCCATACGCTCGGCGCCGGCCTTTTCGCCCTGCAGGATGCATATTGCAGCATCGAACCATGCTTTCACGTCTCGGCGGACCCGGACGTCTACAAGGCTATCCTGCTCCATGATCAGGCGCTCGCCCGCTCCAGCTCGGGCATCGCGCTGGCGCTCCTGTTCTTTATCCTGCTCGGCTGCCTGACGGGCTGGTTCTTCGAGCGTGTCGCACGGTCCAACGCGCTCGCCAACGTTGTGCGACCCGAAATTCAGGGCTGGGTCCGCGCGATCGCCGAGGGCGCGGCCGACCCCAACAAGGTCGTTACCGCCTTCGTCCTGACCAAGACCGGCAACGACGGACTGTTCGCGGCCTATGAGGGCGTCGTCCAACAGCTAACGCTCGACGAGGACCAGACGGTGGTGATGATCGCGCTGGTCGGCGTCGATCGATTCCTGGTCGAGATCGCCGACCGGAACATGCGCCGGCTCGAGACCGAGACCCGACCGATGCCGCTCATGCAGATCGCTAAGGGCGAGATCGCCAATGTGGCGTTCGACATCATCGATCTTGGGGGCCTGGTTGAGTAGCTGAACCGTACAAACCGAAGCGAGTCTGCCCGTCGGGATCAGGCAACCAAGCCTTCATGAGGCACAGCCAGCGCGACCGTTCAATGAACCTCTTGGACGGCGAGCGGCAACGCTCGGGGATAACACGAGCGCTTCGGCCAGGCGCTTCTTCGAAGAAGAAGCCGCCCCGGAGGGCGGCTCAGCGGGTTGGTCGAGATTGGTCAACGCAACTGAGCTTACGCAGACTGAGAAGCGTTGATCTCCATTAGGCGTCACGATTCATCCGGCAATGCGGCGGCTATAGCCGTGATAGCCGACACCAGCATCGGCGACCTCAGCCGAGCCAATTCGACGGGTAATATGATCCAAGATGCGCCCCAACGTCTCCGTTGGATCGGCGTCGAGGCCATGCGAACGCCAGGCGACGATGGCATCCGGCCGCACGAGGCAAGCGCCTTGAGCACCGACACCGAACGTGGCCGCGAAGTTGCCATCGGCCGGAAAATGAGCCTCCACACCGACGTGTACCGTCTTCAGAGGCAAGATCGTCTCATAGCACGCTTGCCGTGCTGCCTCGATCCAGCGCGGCTCGGCACTGATGAGCGTGAGCCGTTCGGTGAACAGGTCGATGGTCGAGTATCGAGCGCCCTTCCACTCGATCCAGGCATGCGGCACGCGCGTGCCTGGCTGGCCCGCCCATTCGCCCGGGCTTGCTGCCGGCGGCAGGCCTTGGTCGGATGCAATGATCGCGGCCGAGCTTACCCGCTGACCCAATTCCATTGCCTCCGCGCTGTAGAGCGGCTCGCCTGCCATCGCGTCCCCTGCCCAGCGGCGGTAATCCGGACGGGCAAAGGTCTGCTGGTGGCGCAACCAGCCGATCGGCTGCCGTTCCGCGCTGTACGTATCCAGCAGCGCTGGCGAGGCCTCTCCCGACAGCACCATCTGCAGCTTCCAGGCGAGATTGTAGGCGTCGTCGATCCCGGTGTTCGCCCCGAAGCCGCCCCGCGTCGGCGGCAGCTGGTGGGCGGCGTCGCCCGCCAGGAACACGCGACCTACGCTGTACCGGTCGGCAATGCGGCCCGCCATCTCCCATCGGCCCGTCGTGATGACCTCAAGTGCCATGTCGCGGCCGAGCGCGCGACGGATCGCGTCGCGCAACTCGCCTTCGGTGCGCTCGGCGTCATCGCTGAACATCAGCACCCAACGACCGTCGGGATAGTGGGTCAGGAACGCCTGAACGCCGGGTTGCTCGATCTCGAACTGGGTCACGCCGGTGGCAAGAAACTGTTCGGCTTCGTCGCAGCGGAACAGCGCGCTGCGGATCGTGCGCAGGTGCCCGACACCGCTCCTCGCAATCCCGAGCTTTTCGCGAACGGGGCTGTCGGCACCGTCGGCCGCGATCAGGTAGTCGGCGGTGATCTCGACCTCCTCGCCAGTGTCCCGGTGGCGCACCCGGGCGGTGACCCCTTCGGGAGATTGCACGAAGTTCAGCATCTCGACGCCTTGCCGCAGGTCCGCGCCTCGCTCGGTCGCCGCCGTCCTGAGGATCGGCTCCAGCAGGTCCTGCGCGATCGCGGCGCCCGTGCACGGCGAGGCGATGCCCTTGTCAGTTTCGGCCTGTCCCGGCGTCCACGGCGTTTCCTCGGCCCATGTGCCCGCGAGGCTTTCGACCTTGATGCGCCGCAAGCGAAAGGCGGCAGGAGCCTGCGGAACACGATCCTCGATGCCCACCGCACGGAAATGCTCAAGCGTCAGCTCGGTGAAGCCGACCGCGCGCGGGTGCGACGAGCTGCCGCGGTGCTTTTCTACGACGATAGTATCGACCCCGCGCGACGCGAGGAACAGCGCGGCTGACAGGCCGACGAGGCTGCCGCCGACGATCAGGACCTGGGTGTGGTGAGAGGGGTTGGTTTGCATGGTGAGCCATCCTTTGCTCGATGCCGCGGACGCGGCGAGAAGGACGTGCTCCGGTGCCTATCGGCCTTTGCCGCCTCGCAGGCGGCTACCCAGATGAACAAAGCGTCGATCATTCAGGCTCTCCGACAAGAAACGGCGCACGTCCGCTTCTGTCGTGGTCCACGGCCCGCAGGGGGCTGGAACTTGGCTACCCTTTGATGGGCAGCTGACCGGGGCTCACCACGTCCGGTCCACCTTTTTCGACGTGACCCCGATAGCCGCCGCGCTCCAGGCAGGCAAGCTCCGCTGGTAGCCCCTGACCCATCCACGACGATGATCGCTGTGATCGACTGTGCCTGACTTCAGGCGCCAACTCGTCGCGCGTAGCTGATGCCCTCCACCAGAGGACCCCGCTATGCGACAACCCGCCCGTCTCGCCTCCATCTCGCCGCCCGCTACGGCGACGGGAGCGCTCGCCATCGCCGTCACGCAGGAGCGCGCATCATGAGCGGCGAGACTGCACTGCTCGGCCGCCTGGTCGACCTGACCGCAACCGATGGCGCCCCGATCGCCGCCTACCATGTCGAGGCGCAAGCGCCGCGCCGGGGCGGTCTCGTCCTGATCCAGGAGATCTTCGGCTTGACGACCCATATTCGCGAGCAATGCGACCGCTTCGCGCGGGAGGGATATGACGTGCTCGCCCCCGCCATCTTCGACCGGGAGGCACCGGGGCTCGACCTTGGCTACGCGCCCGAGGAGGTCGCGGAAGCGATACGCCTGGTGCGTGCCCATCCACTCGAGCAGACCCTCACCGACGCCGACCTCTGCATCGAGCAGCTGGCGGCGGCCGGCCCGGTGTTCATGACCGGCTACTGCTACGGCGGGTCCGCGAGCTACGTCATGGCGTGCCGGTCAACGCGCCTCACGGCCGCGGCTTGCTATTACGGCTCGATGATCCCGAGCCGCGCCCACGAGCGCCCGCTCTGCCCGGTGCTGGTCCATTTCGGTCGTGAGGACGTCGAGATACCGATGGACGCAGTGGAAGCGTTCCGGGATGCCCGGCCCGACGTCGAAGTTCAGCTCTACCCGGCGGGGCACGGCTTCAACTCCGACCGGCGCGACGATTACGACGCGGCGAGTGCTCGCCTCGCCTTCGAGCGGACGCTGGCCTTCTTCGATGCAGCGAGTGCCGCTCGATGATCGAGCTCCACAGCTGGAAGACGCCCAACGGCCACAAGGTGACGATGGCGCTGGAGGAGCTTGGGCTGGACTACCGCATCCACCCGATCGACATTGGCAAGGGGCAGCAGTTCGACCCCGCCTTCCTCAGCATCGCTCCCAACAACCGCATCCCGGCCATCGTCGACGACGATCCTGCCGACGGGGGCGAGGCGGTGGCGCTGTTCGAGTCCGGCGCGATCCTGCTCTATCTGGCGCAGAAGGCGGGAGCGTTGCTACCCGCCGAGGAACGCAGCCGCCTCGAGGCGACCCAGTGGCTATTCTGGCAAATGGCGGGGCTCGGCCCGATGATGGGTCAAGCACTTCACTTCCGGCGCTTCGCACCGGAGCCGGTGCCCTATGCGGTGGACCGGTACACCGCCGAAATCGCCCGGCTGTTCCGCGTCCTCGATCGTCATCTGGCGGACCGTCCGTTCATAGCCGGCGGCGACTATTCCGTTGCCGACATCGCCTGCTATCCCTGGATCGTGCTGCATGAGTGGGCGGGGCAGTCGCTCGACGACTTTCCTGAGCTGCGGCGATGGTTCGAGGCGATCCGGGATCGGCCGGCGACCGAGCGCGCTTACGCGATCGACTATGTGCGGTGAATCTGCCCTACCGGTAGGCGGCGGTGAAGAGCAGCGGGCGGAGACTGGATGGCTGATCCGATTGATGGCGTGGCGCTGGAGCGGCGGATCGTCCCCTTCCCTGCGTCGATCAGCGTAGAAGCGCGCGCCGCGCTTGCGCGGATGGTCGGCGATGACGGCGTACCGCTCAACGCTTTGCATGAGATGCCCGCGCCGGACGATCACGATGGCTGGGCAGCGATCAAGGCTGTGGCGAATGCGCGCTATGCGGCCGCGGTAAGGGGGCTGGCCGGGAGCGTACGGGCCAGCGTCGAGACCGTCGAGACGGACGGGGCTGTTCTTCACATCGCGACACCACCAACCCCGCCTAGCGGGACCCGCGCCTACATAGACCTTCATGGCGGCGCGCTGGTGTTCGGCGGAGGAGACGCATGTCGTGCCGGAGCGCAGATGCAGTCCGATCAGCACGGCGTCCGCTGCTACGGCGTGGACTATCGGACGCCGCCCGAACACCCCTTCCCCGCCGCTCTGGACGATTGCATGGTAGGGTACCGCTACGTCTTGGACCGCCATGCGCCGACCGACATCATCATCGGGGGCAGATCGGCAGGCGGCAACCTTGCGGTCGCGACGCTTCTGAAAGCGCGCGACGAAGGCCTCCCGATGCCGGCGGCGCTGATCCTGCTGTCTCCTCAGGTCGATCTGACCGAGTCCGGCGACAGTTTCGAGGCTAACCGGCAGCTGGATGTGGTGCTGCCCAGTTCGCTCATGGCCAACAATCTGCTGTACGCAAACGGAGCGGATGTCCGGCACCCATATTTGTCTCCTCTGTTCGGCGACCTGACCGGCTTCCCGGCGACCTTCCTGCAGAGCGGCACGCGCGATCTCTTTCTCTCCAACACCGTCCGCATGCACCGCGCCCTGAGGCAAGCAGGGGTAGATGCCGAGCTGCACGTCTTTGAGGCGATGCCCCACGGTGGGTTCGGGGGTGGAACGCCCGAGGATGACGAGTTGCGCGAGACCGTCACGAGCTTTGCCCGGATGCGATGGGGCAAACTGAAGGAGCCTTCCACGGCTCCGCGGTCTGACGACAGGACCACCAATGTCGGCTCAGCGCCGAGCGGGGTAAGGCCGCGTGGTTGAGAACAGCCGCGACCACGGAAGCGCGGCCTCGCCTCGTCCAGTGTCGCGGATGGCGGCTGCCGCTCCGTTCCTGTTCGTGCTGATATGGTCGTCGGGCTTCGTCGTCGCACGCGCGACCGTGCCGCACGCCGCACCGGAACTGATCCTGGCGGCCCGAATGGTCATGGCGGCCGGGCTTCTGGGCGGCGCAGCCGCGCTCGCGGGCGAACCAATTCCTGGCCGACGAGCGCTCGCCTCGCACCTGCCGGCGGGCATGCTGCTCAACGGCGTCTATCTTTGCACCAGCTGGTGGGCGATTGGGCGAGGCATGCCCGCCGGCATCATGGCGCTTCTCGGTGCGCTCCAGCCGCTGGTGGTTGCAATTGCCTCTTTCGGGCTGCTTGGCGAACGATTCGCAGCGCGTGCATGGATCGAGCTGGGCATCGGCCTGGGCGGCGTTTCCCTGGTTCTGGCGCCCCTGCTGACCCGCATCGGGGCAGCGGCGGTGGCGCCGTTCGTCGCCGCCGGCGCGATGGCGTCGATCTTGGCAATGGCAGCAGGGACGATGATTCAGCGCGGATCGATCGGCCAGGATCCGATGCGGATGTCGGGCGCCCTTCAGAATGCCGGGGGAGCGTTCGTGGACTTGGCTGCGACGGTCGCGGAAGGGAACTATCGTTGGGATAGCGCGCCGGAGTCGTGGCTGGGTCTCGGCTGTTCGGTACTCGGCCTCTCGGTCGGCGCGCTCTCACTGGTGGTCTGGATGACCCGGCACCAGGGCGCGACGCGCGTCAGCGCACTCTTGCTGCTTGTACCGCCACTGGCCGCGCTCGAGGCATGGCTCCTCTTCGGCGAACGACTGGTGCCGGTCCAGTTTGCCGGCTTCGCCCTGGCGCTCGGTGGCGTCGTCCTCGCGCGTACCCGCAAAGTGGGGCCTCGCGCTTCCTCCGCGGACGTTGGCGAGGCCATCGGGTGAGCGACTTTGTCCCGCCCAGCTGTGCGACTCAAACTCTCCCACGTTCTGAAGGTCCGGTGCCCTCCGCTCGTGACGGGGCGCTCTCTTACGCGTATTGTCAGTGAATGAGCTTGGTCGCAGAGAACGAACTCGGGAACTTCCTGAAGGACAGGCGAGCGAGGCTTGATCCGGCTGCCCTCGGCTTCGGAACATCGCGTCGCCGCACGCCGGGCCTGCGCCGGGAAGAAGTCGCCAACCGCGCCAACGTCAGTGCCACTTGGTATACCTGGCTCGAGCAGGGCCGCGGCGGAGCTCCTTCCGCCGACGTCCTCGATCGGCTGGCGCGCGCATTGATCCTGGATCCGAACGAGCGCGAGCATCTGTTCATGCTCGCCCAGCATCGTCCGCCCGAGCCACGCTATGCCGGGCCGGCACCGGTCAGCGCGAGGCTTCGCAGCATTCTAGACGCGCTGGAGTTCAGCCCCGCGCTCGTGATCACATCGGCGTTCGACATCGTGGCTTGGAACAGGGCGGCGACCGCGGTGCTAGTCGATTATGCCGCCCTGGCTGTCGACCAGCGCAACGTGCTCCGCCTGCTGTTCGGAAACGCGCTGGTGCGCGCCGGCGTGCGGGACTGGGAGGATGAAGCGAGGCTGGCGGTCGCGCGGTTCAGGCTGGAGGTTTCCAAGGCGGGCGCGAGCGAGGCGGTTCAGTCGCTGGTCGACGATCTGAGCGAGGCCAGTCCCGAGTTCAGATCGATGTGGCTCGAAAACGAGGTGCGCCCGTATGGCGAGGGGACAAAGCACGTCGATCACCCGAAGGCCGGCCCGCTCACGCTTGAATACTCGTCCATGTCGATCGACGGACAGCCCAATCTGAGCCTGGTGATCTATACCGCGGCGACGCCCGCAGACCGGAAGCTGATCGCTTCTCTACTCGATCGATAGCGCACGGCCGCTGAGACTGTCAGTGGCGCTACCGGTATAAAGTCACGGCTCCTTTCGCTTTTCGCCGGCTCCTAACTGCGGTTCTCCACAGACTGCAGGAGCCAAATTATGCGTGTTTTTTTAACCGGTGCCACCGGCTTCATCGGATCGGCGATCCTTCGCGAGTTGCTTGGCGCGGGCTACGAAGTCCTCGGGCTCGCGCGCAACGAGGACTCCGCCGCGACCGTCCGCGCTGCCGGCGCACACGCTCACCTCGGTGAGCTGACCGACCTCGACAGCCTGACGGCCGGCGCTAAGGCCGCGGACGGCGTGATCCACACGGCGTTCGGCCACGACTTTTCGAAGTACCTCGAAGCCGGCGAGAACGACCGCCGCGCGGTGGAGACCATTGCGAACGCACTGGAGGGTACGGGCAAGCCGTTCGTCATCACGTCCGGCACGATGATCCTGCCCCCCGGCAAGGTCGGCCAGGAGACGGACCTCGCCGCGCACGACAGCCCGGCCGGCGTTCGCGCTCCCTCCGAGGAGATCATCGTGGCGGCGGCGCAGCGCCGCGTCCGCGGCACCATCATGCGCCTGCCTCCGTCCGTCCACGGAGAGGGTGACCGCGGCTTCGTTCCTGCGCTGATCGACGTCGCGCGGCGGACGGGCGTCTCGGCCTATGTCGGCGAGGGGGACAACCGCTGGCCGACGGTTCACCGGCTGGACGCCGTGCGCCTGTTCCGGCTGGCGCTGGAAAAGGGTGAGCCGGGCCAACGCGTTCACGCCGTCGCAGAAGAGGGCGTGCCGATGCGCAGCATCGCGGAAGCGATCGGAGAGCTGCTCGGCGTCCCCGTCCGCGGGATTGACGAGGCTGAGGCTGTCGCTCACTTCGACTGGCTGGCGCGCTTCGCCCAGATCGATAACCCGACCTCGGGCGCGGCCACGCGCGCCTCGCTCGGGTGGGAGGCTTCGGAGGTCGACCTGCTTACCGACATCCGCTCGGGCGCCTACCGCGCCTGATTTTCCGGTGCATGGGCGGCCTTTCAGGGCCGCCCATGCCTGACAAGGAACCCATGATGACCCAGGATGCCGGTGCGCCGGGCACCTTGAACCCGGTCAATCTGCCCGCCCGCAGCATCGCTCCCCCAGCGACGATCAGCGTCGCTGCCCAGAACGCCCTTTCCCAGGCGGCCGCCAACCCCGGCATGGCCGATGCCACGGGCCGCCCCGATGCAGCCGACCTCGCCGGTTGGCGCGCGCTGGTGGCGAGCGTGAACGCGCAAGCGACACCCGCCGCGGAACGGGTCATCGCCGGCGCGCGAAGTCGGGTCGAGACGGTGGAGATTGGCGGCGTGACGTGCCACATCGCCACCCCGCCCGACCTGCCCGAAGAGGTGGCGGACCGGGTCTACCTGTTCGCTCACGGCGGCGCGCTGGTCTTCGGTGCGGGAGCGTATGCCAGGGCGGAAGCGGCGACCAATGCGGACCGGCTCGGGCTGACGACGATCTCGGTCGATTATCGGATGCCGCCCGACCATCCCTTCCCCCAAGCGCCGGAAGACTTTGTCGCGGTGTACCAGACGCTGCTGCGCGACCGCGGTCCCTATGACATCATCATCGGCGGGGTCTCTGCGGGCGGCAACGTTGCCGCGGCGGCGACGCTGATGATCCGCGATCGGGCGCTTCCGCTACCCCGCGCGATCGTGCTGCGCAGCCCGGAGGTCGACCTCACCGAAGCGGGGGACACCTTCCGGACCAATGCGCTGCTGGACGTGACCCTGAAGGCAAGCCTTGCCAGCTGCAACCTCCTGTACGCGGCAGGCGCGGACGTGGACCACCCGCTCGTGTCGCCATTGTATGCTGACTTTCGCCCCGGCTTCCCGCCGACCTTCCTGCAGTCGGGCACCCGGGACATGTTCCTGTCAAACACGGTGAGGCTGCACCGCAAGCTGCTCGATGCCCGGGTCGAAGCCGAGCTTCACGTCTGGGAGGCGATGCCGCACGCGGCCTTTGCGTTCGGCTTCGGCGATGCGCCGGAGAACCATGAGGTCGACGCGGCCGTGCGGCGGTTCCTGACGCGACAGGCCTGGCCTGCGTCATCGCCGACCTGAGCGATGAGGAAGGCGCAGGACCGATCTATCCACGCCATCGATCGGTCCGATCCAAAGTCATGTGCTACACGGATGACCACGCGGTGGTCACCTAGGCGCCAGCCAAGGAGACTATTTCAATGCACCTTTCCCGTAAGATCCATCTGACCGCGGCACTCTCCGTGATCGCTGCGTCGCTCTCGTTTGCCAGCCCGATCGCGGCCGCGGCCGCTCCGGCGCCAACTCCATCGCACGTCACGGCTCAGCTGCCCAACACCTACGACATCCAGGTTGGCGACGTCCGCGTCACCGCGCTCTCCGACGGATCGGTGCCGCAGGACCTGCATCAGCTCCTCCACCGCACAACGAACGCTCACACGGACGAGCTCATCGCCCTCAACCTCCAGACCAACCCGGTGGAGGCCTCGCTGAACGCCTTCCTCCTGCGCCTGCCCGGCCGGCTGGTGCTGGTCGACACGGGCTCTGGACAGTTCTTTGGCCCGGGCAACGGCGGTAAGCTGCTCGACGCCCTCGCCCGCGTCGGCGTTCAGCCCGACCAGGTCTCGGACGTGCTGATCACCCACGCGCATGACGACCACTCGGGCGGGCTGGTGAAGGACGGGAAGCGCGTCTTCCTCAACGCGACGGTTCACGTCGGCAAGGCGGACGTCGACTTCTTCTTCGACAATGCCAATCAGGCCCGCACCGGCTACGACAAGAGCTATTTCGAGATCGCGCAGGCGACGCTCAAGCCGTACCTCGACGCGGGCAAGGTAAAGACCTTCACCGGCAAGCAGGAGATCCTGCCCGGCGTGACTGGGGAGATCCACACGGGCCACACGCCCGGCAGCGCCTTCTACACGCTGGAGAGCCGGGGCGAGCGGCTCATCTTCGTCGGCGACATCGTGCACGTCGCCGCGGTGCAGTTCCCCGACCCGACCGTCACCATCACCTACGATCTTGACGAGGACGGCGCTGTCCGAGTTCGCGCCCAGACGTTCGCTGCCCTGGCGCAGTCGCGTGACCTCATCGCCGTGCCGCATCTTCCGTTCCCCGGTCTCGGTCACGTCCGGACGCGGCAGGGCGGCGGTTACGATTGGGTGCCGGTCACCTACACCGACCGCGCTGGGCAGTAGCAGGAACCGACTGCTCGCAACGAGCATCTATTCGGCGATCGGCGGCAGGCTTTTGATGTGGCCTGTTCCGATCGCCGACCGATCAGGAAGCCGACACGTTGAGTGCAACCCCGAGACTTGATGGTGACCTCATCGCGGCGCTCGATGCCCTGCTGATCGAGCGCAACGTGACCCGGGCGGCCGAGCGGCTTGGCCTCAGCCAGCCTGCGCTGTCGGCGCGGCTGACCCGACTTCGAGAGCTGTTCGGAGATCGCCTGTTCGTTCCGTCGCCCTCCGGTCGCGGCGTACTGCCCACGCCGCGCGCCTTGGCCTTGGCGCCCCAGGTCTCGGCCGTCCTCGAGCAGATGTCCTCGATGCTTCAGCCGACCGCGTTCGATGCGGCGACGAGCCCCGCCACCTTCAAGATCGCCTGTCACGAGAACCCGTCGGTGATGCTCAGCCCGGATCTCGTGCCGCGGCTGCAGCGGGCAGCGCCGGGCGTCCGGCTCGTCCTGGCCTTTCCCCAGAAGGAACGAATGGCCGAGCTGCTGGAGAACGGCGAGATCGACCTTTTCATCGGCGAGCGCAATTACGGTGAGGGTGCCTGGCTGAGCCGAACATTGTTCGAGGATCGGTTCGTGACCGCCCAGCGGCGCCTCCACCCTCGCGGCACCGGTCCGATGGACATCGAAGCCTTCTGTGACGCCTCCCACCTCCTCGTGTCGTCCCAAGGCGACCCCTTCTCCGGCGTGGTCGACATGCAGCTCGCGGCCCGTGATCGGAAGCGCCATGTCGCCGTGTCGATCGAAAACTATGCGGTCGCGCCGACCATCATCGCGACCAGCAACCTGCTGTGCACGCTGCCGCGTCGCTTTCTGACCCGCTTCGCCGACGCGCTGGATCTGTTCGATCCCCCGATCACCCTGCCGCCCGTCGAGATCACCGCCTATTGGCACCCCCGTACGCATGAGGACCCGGCGCACCTATGGCTACGCGCCGAGCTCTTTGCGGCTGCCAGCACGGTCGGACGACGCTAGGCGCCGGTCGCCCGCGGCTGTTGCGGAGCTGTGGCGAAGGTAAACTTCCACGAGAAGCAGGTTGGGCACCCAGCAGAGCCAGGCGATGATGCGGTAGGCACCCTGGAAGTCGAAGCCGAGCGCGATCAGGATGGGCAGGTAGATGCGCAGCGTGACGGCCGCGAACGTGAGGACGAAGGAGCGGAACATCCAGCGCCGATGCTCGGCAAAGCGGCGCGACCTCACCGTCGCCCAGCCTTGAAGGGTCGTGTAGATCCACAGCGACCCCACAGCGGCGAAGCCGGCCTGAGCGAACAGGCCCGCCGACGAACCTGCGGCGAGCACCAGACCGCCCGCGCCGCCCACCAGGCAACCGACCATGTAGATGCGGCCGATCATCCGGTGCGTGGTCGGGCTGCGCTGCCGCAGGACGCCGGAGAACTGAGGTGTTGCCAGCAGCAGGGCCGTGGCCGCACCGGCGACGTGGACCACGATCCAGGGCCCAAAGCGGTTCGTTGCGATCGTGGGCGCGACCGGACCCACATGCGCCAGGTAGCGGTAGGAGACCAGCGCGACGCCGGCGCTTAGGAAGGTCGCGAGCGACCATCCAATCCGCGACAGCGCCTGGCGGTTCTGCCGTGCGGGACTGGTCAGCAGGGCCGCGGTCACAGCGTGACCACCAGTTTGCTCGCCGAGACGCCGCGGCGTTGGCGTTCGAGCGCCGCCGGGATCGCATCGAGGCCATGGCCGGCGATCACCGCCGGCGGCGCGGCGACGTAGCGCTGCTCGGCGAGAGCCGTGGGCAGGAACTTCTCGTAGATCATCGGGCCGACCTCATTGCCGAGCAGCGCGCTGCCCCAGATGAACTTCGTGCCGACGCGCCTGCGACGGGCCTTGATCATCAGCGCGGCGTTGCCGGCCAGCATGCGCGCCATGGCAGGCACGAGCGCGCGCCACCTCCCCTTGCCCGCCGGCACCGCATCGAACGACGTGGGCGGCGTGGCGAGCGCCACGAAGCGCCGCCCCTCGCAGGCCGCGACCACGTCGACGCAAGCTCCGCCCGACCCGACGCCGATCGCGATCGCGCCCGCCAGCTTGCGGCCCCGCAGCGCGGCGATGATGTCGGCCACGACCGTCGGCTTCCGATAGTCGAAGACCTGCGATGCACCGAGGCGCTTCAGATAGTCGGCGTTCCGCGGTGATGCCGTCGTCACGACGTCGTAGCCGGCCGCTACCGCCAGCTGGATCGCGTTGCTTCCGACGCTGGTCGAGCCGCCCCAGACGAGCAGCGTCTCCCCGGTCGCGGCCGGCTTCGAGACCGGATGCGTGAGCGCCAGCAGGTCCTGTTGGAACAGCCCACAGGCGGCCGTGGACAGCGCGAGCGGCAGTACCGATGCCGCCTCGAACGACAGATCGCCAGGGATCGGCGCGGCCATGTGCGCGAGAATGACGACGTAGGTCTGGAAGGCACCCTCGGCTGCGCTGTTGCGCGCCTTGTCGGAGCCGGTGGCATGGCCAAGCACACGATCGCCGACCTGAAAACGGGTGACGTTGCGGCCGACCGCGACGACCTCGCCGGCGACGTCCGAGCCCATAACGGTCGGGTAGTGCAGGTAGGGCGTGATGATGTCACCCATCGTCTGGGTCAGCCGGTCCATGGGGTTCACCGCCACGGCTCGCGCGCGAACCACGATCTGCCCGGGCTCCGGCATCGGATAGGGAGCGTCGCCGGTGACGAACGCCGCGCGCTTTGCAGGCAGCCACAAGGCGGTGTTCTCGGTCATGCTGCAGTTCCCTTGCGCCAGCGGGAAGAAACCCGCGAGGACGAGCTAGGCGCTTGGTGCTGGACCCGCCATGCGGTAGCGTCCGGGTCTTCGTCGCCACCGTCCAGGATCGCTCAATGGACCCGCTCTCCGACGTCCTCTCGCTGCTGAAACCGAACGGCTTCGGCTTTCGCGGGCTCGACGCGGCCGGCGACTGGGCGCTGTCGTTTCCTGCCGACGAGAGCCTGAAGTGCTACGCGATCCACACCGGTGCCTGCTGCCTGGCACTGGAAGGCGTGAACGAGCCTGTCAGCCTTACGGCGGGCGACGTGGTCCTGCTACCGTCCGGCCGGGCGTTCCGCATGTACAGTGCGCCGGATGCCGCGATCACCCCGGCCTACGACTTCTTCATGGCCGTGCCGCTCGGCGCGACAGCGATGATGAACGGAGGCGGCGAGTGTTCGGGTGTGGGCGGCTACTTCGACTTCGAAAGCCGCGGGGCCGACCTGTTGCTCGGCGTTCTGCCAGCCGTCGTGCACATTCGGACCGAAGCGGAGAAATCGGCGCTGCGCTGGTCGATCGAGCGGCTGGTGAGCGAGATGCGCGAACCGCGCCCGGGCAGTACGCTGATCGCCGAGCACCTTGCACAGTCGCTGCTGATCGAAGCGCTTCGCGCCCATCTTGCGGAGCAGGCGGGCCACAGCACCGGCTGGCTGTTCGCGCTGGGTGATCGCCAGATGCGGGCCGTGATCGAGGCGATGCACGCCGATCCCGCGCGCAAGTGGTCGCTCCACGAGCTTGCGGCAGTCGCCGGCATGTCCCGGTCCAGCTTTGCGGTCCGGTTCAAGGAGACGGTCGGCGAGCCGGCGCTGGAATATCTCACGCGATGGCGGATGATGGTGGCGGCGGACCGGCTCTCGCGGCGCGGGCTCCCGATCGCCACGGTCGCGCCCATGGTCGGCTACGAGTCCGAGAGTGCCTTCGGCGCCGCGTTCAAACGGGTGATCGGCGCCTCGCCTCGACAGTTTGCACGTGATGCCGCAGCGTAGGCCTCCAGAGTTCGCAGCTCACCCGGATCCCGATCGAGCCGGTCCGCGATGGTGCGCGGACGCAGGTCACGGCTACGCTCGCCGAACGCCCTGCCGAGACGCGTCTCGGCGCCAAGGGCCAGGACGACGCCGAGGACAACGCTCCAGACGCGCCCGCCCGCGGCGGCACCGAGCTAGCCGGGTCACTCGGTGCACGGCTTGAGCCGCTCACCCCGGCACTCTCATCGCGCCTCGGGACTCCATTCGGGGCGGGTGGCGTCGTAGTTGCCGCGGTCACGCCGACGTCGGATTTTGCGGAAAAGGGCGTCCGCCGCGGTGACGTCATCCGCACGATCGACCAGCACCCCGTTTCGTCGATCGCTGCCGTAGCGACGGCAGTGGCGGCCGCAACGAAAGCAGGCCGAACGACAGTGCTGCTCCTTGTGGAGCGCGATGGTCAGTCTGCGTATCTCGGAGCTAGGCTGGGCAGTAGACGCGAAGCACCGTGACGACACTATCCCTGAATGTCGTTCAGACGATCACTGACAAGCGTTGCGATCGCACATACGGAGAAGATCTGTGACTTCGTCTCTTACAAGAACAATGTGCCTTCTCGGCTTGCTCGCAGCGACGGCCGCGTCGGCACAGCTTCCCCCTGCCCCGGTGCTGCGTGAGAGCCCTTGGAACGGCGATTGGGTGCTGAGCCGGACCCGCAACACCAAGGAAGTGATGGAGGGCGCCGCTGAGGATTACCGCTTCAGGCTCGCGCCGGACGGGCACATACGCTGGGAGATCCCCAGCCTCAATGAGGTCGTCGAAGGGCGGGTCGACGGACAGCCGATGATGATCCGTCGTCCTGGTGCCGAGGGTCAAACCCTGGCCCTGACCCCGCAAGGTCCGTACACGCTCCGCTACGCCGTCGCAAAAGCCGGAAAAGCGCTAGGCGAAGGGCGAATGACCCTCGTGGAGCAAGGCAAGGCCTGGGTCGACATCACGCAGCCAGCTGGCCGGCCTGATTTCGCTCATGTCGTGATCTATGTGCGACCGGGCGATGCCGACAAGTAGGAAATTGTCTAAGCCAGACCCGCCCGGGTAGTCGCGCCGGCATCATGCGGGTGTCATGCCCGCCGGCTCGGACGCGACCGTCCCTACGGCAATTCGATCGAGGTTGGCGAGGAGGCGGATGAGCAAGCTGACGAGTGCGTTGCTCTCCTCATCGGAGAAGCCGCTGAGCGCGTCCCTATTGCCTGCCAGCAACACGGCACAGGCTTCCGGTAGCCGCACCCTTGCCGCCTCGGTCAGTTCGACTCGATGGCTGCGCCCGTCATTGGGATCAGGTGTTCGCTCGATCAATCCATCGCGCTCCATACGCGCGAGCATCTGCGCCATGGGTGGCTGTTCGACCCTCGCTAGGCGCGCTAGGTCGCGTTGCGTGGTCGCTTGGCCATCCCGCAGCGCGATGAGCACTGGTATCTGCCCGACCCCGAAGCCAAACGGCTTGAGCCGCGCTTCGCTCAGTCGCGCGAACCCTCTAGCCGCAAGACTGACGAGGTGTCCCGGCGTTGCGAGAACGTCGACCTCCATCCCGGACTCCATTTCACGTTGACGGGTACATACGTGCATATGTAACCCGTCGCCAATTGTCTATGAGCGCTGCCCGGCAGCTAAGCCGATGACCATAGGAGCGGTTCGATGTCGTACGAGCAGGCCACCATTCCCACCCATGATGGCGAGTGCCCCGTCCACCTCTTCACCCCCGGCGACGGTCGGAGCGTGCCCGCGGTCATCTTCTACATGGATGCCGGCGGGATCCGGCCCGCGGTGCTCCACATGGCCGAGCGTCTTTCTGCGGCGGGCTTCGTCGTGATGCTGCCCGACCTGTTCTACCGATACGGGTCCTATGGTCCACTCGATCCGACCGAGGTGTTCAAGGGCGACGTCCGGGCCGTCCTTGGTCCGTTGATGGCGACGACGAGCAACGCGAAGGCGGCGGAAGATACGGAGGCATTCCTGCGCTATCTCGATGGCCGACCGGACGTTCAGGGCGACAAGCTGGGTGCGGTCGGCTTCTGCATGGGCGGCGGGATGGCGATCGCAGCGGCTGGCACCTGGCCTGACCGGTTCGCAGCGGTCGCGAGTTTCCATGGCGGCAATCTGGCAACCGACGCCCCGGACAGCCCGCACGGTTACGCGCCAAAGCTGGACGCTGAACTCTACATCGCGGTCGCGCGGGATGACGGGAGCTACCCACCGGCTATGGCAGAGCGGTTCGAAGCGGCTTTGCAAGGCTCACGCGTGCGTTACACGTCCGAGCTGTATCCCGCGAAGCACGGGTGGATGAAGCCGGACTTCCCGGTCTTCGACGAGGCGGCCGCCGAACACGGCTGGCACGAGATGATATCGTTCTTCTATCGAAAGCTACGCCAGAACTCGTGATTTACGTCCAGATACTACCAAAGTGGTGGCCCACTCACTCTGGGGAGATGGGGCGATTCAGCTAACGCTGCGCTATTGTTGCTGAAGCCCGCGCCGGAGCGCAGCAGATCGCCGCAGGCCAGCCTATTTGGGACGCGGCTGCACGGCTGTTTCCCGAAGTCTACGACGGGCTGCTGCGCGCCGAACTCGATGACCTTGATCGTTTGCCGACTTGGGCAGCGATTGATCTCGATTCTGACGGCGAGGCAGCCTGAAATTACAGCTCTCCTCGCACATTTGTCCCAGCCAGTGAAACGTCTTGGTCGTGAGCCGACCGCCAGCTGCCCTGCCGGGCAGACCCAGAGACGGCCACTCAGGGCCACGAGGCGCCCTTCCAAATTCGGACGCCTATTCATCTCGCCGCTCAAGTCGCCTTAAGCGCTCTGTGCGGCTGTTCGGCTGGCCTGATTGGCAGGAGAGCCGCATTAGCATGGTCCGAAGAGGCTATCACGTGTCCTTGGCGCGTCTAGCCTCATCGATCGATGCAAAGGACGCCGTCCTCCCAGAACGCGCCATCGATGTCCTTGAGCATGGTGCCGGCGAGCGTAACCGCCTCCTCCTTAGCCGCTTTCACGCTGGGGAGCTCCACCGCTTCGGTTTCGGGCCGCTCGGACCCGTTCTGGATGTGGAACAGGAAGCTCGGCATACCAAATCCTCATCGAAATCAGTGACTTGCCTCTACTCGGATGATCGCCTTCGTTGCAAGGGACGGCAATGCCGGCTTAGTGGTGCCTGCTAGCAGATATCTCGCATCGAACTCTGCAATCGCTACGAGCTCGTCCCAGCGAGTGATCAGAACCCGACGATTGCGGACGTCCACGATGCCGTCGCGCCGCAGAGCATTCATGGTGCGGTTGACGTGAACCGCGGTTAGGCCGGTCGCATCGCCGATCTGCTCCTGAGTCAGCGGGAGCTCGTAATTTAAGCGCTCTCCCACTTCGGCCCGCTGCATGCGCACGCCAAGCTCGCACAGAAGGTGGGCGATGCGGGCCCGTGCTTCCTTCCGCCCCATGTTGGCGATCCACTTCGCGAGGATGGATGCATCGACCGTTGTCTCGCGCCAAAAAGCCAGCGCCAGGTTCGGGTAGCTTGTCGCCAACCTCTTTAGATCCGTATGCGGTATGCGAACGATCGTCGAAGGACCGAGTGGCGTCAGGCCCCAGGTGATCGAGGGCGCGACGACGGAGTGTAGGTCAGACATATCGCCGGGGACGTACAATGCCGTGATCTGCCGCGCGCCAGAACGCATGATGTCGAACCGGCCAATGATGCCTTCGGCACAGAGAATTGCATGATCGACGGTATCACCGGGGCGGGCAAGCTCACGACCCTGGCGGGAATGCGCTTCGAGCCCAGGAAGCTGCAGGATCGCTTGGCGCTCCGCGTCACTGAGTTCGACGCCGAGCTCGAGGCGCTTGACGAAGCGGGCGAGCGCTGATTGGACGAGAGAAGGCATTGACAAGCTCCTGCTAGGGAGTTGAGCGTCTCTCAGCCACCAACGCTCCGCTCCCGGTTTGAGCGGTGACGATAACGCAGATCAGCGGCTCGCAGAAGCGGAGCAGCGAACCGTGAGACATGCCGATCTAACTTCAGCGGGCAAACGCTGCCTCAGCTTGGAAGTCAGCAGTCGCAGCAGACCGGGCGATCGGTCGCAGGTGCAAAGAAATACAATACACCAGCCGAAAACGTTCTAAGCCTTTGAAAATAACGCCCTACATCCTACCATCTCGCCGTCGAGAGGGACCGCAACGATGGCTCGGTTCAACATGGAGCTTCGCAGCGACACGCATGTTTGGGAGAGGCATCCGCTAAGCGCATGCTGTGTCGTTGAAGCGCGTATAGAGACAGCGATCGCGCTCGCTGATCTGCTCAAGAGCCATGCTGAGCAGATTTGGAGGAATGAGTGCTGGCGCGTTGACATAACCGACTCGGATGGCTGCATCCTCTACGCGGTGCATATCAAGGTGGAAGAGGCAGCTGCCATCATGAGCACGAGCGTTGTGCCGCCTGAACGAGCGGACCTAACATTGTGGGCGGTGCCTACAACGCCGAGCCGACGTCCGCTTCCGTAGCAAGTAGGGACGACCCACAATCGGTCACTCAGCCGCTCCTCCCCCCTTCCCAACTCCGGCCGGTCGTTCACCTCTCCGCTCAACCCTTTCGGGCGTTCCGCGCAGGTGTCCGGTGAGCAGGCTAGCCCTTCTCAGACAGGGTGTGTACCACGACCGCATTGGCATGCCCGTGTCCCATACCGTGCTCATCCTTCAGCATGGCCACCAACTCCATGTGCTTGGCGGGAAGACGGTCTCGGACGATCTGCTGCCATTCGGCGATCGGCTTGCCGTACTTCTTTTCGATCGACGGAAAGTAGGACGCGGGTCCCTTCACCGGTTCACTTGCCATCGACGTCACCCTTCGACTCGTATGAGGCTCCGCCATCCTCAAGCTGTTCACGAGCAACCGCAAGTTAGATAGTCCTGAGGCTGATTGCGTCACGGCGCCTCGGCGACCCAGTCTCGGACGTTGGCGCTGGACTCCGGCCTTTACCAACACCGGACATTTGTTCATGTCAGCTGACGACGGCAGGCATTCGCCACAGGCCTGTTCTTCGGGCCTCATAATCGCTAGCTGAAATGCGGCCGCTGGGCGCGCATCTTGAGCGTCAGCGGCGGTAGTACGAAGGCCATCGCAACACCCGCAGCAGTCACGCTTAGGATTGAAGGCATCCAGCGCCAAAGTCGCGGGCAAGTGCGATGAAGGCTTGAAAGGCTGCCGAGGAGTTGCGCCGGTTGGGGTAGTAGAGGCACAGCGGAGCGAGCGGCGGCGTCCAGTCTTCAAGGATGCGCACGAGCCGGCCTTCCGCGATGTCGTCGCGAACGTCCGCTTCCATGAAATAGCCGATTCCCACGCCATTCGTCGCTGCCATCCGCGATAGCGACGCCTCGTCGAGCGTGATCGGTCCCTCGACGTCGATCTGCAGCTCCTCGCCGTCCTTCTCGAAACGCCACTGGAACAAGGCGCCGTTCGGCAACCGGATGCGCAGGCATGGATAGCTCAGCAGCTCCTGCGGCAACTGGGGAATCGTCCGACTCTCGAAGAAGGCGGGTGACGCCGCGACGGCCATTCGGCGAACTTGACCGAGCGGGATGGCGATCGCGTCGCTCGGAACGAAGTCAGCGCTGCGCACCCCCAGATCGAAGCCCGCTGCGACGACGTCGACCAGCCGCCCCTCGGTTACGAGGTCGACATGCACCTGCGGATAGCGCCGTAGGTAGCCCAGGACGAGGGGTGCCATGATCTCGCGCGCCGCCGTTGCGAAGGCATTGATGCGTAGCGTGCCCGATGGAACCTCCTGCTGCGAGCGTGCAGTGTTCATCGCCTTCTGTATGTCCTCGAGCGCTGGCTTGATCTGCGCGACGAAAATCCGCCCGGCGTGCGTGAGTGAGACGCTGCGCGTGGTGCGATTGAAGAGCCGCACCGCCAGCGCCCGTTCGAGCTTGCCCACCGCGTTGCTGATCGCGGTCGTCGAAAGGCCTAGGTCCAGCGCTGCCGCGCGGAACGAGCCGCACCGGACGATAGCGAGTACCGCCTCCAGTTCGATCAGCGAATGGCGACTCATTATCCCGCTTTCCGTGACACGCTGTGGCGATTTGTCTCGGTTATCGAGTGGAATGTCCATCGCTAGATTGAGGCCATCACCAGCAAGGAGATGACCATGTCCATGGACCTACCCAGCCCTATCGCCGACTATGTCGAGGCGAACGCCCGTCTCGATGTCGACGGCATGTTGAAGCCCTTCCAGCCCGACGCCGTGGTCATCGATAACGGCAAGCGGTTCGAAGGGCGGCCGGCCATTCGGCAGCTTCTCGAAGAAGAAGTGGTCCCGGTAAACGCGATCTTCATGCCGGATAGCGTTCGGCAAGAAGGCGGGGCTGTCGTAGTCGAAGGTCCTGCCCACGGTGACTTCCCGGGCAGCCCGCTCCGCTTCACCTACCGCTTTCGACTGACGAACGGCGCCATCGAGACGCTGGAGATCACGGTATGAGCGTCACGATCGATCCCAGCGAATTCGCTGGCAAGCGCGTACTTGTCAGCGGGGGTACTAAGGGTCTCGGCCGCGCGACCGTCGAGCGCTTCCTAGCCGGCGGCGCACGGGTCATCACGGCGGCGAGGGCAATCAAGGACACAATCGGCGGCGTCGAATACGTGCAGGCGGATCTGACCACGCCCGATGGCGGCAAGGCACTTGCCAGGGAAGCGCTCGAGCGGCTGGGCGGCATCGACATCCTCGCTCACGTCGTCGGCGGCTCCGCCTCGCCGGCTGGTGGCTTTGCTGCGTTGACGGACGAACACTGGCTCGCTGAGTTGAACTTGAACCTGCTGGCGACGGTCCGGCTCGATCGTTTGCTGATCCCGCAGATGCTCGAACGGGGCAACGGCGTTGTGGTGCACGTCACCTCGATCCAGTCTGTGCTTCCGCTGCCCGAGTCCACGACCGGTTACGCGGCCGCGAAGGCTGCGCTTCGGACTTACAGCAAGTCGATCTCCAAGGAGGTTGGGCCAAAGGGTGTGCGGGTCAATGCTGTGTCGCCTGGCTGGATTATGACGGACGCCACGGGCGACTTCCTCGCCATGCTTCAGGCAGCCAACGGCGGCACGATCGAAGACGCCCGCCAGTCTGTTCTTGATGTCCTTGGCGGTATTCCGATCGGGCGCGGAGCCGAGCCTGAGGAGGTCGCGGACCTGATCGCCTATCTTGCCGCCGAACGCGCGGCCGCGATCCACGGCGCGGAGTTTGTCATCGATGGCGGGACCATCCGCACCGTGTGACGGTCTGGTTGTTGCTCGCCCTGTGGGGCGAGCGACTGCCTACGCGATCGCCTTGACCCAGAAGCGGCCGTTCCCGGCGCCGTGCCTGCTTCCCAACTCCGGCCGCCCGTTCATCTCGGCGATTAAGCCTCTTGAACGTCCTGCGCAGCCTTCCAGCTGGCCTGATTTGGGTAACTAGCGAACTCTACTCGCCAGAAGGGCGATACTATCGAGCGCGCTTTGCTCGTTCGATGTTAAAGACGCACTCGCTCCACCACTGCCCAGGCGCCGGCGGCATCGTGTTCGAGCGGGCGCACAAGCGGGGTTGGATCTCGCGCGCCTCCGTCTGCGTGGTCAGTGCCGGCGGTACAGGCGATTCCAAGCGCAGCGCACGGCAGTACTGGCCATTCATGGCGCCGAAGGCGTCCTAAGGTGCCCGCGTTCGGTCTCCTCATCGGCGGGGAACAGGCACTCAATTCGCAGCTCCTGGGCGGCAATCGCCGTCGGCGCGCCAACAGACGTGACCATCGAAAAGTATCGCAGGATCGTGCCGTCTTTGACGAAGCCGATCGGGATCATCGGCATGTCGGTGCTATCCGACCTGTATTCTACTGCGTCGGGAACGCCTGGATATGCAAGCAGCGTGTCGACCAAGCCTTGGAGAGTTTTGTCCAGCACGCGACCTATCGCCTCCCTGCGCACGCGATCAAGCAACGAGCGAGCCACCTGATCCCAATCGTGGATGAAGGGCCGCAAGCCGGCCGGATCGAAGGTCAATCGCAGGAGATTGCGCGGTTGCGACCATTTCGCGAGATCCACGAAGCGACCGGAAAAGCGAGGTGCGGCGCCGTTCGCAGCCAAGACGTTCCAGTGCCGATCCAGGAGGACCGCCGGATATGGCTCCTGCTGCTTCAGCATTCGTTCGGCTGCGGCGGTGATGGCGCGCATCTGCGGCGCGTCCCAGGCCTGCTCCGGGTAAAGAGGGGCATAGCCAGCCGCAAGCAGCAGGGCATTGCGATCGCGGAGCGGAACGTCGAGCGCTTCAGCGATCGCGAGCAGCTTCTCGCGCCCCGGTACGCTACGCCCGCTCTCGATAAAGCTGAGGTGCCTCTGCGACACATCGGCAGCGAGCGCGGTCTCAAGCTGGCTTTTGCCCCGCTGGCTCCGCCAGCCGCGGAGCAGCACCCCGAGTTCGCAAACTAGCTCGTTCATCATAGGTCCGCTCAGCAATCCCCTGATCGCATAGCGTCGATGTATGTCCGCGCGCCATTACCCCACGCGTAATTGAGCATGTTACCTCCTCAGCCCATTCTTCCAGCGTGAGTCCACGACAGACGAGGAGACGGTGATGAGCTACATCGACACGCTCTTGGCCCGAAACGAAGCATTCGCCCACGAGCAGGCGGCCGCCAATACGCTCATGCCTTCGTTGCCGGAGCAGCTTCCGCACGTCAAAGCCTTGATCGTCGGCTGCGCCGACATGCGGGTCGATCCCGCTCAGCTGCTCCAGCTTCAACCGGGAGAGGCAGTGGTGATGCGCAACATTGGCGGTCGCGTCACGCCGGGCCTGCTGCAGCAACTGAGCCTGCTCGGCCGAATCGGCGACGTGTCACAAGCGACCCCGGGCGGTGACGGAGAATTCCACATCGTTGTCCTGCACCATACCGATTGCGGCATCACCCGCCTTGCCGACGATCACGATTTGTTGGCCGGCTACTTCGAGATCGACACTTTGAACCTGGCAGAAAAGGCTGTCGCGGACCCGGACTTGGCGGTCGCAGCGGATGTGGCGACTTTGCGTGCTGTACCGGCTTTGCCGGCACAGTGGCTGATTTCAGGGCAAGTCTACGATGTCGCGACCGGCACTGTGCGCGTGATCGTGCCAGCTGCTCCGCTCCGGGCCTGCTAAGTGTACGACGGACGACCGGCTCTATGCGTGCAGCTCATAGCGCCTCGGCGATCAACAGGCACAGAAAGGCAGTCGTCACCGCCCAGAGACCGGCGATATGAAACCGCTCGGCTTTGGCAACCAAGCCAGGCCAGCGTGGAGGAGGCGCGTCTGGGTCCCAGTTTATCGTGTCGCTGTTGATCCGCACCGTTGCGATTATTCGAGCATAGATCCAACAGGCGTCAGCCGTGAGTGCGGCGCCGCGGAGGTCCAGCTTGAGGCCGGTTGCCGATAACATGGTGATGGCGACGGTGGTGAGAAAAGCCGGTCCAAACATTGCCGGTACGAGGACGCGCAGACGACGAATGAGAGCCTGACGGAGTCTGATTTGATCTGCTTCGCCAAGAAATGTTGGATGGGTCACGAAGCCATAGTGCGAGGCAACCTCGACACCCGCCAACGTGCCCGTGAAAAACAGGTTTAAAATTGAAAGCAGCGACAACCAGGACATGATGCACCCCCCGAACAGCACGAATAATCTAGACACGCACAAGACCAACCGGTGCATCGACGCACCTGCCTTGTGCGCAGATAACACCTGCTCGTTCCCGATACCTTCTTTAGACGGTCGTTTTCGGCGCCGCGACGCTTCGGAGACAAGCATGATCATCGACCTCAAAGGCCGCAAGGCCATCGTCACCGGTTCGACCGCTGGGATCGGCCGCGCAACCGCCGAAGGGCTTGCCCGCGCCGGCGCGTCGGTGATCGTCAATGGACGCGGCTCCGAGCGCGTCGGGCAGGCGGTAAACGAGATACGCGCAGCCATTCCGGACGTTGAGATAGCTGGCGTCGCCGCCGATCTCTCGACCGCGAAAGGAGCGAGCACGCTTCTCGCAGAGGCATCCGACGCCGACATCCTCGTAAACAATGTTGGAACTGCGTTCATCCGAGACTACCGCGGCCTCGATGACATCCTAGCCATACCCGACGAGGACTGGCTGAAGTTATTCGAGCTCAACGTGATGAGCGGCGTGCGGCTGTCGCGGCATCACCTCCCGCGGATGGTCGCGAGGGGCTGGGGACGCGTTGTTTTCGTCAGCAGCGAGTCCGCCGTCAACATTCCCAAGGAAATGCTCGATTACGGGATGACCAAGACTGCGCAGCTGGCGGTCTCGCGTGGCTTGGCCGAAGCGGTTGCGGGTACCGGCGTCACGGTCAACGCCGTGCTGCCCGGACCGACCCGCTCCGAGATCCTCGGCACGTTCATGGCCAAGCAGGCCGAGGAGAACGAGATCACGCTTGAGCAGGCGGAGCAGGGCTTTCTTCAGGGGCTTCGCCCGACGAGTCTCATCCAGCGTTTTGCGACGACCGACGAGGTCGCCAATCTGATTGTGTATGCCTGCTCCGAACAGGCATCTGCCACCACGGGCGCCGCCTTGCGGGTCGATGGCGGCGTGGTGCGTTACCTTGCCTGATCGCCCCGCCCTTCCCCATTCTAGGGCGGTTCGGAGCAAGCGTAGATGTTCGCCAGAGCCGGCCGAGGATAGGACAAGGAGTGCTACCGTGTTGTTTGAGCGAGTTGAAATTGCAACCGGGGCCGACAAGCTTCCTTGCTTCGTGTTTACGCCTGGCGGCGAGGCCGGACGTCGGTCGGCGGTGATCGTCTACATGGATGCCGGTGGTATTAGGCCCGCCATGATGGAGCTCGCTCAGCGGATCGCGGACGCGGGCTATGTGACGCTACTTCCGGACCTGTTCTACCGATACGGTGCGTATGGACCGTTCGTGCCCAAAGAGGTTCTCGCCGGTGACTTTCGCGCGGTGCTCGGGCCGCTGATGGCAACGACGGACAATGCCAAAGCGGCCGAAGACACCGGCTTGCTGCTGAACTATCTCGAGACTCGGCCCGACGTTGTGATCGGGCAGGTAGGTGTTGTCGGGTTCTGCATGGGCGGCGGCATGGCGATAGCTGCCGCAGGGACCTGGCCCAACCGTATCGTAAGGGTGGCGAGTTTCCATGGCGGCCGCCTTGCGACCGACGATGTCACCAGTCCCCACCGGCTCGCCCCGATGCTGAAGGCCGAGATTTACATTGCCGCTGCGGAAAACGACTCCAGCTACCCGCCTGACATGGGCGCACGGCTCGAGGAGGCATTTACCACCGCTGGTGTACGTTACGTATCGGAGACCTATCCCGCCGCCCATGGATGGATGTTGCCGGACTTTCCCGTCTACGATCGCGAACAGGCCGAGCGCGGTTGGGGCAAGATGCTCAATCTTTTCAGAACAATGCGGGCCGAGCCGGCTGAGTCGTGACGGTGAGCGAAGAGAAGCGCGGGGTAAACTCATGAGGGTGCATCCATGGTGGCATTCGACGAGATGATCGCCGTCAACCTCAAGGGCCTATGTCTGGTGGCGCGCGCCGCCTCGTGCGTGATGATCCCGGCAGGTCGACCGGGTGCGATCGTGAATACCTTCTCCTTTCTGTCGACCGCAGCAACCGTCGGCACATCCGCATACTCCGCCATCAAAGCCGGCTTGGACTCGATGATACGCGCGATCGCGCTGGAGGCAGGACGTCACAGGGTCCGCGTCAACAACGTCAAGCCGGGCGTAATCGACACGTCCATACTGCGCGCTCACGGAGACTCGATTATCCGCCGCTCGCCGCCCGCGGCGCTTGGCCGGGTCGGCATGCTCCAGGACATCGCCGGCGTTGCGGTCTGGCTGTGCACGGGGAAGGCGCGGATCATTACTGGCCAGTCGATCCTCGTCGACGGTGGATTGACGATCCCGTGGCCGCGGTGACGCGCACCGTCGAAGGATGGTAGCTTTTGCCATCCCAGCCAAATGTTCCAAAGCTGATGAGCTGAGTTTAGATCACCTTTGAAAGAACAAGCGATGTTTCGAATACGCTGGATCGGAATGGGTTTCCTGCTCATGGGAGTGTCGCCAACGCCCAGTTTGTGGAATGGCACATGGCGTTTTTCCCCCGAGCGAAGCAGTCCAGGCACAATTGGTTCGGCCGCAGCCGCCTACCGGTTCAAGGTAGAAGAAGATGGGAGCCTTCGTTGGGAAATCCCTTCGCGGCGCGAGGTGCTGAATGGTCGTCTGGACGGGCGTCCGATGCCGATCGTCTATCCTGGCGCGCCATCCGGCCTTACTTTGGCTGTGACCGGTGTAAGCGCCGCTGAGTGGACCTATCAGGTCGCGAAGGATGGGCAGGTGATGGGAGGAGGCCGTATGGTGCTCGTCGATGACGGTTCGGCCTGGGTGGACCTGACGCGGGGACGCGACGGCCCAGGCCACGGCCATATGCTGGTCTACGTTCGATCCTAGATCGCTTGTTCGCGGAACGGAGCCAACCGGCACCGTGGCAAGCTCGTATTGCGATGGTCAGCGACGGCTATGGCAGGGCAGAAAAGCCGCCATCGACGTGCAGGTTCGTACCAGTGATGTAACCAGCTCTCGGGCTGGCCAAAAACGCTACTACGTCCGCTAGCTCCTCGAGCTCGCCGACGCGTCCGAGCGGCACGGACGCAAACAGCGGCAACACTCCGCGCTGGACGTCTTCCCAAGGCGCATCTTTGGATACGACACCACGGGCTGCAGCCGCGGCGCGAAACCCGTTCTCAAGCTTAGCGCTCCTGATCGTTCCTGGCGACACCGCATTGACGGTCACGCCGTCGGCGGCAACCGCCTTGGCCATCGACGCCGTCAGCGCGTTGATCGCCGCCTTAGCAGCGGAATAGTCCGCGCCTGTGGCAGGAGGCATCGTAGCCGCGCCGCTCGAGATATTGATGACACGCCCCCAGCCCGCTGCCCGCATCGCTGGAAGCAAGCGCCCGCTCATTCGAACCGCGGCGAGGACATTCCGGTCGAACGTCGGGATCCAATCCGCCGCGCTTGCGGTCTGCCAGTCCGTCTTCGGACCCGAGCCGCCAGCGTTGTTGACCAGGATGTCGATGGCACCGGCATGCTCTTCTGCTTCGCGCACCAGCCGCTCAACGGCGTTGTCGTCCGTGAGGTCGCCCAGCACAGGGAAGACCCGCCCTCCCCCTGCCCGAATTGCGTCGACGGCAGCGTTAGTCTCGGCGCAGTCACGGCCGTGAACGACCACGATGGCGCCCTCGCGCGCCAACGCCGAGGCTATCGCTTGGCCAATGCCTTTGCTGCTGCCAGTTACCAGCGCTGTCTTGTTGACGAGTTGCAGATCCATCGCGGCGAGCCCACATTCACAATCGAGCGGCGAACGTTGGACAAAACGGTGGACGAGACAAGTACGCACAATAAAGTTCCTGTTTTCCTCGATGAGCGAGCAGTCTGCCTGGGTCCCGACGGTGCTGCCGGACATGTCGTACGCGTCATCCGGATGGTTCAGGGTCGCTGGAAGCTTGCCATTCTGTTCCGGCTTTTCGCTGACCCGGCACGGCGGTCATCTCAGTTTCTGCGCGATATCCCGGGCCTGTCACAGAAGATGCTGACCCAGCAATTACGGGAGTTGGAGGCCGACAGCCTTGTTGAGCGGATCGACTTCGGCGAGAAGCCACCTAAGGTAGAGTACCGGTTGTCGCCCGAAGGCCGTAAGTTGATGCCGTTGCTCGTCGAAGCACGGAGGTTCTCCGAAGGCCATCCGTAATCGGGGCGAGCCTTGACAGGTCGGCAGGCCGGCCCTCGCGTCATAGCTTTAGCCGAACCACGCTGTAGCGGTGCTACGGCTTAGGCGGCGATTGTCCGTCAATACCGCTTCTCCCGCCCAGCACTGCACGGACTGCAGCTTCGAGTTGCGGCTCGTTTCCCGATGCGAGATCATGTGGGGTCACATCGACGTCGAGATCGGGGCTGCTGCCCTCGTTCTCGATGATCAGCTGGCCTTCAGCGTCGCGTAGCGCGTCCTTAGGCACCGTCACGAAGGTGCCGTCAGAAAGCGACCATGGCCCTTTAACACCCCGAACGCCGCCCCAGGTTCTCCTTCCGACCACCGGGCCCATCCTCAACTTCCGGAAGAAGTACGGGAACTGATCTCCATCCGACATCGAGAACTCGTCGGTGATCACGGTCAGCGCGCGCGGCGCCACGGCGCCCGGAAGCGTGGTCGAAGCGCCGTTCCTGTTGACGAACCCGCCAGCGAGCGGACGACGCAGCAGGTCGAGCACCCACTGGCTCGTGAAGCCACCAGTGTTGCCGCGAAGGTCGATCACTAGCCCTTGCTTGTCCGTTTGAGCGTAGAACTGACGGAGCAGATCCTCTGCGCCGGTCCCGTTGAAGTCCGACAGGTACAGGTAGCCGATCGCGCCGCCAGAAAGGCGGTCGACGGACGCTCGATTTCGCTCGATCCAGTCAAGCTTCCTGATCTCACTTTCATCCTCGATCGTATCGACTTCGACCGTGCGAGGTGAGCCGCCCGGCCCCCGAGCTAGCGTCAGGGCAACCTTGCCGCTCTTACCCAAGAGGAATGCGAAAGGATCATCACCTAACCTCACCTGCTGACCCCCGATCGCGAGCAGCAGGTCGCCTTCCCGCACATCGAGGGACGCGTCTCCGAGCGGCGCGCGGAAGCGCGCCCGGCTGGGATCACCACGATAGATGCGGGCGAATGAGAAACGGCCGCTCGCCGCGTCAGGAGCGAAGTCGACACCGAGCAGCGCCGTATCGATGGAGGTGCGCGGATCGCCGCGATCACCTCCACCCACGAACATGTGGCTCGTCGAGAGCTCACCCTGCATCTCGCCGAGCAAATAGATGAGGTCCTCGTGCGACCCCACCAGCGATACTAAGCCGGCATAGGTCCGATGAATGGCGCGCCAATCAACGCCGTTCATCTTCGGATCCCAGAACAAGTCGCGGTAGAGCCTCCAAGCCTGCTCGAACATCACCCGCGTCTCCGCGCGAGGGTCGACGCTGACCGTCGCCTTGGAAAGGTCCAGCCGTTCCGGTGGCATATTGCCGTTGAGCTGTACGAGGCCCCATCCACCTTGCCTCCTGGCGATCGCCGTCCCTCCGCCGGGCGCGAGCGCGAATCCATCGACATCATCCGCCACCACCCGATCGGCTGCGGTCTTGAGGTCCAGCCTGCGGAGCGTCGTCACTTCGCCGGGAAGATCGCCGGACAGCCCTCCAGCCGCGGTCGCGCGATAGAACAGGGCGTCACCGACCACCTCGAGATCGGTAAAGCCACCCGGAGACGCAGCACCCACCTCGACGGCGGCCGCCGTGAGGTTCGACCAACTCTCGGCAGCGCTCCCACCCTCCCCGCTCGGCACTGCGATTGGGAGCGCCACCGAGTACAACCCGTCCGATTTGAGCGAGGCGACAGTTCCCTCTCGGTCGCGGTCCGACACGAAGGGCCGTTCATGCCGGCGCGATACGAAGTAGAGCCGGCGGCCATCGGCCGAGAACACCGGATCGTGATCGTCCTCGAGCGCTGCGCTGATGGAGACGTCTCGCCCCGTTGCGACCTCGTGTAAGTGGATGGCGCGCAGCTGGTTCGCCCCGAGCTTGCTATAGGCGAGCCACTTGGCGTCAGCCGACAGCCGAGCGTCCCGGATTTCCGCGAAGGGATCGGTGGCGACCCGTTGTGCCCCGCCACGTGCGGCATCGACCAGCCACAGCCCATGCTGCGCGTCCGCGACCACAAGCAGTGTGCCGTTTGCGGACCAGCGCGGAGTATAGAGATAGCCCGACGTGAAGCGTGTCAGGCTACGCGCCGGACCACCTGCGACGGGCATGACGGCGACCTGCTGGTTGCCTCCTCGATCCGTGATGAGGGCCAGGGTTCCGCCGTCAGGCGAGATCGACGGCCGCGTTTCAACAGTTGTCGACGTCCCGGTGAGGTTGCGCACCACACCCTTGCGATCGGCCAGGATAAGATCGCCGCGAGCGGCCAGGATGGCGGACGAGGCCCCCGCGGCCGTAAACTCGGATCGGCTGGCGAAGCGCGAGAGCGAAACGTCCCGTCTTGCCATGCGACCCTCATCGCGCACCTCGACCCGCACTTTCCGCGATGAGCCGGTCGCGGTGTCGAGATGGTACAGGCTCCCGCCCTGCTGGAAGGCGATACCTCCGGGCCCGACAGACGGCATGTCGATATCGAAGTCGTTGAAGTGCGTCAGCTGGCGCGTTGCCCGAGTGTCCAAGTCGACGCACCAGATGTTAGCCCGGCGCTCAGGACCGCGATCCGACAGAAAGAAGATTTGACGCCCCACCCACATAGGGGCCGTGTCGATGCCGGCCCATGTCGTGACGCGCTCGAGCGTGCGGCTGGAGAGGTCCATCGTCCAGATGTCGGGCGCCTGACCGCCTCGATATACCTTCCACCTGTCGCCGCCGAGATTACGGAAGCTCCGGTTAAACGCGAGCGTCCGGCCGTCAGGGGACAGGCTGGACGTGCCCGAATGGCCGAGCCGAAGCGATGTAGCCAGGCCGCCCGAGACTGGCACGGAAAAGGTCTCGTATTGATGGTAGAGCGCCGCTGCGCGAACCGACACGAAAAGTATATTCTTACCGTCGGGCGTCCAGCCGGTGACGACATTGTCATAGGTGTCGAGGGTCGGGCCGTGCGTCAGGCGCTTCGGCGTGCCGCCACCCGCCGGGATCACGTACACATCTGACCCGCCCTCGCGCCGCCAGGTAAACGCGATCGAGCGCCCATCCGGTGAAAAGTGGGGCACGAGGACTTGCCCAGCATCGCTCGTGAGACGAGTGGCCATGCCGCCGGTCAGTGGGACGGTCCACAGGTCACCATAGGCGACGAAAGCGATTCGGTCGGTGCCGACATTGGCGAAGCGCATCAGGACGGCCGGCGGCGATGCCGCCGATGCAACGGCGGCACACATGAACGTCACGGCCGCAAGGAGGACGGCGATGGCGCGGAGACGGGGCATGGTAAGCATCCAGAATAAGCGAGTGAGCGTGGATAAGAGCAGGGAACCGCACTGTCAGGCACGAACCGGGCTGCTGGGGCGGAACTTGAGAGCGAACGGCAGGATCTGCAGGGCGGAAAGGAACGCCACGATGACAAAGGCGTAGTGCAGTCCGACCGAGCGAGCGGCGATGCCGGAGGCCATTCCACCGACCGGCAGGAAACTCCAGCTGATCATCCGGTAGATCGAGTAGAACCGGCCAATCATGTTTGCCGGCACGGTTTCCTGTACGATCGACCGGGAGTTTACACTCCATAGTGATGAGCCAAAACCGGCCAGGAAGATTGTTGCCCCAACAATCATCGTATCGCTCGTCGCCGTGGGTGAGCCAAGCATGGCCGTCATGCCAATCACCGCTGTGAACATTGCCAAGCGACGCCCCAACAATTTAGTCACCGGTCCCGTCAGGATCGCTCCCACCAGGCCTCCAACGCCAAGCATCCCCGCCAGCAAACCATAGCCCCCTGAAGAGAGATGCATGGGTCCGGGGCTGACGGCGAACAGCACAAACAGAGTTCGCCAAGCACTCCAGCCCGCGCCGATTGCGCCGACGATTAGGGTCATATAGGTCAGGTCTTTGCGCCCGAGCAGAAAGCGCAAGCCGGCAGCACCTTCTGACCCCATGCTTCCCGGCGCTGCGGTCTCCTGGGCACGGTAGGTTCCGCGCAGAAGGGTCGTAGCCCCACCGGCAACTAGAAAGCCGAGCGTTGGGACGAGCAGCATCGGCCCAGCACCTATCGCGAAAAGTAGACCTCCAAGCGCCGGCCCTATGCTCTCGCTGCCAAGCGTCTCGAGGGCTGTGATCCAGGAGTTTGCTCCCGAAAGCCGCGCTGGCGAGACCGCCATCGGCACGATAGCCGTTTCGCAGGTCATCGCAACGACCTCGGCAATACCGAGGGCCAGGGCGACCGGGTAGAGGATGAGCAGGTTTCCCGCGCCGGCCGCAAATACCACCAACAGCACGGTCGCCGAAGCAAACCGCGCAACGTGCGCGCCCGCGAGCAGCAGCCGTTGATCGAGCCGGTCAACGAGGACTCCGATATGGAACGAGGTGAGGAGCCAAGGTGCGCTGAAACACGCTATTAAGGCGCCGAGCGCGATCGGATCGCTGGTCATCTTGGCGGCAATGAGCGGCAGCTCGATGCGGATGATCCCGTCTGCAAGGTTTGCGAGACCGGTCGCGGAGACGAGCGCGACCAAATTGCGGTCGTGTTCGACCCGCGACGCGTCGCCGGCACCGCCGGACTGATCCTGACTGTCGGGAGCCATCACGCGACACCAGTGGCCAGCTCGCGGCCGAGAACGGCAACCAGACGATCGATGTCAGCGCGAGTATTGTATGCATGCGGGGACACGCGGAGCACGTCGTTCAAGCCAGCCTTGGCAAAGGCGATGGGCGTGAAGGCTCGGCCGATCGCCGCCACATCGACTCCATCGCGAGCGAGCTTACGATCCAGCTCGGTCGCTGGAACCTTGTCGGCCACAAGCGTGAGGATGCCGGACTGCGGGTCGCCACTCTCGAGCAGCTTAAGCCCCGGCAAGCGCGCCAATTGCAGGCGCCCATACTCAGCCAACTCGCCGATCGTTTCCTGAATTTTCTCGATCCCGCAGGAGAGCTGCTGCTCAATGGCGGTTATGAAGCCGAGCCGCAGTGCTGTGGCTCGCTCCGCCGTCTCGAACTTGCGCGCGCCTTCCCGCCAGTTTCGCCCTTCAGGCGTTTCTGTGACGGACAGATAATCGGACGTCGACGGCAAGAGCCTATCGGCGAACGCCGCCCTCACGTACAGGAGTCCGGTGCCGCGTGGTCCTCGCAGCCACTTGCGACCGGGCGCGGCCAACGCGTCGCACCCAATCGCCTCCACATCTGTCGGCAGCTGGTCGACAGCCTGAGCGGCGTCAAGCAGGAACGGCACGCCTGCCGCACGTGCAAGGGCACCGACGGCGGCCACCGGATTGACGATTCCAACGCCCGACGGCACCCAGGTCAAGGCGATCAGGCGCACGCGAACGTCGATCGCTGCGGCCAGTACGCCGACGTCGACCGTGCCGTCGTCTAGACTGGGTACGACCCTGATCGACGCCCCCGCCCGCTCGGCAGCGAGCACAAGGACCGTACAATTGCCTCCCCACTCGGTCTCGCCGGTCAGGATCACGTCATCGGGCGCGAAGACCATCGCGCTGAGAATGGCTTGCCATCCCCGTGAGCTGCTTTCGGTAAAGGCGACCTCGCCAGCTGAGCAGCCGAGCAACTCGGCCGCTACCTGATAGCCGCGCCGAAGCTCGGGCTCCGCGCGCTGATCGGCGCGATATGACCCTTCCGTCCTCCCAAGCTGCAGGTGAGACTGGATGGCGGTGACCGTCTCTGCCGACATCAGCGCCGCTGCCGCGTTGTTCAGGTAAACTCGCTCCGACTTGGTCGAGCTTTTCGAACGCGGCTTGCCGGCGCGCTGCTGGTCGTCGGTTTGCGTGAGTGCGCCCGTCATCCGGCACTGAGCTGATTGTATAGCTCGAACGCGCTCCGCTCGACCCAGCACTCTGCCAAGCGGTCGCCTTCGACGCGCCAGATGGCAATGCCGGTAAACGCGATCGGCCGTTGATCCGCGGGCAGGCTGAACATGCCGTTGTTGCGGCCGCGTGTGACCCAGCGGGACACGACACGGTCCCCCGACTCGTTGGTGATGATCTCGAGATGCTCGTTGGTAGCATCGGTGATCAGCGTCTGCATGGCCGCGACCCACGCCTTGAAGGCGTCCCTGCCCTCAACCACCGACCCTGCCGTGGTGATGCGGTAGTCGGGCGCCATCAGTTCGTCGATCGCTGCCAGGTCGTGAGGCGGTGCCCAGACACGCCGGAAGAATTCCCGTGCGAGCATCTCGCTTTGGACAATCTGGCCCATCTCTTACCTCTTGGCCGCACAGCTTTTCGCCAGGAGTCCTGCGATCGGCGTCCCTACGCAAACGAAGGTTTGTGGGATCGGCCATCAGCAACCATAATGCCCCAATGATCAGGAACATCGACGTCGCGCTGCTGCGCGCTTTCGTTTGCACGGTGGACCACGGAAGTCTGACGGCGGCCGCAGCCGCGCTCCGCCTCACGCAAAGCGCGGTCAGCCAGCAGCTGCTCCGGCTCGAGCGACTCCTCCAGGCCCAGCTGCTCATTCGCGATCATAATGGATCGAGGACGACCCCGGCCGGCGCGAGATTGCTCGAACGCGCCCGGACCATCGTGGCGATGAACGACGCCTTGTGGGTCGAAATGACAGGTCGTGAGGTGACTGGCCGCGTCCGCCTCGGCGCGCCCGACGACCTGATCGGCACCGTTGTCCAGCCGGCCCTGAAACGGTTTTCGTCGGCCTTCCCCGATGTCGAGCTGTCCGTGCTCTCGTCCCCCTCCCCCGAACTCATGAGCGCGCTCGAAACCGGTCACATCGACCTTGTGCTCAGCGAGCAACTCGACCCGCTGCCGGGGCACGAACAACTGCGCAGGGAGAGACTTGTCTGGATCGGCGCACGTGGCGGGAACGCCCAACGCCGAACACCCCTCCCGGTCTCCCTGACTGCCCCGGGATGCGCCTTCCGCGCTGTCATCGCCAAGGCGCTTCACGACGTCGGGCAACCGTCCAATCCGGTCCTGGACGGTGAGGGAACCGAAGCGACGCTGGCCGCCGTCCGCGCTGACCTCGCCGTGGGCGTCTGGCTAGAGTCGATGGTGCCGGAGGGATTGGAGGTGATCCCTGCTGGTAATTTGCCAAGCTTGCCCCAGTTCACGATTCAGCTCGGTCTGCCGTCGAGATTTCCGGCATCTGCTGCCACGCAGATGCTCGCGCAGGAAGTGCGGCGCGAGCTTGCCGCGATGAACCCGTCGAAGCGCGCTTCAGAAAGCGAAGCGTCGTAGCTCTGCCGACGTTGGTACACCGTCGCAAACAGCTTGCCGATGGCCGAGCCGCGGCCCACTGTTGGAGCTATGACGGCTCAACAGTTCTTGATCGGAAGGTGGCATTTCGACCCATCAAGCCCGCTTCTGCGCGCCGGGAACGAAGAGCGCAGGCTGGAAGAGCGCGCCGCCCGCACGCTTGAACTCCTTTGCTCCCGGCGAGGCGACGTCGTCAGCAAGCAGGATCTAATCGCAAGCGTCTGGGGCGGCCGATCGGTCAGCCCCAACAGTGTCGCCGTGGTCATCAGCGACCTGAGACGCGCGATAGAGGACGACCCCAGCGCGCCCGCCCATATCCTGACCGTCAACAAGCGGGGTTACCGGCTGGCGATGCCGCCTGAACCGGCATCGGTCCCCTCTGCCCTCCCTCGACGCGTGCGCCACTCGATGCTCGCCGGCGCAGCGGCGGCAGGGCTGTGCTTCGTCGCTCTTGCAGGGGTCGCGCATCTCCGCGCCACGACGCCGGTCGAGGTCTTCGCCGAGCCTGTGGTGAACGACACCGGCCGCCGCGATCTCGACGCCGTCTCGCGCGCTCTCACCCCGGTGGTCGTCGACGGCGCCATTCGGATCGGCTCGCCCGTCACGCCCGGGAAACCCACAGGTCCGGCCACCGCGCGCCGGCGTATCGCCCTCAGATCGCGCTTGATCCTCTGGAACGGTGCGCCGGAGCTGGCGATCACGGCCATCGAGGTCGACACCGGCAAAGCGGTCTGGTCAGGCTTTGCCGCAGGTCCCATCGAAGCACTCGCTCGCAACACCACCCAACGGCTCGCCACGCTCGAGGTCCCGCTGGAGCGCGAGAGCCGATCCCGAAGCACCTCTTTATCGTTTCTTTAGTTGGTGCCCCGGGCGGCGGGACGCACCCCACTCCTCACCTACAGCTTGAGGGGTCACAATGCTCATTCGTTTACGGGCAATCGGTTCGGCGATCGCCGCTTCGCTCATTCTGCTGGCTCAACCAGCCATCGCGTCGACCGCCGAAGACACGGTCGATGTTCCCCATCTCATAGCCGCCTACCATGCGGCAGTCGTCTCGCACGATGGGGCGCGACTCACCGCACTCTTCGTGCCCACTGGCAGCGCGTGGTTCAGCGTTCTATCGGAAGAGGGTCTTGCCCGCGCGCGAGCCAAATCACCTGCAACAACGAAGATCCGGCCAGGGTCACTGAAAGCCTTTGCCAAGCTAGTCGCGACCTCCAACTCGGCGTTTGACCCGCGTCACACCGATTTGCGCATCGCGAGCGATGGCGCTGTCGCTACCGTCACATTCAAGTTCGAGTTCCTCATCGACGGGAAGGTGCAGAACCGCGGTGCGGAAAGTTGGCAGCTCATCAAGGGCGATGATGGATGGCGGATCGTATCGATCGTGTTTTCATCCACTCCGCCGGCGATCTAGCTCGGCCACAAGTACTCGGCGGCAACAGCCACGCGTGAACTTGGCGCTGAATCCTGCTCCTGGACTTCGCCGGCAAGCCGTTGAGCATGATGCGTCAAACGAGTTCTGATGAAGTCCAGAAATAGGCGTACCCGTTTAGTGCGGCGCGTCTCACCATGCGTCAGCAACCAGAGCGTGCCGTGGGGCCCGACGCGGGAGCCCGGCACTCTCACCAGCCCAGCGCTATGATCGCCAACGAAACAGGGCAGGACACCAAGGCCCAAACCCTGGCAGACGGCTGCGAAGTGCGCGCCAGCTTCGGGCGCCCGGAAGGGAACTGGCGCTTCGACCACATCATGTTCGCGAGCCCATTCCGGAATGGGAGCGAGGCCCTTGATCACCCAGCGAACGGGACGGCTGCGATCGGCAAGCCATTTTTCGTACAGGTCCCGCGCCGCATAGACGGCGCTCTTGATCACCGGCCCCTGCAAACCGTGCAGATTCAGCGGGAGCGCATTCCGGTCTCTAACGACACGAAGAGCGACATCCGCCTCCCTATTCGTGAGGTTGACGGTGGCTTCGGACGATAAGATCTCGATCTCGATTTCGGGATGAGCGCGTCCGAACTCCGCCAGATCCGGCATGAGAAGATGTGTCGCTAGGGTCGGTGCCATGGCAACCCGCAGCAGCCCGCCGATCCCCTGGTCTCGGCCGAAAACACGCGTTTCAAGCAGTCTTGTGGACGCCTCGATCTGCTCCGCCAGCTCTTGGACCTCCTCGCCAACCCCCGTAAGCCGATAGCCGGACGGCAGCTTCTCGAACAATCGAGCGCCCAGGCGGCCTTCAAGCTGACCGATACGCCGCAGGACTGTCGTATGGGTGACGTGCAGCTGCTCGGACGCTCCGCGCAGCGAGCCTGTACGCGCCACAGCGAGGAAATAGCGTACATCGTCCCAGTCGAAGGTGTTCATTCACGCACCGCATCGATCCACTCAGGAGCTCCACCGTAGCGGCGGAACCTTGGAGATAAACCATTGGTGCAGAATTGCACCAGCGATGTGCTCAATTCGGTACTGATCGGCTGGCCGGCACGTCCCTACCTCCGGACCAGCTCGGCAACCGGACGAAAATGCCGCAGGCCCTTTTCGGTCGCCGTACCAGCTGCACAAAGGAAATCAGCAAGGTGACATATTCAATCGTCGGGTTTGGGAAGATTGGCCAGGCCATCGCGAAGGCCTTCGCACGAAGCGGTATCGAGGTCGCCGTAGCGACCACCCGGCCGCCGCAGCAACTCGCGTCAACGGCCGCTACGCTAGGGGCAGCTGTCAAGCCGATCGACCTGGCCGAAGCACTGGAAGCCGACGTCATTTTCCTCGCAGTTCCGTTCAAGTCGCACCGCGACGTAGCCGGTAAGAAGCCGAATTGGACCGGCAAGATTATCGTCGACGCGACCAATGCCTATGGCGTCGACCCAGCCGATCTAGGCGGCCGGCCGTCCTCGGCAGCGATCGAGGAGGCCTTCGCAGGCGCGCAGCTCGTGAAGGGCTTCAACCACCTGCCCGCCTCAACCCTGGCGCAGGATCCCAACGTCAATGGCGGTCGACGCGTGATCTTCATCGCCAGCGATGCGAAAGATCCGGCCTCCGAGGTGTCCAAGATTGCCGAGAAGCTTGGCTTTGCGCCTATCTATCTTGGCAAGCTCGCTGAGGGAGGCGCCCTGGTGCAGGCTCGGGGAAGCAGCTGGGCACAGCTCATCTTCCAAGACCTGGTGAAGTTCAGCTGAAGAAGGGGCCGTTCGCCTTTCTCAGAGATGTTCGTTTTTCCCCTACCCGCGTAAAGGTGCTCGATGAAGACAATTCTGCCTGACGCATCACTGGACCAGATCTTCCGCACTGCGCGCACCTACTACGGATGGAGCGATAGGACGGTGGAGGAAAAGACGCTGCGCGACCTCTATGATCTGCTGAAATGGGGGCCGACATCCGCAAACAGCAGCCCCGCTCGCTTCGTCTGGGTTCGCAGCGAAGAAGGCAAGGAGCAACTCGCCGCTCTCGCCATGGAGAGAAACAGAGCGAAAATCCTCGCAGCTCCGGTAACAGTAATCGTCGGGAACGACCTTGCGTTTTCTAACAACTTGTCCAAGCTGATGCCGATCAACACCGACGCGATCCGTGCCGCACTTGCCCCGGCACCCGTCGCCGAAGCGACCGCGGCCCGCAACGGAACCTTACAGGGGGCATACCTCATCATCGCGGCTCGGGCGCTCGGCTTGGACTGCGGACCGATGTCGGGCTTCGATAACCACGGCGTGGACGTAGCATTCTTCGAGGGCACCAGGATAAAATCCAACTTCATCTGCAGCCTGGGATATGGGGACGACGCGTCCCTCTTCCCGCGCATGCCCCGACTGGCTTTCGAAGAGGCAGGCCGCTTCGCTTAAGCTAGAAGTCGCTCCCGGCACCCGGCGCCGGCAGATACCTATATGCTTGCGGCGCCTGCCCTCTCGCGTCGAGGACCCATTTTCCGACGTTCAGGGCACCGACAACGCTTACCATATGTCGACGGTCGTTCATGTCGCCATCCAAGACCGTAACCCCGCCGGAACAGGTCGGGAACTAATCAACTAATAGACGGTTTTGTCCTTTGCACCACAAGATGGTGCCTGCTTGGAGCCGAAAGATGGCGAAGAACGAGCACACGAGCGAAAAAGCCGGCAAGGCAGCCTCGAAGGTCCTGAAGGACGGTCGAACCGGCAAGGACTCGAAGACGGCAGCTGGATCCGCACTGTCTCAGCGCCCCGACAAAAAGAAGAAGTGATCGATCGGGTCGGTCGGTATCGGCCCCCACCCGACTAGAACAGGTCGCAGTACGTCGACCCAATAGCGGTCACTCCCGGCGCAATGCCCGGCTCCCAACTTCGGACGCCCATTCATCTCCTCGGCCGACACGCGTGATGTGCCGCGAAGCCGTTGGCCTGGTCAGATTTTGGGCGCAAACAGGCGATAGGAAGAGTGCCGGTTGGCTATACCTCTAGCGGAATGATCACCGGCGGCCTGCCCACCCCCGGCCTTACGCTCGTATCCGAGTTGGGAAAAAGCAGCCGGTCCGCTGTTGAACTCAGCAAAACTATGGAGGAAGTTTGGTCAAGGAGCCGGCCTGACGACAATTTCTGCACCTCAAACCCCGCAAGGTGGTCGCCGCAGGAACTCACGGACGCAGGTAGCGGGTGAAGAAATCGCTCACAACCTTGTACGTCTCCTTCGATTCCGGGAGGTCGGGATCCATGAAGAAGGCGTGGGCCAGGCCGTCCCAGGCGTGTAGTTCAGCTACGACACCCACGCGCGTGAGCTCCCGTTGCGTCTGGAACAGCGAACTGAGCGTGAAATCGCGAGAGCCGGCGATCAGGAGCGTCGGCGGGAATCTCTTCAGCAGCTCGGGCGACTTGACGGCGAACAGCGTCGGATCGTCCCGACGAGCGTCCTTGAAGTATGGCAGATTCATCTCAAAATCCTCAGCGAAGCTCTCCCCCGTTGTGGTGGGAGCGAGCTTGACGGTATCGCCGCCTATCTCCGCGGCCGAACCGCAGAAGGTACCGATCGCGCCGGGGACCGGCAGTTGCTTCTGGATAATGTAGGCCACTGACTGTGCGGTCAGGATGCCCCCGGCCGAACAGCCGTAGATGCCGATCGACTTTGCCTGGTAGCGCTTCAGGAGGGCACGGTACACCGCCGCCACATCCTCGCTGGCTGCCGGGAAATGTGCCTCGGGCGCCATCCTATAATCGACGGTGACAACCTCGAAGCCACCGACCGCTGCGATCGGGATGGCCTCGACTTCGCCCCCGGCTCCTGCACCCCACATGAACCCGCCGCCGTGCAGATTAACGAGCACGCGACCGCGATGCTGGGGCTTTACGCCGCCTGCCGGCGTGACAATCTCGACCGGTATGCCGCCGATGGTGTCGCGACGGATCTTCACCGGATAGACCTGCTTCATTCGGCCTGCGAGGCGGCCGTTGTAGGCGTCCCAGAACTGACGAAGCACCATCATGTCGCTCGTGGCCGGCGGCGTGCCCTTTGGAATTAAAGGCGGCTTCGACGCCGCTGAGCTCGCATACACCGACGGGCCGAACAGACCGGGCGCCGGCTTGATCGAAGCAGTCGTTTCGTCCTTGCCTTGGCTAGGTTGCCGATCACCGCCGTTCGACGTTGGGCTCTTTCCCGACGAGCCCGGAGGTGCATCCTGCGCTCCTGCCATCGCGCCGGGAGCTGCGCACATGCCGACCGGGATCACGCCAGCCGCAAGAATGTAGGTCGCCAGCTTCATTCGCCGTCCGCCACCCTTCGCCGACCACCGAGCTGAGTTCGTCAGTTTGTCGTGTCCGTTCCGCATTCTGATCATCCTGCAGGAATGCCGACCAGCTGCGTATAAGATTTGCCCGCAGCGAAGGTCGGCAAAGAGCGCGAGCCGCCGGTTAGCGTCGGAAGGAGATAACTTGAGATTGTGCCCTTAGCCACGCACGGCTTGCAAAATCTCATCCGATAGGCGCGGGTCGCCCTCGCGTACCGCACGCGACAAAACGATCGCGCCTACTAGCGTCGCTAATGTGGTGATTGCCGCCCCTCGACTTTGTGTGCCACCCTGGTCCGTGCCGGCGATCATCTCGATATAGCCTTCAATCCCTCCTGCGAACGCCTTCTGTGCGTCGACGGATTGACGCCCGACATCGACCGGCAAACTGCCGGTGGGGCAACCGCCTGCCGGATCATCGCGGTGCTCGGGCGACAAATAGAAGGACAGGCGCTCGGTCATAGCGGTCGGCTCATCGCCCGTCTCGCTTGCGCCTCTGAGTGCGTTAAGCGCTTGCTCGAACGCGTACCGTACCGTCTCGGCCGCCAGATCGGCCTTAGAGGCGAAGTGATTGTAAAAGCCTCCGTGCGTGAAGCCGGCGGCCTTCATCAGGTCCGCGACGGAGACGTTCTCGATCCCCCGCGTCTTAAACAGCGTGGTGGCCGTCTCAAGGATTTTACGCCGGTTTTCCTCCGCCACCTCCTTTGTCACTCGCACAACGCCACTCCATGGCTTGACATCGATGATGTCCATCATCATTCAGCGATGACAGGCATCATCAATAGGGTGCTTGGACCAGTTGAGGCAAGGGGCAAGGAGCGACCCATGAAGGCGATCGTGCAGGACGCGCTCGGCGAGGCAGCCGATGTTCTAAGGGTGATCGATATCGCAGAGTCCGCAGAACCCCGCGCTGGCGAGATTCTGATCGATGTCACGCTAGCCCCCGTGCACCACGGTGACCTGCAATTAATCCGCTCTCAGCCGTTCATCCCAGAAGACACGCGCTATGTGCGGCGAGGATCAGAGGCGGTGGGTATCGTGCGGGCGCTTGGATCCGATATCTCTGGTCACGCCAACCTCTCGGTCGGCGACCGCGTGATCGCATTCCCGACCGCTGGCTCTTGGGCAGAAAGCATCGCTGTCCCGGCCTTCGCCGTCGTCCCCGTCCCAGCCGACATCAAGGACGAGGTCGCAGGCCAGCTCCTCATCAATTTTATCACCGCACGCATGATTGTACGCGGCCTGCGCAAGTCAGTGTCAGACGAGGTGCTCCGTGACGGCGCAGTGCTCGTCACCGGCGCCGGCTCCGTTGTGGCACGGCTGCTGTTGCATATGCTGCGGCAGGAGGGAGTTGTTGCGATCGGTCTTGCCCGCGCGCCGGCCAGCGCGGAACGGGTCGCGTCCGAACTCAATGGCGTTCCGGTCGTCGCGACCAGCGGACTCGACTGGCAGGATCAAGTCCGTTTAATGGCATCGAACAAGAAGATCATCGGAGTGTTGGACTGCGTGTCCGGGCCGTTGCTCGCCCAGGTAGCGCAACTGCTCGCCGACGATGCGGTGATTGTCACCTACGGCGCGTTGGGCGGCGTATCGATCGATATTGGCGCCCCACAGCTCATCGGGCAGCAGCTTGTTGTCCGAGGCGTCGTCTTTTCGCGGTGGTTCACCGAGGTGTCACCCGATGAACAGGTAGAGGATGTCCGTTCCGCCTTTGCGGTCGCGCGCGCTCTTCCCAGTCTGTTCAGGACCGGCTCTGTTTTCGACCTTGACCATTTCCGGGACGCGGTGCGAGCCGTCGAGGCCCCTGGACGCGCCGGCTTCGTCTTCCTTCGCCCCTAATCCACGCGGCGTCACAGACCGCAACTCGAAACAGGAAACTTCGGACATGACCACGAACGAGCAGATCATCCGGGAGGTCTATGCCGCGGCCGAAGGCGCCTCTCTCGACCCAGACCGGTTCGCCTCTCTGTTTCATGATGATGGCTACTTCCTCGATCAGGCCTCCGGTATGCGGTGGACCGGCGATGAGGTTCGTCAGCCCATTCAGGGCACTGCAAGCGCCTTTCCCGATATGCACCGCGAGCTGCTGTCCTTCTACTCGGCCGGGGACGTCGTGATCGTCGAACTTCGCCTCCAGGGCACTCACCAGGGCGATCTCATGACGCCCAACGGCGTAGTGCCTCCGAGCGGCGAGAGATTCGACATCCCATGCTGCGATGTCTTCCACCTTCGCGACGGGAAGGTGAGCTCCTTCCACTGCTATAATGAGTTTCCTGCGTGGCTGAGCAGCATAGTAAGTCGGTGACACTCGCAAACCCCAGCAGCTGCGCGAGCGCGGATCGTCGGGCGGAATGTCGGAGTTTGGGCGGTCGGTCCCCCTGCCCACTCTTCCCGAGGACCCAGAAGTGGTCATTCGGGCCGAATTTGCGTGTTCCCGGAACCAGCCGTACATTCAGGCGCCAAGTGGGACACTCGCAGCGCTGACCGGCAGGCCGCGCGGTAGCCATGCGGGCGCCAGACGATCAGGTCACGTAATCACCTCATGCGCTGCCGCAGGCACCACCGGGTCACCGAACCGATAGCTTGATGCGGTAATCGCACCCATGAAGGCCTGCTCGTAATAGACACGCGAACCCGCATCCCGGCCTGCGGCACCAACGGCGACCATCAGTGGAATGAGGTGGTCCTCACGGGGATGCGCGGCACGAGCGGCCGGAGCGCTTGACCAATCGATCAGCCTTCTTGTGCGTTCTTCAGGCGCCGAGTGGATCATCGTCTCCTCGAGCCAGGTATCGAACGTCGCTGACGCGAGCTTGCCTCTGCCGCTCATGATCCCGCGCACGTCATGGTAGCTGAAACCGCTGCCGATGATCAGCACGCCCTGATCGCGGAACGGCGCCAGCAACTCGCCTACCCGCAGATGCTCAGCAGGAACGAAGTCGGCCTTGAGCGCGAGTTGCACCACCGGCAGTTGAGCCTCGGGGTACAGCGTGTGCATCAGGCTGAAGGTGCCATGATCGTATCCACGCTGCGGATCCAGCCCGGTTGGCACGCCTTCACGGTCGAGAATGGTGCGGACAGTCTCGGCCAGCGCAGGGTCGCCCGGCGCATCGTAGCGGATGCGGTAGGTGTGCTCGGGAAAGCCGGAATAGTCGTACACCATCGGCGGCCGGGCTGCAGAGGACAGCAGGAACCGGTCGGCTTCCCAATGACCAGAAACCATCAGCACCGCGCGGGGCAGCTCGCCAAGCTCCGCGCGAACATGGTGAAGCGAGTGTTCGAGCTGATCGTACGCACCCGGGCGTAGGTCCTTAATCCAGGGCCAAGGACCGCCCCCGTGCGATAGAAAATAGGTTGGGAGTCGCTGAGATGCCATTGCTATCTGCCTGATGCGAGAAGTGTCGTCCGGGGATCAAGCAGCGAGCTGCCGGGCTGCGTCGCGCGCGGAGGCAATCGCGGAGTTCCGGGCTTCGGCAAAGTTAAGCCCCTCGGCCACAACCGTCTCAATCTCGGTCACCCCGATGAAGCCCAGCAGCGAACGCAGGAGCGATTCGGCATGTTCGGCGGGTGCGAAGGGCGACCCGGCCGCATAGACGCCACCACGAGCGACCGCGAGGATGACGCGCTTATTGCCTGCCAGACCTTCGGGTCCGGTCTCGCCTTTCCGGAAGGTCGTTCCGGGCACGATCACCCGGTCGATCCAAGCCTTCAGCTCGGACGGAACGGTGAAGTTGTACATCGGGACGCCGATGACGATGAGGTCGGCATCCAGGAACTCGGCCAGGATCGCGTCGCTGGTTGCTCGTTGTGCCTGCTGCGCGGCGTCCAGCACGGGCACTGCCTGCGACAATGGGTGAGCCGAGGGCGCAGTAACGGCGTTGAAGTGCGGCAGTTTGTCGGCAGCCACGTCGCGATAGGTCACCTCATGCTCGCCGCCCCCGCCGAGCCGTTCGACGACAGCCGCGGAGAGTTGGCGCGATACGGACTGTGCGCCGGTGATGCTGCTGTCGATGTGAAGGATTTTCATGGGACCAGTTCCGATTATTGCCTCGGTTATGGTATGTGCCCACCCAAACCGACCCACAAGAACGCACAATTTTGTAACCGGAGGCACATGGATGTGACCGAACCTGCCGCGCATATGCCTGCGGAGCGGCGCGATACGCGCTCCTGCCTGAAGATCACTCAGGTGCTCAGTCGTATCGGTGACAAGTGGACAGTCTTGATCATCATCTTGCTTCGCGAGCGCGGTTACCGGTTCAACGAGCTCAAGCGGGGCATCGACGGCATCTCGCAGCGGATGCTCACCCTGACCCTGCGGAACATGGAACGCGACGGCCTGGTGACCCGCACGGTGACACCATCGATCCCGCCGCGGGTCGACTATGAGCTGACGGACATTGGCCGGTCCCTTGCGGGGCCGGTCAAGATACTCGGGGATTGGGCTTTCGAGCATCTCGGACGGATCGCTGCGGCACAGGCGATGTTCGACGCCAGGGCACCTGGAAGTTGAACCAGCGGCAGCCGATTGAATTGGACGCTTTGTAGCGATGGCGGACTTGGCAGCTTCACTCAAGCCTGCCGCAGGAGCACGGCGCACTCAGATACTGCCAAGACCCAATAGCGGTCGCTCCTTGCCACCTGCCCGTCGTCCAGAATCGGACAATCGTTGACCTCCGTGCTTCGCGACATCTCAGCGGTCCACGAAGCTTCAAATTGGCTTGGCTTTAATAGCAACCCGGACGCTGATGGCGGATACCGCACGGGTACCTTAGGCATGATCGGCGACTTTGCCGAAAGCGCAGGTGGCATCGTGGCGGAGCGCTTCACCACCGCGATCTTCGCGTTGCGCGTAGACGAATGATCGAGCACGCTGGCGCGGTCACAATGGGTCGGACAGGCTTATGGAAGACGTATTTTCTGGTACTCAGTTTTCCGCTTTCCTGTTTGACATGGACGGGACCCTTCTCACGTCGATCGAAGCGTCGCGGAGAGTGTGGGGGCGGTGGGCGGCGCAGTTCGGCCTGGATGCGGACACGTTTCTGCCAGGCGCTCATGGCATGCGTGTAAGAGAAGTTATTACCGGACTCTCGATCCCGAACATCGATGTCGATCGCGAGGCCGAATACATCCTTGCTGCCGAGATGGCCGATACAAGTGGCGCTTCGGAGATATTAGGCGCGGCTGACTTCCTATCGGCGCTGCCCGCCGACCGTTGGGCGATTGTTACCTCGGCTCCTCGGAAACTGGCCGAATGCCGTCTGCGGGCGGCTGGCCTTCCGCTGCCAAGGGTTTTGGTGACGGCTGAGGACGTTCAACGTGGAAAGCCTGACCCATCCTGCTTTCTCACTGCCGCACAGCAGCTAGGCGTGGCACCAGAGCAATGCCTGGTGTTTGAAGACGCACCTGCCGGCGTAGCAGCCGCAAAAGCGGCCGGTGCTCACGTGGTCGCTATCACTGCAGCACACCGCCACGCCGAGCTATCTGGGCTCGTTGAAGCAAAAGGTTATACAGATCTCCGCATCGTGCCCTCTGTGCAGGCGTCCTCGTGGTCGCTGGTACGAAAGACTCGGGAGCTCGCGCGCAACGCGACCTGACAAGTCAGGATCATGGACCAAAGCGTTCGAGCCCTCTGCATGGAGCGTGTGATGTGCTCGCCCGCGTACTGCTTCAAATCAGGCAGTACTCGCAGGCCCTGCGGGTGATGATCGTGACGCTACATCCTCTCAGCACGGCGGGTCACGCGGTGCGACAATCGGTAGGTGACGCCCCACGGCTCCTTAACTGTCACCGATTTACTTACCGCTACGAGCAACTCACTGCTCAATGCATCCCTAGCGTGCGCACAACTGCGAGCAGCAGCGCGTACAACATGCCAGACAGCAGCATAGCCGCGGGCAGCGTCAGGACCCAGGCGAGCGCGATGTTGCGCACGGTGCTGCGCTGCAGCCCGGCCCCGTCCGCCACCATCGTGCCGGCGACGCCGCTGGAGAGGATGTGCGTGGTCGAGACCGGCATGCCCTTCACCTGCGCGAGCAGGATCGTGCTCGCCGCGACCAGCTCGGCCGCCGCGCCCATGCCATAGGTGAGATGCGCCTTGCCGATCTTCTCGCCGACGGTGACGACGATTCGCCGCCACCCGATCATCGTGCCCAGCCCGAGCGCCAGCGCGACCGCCACCTTGACCCAGGTAGGAATATAGCGGGTGCCCTTCTCGAGCAGATGCTCGTAGCCGCTTAGCGCCTTCGCCCCGCCGTTCGGGAAGCGCTGCGCCGCCGCGTCCTTGTCCTCGCCAAGCAGCCGCAGCGTGTCGTACACCAGGTACATGTCGTTGCGGACGTTCTTGGTCTGCGCCGCGGGCACCTTACGGAGCGAGCCGTAGTTGCGCAGGTCGGTGGCGATCTCGGCGGAGACGGTGTCGAGCGCGGCATAGACTTTCGGCGTGTCGGTCGTCTTGGTGCGCAGCGCGTCCTGCAGCACCGCGTGCGCGCGCGCGGGCGCCACCTCGGTACCCGCCGCCTTGGCGCGGAACACACGCTGCGCGCTCGCCGCGGATTGGATGAAGGCGGGTGTCGAGCTGTCGGGCATGGTGCGGTTAAGCGCGTAGGCGGTCGGCGCCACGCCGATCAGGATCAGCATGATCAGCCCCATGCCCTTCTGCCCGTCGTTGCTGCCATGCGCGAAGCTCACCGCGGTGCAGGTGAACACCAGCAACGCGCGGATGTGGAGCGGCGGTGGGCGCTGCTCCTTCGGCTCCTCGTAGAGCTGGCGGTCGGGCAGCAGGCGCTTCATCGCCCACAGCAGCAGCATCGCGCCGATGAAGCCGATCACGGGGCTGACCAGCAGGGCGAGCAGCACGTTCTCGGCCTGGCCCCACTCCACGCCCGCGGCGCCGCCCGGCCCGGAGGACAGCCATTGGTTGGCCACGCCCACCCCCAGCACCGAGCCGATCAGCGCGTGGCTCGACGAATTGGGCAGGCCGAGCATCCAGGTGCCGAGGTTCCACACCACCGCCGCGATCAGCAGCGCGAAGATCATCGCATAGCCGCCCGCGCTGCCGACGTTGAGGATCAGGTCGACCGGCAGCAGCGTAATGATGCTGTACGCCACCGCGCCGGTGGACACGATCACGCCGATGAAGTTCCAGCTGCCCGACCAGATCACCGCCACCAGCGGCTTGAGCGAGTGGGTGTAGATCACGGTCGCGACCGCGTTGGCGGTGTCGTGGAAGCCGTTGACGAACTCGAAACCCAGCGCGATCAGCAGCGCCAGTCCGAGGAACAGGAAGGCGCCGATCGCGAGCGGCTCGCCGACTCGCTGCGTGTCGAGCACGATGCTGGTGCCGGCATAGGCGAGCCCCGCGAGCAGCACGACGAGGAAGCCGATCGCCGCGGCCGGATGCACCTTATGGTCGAGGTGGACTCGCGGGCCCGGCGCAGCCGCGGGGGCGCCGCGGTCGGTCGCCGTGGATGTCGTCGTTGCCGTCATCGCGCCCTGCTCCTGCTTCGATCGCTGCCGATACGCCTGGACCTGCCGTTCGCTCCGGACATCAGAAGGTCGCCTGAAGATTTACCTCGATCAGGCGCACCTGGTCGCGGTCGCGCGCGAGTGCCGCAGGCGCGTCCTTGAGGAAGCTGCCCTTGAACAGCAGCGCGAAGTTGCTTTCCAGTCGCAGATGCTCGGGCACCAGCCACAGCCGCGCGCGTCCGGAGAGCTGCTGCCCGGCAAAGCGGCCCGACCGGCCGGTCGCGTCGGTGACGTTGAAGAAGCGGTCGGTGCGCGAGGCGAGCCACAGCCCGCGATAGTCGGCGAGCAGCTCCACCCGCTTGCCCGGCTTGGCATCGAGGCGGACGCCCGGCGCGCTGAGATTCTCGCGCGCCACGCCCGAGTAGGTGCCCGACGGGCCGAGGTCGTCGCGGCGGCTGCCGAACAGGGTATCGAAGCGGTTGAAGCGACCGCCGCCGCGGTCGCCGCTGGCATAATCGTAGAAGAACGCGAGCCGCGGCTTCCACGACGCGTCGAACGTGTAGCCGACCGCGACGTGCGCGAAGCCGGCGGCGACGCGCGCGTTCCGGGCGTCCGCCATCGTCGAGGCGCTGGCACGGCCGAACTGATAGGCGCCCTCCGCGTCGTAATCTACCGTGCGCGCCGTCGGCTCGCGCGCGACGCGCAGGTCGAGCGTGGTGAGGTGCCGGTCCGCGGTGAGGCGACCGGGTGAGTCGCGCTCGACCAAACGATAGACGCCCAGCTCCACCTGTGCCGCGCCGAACAGCCCCTTGCGCCGCGCGAGCGCACCGAACAGCACGTCGCGGAAGGTCTCGCGGTCGAGCTGGACCTTGTTGCGGCGGATCTCGGCCGCGACATCGGGCAGACGTTCCTGCGGTAGCACGTAGAACAGCGTCAGCGCGCGCGCACGATCCGGGTCGATCTCGACCTGTATGCCGGTGAAGCCGTTGACGGTGTTGCGATACTCGTCGGTCGCGACGAGCCGGCCCGAGCCCAGGTTGAGCAGGAAGCGCCCGGCCTGCACCGCCAGCCGCCCGCCAATGCCGGGCGTGTCGTCGACCCGCCACTTGAGATAGGCTTGGGGCAGCTCGAGCGCGTTCACGTCGTCGCGCCCGATCTGCGTGCCGACGCCGAGATCATAGCCGCGGCTGTCGATCAGCTCCGCGCCGATCGCCAGCGGTCCTGGGCCGTACTCCACCGCGACTCCCGTGCGCAGTAACACCGCGTCCTCCGCGGTTGCCTCGCCGGGGCGCGGGCGGCCGTCGACCGTCTCGTAGCGCAGCCGGCTCGAGGCGGTGACGATCAGGCCGCTCGCGTCCTCCTTCGGCGCGGTCTCCTCCTTGCCCGGCTTCTCGATCGACGAGGCCGGCGAGGCCGGAAGCGATTGCGCCATCGCCGTGCTGGTGCAGGTGAGCAGCGCAGCGAGCGCGAGGATTCGAGGCGCAAGCGTCATTAGACACGTTTGGAAACAATTAACGTCTGTTTGATGACAGCCTTAAACTTTAAGTGGGGGAGCACGGCGCGTCGTCACGCCAGCCTCAACCTTACTGAGGGCAAGAATCGACATGACGACTCACGCGTACAAGCGGACTTAGTGTCGCTTCTGGCGCATTAGAGATGGCCCAATCGCAAACGCTTGGCGCAATCCGCCTCCTGATGGATACGTCAAAGTTAGTGCGAAGGGTGGTTGGGGAGGACAAGAGCCTAGATCGCGCGCTCGCTTGGCTTCAGCCCGAGGGCTCACCACACAGAAACTATGCCGGACAGCGCTCCTGGATAGGTGATGTGGTGGCGCCTGCCCGGCTGATCGTGTAGACGGACAGCGATGTTCAAGACGTTCAACGACCCGATGCAGCCTCGCCGACACAGCCCGATTGCTACCGCCAACTACGACGCCAAGCGCTCGCCGGCACCCGCCGGCATCCTGTCGATCAACCACGAGGAGCTCGCACGCCAGCTCGAGCTGGGCACTCGGCGAGGATAGGCACGCAACCACGAGGGCCCATTCACGAAGAACTCCGAAATGCCCTTGCTCAAGGCCCGGCTGAATGCAGCCGATCGTCAGGTGGGAGCCGACGTCGACAACCGTGAGGTCGAGCGTGACCGGATCCGAAGCGACGCGGAGGGCAAGCACACCGCCACGGGTATCGGGCCCGTGGATGGGCATCGTGACCCTAGACCCCGGCGCTTAGCGGGCGAACGGTGAACGGTCTTTTCGGCAGCATCAGCTGATCGCCTGAGGACCCACAATCGGTCACTCAGCCGCTCCTCCCCCCTTCCCAACTCCGGCCGGTCGTTCACCTCTCCGATCGACCCTTTCGGGCGTTCCGCGCAGGTGTCCGGTGAGCAGGCTAGCCCTTCTCAGACAGGGTGTGTGCCACGACCGCATTGGCATGCCCGTGTCCCATACCGTGCTCATCCTTCAGCATGGCCACCAACTCCATGTGCTTGGCGGGAAGACGGTCTCGGACGATCTGCTGCCATTCGGCGATCGGCTTGCCGTACTTCTTTTCGATCGACGGAAAGTAGGACGCGGGTCCCTTCACCGGTTCACTTGCCATCGACGTCACCCTTCGACTCGTATGAGGCTCCGCCTTCCTCAAGCTGTTCACGAGCAACCGCAAGTTAGATAGTCCTGAGGCTGATTGCGTCACGGCGCCTCGGCGACCCACAAGTAGACGTTCAGGCCGCTCTGCTCGCTTCCTGAAAGCGGTCGTTCGTTTAGCTAGGCAGCGAATTAGACGCTCGCACATCGCTTGAAGTTGCAAAGTGCGACAACGAAGTCGGCATTAGGTCAACCAAGAGATAGCTGACGATAACTGATTGGGATCGGGAAGCTGACGTTCAGGGTATCGAGATACGCGCTGGCTGCCTCGGTCAGCGCGGGCTCCCCTACGACGATAAGCTTGTCCGGGCGAGTTGCGCCGGGCCACAGTGCGTATTCTAGAAGCTGGCCGATCGCCTCCCTGATGCAGCCTCGGATGGTCGGCGCTGTCTTGACCTCGTAGAACCAAATTTCGCCGGCCGGCCGCGCGACGGCGTCGATCAGACGGTCGCCGATGGGCACTTCAAGGCTGACCTGAGCTATCCCCTCAGGGATCAGCTCTTCTTTGAGGCGTCGCTGCATCTCTCTGTGGCGCAGAAAGATGTCGAGACTACGTGCCTGGCTCGTCGCTGTGATCCAGCGGCCGCCATCGATCTCTCGGCCACCATCGAGGCGCAAGGTTTCGGATGGCAGGCGAACGTCGGCGTCAGGCGCCATAGAGCCCGGCTGCGTGTCCGGGTCGGACTCGACGAAGGCGTAGAGAGGAAACAATCGATCGAACGCTCGGAGAGCGACGTGGGGGTCGATTTTCTCGAGCGGCTGCCGCGCGCCCAGAAAAATGAACGTCGAATGGCGGATCATCGCTGGCGGTATCGGCTGTACGGGATAGTCGACGCTGCGCACGTCGTCTTGCCAATGCCACATGGCTAAGCCTTCGAACGCCTCGGGATTTTCTCTCAGATAGGCGTTGAACCGCGCCACTTTCGGCACCAGCACCCCAATGTCGGGAAGTGATCGGCTTGGCTCGAAGGAGAATGCGACGCCCGCCCGAATCGCCCGACTGGCGTCGGGAAAATAGTCCAGCCCCACATTGAACTGGAGCTCGTCTCGGCCGCCGTAGTGGAAGGCCCAATCGGCCGCGAGCTGACGATTGCCGAAGATGGTCCGCGCTGTGCGCCGAAGCCTTCGATTTTTCGTTCGAAACCGCTGGAGCCCGGCGATCGAATAGCTCTCGGCCGATGCCTCAATCTGGGTGATCGCGTAGTGGAAGATGTCGGTCTCGGATCGCGACGGCCTCTCGGGTGGTTCCGCCGCTTCAATTGCACCGGCGACGAAGAGATCGACGAATGCGGCCGGCAATTTGAATGCATACCCTTGAAGCGGCCTGACCGGACGATCGGACAGTTCGAATGGGAAGTAGCGCGCGCCCTTCGGAAGGGCGTCGTACAAAGCTCCAATCTGATCTCGAAAAGTACGAATAGCTGCGAGGGTGATGGGCCTCTCGAGCTTCGTGTGGCCTTCGAGCGGTATGCGGTAGCCCGGTACCTTTTTCGGAACAGCACTGCGGTCACGCGCATAACTCCCGCGTGCTGCCCAGATAATCGGCGCCTCATAAGCTTCGCCCGATATCCGCGAGAACGATGTAATTGCGCCGATACGCTTGTCGTAGTGGAAGACTAAATCGGAAGGTCGAGCGTGGCGAAACAGGCCATACCGCCAGTTCTCCATGCCCGCACCGTCGAGCAAGGGCGCTCGTAGATCCGAACCGATGTCCTCACGGTCGGTAGATTCGAGCCAGTAGCGTTCGGTCTCGATCCCATCCCACCACAAGCCTGCCATACAATCCCTTCCTTCAAGGCGACTCCCGTTGCGGTAGCCTAAGAGAGCCTGGTCGACGACGATATTGCCTTACGCGCGCGCTGATTACTCAGTCGGCGCTGAAGCCTGTTTGTGAACGTGTTCAGGCGACGATCGGCTCGGGGGCCAGCAGGAGATCAAAGCGCTCGTGGAACGAGGCGACCGCTTTGGTGGCGATCTCGTCAAACGGTGATCCGTTGCCCGCATGAAGTGCGGTCTTCTTGAAGAGGTATCGCCGAACGACATATGCCGCCATGTCGGCGATCTGCAGCCCGATGACCTTGTGCGACTCGACAGAGATCGCTCCGCCACCGAGCAACGCGCCGGGGTGGCTCATCTGATGGAGCACTGGGCCGGGCGTGTTCTTGTCCCGATCAATCAGGAGGATCGGCGTCGGCTCGGCATTGAGATATTCGGCCATGCTCGTCAGGAAGACCGTCTTCAGGCTTTGCTTATAGTCGCTGACGATCAAGCCGGCGGACTGGGTCACCATCTCGTCATGTTGTTGTTCGGACAGGTAGAGATAAGGGATCCGCGATCCCGCCACGCTCAGCGTGTCGGTCATGCGCTCGAAGGCACCGATGCGCGTTTCGTAAGACACGGCCTGCCAAGGCGTATTCTTCTTGCCGTTCACGACCTCGGCCGCGTGGAATTCGGGGAGTCCGTGGGTTTCGAGGAACGCGGAGAGGTCTGCGGCGGCGGGCGCGTAAATCTCGGCAGCCATAACCACGCCGACATGCAATCGGAGGTTCGCGACGAGATCGGCGGTCGCCTGCTCGGTGAGGTTGGTTTCGTCGCAGAAGGCCAGTGTCCGGCCGGGCATCTCCAGGTTTGCGATTAGACCGTCGAGATCGAGATTGCTGCTCATCGTCGGATAGTATGCCAACATCGCACAAGCTTCACGCGCGAAATGCGCGATGATCGGCGATAAAGCGACGAAGGCTGGCGCTCTCGCCGCCGGTCCGATTACACCAGCGCGATGACGGGTTCGATCTGCGCTTTCTCTCATTGGTTGAGTCTCGAGGTCGGTCGCGAATTGACGGAGGCCCGCAGGATTGGGCATCAGTGGCGCGAGACAACCTGGACCGATTTGACGTTGAAGCATCTGCGCGCGTTGCGCGATCCGAGAATAATCGTCGGTCCATCGCATGAGGTCGTCACGGGCGCTGACATGGACTGGTGGTTCGTCAATCGCTCGACGGGTCGGCATATCGGCCTCACACTGCAGGCCAAAATCCTACATTATCCGCAGCGCGACAGCGCGCGATGGGCCTATGACGAGCTGCCGCATCCCCGCAAATCGCTCGGCGCGCAGGCACGCCAGTTAATCAGCTACGTCAATACGGCGCGGCGGTCAGGCGCAGTCATCTATCCGATGTATGTCTTCTACAATTGCGACCAGGGCGTACCGCCCGATACTGAATATCCGGCGTCCTGGCCGGGTGTGACCGTGGCCAATGGCTATGCCATTGCACGCTACATTCAGCGAAATATCGTCGGCACGACCTTCCCGATTGACCGAAAGCGGTTCCGGCCATTAGCCCCCTATATGCAATCGCTCTCAGCACTGCTATGCAATGGCGGAGGGGCGATCCCGACGCCCGACGATGTCGTCGACTTCCTCACCGAGGAGCGCGAGCGACTTAAATACTTCGCGCGCACGATCGAGCTGGATTTCGATGCGCGCGCGACGCCTCGACCCCTTCTCGGTGACGGCATACCGGCTGCGCCTGAGCTACTGATGGGGCGGTATCTTCACGATGGCGATTTTGAGGACGCTGTCACACGCAGCACGGTGGTGTTCCTAAGCGGAGACTGATCCGCGTGGCCGACCCGGAACGGCGCGGCCACGCGGCTTAATTAAAGGGCCGAAGCGCCGACCAGTCGTTAGCTCATCCAACCGATCACGGGGCTTCCACGAACGGCTTCATTTCCTCTTCAGGGTCCGGCCGGTCGGCGGCTTGCCGCTCGGCGGCCACCTCAGCGCTCACCGAGAAGGTGCCGACATCGCCTCGCGCCATATAGGCGCTCGGCGGATCGTCGATTACGGAGATCCAGGACTGGGCGTCCCAGGGTTCGGCCATTGGAACGAGGATGTCGCGCGAACGATATGGCGGTTCTTGCGGCGAACTTGCCATGACGATCAGACCTGCTGGCTGCGTTTGTAGAGTTCAACGACCCACGGCGACGGTGCGCCATCACGGTAGACGACGGACAGTTCGTTTCTCGGTCGGGTCACCCCAACGTAGAAGAGCCGACGCGCTTCGCGGAGGGAAGCTGCGGACTTCTCGTCGCGCCGGCTCGGTATATCGCCCGCGTTCATGCCGAAGAGGACGACCGCGTCGAACTCACGACCTTTTGCACTGTGCAGGGTCGAGAGGCTGACCCGACCGGTGCCCTCGATCCGGCCGGCGAAGATGTTGAGCGCCATGTCCCGCCCGCGTGCCGGGTCGGTCTTCTCGACCATCTCGACGCAGACGCCCCATTCTTGGTGTGGATTGCGCGCAAGCGCGCGCCAAGGGACGATAAGTTCTTGGCACAGGCGTCGTAGCCAGGCGTGGGCGGTCTCGCCTCTGTCGATGCCACTGCGCAGGAACGCCATGAGCTGGCCTGTCAGCGACTGGGCTTCGGCTTCACTGCAGCGCCCGCCGTAGACGATCGCCCGTGCCTGCAGGGCCAGCCGCTCGAACGGCGGGTTGGCATCGCGCCAACCACCGGCGACCCAGGCCGCGCAGCCTTCGACGAGGCGCGCGAGACGCGAGCTGCGCTTGACCAGCGCGTTGCCGTCGGTGCGGACATAGGCAATGCCGGTCTGGTCGAGCGCACCGCCGAGCTTGTCGCCAAGCCACGCCGCCCGATAGAGGATGGCGACCTCTTCGGCTCGATGGCGTTCGAGCAGTTTGGGCAGGATTTGGTTGGCAACGGCGGATGCCTGCGCGTCGAGGTCGCCCCTCACCTTCCAAAAGAGCAGGTCGCCCTCGGGTGCGGCATCGATGCCGCGATAGTCGCGCTCCTCGCCAAGGGCTCCCAACGAGGCGCGGATGATCTTCGCGCCCGATCGATAGTTCAATCGCAGCCGTATTTCGCTCACGTCGGGGCGGGCGACGAGCGATTGCAGGAGCTCGGGATTGGCACCGGTAAAGCCGTAGATCGACTGGTCGGCGTCGCCGACCGCGAACAGGCGAATGCCGCCGGCAAAGCAGAGCAGGAGGACAAGCTCGTGTAGCGCATGCCCCAAATCCTGATACTCGTCGACGAACAGGATCGGAAAGCGTGCGCGGATCGCGGACTGAATCCACGCATGATCCCGGATCATGCGGTAGGCGATGAGCGGCATGTCATCAAAATCGATCAGGCCACGGCGGCGCAATTCGGCCTCGTACGCCTCAATGAAATCGGCGAGTTCGGGATTGCGCCCGCGCCAGTGAACAAGTGAGCGATTGACCTCGCACCGGCGCTTTTCCTCGGCGAACTGCCAACGCGCATGCGGGTCGAACTGGTCGTCGAACACCACGGCATAGGCGACTTCAACCGCCGCGCTAATTTCGTCGCGGGTCGCTACGCGGATCTCGTCGGGAAGCAATCCGGCGAGGCAGCGCGCGTAGGGCATGATCACCTGGGTCAGCGCGAAGCTGTGGACGGTTCCAATGAAGTTGCGGTCGCTGCCGCCAATGCCAAAGGGGGCAAGCCGGGCTTCAAGCTCAATTGCACATTCATTATTGTAGGTGATGCAGGCAACCCCGCGCGGCTCGACAACGTCTTCGATGAGCGCGCGTGCCATCGCCGTCGTCAGCGTCTTGGTCTTGCCGCTGCCAGGTCCGGCGAGCACCACGCAGTGTCCGCGCTCCCGCACGGCTTCGCTCTGCTCGGGGTTGCCGGCGAGGTCGGCCAGAGCGCGCGACAAGGCGAGTTGGTTAGACACGCGCCACCACAAAATTGATGGCAGCAGCGATATAGCCTGGCGGATGTTGACCGAACGGCAGCTTCTTCGCCAGCTTCGCGGCAAGCCTACCCTTGCCGATGTCCGCGATCATTGCGAGGAGCTGCCCGGCATCGACTGGCGTTCCGGCCCGCCAGGCGGCGATCCGCGTGGTGCGCACCGAACCGAACCCTTGCTCGGACAGGATGTCGAGTAGCGCGCCGAGCAACGACGGAGTATTGGCGACCGACACCTCAAAGGTCTGGTCGTTCAGGAAAATGCCGGCTTTTTCCCAGCCCTTGCTGAACGCGGCGAAATCGGCGGCCGCCCAATGCACGCGCGCCTCGGGCGTCAGGGCGGCCTGGCCAGTGACCAAGGCCACGGCGTCCCATATGTCCAGCGTTCGCCCCTTGCCGAGGGGTGGCTTGGTGCCGTCGAGCGGATCCCAGTCGGTCACCACGGCGAAGGGCAGACCGAGACTGGCGGCGAGCTTCACATAGGGCGTGAAATTGACGCCCCCGACGTTGCAGACCGTGATGCCGAGCCGGTCGAAGCTGTGGCCCATGGCGTCGGCAAAGGCCGGCATCAGCGCTTCCTCGGCGTCGCCCTCAACGAAGATCACGCCGCGCGAGAAGATCAGTTCTGAGCGCGTCGCGGTCAGATAACGTTCGATGTCCTCCAGCTCGTCGTCGGTCACGGGCAAATTGGCGAGCGAATAGGCGAACGCTTTGCCGCCCGAAGATTTCAGATGAACAATGGCGCGCAGCGGCGCAACTGCGGCCAGAGTCGGCGAATGGCTGGTGACGATCAGCGCTTGGGCGGGGTCGCCGGCGTTGAACAGCTTGTCAAACAGGCCGCGTTGGAGCTGGGGGTGAAGGTGCGCCTCGGGCTCCTCGATGCATAGAAGCGAGAAATTGCGCTCGTTTTTTGCGCGGCGCCAGGCGAACTCGGCGAGCTTGAGCGCAATAAGGGCGACATTGGCCGAACCGAGGCTCGCTTCGGCAATGCCGCGCTTGCCATTGTCGATGAACATCGCAATCGAGCGAAACAGCCGCAATGGATCGGTCGGCGCGAAACGCAGTCGGGCGTCGATGTCGTGCGCCGTGCCGGCGAGATCCAATATGCCCGAGCGCAGCTCGTCCTCAAGCGCCTTGACCGTGGAGAAACCCTCGAGCGCCCGGGTCGCGCGATCGAGGTCGGCGGCCACTGCGTCGAGCGACGCGCGATCGACGCCAGCGATGGCGTCCTCGAGCAGCGGCCGCAGCGGCGAACTGCGCCAGGAGCCGAGCTGGCCTTCGGCGTCGCGCAAGGCATCAAGCATGTCGAGGGCAATCCGCCGCCGCACACGGCTCGGCACGGACCGGGCCTCGTCACCACCGCCGAAGACGATAAACTCGCAGTCTGCCGCAGATTGTAGTGGCCCGGCTACATCAGCTTTCTTACGGAATATGTAGCTCAGACGCGCTACGGTGGCGTCGGCCGCGGTTCTGAAGTCGGTGAGCAGAGCGGCTTGGGCATTGTCCGCGTCAAAGTCGGCGATGTCGAGATGAACCTCGATCTGTGGCGACGCGACGAGATCGCACCCGTCCCAAAAGTCCGAGAGCTTGAGCTCGCGCGCCGCATCCGACAGGGTTGGGTCGAGCACCAACCGAATTGCGAACAGGAGATTGCTCTTTCCTACCCTGTTTTCGCCGAGAAGGACGACGTTGCCACCAAGGGGGATGTCGACTGCCTCGAAGTTGCGAAAGTTGCGGATACTGAGCCTTGCCAGTCGCACGGCGCCCTTCCCCCTAGCGGCAAATGTTAATCGTTGCCCTGGAAAGGTCATAGCGGCGGACGGGAGTCAATTAGGCATACCATCCAAATCGGTCGCTATTACATAAAATGCTCAAAGACCTGGAAACCGACAGACAATCACGTGCCCGCTGCCGGGCAGCGCGCCGCCTCAATCAGAACGGAGGCAACGACGATCGCGATCCAGCGAGTGCGGGCGAGATGCCTTTTTAAGCGGCGAAACGCGCCCGCGCGACCGTTTTCGATATTTCGGCCGAGCATCTTACCAGCACGTTTCATGCATTTCGGCGCTGCACAGCAAGGCATATCCGGTGTGTGAACCAAATTATAGCCCGTAATCGCATCGAATGCTGCGCCACAGTCGACGATCGCAGGAGACGTCGAACCCGGCAACGACCTCCAATTGGCGCTGAAAGATACGGAGCGGCCATTCGTTCGATGCGAGGCCTACGGAGAGCGAGCGGGCGCCCTGCTCAACGCAGGACGATTTGACGCAGCGCAGCGATTCGGGCTTCGATCTCCTCGTCAGAGACTTCGATACGGAGCTTCTCCTGCACGAAGTTCAGCCGCGCCTCGTTCTCGCGCACGATCTCGGCCCAGCTCTTCACCCAGAACTTGAAATTGTCGCCATCAAGGAATAGTCCGCGGGGCCGCTCGCGCTGGTGGAAGCGGTGCTCGATCCCGGCCTCGAACTCGGTTGCGATGAGATAGAAGTTCCACGTCGTGTCGGTGTGCAGATATTCAGGCTCGTTCCGGATCGCGTTCACGTAGTCCTCCACCTGATCGAGCTCCTTCCGGCCAAGCTTCAGCGACGGCCGCTTCAACTCGACGAGGAGGAACTCGAGCTTCGAGGCGTTGGCGTGCGGCACCGATCGTCCCAGAAAGCAGTCGACGCGGCCAGTCTTCCCGTCGCCCTTCGTGACCTTCCTCTTGCCCCGACGGCTCCCGAGTTCCTCGGCGACGCGGCCCATCACCTTCGTCAGCCCGCTTTCGGCGAGCGTGATGTGGAACTGCTCGCCGAACAGCCAGGTATTCTCGCGGACCAGCGCGTCGAGCTCGCCTCGCTCACGCACAGTATTCCTGAACCTGCTGTCGAACACCATGCCCCTGAGAACCCCGAGCGCGGTGACGCGGTCCGCGATCAGGCTCGAGGCGCCGATAATGTGGCCGAGCTCGGTCTTCTTCAGCAGCGCCGATAACTCGGCCTGCTTCGACTTGGGAAGGTCGATCACTGCGCGCAGGATGGTCGTCAGCTCGTCGGGGTTGTGCTTGATCGCCTCTTTCAGGAGCGTGAGCGTCATCCGCTTCAGGGACGGCTCCGCCTTCGGGAAGTCGCGCGAGTAGGAGTTCACCGCGTAGGTCGCGATGTCGAACATCTGACGCTCGCGCCGTTCGATCTCGTCCCTGGGCTCGCCCTCGTATGGGTAGGAGCCTTCGTCCTTGAGGTCTTGGATGACGCCGAGCGACTGCTCGCTGATCCTTTCCCGAAAGTATTCGGTCAGCTCGCTGCGGATGTGCGCCAGCACAGTCGTGAAGTCTGGGTCGTTGAGATCGTCGAGCTCGAGCAGGTTGTCGTCGGCGATCTCCTGAAAGAATGAGGAGTAGGCGTAGGCGGAGAAGGCGAACCCGGGTGCGGTGACATGGGCCGGCTGTGACCCGAGCACGATCGCATCCTCGCCTCCGAAGTGGATCTGGCGGGCGTCGCCTCCCTGCGTCCACTCGATCACCTTTACCCGAAGATCGTCGATGGTCCGATCCGAGAGCTGCACGACGCGGTGCGGCAGGTCACGCCAGCGATCGATCGTCACGTTGGGGTCGACGTCCAACCCGTTCCACCAGATCTTCGTGTTCGGATATAGGAGGATGTAGGGCGCGAAGACGGTGCTGAACTGACGGAACGCGTCGGGTGTGACGAGCCAGTCGAATGTCTCCTTGAGGAGCGTCAGCTCAACGACCGTGCCGGGAGCGCCGCGCGTGGGGGCGTCGAGGGGGATCACCTCGCACCGCCCCAGTGACTTGGCATGGATCTCCAAACGTTGCGACACGAGGCCGTCCTCTGTGGCGGAGGTCGAGTGCCACTGCGCGCGCTGGGCAAGTGAGAAGAAGCGGAGCCGGCCGCGCCCTTCCTTGCCGTGGACCGCCCGTCCCGAGTCCGTGCGGTGCTTGCCACGCTTCCACGAGGCGCCGAGCCTCGCGAAGTCCTGCTCCGCACGCTCCGGCGAAATGCCCGTACCGTCGTCTTCCACCGTGATCGCGGTCACGCCGCCGAGCGCGTTGCGCTCGAAGCCGACACGCACGGTGATGGCGTCTGCGTCTAGGCCGTTCCAGACGAGTTCCGAGATGGCCTTGATGGGATCGCGGCCGCTCGCCTCGCGCTCCAAGAAGTCCTGCTGGGCGAGAAGGCTGAGGGTCGTCATGAGGTTTCCGTCGGGCTCATAGCCCGCACGTTAGCGTCAGATTGGGCAAGGATCGACAGCGACGATGCGGCGAATGTGAAGCTCCTGACACACCGGTCGCGCGCGGGGGGGGGCAACGTTCATGCCTGCCTCGCAAGCGCTCGAGGGTCACTTGCTTTTGGCGGCCTGCGGTCAGCTTACCCGCCCCGGCAGGCCCACCGTTGCTTCGTTTCCAGCGTGCTGCGCCAAAAGCCAAACGAATGTCCGCCTACTTCAGATGATTGCTCGACAGCGGACTGGCCGCTTCCCCCTCCCCCGGCAGGCGCTCGAGCCCCCTCCTGCCGCCTGAACAAACGGCCGGTTTGCCCGGCTGACCGACCGAAAGCGGACGGGCAGTTATCCACCCTTATTGCCTCTGTTCTACATTCGTTTCCCCAAACTGGCTTCCCAATAATCAGCAGGTTGTGCGCGCCCGCCGCGGCGACCTCGAGCGCGCGCTTGGCACTCTCCTGCCCGCGCACCTGGCGCAGGTCGGGGCCGTCGCGCCGCTCGATCACCTCGCCCGGGCGCGGCGCCGCGAGCAGCTGGCGACCTTTGAGATGGTTGAGCAGCGCGATGAGATCGGGCGCGGCGATCACCTCGATCCGGCCCGCCCACGCCGCCTCGCTGCCCTGCGCCGCGGGGCAGATCAGCCCTCTACCCGCGGCGCCGGCGTGGAGCGCGGCGAGCAGCACGCCCGGCGACGGCGCCAGCCGCCCGTCGAGCCCGAGTTCGCCCACGACGACGTAGCGTTCCAGCGCCGCGGCATCGACCAGCCCCATCGCGGCCAGCAGCGCCAGCGCGATCGGCAGGTCGAAATGCGAGCCCTCCTTGGGGAGGTCGGCGGGCGAGAGGTTGACCGCGATGCGCTTGGGCGGGAGCGACAGGCCCATCGCGGCGATCGCGCCGCGCACGCGCTCGCGGCTCTCGCCCACCGCTTTGTCGGCGAGGCCGACGAGGTTGAAGGCGGGTAGCCCGGGGATGAGCTGCACCTGCACCTCGACGGCGCGCGCCTCGAGCCCCAGATACGCCAGCGTGGAGACGATCGCGACCATGAAGCCGACGCAGACCGCGCCGGGCTCCGGCTTGTCAACGTGACGGCCGCGCCCCTGCTGACCCGGCGTGGCCGATCGCGTCGCCCTGCCCCGCGCGCGTTGACTTTCGCGCGCCGTTCGCTTAGCGGCCCGGATCGTTCGGGCCGTCCGCGTGGCGGCCCTTTGCCATTCGAATTCGGGAAATGACTCATGAAGCGGACCTTTCAGCCGAGCAATCTGGTGCGCGCCCGCCGTCACGGCTTCCGCGCGCGGATGGCCACGGTCGGCGGCCGGTCGGTGATCCGGGCGCGCCGCGCGCGCGGCCGCAAGAAGCTGTCGGCGTAATCGAGCGCTCCGCCGGCCCGGAGCCAAGGATGGCTGTGGGCCGGATGACGAAACGGTCGGATTACCTGGCCGCCAACGCCGGGCGTCGCGCGCCGATGCCCGGCTTCGTGCTTCTGGTGAAGGCGCGCCACGACGGCGACACCAGCATGCGGCTCGGCATCACCGTCACCAAGAAGGTCGGCAATGCCGTGGTGCGTAACCGCATCAAGCGGCGCTTCCGCGCGCTGGCGCGTGAGGTCCTGCCTCAGCACGGGACAGTCGGCGCCGACCACGTCCTGATCGGCCGGCTGGCGGCGAAGGACCGTGACTGGGCGCAGCTCGGCGCCGATCTCACCCGCGCGCTGGCGAAGACACGCAAATGATCGCGCGCGCGCTGATCTGGGTGGCGCGCGCCTGGCAGCTGGGGCCGTCGCTGGTGCTGCCGCCCTCGTGCCGCTTCCAACCATCATGTTCCGCCTATGCAATCGAGGCGCTTGGCCGCTATGGCGCGGTCAGGGGCGGGTGGCTGGCGGTGCGGCGGATCGCGCGCTGTCACCCTTGGGGCGGGCACGGCCATGATCCGGTGCCATAAGGAAAGCTTGGGACGCCTGTGAAGGACGAGAGCAAGAACTTCGTGCTGTTCGCGGTGATCGCCGCGCTCATCCTGTTCGGATGGCCGCTGGTGCAGAACCGCTTCTTCCCGACGGCGAACCCGCCCGCGTCCAAGGTCGAGAAGGGCAAGTCGCGCGCGCTGCCGCAGCCCGGCGCCGACCCCACCGCCGACTCGCCCGCCGCGCTGCGCGATCGCACGCAGGTGCTGGCGGAGAGCCCGCGCGTCCGCATCGAGACGCCCGCACTCCGGGGCTCGATCAACCTCAAGGGCGCGCGGATCGATGATCTGGTGCTGACCCGGTACAACGAGACGGTCGCCAAGGACTCACCGCCGATCCGCCTGTTCTCGCCGGCCGGCACGCAGGACGCCTATTTCGCCGCCTTCGGCTGGCGCGACGAGGGGCTGCGCCCGCCGGCCGCCGACGCCGTGTGGACCGCCTCGGCGCCGCTGCTCACCCCGGGCAAGCCGGTGACGCTCACCGCCAGCAACGCGCAGGGCCAGCGCTTCGCGATCGAGCTGGCGGTCGACAACGACTACCTCTTCACGGTCAAGCAGACCGTCGCCAACGCGGGCGGCGGCGCGGTGCCGGTCGCGGCCTATGGCCTCGTCAACCGCATCGGCGTGTCCAAGGACCCCGACAGCTGGACGATCCACACGGGGCCCATGTCGGTCAACAACGGCGCCGCGCATTATAATCCGAACTTCAAGGACCTCGCCTCGGGCCCGGCGCGCTTCACCAGCACCGGCGGCTGGCTCGGCTTCACCGACAAATACTGGCTCGCCGCGATGGTGCCCGACCAGGGCCGCGCGTTCGACGGCCAGTTCCGCGCCGGACCGAACCAGAGCTACCAGGCCGATTTCACCACTGCGCCGCAGCTGCTGCCGCCCGGCCGCCAGGTCAGCCAGACCGCCAAGCTGTTCGCCGGCGCCAAGGAGGTGAAGCTGCTCGATCGCTACACCGACACGGGCGCGGTGACGAAGCTGGACTATGCGATCGACTGGGGCTGGTTCCGCCTCGTCGAGAAGCCGATCTTCTACTACCTCGACCTGCTGTTCCGCCTGATCGGCAATTTCGGCGTGGCGATCATCATCCTGACGCTGACGATCCGGCTGCTCGTCTTCCCGATCGCGCAGCGCCAGTTCGCCAGCATGGCGGCGATGCGCGCGCTCCAGCCCAAGATGAAGGCGATCCAGGAGCGCTACAAGGACGACAAGCAGCGCCAGCAGCAGGAGATCATGGCGCTCTACAAGGCGGAGAAGGTGAACCCGCTGGCGGGCTGCCTGCCGACCGTGATCCAGATCCCGATCTTCTACGCGCTGTACAAGGCGCTGCTGCTGACGATCGAGATGCGCCACCAGCCGTTCGCGCTGTGGATCAAGGACCTCTCCGCGCCCGACCCGGCGACGATCCTCAACCTGTTCGGCTATATCCCGATCACGCTGCCGCATTTCCTCGCCATCGGCGTGGTGCCGGTGCTGCTGGGCATCTCGATGTTCTTCCAGTTCCGGCTCAACCCGGCGCCGATGGACGACGCGCAGAAGCAGGTGTTCGCGATCCTTCCCTGGGTGCTGATGTTCGTGATGGCGCCCTTCGCGGTCGGGCTGCAGATCTACTGGATCACCACCAACTGCATCTCGATCCTGCAGCAGAAGTGGCTCTACAGCCGCCATCCACAGCTGAAGCAGGCGCCGGCCAAGTGAGCGATGACGGCGCCGCATTCGACGAGGAGCTGATCGAGGCGGCGCGCAAGCGCTTCGCCGGCCCCGTGGAGTTCCTGAAGTCGGCGCCCGCGCTCGAGTATCTGCCGCCGGCCGAGATGCCCGAGGTGGCGTTCGCCGGGCGCTCGAACGTCGGCAAGTCGTCGCTGCTCAACGCGCTGGTCGGCCGCAAGGCACTGGCGCGCACCTCGGTGACGCCGGGGCGCACGCAGGAGCTCAACTTCTTCGACGTCGGCGAACCGGCGGTGTTCCGGCTCGTCGACATGCCGGGCTACGGCTTCGCCAAGGCGCCCAAGGACGTGGTCAAGAAGTGGCGCTTCCTGGTGAACGACTATCTGCGCGGGCGCCAGGCGCTGAAGCGCGCGCTGGTGCTGATCGACAGCCGCCACGGCATCAAGGAGGTCGACCGCGAGGTGCTCGCGATGCTCGACAAGGCCGCGGTGAGCTACCGCTTGGTGCTGACCAAGGCGGACAAGGTGAAGGCGACGGATCTCGCCGAGGTGCTCGCGCGCACCGAGGAGGAAGCGCGCAAACGCCCCGCCGCGCACCCGCAGATCCTGCAGACGTCGAGCGAGACCGGGATGGGGATCGCCGAGCTGCGCGCGGCGGTGATCGAGTCGATCGGCTAGGCGTAGGCGGTTGACCGGGGCGGTCTGACAACTGGGTCGCAGCGCAGGCGTGTGGGTGAGCACGGCCGAAACATCCGGTACCCTTCCCCCCGTCATTCCTGCGAAGGCAGGAATCCATACACGCTGACGTGAGCGATCGAGTCGAGACGGCCGCGCGTCTGGATCCCCGCCTTCGCGGGGATGACGGAAGGGTGCGGGCACGGCGGCCTGCGCTCGCCCCCACCAGGACGTAACATCACCGCCGCCCATCGCGGTAGTTCGCGTCTACGCGGCATCCGTGCCCGCGCCACCTTCGTCCCCCTCAGTGCGCCAGCGCGCGTTCCCGCGCCGCTGCGATCTGGCGGCGCAGCAGTTCGGAGCGGCTAAGCGCGGCGACGGGCGAGCGGAACACCAGCCGCGGCGCCTCGACGAAGGCGGGCGCGCGCGCCGAGAGATCGGCGGTGCAGAGCGGCGTGGCGAGCGGGTCCAAGGTCATCGACGTTACCCTCCGGCCGGGAATGGCCGACCGTGAGCCTGCGCCGAGCATCACTGCGGCAGGCTCTACGAGCGCGGTTAACCCGGCGCATACCCCGCGACGACACGCACGATTGCCCTCCTTGCCGCGGGCGCCTAACCAGCGGGGATGAAGCTGATCATCGGCAACAAGGCCTATTCCTCCTGGTCGCTGCGCGGCTGGCTCGCCTGCCGCCAGTCGGGCCTCGCCTTCGAGGAGGTGGTGGTGCCGCTCTACGACGAGGCGTGGGACAAGCGCCGCGAGGGCGACGAGTTCGCTCCCTCCTCTGGCAAGGTGCCGATCCTGTGGGACGGCGAGGCGGTGGTGTGGGACAGCCTCGCCATCGTCGACTATCTCGCCGACAAGGTCGGCCGCGCGCGCTTCTGGCCCGAGGACGAGGCGGCGCGCGCGATGGCCAGATCGATGGCGGCGGAGATGCACTCCAGCTTCGCGGCACTGCGCCGCAAGCACGGCATGAACGTTCGCCAGATCTACCCGCCCAGCCCGATCGACGACGACGTCGCGGCCGACCTCACGCGGATCTTCGAGCTCTGGGCGCAGACGCGCGCGCGCTTCGGGGGGGCCGGCGAGGGCGACTTCCTGTTCGGCGCGTTCGGCGCGGCCGACATCATGTTCGCGCCGGTATGCACGCGTATCGTCACCTACTCGCTCCCCGCCCCGCGCTTCGCCGCCGCTTACATCGGTGCGGTGCTGCGCCATCCCTTCCTGCAGGACTGGATCGCCGGCGCGCAGGAGGAGGAATGGGTGATCGAGAAGTTCGAGCAGCCGGTCGCCTAGTGCGCCTCCTCGCCGCTCCCCGCCGGCTCGGCCTCATAGCCGTGCCGCGGGTGCCAGCGCATCGCGATGTCGGGATAATGGACGGTCGACGCCTCGGGCAGGCTCACCGCGAACAGCACGCAGGGCGAGTCGCTGTAGTTGCGGAGATGGTGTGCGTTCGCCTCGCCCTTGCGGAACGTGGCGATGTCCCCGGCGCGCAGCGGGTGACGACCGACGTCGTCGACCAGCACCGCCTCACCGCTGAGCACGACCACCACCTCGTCCTCGCTCTCGTGCCAGTGGCGTTGCGACGACCAGCCGCCCGGCGGCACGGTGACGTGCGTGGCGACGAAGTCGCTCAGTCCCATCGCCTCGGACAGCACGCGCACCGCGCGGTCCGACGCGGCCGCCTGAAACGGCTCGGGATAGTCGCTCCCCTCGTGCGACGGCAGGCGCTCGATATCGACCTTGGGCATAAGGAACTCCTCGCGTGATCGACGTGGTTCAACTCGCGGGCGCGCTGATCGCTGCGGAGAGCGTGACGCCGGCGCGCGGCGCGGTGTTCGACGTGCTAGAGGCGGCGCTGCTGCCGCTCGGCTTCGCGGTCGAGCGCTTCGTCGCCGGCGCGGCGCCCGACGGGCCGGTCGAGAACCTGCTGGCGACCCGCGGCAGCGGGCGTCACCTCGCCTTCGCTGGCCATGTCGACGTCGTGCCGCCGGGGCCGGGCTGGAGCGCGGGCGCGTTCGAGCCGGTGATCGCCGACGGCCTGCTGCGCGGGCGCGGCGCGGTCGACATGAAGGGCGCGGTGGCCGCCTTCGTCGCCGCGGCGGCGCGCGTCCCGTCCGACGCCGGGCAGCTGACGCTGATCATCACCGGCGACGAGGAGGGACCCGCCACCTACGGCACCGTCGCGCTGATCGAGCGGATGCGCGCGCGCCGCCTGCTGCCCGACATGTGTCTGGTCGGTGAGCCGACCTCGGTCGTGGCGCTCGGCGACATGGTCAAGATCGGGCGGCGCGGCTCGGTCAACGTCTGGATCGACGTGCCGGGGCGGCAGGGCCATGTCGCTTACCCGCACCTAGCCGATAACCCGATCCCGCCGCTGATCGCCGCGCTGGCCGAGCTCGACGCGCTGGTGCTGGACACCGGGAGCGAGTGGTTCCAGCCTTCCAACCTCGAGATCACCGACGTCACGGTCGGCAATCCCGCGACCAACGTCATCCCCGCGCACGCCAGCGCGCGGCTGAGCATCCGCTTCAACGACCTGCACCGCGGCGACGAGCTGGCCGCGCGGGTGGAGGCGATCGTCCGCGCGCACGCCCCCGCGGCGCAGGTGCTGGCGCGAGTCTCGGGTGAGGCATTCCTCACCGCGCCGGGGGCGCTCTCCGCTCTGGTCTCGACCGCGATCCTCGAGGTCACGGGGCGGACGCCCGAGCTGTCGACCACCGGCGGCACGTCGGACGCGCGTTTCCTGCGCGCGCTCTGCCCGGTGGTGGAGTTCGGCCTGCTCAACGCGACGATGCACAAGCCCGACGAGGCGGTGGCGCTCGACGCTCTGGCGCGGCTGACTGACATCTACGAGCGGGTGATCGAGCTGGCGCTCGCGGGGTGAGGCCAGAGTCCCCTTTTGTGTCAGACAGAAGCTAGAGATTGCCGTGACCGGACCCTTCGCCCCCTGGCTGCGGCGTCGCTCAGGACAGGCGTGAGCCGAGATAGGTGGTACCGGGGACGCAGCCGATGCTCGCGCTGAGATATGGATCCCGCCTCATAGCCCCAGGGTAACGGACGCTGACGGTACGAGCTTCGACAGCCCTCCGCCGCGACACGATCCGTCACCGCTTCCGCCGCAGGATCACGTACAGCGCCCCCGCGCCGCCGTGCCGCGGGTGGGCGTTGCGGATCGTGGCGATCGCGCCGGCGTGGCGCGAGAGCTGGAGCCAGTCGAGCACCGAGGCGCGGATCGCGCCGCGCGCGTGCGGGCGCTGGCTCTCGGGCCGCGGCGGCTTGCCCGTGACGAGCAGCACCACGCGCTCCCCACGCGCGATCGCCGCGCCGAGGCCGACGTCGAGCGCGCTGTGCGCGGAGGCGAGCGTGTGGCCGTGCAGGTCGATCGTCCGCTCGGGCGCGACATGGCCGGTGGCGAGCCGCCGGTCCCAGCCGCGGTCGAGCGTCTCGCCGAGCCCGCGCGGCGCGGGCCGCACCGGCGCGCTGACCGGGGTCACCGCCAGCGCACGCGCGGGCGCGACGGGCTCGGCCAGCGGCGGCGCGGCGACGAGAGGTTCGGCCCGCCGCCCGGGCAGCGCGCGAACCGTGGCGCGCACGCGCGCCCACAGCGCCTCCTCGTCAGCGCCGAGGCGTCGTCCCGCCACCCACGCCTCCCGCGGCGCGGCGCGCTACCCAGCGGTCGTAGCTGCCGACCGGCAGCAGCAGGAAAGCGGTGCCGCGCGCGCTCATGCCGCCCGCGGTGGCGCGCGCCGCCTCGCCCGCGCCCCAGAAGGTGTCGACGCGGTTGGCGCCCTTGATCGCGCCGCCGGTGTCCTGCGCGATCCACACGCCGTTGGCGTCGGTGCGATCCATCGAGAGGAAGATCGGCGCGCCGAGCGGCACGAAGCGCGGGTCGGCGGCGACGGTGACGCCGCCGGTGACGGGCAGCCCCAGCGCGCCGAGCGGCGGCCCGTCGAGCTCGCGGAAGAAGACGTAGCTCTTGTTCTCGCGCATGATCGCGCGCCCCTCCTCGGGATGCGCGTGGAGCCAGGCGACGATCCCCTGCATCGACGACTGGCCCGGGCCGAGCAGCCCGCGGCTCTTCATCAGCGCGCCGATCCCGGTGTACTCGCGGCCGTTCTGCGTCTCATAGCCGATGCGCAGCACCCCGCCGTCGCGCATCCGCACCAGCCCCGAGCCCTGCACCTGGAGGAAGAACAGCTCGACCGGATCGACGGCATAGCCGAGCACGCGCGCGCGGCCCTCCAGTGCCCCCTGCTCGATCGCGGTGCGGTCGTAATAGGGCACCAGCCGGCTACCATCGACCCGACCCCGGATCTTCTTTCCCGCGAGCGTGTCGACGAAGCTGCCGAGGTCGACGTCGATCAGGTCGCTCGGGCGCGCGTAGATCGGGGCGTAGCCGGGGCGCGGCTCGCGCGAGCCGGCGATCTCGGGGATGAAATAGCCGGTGGCGAAAGCGCGGCCATCGCCGACCTGCACCGCCTCGAACCAGCGCTGGAAGAAGGAGGCGGCGTCGCGGTCGGCGGCGGTCGATGCCGCGGTACAGGCCGCCTGCCAGTCGGTGCCGAGCGTCAGGCCGCTCGTGTCGGTGCGGCGGACAAGGCTAGGGCAGCTTAACCGGAACGCGGCGAGCGCGGCGCCGGCCTGGTCGCGCTCGAGTGGGAGCGCGCTGACCGCGGGACCGCGCACGATGCCGTTGGCCGAGGCGCTGACCGCACCCGGCACGGCGATGCCCGGCATCGGCGGGAGCGGCGTCGACGCGACCGGCTGCCGCGCCGGCCGGTCGAGCGGGTAGGAAGTCTGTGCCGCCGCGCGCGGCGGGCGCGCGGCGGACGGGGCGACGGCCGGGCGGCTCGCGCCGCTGCGCGGCGGTGTCGGTCGCTCGCCGGGCCCGACGCACGCCGCGATCGCCATCGCGCTCGCCACCGCGAGCGCCCCCCTTATCCGCATTCCACCCCTTTCCCTGTCACGCCGTCGTCCGCGGCGTCTTATGCCTCGTCGGTGTCCGCGAGGATCCAGTTCGGGTCAGCGGTCTTCACCTGGCGCACGAAGGTCCACACGTCGTGGGTCTCGACCGCGTCGCTGGTCGAACCCGCGACCACCTGGCCCTCACCGTCGCGGGTCACCGCGGCGATGTCGGCGTCGAAGCGCACCGTCACGCGCGCCTCACCGCCACCCACCGAGGCGGAAGCGATGCTCGCGCGCTCGACCGAGATCAGGCGGTTATCGAGCACGTGGCCCGCCGCCTGACGGGCCTCGATCGCCTCCTGGAACGCGGCGAGCACGTCGGGCGCGACGAGCCCGCGCAGCGCCTCGACGTCACCCCGCCAATATGCCTCTAGGATCATGCGATAGGCGGATTTCGCGCCCTCGATGAAGCGGTTCACGTCGAACTGCGGCTCGGCCGCGACGAGCGCGCGCAGGCCCGGCTCGGTGCCGCTGTCGAACGGCCGCATCACCGGCTCGCGCACCTCAGGCGTGACGTCCACGGTGCGCGGTAGCGCCGTCGCACCGACTCTCTCCTCGGCGGGCTTGGGCAGCGGCTGCTCGTGGCCTGAGCGCTTGCCGAGGACCGAGTAGAGCCGCAGGGCGAGAAAGCCGGCGACCATGGCGAGCAGGACTACGTAGAACACGGCAACTCCAGACGGCTGGTCTGCGAAAACTGGACGTCGTACATAGGCATGACGGCGCCGAACATCAAACTGCCCTAGGTCAAATCGCCGGGGCGGCGATTGTATCCCGTCGACCGCGCTGCTAACCGCCGCTGACTGCTGCGCCCCGGGGAACGCCGGCGCGCGCGACACAGGAATCGGTGAAGGGACGGACGATGGACAGCCAGGACAATCTCGGCGGCGAACCGCTCGCCAACGGCGCGGACACGGGCCCGGCGGCGGGGCTGATCTCGCAGTACGTCAAGGACCTGTCGTTCGAGAACCCGAACGCGCCGGCGGTCTACCAGGAGCCCAACCCGCCCGAGATCAACGTCCAGTTCGACATCGGAGCGGCGCAGGTGGGCGAGGAAGTCCACGAGGTGACGCTGAAGATCGAGGTGCGCGCCACCACCGGCGGCAAGACCGCCTTCATCGCCGAGCTCTCCTACGCCGGCCTGTTCGGGCTGCGCAACGTGCCGGCCGAGCATGTCCAGCCCTTCCTGCTCGGCGAGGGTCCGCGGCTGCTGTTCCCGTTCGCGCGCCGCGTGGTCGCCGACGCGATCCGCGACGGCGGCTTCCCGCCGCTGCTGCTCGAGCCGATCGACTTCAACGCGCTGTTCCTCCAGCAGGCACAGGCGCAGGGCGTCTCGTTCGGCGGCGAGGTCAGCCAGGCCTGAGGTCGCGTACGGTGCTCCTGCGCACGCGGGAGCCCAGGGCGGCGGGCGCGGCTCCCGTGGCTCTGGGTTCCCGCGTCCGCGGGAACACGGGTGGCCGTTGACGCTATGAACCTCGCCAAAGCGCTCGGGTCGGTCGGCGGGCTGACGCTCGCCAGCCGTGTGCTCGCGCTGGTGCGCGACACGCTGCAGGCGAGCTATGTCGGCGCGGGCTTCGCCTCCGACGCTTTCTTCGTCGCCTTCCGCCTGCCCAACATGTTCCGCGCCCTGTTCGCGGAGGGTGCCTTCTCCGCCGCCTTCATCCCCTTGTTCAACCGCAAGGTGGCCGAGGGTGGCGGCACCCCCGCCGGGGTCGATTTCGCCGAGCGCGCGCTGGCGGTGCTGTTCCCGGTCCTGCTCGTGTTCACCGCGGCGATGCTGATCGCGGCATGGCCGATCACGCTGGCGCTCTCGGGCGGGTTCGATCGCCAGCAGCCCACGCCCGAGCAGTTCGCCTTCGCGGTGACGCTGTCGCGTTTCACCATCCCCTACCTGATGCTGATCTCGCTGGTCTCGCTGCTGGGCGGCATCCTCAACTCGCTCGATCGCTTCTGGGTCAATGCCGCGGCGCCGATCCTGCTCAACGTCGCGATGGTGGGCGCGCTGGTCTTCTTTCACGGCGCGGACCCCTACGCGACCGCGCGGGTGCAGGCGATCTCGGTCACCGTCGGCGGCGCGTTCCAGCTCGCCTGGCTGTGGTGGGCGTGCGGTCGCGCGGGGGTCTCGCTCAGGCTGCGCCGGCCGCGCGTCGACGACGACGTGAAGCGGCTGCTCACGCTGATCGTCCCCGCCGCGGCAGGTGCGGGCGCGGCGCAGGTGAATCTCGCCATCTCCACCGCGCTCGCTGGCTGGCTGCTGCCGGCGGGATCGATCTCCGCGATCTACTACGCCGACCGGCTCAACCAGCTGCCGCTCGGGATGATCGGCATCGGGCTCGGCACGATCCTGCTGCCAGTCGTGTCGCGGCTGCTGAGCGAGGGGCGCGAGACCGAGGCGATGGAGACGCAGAACCGCGGGCTGGAGCTCGCGCTGTTCCTCACCCTGCCCGCCACCGCCGCCTTCGTCTTCGCCGCCGAGCCGATCGTGCGCGGGCTGTTCCAGCACGGCGCCTTCACCGGCGCGGACAGCGCGCGCTCGGCACAGGCGCTCGCCGCCTTCTCGCTCGGGCTGCCGAGCTACGTGCTGGTCAAGGTGCTCACCCCCGGCTTCTACGCGCGTGCCGACACGCGGACACCGGTGCGGCTGGCGCTCTACTCGGTCGCGCTCAACCTCGTCGGCAATCTCGTGCTGATCCCGACGCTGGCGCACTGGGACATCGGCCAGATCGGCCCGCCGCTCGCCACTGCGCTGGCGTCGACCGTCAACGTCGCCTCGCTCTACGTCGTGCTGGCGCGGCGCGGTCATTTCGCGCTGGATCCGCAGCTCAAGCGCAAGGTGCCGCGGCTCGCACTCGCGGCGCTGCTGATGGGCGGCGCGCTGCTGCTGGTGACGCCGCTGGTCGACCCGTACCTCACCGGCGGCCTCGTCGTGCGCGGCGTCGCGCTGGCGGTACTGGTCGGCGCGGGCGTCGCGATCTACGCGCTCGCCTGTTTCGCCACCGGCGCGTTCCGCGCCGCCGACCTCCGTTCCCTCCTCCGTCGCAGAGCCTCGTCCCGATGACCAAGATGCGCGTCGTCTCCGGTATCAAGCCCACCGGCAACCTCCACCTCGGCAACTATCTGGGGGCGGTGAAGCAGTGGGTCGCGATGCAGCAGCAGATCCAGGCGCAGGGCGGCGAGACGATGTACTTCATCGCCGACCTGCACGGCCTCACGGAGTTCATCGCGCCCGCCGAGCTGACCGCCAACACGATCGAGATGACTGCCACGCTGGTTGCCGCCGGGATCGATCCCGAGCGGTCGATCCTGTTCAATCAGGCGCGCGTGCCCGCGCACAGCGAGCTCGCCTGGCTGCTGAACAACGTCGCGCGCGTCGGCTGGCTCAACCGCATGACCCAGTTCAAGGACAAGGCCGGGAAGAACCGCGAGGGCGCCAGCGTCGGGCTCTACGATTATCCGGTGCTGATGGCGGCGGACGTGCTGCTCTACAACGGCACACACGTTCCGGTCGGCGAGGACCAGAAGCAGCATCTCGAGCTGGCGCGCGACATCGCGACCAAGTTCAACACCGACTATGACAGCGCGCTGTTCACCTTGCCCGAACCGCTGATCAGCGCCGCCGCGCCCCGGATCATGTCGCTGCGCGACGCCGCGGCGAAGATGAGCAAGTCCAACCCGTCGGAACAGTCGCTGGTGAAGCTGATCGACAGCGACGAGGTGATCGCGGACAAGTTCCGCAAGGCGAAGACCGACCCCGACCTGCTGCCCGCGACGGTGGAGGAGCTGGAGGGCCGGCCCGAGGCACGCAACCTGCTGACGATCTTCGCCGCGCTCGCCGACCGCACGCCGCAGGACGTGCTGAGCGACTTCGCCGGCAAGGGGTTCGGCGCGTTCAAGCCGGCGCTGGCGGACCTGGCGGTGGCCACGCTCGCGCCGATCCGCGACGAGATGGTGCGGCTGCTCGACGATCGCGCCGCGATCGACTCGATCCTGGAGCGGGGCGCGGAGAAGGCGCGCGCGCTGGCGGCACCGACGCTGCGCCAGGCGCAGCGCGCGATGGGGTTGTTGGCGTAAGCTGCGGATCGGTGTCGGCGCGCGGCGCCAAATAATGGCGCTTCTCCCCTCCCCTTCGGGGAGGGAGCGGGGATGGGGCGTCGCCTCGGGCGCAGCGCTCGCGGCAACGCCACACCCCAGCCCTCCCCTTAAGAGGGGGAGTAATGATCTGGCATCACTCTTGCTGATCACTTCGTGAGCCGCGGCGACCGCCGCCCGAGAGAGCGAGAGAGCGCATGACCGAGACCACCACCCCGCCCGCCCCGCGCGACAACCTCTTCGGCGTCTGCGCCGCCGTCGGGGAGGACCTGGGCGTCAATCCGCTGTGGCTGCGCGCCGCCTTCGCGGGCGCGCTGCTGTTCAGCCTCGAGGCGGTGCTGGCGACCTATGCCGCGCTGGGCGTGATCGTGCTGGCCAGCCGGCTGCTCTTCCCCGATCGGCGGCGCGCGCCGGCCACCGCCGAGATCACCACGCTCCCCACCGCGCCCGCGCCGAGCGAGGAGGAGCCACTGCGCCGCGCGGCGTGAGCGGTGCTCAGGCGCCGAGCTGGCCGAGCAGCAGCCGCACCGCGCCGTCGACCTCGCGGTCGCTGTCGCGCAGCGCTTCGATCCGCTTGACGGCGTGGATCACGGTCGAGTGATCGCGCCCGCCGAACTTGCGGCCGATCTCGGGCAGCGAGCGCGTGGTCAGGCGCTTGGCGAGGTACATCGCGATCTGTCGCGGCCGCGCCACCGCGCGCGCGCGCCGCGCCGAGATCAGGTCGAGCGGCTTGAGCTCGAAATGGTCCGACACGAGCTTCTGGATCTGGTCGATCGTCACGCGACGCTGATGGCCGCGCAGCATGTCGCCGAGCGTCTGCGTCGCGAAGTCGAGGTCGATCGCCGCCCCGGTCAGCATCGCATAAGCCGTGACCCGGGTGAGCGCGCCCTCCAGCTCGCGGATGCTCGCGGTGATCCGGGTCGCGAGCAGGTCGAGCACCGCGGCGGGCACGCGCACGTCGGGCATGTCCGCCACGCGCCGCTCGAGCACCTCGCGGCGGAGCGCCAGCGTCGACGGGCGGATATCGGCGACCAGCCCCGCGGCGAGCCGGCCGAGGATGCGCGGCTCGATCCCCTCGAGCGCCTGCGGCGCGCGGTCGGCGGCGATCACCAGGCGCTTGCCTGCGGCCATGATCTCGTTGACGGTGTGGAAGAACTCCTCCTGGGTCGAGTCCTTCCCGGCGATGAACTGGAGGTCGTCGATCAGCAGCAGGTCGAGCCCGCGCAACTTCATCTTGAACGCGAACGTGTCGCGCGCGCGCACCGCGGCGACGAACTCGAACATGAAGCGCTCCGCCGACATCAGCATCACGCGCGCGCCCGGGTGCGCCGCCAGGAAGGCATGCGCGACCGCGTTCATCAGGTGGGTCTTGCCCTGTCCGGTCGCGCCGTGGAGGAAGAGGGGGCTGAAGCGCACCGGGCCGGGCTCGGCCAGTGCGCGCGCGGCGTTGACCGCGACCAGGTTCGACTCGTCCACCACGAAACGATCGAAGGTGAGTCTTGGATCGAGCTGCGGGCGCTCGCCGGCCTCGCCAGCGTTGTCGGCGACCGGCTCGACGGGCGCCGCGATCGCGACGGGTGCGGTCAGCACGGCGGCGACCGGTGCGCGCGACGCGGTCTCGACCTCGACGCTGCGCACGCCCGGCAGCACCGCGCGGAACTCGTGCACCAGCCGCTCGGCATAGTGGCTGCGCACCCAGTTGGTCATGAACGGCGACGGCAGGGTCAGGCGGACGTCGAGCGGGTCGGTCGCGTCGGCCAGCGCGATCGGCGCGAGCCACTGGTCGAACAGCCGCGCCCCGGCGGACTGGCGCAGGTTGGCGCGCACCCGGGTCCAGGCCCGTGCCACGTCGCTCATCCCGTCCACTCGCTCCGCCACTTGCGCCACGCACAGCTCTCCCGTTGCCGCGAACGCGTGCGTTCGCGGATCCTTCATCCGCAAAGTCAAACGTCCCCCTGCCCGCGGCCCCTCGCGCGTCGGCTATCAGACGGTGTCTCTGTGCCGCGCCGGACGATCGCCGGTGCGGTTCGACAGGATTAGGAACAGCCGGCTGAGTCGATCAAGACCGGTCGCGGACACAAAATCGAAATAAAGCAGGTTGACTCGCCACCAGCCGCGCAAATGCGTCGAATTTCGCACAACCCACTGTAAACACTGCACTTTATCGGCGACCTGCCGATCGTATCGGGTGCGAATCGCAGGATTCCCGAGGCTTTTGGAAAGAAGCGTCGACCCGCCCTGGGGATCACCGAAAACGCATACGAAAACGCCCGCCGGGAGCGTCCCGACGGGCGTTTTCGAAGCGCTGAGAAGGCGTTGGCTTAGGCGAGCCCGGCCACGCGCTTGGTCAGGCGCGAGAACTTCCGCGCCGCCGTGTTCTTGTGGAGTACGCCCTTGGCCACGCCACGCGCGATCTCGGGCTGTGCCGCCTGCAGTGCGGTCGCCGCACCGGCCTTGTCGCCGGCCGCGAGCGCTGCCTCGACCTTCTTCACGAAGGTGCGGATCCGGCCGACGCGGTTACCGTTGACTTCGGCCCGGCGCTCGTTGCGACGGATACGCTTCTTGGCTTGCGGCGTGTTCGCCATGAACGTCCTCTGACTGTTTCGAATCGATGGAAAGCAGGGCGGCCGGCAACACCGTCACCCTCGAAGGCGCGGCCCATAGCGCGGGTAGCGCGCAGCGTCAACCGCGCTGGCAGGCCGGGCACCAGAAGGTCGAGCGCCCGCCCTCGGCATAGCGGTGCACCGTCCCGCCGCAGCCGCACGGCTCGCCCGCGCGGCCGTAGACCGCGAACTGCTTGGAGAAATAGCCGAGCTCGCCGTCCGGCCGGGCATAGTCGCGCAGGCTCGACCCCCCCGCCGCGACGGCCGACTCGAGCACCGCGTGGACCGCCTCGATCAGTCGTCCGAGCCGCGACCGCGCGATCCGCCCCGCCGACCGGCGGGGGTTGATCCGCGCGTGGTACAGCGCCTCACAGACGTAGATATTGCCCAGTCCGGCGACCACCCGCTGGTCGAGCAGCGCGAGCTTGATCGACGTCGTCTTGCCCACCAGCGCGCCGCGCAGATAGTCGGCGGTGAAGGCGGGGCCGAGCGGCTCGGGGCCGAGCGCCGCGAACGCAGGGAAGCCGACCAGCTCGTCAGTGCGCCACAGGTCGACCGAGCCGAAGCGCCGCGGATCGTTGAGCGCGAGCTGCCGACCCGCTGACGTCTCGATCAGCAGATGATCGTGCGCCAGCAGCTCGGCGGGATCGACTCGCCAGCGCCCCGACATGCCGAGGTGGAAGATCAGCGTGTCACCGCGATCGGTGCCGATCAGACCGTATTTGGCGCGGCGCGACAAAGCGATGATCCGCGCGCCGGTGAGCCGCTGGCGCAGCTCGGGCGGGAACGGCCGGCGCAGGTCGCCGCGGCGCGGCTCGACGCGCGCCAGCGTGGCGTCGAGCAGCACGGGCGTGAGCCCGCGCACGGTGGTCTCGACCTCGGGAAGTTCGGGCATGGTGGTGACTTAGGCATCGCGCACCGGCACGGCTAGACCGCGCGATCGCCGGCGTGGCCGCGCTCGCCCCCTTCCCTCGCCCCGGCGCACGCCCTAGAGCGGCGAGCATGAGCGATACCCCCGGCAGCGCCGCCAGCGAGCGCGTGGTCTCCTTCGGTTACGAGGACGTCACCCCGGTCGAGAAGACCGCACGCGTCCGCGGCGTCTTCTCCAACGTGGCGGGCCGCTACGACCTGATGAATGACGCCATGTCGGGGGGCATGCACCGGCTGTGGAAGGACCGCTTCGTCCGCCGCGTGAAGCCGCGCGCGGGCGAGCAGATCCTCGACATGGCGGGCGGCACCGGCGACATCGCGTTCCGGCTGGCGCAGCACGGCGCCGCGGTGACCGTCGCCGACATCAACCCCGAGATGCTCGAGGTCGGCATGCGCCGCGCGCAGCAGCGCGGCATCGACGGACTGGTGTGGACCGAGGCCAATGCCGAGACGCTGACCTTCCCCGACCGCTTCTTCGACGCCTATACGATCGCCTTCGGCATCCGCAACGTCACCGATATTCCCGCCGCGCTGCGTGAGGCGCATCGCGTGCTGCGCCGGGGCGGCCGCTTCTACTGCCTCGAATTCTCCACCACGCAATGGCCCGGCTTCGCGGAAGTGTACGACGCCTATTCGCACCGCATGGTACCCAAGCTCGGCCAGCTGCTCGCCGGCGACTCGGACAGCTACCGCTATCTCATCGAGTCGATCCGCCGCTTCCCCGACATGCCCGCGTTCGAGCGGATGATCGCCGAGGCCGGCTTCGTGCAGACCCGCGTCGAGGCGGTGCTGGGCGGGCTGGTGGCGATCCACAGCGGCTGGAAGATGTGACCTCACCGATCGTCCACACCTGGCGGCTGCTCACCTGGGGGCGCACGCTGGCGCGGCACGGCGCGCTGCGCGGGCTCGAGCGCGACCTCAACACGCCGCCGCGGCTGCGCCGGCTGCTGCGGCTGGCGCGGCTCGGCGCCCGCGTGCCCGCGACGCCGCGCTACGCCGACGCCTTCGAGGCGCTCGGGCCGGCGGCGATCAAGTTCGGCCAGACGCTCGCCACCCGCCCCGACCTGGTCGGCGAGGAGGCAGCGCACGACCTGCTGCGGCTGCAGGACTCGATCCCGCCGGTGCCCTATGCCGCGATCTCGCAGGTGATGCGGACCAGCTTCGGCCGCCCGCTCGACACCTTGTTCCGCGAGATCGAGGAGGTGCCGGTCGGCTCGGCCTCGATCGCGCAGGTCCACCGCGCCGTCACCACCGACGGCCGCCGCGTCGCGGTCAAGGTGCTGCGTCCCGGCGTCGAGGAGGATTTCGCGCGCGCGATCGACACTTATGAATGGGCGGCGGCGCAGATCGAGCCGATGGGCGGCGAGATCGCCCGGCTCCAGCCGCGGCTGGTGATCGAGACGTTCAAACGCTGGACCGCGCGCGAGCTCAACTTCACGCGCGAGGCGGCCTCGGCGTCCGAGCTGGCCGAGACGATGACGGCCGAGCCCAAATTCGTCGTCCCCGCGGTCGACTGGGCACGCACCACGGGCAAGGTGCTGACGATCGAGTGGATCGACGGCATCAAACTGTCCGATCGCGCGGCGCTGATCGAGGCCGGCTACGACCTGCCCGAGCTGGCGCGCGTGCTGGTCCACGCCTTCCTGCGCCAGGCGATCGCCGACGGCTTCTTCCACGCCGACCTGCACCAGGGCAATCTGTTCGCGCTGCCCGGCGACCAGGTCGCGGCGATCGACTTCGGCATCATGGGGCGGATCGACCGGCGCGCGCGGGTGTGGCTGGCCGAGATCCTCTACGGCCTGATCACCGGCAATTATCGCCGCGTCGCCGAGATCCACTTCGAGGCGCAATATGTCCCGGCGCACCACAGCGTCGAGGAATTCGCCACCGCGCTGCGCGCCGTGGGCGAGCCGATGCGCGGCCTGCCGGTCAAGGACATGTCGATCGGCATGATGCTCGACGGGCTGTTCGGCATCACGCGCGACTTCGACATGGTCACCCAACCGCACCTGCTGCTGCTGCAGAAGACGATGGTGATGGTGGAGGGCGTCGCCACCGCGCTCGACCCCGACATCAACCTCTGGATCACCGCCGCGCCGCTGGTCGAGGACTGGATCCGCACCGAGCTCGGCCCCGAGGCGGCGATCGCCGACCGGCTCGTCGCCGACGTGCGCACGCTGGCGCGACTCCCGGAGCTGGTGCGGCGCATCGAGGCACGCTTCCCGGCGCCGGGCGGCGCGCCGCCGCGCCCGCCCCTCAAGGAGATCCAGGTGGTGCGGGTCGGTGGCGGCTGGCGCTACGCGCTGGTCGGCGCGCTCGGCCTCGCCGCCGGCGCGGGCGCGATGCTGCTGGCGGCGCCGTGGTGACGCCCGCGCCGCTGCTGCTCGTCGCGCCGACCCGCCTCGGCCGGATCGAGCGCGGCGCGGCGCGGTGGTGGTGCGCGGCGCTGCTGCTCGGCCTGATCGCCGCCGCCGGCCTGTCCGAGGCGAGCGCGCGGCCCGCCGCCGAGCTGCTGCACGACTCGATCGTGGCGGCGATGCGGCACGGCGGCCGCTACTACGAGACCTTCCGCGACCTGGCGCGCACCGCGCCTGACGCCGGCGACGCGCGCACGCTGCCGCCGACGCTCGCCGCGGTGAGCGCCGCGATGCCGAACTGGGCGATGCTGCTGCTGGTCGGGGCCGCGCTCGCGGGGCTGGTCGCGGTCGGAGTGCAGCGGCTCACCCCGCTGTTCGCCGGCGTCGCGGGGCAGGTGCTCGCCGCACTGCTGCTTGTCGCCGGCACCGCCGCGGTCGCGCTGCTCTGGGAGCAGGCGCCGCATGCTGGCTGGGGCGCGCTGCTTGCCGCTTACGCCGTGCTGCTGCGCCGCGCCGAGCGGTGGGGCACCGCCGCCGCGCTCGGCTGCGCCGCCGCGGTGATCGATCCCGCCGCGCTGCTCGTGCCAGCGGTGATGGCCGCGCTGGCGCTCCACGACGGCACCGCGCGTGAGGCGCTCGGCTGGCTCGCCGCGCTCGCGGTGGGCGGCGCGGTGCTGGGCTGCCACCTGTGGGCGATCGACGCGGTGGCGCCGCCCGCGCCGGAGGCCGTCCTCCTGTCGATCGCGCCGCCGAGCGCGCTGGCGCGGCTGCTCGGCGCCGGCTTGCCCGGTGCCGCCCCTGGGCTGGCGGCCGTGCTGCTGATGCTCGCGCTGCTCGGCTGGGCGACCCTGCCGCGCGCGCTCGGCCCGCGCGTGGTCGCGCTCGTGCTGGCGGGGGTCGCCGCCGATGGGCGGGTCGCCGGGCTGCACAGCGCCACGCTCGCTGCCGCGCTGGTCGCGCCCGGGCTCGCGTTCGCGCCCGACGCGATCGCCGACCTGCTGCGGCGCGCGCCGGGGCGCCGTCGCATCACGGTGACGAGGGTGACGCGATGAGCCGCATCCTGCTGATCGTCGGGGGTGGAATCGCCGCCTACAAGTCGTGCGAGCTGGTGCGCACGCTGCGTCGCCGCGGCCATCGGGTGCGCTGCGTGCTGACCGAGGGAGGCGCGCATTTCGTCACCGCGATGACGCTCGCCGCGCTGAGCGAGGACAAGGTCTACACCGACCTGTGGGACCTCAAGGACGAGGCCGAGATGGGGCATATCCAGCTCAGCCGCGAGGCCGATCTCGTCGTCGTCGCGCCCGCCACCGCCGACCTGCTCGCGCGCATGGCGGCGGGACTGGCGAACGATCTCGCCACCACGCTGCTGCTCGCCACCGACAAGCCGGTGCTCGCCGCGCCGGCGATGAACGTGCGCATGTGGCTTCACCCCGCGACCCAGCGCAACGTCGCTCGGCTGCGGGCCGACGGCGTCACGGTGATGGAGCCCGACGAGGGCGCGATGGCGTGCGGCGAGTTCGGCCCCGGTCGGCTGCCCGAGCCGCTCGCGATCGCCGACCGGATCGAGCGCGCGCTCGCCCCGCGTGCCGGGGGCGCGCTGGCGGGGCGGCACATACTCGTCGCGGCGGGGCCGACGCACGAGCCGATCGACCCGGTACGCTACATCGCCAACCGCTCCTCGGGGAAGCAGGGGTTCGCCCTCGCCGCGGCGCTCGCCGAGCTCGGCGCGCGCGTCACCTTGGTGGCGGGCCCGGTGGCGCTCGCCACCCCGGCCGGGGTCGACCGGGTGGACGTCGCGACCGCGGCCGAGATGGCGGCGGCGGTCGACGCCGCGCTCCCCGCCGACGCCGCGGTGATGGTGGCCGCGGTGGCCGACTGGCGCGTCGAGCAGGCGGCGCCGCAGAAGCTGAAGAAGGACGGCACCGCGCCGGCGCCGCTGGCGCTGGTCGCCAACCCCGACATCCTCGCCGGGCTCGCGACCGACCCGCGCCGGCCGCGCCTGCTGGTCGGGTTCGCCGCGGAGACCGAGCAGATCGTCGCGCACGCCACCGCCAAGCGCGCGCGCAAGGGCGTCGACTGGATCGTCGCCAACGACGTCTCGGGCGACGTGATGGGCGGGGACGCCAACACGGTGCAGCTCGTCACCGCGGAGGGGGTGGAGACCTGGGAGCGACTGCCCAAGACGTCCGTCGCGGCGCGGCTGGCGGAGCGGATCGCCGCCGCGCTGACGAGCTGAGCGCGGCATCTCGCCATCGACGATCGGGGGAAGTGAGCCGAACTATCTCTGACGTCCCGCCGGCGTCACTCCTCGAGATAGTGGAAATAGCGGAAGTCGGCCGGCCGCCCGGTGCCCGACATGTCCTGGCACGCCATGCCGATGAACGTTCCCGTGAAATTGGGCAGGCCGGGCAAGGTGGCCTCGTCGGAGAGCAGGTCGGCGGCGAACGTCTCGGGCAGCCACGTCCACTCCTCCTCGTCCTCGGCACGCACCGCGAAGCGCAGCCGCTCGTGGTCGACCTCCGCGCGCAGCGCCACCGGCCCCGCGCCGACAGCGACCGGGGCGCTCACCGTGCTGACGCCCTCGTCGAGCGGCAGCACGGAGAGTACCTGTGCCAGCCGCTCGCCTCGGTCGCCCACGGTGAGATGGAGGAAGTGGAACTTGGTCGCGTTGTAATAGCAGACCAATCCCGCGGCCTGCTGGAAATGGGCGGGAGCGTAGTCGAGCAGCGTCTCCGCGGCGTAGTGGAAGGCGAGCGGGCGCCGCGCGACCAGCGCCTGCGTGAAGTGGCTCCCGATCGTCTCGCGCCCGTGCAGCCGCAGCCAGCCCGGCCGTGCCGTCAGGCTGAAGATCTGCTCGGGAAAGGGCGTCCGCAGCCACTGGAAGGCGGGCGGCAGCACCGAGCCGGCGAAGTCGTCGCGCTCGCACACCCGTGGCCGCGCGCCGCCGGCCGTGCCGACACTGGCGACGGGAAGCGCATCGCCGTTCAGCGTGCGCAGCCAGCCGTCCTCGCCCCAGCGCATCGGCTGGATCGCGGTCTCGCGCCCCAGCACGCAGCGGTCGCTCGCCGGTAGCGGGCGCCCGCACAGATAGGTGAGCCAGGTGGTGCCGTCGGGCGCATCGACCAGATCGCCGTGGCCGGTCCGCTGCAAGGGCGCGTCCGGCCGGTCCTTGGCGGTGAGCACCGGTCCATCGGGGTGCGGCTCGTACGGGCCGAACAGCGTGCGCGAGCGCGCCATCACCACCGCGTGGTTGCGCTCGGTGCCGCCCTCGGCGACGAGGAGATGATACCAGCCGTCGCGCTTGTAGAGGTGCGGTCCCTCGGTGAAGCCCAGTGCGGTACCGTGGAAGATGACACGGCGCTCGCCGATCAGCTGGCCGGCGGCGCGGTCGAGCTCTTGCACCACGATCCCGCCGAAGCGGCCGCGGCCGGGGCGATGGTCCCACAGCATGTTGAGCAGCCAGCTGCGCCCGTCGTCGTCGTGGAACAGTGCGGGGTCGAAGCCGCTGCTGTTGAGGTGAACGGGATCGGACCAGTCACCGTCGACCCGGTCGCTCCACACCCAGTAGTTGTGGAAGTCGCGCAGCGACACGCCCGCCGCACCGCCCACGGTGGTGCGCCCATAGCGTTTCACGTCGGTGTAGACGAGGTGGAAGCGGCCGTCGGCGTGGCTGAGGTCGGCGGCCCAGACACCACAGGAGTCCGGGTCGCCGCGCAGGTCGAGTTGGCCGGGGCGGTGCAGCGGTCGCGCGGCCAATCGCCAATCGGCGAGGTCGCGCGAATGGTGGATCTGCACGCCGGGAAACCACTCGAAGGTCGAGGTGGCGAGATAATAGTCCGCGCCGACGCGGACGATCGAGGGGTCGGGGTTGAACCCGCGCAGGATGGGATTGCGGATGGTCATGACGGCTTTCGGATGTTCGACCAGAGCAGCGCCGCACCGACGAGGTCGAGCAGGCCGAGCAGGATGAAGAAGGGTTGGTAACCGACCTGGTCGACCAGCGAGCCCAGCACCAGCGTGAAGATCAGCACGCCGAGATTCGCCGCGGTGCCCGAGATCCCGGTCGCCGTCGCCACCTGGTCCTGCGGGAACAGGTCGGACACCATCGTGATCACGGTGACCGACAGCGTCTGGTGCGCGAAGCCGCCCAGGCACAGCAGCGCCACCGCCGCGACCGGGCTGGTCACCGTGCCGACGAAGATCATGCCCGTCATCAGCACCGCGCCGAGCGTAAAGGCGCCGCGCCGCGCGTCGATCAGGTTGATCCCGCGGCGCTGCAGCCAGGCGACCACCGCCGGGCCGAACAGGCAGCCGAGGTCGGCGGCGAGGAAGGGCAGCCAGGCGAACAGCGCGATCTGCTTGAGGTCGAAGTGGCGCGCCTGGACAAGGTACAGCGGCATCCACAGCGACAGCATGCCCCACACCGGATCGGCGAGGAAGCGCGCGCCGGCGATCGCCCACAGGTTGCGCCGGCGCAGCAGCTCGCCCAGCGGCGGCCGGCGGCGGTGCCGCGCCAGCGCCGCCTCCTGCCCGTCCGCGATCAGCTGTCGTTCGCCCGCCGAGATCAGCCCGTGGCGCGCGGGCGGCGCGTACCACAGCAGCCAGGCGACGACCCACAGCAGCCCGAGGCCGCCGGCGACGAAGAAGGCGGCGCGCCAGCTGTGGTGGAAGACCGCCCAGGCGACCAGCGGCGGCGCGAACACCGCGCCGAACGAGGCGCCGATCTGGTAGATCCCGCCCGCGACGCCGCGCTCGCGCGCGGGGAACCACTCCGCCACCACCTTCATGCCGGCGGGCTGGGCCGAGCCCTCGACCAGCCCGAGCGCGCCGCGCAGGCCGGCGAACCCGAGCCAGCCGGTCGCCAGCCCGTGGCCGACGGTGATCAGCGACCACACCGCCACGAACAAGGTGAAGCCGATCTTGAGCCCGATCACGTCGAGCAGATAGCCCGCCACCGGCTGGAACATGATGCCGATCTGGAACGCGCCGGTGATCCAGGAATATTGCGCCGAAGAGATCGACTGCTCGGCCATGATCGCGGGTGCGGCGACGCCGAGGACGCTGCGCGCGAGATAGTTGATCACCATCGCGCCGACGAACAGCGCGATGATCGTCCAGCGCACATAGGGGAACCGCGCCACCCGCCCTCCTCGGTAACGTTACCAGTAGCGTCGTACGCGGTTGCACCCGCGGCTGACAAGCGCTCGCTAGCAGATCGCGGCGGCGCCGGCGCCATTGACGCGCCCTCCCGCCGCGAGGCAGGTCGGTGCGCGAGAGGCGCCGACGGCGGTCGACGGCGCGAGGACAAGGACCGACGTGCCCGAGCCGAGAGGACGTCGCCGCGGCGTGACGATCATCGACGTCGCCAAACAGGCCGGCGTGTCGCCGATGACGGTCTCGCGCGTGATCAACGGCGATCCGGGCGTGCGCGAGCAGACGCGCGAGCTGGTCAATGCCACGATCCGCGAGCTCAACTACACCCCCAACCTCTCGGCGCGCAGCCTCGTCACCTCGCGCGAGCTGCGCATCGGCGTGATCTACGCGAACCCGAGCGCCGCCTTCATGAGCGGCTTCCTCGCCGGCGTGTTCGAGGAGGCGTCGGCGCGCGCGGCACAGCTGATCCTGCTGAAGGGCAAGCACGGCGGCGTGCCGAGCCACGCCGAGATCGAGCAGCTGATCGGCTCCGGGATCGGTGGCGTGATCCTGACGCCGCCCTTGGGCGAGTCAGGGACGGTGCGGCGGATCCTGCGCGATGCCGGGCTGCCGATGGCGGTCGTCGCGGGGCGGGTCGCCGACGCCATCTCGGTCGGCATCGACGATCGCCGCGCCGCGTACGACATGACCCGCCACCTGATCGCGCTCGGCCATCGCCGCATCGGCTTCATCGTCGGGAACCCCGACCAGTCCGCCAGCGCCGAGCGGCTCGTCGGCTTCACCGATGCCGCGCACGAGGCGGGCGTCGAGACCTGCGTCGCGCAGGGGGATTTCAGCTACGCCTCGGGCCTGGTCGCGGGCGAGCGACTGCTCGACGCGCCCGCACCGCCGAGCGCGATCTTCGCCAGCAACGACGACATGGCCGCGGCGGTCGTCTCGGTGGCGCACCGTCGCCATCTCGACGTGCCGCGCGATCTGACCGTCGCCGGGATGGACGACAGTATCGCCGCGACCACGCTTTGGCCGCCGCTGACGACGATCCGCCAGCCCGTGCAGGAGCTGGCGGGCGAGGCGCTGCGGCTGCTGATCGACGAGATGCGCGCGGCGCGGGGCAAGAGCGTGCGCTGCGCGGCGCGCGTGCTCGATCACGTCCTGATCGAGCGCGAGTCGACCGCGGCGCCCGCCTCCTGAGCGCTCCCCGAGCGGTGCCGAGGACGCGTGGCTTGTCATGTTAGCGGTAACCCCTACGATCGCGGCTCACGACCGCGGGCGGTGAGGAGAGGTGAGATGCGGCGAACGACGAGTCATGTCGGCGCGGGACTGGGCGTGCTGCTCACCGTGGCGAGCGCCGCCGCCACCGCACAGGTGGCCCGCTTCGAGCGCTTCACCTACGAGGGTCGCGCGCAGGAGCAGGCGCCGCTGGCTCGCGGACAGTATCGCAACCCGATCCTCAGCGGCTACTACCCCGACCCCTCGGTTACTCGAGTCGGCGACGACTACTATCTCGTCAACTCGTCCTTCGCGCACTTCCCAGGGCTGCCGGTGTTCCACTCCAGGAACCTGGTCGACTGGACCCAGATCGGCAACGCGATCGACCGCCCCGACCAGCTCGACTTCACCGGGCGGCGCGTCTCGGAGGCGGTGTTCGCGCCCGACATCTCCTATCACGCCGGAATCTTCTACATCGCCAACACCTGTGTCTCGTGCGGCGGCAATTTCATCATCACTGCGCGCGACCCTGCCGGCCCCTGGTCCAAGCCGATCTCGCTGCCGTTCGAGGGGATCGATCCGTCGATCTACTGGGAAGGCGATCGCGCCTATATCGTCAACAACCGCGCGCCCGCCGAGCCGCCGCGCTACGACGGCCACCGCGCGCTGTGGGTACAGGAATATGACTGGCGCGCGGGCAAGATGGTCGGCGTGAGCACGCAGCTCGTCAACGGCGGCGTCGATCTCACCACCAAGCCGGTATGGATCGAGGGGCCGCACCTGCTCAAGAGGGACGGCTTCTACTATCTCACCGCGGCGGAGGGCGGCACCGGCGACCATCACTCGCAGGTCGTGTTCCGCTCGCGCGCGCTGCGCGGGCCGTTCGTCCCCTATGCCGGCAATCCGATCCTGACGCAGTGGGACCTGCCGGCGGACCGCGCGCACCCGGTCACCTCGGCGGGCCACGCCAAGCTGGTAGAGACGCAGAACGGCGACTGGTGGGCGACCTTCCTGGCGACGCGGCCCTATGCCGACGGCCATTACACCATCGGCCGCGAGACCTTCCTGCTGCCGGTGACGTGGCGCGACGGTTGGCCGCACATCCTCGAGCGCGGGCGCGCGATCCCCTTCGTCGCGGCGCGGCCTCGGCTGCCGGCGAGCCCCCCGCGCGCGCTCCCGACGAGCGGCGACTTCGGCTATGTCGACGAGTTCGACGACACCACACTCGCCATGCAGTGGATCGGGATCCGCACGCCGCGCCAGCCTTTCTATCGCTTGGCCGGCGGGACGCTCGAGCTGCACGCCGCAGGCCGCTTCGGCGACCTGAGCGGCACCCCCGCTTTCCTCGGCCGGCGTCAGCAGCACCATGTCGCCACGGTATCGACCGTGCTGCGCTTCGCGCCCGAGCACGACGGCGCGCGCGCCGGGCTGGCGGCGGTGCAGAGCGACCGCTCGCTGCTCGAGTTCGCGGTCACCCGGGTGGACGGCCGCGCGGTGGTGGCGCTGTACAAGCGCGACCTCGCGGACAGTGACACGCTCGTGGCCTCCGCGCCGATCGAGGCGAGCGGCGCGGTGACGCTGACGATCCGCGCCGACGGCGGCACGATGGCGTTCGACTATACCGCCGGCGGCGAGCGGCGGACGCTGGGTGACCGTCTCGACGTGACCTTCCTCAGCACGCAGCGGGCTGGCGGCTTCGTCGGCACCGTGATCGGACCGTTCGTCGAGGCGCCGTGAGCCTGGCGTGCAAGCCGCTCCACCCTCCGCCGCGGCCGCGGTGGCAGCGTCGCGGCCGACGCGCTAAGGCACGCTGAGAGAGACGGAGGACCAGGGGGGCCGATGACGGACCGGGAAGCGGCGCGCGACGTGGAACTGCGTGTCATCGACGAGCGGCTGCACGATTGGGGGCTGCCACGCTATCAGACCGACATGGCGGCAGGGATCGACCTCCACGCGTGCATCGACGCGCCGCTGACGCTTCAGCCGCAGGCGCCTGCGGTACTGATCCCCTCGGGCATCGCGCTGCTGATGAACGACCCCTATATGGCCGCGGTGCTGCTCGCGCGGTCCGGCCTCGGCCACAAGAAGGGCCTGATCCTCGGTCAATCGGTCGGGCTGATCGACGCGGACTATGCCGACCAGATCTACATCAGCGCGTGGTTGCGCACCCCGCCCGGCTCCGAGCCGCTGGTGATCGCGCCGGGCGATCGTATCGCGCAGCTCGTCTTCGTCCCGATCCTGCGGCCCGCGCTGCGCGTGGTGGAGGCATTCTCGTCCGAAACGGGCCGTGGCCTTGGCGGGTTCGGCTCGACCGGCTACGGTAGCATCGCGGCGCGGTCGCCCGCGAGCGAGTGAAGGGAGCCCGGACGGACAGTCTCGATGATCGATGGCGACGTGTACCAGCGCCGCGGTCGCGACCTCGTCCGGCCGAACGGGCAGAAGACCGAAGCACGCCTGTCCCGCGCGGTGACCGGCCGGTGATCGTCGCGCTCGCGCTGTGGCTGCAGGCGTCGCCGCTCGCACCGCCGATCGACTGGAGCGCGCTCCAGCAGGTGCCGCTGCTGCATCGCTGGGAGCCGGGCGACCAGATCACCGCCTTCGTGCGCGACGAGGTGCGCGCGGGACGCTGCGGGACTCCCGACACCAAGCGCATCACCGTCGATCTCGTCGTCTATCTCGGCAGCGAGGGCCAGGTGCGCCGGATCGTGCCGCGCGCGATCGATTGCCCCACGGTGGAGCAATATGCCTCGGGCCTGACGCTGCGCGCGCTGCGCGGCAATGTCGCCGACGTGCCTGCCGCGGGCTGGTACCGCAGCTCGATCACCTTCGACTGGCCGTGACGCTGACCGCGGACGAGCTCGCGCGTTACGCGCGCCATATCGTGCTGCCGGAGGTCGGCGGCGCCGGCCAGCTGCGGCTGCGCCGCGCGCGCGTCGTGGTGATCGGTGCGGGTGGGATCGGCTCGCCGGTGCTGCACTATCTCGGCGCCGCGGGCGTGGGGCATCTCGACGTGGTCGACGACGACCGCGTCGACGCCAGCAACCTGCAGCGCCAGACACTCTACACCACCGCCGACCTCGGCACGTACAAGGCGGCCGCGGCCGCCGCGGCCGTGGCGCGGCTGAACCCCCACGTGAGCGTGCGACCGCTGATGCGGCGCATCGGCGCCGCCAACGCCGCGTCCCTGCTGGACGGTGCCGACGCGGTGATCGACGGCAGCGACAATTTCGACACGCGCCTCGCGGTCGCCGACGCGGCACTGGCGCTGCGGGTGCCCCTGATCTCCGCCGCGGTCGGGCGCTTCGAGGGACAGATCGGCGTCTTCCGGGGCTGGGAGCGGGATCGCCCGTGCTACCGCTGTTTCGTCGGCGGAGCGCCGCAGCGCGACGGACTCACCTGCGCGGAGGAAGGCGTGCTCGGGCCGGTGACCGGCGTGGTCGGCAGCCTCGCCGCGCTCGAGGTCATCCGCCAGCTGGCGCCGTTCGGCGACGACAGCGCGGGCAAGCTGGTGCTGATCGACCTGCTCGCCCTGCGCTTCCGCACGCTCTCGCTACCGAAGGACCCGGGCTGCCCAGCCTGCGGGACGGACGCCGGCTGAGCGGCGCCGTCGCCGCGCAGCGAACACCGTTCGAAGAGGCTTGTCGCTGAGCCGACATCGTCATCCCGGCCACGGCCGGGACGACGAGGCGATGCGGCGGAACGTGCCGCCCGTCTACGCGAGCCGCTGCTGCGCGAAGGCGCGCACCGCCGGGCCGATGTCGTCGCGCGCGAGCGCGAGCGCCAGGTTCGCCATAATGAAGCCGGTCTTGTCGCCGCAGTCGAAGCGCTCGCCATTGAAGGTGAAGCCGTGGAACGGCTGGCGTCCGATCAGCTTGGCCATCGCGTCGGTCAGCTGGATCTCGCCCCCGGCGCCCGTCTCCTTGGCGTCGAGGATCTGCATCACCTCGGGCTGGAGGATGTAGCGGCCGGGGATCATCAGGTTGGACGGGGCCGAACCAGCCGCCGGCTTCTCGACCAGCGCGGTCACCTCGGTCAGCGCACCGTCGCGCTGGCCCGGCGAGATGATGCCGTACTTGTTGGTCTCCTCGGGGGCGACCTCGAGCGCGCCGATCACGTTGCCGCCGACCTGCTGGTAGGCATCGACCATCTGCTTGAGGAAGTTGGGCGAGCCTACCATCAGCTCGTCCGGCAGCAGCACCGCGAAGGGCTCGTCGCCGACGATCTCGCGCGCGCACCACACCGCATGGCCGAGGCCGAGCGGCTCCTGCTGGCGGACATAGACCGGCGAGCCCGGCTGCTGGCGGATCGTCTCGATCACCGCCAGGCTCTTGCCGCGCGCGCGCATCGTCGTCTCGAGTTCGAAGGAGACGTCGAAATGGTCCTCCAGCGCACCCTTGCCGCGACCGGTGACGAAGATCAGCTGCTCGATGCCAGCCTCGAGCGCTTCCTCGACCGCATATTGGATCAGCGGCTTGTCGACGACCGTCAGCATCTCCTTGGGCATCGCCTTGGTCGCGGGGAGGAAACGCGTCCCCAGTCCGGCGACGGGGAAGATGGCCTTGCGCACGGGCTTGATGGTCATTCGGTCCTCCTGATGGCGGCGGCTGTGTACCGGCCGTCGCGGTTCGCGGCAAACCGTTAGCGTGCGCGTAATCACGCCGCGAGCCGATTCGTGTTGCGCCGCACCAAATCCGGGCTCTATGGCACGCGAAGGCGCGGTTGCCCCGCGCCCGCGCCGCGCCTATGGCGCCGCGTCCCCGCTCCCGTGCCGGCCGTCCGCGACCATGCTGTCCAAGTTCCTTCGCCCCTCCCGCCCCGCGCCCGCCGCGAGCCTGTCCGTCGCGCCGGGCGAGCGCCTGTACGCCATCGGCGACGTCCACGGCTGTCGCGACGAGCTCGAGCGGCTGCTCGCCCTGATCGACGCCGACGACGCCAGCCGGTCGCCGGCGCGCACGTCGCTGATCTTCCTCGGCGACCTCGTCGATCGCGGACCCGACTCCGCCGGCGTCGTGGCGCGACTGCTCGATCTCGCGCGCGAGCGCCCGGCGACCCGCTTTCTCAAGGGGAATCACGAGGAGGTGTTCCTCCTCGCGCTCGGCGGCGATCGCGAGGCGCTGCGACTGTTCTGCCGCGTCGGCGGTCGCGAGACGCTGATGAGCTACGGCCTCGCGCGCGAGGACTACGATGCGCTCGACTACGATGAGCTGGCGGAGCGCCTGCCCGACCTGGTGCCGGCGACCCATCGCGCCTTTCTCGACGGCTTCGAGGATCTCATCGTCTCCGGCGATTACGCCTTCGTCCACGCCGGCATACGGCCCGAGGTTCCGCTCGAGGAACAGCTGGCCGCCGACCTGCGCTGGATCCGCGGCAGCTTCCTCGACTATCGCCGCCCGCATCCCAAGATGGTCGTCCACGGCCACACGATCACCGAGGACGTCGATAGGCGCGCGAACCGGATCGGCGTCGATACCGGCGCCTATGCCAGCGGGCGACTCAGTGCATTAGCGCTCGACGGCAGCGACAGCTGGATCGTGCAGACCTGAAGCCGCCGTGACCTATTTACCATAGGCTCAGCATAATCGCGCACTCGCCCCCTTGCTTTTCATCTTCGCCTCGGTAAGGGACAGGCGGAATGCAAAGGGAGTTTGACATGCGTCTTGCCAAGTACATGCTCGCTGCTGCCGCCGCCACGATGGCGGTTGCTCCGGCGGTTGCGGCCCCGGCGAACCCGGCGGCGAGCCTGTCGGTCGCCAAGTCGGCTCGCGCCGGCTCGGCCTCGGCCAAGAAGAGCGACGTCGCTGGCGGTGGCATCATCGTCGCGGTCCTGGCGGCCGCCGCGGTGGTCGCGGGTATCGTCGTCGTCGCCGACGAGGATGACAGCGCGGACAGCAACTGAGCTGACCACGCTCCCTCGGGAGTAAGAGATAGCGGCCTTCGGGCCGCTATTTTTTTGTCCGCGTCCGACGGTGTGCTGACCGAAGCCGTGGCCACGACGCGCCGACGGCCTGGTCGTTCTGCCGTGCGAGCCGGGGCCTGCGCCCGTACGTGCCGTGCCTAGATCAACCAGGGTCAGCGCTGAGCAAGGGGCTGGCGGCGGCTACGGACGTTCGTCGATGATCACGTCACCCGCGCCAGGCCTAGGTGGTCTTTGTGGCGCCGGTCGAGCAGAGCGTCCGCCGTTCACCGGCGACCGCGACGAGAAAGGGCGACCTCTCGGCCGCCCCTCCCCGTCTCAGCTCACGGTCGTCAGCCTGCTCAGCGACCGCCGGGTGCTCCACCCGGCATCCCGGGCATGCCGCCGCCGGGCATACCGCCCATCATCTGCTGCTGCATCTGCAGCTGACGCAACGTCGCCTCGGGGATGAAGTCCTGTAGCTCGACGTCGAACACCAAGGTCGAGTTGGGCGGGATCGGCCCGGTCGAGCGCTCGCCATAACCCAGCTCGGGCTTGATCCAGAGGCGGTACTTGCCGCCCTTGTGCATCAGCTTGAGCCCCTCGGAGAAGCCCGGCACCACGCCCGACACCGGCAGCGGGGTCGGCTGCTGCGACTTGTCGAAGACGGTACCGTCGAGCAGCCGCCCCTCGTAGTTCACCAGCGTGACGTCCGCGTTGGTCGGGCTCGGCGACTTCACGTCGCCCGCCTTGAGCACCTTGTAGCGAAGCCCTGACGGAGTGGTGATGATCCCGGTGTCGCCCGCGCGCGCCAGCGCGACGCCGGCGACGAGCGCGATCAGCAGGCCGGCGACCAGCCAGAGCACGTAAGCGCGCTTGACGGGCTGGAGCGGGACGGCGGTGACGGTCGACATCGGTTCAGGACACCCCGGTTGCGCCGCCACCGGCGGCGATCACGTACGACAGGCAGCTCGCGCCCGTCAGGCGGACGACACGCGCCCGCCTCTCATCCCCGCACCCGAGAGCGCGGGGATCGAAGCCGCTCACCGCGCGCCGTCGCGCTCGGCGCGCTTGCGCTCCAGCTTGCGGGCACGACGAACCGCGGCCGCGCGCTCGCGCGCACGCTTCTCCGACGGCTTCTCGTAATGGCGACGCAGCTTCATCTCGCGATACACGCCTTCGCGCTGCAGCTTCTTCTTGAGCGCGCGAAGGGCCTGGTCGACGTTGTTGTCGCGAACGATGATCTGCATAAAACCGATAAACTCCGGATCAAACGGCTAAAGCGGCAGCGGACGGGGCCCGCGCCGAACACACCGCCTCTAGCAGCATGGGCCCGCCCCCGCAAGCACCGCGGCTCAGCCGATCACCATCGGCGCGGGGATGACACGGCGGTGCTGCAACGCGGGCACACGGGCGCGCACGTCACGCTGCGCCTCCGCGTCGATCTCGGCATATCCGATGCCGGGCGCCTCGCCCATGTCGAGCAGCACCTCGCCCCAGGGATCGACCACCAGCGAGTGGCCGTACGTGGCGCGCCCGTCCTCGTGAACCCCGCTCTGCGCCGCCGCCACGACGTAGCACGCGGCCTCGATCGCGCGCGCGCGCAGCAGCACGTGCCAATGCGCCGCGCCGGTCGGCCGAGTGAAGGACGCGGGCACCGACAGGATCGTGGCGCCGCCGTCCGACAGCGCGCGGTACAGATCGGGGAAGCGCATGTCGTAGCAGATCGACAGCCCCATCCGCCCGAGCGGCGTCGCTACCAACACTGGCCGATCGCCCGCGGCATACGCGGCGGATTCACGCCAGCTCTCGCCGCTGGGCAGGTCGACGTCGAACAGGTGCATCTTGTCGTAGCGCGCTCGGATGTTGCCCTGCGAGTCGATGACGAAGCTGCGATTGGCGAAGCGCGCGTCGTGGCGGCGCAGCGCCAGCGAGCCGAGCTGCACCCACACGCCCGCGCGCGTCGCCGCCTCGCGCACCGCGACCAGTACCTGATCCTCGCCCTCGCGCACGATCGCCTGCGCCGCGCGCCCACGGTCGCGGTCGAGCACGCCCGACATCTCGGGCGTGAAGACCATCTCGGCGCCGTTCGCGCCCGCCTCCTCGATCGCCGCGGCCAGCGCCGCCGCGTTGCGCGCGGGATCGATCCCGCTGGTGGTCTGGACAACCGCGATCCTGGTCAAACCTTACTCCTCGCCCGCTCCCCAAGAGCAACGCGGTTCGCCGCGCAAGTGTTGCACGCGCGACACAGGGCGTGTGCGAACGCGCTTTGTTGCAGCGGCGTCATCCGCGCGATACGCGTGGTCACCAGTCGGGTTGCCATGCCCGACCTCTCGCTCGCTCTCGCCCCGGACACCGCCGTGGACCTCGCCACCCGCATCCTCATCGTCGACGACGATCCCGGCATCCGCGAGCTCACCGCCGCCTTCCTCGCCGGCCACGGCTATGTCGTGGACGTCGCGGCCGACGGCGTCGAGATGCGCGATCGGCTCACGCGCGAGAGTTACGCGCTGATCGTGCTCGACGTGATGATGCCCGGCGAGGACGGCCTCTCGATCTTGCGCTCGCTCGACCGCTCGACCAGCCCGGCGGTGATCATCATGTCGGTGATCAGCGAGGAAGTCGACCGCATCGTCGGGCTCGAGATGGGCGCGGACGATTATGTCGCCAAGCCCGCCAACCCGCGCGAGCTGCTGGCACGGATCCGCTCGGTGCTGCGCCGCAACCAGGCCGCGGCCAGCGCGACGCCGAGCGCGGGACGGCCCTACCTGCGCTTCGCGGGCTGGCGACTCGATCCGGTCGGGCGCCAGCTGTTCGACCCCGATCAGGTCGTCATCAACCTCTCCGACGGCGAGTTCCGCCTGCTGCTCGCCTTCGCCGAGCACCCGCGGCGCGTGCTCACCCGCGACCAGCTGCTCGACCTCTCGCGCGGGCTCAACGCCGAGCATTTCGACCGCGCGATCGATGTCCAGGTCAGCCGGTTGCGGCGCAAGCTGACTCGCGAGGACGCGCCGGTCGGAGAGGAACTGATCCGCACCGTGCGCAACGAAGGCTATATGTTCACCAGCGACGTCGAGCGGCGCTGAGGCGCCGGCTATGACTCGCCCTTACCGGCAAGCTCGCTCGATCGCGCAGCCGATCTTCGCGCTGGTGATCGCCTCGGTGATCGCCGCCACCGCGATCCTATTCTTCGTGACTTTCAGCGGGCCGCCGCCGCGCGTACCGCCGCGCCCGCTCGAGGCGATCACCGCGGCGCTGCGAGGGTTGCCGGCGCCACCGCTACCGCCCGAGTTCCGACGCTTTCGCCCGCCCGGCCGCTTCCGCACGTGGCGGATCGAGCCGCTGGAGACGCTCACCGCGGCCGCCCCGCCCGCGCCGCGCTGGCGCGAGAAGCCCGACGCGCTGACCCAGGCGCGGATCGCCGCGCTGCTCCACGTCACGCCACGCAGCGTGCTCGCCTTCACCGAGCTGAGCCCGCGCGGCGGCGGGCGCGAACTGTTCGGCTCGTTCACCGTCGCCTGGCACCTGCCGCACGGCTGGCGCGTCGTGCGCAGCCCGGCGCTGCCACTGTTCACGCGCTGGCATCTCAACACATTGATCGCGATGCTGGTCGCCATCGTAGCGCTGTCGATCCCGGCGTGGATGCTGTCGCGCGCGATCTCGCGCCCGCTGGCGCGGCTCGCCGCCGCGGCCGACCGCGCCGGCACCGGCGCGCCGCTGCCGCCCTTGCCCGAGGGCGGGCGCGAGGTGCGCGAACTGGCGCACGCGGTCTCGACCATGCACGCCCGGCTGGCCGGCCACGCCGAGTCGCGCACCGCCATGCTGGCCGCGATCGCGCACGATCTCGGCACGCCGCTGTCGCGACTTGCGTTCTGGGTCGAGCAGTTGCCCGACGGCGCGCGTGACCGCGCCGTCGCCGACATCGACGAGATGCGCGCGATGATCGCCGAGGTGCTCCGCTTCGCGCGCCACGACGTCGGCCGGCGCGAGGAGACGCTGGTCGAGCTGTCGAGCCTGCTCGACAGCCTGGCCGAGGACATGGCGGTCGGCGGCGCCGCGGTGGCGGTCGCGGCGGGTCCACGCGCGGTGGTGAGCGGCGACCCAAGCGGGCTGCGCCGCCTGTTCGCGAACCTGATCGGCAACGCGCTGCGCTACGGCGATTCCGCCGAACTCGCCTGGCGGATCGAGGACGGGCGTGTCACCGTCACGGTCGCAGACCAGGGCCCCGGCATCGATCCGGCGCAGGCCGAGCGCTTGTTCGAGCCGTTCGTGCGCGGGGACCCGTCGCGCAATCGCTCGACCGGCGGCACCGGGCTGGGACTGGCGATCGTGCGCTCGATCGCCGCGCGCCACGGCGGCACTGCCCTGCTCGCCAACCGCGAGGACACGACGGGCGCCGTGGCGACGGTGACACTGCCGCTGGCACGCTGAAACAAGCGGCAACCTCGCGGTCGCACGCCGACATCGCGGCATGCGGCACGGCCGGCAGTAGGGTCGCGACGTTCGGGAGTCGCCTTCGTCCCGTCATGCCAGGACCCTCGCCGGCATCCATCGTCCGCGCGCACCACCAACAGGGTGCGCGCGGCGGCATGGAGCCCGGCGCAAGGCCAGGAGACGACGAGGCGGAGGGCGAAGCCCGGACAGCGAAAGGGACCCGCATGCACCACGACGACCACGACCACGACCGCGGCCTCGCCCACGACCTCCAGGTGATGGGGCGGATGGTACAGCGCCGCCGCGCACTCCGATGGTTCGCCGGCGCGGGCACGCTCGCGCTGGTGGCGGGCTGCGGCGGCTCGGGCGACGCCGAGACGGATGTCGCGACCACGACGACGCCGAGCCCCACGCCCACGCCGACGCCCACCCCGACCCCCACGCCCTCCGCCAGCGGCGGCGGCAACGCGACCACCGGCTGCGTCCTCAACGCGAGTGAGACCGGCGGCCCCTACCCCGCCGATGGCACCAACGCGTCGAGCGGCTCGACCGCGAACGTGCTCACCGCGACCGGGATCGTGCGCAGCGACGTCCGCGCCAGTTTCCTCAGCAGCACCACCTTGGCCACCGGCGTGCAGGTGACGCTCACGCTCACGCTGGTCGACGTCAACCAGTCGTGCGCACCGCTCGCCGGCTATGCCATCTACCTGTGGCACTGCGATCGCGAGGGGCATTACTCGCTCTACACCGCGCCCGCGGAGAGCTACCTTCGCGGCGTGCAGGTCACCGACAGCAACGGTCAGGTGACCTTCACCACGATCTTCCCCGGCTGCTACGACGGCCGCTGGCCGCACATCCACTTCGAGGTCTTCTCCAGCCTGGCCAATGCGCTCGGCGGCCGGTACGCGACGCTCACCTCGCAGCTGGCGCTGCCGTCCGCGACCTGCGCGACCGTCTACGCCGACACCGCCACCTATCCGTCGAGCGCGAGCAACTTCGCGCGCGTCGCGCTGTCGAGCGACAACGTCTTCGGCGACAACACCACCGCGCAGAACACGCAGATGACGCCGGCCTTCACCGGCACGGCGAGCGCCGGCTATGCCGCCTCCGCGGTGATCGGCTTGGCGCGCTGAGCCGGCACAGCTAAGAGGCGCGCCATGACCGGCGCGCCCCTGATCCTCTACAACAGCCTGACCCGCGAGCCGGAGACCTTCCGCCCGCTCGACCCGGCGAACGTGCGCGTCTACTCGTGCGGGCCGACGGTCTATCACTATGCCCACATCGGGAACCTGCGCGCCTATGTCTTCACCGACACGCTCGCGCGCGTGATCCGCTGGAAGGGGTGGCCGCTCACCCATGTCATCAACATCACCGACGTCGGCCACCTCACCTCCGACGCCGACGCGGGCGACGACAAGATGGAGGCCGCCGCGCGCGCCTCCGGCCGCGACATCTGGGCGATCGCGCGCCATTACACCGAGGCGTTCGAGCGCAACCTCGCCGAGCTCAACATCGTGCCGCCGACGCATCTGCCGCGCGCCACCGATCACGTCGCCGAGATGATCGCCTGGGGCGAGACGATCGCCGAGCGCCACTGCTACGGGCTCGACGACGGCCTCTACTTCGACACCAGCACGGTGCCCGACTACGGTCGGCTCGCCGGCGGGCAGGACGATGCCGCGCACGCGCGGATCGAGGCGGTGGCGGGCAAGCGCCACCCGCAGGACTTCGCGATCTGGCGCCGCACTCCGCCGGGCGAGACCCGACAGATGGAGTGGGACTCGCCCTGGGGCCGCGGCGCGCCGGGCTGGCATCTCGAATGCTCAGTGATGAGCCGGCGCTATCTCGGCGCGGCCTTCGACATCCACACCGGCGGGATCGACCATCGCGAGATCCACCACCCCAACGAGATCGCGCAGAACCAGGCCTATTGCGACTGCGCCGACACCGGCGCGCAGATCTGGATGCACAACAATTTCGTCGTCGACCGCGGCGGCAAGATGAGCAAGTCGTCCGGCGAGTTCATGACGCTCGATCGGCTGGTCGAGCGCGGCTTCCACCCGCTCGCCTACCGGCTGATGTGCCTGCAGGCGCATTATCGCAGCGAGCTCGACTTCTCCTGGGAGAATCTGGCGGCGGCGCAGGTGCGCTTGAAGCGGCTGGTCCACGCGGTCGCGGCGCTGCGCGCGCGCGATCCCGGCGTCGCCAAGGGCGCGCCCTCGACCTATCGCGACCAGCTCGACGCCGCGTTGAGCGACGACCTCAACACGCCCCGCGCGCTGCCGGTGGTGGACTCGCTGCTCGCCGACAAGCGGGTCTCGGCGGCGGATCGCCTGGCGCTGCTCGACGAGATCGACGCGCTGCTCGGGCTGGGGCTGTCGACGCTGACGCGCGAGGCGCTGCGCGTCCGCCCCGCCAGCGCGACGATCGACGAGGCCGACATCACCGCGGCACTCGAGCGCCGCCGCGCCGCGCGCGCGGAGAAGGACTTCGCTCGCTCGGACTCGATCCGCGACCAACTCGCCGCGGCGGGGGTCGAGGTGATGGACGGCGATCCGCTGGGCTGGGACTGGAAGATCACGATATAGGTCTTTGTCCGTTCCCTGTGCCCCGGCGCAGGCCGGGGCCCAATTGGGGAACGTTGGTAGCTTCCACTACGGCTTTCCCAACTGCGCCCCGGCCTTCGCCGGGGAGCAGCAGGAAGGTGAAGCCGCCTCACCTCTCACATCAGGAGGAATCGCCACATGCAACTCGGGATCGAGGGACGTCGCGCCATCGTCTGCGCGTCGAGCCAGGGGCTCGGCCGCGCCTGTGCCGAGGCGCTCGCCGCCGCGGGCTGCGCGCTGGTGCTCAACGGGCGCGACGCCGACGCGCTCGCCGCCACCGCCGATGCGATCCGCGCCGCGCACGGCGTCGCGGTCGAGACGGTCGCCGGCGACGTCGCCGACGAGCTGCTACAGGCCGCGCTGGTCGACGCCGCGGGCGGCGCGCCCGACATCCTCGTCAACAACAACGGCGGCCCGCCGCTGCGCGACTTCCGCGCGATCGACCGCGACGCGCTGCGCGCCGGCGTCGAGGCCAACATGATCACGCCGATCCGCCTCACCCAGCGCGTGATCGACGGCATGGTCGAGCGCGGCTTCGGTCGGATCGTCTGCATCACCTCCGCCTCGGTGAAGGCACCGCTCGCCGGGCTCGACCTGTCGAGCGGCGCGCGCGCGGGGCTGACCGGCTTCCTCGCGGGCGTCGCGCGGCAGGTGGCGCACGCCGACGTCACGATCAACTTCCTCCTCCCCGGCCAGTTCGCGACGCGCCGGCTCGACAGCGTCCACGCGGCAGCGGCAGAGACGCAGGGCGTGGACGTCGCCGAGGCGGCGCGACGCGGCGCGGCGCGCATACCCGCGCACCGCTACGGCGATCCCGCCGAGTTCGGCGCCGCCTGCGCCTTCCTCTGCTCCGCTAAGGCGGGCTATATCACGGGGCAGAGCCTCTTGATCGACGGCGGTGCCTATCCTGGTATCTTGTGAGGCCGGATCGAGACCGATGAACGTTGCGAGTCGCGCACGTTTCGTTCAAGGCGCGCGGCGAAATGGAAGGAAGATTACCGATGGCCATGTCATGGGCCCCCGACAGCTGGACCAAGGCCGAGGCGCGCCAGCTCCCTGACTATCCCGACGCCGCCGCGCTGGACGCCGCGACGCATCGGCTCGCCACCTTCCCGCCGCTCGTCTTCGCGGGTGAGGCGCGCAACCTCACCGCCGATCTCGCCAAGGTCGCCGAGGGCAAGGCCTTCCTGCTTCAGGGCGGCGACTGCGCCGAGAGCTTCGCCGAGTTCCACCCCAACAACATCCGCGACACGTTCCGCGTCATCCTGCAGATGGCGGTGGTGCTCACCTTCGCCTCGAAGCTGCCGGTGGTGAAGGTCGGCCGGATGGCGGGCCAGTTCGCCAAGCCGCGCTCGACCGCGACCGAGGTGATCGACGGCGTCGAGCTGCCGAGCTACCGCGGCGACAACGTCAACGACATCGCCTTCACGCCCGAGTCGCGCCTGCCGGATCCCGAGCGGATGGTCCGCGCCTACGCCCAGTCGGCGGCGACGCTCAACCTGCTGCGCGCCTTCGCGCAGGGCGGCTACGCCAACCTTCACCAGGTGCATCGCTGGACCCACGACTTCATGGGCCGCAGCCCCTGGGCGAAGAAATACGCCGAGACCGCCGACCGGATCGGCGAGGCGCTCGACTTCATGGAGGCGTGCGGCATCAGCCCCGATACGGTGCCGCAGCTGTCGCAGACCACCTTCTACACCAGCCACGAGGCGCTGCTGCTCCCGTTCGAGCAGGCGCTGGCGCGGCAGGACTCGCTCACCGGCGACTGGTACGACACGTCGGCGCATTTCCTCTGGATCGGCGACCGCACCCGCTTCGAAGGCTCGGCGCACGTCGAGTTCCTGCGCGGCATCGGCAACCCGATCGGGGTCAAGTGCGGGCCGTCGCTCGAGCCGGACGCGCTGCTGCGCATGCTCGACACGCTCAACCCGCGTCGCGTGCCCGGGCGCATGACGCTGATCACGCGCTACGGCTACGACAAGATCGAGGCGCATCTGCCGCGGCTGGTGCGCGCGGTGACGCGCGAGGGTCATCCGGTGGTGTGGAGCTGCGACCCGATGCACGGCAACACCGTCAAGGCGGCGAGCGGCTACAAGACTCGGCCGTTCGACCGCATCCTCGCCGAGGTGCGCGGCTTCTTCGCGGTCCACCGCGCCGAGGGCACGCACGCCGGCGGCATCCACGCCGAGATGACGGGGCAGAACGTCACCGAGTGCACCGGCGGCGCGATCGACGTGACCGAGCAGAGCCTCGCCGACCGCTATCACACGCACTGCGACCCGCGGCTCAACGCCGGGCAGAGCCTCGAGCTGGCCTTCCTGCTGGCCGAGATGCTCAACGCCGAGATGGCGGAGCGGCGCAAGGCGGCGTGACAGGCGCTCCACGGGGTCGCGCGAGAAAAGCGTGCGGCCCCGGGTGCGATGCGGCGAAAGTCGCTTGACGGCGCTTTCACCGCCTCCTAACAGCGCGCCTCCACACCGCGCACGGCCCCTTCGTCTAGCGGTCTAGGACGTCGCCCTCTCACGGCGAAAACACGGGTTCGAGTCCCGTAGGGGTCACCAGCGTCGCATCGTGCGACCGGCGGATGTGCGAGCGCCGCTTCGTTCGATGCGGTACATGTGCGTCGCGCGCAGCCGCACGAACGAGCAGCGTGATGGCACGCTGACCATCGAGCCCTTCGAGATAGTCGAAGCGCCGCGGCAAGCCTCTGCTGCGCGGTGGCATTTCGCGCGGCTGCCCGACTGAGCCGCCCCCGATGTTCGCGGTGAGCGGGCCAGCGATCAGGGATTCGCGGCGACGACGCGGTTGGCCGAGCCCGATCACACCTCGCCGAACAGCTCGCGCTGGCTCTTCTCCAGCTCCTCGCCGTAACGCCGCCGCACGTGCGCCTCGGTGAGCAGGCCGAGTACCCTGCCGTCCTCGTCCACCACCGCCAGCTCCTCGCGCTGCGCCGCATCGAAGCGCGCCATCACCGCGCGAATGTCCATCTCGGGGCGCAGCATCTCGCCGAGGCCCTGGGCCAACGCGAGCACCGGCATGCCGTCGTCGACCGCGCCATCGTGCGCCGCGACGGGATCGACGATCCCGGCGTAGCGGTCGCCGTCGTCGAGCACGATCACGCGCTTGGTCGAGCCGAGCGGGAAACGCCGGCGAAACTCGGCGACGCCGGTGCTGCCCGCGACCATGTTGGGCTGGCGCCGCATCATCCGCCCGGCGGTGAGCGCCTTGACCCAGCCGACGTCGCGCGCGCTGCGGATCGTCTCGCCGCGCAGGTGGAGGCGCCAGGTCGAGAAGGAATAGCCGAAGAACTGGCGAACGATCGTCGACGACACCAGGCTCGCCGCCAGCACCGCGCCCGTGAGGCTGAAATTGCCCGTCGCCTCGAGCACCAGCATCGTCATCGTGAAGGGCGCGCCGATCACCGCCACCGCGAGCGCCGCCATGCCCACCATCGCGGCATTGCCCGGGTTGAGGATCGACTCCCCGGCCACCCAGCCGAGCGCGCCGGCGTAGAGGTGGCCCACCAGCGTACCCAGGAACAGCGAGGCAAAGAAGAGCCCGCCGCGGAACCCGAAACCGAGCGAGACGACCGACGCCAGTGCCTTGGTCAACAGGATCGTCGCCACGAAGGCGAGCGGCACCGCCGCCGTGATGTCGAGGTGGAGCGCGCTGTGCCCTGCGGACAGAACCTGGGGCGAGACCGCTGCCAGCGCCGCCAACAGCGCGCCGCCGATCACCGGCCGGCTCCACGCGGGCAGGCGGGCGCGCGTCTGCGCCTCGACCACGCCGACCGAGCGCATGATCGCGATGCCGACCAGCGCGCACAGCACGCCGAGCACGCCGTAGACGAGGTATCCGAAGCTATGGATCGCCGGCCCGCGTTCGACCGCGACGATATAGGGCGCGGTGCCGAGCCGCTGCGCCACCTGCGATCCCGCCAGCGCGGCGGCGACGACGGGCGCGATCGCGGCCGGGGTATAAGCGCCGATCACCACCTCGAAGGCGTAGAAGGCGCCTGCCAACGGCGCGCCGAACGCGGCGGCGATCGCGGCGCCCGCCCCCGCTCCCACCAGCGTGCGGACGTCGATACGGCGCAGGGCCAGCCAGCGCCCGCTCGCCGAGGCGATCAGCCCGCCGAGCTGCGCGTAAGCCGCTTCCAGTCCGACCGAGGCACCGAAGCCGTTCGACAGGATCGTCTGGCCGGAGACGATGGCGCTGTCGCGGACGGAGAGCTGACCGCCGTGCAGCGCATTGGCCTCGACCGCGTCGACGAGCGAGCGGCGCCGCGCACCGACGATCCGATTGAAGGCCACAAGCACCGCGCCGCCGAGTGGCAGTACCAGCAGCTGCCACCCGTCGAGCGCGGGCGCGCCGCTGAGCCGCAGGTCATCTGGCAGGCGGTAGAGCAGGTGCTGCAGCGCCCGTGCCAGCGTACCCTGAAGCACCGTGAGCAGCCCCGCACCCATGCCGACCACCACCGCGACCAGCACGAACAGCAACTCGATCGAGCGCACGCGCGCGCCGAGCCAGCGCGACCACGCGGGCGAGCGGCGTAGCGCACGCGGGATCACGTGCGATCGGGGACGAGGCGCGACATGCCACCGCTGTGCCCGCGCCCGTCTCTCCTGTCACCCACCGGTGCCGGGAGGGATCGCCTCGCTCAGCGCGCGCCGCCCGCGCGCACGCTCATCGCCGGCAACGGTGCGACGAGCCGGTCGAGGTACTGCTGGTGTGTCGGCAGCGCGGCCACCTGTCGCGTCACATCGCGACCGAGTTCCGCGAGAGTGGCGGCCAGGCGGCCGGGCGGCATCATGCGCGCGACGCGATTGTGCGCCTCGGGCATGAGCCGCTGGCCGAGCAGCACCTGCACCCAGGACGTCACCGTGAACAGCTCGTCGCTCGCCTGGAAGGCCTGCGCGCCGTCGCGGAACAGCGCGAGCCGCGCCGCCAGGCTCTCGGGCAGCGGCATGTCGCGCAGCCGCTGCCAGAACGGCTCGTCGCGCTGGTTGACGTGATAGTGAAGGATGATGAAGTCGCGCACGCCCTCGATCTCGCGCCGCGCCATGTCGTTGAAGCGCCCCGCCAGCGACTCGGTCACCCCGTCGTAGGGGAAGAGCTGGAGCAGTCGGGTCAGCGCGATCATGATCAGGTGGATGCTGGTCGACTCGAGCGGCTCGACGAAGCCGCCGGCGAGACTCAGCGCGACGCAGTTGCGCTCCCACGCGCGCTCGCGGCGGCCGGTGCGGAAGCGGATCAGCCGCGGCTCGATCAGCACCTCGCCCTCCACCGTGTCGAGCAGCCGCGCGCGCGCCGCGTCGTCGGAGAGATAGGCGCTGCTGTAGACGATGCCGTTGCCGAGGCGGTGCTGCAGCGGGATCCGCCACTGCCATCCGGCGTCGTGTGCGATCGCGCGCGTGTAGGGGACCGCGGGTCCGGTCGCGGCGGTCTGCACCGCGATGGCGCGGTCGGTCGGCAGCCAGTCGGTCCAATCCTCGTAGCCGACCCCGAGCGTCTCGCCGATCAGCAGCGCGCGGAAGCCGGTACAGTCGAGGAAGAAGTCGCCCTCGACGCGGCGGCCGTCGGCCATCACCAGCGCGGCGATGTCACCGCCGGCGTCGCGCTCGGCGCGCTCGATCCGCCCCTCGACGCGGACGAGGCCGTCGCTCTCGCAGCGCTCGCGCAGGTAGCGGGCATAGCGCGCGGCATCGAAGTGGAAGGCGTAGTTGAGCGAGGCCGCCGGCGGTCCGGCGAAGCGCCCGGCGCGCGCGGCCTCATGCTCGACGCAATAGGCGCCGATCTCCTCGGCGACGCCCTGCGCGCGCGCTTCCAGCCAGAAATGGTGGAAGTCCGCCATCCAGGTCGATCGGCCCAGCGTACCGAAGGAGTGGAGGTAGCGCTCGTCCGGTCGCGACCAGCCCTCGAACGAGATGCCGAGCTTGTAGCTGGCGCCGGTGGCGCGGACGAACTCCTGCTCGTCGATGCCGATCAGCTGGTGGAAGGCGCGCACCGTCGGGATCGTCGATTCGCCGACCCCGACCGTGCCGATCTCCTCCGATTCGACCAAGGTCACCTCGATCAGCGCGCCGAGCTGGCGCGTCAGGATCGCGGCGGCGAGCCAGCCCGCGGTGCCGCCCCCGGCGACGACGACGCGGCGGACCGGCCTCACCGGTTGAGCTTCCGCAGCAGCTCGGCGCGCAGCCGCCGCGCGCCGAGTTCGTCCAGCCGCGCCAGCGCGCCGCGCGCCTGCGCGGGCAGATGCGCCGCTGGGCGCTCGGGGTCGCCGAAGACGTAATAGTCGAACATCGCGCGCCACGCCGCCTTCTCGCCCGGCGGCCGGTCGCGCAGGCTGAGCAGCGCGTGCAGCAGCGTGTTCATCGGCGTGTCCATGAAGGCCGGCGCCTCGTTCCACCAGTAGTTGACGAGGACGTTGAGCTCTCCCAGCGCCTCAACCTGATGCCACCAGAGCGCGGGATAGACCACCGCGTCGCCCGGCTCGAGCTCGGCCACCTGCGCCGCCACGACCGCCTCGGCGAAGCGCGGGTAACGGTCGAGATCGGGATCGCGGAAGTCCACCATCGAGACCACCTGCCCGCCCGGCGTGGGCGCCAGCGGGCCGGGGTAGAGGTTCGCGACCTGATCGGGCGGGAACAAGGTGAAGCGGCGGCGCCCGGCACCGACCACCGCGACGTTGTTCGACATGTCGTGGTGTGCCACCGCGGTGGTGCGGTTGCCGATCCAGATGCTGCGCAGCGCGCGGTCGAAGCCGGCCTCCGGCAGCGGGTTGGCCTCCGTCAGGCCCGGGAAGAAGAGGTCGAGGTCGGTCGAGCCGACGTAGAAGGACTCGGCGTCGTCGCGGTCCATCGCGGCGAGCAGGCGCGCGAGATAGTCGTCGAGGCGCACGCGCTCGCCCTCGAAGTCGAGCCGGGTCACCTCGGCATCGTAGAAGTACCGCCCGCCCAGCTCGGCGCGCGCGGTATAGCCCACCACCGGGTGACCGTTGTAGAACTCGAGGAGATAGTCGGCGAGCGCGCGCGGTCCCTCGCGTCCCGCCGCGACCAGCGGCCAGTCCGCGACCAGCCCGCGTACCACCACCGGCTCGCCCGCGGCGACCAGCGCGGCGAGGTCGTGCGCGGCGGGATCGTCCGCCGCGATCTCACGCGCGCGCCGGCCGGTGATCGGCGCGGTCACGCCACCGCCCGCCGCTTGTTCTTGAGCTCGATCAGGCGCGACACGTTCGCCAACGACGCCGCCGCCATGGTCGCGAGCCGCAACAGCCCGGCGCGGTGAAGCCGCACCACCTCCCCGTCGGGCAGCGCGGCGAGCGCGCCCTCGTCGACCGCGAGGACGCCGGGCACGTTGTAGCCGCCCTCGTCGCCGAGATCGATCTCGAGCACCACGTCGCGCAGCAGCCCCGCCGCGGCGAGCTCGGCATTGATCGCCCGGGCCTGCTGCGATCCCTCGTAGATCGTGCGCAGCGCCGCCGAGACATGCTGGAGATAGGGCGCGTCGCCACCGTGCGGCAGGAACAGCGGCAGGCCGGAGTCGTCACCGACGCGCGGGTCGTCGAGATCGACGTGGACCATCGGCTCGCCCGCCTCGCCGCCGGTATCAGCCGCCAGCGCGATCGAGAAGGGACCGCGGCGCTGCATCGCGGGGACGTAGCGGCTGGTCCAGCCCTGCTCGCCGAGGAAGAGATTCTCGTCCGAGTCGAGGCCGAGCAGCACGACCGCGTCGATCGCGGCTCCGTCGCGGCGGAACAGGATCGGGAAGTCGCGCTGTGCCTGTTCGAACTCGCCCGGGTAGATCGGCATCTGGTTGGCGCGGTCACCGAACTCGGCACCGACGCGCGGCGCCACGCGCAGCTCGGCATGGTCGACGTTGTTGAGCAGGACTCGATTCATGCGACTCTCTCGACGCGGCGTCGCCGCCCTCTCCGGGGCGGTTGTGCACCAGAGCCTCTCAGCACGGAAGCGACGATTTGCACCATCACGCCGAAGTGGAAACGACGCCATCCCGAACTCGTCTCGGGATCCACCGTGCCGCCCACTCGCAGGTGCGGCTCTCGCATCTCGGTGGATCCTGCGACACGTTCGGGATGACGGGAAACAGGGGAAGGCTCATGTTCCGAGCAAGCGAAGCGAAGGGGCCGCCGCTCGGCAGCCCCCTGCCCTCATCCTCAGAACTTGTAGCGCGCGCCCAGCAGGAAGCGCGGCTTCAGTTCCTGCGCCAGCACCAGGTTCCGCTCGGTGCGGCCGTAGGTCTTGACGCTCTCGCTGGTCAGGTTGATCCCTTCCAGCGTCACCGCGATCGTGTCGTTGAGGTCGTAGCTGATGTTGACGTCGACCGTGCCGAACGGCGCGACGAACAGCGGGTTGCGGTTGCCACCCTGGTTGGTCGCGACGAGGTACTTGTCACGCCAGTTGTAGGCGACACGGGCCGAGATGCCGTTCTTGTCGTAGATCGCGGTGGCGTTGGCGCTGTTGCCCAGGCCGGTCAGCGCGAAGATGTTAACCGTCGGGTCGGCATAAGGATCGACGTTCACGTCGCCGCTCACCTTGGTGAACGAACCGGCGAAGCCGAAGCCCGTGTTGCCGAAGAAGTTGGTCCAGGCCAGCTCGAAGCCGTGGATCTTGCCCTCGCGGTTGTTGATCGGCTGCGACACGGAGAAGTTGAACAGCGGATCGTTGGCGTCGGACGAGATGTCAACGTCCGCCAGCAGCGTATTGACAAAGGCCTGATTGAGCGCCCCGCCGCCGTTGGGATTGGTGACGTAATTCGCTTCGAACTGCGAGGTCGCAGCGGCCTGATTGCCGTTGTTTTGGATCAGCAGCGCGGTGTAGCTGAACAGGTTCACGTCGCTGAGATCACGCCCCGCGGAGCGGAGGTAGGCCGCGGCCGTTCCCGATCGCGATCCGGCCGCACCCGAGCTGGGATCGCGCAGACCGAACAGGTTCTGGTTGATCACGCCCGTGCCAAGGAAGTTGGCCACGCGCTTGTCGAAGAAGCCGACCGAGACAAAGCTGGACGGCTTGTAATACCATTCCAGCGAGACGTCGAAGTTATCCGACAACAGCGGTAGCAGGTTCGCGTTGCCCTTGCTGCCGGTCGGGATACCGCCCAGCGCCGTCGGACGGCCCGGTGCACCCGCCGACTCAGTCGCGAACAGATTGCCGTAATCGGGGCGCGCCAGCGTTCGGCTGAAGGAAACACGCGCCTTCACGTTGGTGATCGGCTCGATGCTGAAGTCGACAGCCGGCAGCAGATTCTCATAGTTGCCACGCTGGCGACGGGTGGTGAACACACCGCTCGAGTCGCCGCGGAAGTCGTTGTCGGCGGTCCAGACGATATTGTTGTAGGTTTGCACCGCGTCGGACTGGACACGCGTCTGCTCGTAGCGCGCGCCGATCACGAGGTTGGCAGGCCGGTCCGCGACCTCGCCATTCCAGGTGAATTGCCCGAACACCGCCCAGATCTTCTCGCGCACCGTGTCATCGGCCGGGGCCGAAGGCGCCGGCGGCGCGCCGCGCTGAGAGTAGTAGGGGCTGAGTACGTCGTAGAGGTCGATCGCGTTACCTCGGAAGGCGATCAGCGACGAACCCTCGGAGGCCGGGTTGAAGTGATCGAACTTGCAGGTCAGGCAATATTGCTGGACGAGGTCAGGCGCCAGCTGCTGGATAATACCTGGGTTCTGCAGACCCCAGTCACCCAGCGTCTGCTGCGTCTGAGTCTGGGTCGAGCGCATCTTCGACACCGTGTACGAACCGCCGGCATCGAAGCGGCTTCCGCCGCCGAGATCCCAGCCGAGACGTGCCTGCACCTGATCGATCTGCTGCCGCTGGCGCGAGACGATCGTGCGCGCCGGCGCGGCACCGAGATCACCGATGTCGAGCACGCCGTTGCAATTGCCCGTCGGCGTGGCGCCCGGCTTCGAAACGTAGCAGTCGTTGATGATCTGCGCCTGCTGCGGGAAGCCGGTGCTGAAGTCGAGCGAGTGTCCCTGGATCACCGGGGCGCCGAGCGCGACGGTCGTCGCAGTGGTACCGTTGGGATTGTCCGGAGACGAGGTCGACACCGAGTGATGCCCATCGAGGGTCAGCGTCAGGTTAGGAGCGAAATCCCACTTGGCGTTCAGGCCCACCGAGGCCAGTCGCGCCTTGGTCGCCGCCAGCTGCTGCTCGAAGCCCTCGTCCTTGGGGCCGTTGGGCAGATAGTCGCGCAGGAAGATCGCGGTCGCCATGTTCGGGTTGTCGTCGAAGCGGACTTCGCTGAACGGGCGGTTGAACCAGTTGGTCTGCTCACTGCGCTGCTCGCGCAGGCGGTTCTGCGCGAACAGGCTGTCGACCGTGAACTCGAGCGTGTCGGTCGGGCGGAATTGCAGGACGCCCTGGAAGTTGATGCGCTCGCGGCGGTTCTCGGAGAACTGATAGCGGCTGTCGTTCGGCACCAGCACGTAGGGCGCGGTCGGCCGATTGCCGTCCAGCACCGTGGTCGAGTTGACGAACGTGCCCGGAGTGAAGAAGTCGGCCGTCGGGATGACGTTCCAATAGTTCGGGTTCGACTGTGCCGAGGCCGAGTAGCGCAGCTGATAGCTGCCGAACACCGCGGCGCCGAACGTGCCCTCCTCGTTCTTGTAGTTGAGCAGGCCCGAGACCTCGGGGGTGACGCGGTGCTTGTCGCCGACCGCCTTCTCCACCGACGTGTCGTACAGCGCCTTGGCTCCGATCGAGCCGGTCACACCTGTCTCGCGCGAGTCGAGCGGCTTGCGCGTGTTGATGTTGATCGTCGCGCCGATGCCGCCGGTGGGCACCGCGGCGCGCCCGGTCTTGTAGACCTCGAGCGCGCTGACACCCTCCGAGGCGATGTTCTGGAAGTCGAACGAGCGACCCGCGCCGCGCGCGAACAGGTTGCCGCCGCTGGTGTCGATGTTGGTCGCCGGCAGCTGGCGGCCGTTGATCGTGACGAGGTTGAAGCCGCCCGAGAAGCCGCGGACCGAGACCTGCGAACCCTCGCCGTTGACGCGGTTGATCGACACGCCGGTGATACGCTGCAGCGACTCGGCGAGGTTGGTGTCGGGGAACTTGCCGATATCCTCGGCCGAGATCGCGTCGACCACACCCGGTGAGTCGCGCTTGATCGCGATGGCGCGATCGAGGCTGGCGCGGACGCCGGTGACGACGATGTCGTCGACCGCGCCATTCTCCTGATCCGCGACGGAGCCCGACCGCGCGGTGTCGCTGTCGACGGCCTGGCCGCCACCGGGCTGCGCGTTGGTGGCCGACGGCTCGCCGCCGGTGGCCTGCGCGAACGCGGGCGCGGCGGCGATCGCCAGCGCCCCGAGCGACGTGGACAGAGCAAGCTTCGACAAGACGTTAAGGCGCTTCATCATCCCCCCCATAGTGCGCTGCCACGGAACCCTACCGCTGGCACCACCAGCGCCTCTGTGAGGTCGCCAGATGTGATAACGCTATCAAGTAGAGCGGGCCTGTCAACCGAGCCTGCGGTATAATCTCAGCCCGTATTGATCGGACAACATAGACTTGAGCAGCTAATTAATTCAGCGAATTTCTTTATTCATCTTTATCGATGTCGGCCGTTTTCATGCTCTGCCCGCGCAAGGAGAAGGAGTTACAGGCACTTGCGATCGGGCGCTCCTCCCACGGCACACGCCAGACGCGAGGACGCGCCCGCTCTCTCGAACGGACGCGTGCCACGTGCGCGGCGGAGCGGCTCAGGCGAGCGCCGGCAATTGTGACAGATGTTTGTCGAGTGTGACCGGATAGTCACGCACGCGGACGCCGGTGGCGTTGTAGATCGCGTTGGCCACCGCGGCGCCGACCCCGCACAGGCCGAGCTCGCCGACCCCCTTGGCCTTCATCGGGTTGGCCTTGTCGTCCGCCTCGTCGAGGAAGACCACGTCCTGGTGTGGTATGTCCGCGTGGACCGGTACCTCATAGGTGGCGAGGTCGTGGTTGACGAACAAACCGAAGCGCGTGTCGACCGCCAACTCCTCCATCAGTGCCGAGCCGACCCCCATCGTCATCGCTCCGATCACTTGGCTGCGCGCCGACTTCGGGTTGATGATCCGGCCGGCCGCGCACACCGCGAGCATGCGACGCAGCCGCGTCGCGCCGGTGTACGCGTCGACGCCGACCTCGACGAAATGCGCGCCGAAGGTGGAGAGCTGCCAGGTCTTGTCGAGCCCGCCATATTCGATCCGATCCTCGCCGGTCAGCTCACCCTGCGCCGCCGCCTCGGCGAGCGGTACCGAGCGGTTGCCGGAGACCACCCTGCCGCCGGCGAAGCGCGCGTCGGCCGAGTTGACGCCGACGCGCTGCGCCACCGCCTCGCGCAGCTTCACGCAGGCGGCATAGACGCCGGCGGTGGCATTGGCCGCGCCGAACTGGCCGCCCGACCCGGCGGAGACCGGGAAGGCAGAGTCGCCGAGCTTCACGCTGACCTGCTCCATCGGCACGCCCATCATCTCGGCCGCGGTCTGCGCGATGATCGTGTAGCTGCCCGTGCCGATATCGGTCATGTCGGTCTCGACCGTCACGCGTCCGTCGCGCCCGAGCCGCACGCGCGCGCCCGAGGGATAGTTGATGTGGTTGCGGAACGCAGAGGCCACGCCCATGCCCACCAGCCAACGCCCGTCGCGTACCTGCGCCGGCGTCGCGCTGCGCCGCGACCAGCCGAAGCGCTCGGCGCCCTCGCGCAGGCAGCGCACGAGCTGGCGCTCGGAGAAGCGCCGCTCGGGCTTCTCGGGGTCGACCATCGTGTCGTTGCGGACGCGGAAGTCGACGGGGTCAAGCCTGAGCTGCTCGGCCATCTCGTCGATCGCGATCTCCAGCGCCATCATGCCCGGCGCCTCGCCCGGCGCGCGCATCGCGTTGCCCTCGGGCAGGTCGAGCACCGCCAGCCGCATCGCGGTGAGCCGGTTCTTGCCGGCGTACAGCAACTTGGTCTGGTTGACCGCGGTCTCGGGGCTGCCGCCGGGCTGGTCGCCCGAGCCGCTCTCGTGCGCGATCGCGGTGATCGTGCCATCCGGGGTGGCACCGATGCGGATGCGCTGCCGCGTCGCGGGGCGATGGGTGGCGTTGTTCGCCATCTGCGGGCGGGTGAGCGTGACCTTGACCGGACGCCCCGCCGCGCGCGCGCCGAGCGCCGCCAGCACCGCGTCGGCGCGCAGGAACAGCTTCCCGCCGAACCCGCCGCCGACATACGGCGAGATCAGCCGCACCTTCTCCTTGGGCATGTTGAGCGTGGTGGCGAGATCGCCGCGACCCCAGTCGATCATCTGGTTGGAGGTCCACACCGTCAGCTCATCGCCCTGCCACATCGCCAGCGACGCGAAGGGCTCCATCATGGCGTGGCTGTGATCGGGCGTGGTATAGCGCTGGTCGAGCCTGACCGGCGCGGCGGCGAAGGCCTGCTCGAACGCGCCGGTGCGGTCGACCGGCGGGGCGCCGCTGCCCTCGTCGCTGTCGCCGCCGGTGAGCGGCGCGGTCTTCAGCGCGCTGTCGAGGTCGAACCGGCCTTTCGCGCGCGCGTAGTCGACGCGCACCAGCGCGGCGGCGGCGCGCGCCTGCTCGAACGTCTCCGCCACCACCAGCGCGATCGCCTGGTGATAATGGTCGACATCGGGGCCGCCGAACAGCTTGACCGTGTTGTACTTGCCCTTCCCGAGCTTGCCCGCGTCGGCGGCGGTCACCACCGCGATCACGCCCGGCGCCGCCTTGGCGGCGGCGATGTCGAGCGTGCGGATGCGGCCCTTGGCCACCGCCGCCCCGACGACATAGCCATAGGCCTGGTTGGCGGCGACCTCGTGATGTTCATAGGCGTAGCGCGCACGGCCACTGGTCTTGAGCGGGCCGTCGACGCGGTCATGCGCGCGGCCGACGATCTTCATCGCGTCGATCGGGTTGGTACCGGCTGGCGTGTCGAACTTCATGGCCTCACCCTTTCTTCCGCGCCGGCGTGCCCGCCTGGGCGAGGACCGCGGCGAGCGCGCGCGTCGCCAGTGGCAGCTTGAACGCATTGTCCTTGGTCGGCGTGGCGCCCTGGAAGGCGCGCGCGGTCACCGCTTCGGCCCCCTGCGGCAGCAGCGCCTCCGCTTCCTCGACCCGCCACGGCTTGGGCGCCACGCCGCCGAACGCCACCCGCCCGCCGCCGTCGCGCTGGATCACCGCCGCAACCGACACCAGCGCGTAGGCGTAGGAGGCACGGTCGCGCACCTTCTCGTAGAAATGCTGGCCCCCGAGCGGCCTGGGCAGCACCACCGCGGTGATCAGCTCGCCGGGGCGCAGCGTGGTGTCCTGCTCGGGATGGTCGCCCCACAGCCGGTAGAAGTCGGCGATCGGGATGCTGCGGCGCTGCCCGTTCGCGTCGACCGTCTCCACCACCGCGTCGAGCACGCGCATCGCCACGGCCATGTCGCCGGGGAAGGTGGCGATGCACGACGAGCTCACGCCGATGACGCCGAGCTGGCGCGAATAGCCGCCGATCGCGGCGCAGCCGTCGCCCGGCTTGCGCTTGTTGCACGCCATGTTGGTGTCGTAGAAGTACGGACAGCGCGTCCGCTGGAGCAGGTTGCCCGCGGTCGAGGCCTTGTTGCGCAGCTGCCCCGAGGCACCCGCCAGGATCGCGCGGCTGAGCAC
>NZ_JACIAY010000015.1 GCF_014194975.1 Sphingomonas sp. BK580 | reverse complement strand
TTGCTGAAGCGCGCCCTGGCGGTGAGGTCGTCCTGGACATGGCTGGGCACGTCGCGCTTTATCTCGTCGAGCACCGCGACGGCCGAGCAGATCTGCCCCGGCGTGCAATAGCCGCACTGATAGCCGTCGTGCTTCACGAACGCGGCCTGCATCGGGTGGAGCTTGTCGGGCGTGCCCAGCCCCTCGATCGTGGTGACCGCGTCGCCGTCGTGCTGGAGCGCGAGGCTGAGGCACGAGTTGATCCGCCGCCCCTCGACGATCACCGTGCACGCGCCGCACTGGCCGTGGTCGCAGCCCTTCTTGGTGCCGGTGAGGTGGAGATGCTCGCGCAGCGCGTCGAGCAGCGTGGTGCGCGGGTCGAGCGCCAGTTCGCGCTTCTCGCCGTTGACGGTGAGGCGCACCGGCATGGTCGGGGTGGCGCCCGCTGGCCTTTGCTGTGGCGCCGCGCGCGCGGGCGCCGCGGCGGCGACCGCGCTGGCGGCGCTCCCGGCGAGCACGCCGCGGCGCGAGAGCGCGAATTCTGTTGTGTCCGACATCGCCGGCGTCCCTCTTCCTGCCCTCCCGGGCGCAGCGTCCAAGTCCCTGTCGACTCGTGATGATCGTAACGCGCGCGCGGCCGATGTGGATCAGTCGCTTCGCTCAGGGAGATGATGAGCCGTGCTCAGCGTCGCCTCGTAGAGATTGGACGCGACGCTTCTCACAGCTCGCGCAGCGCCGCCGCGGGCCTCGCGCGCAGCACCGGCAGGCTGCCCGCCACGCCGATCGCCACCGTGACACCCACGCCGACCAGCAGTGTGGCCGCCACCGCGCCCCAGTCGGGCAGCCACTCGAAGCCGAACAGCTGGGTCACGACGTACCAACCACCGGCCGCGCCGAGCAGCAGCGCCACCATCGCCGCCACCAGCGCGAGCAGCGCATATTCGAGAAGTTGCATCACCAGCACCTGCCGTCGCGTCGCGCCGAGCACCTTGAGCACCACCGCGTCATAGGTTCGAGTCGCGCGCGCCGCGGCGATCGCACCGACCAGCACCGCCACGCCGGCGAGCACCGCCACGCCCGCCGCGGCGGCGATCGCGGTGGCCATCTGGCGCACGACGGTCTGCACCTGCGCGAGCACGCCGCCGACCTCGATCACCGACAGTGACGGGAAGCGCGGCAGCAGCGCTCGCGTCACCGCGCCGGTGCGCGCCGCGGGCATGTCGATCGTCGCGGCGAGATTGTGCGGCACGTCGGCCAGCGCGCCGGGCGAGAACACCAGCACGAAGTTGAAGCCCAGCGTGTCCCACGCGATGCGACGGAACGAGGCGATCGTCGCGGTACGCTCCAGCCCCAGCACCGAGATCGTCAGCGGGTCGCCGATCCGGAGCCCGAGCGACTGCGCGAGCCGCTCGTCGACCGACACCAGCGGGCGTCGCGCCTCCGCCGCGCTCCACCAGTGGCCGGCGCTGAGCGTGCTGCCCGCCGGCAGCGCCGCGGCGAAGGTCAGGCCGCGCTCGCCGCGCAGCGCCCAGGCGCCCTCGGGGATCTCCGCGAGATCGGCGACGCGCGTCCGGGCATAGCCGGTGATCGTGCCGCGCATCAGCGGCACGGTGGCGATCACCGCGCCCGGTGCGGCGTCCGCGACGATCGCGCGGAAGTCGCGCTCGTGCTCGGGGGGCACGTCGAGCACGAACAGCGCCGGCGCGCGCTCGGGCACGCTGCGGGTAATGTTGCCGTCGAGGCTGGTGCGGATCGTCGCGAGCAGCACGAACAGCGTCAGCCCTAGCCCCAGCGCCACCACCAGCGCCACTGTGCGCGCCCCCGGCCGATAGAGCGCGGCGAGCGCGAGCCGCGGCAGCGGACGCCGCGGCGGCGGCACCTTGGCGGCGAGCCAGCGCACCCCGTGGCCGAGGGCGACGAGCAGTAGCAGCGTCGCCGCGGCGGCGCCGAGGAAGCCGGCGGCGAAGAGCGGCCGCTCGCTCGTCGCCAGCACGAGCGCCACGAGCCCGGCGCCCGCCGCGGTCATCCAGGCGGCGGCGATCCGCCCGCCGCGCGCGCGGCGATCATGGACACCGCGCAGCAGCGCCGCGGCGGGCACGCGCCCCGCCGCGACCAGCGCCGGCGCGCAGAAGGCGAGCGCAATCAGCAGGCCGTACAGCCCCGCCAGCGCCAGCGGCAGCGGCGCCACCACGAAGCCGGGCGCGACCGGCAGCACAGCGCCGGCGAGCGCGCCGACCAGCGGCACCGCGAGCAGCCCGGCGACGAGCCCGAGCGTGATTCCCACGCCCGCCACCGCGAGCACCTGGATGAGATAGACGCGCGTCACCGTCGCCGAGGTCGCGCCCAGCACCTTGAGCATCGCCACGCTCGCGCGCCGCTGCTCGAGATAGGAGGAGACGCCGTTGCCCACGCCGATCCCCGCGATCACCAGCGCGGCGAGCCCCACCAATGTGAGGAACTCGCCCATGCGGGCGATGAAGCGGCTGGCACCGGGCGAGGCGCGATCGCGCGTGCGCGTCTCCCACCCCGCCGCGGCGAAGCGCTTGCCGAAGCCCGCCACCGTCGCCGCGGGATCGCGCGCACCGATCGCGACACGATACTTCGTCTCGTAGAGGCTGCCCGGCTGCACCAGCCCGGTGCGCGCCAGCCCCGCGCTCGACACCAGCACGACCGGGCCGAAGCTGAAGCCCTCGCTCAACCGGTCGGGCTCGTCCGCGATGACGCCGCCGACGCGGAAGGTCGCGGCGCCGAGCCGCAGCGGGTCGCCGACGCGCAGCCCCAGCCGCTCGATCAGCGCGGGCGCGACATAGGCGGTATCGGCGCCGTTGACGCGCACCGCTCGTCCGCCCGCGAGGGTCAGTCGACCGTAGAGCGGATAGGCCGCGTCGACCGCCTTGAGCTGCACCGGCGCGGTGGTGCCGTCGCGCGCCACGGCCATGGACTGCATCCGCACCGTCTCCGACACGCGCCCGAGCCGAGCGATCGCGGCGCGCTCGTCCGGATCGGCCGGACGCTGCGAGATCGCGACCTCGACGTCGCCGCCGAGCAGCACGCGCCCGCGCGCCGCCAACTCGCCGGTGATCGCCTGCGTCAGGCTGCCGATCGCAGCGAGCGCGCCCACACCGAGGAAGAGGCACAGCAGCAGCAGGCGCAGGCCTTTGAAGCGGAGCGACAGCTCGCGCCGGGCGAGCCGCCAGGCCAGCGCCCAGCCGCTCATCGCAGCCGCCCGTCGGCGAGCTCGACGACCCGATCGCACCGCCGTGCCAGGGCCGGATCGTGGGTGATGATGACGAGGCTGGCGTCAGTGGCGCGGCGCCGCTCGAACAGCAGGTCGACGACGCGCGCGCCGGTCGCCGCGTCGAGGTTGCCGGTCGGTTCATCGGCGAACACCAGCGACGGGCGTGGCGCCAGCGCGCGCGCGATCGCGACTCGTTGCTGCTCGCCGCCGGAGAGCTGCGCGGGATAATGACCGAGCCGATGTCCCAGCCCGACCGCCGCCAGCTCCGCCTCGGCGCGGGTACGGGCGTCGACGGCGCCCTGCAGCTCGAGCGGGACCATGACGTTCTCGCGCGCGGTCATCGTCGGCAGCAGGTGGAAGGCCTGGAGCACGATCCCGATCCGCCCGCGCCGCGCGACCGCCAGCGAATCCTCGTCGAGCGCGGCGAAGTCGAGCCCGGTCACCTCGACGCTTCCCGAGGTCGCGCGCTCCAGCCCCGAGAGAACTGCCATGAGCGACGACTTGCCCGATCCCGACGCGCCGAGCAGCGCCACACTCTCGCCGGCGGCGACGTCGAGATCGACCCCGCGCAGGATCTCGACCGGCTCGGCACCGCCCAGCGTGAGCCTTACATCGCGCGCGGCGATGACCATATGCGGCGGCGACATTCAGCGGAGCCGGGGCGTAAGTGACGCGATCATACCTGACATATGCGGCGCCGGCGGCGCTTCTCCAAGCCGCGCTGATGGTGGCGGGCTGCTCGCCGCGCGACGAGGGCGCTCCCGACGGGCCGCGCGTCAGCGGCAACGACGGCGAGGCGGCGCCCGCGCCGGTCGCCACCGCGCCCGTGAGCGGACCCGAGCGCGTCGTGCTCGCACTCGGTGACAGCCTCTACGCCGGCTACGGGCTGAGCCGCGGGCAGAGCCTGCCCGACGCGATCCAGGCGCGGCTGCGCGCCGACGGGATCAACGCGCGGCTGGTCAACGCTGGCGTGTCGGGCGACACCACCTCCGACGGGCGTCGCCGGCTCGGCTACACGCTCGACCGGCTCGGCAAGGCGCCCGACCTGGTGCTGCTCGGGCTCGGCGGCAACGACGTGCTGCGCCAGCTCGATCCCAAGGTGACGCGCGACAATCTCGCCGCGATGCTCGACGAGTTGCAGAAGCGGGGCATACCAGTGGTGCTGACCGGCATGCTCGCACCACCGAACCTCGGGCCTGATTACGCGCGACGATTCAACGCCATCTACCCGGAACTGGCGAGGCAGCATCGTGCGCCGTTGTACCCGTTCATCCTCGACGGCGTGCTCGGCAACCGGACGCTGATGCGGCCGGACGGCGTTCATCCGAACGCGCGCGGTGTCGCGCGGATCGCGGATCGTGTGACGCCGGTGGTGCGGCAGGCGCTCACGGAGACGAGGGAGCGCTGAGAGGGCGGCGAGTTTCCTTCTGAGCGTCTGCGCCCGCGGGCGTGACGTCACCCCACGCGCTCCGTCATCCCGGCGGAAGCCGGTATCACGGAACAGGTAAAAACGAGGACGGTGGATCAGGGAAGTTCCACGAGGCCGCACGCCCGCGCCGCTCTCATCCTCAAGCCTTCTTCAGCTCGTCCGGCTTATGCACCGCTTCCTTGCCCGACTTGTCGCTCTTGACGCGATACTGCGGGTCATCCTTCGTCGCCTTGGCGGTGTGGCCGCCGGCCTTGGTCGTCTTGGTCTCCTTCTTGACGACCTTGCCGCTGGTCTGGCCCTGCGGCGTGTCCCACTTCACCTTGTCGCCAGCCTTGAGGGTCTTGGTCATGGCTACTCTCCTGTCGCTCGGCCGACTAAAGTGGATCAGCCCAGCGCTTGTTCCATCTCGCTGATGATGCAGCGATTGCCTCTTTCGCGGGTTGGAGGTCACGGTCGCAGGAGAGAGCCATGAGCGAGAGCGAGAAGATCACCACCGGCGCCAACGACCGCGCCGTCGACGCACCGCTCGCGAGCGGTGCCCCCGGCATCCCCGACGACGCGCTGCTGCCGGGCGAAGATCTACCGGAGCCGCCCAGCGACGAAGATGTCGCCCGCGTCGCCCGCCAGCTCGGCGCGCCGGTGCCGGAGGCCTGAACGGCATCTCGGAACTATGCGCGACGGTTCGCCAGGACGCGACGCGTGCTCCGGCGAACGCCGGAGCCCGGGGCCATCAGGATAATGTTCGTGGCACTGGGCTCCTACGCGCGCAGGAGCACGCTTAAGTTTCAGCCTGCGAACATCCGCTAGAAGCGCGCCCGCACCGCCCCCGCGAGCGTGCGCGGGTCGGCGGGTGCGTGGAGCCGCTGCGTGCCATCGTACCAGACATATTCGTGCCGATCGTCGGCAAGGTTGCGCAGCTGGAGCGACACCTCCAGCGCGCGGGTGAGCTGATAGCCCGCCTCGGCGGTGAGCTGGACATAGCGTCCGAACCGCCCCTGCGCGTTCGCGGGAGTGAGCTCGTAGGACGACTGGCCGTTGCCCCACAGCGACCCGCGCCAGCGCCCCCCGTGCGGCGCCCATTCCAAGCCGGCGGTGTAGACGTCGCGCGGCACGTGATCGATCTCGTTGCCGGCCTGCGACGGCGTCGCCGGGTCAGGCACGCGGATCACCGCCTTCTGGCGCGACCAGCTCGCCCAGGCCGACCAGCCGCGCCCGCCCTGCACGCTCGCCTCAAGGTCGAAGCCGCGTCGCCGCGTCGCCCCGAGATTGTCGAACTCGCCCGCCGGATCGTTGAGCCGTCGGCGCAGCTCGCCGCTCGCGGTCTGCTGCCACAGCGCGGCGCGCGCGGTGAGCCACCGCCCGCGCGCCAGCCGCACGCCCGCCTCATAGCCCTCGTTGATCGACGGCGCGACGTCACGCGCGCGCGGCGGCACGATGAACGCGCCCGAGCCCGCGCCGATCTGGAAGGTGCGCCCGTAATTGCCATAGGCGGTCACCCCCGCGGTCGGCTCGACCGCGACCGACAACTTGGGCTGGCTGATCGTGCCATTGTCGTTGACCGGATAGCCGCGACCGTCGAGCCGGTTGACATAGTCGCCGCCGACCCGGTCGAGCCGCCACGCCGGCGTCACGCGCAGCCAGCGCAGCGGCGTCAGGACCGCCTGGACGTAACCGCCGCCGACGGTCAGGTCGATGTCCTGGTCGCGGGTCGCCGCGATGACGCGACGGTTGTCCGTCGTCCAGCGCCGGCTGATATTGTGCTGCCACTGCACGTCGCCGCCGGCCTCGGCCATCAGCCACGGCGCGGCGTGCCAGTGGACCGCGCCGACGACTCCGTATTGCTGCTCCGCGGTCAGCCGCTGCTGCTGCGGCACGCCCGCGGAGAAGCGGACGTAGCGATTGTCGTCGATCGTGTTGGCGTAGCCGCTGAGGGATAGCGCGACGTGCTCGCTGGGCGCGGCGTCCAGCGTCACCGCATATTGGCCGAGCTCGCGCGTGCCGCCGTCGCTCGCCGACACCGCGTAGGAGCGGCGCCGGTCGGTGTACGCGTCGGCGTCGGTGAGATAGCCGGGCTCGTCCGCGCCGCCGCGGCCGTGGCGCGCGATCAGCCCGAGCTGCGCGTCGCCGAGATCCAGCCGCCACTTGCCCGACAGAGACAGCCGGTCGAAGCCGGCATGGTCGCGGTAGCCGTCCGATCGGCGGTAGCCGAACGCGAGATTCTGGCTCAGCCGCCCGGTCTCCGCGCCAGCGGCGACCTGCAGCTCGGCGGTGCCGAACGCGCCAGCGCTAACCCGCGTGTCCAGGTAGGTGCCGCCGCTGCGCGTGACGATATCGGCGCTGCCGGCGATGGCATGAAGCCCCCAGCGCGGGTCGGAGGTGCCGCGCACCAGCTCGACCGAGCCGATCGCGAGCGGCGAGACCAGATCGATGAGGTCCATCCGCCCCGCGTTGTCGTTGGAAGGGATGCCGTCGATCAGCAGCTTGACCGCGTTGATCTCACCCTCGCCGTTGAAGCCCCGGATCGAGAAGCGCCCCGAGGTGGTGCCCTGACCGAAGTCGGTCAGCACGACCCCGGGCAGCCGCGCGAAGAGCTCCCAGGCATTGTCGACGCTCTGCCGCTGCGCGACATCGCCACCGAGCACGTCGACGGACGTGAGCACCTCGCCGGTAGAACGGGTCATCGACCGCGCGGTGACGACCACCTCGCCGATGGTGACGCCGGTGGTGGAGGCCGGGTCGGGCGCGTCCTGCGCGCACGCCACGGCGGGAAGACTGGCGAGCGCGATCGCGCTCCCGGAGAGAAGATGACGTGACATGAGGTTTCCGATCGTTCGCGCGCCTGAGGCACGCCGCCGCTGACAGGCCCGCGCGCCAGCGTGCGCCGGGCGGGATGGTCGAGGATCAGCCGCGCGCGGGCGGCGCGTGCGCCGGTGGACGAAGGCGCTCGGTCGCGAGCAGCCCGAGCGCCCGGCCGAGCGGCGTCGCTGCCCGCGCGACGGCGTCGGCGGGAGGCGTCAGCGGCGCCGCGTCGCCGGCGGCGAGCGTCGGTGACCCCAGGCCGGCGAAGGCGCAGGGCGGCTCGGCATGGCGGTGCGATCGACCGTGATCGGCGCGGTCGTGCGCCGCGTGATGCCCCGACACGGCCGGGCCCGCGCCCCATTCGGGACAGGCGACCAGCGTCACCGCGCGCGCCGAGGTGTCGGGCATGAAGCCGGCGGGCACGACCAGCCGCAGCGCGAGCGCGAGCAGCAGCAACCACGCCAGTGCCGTCGGTCGGCGCGCGATCAGGTACCGCAGCCGCGCCAACGCCGTTCAGCCCCGCGCCGCGGGCGCGCCGGCGGCGCGGCGGGCCGTGTCGTGCAAGAAGGCGCGCGTCATCATCGGCTAACCATGTTGGGGCCTAGTCGTAAACACCCGGTTTAGACAGCGATCCATGATAAGAGGTTGGAAACGTATCGGCCCTATTATCGCCTCACCATCGTGAGGTCCGTTCCATGAAGAACATGAAGATCAGCGCCAAGCTGCTTACCGCTTTCGGCATCCTCGCCGCCGCTTTGATCGTGATGGCGGTGATGTCGATCAGCGCTCAGAGCAAGTTGAACGATGCTGCCGAGACGCTCGGGCGTAGCCGGCGTGAGAAACTCGTCGCCATCGCCACGGTGAACACCGCCACGTCCGACTATCGTGTCGCCGAGGCGACCAGCATCCTGTCGACCGAGCCGATCAAGATCGCCGAGGCCGAGAAGGAGGCGAGCGAGCAGGACGCGCTGATCAACGACAAGATCGCGTACCTCGACAAGAACCTGACCAATCCCAAGGCGATCGAGACCTTCCGCACCTTCCGCCAGCATTGGGCCACGTACATGGCGCAGTCGCGCGTCACGATGCAGCTCTCGCACGACAACCACAACGCGGAGGCCCTCGCCGCCTATCGCAGCAGCAAGCCGGTCTTCGATCGCGGCAACGACGATGCGGCCGAGATGCAACGCGTCCAGGTCAAGCTGATGGAGACGGAGATGGACGCGGCGAGCGCGCTGTATCTCCGCTCGCGCAACGTCACGATCGGGCTCAGCCTCGCCGCGCTCGCGCTGACCGTCGTCCTTCTCCTCTCGCTGATCCGCGGCATCGCGACGCCGCTGACCGCGATGACCGCGACCATGCGGCGTCTCGGCGCGGGCGATCTCACCGCCGAGGTCGCGGTGGATCCGCGCCGCGACGAGGTGGGTGAGCTCGCCGGCTCGATGGTGGCGTTCCGCGACCAGCTCGTCGCCGCCGAGCGCGCCAAGCAGGAGCAGACGCGGCTGATCGTCGACAGCGTCGGCAGCGGGCTCGACTCGCTCGCGCGCGGGGACCTCACCGCCCGGATCGAGGCCGAGCTGACCGGTTCGTTCGCCAAGCTGAAGGACGACTTCAACAACGCGATGCAGTCGGTCGCGGGCACGCTCACCGCGGTCAACGCCAGCGCCGAGGGGATCACCAACGGCGCCAGCGACATCAGGCAGGCGTCGGACGACCTGTCGCGCCGCACCGAGCAGCAGGCCGCCAGCCTCGAGGAAACTGCGGCCGCGATGCACGAGATCACCACCACGGTACGTGACACCGCCGCCAACGCCACCAAGGTCAACGGCGTCGTGATCGACACGCGCCGCGACGCCGAACAGTCGGGTGACGTCGTCCGCCGCGCGGTCGAAGCGATGAACGGGATCGAGCGCTCGTCCAACGAGATCAGCGAGATCATCGCGGTGATCGACGGTATCGCGTTCCAGACCAACCTGCTCGCGCTCAACGCGGGCGTCGAGGCGGCGCGCGCGGGGGACGCCGGCAAGGGCTTCGCGGTGGTCGCCTCCGAGGTGCGTGCGCTGGCGCAGCGCTCGGCCGACGCCGCGAAGGACGTGAAGAGCAAGATCACCGCCTCGACCGAGCAGGTCGACGCCGGCGTCACGCTGGTGGCGCAGGCGGGCGAGGCGCTCAGCCGCATCACCGGGCGGATCGGCGAGATCAGCGCGCTCGTGTCCGACATCGCCTCGGCGGCCGAGCAGCAGGCGACCGGACTCCAGCAGGTCAACACCGCCGTCAGCGAGATGGACGGCGTGACCCAGCAGAACGCGGCCATGGTGGAAGAAGCCACCGCCGCCGCGCGCAGCCTGGCCGAGGAGACCGAGAACATGGCACGGCAGGTCAGCCGCTTCCGTCTGGGCGATCGGCCGGCGCACGCCGTCGCCGTGCGGCAGGAGGCGGTCGCCTCACCGGTGCACCAGCTCCAGGCCCGCGCTGCGAACGTGGGCGCACGCATCGCCGCCGGCGCGCGCGCCAATCGCGGCAGCGCCGCGGTCGCGGTGGCGCAGGACGATTGGTCGGAGTTCTAAGGCCCCCTCAGCTACCATCGCGTCGCCCTGATTCTGTCTCAGGATCCGTCATACCGCACACCCGGCCACGTGGCGTCGCCGGACCAGTGGATCCTGAGACGAAATCAGGACGATGCCGATGAGGCCGGGGCACCTTCATCCCGTCCGGATCCTGTTCATCACTGGAACACCCCCCGCCCCCGTTCGTCCACCCGCGGAGCAACGGGAGACAGCAGATGGGCAAGGGCGCGCCCTTACGGGTCGTCATCACCGGGGCGTCGAGCGGGATCGGCGCCGCTACCGCGATCGCCTTCGCTCGCGGCGGCGCGCAACTGCTGCTCGCGGCGCGCGGCAAGGAAGGTCTCGCCGACATCGCCGCGCGCTGCCGCGACGCCGGCGGCCGGGCCGAGGCGCGCGTGGTCGACGTCACCGACGCGGCCGCGGTGCAGGCGCTGGCCACGGAAGCACGCGCCCTGCTCGGCGCGATCGACCTGTGGTTCAGCTGCGTCGGCGTCGGCGTCGTCGGCCGCTACCACGAGGTGCCGCTGGCCGACCATGCGCGCGTGATCCAGGCCAACCTGCAGTCGCACATGAACGAGGCGCACGCGGTGGTGCCGATCTTCCTCGCGCAGGACCGCGGCACCTGGGTCAACATGATCTCGGTCGGCGGCTTCGTCGCGACGCCCTATGCCGCCGCTTATGCCGCGAGCAAGTTCGGGCTGCGCGGCTTCAGCGAGGCGCTGCGCGGCGAGCTGTCGCGTCACCCGAACGTGCACGTCTGCGACGTGTACCCCACCTTCGTCGACACGCCAGGGATCGACCACGCCGGCAACTATTCGGGTGCTCGGCTGACGCTGCCGCCCGGCGCGCTCGCGCCCGAGACGGTGGCGCGAGCGGTGGTGCGGCTCGCGCGACATCCGCGCGACACGACCGTCGTCGGCGCGCCCGCGCTGCTGCTCAAGCTCGGTCAGTTCGCCGCACCCAACCTGATGGCGGCAGTGATGAACGGCTTCATGGACAGCTGGTCGGCGCGCGCACCGCGCGGCGAGGACACGTCCGGCGCGATCCACGAACCGCCGGCGGGAGCGAGCGGCCCCGATGGTCGACGCCGCGACCCGCACCGTGGCCGCAAGGCCGCCGCCGCCGGCACGGTGGCGCTCGCCGCGCTGGCGGGCGTGGCGCTGTGGCGTCGGCGCGCCACGTGAGGACGGTACGGCTGCGCGACGGCGCCGCCGTCCCCGCGCTGGGCCAGGGCAGCTGGATGATGGGCGAGCGCGCCGACCGTCGCGCCGACGAGGTCGCGGCACTGCGCCTCGGGCTCGATCTCGGCATGACGCTGATCGACACCGCCGAGATGTACGCCGACGGTGAGTCCGAGCGGGTCGTCGGCGCGGCCATCGACGGCCGCCGCGACGAGGTGTTCCTGGTCAGCAAGGCCTATCCGCAGAACGCCGCGCGCACCCGGCTGGCCCGCGCCTGCGAGGCGAGCCTAGAGCGGCTCGGCACCGACCGGATCGACCTGTACCTGCTCCACTGGCGCGGCAGCGTGCCGCTCGGCGAGACGGTCGAGGCGATGGCGGCGCTGGTCGCGGCGGGCAAGATCCTGCGCTGGGGCGTCAGCAATCTCGACCGCGACGACATGGCGGAACTCGTCGCCGCTGGCGGGAGCGACTGCGCCACCGATCAGATCCTCTACAATCTGACGCGCCGCGGCCCCGAGCATGACCTCCTGCCGTGGCTGGCCGCGCGCGACATGCCCGTGATGGCGTACAGCCCGGTCGAGCAAGGCCGCCTGCTCGGCCATCCCGCCCTCGTGGCCGTGGCGGCGGCGCGGGGGGCGACCGCGGCGCAGGTGGCGCTGGCGTGGCTGCTGGCGCGCGACGGTGCGATCGCCATCCCCAAGGCGGCGCGCGCGGAGCACGTCCGCGACAATCGCGCGGCGGCCGATCTGACCTTGACGCCCGAGGAGCTGACCGAGCTCGACCGGACCTTCCCGCGACCGAGAACACCCGTGCCGCTCGAGATGCTGTGAGCGGGCCGCGGGCGCTCCTTCACTTCGGTGCCGGCGCGGTCACCCCCGCCTCGGTCTGCACCACCGGGCGCATCGTCCCGTCCGGGTTGTAGTGCAGATACTCCACCGTGACCGCGCGCCGCCCGATCGCGCCGTTGAGGTCACCGATCGCGAGGGTCGCGTTGTGGAGGAAGAGGTACCAGCGCTTCTTGAACTCGACGATGCCCGGATGAATCGTGAAACTGTACTTGCCCGATCCGGTCAGCTCGCCGCGATAGGTCCAGGGCCCGCGGATCGTCGGCGCGGTCGAGTAGGACACCTTCTCGTCACGGTGCTTGCTGCGGTCGAGCGAGGCGTAGGTGAGATAATAGAGGTCGCCGCGCTTGTGCAGCCACGGCCCTTCCTCGAAGTGCGGCGGCGTGATCTCGGTGATCGGTCCGTCGAGCTCGATCATGTTGGGCTTGAGCTTGGCGATATAGCATTGCCGATTGCCCCAGGCGATCCAGGTGGCGCCGTCGTCGTCGGTGAGCACGGTCGGGTCGATATCCTCCCAACTGTGCGTGCCCTTGGGCGTCATCTCGTTGGTGATCAGCGCCGATCCCCTGGCGTCGACGAACGGACCGGTGGGCTTGTCCGACACCGCCACCGCGATCGCCTTGCCAGGATGGGTCGAGTCATGCTCGACCGCGGCGTAGAACCAGTATCTGCCGTTCTTGCGGATCGCCTGCGAGGCCCAGGCGTCCTGCTTGGCCCACTTGAAGTCCTTGACGTTCATGATCGGGCCGTGCGCGGTCCAGTGACGCATGTCAGTGGTGGAATAGACCAGCCACTCCTTCATGTTGAACATCTCGTCGCGCTGCGCCTCGTCGTGCCCGACGTAGAGGTACAGTCGGTCGCCGACGACCAGCGGCGCGGGATCGGCGGTGAACCGGTCGCGGAAGATCGGGTTGGCGCCCGGCACCGGCGCGCTCGCCGCCACCGTGCTGCTCGCCAGCAGCGCCAGCGCGCCCAGGCCGATCCCTCGCCGTCCCATCCCAGCGTCCCCGTTTACCTCGTTCGCACAGCAGCTTAGCTCGCGAATACGGGGCGGCAAGCCGGGTTTACGCCGACGGCAGCGTCAGCCGCACCGCCAACCCGCCGCCGCTCGCCTCCTCCAGCGCGAGCGCGCCGCCATAGAGCGCGACCAGCTCGGACGCGATCGCCAGCCCGAAGCCATGGCCGTCGCCGCGCTCGTCGAGCCGGGTGCCCGGACGCGCGACGCGGTCGCGCTCGGCCGCGGGAACACCCGGCCCGTCGTCGCTCACCTCCACCGTGACCCAGCGCCCCTCGCGCGCGGCGCTCAGCCCGACCCGCGCCGCAGCGTGGCGCGCGGCATTGTCGAGCAGGTTGCCGAGCAGTTCGTCGAGGTCCTGCGGGTCGACCGCGACCGCGAGGTCGGCGGGCACGTCGAGCGTGATCCGCGCATCGCGGTGCAGCGCGCTCACCGCGGCCACGAGCCCCTCCGTCGCCGGGCGCATTGCGGTCGCGGCGCGGCGGTCGATCGCGGCGGCGCGCGCGCGTGCCAGATGGTGGCGGATAGTGCGATCGATCCTCTCGACCTGCGCCAACGGCTCGGGCCGGTCGCGCAGGTCGAGCGCCAGCGCCGCGACGGGGGTCTTGAGTGCGTGCGCGAGATTGGCGGCGGCGCCGCGCGCGACGGCGAGCGTAGCCGCATTGTCGGCGGCGAGCGCGTTGAGCTCGGCGGCGAGCGGTCGCAGCTCCGCGGGTTGATCCTCCTCGACTCGCTCGCGTGCGCCGCCGCGGATCGCCGCGACCTGGTCGCGCAGCCGGCGCAGCGGCGCGAGCCCGACGCGCAGCTGCACCAGCAGCGCCGCGGTGAGCACCGCCGCCACCGCCGCGAGCGCGCCGAGCAGCGGCCACAGCGCCCCCTCGATCGGACGCCGCACGACGGACCGCGGGGCGGCCGCGCTCAGCGTCACGTCGCCGCGGCTGCTAGCGATCACCAGCTCGCGCGCGTGCACCGCCTCCGCGCCCTCGCGCGGACGCGGTCCCGGCGGCGCGACCGGCCCGGCGGCGGGCGGTGGGTCGAGCGGCGGGAAGTCGGCCGACCCGAGCGTGCCGTCCGGGCCGGCGACCCGCCAGCGCCACTCGGGACCGGCGTCGAGCGCGCCGCGCACCCGCGTGAGCCGCGCGCGATCGACGTGCCCGTCGGCGTCGATCGCACTGGCGAGCAGCGTGAGCTCGGCGTCGAGCCGCTGGTCGAGGCCCTCCACCACGAAGCGCCCGAGCAGCCCCGCCATCGCCGCGCCGGCGAGCGCGAGCGCGAGCGCGGTGGCGATCGCTGACACGATCAGCATGCGCGCCTGGATCGAGCGCGGCACGCGCGCGCTCATGCGCCCACCAGCCGGTAGCCGCGCCCGCGCACCGTCTCGATGAGCGCGGCGCCGATCTTCTTTCGCAGGCGGCCGACGATCACCTCGAGGCTGTTCGAGTCGGTGTCGGCGTCGCCCTCATAGACCTTGTCGAGCAGGTCGAGCCGCTCGATCACCGCGCCCTTGCGCAGCATCAGCTGCGAGAGCACGCGCCATTCCAGCGCGGTGAGCTTGAGCGGCAGCCCGTCGAGCTCGAACGTGCCGGTCGGGGCGTCGAACGAGAGCGGGCCGGCGCGCAGCAGCGGCTGGGCGTGGCCCGCGGCGCGGCGCACCAGCGCGCGCAGCCGCATCACCAGCTCCTCGACGCGGAACGGCTTGACCAGATAGTCGTCGGCTCCGGCTTTGAACCCAGCCACCTTGTCGGACCAGCCGTCGCGCGCGGTGAGCACCAGCACGGGCAGATCGCGCCCCGCCGCGCGCCACGCGTGCAGCACCGCGACGCCGTCCATGCCGGGCAGTCCGAGGTCGAGCACCGCGGCGTCGTAGGGCTCGGTCTCGCCGAGATGCGCGGCGTCGATCCCGTCGGCGACGAGGTCGACCGCGCAGCGCTCCTCGCGCAGCGCGCGCGCGATGCGGGGACCCAGGTCACGATCATCCTCGACGAGCAGGATACGCATGCGACGCCGCTATACACCGCGACTAAACCGAAACTGAACCGACCGGTTCAGCGCCGGTGGCAGCGGGCCGCGGTAGAGAGGGCGCATCGCAAGCAGAGGAGCTGATCGATGACCCTTCTACCCCATGTCACCGCCCCACGCCGCGTCGCCCTGGCCGGCGCGGCGCTGCTGGCACTCGGCGCGGCGGGCGGCGCCGGCGCGGTGGCGCTCACCCGTCCCGCGGTCGAGATGGCGCCGACCGTGCCGACCGCGGTCGCCAAGCTGGCGCAGTCGAGCGGCACCGTCACGGTGCGCGGCCGCGTCGCCGCGGTGTACGGCGACCGCTTCGTCGTCGAGGACTCGAGCGGGCGCGCGCTGGTCGACGCCGGCCGCGACTCGGCGCCGCGCGCGGGCGCGCCGGTGCTGGTCCAGGGCCGCTACGACGAGGGGCAGCTGCGCGCGCGCTTCCTGGTCGACGGCGCCGGCGCACGTGAGGTCGGCCCGCCGCCGCCGCCGCGCGGGCCGGGCGCGCCGCCGGCGCCGGGTGCCGGGGCGCCGCCGCCTCCGGGTGCTGGCGCGCCCCCGCCGCCGCCCCCGGGCGCAGGCGCACCGCCGCCTCCGCAACCGGGTGCCGGCGCACCTCCGCCGCTCTCCTCTGGCACAGGTGCTCCGCCGCCTCCGCCCGCCGGGAGCGCCGCGCTGCCGCAGCCGCCGGCCGCCGCCGCAGCGACAGCGCGCTGAGCGGACCGGCACGAACGCGAGGCCTCGGAGCGATCCGGGGCCTCGCTGTTGGCCAGAGAGCGACGACGCTGATGCTGTTGTCCGGCTGCGGCCAGCGCGCGATCTGCCGGCCCATGCGAGCCACGGCCTGCCATGGCCCGGACGCGGTGACGCGCTGCGTGGCTGGGGCGGCAGGATTCGAACCTGCGAATGCCGGTACCAAAAACCGGTGCCTTACCGCTTGGCGACGCCCCAACAGGCCCGCGCGCTTAGCCGCGCGCGGGGCAAGACTCAACCGATACGTCGCAGCCAGCCGTGCGGGTCGGGCGCGCGCCCGCGTTGCACCGCGCTCAGCCGGTCGAGGAAGCGCGCCGTCAGCTGCCCCGTGGCGCCGCTGCCGATGGTGAACTCATAGTCCGGCCCGGCGGCGCGGCCGATCGGGGTCACCACCGCGGCGGTGCCGCAGGCGAAGCTCTCCACCAGCCGCCCGCTCGCCGCGCCGGCACGCCACTGTTCGATCGAATAGGGCTCCTCGCGCACCACCAGCCCCTCGTCGCGCGCGAGCTGGAGGATCGAGTCGCGCGTGATGCCGGGCAGGATCGTGCCCGTCAGCGGCGGCGTCTGCAGCGAGCCGTCCTCGAACACGAAGAAGATGTTCATGCCGCCGAGCTCCTCGATCCAGCGCCGCTCGGCGGCGTCGAGGAACACCACCTGATCGAAGCCGCGGCGGATCGCCTCCTGCTGCGCGACGAGGCTGGTGGCGTAATTGCCGCCGCACTTGGCGGCGCCGGTGCCGCCCGGCGCGGCGCGCGTGTAGTCGTGGCTGACCCACAGCGACACCGCGCGGGCGCCGCCCTTCCAATAGGCGCCGACCGACGAGGCCAGCACCATGTAGAGATACTCGGCCGACGGCTTGACGCCGAGGAACGCCTCCGACGCGATCATGAAGGGGCGCAGGTACAGCGAGCCGCCCTCCACCGACGGCATCCACTCGCGCTCGGTCTGCACCAGCCGCTCGCATGATTCGAGGAACAGCTCCTCGGGCAGCTCGGGCATCGCCATGCGCCGCGCGGAGGCGTTGAAGCGGCGCGCGTTGGCCTCGGGGCGGAACAGCGCCAGCCCGCCGTCCTCGAGCCGATAGGCTTTGAGGCCCTCGAAGATCTCCTGCGCGTAGTGGAGCACCGACGAGGCGGGATCCATCGTCAGCGCCACCCGCTCGCCGATGCGGCCGTCGTGCCAGCCGCGCCCCTCCGAATAATGCAGGATCGCCATGTGATCGGTGAAGACGCGACCGAAGCCCGGGTCGACCAGACGCGCGGCACGCTCGTTGGCTGGAACGGGCGACGGATGCGGCTCGAACGCGAAATTCACGGAAATCAGCTCCCAACGGCCAGAGTCGGCGGTAGGCGGCGCATGCGACGAGACACCGCATTGCCGGGTTGCGGTGGCCTAGGGCCGATGGCAAAGCCGGTCAACATGGCTGCCTCAACCCAATCCGCCTCGCCGCTCTTCCTCCGCGAGACCGAGATCCGCCGCGGGATCGAGCTGCTCTATTTCGGCAACAGCCACATCACGCGGTCGATCGATCGCGGGCTCGCCAAACAGGGTCTCGGGCGCGCGCACCACCGCGCGTTGTACTTCATCGCGCGCAAGCCCGACATGCCGGTGAGCGAGCTGCTGGCGCTGCTGGCGATCACCAAACAGTCGCTCGGCCGCGTGCTCAACGAGCTGATCGAGCGCAACATGGTCGAGACCCGCCCGGGTGAGCGGGACCGCCGCCAGCGACTGCTGCGGCTCACCCCCGAGGGCACCGCGCTGGAGAGCGAGTTGTACGACTCGCTGCGCGAGAAGCTCTCGGCAGCCTATTCGCGCGCCGGCCAGGGCGCGGTGACGGGGTTCTGGGCGGTGCTCGAGGGGCTGATCCCGCCCGAGGAGATGGGCCGGGTCGAGGCGCTGCGCGGCTGACGCGGGCGCGAAGGCGCCGCGACGAGAGCTCCTCCTGCGCCCGTCGTCCCGGACGCGATCCGGGATCCACCCCTCGGCGAGAGCGACGGCGTCAGTAGATGCGGCACGGTGGATCCCGGACCAGGTCCGGGAAGACGGAAGCGGGTGAGGACCGCTGCAAGTCGCACCGGTCACCTGCGCCGGAGAAGCCGCTCACCCGGCCCCGTACAGCCGCAGCGCATCCGCCTTGAACGACGCGCCGCTGTCGTTGCGCGAGTAGAACATGTGCCCGCCCGGGTAGACGCGCAGCTGCACGCGCTCGGCCGCGCCGAAGGCGGGCATCTGGTCGACGATCAGCCGCGACGCGAAGAACGGGCAGGACAGGTCATCCCAGCCGTGCACGATCATCACCTTCATCTTGGGATCGTTGGCGATCGCCTTGCGCAGGTCTGTCACCGGGGTGTCCGCCGGCTTGCCCCGGTCCCACGCCTCGTTCACCTTGTATGACAGCGCGTTGTAGCGCGCGTCGGTCTTCCAGCCGACCTCGCGCGTGACGAAGTCGACCATCGCGCTGGTCGTCGGCGCGATCAGCGCGTCGAGGATCGGGTCGTTCGACTTCTGCTGCGCCGACCAGGGGAAGGGATCGAAGGCGGTGACGTTGGAGTCATAGACGCTGCCGATCGTCCCCTCGCCGCGGTGGACCTCGCGCAGATAGGTGCGGCTGTCGATTCGCCCACCGAGCTTCTGCACCAGCGCCGCGTCGAGCCCGGTGAGTTGGGTGACGCGGCCGACGATCCGCCCGGTCGCCTCCGGGTCGGAGCGGCCGCGCAGCAGGTCGCGCGCGAAATCGCCGCGGGTATAGGCTTCCACCTCGGCCATGGCGGAGGGGGTCAGCTTGCCCTGCCGCTCGAGGTTGGCCGCCGCCATCGAGGGCAGGTCGATCATCCACGGCAGCGGCGACAGCGCGGTGGCGTCGTCGCCCGAGGCGGGATCGAGATAGGGCGAGACCATGATGAGCCCGTTGACCCCGACGCCGATCTGCGACTGCAGCTCATAGGCGATGCGCGGCGCGCGATAGCCGCCGTAGCTCTCGCCCATCACGTATTTGGGCGAGCGCAGCCGCTCCTCCTTGACCAGCCAGTCGTAGACGACCTTGGACAGGTACCGGATGTCGGGATCGTTCGCGTAGAAGGCCTTCTTGGTCGCGTCGGCGTCGACCAGGCTGCGGCTGAAGCCCGTGCCGATCGGGTCGATGAACACCAGGTCGGTGAAGTCGAGCCAGCTGTTGGGATTGTCGCGTGCGACCGGCGCGTCCGACGGGGAGTCGCCCTGCGCGCCGAACTGGACCCGCTTGGGTCCGACCGCGCCCATGTTGAGGTAGACCGACGCCGCGCCCGGGCCGCCGTTGAAGGCGAAGGTGACCGGGCGGGTGGCGTCGCGGCCGGGCACCACATAGGCGGTGTAGACGACCTGGCCGATCTCCTTGCCGCTGTCGTCGCGCACCGCGATCGTGCCGACCGTCGCCTTGTAGCTGATCGCGCGGCCGCCGATCCGCGCGCTCTGGGTGATCGTCTTGTCGGCCGGGAGCGGGGGCAGCTTGACCGCGTCCTCTTCCTTCTTGCTCTCGACCTTGGTGACGGTCTTGTCGGTCTTCTCGGCCTGGGCATGGGTGAGGCCGCTGGTACCGAAGAGCAGCGTGGCGAGCAGCAGGCGGAACGGTCTGGCCAAAGTGTACGATCCCTGTGTGGCCGCGGTCGCGCCGCGGTTCTAGTCGCTGGTGGTGTAATCCCCCGCGCGCGACTGGCAAGCCGCGCGCCGGCACGAGGTGGCGCGTCGCGGCGCCGGCGGCAAGGCCGCTTCCTCCACTATATGCCGCCGCTATGCGTTCGGCCCCTTTCGCCCTGGCAATACTATGCGGGGTCGGACAGATCGTGCCCGTGCGCAGGCCTCCGAAGCAACCGCGTCGCGCGGCAAGGTCTCCCCTGCCCTCCGTCCGTCGCGCCGCGTCGATCCGGCTCCCGCTCGCGCGCATTCTGGTCTATCCCGACGCGATGAACGAGGTCGCGCCGTCGTCATCCCTCCCGATGTGCGGGCCCGGCGCGCTCACGGGACGCGGCTGATGGCGTCGGACAGCGACCGCCCCGATCCGGACGCGCTGCTGCGCGCCGCCGCGCAGGAGGGACGCGGCCGGCTCAAGATCTTCCTCGGTGCCGCGCCCGGCGTCGGCAAGACCTATGAGATGCTGTCGGAAGGCGCGGCGCGACGGCGGGACGGCGTCGACGTGGTCCTCGCGGTCGTGGAGACGCACGGACGCGTCGAGACCGAGGCGCTGGTGCGCGGCCAGGAAGTGGTGCCGCGCCGCGCCGTCGCCTACGAGGGTCGCACGCTGCACGAGATGGACCTGGACGCGGTACTCGCGCGCGCGCCGCGCCTCGCGCTGGTCGACGAGCTGGCGCACAGCAACGCGCCCGGCAGCCGTCATCCCAAGCGCTACCAGGACGTGGAGGAGCTGCTCGCCGCCGGCATCGACGTGTACAGCACCGTCAACATCCAGCATCTCGAGAGCCTCAACGACGTCGTCGCGAGCTTCACCCGCGTGCGGGTGCGCGAGACCGTGCCCGACCGCGTGCTCGAGTCCGCCGAGATCGAGGTGGTCGACATCCCGCCCGACGAGCTGATCGAGCGGCTCAAGGCGGGCAAGGTCTATCTGCCCCAGGAGGCGACGCGCGCGCTGTCGCACTTCTTCTCCAAGTCCAACCTGTCGGCGCTGCGCGAGCTGGCGCTGCGGCGCGCCGCGCAGGCGGTCGACGCGCAGATGCTCGACGACGTGCGCGCGCTCGGGCTCGGCGGCACCTGGGCGGGCGGCGAGCGGATCGTCGTCGCGATCAACGAGCTGCCCGGCGCGGACGGGCTGGTGCGCGCCGCCAAGCGAGTGGCCGACGGACTGCGCGGGCCATGGACCGCGCTCTTCATCGAGACGCCGCGCGCCGCCGGCTTCACCCCGGCGCAGCACCAGCGGCTCGCCGCGACGATGACGCTCGCGACGCAGCTGGGCGCCGCGGTGGCGACGGTGCCCGCGCCCGACGTGGTCGACGGCATCCAGCGCTTCCTCGCCGACGCGCGCGCCACCCAGCTGGTGATGGGCAAGTCGCAGCGCTCGCGCTGGTTCGAGCTGCGCCACGGCTCGGTGGTCGACCGGCTGATCCGCGACACGCCCGGGGTCACCGTCCACGTCCTTCCCGTGCCCGCCGCCGCCGGGCGAGAGCCGCGGGCGCGCGCCGCACCGACCCCGGGAACCACCGCGGGCTATGCCAGCGCGGCGGCGATGGTCGCGGGCGTCACCGCGCCAGGCAGCGCCCTGGTGCATGTCATCGATTTCGGCAACATCGCGCTGCTCTACCTCCTGCCGGTGATGGCGGCCGCCAGCCTCTTCGGCCTGCGCTGCGGCCTGTTCGCCGGCGTGGCCTCGACGCTGGCCTATAACTTCTTCTTCCTGCCGCCGGTCGGCACGCTGAGCATCAGCAACCCCGAGAACGTGATCTCGGCGATCGTGCTGCTCGGCGTCGCGGTGGCGACCAGCCATCTCGCCGCGCGGGTGCGCGCGCAGGCCGATCTCGCCGCGGCGAGCGCGCGCACCAACGCGACTCTGGCCGGCTTCCTGCGCGAGATCAGCGGCGTGACCGACCGCGACCGCGCCGCGCAGATGATCTGCGAGGACGTGCGGCGGCTGCTCGACGTCCAGGTGGTGCTGCTCACCCGCTCGCCCACCGCTGGCCTCGACATCCTCGCGGCGAGCGATCCCGGCTACCGGCTGGAGACGATGGACAGCGCCGCGGCCGGCTGGGCGTTCGACACCGGCGCGACCGCGGGCAAGGGCTCGGGCACGCTGGCGGCGTCGGAGTGGCTGTTCGTGCCGCTGAAAGCGGGCGAGCGCGTGCTGGCGGTGCTGGGCGTCGCGCGCTCGGCCGGGGGCGACCCGGTCCGCGCCGACCAGCTGCCGCTGCTCGCCAGCCTGGTCGATCAGGCCGCGCTGGTGCTCGAGCGGCTGCGGCTCGCGACCGAGATGCGCGACGTCGAGGAGGTGCGCACGCGCGACCGGCTGCGCGCGGCGCTGCTCTCCTCGGTCAGCCACGACCTGCGCACCCCGCTCACCGCGGTGATGGCCGCCGCGGCGCAGCTCCACCACGGCGCCACGCCCGAGCTGATCGGCACGATCGAGAGCGAGGCCGAGCGGCTCAACCGCTTCGTCGCCAACCTGCTCGACATGGCGCGGGTCGAGGCGGGCGCGCTGCGGCTGCGGGTCGACGCGGTCGACCTCAGCGACGCGGTGACGGGCGCGGCGCACGACGCGCGCCGCGCGCTGGAGGGGCATGGCATCCGGCTCGACGTGCCGCCCGACCTGCCGCTGGTGCGCGCCGACCCGCAGTTGCTGCACCACTGCCTGCTCAACCTGCTCGACAACGCCGGCCGCTACGGCGACCCGGGCAGCACGGTGGTGATCGAGGGGCGACACCGGTTCGGCGAGCTGCGCCTCGCCGTGCTCGACGAAGGGCCCGGGCTGCCGGCCGGACGCGAGGACGAGGTGTTCGAGACCTTCCGCCGGCTCGAGGGCTCCGACCGCGCCGCCGGGGGCACCGGCCTCGGCCTGGCGATCGTGAAGGCGTTCGCCGAGGCGATGGGGATGACCGTCACCGCCGCCAACCGCGAGGACGCGCGCGGCGCCGTCTTCGCTCTGGTCTTCCCGCCCGCATCGATCGTGCGCCAGCCGACCGGCGAGGCGGCGTGATGGCGCGCGTGCTGGTGATCGACGACGAGCCGGCGATCCGACGGCTGTTGCGCAACACGCTGACCCGCGCGGGTTATGACGTGGTCGAGGCGGGCACGGCGCGCGACGCCCTGCAGCAGCGCGCGATCGCGCATCCCGACGCGGTGCTGCTCGACCTCGGCCTGCCCGACCGCGACGGGCTGAGTCTGATCCCGCTGCTGCGCGACCGCGGCGACGCCGTGGTGCTCGTCGTCTCGGCGCGCGACGCGGTCGAGGAGAAGGTCAGCGCGCTCGATCTCGGCGCGGACGACTACGTCACCAAGCCGTTCGACAGCGAGGAGCTGCTCGCCCGCCTCCGCGTCGCGCTGCGCCACCGCGTTGCCGGAGCCGCGACACCGCGCCAGGTGCGCCGCGGCGACCTCGCCATCGATCTCGACCGGCGTGAGGTACGGCGCGGCGGCGCCGAGGTGCATCTCACCCGCAAGGAATATGACGTGCTCGCGGAGCTGGCGCGTCATCTCGGCAAGGTCGTCACGCACCGGCGCGTGCTCGCCGCCGCCTGGGGCGGCGACGAGGACGCGCGCATCGAGTATCTTCGCATCGTCGTCCGCAACCTGCGGCAGAAGCTGGAAGCGCCGGCCGAGGTGGGCAGCGTCATCGCCAACGAGCTCGGCGTGGGCTATCGCCTGCGCGGTGACGGCTGAGCGCCTATTCTTGAGCGTTATCAAGAACTTTCATTTATCTGACCGGGCATCCTTTTCTAACCTGCTTCGTATCTGAGGGCGGCGGTCGGAACGACGGGCGCCCGGCGCCTCGCTGATCATCGGGGCAGGAGAGAGATCTATGCCCGGGAGTGAGCATCTCATCGATGCCCTGGATGCGCGCGTCGAGCGTCGTCACCAGCGGCGCGACTTCTTCAAGACCGCGATCGCCGGAGTCGCGATGGGCACCGCCGGGCTCGCGTTCGCCGGCCGCGCCGAGGCACAGACCGTGCCGAGTGACACTGACATCCTGAACTTCGCGCTCAATCTCGAGTATCTCGAGGCGCAGTTCTACAGCTACGCCTACAGCGGCCAAGGCCTGCCCGCAGCGCAACTGACCGGCACGCAGACCCAGGGCCCGGTGACCGGTGCGCGCAAGGCCAACCTGACCGACCGCGCCGTGATCCAATATGCGCGCGAGATCGCGGCCGACGAGGTGGCACACGTCGCCTCGTTGCGCCAGGCGTTGACCTCGGCGGCGGTGGCCCAGCCCGCGATCGACCTGTCGGCGGCGGTGTTCACCGCGGCGGCGGTCGCCGCCGGGGTCGATCTCAGCGCCAGCGGCGGCGTCTTCGACCCTTATGCCAACGACGACAACTTCCTGATCGCCGCCTATATCTTCGAGGACGTCGGCGTCACCGCCTACAAGGGCGGCTCGCCGCTGCTCAGCAATCCCGACGTCATCGACGCCGCCGCCGGCATCCTCGCCGCCGAAGCGTTCCACGCCGGCATCATCCGCGGCGCGCTCTATCGCCGCGGCGTCGACGTGCCCGCGGTGTGGACCATCACCGAGCAGATCTCGGGCGCGCGCGACCTGCTCGACGGCACCGCCGTCTCGGCCGGTCCGCCGCAGCGGGTCGCCGACGACGACCAGGGCGTCACGCCGGTGACGAACCAGTTCGGCCTCGCGGCCAACATCGTGCCGACCGACCAGAACGGGATCGTGTTCAGCCGCACCGCCGAGCAGGTCCACAACATCGCCTATCTCACCCGGCAGGCCGCCACGGCGGGCGGCTTCTTCCCCAACGGCACCAACAACCCCAACGCGGCGCTGCGGCGCTCCGGCGCGAACTGAGGAGGCGGCGATGAGCGACCAGACCGAGTTTCTCGACCTCATGGAGCGCGCCGAGCATCAGCGCCGCGCGCGCCGCAACTTCATCCGGCTGTGCGGCGGCGCGGCGGCGATGACGGGCGGCCTCGCGCTGCTGTCCGGCTGCAACGACGACGACGATGGCGAGCCCGCGCCGACCGTCTCACCGACGCCGACCCCCGCGGTGAGCGACGCCGACGTGCTCAACTTCGCGCTGCAGCTCGAGTATCTCGAGGGCAATTATTACTCTTACGCCGTCTCGGGCCAGGGGATCGCGGCGAGCCTGCAGACCGGCGCCGGCGCGCAGGGCGCGGTGGTGACCGGCAGCGGCGACGGCGCCGCGCGTGCGGTGAACTTCACTGACCCCGTGGTGCAGCAATATGCGCGCGAGATCGCGTTCGACGAGCTCGGCCACATCGGCTTCCTGCGCACGAACCTCGGCAGCGCCGCCGTGGCGCAGCCGGCGATCAACCTGTCGGGCAGCGCGAGCGTGACGATCGCGGGCGCGACCGCGGTGGGTGCCTTCACCGCCGCCGCGCGCGCCGCCGGCGTGATCGGCGCGACCGATATCTTCGACCCTTTCCTCAACGACGAGAACTTCCTGATCGGCTCGTACCTGCTCACCGATGTCGGCGTGACCGCCTATCGCGGGGCGGCCAGGCTGATCAGCAACAAGACCTTCCTCGAGGCGTCGGCCGGGATCCTCGCCACCGAATGCTATCACGACGGCGTGATCCGCTCGGAGCTGTGGCGGCGCGGCCTGACGGTGCCGAGCATCTACACCCGCATCACGCAGATCTCGAACACGCGCGACGGGCTCGACGGCTCCACCGAGAACGACCAGGACATCGGTGACGCCACCACCGCCAACCTCGTGCCGACCACCGACGGCGGGCTGGTGCTCGGGCGCACCGCCGCGCAGGTGCTGAACGTGGTCTACCAGAACAAGGCGGCGGTGTCGTCCGGCGGCTTCTTCCCCGCCGGGCTGAACGGCACGATCAAGACCAGCCAGGCGAACGGCTGACCGACGCCGCACCGCATCCCGCGCGAGCGCGGATGCGGTGTTCGGCGTCGCCGGCTCGGTCAGGCGGGCCAGAGCCCGCTCGGCCAGGGTTCGAGATCGTAGCGCTCCTCGATCGACCAGGCCTCGTCGGAGAGGCGCTCGCCGCGCATCCAGTGGCGATCCTGCTCGTCCCCGGGCGGGAGCTCGCGCGCGAGCGCTTTCTCGCGCTCCTCCTCGGCGTGGAGGGCCCTCACCTGCTGCTCGGCTGCTTCGCGACTCGTCATCGTGACACTCCTCGGCGGCGATAGAACGAACCGAGGCCGACTTCCGCCGCGCGGAATCGCCCTGATCCCGGTCAGTCGGCGCGCGCGGCCGGTGCGGCGACGGGGAGGCTAGGAGGTTGCGCGCGGACGCGTTACCAACGGCACGGATGCGAACCGCATTGTGATCGGGAGTATCGAAGAGGATGCGTGCTATGAAGGGTATCGTGCTGGGCACCGGGCTGTTGCTCGTCTCGTCCGCGGTGATGGCGCAGGGCCCGCAGGGTGATCCCAAGGCGACCGAGCAATGGTCGCCCGCGGTGCCCGTGGTGACGCCGGGCGCGTTCGCCGCGTGGGCGCCGCCGGCCGACGCGATCGTGCTGTTCGACGGCAAGAACCTCGATCGCTGGACCGCGGTGAAGACCGGCGGCGCCGCCGGCTGGACCGTCGCCGGCGGCGCGGTGACGGTGAAGAAGGGCACCGGCAACATCCAGACCAGACAGTCCTTCGGCAGCTACCAGCTGCATCTCGAATATCGCATCCCCGCGGGCATCACCGGCGAGGGTCAGGCCCGCGGCAACAGCGGCCTCTTCCTCGCCTCCACCGGCCCGGGCGACGACGGCTATGAGCTGCAGATCATGGACAGCTATAACAACCCGACCTATGTCAACGGCCAGCTCGGCGCGGTCTACAAGCAGACCCCGCCGCTCGCCAATCCGGCACGCCGCCCGGGCGAGTGGCAGACGATCGACGTGACCTGGGACGCACCGCGCTTCGGCGCCGACGGTGCGGTCACGCGGCCCGGGTTCGTCACCGCTTACTACAACGGTGTGCTGATGCAGGACCATACCGAGGTGCGCGGCGGCACGGTCTATATCGGCAAGCCCAGCTACAAGCCGCATGGCAAGGCGCCGATCAAGCTGCAGGACCACGGCGATCCCAGCCAGCCGATCAGCTTCCGCAACATCTGGGTGCGCGAGCTGCCCGACCGGGACTGAGGTCGCGCTCCCGCGCCGCCAGCAGCGCGGCGCGGCCGCACCGCGGCGCTCGCGCCCGCCCCGGGCTCGTCCCCGGGGCCCACCTGTCGGCCGATCTCACACGGTGCCGGTCAGCGGGTGCGGATCCCCGGACGGACTCCGGGATGACTCCGGTCACGGCGATCAGGCTAGCACTGTGTCGAACGAGCGCGACCTTGGTCGCCCCGGGCTCCCGCGCGCGCAGGAGCGCGCCGGACGAGGTGCCGGGATCGTCCTCCGGCCTAGCGCTCTTCATCGCCCGCTCGAACCGGCGTCAGCACCAGCAGCGCCACGCCCTGGCGCGGCAGCGTGAAGGCGATCTCGCCCGAGCCCCGCCGCACCGCCACTCGCGCCACCGGCGCGATCGGGTCGAGCGCCGCCGCCTTCAGCAGCGCGGCGCGCTGCGTATCGGTCGGGGCGATCGGTGAGCCCATCTTCTTCCATGCCGCGAAGCTGTTGGCGTGGCTCTCGTCGACGCGGTACTGCGTCATCGTCGCACCGCGGGCATAAGCGCGCGGCAGGCCGCGCCACCGCAGACGCACCGCCGCCGCGGGTCCGGCGACGTCGTCGTCGTGATAGTGCCACACCATCACCGCCAGGCGGTCGCCGTCGCGAGTGGCCACGCTGCCGACGTCGGCGTCGCCCCGCACGCCCCCGTTCAGCGCCGCGTCCAATGCCACCTGATGGTCCGAGCGGGCGCTCACGTAGCGCCCGCTCATCTGGGCGAAGAGCTTGAAGGTGTTCATGACCGGCAGGTCGATCCCGCCCGACGTGAGCTGGCGGAACCCCGCGAACGGCGCCTGGTCCTCGAACTCGAACGCCCAGGTCAGCACCCCCTCCAGCGTCAGCCCGCGGCGCTGCGCCAGCGCGCGCAGCCGCGGGAAGGAGGCGGCGGTGTAGCTCGCGTACATCGTGCCATTGCGATAGGCGTTCGCCGGCCCCTGGCACGCCGCGCAGCCCTCCGGGTCCGACTCGCCGATCACGATCGGCGTGGCGCGGAATACCGGATCGGCCGCGATGGCGGCGAACTCATGGTCGGCGGCCTTCAGATGCGTATCGAGCCCCATGCGGACGTGGCTGCCGCCCGCCGCCTCCACCACCTTCGGCTGGCCCTTGGCGTGGAACGAGAGGAAGTCCGTCGGCGTCCCCGCGGCGCGCGCGTGCGCCATGAAGGCGGTCAGGAAATCGTCGCCCGCGCCGGCGCTGTCCGGCCCGCCGACGCGCGCTTCGGGCAAAGCGCGCCGCACCCCGCGCACCGCGGCGTCGTGCAGGCGGAAGAACTCCTCGCGCGTGCCGCCCCAGTAATATTGCGGCAGGTTGGCCTCGTTCCACGTCTCGAAATACCAGCTCGCCACCTCGGCGCGGCCGTAGCGCTCGACGCAGTGACGCACCCATTGGTGCACCAGCTCCTCCCAGCGCGCATAGTCGCGCGGCGGATAGGCCCAGCCGGTGCGCAGCTCGCCGCTGCCCGGGCGCCAGTCGTGCTGATAGGGCTGTGGCCTCGTGGAGAGCGCCTCGGGCATGAAGCCGAGCTCGACATAGGGCTTCACCCCACGCGCGCGATACGTGTCGAAGATCCGGTCGACGATCGTCCAGTCGTAGATCGGGCGGCCCTGCGCGTCCTCGCGGTAGACGCCGGTGGAGCCCCATTTGAGCGCGGGCGTGCCGTCGCCCGAGGTGAGCAGGTTGTGTGCGCGGAAGTAGACGCGATCGGGCGCGAGCGCGCCGAGCGTCGTCAGCGTGGTGCGGCCGTCCTTCATCGTCGCGTAATTGGGCTCATCGGCGCCGAAGAAGCGCCACTCCTTCGCCACCGGCCCCTCGTCGCGGGAAGCGTCGACGTCGATCGTCACCGCGAAGGGCGGGTCGTCCGCCGCCGCCCCGGCGGGCGCGGCCCCGGCCACCGCCGCGATGGCCAAGCCCTGTCTCCACACCCGCATCGCTTTCCCTCGCTTTCTCAAGGATGATGCGAGCGGACGCGCGGTCGTGCAAGCGCGCCGGGTGCGATGGTGCCCCCGGCGAGATTCGAACTCACGACCTGCGGTTTAGGAAACCGTCGCTCTATCCTGCTGAGCTACGGGGGCGCCGCTCGCCCCCGTAGGTTCTCGCGCGGAGAGGGTCAATCGCTCACCAGCTCAGCCCGGCACGGACGTACAGGTAGCGACCGTTGAACCCGAACGGCGAGTAATAAGGGAAGCCGATCACACCGGTCGAGTTGTTCGCGGGGATGGTGCGATCGGGGTAGACGTCGAACAGGTTGCTCACCCCGAGCGCGACCTGCCCGCCGGGCAGCGCCTGATAGCGCAGCTCGAGGTCGGTCACGGCGTGCCGGCCCGTGCGCACGTCGGCGGCGGGAGTCGTGCCCGGCTGGTTGACGTCGCCGTAATAGGTCACGCGGGCGAGCGCGCCGAGCTGGTCGAGCGACCAGTCGATCGTGCCCGTCACCTTCTCGCCGGGCGTGCCCTGCTCCACCGTCAGCACGCGGCTCCGCGCGAACAGCGTCGGCGCCGGGTCGAGCACCGCGGTCGAGGTCGGCACGTCCGTCACCTCCACCTTGTTGACGTTGCCCGCCACCGTGAGGTCGAAGGCGCCCACGCGCTCGGTGCGGAGGCGATAGTGGGCGACCGCGTCGATCCCCTTCGTGGTCGAGCGCACGCCGTTGATGAAGAAGCGCGCCGCGGTCACGCCATAGGGCGAGAGCAGCGCCGCCACGCCGGGACTGAACGAGGCGTTGATGTTCTCGGACAGTGCCAGCTGGTCGCGCAGCTTGATGTAATAGCCGTCGACCGAGAGGTCGAAGCCGCCGAACCGGATCACCGTGCCCGCCGAGAAGTTGGTCGACTTCTCCGGGTCGAGCGCGACGCCGCCGAGCGCGGTGCCGAGCCCGCTGGTCGAGGGCGTCGTCGCGGTGAGGAAGGGAACGCCGTTCTGCACGACCGAGGCGGTGGAGGTGAAATATTGCTGCTGCAGCGACGGCGCGCGGAAGCCGGTCGAGACCGTGCCGCGCAGCGCCAGCCACTCGGCGATGTCGTAGCGCAGCGACGCCTTGCCGTTGGCGGTCGAGCCGAAGTCCGAATAATCCTCGAAGCGCCCGGCGAGACCGAGCAGCAGCGCGTCGGTGAGCTGCGCCTCGACGTCGAGGTAGGCGCTGCCGTTGCGACGCGAGCGCTCGAGCGCGTTGGCCTGGGTCAGCGCGGGGAAGCCCTGCGCCCCCGCCGACACGCCCGACACCGGCTGGCCCGCCGCCTCGCCCGCCTCGATCTTGTAGCCCTCGCGCCGCCCCTCGAGCCCGAAGGCGACGTTGAGCGACTGGAAGACGTCGAACTTGCGCGTCACGTCGAGCCCGGCGACCCACTGGTCGTAGATCAGCCGCCCATCGTAGAACGCGGTCTGCGAGGCATTGCCGGCGGCGAAATTGGCGGTGTCGAGCGTGCGGAACGACAGGCGGTTGCGGCCATAGCTCACGTTGAGATCGACGTTCCACCCCGCCACCTCGCCGCGCACGCCCAGCGCCGAGTTGAGGTCGGTCGACTTGGTGTTGATGATCGGCAGGAAGCCGTTGGGATACAGCTCGTTGACGTTGTAGCCGCTGGTCACGCCCGGCAGCCGCGGGAAAGCGGCGCCGCGCACGTCACGGTCCTGGTAGCCGACCCAGCCGTACAGGCTCCACGTGTCGGTGAGCGAGGTTCCCGCGTTGGCGAACAGCGTATATTGCTCCAGCGCCGGGTCGCCGAAGCGGCCGGTGACCCGGGTGGGCGAGACGCGCGGGTCGAAGTCGGCGCGGTTGGTCGGCTCCCGGCGGTTATACTCGCCCGACAGCGTCAGGAAGCCGTCGCTGCCGAAGCCGATCCCCTGCCACGCCGAGGCGGTGACGTTGTTCTCGCCGGTGACGTGGCGGCTGCCGCGCGCGGTGTCGACGGCGGTGTCGTAGAAGCCGTAGGTGACGGTGGCGCCGCCGCCCGAGCGCGCCTCGCGCAGCCGCAGGTTGACCACGCCCGCGATCGCGTCCGAGCCATATTGCGCCGAGGCGCCGTCGCGCAGCACCTCGACGCGGTCGAGCGCTGCGACCGGGATGGTGTTCAGATCGACCGCGGACGAGCCGCGCCCGACCGAGCCGTTCGTGTTGAGCTGCGCCGAGGCGTGGCCGCGCACGCCGTTGATCAGCACCAAGGTCTGATCGGGCGAGAGCCCCCGCAGCGTCGCGGGGCGCACCGCGTCGGTCGCGTCGGTCGCGGCGGCGCGCGGGAAGTTGACCGAGGGCGCGACATTGGCGAGCGCCGCCGCCACCTCGGTGGTGCCCTGGCGCTGGAGGCTGGCGCCGCTCAGCACGTCGACGGGAGAAGGACTGTCGAGCCGCGTGCGCCCCGCGGCGCGCGTGCCGGTGACGACGATGTCGTCGCTCTCCGCTGGCAGCGCGGCGCTGTCCTGAGTCGGCGCGGCCTGCGCCTCGGTGGCGGGCTGCGCCTGCGGCAGTTCGCCCTGCGGCTGCGGCTGCGGCTGCTGCGCGCGCGCGGCGGGTGCGAGCGTGATCAGCGCGCTGGTGGCGAGGAGGCGGGCAACGAGACGGTGCATGGCGAGGATCCCTGTTCTGCCGCGTCCGCGCGCAGACGCGCGGAGCGTTCGTTGGGGATCGCTTTACGCCGCTTCGACACGGCGCGGCTCAAATCTGCGTTGGGAGCCGCCAAGCATTTCTTCCGAACATCCATCAGGCGGATGTGGATTGCGGCACGGAGGGTCGGGGACGAGCGCGGCGCCCGTCCCCGTCAGGCTCAGTGTTTCACCTCGCGCCAGACGTTCTGGTACGCGCCCCAGGTCAGATAGATGAAGACCATCAGGAAGATCACCGCCGCCAGCCCGGCGGCGTGGCGCGCCTCGAGGTTGGGCTCGGCGGTCCAGGTGAGGAAGGCCGCCACGTCGCGCGCCATCTGGTCGCGCGTCGCCTTGGTGCCGTCCGAATAGGTCACCTGCCCGTCCGACGTCAGCGGCGGCGGCATCGCGATGTTGAGGTTTGCGAAATACGGGTTGTAGTGCAGCCCCTCCGGCGTCTTGGCGTCGGGGAACTTCTTGAGCAGCTCGGCCGGCTGGTCGCGATAGCCCGTGATCAGCGCGTGGACGTAGTTGCTGCCGTCCTCGCGCGCCTTGGTCATCAGCGAGAGGTCGGGCGGCAGCGCGTTGGCGTTGGCGGCGCGCGCCGCGACCTCGTTGGCGAAGGGCGACGGGAAGTGATCCGACGGCAGGTTCTTGCGCGTCGCCGCCTCGCCGGTCTCCGGGTTGACGCTGGGCTGCTCGATCACCCACTGGTTGGCGATCGCCTTCACCTCGGCCTCGCTATAGCCGATCTTCTGCAGATCGCGGAACGCGACGTACTTCAGCGAGTGGCAGGCCGCGCAGACCTCCTTGTACACCTGGAAGCCGCGCTGCACCTGCTGGCGGTCGAACTTGCCGAACCAGCCCGCGGAGGACAGATGGATGTCCTCCGGATGCAGGTGGAACTCATGCTCGGCGGTGTGCGGCGCCGGATTCTGGATCGCGTCCTTCGCGGTGAAGAACAGCGCCAGTGCGAGCACGAAGACGAACCCCGCACCGATCACCAGTGATATGAGACGAACCATTGCCTGTCAGATCCCCTCTTCGTCTCGTTCTCAACCCGCCAGCGCGGTCTTGGTGGGCGCGGTGCCGCCGTGCTTCGCCAGCACCGCCTCGGTGATCGAGTTGGGCAGCGGCCGCGGCCGCTCCGCCGCCGACACCAGCGGCAGGATGATCAGGAAGTGCGCGAAATAATAAGCCGCGGCGATCTGCCCCATCATCACGTTGCGCGCGGTCGCCTCGGCGCCGCCGACATAGCCGAGCACCAGCACGTCGAACACCAGCACGATCAGGAACCAGCGGTAGGTCGGCCGGTAGTTGGCCGAGCGCACCGGCGAGCTGTCGAGCCACGGCAGGAAGAACAGCAGCAGGATCGAGCCGAACATCGCGAGCACGCCCCACAGCTTCGCCGGCAGGATGAAGTCCGCGGTGAAGCTCTTCAGGATCGCGTAGAACGGCAGGAAATACCACTCGGGCACGATGTGCGCCGGCGTCGAGAGCGGGTTCGCCTCGATGTAATTGTCCGGGTGCCCCAGCAGGTTGGGCGAGAAGAACACGAAGGTGGCGAAGATCAGGAAGAACACCGCCACGCCCACGCCGTCCTTGGCGGTGTAATAGGGGTGGAACGGCACCGTGTCCTGCTCGCCCTTCACGTCCACGCCGGTCGGGTTGTTCGACCCCGGGATATGCAGCGCCCAGATGTGCAGGATGATCACGCCCGCGATCACGAACGGCAGCAGATAGTGGAGCGAGAAGAAGCGGTTCAGCGCGGCGTTGTCGGGCGCGAAGCCGCCCAGCAGCCAGATGCGGATGGTGTCGCCCACCAGCGGGATCGCCGAGAAGAAGCCGGTGATCACCTGCGCGCCCCAGAAGCTCATCTGCCCCCAGGGAAGCACGTAGCCCATGAAGGCGGTGGCCATCATGAGCAGGAAGATGACCACGCCGAGCAGCCACACCATCTCGCGCGGCGCCTTGTACGAGCCGTAGTACAGCCCGCGACCGATGTGGATGTACACCACGGCGAGGAACATCGAGGCGCCGTTGGCGTGCGCGTAGCGCAGGAACCAGCCCGCGTTGACGTCGCGCATGATGCTCTCGACCGAGCCGAACGCGACCGTGCCGTTGGCGGCATAATGCATCGCCAGCACCACGCCGGTGACGATCTGGATAACCAGCGCCGCCCCGGCGAGCACGCCGAAGTTCCAGAAATAGTTGAGGTTGCGCGGCACCGGATAGCCCGCGCCGATGGCGTTGTAGACGAGGCGCGGCAGCGGCAGCTTCTCGTCCAGCCAGCGCATCAGCGGCTGCTTCGGCTCATAATGCTTGGCCCAGGGAAAGCTCATCTCTCGTTCTCCCTCAGCCGACCGTCACGACGGTGTCGGACGTGAAAGTGTAATCGGGCACGTGCAGGTTCTGCGGCGCCGGCCCCTGGCGGATCCGCCCTGCGGTGTCGTAGGCCGAGCCGTGGCACGGGCAGAAATAGCCGCCGAACGGCCCCTTGTTCTCGCCCTCGCCCGCGCCCAGCGGCACGCAGCCGAGGTGGGTGCAGACGCCCAGCGTGATCAGCCAATTCTCCTTGCCCGGCTTGGTGCGCTCGGCGAGCGTCTGCGGGTCGCGCAGCGAGCCGACGTCGACGTCGTTGGCCTCGCCGATCTCCTTGGGCGTGAGATTGCGCACGAACAGCGGCTGCTTGCGGAACGACGACTTGATCGCCTGACCGGGCGCGATCTTGGAGATGTCGATCTCGGTGGTCGACAGCGCGAGCACGTCGGCCGAGGGGTTCATCTGGTTGATCAGCGGCAGCACGATCGCGACCGCGCCGACACCCGCGAAGGACACGGCGGCGATGTTGATGAAGTCGCGGCGGCGCGGGTCGTGGGCAGGCTCGTGATAGGGCGCGGGGTTCTCGCCCGGCGGAATATTGTTCTCGACCGTCGCCATTCGCGTCAAACCTCTACCCGTTTCATTCTCCCGCCGGGTCGATCCGATGCCGTCGCGACATGCCGCCTCCCCGCGCGACCTGCCCGTCCCCGAGGCGGTCTGGCGGGGTGATAGCCGCGGGCCTCGCGCTTTGCCAATCCCATTTTGCGGTCGCGCAACAACCTGCGTAGAGCGGCCGCGATGCGGATCGCGCTGTTCCAACCCGATATCGCCGGCAACGTCGGCACGTTGCTGCGGCTCGGCGCCTGTCTCGACGTCGCGATCGACCTGATCGAGCCGATGGGCTTCCCGTTCGGTGAGCGGGGACTGGCGCGCGCCGCGATGGACTATGCCGCGCACGTCCAGGTCCGGCGCCACGCCGACTGGGACGCCTTCCTCGCCACCGTCGCGGGCCGCGTCGTGCTCGCCACCACCGCGGGCGCGGTGCCGCTGCCGCAGGCGCGCTTCGAAGCCGCCGACGTGCTGCTGCTCGGCAGCGAGGGCGCCGGGGTGCCGGCGCACGTCCACGCCCGCGCCGACCTGCGCGTGCGCGTGCCGATGCGCGCCGGGCTGCGCTCGCTCAACGTCGCGGTGGCGGGCGCGCTGCTCCTCGGCGAGGCGCTGCGCCAGACCGGCGGGTGGGACAGATTGACCGATTGACCCGGGCCCTCCCCGCGGGCGAGAGCACATCTCCATGATATTGGACGAACAGCAGACCGCCGCCCGGACCTGGTTCGAGCAGCTGCGCGACCTGATCTGCGCCGAGTTCGAGGCGATCGAGCGCGAGGCCGGCTCGGACGCGCGCTTCGACTATCTCGACTGGGACCGCGCCGACCCGAGCGGCGAACCCGGCGGCGGCGGCGTGCGCGGGGTGATGAAGGGGCGCGTGTTCGAGAAGGTCGGGGTCAACGTCTCCACCGTCGGCGGCACGTTCGAGGGCGATTTCGCCCGCACGATCCACGGCGCGGGCGAGGACCCACGCTTCTTCGCCACCGGGATCAGCCTGGTCGCGCACATGGCCAACCCGCACGTCCCGGCGGTGCACATGAACACGCGCTTCCTCGCCACCACCAAGCGCTGGTTCGGCGGCGGCGCCGACCTCAACCCGCCGCTGCCGATCGCGGAGGATACCGACGACTTCCACGCCACGCTGGAGCGCGCCTGCGACCGCCACGACGCCGGCTATTACCCGCGCTTCAAGCGATGGGCGGACGAGTATTTCTACATCCCGCACCGCGGCGTGCACCGCGGCGTCGGCGGCATCTTCTACGACCATCTCGAAGGTGAGTTCGCGGCCGACCTCGCCTTCACCCAGGACGTCGGCCGCGCCTTCCTCGACGTGTACCCGCGGATCGTGCGGCGACGGATGCACCTGCCCTTCACCGACGCCGACGTGGCGCAGCAGCGCGAGTGGCGCGGGCGCTACGCCGAGTTCAACCTCGTCTACGATCGCGGCACCCTGTTCGGGCTGAAGACCGGCGGCAACGTCGACGCGATCCTGATGAGCCTGCCGCCGGTGGCGACATGGGGCTGACCCACCTACCCGCCGACCAGATCGCCGCGGTGGTCACCTCGCTCGAGATGCGCCGCCGCCCGCCACTGCGGCCCGTGCCCGACTCGCCGCTCCGGCTGGTACGCTGGGCGCGGCCAGAGCCCGAGAAGTACCGCGCGCTGTTCCGCCGCGTCGGCGCGCGCTGGCTGTGGTTCTCGCGCCTCGTCATGGACGATGCCGCGCTCACCGCGATCGTCCACGACACGCAGGTGCAGGTGTTCGCCGCCGTCGACCGCGCCGGCGTCGAGGTCGGCATGGTCGAGCTCGACTTCCGCTCGGCCGGCACCTGCGAGATCGGCTATTTCGCGCTGGTGCCCGAGCTGACCGGCCGGGGCCACGGTCGCTGGCTGATGGCGGAGACACTCGCGCGCGCCTGGGTCGCGGGCGTCAACCGGGTGTGGCTCCACACCTGCACGCTCGATCATCCCTCGGCGCTCAACTTCTACCGCGCGCAGGGCTTCACCCCGGTGCGCCGCACGATCGAGACCTTCACCGACCCGCGCGTGACCGGCGCCCTGCCCGCCGACGTCGCGCCTCAGTTGCCCCTGCTCGCCCCCACGCGGTAGACCACCACGCCCACCAGCAGCACCGCGACCGCATAGGCGGCCGGTACCGCGGCGAGCAGCGCGTCGACCAGCGCGAGCAGCACCGGGTCGCCGCTGCCCGGCGCGCGCAGCGCCTCGTCCGCGCTCAGCAGCGGCGAGACGACGACCCACTGCGCCAGGAACAGCGTCACCAGCGCGCCGGTGATCGCCCAGTCCTGCCCCTTGGTCAGCGTCCAGCTCAGCCGCAGCGCCGGCCCCGCGCGCAGCGCCGGGTGGCGCGCCAGCGCGGGCACCGCCGCGATCAGTCGCGCCTGGACGTAGAGCCCGGGCAGCACCAGCAGCCACAAACCCAGCCCGACCGGCACCGCCACCGCGACGCTGACCAGCAGGAACGACCATAGTCGCGCCAGCGCCTGGCCGAGCGCCTGCCCCACCGTCAGACGGTCCGGGTCGAGCAGCAGCAGCGCCACCGCCGCCACACCATAGGTCGCGAGCAGGTCGGCGAGCAGGTAGAAGAGGGCGTTACCCTGCCCCCAGTCGGCCACGGCGGCGAGCCAGGCGCGCATCATCAGTTCGTCGCGTGGCGCGGGCGGCAGCGGCGGCAGCGGGTCGCACAGCAGGAGCGCCGCGAACGCGGGCAGGAAGACGAACAGCGCGCCGAGCCGCAGCACGAGCGCCCGGTCGCGCCGGAACAGTCGCCACGCGACCGAGAGCAGGCCGGCGAAGGTCAGGCTCATGCGAGCGGCGCCGCCGCGTCTCGTTCGCGCTCGCACGCCGCGGCGTAAAATTGCGCGTAGAAGGCGTTCTGCACCACGGTGGCACCGGCGCTGACGAGCGCCAGCGCGACCGACGTGCCGAACAGCACCGCGCCGTCGCTGTCGAGCAGCAGCTGCAACACGACCCCGACCACCGAGCGGACTGCCACGCTGAGCACCATCACCAGCACGGCGTAGAGGATCAGCACGCCGATCAGCCGCGCCGCCGCGCCGCGCGTCAGCGCGAAGGCCCGGCGGATCGCGCCGAGCCCGCGCCGCTCGTTGACCACCACCGCGAAGAGCGGGGCGAGCCGCGCGCCCAGCCACAGCAGCAGTGCGGCCGCGGCGATGATCAGTCCCGCCGAGAGCGCGAGCGGGCCGGCCGCGGCGCGTTGCATCTCGACCATGCCCGTCGCGGTGACGGTGGCGCCCGCCGCGATCAGCGCCAGCGTGCCGGGCACGAAGGTGAGCGACAGCGCGACGAGCAGCACCAGAGCGACCCCGATGGCGGCGGGCAGACGGTTCGCCGCGAGCCGGTACGCCGTGCCGCGGTCGACGCGCGGGTCGCTCGCCACCGCGGTGATCGCGAGCATGCCGAACAGCATCAGCACCGCCGAGACGATATTGGTCAGCAGCCGCGCCGCCGGGACATCGCCGAGAAAGCCTGCCGCCGCCGCGCTCACCACCGCCGGCAGGAACAGCGTGACGAGGGCGATGCCGAACAGGATCGCGGCGCGCCCGCGCAGCACGTCGACCGTGCGCTCCCACACCATGGCCATCCTGATCATCGCGTCGTCCCCTTCCCGCGCCGGCCTAGCGGTCCGCCGACAGCTTGCCAACCGCGCCGAGCGCGCACATCTGGCGCGCATGCAGCAGCGCGCGACGATGATCGAGGACGTGGAGTGGCGCGTGTCGCCCGGGCTCATCGACTACGCCACGGCGCTGGCGAAGATGGAGGCGCGCGCCGCCGCGATCGCCGCGGGGGAGGCGCGCGAGCTGGTGTGGCTGCTCGAACACCCGCCGGTCTACACCGCCGGCACCAGCGCCGATCCGAGCGAGCTGGTCGACCCGCGCTTCCCGGTCGTGCCCGCCGGACGCGGCGGTCGCTACACCTATCACGGACCCGGCCAGCGCGTCGGCTATCTGATGCTCGACCTGAACCGGCGCGGCCGCGACGTCCGCTGCTTCGTCCACGCGCTCGAGGGATGGCTGATCGCGGCGCTGGCCGAGCTCGGCATCGCCGCCTTCCGCGCGCCCGGCCGGATCGGCATCTGGACGCGCGATCGCGCCGGCGCCGAGGCCAAGATCGGCGCGATCGGCATTCGCGTGCGCCGCTGGGTGACCTTGCACGGCTTCTCGGTGAACCTCGCGCCCGACCTCTCGCACTTCGGCGGCATCGTGCCGTGTGGTCTCGCCGACTATCCGGTCACCAGTGCCGCCGCGCTCGGTTCGCCGCAGGAATTTGCAACTTTCGACGCGGCGCTGGCGTTGACCGCCGACGCCTTTCTGCAAAGCCTGACTTGCGTCGGTGAAAACGAGGCTTGAGAGGGCGGTCATCTGCGATTAATGTCTACGCCGGTTTGGGATAAAAAACGGCCGGATGGTCGCCAAATCCACAGTCTAGGGAGCAAATTCATGCGTGCAGTCATCACCAAGGTCCTCGGCGGTTCGGCGCTCGCGGCAGCCGCTCTCGCCGTCTCGGCATGCGGTTCGAAGACCGAGACCAGCGAGAACACCATGATCACCGACATGAACGCCACCGAGGGCATGGACACCATGACCGACAACATGACCGCCGTCGACGGCGCCATGAACGGCGGCATGATGGCGAACGACACCATGGGCAACGACATGATGATGTCGAACATGTCGAACGCGATGTAATCTGCCGCGATCCGGCGATTGTGTTGGGCGAGGCCGCTCGGGCAACCGGGCGGCCTCTTCTTTTGCCCGCGGCCGGCCCACATCGTTACGCCGCGTCAACAAGCAACGCCGCGGCGGCGACACCGCGCGCCGAAATGAATCATAGCTGCGACAGAATGTTCTTGGGCCATTTACCCGATCTGACGTAAAAGGGCGGCGCGGCCGTAGCCGCGACGAGGAGTGTTGGGGAATGCTGAAGGTGGGGATCGTCGGGGCCTGGATGGCGCTGGCGGCTGGGGTGCTGGCGACGTCGCCGGCTTCGGCGCAGTTCTTCTTCAAGTCGAAGGATTTGCGCGGCGAACCGATCATCGGGAACGAGGACGGCATGGGGCATCCGCTGCCCGGCGCGACGCCCGCCGAGCTGCGCGCCGGCGTGGTGTGGAACATGCGCGCGGCGCTCAACGTCGCGGCGCTGCAATGTCAGTTCGAACCGACGCTGCTGACGGTGCAGAACTACAACGCGATCCTGGCCGATCACCGCGTAGAGTTGCAGAACTCGTTCGACACGCTCGGCAAGTACTTCACCCGCGTGGCCAAGACCAAGAAGGACGGCCAGACCGCGCTCGACCAGTTCGGCACGCGCACTTACGCTGGCTTCGCCACTGTGGCGGCGCAGTATAACTTCTGCGCGACGGCGGCCAGCATCGGCCGCGACGCGCTCTACGCCCCGCGCGGCGGCTTCGGCGACGTCGCGATGACGCGCATGCGCGAGCTGCGCAACAGCCTCAAGCCCTACGGTGAGCAGCAATTCCCCTCGCTCCAGGTGCTGCCGGCGACGCTGCCGCGCTTCGACGAGGCGTGCTGGAAGAAGGGCCTGTTCGTCGAACAGAAGTGCGGCGCGCCGTTGACCCCGGTGGTCTACGCCGCACGCTGATCGATGACGGCGCCCCCGCGGCGCCCTCCTCTTCCGCGACGTCGACGCAGGAGGCTGGGCGAACGCTCGGCCTCGGCGGCCTGGCGCGCACCGGGCTATCACTTGCCAGCCCGTGACGTCGCGCCGCCTGCCGACGGTGAGCTTGCCCGCCGCCGGCAAGCCGATCGCGTCGCCGGCGAGAAATGTTACACGCCCGCGTGTGAACGGAGCGCACGGGGCGACGAACGGCCTATTCGGCGACGATCGACACGGCGCGACGCTGCGACGGCGCTGGTCTGATCGACCATCGCGCTCGGGTCGTCGGCTCGCGCCGGCGGCCCGCAGGCCGCGAGCGCCTCATCCCGTCAGCGCAGCCCCAGCAGCTTGTGCGTCTGCAGCGACAAGCGCCAGCGCGGACGCTCCATCACCAGCGCCATCGCCGCGGCGACGTTCGCGGCCCCCGCAGCATCGTCGAGGGGCTGGAGCAGGAAGTGGCGGAAGTCCCAGCCCTCCACCGCGTGGAGGTCGGTGCCGGCCTGCGGCCAGACGAGTTTCAGCTCGTCGCCCGAGCGCTGCACCGTCTCGCTCCCGGCCTTGGGGCTGATGCACACCCAGTCGATGCCGGGGTGAACCGGCAGCGTCCCGTTGCTCTCGATCGCGACCTCGAACCCGGCGGCGTGAAGCGCATCGACGATCGCATCGTCGACCTGGAGCATCGGCTCACCCCCGGTCAGCACCACGAAGCGTCGCGCGCGCTCGGGTCCCCAGAAGCCCTCCGCCGCCGCCACCAGCGCGGCGGCGTCGACGAAGCGCCCGCCGCCCGCGCCATCCACACCGACGAAATCGGTGTCGCAGAAGCGGCATACCGCCGTGGCGCGGTCCTGCTCGCGTCCGCTCCACAGGTTGCAGCCGGCGAAGCGGACGAACACCGCGCGCCGCCCCGCCTGCACGCCCTCGCCCTGGAGCGTCAGGAACATCTCTTTGACCGCGTAGCTCATCTCACGCGTCCGGCGGGGTCACCGCATAGCCGGTCGGGTCCGGCACGCCGGCCTCGACGAAGCCCTTGTGGCGCAGGCGGCAGCTGTCGCAGCGCCCGCAGTGCAGCCCGCCCGGCGCGGGATCGTAGCACGACCAGCTCATCCCCATGTCGAGCCCGAGTCGCGCGCCCTCGCGCACGATATCGGCCTTGGTCATATGCTGGAGCGGCGCCTGGAAGCGGAAGGGCTGTCCCTCGACACCGGCCTTGGTAGCCAGTTCAGCGAGCCGCTCATAGGCGGCGACGAACTCGGGCCGGCAATCGGGATAGCCGGAGTAGTCGAGCGCGTTGATGCCGAGATAGATGTCGCGCGCGCCGGCCGCCTCGGCCCAGCCGAGCGCCAGGCTGAGGAAGATGGTGTTGCGCGCCGGCACGTAGGTGACCGGGATGGTGCCGTCGACACCGTCCTTCGGCACGTCGATGGCACGATCGGTCAGCGCCGAGCCGCCGAAGGCGGAGAGGTCGATCGGCAGCACGACGTGGCGGATCGCGCCGAGCGCGTGCGCGATGCGCCGCGCGGCGGCGAGCTCGACCTGATGGCGTTGGTTATAGTCGATCGAGAGCGCGAGCAGCGGGTGCCCCGCCTCGCGCGCGAGCGCGGCGGACACCAGCGAGTCGAGCCCGCCCGAGACGAGCGCGACGGCGGGAGACGATTGGGTCATGATGCCGCGCCAGCTAGGCCCTCGCGCGCGCGAGCGCAAGAAAAAGGGCCGCCCGAGGGCGGCCCGTGAGGAGCTTGAGCGGTCAAGCTAGGGAGAGAGCGTGCCGCATGAACAGCACGAGCTCGCTTATGAGGGAGGAAGGTTAAGATCGGACTAACGGTGAGCGCCCCCGTGCCATTCGGTAACGCCTCTACTCGCCCCCGCTTCCCGCCACCGTCGCCCTCCGTTCGGCTTGACCAGCGATCGAGCGCACCCCGCCCCCAGCACCGTCTCGGCACTCCGTATCGGCGGGCGCGACGGCTACTCGCAGCGAACGGCAAGCGGCATGAGGCGAACGGTGGGGGAGATCAGAGGCGCCGCCGGTGGCGCCCCCCCTCAGAGCCCTCAGCCCACCAGCTCGTCCGCGCGCACCGGGAAGCTGGTCGAGCAGAAGGCACAGTCGACCGCGATCACGCCGCTCTCGTCGGCCATGGCCAGCCGCTCCTCCAGGGGAAAGCGCGCGAGCACCGAGCGGATATAGTCGACGTCGCAGCGGCACCCCTTCACCAACGCCTGCGCCGCGAGGACGCGCACCTCGTCCTCCTCGTTGAACAGCCGCCAGACCAGGGTCTCCAGCGGCACGGCGGCGTCGGCCAGTTCGTCCACCCCCATCGTCTGACCGAGCGCCTCGACATGCTCCCACTCGGGATGATCGAGCTTGGTGTGGAGCCGCTCGCGACCCTCCTCGCCCTCGGGCAGGTGCTGGAGCAGCAGACCGCCCGCGACGCAGCGCCCGTCCGCGCCCTTGCGCAGACCGACCCGCACCAGCGTCGGGATCTGCTCGGACTGGTAGAAATAGCTCTGTGCCGCCTCGCTCAGCGTCTCCCCGTCGAGCGGGACGATCCCCTGGTAGCGCTCGCCGGTGGTGGCGAGATCGAAGGTGATCGCGAGATAGCCCTTGCCGAACAAGGCGAACAGCGACGGCTCCGCGGGCGCGTCGGCGAGCCGCTCGTCGTCATACTGGATATAGCCGCGCACCTCGCCGCCGCGATAGTCGCACACCAGCAGCGTGACGACGCCCGCGTCGGTCTGCGTCTGCATCGTCAGCTGGCCCTGCGGGTCCTTGAGCGTGCTGCCGATCAGCGCGGTGAGCGTCAGCGCCTCGGCGAGCAGCTTCTCGATCGCGGGCGGATAGGCGTGCGCGGCGAGGATCGTGTCGAGCGTCGGGCCCAGCCGCACCACGCGCCCGCGCGCGTGCTGCGCGGGGATGGTGAAGCCGAGCGCGCGGTCGAGGTCGGGGGCGTGATCCGGGATATCGGTCAAGGCTGCCTCATACTGGCGGGGTCGCAGAGCCACCGGCTGCCCTCGCCGTCGCCCCGGACTTGATCCGGGGCCCATCGTCCCGCGACCGCTCCGGCCGGTAGCGTGCGCGGGACCAGGGATGCCGGGTCGAGCCCGGCATAACGAGGAGGACGAGCAGTGGGTTGATCCCCCCTAGTTGGGAAGCCGCGCCGCCGCGATCAACCGATCTGGCCGAAGCACCAGCGCAGCACCGACTTCTGCGCGTGGAGCCGGTTCTCCGCCTCCTGCCAGATCAGCGACTGCGGCCCGTCGATCACATCGGGGGTGACCTCCTCGCCGCGGTGCGCGGGGAGGCAGTGGAGGAAGGCGGCGCCCGGCTTGGCCGCCGCCATCAGCGCGGCGTCGACCTGATAGGGCATCATCGCGCGCAGCTTGGTCTCGGCCTGCGCCTGCCCCATCGAGATCCAGGTGTCGGTGACGACCACGTCGGCGTCGGCCACCGCCTCGCGCGGGTCCGCGACGACGCGGGCGCGGCCCGAGGCGCGGACGATCGCCTCCTCCTCCGGCTGAAACCCCTGCGGGCAGGCGGCGACGACGTCGAAGTGGAGCAGCGCCGCGGCCTCGACGATCGAGGCGAGCACGTTGTTGCCGTCGCCCAGCCACGCGATCTTGAGCCCGGGCAGCTGGCGACCGCTCTCCACGACGGTGAGCAGGTCGGCCATGATCTGGCACGGGTGCGACTCGTCGGTGAGGCCGTTGATCACGGGCACGCTGGCGTGCGCGGCCATCTCTTCCAGCTTGGCGTGATCGTCGGTGCGGATCATGATCGCGTCGACGTAGCCCGACAGCACGCGCGCGGTGTCCGCCACCGTCTCGCCGCGGCCGAGCTGCATCTGCCCCGCCTCCATCACGATCGACTGGCCGCCGAGCTGGCGGATCGCCATGTCGAAGCTCACGCGGGTGCGCGTCGAGTTCTTCTCGAAGATCATCGCCAGCACGCGACCGGCGAGCGGCGCGTCGGCGTCGGCGCGCCCGTTGGGCCAGCCCGCGCGCGCTTGTTTGCGCTCGAGCGCGTCGGCCAGCATGGCGGCGATCGCGTCGCCACCGGCGTCGCTGAGGCTCAGGAAATGGCGCACTTCGATCCTCTCCAGAATGGGGAAGGGGACCAGCCGCAGGCTGGTGGAGGGGGCTCTCCACCAGCGCTACCGTATGCGGAGATCCCCCTCCACCACCACGCTGGCGCGTGGCGGTTCCCCTCCCCGCGAGCGGGGAGGAGCTTACATCACTCGTCGGCCACCGGCACGTAGACCCGCGCGGCCTCGCTCAGCTTCTCGACGCACTCGGCGATATGGCTCTCATCTATCACCAGCGGCGGCAGCACGCGGACGACGTTCTCGCCCGCCGCCACCAGCAGCAGCCCGTGATGGTCGCGGCAGTGCGCGACGAAGCGGCGGCTGTCGCTCTTCAGCTTGATGCCCAGCATCAGCCCGTGGCCGCGGACGTGATCGAACAAGTGATCGTGGTTGGGGATGAGCTGCTCGAGCGAGGCGCGCAGCCGCTCGCCCATCCGCGCCACCTGGTCGAGGAAGCCCTCCTCCAGGATCACGTCGAGCACCGCCTCGCCCGCCGCCATCGCCAGCGGGTTGCCGCCATAGGTCGAGCCGTGCGTGCCGAACACCATGCCCTTGGCCGCCTCGGCGGTGGCAAGACAGGCGCCGAGCGGGAAGCCGCCGCCGATCCCCTTCGCCACCGCCATGATGTCGGGCGTGATGCCGTACAGCTCGTGCGCGAAGAACTTGCCGGTGCGGCCATAGCCCGCCTGCACCTCGTCGAGCACCAGCAGCAGCCCGTGCTCGTCGCAGGCCGCGCGCAGGCCGCGGAGGAACTCCTCGGACGCCGGGCGGATGCCGCCCTCGCCCTGGATCGGCTCGACCAGGAAACCGGCGGTATGGTCGTCGACCAGCGCGAGCGCGCCCGCCAGATCGTTGAACGTCGCGTACTTGAAGCCGGGCAGCAGCGGCTCGAAGCCGTCGCGCATCTTGGCCTGGTTGGTCGCCGAGATCGCGCCGAGCGTGCGGCCGTGAAAGGCGGTGTCGAAGGTGATCAGGTCGTGCCGCTGCGGGTTGCCGTTGGCATAATGATAGCGCCGCGCGGTCTTGATCGCGCACTCCACCGCCTCGGCGCCCGAGTTGGTGAAGAACACCGTGTCGGCGAAGGTGTGGTCGACCAGCCGCTGCGCGAGATGCTCGCCCTGCGGGCTGCCGTAGAGGTTGCTGGTGTGCATCAGCGTCGCGGCCTGGTCCGCGATCGCCTTGACCAGCTTCGGATGGCCGTGGCCGAGCGCGTTCACCGCGATGCCGCTGGCGAAGTCGAGATACTGCTCACCGTCCTCGCCGTAGAGATAGACGCCCTCGCCTCGCACCGGGCGCACGCCGCACCGCGGGTAGACGGGCATCAGCGCTGGGGTGGACGACACGGGGCCTTCTCCTCGGAAAGAACAAGGGCGGCCCGACCGGACCGCCCCGGCCCGTCTTCTACGGTGGCCCGCCGCGGCGGGTCAACACCGCGCGCGAGGGCGCTTGCGCCGCGACGGCGATTGCGCTCGTGCCGCGACTATCCCACATAGGGAAGTAACACACCATTCGGGGAATCCATGGCCGATCCATATGCGACGCTGGGCGTGGCGCGCGGCGCCAGCGAGGCGGATATCAAGAAAGCCTATCGCAAGCTCGCCAAGGAGCTGCATCCCGACCGCAACCAGGGCAATCCCAAGGCGGCGGAGCGGTTCGGCCAGGTGACCTCGGCCTATGACCTGCTCACCGACAAGGACAAGCGCGCGCGTTATGACCGCGGCGAGATCGACGGCGACGGCAATCCCGCCGCACCGTTCGGCTACGGCGCCGGCGGCGCGCGGCCGGGCGGCGCGGGCGGTTTCCGCTCGCAGCAGTTCGACATGGGCGGCGGCGACGCGCCCGACATGTCCGATATCTTCGAGGGGCTGTTCGGCGGGCGTGGCGGCGGTGGCGGCGGCTTCGCCAGCGGCTTCGGCCGGCGCAGCGCCGGGCCGCCGCCGAAGGGCGGCAACGTCGCCTATCGCCTCCAGGTGCCCTTCGCCGACGCCGCCGCGCTCGCGCCGCAGCGCGTGACCCTGGCCGACGGCAGCACGATCGACCTCAAGCTGCCCGCCGGGGTCGACACCGGCACCCAGATGCGTCTCTCCGGCAAGGGCGATCCCGGTGCCGGCGGCCCCGGCGACGCGATCGTCACGATCGAGATCCAGCCGCACCGCTTCTTCACGCGCGAGGGCGACGACGTCCGGCTCGACCTGCCCGTCTCGCTCAAGGAGGCGGTGGAGGGCGGCGCGGTCAAGGTGCCGACCGTCGACAAGCCCGTGATGCTCACCGTGCCGCCCGGCTCCACCTCGGGCAAGACGCTGCGACTGAAAGGCAAGGGCTTCCACCGCAAGGCCGGCGGCCGCGGCGACCAGCTGGTGCGGCTGGTCATCGACGTCCCCGCCGACGACGCCGCGCTGAAGTCCTTCGTGGCAGGCTGGCCGGGTGGCGGGAACCCGCGCGCGAACATGGGAGTCTGATGTGGGTGACGGACGCTCCTCCCACGCTCACGCCTGAGGATCGCGCGCGCCATCACGGCGGCGCGCGGCGTCGCCTCGACCGCCAGCTCGCACATGTCCGGCCTGGCAGCTACAGTTGGGAAGTGCTGAAGCGCGCCGCGGTCGGCGTCTATACCGACGGGTTCATCCACGCCGGCAACCTCGCCTATCTCGCATTGATGACGGTGTTCCCGTTCTTCATCGTCGCCGCCGCGGTCGCCTCGCTCTTCGGCCAGACCGACGAGGTGCAGCGCGGCGTCGCCAGCTTCCTGTCGGTGCTGCCGCGCGATGTCGCGACGATCCTGCGCGAGCCGATCCGCAACGTGCTCCAGGCGCGTACCGGCTCGCTGCTGTGGTTCGGCGCGCTGATCGGGCTATGGACGGTCGGCAGCTTCGCCGAGACGATCCGCGACATCTTCCGTCGCGCCTATGGCACGCGCTCGTCGCAGTCGCTGTGGCGCGCGCGGCTCGGGCTCAGTGTCGCGATCGTCGGCTCGATCGTGATCGCGCTCTTCTCGTTCCTCGTGCAGGGTCTGCTGATCGCGGCCGAGCAGTTCATCTATCGGTTGCTCCCGGTCGCGCAGCACGTCGCCGAGTGGCTCAACCTCGCGCGACTGGTGCCCGCGGCGGTGATGTTCGGCGCACTCTACATGCTGTTCTACTCGGTCACCCCCGGCCGCTACCGCCGCAGTGAGAGCAAGAAATGGCCCGGCGCGCTGTTCACGACATTGTGGTGGGTCAGCATGACCGCCGGCCTGCCGTGGGTGCTGTCGCAGCTCGGCGGCTATGATCTCACCTATGGCAGCCTCGCCGGGGTGGTGGTGATGCTGCTGTTCTTCTATCTGATCGGCCTTGGCCTGGTGTTCGGCGCTCACCTGAACGCGGCACTGGCGGAGCCGCCCGCAGCGGTTGTAGAGGGGGCCGACGATAATGATGAACAATGATGGTGGCTTCGTGAACGGACTGATGGGGGGCAAGCGCGGGCTGATCATGGGGCTCGCCAACGACAAGTCGCTGGCCTGGGGGATCGCCAAGCAGCTCAGCGAGGCCGGCGCCGAGCTGGCCTTCTCCTACCAGGGCGCGGCGATGGAGAAGCGCGTGCGCCCCCTCGCCGAGCAGCTCGGCGTGGCGCGGCTGTTCGACTGCGACGTCTCCGACATGGCCGCGCTGGACGACACCTTCGTCGCGCTGGCGCAGGAATGGCCGACGATCGACTTCGTCGTCCACGCCATCGGATTCTCGGACAAGTCGCAGCTGCGCGGTCGCTATTACGACACCACGCTCGACAATTTCCTGATGACGATGAACGTCTCGGCCTATTCGCTGGTCGCGGTGGCGCAGCGTGCGCGCAGGATGATGCCCAACGGCGGCGCGATCCTGACGCTCACCTACTACGGCGCCGAGAAGGTGATCCCGCACTACAACGTGATGGGCGTCGCCAAGGCCGCGCTGGAGACGAGCGTCAAATATCTCGCGGTCGATCTCGGACCCGAGAACATCCGCATCAACGCGATCTCGGCGGGACCGATCCAGACGCTGGCCGCGCGCGGCATCGGCGACTTCAACTACATTCTCAAGTGGAACGAGCTCAACGCGCCGCTGCGCCGCACCGTCTCGATCGACGAGGTGGGCGGCGCGGGCCTGTACCTGCTCAGCTCACTCGCCAGCGGCGTCACCGGCGAGATCCACCATGTCGACGCCGGCTACAACGTCATCGGCATGAAGGCGGAGGACGCGCCGGACATCGCGCTTGCCTGACGCGGGCGCCCCGGCCGAGCTGATCGTCCGCCCCGCGCGCGGCGAGGACGTGGCGGGGATCGACTCGCTGCTACGCACCTGTTTCGCGCGCGCCGACGAGGCCGATCTGGTGCGACGGCTGTGCGTAGACGGCGCGATGGTGCTGATGATGGCGGCGGTCGACGGCGCCACCGGCGCGATCGTCGGCGCGGTGGCGTTCAGCCGCATGGCGGTGACGGTGAACGGTCGCGCCGTGCCCGCGGTAGCGCTCGCACCGCTCGCGGTGGCGCCGGCCTATCGCCGCCGCGGCGTCGGCGAGGCGCTGGTGCAGGCCGGGCTCGAGCGGCTCGAGGCCGAGCGCGTGGTGCTGTGCTTCGTGCTGGGCGACCCCGCTTACTATCGGCGCTTCGGCTTTCACGAGGATTATGCTGCCAATTTCGTCTCGCCCTACGCGGGCGAGCACCTGCTGGCGCTGCCGCTGCAGGGCGGGCTGATGCCGTGCGGCGTCCGGGGCGACGCGCGCCACGCCGACGCCTTCGCGGTGCTCGGCGGAGGGTGAGCGGCGTTCGGGGTCGGAGCGCGCTCACCTTCTGTTGTCGCCACCTCGGCGGACGCCGGGGTCGAGGTGGGAAGGCTGGCATGAGGCTCACCGACGTCCCCCAACTGGCCCCCGACGTCCGCCGGGCTGGACGTGACAGCGGCGATGGGCGACGCACCGCCCCCGCCCCCCTGTCCTAACCCGCGTGCTTCTGGCACAGCGCGCGCCATGTCCCACGCTGGCTGCCCGCGAACGTTGAGTCCCGACGCGCCAGCGACTCAACATTCGCAACTTTCGGACCCTCGCGCATGAGCTACAACACCTTCGGCCGCGTGTTCCGCTTCACCACCTGGGGCGAGAGCCATGGGCCGGCGCTGGGCGCGGTGGTCGACGGCTGCCCGCCCGGGATCGCGCTGAGCGAGGCCGACATCCAGCCGTGGCTCGACCGGCGCCGCCCCGGCCAGTCGCGCTTCACGACGCAGCGGCGCGAGCCCGACCAGGTCCGCATCCTCTCGGGCGTGTTCGAGGGACGCACCACCGGCACGCCGATCAGCCTGATGATCGAGAACGTCGACCAGCGCTCGAAGGATTACTCGGAGGTCGCGCTCGCCTATCGGCCCGGCCACGCCGATTACGCCTATGACGCCAAATACGGCTTCCGCGACTATCGCGGCGGCGGCCGCTCCTCGGCGCGCGAGACCGCCGCGCGCGTCGCCGCCGGCGCGGTGGCGCGGCTGGTGGTGCCGCAGGTGCGCGTCCGCGCCTGGGTCGAGGCGATCGGCGGCGACGCCGTCGATCCAGCCACCTTCGACGACGCCGCGATCGACGCCAACCCCTTCTTCTGCCCCGACCCCACCGCCGCGGCGCGCTGGGAGGAGAAGGTCGACGCCGCGCGCAAGGCCGGCTCGTCGCTCGGCGCGGTGGTGGTGTGCGAGGCGACCGGCGTTCCCGCGGGCTGGGGCGCACCGCTCTACGCCAAGCTCGACAGCGAGCTGGCCGCGGCGTGCATGTCGATCAACGCGGTGAAGGGCGTCGAGATCGGCGACGGCTTCGCCGCCGCGGCGCTCTCGGGCGAGCAGAACGCCGACGCGATGCGTCCCGGCGCGGACGGCCCCGCCTTCCTCGCCAACCACGCCGGCGGGATCGCGGGCGGGATCGCCACCGGCCAGCCCATCCGGGTCCGTGTGGCCTTCAAGCCGACCAGCTCGATCCTCACGCCGGTCCCGACCGTCACGCGCGAGGGTAGCGCGACCGAGATCGCGACCAAGGGCCGCCACGATCCCTGCGTCGGCATCCGCGGCGTCCCCGTGGTGGAGGCGATGGTGGCGCTGGTGCTCGCCGACCAGGCCTTGCTTCACCGCGCGCAATGTGGCTAAGTTAGTTAATTAAGGGTCGGTGCGCCCGGAACACCTGCTTCATGCGGCTCGTTGGGAGCGAACACTGAAGGAGAGGTTCTCATGCGCATTCTCGTGATCGCGGCCGCGGCCGCACTCGCCCTGCCCGCCGTCGCCTCGGCACAGACCACCGGCGGCACGGGCGGCGGCACCGGCGGCGGCATGGGCACCGGCATGGGCCAGTCGGGCACCGGTCAGGGCACGATGGGCACGATGCAGCAGCCCGGCTCCACGGGTACCAGCACGCAGAGCACCCAGTCCGACACGATGTCGACGACCTCGCCGCGCTCCACGCGCGAGTCGCGCCGCTCGTCGCGCAACCGCTCGACCATGAACCAGCCGAGCACCAGCACGACGCCGGACCCGTCGACCCAGACGATGAACCCGGATCCGACCGTCAACCCGACGTCGCAGAACAACCCGCGCACGACCGGCACCGACCCGATGTCGACGACGCCGCAGTCGCCGCAATAACCTCGCCGCTCGCGACCCCCGCGCCGATGCGGGGGTCGCGTCGCGATCAGTCCGCGAACGGGTCGCGCACCAGGATCGTGTCGGCGCGCTCCGGACTGGTCGAGACCAGGGCCACGGGGCAGCGGATCAGCTCCTCGATTCGCCGGATGTATTTGATCGCCTGCGCCGGCAGATCGGCCCAGCTCCGCGCCCCCGCCGTGGACTCCTGCCAGCCCTTGATCGTCTCGTAGATCGGCTCCACCATCGCCTGGTCGGCGGCATGCGCCGGAAAATAGTCGATCCTCTCGCCGCGCAGCTCGTAGCCGGTGCAGATCTTCACCTCGTCGAGGCCGTCGAGCACGTCGATCTTGGTGAGCGCGATGCCGGTGATGCCGCCGACGGCGGCTGACTGGCGCACCAGCACCGCGTCGAACCAGCCACAACGGCGCTTGCGGCCCGTCACGGTGCCGAACTCATGCCCGCGCGTGCCGAGCCGCTCGCCGGTCGCGTCGTCCAGCTCGGTCGGGAACGGCCCCGAGCCGACCCGCGTCGTGTAGGCCTTGGCGATCCCCAGCACGAAGCCGACTGCCGCCGGCCCCAGTCCCGACCCGCCCGCCGCGGTGCCCGCGATCGTGTTCGACGAGGTGACGAACGGGTAGGTACCGTGGTCGATGTCGAGCAGCACGCCCTGCGCGCCCTCGAACAGGATACGCTTGCCCGCCTCCTTCGCGGCGTTGAGGTCGCGCCACACCGGCTTGGCGAAGGGCAGCACGAAGTCGGCGATCGCGCGCAGCTCGGCGACCAGCGCGTCGCGGTCGATCGGCGCCTCGCCGAAGCCGGCGCGCAGCGCGTCATGGTGCGCGGTGAGGCGGTCGAGCTGCGGCCCGAGGTCGTCGAGATGCGCCAGGTCGCAGACCCGCAGCGCGCGGCGGCCGACCTTGTCCTCATAGGCGGGCCCGATGCCGCGCCGCGTCGTGCCGATCTTGCCCGCGCCGCTGGCGTCCTCGCGCAGTGCGTCGAGGTCGCGGTGGAACGGCAGGATCAGCGCGCAATTGTCCGCGATCCGAAGCGTCTCGGGCGTCGCGACGACGCCCTGCCCCGCCAGCCGCTCGATCTCGGCCTTGAGCGCCCAGGGATCGAGCACCACGCCGTTGCCGATCACCGACGGCGTGCCGCGCACGATCCCCGAGGGCAGCAGCGAGAGCTTGTAGACCGACTCACCGACCACCAGCGTGTGACCGGCGTTGTGACCGCCCTGGAAGCGGACGACGACGTCGGCGCGTTCGGCGAGCCAGTCGACGATCTTGCCCTTGCCCTCGTCGCCCCATTGCGCGCCGATGACTGCTACGTTGGCCATGGATACAGGTCTCCGCCTGCCGGGCGAACCCGCGCGCCCTTCGACAGGACTCGGCACGCGAGTGGTTCAGCGATGTCGGTGGCGCGGGTAGCGGCGGGGCGGCGGCAGGTCAACTGGCACGGCCCGCGACGAAGACCGCGTCATCATGGGCCAGTTCCGGCTTGACCGCGACCCCCGCCCCGCGTCTTCTCCGCTCGGGGGGAACTGGTATGACGATGCGATACTTCACGCTGTCCGCGCTCGCGAGCGCGCTGCTCGCATCGTCCGCGGGGGCGCGCGAGCTCAAGGTCGGTCAACCGGCCCCGCCGATCGAGCTGACGCTGGTCGACGGCAGCAGGACCACGCTCGCCGAGCACCGCGGCGAAGTGGTGCTGCTCAACTTCTGGGCGACCTGGTGCGTGCCGTGCCGCGCCGAACTGCCGCTCCTCGACGGCTATTACCGCCGCGCGCGGCAGCACGGGTTGAGCGTCTACGCGGTGGCGACCGACGGGTCGGCGCCGCTCCGGCAGCTCAAGCCGGTGTTCGCCGCCATGGCGATCCCCGCGGTGCGCAGCATCAGGGGCATCAGCGCGGAGATGCCGGCCGTGCCCACCAACTACATCATCGATCGCGCCGGCGTGGTCCGCTACGCCAAGGCGGCGGCGCTGGACCTCGACGACCTCAACCGCGAGCTGATCCCGCTCCTCAACGAGCCCGCGCCGAGAGGCTGAGTCGCGCCGCGGCGGAACGGTGCGGTGGCGCGCGAGTTGAGCGGTGATGAGGAGTCTGGCGCTCACCGCTGTCGCTCTGCTGCTGCTCTCCGGCTGCGGCGAACGTGGTCGGGCGCCAGGGGCTGAAAACGCTACCGGGGCTGCGGCCAACGCAACCGCCGCCCCGGAAGGTGGACCGGTCAAGTCGGACGCCACCTCCCACTCGCCCGCGGCGAGCCCCTCCGAGGGCCGATCGCGTGAGGGCTATGTCGGGCGCTGGCGCGGCGTGGAGGGGCTGAACCTCGTGGTGTCCCCGCGCGGGAGCGACGACAAGGCGGTGTCGCTGGCGATGCAGTGGAGCCTCGACGACAAGGGCACGTACGACGGCGAGGTCACCGCCGACGGCATCGCGTTCCGGCGCGCCGGCGCACGCGAACTGCTGCGCCCGACGGACGGCGCCGCCACTGGTCTCAAATACCTCGACGGCAAGAGGGACTGTCTCACCGTCCGGTCCGGTGAGGGTTATTGCCGCGACTGAACCGCGCGGTCGAGCGCGATGAGCCGCTCTGCCTCGGCGAGGTGAAGCCGCTCGACCATCTCGCCGTCCACCCGGATCGCGCCCGAGGCGGCATGTTCGGGTAGGGCGAAGGCGGCGACGATCCGTTCGGCGCGGGCGACCGCCTCTGCCGATGGCGCGAAGGCGCGGTTGGCGGCCTCGATCTGCGCGGGGTGGATCAGCGTCTTGCCGTCGAACCCCCAGCGCGCGCCCTGGGCGCAGGCGCGCTCGACCGCGCCCGCGTCGTCGATCACGTTGGTGACGCCGTCGAGCGCGACGATGTCGGCGAGCCGCGCCGCGAGCACCACCTCGGTGAGGATGGGCCACAGCGGTGCGCGATCCTCGCCCGGCGTGCAGCGCAGCTCGCGCGCGAGGTCGTTGGGGCCGATCACCAGCGCGGCGAGTCCGGTCTCGCGCGCCGCCGCGGCGATCGCGCGCGATGCCACGACGCCGGCGCAGGTCTCGATCATCGCCCAGAGCGCCGGTCCGTCGCCCAGCGCCGCCCGCGCGACGTGGAGCGTGGCGGGGCTGTCCACCTTCGGGAGCAGCACCGCGTCGAGCGGCGCGCCGCGGAGCGCAGCGAGGTCGCCGGCGCCCCATTCGGTGTCGGCGCCGTTGACCCGCACGACGCGCTCACGCGCTTCCCAGCCGCCGGCGTTGAGGCCCGCGACCGCGGCATCGCGTGCCTCTCGCTTCATCGCCGGCGCGACCGAGTCCTCCAGGTCGAGGATGACCGCGTCGCAGTCGAGCGTTCTCGCCTTGGCGAGCGCGCGCTGGTTCGACGCCGGCAGGAACAGGGCGCTGCGGCGCGGACGCGCCGCGACTGCGCTCACTTGCCCGCGAACCCCGTCGGCGCGGGCGACACCGCCACCGCGCTGCCGGCGCGCAACTCCTTCACCTCGAGCGCGCGCTCGGCGACGCCGTCGCGGCCGAAGCGGAAGGCACCGTCGATCCCGGCGAAGCCGTCGGCGTCGCGCAGACGCGGCTCCGGGAAAGCGGTGCCCGGCCGCCAGTCGCGCGCGATCCGCACCACCAGCAGCACCGAGTCATAGCCCAGGCTCGACAGCCGGTAGGGCGCGGCGTTGAAGCGCGTGCGGTAGTTGCGCGCATATTGGCGATAGAGGTCGTCGGGCACGCTGGCGAACCAGGCACCGTTCAGCGCCGGCGCACTCGCCCCCTTGTCCGCGTTCCACAACTCCGTGCCGACGATCTGCGCCGAAGGACTGGCGCGGCGCAGCAGCGGCACCGCGGTCGTCGCCGCGCCAGCGCTGTCCGCGATCAGGATCGCGTCGAAGGGCGCGTCCTTGGCCATGCGCTGCACCGCCGCGCCGAGTGCGCCGGGGCCGCGATCATAGGTCTGCAGCGACACGACTCGCCCGCCCGCCTGCTCGACCGCGCGCAGGAAGGCCGTGGAAGCGCGGCTGCCGTACAGCGCGTTGGGCACCAAGCCCCCGAAATTGTTCATGCCGCGCGCGCGCGCGAAGCCGACGACCCGCTCGATCGACTGCGCCGGCGCATAGCCCAGCACATAGGTGCCGTTGCCCGCCACGCCGGTGTCGTTGGAGAAGGACAGCACCGGCACCTTGGCGGCGCGCGCGATCGGCGCCACCGCGCGCACGTCCTCGGCCAGCAGCGGCCCGAGGATCAGCTGCGCCCCATCGGCGATCGCGCGCGAGGCGGCCTGCGCGGCGCCGGTGGCGGTATCGTAGCTGGTGATTCGCACCTGCGCGTTGCGCGTGTCGAGCAGCGCCAGCTGGGTCGCGTTGGCGAGGCTGCGGCCGACGCCGGCGTTGCTGCCCGACAGCGGCACCAGCAACGCGACCCGGTGCCGCTCGGTGTCGCGCGGCAGGCCGCTGACCACCTCGGGTGCGGTGTCGCGCGGTGGCGGCGCCTGGGTCTGCGCGCGCGGCGGCTCGACGGGGGCGCGCGGCACCACCGTCGAGCAGGCCGCGAGCAGCAGCGCGCCGGTGACCGCGACCAATCGGCCCCATGCGTTCGACCATTGCGGCCGCCCGATCGCCTCTGCCATGACAACTCCCGTGAACTCTCTACTGCCTGGGCTCTACATCGTCGCCACCCCGATCGGCAATCTCGGCGATCTCTCGCCGCGTGCGGCGGAGGTGCTCGCCGCCGCCGACGTCATCGCCGTGGAGGACTCGCGGGTCACCGCCGGACTGCTCCGCCACATCGGCACCAAGCGGCCGATGACCCCCTATCACGACCACAATGCCGCCGAGGTGCGCCCGCGCCTGGTCGAGCGGATGGCGAGCGAGGTGGTGGCGCTCGTCTCGGACGCGGGCACGCCGCTGATCTCCGATCCGGGCTACAAGCTGGTGCGCGAGGCGCGCGCGGCGGGGCGCCACGTCGTCACCGTCCCGGGCGCCTGCGCCGCGGTCGCCGCGCTGACGCTCGCCGGGCTACCGACCGACCGCTTCCTGTTCCTCGGCTTCCTGCCTCCCAAGGAGCAGGCGCGCGCCGAGGCGATCCGCGAGGTGGCGGCGGTGCGCGCCACGCTGGTACTGTACGAATCGGGGCCACGGCTTGGTGCCTGCCTCGCCGCGCTGGCACAGCTGTTGGGCGAGCGAGAGGCCGCCGTGTGCCGCGAGCTCACGAAGAAGTTCGAGGAGGCGGTGACCGGCACGCTCGGCGCCCTGGCGGCGCGCTACGCCGAGACGCCGCCGAAGGGGGAGATCGTGGTCGTGGTCGCGCCCCCCGCCGCGCCCGCTCCGGCGAGCGCGGACGACGCCGACGCGGCGCTGCGCGAGGCGCTGACGCGCCTGCCCGCGTCCAAGGCGGCGGGCGAGGTGGCGAAGGCGCTCGGGCTCGACCGCCGCGAACTCTACGCGCGCGCGCTGGCGCTCAAGGGGTAGCCGGCGCGCTCGGCGCGTTCTCGCGCGCGATCGCCCCGGCCATGCGGCCACGCTGCGAGTAGGCGAAGGCGTTCGCCGCGCCGGTGTACAGGCCGCGCAGATAGCCGCGGTCGAAGGCGGTGAGCTGGGCTGGCGGCGCGGCCTTGCTGCCGAACAGCGCCAGGATCGTGTCGAGGCCCCCGGCTGGCAGTTCGCGCGCGCCGGCGAACAGGCGCAGCGCGGCATAGTCGGCGAGCTGGCGCGACGTCTTCCCCAGCACCGCCTTGCGCTCGACGATCAGCACCGCGGTGACGACGTCCTGCCGCACCGGCTGAACGACGCGCGAGGCGATCGCGACATGGAAGGTCGGCGGTCCCTCCCCGGGCAGGCTCGTCTCGCCGTCGCGCGTGCGCACCTCCGTGAGTCGCCACGCGAACGCAGGCCCCTCGCTTTTCAGCAGCGCGCGCCGCGTTCGAAAGCCGACGCCCAGCAGCGCGCGATGGTTGGACTTCGCCATCTTCGTCAGCTCGGCGTGAGCGTCGTCGACGAACAGCACCATCGTGTTGGGCCGACAGCGATCGCCGGCGAGCGTGATGCCCACGGAATCGGCGTCGTCGAGCATGCGCTGCGCGATCTCGCTCGACACCTTGCTCGGCAGCCCCCCGACGGCGACGCAGACGGGATCCTGGAAGCGCGCGATCGGCACGTTCTGCGAGACCGGGCCGGTCGCCGCGCGCACCTGGTTGCCGATGACCTTGCGGGTGGGCGCGGCGACGATGATGTCGCCGTTGTCGCCGAGCCGCTGTTCCGCGTCGGGTACGGGCGCGGGCGCGGACGCGGATTCGGTCGCGCTTGGCGCCGCGTCTTCCGGCGCCGACCGGGGAGCCGCCGCGCTCGGCACCGGTCCGGGAAGCTGCGCCGCGGCGATGACCACCGCTGCCAGATAAGGGACGACCATCGCCTTCTCTCCCGTCGAACGGCGGACAGTTTAGGCATGCTGCCCACCCGTGCCCACGCCCTTTCTCATCCGGATCGAGCGAGGAGTGGCGATCGTGCGGCTCTGGGTGGGACGATCTGTCCCATCGAACGCGCGCACCGGCGCGCCTACATCGCCGCGCATGGAACCGACGCCCCCCGCCCCCGCACCCGCCGCCGCTCCGCCGAGCGGCCGCGACCGCTTCTGGTGGATCATCCGCTCCGGCTGGCGCGGCCGCTGCCCTCGCTGCGGCGAGGGCAAGATGTTCGCTTCCTGGCTCAAGGTGGTGCCGCGCTGTGATCGTTGCGGCCTCGACTATCGCTTCGCCGCGCCCGACGATGGGCCCGCCTTCTTCTCGCTGTGCATCATCGCGCTGCCGCTGACCGCCTTCGTTGTATGGCTGCAGGTCGCGTTCGATCCGCCCGCCTGGGTGCATCTCGTCACCTCGGTGCCGGTGATGGCGCTCGGCACGCTGCTGCCGCTGCGGCCGATCAAGGGCTGGCTGGTCGCGTCGCAATACGTCAACCGCGCACAGGAGGCGGGCACGCGCGGGCTCTGGTCCGACCTGCACGGGACCTCGGGCGCGAGCGACTTCGACCAGTGAGCGCACGGCGCGTCCCGCTCGCCGTGGCCGCGCTGGCGCTGCTCGCCGGCTGCGGCGACGGCGACGTGGCGGCACGGCGCACGGCGCTGGGCGCGAACCCGACACTGGCGGCGCGGCTGGCCGCCGCCGACGCGGACCGGGGCGCACGGCTGTTCGGCCAGTGCGCCGCCTGCCACACGATCGGCGCTGGCGCGGGCGACCGCAACGGACCGAACTTGCGCGGCGTGATGGGCGCGCCCGTCGCCGGGGTGAGCCCGCGTTTCGGCTATACCGCCGCCCTGCGCGCGCGCGGCGGCCGCTGGACCGCGGCGGCCATGGACAACTGGCTCGCCGACCCCGCCGCGGTCGCTCCCGGCACCGCGATGCGCTTCGCCGGCGTGCGCGACTCGCTCGATCGCGCCGACCTGATCGCCTATCTGCGCCGGCAGAGCGCCGCCACCCGCTGAGGCGGGCCAGCGCGCGCTTGCCCGCGCGGCGCGGCTCGGGCACGCCTCCGGTCATGCGCCGCTCCCGCTCCCTGCTCGATCGCCGCGTCGCCGAGGCGGCGGGGCGGCGCGGCGAGCGACTGGCTGCCTGGTGGCTGCGATTGCAGGGCTGGCAGATCCTCGACCGGCGCGTGCGCACCCCCGCCGGCGAGGTCGATCTGGTGGCGCGACGCGGCGCGCTGGTCGCCTTCGTCGAGGTGAAGGCGCGGCGGACCGCCGCCGAGCTCGACGTCGCGATCGACGAGCGCCGGCTCGCGCGCGTGGCCGCCGCGGCCGAGCTGCTGATGCCGCGCTACGCGCTCCCGGGCGACGACATCCGCGTCGACGTGCTGCTGCTCGCCCCCGGCACGCGACCGCGCCACGTCGAGAACGCCTGGATCGGCTGAGCCGGCGCTCGCCGCACCTGCGCCGGCGCGACCGCGCGTGACATTGCCGGTGCGCCACCCTACCTGCCGGCGCATCGCTCTGCCGGAGAAGGACAGTCCATGGCGCTCACCGTCGCGGTCCAGATGGATCCGCTCGACCAGATCAACATCGCCGGTGACTCGACCTTCGCGCTGATGCTCGCGGGGCAGGCACGCGGGCATCGCCTGTTCCACTACACCGCCGATCAGCTCAACTGGTCGGACGGCAGGTTGTGGACCCAGGCGCACCCGGTGTCGGTACAGCGCGTGCAGGGCGAGCATTTCCGCTTCGAGGAGCCGGTCGCGCTCGACCTCGGCGACGAGGCCGACGTGGTGCTGATGCGCCAGGACCCGCCGTTCGATCTCGGCTATATCACCGCCACCCACCTGCTCGAGCGGGTCGCCGAGCGCACCCTGGTGGTCAACGATCCCGCCAGCGTGCGCAACGCGCCCGAGAAGGTGTTCGTGCTCGACTATGCGCGCTTCATGCCGCCGACGCTGGTCACCCGCTCGCTCGACGAGGCGCGCGCCTTCCTGCGCCGGCACGGCGCGATCGTGGTCAAGCCGCTCCACGGCAACGGTGGGAAGGCGATCTTCCGCGTCGGCCCGGAGGGCGAGAACCTCTCCGCGCTGGTGGAGGTGTTCAACCAGACCTGGCGCGAGCCGCACATGGTGCAGGCTTTCCTCCCCGACGTGGCCAAGGGCGACAAGCGCATCGTGCTGGTCGACGGCGAGGTGGCGGGGGCGATCAACCGGCTGCCGGGCGAGGGCGAGATCCGCAGCAACCTCGCGGTCGGCGGGTCGGCCGAGAAGACCGAGCTGACCCGGCGCGAGCGCGAGATTTGCGCCGCGCTCGGGCCCGAGCTCAAGCGGCGCGGGCTGATCTTCGTCGGCATCGACGTGATCGGGGGCGAGTGGCTGACCGAGATCAACGTCACCTCACCCACCGGCATCGTCGCGATCGAACGCTTCGACGGCACCGATGTCGCCGGTCTCATCTGGGACGCGATCGAGCGCCGGCACGCGGAACGGACGCGCTGACCGCGCCGTTGGCGGAGGCGTGACCGAGTTCATCGTCAGCTGGATCGTGAAAGGCGGCTATCTCGGGATCTTCCTGCTGATGGCGCTGGAGAATGTCGTCCCGCCTATCCCGTCCGAGGTGATCATGGGGCTGGGTGGGATCGCGGTGGCGCGCGGTCAGATGGAGCTGGTGCCGCTGCTGCTCTGGGGCACCGCCGGCACGACCGCGGGTAACGTCTTCTGGTACGTGATCGGGCGACGCGTCGGCTACGCCCGCTTCCGTCCCTTCGTCGAGCGCCACGGCCGCTGGCTGACGATGGAGTGGGACGACGTCGAGCGCGTGCAGCGCTTCTTCCACCATCACGGCGGCTGGGTGATTTTCGTGTTCCGCTTCATGCCGACCTTCCGCACCATGATCTCGCTTCCCGCCGGCATGGCGGCGATGCCGCTGTGGCGCTTCCTGGTCATGACGTTCCTCGGCAGCATCATCTGGAACGCGGTGCTGGCGGGCGCAGGCTATTATCTCGGCAGCCGCTTCAGCGAGCTCGACCGCTATGTCGGGCCGGTCGGGATCGTGCTGACGGTGTTGGCGCTCGGCTATTACCTCTATCGGGTCGTCACTTGGTCGCCGCGCCCCGAGTAGAGCGTCGATCCTGTCCGGTCGGCGGCATCATCCCCGCGGATGCGCGGCACGATAGACGTCGAGCAGGTGCGCCGCGTCGACGGCGGTGTAGACCTGGGTCGAGCTCAGGCTGGCATGGCCGAGCAGCTCCTGCAGCGCGCGCAGGTCGGCGCCGCGGCCGAGAAGGTGCGTCGCGAAACTATGCCGCAGTGCGTGCGGCGTGGTGCGCTCGCCCAGTCCGAGCCGCGCGCGCGCGCCGCGCACCTTGAGGCGCACCACGCCGGGCGAGAGCGCCCCGCCCTTCACGCCGCGGAACAGCGGGGCCTCCGCCGCGAGCGGCCAGGGGCACAGTGCCGCATAGCGCTCGACCGCGGCGCGCACGTCGGCGAGCAGCGGCACCACGCGGGTCTTGGCGCGCTTGCCGGTGACGCGCAGGGTCTCGCCCAGCGGCAGCACCGCGCCGGGCAGCGTCACCGCCTCGCCGATGCGCAGGCCCGCGCCGTACAGCAGCAGCAGCACTGCCCAGTCGCGCGCCGCCACCCAGGGCTCGTCGCTGTCCTCCGCCACGTCGGTGGCGAGCGCGACCGCCTCGTGCGGCGCGATCGGGCGCGGGACGCCCTTGCGCACCCGCGGCCCGCGCAGCCGCGGCGCCGCCCCGGCGCCGGCCGCCCAGTCGAGGAAACCACGCAAGGCCGAGAGCTCGCGTGCCGCCGAGGCATTGCCCAGCGGCGCGCGCCCGCCGCCCCTGGCGCCCGTCCCGACGCCGCGTCGATGCGCGAGGAAAGCGCGCAGATCGGCCGCCTCGACCTGCGCCAGCCGCGCGCGATCCACCTCCTCGCCCCAGTGCGCGGACAAGAAGGCCATGAGCCGCACCGCGGTCGCACGATAGGCGCGCACCGTGTGCTCCGAGCGGCGGCGGTCGCGCGCGAGATGGATCGCATAATGGTCGGCGAGCGTGAGTGGCACGGATGGCATCGCGGGTCGAACTTCTCCTTTCGTCGCGGTTTGCGTACGTACGCCCGGGTAGAAAAGGTAAATTAACGTGAGGCAACCATAAGGTCGGCGATGGCACCCTCCACTTCTCTCACGACCGCCGCGGCCGAGTCGAGCCGTCTCGCCGCGCTGAACGCGCTCGCGCTTCTCGACAGCGAGCCCGAGAAGGAGTTCGACGCGCTGGTAGCGCTCGCGGCGCAGCTGCTCGGCTGCCCCACCGCACTGCTCAACCTGGTCGACCGCGACCGATTGTGGATCAAGGCCAGCGCGCGCGCGACGGAGACGCGCGAGCTGCAGCGCGACATCGCCTTCTGCGACCGCACCGTGACGGAGCGCGACATGGTGGTGATCGAGGACCTCGCCGCGGACCCGCGCTTCGGCAGCAGCCCGCTGGTGGTGGAGAACGGTCTGCGCTTCTACGCCGGGGCGCCGGTCAACGTGCTCGGTCAGGACGGGATGCGCCACACGGTCGGTACGATCTGCGCGGTCGACGTGGCGCCGCGCACCCTCGACGAGCCGGCACGCGGCGCGCTGCGCCACCTCGCCGCGCTGGCCGAGGCACTGCTCGAGGCGCGCCGCACCGCGCTCAAGGCGATCCATATCGCCACCACCGGCGAGCTGCTCGTCACCCAATTGGCGCGGCAGGACCATGTCTTTCGCCAGGCCGAGCAGATCGCGATGATCGGATCGTGGCGGCTGTCGATCGCCGACCAGTCGCTGGAATGGTCGGACAACGTCTACCGCATCCATGGCCTGCCACTGGGCGAGAAGCCCGACCTGTCGCGCGCGCTCACCTTCTATCCCGCGGCGGTGCGCGACGGCGTCGCGACCACGATCGAGACGGCGATCCGCGAGGGCCAGCGCTTCGACTTCGAGAGCGACTTCGTCACCGCCGACGGGCGCACGCTGCGGGTCCGCTCGATGGGTGACCCTGAGATCGTCGACGGCGAGGTCGTCGCCATGGTCGGTGTGTTCCAGGACATCACCGAACGCCACGCGCTCGAGGTGCAGTTGCGCCACGCGGCCGACACCGACGTCCTGACGGGATTGGCGAACCGGGCCGCGTTCGACCGCGCGCTCGACTATGCGATGGCACGCGCGCGGCGTGATCGTACCCCGCTCCACCTCGTGCTGATCGATCTCGACGGCTTCAAGGCGATCAACGACACGCTCGGCCATGGCGCCGGCGACGACGTGCTGCGGCTGACCGGCGCGGCATTGTCCGAGCCGTGGTTGCGCGACACGCTGGCGGCGCGGATCGGCGGCGACGAGTTCGCGCTGATCATCGAGGACCCGGCGCTGACCGCCGACCTCGACGGGCTGCGCGAGCGGGTCGAGGCCGCGCTCCGGGTGGCGGTGGAGTCGAACGGGGTGACGATGACCAGCGCCGGCTCGGTCGGCATCGCCGCCTACGACGACGACTGCCACTCGCTGCGCGACCTCGCGCGCCGGGCCGACGTGCTGCTGTACCAGGCCAAGCGCGCGCGCGTCGGCCTGCGCCGATTCGCGCCGCCGCGCCGGGTGGCGTGACGGCGCGGGTCAGGCTGGACCGCGGATCAGGCTGGGCCCTGGGATCAGGCGTCGCGGGCCACCTGGAAGCCGGCGAAGGACTGGCTCACCGGCATCAGCTCCAGCCGGTTGACGTTGAGATGCGGCGGCAGCGTCGCGACCCACAGCACGGTCGCGGCGATGTCCTCGGCGGTCATCGGCTCCGCGCCGGCGTAGAGCGTGTCGGAGGCGGCCTGGTCGCCGCCGGTGCGCACCAGGGTGAACTCCGTCTCCACCATGCCTGGGTCGATCACGCTGACGCGAACGCCGGTGCCGTGCAGATCGGAGCGCAACATCAGCGTGAGTTGCTGCACGAACGCCTTGGTGCCGCCGTAGACGTTGCCGCCGGGGTACGGGTAAGTACCGGCGACCGAGGCCAGGTTGATGATCGCGCCCCTGCGCTCGATCAGCCCGGGCAGCAGCCGATGCGTGATCGCCACCAGCGCGGTGACGTTGGTGTCGATCATCGTCTTCCACTGCCCGAGGTCGGCGTGCTGCGCCGGCCCGGTCCCCAGCGCGAGCCCGGCGTTGTTGACGAGCAGGTCGATGCCACGGAACCGCGCGGGCAGCGCGTCCAGCGCGGCCGCGACCGCGTCCTCGTCGCGCACGTCGAACACGGCGGGCAGCAGGACGTCGCCGAGCTCGTCCCGGAGCGCGTCCAGCCGATCGCCGCGCCGCCCGGTCGCGATCACCTGCCAGCCGGCGCCGGCGAGCGCGCGCGCCGTGGCGGCGCCGATGCCCGAGGTGGCGCCCGTCACGATCGCCGTCTTCACTGTCATTCCAATCTCCTGTCGAGGTCGGCGCGCTCTTCAACGGCGGCGCCCAGTTAGTCGAACGAGGCGCCTCGTCCAGCGCTCAGGCGCTCGGCTCGAGCTCGACCTTGATCCAGCCGGGCTGGCGTTCGTCGAAGGCTTTGTAAGCGTCGATCGCGCCGGTCATCGGCTCGGTCTGGGTAAGGATCGCGAGCGGGTCGAGCCGGCCCGAGCGGACGTGATCGATCAGCACGTCGTAATAGCGGCGGTGATTGCAGTTCCCCATGCGCATGGTGATGTTCTTGTTCATGGCCTGGCCGATCGGGAAGTGCGTGTCGGTCGGCGGATAGACGCCGATGATCGACAGCGTCCCGCCCTTTGCGATCGCCTCCACCGCCCATTGCAGCACCTGGTTCGGGCTGTCGCCGGCGACGAAATGGTGCCCGAGCGTCTTCGCCGCCGGCTCGATGAGCCGCTGCTCGACCGCGGTCGCGACCTTGCTGAGCAAGCCCGGTTCGGCGGGGCCATCATGCGCGTGCTGCGCGTCGACGCCCACCGCGTCGATCACGCGGCGCGCGCCGTCGCCGTCGGTGAGCTTGCGGATCGCCTCCACCGGCTCGACCTCGTCGAAATTGATCGTCTCGCCACCCTGGCGGCGCGCCATCTCGAGCCGATCCGGCAGGCGGTCGACCGCGATGACGCGGCCCCCCATCAGCTTGGCGGAGGCGATCGCGAGCTGGCCGACCGGGCCGCAGCCGAACACGACGACATGGTCGCCCTCCTCGATCTGCGCGAGATCGGCGCCGAACCAGGCGGTCGGCAGGATGTCGCTCATCAGGATCGCCTGATCGTCGCTGATCGCGTCGGGGATCGGCACCAGGTTGGTATCGGCCCAGGGTACGCGCGCCTTCTCGGCCTGCAGCCCCTTGTAGCCGCCTGCCGCGGCCGGGCCGCCGAAGAAGGACGTGCCCGCCAGCTTGCCACCGGGATTGGCGTTGTCGCACTGCGCGTAGAACTGCTCGCGACAGTATTGGCAGGTACCGCAGCCGATCGTCGACGGAATGATGACCCGCTGGCCGACGCGGATAGCGGTGACGTCCGCGCCGACGCTCTCCACCACGCCGACCGCCTCGTGGCCCAGGATCTGACCCTTGTCGACGCCGCTGAAGGTTCCGCGAACGAAGTGCAGGTCGGTGCCGCAGATCGCACTGGCGGTGAGCCGCACGATCGCGTCGGTCGGCGCCTCGATCACCGGCTCGGGCACCTCCTCGACGCGGATGTCGCCGATGGCATGGAAAACGACGGCTTTCATGGACTTACTCCGAAAGAGCGGGGCGCGACGGGGCGATCTGTCGAGCGGTAACGAGGCCGGGGCGACGATGGTTCAGCGTGTCGATCGTGATCGTGCGTCGGTCTGCCGAGGATCTCGGGCGCTCCGGCCCGAGGCGCCGGCCCGTCGCACCATGCGCGTCCGAGGTCGGGCGATTAGCCGTCGCTGGTGACGCGCGCGTCACCGTCGCCGTCGCGCAGCGCCCATGGCTTGAGCCGCCGCGCCAACGCGGGGCGGATCAGCCACGTCATCAGCGCGACGAGGAAGCAGGATTGCAGCAGCGCGCGCAGATACCAGGGCGGCTGTAGCGGCAGCAGCTGGATCAAGCCGTTGAACAGCAGGACCAACGGCAGCACGCCGAGCCAGCTCATCAGGAACAGCTTCCACTTCGGCCCGTCGCCGTCGCTCGGCAGCCGCGCCACGGCGAGAGCGCCTGCCACCTCCTGGGTACGCGGCGTGGAGAAACGATCGCCCTCGCGCATCAGCCGCGCATAGTCCGCCGAGCGACGCCATGCTTCCAGCGAGTCGTGCGATGCGAAGCGCTGCAGCGTGTGGAACAGCCCGCCGGTCTGTTCGAGCCGCAGCCCGCCGCGATGGCCGCGTGCCGCCGCGGCGCTGCGGTCGACCCGCTCGGACCAGGCGCGGAACTCGTCCTCGGCGCCCTTGGCGAGCACGCGGGTGACGATCAGCGCGACTCCGGCCTCGGCTTCACCGTCGTGACCGTCGCGCGCCATGCTGCCCAAAAGGCCCGGCAGGGTACGGCGGTTCCACCCCGACGGGTGCCGCGCGGCGCTCGCGGGCTTCCCGCCGACTCCACCCTGCCCCATATGGCGCGCATGTCTTCCCGCGCGCGCGTCCTCGTCCTCAACTCCGCGCTCGGCCCGCTCGACTATCGCGTGCCGCGCGAGCTGGCGGTCGAGCCGGGCTCGATCGTGGTCGCGCCGCTCGGGCCGCGCCAGCTGCTCGGCGTTGTGTGGGAGCCCGAGCGGATGCCGTCCGACGCCGAGGTCGGCGACAACCGGTTGCGCAACCTGCTCGCGGTCGCCGACGTGCCGCCGCTCCGCGCACCGCTGCGCCGGCTGATCGAATGGACGGCGGACTATTACCTCGCGCCTCCGGCCGCGGTGGCACGGATGACGCTGTCGTCGAGCGCGGCGCTGGAGGGCGCGCGCAGCGCGGTCGAATATCGCGCCACCGGCGCGGCGCCGGAACGGCTCACCCCGCAGCGCGCGCAGGCGCTCGAGCGCATCGGCGAGCGTCAGGGGCTGATCCGCGAGCTGGCGACGATCGCCGAGGTGAGCGACGCGGTGATCCGCGGGCTGGTCAAGAGCGGCGCGATCGAGCCGGTCGAGGTCGGGATCGACAGCCCCTACCCTGTCCCCGACCCGGATCACGCACCGCCCGCGCTCTCGGCGGAACAGGGCGAGGCGGCCGCGACGCTGGTCGGCGCCGTAGAGGCCGCCGCGTTCCAGCCGATCCTGCTCGATGGCGTCACCGGGTCGGGCAAGACGGAGGTCTATTTCGAGGCGGTCGCCGCGGCGTTGCGCGCGGGCAAGCAGGTGCTGGTCCTGCTGCCCGAGATCGCGCTGACCGAACCCTTTCTCAAGCGCTTCCACGATCGCTTCGGCTGCGAACCGGTGGCGTGGCACTCGGGGCTGCGCGCGACGCAGCGGCGTCGCGCCTGGCGCGCGGTGGCGAGCGGCGAGGCCAAGGTGACGGTGGGCGCGCGCTCGGCACTGTTCCTACCCTATGCCGAGCTCGGGCTGATCGTGGTCGACGAGGCGCACGAGACCAGCTTCAAGCAGGAAGACGGCGTCCATTACCACGCGCGCGACGTGGCGGTGATGCGCGGTCTGTTCGAGCGCTGCCCGGTGATCCTGGCCTCCGCCACGCCCGCGATCGAGACCCGCCATCAGGTCGCGCTCGGCACCTATGCCGAGGTCAAGCTGCCCGGCCGCTACGGCCTCGCCGAGATGCCGACGATCGCCGCGATCGACCTGATCGAGGAGCCGCCCGAGCGCGGCCGCTGGCTCAGCCCGCGGCTGGTCGAGGCGCTGCGCGAGACGCTCGCGCGCGGCGAGCAGTCGCTGCTGTTCCTCAATCGCCGCGGCTATGCGCCGCTGACGCTGTGCCGGACCTGCGGGCACCGCTTCCAATGCCCGAACTGCACAGCCTGGATGGTCGAGCACCGGCTGACGCGCCGGCTCGCCTGCCACCATTGCGGCCATGTCGAGCCGGTGCCGCGGCTCTGCCCCGAGTGCGGCGACGAGGACACGTTGGTGGCGTGCGGCCCCGGGGTCGAGCGGATCGCCGACGAGGTCGCGGCGCTGTTCCCCGAGGCGCGCGCCGCGGTGGTGACGTCGGACACGATCTGGTCGCCGGCCAAGGCGGCGGAGTTCGTCGCGCGGATGGAGGAAGGCGCGATCGATATCGTCGTCGGCACCCAGCTGGTCACCAAGGGCTATCATTTCCCCAACCTCACCCTGGTCGGGGTAGTGGACGCCGACCTCGGACTGGACGGCGGCGACCTGCGCGCGGCCGAGCGGACCTTCCAGCAGATTCGCCAGGTCTCGGGCCGCGCCGGGCGCGGCGCGAAGAAGGGGCAGGTGTTCATCCAGACGCACAGTCCGAAGGCGCAGGTGATGCAGGCGCTGGTGACGGGCGACGCCGACGCCTTCTACGCCGCCGAGACCGAGGCGCGGCAGGACGCCGGGGCGCCGCCCTACGGCCGCTACGCCGCGATCATCGTCTCGAGCGAGGAGCAGGCCGCGGCGCATGAGGTGGCGCGGCTGATCGGGCGGCACGCGCCCGAGGTCGACGGCATGGCCGTGTACGGCCCCGCCCCGGCGCCGCTGGCGATGCTGCGCGGGCGCCACCGCTTCCGCCTGCTCGTCCACGCGCGCCGCGGCATGGACGTCCAGGACGTGATCCGCGCCTGGCTGGGTGCGCTCGAGTGGCCGGCGAAGGTGCGGGTCGCGGTGGACGTCGACCCGTACAGCTTCCTCTGATCCGCGTCGGCGAGCGACCTCAGCCGGCGTGTTCGGCCAGGACGGTCAGGCCCTTGGCGTTGACCTCGGCGAAGCCGCCCCGGATCGCGATCGACTCGGGTGCGGCGCCCGGCGTCTTCTGCACCAGCACCTCGCCGTCGCGGATCGTCGACATGAAGGGCGCGTGCCCCTCGAGCACGGCGAAGTCGCCGTCGGTGCCGGGCACCGTGACCATATGCACCTCGTCGGAGCGGACCAGGCGTTCGGGGGTGACGAGTTCGAAGTGCAGCATGGGTCTGATATCCTGAACAGCGTGGAAGGGATGAGGCCGAGGCGCGCGGGCGACATCGCACGGGCGCCGACGCGGGGCTAGTCGATCAGAGCTTCAGTACCGCGATCAGCACGCCGGTGGCGGTGAAGATCGCGCCGACGAGCCAGGTCAGCAGCTGCGTCTTGGCCGCTTCGATCCGGGCGGTCATGCGCTCCTCGACCAGGCGGAGATCGGTGGCGACCTGAGCGAAGCGGGCGTCGACCTTGACGTCTGCCTCCTCGAGCCGCGCCTCGATCTGATCGAAGCGAGCGTCGACCTGGGCGAAGCGCCCGTCGACCCTGGCCGCCTCTCGATCGAACCGGGCCTCGATCCGGACGGCCTCCTGCTCGAACCGGGCCTCGATCCGCGCCGCCTCCTGCTCGAACCGAGCGTCGATCCGCTCGCCCAGACGATCCAGGTCCGCCCTCGTCGCCGCGCCCTCGCTCATCGCGCGGCCGATCGCGGCGGCGATGGCCTCGGCCTGGTCCTGCGGCAGCGCCGCCGCGCGCAGGTCCTTCGCGATCGAGAGCGTGTCGATGCCCATACCACCCTAAGGTAGCCCGACACCGACCCCGAGTCGATCAGGCGTCCTGCGCCAGCTTCTCCGCTTTGGCGACCGCCTCGTCGATGCCGCCGACCATGTAGAAGGCGGCCTCGGGCAGATGGTCATACTCGCCGTTCACCACCGCCTTGAACGAGCGGATCGTGTCGTCGAGCTGGACGAACTTGCCCGGGATGTTGGTGAACACCTCGGCGACGTGGAACGGCTGCGACAGGAAACGCTGGATCTTGCGCGCGCGGCTGACCGTCAGCTTGTCCTCCTCGGACAGCTCGTCCATCCCGAGGATGGCGATGATGTCCTGCAGCGACTTGTACTTCTGAAGGATCGACTGGACCGCGCGCGCGGTCTCGTAGTGATCCTGGCCGACGGTACGCGGCTCCAGCACGCGGCTGGTCGAGTCGAGCGGGTCCACCGCCGGGTAGATGCCCAGCTCCGAGATCGCGCGGCTCAGCACGGTGGTGGCGTCGAGGTGCGCGAATGAGGTCGCCGGCGCCGGGTCGGTGAGGTCGTCCGCGGGGACGTACACCGCCTGCACCGAGGTGATCGAGCCCTTGTTGGTCGAGGTGATGCGCTCCTGCAGCGCGCCCATGTCGGTCGACAGCGTCGGCTGATAGCCCACCGCCGAGGGGATGCGGCCGAGCAGCGCCGACACTTCCGCGCCCGCCTGGGTGAAGCGGAAGATGTTGTCGACGAAGAACAGCACGTCCTGCCCCTCCTGGTCGCGGAAATATTCCGCGATGGCCAGGCCCGACAGCGCGACGCGGGCGCGCGCGCCCGGCGGCTCGTTCATCTGGCCGTAGACCAAGGCGACCTTGGAGCCCTCACTGATCGCATTGCCCTCGGCGTCCTTGGCGATCACGCCCGCGTCGAGGAACTCGTGGTAGAGGTCGTTGCCCTCGCGGGTGCGCTCGCCGACACCGGCGAACACCGAGGTGCCGCCATGGCCCTTGGCGATGTTGTTGATCAGCTCCTGGATCAGCACGGTCTTGCCGACGCCGGCGCCGCCGAACAGGCCGATTTTGCCGCCCTTGGCGTAGGGCGCGAGCAGGTCGATCACCTTGATGCCGGTGACGAGGATCGCGCTCTCGGTCGACTGGTCGACGAACTCGGGCGCCTTGGCGTGGATCGGCGCGCGCAGCTCGGTCTGTACCGGCCCGCGCTCGTCGATCGGCTCGCCGACCACGTTCATGATGCGGCCGAGCGTCGCCGGGCCGACCGGCACCTGGATCTGGCTGCCCGTGTCGGTCACGGTCTGGCCGCGGGTGAGCCCCTCGGTCGAGTCCATCGCGATCGTGCGGACGGTGTTCTCGCCGAGATGCTGCGCGACCTCGAGCACCAGCCGCTGGCCGTTGTTGCTCGTCTCCAGCGCCGAGAGGATCGCGGGCAGGTTGTTGTCGAAATGGACGTCGACCACCGCGCCGATCACCTGGCTGACGCGGCCGACGTTGTTGCTGCCCGATCCGGTGCTCCCGCTGGTCGGGCGAATGTCTTCGGCGAGGGTTGCCATCACATCTTTCCTTGGTTCGTCTGCCCCGATGTAGGCGCGGAGCGGGTGAAGGTCACGGCCAACAGCCGCTCCTTGGGGGTGGTGGTGCGCGTCACCGAGTAATCGGCGCCGCCTTTGAGCTGGCCCGCGGCGCGCTTCGTGCCGTGGATCGCCGCGACCGCGCTGTCGCCGCCGCTCACGCCGAGCTGCTGGAGCGACTGAGCGAGCCATTTGTCGAACGAGTCACGCGCGAGCTGGTCATTCGCCGAGGTCGGCTCGGCGAGGCGATACTCGATCGCCTCCAGCCGGTCGGCCGCGCCGCTGGCGGTAAAATAGGCCATCACCGGGTGCTTGCCCCGCGGATCCGACATCGGCGTCGGCGCCGCCTCGGAGCGCCAGACGCTGCCGCGCTTCTCGTAGGCGCCCGGCCGCAGGCCGCTGCGGCCGAAGCGATCCAGCGCCACGCCCGGATCGGTGAACACGCCGTCCCAGCTGCCGCCGGCGAGATTGGGCCCGCTCGGCGCAGCCGCCGCCGCGGCGGCGTCGTTCGCCGGCGTCTGGTCGGCGGCGGGCTTGGAGCAGCCTGCCACCGCCAGCGTCGCCGCCAGCAGCAGGATGCCCGCCCGGATCACAGCGCCTCGGCGCCCGAGATGATCTCCACCAGCTCGGTGGTGATCGCCGCCTGGCGCGCACGATTGTACTGGATGCTCAGTCGCTTGATCATGTCGCCCGCGTTGCGCGTGGCGTTGTCCATCGCGGTCATGCGGCTGCCCTGCTCGGACGCGGCATTCTCCAGCAAGGCGCGGAAGATCTGGATCGCGACGTTGCGCGGTAGCAGGTCGGCGAGGATCGCTTCCTCGCTCGGCTCATATTCCACCGTCGCGTCGCCGGCGTTGGCCAGCTTCGGCTCGCCGCGGTCGGGGATGGCGACCGGGATGATCTGCTGGCCGGTCGGCAGCTGCACCAGCGCCGACTGGAACTTGGCGTAGAACAGGTGCGCGACGTCGAACTCGCCCGCGGTGTAGCGCGCGATCAGGTCGTCGGCGATCGCCTTGGCGTCGTCGAACGCCACGGTCTTCACCGTCGAGAGATCATGGTCGACCTTGATCGCCTGCGGGTAGAAGCGGCGCAGCACGCGCCCCTTCTTGCCGGCGAGATAGAAGATCACGGTCTTGCCCGCGGCCTCCAGCTCCTCGGCCTTGCGGCGCGCGGCGCGGACGATGTTGGTGTTGAACGCGCCCGCCAGGCCGCGCTCGGAGGTGGCGACCACCAGCAGATGGACCTGGTCCTTGCCCGTCCCCGCCAGCAGCGGCGAGGCACCGACGCCGACGTTGCGCGCCAGGCTCGCGACGACGCCCTCGAGCCGCTCGGCATAGGGGCGGCCGGCGATCGCCGCCTCCTGCGCGCGGCGCAGCTTGGCGGCGGCGACCATCTTCATCGCCTTGGTGATCTTCTGCGTCGACTTGACCGAGCCGATGCGGATCTTGAGGGCCTTGAGTGACGCCATTTCCTGCCTTCTCGTGCTCCCGCGACCGCGGGAGCCCAGGGTTATTCAGCGGATCGCCGGTGGCACTGGGCTCCTGCCTTCGCAGGAGCCCGCACCTCAGGCGAAGGTCTTCGCGAACTGGTCGAGCGCGCCCTTGAGCTTGCCCTCGGTGTCCTTGCCCAGCTCGCGCGAGTCGCGGATCGCGCTCAGCACGTCGGCGTGATCGTTGCGCAGGAACGCCAGCATCGCCGCCTCGTAGCGGGTCACGTCGGCCACCGGCACCTGGTCGAGATAACCGTTGGTGCCGGCGTAGATCGACGCGGTCTGCTCCTCGAACGGCATCGGCGAGAACTGCGGCTGCTTGAGCAGCTCGGTCAGGCGCGCGCCGCGGTTGAGCAGCTTCTGCGTCGAGGCGTCCAGGTCCGAGCCGAACTGCGCGAACGCCGCCATCTCGCGATACTGCGCCAGCTCCAGCTTGATCGAGCCCGACACCTTCTTCATCGCCTTGGTCTGCGCGGCGCCGCCGACGCGGCTGACCGACAGGCCGACGTTGATCGCGGGGCGGATGCCCGCGAAGAACAGGTCGGTCTCGAGGAAGATCTGGCCGTCGGTGATCGAGATCACGTTGGTCGGGATGTAGGCCGAGACGTCGCCCGCCTGGGTCTCGATGATCGGCAAAGCGGTGAGCGAGCCGTTGCCGTTGGCGTCGTTCATCTTCGCCGCGCGCTCGAGCAGGCGCGAGTGGAGATAGAAGACGTCGCCCGGATAGGCCTCGCGGCCCGGCGGACGGCGCAGCAGCAGCGACATCTGACGATAGGCGACCGCCTGCTTCGACAGATCGTCGAACACGATCACCGCGTGCATCCCGTTGTCACGGAAATACTCGCCCATCGCGGTGCCGGTGTAGGGCGCGAGGAACTGCAGCGGCGCGGGGTCCGACGCGGTCGCGGCGACGACGATGGAATAGTCCATCGCGCCGTTCTCCTCGAGCGTGCGGACGAGCTGCGCCACGGTCGAGCGCTTCTGGCCGACCGCGACATAGACGCAATAGAGCTTCTTCGACTCGTCGGTGCCCGCGTTGGCGGTCTTCTGGTTGATGAACGTGTCGATCGCGATTGCCGACTTGCCGGTCTGGCGGTCGCCGATGATCAGCTCGCGCTGGCCGCGACCGACCGGCACCAGCGCGTCGATCGCCTTGAGCCCGGTCTGCACCGGCTCGTGCACCGACTTGCGCGGGATGATGCCGGGCGCCTTGACCTCGACCCGGCTGCGCTGCTCGGCCACGATCGGGCCCTTGCCGTCGATCGGGTTGCCGAGGCCGTCGACCACGCGGCCGAGCAGCCCCTTGCCCACCGGCACGTCGACGATGGTGCCGGTGCGGCGGACGACGTCGCCCTCCTTGATCTCCGAGTCCGAGCCGAAGATCACGACGCCGACGTTGTCGGCCTCGAGGTTGAGCGCCATGCCCTGCACGCCGTTCGAGAATTCGACCATCTCGCCGGCCTGGACGTTGTCCAGCCCGTAGATGCGCGCGATGCCGTCACCGACGCTGAGCACCTGGCCGGTCTCGGACACCTGGGCCTCGGTGCCGAAATTGGCGATCTGGTCCTTGATGACCTTCGAGATTTCTGCGGCGCGGATATCCATGTGGTTAGCCCTTCATCGCGCTGGCGAGCGCATTCAAACGGGTACGGATCGAGGAATCGATCATCTGGGAGCCGATGCGGACGACGAGCCCGCCGAGGATCGCCGGATCGACCTCGAGGTCGACCGACACCTCGCGGCCGACGCGACGGCGCAGCTGCTGCTTGAGCTCGTCGACCTGCTCAGGCGTGAGCGGGTGCGCGCTGGTCACTTCGGCGGTGGTCTCGCCGCGGTGACGCGCGGCGAAGGTGCGGAACGCGCGAATGATCTGCGGCAGCTGCGACAGCCGACGATTCTCCGCGAGCACGCCGAGGAAGCTGCGCGTGGTGGCGTCGACGCCGATCGCGTCCGCGGCGGCCACCACCGCGCGCACCGCGTCGCGCCGCGCCACCACGGGCGAGGCGATCAGCGCGCGGAAGTCGGCCGATTCGGCCAGCGCGTCGCGCACCGCGGCGAGGCTGCGCTCGACCTGGTCGACCGCCGTGGCCTCCACCGCCAGATCGAACAGCGCGCTCGCGTAGCGCCCGCCGAGGCTGGCCTGGATGCTGCTGCCCTGATTACCGCTGGAACTCTCCACGCGATCCACTTTCCTCGCATAAACCCAAGGGTGTCGAACCCATGCGACCGGGTGGCGCGCGGTGGCGCCTTCGCTTGGGTAGCGGCGCGCGTAGCAAAGGGTTGCCGGGGATGCAACCGGAGCGGGCGCGGCGATGTTCAACGTGATCAACGGCGTGCGAGGCGGCGACGGGTTCGGGCGCAAGCCGCGGGATGCGATGAGGGATGCGGTGGCGTATAGGTCGTGCGTGATGGTCGCGACCCGGTACGTGCAGAGACCGGCGCGACGCCGAGGCAAGCGAGACGCCCGATGACGTACACGGCTTCCTTCCCCCACGCCCTCTCGTCGGGGCTGACCCGGTCCAGGATCCACCCGCCGGCGCATCCTGCGGGCGAAGAGCGTGCGGCACCGTGGACCCCGAACCAAGTCCAGGATGACGGCAGGCGTGTTGGCGGTCGCCTCGACGCCACCACTCCCATCGACCCGGACGCCGCCTGGGCCGCCTTCGTCCGCCGCGACCGCGCCTATGACGGCCGCTTCGTCGTCACGGTCAGCTCGACCCGGATCTATTGTCGGCCGAGCTGCGCGGCGCGGCGGCCGCGGCGCGAGCACGTCGGCTTCCTGGCCGACGGTGCCGCCGCGCGCGCGGCGGGGTATCGCGCCTGCCGCCGCTGCCTGCCCGACGACGTCACGCGCGACGCGACCGCGGTGACGCTTGCGCTCACGCTGCTCGACGACGCCGAACGGCCTCTGTCGCTCGCCGAGCTGGCCGCGTCGGTCGGCTACGCGCCGCATCACTTCCAGCGGCTGTTCACGCGCGCCACCGGCCTCTCCCCCGCCGCCTACGCCCGTGACCGTCGCGCGGCGCGTGCCGTCGCGGCGCTGTGCGGCGAGCGCAACGTCACCGCCGCGATCTACGCCGCGGGCTATGCCGCGCCGAGCCGCTTCTACGCCGACGCTGCCGCGCTCGGCATGGCGCCCGCCGCCTGGGCGAGCGGCGGCGCGGGCGAGCGAGTCGCCCGGTGCGACGTGCCGACGCCGCTCGGCCCGCTCCTGGTGGCGCAGACCGGGCGCGGCTTGTGCCACGTCGGCCTCGACGTGTCGGCGGACGTGCTCGCGGTGTTGCTGCCGGCGGCGACGCTGGTGGACGCCGACCACGGCGAGCGCGCGCGCGCGCTGCGTTGGGTGGAGGCGGCAGCGGTGCCGCTGAATGCCGCGCTGACCGGGGCACAACGGCGGGCATTGTTCCTCGCGGCGGTGCGGGCCGCGGCACGGGCAACGGTGTAATCTACTCCGGTGCTGCCACGCACGTAGGAGCCCAGGGCCAGGAGGGCCGGCTCTCGCCGGAGATCGGCGCGACATGCCCAGATTTCGCGCTGCGTCACCCCGTCTCGGCGGAAGCCGCCCTCCAGAGCCAAGCGAAAGAGTGCCTTCTGGTGTGCGCGACCCTGGGTCCGTGGTTAGTCGATTATAAAGCCTTCTCGCTTAGCCCGATCACCGCACTTTCAAGGATGACCGGGTCGATGAACGCGTTCGGACGCCGCAACGGCGGGATGGGGACGACAGGCACGCGCGGCGGCTTCGGCGTGGCGCGGCCGATGCAGGCGAACCCGCTCGCGCGCCCCGAGCCCGAGCCCTTCCCCGTCGCCGAGGCGCTGGCACTGCCCGGCGAGGGCGACCCGGCGCTGGTACCGCAGGGCACCGTCGACGCGATGCAGCGTCTCGCCGACCGGCAGAACGCCAGCGGCGACGCCGGCGCGAGCCGGATGGAAGGCTTCGAGGCCTCGATCCACCGCATCAAGGAGCAGGTGCTGCCGCGCCTGCTCGAGCGCGTCGACCCCGAGGCCGCCGCGACGCTCGGCAAGGACGAGCTGGCCGAGGAGTTCCGCCCGATCATCGGCGAGGTGCTCGCCGAGCTCAAGCTGACGCTCAACCGCCGCGAGCAGTTCGCGCTGGAGAAGGTGCTGGTCGACGAGCTGCTCGGTCTCGGGCCGCTCGAGGAGCTGCTCGCCGACGCCGACATCAGCGACATCATGGTCAACGGTCCCGACCAGACCTTCGTCGAGCGCAAGGGCAAGCTCGAGCTGGCCAACATCCAGTTTCGCGACGAGGAGCATTTGTTCCAGATCGCGCAGCGGATCTGCAACTCGGTCGGCCGCCGCGTCGACCAGACCACGCCCCTCGCCGACGCGCGCCTCAAGGACGGCAGCCGCGTCAACGTGATCGTCCCGCCGCTGAGCCTGCGCGGCACCGCCATCTCGATCCGTAAGTTCTCCGCCAAGCCGATCACGCTCGACATGATGGCGGGTTTCGGCAGCATGTCGCAGAAGATGGCGACCGCGCTCAAGATCGCGGGGGCGTGCCGGTTCAACGTCGTGATCTCGGGCGGCACCGGCTCGGGCAAGACCACGATGCTCAATGCCTTGTCGAAGATGATCGACCCGGGCGAGCGCGTGCTGACGATCGAGGACGCCGCCGAGCTGCGGCTCCAGCAGCCGCACTGGCTGCCGCTCGAGACCCGCCCCGCCAACCTCGAGGGTCAGGGCGAGATCTCGATCCGCGACCTCGTCAAGAACGCGCTCCGCATGCGCCCCGACCGCATCATCCTGGGCGAGATTCGCGGCAGCGAGTGTTTCGACATGCTCGCCGCGATGAACACCGGCCATGACGGGTCGATGTGCACGCTCCACTCCAACTCGCCGCGCGAGGCGCTGGCGCGCATGGAGAACATGGTGATGATGTCGGACATCAAGGTGCCCAAGGAGGCGATCAGCCGCCAGATCGCCGACTCGGTCGACATGATCATCCAGGTCAAGCGCCTGCGCGACGGCTCGCGCCGCGTCACCAACATCACCGAGGTGATCGGGATGGAGGGTCCGGTGATCGTGACGCAGGAGCTGTTCAAGTTCGAATATCTCGACGAGAGCGCCGACGGCAAGATCATCGGCGAGTATCGCTCGATGGGGCTGCGCCCGTACACGTTCGACAAGGCCAAGCAGTTCGGCTTCGATCAGGCGTATCTGGAAGCGTGTCTGTGAGCACGGAGCAAGACAGACCGGTACACTGACGCTCCTCTCTCTTCCGTCGTCCCTGACTTGGTCAGGGATCCACGGTGCCGCGGAAGCGAAAACCTTTGAACGAGTGGAAGGGTGGATCCCGGACCAAGTCCGGGATGACGGAGGAAGAGGATCATGGTGGTCGCTCCCCACCTCCCCTAATCCGTCCCTAACCGGTTGACCCCGCGCCTGCCGCGACGCAGCATCGCGCCATGGCCACACTCCCCCCGATCACCAACAATCCCGACGTCCGCTATCTCGGCCGCGTGCTGGGCGACGTCATCCGCGCTTATGGGGGCGAGACGCTCTACGAGCGCACCGAGGCGATCCGCTCCGCCTCGGTCGAGCGCCACCGCGGCAACGGCCAGGGCTCGCCCGACGTCGGGCTGGGCGCGCTCGACCTCGACGAGACGCTCGATTTCGTGCGCGGCTTCATGCTGTTCTCGATGCTCGCCAATCTCGCCGAGGACCGCCAGGGGATCGCCGCCGAGGAGGGCGCGGACGTCGCCGCCGCGCTCCAGCGCCTCGCCGACGCCGGCGTCGACCGCGACGAGGTGCTCGCCCTGCTCGATCGCGCGCTGATCGCGCCGGTGCTCACCGCGCACCCCACCGAGGTGCGGCGCAAGAGCATGATCGACCATCGCAATCGCATCGCGCAGCTGATGGCGCTGCGCGACCGCGGGATCGACACCACGCCCGAGGGCGACCAGGTCGACGAGGCGATCGTGCGCCAGGTCGCGCTGCTGTGGCAGACGCGCGTGCTGCGGCGCGAGCGACTGTACGTCACCGACGAGGTGGAGACCGCGCTCAGCTATCTGCGCGACGTGTTCCTGCCCGTGATCCCCGCACTCTACCAGCGCTGGGACCGCGCGCTCGGCGCGCGCGTGCCCGCCTTCCTGCGCCCGGGCAGCTGGATCGGCGGCGATCGCGACGGCAATCCCTTCGTCACCGCGGACAGCCTGCGCGCCGCGCTCGCGCGGGCGTCGCGCGCGGTGCTGGGCTATTATCTCGACCAGCTCCACGCGATGGGCGCCGAGCTGTCGATCTCCTCCGATCACGGCACGGTCGACGAGGGCGTCCTCGCGCTGGCCGAGGCCAGCGGCGACACCTCGGAGACGCGCAGCGACGAGCCCTACCGCCGCGCGATCAGCGGCATCTACGCGCGGACCGCGGCGACCTACCGCAAGCTGACCGGCGAGCCGGCGCCGCGCCCCGGCACGCTGCGCGGCGAACCCTACCCCGACCCCGCCGCGCTGCGCGCCGACCTCAAGACGATCGCACGCCCGCTCTCGGCCGAGGGGGCGGGACTGCTCGGCTCGGGCGGCGCGATCGGGCGGCTGATCCGCGCGGTGGAGGTGTTCGGCTTCCACCTCGCCACGCTCGACCTGCGGCAGAACAGCGCGGTGCACGAGAAGGTCGTCGCCGAGATGCTGCGCGGCGCAGGGGTCTGCGCCGACTATGCCGCGCTCGACGAGGACGCGCGCGTGATGCTGTTGCGCCAGGAGCTGGCCACGCCGCGCCCGCTGACCAGCCGCTTCACCGCTTATTCGGACGAGACCGCGTCCGAGCTGGCGATCGTCCAGGCCGCGGCCGAGGCGCACGCTACCTACGGTGCGGCGTGCATTCGGCAGTATATCGTCTCGATGACCAAGTCGGTGTCCGACCTGCTCGAGGTGCACCTGCTGCTCAAGGAGGTCGGGCTGTACCGCCCCGCGACCGACGACGCGCCCGCCAGTGCCGCGGTGATGGCGGTGCCCTTGTTCGAGACGATCGAGGACCTCGAGGCCGCGCCCGCGATCATGACCGAGTGGTTCGCCATCCCCGAGGTGCGCGACATCGCGCGCGCGCGCGGCCACCAGGAGGTGATGATCGGCTATTCGGACAGCAACAAGGACGGCGGCTACCTGACCTCGACCTGGCAACTGTCGCGCGCCTCGACCGCGCTGAAGCCGGTGTTCGACGCCGCGGGCGTCGGCATGCAGCTCTTCCACGGCCGCGGTGGCGCGGTCGGGCGCGGCGGCGGCTCCAGCTTCGCCGCGATCCGCGCGCAGCCCGCGGGCACGGTGCAGGGGCGCATCCGCATCACCGAGCAGGGCGAGGTGATCGCGGGCAAGTACGGCACGCGGGAGAGCGCCTCCACCAACCTGGAGGCGATGGCCTCGGCGACCCTGCTCGCCAGCCTCGAGCCCGAGCAGCTGTCGAACAGCGACAATGCCAGCTTCGCCGCGGCGATGGACCGGCTCTCCGACGCGGCCTTCCGCGCCTATCGCGGGCTGGTCTACGAGACCGAGGGGTTCCGCACCTTCTTCCGCCAGATGACGCCGATCGCCGAGATCGCCGGGCTCAAGATCGGCAGCCGCCCCGCCAGCCGCAAACAGTCGGACGCGATCGAGGACCTGCGCGCCATCCCCTGGGTGTTCAGCTGGGCACAGGCGCGCGTGATGCTGCCGGGCTGGTACGGCGTCGGCCAGGCGATCGCCGCGTTCGAGGACCGCGCGCTGCTGCGCGAGATGGCGCAGGGATGGCCGCTGTTCGCCGCGACACTGGCCAACATGGAGATGGTGCTCGCCAAGTCGGACATGGGGATCGCCGAGCGCTATGCCGGGCTGGTCGAGGACGCCGGCCTGCGCGACACGGTGTTCGGGCGCATCCGCGACGGCTGGCAGCAGACCCACGACGGGCTGCTCGACGTCACCGCGCAGTCGCACCTGCTCGAGAAGCACCCCGCGCTCGACGCCTCGATCCGGCTCCGGCTGCCCTATATCGAGCCGCTCAACCTGCTCCAGATCGAGCTGATGAAGCGCCACCGCGCGGGCGAGGCCGACGCGCGCGTGCGCCAGGGCATCCTGCTGTCGATCAACGCGATCGCGACGGCGCTGCGCAACTCGGGCTGAGAAGGGGCGGGCGGCGAGCGGCGCGTGGCGCGAACGGCACCGGCCGTTCCGCTGATCGTGCCTCCTCGCGGCCCTCTTGCCGCATCCCCGCGCGGGCGGGGCTCGTCATAGGCTGACGGGGCGACCTCATCGCAGCTCCGCGCGTCTGGATCCGCGCCGTCGCGGGTATGACGGGCGACGGGATCGATCAGAAGGTCCATGACCCCTCTCGCCCGTCACGGATACCTGCTGCCAGGTCTGACGCACCCGCCGAGCGGAGACCTCGCCGAGTCTCCTCCCATTCACTGACCCTCCAGGCTCTTCGACGCCTGCTCGAACAGGTCCTTGCTGATCCCCGGCGTCGCGACGATCCGTTCCAGCTCGGCGCGCATCAGCGCCGCGCGCGCCGGGTCGAAGCGGCGCCAGCGGCCGAGCGGGGGCAGCAGCCGCGCCGACGTCTGCGGGTTGAGCGGGTCGAGCGCGAGCAGCTGGTTCGCCAGCCAGCGATAGCCTGCTCCCCCGGCGACGTGGAAGGCGCGCTGGTTGACCGCGAAGGCACCGATCAGCGCGCGCGCGCGGTTCGGGTTGGCGAGCGAGAAATCGGGGTGGCGCGCCAGCTCGGCGACCAGCGCCGGCGTGTCGTCGCGCGACGCCAGCGCCTGCGTCTGGAACCATTTGTCGAGCACCAGGGGGTTATCGGCGTAGCGCGCGTAGAACGCCGCCAGCGCCGCGTCGCGCTCGTGCGAGCGGCCGCTCGCCAGCGCGGTGAGCGCGCCCTGGCGGTCGGTCATATTGTCCGCCGCCTCGAACTGCGCCCAGGCCAGCGCCGGCGCGTCCGTGGCGCCACCCGCCTGGAGGTAGTGGAGCGCAACGTTCCGCAGGCGCCGCACGCCCTTGCCCGCGGGCGTGTAAGCGTAGGGCGAGCGGTCGGCGGGGTCGCAGGCGGCGCGCCAGCGCTCGTCGAGCGAGCGCGCGAGGTCGCGCCGCAGCGCCTCGCGCGCGGCGAAGACGGCGTCCGGGTCGACCGTGGCGAGTTGGTCGCCGATGAAATTCTCCGACGGCAGCAGCACCGCCTCGGCGACGAAGGCGCGGTCGAGCTCGGCGTCGTCGAGCGTGTCCGCCACCGCCGCGACGACGGCGCGATGGTCGGCCTCGCCCTCGACCGTCGCCGCCACCAGCGTGTCGAGCATCAGCTGCTGCATCGCTTCGTAGCGCGCGAAGGGATCGTCGTCGTGGCGCGCGAGAAAGGCGAGGTCGGCCGCGGTGCGGTCGCTCTCGATGATCACCGGCGCGGAGAAGCCGCGGTTGAGCGACACGATGGGCCGTTCTGTCACGCCCTCGACGGCGATGCTCTCGGCGGCGTCGCGCACAACCACCAGCTGCTCCGCGCCGAGCGGCTGGCCGGTGGCGCTGCCGAACAGCCGCACCCGCAGCGGCAGTACCTGCGGCGCCTTGCCGCTCTGCCCCGGCGTGTCCGGCACCCTCTGCGCGAGGTGGAGCAGCGCGCGGCCGCTGCCCGGCTCGTGCTCGACGGAGGCGGAGACGCGCGGCGTGCCCGCCTGGCTGTACCACAGGCGGAACTGCGTCAGATCGGCGCCGCTCGCCTCCTCCATGCAGCGGACGAAGTTCTCGCAGGTCGCGGCCGTCCCGTCGTGGCGGTCGAAGTACAGGTCGGCGCCGGCGCGGAACGCGGCGTCGCCCAGCATCGTCGCCATCATGCGGATCAGCTCGGCGCCCTTGTTGTAGATCGTCGCGGTATAGAAGTTGCTGATCTCGATATAGCTCTCCGGACGTACGGGGTGCGCGAGCGGGCCGGCGTCCTCGGGGAACTGCGCCGCGCGCAGCCCGCGGACGTCCTCGATCCGCTTGACCGCGGCCGAGCCCTGGTCGGCGCTGAACGACTGGTCGCGGTAGACGGTGAAGCCTTCCTTGAGGCTCAGCTGGAACCAGTCGCGGCAGGTGACTCGATTGCCCGACCAGTTGTGAAAGTACTCGTGCGCCACCACCGCGGCGATGGCGTCGTAGTCATAGTCGGTCGCGGTGTCGGGATCGGCGAGGATGTAGCGGCTGTTGAAGATGTTCAGCCCCTTGTTCTCCATCGCACCGAAGTTGAAGTCGTCGACCGCGACGATGTTGAACACGTCCAGGTCATACTCGCGGCCGTAGACTCGCTCGTCCCACGCCATCGAGAGCTTGAGCGCATCGAGCGCGTGAGCGGTCTTGGGCAGATCGGCGGCGCGGACCCAGATGCCGAGCGCCACCTCGCGCCCCGAGCGCGTGGTGAAGGTGTCGCGGTTCACCGCCAGGTCGCCCGCCACCAGCGCGAAGAGATAGGAGGGCTTGGGATAGGGATCGTGCCACTCGGCCCAGTGCGTTCCATCGGCGCCCTCGCCCTGCGCGACGGGGTCGCCGTTGGCGAGCAGCACCGGGAAGCGCCGACGGTCGGCGCTCATCCGCACGCGATAGGTGGCGAGCACGTCGGGCCGGTCGGGGAAATACGTGATGCGGCGAAAGCCCTCGGCCTCGCACTGCGTGCAGAGGATCCCGCCCGAGGCGTACAGCCCCATCAGCTGGGTGTTGCGATCGGGCGCGATCTCGACCTCCGTCTCGATCACATGGCCCTGACCGACGAGTGGCACCACGAGTTGCTCGCCCTCGATCGTCCAGCCCTCGGCCGGTGCGCCGTCGACCGTCACGGCGAGCGGCACCTGCCCCGCCCCATCGAGCCGCAGCGGCAGGTCGTGCGCGCCGTTGCGCACGACGCTCAGCCGCGCGCGGACGCGCGTGAGCGTCGGGTCCAGCGCGAAATCGAGCGCGACCTCGGGGACGAGCCAGGCGGGCGCCTGATAGTCGCGACGATAGGTGACGAGCGGTGCGGCGGCGGTGAGGCGTACGTCCATGCTCTGACTATAATCAGGCATCGTCCCGGTTCCATGGGAAAGCGGCCTATGTCCCGCCGCACCGAGCCATTCGACAGGTGCGCGACGTGAAAAGCTAAGCTACGGCGATTTCTTCCAATTGCCGAAGGTCGCCGATGTACCGTCGTATCGTCACCCCGCTGCTGCTCGCCTGCGCCACCGTCGCCACCGCCCAGGCCCCCGCCCCGACGCCGGCCGCGCGCAATGCCGCGCTCACCGCCCCGCTGCCCGCCGATCAGGCAGCGATGAAGGCGCACGTGATGTTCCTCGCCGCGGACGCGATGCGCGGGCGCGAGGCGGGCAGCGGCGAGTATGACATCGCCGCGCAATACGTCGCGTCGCAGTTCTACGCCGCCGGTCTCAGGCCGATGGGAGACGAGGGCGGCTATCTCCAGAAGGTGCCGCTGACCGCCTACAAGATCGCGGACCAGGGCGCGTTCAGCTGGGCGCCGGCGGTTGGCGCGCCGCACGCGTTCACGTTCGGCACCGATTACGTGCCCGCCGCCAACCCCGCCGCCAAGACGACGCGCGTGTCCGCACCCGTGGTCTATGTCGGCTACGGCCTGTCAGCGAGCGCCTATGGCATCGACGATTATGCCGGCGCCGACGTGCGCGGCAAGATCGTCGCTTACGTTGGCGGGGTGCCGGCGGGGCTGCCGAGCGAGGTCGCGGCGACGCTGAGCGGCGCGCCCGCGCGGCTCGCCGCCGCCGCGGCGCACGGCGCCGTCGGAGCGGTCGCGATCGCCGATCTGCGCTCGCCGGGGCGCGGCGCGCCAGGGTTCGACACGGTCAAGAAGGGCTATGATTCGGAGAAGGTGACCTGGGCGCTGCCCGACGGTGCCGGCAGCACCGCGACGCCCTCGGTCCCGCTGCTCGGCACGCTCTCCACCGCGGGCGCGGCCAAGCTCTTCGGGCGCGACTGGGCGACGATGGCGCGGGCCGCGAAGAAGAAGGTGCTGCGCACCCGCCCGGTCACGGCCGCCGGCACGCTCACCGTGCAGAGCGCGACCGGCTTCCGCGCGCTGCCCAGCAGCAACGTCATCGGCATGATCCCCGGCACCGACCCGAGCGTCGGGCGCGAGACGGTGGTGCTCTCCGCCCACCTCGATCACGTCGGCGTCGGCAAGGCGGTAAAGGGCGACACGATCTACAACGGCGCACTCGACGACGCGGTCGGCATCGCCAGCCTGATCGAGGCGGCCAACCGCTTCAAGCAGGCGCCGCCGCCGAAGCGGTCGGTGCTGTTCCTCGCCGTCACCGCCGAGGAAAAGGGGCTGGTCGGCAGCGACTATTTTACCAACCACCCGACCGTGCCGATCACCGACATCGTCGCCGACGTGAACCTCGACATGCCGATCCTCACCTACAGGTTCGAGGACATGGTGGCGTTCGGCGGCGACCGGTCGTCGCTCGGGCCGATCATCGCGCGCGCGGTCGGCGCGATCGGCGTCGGGCTCTCGCCCGATCCGATGCCGGAGGAGGCGATCTTCGTCCGCTCGGACCATTTCCGCTTCGTGCAGAAGGGCGTGCCCTCGGTCTTCCTGTGGCCGGGACAGAAGGGGCCGGGCAAGGCCGCGGTCGCCGACTTCATGGGCAATTGCTACCACAAGCCGTGCGACGATCTGTCCCAGCCGATCCTGTGGGACCAGGGTGTCCGCTTCGTCGATGCCAACTACCGCATCGCGCGCGAGATCGCGGACGCTGCCGACCGGCCGCGCTGGAACAAGGGCGATTATTTCGGCCTGTTGTTCAAGGGCCCGATGGCGGCGCAGTGAGGCGCCGTCGCGGGGCCGGCGCGCTCAGATCCCGATCCATCGACTCCGAAGCGTGCTCCGGCGCACGCTGGAGCCGAGAGCCACCAACGCCGCCGCCCGCCGCTCTGGGCTCCTGCGTCCGCAGGAGCGCGGTGACCGCAGCCAGGTGGATCACGCTCTAGTCGAGCGGCCGGGCCTCACCCTCGGCGTAGAGGTGGGTACAGACCTGCGCCTCGGGTGTGTCGCCCGGCTCGAGCGCCGCGACAGTGACCCAACCCTGCGCGCGCATCGCCGCGCCGTCCGCCGATGCCGTACCGTACGGCAGGAACAGCCGGCGGCGCTCGCCTGCGGGCTGGTCGCCGATCAACCGGTCGGCGAACAGGGAGAAACCGGTCGCTGCTTCCTCCGCGCCGCCCTCATGCACGACGGTATAGGTGCCGCCGCGGCCGACCTCCGCCGGCGACGTGCCCGCGAACAGGGAGAAGCCGAGCCAGCTCTGATATTCGAAGCCGTGGCGCTCGGTCGGGTCGAGCGTCAGCACCGCGCGCCCGTCCACCGCGCGCGCGATCGCGGCGAGCGCGTCGAGCCTCGATCCCAGCGCGCCGTCGCGGTCGAATGCGCGCAGCCGTGCCAGCGCCTGATCGAACGGCCCCGCCGCGGCGACCAGCGGCAGGTAACCGGGCGCCAGCTCGGCGACCGCGCCCGCGTCTTTGGCGTCGAGCCGCTGGCGCAGCGCGTCGAGCTTCTCGGGCGCGACCGGCAGCGCACCCGCCGCGAGCGTGTCGACCAGATCCGGCAAGGTGAAGTCGATCGAGGGGCGCGCGACGCCCGCGGCCACCACGGCCTCGATCGCGACGGTCACCACCTCCTGCGCCGCCGCGACGGTGTCGAGCCCGAACAGCTCGGCGCCGATCTGCCGCGTCTCGCGCGCGGGGGCGAGCTGGCTGGCGCGCAGCTTGAGCACCGCGCCCGCGTAGCTCAGCCGCACCGGGCGCGGATGGTGGCCCATCCGCGTCGCCGCGATCCGCGCCACCTGCGCGGTGAGGTCCGGCCGGATCGCGAGGGTCCGCTGCGACACCGGGTCGACGAAGCGCACCGCGTCCTGCAGCGCGCCCGCCTTGAGCCGCGACCCCAGCCCCTCGGCGAACTCGGCGAGCGGCGGGTCGACCCGCTCATAGCCGTGCGCGTGGATCGCGCCGAGCACGCGCGCCTCCAGCGCCGCGGCGGCGTCGGCGACGGGCGGCAGGCGGTCGCGCAGCCCCTCGGGCAGCAGCGCGGTCACGCGCGACGCTCCCGCTCGTCCGCCACGAGGAGGCAGGGGTGAGGCGTCATCGTCATCGTCCCGTTCGCGTTGCGGCGGCGCACCCGATGGCCGCGCGCCTCGAGCCCTGCTGTCCGCCGGTCGCCGCCCGATTGGTCGCTGCGCGCGCCGCCGTCAACCTCGCCGGCATACGGCCAGCCGTGAGCGGCAAGTGATTGTGAAGGCGCGGCACCCGCGCGCGCCCCGCCGCGTTACCCTGCCATGCCCACGCCCCCCGATCACCCGCTCCGCCTCGGTTTCCCGGTCAAGGTGATGGGCAAGCCCGGCCTGAAGAGCGGCGACACGCGCCGCTGGCAGGCCAATCCGCATCTGAGATGCTCGCTCGAGCAGGTCGACAAGGTGCTCGACTACCTCGCCAGTGAGCGGCTCGACATGTACCGGCTCTCGTCCGACCTGGCGCCCTACGCCACGCATCCGGACATGCCGCAGTTCCACGACATGGTGCGCGAGAGCGACGCCGAGCTCGCCGCTTTCGGTGCCAAGGCGCGCGGGCTCGGCATCCGCCTGTCGTTCCATCCGTCGCAATATGTCCTGCTCAACAGCCCCGACGACGCGCTCACCGCCAAGTCGATCTGGGACCTGTCGTCGCAGGCCGAGATGCTCGACCGCATGGGGCTGGACGAGGAAGCGGTGATGGTGACGCACGTCGGGGGCGTCTACGACGATCATGACGCCAGCCGCGAGCGCTGGCTGCGCGGCTGGGAGCGCTGTCCGGAGCACGTGCGCCGGCGGCTGGTGCTCGAGAACGACGACCTGCGCTTCTCCGCCGCCGACGCTCTGTGGATCAACGAGCGCTGCGGCGTGCGGCTGATCTTCGACTACCAGCATTTCTGGTGTCTCAATCCCGAGGGGCTGGACATGCGCGAGACGCTGGAGCGCTTCCTGGCGACCTGGCCGACCGGCGTGCGCCCCAAGATCCACTTCTCCTCGCCGCGCACCGAGATGCGCGAGGTGAAGCAGAAGATCACCGCCAAGCAGCGCGCCAGCGGCAAGACGGTGCGCAAGGGCGAGTTGGTCAAGGCGCCGGTCAAGGCCGGCGCGCGCGTGAAGACGGTGCTGCGCCCACCGGTGTGGACCGGGCACGCCGACTTCACCAACCCGTTCGAGTTCGCCACCTTCATGCGCATGGCCGAGGGGCTGGTCTTCGACGTGATGATGGAAGGCAAGGCCAAGGACGTCAGCCTGCTCAAGCTGCGCCCCGACCTGCTGCGCTACGCCCCCGACGTGGCGGCGCGCTTCGGCATCACCGCGGCCGACGCCGACGCGCTCGCCGCCGACGAGGCCGCGCTGGAGAGCGGCGGCGCGGCGGCGGACGAGGCGCCCGACGTGGACGAGGGCGAGGTGTGACTCCTCCTCGTTTCCCGGCGAAGGCCGCGGCCCCGTCGGGGGAGGTTCGTGAGACTCACCTCCGCCTGCCCAGCTAGACCCCGGCCGTCGCCGGGGAACTGAAGGTCAATCCCGGTATCCCGGACTCGCCCGATCGAGCTTGCGCAGCAGCGCGGGCCAGGCGAGCGCCTGCGCCACCATGCCCATCCCCGCCGGGCTAGCCTGATGCGCGACCTTCTCCTCGACCCCGTCGGGCGGCGGGTTGAGCCCGTCGCGCCCCGCCGCGAGCATGTGCACCTGCGCCTGGCACGCGCGCTCGAGGAAGTAGAGCCGCAGGAAACAGGCCGCGACCGAGCTGCCGACCGCCAGCGTACCATGGTTGCGCAGGATCATCGCGTTCTTGGCACCGAGGTCCGCGACCAGCCGCTCGCGCTCGGCGAGGTCGGTCGCGATGCCCTCATAGTCGTGATAGGCGACGTCGTGGCTGGCGATCATCGCGGTCTGGGTGTGCGGCAGCAGCCCGCACGCCATCGCCGACACCGCCTGGCCGTGCGGCGTGTGCAGGTGCATCACCGCGCGCGCATCGTCGCGCGCCATATGGATCGCGGAGTGGATGGTGAAGCCCGCCGGGTTGACCGGATGGTCGGAGCGGCCGACCGGCTGCCCGTCGACGTCGATCTTGACCAGCGCCGAGGCGGTGATCTCCTCGAACATCATGTCGTACGGGTTGATCAGGAAGTGATGCTCGGGCCCGGGCACGCGCGCTGACAGATGGGTGAAGATCAGGTCATCCCAGCCGTATAGCGCGACCAACCGATAAGCGGCGGCGAGATCGACGCGCGCCTCCCACTCGCCGGGCGCATAGGCCGCGGTGTCCACCGACGCGAGCGTCGCCATCGCCTCTCTCCTCCGTTTTCGCGCCAGCGTAGAGCAAGCGCGGCGGAGTCGCCAGCGGGCGGTGGCGAGCAGGCGAACGACCGGCAGTCCGACGGACCAGTTACCGCTGCTCTCTGCCGTCACCCCGGCGGCGATGGGGGTCCACTCGTTCGCGGGTCCACAGGCCGGCGGTGCGCGGAAACGGTGCATCCTGGGCCAAGGCTCTCCTGGCCTTGTCGCAGGGCTCAGGATGACGGAAGAACGGGGGGACCGCGAGGCGGAGAGCCGGCCCCCCGCCCACTCAGTCGACGAAGGCGCGCTCGATCACGAACTGGCCCGGGTTGGCGTTCGATCCCTCGACCAGCCCCCGGTGCTCGAGCATGCCCGCCACCTCGCGGATCATCGCGGTGGAGCCGCACAGCATTACCCGATCGTTCTCCGGGTCGAACTTGGCCTCGCCGCCCAGCCCGTCGAACAGGCGACCGTCCTCGATCAGCGCGGGGATGCGCGCCTGCACCGGGAAGTCCTCGCGAGTCACCGTCGGCAGGTAGCGGAACTGCGCCGCCGCCTGCTCCGACACCAGCGGATCCTCCGCCAGCCGCGCCTCGAGCATCTCGCGCCAGGCGAGATCGTCGACGCGGCGGACGCCGTGGACCACCACTATCTCGTCGAACCGCTCGTACACGTCGGGATCGCGCGCGACGCTGAGGAAGGGCGCCAGCCCCGTGCCGGTCGAGAGCAGGAACAGCCGCCTGCCGCCGAGCAACGCGTCGAGCACCAACGTACCGGTCGGCTTCTTGCCGAGATAGACCTGGTCGCCGGGCTCGATCTGCTGCAGCCGCCCGGTCAGCGGGCCGCCCGGCACCTTGATCGAGAGGAACTCCAGCTCCTCGGCCCAGGCCGGACTGGCGATCGAATAGGCGCGCATAATCGGCTTGGCGGCCTTGCCGTCCTCTCCCTCGACGCCGGGCAGGCCGATCATCACGAACTCGCCCGAGCGGAAGCGGAACGAGGCGGGACGCTCGACCGCGAAGCTGAACAGATGCTCGTTCCAGTGACGCACCCAGGTGACCGCCACGCTGTGAAACGCGGTGGAGTCGGGAATGAGCACTGGCGCGCGGAGGTCGGTCATCGGCGATCCGGTCTGAGAACGGGGAATGTCGGGCGAATGGGGCGCATTATGGCGCGGGGCGCGCAGGGTCAACCATAGGTCGGCTTGGGGTGCGCGGGGTCAGGCTTGTCTCGGCACGCCGTCGCGCTGCGCCAGCGGCGCCTGGAGGAAGCGCAATGCTACCCACTCGATCGCGGTGACGGTGCGCGCGAGCGCGGGTTCGGTGACGAGCGTCGCCGCGATCCGCCGCGCCGCGCCGCGCTCGCCGCGCATCGCCGACTCGATCAGCGCGAGCAGCACCGCCTCGTCGTCGCTCACCGTGCGCGCGGTCGCGGCACCGAAGCGGAGCCAGCGCTTCCCCTCACGGTCGAAGGCCCCCATCGCCGCGGCGAAATCGGGCAGCGCGGCGCTCACCCCGCGCCAGGCGAACGCCGGGGCGAGCGCGCGGCAGGCGCAGCGGCCGCTGCGCGTTGCCATCGTCCAGTGGCGCATCGCGCTGACGAGGAAATGGAGATGCTCGTCGAGCTGATCGAGCGGCCGGTCGAGGAAGCGGTACATCGTCACCTCACGAGATTGCGACTGCCTCGCAGTAGCGTGGCAACGGTCCGTGAGCAAGAGGGCAGGAAGATCGTCCCGGCACGGGAAAGGGAACCGCATGCGGGAGCGAGTGGCCGAGGGACGGGTCCGCATCCGAGCCGCCCGCCGGGGCGAGCCCCCTTCCACACCGCCCCGCGTCCGGGGGTTCCCTCCCGCCAGCGGCGAGCATCTTCCCCCGCCCCCACACCCTTCCCCCCGCCCCATCCCGCGCCCATATCAGCGGGATGGCGATCCAGATCCGCACGTCCCTTGCCGAGCCGGAGACCGGCACCGATTTCGTCCCGCACCGTCCCAACCGCCCGCAGAAGGTCGAGGGCGGCCGCCCGTTCAAGCTCGTCAGCGAGTATCAGCCCTCCGGCGACCAGCCGACCGCGATCCGCGAGCTGGTCGACGCCGCCAAGGCAGGCGAGCGCGACCAGGTGCTGCTCGGCGTCACCGGCTCGGGCAAGACCTTTACCATGGCCAAGGTCATCGAGGAGATGCAGCGCCCCGCGCTGATCCTCGCCCCCAACAAGATCCTCGCCGCACAGCTCTACGGCGAGTTCAAGAGCTTCTTCCCCGACAACGCGGTCGAGTATTTCGTCAGCTACTACGATTATTATCAGCCCGAGGCCTATGTCCCGCGCTCCGACACGTACATCGAGAAAGAGAGCTCGGTGAACGAGTCGATTGACCGGATGCGCCACTCGGCCACGCGCTCCCTGCTCGAGCGCGACGACGTCATCATCGTCGCCTCGGTCTCGTGCCTCTACGGCATCGGCTCGGTCGAGACCTATTCGGCGATGATCTTCGACCTGAAGAAAGGCCAGAGCGTCGACCAGCGCGAGATCGTGCGCAAGCTGGTCGCGCTGCAGTACAAGCGCAACGACGCCGCCTTCCAGCGCGGCAACTTTCGCGTGAAGGGCGACACGCTCGAGATCTTCCCGTCGCACTATGAGGACAGCGCCTGGCGCGTGTCCTTCTTCGGCGACGAGATCGAGGAGATCGTCGAGTTCGACCCGCTCACCGGCAAGAAGAGCGCGTCGCTCAACACGGTGCGGATCTACGCCAACTCGCACTATGTCACCCCTGGCCCGACGATGAAGCAGGCGGCGGAGGCGATCCGCCATGAGCTCAGCGAGCGGTTGAAGGAGCTGGAGATCGAGGGCAAGCTGCTGGAGCGCCAGCGGCTGGAGCAGCGCACCAACTTCGACCTGGAGATGATCGCGGCGACGGGCAGCTGCAACGGCATCGAGAATTACAGCCGCTTCCTCACCGGCCGCCTACCCGGCGAGCCGCCGCCCACTTTGTTCGAGTATCTGCCCGAGAATGCGCTGCTCTTCGTCGACGAGAGCCATCAGACGATCGGCCAGATCAACGGCATGTCGCGCGGCGACCACCGGCGCAAGATCACGCTCGCCGAATACGGCTTCCGCCTGCCCTCGGCGATCGACAACCGCCCGCTCCGCTTCAACGAGTGGGACGCGATGCGCCCGCAGACGGTGTGCGTCTCGGCGACGCCGGGCAGCTGGGAGATGGAACAGTCCAGCGGCGTCTTCGCCGAGCAGGTGATCCGCCCGACGGGGCTGATCGACCCGCCGGTCGAGATCAGGCCGGTCGAGGAGCAGGTGCAGGACCTTATCCAGGAGTGCCGGGCCACGACGGAGAAAGGCTATCGCACGCTCGTCACCACGCTGACCAAGCGGATGGCCGAGGACCTCACCGAGTACATGCACGAGGCGGGGATCAAGGTCCGCTACATGCACTCCGACGTCGAGACGCTGGAGCGCATCGAGCTGATCCGCGACCTGCGGCTGGGCGTGTACGACGTGCTCATCGGCATCAACCTGTTGCGCGAGGGGCTCGACATTCCCGAGTGCGGGCTGGTCGCGATCCTCGACGCCGACAAGGAGGGGTTCCTGCGCTCCGAGACGTCGCTGATCCAGACGATCGGTCGCGCCGCGCGCAACGTCGACGGGCGCGTGATCCTCTACGCCGACCGGATCACCGGCAGCATGGAGCGCGCGATGAACGAGACCGCGCGCCGCCGCGAGAAGCAGGAGGCGTACAATCGCGAGCACGGCATCACGCCGACGACGATCCGCCGCAATATCGGCGATATCATCGCCCACGTCGCCTCGAAGGACCAGGTCACCGTCGAGATCGACGACGAGCGGCCGCACATGGTCGGCCACAACCTGCGCGCCTACATCGAGGAGCTCGAGAAGAAGATGCGCAAGGCCGCCTCGGACCTCGAGTTCGAGGAGGCCGGCCGACTGCGCGACGAGATCCGCCAGCTCGAGCAGGAGGAGCTGGGGCTGCCGGTCGAGCAGCAGAAGGCGCCGCTGATGGGCCGCTCGAACGAGGGCAAGCCGGGCACGCGCAAGACCCGCTTCGGCAAGACGCAGCGCAAGTTCGGGAAGAGGTGAGATTGTCTAAGCTCATCCCGCCAGGAACATCGTCATCCCGGCCTTGAGCCGGGATCCATGGTGCCGCGAACGGCCGCCGCCTTCGCGGAGATGTGGGTCCCCGCCAAAGGCCGCGATGACGGGGAGACTAGGCGCGAGACCGCCCTCGGCGCTCCCTCACCCCGTGACGAAACAGGCCTCGCCCGCCACCTTGAGCCGCCCGCACAGGTCCGCCGCCGCGCCCGCGCTACCGGCGTTGACCCGCAGCCGGTAAACGTTGCGCCCGTTCACCGTCGCCGGCTGGACCACCTTGCCCAGCGCGGCGACATAGCCGAACCGCTTGGCGATCGCGCTCCAGGCGACGTTCGCCGCGGCCTCGGTCGGGAAGGCGCCGAGCTGCACCAGCGCTCCGCCCGTCCCTGCTCCTGGCACGCGCGGCACCGGCGCGGCGACGGGGCGCGCGGCGCGCAGCGGCGCCGCGGCCTGCGGTACCGCCGCGCTCACCGAGGGCGCACCGCCGCCCGGCCTCGGCGTCGCGCTCGACACCGGACTCGGGCGCGCGATCGGCGCCTCGGGCACCGCCGAGAGATCGATCGCCGCCGCGCCGTTGCTGCCCGCGCTCGCGGCGATCGCGGAGTCGCCCTCGCCCTCCACCTTGAGCCCGCCGGGCTCCTCGGGACGGACCTTGTAATCGCCTGCGGGCGCCGCGATCAGCCCACCCTCGCCGCTCGCGCCGCGCTGATAGTGATACAGTCCGAACAGCACCGCGCCGAGCACCGCTAGTCCCAGCAGCACGAGCAGCACCACGCGGCCGACTGGCGCGCCCTCGGGCTCGTCCGGCTCGACCGTCTCGAGCCAGGGCAGCCGGTCCTCGTCGCCGCGCGCGAACGACCCAGACCTCGACATCAGTGCATCTCCGTGACCGCCTCCACGCCCATGATGGCGAGACCGTTGCGGATAATCTGGCCGATCGCGGCGGCCAAGGACAAGCGCGCGGCGGTGACCTGAGCGTCCTCCGGGACGAGGAAGCGACGCTCCGGCCGATCGTTGCCGACATTCCACAGCGCGTGGAACTCCGCCGCCAGATCATAGAGATAGAAGGCAATGCGGTGCGGCTCGCGCGCCGCGGCGGCGGTCTCGACCACGCGCGGGAACTGTGCCGCGCGCTTCACCAGCGCCAGCTCCTCCGTATCAAGCCGGGACAGGTCGGCCGCCTCGGCGCTGATCCCCGCCTCGGCCGCGCGGCGGTGGAGCGAGTGCACCCGCGCGTGCGCGTACTGCACGTAGAATACCGGGTTCTCCTTCGACGCCTCGACCACCTTGGCGAAGTCGAAGTCCATCTGCGCGTCGGAGCGGCGGGTGAGCATCGTGAAGCGCACCACGTCCTTGCCGACCTCGCGCACCACGTCGGCGAGCGTGACGAAATTGCCCGCGCGCTTCGACATCTTCACCGGCTCGCCGCCGCGCAGCAGCCGCACCATCTGCACCAGCTTGACGTCGAAGCGGGTCTTCCCCTCGGTCAGCGCCGCGACCGCGGCCTGGATGCGCTTGACGGTGCCGGCATGGTCCGCGCCCCAGATGTCGATCAGCTCGTCCGCGCCCTGCGCCTTCTGGAAGTGATAGGCGAGGTCGGCGCCGAAATAGGTCCAGCTGCCGTTCGACTTCTTGATCGGCCGGTCCTGATCGTCGCCGAAGCGGCTCGAGCGGAACAGCGGCAGCTCGACCGGCTCCCAGTCCTCGGGCGTCTCGCCCTTGGGTGCCTCGAGCACGCCGTCGTAAACGAGGTCGCGCGCGCGCAGCCACGCCTCGGCCGCCTCGGGCTTGCCCGCCGCCTGCAGCTCCGCCTCGGACGAGAACAGGTCGTGGTGGATGCCGAGCAGCGCCAAATCGTCGCGGATCAGCACCAGCATCGCCGCCACCGCGCGCGCGCGGAACAGCGCGAGCCACTCGCCTTCGGGCGCGGCGGCGTAACGGTCGCCGAACTCCTCGGCCAGCGCGCGCCCGACCGGGATGAGATAGTCGCCGGGGTACAGCCCCTCGGGCACCGTGCCCACATCCTCGCCGAGCGCCTCGCGGTAGCGCAGGTGCGCCGACCGCGCGAGCACGTCGACCTGCCCGCCAGCGTCGTTGACGTAATATTCGCGCACCACCTTGTGCCCGGCGAACTCGAGCAGGCTGGCCAGCGCGTCGCCGACCACCGCGCCGCGGCAGTGGCCCATGTGCATCGGACCGGTCGGGTTGGCCGAGACATACTCGATGTTGACCGTGACGCCGGCGCCGCCGGACGAGCGACCATAATCCGCCGCCGCCGCATGGATCGCCTCGATCTCGCCGCGCCACACGTCATCGCGCAGCCGCAGGTTGATGAAGCCGGGGCCGGCGACGCTCACTTCCGCCACATCGGTCAACGCGCGCAGCTCGCCCGCCAGCGCCTCGGCGAGCGCGCGCGGGTTGGTCGCGGCCGGCTTGGCGAGGACCATCGCGGCGTTGGTGGCGAGGTCGCCGTGGCTCGGATCACGCGGCGGCTCCACCGTGACGTTGCGGCGGTCGAGCCCGGCCGGCAGCGTGCCGGCGGCGGTGAGCGCGTCGAGCGCGGCGTCGAGGTGAGCGGCGAAGCGAGTGAAGAGCGTCATAGGGGCGGCGCCTTAGCCGATGCGCGGGGGTGACGCAAAAGGGCGCGCGGTAGGTCGGACCCGCAGGTGCAATCGCTGCAATCACGTTTGCGAATCACTCAGTTGCGCATGTTGCGGCGCACCATCCATGCTGCGACGCATCAATCGGGCACTCGCCCCCTCAGCTGGAGCAACGTTCATGCGCACCGCCACGATCCTCGCCGCTGCCGCCGCCGCGCTGACCGCCACCGCCGCGACCGCCGCCCCGGCCGAGCGCAGCTTCACCCGCGACGGTCACACCTATGTGTACACCACCAGCGCGCTCGACTCGCAGCGCACCGTGATCGAGGGCCGCGAGGTCGGGCGCGGCGGTCGCTTCCGCCTCGTCGTGAACGGCGATCGCGTGTCGGGCCAGGCGAACGGCGTGCCGGTCTCGTTCCGCGCCGCCCAGCCGCTGCCGACGAACGTCGCCGGCGCCGCCAACTGAGCGGCGGGCCGCTCGCCCTCGGGGCTGAGCGAGACCTCGAGCTGTCGACCTCGACAGCGGCGCGGCGCGCTCTTCGCTGAGCGCGCCGCGCCCGCTCACACCGTCCGTTCGTCCGCCAACCCGCACGGCGCCCCGGTCTCCACCTGCAGCGTCGCGTGCCCGATGCCGAAGCGCGCGTGCAGCATCTCCTGCGCGGACTGAAGGAAGCCGTCGCCCGGGTGGCCGCCCGGCATGCAGAGATGCGCGGTGAGGCTCGGCTCGGTCGTCGACATCGGCCAGATATGCAGGTCGTGGATCGCGGCCACCCCCGGAAGCCCGGCGAGCGCGCCGCTGACGCCGTCATAGTCGATCCCGCGCGGCACCGCCGCCAGCGCCATCTCCACCGTCTCGCGCAGCAGCCCCCAGGTCTGCCAGAAGATCACCGCGGCGATGACGAGGCTCACCGCCGGGTCGATCCAGCCGAAGCCCGTGAGATAGAGCGCGATCCCCGCGGCGACCACGCCCGCCGACACCACCGCGTCGGCGAGCATGTGGAGATAGGCGCCCCTGATGTTGACGTCGCCCTCGCGCCCGCGCGCGAACAGCCAGGCGGTGACCGCGTTCACGGCGATCCCCGCGCCCGCGACGAGCGAGACGGTCAGCCCCGGCACCGGCTGCGGTTCGCCGAACCGGTGCACCGCCTCCAGCGCGATCGCGCCGATCGCCACCAGCAGCAGCAGCGCGTTGGCGAGCGCGGCGAGGATGGTCGAACCCTTCAGCCCGTAGGTGAATCGCTTCGACGGTGCCGCCCGCGCCAGCGTCGCGCCTCCCCAGGCCACCGCGAGGCCGAGCACGTCGGAGAGATTGTGCCCCGCGTCGGCGAGCAGCGCCATCGATCCGAGGATCAGCCCGGCACCACCCTCGGCGACGACATAGGCGAGGTTGAGCCCGATCCCGATCGCGAACGCACGGTCCCAGCGCTCCGGCGGGGCGTGGTGATGGTGGCCGTGCGACTCGTGATCGTGGTGGTGATGCGCGTGCGCGTGATGGTGACCGTGGCCCATGCGGGTGCGTCTACCACCGCGAGGGCAGCGCGCGCCAGCGGCGCGGTGGGTCCCGGCGGAGCGACCCGACATGGTTAAGCGACCAGATCCTCCCCGCTCGCGCGGAGGAGGAACGCCGGCGAAGCCGGTGGTGGAGAAGGCTCCCCACCGTGCGCAGCGTTCGCGCCCCCTCCTCCACCCCCCGACTGCGTCCGCGGGTCCCCCTCCCCGCTCGCGCGGAGGATCTTTGCACTTGCCCTCACGCCGTCTCGAGCAGCCGCTCCGCCTGCGCGCGCGCCTCGTCGGTCACGGTCGCGCCCGACAGCATGCGCGCGATTTCCTCGCGGCGCTCGGCCGCGTCGAGCGGGCGCACGCCGGTGCGCGTCACCACACCGTCGCTCGACTTGGCGATCAGCCAATGAGTCGCGCCGCGCGCCGCCACCTGCGGGCTGTGCGTCACCACGAGCAGCTGGGTCGCTTGCGCCAACCGCGCCAACCGCTCACCGATCGCGCTCGCCACCGCACCGCCGACGCCGCGATCGATCTCGTCGAAGATCATCGTGGTCGCGCCGCCCTCCTGCGCCAACGCCACCTTGAGCGCGAGGATGAAGCGCGACAGCTCGCCGCCCGAGGCGATCTTGGCGAGCGCGGCGAAGGGTGCGCCCGGGTTCGTCGCGATCTCGAACTCGACGCGGTCGCGCCCCGCCGCCGACCAGTCGCTCTCCGCCAGCGGCGCGACCACGGTGCGGAAGCGCGCGGCGTCGAGCTTCAGCGGCGCCAGCTCGCCGGCCACCGCGGTATCGAGCCGGGTCGCCGCGGCGGTGCGCGTGGCGGTCAGCTCGGCCGCGGCACGCTCGTAGCGCGTGCGCGCCTCGGCTACCGCGCGCTCGAGGCCGGTCAGCCCTTCCTCGCCGGCGTTGAGGCGCTCGAGCTGCGCGGTCAGGTGGCCCGCCAGCGCGGCGAGCTCGTCGGGCTGGACGCGATGCTTGCGCGCCATCGCGCGAAGCTCGAACAGCCGCGCCTCGTCGTCCTCGAGCTGACGCGGGTCGTACAGCAGCGCCGCGGCGGCGTCGCGCAGCCGCTCCTCGGCCGCGCCGCCCTCGATCAGCGCGCGATCGACCGCCGCCAGCGCGTCGGCGAGCGCGGGATGGTCCTCCGCGATCCGCTCCAGCACGCGCGCGGCCTGGCGCAGATGGGTCAGCGCGCCGTCACCGCCGTCGAGATGATCGGTCACCGCGCCCAGATCGTCCGCGACCTTCTCGGCACGCTGCATCGCGCGGCGGCGCTCCGCCAGCGCCTCCTCCTCGCCCGGCTCGGGCGCGAGCGCGACGAGCTCGGCGACGGAATGTTCGAGCCACTCGCGGTCGCGCTGGGCCGCGGCGATGCCGTCGCGCGCCTCGTCCAGTGCGCGCTCGGCAGCGCGCCACGTCGCATGCGCCTCCGCCACCGCACGGGTGTTGCCGCGGGCGTACGCGTCGAGCAGCGCGCGGTGACCCGCCGCGGCGAGCAGCCCGCGATCGTCGTGCTGGCCGTGGATCTCGACCAGCAGCGCGCCGAGTTCGCGCAGCAGCGCCGCCGACGCGGGCTGGTCATTGACGAAAGCGCGGCTGCCGCCGTCCGCCCTCACGAGGCGGCGGATGATCAGCGGCTCGCCGGGGTCGAGGTCGAGCCCGTTGTCGGCGAGCAGCGCCGCCGCGGCGGGCGGCGCGTCGAAACTGGCGGTCACCACCGCCTGAGTCGCGCCGCTGCGGACCAGCCCGCTCTCGCCGCGACGGCCGAGCGCCAGCCCGAGCGCGTCGAGCAGGATCGACTTTCCCGCGCCGGTCTCGCCGGTCAGCACACCGAGGCCGGCGCCGAACTCCAGCTCGAGCGCCTCGATCAGCACGACGTCACGGATGGATAGCGCGGTCAGCATCGGCCTGCGCTCCTTAGCGGCGAATCGCGCGCCTGTTTACCCCTTCTGTTCCGCAGGCGGCGCTTATTGTGGCGCGCTGGGCGTCGTCGCGGGCGTGTCGGTGACCGCACCGGGGGCGGTGCTGCCCGAGGGATTGTCGCCGCCGGTGGTGGCAGGCGTCGTCGGCGCGGGCGCCTCGGCGCGGGGTGGCGCCGCGGTCGCCTCACCGGGCACGCCGGGCCGAGTCGCCACCGGCACGACCAGTTCGCCGGGAGCGAGCGGCGCGATCGGCTTCGCCGGATACTCCTGCATCAGCTTGTAGGCACGCTGGTACCACTCGCTGCCGGGATAATTGGCGCCGAGCACCGCGGCGGCCTTCTCCGCCTCGGGACGGACGCCGAGCGCGAGATAGGTCTCGGTCAGCCGCATCAGCGCCTCGGGCGCGTGGGTGGTGGTCTGATACTCGTCGACGACGCGGCGGAAGCGCAGCGTGGCGGACAGCCACTGCCGGCGTCGCTCGTAGAAGCGGCCGATCTCCATCTCCTTGCCGGCCAGATGGTCACGCACCAGGTCGATCTTGAGGCGGGCGTCGGCGGCGTAGCGCGTGTTGGGATAGCGCCGGGTCAGCTCGCCGAGCGCGTCCTGCGCCTGCGAGGTGATCTTCTGGTCGCGCGTGACGTCGTTGATCTGCTCGTAATAGCTCAGCGCGACGAGGTAGTAAGCGTAGGGCGCGTCGCGGTTGCCGGGGTGGACCGAGAGGAAGCGCTGCGCGCCCTGGATCGCCTGCGTATAGTCGCGGTTGAGATAGTAACTGAACGCGCCCATCAACTGCGCGCGCCGCGCCCAGACCGAATAGGGGTGCTGGCGCTCGACCTCGTCGAACAGCGCCGCCGCCTCCTTGTAGCGCCCCTGGTCGAGCCGCTGCTTGGCGGCCGAGTAGAGCGTGCCGACGTCGCGCGCGACATAGGGCAGATCGGCACGATTGGACTTGCCCGCGCAGCCGGCGACCGGAAGCGCAAGCGCGGCGACGAGCCCGAGCGCGAGCGGCCGGACGGAGGGGGAGCGGAAAAGGGGGGTACGCATCGACCCGGCTCTTAGCTTAAGGAGGTCGCGACGAACAACGGCTTTCACGCGGACGCAACGCGCCGCGCGCACGGCATGTTGTCGCCGTTCGATCCGCTCGCACCCAAGGAGTCCGCATGCCTGCCACCCTGCTCGCCACCAAGCGCGTCGAGAAGCCCTGGGGGCGGCATCACCTGTTTCCCGGCTTCCCCGATCCAGCACCCGATGCCGAGCCGATCGGTGAGATCTGGTTCCAGTCGCCGCACCCGGAACAGTCGGAGCTGCTGATCAAGTACCTGTTTACCAGCGAGAAATTGTCGGTGCAGAACCACCCGTCGGATGAGGAAGCGCACAAGCGCGGCCTCCCGCGCGGGAAGGACGAATGCTGGACCATCCTCGCCGCCGAGCCCGACTCGACGATCGCGCTCGGCCCGCTACAGCCGATCACGCGCGAGGAGCTGCGCACCAGCGCGGAGGACGGCAGCCTCGCGAACAAATTGTTCTGGAAGCCGGTTGCGGCGGGCGACTTCCTCTATTCCGAATCGGGCGTCATCCACGCCATCGGCGCGGGGCTGACGGTGATCGAGGTGCAGCAGAACTCCGACACGACCTACCGCCTGTTCGACTATGGCCGCCCGCGCGAGCTGCACCTGGACGATGGCGTCGCCGTCGCGCATCTCGAGCCGTACCGCCCCTACGTCTCGCCCGGCGAGGTCGCGCCCGGGCGCACCATCCTGGTCGAGGGGCCGAAGTTCGTGCTGGAGCGCTGGACCGGTGGCGCGCGCGAGATCGCGCTGCCGGAGGGCACGACCGGCTGGCTCGTCCCGATCCGCGGCGAGGGCGTGGTCGCTGGCGTCGAGTGGAAGGCGGGCGAGTGCGTCACCGTCACCGGCCACGAGCAGCTGCACGCGTCGAACGACGCCGATCTGCTGTTCGCCTATCCCGGGCAACGGCGGCTGTGATGCGCCGCACAGGTGCCGCTAACAGAAGCTAAGCATCTGTATTTGATCCATAGTAAATCTTCTTCGCTCCATTTCCGTGCAGTCCATGTTAGCGATGTGCATCACAAACCGCGATCGCGGCACGAGCACGGGGATGGAGGCGATGGATCGCGTGGCGTCGCGCAGCCTGATGAGTTGCCTCACCGACGAGCAGATGCGAGTCGTCGACGCCGATGACGATTACGTTGCCATGCTGGGGTATGGCCGCGAGCGCTTGATCGGCCGCAGCGTGCTCGAGTTCACGCACCAGGATGATCGCACCGTGAACCGTCAGCGCTCGGAAGCGCTGCTCGCCGGCGGCGATCCCTTCTCGATCACCAAACGCTATATCGCCGCCGACGGTAGCGCCATCTGGGTGACCAACCACGTCAGCCTGTTCCACACCGGCACCAACCGGCGCCAGCTCGCCACGGTGGAGGTGTTGGAGACCCCCCGCGTCGAGGACCAGCGCCGGCTGCTCCGCGTCGCGGCCGAGCGGATCCTGGCGAAACGGCGGCTGCGCTCGCTCTATTTCGAGGGCGAGATGTTCGGAGAGCCCGCGTTCGACCTGCTGCTCGACCTGTTCGTCCAGGAACTGTCGCATCGTCAGACCTATACGACGAGCGCCGCGGTCGCCTCGGGGGCGCCGCTCACCACCGCGCTGCGCCAGATCACGATGCTGGTGGAACGCGGGCTGGTGTGCCGCGAGGCCGATCCGGTGGACCGCCGTCGCGTGCTGCTGCGGCTGACCAGCGCGGGCAACAAGCAGATGTGGGAGTATCTCGCCGCCGCGGAGAAGATCTGAGCGCCCGACACGGCTCGTCGCCGGGTCGGCGCGCTTCACCGCAGCAGCGCGGGCGGCGTCATTGCCGGTTCAGCCGGGAGCCGGTCTAGACGGCGCCCCGGCCCGGCGACGGGCCCTCAGCCATTCCGCCCGTCGCGCCGCGGGCGGGGAGAAGTATCGCATGACCGACGTCCCTCGCCCGCGACCGGGACGCACGTTCGCGACCGCGCTCGCGCCGCTGGCGCTCGCCGCGGCGTTGGCCGCCGCTCCTACCCCGCCGGCGGCCCGCGCGCAGGCGATCGTGCCCGCGGCCAACCCCGAGGCCGATCGGCTCGCCGAACTGGTACGGCGCATCGGCGCGTCGCCGCGTGACCTCGCCGCGCTGGTCGAGGCCGGCGAGCTGTCGTTCAAGCTGGGCGACGCGACCGCCGCGGCGGCGCTGTACAAGCGCGCCGAGGCGATCGACCCGCGCAACGCGCGCGTGAAGGGCGGCATCGCGCGGATCCTGGTCAACGGCGAGCGCCCCGGCGAGGCGCTGCGCTATTTCGACGAGGCGCAGCGCTACGGCGCGGTGATGGCGCGCTACGCCGACGACCGCGGCCTCGCGTATGACCTGATCGGCGAGCAGGAGCGCGCCCAGCGGGACTATCGGCTGGCGCTGGCGCAGGGCGGCGCGACCGGCGACGAGCTCGACGAGGTCCGCCGCCGTTACGCGCTGTCGCTCGGCATCTCGGGGCGGCAGCAGGAGGCTCTGGCGGAGATCGACACGCTGCTGCGCCGCTCCGACCGCGGCGCGTGGCGCGCGCGCGCCTTCATCCTGGCGATGGGCGGAGACGTCCCGGGCGCGAACCGCATCGCCACGGGCATGATGCCACCGGGCATGGCGCAGGGGCTCGCCGCTTTCTTCCAGCGGCTGCCGACGCTCAACGCGGCCGACCGCGCCTTCGCGGTGCATTTCGGCGAGGTGACGCCGACCGCGGCGCGGCTCGCGGACGCGCGCATGGTGCCGGTGCTGCCCGTGCTCGGCGCCGATCCGTACGCGCCGCGCCGTGTCGAGGTCGCGGCGGTGACGCCGACTCCGGTGGCAGAGAAGCCGCTGGCCCGGGGCGAGCAGCGCCGCCGCCTCAAGGAGGCCGAGCGCCAGCGCCAGCTCGCCGCGCGGGGCGCGGCCGCTGATCGCCAGCTGGCGGCGCGCCCGGTGTCGCCGCCGACGCCGACGCCCGCCGCAGCGCCGCAGGTCGCTGCCGCCGTACCCCCGCCGACGAGCGCGGCCGCGAGCATCAGCCCGACGCAGCTCGCCTCGGCCCCGCCCGTCAGCGTCGCTCGCCCGCCGGCCGCCGCCGCGCCCGCCAGCGTCGCGCGGGCGCCGGTCACCGCCGCGTCAGCGACACCGCTCAGCGCCGCCGGCGCTGTGCCGCCGGCGACCCGCCCTGCTGCCGCCGCGCCATCGAGCGCCGGCGCACAGGCCGCCGGCACACAGGTCGCCGCGGCGACGCCGACGTACGCGCGAGCAACACCGCCATCGGCATCGCCACCGAGCCCCTCACCGGCCGGCGCGCGCCCCGTCGCCGCCGCGCCCGCGCCGGCGACCGTCGCGGCACGCCCGACCCCGCCGCGACTGGGCGAGGACTCGATCCTCGCGCGGATCGTCGCGGGGATCTCGGTGCCCGGTGCCGAGCTCGGCGTGGCGCCGATGCCGGGCACGCAGCGAGTCGTCGCGGTCGCCGCACCGCCCGCGCCGACCGGCGCCTCGCTCGACGAGGCAGCGCAGGCGGCCGAGCGCAACGCCGCCGCCGACGAGCAGAAGCGCCAGCGGCTCGCGGCGGCGAAGCGGGTCACCACACGCGACGTCGCTGCCGACGAGCCGGTCGAGCCGGCGCGCGCACGCGGCCGGCAGCTCGCCGCCGCGGACAAGCGCACGCCGCGCACCGTTGCGGAGGAAGAGGCACCCGTCGGCAGAAGGGGCGCGCGCGGCCGGGTCGCGACCGACGACGAGCCGGCCGCCAAGGGCACCGCCGCCAAGTCAGCCGCCAGGAAGGCAGCGAGCGACAGGAAGCTCGCCACCGAGAAGGACGGCGACGAGGACGACGCCCCGACCGGCAAGGGCGGCAAGAACGGCAGAAGCGGCAAGGGCGGCAACACGGGCTCGGCCAAGGTGGCGGTCAAGGCCGAGCGCGAGGAGCCGGCGCGGATCTGGGTCCAGGTCGCCGGCGGCGCCAACCCCGGCGATCTCGGCAAGGCGTGGAAGTCGGCGCAGGGCAAGGCGCCGGCGCTGGCGGGCAAGCGTGCCTATACGACGCCGCTGCGCGCCACCCATCGCGTCGTCACCGGTCCGTTCAAGACCCAGGCCGAAGCGCGCGCGATGGTCAACACGCTCGCCAAGCAAGGACTCTCCGCCTTCACCTTCACCAGCGAGGCGGGTCAGAAGGTCTCGCGGCTCGACGACCAGTGAGCATGTTGCCGCACCGCGCGCCCTGGGCGTCCGATCCGGCGCGCAGCCGCGGTCGCCTTCACCCCGAGGAGGAGGGGGACCGCGGCCCGCGCGACGCCTTCCAGCGCGACCGCGACCGGATCATCCACTCGATCAGCTTCCGCCGGCTGCGCCACAAGACCCAGGTCTTCCTCGCGCCGGACGGCGACCATTTCCGCGTTCGGCTGACGCATAGCCTGGAGGTGGCGCAGATCGGGCGCGCGATCGCGCGAACGCTCGAGCTCAACGAGGATCTCACCGAGGCGCTGTGCCTCGCGCACGATATCGGCCACCCGCCTTTCGGCCACGCCGGCGAGGACGCGCTGCGCGCCGCGACGCGAGCCCACGGCGGCTTCGACCATAATGGCCATACGCTGCGCACGCTGATGCGGATCGAGCGCCCTTATCCGCGCTGGCCCGGTCTCAACCTGACCTGGGAGACGCTCGAGGGGCTGGCCAAGCACAATGGCCCGGTACGCCACCCCGGCTGGGCGCTGGCCGAGGCGGACGCGGAGGCCGCGCTCGCGCTCGACACGCACGCCTCGCTCGAGGCGCAGGTCGCCGCGCTCGCCGACGATATCGCCTATGACAATCACGACATCGACGACGGGCTTCGCGCCGGGCTGCTGACGCTCGACCAGATCATGGCGGTGCCGCTGGTCGCGGAGGGTTGGCAGCGGGTCGCGGCGCGCTTCGCCGACGTGCCGCGCGCGCGGCTCGCGGGCGAGCTGATCCGCAGCCAGATCGGGGCCATGGTGAACGACCTGATCGCCGAGTCGCGCCGCCGGATCGCCGCGGCCGGGGTGACGAGCGTCGAGGAGGTTCGCGCCGCGGGACAACCGCTGATCGCCTTCTCGCCGGCGATGGCGACCGCCGAGCGCGACCTCAAACGCTTCATGTACGCCAACCTGTACCATCACCCGCGTCAGCTCGCCGCCGCGGGAGCGGCCGCGCAGGTGGTGGCGGGGCTGTTCGCGGCCTATCGCGACGATCCGGCGCGGCTGCCGGAGGAGTGGCGCGCGCGCTTGCCCGCGGCGGAGCCCGCGATCTCGCGTCACATCGCCGACTTCATCGCCGGCATGACCGATCGCTACGCGATCGCGCGCTACCGCGAAGTGGTGGGAGCGATCGACCTGCCCGAGGGCTTCTGAGTCAGCGACACACTCAGCGTCGTCGGCGGCAAACGATATCGCCTTGCCGGAGACGTGCTCGCCGGCCGTCGTTGGTCAACACTTGCCTGCCTTAACCACTTGCGTCCCTTGCTTGCACGCGACGATCCCGAGACCGGCCGCGCTGATCATCAACACCTTCCGCATGATGGGTGTGCCGCATATCGATGCTGCCGTCCGCGATCGGGCGCTCGCGCTTCCCCTGCCCTCGCGTGCCGAGACCCAAATACCGGTCACTCAGGCCAACCTGACGCCTTCCCAACGTCGAACGCTTGTTCATCTCGCCGCTCGGGCCTGCCACGAGGGGCAGGCAGATTGGGCAAGTTGGTATCTGAAGGCAAGTATCGCGATGCAGTCCGCGTGCTCCCGGCGCTAGACGGAAGCATAGGGTAAATCACTGATGACCTTTCGTGTTCTGGGCTTTCATCCCGACCAGTTCAGCTTCCTCTCCGCTTCATCAGACGCCCACCTCGCTGTTGCCGGAGCAGAGCGAGATCTCGCCACGCAGGGCTACCCGACCGCGTCCACGTTCGCGAGCTCGACGTGCGTCACCGGGCGCGTTCTCAACTACGAACATCGGCCAGGCGGACACGCCTTACCGCTGCCGGCACGCGATCTTCGTTCGCGAAGATGCCAGCCGAGCGCTGGATGTCTCGTATGTCGTACCGGACGCGATTGGCATTCACCCCATCTCGCCCAGGGTTTGAGCGAAGGTGGCGGGATGGTCGACGCCGACCTCGTCGACGGCGACGCACCCGTCCCGCTTGTCGAGCGCTTCTTCAGCATTCCCGCCGTCGCCTATCTGTACCCGCATTACGCGGAGCGGGGATGCTACGCCGCGCGGGTCGTACGCGCCTAGCTTGTCGCGCGTTGAGACTTTGGAGCCCTGAAGGCCAGACCCAACAGCGGTCACTCAGGGGCTTCTGCTTAGTTCCCCGCTCCGTCCGCAGGTTGATCTCGAAGGCGCCGGAGCCGCTTCGCAAGGCTACGCAGTGCCACCTTGCGTGGGCTTAGCTGCGATCATGCGTGCGGTGGTCGCGGCTCTCCAGGGACCTGCGCCTGCCCGATATCGACAGCGCAACTATGGGCCCAGCGCATCGCTCGGGCTCGGTCGTTAATCTACATCTGTTCGACCACCGGTTGACAAAGTCAGATTAATCTGGCGGATCTGCGGAGAACGCTAACAAGCGTGTTCTCGGAGAGGGTTAAGATGAATCGGAAGGCTTCGTTGCTGGGGGGCGCAGCGATCGTCTCGATCGGATTGGCATCCTCCGGCTTGGCTGTGGCGCAGACAACGCCCACTCCGACCGGACCCGCAGGAACCGCGACGAACTCGTCGAGCCCAGATTTGGGAACGTTCACGGCGCCAGACCGGGCGGTGGATCAGGCAGACGTCGGCGCCGCCGCCAACGAGGAGGCAGGCTCGGGCGAAGTGCTCGTCACCGCCCGCCGCCAAGCGCTCCAGAGCGCCACGGAGCGCAAGCGGAACTCCGACACGATCATCGACTCGGTGGTCGCTGACGATGCCGGCAAGCTCCCGGACAATTCGATCACCGAAGTGCTGCAGCGCGTGCCCGGCGTTTCGATCGTCCGCTTCGCGTCGCTCGGTGATCCGGACCGCTTCTCGGTGGAAGGGTCTGGCATCCAGGTGCGCGGACTGTCGGGCGTCCTGGCGACGCTGAACGGCCGTGAGATCGTCGGCGCCAATGGCGGTGGCGGGATCAGCTGGGGCGAGGTCACGCCCGAGCTCATGGCCGCGGTTGACGTCTACAAGGCAAGCACCGCGGACCGCATCGAGGGTGGGATCGGCGGAGCGATCGATCTCCGGACCAAAATGCCTTTCGACTTCAAGTCGTTCACCGTCTCAGGCAACGCGCAGGGAGGTTACGGCGACTCCTCCAAGAAGGGCTCGTACGGCGGCTCGCTCCTGGTGGCGAACACCTGGGACACCGGCATCGGCCGACTGGGCGTGCTGGTTGACGTCGCGTACAACAAGCTGCGGAGCCGCAGCTCGTTCGCGCGCGCCGAGCCCTATTACCCCCGCATCGTCGCCGGCGAGCAGCGCTATATCCCCGGCGGTTTCGATTTCGGCCAGGAGGATTTCGAGCGGCGTCGTCAGGGCTTCTACGGCGCGGTCCAGTGGGAGCCGACCGAGGGGCTGCGCTTCTTCCACACCAGCTTCATATCCAATTATCGAAGCGATCGGACCGAACGCGTCGTGTTCGCGGTGCCGAGCAACACCGATGCCACGCTCTTCCCCAATCCTTCCGCGGACGCAGCCTACGACTCGAACGGGATCCTGGTGAGCGCCAGCAGCCTGACTCCCGCTTCACAGGCCAACTTCACGCAAGGCTCGCTTTCGACGTCGGGCACCGCCAGCCGCCAGGAGAACGAGACGCGTGACTTCAGCCAGGGCTTCACCTGGGACGTGAGCTCGAAGCTGCGGTTGTCCGGCGCGGTGCAGTTCATCCATTCCTTCTCGAACCTGGACGCCGAAAGTTCGTCGATCGGCACGACGCTGGGCTCGTTCGGCTTCGACGCCACGGGCGACCTGCCGCTCTTCACCGCCACTCCTGCAACTTCCTTCGGCGATCGTTCAGCCTACCAATGGCAGAGCTTCGCCTTCAATCCGGATCGGAACCGGGCAAACGAGACCGCGGTCAACCTCGATCTCTCCTGGAACGTGGGCGACGGCACCGGCTTCGTGCGCCAGATCCAGGCGGGTGCGCGCTATGCCAACCGCCGGGAGCGGGACAATCAGATCGGCACGTATTGGGCCGCTCTCGGGCGTGACTGGAACGGCTCGCCGCAGCGCACTCTCGCCGACGGACGGCCTGGTGACGCGAACTTCGAGGGCTTCAGCAACTTCTTCAAGGGCGATCTCGATGTCCCCGCCGGCGTCTACACGCCGAGTCAGTCGCTGCTCGGCACCTACGACCCCATCCTGATCCAGCAACTGTACGGCTACGACACGGCAGCCAATCCCAACGGACCCAACCCTGTAGGCCTGCAGGATCGCGCTGGGCTGATCGTCACCCGCCTGCGCAACAAGGCGGCCTACGTTCAAGCCCGCTTCGCCGGGGGCACCGACCTGCGCGTCGATGGCAACGTCGGCCTTCGCGTCGTCCGACTGGAGCGTGACGGTTCGGGCAACAGCGTGATCACGACCCCGAGCTTCTACTTCTCGCAGGCCGACGCAGACGCGGATCTTGCCGACGGCGTCGCGAACAACTTCGTGCAGCAGGCCAGCAGCGCCTCGGTGGTCAGCGGTCGCTTCAACGTGACCCGCTTCCTGCCGTCCCTGAACATCAATCTTCACCCAACCGAGAATCTGGCCGTTCGGCTGGCGGCGACGCGCACGCTGTCGATGCCTGACTTCATCTCGACGAGAGCCACGCAGATCATCGGCCTCAACACGGCGACGAATGCCAACAACACGGGTGGCAACTCGTTCAACCCGATCTTCAACGGCTTCACTGCGAACCGCGGGAACGTCGCACTCAAGCCGACCATGTCGACCAACCTCGACCTGAGCGCCGAATATTACAGAGGCAACGACCTCAATCTACATATCGCTGTCTTCCACAAGGCGTTGACCGACCAGATCCTATATGGAACAACACTTCGACCCTACTCGCAGACCTTCACGCGAGCGGACGGCACGACCTTCAACGCCACCAGCTTCATCCAGGCCAATGAGGTCTACAACGCCTCCAAGAAGTCGTTCGTCACTGGGACCGAGATCGGCGGCCGAAAGTTTTTCAGTGAACTGCCCGCGCCCTTCGATGGCATCGGCGTGGAGGCAAACTACACCTTCATCGACAGCAAGTCGCCGAGCGCACTTGCAAGGGGGATCAGCGGCGAGGAGCTGAGCGGCATACCGCTCGTCGGCCTCTCGAAGCACAACGTGAATGCGCAGCTGCTATACGAGCGTAATCCGCTCTCGCTCCGCGTCGCTTACTCGTGGCGCAGCCGGTATCTGCAGACGACCAATGGCAACGGTACCACGCCGAACTACTCGCTGGTGGATGCATCGGGCGCCAGCAGAACGGTCAGCGCCTCGCTTCCCGTCTACGCCGCGGCCTATGGCCAGTTGGACGCCGGCGTGACCATCGAGCTGATCAAGAACCTTCGCGTCTACATCCAGGGAACCAACCTCACCAACTCCACCACCAAGACGCTGATGGGCGGCTATCCGGGCGGCGCCCTGCTGACGCGTAGCTGGTTCATCTCGGATCGTCGGGTGGAAGGGGGTATAAACTTCAGCTTCTGATCGGTTCGTAGTAGGAGAGGGTCGGTTGGCGCTGGTCAGGGACATCATCATCGTGGGAGGCGGCACGGCGGGCTGGATCGCCGCCGCCTACCTGGCCAAACGCCTGAACTCAGCCTCCCCCGACGGAGTCCGTGTCACCGTCATCGAGGCACCCGACATTCCGCCCATCGGCGTCGGCGAGGGCAGCTTCCCCAGCCTGCGCAAGACGCTGGAGGCCATCGATATCGACGAGGCCGAGCTGATCCGCGAGTGCTCCGCTACGTTCAAGCAGGGCATTCGGTTCAACGACTGGTTGATCGCGCCGTCGGCCACGGCCCGGCACCATTACTTCCACCCTTTCCAGCTCAGCGATGATCACGACGGGCTCGATCTGTTGCCGTACTGGCTGCTCGGTGCCGCCGGCGAGGTTGCATGGGCGAGCGCCAACACCGTGCAACAGGTCGCGGCCGATGCCTGCCTCGCGCCCAAGCTGGCACAGCACCCGCCGTATCGCGGCCCTCTAGCCTACGCGTACCACTTCGATGCCGCTCTACTTGGCCGACTCCTGCGGCGGCGAGCTTTGGAGCTGGGGGTCACGCACGTGGTCGACACGGTCACCTCGGTGCAGCTTGCAGATGACGGCGCCATCGCCGAACTCGCGTGTCGTGACAGCGGCACCCATCGCGCCGGCCTGTACGTCGACTGCACCGGCTTCCGGGCGCAGCTGATCGGTCAGGCTCTCGACGTCCCGTTCCGATCGCGTCGAGCCGAGTTGTTCACCAACCGGGCGGTGGCGATCCAGCTGCCGTATCGATCGACGCAATCGCCCGTGCCCTCGCAGACCTTCGCTACCGCACAGCACGCGGGATGGATCTGGGACATCGGGCTGCACGAGCGCCGCGGGACTGGCTACGTCTACTCCACCGATCATTGCAGCGACGATGACGCCGAGCGCACGTTGCGCGACTATCTCGGACCTGACGCGGAGCGATCGAACGCACGCAGGCTGGACTTCGAGACCGGCTATCGTACCGCACAATGGCACAAGAACTGCGTCGCAATCGGATTGTCCGCCGGCTTCATCGAACCGCTCGAAGCCACCGGGATCGGCTTCGCCGAGATCGCGGTCATGAACCTGGTCAATATTTTCCCTTGGAACGGACAGATGGAGGTGTCGGCACGCCAGTTCAACGAGATCATGGTGCGCCGCTACGATCACGTGGTCGACTTCATTAAGTTGCATTACTGCCTCAGCCGTCGTGATGACGACCCGTTCTGGCGCGACAACCGCGACTCCTCGACGATCTCGGACAGCCTCAGGGAACGTTTGGAGCGCTGGCGCTATCGCGCCCCCGCCTTCATGGACGTGGATCTGAACCACGACGTGTTCCTCGCCGAGAATTGGCAGTACGTGCTATATGGCATGCACTTCCGGACAGACCTGACCGCCCAGGCTGGATCGTACCGCTTCTTCGAGGACGCGCGCAGGACCTTCGCCGACATCCGCGCGCAACAGGCCAACGCGGTTCGACGGCTTCCGCCACATCGCGCGCTGATACAACAACTCGGTGCAACGATGCCGGCCGTGGCCCTGACATGACGGTCGAGGGCCTCGTCCGGCGCGTCGTGATCGTGGGCGGGGGTAGCGCCGGCTGGATGACCGCGGCGGCCATGGCTCGGCTGCTCATGCCCTCGGGCGTTGAGGTGACGCTCGTCGAGTCGGACGCGATCGGGACGGTGGGAGTCGGCGAGGCGACGATCCCGACCATCAGGGACTTCAACGCCCTGCTGGGGATCGACGAGCATCAGTTCATCCGCGAGACAGGCGGCAGCTTCAAGTTGGGCATCGAATTCGTCGACTGGGGGCGTCTCGGCAACCGCTATTTCCATCCCTTCGGCACCTTCGGGCGGGATACCCGGACGTTGCGGTTCCACCAGCTGTGGCTGCGTCGCCACCACGACGACGGAAGGTCCGAGCAGGAACGCCTCGAACACTATAGCATGGCCGCGCTCGCCGCCTCCCGCGGCCGCTTCGGCACGCCCTCGTCCGATCCCAACCACCCGCTCTCGACCATCAGTTATGCCTATCACTTCGACGCAGGGCGCTATGCGATGCTGTTGCGGCGCTGGAGCGAGGCGAAGGGCGTGCGCCGGATCGAAGGCCGGATCACGGACGTACGCCGCTCCGACCGAGACGGCGCCGTCGCCTCCATCGCGCTCGAGAACGGGACCGAGATCGTCGGCGACCTCTTCATCGATTGCAGCGGCTTCGCATCGCTGCTGCTCGGTCGCGCGATGGCAGAGCCGTTCGAGGATTGGTCGCATTGGCTGCCCTGCGATCGCGCCATCGCACTGCCCTCCGCGCGGTCCGGCCCGGTCCTGCCCTACACGCGCTCCACGGCCGTGCGCGGCGGCTGGCGCTGGCGCATTCCGCTGCAGCATCGGACCGGCAGCGGGATCGTCTACAGCAGCGCGCATCTGAGTGACGAGGCTGCATTGAAGGATCTGCGCGCCGGCTTGGACGGCGAAGCGGTGGGCGAGCCGAGGCGTCTCCGCTTCATCGCCGGTCATCGACGAAGGCTGTGGAGCCGCAACGTCGTCGCCATCGGTTTGTCGGGAGGCTTCCTTGAACCACTCGAGTCGACCAGCATCCACCTCATCCAGACGGCCATCACACGGCTGCTCACGCTCTTCCCGACCGCTGCGGGCTGGCAAGCCGAGCGCGCTGAGTTCAACCGACAGAGTGTCAGCGAATATGAACGAATACGTGACTTCCTCATCCTTCACTACAAGGCAAGCACGCGCGACGACGACGCCTTCTGGCGATATTGCGGCGATATGCGCGTGCCGGACTCGCTGGCTCGGCGGCTCGATCTGTTTCGTGCCGCCGGACGGATCTTCCGCGAGGGCGACGAACTCTTCTCCGAGAGCAGCTGGCTGGCCGTGATGGTAGGCCAGGGCATCATGCCGCACGCGCACGACCCCGCCGCCGATGCGATTCCAGCGCTCTCGTTGGCGACACAGATGGCCGCGATGCGCAGTGCCCTCGGGCGAGCCGCCGACCAACTAGCGCTCCACGAAGACTACATCTCCAGCTGCTGTGCAGCCGCTTCGGCAGTCGATGCCTCATCGCCGGACGTGCGTTGGCCAGCGATCGACCCGTCGAGAATGGCGGCGGAACCATGAGCGAGCCGCCGCCTATGTCCCGTTGGGTCGACCGCCTCGTCTTGTTCGCCCTGGCCTGTGCCGTACCGGGCGCTGGCGTCGCCGGGGAGTCGGGTGGCACCATGACGGTCCGCGGTCGCTTCCTCTATACCGCAGCGGGCGAGCGGGTGGTGCTACGCGGCGTCAACGAGATGTTCGCCCACTCGCCCGACCCGACGGGACAGTGGACCCTCCCGGAGATCGCCCGGACCGGCGCCAACTCGGTCAGAATCATGACCACACCCGATTATGCGGCGGAGACGCTCGATGCGGTTCTGCGCAATGCGATCAACAACGGGCTGATACCGATCGCGGAATGCCACGCCGCTACCGGCAAGTGGGAGAAATTGGGCGACTGTGTCGACTATTGGACTCGGCCCGACATCGCCGCGGTAGTCCGACGCCACAGGCGCTGGGTGCTAGTTAACATTGCCAACGAGGCCGGCGCGGAGGTCTCGGCAAGCGCGTTCGTCGCGGGTTACCGCGTCGCGATCGCCCGCATCCGCGCGGCCGACATCGATGTGCCGCTTGTGATTGACGGCTCAGACTGGGGTAAGGAGTACGAGATGCTCCTAGACAGCTGGACCCCGCTGAACGCTGCGGACCCGCGCCGGGCCATCCTCGTGTCCGCGCATAGCTATTGGGTCGGGACCGAGCAGCAGCGCAAGGCGCCCTATCGCGCGATCGTCAAGCGGGTGACGCGGGAGAACATCCCCTTTCTCCTGGGCGAAGGTCCGACGTCGTCGGGATGGGACTGCGGGGCATCGCCGTATCGCTGGGCGATGCGGGTGCTCCAGCGCGCGCAGATCGGCTGGCTTACATGGTCCTGGGGCATGGTACCCAACGGCGACTGTCGCGCCGAGAACCGCTACGACGTGACCAACGATGGGCGATACGGACATTGGAAGTCCGACGCGGGCGAGGCGCTGATGATCTCGGATCCCGGCAGCGTCCGGCACACGTCGCGCCGCCCCTGCTCAATCCCCAACGCAGGTGCCTCATGCACGCACCCGAGTGGCGGGCGACGCAGGTCGTTCGCCGAGGAGGCACAATGAACATCATGAGGACCGACCGCGGACGTCGTTGCGGCATCGGCGAGAATGCTCACGCGAGCCGTACCCGCGTGACGCTGCTGGAGGGTTAGATGCCAAGAAAGATCTCATCTGTCATCGCAGCGACCATCCTGCTGCTGCAGGCCACGTCGCCCGCCCTGGGGCAGGAGGTTCTCGATCAGGACCCGAACACCTTGGCGCCGTCGAAAGACCCGAAGCGGCGGCCCAACGGCCTCGCGCAGACACCGCCGATGGGATGGAACAGCTGGAACAAGTTCGCCTGCAAGGTGAACGAGCAGACGATCCGCGCGACTGCGGACGCGATCGCCACGAACGGCATGAAGGCCGCCGGGTACGAGTACGTCGTCATCGACGACTGCTGGCATGGCACACGTGATGCCGACGGCTTCATCACCGAGGATCGGGACCGATTTCCCTCCGGGCTGAAAGCGCTCGCCGACTACGTTCATGGCAAAGGCCTGAAGTTTGGCATCTATTCAGATGCTGGCACGAAGACCTGCGGAGGTCGTCCGGGCAGCCAGGGGCACGAGTACCAGGACGCGCTCCAATATGCGCGCTGGGGCGTAGACTATCTGAAATACGACTGGTGCTCGACCGGCGTGCGGAACGCCGAGGAGGCGTATGCTCTCATGTCGGACGCGCTTCGTGCCAGCGGTCGCGCGATCCTGTTCTCGATGTGCGAGTGGGGCAACTCGAAGCCTTGGCTCTGGGCCGCCAACATCGGCAATATGTGGCGCACCACCGGTGACATAACCGACAAGTGGAAGGGCAAGCACAGCTACAGCTGGGGCGTCTCCTCGATCGTCGACATGAACGAACCGATGTGGCCCTACGCCGGCCCCGGGCATTGGAACGACCCGGACATGCTTGAAGTCGGTAACGGCGGACTGACGGACGAGGAGTACAGGTCGCACTTCTCGCTCTGGGCTATGATGGCCTCCCCCCTCATCGCGGGCAACGACGTGGCGGCCATGTCGCAGGCCACCCGCGACATCCTCCTCAATCGCGAGGTGATCGCGGTCGACCAGGATCCACTCGGGGTGCAAGGGCATCGTGTTCGGCGCGACGGCGACCTAGAGGTCTGGTCGAAGCCGCTCGCGGACGGCGGTCGCGCGGTGACGTTGTGGAATCGAGGCGAGACGCCGGCGCGCATCACGGCCGAGTGGGCGGCACTCGGTTTGCCCGCATCTGTGAAGCTGAAGGTTCGCGACCTGTGGGCCCACCGGAATCTCGGCTCTAGCTCTCGCCAGTTCGCCAGTCAGGTGGCGCCCCACGGCGTGACCATGATCCGGCTAAAGCCATAAACGCCCCTCGCGCTCGCCTCGATGACCGGACGTGCGAGCCATCAGCGGCAACAATCCCCTTCTTGCCATGACTTGATTTGTAAAGTCAGGCTCTAGCTAAGCTCATGGAGCACGACGATGGATCATGGTGACCCTGCCAGCCTACAACTTGAATCGCCTGCGCACGATCTATCGCCCCCTCTCCTCTCAAGGCGAGGTTATCTTCTAGGAGGTGGTGCGCTGGCGGCGTATTTGATCGGTCCGTTCAGCGGTGCTGTCGCCGCACCGGCCGCGCCGCTCAACGTAGCGAAGCTCAACGGCTCAGCGGGCGGGAAGAGGTTTGATGGAATCGGTGTCGTCAATGGCGGTGGGGCGACGTCGGTATTGCTGAAGGATTATCCCGAGCGCCAGCGCAGTCAGATCATGGATCTCCTTTACCGGCCCAAGTTCAGCGCGTCGGTGAGCGCGCTGCTGGTCGAGATACCAGGCGACGGCAATTCAACACAGGGATCGATGCCGAGCCACATGCATACCCGCGACGACCTCGACTACAATCGTGGATACACCTGGTGGGTTCTCAAGGAAGCCAAGAAGCGTAATCCAAAGCTGTCTCTCGACGCAACGGCATGGAGTGCACCAGGGTGGATCGGTGCGGGGGAGAGCAACGGCAGTCCTACCCGCCAGCGAAACAACTCCGATTTCTGGTCGCAGGATGCCGTGGACTATTATATCAAGTGGCTTGAGGGACTGCGCTCCGTCCACGGCCTCGAACTGGACGCGATTGGCTGCCGCAATGAGAAGGGTTCCAGCATCAGCTTCGCTAAAGCGTTGAAGGCGGCGCTTAACTCACGCCACTTTGACAAGGTGAAGTTGCATGCTTTCGATAACTGGGGTCCTGACAAGCTGAACTTCGTTTCAGCGATGCTCAAAGACAAGGAGTTGCGCGACGCGATCGACGTCATAAGCGCCCATACATTCAGCGAGATACCCGCCTCCCCGGCCATTGTTGAGGCCGCAAGGCGGATGGGCAAGCCGATCTGGAACACTGAGGATCATGTCTACAAGAAGGGCTTCGACTGCGCCATAAGCATAGTGAACTGCTTCAATAGAAACTTCATAGAAAGCGGCGTGACAAAGATAGTCAATTGGTATGATATCGGCGGCGTCTACCCTCTTGAACCATATTCGGAGAACCCGCCCGCCGTGCTTGCTTGGGAGCCGTGGAGCGGCCACTACAAGGTGCGGGAGGCAATTTGGGGATACGCTCACTACGGGCAGTTTTCGGAGATTGGCTGGACTTATCTCGATGGCGGCAGCGGAAAGCTGAATAAGGGCGGGACCTACGTTACCTTAGCGTCGGGTGATGGTGACTTCAGCGTCGTTCTTGAGACGCGCGAGGCCAAGGCCCGTCAGGTATTCCGACTCGAAATCGCTGGCGGCCTGTCAACCGTCCCTTTGTCCGTTTGGAGGAGTGACGCCACCGAGCAGTTCGTTCGACAGTCAGACCTCACTGTAAAAGATGGGCGTGCAACGCTCACACTGGAGCCGGGCACCATCTATACTTTGTCAACAACAAGGGGGCAGCGTCGAGGGGAGTTTGACGACATTCCTCCTTCAAAGCCCTTTCCTTTCCCCTACTCCGACGATTTCAGCTCGTATAGGGACCCGGCGGAGAGCGGATATCTTCCTCGCTTCACGGCGGACATCTTAGGCGCCTTCGAGCTCTCGAAGCGACCGGACGGGAAGCCGGGAACATGCCTGCGGCAGGTGGTTCCCAGACCCACTCTCTCTTGGGCTCCCGAATGGCAGCCATACACAATCATCGGTGACAGCAACTGGTCAGATTACGAAGTCAGTGCCGACGTTTGGCTTCAACCCGGCGACACGGCCGGCGTCATGGGCCGGATCAACCACGTGGGCACCGGCTATGGCTCAATCCCCAGGGGATATTACCTCGAACTTCATCATACAGGCGAGTGTCGACTGGTAGCCATTCGTGGCAAGAAAGATCCTAAAGAGCTGGTCGGTGACGCAGAACAACGAAGGCTCATTGCTGCGGGCAAGTCCGAGGGTGAAGGAGGTGAGTTGCTTCTCGATAATGCCAAGGCTGCGATCGGAGGTAATAACTGGGTACGGCTGACGCTGTGGATGGAAGGCGAGACCCTGACTGGCCTTGTGGATGGCAAACCGGTCTTGTCAGCAACGAATCGCCTCTACAGTACGGGGATGGCTGGTCTCCTGGCCGGACAGGACGACAAGCGCACGAGCACGCCGTACTTTGCGGAGCTTCGTATAGAGGCTACGCGTGATCTTTTAAGATAGTACAAGTCTGATCATCGATGTGCCGGCCGCTTGCTAATCCGACCACACACTTATTTGAGCATCGCCCTCTAACAATGGATCAACCGCGCGGGCAGGTCGGCTGCGCTACAAGTGCTCCCGAGCGCCCTGCGTGCGAACGGCGACGGTAATGATTGTTTATCCATCAGGGCTCCATGATGCCGCCGTGATATTTAGATCTGTGGGGACAGCGGATGTTGACGTCACTGTTAGGGATCGTCGCGGCGCAAGCCGCCAGCGTGACGACGCCACCCCCGGTTGTATTGTACACACCGTCTCACGGCTATCCTTCGCGAAGCGCCTCCCCACTCGAGCCGGTCAGGTCGGCAATTTTCGACGTCGAGGTGCGCGGCGGCGACCAACTGTTGTGGTCCGGACCGATGCGGGTGTCGACGCAAAACGGCGCCTCGCTCGATCACCGCCAGTCCGATGCGCCGCCCGCTCAATGTGCGGCCTCGGAACGGGGCTACGACAACAGCAATCGCCAGCTATTGTCGATCAGCCTGTCAATGCGCGATGGACCCGCATCGCTTGTCTCGGCCCGCGTGACATGGGAACGCCAGCTTGACAGTACCGACTGTCGCGGCGGGTCTCGGACGGTGTCGTTCAACGAGACCTTTCCGCTCGAGGCGGGTTCGTCCAAGACGATCAAGGCGGATGGCGGCCTGACCGTGACCCTCCGCCAGCGTTAGCGCAAGTGAGCCCTGCGACCATCTTGTGATCGCCATCCCGGCCGCTGCTTCTAGAAGCCAGAAGCGTGGCCCGAGCCTGATCTGACCGGCGTGCGCGCGCTCGCCGTTGCCGGCCCGGCTGAACGAACGACGAGGCACGCCATCACGCGAGGCCGCCCGCCAGGGAGCAAGGGGCTTACGCCCCCTTCCCTCCTGTGCGGAGATCCAGAGCTCGTCGCCCAGGCCTTTCTTCCTGCCTGACACCTTGCGACATTAGTTCATCGTCGAACTGAAGGCTCAACGAGCTTCCCAGTGCTCTGCCATTCGCCTAATCGACGGTTACCCGAGACGGCGAGGGCCCCGGCACTCAGCGTTCGGGTTCGAAGAGCGCCAAGCCCTGCGCGCACCTCCTCACCGGCTCGCCGCACCGAACGCCTGTAGGCGTGGAGCATGCGTCGACGAGTATCGACATTGTAGTTCAGCCTCACCAGTCGCCGCGATGGCGCCTGGGAACACGTCTCTCTTGTCAACACATCGACGCTTGGACGCCATCAACGGGATTGACGCCAGGATCAGACGTGTCGCGGTTGTCGCGCACCATCATCGCCGCAATCTCATGGATTGTATCAGCTGGAGCGAAGTGAGCGGAGATCAAGGGCTGGTAGCGGTAGAAGATCTCGACGAACATGGCGGGTGAGCCCGGCGCCGCGACGATACGGGCATTCCCTGGCCCCATGCCGTTGACGTCGTTGTTTCCCTTGCCGGCGCCTTGGCGGCCATAGCTCGACTGATAGTGTAAGGCGCCGTAGCAGCGCTGCCAATGCAGATATTGACCGTGTGGCTGGTCAGCATCGACCTCGAGACTGGTCAGCATGACGCGCCCGTTCTGAGCAAGCGCCAGCGGTCCGCTCTGCAGGCCGGCTCCTTGAAACAGGTCATTGATCTGCTTCTCGTCGATCTGCGTCTGAATAGAATTCTGCGTGCCGATGCGTGCTGCGTTGTCCGAGACCTGCAGAGCGAGCTGGCTGATCTGCTGCACGACGATGCAATAATTAACATACTCGAACGTCCACAGCGTGACGATGAGCAACAGCGGCAGGCACAGCCCGAACTCGAGCAGCGCGATCCCGCGATTATCGCGCTTCAGCTTGCCCGCGAGCGTGACGGCAATCGTCATGGGCAGGTCCCCGTCGGCGGATCGGCTTGTTGATCGTTCGGCTGATTTCGGATCAGCGTTTTCGCCGTGAGTACGGTTCGCGGCGCAGCGGCAAGCAAGGTGGTCAACCCGAGTCGGGTGTAGCTGACCGTCGCTATGAGAAGGACAACATCCCGCGCGTTTCCTCGGCCATTTACCGAGCCATCGAGGTCCCATTTGCCGTTGCGGTTGCTGTCGACGAAGGCTTCACCATGGTCGCAGCGGCCGTTATGATTGGCGTCGTTATATTCCTCAGCTGGATCGGCCACATTCCGGTAATCACGGTAGCTCTTCGAGCCCAATGTCACGCTGGCGCCTGGGATGATCTGGTGAACCGCGTCCGCGACGCTGGCGGCGATCGCGTCCTGACGGGCCCCAGCGCTCGCCCCTTCGAGGCTGATGTCGCGGGCAGCTTTCTGCAGTGCTCCGACCAGCGCCGAGCGCACGTACATCGTGTGAGCGACCTCGAGCCCGCCGAGGAGCATGAGGATCAGCAGCGGCGCGACCAAGGCGAACTCGATCATCGTCGCACCGCGCGTCGAACGCAGCAGCCGTGCGAGTGTCGACGCTCTCATCGCGTGAGCCTCAGCTGCGCGATCTTGGCCGCGATCTCGGCGAAGGTCTCGTTGAGCTGCTGGCTGTTGTTCGCCTGGAAGGCGCGTCCCTGCGAGGCGCAATCCCGCAGCAGGGGCGTGAGATTCGTGCCGAAGGCGATGACCCACACGGTGATGCCCTTCTGGTTCTTCGCCACCGAGCAGTAGCGCTGCAGCCGGTCCTCCACGATCGTGTCCTGCTGGGCGTTGGTGGGCAGCGAGCCCTGATCGGTCCGGCGACGGTCCAGAGCGGACAGACCGTAGGCGTCATAGTCCTGGATGCGGGTTTCGGTATCGCCGTCGGTCATGAAGATGATGTTGCGCGCGATCGAGCTGCCGTCCGGCGCCGACGTGTTCTCGCTGCTGAACAGCCCTTCCTTGGAGATGAGACGCAGACCCCAGAGGAAGCCGATGTCATGGTAGGTCTGCCCGCGCGTGACGAGTGCATCGAGGTAGGTCTTCACGGCCGCTGCCGTGAGGCCGGCCTCCTTGCTTTGAAGCTTGCGGGCGACACTCGGGCACGCGGCCCGGTTGTTGGTGTAGGCGGAGCCGGAGAGCTGTGGATAGCCGCTGGTCGTGTTGACGGCCGCGGCGTTCCAGCCGGTTGGCGCACTTGCGTTAAGGTTCGAGACCTGCCTGGCGAACACCAGCGCCGGGAGCACCGGCCGCCATTGCGTATCCGGGTTGCCAGGGGTCGGCACCGTGTCAACGTCCATGTCCCAGGCCGTGCCTGCCTCGTTGGCGCGCAGTGTCTTGCGTTCCTCGATGCAGGCGTTCGACGCCGTCCACGAGACCTTCTGATCGCTTCCCGTCGTGTTCGAACCAGACGGCGCATTGACGTTGGCCATGGCAACGTTGGATGCGCCCGCCATGAGGCCGTTCGCGGCCGTGCCCTTGAAGGCGGCGACAGAGTAGCTGGTCGGACGATACCAGAAGAAATTCCTGGTCGAGTAGATCGGTTGACCCGCTTTCGGATTTGCGCTGATCGTGCGCGTCTGCTGCTGATTGGTGGTCGGATAGTTGTTTCTCGTGATGATGCACTGACCGCTGCTGTCCGAACTTGCAGAGTAGGTGTCGCCTCCGAACGTTCGATAGTAAACCTTAGTGCGCGGGACGGCAGTTTCTGATGGGCTCCATGCGTCTTCACGCGCACCCGTCGTCGTCGTTTTGTTAGCAGGCGCCACACAATTTTCGGGGTCGCCATAGCTCGTCGAGATCGTGGGTGAGGACGGCGACCAAGCGGAGTAGCTATCGCTTTCGGCTTTCTCCGTGCCGGTCTGCTCCTTTTCCTGACGATCGAATTGACGCGACTGGTAGGTCCAGTCGTCCACCATCCAATCGCGCTTCAACAGCATGCCGACGTTGACGGTGTTCGAATAAGGCACGAAGCCGTAGCGTACCTGCGTGCCCGCGATCTTCGCCTGCTCCAGCGTGTTGTAGAAGTTGAGGACCGCGTTGCGCAGGCCGGTGATGCGGTTGGTGGAGTCGCCCGGATTCGATAAGGTCATCGACCCGGTCGTATCCAGCACGAACATGACGTCGGTGTTCGGCAGCTGGAGCTGCGCGTCGCACTTGGCGGTCAGCGCGATCTGCCTGAAGCCGAAGATCCGCATCAGCGACATCGGCACAGAGGTCGATGCCGTTCCATGGACCACGACGTTGGCGTCCACGGTCGGCGCGGGGAAAAGGGTGTTCTCGGAGCCGTAGCGGCCCGGCGAGAAGTTCGCGTTGAAGTAGGCGAGCGCGGTCGAATAGGTCGTCGGCGTGACGTTGGTACCCTGCATCGACTTGCGGAACGCGAGCACCCCCGCGTCGCAACCCTGCTGCATCCGGGTCTTTACCAGGTAGATCCGGCTGAGATCCAGAGCGCCGCCCCCCATGCCCAGCAGCAGCATGATGCTGAGTGCCGACAGGATCATCACGTTACCGCGTCGGCTGCGTGCCAGACGACGCAGCAGTCCGGTCTGAACCCTCGGCATATGTCCCCCGACCAAGCGCCAGGCCCTTATCCTGGATCAATCGCCCAGCTATCGGGGACCCTTTAAGATAGTGTGACGCGAGTGAGCTCTTGAAGATGCTTAGGGTAGCTTTCCCGCTCGGGACCGATAAACGTTGGCCTCGGGCGGGGCATGCGGCTCCTCTACCCCGGCGAGCGCCGCAGGTGCACTAGCTCTGACAGCGCCACCTCGACCACTCTCCATCTCCGGACGTTCATCCATCTGATGGTCGCCCCCTTATCGGCGTCGCTCTAGGCGCTCCGCTAGTGAGGTGGCTGGGGTCGCTATCACCTTATGGCCCCCTCGGATGTCAGGCGATTGTCTCGGGCGACGATCTCGCGCCGAGGTCGCGCACGCCGACGATGCGCAGCACCGCCAGGTCGGCGGTGACGTTGCCGAGCGTGCGGAAGATGTCGGGCACCGTCTCGATCGCCAACAGCAGCGGCAGCAGCGTCGCGGGCACGCCCATGGCGAGGCAGACCGGCGCGATCACCGCGAAGAACGACACCTGCGCCGGCAACCCGACCGCGGCGACGCTCACCGCCGCCGCGACCACCGCGCCCAGCCCCAGCGTCGCCGGACCGAGCGCGACGCCGTGCACCGCGGCGAGATAGGTCGCGACCGCGACATTGGCGGCCGCGGTCGTGGCGCGGAACAGCGACACCGCGAGCGGCAGCACCACGCCCGCGGCCTCGTCGCGCACCCGCAGCGCCGGCGCCGCCGCCACCATCGCGGGCAGCGAGGCGAGCGAGGACTGCGTGCTCACCGCGATGACCTGCGCCGGCAGCGCGGCGCGCGCGAAGGCGAGCGGGCTGATCCGGCCGAGCAGCGCCGCCGCGGCGTAGGCGAGCGCGATCGAGGCGAGCGCGGCGCCGACGATCACCGCGACATAATGCGCCAGCACCCCCGCCGCGCCCCCGCCGAGCACCAGCCCGACCGCGATCGCGAGCGCGAAGACGCCGAGCGGCGCCACCCACAGCACCCAGCCGACGATCCGCAGCATCGTCTGCGCCACGCCGGTGAACACCTGCGCGAGTGCGGCGCGCGGGCCGGGCTCGATCCCGTTGGCGGCGAGGCCGAACAGCAGCGCGAAGACGACCAGCGGCACCATCGCGCTCTCGGCCGCGGCGCGCACGGGGTTGGTCGGCACGATGCTGCCGAGCCAGTCGGACGCGGCGGGCACCGCTGGACCGGGCCCGCTCACCGCGGCGGGCAGCGCTGCCGCGGCCGCGGGCAGCGGCGCGAGCTGGAGCAGCAGCGCGGTGGTCGCGGCGCCGACCAGCGCCGCCGCGAGCAGCAGCACCGCGAACCAGCCGAGCGCGCGCGCCGCGAGCCGCCCGCCCGCGGCCTGCTCGGCGGCGCGCATCACCCCGGTGACGAGCAGCGAGAAGACCAGCGGCACCACCGTCATCGTGAGTGAATCGAGCCACAAGCGGCCGACCGGCTTGGCAACACCGGCGACCGCGGGCGCCGCCGCGCTGCCCGCGAGCAGCGCGCCCGCGACCAGCCCGAGCACCAGCCCGGCGAGGATCCGCGCCGAGGGGCCGCTCAGCACGCGGGCGTGATCGCGTTCGATGGGGCAGGAGTGCCGTCAGCTCGCATCGTCGGGTCGGTTCCTCCGCATGGCCGCGACCAGCGCCGCGTCGGTGTGCCCGGCGACGATCTCGGCGAAGGTCGCCGCGCGCTCGTCCTGGCCCAGCTTGAACTGCGGCTCGCACGAGACGATCCGCGCGCGGAAGGCGACGACGTGGCGCGCGAGCTCGTCGAAGCGCGCGCCCATCTGCTCGGGTCGCCACCCGCCGGCGGGCTCGAGCTGCGCGGCGAGGCGGCGCAGCGCGTCCTCGGTCTCCTCGGGCACGAAGGCGAGCGTGGCGACGATCCGCAGCGCGGCATAGTTCCAGGTCGCGCCCCAGGTCGGGTTCGACACCAGCCGCGGCGAGACATATCCCTCGGGACCGCGGAACAGGATGAGCGCCTGCGGGTCGCGCTCGAACGCGGCGACCTGCGGGTTGCGGCGGGGATAATGGCCGACCAGCGCCACCGGTATGCCGTCCGCGTCGCACTCGGCGATGAGCGGGAGCAGCGTGGCGTCGCGGTCGTCCGACACCACCCAGGCGAGCGGGTGATCGCGGATCAGCGCGCCGATCTCGGCCGGCGAGAGCGGGACGAAGCTCACGCCGGCGCGTGCCCCAGCACCGCCGCGAGCCAGCGCGCGGCGTCCTCGAACGCCGCGTCGGCGAGCGGCGAGACCGACACCGCCTCGAGGAAGCTGTGCGTCGCGCCGGGGTAGACGCAGGCCTCGACCGCGACCCCGGCGGCATGGAGCCGCTCCGCCATGGCGCGGTTGGCGTCGGCGAGGATGTCGCACTCGGGGATCGTCACGAACGCGGGCGGCAGCCCGGTCAGGTCGGCGCGCACGGGGACCACCAAGGGATCGTCGAGTGTCGCGGGCTCCCCGGCATAGTCGCGCCAGAACTGGTCCATCTCCGCGATCGTCAGCATATAGGCGGGGCCGTCGTAGCGCGCGTAGCTCGGCGTCGGTACCGGATCGAAGGCGCCGTAGTTGAGCAGCAGCGCTGCGGGCAGCGGCTCGCCCAGTTCGCGCAGCCGCAGGCTCATCGCCACCGCGAGGTTGCCGCCGGCGGAGTCGCCGCCCACCGCGATCCGCTCCGCGGCGATGCCGTACGCGGCCGCCGCGCCGCGCAGCTCACGATAGGCGGCGACCACCTCGTCGAGCGCGACCGGGAAGCGCGCCTCGGGCGACAGGCTGTAGTCGATCCCGACCACCACCACGTCGGCGCGCGCGGCATATTCGCGCATCAGCCGGTCGTGCGTGTCGATGCTGAACATCGTCCAGCCGCCGCCATGCACGTACAGCAGCGCCGGCCGCGGCGTCCGGCTCGTGCCGGGATAATGGAAGCGCGCGCGGCAGCCGGCGAGCGTGCCGTCGCGCGTCTCGGCCATGACCGGCCCGCCGGCGCGCCACGGCGCGCGCACCACCTCGGCGGCGGCGCGGCGCTCGGGCAGCGGCAGCGCGGCGAAGTCGGAGAACTGGCCGTAACCGTGGTTGAGCGCGACGACGAAGCGGCGGATATCGGGGTCGACGTCGTCGTGCGCGGCGAGCGCCTCGGTGGTGAGAGTCATGCGTCCTGCTCCTCGCGCGGGCGCTGGCGGCCAGTCGCGCTGTCCCGTTCTCGCCCGCCGCTCTCGCACACCGTCTTGCCTCCCGCCCCTATCCGCGCGGGCCGATCATGCGCGCGCGCGGGCCGAGTCACGGCAGCGCGTAGAGGCTGGGCGGTACGCCATAGGCGCGGCGGAACATCGCGGTGAAGGCGCTGGGGCTGTCATAGCCGACGTCGAACGCGATCGTCGTGACGGAGCGCCCCGCCGCCAACAGCGACAGCGCCTCCATCAGCCGCACCTGCTGCCGCCACACCGCCAGCCCCATCCCGGTCTCGCGCTTGAACGCGCGCGTGAAGGTGCGCCGCCCCATCCCCGCGACGCGCGCCCAGTCGTCGACGTCACGGTCGTCCGCCGGCTGCGCCAGGATCGCGCGGCAGACGCGCAGCAGGCGCGCGTCGGCGGGCATCACCGCGCCATAGGGCGCCAGCGGCATGGCGGCGATCTCGCCGAGCAGCACCGCGACGATGCGCCCGGCATGGCCGTCCGCGTCATACTCGGCGCCGAAGGACACGACCTTGAGGATCAGCGCCTTGAGGAAGTCGCTCACCTCGATCACGCGACACGGCGGCGGATCGGGATAGAGCGCCGCGTCGACGTAGAGCGTGCGCAGCGACACCGGGCCGCGGCAGGACACCTCGTGGCGCTGCCCTGCCGGCAGCCACAAGGCGCGCTGCGGCGGCACGACGAAGCTGGTCGACGGCGTCTCCACCGACATCACGCCCGAGCAGGCGTACAGCACCTGGATCCAGTCGTGCGCGTGCATCGGATCGACGAAGCCCGCGCCATATTCGTCGGTGAGCCCGCGCACCGGCGGTGCCGCGCGGCCGCCCGGCCCGGTCACGATGCTGGCTGCTCCATCGTCGCGAGGCTGCCACGCGCGCCGCGGCGGGACAAGGCCGCAGCGCGGACTCGCGGCGATGGCGGCCACTCCGCCCCTCACCGCAGCGCGAAGCGCAGGTTGGCGCCGATCGTGCGCGGCCGCGTGACGCTGCCCGCGAAGGAGAAGGGCGCGTTGAGGATGCCGTAGGTGTCGAACAGGTTCTTGGCGAACACGCCGGCCTCGATGCCTTCGCCGAGCCGGATCGCGGCGTTGAGGTCGATCAGGCTATAGTCGCCCTTCTGCAGCGTCGCGCCGAAGGCGACCGGCGCCGCCGACAGATAGCGGTGCGCGATGCCGATGCGTGGCCGCAGCGGCGAGCTCCGCAGCTCCCAGTCGAGCTGGTTGGCGATGATCCAGTCCGACGCGCCGGGCAGCTGCGTGCCCGCGGCATAGCCGCCTCCCGGCGCGCTGCTGTCGGGGAGCAGCCCGGACAGCCGCGCGTCGTTGTAGGTGACGTTGGCGCTGTACGTCAGATTGGCGGTCGGGCGGAAGACCAGCGACAGCTCGACGCCGTCGATCTTGGCCCCGCCGCCGTTGACGGTATAGGCGTCGAAGGTGACGGGCGTGAACAGCCGCGACTGGATGTCGTTCCACTTGATGTGGAAGGCGGCGATGTCGAACGACATCGCGCCCGGCACCAGCTCGAACTTGGCGCCGACCTCGTAATTCTGCGTGCTGTCGCTGCCGAACGTCAGCGGCGTGCCCGAGGCGGCGCTGTAGACGTTGACGCCGCCGATGCGGAAGCCCTCGGAATAGAGGCCGTAGAGCGTGAAGCGATCGCTCGGCTTGTAGGCGAGCGACACCTTGGGGACGAAGCCCGACTGTTTCTGCGAGCCGGGCTGATAGTCGAACGGCGCGATCAGCGCGGCGTTGGGCAGGAACTGCAAGCGCGGCCGCGACTCATATTGGAAGACGCGCCCGCCGAGCGTCAGCGTCACCTGGTCGAGGAAGGTGTAGGCCAGCTCGCCGAAGGCGGCGATCTCGCGCACGCGGTTGGTGCTGACGGTGCGGCGCAGCAGGTCACCCGGCGCGATCACGCTGCTCGGCTGATCGGCGAACTCGCCGGGGTTGGCATCGATATAATCGGCGATGCCGTCGAGCCGCGCGCCGTCGGTCGAGTCGGACCGCAGCCTGGTGTAATTGGCGCCGATCAGCCAGGTGAACGGTCCGGTGCCGCTCGAGGCCAGCCGCATCTCGCCGTAGTAAGTGGTGGACTTGCCGGTCGAGCTGGAGAGCTGCGGCGTGCCGGTGCGCGCGTCGATGCCGAGAAAGATCGAATCGTCGAAGGCCAGATCGGCCTTCTTCTGCGTGTAGCTGCCGATCGCGGTGAAGTTGGCGAAGCCGAGCTCCTGGTCGAGTCGCAGGCTGTACAGCTGGATCTCGGTGTCCTGATACTCGTCCACGTTGGTGTTCCGCTCGAACGTCTTCGGATTGTCGCCGAACAGCACGTAGGTCTGGTCGTCGAGGTCATATTCCTGGTACATCGCGAGCGCGGCGAGCTTGGTCGTCGCGCCCGGCTGCCACACCACCGAGCCGCGCAGCCCGCGCACGCGCAGGTCGTTGCTGCCCTTCTCGCCGGTGCCGACATTGTCGAGATAGCCCGCGTCGTAGCGCTGCAACGCCACCAGCCGCACTGCCAATTTGTCGTCGACCAGCGGCACGTTGACCATCGCCTTGGCGGCGTAGCTCGCCTCGCCCGCGCGCCGCGTGCTGGAGACGATCCCCTCGGCGCCGGCGTCCAGCCGGGTGGGATCGGCCTCGTTGACGACGTAATTGACCGCGCCGCCCAGCGAGGAGGAGCCGAACAGCGTGCCCTGCGGCCCGCGCAGCACCTCCACCTGCTTGACGTCGAACGCGTCGATGTCGGGGATGACGAGCGGGAAGCCCGGCTCCACCAGCGGGATCTGGTTGATGTAATAGCCCGTCGTCGCCTGATTGGCCTCGTGGTAGGTGGTCGAGGCGACGCCGCGGATCACCACCTCGGAGACGCCGGGCTGATAGTCGTTGAAGACCACGCCCGGCACGCGCGTGATATAGTCCGACAGGCTCTGCGCGTTGAGCCGCTGCAGGTTCTCCTGCGTCACCGCCGAGACCGAGCCGGCGACGTCGCTCGCGGCCTCGTCACGCTTGGTCGCGGTGACCACGATCTCGCGCTCGCTGCCCCCGCTCGCGTCGGCGTCCGTGTTCGCCGCGGCGGGCGCGGTCTGCGCCGCCGCGGTGGCGCCCGCGAGCGTCATCGCCGCCGCTGCCAGGATACTCGCCCCCGCGAGTTGTGAAACGATCGTGCGCATCGCCGCCCCCATTCTTCTCAACAATGCTGTCGAAGATCGTAGTTGACGCCGATTCTTGCGGCGTGGCCGCGCGGACAGGGCCGATCGCCGTCGCGATCGGGCCATTCGCGCGTGCGCCATTGCGGCACGCGCCGGCCTGGCCCTAGCGTCGGCGACGACGCAGCGCGCGAGGATCCTTGACCGTCATGCCCTCTCCCCTGACCGATCGCGCGCGCCGGCGCTTCCTCGTCGGCGCGGGTGCGACGGCGTTGCTCGTCGCGACGGAAGGTCCGGCGCGCGCGGGCGCCGCTCTGCCGACGCCGCCGGTCACGCCGCGCGTGCCGCTGCTGCGGCACCAGCTCGGGCGGACGCGCGACGATCCCTATGCGTGGCTCAAATACGTCCCGCCCCAGGGGCAGCGCGACATCGCGACGATGCCCGCCGCGATCCGCGACCATCTTCTCGCCGAGAACGCGTACGCCGGCGCCGTGCTCGACCGCGTCGCCGCCGCGGAGCGCCGCTTCCTCGCCGCGCTCGACGCGCGCGCGCCGCTGGGCGGCGGCGCGCCCGACGTGGCGCGCGGCGGCTGGACCTACAGCGTCGACGAGAGCGCGGGCGCGCACCCGCGCTACACGCGCCGCCGCACCGACACCGGGGCGGTCGAGCTGCTGCTCGACGAGAACGAGCGCGCGCGCGGCCAGGCCTATTACCGCACCACCGGGCAGCAGGTCAGCCCGGACGGGCGCCTCTACGCCTGGGCGGAGGACGTCGGCGGCAACGACCGGCACCGGCTGTGCGTGCGCGATCTCGCCGGCGGGGCGGTCCGCGTCGTCGTCGACACCGACGCTTATGGCTATGGCGGTCTGGTGTTCTCGCCCTCGTCGCGGTGGCTGTTCTGGATCTGGCGCGACGCGCGCAACCGGCCGACGCGGGTGTATCGCACGCCCGTGGCCGGCGGCGAGCGCGTGCTGGTCTACGAGGAGCACGACCCCGCGATCTTCATGGCGATCGCGCGCACCGCGGCGGACGGGTTCGTCGCGATCACGCTCTCGGGCCCGGACACGAGCGAGGTGCGGCTCGTCGCCGCCGACGCGGAGGAGCGCGCCCCCGCGCTGGTCCGCCCGCGCGCGCCCGGGCGTCGCTACGCGATCGACGAGTGGGACGGCGCGCTGGTCGCGCTGATCGAGGACGAGCAGGCGATCGACGGGCGCGTCGCCCGGCTGGATCGCCGCAGCTTCGCCGAGACCGGGACGCTGGTGCCGCACCGCGCCGGCACGCAGATCCTCCAGCTGGTGCCATTCCGTCGCGCGCTGGCCTGGGTCGAGCGCCGCGACACGTTGCCGCGGCTCATGCTGCTCGCCCCCGGCGGCGCCGCGCGCGAGGTCGCCTTCGGCGGCGACGCCTACGCGCTGACCGTGCCGGGCGAGCAGGATTATGCCGCAGCGACCTGCCGCGCCACGATCGAGACCCCCGCCGCGCCGCCGCGCTGGATCGCGGTCGACCTCGCGAGCGCGCGCGCGACGACGATCGCGACGCAGCGGCTCGCCGGCTACGACCCCGCGCGCTTCACCGTGCGCCGGCTCTACGCCACCGCGCCCGACGGCGAGCGCGTGCCGATCACGCTGCTGACGCGCCGCGGCGCGCGCGCGGACGGGCGTGCCCCGCTGCTGCTCTACGGTTATGGCGCCTACGGCGTGTCGAGCGAGGCGCTGTTCGACGTCGCGTCCACCGTCCTGGTCGAGCAGGGCTGGACCTACGCGATCGCGCACGTGCGCGGCGGCGCGGAGAAGGGCCGGCGCTGGTTCCTCGACGGGCGGCGCCACCGCAAGCGCAACAGCTTCACCGACTTCGTCGCCTGCGCGCAGCATCTCGCCGTGACCGGCCATGCGGCGCGCGACCGGATCGTGTCCTACGGCCTGTCCGCGGGCGGTCTGCTGGTGGGCGGTGCGATGAACCTGGCGCCGACGCTCTGGGCCGGGGTGATCGCGACCGTGCCCTTCGTCGACATGCTCAACACGATGAGCGACGCCGACCACCCGCTGGTGCCGCTGTTCCGCCCCGACTGGGGCGACCCGCTGTCGAGCGCGGCCGACTATGATTACATGCTGGGCATCTCGCCCTATGAGAACGTGCGACGGGCGCCCTACCCGCCGCTGTTCACCACCGCCGGGCTCAAGGACGATCGCGTCGGTTACTGGGAGCCGGCCAAGCTGGTCGCCGCGGTCCGCGCCGCCTCGACCGCGCGCGCGCCCGCGCTGCTGCTCACCGACCTCGCCGCGGGCCACCAGGGCAGTGCCGGGCGCGACTCGGTCAACCACAAGATGGCGCGGCTCTACGCCTTCGCGCAGGGCTGCGTCGACGGGAGCCTCGCGTGACGATCGTGTTCGACCCGCGCCAGCTGGCGCACGCCCCCGCGCGCGAGATGCACAACGGCGACTGGGTCGCCTACAATGAGTGTCCCGCACGCGCGGAGTCGATCGTGGCGGCGCTCGGCGTGGCGACGTGCGCGCGCGACTTCGGCATGGCACCGCTCGCGACGGTGCACGACGCCGATTATCTGACCTTCCTCCGGGTCGCGCACGCCGACTGGGTCGCGGCGGGGCGGCGGGGCGACGCGATCGGCTATACCTGGCCGGTGGTCGGGCGGCGCGCGCTCGACCTGGCGCGGATCGACGCGCGGCTCGGGCGCTACAGCTACGACGCGGGCACGCCGATCGCGGCGGGGACGTGGCAGGCGGCCTATTGGTCGGCGCAGACCGCGCTGACCGCGCTCGACGAGGTCGCCGCGGGGGCGACGCGGCGGGCCTTCGCGCTGTGCCGCCCGCCCGGTCACCACGCCGGGCGCGACTATCTCGGCGGCTATTGCTACCTCAACAACGCCGCGATCGTGGCGGCCGAAGCGCGGCGCCGCGGGCTGGACCCGGTCGCGATCCTCGACGTCGACTATCACCATGGCAACGGCACGCAGGACATCTTCTACGCCGACGGCGAGATGCTGTTCGTCTCGATCCACGCCGACCCGGCGACCGACTATCCCTTCTACTGGGGCCATGCCGACGAGACCGGCACGGGCGCGGGCCGCGGCGCGACGCTCAACCTGCCGCTGCCGCGCGGTACCGGCTGGGCGACGTACCAACCCGCGCTGGAGCGCGCCCTCGACGCGATCACGCGCCACGGGACGCGGCTGCTGGTGCTGTCGCTGGGCGCGGATCTCTACGCGAGCGACCCGATCTCGTACTTCACCTTCGCCCGCGACGACTTCGCCGCGCTGGCCGCGCGGCTCGCGGCGACCGGACTGACGATCGTGACGGTGATGGAAGGCGGCTATGCCACTGCCGAGCTGGGGGACAACGTCGCGGCCTTCGTGGCCGGGCTGCAGCGCGACGAGTAAGCACCACCTAGCAACCTGATGCCGAAGACTCATCACCGATGATTCCTGGTGCGCTTCCGCCTCCCAACTCCGACCGCTCGACATCTCGATGTTGATGCACTGGGCGACCGGTCGAGGCTGTTCCAACAGGGCTTGGCGGCGAGGCTGACCGACAAGCACACCCTTCCCTCTCGGCCACTCGCCGGCGAGGCATGGCGGGCCGACATCTGACCTCGGACACCGTTCCCTAAGTAACGATCTGGGCTGAATGCCCTGCGAGAGCGTGACGATCCATCCCGGCGCCCACGGTTCTGCCGAGGCAGAAGTGATTGCCAGAGTCGAGGATCTGGTGAACTGGGCCAGGAACGACAACGCCGCCCCGAGGGGCGGCGTGTCGCGTTCCGTGGTGGTTGCGGGGACAGGATTTGAACCTGTGACCTTCAGGTTATGAGCCTGACGAGCTACCGGGCTGCTCCACCCCGCGTCACGCTCTCCTTGCTGG
>NZ_JACIAY010000014.1 GCF_014194975.1 Sphingomonas sp. BK580 | reverse complement strand
GCACGCGCGGTGTCGCGCACCATCCGCTCGTCCTCGCTCAGCTGATCGTCGAGCAGGAACGGGTCTGCCCAGTCGAACCGGCCCATCTGGGTCATGCGGTCTTCCATCCTCTCCGATGTCATGCCCGCTGCGGCGGGCGTCTGGCTTCCGCCTCTAGCGCAGCGCGGGCGCTCGCGCTCGCGCTTTCGGTACCGCGCGAGACGGGCAGCGCGATCTCGCAATCGACCCCGTCATCGCGCAGCGCGAAGTGCGTGCGCGCGCCGAGCTGATAGGGCAAAGCATGTTCGATCAGCTCGCGTCCGTAGCCGCCGCCCGGCGCCGTCGCGTCGGCGAGCGGATCGCGCGCGACGCCGCTCTCGTGCCAGGTGACATGCAGCATCGGCACGCCCCCGTCCTGCGCCACCCGCCAGTCCAGCGCGAGCCGGCCACCGCGCGGCGACAGCGCGCCATACTTGAGCGCGTTGGTGGCAAGCTCGTGGAGCGCCAGCGCGAAGGTCTGCACCGTGCTCGAGCGCAGCCGCACGCCAAGGGGCCCTGCCATCGTCACCCGGCCGGACGCGAGCCAGTCGGTGCCGCCGAGCGACTCGAGTTCGCTGCGCGCCAGTTCGTCGAAGGTGATGCGATCGCCCTCGCTCAGCCGCGCGAGCAGTCCGTTGACTCGCGCCAGCGCGCTGAGCCGGTCGTCGAAGCGGCCGGCGAAATCGTCGAGCGAGGCGCTGCTCGCGATCAGCTGATTGGACAGACCGCGGACGACGCCGAGCAGGTTGCGCGTGCGGTGCTGCAACTCGGCGACGAGCACCTCGAGCCGGTCCGAGCTCGCCTTGGCCGCGGTGGCGTCCTCGCTGATGCCGCCGATGCGATGGACCCGCCCCTCGGCATCGCGGATCGGGAAGGCGGTGTCGCGTACCCAGCGTACCGCTCCATCGGCGGCGCGGCGGACGCGGAACTCGGCGGTGACGGTCGCGCCCGCGCGGACCCGCCGCACGGCGTCGAGCGCGGCGGGGCGGTCGGCGGGCAAGATCAGCCGCGCCACGCGGCGCAGATCGTCGGGACCGCCGACCGCGGCGAGCGGCAGGCCGTACAGCCGCTCGAACGCGGGACTGGCATATTCGACCCGCAGGTCGCGCGCGTCGCGTACCCATAGCGCGTCGGTCGAGGCGGTGCCGAACTCGCGGAAACGCGCCTCACTCTCGCGCAGCGCCGCCTCGGCGCGTTTGCGCGCGGTGAGATCGATGGTGACGACCAGCAGCGAGCGCGCCGGGTCGCCGGCCTCGCCCAACGGCGTGATGCTGCTGTTGGCCCAGACGGTGCTGCCGTCGGGACGGTGGTAGCATTTGTCGAGGGTGGTGGTGCGCCCGCTCGTCAGCGCCGCCGCGACCGCCGCGTCGGACGGCGCGAGATAGGGCGGCTCGGTCACGTCCGCGACGCCGAGCCGCAGCAGCTCGGTCTCGTCGCGGCCGAGCAGGCGGCACAGCTCCTGGTTGACGCGCAGGAAGCGGCCGCTCTGGTCGACCTCCGAGAGACCGACCGAGGCGGCGGAGAAGATCGCGCGCAACCGCGCGTCGGCCGCGGCGCGCTGGGCGTCGACGCGACGTTCCGCGCTGACGTCGCGCAGCACGCCAATCCAGCCCTCGATCGTGCCGGCTGAGTCGCGGATCGGGTCGATGGTCCAGGCAACGACGTAGCGCGTCCCGTCCTTGCGGTAGTTGACCGTCTCGCCGGCGAACCCCTGCCCTGCGCGCAGCGCGCGCTTCAGCGCGGCGAGCACCGCGCGGTCGGTCTCGGGCCCCTGGACGATCCGCGGCGTCGCGCCGAGCAGCTCGTGCTTGGCATACCCGGTGAGCGCGCACATCGCCGCGTTGACGAAGCGGATCGCCGGCCCGGGAGGCTCGATCTCCGCCGCGGTGATGACGATCGCGTGGCCCGTCGCGGCGGTGGCGCGGCGGAACCAGCGTGAGTCCTCGTCGGGCGGCGGTCCGGTCATGGGGACCGGCTTACCGGGCCTGACGCCGCGCCGCCAGCGGGCTTGGGCGCGCGCGGGACCGTCCGCGAGGACAAGGACGCCGCGACGGGATCGGCGGATTCAGCAGCCGCGGCATGGCGCGGGCGGAGCGATGCGCGCGCGGCCACCCCGTCTCCCTGGCGTCATCCGGCACTCGTTCCGGGATCCATGGCGCCGCGCGCTTCATGCGCGTGGTGCGTGCGGGCCGATGGATCCTGCGACGCGTTGAGGATGACGCACGAAGGAGATGGCGATGGGAGGATGACGCGGGAGCCGGGACCGCGCGAAGCCCCCTCGCCCCGTCAGAACTTCGCGCCCAGCCGTAGCCCGATCGTGCGCGGGGTGATCGGCACGACATACGGCCGCTGGTCGCACGCGCCGCACTGCTGGAAGCGCGAGATCTGCCCGCGCTCGTCCCACAGATTGCGCGCGAAGAACTCGAGCGTGTAGCTCGACCATTCCGCCCCGGCCGAGAGATTGCCGGTAGTATAGCCCTCGATCCGCCCCAGCGCCGCTGCCTTCTCGACGCGCAGGTCCGACGCCGCCGAACTCTGGTGCGACACCAGCGCCTGGAGGTACGCCTTGGCCGCGCCGATCGGCACGGTGTAGCGCGCGGTACCGCCGATCTTGAAGCGCGGCGTCACGGGCAGGCGAGTGCCGCTCGGCGCGAGGACGTCGCTGCCGTCGCCGAGGCAGGTCACGGTCTCGCACAGGTCGGTCCGCGTCTTGGCGTCGGTATAGGCGCCCGAGGCGGTGAAGGAGAGCGGGCCGGCACTGACGTTGGCGTCCATCTCGACGCCGCGGATGCGCGCGTCGGGGCCGTTCTGGATCACGGTGAAGCTGTTCTCGCCCAGGAACGAGAATTGGAACTGGTCCCAGTTCTGCTGGTATACCGCGCCGTTGATGCGCAACCGCCCGTCGAGCCAGGTCGTCTTCCAGCCGAGCTCGTAGTTGGTGAGGAAGTCGGCCGCATAGTCGCCGACGTCGCCGCGACGGTTGATCCCGCCCGGCCGGAAGCCCTTCGACCAGGTGGCGTAGAGCAGCAGCAGGTCGGTCGGTTTCCAGGTCGCGTTGAAGCGGTAGGTCACGCCCTGCCCGTCGGCGCGCTTGGGCACCACCGTGTTGCCCTTGACCACGCCGAGGTTGACGCAGGGGATCGCGCCCACGTCCTTGGTGGTGAGGAAGGCGCTGGTGTCGCCGCCGTTGAGATAGGCGTCGCGCAACGTGCCACCGCCCGCGAGGTAACAGCTCGCCACCCCGGTGCGCGAGCTGCCCGCGGCGTTGAACGGCGACGCGGTATAGGGCCGGCCGTCCTCGGGGTCGACGTTCGGGTTGCGGCCGAACCCGAAGAAGCCGACCAGCGAGTTGTCGTAGATGAAGGCGCGCCCGCCCGCGGTCAGGGTCAGCCGGGGCGTGAGGTCGTAGCTCGCCTCGCCGAACACCGCGTAATCCTTGTCGACACGATGCTGGCGGGTGAGCCACAGCGTGCCGGTATAGCCGTTGACCGACACGTCGGGGCCGAGGTTCGGGATCTGATAGTCCTGAAAGATCAGGTTGCTCTGCCGCTGGTAGAAACCGCCGGCGACGACCCGGAAGGGCTGGTCGGCGGGCGAGGCGACGCGCAGCTCCTGGCTCGTCTTCTTGAAATGGTCGCGCCCGACTACGCGCTGGCGCGGGTCGATCGTGTTGCCGGCGGCATCCTGATAGTAGAAATAACCCGCCAAGCCGCCCACCGACGAGTAGAGCGAGTCATAGGCCTCGGAATAGTCGGTATAGTCGGTGGACTGCTCGGCGCGGCGGTCGAGATAGGCGCCGGCATAGGTCACGTCCCAGTTGCCGAGCTGTCCCTCGATCGTCAGCGCCGCCTGGGCGAAGCGGTCCTTGCGGTATTCGGGGTAGAAATGCTGCACCTCGAGGTCGCCGACCTTGGGATCATAGGCGTAGCTGCCGTGGCTGCGCTGCTCCTGGTAGAGCAGGGTCGGCGTCGCGGTCCAATTGTCGTCGAGGTCGATCTTGAGCGCGGCGCGGCCGCCATAGGTCTCGGTGTCGTTATAGTCCTTCTCGACGAACGGGTCGTTGGTGACGGTGATGCCGCCGGGCTGCGGCAGGAAGCTGCGCGTGCCCGGCACGTTGTCGATGAAGCCGGCGTCACGCTGGTAGAAGGCGACGACGCGCAGCGCCATGCGCTCGCTGAACGGGATGTTGAGCATCCCCTCGGTGGAATAGCCGATCCCGCCGGAGTGGACGCTGTTCACCTCGCCGTCGACGCGGCCGTAGAAGCCGGCGGTGTCGGGCTTGTTGGTGATGATGCGGATCGTCCCCGCCTCGCTCGACGCGCCGTACAGCGTGCCCTGCGGGCCGGCGAGGCTCTCGATCCGGGCGACGTCGTAGATGTGGATGTCGAGCGTGCCGCCGATCGTGGTGACGGGCTGCTCGTCGAGATAGGTGCCGACCGACGGCAGCGAGCCCGAGTGGTTGCCGTCGCCGCCCGAGGCGACGCCGCGCATGTACACGGTGGTGACGCCGGGCTGCGACGACTGGAACGCCACCGACGGCAGCAATTGGGTATATTCGTTGAAGTTCGAGACGTTGAGCTGATCCAGCCGGCGCGTTCCGATGGCCTGGATGCTGATCGGCACGTTCTGGATATTCTCGTCGCGCTTCTGCGCGGTGACGATGATGTCGCCGTCGGTGGTGCTGCTGTTCTGCGGCACGTCGGCCTGGGTGGTCTGGCCCGAGCTGGTCGGCGCGGCGGCGCCCGGGTCGGCCGGCGCGGTCTGCGCCGCCGCGGGAGACGCGATCGCGGCCGACGCGAGAAGCTGCACCAGCATGCGACGCTTGAAGCTCACCACCACAATGCCCCCATTGTTTCTTGTGTGTGACCGACATGCTGCGCTGCGGTGGGGGGCTCGTCAATCGGCGGCGCAGCGAGGTGCGACATTTTGTTGCCGTCGATGTGGTGCCGAAGCCGCATGGCGCGCGACGGATCGGGCCGGCGCGACACAGACGGTCGTTGGAGGACAGGCGAGCAGACGGACGCGTCCCTTCCCTCCGTCATCCCTGCGGAAAGAGGACAAAGGCGCGGATCGTCGAACGTGCCTCGAGGTCAGCGTCGACGAATCCCCGCTTTCGCGAGGATGACGGTGGAGGGACGAGAAGTCACGGTCAGGGGGCCAGCGACATGCCCGCGCCATCCCGTGCGCTCGACAAATCTCACGCCTCGACGCAGCGCTCCCGCGCCCTGCTCGTTGTCGCCGACCATGCAGACGATGATCGACCGCGCCGTTCCCGCCGAGGAGCCGCGCGAGGCCCCGCCCGCCCCGCCCGTCCTGTGGGTCGCGCTCGGTCTCGCCGGGCTGGTCGGCGTGGCGCTGCTCGCGCTGCTGGTCGGCGGGGGCGCGCCGCTCGCCTGGGACCGCGCGATCATGCTCGCGCTGCGCGTCCGCGGCGACCTGGCGCAGCCGATCGGCCCGCGCTGGCTCCACGCCGCGCTGGTCGACGTCACCGCGCTCGGCAGCGGTACGGTGCTGACGCTGGTGGTGGCGGGCACGATCGGGCTGCTGCTGGTGCGGCGGCTGTGGCTCACCGCAGCACTGGTTGCGGCGGCGACGATCAGCGGCTCGATCGTCGCGGCGCAGGCGAAACACTGGGTCGGCCGGCCGCGACCCGAGCTGGTCGACCATCTCGTCCAGGTCACCGGGCTCAGCTTCCCGAGCGGGCACGCCAGCAACAGCGCGCTGGTGTATCTCACCCTCGCCGGGCTGGTGGCGCAGGTCGCCGAGGGGCGCGCGGTGCGCAGCTACATCTTCGTGATCGCGATCCTGCTGACCGCGGCGATCGGGGTGAGCCGCGTGTACCTCGGCGTCCACTGGCCGTCGGACGTGCTGGCGGGTTGGTGCGCTGGGACGGGCTGGGCGGCGCTCTGGTGGTGGCTCGGCGCGACGCTGCGGCGCTCACTGGCGCGCTAAAGGTTGCGGCGGGTTGGCAGCCCGCTAGAGCAGCGACATGAGCCGTGCGCGCCGCCTGAGCCGCTTCGTGGATCGCGACATGACGGCGCGCGGTTCGCCGGCGTCGGCGAACAACCTGTCGCTGCTGATCGCGCTGGTACCGCTAGCCCCGCTCGCCCTCCTCGCTCGTCCATATAGCGCATGGGAGGGCCGTCGCGGCCGTCTCGATCACCGCCTGCGCTGCCTGGGTCGGGTTCGTGCTGTGGCGCGCGTATCGCCGCCTTCTTGCCGTCGGCGCGCGAGGTGACCGCGACTTCGATCGCTCGACCAAGCACCTGCTAGGACCGGCATATCGCGCGACCGAGAGCGCCACGGCGGCGCGCCGCCGTCGTCGGAGCAGCCGTCCGCCAGGGCGGTGATCGCGTCGAGCGGCGCGGCCGTTCAACCGCCGGCACGCTCCGTCACCGCCCCGAGCAGGCGCCGCGCCGCGGCGAGATGCGGCGCGTCGACCATCCGCCCGTCGAGCTGGAGCGCGCCCGCACCCGGGTTCGCCTCGAACAGCGCGACGACGCGCCGCGCCGCCGCGAGCTCCGCCTCGTCCGGCGTGAACGCGGCGTTGATCACCGCCACCTGCGCGGGATGGATCGCCATCATGCCGGCGAAGCCGTCGCGCCGGCCGCGCGCCGCATAGGCAGCGAGCCCGTCGAGGTCGCGGACATCGGGGTAGACCGTCTCGATCGCGGGCACCCCTGCGGCGTGCGCGGCGAACAGCGCGAGCGCGCGCACCATCTTGTAGGGGTCGGTATAGCCGCCGTCCGCCTCGCGCGAGCCGAGCGCGCCGATCGCGGCGGGCAGGTCCTCGGCGCCCCAGGTCAACCCCGCGAGGCCGGCGCCGTCATAGTCGCCGAGCGCGAAGACGGCGCGCGGCGTCTCGGTCGCGATCGGCAGCACCGCATAGTCGCCCGGCAGCGCCTCGCGCAGCGCGACGACGGTGGCGCGCCCCTCCGCCTTGGGCAGCACCACGCCGGTCAGCGGCGCCCCCGCCAGCGCGGCGATGTCGGTGGCGAACGCCTCGCTCGCGACCGGGTTGACCCGCACCAGCAGCGCCGGGCCGGCCGGGGCGCGCTCGAGCAGCGAGCGGACCGCGTCGCGCGCCGCCGGCTTGGCGGCGGGCGCGACCGAGTCCTCCAGGTCGAGGATCAGGGCGTCGGCGCCGAGCCCGAGCGCTTTCTCCATCCGCTCCGGCCGGTCGCCCGGCACGAACAGGAGCGAGCGCCACGTCACCGCGCGCGGTCGGCCAGCTGCCGCTCCCACGCCAGCGCGTCGCGGACGATCCCTTCCAGGTCGTCGCGCCGCGGCGCCCAGTCGATCGTGCGCAGGATCGCGGCATTGTCCGCGACCAGCTCGGCCGGGTCGCCCGCGCGGCGGCCCTCCAGCCGGCGCTCGATCGAGTGGTTGGTGACCCGGTCCACCGCGTCGAGCACCTCGAGCACCGAGAAGCCGCGGCCATAGCCGCAGTTGAGCGTGTGGCTCTCGCCGGGACGCTCGATCAGCAGCTTGAGCGCGGCGACATGCGCCTCGGCGAGGTCGCTGACGTGGATGTAGTCGCGCACTCCGGTGCCGTCGCGGGTCGGGAAGTCGGTGCCGTAGACCGACACCGCGGCGCGCTTGCCCGTCGCCGCCTCGACCGCGATCTTGATGAGGTGGGTCGCGCCGACCGTCGACTGGCCGCTGCGCCCCTGCGGGTCCGCTCCCGCGACGTTGAAATAGCGCAGGCAGCAGTGGTTCATCGGGTGCGCCGCCGAGACGTCCTTGAGCATATGCTCGGTCATCAGCTTGGACATGCCGTAGGGATTGATCGGCACCTTGGGGTCGTTCTCGGCGACGGGCACACGCTCGGGCGTGCCGTAGGTCGCCGCGGTCGACGAGAAGATGAAGTGCGGCACGCCCTCGGCCACCGCGCTCTCGATCAGGCTGCGCGTCGCCGCGGTGTTGTTGCGGTAATATTTGAGCGGGTCGCTGACCGATTCGGGCACCACGACCGAGCCGGCGAAATGCATGATCGCGCGGACGTTATGCTCTCGAATGACGTCGCGGACGCGCGCGTCCTCGACCGCAACGTTGACGAAGGCGGCGCGCGGGTCGACCGCCCAGTCGAAGCCGGTGACGAGATTGTCGATGACGACGACGTCATAACCCTCGTCGAGCAGCGCGAGCACCGCGTGGCTGCCGATATAGCCGGCGCCGCCGGTCACCATCACCTTGCCGTCGAGCGTCGCGTCCTGCGTCATGGCTGTCTCCCTTGCCGTTGCCGCCGCCTAGCGGCTTCCTACATGACACGCAAAGGAGACGCTTCTGATGACGGAATATGCGACGCTGGCGGGTGGCTGCTTCTGGTGCACCGAGGCGGTGTTCAAGGACGTGATCGGGGTCGAGAGCGTCGAGAGCGGCTACATCGGCGGTCACGTCCCCGACCCGACCTACAAGCAGGTGTGCGGCGGCGACACCGGCCACGCCGAGGCGATCCGCGTCGGCTTCGACCCCGCGCAGGTGAGCTACGCCGACCTGCTCGACATCTTCTTCGCCACGCATGACCCGACGCAGCTCAACCGCCAGGGCAACGACGTCGGGACGCAGTATCGCTCGGCGATCTTCCCCGAGACGGTGATGCAGGAGGAGCAGGCCAATCAGGCGATCGCGCGCGCGCAGGAGAACGTGCCGGGCAAGATCGTGACCACGATCGAGGAGTTCGGCGACTGGTACCCGGCCGAGGGCTATCACCAGGACTATTGGGAGACATCGGGCCGGTCGAACCCCTATTGCATGGCGGTGATCCCGCCCAAGCTGCAGAAGCTGCGCAAGAGCTTCGCCGCGCGCAGCAAGGCGAGCGCGCCGGCGGCGTGAGATCGGAGCGCCCCTTTCCGATAGGGAGAGGGGCGCACCGGCGGCGGCACCGATGTGCTCGCCGGGCCGCTTTCTCGATGCTTCCGGACTCGTTCCGGGATCCACTTCCCGCCCGGGCAACGCCTTACGAGGACACGGAGCGCCGGATCCCGGACCTTTTCCGGGTTGACCAGGATGTTAGCGGCCGAGTCACGCGGAGGCGTCGCGTCCGCAGGAACACGGCGGGTGTAGCCTAGCGCCGCGCCGCGCGGCGCAGCCGATCGTTGATCGCCACCCCTACCCCCCTCTCGGGCACCGGCGCCACCGCGATCCGCGCGCGCGGGCTCGCGTCGGCGCGGTGCAGCGAGTCGAACAGCCGCGCCGCCGCCTCGACCGCGTCGCCCGTCGAGGACAACGTGTCGTCGCCCGCCACCGCGCCGTAGCCGATCAGCCACTCGTCCGGCTCGGCGGACACCGCCCCCAGCCGCAGCGGCTTGCGCGGCGCGTAATGGGTCGCGAGCTGGCCCGGCGCGCTGACGTGCGTGGTCGTCCCCGCCGCGACCGGCAGCACGGCGCGCAGCATCTCCGCGGTGACCGGACCGGGGCGAAGGATCGTCCGTCCCGCCACGATCGTCGACTCCACCCCTGCCTCGGTCGCGCCGTCGTCGAGGATCAGCGGCACCGCCGCGCCCAGGCTCGCCGCGACATGCTCGGCGCGGGTCGGGCTGATCGCGTTGCTCGCGTTGGCCGAGGGCGCCGCCAGCGGCGCGCCGCTCTCGGCCAGCAGCGCGCGCATCGCGCGATGTGCCGGCACGCGCAGCGCGATCGTGTCGAGCCCCGCGGTGGCCAGTGACGCCACGCTCGCGCCGTCGCGCAGCGGCAGCACCAGCGTCAGCGGCCCCGGCCAGAAGCGCGCCGCCAGCGCGCGCGCGTCGTCGTCGAATACCGCCAGCGCCTCCGCGGCGGTGAGGTCGAGCACGTGGACGATCAGCGGGTTGAAGCTGGGCCGCCCTTTCGCGGCGTAGATCCGCGCCACCGCGCGCGAATCACGCGCGTCGGCGGCGAGGCCGTAGACCGTCTCGGTCGGCACCGCGACGATCCCGCCGGCGCGGATCGCCGCCGCCGCCGCGGCGACCGCGGCCGTGCCGTAGCGTCGGATGTCGGGGAGTTGAGCGCTCATCGCCGCGGGTATAGCGAGGGCGCACAGGAGAGAGAAATGACCTTCGTGCCCGCCATCGCCGACCAGCGCTTCGTCCTCGATCACGTCGTCGGACTCGACGAGATCGCGCGGCACGAGCGCTTCGCCGCCGCCAGCGCGGACACGGTCGAGGCGGTGCTCGAGGGCATCGGCGCGTTCGCGGAGGGCGAGTGGGCGCCGCTCGCCACCGCGGGTGACCGCGTCGGCGCGCGCTGGACGCCGAAGGGCGTGGTGATGCCCGAGGGCTACCGCGCCGCCTACCAGGCCTATGTCGAGGGCGGCTGGGGCACGATCGGGGTCGACGAGCGCTGGGGCGGCCAGGGCCTGCCCTTCGTCGTCCAGGCCGCGGTGCTGGAGACGCTCGGCACCGCCAACATGGGCTTCGCGCTCGCGCCGATCCTCACCGTCGGCGCGATCGAGGCGCTGGCGCACCACGGCACGCCCGAGCAGCAGGCGACCTACCTGCCCAGGCTCGCCAGCGGCGAGTGGACCGGCACGATGAACCTGACCGAGCCGCAGGCGGGCAGCGACGTCGGCGCGCTGCGCACCACCGCGACACCGCGTGGGGATGGCACGTACCTGATCAACGGGACCAAGATCTTCATCAGCTTCGGCGACCACGATCTCGCCGACAACATCGTCCATCTCGTGCTGGCGCGCACGCCCGATGCGCCCGCGGGCACGCGCGGCATCTCGCTGTTCCTCGTCCCCAAGGTAAGGCTCGACGGTGCGCTTAACGACGTGCGCGCGGTGTCGATCGAACATAAGCTGGGGCTCCACGCCTCGCCCACCTGCGTGCTGTCGTTCGGCGACCAGGGCGACTGCGTCGGTGAGCTGATTGGCCCGGAATATGGCGGCATGCGCGCGATGTTCACGATGATGAACAACGCGCGCCTCAACGTCGGCGTCCAGGGGGTGCAGGTGGCGGAGGGCGCGACGCAGAAGGCGGCCGCCTACGCGCGCGACCGCGTTCAGGGCGCGCGCGACGGCGCCCCCGCGGCGATCGTCGAGCATGCCGACGTGCGCCGCATGCTGCTGCGGATGAAGGCGCAGACGATGGCGGCGCGCGCTCTGGTCTATTACGCCTGCGGCCAGGTCGACCGCGCCACGCTGGGCGACGCCAAGGCGCGCGAGCGGCTCGAGATCATGACCCCGCTCGCCAAGGCGCACGCCACCGATCTCGGCAACGAGGTGGCCAGCCTGGGCGTGCAGGTCCATGGCGGGATGGGCTATGTCGAGGAGACCGGCGCGGCGCAGTTCTTCCGCGACGCGCGGATCACGCCGATCTACGAGGGCACCAACGGGATCCAGGCGGCGGACCTGGTCGGGCGCAAGCTCTCGCTGGCCAACGGCGGCGCCTTCGCCGACCTGATCGCCGACCTGCGCCGCGACGCGCGCCACCCCGCGCTGGTGCGGCTGGTCGACGCCTGCAAGGCGGTCGGGCGGCGGCTCCAGGGGGCGAGCGCGGACGATCGTCAGGCGGCGAGCTATCCGTTCCTGACGATGCTGTCGGTGGCGTCATGCGGCTGGCTGATGGAGCGCCAGGCGTCGGTACCCGCGGCCGACGCGGTGAAGCGCGCGGCCTGTGCCTTCTACCTCGACCAGATCGTGCCCGAGGCGCTCGGGCTGGAGGCGGCGGCGAGCGCGAGCGCCGAGGTGCTGTACGCGCTGCCCGCGGGAGCGTTCTAGGGGGCGAAGGCGTGTGGTGGCGGAGGAGTGCTCCGCCTCTCACTAGCTCCACCCCGGCGCACGCCGGGGTCCCGTTGGGACGGCTGTCGTGCGAGAATCGACCGTCCCCCACCTGGGCCCCGGCGTTCGCCGGGGCGGTATAGGGAAAGCGCACGCGCCGAACTCATCCGCGTGCCCAGGCGAAGGCCGGGGCCCAGGTGGAAGACGCTGCGCAAGAGTCACCACGGTTTACCCAACTGGGCCCCGGCCTGCGCCGGGGCACAAGCGCAGCGGTGGGCGGAGCCCTTCTATCCCGCGCACCCGCTCACTCCCCGGACGGGCACCCGCTCGCCGGGTTCGGCCCCGCGCCCTCGGGGTACCAGCGCGCCACCTTACGGTCCTCGTCATAATAGCAGACCGCGCCTGAGCCGCCGTCGGGCGTCAGCGCGATCGCCCAATTGTGCGGCCCGCAGTTGTGCGGCTCGCAGCCGTAGGAGAGCACGCGCCCCTCGACCTCGGCGATCGGCGTGGCGGTGACGTCGCGGTCGAGCACGCGCGCGCGCACCGCCGCGTCGGGCACCGCCGCCGCCACCGCCGCGCGCACCGCCGGCTCGGCGAGGAAGCTGGCGCCCCCCTCCACCGCGTCGGTAGGGTAGTGACCGACGTAGCGCGCCAGCGCCGCGACCGGCGTGGCGGTGGCGCTGGGCGACGCGCTGGGCGTCGCGACCGGCGCGGCGTTGCTGGGCTGCTCGGGCTGCTGCTGGCAGGCGGCGAGCGCGGCGCAGGCCGCGAGGGGGATCAGGCGTCGCATCACGCCCGACAACGCGTCAGCCGTCGACTCGTTCGAGCAGGTCGGTCGCGTCGAGCCCGAGCAGGTCGATCCGCTCGCGGATGCGCGGCCATTGGTGCGCGACGAAATCCTCGCGCTCCGCCCGGCGCAGCCGCTCCGCCGCCCCCGACAGCACGAACATGCCGACGCCGCGGCGCACCTCGACGTAGCCGTCGTCCTGGAAGCTCTGATACGCCTTGGCGACGGTGAGCGGATTGGCGCCGTGCTCGGCGGCGAGCGCGCGCACCGAGGGGAGCTGGTCGCCCGCACCATAGTCGCCTCGCAGGATCGCCGCGGCGATCGTGCCGCGTAGCCGGAGATAGACCGGCGAGTCGTCGCTGCTCAGCGCTGCCATGCTGCGTTAATACACTATATAACGTGTTTGTCGAGCCGGGCCGCGCCAGTCAGTCGTCCGGCGGCAGCTCGCCCGCGACGATCCGGGCGTCCGGCCGCGCGGCATCGTGGAGCTGGCGCAGCCGCTCGAGCTGGTGGCGCGAGGCGGCGATCACCGCCGCCGCGGCGAGCGTCCCGTCACGGTGGAGTGCCATCACCGCCCCCTCGTCGAGCGCGGCGAGCGCCTCCTCGTCGATCGTGTAGAGGCCGTCGAGCGCGTGCTCGCGCGCGTCGGCGCGGCGCAGCACCAGCCGCCACGGCCGCAGCAGCCGGTGGCGCGCGAGCGCCTCGGCGAGCGCGCGCGCCGCGGCGACGTCCTCGACCAGCCGCTGCAACGCGACGCGCAGCTCGGCCACCAGCGGCGTCACTACCCCGCCGTCGATCAGCGCCGCGCCGCGCCCGCCGAGCGACGCGTCGGCGGGATCGATCGCGAGCCCGGTCCCGCCCTCGGCGAGGCGGAAAGCGCCGAGCAGCACCGCCTGGGGCATGTAGGTGGCATGGAAGCCGCCCGCGCCCGCGAAGAGGTTGTCGCCGCCCAGCGCCATCAGCGCGACCAGGTTGAAGCGGCCGGTGCCGCCGTCCTTGGCGAAGCAGACGGGCATGTCGCACGCCGCCAGCGCGATCTCGCCGCGCCCGAGCTGCGCGATCGCGCGCCCCCGCCCCGCCGCCGCGGCGTCGAAGCGCACGCCGCCGTGCCGCCGCGGGTCGAGCGCGACCGGTGGGCTCATATCGCCTGGAGGCCGTGCTCGCGCACCGCGCGGATCAGGTCGCGGTGGCGCGGCAGCCGCTGCACGGCCTCGGCGCGCGCGCGCTCGGCGCGGGCGAGATGGCGCCGCGCCAAGGCGCTCTCGGGCGCGGCGGGGTCGATCCTGGCATAACGCGCGTCGAAGCGCATGCCGTGGAGCACATATTGGTAGCTCGGCCAGGAGAAGACCTCGCGCGCGTGCTCGAAGTCCTGCGGCGCGGGCGGCTGCGTGCGCCACAGCTCGAGCCGCTCGGCCAGACCGTCGGGCCAGGTCGCGGGCGAGGCATTGTCGCGCCAGAAGTCGGTGTCGGTGCGCTTGGTGATCGCGTAGTGGAGCTTGAGGAACTCGATGATCCGCGCCCAGTGGTGCGTGAAGGCGGCGTTGAACTGGCGCGCCGCGACGTGCATCGCGCCGCGCGTGCGCGGCAGCCGGTCCGCGATCGCGTCCATCGACGCCTCGATCAGCATCAGCGCCGAGGCCTCGAGCGGCTCGATGAACCCCGCCGACAGCCCGACCGCGACGACGTTGTTCTGCCAGAAGCGCTCGCGGTGCCCGCCGTCGATCGTGATCCGGCGCGCGGTGAGCGAGTCGGCGGCGGGGCCGACATAGCGGCGCAGCGCGGCCTCCGCCTCGTCGCCGCCGATATGCGCGCTGCTGTAGACATGGCCGACGCCGCGGCGGGTCCACAGCCCGATGTCCCAGATCCACCCCGCCGCCTGCGCGGTGGAGACGGTGTGGCAGGTGATCGGCGCGTCCTCGCTGTCGTACGGCACCTGCAGCGCGATCGCGCGATCGGCGAACAGCACGTCGCCGCAGCGGCGGAACGGCACCTCGTAGACCCCGCCGATCAGCAGCGCGGCGAAACCGGTGCAGTCGACGAACAGGTCGCCCGCGATCGCGGCGCCGTCGGCGAGCACCAGCGCGGTGACGTCGCCGCCCTCTCCCTGCTCCACCCGCGCGACGTCGCCGAGCACGTGGCGCACGCCGAGCCGCTCGACCGCGTGCTCGCGCAGCAAGGTCGCGAACTTGCCCGCGTCGAGATGATAGGCGTAGTTCGCCTGGCCGACCCACTCGGGCGTCGTGATCGACTTGGGCGCGAGCCCGGCGTCGCAGAGCGTCGCCTGGAAATCGACCCAGGTGGCGAAGTCCGCCGCCTCCGGCGCGTCCGACTGGGCGAGCCAGTGCGGCGCGAGGTCGAGCTCGGTCGCGCCCGCGGGCGGGTTGAGCGGGTGGTAATAGCCCTCGCCCGGCGAATCATCGGTCCACCCCGCGAATCGTGCACCCTGCTTGAACGCCGCGTCGCAGCGGCGGACGAAGTCGGTCTCGGATATCCCGATCTTCGCCAAGGTGTTGCGCATCGTCGGCCAGGTGCCCTCGCCGACCCCGACGGTGGGGATGCGCGCGGATTCGACCAGCGTCACCGCGACGCCGCTGCGCGTACGCTGCGCCTGCGCGGCGAGTCGACACGCCGCGATCCATCCCGCCGAGCCGCCGCCGACGACCACTACTTGAGTCACAGGCGAATCGTCATGGCGTTGATTAGACGACATAATCCTTCTCAGACCTCTCCGCTGCGACGTCTTCGCGCCGTTCCTGTAATCGATCCCACTTGTATTTGTCAGATATATCCGTGAGACTGTTTCGACAGCACACGCATAACAAGCGTGGCTGCGATAGGGGAGGATGACGGTGGCGACCAGCTTTCGGCAAGTGACGGCGCGTGCTTTTCTGTTCTCGGGCGGCATGGGGTGCGCGATCGGCGCGCTGATCGCCGCCACGCCGGCGCTGGCGCAGGACGCGCCGCCGGCCGTATCCGCCCCGCCGAGCCAGGCCGACGCCGACGGCACGTCGGGCGATATCGTCGTCACCGGCATCCGCGCCAGCATCGCCTCATCCGCCGCGCAGAAGCGCGACGCGGTCGGCATCCTCGACGCGATCTCGTCGGAGGACCTCGGCAAGTTCCCGGACGCCAACGTCGCCGAGTCGCTCCAGCGCATCCCGGGCGTGGCGATCGACCGGACCAACGGCGAGGGCGCGCAGGTCAGCGTCCGCGGCCTCGGGCCGGCGTTCAACACCGTGCTGTTCAACGGGCGCAGCTTCGCCAGCGACAATTACAACCGCGCCTTCTCGTTCGACCTGATCCCGGCCGAGCTGATCAGCGGCGCGCAGGTGTACAAGACCGCGCAGGCGCCGCTGCAGGGCGGCGGCATCGGCGCGACGATCAACGTGCAGACGCCGCGCCCGCTGGCGCTCAACGGCTTCAAGGCGGTCGTCACCGGCAAGGCCTTGTACGAGAAGAACAGCGACAAATTCACCCCGCAGGGCTTCGCGCTGCTCAGCAACACCTTCGCCGACGGCAAGATCGGCCTGCTCGCCTCGGTCTCGTACCAGCGCCGCATCGCGCAGATCGCCTCGGTCAGCAACGACGGCTATCTGCCCAACAGCTCGGTCGGGCCGAACAGCAATCCGATCGCGACCAACGTGTACGCGCCGCGCAACTTCGACGTGAACACCGCGCGCGACGACCGCACCCGCTTCGGCGCGACGGTGGTGGCGCAATACCAGCCCACCGACGAGCTGACCTTCACGCTCGACGGCCTGTACAACAAGTTCAAGAGCGACTCGAAGACTCGCGCGCTCGGCGCCTGGTTCGAGCCGACCAGCTACACCGCCGCCACCGTCGACGAGAACCGCACAGTGACCTCGCTCACCACCAACGGCAACGCCGACTTCATCTCCTCGGGCGCGCTGCGCGAGACGACGACCTGGGAAGGCGGCTTCAACGCCGAGTGGAACCCGGCCAACAACTTCAAGATGGTGATCGACGCCTCCTACTCGCGCGCCAAGAACGCGGGCGGGGGCGGTTCCTATTTCACCGTGATCGGCACGCCCACGCCCTATTCCTTCACCCAGGCGGAGGGGAACGGCATCCCCACGGTCAACGGCTTCGCCGACGGCGTGCTGACCAACCCGGCGCTGGGCCGCACCCATATCGCCGGGATCAACGGCAACGACGTCACCGAGAAGGTGCAGGAATATCGCTGGAACAACGAGTGGAAGCCGGCGCTCGGCATCCTCCAGACGGTACGCTTCGGCCTGATGAGCACGACGCGCGACAAGAGCAACGTCGCGGTCACCTCGGGCGACGACGTCGGCTGCGTCTACTGCGGCTATCCGACGCTGGCGGACTCCTCGCTGCTGTCGCCCTTCACGGTGAAGGGGCTGGGCGCGCCGAGCGGCTCGGTGCCGACCACCTTCCTCACCTACGACGCGTTCAAATACCTCAACTTCCTGGCGAGCCCGGCGGCGACCTCGGCGCTCGACGCCAAGTACAATCTCGCCCCGGGCACCACCGCGGCGCGCTACGCCGCGACCAACGGCTATGCCGTCGCACCGCAGCCGGGCACGCGCGTGAAGGAGACGGTATGGGCGAGCTACGCCGACGTCGACTTCTCGGGCAACCTCGGCAGCATGCCCTGGCTGGTCAACGTGGGCGCGCGTTACGAATACACCGAGCTGACCTCGTCGGGCAGCCAGCGCCAGCTGGTCGACCTGACGCCGACGCAGGGCAACCCGCCGACCGACCCGACCATCTACGTCGGCGTGTTCGCCAGCCCGACCGGCACGCCGATCTCGCAGAAATCGTCATACAGCAACTTCCTGCCCGCGCTGAACGCGCGCTTGAACTTCACGCAGGAGCTGCAGGTCCGCTTCGCCGCCTACGAGACGCTCACCCGTCCCGCGATCGGCGACCTGGCGCCGAGCCTCGACATCGGCACGCTGCGCCCGGCGACGCTGACCGCGAGCGGCGGCAATCCGAACCTCAAGCCTTACAAGGCGAAGAACCTCGACCTGTCGCTGGAATGGTATCCGACGCGCACGACCACGCTGTCGGCGGCGGTGTTCTACAAGAAGGTGGACGATTTCATCATCCAGCTGTTCGGCGACGAGCTGTTCCCGATCCGCAACGCGGGCAACGCGCAGGGCATCGGGCTGCCGGTGGGCGGGCTGATCGTCGACCAGAACACCGCGCGCTTCAGCGTGCGGCGCCCGCGCAACGCCCAGTCGCTCGACATCAAGGGGCTCGAGCTCAACCTGGTGCACACGCTCGACTGGCTGCCGGGCGTGCTGAGCGGCTTCGGCGTCCAGGCCAACGCGACCTTCGTCAGCACCAACCGCGACTTCGACACCAGCCAGGTGGGCCAGTCGTTCGCCGCGGAAGGGATCGGCAACTCGCAGAACGCCACGGTCTTCTACGAGAAATACGGTGTCTCGGCGCGCATCGCCTACAACCGGCGTGAGCGCTTCCTGCGCGAGCTCGCCGGCGGCGCGGGCAACGAGCCGATCTTCGTGCGCGACTATGGCCAGTTCGACGGCAGCGTCGCGGTGAACGTCACGCCCTTCGCGCAGGTGTTCGTCGAGGGCACGAACCTCTTCAACGCCAAATATTACACCACCGGCCGGTTCGACAACCAGCTGCTGCAATACCAGAACTTCGGCCCGCGCTACGACGCCGGCGTGCGCTTCTCGTTCTGATCCCGCACTTTCCCGCGCCGATCCCCGCGAGGGAGAATAGCCCTTTGTCTAGGAATGAGCCCCTCCCCCTCCGGGGAGGGGTTGGGGTGGGGCCTCGCCCCAGCGCGGCGCACGCGGAAGCGCCACCCCTGAAGGGCAGCGAGGCGGGCGGCCTCCGGTCGATACCCGCTCAGCGCTTCAGCCGTGCCGCGTGCCAGTTGAGCTGCTCGCCCATGAACGTCGACACGAACAGGTACGAATGGTCGTAGCCCGCGCGCATCCGCAGCTCGAGCGGGATGCCCGCCGCCGCGCAGGCGCGCGCGAGCAGCTCGGGGCGGAGCTGCTCGGCGAGGAAGGCGTCGGCCTCGCCCTGATCGACCAGCAGCTCGGGTACGCGCGCGCCGTCCTCGATCAGCGCGACCGCGTCGTGGCGACGCTGCGCCGCGGCGTCGTCGCCGAGATAACGGTCGAGCGCCTCTCCCCAGGGAACCTGCGTCGGCGCGACGATCGGCGCGAGGGCGGAGACCGCGCGGTAACGGCCGGGGTGGCGCAGCGCCGCGGTCAGCGCGCCGTGTCCTCCCATCGAGTGGCCCATGATCGACTGGCGCGCCGCGTCGACCGGGAATTCGGCCTCGATCAGCTCGGGCAACTCTTCGGTGACATAGGACCACATCCGGTAATGCGTCGACCACGGCGCCTGGGTCGCGTCGACGTAGAAGCCGGCGCCCTTGGCGAAATCCCAGCGGTCCTCGTCGGGCACCTCGTCGCCGCGCGGACTCGTGTCGGGCGCGACGAAGATCAGCCCGTGGCGCGCGCAGTGCGCGCGATACTCGCCCTTGTCGGTGACGTTGGCGTGGGTGCAGGTCAGCCCCGAGAGGTACCACACCACCGGCAGCGTCGCGCCCGGCGCGTGATCGGGGACGTAGACCGAGAAGGTCATGTCGGTGCCGGTCGCGGCGCTGCGGTGGCGGTAGACGCCCTGTGTGCCGCCGTGCGCGCGCGCGGTCGAGACGGTCTCCATGCTTCTTCCTCCGCTCAGGCGACGCGGTAGGTCGCGCAGACCTTGTTGCCCGCGGGGTCGCGCAGATAGGCGAGGTACAGCTCGCGCCCGCCGGTGACGTGGCGCACGCCCGGCGGTGCCTCGATCGCGGTGCCGCCGCTGGCCACCCCGGCGGCGTGCCACGCCTCGACCTGCTCGGGCGAGGTCGCGCGAAAGCCGAGCGTCCCGCCGTTGGCGTGGCTGGCGGGCTGGCCGTCGATCGGGCGCGTGACGAGGAAGCGGCCGCCGTCGTGCGCGTAGACCAGCCGCCCCCACTCGTCGATCACGCCCGGCGGGGCGCCGAGCGCGCCCAGCGTCGCGTCGTAGAAGGTCTGGGCGGCGGCGACGTCGTCGGCGCCGAGCATGACGTGGCTGAACATGATCTCTCTCCTCACCTCCTCCCCGCTTGGCGGGGAGGGGGACCGCCGCGCGCAGCGCGGTGGTGGAGGGGGCTCGCCACGCAGCGCTGCGCTCGCGGAGAAACGCCCTCCACCAGCCTGCGGCTGGTCCCCCTCCCCGTGCCGGGGAGGATTTGACTAACTCAATACACCACCACGCTGCGGATGCTCTCGCCGGCGTGCATCAGGTCGAAGCCCTTGTTGATCTCGTCGAGGCTGAGCCGGTGCGTGATCATCGGGTCAATCTGGATCATGCCGTCCATGTACCAGTCGACGATCTTGGGCACGTCGGTGCGCCCGCGCGCGCCGCCGAACGCGGTGCCCTTCCACACCCGCCCGGTGACGAGCTGGAACGGGCGAGTCGCGATCTCCTTGCCCGCCTCGGCGACGCCGATCACGATCGACTCGCCCCAGCCGCGTTGCGCGCTCTCAAGCGCCTGGCGCATGACCACCGTGTTGCCGGTGCAGTCGAACGTATAGTCGCCGCCGCCGTCGGTCATCGCGATCAGGTGCGGGACGAGGTCGCCCACGTCCTTCGGGTTGACGAAGTCGGTCATGCCGAAGCGGCGGCCCCAGTCCTCGCGGTCGGGGTTGATGTCGACGCCGATGATGCGGTGCGCGCCCGCCAGCTTCGCGCCCTGGATCACGTTGAGCCCGATCCCGCCGAGCCCGAACACGATCACGGTCGCGCCCGGCTCGACCTTGGCGGTGTTGACCACCGCGCCCACCCCGGTGGTGACGCCGCAGCCGATGTAGCAGCTGGTGTCGAACGGCGCGTCGGGGCGGATCTTGGCGACCGCGATCTCGGGCAGCACGGTGAAGTTCGAGAAGGTCGAGCAGCCCATGTAATGGTAGATCGGCTGCCCCTTGTAGCTGAAGCGCGTGGTGCCGTCCGGCATCAGCCCCTTGCCCTGAGTGGCGCGGATCGCGGTGCACAGGTTGGTCTTCTGGCTGAGGCACGACTTACACTGGCGGCACTCGGGCGTGTAGAGCGGGATGACGTGGTCGCCCGGCGCCACGCTGGTGACGCCCGCCCCCACCTCGCGCACCACGCCGCAGCCCTCGTGGCCGAGCACGCTGGGGAACAGCCCTTCGCTGTCGAGCCCGTCGAGCGTGTATGCGTCGGTGTGGCAGATGCCGGTGGCCATGATCTCGACCAGCACCTCGCCCGTCTTCGGCCCCTCGAGGTCGAGCTCGACGATCTCGAGCGGCCGCTTGGCCTCGAACGCGACGGCGGCGCGGGTCTTCATGGGGCGGCCTCTCTGCTGGATGGTTCGCGAGCGTCTGTATGCCGCGGGCGCGGCGGCTTCAACCGCGCACGGCCTTCTTCGCGGCGCCGTGCCTCGCTACACCGCTGAGATGACCGACACTCCCCGCCCCCTCGCCGGCCTGCGCGTGCTCGAGCTGGCGCGCATCCTCGCCGGCCCCTGGGCCGGGCAGCTGCTCGCCGACCTCGGCGCCGACGTGATCAAGGTCGAGCGTCCCGGCGAGGGCGACGACACGCGCCACTGGGGCCCCCCCTTCGTCCGCGGCGCCGACGACAGCGACCTGTCGGCGGCCTATTACCACGCCTGCAACCGCGGCAAGCGCTCGGTCGCCGTCGATATCGCCACGCCCGCGGGACAGGCGCGCGTCGCCGCGCTCGCCGCCAGGGCGGACGTGGTGATCGAGAATTACAAGGTGGGCGGCCTCGTCAAATACGGCCTCGACGCCGCGACGCTGCGCGCGCGCCACCCGCGGCTGATCGTCTGCTCGATCACCGGCTTCGGCCAGACCGGACCCTATGCGGCGCGCGCCGGATACGACTTCATCGTCCAGGGCATGGGCGGGATGATGTCGATCACGGGCGAGCCCGACGGGCCGCCGCAGAAGACCGGCGTCGCCACCGCCGACCTCTTCACCGGCGTCTACGCCACCGTCGCGATCCTCGCCGCGCTGCACGCGCGCGCGAGCACCGGCACGGGCGCGCACATCGACATGGCGCTGCTCGACACGCAGGTCGGCGTGCTCGCCAACCAGGCGCTCAACTGGATGGTCGGCGGCGCGGTGCCGCGGCGGATGGGCAACGGCCACGCCAACCTCGCGCCGTACCAGAGCTTCCCGACGAGCGACGGCGACCTGATCGTGGCGGTGGGCAACGACCGCCAGTTCGCGCGGCTGTGCGCGGTACTCGCGGTTCCGGCGCTGGCGGAGGACGCGCGCTTCGCCACCAACCCGGCGCGCGTGGCGAACCGTGCCGCGCTGCTGCCGCCGCTGATCGAGCGTACGCTGACATGGACGAGCGCCGCGCTGCTCGCCGCGCTCGAGGCGGCGGGGGTGCCGGTCGGGCCGGTCAACCGCATCGACGAGGTGTTCGCCGACCCGCAGGTGGTCGCACGCGGGATGCGGCTGCTGGTGGGGGGCTTGCCCGGGCTCGCGACGCCGATCGTTCTCGACGGGAGGCGCGTGGTCGCCGAGCGGGCGAGCCCGCGGCTCGGGGAGCACGAGGGCGCGGACTGGGACGAAGCGCCAGCGCGTACCGATCCCCACCCGGCGTCACCCTGAACTCGTCTCAGGATGCGCGGAGTCGCGCGCCCAGTCGCAGCCGCTCTCGCGGGACGGGTGCCCTGAGGTGGGTACGGATGACGGAGACAGGGGCTTCGCTTGCCGACGCTTCTCTGGCCAAAACGGAGAGGGCTGACCGGCCATATGCGACCAGCGAGGCGGCATCATCCGACAGACAGACTCGACTCAACCCATTAGAACAAACTAAGAACGACGCTTCACCAGCGAGTCGTCACCTGTGTCCGAGTCGAGCGTCCTCCAGTCCCTGCGCGATACGCTCAGCGCGATCGAGGGAGACGGCCATCGCCGTCGCCCGGTGCTGCCGTTCGGCATGCCGGCGATCGACGAGCGGCTCGCCAACGGCGGGCTGCGGCTCGACGCGCTGCACGAGGTCGCCGCCGCCACGCCCGCGCTAGGCGACGACGCCTCGGCCACGCTCTTCCTCGCCGGGGTCGCCGCGCGCGCCTGGGGGCCGGTGCTGTGGGTGGTGCGGCGGCGCGACCTGTTCGCCCCCGGCCTCTACCAGTCGGGGCTCGCGCCCGAGCGCGTGCTCTACGCCGAGGCGAGCGACGATGCCGAGGTGCTCGCGCTGATGGAGGAGGGCCTGCGCCACCGCGCGCTCGGCGCGGTGATCGGCGAGACGCGCCGCGCGGCGATGGCCTCGACGCGCCGGCTCCAGCTCGCCGCCGAGGGCGGGCGCACCATCGCGCTGCTGCTCAAGCGCCACGCGCGCGAGGGCGCCGACCCGCTCGCGGTGCCGTCCGCGGCGGTGACGCGCTGGCGCGTCGGCTCCGCCCCCTCGGCGCCGCTGCCGGTGGCGGGCGTGGGGCGCGCGCGCTGGGACGTCGCGCTGGTGCGGCAACGCAACGGCGAACCTTTTCAGACAATCGTGGAGGCATGCGATGAGACGGGTCGCATCGCTCTACCTGCCCGACTGGTCGATCGACCGGCTGCGGCGGGCAGAGCCGGCGCTCGCGCCGCCGCCTGAGCGCGCAGCGCTCGATCAGGCGTCGCCGCGCGTCGCGCTCGATCTCGCCGCGCTGAAGGCGGCGGGCGACGCCGAGCAGGGCGGCAAGCAGTGTGACGCGCCGCGCAACTCCGGCTGGCGCCCGGGCGCGCGCTGGGCGCGCGACAACGGCGACTATCTGCCCGGCCCGCTGCGCGGCGTCGACGAGGCGACCGGCGGCGCGGGCGCGTGCTGGGCGGGCGAGACCCGCGCCGACGTCGCGCGCCGCGTCGCCGCGATCGCACCGCACCAGCGCCCGCCGATGCGCGAGATGGGGCGCCGCAGCGAGGCGGCGGAGCACCCGTTCAAGCGGCTGCCCGACGACGACGGGGGGAAATCCACCGGCTGGCCCGAGCCGGTGATGGCGCCGGTGCGCACCGGGGGCGAGGGGGTGCGGCCGACGTCGCGGCAGCGCGAGCGCGGCGCGGATGAGGCCAGGGCGAGACCGTCACCCGCCTCATCGCCGTCAGACCGCGCCCAGGCTGCCGCGCGTTCAGCGGTCGAGATGCCCGCGCAAGGCTGGATCCCGGAACAGGTCCGGGATGACGGTAGGGGGCGAGAGGATGCGGGCCTCATACCCGTTCGTCTCGTCGCGCCCGGTGCTGGGATTGCCCCCCCTCCTGCCGTCGGAAACCCGGGGACGCCCGCGGCGTCTGAACACCGCATCGCGCACGTCTCCCCCGCACTGAGCGGCGCGTGGAACGCGATGCCCGCGATCCGCTATCCCGGCGACGGGCCGCACCCGGACAAGGCCGCCGCCAAGGAGCGCCGCCCCGGCTCGAACGACCCCGGCGCCGCGGTCAAGGAGGTCGCCGCCTTCTTCGACACCGGGCGCACCACCGCCGGCACGGTCGCGCGCGTCTGCCGCGACCCCGGCGCGAGCGCCCCTCCCGGCCCGGCATACGACATCGCGCCGCCGCTCGTCACCGTGCAGAAGGTGGGCAGCCGGGTCGAGATCGCCGCCGCCTCGGCCGCGGCGCGCGCGATCGGGGTCGAGCCCGGCATGGCGCTGACGCAGGTGCGCGCCGCCACCCCCGAGATCGTCGTGCGCGACGCCGACCCGGAGGGCGACCAGCGCGCGCTGCATCGGCTCGCGGTCGCGCTGGCGCGGCGCTGGACCCCGGTGGTGGCGATCGCGGACTCGCAGTCGCTGCTGCTCGATCTCACCGGCGTGGCGCATCTCCACGGCGGCGAGTCGCGGCTGGCGCGGCGGCTGGTGCGGCTGCTCGCGCGGCTCGGCATCACCGCGCGCGTCGCGATCGCCGATACCGCGGGCGCCGCCTGGGCCTGCGCGCACCATGCCGAGCCCGAGCGGGGCGGCGTGACGATCCTGCCGCCGGGCGCGACGCTGGACGCGCTCGCGCCGCTCCCGGTGGCGTCGCTCCGCGTCGACGAGCGCGCGCTCGAGCTGCTCCGCCGGCTCGGCGTCGACACCGTCGGCCAGCTCGCCGCGCTGCCGCGCGCGCCGCTGGCGCGCCGCTTCGGCACCGCGCTGGCGCAGCGGCTCGACCAGGCGAGCGGGCGCGCGCCCGAGCCGCTCGCGCCGGTGACACCGCCGGTGGCGATCACGGTCGAGCAGCGCTTCGCCGAGCCGCTGCTCACCGCCGAGCCGATCGCGCACTGGATCGGGCAATTGGTCGACCGGCTCGCCGCCGAGCTGGCGCGCGCGGGGCGCGGCGCGCGCCAGCTGCTGCTCGCCGCGACGCGGGTCGACGCCGCGGTGCAGACGCTGCGGGTGGGCTTCGCGCGGCCGACGCGCGCGCGCGACCATCTGCGCCGGCTGCTGGTGCGCCGCGTCGAGCGGATCGACCCCGGCTTCGGGATCGAGGCGCTGACGCTCCACGTCCAGCGCGCCGACCCGCTCGCGCCCGAGTATCTCGACGGTGATCTCGCCGAGGGCGAGCGCCCCGACCTCGCCCCCCTGGTCGACGCGATCGTCAACCGCATCGGCGCGGCGCGGCTGTGGCGCGCCCGTGCGGTGGAGAGCGACGTGCCCGAGCGCTCGGTGGCGAGCGCCGCGCCGCTCGACCCGCCCGAGCGCGCCGCGCCGACGCTGCGTCGCGACGACGTGCGCCGGCTCGACACGCGCGCCGCGGACCATCCGTGGCACCCGCGCTGGCCGCGCCCGACTCGGCTGCTGCGCCGCCCCGAGCCGCTCGACCATGTGCTGGCCGAGCTGCCCGACCAGCCACCCAAGCGCTTCACCTGGCGCGGCGAGTCGCACGTGGTGGTGCGCGGCGACGGGCCCGAGCGGATCGCGGGCGAGTGGTGGCGCCGCCGCGGCGAGCGCGACGCGGTGCGCGACTATTACCAGGTCGAGGACGAGGCGGGCCGGCGCTACTGGCTGTTCCGCCGCGGCGACGGCGAGCGCGGCGCGACCGGCGATCTCAGCTGGTACATGCACGGGACATTCGGGTGAGCGGGACCATGCCACCTCGATACGGGCGCACGGTCCCGTGACGTACAGCGAGCTCCAGGTCACCACGCATTTCTCGTTCCTGCGCGGCGCCTCGTCATGCGAGCAGCTCGTCGCCACCGCGGCGGCGATGGGCATGCCCGCGCTCGGCGTCGTCGACCGCAACTCGGTCGCTGGCGTGGTGCGCGCGCTCTACGCCTGCGACCAGGTGCGGCGCGACAGCGGGCTGGAGGTGCGCTCGATCCCGGGTTGCCGGCTCGACCTGGTCGACGGCGCCTCGCTGCTGGTCTGGCCGGAGGACCGTGCCGGCTGGTCGCGGCTGACCGAGCTGCTCAGCCGCGGCAAGGCGCGCGCCGACGCGCAGCGCGGCGAGAAGGGGCGCTGCTTCCTCCACTGGGAGGACGTCGCGGCGCATGCGCAGGGGCTGGTCGCCGCACTCGTCCCCGGCCACGCGCCCGACCTCGAGCCAATGCGCTGGATGGCCGACCTGTTCGGCGACGCCGGCCACGTCTGCCTCACCCACTACCGTCGCCCCGGCGAGCAGCTGCGGCTGCACCGGCTGAGCGAGGCGGCGCGCGCGCACGGGCTCACCCCGCTCGCCACCGGCGACGTGCTGTACCATGCGCCCGAGCAGCGCATGCTCCAGGACGTCGTCACCGCGATCCGCGAGAAGTGCACGATCGACGAGCTCGGGCTGCGTCGCGAGCGCAGCGCCGACCGCCACCTCAAGCCGCCCGGCGCGATGGCGCGGCTGTTCCGCGACCGGCCCGAGGCGATCGCCGCGGCCGAGGCGATCGTCGAGCGCTGCACCTTCTCGCTGCGCGAGCTGCAATATCAGTATCCCGACGAATTGGTGATGAGCGGGCGCAGCGCGCAGGAAGCACTCGCCCGCCTCTCGCGCGACGCGCTGGCGCGGCTGTTCGACGCCGCGCCCCCGCCGCGCTACGCCGAGCAGCTCGAGCACGAGCTGACCCTGGTCGAGCGGATGGGCTACGCGCCCTATTTCCTCACGGTCAACTCGATCGTCAGCTTCGCGCGCGGGCAGCAGATCCTGTGCCAGGGGCGCGGCAGCGCGGCCAACTCGATCATCTGTTTCGTGCTCGGCATCACCTCGATCGATCCGATCAAGCACCAGTTGCTGTTCGAGCGCTTCATCTCGGAGGAACGCAGCGAGCCGCCCGACATCGACATCGATTTCGAGCACGAGCGGCGCGAGGAAGTGATCCAGTGGATCTACGAGAGCTACGGCCACGACCATGCCGCGCTCACCGCGGTGGTCAGCCGCTTCCGCACCCGCGGCGCGATCCGCGAGGTGGGCAAGGTGCTCGGCCTGCCCGAGGACATGACCGGCGCGCTCGCCAGCCAGGTCTGGGGCTGGTCGAACGAGGGCGTGCCGACCGAGCATGTCGAGGCGCTCCACCTCGACGCCGCCGAGCCGCGGCTGGCGCTCGCGCTCGATCTCGCCAAGCAGCTGATCGGCACGCCGCGCCACCTGTCGCAGCACCCCGGCGGCTTCGTGCTGACGCGCGACCCGCTCCACCAGCTCGTCCCGATCGAGCCCGCCGCGATGGTCGACCGCCGCGTGATCGAGTGGGAGAAGGCCGATATCGAGGAGCTCGGCTTCATGAAGGTCGACATCCTCGGGCTCGGCATGCTGGGCTGCATGCGCCGCGCCTTCGACCTGCTCGCCGCGCACAAGGGCATCGACATGGACCTCGCCAGCGCGCCGCTGCAGGGCGACGACCCCGCGACCTACCGGATGATCCAGCAGGCCGACACGCTCGGCGTGTTCCAGATCGAGAGCCGCGCGCAGATGAGCATGCTGCCGCGGATGAAGCCCAGGACCTTCTACGACATCGCCATCCAGGTCGCGATCGTGCGGCCGGGGCCGATCCAGGGCAACATGGTCCACCCCTATCTCAAGCGCCGCGAGGGGCGCGAGACGGTGGAATATCCCAACGAGGCGCTGCGCGCGGTGCTGGAGAAGACGCTGGGCGTGCCGCTGTTCCAGGAGCAGGCGATGCAGGTCGCGATCATCGGCGGCGGCTTCACCCCGGGCGAGGCGGACGAACTGCGCCGCGCGATGGCGACCTTCAAGCTGACCGGCGGGGTCGGACGCTTCCGCGAGCGGCTGATCGCGGGGATGCGCGGCAACGGCATCAGCGAGGCGTTCGCCGAGCGGCTGGTGGCGCAGATCGAGGGTTTCGGCAGCTACGGCTTCCCCGAGAGCCACGCCGCCAGCTTCGCCAAGATCGCCTACGCCTCGTCGTGGATGAAATGCCACCACCCCGACGTGTTCTGCGCGGCGCTGCTCAACGCGCAGCCGATGGGCTTCTACGCGCCCGCGCAGATCGTCCGCGACGCGCGCGCACACGGCGTCGAGGTGCGCCCGCCCTGCGTGCTGGAGAGCGAGTGGGACACGGCGCTGGTGGAGGCGGAGGAGTCGCTGGCGGCGCGGGGGGGAGACATGCGGCGTGAGGCGGAGGCCGCCGGCAGCACGCACGACGTGACACCCTCGCCACCTCCCCCCACGCGAGAACCGCGATGGTCTTCGCCACCGGTCCCCGGCCTGTGTCGGGGTGAGGCGGGGGCAGAGTCTGAGCCATCACCAGGCTATCGTGCGCGGGCGAACGCCGAAGCCCAGGATCACGCGGGTGACGCGCGCGGCGCTGGGCTCCTGCGTGCGCAGGAGCACGGTCGCTCGAACGAGCCGGGTCACACGCTACCGTCCACCGGCGACCCGCGACGACACGGCGCTGCCCCGCTCGCCCCCCTGCGGCTCGGCCTGCGCGTGATCCACGGCCTCTCGGGCGAGGACGCGGGGCGGATCCTCACCGCGCGCGCGCACGCGCGCTTCACCTCGGTCGAGGACCTGTGGCGCTGCTCGGGCGTGCCGCTGGCGACGCTCGAGAAACTGGCGCGCGCCGACGCCTTCCACGCGCTCGGCCTCGACCGGCGTCAGGCGCTGTGGGCGATCCGCGGCCTGGGCGAGACGCCGCTGCCGCTGCTCGCCGGGATCGAGCGCCGCGAGGAGCCGGTGACGCTCGCCCGGCTCACCCAGGGGCGCGAGGTGGTGGAGGATTATCGCGCCACGCAGATGTCGCTGCGCGCGCACCCGCTGCAGTTCCTCCGCCCGCGGCTCGACGACGCGCGCGTGACGCGCTGCGGCGACCTCGCCGGCAAGGACGGCAAGATGGTCGAGGTCGCCGGTATCATCCTGGTGCGCCAGCGCCCCGGCTCGGCGAAGGGCGTCCTGTTCATCACGATCGAGGACGAGACCGGCGTGGCCAACGGCATCCTGTGGCCCGATCGGTTTGAGGCGCAGCGCCGCACCGTGATGTCCTCGGCCATGGTCAGCCTGAAGGGGCGCGTGCAGCAGGAAGGCGCGGTGATCCACGTCATCGTCGAGCGCGTCACCGATCTCACCGCGATGCTGCGGTCGGTCGGCGACGTGGACCTGCCGCGACTGGTGGCGCGCGGCGACGGCGCCACCTATCCCGGCGCGCCCGACCGCGGCGACAAGGGCTGGCAGCCGCGCCCGCGCTCCGACTATCATTTCCGCGACCGCCGCGACGACGTGATCCCGATCGCCAGCCACGACTTCCACTAGAGGGTGTCCGGCCGAGCATGATGGTGCTGCGGATAACACCGGAGCCCGCCGGCCACGAGGATGGCACACCTGACCCTGGCTCCTGCCGCGCGGGAGCGCGGCGGATCGCACCGGAGTGACAGGGCGACACGACGCCGAGGGCGCAATAATCTACAATCCTTGGCGCGCATCCGCCGTCATCGTGATGTCGGCCGCCGCGTGCCGCTCTCTCTCTCGGACGACCCGCCGATGGCCGATGCCCTGCACCATATCGTCTATATCAGTCGTGCCAGCGCGCCACTCTCCGATGCCGCAGCGGCGGCGCTGTGCCGCGCCGCCGCCGAGCGCAACCGCGACGCCGGCATCACCGGGCTGCTGCTCCACGACGGCACGCGCTTCATCCAGGCGCTCGAGGGCGCCGAGGGCGCGGTGCGCGCGGTGATGGAGCGCATCGCGCGCGATCCGCGCCACCACGCGATCGGCTATGTCAGCGACGGCGCAGTCGGCGCGCGCCAGTTCGGCGAGTGGGGCATGGCCTATCGCCACGTCGACGACGTCCTCGCCGCGGCCGACTTCCTCGCCACGGTCAAGCGCTCGGTCGCCGAGGTCGAGGAGCCTCGCCTGCTCGCTGCCTTCATCGGCTTCGCGGTGATCGGTCGCGGCGAGCGCCGCCGCGACCCTGTCCCGCGCTGAGACGACAGGCCGTGCCGCGCCCCGGCGACCGGCCGAACCTCCATCAATTTAGCTTGAACTTTCCGGTGCTTTACAACATCGCCCGGCGGCGCAACCCGGGCCCTTGGCCGCGGTGGACGCGATCGCAGCCGGGACGCAGGACAACAGGACGGATGGGCACGGGCTCCGATCGCCGAGGCACGCATGCTGACGCTTAGACCGTCGCGGCGGCGGGCGCGGCAGCTGCTCGGCGTGCTGCGCCACCCGGTCGAGCAGCTGCGGCTGTGGCGCGCGATGTCGCGCGCGCGCCGCGCCGGCATCGTCGCGACCAGGAGCGTGGGCGCACGACATGGCCGCTTCAAATACATCGGCGACTATCTCGCCGCACCGCTCAGCCGCCGCGAGCGGCTCGCCGCGCTCATCTATCACCACGAGTTCGTCGCCCGCCACGCCGCCGCGCATGGCGACGCGCTGTGGCGTGCGCCGTTCACCCTGTGGGAACGGCACGACGACGAGCGACGCCACCACGCGCTGCTGCTCACCCCCGCGCGGCTGGCGCCGATGGAGGGCGAGGTGGAGCTCGCCTTCCTGCTCGACGGACAGCGGCTGTTCACCCTCACCTTCGCGCTCGTGAGCGGCACGCTGATCGGCGCGGCGGACGCGCCGGTGCTGCTCGTCGGCGGGCTGCAGGGTGGCTATCAGGTGCGCGAGGAGCTGCGCTACGCCGCGCGCGCCAACGGCGAGATCGCCGCGCCGACGCTGCTGCTGCTCGCTGCCGCCACGCTGGCAGAGGCGCTCGGCGCCGCGCTGCTCGCCGGTCCGTCGAACCGGACCCAGGTGGCGGCGGGCTATGTCGTCGACGGGCGATCGAGCTCGCTCGACTATGACGAGCTGTGGGCCAAGCTCGACGGCGAGCGCACCGCTGCCGACTTCTTCCTAGTCGACCCGCGCCGCGAAGAGCCCGAGGAGAGCGAGGTCTCGGGCAAGCACCGCTCGCGCACGCGCCGCCGGAGGCGACTGCGCGCCGCGCTGCGCGCCGAGATGCTGGCCGCGCTCGCGCCGGCGACGGGGCGGAGCCATCCCGCCGGCCCACCATCGTAGCGGTCGCCTGCGACGCCCCCGTGCTCGCGCGCACGCGGGAGTCCAGGCGGCGCCATCATCGCACGTCGTCGCTCAGCCCGGCCGTGGCGGCACGCGCGTCGCGCCTCGCTCGCGCAGCCGCCGCTAGCGCTCGCCCCGTCCATAACGCTGCTGCAGCGCGCGCGTGACGCCGTTGGTCCAGCCGAACCCGTCCTGCGTCGGATACTCGCCGCCGCCGCCGGCGCGGCTCTCCTCGACGTCGTACTTCTCGAGCAGCTTGCCGGAGGCGCGATACTCCCGCTCGACGGTGGCGAGGAAGCGCGTCCCGATCTGTCGCGCCAGGGGCGCCGCGCCGTAGCGGCGCAGTCCCTCGATCGCGACCCATTGCAGCGGCGCCCAGCCGTTGGGCTTGTCCCACTGCTGCCCGGTCGCCGCGGTGGTGGTGCGCAAGCCGTTGGCGGCGAGCAGGTCGCGCTCGATCGTCGTCGCCACGCGCGCGCCGCGCGACCGTGACGCCACCGCGGTGAACAGCGGGTAGGCCGTCGCCGCGGTGACGCCGTCGCGCAGCCGGCGCGCGATCAGGTCATAGTCACCGTAGCGGCCGTCGCGCTCGCTCCACAGCCAGCGTTCGATCGCCTGACGACGCGTCGCCGCGGCGCGGTCGAAGGTGGCCGCACAAGGGCGCGCGAGTGCGCGACACCGCGCCGCGATCGCGCGCTCCATGCCGTAGAGCAGGCTGTTGAGATCGGCGGAGACGATCGCGGTCGTGTCGATCGTGGCCAGCGTCCGCCCGTCGGCGAACCAGCGCGAGCTATAGTCCCAGCCGCTCTCCGCGCCGGCGCGCAGGTCGTTGTAGACACGAGCGTCGCCCTTGCCGGTGGCGACGTCCTCGCGATAGCTCTCGTCGCGCGGGGTCGACTTGCCGTCGCCGTAATGCTGCAGCCGCGCCCCGTCGGGCATCGTCGCCGAGCGCTGCTCGACCCAGAAACGGTGCTCGGCGACCAGCGCGTCCAGCCAGCGCGCCTGGGTGGCGCGATCGACGCCGCGCACCAGGCCCATCATCAGGTAGAGAAAGGGTGGCTGCGAGCGGCTGACGTAGTAGGTCCGCGTGCCGTTGGGAACGTGGCCGTATCGCTCCACCAGCGAGACGAAATTCTCCACCATGTCGCGGGTGAGCGCTTGCTCGCCGTCGGCTTCCAGGCCGAGCATGGTGAAATAGCTGTCCCAATAGTACATCTCGCGGAACCGCCCTCCCGGCACCACGTAGCGCCGCGGCAGCGCGAGCGCGGATGAGCCCGTCGGCGGGGTCAGCGGCGGGCGGGTGAGCTGCGGCCACAGCGCGCGGATGTGCTCGGCCAGTGGCGGCCGTGCCGCGCTGGGCGGGGCGGTTCGACCCGGCTCGGGCACGTCGAAGTTGGCGAGCACGAAGGCGCGCAGCCCGGCGTCGTCGAGCGTGCCGGCGCGGGCATAGTCGGCCATAATCGCGGCGGCGCTGCGCTTCGGGGTGGCGTCGGCGAAGGTCTTGCCGTCGGGGAAGAGCCGCCGGCGCTGGACCTGGTCGAACAGCGCGCCGAACAGCTCGGCGGGCGAGGCGGGATAGGCGCGCGCCGTCGTGGTGGGGGCGGTCTGCGCCGTCGCCGCGGTCGGTGGCAGCGCGAGTAGCAGGGCGAGCATGGCCGCGTTCCCGCGCGCGCGGGAGCCCAGCCGGTCGATGGACCGCGGTCCGTCCCTGCGCGCGGCAGTGGAGCCCGGCGTTCGCGAGATCACGAGCGCCGCGCCCGCTCCCGCGTCATCCCGGACGGCATGCGGGAGCAGATCCGCCGCGTCGGCGACGCTTCGGAGCGTCCGCCGCGCCATGGACGCCGGGTCGGGTTCGGCACGACGGACGGGCGCGAGCTTCGCGCCACGATCGCTCACTCCACCACCTGCTCGATCGCGCCGAAGATCGTGTGATGGCGGTCGTCCTCGGCCCAGATCCGCACCGTGTCGCCGCGGCGAAGGAACGGCGTGGTCGTCTCGCCGCCGCGCAGCGTCTCCACCGCGCGCTGCTCGGCGATGCAGGAGTAGCCCAGCCCGCCCTCGCCGATCGAGCGGCCGGGGCCGCCGTCGGCGTCGCGGTTGGAGACGGTGCCCGAGCCGATGATCGTGCCCGCGCCGAGCCGCCGGGTCCGAGCCGCGTGCGCGATCAGTGCGCCGAAATCGAAGGTCATGTCCTCGCCCGCCTCAGCGCGGCCGAACGGCTGGCCGTTGCGCTCCACCATCAGGCGGCGGTGGAGCTTGCCGTCCTGCCACCAGTCGCCGAGCGACTCGGGGGTGACGAAGACCGGTGAGAAGGACGAGGCGGGCTTGGACTGGAAGAAGCCGAAGCTTTTCGCCGCCTCCTCCGCGATCAGTCCGCGTAGCGACATGTCGTTGGTCAGGCCCACCAGCCGGATCAGCCCGAGCGCGGCGTCACGCGTCGTGCCCTGCGGCACGTCGCCGGTGACGACCACTACCTCGGCCTCGAAGTCGGCGTCCCAGCTCTCGTCGGCGAGCGTGATCGTGTCGCGCGCGCCGAGGAACGAGTCCGAGCCGCCCTGGTAGAGCAGCGGGTCGTGCCAGAAGCTCTCGGGCAGCGCGGCGCCGCGCGCCTGCCGCACCAGCGCGACATGGTTCACATAGGCCGAGCCGTCGGCCCATTGATAGGCGCGCGGCAGCGGGGCGGCGGCGTCATGCTCGTGGAAGCGCGCGCGCGGGATCGCCTCGTTGCGCAGGTCGGTGGCGAGCAGCTCGAGCGTGGGGGCGACCCGCTCCCAGTCGTCGAGCGCGGCCTGGAGCGTGGGGCAGAGGTGCGCCGCGTCGGCGTACCAGGCGAGGTCGTCCGAGACCACGACGAGGCGACCGTCGCGCCCCTCTTTCAGGCTGGCGAGTTTCATGCGCTGCTCCTCTCCGCGCCAGGCGTATCGCGATTGTCGAGTCGACGCCACCGGAGACGACTGGCCGTCACCACGCTCGGAGCGACTCGAGACAGCGCCGCCGACTCTCCGTCTTTGATGAGAGGCCCAGTTGCGCGGCTCGAAAGCCTTCCCAACCGGCCCATGCGACAGCGGCGATCGTAGATGAGCACGCTGCTATCCGATCTCACCCTACGGATGTCGATTATGACGGATGCGCGACCGACCAGGTTCTTACCACGCCCGGAGTCCGCTCCGGTCATCCGAGGAAGAGACGATTGGGTGACCGACGGTGTCAGCCAAGGCGATGCCGCCCTCGATTTTCACCAGATGCGCCCGAAGCAGTTCGCTCGCGAGGCCGTGAAACTGCTCGATCGCGCAGGTATCTACATCAACCGAACGATCAATATCGAAAGGGCGCGTCGACAGCCCTTTCATAATTTCACCCGCGTGGGACACGATCGACAATTAGCCACGGGTTTTCGTCTAGAATTTTCCAGTAAGTTATCGTTGTTCTAGTACTTCCAAAAGACCAACAATGCCGTGTCCATTTCCGGGATTTTTGACACTTTGCATAAGTATCAACTAAATTCTTACCGGAAGCGCTGGCCGCAGCGATGTTTCGACCAGCATCGTTTCCTCACCCCGCCAGCAGTGCGCGCACCTTGCCCGCCAGTGCCTCCATCGCGAACGGCTTGGTGAGCAGCCCCATGTTGGGCGCGAGCTGGCCGCCGCCGATCACCGCATTCTCGGCATAGCCGGTGATGAACAGCACCTTCAGCGCGGGCATCAGCGCCAGCGCGGCATCGGCGACCTGGCGGCCGTTCATCTGCCCGGGCAGGCCGACGTCGGTCACCAGCAGGTCGGGCCGCGCGCCCGCGCCGAGCAGCCGCAGCGCCGCCGCGCCGTCGCCCGCCTCCAGTGTGGCATAGCCCAATCCGGCGAGCACCTCGACCACCAGCATCCGGATCGTCGGTTCGTCGTCGACCACCAGCACCACCGGCGTGCCCTGCGCCGCCGGTGCCTGGTCGAGCGGCAGCGCCGCCTCCTCCTCGCCGCCGGCCGCGCCATAGTGGCGCGGCAGGTAGATGCAGACCGTCGTCCCCTGCCCGACCTCGCTGTAGATGCGCGCCTGCCCGCCCGACTGGCGCGCGAAGCCGTAGATCATCGACAGGCCCAACCCCGTCCCCTCGCCCAGCGGCTTGGTGGTGTAGAAGGGGTCGAAGGCGCGCGCCTGCACTTCGGGGGGCATGCCCGTGCCGGTGTCGCTGACGCAGAGCGAGAGATACTGGCCGGGCGGCAGGTCGCGCTCGCGTGCGGCCCGCTCGTCGAGCCAGCGGTTGGCGGTCTCGATCGTGATCCGCCCGCCCTCGGGCATCGCGTCGCGCGCGTTGATGCACAGGTTGAGCAGCGCGTTCTCGAGCTGGTTGGGATCGACCAGCGCGTCCCACAACCCGGCCGCGCCGACCACCTCCAGCGTGATCGCCGGTCCGACCGTGCGCCGGACCAGATCCTCCATGTCGCTGACCAGCCGGTTGACGTCGGTCGGGCGCGGATCGAGCGTCTGGCGGCGCGAGAAGGCGAGCAGCCGATGCGTCAGCGCCGCCGCCCGCCGCGTCGCGCCCTGCGCCGCGGTGACATAGCGATCGAGCTCCGCGACGCGGCCCTGCGTCACGCGCACCTGGATCATCTCCAGGGCGCCCGAGATGCCGGTCAGCAGATTGTTGAAGTCGTGCGCCAGCCCGCCGGTGAGCTGGCCCACCGCCTCCATCTTCTGCGCCTGGCGCAGCTGCTCCTCGGCGCGCATCAGCTCGGTGGTCCGCGCCTCCACCTCCTGCTCGAGGTGCGCGGTGAGATCGGCCAGCTCGCGCTCGGCGCGGCGACGCTCGACCGCGTCGCGCGTCCGCTCGGCCACCTCGCGGACGAAGGCCTGCTCCTCGTCGCTCCACTGCCTCGGATGCGCGTGGTTGAGGTAGAGCAAGGCCACGAACCCGCCCTGCTCGGTCACCGGCATGTTGATGAAGGACATGGCGGCGAGCTGGCGGAGGTTCTCGGCGGTGTCGCGCGTGCGCGGGTCGAGCCGCACGTCCTCGATCGCGACGGTGACGCCGCGCTTCAGGTCCTCGATGTACGAGCCATAATCGCGGAAGTGCAGCACGCCCGGCAGCGGATCGATGCCCGGCGCGCAGAAGGCGCGCTCGGTGGTGATCGTCTCCGCCACCGCGTCGACCGTGCCATAGCCGGCGCGGCTGACGTCGAGCGCCCGGCCCAGCACCTTGGCGGCGGCGAGCGCGAGGTCGCCCGCGTCGCCGGGCTCGCGCAACCGGTCGCCCAGTTCGACGAGCGCGGCGAGGCGCAGCTCGGCACGCTTGCGCTGGTCGATGTCGAAACTGACACCGGGGAAGTGGACCGCCTCGCCCTCCGCGTCGCGGTCGACGCGCCCCTGCGCCGCGACCCAGCGCGTGCGCCCGTCCGCGTCGACGAGGCGGTACTCGGCCTCGAACGGCGCGCCGCTGGCGACGCTGTGATCGATCGCCTCGCGCACGCGCGGCAGGTCGTCGGGATGGATGCCGCCGAAGAAGTCGGCGATCGGCGCGCCGTCGCGCGCGAGCTCCGGGGCGACGCCGTACAGCGCGGCGAAGCCGACGTCGGAGGTGACGCGATCGGCGCGGATGTCCCAGTCCCAGCGCCCGATGCTGGGCGCCTCGGCGGGAGCGCGCGGGCGCGACGAAGCGTGTGCGCCCGGGAGCGGCGACGAGGACGGGTCGATCATGTCAGAGAGGCTGTCGCGGGAAGGTCACGGTCTCCAAACACCATCATGAGCCAGGGGTTCAACGCCGCGACCTTGACTTTTTGCTGCACCTGCTCCATCTGCGCCGCATCGAGACGTATGCAGCGTGATCGGGCCCTCGCGGGTTCAGGCTCCGTCTCGGTTGTTGTTTCAGGGCTTCCCAAGTCACGCGGGGCGTCATTCTCCCCCCCCACCCGTGCGCCCTCGCGGCGCGCGGTGGGCCTGTTTCGCAGGATTCTCACATGTCATTTTCCCATCTCGGCCTGGCCGAGCCGCTCGTCCGCGCGCTCGAGGCCAAGGGCTACAGCGAGCCCACCCCGATCCAGCGCGACAGCATCCCGCTGCTGCTCGAGGGCAAGGACCTGCTCGGCATCGCGCAGACCGGCACCGGCAAGACCGCGGCGTTCGTGCTGCCGTCGATCCAGCGCCTGTCCGAGGCGAACAAGCGCGTGCTGCCGACGCACTGCCGCATGCTGGTGCTGGCGCCGACGCGCGAGCTCGCCAGCCAGATTGCCGAGTCGGCGCGCGGCTACGGCCAGTTCTCCAAGATGTCGGTGGCGACCGTGTTCGGCGGCACCAGCATCGCCAAGAACCGCAACGACGTCGCGCGCGGCGTCGATATCCTGGTCGCCACGCCGGGTCGCCTGATCGACGTGATCGAGCAGGGCTTCCTCAACCTGTCGATGCTCGAGATTCTCGTGCTCGACGAGGCCGACCAGATGCTCGACCTCGGCTTCATCCACGCGCTTAAGAAGATCGTGCGCATGCTGCCGCGCAAGCGCCAGTCGCTGTTCTTCTCGGCGACGATGCCGCCGTCGATCCGCCAGCTCGCCGACCAGTTCCTCACCGACCCGGCGACCGTCTCGGTGGTGCCGCAGTCGACCACCGCGGAGCGCGTCGACCAGTCGGTGATCTTCTGCAACCAGACCGAGAAGCAGGCGCTGCTCACCATCCTGCTGCGCGAGACCAAGATCGATCGCGCTTTGGTGTTCACGCGCACCAAGCACGGCGCCGACCGCGTCGTGAAGCTGCTCGCGGGCAACGGCATCGCCGCCAACGCGATCCACGGCAACAAGTCGCAGCCGCAGCGCGAGCGCGCGCTGGCGGCGTTCAAGGCGGGCGAGGTGCCGATCCTGGTCGCCACCGACATCGCCGCGCGCGGCATCGACGTCTCCGGGGTGAGCCACGTGTTCAACTTCGAGCTGCCCAACGTGCCCGAGCAGTATGTCCATCGCATCGGCCGCACCGCGCGCGCCGGGCGCAGCGGCGAGGCGATCGCCTTCTGCGCGGACGACGAGCGGCCCTACCTCAAGGACATCGAGAAGCTGACGCGCCAGAAGGTGACCCAGCGCGAGTTGCCCGAGGACTTCCTGCGCCGCGCCGAGCAGCTCAAGAGCGAGCGCGTCAAGGCGATCGGTGCCGACCCCGCGCCGCGCGAGGATCGTCCGCGCGGCGGGCGCCCGCCGGCGCGCCCCAAGGCGACGCACGCGCCGCGTCCCACCGCTGGCTCGCCGCAGGGTCGCAACTACGCCAACGCGAGCGCCGGAGCGGCGGGCGGAAACGGCGGCGGCAATCGTCGCCGTCGCGGCGGTCGCGGCCGCGGTGCCGGCGGCGGCGCCGGCGCGCCTGCCGGCCGGTGAGCCGGTGAGAATGCGCCGTCCTTCTTAACGGTAGGTCGATCCTCCCCTACACGGGGAGGATCGACGTGCGCGCCGCCCGCTCCCGCTACTTCGCCGCCTTGCGCAGCGCGAGCCGCACCAGCGCGTCGAGCCCGGCGCCCGCGCCGAGCTCCTCCTCCGCCGCGGCGACCGCGGCGCTCGCCTCGGCGGGGCGGAAGCCGAGGTTGAGCAGCGCCGACACCGCGTCGGCGCTCGCCCCCGCGGGCACCACCTGCGCCGCCGCGGCCGGGCCGAGCGCGACACCGCCGACCTTGTCCTTGAGCTCGCGCACGATCCGCTCGGCCAGCTTCGGGCCGACGCCGTTGGCGCGCGCCACCGTCGCCTTGTCCTGCGCCATCACCGCGCGGCTGAGATCGTTGGGCTCCAGCGCGGAGAGGATCGCCAGCGCGACGCGCGCGCCCACCCCCTGCACGCCGGTGAGCAGCCGGAACCAGTCGCGCTCGGCCGCGCTGGCGAAGCCGACCAGCCGCAGGAAATCCTCGCCGACCAGCAGCTCGGTGTGGACGAGGCAGGCCTCGCCCGCCGGCGGCAGCGCGGCGAGCGTGCGCGCCGAGGCGCCGACGAGATAGCCGACCCCCGCGACCTCGATCACCGCGTGGTCGATCCCGGTCGACGCGACCAGCCCCTTGAGATGCGCGATCATGCGCGCGGCGTTAGGCGATGCCGCGCCGGTCGTCGATGGGGCGCCTGGCTGTTCTCGTGGAACGCCGTCCTCCCGGCATCGCGCTGACCTTCGCGACTCGAAACGACAGCCGTCATCCCGGCCTCGCGCCGGGATCCGTTGTGCCGCGGGAGCAACGCGCGCGGCGTGCGCGGAACCTCGGATCTCGGGTCACGCCCGGGATGAGGAGGAGACGTACGTGCCGCCTTCGCTCAGAACCCCGCGGTGATCGTCGCGAACACCTGGCGCGGCGCGACGGGGAAGAAGTTGTACGTCCCGCTCGCCGCGCCGATGCTGATCGTGCTGGCGCCGCGCTGGTCGGTGATGTTGGTCACGTTGAGGCTCACGCCGAGCTTCTTCGCCAGCCCCTCGCCGGACACCGGCATGTCGAAGCCGATCCGTCCCGACAGCGTGAAATAGCCCTTCACGCTGAGATCGTTGGTGTAGGTGGCGTAGCGCTTGCCGATATAGTCGCCGATCAGCTGCAGCTCGACGCCCTCGGTACCGATCGTCGCGACGGTCTTGTTGAGCCACTCGGGCGAGCCCGGCACCTTCTTGCCCGCGGTCGGCACCACCGTCTGTGCCGCGCCGACGGTGTAGTCGTCGTCGTAGCGCGAGTTGTTGTACGACAACGCGTTATACAGCGAGAAGGTGTCGCCGAAGCGGAGCGTGCCGGCGACGTCGACGCCGTCGGTGGTCACGCTGCCGACGTTGGCGAGGATGGTCGCGCCGCTCGCCACCGCGCTGATCGTCTGGGTCGGGCTCACCCCGAGCAGCCGGTTCGAGAAATCGACGTGGTAATAGCTGATCTGGCCCTCAAAGCCGGTGAGCGGGCCGAGATCGAGCGCGCGGCGGGTGCGCACGCCGCCCTCGTAGGTCCAGCTCGTCTCGGGCTTGGTCTGGTCCTTGAACGCCTCGAACAGGGTCTGGCTGCCCAGCGCGAAAGGCGACAGCCCCGCCGCCGCGCTCGTCTGGAACTGGCGGATGTTCTTCTGCGCGTTGACGAAGACCTGCTCGCTCGCGGTGACGTCCCACAGAACGCCGGCCTGTGGCAGGAACCATTCGTCGGTGTTGAGCCGGCCCACCGGCAGCTCGCGCGAGCCGGTGAACGAGCCCGGGATCGGCTGCACCGGCACCGCCTGGCGCGCCTTCTGGAACGTGCTCTTGAACCCCGCCTGCACCAGCAGCGTCGGCACGATCTGCCACGCGTCCTGGATGTGCGTCTGAATCTCCTCGACGCGCACCTCGCTGCCGTACTGCGTGATCAGCGGGTCGGCATAATCGTGCGGGCGGCGGTAGACCGAGCTGGGGTCGTTGACGTCGAAGGCGTACCAGCGGCGGAAGCTCGACGAGCTCTGCCGCTCGTACCAGCCCCCCAGCTCGATCTGGTGGTTGCCGAGCTCGACCTTGAGCGTCGACAGGCCGCCGTAGCGGTCGATGCGATATTCGGTGGTACGCGTCGCCAGCCCGGAGTTGCCGAAGATCGTCGACAGCCGCGCGAGGTTGGTCGGTGACGTCGGGCTGCTCCCCGCCGCGCCCGGGTAATAGAAGGAGAACAGCAGCGGCAGGCCGGCGGCGGTGATCGGGCCGGCGATGATGCCGACGCCGTCATTATGGTGGAAGTACACCTGGTTCGACCAGGTCACCCGGTCGGTCGCGCGCCAGTCGTACTTGGCATAGCCGAGATAGTCGGTGCGCAGCGCGCCGCCGTAATAGTTGCTATAGTTGCTGCCCGCCGCGGCATAGCTCGGCGCGCCGTTGTAGGCATATTGATTGTTGAAGTACTTCAGCGTGTTCGGCAGGTCCGAGTAGAGGAACGGCCGGATGTAGGGCTGGAACGCCTGATTGGCCGCGACGACGGTGGCATCCTCGTTGGGCTCGGTCTTGTCCGAATAGGCGAAATAGGCGGTCAGCTTGCCGCGGCTGTCGTCGTGCACCAGCTTGGCATTGCCCTGCCAGCCGTTCTGATAGCCGTTGAAGTCCCACGCCCGCGCGCGCTGGCGCACGCCCGAGACGTAGAGCCGCGTGTTCTGCCCGATATCGCCGCTGTCGAGGCGGAGATAGGAGCGCGTCGCCTGATAGCTGCCGACGGTCTGCGCCGCGGTGAGTCCGAAGTCGGCGCGCGGGTCGCTCGAGAAGGTGTCGATCGTGCCGCCGAGGTTGCTGGTCGAGGCGGTGCCGAGATCGCCGGCACCCGAGGCGAGCGTGACGCGGCCGACATTCTCCGAGATGATCGCGCGCTGCGGGCTCAGCCCATTGTAGTTGCCGTATTGCTGATCGCCGAGCGGGACGCCGTCGAGCGTGTAGCCGAGCTGCTGCGCGTTGAAGCCGTGGATGAAGAGCGAGATGTTCTGCTCGTTGTTGCCCCACGGATCGGCGGTCAGGTAGGTCACGCCAGGGAGCGTCTGCAGCGCCTTGAGCGGGCTGATGCCGGGCAGGATCTTCTGGATCTCGACGTTGCCGATCTGCGTGACCGAGCGGGTCACCGCGCCGGTGACGACGACGTCCGTGGCCGCAGTGTCGTCGGTCACCGCCGGGTCGGCGCCGGCGCCGGGCGCCGGGTCGGCCGTCGCGGCGGCGGCGGTCGCGGGCGCGGCGCCGGTGCCGTCGCGCACGATCTGCGAGTCCTGCGCCGCGGCTGGCGCCACCGGGAGGGCGAGCGCGGCCGCGCCCGCGAGCAGCATCGTACGGTTCATGTGATCGTTCCCCAGCGGGCGCTGATCCGCCCGTCTGCGTCGCGCTGTGCGAGCGTCATCTTGCGGCGCGATGACGTTACTGGGTCAGTTCAATGACATGCGGCGGGAGGTGCGTGGGCGCGGTTCTCGCTTCGTCCGCGATCCCGGGCGTGAGACGAAGGTCCGGGCTGACGGCGTCGAAATCCTCCCCTGCGAGGGGAGTGCGGGCGAGGTCGTGACCCCGGACGCGACCTTGGCCTGTCGGAGGGGTGCCCCGGCGGGCGGATGTCGGCGGACCCACGACCCGCGACATCCGTCCGTCAGCGCTTCGCGCCGCCACCTCCCCTCGCAGCGGGAGGATCTGAGCCCCCCCTCACACCGTCGCGGTGATCGCCTTGAGGTCGACGATCGGGCGCGCGCCGAAATGCTGGATCACCTCGGCGGCGCAGATCGCGCCCAGCGTCAGCGACGCCTCGAGCGACCGGCCGCGCGCCTGGCCGAACAGGAACCCCGCCGCGAACAGGTCGCCCGCGCCGGTGGTGTCGACGACCTTGTCGATCGGCTGCGCCGGCACGGTCACGCGCTCGTCACCCGCGATCGCGGTGGCGCCGCGCTCGCTCAGCGTGACGACGACCAGCGGCACCCTGGCCTTCACCGCCGCGATCGCCGCCTCGACGTCGCCCGTCTCGGTCAGCGACATGATCTCGGCCTCGTTGGCGAACAGCAGGTCGATCAGCCCGGCGTCGATCAGCTCGTGGAAGGCGGCGCGGTGGCGGTCGATCACGAACTCGGCGGAGAGCGTGAAGGCCACCTTGCGCCCGGCGGCGCGCGCGACGTCGATCGCGGCGCGCATCGCCGCGCGCGGCTCCTCCGGGTCCCAGAGATAGCCTTCGAGGTAGAGGTAGCGCGCGTCGGCGATCAGCGCGCGGTCCAGCGCCGCCTCGGGCAGATAATGCGAGGCGCCGAGGAAGGTGTTCATCGTGCGCTGCCCGTCGGGCGTGACGAAGATCAGGCAACGCCCCGTCGTCGGCGCGCCGGCGCGCGCGGGCGTGTCGAAGCGAATGCCCGCGGCGCGGATGTCGTGCGCGAAGACGTCGCCGAGCTGGTCGTCGGCGACCTGGCCGATGAAGGCGCAGGACGCGCCCAGCGCCGCCATGCCCGCGATCGTGTTCGCCGCCGACCCGCCCGACACCTCCTGCCCCGGCCCCATCTTGGCGTAGAGCGTGTCCGCCTCCTCGGGCGAGAAGACCAGCGCCATCGCCCCCTTGGTCATGCCGTTGTCGGCGACGAAGGCGTCGCTCGCGGGCGAGAGGATGTCGACGATGGCGTTGCCGATCGCGACGACGTCGTAACGGGGTTCGGTCAAGGGGATGGTCCTGCTGTCCGGGAAAGCGCCGGCCTATCCGCCGCCCGCGGCTTGCGCAACCGCGGCGCAGGGCGCATCGCTGCGCGACGATGCTGCGCGCGCTGCTGCTCTCGATCGGTCAGCTCGGCGACCCGCCGGTGCTGCGCGTGCTGGCGCAGTCGCTGGCAGTGACGCTGGCGCTGTTCGCCGCGCTGGCGCTCGCTCTGTGGTGGCTGGTCGACGCCGCGCTGGCGGGCTGGGCCCATCACGGCGCGATGGCCGGGCTGGCGGCGGCGGTGGTGACCGCGCTGGCCTTCTGGCTGCTGTTCCGCGCGATCGCGATCCTGGTGGTCGGGCTGTTCGCCGACCGCATCGTCGCGGCGGTCGAGCGGCGCCACTATCCCGCGGCGGCGGCGAGCGCGCGCGAGGTGCCGCTGGCGCGCGGACTGGCGATGGGGCTCGGCTCGGCGACGCGCTTCGTGCTGATCAACCTGCTGCTGCTGCCGGTCTATCTGGCGCTGCTCGTCACCGGGGTCGGCACCGCGGCGCTGTTCTTCCTGGTCAACGCCTGGCTGCTCGGGCGCGACCTCGGCGACATGGTGGCGGCGCGCCACCTGCCGCGCGCGGCGATGCGAGACTGGCGCGCGGCGACCGGCGGGCGCCGCTTCGTGCTGGGGCTTGCCGGCACCGCGCTGTTCGTGGTTCCGCTGCTCAACGTCCTCGCTCCCGTGCTCGGCGCGGCGATGGCCACGCACCTCTACCACGGAGCCCGTCGATGATCCCGTCCCGCCGTCTCGCCGCGCTGCTCGCCGCGCTCGCGATCGCGGGCTGTACCGCGACGGCGCCGACCACCGCGCCGCGGCCGCAGCCGGTCGCGGCGGCGCTGCCCAGCGTGGGGATGGAGAGCGTGATCGGCCAGGACGCCGCCGCGCTGGTGCGCAGCTTCGGCCCGCCCGACGCCGACGTGCGCGAGGGGACCGCGCGCAAGCTGCAATTCTCCAGCGCGATCTGCATCCTCGACGCCTATCTCTACCCGCCGAGCGGGGGCGGCGGCGAGGCGAAGGTGACGTGGGTCGATTCGCGCCAACGCGACGGCCGCTCGATCGACCGCGCCAGTTGCGTGGCGGCGCTGGCGCGGCGCGACGGAGGGAAATAGCGGCGGTCGGCGGCTGGGCCTTCGGCGAGGAGAGCGGAGGGCTCACCCGCCGCTGCGGCTCACGCGGATCCTCCACGGCACGGGAGGATCGGTCCGGAGCACGCACGCGCGGCACCGACATCCCTTCCCCGCTGGCCCTCGCGCGCGCGCTCGCCTAGGCTCGGTCGCGACAAGGGGGCGTCGGGTGGCGGATAACGGGATCGCGGTCAGCGCCGAGGCGCTGGTGAAACGCTACGGCGAGCGGCGCGTCGTCGACGGCGTCGACCTCGCGGTGCCCGCGGGCGCGATCTACGGCGTGCTCGGCCCCAATGGCGCCGGCAAGACCACGACGCTGCGCATGCTGCTCGGTATCATCGAGCCCGACTCCGGCAAGCGCCGCCTGCTCGGCAGCGACGCCCCGCGCGACGTCGGCGACCGCGTCGGCTATCTGCCCGAGGAGCGCGGGCTCTACCCCTCGATGACCGCGCGCGAGGCGATCGCCTTCATGGGGGCGCTGCGCGGGCTGGAGTGGCGCACCGGCCGCGCGCGCGCCGCCGAGCTGCTCGAGGCGGCCGGGCTGGGCCACGCGATCGACGGCAAGATCCGCAAGCTCTCCAAGGGCATGGCGCAGCTGGTGCAGCTGCTCGGCGCGGTCGTCCACCGCCCCGACCTGCTGGTGCTCGACGAGCCCTTCTCCGGGCTCGACCCGGTCAACCAGGAGCGGCTGGAGGCGCTGATCCGCGCCGAGCAGGCGCGCGGCGCCACCATCCTCTTCTCCACCCACGTGATGCAGCACGCGCAACGGCTGTGCGACCGGCTCGCGATCATCGCGCGCGGGCAGCGCCGCTTCGAGGGCACGGTCGACGAGGCGCGCGCGCTGCTGCCGCAGCACGTCCATTACGTACCGCACCGCGCCGACCCGGCGATCGCCGCCCTGCTGCCCGCCGACGCGCGCGGCGACGGGGAAGGCTGGCGCTTCCAGCTGCCGAGCGAGGGCATCGAGGCGGTGCTCACCCGTCTGGTCGCGGCGGGGCACGGCATCGCCGGCCTGTCGATCGAGCGACCCGGGCTGCACGAGGCGTTCGTGCGCGTGGTCGGCGAGCAGGAGGCGCGCGCGTGACCCAGCTTCGCCGCCATCTCCGCCAGACGCTGACGATCGCGCGCCGCGATTTCGTCGCCACCGTCTTCACCCCGATCTTCCTGCTGTTCCTGTTCGCGCCGCTGATCATGGCGTCGTTCGGCGCGGTCGGCGGCATGGGCGCGGCGAGCGCGTCGGACAGTTCGGCCGCGCGCACCCGGCTGGTGGTGCTGCTGCCCGCTGCGGCGGCGCGGCGCGTGCTCGACGCCGACGCGCGCTGGCGGCCGCTGCTCGCCGGCGACTCGCGCCAGCCGCGCGTCGAGGCGCGCGCGCCCGCCGGCGATCCCGCGCGCCAGGCCGCCGCGACGCTCGCCGAGGGTGCCCACGGCCACGACTCAGTGGACGTCGCCGCGGTGCTCTACGGCCCGCTCGATCACCCCGCTGTGCTCTACGCCGCGGGCGACCGCGGCGGCGCGCGCTATCTCGCGGGCCTGGCGCGCGACGCCGCGCTGGCCGAGCGCGCCGGCACCGCGCCGCCGGCCGCGACGCTCACCGCGGTGCAGACCAGCGCCCCGTCGCAGGGCGTGCGCAAGGCGACCGGGTTCTTCGCCGTCTTCGGCATCTTCTTCCTCACCCTCTTCCTGTCCGGCCAGGTCGCGGGCACGATGGCGGAGGAGCGCAACAACAAGGTGATCGAGGTGCTCGCCGCGGCGGTGCCGCTGGAGAGCGTGTTCCTCGGCAAACTGGTCGGCATGTTCGGCGTCGCGGTGCTGTTCGTCACCTTCTGGGGCGTCGTGATCAGCCAGCTCGGCGCGCTGCTGCCCGGCGACATCGGTGACTCGCTGCGCACGCTCGCGCCCGCGGTGGGCGGCGGCTGGTTCGCGCTGCTGTTCGGCGGCTATTTTACCATGGCCTATCTGCTGCTCGGCTCGGTCTTCCTCGGGGTGGGCGCGCAGGCGGCGACGATGCGCGAGATCCAGATGCTGTCGCTGCCGATCACGATCGTGCAGGTCGCGATGTTCGCGCTCTCCTCGGCGGCGGTGTCGCATCCGGCCAGCTGGGTGGCGACCCTCGCCGAGCTGTTCCCGCTGTCCTCGCCGTTCGCGATGGCAGGGCGCGCGGCGAGCGACCCGGCGCTGTGGCCGCACGCCGCCGCGCTGGCGTGGCAGGCCTTGTGGGTGGCGATCTTCATCACCGTCGGGGCGCGGCTGTTCCGTCGCGGCGTGCTCCAGTCGGGCAGCCCGACGCCGGCGTGGAAGCGATTGTTCCGGCGTCGCTGAGCGCGACGGAACGACACCGTATACGGCACCCTCGCTGTCGCTTTTTTGCAACGCTCAGCGACAGTGTTGCAGCGCAGGACGAAAGCGCTTTCCGCTGTCATGTAAGAGACATAATCGGAGACCATCGGCGCGCCCAACGACGACGAAATCCGTCGCGCACCAGGCCATGCGCCATAGGGGACATCATCCGATGCGAAACAACCTTCTCGTAGGCGCGGCGCTGGTCGCACTCGTCGCGCCCGCCGCCGCCATGGCGCAGGAAACCACCTCGACGATCCGCGGCACCGTGACGGGCGACGGCGCCCCGGTGGCCGGCGCGACCGTCGAGGTCGTCAACGTCCCCTCGGGCACGCGCACCTCGCTCACCACCGACGCGAACGGCGGCTTCACCGCCACTGGCCTTCGCCCGGGCGGCCCCTATTCCATCACCGTCCGTGCGACCGGCTATGCCGAGTCGACGATCACCGACGTGCAGACGATCGTCGCGCAGACCTTCACGCTGCCGATCGAGCTCGCCGCCGAGGGCACCGACATCGTCGTCACCGCCTCGTCGATCGCCAGCGCGCGTACGGTCAGCCAGGGCCCGGCGACGGTGCTGAGCGCCGCCAAGATCGGCACGATCGCCTCGGTCAATCGCGACATCCGCGACCTGATGCGCCGCGACCCGCTCGCCCGCCTCGACGACACGCCCAGCGGCGGCCGCGCGGTCAGCTTCGCCGGCCAGAACGCGCGCTTCAACCGCTTCACCGTCGACGGCGTGCCGATCACCGACAATTTCGGCCTCAACCCGGACGGCCTACCGAGCCGCCGCTCGCCGATCCCGCTCGACGCGATCGGCCAGTTCCAGACCAAGGTCGCGCCCTATGACGTGCGCGAGGGCAACTTCCAGGGCGGCGTGGTCAACGTCATCCTCAAGTCCGGCACCAACGAGTTCCACGGCACCGGCTTCTATTCCTATTCGTCCGACGAGCTCGCCGGCACCAAGACCAAGGCCGGCCCCGGCGTGCCGACCGGTGAGGTCACGCTGCCGAACTACAAGTACGAGAACTACGGCGCTGAGCTGTCGGGCCCGCTCATCAAGGACAAGCTGTTCTTCATGGTCGCGGGCGAGCGGCTGCGCGCGCCGCGCCCGATCGCAGAGGGGCCGACCGACAATAACGCCGGCAACGCGGTGCCCAACCTGACGCAGGCGACGGTCAACCGCATCTCGCAGATCGCGCAGGACCGCTACGGCTATGCCACCGGGGGCGTGGTCAACAGCAACCAGGACAAGGACGATCGCCTGGTCGCCCGGATCGACGCCAACCTGTCGGATACGCAGCGCCTCGCCGCGACCTACAGCTACGCCGAGGATTCGCTGGTCATCACCAACAACACGAGCGTGAGCCCGTCGAGCCCGCAGCTCGGCCTCGCCTCCAACGCCTATCTCTCGGGCAACAAGCTGCACACCGGCGTGCTGCAGCTCAACTCGCAGTGGTCGGACGATTTCTCGACCGAGGCGCGCGGCTTCTACAAGAAGTACACGCGAATCCAGGATCCGCTGCAGGGCCGCGGCTTCGCCGAGTTCCGCGTCTGCGCCGCCGACACCTCGGACCGCACCAACCCGGGCGCGGCCGGCGCCTCGGCCTCGGTCACCTGCGCGCCCAACACGCCGCTGGTCTCGTTCGGTCCCGACGTGTCGCGCCAGTTCAACGCCCTCAATACCGAGACCTGGGGCGGCACGCTGCAGGCGCGGCTGACGCGCAACGGGCATGACCTGCGGATCTTCACCGACATCCAGCACGTCGACGTGTTCAACGCCTTCCTCAGCAACTCGAACCCGCGCGGCGGCACCACCGGCACCTATTATTTCGACTCGATCCAGGACTTCCAGAACGGCAACGCGCAGCGCTTCGGCTACACCAACGCCGTTGACCTCGATCCGAACAGCGCCGCCGCGCGCTTCAACTACTGGCAGTATGCCTTCGGCGTGATGGACACGTGGAGCATCACCGACACGCTCAACGTCGCCTATGGCATGCGCTACGACCTGTACGGCAGCCATAGCCGCCCGCAGGCGAACCCCGCCTTCATCAGCCGCTACGGCTTCACCAACCAGGAGTTCCTGTCGGGCCGCGGGCTGTTCCAGCCGCGCTTCGGCTTCGACTGGAAGCCTGCCACCGTGGTCAGCCTGCGCGGCGGTATCGGGATCTTCGGCGGCGGCGCGCCCGACGTCTATACCTCGAACAGCTTCTCGAACACGGGCATCCTGTCGAACACGGTCGACATCCGCCAGCTCAACGACGGCAGCTACGTCGGCAACAGCGCTTTCCCGGCGGGGCTCAACCCGGCGAGCATCCTGACCAACGTCAACGGCGCGACGATCCCGACCGCGGCCAACACCTATCTGGCCGGCGGCGTACAGGCGGCCGCGACAAACGCGGTGGCACGCAACTTCGAGCTGCCGTCGCAGTGGCGTGGTACGCTGTCGGTCGACTTCACCCCCGACGTGCTGGGCGGCGGCTGGACGCTGGGCGGCGACTTCTTCTGGTCGGACGTCCGCAACCAGGTGGCCTGGACCGACATCCGCTCGGTGCCGACCGCGCTGCGCACGCCAGACGGTCGCGTCCGCTACGCCTCGCTGACCACCTTCAACGACTCGCTCAACGACATCCTGCTGACCAACACCACGCGCGGACGCAGCTATGTCGCGGTGGCGCGGATCAACAAGTCGTTCGACTTCGGCCTGACCGGCGGGGTGAGCTACACCTACCAGAACATCAAGGATCAGACACCGGCGACCTCGTCGACCGCGGGCTCGAACTACGCCAACGGGGCCTTCCTCGATCCGAACATCGCCGCCTACGGCACGTCGAACGACGAGGTGCGGCACGCGATCAAGTATGACCTGACGTTCGATCACCCGTTCTTCGGCGATTACAAGACGACACTCGCCCTCTTCGGCGAGACCCGCATCGGTCGGCCGTACAGCTACACGATGCAGGACACGTCGAGCGGGCGCAGCTCGATCTTCGGCACCACTGGCTCGGGCTCGCGCTACCTGATCTACGTGCCCACCGGCATCGACGATCAGCGCGTGTCCTACGACACGCCGCAGACCGCGCAGACGCTCAACGACTTCTTCGAGTCGTCCGGCCTCGCCAAGTATCGTGGCAAGATTGCGCCGCGCAACGCGTTCAACTCGAAGTGGTTCACCCGCATCGACCTGCACGTGGCGCAGGAGATTCCGACGTTCGTGGGCAACTCGCGCATCCAGATCTTCGCGGATGTCGAGAACTTCACCAACTTCCTCAACAAGAACTGGGGTCAGATCCGCGAGTATCAGTTCCCGTACACGATCGCGGCGGCGCGGGTGAGCTGCCTCGTGGCGGCGACCCCGACGGGCACCGCGGGAACGGTCACGGCCAACACGACGCAGGCCTGCGCGCAATATCGCTACAGCCTGCCCAACGCGACGCCGACCGACACGATCTACGCGCCGCAGTCGTTGTACACGATCCGCATCGGCGCGCGCTTCAGCTTCTGACGCCACCGCACGATCGACCTGATCAGGCCGCCGCCCCGCCCCGGGGCGGCGGCCTTCCTTTTGCGCCAAGCGGTTCGCGGGTGTAGAGGGGGCCGCGATGGCGACCTCCGCGACCCACGCGCCCCCGGCGCCCACCGCCCCCGCCCCGACATCGACCAGCGTCGCCGCGCCGGCGCGCCAGCTGTTCGTGCGCCCCTTCTTCGAGGACAAGGCCGCCGCCTTCTGGAAGCTGCAGGCGGCGGGCTGGACCGGCTACATGCTGCTGCGCTCGGTCTCGTCGCTGTCGGTCAGCTTCACGCTCAAATCAATCGTGCCGGTGATCATCGAGTCGATCGTCGGTTACTGCATCACGCTGCTGCTCTCGACGCTGTACGGCTTCTACCGCCGGCTGCCGCGCGTCACCGGCATCATGCTATCGATCTTCACGCTCTCGGCCGCGACCTTCCTCTACGCCACGCTCGACGCTTTCTCGTTCAGCCTGATCAAGCTCGCCGCGCCCGGCATCGACCTGTCGGTGCTGCTCGCCACCCTGTTCCTCAACTTCACCGTGCTGGCGGGCTGGTCGGCGCTGTACTTCGGCATCAACTTCTACCTGATCGTCGAGGACCAGATCGATCAGATGGAGCATCTCGAGAACCAGGCCTCGAGCGCGCAGCTGGCGATGCTGCGCTACCAGCTCAACCCGCATTTCCTGTTCAACACGCTCAACTCGATCTCGACCTTGGTGCTGCTCAAGCAGACCGAGCGCGCCAACGCGATGCTCTCGCGGCTCGCCTCGTTCCTGCGCTACACGCTCGCCAACGAGCCCACCGCGCACGTCACCGTCGCGCAGGAGGTCGAGACGCTGAAGCTGTATCTCGAGATCGAGAAGATGCGCTTCGAGGAGCGGCTGCGTCCGAGATTCGAGGTCGACCCTGCCGTTGAGAAGGCGCGGCTGCCCTCGCTGCTGCTCCAGCCGCTGGTCGAGAATGCGATCAAATATGCCGTGACGCCGCAGGAGGACGGGGCCGAGATCTGCGTCACCGCGCGGCTCGTCGGCGACAGGGTGCTGCTCGGCGTATCCGACACCGGTCCGGGCTTGATGCCGACCAAATCGCGGCCAAGCCTTTCCACCGGCGTCGGCATCGCCAATATCAGGGAGCGGCTGGCACAGGCTTACGGGCCTGACCACCGCTTCGATGTGCGGGCCATGCCGACGGGCGGGTTCGGGGTCGAGATCGAGATCCCGTACCAGCGCGACGTACCGAATAGAGAGGTGTGATGAGCATTCGTACCATTCTCGTCGACGACGAGCCGCTCGCGATCCAGGGGCTCGAGCTCCGCCTCGCGGCGCACGACGACGTCGAGATCATCGCCAAGTGCCAGAACGGGCGCGAGGCGATCAGCGCGATCAAGACCCACAAGCCCGATCTCGTCTTCCTCGACATCCAGATGCCGGGCTTCGACGGGTTCTCGGTGGTGCAGGGGCTGATGGACGTCGAGCCGCCGCTCTTCGTGTTCGTCACGGCCTACTCCGATCACGCCATCCGCGCGTTCGAGGCGCAGGCGACCGACTATCTGATGAAGCCGGTCGAGGAAGCGCGGCTGGCCGACACGCTCGACCGCGTTCGCCAGCGGCTGTCCGAGCGGCAGAGCGTCGGCGAGGCGGAGAAGCTCAAGGAGGTGCTCGCCGAGCATGCGCCGCAGGCGGCCGCGGAAATGGGCGACGGCGGCGACTCGGTTAATGCCAGCCGCTTCGAGAAGATGATCAACATCAAGGACCGCGGACAGATCTTCCGCGTCGACGTCGACACGATCGAGCGGATCGACGCCGCCGGCGATTACATGTGCATCTACACCGGCGACAACACGCTGATCCTGCGCGAGACGATGAAGGACCTCGAGAAGCGGCTCGACCCGCGCCGGTTCCAGCGCATCCACCGCTCGACGATCGTCAACCTCGACCTCGTCAAGCAGGTCAAGCCGCACACCAACGGCGAGTGTTTCCTGGTGCTCGACTCGGGCGCGAGCGTGAAGGTGAGCCGCAGCTACCGCGACGTGGTGGCGCGCTTCGTCCATTGAGCGACGCGCCCGTCCGCGTCGACGCGCTCTACCGCTTCGCGCGGCTCGACGACCCGCGCGCGCTGCGCGGCCCGCTGCTGGAGATCGCGCGCGCCGGCGGCGTGCGCGGCACGCTGCTCCTCGCGAGCGAGGGGGTGAACGGTACCGTGGCGGGAGCGCCGGAGGCGCTCGACCGGCTGCTCGCGCCGATCCGCGCGCTGTCCGGCGGCGTCCTGTCGCTCAAGCACAGCTGGGCCGACGCCTCGCCGTTCCACCGGCTCAAGGTGAAGGTGAAGCGCGAGATCGTGACGATGGGCGAGCCGGTCGACCCGCTCACCGAGGCCGGCCACTATGTCGCGCCGGCCGAGTGGAACGCGCTGATCGACGATCCCGCCACGCTCGTGATCGACACGCGCAACGCCTATGAGGTGCGCGTCGGCAGCTTCGCCGGCGCGGTCGACCCGGGCACCGCGAGCTTCGCCGACTTCCCGGCCTGGTTCCGCGCCCACCGCGACACGTTGCTGGCGGGCAAGACGCGCGTGGCGATGTTCTGCACCGGCGGGATCCGCTGCGAGAAGTCGACCGCGCTGCTCAGGCGCGAGGGGGTCGAGCAGGTCCACCACCTCGACGGCGGCATCCTGCGCTACCTCGAGGAAGTGCCCGCCGCGGAGAGCCGCTGGTCGGGCGAATGCTTCGTGTTCGACCAGCGGGTCGCGGTCGGCCATGGCTTGGCGCCGGGGACGCACCTGCTGTGTCACGCCTGCCGCATGCCGGTGAGCGCGGCGGATCGCGCCTCGCCGCTGTACGTCGAGGGGGTGAGCTGCCCCGCCTGCCATGCGTCGCGCGACGACGCGCAGCGTGCCGGCTACGCCGAGCGCCACCGCCAGCAGCGGCTCGCCGAGTCGCGCGGCGAGGCGCATGTCGGCCGCCAATTCTAGCGCTAGTCGTGTTCCTGCCGGCGCGGGAGCACGGTACCGCCCGCCCATACTCTCCTTCCGTCATCCCGGCGCGGGCCGGGATCCACTGGGCCGCATACCCGAGGCGGGGAGGCGACGGCGGGACCGTGGATCCCCGCCCGCGCCGGGATGGCGGAAGGAGGGCTACGCCGGGAACCTCGCCGCACCGCTCCACCGACCCACCTTCCCGCTCCGCCCATGATGCGGTAGACGCGCGCGCATGCTCAACCTCAACGGCATCACCGTGCGCCTCGGCGGGCGCACGATCCTCGACGGCGCGACCGCGGCGCTCCCGCCCGGCAGCCGCGTCGGCCTGATCGGACGCAACGGCGCGGGCAAATCGACGCTGGTGCGCGTCATCGCCGGCCAGCTCGAGCCCGACGACGGCTCGGCGGACATGCCCAAGGGCGCGCGCCTCGGCTATATCGCGCAGGAGGCGCCCGCGGGCGACGCCACACCCTTCGACACGGTGATCGCCGCCGACCTCGAGCGCGCCGCGCTGATGATCGAGAGCGAGACGTGCGAGGATCCCGACCGGCTCGGCGACGTCTATGAGCGGCTGATCGCGATCGACGCCTATACCGCGCCCGCGCGCGCGGCGCAGATCCTGATCGGACTCGGCTTCGACGAGGAGATGCAGCAGCGCCCGCTCGATAGCTTCTCGGGCGGGTGGAAGATGCGCGTCGCGCTGGCGGCGCTGCTCTTCTCGCAGCCCGACCTGCTCCTGCTCGACGAGCCCTCGAACCACCTCGACCTCGAGGCGGTGATGTGGCTGGAGGACTTCCTCAAGGGTTATCCCGCGACGATCGTCGTGGTCAGCCACGAGCGCGACTTCCTCAACAACGTCGTCGACCATATCCTTCACCTCCAGGGCGGCAAGATCACGCTCTACCCGGGCGGCTATGACGCGTTCGAGCGCCAGCGCGCCGAGCGCATGGCACAGCTCGAGGCGGCGCGCGCCAACCAGGCGGCGCAGCGCGAGAAACTGCAGTCGTACATCGCCAAGAACTCGGCGCGCGCGTCGACCGCCAAACAGGCGCAGAGCCGGCAGAAGATGCTCGCCAAGATGCAGCCGATCGCCGAGATGGCGAACGACCCGACGCTGTCGTTCGGCTTCCCGGACCCGAGCGAGCTGCGCCCCCCGCTGATCACGCTCGATCTCGCCAGCGTCGGCTATAACGCCACGCCGATCCTCAAGCGGCTCAACCTGCGGCTCGATCCCGACGACCGAGTCGCGCTGCTCGGGCGCAACGGCAACGGCAAGACCACGCTGGCGCGGCTGCTCGCGGCGCAGCTGACCCCGCTGGAGGGCGCGATGAACGCGACCCCGAAGATGAAAGTCGGTTATTTCACCCAATATCAGGTGGAAGAGCTCGACACCGACGACACGCCGCTCGAGCATATGACGCGAATCATGAAGGGCGCCACGCCCGCCGCGGTGCGCGCGCAGCTCGGCCGCTTCGGCTTCTCGGGCGACAAGGCGACCACCAAGGTGGGCAAGCTCTCGGGCGGCGAGCGCGCGCGGCTGGCGCTGGCGCTGATCACGCGCGAGGCCCCGCACCTGCTGATCCTCGACGAGCCGACCAACCACCTCGACGTCGACGCGCGCGAGGCGCTGGTTCAGGCGCTCAACGCTTACTCGGGTGCGGTAGTGCTGGTCAGCCACGACCGCCACATGCTCGAGCTCACCGCCGACCGGCTGGTGCTGGTCGACGAGGGCACCGCGCGCGAGTTCGACGGCAGCCTCGACGATTACATCGCCTTCGTGCTCAAGGGCGATCCCGCCAAGCCGGGGATGAGCAAGGCCGAGCGGAAGGCCGACAAGAAGGCCGCGGCGGAGCGGCGCGACCGCGACGCCGCGCTGCGCAAGACGGTGCGCGAGCTGGAGGCGGAGATCGCGCGATTGACCGCGGAGCGCTCAGGGATCGAGCGCGCGATGGCGGACCCGGGCGGCGCCGACCCGCGCTGGCGCGGCAGGCCGATGGGCGAGCTGAGCCGGATGCGCGGCGACGTCCAGGCGGTGCTCGACACGGTCGAGCTGCGCTGGATGGAGGCGAGCGAGACACTGGAGAGCGCGAACTGAGAAGCGGTAGACCCTCCCCTTGCAGGGGAGCGCGGGCGAGGTCGTGTCCCCCGGACACGATCTTGGCACACGGGGGGCAGGCCAAAGCCCCGCGCTGGCACGCCGTAGGCTTGGTCGAGGGGTGTCGTTGCCGGGCGAGGTCACCGGCTCACCACCGGCGACACCCCTCCACCACGCCCATCGGGCGCGATTCCCCTTCCCTTGCAGGGGGGATCTAAGAGGCCGTGCGGCCGACGTTTACTCCGACTCGCCCCGGCCCGCTTCCCCAGCGCCCGCATCTTCGCCGCCGCGCTCGAACCAGGCCTCGACCGGGCCGGTCAGCTTGATCGTCAGCGGGCGGCCGTGGCGATCGACCTTCTTGCCGAGCGCGACGCGGATCCATCCCTCGGAGAGGCTATATTCCTCGACGTCGCGGCGCTCCACGCCCTTGAAGCGGATGCCGACGCCGCGCTGGAGCGCGGCCTGGTCGAAATGCGGGCTCGACGGGTCGATCGAGAGGTGGTCGGGGGGCGTGTCGGTCATGGCGCGGCGCCATGCCGCAATCCGCGCGCTCAGGCCATCAAAAAACGGCGCGGGATCGCTCCCGCGCCGCCGATAAGGTCAGTAGCCGTAGCCGTAATAGCCACGCGGCCGGTAATAGTCGCGGTAATAGCCGCGCGGCTCGTAGTAATAGGCCCGCGGCGGCGGGGCATATTCACGGTAGTAGACCCGCGGCGGTGGCGCCGGGTAGTAGCCGCGGTCGTAATAGCCACGATCGGCGTAATAGCCGCGGTCGTAGCGATCGTAGTAGCGGTCGCGGTTGTTCGACGCGATCGCCGCGCCCAGCCCCAGGCCGATCACACCACCGATCAGCGCCCCTGTCGCCGCGTCGCCGCCGCGGTCGCGATGGCGCCAGTAGCGTTGCGCCTCGGCGGGCGCGGCGCTGGTCAGCGCGGTCGCCGCCAGCACGGTGGCGAGCCCGGCCTTCTTCCACAGTCCCGACATCTCAAGACCTCCTCAACTCGGTTCGCATGATGGGTCCAACGCAGAGTGATGCGAGCCTGTTGCGATGGTTAGCCGAGTCGCGGTGAACCGTGCCGGAATGTGGCATTCATCGGGCGTCTAGGTGGCGGGCGCGTCCGGGCAGACCGCGCGCGACCGCTCAGCCAGCGCGCCGGGCCGAGAAGAAGTCGCGGAGCAGTGCCGCCGACTCACCCGCGCCGATGCCCGCGTAGATCTCCGGGCGATGGTGACAGGTCGGCTGCGCGAAGAAGCGCGGTCCGTGCTCCACCGCCCCCCCCTTGGCGTCGTCCGCGCCGTAATACAGCCGCGCGATCCGCGCGTGCGCGATCGCGCCGGCGCACATGGCGCAGGGCTCGAGCGTCACCCAGAGGTCGCAGTCCTCCAGCCGGTCGCGGCCGAGCGCGCGCGCCGCCGCGCGGATCGCCAGCATCTCGGCGTGCGCCGTGGGGTCACGCAGCGCACGCGGCGCGTTGGCCGCCACGGCGACGAGCTGGCCGCCGCGCACCACCACCGCACCCACCGGCACCTCGCCGCGCGCCGCGGCGTCGCGCGCCGCGTCGAGCGCCTGACGCATCGCGGGAGGCAGCGGGAACATGCCGGCGCGCCTAGCGTGGCGCGCGCGCCTCCGCCAGCCCGAGCGGCGTGGCGCCGCTCTGCCTCAGCGCTGCTCGCCGGGCTTCTGGATGTCGACCTTGGGCACCTCGACCGTCTTGTTCTCGGTGCCGACGCTGACCTTGGCGACGTCCGCCTCGAACTTGGGCGCCTGCCCGCCCTCGAGCCGCGGCAGCTGCGCGGTCTGCGTCTGATCGAACTTGACGAATCCCAGCATCATCGCGGCGAGCAGCACCAGGGCCGCGATCCCCACCAGAGCGAGCAACATGCGCATGTGATATCCTCCCGATCGGTACGTTAGCGCAACAACGCTTGAGCCGCTACAACGCGCCGCCGGGAGCGAGGTTGCCGCTGGCCCGACTTGGCCGGTCGCGTGATCGCTTGACCGATCGGCCGCCGCGGGCTATCGCGCCCCACTTTCCGGGCAACCGATATTCAGGATCGATCACATGTCGCGCATCTGCGAGCTGACCGGCAAGGGCCGGCAGGTGGGGCACAACGTCTCCCACGCCAACAACAAGACCAAGCGCACGTTTCTGCCGAACCTGCAGAACGTCACGCTGCTGTCGGACGCGCTGGAGCGTTCGGTGTCGCTGCGCGTCTCGACCCACGGTCTGCGCTCGGTCGAGCATAACGGCGGGCTGGACAACTGGCTGGTCAAGACCTCGGACGACAAGCTGTCGCTCAAGGCGCGCCGCCTCAAGCGCGACATCGTGAAGAAGCGCGCCGCCGCCGTCGCGGCCTGATCCGCTTCCCCGATCCGATCGATCGCGGCCCGCCGTCCCGGTGACGGCGGGCCGCTTCGCGTGTGCGGCTCAGCCGAGCCAGCGAAATTTGGCGAGCACCGTCGGACGCCAGCGATTGGTGTCGTTGTCGGTGACCACCCAGATCATCGTCGTCCCGCGCTCGACCGTCGCGGCGATCCCCTCGGCGTTCTCGTGCGCCATCGCCGCGCTGATGTCCGCCACCACGCGTCCGCGGAGCAGCGCGCCCGGCCGGATCGAATCGCGCGCGATTCGCACGACGACCGAATCGAACCGCAGCGGCGGGAAGTGCCAGCGGCGATTGAGCACGAGCACGTCGCCGTCCGGCAGCACCGTCGCGTCACTCGGCGCGAAGCCCTCGGGCGGTTGATACCGCAGCGCTGCACCGACCGCACCCGGCGCGGTCGGGTCACCGTCGAACAGCAGCGCGCCGCGCGGCTCGCGCATGTTGCGCCAACCCTCCTGGATCACGAGGAAGCGGCCGTCGTTCAGGCGGACGAGCGACTCGGGGCCGGTATTGTCACCCCACCGACGCATCGCTGTCGGCGCCACAGTCGCGGTGGCGTGCGCGAGGTCGGGGGCGTAGCGCCAGATCGCGTTGACCCGCTCATAGCCGATCCAGGCGACGCCGCTGGCGCGATCGAGCACCAGCGACTCGGTGTCGCGGTCCAGTTTCATCCAGCCGGTGCCGGGCCCGTCGCGCAGCGAGACGATCGCGCGCCGCTCGATCCGGCGGCGCGCGATGCTGAGCCGCAGGAATTGGCCGCCATCGCTGAGCAGCACCGCCTCATCACCGCGCAGCGCCAGCGCCGAGAAGCCGCCGAAGTCGCGATCGTCCGACTCGAGCGACAGCGCGCCCACCGGCGCGAGCGGACCGATCCGACGCGGCCAGCCGCCCGGCGGCACGATCGCACGCGCGCGCAGCCCGGCGTCGGGCGCGAGCAGCGGCAGTCGCGCGTCGCCGGTCCAGCCCGGCACCAGCAGCAGCACCGCGAGCAGGGAGAGGAACCAGCGCATCGCGGCGCTCTACGGGGGCGGTGCCGCGGGGGAAAGGAGGATGAACCTTCGATAACGGGTGCATTCAGGGTCGGCTCAACGCGACTCGAGCATAACCGCATCATCGACGGGCAGCCCCGCCGACCGGAACAAGCAAACGGGAGATGACAGATGTTCAAGAATCTCGCTCTGGCTGGCGCCGCGCTCGCGATGGGCACCGCCGCGATCGTGCCGACCGCCGCCGACGCGCAGCGTTACGGCCGCTATGACCGCGACTATCGCGACTATCGCCACGACCGCAGCAGCTACCGCGACTATGACCGCCGCGGCGACTCGCGCCGGTACAGTTACAACCAGCGCTGCTCGGGCGGCACCACCGGGACGGTGGTCGGCGCGATCGCGGGCGGCCTGCTCGGCCGGGTGATCGACTCGCGCGGTGACCGCACGCTCGGCACGGTGCTCGGCGGCGTCGGCGGCGCGGTCGCGGGCAACGCGATCGAGAAGTCGAACAACCCGCGGTACTGCCGTTAACTTCTTGCGGTTACTGGGGCGGGCGCGGCCGAGCGGCCCCGCCGTCCCGACCGCCACGAGTTCCCTCGCGTAGAGTAGGAGGGCGCGGGTCCGGTACCTTCGGGTGCCGGACCCGTAGTCATGCGGGCGGCGGCCTCACTGGTAGTGGCCGAGCCGCTCGAATCCGGTGTTGGTCTTCGCCATCTTCATCAGCTTGCGGATCTGCCCGCGCGCGTGGCGATCGAACTTGCGATCGTCGTAGATGCCGCGCCAGATGAACTCGTCCTCGGCCTGCAGCGCCTTGAGCGCGGCGGTCAGCGAGTCCTGGCTGTCGCTCGCCCCGCTTCGCAGCAGCGCCGCGCACACCATCTCCTCGGCCGCGGCCTGGTCGCAATCGTCCTGACGGTCGCGACCGCGGCGCTCGGCGGTGACCTGGTCGGCGCGCGCCGCCGCGACTCGGCGCTCCAGCCAGGTGCGCACCGCCGCGCCGTCCCACGCTGCCGCCACCATCACGCCGCCTCCGTGTCCGCGGCGAGCACGCGCGCGATCTCGTCCTCGGCCAGGCCGAACACCGCCGCCAGCCCGGCGACGCTCGCGCCGCGCGCCGCCAGCGTCCGGATCCGCTCGCCGTCGACGAGCGTGGCATAGCCGCTGACGTCGCGGTCCTGCCGCACCACGTCGCGCCGCCCCGAGCCGCGCTTGCGCTCGGCCGCGGCGCGATGCGGGTCGCGCTCGGCCAGCGCCGCCGCGGCCTCGCGGCGCGACCGGCGCGCCGCCTCGCGCTCCTGCGCCTGCGCCTCACGTGCGACGGCGCGCGATTCGAGCCGCGTCGTCACCGCCTCTGCGCGGGCGGCGGCGCGCGCCTCGCTCGACCGGGCGCGCGCGTCGGCGCGCGTCCCGGCGTCGCGGCGTTCGCCCGCGATCGCTGTTCCGCCGCGGTTCCAGCTACTGTCGACCAAGGCCCGCTCCATCGGCGCTCCGTGCGCCACGGGCTTCTCCTAGGACAGGACCAATCTCGTTTGAACCCTCCCGCGCGCCTGCGCACGGAGGAGCCCGGCGCGGCGAACGCGATCCCCGCGGCCCTGGGCTCCCGCGTCCGCCGGAGCGCGACGGCGCGTCGCCCAAGCGGCCACGCGACGGTCGCTTTCACCGCCGCGACGCGGTACGGAGCCGCCATGCATTTCCTCGATCAGGCAAAGATCTTCGTGCGCTCGGGCGCGGGCGGTCCCGGCGCGGTCAGCTTCCGGCGCGAGAAGTACATCGAATATGGCGGCCCCGACGGCGGTGACGGCGGCAAGGGCGGCGACATCGTCTTCGAGGCGGTGGCCGGGCTGAACACGCTGATCGACTTCCGCTATACCCAGCATTTCCGCGCCCCGCGCGGCACCGGCGGCTCGGGCAGCAACCGCACCGGCGGCGGCGGCAAGGACCTCGTCATCAAGGTGCCGGTCGGCACGCAGATCCTCGCCGACGACGAGGAGCGCACGATGCTGGCCGATCTCACCAGGGTAGGCGAGCGGATCGTGTTCCTGCGCGGCGGCGACGGCGGGCGCGGCAACGCCAGCTACAAGACCTCGACCAACCGCGCGCCGCACCAGCACGGCACCGGTTGGCCCAGCGAGGAAGCCTGGGTCTGGCTGCGGCTCAAGCTGCTCGCCGACGCGGGGCTGGTCGGGCTGCCCAACGCGGGCAAGTCGACCTTCATCAACCAGGTCACCAACGCCCAGGCCAAGGTGGGCGCCTATGCCTTCACCACGACTCGCCCGCAGCTCGGCGTGGTGCGCCACAAGCAGCGCGAGTTCGTCGTCGCCGACATCCCCGGCCTGATCGAGGGCGCGGCCGAGGGCGCGGGCATCGGCGACCGCTTCCTCGGCCATATCGAGCGCTGCCGGGTGCTGCTCCACCTCATCGACGCCAACGACGAGGACGTGGCGGAGAGCTATCGCATCGTGCGCGACGAGCTGGCGGCCTATGGCGGCGGGCTCGAGGACAAGCCCGTGGTGGTCGCGCTCAACAAGATCGACACGCTCGACGACGAGCTGATCGCGGCGCTGGCGGCGGAGCTGGAGGAAGCGAGCGGCGCCGAGGTGATCCCGCTCTCGGGCGCGAGCGGCGTCGGCGTCGACTGGGCGCTCGACAAATTGCTCGAGGCGATCCCGACGAGCGAGTCGCCGGTCGACGACGACGGCGAGGAGGAAGCGCTGGAGTGGTCGCCGCTGCGGGGGTGAGACTAGCGTGTGATCCACCTGGCTCGAACCAGCGCGGTGCTCCTGCGGACGCAGGAGCCCAGAGCCACGAGGGTCACGCCGGCGGCCCTGGGCTCCGGCGTTCGCCGGAGCACGATCCACTCGAGGCCGACAGACCTAAGAACGCTATCGGACATTATCCCCCTCCCTACCGTCAACGGCCCGCGATGACTACGCGCCGCGCCACGCCTCTATCATGAGGTGATGACCGCGCCGATCACGCCCCTTTACCCTTCACTCACCGCCGAGCGCTTCCTCGCGATCGACTTCGGCGAGGAGAAGGCCGAACTCGACCGCGGGGTGGTTAGGATCATCACTGGCGCGACCAAGCGCCATGTCGAAGTGGCCGGCAACGTCCTGACCTATCTCGCGACCAGCCTACGTGGTTCGGGGTTCGCCGCCTATTCCTCGCAGCTGGCGACACGCACCGGCGACCTTTCGGTACGACAATCCGACGTGGCCGTCTTCCACGGCAAGAGCGACCCGTCCTACGACAACGAGCGCGCCTTCACCGATCCGCGCGTCTTATTCGAAGTGCTCTCCGGCAGCACCGCGCGCACCGACCTCACCGTCAAGCTGGAGGAGTACAGAGCCCTGCCCAGCGTCGACACGATCGTGTTCGTCGACATCGCCGCCGAGCGCCTGCGCGTCCTGCAGCGCAACGGGCCGCGCGCGTGGAGCGACGTCGCGCATGATGTGCCGGTCGACGTCGCCCTGCCCGCCCTGCGCCTCACCCTTCCCCACGCCGAGATCTTCGCGCGCGATTGAGCGCGGCGCGTGCGCGCGCTACCGCTCGCCGCGCCATGTCGCTCTTCCCGCCCGCCGCCTGCCCGCGCCTGATCGTCAAGATCGGCTCGGCGCTGCTCGTCGACGACGCCGGCGGGGTGCGCCGCGGCTGGCTCGAGACGATCGCCGGCGCCATCGCCGAGCGAGTCGCCGCCGGGCAGCAGGTGGCGGTGGTCTCCTCCGGCGCGATCGCGCTCGGCGCCCGCCGGCTCGGGCTGGCCAAGGGCGGGCGCGCCAGCCTGGAGGACGCGCAGGCCGCCGCCGCGACCGGGCAGATCGCGCTCGCCGGCGTGTGGGCCGAGGTGCTCGGCGCGCGCGGACTGACCGCGGCGCAGATGCTCGTCACGCTGGGCGACCTGGAAGAGCGGCGCCGCTATCTCAACGCCGCCGCCACGCTCAATCGGCTGCTCCAGCTCGGCGTCGTGCCCGTGATCAACGAGAACGACTCGGTCGCCACCGAGGAGATCCGCTTCGGCGACAACGACCGGCTCGCCGCGCGCGTGGCGCAGGCCGCGGCGGCACAGGGCGTGGTGCTGCTCTCCGACGTCGACGGCCTGTACGACCGCAATCCCGCGCTGCCCGGCGCGCGGCACATCGGACGCGTCGAGCGCATCGACGCCGCGATCGAGGCGATGGCGGACCGCGGCTCGGCCTCGGGCATGGGCTCGGGCGGGATGGTCTCCAAGATCGCGGCGGCGCGGATCGCCAATGCCGCGGGCGCCGCGCTGGCGATCGCGTCGGGGCGTGCCGAGGCGCCGCTGTCGGCGGCGGCGCGCCACACGCTCTTCGTCGCCGAGCGCGCCGCGCCCGCGCGCAAGGCGTGGCTCGCCGGCGGGCTGACCGCGCGCGGGGCGATCCACGTCGACGCCGGCGCCGCGCGCGCGCTGACCGAGGGCCGCAGCCTGCTCGCCGCGGGCGTCACGCGGGTGGAGGGGGAGTTCGCGCGCGGTGATCTCGTCACCATCGAGGGGCCGGCGGGGACGATCGCGCGCGGCCTCGCCGAATATGACGCGGGCGAGGCGACGCGGCTGCTCGGACGGCGCAGCGACGAGCAGGCGGCGATCCTCGGCTATGCCCCGCGCGCCGCGTTGGTCCATCGCAACCACATGGCGCTGCTGTGATCCTGGCGCTGACCGGGGCGACCGGCTTCGTCGGCGGCGCGCTGCTGGAGCAGGCGCTCGCCGCGGGGCACGAAGTGCGCGCGCTGGCGCGGCGGACGCAGCCGGAGCGCCACGGCGTGACCTGGGTGAGCGGCGCGCTCGACGACGCGGCGGCGCTCTCGACGCTGGTCTCGGCCGCCGACGCGGTGGTCCATGTCGCCGGCGCGGTGAACGCGCCCGACCGCGCCGGTTTCGCTGCCGCCAACATCGAGGGTACGCGCGCCGTGGTCGAGGCGGCCAAGGTGTGGGGAGTCGGCCGCTTCGTCCACGTCTCCTCGCTCGCCGCGCGCGAGCCGGACCTGTCCAACTATGGCTGGTCCAAGGCGGGCGCCGAGGCGGAGGTGGCCGCCAGCGGGCTCGACTGGACGATCGTCCGCCCGCCCGGCGTCTACGGCCCCGGCGACATGGAGCAGCGCGACCTGTTCCGCGCGGCGCAGCGCGGCGTGGTGCCGTTGCCCCCCTCGGGCCGGCTCTCGATCATCCACGTCGACGACCTCGCGCGGCTGCTGCTCACCCTCGCCGAGCGGCCGAGGACGGGCACGTACGCCACCTACGAGCCCGCCAGCCCCGACGGCGCGCTGCGCTACACCGACTTCGCGCGCGCGATCGCCGCCGCGGTCGGCCGCCGCGCGCTGCCGCTGCCGCTGCCCGCCGCGCTGCTCCGCCTCGCCGCGCGCGGTGACGCGCTGTTCCGCGGCGCGAACGCCAAGCTCACCGCCGACCGCGTCGCCTATATGGTCCACCCCGACTGGACCGCCGATCCCGCCAAGGCGCCTCCGCCCGCGCTGTGGCGCGCGCGGATCGGCGCGTCGGAGGGGCTGGCCGCCACGGCGCGATGGTATCGCGCCCAGGGGCTGCTATAGCGCGGCCCGACATCCGCCGCATTTCAAGGCCACAGCCGAGCTTATGACCGACCGTACCGCGATCCTCGACACGCTCCGCGCGCAGATCGAACCCTTCAACAAGAAGGGCATCGAGATCACCGAGGCGACCACCTTCCAGGGCGACCTGGAGTGGGACTCGCTCACCGTGATGGACTTCGTCGCCGCGATCGAGGACGAGTTCGACATCATCATCACGATGAACATGCAGGCCGAGATCGAGACCGTGGGGCAGCTCGCCGACGCGGTCGAGAAGCTGCGGGGCTGACCGCGATGACCGAGACCGGCCTCCAGCCCGAGGCGCTGCCCGAGACCGTCGCGCCCGCGCCGACCGCGCGCGACCTGTTCGCCAAGTTCGACCCGCTGATCGCCGAGCGGGACAAGCTGATGGCCTCGGGCGTGCGCGATCCGTTCGGCATCGTCATGGAGGAGGTGCGCTCGCCCACCACCGCGGTGATCCGCGGGCGGGAGACGATCCTGCTCGGCACCTACAATTACATGGGGATGACCTTCGACCCCGACGTGATCGCGGCGGGCAAGCGCGCGCTGGAGCAGTTCGGCAGCGGCACCAACGGCAGCCGCATGCTCAACGGCACCTTCCGCGACCATGTCGACGCCGAGGACGCGCTGCGCGCGTTCTACGGCGCCGCGCACGCGATGGTCTTCTCGACCGGCTACCAGGCGAACCTCGGCGTGATCTCGACGATCGCGGGGCGCGGCGAATATGTCATCCTCGACGCCGACAGCCACGCCTCGATCTACGACGGCTGCAAGATGGGCGATGCCGAGATCGTCCGCTTCCGCCACAACTCGGTCGAGGACCTCGACAAGCGCCTCGGCCGCCTGCCCAAGGAGCCGGGCAAGCTGGTGGTGCTCGAGGGCGTCTACTCGATGCTGGGCGACATCGCGCCGCTGCGCGAGATGGTCGCGGTGGCGCGGAAGCACGGCTGCATGGTGCTGGTCGACGAGGCGCACTCGATGGGCTTCTTCGGCGAACACGGCCGCGGCGTGTACGAGGAGCTGGGCCTGACGCTCGGCGACGACGTCGATTTCGTGATCGGCACCTTCTCCAAGTCGGTCGGCACCGTCGGCGGCTTCTGCATCTCGAACCATCCCAAGTTCGAGGCGCTGCGCCTGTCCTGCCGCCCCTATATCTTCACCGCCTCGCTGCCGCCGTCGGTGGTCGCGACCGCCGCTGCCTCGGTGCGCAAGCTGATGCACGCGCACGAGAAGCGCGCGCGGCTGTGGGACAATGCGCGACGGCTGCACGGCGGGCTCAAGGCGCTGGGCTTCCGGCTCGGCACCGAGGCACCCGATTCGGCGATCGTCGCGGTGATCCTGGAGGACCAGGAACAGGCGGTGGCGATGTGGCAGGGGCTGCTCGAGGCCGGGCTGTACGTCAACGTCGCCCGCCCGCCCGCGACGCCGACGGGCACCTTCCTGCTGCGCTGCTCGATCTGCGCCGAGCACAGCGCCGAGCAGATCGATCGCGTGATCGGGATGTTCGCCGCGGCGGGTCAGCAAGTGGGCGCGATCGCGGCGGCCTGAGCGGAGCGCTTACCCTTTGGTAAGGTAAACGGCGGTAAACCGCGGGCGTGACCGACGACGACGCCGAGCGCGGGGGCCCGACCTCCACCTGGGGCACGATCGCCCTGTGGGTGATGGGGCTGCTGGGTGTCGCGGTGCTCGCCGCGCTGCTGCTGACGCTGCGCGAGGCCAACCACCGCCGCGACGACGCGCTGGCGGCGCAGCGCCACAGCTACGACGTGATGATCCTGGTACGCACGCTCCAGGGCACGATCGCGCGCTCCGAGGCGTCGCTGGGCCGCTACGTCATCTCGGGCGACCAGCAGCTCGGCCGCCTGTATTTCGAGGACTGGCGCCGCGCCGACGAGACGATCGACCGGCTCGAGAAGCTGACGCACGACAATGCCGTCCAGTCGCGCCATCTCGCCGAGGTTCGCGACGCCTTCCGCGAGCGCGGCGACGAGCTCGCGCTCACCGCGCTCAACACCAACTATCGCAAGAACAACCAGGCGCTCGCGCGCTTCTATCACAGCAGCAAGGCCGACTCGCTGGCGCGGATCAACGCGGGGCTCGACGCGCTGGTGGCGCAGGAGCGCGTGCTGCTCGAGGCGCGCACCAGCCACGCCCAGGCATCGGTGCGGCGCTCGAGCATCATCGCCAAGGTGCTCGCCGCCTTCGGGCTGCTGCTGGTCGTCGGGGTGATCTGGCTCGGCTGGGCGGTGGTCTCCGCGCTGTCCGAACACGCGGTGGCGCGCGCCGAGGCCGACGCGCAGCGCGACCGTGCGGAGGAACTCGCCAGCGCGGTGGCGCAGGCGACCGAGGAGCTGCGCGCGCAGGAGGCGCGGCTGCGGCAGATCCAGAAGATGGAGGCGGTGGGCCAGCTGACCGGCGGCATCGCGCACGACTTCAACAATATGCTCGCCGTGGTGCTGGGCGGGATCGAGCTGGCGCAGCGCGCCGTGACGATCGACCCGCGGACGGCGGCGCGCCACCTCGCGAGCGCGCACGAGGGCGCGCAGCGCGCCGCCGCGCTGACCCAACAGCTGCTCGCCTTCGCCCGCGAGACCGCGATCAACCCCGAACCGATCGCCGCCGCACCATTGTTTGCGGGGCTCGCCGACCTGATCGGGCGCACCCTGGGCGACGGTGTCACCGTCCAGTTCGGCGACGAGAGCGAGGGCTGGTCCACGCGCGCCGATCGAGTCCAGCTCGAGAACTCGCTGGTCAACCTCGCGGTGAACGCGCGCGACGCGATGGAAGGGCGCGGCACGCTCACGGTCCGCGCGCTGCGCCGGACCGTCGCCGGCGAGGACTATGTCGCGCTGGCGGTGAGCGATACCGGCTGCGGGATGACGCCCGACATCGTCGAGCGCGTGTTCGAACCCTTCTTCACCACCAAGCCGGTCGGCAAGGGCACGGGCCTGGGGCTGAGCCAGGTCTTCTCCTTCGCGCGCGGGCTGGGCGGCGACGTGTCGGTCGACTCGGTGGTGGGGCTCGGCACCACGGTGACGCTGCTGCTCCCGCGCGAGCGCGCGCCGGCCGCGACGTCCACGCCGTCACGCCCCGTCGCGGCGCCGGCCGTCGTGTCGGCGCCCGACGTGAGCGGCCTGCACATCCTGGTGGTGGAGGACGACCCGCGGGTGCTGCCCGCGACCATGGACGCGCTGCGCGAACTCGGTCATCACCCGCGCGCGTGCGACGATCCGACCCGCGCCGCCGCGCTGCTCGCCGGGATGAATCGCGTCGATCTGATCCTGTCCGACGTGCTGATGCCGACGCTGACGGGCCCCGAGATGGTGGCCAAGCTGGCCGCGACCCACGCGCGCGTGCCGGTGCTGTTCGTCACGGGCTTCGCGGGCGGCGCGGACGAGGCGATCGATCTCGGCGGGCGCCCGGTGCTGCGCAAGCCCTTCACACTCGCGGCGCTGGAGCGCGCGGTGGCGCAGGCCGCTGCGATGCCTGAGGAGACGCGCGCGGCGGCGTGAGGGGGCAAGATCCTCCCCAGGACGAGGAGGGGGGATCAGCCGGAGGCTGGTGGAGGGGGCTCTCCACGCAGCGCAGCGCTGTGAGGGATAGCCTAAACCGACGTTGTACTCGCGGGGAGCCCCCTCCACCACCGGCTCCGCCGGCGGTCCCCCTCTCCGGGACGGGGAGGAGCTAAGAAGTCGCCCACCCGCCCCACATCCCCTCACCCACACGCTTTTCGCTGCTGACGCGCGCGCCGCGGCCTCGTATAGCCGCAGCCTCACCAGGGCCTTCACCGCCCGACGCCACGGGGCAGCGCCGCACCTTGTTCACCTCGATCGACCGCTACATGGCCCGGCTGATCGCGCTGCCGCTGTTCGCCACGCTGCTGATCGCCTCGATGCTGCTGATCCTCGACCGGATCGGCCGCCTGTTCGACTTCGTCATCACGCAGGGCGGCCCGGTCAGCGTGGTGTGGAAGATGCTGGCCAACCTGCTGCCCGAGTATCTCGGCCTCGGCATCCCGATCGGCCTGATGCTGGGCGTGCTGCTCGCTTTCCGCCGCATCGCCACCTCGAGCGAGCTCGACGTGATGCGCGGCGTCGGCATGAGCTACTCGCGGCTGCTGCGCGTGCCCTACATGTACGCGATCATCCTCGCCGCGCTCAACATCGCGATCGTCGGCTATGTCCAGCCGCTGGCGCGCTACAATTACGAGAAGCTGCGCTTCGAGCTGCGCACCGGCGCGCTCGGCGCCTCGATCAAGGTGGGCGAGTTCACGCACTTGGGTGACCGCATGACGCTGCGCATCGAGCGCAGCCAGGACAGCGGGCGACGGCTCTCGGGCATCTTCCTCCACGCGCTGACGCCGCGCAACGACTGGGTCGGCGTCACCGCCGAGACCGGCCAGTTCCTCGCCACCGACGATCCGAACGTGATCACCTTCCGGCTCACCGACGGCACGCTGATCCACAACCGCCCCGATTTCCCGACGCCGCGCGTGCTGACCTTCAGCTCGCACGACCTGCCGATCAACCTGCCGCGCTTCGAGAGCTTCCGCACGCGCGGCGGCAAGAACCTGGAATATACGCTGCCCCAGCTCGCCCAGCTCGGCCATGCCCGCAACGCCAGTGAGGCGCAGCGCGACGGCAGCCGCGCCGAGTTCCACTTCCGCGTGGTCGAGGTGGCGATGATGTTCCTGCTGCCGCTGCTCGCGGTGTCGCTGGGCGTGCCCCCCAAACGCTCCAGCTCGGCGCTGGGCGTGTTCCTCTCGATCGTGATGGTGGTGACCTATCACAAGATCAACCAATATGCCGCCGCGGTGGGCGAGCGCGGCGCGGTCGATCCGCTGATCGCGCTGTGGGTGCCGTTCCTGCTGTTCGGCGCGCTGATCCTGTGGATGTACTACACGCTCGCCTATGTCCCGGGCGGCCAGCCGATCGGCGCGCTCGAGCGCTTCTTCGGCAAGGCGTGGCAGACGATCGCGCGCTACCTGCCCGGCCGGCGCCGCAAGGAGGCCCGCGCGTGAGCGCCTTCTTCCCGTCGCGCACCGTCGCCATCTACATGGCGCGGCTGTTTCTCACGCGTACCTTCGGCATCCTGTTCGGGCTGGTGCTGGTGCTGCAGACGCTCGATCTGCTGAGCGAGAGCGGACGTATCCTCGGCACGGCAGGCAACGGCGACGCCGAGGTGTGGCGCTACGTCTCGCTGCGGGCGCCGCAGATCATCTCGACCTTCCTGCCCTTCTCCGTGCTGCTCGGCACGGTGCTGACGCTGATCACGATGAACGCCAACAGCGAGGTCGTGGCACTCAAGGCGTCGGGGCTGTCGGCGCATCAGGTGCTGGCGCCGCTGGTGATCGCGAGCGTCGGCATTGCCCTCGTCACCTTCGCCTTCAACGACCGCATCGTCAGCCGCGCTACCGCCGAGCTGAGCGCGTGGCAGAAAGTCAACTACGGCGCGATGCCGCCCGACCGCGGCGATCGCGCCAACGTCTGGGTACGCGCCGACAACAACCTGATCTCGGCGGACCGGATCAGCGGGCGCGGCGAGGCGGCGCGGCTCGGCGGGATCACCGTCTACGAGCGCAACCCCGACGGCGGGCTGCGCGGGCTGATCACCGCGCCGAATGGCCTGCGCCAGGGCGACGGGTGGAAGGTGTGGCCCGCCAAGCGCTTCGACGTCGCCTCGGGGGCACTCACCCCGCTCGGCGCCACCGTCGTCGCGCGCGGCGTTACCCCAGACCAGTTCACGCTCGCCAACGTCGACGGCGACGCTCTGTCCTTCGCCGGGCTGCGTGCCGCCATCTCCGACCTGGAGGAGGCGGGACGGCCGACCAAGTCGCTCGAGGGCGTGCTGTGGCACAAGCTCTCCGGCCCGCTGTCCTCGGTACTGATGCCGCTGCTCGGCGCGGTGGCGGCGTTCGGCATCGCGCGGTCGGGCGCGCTGTTCGTCCGCGCGGTGATCGGCATGGCGCTCGGCTTCGCCTATTTCATGGCCGACAAGTTCGCGCTGGCGATGGGCAATCTCGGCGCCTATCCGCCCTTTCTCGCGGCCTGGGCGCCCTTCCTGCTGTTCCTGCTGATCGGCGAGGCGGTGCTGCTGCGCACGGAGGAGTAGCGCGTCGGGGGCGCCCGAACTCCTTGGCAAGCACCATGGCCGCCGCGACGATCTCGGCGCCGCGGTCGACCGGGCTGCCGGCAGGAACGAAGCGGCGCGCTCATCACCACCGGCGCGATCCGGAACGAGGCGAGCTGGCGCCGCAGCGTCGGCGGATGCGCGCCAGCGCGGGGGTGTTCCTCTATCCTCGATCATGGGCTAGCACGAGGGGATGGCCAGCCTTCCCGTGTCCGATCCCGCCCTGCCCGTCACGATCGACGACGTCCGCACCGCGCACGCGCGTATCGCGCCCTCGATCGTGCGCACGCCGACGCTGATCAGCCGCACGCTCTCCGAGCTGACCGGCGCGACCGTCTACCTCAAGTTCGAGAACCTGCAGTTCACCGCGGCGTACAAGGAGCGCGGCGCGCTCAACACGCTGCTGCAGCTGTCCGACGCCGCACGGGCGAAGGGCGTGATCGCGGCCTCGGCAGGCAATCACGCGCAGGGGCTGGCCTATCACGCCAACCGGCTGGGCGTGCCCGCGACGATCGTGATGCCCCGCAACACGCCGACGGTGAAGGTCACCCAGACGCAGGCGCACCGCGCCGACGTGATCCTGGAAGGCGATACGTTCGACGCCGCCTACGCGCACGCGCGGCTGCTCGAGTCCGAGCGCGGCTTCACCTTTGTCCACCCCTTCGACGACCCGCGCATCATCGCCGGCCAGGGCACGGTGGCGGTCGAGATGCTCGAGGACCATCCCGACATCGACACGCTGGTGGTGCCGATCGGCGGCGGCGGGCTGATCTCGGGCATGGCGACAGTGGCGCGCGCCGCCGCGCGCCCGATCGAGGTGGTCGGCGTGCAGGCCGAGCTGTACCCCTCGATGTACAACCGCATCAACGCCACCCAGCTGGCCTGCGCCGGCGACACGCTGGCGGAGGGCATCGCGGTCAAGGAGCCGGGCGGCATCACCGCGCAGATGGTGGCGCGGCTGGTCGACGACATCGTGCTCGTCTCCGAGCGCAGCCTGGAGGAGGCGGTGAGCCTCCTGCTCCAGATCGAGAAGACCGTGGTGGAGGGCGCGGGCGCCGCCGGCCTCGCCGCGCTGCTGGCGCATCCCGAGCGCTTCCGCGGGCGCACGGTCGGGGTCGTGCTGTGCGGCGGCAACATCGACACGCGGCTGCTCGCCAACGTGCTGCTGCGCGACCTCGCGCGCTCGGGGCGGCTGGCGCGGCTGCGGCTCCAGCTACAGGACCAGCCCGGCGCGCTCTACGGTGTGATGCGCGTGTTCGACCGCGAGCGAGTCAATATCATCGAGATCTATCACCAGCGCGTGTTCACCACCCTGCCCGCCAAGGGCCTGATCACCGACATCGAGTGCGAGGCGCGCGACCGAGCGCACCTCGATCGCCTGATCGTGGCGCTGCGCGAGGCCGGCTATGAGGTGCGTCCGGTCGATCTCGCCTGAACCGATCTGAGCGGGTACGGCGCGCAAATCTTGGTGAATCCACTTTTCACCATCGGCGCGACCCTACATATGGGAGATCACGCGCTGGGGCGGAGTCGTAGAGGAGGCTGAAGGCGGTGACCGCGCCATTTCGATTCCCGCGCTTCTTCGTCACCAGCCCGCAGCCGTGCCCGTATCTGCCCGGCCGGCAGGAACGGAAAGTCTTCACCGAGCTGAGCGGCCCCAACGCGGGCGAACTCAATGACGCGCTCGGCCGGATCGGTTTCCGCCGCAGCCAGTCGGTCGCCTATCGTCCCAGCTGCGCCGGCTGCGCGGCCTGTGTCTCAGTGCGCGTGCTCACCCACCAGTTCGAGCCCAACGCGACCCAGCGCAAGCTGATGCGCCGCCACGCCGATCTCGAGGTGAGCGCGTGCCGCCCCTGGGCGACCGACGAGCAATATCAGCTGCTGCGCCAGTATCTCGCCGCGCGCCACCCCGGCGGCGGGATGATCGGCATGGACGAGATGGACTATGCCGACATGGTCGAGCAGTCGCCGGTCAACTCGGTGGTGGTGGAATATCGCGAGCCCTCGGTCGGCGACCGCCCCGGCCGGCTGGTCGGGGCCTGCCTCACCGACCGCCAGACCGACGGCCTGTCGATGGTCTACAGCTTCTTCGCCACCGACCAGGAGGCGCGCCCGGGGCTCGGCAATCTGATCATCCTCGATCATATCGCGCGCGCGCGGGCAGCGGGGCTGCCGTACGTCTATCTGGGCTATTGGGTGAAGGGCTCGGCGCGGATGGCGTACAAGACGCGCTATCGCCCGCTCGAGATGCTCGGCCCGCGCGGCTGGACGCTGATGCCGGAGGAAGAGAGCGCCGCGATCCGGGTGTGAGGCGTGACCGGGGGTGTGGTCAGCGGCACGTCCCTCTATCGCGACGTCATCCTGCACTCGTTCTATGAGTCACCCGTCCGCTTCCCGATGCGCCGTTCCTGCGCGGCGCGGTGGACTCGAGAAACAAGTCCATGACTGTCTTCCGGGATCACGGTGTGGGAGGGTAGCGGGCTGAAGAGCGTGCGCCGGGGTGACGCCCGGCGTGGGCGATACCGCCCGGACCCGAGCACACCGCCGCCGTTACGCAACGCTTCGCCCACCTGACGGTTATCCGGCGATGAGCGACACCGACGATCCGCCGCGCCCCTGGTGGGAGCGCGGCACGGTCTACCAGATCTACCCGCGCTCGTTCCAGGACAGCGACGGCGACGGCGTCGGCGATCTCGCCGGGGTCGAGCGCCGGCTCGATCATGTCGCCGCGCTCGGCGTCGACGCGATCTGGCTGTCGCCGATCTTCCCGTCGCCGATGACCGACTTCGGCTATGACGTCGCCGATTACTGTGGCGTCGAGCCGATGTTCGGCGATCTCGGCGCCTTTGACCGGCTGCTCGCCGCCGCGCACGCGCGCGGGCTCAAGCTGCTGCTCGACTTCGTCCCCAACCATTCGTCCGACCAGCACCCCTGGTTCCAGGCGAGCCGCTCGAGCCGCACCGACCCGAAGCGCGACTGGTACATCTGGCGCGACCCCGCCCCGGACGGCGGCCCGCCCAACAACTGGATCAGCGACTTCGGCGGCTCGGCCTGGGACTATGACGCGGCCACGGGGCAATATTACCTCCACGCCTTCCTCAAGCAGCAGCCCGATCTGAACTGGCGGAATTCGGCGCTCAAGGCGGCGATGCTCGACGTCATGCGCTTCTGGTTCGACCGCGGCGTCGACGGCTTTCGCATCGACGTGCTGTGGCACATCGTGAAGGCCGAGGGGCTGCCCGACAATCCGCTCAACCCCTATTGGCGCCCGGGCATCACCGAGCGCGACCGGCTGATCCAGCAGCACTCGACCGACCAGCCCGAGGCGCACGCCATCGCCGCCGAGATGCGCGCGCTGGCGGACAGCTACGGAGAGCGCGTGCTGATCGGCGAGATCTTCCTGCCCAACGACCGCCACGCGCGATGGTACGGCACGCCCGAACGGCCGCAGGTGCACCTGCCGTTCAACTTCCAGCTGATCGAGAATGCGTGGGATGCCGCGTCGCTGCGGCGCGTGATCGCCGACTATGAGGCGTCGGTGCCGCCGCACGGCTGGCCCAATTGGGTGATCGGCAGCCATGACGCGCCGCGGATCGCCGCGCGCGTCGGCGAGGCGCAGGCGCGCGTCGCGGCGATGCTGCTGCTGACGTTGCGCGGCACCCCGACGCTGTACCAGGGCGACGAGCTCGGCATCGGCCAGGTCGACATCCCGCCCGAGCGCGTGCGCGACCCGCAGGAGCTGCGCCAGCCCGGAATCGGCATCGGGCGCGACCGCTCGCGCACGCCGATGCCGTGGGACATGAGTCCTCACGCCGGCTTCTCCACGGTCGAGCCGTGGCTGCCGCTCAATCCCGACTGGCGCACGCGCAACGTCGCCGCACAGGAGGACGACCCGCGCTCGATGCTGACGCTCTACCGCCGCCTGCTCGCGCTGCGCCGCGCGCACCCGGCGTTGACGCTGGGAGACTTCGCGCTGACCGATGCCGCACCTGGCGTGCTGGCGTACGAGCGGCGGCGAGGCGAGGCGGTGCTGCGCGTCGCGCTGAACCTCTCGGCCGAGCCGCGCCCGCTGCCGTTCGCGGGCGAGGTGCTGCTGTCGACGCTCGACGGCGCGGGTGACGGCGTGCTGCGCGGAGACGAGGGCGTGGTGATGCGATAGGTGTGTACATGCGCGCGGACCGGGTCGCTCCCATCGCCGCCCCTCCGCCACCGCCCATCCTGAACTTGTTTCAGGATCCAGGGTGCCGCACACCCATCGGCTTCCGCACGCGCGCGCGCCGGTGAATCCTGGAACAAGTTCAGGATGGGCGCAGAGGGGGAAGCGTCCCTGCCCCCCGCATGACGAAGGACCACGTATGAAGATCGCCATGCTCGCCCCGATCGCCTGGCGCACCCCGCCGCGCCACTATGGCCCGTGGGAGCTCGTGACGCACCTGCTCACCGAGGCGCTGGTCGCGCGCGGCATCGATGTCACGCTGTTCGCCACGCTCGACAGCGTCACCGCGGGCACGCTCGACGGCGTCGTGCCCGCGCCCTATTCGGAGGATCCGAGCATCGACGCCAAGGTGTGGGAATATCGCCATCTCGCGCACGTGTTCGAGCAGGCCGACCAGTTCGACCTGATCCACAACCAGGCCGACTTCCCCGCCCACGCCTTCGCCCGGCTGGTCGACACGCCGCTGGTGACGACGATCCACGGCTTCTCATCGGATCGTATCCTGCCGATGTACCAGCCGTTCCAGGACCGCGTCCAATATGTCGCGATCAGCGACGCGGACCGTCATCCCGCGCTGCGCTACGCCGCGACGATCCACCACGGCATCCCGCTCGACGACTTCGCCTTCGACCCGCGCGGCAGCGACGACCTGCTCTTCTTCGGCCGCATCCATGCGGACAAGGGCGCCGAGGAAGCGATCGCCGCGGCGCGCGCGAGCGGGCGCCAGCTCCACCTCTACGGTATCGTCCAGGATCAAGGCTATCACGAGCGCGCGGTGGCGCCCGCGCTCGGCGGCGCGGGGGTGACGTGGCACGGCGCGGTGGGCGGCGCCGAGCGGGTCGCCGCGCTGGGGCGCGCGCGTGCGCTGCTGCACCTGATCAACTTCGACGAGCCGTTCGGCCTCTCGGTGGTGGAGGCGATGGCCTGCGGCACGCCGGTGATTGCCAACCGCCGCGGCGCCATGCCCGAGCTGATCGAGCATGGGGTGACCGGCTTCCTGGTCGAGAACGTCGACCAGGCCGTCGAGGCGATCGAGCGTGTCGGCGAGCTCGATCGCGCCGCGTGCCGCCGCCGCGTCGCGGAGCGGTTCAGCGTCGAGCGCATGGCCGACGACTATGCGGCTTTGTATCGGCGGATCATCGGTTAGGCGGCGGGCACGGGTGGGTCCCCCGGCCCGCTCCAGCGCACGCCATCATCACGGCCTGCGTCGGAACTCCGCGGTCTCGCGTTCTCAGCGGCCGGTGAGCACGCGGGCGGCTGGAGCCGGGATCGAGCCCGGGATGACGAGGCTGGGCTCGTGTAACGGGCTTCACCGCCCACCGCTCACACCCGCCGCGCGCTGGCGAGTGACGTATGCCCCCCTTATCTATCACGCATGACCGCCTCACCCGACCGCCGCGCCACGCTCTACCGCATGGTCATGCCCGGCCACACCTGCCCCTACGGGCTCAAGGCCAAGGACCTGCTCGAGCGCCGCGGCTACCTCGTCGAGGACCACCCGCTGCGCACGCGCGAGGAAACCGACGCCTTCAAGGCCGCGCACGGCGTGAAGACCACGCCGCAGACGTTCATCGCGGGCGAGCGCGTCGGTGGCTACGACGACCTGCGCCGCCACTTCGGCCAGCGCGTCGCGGCGGCGGGCGAGACCAGCTACCGCCCCGTGATCGCGGTGTTCTTGATGACCGCGCTGATGGCGCTCGCCGTCAGCCACGCCGCCTTCGGCACACCGCTCACGGTTCGCGCGGGGGAGTGGTTCATCGCCTTCAGCATGTGCGTGCTCGCGCTGCTCAAGCTGCAGGACGTCGAGACCTTCTCGACCATGTTCCTCAACTACGACCTGCTGGCGCGGCGCTGGGTACGCTACGGCTATGTCTATCCCTATGCGGAGGGGCTGGCGGGCGTGCTGATGGCGGCGCACGCGGCCGACTGGCTGTCGGTGCCGATCGCGCTGGCGATCGGCGGCATCGGCGCGGTGTCGGTGATCAAGGCGGTGTATATCGAACGGCGCGAGCTCAAGTGCGCCTGCGTCGGCGGTGCGACCCGCGTGCCGCTCGGCTTCGTCTCGCTCACCGAGAACGTCATGATGGTCGCGATGGCGCTGTGGATGGCTGCGCGATGACCCGCGGCAGCGGCGCGAGAGAGGCAAGATACGGGACTTCCCGCAAATAGATGCACCCGCCGCGCAGACACAAAAAGTAATCCTGGTTAAGGACGCCCGACACAGCGAAGTCGTTGACTCGCCGTTAACCAAAAGCTGTCTGGTCGCGGGCGAGCGCGATCCGGGAGACGTCGCGATCTCTGCTTGGCCCGACGACAACAGAGGGAGTTGCGATCATGAGACAGGCAGTTCTACTGGCCACCGCCGCCCTGCTCGCGCCGGCGAGCGCGTCGGCGGCGACGATCTTCGGCGTGGACGAGACCAATACGCTGGTGACCTTCAGCAGCGCGCTGCCGGGCACCTTCACCTCGGCGCTGAAGATCACCGGCACCAACAGCAGCATCGAGGCACTCGACTTCCGCCCGCTCACCGGCATGCTCTACGGCCTCGGCACCGATCGCGTCGTCTACACGATCAACACGATGACGGGTGTGGCCACGGCGGCCAGCGCCGCGCTGGGGATCGACGGCAGCGTCTTCGGCTTCGACTTCAACCCGACGATCGATCGCGTCCGCATCGTCAGCAACACCAACAACAACTACGTCTACAACCCGAACGACGGCTCGCTCACCGGCGCGCCGACCACCAGCCCGCTCGGCTACGCCGCGGGCGACCCGAACGCCGGGCGTGATCCGGGTGTGAGCGCGGCGGCCTACACGACGTCGAGCTTCGGCCAGCCCGCCGCCTCGACCCAGCTGTACGTGATCGACACCGATCTCGACGTGCTCGCCAAGCAGAACAACAACGGCGGCGTGCTGACCACGGTCGGCGGGCTCGGCGCGGACCTGGGGTCGCGCACCAGCTTCGACATCGCCGGGAGTGAAGCGTTCGCGTACAACGGCCGCTCGCTCTACAGCGTCGACCTGAACACCGGCGCGCTGTCGACGCTCGGCACCACGTCGCGCCAGCTGTTCGGCATCGCGGTCGCGCCCGTGCCCGAGCCCGCCACCTGGGCGATGATGATCCTGGGGTTCGGCGCGGTCGGCTACTCGCTGCGCCGTCGCACCGCCCGCGTGCGCGTCACGCAGCTGGTCTGATCGGGATCGAGGGGCGCGACCGCGCTCCTCGACGCCCTCAGGGCTGGTCCTCGGCGACCTTGGCGGCGGCCTTGCGCTCGCGCTTCCACCGCGTCGCATTCTGCACCACGCATCCCGTGGCGCTCGCCGCGCCGACGGTGGAGCAGCTGCCGACGCCGACCGCGCCGACGCCCGAGTTGGCCGCCTCCTTCGCGGCCCAGGCCTGATTCTCGGGCGTGACCTCGAAGTTGCGCAGTTCCTTGGGGATGCGGAACTGCTCCTCGGCAGGCCGGCGGGTGCAGACCACCACCTCCGCGCCGTCGGCGTTGGTCGGGCAGCGCTCGTTGCCGTAGAGCACCAGCACGCCGTTGACCGGCGCGTTGCGCGACACGCCCTCCGCCGCGGTGGTGCGCGGCGCGCGAACCGCGTTGGGCGAGGGCGGCCCGCTCTGTGCCAGTGCGGCCGCCGGTGCGGTCAGCAGCAGCGCCGCGGCGAAGACCCGTCCTACCATCACCTTCCTCTCAGATCCTCTTGGCGGTCGCGATCGCCACCCGGCAGCCCAGCCGGATGATCGCCGACATCAGCGGATAGGCCGGCGCGTTCTCGGCGCCGTGCGCCAGCGCGGTGTCGCGATGCTCCAGCTCCTCGGCCTGGAACTCGCGGATCGCCTCGGACAACTCGGGGTCGCTGTCGCCGAGCGCGACGAGCTGCTCCTCGTAATGTTTGTCGATCTCGGTCTCGACCGCGGCGGTGCACGCCATCGCCGCCTCCGGACCGATCGCCGCCGTCACCGCGCCCAGCGCGAAGCCGGCGACGTCCCAGAACGGCTGGAACAGGGTCGGTCGTACCCCGCGCTCGACGATCATGCGATCGAAGAAGGCGCGGTGCTTTTCCTCCTGCAAGACCATCGCCGAGATCTTGCGCGCCATCGGCGAGCGCTGCCCCATGATCGCCAGCTGCCCCGCGTAGATGCGGATCGCGCCGAACTCGCCCGCCTGATCGACGCGGATCATCGAGTCGCTCGCGGCGGGCTTGTCGCCGGGTTTCCAGGTCATGCGCGCCTCCACAGCTGCGTTACGATCAGCGCGGCACCGGCGAAGGAGAGCAGAGCGTTCCATCCCGCCAGCGACACGCCGAGCAGCGACCATTGCGCCGCGTCACAGCGAACGATCGGCGCGGCGAGCAGGTCCTTGAGCGCCTGGTCGGTGGAGAGGCCGACGGTGCTGGTCGTCTGGGTGCAGGCGGTCACGCCCTGCCACCAGTGATATTCCACCCCGGCATGGAAGACGCCGATCGCGCCCGAGACCACCACCAGCGCCGCGGCGCCCGCCACCAGCGTCGCCTGCACGCGCGGGGCGCGGATCACAAAGGCCAGCGCGGCCATCGCCAGCGCGCCGTAATGCGGCCAGCGCTGCCAGTGGCACATCTCGCACGGATAGAGCCCGCCGATCAGCTGGAACGCCCAGGCGCCCGCGAGCAGCGCCGAGGGCACCAGCAGCGCGAGCAGCCGGGCGTTGCGCAGCCCCTGCCCCGTGCGCGCGCCGAACGGCCGGTCGAGCGTGGCGCCGGTCACTTCTTGCCCACCGCCGGCGGGTTGCTCGCCATCGACTGCGTCACGGCGGCGACCTGCTGCGGCCCGCCGAGCCGCGCGATCGTCTTGAGCGCATACCAGAGCTGGAAGTCCTCGACTCCCTGCTTCTTGAGCGACTCCGGCGTCGCGGTGAAGCGCGGGTCGTCCTTGGTGTCCTCCTCCAGCACGGCGTTGTCGGGCGACTTGATCTCGTTGATCAGGTGGCGGCGCAGGTCGGCCTCGCGGAACACGGGCCGCGACTTGTAATCGGCGTCGGAGAGCTGGGGCACGCGGATGTCGGGCTCGATCCCGCCCTCCTGCACGCTGCGCCCGGAGGGCGTAAAGTAGCGCGCGGTGGTGAGCCGCAGCGCGGTGCGCGGGCCGAGCTGAAGCAGCGTCTGCACCGAGCCCTTGCCGAAGCTGCGCTCTCCCATCACCAGCGCGCGGTGGTGGTCCTGCAGCGCGCCGGCGACGATCTCGCTGGCGGAGGCGGTCCCCGAGTCGGTCAGCACGATGATCGGCAGGCCGTGCGCGACGTCGCCGGGCTTGGCGAAGTAGCGCTCGATGTCGTCCTTCTCGCGGCCACGCTGGCTGACGATCTCGCCGCGCTCGAGGAAGGCATCGGACACCTCGATCGCCTGGGTCAGCAGCCCGCCGCCGTTCTCGCGCAGGTCGACGACATAGCCGAGCGGCTTGTGCCCGAGCGACTTGTCGATCGCCATCACCGCGGCGCGCGTGTCGGCGCCGGTCGCCTCCGAGAAGGTGTTGATGTTGATGTAGCCGACGTCGCCCTTCACCTCCCATTTGACCGGGCGCTGCACGATCACCTCGCGCACGAGCGTGACGTCGATCGGCTTGTCGCGGCCGGGGCGCACGAGCGTGAGCGATATCTTGGTGCCGGGCTTGCCGCGCATCTGCGCGGTCGCCTCGTCGAGCGTGCCGCCGTAGATCAGCTTGCCGTCGATGTGCGTGATGAAGTCGCCCGACTTGATCCCGGCGCGCCCCGCGGGCGTGTCCTCCTGCGGCGAGACGACCTTCACCGCGCCGTCCTCCATCGAGACGGTCAGGCCGAGGCCGCCGTAATTGCCCTCGGTCTGAATGCGCAGATTGTCGAAGTCCGAGGCGTCGACGTAGCTGGAATGCGGGTCGAGCGCGGCGAGCATGCCGTCGATCGCGCCCTTGATCAGCTGCTCGTCGGTGACCTTGTCGACGTAATCGGCCTTCACGCGATTGTAGACGTCGAGGAATTTGTCCATCTCGCGATAGGTGCTGGTATCGGCGGCGGCCATCGCGCCGGTGGCGACCGGCACCATCGCGATCGTGGTGACCAGCGCGGCGGCCTGGAGCAGCTTGGACTTCATGCGAACGGTCGAGACCCCGGTGAGAGCGATCCCGCGATGTAGCGGAATTGCACGGCCGATCCTAGCGCCCGCGCGGCTGAACCGCGGCTGAGCGGATGAGGGCGCCTCCATCGCTGATCCTCTCCTGAAAGGGGAGGTGGCGCGCGTAGCGCGCCGGAGGAGTGTCGCGAGCTGCGAGTGGCGCGGCTCTCGCCGCCCGGGTCACCCCTCCGTCAGCCCTGCGGGCTGCCACCTCCCCTTGCAGGGGAGGATGAACAGAACACGATGGGGCGCTACCGCCGACGCGCCTTGGGCAGGCGGCACTTGCCCTTGCGGCACTCGGGCGGCGCATAGGCGCCGAGGTAGACCGGCGGTGGGGCAACGGCCGCGATCACCACCGGGTCGCGCGCCACCGCGGGCTCGGCCGGGAAGGCCGCGCGGGCACGGGCGAACAGCGCGCGCGCACGCGCCGCCCCGGGCGCGGTCGCGCTGGCGCCGACCCAGCGCCAGTGCCACGGCTCCCACTTGACGCGTTGGCGATTGCCCGCGGGGAAGGACATCTCGAAGCCGTAGCGCGCGGCATTGGCGACGAGCCAGCGGAACGCCGGGGTCGCCGCGCCGCACGCCTCGGCGTCGGGGCAGTCGTTGACGCGCGGGCGGAAGGCGAAATCGAGCGCGTAGCCGGTGGCATGTTCGCTGTGCCCCGGCGGCGCCACCGAGAGCGCGCGCTCGCCCGCCGCGGTCTGCGCCTCGCGACAGAACACCGCCTGCTGGTAGCTTATCGAGCGGTGACACGACAGCGCACGCACCTGCCCGCCCGAGGCGGCGATCAGCCGCGTGAGATCGGGCACCACGTCGCGGCGCAGCACGCAGGAGCTGACCGCCAACCCCTCGGGCACCGCGACCAGCTCGCCCGGCGGCGCGTCGCCATAGGGCAGGTGCCCCAGCGCCCGCCCGTCCGCGCCCATGCGCACGTTGCTGTTGTCGCACAACTGCGCCTGCGCCGGCGCGGCCAGCGCGAGCAGCGGGGCGGCGAGGATCAGGGAGGCGCGGCGCATCGCGCCCTCTGGCCACGGCGGCGCGGCGATGGCAAGGGCGTGGTGCATGTTAGGCGACCGGGTCCTGTTCCTCGACGGCGAGGCGTTGATCATCGACAAGCCCGCCGGGTTGCCGGTCGATCCCCCGCGCGACGGCGGGCTCAGCCTGGAGAACCATCTCGGCTCGCTCACCTTCGGCTTCCGCCGCTGGCCGGTCGCGGTGCACCGGCTCGACCGCGACACCAGCGGCTGCCTGCTGCTCGCGCGCAACCCCAAGGCGCAGGCGCGCTACCAGCAGGCGTTCGAGGCGGGGCAGGTGCGCAAGCGCTATCTCGCTATCCTCGACGGCGTGCCCGACGCGGAGCGCGGCACGGTCGAGCTGGCGCTGCGCAAGGTCTCCAGCGCCGAGCGCGGCTGGCGCATCGCGGTCGACCCGCGCGGCAAGGCGGCGCGGACCGACTGGGAACTGCTCGACTCGCGCGAGGGCCGCGCCCTGGTCGCTTTCACCCCGCACACCGGGCGGACGCACCAGCTGCGCGTCCACGCGCGCGAGGGGCTGGGCGTGCCGATCGTCGGCGATCCGGTCTACGGCCGCGCCGATCCGGCGGGGATGATGCTCCACGCCGCCGCGATCGCGCTGCCGCGCCCCGGCAAGGAGGACGCCGCGGCGGAGGCGCCCTGGCCCGGGCGCTTCGCGGCGCTCGGCTTCGCCGCCGGCTGAGCGGGCCGCCGCCCCGGCGCCGATCAGTCGAACGACGGTTTCTTCCGCCCCGCCTTCACGCCTGCCCGGCCCTTCTTGGCGTCCACCCGGCGGGTCTGCGACGCGCGGGTCGGTCGCGTCGGGCGGCGCTTGGCCTGGACCACCGTCGCCTCCTGGATCAGCGCGACGAGGCGCTCCAGCGCCTCCTGGCGGTTGACGTGCTGCGAGCGCGACCCCTCGCTCCGCAGCACCAGCACGCCGGCCGCGGTCATCCGCGATCCTGCCAGCACGGCGAGACGCTCCTTCACCCGCTCGGGCAGGTCGCTCGCCGCGGCGTCGAAGCGCAGGATCACCGCGGAGTCGGTGGTGTTGACGTGCTGCCCGCCGGCGCCCCCCGAGCGGGTCGCCGTATAGTCGATCAGGTCGTCCTCGATCGAGAGCGAGCGGGTCACGGGAATGCGGGCCATGGCGGTATATAACGCCGACTGGCGCGAGCGCGATGGGCCCGGAACGGCCGATGCTGCACCCGCGCGCCGAGCCGCCACTGCCGCAACATGGGGGCCGAACGGACGCAACACAGCGACACGCGAGCGAGACGCGAGCGGCGCACCTCGCCCCGCGCCGGCCTCCCCCCCTGCCGGCGCAACGAGGAAGTTGGCATGTACATCTCGTCCCGCAGCCGCGCGCCGCAGCCGCGCCAGGCCCCGCCGCCGCTGGTCGACAATCCTTTCGCCGCCGAGCTGTTCGCCACCGGCTGCGCCGGCTTCACCAGCCTGGGCGGCACGGTGGTGCTCACGCTTGAGGCGGCGCGCTGCGATCACTCGGGCGAGACCCCGGTGGTGGAGCGAGTGGTCGCGGGCCGGATCGCGCTGACGGTCGCGGGCGCGCAGGCGCTGGCGGCCGGGCTGAACCAGTTCCTCGACCAGCAGGGGCTCGCCCCGGCGCGCGCGGGGGGCCACCAGTGACGGCGCTGCGTTGCTGGCGCTTGGTCGCGTCCCGACCCGCGATCACGCTCCGTCCGAGCGAGAGGGTGGCCTGGCCGCTGTGCGAGGCGGGCTATGGCCGAGTAGTGGTGCACTGGACGATGCGGGGCTGATCGGCCATCGCGGCGTCGTGGCGGCCCCGCGCCGCCCGGCGTACCCGCCTCTGGCGCGATCCTGGGTGAGCCCCTACGTCGACGCCATGTACGAGTTCGCCGTCGCCGCCGAGTCGAAGCCCCACCTCTTCGACGATCTGTACGCCGCACTGGACGCGCTGACCGGCGGCGAGCCCGACCCGATCGCGAACATGGCCAACGCCGCCGCGCTGCTGTGGCAGTATCTGCCCGAGCTCAACTGGGCCGGCTTCTACCGTCTGATCGGCGACGAGCTGGTGCTCGGCCCGTTTCAGGGCAAAGCGGCGTGCATCCGCATCGCGCTGGGGCGCGGCGTGTGCGGCACCGCTGCGGCCGAGCGGCGCACCCAGCTGGTCGAGGACGTCCACGCCTTCCCCGGCCATATCGCCTGCGACGCCGCGAGCCGGTCGGAGCTGGTGGTGCCGATCGTCCACGAGGGCCGATTGCTCGGCGTGCTCGATCTCGACAGTCCGACGCCCGCACGCTTCGACGCGGAGGACGCGCGCGGCTGCGAGCGGCTGACGGCGCTGCTCGCCCCCCGTCTCGCGGGCGGAGCCGCTACTTCTTCTCGCGACCGGCGAAGGTGACGAGGCTCTCCGCGCCTTCGGCGCCGATCGCCGCCACGCCGAAGAAGTGGTCGTCCACCGGCACGCCGGCGACGTCGAGCGTGGTCCCGGTCGCCTCGCGCGAGTTGCTCCACGCCGCTGCGTCGGCGCGGCGCCAATAGACCTTGTAGCGCGCCGCGCCCGCGACCGGCGCCCAGCTCACCTTGGTGTCGTACGACAGCGCGCCCGATATCGCCGCGCTCGCCGGCGCGGCGGGCGCGGCGGCCAGCCGCGCGATCGTCGCGACGTTGATCGCGGTCACCTTGGCGAGATAGCCGAAGTCCATCCCCTCGATCGTGTCGGCGTAGACGCGTCCGTTCTCGGTGCGCACGTCCTGGTGCTGGCGGTCCCAGTTCTCCGCGGCGACCGAGAAGCGCACCGCGGGATAGCCCTGCTTGAGGAAGGGCTCGTGGTCGCCGCCGCGGCCGAACCGGTCGGGGCGGCGGTCGACGAAGACGCCGAAGCCGCCGGGCAGCGTCGTCGCGACGCCGCCGATCATCTTGGCCAGCGCGCGGCTGGGACCGTCGTCCTCGCCGCCGATGCCGCGCCGCTCGATGGCGTCGGCGAGCGACTCGCTCGCCCGGATACCCTCGGAGAAGACACGGACGTAGCGATCGTTGACCACGCCGCCCTGCCCCAGCGAGTTGCCGACGATGTCGTTGTTGAGCATCGCGTCGACCTGCCAGCCGCGCGCGCGCGCGGTCTCGGCGAGCAGCGTCGCGCCCCACAGCCCCTGCTCCTCGCCCGAGAAAGCGACGTAGACGATGTTGGCACGGAAGCGCTCGCGGTGGAGCAGCCGCGCGGCCTCGAGCACCAGCGCGACGCCGCTGGCGTCGTCGTTGGCGCCGGGCGCGTCGCTGGTGACGTTCATCACGTCGGTGACGCGGCTGTCGATGTGCGCGCCGACGATGACGTAGCGGTTCGGATCGGTGCCGCGCTGGACACCGAGCACGTCCTCGATCACCACGCCGTCGGGCGCGCGCGGGCCGGTGAAGCGGCGGGACAGGCGCTCGGTGGCGATGCAGCCGCCGCAGTCGCGCGACAGCTTGGCGAACTCGCCCGCGACCCAGGTCCGCGCCGCGCCGATGCCGCGCCTCGGGTCGGTCGCCGAGGACAGCGAGTGGCGCGTGCCGAACGAGACGAGCTTCTCGACCGTGGCGCGCTGACGCTCCGGCGACACCGCCTCGCGCGCGGTGGCAGGGGTGGCGAGCGTCAGCGCGAGCAGCGCGGCGGCGGAAAAGCGTAGCGTCATCCGTCGCTTGTGGCGGGCTGCGAGGATCGGCGCAATCACTCGCTGGACGAGGCCGCCGCATCTCAGGCATGACGGCGACAGAACAGGATCGATCAGCGAGAGGAGCGGCGCCATCACTCGACGCCTCGAACATTTCCCCAACCTGGTGACGATGTTCTTCACCCGTGCCGCCGAGAAAGGCGACGCGCCCTTCCTGTGGACCAAGCGCGACGGCGCGTGGCGCGCGACCAGCTGGCGCGAGGCCGCCGAGACGGTGGCGCGGCTCGCCGCCGGGCTGCGCGCGATCGGGCTGGAGCGCGGCGACCGCGTCATGCTGGTGAGCGAGAACCGCCCCGAATGGTGCCTGTCCGACCTCGCGATCATGGCGGCGGGCTGCGTGACGGTGCCGACCTACACGACCAACACCGAGCGCGATCACGCCCACGTCATCGAGAACTCCGGCGCCAAGGCGGTGATCGTCTCGACCGACAAGCTCGCCCGGACGCTGATGCCCGCGATCCTGCGCTCGATCCGCCCGCAGATGCTGATCGGCATCGACCCGATGCGGCTCGGCCAGACGCCGTTCGAGGTGCACGACTGGCGCGCGCTGATCGAGCGCCATCCCGCCGACGTGACCGCCGCCGCCGACCGCGCCGCCGCCGAGCTGGGCCGCGACGATCTCGCCTGCATCATCTACACCTCGGGGACGGGCGGCGCGCCGCGCGGGGTGATGCAGCACCACGGCGCGATCCTGCACAACGTCAACGGCTGCATCGTCATCATCGCCGAGGACTTCGGCTGGGGGGACGAGGTGTTCCTCTCCTTCCTGCCGCTCAGCCACGCCTATGAGCATAGCGGCGGCCAGCACCTGCCGATCGGGCTCGGCGGCCAGATCTATTACGCCGAGGGGCTGGAGAAGCTCGCCAGCAACATCGAGGAGGTGCGCCCCACGATCATGGTGGTGGTGCCGCGCCTGTTCGAGGTGCTGCGGACGCGCATCACCAAGGGGATCGAGAAACAGGGCGGCACGCCGCAGAAGCTGCTGCGGCTCGCGCTCGAGGTCGGCACCAAGCGCTACGAGAAGCGGCTGGGGCTGCGCGACCGGCCCGCCGCGCTGCTGGTCGACACGTTGTTCAAGCGCAAGATCGCGCGCAAGTTCGGTGGCAGGATCAAGGCGATGGTCTCGGGCGGTGCGCCGCTGACGCCCGAGGTGGGCGTGTTCTTCCAGTCGCTCGGCATCTGCTTCCTCCAGGGCTACGGCCAGACCGAGGCGGCGCCGGTGATCTCGTGCAACCGGCCCTCCGCCGGGCTGCGGATGGACTCGGTCGGCCCGCCGCTCGCCGAGACCGAGGTGCGGATCGCCGAGGACGGCGAGATCCTCGTGCGCGGCGAGCTGGTGATGCGCGGCTATTGGCGCAACGAGGCCGAGACCGCGCGCGTGCTCCAGGACGGCTGGCTCCACACCGGCGACATCGGCGAGCTCGACGAACGCGGCCGGATCCGCATCACCGATCGCAAGAAGGACCTGATCATCAACGACAAGGGCGACAATGTCGCGCCCCAGAAGGTGGAGGGCATGCTGACGCTGCAGCCCGAGATCGGCCAGGCGATGATCTACGGCGACCGCCGCCCGCACATGGTCGCGGTGCTGGTGCCCGACCCGGAATGGACCTTCGACTGGACGCGCGCGCAGGGGCGGCGCGATCCGGTGACGCCCGACGACCCGGCCTATCGCGCCGCGCTCCAGGCGGCGGTGGACCGCACCAACAAGGACCTGTCGGTGACCGAGCGCGTGCGCCGCTGGATCGTGGCGGACGAGCCGTTCACGATCGAGAACGAGCAGCTCACCCCCAGCCTCAAGATCCGCCGCCACGTGCTGCGGCAGGTCTATGGCGCGCGGCTGGACGCGCTGTACGGGGGGTGAGGCTGACGGTCGCGCTGGCGACCCGGTGCCCCGGCGAAGGCCGGGGCCCAGTTGGAACTCCTGTCGTGTGTCTCGCCGACGTCTCCCCACTGGGCCCCGGCCTTCGCCGGGGAACTTAGGGCGGAGAGATCGCGCTACTTCGCCGGCGCCCCCCCGAGCGGCGATCCGGGCGGCACCGCCGCCCCCGCCCCGCCCGCGGCCACCTTGGGCACCACCGCCATCGTCCAGTCCTTGTCCGGCCGCAGATATTTGGCCGCGCTCGCCTGGAGCGCCTCGGGCGTGATGCCGGTCATGTCGCCGATCAGGCTCTGGCTCGCCTCGATCCGCTTGGGATCGAACGTGCCGCCCGAGGTCTGGATCAGCCAGAACTGGTTCCCCGACGAGGCGCGCGCCATATATTGCAGCATCGGCACGATCGTGCGGCGCAGCTCGTCGGCGCTGACCGGGGTCGACACCAGCTCGGCCGCGATCTGGCGCGACAGCTGGAAGAACAGCGGCACCTTGTCGGGCGCCACCTTGCCCACCGCGATCAGCCGCCCGCCACCGGGCAACCCCACCGGCCACTGGCTCTGCGCGGTCGGCGAGTAGCTCGCCCCCGCCACCGAACGCAGCCGATCGAACAAGCGGTCCGCGAACACCGCCGCCAGCACGTCGAGCCGGCGCTGCTCGGCATGGTCGGCCGAGCCGCCCCCGGTCGGCCAGGCGATCACCGCGGCGGCCTGGTTGTCGTCGCCGTCATGGGTGCGCATCACCGGCGTGGCGTTGTGCGCGGGGAACCGCACCGGCGCGCCCGTCCCCTCGTTCGCGCGACGTGGCTTGAGCGCGCCGAAGCTCTTGGCGACCGCGGCGATCGCCTCGTCGGCCTTGACGTCGCCGAACACGTCCACCTCGATCGGCCCGGTCGCCAGCAGCGGCTGCCACAGCTTCTTGAAGTCGCGCGCGTTGAGCGCCTGGATCTGCGCCAGCGTCGGCATGCCCCAGCGCGGATCGCCGTCGCGCAGCAGCCCCTCGAGGTCGCGCGCCAGCACGCCGTCCGGCGACGAGTTCAGCCCGGCATATCCCGTCAGCATCGCCGCCCGCGCGCGTGCCACCGGCGCCGCGTCCCAGCGCGGCGCGGCGAGCTTGGCCGCCATCAGCGTGAGATTGTCGGCATAGTCGCTCGGCGTCGTCTGCGCGCCCAGCAGGAAGGCGTCGTCGCCGATGTCGAAGTCGAGCCCCATGCGGCGCCCGGTGGTGAGCGAGTCGAGCGCGCCCTGGTCGAGCGTGCCGATCCCGCTCGCGATCAGCGCGGTCTCGCCAGCCCAGGCGGGAGTCGGCCGGTCGCCCGGCAGCGCCTGATAGCCGCGGCCGAAGCGCACGCGCAGGTAGACGCGCCCGGTCTCGGACGGGTTGGCGTAGATCAGCGCGCGCACGCCGTTGGCGAAGGTCACCTGCTCCATCGGCGGGTCGCCCACCGTGGCACGCGCGGTCGCCTGGCCGGGGGCGCCGAGCTTGGGCACCTTGGAGAAATCGACCGAGCGCTGCTCGGCGCGCTTGCCCGCCAGCTTGGACACGTCGGCGGTGAGCGCGGCGGCCAGCTTGGTCGCGGCGCTGGCGTCGGGCGTGCGCGTGTTGAGCAAAGCGCGCTGGACGTCTCCCTTGAACAGGCGGTTGGTCGATTCGACCATCGCCGCGGGCGTGAACATGCCCTTGGCGCGCGCGTCCTGCAGGATGTCGTAGCTGGTCTTCGGCCCGGCCACGGTCTCGCGGATGTCGAGCGCGTTGACCATGTCGTCGGCCTGCTTCGCGCCCGCCTCGACGCGCGCGGTGTCGACGTCGTTCTTCATCGCCGCGTCGAACTCGGCGAGCTCGCGGTCGACCTCGGCCTGGGTCGGCGGCGTCGCCATCGCGTCCGCCACCACCGCGCGCACGTCCTTGAGCGCCGCCTCCCAGTCGTCGCCGATCGGGATCACGTTGGTGAAGGTGCCGTTGGCCGAGCGCGACACGTCGTCGAGGCTCACCGAGGCCTGGAGGAAACTGCCCCCGGCGCGCGCGCGCGACTCGAGCCGGCGGTTGATCAGCCGTATCGCGAGGAAGTCGACCAGCCGCTTCTGGTTGAAGATGATCGTGTCATCGCGATATTCCCACGGCCGCAGCGTCGCGGTGGCGACCACGGGTGGCAGCGACGGCTCGGCGATCGTCTTGGTCGCGGGCGCCTTGGGATCGGGCTTGCCGAAGTCGGGGTCGGCCGGGTCAGCGCCCTTGCCGGTCCAGGTGCCAAAGTTCTTCACCACCAGGCGGGCGGCGACGTCTGGATCGATGTCGCCCGAGATGATCACCACCGCGCGCGCCGGGCGGTACCATTTGTCGTGGAACGCCTGCACCGTCGCGGGCGTGGCCGCCTCCAGCGTCTTGATCGTGCCGATCGGCGAGCGCTCGGCGAGCGGCTGGCCCGCGAAGAAGGTCTGGCGGATCGCGTCGCCGTAGCGCACCTGCGCGCCCGGCGCCTCGCGCTGCTCGGCCAGCACCGCGGGGCGCTCGGCGGCGAGGCCCGCGTCGGTGATCGCGGGCTCGGCCATCATGCCGGCGAAGATCTTGAGGCTCTCGTCGAGCTTGACGTCGGTCGCCCCGGGCAGGTCGAGCTTGTAGACCGTCTGCGTCGGCGTGGTGGAGGCGTTCGAGTCCGAGCCGAAGGTGGCGCCGAAGCGCTGCCACACGCGCTTCGCCTCGCCGTCAGGCACGTAGCGCGAGCCGCGGAACGACAGATGTTCGATCAGGTGCGCGAAGCCCTGCTCGGCGTCGCTCTCGTACAGCGAGCCCGCGTCGATCCGCACGCGCACCGCCACCTGCCCCGGCGGCACCCCGTTCTTGCGCACCGCGTAGCGCAGCCCGGTCGGCAGCGCACCGAAATGCCACTCGGGATCGGGCGGGATGTCCGATCCCTTGAACAGCCAGGGCGAGGTGTCGACGCGGATCGCCGGCGTCGGCGCCGCCGCGGGCTTGGCTGGCTTGGCGGGAGCCGCCGACGGCCGGCGCACGCGCTGCTGCGCGGGCAGCGGCAGCGACACGGACACGAGCAGGAGGGCGACGAGCGGCTTCGCGAGCACGCGCGCATACGACTTCATACGAAGGCTTGTAGGGCCGCCGCGGCCCGGCGGCAACTCACGCCGGCGAAACGATCCTTTCCCGTGCCCGAGCAAGCCTTTGCCAAGCGGATGCCACGTTTTGGTCGCGATGCGGGTTTAGCCCGACGGGAAGATAGAGCGGCGGCGCGCGCGCCATCGCGACGAGGACGTATCGATGAAGCACGACAGCCGGCTGGCGAAGACGCGGATGTGGCAGGACAGCGGCGATGCCGTCGAACCGGTGCTGGTGCCCGATCTCAACGTGATCTCGGGCGCGCCCGTGCCCGGCGCGACGATGCGGGCCGAGGCCAACCGCCCGCTGCTGATCCGCGTCGGCAAGCACCTGCGCGGCGTGTTCGACCGGCTGATCGCGGGCTCCTCGCTCGTCCCCAACGATCCCGTCCTCGACGTGCGCGATTTCGCCTGGACCGCGCTGCTGCGCGAGCATTGGGAGGCGATCCATGACGAGGCGCGCGCGGTGGCGCTGGTCGGCAACGCCGCGCCCAGCCTGGCGACGATCTCGCCCGACCATCGCGCCATCGCCGAGGTCAACAAGTGGCGCTCCTTCTTCCTGTGGGGCTACGGCTATCCGATCCACGACAATCTGGCGCGCTGCCCGCGCACGCAGAAAGTGATCGAGCAGATCCCGGGCCTCAACTCGGCCTTCTTCTCGATCCTCGCGCCGGGGACTCACATCCCCGACCATCGCGGCGTCACCAAGGGGCTGATCACCTGTCACCTCGGGCTGATCGTGCCGCGCGACGGCGACGTGCGGATGCGCGTCGGCGACCGCGTCGTGCGCTGGGCCGAGGGCGAGACCCTGGTGTTCGACGACACCTACCGTCACGAGGTGTGGAACGACACCGCTGGCACCCGGGTGGTGCTGCTGATCCAGTTCGAGCGCCCGCTGCGCAACCCGGGCAAGTGGGTGGCCGACCTGTTCCTCGGCGCGGTCAAGCGCTCCGCCTTCGTGCAGGAAGCGCGTGCCAACGTCGCCAAGTGGAACGCGGCGGTGCAGCAGCTGGACGGGTAGAGCTTACATCCTCCCCGCTCGCGGGGACGTGGCAGCGCGTCAGCGCTGACGGACGGGGCTCCCAGCGAGCGGGCCGGCTCGTCCGGGACAGCCCCCTCAACCACCGCGCTGACGCGCGGCGGTCCCCCTCGCCGCTATGCGGGGAGGATTTCCGCTCCCGCCCGAAACAATCCCTTTCGCCGCGCCCGCTTGATCCCCCGGCGCGCAGGCGCCACATGCCGGCCATGCTGATCGAGACCGAAGCCACGCCGAACCCGGCGACCGTGAAGTTCCTGCCGGGGCGCATCGTGATGGACGCTGGCACGCGCGACTTCGCCACGCCCGAGGAGGCCGAGGCGAGCCCGCTCGCCACCGCGCTGTTCGATCTGGGCGACGTCACCGGCGTGTTCTTCGGACGCGACTTCGTCTCGGTCACCGCCGCGCCGGGAGTCAGCTGGAGCGAGCTCAAGCCCGACGTGCTCGCGCTTCTGATGGACCATTTCACCGCGCAGATGCCGCTGTTCCGCACCGGCGGCGCGGACTTCAGCGTGCCTGCGGAAGAAGAGAGCTTCACCGACGATCCCGCCGACGCCGACATCGTCGCGCAGATCCGCGAGCTGATCGACACGCGCGTCCGCCCCGCGGTGGCCAATGATGGCGGCGACATCGTCTATCGCGGCTTCGACAAGGGCAAGGTGTTCCTGCGCATGCAGGGCGCCTGCTCGGGCTGCCCCTCGTCGACCGCGACGCTCAAGAACGGCATCGAGCAGCTGCTGCGCCACTATGTCCCCGAAGTGACCGAGGTGCGCGCGGTCTGACGCGCGCGCCCGATCCGCTCCCCTCCCCCATCGACAGGACCGCCATGCCCGCGCTCGACGACGCCGCGCTCGACCAGCTGTTCCGCACCGCGCGCACCTTCAACCACTATCGCGACGAGCCCGTGTCCGAGGCGACGCTGCGCGCGATCTGGGACCTGATGAAGATGGCGCCGACCTCGGCCAACCAGCTGCCCGCGCGGCTGGTGTGGTGCGTGTCGGACGAGGCCAAGGCGCGGCTCGCCGCCGCCTGTTCGGCGACCAACAAGGACAAGGTGCTCGCCGCGCCGGTCAGCGTGGTGATCGGCATGGACACCGAGTTTCACGAGCATCTCCCCACGCTCTTCCCGCACGTCGATGCCAAGAGCTGGTTCGACGGCAACCGCGAGCTGCGCGAGGCCTCGGCCTTCCGCAACTCGTCGCTGCAGGGCGCCTATCTGATCCTGGCGGCGCGCGCGCTGGGGCTCGGGGTCGGGCCGATGTCGGGGTTCGACGCCGGCGCGGTCGACAAGGCCTTCTTCGCCGACACCCCCAACGTCCGCACCAACTTCATCGCCACGCTCGGCTACGGCGATGCCGCGACGCTGCACGAGCGCCTGCCGCGCCCCGCGTTCGAGACGTTCAACCGTCTCGCCTGACGTGCGCGACCGACTGCTCGTCATCGACACCGCCACGGCGGCCTGCTCGGTCGCGCTGTTCGAGCGCGAGCGCCTGGTCGCGGGCGCGCACGAGGAGGTGGGGCGCGGCCATGCCGAGCGGCTGGTGCCGATGATCGCCGGCCTGCCCGACGGCGGTCGCGCCGCGCGCATCCTGGTCGACGTCGGACCCGGCAGCTTCACCGGCATCCGCGTCGGCATCGCCGCGGCGCGCGCGCTCGCGCTGGGCTGGGGTGCGGAGGTGGCGGGCTATGGCGCGCTGGCGCTCGTCGCCGCTGCCGCGCTGGCCGAAAACCCGGCTTCCGCGGCTCTTGCGGTGATCGCCGAAGGCGGGCACGGTGAGGTCTTCATGCAGCGTTTCGCTCGCCCGTTCCGGCCGCTCGACGCGCCCCGTTCGCTCACACCGGCGGCGGCGTTGGCCGAACTCGACGGCGCCGCGGCGATCGGCTCGGGTACGCGCTGGCTCGCCGCGCTCGACGCCGCCGTCGCCGACCGCCCCGCGCTGCCCGACGCGGCGCACGCGCTGCTGCTTCCCGCCACCGAGCGCGCCCTCCCGGCGGTGCCCTTCTACGGCCGCGCGCCCGACGCCAAGCCGCCCGCGCCGCGCGCCGCGGTGCCGTGAGCGCGCGCGTGCGGCTGGTCGAGCTCGCCGCCGGGGGCGCCGCCGACGTCGAGGCGATCGACCGCGTGATGGGCGCCGCCTTCGACCCACGCTACGGCGAGGCATGGACGCGCAGCCAGTGCGTCGGCATCCTGGCCATGCCGGGCGTGTGGCTGACGCTGGCGCGGGTCGAGGGCGCGGTGGTCGGTTTCGCGCTGAGCCGCGCGATCATGGACGAGGCCGAGCTGCTGCTGATCGCCGTCGACCCGGCGCACGCGCGCACCGGCATCGGCGCGACCCTGCTGCGCGGCGTGATCGCTGAGTGCCGCGGGCGCGGGGTCAAGCGGCTCCACCTCGAGGTGCGCGCCAACAATCCCGCGGTGGCGCTCTACGCCGCGCACGGCTTCCGCCGCGCCGGGGTGCGCCGCAACTATTACCGCAGCCGCACCGGCGACACCTTCGACGCGCACACCTACGCGCTCGCGCTGGAGTGAGGCGGACGGCGACTCGCGGCCGCGCATCGCCCGCCGCGCGCGCCCCCTTCCCGCCGGAGCAACCCACTCCGATCACAGCAATTCCCCTAGTTGCGAGTCGCTAGCGCTTTTCGCAACAAGCCGGACGCACTACATAGGCGTCCATGGCTCGTAAGATCGATCTCGAAGCGCTCTGTCAGGAGAAGGGACTGCGCATCACCGAACAGCGGCGCATCATCGCGCGCGTGCTGTCGGAGGCGGAGGACCATCCCGACGTCGAGAAGGTCTACGCCCGCGCCTCGGCGATCGACCCGGGCATCTCGATCGCGACCGTCTACCGGACGGTGCGGCTGTTCGAGGAGGCGGGCATCCTCGACCGCCACGATTTCGGCGACGGCCGCGCGCGCTACGAACCCTCGCCCGAGGCGCATCACGACCATCTGATCGACGTCGAGACCGGCAAGGTGATCGAGTTCGTCGATCCCGAGCTCGAGCTGCTGCAGAAGGCGATCGCCGAGCGGCTCGGCTTCCGCCTGGTCGACCATCGTATGGAATTGTACGGCGTCTCGCTCGCCAAGAAGTGAGGCGGGTGGGGTTGCGGTGATCCGGCCTTATCGCACTCGTCTCGGCGGTTCGCCTGTTGGTGTGATGCGGGCGCGCCGGCACAGCCGACTACCCCGGCGCACGCCGGGGTCCAGGTGGGAAGGCCGTGGTGGCTCAGCCGAGACGTTCCGCAACTGGCTCCCGGCGTTCGCCGGAGTAGAGCTGCCTTCCGTGGATAAGCGAGCGGACGTCACGACGCGCGCTCGCCCCGCTGCCTCATCGCCCCCCGCGTGATCGCCTACCTCCGCCTCGCCGCGCTCGTCGTCTGGCTGCTCCTCGCGCTGCTGCTTCACGGCCTCTGGCGGCTGGTGCGCGCGCGCTCGCCCTGGCCGCGGCGCTTCCTCGGCGTCTCGGCGCGGCTGTTCGGCGCGCGCGTGCGCGTCCTCGGCACGCCGCTGCGACGCGACGCGGTGCTGCTCGCCAACCATCTCAGCTGGCTCGACATCCTCCTGCTCGCCGGCGCCAGCGGCTGCGCCTTCGTGGCCAAGGCCGAGCTGCGCGCGGCACCGCTGGTCGGCTGGCTCTGCACGCTCAACCGCACCGTCTTCGTCCGCCGCGGCGACCGGCTCGGCGTCGCCGACCAGGTCGCCGCGCTGCGCACCGCGCTCGCCCGCGGCCAGCCGGTCGCGATCTTCCCCGAGGGCACGACAAGCGACGGCGCGACGCTGCTGCCGTTCAAGGCCGCGCTGCTCGCCGCGCTCGACCCGCCGCCGCCCGGGCTGATGGTGCAGCCGGTGCGGATCGACTACGAGCCCGCCGCGCGCGCGCTCGCCTGGGTCGGCGACGAACCCGGCACCGCGCACGCGCGCCGCGTGCTGAGCCGGCGCGGCACCTTCGTCGCGACGCTCACCTTCCTCGCTCCCTTCGCCCCCGCCGGCGACCGCAAGGCGATCGCCGCCGAGGCGCGCCGCCGCATCCTGGCCGCGGGTAGCGAGGCGAGCGCGTTTCCGGTAGAGCGCGCGCCATGTCCGTGACTGCCAAGACCCCGCCCCAGACCTTCCACGTCAAGTCGTTCGGCTGCCAGATGAACGTCTATGACGGCGAGCGCATGGCCGAGCTGATGGCGGCCGAGGGGCTGGTCAGCACCGCGGATGCCGACGGCGCCGACCTGGTGGTGCTCAACACCTGCCACATCCGCGAGAAAGCGACCGAGAAGGTCTATTCGGACATCGGCCGGCTGCGCAAGCGCGCGCGCGAGCGCGGCGCGGACGCGCCGATGATCGCGGTGGCGGGGTGTGTCGCCCAGGCGGAGGGCGAGGAGATCGTGCGCCGCGCCAAGGTCGACGTGGTGGTCGGCCCGCAATCCTATCACAACCTGCCCGGCCTGGTCGCGCGCGCCGCGTCCGGGGAGGCCGCGCTCGACACCGACATGCCGCCCGCCTCCAAGTTCGCGAGCCTGCCGGCGCGGCGCCGCGTCGGCGCGAGCGCCTTCCTCACGGTGCAGGAGGGCTGCGACAAATTCTGCACCTATTGCGTCGTGCCCTACACCCGCGGCGCCGAGGTGAGCCGACCCTATGCGGCGATCCTCGACGAGGCGCGCGCGCTGGTCGACGCCGGTGCGCGCGAGATCACGCTGCTGGGGCAGAACGTCAACGCCTGGCGCGACGACGACGGCCGCGGGCTGCACGACCTGATCGTCGCGCTCGACCGGCTGCCGGGGCTGGCCCGGATCCGCTACACCACCAGCCACCCCAACGACATGGCGCAGGGGCTGATCGAGGCGCACCGCGACGTCGAGTCGCTGATGCCCTTCCTCCACCTGCCGGTGCAGGCGGGCAGCGACCGCGTGCTGCGCGCGATGAACCGCGCGCACACGGTCGACGGCTATCTCCGCCTGCTCGACCGCGTCCGCGCGGTGCGGCCCGACATCGCGCTGTCGGGCGACTTCATCGTCGGCTTCCCGGGCGAGACCGAGGGAGAGTTCGCGGAAACGCTGCGGCTGGTCGATCGGGTCGGCTACGCGCAGGCGTTCAGCTTCAAATATTCGCCGCGCCCGGGTACGCCCGCCGCCGACCTCGCCGCGGCCGTGCCGGCGGAGGTGATGGACGAGCGACTGCAGCGGCTGCAGGCGGCGCTCAACCGCGACCAGGCCGCCTTCAACGCCGCCTCGGTCGGGCGGCACTGCACCTTGCTGATCGAACGCCGCGGCAAATTGCCCGGCCAATGGCTCGGCAAGTCGCCGTGGCTCCAGTCGGTCCATCTCGTCGGCGACCATGCGATCGGCGATCTGGTCGAGGTGACGCTCGCCGCGGCGGGGCCGAACTCGTTGACCGGCGCGGTGGCGCTCCGCGACGCGGCCTGAGGCGGTCGATGGAGGGAAGAGGCGGCGTCGCCGTCCCTCGCGCGCGCCGGCGAAAGCCGGGCCGAGTCGAGAGACGCTGGCGAGTCCCACCACGCCTTCGCACCCGCGCCCCGGCCTGTGCCAGGCACGATCGCCGGCCTAGGACCGCAGCCGCGCCACCACCTTGATCTCGAAGTCGAAGCCCGCGAGCCAGGTCACGCCCACCGCGGTCCAGGTCGGGTAGGGCGCGGCGCCGAACACCTCGCCCTTTACCTTCATGATCGTTTCGAACTGCGCCGCCGGATCGGTGTGGAAGGTCGAGACGTCGACCACGTCGTCGAAGCCGAGCCCCGCCGCGCGCAGCACGTTGCCGAGATTGGCGAAGGCGCGCCGAACCTGTGCTTCGAACTCGGGCTCGGGCGAGCCGTCGTCGCGGCTGCCGACCTGGCCGGAGACGAAGAGCAGCTCGCCCGCGCGCACTGCGGGGGAATAGCCGTGCGCGTCGTAGAGCGCATGGCGATGGGGCACGTCGACGACGTCACGATGGCTCATCGGTCTTCTCCTGTGAGGCAGGCACTGGATCGGGCCCGCCCTTCGACATACGCTCCGTAGGTGATCGCATACGCCGCGTATGTCAATCCACATACGCCCCGTATTTGAAGGAGCCGATGCGAGATGGCGGGACGCCGTGCCGAGACCACCGAGGCGAACCGGACGCGACTGATCGCGGCCGCGCGCGCCGCCTTCGCCGCGCATGGCTACGCGGGCGCCTCGATGGACGAGCTGACCGCGGCCGCGGGGCTGACACGCGGCGCGCTCTATCACGGGTTCGGCGACAAGAAGGGCCTGCTCGCCGCCGTGGTCGCGCAGGTCGACGGCGAGATGGCCGCGCGCGCGCGAGCGGCAGCGGCTTCCGCCAGCGACGATTGGGAAGCGCTGCTCGCCGAGGCCGCCGCCTATATCGAGATGGCGCTCGACCCCGAGGTGCGTCGCATCGTGCTGCTCGACGGTCCCGCCGTGCTGGGCGACCCGTCGCGCTGGCCGAGCCAGAACGCCTGCCTCGCCGAGACGCGGGACACCGTCGCGCGCCTCGTCGCGGCCGGGACGATGCGCGCGGTCGACGTCGAGGCGGCGGCGCGGCTGCTGAGCGGTGCCGCGCTCAACGCGGCGCTGTGGGTGGCGGCGAGCGAGGAGCCCGACGTCGCGCTGCCGCGCGCGCTCGACGCCTTCGCGCTGATGGCCGAGGGGCTGCGCGCGCGCTGACCCATGCCGGCGCGAGGCGCTGGACGCGCCCGTGTGTCGCGGCGAGGCTGCGCGGCGTGATCGGCGCGCTTTCCCCGACCCTGACGATCCGCTGCCTCCTCGCCGAGCTGCTCGCCGGCGTGATCGCCGACCTGACCCCGGTGCTCGGCGCGCGGGTCGAGCGGGTGCTGATCTACCTGCTGCTGTTGCGCCGCACGCTCGACGGCGCGCGGCCGACTCCCGTGCTCGGCGTGGGCGAGGCGCTGGCCATGCCGTTCGAGACCGCGCGTCGTCACGTCGCCGCGGTCGCCGCCGCGGGGCGCTGTCGCCGCGTCGCGGGCGGGATGATCGTCGCGGGCCGGCCACTGGACGATCCAGCGCTCGGGCCGTCGCTCGCGCGCGTCCACGACCGCGCCGTCGCCCTGGTCGAGCGGCTCGCCGCGGCGGCGTTGCTTCCCGAGCTCAGCGCGGCGCCGGGGGAGTATGACTGGGTCGAAGGGCTGGGCGTCGCGGCCGATCTCACGCTCGCGATCGCGGCGGCGGAACGGTCGCGCTGTGCCAAGCCGCTCGACCGGGTGCTGCTCGCCGCGTTACTGGCGGGAAATGCCGCGGCGATCACGGCTGATCCCGCCTTGTTCCGCCGCGCCGCGCCGCCGCACCAGCTCACGCCGGCGTGGCAGCCGGTGCGCGGCCGCCTCGTCGCGGAGGCACTCCATTTGCCGGAGGCGACGGTGCGGCGGCGGTTCGTCCACCTCGGCGCCGCGGTGGAGGTGACCGCCGCGGGCCTCGCGCTGCGCCCCGACTGGCTCAGCGATGCCGCCGGCGAGGCAGTCGGCGTGGAACTGCACGCCGCGCTGCGCCGCCACCTCGCGCAGTTCGCCCGGCACAAGTTCCCGCTCGACGCGGTCGCCACGGCGTACCGTCGCGGCACGCCGGGGAAGCTCGATTTCGGTTAAAGGCGCGCGCGATTTCGACTTGTCCGCCGCGTCGCGCCTGCCACACTCGGCGGCGATGCCATTGCGTCACCGCCCCTCGCGCCTATCTCCCGCCTCAACCGGCGCGTCCGTCGCCGTGCAAGGAGCCGCATGAGCCGAAAGCCCGTTCCCGCCCAATCCGGCGAGCGTTCCCGCGTCGAGCTGTTGTTCGACAAGCCCCAGCTGCTCAGCCAGCTGTTCGGCCAGTATGACCAGCATCTGGTGGCGCTCGAGAACCGGCTCGGCGTGTATATCACCGCGCGCGGCAACCGCGTCGGGCTGGAGGGAACCGCCGAGCAGGTCGCGCTCGCGCGCGACACGCTCAACGATCTGTACCACCGCATCCAGCGCGGCGAGGAGGTCGACACCGGACTGGTCGACGCCGCGATCGCGATGGCGGCCGAGCCGGTGCTCGACGGCATCATCCGCGCCGATTCGGGCAGCGGCGCCCCCTCGGTGATGATCCGCACGCGCAAGAAGACGATCGTGCCGCGCACGCCCGCGCAGGCGCATTACATGCGCGAGCTCACCTCGCACGAGATGATCTTCGCGCTCGGCCCGGCGGGCACCGGCAAGACCTATATCGCGGTGGCGCAGGCGGTGTCGCAGCTGATCTCGGGCAGCGTGCAGCGGCTGATCCTGTCGCGCCCCGCGGTCGAGGCGGGCGAGAAGCTCGGCTTCCTGCCCGGCGACATGAAGGAGAAGGTCGATCCCTATCTCCGCCCGCTGTACGACGCGCTGCACGACTGCCTCCCCGCCGAGCAGGTCGAGCGCCGCATCGCCAGCGGCGAGATCGAGATCGCGCCGATCGCCTTCATGCGCGGCCGCACGCTGGCGGACGCCTTCGTGATCCTCGACGAGGCGCAGAACACCACCCCGGCGCAGATGAAGATGTTCCTCACCCGCTTCGGCCAGAACAGCCGGATGGTGATCTGCGGCGACCCCAACCAGACCGACCTGCCCGGCGGCGTCGCGGCGAGCGGGCTGGCCGACGCCACCTTCCGGCTGGAGGGCGTGGAGGGCATCTCTTTGTGCCGCTTCACCGCGGGCGACGTGGTGCGGCATCCGATCGTCGGGCGGATCGTGGAGGCGTATGAGGGCCGCGACGCTTGATGCGGCGGGATATCCTTCTTACCTCGACGGGATATACGGGGGCATCATGGGTGCGTTGTATATCAAGAACGACGAGACCGCCGATCTGGCACGCGAGGTGGCGGAGCTGCTGCACGTCACCAAGACCGCGGCGGTACATGACGCGCTGCTGCACCGACGAGACGCGCTGAGGGCGGAGCGCGGGCGCACCAATCATGAGCGGCTCGACGCGTGGCGGGCCGCGCATCCGCTCGGCGAGGCGACCGGGCGCGAGGCGGACAAGGCGTTCTACGACTCGCTTAACGACGAGGACGGCGGTTGACCGTCTTCCTCGACGCCTCGGCGCTGGTGGCGATCGCGGCGGGGGAGCCGGACGCGCGCGAGCTGGAGGCTAACTTCGGCGCGGCAGAGCGACGGCTCTCCTCTCCGATCGCGCTCTGGGAGGCGGCGCGCGCGGTGGCGCACAAGCGAACGATATCGATCGACGTCGCCTACGCGGAGTTGACGACGCTGTTGCACGCGTTCGCGATCGATCTCGTCACGATCGGCGAGACGGAGGCGGTCGCGGCGATCGCGGCCCACGCCCGCTACGGCAAGGACACCGGTCACCCCGCACGACTCAACATGGGCGATTGTTTCGCTTACGCTTGCGCCGCGACACACCATGCCGCCCTGCTCTACAAGGGCGACGATTTCTCGCACACGGACCTCGCCTGACATGATCCACGTCGAACTCACCCGCGAGGAATCCTGGCCCGACGAGGCGTGGGAGCAGCGCGCGCTCGCCGCCGCCCGCGCCGCGGTGGCGCACACCCCGCACGGCGAACTGCTCACCACCCGCGCCGCGGTGGAGGTGAGCGTACGGCTCACCGACGACGCCGAGGTCCACGCGCTCAACCGCCAGTATCGCGGCAAGGACAAGCCCACCAACGTGCTGTCCTTCCCGATGGTGCAGCCCGACCTGCTCGCCACCGTCAGCCAGAACTCGGACGACGGCGAGCTGCTGCTCGGCGACATCGTGCTGGCGCACGGCGTCTGCACGCGCGAGGCGGCCGAGCGCGGGATCGCCGTCGGCGATCACTTCACCCACCTTGTGGTGCACGGCACGCTGCATCTGCTAGGCTATGACCACATGAACGACGAAGAGGGGGACGCGATGGAGGAGATCGAGCGCGCCGCGCTGGCCGACCTCGGCGTCGCCGACCCCTATCTCATACGCGAGGACTGACGAACGGCGATGGCCGACGACCGAAGTAGCGCCGGCAGCGGCGACCACCATCACGAACCCGGCATCTGGTCGGGGTTGCGCAACCTCATCTTCGGCGAACCGCACGAGGCGACGCTGCGCGAGGTGCTCGAGAAGGCGATCGACCGTTACGAGGAAGACCCGGCGCCCGATCTGAAGGGCGATCTCACCCCGCTCGAGCGCCAGATGGTGCGCAACCTGCTCCACTTCAGCGAGCGCGATGCCGGCGGCATCGGCGTGCCGCGCGCCGACGTGGTGGCGGTGGAGGAGGCGACCAGCTTCGCGCATCTGGTCGAGGTGTTCGCCGAGGCGGGGGTGAGCCGCCTGCCGGTCTATCGCGAGAACCTCGATCACATCATCGGCATGGTCCATATCAAGGACGTGTTCGCGATCCTCGCGCGTGGCGGCGAGCCGCCCGAGACGATCGCGACGCTGATCCGCCAGCCGCTGTACGTGCCGATGAGCCGCGGCGCGCTCGACCTGCTCGCCGATATGCGCCAGTCGCGTATCCATCTCGCGGTGGTGCTCGACGAATATTCCGGCACCGAGGGGCTGGTCACGATCGAGGACCTGATCGAGGAGATCGTCGGCGAGATCGAGGACGAGCATGACGACGCCCCCGAGGTGCTGCTCGTCCCGCTCGACGGTGGCGCCTGGGAGGCCGACGCGCGGGTCGAGCTGGAGGATGTCGGCGAGACCGTCGACGCGCGGCTCGCCGAGGCGGAGAGCGACGTCGACACGATCGGCGGGCTCGCCGCGGTGCTCGCCGGGCGCGTGCCGGAGGCGGGCGAGTGCGTCGATCACCCGAGCGGCTGGCGGATCGAGGTGGTCGACGCCGACTCGCGCCGGATCAACCGGCTGCGTCTCCATCCCCCGGTCCCGGAGCCGGAAGACGTCGACGCCTGAGGCGGGCCGCGACGAACCGAGTCGCGGATGATCGCGAGGGCCTTGCCGAGTGACCGCCGGGTGAGCTAGCGCGACGCCGACGGTTCGGGGGCGGTGCGCCGCCCTCCACGCGCAACCGACCAAGTCAGCCCTTCGGGTCGCCCGACAGGCAGCTCGGTCGGGGGTCGCCGGCGTGCCCCCCACGTCGGCGGCCCAACCCTGGAGGTTCGTCACCGCGGTCGGAGCGCCTTCGTCGCCATCCTTCTCAACAAAATGTTAAGCTTGCTGCGCTCTAATCGCCGGCGCCCCGCGCCTGGCGCGGGGATCGGAGGTGTTCGATGGCGTCTCTCCTCGCCGCGCTGCTGCTCCAGGCAGCGGTGCCGTCCGCGCTGGCCACGTACGAGGACTGGATCCTCGGCTGCGACAATCTACGCGCCTGTCACGCGCTCGCCCGCGACAGCGGCGGGATCGAGCCGCGGCTGCGACTGGTGCTGCGGCGCGACGGCGCTGCCGCGGCGGCGACGCGGCTCGAGGTGCCGCTTCCCGCCAGCGTCAGCGCCGGCAACCGCGTGACGCTCGCGGTCGACGGCCGACCGCTCGCCCAGTTGATCGCGCCGGGCGGCGGCGCGGGCCTCGCGCTGCCGTTCGAGGGCAAGGTCGCGGCAGCGCTGCTGCGCGGCCGGCGCGTGACGCTGGTCGCCGCGAAGCGGCACGTGCTCGCCGGCGCCTCGCTCGTGGGGCTCGGCGCCACGCTGCGCGCGATCGACGCGGCGCAGGGGCGCGAGGGGAGCATGGTCGCGCTCGTCCCGCCCGCGCGCGGCAGCGCGGCCATGCCGATCTCGACCGTGCCGCCGCTCCCCGTGGTCGACCAACCCGAGGTGACCGGTGCGGCGCCGCGCCGCTTCTCCGCCAAGGACGCGCGCAGGCTGCTCGGCCGCGCCGCCGCCGAGTGCGCGGCGGCACGGACGTGGCGGCTGGACGCCGTGCACACGCTGCTGGCGCTCGACCCCGGCTGCGCCGCGACGCACGGCCTCGCCGGACTGTACGTGCTGCCGCCGAAGGGGGCGGCCGTCGCGGCGACGACCGATCGCGCGCCCGCCGCAACGTCACCGGCCTGGGATCCGGCGCGGCGCCGCCTGGTCAGCGCGCTGGGCCCGTTGCGGCAGGAATATGCCTGGGACGGCGCGCGCTTCCGTCTGGTGCTCGAGCAGCACGACGCCGCGCTACCGGATGCCAGCGGCGGTGAGGACGTGATCACGACGTGGCGCGCCACGGTGGCGGTGCACTGAACGCCGCCGACACCTGCCGCTCGTGTCTGATCCCGCCCAGTTGCCCCCCGAAAGCGTCGATGACCTCGGGGCTCCGGCGGAGGCCGGAGCACGCCGTGCGAGGTGGATCAGTCGCTAGGCCGTCACCCGCGCGCGGCGGCGCATCCCCTCGGCGCTGGCGAGATGGTGCGCGTGGGTGATCGCCACCGCCAGCGCGTCGGCGGCGTCGGGGCCGGCGAGCCTGGCACCGGGCAGCAGCACCGCCATCATCGCCTGGATCTGGCGCTTCTCCGCGCCGCCGGTGCCGACCACCGCCTTCTTCACGGTGGAGGGATGATATTCGCCGATCGCCAGCCCCGCCCCTGCCGCGGCGAGCAGCACCACGCCGCGCGCCTGCCCCAGCTTGAGCGTCGACTGCGCGTTGGTGTTGCCCAGCACCTCCTCGACCGCGGCCGAGTCGGGGCGCTCGGTCAGGATCACGTCGGTCAGCGCGGCGTGGAGGTTGGACAGGCGACGCGGCAGCGGCATCGACGGGTCGGTGCGGATCTGCCCGTTGGCGACGTGGCTCAGCCGGTTGCCGTCGGCGTGGATCACGCCCCAGCCAGTGGTGCCGAGGCCGGGATCGAGCCCGAGGATGATCATGCTCTCAGGTCCTCCCCGCATGGCGGGGAGGGTCTTGACCTCTCCGCCGGCGGTGAGGCCGTCGTCAACCCAGCTTCTCCATCACCGCGTCGGAGACCTCGTAATTGCCCCACACGGTCTGCACGTCGTCGTCGTCGTCGAGCGCGTCGATCAGCTTGAACAGCGTCGTCGCCTCGTCCTCGCCGACCTCGACCATCGTCTGCGGGCGCCACGCGAGCTTGGCGCCCTCCGCCTCGCCCAGCACCGGCTCCAGCGCCTTGGCCACCTCGTGCAGGTCGGCGACCGCAGTCCAGATCTCATGGCCCTCGTCGCTCGAGGTGACGTCTTCGGCGCCCGCCTCGAGCGCGGCCTCGAACACCTTCTCGGCGTCGCCCGCGCTCGCTGGATAGGTGATCAGCCCGACGCGGTCGAAGGCGTGGCTGACCGACCCGCTCGCGCCGAGATTGCCGCCGTTCTTCGACACCGCGGTGCGCACGTTGGTGGCGGTGCGGTTGCGGTTGTCGCTCAGCGCCTCGATGATCAGCGAGACGCCGCCGGGACCGAAGCCCTCGTAGCGGATCTCCTCGTAATTCTCGGTGTCCCCCTTGCTGGCCTTGTCGATCGCGCGCTGGATATTGTCCTTGGGCATCGACTGCGCCTTGGCAGCGTTCACCGCGGCGCGCAGGCGCGGGTTCATGTCGGGATCGGGCAGACCCATCTTGGCCGCCACCGTGATCTCGCGGCTGAGCTTGGAGAACATGCCCGAGCGCTTCTTATCCTGCGCACCCTTGCGGTGCATGATGTTCTTGAATTTGGAATGGCCTGCCATGACTGCCTCTAGCGGGTAATCTCGAGCCTTTATCCCGCACGGGCGCGCGATGCCAGTGCGGGGCGCGAGGCGCCTCGCCGAGGGACACTCCCCTACCATCCGCCTCCACCCCGGCGCATGCCGGGGTCCAGGCGGGAAGGCCGACGTGAGGACCGCAACGTGCCCCAACTGGGCCTCGGCGTGCGCCGGGGTGGAGGCGAGCGGTCGCGGGCGACTACCCACCTCCTCTCCATCATCGCGCTTGCCCCGACTCCGCCGCATCGGGCACAGGCGGAGGCAATGACCGTCAGCGTGGACATGGGCACCGATACGTCGGGCGCGCCCGTGACAATGGATCTCGAGGAACTGCTCGCCACCCGCTTGCTCGTCCAGGGCAATTCGGGCTCGGGCAAGTCGCACCTGCTGCGTCGGCTGCTCGAGGGCTCGGCCGGGCAGGTGCAGCAGGTCGTGATCGATCCCGAGGGTGATTTCGTCACGCTGTCCGAGCGCTACGGCCATGTCGTGATCGAGGGCGCGGACTATGCCGAGCGCGAGATCGCGCGCATCGCCGCGCGCCTGCGCGAGCATCGCGCCAGCGTCGTGCTCAGCCTCGAGGGCTTGGAGGCGGAGGGCCAGATGCGCTGCGCGGCCGGCTTCCTCGGCGCTTTGTTCGACGCGCCGCGCGAGCATTGGTATCCCGCGCTCGTGGTGGTCGACGAGGCGCAGCTGTTCGCCCCCACCACCGGCGGCGAGGTGGCCGAGGACGTGCGCCGCGCCTCGCTCTCGGCGATGACCAACCTGATGTGCCGCGGCCGCAAGCGCGGGCTCGCCGGGGTGATCGCGACGCAGCGACTCGCCAAGCTCGCCAAGAACGTCGCCGCCGAGGCGAGCAACTTCCTGATGGGGCGCACCTTCCTCGACATCGACATGGCGCGCGCGGCGGACCTCCTCGGCATGGAGCGGCGCCAGGCCGACGTGATCCGCGACCTCGCGCGCGGCACCTTCCTGGCGCTCGGCCCCGCGGTGTCGCGCCGCCCGGTGACGGTGAAGATCGGCGCGGTGGAGACGCAGGCGCGCAGCGGCAGCCCCAAGCTGGTGCCGCTGCCCAAGGCGGACAGCGTCGACGTCCAGGCGCTGCTCGACGTCACCCCCGAGGCGGCGCCGTCGCTGCCGCTCTCCTTCGACCCGCGCCCGCGCCGCGTGCCGAGCGAGGAGCTGCTCGCCGATCTCGCCGCGCCGCCCGCGCCGAATGTGCCCGCGCCCGCGCTGCCCGACCGTTCCGAGGAGGAGGTGGAGGAAGTCTACGCCGAGGTGCTGCGCGCGATCGTCGCCGACGCGGAGAGCGCGGGACGGCCCGCGGCGGTGCTGTTCCAGGACTTCCAGGTGCGCTGCCGCATGACGGGGGTAGCGCGCCCGGCGCTCGACCTCGCTGCCTTCAGCCGCCGGCTGTCGTGCGCGCGCGCGGGCATCTTCACCCCGCACGCGGAGGAATGGGCGAGCGCGCTGGCGCTGGCGCAGGGGCTGCCCGACGACATGCTCGGCGCCTTCCTGCTGGTGGCCAAGGCGGCGCGCGACGGCGAGCCGTGCCCGTCCGACGAGGCGATCGCACACACCTATGGGACGAGCTCGCTCGGACGAGTGAAGCGGCTGATCGGCTATATCGAGAGCCGCGACCTGTTCGTCACCCGCACCGACATGGCGGGCAAGCGCTCGATCACGATCCCGCATCTGGGATGGACGACCGGGGCGGCGGAGGCGGCTTAGGGGGCGGACCGATGCTCCCCTCCCCTTCAGGAGAGGTGTGGGGTGTGGGGTGTGGAGCGGGTCCGCGAACGCCGCGCCTGCGGAAGCGCCCCACCCCGACCCTGCCCCTGAAAGGGAACGACTTACGCGATTACCGACACCTCACTCCGCCTCGAGCTGCGCCTCCGCCACCAGCGGCGGAGTCTGCTGGTGCTGCACCACCGTCCAGCGCTCGTGCTCGATGCGGCGATAGGTCGAGGTGCAGTGCGCGACATAGGTCTCTCCCCCACTCTTTGACGCCTCGACCTTATAGGCCACCACGATCAGCCCCTCCTGCGGGCGCACGATGCGCTGGTCGCTGAAGCGGACCTCGTCCCAGCGCGGCGTCCGGCTCACCGCCTCCACCGCCGCGTCGCTCTCGAGCACATAGGGCGGCTGCGGCACCACCATCAGCGCCGACTCGTCGATCGACTCGCGATAGTGTTCCGCGTCGGCGGTCCACAGGCTCTCCTCGAACGCCCACACGCGACCGTCTTCCATGCTAGCTGCTCCCGTGACTGTGCCGCCATCAAGCGAGACGGGCGCGGGATCGTTCCGTCGCCGCGGCTCAGCCCGCCGCGCCGCGCCGCCACGGATAGCCGCTGACGCGCGGCCACAGCAGGTTGAGCGCGAGCCCGCCGAGCACCAACGCGGCGGCGAGCAGCTTCCATCCCGGCAGCGGCTCACCGAGCAGCAGCGCCGAGGTGCCCATGCCGAACACCGGCACCAGCATCGCGCTCGGCGTGATCGTCGCGGCGGGATGACGCGCCAGCAGCCAGCCCCAGGCGGCGTAGCCGAACAGGGTGTTGCCGACCGCCTGCCACACCACCGCGGCCCACACGGCCGGGCCGGCGCGGTGCACCGCCTCCACGATCGGGGCCGCGCCCTCGAGCAGCAGCGCGGCGGCGACCAGCGGCGGCACCGCGAAGGCGCTCGACCAGACGACGAAGCCGAGCATGTCGGTGGTGCCGCTCGCCCTGGCGACCTGGTTGCCGCCCGCCCAGCTGATCGCCGCCGCGATCGTCAGCGCGATCCCCAGCGGGGTGGCGGCACGGTCGTTGTGGACGAGGATGGTCAGGATGCCCGCGCTCGCCAGCACCAGGGCGCCGAGCTGATAGGCGCGGACGCGCTCGCCGCTCAGCGCGATCGCGAGGCCGATGGTGAAGAACACCTGGCTCTGCACCACCAGGCTCGCCAGGCCGGGCGAGATCCAGCCGTCCATGGCGAGGAACAGCAGCCCGAACTGTCCCGCGCCGATCAGCAGCCCATAGGCGGCGAGCGAGCGCCACGTCACCTTGGGGCGCGGCACGAACAGCGCGGGCAGGAAGGCGAGCGCGAAGCGGCAGGCGGCGAAGGCGAGCGGCGGCAGCACGTCGAGCGCGGCGCGGATCACGACGAAATTGGTGCCCCACACCGCCACGACGGCGAGCGCGAGCAGCAGGTGGCGCGGCGGTACCGCGCCCGATACCGACGCGGCCATGCTCAGCCGAGCAGGCCGAGCGCGGTCAGCTCGGCGCGCAGCGCGTCCGCACCGGCGAACAGGTGCGAGCGGATGCCGAGCGCACGGGCGGCGAGGACGTTCGCTTCGTTGTCGTCGACGAAGAAGGCCTGGTCGGCGGCGAGCGCGAAGCGGCGCAGCGCGAGGTGAAAGATCGCCGGGTCGGGCTTCACCACGCGCTCGTCGCCCGAGACGACGATGTCGCGGAAGCGGTCGAACAGCGCCGCCTCCCGCGCGCGGAACGGCGCGAAGAACTCGCCCGAGAAGTTGGTGATCGCGAATAGCGGCACGCCGCGCGCATCGAGTTCCTCGACCAGCGCGGGCATGCCGGGGATCGGCCCGGGGATCTGCTCGCCGAAGCGCGGACCCCAGAGCGCGATCATCTCGGCGTGCTGCGGGTGCAGCGCGGCGAGCTCGGCACTGGTCTCGGCGAAAGGCCGGCCGGCGTCATGCTGGAAATGCCACTCGCGCGTGGCGACGTCGCGCAGGAACGAGTCGAGCGCCCGCTCGTCGTCGAACAGGCGCCCGTACAGCGCGCGCGGGTCCCAGTCGTAGAGGACGTGCCCGACGTCGAAGATGACCGCCGTCGGGGCGCGGGCCGCCGACGTCACGTCAGGGCTCAGCCCTGGCGCGCCTTGAAGCGGCGATTGGTCTTGTTGATCACGTAGGTGCGGCCGCGGCGACGGATCACGCGATTGTCGCGGTGGCGGTCCTTGAGCGACTTGAGGCTGTTGCGGATCTTCATGGCGATGGCGCTTCTGTCGAGAGAATAGGGAAAGCGCGCCGCCTAGTGAGCGGGGGGTGGAAAGTCAACCGAGTCGGGGGCGCGGCGACCCGAGCCTCCCCGCATGGCCAGGAGGGGGACCGCCCGCCACAGCCGAGCGGTGGAGAGGCTCTCCGCGCCGCGCAGCGCTTGTGGAAGCGCCGCTCCACCACCGCGCTGACGCGCGATGGTCCCTTCCCGAGCGGAAGGGGGACGGTGCTCACGGAATGAGCGTCGCGCTCGATCCGGCGATCGCCCCCCGCCCCGCGGAGCTTGCGACGCGCTGCGGCGTTGCTATGGCGCAACGATCGTTTCGAAGGATGTGTCATGCGTCGTGTCGTCCTCGTCCTTCTCGCCGCCGCGCCGCTGGCGGCATGCGCCACCGGGCCGCAGCGCTTCCCGGTCGAGGCGACTCGCTTCCACTATGACGCGGTGGCCGAGCGCGGCACCGTCAGCGTCGAGCCGCTCCAGGGCGCGGGCTCGCCCAGCCTCGAGTACAAGACCTATGCCGCCGCGGTGGAGGCCGAGCTGCTGCGCAACGGCTTCACCAGCCCCGCGCCCGGCACCGCCGCGCAATATATCGCCACCGTGGGCTTCACCCGCACCGACCGGCCGCTGCCGCCGCGCAGCTCGCCCGTGCAGATCGGGCTCGGCGGCGGCGGCTTCTCCGGCGGGCGGCGCGGCGGCACGGGGCTGGGCGGCGGCGTCAGCTTCCCGCTCGGCGGCGCACGCGAGCGCATCGGCGTGGTGACCGAGCTGGCGGTGCGGCTGCGGCGCGGCCCCAACGCGATCTGGGAGGGCCAGGCGCAGTCGCTCACCGACACCACTGCCCCCGACGCGGACGCCAATGCCGTCGCCACGCGGCTCGCCGCGGCGCTGTTCAAGGACTTTCCCGGCGAGTCCGGGCGCACGATCGAGGTGAAATGACGCTACAGATCAACGCCGCCTTCGATGGCGGCAATATCCGCCTGATCGAGCTCAGCGGCGAGGGGGACGACTGGACCTGCGATCTCGAGATCGTGCGCGACCATCAGTCCGACTTCTACCAATGGTTCTACTTCCGCGCCGCCGGCCTGCGCGGCAAGCGAGTGACCTTCCGCATCGTCAACGCGGGGCAGTCGGCCTATCCGTTCGGCTGGCCCGGCTATCGCACGCGCGCCTCGACGGATCTGGCGGCGTGGCGGATGATCGACACGCGCTACGACGGCGGTGTGCTCACCTTCGACTGGACCGGCAGCGGCGACCTCGCCTGGTTCGCCTATTTCGCCCCCTTCACGATGGAGATGCACGCGCGGCTGGTGGCGCGGATCGCGGCTCGCCCCGGCGTGACCCACCGCGAGCTGGGTACCACGCTTGACGGCCAGGCGATCGATTATTTCCGTGTCGGCAGCGGCGCCAAGCAGGTGTGGCTCTACGGTCGCCAGCACCCCGGCGAGTCGATGACCGAGTTCTGGATGGAGGGCGCGCTCGACTGGCTCACCAGCGACGCCGCCGCGCCGCTGCTGGGGGCGGCGACGGTCCATGTCGTGCCGAACATGAACCCCGACGGCACGCGCCGCGGCCACCTGCGCACCAACGCCGCGGGGGTGAACCTCAACCGCGAGTGGCATGCGCCCAGTCCGGAGCGCAGCCCCGAGGTGCTGTGCGTCCTGCGCGAGATGGACCGCACGGGCGTGACCTTCGCGATGGACGTCCACGGCGACGAGGCGATCCCGGCGAACTTCATCGCTGGCTTCGAGGGCATCCCCTCCTGGACCGACGCGCACGGCGCCAAATTCTACGACTTCGGCCGGCGGCTGGCGGCGCACAGCCGCGATTTCCAGACCGAGCTCGGCTATGAGCGTTCGGCGCCCGGCAAGGCCAATCTGTCGATGTCGACCAACCAGCTCGCCGAGCGCTTCGGCGCGGTCTCGGTGACGCTCGAGATGCCGTTCAAGGACCACGACCCCAACCCCGACGCCGCGTTCGGCTGGAGCCCCGAGCGCAGCCGCGCTTTGGGCGTGTCGTGCCTCGAGGTGGTCGCGGAGATGATCGACGGGTTGTGAGCGGCGGCGCTCACTTATCCTCGCCTGCAAGGGGAGGTGGCAGGCCGAAGACCTGACAAAGGGGGTGAACCGGCTCGCATCGAGAGCCCAGTTCACCGGCGTCGGCACCCCCCGGTCGCGCTACGCGCGCCACCTTCACTCATGTAAAAGGATCTTGGCCTCATCGCGCCGAGCGGCGGTGCAGCTCGCCTTCCAGCTCGCCGATGTAGCGGCGCAGCGAGCCGGCGGAGACCGGATCGGTCACCATCGCGGCGGTGCGGCGCGCGCGCGCCAGTTCGGTGCGCACGAGCTCGTGCGTCGCCTCGCGTAACATTCTTGCTGCTTCCCCACCCCGTTCGCGCGCTTCATGCGCGAGGGGTCGTCCGGGCTATTGGATGAAAGTGCCGTGCCCGCGTGATCCGCGCCGAATTGGACAAAATCGACGCGGATCACGGCCTCATCACGCGCGGCGGCTCACGCGCGAGGATAATCCTTCAACTCGTCGCCGATGATGCGCACCACGTGGAGCACGTTGGTCGAGCCGGGCGTGCGGAACGGCACACCCGCCATGACGATCACGCGGTCACCCGCCTGCGCGATGCCCTGGCGCAGCGCGATCCGCTTCGCCTTGGCGACCATCTCCTCGAAGGACTCGACGTCGCGCGTGACGACGTTGTGCGTGCCCCACAGCAGCCCGAGCCGCCGCGCGGTCTCGCGCTTGGGGGTGAGCACCAGGATCGGCACCGAGGGTCGCTCGCGCGCGATGCGGCGCGCGGTCGAACCCGAGCTGGTGAAGCAGATGATCGCCGCCGCGGACACCGTCGCGGCGATGTTCTTGGCCGATTCCGCCAGCGCGTCGGCGGTGGTGGGGTCGGGCCGCGTGACGGTGAAGTGGATCCGGTCGCCGTGCATCGGGTCGCGCTCCACCGCGTCGCCGATCGCGTTCATCATCGCCACCGACTCGACCGGCCAGTCGCCCGCCGCGCTCTCGGCCGAGAGCATGATCGCGTCGGCGCCGTCGTAGATCGCAGTGGCGACGTCGGAGACCTCGGCGCGGGTCGGCGACGGGCTCTTGATCATCGACTCGAGCATCTGCGTCGCTACCACGACCGGACGGCCCATCCGCCGCGCGGTCTCGACGATGCGCTTCTGCAGCGGCGGGACCGACTGCGGCGGCAGCTCGACGCCGAGGTCGCCGCGCGCGACCATGACGCCGTCGCACGCGTCGACGAGTTCCTCGAGCCGCTCGATCGCCGCCGGCTTCTCGATCTTGGCGAGCAGCGCCGCCTTGCCCTCGATCAGCTTGCGCGCCTCGGCGAGGTCCTCGGGACGTTGGACGAACGACAAGGCGATCCAGTCGACGCCCTGCTCGAGCGCGAAGGTGAGGTCGGAGCGGTCCTTCTCCGTCAGTGCCGCCATCGGAACGACCACGTCGGGGACGTTGAGCCCCTTGTTGTCGCTCAGCGGGCCGCCGATCTCGACAGTGGTGACGATACGGTTCTCGTCGTGGTCGGTGACACGCAGCACCAATTTGCCGTCGTCGAGCAGCAACCGCGCGCCGGGCTCGATCGCGGCGAAGATCTCGCGGTGCGGCAGCCGCACGCGCGTCGCGTCGCCCGGCGTCGGATCATGGTCGAGCGTGAAGGTGCTGCCATGCTCCAGCATCACCCGCCCGCCGGCGAACTTGCCGACGCGCAGCTTCGGCCCCTGCAGATCCGCCAGGATCGTGGAGGGTCGCTTGAACTTCTCCTCCAGCGCGCGGATCGAGCGGATGATCTGCGCCTTGGAGGCCTGATCGCCGTGGCTCATGTTGATGCGGAACGCGTCCGCCCCCGCCTGGAACAGCGTGGCGATCATCTCGGGCGAGTCGCTCGCCGGACCTAGCGTGGCGAGTACGCGGACCTTGCGCGAGCGCGGGGCGATCGTATCGGATGTCTCGGTCACATGCGCCTTCCTGCTTTGCCGCGGACGCCTTAGCGACTAACGCGCCCGGATCAAATCCGGAGATGCAGATGGATCAGCGCGACCCCCTCGACACGCTCGACGACGCGACCGCCGCGGCGGCGTTCCGGCGCCTGGTGCGCCACCTGCGCCACCGCACCGACGCGCAGAACGTCGACCTGATGGGGCTGGCGGGCTTCTGCCGCAACTGCCTGTCGGACTGGGTCGGTGAGGCCGGCGGGCTGCCCAAGGACGCCGCGCGCGAGGCGATCTACGGCATGCCCTACGCCGAGTGGAAGGATCGCCACCAGCACGAGGCCAGCCCCGAGCAGCTGGCGCGGATGAAGGAGAGCGTCGCGCGCAACGCATGATCGGCGGAGCCAGACGACAGCCACTCGGTCATTCTCCCCTGCACCGGGAGGTGGCAGGCCGAAGGCCTGACGATTGGGTGTCGGCGATGGTGAGTGCCGGTGGACGTCGCCGATCGGGTCACCCCTGCGGCAGCGCTGACGCGCTGCCACCGTCCCCGTTGCAAGGGGGGGGATCGACGAGCCGCCTCTATCGTCGACGCAGCCTTCCTGCCGCGCGCGAAGCGCCATGAACTTGACTTCGTGGCCCCGCCCCGCTACCCGCGCCGCTTCGCAATCGCCCCCGCACCCCGGTGAAGCGGCGGGCCTGCGCTTTCCACCTCGTGGATCACGCGGCGCGATGACCGGGACCAACGTTGTACGCCATTGCTTAGGAATATCTGATGTCGAAGCGCAGCAGCGCCAAGTACAAGCTCGACCGTCGTCTCGGCGAGAACATCTGGGGCCGGCCGAAGAGCCCGGTCAACAAGCGCGAGTACGGCCCGGGCCAGCACGGTCAGCGCCGCAAGGGCAAGATGTCGGACTTCGGCATCCAGCTGCGCGCCAAGCAGAAGCTCAAGGGCTATTACGGCGACGTCACCGAGAAGCAGTTCCGTCACGCGTATGAGGAGGCGTCGCGCATGAAGGGCGACACCTCGCAGAACCTCATCGGCCTGCTCGAGCGCCGCCTCGACGCGATCGTGTATCGCGCCAAGTTCGCGCCGACGATCTGGGCCGCGCGCCAGCTGGTCAGCCACGGCCACGTCCGCGTCAACGGCGTGAAGTGCAACATCGCGTCGCGTCGGTGCGACGTCGGCGACGAGATCACGCTCGGCACCAAGGCGCAGGAGATGGCGCTGGTGCTCGAGGCGCAGCAGCTCGCCGAGCGCGAGGTGCCCGATTACGTCGCGCCCGACGGCGCCGCGAAGGTGTCCTTCATCCGCGTGCCGACGCTGGACGAGGTGCCCTATCCGGTGAAGATGGAGCCGAACCTGGTCGTCGAGTTCTACTCGCGCTGACCTGACCCAATCCGTCGCCCCGGCATCGCCGGGGTGGCGCGGGAGGGCCGTCGCCTTCCCCGAGGACCCCGGCCGCGTGCCGGGGTTTTTACGTTGCGCCCGGCTTCGGGGTCACGTGCTCCGGCGAACGCCGGCGCCCACGGCCGCAGGCGTGGCGCTGGTGGCTCTGGGCCCCTGCGTGCGCAGGAGCACGCGCCCGCGCAGCGCGGCGCGCCTCCCGCAACCAACCCGACGCGCTCTCGTTCTCCGTCCACATCGACAGGAGACCCAAGATGGCGGACGCCAACACCGACCCGACCAAGCTCAAGCACGACCTGTGGCAGAAGATGGCGGACAGCCCGTTCGTCATGGTCGGCCCGGCGGACGGCTCGGCGCACAGCGAACCGCTCACCGCGCAGCTCGACGAGGATCAGGTCGACACGCTCTTCTTCTTCGTCGGCAAAGACAATCGGCTCGCCGGCGGCGGGCGCGTGATGGCGCAGTACGTGTCCAAGGGGCATGACTTCTTCGCCTGCATGGACGGGCAGGCGCGCATCGACAACGATCCCGCGCTGATCGACAAGCTCTGGAACAAGCAGGCCGAGGCCTGGTTTCCGGGCGGCCGTGAGGACCCCAACCTGGCGCTGCTGCGAGTCGACGTCGACAGCGCCGAGCTGTGGGAGAGCGACATCTCGCTCTCGGGGCGCGTGAAGATGCTGTTCGGCGGCACGATCAAGGCGAGCGAGTCGGGCAGCCACGCCAAGGTGGCGACGACGGCGGAGAACTCGCCGGCGTGAGCGTGAGATCCTCCGCGGCACGGCGAGCTGGCAGCGCGAAGTACTGACGGAGGGGGCTCTTCGCTCACGAGGCCTCTCGTTTGAGGCCGCCCCCTCCACCACTCGCTTCGCGAGCGGTCCCGCTCCCCGCGAGCAGGGAGGATTCAACGAGAAAGGGCGCCCGGTTCGCACCGGGCGCCCTTCTCGCGTCAGCCGCTCGGCGTGGCTTACGCGCTGTAGTACATGTCGTACTCGACCGGGCTCGGGGTCATCTCCCAGCGCGCCACGTCCTGCCACTGCAGCTCGACATAGGCCTCGATCTGGTCCTTGGTGAACACGTCGCCCTTCAGCAGGAAGTCGTGATCGGCCATCAGCGAGTCGAGCGCCTCGCGCAGCGACGCGCAGACCGTCGGCACCTGCGCCAGCTCGGCCGGCGGCAGGTCGTACAGGTTCTTGTCCATCGCCTCGCCGGGGTGGATCTTGTTCTGGATCCCGTCGAGACCCGCCATCAGCAGCGCGGCATAGGCCAGGTAGGGGTTCGCCATCGCGTCGGGGAAGCGAACCTCGACGCGCTTGCTCTTCGGGCCGGTGCCGTACGGGATGCGGCACGAGGCCGAGCGGTTGCGCGCCGAATAGGCGAGCAGCACCGGCGCCTCGTAGCCCGGCACCAGCCGCTTGTAGCTGTTGGTGGTCGGGTTGGTGAAAGCGTTGATCGCCTTGGCATGCTTGATGATGCCGCCGATGAAATAGAGGCAGGTGTCGGACAGGCCGGCATAGCCGTTGCCCGCGAACAGCGGCTCCTTGCCGTTCCAGATCGAGAAGTGCGTGTGCATGCCCGAGCCGTTATCTTCCTTGATCGGCTTGGGCATGAAGGTGGCCGACTTGCCATAGGCATGCGCGACCTGGTGCACGACGTACTTGTAGATCTGCATGCGATCGGCGGTGGTGGTCAGCGTGCCGAAGGTCAGCCCCAGCTCGTGCTGCGCCGCGGCCACCTCATGGTGGTGCTTGTCGCACGGCAGGCCCATCTCGATCATGGTCGAGACCATCTCGCCGCGGATGTCGACCGCCGAGTCGACCGGCGCGACCGGGAAGTAGCCGCCCTTGGCGCGCGGGCGGTGCGCGAGGTTGCCGCCCTCATACTCGCGGCCGGTGTTGGTCGGCAGCTCGATGTCGTCGATCTTGAAGTAGCTGGTGTTGTAGCTGGTCTCGAAGCGCACGTCGTCGAACATGAAGAACTCGGCCTCGGGGCCGACATAGACGGTGTCGCCGATCCCGGTGGTGGCGACATAGGCCTCGGCGCGCTTGGCGGTGGTGCGCGGGTCGCGGCTATAGCCCTCGCCGGTCGACGGCTCGACGATGTCGCAGAACACGATCAGCATCGGCGTCGCCGAGAAGGGATCGGTGTAGACCGCGTCGAGGTCGGGCTTGAGGATCATGTCCGACTCGTTGATCGCCTTCCAGCCGGCGATCGAGGACCCGTCGAACATCAGGCCGTCGGTCCACTCGTCCTCGCCCATCACCGAGGCGACCATGGTGAGGTGCTGCCACTTGCCCTTGGGGTCGGTGAAGCGCAGGTCGACCCACTCGATCTCCTCGTCCTTGATCTTCTGCAGAACGTCTGCGGCCGTGTTCGCCATGATGCTTCTCTCTCTCGCAGGTGCGCTCCCCGAACGTTGCCGGGGCGCGCGGTAACAGGGACGTCCCGACGCGCGGGGACGACGGGCAGGTCAGATCGCGTCGTTGTCGCGCTCGCCGGTGCGGATGCGCAGCGCGGTCTCGACCGGGATCACGAAGATCTTGCCGTCGCCGATCCGGCCGGTCTGCGCCGCGGTGGCGATCGCCTCGACCACGCGCTCGGCGAGACCGTCCTCGACGACCACCTCGAGCTTCACCTTGGGCAGGAAGTCGACGACATATTCGGCGCCGCGATACAGCTCGGTATGGCCCTTCTGCCGGCCGAAGCCCTTGGCCTCGGTCACGGTAATGCCGCTGACGCCGATCTCGTGCAGCGCCTCCTTCACCTCATCCAGCTTGAACGGCTTGATGATCGCCTCGATCTTCTTCACGCGATTGACGCCCCACCTCGGATGAAAGACCGATACCCCGCGAGGTACCTTGCACCGACCGTGCCAGCCGCGGACGCTGAGGGCAACCCAGCGCGGCGACCGGCCGGACGGGCGGTGCGGCTGCCCGAAAAGCGGGCAGCCGACCAAGGGGTGCCGCCGCTTTGAGCAACAAGCCACTGGCCAATTTGTTAAAAGTCGCGGATTTATAGGGCGGTATGCGTATCTTCCGGTCGTCCTGGATCCTCGGCGTGTCGTCCTTCTCGCTGCTGCTCGGCGGCTGCGGCGGCGATGGTGGTGGCGGCGGCACGGCGAGCACTCCCGCCGCCGTGGTGGTGACGCCGGCTCCCGCCCCCTCGCCGACGCCCAGCCCCGCGCCGCAGCCGACTCCGACCCCCACGCCGGTCGCGGTCGATCCCTCGTCCGCCGCGGCGACCGGCAGCTGGGCGGCGCGCGCCGCGGCCCTTTTCACCACTCAGCCCGATGTGCCCAATTGCCGCGCGGGCGTGCTGGCCGATAGCGTGCGCGCCGACGTGCTCGCGCGGCTCAACGCGATCCGCGCGCTCCACCGCCTGCCCGCGGTAGGCTATTCCAGCGCCGACGACGAGCAGGCGACCCAGGCGGCGCTGATGATGGCGGCCAACGGCCAGCTCACCCACACGCCCCCCGCCGACTGGAAATGCTACACCGACACCGGCTCGACCGGTGCGGGAACGAGCAACCTCTACGGCGGCCTGATCTCGCCCTATCTCGCTTACTACACCGAGGACATGTACCTCGGCGGCTGGCTCACCGAGACGACCAACCTGGTCGCCAACAACGTCGGCCACCGCCGCTGGATGCTCGACCCCTTCCTGGGCAAGATCAGCTACGGTCGCGTCGCGCAGGTGCTCGCCGACGGCAGCCGCACCGACGCGGCGGCGATGAAGGTGGTCGCGTTCAACGGCGGAGTCACGGTACCGGGCGGGCTGCCGCCGTACGTAGCCTATCCGTACGGCGAGTATCCGGCGCGCTATTTCGATCCCGCCGCACTGTTGTCGTTCTCGGTGATCGCCGACACGACGCGGCGCGGCGGCGCCAACGCGCAGGTCGATTTCTCGAAGGCGACGGTGCGGGTGGCGAACGGCGACACGGCGCTGACGGTGTCGAACATCAGCTTCGACAACACCGGTTACGGCGTGCCCAACAATATCCAGTTCGCGGTGGCGGGGCTGGCCAACGGGGTCACCTATACGGTGACGATCGCCGACGTCTCGGTGCGCGGTCAGGCGCAGAGCTACAGCTACACCTTCCGGATCGTGCCGTAACGCGACTCCTCATCCTGCCCTTGCGGGGGAGGATCGATCCCGCCGCCGGCTCGCCGGTCAGTACGGCGGCTTGTCCAGCCCGGCGGGCGAGCAGGTGAAGATCTCGCAGCCGTCCTCGGTGATGCCGATCGAATGCTCGAACTGCGCCGAGAGCGAGCGGTCGCGCGTCACCGCGGTCCAGCCGTCCTCCAGCAGCTTCACGTCGGGCCGGCCGATGTTGATCATCGGCTCGATCGTGAAGATCATGCCGGGGCGCAGCTCCACCCCCGTCCCCGGCCGCCCGACATGCACCACTTCGGGTGCGTCGTGGAACAGCCGGCCGAGGCCGTGGCCGCAGAAGTCGCGCACCACGCCGTAGCGGTTCGACTCGGCGTGGCGCTGGATCGCGTGCGCCACGTCACCCATGTGGTTGCCGGGACGCGCCTGCTCGATCCCCAGCATGAGGCACTCGTACGTCACCTCGACCAGCCGCTTCGCCTTCAGCGGCACGTCGCCGATCAGGTACATGCGGCTCGAGTCACCGTGCCAGCCGTCCACGATCGGGGTCACGTCGACGTTGACGATGTCCCCCGACTTCAGCGGCTTGTCCGCGGGGATGCCGTGGCAGACGACGTGGTTGATCGAGATGCAGGTGCTATGCGCGTAGCCGCGATAGCCGAGCGTCGCGGGCACGCCGCCGCCGGCCAGGATGAAGTCGTAGATCAGCCGGTCGAGCGCCGCGGTGGTGACGCCGGGCACCATGTGCGGCACCAGCATGTCGAGCGTCTCGGCGGCGAGCCGCCCGGCCTTGTGCATGCCGTCGAAGGCATCGCGCCCGTGCAGCTTGATCGCGCCGGTGCGCCCGTGCGGCGCGTCGCTGGTGACGGTGACATAATCGGTCATCGCGGCGATATAGCGTGGCGAGGGGGCGAATGCGAGGCTATGCCCGCCGGCTATGGAGACCGAACGCATCTGGACCGCGGCGCTCGTCGTCATCGGCGACGAGATCCTCTCCGGTCGCACGCAGGACAAGAACATCGCCCAGCTGGCCAGCTGGCTCAACGTCCAGGGCATCCGCCTCGCCGAGGTGCGCGTGGTGGGCGACCGCGAGGACGCGATCGTCGAGGCGGTCAACCAGCTGCGCGCGCGCAACGACTATCTCTTCACCACCGGCGGCATCGGGCCGACGCACGACGATATCACGGTGGACTCGATCGCGGCGGCGCTGGGTGTCGGCGTGGTCCATCACCCCGACGCGGTGGCGGTGCTGGAGCATTATTACGCCACCCGCGGCGGCATCACCGCGGCCCGACTGCGCATGGCGCGCGTGCCGGAGGGCGCGACGCTGATCGAGAACCGTGTCTCGGGCGCGCCGGGGATCCGGATCGGGAACATCTTCATCATGGCGGGTGTCCCGCACATCACCGCGGGGATGCTCGACTCGCTCACCGGCACGCTCGAGGGCGGGCGCCCGGTGGTGAGCGGCACGATCGGCTGCTGGGTGGCGGAGAGCGAGGTCGCCGACCTGCTGGGCGACGCCGAGAAGGCGCACGAGGGCGTCTCGATCGGCAGCTACCCCTTCTTCCGCGAGGGCCGCACCGGCGCCAATTTCGTGGTGCGCTCGCCCGACGCGGCGCTGGTGGAGCGCTGCCTGGCCGACCTGGGCGCCGCGCTGGCGGCGGCGGGGCACGTGGTGGTGGCGGGCGGGATCTGAGCTTCGGTGGAAAGCCCCTCCCCGTCAGGGGAGGGGTTGGGTGGGGCGCTTCCACAAACGCTGCGTTCGTGGGAACGCACCACCCCGGCCCTCCCCTTGAGCGGAGGGAGAGCTCGTCCTACTTCCCCGTCCCTCGCCCCCTCAGAACCCGCGTCGCAGCGTGACGAAGAACTGGCGCGGCGCGCCGGCGAGCAGCGTCTGGTTGTCGCCGCTGGCGGTGTAGCCGTTGCTGCCGATCGTCGAGACATATTTCTTGTCGGTCAGGTTGGTGACGCTGCCCTCCAGCGCGAAGCCGCGGAAGAAGCCCATGTTCTCGCCGAAGCGCACGCCGATGCTGGCGTCCACCAGCACGCGCGCGCCGACCGACTGGTCGTTGAGGTAGGTGAAGTAGCGCTTCGCCATGTAATCCGCGCCGATGCGGCCGAAGAAGCGGCTGTCGTCGTACACGATCTCGCCCTTGGCCATGTGCTCGGGCGTGTCGACCACGGTCTTGCCGGCGGTCGCGGTCAGCACCGTGCCCGCGGCATTGACCACGTCGTCCTGGTAGGTCGCCTTGTTGTAGCTGTAGCTGGCGAACAGGCTGAGCGGCTGGACCACGCGGTAGAAGGCCGAGACTTCGCCGCCGTAGCTCTCCACCCCGCCGGCGTTGTTGAGCGTCGGCGGGTTGCCCTGGATGCCGGAGCCGTTCTGGAAGGTGAGCAGCCGGTCGTTGAAGTCGATGTAATAGCCCACCGCGGAGAGCTGGAGCCCGCCGGCGCGCAGGCGCACGCCGCCCTCGGCGGTCTTCGACGTCTCGGGCTTGATGCGCGAGCGGATCGCGTCGAAGCCGACCTGGGTCGTGCCGAAGGGCCCCGCCGTTCCCGACACGAAGGCGCGCATGTTCTCGGTGTAGCTGGCGAACAGCTCGGCGCCGCCGCCCAGCGCGAAGACCGCGCCGGCCTGCGGCAGGAACCAGTCCCTCGACTCGATCTTCCCCGCCACCAGCACGCCGGTGAGCAGGTTGGCCTTGTTCTCGACGCGCATGCCCTTCCAGCCCGCGTTGATCGTCAGGCGGCCGAGCTGGAGCGTGTCGGCGACGTGGTATTGCAACGTCTCGGTGTCGTAGTTGCCCGCCCATTGCGTGAAGAACGGGTTCTCCTGATAGTCGAGCGCGCTGCGATTGGCGGTCGTACCGTCGGCCATGCCGTAGAAGCGGCGTGCCTGATCGAACGCGTTGCTCTCATACCAGGCGCCGACCTCGAAGCGGTTGGCGCCCAGCTCGAGCGCGGCGTTGGTGAAGTTGCCGGCGCGCATGATGCGATATTCGGTGGTGCGGAACGACAGCGCCGAGCCGTTGGTGATCGGCGTGCCGTCGGCGTTCGGCGCGCCCGCGGGCGTGGGCTGATAGGGCGTGATCCACGAGCCCTGGCCCTTGTTGCGATGGATGTAGCTCGTCGACACGACCGACAGCTGCGGCAGCAGCTGCGCCTCGAAGGTCACGCCGCCGAGCCAGTCGCGGCGCAGGCCGGCGGCGTCGTAATAGACGTCATCGAGCGTGCCGATCCCCGCCGGGAAGGCGAGGCCGACGCCCGGATAGGGCAGCGCCGCGGTGGCGCTGGCCGCACGCGCGGCCTGGTTCTGCGCGATCTGTGCGAGCTGGAGCGCGAGCGGATAGTCGTTCGAGATATTGTCGTTGTTCAGCCCGCGGCGGCGAATGATGTCGAGGCTGAGGTCCTGGTAATCGTTCTCGCGCCGGTCGGAGAAGTTGAGGAAGGCGGTGATCTTGCCGTGCTCGCCGACCTCCTTCACCACCTTGGCGTTGGCCTGGTGCTGGCGCTGCTCGCCGAAGCCCTTCCACTTGTCGGTCTTGAGGAAGCCGTAGCTGATATAGCCCTTGAGCCCGCCGCCCAGATCGCCCGACTCGGCGCGGACGAAGGCGCGATAGGTTTGGTCGCTGCCGTAGGTGCCCGAGGCGACGAGGTCGGCGGTGTCCGACGGCGCGCGGCTGACGAACTGGAGCGTGCCGCCGAGATTGCTGGTCGAGGCGGTGCCGAGCGCGCCAGCGCCCTGCGCCACGGTGGTGCTGGCGATATTCTCGGAGATGATCGCGCGACTGATATGGAGGCCGTTGACGTTGCCGTAGCTCATGTCGCCGAGCGGCACGCCGTCGAGCGTGAAGCCGAGCTGGTTCTGGTTGAAGCCGCGCAGCGAGATGCGGGTCGACCACTCGTACGCGCCGAACGCGTCGGCCGACTGGAAATTGACGCCGGGCAGCTTGGCCACCGCCTTGAGCGGCGAGGTGCCGGGGGTGAGCCGCTCGAGGTCGGCCGAGGTGACCGTCTGCACCTGTCGGCTCTGGCCGAAGCCGAGCACGACGACGTCCTCGCCCTCGGTCGGCTGCTCGGGCGCGGTGCGGTCGATCGTCGCGGCGGTGGACGGCGGCGGCGCGTCCTGCGCCAGCGCGGGCGCGGCGTACAGGCACGAGGCGCCGGCGAGCAGCATGAACTTGGCGGTCATCGTCTCTTCCCCCATCTAAGTTAATGGGGGCGCCTGCACTAGGTCCGGGTCGGGCCGATGACGTTTTGATTGCGGTTATGCGACAGTGGGTTGGCGGGGTGTACTCCTGCGAACGCAGGAGCCCAGTGCCACGAGGGCCAGCATCCGCGGCGCTGGGTTCCTGCGTCCGCAGGAACACGGGCAAGCATCGGAACAACGGCCGCCACACCCTCCGGTGCGACGGCCGCCGCCTCAACCGATAGCGTCAGACCTCACGCGACCTGCGCGGTCTCCTCGGGCTCGCGCAGCACGTAACCGCGGCCCCACACCGTCTCGATGTAATTGTCGCCGCCGCAGGCCAGGCTGAGCTTCTTGCGCAGCTTGCAGATGAACACGTCGATGATCTTGAGCTCGGGCTCGTCCATCCCGCCGTAGAGATGATTGAGGAACATCTCCTTGGTCAGCGTGGTGCCCTTGCGCAGCGAGAGCAGCTCGAGCATCGCATATTCCTTGCCCGTCAGGTGCACGCGCGCGCCGTCGACCTCGACCGTCTTGGCGTCGAGATTGACCGAGAGCTTGCCGGTCTTGATCACCGACTGCGAGTGACCCTTGGAGCGACGCACCACGGCGTGGATGCGCGCGACCAGCTCCTCGCGGTGGAACGGCTTGGTGACGTAATCGTCGGCGCCGAACCCGAAGCTGCGCACCTTCGAGTCCATCTCGTTGATGCCCGACAGGATCAGCACCGGCGTCTGCACCCGTGCGACGCGCAGTTTCTTCAGCACGTCGTAGCCGTGCATGTCGGGCAAGTTGAGATCGAGCAGGATGATGTCGTAATCGTACAGCTTGCCGAGGTCGAGGCCTTCCTCGCCCAGATCCGTATTGTAGACGTTGAATCCCTCGGTCGACAGCATCAACTCGATCGCCTTGGCGGTCGTCGGCTCGTCCTCGATCAGCAGCACGCGCATCGGCAAATCCCCGGTTCGTCAACGCGGTAGACCGTGTCACCCGCGCTTCGCTACGTTCATACCCAATGGCTTCTGAACCAGAAAGGTTAATTCACACTTAATCCGGACGTTCCGTTAATGTCGAATCTTCATCCTCTGCCGTCGGCCGCGGCGTGCCCTTGGCGGTGAAGAGCGTGCGCTCGCGCGAGCGCGGGATGTCCTCGCCCAGCACTTCGCGCAGGTAGAGGCTGCGCACCAGCGTGAAGCCGACGACCAGGATGCCGCCCGAGAAGAACAGGCCGAACAGGCCGAACACCGCGCCCGTCCCGATGATCGCGAACAGGCTGAGCGCGGGCGGGATCGCGACGACCCGGCTGGTGACGAAGGGCGTGACGAAGTTGGTCTGCACCACGCGCACCACCGCGAACACCGCGAGGGCCCAGATGAGCTGGTCGGTGCCTCGGGTCGCGGCGAGTCCCAGCGCGGGCAGCATCGCCGCGACCGGACCGACATAGGGGATGAACTCGGACAGGCCGGTGAGCAGCCCGAGCAGCGCCGGCGAGGGCACGCCCGCGATCCACAGGCCGATGCCGACCATCGCGCCCATCGCGGTCATCTGGATCAGCTGCGCGCGCAGCCAAAGCAGCAGCGTCGAGGCGACGTCCCCGAGCGCGTCCTCCACCGCGGCGCGTTTCGGGGGCGGTACCAGCAGCAGGAAGCCGCGCTCGTAGATCTTGGGATCGACCGCGAAGAAGATCGCGCCGAACAACACCAGCACGGCATTGAGCAGCAGCTCGCCCGCCCCGCGCACGATCTCGCCGATATCCTGCGCGACGCGGCTGCCCGCGAACGCCGCCTGCACCGCGTCCGCCACCTTCTCGCCCACCGGGCTCTGCGACATATAGGCCTGGAGCTGGCCCAGCAGGCCCGGCAGCGCGACCACCAACGTGTTGACCTGCGCGCGGAACTCGACGCCGAACAGCCAGCCGAGCAGCGCCAGGAAGGCGAGCACGCTGGCGATCGCCGCCGCCATCGCGCCGCGCGCGCTCAGCCGGGTGCGGCTGGCATAGACCTCGGCGATGGCGTGGATGATGATCGCGATCAGCATGGAGCCGAAGGCGAGGATCAGCAGATGCCGCGCGAAGTAGAGCGCGGCCAGTACGGCGACGATCAGCACCAGCCACAGCACGCGGCGAATGAAGCGCGCGTCGGGCTCGTCGGGCGCGAGCCGGTTCATGCGCGCGCCAGCGCGGCGGGAGAGGGTCGTTGCATCGCCGGCACAACGCCCGGATGCGCGAAAAGGCACGCGGAAGCAGGGGAAAAGCGCGCCAGCGGCGGGGGCAGACGGTACGGATCCGGAGCGGACGCGGTGGTGGCGCGAACGTCGTGCGTGCCTGTCGGTCGCCCCACCGCCGGCCCGTCGCGCCCTCGCGCCCGCCAGATCGGGTCGCCGCGCCGCCGTGCTCCCTCCGCGTGACGCCGAACCGTCACCGGAGCGTCACCCCGGCGTCAACCGGCGGTGACACGCGTGTCACATGAGCGGCGTAGGGCAGGGTAGCGAGGGAGGGCTGCCATGCCGACGACGGTTCACTCGATCAGCGCGCTCACCGCGGGCCAGCCGCTGGGCGACATCGCCGATCTGTTCGACGCTGACGCGCGGCCGCACCGGCCCGAGCAGGCGATCGGGTCGCGCCGACGTTACCGCACGGTGTGGATCAGCGACGTCCATCTCGGCACGCGCGGCTGCAATGCCGACATGTTGATCGACTTCCTCGATCATGTCGACAGCGACACCATGTACCTGGTCGGCGACATCATCGACGGCTGGCAGCTCAAGAAGCGCTTCTACTGGCCCGCCGCGCACAATGACGTGATCTGGCGGCTGATGAAGCGCGCGCGCCGCGGCACGCGGATGGTCTATATTCCCGGCAACCACGACGAGATGTTCCGCCAGTTCGCCGGGCTCGACTTCGGCGGCATCCAGATCCGCAGGAAGGCGATCCACGAGACCGCGGACGGCCGCCGCCTGCTGGTGCTCCACGGCGACGAGTTCGACGCGATCACTTTGTCGCACCGCTGGCTCGCGCATGTCGGCGACGCCGCCTACACGATGCTGATGGCGCTCAACCGCTGGGTCAGCGCGGTGCGGCGGCGCTGGGGCATGCCTTACTGGTCGCTGAGCAAGCACGCCAAGGCCAAGGTGAAGAACGCGGTGGCGTTCATCTCGCGCTTCGAGGAGATCGTCGCCGAGGCGGCGGGCAGCCGCGGCGTGCAGGGCGTGGTGTGCGGCCACATCCACACCGCCGAGATGCGCGAGATCGCGGGCGTGGCCTATTACAACGACGGCGACTGGGTCGAGGGCTGCACCGCGCTGGTCGAGCACCACGACGGGCGGATGGAGATCCTCGACTGGGGCGAGGAGATGCGTCGCCGCGACGCACCCCCCGCGGTCGCGCTCGCGGCGCCGGTGCCCGCGCGCGCGGCGCTCGCCGCCTGAGCCGCGCGCGATGCGGATCGCGATCGTCACCGACGCCTGGGCGCCGCAGGTCAACGGGGTGGTGCGCACGCTAGAGGCGGTGATCGCCGAGCTGCGCGCGGGCGGGCACGAGGTGCTGGTGGTCTCGCCCAGCGGCGCGCCGTCGCTGCCCTGCCCGACCTATCCCGAGATCCGGCTCGCGCTGATGACCCCCGCCGCGGTGGGGCGGCGGATCGCGGCGTTCGGCGCCGAGGCGGTGCATATCGCCACCGAGGGGCCGCTCGGCCTCTCGGCGCGGCGCTGGTGCCGCGCCCGCGGCCTACCCTTCACCACCGCCTATCACACGCAGTTCCCGGACTATGTCGCGGCGCGCACGGGCGCGGACCCGGAATGGGTGTGGCGCTACGTGCGCTGGTTCCACGCGCCCGCGGCGGCGGTGCTCGCCTCCACCGCGACGATCGAGCGCACGCTGCGCGCGCACGGCCTGCCGCGGGTCAGGCGCTGGGGCCGCGGCGTCGCGCCGGCGTTCCGGCCGGAGGGCGCGATCGAGCCGCGCATGGCGGCAGCGCGGGCGGCCGCGGGCGGCGCGCCGGTGCTGCTCCACGTCGGCCGCGTCGCGGTGGAGAAGAACATCGAGGCCTTCCTCGCCGCCGACGTGCCCGGCACCAAGGTAGTGGTGGGCGACGGCCCCGCGCGGGTCGCGCTCGAGCGGCGCTTCCCCGAGGCGCTGTTCCTCGGCGCGCTGTTCGGCGACGATCTCGCCGCGGCCTATCGCACCGCCGACGCCCTGGTCTTCCCGAGCCGCACCGACACGTTCGGGCTGGTGATGATCGAGGCACTGGCGTGCGGCACGCCCGTGGCGGCCTATCCCGTGCCTGGCCCGGTCGACGTGCTGACCCCGACCACCGGCGCTCTGGCGGAGCGGCTCGAGACGGCGATCGCGCGCGCGCTGACGCTCGACCGCGCCACCTGCGCGAGGGCGGGCGCCGACTTCACCTGGGCGGCGAGCGCGCGCCAGTTCCTCGACGCGCTCGCGCCGTTCGGCGCGGCGCTGCGGATGGCGGCCTAGCGGACTCAGATTCTCCCGGTACGGGGAGGGGGACCATGCGGAGCATGGCGGAGGGGGCTCTCCACGCCGCGCAGCGCCTGTAAAAGCCTCCCTCATCACTCGCTCCGCGCGAGCGGTCCCCTGCCCGCCATGCGGGGAGGATCTTCCCCACACGCGCTTGCCCTCGCACGCGCCACGCACTAAGTCGTTCGGCAATAGGTGGCCGCTCCGGGAAGGGGCGGCCCTTTGCATTTATGGAGTATCCCGCATGGCCCAGCCGCTCATGCCCCACGCCACCGCTTCCTGGCTGGTCGACAACACGTCGCTCTCGTTCGAGCAGATCGCCGACTTCTGCGGGCTGCACATCCTCGAGGTCCAGGCGATCGCGGACGACACCGCCGCCACCAAGCTGACCGGGCGCGATCCCGTCCGCGCGCACGAGGTGACGCAGGAGGAGATCGACAAGGCGCAGGCCAGCCCCGCCTATCGCATGAAGATGACCAAGGGCCCCGATCAGGTGCGCCGCACCAAGGGCCCGCGCTACACGCCGGTCAGCAAGCGCCAGGACAAGCCCGACGGCATCGCCTGGATCATCCGCAACCACCCCGAGATCAGCGATGGCGCGATCAGCAACCTGATCGGCACCACGCGCACGACGATCGCCGCGATCCGCGACCGCAGCCACTGGAACATCGGCAACATCACGCCGAAGGACCCGGTGACGCTCGGCCTCACCACGCAGCGCGAGCTGGACGCCGCGGTGGCCAAGGCGGCCAAGGCGGCGGGGATCGAGCAGCAGGCGAGCGACCCACGGCTCGACGGCGATCGTGAGGCGCTGATCGCCTCGCTGCGCGCCGAGCGCGAGCAGGCCGCGCGCGACGCCGAGGCGGCCGAGGCGGGCGAGCTGCGCGGCCCGGTCTCGCCGTTCGAGGACCCGTTCCGCCGCTGAGCTGAACGGGGTGGCGGAGGGGCGGCGATCCGCGATGCCGCGCCCGCCGACCCGGGCCGCCGCCGCTGGTCGCCCAGCGCTCAGGCTCCCCTCCCCCCCCCCCTGCCGTCATCCTGAACTCGTTTCAGGATCACTTGTCCGCCCGCTCCTCCGGCCCGCGAGAGGAGGCCGCGTGATGCCGCGGGACCGCCCGCCCGCGGGACCCGGCCTCGCCAGCGACGGGGCACCGATACGCGGCCCGGTGGATCCTGAGACAAGCTCAGGATGACGCCAGCGGATGGGGCGGTGCGCATCGGCGCACGCCCGGTTTCGTTGAGACCTGGTCGTACGCACCGGCCCACGCCCGCTCTCGTCGAGAGGGCGAGAATAAGCGAAGCGACCTCAGTGCCCCCACGCGGGCGCGGACGAGCCGGCGTGCACAGTCATGCTCCGCCGCCCGCGCCCCTGTCGCGCCGCTCGCCAGCGCCCCGCACGGCGCGCTGGCATTCCCCGCGCCGCCGCCCCACATAGCGCAGCACATGAGCTACGCCCGTCGCCCGCAGCCGCAGATCGTCCGCGTCATCGACCTCGAGACCACCGGCTCGGCCCCGCCCGCACACGCGGTGTGCGAGGTCGGCTGGCAGGACGTCGCACTCGGCGCCGACGGCCGCTGGGAGCTCTACGGCGAGGGCGGCAACATCCTGGTCAACCCGGGCCGGCCGATGCCCGCGATCACCCAGGCGGTGCACCATATCCGCGACGAGGACGTCGCCGACGCGCCGTGGTGGCACGACGTCGCGCGGCAGGTGCTCGATCCCTATCCGCGCCGCGTCGCGCTGGCGGCGCACCGCTCGGCCTTCGAGGAGCAGTTCTGCACCCCCGCGCTGACCCACGGCGCCGACTGGATCTGCACGTGGAAGTGCGCGCTGCGGCTGTGGCCCGACAGTCCCAGCTTCTCCAACCAGGTGCTGCGCTACTGGCGCAAGCCCGCCGGGCTGGAGCATGAGCGCGGCCTGCCCGCGCACCGCGCCTTCCCCGACGCCTATGTCACCGCGCACCACCTGCGCGACCAGCTCAACGAGGCCTCGGTGGCGCAGCTGATCCAGTGGACCAGCGAGCCCGGGCTGCTGCCGCGCGTCCGCTACGGCCCCGACCGCGGCAAGGAGTGGCGCGAGATCGAGGAGGAGAGCCTGGTCAAGTTCCTCACCGACCGCGACCCCGACGTGCGCTACACCGCCGAGACCGAGATGGCGCGGCGCCGCGGCGGCGGCCATGTCGGGCGGATGACACCGCAGGAGCTGCTGCTGTAGCGTTCACCCGGTCCTCTCGCGCACGCGGGAGCACGGACAGCGGCGATGTAGGTTCGTCGTCTCGACCTTCGTGTGCTCCCGCCTACGCCGGAGCCCAGGGCGCTACGGCGCGCGCCTGCGGCTCTGGGCTCCGGCCTTCGCAGGAGCACGGAAGCTCCCTTGCGTTTCGCGCGCGGCTGCGGGAACACCGGCGCGACACGACGGAGTCACGGATGCGCGGACAGATACTCGGGGTCGACGTACGCAGCGGCGACGGTCTGGTCGCGGGCGAGGACGGCGAGCGCTACACCTTCTCGCCCGAGGACTGGGCGCAGCACGGCGAGCCGTCGCGCGGGCAGCTGGTCGACTTCGAGGCCGCGGCGGGGCGCGCGCGCAACGTCTTCCCGGTGCCGGTCGCGCCTGCCGCCGCGCCGCTGCCCGCCGCCGCCGCGCCGGTGCCGACCACTGACCGCAACAAATACATCGCCGCGGTGCTGGCCTTCCTGTTCGGCATCTTCGGCATCCACCGTTTCTACCTCGGCCGGGTCACCTCGGGGATCATCATGGCGGTGCTGACCTTCACCGTGATCGGCGCGCTGGTGACGGTGCCGCTGTCGATCGTCGACATGGTGCGCTACCTGGTAATGTCCGACCGCGACTTCGCCGCGCGCTACGGACGATAGGGGAAGGAGCGGAGTTCTCCCTCCCCTCCAGGGGAGGGCCGGGGTGGGGCATCTCCGCGAGTCAGCGCTTGGGGGAAGCGTCCCACCCCCGCAACCCGCTGGCGCCGCGGCAGCAACGCGGCTAGGGCCGGCACCGTCCGACCTTGAGGAGAGTTCCATGCGCCCCAGCGGCCGCGCCCCCGACCAGATGCGCGCGATCACGATCGAGCCGCGCTTCACGCGCCACGCCGAGGGATCGGTACTGATCGGCTTCGGCGACACCAAGGTGCTGGTCACCGCCTCGGTCGAGGAGCGCGTGCCGCCGTTCCTGCGCGGCAAGGGCCAGGGCTGGGTCACCGCCGAGTACGGCATGCTGCCGCGCGCCACGCACACGCGCAGCAGCCGCGAGGCCGCCAAGGGCAAGCAGTCGGGCCGCACCCAGGAGATCCAGCGGCTGATCGGCCGTAGCTTGCGCGCCGTCACCGACATGGCGCTGCTCGGCGAACGCCAGATCACGCTCGACTGCGACGTGATCCAGGCTGACGGCGGCACCCGCACCGCCTCGATCTCGGGCGCCTGGGTGGCGCTGCGGCTTGCGGTGGACGCGCTGCTCCGCGACGGCAAGCTCGCCGCCGACCCGATCCGCCAGAAGGTGGCGGCGGTGTCGTGCGGCATCTACCAGGGCAACCCCGTGCTCGACCTCGATTACGACGAGGACTCGAACGCCGACGCCGACGCCAATTTCGTACTGCTCGAGAATGGCCATATCGCCGAGGCGCAGGCCACCGCCGAGCACGCCACCTACGACGAGGAGGCGCTGCTCCGCCTGCTGCGGCTGGCGCGGATCGGCTGCACCGAGATCTTCGCCGCGCAGGCGAAGGCGGTCGCGTGAGCGGCGAGGGCAAGGAGCCGCAGGCGATCCGCAAGCTCGCCCCGGGCAAGCTCGTGATCGCCAGCCACAACCAGGGCAAGGTGCGCGAGATCGCCGCGCTGCTCGAGGGGCGCGGGCTCGACGTGGTCTCGGCGGGCGAGCTCGACCTGCCCGAGCCCGAGGAGACCGGCACCACCTTCGTGATGAACGCCGAGCTCAAGGCGCGCGCCGCGGCGGATCTGTCTGGGCTCCCGGCGCTGGCCGACGACAGCGGGCTGTGCGTCGACGCGCTGAACGGCGATCCCGGCATCTTCTCGGCGCGCTGGGGCGGCGAGACCAAGGACTTCGGCCACGCCATGCGCCTGGTCGAGGACAAGCTCGCCGCGCTGCCCGACCCGCCGCGCACCGCGCATTTCGTCTGCGCGCTGGCGCTGGCCTGGCCCGACGGGCACGTCGAGTGGTTCGAGGGCCGCGTCGACGGGACGCTGGTGTGGCCGCCGCGCGGCGACAAGGGCCACGGCTACGACCCGGTGTTCCGCCCCGACGGGCACGACGTCACCTTCGGCGAGATGGACGAGCCGGCGAAGAACGAGATCAGCCACCGCGGCGACGCCTTCCGGCAGCTGGTCGCGGCGGTGTTCTGAGGGAGGGGGTCGGCGGTCTCGCGCTGGCAGCCGGCTATCCCGCCCACGAGGCCGCCGCCGGCTGACGCGAGCGCATCGGCCCGCGAGGCCGCGACACGGTCGGGGGACCGCGCGGCGGCTCCGCCCTTTATATCCCCGGCAGGCTTCATCAGGTCAGTGGGAAGATGACCACGGGTCGCGGGATCTACTGAGCCGCTGACCCGCGTTGGCGATCGCGCACGACGCGCTGATTGCTTTGTTGGACAATGTTGCTCAGATGTTCTCGTCGTCTTCATGACGGAGCGACACGATGAACATGCCGCGGGCCTATCTACCGGCAGATCTGGATCCGGCAGAACGCCGACGTCTATTCGCGACGTGGCTGCGCACCGGGAAGGTGCCGACATGGCGCGACGATGGCCTGGAGTTGAAGTTCAACCCTTGGCACGATCCCCGCGACGGACGGTTCACTTCGGCATCCCAGGTCGGCGACCCGCAGCTCACTAGCTCGCCGCGCAAGCGGGTCTTCACCGGACACGGCGGCAGCTTCGGCGGCGGCGGTGCAACCGGGAGCTGGGACCCGCCACCTTCGCGACCTCCGTCTCCGAACACCACCCATCACGGCACCGCGCGGCGGTGCGACCGCACGGCCCTCACGTCCCGCCGCCCGAAGCGAACGTTGATCAGCGCGATCAACGGCACACGGTGACGCGCAACGGCTACGCCTTCGAGATCGACTCGCGCGGGCGGACGAGGCGGGTCACCGGGCATCTAACGATCGCCGCTACACCTGTCCGCTACCGGGCAGCGCAGGCGAAGGCAGGAGGGTCGGAGCGACGGCCGAGCGACGACGGGGGGCACTATATAGCCGCACGGTTCAACGGTCCGACAGACGCCTTCAATCACTTCGCTCAGGACGCCAGTTTCAACCGCGGTCGCTATCGCTCGATGGAGGATCAATGGGCCAGATCGAAGCGCGCAGGTCGAGATGTTGAGGTTCAGATCAGGCCTGCGTTCGACGGCAGCTCCGTCCGACCATCGACGATAGATGTATTCTGGAAGGTGGATGGTTCCGAGCACAGCGTGAAATTAAGCAATCACTCGAGGAAACGGCAATGAGCGACGACAACGCACCTCGTCTAAATGGCATAGGGAACCTCCTTGCAGAGGACGGAGACTATCCGCTCGACAACACTCTCCTTTATGCCGAGTTGGATGAAGGGTACGTCGCCCCGTCAATCCACAAGGATCTCGGCGATCACATTCTTTACCGTCGGCCAGATCTCGATCGGCTCGGCGACGCGTTGCTTGACCTGTGGGAGGCCCAGCCATCCGATGATCGCTGGGCTGCGATCGAGTATCTCGTCCGCGGCGGGCGGTTCGAGGCGACATACATTTACCCGGACGCGATCGATCCTGAGGAATTGGTGCTAGACCGCGTGCAGCGCGTGGTTCGGAAATACTTCGGTGACAAGCCCATCATCTATCCCCCGTGGCCGCCTGACGATGATGCGGCTCACTTCACGCTCTGACCCTGCGCGCGGCGCGCGGTGAGATGGCGCGGTGACGATGCCGACGGCTTCGAGGCGAGAAGGGGAGATGCTGCGCGCCGCCCCCCTCACGTACGCGGCAGCGCGTACGCCAGCGTGTAATCCCCATAGCGCGTCCCCAGCGCGCCGTGCCCGCCCGCGGTGATCACGACATATTGCCGCCCGTCGCGCCCGCGATAGGTCATCGGCGTCGCCTGCGCCCCCGCGGGCAGCCGCGCCTTCCACACCACCTTGCCGGTGCTGAGATCGAACGCGCGCAGATATTGGTCGGTGGTGGCGCCGATGAAGGCCAGCCCGCCCGCGGTGATGATCGAGCCGCCGAGGTTGGGCACCCCGGTCTTGAGCGGCACGCCGAGGTGCGAGCCGAACAGCCCGGTATCGCGCGCGGTGCCCAGCACCTCGCGCCACAGCACCTTGCGCGTGCCGAGGTCGACCGCGGTGAGATGCCCCCAGGGCGGGGCGATTCAGGGCGCGCCGAAGATGCCCACCCACGCCTTCACCACCGCGACGTACGGCGTGTTATACTGCGTCTGCAGCTGCGCCTGCATCGCGTTCTCGCCGCCCTGCTTCTGCTTCATCAGCTTGGCCGCGCGCGGGTCGTCGCGGCGCATCAGCCACAGCTTGAACGGCATCTCCATCGTGTTGACCGTCATCACCCCGCGCACCGGGTCGACCGCCGCGCCGCCCCAGTCGGTGACGCCGTCGAACGCCGGGTGGCCGATGATCGGCCTGAGCCCCATCGGCTGGTAGATGCCGGTGCCCTGCGCGCGGCGGATGTCGATGCGGCAGAAGAGCTGGTCGATCGGCGTCGCGCCCCAGGTCGCCACCTCGGTGGGCGCGGGCGGGGTGAAGCTCGGCATGCCGGTCGAGAAGGGCTGGGTCGGCGACACGCGCACGCCCGGCGTGGCGCCGTCGGTGCGCACCTCGCGCTCGGTGATCGCGGCGATCGGCGCGCCGGTCAGCCGGTTGAGAAAGAACACCTGCCCCATCTTGGTGGTCTGGATCAGCGCCGGGATCACCTGACCGTTCGGCGCGCGATAGTCGAACAGCGACGGGCCGATCGGCAGGTCCATGTCCCACATGTCGCGGTGAACCAGCTGGCGTACCCAGCGCAGCTTGCCCGTCTGCGCCTCGAGCGCGACGATCGCGCTGCCGAAGCGATCGTCGAACGGGCGACGGTAGCCGATCCAGTAATCGGGCGAGGCGTTGCCGGTGCCGAGATACACCAGACCGTTGTCGGGGTCGGCGGTGATCGCGCCCCACACGTTGGGCGTACCGCGGGTATAGACATGCCCCGCGGGCAGCGGCGGGATGGCGTCGGGTGAGCGGCCGACGTCCCACGCCCAGACCGGCGCGCCCGACACCGGGTCATAGGCGCGCACCACGCCCGAGGGAATGTCGCGGTTGACGTTGTCGGTGATGCGCTCGCCGATGATCAGCCGGCCGTTCACCACCACCGGTGGCGTGGTGCCGATCTGGTCGGAGGGCTTGGACACGCCCATGTTGGCACGCAGGTCGATCGCGCCGCCTTGGCCGAAGCTCGGACACGGCCGGCCGGTGTCGGAGTCGAGCGCGACCAGCCGCGCGTCGAAGGTCGGCGCGAGGATCCGCCGCGGGCACGGCGTGCCGGCGGGCGCCTCGAAATAGGTGACGCCGCGGCAGACGAGGTAATTGTTGCCCGCGATCCGGGCGGCCTCGTGCCAGCTCCACTTGGTCTTGCCCGTGGTGGCGTCGATCGCCTGGACGAAGGAGTGCGGCGTGCAGGTGTAGAGCGTGTCGCCGATGTGGATCGGGGTCGACTCGGAGTGGTATTCGCGTTTGTGCTCGGTCGCCTCGGCGGGCATCGGCAGGTCGCCGGTGCGCTGCGTCCAGGCGAGCTGGAGCTGTCCGACATTCTGCGGCGTGATGTCGGCCAGCGCGGAGTAGCGTCGCCCGGCGGGCGTGCCGCCATAGTCGCGCCACTCGGCGTCGGCCGCGCCGGGCGGTGCCGCGGCGGCATGCGGCGCGCTCCCCGGCGTCGCCCCCTGCGCGGCGACATCCTGGTGGCCGAGCATCAGCCCGAGCCCGGCGAGCGCGGCCACGCCCGCGGCCACCGCCGGCACCGCGCGCGAGCGCGCGCGCGGCCCGCGGCGCCAGCCGGTCAGCAGCACCAGCGCGAGCAGCACGGTCGGCGCGACCAGCCGCGGGATCAGCTGCAGCCCGTCGAGCCCGACCTCCCACAGCGCCCACAGCAATGTGCCGACCCAGACCGCGACATAGAGCCAGCGCCCGGCCGGGTGACCGCGCCCGAGCAGCGCCCCGCTCGCCACCATCGCGACACCGGCGACGAGGTAATAGGGCGAGCCGCCCAGCGATGCGAGCACCCCGCCCGCGACCGCGAAGAACCCGCCGAGGATCGCGACGACCCATGCCAGCGCCACGGTGAGCCACCGCCCCATAAGTCGTTTCCTCATTGATCGAGGGCAAGAACGCGGCGGCGGGCGAAAAGTAACGGGATGTTGCTGGCGGAGGAGGAGATCGTCCACTCGCCGCGATGCCGCTTCCCGGGTGGCGTCCCCGATCGAAGGCTGCGTCCCACAGGAGGCGCAAGGTCTAGTTCGCCCGGACGACTTCTGCTCGGCGCCCTGCCTGACCGGCGTCTGCTCGCCGCCCCTTCCCTACGATCCTGTGCGGTGATCCTCCATCCTGATCACCCAGATCAGAGAGCCAGCCACGACGATGCTTAGGAGCAACGCGGTTGCGCCGCCTACCGTGGTCAGCATCATCAACAGATGTCGGTCCAACGCCACGAAGCAAGCCAGAATGATCAGACCCGCGTTGATGATCCGGGCAAAGGCGATGCACCTTCTTCTCATCACTGTGACGTCTACTATCTACGTGTCACCCGTCGCGACGGTGACATGGTCGATCGTAACTCGCTTCGGTGAATGGACGAGTCTGGGGCCGTCGATGCCTCACCCTGGTCGGTACGTGCGCGTGTGACGTTCACCGGGGCTGACGCGAGAGCTGCGTTGCCAGCGCTCTTTCCGCGCCATAGGCGAGCGCTCGGTCAACGGAGTCGACGCACATGGTCCCGCATCGCCGCTGAGGCGGCCCGGCCCGGCGGCATGCGCCGCCCCCTACTCTCCTGACCCGAGACCGACATGACACGATTGAACGGTAAGACCTGCGTCGTCACCGGCGCGGCGCGCGGCATCGGCCGCGCCATCGCCGCGCGCTTCCACGCCGAGGGCGCGCGCGTGATCCTCACCGACCTGGACGAGCCCGCCGCCGCCGACGCCGCCGCGGCGATCGGCTGTACCTTCCGCGCGCTCGACGTGCGCGAGGAGGGCGAGTGGGCGCGACTCGCGCGCGACGTTCCCGCGCTCGACGTGCTGGTCAACAACGCGGGCGTCACCGGCTTCGAGGCGGGTGCGGCGGCACACGACCCGGAGCATGCGACTTTGGCGGACTGGCGCGCGGTCCACCGCGTCAATCTTGACGGCACCTTCCTCGGCTGCCGCTACGCGATCGGCGCGATGAAGGCGGCGGGCACGGGAGCGATCATCAACGTCTCATCGCGCTCGGGCATGGTCGGCGTGCCCGGCGCCGCGGCCTATGCCGCGTCCAAAGCGGCAGTGCGCAACCACAGCAAGAGCGTCGCGCTCTACTGCGCGCAGCAGGGCTGGGCGATCCGCTGCAACTCGATCCACCCCGGCGCGATCCTCACCCCGATGTGGGAGCCGATGCTGGGCGAGGGACCGGCGCGCGCGGAGCGGATGCGCGCGCTGGTGGCGGACACGCCGCTGCGCCGCTTCGGCCAGGCCGAGGAGGTCGCCGCAGTCGCGGTCATGCTCGCCTCCGACGAGGCGACCTATCTCACCGGCGCCGAGCTGACGATCGACGGCGGGCTGCTCGCCGGCTCGGCGGCGGCGCCGGGCTGAAACCCGCTCAGCTTGTCCGGACCGTCGGCGTGCTCCGACGCACGCCGGAGCCCAAGGCTACGAAGCACGCCTACGCGGTTCTGCGCTCCGGCGCGCGCGGGAGCACGGCGCTTGCGAGCGCGCGGCGGAGCGCGGTACGCGCCGCGTTCTTCGAATCCGAGGGCCACGGGCGTGACTCGCGGCGTTGCGCCCGCGGTCGCAGGAGCGCAGCGCGCCAGCCGACCGCCCCTGCCGCCCCGGCTCAATAAGCGGTCTCCCCGATCGCCTCGCCCGCGGGGGCGTAGCGGCAGACGAGCACGTCGTCGCGCCGCCCCGCCGCCAGTGCGCAACCGAGCCGCGCGGTGGCGCGCCACACGATCTGCGCGTAGTGCACCGCATCCTGCCAGCGCCCGGTGCGGCTGAAGCGCGGCGAGGGTGCGTTGACATAGGCGCCTCGCTCGTCGAGCCACCAGCGCACCATCTCGGCATAGGCGTAGGCGTCGCGCGTGCCGGCGAAGAGGTTCTCGCCCTGGCGCTGGCGGCCGCGCGGCTGAGCCGCGTGCGCGAAGCGCCCGGTACGCGCCAACTCGCGGGCATAAGCGTCGGCGGCGCGCGCGAGCGTCTCGTCCCAGGCGAGCGGCGGCAGCGCCAGCTCCGCGCGCGCGCGATTGTGCTCCTCGAGCATGGCCTGGCGCAGCAGCAGCGGGCCGCGCGGGGCGGGATCGATCCGCTGGCGCCACTCGGTCGCGCCGGTGCGCGGCGGCGGCGCGAGCCGCGACGGCTCTGCCCGAGCGGGGAGGTCGGCGGAAGAGCGCGCGAGCAGGGCGGCGGCGAGCAGGACGACGGTTCGTTGCGATGACACAACGAGCGCTCCTAGCGCGCGCGACTCGCGGCGCAATGCGGCGTCGCGACGGCGCGTGACGTGGGCTTGTCTTAGAGCGGGACGGGGGCGGGTGGCAGGCGGTCTTGCCCCGTGCCGCCTGCGCGCAGGGTAGCACGGCGACGTGGCGAGCGCCGCGCGGTCTCTCCGCCGCCATCCGCCTCTGGCCGCCTGCCCCGTCCCTCCTGCACGCGCCTTCAGGAGCTCGCCGACGTCCGAGGTTCGCCGGCTCTTCGAAGCGGCCATCGTCACCCGATCAGCCGCGGCACGGAGACGCGGAGCGGGAGCCCGGCGCGCGCGCGGCGCAGCGTCGCGGGCGCCTCCACCACCGGCGCCGCGCCCGCCAGCGCCTCCAGAAGCTTGAAGTCGCGCGGGATCGCGCGGACGGCATCGGCGTCGCTGGTGAAATCGGGCGCGATCACGTCGAAGGCGGCGATCAGCTCGGCGAGCGACGGCGGCGGCAGCGCGTGGAGCGTCGCCGCGAGCCGCCGCATCCCCTCGTCGTCGACGCCGGGCTCGATCTCCTCGTCACCGAAGCGCTCGATCAGCGGGGTGAAGACAGTCACGATATGCGCCGCCACCGCCGCGATGGGGGAGATACCGGCGGCCTCGCAGGTCGCGCGCTGGAAGGCGATGTTCGCCTCGACTCTCGTCGACAGCTCCAACCGCTCCGGCAGGCCATGGCTCTCCGCTATGCCACGGACGATCGCGCCCTCCTCCCGGTCCAGCCTGTCGGCCAGCGCATCGAACGCCGCGATCAATGGCGGCAGATGCTCCAGTCCCACATGATCGAGCGCCCGTCCGATATACTCCCCCAGCTTGACGTTGGCATCGAGATCGAGCTGTTCCTCGCCGGTCTGCTCGAGGAAGACGTAGGCCGCCGCATAGACTCGCGCGACGTCCACCACGGTGAGCGCGCCCCGCGTCGCACCGCCGCCGCCATCACGCCGCTCGTCCCCGCCCCAGGCGCGTAGCCCGTAGCGGGTCGGGATCACCGCGACCTGCCAGGCGTCGGCGTCGAACTCCGGCGCGATGAAGGCGAAGGCGGGGATCAGCCGGTCGAGCGGCGCGCGGTCGAACCGCCTGAGCTCGACCGTCAGGCACCACACCGCCCGCGCGAGCGCGGCAGGCGCGACCACCTCCTCCCCCGCGCCCTGAAGCAACAGCAGATAGGTCGCCACCAGTCGCGCCAGCGCGGCGGCGAGCGGGTCGATCCCCGCCGCCAGCGCCCGCGCGCGATCCGCCTCGATCTCCGCGACCGGCTCGGGGAAGGCGAGGCCCTGGCCGACGTGGAGCGCGAAGGCGTCCGGCACCGAGCGGACGAGCGCGGCCGCCTCGCCCGCCAGCGCGTCCGCGACCGTTCCCATCGCCGCGACCAGGGCGCCGCCCGAGAGATAGCTCAGCGCGCGCAGCGGCGGGCAGAGATATTCGGCGACCTTCACCGCATAGTCGAGATCGAGCTGCGCCTCGTCGGTCTGCTCGAGGAACAGCACCATGGTCGCGACCAGCCGCGCGACCGGCTCGAGCGTCACGGCCGCACCACGCGCAGCTTGATCCGCCGCGCGCCGGCGCGCGCGAGCATCGCCGCGGCGAGCGCTCGCTCCGCCTCGCTCGGCACCTCCCAGGTGGCGGTGAGCCGCGCTCGCTCGAGCGCCTCGTGCTGACGCGCCAGCTGCGTCCGCGACCGTGGCAGATCGACGACGCGCAGCTTGCGATCGATCAGATAGTCCCCGTCGATCCCGTCGAAGCGGACGTGCCGGGGTCGACCGTCGTCGGTTGCGAGCGCCAGCGTGGGTACGCTGTCCGGCCGCGCCCCGGTCGCGCGGTCATAGCCGCGCCACGCGCTCGGCCAATCGTCGTCGCTCGGCGCGCTCCGGCGCAGCGGCGGGTCAGTCCGTCGCCACCAGGAGAGAAGCCGTCGCCATGTCGCCCTCATCGGTCGCCCTCCGCGAACATGCCAGGAACATGCTGAGAACGTCGCCGCCTGACAAGCCGCCGTCTGCGTCCGATCGCCGCCGCGGGTCAGTCGCGCACCGAGCCGCCTGCCCCTCGCCTCATTGCGGCGGCGGCGACCCCGGCGGCCCGTTCGTCGCGGCGGATCAGGTAGGAGCCGCCGATCTGGCTCGGGCGGATAACGACGATCTGGGTGAGCTGCGGATCGTTCGCGAAGATCGCCTCGACCGCGCGCCAGCCGCGCGTCGGCTGCGCCAGCGAGGTGACATAAGCGACATCGCCGATCCGCGCCGTGACGTTGAACCTCTCCCCCGCGTCCGACGGCGCCGGTGCGTTAGGTATCATGGTCGAGGCGAGTGCCGCCTGCTCACCAACTGGCGTGGCCTGGTCGTTCCAGGGGAGAGCGCTGTCCATCGTCGCCGCCAACCTCGTCGCTGATCGCGCGAGGGATGCGCCCCGCGGGCCGCGCCGACAAGCCGCGGCGCGCGCCCGTTCGCCGCCGCGGGTCAGCGCACGGGGCAACGATCAGCTCTGCGGGAAAATGGTGCCCAGAAGAGGAGCGCGGCGAGGCTGGTCACCGGCGTCGAATTCTTGAGCCGGGTTCTGTCCGGCTTTTTCAACGGCGGGTTGTTCGAGT
>NZ_JACIAY010000013.1:101013-154449 GCF_014194975.1 Sphingomonas sp. BK580 | reverse complement strand
TGCGGCGGCTCATGTCGACCGCGAAGACGACCGTGCCCCGGCAGATGACGTCCCCCGCACAAAGGCGCTTGCAAACCCCACGATTAGACGACGGCCGGTTTTTTCGGCAGACCGCCCGATAGCGGACTGGCAGCTATCCACCCCTTAATAGGCGATCGAGCCCCCCTCCACTGCCCTCTGAACGAACGGCCGGTTTCCCCGGCAGACCGCCCATTAGCGGACGGGCCGCTATCCCACCCCCTTTCGGCCGGCGTTCGAGCCCATTCACCGCCCGCTTGACATAGAGTGATCGCAGGAGCGAGGCACCTCGATCAGCGTCAAAGTGGAGGAAGGTGGATCCTTGCCGAGGTCAGAAGCGACCAGCTTGCTTACGGCTGCTCAGACTCGATGACTAGCCCAGTGCAGCTCACGAGAACCAGGATGAGCGCTCATTTTCGCTGGTCGGGAATGTAGACGATGAGACCTCGGAGACTGACGTTTGTTGCAGCGCAAGCCATTGCCGTCGCTCAAGCCGTGCCGCCGTTGTTCTCTGGTCTCGACCTCCTACGGCGCGACCATGCGACTACAAGCTCCGCGGAGTGAAGGCCGCCAGGAGGAGCAGAAGCGCAAGGGCGAGAAGCGAGCTGGATCCAACGCTTTCAAAGAGGAGCCCCCCCATGACGCCTCCGAGTGCCAACGCGGTCCACGAAAGCAGGTACGGCCACACTTTGGTCGATGAACCGACGCCCATACGCGCCGCCAATCCGCGACCGAGGTGAACAAGCGTTCCGGTTACGTAGGTCATGGCTGCTCCGACGCCCTGGATGCGCAGCACGAGGGCGTTGTGCATTCCCATCGCAATCACAAGCGGCGCGAGCGACCAGAAGCCGCCCGACGCGTATCCCGCTGCCAGCAGAACCGCCTCGCACGACATGGTCAACCTTCGTCTTCGCGGAGGCACTCCGGTCAGCACCTCGCCGAGCGCTACCCCGGCAACGAAGAGGGCGATGATGGCTGCACCGTACAAGGCCAGGCGCATGTCGCCTTCCACCACCGCGACGGCCGCTCGGGTGGTGTTGCCGCTCATGAACGAGACGTAGAACAGGCGCATCTGGAGGAAGCCGACAGCGTCCACGGCGCCTGCGAACGCGATAAGCGCGATCGCGCCCCATGTCGCCGCGCCTCTTCCGAGAGGCTGAAGCTCAGGCTCGATCATGCACGCACCTCGCCGCTTGCGGCCGCCTAGGTGCCACAGGCCGCGGCCGAAAGCGGCGGACCAGAGCGGAAGGCATCCTTCCTCCTCGTGTCCGCCAAGATCGCGAGTGCAAGGCACCACAGCGCCCCTGTGACTTTCTATACTACTCGCCTTGAACGGAGACGCTTCGCTTCGCGGTTCGAGCCCTCTTGGCCGACGGCGCAGGCGCGGCGGTCGCCTGGTCGTTGGGGAGCTTGCGCCCGAGACCGATGCTCTTGGCCTTCTCGCTACGAGCTGCGCTGTAGCCAGGTGCGACCATCGGGTAGTCCGGCTTCAATCCATAGCGGCTGCGGTAAGCTTCGGGCGTGAGGCCATGCGCGTTCAGATGCCTCCTCAGGCTCGCGTAGGACTTGCCGTCGATCATGCTGACGATCCGGTTCGGGTCGGAGAGCGACTTGCGTACCGACACTGCCGGCACGTGCGCTTCCGGCACGCGGGCCTGCTGCTCCGACGACCCAACCACGAGCCTCGACAACGCCTCGTGCATGGAGCGTAGCACGTCAGGCACCTGCTCGATGCCTACCCTAGTGTTCGCGTTGGTCAGCCACGCCTTCGTCAACTCGGTGGCAAAACCAACGAGCTGCTGCCTCTGATCATCTTCCGCCATATCGCCCTCATCGCATCGACGCGTCTTCCGCCCCTTCGTACGGTACCTTAAACACCGTTGCGTTCAACGCTGCTCTAACGAGGAATTCACAGAACCACGTGATCGAGATAGGGCGTTCGCTCGGCTCTGCGCGCTACTCCCGCTCTGTCCGGATCCGCCTCCACGTACTCGATCTCGCGTATCGCGACGCGCCACTCGCCTTCATCGGCAGGACGCCTCAGCGGGACGGAAGCACTGATCGGAACGACACCGGTCCATGCCCAGTCGCCACCGGCAGAGGCTCCTCCGATGGACAGCTCCTGCTCGGCGACAACTTCCCATTCCATGTCGGAGGTCTGACCCGCGGCTCGCCGCTCGATCGTGGCGATCATGCGTCGGCTGCGCGCGATCAGGTTGGTCACGTCCGCCGCGCCAAACGGATAAGGCGACGCAGCCCCCGGCACCCCGCCCCCGATCTGCGCAACGGCAAGGTCGCGCAGACCGACCGGGCCGGTGACCGTGACGCGGACATGCTCCTCGTCCGGGCGCGTGACCGTCAGCGTTCGCTCGGGCAGCAATTGGGCGAAGTCGCACCGCACCGGCTTGGACAGTTCGAGGCCGGGCAGTGCGTGCGGCTGATATCGCGCGACCACGAGCTGGACGAAGGGCCAGATCGCAGCTCCCGGCTCGATCGCGACGTCGACGTACCAGAGACCGCGGTCGCGGTTGTATTCGGGGCGATAGCCTACGACGCTCACCTGCCGGCGCTCGCGCGTCCCCGGCAGCACCAGCATCGTCGCCGCGGGCGAGACGCGATCGTCGCTGCCGTAGCGATCGTCGAGCTTCAGGGTGCCCGCGTACAGATCCTCGAGCGACAGCGCGACCAGCGGCGTCTCCGGCCCGGCGTTGAGCCACACCGGGTCCGCCCCCCACAACGACAGGTCAGTCTCACCCCCGCCGCCGAGCACCACGGCGAGTTGCTCGTCGGCGCCGGTGCGGAACCACGGTCGCTTGAGATAGATGCGCAGCCCGCTGCGACGGCGGCGGCGGAAGCCGAAGGGCTGCCCGGGTGCGCCCTCCTCGTCCCAGCGCATCAGCGGGATGACGGAGTCGATCTCCGGGACGGGCGGCTCCGCGCTGCTGGGGACGACCAGCTCCAGCGCCGCGCCGAGCCGCGACCGGCTCTCGACAGTCGCGAGCATCTCGGCGGGGAAATACTCGCGGAAGCGGGTGGTGCCGCGGAACGCGTAGCGGATGCGCCGGTGCCGCGTGTCGCCGAACTGATGCCGCGCGCGGTGGACGCGCATCGGGCCGAGCCCGGGGACCGGTGGCGAGGGCTGGACCTGCTCGTCCCCTGCGGTAGGGCCGAGCAGCACCATGTCCTCGTCGGGATCGGTCTGGATCGTGAAGGCGACGGCGTGCTTCTCCTCGGTCGTCGGCGCGTCCGCGGAGAGATCGTCGATCTGCTCGGTCCAGCGCGCCTCGGCCTCGATCCGGTCGGTGCTGGGCGCGTGGATGTCGATCACGCCCGCGAGATCGGCGTGCGTCGCGCCGGCGGGTCGCAGCGGCAGCAGCAGCGCCGCGAAGGGGGCGAGCACCGGGCGCGGCACCGCATGAACCAGCGTGATCGGCTGATGCGGCGTCAGGCTCCAGAACTGGCCGTCGGCGGCGGGCCGCTCCACCAGGTCCATCGCGCGTAATGCGGGCGGCATAAGGTTCCACAACGCCATCAGCGCGAGATCCTCGCGAAGAAGCGACGAGGACAGGCGCAGGTCGAGCCGCGTTCCGGGCGGCAGCGCGATCGTCAGCACGCCGTCGGCATAGAGCGTCGTCGCGTCCGTCGCAGCGCTGTCGAGCACCAGCCGGACCGGCTCCGGCGCCGGCCACGCGCCGCCGTAGCGCCCCGCGGTGCTCTCCGTGCGGAACAGGTGCAGCAGCGGGCTGCTGCGGTTCGCCCCGGGCATGCCCAGGGCCCAGCCGACCGCGAGCGGGTCGGGCAGCCATGGCAGCCGCAGCTGATCGACGTCGTGGACGACATAGTGGCCGGCGGGGATCGGGCGCCCGCGGTTCGCACCGAGGAAGGCGTCGAGGTCGGTCTCAGGCGTGGTCACCTCGGGCCCGGCCTCGAGTGATACGCCAGGCTGCGGAATCATCGACGCCGGATCGTCGGGCGCCACGATCGTGCGGTCGTAGAGCGTGCCGTCGTCGCGCAGCGCCGCGGCCAGCAGCCGCTGGCGCTGCGCGGGATCGTCGATCCCGGCGTCGAAGCGGCCGTGGAGCTCGTTGAGGTGCTGCGAGCCCTTGGGCGCGGCGAGGTGCCGCTCCGAGGTCGCCCGCCAGTCGGCAGCGAGCGCGGCGCCGACAGCCTCGATATAGGCGGACGGCGGGGCCGGCGTGCCGTCCGGCGCCACGTCGCTGCGGATTACGAGGTGGTGGACCGACTCGGCGGGGCTGAAGCGATGGCGCGGAACCACCACCGGGGGCAGCACCGGATCCCAGCGGAGGAACGGTAGCTTGGGCGTGATCGTGTCGCCGAGATCGACCTCGGCGGCGACACGGTCGTCGTCGTCGAGCTGCTCGTCGAGGCTGGGTCGCGCCAGATCGAGACTGACCTGGTCGAACCCGGCGCGGAGATGGTCCGCCAGCGGTGCGACGCCCGATGGTGCGCGAACCGTGACCACGGCCGCGCGCCGGCTCGCCACCAGCCGGTCGACCGCCTCGACGCCCACGATCGGCAACGGCGTCGCCACCGTCGTATCGGGGATCGTGCGGATCTGCTCGACCGGCGAGAGCGACGGCGCGCGGGCGCTCTGACGCAGCTGCGCGACCAGCGGCGCGGCAGCGCGCGCCTGGCGCTCAAGCGGGACAGTGGGGCGCGCCCGCAGCGGACGATCGCTACCGACGGGCGTGGGGCGCGGCGCGCCGGGCCGGCCACCGCGCTGCGGCGACGCGTCCGACCCATGCGCGTTGCCGGCGAGGTCCACTCCCCAGGCGCGAAAGGCGTAGGAGCGCCCGTAGCGCAGCCGAGGCAGCGTGCCGGGCGCGACGCGGGTGACCACCGCGACAGGGGTGATCCCGCTCGTCGGCGCGACATCCGCGACGGTCTCGACCTGCGCGCCCTCCGCGCCCTGCGTCGGCTCGGCGCGCGGCCCGGGCCGCGGCGCGGACAGGCTCCACCCCGACCAACCGAACAGCGCCTCGTGCAGATAGGCGTCGCCCGTGCCGTCCTGCCGCTCGCTGCGGACGGTGGAGGTCTGTACCCAGCCGAGTTCGGGCCGATCGGCATAGATCACCGCACCGTTCGCCAGCGTGGCGGTAGCCAAGCGGCGATGGACGCTGAACCAGCGCTTCTCGTGGTCGTCCCACACCTCGACGCGGAAACCCTGGGTCACATCCTCGGCGCAAAGCCGCGGTGCCTGCCCCGCCGCCAGCGCGGCCGCCATGCCCGCCGCGCGCGCGGCCTGTTCCTTGACCGTCTCGGCGCGATCGGTGCGGACGATGGTGAACCCCTCGGAGCGCAAGGTCGGCGGCGCGGCATGGCCGGGATCGCCGCGGTCCGCCATCGCCAGCATTCGCGGCAGCGCGCGGACGAAATTGCCGAGCTTCATCGCCGCGCCGTCGCTGTCCATCGCCAGCGCCGCGAAGAGCGACTCCTCGCCGAGGCGGAGCCGCCCGCGGTTCCAGTCCTTCGTCCGCGGGCGCAGCATCATCCGATCGCCGAGCCGCTCGACGTCGCTGATCGACGAGACCACCTCCACCCCGACGAGATCGGCGCCGGCCGACAGCATGGTGGCGGCGCGCAGCCGGGCCGGATCGTCGACGCGCAGGTCGATCACCAGTCCCAGCCGGCGGAGCAGCTCGGGCTGGTCCGACAGATGCGCCACCCGCTCGTGGAAGTCGGGTCTCGGCGGCGCGAGCGGCGGCACGTCGGCTGCGGGCGCGACGTTGCCGCCCCGCGGCTCGTAGAAGCGGCGGGCGCGGTGGAGGAGCGTCAGCGCCTCGCCCAGCGCCCCGGCGCCGTCCATCTTGCCCTCGTCGAGCAGCTTCGTGGCGACGTCCTCGCGGAACCGCCCGCCGCCGTCGGCGCGGCGCGTGCCGCCCAGCGCGTCGATCACCGCGCGCAGCGGGTCGCCCCGGCCCAGCCCGGCGAGCGACGGCGGTTCGGTCGGGAACCACAGAGCGGCGCCGATCGCGGTCAGCGCCGCCAGGTCATGGACCTGCCTGACCGGAAAGCTGCGCCACTCGCGCAGGTGCAGGTCGCCGTAGCCGGGACGGCGTACCGGCGTATCCGGGGCGAACACGCGATCCCAGAGCGACGGATCGGGCGCGGCGACGCGCGCCGTGGCGAGCACGCCCGACTGATCGCGCAGCGTCAGCGTCGTACCGGCGATCGCCGCGGCCCAGTGCGAGAACACGGCGAATTCCGCGAGCGGTGCCTCCGGCGCCGCGGGCGTCAGCTTGGGCGCGACATGGATCGACACGTGGAAGGGTGCGTCCGCCGCGGCGGTGAAGGGCAGCGCGGAGAGGACGATCTGCTCGCGGTTCATCTCAGCGCTCCCCTTCGCTGGCGAAGGCGGCGAGATAGTCGACCCAGACCGCGTCGCCGCGTTCCTCGATCTGGAGCATGTCGCGTACGGTCGGGTCGCCGTTGGATCCGGCGAAGACGCGTTGGGTCTTGACCGTCACCGAGGTGGAGAAGAACAGCACCTCGACCTTGATCGTGAGCTGCGCCTCGCCGATCAGCTTGTCCTGTGGGGCGACATAATAGGTCAGCGCCAGATAGAGTTCGAGCGAGGCCGTGATCAGCGACAGCACGTCTACTTCGCCGCGGATGCGGACGTAGCCGGTGAGCTGCCCGGCATCGGCCTCGATCTTGAAGTAGATCCCCGCCATCACCGAGACCGAGCCCGAGGCGACGCCGAAGTCGAGCGCCACCACCGCGCCGAACTCGAACGCACCCTCGAGCATGACCAGACCCTTGGGGTCGAGCCGGATTCCGAGGAAGCCGCCGCCGCCGAGGAACGCCACCGCCAGGGTGAAGGGCCGCTCGCGCGTACAGAAGTTGAAGCCGACGCTCACCGGCGTGTTGCCTAGGAAGGGCACGCGCGCGTCGGCGCCGAGTGACAGGTTGGTGAGCGAGAAGACCCCGATCGCCAGGTTGGGCAGAGTCAGCGTGAACCCGGCCGAGATGCCCTCGGTGCCGACGTCGAGGAAGGGCGGGTCGCTGAAGCCGTCGAGCGGAATCATCTCCTTGAGCACCTGGACGAAGGAGAGGACGCCGACGAACCTGAGCTCGTCGAAGACGATGTCGATCTCGGGCCGACGCGCGGCGGTGGCGACGAAGGCGATGCGCTTGAAGCGCACCTCCATCAGCTCGAAGCCGGGGACGAGGTTGAACCAGAAGTTCTCGAGCTGCGCGGTGACCGACAGTCCCGCCGGTGCGCTGCCCGAGGCGCGCGCCTCCACCGACACGCTCAGCGCCTTGGCCGGGTCGGCGAAGCGCAGGACCGGCACCGAGTCGCTGGGAAGGTCGCGCACGACAGGGCGCCAGTCGAGCCGGGCGCGTATCTCTCCGCCGGACGCGAAGCCCTGCGCGAAGTCGAGCACCGCCTTGACGACCTCGTTCGCGAGCACCGCCTCGATCGCCTCGACTAGACGCCCGATCTTGGCACGGCGCACCGGCTCAAACGCCTTCTCCGCTTCCTTCAGCGCGATCGCCTGCAACGTCGCGGGCAGCGCGTCGAGCGCGGTCTCGAGCCGTTGGCGCGCCTCATCGGTCACGTCGCCTTCGACCAGCGCGTGGATCGCCGCGCGCAGCTCGTCGAAGGTCGTCGGGAGCTCCGGCACCTCCAGGCCCCATTCGGCCGCCGTCTCTTGGAGGCGCGCGAGATCCTCCAGGAGGCCGGCCACCCGGTCGAGCGCCTGCGTCACGAACTTCGGCGCGAGGTCGAGCGCGCCGCCGAGCACCAGTTCGGCGAGGTTGTAGAGCCCGAACAGCTTGGGCAGCGAGGCGAACAGCTTCGCGGGGTCGAAGGTGCCTGCCGCGGCGTCCGCGACGTCGCCCACCAGCCCCGTCGTGCGTGCCAGGGCGGCGACCACGACGTCGGGCTTGATGAAGCCGCCGGCGCGCTCGCTGGAGCCGAAGCGAAGGTTGGCGCTTTGCGGCTGCGGCGGTTGCGTCAGCGAGACGAAGCGCGCCAGCTGCAGATACACGTTGCCCGCGTTCGCCGCGCCGAAGCCCTCGGCCTTGTAGGGCTCCGCATAGACCACCTCACTGACGCCGGCCTCGGGCGTCAGACGCTGGATCGCGGGAATGGCGATGCTGGCGCCGTGGAGGAACGGCTCGGCGGTGGAGGAGCGCGGCACGCCGCCGAGCAGCAGCCGCTCTGCCTCCGCGGTCGCGCTCGCCTCCGCGCGCCCCTCCCCCGCCGCGAGCGCGGGAGCGAAGGCGATCTGCTGCGCGCCCGCGGGGATGCCGCTCGCCACGTCCTTGTGCCGTGCGGCGTAGAGTGCCGCGATCGCGTCGCGCGCGGGCTGGCTCGTGTCGAGCTCGCCGGAGAGCGGGACGAAGACTAGCGGCGCCTGGAGGTGGATCGAGTGACCGTCTTGGTCGAGCGCCTCGATCTTCCACGCGAACGGCTCGGTGTCGCCCTGCGGGGTCGGCCAATAGGGCACCGGCTTGATCTGCACGTTCAGGTCGGGAGTGCGATCCGGGCTGAGCCGCGCCGAGACGAAGGGGAGATCGCGTCGTGCGAAGGCGCGCTCGGGCTGGCTCAGCAGGATGTACTGCTTCTTGAACAGCGCGGCCTGCGGCTTCGTGCCGCCGACGATCTGGCGATAGGTGATCGTGACCAGCGTCGCCGCGTGGCCGAGCGGAAAGAGATAGCCCGGCGTGTCGACGCGCACATATTGGTCGCGCCCCATCGGCGCGACATGCTCCCAGCCTTCCAGCGGGGTGACGCTGCCGAAGGGAGTGACGTAGGGGAGCGGGTCCCATCGCGCCTTGAGGTCGATCCAGGCGCCTACCGAGCTGAGCATCATCCGGCGTACCTGCGCGGGGCGCGGCCGCACCAGCGGCGCGAGCTCGGTTCCGGCGGACTGCCGCACGATCAGCTCGCGCCACTCCGCGTTTAGCGAGTGGCCGAAGGGTAGCTCGGCCTGACCGTCGCGGTCGCGCGTCCAGATCGCTCGCACTACGCGTTCGGCCGCGGCCTCGAGATCGACGCTGCCGTCGACACGGCGCACTCCGAGCCGGCTGTGCCACAGCTCCACCCGCCCCTGCCCGCGGCCGTCCCCGACCGGCGTGCGCGCATGCGCCCAGCCACCGTTGACCGAGGGCGAGAGCAGCAGGCGGAACGGGGCTTCAATCGCGGTCTCGCCGGCGGTCGGCGCGCGCAGGTCGGGCAGGGTCCAGCTCGGACGGACGAGGTCGGGTACAGGAACGGCAGCGCCGGGGCGAAGCCTCGAACCGCCCTCGTCAGGCGCCGGCGCACGCGCCTCGAGCCAGTCGCCGGCGGCCGCCAGCGCGTCCCGAGCGGCCTTGAGCCCCCCACGCGCCATCCGGTTGGCGGCCACCATCGCGCGCTGGCCCTCGATCAGGTCGGACGCGGCGCCCGGTAGCCGATCGGCGCGGCGCAGCTCGACCCGGTCGAGCGCCTCGGCCATCGCGGCGCCGATCGTGCGTCGGCCGGGCACCCGCACCGGCGGCAGCGAGGCGGCGAGCGCTGACGGCGCCACGATCATCTCGAACCGGCCGAGCGCATCGAGCAGCCCCTCGACCGACCAGGCCACCGACTGCCCCTCCGGGATCGCCAGCACGAGCCGCGACGGCTCCGCCGCACGCGCGCCGACCGGAACCTGGATCGACGAGGGCACCGCCGCGAAGAGCGCGGGGGGCTCCTCGGAATAGGCCTGCTCGGCGAGATGCTGGAAATCGAAGCCGAAGCGCAGGAGGCCGCCTCCCGGCGGCGCGACCAGCGCGCTGCCCCGCGGACCCGGGGTCAACCTCAGGTCGCGCCAGCTGACGCGTAGCGCGATGAGATCCGCTGGGCGAGTGACCCGTCGCCACGGCGACCAGGCGGATCGCACCAGCGGTTCGCCACGACTGCGGGCATCGACGTCGCGGTCAGGTCGCAGCGCCATAGCACACTCCCATAAAGCGCCCCGCTGGGATGCGGGGCGTCATGTTGCTTTGGCGACCAAGCTTTTCTGATGCACGACCGATGCGCTTTTAAGGGCCGATTCGCAAGTGGAGTCGACGACCTAGCCTTGGACGATCAACACTGTCGCGGCAGGATCGATTAGATCGTCGCCACCGTTTGCGACCGCTTCTTGGCGACGCTTCACGACAGCCGCTCCACCACATGCCTGGCCGCAGCAATATACCGGACGATCGCAGGAATCCGGCAGTATCATTGTCGTGAAAAGAGTACCGGAACAGCGAGCGACCGACCGCGAGCGACATTTCTTATGATCTTCCGCCGAAATGCTCGGCAACGCTTGCCTTGAGCTCGGCATGGACGCACTATCACTGCAACGACAATGGGCCGCCGGAACAACAGCCGACTCGCGCTCGCGCGAGCTCGTCCGGAGCGCGCCATGACTCGACCTGTCCTCAGCTGCAGACCATGAGGTCGACCTCGCTGGATCGTCGACCCCGCTTCTGCCCGCGGGAGGACGCGGTGCGGCAGGTTCAGCGCGCACTCGCCGATGCCATGGTCGCTATCAGATGACGCAGACGACGCTGTGCGTGCCGCTCGAGGTGAGGCCCGAGAGCTGCAGCCGTCTGACGGCGCTCATCGAGCAGTTCAAGCGCGATGAGGACGAAGCATCGCGTCCGGACGAGCCCCATTACGCCCGGCTGACCGATCAGCTGCCGACGCTCCATTTCCTCTCCCTCAGCGTCTTCCCTGCCCACGACTACGATCCCGTCTTCATCGTCGAGGCGAACTTCGACGGCGACGAGAACCTGTTCTGGCGCGGGATCGCGGCGCTGATGGATAGCCGGCTCTGCTCCATGCTGAGGTGCTGCAAGCGACCGATCGACGGCAGCGCAGCGCTCTACGACGCCGCCATCGACGAGGCGTCAGCCAGCGCCGCCTATCTTCGGCGGCGAGTTCAGCGCCCGAGCGTCTTCCACCACGGCAATCGCGGGCTGAGCTGCGCTCAGATCCGCTCCGACCGCGCGTTGTTCCTCGATGCCGTCGCGGAACTGGACGGCCTCCAAGCGCACCGATACCGCGGCGTGTCCCCGACGCGGGCGCATGGCGCTCTGCGGGAGGCATTGATCGGTCGACATCCGTGGCTGGCGCGTACGGCGGCGCGGCGGCTGCCGATGGCACAGGCCGCAACCGACTACGTCATGCTCGTGGGGCTCATCGTCGGCCTGCTCGCGGCCATGGCGGCACCCGGTCTGGCAGCTTGGGGGGCAGGAGCGCGCTGGCTGCCATGGTGGGTGATGGCGTTGATCGGGATCGCGGGATGCGCGGCGAGCTTCGTTCTTTGGCTTCGCGTCCTCGAACGGCGCGACAGCGTGATCGATCGGCCGAAGATCGACGAGGCGCTGCGCCGCGAGATGGTGAGGCGCGAGGACTGGGTTGTCCAGAACCACATGGGTTCGATCGTGCTCATAAAGCCGGGCGTGCTTCGCACCGCGATCATACGCCTAGGCCACCGAGCGCTGCATCTCCTGCTGCGTGCCAGTCCCCGCGCGCGCAAGGGTTATCTCGGCAGCATGCGGACCGTCCACTTCGCGCACTGGGCCTTCCTGAACAATCGGAGCCGCCTCCTCTTCCTCTCGAACTTCGACCACAGCTGGGACAGTTATCTGGACGACTTCATCGAAAAGGCGCACGTCGGCCTGACACTCGCATGGGGGTGCGGCGTCGGCTTCCCCGCGACGAAGTTCCTGATCAAGGGTGGGGCGTCGCATGGACGCCAGTTCAAGGCGTGGGCGCTCGCGAGCCGTACCGCCAGCCGCTTCTGGTACAGCGCCTACCCCGACCTGACCGTGGATCAGATCGAGCGCAACCATCGCATCGCCGAAGGCCTGCGACGGGCGAAGATGAACGATGCCGAGGCGGCGAGATGGATGCTGGACCTGTGAGCGCTCCGACGCGCGCTGCCAACTGGAAGCTGAGGCATGAGATCGCGGCAGACACGCAGGGCCTCGTCGTGAGCGGCTTCGCCGCGCTGAATCATGGTCGAGCGCTTCTGCTCGACATCGGCGATGCGGCTCCCGGCGGCGCCTGGCTGAAGGCGATCGCGTCCGTCGCGCCGGTCACGAACGCCGACCCGCCCGAACGCGGCGATGCTCGGCGACGGTCGGCCGCTTTGGCGTTGAGCGCGGTGGCGCTGACCCGGATCGGCCTGGACGATGCCGCGCTCGCATCCTTCTCCCGTCCTTTCCGGGAGGGCATGTTCCAGGAGGATCGGCTGCGGCGCCTGGGCGACCGGCGCGGCGGCGCCTGGGCCCCTACCGTTATCGAAGCTGGGCCGCTCTGGAGCGCGAACCTGCCGCTCAGGGATCCCGCGGCGCGCACGCGCGGCGGCTTCGACGTTGCAGACGGGGCCGCGCCGGAACAGCAGATCGCCACACAGCTCTCCGGGCACGCGCTTCTCCTACTCTACGCCGCGGGCGAGGAGGACGCGCGGCAGTGGTGCGCCAGCGTGGAGGAAACACTTCGGCCGCTCGGCGTGGCCATCGCGCATCAGCGCGCCCTGTTCGTCGATGCCCGGCGGGAGACGAACATCTCGCATGAGCACTTCGGCTTCGCGGACGGATTGTCGCAGCCGCAGCCGTACGACGTGGGCGGCGCGGTGCTGCGGAGTGGTGCCGCCGTGACCGCGCCGCACGCCGTCCAGGGCGTGCCCCTCGGCGATCTGCTGTTCGGCCACGTCAACGCTTATGGAGAGATCGCCTCGGGACCGGTCGTGTCGGCCGAGGCGCTCGGCGCCGCCATTGCGCCCGGGCTCACCGCGGCGGCTAACGCGGAGGGCTTCTTCGACCTTGGTCGCAACGGCAGCTACCTGGTCGTCCGCGAGCTGGCGCAGGAGGTCGCGGCCTTCTGGCAATCGATGGATCTGAACGCCGCCCGGATCCGGGCACAGGACCCGGAGAACGCCGGCCACGTCACTGCCGAATGGATCGCCGAGCGCGCGGTGGGGCGGGACAAGGCCGGCAACCTGTTATGCCCTTCAGGCACCCTGCCTCTGGTCGATGGCGCCCCTGACAGCGACTATCTCTTCTGGGATCGCGACCGCTTCGGTCACGGCTGCCCGATTGGAAGCCACGTACGCCGCGCCCACCCGCGCGACGCCCTCTCGCCCGACGCCGCGTCCCGCCGCGAGCTGCTGAAGGCTGCGAACAACCACCGCATCCTGCGCCGCGGCCGCAAGTACGGGCCGCCGATCAAGGACGATCGCGCCGACGACGGTGTCGAGCGAGGGCTGTTCTTCATGTGCCTGAACACCGACATCGCGCGCCAGTTCGAGTTCGTGCAGCAGACGTGGCTGCTCAACAGCAGCTTCGGTACGCTGTACGGCGAGCAGGACCCGCTCGTCGGCGCTCCGGGCGCGATGACCATACGCGAGCGTCCGCTCCGTCGGGTCGTGCAGGTCGACACGTACGTCCAGTTGGTCGGTGGGGACTATTACTTTCTGCCGAGCCTCTCCGCCCTGCGCTATCTGGAGAGGCTCTGACGCAATCTCGACCGCTGCCCAGTGCCTCCGCCCACCGCGCCGAGGCGACGGCCCGACATTCCGCTCAACGACACGGAGACGATCCGGTGAAACATGCGCCGTTCCGAAATGCGGGTCATATGCCGCAAGGGCACGTGGATCGCTCCTCTCGCGGTCGGCGCGGGCGATCCCGCCGATCCATCCGGTAGTCAGGAGGGCCGGGATGGCGCAAGCACCGAAGACCTGGGTCGAGTGGGCCGACTTCTTTTCCAAGACGCTTATCGCCGCTGCAGGGCTCTTCGTCAGCATCGCGACGCTGGTGTTCGCGCAGGCCGAGCGGAACCGGGCTCACAAGGAGAAGCTGCTCACCGATCGGCTGAATGCGGAGTCGGCGCGCAGGAACGAGGCGAGGACCGAGGATTCGACACGCCGCGACAAGACGCTCTTCATCCTAGACAAGCTGCCGGCCGATCTGCGCGAGCGTCTGAGCCTCCAGACGGCCATCGACTACTGCAACGATCCGTCGGAAGCGGGGCTGAAGACCGGGGCGAACGCTGCGCTCTGCCACAGCGTCAACAGCCTTGGCGAGCAGCGGCTCATGACCATCGCCGCGACGACGACGACGTCAGCGCGCATTGCGGTCACTCAGGAGAACCCGAAGGCCTTCCTCAACTCGCCGGCGGTGGCGGCCCAGAACGCCGGCGTGGCTGCCGCCGAAGCCGGCAAGCCGGCCGCGTCCGGCAGATGGTTCGCAGTGGTCGGAACGCTGCCGCAGAGCGCGCCTCAAGCCGTCGGTGCGCTGGCCGAGCAGCTCAACACCCGCCTCATGGGCGCCGGTCTCCCCGACAGCGACGTGCACGTATACCGGACGAGAATCAGCAAGAGCTTCGCGCTGACCTCCGGCACGGACAAGTCGGAGGAGGATGCTCGCGCCAGGGCGAGCATGCTGCGACGGGCCGGCTTCTCGGACGCGTTCGCGCAGCCGGACCGCGGCTGGGTGCGGGCCGACGACCTGCGCGGACGCTGATGCGAGGCGCCCGAGGCGAAGGAGCAGTGTGACTGGTAGCCGAGGTGCGACACGCCTGGTCCAACGGGTCGTCGATTGCCGAGGGTGTTTGCCAACTGGTGAATCAAGCGTCTGCTTGTCGGGCGAGCATCGACGGCATATCGCCAGGCGGCTCCCGGTGAAGCGCACCTGCTTCTTCGTTCAGGCAGACACGACCTCGCGCGTTTCGTGATCGAACCCAGCCGCATCATGAACCGAAGCTTCTCATGGCGCTGCAAGGAGCGCGGGCCGACGAAGCGGTGTCTGCGCGAAGCATGAGGAGTCATGGCGCTGGCGTATCCTCAACGATGACCTCGCCACGGCGCGGTGCGGCTCCGCCGTACTCCCTCGCTTCGATCGAGCCGAGGCGAAGGCCGTCAACGTGGCGATAGATGGAAGCAAGCGCTGGGAAAGGGCCGCTAGTGATGGCGAGCGTCGTATGGTCATCGGCTAGGGACCTCAGGTGCGCAGGATCGTCATCAGCCAAGGCAACGGCTGAGGTGCGATCGAAGCCTGAGGACGCGACTTCACCTCCGTCCAGCACGATCAGCGACTGTTCGCCGCAGCGTATCTTCACCCTTGACACCATCGACTGGTGGGGAGGGATGGTGAACCGAACACCTGGCAAGACGTCGACGTTCGCCTCCGGTGCATAGAGCCGGCCGCTTGCCAACAAGGCGTTAAGGTTCGTCCTATCCGAGCCGGCGGCGCCTACGGTCGCTGCCTCAAGCAGCCCTCTGTCGGCGTAGATCCTGCTGTTGCCGTACGCAGAGGTGCCGCCCTCCAGAAGGTCGCCGAGCCCAGCTTCCGACAAGGACGTGAGCAGGATCGCGTCGACGGGCAGGTTACGACCCTTCAGAAAGTCGCTTGTGCCCGATGCCGGAGCGACGAGCACACGTCTACCTCCGACGTCTATGAGGAACGCCCGCATGCGAGGGCCTCCTGGGGGCGCCGGAGGAGACAGCGGACGGACGCTACACAAGCCGACCTTGTGCACGTTCGAACGAGCAGAAATCTTCTGCGCATCCCGCAGCGTGGTGGCCGAGAGTAGCGAGGGCGTTGAGAGCGCCAGCATCAGCATGCCGAACCGCGCGGCCATTAAGTTCTCCGGATCGAAACGCCGCACGTGCCAGCGCTTTTAAGCTTAGGGTCGGCATGCCGACGGCTGACGTGGATCAAAGATGATGCGGCCTTCGCCAGCGTGCAAGCCCGACGTTCGCTCGCAGGCCCGGGCATGCGCCTGAACACGCGCGCAGCGGCGCTCTCCATCGGGTTGCTGATGATCGCCGACAGCGGGCCGTCAAGCGAGACGCCCGCCGCCTTCTCACGAGCAGGCCAGGAGCCGTTCGTGGTCGTCAGAGGTTCATGCCGCCGGACGCCTCGATGCGCTGCCCCGTCACCCACCGAGCGTCTTCGGACAGGAGCGAGGCCACGAGCGGGCCGATGTCGTCGGGCACGCCCGGCCGGCCGAGCGCCGTCAGCGAGGCGACATGCTTGTTGACCGCGGGATTGTCCCGCACCGTACCGCCGCTGAAATCGGTCTGGATCGCACCGGGCGCGACGGTGTTGACGGTAATGCCACGACGTCCGAGCTCCTTCGCCATGTACAGCGTGAAAACGTCGATCGCACCCTTGAGCGAGGCGTAGGGGATGGTGTCGGGCGTGGTGAAGCGCGTGAGGCCGGTAGAGATGTTGATGATCCGCCCACCATCCTTGAGGATCGGCAGCAACTTCTGAGTGAGGAACACGACGCCCTTGAAGTTCACCGCATAGATGCGGTCGAGCACCGCCTCCGTGAGTTCGGCGAACTTGGTGTGGTCGGACATACCGGCGTTATTGACGAGGTAGTCGAAGCGCTCCGCGCCGAGCGAGGTCATAGCGCGGCGCACCTCGCCGACGAAGGCGTCGAATGAACCGACCGACCCCGTGTCGAGCTGCAGGGCGATCGCACGAGCTCCGGCGGCTTCAACGGCCGCAACCACTTTGTTCGCCTCGTCGACGGCCGAATTGTAGGTGAAGATGCTGTCGATGCCTCGGGCTGCGAGGGCGAGCACCGTGCTACGTCCCAAACCGCGGCTCCCTCCGGTGACGATCGCGATCCTCTTTTCGTTGTTCATGATTGATCTCCTTCACGACGAAACATGAGCCTGGCGATAGCGTTTTATTAGATGTCAATGGGACTACAGTCCGTGCAGGTGAGTGAACAATGGCGACCGACCTTGCCGCCGTGCGCGCGTTCGTGGCGGTCGCGACCGCGGGCGGCTTTCGTGAGGGGTCGAAATCAACCGGCCTGAGTGCGTCGAGCCTGAGTGGTGCCGTGAAGCGGCTGGAACACCAGCTGGGAGTGCGCCTCCTCAACCGCACCACGCGCAGCGTCCGCATGACCGAGGCTGGCGCAGACCTGCTCGTTCGACTTCGGGCCGCGCTGACCGACATGGAGGCCGCGCTCGATCGCGCTAACGACCACCGTGACACGCCGAGCGGAACGCTTCGGCTCAACGTGCCCGTCAACGTGGCACGGTTGCTGCTGCCGCGCCTCCTTCCCGGGTTCATGAAGGTGCATCCCGGCGTGCAAGTCGAGGTGATCGCCGAACACGGTGTGGTCGACATCCTAGCTGCCGGCTGCGACGCGGGCATTCGCTACGACGAGCGGTTGACCAAGACCATGATCTCCGTGCCCATCGGGCCGGGCCGCCAGCGCTTCGCTACCGCCGCCGCGCCTTCCTACCTTGCGGAACGCGGCCGGCCAGACCACCCTCGAGATCTTCTCGATCATGCGTGCCTGCCGGCCCGCCTGCGCGACGGCGCCCTGATCCCGTGGGACTTCGAACGTGAAGGCGAAGTGATGCGGATCGAACCGGCAGGCCCACTGGCGACGGACGTCACTGCAATAGACCTCGCCCTCTCCGCGGCCCTGGACGGCTGCGGAATCATCCACCTGTTCGAGGAATGGCTCAGGCCTGCGCTTGACAGTGGCATGCTCGAACCTGTGCTGGAACCCTGGTGGCAAGGCTTCGATGGCCCAGTCCTCTTCTATCAGGGGCGGGATCATGTCCCCGCGCCGCTGAGAGCGTTCGTCGCCTACGTGCAGGAGCACCGATGGTGACCATCGCGAAGAACTGATCGCCCGATGCCGCGGATGCGAGGCTGAAGTCATGTCGGGCGAGCGGAACCTGGGCCGGCGGAGGCCTCTCGCCATCGCTTGACGACTGCAATGGGCTCGATCGATGAGGCTTCCAGCTTGCGCGGCTGACGCCAACGGCTTGGACACAAAGGGAGCAAGGCGATCACGGGCCGAACGAAGCCGGTTCCTTCGAAAGGCGGATCTCCGCCGCAACGACACCGAGGGCGCGGAGAGAGGATCGCCGCTACGGCATTGTCAGGCTGCGGCCTTCACTTGTTCGTCGGATGATGTGAGTACGTCACGGAAGCACTCGCTAGGCAAATGCCTCCTAGACTAACAACTAAGCCGGCCGCCTCCCTGCAGTGTGTGACGCAAGCTTGCACCTGAGGACGACTGCTCCTTCCGGCGGAGCGCCTCTACCGAGCTACCCGCGTTTTCGGGCTCAACAAGCCGCTGGTCGCGCCGAGAGGCAGGCCGCATCGAACGAGGTCGAGCTTATCGCGTTCCGCCCACCCCTTATAGACCTTGATGCATAGACTGGGTGTCGCAACACAGGCGACATTTCAGCTCTCGTGATCTCCGCTGCCGCTTACTAAGCCAACGTCTCCGAAGATGCTCACGTTCACGAGCTTTCGAAGTAACCTGAACAATTCTCAGTCGGAGAGTATAATCGCTCGACATCCAGTCTCATCTCTTATAACCAAAATGCGGCTTACTTAACTGATCGCACTCTTACTTTACACAACTTTGTTACCCCCTCCCCTTCTGCCATGGAGTAGATATGCTTACCGCAAACGCGATAAAGCTGTCTTGTATCGCACTACTTGCTCTGCCAGTCGCGGCAGCCGATGCTACGACTAGAATAGATTTTTCAAGCTTTGAACTCGGGAAGGTGTACGACCAATCCCTGTTCGTGGGCGACGCGACGCTCTCCTCGAGCAGCGGCTACCTCAAGGTAGTCGACTATGGGGCAGGCAAGGGTATCTGCGCCTTCGATGGCGTTGGCTGCAGCCAGACCCTTACCATCAGCTTCAACCCGGGAGTATCGAACTTCGCGTTCCAATTCTCCGGCGACCGAGACGCTGGAAGCGGAGTTGGCTGGAACGGAGAAACGTCACAATTGTCATTCGTTGGTTTCAATCCCGGGGACGGCAATGCGGCCACCGCTCAAAGCCAGACGATTCGCTTCCCCGATCTCCAACTCATCTCGCTGATCCCGCAGAACGGTGGCGACATCAACTTTACCGGCTTCTCGTTCGATAGCACGACGGCGGCAGTCCCTGAACCAGCGACTTGGCTCATGATGATCGTTGGGTTTGGCGGCATCGGGGCTGCCATGCGCCGGAAAAGAGCGCAGGCTGCGACCCTGCGGCTCAGGATCGCCATCTGACAATAGCGTCTAAATGGCGAGGCTGTGCGCGGGACTGAATGATCAACCTTCGTTTAGCCGGACCGATTCAGCCGTTGACCGATCCGGCCGCCCTGTGCTCGCACGACGAACGGCATCTGAACCTCGGCTGCGGCTGGTAGTGTTCTATGCCTCCGTCCGGTTAGTGAGCGGTGAAGGCGCGGTGCGCGCGTCCGGCGACGGCCGGATGCGCGCATTGTCGTGCTTCAGAGTGTGGACGAACGCCTCGAGAATACCTTCCGAGTGCGCGGACTTGGACTGGCATGAAGCAGGACTTGGGCCCCATCTGCCGGCCTGAGCTGCAGCTGGGCGCGAGGCGTAAGCGGCCCCGGTGCGTGCCCCTGGTACTCTTGGCGCCACGCCAGCTCGCTAGTCGAGAAATCGACATCCCTGAGGTCACCGGTTCCTCGACTCGCTCGTCGGACGGTATGAGAAAGAGATCAGGCGTCCGCGTTGTCGACATCGGCGGCTCCGACGGGGCGGTAGCTCTCGAGCCAATGCGCATAGGGCGCTGGAAGGGTCGCCCATGACGGGCGCTCGACGCCGAGCGCCTTGGCCGCCTCGTAGGGCCAGTGCGGGTTGGCCAGCAGCGCTCGTCCGATCTTGACGAGGTCGGCCTGACCTTTGCGCAGCACCTCGTCCGCGACATGCGGGTCGCCCAATCCCCAGGCGACCGCCGCCGGCAGGTCCGTCTCTCGCCGTATCCGCTCGACCAGCGGCGCCATGAAGGCGGGCGAGTGCCATGGTACGCTGGCGTCGGGCTTCGAGAAGCCCACGCTCACGCTGACGAAGTCGAGCCCATTGCTCTTGAGCCGGCGGATGAGTTCCACGGACTCGGCGATCGTCTCCTCGTCCCTACCGTCGTATTCGACGACGCCTAGCCTGACCGACAGCGGGAGCTCCGCCGGCCAGACCCTTCGAACGGCTTCGAACGTCTCAAGAACGAAGCGCGCCCGGTTCTCGAAGCTCCCCCCGTACGCGTCCGTCCGCCTGTTGGAATAGGGCGACAGGAAGCTGTGCGCCAGGAAGCCGTGAGCGAAGTGCAGCTCAAGCCATTCGAAGCCAGCCTCCCTCGCTCGTCGAGCGGCCTTCGCGAAGTCGCCTTGTACCCGCCTGATGTCCTCAAGGCTCATCTCGCGCGGCAACTTCCAAACGTTGGGACTTCCGAACGCAACGGGAGAGGGACCGATCACCGGCCAGCCCCTCGGAGCGTCGTCCGCGATCTGGTCGTCGCCCTCCCACGGGCGGTTGGCGCTCGCCTTTCGACCCGCGTGTCCGAGTTGGATCGCCGGGACCGACCCCGTCGCCTTGATGGCCGCTGCGATGGGCTCGAGCGCTGCCGCCTGCTCGTCGTTCCAGAGACCAGCATCCGCCCACGTGATCCGCCCCTCAGGCGAAACGGCCGTCATCTCGACGGTCACCATGCCGGCCCCGCCCATCGCCAGCTGCTCGAGGTGCGCGTGGTGCCACTCGCCCACGAGACCATTCTCCACAGAGTACATGCACATCGGCGCCGCCACGATGCGGTTGCGAAGCATCACGTTCTTCAATTCGAAAGGCTTAAATAGACTGGTCATCGGTCCACCTCGTTCTTCGACGATCCGACATCGACCTCGTCAGGCGCTGGAAAAAGCGGTCAGCACGACCCACACTGATAGCGCCGAGGACGCAATTGACGGTTAGGGAGCCAAGATGGATCTTGCTGCGATCAGCGCCTTCGTGGAGGTCGGAAACAGAAGAGGGTTTCGCGCGGCTGCGGCCACCCTCGGCATGAGTTCGGCTGGTGTGAGCAAGGCAGTCGCGAGGCTTGAGGAGGAGCTCGGAGTGGCGCTTCTCGCGCGGACCACCCGCTCCGTCCGCCTGACGCCTGCCGGATTCGCCTTCCACGCGCGGTGCGCTTCGATCCTTGCGGATCTGGAGTTTGCCGGGAAGGAAGCGGCCGAGGGCGCGAGCGTACCGACGGGGCGCCTCGTCATCAGCATGTCCCGCGCATTCGGCCGGCTGCGGGTGCTGCCAGTCGTCGCCGACTTCATGAGGCTTCACCCCCAGATCGAGGTCGAAGCCCGCCTGAGCGATCGCGTCGTCGACCTGGTGGAGGACGGAGTGGATCTCGCCGTTCGGATCGGCCACCTGCCGGACTCGTCCATGATAGGGGTGCGGGTCGGCCAGACCGCCTTCGCGCTGAGCGCATCCCCCGCGTACCTCGCCGCTCGCGGCGTGCCGAAGCATCCCGACGACCTCGTCGGTCATACCGTGGTGGGCTACGTCGCGCCCGGTACGGCGAGCCGCTTCAGCTATCGGTTCGTCGTGGATGGCGCGATCAGGACGATCTCGCTTCCGGCAAGGCTGGTGATGGATGATGGCGAGGCCCTCGTCGACGCCGGGGCGCGGTCGGTGGGCCTGGTCATGGCCAACGACTACCTGATGGCGTCGCGGTTCGCCGATGGCACCCTCGTGCGCGTCCTCCGCGAATTCGAGACTCCTCCCTTGCCGATCAGCGTGGTCCATCTTCCAAACCGCAAGGGTTCGCCCGCCATCCGCGCGTTCACCGCCATGCTGCGGAGCCGGTTGGCGGAGGCGGCCTGAACGGCGGACGACGTGCTGTCGAGCACGCCTCGCGGAAAGGCGCCTTCCACTTAGCGAAGCCACGATCCATGGACGCACGCGTTCAAGGTACGATAGCCGTACACGGCCGAAGATCCGTTCGAGCGGGAGTCCAGCGTGCAGGTGACCGTCGTCGGTGGCTCCCTTACGGGCCTTTCATCCGCGATATGCCTTGCGCGGGCGGGCCACCGCGTCCTCGTGCTCGATCAGTCGAGCGCCCTTGCGAGCGGGGGGACCGGCCTCGGGATCGACAGGAGGCTTCTGGAGCTTGTCGCCGGAAGGTCGCCGTACGACGATCCGGACGGCGTTCCCGTTATCAGCGCGCAGAGGGAGTCCGCGCGTTGGTCGGACATCTACCGCTGGCTCTCCCGCGTAGCGGGGGAGGCGGAGGGCATCCGGATCAGGACTTCGGCGCTCGTCACTTCCGTCGGCTGCGACGCCGCGGCGGCCTGGGTGGAGATCGGAGAGGAGCGGATAGCCTCCGACGCGGTGATCGGCGCCGACGGCTACCGCAGCGTGACGCGCCGCTTCGTGGCGCCGCAGAACGCCGAGCCCTCCTACGCCGGCTACCTGATCTGGCGCGGCCTCGTCGAGGAGCGCGACCTGCCGGGTCGGCTGAACGGGCTTATTCCCGATGCCATCACGGTGGACTACAGAGGCGACTACAGGCTCATCAGCTACACGGTGCCGGGAGCGGACGGGGGGACGAGCCCCGGCGCGAGAGCGGTGAACTTCGCGTGGTACGATCGCGGGCGGGACGCGATACTCGAGCAGGCCGGCTGCCTCCGCGACGGCATCCCGTTGCGCACCTTCACGCCGAGCGACATGTCGCTGTCGCTCCGGGAGGAGCTGGAGCGGCACGCGCAGCAGACGTGGGCAGATCCGATAAGGACCGTGATCCTCCACTCGCTCCGACAAGGAGGCTGCTTCGGCACGCCGATTTCGCAGTACGTCCCTACCCGGCTCGCCCGCGGGAGAGTCGCACTCGTCGGCGACGCAGCCCACGCGACGACCCCCATGACGGGCAGCGGACTCCGGTTCGGCCTACTCGACGCCTTGGCGCTCGGCAGGACCATGGCTGGAGCGGACGCCGAGGACTGCGCTACGAGCCTAGCGTCATATGAAGGACTGCGACTGACCGACGATCAGGCGCTGTCGCTGCATGGCGAGCAGGCGAACGCGGCCTTCGCAGCCGGACGTGGGTAATTGGAACGTGCCACATCACCGGCGCACCATCACCGCCAAGCCTAGCCGCGCGGTCCATCAAGCGAGGACCAACCTGTTCCGTCCCGTTCTTTTCGCCTCGTAGAGCGCCCGGTCCGCCGACTCCAGGACCGATCCGGTGGCACCCGACAGCGGTGCGACGCCGCCGCTAAGGGTGATCCTGATCGCAGCGCCATCCATCGGCACGACGCTCTCGGCCACCGCGCAGCGAAGACGATCGCAGATTAGCTCCGCCTGCTCCAGCGTGACGTTTGGCAGCAGTATTGCGAACTCCTCCCCGCCCAGTCGTGCGATGTGATCCTCGGCCCGGATGGTGCGTCTCGCGACTTTCGCGAAGCTTCGAAGGACCTCGTCGCCCGCTGCATGCCCCCATCGATCGTTGACCGACTTGAAGTGATCTATGTCCAGCATGGCTACGCAGCCCGTGCCCACGCCCTGCCTCTCCAACAGCTCGGAGAAGGCGCGACGATTGGGTAGGCCGGTCAGCGGATCGGTGAGCGCGTCGGCCGCGAGGCGCAGCTCCAGCCCCTTCCGCTCCCCGATGTCCCGCACCACGCTGACGACGCCGTCGACCTCGCCCTCCTCCGTGACGATCGCGCGCGCGCGCGTCTCGAACCATCTCCACTCGCCCGACTTGGTGAGCGCAAGGTACTCGGTGACGCTGGGTTCGCCTCCCGCGCCGATGGTTCGGCGGTGCGCCTCCTCCACAAGGGGCCGATGCTCGGGCGAGACGAGCAGCGCCGCGTTTCGTCCGAGGAGATCCTCGGGCTCGTAGCCCCCGAGCTGACGCACCGAGGGCGAGACGAACCGGATGCGGCCGTCGACGTCGAGGTTCAGGATGATGTCCGTGGACGTCTCGGCAAGGACCCTGTACCGGGCCTCGCTGTCTCTCAGCGATCGGAACAGGCTCGCGCGGCGCGACAGGTCCGCCGCGATCGGCAGGACCGTCAGGACCGTCGCCGCCAGGTAGAGCTGGAAGAACTGCAGCTTCGTGCCCAGGTCCGCGTCGATCAGCGCCGCAGGGCCGCGTCCGGCGAGCGTGAAGCCGCCACCGACGAGCGCCAGCAGGACGACGGACGCTGCGGCACCCAGGCGGCCGAAGCGAAAGGTGCTCAGCATGATCGGAAGCATGGGCAGGAAGAGCAGCGGCAAGGTGGACTGCGCGAACACCCCTACGGAACACGCCGCTACGACCGCAAGCAGAAGGAGCGCTTCGAAGATTCGTCGACGCGTGCTCTCGCGCAGCCAGCGGCGTACGTCACCCCGGAGGACGAGGACGGCGATCGGCGTGAAGGTGAGGCTGCCCAGCGCGTGGCCGGCATACCAGCGCATGGCGCTGGCGAGCCAAGGTGCGCCCACCGTCATGTGGGCGACCATCGCACCGGGAACGCTGCCCGCAAGCGGAGCGACGACGCCCGTGGCGAAGACGAACTTGGCCAGCCAGCTCAGGGAACCCAACGGACCGCCGAACGCGCGCCACCGCCGGAGAAGAAGAGCCGCGATCAACGCTTCACCGACGTTGACGACTCCCAAGGGAGGCGCCGCCTCGAACCCGAGTCCTAACAGGGCGGTCGCCGCCATGCTGGCGAAGCCGCTTCCAACCAGTATGCACAGCCAGCTTCCCCGCGGAGCGGTCAGCAGGCGGGCCACGAGATAGGCCGTAGCCACCCAGAGGAATGCCACCCCGCCGTCGAACCTGGTCGTCGCGAGCGCCACGCCCGAGGCAAGTCCGTAGACAAGGAAGCTGGTCGTCAGCCGGCGGAGGCAGCCCTTATCCAGCATGCCGCCGTCAGGGGCGGCGGCTTGCCGCGCCCACCCGATCGAGTGCGCAGCGCAGCTTGACTGAACGATCCGGCGAGAAAGACAGGCCGCCGGCCACCGTCGATCGGTATAACGTCACCTGCACGAAGCCCTTTCGGTTCTTGCACGAGATCGCGACATAGCTTCTGAGAAGATCGGCGGGGTAGCCGAAATGTCCCTTCAGAAGCATCGCCTCCGTCAGATCCGATGCCAAGCTGTCGAAGCTCCCTAGCGCGTCGCCCGTGCAGCTCACTTCGGGTGAGCGGAGCGAGCGGACCGCCGAGGTAAGCCTACGTCTTATCGGATCCGCGCCTGTAGCTGCCTGGGGTCAAGCCGTGGATCAGCTTGAATGCCCTGCTGAACGAAACTTCGGAGCTGTAGCCGACGCGGCCCGCGACCTCCGCGATGGACGGCGCCCCCTCCTCCAGCAGCGCCGCGGCCTCGAACATCCGCCACTCCTTGAGGTACTCGAACGGACCCCGGCCGACCAGCCGCTTGAACTCGAGCGCGAATGAGGACCGAGACATCCCGGCTTCTTGCGCAAGCCGCGCCACCGACCATGCCGCTTCGGGAGCCGAATGGATGGCGCGCAAGGCGCTTCCGATCCGCGGGTCGGAGAGGCCGAGCAGCCAGCCCGGGTCGCGAGCCGATCCGCTTGCCAGATGAGCCCGCACCGCCTGCACGAAAAGGAAGTCCGCAAGCCGGGAGACCACGAGCGCTCCGCCAGGCATGCGAGCGCCCACTTCGTTGTCGATCAGAGCCGCCACGTCGTTCAGCTTGGCGCCCGGATGGGCGAGGTCTTCGGAGGCGCGCAGCGTGAGGACGTCGGGGAGCGCCGAGAGAAGCGGATTGCGCCGCCGGTCCATAAAGGAGAAGACGCCCGACACGAGGCGGGTGCTCGGCCGGTCGCAGGATCCGATCCTGACCACCCGCGGAGTGTAGGGCTGCCCTGGACGCCAGTCAGGCAGCCCCAAGTCGCGCCAGACGTCGTTGAACGACAGGACCTCCGCGTCCGGCGAGCTTGCCAGAAGGTGTGCGCCGCCCCTCGGCAGGATCGCCAGGTCGCCTCGTCCCAATCGCTCGAAGCCGCCTTCGCCTGAGGCACTCAGCCAGGCTTCGCCCTCGATCACGATGTGGAACGGGGCGCCCGGCAGCGACGCCTTCGCGAAGCCCCAGCCGGAATCGAGCTCAAGCCGCGAGAAGACGGAGCTTCGCAGCTTCAGTCCGTCGAGGACCTGGTCGACGACGCCTGAGGCTTCAAGGGATAGCGGCATTCCGCACAGTAAACGACCATTTGCGCCCAGCGTCGAGTGCCTGCGACGTTTCGATCGCGCCACGCTTGGCCGGCGGAGAGCGTCATCGGACGCGATGTGAACGGATCTGGACGGCCGGTGCCATGCAATCACGGGCGGTCGATCGTAAATGGGTCCAGCACCGCAGACGTGCCGACCAACGCGTCGAGCGATCCGGCGAACCGCTGACGGGGCAGCCAAGCTCGAACATCCTTCCGGATGCCGCAGCGGGCCGTCGCGAAAAGCGGGCGGAAGCGAGTGTTCGCGACTTCGTTGCCGTCCGAACGGGCGGCAGCGGGGACACGGCAAATTCATGCCTGCCGCCGCGCGGCACGCTCCTGATATGGATCCTGGAGACCCACAGTGATCGTAATTACAGCTCCCACCGGACAGATCGGTCGAAACGTCGTACGCGAACTCGCGAAACTGGGCGCTTCCGCAAGGCTCGTGGCCCGGGATGCGTCCAAGCTCGACCCGGACGTGCGCGCCCGCTTCGAGGTCGTCGAGGGTTCGCACGGGGATTCCGCGGTGCTCGATCGAGCGCTCGAGGGGGCGGACGCGCTGTTCTGGCTCGTGCCGCCCAACGCGGCTCTCACCCTCGAACAGGCCTATCTGGACTTCACGCGTCCGGTGGTGGAAGCGGCGAGGAAGCACCAGGTACGACGGATCGTCAGCGTGACGGCGCTCGGCCGGGGCACCCGATGGGCGCATGAAGCAGGCCTCGTGAGCGCCTCGATCGCCATGGACGACCTGCTCATGTCCGCGGGATCGGGCTTCCGCGGGATGGCGATGCCCTCCTTCATGGACAACGTCGCACGACAGGCGGCAGCCATAAGGGAGAAGGGACTCTTCTTCGGTCCCATCGACGGCGACGTCCGCCTGCCTGCGACCGCGACGTCCGACATGGGCGTCGTGGGGGCGCAGCTCCTCGACGACGCGACGTGGTCGGGACAGGAGGAAGTCGCCGTCCTGGGCCCTGAAGACCTGTCGAACCTGGAGATGGCCGAGATCATGTCCCAGGTCCTGGGTCGGAGCATCCGTTATCAGCAGATCCCGTACGCCTCCTTCAAGCAGCAGTTCCTGGACCGGGGCGCTTCAGAGTCCTTCGCCCAGGGGTACGTCGACATGTACCGCGCCAAAGAAGAGGGGATGGATGCGGCAGGCGCAAAGCGCGCAGCGATCAGGACCTCGACAGACTTCCGCACGTGGGTCGAGCGCGTCCTCAAGCCAGTCGTCCTCGCATAGCAAGGAACATCACTCATGCGTCTCGACTCGAACCACGTCCTGATCACAGGCGGCACGAGCGGCATAGGTCGTGCGCTCGCCGAGCAGCTTCATCGCCGCGGCAACCGCGTCGCCATCACTGGCCGGCGGGCAGCGCTCATCGAGGAGATCGTGGCGGCCAATCCCGGCATGACCGGGACGACCTTCGACCTGGACGATCCCGACGCACCTCGCGCTCTCCAAGACTTCGTGCGGAGAGAGCTTCCCGACTTCAACGTGCTCGTCAACAACGCCGGCGTGACGGGGGAGGAGGACCTCGCCGGGGAGTGGGACACCTCGACGGCGCGCCGCATCGTGCAGACCAACATTTTTGGAACGCTGGAAGTCACGGCTGCTCTTCTTCCGCTACTCAAGGGACGCATGCCGGCGACCATCATGACGACCACATCCGGGCTCGCGTTCCTTCCCCGAGCCAACTATCCGACGTACTGCGCGAGCAAGGCCTTCCTCCATTCGTGGACTCAATCCCTCCGCACGCAGCTGCGGCCGGTCGGGATCGAGGTGCTAGAGCTCATTCCTCCATATGTGCAGACCGAGCTTGCGGGAGCGGGTCAGGCGACCGACCCTGCCGCCATGCCGCTCCAGGACTACATCGACGCCGTCATGCGGTCTCTCGAGGTTCCGCAGCCCGAACGTGGCGAAGTGATCGAGGCGCGCGCCGCCTGGTTGCGCTCCGCCGAGCGCGAGGGCCGGTACGACGAGAGCTACGCGACGCTGAACGGCAGCTAGTCCACCCACGTTGAGGTCGCTGCCATGCCCATCGAGAGGTTGATTGCAGGAGCTTCGACGCCTAGATCATGCTTGTCGAAAAAGGTGGACCGGACGTGGTGAGCCCCGGTCAGCCGTCGCGAAGACGGCCTCATTCCAGCCCGAGTTCCGGGCCGCGGACCACGGCAGCAGCGGACGTGCGGCGTCCGCCTGTCGGGTCGTGCGGGTACGACAGAGCCGCGTGATCGTTCGGCCGCGCCGCAGGGCGCGGCGGCAGGCGTGCGCCCGCGTCCTAGTCGCCGCGCAAGCGGCCTCGTGCACTCGGACCACGCAATGCTCCACCTTCTTCCAGATCAATCCAATTGCCAGGTGTTCGTCGCCGGCGGCAGCCTCGTCGGCCTGTCGGCAGCGCTCTTCCTATCGAGCAGAGGCGTGGACACCGTCCTCGTCGAAAAGCACACCTCGAGCTCGCCACATCCGAGAGCCGTCGGCTTCACGGAGCTGACGATGGAACACTACCGCGCGGTCGGCATAGAGGACCGCATACCGCAGGTGGCTGCGGGAACGCGGTTGCGACGTATGCGCGTGGAGAGCCTCTCGGGGCAGTGGTACGAGGAGCAGTCGTGGACGCCCGGAGAGGATCTCGCCCATCGGGAAGGCTCCTCCCCCTGCACAGGGGCCGCCATCGCGCAGGATCGTCTGGAGCCGATCCTGCGCGCCGCGGCAGCGGAGCGCGGAGCGAAGCTGCTGCTGGGCGCGGAAGTCGTCGACTTTCATGAGGATGCGGACGGCGTACGGATCAGGGTCCGCGATCGGAAGGCGGGGATCGAACGGGCCTTCTTCGCCGACTACATGATCGCCGCCGACGGTGCCGACAGCTTCGTACGCGAGCGGCTGGAAGTGAAGCGGCGCGGGGTCGGGCACATCCGGACGATGCGCAGCGTCCTGTTCCGCTGCGACCAGGCCGAGCCGTATCTCGCGCAAGGTGTTCAGCAGTTCAGCGTCGAGCAGGCCGACTTCCGCGCGTTCCTCACCCACTATCCCGACGGCCGTTGGGTGCTGATGTTCGGCGACGACGTCGAAAGAAGCGACCAGGAGCTCGGGACGGCCATCCGCAGAGCGCTCGGCAAGGACATGCCGTTCGAGGTGATCGGCACTGGGCGGTGGGAGATGGCCGGACGCATAGCGGAACGCTACTCCGTCGGCCGCATCTTCCTCGCAGGCGACGCCGCGCACCAGCTCCCGCCCACGCGCGGCGGCTTTGGTGCGAACACGGGCATCGACGACGTCTACAATCTGGCGTGGAAGCTGCAGATGGTGCTCGCCGGCCAGGCCAATCCGTCGTTGCTGGAGACGTACGACGCGGAGCGGCGGCCGATCGGCTGGCTCCGGCACCAGCAGACCTTCGCGAGACCGGACTACCGCCGGTGGGTCGGCGAGGCGCTCGCCGACGAGCCGCTCTACGGCGACGTCGCGATGGAGCTCGGCCAGAGGGTGTCTTCCTCGGCAGTAATCGCTCCCGAGCCGCCCATAAGCCTTCCTCCCGCGGCAGATCCCGAGTTCTGGGCCGGCATGCCAGGGACGCGCGTTCCGCACGCGTGGATCACGACGGGCGGACGGCGCGCCTCGACGACGGATCTGTTCACCGAGACCCTGACGCTCATAAGCGCCGACGCCGACTGGATCGCCGTAGGGCGGGCCGCAGCCGAGAGCTCGAGAGTGCCGCTTCAGCTGCTCGTGGTCGGGCAGGACGTCGTCTTCCCGGTCGAACGAACGTTTGAGACCGTGTTCGGCGTAGGCCCGGGCGGGGCGAGCCTCGTACGTCCGGATGCCGTTGTCGCCTGGCGCAGCCTCGGTCGCCCTGCCGCAGGCGAGCATGACCTCGTGGAGACCATCGCCAGGCTGCTGGCGAAAAAGGGTTGAGAGTCGAAGGCTTCTAAACGGCTTGCCGCGCGTACGCAGGCGGGGGCGGTATCGTACCCGCGCCCCGCCCCGTGGATGAGAGAGATCGACTTCTTATGCGCACCGAACGTCCCCTCTCAGGGGACCAAGTGGCGTCGCTAAATCCCCTATGGTGAAGCGTTCCGATCAGTCATAGCGGATGCAGGGAGTGCACGCATGAGTGATGCCGGGTCACGGTCGCACCATCGCAGAAGGGATCGCGACGATGAGCCGCGCTCCAGTCCCGTCCTCGTATCCCGGAAAGCGGGCTGCCCTGGCCCGGCCTTACGGACGGCGGGTAAGCCCCCTTCTTCGAAGTCGCACCCGGCAGATCCATCCCGCGCCGACCTGAGCGCCAGATCTATCAGGGCCGCGGTCCGCGCGCGGGATTCGGTCGATCACCCCGATGGTTATACAGCGCACCCGCCGACCGCCAGGACGACACCATCGGGGATCGCGGCCGTTCTCCTGCCTAGTCGCAGGGATCGGTTTGCTCGAGGACGTCGCTGCCGGGGCGGTTCGGCGGCCGGCGCATACCGGACGCACCCGCCTACCTCCGTCCACCCGACGCCGGGGTCGAAGCGCTCATGTCATCTCGCCTGCGGTGAAGCATGATCGACGGTCGCATCATCCGCGGCGTCACGATCTTCGCGACCGTGGCCGAAGCGAGGAGCTATACCCGAGCAGCCGAGACGCTCGGCCTCTCCCGGTCTGGCATTGGAAAGGCCATCGCCCGCCTGGAGGAGCGGACCGGCCTCAAGCTCTTCGACCGGTCCAGTCGTGCGCTCAAGCTTTCCCCGGAAGGCCGTGAGCTTCTGGCCACCGTTCTTCCCCTGATCGAACGCCTCGGCGACGCGGCGGTGCCAAGCGACCGAAGCCTCATACGCGGCCATCTTCGAGTGAGCTGCGACGCCGCCTTCGGAACCTACCTTCTGATGCCGGTCCTGCAGAGCTTCTTCGTGAGCCACCCGCACATAAAGATCGACCTCCTGATACGCGATCGGCTTGAGAACCTCATCGCGGAGAACATCGACGTCGCAGTGCGCTTCGGAGAACCCGATGCACCCGACGTGCGCAAGCGCCTCCTGTTCAGCAGCCGGATCGTCACCTGCGCGAGCGCCTCGTACGTCCAGCTCCACGGAGCGCCGGAAGGTCCGCACGACATCGACGGCCGGCACAACTGCATACGGCTCCTCGACGACCTGACCGGACGCCCTCACAGCTGGAGCTTCATGGAGGCCGACGGGCACGCCTACACCCTTCTACCGAACTGCGGACTGACCGTGAACGATGCGCCGGCTCTGATGGCGGGCGCGATGTCCGGCTTCGGCCTGGCCCGCCTGCTCGACTTCATGGCGGAGGAGGCGCTGTCGTCCGGTCAGCTCGTCGAGGTTCTGCCCGAGTGGAATCATCGCCGCTGGCCAGCCTACCTGTACACACCCCGGCGATCCTGCAGCTCGGCGGGGGTCAAGGTGTTCGTCGACTTCGTGACCCATCACTTCTCAGGCGAGGAAACGAGGCTCGGCCATCCGTCGGAGTGGATCGAGCAATGAAGAGGACGCGGGCGACGGCTTCGAACCGTCCGATCTCGCCGCTCCCGTCGCCCGCACGAGAGTCGACGGACCACCTCCAGGACAGCCATGGTGCCGTCCGCTTTCGAACGTCGGCGGCCCAGCCCCGCTGCGCAAGCGCCCAGCCGACACGCTGGCCGCCTCGCACCGCTCACCGGAGCGATCGCCAGACGGCAGCGCGGAGGCGGCGCTTTCCAGACTCGGTATACAAGCCGGGGTGACCTGCGCCGGGATCGTGCTATCCAAGTCGCCAAGCTCAGAGGTCACAACATGCCAGCAAAGCCAGTCACCGGCGAACTCGAATTCACGACGAGGTCCCAGGCTGCCGCGCAGGCGCTTCGCGAGGCCATCATCTCGGGAGAGCTCGTCCAGGGCGACCGGCTTCTGGAACAGCATTGGTCGAAGCGGCTCGGGATCGGCCAGCCGACCTTGCGCGAGGCGATGCGGGAGCTGGAGTACCAGGGCCTTCTGCGCAGGACGCACCAGCGCGGGACCTACGTCGCCGAACTCAGCCCGGACGACTACCGTCAGATACTCGAGGTCCGCATCCCGCTGGAGGCCCGTGCTATGGGGCTGGCTTCGGAACGGCTCACGCCGGAGCTCGCGAAGGAGCTTATCGACATCGTAGCGACGATGGCCGACACCGAGCGGGACGAGGACGTCCGCCGCTTCCACGACTGCGACGTCATGTTCCACCGGCGCATCTGGGACGCCGCGGGCAACCCATATCTGCGAGCACTGCTGGAAAGCATTACCTTTCGGCTCTTCGTGTTCTCCGTCGTCGGACGATGGCCAGAGAGTCCGAACACGCTGACCGAGCGGAGGGCGGCGATACGGCAGCATCAAGGGATCCTCGACGGCATCCTCAGCCGCGATCCGCGCCAGGCGCGACGCGCCTTCGTCGATCAGACGGTCAACTACTGGAACGAGCAGTACGGTCTCGATCTTCGCCTCAGCGACTGAGTTCCAGAAGCCTCGGGCTTGACCAGCGATTATCTATAATAGATGGTCGGTGGGCTGGAGGGATCGATGATCACGGAACGTGCGGCAGGCGGCAGCGGCTCGCCATCCAGAACCGTAATAAAGTGCACGGCAGCCGCCGCTCTCGGGGGCCTTCTCTTCGGTTTCGACACGGCGGTGATCGCCGGACTGACCAAGGCGCTCTCCGAGGTCTACGGCCTGACGGCCTCATCTCTCGGCTTCACCGTCGCCATCGCGCTCTGGGGAACGATCGCGGGGGCCGCGGCGGCCGGTTGGGCCGGCGACCGGTTCGGCCGCCGGGACAGTCTCCGGGCCCTCGCGCTGCTTTTCGTCGTCAGTTCCCTGGGCTGCGGGCTCGCCTGGACTTGGACGTCGTTCCTGGCATTCCGCTTCGTCGCTGGGATCGCCATCGGAGCCGCCTCGGTCCTCGGGCCGATGTACATCGCGGAGGTGGCCCCTGCCCGCTGGCGCGGGCGCATGGTGGTCTCCTTCCAGCTGAACATCGTGCTCGGCATGGTGGTGGCCTACTTCTCCAACTTCGTCATCGGAACTCTTGGCCTCGGCACCGACGAATGGCGCTGGAAGATCGGTATCTCGGCCGCGCCCGCGCTGCTGTTCCTCCTGATGCTCCTTGGCGTCCCGCGCAGCCCGCGCTGGCTCGTCAGCAAGGGACGGATTGCCGAAGCGCGCGACGTCCTGATCCAGACCGCCGGGCCCGCCGCGCCTGACGAGCTCGCCGACATCGAGCGCTCGCTCGCGGAGGACCGACTAGCGGGCAACCAGCCGCTGTTCTCCCGCCGTTACGCCGTCCCGGTGGCGCTTGCGATCACGCTCGCCCTCTTCAATCAGTTCTCCGGCATCAATCCGATCCTCTACTATCTGAACGACATCTTCGCCAAGGCCGGCTTCGGGAAGGTGTCCGGCGACATACAGGCGGTCGCCATCGGCGTCACCAACCTCGCCTTCACCGCGCTTGCCATGGCGATCATCGACCGGCTTGGTCGCAAGACGCTTCTGCTGATCGGATCGGTGGGCACCTTCGTCTGCATGGCCACGATTGCCGGCTTGTTCTACACGCAGTCGTACCAGCATCTGCTCATCTGGCCGCTCGTCGGCTTCATCGCGTTCTTCGCCATCAGCCAGGGCGCCGTGATCTGGGTGTACCTGAGCGAGATCTTCCCGAACGCCGTCCGCGGCAAGGGTCAGAGCCTCGGCAGCTTCACCCATTGGGTCGTCTGCGCGGTTCTCGCGAACCTCTTCCCGATCGTGGCCGAGCGGCTGGCTGCGGCGCCCTTCATCTTCTTCGCCCTGATGTGCGGACTGCAGTTCTTCGTCGTCCTGCGCTTCTTCCCGGAGACGAAGGGCCTTTCGCTCGAGGAGCTGCAGCGTCAGCTGGAGCGGCCGTGACCGACGTCCGCATCCTACCGCGCGAGCGTCGCGACGCTCTTGGCGAGGGGCTCCTGTGGAGTCCGTCGCGCAACTCGGTGTTCTGGGTCGACATCGTCGAGCGCCTGGTCAACAGACTGGACCTCGCCGACGAGAGCGTCGCGACATGGCAGATGCCCGACACGATCGGCTGGCTCATAGAGCGCGAGCGAGGCGGGTTCGTTGCTGGGGTAGGCCGCACCTTCGTGACGCTTTCGCTCGACCCGCTCGAGCTCGAGATCATCGCGGATCCGGAGCCGAGGCGACGAGGCAACCGCTTCAACGACGCCAAGGCCGACGCGGCCGGGCGCATATGGGCCGGCTCGATGCCGGCGTCCTGCCAAGGCCCGAGCGGAGCCTTCTACCGATTGGATCCCGACGGCCGGGTGACGCAGGTGGACGACGGCTACGTCATCACGAACGGACCGGCGATAGGAAGCGGGTTCCTTCTGCACACCGACAGCCCTCGAAGGACCATCTACCGCTACGCGCTTCACGACGACGGTTCGCTGGGACCGAGACTGCCGTTCATCGAGTTCGAAGACGGCTGGGGCAACCCGGACGGAATGTGCTTCGACGCGGAAGGCCATCTCTGGGTAGCCTGCTGGGGAGCAGCCTCGGTGGCCCGCTTCGATCCGAGCGGAAGGCGGGAACGCGTGATCCCCATGCCCACCGCGCAGGTCACCAACGTCGCGTTCGCCGGCGCGGCGCTCGACAGGATGTTCGTGACCTCGGAGGGCATGGGAGATGCCGGCCCTCACAGCGGGTGTCTCTTCGAAGTCGATGCGAACTGCCGCGGCGTGCCGCCATGCAAGTACGCGGGCTAGCCGAACCGGAGCCTCCTCACACGGAAAGGTGATCCAATGCCGCTCTCCCGCAGAGATCTCCTTCTACATGGCTCCGCCTTCGGGCTTGCCGCAGCCTTACGCCCGGACGCCTCCGACGCGCTGCCGGCCCCCTTTATCGGCGCCGACCCCACGACCGGGGGCGCTTTGCAGCCGGTGCCCATCTCCGACGTGGTCATCGACGACTCCTTCTGGGCGCCGAAACGCCGCATATGGCGCGACGTTACCATCCCCGACTGCCTGACCAAGTTCGAGACCGACCGCGGCGGCGCGTTCGCCAACTTCGACAAGGTCAGCACGAGGAGCGGCGGCACCCACGCGGGCGATCCGTGGATGGACGGGTTGGTTTACGAGATGATCCGCGCCGCAGCCGACTTCATTCTGGCAGACCCGAACCCCGAGTTGGCACTTCGCCTGGAGGGCTATGCGAAGCGCATCGCCGCCGCCGCAGCGACAAGGGCGGACGGCTACGTCAACACCTACACGCAGCTGGTCGAGCCGGGCCACGAATGGGGCGACGATGGAGGTGTTCTGGTCTGGCAGCACGACGTCTACAATCTTGGCGCCCTGATAGACGCCGCCGTCAGGCTGCAGCACGCGACGGGGAGCACGACCCTCCTCGTGCCGGCGGTCCGCATCGCCAACACCATGTGCGCGCTCATGGGGCCACCGCCTAAGCGGAACATCGTCCCGGCGCACCCGCTGCCGGAGGAGGCGCTCGTAAGGCTTCACGAATTCTTCGTGGAGCGGCCCGCGCTCGCGGCGAACCTTCCGCTGCCCGTCGCTTCGGCCGACTACCTGAAGCTCGCCGAGTTCTGGATCGAGAGCCGCGGCCGGAACTCGGGCACGCCCGACTGGGATAAGGACCGGCCGGCCGCCGAGCGGTTCGTCCGAGAGAGGCGCCAGGGGAGCGACCGACCCTCGTGGGGCGCCTACGCGCAGGACCACGCGCCCGTGTTCGAGCAGCACACGATCGAAGGCCATGCCGTCCGCGCCACACTGCTCTGCGCCGGCATCGCCGCAGCGGCGCGGATCAACGGGGACGACCGCTACCGTCGCGCCGCGCTCCGCCTCTGGGAGAACATGGTCCACAGGCGCATGCACGTCACCGGCGGCGTCGGCGCCTACGCGCAGGAAGAGAAGTTCGGTCCGGACTTCGCTCTGCCGAACGATGCGTACCTCGAGACCTGCGCGGCGGTCGGCGCCGGCTTCTTCCACCGCAACATGAACCTGCTGTTCGGAGACGCCCGCTTCGCCGACGAGCTGGAACGGGTCCTCTACAACGGCGCCCTATCGGGCGTGTCGCTGGAAGGCACTTCTTATCTCTACCAGAACCCCCTCGAGTCGGATGCTTCACGCGCGCGCTGGCAGTGGCACACCTGCCCTTGCTGCCCGCCGATGTTCCTGAAGCTGATGGGCGCCATGCCCGGCTACGTGTACGCGACCAGAGATCGCGAGGTGTACGTCAACCTCTTCGTCGGAGGACGCGCGACCATCCATACGCCGGACGGACCGGTGAAGCTCCGGCAGGTCACCGACTATCCCTGGTCGGGCAGAGTCGAGTTCGTGATCGATCAGGCGCCGGCCTCGCCGCTCAGCCTTCTGATCCGCCGCCCGGGATGGTGCGAGACCGCACTGCTCACCATCAACGGCACTCCTGCCGACGCCAGTACGGGCGCGAACGGATACGTGGCGCTGGACCGCCGCTGGCGACCCGGCGACGTCGTACGGCTCGACATGCCCATGCCCGTCCGGGTGATGCATGCCGATCCGAGGGTGAAGAGCGCGACCGGCCGCGTCGCCCTCATGCGCGGGCCAATCGTCTACTGCATGGAGTCCCGCGACCTGCCCGATCTCGCCACGTCGGCGGTCGTCCCTTCATCGTTCTCGCCGCGACGGACGGTCGAGCTGGGCGGCGTCGTCGTCCTGGACGGTTTCGTTAGCGTTCCCTCGCAAAGCGCTTCGGCGCTCTACGGCCCCAGTGGCGGCGCCCGCGTCCGCTCGAAAGCGACCGCCATCCCCTACTTCGCCAACCTCAACCGCGGCCCCGTCGACATGGCGGTATGGCTTCCGGTTTAGGCACGCCCCCTCCCGAAAAAGGACACATCGGCGGATTATAGATTATCTGTACAATCGTTGCGGAACATGAGAGGGTACATGCGATCGGAAGGCTAGCTGCGGTTCGATGGCCAGCTTCCAGAACCAGGGAGAGGAACAGTCCGATGTGGAAGGCGCACCTGCTCTGCGGAGCCATGCTGATCGCCGCGCCCGTGCAGGCGCAGGAGACCGCACCTGCGGCCCCTGGCTCGCCTAGCGAGAACACAGGCGCGCCGCAGGAACCGACGCCCACGGCCGCGCAGGTCGGCGGCGACGAGTCCGGCTCCGGCGGCGACATCGTCGTGACCGGCATCCGGGCGAGCCTGGCATCGTCGGCGCGGGTCAAGCGCGACGCGCAGCAGATCGTCGACTCGATTTCGGCCGAGGACGTCGGCAAGTTCCCCGACGCAAACATCGCCGAGTCGCTACAGCGCATCACCGGCGTCGCGATCGACCGTTCCGGCGGCGAGGGACAGTTCATCACCGTCCGTGGCCTCGGCCCCGAATTCAACACCGTGCTCGTCAACGGCCGCGTCATGGCGACCGACAATCCTGGGCGCGAGTTCTCGTTCGACGTGCTTTCGTCGAACATGATCCAGCGCACCGACGTCTTCAAGTCGAGCGTGCCCGAGCTTCAGGAAGGCGGGATCGGCGGCACCGTCAACATCATAACCGCCCGGCCGCTCGAGGGGCGCGAGGGCTTCCACGTAGCCGCGTCCGCCGGGGCGATCTACGACACGCTGCGGGACAAGGCCGGGCCCGACCTGTCCGCAGTCGCGTCGTGGACCAACGACGCCAAGACGTTCGGCGCGGTTCTCTCCGGCTCCTACACCGAGCGCTACAGCCAGCTCGACTTCGTTCAGACGGAGGGGTGGCTGTTCGGTCCGCAGCAGGTGATCGCTGGCGGCCTCGACGCGGTCGGGCAGCCCACGACCGCCATCACCACGACCGGCCCGATCCACACGCCGCAGAACATCCAGGTCGATCGCTGGCAGGAAAAGCGGCGCCGGATCAACGTCGCGGGCAGCGTGCAGGCGCAGCTGACGGACACCCTGCTGCTGACGGTCGACGGGATCTACTCGAAGTTCGACGTCTTCACCGACCGCAACTACTTCGTGAGCTTCTACTCGCAGCCGTTCATCGGCCTCACCACCAACGAGAACGGCACGGTCACTGGCTTCAACCGTCCTGGCCTCGACTATCTCGCTGCCAATCCAGCACTGCGCGACGCAGGGGTGCCTGGCGGCACGATTGACTTCATCACCGGGCCCAACAACCGGCTGACCCAGAGCTACCAGATCGGCGGCAACCTGAAGTGGAACCCGACTGAAGACGTGGAGGTGCGGCTGGACGCGTCGACGACCAAGGCGCGCCAGCGCAACCCCCAGCAGTTCGTGGTGGTCGGCGCGCGCACGCCGGAGGCGCCTCGCTTCGACCTGGACCCCGACAACGACATCCCCACCGCATCAAACCTCGGGCCGCTGAACGATCCCTCGTTCATCACGGCGCACTACATGTCGATCACGAACAACCGCGTCCGCGATCGCGGCTCCGAGTTCCACCTCGACAGCGACTTCAAGGTGCATGACAGCATCCTGAACATGGTCCGGATGGGAGTGTCCTACTCCGACCGAAGCAAGCGGCGCGAAGCCTACAACAACAACGACACGAACTGCACCTACTGCGGCTACGAGACGCCGATCGATCCGTCGCTACTAGGCATCCTCGACCTGGACGACTTCCTGGCGGGCGTGAAGGGCAGCGGCAACCTGCCCAAGCAGATGATCACGTTCGACCCGAACGCGATCCTGGCCTACGTCTCGCGGCCCGACGTGCTGGCCACTCCGCGCCAAGGCCGTGACGCCGCCCAGCAGGCGGCCGAGGCCGCTCGGCTCCTTGCCATTCCGGGAGGCCCGTTCGGCGTTCAGCCCGACCTAGGGGGCTACTCCGACGTGAACGAGAAGGTGCTCGCCGCCTACGTCTCGATGCAGTTCGGCGGCGAGAACTGGGGAGCCAACGCCGGCGTCCGCGTCGTGCGCACGCAGACCGACTCGCGAGGCTTCGCGCGCCCGATCCTCGCGATCACGAACACGGTGGGCGACGACACGCTGCAGTTCCAGTACGGACCCACCAGTCCGCTGTCGGTGCGCAACTCGTACGTGAACGCACTGCCGTCGGCGAACGTCAAGTACAACGTCACCAACAAGCTCGTCGCGCGCGCCGCCTTCTCGCAGACGGTCACGCGACCGACGCTCACCGACCTTGGCGTCAACAACGGCTTCGGCGGCCGCATTTCGGTTCCGCTGTCCAGCGGCGGCAACCCGAACCTTGAGCCGTTCAAGTCGACCAACTACGACGTCTCGATCGAGTGGTATCTTTCGCCCGTCAGCTACTTCAGCGTGGGCGGCTTCTACAAGGACCTGAGCAAGTTCCTGGAGCTCCAGACCCTTCCCGTGGAGCGCTTCGGCTACGTCTTCCAGGATACTCGTACCCGCAACGGCCAGACGGGGTACATCCGCGGCGTTGAAGTCGGCGGGCAGTACGCGTTCGACTGGCTGCCCGGCTTCGCGTCCGGGTTCGGTCTCGCCGGCAACTACACCTACGTCGACAGCAAGGCCAACCGCGACTCGTCGCTCGCCGACTATCAGTGCGGCTACAACGGACTGTCGCCTCACTCGGCGAACGGCAGCGTCTTCTTCGAGAAGTACGGCCTGTCCGCCCGTGGATCGTACAACTGGCGGTCCGAATACCTACGCTCCTGCCGGGACTTCCAGGCCCGCCCGCGCAACCGTTCCAGCTACGGGCAATTCGACTTCAACGTGAGCTACGACGTCACGCCCAATTTCCAGGTCTATGCGCAGGGGGTCAACGTGACCAACTCCAAGGTCGACGAGTGGTCCGTGCTGAAGGAGCGCTTCCTTCTGCTGCAGGAGACGGGTGCCCGATACAACTTCGGCATCAGGGCCAAGTTCTAGATCGGGATCGACGCGACACCGCAAACAGCTTCGTGGACGAGCGCCAACGGCCGCTAGCTCGCCCGACACGTCCCTCCCACCTCGCCCGGCCGGCTCAAACGGCCGGGCGTCTTTTTGTCGGAAAACCCTCGCGTGCGAATAAGTGGAAAGGTCAACCAACCGCTATCCTTCGGAGCGCGTCGCAGCGACGATGCTGCCGATTTCGCGAAGGCACGCTTGCAAGGGCAGCGCTTTACCCATTCGCCTTTCTCGTCTCTTCTGAAGTCATCAGGCTGGTCTCACAGGAGCTGCTCACCATCGCATAGGCCATCGGATCGAGCCCGGACGTCTGACCGACGACCCGGCACGTGCGGTCTGCCGGCCGATCTGTCCCGCACCGCGGTCGAAGCTGTCGATATGCCCGAACACCCTGTTCTCGGACGATGGACGCATGGGCCGACCTGCCGGCCTCGTCCTCGCCGACGAGCGTTGCCGGCGCCCCTCCCCGCCGCCGGCGGGGGAGGAGGTCACCCTCCCTCCTCCCCCCAACCATCGCGCGGGCGCCTCCGTTTCGACCTGAGCGCCCTGCAAGCGGGCTTGCTCGATTGGATCCGTCCGGTGGAACCGAGATCGGTGATGACACCGGCGCAGCCAGATGGCCCTTCGCTCAGAGGCTTGACCTTGTGAGCGCCTCGATCGCGATCGCCGTGATCGGTGCAGGCAAGATCGCGTGCGACCAGCACATACCCGCTCTGCGAAGAGATGGACGGTTCTCCCTCGTCGGCGCCGTGGATCCTCAGGCGGCGCATGCTGATCTGGAGGTCTTTCCCACTCTCAGGGAACTGATAGCCCGGCATCCGGGGCTTCAGGCCGTCTCGATCTGCACTCCGCCTCATGGCCGACTCGAACTCGTTCGGGAAGCCGCCGCGATGAAGCTCGACGTCCTTCTGGAGAAGCCGCCCGCGTCGACCCTCTGCGAAGCGGAGGCGCTCACGTCCGTCTTCGCAGGCACGGACCAGGTGCTGTTCGTGACGTGGCACTCTCAGGAGGCCGCGGGCGTCGAAGCCGCCGAAGCGTGGCTCGCGGCCCGAAGGGTCCTTCGCGCGACGGTCACCTGGCACGAAGACGTCCGATTCTGGCATCCCCGGCAGGAGTGGATCTGGCGTCCAGGCATCGGCGTCTTCGATGCAGGCATCAACGCGCTATCCATCCTCACGAAGCTTCTGCCCGGCGAGCTCCTCGTCGAGGATGCCGAGCTCGCCTTTCCATCAAACAGGGAGGCTCCGATCGCTGCCTCCCTGCGGCTCTCGTCCGAGGGCCAGGTCCCGGTCGACGTATCGTTCGACTTCGATGAGGCAGGACGGCAGATCTGGGAGGTCGCGATCGAAACCGACGAGGGCACGCTGCGGCTCGTGGACGGTGGCTGCCGCCTGCAGATCGACGGAGCGGAACAGAGCCTTGCGCTAGAGGGCGAATACAGCCGTCTCTACGGCCGGTTCGCCGACATGGTCGGGGCCCGTCAGAGCAGGATCGACCTGAAGCCCTTCAAGCTCGTGGCCGACGCGTTCATGACGGCGCGGCGCAGAACGGTCGAACCTTTTGAGTGGAGCGCTCCAACTCGAGCTTCGGCGAGAGCTTCGCCGAGTGCTGCCGCTACGTAGAGGCACGCTCCCGATAGCCTGCCCGACGTTCAGCCAACCTCCGGCTGCGTCGACTTGCCAAAAGATTATCTATAATATATGCGGACTCCTCAAATCTCGTCCGCTTGGGAGAGCGATGGTGGCAGAGACGATGCTTGCGGCCCGCTACATGGGACCGGACCAGCTACGACCCGAACTGCTCGAGCGTCCGGTGGTGCGCCACGGCGAGGCGCTCGTCCGCATCGATGCGTGCGGCTTCTGCGGGTCGGACCTCAACATCGTCGCAGGCACCCACCCTCGCGCTAGGGCGCCCCTGACGATCGGACACGAGCTCGCCGGGACCGTGGTCGAGCTCGCCAAGCCCGACGCGCACGTGGCCGTGGGCGACCGGGTGACGATGTTCCCGCTTATATCCTGCGGCCGCTGCTACGCCTGTACCCACGGGCAGTCGCACGTCTGTCGCGAGCTCAAGCTCTTCGGCTTCGATCGAGACGGCGGCATGGCCGACTTCGTCAGGCTGCCGATCGCGTCACTTATGAAGCTGCCGGAGACGATGTCACCCGCCATCGGCGCGCTGATCGAGCCCCTCGCGGTGGCGGTGCACGCGGTCGGAAGAGCCGACCTTGCGGACGTCGACGTCGCAGTGGTGCTCGGCGCGGGGCCAATCGGCCTCCTCACGGCGCTTGTAGCCTCCGCCAAGGGCATCGGGCGCGTCGTCATCAGCGACGTCTCCGAGGCGCGGCTTGAACTCGCGAGATCGCTTGGCCTTGAAGCCATCGAGGCGGGTGCGCCGCTGCTCGGTCACGTCATGGCGATCACCGACCAGAACGGGGCGGGGCTCGTCTTCGAATGCGCAGGCCACCCGTCCTCCGCGACCGAGATGACGGCTCTCGCCAGGCCGCGAGGCGTCCTCGTGGGCGTCGGCGTGTTCAAGCGCCCCGTCAGCGTGGATCTCCAGGGGGTGAACTTCAAGGAGCTCGAGCTGGTAGGCTCGCGGGTCTACACGCGCGACGACTTCGACGAGGCCATCGCGCTCGCCTCGTCGCTGCCGCTGGACAGGATCATATCACACCGCTTCCCTCTAGAGGACGTCGAAAACGCGTTCGCGCAGTTCCGATCGGGCGACGCGTGCAAGGTCCTCGTGGAGCCGCGGAGTTCCGACCGGTGAACCACCCTGCCGACACGAAGCGCCTGGCGCTGGTCACGGGCGGCAGCCGCGGCATCGGTCTCGCGTGCGCCGCTGCACTGGCCCGGTCGGGTCACGACGTCGTCTTGGTCGGTCGCGACGACCCGACGCTCCTCGCCGCCGCCGATGGCCTCGTCCCCAAAGGCGTCGCGGTCGGCACGAGCGTCCACGACCTCGCCGACCTCGATGGCATAGCGCCGTGGTTCGACCGCCTCTGCGAGGAGTTCGGTACGCCCGGCGTCCTGATCAACGCAGCGGGCATCACGCGCCGCGGCCTGGCGCAGAATCTCGAACTCGCCGACTGGCGCGCCGTCATGGACGTCAACGTGGGATCGATCTGGGAGCTGAGCCGCCGTTTCGCCGCACGGCTCATCGCTCAGGCGAGACCCGGGCGCATCGTCAACATAGCATCGCTCATGACCGCCGCAGCACGTGCCGAGACGTCCCCCTACACCGCCTCGAAGGGAGCGGTCGGACAACTCACCAAGGCTCTTGCCGTCGAGTGGGCGCGCCACGGCATCCTCGTCAACGCGGTTGCACCGGGGTACATCGCAACCGACCTCAACCAGACGCTCCAGGACGATCCCGCGTTCAGCGCATGGGTCCGGGATCGCTGCCCGCTGTCGCGCTGGGGCACGCCGGAGGACGTCGCCGGGCCGGTCGACTTCCTAGTGGGAGATTCCTCGCGCTTCATCACCGGGCAGACCATCTACGTCGATGGCGGCTGGCTCTCCACCTTCTAGCCTTCGGCCGATCCGCATGCCTCGCGCCCCGCTGAACGCCGTCGTCGTCCTCGCGACGGGCGTTGCCTCGATCGCCTCCGCGTTCGCGCAGGTACCGCAGCCAGGCTCGATAGTGGTCACCGACAGGGTCATCGGACGAACGCCGACCAGCGTCGCGGTCGGCATGGAGGACGTGAACCACGAGGTCTACGGCGGCATCTACTCGCAGATGGTCTTCGGCGAGGCCTTCGCCGAAGCTCAGGTCGAGACGGGCGTGAGCGGCCAGTGGCGGTCGACAGCGCCCGGCGCCGCATACTCGATCACCACGCAAGCCCCGTTTAAGGGCGCGCAGAGCCAGAAAATGGAGCGCGCCACCTCCGGCGACTGGGCCGGCATAGAGAACCGTGGTCTCAACCGCCAAGGCATGTCGGTGACGAGCGGTCGAACCTACGAGGGCGTCGTCGTCCTGAGAGCGCCTGCGCCCATCGTCGTGCGGGTGTCGCTGCAGAGCGCGGACGGACGTCGGCTTCTTGCGGCGCGGAACCTTGTGGTGACCAACGCGGATTGGTCGCGTCTACCGTTCAACCTGCGCGCCGGCGCTTCGGACGGGCATGCGCGTCTTGCCCTCGAGATACGATCTGTCGGAGGCGTGGACGTGGGCTACGTCATGCTGCAGCCCGGGATGTGGGGACGCTACAAGGGACTTCCGGTGCGGTCAGACGTGGCCCATCTGCTCGAGCGCCAAGGCGTGCAGGCCCTTCGCTTCGGCGGCTGCGCCAATAGCGGATGCGGGGACGTGTCGGAATACAGGTGGAAGGCCATGGTCGGCGACCCGGTGCTCCGACCGGTCACGAAGGGCTTCTGGTACCCCTACGAGTCGAACGGGTTCGGAATCTTCGAGTTCATGCAGCTTGGCGAGGCGCTCGGCGTGGAGGCGGTACCTTCGCTGAACATAGACGAGAAGCCGGAGGACGTGCGCGACCTCATGGACTACCTCTACGGCCCGGCGACCACCACCTGGGGATCCCGCAGGCACGCCGATGGGCATGCGCTGCCGTACCGGCAGAAACGCCTACAGCTCGGGAACGAGAACGCTGTGGACGATGCATACTATCGCAAGTTCAAGGCGCTGGCCGAGATCGTCTGGAGCTACGATCCGGGGATCCGGCTCGTCGTGGGCGACTTCTCGTACGCGGACGTGATCCGGAACCCGTACGACTTCGAAGGAGGCGGCAAGGTGCGATCGCTCGCAGCCCACGGGAAGATCCTGGAGCTCGCGTCGCGCTACGGTGCCGAGGTCGACTTCGACATCCACCTCTGGACGGAACGGACAAAGGGCATCGCGAAGCAGATCCGGGCTCTTGACAGCTACGCCGCCGCGCTCAAGCGCCTCGCGCCGCCCGGATCGCGTCACAGGATCGTCGTGTTCGAGCTGAACGCGGACAAGCACGATGCCGGACGAGCGCTCGGCAACGCCTACGCGATCACCGCCTTGCAGAAGCGCCCCTACGTCGATGTGATCTCGTCCGCCAACGCCCTGCAGGTCGACGGCCAGAACGACAACGGCTGGGACCAGGGACTGGTCTTCATGAACCAGTTGAACGCCTGGACGCAGCCGCCGTGGCACGTCCACCGGATGATCGCCTCCTCGTTGAGGAGCGACGCGGTCGAGGCGGAGGTCCGCGGAGGCGACGAGGACTGGGTCCAGGCCGCCGCGTTTAGGGACGCGAAGGGAGCCTCGCTCAACGTGACTAACGCATCCGATGCCGCGGTGAGCTATCGCATCGACTTCGGTGCCAAGGCGGCCTTCTCGCGACTTCGGATCGAGACGCTGCACCTCGGACGGGAGAGGGCCGTGAACACTTCGGAAAACCCTGACAACGTCGCGCCGGTCGGCAGCCGGCTACGGCTTGACGCCCGCGGACAGGCGATCCTCCAGGTGCCCGCGTCATCCTTTATCACCATTCAGACGGAAGCACCGGCGGGCGGGGCCACCGACCAGGGAGGAAGACGATGAACATGGAAGGCCGCAAGCTAAGCCGGCGAAATTTCGTTAGCGGCGCTATCGCGAGTCCTGCGCTTCTTCGCGCCGGGGACGCCGTTGCGGCACAGACCGGCGCGCAGGCGGCGGCGCGCCGCGCGGACCCGCCCACGATCTTCAAGGACGACTTCGGCGCCATTGCGGGCTGGCGCCGTCACGGCGTCATCATGCAGAAGGACCTCGCATGGGAGAGCTCCCTGCTGCAGGACCCGTGCTTGGTGTATGCCACCGGGGACGGAGCGCGCTTCAAAATGTGGTACGGCTCGCTCACCAACATCGGCTACGCGACGAGCGACGACGGCCTGCGGTGGTCGAAGCGCGCGGATCCGGTGATCATGCAGACGCTGCCCAGCGAGGCGAGAGCCCTGAACCAGCCGAGCGTCGTGTTCAAGGACGGCGTCTACCACATGACCTACTTCGGCGTGTCGGAGGACGGAGAGGGGCAGGTCCACTACGCCCGCGCGACCCGGCCCGAGGGACCTTGGACCAAGGGAGGAGTCGTGCTGACATCCACCGCCCGCTGGGAGGATCGCTTCGTCTACAACTCGTCGCTGCTCTACGACGAGGAGGAGCGCATCTGGAAGATTTGGTACACGGCCGGCAAGATTAAGTCGGCCGGTGGCGAACCGCGCTACATCTGCTACGCGACGGCCGCCGACCCGGCCGGGCCCTGGTCCAAGCATCCGTCGAACCCAATCCTGAGACCGATGGACGACGGGGGATGGGCGTCGAAGGGCGTTGGGGGACCCAACGTCCGCAAGCTCGGGCCGAACCTCTACGAGACCCGCATCGTCGGCTGGCAGGCGGACTATCCCTCGCGCGGCGGACGGCTGACATCTCCGGACGGTTTGCGCTGGAGGCTGGACAGAGCCGCGATGGAGCTCGATCTCGGCGTGGCGGGCGGCCCTGAGGATTCGATGATCTACCGCCAGTTCGTCGTGGAGCATGGCGGCCGCAAGTTCTGCTTCTACAACGCCAAGAACAATCGTCCGGGATGGAACGAGACGATCAATCTGGCCACCTGGGAAGACGGTCTCAACATCGTAAATCCCTCGCTCTGGACCATGGGCCAGGGTGCCGCGATCCCGACCGGAGCGAGCTTCGAAGTGCGCGACGGCGCCGCGTTCTCGCTGGGCAACGCCGAGAAGAACCCGCAGACGCTTCAGGGGAACAGGCTGATCGATCGCAGGGACTATTCGGTCCAGGCGACGATCTCGGCAGGCCCGGCGTCGAACGACCGCGAGCACGTCATCCTCGCTAGGTACACGGACCGAGATAACTACTATCTCGCGGGCATCGGTGCCTGGGGGCACCGCTACGGCATCGGCGTCGTCGAAGACGGTCAGAGCCGCATGCTGGCCGGCGTCGGTAGCGTGGCCGAGATCAGGCAGGGCGAACCGCATGCGCTGACCTTTGAGCTCAGGGGGCACCAGCTTCGACTGCTTGACGGGGGCCGCGAAGTGCTGAGCGTAGCGGACCCGACCCTTCTTCCGGAGGCGAGCTACGTAGGCCTGCAGACGACCAACCCGGACGGACGCGGCCGCTTCGCCCGCGTGCGCGTCGAGGCGCTGACCTCCTAGGAAGAATGGACAGCGCCGCCCGGCTCAAGCCGGCGCGTTCCTGTCGCAATCGGCCGAGATCGCGTCGTGCTGTTCGCTGGTACGCGTACGGCGCGCGTCAGCTCGGCCTCAAGCCGGTCCCCGTTCCCCATTGCGGTCGATCGACGTTCCAGTGCGGCGGGTCGCGTTCACGTCTCCCCTATCGATCCATGTCAATCCGTGCTATTTATTATAGACAATGTTTGACACCAGGGTCACGAACGGGATCACCGTCTTCGTCGCCGCGGCGGAGACGGGAAGCTTCCTCAAGGCAGCCTCCCTCGTGGGGCTGTCCCGCTCTGGCGTCGGCAAGTCAATCGCGCGCCTGGAAGAGCGCCTCGGCTTCAAACTGTTTGATCGCACCAGGCGGGCGGTAAAGCTCACCGTCGGCGGGCGCCGCTTCCTGGAGCAGGTCCGCCCGCTTCTGGAGAAGCTCGGCGAGGCGGCGAGCGGGTCCAGCGACGGCAGCGTCAGGGGTCGAATAAGGGTCTGCGCCGACGCGCCGCTAGCCCTTCACTTTCTGATTCCGGCGCTCCCACGGCTCATCAAGCGTCATCCCAAACTCAAGGTGGACGTCTTCGTGAAGGACCGCCTGGAGAACATGCTTGCGGAGGGCTTCGACGTGGCCGTGCGCTTCGGTGAAGTTGCCGCCAAGGGGCTCGACCAGACGGACCTCTTCGAGAGCAGGCTCCTGACGTGCGCAAGCCCGGCCTACCTCGAGCACCATGGCGAGCCGGCGGACCCAGCGGAGCTCAGCTCGGCCAAGCACACCTGCATACGGCTCATGGATCCGACGACGGGCAGGCCGCACGACTGGACCGTCAGGAACGACGCGGGCGAGACCATGATGCTCGAACCCGACTGCAATATAACCGTCAACGACCTTCCGTCGATGCGCAGCGCCATCGTCGCAGGCGTCGGGGTCGGACACGTGATCGAGATTATGGGCGAGAGCGACTTCGCCGCCGGACGTCTCGTGGAGGTCTGTCGCGAGTGGAACTCGTCCACTCTCCCGGCCCGAATCTTCACGCCTCAAGGCTCGAGCCACTCGCTCGAACTGCGGGTGTTCGTCGACTTCGTGGCGGATCTCGCCGTCGAGCGGGAGATGCGGGGAAAGCGCCGGTCCGACCCACCCTCGCCCGCCATCACCAGCTCGGAAAAGGTAGAGAGGAACGCTGCCTGAATCATGGTCCCGCAGGTTTGGCTTTGCTCCCATTAGCAGACATCGCGGCGGATGGGACCTTTGCTGCTGTCACCCACCAGCATGCCCGTTGTCGCCCAATCCCGGACATTGATAAGGCGCTACCTTCACCCGCACGCCGTGACACCTTCGACTGGTACAATGCGGTAGCGCTCGGCATGTTGGTGCCAAGACGCGGTGAGGATTAGCGATGCTTTTGGTGATGATGGGGCTAAGCGCCTTAGCGGCGACGGAGCCACAGACAGGGCAGATTGTGCGTCTAACCGATGCAGAAATCCGGAAGGCGCTGGTGGGGAAAACGACTTTGTCGCCTCCCGCTAGGGCACGTGCGAAGCTGCGGACGAGAGAGTATTTTTGGGTAGGAGGGCGCTACACCGGGCCGGCGGGTGCAATTGCGACGGAGCGCACCTATCGAGTGAACCGAGGCCGCGTTTGCATCGGATCAGGAGATCAAGATTGCAGACGGCTTGCCCGTGACAAAGGTGGGCGTACCTATTTTGCCTTCGGAAGAGATCTGGTGGAGTTTGAAGCGCGTCCAATCGATTGACGCAGTGCCTTGTCACTACCATCGAGATTTGGGCAACGTCCGCTATCCTGCCAATCTCGGCCATTCGCCCAAGGACGACAGCCGGACGCACCTCGAACGTCTGAGATTGAAGAGTCGAATCGACGCCCTGGACGTCCACTTGTGGCTCGTAGGCACGAGAGGGCATGGCGCCGCAGGCGCGCGACTTCTTCTCCAATCGGATCGTCTGGCACCCGGCCGCGCGTAGCGCCGCCACCTGGATGCCAAGGTCCTGATCGATCGTTGGCACGCGCGCATAGCCGAACAGCGTCATGACAGGCCTTTATGTTCGATCAGCCTTTAGACCCGTCCGGCGGACTGTTCAATATAGCTGCACCAGACCCTGATCGAACGGTGTAACTGTTTCATCGACTATGCTCCGCCAGGGTATCTCCTCTTCGAACGAGTGTTCGACCTGTGATAATTCGGGCCGGAGGCTTGCGGGGGAGCGAGGGCGTCTTGCACTTATCACTAAGCGGCACACCTTCGCCGCCCTGCATGTACACGCCGCGCAAATTCGGCAGGGCCTCAGCCGCTGATGGGAACAGGCGACGCGATGAGCTAACAACAACGAAACCACGCCCTAGCCTAAAGAGTGGAGAAGCGCTCGGGCACTTACGTCGTATCCGGGCGACGCGGTTGGACGGCAGATTACAAAAGTTGGTCGAGCGCTAGCCGTACCAGCTGTGCCGCAACAATGGCCAGCGCGCCAAAAGGTGGGTCGAATCGACCAATTTGAGCGCGGCGCTGACGCGTTAGGTTCGCAGACACCGAGCGCGTGCAGGCGTCGGGCGAGGCCACGCCCCATTTTAGAGTTATGTACACCATTGGTTAACCTTCTTGAGGCAGATAGAAGGTGTCGGAACGGGAAGACCGACTGGTCGTGACATCAGTCTCACTGGGGAGTGAACGATGGGCACGATCTGGCAGGCTGCGCCAATTGTCGCTGAAGGACCGGCGATTGGCGCAGCCTCCCTTTCCCCCACTGCACCTTCATTCAAGCGACGCCGTTGATCTTTCTTGAGTGCGTAAAATACTCGTTGATTCGGCAGTCGTTACAGTCCTTCTTAGCGCCTCTCCCGAAGTTGCTTTCGGCTTTCGCCGATCCGACTGCCCGGCATGAGTACGGGCTTTCGACGACGGTCTACAACCCATTCAACCGCTGGTCGCACAGGGGCTTCTGGCTCGAGCTGCTAGACGCAGCCTTGGATGCGCGCGTGGTGACCAAGAGCATTGCCACCGACAGCACCTACGTCAAAGCACAGCGCGCGGCGTTCGGCGCAAAAGGGGGGTGTTCACCTCAGGCGACCGGCCGCTCGCGCGGCGGCTGGACGATCGAAATTCCCGCGCTCACCGACGGCATCGGCCGCCACTATGCGCTGATGCTCACACCCGGCAACGTCAGCGCCATGAAGGCCGCGCCCGCCCTCCTCGGTCGCGCCGGGCGCGTGCGCTACCTGCTTGGCGACAAGGGCTACGATGCCGCCCGGCTCCGCCGCCTCGGCCGCGACTTCGGCGCCATCCCGGTCATCCCAGGCCGGCGCGGCGCAATCGCAAACGCACCATCCGCAACGACAAGCAGCGCTACGCCGGTCGCCACCTCATCGAGAATGCCTTATGCCGCGTCGAGGGCTTCCGCCGTGTCGCCACCCACTACAACAGACTCGCTGGCAATCCCCTCTCCGGTGTGACCAACGCTATCGCGGTCGCGTTCTGGCTATGACCGCGTTGAAATCGGCTTATGCATCGCCCAGCGATCTGCCGTCGACTACCCAGCGAGCTTGATCGACGCTTTCATGTTGGTACCGAAAGCCATTGCCTTCGAAGATGTTGGAGCTCAGAGCCAACGTCCTGTCAGGCGAACTTCTAAGAATGCAAGTTAGGTGGCCATTAGCCAGTTTGACGGCACAATGATTCACTTAGGGCCCAGCTATTTCGCGAGAGACGCGCGCAGCCGTCGATGACGCCTGCATTTGCGCGGCCATCGGTGCTCACCCACCCACTCGCACTGTCGACCAAGATATCGGAGATGCGACGACCGACGAAAGAAAATGTTGACACCCGCCACACTGTTGGGCGAAAATGCTGAGACTCCTGCGATTGAGCACTCGCGGTTTACAATTTGGTTCTCGCGAAAGATAGGCAAAGCAGCTCCCGGCTGCGAGCGATCAGAGCGCTTTGGAAAAGTAGGGCAGGAGCGCGGCGCTTAGACCTAATGCGAGCTGAACTAAGGGAGCGGTCATCGACCTGCTTGCTAAGCCACTGCTGTGAGGCTGATGCGGGCTCGGTGACGTGAAGCCGATACACAGAACCCGGGAACGCAACGACGTTCCCGGGTCTATGCGTAGCGTGACAGCTCTCTGGCTAGATCGGTCTGCCGTTAGGCCCGAATGTTAAGGATCGACTGCGACACCTGCGTTGCTGTATCGAGCGCCTTGGCGTTCGCTTGGAAGTTGCGCTGCGCTGCAATAAGGTTCACAAGCTCTTCGGTGATATCGACGTTGGAGCCCTCGAGCTGGCCCGACTTCAGGCTGCCGAAGCCCTCCGCCGCGGCGAAGCCGAGCGTCGCCTTCCCCGAGATGCCGGTCGCCTGCCAATAGTTGCTGCCGGCCTGGCGCAGCCCGGTCGGCGCCGAGAACTTGGCGATCGCCACCTTGCCGAGCGGCACGATGTCCGAGTTCGAGTAGCTCGCCTTGATGATGCCGGCGTCGTCGACGGTGATGCCGACGAGCTGGCCGACCGCGACGCCGTCCTGCGTGCGCGCGCTCACCGCCGCGGCCGCCGCGGTCTGGGTCGAACCGGTCAGGTCGAGCTTGATGCCCTGCGCCGCGGCGCCTGAAACAGGTATGAAGTCCTCGAAGGTGATCTCCGGCGTACCGATCAGCGCACCCTTAGTGTCATATTTCTGCTCGATCGGCCCAGCCTGAGCAGCGCCCTTCGGCGTCAGCATCTGGTCGCCGACGTACGTGAAGACCTGCCACGTGCCGGTGTTCGGCTGTGGGGTTGCGTTCGGATTGCCCTCAGCGGTGCGGACATAATAGCTCGTCATCGTCATCGGGTTGCCGTTGGCGTCGTAGATGCGCGTGGCGACCGAGTTGTTGTACGTGCTGGTGTCAGTGCGCTTGAACGCGGTAGGATCCTTCACCGTCGCGGTGGACGGGATCTGCACCTTGGTGGCGACGTTGTTGGTCATCTTGGGCGTGCCGCTGGTCGGCTGGATCTGCAGGTTGGTCAGCGACTTGTCGCCGGTCGCCGTGACGTTGCCGTCGTTGTCGACCGGGTAGACCATCAGGTAGCTGCCCTGCGCGTCGATCACGTTGCGGCTCTCGTCCACGGTGAAGGCGCCGGTGCGGGTGTAGTTGACCTGGTCCGACAGGCCGGTCGACTTCACCACGAAGAAGCCCTCGCCCAGGATCTGCATGTCGAGCGCGCTCTTGGTCTGGTTCGACGAGCCGTCGCTGAACTGCTGCACCGTGCCCTTCACCGACACGCCCGAGCCGACCATCTTGCGCGGGTCGGTCGACACGTTCGACGAGATCACGTCGGCGAAGGCCGTGCGGCTCTTCTTGAAGCCGTTGGTGGAGACGTTGGCGAGGTTGTGGCTGATGACCGACATATCGGTCTGCATGGCCTGGAGACCGGAGAGCGAGGTGAAGAAGGACATGAGGTGCTCCTACAGAAATCGGGAAAGGATTAGGCGACCTTGCGGACCGCGGCGAGATTGGACGTGCCGTGCTTAGTGACGTTGAGGACGGGCGAGCCGCTCACGAACAGGGTGGACAACTCTACGAACGTAGAGACAAGCGATACCCGCTCCACGGGCGTCATCGTGTCATACTTAGCCGAGGCCTCTCCGGTCATTGTCTGTGCCCTTTGTTGCGCGACATAACAATCAGGTCAGCAAGGAGCATGCCAGAATGGCCTCACCGAGGGTAGACTACCTCGCTCCGGCCAGATGCGGCAGCAAAGTGCAGCAAGCCGGCAAAATTCTGCCGCGCGGGAAATTCACCCTGCTGCCGTTGGGCTTGTCAGGGACGCACGGCATTGAAGCAGACGTCGTAACGTTCACGTCTACTTTCTAAATCTATGAAGAACAATGCAGCGACAGCGCCACTGCTAATACCGATGACAAGAATTAAGCGTGATTCCGGCGAGATCACGATGGGCGGCGTAACCTCGCGGACGCTGAGCTGACGGGGGCGTCGCGAACAAGCACCATACCACCCCCGTCGTTGCTGCAGTATCCGTTATCCCACGTAATGAAGGCCCGTCTCTGAGAACGCCACCTGATTGACGGTGATCGCGGACAGCAAGATGGTGTCGCCACCTTCTAAGGTAACTAGCGTATCAGCACCCTGTTGCGTCAGGGTCGGAGCCTGTGCGTGAGCATAATTCGCTAGATCAATGACGTCGCCAGTCCCGAAGTCCTTGATGGTATCGGCAGCGGCGCCATTTGTGAACACAAACGTGTCAAAGCCTACTCCACCGTAAAGCGTATCGTTGCCGGCCCCGCTCACGAGCGTATCAGCGCCCGCCCCACCTGTCAGCGTGTCGTTGTACGCGCTACCGGTGATGGTGTTGTTGCCGGCATTGCCGGTGGCGTTGAAGCCCGCGGTCGAGGTGCCGACAAAGGTCAGGTTCTCGACGTTCGCATAGCCGGCGATGCTCATGGTGGTGTAGG
>NZ_JACIAY010000013.1:0-100916 GCF_014194975.1 Sphingomonas sp. BK580 | reverse complement strand
ACGTTGGTGAAGGTGTCGCCTTCAGCGTCGCCCCCCTTGCCGGTGCCAGCGGTCAGATCGAGCGTCACTGCCGATGCCGAGCCCGAATAGTCGAGCGTATCGGTGCCCGCGTTGCCGTTGAAAGCGCTCGCATCGCTGCCGCTGATGAACGTGTCATCGCTGCGCGAGCCGAGGAAGCCCTCGATGCTGGAGAAGGTGTCGCCGGCCGCCTCGCCGGTGTGAACGCCGGTCTTGAGGTTGAGCGTCACCGCCGCCCCGCCGTCGTAGCTGGCGGTGTCCGTGCCAGCACCGCCGATCAGCGTATCGGCGCCAACGCCACCGAACAGGGTGTCGTTGTAGGCCCCGCCGGTGATGGTGTTGTTGCTGGCATTGCCGGTGGCGTTGAAGCCCGCGGTCGAGGTGCCGACAAAGGTCAGGTTCTCGACGTTCGCATAGCCGGCGATGCTCATGGTGGTGTAGGTGGTCCGCACTTCATCGATGCCGCCGTTGGCCGCCTCGACGATGGTCCGGGTGTTATAGTCGTTGATGACGTACACGTCGTTGAACGAGGTGCCGACGAAGCGCTCGACGTTGGTGAAGGTGTCGCCTTCAGCGTCGCCCCCCTTGCCGGTGCCAGCGGTCAGATCGAGCGTCACTGCCGATGCCGAGCCCGAATAGTCGAGCGTGTCGGTGCCAGCATCACCGTTGAAGGCGCTGGCGTCGCTGCCGCTGATGAACGTGTCGTCACCGCGCGAGCCGAGAAAAGCCTCGATGCTCGAGAAGGTGTCGCCGGCTGCATCGCCGGTGTGGACGCCGGTCTTGAGGTTAATCGTCACAGCCGCGCTGCCCGCGTAGCTTGCCGTGTCCACTCCAGCACCGCCAAGGAGCGTGTCTGCGCCCGCGCCGCCGATCAGCGTGTCGTCGCCCGCCCCACCATCAAGGGTGTCGCTACCAGCGAGCCCCGAGATCACATCACTCTGGTCGGTACCGGTCAGGGTGTCGTTCCCGGACGTGCCGCTGATCGTAGCCATAATTCACCCCTCCTAAAGGTCGTGCAGCTACTTACCGATAACCCTTAATAACTGGTTAATTCGCCTGTCAGCGCAGATTGTCTGCATCATTAGTTTCGCCCTCTTCAGGCTGGCGAGCGCGCCTCGACACGCATTTGAAGTTCGCCATGGCTCGTGAACTGGGATCACGCACAGCCTGCGCAGCGTCGCATGCGACGTGATTCCGCAACTCGCCGGGTTGCCGCCGTGCCTTTACCCAGTATGATGTGCTAGCAACGGTATGAGGGGTCCGCGAAGTGCGTAATCAGGGTATCGGTTATTACACCATCCGCGTACCTAGCAGTGACCTAGACAAGATTGCCGATTTCTACATCGGCATCGTGGGCCTTGAGAATGGCTCACGACCAGACTCGAACGTTGAGGGGAGATGGTTGTATGCGGGTGGTAAGGATGTGTTGCACATCGAGGCCGATAATGATCTAGTTTCCGCCGAAACCTCGATTGCGCACTCAATCAGTCACGTTTCTTTCCAGTGCACCGGGTTGGATGAGGCGGTCGAACACCTAAATAGTAGCCATGTAAGCTTTGACTTGGTTGGCACCAATGCTGTTGGTGTGGCGCAGGTATTCTTACGCGATCCAGAGGGTCGCGGAGTTGAGCTAAATTTCAATCCATAGGGGATGCAAACTGCCGCCTCCGATGAACTGGTTGTCTTTTTGAGGCGGTTCACTTCTGAGACGTGGCTCATCAACCGCTTAGAAGGATTGTGGTGGAGCGGCTATGGCTGTGAGCTTCTCCATCCGCATTACATGTAACAGCGAGAGATCGGGGCAAACGAAACGGTCGGATTCGAGCAAGGCACCCCTATGCTCTTCCAACTACGCTACGCGCGCTACGGCCGATGCACTTTAGGCATACCCTTAGCGAACCGAATGCCGCCCGCTGGCCGACCGCGAAGATGGCGCTCGTGTCCGAGTTTGGCAGGAAAGCGGACGCTAGAAGCCGAACCAGCTGACCGCTGCGACGCCGAGCGCGACCGTGCCGGCCGTAAGCGCAAGCAAGGCTAACATACCAGCAAGCCAGGCGGCGACACGCCCGAAGCGGTCGTCCACCCATTCGATGAAGTGCTCCGCCAATCCTGGAATAAGGGGGTCCATGCGCCGACGCTAGAATAGCCATGATGTCTGAGAATGGTCGTGCAGCAGACGGTCAGAAGCCGAGCTCGGATCGCTCCTCCACCTTTTTACCACTCCGCTGGTCGTAGCAAACGAGATAGCTTCCCGCTCCACTCGTCGCCCAAGCGCGAAGCTCCACGCAAGTCCGATCAGCCAGCCTCATGACGATCGGGAAGGTAGATCGCCGATGCCACTCCGCATCGTGGAAGATGTTGCGGGCATCTGACCTTGCCCTCTCCACGAGGGTAGCGTCCTCGGGATGCGTGAGGGGGCGGGTAGCAAGCGGGTAGAGCCACACGAGCAATGCCGTAGTCACCAGTGTGGTGAGCGTGAGCATGATCTCAATGGCTCGACGGGGAAGCCGCATCACCGCATCATGCCGCGCTGAATGAACGTCGGCTAGTGGGCGATAGCCGACGGCGCGCCGAACGACCGCGGCTGAGGCAAGCTCGGCCGCGACGAGCCGTAATCCGCTTTTCTCGTGCGTTCACTCATTGCGCCATCGAACCGGCTCGTCCGCCGCTGCCGGCAGCCGTCATCTGGACGACTGACCTCAGAGGAGGCCACCGCCGCCGCGATGGTTGGCTCATAGGGGTAAAACAGCGATCGGGCGGCTCCCTTTTGCCCGCCGAGGTGCAGCTGCCCTCTCGAACGGTCATCCATGGCGGCCTATCGACGCGCTGGAGCACCGAGTGCCATCGCAATGCCTTGCCCTTTTCCACCGATCTCACTCCAACTGCCTTCTTGTCGTGGTGAGGATTGACCTGCCCTAGCGCTCAACGTTGAACGATCTGCGATCACTTCGCCCTCGCCGACTTAAAGCATAAATCCGAGCGTTGTGGCGTAGAGCGCAGCATCTGGCGGTCGCTCAGGCCCGGCGGCGCTCGACGCATCGTGCCGTCCGGCCCCTGGCGCTCCGCCGCTCGTTACTTCGGCTCAGCAGGGTCTGCAGATTGGCGGCTCATCACCGCCTTCCTCAGCTCTTCGCGGTCCTGGCCTCCTCGAACGCGCGAACCGTCGGACGAAGCGTGTCCGGAAGGACATCCTGCGAAAGGGAGAGGCAGTAGCTGATCCGGTTGCAGAGCTTCGGATCATGCGTTACCAAGCGCCGGACGAGGTTCCCCTGCAGGAGGTCTGTGGCGTCCAGCAGGAGCTCGAAGACCGGCTTGGACGGCAACGCGGCCGTCACGCGCCACAAGAAGCGCGGCAGCGATGCGGTCAGCAGATCGAGCTTGGCGGCCGACGGCAGGCCTCCCGCCGACACGGCGTCGCGGAACGCCTCCAGGCCGATGAGCTGGATGTCCCACTCGAGCGGGTCTTTCAGGCCGACGACGCGGGCGATCGCCGCAAGCGCCCCGTCGAGCGCAACAGTCAGCCCCACCACTTGTCGCAGCGGGATGCGGATCTTGTGGTAGAGCGGTACGACGAGGTTAACCGGTTCGGCCAGACGGCGATCGACGTCCGGTGCGGAGAAGTCCTCCGCCGCCAGCATGTTGCCGTCCTCGAACATGAAGCGGGTGAACGGCCCCGTCTGGTCGTCGTGGACATAGAGACGATCCAGCCTTGCAGCCGCGAAACGCGTGCCGGAGGTACCGTAGCCCTGCGCCGGGTGATCTGCGAGCGAGAAGCCGGTTATGGCGACGGCGTGGTTGCCGCGCGTCATCAGCTCGCCGCCGACCTGGTCGGTGGTGCGTGCGAGCAGAGCGCAGGCGATGCCGGAGCGCATATAGGCGAGGACCGCGATCTTCAGCTCGAGCTGCATCTGCGCGGCCCGCTCCGCCTGGCTCTCCTGCCGATCCCGGTGCTCCCCGTCCCTATCGACCGGCGCCTCGGCTCCGGCGGGCCCGGCAGCGCCTTCGGGGGAAGGATCGACGGCTTCCGCGTAGTCGTCCTGCTGGATGGCGAGCCGCCGTATCGAAGTGACCCCGATCCCGAATGGCTCGAGCCCGACGCTCCGGATGGCATCGGCGATCTGCAGAGCGTTCAAGCCGCCGCCGTTCGGGAACGTCCGCCCGTCGACCCGGGCATGAGCCGTCGCCGCCTTCGTGATCTCGACGGGCGAGGGCATCGCGTGCTGGAAGAGCCGCGACGTGCTGTGGAGCATGGTCCACAGCGCGCTCGACGCGCAGGCCGCGACCTCCCGGTCCTGTTCCTGGAACGGCAGCGTCTCCACCTGGAGCTTCAGACCGTAGAGGTCGACCGCCTGCGGCTGCACCGTCGGGAAGACCCGTGGTCGGCTCTCCGTCGCTGGATAGGGCAGCAGGCAGGTTCGACCGATCACGGTCAAGGGAAGCGGCTTGATGACCAGAAAGCCGAGATAGTGCTCCTGCAGGGCCGCAGCGTCGTCGGCGACGATCGCCGCGCTGACCGCCTTCTCGTCAATCTCGCGCGCAACGAAATGCAGGCGCGTGCATACTCGGCTGTATTGCTCGAAGCAGCGCACGTAGTAGGCCGCGTAGTCCTCGAGGAAGTTGCGGTCGGTGTAGCCGCGCTCCACGATCATCGTGCGGCATCCGAGCTCCTTGAGGTAGCCGAAGAGGAAGCGCACCTGCGGCTTCTTCGCCACGGCCGCGTTCTGCCCGTGGCTGTGCGCCACAAGCGCCTTGTGCAGCGCCTTCTCCGAAAACGCCTCTACGTCAAATGGAAGTGCCACGCTTCCGCATTTCCCCTGGAGGGGCGTTCCGTCAGAAGGCGACTGGCTCGTACAGGGTTTCGGTGCGGACGCGCGTGGATCGCGCGAACTCGTCGCTGGTCCTCTGGGCGCGCGCCATCCTCGACTGGATCTCGACGACCCCGCCGTCTTCGAGCCAGAGCCGAAACTCGGTCTCGATGTCTTCCTGGCTGCGCTTCTTGCCCAATGTCAGCTCCTGCCGCCCCGTCCGTCGTCCCCGCGTTCGGCGTTGCGCGGGGGGATGATGCCTTTATGACGAGTCCCGGTCCACCGGTACTTTGTCGCGAACGTCCTAAAAAACCGTGGGCACCGCCGGTTCCACCGCTCGAGCCCGAAAACGCCGACCCGGGCGTGGCTCGTGACCATCCCTTGGATGGCCGACGGTCCGTCCCGCCTCCACCGGGTGCGGGATGGCCATCCCTAGCGACCCCGCCCTCGCGCCGTCAATGTCCGCTCTCGTGGACGAGGCCGCCGACCTGAACCGAAATGGCGCGAGCTGCTCTTGGTGCCAAAACAAAAACTGAATAACGTTCGCCATGCGTCCGCCACAGAGATGGGTCGGCGGGCCTTGGATGGCAATGGTTGCGTAGCGGGGAGCGGAATTGTCGATCGTGTTCGAGGACAAGTCCGTCGCGGGTCCAGCCACGCACGTCCTCATCGTCGGGGTCGGCGACTACCCTCACCTCCCCGGGGGCGCGTCCGAGGTGAAGGCCCGCTTCGACGACGGCATGAAGCAGCTGTCTTCGCCGCCCGCGTCCGCGCGCGCGTTCGCGGATTGGGTCATCAGCCATCTGTCGAGTCCGGTCCGGCCGCTCGCCACCGTGGAGCTGCTCCTGTCCGAGCCGAACCTCGCATACAGTCCACCCGCGCGGGGCGGACGAAAGGCTCCGGACGCCGTGGCCGGGCCCGCCGCGGTCCAGGCCATTTCGGACGCCGCCCTTAGATGGAAGGCGCGGGGCGACGCGGAACCCGGCAGCCTGCTCATCTTCTACTTCTGCGGACACGGGTTCTCCAAGGGAACAGACTTCGCGCTCGTCGCGTCCGACTTCGGCGGAAACGCTGGCCTGCCGATGCTAGGATTGATCGACCTGCCGCGCTTCCTCGCCGGCATGATCGACTGCGGATCGACCGATCAATGCTACTTCATCGACGCATGCCGCACTGCCACCGGCTCACTAATCGAGATGAACAACTATCAAGGCAACACGCTCGTGCAGAAGCTGGGAGCCGTGACACCGGGAGTGGCGCAGTGCGTCTACTACTCGACGCTCGGCGGCACGAGGGCCCACGGCAGGAAGGGGCGACCGAGCTTCTTCACGCAGGCGCTACTAAAGGCCCTCGCCGGCGTGGCGGCCTCCAACGACGACGGCGACTGGCGGGTGAAGACCGCACGCCTGTTCGAGGCTCTGGCGCACCTCATGCTCAACTTTCCCGCTCCGGGCCGTAAGGTGCAGTCGCCACAGAGCGGCTCCCAGGTTCAATTCGAGCTGCACCGCATCCAAGGCGATCCCGAACTGCCGTTCCTTGTCGGGTTCGCCGAGCATGCGGGACCACGGCCGCCGTCCGCCATTAGCTCCATCCTCTTCCGTCAGGCCGGAGCCGACGTCTCGGCCTATCCCGCGACCGTGCCGCCGCTTCCACGGCCGTGCGACTGGCGGCCCGACGTGTTCGAGACATGGCTCTCGGCCGGCGAGACCGAGATGGTGCTGAGCCGAGCGGACGGCGACGTGGCGATCGAGCGCCACAGCCTGCAGCCGCCCGGCAAGACGCTGAAGGGCAAGTGAGCGAAATGGCCACGCTCACGATCGAGATCCAGCAGCAGCCCCTGGGCGCGACGCGGGAAGGCGACAGCACGATGGCGGCGGCATACGTCGCCCGAGTGACGCGGATCGCGGAAGGAGGCTCCTCTCCGCCGCGCGGGAGCGATCATCGCGAGTTCGTCGTCGGCCTAGGCCGCAAGACGGCGACGGAGGTCGAGGCCGGCCTGTGGAGCGTCGAGCTCGCGCTGCCGTCCGGCGAGCTGCTCAACGAGCAGGTGCGTATCGCGGATGAGGACGAAATCCCCGTCAGCTTCCGGCTCGGGGATGCTCCGCACGAACGGCTCGCCTGGCAAGTCGCCGAGGGTTCGCTGCCGGAGCGCGACGTCTACGAAGCCCGTCGCGTGCCGATTGCGACCGCCGGCGTCCCGTCGCGGGCGGGAAGCCGGGCCGTACCCGCCAGAACCACCGAGAGGATGCGCAAAGCGCTCCCGTCACCGATCATCGTGACGGAGAGCTACGCCCGCGGCAGCGTCTACGACGCGATCCGCACCCGGACGCAGGTCACCGTCTTCCGCCGCGTTTCCAAGCCGGACCTTGAGGGTGCGAGCGCCGCCGAGAGGTTCGAGAGGTCGATGGAGACTTGGCGGGAGCTGGTCGCCGGCCTTCGCCTTGAGACGCCGATCCCGGAACTCGCCGGATTGGAGATCGACGAAGGCGCCGCGTTCGATCCTCGACCCGCCGATGACCGTCATGACGTATGGCGGCTCGGCGAGGTCTCGGACGGCGAACGCCGGTTCGCCGTGGTGGTGACGAACCGCTCGGTTGAGCTCGTCAGCCTGCCCCTTCCCTGGGTACCCAGAGGTGGCCTCGTCGACGGCGCTCTGCTGGAGCTCGTAATCGACAAGGACGAGGTCGCCGAACGATCGCGATCCAGCCTCACGCTTCGCGATCCGGACTTCTTCGGCGTGCTGTCATACCTGAAGAGCGGCTCGCTTGCGCTTGCGGGGAAGGTGGCCGGCATCGGGGGCGAAGGAGGCAACATGCTGGTCGGCGTGCTTGCCGCGAAGCGCCGCAATCCCCTCGCCGCGGCCGCCGCCGCCTATGCGCTTCTCGGATCGGTCGACCTCGCCGTGCCGCATCCCTGGCACCCATGGCTGGAGAATCTCAGCAGGTGGTATCCCTGGCTGCCGGATGGCGCCGTCCTGCACGGCCGCTGGCTCATGTTCAGCGGTTCCGACATCGACGGAAGGGCACGCGCCGCCTTCCTGCGGGCGTTCCGTCGCGGGCTTCCGTTCTATTCGCTGGGCCTCGCCTGGCTCCTCGAGGGACTGCGTCAGTTCGACGACGACGAGTGCGCCGAGGCGGCCCGTGTGGTGCGACAGGTCTCCCTTCGCTACGACGTTGGCCAGGTCTTCACCGTGCTCCGCCTGCACGCGCCCCCGGACCCGACGGAAACGTGAGAGGAATGATGTTTGAGGTCACGATGCTGCCTGCGAGCGAGGGCGACAGCCTGCTCATCCGGTACGGCGACCCCACAGCGCCGCGCCGCGTCCTAATCGACGCGGGACGCAAGGCCACCTTCAAGCAGCTGCTCGAGTTTCTGCCCGAGGAGGAGCGGCACCTGGAGCTGTTCGTGATAAGCCACGTAGACCGCGATCACATCGAGGGCGCGCTCGAAGCGCTCGATCCGGGGCGGTCCGACCTCACGTTCGACGACATCTGGTTCAACGCCTATCGGCATCTCCTCTGGCAACCGGACAGCGAGGAGTTCGGAGCCGTTCAGGGCGAGAAGCTGACGAAGCTGATCGTGGACCGCAAGCTGCCCTGGAACGAGGCCTTCGAGGGCGGCCCCGTGCGGCTCGAAGGAGACCTGCCCGTCGTCAGGACGCTCGCCGGCGGACTGAAGATCACTCTGCTGTCCCCCGATGCCGCGAAGCTGGCGCGGTTGGAGCCGCAGTGGGCCGAGGAGTGTCGGCGAGCGGGCCTCGATCCCGCCGCTTCGGCGACAGCCGAGCAGCCGCAGCCCGAGGACTACGGACCGAACGATGACATCGAGGACTTCGGCGGCTCGCTGGAGGACCTCGCCGCCGAGACGACGGTCGAGGATACGGCGCCGCCGAACGGTTCCAGCATCGCGTTCCTCGCCGAGTACGACGGGAGGACCGTCTTCTTCGGAGCCGACGCGCATCCGTCCATGCTCGTCGCCAGCCTGGATCAGCTAGGCCGCGAGCTCCCGCTGCGATGCGACCTGATCAAGATCCCGCACCATGGCAGCCAGGCCAACACGACCCGCGAGCTGCTGGAACGCCTGGACGGCGAGAGGTTCATGATCTCGACCAACGGAAGTTACTTCGGGCATCCCGACGAGATCGCGATCGCGCGGATCCTGACCCGGCCGTCCGATGGTCGCAAGACGCTCTACTTCAACTACGACCAGGACAGGACGCGGCCGTGGCGCGAGTCCGAGGCGCAGCGGAACCGCTACAGGTTCGACTGCGTCTACCCGAGCGCCGAGGGCGAGCCGGTCACCGTCACCCTCTAAAGACCGCGCGCAATCCCTGCCGGTCACGAATGGCGCGCTGCGGCTCGGACCGCCTACGGCGCGGCCTCTTTCGTCAAGGCGCGGCCTCCACACCCGCGCCGATGCGCCGGCATATCGCCCGCGCGGCACCGATCGAATGCCCGGGGACGGGCGGCCGTCGGCACCCGACGCCATCGGCAGTGCGAGGAGGCTAGCCGAGCGCCGTCAGGATCGCAGCGGACATCAGGCTGCCGAGTATGAACATGGGTGCGTTCACGGCCGCGTACAGGAAGGGACGCGGGAAGAGCGGGTTGATAGCGATGTTCACGGTCATCGCCCCCAAGTACCCGACCCCCACGAGCCCGCCGAGAGCAAGGGCCCCGCCGAGCGTGTCCAGCGCCAGCATGCGCATCAGGATGGCAGTGGTGCCGACGATGACCAGGCCGCAAACGAGCGGTCCCGCGAGGAAGATCGCGGACGGCTTGACCGCAGGTCGATCATCGATGCCCAGCGATCGAGCATACGCCTTGGCGAAGACGGCGCCGAACCAGACGCCGCCTAGGACGAAGTGCGCGATCGCAGCCACCAGCACGGCGAGCCAGTTCACCTGCGAGATCATCGAAGTCATTCGCTCATTTCCCTTTCGCATGGCCCTCAAAGGCCGGAGCAGCACTTCTATGCGCACCCTGCTGCCACCGTGCTGTCAGTAGCGGCTGCAGTTCGGACCGAGGCGGTCGACCAAATCGAGATTCGGCGGATCGACAGGACGATCCGTCCACGCCGCAGACGCATCTGCACCGATGAGCCCGCCGCGCGGGGACGATGCGTCTCCGCTCAGCCCATCTCACGAAGGCCGAGCGCATCGGCCAGCCTGTTCGCTATCCAGACCAATGCGATCGCCATCGCGGCGCCCCAGGCGACCTCGCCAGCGCGCGAGACAACCACCTGCTCGGGAGATCCAAGCCCCGGAACGAGCAGGATGATCGTGGCGGTGATCCCTGCGAGGCGCGCCGCTGTGGCGACGTCGATGATCCAGCATGCGACGATCGCGAAAGCGACGGCGAAGGCATAGCTCCAGATCGCGTTCCCGAAGACGAACGAGACCGCCACGGCCACGAGACCACCGATGAGGGCGCCTGCGAACTGGTCTCGGCCCGTGCTGCTGGCCGAGTTGAACTCGGACTGCGCGACGGCGATCGCGGTGATCGCGGCCCAGAACCCTTCGTGAAGCCCCAAGACGCGTGTCGGATAGAACGCCAGGACGGCGGCGGCGCCCGAAAGCAGAGCCTGCTCCAACCCCGACGCCAACCTACGACCAACGCTGCCTCGACGTGCGGACGCGCCTGCCGAAGACGTCCCGCGTGATCCGCTACGCGGCCCGAAGGGTTCAACATCCACCATGCGAGGGCAGGCTCACCAGGTCACTTGCCTGAGCTCGCGGCTTCGGAAATGAACGACAGCACCGCCCCGGCGAACTCCTCCGGCGCCTCCTCAGGCAGATAGTGCCCTACGCCGGCGAACACCCGACCCTCCAGGTGCTGCGTCCCCTTGCGTTCGAGGGCGTCGTGCACCGCTCCCCCCAGACTACCGGTCCCGCCGATCGCCAGCACGGGCATCGAAGGGGCGGAGCTCTGCTCGTTCTGCTCGGCGGTGACGTGCGCGGCGCGATAGTATGCGAAGCCCGCGCTCATGCGTCCCGGTGCGCTGTACGCCTCGACGTAGTGCTCGAGATCGGCCTGGCTGATCGCGTCGCGCACGGTGGTCTTCGTGTCGAACAGGTAGCGGAAGAACGCCTCCTCGCGCTCCTCCACCAGAAGCTCGGGCAGGTCCGGCGTGGCGCCTAAGAAGAACTGGAACACGCGCGGCGCGTTTCGAATGCCGAACGCCTCGGCAGGCGCGATCCCCGGAATGGCCGCCTCCGTTAGGCAGACGCGCTCGACCAGATCGGAATGGCGGGTCGCGATCGAGTAGCTTAGCCAGGTCCCGACGTCGTGACCGACGAGGAAGAAGCGGTCGACGCCGATCGATTTCAGTCCCTCGACGATCAAGTCGGCCATCGCGCCGCAGTCCGCCGGCGTTCCGGGAGGCAGAAGGTCCGAACGGCCGATGCCGGGCGGATCGAGCGCGATGACCCTGTAGCCTTCCGCCGCGAGGAGGGGCTGCACGAGCCGCCATGCGTACAGCGTCTCCGGCCAGCCTGCGATAAGGACGATGATCCCGCCCGAGCCCGGTCCAGCCTCGACCGCGCCGAGCCTTATCGAGCCGGCATCCAGGCTGATCGGGCGGCCAGCGTCCTGATGTGCCATGATATCGATCCTATCGTGAGCAAGGCCGCGGAGGATAGCAGCGGCGGAGCACCGCCCTCCTGCCGGAAACCTGAAGCCCCCCTTTCGTAGCTGGGCCTCGCCTCTAACACGCCCACCCCGTCGGGAGAGCAATGGCGCCTTCCGGAATCAGAGGGTTCAGCCCCTCAGGGAAAGGATGCAGGCTTCTCGTGGAGGAGAAGCGCGATGAAGGCGTATCTGATCTCGTTCGTCGTGGGAGGCGTGGTCGGCGTGCTCTACGCGGCCCTACACGTCCGCTCCCCGGCTCCCCCGCTCGTGGCTCTCGCGGGACTCCTGGGCATGGTTCTCGCGGAGAACGCCTGGCCCCACCTGATCACGTTCCTGCGCACGATGTCGCACTGAGCGGCGGCTGGCACCATGTTCTTCGCGCTCAACACCTTCATCTGGTCGCCCCGCCTGGAACTCGCTGACCTGCCGCTGCTGGAGCGCGCCAAGACGCTCGGCGCCGACCTCGTCGAGATTCAGCGCTCGGGCTTCGACGACTTTCCGGTCGACGCGGTCCGCAGGGAGCTCGAGCGCCTCGGCCTCGAATGCACGCTGAGCGCGTCCCCGACCAGTCCGGAGGCCTGCGTCGTAGCCGATCGGCCGGAGCATCGCCGGGCAGGAGTGACCTACCTCCGCGACGCCATAGCCGCCGCGCGCGATCTTGGCGCGCGTCTTCTCGTCGGTCCGCTCTACGCCCCCCCGTGGTGGTTCACCGGGATGCGGAGCACCGACGCGCAGTGGGAGTGGGCGGCGGAAGGCTTCGCGGCCGTGGCGACGGACCTCCATGCCTCCGGCGTCGAGATGGCCATAGAGCCGCTCAACCGCTTCGAGACGTTCTTCCTGAACACCGCCGAGCAGGGCGTGCGCCTATGCGAAGCCGTAGACGATCCGAACGTCGGCCTGCTGCTCGACACCGCGCACATGGTCGTCGAGGAGAAGGACATCGCTTCTGCGATCTGGCTCGCCGCTCCCTGGCTAAAGCACCTCCATCTGCCGGAGAACGATAGGGGGACGCCGGGTACCGGACTGATCGACTGGAACAGCCTCTTCGATGCCGTCGTGCGATCGGGCTACGCCGGCGGCTGCGCGATAGAGACCTTCCCCTTCCCGGCGCCGGAACTGGCGATGCGGACGCGAACCTGGCGCGACCTGGCGGACACCAGCGACGATCTGGCGCGATCGGGCCTGACCTTCCTGCGCCGCAGCTACGCCGAAGCCGTTGCGAGGAACCACGGATGAGGTTCGAAAGCGCCGTGCGCGCGACCCTCGCCACGACGACCATCGTCGCGGCCCAGGCGGCGTCCGCCCAGGTCGTCGTGCCGCTGCCGCCGGCCGACCTCGGCCAGACCAACATCCTTGACGGCGACGGAGGACCGGGCGCCCTCTTCGAGCTGATCGGGGCGGGCTACTTAGCAGACGAGATCGTGGACTCCGGAGGGCACTCGACACCCGGTCGCCAGCGCCAGCGCATAGCCGCCGTGGTGCTGCACCCCGTCTATACGGCGAAGGCATCGATCCTGGCCGCGCACCCAGGACTGGAGGTGCTCGTGCCCGTGTCCCGCGTGAGAAACGAGTTCGGCTCGCCGGGGTCGGGCACGGCCTCGGGCTTCGGCGACGTGACGATCGCTCCGTTCCTGCAATGGTCGTCCCGACCCGATCAAGCCGGTTCCATATCTGTCCGAGCCGCAGTGCAGGTGGTCGCGCCCACCGGTCGGCGCCGCGCCGACCGTCCCGTCAATCTCGGCTCCGGCGCCTGGCAGGTTTCGCCCTACGTCGCCACGACGATCCACCTGTCGAAGGCCTGGGATCTCAGCGGCCGCGCCATCTTCGACAGGAGCGGCACGTCCGATGGCGTCGACGGCGACGGCGTCGCTCTGCGCGCGCGGGCAGGAGACTTCCTCGTGATCAACGGATCGCTCGCAGCGCTGGCCGCTCCGGACTGGCGCGTGGGCGTCGGCGGCTACCTCCTGCAGCAGACCGGAAGGTCTCGGATCGACGGCGCGAAGGTCGGAGATCGTCAGCGCGCCATGGCGCTCGGACCGGTCTCGCGTTGGCAGATCGCCGGAATGAACCTGCTCGTGGCAGGCTACGCGGAGTTCGGCGTCCGCGACCGGCCCAGAGGCTTCATCTTCAACATGCGCATCCAACGCCCCATCCCATAAGCGCGGAGCAACGGTCATGGACAGAAGGCTTCTCATCAAGACGGGTCTGGCGACGATCGGCGCCGGAATGGTGCCGTCGGCGCTTCGAGCGCAGGGGCCGTTGCCGGGAGCTCCCACGCCCGGCCTCCAGCAGGCCACCATCGCGGATCCGGCTCCCGCGCCCGACGTTACCGGAAGAATCAGCCCGCAGGCGCACGGCAAGTCGCTGATGGTGGTGAACAAGCAGGCGCTGACGATCGGGTTCTACGATGCGGCGACCGGCCAGACGCAGAAGACGTTCTCGCTGCCGCCACGGCCGCACGAACTCCTGATCGCGCGGAACGGACGGACGGCGTACGTGTCCATCTACGGCGACGGCATCTACAGCGCGAACCCGCACCCGGGCAATCAGGTCGCGATCGTCGACCTCGCCGAACGCAGGTGCACCGGATTCCTTTCCACCGGCTCCGTCTGGGCGCCTCACGGCCTGGCCGAGGCGCCGGATGGAACGATCTGGGCCTCGTGCGACATCGGCAAGACGGTCGTGGGGTTCGATCCCGCATCCCAGCGTCAGGTCGGCGCGATCCCCGTGAACCATGCCGGCGGCCACTGGATCGTAGCCCACCCCACGAACGGGACTGCGTTCCTCAGCAACCGCGCCGGGTCGGGAATCGTCGTCGTCGACCTCGCCCAGCGACGCGTCGCCGGCACCATCGACACGCCCCACGCGATCACCGGCCTCGCGCTCTCACCGGACGGGGCGCGCCTCTTCGCGGCCGACGACCAGCGACCCGCGCTGCTCACCATCGACACCGCAGCGCGAACGATACTCGCCTCGACCGACCTGGAAGGACTGCCCTTCAGCACGGCCGCGCACGGCGACAGGGAAAGGCGTGTGAGGGTGTCGCCCGACGGCAGGTACGTCCTGGTCGCCGACTTTCCCTCGGCCGGTCTGGTCAGGGTCGACGCAGCGCGTCCTCAGCGCCAGAAGCTTCTGCTCATACAGCACGGACCCATGGGCATGGCCTTCTCGCCCGACGGAGCCACGCTGTGGGCCTGCAACCATGACGCCGGCACGATCACGATCGTCGACGTGGCGACGATGACTGCGCTTCGCGACTTTGCCGTCGAGCCGGGCGCCGAGACGGCGGCGCTTCTGGGATGAAAGCGCTCCTTCTAGACCGGCCGGACGCGCCCGCGAAGGTCGCGGACAGCCCCAAGCCGGCGGGCCGCGACGGCCTGCCTTCGTTCAGGGTGCGCGCCGCCGCTCTGACGAACCTCGACGTCATGATCGCCAGGGGAGCCCACTATCTCAGCCCCTCGCAATGGCCACGCGGCGTAGGCAGGGAGGCCGTCGCGGAGGATGCCGCAGGCCGGCGCTTCTATCTGACGGCTCCGGCAATCCCGACTCCGCTCGGTTCGATGGCGGAATGGACGCTTGCCGATCCGTCGCGCGCGCTTCCCGTACCGGAAGGCATCTCGGACGAGGTCGCCGCAGCCATCGGCAACCCAGGGCTTGCGGCATGGCTCGCGCTCTCGTGGCGCGGCCGGCTTCGAGTCGGCGAGTCGGTCCTGATCCTGGGCGCGACCGGCGCCTCAGGAAGGATCGCGGTGGCCGCGGCGTCCATTCTCGGAGCGGGCAGGATCGTGGCCGTCGGCCGCAATCAGGCCATGCTCGACCGCCTCGAAGGAGCCGACCTCACCTTCGCCCTCCAGCCGGACGAGACCGCGTTGACCAACTTCCTTCTCGGCGGCTTCGCGCAGGGGTTCGACGTCGTCATCGACTACCTGAACGGAAGCATCGCGGAGGCGGCACTGCCGTCGCTCGCTCTCGGCGGGCGCATGGTGCAGGTAGGCTCGGCGGCCGGCCCCTCGATGATCCTGCCAGCGCAGCCGATGCGGCGCCACTCGCTCGACGTGCTCGGATTCGCCTACTACCACGCGCCGATCGAGCTGCAGGCCGAAGCCTATACAGGACTGTGCGTCGCAGCCATGGGCGGCCTCATAGACCTGGACTACCGCAAGACCAGCCTCGGTCAGGCGCCACAGGCATGGGACTCTCAGACCCGCGGCGGCGGTCCCCGCTGGGTGGTGTGCCCGGGCCTGTGCCGCGAGTCAGCAGAGTGAGGGCAGCCGCTCGGCGAGAAGGTCGATGAACGCGCGGATCCTCGGAGGAACGTGCCGCCGGCTCATGTGGGTGGCGTAGAGACAGATCTCGTCGCACGCATGCGACGGCAGCAGCTCGACAAGCCTGCCCGTCTCCAGATCCTCCCGTACGTCCCAAAGCGCCTTCACCCCTATGCCGCTGCCGGCGAGGATCCACTGGTGGATCGTATCTGAGCTGTCGGCCACGAGAGATCCGCCGATCTGGTACTCGCGAGGCCCCTCCGGCCCCAGCAGCGTCCAGCTGTCGTAGATCTTGTCGCCGCGGCGCATCCGGATGCAGTCGTGGGCGACGAGGTCCTCGGGGGACTGCGGGGCTCCGTGCGCCTCGACGTACGCGGGAGAGGCGCACACCACGCGCCGGCTGTGCAGGAGGCGGCGATGTATGACCGAGCCGTCCGTCGGCCTCTTGGTGACGATCGCCACGTCGAGATCGCCCTCGAGAACGTCCGGACGCGCGTCGGTGAAGGAGAGATCGACCGTCACGTCGCGGTACGCGGCCGAGTACTCGCGACAGAGCGGCGCCACGAGCCGTCGACCAATCTGATGCGGAGCGCTCACGCGAAGCCGGCCCCTCGTGGTCTTGGACACGCTGTCGAGCTCGGCTAGCGTGGTCTCGAGATCGCTGACGATCACGCACGCGCGCTGGTAGAGGAAGCGGCCTTCTTCGGTGACGACGAACTTGCGCGAGGCGCGGTCGATGAGCCGTACCCGAAGCCGGTCCTCCATGAGCGAAAGCCGGCGGCTCACCGCGGTTAGCGACATGTTCTGCCTCCGGGCGGCCTCAGAGAGGCTTCCCGCCGCCACGATCCGAGTGAAGAGACGAAGATCCCCGAGGTCGTACATCGCCGTCAGCTCCGCTCCAGCGAACCCGCCGGATGGCGAATCCTCATCAAGCAGCAACATACGCGAAACCAACGTGGCGATCGGGGCCGAAACGTCACCTGAGTGACGAGGACGCGTCGCACTGATCAGAACTTCATTGGAAATTTACGTCGCGTATACTGACATTCGATCGTGCCGTCCAATGCTCAAGGCCGAGAGAACGACGCTTCCTGTGTTGCGGTAAGCGCAAGCATGCATTGCCGTCGCAGGTAGGTAGCAAGACGAACGATTGAGGCATTGTCGCGTGATCACGGATCAAGCGCTCCACTAGCCTTCAGTGCCGGGATCGCCAACTCGCGAGGCCACGATGACAACATCGAAGGAACTCGACGAACGACGTCGGACGCGGCGGCGCGGGCTGAGCGGCGCACCGACCCGACTCGCACGGCTGGCCGTCATGATCGCGAGCTCGGCCTTGACCGGCTGCACCGGCGTCATCGATCCGCAGGGCCCCGTGGGCCGCACGAACCTGGCGGTGCTGCTCATCGCGCTCGCCGTCATGCTTGTGGTCGTGCTCCCGACCATCTGCGCAGCCGTCTGGTTCGCCTGGTGGTACCGAGGCTCGAACCCCCGCGCGCGCCGCCGCCCCGACTTCGTCTACTCCGGTCGGATCGAGCTGGTGGTCTGGTCGATCCCGCTCCTGATCGTGCTCTTCCTCGGCGGCATCGCCTGGATCGGCAGCCACATCCTGGATCCGTATCGACCGCTCCGCAGTCCCAGGCGGCCGATCGAAGTGCAGGCCGTCGCACTCGATTGGAAGTGGCTCTTCATCTACCCCGAGGCCGGCGTGGCCAGCGTCAACGCGCTCGCCATCCCGGCGGGAACTCCGGTGAGATTCCGGATCACCTCCGCTTCGGTGATGAACACCTTCTTCGTCCCCCAGCTGGGATCGATGATCTACGCCATGAACGGCATGGCCACGCAGCTGAACCTGCAGGCCGATCGACCGGGCACATACAGGGGCATGTCGGCGCACTTCAGCGGAGACGGCTTCCCAGGGATGCACTTCCCGACGGTCGCCATGACCGACGCCGACTTCAGGGTATGGCTCGGCAAAGCCAAGAGCGGTGGCGGGACGCTGGACGCCGGGGGATACAAGGCGCTCTCGCTCCCGAGCAGCGACGTCGCCTCGCACACCTACGGCACCGTGGCGCCCGGCCTCTTCGACGCCATCGTGGACCTGCGGCTCGCTCCTGCGCCCGGCCCTCTGGCTCCCGCCGCCGCTCAGGCGACCTCATCACGAAAGGCGAGCTGACCGCATGCTTGGAAAGCTCTCCCTCAGCGCCATCCCGCTCAACGAGCCGCTTCCGATCGTGGCCTCCCTCGTCGTGATGCTGGTCATCGCCGGAACCCTCGTCCTCACGTTCGTCAAGGGCTGGTGGCCGTACCTGTGGTGCGAGTGGATCACATCCGTCGATCACAAGCGAATCGGCGTCATGTACTGCCTCCTCGCTCTCATCATGCTCCTCCGCGGCTTCTCCGACGCCATCATGATGCGGTCGCAGCAGGCGCTCGCGTACAAGGCGCCCGGCTTTCTTCCGCCCGAGCACTACGACCAGGTCTTCTCGGCCCACGGCACGATCATGATCTTCTTCGTGGCCATGACGTTCGTCGTCGGGCTCATGAACTACGTCGTGCCACTTCAGATCGGCGCGCGCGACGTCGCCTTCCCCACCTTGAACTCCGCCAGCTTCTGGCTGACCGCCACGGCGGTCCTGCTGGTGAACATCTCGCTCTTCGTCGGCGAGTTCTCCCGTACCGGTTGGCTGCCCTACCCGCCGCTGTCCGAAACCAGCTACTCGCCGGGCGTCGGCGTGGACTACTATCTGTGGTCGCTGCAGATATCAGGCATCGGCACCCTGATGTCGGGCATCAATCTCGTCACGACCATCCTCAAGCTTCGCGCGCCTGGAATGACGCTGATGCGCATGCCCGTGTTCTGCTGGACTTCGCTGGCGTCGAACCTGCTGATCGTCGCGGCCTTTCCCATCCTGACCGCGACCTTGGCGATGCTGATCCTGGACCGCTACCTCGGATTCCACTACTTCACCAACGACGGCGGCGGCAACATGATGATGTTCATGAACCTCATCTGGGCGTGGGGCCACCCCGAAGTCTACATCCTCATCCTTCCAGCGTTCGGCGTGTTCTCGGAGATCTTTTCGACGTTCTCCGGCAAGCCGCTATTCGGCTATCGATCCATGGTCCTTGCGACCATGTGCATCTGCGTCCTCTCCTTCATGGTCTGGCTGCACCACTTCTTCACGATGGGAGCGGGCGCCGACGTGAACTCCTTCTTCGGCATCATGACGATGATCATCGCCGTGCCGACGGGCGTGAAGGTCTTCAACTGGCTCTTCACCATGTACGGCGGCACTCTGCGGTACGCGACGCCGATGCTGTGGGCCATCGCCTTCGTCGTCACCTTCGTGATCGGCGGCATGACGGGCGTGCTAATGGCGGTACCGCCGGCAGACTTCGTGCTGCACAACTCCCTTTTCCTGGTCGCCCACTTCCACAACGTGGTGATCGGCGGCGTGCTCTTCGGCGCCTTCGCAGGCTACTCGTACTGGTTTCCGAAGGCCTTCGGCTTCCTGCTCGACGAGCGCTGGGGCAGGCGGGCGTGCTTCTGCTGGGTGGCGGGCTTCTATCTCGCGTTCATGCCCCTCTACGTCCTCGGGCTGCTCGGAATGACGCGCCGAATGCAGAGCTACGACGTCTCGGAATGGCACCCGTGGCTTCTGCTCGCGCTCTCCGGCGCGCTCCTGATCGCCTGCGGCATCGCGTGCCAGGTGGTCCAGCTCGTCGTCTCGATCAGGACGCGGGACGAGCGCAGGGACACGACCGGTGATCCCTGGGACGGGCGCACCCTCGAGTGGTCCACCTCGTCGCCGCCTCCCGCGTTCAACTTCGCCAAGGTGCCGCAGGTTGCCGGCCTCGAAGCTTACTGGACCGCCAAGGAGCGGGCCCTGAGCGAGCATCGCCTGCCGGAAGCCCCCTCCTACGAGGCCATCCCGATGCCGCTGCGGTCGCCTACCGGAGTCGTCGCTGCGTTCTTCGCGACCTGCGTAGGCTTCGCGCTGATCTGGCACATCTGGTGGCTGGCCGCCCTAGGGTTCGTCGGAGCCATCGCCACCGCGGTCGTCTTCGCCTGGCGGGAGCAGTCGGAGTTCTCGATCGCGGCCGGCGAGGTGGCGCGCATCGACGCGATCGACCGCGCCGCGCGGAGCAGCGCTCTGCGGAGCATGGAGCGTACGGCATGAGCGCGATCACCGCACCAACGGCAGCACGCGGCGGCGGATCGGAGGGCGGCCAGGACGGACCGCCTCCGCACGACAGCGGCGAGGGCGGAGCGCCCGACCGCACCGTCGTGGTGGGCTACGGCTTCTGGATCTTCATCCTGTCCGACATCATCATGTTCGCCGCCCTCTTTGCGGCGTTCAGCGTGCTCTCCGGCAGCACCGCGGGCGGTCCCGCGGCCAGGCAGCTGCTCAGCCTGACGTCGGCGAAGTACGAGACAGCGGTCCTCCTCACGTCATCCTTCACGTGCGGCCTCGCGGCGCTCGCGCTCGGCAGAGGGGCGACGGGTCAGATGCAGGTCTGGCTGGTGGCGACGCTGGTTCTGGGCGCGACCTTCCTCGTGCTCGAGCTGAGCGAATTCGGCGACCTGATCGCGGAGGGGACCGGCCCCGACCGCAACGCCTCGCTCTCCTCCTTCTTCGGCCTGGTCGGCTGCCACGGAGCCCACGTCGCCTTCGGGCTGCTCTGGCTCATTCTACTGATGGCCCACTTCGCGGCGAAGGGCTGCCGCCCGGAGCTCGTCCGGCGCCTCCTCTGCTTCAGCATCTTCTGGCACGCGCTCGACATCGTCTGGGTCGCAATACTCACGAACGTCTATCTGATGGGAGCAGGACGATGAGCGAAGCCAGACCCGGCGCGCGCAACGGTCGCGCGACGCTTTCCTCCTACGTCTGCGGCTACCTGCTGGCCATCGGCCTATCGGCGGCCTCGTTCGCGGTGGCCGAGAGCACATTGTGGGCGCCCGCCGTGCCGGTGGCGCTCGCGGTGCTCGCCGTGGCCCAGATGGGCGTGCACCTCGTCTTCTTCCTCCACATCACCACGGCCCCCGACAGCACCAACAACGTGCTGGCCCTGGCGTTCGGCGTCCTCATCGTCATCCTGGTGGTGGGCGGATCCCTCTGGATCATGAGCCACCTCGACTCGAACATGATGCCCGCCATGCGCATGAACGCGCAGGGCTTCTGACGCATGACCGCGCAGCCCCTCCGCCACCCGAAGCACCGTCGGCTCGGGCCCGTCGGAGCGGTTGCCCCGCTCGCAACCGGAGAGACGCGATGATCAGATGTGTACGCATTTGGACCGACGAGGCGGGAGACTCGACCTTCGAGGAGGGACGCATCGACCTGCCCAAGGGGGAACGCGGAGACGTCCTGGGAGACCGCATACCCTCAACCTCCGTCTCCTTCCGCGAGACGCAGCCGGGCGGCTCCTTCGAGTGGCACGACGCGCCGATCCGACAGCTGGTCATCACGCTCTCCGGCACGCTGGAGTTCCAGACCAGGACGAGAGGCAGCTTCGTCATCAGGCCCGGCGACGTGCTGCTGGCGGAGGACACCACGGGCAGCGGTCACAGCTGGCGGCTCACGGACGATGCGCCCTGGCGGCGCGCGTACGTCATCCTGTCGGAGGGCGCCGATCCGGGCTTCCTTGCCGACGCTCGTAGCTCGGGAGAGTGAACATGGCAGCGGTCGACCGCCACGTGGACGTGGCAATTGTGGGCGCCGGCATCATGGGCGCGACCGTAGGCACGCTCCTCAAGGAGCTCGATCCGTCGCTCTCCATCGCCGTGTTCGAGCGACTCGAGGACTGCGGGCTCGAGGACTCGCACGGGTGGAACAACGCGGGCACGGGCCACGCCGCGAACTGCGAGCTGAACTACACGCCCGAGAAGGCGGACGGCTCGATCGACATCGCCAAGGCGCTGGAGGTTAACGTCGAGTTCGACCTCTCGCGCCAGCTGTGGACCCACCTGGTCCGCAAGGGCGCGATCGCCGATCCGTCGGACTTCATCCGGTCATGCCCCCACATGAGCTTCGTCGTAGGAGACGAGGACCTGATCTTCCTGCGCAAGCGCCATGCCGCGATGTCCGCGCACCACTGCTTCGAAGGGATGGAGCACACCGAGCACGGCGACGAGATCGCAACTTGGGCTCCGCTCGTGATGGTGGGCCGATCGACCCACGAGCCGGTCGCGGCGACACGCATGATGAGCGGGGCCGATGTGGACTACGGCGCGCTGACGCACCTGCTGATTGCGCATCTCCAGCGCAACGACGACGTCTCGGTACGGTACTGCTGCGAGGTTTCGCACGTCGAGCGGCAGCCGGACGGCCTCTGGCGGCTGCGCGCGACGGACCGGAAGGGCGGCCCCGACGTCTCGGCGACGGCCGGCTTCGTGTTCATCGGCGCAGGCGGCAACGCCCTGTCGCTTCTGCAGAAGGCCGACGTTCCGGAGGCACACGGCTACGGGGGATTCCCGGTGAGCGGCGTCTGGCTACGCTGCGACAACCCGGAGATCGCGAGGCAGCACCACGTCAAGGTCTACGGCAAGGCGGCTCACGGCTCCCCTCCCATGTCGGTGCCGCACCTCGACATGCGGGTCGTCGGCGGACAGCACTCCATCCTCTTCGGCCCCTATGCCGGCTTCTCGAGCAAGTTCTCGAAGGAGGGCTCCTATGTCGATCTCTTCAAGTCGATCCGCATCGGCAACCTTGGGCCGCTGATCGACGTGGGCCTGCACAGCTTCAAGCTCGAGGAGTACCTGGTGGGCCAGGTCGTGCAGACCCCTCACGCGCGCTTCGACACCCTGAAGGCGTTCTTTCCAATGGCCGATCCGGACGACTGGAAGGAGGCGGTAGCCGGCCAGCGCGTCCAGATCATCCGGCCGGACGGTCACGGAGGCGGCACGCTGCAGTTCGGAACCGAGCTCGTCGGCTCCCGCGACAATTCCATCGTCGCGCTTCTCGGGGCGTCCCCCGGCGCCTCGACCGCTGCCTTCATCGCCATCTCGCTCGTGGAGAAGTGCTTCGCGGACAAGCTTACGGAAGACGGCTGGCTGCCGAAGATGAGGGAGGTGATCCCGACCTACGGCATCGACCTGAAGCGAGATGCCGAGGCGTGCCGCGCCACTCGCGCCGACACCGCCCCAGTGCTCGGGCTCCGCTACGTCCACGCCAACTGAGAAGGAGCCGACATGGCCCGCAAGGTCGCCGACCTCATCACCGAGACGCTGCATCGCGCTGGAGTCCGACGGATCTACGGCGTCGTCGGCGACAGCCTCAACGGCATAACCGAGTCGCTGCGGACGCGCGGCGACATCGACTGGGTGCACGTGCGGCACGAGGAGGTCGCCGCCTTCGCCGCGGGGGCCGAGGCGGCTCTCACCGGTGAGCTCGCCGTTTGCGCCGGATCGTGCGGGCCGGGCAACACCCACCTGATCAACGGCCTCTTCGACTGCCAGCGGACCCGCGTTCCCGTGCTGGCGATAGCCGCGCAGATCCCGTCCGCCGAGCTCGGACGGAACTACTTCCAGGAGACCAAGCCGGACAAGCTGTTCCGCGCGTGCAGCGACTATTGCGAGCTCGTAACCCATCCCGAACAGCTGCCAGGCGTCCTCGAGACCGCCATCCGCAGCGCCATCGGCCGTCGAAGCGTCTCCGTCGTCGTCATCCCCGGAGACGTGGCGCTCAAGACCTACAAGGCGACGATGTCCGAGCCGGCCGGGCTTCGCATCTCCGCACCCGTCCAGGTTCCGGATTCGGCCACACTCCACGACCTGGCTCATCGCCTCAACAACGGCCACCGGGTGACGCTGTTCTGCGGCCGCGGCTGCCAAGGCGCGCACGACCAGCTGATGCGGCTGGCCGAGGCGCTGCAGTCACCGATCGTGCATGCGCTGGGCGGCAAGGAGCACGTCGAGTGGGACAACCCCTTCGACGTGGGCATGACCGGCCTGATCGGGTTCAAGTCGGGCTACCAGGCGATGATGGACTGCGACACCCTGCTGATGCTGGGCACGGACTTCCCGTATCGCCAGTTCTTCCCCGAAAAGGCCCAGGTGCTCCAGGTCGACGTCCGACCCGAGAACCTCGGTCGGCGGGCGCCCTTGTCGCTCGGGGTGGTCGGAGACGTCGGCGCGACGATCGAAGCGCTTTTGCCGCTCCTCGATCTCAAGCTCGATCCGACCCACCTCAACCGCTCGAAGGAGAATTACCGGAAAGCGCGGGAGGGCCTCGACGATCTCGCGCAGCCCACACGCGGCGAGCCGATCCATCCGCAGTACCTCACGAAGGTTTTAAGCGACGCGGCATCCGACGACGCCGTCTTCACCTTCGACGTCGGGACGGTGACCGTGTGGGCCGCCCGCTATCTCGCCATGAACGGGCGGCGGCGCATGCTGGGCTCGCTTGCGCACGGCTCCATGGCGAACGCGCTTCCCCAAGCAATCGGCGCACAGGCCGCGTTCCCCGGACGGCAGGTCATCAGCCTGTCGGGAGACGGCGGGTTCTCGATGCTGATGGGGGACTTCCTGACGCTCGCGCAGCAGAGCCTGCCGGTCAAGGTGGTCGTCTACAACAACGGAGCCCTCGGCTTCGTCTCGCTCGAAATGAAGGGCGGCGGCTTCCTCGACTTCGGCACCGACCTGCACAACCCGGACTTCGCGCAGATGGCCGCATCGATGGGCATCCACGCCGCACGCGTGGACGATCCCGCCAAGCTGGAGGACGCCGTCCACGACTTCCTCTTCCATCCCGGCCCCGCGCTTCTCGACGTGGTGACGAACCGGCAGGAGCTCTCCATGCCTCCGGTCGTCACGACGGACGAGGTCGCCGGCTTCGGTCTGTGGGGGCTCCGCGCCGTCATGAACGGTCGGGGAGACGAGATCATCGACCTGCTCAAGGGTGGGAACGTGATCAAGGCGCTGCTCCGCTAGCCGCATGGCGTCGCTTCGCTTCACCCGGCCGAACTCGGCCAGCCGCCTAGCCGGCTCCTCAACAAACGGAGGCTTCCATGCCGCTGGTGCGAATAGACCTTCTTCGGGACCATCACTCCGGGCACTCGATCTCGGCCATGAGCGACGTCGTCTACGAGGCGCTGCTCGAGGCGGGAGCGCTCGCGAACGACCGCTTCCACGTCATAGCCGAACATGCGGACAACCGGCTAGTGTTCGACAGGAGCTACCTCGGCATCCAGCGCTCGGACTGCTTCGTCCTCGTCCAGATCACCATGAACGCGGGCCGCGAACTGCCGCAGAAGAAGGCGCTCTTCGAAGCCATCGCGCATGGCTTCGAGCTGCGGGCCGGCGTGCCTCGAGAGGACGTCCTCATCAACCTCGTCGAGGTGCCGAAGGAGAACTGGTCCTTCGGCAACGGCGTGGCCCAGTACGCGCCCTAGGCCCCTCCGACTCGCTCCCCTGCCTGCGGAAGCGCGTCGGGACGATCCGATGAGCCTGCCGCACACGATCCTGGCGTCGCTGGCGCCCATCTTCTTCGTCACCGCGCTCGGCTGGCTGGCGGGAAGGCGGAAGTGGGTGCCGGAGGACGCAAGCGCGACGCTCGCGGGTTTCGTCATCCGGTTCGCGCTGCCGCTGTCGCTCTTCCTGGCCGCCGCGTCCGCAGACAGGAGCGCCATCCTGAACGCGCCGTTCGTGCTGACGATCGCAATCGGCCTCATGGGTTCGCTCGGGGCGGGATACCTGTTCGGAAGACTGGCCTATCGGCGCCGGATCGGCGAGGCCGCCGTCCAGGGCGTCTCCACCGCGTTCGCCAACATGGCGTACTGCGGGCCACCGGTCATGCTCGCCGTAGTGGGACCGCAGGGCATGCTGAGCATCGTCATCGGCAACCTCGTCCTGTCGATGCTGATGCTGCCCACGGCGCTGTTCGCGCTCAGCCACGACGGCAGGGGCGAGAACGGCGGCGGCGTGGGAGCGACCCTGCTCGAGGCCGTGGCGCAGCCGCTGGTCGTGCTGCCGGCCGCCGGTCTGGCGCTCGCGGTCCTGGCCGTCCCGGTTCCCGCGATCGTCACGTCGAGCGTCGATCAGATCGGCAAGGCGGCGGGCGGCGTGGCGCTGTTCACGCTTGGTCTGATCCTGTCGAAGATCAAACCGGAGATCGATCTCGAGGTCGCCGGCAACGTCCTGATCAAGAACGTCCTCCAGCCCGCCATCCTGCTCGGCGCCGGACTGGCGCTCGGCCTCCAGGACGGCTGGCTGAAGCAGGCGTTCCTCCTCGGCGTGCTGCCTACGGCGACCGCCGTTCCGACCTTCGCGCTGGCGCACCATGCATACGAGCACGACTCCGCCGAGACGGTGCTCTGGAGCACGCTGGCCGCGATCCTTTCCATCAGCGGCGGCATCGCGATCGCACGCAACCTGTGACCGGTGGGGGCACCAAGCATCCCAGAAGGAGATAGCACATGCACGACACCACGAAGCCCGGGGGCATCAGCCTGCTCACCGACCCCATCCGAAACCGCGGCACCGGTTTCACGCAGGACGAGCGAGCGAGGTTCGGCCTCGAGGGGCTGCTGCCTACCGCCGTCGAGGATCTCCCGACCCAGGTGGAGCGAGTGATGGGCCATCTGGCGGCGAAGCCGACCGACCTCGAGCAGTACATCTACCTGCAGGACCTCTGCGATCGGAACGAGACCCTCTTCTATGCGGTCTTGATGAGCGACCCGGCAAGGTTCGTGCCCATCGTGTACGACCCGACGATCGCCGACGCCTGCCTCACCTACGGACAGATATACCGCCGCCCGCAGGGCATGTACCTAAACAAGGAGATGAAGGGGCGCCTGGCGGAGGTCCTGCGCCACTGGCCGACCCGTGACATACGCTTCATCTGCGTCTCCTCGGGCGGCCGCATCCTAGGCCTGGGGGACATCGGCCAGAACGGCGCTCCGATCCCCATCGGTAAGCTGCAGCTCTACACCGCCTGCGCGGCCGTTCCGCCGGACGGGCTGCTGCCGATCCACTTCGACATCGGCACCACCAACGCCACGCTTCGAGCGGACCCGCTCTACACCGGCCTGCGCGACGAGCCGCCGTCGGACGACGATCTCGACGCCCTCGTCGACGAGTTCATGGAGGCCGCCAACGAGGTCTTCCCGGGCGTGTGCGTCCACTTCGAGGACTGGAAGGGGACCGACGCCATCCGGCTGCTGGCGCGCTACAAGGACAAGTACCTCGTCCTCAACGACGACATCCAGGGCACCGCGAGCGTCACCATCGCGGGCCTGATTACCGCGCTGCAGATCAAGAACGAGAAGCTGGCGGACCAGAAGATCATGTTCGCGGGCGCCGGCTCGGCAGGCATCGGCATCGCGAACATGATCGTCGAGGCCATGCAGGACGAGGGGCTGAGCGAGGACGACGCGCGCTCGCGGATCGCCATGTTCGACGTCAAGGGGCTGCTGGACTCCAAGCGCGGAGATCTCAGTCCGTCCCAGAAGGTCTACGCCAAGGACCTCCCCGCCACGAAGGATCTCGCGGAGGCCGTCAAGTCGTTCAAGCCGACCACGCTCATCGGCGTGAGCACGACGCAGGGCCTGTTCACCGAGGACGTCGTGAAGGGCGTGGCGGCGAACACCGACCGGCCGATCATCTTCCCTTTGTCCAATCCGACGAACAAGGCCGAGTGCACACCGGACCAGGCGTACTCATGGACGGGCGGCAAGGCGCTGTTCGCCGCCGGCGTGCAGTTCCCCGACGTCACGTACGACGGCAAGACCTACCACCCCGGACAGGCGAACAACTTCTACATCTTTCCCGCGTTCGGCCTCGCGATCTTCGCGACTCGGCCCGAGCGCATCGACGACAAGATGTGGATCGCCGCCGCGCGCGGCTCCGCGGATCAGGTCGACCAGGCCGCCCGGGACAAGGGAATGCTCTTCCCGCCGCAGAGCAACATCCTCGAGACGGAGGTCACGACGGCGGTCCGCACGGCCGAGCACATCTTCGACCGGGGGCTCGCAACCGTGGACCGGCCGGACGACATCCGCGCCTGGCTCAAGGGCATGACCTACACGCCCTCCTACTGAGAGGTGCTGGCCGCCGGCCCGGCGCCGGCGGCCGTCGACGAAGATCAAGGAGCCGAAGATGAGCGACGGAGACAAGAAGGACCACCCCACCATCAAGGACGTGCCGATCAGCCTGGACGCAAAGGGCGAGCGGGAGGAATTCGACTCCATGGGGAAGGTCAAGGTGCCCGCCGACCGCTACTGGGGTGCGCAGACGCAGCGTTCGCTGCATCACTTCTCGATCGGCGACGACCACATGCCGAAGGCGGTCTACCACGCCTACGGCTACGTCAAGAAGGCGGCGGCGATGGTCAACGCCAAGGCGGGCCGCCTCGAGCAGTGGCGGGCCGACGCCATCGTGAAGGCGGCGGACGAGGTGATCGCGGGCGAGCTCGACGAGAACTTCCCGCTGTTCGTCTGGCAGACGGGATCCGGAACCCAGTCGAACATGAACGTGAACGAGGTCATCTCTAATCGAGCAATCCAGCTGCTCGGCGGAACCCTCGGCACACAGAAGCCCGTCCACCCGAACGATCACGTCAACATGGGCCAGTCGTCCAACGACAGCTTCCCGACCGCCATGCACATCGCGACGGTGCTGGCTCTGTCGGGCCATCTCCTGCCGGCCTTGGATCGCTTCGCCACCGCGATCGAGGCCAAGGCGAACGAGTGGATGGACGTAGTGAAGACCGGGCGCACCCACCTGCAGGACGCGGTGCCGCTCACGGTGGGCCAGGAATGGTCGGGCTATGCCGCGCAGGTGCGGGACGCGATGGAGAACGTCCGCGGCGCCTTGAGCGGGCTGTACCGTCTCGCGTGCGGCGGGACCGCCGTGGGCACCGGGCTCAATGCTCCCAAGGGCTTCTCCCGCGACATAGCGGAGACGATCGCCGACCTGACCGGACACCCTTTCGTGACCGCTCCCAACAAGTTCGCGGCACAGGGGTCGCTGGATCCGATGGTCGCGGCCATGTCGACGGTGCGAGGCGCGGCGGTCGCGCTGATGAAGATAGCCAACGACATGCGCTGGCTCGCCTCCGGACCGCGGTGCGGCCTGGGCGAGCTGCTCCTCCCGCAGAACGAACCCGGCAGTTCGATCATGCCGGGGAAGGTCAACCCGACGCAGTGCGAAGCCATGGTCATGGTCTGCATCCAGATCATCGGCGAGGACAACGCGGTCGCCTTCGCGGGAAGCCAAGGCAACTTCGAGCTGAACGCCATGCGGCCCATCATCATCAACAACGCGCTGCACTCGATCCGCATCCTGGGAGACATGTGCGACAAGATGCGCACCTTCTCCGTGGAAGGCACCGAGCTCAACCGCCAGAGGATCGACGCCACCGTGGGCCAGTCGCTGATGCTGGTGACCGCGCTCTCGCCGGTGATCGGCTACAACAACGCGGCCAGCATCGCCGAAGCCGCCAATGCCGACGGTTCGACGCTCAAGGAGGCCGCGCTCAAGTCGGGAAAGGTCGACGAGAAGACGTTCGACGACGTGGTCGATCCGCAGAAGCTGGTCGGGAGCGGCGTAGCCGGAGCCTGAACCAAGGTAACGCAGTCTGCGACGTCGTCGGAGGAAGCATCGACGCTCCGTGTTCCCATGGACCCGGAGCGTCGAGGTGCCCGACACTTAGCTCGAGCCGACCTTGCCCGTTCATGCGGGCCTAACGCCGAACCGCGCGAAGAACGTTCGACACGACCTGAATGGAGCCTACTCGACATGCAGTGGCGGATCAGATCTCGAGGATCACGGAAGGAGTGGCCTCATCAGCCGCTGCGATCCGATGATCCTCACAACACCAAGGCGAATGACGTCAAGAACGCCGTCGCCGTGCTGATGGCGCTCATCGTGCTCGCGTTCGTGGTGTTCGCATGGTTCTCCACGGCAAGCGAGGGCTGACCAGCCAGACCTCTCCCCGCTTTTCGAGGCAGAGGACAGCTTCGAGCGGGACTCTCGCAATCCGCTCTTTTCGCTGGCTGCGTGGTCCTCGATACGGGTGCAGGAAGCGGAACGGGCGAGACGAAGATCTCCTTTGCCCGGCCTTCCGCGACCATCGGAACTGACCGATAGATCAGCATCGTACTTCTTTTCGAACCAACACCGGAGGTGCACGCATGAACGTCGATCTCACCGGCAAGCTGGCCATCGTCACGGGCTCAACCGCGGGCATCGGCTTCGCCATCGCGGAAGGGCTGGCCGGCGCCGGCGCCACCGTCGTAATCAACGGTCGCACGCAGGCGAAGGTGGATGCCGCCGTCGCCCGCATCGGCGGCAGCGCTCGGGGAGTGGCGGCCGATCTCGGCGACCTCGACGGTCACGACCGGCTCGTCGCCGCCGAGCCTCGGGCTGACATCGTGGTCAGCAATCTTGGCGTGTTCGAGCCCGTCGACTTCTTCGCCGCCGACGATGCGATCTGGGATCGCCACTGGCAGGTCAACGTGATGGCCGGCGTACGACTCGCGAGAGCCTACCTGCCGGGGATGGAGGCGAACGGCTGGGGCCGCTTCCTGCTGCTCGGGTCGGAGTCGGCCTTCAACATACCAGCGGATATGATCCACTACGGAGTCAGCAAGACCGCCGACGTGGCTCTCGCGCGCGGCCTGGCCAAGCGCATGGCGGGAACAGGCGTCACGGTGAACTCGGTTCTGCCCGGTCCGACACTGTCCGAGGGAGTCGAGGTCATGCTGGAGGCCGAGCGCACCTCGACCGGCAAGCCCATCGAGGAGGTCGCCGCCGCCTTCGTGCGGGAGCACCGCTCGAGCTCGCTCATCCGCCGCGCCGCAACCGTGCAGGAGGTCGCGAACATGGTCGTCTATCTCGCCTCCCCACTCGCCTCGGCGACGACGGGCGCCGCGCTGCGGGTGGACGGGGGGGTCATCGACACCTTGATGTGAGCCCGCCTGGCGCAGCGCAGCGACCATGCGTCGCCTCGGAGGCAGTAATCTCCTCCACGCTATGCGACCGCCGCAGTTGAGCGAGCGATCGACCGTGCCCGTTGACGCCGAACGGGTTCGGGTCCGCGCCGAAGGGGGAGCCGGTTCGTGACAGGCCGCCGTCGCCACGGCGCCTGGTCGGCGACTCGCCGCCGCCGCATGCTTCCTGAACGCCGCTAAGCGTACACGGCCGCCGATCTCAGCTCCAACTGTCGCGGAGTTAACCATACGCCAACGAATGTCGGCACAAGGCCGCAGCGATCCCGTCCGGGGGACGAGGAGACCTGAGCGACTAGCGGAGAAGCAGCGTGTTGGAGCCGCAGGAAAGCGAACTGACGCGCCAATCGCATGTGCTGCGGGCGCTCGGGTCGCCGTTCGTCGCCGACGTGCTGGCCGCGGGTGCTCGGCAGCTCCATCATGCGCCTGCCACCGCCGGGATGCTGGCCGACTGGCCCGACGATCCATCGAGCGCAGCGGTGGCGATGCGCTTCAATGCCGCGCTCCACGCCCTCGCCCGCCGCGATACGCCGCCCGTCCTCGGCTCGCTCTATCGCGGCGACCATGGCGACGTCGATCAGGCATTGCGGGAGGCTCTTGCCGGTCACGACGAATTCATCGCGGGCTGGATGCGCGACCCCCCGCAGACCAACGAAGTGGGCCGCGCGGCCGCAATCATGGCCGCGCTCCTGGCAGTGCGCCGCCGATTTCCGCTGCCGGTGGAACTGCTCGAGCTGGGCTCAAGTGCGGGATTGAACCTGAACATGGCGCACTACGCCTATGACCTCGGAGGCGTGACGGCGGGCAAGCTGGACTCGGCGGTACGCATCGTGCCCGAATGGCGGGGAGCCGCTCCTCCGGCCGGTCCGGTCGACGTGCTTGCGGCGCGCGGCGCCGACCTGCAGCCGCTCGACCCGCGCGATCTGGAAACCTGCGAGAGGCTGATGGCCTACGTCTTCGTCGATCAGCCCGCGCGCGCGGCGCGCCTCTCGCAGGCGCTGGCACTCGCGCGGCGCCACCCGCCGGCGATCGCACGCGAGGACGCCGCGACATGGCTGGCCGGGGAACTGGCGGAGCCCGCGGCCGATGGACGCGTGCGCGTCGTCTTCCACTCGATGGTGATGCAGTATGTCGGTTCGGCGGATCGACGCCGCCTGGCGGAGTCCATCGCCGCCGCCGGCGCGATGGCGGACCGGAAGCGACCGCTGGCCTGGATCGGGTTCGAGTGGAACGCGGCGCGCACGAGGGTTGAGCTGCGGCTGACCTGCTGGCCGACCGGCGACGCTCGGCTGCTCGCCATCTGCCATCCCTATGGCGCGTGGGTCCACTGGCTGGCCGAAGACAACGAAGGGTCCAGCCGAACGGCTTAACCTGGGATTGACCCTTCGCAACTAGGTCCGCCCTGATCATCCCCTCGAACCCCCGCTATGCGGCTCCCGACCGAGCGAACGAAAGGCCTTCGATGTTCAAGACCCTGAGCATACCTAGGAAGCTGGGCCTCTCGTTCCTCGTCATCAACGCCTCGGCGGCGATCATGATGGTCGTCTTCTTCGCCAACCTCTGGATGATCCGCTCGGCGACAGCGCACAACAACCAGAGTCAGGAGATCCACGCCAAGGCATTGACGCTGGAGACCTCCGTCCTGCGCGAGAACAGCCAGCTGCGGGGCTACCTCGTCACCGCGGACGCGTCCTATCTGAAGTCGTACGACGAGGCGCGCAAGGAATACGATCGGACATCGGCCGAGCTGGAGGATCTGCTCTCCGAGCCGGCGAAGCGGGCGCTGGTGCTCACCTCGCGCGAGCAGACCGCGACATGGCGCGCGGCGTGGAGCGATCGTCTGGTCGCGATGGTCAAGGCGGGCCAGCGAGAGGCCGCCGAACAGGCCGTGCGCGATGCCGGCAAGAAGGTGCTGACGAGCGCGATCGTCCTGCCGCTGCGCGAGCTGCGCGACCAGGAAAACGCCGCCATGGAGGCGAATGCCGCCAATCAGTCACAAGCCCTGGCCACCGCGACGATCGCGCTGGTGCTGGGCGGCGTCGCCCTCATCGGCATCGCGGTTCTGCTGCAGGTGGCGCTGAGCCGCAGCATCGCACGCCCGATAAGCGCACTCACCAAACGCATGGCCGAACTGGCCGCCGGCAACAACGGCATCGACGTGCCCGATGCCACGCGCATCGACGAGCTGGGCGACATGGCTCGCGCAGTGCTGGTCTTCCGCGACGCCGCTCAGGCGAAGCTCGCCGCGGATCAGGAGCGTGAGCACGCCATGCGCGCGATCGGCGACGGCCTTCGTCGGCTTTCCGAGGCCGATCTTACGGTGCGGCTGACGGCGCTGCCGGGATCCTTTGCGGCGCTGTCGGAGGACTTCAACGGCGCGGTCGCCAAGCTGTCCGACCTGACCTGCAACGTGCGCCGCAGCGTGGACACGATCAAGCGGAACGCCGACGAGATCAGCCGCTCCGCGCGCGACCTGTCGGCACGCAGCGAACAGCACGCGTCGGCGCTGCGCGAGACGGCCGCCACCATGGACGAGATCACGGGCACGGTGCGCGACGGCGCCGCGAACATCGCCCACGCGAGCAAAGCCATGGTGGAGGCGCGCGACGTCGCGCAGCATGGCGGCGAGGTCGTCCGACAGTCGGTCGAAGCGATGGACGGCATCGACAAGGCCAGTCGCGAGATCGCCGACATCATCGGCGTGATCGACGGCATCGCCTTCCAGACCAATCTTCTCGCGCTCAACGCAGGGGTCGAGGCGGCTCGCGCGGGAGAGGCCGGCAAGGGCTTCGCCGTGGTCGCAAGCGAGGTGCGGGCGCTTGCGCTCCGGTCCGCGGAGGCAGCCTCGAACGTCAAGACGCGAATCCTGTCGGCGATCAGCCATGTGCAGTGTGGCGTCGACCTGGTGGACAGGACCGGGCAGGCGCTCGAGCAGATCATCGAGCGCGTCTCCAGCGTCACCGTCATCATGACGACGATCGCGCGCGCGTCGGACCATGAGGCGGAGAGCCTCCGCCAGGTGAACATCGCGGTCAACGAGATGGACGGAGTGACGCAGCATAACGCCGCGATGGTTGAGGAGACGACCGCTGCCGCCAACCTGCTGGCGCGCGAATCCGAGCAGCTGGCCGAAGCGGTGGCCATCTACGCGGTCGACGAGCCGGCCGGCGGCCTGGCGTCGACGCAAACGCCCGCCAGACGCGACAGAGCTCCGATGCGGCACACGTCGGTCCGCAGCGGGCACCGCGTTCCTCGGTCGGCCGGCAACGCCGCGTTGGCTACCAAGGAGGAAGACTGGTCGACGTTCTGACTGGCTGTGGGGTGGGCGACTCGCATGGCGTCGTCGCTCGAGAGACTCGTGGTCGCTGCCGAGACGGATCGGCCGGACGGCGTCAGCTCCGGTAGGAACGTGGCGCCCTCTCTGCCCGAGCCGGCCTAGTCGAAGGACGACGAAACTCGCGGCCTGATGAGGCTTGCGGCGAAATCGGCACCTGCTCTGCAGGCAAATGCCTGCGTTGCCAAAAGCAGGTTATCTCAGCGTGATGATTGAAGCTCTCACTTAAGACCTCTTTCGAGCAAATTCCATCTCTTCCGGCATCACTCCCGCGCTACGCGCCAGTTTGATAATTTTCCCAGAGGCAAGGTCAAAGTAACTTGTATTATCTTATCTGCGTCGCGTGCATAATAGCTTTAATCTCTTGCTAAGACTGTCAAGTATAAGCGTCCCCGCCGCAGTGCCACTCGGGCACAATCTAGGATTCGACATGCAATCCGCTGCCGCAGATTGAAGGGGAAAGAGTAGTGAAGCTGATGAATGCCGCATTCTTTACGCTGCACGCCGGGATTTCGGCGGCGGCCCTGGTAGCCGGGGTGGTCGCACCGGCCTACGCGCAGGAAGTCACGTCAACCTCGAGCAGCGACACCCCTGCGCTGGCCAAGGCGCCGGTAGCCGCCGAGCAGAACGCGCAGGCGCTGGCCCCTTCCGCTCCGCAGGCCGAGCCCACGCAGGGCGCCACGGTCGTCGTGACCGGCACGCTGTTCCGCGACTCGAACGCCACGTCCATCTCCCCGGTCACCGTTCTCAGCTCCGCAACCCTCGAGCGGGCCAACATCACCACGGCGCAGGACGCGATCCGCTCGGTGTCGGCAGACAGCGCCGGCTCGATCTCGACCGGCTTCCGCAACGGCTTCTCGGCGGGAGGCGCCGCCGTGTCGCTGCGCGGCCTCGGCGTGTCCTCGACGGTGGTGCTTATCGACGGGCTGCGCTCGGCCAACTTTCCGCTCAACGACGACGGCCACAACGCCTACGTCGACCTGAACTCGATCCCGTTCAGCACGGTCGATCGCATTGAGGTGCTGAAGGACGGCGCCTCGTCCACCTACGGTGCCGACGCGATCGGCGGCGTGGTCAATCTGATCAGCAAGAAGAACGTTCAAGGGATCCAGGGATCGGTCCAGGGCGGCACCACGGACCAAGCCGACGGCGCGCACTATCGCGCCACGCTGACGGCGGGCGTAGGCGACTACAAGGAGCAGGGCTTCAACTTCTACCTGAACGGCGAGTACACCTACGACGGCTACATCACCAATGCCTCGCGCGGGTACCCCTTCAACACGCTCGACCTACGCGCGAGCGGGCTGACCGATCGCAACCGCAACGACGACTCGCTCACTACGCCCAACCCCCAGGCCGTCGTCACGCGGGTGACGCAGAGCGACCTCAACAACCCTCTCGCCGGTCAGGTCGGCGCGCCGCTGACGAACCAGTATCAGCTGCTCAACCCGAACTCCTGTCCATACGGCACGTTCACGGTGACCAGCGGCTCCGCCCAGGGTACCGGCTGCGCCCACAACATTCCGGAAGAATACTTCATCATCCAGCCGCGCCAGCAGCGCTACTCAACCACCGGTCGCCTCACCGTGCGCCTGAGCGACAACTTCGAAGCGTTCGCCAGCGGCAGCTACTCGCATTCGGAAGTCGGCATCAGGGGCGCGCCGTCCGGCATCCGCCAGACGCAGCCCTTCGGCGGATCGGCAGCGCTCGCTTCGAGCAGCCCGGGCATCGTGCTGCCGGTCTACGTCTGCTCGGCCGGCATCAACTGCGCCACCGCGGCGGACCGCCGCTTGAACCCGAACAATCTGTATGCCGCCGCCAACGCCGCCACCCCGGCGCAGGGAGCCGCGCGCATCTACTATCTCTTTGGCGACATTCCCGCCGGCAGCGACCGCTACGTCGACGTGTTCCGGACCACCGCGGGCATCTCAGGCGATCTCGGCAACGGCTTCAAGTTTCGCCTGAACGGCGTCTATGCGCGCGACAACTTCAGCGTCACCCAGCGCGGCTTCATCAACATCCAAGGCCTGCTGAACGCGATCAACACGGGCGCGTACAACTTCGTCGATCCCAGCCAGAACAGTGCGGCGGTGCGCAACCAGATCTCGCCCGATCGCACCACGCCATCGTATTCGACGGTCGCAACCATCGGCGGGTCGCTCATCAAGTCGTTGATGGAGCTTCCCGGCGGCGATCTCAACATCGGCGCGGGATTCCAGATCCGTCGCGAGACGCTGATGAACCGCAACCAGAACGCGGATCTGAGCTACTATGCGCTCAACACGTCTTCGGCTCAGGGCCGCCAGACCGTGACGGCAGGCTTCTTCGAGATCGACGCGCCCTTCCTGGAGCAGCTCGACCTGAACGTGTCCGGCCGCTACGATCACTATTCGCAGGGATACGGCCACTTCTCGCCGAAGGTCGGGGTGAAGTTCACGCCGACGTCGGCGGTGTCGCTGCGCAGCACCTACTCGCAGGGCTTCCGTGCGCCCACCTTCGCCGAGTACAACCCCGCGAGCAGCTACTCGGGCTTCTCCTCGTTCACCCCGCCGGCGAGCTTCGTCGCCGCGCACCCGGGCAACCCCGCCTATACCGGCACCTACAACATCGGCAGCGGCGCGACGGGCAATCCCGACATCCTGCCCGAGGTTTCGCGCAGCTTCACCGCCGGCGCGATCCTGAAGCCGACGCGCTGGTTCCATCTCACCGCGGACTACTACAACATCAAGAAGTCGAACCTGATCGTCAGCGGTCCGCTGCGCGCGGCGGCCATCGACGCCTACTACAGCAAGGGCAACGCGGCGGATGGGTGCGCGGCTCTGGCGGCAGTCGGCCCGGGCTACCGGTGCAACGTGGTCGATGCGCCCGATCCCGCGAACCCGAATGCGCTCCCTCGCCTGCTCGTGTTCGACGTGCCCTACGTCAACGCCAACTATCAGGTCAGCTCCGGGATCGACGTACAGGCGACCGCCAACGTCCGGCTCGCCCAGGGCGTGCGCCTCATCAGCCGCGCCGACGTCACCCGCGTCCTTCGCCTCGACCTCGTGACCCCGGAAGGCGTGGTCCAGAAGTACGCGGGCACGCTCGGCCCGTACGAGCTGTCGTCAGGCGGAGGGACTCCGCGCATCCGCGGCAACTGGCAGAACACGCTGGAGGCGGGCAATCTCTCGATCACCGCGACGACCTACTATGTGGGTCGCATCAAGCAGGTGGCGGCCGATCGCATAACGCCCGTCAACGGCGAAATCGACTTGTCGTGCAAGAACACGCTCGCGCCGATCGCGGCGGGCAGCGATCCTGGCGATCATTGCTTCGTCCGGTCGTTCGTCTACACGGACCTCAACGTAGCCCTGCACGTGAACGACGCCTTCCGGTTCTTCTTCAACGTCCAGAACCTGACCAACGCGCACGCGCCGCTCGCTTCGGCAGCGTATACCAGCAACCCGAACTATCTCAGCAGCTGGCACTATGCCGGGCTGGTCGGCCGCAACTTCAGCGCGGGTGCGAGCTTCAACTTCTGACGCTCTGGCTCTTAGGCATCAAGGCAGTCTTCGGTTTCTCTTGATGTCTAGGAGCGATTACGGTGCATAATCGCCTGCCGTCCGCTCGCCGTTGTTTCGACGTCAGGCGGCACGGCCTGGCTGGAGCGATCATGCAGAAGCATCAGGTGGAGTGCCTTGGCAGCCTCCTGGTCGGCCGCCGGTCGACCAGGGTGCTCGCACCTCGAAAAACAAGTGACCAAGTCCAGAGCGCGAGGTCAAAGCGAGGCTGTAGTCCGTAGGGCGCCCCACGCCTCGATGTCGAACGTTCCAAGTGACAACGTCGCTGAAACACCTTCGATCGCGAACCGGGCGCCCTTTCAGATCGAGGGATAGGCATACCAACAGAAAAGCCGCGACAGCTCGATGATGAAGACCCTTGAAATCGCGGTCGCAGGCTGCGGCCCCGCCGGTCTCGCCAAGGCGCTGCTGCTTCACCGGGATGGGCACCGGGTGACGTTGTTCGAACGCTTCGATGCTCCCCGCCCCGTGGGATCGGGCCTGATGATCCAGCCGACCGGCTTCGCCGTCCTGCAGCAGCTTGGGCTTGCCGACACACTGCTTGCACTCGGGGCGCGGGTAGATCGGCTGCACGGCGAGGCGGGAAGTAGCGGGCGCATCGTCCTGGACGTTCGCTATCGGGCACTCGGGAAGAAAGCCGGCTTCGGCGTCGGCGTCCATCGAGCGACGCTGTTCACGATCCTGCTTGAAAGGGTCGTCGCCGCGGGGATCGCGATCGAGACCGGATGCCTTGTGACCGGGAGCGAGTCCTTGTCCGATGGGCGTCGCCGCCTCCTGATTGAGGGAGAGCGCAGCGTTGGCCCATTCGACCTAGTGGTCGACGCGCTGGGCACGCGCACTCAGCTCGCGCCCCCGTGCGGTCGCGAACTGGCCTATGGGGCATTGTGGGGCACGCTGGACTGGCCAGACGATGGAGGTTTCGATCGGGCGGCGCTCGAACAGAGATACCGCCAGGCAAGCGTCATGGCAGGCGTGCTCCCCCTCGGCCGTCTTCCGGGCGGCACGCGGGAACAGGCGGCCTTCTTCTGGTCCTTGCGGACCGATCGCCTCGAGGATCGGCGCGCTGCCGGCCTCGACGCCTGGAAGGCGCAAGTCGTCGACCTATGGCCAGCGATGCGGGCGCTGCTGGATGAGATCGTCTCGCCAGATCAGCTTACGTTCGCGCGCTACGCGCACCGCACGCTTCGGACACCCGCTAAGCGGGGTATGATCCACGTCGGCGACGCTTGGCACTCCGCGAGCCCACAGCTCGGCCAAGGCGGCAACATGGCGCTACTCGACGCTTACGCGCTCGCCATGGCCCTTCGCATGGCGCCTGACGTACCTTCCGCCTTGGCTCTCGCCGTCGGAATGCGGCAGCGGCATGTAGAGCTTTATCAATTCCTCACCGCGCTGTTCACTCCCGTCTACCAGTCGGACGGCCTTCTGCTTCCATTCATTCGAGATCGGTTGGTCGGCCCCATGTCGAAACTGTGGCCTGCCACGCGGATCCAGGCGGCTATGGTCAGCGGTCTCATCGGCAATCCCCTGAGGCCTCTCGGACTCGCAGAATCGACGATCAGTCATGAGCACTGACGTGCAAGCGCTCGCTCCGCTCCAGTGTCACCGATCCGTAATCGGACCGTAGCCATACGGCAGCATTCCTTCCCTAGCCGAGCCGCAACGCCCACTCGGGCGGCAAATCGGGGGATGGAACATGATCAAGGGCGCCATTCGCGTCGCGGCGTGCACATGCACGGCGGCCGCGGCGGTTGGTTGGGGCGCAGACGCGGCTGCGCAGGTTCCGCTGATCGGTGCTGCCGCCGAGCCACATCCTAGCGCTGGTTCTGGGCCGAGCATGGTCGGCGTCGCGGTTGATCCAGCGTCAGGGGGGGAGGCGAGCACCAAAGCCGTGATCGAAGGCCGCATCCTCAATGCCGTCACAGGCGAGTACGTTCGCAACGCGGATGTCCGTGTAGCCGGCACTTCGTTGATCGCCCGTTCAGACGACGACGGCCGTTTCCGCATAGCAGGCGTGCCTGCTGGCGATGTCGAAGTCGTCGTGAGTTATACCGGGCTGCAGGAGGCGCGAGCGGCCGTCCACGTCGCACCGGGCGGCGCGGCGGCTCAGGACTTTACGCTCACCGCACCATCGTTCGCCGTGTCCGACGCCGACGATGCGCAGGCAATCGTCGTGACCGCCCGCCGCGGTGGCCAGGCAGCTGCGATCATGGACCGCCGAGCCGCGATCAACGCTAAGACCGTCGTCTCCGCCGACAATTACGGCTTCCAGACCATGGGGGACGTGGGTGAGTTTCTGAAAAGCATGCCCGGCATTTCGCTCGACTATACCGAGGTCGATGCCACCGCGGTCCGCATCGGAGGACTCGATCCGAAGTACTCCACCTTCACGGTCGATGGATCTCGCCTGGCCACCGCAACGTCCAACAACAACAGCGGGCGCCAGAACTCGTTCGAGCAGATGTCGATCACAGGCATCGACACCATCGAGCTGAACAACACGCTGACCGCAAGCATGGATGCCGACTCTCCGGGCGGCAACATAAACCTCCGCAGCAAATACGCTTTCGAACGCAAGCGCCGACGCGTTTCGCTCCAGGTGGGCGCCGTCGGCACCTCCGACTCAGGCTTCTCACGTAGGTTCTTCCCGGACGACCGCACCCGCCGCACGATCTACCCTTCGGTGCAGCTCAGCTACGCAGACGTTTTTCTCGAGGGGCGGCTCGGGCTCGCCGTCAACGCCAGCCACTATGCGAACTATGTGCAGCAGGATCGCGAGCAGGTCGATTGGTCCTATCTCGCGAGCGGTCGTATTATCCCTTACCAGCTGATGTACCGGCCCGGTCCGAAGACCACCACCCGCGACGCGATCAACTTGGCGGTGGACTACAAGATCACAGATGATCTCGCGGTTTCACTCCGCGGCACCTACTCTAAGTACGGCGTCGAATATTTCAACCAGTACACCTACCTGATCTTCGGCACGACGGCCGTGTCACAGACCACCGCGGACTCCACGCCCACTCACATCGTGGTCAATCCGAACGGGACCAACACCCGATTGTCGACGCAATATTCCCACCGTTTTGCAGGCACGCCAGCCACGTTGATCGCGCCGAAGCTCGAATACCGTGGGGACGAGTGGGAGGCGGTGCTCCGAGGCAGCTACTCGACCTCTGCGTTCCACTTCCGCGACAACAGCAAGGGCTTCTTTCAGCGCGACGACAGCTGGCTCACTCGGATCGGCTTCACGCTCGATCGCGACTCCACGGAGTCGCAGGCCTGGACGCTCGCGCAGACCGCCGGCAGGCCCTGGAGCGATCCGGCAAGCTACAACCGTGACGACGACATCGGCAACAATGTGCGGTCAGCCGAGTCCGACGCCCGTGACAAGATGTACGGCGGCTTCCTCGACGTGAAGCGCATCCTGGCGGTGGACACGGCCGAGGTCACGCTCCTCGCGGGCGCTGGCATCCGCAAGAACGACTGGCGGACGAACGAGGGCTCCTATCAGCAATTCCAGTACGTCGGGCCGACCGGCGACCTGACGCAGAAGGCGCCCGAGGCCGTCATCCCCGCCACGCAGAACTACCAGTTCGAAATCATCGGGTTCGACGCGGGCAACCTGAACGAGCAGCGTTGGCGAGCCGACAACAACTCGAGGATGTACGCGATCTACCGCGATCATCCCGAGTACTTCGTCGCCGACGAGGTGGGCAACCTTAAGCGCAGGCTCGACAACGACAAGCGGATACGAGAGCAGATCAAGTCGGCCTACATAGAGGCTCAGACCCGCGTGGGAGCGGCCAAGTTCGATATCGGCCTGAGGTATGAGCAGACCGACACCGGGGCCAAGGTTGCGGACGTCCGCACGGCGCAGGAGGTCGCCGCCGCCGGGCTGTCGATCAGCACGCCGGCGGGCCTTCTCTATCAGTACAACGGCGGCACCTATTCGACCCGCCGCGGCAGCTACGACGACTGGTTCCTCAGCGGCGGCGTCAAATACGACTTCTCGAAGCGCCTCGTCGCGCAGTTCGCTTTCAGTCAGTCGCTTCTGCGTCCCGACTACGGGAACCTGGGCCGCGTGGTGTCGGTCAACGACGACACCCAGATCGTATCGGTGCCCAATCCGCTGCTGAAGCCTGAGCACTCAGTCAAGTACTTCGCCAGCGTGCAATACTACCTCGAGCCCTCGGGCATCATCGCCCTGTCCGGCTTCAAACTCGACGTGAAGGACATGCAGGTGACCGGAGTGACGGTCGACGCGTCCGCGGTCGGCTACGATCCCGACGAATATGCCGGCTACATCTTCCGCAGCACGCAGAACATGCCCGGCGTAAGCACCAACAAGGGCCTCACCGCGGAGTACGATCAGCAGCTGACGTTCCTGCCAGGCTTGCTGAAGGGCCTGGGGCTGCGCGCGTCTTACACCCGCGTCGATCCCGACAGCGTCCGCGTCAACCTTCCGAAGGACTCGGCGAATTGGGGCATACGGTACAGCTATGGGCCGGCAGACATTCAGCTGACCGGCAACTACCAGTCGACCTATCGCACGAGCGCGCTGAGCAACACGCCGACAACAGCGAACAACGGTGTTCTCTACCACGCCGACCGGACTCTCTGGAACGTAAGCGCAAGCTACAGGATACGCCCAGGCGTCGATTTCGTCGTTGCAGGTCGAAACATCTTCAACGCGCCTGACGTGATCTACTCGAACGTGAAGAGCCGCGTGCAGCAATACAGCATCTACGGCTCACTCTGGAACGCCAGCATTCGAGCGGTCTTCTGATGCTTCTGTCTCCGGCTTCAGCATAGGGGAGTTCCATGCTTTCCATCGATCGTCGCAGCCTCGTTATAGGTGGTGCATTCGGGCTTAGCGCGTTATCTCTGGGGAGTGGCCGTGCGCTCGCCCAAGGTCTCCTGAAGGCGTCGGGGTTTACCCACTCGGTAGCGAGCGGTGAGCCTGGGTCCGATACGATGCTGCTTTGGACCCGGTATGTGCCGATGAGCCGTGACGCCGTAGTGCGCCTGGACGCCGAGCTGTCGCTCGACCCCGACTTCACCAGGGTCATCGCGGGTGGCAGCGTACGGACCGGCTCGTATCGCGACTGGACGGCGAAGCTCACCGTGGATGGCCTGAGCCCCGGCACGGTCTACTGGTACCGCTTCGTCGGACCTGACGGCAGCAAGTCGCCGGTCGGCAGGACGAAGACGCTGCCGGTCGGCAGCGTCAGGCGCTTCAGGCTGGGCGTGTTCTCGTGCTCCAACCTGCCAGTCGGTTGGTTCAACGCCTACGGCCATGCTGCTGCAGACCGCGACCTCGATCTCTGGATGCACGTAGGCGACTACCTCTACGAGTATGGCGCCGATCACGGGCTGCTCGAGGGGCGCGTGCTCGAGCCCGAGCACGAGATGCTCGCGATCGCGGACTATCGACTGCGCTACGCCTGCTATCGTACGGATCCGGATCTGCAGCAGCTGCATAAAAACGCGCCGATGGTGGCCTTCTGGGACGATCACGAATCCGCCAACGACAGCTGGGAGGGCGGGGCGCAGAACCACCAGAGCAGCGAAGGCGACTGGAACATACGCAGGGCCGCCGCCATGCAGGTCTACCGCGAATGGATGCCCGTCTCGGACGAGCCATGGAAAGCCTACGCGATTGGGTCGCTGGCAACCCTCTACCGGACGGAGTCTCGTTTGCTCGCTCGCACCCGTCAGGCGAACATCGAGGCGACGTTCAAGGCAGCGGATCCGGATGTCGCGTTGAAGGCGTTCCGCGACGGTGTATGGCAGGATCCGTCGGCGACCATGCTAGGCTCTGCGCAGGAGAGCTGGCTGGCGCACTCCTTCAAGGTCAACGCTCGCGAGACCAACTGGCAGCTTGTCGGCATGGGAACAATCCTGGGACGGACGATCATGCCGCCTGACGCAGTCAGCTGGCTGCGACCGGATCTCACCGATAAGAAGGTCGCTAGTTTTCGCAACGACGTTCGGGCGGCGGCGCTCGGCGTGCCGATGTGGATGGACCGGTGGGACGGCTATCCCGCAGCTCGCAGTCGACTGCTCGGGGCGGCGCAGCGCGCGGAGGCGGACTTGGTGATGCTCTCCGGCGATAGCCATAACGCCTGGGCGTACGCCTTGAGCGAGGATGGTCGCCCTGCGGGCGTCGAGTTCGCCGGCCACAGCGTCACCTCCGGGGGCATGGAGGGCAGCTGCGCGGCGGATCCGAAGGTTGTCGCTCGCGGGTTTGTCGCGGCCAACGAGGAGCTGCAATGGGCCGACACCAGCCAGCGCGGCTATATGATGGTCGAAGTCAGGCCGGAACAGGTGTCTGGCGAGTGGCGGTTCATGCGCGAGGTGAGAACTCGGTCGACGGCGCTTGCGGGGACGCATCGCATGACCGTGCGTCGAGGCCGGCATCGCTTCGACGCATGACCGTGTCACAAGATATCGACCGGAGCCGAGGTGGGATGATCAGGCGCTTCACCCTGCTGGTCCTGCTCTCCCTTACGAGCTCTGCCTCTGCGCAGCCAACCAGACTCGCCCACAGCGTTCCGCCACCCCTGCATCAGAACGGAGGCACATGGGACTCCGGCCACGTGCAGGGCATCGCGATCGACCTACGGGGAGGCTACATCTACTATTCGTTCACGAACCTGCTCGCGAGATATGACTTTAAGGGCAATCTCGTCGGGACGTTGGTGGGCTGGCACGGTCATCTTGGCGACCTCGACTTCGATCCAGCCGACGGCAAGGTCTATGGATCGCTTGAGTATAAGAAGGAGGCAAGCTTCTACGTCGCCATCATCGACGTCGGCAGGATCGATCGCGTCGGAATGGAGGCCGGCGACACCGACCTCTTCCGCACCGTCTACCTGCCCGAGGTCGCGGCCGACTATGGCGCTGATCTCGACGGCGACGGCGAGGTTCGAGATGACTCGACGTCGCTCGATCACCGCTACGGCTGCTCGGGGATCGACGGCGTCGCGTTCGGTCCGGCCTTCGGCCGCACCGGCAGCAAGCGCTACCTCACCGTCGCCTATGGGATCTACGGCAACACCGCGCGTTCGGACAACGATCACCAGGTGCTGCTGCAGTACGACATCAGCGACTGGCAACGATATGCCAGACCGCTCATCGAAGGAGCGCCTCACCATCGAGGGCCTGCAACAATAGCAGGCAAGTACTTCGTTCGCACCGGCAACACTCGGTACGGTGTTCAAAACCTTGCGTACGATGACACCTCGCGTCGTTGGTTCATGGGCGTCTATCAAGGATCAAAGCCCGAGTTCCCCAATTATCTCCTCTTCGCGATTGACGGGCGCGCTCGGCCGAAGCTTGGCGATCTGGTTGGAGTGCCACATCCACGAGCTTCGGGCTGGGCGCAAGGCAAGCTGATCGCGCTCGCCGACGAAGGCATGAGGGATATGAAGACCGGTATCAGGGGGTGGATGCAGAAGGCCGATGTTGGTTTACAGCCCATCGGAGCCGGCCAGTTCTATCTCGCGACGAACTCCGGTACGAGGCACAGGCAAACCGCCGACGTCGAGCTCGTGCGGTGGACCGCGAACGTCGAAGCAGCATTCGAGGCAGTACGCCGGTAGGCGGCTCCTGGTCGAACCAGGCGCCTGTCAGGCCATCGGCGCAGCAATCGAGACCCAGAGCCGAACATCCGACGCGGCATCTGCTCTCCTCGAAAGCGGTCGTCCGTTCAGCCGCAGTCTGAGCCACTCCCGCCGCTGCCGGTATCTACTTCGCGCTCAGTAAAATCACTTGCCGGCGTTCAATCGCGACGCATTTGGCTTCAACAATGGGTGCAGAGTTCGACAAGCCCAGCACTTCGACGCGCATAGCGGGAGTAAGTGATGGAGAAGCTACAATGCTTGAGGCACGCCGCTACGCTTCTAAGCCCAGCGTAAGTCGCGCCCACAACGGATCACCGCCCTGAGCATAGTCGAGTTCGAAGATACTGCTCGCGAAGGCAGCCTTCTCGTCCGCGATATCGCCGTCCCCTTTGATGATGCGGTTCGCTGTTTTCGTCTTCAGCCGCGTGAAGAGCTTGTCGTAAGGCATCGCCCAGCCGTCCGGATTACTACTCGTCTTCTGCTCGCGGGCGACCGCTTCGACCACCGGGATCATGGCGACGAGATCCATGCTGGTCATCAACTCCAGCCCCTGGTCCCGCACCGTCGCATTGTGGCTGCCGTGATGACCAACCTTATAGAACACCACGCGCGACAGGATGTCGGTCGCGCTGACCGCGTTCTCTCCGGGCGTGCTCGGGCCAACACGACCGTCTGCGTCAGGTTTGCCGGTCGCCGAGGGATACTTTTGATCGTGCCACGAGAGCCAGTTGCCGACTTGCGCATCCGCCGGAAACAGCAGCACGCGGCGATCTGGCACCTCGATCGCGAGCGCGAGCGAGGTGTTGTTGACGTCGCCGTCGATCTTGAGTGCGAGCATCTCGGCCGATCCCAGCCATTCGCCGTCGATGCGCCGCGCTTCCGACGCGGGATCGTGCTCGTAGTAGCGCTGCGCGAGGAGATCGAGTGGTTCGGAGATCGGGGGCTGCCAGCGCTCGACTTCATCCTGCATCGGCTGCTCGCCGCCCGGGCCGCCGCTGGTCGGCGGCTCCTGCCAGCGATCGAACAGATCGCCGAAAGGCAGGTTGAGCTCGGGTCGCCGCCCCTCGGGTCCTCGCTCCAGCGGCTGGCACGCGCCGGTGCCAGCGGTGGCGGACTTCGAGAGACCGCCGTCCGCTGCGAGCAGCGAGGAGACGTCGGCGGCAAGCGGCAGGTACTTGTCCACGTCTGCGGGGGCGAGATAGACTTCGCTCGCGTTGGCGTCGGGATCGAGCTGGAGCAGCCGGGTTCGCGTTTTCGGCGGCCCGAGAGTGATCGCGCGCAGGCGGCCCTTGATGCCGAAGTCGATCTGCTGACCCGGTTCGAGATATCTCACCTGCGCGTCGCCCGCCTTCTTCTTAAGCCAGTAGAACACGTCGGCGCAGCTGCGGGGTGGGAGCTTGGGCGCGCGCGGCTTGACCGTTTCTCGGCTGGTCGCGAACGGGCTGGCGGGCGGAGGCAGGGCGTCGATCTCGCCGTAGAACTGCAGCAAGTCACTGATGCGGGTGATGCGGTCCTGCGCCGCCTTGCTTTCGAGCCGCAGGCCGAAGCGGCTCTTGGCCGCACCCGCCGCGGCTTCGGCGACGAGCGCATTGAGCGCGGTGAGTCCTTTCGAACGCTTGTTACGGATGGCAGTAGCGAGGTCGTCCTTGTCGTTCTCGGTCCACGCGAGCCACACCGCCTTGATCGTGAACGTGTCGAAAACGTCGTGGTGGAGGATGAACCCGCTCAGGTGGTCGTAATGCTCGTGTGTGGCGATCACCAGGTCGAGCGTGCGCCCGGTGGCCCCGGCGAGGTCGTTCACGACAGCTTCCATGTGGCCGACCGCGGCCTTGGTCGCGACCTTGGTGCTGCCTATGCACTGCAGCACGCCACAGTCGATAAGAGCGCGGTACACCTCACTGCCTATGACGTGAGTGAGCAGGAAACAGTCGCCGAGCAGGCCACGGTACATCCGCACCGATATCGTCTCCCGCTGATCTGCGGCGGCGGCGGGCGAAGATTGAACGGGTGCCTGCGCCATGTCTCCCTCCCCTCAATAGCGGTGCAGCAGTGCGAACGGCTCGGCCTGCTGGCCGTGCTGGTCGTAGACCATGCCCATCCCTGCGGGCCGGAGCAGGAAGTCCCGTTGTGAGGCCAGCCGGGCATCGTCGCTGATGCTTTTGCTGATCACGTAGCGCAGCGCACGGGTGCGCAGGTCGATAATCAAGGTCGCGCCGCCGCGCAGATGGAAGTCGTACGGCCGCTCCTCCTCGCCTGCCACGGGCTCACGGGCGTCTTCCGCATGCTGCTCGTCGGCGTCGAGATATCCCCGGCGCCGCTGGGTGATCTCAACGATCAGCTGCCGCGCGTCCTGGCCGTCCGGCCCGGCGCGCCGGGTGGAGCGAACGCTCGAGACCTCCACCGAGGGATTTCCGCGCGTGGTTCCTAACGTGTAGAGCTTCGGGTCGTCGGGGTGCTCGAAATAGATTCCCAGCGACCTCTCCCAGGCCCTGTCGACATCACGCCGGCGACGAACTCTCAAGGCCCTTCCGCTCGCGATCAGATCGATGATCGCGAGCCAGCGCTGGAAATGCGTGTCCTTGTACGCGAGATCAGCTTCGAGCTTAGACAGGTCATCGGCGGTGAGCCCGATCCACAGCAGGTCGGCCCTGATCCCATTGATCAGGCTCTCCGCCGCGCCATTGGCAAGGTCCTCGCGCAACCTGGCAAGCAGCTTAGCGAGACGATCCTTGTCAGATTCGCTAGCGACGCCGTGTTCGGGCACGTACTCGAGCTCAGGCTGGACTAGCCAGTACCAGATCCGGCGCCGGTTGGCCTCCGCGTTCTCGAGCACCTCACCGCGCTTGAAGCGGGGCATCAGATCGAGCCCGCCGCTTTCGACGTCGTCGACGCTCAGCGGCTGGCCATCGGGGCCGATCGGCGCCGCGCTCCACAAGAGGTTGTCGGGCGAGAGCGAGAGGCAGTTGTCGGGAAAGATGCCGCGCCGCCGGAACGCCTCGATGAACGCAAGGCGATAGTTGAGCGTATCGTCGGGAATCAGGTCCGCGTCGGCGGTGACGATCGCGCGCAGGAACTCCCCGAAGCGGACGTCGACCGGCGGAAGGTAATCCAGCGCGCGGATGCACATCCGCAGCACGTGATCGGCGCTTTTGCGGGCTTCGGACGCGAGCCGCGCGACGAGATCGGGATGCAGTCGCTGCGGCTGACCGGGCTGGACACCGCCGATGCGCATTAGGTCCGTGCTGCGCGCGGCGTAGATCGTGAGGAACGCGTCGAACACCGCGGCGACGAGGATCGCGCCGCGCTCGTGCGGCTCGGCGGTGCCGGCGAGCGCGTCCGGGTCGGGCGCCTTGTCGATGTAGTCGCGCAGCGCCTTGCGGTCCGAGGTGCCCGAGGCGAACTGCTGCGCCAAGCCCGAGAGCAGATTGCTTTGCTGGTCGAGCTTCCCGCCCTGCCGCGCGATGTGCTCGCTGACCGCCTCGGTCAGCTGGAAATGCGAGAACAGCGCCGATATGTCAGCGAAGGCCTCGTGGAAGGCAAGACTGTCGATGCTGGTCGCGTCCGAATAGCGGGGGTGCAGCCCGTCCAGAATCGCGTGGGTGGTTTCGTGGACGATGATGTCGTGCGATAGCGCGGTGAAGATCCAGCTCGCCCCGGCCTTGCGCTGCGAGGCCTTGAAGTAGCCAAACAGCAGCGCGCGCTTCTCGCGGCTGTAGTAGGCATTGGCCTCGCGCAGCGCGTGCGGGTAGACGCGCAGCCGATCGGTTGGCCGATAGGTCTCGTGGTTCTTGTCCCACGCAGGACGCCAGGTGACCTTGCGACCTAGCGCGCGCTCGAACTGCTTGATCGTCTTCATCGCCACCGCGAACACCATCTGCTGGTGGAACCGCGGATCGCCTTCGGAGGGCGGCAGGCCGTCCTGCGCGAGAACGTCGGGGTGATTGAGATCGATCGGCTCGTAGAACTGCTGGCTGACCGGATCGATGTCGACGACTTCGAGATAGTCGTTGATAGGGCCGGGCTGAAGCGGATCCTCGGTCGGGTCGTTCCAGGCCAATGTTATGATCGCCTGGCTGAACGTCGCCGATCCGCGCTCGATCGCCGCGCTGGGATCGAATGCGTAGACCCGCAGTCGGCGCCCCGTCGGCTGCGGCAGCGGCGCTGAGCGGTGCGCGGCGGGTCGCGGCTGGTCGGTCATGGTGCTGCCTGTGTGGCCTTCCCGAGTGCGGCCTTAGCGGGATCGAGCGGCTTACCGCTGACCGCATCGGTCGGACCAAAGATCTTCGCCGGCTCGCAACCAAGGCGCCCCGCCCACTCGACCACCGGGGCGGGGCGATACGTCGGATCGGCACGCCAGCGGTCAAACACGCTGCCGTCGATCGTCTCATTGACGGTTTCGCTCCAGCCCGGCTTCTTGTCGGCGTGAGTCGTCGTGGCGACGCGTCTGCTGCCGATCGTGCGGACGAAGGGCCTTGAGACGAACCTATAGAGCCCGAATGCGAAGGCGCCGTAGCTGTCCGTGATGGGACCGGAGATCGCGTTCGGCGCCGGCTCGGGAAACCTGGTCAGCCGCAGACCCAGCTCGTGCGCGTGCATGGCGAGCCAGCGCATCGGCAGCTCGGGCAGCGGGGTCGGGTTGCCCCCGCCGACGTCGGCGTGCGCACCGACGAACCAGCGCTGCTCGACCTTAGGCTCGCGCTCACCGCCGGGCGGCCGCGCATCGGGGACTCGCGGCACAAACCGGGTCCAGAGCGCCGGGCGGAACGCCTCGCGGTGTTCGTCAATCGCCAACGCATGGAAAGCGTTCTCGTAGATCGTGCTGAGCCGGGTGTGGTGGAACAGGAACCGCCGGCGGCTGAGCCCCGGAATGTTGCCGAACGGAATACCGAGCGCACCCACCGTGTCCCACACACCGATCATCTTGATCGGCACGCGCTTCGACGCGGTGAGCAGCGCCTTCTCGTCATCGCTCAGCGGGCCTCCTTGGCTCGCGACGTAATCGAGTTTCCAGCGCGGGCGGACCTCGGCATCGAGCTGATAGCGCTCGTAAAGCGCAACAGCGCTGAGTGCTGAGCCGCGGTGTAGAAGGCCGCATTTGGCGATAAGCCCGGCGAGGCTGCGCGCGGTAAACGCGCCGCGGCTGAACCCGAAGATGTAGATCTCGTCGCCGTCGTCGTACTTGCTCACCAGCCATTCGTAGGCGGCTAAGACGTTCTCGCTGAGACCATAGCCTAGTGCCCCGCCTCGCAGCCATTCGAACTGCTTGGTGCCGACTCCGGGCTCGTAATAGGCGCATTGCGCGTTGACGCCGTCGACTTGCGCGACGAGGCTGAAAAGCCGCTCGACGTTGGTATGCGTCTCGACCTTGTTCCAGGTACCGTCGAGAAACAGCGCGATCCGCTTCATGTCTGCACCTCCCCCCGGAGTCGCATCGATCATCGGTACTTACGGCTCAAAAGAGCGCTGCGTCAAATCGGACGGCGCGTGGTGCGACCTCACGACGCCTAATGAGGCGCTATATCGAAGGGCTGCGCGTAACCACCGTCACCCGTACGGGTCGATCGCGACTGTTCGACGGCGCGGATCCATATCAGCGAGCTGCACAGGAAGGACGCGCAGCCGGCGCTGGTTGATTGGCATCAGACTCCGAGCAGCATGCCCACCGACCTTCGGGCGGAAGCCTTTAGCCCGTGCCAGTTCGCACCACCCCTCGATGAGAGACGGGCTCATGCACAGGTTCAATACGAATGGCCAAAGCTGGAAGCGGCGGCATCATGGGTGGTGCGACGATTAACGTGTTCCGATGCAGGCCTTTGTGCCCGCAGCAGGAATCGACTTGCCGCGGGAGGAAACATTGAAAGCCTCGGGGTGGGCGCCGGGAAACTGGATCCAGGCTCCCCGGTGTAGGCCGCTCACGCGTTCCGCTTCCACTCCACGACCCGGAATTTGAAAAAGCTCTCGGCTTCAATCTGTTGGAATTTGACGACGTTTTCATAGAAGCGCTCGAATACGTCGCCAGGCGACTTCAACTCGCTCGCCGCGCGTCCGGCCTCCAGCGAGGCGATCCCATGGTTGTAATCTTGACGCAAGCGACCCAAGGTCATCTCGGCAGATCGGAAATGGCGCCATTCCTCGCCCCAGCGGAATTGGGTGTCAAGACCGGCGAGAACCGCGACAGCTATCGCGAAAACGGTTGACCAGGATCGTTCGGCAAAAGCGGTCAGTGCGGGCAGCGACGCGCTCCCGACGACCAGGCCTAGGCGCAAGAGAACGAAGAGCACCATCGACCGGTCGGCGAGAGTTTTCATCTTCTGCTGATCTCGTTCGACAGCCGCCAGGAAATCGCGATCGAACTCCGTTTCCGCCATGTCAGACCTTCCACCTCGGGCATGAGCCTCCGCAACAATAGATGCACAATCTTATACGGCACTTGCGCATCGGGCAGTAGTCCTTCGCAGAGATCGACGCGCGGGTTATGACATCGGGATGCGCCCCCCAAGCCGCCAAGCGGGCCGCCTCCGGAACGCCTTTGCAAACTTTGCGGCCAACCCCATCGGTATGATCTGCGAAGGAGTGGGCAGGGCGCAAGCGGGAGTATCGGCGATCCTTCGCCGGTTTCCGGGTTTAGGCCGCCTCATGGGCCGGGACGCGGGCACAATGGCTAATGGCCATGCCTATATCTCGCTGTCAGCAGCCGAGCATCAGCATCTCGGCGCTACAGCTAGAGGAACGGATCGCCTACACCCAGTTACTTCGCTGGCACCGCCCCGCCTGCTTGTTCTGATAGCGCGCGGTGGCTATTCGAACTTGACGCTGCCGCCGGCAGAATAATCATAACGAGTGCACGAACTTGAGGAAACTGGTCAAGCGAGATCTCTTCCTCAGGGCGCCCGCGTGCCGACCGGTCCCGGCGGACCACGCCCCTCGCAGATGCAGCGCCTAATCCCGTCCGTCTTCACAGGCAGATCAGCACAAGATGCGACAAACGCTCCGCTTCGTCACCTTGGAGCAGTCATTGTCCATCTCGGACGCCGGCTCCCCAAACACGATCGCTCGCCCATATCGTTCCGTCGCGGTATTCCACCGGCTCTGCCCGATCAGTCTGCAACGACACCGGCCCGTCCAGGTCCACAATGTCACAAAGTTGTCCGACGACGAAGGCGGGCGCCATCGCCCAGCTCGAGCCCACCATGTTTCCGACCATCACACCCAACCCACTCGCACGGGCGGCAGCGACCATGGCCAGTGCTTCGGTGAGCCCCCCGCACTTGTCCAGCTTGATGTTCACGACATCGAACCTGCCGACGAGGCCGGGGATGTCGGCCGCGCTCAACACGCTTTCGTCAGCCGCCAGCGGGATGGGCGATTGCAGGCTCTCCAGCTGTTCCTCAGCCCCGCGGGGCAGCGGCTGCTCGACAAGCTTGACGTTCAGGTCGACGAAGGTCGGCAGAACCGCCGCCAGGCCGGCAGCGTCATAGCCCTGGTTGGCATCCACCCCCATCCATGCCTCGGGCCGAGCGGCACGGACCGCTCTTACCCGCGAGACGTCCGCAACCGGATCGCCGGTCAGCTTGATCTTGATCGCCAGGGCGCCCGTGAACGCGACAGCGTCCCTCGCCATTTCCTCGGGCGTGCCGGCCCCGACGGTCAACGTCGTTATCAGCGGCTTCACCTGCTCCTGCCCGGCAAGCTGCCAGACCCGACGGCCGGTGCGAGCCGCTTCCAGATCCCAAAGCGCGCAATCGAGGGCGTTGCGCGCGCCCCCCGGCGGCAACATCTGCTGCAGTGCCGCCCGGGTAATGCCGCTCTCGACCACGGGGCGCACTCTTTCGATGGCGGCGACGATCGCCTGAGAATCGTCACCGAGATAATATACGCCGCAAGCCTCCCCTCGCCCGCGATAAGGCCCGTCCTCAAGCGTGGCAACCACGACCCTGGAGGAGGTGAATACGTGGCCGGTGATCGCAAAGGGACGCTTGAACGGCAGATCTTCTACGACAAGTTCTAGCTTCATAGAGGTTGGCATCCCTCTTCCAGTCGGTGGACGGGCGCGACACGGCAGGGTCGATGGTGCAGTCAGGCCGTCCGTTTGCGGGGTGCAGCATGCCCAGCCGACGTCCCCGCATCGGCTACCGCGCCACCTGAGTCCGCGTCGCCATGAGAGAGCAACCGCAAGGCAGTGGGATGCCCTTCATCGCGCGACAGGTCGGAGCGGAAATGCTCGGGGTGCGAATACACGCACAGCATCCGGGCCGGAGTGCCGTCCGCCGTCAGGTAGCGATGCTTCAGCGACGCATCGAAGTAGACGCTATCCCCCGGCGAGAGGACGACGGGCGCATAACCCTCGCAGAACAGCTCGACGCGGCCGTCGAGAACATAAGCGAACTCCTCGCCGCTATGCGCCTCCGCCGCTCCGGCATCGTCCACGGCGCTCACCTCCACCAGGCATGGAAAGTAGTGCTTGCTGGCGATCTCGGTCGCCAGGAAATGATGCAGGTTGTCGCGGTAGTCGACGGTCGGCGCGGTTCCCTTGCGGTCGATCACCCGGCGCCCGCCTTTGTGCACGGCCGGGGCCGGCGGGGAGAACAGTTCCTCGATCGGCACTTCCAGACCGGCGGCAAGCTGAGTGAGCTTGCCGTGGGTCAACGTGGTCTGTCCGTTCTCGACCTTCCACAACATGGAGGTTGATAGCCCGGCCCGACGTGCCGTCTCGGCAACGGACCAGCCCCGACGCGTGCGGAGCGCCCGCAGGCAAGCCGCCAACGGAGAATCCTTGGCTTCCCGATCAGCCATTACGGGGGCTCAGCGTGACCATGCCCTGAGGTGTAACGCGGCGCATCAGATTGTGCAATATCGGCTATTGCGATTGAATAAATTCAAAGATAGCGTCCATCCTGCAATTGAGGGACAATCAGGTCGAGCCATGGAGGTCGGATTGCCATCGCGATCTTCGGACACCCTTTTCGGTCACCCCCGTGGCCTGACCGTGCTGTTCCTGACCCAAATGTGGGCCGAGTTCTCGTTCTTCGGCCTGCAGGCGATGCTGGTCTACTACATGACCCAGCAGCTCGGCCTTTCTCAGGCCAAGTCGTCGCTCGCATACGGCGCCTATGGCGCCGCTGCCTTCTTCAGCCCCTTCTTCGGCGGCATGATCGCTGACCGCTGGCTTGGCCGCACCCGCAGCGTGGTCCTGGGTGGGATCCTGATGATGCTGGGCCACTTCGCAATGGCGTTCGCCCCACTGCTCTTCCCTGCCCTGGTCCTCGTCGCGGCAGGCAACGGCCTGTTCCTGCCGCCGCTCGCGGTCCAGGTGAGCCACCTCTACGCAGACGACGACCCGCGCAAGGCAACCGCGTTCAGCGCGTATTACATGGGCAGCAATCTCGGCGGCTTTCTGGCGCCTCTGATCTGCGGTTCGCTGGGCGAACTACTGGGTTGGCATTGGGGCTTCGCCGCCGCCGGGATCGGCATGCTCATAGGACTGATCATCTATCGGGCAGGACGACGCCTCCTGCCGCCCGAGCCGGCGCGTCCCGCCGGTTCGCACATGGCCACGGACGCGAAACTCACGCGGATGGATCGGCAGAACCTGCGGACGCTTTTCGTCGTAGTGGCGGCGGTGATCCTCTTCCGGATCGGATATGAGCAGAGCGGCAACGTCGTCGCTCTGTGGATCGAGAATCAGACCGACCGGTCCGTGTCCTTGTTCGGCCACCGGACCGAAGTGCCCGCGACCTGGTTTCAAGCCGTCAACTCGCTATTGATCATCGGCCTAACCCCTCTGCTGATGAAGTTCTGGAGGCGGCCCGCCGCGCATCCGGACAACCGCACCCTGCTACGTCGCATGAGTCTGGGCTGCGTCGTCGCAAGTCTGGGCATGATCGTGATGGTCGCCGCTGCCGCCGTGCAATCGGCCACTGCCGGACAGGTCGGCATGGGCTGGGTGATGGCCTACCTGATCCTTCTCACGCTTGGGGAGCTGCTGGTCATCCCGTTCGGGCTGACGCTGGTAGGGACATTGTCACCTGTCCAGATGGCCGGGATGGCCATGGGCGCCTGGTACATCGCCAAGTTCATAGGCAGCCTGCTTGCCGGCATTCTCGGCGCATTCTGGGAGTCCATTCCCGCCACCAGCTTCTTCGCGATCGGCGCGGCGGCCGTGCTGGCCGGTGCCGGCGTGCTCTACCTCCTCAGCGTTTGGGCAGGCGAACCGTCCGAGGCCGATGCGGGCAACATGCTGGCGCCATCGACCTGACCCGTGGTGACACGTCACGCGGCTGAGACGGGTGCGCAGAAGGAAATGGTCGAAGGGGATCACACGATGCGAATTGGGAGCAAGCTTGCCTACGTATCCTTGATTGGCGTCGCCAGCGTCATCGCCATCGCGCCTGCTACGGCACAGACCAGCCGGAAGAACGGGGCCGCACCCATGGCCGTCAACGACCGGAGCGACACCGCTCAGATCGATCCGGCCCTGGCCTCGACGACCAAGACCGGCACTGCCCAGCCCGGTCGAGCGCAGGATGATCCGACGCTGAACGGCGCCACCGCCACGGGCGGCGACATCGTGGTCACCGCCCAGAAGAGATCGGAGATCCTGCGCGACGTGCCAATCTCGATCAGCGTCGTGACGGGAGAAGCGCTGCAGCGTCAGGGGGCAAGCTCACTGGCCGATTACAGCGCCTATGTGCCAGGATTTCAGGTCACAAGCGGCGGATCGCCCGGGCAGGCGACAGTGACGCTGCGCGGCGTCGCGACCCTGACCGGGACGCAGACGGTGGGCATCTATGTGGACGATGCGCCGGTCGGGTCGAGCGGCATCTGGGCGCGATCCGGGCTCTTCTCGCTCGACCTCCTGCCTTACGATGTTCAGCAGATCGAGGTGCTCCGCGGTCCCCAGGGCACGCTCTACGGCGCGAGCTCGATCGGCGGCCTGCTGAAGTACACCACGACGACCCCCGACACGCACCGGTTCGGCGTTCGAGGCGGAGGGGAAGTCTTCGGAATAGATCGCGCCGGCCGGGCGGGGTGGGCCGGTCAGGCGATGGTCAACATCCCCCTGATCAGCGACCAGCTCGCGGCCACAGGCAGCTTCGCCTACCGCAGGACGCCAGGTTACATCGACGTCCCCGCCCTCGGACAGCGCGATCAGAACTCGTTCGACCAGTATGGCGGTCGCGTCAGTCTGGAATGGAAGCCGAACGACAGGTTCTCCGCACGCCTGAGCGGCATCTGGCAGGATGTTAACAGCGACGGCAACGCGATCATCGCGGCCAACCTCAACGGGCGAAGGATCGGCAACGGCTGGTCCAACAACAACTTCTACCCGGAGCCCTTCCGCAAAAGTTTCGACTTCTATTCGGCTTCACTGAATTACGATCTGGGCTTCGCGACGCTCACCTCGGTCACCTCGTACAGCAAGTCGCGCACCCGTCAGGTGCAGGATGCGACCAATGCGCTGGGCCTCATCATTCCGCAATACGGGTTGCCCCCCGCGGTCACCCCGTTCCGATTGGGTCTCGACCTCAAGAAGGTCACGCAGGAGGTTCGGCTGACCTCCTCCTCCAGCGATCGCTTCGAATGGGTGCTGGGCGGTTTCTACACTCACGAGAATAGCCGCAACACGCAGCTGGTAAACGCATACGACTTCGCCACGGGCAATTCCATTCCCGACGTCGATCCGCTGGCCGACATCTCGTTGCCGACCCGCTACCGGGAGTACGCGGCCTTCGCGAACGCAACGTTCCATTTCAACAGCATGTTCGCGCTGACAGGCGGGCTTCGCTGGGCCAAGAACACGCAGCGGTTCAACCCGACCGTGTCCGGGCCTCTGGCTGACGCAGAGGCCAACCCGGGCAACGTGAAGGAGGATGTAGTAACCTACAGCATCAGCCCGCAGATCCATCTGACCGATCAGGCGATGCTGTATGGACGAATCGCCACTGGATATCGACCCGGAGGACCGAACATCGTCTTTCCGCTGGTACCTCCATTCGTGAGATCGGACCGGTTGACCAATTACGAGATCGGCCTGAAGGCCGATCTGCTCGATCGATTGCTGTCGATCGACGTGGCCGGATTCTACATGGACTGGAAGGACATCCAGGTTAGCGGCAGCACCGGGACGTCCAGCTATGCCACTAATGCGGGCACCGCCGTCAGCAAGGGCGTCGAGGGATCGCTGTACGTGAGGCCGATAACCGGGCTGACCCTGGCCGCGACCGGCTCCTATACCGATGCGCGGCTCACCGCCGATACGCCGGCGCTTGTGGGCGGTCTCGATGGCGACCGCTTGCCGAACACGCCCAAGTTCAGCGGGTCGCTCGGGGTCGACTATCAGGCGCCAATCAGCGAAAGCGCGACCGGCAGCGCAGCGCTGGAGCTGCGCCGGACCGGCAAGCGCTATTCGCTAGTGGAAAGCGCGCCGGACGCTTTGCCGGTCAGCGGATACACCGCCCTGGATGCCAACGCGTCGGTCACCGTCGACGACCGCTGGACGGTCCGGCTCTACGCGCGCAATCTCACCAACCGGTACGGCGAGAACAACCGGCAGTACGTGCGCGACGACACCAACACGCGCGCCTTTATCGCGATCATTCCGATACAGCCCCGCACGATCGGTCTGGCCTTGGAAGCGCGCTACTGAGGGAAACGGCGGACGACCGGATGGGAGAGATGAACTTGGCTGACGATACGATCCGGGTCTCCGGGCCGCGCGGGGGCACGTCGACGCGCTTGCCGTCGCCCTATCTGCTGTTCCTCGGCGACACGACCGAACCGGCATACGCGAAGACCGCCTTCGGGCTGCGGGATTGGGCGCGTGATCGCTGCGTCGGACAGTTCAGTCTGCCTGGCGCGACGGTGACGACCGGACTGCCGGAACTGCGGCCCGAGCAGGCGGTGGCGGCAGGTGCGCTCGGCCTGCTGATCGGCGTCGCCAATATCGGCGGCGTGATCCCGCCCAGCTGGTTGCCCGCGCTGCTGAATGCACTCGGAGCGGGGCTGGACTTGGTAGCGGGCATGCACTCGCGGCTGACGGATGTACCCGAGCTTCAGAAGGCGGCGGAGCGATACGGGCGCCGGTTGTTCGACGTACGCGTGCCTCCCGCCGACATTCCTATCGCCTCGGGCCGACGCCGTTCGGGCAGGCGGATCCTGACTGTCGGCACTGATTGCGCGCTAGGCAAGAAGTACACGGCGCTGGCGGTGGCGCGAGGACTGCGGGCCCGCGGCATCGCCGCGGACTTCCGGGCGACGGGTCAGACAGGGATCATGATCGCGGGCGAGGGCATCCCGATCGACGCGGTCGTGTCCGACTTCGTCGCCGGAGCCGCCGAGTCGCTCAGCCCCGCCGCCGATCCCTCGCATGTTGATGTCATCGAGGGACAAGGATCGCTGTTCCATCCTTCGTATGCCGGCGTCAGCTTGGGCCTGCTTCATGGCAGCCAGCCCGATCTGTTCATCGCGTGCCACCAGCCGGGCCGACAGGACATCCTAGGCCACCCAGGCCTGCCCACCCCTTCGCTCGAGCTGCTGATCGAGCAGACCGTTGCGCTCGGCAGCCTCACCAGCCCGGCGATCCGTTGTGCCGGAGTCAGCCTCAACACCATGCACCTTGATCCCGCTGCCGCCGACGCAGCGATCGAGGAAGTCACACGCCGCCTGTCGGTCCCCGCGGCCGACCCGATCCGCGGCGGCCCCCGCCTCGAAGCCCTGCTCGATGCTTGCATGGCATGACGGCAACGACCGGTACGCTGGAGGACGCCAGCCTGTTCAAGCGGCTGATCCTGCCGGGCCTCGCGTTCAAGGCGGTGGTGATCGGTGGTGGCTATGCCACCGGCCGCGAGATCGCCGAGTTCTTCCTGCCCGCCGGCCCGTGGGGCGGCTTGGCTGCGCTGTGCCTCGCCACGCTGATCTGGAGCGTAGTGTGCGTGGTCACCTTCCTGTTCGCACGCGAGACAGGCACGCGTGACTATCGCGGCTTCTTCCAAGCTCTTCTCGGCCGCGGATGGATTGTCTTCGAATGCGCTTACGCGTGTTTCATCGTGCTCATCCTGGCGGTGTACGGCGCGGCAGCAGGGGCGATCCTGTACGCGGCGGTGGGGCTGGCCCCTGTCATCGGCACGCTGCTGCTGATGGTGGCGATCGCGGCCGTGTCGGCGTTCGGCAACAGCGGGGTGGAACGCCTGTTCGCCTATGTCTCAATCCTTCTGTACGGCGCCTACGCGCTATTCCTGGTGTTCGCGCTGACGAGCTTCGGCGATCGTATCTCCCTCGGCTTCAGGAGCGCGGTGGCCACGCCCTCCGACTGGCCCATCGGTGGGATCACTTATGCCGGATACAACATCATCGGCGCGGTCGTGATCCTGCCCGTGACCCGCCATTTCACCAGCAGCCGTGACGCGGTGATCGCCGGCATCGCTGCAGGTCCGCTCGCCATGCTGCCCGCCATCCTCTTCTTCATCTGCATGTGCGCGTTCCTGCCCGGTATCTCCCACGAGGTTCTGCCATCGGACTTCCTGCTCACCCGTCTGGACCGCCCGGCCTTCCACCTGTTGTTCCAGTTGACGATCTTCGCGGCACTGCTGGAAAGCGGAACGGGCGGAGTTCATGCGATCAACGAGCGCATCTCGGCTGCGTGGCTGACGCGCCGCGGGACCGCGCTGGGCAGGCAGGCCCGCGCGGTGATCGCGCTGGCGCTTTTAACGATGTGCATGCTGCTCGCGCAGCATTTCGGTCTCGTGGCGCTGATCGCGCGCGGATACCGGCTGCTCGCAGGCATTCTGATCCTGGTCTATGTCGCACCGCTGTTGACGCGGGGCGTTTACAGCATCTGGACGGGTGAGCACATCGCGTCGGGATCGCGCGACCGAAACAAGCCTAGGCAGTTGAGGGGATAACCATGCATCCGAAGTCGTGGAGCCGCGTCGGTGTCGGGCTTGCGTGCTCGCTCCTAGTAGGCATCGTCGGAACGGCGCCGACACAGGGTCGTCGTCTCGCCCTCCCCATTCCTGCTTCCCCATTCACCCGGCAGGAGGTGATGATCCCGATGCGCGATGGCACCCGGTTGCAGACGGTGATCCTGCGACCGGTGGGCCGGGCGGGGAATCTGCCGATGCTGCTTCGGCGCACGCCATATGGCGTTCCCGAAAAGACGGAATTGCCCGAGGGCTATGCCGAGCTTGCCAAGGACGGCTACATCCTGGTTTTTCAGAACTTGCGTGGCCGGTTCAAGTCCGAAGGGGAGTTCATCGTGTCGACCAAGGTCGATCTCGACGATCCGAAGGCGATCGACGAAGCGACCGACGCCTACGACACGATCGACTGGCTTGTGTCGCACGTTCCCGCAAACAGCGGCAAGGTCGGGATGATCGGGATCTCCTATTCCGGCCTGACCGCAGGATTGGCGCTACTGCGTCCGCACCCCGCGCTGAAGGCCGTAAGCGATCAGGCCGCGCCAACCGACCTGTTCCTGAACGACGACATCCACCGCTATGGCGCGCTCCGTCTAAGCTACGCCTTCGAATATGCGGTGCTCGAGCAATCGGAGAAGAACGCCAACGCACCCTTCGCCTTCGACAGCTACGACACCTACGAATGGTACCTGCGCCTGGGATCGGTCGCGAACGCGAAGAAGCGTCTGGGCGGGAACCTGCAGGCGTGGAACGACATCGTCGACCATCCGGATCGCGACGCTTACTGGAAGGCGCAAGCCTGGGCGGAGAAGCTGCCTGGCGCTCGCATACCGACCCTGACCGTGGCGGGCTTCTGGGATCAGGAGGACCCATGGGGTCCCTGGCAGGTCTATCGCGCCGGCGCACGACGCGATCCGGAAGGGATCAACCAGATGGTCGCAGGTCCCTGGACCCATGGCAGCTGGGCGCTGACGACGGGGGACAGGCTCGGCAACGTACCCTTGGGCCAGCAGCAGACCGGGGTGCAGTTCCGCCGCGACATCCAGGCGCCTTTCTTCCGCTTCTGGCTGTTCGGCAGAGGTGCGAAGCCGGCATGGCAGGCGAAGATCTACGAAACCGGCAGCAATGTCTGGCGTGAGTTTCCGCGCTGGCCGCCGGTCGAGGCGCAACCGACGCGGCTCTACTTCCATTCGGACGGCAGCCTTTCGTTCACGCCGCCCGGCGCGCTGGAAGGGCGCACCCCGCCGCGCTCCTTCGTGTCGGACCCGGCCAACCCCGTCCCGTATCGGCCGCGGCCGATCACACCGACGTTCAGTTCCGAAGGCTGGGCGACGTGGGAGACCTTGGACCAGCGCTTTGTGGATCACCGTCCCGACGTCCTCACCTATGTCAGCGCGCCGCTGGATCATGACGTGCGTGTCGACGGAGAGGTGAGCGCCACGCTGATCGCATCAACCAGCGGCAGCGACGGCGACCTCGTCCTCAAGCTCATCGACGTCTACCCGGAGAATGCGACACCCGAGGCGATGCGCGGCTACCAACTACCCATCGCGATGGAGGTGCGCCGGGGTCGTTACCTCACCGACTATGCGCGACCGCAACCCCTGACCCCAGATCGGCCAACGACCTGGCCGATACCGCTGCGCGATCGCGCTCACATGTTCCTGAAGGGGCATCGGATCATGGTGCAGGTCCAGGCGAGCTGGTTTCCGGTGATCGACCGCAACCCGCAGAAGTTCCTGCCGAACATCTACGCAGCCCGAGACAGCGATTTCGTGCCGGCGACCAACCGCATCTACGCCGAACCCGACAGATCATCGTTCGTGACGCTGCCGATAGTGCCGCAGCCTTAGCAACTCAGGTGACAGCCCCCAAGGAAGGTGGGTCGCGTGAAGGTGGCGTGCCCCCTTTCCGCCCCGGATCAGGACGAGCCTCACCACCTCCGGTCATGAGAAGAAGTGGCGTATCGGTCGCAGTAGCTTCTCGGGGCGAGGCATGCAGGCCCTCACCCTACTCTCCCCCGCCGACCAACTGGTTCTCATCATGCTGCGTACTCGGCAGACAGCGCACGCTCACTGACAACCTTGAAGTCCTCCCCGTCGACGAGCACCTGCGGGCTCAGCGGACGGCAGTTGTAGCTGGAGGCCATCGAGGCGCCGTAGGCACCGGTCGCATGGAAGACCGCCAGATCGCCTCGCGCAACCCGGTCGATCTCCTGGTTCAAGCCGAAGGTGTCGCCGGTCTCGCAGACCGGACCAGCCAGATTGGCGACCATCGTCTCGCCGGAGGGCTGAACGGCGGCGAAGCGGTGGTAGGCGCCGTACATCGCCGGCCGCGCCAGATCGTTCATCGCCGCATCGACGATCACGAACGGAGCCGCAGTACCCGGCTTCACCCAGATGACGCGCGTCATGAGGACGCCGGCAAGCCCGGCAATGATCCGTCCAGGCTCGAAGGTCAGTCCGACATTCCACTGCGCGGAGACGCGCGCGACCATGGCGGCATAGTCGGTCAGCGAAGGGATATGATCTTCCTCGCGGTACGGGATGCCGAGCCCTCCACCCAGATCGACGCGGGTGATGACATGCCCGCGCGCACGAAGCTCGAGGATGAGCTCGCCGACGCGGCGGTATGCCGCCTCGAGCGGAGCGAGGTCGCTGAGCTGGCTGCCGATGTGAAGCGCCAACCCCTGCAGATGCAGCCCGTCGAGCCGGCCCAGCCGGTCGTAGATGTCGGCGGCATCGGCGATGCTCACGCCGAACTTGTTCTCGCGGCGACCGGTCGAGATCTTGGCGTGGGTGCCCGCGTCGACGTCGGGGTTGACGCGCAGCACCGCCGGCGCGCGCCGACCCCGAGCGTACGCAAGACGCGAAAGCACCCGCCCCTCCTCCTCCAGCTCGAGGTTGAACTGGCCGATGTCGGCGTCGAGCGCATCGCTGAGCTCGCGGTCGGTCTTGCCGACGCCCGAGAAGACGATGCCGGCCGGCGCCATGCCTGCGTCGAGCGCACGGCGCAGCTCGCCACCCGAGACGATGTCGGCACCGAAGCCGCGCCCGGCGAGCAGGCGCAGCACCGCGCTGTTCGGATTGGCCTTCACGGCGAAGGCGAAGCGGGCCGCAGGCAGCGTCCGCAGCGCCGAGCGAAACGCGTCCGCTGCATGGCGCAGCGCTGCGGCCGAGTAGACGTGCACCGGCGTGCCGACCGCCTCCGCGATCGCTGCCAGCGTCACGTCCTCGGCGTGGAGGGTACCTTGCTTGTACGCAAAGAAGCTCATCGACGATCCGTCGCTCACAGGCCGAAGCCGTCGCTGTTCTGCCCACGCCGACGCACGCGTGCGGCATGGACCGCAGTCGCGGTATGATAGTGGCCGCGCCGCTCAGCGCGGAATACCTGCGCCACGCGCTTGCCGTGTACCATCAGCGGCAGGCCGAGCAGGGCGACGATGAAGAGCGGCACCATCAGCGGCGATCGGTCCAGCATCAGGCAGGCGGTGCAGGCGCCGGCGAACAGGGCAAAGCCGGTGGCCTTCCAGGCGAGGTCGCGATGGGTCACGCGAGCATACCTCCGATCGCCACGGCGGCCGGATCACCGATCACGCGCTCACCCGCGGCTGCGAGCAATCCGCTGAGACCCGCCCGATGATCGTCGCGCGCGGTGCCGTGCCAAAGCACGATGTCGGCCGGGAAGACCGCCTCCTGGGCAAGCGCCTGCGCCATGTCGGCCTGGTCAAAAGTGAGGCCGATCGCACCGTCACGCATCATGCCTGCAGCCGAGCGCGCGCGCGCGATCATCGCCGGCGAACCATCGATGCCGCGCGCCTCGATGGCGGTAAAGCCGAGCGCCCGTGCCTCTCGCGCCGCCTCGATCAGCAGCGCGCCGTTGCCGCAGTCGGCATCGACGATCCGGACGGAGCAGCGATGCCGCTGCCGCAGATCGGCGAGCGCCGCGACGAGCGGCAGCCAGCGCGGATCGGAGTGTACAGTGCGCGAGCCCGGCACCGCGAAGTCGCGTGCTGCGCGGGGACCGTTGGCCGTCGACAGGCCAGCCTTCTTCATTGTCGCTGTCATGATGACCTCCTTTAGGCCGCGCGCACGAGCGCGCGCTCGCCGGCAGGGACCGGACCGAACGGGATGAGGGGCTTGAGCGGCGTGACCGCCATCTTGAGGCTGGCGTGGTAGATCTCGCGCTCGGCGTGAGCGAAGCTCAGTGCGGCGCCGCGCGAAGTGAAGCGGCCCTCGAGCTTGCCCGCGCCGTCCTGGACGAGCCAGTGGCCGGCATGATCCTGACCGACGTAGATAACGGGGCCGCGTTCGTCGGGCTCCGGAAGAGGTTCAGACGACATGATCGTTGCTGATGCCTTCGATGAACGGGCATTACGTGCCCGCCCATCTCAGCTACGCGTGCGCCCATAGTCTTTCGAGATCGATTCCCTGGATCGGCATAGCGCCCGCATAATCAAGTCAACGGCTCGTCGCATTTCACAGCGTGCTCACAGCCAGCGAGCGCGACGGAACCGCCAATACAGCGCCGTGCAGATCGCAAGGATGACCACCAAAGTGGCGGGGTAGCCGTACCGGCTGTGCAGCTCGGGCATGTGCTCGAAGTTCATACCGTAGATGCCTGCGATGGCGGTCGGCACCGCCAGGATCGCGGCCCAGGCGGCGAGCTGACGCGCGATCGCGCCGGTGCGCTGCTGCTCGATGAGGTTGCTGAACTCGAACACCGAGGTGAGAAGCTCGCGCAACCCACTCGTCATCGCCTCGACACGGCGGACGTGGTCGAGCACGTCGCGAAAGTAGTGGCGCGCCTCAGCGTCGACACCCGGCAGTTCGTTCTTCGCGAGCTTGCGCGCGACTTCCTCCATCGGGACCAAGATCCGGTCGAAGCGCATGAGGTCACGGCGCAGCGCGAAGATGCGCGCGATCTCGGCCCGATCGAGGAAGGTGTCGAGCATGCGCTGCTCCATTGCCGCCACCTCCTCCTCCAGCGCAGTCACCAGCGGCAGATAGCCGTCGACGATGAAGTCGAGCACCGCATGGAGGACATAGTCTCCGCCCTTCCCGAGCAGGTCGGGCGCTGCCTCGAGATGGTCGCGCAGCGGCCGGTGGGAGCGGGTCGAGCCCTGCCGCACGGTGATGATGTGGCTGTGCCCGAGGAAGGCGGCGGTCTGGCCGTAGACGATGCGACCGTCGCACAGGTAGGCGGTGCGGCCGATAACGAACAGCTGATCGCCGTAGACGTCGACCTTAGGCAGCTGACCGTCCTTGAGCGAGTCCTCTACCGCGAGCGGATGCAGGCCGTAGAGCCGCTGCAACGTCTCGATCTCGTCGACACACGGGTCGCTGAGCCCGATCCAGACGAACTCGGAGCGGTCACTCGGGCAGCTGACCTGCTCCTCGATCGCGATCTCGCGAACACGCCGGCCATGACGGTACAGATACGCGGCGATGACCGGCACGAGCGAGAGCGCCTCAGCGGTGCCGGTGAGCGAGGCTCGCCGTCTGCCGCACCTTAACCGATCGGGCACGGGCAACCGCGATGACGTGGCGCGCCTGCATCAACGAGGCGGAGCGCCGCGTGTCGAACGCCCGACCTGCAGGTGAGATCGGGCGCATGAGTCGCTCCTGCAGCGAGGTCGCCGGCATCGGGCCCTCTCGAGGTGCGGACTCGAGCAACTTTCGTCCGTGTACAAGGAGGAGGATGCCGCACGTCGCCAGCAGGAAGCTGACCAGTCCCAGAGCGAACTCGGCAGGGTGTGCCGGTCCCCCCGCGACCGTCTCGTACACGGCCCGGTGAAGCAGAGATGTGCCAGTCGCGGCGGCGAGTAGCAGGGCGCCGAGCAGGCGAGCGGGGATCTTACGCACCTATCGCCGCCTTCGATTCGACGATCCGCAGGCTAAGCCGTCCATCAATCCTAGGCGCTGTACCCGCAGACGACGCGATCGCGACCTGAGGCTGGCCTGCCCTCTCCGCCTGCGCGAAACGCCGCGCCGCTTCGGCCGAGGCGAAGCGTCCGAGCAGCATCCCAGCGCTCTCGCGCACGGTCCAGCTGCCATCGGCATCACGTCCGACGACGAGCAGCGCAGGCTCCTTGATGTAGTCCACCGAGAGTTGCTCCATTGAAGAAGAGACGTTCACGCGCGAGCGGTGTCGCCACCGCGCGCTCACCTCCACCTCGTCGAACAGGCGCCTACCGAGCGTCAGCAGCAGGCCGCCTGCGCTCGCCGCCACGAAGCCGAGAGCGGCGAGGGCGAAGGAGGTCAGGCCTGCCTTCATCGGGGGCACATGCATGGATGCCAGACGCGCCACCGCCATGTACGCGAGCGCGCATAGAGACAGACCACCGGCGCGAAGCGCGAGGTCACCGGATCTCGATCGATGCCACCGAACCATGCCACCATCCACGTTGAGGTGGCGATCCAGCTATTCCGCACGACGTAGCAATTCGAGATCGAAAAGCGGAATCGCCGTAGCCGCGGCATAGTGATGCGACGAACCGTCGATTCCCCGCCTCGCTACGCCTCTCCCTTGAGGCGATAGCCGACGCCGAGCTCGTTCGAGATCACGCTACCCACAGGCCCCGGTGCCTCGAGCTTCTGCCGCAGATTTCGAATGACTATGCGAAGGTACTCGACCCTTGGCTCCTCCTCCGCACCCCAGCATGCCGCGAGCAGTCGCTCGTGCGTCACGACTCGACCCATGTGGCGTGCCAGCACGCCGAGGACGTCATGCTCCTTGCGGGTAAGATGGATCTCCTCGTCGCCACGCTCAACGATCCGGCGGTCGAGATCGATCGAGATCTCGCCACGCCGCACGACCTTCGGCGTCGTTTCCGATAGGTTCTGGTGCCTGAGGGCGACGCGCAGCCGAGCGAGCAGCTCGTCGGTGTCGAACGGCTTGGTCACGTAATCGTCGGCTCCGAGGTCAAGCGCCGTGACCTTCTCGTCTACCGCGTCGCGCGCCGAAATTACCAAGATCACCGCGTTTCCGGTTCCGCGCAGTAGTGGGATGATGCTGAGTCCGTCCCGGTCAGGCAAGCCAAGGTCGAGAAGAACGGCGCTCGGCTGCTCGGCCGAGGCCTGGCGAAGTGCTGCGCGTGCGTCCTCCGCTTCGACCACAGCATACCCCGCGCGCAGCAAGGTGTTCCTGAGCAGGCGCCGGATGGCGACCTCGTCATCGACGACGAGCACTTTGGCAGGCATCTAGGTCCGATCCTTGGTGGGAAGGTCCCGCACGATCAGCGCGGGTGGGACGATGAGCGCGAAAGCGGCGCCGAGGCCGTCCTCGCGGCTGGTCGCTTCGACGATCATGCCCATCGCCTCGGCGAACGCCTTCACGATCGCGAGTCCGAGGCCTGTGCCCCCGATTGCCCGGTCCGAGCCCGCGAGCCGCCGAAAGGTCTCGAACACCTCGCTCTCCCTGCCTGGCGGTAGACCGGGGCCGTGGTCGAGCACGGCGAGACGGATCTCGCCGTATCGGTTCTTACCTTCGATCACGATCTCGCTCCCAGGATCTCCGTAGCGCCCGGCGTTGTCGAGCAGGTTCAGCAGGCAATGGTGGAGGAGCTGCGGGTCGGCGCGCACCAGCGGCAGGTCGGGCGGGACGTCGAGCCGCACCGGATGACCCTCGAGCGCCCGACGGGCGTCATGCGCGGCGCTGGTGACGGCATCGCTCAGATCGACCGCTTCGACCTTCAATCGTAGAGCGCCTGCCTCCACGCGCGCCATGTCGAGCAGGTTGGCGACGAACCGGTTCAGTCGCGCCGCCTCGGCCTCGATCGTACCGATCAGCTCAGGCGTGGCGCCATGGTGAAGCTGGGCCGCCGCTGCGATGACGGCAGTCAGCGGCGTGCGCAGGTCGTGGCTCACGGAGGAGAGAAGGGCGGCGCGGAGCCGATCGCGCGTGCGGACCGCATCGACATCGCGCATCTCCACCTGGAGCCGCAGCCGCTCGAGCACGAGGGCGGATTGATCGATAAGGCTGCTGAGCAGTGGTAGCTGGTCTGCGCGGACGGGCGTGCCGGCGCGTTCACTGCTCACCCCCATCACACCCAGGATGCGGTCACCGGCACGCAGCGGCTGGAACAGCCACTCCGACGCTGCCAGCGTGCCGGATCCCTTTCCCGTCGGCGCACCGTTGTCGAACGCCCAGGTCGCGGCGGCATGGTCCATCGCCTCCAGGCTATAGCTCGCGTCGCTTGCAGCCAGCACGTCGAGGTTGCGCCCCTGCGATGACGGTGCGAGCAGGACCACCTGCACCGAGAGTAGCCGATGAACGTCGTCGCAGATCATCTGCGCGGCGAGGTCGAGGTCATTCACGCTGCTGATCTGGCGCAGGAAACCGGCGAGGGTGGCGTTCGTGCGTGCGCTGGCCGAGGCGAGGTCCGCCTGTGCGCGCACCCGAGAGGTTAGCTGGCTGGTCGCGATCGCGATCCCGAGCAGCACGAACACCGAGATGAGGTTCTCGGGGTTGTTGATGCTCAAGGTGCCGACCGGCGGCAGGAAGAAGAAGTTATAGGCAAGCGTCGATGCCACCCCGGCATAAAGGCCGGTGCGCAGCCCGAAAAGGCTGGCCGCCGCCATCACCGGCAGGAGGTACAGCAGCGCGACGTTGCCGAGGTCGAGGATGTGCTTCAGACCGCCGGCCGCTGCTGTCACTGCCGCGACCATGGCAGACGTGACGACGTACCCCGTTGGTGTGCCCCAGTTGGCCGGTCGGCGCCGGGCGCGCTCGCGCGTCCGTTCGCCCGGGGGCACGGGTAGGACGTGCACGGTAACGTCGGGGGTGTCGCGGATCAGGCGGTCGACCACCGAGCCGTGTCTTAGCTCAAACCATCTCGACCGCAGCGACTTGCCCATGACAAGCTGCGTGGCGCGCGCATCGACGAGGAAGCTCTGGATACCCTCCACGACGTTGCTCGCCGGCACTGTTGCGACAGCTCCTCCAAGCTGCGTTGCAAGCGTCATGGTGGCGGCGACACGCTGGTGCTGTTCGTCGGAGAAGTGAGCCGCCCGCGGCGTCTCGATGAACACCGCGGTCCAAGGGCCGCGAAGTCCGTCGGCGACACGCTTCGCAGCGCGCACCAGCAGGTCGGCGCCGGGCAGCTCGTTGATGGCGACCACGATGCGGTCGCTGCCGGCCCAGGTGCCGCCGAGACCGAGGGCGCGCACGTCCTCGAGCATGCGGGCATCGACCGCCTGAGCGGCGCGGCGTAGCGCGAGCTCACGCAGCGCGGAGAGATTGGACTTGGAGAAGAAGTGCCCCAGCGCCCGGGTGGCTTCCTGCGGCAGGTAGACCTTACCCGCCTTCAGCCGCTCGATCAGCTCGTCCGGCGGTATGTCGACAACCTCGATCTCGGCGATCTCGAGCACGCTGTCGGGCACCGTCTCACGCACGCGCACCCGCGTGAAGCTCGCGACCACGTCGTTGAGGCTTTCGACGTGCTGGATGTTGACGGTGGAATAGACGTCGATACCGGCGGCGAGCAGCTCCTCGACGTCCTGATAGCGTTTGGGGTGTCGACTGCCCGGAGCGTTGGTGTGCGCCAGTTCGTCGACGAGCACCAACCGCGGTGCGCGGGCGAGGATGGCGTCGAGGTCCATCTCACGAAGCATGCGCCCCTCGTACGAGATGTCACGGCGCGCCACGATCTCGTGCCCGCGGGTGAGCGCTTCAGTCTCCGCGCGACCGTGGGTTTCCACGACGCCGACGACCACGTCTACGCCATCGCGGCGCCGCGCCGCGCCTTCTGACAGCATCTCATATGTCTTGCCGACACCGGGCGCAGCACCGAGGAAGATCTTGAGGCGTCCCCTGCCCTCCTGCGCTGCCTGGCGCAGGAGGGCCTCGGGATCCGGTCGCTCGCCCGTTCCGGCTGGCATCAGCGCGTCGACGTGTCCGGCGCGGCACTCCGCGGCAGCGCGTCGAGCGCACGGTTAAGCGCGAGCACGTTCACGTGATCCTCCCCGAGGAGCGAACCTTCTGACTGTTTTGCGACGAGGTTACGCACCTGCTCGACCGCAAGGCCGCGCACCCGCGCGATGCGCGGCGCCTGTGCCAAGGCGTTGGCGGGCGAGACATCAGGGTCGAGGCCTGAGCCACTCGCTGTCACAAGGTCGGCTGGCAGCGGGCCAGACACGCCTTCCTCCCGCCGCTTCGCAACGTCAGGCTTCACCCGATCGACAAGTGCCTGGCTGGTCGGCCCAAGATTGGATCCCGACGACGAGAGCCCGTCGTAGCCCTTGCCCGCGGCCGAGGGACGGGTCTGGAAATAGCGGTCGCCCGTGAACGCCTGGCCCACGACGGTCGAGCCGACCACCTTCCCTTGCGCGTCGCGCACCAGGCTGCCGTTAGCCTGGCTCGGGAAGATCGCTTGGCCGATGCCCGTCATGGCGAGCGGGTAGACGATTCCAAGAAGGGCTGCGAACAGGACGGTCATGACGATCGCCGGACGCAGTGCGGAAGAGAAATCCTTGCCCATCTTCTATCTCCTTAGGCGAGGCCGAGGCCACCGACGACGAGGTCGATCAGCTTGATGCCGACGAACGGCGCGAGCAGGCCGCCGAGCCCGTATACCGCGAGGTTTCGCGCCAGCAGCGGCCCGGCCGCCATCGGCCGATAGGCCACGCCTTTGAGCGCCAGGGGCACCAGCAGCGGGATGATCAGGGCGTTGAAGATGATCGCGCTGAGGATCGCCGACTGCGGCGTCGCCAGCCCCATCACATTGAGCACACCCAGCCCCGGATAGAGCGCGACGAACATGGCCGGGATGATCGCGAAATATTTCGCCACGTCGTTCGCCACCGAGAAGGTGGTGAGCGCGCCGCGCGTCATCAGCAGCTGCTTGCCGAGCCCCACCACCTCGATCAGCTTGGTCGGGTCGCTGTCGAGGTCGACCATGTTGCCCGCCTCGCGCGCCGCCTGCGTGCCGGTGTTCATCGCCACCCCGACGTCGGCCTGCGCCAGCGCGGGCGCGTCGTTGGTGCCGTCACCGCACATCGCCACGAGCTTGCCGCCGGTCTGCTCCTGCCGGATCAGCGCGAGCTTGTCCTCGGGCGTCGCCTGGGCGAGGAAGTCGTCCACCCCGGCCTCGGCCGCGATCGCCGCGGCGGTGAGCGGGTTGTCGCCGGTGATCATCACGGTGCGGATGCCCATGGTACGCAGCTCGCCGAAGCGCTCGCGGATCCCGGCCTTGACCACGTCCTTGAGGAAGATCGCGCCGAGCAGGCGCCCGTTCTTGGCGACCGCGAGCGGTGTACCACCCGCGCGCGCGATCTCGTCGGTGATGCGGCGCAGCTCGGTCGCCGCGGCGGTCTCGCCTGCTCCGGCATTCGCCTTGAGGATCGAGTCGACCGCGCCCTTCTGGATCAGCGTGTCACCCGTCTTGATCCCGGATACGCGCGTCTGCGCGGTGAAGGGGATGATCTCGGCACCCTGTGGCATCGGTCGCTGCAAGTCGAACTTGTCGCGCGCGAGCACCACGATCGATCGGCCCTCCGGTGTCTCGTCGGCGAGGCTGGCGAGCAGCGCCGCCTCGGCGAGCTCGGCATCACTCACGCCGCCGACCGAGCGGAACTCGCTTGCCTGGCGGTCGCCGATCGTGATGGTGCCGGTCTTGTCGAGCAGCAGCACGTCGACGTCGCCCGCCGCCTCGACCGCGCGGCCAGACTTGGCGAGCACGTTGAAGCGCACCAGCCGGTCCATGCCCGCGATCCCGATCGCCGAGAGCAGCGCCGCGATCGTCGTCGGGATCAGCGTGATCAGCAGCGCGGCGAGGATCGCCACCGGGATGCTGCCGCCGGTGTAGGCGGCGAAGCCGGGGATCGTCGCGACCGCGATCAGGAAGATGATCGTCAGCCCGACGAGCAGCACGGTCAGCGCCACCTCGTTGGGGGTCTTCTGTCGCTCGGCCCCCTCGACCAGCGCGATCATGCGATCGAGGAAGCCCTTGCCCGGCTCCACCGTCACCTTCACGCGGATCTCGTCGGAGATGACGCGCGTACCCGCGGTCACCGCCGAGCGGTCGCCGCCTGCCTCGCGGATCACCGGCGCGCTCTCGCCCGTGATCGCGGCCTCGTTGACCGAGGCGACGCCCGCGACGACGTCGCCGTCCGAGGGGATCAGGTCGCCCGTCTCCACCAGCACGACGTCGCCGACCTTTAGCTGGCTGGCAGCGACGCTCTCATACTGGCGGCCGTCACCCTTGAGCCGCTTGGCGATGAGCTCGGCCTTGGTGGCGCGCAGGCTCGCCGCCTGCGCCTTGCCGCGCCCCTCCGCCAGCGCCTCGGCGAAGGTGCCGAACAGCACCGTCAGCCACAGCCACACGACCAGCTGCGCCTTGAACGCGAGCGTCAGGCCGTCGCCGCCCATATTGATCGTGATCGTCAGCAGCGTCGCCACGCACGCGGTCACGAACATGACCGGGTTGCGGACCAGCTCCTTGGGATTGAGTTTGAGGAAGCTTGCCTTGATCGCGGGCACGACGAGGTCGGCCGTGAACAGGCTCTTGGTCTGGGTCTTCGCCATATTGGCCCCCGTTAGAACAGCTGGCCGCGGATCATCGCGAGATGATCGGCGATCGGACCGAGCGCGAGGCTCGGCAGGAAGGTGAGGCCGCCCAGGATCAGCACGATGCCGACGAGCAGCCCGACCCACAGGCCGCCGGTGGTCGGGAACGAGCCCGCGCTCTCCGGCGTGTATTTCTTGGCGGCGAGGCTGCCCGCGATGGCGAGCATCGGCACGATGATGAAGAAGCGGCCGACCCACATCGCGACGCCGAGCAGCCCGTTGTAATAGGGCGTGTTGGCGGTCAGCCCGGCGAAGGCCGAGCCGTTGTTCCCGACCGCGCTGGTGAAGGCGTAGAGGATCTCCGAGAAGCCGTGCGGCCCCTTGTTGAGCGGCCCCGCCAGCCCCTGCTGCAGCACCGCCGACAGCGAGGAGAAGCCGAGGATCATCAGCGGCAGCACCGCGATCGCCAGCACCGCGAGCTTCACCTCACGGCTCTCGATCTTCTTGCCGACATATTCGGGCGTGCGCCCCACCATCAGCCCGGCGACGAACACCGCGAGGATGGCGAACAGCAGGAACCCGTAGATGCCAGCGCCGACGCCGCCGATCACCACCTCGCCGAGCTGGATGTTGAACAGCGGGATCATGCCGCCCAGCGCGGTGAAGCTGTCGTGCATGCTGTTTACCGCGCCGCACGACGCCGCGGTGGTGACGACCGAGAAGAGTGCCGAGGCGGCGATGCCGAAGCGTGCCTCCTTGCCCTCCATGTTGCCGCCCGCGACGCCGAGCTGGTGCAGCACCGGGTTGCCCACGGCCTCCTGCCAGTAGGTCACCGTCACGCCCGCGAGGAACAGGATCACCATCGCCGCCAGGATCGCCCAGCCCTGACGCGTGTTGCCCACTGCCTTGCCGAAGGTCCAGGTCAGCCCGAAGCCGATGAGGAAGATCGACAGCATCTCGACCAAGTTGGTCAGCGCGGTCGGGTTCTCGAACGGGTGCGCCGAGTTGGCGTTGAAGAAGCCGCCGCCATTGGTGCCGAGCATCTTGATCGCTTCCTGGCTGGCCACCGGGCCGAGCAGGATCGACTGGCGCGCGCCCTCGAGCGTCTGCACGTCGACGACGCCGGCGAGCGTCTGCGGCACGCCGCTGGCGATCAGGAAGAGGGTGTAGAGAACACAGATCGGCAGCAGCAGGTAGAGCGTGACGCGGGTCACGTCGGCCCAGAAGTTGCCGATCGCCTTCGCCTCGCGCCGCGCGAAGCCGCGGAACAGCGCGAAGGCGAGCGCGATGCCCGTCGCCGCCGACAGGAAGTTGTGGATCGTCAGCCCCAGCATCTGGCTCAAGTTCGACATCGTCGCCTCGCCGCCGTAGCTCTGCCAGTTGGTGTTGGTGGTGAAACTCACCGCGGTGTTGAAGGCGAGATCGGGCGAGAGCCCGGCGAGCCCCTGCGGGTTGCCCGGCAGCAGGCCCTGCAGCCTGAGGACGGCGTAGGTGAAGACCAGCAGCGCCACGTTGAAGAGCAGCATGTGCAGCGCGTAGCGGCGCCATCCCTGCTCGGCGCTCGGGTCGACGCCGGCAAGCCGGTAGAAGCCGCGCTCGACCGGGCCGAGCACGACGTGGAGCGGCGTGCGCCGCCCCTCGTACAGCGCGTGGAGCCACAGCCCGACGGGCTTGGTGAGCGCCAGCAGGATGCCGACAAACAGGAGGATCAGGAACCAGCCCTGGAGTGTCATGGAACCGCCTCCTTCAGAAGCGTTCGGGGCGGATCAGCACCGCCACGAGATAGACGAGAAGGCCGAGCGCGGTCAGCGCCGCCAGCCAGAGGTCGAGCGTCATCGCGTCATCCCCTCACGCATGGTCACACAGGCGGACATAGGCGAGCGTCAGCGCGAACAGGCCGACGATGATCGCGACCCAGAGCAGGTCCTGCATCACATCATCTCCGCGTCAGAAGGCAGCCGTCAGCGAGACCACGACGGTGCTGCCGGCGATGTTACCGGTGCCGTCCTGGCCCTTGCTGAAGCTCGGCCGAAGGTAGCTCGCCGCACGATCCGAGATGTCGGTATCGATGTAGCTCACGTTAAAGGTCAGGTTCTTGTACGTGGCGTCCGCGCCGAGCGACCAGTCCCAGTACGCCCCGGTCGGCGCCACCGCGGTGGCGTTGGGGCCGAGCCCGTCCTGCCCCCAGCTATGGCCGATGTGCGCCCTGGCGGTGAGCGGCGTGCCGGCGAGCGCCAGCGCGCCGTCACCCCACAGGTAGAGGTTGTCGTCCCTGGCGCCGGGGTCGGTGTAGACGCCTGCCGCGGCGTCGGCGCCGGTGCGGTACCAGCGCCCGATCGCCTGCTGCTTCGGCGCATAGGCCGCACCGGCGGTCAGCGTCGCCGCGCCGGCGGTGCCGCTCAGCTTGACATAGGGCTCGGCGAAGTCGGTCTTGTCCGCACCGCCGGGGTACATGTACCAGGTCAGCCCGACGTCGAGCGTGGCGTTGTCGGCCAGCGTCGCCTTGTAGCCGCCGATCAGGTCGAGCTCCATGTTCGCGCCGCCGAACGTTCCCCAGCCCGCCAGGTTGGAGGCCCAGGTACCGACATACAGGCCGCTCTCGTGCGAGACGGTGATGCCGCCCTGCACCGCCATCTCCTGATCGGACTGCGACACGCCGCGGAAGCGGTAGTCGGACGAGATGGCGGCAGAACCGCTGACCGTGATCGGTGACGCAGGAGCGGCAGTCTCGGTCGGCTCAGTCTTGTCCTCGGCCGTGGACTGCGCATGCGCGGCGAGCGGCATGCCGAGAACGGCAGCGAGCGAGGCCGCGAAGACGAACTTCATTCTTGTTACCCCTTGAAGGGGCACCATCACGTGACGGTGCCTTCAAGGGTCGCCGATTAGGCGCACCGATCGTAGCAATTCTATATCGATTCAGGGAAATACCGTATTGCTGGCGTATAGCTGACGTTTTTTCTTGACCGTCGCCTGTTTGTTGAAAACGTTCAAACTGAGCCATTACGGCCGACCTACACGCATCCGATTTCGTAAGGCGTCCGCCTTGCCAGATGCAGCCGCGGAACGCCGGCAACGCATTGACGTGCTTTCCCGAAGCTCCACCAGCCGAAAGCGAAGTCCGGGTTCCTTGTCGTGCCCATAGCGGCCGTTTCGCACGAGCCGCGGGGCAGCACTAGCGGGCCTTAGCCCTCCTACGCCCCTAAGCGTACCGTTCCTCCCATGGCAGCGATGATAGCGTCGCGCTGGTCGCGAAGGGTTTGCGCGGCCCCTTCCTGCGCGCGCAACCCTTGCCATCCATAAGTTTCCCGTTGGACTGCCGGTTAGCGAACCCGGACTTTCGATGTCGTGCGCCCACGGCTCCACTCCGATATGCTGCCAGGAACATGCCGACCGCGAGCCATAGCTCGATCATGGATCGGCATCCGAAAGGATGCGAAATGCACTCTGATGCCCCCGACCAGCTCGACGCTTCAGGGAAAGCTGCCTCTTCAAACATAGAGGTTTCCCGCCGCGTCGCGTTGACTGCCGGCAGCGCGATTTTGGCGGCTGCGGCGCTGCCAACGCCAAGCAGCGCCCAAACGCCTGCGGCCGCTCGCGCCGTGTTCGGCCAAAGCTTCGCTCTCTCAACCAATGTCAACGGCGTTGATGTCGAAGCCGAGATCGACACGCGGACCTCGCTCCTCGATCTGCTGCGCGAGCGACTCGCCCTCACCGGAGCGAAGAAGGGCTGCGACCATGGCCAGTGCGGAGCCTGCGCGGTTCATGTCGACGGCCGCAGGGTCGCCTCGTGTCTGACACTCGCTGCGAAGGTTCATGACCGCAAGGTGCTCACGATCGAGGGCGTTTCGGACGGGGATCGCCTGCATCCGATGCAGCAGGCCTTCGTCGAGCATGACGCTCTCCAGTGCGGCTATTGCACGCCGGGTCAAATCATGTCGGCGATCGCCTGCGTGCGCGAGGGTAACGCGACCTCGAAAGAGCGCATCCGCGAATACATGAGCGGCAACATATGTCGGTGCGGCGCCTACAAGGGCATCGTGGCTGCGATCGAAGATGCGGCGGCGAAGATGGGACGGTCCTGATGCAACGCTTCAGCTACACCGGTTCGCGGACCATCGATGAGGCCCTGACTGCCTTTCGAGAAGCAGGTCTCGGAGCGCGATACATCGCTGGCGGCACGACGCTCTACGACCTGATGAAGCTCGGCATCGAAAGGCCGGAGCACCTGATCGACGTGACCTGCATCGGCGGCCTGGATCGCATCGAGACCGCAGGCGACACACTTCGCTTCGGCGCCAATGCTCGCATGGCGGACGTTGCGGCAGATCGGGTGGTGCTCCGAGACTATCCGGTGCTCGCCGAGGCCCTCTCGAAAGCCGCCTCGCAGCAGTTGCGCAACATGGCAACCGTCGGAGCCAACCTGCTACAGCGCACGCGCTGCCTCTACTTTCGCAACGGATCGGGTGCGGCCACGATTGGCGGCGGGCTCTACCCCTGCAACAAGCGCTCGCCCGGCAGCGGCTGTGCCGCAATCGGCGGCGTCGATCGTGCGCAGGCTGTGCTGGGGACAAGCGACGCCTGCACCGCAGTGTCGCCCGGAGACTGGCCCGTCGCGCTGCGTGCCATGGACGCGTCGGTCGAGTTGCTCGGGCCAGCGGGTCCACGGACGATTCCGATCGCCCAACTGTACCGGCTGCCAGGGGACACCCCCGACATCGAGTTCACGCTGTCGCGCGGCGAGATCGTCACGGCGATCACGGTACCGAAGACGGCCGCCGGCCGCCGGTCGACCTATCACAAGATCCGAGATCGCGAGTCCTACGCCTTTGCGCTGGCGTCTGCGGCCGTCGCCCTCGAGATGACCGGCGACACGATAACGCGAGCCCGCATCGCGCTCGGTGGCGTCGCCACGATCCCCTGGCGCGCGCCAGCCGCCGAGGCTGCTCTCGCCAACAAGCGGCTGACGCAGGAGGTAGCTCTGGCCGCCGGGCATGCAGCCATCGCGGGAGCTCGAGCAGGGCGACAGAATGGGTTCAAGGTCGAGCTCGCCGCGCGCACTGTGGCAGACGCGCTTGTCATTGCGGCGCAGAGGACAGTCTGATGCCGATCGGAGCACTTCCGGAAATCGCCCGGATCGACGCCCGCGACAAGGTGCGCGGCGCAACGCTCTATGCGGCCGACCATTGGTTCGATCGCCCGCTCTACGCCATGCTGGTCCCGGCACGGATCGCCAAGGGCACGCTGCTCGGCCTCGACACCGCCGCCGCCTTGGCTGTGCCAGGCGTCGTACGCATCGTGACGGAACAGGATCTCCCAGCACCACCAAAGCCGCTTACCGAGGCGAGCGAAGGTCCTCCGCCGGCCCCACCGACCTTTCGCAAGGAGATCGGCTTTCGGGGGCAGTCGATTGCGCTTGTGCTCGCGGAGACGCTCGAGGCCGCGATCGAAGGCGCAGATGCGGTAGTGGGACGCTATGCCGCGCAGCCGTTCGCCTCTAGAATCGACAGCGACGGCGCGAGGCGCGAGCCCGCGGAAGATAAGAAGGCTGGCGATGCCGGTGCGGCGCTGGCGCAGGCGTCGAACAAGATTGACCAGACCTACGTATCGCCAACGCAGCACCACAATCCCATCGAGTTGCTCGCCACTAGCGCGGTGTTCGAAGGCGGCCGGCTGACCATCTACGAGTGCACCCAGCACAGCGCTGGAGTGCGCGACGCAGTGGCAAGGTCGATCAGGATGGATCCCCGACAGATCGACGTGAAAAGCCCCTCCGTCGGTGGCGGGTTCGGTCAGAAAGGAACGCCTTACGGCCACAGCGCGATCGTCGCTCGGGCGGCCATGCTGACCGGTCGGCCGGTCAAGCTAGTCATTCCGCGGGGCCAGATCTTCCACGGCGCCAGCTTCCGGCCCGAAAGCCACCATAGAGTGCGACTTGGCGCCGATGCGTCTGGGAAGCTGACTGCGGCTGTCTACCACGCCGAGCACGAGCAGTCCCTGAATGGTCACTTTCCGCCGGCCGACTATCACGAGGCCACAAGTCGGCTCTACGACATTCGCGACTATCTCGGCACCTCCGCGGACATCAGGATTGACCGCCAGGACCCCGGCTACATGCGCTGCCCGCACCCGCAGCCTTCCTGCTTCGCATTCGAAAGCGCGGTCGACGAGCTGGCTGTGCAGCTCGGCCGCGACCCGGTCGAATTCCGGCTTGCGAACGATGGGCGGGTAGATCCGCTCACCGGAAAGCCATATTCCTCGCGCTTTCTCAGCGAATGCATCAGGGAAGGCGCGCGCCGGTTCGGCTGGTCTCAGCGGAAGCCGGAACCCGGATCGATGCGGTTGGACGATGGTACGCTGGTCGGCTGGGGTATGGCCGTCGGCGCCTACCCGTCGATGATGGTGCCGTCGCTCGCAACTTTGCGCATCGGCGCCGATGGCCGCTCGCGCTTCTCTGCTTCCGGGCACGAGATGGGTCAGGGCATCAAGACCTCGATCGCCAACGTTCTGCTTGAGGGTCTACGGATCGATCCGGATGGCTTGGAGATCGTGGTCGGCGACACCAGCGCGGCGCCCCAGCACATCACGGCGGGGTCGTGGGGCAGCGCCGGCGTAGTGCCCGCCGCCGCCAAGGCGGTTGATCAAATGCGGGCGGCACTTGGCGAACTGCTGTCGGACCGGATCCCGGTCGGCAACGTCCATCGACAACTCGCGGCGGTGAAACGGCCTTACGTCGAGGTACAGGTCAGCTCATGGGGCCCAGGTCAGGATGCCGGAGTTCTTCAGCGTTTGCGCCAAGGCGCCTACGCCGTCGCCGGACCGGAGTACGCCGGCTTCACGACGATGAGCTACATCGCCCACTTCGTCGAAGTGCAAATCGAACCACGTATGCGCCGCGTGCGGATGCCACGCGCCGTGAGCATCGCCGACTGCGGGCGCGTGATCAGTCCACGAACGGCAATGAGCCAGGTCTATGGTGGCGTCGTCTGGGGATTCAGCGCGACCCTGCGTGAGGCGACTGAGATCGACCGCCGCTACGGTGGTTACCTCAACTGCGACCTCGCCGACTATGTCGTTGCGGTCAACGCAGACATCGGGGAGATCGAGGTAGGCCTGATCAACCAGCCTGATCCCCTCGCCAACTCTATGGGGCTGAAGGGCCTCGGCGAGGTCGTCATGGCCGGCTGCTCGGCGGCGATCGTCAACGCCATCTATCATGCCACCGGCAAGCGCATTCGCCACATGCCCGTGCGGATCGAGGACCTTTTGTGACGAAGCCGGCATAACAGCGGGACGTTCCATGTCCGTCCTGCCGCAACGTCGTCGTGCCGCGAGCGACGCGAACCGCTTGTGGAAGGCTGCGCTCAGCGCCGGCAGGTTGAGCGTGGTCGCGGGCTCGTCTACGCCATCAAGCTTCTTTAAAGGGAAGCCGTTGCGCCTGCCGAGTCAGAGCGCCCGCAAGGCACACCTTCGTTCGCTTCGTTTCAGCGCCCGGTCATCGACACCGGTCTGATGGTCCCGTCGGCGTTGAACTCGAGCCGGTCGATCGCGAGCACACGGTGATCCCCTTTGTTCTCGCTCAAGGGACGGCGATGGTAGGCAATCCACCAACGGTCCGAGTTCGGTTCCTTGATCACGGAATGGTGACCCGCCCCCCTTGCGACTCTTTCGTCCTGCGAGAGTATCACCCCCTTCTTCGTGAATGGCCCGAGCGCAGTGGGCCCGGTCGCATAGGCGACCCTGTAGTCCGGCCCCGTCCAGCCGCCTTCCGACCACATAAGGTAGTAGACGCCTCCGCGCCGGAGGACGAAGGAACCTTCGACATAACCCGGAGGCGTGATCTCCCGGTACGTCGTGCCATCAGGAAAGCGCTCCACGCTCTTCAGATCGGGGGCGAGCCGGACGACGTTCAGATGCCCCCAGCCCCCGTAGTATAGATACAGCTGGCCGTCCTCGTCGCGGAAGGCGAACTGGTCGATCGGCTGCGCACCATTGTGGATGCCGCCGATCAGCGGCTTGCCGATCAGGTCGCGGAAGGGGCCTTGCGGGCGATCGGCGACGGCGACGCCGATCCCGCCCAGTTCGCCCTGGTGCACGTCGTTCGCGCCGAAGAAGAGGTAGAAGCGCCTTCCCACCTGGATCGCAGACGGCGCCCAGATGGCGTAGGCCGCCCAAGCGACGCCGCCCGTATCGAGGACGCGCGGGTGCTTCGTCCAATGCACCAGATCGGGCGACGAGAACGCGTCCAGGTACGTCTGCGTGAGGTAGGCCGGCCGGATGTCCGACTTAGAACGCAGCCTCCTCTGAAGAGACGAGAGCTTGGGCGCAGGCGCATCCGCCGGAGCTTCGGAGGTGGTCGGATAGATCCAGTAGCGACCCCCAAAGCGTCTGATCTCCGGGTCGGCATACCATCCCTCCACGATCGGATTGCGAGGCGAAGGCGTTGGCGTGGCTGCCGTAAGCGAAGCCAGCGCCGCTCCAAGAAGGATGGGACGGGTGAACAGACGTCGCATCATCGGATCAGCATGCTCCTTCAACCTTTCCTCTGCCGTCGCGCGCAAACAGCGGGCCGCGTCTGCGAGCGACGGCAGCCCTCCCACTTCTTCCCGAACCGTCGGCGCGGCGCCTGCCCGGCAGGTAGACCACGACCGATCAGCCGCCCAGGCCCCGGCCGGCAAGAGGCAGATCCCGCCATTTGGTCATTCGCGCATGATGGTCGACGATCTCACCGTCCACCGCAAAAACGCCGTCGCCGCGATGATGGAGCGTCCTCTGACTGTCCGCGTCGTCCGCGATCCACACCGCTTCGGCGGAGAGGATGAAGAGGGAATGGTCGTCGACCATGCGATCGTCCGCCACTCTGCACTCCACGTTGGCGACGCACTCGGCGATGAGCGGCGCCGATACATGCGACGCCTCGAGCGCGGTCAGGTCGAACCGCTCAAACTTGTCGACGTCGGCACCCGAGCAGTTCCCGATGTCGACGACCTTCTCCGCCATCGACGCAGGAGGGACGGAGATGACGCACTCGCCGGTGGCGCGAAGGGCCGAGAAGCTGTGATCCCAAGGCCCGAGCACGACAGCGACCAACGGTGGATCGTGGCTGACCATCATGTGAAAGCCGAGGGTCATCACGTTCATCTCGCCATCCATGCAGGTCGTGACGAGCACGATCGGACCCGGCTCGATAAGGCGGTAGCACTGCTCCGCAGCTATTCGGCGCATCACGTCGTTCCAAAAAGAAGGCGCCGGAAGGCGCCGGATCGCCAAAGCGATCCGGCGCGGCGATCTCAGGCGATCTGAACGCTGTAGCCGCCGTCCACCATGAAGATCGAGCCCACAACGAAGCTAGCGCGGTCGGAAGCCAGGAACGCGACCACCTCGGCGATCTCGCGCGGATCGGCGGATCTGCCGATCGGCGCCGCCTTTCCATGCTCGGTGAGGAACTCGCGACCGTCGTCGCGGAAGGTGTTGAGGAGGTTCGTGACGACGTCGCCGGAGCCGACCGCGTTGACGCGGATGCCGTGCTCGATCGCTTCCAGCGCGAGTGAGCGGGTGAGCTGGGCGACCGCTCCCTTCGACGCCGCGTAGGGCGCGATGTCCTTGAACGCGAAGAACGAGGCGTAGGAGGCGATGTTGACGATCGCGCCAGACTTGTTGGGGATCATCGCCTTGACGGCCGCGCGGGAGAACAGGAAGTACCCCGTCGAGTTGATCGCCATGACCTTCTCCCACTCCTCGAGAGAGGTGTCGACGACCGACTGGTAGTTGATGTAGCCCGCGTTGTTCACGAGGAGGTCGAGCTTCCCGAACCGGTCGATGGCGGTCTGAACGGCCTCGTCCGCCGTGGACTCCACCGTGACGTCGCCCTTCAATGCCACCAGCGACTCGGACGCGAGCTCGGACACCTTCTCGTCCCAGTCCACCGCGACGACCTTCGCGCCGCGCTCCACGAGCAGCTCGGCTATCGCTCGGCCGATCCCGCTCGCCGCACCCGTCACGACCGCAACCTTGCCGTCCACCTCGCTGACCATGTTCGGGTCCGCCATCACATACTCCCATCGTTGAAGATCCACTCGTGGAACCATCGCGGACGGGGCCGCGATCCAGATCGCAATGCTCCCGGCAGAGGGGACAAACGGTCTACGTCATAATCGGCGTCGGTCATTGCGGCTCCGACGCGCGCGACCTGAAGAACCTCGCCGCCTCTGGCGCGCGGAACCTGTCGCTGGCACTATCCGACTATCGCGTCGGCCTCGCGATTGTGGACTCGGATTGGGGGAGACGATGGACCGGAGCAGCGCATCACCGCAGCCGCACGAGCAGGGCGTCAGAGGCTTTTCGCCAAGCGGATGGCTGGTCATAGGTTCGGCCGCGCTCGCCATCGCGACGGCAGTGCTCGCGGGGATGCTGCTGAGCGGCGACAAGAACATGCAACTCGAGGCGTTGAAGGTCGTCATGCAGTTCCTGCTGGTGACGGTTATCGGCGGGATCATGCTGGCTCTTCTTCAAAGGCAGAGGGACGCCGACGCGCGCCGCCTCGAAGCGAGCCGTGAGAAGGAGCGGTACCGCAACGGCGTGGCCGAGGGGCTGCAGGCGCTCTTCGACGAAGTCGGCGACGCCTATCGAGCGCTCAAGGTCGTCAAGCGCAAGCTCCGGAGCCAGCTCCTGCTGGACGGGCGCAACTCGGACGGCAGCGCAGCACCACCCTACCGCATCCGAAGCGCCGTCTTCGAAGCCTCGATGGACGAGCTTCTCCGCGCGCAGGTCGCGGCCGAGGACGTGCGCCACCGCCTGTCGGTCCGCACCGACCTCCTCGACCTCAAGGGCATAGAGAAGGCTCGCATGGCGCTTCGGTACGGAGCGCGCTACTTCCACGACGTCTATCAGGACTTTGAGAGATGCGCGGTCGTCCGCGACGGCGAATACTACGTGGTGACGGACGCATGTCGCAACCTCTCGGACTTCCTGACCTCCCGATCACTGCCCTCCGACCTGCCGGAAGAGAGCCGTGCGCGCCTCCAGGCGTGCATACTCAAGCTGCGCACCTCGAACGACCTGGCGGAGCGCCACGCCACGCTGCTCGAGATCGAGGAACTGCGACGACTCGATCTACCGTTCAAGCGCCGCTACCGAGCCGTGGCGACGGAGGCCTTCGGCCTTGCCGGCGCCGAACTGGGAAGCGCGCTTCGATCGATCCGGAATATGGAGGGCGGCAGCGGCCCGGCGTCGTAGCCTCGCGCACGACCGACTCGCGCAGCCGCTCCTGGCTGTCGCAAGCTGCCGCCCGAGGGGGCGCGGCCGCTATCGTGCCGCCGCTGCCGTCATCCGGAGCCGCGGCCCTGCATCACGCCAGAGCCAGACGTCGCTTGAAGACCCCGAGGTAGGCCAGGGAGCCGAACAGCACGCAGAGCGACGTCATCTGCACGAGCTGAAGATAGACGTCCTGCAGACCGGCGTTCATCTGATTCGTGGCGACGAAGAGGCGCACGCCGACCGTGGACGGCAGCAGGTGCGACAGGAGCTGCACGGCCGCCGGCATCTGGTCGAGCGGCCAGGCGACTCCGGAAAGGAAGAAGATCGGCACGGACGTGGGAGCGAGGAGGGCGACCGCGCGTTCCGGGCGGTCCATGAAGGTGCCCGCAAGCATGCCCAAGGCAGCGACGGCGGCGGAGAAGGGAAGGACCGAGACGATCAGAAGCGCCGAAGCGGCCGAACGCGGGACGTCCTGCAGCCAGAACGCCATGCCGAAGAGGAACAGCGTCGCCAGGCAGCCGAGCGACGCGAGCGCGAGCCAGGCGCCCGCGAACGTCGCGGGCAGCCTCGTGCGGCCTTTTCTCCGCGGCAGCCCAGCGAACATGGTGGCGGTGCCGAACAGCAGCGTCTGCTGCGCGATGATCACGGCGACCGCGGGAAAGACGTAGCCCTTGTAGCTGGCGGAGCGGTTGAAGAGCGGCTCGGTCGTGACGGAGACGGGAGGTCCGCGTCGGGTGAGCGATGGGCGCATGCCGTCCTCGATCAGGGTCGGCTGGGCGGAGAGCACCTGCTGCACCGCGCCTCCGACCGTACTCGCGCGGAGCAGGTAGGTCCCGTTGAGCCAGACCGCGACGCCGCCGCCTTCCGCCCCGGTGCGAAGCGTCCGGTCGAGCCCGGACGAGAGGAGGATCATCCCGTCAGCGTCGCCGCGCCGCAGACGCGCCGCTCCGGCCGAGCGGCTGGCCTCGGTCGCCACTATGTCGACGGCGCGGGTCGCCTGGAGATCGCGCAGCACGCGTCTGGTCAGGGCGCTGTCGTCCTCGTCCACGGCGATTACCGGCAGGCGCTGCGCGACGCCGTGGGCATAGGGAGCGGGATAGTAGAAGGTGTAGAGCGCGACGGCCAGGAGCATGGTGCTCACGAGCGTCCTGTTCGTCAGGATCCTTCCCCACGTCGCCACGAACGCGTCCAGCACGATCATCTGCCGGTCGCCTTCGCGCCTTGGCGGCGCACAAGCAGAGTCGCGCCCAGGCCCGCGACCAGCACGTACGTGCAGAGAGCTCCGAAGGGCGCCAGCGCCGCTTCGGGCACGTACCCGCTGAACTGCCCCATCTGCAGCGACAGGTAGTGCGTGAGCGGCAGGACCTCGCTCCAGAAGCGCGCGAAGCCGCTCGCGCCGTATAGCGGGAGGGTCGCGCCCGAGTAGGCGAGCGCGGAGCCCGCGTAGACCGTGCTGACGGAAAGGGTGGTGGCGAGCTCCCGGCTGCCGGCGAAGAGGAGGCAGGTGATCGACGCCGTCGCCGCGTAGAACGTCGCCTGCCCGACGACGACGATGGCTGGGCTTCCAACGACGTGCCAGCCGCGAGCGAGCGTGAGGTAGAGGAGCCAGGCCACGCCCCAGGCGCTCATCGCCAGCACGTACGGAAGCATCTTGCCTGCCAGCGCGCAGGCCACTCCTCCGGTGCTCCGCGCCCACTCCCCCAGGCTCTCGCCGCGCAGTTCCCGGCCGAGCGCCATCGCGCATGCGCAGGCGGTCGCCAGGTGGAGGACGGCTGGAAAGATCAGCCCGCCCAGATACCATTCGAAGCTGCCCGGAGCGTTGCTGAGGACGATGACCTCGACCGGCGGAAGCGATCCGGGCATCGGCGGCGCCGATCGGTTCGGCAGCGCGGAAGACAGCAGCGCGGGCGCTTCGGCCCGGATGGCGGCGTCGACGGCACTGGCCGCCTGGGAGCCCGCCGAGAGATAGCTCGCCTGGTAGCGCACCCGCACCACGGGCGACCTCGACCGGAACAGCCCGGCCGACAGGTCGGCCGGAAGGTGCACGATGGCCCAAGCCTCGTTGCGCCGGACCATCGCCAGCGCGGCATCCTGGCTATGCACCACCGCGGCGACGTGGACCTTCGCGGAGGCGTCGATGGCGCGCTCTATCCGCCGAGCCGCCGGACCTGCGCCCTCGTCGAAGACGACGACGGGCAGGTCGCTCATGGCTCCGGGAGCCAGCATGGCCGCGACGACGGCCAGCAGGAGTCCGGGCACGACGAAGACGCCGAGCTGGTCCCAACGGCTCGCCCGCAGGTGGGCGACCTCGCGTCGGAAGGCTCGGAAGAAGGCCTTCATTGCGGCCAGTCGAACAGGACCGTCATGCCGGGACGGAGCCGATCGACCCTCGTCGTGGGCCGCATCCGCACCTCGAACGCCCGGATGTCGTAGCCCGCATCCTCCCGCGTGGCTCGCCACGTCGCGAAGTCGGCGCGCGGGGAGATCCGGTAGACGACGAAGTCGACCTGCCGGGCGATCGCGGGAATCCGGCCCCGCAGCACCCGCCCGATCGCGACGCCCGCGAACCGATCCTCGCGCACGTTGACCGACACCCAGGGGTGGTCGACGTCGGTGACCTGATAGGCAGGAACGACCGGGCCGACGACCTCGCCGGCCTCCACGAGCTTGCGCGACACCTCGCCGCCAATCGGCGAGGTGAGCCGGGTCTCCGCCGTCAGAGCGGTGGCGGTGCCGAGCGCCGCCCTCGCGATCCTGACCTGCGCGGCGGCAGCCGCCTTGTTCTGCGAGCGCGATCCCGAAAGCGCCTTCACGTACTGCTGCCTCGCCGCCTCCGCCTGGCGGGCGCTGCTCGACCGCGCGGCCGCGGCCTCGTCGCGCCGCTGCGCCGGGACGACGCCCTGCGCGTAGAGGCTTTCGATGCGCCTGCTCGTCGCCGCCGCAAGCTCGGCTCCGGCGAGCGCGGCCTGCCATGCCGCCCGCAGGGAGGCGACGTCCTCGCCGCGGGGCCCCGCATCGGTCTCCGACTGGATCGCGCGGGCGGCCTGCAGCGCGCCTTCGGCCTGTTCGCGACCGCCTACGATCTCCGGGCTGGAGAGCTCGGCGAGCGTCTGGCCAGCGCTCACGCGTTCACCCTCCGCCACGAGAAGCCGGTCGACGCGGGCCAGCGCCTTGGTCGCGACGTTGACCTCGTCCGCGTCGACCATGCCCTGCAGCTGCTCGTGTCGGGGCCGCGCCGCCAGCCAGAGGCCGAGGACGACCAGAAGAAGCAACCCGACCAGGGCGGCTGCGACCAGGAGGCGCTGCCGGGACCGAGCCGTCGTCGCGTCCGCGTCCGTCATCGCCTGGTCTCCACGTGGTGGTCCGCTGCGCGCAGATACCGTCCGAACTCGTCGATCCTGTGGCTCGCGGCCAGAAGGGAGACGAGCGCGAGATCGTATTCGAACGCCGCGGCCGCACGCTGCGCGCGGGCGTTCGCAAGCGTCGCCTCGGCCGAGACGAGATCGCCTGCCGGGCTTTCCCCTTCGACGAAGGAGGCGCGCTGCACGCGAAGGTTCTCCGCGGCGGCAGCGAGGCCGCTCTCCAGGAGCAGGAAGGAGCGGCGTGCCGCGTCCACGAGGTTCCAGGCCTTGACCACGTCGCCCGCGACGTCCTTCCTCGCCTGCGCCGCAGCGTCGGCGGCTCCCTTCTCCCTTTCCTGCGCGGCAAGGAGCGTCGCGCGACGATCCACGTTCGACAGGAGGGTCATCCGCGCGGTGACACCGACGATCCAGTCGGGTTCGGTCGCGAGCGCCTGATCGCGGTCCAGGTTGTACTCTCCGAACGCGAACACCTGCGGCAGGAACCGGGACTTGGCCAGATCGACGCCGGACCGGGAGAGCCGCCGCGCGGCGTCCGCCCCCTGCACGCGCGGCGTGCCGTCCACCGATTCGATGAAGGAGCCGACGGACGCCAAGGGAGCCGACTGTACGAAGAGCGGCGAGGAGGGCTCTACCCCGGCCGGCATGTCGAGCATCCTCGCGAGCGCGTCGCGCGCCGAAGCCTCCTCGCTCTCGGCCCTAAGCTGCGCCCGTGCGGCCGCGTCGCGCGCGACCTGCACCTCCAAGGTGCGCGCATGCGCGAGCATGCCCGCACGTTCCATCCTCGTCGCGTCGGCCAGATGCCGCTCGAAGCTCGCCAGCGTCTCGGCGGACGAGGAGGCGAGCTCGACGGCGAGCAGCTGGCCGAAGTAGGCGCGCACCAGGCCGACGCGGGCGAGATCGCGTCCTCCGCGGTCCTCGGCCTCGGCGATCTGGGTCGCGTGGTCGGCCCCCTTCTGGATCGCGCCGATGGCGCCGCCGGTGTAGAGCGGAAGGAGACCCTGCACCGTCGGTCGGAAGATCGCGTCCCGCGTGCGCAGGTTGTATTCGTCCGGTATCGACCCGATGAGCCCGGGCAGCGCAGCGCCCAGCCGCTGAATGACCTCCGCGGCGATCTGCGAGGAGCCGGGCGGGAAGTCCGAGGAGAGCCGACCGAGCAGATCGTCCGACGACCGGCTCAAGGTCGCACGCGGGCCGCTCAGATCGAGCGAGAGAGTCTTCTGGTACTCGATGACGCTCGCCGTCGCGGTGATCAGCGGACGCCTGAGCGCCTTAGTCGCCGCGGCGGTCGCCCGCGTCGCGCTCACCTCATGACCTCGGCCGCTCAGTCCAGGGGACGTCCCGTCGAGTCTCGTCGACGCCGCCTCGTAGCTCATCGCGGTTCCGGCGGGCGTCGTCTGGGCGAGCGCGCAGGCCGGTGCCATGAGCGAGAGAAGGCAGACTAGCTGACCGACGACGACGCGAGCGCGTGGATCTGGCGTGCCGCCGCGGGCCTTCATGGCGCAGGCCTAAGGATCCGAGCGCCGGAGCTGACCGCTCGCACGCCCGCAAAGAGCTCGCAGCCGAAGCGCACATGTTCGGAGGAGCTCTCGGCCTGAGCGATGAGAAACGCTCGCCGACGCCAGAACGGCGAGGCGACCGGCTGGCGCCACGTCGCTGCCTGCTTAGATGCCGTCCGGCTGGAACCGCGGCGTTCGCCCAGGCCGTGGACGGGCAACGATCTCGAAGGTGACGCTGCCCCGCCCACGACCCGTGCTCCTGCCTCTCAGCGGCTGGAGAGCCGGGGGAAGAGCGACGCGGCGCCCTTGTCGATGAGCGTCCTCGTCTCGGCGTCGAGCCCCTGAAAGGCGTCGAGGTTCTCCGTGAACTTCAGCGACACGGCCTCCGAGGCGTAGGGGAAGTCGGTGCCGAACACGATGTGGTCCGCCGGCGCGAAGGCGAGCAGGCTGGGCATGCCGGACGGCGCCACGAGCGCGGTGTCGAAGTAGAACTTGCGGAGCTCCGCCAGGATGTGATCGGCGCTGGTTCCCTTCGTGATCGAAGCGCCGAGCTCGGCGAAGCGGGTCGCGACGAAGGGCATGAAGCCGCCGCCGTGCGAAAGGACGATGCGGACCGACGGATAGCGGGTCATGTGCCCCTTCGTCACGAGGTCGAGGGAGACCTTCGTCGTGTCCGCGGGATAGTCCTCCATCGGGCTCGGCTGCCCCTCGAGCACCTTCACGCCGGCAGGCGTCGTGGGATGCAGGAAGATGGTTGCCTTGCGGGCCTCCAGCTCGCTCCAGAGCGGATCGTACAGCGGGTCGCCCAGATAGTTGCCGTCGTAGTTGCTGTGCAGGCAGACGCCGTCAACCGACAGCTCGTCGTAGCACCGCTTGAGCTCCGCCAACGAAGCTTCGATGTCCGGCAGCGGCAAGGTGCAGAGATAGCCGAACCGGTCCGGATCGGAGCGCACCAGCTCGGCACCGTAGTCGTTGACGCGCCGGGCGATGTCCGGCCGTTCGGCGCGGGACCAGCCCTCGATGCCCGGCGCCGTGAGGGAGAGGATGCTGCATGAGATCTCGGCCTTCTCCATGAAGGCGAGGACCGACTCCTTGGACCACGCGGGCTGCCCCCAGCCCGAAGGGTCGCCGCCGTGCGACTTCAGCTCCTCCGCCCAGAACTCCGGGACCAGATGGGTGTGAACGTCCACTCGAGCTTTCGACATGATGACGTGTCCTCGCTTCTTCAAAGCGGCAAGGCGCCGCACTGGAACCAGCGTCGCGGACCACCCGATCGGATCGGAGCGGCCGCGTCCTTCGACTTGTCTCGGAGGGCGAACATAGATGCGAGTGGAAGCGGACGTTCTTCCGATTTCAGGAATGCACACTTAGCTGTTCAAGCAAGCGTTTAGACCTGAGCGAGAGCCGACGAGAGGAGACCGAAGCTCTGCCGCGGTCGGTTCAGCCGACCGACTCCAGACCACTCCTCTCCAGGCACCTCGAAGGGTTGTTCGACCCGACATGTGCAGCGCAAGCAGGTACGCCACACCGCCCGACATCGTCGGACGACGTGCGTGACCGCTGCAGCGGATCGGAGCATCCGACATGGCGAGTCGTGTCCGAGGTTGTTCAGCCCGCGCCGAACCGACGGACCTCTCTCGCGTTTCCGCAAAGAAAAGTTCAGGGCAACGGCGAGGCCGTTCCCTTCGACCTTAGGCGTGCGACTGAGGCGACTACGCCGCTACACCGAGGCGGCGAGATCGGCAGCCCATCTGCTGATCGCCTCGCGACGCCGACAATGGTCTTCTCTGGCCGCCTCCCAGATCGCGGGAGCAACCTCGTCCCAATCTGCCGCGATCCTGACGGCGTGGAGCTCATCGGGCGTCATCGAGAAACTGGCGGGATAGATCGGTGTGGAGCGCCCCTTGTAATGCCGGTCCTTCCCACGACCGTCGCAATTGTTGCAAGCTTCGCAGACGTATCGCGGATCGAAGCGGATCAGGCCGAGTCGCCTGATCTCTGCGGCATGAAGCTGCCACACACGGCTGTGCGCGGGCCGCTTGTCAGCCGTCGTCAGCGCCTCAAGCAGCGCCTGCCTTGCGAAGTTCGCGAGGTGGTCGTGGTGCAGCACCAGTCGAGTCTCGCCCGACGTCTGCGAGCACGCCGCCCCTCCGCAACGCTCCGGCTTTAAACCGGCCCATTCTCGGTGAAGCGATCTCGCGGGTATTCGGCCCATGACACGTACTTCACCGATGCTCCTTAACAACTCGTTGCGGGGGCGGTGAAGGCAAGGGTCCCTTCCGCGGTCGGGTAGTAGAGCATCTCCGCAGAAGCTCGCATGATCCCGGATCATGACGCCCGCGGCAGCCCCGGTGAGCTATTCCTTCGCGCCGAGCGAGCGCCCGCTGTTCCTCGGCTCGCCTTACACTCCGCCCCACCCCCTCGGGCGCCGGGTCGCCTACGCGCTGATCGCGGTGCTGACCGGCATAACCTCGAACATCGTCAACTCTATGATCACGGTCAACCTGCCGAACCTAGCCGGCGCGATGGGCCTCTACATAACGCAGATCCTGTGGTTTCCAGCCGTCTACGTGGCGTTCAACGCCACGGCGAACCTCACCCTGGTGCGTGCGCGCATCCAGTTCGGCATCCCCGCGGTCATGCATGGACTGCTCGGCGTCTATGCGATCTCCATCGCCATCCAGCTGATCTGGCCGAGCTACGCCGCCGGGCTCGTCACCTGCGCCATGTCCGGCATGGCGATGGCCGCGCTCAGCTCGGTCACCCTCTACTACCTTCTGCAGATCTTCCCGCCGCAAAAGCGGCAGAAGGGCCTACTTCTCGGCATCAGCATCCCGCAGCTCGGTGTGCCGCTCGCACGCATGATTCCTGTAGAGGCGCTCGCCCTCGACGGCTGGCAGGGGCTGCACCTGATGCAGCTCGGGCTCGTGCTCGCCGTCATGGCCAGCACGATAGCGGTGCCCATACCGCCGACCGACCGCTCAAAGGCGTTCGAACCGCTCGACGCGCTGACGATCGGCCTCTCCGTCCCGGGCTTCCTGCTGCTGGCCGGCGTGCTCAGCGTAGGACGCTATCTCTGGTGGACGGACACGCCCTGGCTCGGCCCGGCGCTGGCGGCGTCGGCCGCGCTGATCGCGCTCGCCGTGCTGATCGAGCACTTCCGCTCTCGACCCCTGATCCAGACGCGGTGGATCGGGACGACCGAGATGATCAGGTTCGCCGTCGTCGCGTTCGTCGTGCGGGTGGCCTTGGCCGAGCAGAGCTACGGCTCGGTCGGCCTGCTGACGTTCGGTGGCCTCATCAACGACCAGCTCCACGTGCTCTTCGGCCTCGTGGCGCTGGCGATGGTCGCGGGCATGGTCGTGACCTTCCTGGTCTTCAAGCCGGAGCGCGGCACCCACCTGGTGCTCGCGGCCCTTCTGCTCATCGCCTTGGGCGCCGCGCTCGACACCCGCGTGACGAACCTGACGCGACCACCACAGCTGTACCTGAGCCAGTCTCTGATCGGGCTCGGCACCGTCCTCTTCATGGGGCCCGCCCTCGTGTTCGGGATCAGCCGGGTCACGCAGCGCGGCACTCAGTACCTCGTCAGCTGGGTCGTGCTGTTCAGCGCGACGCAGAACCTCGGCGGCCTCGCCGGCGCGGCCCTGCTCGGCTCGTGGCAGGTCGACCGCGTCCGCTATCATGCGACGGCGCTCTCGCAGCATCTCGACGCAGCGAACCCCATCGTGCCTGAGCGGCTTCAGGCAGGGGCGTCGGCGGTGAGCGGCGCGCTCATCGATCCGGCTCTGCGGGCGATCGAAGGGACAAGCCTGCTCGGACAGGCGCTTACGGGCGAAGCAAACATCCTGGCCTTCGCTGACGTCTTCCGACTCGGCTCGATGATCGCGCTTGCGAACGCTCTGCTGGTCGGCCTCATCATCCTCGTGCGCAGGCGCAGCCAGGCGACCGAGAAGGCGCGCTCATGACGGAAGCCGCCGCGTCGGCAGCGTCGCCGCCCCCACCGCCGCCGCCATCCGCTCCGTCCCAAGCGGAGGTCCGACCCTCAGGAGCATGGCGGCCGGTCCGGCATGGCCCTCTGGTGATCGGGGTCGTGGCTGCGCTGACGATCGCGGCCGTGCTGGCGATCCTCGCCGTATGGCGCGTTCCCCCGTTCGTCGGCGCCGACGCGAACACCGAAAACGCCTACGTACGCGGCCGAACCACCATCATTGCGCCGCAGGTCAGCGGCTACGTCGTCCAGGTCGCGGTGCGCGACTACCAGATGGTCCCGGCGGGCTCCGTGCTCGCCCGGATCGACGAACGGATCTACCGCGCCCGCGTGGCGCAGGCGCACGCGAGCGTGCGCAACGCCGAGGCGCAGCTCGCCAACGCGTCGCAGGCCCGGGCCGCGCGATCCGCGGAGCTCCAGAGCCAGCTCGCCAACGTCGCCAACGCCCAGGCGCAGCTTCGCCGCGCGCTGCTCGACATGCGGCGGGCGAGCGACCTGGTGGGCGACGGCTCGATCTCGGCGCGCGAGCGCGACCAGACGGGCGCGGCGCTCGCGCAGGCCGAGGCCGGGCTCCGGCAGGCCCGCGCCGCCGCCGCGGTCGCGCGGGAGAACGTCCTCACCGTCGACGTGGGCCGCGAAGGCCTGGCGGCGCAGGTCGAGGGAGCCAAGGCCGCCCTCCGCCTCGCGGAGATCGACCTTTCCAACACCGTGATCCGAGCGCCAGAGGGAGGGCAGCTCGGAGAGGTCGGCGTCCGGGTGGGACAGTACGTCACCAACGGTACCCAGCTCATGGCCCTTGTGCCCCCCGATCGCTGGGTCATCGCCAACTACAAGGAGCGTCAGACCCGCGGCATGGCGCCAGGCCAGCGCGCGACTGTCTCGGTGGACGCCCTCGGCGCGACTCTGCGCGGACGCGTGGAGCGCATCTCGCCTGCGACCGGCTCCGAGTTCGCGGTGCTCAAGCCCGACAACGCGACCGGCAACTTCATCAAGGTGCCGCAGCGCATCGGCGTGCGGATCCAGATCGACGCGGGCCAGCCGCTCGCGCGGCATCTTCGTCCAGGTATGTCCGTGGAGGCCCACGTGGACCGGGCGCCGCCGCCGTGAAGCCCGCGCTTCCGCTGCTGTCGGCGGCGCTGCTCTCAGGCTGCGCGGGGCCGCGCCCAGAGACGCCGCTTTCCGCCGCGGTCGTCGCGCCCGCGGCGTGGCGCGACGGAGCGGCAGCGGGAGGCAGGCTGGATCCGGCGTGGTGGAACCGCTTCGGCGAGCCCGCGCTCACAGCCATCGTCGCGCGGGCGCTCGACCGCAACCTGGACGTCGCGATCGCCGCCACCCGCGTGGAGGAGGCCCGTGCACAGTTCGCCGCGGCGCGCGGAGCGCAGCTTCCGAGCGCGTCCGCGAGCGCAAGCGGCGCACGCGAACGCACAGTCAACGCCTTCGGCGAAGGAGCCGACCAGACAGCCGGGCAGGTGCAGCTGTCCGTCTCCTACGACGCCGATCTCTTCGGTCGGCTGCGCAACGCAACCGCCGCCGCGCGGGCCGACCTGCTGGCGACCCGCGCCGGACGCGACGGCGTTCGCCTCGCCGTCGCTGCGTCCGCGGCAGGCGGCTACGTGGCGCTGCTCGCGCTCGACGCACGCCTGGAAGTTCTGCGCGCGACGCTCGACGCGCGCCGGGCATCGCTCCGCTTAGCGCAGCGCCGCACCGAAGCAGGCTATTCCGCCAGCCTGGAGCTGGCGCAGGCGGAGGGCGACTTCAGGGCGACCGAACAGCAGATTCCGATCACGGAACTGGCGATCCGTCGGCAGGAGAACGGCCTCAGCGTGCTGACCGGCGACGAGCCCGCGTCCGTCGCGCGAGGTCGCCCGCTCGGAGAGCTGGCGCTTCCCGTCGTCGAAGCGACCGTGCCGGCCGACCTGCTGCGCGCGCGCCCCGACGTCGTTCAGGCCGAGGAGCAGGTCGTTGCCGCCGACCAACGTCTGGACGCCGCACGCGCCGCCTTCCTGCCCTCGCTGCAGCTCGGCGCAACCGGAGGAATAGCGCTTTCCACACTGCTCCGAAGCCCCATCGACGTGTTCCAACTCGGCGGCAGCATCCTTGCGCCGCTGTTCCAGGGAGGGCGCCTGCGGGCGCAGTCCGACGCAGCTGCAGCCCGCCGCGACCAGGCGGCCTTCGCCTACCGCCGGACGGTCCTCGATGCCTTCCGCGAGGTCGAGGACGCCCTCGCGGAGCAGAAGCGCTACGCCGAGCAGGAGGCAGCGCTGACGAAGCAGCGTGCCGCCGTCGCGACCGCACTGCGGCACGCCATCAACCGCTTCGATGCCGGCTACTCACCCTACCTCGAACAGCTGGACGCGCAGCGTAGTCTGCTGTCCGCCGACCTCGCATTGGTGCAGGCGCGGTCTGACCGCCTGTCCGCCGCCGTGCGCCTGTTCCAGGCTCTAGGGGGGGGGCTGGGAGCCTGATGGTTCGACGGGCGAACGGGGCGTCAGGTCAAGAGATTAAAGCCGTTTATTCGAGTCAATCGTTGACCGGCGCCCGATACTTGCGTCTTGATCTCGACGACGGATACTCCAGAGGGCGATCGTTCCACCCGACCGCCTCCTCAAGCGCAACGACGCTGCACGAATCCCCTTAGCCACCCTGAAAGGGGCCCTCGATCGGTCATCCGAGGCCGCGTCTAACCTTGCAACCATGTTTCGGAGAAAACTCTTTCGAAGTTCCCTCCCAGCACCTTTTCGATCACGCGAGCGCGATATCCCCTGCTGGCAAGCGCCGCCGCGATGAGCTCCATGCGATCGGCCCGGTTCAGTTCGGTAACGAAAGGCGGCCGCCCTTCGCCGGGTGCTCCCACGCCGGCAGCTCGCCGTCGCGCGATATCAGCATCCCAGGCAGACATGCTGGCGGCTGAAGTGTCGAAGCGACCGATGGCGGCATCGCTTCCGACCCCGACATGGTCCTCCCCCGCTACGTTCAGTAGGTGATCCAGATGAGCCATGTAGTCGCTGAGGGACTGCTGATGGTCGTTGCCGGCTATGAAGGTCAGCTCATAGAGGCCGAAGACTCCTCCTCGCTCACTTAAGGCCCTGATCAGCCGATCGGACTTGTTGCGGGGATGAGCGTGGACAGCCGAGCTGCCGGCGTGGGTGACGAGGACGGGCTGGCGTGACGCCTCAATCGCCTGCAATCCAGTGCTCTCGTCGCTGTGACTGACGTCCACGGTCACGCCCAGAGCATTCATCCGAGCGACCGCCTCACGACCGAGCGACGTCAGGCCAATCGACCAGGGATCGAGAACCCCCGACCCGAACGGGGTGCGACGGTTGTAGCTGAGCCCCATGACGAGCACGCCGAGCGATCGGAACGCGTCGATGGCGTCGACCCTGCCCTCCAGCATGCTGCCGCCTTCGAAGGATGGGATGAGTCCGACGAGTCCGGAACGCTTGGCGCTAATGAGATCCGCCGTCTTGCCGATCCGCATGAACACGTCGCGGTTTACGTCGATGGTGCGTTCGAGCCGACGCAGTTGCGCAAGCGTCGTGGCCCGATCCATGCCGTCGCCTCCCAGCGTGACCTTCGCAGCCGTGAGGCCCGATGAGCGAATCTCCGCGACTTCCGCAAAGGTCAGTCGACGCTCCTCGAAGAAGGGGCCTCCGAGATTGCCGTTGATGACGATAGCGCGACCGTAAAGCCGCTTGATGGTGGGCTTCAACCCACCAGCCGCCAGCCCTGGCGCGGCTGCCAAGGCGAGACCTGTCCCAACCATCGATCGACGGCCAATCAACATCCAACCTCCGTCAAGCAGCAACTCGCTGATCCCTTCGCTATCGCAACGGCGTCGTTGTGCGATGAGTCGGGCGCCCCGCGCAACAATCGGGCGGCATCCTGGCAGGTCGATCCATGCGGCACATGATAACTATTACGAACAGAGCAGCCGGTGAGACGCCTCGACGGTCGACGTTCTCGGGCAACCCTGCCAAGTATCGACCTGCTGCCTTAGATGCAGAAGACACATCTCAGGTGGTTTGAAGGTCAGCGTAAAATCAAGAACTTACCTATAGACCTGGTTAAATCAACAGACTGTTAGGCACCACTGCCTCGCGTGCGCACCTGAAACGCTCCGATAACCGCGAAACGGCAAAACATGCCAGAGGGACTATAATTCCTTTTCCAGCGGCCTTCCTCGCCGGTCTAAGTACCAGCATGAATGCATCCTTCCATTACGGCGAAGGAGGGCTGCTGCAAAACGCAACGGTGCGGCGCTAACGAAGACAGTTCAGAACGGCGGCGCTTTCTCGCTCGCTCAGGTGCCGCATCAAGGGGCAACGCTGCCGTCGATGGGACGTAACGACAGGACCGACCTCCCACTCAGGCGTCGCCCCCTTAGATCGCCAAGAACCCTTCAGGAGTTCCCATGAAATCCGCCGCCCTTCTTTCCGCTCTCGCGCTCTCGCTCACGCCGTCGGCCCAGCCCGCATCGGCCCAGGTGCAGCGTCCGTCCACAGTCATGCTGCAGGGTGCCGACTTCTACCGCTTCCGCGTCGGCGCGGTGACGGTCACAGCCCTGTCCGATGGCACCGTGCCCCAAGACCTGCACACCTTGCTGCGGTCCACGACGGCGGGTCGGACCGATGCGCTGCTGCGTGCCGGCTTCCTGTCAAATCCGGTCGAAGCCTCGATCAACGCCTTCCTCGTGCAACTGCCGGACCGACTCGTGCTGGTCGACACCGGCTCCGGCGAACTCTTCGGACCGGGCAACGGCGGCAAGCTCGTCGCAAGCCTCGAAGCGGCCGGCTTCCGTCCCGAACAGATCACCGACATCCTCATCACCCATGTCCACACCGATCACAGCGGCGGACTGGTGGCGGGAGGCCGACGCGTCTTTGCGAACGCCACGCTGCACGTCGGCCAGCCCGATCTCGACTTCTTCCTCGACGCCGGCAACGCGGCTCGGAGCGGCTACGCCCCCAAGTACTTCGAGGAGGCGATCAAGACGGTGAAGCCCTACGTCGACGCCGGCAAGGTCGCGGGGTTCTCCGGGACGACTGAGGTGGTGCCCGGCATAACGGCCAGCCTCCATCCCGGACATACGCCCGGCAGCGCCTTCTACACGCTGGAGAGCGAGGGCGAGCGGATCATCTTCATCGGCGACATCGTGCACGTTGCCGCAGTGCAGATGCCGCGGCCGGAAGTCACGATCGTGTACGACGTCGATCCCGGCCAGGCAGCGGCGGTCCGAAAGAGCTCGTTCGCCGAGTTCGCCCGGGATCGCGCCCTCGTCGCGGCTCCGCATCTTCCGTTCCCGGGCGTCGGGCACGTTCGGACGGTGGGCACGGGCTACGAGTTCGTACCGGTCGACTACGGGAACCGCGACGCCCGATGATCCCGCGCGTCGCAGCCATGCTGGCGCTGCTGCTGGCCTCGCCGGCTGGCGCCAGAGATGAGCGGCCGCCGGCCCCAGCAGTCGCGAGCGAGGTTGCTCCCGCTCTTCTCGCCGAGCTGACGACGCGCTTCGGCGCGCGCCCCGCCGGGTCTCCGGCCGATCGCGCTGCGGCCGCATGGCTGGCAGGGCGACTGCGCGCCTTCGGCCTGTCCCACGTCGCCATCGAGAGTTTTCCGATACTCCGCTGGTCGCCCGGCGATGCAGCCGTCGACGTGATCGCGCCGGAGCGCAGGAGGCTCGTCGCGACCCCGCTCGGCGGGCTTGTCTCCGGTCCGACGGTCACCGCTCGCGTGGTGGCGTACGACACCTATGCCGCGTTCCTGGCCGCGCCCGCCGACAGCGTCCGGGGCCGCATCGTCGCCGTGCTCGAGGCCCTGCCGGGCACAGCCGACGGCGCCGGATACCTGCGGCTGGTCGTAATGCGGTCCGAAGGGCCAGCCGCGGCGGCCCGGAAAGGTGCCGCAGGCTTCGTACTGCGATCGCTCGCGACCCACCACGAAAGGCTCGCGAGCAGCGGCGCGACCAAGCCGCTGGCGCGGCCGTTCCCCGCCTTCGCGATCTCGCCGCCGGACGCGGAGGAGCTCGGCCGTCTCGCCACGAAGGGGCCGGTCACTCTGCGCCTGCGACCGGGCGCTGGTTGGTCAGGGCGGGCTGTCACCCAGAACGTCGTGGCGACCCTACCCGGTCGAGACCCGACGGCACCGGCCGTCCTCGTCTCCGCGCACCTGGACAGCTGGGAGCAGGGCACGGGCGCCTCCGACGACGGCTTCGGCATCGCCGCGGTGGTCGCCGCCGTGAAGGCGCTACACGACCGGCCGCACAGGCCGCTTCGCTCCATCCGGCTGGTCCTCTTCGGCGCCGAGGAGGTGACGCAGCCGGGATCGTACCCGAACTTCGCGGGCGCTCGCCGATACATCGAACTGCATCGCCGCGAGCTCGCTGGCATCGATCTGGCCGCCGAGAGCGACTGGGGGGGCGGACGGATCGTCGGCCTGCGCCTTCCCGATCTGGGCGATCCCGGGCTCGATCGCCGTCTTGCCGCCGGTCTGGCTTCCGAAAACGTCCTCGTACGCACGGACCGGAGCGCCAGCGGGCCGCCCGACGCCGACGTGCTCAAGGCGGCCGGCGTGCCGCTGCTGCGTCTAGATCAGGACGCGACCCTCCTGTTCGACACGCATCACAACGCCCGGGACACGCTCGACCAAGTCGACATGTCCGCCCTGCGGCAGAACGTGCGGGTCTGGACCACCGTCCTCCGGCTGCTAGCCGATCGACCGCTCACTCCTTCGCCGTCGCCCCGGCCGCTGCGAAGAGCAGGCCCCTGAACCATCGGTGACCCGCATCCTCCTGGACGCGCGGATGCCAGTAGGCGGCGAGTTCGGCGGGAGGCAGGTCCAGGGGCGGGTCGAACAGGTCCAAGACGTCGCGGAAGCGATGCAGGAAGCGGCTCGGCAGTGTGCAGAGCAGGTCGCTGGCGGCGACGATCGTCGGCGCGAGCGAGTAGGTCTGAACGGAAAGCGCCACTCGCCGCTCCAGTCCCAACGCGGCAAGCCTCGCGTCGACCTGCCCGAAGAACCCGCCGCCATCCGCAGATACGAGGACGTGCTCGGAGGCGGCGAACGCGTCCAGATCGAGCGCGCCGCCTCCGCGAGGGTGCCCCCTGCGCTGCGCGGTCACGAAGGCGTCCTTGAAGAGGCTGCGAGCCAGCCAGCCCTCGCGCGCCTGCTCGCCGGTGCCGACCACGACGTCGATCGAGCCCTGCTCGAGCCGTTCAGCGAGGCTCGCCGGGTCGGGGGCGATCATGGCAAGCCTCGCCAGCGGGGCCGAGGCGGCGAGAAGAGGTGCGAGCTCCGGCCCCAGCATCACGGCCGGAATCTCGTGAAGCGCCACCACGAACGTTCGCCGTGAGGTCGCAGGATCGAAGTCGGAAGCGGGCTCCACCATCGCGTCGAGCAGGCCGAGCACCTGGCTCAGCGTCGGGGCCAGATCGAGCGCACGAGGGGTGGGCGAAACGCCGCGCCCGTCGGCCGAGGGCACGAACAGGCGATCCGCGAAAATCGCGCGCAGGCGCGCCAGTCGCGCCGACAGCGCCGACTGCTGCACTCCGAGCCGCTGCGCCGCGCGTGTCACATTCGACTCCGCGAGCAGCGCGTCCAGCGTAAGTAGAAGGTCCGCGTCGAGGCGTCTGAGCACGTCGTTTCGCATCAGGTCTTATGTACCCTGCGGAGCGTCGTTCAAAGCTGAGAAGCAGAGCAGTGCGCGCTCCGATGCCGCCAGGGCTTCACCGCGCCAGACCCTCGGGTCAGCTCGGCGGCAGTGCGGCGGGACGGTAGTCCCGCACGGAGGCGCGGCGGGTAAAGGCGGACGGGTCGATCGAAGCGGACTGTTGAAGGGCGCGACGCTCTTCCACCGGAAGGTAGAACCCGCTATCGTGCTTCGCGCCCTCATGACGACGGGTCGATCGGGGCAGACGTTCCAGGAAACACCAGGCGCCCCCAAAGCGATCGGTGCAGCTGTCCCGCGGGATTCGGGGGAACGTAGGCAGCGCACGTCAACCATCGCAAACCCGCTCGCTATGAGTTTGGCATGGCAACGTTAGCCGCCGGTCGCGTCTGTGTTCGCCCAATTTCGGCCGCTCAGAACGTCTATGTCGCTTACCTAGACCTGCCGTCGTCTAATCGTGGGGTTTGCAAGCGCCTTTGTGCGGGGGACGTCATCTGCCGGGGCACGGTCGTCTTCGCGGTCGACATGAGCCGCCGCA
>NZ_JACIAY010000012.1 GCF_014194975.1 Sphingomonas sp. BK580 | reverse complement strand
ACTACCTGATCGTGTCGGCGCTCGCCGGTATCGCGGTGACCACGGTCTGGAACTACGCGATGTCGTCGATCTTCACCTGGCGCAAACGCGGCTGAGTCACAACAACGAGCGACGCGTCAGGCGAGGGGGATCGGGGCATGGAGGCGCAGGCGTCACGCCATCTCAACGCCGGGCGGCACGGGGGCCCCGCTTCAACGCCGGGCAGCCTGATGATCTTGGCCGGCCTCGTGGCCGTCGCGTTCGCATCGCGCGTCGCGCTGGCGGATCACTCGCTCTGGTTCGACGAATACGCCTCGGTGTTCTTCGCGTCCCAGCCGCTCCACCGGCTGTGGGGGCCGTGGATGCTGCGCGAGACCAACCCACCGCTCTACTATACGATCCTGCGCGGCTGGATCGAGGCGTTCGGGCTTTCACGAGCGGGGGTAAGATTACCGGGGATCATTGCCAGTGTAGCCGCGATCGCCGTGCTATTCGGGGTGATCTCCCGCCTATACGGGCGGCGAGCCGGCGTGGCCGCGGCTCTGATCCTAGCCCTTTCGTCCCAGCAACTTTACTTCTCTCTTCAGGTGAGGGCCTACATCTTCCTCTACCTGGCGATAGCGGTCTCCTTTGCCGGCGTCCTGACCCTGGTCAAGGCGACGACGCGTCGAGGCGAGGTCGTGGGATGGCTTTCGTACGTCCTGGGCGCGATCGCGGGAATCTATCTCCATACCACGGCCATCGTGTGGCCCCTCGCCGCAACGGCCGCGATGGTGACGGTCTATCCCCCTCTCAGGCCGCGGAACGCTGCCTTTTCGACGCGGGCGTGGGCCGCGATCGTCCTGGCCAATGCGGCGATCGTCCTTGGCTCCGCCTGGTGGCTCTATATGACCGCCTTGCAGGTCGCGAACCCGAACGGGAACCTGAACTGGATGGAGGGGCTGAGGTTCAAACGGGACCTCACGGTCTACGTCTCCACCGTTTTACAATCCCGGCAGCTGACCGTGGCGCAGCTTCCTGTCGCGATACCGTTCGGCCTCTTCTTCGCGCTGGGAACGTGGAGGAGCCGACGCGAGCCCGGCACCCGGCTCGCGCTGGCCTGCCTGGTCTACGCTAGCGCGCTCTTCGTCATCATCAGTTTAAAGCAGCCCGTCTTTCTTCCGAGGACGATACTTTGGCTGTCGTTGTTCCCGCTCATCATCGCCGCCAACGGGATCGCTTCGCTAGAGTGGCGCGGCTTCGTGATCGCGCTCACGGCGATCATGGTAGCGTCGATCATCGGCCTTTTCATTACCACTCCGGCTCTGGTGAGCGAGGAATGGCGGGGTTTGATCAGACGCGCTTCGGCAGATCGTTCCGCGATCGTGTTTGTGGACGGCGAAGCGATGAGCGTCGTGACTCGGATGGCCTGCCGGGTCGAGCTGGGCTTACCACGATGCCCGTTCCCTGTCGTCACTATCGTTGCACCGGGTCGAACCCTGGACACGTGGGGAAACCAATATGCCGACACGGTCCCACGCGATGCGAGCGGGCAAGCGCTCCTGCCAGATCAATCCCACGCTTACCTTCTCCGGCGACACTATCATGACGCGCTCGCTGACGCGTATTGGGCGGGCGCGTTGCCACGCGCACCTGGAGCCACTCCTGCGATGCCCACGCTCGCGGGACCCTATGATCGGTCGCTGATTGTGGGTCTCGTTAAGCGGTCGGTCATCACCAACGGCCTCCTATATATCCGAGGTGAGAACTCCAGCCGTCCGCACGAGTGATCGCGCTCGGGCGTCCGATGGCGAGTTGCCCGCGGCGAGCTTCGGTGCGGCAGCACCACCGCATTGCCGCGACGCCACGAAGGCCCTCGAGCGTCAGGGGATGCGTTCGAGACACTTACCCAGACGGTTGCCAGCGGCGACAGAGCCGAGTCGCAAGCCAGTCTCAGCTCATCACCCGACGCGGTGTCGCGGGCGGTCACCAGCGCGGCGGTGCGGAGGGCTTGCCGACCACCGAGCAAGGTGCAGCGGCAGCGTCTCGACGTTCCGGTCACCGGGCGCCGCGCGCCTTCCTCCTGCCTCAAGATGGGACAGATGCGTTGGGCCGTCGATCAACGTCGTAGCGAATCACCCTTGCTCGCGCTGTGGGCGGGGGCGGAGGTGATCATGGATGACGCGGCCTTCTTCGTCGAGCTCGCCGAATATGCGGTCGAGCGAGTCGCGGACGTCTACAAGCGTCTGGTCGCTTGGCTCGGCGTCGATCCTGCCCGCTGAGGGCGGTGTGCCTGCCGGTGACATACCGGGCCGAGCGGGCGTGCCATCGCCGCGCTCACGCCAGCGGCAGCCCGGCTTCGGCGAGCGCCCCGAGATAGGCCTCCAAGGCCCGCACCGCCTCGTCGGTCAGCCCGATGAAGACGCGGCGGCGGTCGCCCGGATCGGGCGTGCGCGCGAGCAGACGCCGCTCGGTCAGACGCGTGATCCAGCGCAGCGCGGTGGTCGGCGCCACCGCCGCGGCGATGCACAGGCTCGAGACGGAGACGCGCCGGCCTTCCAGCCGCGCGGCGTAGAGGTCGAGCAGCATGTCCCAGGCGGGATCCTCGCACAGACCCTTGCCGAGGAAACGGTCACGCAGCCGGCGCGCGCGCAGCACGGCGCGCAGCTGGGCGGCGGTCACCGCCACCGCGGCGGCCGGGGCGGCGTGGAAAGCGAGGCGCGGCTCCTCGGCGCGGTCGAGCGCCACGCCGCCGTCGCTCAGCCGGGCGAGCAGCGCCGCGATCCGCGCCACCTCCGCGCTGAGGCGCGCCAGCCGCTCGGAGTCGCGCTCGGGTGAGCGTACACCACCGCCGCCGCGTGCCGCCGCCACTGCGAGCGCGCCGATCCACTCGGCCCGGTCGGGCTCGCACAGCAGCTGGACCGCGCCTGCCTCCTCGCCCAGCGCGGCGACGACGGGATCGATCTGGGCGATCGAGAAAGCGACGATCACGCGCCACCCGCGCGCCGCCGCGAGCGAGTCTACCGCGGCGACCGCGTCATGCGCCAGCGCGTCGTCGGCGTCGGTGAGATCGAGCACCACCGCGGGCGCGTCCTCGCGCAGCGCGAGGGCACCCGGCGCCACGGCGAGCGGGTGATGTGCCACGATCGTGCCGCCGAGCAGCGCGATCGCCTCGCGCGCGTCCAGTGCGCCGGTGCCGTCGAGGCTGGCGAGAGCGAACGCCGGCGCGGTGGCGGCGCCATGGAACGGGAGGGCCATCGCCTCAGTCGAGCGACTTGACGATCTCTTCCACCATCTTCTTGGCGTCGGCGAGCAGCATCATGGTATTGTCCCGGTAGAAGACCTCGTTGTCGACTCCAGCATAGCCGACTCCGCCCATCGAGCGTTTGACGAAGAGAATTGTTTTGGCCTTCTCGACGTCGAGCACGGGCATGCCGTAGATGGGCGAGCTGCGGTCGGTCTTCGCCGCGGGATTGGTGACGTCGTTGGCGCCGATCACGAACGCCACGTCGGTCTGCGCGAACTCGGAGTTGATGTCCTCCAGCTCGAACACCTCGTCGTACGGTACGTTGGCCTCGGCGAGCAGCACGTTCATATGCCCGGGCATGCGCCCCGCCACCGGGTGGATGGCATATTTCACGCGGACGCCGTGCGCCTTGAGCTTGTCCGCCATCTCGCGCAGCACGTGCTGCGCCTGCGCCACCGCCATGCCGTAGCCGGGCACGATGATCACCTGCTCGGCCTGGCTCATCAGGAAGGCGGCGTCCTCGGCCGAGCCGCGCTTCCACGCGCGGTCGCTCGCCGCCGCACCGCCCGCGCCGCCGCCCGCCTCGGCACCGAAGCCGCCCGCGATCACGCTGACGAAGCTGCGGTTCATCGCGCGACACATGATGTAGCTGAGGATCGCGCCGGACGAGCCGACCAGCGCGCCGGTGATGATCATCGCGCTGTTGTGGAGCGTGAAGCCCATCGCCGCCGCGGCCCAACCCGAGTAGCTGTTGAGCATCGACACGACCACGGGCATGTCCGCGCCGCCGATCGGCACGATCAGCAGGAAGCCGATCGCGAACGACAGCAGCGTCACCGTCCAGAACACCCACGGCGACTGGTCGACCGTGAAATAGGCCACCAGCAGCAGGATCGCCGCGAGCACGCCGAGGTTGATCGCGTGGCGTCCGGGCAGCAGGATCGGCTTGCCGCCCATGTTGCCGTTGAGCTTGAGGAAAGCGATCACGCTGCCCGAGAAGGTGATCGCGCCGATCGCCACGCCGAGCCCCATCTCGATCCGGCTGACTGGGTTGATCAGCGCGGCCGCGCTGCCGTCGGGGAAGAGCACCGGCACCGCGATGCCGAACGCGACCGGGTTGAGGAAGGCGGCGGCGGCGACCAGCACCGCGGCGAGGCCGACGAGGCTGTGGAAGGCGGCGACGAGCTGCGGCATCGCGGTCATCGCGATGCGCCGCGCCGCGCCCACGCCGATCACCGCCCCCAGCGCGATCGCGGCGACGATCTCGAACGCCGCGGCATAGTCGACCCGGGCGATCAGCGCCGCGTAATCCGCGCCCTCGATCAGCGTGGCGGTGAGCGGCACGTGCGTGACGAGCGTGGTCACCACCGCGACGCCCATGCCGATCATGCCGAAGCGGTTGCCGCGCTGGCTGGTGGCGGGGCTGGAGAGCCCGCGCAGCGCCAGGATGAAGCACACGCCGGCGACGAGATAGGCCAGCGCGACCCAGGGGTTCACCGCGACGTGCTCCACTTGGCTCTCCCCCCTCACGGCCGCGGTGCCGGCCGCTCCTTCTTCTTGTACATGGCCAGCATCCGCTGCGTGACCGCGAAGCCGCCGAAGATGTTCACGCTGGCGAGCACCACCGCGGCGAGCCCGAGCCATTTCGAGCCGGTGCTCCCCGCCGCCGCGCCCGCGATCAGCGCGCCGACGATGATCACGCTGGAGATCGCGTTGGTCACCGCCATCAGCGGCGTGTGCAGCGCGGGCGTGACCGACCAGACGACGTAATAGCCGACGAAACAGGCCAGCACGAAGATCGACAGGATCGCGACGAAGTCCATCATTGTGCTCCGGCGGTGCGGGTGGCGGCGAGCGTGACGAGGTGGCGCACGGTGGCGTCGGGGTCGTCGAGCACGTCGCTCGCGGCGAGGCGGACGGTGAGCAGGCCGCGCGCGGCGAACCAGGCGTCGCGGAGGGCGCCGCGCGAGGGGCGGTCGCCGCGCTCGTGCGCGGCCCCGCCCGCGACGATCCACCCCGCCGCACCCTTACATCCCCTCACGACACCAGCCTCGCGTTCACCACCGCGCCGCCGCGGGTGAGCCGCACCGCGTCGCCGATCTCGGCGTCGAGCACCGGGCGGCCCTGCTCCTTGTCCCAGAAGGTCGAGAGGAAGTTGTACAGGTTGCGCGAGTAGAGCGCCGTCGAATCGGCTGCGAGCCGCGACGCCACGTTGCGGTGCCCGATGATGCGCACGCCGTGGCGCTCGACGATCTCGCCCGCCACCGCGCCCTCGACGTTGCCGCCCTGCTCCACCGCGAGGTCGACCAGCACGCTGCCGGGGCGCATCGTCGCGAGCTGGGCGTCGCTCACCAGCCGCGGCGCCGCGCGCCCCGGGATCAGCGCGGTGGTGATCACGATGTCCTGCTTGGCGATGTGCGCCGACACCAGCTCGGCCTGCGCCCGCTGGTACTCGGGCGACATCTCGCCGGCATAGCCACCGCTGCCCTCGCCCTCGATCCCCGCCACCGCCTCGACGAACACCGGCTTGGCGCCGAGCGACAGGATCTGCTCTCTCGTCGCCGAGCGCACGTCGGTGGCGGAGACCTGCGCGCCGAGGCGCCGCGCGGTGGCGATCGCCTGGAGCCCGGCGACGCCGACCCCCATCACGAAGACGCGCGCCGCCGAGACGGTGCCCGCCGCGGTCATCATCATCGGCAAGGCGCGGCCATATTCCGCCGCCGCGTCGATCACCGCCTTGTATCCGGCGAGATTGGACTGCGACGACAGCACGTCCATCGCCTGCGCGCGCGTGATCCGCGGCATTAGGTCCATCGCGAGCGCCTCGTAGCCTGCCGCGGCATAGGCCGCGACTCGCGCGCGACCGTCGCCGAACGGCGCCATGATCGCCACCACCCAGGCGCCCGGCGCTACCCCGGCGAGCGACTCGGGCGCGGGCGGCTGCACCGCCAGCACGATCGCGGCGCCCGCCAGCGTCGCGGCGCGGTCGCCCAGCGAGGCGCCGGCGGCGGCATAATCCGAATCGGCGATCGAGGCGCCGGTGCCCGCGCCGGCCTCGACCGCGACCTCGGCACCCAGCGCGATGAACTTGCGCGCGGTCTCGGGCGTGGCGGCGACCCGGCGCTCGCCGGATGCCTGTTCGCTGACGACCGCGATCTTCACGCCGCGGCTACGCGATCAGCCAGATGACGAAGAAGGCGAGGATGAAACAGGCCACCGCGCCGTACTTCAACAGGCCGATCATGCCGGAATAGGTCGCCTCGTGCGCCTTGATGTCGCCGCGCCCCGCGCCACTCTCCGCCATCTTTTCCTCATCGTTGTGACTGTCGTCGTTAACAGCGTAGAGGCGCGGCAGGGCGGAGGCAATATCACCCATCGCGGCTTAAGCCCGCCTTTACTCAGAACGGTTAGGCGATAGGCAGGGAGCCACGGGACGATAGGCCAGACATGACGCGTAACGGACAACGTCTGCTGATGCTGATCGACGAGGACGCGGCACAGCGTCGCGTGATCGCGACGCTCGCCGCCCGCGGCGGGTGGCGACTCGTGTTCGCGGACGATCCCGCCGCGGCGGTGGCGACGCTCGCCACGCCCGACGGCATGCAGCTCGACGCGATCCTGCTCGACCCGGGCAGCGCGGGCTGGGACCCGGCGGCGCTGATCGGCGAGCTGCGCGGCTATCGCGCGCAGCTGCCGATCCTGATGCTCACCGCCCAGGCCTCGGTGGCGCAGGCGGTCGATGCGATGCGCGCGGGTGCCACCGACTATCTCGCCAAGCCACTCGCGCCCGAGCGGCTGCTCCAGGCGCTCGACCGCGCCGTCGCCGCCAACGCCGCGGGCGAGCTGCGCCCCCTGACCGAGAAGATCCCGGCGATGCTGGGCTTCGACGAGATCATCGGCACCGCGCCCGAGTTCCGCGCCGCGCTCACCATCGCCGCGAAGGCGGCGCGCGCGCGCGTGCCCGTGCTGATCGAGGGCGAGAGCGGCGTCGGCAAGGAAGTGGTGGCCGAGGCGATCCACGCCGCCAGCCCGCGCGCGGAGGCACCGCGGGTGTCGCTCAACTGCGGCGCGGTGCCGGCCAATCAGATCGAGAGCGCGCTGTTCGGCCACGAGGAGGGCGCCTTCCCCGGAGCCTTCGAGCGCAAGATCGGCCGCATGGTCGAGGCCGACGGCGGGACGCTGTTCCTCGACGAGGTCGACCATCTGCCGCTCGACGCGCAGCGTCGGCTGCTCGCCGCGCTCCAGTCGGGCGAGGTGCTGCCGCTCGGCGGCCGCCACGCGCGCGCGGTCGACGTGCGCGTGATCGCCGCCACCAACAAGCGCCTGCTCGACGAGGTCGCGGCCGGACGCTTCCGCGAGGATCTCTACTATCGCCTCAACGCGGTCTCGGTGGTGATCCCGCCGCTGCGCGAGCGCGCCGGCGACATCCCCGCGCTGACCCGCCACCTGCTCGAGCGGATCGCGACCCAGCCGGGGCTGCGCCAGCTGTCGATCAGCGACGACGCGGTGATGCTGCTGATGACCTATGACTGGCCGCACAACGTGCGCCAGCTGCAGGACGCCCTATTCCGCGCCGCGGTGCAGTGCGACGGCGACACGCTGACCCGCGCCGACTTCCCGCAGATCGCGGCGCTGGGCCAGCGCGGGCCGCGCGCGGCGAGCCGCGGCACCGAGGCGGCGGGCGTGCCGTTGTTCCGCCCCGACGGCCACCTGCGCACAATCGAGGAGATCGAGGCCGACCTGATCCGGCTGGCGATCACGCACTATCGCGGCCGGATGACCGAGGTGGCGCGGCGGCTCGGCATCGGGCGCTCGACGCTCTACCGCAAGCTCGGCGAGCTCGGCATCGACAGCGCGGCATGAGTCGCGCGGCCCGGCCGCGGCGCGATCGGCGGGGCCGCGGCTGAACCGAGCCGCCGCGCCACGCCGCGGCTGTCCTCAGTCCAGCGCCGCGCGGATCGCCGCGCCGGCGGCGAGCGGCGCGCCGACGAGCAGCACCAGGCTGGTCGCGGCGAGCAGCTGGAGCGCGCCCCCCCCGCCGGTCAGCGCCCCCGCCCCGAAGATCAGCAGCGGCACCGCGAGCGGCAGCATCACCAGTCCCGCCACCGCGCCGGCGCCGCGCACCCCCGCGGTGAGCGCCGCGGTCGCCACCGCCAGCGCGGCCAGCCCGGGCGTCCCGAGCGCGAGACCGGCGAGCACCAGCAGCAGCTGCGCCGCCGAGAGATCGAGCAGCGCCGCCGCCACCAGCGTCGCCAGCAGCAGCGGCGGCGCGAACGCCAGCCAGTGCGCCGCCACCTTGGCGAGCGCGATCGTCACCGGCGTGCGCCCGCGCACCACCAGCTGGTCGATCACGCCGGCGTCGAGGTCGGGCGCGACCAGGCGCTCGACCGGCAGCAGCGCGGCGAGCAGCGCCGCCGCCCAGATCACCCCGCCGCCGACGCGCGCCAGCAAGGTCGCGTCGGGCCCGATCGCGAACGGGAACAAGGTCGCGACCAGCAGGAAGAAGGCGACGAGCAAGGTCGCGCCGCCGCTCGCGTAATGGCGGCGCACGTCGCGCCAGATCAGCGCGGTCACAGCGCCACCTCGATCGCGCCCGGCAGCGCGAGCGGCTGGTGCGTCGTCACCACCGCCGCGCCGCCGGCGCCGCGATGCCCCTCCAGCAGCAGCGCGAGCCGCGCGACCGCGGCGGCGTCGAGCCCGCTCGCGGGCTCGTCGAGCAGCCACAGCTCGGCACTCGTGGCGACCACGCGCGCCAGCGCGGCGCGACGGCGCTGACCCGTGGAGAGCAGCCGCACCGGCACGTCGGCGAGATCGTCGAGCGCGAGCGCCGACAGCGCCGCGGCGACGCGTGTCTCCGCCGCGGGCACGTCGTCCTGCGCCGCCCAGAAGCGCAGCGCCGCGGCGAGCGCGCGCTCGGGGTCGAGCGCGGCGGCCTCGCCCATCCACGCCACGCGCGCGCCGCGCGCCACCGTCCCCGCGGCGGGCGCGAGCAGGCCGGCGAACACGCGCAGCAGCGAGGACTTGCCCGCGCCGTTCGGACCGGTGACCAGCGCCGCCCCGCCGCGTTCCAGCGTCAGCTCGATGCGCTCGGCGAGCAGCCGCCCGCCGCGTGCCACCGCCAGGCCGCGCGCCGCCAGCAGCGTCAATCCGCGACCGCCTCTTCCAGCGCGTGCATGTCGTCGTCGCTCAGCCCGAAATGGTGGCCGATCTCGTGGATGGTGACGTGCGCGACGAGATCGTCGAGCCGCACACCGGTCTCGCACCATTCCGCCAGGATCGCTTGACGGTAGAGGTGGATGCGGTCGGGCAGCGCGGCCCCGTCGAAGGCGCTCTTCTCGCCGATCGGGCGGCCGTGGTAGACGCCGGTGAGGTCGAGCGGGTGGTCGATCTCCAGCGCGGCGAGCGTCTCGGCGTCGGCCTCCTCCTCGACCAGCAGCAGCACGTCGCCGAGGTGGCGTCGGAAGGCGTCGGGCAAACGCGCGATCACCGCGCGCGCGTGCGCCTCGATCGCGTCGGCGGAGGGCGCCGCGCCCATCGGCTCTTGCTCGTTCATTCCCCGCGCCATACCGCTCGCGCTCGGGCCGCGGCAAGCGGCGTGGGCGGCGAGAGGAGCGCGACATGGCGGCGATCGAACAACTCAGCGAGGCCGAGCGCGCCGACGCGCTCGATGGCCTGCCCGAGTGGGACTATGACGACGCGCGCGACGCGATCACGCGCACGATCGTCTTCACCGACTTCGCCGAGGCGTTCGGCTTCATGACCCAGGTGGCGCTGCTGGCGGAGCGCGCCGACCACCATCCCGAGTGGAGCAACGTGTGGAACCGGGTAGAGATACTGCTGACGACGCATGACGCCGGCGGCCTGTCCGAGCGCGACATCGAGCTGGCGACCGCGATCGACGCGATCCTCGGGGGGTGAGCCAAGATCCTCCCCGGCACTGGGGGGTGGCAGCGCGTCAGCGCTGACGGAGGGGGCTCTCCGCGGGCGAGCCGGTGCGTTCGGCGAGAGCCCCCTCCACCACCGCGCTGCGGGCGGCGGTCCCCCTCCCCGCGAGGGGGGAGGATGCGGAACCGTCACCGCATCACGCGCCGCCGCATCGATGCGCGCAGCCGCCCCGGCAGCCAGCGCGCCGCGAAGGCGAGCCGCCGCGCGGTCGGGCCGACCAGCGTGTGGAGCCGGTCCCCCTGCACCGCCGCCCAGGCCTGGTCCGCGACCACCTCGACCGGGGTGAACTCGAGCCCCGCCGCCGCCACCGCCTCGCGCGCGGTGCGGTTCGAACCCGCGACGGGCGCGGACAGCAGCGCGGTGTCGATGAAGCCCGGCATGAGCGAGCGCACGCGGATGCCCTCGCGCGCCCACTCGCCGTCGAGCGCCTCGGTGAGCCCGCGCACCGCGAACTTGGTCGCCGAGTAGGCGGCGAGCCCCGACGAGCCGTAGATCGCCGAGGCCGACGCGGTGTTGAGCAGGCACGACCCCGGCGTCGCGCGCAGGTACGGATAGGCCAGCCGCGCGCCGTAAGCGACGCCGCGGAAGTTGACGTCGATCACGCGGTCGAGCGCCTCGATCGCGATCTCCCCGAAGGCGCCGCCCGCCGCCACGCCGGCGTTGTTGAACAGCACGTCGAGGCGCCCGTCGCTGATCGCGGCGAAGTCGGCGAGCACATGCTCCCACTCGGCCGGGTCGCGCACGTCCATCTGGTGCGTGCTGGTGCGGTCGCGCGGCAGCAGCGCGGCGGTCTCGGCGAGCCCGCGCCGGTCGATGTCGGCGACGCCGACGCGCCAGCCCTCGGCGGCGAAGCGCTGCGCCACCGCGCGACCGATGCCCGAGCCGCCGCCGGTGACGAGTATCGCCTTCATCCTGCTCTCCCGCGTCTTGACGCTTGTTAGTCGCGCAGGCTTCCCGCATCGTCGCGCGCGATGCCAGCACAAAAGCTGCCCCTGCCGGTGAGTGGGCCCGCGATCGCGTTCGAGCGCGTCGCCAAAAACTATCCCGACGGCACCGCCGCCGTCGACGACATCTCGCTGACGCTCGCGCCGGGCAGCCTGGTGGCGCTGGTCGGCGCGTCCGGCTCGGGCAAGTCGACGCTGCTCAAGACGATCAACCGGCTGGTGGAGCCGAGCGCGGGCCGGGTCACGCTCGACGGCGTCGACGTGGCGGACGGGCCGCCGCACGCGCTGCGCCGCCGCATCGGCTATGTCTTCCAGGAGGTCGGACTCTTCCCGCACCTCAGCGTGGCGGAGAATGTCGCGCTGCCGCTGCGCGTCATCGGCCGGCGCGACGACGATCGCGTCGCGGCGATGCTCGACCTCGTCGACCTTCCCGCGGCGCTCGCGACTCGTTTGCCCGCCGAGCTCTCGGGCGGGCAGCGCCAGCGCGTCGGGGTCGCGCGCGCGCTCGTCACCGGGCCGCGGCTGCTGCTGATGGACGAGCCCTTCGGCGCGCTCGATCCGGTCACGCGCGAGGCGCTGATGGAGTCGGTCGCGCGGCTCCACCGCGCGCTCGCGCTGACCACGGTGATGGTGACCCACGACATGACCGAGGCGCTGCTCGCCGCCGACCGCGTGCTGGTGATGGAGCGCGGCCGCGTCGTCGCCGACGAGACCCCTACCGCGCTGCTCGCCGGCGCGGGCGGCGAGCGCGCCGCGGCGCTGGTCGCGGTGCCGCGCGCGCAGGCCGAACGGCTCGCGACCCTCGCGCGGAGAGGCGGGGCATGAGCGAGGCGCTCGCGCGCGTCCCCGCGCTGGCGGCGCAGCACCTGCTGCTCGCGCTCGCCGCGCTGCTGCTCGCGCTCGCGCTGGCGCTGCCGCTCGGGCTGCTCGCGGCACGGCGGCAACACCTCGGCGCGGCGGTGCTGGGCTTCGCCAGCCTGGTGCAGACCATCCCCAGCCTCGCGCTGCTCGCGCTCTTCTATCCCGCGCTGCTGTGGCTCTCGGCGCTGGTCGGCGGCGGCATCCCGGCGCTGGGTTTCCTGCCCGCGCTGCTCGCGCTGACGCTCTACGCGCTGCTGCCGATCGTGCGGAACCTCGTCACCGGGCTCGCCGGGATCGGCCGCGCGCTGCTGATCGCCGCGGACGGCATCGGCATGACCGCGGCGCAGAAGCTGCGCTGGGTCGAGGCGCCGCTGGTACTTCCGGTCGCCATGGCGGGGGTGCGCACCGCCGCGGTGTGGACGATCGGCGCGGCGACGCTCTCCACCACGGTGGGCCAGCCGAGCCTGGGCGACCTCATCTTCGCCGGGCTGCAGACGCAGGCCTGGACGCTGGTGGTGGCGGGCTGCATCGGCGCGGCGGCGCTGGCGCTGGCGGTCGACGCGCTGCTGGGCTTCGCCGAGCGCGCCGCGGGGCGGCGGCAGTGGCGGCGCATGGCGGCGGCGCTGGCGCTGCTGGTCGCCGCCGGCGCGGCCGCGAGCGCGCCCCTGTGGCGCGGCGGCGGCGGCGAGCGCGCCGTGGTGGTCGGCGCCAAGAACTTCTCCGAGCAATATATCCTGGCACGGCTGATCGGCGCGCGGCTGGAGCGCGCGGGGTACAGCGTGACCTATCGCGACGGGCTCGGCTCGGCGGTGGCGTTCGGCGCGGTGGCGAGCGGGGCGGTCGACGTCTACGTCGACTATGCCGGCACCTTGTGGACCGGCGCGATGGCGCGGCGCGACACCCCGCCCCGCGCGCGGCTGGTGGCCGAGCTCGCACGCTGGACCGAGCGGTCGCGCGGCGTCACCCTGCTGGGGACGCTCGGCTTCGAGAACGCTTATGCCTTCGCGATGCGCGGCGCCGACGCGCGCGCGCGCGGCATCGCCTCGCTCGACGACCTGGCCGCCGCCGCGCCGGGGCTGCGGCTCGGGGCCGACCTCGAGTTCCTCGACCGGCCCGAGTGGGCCGCGATCCGCGCCGCCTACCCGCTGCGCTTCGCCGCGGCGACGCCGTACAGCCCGACCTTCATGTACCGCGCACTGGCGAGCGGGCGCGCCGACGTGATCAGCGCCTTCTCCTCGGACGGGCGGATCGCGGCGGAGCATCTCATCGTGCTGACCGATCCGCGCGGCGCGATCCCCACCTATGACGCGGTGCTGCTGCTGGCGCCCGCGCGACGCGGCGACGCGCGCTTCCGCGCCGCGCTGGCGCCGCTGGTCGGGCGCATCCCGGTCGCGGCGATGCGCTCGGCCAACTACCTGGTCGACCGCGACGCCGACAAGGAGTCGCCCGAAGAAGCGGCGGCGTGGCTGGCGACGAAAGTGGGGCTGACGAACTAGCGGATCCCCTCCCCCTCAGGCGAGGGTGTGGGGGTGGGGCCTTACCGCAGGCGCGGCGCTGGAGATCTTCATCGCGCTGGCCGCGGACGCGCCCCACCCCCGCCCTTCCCTGAAGGGGAGGGGGCGCGTTATGCCTCAGCGCACCACGCGCGGCAGGATCGAGTCGAGCAGCAGGATCCCCGCCTCGGTCACGCGCAGCCGCTCGCCGTCGCGCGCGATCAGTCCCGGGAGCGCGCCGATCGCGTCGGCGTCGACGATCGCCTCGATCGCCAGCCCCGTCACCCGCGCCACCCGCGCCAGGTCGACGCCCTCGGCGAGCCGCAGCCCCATCAGCAGCGCCTCGCGCGCGCGCGCCTCAGGGGCGAGCGGCTCCTCGGTGATGAGGCCGTGGCCGTTGCGCGCGACCGCGCCGAGCCAGTTCTCGGGCTTGCGATGGCGCTGCGTCGCGCTCGCCTGGCGCCGGCCGTGCGCGCCGGGGCCGACGCCGGCATAGTCGCGGTAGCGCCAGTAAGCGAGATTGTGGCGGCTCTCCGCGCCGAGCCGGGCGTGGTTCGACACCTCGTAGGCGGGCAGCCCGGCGGCGGCGGTGATCGCGCGCGTCGCCTCGAACAGGTCGGCGGCGGCGTCGCCGTCGGGGATGGTCAGCCGCCCCGCCGCCGCCTCGGTGTGGAAGCGCGTCCCCGGCTCGATCGTGAGCTGGTAGAGCGACAGGTGCTCGGTGCCGAAGCCCAGTGCCTGCCCGAGCTCGCGCTCCCAGGCGGCGAGCGACTGGTCGGGGCGCGCGTAGATCAGGTCGGTGCTCACCCGCGCGAAGTGGCGCTGCGCGACGTCGAGCGCGCCGAGCGCCTCGGCGACGTCGTGCGCGCGGCCGAGGAAGCGCAGCGCGGCGTCGTCGAGCGCCTGCAGCCCGAGCGAGACCCGGTTCACCCCCGCGGCGGCGAGGTCGGCGAAGCGCGCCGCCTCGACCGAGGAGGGGTTGGCCTCCAGCGTCACCTCGAGCTCGGGCAGCGGCGCCCAGGCCGCGGTGGCGGCGTCGATCACCGCGGCGACGGTGGCGGGCGGCATCAGCGAGGGCGTGCCGCCGCCGAAAAAGATGGAGCCGAGCCGTCGCCCCGGCAGCGCCGCCGCCTCATGGGCGAGGTCGGCCAGCAGCGCGTCGCGCCACGCCGCCTGGTCGACCGAGGCGCGGACGTGGCTGTTGAAGTCGCAATAGGGGCATTTCGAGACGCAGAACGGCCAGTGGACGTAGAGCGCCAGCGCGGAGTCGGTCATGGCGCCGCCGCTATGGCCTGCCGCGCCGCGCTTGGCCATGCCGCGCGGCGCGGCCGGCGCTCACCGCGCCGCGCCGATCGTGTCGAGCGCGTCCAGTGCCGCCGCGTCGAGTACGACCGCCGCCGCCGCCAGGTTCTCGCGCAGGTGCGTCACCGACGACGTGCCCGGGATCAGCAGGATGTTGGGCGAGCGGTGCAGCAGCCACGCGAGCGCCACCTGCATCGGCGTCGCGCTCAGCCGCGCCGCGACCGCGTCGAGCGCGCCCGACTGGAGCGGGCTGAAGCCGCCGAGCGGGAAGAAGGGGACATAGGCGATGCCGTCGGCGGCGAGCCGGTCGATCAGCGCGTCGTCCTCGCGGTGGGCGAGATTGTACATGTTCTGGACGCACACCGGCGGCGCGATGGCGCGCGCCTCGTCCACTTGCGCCGCGGTGGCGTTGCTGATCCCGAGGTGGCGGATCAGCCCCTCCTCGCGCATCGCCGCCAGCGCGCCATAGCCCTCGGCGATCGAGCCCTCGCTGCGGCCGTGGCTGCCGTCGTGGACGCGGAAGTTGACCACCGCGAGCTGCTCCAGCCCGAGGTTGCGCAGGTTGTCGTGGACCGCGGCGCGCAGCGCGGCGGGGGACTGCGCCGGGTCCCACGAGCCCTCCGCCCCGCGCACCGCGCCCACCTTGGTGACGATCGTGAGATCCTCGGGATAGGGCGACAGCGCCTCGCGGATCAGCTGGTTGGTGACGTGCGGCCCGTAGAAGTCGCTGGTGTCGACATGGTCGACCCCGGCCGCGACCGCCGCGCGCAGCACCGCCAGGGCGGCGTCGCGGTCGCGCGGCGGGCCGAACACGCCGGGGCCGGCGAGCTGCATCGCGCCGTAGCCGAGCCGGCGCACGTCGCGGTCGCCAAGCCTGTAGGTCATCGTCGAGTCCATGCTGCGTCTCCTCGTTCGTGGACCCGCAGATAGGCGCTTGCGATTGTGCCGATTAGCCGGAAAGATCGGGACGACCCGTACGGGAAGCCGAACGATGAACGCCGATCTCTCCGACCTCGAGGCCTTCGTCGCGGTGGCCCGCGCGCGCGGCTTCCGCGATGCGGCCCGCGTGACCGGGCGCAGCGCCTCGACGCTGAGCGAGGCGGTGCGCCGGCTGGAGGCGCGCGTCGGGCTGCGGCTGCTCCACCGCACCACGCGCAGCGTCGCGCCGACCGAGGCGGGCGCGCGCCTGCTCGAGCGGCTCGCGCCCGCGCTCGACTCGGTCGCGGCGGCGCTCGGCTCGGTCGACGAGCTGCGCGAGCGACCCACCGGGCTGCTGCGGCTCAACGTGCCGGTGAGCGCGGCCAAGCTCGTGCTGCCATCGATCCTTCCCGGCTTCCTCGCCGCCTTCCCCGACATCCGCGTCGAGATCGACGCCGAGGACTCGTTCGTCGACATCCTCGCCTCGGGCGCCGACGCCGGGATCCGCTACGACGAGCGGCTCGAGCAGGACATGATCGCGGTGCCGATCGGGCCGCGCGTGCAGCGCTTCGCCGCCGCGGCCGCGCCGGCCTATCTCGACCGTCGCGGCCGCCCCGCACACCCGCGCGCGCTGCTCGACCATGACGGTCTGGTCGGTCGCTTCTCCAGCGGCGCGCTGGCGAGCCCGTGGGAGTTCGAGCGCGACGGCGAGGCGGTGCGGATCGAACCGCGCGCGCGGCTGATCGCGCGGGTCGCGGGCGCCGCCGACCTGCTGGTCGACGCCGCGACGGGCGGCGGCGGCATCGTCTATCTCTTCGAGGAGTGGCTCACCCCCGCCCTCGCCGCCGGCTTGCTCGAGCCGGTGCTCGCCGAGTGGTGGCCCAGCTTCCCCGGCCCCTTCCTGTATTACTCCAGCCGCCGCCTCGTCCCGCCGCCGCTGCGCGCCTTCGTCGACCATGTCCGCGCGCTCGGCTGAGGCGATCGCGCCGCGCCTGTTCGATTTTCTCGAACGCAGCGCGCGATCTTATCGCGCTCCCCCGAATCGGTTCGCAGGCGTAACTCTCTGATCGCCGGACGCCTTCCGGCGGCAGTCACGAGACAGGGAGCGAGCCATGCCGACCATCACCACGCAGGACGGGACCGAGATCTTCTTCAAGGACTGGGGCGCGAGGGACGCGCAGCCGATCATGTTCCACCACGGCTGGCCGCTGTCGTCGGACGACTGGGACAATCAGATGCTGTTCTTCCTGGCGCAGGGCTATCGCGTGATCGCGCACGACCGTCGCGGCCACGGTCGCTCGGCGCAGGTCGATCACGGCCATGACATGGCCACCTATGCCGCCGACGCCGCCGCGGTCGCGGAGCACCTCGACCTGCGGGACGCGATCCACATCGGCCACTCGACCGGGGGCGGCGAGGTCGCCGCCTATGTCGCGCGTCACGGGTTGCCGCAGGGACGCGTCGCCAAGGCGGTACTGGTCAGCGCGGTGCCGCCGATCATGGTGAGGACCGAGCGTTATCCCGGCGGGCTTCCGATCGAGGTCTTCGACGGGTTGCGCGCCGCCCTCGCCGCCGACCGTGCCTCCTTCTACCGCGACCTGCCCGCCGGCCCCTTCTACGGCTTCAACCGCGACGGCGCGGAGGTGAAGCCGGCGGTGGTCGACAATTGGTGGCGCCAGGGCATGATGGGCAGCGCGCAGGCGCACTACGAGGGCATCAAGGCCTTCTCTGAGACCGATCAGACCGACGACCTGCGCGCGATCACGGTGCCCACATTGGTGCTGCACGGCGACGACGACCAGATCGTCCCTTACCGGAACGCCGGCGTGCTCTCGGCCGAGCTGCTGCCCGACGCGACGCTCAAGATCTATCCCGGCTACTCGCACGGCATGCTGACCGTGAACCACGAGGTGCTCAACGCCGACCTGCTCGCCTTCGTGCGGGGATGATCGCACCGACCGGCCCGAGTTCCTCGGTCGCGACCCGGGCCGGTCACCGACGCAACGACGATGCGCGAGCGACCGCGGCAGACGCCGTGCACGCCCTCACGCGACCGTGTTCGTATAATATATTTGCAAGGATGGATGGTATACGATAAGTTCAGCGCGGGAAAGAAAAGGGGGACCCGATGCTCGTACACCGTCTGCTGCGCTCCACCGCATCGGTCGCGCTCGCCCTCGCCGGCACCGCCTACGCCCAGCCACCGCAGGCGCAGCCCCCCGCGGGCGAGCCCTCGATCACCACCGCACCTGCCCCGGCCGACGCGGAGCCCGGCAGCGGAGAGGTCACCGTCACCGGCACGCGGCTGCGGCAGCCCGGCCTGCAGAGCAACAGCCCGATCACCGACGTCAGCGCCGCCGAGATCCGCCTCCAGGGCGCCACCAACATCGAGAACGTGATCAACCGCCTGCCCCAGGTCACCGCGGCGGCGAACGAGAATGTCTCCAATGGCTCGGACGGCACCGCGCGGATCAACCTGCGCAACCTCGGCGACAACCGGAACCTGATCCTGGTCAACGGCCAGCGGCTGCTGCCGGTGCAGGCCAACGACGTCAACTTCATCCCCGGCTTCATGGTGCAGCGGATCGACGTCGTCACGGGTGGCGCCTCGGCGGTGTACGGGTCGGACGCGATCTCCGGCGTGGTCAACTTCATCCTGCGCGACGACCTCGACGGCGTCCGCGGCGACGTCCAGTACGGCTTCGCCGCACACCACAACGACAACGGCGGGCTGCGCGACCTCGTCCGCCGCAACGGCTATGCCACCGCGCTCAACTCGCCGGTGGACGGACAGCGGCTCGACGCTAATCTCGCGGTCGGCAAGAAGCTCGGCGACCGCGGCAACATCACCGCCTATTTCGGCTATCGCGACGTCAAGCCGATCATACAGGCCAACCGCGACGTCTCCGCCTGCGCGCTCGATCCGACCGACAACAACAGCGCCTTCACCTGCGGAGGGTCGAGCAACAACATGTACGGCCTGTTCCAGCCGCTCACCGGCCCAAATGCCGGCACCGCCTACAACAACACCCGCGACGGGCAGAAGACCTGGGTGCCGTACGATTCCAGCTACCGCTACAATACCGCGCCGCTCAACTACTTCCAGCGCTCGGACGTGCGCTACACCGCGGGCGGCTTCGCCAAATATGAGTTCGACCCCGCCGCCGAGCTGTACGGCAGCGTCATGTTCATGGACGACCACACCTTCTCGCAGGTCGCGCCGTCGGCGCTGTTCCAGGGCACGACCTACACGATCAACTGCGACAACCCGCTGCTCGGCCAGCAGCAGGGGCAGCTCTTGTGCGGCAGCGCCTATGGCAGCGGCGCGACGCAGGACCTGTTCATCGGCTATCGCCCGGTGGCGGGCAACGCGCGGCCGCGCCGGGACGACCTGCGCCGCATCGACTATCGCGCGACCGCGGGGCTGCGCGGCGAGATCGCGCGCGGCATCGGCTACGACGTCAGCGGGCTCTACTCGCGCGCGCTGTTCCGCGAGACCTACATGAACGACATCGACTCGGCGCGCGCCAATCGCGGGCTCCAGGTCGTGTCGGTCAACGGCACGCCGACCTGCACCGCGGTGGTGAACGGCAGCGACCCGGACTGCGTGCCGCTCGACGTGTTCCGCTACAACGGCATCGCCGACTCCGCCTTCGGCTACATCTACCAGCCCTCGTCGACGCGCGGGCTCGACGAGGAGCAGGTGTACAGCGGCTCGATCAACGCCGATCTCACCAGCTACGGCGTCAAGCTGCCCTGGGCCGATCAGGGGCTGGGCGTGGTGCTCGGGGTCGAGCATCGCCGCGAGAAACTGCGCTTCACCGCCGACGCTTTGTCGCAGCAGAAGGGCACCACCGAGTCGTTCGGGCAATTCCACGTGACCGAGTTCTTCTCCGAGGTGCGGCTGCCGATCGCGGAGAACCGCCCTTTCGCCGAGGAACTGTCGATCACCGGCGGCTATCGCTACTCCGACTACAGCAACCTGTCGAAGGGCGTGTCGACCTACAAGGGCGAGGTCTCCTGGGCGCCGGTGCGCGCGCTGCGGCTGCGCGGCAGCTACAATCGTGCGATCCGCGCGCCCAACATCAGCGAGCTGTTCGCGGGCCAGCAGATCGGCAACGTCTCGGCGCAGGACCCGTGCTCGGGCGCGACCCCGCTCGCCAGCGCCGAGCGCTGCGCGCTCACCGGCGTCACCGCCGCGCAATATGGCCGCATCATCGCCTGCCCCACCGACGTCTGCTCGGCGCTGGGCGGCGGCAACCCAGCGCTGCGCCCCGAGGAAGCGGACACCTATACCGCGGGCGTCGTGCTCTCGCCCTCGTTCCTGCGCGGCGTGTCGCTGTCGGTCGACTATTTCCACATCAAGGTGCGCGATTACATCGCCTCGATCCCGACCTCGCTGACGATCAGCCAGTGCGTCGCCACCGGCGATCCGTTCTTCTGCTCGCTGTTCAAGCGCGACCCGCGCAACGGCGCGCTGTTCGGCGAGAACGGCTATGTCGTCTCCACCACGCAGAATACCGGCTCGCTCCAGACCTCGGGCATCGACCTGGGGCTCAACGCCGCCGTGCCGGTGGGCGGGCTGGGTCGCCTCGACCTGTCGCTCGTCGGCACCTGGCTCAACGAGCTGGTCACCGAGCCGCTGCCGGGCCTCGGCTCCTACGACTGCAAGGGGCTGTTCGGCCCGACGTGCGGCCAGCCCAGCCCCGAGTGGCGCCACCAGGCGCGGCTGACCTGGACCACCCCCGACGACAAGGGCGCGGTGTCCCTCAACTGGCGCTACATCGGCGCCACCCGGCTGAGCAGCAACACCGCCGACCCGTTCCTGGCGGGCGACGCCTACACGCTCAACTCGCGCATCGGCACGTACCACTACTTCGATCTCGCCTTCACCGCCAACGTGCGGCAGGGCGTGAGCTTGCGCCTGGGAGTGAACAACCTGCTCGACCGCGACCCGCCCGCGATCGTCCAGGGGCTGCTGTCGGCGTTCGGCAACGGCAACACCTATCCCGGCGTGTACGACGTCGCGGGACGAAGCTTCTTCGCGGGGCTGTCGGCGGAGTTCTGAAGCCGGGCGTCGACTACCCCGGTGCGGGACGTCCTCGCGGGACTCACCCTCGCGCTCCCGCGCACGCAGGCGCCGAGGGGTGCCGATCGTGGCCCGTCGTCGCTCTGCTCGGCCCTGAATGGCCGCCTCCGCGAAGAACGGCTCGGGGGCGGGCGGCCACGAACCCCTCGCGCGGCGGATGCGTTCGCTCCCGCCTCACACCGCGGTGCTCAGGCTCCCCACGCGAGCGGAGCGAGGGCGTCCCGGAAGCCAGCCTCGGAGAGTGACCGCCGCACGCGATCGCTCCGCCTCAGTAGAACAACTTTCGCAGCGACAGCCGCACGGTGCGCCCGATCGGATCGAGATAGCCCGGCTGGAAGCCGATCGGCACCTCGCCCGCCTGGTCGGTGACTCGCTGGCGCGTGTTGAAGAGGTTGTCGAGCTGCAGGCTCACGCGCGTGCCGCGCATCCACGGGTGCGCGCGGACCCAGTCGATTCGCCCGCCCAGGTCGGCGAAGAGACGCAGGTTGGCGGTGGCGAGGCTGCCGAAGTCGAGCGTCTCGGGGGCCGCCGCGGTGCCGCCGTTGACGCGGGTGGCGCTCTGGTAATTGACCGAGATCCGCGCGCCCAAGCCGTTGTTGGTGTAGCCGGCCTGCCCCTCGAGCTCGTGGCGTGGCTGGCCGCCCGCACTGCCGATCGCGTCGCCGTTGAGCAGGTCGAGCACCGGGCCGCTGTCCGCGACCTTGACGCGCTCGGTGAGATGCCAGGTGTGATAGAGCGCGAACTGGAGGCGACCGCCGGCCTGGGCCGCGCCACCGCGGCCGAACCGGCCGAAGCCGCCGCCACCGGGACCACCGCCGCCCGGGCCCCCGCCAGCCCCTGCTCCGCCCGGGGCCGCGCCGCTGCCGCCCAGGGGCGGCGCGCCGTCGCCGCCGCGTGCGGCGCTGCCGTCGGGCCGGGTACGGTCGCCCGCTCCCTCGCGGCCGCCGCCCTCGCCGCCGCGCCGCTCGCCGGGCGGGCGCATCCCCGCGAACGGGTTGGGGCCCGTGCCCGCGCGGAACGCCTCCAGCTCCTTCTGGATCTTCGACTTGAGCCGGAACGACAGGTTGACGCCGTAGCGCAGCTGCGACGTCTCGCGGCGGGCGAAGTTGATCGGGCGCGTGTCGATGCGCAGCAGGTTGCCCTCGGCGTCGCGCGTGTAGCGATCGGGGAAGGCGGCCTCGATCGCCGCGGTGGCGCTGGGGAAGCTGGCGATCGGGTCGTCCGTCGTCTGCCGCGTGTAATCGGCGCGGAAACGGATGTCGCGCGCGCTCCACGGCTTGACGTCGAGCCCGACCTTGAGCGCGTGGCGCTCGTCCTGCACCAGCAAAGGATTGCCGCCGGTCACCGTCGTCACCGTCGCGGTCGTGCCGCGGACATAGTCGAACACGCGCACGCCCGGCGTCGACACCACCGGGTTGCCCAGCTGCGCCGCGGTCGGCGCCTCAGCCTGGTCGGTCACCGAGGCGAGCAGCCGCACCGCCTCGATCGGGCGCCAGTTGGCGCCATAGCCATAGGTCCACAAGGTGCCGAAGTCGGAGACGCGGTCCGCCGCGACATTGCCGTTGAGCGAGAGGTTGCCGAGGAACGCCAGCACGCCCTCGGCGCGGCTGGCGATCGGCAGGTCGAGGTTGAGCTGGGTCGAGGCCAGGTCGCGCCCGATGTCGGCGGCGACCGGCGTGCCGAAGCGCACCGAGCGGCTCGAGAAGTCGCTGGTCGACGCACCGATGCGCAGGCTGGCGTTGGCGTCGCCCGCGGGCAGCGCGAACAGCGGGCCGCTCGCCAGCGCGTCGAGTCCCGCGGTCGTCGTCGTCGAGCGCGCGCTGTTGTCGGCCGAGCGGCCGAGCGTGAGCGGCGCATAGGGGTTGGCGAGCGGGTCGAGCGCGTCGAGCCGCGCCTGAAAGGCGGTGGTGTCGAGCCCGGTCTGGGTGACGGTGTCGCTGGTGTCGCGGTCGACGTTGCCGGTCAGCGACCAGCGCCACCGTCCCTTGTCGCCGTTGAGCGTGCCGCCGAGGTGGAGCTGCGTCGTCTCGACCTGCTGCGTCAGCGGCGCGATCGCGTCGGAGGCGCGGGTCAGCGTCACGGGCACCGCGAAGGGCGAGAAGGGGCTGCCCACCGGCAGCGCGAGGTCGAGCTCGGCGAGGCCGCGCAGCGAGTCGGTGCGGCTGTGGTCGACCGTGGCGTTGAGCGTGGCGGCGACGTTGCCGAAGATCGTCGTCGCGTAGGTGCCGTTGGCGGAGAAGGTGCGCTCGCGCGGCAGCAGCGTGCGATAGGCCGACTGGTCGGTGGCGTTGCGAGTCGCGCTGAACTCGCCGGGCAGCGGCGCGCGCGTCGCGGCGATCGCGGGGACGCCGAGCGACGTGGCGTCGCCGAACAACGGGTCGATCGCGACTCGCCCGCGCGTGGCGACATTGCCCCCGATCGCGGCGGTGTTGGGAGAGGGCAGGATGTCGCGCTCGGCCTCGGTGAGCGAGTCGGCGCGATTGTACTGGACGTGGAGGTTGACCCGGCCCTGCTCGCGGATGCGCAGCAGGTCGAGCTCGCCGCCCGGCGCGTTGCGCCCGCCCTCGGCGGCGAGCCGGTCCTCGATCTCGGCGGTGACCGCGCGGAAGCGGCGGCGCAGCACGAAGTTCACCACACGCTGGTCGGCGCGATAGCCGTATTTGAGCGCGACCTCCTCGGGGAGGATGTCGACGCGCGCGATCGCCTCGGTCGGCAGGTCGCGGATCTCCTGGAAGCCCGAGATCCGCCGGCCGTTGAGCAGCACCACCGGCGCGCCGCCGGCACCGCGGCCCGAGCGCGTCTGCGGGCTGAGCTCGTTGAGCAGCTCGGTAACCGAGCTGACGCCGTAGCTGCGGATGTCGGCGGGAGAGAGCTGTTCCTCGGGCGTGATGTCGCCCACCACCGCGCCGCGCTGGGTCCGCGCCCCGGTGACGACGATGTCGGCGGGCTCGTCCTCGCTCTCGGCGGGCGCCTCGGCCGGGGCGGTGGCGGGAGTGGCCTGGCTCGACTGGGCGGCGGTGGCGGCGCCGGGCGTTGGCGTGGCGGCGGCGCTGCCCGTGGGCGCGACCGTCCCGGGCAGGTCGCGCTGCGGCGGCTGCTGCGCGGCCGCGGGGGCAACGATCGGGGCGGCGGACGCCAGCAGAAGGTAGATCACGCGCATCACTCGCTCCCTGCCCGGCGATACCGGCCGGAGGAGCGCGCTACGGGGGGTTTGTCGCACAATTATGCCGGAGGCGATTGATGTGGGTGGTGCGGGCCTGATCGGCCGTCCCGTGGTGGGGTGGCCGGGCTTTGGCTTGCCCCCGGTACGTCAAGATGCTGTCCGGTGACGCGATCTCGCCCGCGCTGGCGCGCCCCGCGCGGCAGGGTGTAGCCGCTGGTGGGTCCGCCGACCTTGGCCGTCGGCGCCACCCCTCCGTCAGGACGTCGGCCAGCCACCGCCCCGTTCAGACGCGGATCGCGTGAACGTCGGCGCGACCGAGGTTAAGCCACGATCCGCACCGGCACCGACTTGGCCGCGGGCACGTGGCTCTCCTCGGCGTGGTGCGCGAGCGCGATCAGCGGGTTGCACTCCGGGTAATAGGCGGCGATGCAGCCCGGCGGCACGTCATATTCCACCACGATCAGGTCGCCGACGCGGCGCTCGTGGTTGTCGCCCGCGTCGCTCGCCAGCGTCACCTTGGCGCCCGCGGTGAGCCCGGCGCGCGCGATGTCCTCGCGGTTCATCAGCACGACCTGGCGCGTGCCGTTGATGCCGCGGAAGCGGTCCGAATAGCCGTAGATCGTCGTGTTGAACTGGTCGTTCGAGCGCAACGTCAGCAGGCGGTAGCGCCCGTCGCTGTCGTCGAAGCCGGTGGCGTTGAGCACCTCGGGAACGAGGAACTCGGCCTTGCCACTCTTCGTCTCGAACACCCGCTCGGCGGCCTTGTTACCCTTCCAGAAGCCGCCCTTCTCCTCCCGCAGCCGCTCGTTGAACCGCGCGAAGAAGTGCGGGATCGCCTTGGCGATCTCGTCGCGCACCAGCGCATAGTCGCCGACCCAGGCGTCCCAGTCGATCGCGGGGTTGGGCGGGAGCAGCGCCTTGGCGATCCCCGCGACGATCGCCGGCTCGGACAACAGGTGCGGGCTGGCCGGCTCGACCTTGCCGAGCGACGGGTGGATGACGCTGGTCGAATCCTCCATCGTCACGCGCTGCGGGCCGGTCGCCTGCAGGTCGCGCTCGATGCGGCCGAGGCACGGCAGCAGCCAGGTCTCGCCCGCGGCGGGGATGAGGTGGCTGCGATTGAGCTTGGTGGCGATCTGCACCGACAGCTCCAGCCTCGCCCAGCCCTCCTCCAGCAGCTCGGTCTCGGGCGCGGCGCGGACGAAGTTGCCGCCGAGCGAGACGAATGCCTTCACCGTGCCGTCGATGACGCCGGCGCAGGCCTCGACGGTGTCGAGCCCCTTCTCGGTCGGCGGGTCGAAGCCATAGAGTTCCTTGAGCTTCTCGACCGGTGCCAGCTCGGTCTTCTCGGTGATGCCGACGGTGCGCTGACCCTGGACGTTGCTGTGCCCCCGCACCGGGCACAGACCGGCGCCGGGCTTGCCGATATTGCCGCGGAGCAGCAGCAGGTTGACCAGCATGCGGACGTTGTCGACGCCCTTGACGTGCTGGGTCAGCCCCATGCCGTAGATCGCCATCGTCGCCGTGGAGCGTGCATAGGCCTCGGCGGCCTGCTCTAGCGCGGCGCGCGTCAGCCCCGACTCGCGCTCGATCTCGTCCCAGCCGGTCGCCCGCGCGCGCGCCTCGAAGGCGGCATAGTCGTGCGTGTGCGCCGCCACGAAGTCGTGGTCGACGTGGCCGTTCTCGATCACCCATTTGGCGATGCCCATCATCGCGGCGAGGTCCCCGCCCGCCTTCACCTGATGATATTGCGTGGCGATCGGCGTCTCGCTGCGCGTCGCCATCTCGACCGGGTTCTGCGGGTCGGTGAAGCGCTCCAGCCCGCGCTCGCGCAGGGGATTGAACACGATGATCTGGGCACCGCGCTTGTGCACCGAGCGGAGCTGGTGGAGCATGCGCGGGCTGTTGGTGGCGACGTTCTGGCCGAAGTGCAGGATGCAGTCGGTGTGGTCGAAGTCCTCCAGCGTGGTGGTGCCGACCGGCACACCGATCGCCGCCTTGAGCCCGACCGAGGTCGACTCGTGGCACATGTTCGAGCTGTCGGGCAGGTTCTGGTTGCCGTACAGCCGCGCCATCAGCTGGTACATGTACGAGGTCTCGAGGCTGGCGCGGCCCGAGGCGTAGAACACCACCGAGCGCGGCGCGAGCGCCTTGAGTCGCGCCCCGATCGCGGCGAAAGCCTCCTCCCACGGCGCGACGACGTAGCGGTCGGTCGCGCGATCGTATCTCATCGGGTGCGTCAGCCGCCCCGCTTCCTCGAGCCGATAGTCGCTCCAGCCGCGCAGCTCGGTCAGCGCGTGCGCGCGGAAGAAATCGGGCGTGACTCGCTGGCTAGTGATCTCCCAGGCGGTCGCCTTGGCACCGTTCTCGCAGAACTCGGCGGGGTTGGGCGGGTACGGCTTGGACCAGGCGCAGCTGACGCACATGAAGCCACCCGGCTTGTTCTGCCGCACCAGCTCGGCGGTGGTGACCGCCACGTTCTTCTCGCGCGGGACGATGTCCGCCAGCGAGCGCATCGAGCCCCAGCCGCCCGCGGGGCCGTCATAGGGGGTGAAATCGGGGCGATCGTCGTGCTGCTTGGTCATTCTCCCTTAACGCGTGGGAGCGGAAAAGAGCACCGCGTCCGAGCGCGCCAGCGAGACGAGCGTCAACCCCGCCGCGGCGGCACGCTCGAGCGCCAGGCTGGTCGCCGCGGACACCGTCACCAGCGTGGCGCAGCCCGCGAGCGCGGCCTTCTCGACCAGCTCGTAGGAGCAGCGCGACGACAGCAGCGCGAAGCCGTCGTCCCACGCCATCCCGCCGCGCGCCATGGCGCCGATCAGCTTGTCGAAGGCGTTGTGGCGGCCGACGTCCTCGCGCGCGAGCCGGACCGCGCCGGCGCGGTCGCACAGCATCGCGGCGTGCGCGGCCCCGGTGGCGCGATTGAGCGGCTGGTGATCGCGCATCGCCGCCAGCGCGGCGAAGATCGCCGCGGGCGCGACCGGCGCGCCGGCGACGCGCGGCAGCGTGCGGTGGACCGAGTCGAGATTGTCCATCCCGCACAGTCCGCACGAGCTGTCGCTGGCGCGGCGGCGCACGCGGTCGGCCACCGCCGCGGCGCGCGCGGGCGGCACCGCCAGCCGCGCGATGACCCCCTGCGCGGTGTCGATCAGATCGAGCGCGGCGATCTCGCCGGCGTTCGCGACGATCCGCTCGGACAAGGCGAAGCCGGTGGCGAAGTCGCCAAGGTCGGCGGGAGTCGCCATCATCACCGCATAGCCCAAGCCGTTGACCTCGATCGCGACGGGATGCTCCGCGATCACCGCGCGGCGGTGCGGGGTGGCGGTGCCGTCGGCGGCGACGCGGCGAAAGTCACGGTCCATCGCCGCTGCCATGCCGCAGCCGTCGGCGCCGCGCCAGCGCGGGAGCAGCGGGCGACCGCCGCGGTGTTGACCTAAGTGGTGCTGATTCTTCCCGAGTCGCGCCGGGCGTGCTGACGAATGTTGGTGCGTCACGCGGAGATGAGCGCACAATGCCGGGCGAGTCGCAGCGTATCGTGAAACAATCCTCACCCCGGGAGGGATCACGCGATGACCACGATGGACGACCTTGATTACTACCGCCGCCGTGCCCAGCAGGAGAGCGAGGCCGCCCGCCACGCCCGCGACGCGCCGATGCGACGCCTCCACCTCGATCTCGCCTCGCGCTACGCCGAGCGGATCGCCGAGGCGGAGCTGCGCGCACGCGGACCGCGCGTTAGGGTGAACTGAGGAGCGCCCCTGATCTCTCTCCGCCGCGGCGGACGCCAAGGTCCAGGTGGGGGACGTCCACGGCGGCCGCCGGGGCCCTCTTCACCGGCCCTCGGCGTTCACCGGGGCGCTCGACCACGTGACGGTGCCCCCTTCACGCCACGCGATAGTGGATCGGCTTGAAGCTGCCGCCGTTCGACGCCGGCGCCGAGCAGGCGGTGAGCCCGACGATCAGGTCCATGCGCGCCTCCAGCGTGAGATGGTCGCCCGCGCGGCTGGTCGGCGGCAGCACTTCGAGCTTCCCCGTCGCGCCGTCCACTGGCACGTTCATGAAGCAGTTGAACGCCACCGGGATCATGTCCTCGGTCACGCCATACGGCGCGAGCGCCTCGGCGAGATTGCCGAAACAGCCGCGGTGCGGCGGCAGCTCGGGGTAGAAATGGTGGAAGGTGTCGTACGAGCACGGCGTCAGCAGGAAGTCGTGCCGGCCGACCGTGTCCTCGACGATCGACAGCATCGGGCGCGATCGGTTCGAGTAGAGCAGGTGCCCGACGGTGAGCCGGATGGTCTCGGCATAGTCGAAGGTGCGCCCCGAGGAGATCACCTCGCGCACGTCGTCGGCATTGTACGCCAGCAGGTCCGCGACCTGGACGCCGCGCGGATCGATCACCGTGAGCCGCTGCCCCGCCTGCAGGCGGAAGGCGGTGCCGCTGCGCGGCGCGATCTCGATCGTCTCACTCACGCCGGGTCACTCCCGCCGCCGTAATGAAACGGGCAGCGCCACGCCGAATCGACCATGCGGCCGCTGTACTGGCGCGCCTCGCTCAGCTCGCCGTGGCGCGCCAGCATCGGGTTGCGCGATCCCGCCACCTTCTCGTCGCGCACCATGATCGCCTCGCGCATCGTCTCGTAGCGGCCGTCTGCGCGGAGCTGCTCGAACTGGTCGTGCAGGTTGAACACCAGCGTAGGCCGCGCGAACCGGCGCGCCGGGCGCGAGGCGTTGGGGTGGAGGCCGACGACGAAGAAAGCCTCGCCCCCGAAGCTCAGCGAGAAATGCGGGCTGTCGGGATCGTGGCTGACGCGCTGGTCGTAGGACTGGCCGCGCCACACGTCCTTGTCCGAGAGCGACTGGATACGCTCCCACAATGCGGCCTCGAAGGCGGGCTCGTCGAGCTCCTCGGGGCCCTCGAACACCACCGCGAAGCTGCGGAACAGCGTCGGCTCGGCGCGATAGGCGGCGGCGAAGCGGACCAGCCCGTCGTGGATGCGCAGGTCATCCCAGGCGCTGTCGATGCGCGAGCAGGCCAGCACGTCGAGCGTCCCGCGCGCCAGCGCCGCCTTGGCGCCGACGCACGGGAAGGAACGTTCGGCGACGTGGCCGTGGAGCAGCGTCTCGAGCTCCTCCTGCGCCTGATGCGTCCAGCGGAACAACGGTGTCTCGGGGGCGGGCATAGGGCCGAGGATACGGGTGGCGCCGATGAATCGTTCCGTCCAATCAAACTGATACGGATCAATGGGGCAGGTTTGATGCGGGCGCGGGCGGCGCGAGCGGCGGCCATGCTCACGCCGAGGGTGATAAGGCTCGACCTCGGGCACGCCTCCGGACGAGCTTCCTCAGAAACTATACACCAGCGACAATCGGCTGAGCGTGTCGGTGCTGAGCCGGGCGTCGCGCGGCTCGCTCTCATACTGCACGGTGTAGGAGAATTTCGCTGACAGCGGGCCCAGCAGCTTCGCCTCCAGCGCGCTGACGCTGCGCACCGTGCTGTTGTACTGCTCGAGATAGGCCGAGGCCTCCTCGGTCAGCCGCAACCCGCCGATCAGCGCCCAGTTCAGGTTCATGCTGCCGCGCGCGGCGAGGCTGCTCTGCATGAAATCGTCGGTGAAGTCGGTCTGGCGGAAAGCGGGGCCGGCCTCGAGGTCGAGCGTCAGCCCCGAGCGGCGGAAAACGCCGTAACCCGCGCCGACCGAGACCGCGTAGCGGCTGGTATAGCCGAGGAAGCGGTCCGACTCGAACCCGAGATTGCCGTAGATATAGGCGCGGTCGCTGACCTTGTAGTTGGGCTGGTAGCCGAAGGTGTAGCGCTCGCGGCTGGTGACGCCGTCGGTGCGCTGGAAATCGGCCTGGCCGAGCAGCCGGTGGCGCCAGCGCAGCCCCTCGCGGGTGAGGTCGGCCGAGCCGGTCAGCCCGGTGATGTTCGAGTTGCCGGTGGAGATGAAGCCGCCCGCCTCGACCTTGCCGGTCCACAGCTCGAACGCGCTGGCCTGCTGGAGGCGCTCGTCGTGCGCGCGCGCCCGCGCCGCGCGCCAGTCGCTCGCCTGGCGCAGCACCAGGTCGGCCGAGCCGGGATCGCCCGCGCGCGCATATTTGACGATGGTGGCGACCCCCGCCTCGTCGTTGGCGGCGATCGCGGCGTCGAGCATGGCGCGGATCTCGGGCGGGATCGTCGGGCCGGGTATCTTGGCGAGGCTCACGCCGACGTCGCCGAGCGCCGGCGCCGGCACCTCGGGCTCGGGTGCCTCGACGACCACCGGGGGAAGTTCGAGCTCGGGCAGGCGCAGCGTGCCGCGCGCGCGGCGGGCCGCGCGGCGGCTCCTCGCCTGGGCGAGCGGCGCCGCCGCCGCGGCGGGGGCGGTGAGCGTGAGGGCGGAGAGCGTGAGCAGGATCATCGGTCGGTCGAGATCGGTGCGAGTGTCAGCCGCGCGCGATCACGCGCGCCGGGGCTGAGCTGACGATCCGACCGACATTCATCTCTCACACTCCCGAGGCCCGCGCGCGGCATCGCGCGTCCGCGTCGCGGCGCACCTGTGCGGATCCGACCAGGCAGCGCCGATCGCCCCGCGACAGCGCAGCGCATAGAGAGGCTTGGTCGCGGGTGGAAGGGCGCGGCGCGCGCCGGCGCGACGAAGCGCGCGCTATACGCCAACTATACGGGGTTTCGCCCGATCGATCTCGCATTGCTACGATCGCTGCGCCTAATCGGCCTGCCTTGAAGGCGTCGTCGCGTGACGGTGCCGCTTCGGGGAATCAGACGAATGAAGTTGCTCCACGCGGCCGCGCTCGCCGCCATGGCCGGCGCGCCGCCCGCCGCCAGCGCGCAGTCCACGGCCGACACCGCCGCCACGCCGACACCGCCGATCACGGTCAGCGGCGCCGCCACGATCGCGTCGGACTATCGCTTCCGCGGCGTGTCGCAGACCGACCGGCAGATGGCGGTACAGGGCGGCATCACCGTCGCGCACGAGAGCGGCCTGTACGTCGGCACCTGGGCGTCGAATTTGGCGGGCTGGGGCACGTTCGGCGGCGCCAACATGGAGCTCGACCTGATCGGCGGCTACAAGGCCAGACTGGCCGACCACGCCGCGCTCGACGTCGGGCTGACCTGGTACATGTATCCCGGCGGCGCCGACAAGACCGACTTCGCCGAGCCCTATGTCAAGCTGAGCGGCACCGCCGGCGCGGCGACGCTGACCGCCGGCGCCGCCTATGCGCCGAAGCAGCAGGCGATCGGGCGCTGGTACCGCACCGGTGCCGACGCCGCGGCAGGCGTCTACACCGACGCCGGCGCCAAGGACGACAACCTCTATCTGTGGGGAGACGGCGCGCTGGCCCTCGCCGGCACGCCGCTCACCGCCAAGGCGCATATCGGCCACAGCTGGGGGCAGGACGGGCTCGGCCCCAACGCCACCGCGGTGGCGCCGACCGGTTCCTACTGGGACTGGTCGCTCGGCGCCGACGCGACCTGGCATAACCTGACCTTCGGCCTGAGCTACGTCGACACCGACCTCTCGGGCCGGTCGTCGGCCTATCTGCGGCCGAGCTTCAGCAAGGGGCAGGACGGCACCGGCAACATCGCCGGCGGCACCGTCCTGGCCTCGCTGACCGCCGCCTTCTGACACGGGAGAGGATGGGATGCAGGACCTGCTCTGGGTCGCGATCATGGTCGGGCTGGTGGCGCTGACGCTCGCCTATGTCCGCCTGTGCGACAACGCCTGAGGAGACGCGACATGACGCTCGACCTCTGGCTGGCCGCGCTCACCGCGCTCGGCCTCCTCGTCTACCTGGTGGCGGTGCTGCTCCGCCCCGAGCGCTTCTGAAGGAGGCGGTCCGATGACCATGCAGGGCTGGTTCCTGATCCTCGCCTTCACCGGCGTGCTGCTCGCGCTGACCAAGCCGGTCGGCCTGTGGCTGTTCGCCTTGTACGAGGGGCGGCGCACGCCGCTCCACCGCGTGCTCGCGCCGGTCGAGCGCGGTATCTACGCGCTCGCCGGGGTCGACCCCGACGAGGAGCAGGGATGGCGCCGCTACGCGCTGCACATGCTGCTCTTCAACGTCGCGCTGATGCTGTTCACCTATGCCGTGCTGCGGCTCCAGGCGGTGCTGCCGCTAAACCCACAGGGGCTGGGCGCGGTCGGCGAGCATCTGTCGTTCAACACCGCGATCAGCTTCACCGCCAACACCAACTGGCAGAGCTACGGCGGTGAGAGCACCATGTCGAACCTCAGCCAGATGCTGGGGCTGACGATCCACAACTTCCTGTCCGCGGCGACGGGCATCGCGCTCGCCTTCGCGCTCTTCCGCGGCTTCGCGCGGCGCGAGACCAAGACGATCGGCAACTTCTGGGCCGACGTCACCCGCGTCACGCTCTACCTGCTGCTGCCGCTCTGCGTCGCGCTCGCGCTCTTCTACATCGCCAGCGGGGTACCGCAGACGCTCGCGGGCGTCGTCGACGTCCAGACGCTGGAGGGCGCGCGCCAGTCGATCCTGCTCGGGCCGGTGGCCAGCCAGGAAGCGATCAAGATGCTCGGCACCAACGGCGGCGGCTTCTTCAACGCCAACAGCGCACACCCGTTCGAGAACCCGACCGCGCTGACCAACTTCGTGCAGATGCTGTCGATCTTCCTGCTCGGCGCCGGGCTGACCTGGTGTTTCGGCAAGGCGGTGGGCAACCCGCGGCAGGGCTGGGCGATCCTCGCGGCGATGATGATCCTGTTCCTCGCCGGCACCGCGGTGACCTATGCCGCCGAGGCCGCGGGCAACCCGGTTCTCCACCAGCTCGGCGTCGCGGGCGGCAACATGGAGGGCAAGGAGGCGCGCTTCGGCATCGCCGCCTCGGCGCTGTTCTCGGTGATCACCACCGCGGCCTCGTGCGGCGCGGTCAACGCGATGCACGACAGCTTCACCGCGCTGGGCGGGATGATCCCGCTGTTCAACATGCAGCTCGGCGAGGTCGTCGTCGGCGGCGTCGGCGCGGGATCTACGGCTTCCTGCTGTTCGCGATCCTGGCGGTGTTCGTCGCCGGGCTGATGGTCGGGCGCACGCCCGAATATGTCGGCAAGAAGATCGAGAGCCGCGAGGTGAAGCTGGCGGTGCTGGCGATCGCGGTGCTGCCGCTCGTCATCCTCGGCCTCACCGCGCTCTCGTCGGTGCTGCAGCAGGGGCTGGCGGGGCCGCTCAACAAGGGGCCGCACGGCTTCTCGGAGATCCTCTACGCCTTCACCAGCGCGGTGGCGAACAACGGCTCCGCCTTCGCCGGGCTGACCGCGAACACGCCCTATTACGACGGGCTGCTCGGCGTCGCGATGTGGATCGGGCGCTTCTTCATCATCGTGCCGATGCTCGCCATCGCGGGCAGCCTCGCCGCCAAGAAGTACACGCCGGAGAGCGCGGGCTCGTTCCCGACCACCGGCGGCCTGTGGGTCGGGCTGCTCGTCGGGATCATCCTGATCCTGGGCGGCCTCACCTTCCTGCCGAGCCTCGCGCTCGGTCCGATCGCCGATCATCTCGCGATGATCCGCGGCCAGCTGTTCTGAACCGGGGGCCAATATGGCGAAGATCCAGACCAAGAGCCTGTTCACGGCCGACCTCGTCGTGCCCGCGATCACGGCAAGCTTCCGCAAGCTCAACCCGAAGGAGCTGATCCGCAATCCGGTGATGTTCGTGACCGCGTGCGTGGCGACGCTGCTGACGGTCACGATCAACATCGGCGGCGACGGGCTGACGCTCGCGTTCAAGGCGCAGCTCGTCGCGTGGCTGTGGCTGACGGTGCTGTTCGGCACCTTCGCCGAGGCGCTGGCGGAGGGGCGCGGCAAGGCGCAGGCGGCGAGCCTGCGCGCCACCAAGGCCGAGCTCAGCGCCAAGCGGCTGAAGGGAGACGGGCGCGTGTACGACGAGGTGGCGGCGAGCCAGCTCCGCGTCGGCGACATCGTGCTGGTCGAGACGAACGACCTGATCCCCTCGGACGGCGAGGTCGTCTCGGGCGTCGCCTCGGTCAACGAGGCCGCGATCACGGGCGAGAGCGCGCCGGTGATCCGCGAGGCGGGCGGGGACCGCTCGGCGGTGACCGCGGGCACGCGCGTCATCTCCGACGAGATCCGCGTGAAGGTGACGGTGGAGCCCGGCAAGGGGTTCCTCGACCGCATGATCGCGCTGGTCGAGGGCGCCGAGCGGCAGAAGACGCCGAACGAGGTGGCGCTGACCGTGCTGCTCGTCGGGCTGACGATCATCTTCCTGATCGCGGTCGCGACGATCCCCGGCTTCGCCGCCTACACCGGCGGCAGCATCCCGGTGGCGATCCTCGCCGCGCTGCTGATCACGCTGATCCCGACCACGATCGCGGCGCTGCTCTCGGCGATCGGCATCGCCGGCATGGACCGGCTGGTGCGGTTCAACGTGCTCGCCAAATCGGGTCGCGCGGTCGAGGCGGCGGGCGACATCGACGTGCTGCTGCTCGACAAGACCGGGACGATCACGATCGGCGACCGCCAGGCGAGCGAGTTCCGCAGCGTCGGCGGCGCCAGCGAGGTCGAGCTGGCCGAGGCGGCGCTGCTCGCCAGCCTCGCCGACGAGACTCCGGAGGGCCGCTCGATCGTGGTGCTGGCGCGCGACCGGTTCGGCCTGCAGCGACCGATGCCCGCTGGCGCCGAGGTGATCCCGTTCACCGCGCAGACCCGCGTCTCGGGCGTGCGAATCGGCGACACGCTGATCCAGAAGGGCGCGGTCGACTCGATCCTGCGCGCCAACGCCGGCGCGGGCGAGACCGCCGCGGCGACCGAGCTGCGCCGCCTCACCGACGAGATCGCGCGCGCCGGGGGCACGCCGCTGGCGGTGGCGCGGGACGGCCGCCTGCTCGGCGCGATCTTCCTCAAGGACGTGGTCAAGGCCGGCATCCGCGAACGTTTCGGCGCGCTGCGCACGATGGGCATCCGCACGGTGATGATCACCGGCGACAACCCGCTCACCGCCGCGGCGATCGCGGCCGAGGCCGGCGTCGACGACTTCCTCGCGCAGGCGACGCCCGAGGACAAATTGGCGCTGATCCGGCAGGAGCAGACCGGCGGCAAGCTCGTGGCGATGTGCGGCGACGGCACCAACGACGCGCCCGCGCTGGCGCAGGCCGACGTCGGCGTGGCGATGAACACCGGCACGCAGGCGGCGCGCGAGGCGGGCAACATGGTCGATCTCGACAGCGATCCGACCAAGCTGATCGAGGTGGTCGGGCTCGGCAAGCAGCTGCTGATGACACGCGGCGCGCTCACCACCTTCTCGGTGGCGAACGACGTGGCGAAGTATTTCGCGATCATCCCCGCCATGTTCGTCGCGCTCTATCCCGGGCTGGGGGTGCTCAACGTGATGGGACTGGCGACGCCGCAGTCGGCGATCCTCAGCGCGATCATCTTCAACGCGCTGATCATCCCGCTGCTGGTGCCGCTCGCGCTCAAGGGCGTGACGTACCGGCCGATGGCCGCGGGCCCGCTGCTGGCGCGCAACCTCGCGGTCTACGGGCTCGGTGGCCTGCTCGCCCCGTTCGTCGGCATCAAGCTGATTGACCTCGTCGTCGGCGGCCTGGGCCTCGCCTAAGGAGATAGAAGATGGGCAAGGATTTCTCTTCCGCACTGCGGCCGGCGATCGTCATGACGATCCTGTTCGCCGCTCTTCTCGGCATCGCCTATCCGCTCGCCATGACGGGCATCGGACAGGCGATCTTCCCAAACCAGGCCAACGGCAGCCTGGTGCACGATCCACGCGGTACCGTCATCGGCTCGACCGTCGTGGGTCAGGCGTTCACGACCGAGCGCTACTTCCAGTCACGTCCCTCGGCGGCGGGCAAGGGCTACGACGGTCTGTCCTCCTCGGGTTCCAACCTCGGCCCGGCGAGCCAGGTGCTCGTCGACCGGGTGAAGCTCGACGTGGCGAAGCGGCGCGCGGAGGGCATCGCGGGCCTGCTCCCGGCCGATCTGGTGACCGCGAGCGGCTCGGGGCTAGACCCCGATCTCTCGCCGGCGAGCGCGCTGGCGCAGGCGCCGCGCATCGCACGCGTGCGCGGCCTGGCGGTGGAGCGGGTGCGCGAACTCGTCGCGGCGCAGGCGGAGGCCCCGATGCTCGGCGCCTCGCACGTCAATTTGCTCGCGCTCAACCGCGCGCTCGACTCGCTGTCGAGCACGACAGTCGGGGCGCGACCGGGCGTCCGCTGACGGCGGCCGGGTGCGCTCCCATCCCGCGAGCCAGGCGGCTCGCGAGATGGCACCTCACACGCGCATCGGCATCAGCACGTAGAGCGCGGGGCTCTTGTCGTTCTCGCGGATCAGCGTCGGCGCGGCGGCGTCGGCGAGGTGGACCTCCACCAGGTCGGTGTCGATCTGGCCGAGGATGTCGAGCAGATAGCGGCTGTTGAACCCGATCTCGAACGGCATCGCGGCATAGTCGCCCGGCACTTCCTCCGCCGCGGTGCCGTTCTCCGGGCTGGTCACCGACAGCGTGATCTTGTCGCGGTCCAGCGCCATCTTCACCGCCCGCGTCTTCTCGGTAGCGATGGTCGAGACGCGGTCGACGCCCTGCATGAAGCTCTTGGGATCGAGCTTGAGGATCTTGTCGTTCGCGGTCGGGATCACGCGGCTGTAATCGGGGAAGGTGCCGTCGATCAGCTTGGAGGTGAGGATCGCGCTGCCGAGATCGAAGCGGATCTTGGTGCCCGACAGCGACACGCCGACCGAACCGTCCACCTCGTCGAGCAATTTGCGGAGCTCGGCGATGCACTTCCGCGGCACGATCACGTCGGGCATGGCGGCGGCGCCCTCGGGCTGGTCGACCGTCACGCGCGCCAGCCGGTGCCCGTCGGTCGCCGCCGCCTTGAGCACGCCCTCGGCAACGTGAAGGAAGATGCCGTTGAGATAATAGCGCGTCTCCTCGGTGGAGATGGCGAAGCGCGTCTTGTCGATGATCTGCGTGAGCGTGTCGACCGGCAGCTCGAACTGGACCGGCAGCTCGCCCTCCGCGATCACCGGGAAGTCGTCGCGCGGCAGCGTGCCGAGCGAGAAGCGCGCGCGCCCCGCCACGATCGTGACGCGGCCCTCGGCCGCGGCGAGCGAGACCTGCGACCCCTCGGGCAGCTTGCGCGCGATGTCAAACAAGGTGTGCGCCGAGACCGTGGTGGCGCCGGGCTGGTCGACCGCGGCGGCGACGCTCTCGTTGATCTGGAGGTCGAGGTCGGTCGCCATCAGCCGCAGCTGGCCCTCGGCGGTGGCCTCGAGCAGCACGTTGGAGAGGATCGGGATGGTGTTGCGGCGCTCCACCACCGATTGCACGTGGCTCAGCCCCTTGAGCAGCGTCGCGCGTTCGATCGTCGCCTTCATCGTCACGTCCCCCGGGCCCGCAGGTCACTCACCAGGGGCAATTGGCCGACTCGTCCTAGCCAAAAGTGAAGGGCCGGAGCAAGCGCCCCGGCCCCTCGCGTCTATATGAGTGCGCGGTGCGCCCCGTGTTCCTGCGAACGCAGGAACCCAGGGTCACGCAGGCCGGCGCTCTCGGCTCTGGGCTCCTGCGTGCGCAGGAGCACGTCTGCCTCCGTGGCGTCTTGGCCTCACCGGGCTAGTCTCAGAAGCGGATACCGAGGCCGGCCATCAGCTGGTGACGGTCGAGGTCGATGTTGTAGCCCTCGATCTCGCCGTAGTGCGAGTAGCGATACTCGCCCTTCACGAAGGCGGTCGGGGTGAGCTTGTACTCGAGCCCGGCGCCCAGGCGGAAGCCGTCGAGGTCGGCCTTGTCGACCAGTTCGCTGTCCGCGCCGGTGTTGGGCTGGTAGCGGCTCTCGACGCGCGCGTTGGTGTAGCCGCCCTTGGCGTAGATCATCGCCGCGGGCGAGATCACGTAGCCGAGCCGGCCGCCGATATAGAGGTCGCGTCCCGCCTCGACCGAGAAGCGGTCGCCCGCGGTCACCTCGTTGTAGCTGCGGCTCTTGGTGGTCGCGTCGGTGATCTCGCCGTCGATCCCGTAGACGATGTTGCCGCGCTGGAAATCGTAGCCGAGCAGCGCGCCGTAGGTGAAGCCCTCGCGACCCTCGGAATCGCCGTCGCCGCCGTCCTGCAGATTGTCGTAGCCGGCGAGCGCCTCGAGCCGCGGGCCGCTGAAGTCGCCGTTCTGTGCCAGCGCGGGGGTTGCCAGCGCGACGCCGAACGCGGCCGCGGCGGTGGCAAATGCAAGCTTACGCATGTCTCACTCCAGTCCTCTCGCCCCGACCCTGGGGCGTGCGGGGTCAATTAGTTAACGCGCGCGTCGTTGCATGAACCTCACATAAACAGGAAAAACCGTTGCTTATGGGCCACAGCGCTTCGTAGGTGAGCGAAGGGAGGCGGAGGAGGCAGGATCTTGCTGATCGCGGTAGCGCTGGCATTGGCGGCGGAGCGCGGTGCTCTCGGCGTGTGGGAGCGCTGGGCGGCGCTACGCGAGGGCGCGCCGCCACGCTGCTACGCGATCGCGCAGCCGGTGCGCGACGACGGGTCCACCGATCGCCGCGGCGGTTTCGCCAGCGTGGTGGCGCGTGCCGGCCCGGCGCGCGCGCCCAGCGTGTACTTCCGCCTGTCGCGTCCGCGCGGCGCCGACGCCCGCGTGACGCTGGCGGTAGGCGAGCGGCGCTTCGCACTGGCGGGCGACGTGACGAGCGCGCGCGCGCCGGACGCCGCTACCGACCGCGCGATCGTCGCGGCGCTGCGCGCGGGACGGCTGATGACGCTCACCACTGCCGACCGCGCGGGGCGCGCCATCGCGGACAGCTACACGCTCGCCGGCGCGCCCACCGCGATCGACGCGGCGCAACTGGGATGCGCCGGCGGGTGAGAACGCTGCTTCTAGGGCGAGCGAGTGAAGGGTGTTGGCGGCCGGAGCATCCCCCCTTGAAGGGGTAAGGGCGCAGCACGACGAAGCGGTGTCGCGTGTCGTGAGACCAGCAGGAACCGCGGGCCGGGTCACCCCTCCGTCAGCCCTGCGGGCTGCCACCTCCCCCTGCGAGGAAGAATCGATACGCCCGTCGTGGCAGAAGCAGATCCCGCCGCCCACGCCGAACTGGAAAATCGCGCACACATCGCCTATGTGCGCGCGATGCTGACAGAGCCGGCCGCCGCCATGCCCATCCCGGGGCACATCGATCCCGTGCCCGTCCCGCGCGCCGCGGCGACGCGCCCCGACGGTCGCGTCGACCTGATCGGCCTGTCCAAGGACCAGCTGCGCGAGACGCTCGCCGCCGCCGGGCTCGAGCCGCGCCAGGCCAAGCTGCGCGCCAAGCAGATCTGGCACTGGATCTACAATCGCGGCGCCACCGATTTCGCGCTGATGACCGACATCGCCAAGGCGCAGCACCCGTGGCTGACCGAGCGCTTCGTGATCGGCCGCCCCGAGGTGGTGGAGGCGCAGGTCTCCAGCGACGGCACGCGCAAGTGGCTGCTGCGCTCGCCCGACGGGCAGGACTATGAGGCGGTGTTCATCCCCGACGCCGACCGCGGCACGCTCTGCGTGTCGAGCCAGGTCGGTTGCACGCTCAACTGCACCTTCTGCCACACCGGCACGATGCGGCTGGTGCGCAACCTGACCGCGGGCGAGATCGTCGGCCAGGTGATGCTGGCGCGCGACTCGCTCGGCGAGTGGCCGAGCCAGCCCGAGGGCCGCATGCTCACCAACATCGTGATGATGGGCATGGGCGAGCCGCTCTACAATTTCGACGCGGTACGCGACGCGCTCAAGCTCGTCATGGACGGCGACGGCCTCGCGCTCAGCAAACGCCGAATCACGCTCTCCACCTCGGGCGTGGTGCCGATGATGGCGCGCGCGGGCGAGGAGATCGGGGTCAATCTCGCGGTGTCGCTCCACGCGGTGACCAAGGAGGTGCGCGACGAGATCGTGCCGCTCAACCGCAAATACGGCATCGAGCAGCTGCTCCAGGCCTGCGCCGACTATCCCGGCGCCAACAACGCGCGCCGCATCACGTTCGAGTACGTGATGCTCAAGGACAAGAACGACTCGGACGCGGAGGCGCACGAGCTGGTGCGGCTGCTGCGCCACTATCAGCTGCCCGCCAAGGTCAACCTGATCCCGTTCAACCCCTGGCCCGGCGCCGCCTACGAGACGTCGACGCCCGAGCGCGTGCGCCGTTTCAGCGAGATCATCTTCGAGGGCGGCATCTCGGCGCCGGTGCGCACCCCGCGCGGCCGCGACATCGACGCCGCCTGCGGCCAGCTCAAGACCGCGGCCGAGAAGAAGAGCCGCGCGGAGCTCGACCGGATCGCGGCGGAGAAGCAGGCGGCGCTTGGCTGAGTGGGGCGCGGTCGCGCTGGCGGCCGGGGCGGGCGCGGTCGGCGGCGCGATGAACGCGCTGGCGGGTGGCGGCACCTTCGCCACGCTGCCGGCGCTGCTCGGCCTCGGCCTGCCCGCCAACGTCGCCAATGCCACCTCCAACGTCGCGCTGCTGCCCGGCGCGGGGGCGAGCGTGTGGAGCTTCCGCGACGAGCTCGGCCCGGTCGCGGGCGTGTCGCTGCGCCGGCTGGCGGCGGTGACCTTCCTCGCCGGACTGGTCGGCAGCACCTTGCTGGTGGTGACGCCCAGCCGCGCCTTCGACCTGATCGTGCCGTGGCTGCTGCTGGTGGCGCTGGTGGCGATCGTGCTCGGCCCGGCCGGGGCGGCGTGGCTGGCGCGACGGGTCACGATCGGGCGGCGCAGCCTGTTCGTCGCGCAGGCGCTGCTCGGCACCTATGGCGGCTATTTCGGCGGCGGCGTCGGGATCATGCTGACCGCGACCTACGGCCTGCTCGCCGGCGCCAGCCCGCGCGCGCTGTTCGCGCCGCGCACGCTGATGCTGGCGATGGCCAATGCCGCCGCGGCGCTGGTGTTCATCACCACCGGGCTGGTGCGCTGGCAGGCCGGAGCGCCGATGCTGCTCGGCGGGACCCTCGGCGGCTGGGCCGGCGCGAGCGTGGGCAAGCGACTGCCCGCGGGGGTGGTGCGCGGCTGGACGATCCTGGTCACCGCCGCCACCACCGCGGTGTTCTTCTGGCGCGCCTACGGCTGAGGCCGGCGCGGCACCCCGCCGGGCTCGCCGGCGCGCTGCTGCTTCGCCAGCGAGCGATAGTGCGCGACATTCTCGCCGACGAAGATTACCACCCAGATCAGCGCGACGAAGGCGGCGAGCAGCGCCAGCACGCGCAGCGCGCGGCGGCTCGGCATCTTGGGATCGGACATGCAGGAGCTCCGTCATCGGCGAGCGGTTCAGCCTAGGCGGGGCCACGCGGCGCGCACTCACCTCGATCAGACGAGGCGCGCCGGGCGCGCGGGAGAAACGGCATCCTTCCTAACCTTCATTGAGGACGCTTGATCGAGATCAAGCTTATCACGGCGGAAAGGAGCCGCTGATGCAGCGCTATTTCTTCAACGTGCGCGACGGCGTCTCGCACCCCGACGCGATCGGGCAGGAGTTCAGCACGCTGGCGGACGCTCGCGCGGCGGCCGTCCGCTTCGCGGCCGACGTGATGCGCGACGAGGTCGATGCGCTGCTGCGCGGCGAGGACTGGCGGGTCGAGCTTCTCGACCAGCGCGGCGGGCTGCTGTTCTCGGTGATCGTCGCCACCGTAGGAACCGCGCCGGTGGCGTAGCGCGCGCAAATCCTTCCGGTTCGGGGCGGTGGCAGCGCGCAGCGCTGACAGAGGGAGCTCGCCGCGGGTGTTATGAAACGTGGAGGGCGACACCGCTGCCGTCTGCCGTAACGCCTGCGGCCATCCCCCCTCCAGCAGCCTTCGGCTCGTCCCCTTCGCCCTGTCGGGGAAGACCTCCGCGCCCCGCGCCTCAGCCCTTCGGCCGCTCCAGCCGGAACAGCTGCTCGGGGGTGATCTCGAAGTAATCCGCCGGGCCACCGCCGCGCGTGATCGGGCGCGCGCGCGCGGTCTGGTAGACACCGTCGTCGAGCAGGGCGCGGTCGAGATGGACCGCCACCGCTTCGCCCAGCACCAGCCACGACGGCAGCTGATCGCCGGCGCGCGACTCGAGCTGCACCACCTGGGTGACGACGCACTCGAACTGCACCGGGCTGGCCGCCACGCGCGGCGGCCGCACCTTGGCGGAGGGCAGCGTCTCCAACCCGGCCAGCGCGAACTCGTCGGTCTCGGGCGAGGTGGCGGCCGAGGTCGCGTTCATCGCCTCGGCGAGGTCGCGGATCGCCAGGTTCCACACGAACTCGCCGGTTTCGCGCGCGTTGGCCAGCGAGTCCTTGGCGCCCACCGAGCAGAACCCGACGATCGGCGGCCTGTAGTTGAACAGGTTGAAGAAGCTGTAGGGCGCCAGGTTGCGCACCCCGGCGCGCGACACGGTGCTGATCCAGCCGATCGGGCGCGGCGCGACGATCGCGTTGAGGGGATCGTGGCGCAGGCCATGACCCTGCTCGGGCTCGTAGAAATGCCATTCGGTCATGGGCTAACCTCTGCTAGGCTGGGTGCATGGGTGCAACCGCCATTCGCCGTCACCGGCTCGCCACGCGGCTGTGGCACTGGCTCAACGCGGTCGCGGTGATCGTGCTGATCGGCTCGGGGCTGGGCATCTCCAACGCGCACCCGCGGCTCTACTGGGGACGCTACGGCGCCAATTTCGACCATGCCTGGGCGCAGCTGCCGCGCTTCCCCGCGTGGCTGACCATCCCGGCCAACTACAATCTCGCGATCTCGCGGCGCTGGCACCTGTTCTTCGCGCTGGTGCTGGCCTTCTCGCTGCTCGGCTACATGATCGTGAGCCTGATCAACCGCCACTTCCAGCGCGACCTGCGCCTGCGCCGCCGCGACCTCGCGCCAGCGCATATCGCCGCCGACGTGCGCGCTCACCTCGACCTGCGCTTCCACGATCCCGAGGCCCCGGGCGAGTACAACGTGCTGCAGAAGCTGAGCTACGTCGCGGTGATCTTCGTGCTGCTGCCGCTCGTCATTCTCACCGGCCTGGCGCTCTCGCCGGGGATGGACGCGGCCTGGCCGTGGCTGCTCGAGCTGTTCGGCGGGCGCCAGTCGGCCCGCTCGCTCCACTTCCTCGCGATGGCGGGTCTGGCGCTGTTCACCGTCGTGCACCTGACATTGGTCATCCTCGCCGGGATCGGCAACGAGCTGCGCTCGATGATCACCGGCTGGTGGCGGGTGCCCGAATGATGTGGCGGCGGCGCCAGCTGCTCGCGCGCGGCGCGGCCGGGGGGAGCGCGCTGCTGCTCGGCGCGTGCGACCGCGTCATCCAGCAGCCCGAGGTCCGCACGATCCTGTTCAAGGGCGAGGACATCCATCGCGGGCTGCAGCGCGCGCTGTTCGACCGCGACGCGCTCGCACCCGAGTTCCGCCCCGACCAGATGTCGCCGCGCTTCCGCACCAACGGCACGCGCGACCCGGGCACCGACGCCTACGCAGCCCTGCGCGACGGGCGCTTCGCCGACTGGCGGCTGACGGTGGACGGGCTGGTGGCGCGCCCGCTCGCGCTGTCGCTGCGCGATCTGGGCGTCTTCCCGCAGCGCGCCCAGATCACGCGGCACGACTGCGTCGAGGGATGGAGCGCGATCGGCAAGTGGCAGGGGCCGCGGCTCGCCGACGTGCTCCGCGCCGCGGGGCTGAGCGACCGCGCACGCTACGTCGTCTTCACCTGCGCCGACTATTACGGCGGCGCGCCTTATTACGAATCGATCGACCGGGTGGACGCCTTCCACCCGCAGACGATCCTGGCCTGGGCGATGAACGACCGCTTCCTCGACGTCGGCCACGGCGCGCCACTGCGGCTGCGGGTCGAGCGCCAGCTCGGCTACAAGCAGGCGAAATATCTGATGCGCCTCACCGCGGTGGAGTCGCTCGCCGGCGTGGGCAAGGGGCGCGGCGGCTATTGGGAAGATAACGTCGACTACGACTGGTGGGCGGGGATCTGAGCGAGGGAGTCACCGATCGAGCCTCCCCGTCGGGGAGGTGGGACGCCCTCACCCGTCGTCGAGTTCGGGATAGTGGCGGAAGATGCCCTCCTCGCTGAACGCCAGCCGCCGCTCGCTGGCGAGATAGGCCTTCACCGTGGGGAGCGCGGCGACGCGGTCGTGCAGCTTCGCGAGCCCTGTGTAGCGCGGGGCCAGCGTCGCCATCCGCCGCGGGAAGGCGTAGCGCAGCCCCGCGATCACCTGGAACAGCGAGGTGTCGACATAGCTCCAGCGCTCGCCCGCGACCCAGTCGCCCGCGACGGCACGCGTCGCCGCCTCGAAATGGTCGAGGAACTTGGGGATGCGCTCGTCGCGGAATGGTGCCGCGGCGCGCGCCGCCTCGGGTTTCTGCTCCTCGTAATAGGCCATGGCCGCGACCGGGTGGTGGACGTTGTGCGCCTCGGCCACCAGGTCGGCGACGGTGAGCTGGAGCTGGTGGAGCCAGTAGCGCGTCGCCGCGTCGCCCGGTGCCAGCCCGTGCCGGTCGCCGAGGTAGAGCAGGATGTCGGCGACCTGCGCCACCGCGCGGCCGTCCGCCACCAGATACGGCGGCGCGAACGGCGCGAAGGGCGCGTGCGCGGCCATGTCGGCCAGCATCGCCTCCATGCCGTGCGCGCGCGCGCTGTCCTCATAGGCGATCCCGCCGGCCTCGAGCGCGAGCCGGACAAACTCGCCGCGGCCCTGGATCGTCGGCCAGTACCAGAGCCGGTAACCGCTCACGCCGGCTCGCCCGGCGCGGTGGCGCGGATCGCGAGCGCGTGGACGTGGTCGGCGAGCAGCTCGGCGAGCGCGCGGTTGACCAGCCGCTGGCGCTCGACCCGCGACCGGCCGGTGAAGGCGGGGCTCTCCACCACAACGCGGAAGTGGCTCTCGCCGCTGCCGTCGTCGCCGGCGTGGCCGCGGTGATGCGCACTCTCGTTGATCACCTCGAGCCGCGACGGAGCGAGCGCCGCGGTGAGACGGGCGGTGATCTCGGCCGCGATCGGCCCGGTGGAAGCGTCGGTCATCCTTCCCATATACCGTCCTTTGTCCGGGAAGCGACGGCAGTTCAGTGAAGCCCAACAAGGATCGACCGCAGACGAGGTTCCACGGCCGCGTGGAAGGCGCGGCGCAGGCCTGCGCGCATCCCGGCTGCGCCGCCGCCGGCGAGTTCCGCGCACCGCCGCTGGAGGGGCCGGCCAACGCCGAGGGGCCGCCGCGCTTCCGCTGGTTCTGCCTCGACCATATCCGTGCCTTCAACGCGGGCTACAATTACTTCGACGGGATGACCGCGGAGGAGATCCACCGCGCGCAGCGGCCGCTGGCGGGGTGGGAGCGCGAGACGCGGGCGTTCGCGCGCGCGGGCAGCGGCGACCAGGGGCCGCGCTGGGCCGACTTCGCCGACCCGCTCGACGCGATCGGCGCGCGCTTCCGCCGCACCGCCGCGCCCGAGCGCACCGATGGCAAGCCGTTGTCGGGGGAGGATCGCCGCAACCTGGAGACACTGGGGCTGGCGGCGGACGCCGACCGCGCCGCGTTGCGCCGCCGCTATTCCGAGCTGGTGCGCCGCTATCACCCCGACCGCAACGGCGGTGACCGCAGCCACGAGGCGATGCTGGCCAAGGTGATCAGCGCCTATCACCAGCTCCGCCAGGCGCCGGCGTTCGCGTGAGGTGCCCCGCCGCGGGTCAGCCCGTGGGCTGGCCGCGCGGCGGGAACGTCAGATCACGTCGAGCACCAGGCCGAGGTCACGGGCCTCGTTCGCCTCGATGTACCAATTGTCCGGCGCGCGCTTCTTGAGCTCGTCGAGCGTCACCTGGCTGCCGCGGACGAGGTCGGCGAAGCCCTCCTCCTGGATGCGGATCGAGTCGGCGATCTCGTTGAGCTTCGCCTTGAGGACCGGCGGGATGGTGTTGAGCGGGCCGGAGAGCTGGAGCGTGCTGGTCATGCTGCGCTCGTGGATCATCAGGCGCGAGTTGCGCGTGAGGAAGCGGCACTCGACCGGGAAGGCCGACATGAAGGTCGCGCCGGCGGAATAGACCGCGACCTTGCCGAGGAACAGCGCCTCACGACCGGTGTACTCGCGCAGCAGGCGGATCGAGTCGCCCATCGCGCGCGCCATCTCGGGATCGCCGCCGAGGGTGGTAAGCGAGATGACGATTGGGCCCTCCGCGGGCACGGCGGCGAGTTGCTCCTTGAACCGTGCGTACATCATGTCGTCCACGGTGCCGTGGAGCTGGATGTGCGGGTTGGCGAGGAGCGGGTAGCGCGCCGCGTTGCTGTCGGTCATGGCGGCGGTAAGCGACGGGGCGGACGAGGGTTCCCGAGCGGCCGCAAGAAAAGGCGGGCACGGCGCCCGCGCGGTGCTCGCGTGATCTACGATTAGGAGTGTTCGAGTTCGATGCTGCGAAAAGTGCCGCGAACCGGCTCAAGCACGGCATCGACTTTCCTACGGCGCAGGCGCTGTGGCATGATCCAAGCGCGTTGCGCGTGCCGGTAAACCGATCGGCGCTGGTCGAGTCGCGCTGGCTCGTCGTCGGCCGTATCGCCGGCCGTTTGTGGACGGCCGTGGTGACCGAGCGCAGTGACCGGATCCGGATCATCTCGGTGCGCCGTGCGCGACCGGAGGAAGCGAGGGCCTATGAGCGAGCCGATGAGCAGTGAGGACTTCGATCGACGCTTCGACGCGGGCGACGACATCAGCGACCTGATCGATTGGGGTGCGGCCGAGCGGATCAACGACATCGAGCGCGTCGCGCTAGACCTGCCCGGATGGCGCGTCCGCCGGCTTGACCGACTCGCCGCCGAGAGCGGTACCACGCGTCAGGCGCTGATCGCGCGCTGGCTCGCCGAACGCCTCGACGGCGCGGCCTGACCAGGCCCTCGCCGCCGGCGAGCGCCTGGTCGAGGTCCGCTGATCAGTACACGCGCTTCTTGGGCTTGATGTACTCGACGTCGTCGGTGAGCGTGTAGTCGTGCACCGGGCGATAATCGATCGCGGTGGCGCCGCTCTTGCCGCCCCAGCCGTCGAAGGTCGCGATCGTGTGCTTCATCCAGTTGGCGTCGTCGCGCTCGGGGAAGTCCTCGTGCATGTGCGCGCCGCGGCTCTCCTTGCGGTTGGCCGCGCTCTTCATCGTCACCACCGCCTGGCCGATCAGATTGTCGAGCTCGAGCGTCTCGACCAGATCGGTGTTCCAGATCAGCGAGCGGTCGGTCACGCCGACGTCCTGCACGCCCTGGTAGATCGCCTCGATCTTCTCGACGCCTTCCGCCAGCAGCGCCGAGTCGCGGAACACCGCGCAGTGGCGCTGCATCGTCCGCTGCATCTCGCCGCGCAGCTTGGCGGTCGGCGTGCTGCCCGCGGCGTGGCGGAAATGGTCGAGCCGGCTCAGCGCCATCTCCTCCGAGCCCTTCGGCAGCGGGTTGTGCGGCGTGTCGGGCTTGAGCGTCTCCTTCAGCCGCAGCCCGGTGGCGCGGCCGAACACGACCAGGTCGATCAGCGAGTTGGAGCCGAGCCGGTTGGCGCCATGGACCGAGACGCACGCCGCCTCGCCGACCGCGAACAGGCCGGGGACGACCGAGTCGGGGTCGCCGTCCTTCAGCCGCACGACCTCGCCGTGGTAGTTACAGGGCACGCCGCCCATGTTGTAATGGACCGTCGGCGTCACCGGCAGCGGCTGGCGCGTCAGGTCGACGCCGGCGAAGATCTTGCCGGTCTCGGTGATGCCGGGCAGCCGCTCGTGCAGCACCTTGGGATCGATATGGTCGAGGTGGAGGAAGATATGGTCCTTCTCCTTGCCGACGCCGCGGCCCTCGCGCATCTCCATCGCCATCGAGCGCGCCACCACGTCGCGGCTGGCGAGGTCCTTGGCGCTGGGGGCGTAGCGCTCCATGAAGCGCTCGCCCTCGGAGTTGGTGAGATAGCCGCCCTCGCCGCGCGCGCCCTCGGTGATCAGCACGCCGGCGCCGTAGATGCCGGTGGGGTGGAACTGGACGAACTCCATGTCCTGCAGCGGCAGGCCGGCGCGCAGCGCCATGCCGTTGCCGTCGCCGGTGCAGGTGTGCGCCGAGGTGGCCGACTGGTAGACGCGGCCGCCGCCGCCGGTGGCGAGCACCACCGCGTGCGCGCGGAAACGGTGGATCGAGCCGTCCTCCATGCACAGGGCGATCACGCCGCGGCAGGCGCCGTTCTCCATTATCAGGTCGAGCGCGAAATATTCGACGTAGAAGTCGGCGTCATACTTCAGGCTCTGCTGGTACAAAGCGTGGAGCATGGCGTGGCCGGTGCGGTCCGCCGCGGCGCAGGTGCGCTGCACCGGCGGGCCCTCGCCCATGTTCTGCATGTGCCCGCCGAACGGGCGCTGGTAGATCGTGCCGTTGTCGTTGCGGCTGAACGGCACGCCGGCGTGCTCCAGCTCGTAGACCGCGGCGGGCGCCTCGCGCACCATATACTCGATCGCGTCCTGGTCGCCGAGCCAGTCGGAGCCCTTGACGGTGTCGAACATGTGCCACGACCAATGGTCGGGCGAGTTGTTGCCGAGCGAGGCGGCGATCCCGCCCTGCGCCGCGACGGTGTGCGACCGCGTCGGGAACACCTTGGTGATGCAGGCGGTCTTCAGCCCGCTCTCGGCGATCCCCATGGTCGCGCGCAGCCCCGAGCCGCCCGCGCCGACGACCACCGCGTCATAGGTGTGGTCGATGATCTTATACGCGTCGGACATCAGGCGGCGGCTCCGAAGGCGACCTTGAGGATCGAGAAGATGGCGGTGCCGGCGGTCGCGGCGGTGAACACGTTGAGCAGGATCGTCAGCACGAAGCGGTTCTCTTTGTGCGAGTAATCCTCGATCACCGTCTGCAGGCCGAGGCGGAAATGGTAGAAGACCGAGGCGATCAGCAGCGCCATCGGCACCGCCGCCCAGGCCGAGGAGAGCCACAGCCGCACGGTGGTGTGGTCATAGGACGGCAGCATGGCGATCGACGCCAGGAACCACACCAGCAGCAGGAAATTAGTGCCGGCGGTGATCTTATGGTGCCACCAGTGATGCGCCCCGGCGTGCGCGCTGCCCAGCCCGCGGACGCGGCCGATCTCGGTACCCATCACTTGACCCCCAGAAGGACAAACCAGAAGCCAGCGGTGAGCAGCACCGACAGCACGAAGGTGAGCACCGCCAGCGTGCGGTTGACCTTCAGCTCGAACGCCGCGCCGGTGTCGAGGATGAGATGGCGGATGCCGCTCATCATGTGCTGGAACAGCGACCAGGTCAGCCCCACGCCGACGATCCAGCCGAGCGGGTTGAGCGCGCCGCTCGACGTGGTGAAGACGTGGAGGAACACGCCATAGGCCTGCGGCCCGGCCGCGATCGCGGCGAGCCACCAGACGAGCAGCAGCGTTCCGACCGTCGCCATGCCGTCGCCGGTGACGCGGTGGAAGATCGAGGCGGTCATCGCCGGCGACCAGCGATAGTGCAGCTGCAGCGGGCCGCTGAACAGGTGCGGGCTGCGCGGGCGGGCGGGTTTGGAGGCCAAGCGCTGGATTCCTCAGGTGACGATACGGCGGACAGATTTGGCGCGGTCTATGCGGCCAGCGGCGGCGCGATGCAAGCTTGGTGCCGGTTACACCAGGGGGATCGATGGGCGTTGCCTAACTCACTATTAACCCGCGGAGGCTAGCTACGGTCCCGACTCTGACTCTAGCGGGAGCCGCTCCTTGTCCCACGACCTGCCGCCGATCGGATCGGTCGCCGCCGCCTTCGACCTCACCGCCCGCTTCCGCGTGTTCGACGTCGACGGCCGGCTGACCCAGGCGTCGCAGGACGTATGGGCCGCGCTGGAGCCGCGCATCCGCGAGATCGCGCAGGCCTATTGGGAACAGTGGCAGCGCTGCTTCGCCGATCGACGCTCGTGGGCGGCGCACGAGAGCGAGCGGATGGTCGATCTCGGCTGCATCTTCCTCGAGAATCGCTTCCTGCGCACGCGCGAGCGCGCCTGGATCGAGTCGATCGAACGCTCGGTCGCGGGCGCCTATGCCGCCGACGTGACGCCGATGGCGCTGCTGTCGATGATCAGCGCGAGCGATCGCGCCGCGCTCGACGTGCTGATGGCCTCGGTGGCGCGCGAGGACCCGCGCCTGCCCGAGTTGGTCGACACGCTGATGCGCCTGTCCGCGCTGGAGGGCGAGATCACCGTCGAGATGTACGCCTCCTATCGCGAGCATCGCGCCCAGGTGGCGCGCGACCGGCTCGCCGTCGAGTTCCGCGACGGCATCGCGGTGACGGTGGAGGACACCACGCGCGAGGGCGACCACCTCCGCGCCCAGGCCTCGCACGCCTCCTCGGCGGCGCGCGGGATGCTCGGCAAGACCAGCGAGGTGGCGGCCGCGGCCGAGCAGTCGGCGGTGGCGATGCGCGACGCCGCCTCGACCGCGGCCGGACTGATCCGCGCGATCGAGGATGCACGCGCCGAGGTCGAGGTCGCCGCCGACATCGCGACTCGCGCCGCCGGTCAGGCGGGCGACGCGGTCAACGTCTCGGGCGCGCTGAGCGACCATGCCAAGTCGATCGAGTCGATCCTCGGGCTGATCCGCGACATCGCCGGGCAGACCAACCTGCTCGCGCTCAACGCCACGATCGAGGCGGCGCGCGCGGGCGACGCCGGGCGCGGCTTCGCGGTGGTGGCGCAGGAAGTGAAGAGCCTCGCCAGCCAGACCGCGCGCGCCACCGACGATATCGCCGCCAAGATCGCCGCGATCCAGGCCGCCACGCGGGTGACCGTCGACACCTCGGCCTCGATCCGCACCACCGTCGCCGAGGTGCAGGAGTCGGCGACGCGGATCCGCCACGCGATGGAGTCGCAGGCGCAGACCGTCACCGCGATCACCGCCGCGGTGGACGAGACCGCGCTGGCGGCCGACTCGATGTCGCACACCATCGCCGCGATCCGCGAGGACACCGAGACGGTGGCGACCGAGATCGACCGCCTCGGCGCCGGCTTCGACTCGCTCGCCGGGCGACTCGGCGCGCTCGACGGCCATGCCGGCGAGTTCGCCAGCAAGGTCGCGGCCTGATCCTCCAGCCGAGTGAGCGTCGATGCGGATGGTCCACCACGATGAGCGCGCTCTGATCGACCGCGTCGGCGACTTCGACTGGGACGGCGGCATCCTGCCGGCGTGCCGCGAGATCGCCGGACTGCTCGACGCCGCCGACGGCTGGCGCGAGGTCGCGCGCACCTTCTGGGACTATCTGCTCGCGCTGCCCACGCTGCCCGCGGCGATGCGCGCGATCACCGGGCCGCGACTCGACGAGCAGCTCGCCCGCGCGACGCAGTATATGCGGCTGCGCTACGAGGAGCCGTTCAGCGAGCGCTGGCACGCGATGGTGATCGGCCAGGTCGACGTGTCCCAGGCCAACGGCGTGCCGCTGACGCTGCTGCTCGCCGGCCTGAGCCGTGCCCACGGGCACACGCTGCGGCTGCTCGGCGCCGGCTGCGCGGGAGACGCAGCGCGGCTCGAGCGGCTCAGCGACGTCGTGCTGCGGCTGGCGATGATGGAATCGGACCTGATGGCGTCGCGGCTCGGCGCGCTGTCGCTCGCCGCCACGCGCTCGGCGCGCGCCGAGCGCTCGGCGGCGTTCCGCACCAGCATCAGCGATGGCATCGGCGCGATCGCGGCGCGCGGCCACGTCGTGCGCGAGAAGGCGCGCGCCGCCGCGGGCTCCACCCGCGGCATGCTCGACAAGACCAGCGAGGTCGCCACCGCGGCGGAGCAGTCGGCGCTCGCGATGCGCGACGCCGCCGCGACCGCGGCCGGGCTGATCCGCGCGATCGATTCGGTGCAGAGCGACATGCGCGCCTGCAGCACCACGCTGGAGGACGCCAGCGCTCAGGCCGCGGACGCGGTGAGCGCCAGCGCGGCGCTGAGCGAACACGCCAAGTCGATCGAGTCGATCCTCGGGCTGATCCGCGACATCGCCGGGCAGACCAACCTGCTCGCGCTCAACGCCACGATCGAGGCGGCGCGCGCGGGCGACGCCGGGCGCGGCTTCGCGGTGGTGGCGCAGGAAGTGAAGAGCCTCGCCAGCCAGACCGCGCGCGCCACCGACGACATCGCCGCCAAGATCGCCGCGATCCAGGCCGCCACGCGGGTGACCGTCGACACCTCGGCCTCGATCAAGCACACCGTCGGCGAGGTGCGGCGCTCGGCGGTGCAGGTGACCGCGGCGATGCAGATGCACGCGCAGACGGTCACCGCGATCACCGCCGCGGTCGACGAGACCGCGATGGCGGCCGACTCGATGTCGCACACCATCGCCGCGATCCGCGAGGATACCAACGAGGTGACCGGCGAGATCATGTCGCTCGGCCACGCCTTCGAGCAGATCGGCGACCGCTTCGACGCGCTGCGCGCCTCGGCGGAGAGCTTCGCCGCGAGCGAGGGGTGAGGGGGCGAGCCGGGGAAGCGGTGTAGCGGGCGCCGCCGTCCGCCTCCTCACCCGCTCGCCAGGGCCGCATCTACGACCACATCCGCTCGGCCAGGGCAGCGGTCGGCTCGTCGAGAGCGCGTCTCGGCCGGCGGGACGGCGACTCGAAGCGAACGGAGGAGATGGGACGACGGCCTCAGGCAGGATCGCCGACCGGCCGGTCGCGCACGCTGCGCCCGCTCAACCCCTCTGGCCCCGCCCCCCGCTTCCGTCCTATCGCGGCGCGCATGGTCAACATCCTCCTCACCGGCGCGAGCCGCGGCATCGGCGCCGCCGTCGCCGCCACGCTCGACGCCGTCCCGGGTGTCGCGCTCGCGCGCCACGCCACCGCGAGCGGCCTCGCCGCCGATTTCGCCGACCCCGCCGCCCCCGCGCGCCTGTGGGACGCCGCGCTCGACCGGCTCGGCGGCCGGATTGACGTGCTGATCAACAACGCCGGCGTGTTCGAGGCCAACCCGCTCGACTCGGACGATTGGGTCGCGGGCTGGGAGCGCACGCTGCGGATCAACCTCACCGCCGCGGCCGAGCTCAGCCGGCTGGCGGTGCGCCACTGGCAGGCGGGCGGGCGCGGCGGGCGGCTGGTCAACGTCGCCAGCCGCGCCGCCTATCGCGGCGACAGCCCGGCGCACTGGCATTACGCCGCCGCCAAGGCGGGCATGGTGGCGATGACCAAGACGATCGCGCGCGGCTATGCCCGCGAGGACATCCTGGCCTTCGCGATCTGCCCCGGCTTCACCATGACCGGCATGGCCGAGGACTATCTCGCCAGCCGCGGCGGCGACAAACTGCTCGCCGACATCCCGCTCGGCCGCGTTGCCCAGCCCGAGGAAGTGGCGGCGGTGGCGCGCTTCCTCGCGCTGGAGGCGCCGCCGTCGATGACCGGGGCGGTGCTCGACGTCAACGGGGCCAGCTATGTCCGCTGAGGCGATCGACAGCTGGCGCGTCACCTTGCCCTGCACCCGCGCCGAGGCCGAAGCGATCGACGCCGCCGACGATCTCGCGATCGACGCGGTGCTGATGACGAGCGAGGAGGTCGAGGACGACCGCGAGCGCTGGCGGCTCGACGCGTACATGGAGCACGAGCCCGACGCCGCCATGCTCGCCGCGCTGCGCGCGCTGGTGCCGAGTGCGGCGGGTGCCGATCCCGCGGTGACGCCGCTCACCGCGCAGGACTGGGTCACGCTAAGCCAGGCCGGGCTGGAGCCGATCAGCGAGGGGCGCTTCGTCGTCCACACCAGCGCGCACCCGGTCGCCGCGCCGCCGAACGGCCGCGCCTTCCTGATCGACGCGGGCCAGGCCTTCGGCACCGGGCATCACGCCACCACCTCGGGCTGCCTCGCGATGCTCGACTCGCTGGCCGGGCGCGAGGTGACCAACGCGATCGACCTCGGCACCGGCACCGGGCTGCTCGCCTTCGCCGCGCGGCATCTCTGGCCGGGGGCGCAGGTGACCGCGACCGACATCGACCCCGCCGCGATCGCGGTCACGCGCGAGAACATGGCGGCCAACGCGGTCGACGGCATCGCGCTGGTGGTGGCGGACGGCGCGCTCTCCGAGGCGATCGCGGCGGGCGCGCCCTACGACCTGGTGATCGCCAACATCCTCGCCGGCCCGCTGATCTCGATGGCGCCCGAGGTGGCGGCGATCGCCGCGCCGCGCGCCGCGATCGTGCTCGCGGGGCTGCTCGAGACGCAGCGCGCCGAGGTGGTGGCGGCGTTCGAGCGCTGCGGCTGCGCGCTGGAGGCGGTCGACCGCCGCGGCGACTGGACGATCCTGCGGCTGAGCGCGGGCGCGACCCGCTACGTCCCCGAGCGCGCCCCCGACCCGCGCGGGCGCGACGGCTGGGCGCTCGATCTGTAGGGTGAATGTGATCGCGGGCGGTCGTGGCACTCGACCTTCCCCAACAAGCCTGTTCCCCGGCGAAAGCCGGAGCCCAGTTGGGGGACGCTGGTGAGACACACCGCCGCCTTCCCACCTGAGCCCCGGCTTCCGCCGGGGAACAAGGAAGAGGCAGAGGCCGTCGCTCAGCCGCGGGCGAGCGGCATCCCGCCCCCGCTCACACCAGCGACCCCACCGCGGTGATGAAGCGCGCCAAAGTGATCGGTTTGGAGATATAAGCATCCGCCCCCGCGGCACGGATGCGCTCCTCATCCTCACGCCCGGCATAAGCGGTCACCGCCATAACGGGGATGTGGCGCAGCGCGTCGTCGGCCTTGAGCTCGAGGATCAGCTCGTAGCCGGTGACGTGCGGCATCTGGATGTCCATCACGATCAGGTCGGGCATGAAGGCGCGGGTGCGCTCCACCGCCTCGCGCCCGTCGCGCACCGGCTCGACCGCGAAGTCGTGCGCCCGCAACAGGTCACAGAACAGCTTGAGATTGAGTTCATTGTCCTCGACAACGAGCACCCGCTTGGCCACGCGCCGCTTTCTCCTCTGACGCCAGATAGATAATGGTCCGAACCGATCCAATCCAGCCCGACGCGACGACGATCGCGCTCGACGCTCTTGCCTGGACGCTTAACGAACCGTTGCGCGCCGAACGACTGATCGGCGTGACGGGGCTGGCGCCCGACGACCTGCGCGCGCGGCTGCGCGACCCTGCCGTTCTCGCCGCGTGCCTCGCCTTCCTCGAGGCGCACGAACCCGATCTTCTCGCCTGCGCCGCGGCGACCGGCACCACCCCGGCCGCGCTGGTCGCGGCGCGCGCCCGACTGGAGGAAGCGCCACGATGACCCGACCGCTGCTGATCAGCGACTGCGACGAGGTCTTGCTCCACATGGTGCGCCACTTCGCCACCTGGCTCGACGAAGCGCACGACATCGAGTTCCGCTACGACAGCTGGGAACTCGCCAAGAACATGCGGCGGCGCGGCGGCGCGCCGCTGACGCAGGAGGAGATGTTCGGCTATCTCGGCGGCTTCTTCCCGGCCGAGATGGCACGACAGACGCTCGTGCCGCACGCCGGCGCGGCGCTGGCGCGGCTGGCCGAGCGCGCCGACATTGTCATCCTCACCAACCTCGAGGACCAGTGTCGCACGCACCGGGTCGAGCAGCTCGAGCGGTTCGGGATCACGCATCGGGTCGAGTGCAACCAGGGCGGCAAGGGCGCCCCGGTGGCGCGGCTGGTGGCGGAACACGGCGACCCGGTCACCGTCTTCGTCGACGACCTGCCGCACCATCATGAGTCGGTGGCGAAGCACGCGCCCGGCGTGTGGCGCCTCCACATGATCGCCGAGCCCGCGCTCGCCGCGGGCGTGCCCGCCGCCCCGCTGGCACACGCGCGGATCGATGACTGGCGCGCGGCCGAGGCGTGGATCGCGGCGCGCTTCGCCGCGGCCGAGCACGCGCCCGCGCTGGAGGCGGCGGCGCAGGCCTGACCGGGGCGGGTTGGCCCTTCTCACCGGGGTACCGAGGTACCGGCGACAAGCGGACGCGATATCGACCTCGACCCGTCCCCGACTTGACCCGCGAGGGCGCGCGCCGCAGGGGAAGCGCATGACCGATCGTATCGACCGCGCGCTCGCCGAGCTCGGCCTGACGCTGCCCCAGGCCGCCGCCCCGGTGGCCGCCTACGTCCCCGTCGTCGCCGCGGGCGGGTTCCTCCACGTCTCGGGCCAGCTGCCCTTCAGGGACGGCGCGGTCGTCACCGGTCGGCTCGGCGACGACGTCTCGCTCGAGCAGGGCCAGGACGCGGCGCAGCGCTGCGCGCTGATGCTGGTGGCGCAGCTCAAGGCGCATCTCGGCTCGCTCGAGCAGGTCACGCGGGTGGTGAAGCTGGGCGTGTTCGTCAACTCCACCGCCGACTTCACCGACCAGCCGAAGGTCGCCAACGGCGCCAGCGAGCTGATGGTCAAGCTGTTCGGCGACGCCGGCAAGCACGCGCGCTCGGCGGTGGGCGTGGCGGCGCTGCCGCTCGGCGCCGCGGTCGAAGTCGACGCCATCGTCGAGGTCGCCGCGTCGCTCTGAGCGGGGCCGCGCCGGTCGCTTCCGCGAGCCCGTCCGACTCGGCGGACGTAGTCGCGGCCGTCGCGACGACCTGCGCGCCACCGTCATCCCGGGCCTGACGCGGGATGACGGTGGCGCGCGGGGTGAGCGACGGCACCGAACCGCCGGCGGAAACCGCGCCCACCGCGCCTCCGTCCTTTAACCCCCGCCCGCTCGCGCCTAACTTAGGCAGCGATGACCTCGCTCACCGCGCGAATCGCCGAGGGGGTCGGCGCCCTCCCCGCCGACCAGTGGGACGCCTGCGCCGGCACCGCCAACCCCTTCCTCGGCCACGCCTTCCTCAGCGCACTGGAGGAGTCCGGCAGCGTCGGCGGGCGCAGCGGCTGGCAGCCGATCCCCATCGTGGTCGACGGCGCCGACGGTGCCCCGGCGGCGATCGCGCCGGCCTATGCCAAGAGCCACAGCCAGGGCGAATATGTCTTCGACCACGGCTGGGCCGACGCGTGGGAGCGCGCCGGCGGCGCTTATTACCCCAAGCTCCAGGTCGCGGTGCCCTTCACCCCGGTGCCGGGGGCGCGGCTGCTGCTGCGCGACCCCGACGCGGCACCCGCGCTGATCGCCGCGCTGGAGGCGGTGACCGACCGCCACGATCTCTCCTCCGCGCACGCCACCTTCGTCGCGCCCGACCAGATCGCGCGGTTCGAACGCGCCGGCTGGCTGATCCGCGAGGGCACGCAATATCACTGGCAGAACCAGGGCTTTGCCAGCTTCGACGACTTCCTCGGCGCGCTCGCCAGCCGCAAGCGCAAGGCGATCCGCAAGGAGCGCGCCGCCGCGGTGGAGGGGCTGACGATCCGCCATCTCAGCGGCGCCGCGATCGGGCAGCGCGAGTGGGACGCGTTCTGGCGCTTCTACCAGGACACCGGCAGCCGCAAATGGGGTCGCCCCTATCTCACCCGCGCCTTCTTCCCGCTGCTCGGCGCGGCGCTGGGCGAGCGCGTGCTGCTGATCCTGGCCGAGCGCGACGGCGTGCCGATCGCGGGCGCGCTCAACCTGATCGGCGACGACGCGCTGTACGGCCGCTACTGGGGCTGCACCGAGGAGGTGCCGTTCCTCCACTTCGAGCTGTGCTACTACCAGGCGATCGACGCCGCGATCGCGCGCGGGCTGAAGACGGTGGAGGCGGGCGCGCAGGGCGAGCACAAGCTTGCCCGCGGCTATGTCCCGGTGCCGACGTGGTCCGCGCATTACCTCCCCGACCCGTCGTTCCGCCGGGCGGTGGCGGACTTCCTCGTGCGCGAGCGCGCCGCGGTGGCGCAGGAGCAGGAGTTCCTGGGAGAGATGACGCCCTTCCGGCGGGGATGAAGCGCCGATCCTCCCCGCTCGCGGGGAGGAGTTGCAGCGTCACCTACCCGGCAGCCCTACCGCTCCTGCTCCACCCGCAACCGCTCTAGCCGCTCCTGTTCGCGCTCCTGCCGCTCGCGCAGCCGCTCAAGCCGCTCGCGGCGACGCTGCATCCGCTCGATCAGCCACTTGGGCACGCCCAGCTCCTCGTCGCTGGCGTCGATCGCGGGCGCGTCATGGTCGACGCGGAACAGCACCGAGTTGCTCGTCGGCGAGCGCCACACCGGCACCAGCCCGGCGGTGAAGCGCGGGTTGTACGCCGGCGGGCGGATCAGCCAGACGTAGTCGAAGGCGTCGCGCGGGAAGCGCGCCAACGCGTAATTGGCCGGCCGCCACCACTCGTACGGGCATTTGACCGAGGTGACGATCTGCGTCGGATCGTGCGCATAGGGCCCGGCATCGGGGTAATGGACGGTGAGCAGCTGCGCCCCCGCCATCGACCATTGGTCGTCGGTATAGGCGAGCCGCCGCTCCAGCGCGATCGCGGGCAGATGCTCCAGCCGCGACATGCGCCAGGCGTTGACACAATTGTGCCCGACGAAGCTGATCAGCCGCGCCCCGATCGGCACGTGCGGCAGCGCGGCGAGCTCCGCGTCATAGTCGGCGTCGAAGCGCGCGAAGCTGATCGTCGTCGCCGCGAGGCGCACCCCGTAGAAGCTCAGCCCCGCCGCCGCGAGCAGAGCGGCGTGGCGCAGGTCGGCACCGGGCTTGGGCCGGATCGCGATCACCGCCACCGCCACCATGAAAGGCGCCATCCGCATATCGGCATAGGCCGAGCCGAAGACGATGCGCGGCAGCAGGATGTACACCAGCAGCATGAACAGCGCCGAGAGGCCGAGGTGGCGCGAATAGCCCATCCGCGGGTCGCGCACCGCCTTGAACAGCACCAGGTAGATCACCGCCATGCTGGCGACGTCGAACCACATCCAGCGGTCGCGCAGCGCCATCACGATCCAGGCGATCTTGGTGTTCCAGTAAAAGAAGTCGGCGGTCTGCCCGGTGACGTCGGCGCCCGAGCGCCACGCCACCATCAGCACCATCGGCAGCGCCAGCGGCACGCAGCCCAGGCCGGCGCGCACCCAGCTCTCCAGCCAACCCGCGGCGCGCGCGCTACGCAGGTCGTGCTGGCGGATCAGCTCGCTCGAGAAGGCCAGCACACCCAAGACGCCCCAGCCGAAGGTGTGACACACCCACAGGATGCACGAGAGCGGCACGAACAGCAGCGCGCGCAGCCCGAAGCGCCCCTGCCGCGCCAGCCGCAGCCACAGCCCGAACAGGCACAGCGCCCAGGCCATCGACAGCGCGAAGTTCACGAAGCCGAAGTGGAACGGATAGCCGTAGGCGAGTGGCAACGCGAACAGCGCCGTCGGCGGGATGCGCCCATGCACCTCGCGCGCGATCCACAGCAGCCCGCCGACGGTGAGCGCGGGGACGGTGAGGATGATCAGCTTGACCGCCGGCTCCAGCCCGATGAGCGGCGCGAGCGGCTCGATCAGCAGGTCGACACCGAGGTTGCCGATCAGCGACCAGCGGAACCGGTACCAGTCGGTCAGCCACGGGTGCGCGCCGCGGTCGAGCTGGACGCGGTAGCGCCCCATGTGGCCGGGCAGGTCGACGATCGGGGGGATGTCGGGCCACAGCAGCGGCACGCACGCCGCCACCATGGCGGCGAGCACGAACCACCGCGTCTGCCACCAATGGAGCCGGTCTGCCTGCATCGCGAGCGCCTTAGTGGCGCGCGGCCCCCGCGGGCAAGGGGTCGCGCACCACCCGCCAGGCGAGCACGGGACCGCGCACGGGCAGCGGCGCCAGCCACGCGACCCGCTCGCCGCGCTCCAGCCGCGCCCACAGGCCGTCCGGGGCGGCGGAGCGGTATTGCGCCAGCTCGGGCAGGCCGGGGCAGGCGGCGAGGTAATCGGCGCCGCTCGCCGCCACGATCGCGCGCGCGCGCGCGGGCGGCAGCGTGAAGCCGAGCAGCACCCGCTCCATCGCGCGCGCGCCGCGGTGATAGCCGCCCGCGATCGCGCGATGGCGCGTGCTCACCAGCAGCTCGGGGGTGAGGTCGAGCGGCGCGAACACGCTGCCGGGCGGCAGCGCGGCGAGCGCGCGCACGTCGGTGGCGGCGGCGCAGCTCGGGCGGCGCGAGTCGCCGCGCGCGCGCTCGACCGGGCCGGGCACGAGCAGCAGCGCGGCGGCCGCGACCTGGCCGGGCGAGGCGAGCAGCAGCGCGCCGAGCGTCGCCAGCGTGCGCGGCAGCGGCGCGGTGAGGCGGCGCGCGCGCGCCAGCAGCGTCGCGAGCAGCACCGCGGCGCCGGGCACCGCGAGCGCGTTGGCGGTGGCGGCGGCGCGGCTCACCCACAGGGCGATCACGGTCGCGGCGAGCAGCAGCAGCAGGTAGAGCCACCAGCGCTCGCGCGGGGCGGCGGTCAGCGGGCGCGGCGGCAGGCGAAGCAGCGCCAAGGCGGTGCCGGCGAGCCCGGCGAGCGGCAGCCCGATCGCGGCGGCGGCGAGCGCGGGCGGCTGGTCCCACACGGGCCGGCCCTCGAGCACGCTGAGATACCAGAGGCGATAGACCAGCGGCGGCAGCGTCGCGAACGGTCCCGCGAGGCAGCCGGGGGCGAGCAGGAGCAATGTCGCCGCGGCGGCCCCGCCCGCGAGCGCGAGCAGGACGAGACGGAGCGCGAGCTGCACCGGTGTTCCTGCGAACGGAAGAGCTAGCGCTGAGCGCCTCCCCCATGGGGTCGGGGTGGGAGCTCGCCGCGAGCGCAGCGGACGCGGCGGCGCCCCACCCCCTGCCTCGCCCCTGAAGGGGAGAAATGTGTCCGATCCCGCCACTCCGCCTCTGACATCGGGCGTGACGAGCGACCCAGGTCCAAACCCAGAGACATCGAAGCACGTCCGGGAGGACGGAGGAGCGGAGGCGCGCGCACGGCCCGCCACCGATAGCCCCACGCCCACCGCGACCGTCAAGCCCGCCGCGGCGACCCACAGCACCGCCAGCCACGCGGGCGCCATCGCGTCGCACGCCGGCCGCGCCCACAGCGGCCCGCGCGTGGCGAGATGGAGCGCGCTCGCCGCGCCCGCCAGCGTCCAGCCGAGCGTCACCACCATGCCCCCGCGCGCCGGCCGCCACACCCAGCCGAGCGCGGCGATCCCGGCGGTGGCGGCGGCGATCGGCAGCCCCTCGAGCGAGATCGTCAGCAGCACCGCCAGCGCCGCGCCCGCGAGCGCGCCGGTGCGCCGCGTCGGCGGCGCCAGCAGCGCCGCGGCGGCGGCGAGCGCGGCGGCGACCTGCCAGCCGTGATGGTCGATCCGCAGCGGGCGCAGCTGGAACAGGAGCGGCGAGGCGAGCGCCACCAGCAGCACCGCGTACGGCACGCGCGCGCGCCCGGCGAGCCGACGCGTCAGCAGCGCCGCGAGCGCGGTCACCGCCAGCAGCGTCAGCAGCGGCACCAGCACCAGCGCCACGCGCTCGGCGCCGCCCGCGCCCAGCAGCGGGCGCAGCGCCAGCATCGCGCCCGCCAGCGGCAGGTCGACCAGCCGCGACCAGTGCATCGGGAAGTCGCCGCGGTTGAGCCGGTGCTGCGCGACGTCGAACCAGCCCTGCCCGCCGAGCCAGTCGCGCACCTCGAGCAGCCGCATCGCGTCGTCGGCGTCGAGGAACAGCCGCACTCGGATCGAGTCCCAGCTCGCCGCCAGAAGCAGCAGCGACGTCAGCAGCCAGCCGGCGAGCACCGGCGCGGCGGGATGCCGCCGCAGGATCATCGTGTCATGCCGCGCGGCGCACGTCCGCGCCGAGCCGCTCGGGCACCTGGCGCAGGCTGGACAGCGCCGCGGCCTCGCCCTCGCGCCCGCTCTCGTGATATTCGGCGTCCTCGTTGACCGCCCAGGTGTCGTACACGCGCGCGCCGGCCTGGATGTTGCGGACCGTCAGCATCGCGGTCATCATCGCGTGGTCCTGGTTGTTGTAGCGATGCATGCCGTTGCGGCCGACGCAGTGGAGCGTCGGGTAGCGGCCCTCCAGCTCGCGCCGCAGCATGTCGACGTTCTGCGCGTAATCCTCGTCGTAGACGGGATAGGCCTTCTCCTGCCGCACCACGGTGCCGCCGACGACGTGCGACGGGTCGCACAGCCCCAGCGCGGCCATCTCGCGCGTCGCCAGCGCGACCAGCTGCTCGTCGCTCGAGGTCCACAGCCCGTCGCCCTCGAAACAGAAATACTCCAGGCCGACGCACGCGATCGCGGGATCGGGCACCATCTCGGGCGACCAGGAGCGGAAGTTCTGGATGCGGCCGACCTTCACCTTGGGATCGTGGATGTAGATCCAATTGTCCGGGAACAGCTCGGGTGAGCGGATCATCAGCGCGACGGTGAGGAAGTCGCGATATTTCAGGTTGGCCGCCTCGGGCAACGCCGCCGGCAGCGGGTGGAGCCGGCTGGCGAGCTCGCGCATCGGCGCCGAGGAGATCACGTGCGCGGTGTTGACCGTGGCGATACCGGCGTCGGTGTCGGCGCTCACCGTCCAGCGCCCGCTCGCCGCATGGTGGTGGAGCTGGCGCAGCGAATGGCCCATCAGCACCCGCCCGCCGCGCTCGACGACGCGGTCGCGCGCCGCCTCCCACATCATCCCCGGCCCGAGCCGCGGGTAGCGGAAATTCTCGAGCAGGGTCTTGGCCTGCATCCCGTCGTTGGGGCGCTTGTTGAGCCCGAGCGAGCGCTTGACCCCGTCGATCACCGCCTTGCCGAGCGACAGACCCTTGATCCGCTGCGCCGCCCAATCGGCGCTCATCTCGTCGCACGGCATGCCCCATACCTTCTCGGTATAGGTCTTGAAGAAGATCGAGTAGAGCTTGTGACCGAAGGCGTTGACGGTCCAGTCCTCGAAGCTGCGCACGCGGCGCCGCGGCAGCAGCCGCGCCTTGGCGAAGCTGGCCATGCACAGCGCCGAGCGGACGATGCCGAGATGCCCCAGCGCCTCGAACGCGCGCAGCGGGTAGCTGTAGAACTTGCCCTCGTAATAGATGCGGCTCATCCGCGGGCGCTCGATGAAGTCGTGCGGCAGGATCTCGTTCCAGAGATCGACGACGTCCTTCGACTTGGAGAAGAAGCGGTGGCCGCCGATGTCGAAGCGGAAGCCCTGGTGCTCGACGGTGCGGCTGATCCCGCCGACGTAGCGCTGGTCCTTCTCCAGCACCGCGACGCTGTAGCCCGCTTTGGTGAGCAGATAGGCGGCGGTCAGCCCCGCCGGGCCGGCGCCGATGATGGCGACGTCCACCGTCTCGCCCGTCTGTGCCGCAGAAGTCGCGCCGATCGCCGTCATCACCCTCGCCCGATCCTGTGACCCGTGATGGCGAGGGGATGACGGAATTTGGTTGAGGGGTGGTTAACGGTGAAGTCCGCGCGCCCGTTCAGCGCGGGTCAGCGGCGGCTTGACCGCGATGCGCGCTTCAGGTGCGCTCGACCTGTCCGCGCGTCGGCGCGGCCGGAGGAAAGCGGATGCGAACCCGACACCTGCTGATCGCCGCGGCGTCGACGGCGGCGCTCCTACTGGCAATCAGCCTGAGCGTGGGCTCGTCCCGCGGACCGCGCGCGTCGAACGTGTCGATCCGCGTCGTGCGGGGCGCCGGCTCGACGACGCCGCTCGCCGTAACCGTTCCGCCCGCGCCATCGCCGTCATCCGCGCCGATCGCGCCGCCCTCCCCTTCCGCGACGGGCGACGCGCTGCTCGCCGACCTGCTCGCCGGGGACGAGGTCGTACCGCTCGCGGCGAGCACCGCCGCCTTCCACCGCCGGCTCGCGGCCGAGCCGCGCGACGCGCGCTGGGCGACGGAGAACGAGCGCGCGATCGCGGAGGCGACGCGTGCCGTTCCCTATCTCGACGCGCGCGTTCCCGCGCAGGTGCGGTGTGGCGCTACGCTGTGCGAGCTGGTCGCCGCGGTCGCGCCCGAGGCCAGCGCGAGCAACCGCCGCGTCGCGGAAGAGGCGCTCCAGCGCGCCGACCTGCTCGATCCCGCGCACCGCTCGGCGCTGGCGGTGGCGCAGACGCAGGTCGCCAGCGCCACGCCGCACCACCCCGACGGCGGGGTGCTCGTCCGCTATTTCTCGCGGGTGCGCTGAGGCCGCGGCGGGCGGTGGTCGCCGCTCGTGCGATCGGCCGAGGCGCCGGCGTCCATCCTGCTTGCTTGCCGAAACGCCGCGACGGGCACGCGCCCGCCGCGGCGCGCGGCTCAGTGCTTCGACCCGGCGCTGCTCGGCTCCTCCGCGGGTGCCGCGTCCTTCCTCGCGAAGGTGGCCGGCGTGTAGAACAACGGCGACCAATCGAAGTTGAAGTTCTCGCCTTTGTTGAGGAAGTCGATCCCCAACGGACGACCGGTGGAACGCGTACCGAGCACGAGCTGCGCTACCGACTGACGATCGATCGGACCAAAGTCCTTCGTGTCGCGCGCCAGCATTTCGGCGCCCGAGGCCATCATCGCCTCGTCCCAGCGGAGTGCCTCACGCACTTCCGGTGTCGCACTGTTATAAAGCACGTTGACCGCCAGGACCATGCCGCGACGATCAAAGCGATGCATGACGTCATTGTCGAATGGCGCAAGGGCGACGCGCGCACGCTCGGTGAATTCACCTCTCGCCCACCCACTCTCGTCGTCGGTGAACTGGTGATTGCGGTTCAATGCGATCGAGGCGAGTTCCTGATCGGAGAACGATGAGAAGTCGGCGCGCACGCCTTGCTCCGACATGTCGTACTTGATGCGCGTACCGGCCTTGCGCGCCTCAGCATATTTAGCGTCGAGCAGCTGGCGCGCGCGATTGCCCGTGTCGGCGAAGCTCTCTTTGTCGACCGAAGACACGGACGCCTGCGTCGCGGACGCGTCTCTGGTCTTCGTCTCGCCAGCTTGACGAACCGAGCCGAGCGCCGGCGACGAGGGTGTGGCGTTGGCCGCGCTGCTGAGTGTTGCTGAAATTTGCATTGTTACCTCCGTTCGCTGATGCGCGCAGTCACTTCATCGAGAAGACCGCGGCGAAGTCGCCATCCGTGGCGGTGGTCGTCGTGTCCTTCGATTCCACCTTGCAGGTGGGTGAGCCCGAGTTCGCGGTCGCGTTCGCCGTACCCGTCCAGTAGCCCGCCGCCCCGGTCACGGAATTGGGGTTGGTGTAGATCGTACTGATCACGAAGCGACACACTCCAGCGTCGTTCTTGTAATCGACATAAGCGGACGAAACTCCGGGACCGCAATCAGTGCTGGATTTAAGTGACGTTTCCCCAGGATTTATGTCGCTGGGAGTGGGCGATAGAGTGCCACAGAAACTTGTCTTGCTTACACTGATCCTTTTGTTGCTCAAATTCTTGAACGTCATCGAGACCTTAGCCGCGGAGGCGGGTGCGCTCGCGATCGAGGCTGCCACCAAGATGCACAGGCCGAACTTCCGCATGACCGATACTCCCAACGCCGGCACAGACGCCGGCGCTTCGGCAGTTATCTTATGTATAAAATGCGGGTCCAACGAACTTTAATAAGTGCTTGATTGTGGGTGGCACCGCTGAAACTATCTCTTAATCAACGCCGTGGCCGCCAATTTTCACCACGACTATCACGTCCCGCTGGCTCAATCCGGCGAGACGCGGGCCCGCCGCTACCGTGCGCTCGCCCGCTGTCCTACGTCGCCCGCCTCCGGCTAAGATCGCGCCGTGCCGTTCCCGCCGCCCTCGCCCCGTCCCGCGCGCGACCCCGCCCGTGACTCAACATTCGCAACATTCGCTCCAACAGGACTCATACATTCGCGCCCGCCCGCGCGCGCCCTCGCCGCACCATCCCCACCGCGCCGCCGCATCCTCGCCCAGATCGCGCGCCACCCACGGCGGCGGTGGCGCGGGCGTGCGCGGCTGGGCTATAGCGAGGGGTGATGCGGCTTCTTCTTCAACGCTTGTCGGCGCTGCTGGCGCTCTCCTCGCTCGTGCTGTCGCCCCTTCCCGCTAGCGCGCAGGGCAACAGCTTCGACCTCGCCGGCCCGGCGCTGACCATGGCGGTGACGCGCGAGAAGGTGACGCTGCCGATCGGCCAGGTGCCCTCCCTGCGCATCGGCGACCAGCTCGAGCTCAAGGCGGACCTCCCCGCCGACCAGGCCGCGCGCTACCTGCTCGTCCTCGTCTTCCTGCGCGGCGCGACCAACCCGCCGCCCAAGAACTGGTTCTACGAGGCCGAGACGTGGAACCCCAAGAAGGCGACGCTCAGCGTCAAGGTGCCCGAGGGCGCGCAGCAGGCGATCGCGCTGATGGCGCCCGAGACCGGCGGGGGCTACAACGCCTTGGTCAAGGCGGTGCGCGGCCGCCCCGGCGTGTTCGTCCGCGCCGCGCAGGACCTCTACCAGGCCTCGCTCGACCGCGCCCGGCTGGAGACTTTCGTCAACGGCGTCGCGCGCGTCGAGGAGAGCGCGCCCGAGCGGCTCGTCCCCGTCTCCACCGCGCTCGCGGGCTCGCTCGGCATCAAGCTCAACGCCGACTGCCTCGCGCGCAGCCGCGCGCTCCAGGCCTCGTGCCTGACGCAGAACCGCGACGGCATGGTGCTCCAGACCGGCGGCGGCGCGGCCTCGATGATCGACGTGATCGGCGGCACCACCACGCAGTTCGCCTACAGCCTCGCCGCCACCAAGGAGGGCGGCGCGGGCGAGTTCAGCCCCTATATCTCACTGGCACGCGACTTCGCGCGGCTGTTCGGCGTGTTCCGCAGCGCCGACTATCAATATGCCCCGGCGCTGGCGGTGGGGCAGAACACGCGGCTGCGGCTCCAGCTCAACACGCCGCCGTCGTTCCAGAACCCCAAGTCGGTGCTGGTCGCGCCGCTGCCGCCGATCGGATCGTCGCCGCCCCCGCCGCTGCGTGCGGCGCTCAAGGACGCGGTGTGTCTCGCCAAGCCCGGCCTGGTCCTCCCGCTCGAGGACGCGCCTCTGGTGTTCGCGACCGATTACGCGCGCGCGCTGACGCTGCGCCTCGCCTTGGCGGACGGCAGGACGGTGGAGCTGCCGGTGGCGGCCGACGCCGAGCGCGGCGGCCTCGTGGTCGGGCCCGACGCGCAGAAGCTGGGCGGCAGCACCATCGGCGAGGCGGTGCTGACCGGCCGCTGGGGCTTCGACAGCTTCACCGGCCCGCGCTTCCCGCTCCAGAACGGCGCCCCCGCCGCGTGGCAGCCGAAGCCCGACGACACCGTCGTGGTCGGCCGCGACGCGCCGCTGACGCTGCGCGGCGGCGCCGCCGCCTGCGTCGAGCAGGTCGCGCTGCGCGACCGCTCGGGCACGATCAAGCCGGTCGAGTGGAAGGCCAGCGCGCCCGACGAGATCACCGCGACGCTGCCGCTGCAGCGCGCGCGGCCGGGCGATCTCACCCTGCTGGTCTCGCACTTCGGCGCCAGCGCGCCGGCGCAGCTGACGCTCAAGGGACAGAGCGAGGCGAGCCGGCTCGAGGGCTTCACGCTCTACACCGGCGACAAGGAGGGGCGGCTGGTCGGCGCGCGGCTCGATCAGGTCGCCTCGCTCGAGGTGGCCGGGCTCACCTTCACCGCGGGTGCGCTGTCACGCGACATGAGCGGCGGGGACCGGCTCGCGCTCACCACCGAGGCGAATACCGAGACGGTGCCGACCGGGACGAGCGACGCCAAGGTCACGCTCAAGGACGGGCGCACCACCGCGGTGCGCGCCACGATCACCCCGCCGCGGCCGCGGCTCGAGCTGGTCAGCCGCAGCGTCGCCGCGCCCGCGACCCCCGGCCGGCTCGCGCTGGAGCTGCCCGCGTTCGCCCTCGCGCCCGAGGCGACGCTCACTTTCTCGGCGCGCGCGGTCAACACGCGGCTGAGCGCGGGCGACCTGATCGAGGTCGCGACCGCCGACGACAGCGCCAGCGCCAAGCTCAGCGTGGCCAGCGGCAAGCTTCAGCTGATCGGCAGCGACGTCGCGGTCGCCAGCCTCACCCCGCGCGAGGCGCTCGGCGCCGCGGCGACGGGGCCGCTCAAGCTGCGGCTGGTGCAGGGCGAGCTGGTCGGCGACTGGCAGCCGCTGGCGCGCGTGGTGCGGCTGCCCGAGCTGACCGAGTTGCGCTGCGAGGGCGCGACCTGCGCGCTGCGCGGCTCGGAGCTGTTCCTGATCGCGCAGGTGGCGGAGGACGCCGGCTTCCAGAAAGCACAGAACGTGCCGCTCGGCTTCGTCGGCGGCGAGCTGACGGTGCCGCACCCGATCGACGGCGCGCTCTACCTCAAGCTGCACGACGCGCCCGACGACGCGGTCAAGCTGGTGGTGCCGGCGGCGATGGCGAAGAAGGCGAAGTGAGGGGCCGGGGTGACGTCCGCCAGGCGCGCGCCGCACGTTCCTGGTCCCCGGGGTCCGCTGACCCGCCACGGCCGCGGCCGCCGGGCACGCGGCACCGTGGTGTCCGGCACCCGTGAAGGATGACGCTCTCGTCGAGGAACGGCGCCGCAACCCGCACCGACCCGCGACCGTTAGCGCCGACGACGGACGACAGCGGGGACGGCGCGATGGGCAAGAAGAAGGCGGTCGAGCGAGCGGCGGCGCGCGAGCATGACGCGCTCGCCCCGGTGCGCGCGCTCGCCGGCAGCACCGCGGTACGCGCGCTCACCCCGCTGGCCAAGGCGACCGACGAGCCGCCGCTGCTCGCGCTCGGGCTCGGCACGCTCGCGCTCGGGGCAGTGCTGCGCCGGCCGGTTCTGGCGCGCAGCGGCGCGCGGATGGTCACCAGCCACCTGCTCGCCACCGGTCTCAAGACCGTGATGAAGGCGAGCGTCGATCGCGTGCGTCCCAATGCCGCCGGGGACCACCCGACCGTGGCGAAGGGCCATGGCACGGACGACACGACGCGCAACGCGTTCCCCTCCGGCCACACCGCCGGCGCGGTGGCGATCGCCGAGGCGGTGCGCCGCGAGGTGCCCGGTGCGGCCGTGCCGGCGCGGCTCGCCGCCGGCGCGGCGGGCGCGCTGCAGGTGACGCGCGGCGCGCACTACGCCAGCGACGTGGTGGCGGGCGCGGCGATCGGCTGGCTCTCCGAGCGGCTGGCGAGCTGGGCCATGGCGGCCGTCGGCGGCGCGGTCGCGCACCGCACCGAGGCGCGCGCCGAGGCGGAGACGGAGGCGCATCCGAGCTGAGCCGCTGCGCGGCGGGGAACCGCACTCTCCGCTGCGTCGCGTCGTCGCGCGGACTGCCCGCCTTCAGCCCCCGCGCAGCGCGAGCGCGCGCGCGAACACCGCGTCGAGCGTTGCCGGGGTCAGCCGCCCGGTCTGCTGGTTGTAGCGCGAGCAATGATAGCTATCGATCACCACGCGCCCATCGGGCAGACGGTGCTCAGCGCCGTGCGCGAAGCGCGCCTTGGGCAGGCGGCCGCCGAGCGCCTTGATCGTCGACTGATGCGCCAGCTGCCCCAGCGCGACGTACACCCGCGCCGCGGGCAGCGCCGCCGCCGCGGCGGCCAGGAAGGGACGGCAGGCGCGCGCTTCCTCGGGGGTCGGCTTGTTCTCCGGCGGCAGGCAGCGCACCGCGTTGAGGATCAGCGCGCCCGCCAGCGTCGGCGCGCCGCCGTCCGGATCGGCGGTCGCGAGGCCGAGGCGCGCCAGCGTCGCGAACAGCAGAGCGCCCGCGGCGTCGCCGGTGAAGGCGCGGCCGGTGCGATTGGCGCCGGTGCGGCCGGGCGCGAGCCCGACGATCACCAGCCACGCCGCCGCGTCGCCCAGCGCGGGTACGGGCGCGTTCCACCAGTCGGGCTGCTCCAGCCGCAGCCGCTCGCGCAGCGCGACGAGGCGCGGGCAGCGCGGGCAGTCGGGCGGCGGCTCGGTCGCGGCGAGCGGAGAGGGTGCCAAGTCCATCGCGGTGCGATAGGCGCACCGGCATGAAGCGGACAAGCGACGCGCAGCGCTATGTGATCGGCGTCGGCAGCAACCGGCGCGGGCGTCACGGCGCCCCGCGCGCCGAGGTGGCGGCGGCGCTGGCGCTGCTCGGCGGGACGGCGGCGCCGATCCGCGCCAGCGCGCCGCTCGGCCCCTCGATCCGGACCTTCGCCAACAGCGCGACGCTGATCGCGAGCGACGAGCCGCCCGAGGCGCTGCTGGCGCGGCTCAAGGCGATCGAGCGCGATTTCGGGCGGCGTCGCGGGCGGCGTTGGGGCGCGCGCGTGATCGACCTGGACGTGATCCTGTGGTCGGGCGGACGGTGGCGCTCGCCGCGGCTGACGATCCCGCACCCGGCCTATCGCGCGCGCGCGTTCGTGCTGGCGCCCGCCGCCGCGCTGGCGCCGCGCTGGCGCGACCCGGCGAGCGGGCGGACGCTTCGCCAGCTCCAAGCCCGGTTGACCAAGCCGCGCGCGGTGCCTAGGCCGGCGCGCACCGCGTGAGGGTCCGTAGCTCAGTCGGTAGAGCAAGCGACTTTTAATCGAGAGGTCCCGGGTTCGAGCCCCGGCGGACCCACCACGCGGTACCCCTTTCGTCCTCCGCCGCTCGCTGCGACGCCGCCCGCCGCGCCTTCGTCGAGGCGCCGCTTCCACCGGCCGCTCAGCGCTCGGACGGGACGATCACTTCGCGCAGCGTCGCGAAGAAGGCGGCGGGATCCTCCACCTGCGGCGCGTGGCCCAGCGAGTCGAGCCGTACCAGCCGCGCGCCGGGGATCCGCGCCACCGCCTGCTCCGCCGCCTGCGGCACCGTGCGCACCGCCGCGCGCGCCTCGGGCGGCGCCGAGCCGGCGCGGAAGGCGGTGAGGTCGCGCTGCCCGATCAGCAGCACGGTGGGGACCGTCAGCCGCGGCAGTTCGGCGGCGACGGGCTGGGTCTGGATCATGTCCGACAGGCGCGCCTGCGCGTCGCGCACGCGGTCGCCGTCCGCACCGGCATATTGCCCCGCCAGCATCGCCACCCAGCGGTCGTAGGCGGGGCGCCAGCTGCCGTGATAGTAGTTGCGAAGCTGATAGGCCTTGATCGTGGCCGCGCTGGTCTTCGCCTCCTCGACGCGCAGCGCGCCCAGGTCGGTGTAGGGCACCCCCTCGGCGAGCGTGTCGTTGAGCCCGAGCGGGTTGACCAGCACCAGCCGCGCGACCCGGTCGGGATAGAGCAACGCGAAGCGCGTCGCGAGCACGCCGCCGGTGGAATGGCCGACGAGCACGACCCGGCCCGCCCCCGCCTGCTGTAGCAGCGCGCGGGTCAGCGCCGCCATGGCGTGGAAGCTGTACTGATAGCCCGCTGGCTTGGAAGATTTGCAGAAGCCGATCTGGTCGGGCGCGATCACGCGGTAACCCGCCGCGGCGAGGCGCCGCGCGGTGTCGTACCAGGTCGCGGCGCAGAAATTCTTGCCGTGGAGCAGCACCACGGTGCTGCCGTTGGGCGCGGCGGACGGCGGCACGTCGAGATAGGCCATGCGCACGTGCGCGCCCTGCGAGTCGGCGGCGAACCAGTGCACCGGCGCGGGGTAGGCGAACCGCTCGAGGTCGGCGCCGAGCGCGACATCGCGCGCCGACGCGCCCGCGGGGAGAAAGGTTGCGGCGGGAGCGAGGCAGAGCGCGGCGGCGAGACGGAGGTGAGGCATGATCGAGGGAACCGCCGGGCGCGGCGGGGTATCCGCAGGTCGCGCGCGTGCGGACGAGAGCGCGGTGTTTCGGCGCGGGCGGGAGCGCAGGACCAGACGCGTGACCGCGGGCGGCCCCACGCTGCGACCTTCGCCGAAGCCATGCGCTCGATGACCCGTCCTGCGCCAGATGGTACCGACATTGAGGGAGAGCCTTACCGATCCTCCCCGGAAAGGGGTGAATCAGCTCGATGTCGATCTGGCCCAGCGCCCGCCCGTGCCGCGCAGCAGGGACGCGGTGATCGCGCGCGCCTCGGCGTCGATCGGCCCCGCGGCGACGGGGCGCCCGGCGCGGCGGTACCAATAGGCCGCGTTGGCATCGTCGCCCTCGACGCGATGGAGCCAGGCGTGGACCCAGGCCCCCTCGGCGCTCGGCTCGTCCTGCGCGATCGCGTGCGCCGCCTCCCACTCGCCGCGTGTGCCATGCCATAGCGCGCGGAGCAGTCCCCCGGCTACCGGGGGCTGGTCGTCGCCGAGGAGCGCGAGCGCCGCGTCGTCGGTCATCGCGCCGCCGCCTCGGCGTACCGCCCCACCATCTCGCCGCGCGCGAGCACGTGCCCCGCCGCCGCGGCGAGCAACTGGTCGCGCGTCGCGCCGAGCGGCAGCTCGATCATGCGGTCGAGCGCCAGCACCTGGAAGTGGTAGGCGTGCGGCCGGTCGCCCTTCGGCGGACGCGGGCCGTACCAGCCGACCGTGCCGCGCGTCGTCGCGCCCTGCATCATGCCCTCCAGCGCACCGCCGCTGAGCCGGTCACGCTCCTGCAGCCCGGCCGGCAGCGCGTTCGTAGCCGCCGGGATGTTCCATGCCAGCCAGTGCACCACCGGTTTGGCCGAGCCGTCCGGATCCTCGACCAGGATCGCGTAGCTCGCCGCGCCGTTCACCGCGCCCCAGTGCAGCGCGGGCGAGATGCCGAGGCCATATTCGCTGTGCTCGCGCGGGATCATGCCCTGGTCGGCGAAGGCATCGGCGGTGACCGCGATCGCCGCGCCGCGCGCCGCGGTCTCGGGCCGCGCCAGCGCGAGCGGCACGTTGGTGCCGCGCGCCGCCTGCTCGCGCATCGGCCCCGCCGGCGGCTCAAGCGGCGCGGGCTGGCCCGTGGCGCCGTCGTAGCTGATCCGGTAGAGGATGCCGTTGGCGTCGTCCGAGAGCAGCAGCGAGCCGTCGCGCAGCACCGCCACGCCGCACGGCCGGCCGTACTGGCTGGTGCCGTCGCGGCTCATGAAGCCGCTGACGAAGCTCTCCACCCGCGTCGGGCGCCCGGCGGCGTCGAAGCGCACGCGCGCGAGCTCGTAGCCCGAGGCGGGCTTGCGGTTCCAGCTGCCGCGCAACGCGACGAAGGCGTCGCCGGCCGCGTCAGGGCCGAAGCCGCCGCCCGGGTGGAAGGCCCATTGCATCCCCGCCGAATGCGCGACGTGCATGAGCGTGGGCGCGGTCGAGGCGGCGGCCCAGCGCGCCGCGGTCAGCCCGCCGGGCGGCTCGTCCTGCGGGTTGCGCCGGCCGTCCTCGAACACATAGGGCCAGCCGTAGCGGTGGCCGCGCTCGATCAGGTTGATCTCCTCCCGCTGCATGTCGTTGCCGAGCCAGTCGATGCCCTGGTCCCAGCCCCACAAGGCGCCGGTGCGCGGGTGCCAGCCGAAGCCGATCGTGTTGCGCAGCCCCGACGCCCAGACTGAGCGGCGCTTGCCGTCGAGACTGGCGCGCAGCAGCGTCGCATTCTCCTGGCTCGACTCGTCGCAGGCATTACAGGTCGAGCCGACGCTGATGTACAGCATCTCGTCGGGACCGACCGCGAGCGTGCGGTTGAGGTGCTGCCCCGCGTCGGGCAGGTCGTCGATCAGCGTCTCCACCGCGCCGATCCCGCCGTCGGGGCGGAGCGGCGCGCGGAACACCTCGTGCGCGGTCATGAAGTAGAGCTGGCCGGCGTGGATCGTCAGCCCGTGCAGTCCCGGCCGGTTGACGATCACGGTCGGCGGGCCGTCGGCGCGGCCGTCGCCATCGGCGTCGACCAGGCGGATGATGTCGGCCTCGGAGCGGCGGCTGACGTACACCGAGCCGTCGGGCGCGACCGCGAGCATCCGCGCGTTGCCGAGGTCGCTCGCCCACACCGCGGCGCGATAGCCGCGCGGCACGCGCAGCGAGGCGGCGAAGTCGGCGCCCGGCTTGCGCGGGGTGAGCTCGTAGAAATGCGCGGCGACCGGCCGCTTGTCATTGTCCTCGGGGCTGCTCTGCGCCGCGGCGCTCAGCGGAAGGAACAGGGCATAAGCGAGCAGCGCGGCCTTCATCGTCGTCTCCCGGTGGCGATGATGCCATAATGCGCCGCGCCGCCCGCGGCTCCGCCGGCACCTAGGCCGATCGAGGACGCGGGCGGCACGCCGCGTCGGAGGGGCGGCTCAGGCCAGCGCGGCGGGGCGCCGCCGCCGCAGCGCGCCGCCGACCAGCGCGAAACCGGCGATCATCATCGCCCAGGTCGCCGGCTCGGGCACCGCGGCGGTGTAGCCGAGCTTGACCAGATAGGATTGGTTGGGCCCGTCACCGTCGTCGCTGACCAGATAGATGTTGCCACCGTCGTCGAGCGTGACGCCCTCGAATTTGCCGCCCTGGTTCGCCGGATCGACCAGCGACTTGAACCCCGACAGATCGTAGGAGCTGACCAGCGCGCCCGCCTTCGTCACCTCGAGCAGCTGGAACGAGCGACCGCTGAGCAGCAGCAGGTTGTCGCCGAAGGCCGTGCCGGCGAGCGCTCCGTTCGACAGCACCGCGATGTCGGACAGCCGGTTGAGCCCGAGCGGCGCGGGATCGAACAGCGAGCTGACGGTGCCCGTGCCGCCGGTGAAGTCGACGTCGGTGATCTGCCACACCGTCTGGGGTGAGGTCTCCTTCACCCCGTAATAGGCGCCCGTGGCGCGGTCATAGGCAATGCCCTCGAGCCCGCTGTTGCCCGCGTTCGGGCCGACGCTCACGGTAGGGGCGTCGGGATAAGCGGTGTAGGTGCGGGTGTCGCCGCTAGCGCTCACCTCAGCGATCAGCGCCATGTCCTGGTAGCGCTCCTCGGCGACCGCGTAGCGCCCACCGCCGACATAGGCGAGCCCCTCGGGATCGCACTGCGCCGAGCCGAGCGAGAGACAGCCGTTGAGGATGATCGTGGCGGTCTTGTTCCCGGCCAGGTCATATTCGCCCCACACGCTGCGACCGGTTTTGTCCTCCTCGTCGTTGGTGACCATCAGCCGCCGGGTGTCCCAGTCGTAGGCGACGGCGCTGGCCTCCTGGGTGTCGATCGGCTTGGCGTAGCTGACGGTATAGTGGTCGAGCAGGCCCGTCGCCCCGGCCGGCGTGGCCCCGAGCACGGCAGCGATCAGTCCCGCGCGCAGCAGCATCGTCTTCATGGCTCTTCCCCCGCTCCGTCCCTCGCGCCCCGTCCCGGTGGCGTGGACCCGCCGGGTCTCGGCGCGCGCGGTGACGGCGTGATGACGACTTCGTTAACCATCAGGCGGGACCGCGCCTGAGCCCGGGGGGGACGGTTGATTTAGTTGTTATACTTGGGTTCTTTTCCGCGTGCGCGTCGTTGACGAGCGCCGGACTGACCCGGCGATGAGAAGGAGTCCGACATGGCCGTCAAATTCGCCGGGACGATGAACGCGATCAACCGCGGCCTGGAAAGCACCAAGCCTGCCAAGGGCGCGACGATGGTGGAGGATTGGGAGGCCGCGCTGGCCGAGGTGGACACGCCCGGCGCCAAGGGCATCCTCCGCGACCTCGCCTCGCTGCGCAAGCAGCTGGAGAAAGGTGAGCCCGACGCGGACCGCGTACACGACCTGCTCCACCGCCTCGGCGCTGCGACCACCAAGATCGCGGACAAGGCCGACAAGCAGCAGGACAAGCTCAAGGCACTCGGCGAGGCGCTGAGCGAGGCGGGCGAGGAGCAGCCCGACGAGGAGGAGGACGCCGCGGCCGCCGCGGCGCCGAAGCGCGCGCGCACGAAGAAGTGATCCGCGCGGCGGGCGGGGGCGCGGCCCTCGCCCGCCCGCACCCGCCGATTGCCGCCCGCGCCCGCCGCACGCTAGGGCGCACGCTCGACCGGCGGAGACGAAGATGCGCGTGCTGATGGTGGGGTTGGGCGACATTGCCCGCAAAGCGTACCTCCCGGTGCTGGCGACCCGCGGCGACATCGAGCTGCACGTCGCCACGCGCGACCCGGCGGTGCGCGCGCACGTCGCACTCGAGCATCGCCTGGCGCACCAGCACGCCAGCCTCGACGCGGCGCTCGCCGCGGACCGCTTCGACGCCGCCTTCGTCCACGCCGCCACGCCGGCGCACCCGGACCTCGTCGCGGCGCTGCTCGAGCGCGGCATCGCCACCTTCGTCGACAAGCCGCTCGCCGACACGCTCGCGGCGGCGGAGGTGCTGGTGGAGCAGGCGCGGCGCCGCGCCGCGCCGCTCATGGTCGGCTTCAATCGTCGCTTCGCGCCGGACTACGCCGCGCTGCGCGGGCGTGGCTCGCTGATCATGCTGGAGAAGCACCGCCACCGCCAGCCCGACCGCGCGCGTCGGGTGGTGTTCGACGACTTCATCCACGTCGTCGACACACTGCACTTCCTCGCGCCCGCGCCGGTGCGACGGCGCGTGGTCGAGACGCAGATGACGGACGGGCTGCTCCACGCGGTCACGCTCACGCTCGCGGGCGACGGCTTCGCCGCGATCGGCGTGATGCACCGCGACAGCGGACTCGACGAGGAGCGGCTCGACGTGCTCGGGGCGGGCGAACGCCACACCGTGCTCGACCTCGCCGAGCGGATCGACACGGCGGGGACGCAGCAGCGCCGGCGTCGCGGCGACTGGACCGCGGTCGGTCGCCAGCGCGGGTTCGAGGCGATGTGCGACGACTTCCTCATCGCCGCGCGCGAGCGCCGCCCCGTCGATGCCGACGCGATCCTGCGCACCCACGCTGTGTGCGAAGAGATCGTGCGCCACGCGGAGGCGGCGGGGTGAGCGCGACCGCGACGACCTCGGTCGCCTAGAAGCTCTGTCCTGAAAGGAGAGGTGGCAGGCCGGAGGCCGGAGGGAGCGGTGTCGCGGTTCGTGCGGGTCGCTGGACTCGTGACGGTAGGCACCCCTCCGTCACGCCGCGCGCGCCACCTCGCCTGGGAGGGGAGGATCGTCCGCGCACCCGCATGGCGGGACCGCCCAGCTCGGCCGGCCGGGACGCCGTTCCGCCCGGCCCGCAGCGCTCCTCACCGCCGGCAGTAATCGCCGTTGTCGGCGCGCTCCACGGCGTTGCCCGCGAGCGCGCCCGCGCCGGCGCCGAGCACCGTGCCCAGCGTGCGGTCGCCGCCGCGGTCGATCGTGCGGCCGAGCAGTCCGCCGGCGATCGCGCCGACGATCGAGCCCGTCGTGCCACTCTGGCAGCGCCCCCCGCCGTAGCGGTAGCGGCGATCGTCGTAGCGGCCGCGGTCGTCGTAGACGCGGCGCTCGTAGCGCTCGTAGCCGCGGTCGTCGTAGCCATAGGCGGGCTCGCGGTTCCAGCCGTCGCGATAGGCCTGGCGATAGGCCCGTGCATGGTCGCGATAGCCGTCGTCGTCGTAGCGGCGCTGGTCGTCGTCGCGCTGATCATAGTCGCGCTCATAGACCTCGCGCTCGTGATAGCGCTGTGCCTGCGCCGCGACCGGGGTGAGCGCCGCCGCCGCCAGCGCGACCGATCCCATGGCGACCGAGAATTTCCCCAGCATCGTTCCAGCTCCTGTCCCTCACCCGCCGCGCGCCGGTCGGCCGCGACGAGGCTCGGGATAGGAGCCGGCGCTTGAGCGCGGGCTGAATGCGCGCGTTAGCCGCGGTTCAGCCAGCGCGCCGCCCCGGTCCCGCTCGCTCCGGGCAAGCTACTGGCGCGCATCACTTACCTGCCAACAGCGTGCGATAGGCGCTCGCCACCAAGGGATATTGATTGTCGCTCAGCTTGCCCGAATAATCGGCGTTCGAGTTCCAGTAGGACGCGTAGACCACCTTGTGCGCGGCGAACCAGGCGAGCGCCAGCGTCACATAGGGCGCGTCCGAGTCGCGGCTGACGCCCCATTCCGCATAAGCGGTCGGCTTGCCGTGCCGCGCGGCGAAGTCCTGGTGCCAGGCGAGGCCGTACCGCTCCGACACCTTGTAGTTGAACGCGGCGACCGGATCGGCCGGATCCCACTCATGCTTGTAGTAGAAGTCCATGCCGATCAGGTCGACGACGTCGTCGCCGGGGTAGCTGTCCTCGGGGTTGGTGCCGAAGTCGCCCAGGTTGGGGGTCCACTCGAAGCGGAAGCGGCCTGACACGCCGCGGAAGCTGGCGACGAAGCGGCGGTAGGCGGCGCGATAGTCGGCCTCCTTGCCCTTGGCCGCCCAGGGCTGCCAGTCGCCGTTGAACTCCCAGCCGGTGCGCACCGCGATGGTCGAGTCACCGGGGCTGTTCGCGAGCAGGGCCGCGGCGGCGGCGCGCCAACGCGAATCATAGTCGCCCGCGGCCGCGGCGGCGAGCGTGCCGCCCTCGGCGAACAGCGGGATCGACCAGTAATGCGTGCGCGCGACGTTCTTCCAGCGGTCGGCAAGCCAGCCGATCGAGTCGGACCAGTCGGCCCAGCCATTGCGGCCGCTGAACAGCTGGACGCCGTCGGTCTCGCGGCCGAGCCACGCCTCATAGGCGGCGAGGTCGGGTACGTCGTTGCCGACATAGACGACCGACTGCACGCCGGGCGCCGCGGCGACGGGGGTCGCGACCGGCGCCGGCGTGGCGGCCGGCGCGGGAGGCGGCGTCGGCGTCGGAGCGGGGATCGGCGTGGGCGTGACGACCGGCGCCGCGGACGGCGCCACCACCACCGCGCTCGCGACGCCGGCCGGGCCGCCGCCACCGCCGCAGCCGGCGAGCAGGAAGGCCGCGGCGAGCGGCACGAGGGGGCGGAGCTGGGTCATGGCGGCGCGATCACTCTCGGCAAGCGGTGCGCCGGCTGGTAAAGGAGCTAGGTTGTCATCCGGTTAGCGCCACCGCGGAGCGGCGCGCGCGCTCGCGGGTTGGTGCCGCATGGCGCACCGCAAACCGCATCTGCCCGAGAAGATCTGCGCGAGCTGCCATCGCCCCTTCGCGTGGCGCAAGAAATGGGCGCGCGACTGGGAGCAGGTCCGCTACTGCTCCGACCGCTGCCGCGGGATCGGTGCGCGGGAGGCGTGAGGTGCCCCACTGATGTGACCCGGCGCCCCGGCACGGGCCGGGGTCCGGGTGGAGAGGGAGAGGTGAAAGGGGCCTAGCGACGATTCCCTCCCTCCCCTCCTTATGCCAAGGTGCGCACCTTGGGCTCGCGGTCCCAGTAGCGCTGCTTGGCGGCGTCGACGAACAGCTCGAGGTCGGTCACGCCAGCGTCGGGTTCCACCCCGGCCTTGTCGAGCAGCGGCTTCGAGTCCGCGTTGTGCCCGATCGCCTTCAGATGGCCGAAGGCGTCCATCACCCACTGCACCGCGGCGCCCTCCTTCACCAGCTTGGCACACGCCTCGGCGGAGAGGATCACGGCGCAGGCGTCGACCGTCACCGAGGGCTGGCCGAACAGCTGCGCGTCCGCGGTCACGGTCGAGCCGTCCGACAGCGGCACCGTGCCCACCTTGGGCGCGATCGTCAGCGGGTGCCCGCCCGCGCCCTTCACCGCGGCGATCAGCGAGTCATAGTCCTCGCGGTCGGTGCCGTCGGCGAAGAAGATGCCCACGGTGCGCCCCTCCAGCGTGTGCTTCTCGCGCGGGCCGCGGACGATCCGCAGCGCGGGCGATACCGGCATGTCCTGTACCGGTGCGGCGGTGGGCGACGCCTCGGGCAGGTCGATCGCCAACCCCTCGGCGACGCGGCGCGCGAGCTCCTCGTCGACGTTGCGCAGGTTGGCGAGCTGCGCGGTGCGGATATGCGGCAGCGACACCTTGCTGAGCTCGAACACGAAGGCCGAGGCGATATGCGCCTGCTCGGCCGGGTCCATCGAGCGCCAGAACAGCCGCGCCTGCGAGTAATGGTCGGCGAAGCTCTCCGCGCGGATGCGCAGCTTCGGCCCCTGCTCCTCGGCGGGGAAGCTCTTGAAGCCGTTCGCCGGGTCCTCGCGCGGACCGCCGGGCTCGCCGGCGAGATGCAGGCTGTTGGGCTCGTAATTGGCGCGCCCCTTGGGCACCTGCATCTGCATGTGGCCGTCGCGCTGCATGTTCATGAAGGGGCAGCCGCCGGTCTCGGTACGGCCCTTGGCCTGGTTGATCGGCAACTGGTGCCAGTTGGTCGAGCCCAGCCGCTTGATCTGCGTGTCCTGGTAGCTGAACAGCCGCCCCTGCAGCAAAGGATCGTTGCTGTGGTCGATGCCGGGCACCATGTGGCTCGGGCAGAAGGCGACCTGCTCGGTCTCGGCGAAGAAATTGTCGGGATAGCGATCGAGCACCATCTTGCCGACGATGCGGACGGGCAGCACCTCCTCGGGGATGATCTTGGTGGCGTCGAGCACGTCATAGGGCTGGCTGTTGGCGAACTCTTCGTCGAACAGCTGCACGCCGAGATCCCACTCGGGATAGTCGCCGCGCTGGATCCGCTCGAACAGGTCGCGGCGCTGGAAATCGGGGTCGGCGCCGGCGATCTTCACCGTCTCGTCCCAGATCGTCGAGGCCAGGCCCGCGCGCGGCTTCCAGTGGAACTTGACGAAGGTGCTCTTCCCCTCCTTGCTGACGAAGCGGAACGTGTGGATGCCGAACCCCTCCATCGTGGCGAAGCTGCGCGGCAGCGTGCGGTCCGACATCGCCCACATGATCATATGGGTCGCCTCGGGCATCAGCGAGATGAAGTCCCAGAAGGTGTCGTGCGCGGTGGCCGCCTGGGGATAACCGCGGTCGGCCTCCATCTTGGCGGCGTGGATCAGGTCGGGGAACTTGATCGCGTCCTGGATGAAGAAGACCGGGATGTTGTTCCCGACCAGGTCCCAATTGCCCTGGCGCGTGTAGAATTTCACCGCGAAGCCGCGCACGTCGCGCGGCGTGTCGACCGAACCCGCGCCGCCCGCGACGGTGGAGAAGCGCACGAACACGTCGGTGCGCTGGCCCTTCTTCTGGAACAGGTCCGCCGCGGTGATGTCGGCGAGGCTGTCGGTCACCTCGAAATAGCCGTGCGCCGCGCTGCCGCGCGCGTGGACGATCCGCTCGGGGATGCGCTCGTGGTCGAAGTGATTGATCTTCTCGCGATAGACTTCGTCCTCGAGCAGCACCGGGCCGCGTGCGCCGGCCTTCAGCTGGTTCTGGTTGTCGCTGATCGGCATGCCGTGGTTGGTCGTGAGCACGGGATGGTCGGCATCGGTCGCCTGATGGGTCTCGCCGCCGTTGCCGGGGGTGCGCAGGATCGTGTCGGTCATGGGAGAGGGCCTCGCTTCGATGCCCCGGGCGCGCGTGCGCGTCGGGGTGCGACAGCGAAGCGGTGGGGGCGGCCGAACGTTCCGGGGCGCAGCCGCGCGAGATCAATTATCTGTGTTTAACGTGCGCGGGCCGTCGCTCGCCTCGTCAGAACCGTACCCGCACCGAGGCGCGACAGGCCTGATCGCGCACGTCCCGGCGACGCAGCGTGGTGTCTCCGCCGAGCGTCAGCGTCGCGCGGCCGGTGTCGAGCGCGATCCCGGCGCCGACCTCGCCCCAGTCGCGGTCGCGTCCCGGCAGCGCGAACGCGACATCGGTATCCGGCACCGCGGCGAACGAGACGCCGAGCAGCGGCGACGGGTCGCGGAAGTCGTGCACCATGTAGACCGACGCCCAGGGCCGCACCGTGCTCCCGCCGGACAGCGCCACGCCGGCGCGTCCCTGCACGCTGGCGTAGCGTCGACGATCGAGCCGCAGCGCCGCGGCGCCGCCGGTCTCGCTCACCGCCCCCCGGTCGAGCGCGCTCGCGCGCAGCGCCACGCGGGGCCCGACCCGCAGCGTCCCCACCGCGCTGTCGTGCCCGGCACCGATCTCCGCGCCATAGGCGAGCGCGTGATCGCGGCTGCGCAGCGTGGCGACGCTGCCGACCAGGTCGGCGGTGCGTCGCGTGGCGTGGCGCCACAGCCCGGCGCTCTCCTGCGTGTCGAGGTACAGGCCGTTGGCGGCGGTGAGCTTGCCGTAGAGCGTGCCCTGGTACAGCTCGCCCTCGGCGCTCTGCCCCGCCGCGGCGGTGTTGCCGGTCGCGCGCGTGAACGACAGGCCCAGCCCCACCAGCGCACGACCGTCGACCGCGCCCTCCAGCCCGCCGGCGAGGTACCAGCCCGACAGCGGATCGCGGCCGCGCGGCGCGAGCGCAGTGCGCGTCGACGCGGCGCTGCCGTCGAGATAGCCGGCCGCGAGATAGGCGGCGACGGTGTCGGGCAGCCGCGTCGGCGCGGCCACGGTGGCGGCGGTGTCGCTCGCGATCGGCGGCTGGCCGGGCAGGCGCGCCGCCTCGGCCGCGGCGAGCTGGATCGGCGCGCCCGCGAGCGTCAGCTGCCCCGCGCCGGCGGCGCCGCGCCGCGGGTCGGCGGCGGCCAGCCGCGCGCGGTAGAAGCGCGCCATGTTGTCGAGCGCGAGCGCGCCGAGCGCGCGGTCCAGCCCCTCGGCGCGCGGCGCCAGCGCCTCCAGCGTGTGCTGGATCGTCGGCGCGTCCTGCAGGTCGAGGATGTCATAGACGCCCGCGAGCGCCGCGGCGTGCGGCCGCGCGCGGTCGAGCAGGGTGGCATAGCCGCGCTGCGCGCGGGTCGACGCGACCACATCGGCGTAGCGACCGGCGTCCACGCGGGCCTGCACGCTCGTGTCGCCGTAGCGTAGCGTCGGCACGAGGATCGCGCTCAGCCGCGCCGCCGCATCGAAGCGACCGGACAGGCCCTCGTCGGCGGTGAGGATCGTGTAGACGTCGCCGGCGCGGACGCGGTGCCCCGCCGCCGCCGCGAGCGCGACCGTACCGCCCAGGTTCGCTTTGCCCTCCACCGCCACCCGGTCGGCGCCGCCCGCCGCGCCGACGTCGATCAGCAGCAGGCTCTTCGACGCGAGCACCAGGTTGCCGCCGATGTGCAGCGTGCCGATCGTGCCCACCTGCCCCGGCGCGATCACGCCGGCGACGCTGGTGAGATAGGGCGTCTCGATCCGTCCGCTGCCCGAGAGCTGGCCGGCGGCGAGCAGATAGTCGCCCGGCGTGGTCAGCGTGCCGTCGACATGGACGAAGCCGGCGAGCTGGTCGACCTCGATCAGGCCGGTGAGATGGCCCGCGGACGTGAGCGCCAGCCGCGCGGCGCTGCCCGAGACGGTGAACTTGTCGACCGTGGCGCTGGTGTCGAGCGTGGTGGTGCCGGGCGCCGAGAGCGTGACGTCGAAATAGCGCGCTTTGCGGTGGGTAGTGGAGTCGGGGTCGACATTGTCGGGCACGAAGCCGGTGGCGCCGGGCAGGCCGTTGGCGAGCGTCGGCGCCGGGAGCGGTGCGGGCGCCGCCCCTTCGTCCGCGGGCGGTGATCCCCAGTCGGGGCGCTCCACCCCGTCGACGATATAGTGGCGCGTCCTGAGGTCGAAGCAGACGTCGTAATCGGTTTCCTGATCGCACACCTGGCCGAAGCTGCCGCCGCGTCCGTCGATGCCGGCGCCAGCGGTCACCGGCACGCCGTTGACGAGCTTGCCATCGGTGATCACTCGATAAGCGGGGTCGACCAGCGTCTGCCAATGCGCGGGATCGTTCCACCTGCCGTCGCCGGCCAGTGCGCCGACGTAACGATAGGGGTTGTTCGCGACGATGAAGTCCCAGAACAGATAGAGCGGCTGGTAGAAGGCGATGTTGCCGTAGCCTGCGTTCCTCTGGTGGCTGAACCAGCGGTATCCTGACAGGACGCCGATAACCGTCTTCTCGCCGTAGGTGCGGTCGAGGATGAGCGGCCCTCCCGAATCGCCCGGCGCGATCATCCCCTCCTGGGGCTGCGCCACGTCCTTGAGCAGGTTGTAATCACGCGGGTCGGCCGTTGCCGTGCCGCGTCGCGGGTCGTCGAAGTCGATGTATAGAGCGGCTGCCGCAGATTGGATCCCGTTCCCGTGAGCCCGACATCGACGTCACTGTCGGAGCCGAGCATGCCGATCATGTTCTCGGCGACCCGGCGGCGGAAGTCGAGCGGACCGACCTGGCCGGTGTCCCCGGTGCCGTAATGGCCGTAGCCGGTGATCGTCACATGATAACCGGTGCCGGTCAGCTCATCGATCGAGTCCGGCGCAGGTAGCGCGGAGAACAGCAGAGTCCACGTAGGAATGTTCTTGGCCGGCGTGTCGAGCGAAGCGACGGCGACATCGGCCTGAAGATAATTGGCACCCAGGCCGAGATCGAGCGAGTCCGCGTGATAGGCGACCTGGTTCACCGTGTAGATCGCGCCGGCCGTGTCGGTGCGGTGCAGCGTCGACCCCTCCGTGATCCAGCGCCGCTGAGCGGCGCGGTTGTTGCCGTTGAACGAGAATGCGATGTGGGTCTGATCGTCGCCGACGCCGTATTTCGACGCCGCCGCCTCGTTGACGCAATGCGCCGCGAACACCACGGTGCGCGGGTTCACCAGCGTGCCGGTGCAGACGTCGACATAACCGCCGCCCTCGTCGATCGTCATCTGGCCGACGCCGTTCACCCCGGCGGGATCGAGCGCCGTCACAGGGGTACCAGGGTCGCTGATCACGATCGCCGGCGCCCGCCCCATGCCGCTCGGGTCCGCCGCGACCTGCGCGCGTGCGCCTGCCGGGACCAGCTCAAGCGCGGTGGAGAGCAGCAGCAGCGCGCGACAGCTACGTCCGGCAAGTGACGGCATCATCTTCGGTCTCCTTTCCCTTGCCCGCGTGCGGCGGCTTGAGTCAGGATAGGAAGAGGGCGGACCGTCGCTCGCGCCCCGGCCAGATTATTTCATCAACCGGTCATTCCGCCTCAATCCAGGTTCGGCCGCAGCAGCCGCGTCGCCTGCCGCACGTCGACGCCGAGCCGCTGGGCATAGTCGGCGACCTGGTCCTCCCCGATCCGCGCCACGCCGAAATACTCCGCCTGCGCGTGGCCGAAGTAGAAGCCGCTCACCGCCGCGGTCGGCAGCATGGCGTAGCTCTCGGTCAGTTCCAGCCCGACGTTCTTCTCGGCCTCGAGCAGGTCGAACAACGTGCGCTTGAGGCTGTGCTCGGGGCAGGCGGGATAGCCCGGCGCGGGGCGGATGCCGCGATACTGCTCGCGGATCATCGCCTCGTTGGTGAGCTGCTCGTCGGGCGCATAGCCCCACAGGTCGGTGCGCACGTGCGCGTGGAGCCGCTCGGCGAACGCCTCCGCCAGCCGGTCCGCCAGCGCCTTGAGCAGGATGTCGTTGTAGTCGTCGTTGTCCTGCTTGTAGCGCGCGAGATGCGAGTCGATGCCGTGGATGCCGACCGCGAAGCCGCCGATCCAGTCGCCCGCTGGGTCGACGAAGTCGGCGAGGCACATGTTCGCCCGCCCCTCGCGCTTGGCGATCTGCTGGCGCAGGAACGGCAGCCGCGTGGAATGCTTGTTGCGGCGGTCGAGGTCGGGGGTGTGCATGCCGGCGGGCACGCTGCCGCCGTCGGGCGAGCGCGTGTCGACGCTGTGGCGGTCGTGCACCCACACGTCGTCGTCGTGCCGATGGCACGGCCACAGCCCGGCGACGCCGCGCGCGGTGAGCCACTTCTCCGCGACGACGCGATCGAGCATCGCGCGCGCGTCGGCGTAGAGCGAGCGCGCGCTCTCGCCCACCACCGCGTCGTCGAGGATCGCGGGATAGTTGCCCGCCAGCTCCCAGGCGCGGAAGAAGGGCGTCCAGTCGATGTAGTCGGCCAGGTCGGCCAGGTCCCAGTCGTCGTAGACGTGGACGCCGGGCCGCTTCGCCGGGGGCGCCTTGAGCGCCATGTCCGCCGCGAAGCCGCGCTTGCGCGCTTCCTCCAGCGGCAGCAGCGCGTTGGCGCCCTTGCCCTCGCGCGCGTCGCGCACCGCCTGATACTCGGCCGCGACGCCGGCGACGAAGCCCTCTGCCTGCGTCTCCGACACCAGCGCGGTGGCGACGCCGACCGCGCGGCTGGCGTCGAGCACGTGCACCACCGGTCCGGTGTACGCCGGCGCGATGCGCAGCGCGGTATGGACCTTGGAGGTGGTCGCGCCGCCGATCATCAGCGGCATCGTCATGCCGGCGCGCTGCATCTCCTCCGCCACGGTCACCATCTCGTCGAGCGAGGGGGTGATCAGCCCGGAGAGGCCGATCATGTCGGCGTCCTGCTCGCGCGCGGTCTCGAGGATCTTCGACCAGGGCACCATCACGCCGAGGTCGATTACCTCGAAGCCGTTGCACTGGAGCACGACGCCGACGATGTTCTTGCCGATGTCGTGGACGTCGCCCTTCACCGTGGCGATCACCATCCGGCCCTTGCCGCGCTGCTCGGCGCCGCCCGCGGCCTTCTCCGCCTCGATGTACGGCAGCAGGTGCGCCACCGCCTTCTTCATCACGCGCGCGCTCTTCACCACCTGCGGCAGGAACATCTTGCCCGAGCCGAACAGGTCGCCGACCACGTTCATGCCCTGCATCAGCGGGCCCTCGATCACCTCGATCGGGCGGCCGCCGCGCGCCGCGATCTCGGCGCGCGCCTCCTCGGTGTCGTCGACGACATGCGCGTCGATCCCTTTGACCAGCGCGTGCTCGAGCCGCTTGACCACGTCCCAGCCGCGCCACTCCTGCGCCGCCTTCTCGGCCACCGCGTCGGTGCCGCGGAAGCGCTCGGCCAGCGCGACCAGCCGCTCGCCCGCCTCGGGGTCGCGGTTGAGGATCACGTCCTCGCAGGCGGTGCGCAGCTCGGGGTCGATCGCGTCATAGACGTCGAGCTGGCCGGCGTTGACGATCGCCATGTCCATGCCCGCGGGGATGGCGTGGTACAGGAACACCGAGTGCATCGCGCGGCGCACCGGCTCGTTGCCGCGGAACGAGAAGCTCAGGTTGGAGAGTCCGCCCGAGATATGGACGTGCGGGCATCGGGCCTTGATCTCGCGGCACGCCTCGATGAAGTCGACCGCGTAATTGTTGTGCTCCTCGATCCCGGTGGCGACCGCGAACACGTTGGGATCGAAGATGATGTCCTCCGGCGGGAAGCCGATGCCGGTGAGCAGGTCATAGGCGCGCGCGCAGATCTCGACCTTGCGCGCCTGGGTGTCGGCCTGGCCGACCTCGTCGAACGCCATCACCACCACCGCGGCGCCGTAGTTGCGGCACAGCCGGGCGTGGTGGAGGAACTGCTCCTCGCCCTCCTTCATGCTGATCGAGTTGACGATCGGCTTGCCCGAGACGCACTTCAGCCCGGCCTCGATCACGCTCCACTTCGAGCTGTCGATCATGATCGGCACGCGCGCGATATCGGGCTCGGCGGCGATCAGCTTGAGGAAGGTGGTCATGGCGTGGTGCGCGTCGAGCAGCCCCTCGTCCATGTTGACGTCGACCACCTGCGCGCCGTTCTCGACCTGCTGGCGCGCGACCTCGACCGCGCGGGTGTAGTCGCCCGCCATGATCATCTTCTTGAACGCCGCCGAGCCGGTGACGTTGGTGCGCTCGCCGACGTTGACGAAGCGGGTGGAGGATGCGGTCATGATGTTCTCTCTAGCCCCTCTCCCTTTCAGGAGCGGCAGGTTAAAACACGCCCAGCGTGTTTTTGGTTAGGCCGGGGGCCTAACCACCCTGCCGCTGGGTTGGGTTGGGGCGGTTCCTCAGGCGCGCCGGTCTCGGTGAGACGCCGACGCCCCACCCCGGCCCTCCCCTGAAGGGGAGGGAGCGCCGTACGTCACGCCGCCATGGTGAACGGCTCCAGCCCGGCGAGCCTCGTCTGCACCGGCGGCGCGGGGATCGCGCGCGGGGCGACGCCGCGGACGCGCTCGGCGATCGCGGCGATATGCGCCGGGGTCGAGCCGCAGCAGCCGCCCAGCACGTTGACCTGCCCCGCCTCGGCCCATTCCGCCACCAGCCCCGCGGTGGTCGCGGGCGCCTCGTCATAGGCGCCGAGCTCGTTGGGCAGGCCGGCGTTGGGATAGACCATGATCAGCGTGTCGCAGATCGCGCTCAGCGTGCGCACGTGCGGGCGCAGCTGCTCCGCGCCGAACGAGCAGTTGAGCCCGATCGTCAGCGGCCGCGCGTGCCGGATCGCGTGCCAGAACGCCTCCACCGTATGCCCCGAGAGGTTGCGCCCGGAGAGATCGGTGAGCGTCATCGACAGCATGATCGGCAGGTCGCGCCCGAGCGCCTCGCCCGCCTCGATCGCCGCCATCACCCCGGCCTTGGCGTTGAGCGTGTCGAACACCGTCTCGATCAGCACGAAGTCGGCGCCGCCCTCGACCAGCGCGTCGATCTGCTCGCGATAGACGTCCTTGAGATAGTCGAAGTCGATCTCGCGATAGCCGGGATCGTTGACATCGGGGCTGAGCGAGAGCGTCTTGTTGGTCGGCCCGATCGCGCCGGCGACGAAGCGCGGGCGGCCATCCTTTGCCTGGAACTCGTCGGCGAGGCGGCGGGCGAGCCGCGCGCTCTCGACGTTGATCTCGCGCACCAATCCTTCGGCGCCGTAATCGGCCTGGCTGATGCGGTTGGCGGAGAAGGTGTTGGTCTCGGCGATGTCCGCCCCGGCCTCGAAATAGGCGCGGTGGATCGACTCGGGAACCTCGGGCTTGGTCAGCGCGAGGATGTCGTTGTTGCCCTTCTGGTCGTGGCCCAGCGTCAGCGCGCCGGCATAGTCCGCCTCGGAGAGCTTCCAGTTCTGGATCTCGGTGCCGAAGGCGCCGTCGGTGATCAGGATCCGCTTCGCCGCCTCGGCGAGGAAGGTGTCACGTGGGGTCATGATAAGGTCCTGCCGGTCGTCATCGTTTACAGAGCATCCGTCACCCCGGCGAAGGCCGGGGTCGAGCCGGCCGCGTGCACCGTGGCCGTGGCGCGCGCGGCACCATGGATCCCGGCCTGCGCCGGGATGACGGGTGAGAGGCCGGCCCGCGCTGCGCTCACGCCGCCGCCGCCGCGTGCCGCGGCGCCGCCCGCACCCCCAACAGATGGCAGATCGCGTAGCTCAGCTCGGCCTTGTTCATCGTGTAGAAGTGGAGCTGCTTCACCCCGCCGGCGTAGAGCTTGCGGCACAGCTCAGCCGCCACCGTCGCCGCCACCAGCTGGCGCGCGGCGGGCAGGTCGTCGAGCCCGTCGAACAGCCGCACCAGCCAGCCCGGCACGTCGGTGCGGCACATCGCCGCCATCCGCTGGACGCCCGCGAAACTGCCGATCGGCATGATGCCTGGGACGATCTCGGCGTCGATCCCGGCCGCCGCGGCGGCGTCGCGGTAGCGGAAGAAGGTCTCCGCCTCGAAGAAGAACTGCGTGATCGCGCGGTTCGCCCCGGCGTCGAGCTTGCGCTTGAGATTGTCGAGGTCGCCGGCGAGATCGGCCGAGCTGGGGTGGCACTCGGGATAGGCCGCCACCGAGATCTCGAACGGGTGCAGCCGGCGCAGCCCCGCCACCAGCGCGGCGGCATTCTCATAGCCGCCGGGGTGCGGGGCGTAGTCCGCCGCCCCCGCGGGCGGGTCGCCGCGCAGCGCGACGATGTGGCGCACCCCCGCGGCCCAATATTCCTGCGCGACCGCGTCGATCTCCTCGCGCGTCGCCTCGACGCAGGTGAGGTGCGCGGCGGCGGGCACCGCGGTCTCGCGCGCGATCCGCGCGACCGTGGCGTGGGTGCGGTCGCGCGTCGACCCGCCCGCGCCGTACGTGACCGAGAGGAAGCGCGGCCCGAGCGGGCAGAGCGTCTCGATCGACTGCCACAGCGTCTCCTCCGACTTCTCGCTCTTGGGCGGCGAGAACTCGAAGCTGACGTCCACGTCGCCGCCGACGTCGGCGTAGAGCGGCGCGTCCAGCGCGCGGCGCGCCTCCTCGAGCTGGTTGACCGAGAATGTCATGCCGCCTTCACCTCTCGCCACGGCTCGCCGGCCTTCCGGCCGAGCCACAATTTCACCGTCAGTTCGCCGCCCTCGAGCGTCTCGGTGCGCGCCGGCAGCAGCCCGGCCGCCGCGAACCATCCCTCGATCTGCGCGTCCGAGAAGCCCAGCCGCGTGTGCGCGTCGCGCGCGCGCAGCTCCTCGCGGTCGTGCGGCGCGAAGTCCGCGATCAGCAGCCGCCCGCCCGTCGCCAGCACGCGCGCCGCCTCGGCGATCGCGGCGCCGGGCTGCTGCGCGAAATGCAGCACGTGGTGGAGGATCGCCACGTCCGCGGCGCCGTCACCGAGCGGCAGCGCGTAGAGGTCGGCCTGGCGCAGCTCGGCGTTGGCGAGCCCGCGCTCGCCGAGCTTGGCGCGCGCGAGCCGCAGCATCTCGCTGCTCTTGTCGATCCCCAGCGCGTGCGTGGCGGCGGGCGCGAACAGCTCGATCATCCGCCCGGTGCCGGTGCCGATGTCGATCAGCCGGCCGAGCGGCGCGTCGGCGAGCACGTCGCGCATCGCCGCCTCCACCTGCTCCTCGGCGACGTGGAGCGAGCGGATCGCGTCCCACTCGGCGGCGTTCGCCTCGAACCAGCCCGCCGCCGCGGCGGCGCGGTCGGCGCGCACCGCCGCCAGCCGCGCGAGATCCGCCGCGGCCTCCTCGGTGACGCCGAGCGAGTCGAGCGCGGCGAGCACGGGCGCGAGCCGCGCCCGGTCGCCGAGCGCGACGAACACCCAGCTGCCCTCCTTGCGCCGCTCGGCCAGACCGGCGTCGCACAGGATCTTGACGTGGCGCGACACGCGCGGCTGGCTCTGCCCCAGCACCTGCGCCAGCTCGCCCACCGACAGCTCCATCGCGCCGAGCAGCGCGACGATGCGCAGCCGCGAGGGGTCGGCGAGCGCGCTGAAGATGGCGAGGGCGTGTTTCATCCGGCGAGCAGATATAAAGATATCTTTATATGAGGTCAAACGATGGATGGGAGGAGCAGAGAACGCGGCCACATCTCCCCTCCCCTTCAGGGTAGGAGCCGGGGGTGGGGGCTCTCCGCGGACGCCGCGCTCGTAGATAAGCCTCAACCGGCCCTCCCCTGAAAGGGAGGGAGCAGGTCAGTTCCGTCCTCCACCCAGCGCGCCCGCCTTACCCCGCCCCTCTTGGACCCTTTCCCCCCGCTGCCGCGTTCGCGCCCCACCCCCGGCTATTGTGCCGGCGTAACGACAGGGGAGACATGTCCATGAAGCGCACGCTGATCGCCGCCTTGGCCGCCACCACCGCGCTGGGCCTCGCGGCCTGTAGCGAGAAGGCGCAGGACCAGTCCGCCGCGGCGGCGAACACGATGGCCGCCGACACCGCCGCCACCACCTCCAACGCGGTCGACGACGTCGACGCCGCGACCGACCGCGCGCTCAACTCGGCCGAGAACAGCCTCGATCGCACCGGCGCCGCGCTCAGCAACGCGGGCGACCGCACCGGCGCAGCGCTGAGCAACACCGGCGACCGCGCCGCCGACGCGACCGGCAACGCGATGGTGCGCGCGGGCGAGAAGCTGCGCGACAACTGAGCCAGACCGACCCTCGCCGCCGCCGCGACCGCACGCGCGGCGGCGGTCACCCTCGGGGAGAGACCCGCATGACCGAGCTCCGCCGTCTCGGCGCCTCCGACCTCAAGATCGCGCCGCTGGTGCTGGGCGGCAACGTGTTCGGCTGGACCGCCGACCGCGCCGCCAGCTTCGCGGTGCTCGATGCCTTCGTGGCGGGCGGGGGCACGATGATCGATACCGCCGACGTCTATTCCGCCTGGGTCGACGGTCATCAGGGCGGCGAGTCCGAGACGATCATCGGCGAGTGGCTGCGGGCCAGCGGCCAGCGCGATCGCGTGCTGATCGCCACCAAGGTCGGCATGCTGCCCGGCGAGGGCGGCGAGGCGCTGGCACCGGCGCGGATCGCGGCGGCGTGCGAGGCGTCGCTGCGGCGGCTCGGCACCGACCGGATCGACCTCTATTTCGCGCATCGCGACGACGAGGCACAGCCGCAGGAGGCGGTCGCCGAGGCCTTCGCGCGGCTCGTCGCGGCGGGCAAGGTGCGCGTGCTCGGCGCCTCGAACTTCCACGCCGCCCGGCTGAAGTCGGCGGTGGAGGGCGCGCGCGCCGCCGGGCTGCCGCATTACCAGGTGCTCCAGCCCGAATATAATCTCGTGAGCCGCCACCGCTACGAGGGCGAGCTGCAGGACTATTGCGTCACCGAGAACATCGGCGTGGTGCCCTATTACGGCCTCGCCTCGGGCTTCCTCACCGGCAAATACCGCAGCCGCGACGATCTCGCGCAGAGCGTGCGCGGCGCGAAGGTGGCCGAGTTGCTCGAGGGCAAGGGCGCCGCCGTGCTGGCCGCGCTCGACTCGGTCGCGGGCGAGGCGGGCGCGACGCTGGCGCAGGTCGCGCTCGCCTGGCTGATCGCGCAGCCCGGCGTCACCGCGCCGATCGCGAGCGCGACCTCGGCACGACAGATCGACGAGCTGCTCGGCGCCATGACGCTGTCGCTGTCGCCCGACCAGCTCGAGCGGCTCACCGACGCGGGGGCGTGAGCTAGGTCAGTCCGCCGCCGCACCCGCGGGTGCGCCCGCGTCCGGATCGGTGGCGCGGATCAGGTAGCACCGCCTCCTCCGTCGTCTTGGCTCAGGCGGAACGGCGCGCGCGCTCGGCGTACTCGCGATGGTCCGCGCCGGCGGAACCGGACCGCGCCGGCGCCGGAACCGTCCACCGCCACCCCGCGCGCGAGCCCCAGCAGCGCGAGCAGCGCCACGCCGCCGAACGGCAGCGCCAGCAGCAGCAGCCAGCGCGGCGAGCGGTCGAGGTCGCGCAGCCGACGCGCGCTCACCGCCAGGCTCGGCACCAGCAGGGCCGGCAGCGCCACCAGCGGCATCAGCATGATCCCGAACAGCAGCAGCGCGGCGGCGTTGCTCTCACCCAGCCGCATTGCCGCGATCAGCCAGGCGAGCGAGTCCTCCGGCAGTCGCGCCAGCGTCGCCGTCGCCACCACCGCGCCCGCCGCGCCGAGATGGAAGAACCAATAATCGCGCCGCGTGGCGCGCCCGTCGAAGTCCGCGTATAGCCGCCACGGTCGAACCCACTCGTCCACTCGCACCCCCTGCCCGCCGCGCGGCGGGTCCTGAGCGCATCATAGGCGGCGCGCACGACCGGCCGTGCCCGGCGCGACCGGATGTGGCGGGATCAGGCGGCGAGCGCGCGCGCGTCGGGGCCGGCGGCGCCCAGCGCGGCGATGCTGGCCGAACTCACCGGACGGCTGAACAGATAGCCCTGCAGATGGGTACAGCCCGCCAGCACCAAGGCGTCGCGCTGCGCGCAGGTCTCCACGCCCTCGGCGACGATCGCCATGCCGAGCGCCTCGCCGAGGCCGACGATCGCCTTGATGATCGCCCCCGCCGCGCGCGACGTGTCGAGCCCGCGCACGAACGACTGGTCGATCTTCACCTTGTCGAACGGGAAGCGCTCGAAATAGCTCAGCGACGAATAGCCGGTGCCGAAATCGTCCATCAGGATCTTGATGCCGGCAGCGCGCAGCCGCTCCAGCTCGACGAAGGTGCGCTCGACGTCGTGCATCACGACGTTCTCGGTCACCTCCAGCTTGAGCCGGTGCGGCGGCAGCCCGCTGTCCGCCAGCGCGGCGATCACCGTGTCGTAGACGTCGCCGGCGTGGAACTGCACCGGCGAGAGATTGACCGCCACGCCCAGATGCTCGGGCCAGGTGGCGGCGTCGATGCAGGCCTGGCGCAGCAGCATGCGGCCGAGCGGGACGATCAGCCCGCTCTCCTCGGCGATGGCGATGAACAGGTCGGGGCGGATCGGGCCGCGGGTGGGATGAGTCCAGCGCGCCAGCGCCTCGGCGCTCGCCATCGCGCCGGTGTCGACCCGGAGCACCGGCTGGTACAGCAGCGTGATCTCGCCGCGCTCCATCGCCGCGCGCAGGTCGAGCTCGAGCGCGCGACGGTCGCGCGCCGCCGCGTCCATCGACGGGTGGTAGAAGCAGATCGTGCCGCGCCCGCTGCTCTTCGCCTGATACAAGGCGACGTCGCCGCAGTGGCGCAGCTCGGAGGTGGAGGTGGCATGAGTCGGGGCCAGCACGATGCCGACGCTGGCGCCGACATGCGCGGTGCCCATCGGCGCGGGGAACGGCTGCGCCATCGCCGCGATCACCGCCTCGGCCACGGCGCGCGCGCGCGCGGCCGGGGAGTCGCCGACTACCAGCACGATGAACTCGTCGCCGCCGACGCGCGCGACCAGGTCGGTCGGCTCGATTGCGCCTGCAACCGCTCGCCCACCGCGGCGAGCACGACGTCGCCGGTGACATGGCCGAACTGGTCGTTGACCGCCTTGAAACGATCGAGATCGATCGCGAGCAGCGCCAGCTCGGTGCCCGAGACCATCAACTCGTTGAGCCGGTCGACGTAGCTGTGGCGGTTGACCAGCCCGGTCAGCGAGTCGAAATGCGCCAGCCGCAGGATCTCCGCCTCGGCGCGACGCACCTCGGTGACGTCCTCCGACAGGCCGAGCAGATATTGCGCGGGCCGGTCGGGGCCGTCGAGCACGATCCGCGTGGTGCGCAGACTCACCCGACGCCCGTCGGGGCGGGTGAACTCATTCTCGAAGCGCTGCTCCGAACTGGGGCTCGCCAGCGCGGCGCGGTCCTGCTCCTCGTAGGCGGTGCCGCACGCGGGATAGAGCTCGCGCGCGGTGCGCCCGATCATCTCCTCGCGCGGCCGCCCCATCAGCTCCTCGCCGGCACGGTTGGTCAGCAGGTAGCGGCCCGTCGCGCTGTCCTTGACGAACAGCATCGCGGGCAGATGGTCGATGATCGTGTCCAGGAAGGCGTGCGCTTCGGCATTCTCGCGCTCCAGCGCGCGCTGCGCGCTCTCGTCGCGCATGACGATGCCATAACCGCCGATCTGCTCGCCGAGCTTGCAGCTCGACAGCGTCAGCTCGACCGGGATCGTCCACCCCGCGGCGTGCCGCGCCTCGCTGGCGTGATGCGTGCTGGCGCCGGTGTCCTGCGCGAGCGTCGCCACCTCCTCGTGCCAGTGCGGCAGCAGCGACTCGGCCGGGCAGCCGATCAGCTCGAGCGGATGCGTGCCCAGCATCGCCGCGGCGAGCGCGTTGGCGTAGATGATCTTCCCCGCGATGTCGGCGTACAGCACCGCCACCGGCGCGCTCTCGACCATCTGCCGCGCGATCTCGCCGGCGGACCGGGCCAGCCGCGTCTCGATCAGCTCCACCGCGATCTGCGCGAGCGCGATCAGCGCCTCGCGCTCGGTGAGCGACAGGCGCGCGCGGCGACGTGAATCGAGCACGCTGAGCGAGCCGAGATGATGCCCGTCCGACGTGACCAGCGGGGCGCCGGCGTAGAAGCGCAGCCCGGGATGCTCCGCCACCATCGGGTGATCGACGAAGCGCGGGTCTCCGGCGAGGTCGAGCACCTCCATCAGCTCGGTCGAGGCCAAGGTATGCGCACAGAGCGGGTCGTCACGCGGCAGCTCGCACGAGGGGAGGCCGAAATGCGACGTGAACCGCGCGTGGTGCTGGTCGAGCAGCGTCACCGCGCTGTACGGCACGCCCATCACCAGCGCGGCGACGCGCGTGACCTGCGCGAAGATCGGCTCCGCCAGCGCGTCGAGGGTCTGGAGTCGCGCGAGCGCCCCGAGTCGCTCGCGCTCGCGCTTGGCATGGAGGGACGAAGCCGCGTTCATGGGCGATTCGTGCCAGCAACAGTTTACGAAACCAATAGCGCCGCGGCCGTTCGGCCCGCATCTCGTCGAAATGAGTAATTTACAGGATTTCACGGACTTTCCGTGAAGCAACCAAAGCAAGCCTCATCCTGAACGCTCAGCGTTAAGCCGTTTATACCAACCCCGCCCGCGGTCGGCGCGGCCGGCGGGCGGCGTAACGGTCGAAATGCGCCACTATATTGATCACGATCAAGCCCGCGACTGCGGCGCCGCGCGGGTCAGACCTGCGCGGCACCGAAGTCCGAGCGCCGTCGCCGCGCGCCGTGCTCGCCGCGGCGGTTGAGCGCCTGACTCACGCGGTCGAGCAGCTCGGCGCGGCGATAGGGCTTGCTGAGCACGTCGGTGGCGCGCGCGCGCGGGCCGTTGATCACCAGCTCCTCGTTGTAGCCGGTCGTCATCAGCACCGAGACCGACGCGTCGCGCTCGACCACCGCGTCGGCCAGCACCAGCCCGTTCATCCCGCCCGGCATCACCAGGTCGGTGAACAGCAGGTCGACTCGATCCCGCGGGTGGATCTCCTCGAACAGTCGCAGCGCCTGCTCGCCGTTGGCCGCGGTGGAGACGTGATAGCCCGCGCTCTCGAGGATCTCGCGCGCGATCGCGAGCACCTCGTCGCTGTCCTCCACCACCAGGATGTGGCGCGCGGTGTCGGGATCGACGATCGCGTTGGCGGCGACGTGCGGCTCGGGCGCGGCCGGCTCGCGCTTCTCGGCGTGGCCGCTCGGGAAGAGCATGCGGACGGTGGTGCCCTCGCCCGGCCGGCTCTCGATCTCGAGCCGCCCGCCGGACTGGCGCACGAAGCCGCTCGCCATCGCCAGCCCCAGCCCGGTACCGCTGCCGACGCCCTTGGTGGTGAAGAAGGGCTCGGTGGCGCGCTCGATCACCTCGGGCGACATGCCGTGACCCTCGTCCTGCACCTCGAGCACGACATAGTCGCCCGCGGCGAGCTCGACCCCGTCGCGCAGCGCGGTGCCGCCGGTGCCGTCGCCATTCTCGACCGACTGGAGCTTGAGCGGGCGGGTCGCGATCGTCACCAGCCCGCCCTTGGGCATGGCGTCGCGCGCGTTGTTGACGATGTTGAGCAGCGCCATCTCGAGCTGGTCGGGGTCGACCACCACCGGCGCGAGCCCGCGGCGCAGGCTGAGATGAATCTCGACCTGCTTGTTGACCGAGCTCTCGATCAGGTCGCTGAACTCGGAGACGAGCTGGGTCAGGTCGAGCGGGCGCGGCTCGAGCCGGGTCTTGCGCGCGAAGGCGAGCAGCTGGCGCGTCAGCTTGGCACCGCGCTCGGCCGCCGACTGCGCCGCGGCGACGTAGCGCTGCGCGCGCTCGGGATCCTTGGCGGTGGCGACCAGCTCGAGGTTGCCGTTGACCACCTGGAGCAGGTTGTTGAAATCGTGCGCCAGCCCCGCGGTGAGCTGGCCGATCGACTCCATCTTCTGCGCCTGGCGGTAGGACTGCTCGGTGTTGCGGCGGCGCGTCACGTCGAGCTGGCTGGCGAAGAAATAGCGCAGCGTCCCGCCCGTGTCATAGACCGGGCCGACGAACACCGCGTTCCAGAACGGCGTGCCGTCGCGGCGATAGTTGAGCAGCTCGAGCGCCACCGCGGACTTGTTCTCGACCGCGTGACGCAGCTCCGCCACCGCGTTGCGGTCGGTCTGCGAGCCCTGGAGGAAGCGGCAGTTGCGCCCGAGGATCTCCTCTTCCTCGTAGCCGGTGAGGTCGAGGAACGCCTTGTTGGCGAAGACGATCGGATTGTCGTCCAGGTTGGGATCGGTGAGGATCATCGGCATCCGCGTCATCTCGATCGCGGCGAAGAAGACGCCGCCGCGGTCGTTCAGGTCGGGATCGGTGATCGTGCTCTCGCGCCAGTGATGCAGACCGCTGCGCTCGATCGGCTCGTTGGCGCCGGTGTCCATCGTGCCCTCGGCCTGTTTGCCGGCGGCGAGCCCCGTGGGATCGACGTCATCGTGGGTGGACGGATCGGACGGGACGGAATCGGCAGACATCCTGCCGCGTTAGCCGGTTTGCGCGCGACGCGGAAGATGGCGGCAACCTAGGTGTACGACGGGGCCGAGATGGCCATTGCAGATCCTCCCCTGCAAGGGAGTGCCGGCTTTGGCTTGCCCCGGCACGCCAAGATGGTGTCCGGTGGACACCATCTCGCCCGCACTGGCGCGCATAGCGCGTCGGAGGGGTGTCGCGGGTGGCGAGTCCAGGGACGCCCGCGCACCGGGTCACCCCTCCGTCAGGCCTGCGGCCTGACACCTCCCCTTACACGGGAGGATGAAGGAGCCGGTCGCCCGTCCCAGTACTTGAAGCACCGAGGGGAGGACGCCAGCTCCCTTCTCCTTACGCCGCGACCTTGGCGCGGCTGGCGCGCTTGCGCTCGTGCGGGTCGAGGTAGCGCTTGCGCAGGCGGATCGACTTGGGGGTCACCTCCACCATCTCGTCGTCGTCGATATAGGCGATCGCCTGCTCCAGCGTCATCTTCTTCGGCGGGGTCAGGCGGATCGCGTCGTCCTTGCCGCCCGAGGCGCGGAAGTTGGTGAGCTGCTTCGCCTTCATCGGATTGACCTCGAGGTCGTCCGTCTTGGCGTTCTCACCGATGATCATGCCCTCGTACAGCGCCTCGCCGTGGCCGACGAAGAGGATGCCGCGGTCCTCGAGCGGGCCGAGCGCATAGCCCTGCGCCTCGCCCGCGCCGTTGGAGATCAGCACGCCGTTCTTGCGGCCCTCGATCGCGCCCTTGTGCGGGCCGTACTTCTCGAACAGCCGGTTCATGATGCCGGTGCCGCGCGTGTCCGACAGGAACTCGCCGTGATAGCCGATCATGCCGCGGCTCGGCGCGGAGAAGGTGATGCGGGTCTTGCCGCCGCCCGACGGGCGCATGTCGGTCAGCTCGGCCTTGCGCAGGTTCATCTTCTCGACGACCGTGCCCGAATATTCCTCGTCCACGTCGATGATCACGGTCTCGTACGGCTCGGTCTTCTTGCCGTTCTCGTCCTCGCCGAACAGCACGCGCGGGCGGCTGATCCCGAGCTCGAAGCCCTCGCGGCGCATCGTCTCGATCAGCACGCCGAGCTGGAGCTCGCCGCGACCCGCCACCTCGAAGCTGTCGCGGTCGGCCGCCTCGGTCACCTTGATCGCGACGTTCGACTCGGCCTCGCGCATCAGGCGATCGCGGATCATGCGGCTGGTCACCTTGCTGCCCTCGCGCCCCGCCATCGGCGAGTCGTTCACCGCGAAGCGCATCGACAGCGTCGGCGGGTCGATCGGCTGGGCGTGGAGCGGCTCGCTCACCGAGGTGTCGGCGATCGTGTTGGCCACGGTGGCGACGGTGAGGCCCGCGAGGCTGATGATCTCGCCCGCGCGCGCCTCGTCCACCGGCACGCGCTCCAGCCCGTGGAACGACATCAGCTTGGAGGCGCGCCCCGCCTCGACCACGTTGCCGTCGTTGTCGAGCGCGTGGATCGGCTGGTTGAGCTTGACCACGCCCGAGTTGACCCGACCGGTGAGGATGCGACCGAGGAAGTTGTCGCGGTCGAGCAGCGTCACCAGGAAGGTGAAGGGCGCGTCGAGGTCGACCTTGGGGGCGGGGACGTGCTCGACGATCTTCTCGAACAGCGGGGTCAGCGTGCCCTCGCGCGCGGTCGGGTCGGTCGAGGCGTAGCCGTTGCGGCCGGAGGCGAAGAGCACGGGGAAGTCGAGCTGCTCGTCGTTCGCCTCGAGCGAGACGAACAGGTCGAACACCTCGTCGAGCACTTCCTGCGTGCGCTCGTCGGCGCGGTCGATCTTGTTGACCACCACGATCGGGCGCAGGCCGAGCGCCAGCGCCTTGCCGGTGACGAACTTGGTCTGCGGCATCGCGCCCTCGGACGAGTCGACCAGCAGGATCACGCCGTCGACCATCGAGAGGATGCGCTCCACCTCGCCGCCGAAGTCGGCGTGGCCGGGCGTGTCGACGATGTTGATGCGCGTGTCGTTCCACACGATCGAGGTCGGCTTGGCGAGGATGGTGATCCCGCGCTCCTTCTCGAGGTCGTTCGAGTCCATCGCGCGCTCCTCGACGCGCTGGTTGTCGCGGAACGTGCCCGACTGGCGGAAGAGCTGGTCGACGAGGGTCGTCTTGCCATGATCGACGTGCGCGATGATGGCGATGTTGCGCAGGTTCATACGGATTCCTGAGGTGGCCCGCGGCGGCCGCGGGCGATGTCGCCGGCGCGCATAGCCGAAAGCGCGCGCGGACGCCAGCCTTCGCGGCCGCAGCATGGTGCGCGCGGGCGGGACGGGTCAGGTCGGCTCGCGCGGCGGCCGCAGATCGATCACGTCGAAGGCAACGTCCGCGATCTCGGCCCGCTGTATGGGAGGAGCGGTAGGGAACGGCCGACGTGGCAACGCACCTCACTCGACAACCCCGCCGCACCGTATTACATCCACAACACACTTGAACAGCGCGCGCCACCGCGAGACAAGAGCGCGACGCACGAAGGAGACGAGCATGGCGACCTCCCCCGGTACCGACGCCGAGCCGGCGCTGACGCTGACCCCGCCCGACCCCGTCCCCGCGGTCTCCAGCGAGCGCGCCGCCGGGCTCGTGCCGGTCGATCCCGGCACGCGCAGCGAGCTGGAGAAGCGCGTCGACGCCTTCGTCGACCAGCTGCTCGCCGAGGACGTCAACTCGCCCGAGTTCGGCAAGCGCGTCGACGCGATCACCGCGATGGGACAGAAGGAGATCCGCGACGCCGCGGGCCAGTCCAACCGCTTCCTCGACCGCCCGGTGCGCGCGATGGACAAGGAGGCCGGCGTCGGCAAGGACCTCGCCGAGCTGCGCCGCACTGTCGAGCAGCTCGATCCCGGCCGCCGCGGCAATCTCTCCAAGCCGCAGAAGCTGTTCGGGGTGATCCCGTTCGGCTCGAAGATGCGCGACTATTTCGACGGCTATAAGAGCAGCCAGACGCACATCGCCGCGATCCTGCGCAGCCTCGGCTCGGGCAAGGACGAGCTGCTGATGGACAATGCCGCGATCGACACCGAGCGCGCCAACCTGTGGGCGTCGATGGGGCGGCTCGAGCAGATGATCCACCTCGCGCGCGCGATGGACGCGCGGCTGGAGGACAAGGCCAACGAGCTCGACGCGACGGATCCGGCCAAGGCCAAGGCGATCCGCGAGACCGCGCTGTTCTACGCGCGCCAGCGCACGCAGGACCTGCTCACCCAGATGGCGGTGACGGTGCAGGGCTATCTCGCGCTCGACCTGGTCAAGAAGAACAACGTCGAGCTGATCAAGGGCGTCGACCGCGCCAGCACCACCACCGTGGCGGCGCTGCGCACCGCGGTGACGGTGGCGCAGGCGCTGACCAACCAGAAACTCGTGCTGGAGCAGGTCACCCAGCTCAACGCCACCACCGCGGGGCTGATCGACTCGACCGGCAAGCTGCTGCGCCAGAACACCGCCGCGATCCACGAGCAGGCCGCCGCCTCGACCATCCCGCTGGAGACGCTGCAGCGCGCCTTCCAGAACATCTACGACACGATGGACGCGATCGACACGTTCAAGCTCAAGTCGCTCGACACGATGAAGAGCACGGTGGAGACGCTCGGGCGCGAGGTCGACAAGTCGCGCGGCTATATCGCGCGCGCCGAGGGCGCGGCGCGCAACAGCCTCGCCAGCCCGGCCGAGCAGTTCAAGCTGGAGGCGCTGTGACGCTGCCGCCGAGCCACGATACCGACGCCGCGATCGCCGGCGCGCGTGCCGCGGCGGACCGGGTGAGCGGGCGCGGCGTGCTGACCGTGCAGCGCCGCCCGCGGCGCGGGCGCGGCGGGGCGAAGGCGCGGCTGGCGCTGATCGCGGCGGTGAACGGCGCGATCCTGCTGGTGGCGGCGTTGCTCGGCGTCGGGCTGTTCGGCGCGGTGGCGGCGATCATGGTGATGCTGGCGGCGACGCTGGCGATCGCCTTCGCCCCCGCCACGCCGGTGCCGACCCCCGAGCGGCTGGCGCGCTCCGAGCTCAAGGCACTGCCGGCGCAGACCGCGCGCTGGCTCGACGCGCAGCGCCCCTCGCTGCCCGCGCCCGCGCTGGCGGTGGTCGACCGGATCGAGCAGCGGCTCGACACGCTCGGCGTCCAGCTCGCCGCGCTCGACGAGGGCTCGCTCGCCGCGGCCGACATGCGCCGGCTGATCGGCGAGCAGCTCCCCGACTTCGTCCGCGACTATGCGCGCGTCCCTCCGGCGCTGCGCGGCACCGCGCGCGGCGGCCGCACCCCGGACCAGCAGCTGGTCGAGGGGCTCGGCGTGATCGAGCGCGAGCTCGCGGCGACCAGCGAGCAACTCGCGCAGGGCGACCTCGACGCGCTCGCGACCAAGCGGCGCTACCTGGAGATCAAGTACGAGGCGGAGTGAGCGGCGGCGAGCGGCTTAGGTCGCCCGCGACTGGCTGCACCGACGCCGCCTCCATCTGATGCCGTTGGCGCGCCGATCAGCCTGGCGCCGCGACAGGGATGGCACTCGTGCTCCTCACGCCTTTTCCTCTTCGTTCTCGCGCCTCAGCCCCGCCCTGTCGCCATCGTCCCTGTCACCGTCGCCCCCGTCACCGTCATCCCCGTCCCCGTCGGCGTCGTCCCTGTCGCCATTGCCCGCTCCGGTATTTCCTCTCCTCTACCCTCCCTTCCCGTCATCCCTGCGAAGGCAGGGATCCAGACGCGCGGACGTCCCGGCTCCATCGCTCACGTCAGCGTGTCTGGATTCCCGCCTCCGCGGGAATGACGGTGGTGGGGTGGGGCAGGCTGGGGTGAGCTGCCTCCGGCCGCGCCAGATCGCGACCGCCTCGATCGCCAGGCCGCCCGTCCTCACACCCCCGCCCCACGCCCGCCACGACCGCGGCGCGCCCGCCGCATCGTCGCCCGATCTCCGCCACAATGGAGCGGTCGCGTTCATGTTCCCGACAGAAAGCGTGTCACTTCGGCCACACTCCGGTACCACGTCGCATCGCAGCACGATTTCGCAGCAACCAAGCCGGACGCGCGCGGTTCAGTGGGTCCCCGGTCCGAGCGCCTGCGGCGTCATACACCGGACAACGAAACTGATCTTGAGGAACTCGTATGCGTAAGCTCGTTCTTGCGGCCGTCGCCGCGTCCGCCGCGTTCGTCGCCACCCCCTCGCTTGCGCAGGACGCCACCGCGACCGACACCAGCGCGCCCGCCAGCGCCCCGGTCGACAGCTCGACCGCGCAGGCGCCCCACGGCACGAAGGCGTTCGGCTTCGAGCCCTATGTCGCGGTGCGCGGCGGCTGGGAGGAGTTCCAGAGCGACAGCGTCCCGGGCGCGCCGCGCCAGAACAAGCTCAACGGCTCGCTGGTCGAGGGCCTGGTCGGCGCCAACGTGCCGCTCGGCGCCTTCTTCGTCGGCGCCGAGGGCAACGTCGCCAAGGGCATCTCGGGCGACATCGACTGGCAGTACGGCGCCGCCGGCCGCTTCGGCCTGCGCGCCGGCGAGAGCGGCCTGATCTACGGCAAGGTCGGCTACCAGTGGGTCAATTTCGACAAGCGCGTGAACACCGACCGCGACTTCCACGACGTCACCTACGGCATCGGCTTCGAGGTCGGCCCCAAGGAGATCGGCCTCGGCGGTCTGACCGGCAACTCGGGCATCCGTCTGCGCGGCGAGGTCTCGACCTTCGGCTGGACCAACAGCTTCCGCCCGACGCTCGGCATCGTGGCGCACTTCTGATCCCGGCTTCGGTCGCCAAGGGAGCCTAGCGCGACCGACCGCACCAGTGGCGTCCCGTGCGGGGGAGAGAGGGGCGGGGCCGGCGACGGCCTCGCCCTTTCTCTGTTCCGCATCGGCGCATGCTGCCCGCTCCGCTCTGGCCAGTGCCCGCCGCCGCGTGTAGCGCCGCGCGGCTCGCAGAGGGAGGAACGGTTCGGTGGTGCCATCACGTCGCGCGGCGGTGTCGCTCCCCGTGCCGCTCGCTGCCCTGCTCCTCTCGGCCGCGCCCGCCGCCGCGCAGGTCGAGGACCGTCAGCTGTGGGAGCAGGTCAACCTCGTCGTGCCGCTGACACCCGAGGTCCGTGTCACGCTCGAGCAGATCGGCCGCTGGGGCGATCGCATCGAGGGGCTGACCCAGACCGAGCTCGGCGGCGTGCTCGGCTACAAGCTCAGCGACACGATCGAGCTGGGCGTCGGCTACCGCCATGTCGGGCTGTACAGCGCGTCCGGCCCGACCGTGCACGAGAACCGGCTGCGGCAGCAGGTGGTGCTGACCCACGGGCGGCTGATCGGGCGGCTGCGCGTCGACGAGCGTTTCAACCCCGGCGGCAGCGAGATCGGCTTCCGCATCCGCCCGCTGGCGCGCTACAATCACCCGCTGGGATCGCGCGGCTACGCGCTCTACGCCAGCCACGAGAGCTTCATCGTGCCCAACAGCACGGCCTGGGGGCAGCGCTCAGGCTACGAGCGGATGCGCAACATGGCGGGAGTCACCCTGCCCTTCGTCCGACGCAAGGTGATGCTCGACGTCGGCTATCTCAACCAATATCGCCTCGGGCTGGGCGGCGCGCGGCCCCAGATGGAACATGCGCTGAGCCTGCAGCTGACCATCAACGCGCTCGGCCCGATCCTGCACGACTGAGGCGGTGACGGCGTGCAACTCGTCCTCCCCTGGAAGGAGAGGTGGCAGCGCGTCAGCGCTGACGGAGGGGTGTCGTCAGTCGTGAGTCCGCGACCCTAACCGACCGGATCACCCCTCCGACAGGCCTGCGGCCTGCCACCTCCCCTTACAGGGAAGGATGACATCGCCCCCTCCGTCAGCCCTCCACCTTCTCCGCCAGCTCGAGCCAGCGCAGCTCGGCCGCCTCCTTCTCGTCGCGCAGCGCGGCGATGCCCTTGCTCAGCCGGTCGAACGCCGCGGCGTCGCGGGCGTAGAGGCCGGGGTCGGCCATCGCCGCCTCGTCGCGCGCGATGGTGGCGTCGATCTCCTCGATGCGCTTGGGCAGCAACTCATAGTCGCGCTGGTCCTTGTAGCTGAGCTTGGTGCGTGCCGGGGGCGGCGGCGCGGCCGCGGTCGCCACCTTCGCCGCGGGTCGGCGCGCCGCCTCGACGCGCGGGCGCCGCTGCCGCTCCCAATCCTCATAGCCGCCCGCGACCACGTCGACATGGCCCGAGCCGTCGAGCCCGAGCGTCACCGTCACGGTGCGGTCGAGAAAGTCGCGGTCGTGGCTGACGATCAGCACCGTGCCCTCGTAATCCGCGATCACCTCCTGGAGCAGGTCGAGCGTCTCGAGGTCGAGGTCGTTGGTCGGCTCGTCGAGCACCAGCAGGTTGGAGCGCCGCGCGAACTCGCGCGCCAGCAGCAGCCGCGAGCGCTCGCCGCCCGACAGCGTCCCCACCTTGGCCTCGGCGAGCGAGGGATCGAACAGGAACTCCTTGAGATAGCCGTGGAGGTGCTTGCGCGTGCCGAGCACGTCGATCCACTCGCCGCCGTCGGCGACGACGTCGCGCACGGTCTTCTCGGGCGCCATCAGGCTGCGCTGCTGGTCGATCACGATCCCGTCCAGCGTCTTGGCGCGGCGGATCGTGCCCTGATCCGGCTCGATCTCGCCGGTGAGCAGCCGGAGCAGCGTCGTCTTGCCCGCGCCGTTGCGCCCGACGATGCCGATCCGGTCGCCGCGCGCGACGCGCAAGCTCAGGTCGCGGATGATCGCGCGCTCGCCGTAGCTCTTCGAGACATGCTCGACGTCGATCACCACCTTGGTCTTCACGTCGTCGCTCGCGATCGACAGCGCCGCGGCGCCCTGCGGCCCGGTCATCGCGGCGCGCTCGGCGCGCATCTCCTTGAGCTTGGCGAGCCGGCCCTGGTTGCGCCGCCGCCGCCCAGTGACGCCGCGCTGGAGCCAATGCTCCTCGATCTTGAGCTTGGCGTCGAGCCGCGCGGCGTTGCGCTCCTCCTCGGCATAGACCTGCTCGGTCCAGGCCTCGAAGCCGCCGAAGCCCACCTCGGCGCGGCGCAGCTCGCCGCGGTCGAGCCACAAGGTCTGGCGCGTCAGCCGGGTGAGGAAGGTGCGGTCGTGGCTGATGACGACGAAGGCGCCCTTGAAGCGCTTGAGCCAGTCCTCGAGCCACTCGATCGCGGCGACGTCGAGGTGGTTGGTCGGCTCGTCGAGCAGCAGCACGTCGGGGTCGAGCGCGAGCGCGCGCACGATCGCGGCGCGGCGGCGCTCGCCGCCCGAGGCCGACTGCGCCTCGTGCGTGAGATCGATGCCGAGCTGCCCCGCGATCGCCTCGGCCTCATAGGGCTGCGGCGGGTGCTCGCCGGAGAGGACATAGTCGGCCAGCGTGGCGAAGCCGGCGAGGTTCGGGTCCTGCTCGAGCATCACCACCTTGGTGCCGGGCACGATCGTGCGGCGCCCCTCGTCGCTGTCGATCGCGCCCGCGATCAGCTTGAGCAGGGTGGACTTGCCTGCGCCGTTGCGCCCGATCAGCGCGAGCCGGTCGCGCTCGCCGATGAACAGGTCGAGGTGGCGGAACAGCCAGCCGGCGCCCTGCACCAGCCCGAGGTCTTCGTAGGAGAGGATGGGTGCGGCCATCGCGCGGACCTAGGTGGCGGGGGCGCGGCTGGCAATGGCGGGGGCGATGCTTGCCGGGCGGAGCGGCGCCTCCTACACCGCACGGCCGAGGAGACCAGAGTGACCGCACGCCGATGGACCTTCGCCGCGACTGGGTTGCTGGCCGCATCGCTCGCCGCCTGCTCGGCGCAGCCGAGCGCACCCGCGGTCGGGGACGCCTATGTCCGGCTCGCGGCGGTGCCGGGGCGGCCGGCGGCGGGCTATTTCCTGCTCCACGGCGGCGCCGCGGACGCCACCTTGGTGCAGGTCGAGGCGCCCGGCGCGGCGCGCGCCGAGCTCCACACCAGCCGCATGACCGGCAACGGCATGGCGACGATGGACTCGCTGCCGGGCGTGCGCGTGCCCGCGCGCGGCAGCGTCGCCTTCGCGCCGGGGGCGCAGCACGTCATGCTGTTCGGCCTGCCCGCCAGCGTCGCGCCGGGCAGCACGCTGCCGCTGACCTTGCGCTTCGCCGACGGCAGCGCGGTGGGGGCGGATGCGCGCGTGATCGCGGCGGGTGATGCCGCGCCGGAGTGAGCCGGGCTATCGCCCTCCGACCGACGAGGTGGAGGGCCTTGCCGGCTGCCTGCTGTTCCTCCTCTTCTTCGCCGGCGAGACGCTGATCGGCGGCGTCGCCGCGTTCGGCGCGTACCGGCTCGTACGGGTCGAACAGCTCGACCCCGGCCATGCGGTCGCGTGCGCCGCCGCTTTCATGGGAGGGCTCGCCGCCTTGTGGTATGCCGACCGCCACTGCCTGCGCCTGACCGGCTTCAGCGCCGCTACGGTCGGCTTGGAGCTGCTGGCATGGTGGCCATGACCCGCCCGCTCACCCCCGGCGAGATCGATCTCGCGCGCTCGGTCTACGGCGACTCGATCGACTATGCGCCGGTGCGGCTGGCGCGGCGCCAATGGGCCTTCTTCCAGCCGCGCGACGTGGTGATGGCGCCGCGCGGCACGATCCACTTCCACCCCAAGGGCGAGCTGTGGCGCGACGATTTCGCCGCCGCGCCGCTCGGGCTGCAGGGGCTGTTCGTCCACGAGCTGTGCCACGTCTGGCAGCACCAGCGCGGCGTGTGCCTGCCGCTCGCGCGCCATCCGTTCTGCCGCTACCATTACACCATCCACCCCGGCTGGCCGCTCGAGCGCTACGGGCTGGAGCAGCAGGCCGAGATCGTCCGCCACGCCTTCCTGCTGCGCCGCGGCGCCACCGTCGCGGGCGCGCCCGAGCTGGCGCGCTACGAGACGATCCTGCCGTTCGGGACAGGGTGAGCGGCCGGCCGCGATCGTGTCGGTCCGGACTTGCACGGAGGGAGGTTGATCGGACGTCGCGCCGCTCGCCCGCCCCGGTGTAGCTCCGCCTCGCTCACTCCCCACCGCGGGTAACCCGTCGCTTGAGACCGCGCCCCGCCGCCGCGTACATGCGAGCGGATCGCAAGAACCGACACGGGGGATCATCCGTATGACATCTCACGCGCGCGCGCTCGGCGCCGCGCTGCTCGCCGGCGCGTGCCTCGCCGCCGCGCCCGCCCGCGCCGGCGAGGGCATGTTCTCGCGGCTCTACACCACCGATCTCACGCCAAGCGGCCATGTCGAGGTCGAGCAGGTGGTGCGCGAGCGCGCCGGGCGCCGCTTCGGCCATTACGACGCCACCGATTTCCGCAGCGAGCTGGAGGTCGGCGTCACCGACGATCTGCAGGCGTCGCTCTACGTCAACTCGAACCGGATGCACGCCACCGGCGCGCCCGACGACGACGACCCGAGCGCCGACACCGGCTTCACGCGGCACCGTTTCTCGCCGCAGAGCGTCTCGGCCGAGTTCGTCTACCGCGCACTCAGCCCGTACAAGAACAAGGGCGGCTGGGGCTTCGCGCTCTACCTCGAGCCCGAATACGACTTCCGCGATCTCCACAACGGGCTGCGCTACGCGCCGGGCACTTTCGAGCTGGAGACTCGCGCGATCGTGCAGAAGAACTTCGCCGAGGATCGCGTGATCGTCGCGTACAATCTCGTGCTCGAGGCCGAGTCGATCCGCTTCGCCGGGCGCGACGACACCAACAGCGAGCTCGACTGGAACAACGAGCTGGGCGTCACCGCGCGCGTCGCCCCCAAGCTCTACCTCGGGGTCGAGGGACGCAACCACAACGAATACGGCAATTTCACCCATCACGAGCACTCGATCTACTGGGTCGGCCCGTCGCTCCACCTCGCCGGGCAGCACGGCTGGGCGACGCTCGGCTGGCTCCACCAGGTCGCGGGCAACCCCGGCCATGACGACGACGGGCGCGACATCGGTCGCCATCTCTTCCTGCGCAGCCACGAGCGCGACGAGGTGACGCTCAAATACGGCATGCCCTTCTGAGCGCCGCGAGGATGCGCTGCCGCTTCGTGCTGCTCGCCGCCGCGCCGGTGCTGGCCAGCCCGGCGTGGGCGACCACCTATATGACGGTCGAGCAGGCCAAGGCCGCACTCTTCCCCGGCGTGGCGCTGGTGCGCGACGACCGCGAGCTGACCGACCCGCAGGCGGCGGCGATTCGCGCGCGCTCGGGGGTGAGCGTCCATTCCCGCGCGGTACACAGCTGGCGCGCCCCCGACGGCGCGCGGCTGATCGTCGACCAGGTGCTCGGCAAGCACGAGAACATCACGCTCGCGCTCGCGCTCGACCCCGCCGGCGCGGTGCGCGCGCTCGAGATCCTCGACTATCGCGAGAGCTACGGCGGGCAGGTGCGCGACCCGGCGTGGCGCGCGCAGTTCACCGGCAAGCGCGACGGCGCGCCGCTCGCGCTGGGGCAGGACATCCGCAACAACTCCGGCGGCACGCTCTCGGCGCGCCACGTCGCCGACGGCGTGCGCCGCCTGCTCGCCACCGACCGGATCGTCTTTGCGCCGCATTGAGCGCGCGCGCCCGCTGCTCGGCACGCTCGTCGCGGTGCGCGCCGAGGGGACGGGCGAGCTGGAGCGGGCGGTCGAGTCCGCCTTCGCCGCGATCGCCGCGGTCGAGGCGCGGCTGAGCGCCTATCGCGACGACAGCGACCTCGCCGCGGTGGCGCGGCTCGGCACGGGCGAGCGCGCGCCGGTGCATCCGCTCACCGCGCGCTGCCTGTGGCTCGCGCTGGCGCTGGCGCGCGCGAGCGACGGCGCGTTCGACCCGGTCGTGCCCGCGCCGGCGGGGGCGCCGCACGCGGCGTCGTGGCGCGACCTGCGCGTGGCGCGCGGCGCGGTGGCGGTGACGCGGCCGCTGCGGCTCGACCTCGGCGGGATCGCCAAGGGCTCCGCAGTCGACCGCGCGATCGCCGCGCTGCGCCGCGCCGGCGTGGCGGCGGCCACGGTCAACGTCGGCGGGGACCTGCGGAGCTACGGATCGGACGAGTGGGTCGCGCTGGCGCCGCGCCACGCCGCACCGCCGGTCGCGGTGCTGATCGCCGACGGTGCGCTCGCCAGCAGCGACGTCGTCGCCGCGACTGCGGACCGCGGCGCGCCGCAGCACCGCGACCCGGTCACCGGCGCGCCGCTGCTACCCGGTTTCGCCAGCGTCGCCGCGCCGCGCTGCGCGGTGGCGGACGCGCTCACCAAGGTCGTGCTGGCACGCGGCACCGCGGCGGGGTCGCTGGTGGCGCGGCTGCGCGCGTGCGCCTTCCTCCACCGCCCCGGCGGCGCCTGGCAGGAGATCGTGGCGTGACGCGCGGGCTACGACGTCTCGCCCAGGCGGTGCTGGCGCTGCTGTGGGCGAGCGGTGCGGCATGGCTGGTGCTGCATCATTGGGGCCAGCGCGCCGGTGCCTTCGGCCCCGAGCCGAGCGCGGCCGAGCCCTGGGCGCTGCGCGCGCACGGCGTGGCGGCGACCGCCACGGTGGCGCTGCTCGGGCTGCTCTACGGACTCCACGTCGCCCCGGGCTGGCGCGCGCGGCGGCGGCGCCGGTCGGGCGGCGCGCTGTTCGGCACCGCGGTCGCGCTCGCGCTCAGCGGCGACCTGCTCTACTACCTCGCCGACGAGGACGCGCGCGCCGCGGTGGCGCTGGCGCACTGGGCGGTGGGGCTGGCGGGGCTACCGCTGTTCGTGGCGCATCGGTGGCGGCGGGAGCGGCGTCATCCTGAGCTCGTCTCAGGATCCACCGAGCCGAAGGAGCCGCCGCCGCTGAGTCAGCCGCGCCGTGGATCCTGAGACGAGTTCAGGATGACGGGAGGAGAGAAGGCGCTCCTCACCGCAGCAGCACCAGCTCCTCCGCCATGGTCGGGTGGAGCGCCACGGTGGCGTCGAACTGCGCCTTGGTCAGCCCCGCCTTCACCGCCACCGCGGCGGCCTGGATGATCTCGGGCACGTCGGGCCCGATCATGTGGATGCCGACGACGCGGTCGGTCTCGCCGTCGCACACCATCTTGTAGAGCGCGCGCTCGTCGCGCCCCGCCAGCACGTTCTTCATCGGCCGGAAGTCCGAGGAATAGACCTTCACCGAGCCGAGCTGCTGGCGCGCCTGGCTCTCGGTCAGCCCCACGCCCGCGATCGGGGGATGGCTGAACACCGCCGAGGGCACGCAGTCGTAGTCGACGCGCGTGTCCTTGCCGCCGTACAGCCGGTCGGCGAAGGCCTGGCCCTCGCGGATCGCGATCGGGGTGAGCTGGATGCGGTTGGTCACGTCGCCGACCGCGAAGATCGAGGGGCAGGTCGAGCGGTTGTCGTCGTCGACCTTCACCGCGCCCTGCTCGTCGAGCTCGACCCCGGCGCTCTCCAGCCCCAGCCCGGCGGTGTTGGGGCGGCGCCCGGTGGCGAACATCACGAGGTCGACGATCGCCGGCTCGTGCCCGCTCATGCTGACCTTGAGGCAGCCGTCGTCCATCTTCTCGATGCCCTCGAAGGTGGCGTCGAAGCGGAACTCCAGCCCCTTCATCATGCTGATCTGGAGCAGCCGGTCGCGGATCTGCAGGTCGTAGCCGCGCAGGATCTCCTTGGTGCGGTTCATCAGGATGACGTGCGCGCCGAGCTGGTGGAAGATTCCCGCGAACTCGTTGGCGATATAGCCCGCGCCCGCGATCAGCACGCGCTTGGGCACGTTATCGAGGTGGAACGCCTCGTTCGAGGTGATGCCGTGCTCGTGGCCGGGGCAGGACGGCACCGCGGGGTGCGCGCCGACCGCGATCAGGATGGTCTTCGCGCTGCGGGTCGTGCCGTCGCCGAGCGTCACCTCGTTGGGGCCGGAGACGGTGGCGCGCTGGTGGATGATCTCGGCGCCCGCGTTCTCCAGCGTGTGGGTATAGGCGCCGTTGATTCGATCGACCTCGCGCAGCACGTTGTCGCGCAGCCGCTGCCAGTCGAACGCGCAGTCGCTCGGCACGTCCCAGCCGAAGTGGCGCGCGTCGCGCAGGTCCTCGGCGAAATGCGCGCCGTAGACGAGCAGCTTCTTGGGGACGCAGCCGCGGATCACGCAGGTGCCGCCGACGCGATATTCCTCCGCCACCGCGACCCTGGCGCCGTGCGCGGCGGCGACTCGCGCCGCGCGCGTCCCGCCCGAACCGGCGCCGATGACGAAGAGGTCGTAATCGTAGTCGGGCATGGGTCGGCGGCTCCGTGGACGCGGGAAGACGGACGCGCGCGCCGTGGCGTCGATGCGGCGCGCTGCGGTCCCGGCGCTGCTAGACGCCGGGCCCACCAAGCTCAACCGTGCTCCTGCGGACGCAGGAGCCTAGGGTGACGGAGCGAGATGCTCGCGGCTGTGGGCCCGTGCGTGCGCAGGCGCCCATCAGCGATCCCATAACCTTCTGCCGAGCAGGGATGCCCCGTCAGATGGGGCCGCGCGCACGCTCAGGGAAGGGGTGCGCGCTCAGCACGCTCCCGAGGTGAGCAGGTCGCTCAGCTCGCGCTGCAGCCGCGCCATGGTGAAGGGCTTGCCGATGAAGCGGTCGGCGGCGCGGGTCTCGAGATGGTCGTCGCCGACGAAGCCCGACATCACGATCGTGCGCGCGCCCGGCAGCAGCGCGAGCACGCGACGCACCAGCCCGAAGCCGTCGATCGTGCCCGGCATGCGCACGTCGGTGAGCAGCACGTCGAAATGCACGCCCTCGCTGATCATGTCATAGGCCTCGTCGCCCGAGGCGGCGGTGTGAACGCTGTAGCCGGTGCTCTGGAGCTGCTCGCAGACGGTGCTCCGCACCAGCGGCTCGTCATCCACCACCAGGATCACTGGCGCACGCTGGTCGTCAATCATCCCGTGCGAAGCCCCGTGCGACACCGTTCATCGTATAAAGTCATCCACTCGACGATGTCTTGCCGCTGGCTCGACGCGTGTCAAGGCGGGACAGGAGCGCCGCCGCTCCGAACTTGACGCAACGGTAATTTACAAGCGCGGGTGTGGCGCGGAGTCCGCAGTTCTGCCGGAAGGGCGCGTGTTGGGCTGCTGGCGCGGCAATTGGCGGCAAGGGCCGAGGGCTCGGACGAGCGCGGGCAACGCGATCGTGGTGATTCGGCTGAGGGGGGAAGGCGTCGCAGCCCCGAGTTCGTCATCCCTGCGCGGGCAGGGATCCAGACGCGCGGAGCTGTGGATGGAGTCGCGTCGCCAGCGTGTCTGGATCCCCGTCTCCGCAAGGATGACGGGAATGGGCGAGGATGGCGTGGAAAAGCACCGAGGCGCGAGCGGCGACTTAGCACTCGTCTTCGGGACGCCGCTGCCGGGGGAGCAGCGCCGGCCGCGATCGTCGCCGCCGCTCCCCTGCCCGCTCACCGCGGCGTCACGCCGCGGCGGGCTGCTTCGACTTGATCACCGCGAGCAGGTCGTCGAACGACTTGGAGAAGCTCGCCACGCCCTCGTCGACCAGCTCCTTGGTCACGCCGTCGAGGTCGAGCCCGAGCCGCGCCTGCTCGGCGATCACGTGGCGCGCGTCGTCGACGTCCTGCTGGAGCGTCTGCGCCACGGTGCCGCGCTCGCGGAAGGCGTCCATCGTCTTGGGCGGCATGGTGTTGACCGTGTCGGGCCCGATCAGCTGGTCGACGTAGAGCGTGTCGGGATAGTCCGGGTTCTTGGTGCCGGTCGAGGCCCAGAGCAGCCGCTGCGGGCGCGCGCCCTTGGCGGCGAGCGTCTGCCAGCGGTCGGAGGCGACGAACTCCTCGTACCAGGCATAGGCCAGCTTGGCGTTGGCGATGGCGACCTTGCCCTTGAGCGCCTTCGCCTCCTCACCGCCGACGCCGGCGTCGATCTTGTCGTCGATCTTGCTGTCGATGCGGCTGACGAAGAAGCTGGCGACGCTGGCGATCTTGTCGATCGACAGGCCCTTGCCGACGCGCTCCTCGAGCCCCTCGACATAGGCGTAGGCGACCTTCTTATAGGCCTCGACGCCGAACAGCAGGGTGACGTTGACGTTGATGCCCTTGGCGATCGTGTCGCGGATCGCGCGGACGCCGTCGTCGGTGCCGGGGATCTTGATCATCAGGTTGGGGCGATCGACCGCCTGCCACAGCCGCTCGGCCTCCTCGGCGGTCTCGGGGCCCTTGAGCGCGAGATAGGGCGAGACCTCGAGGCTGACGTAGCCGTCGGCCGCGTCCAGCCGCTGGTAGACCGGCAGCAGCGTGTCGCACGCCGCCTGGATGTCCTTGATCGCCTGCGCCTCGTAGCGCGCCATCGGCTCGGCGCCGGGGTTGGCGCGGTCGAACTCGGAGAAGCCGGCGTCATAGGCGTCGCCCGCGCCCATCGCCTTCTCGAAGATCGTCGGGTTGGAGGTGACGCCGGTCAGCCCGTCGTTATCGACCAGCTTCTGCAGCCCGCCCTGCTCGAGGAACTTGCGGTCGACGAAGTCGAGCCACACCGCGGTGCCCGCCTTGCTGAGGTCCTGTAGCTTGCTCACTCGCCTTCCTCCATCTCGTCGCGCGTCCCGCCGATATAGGGGCGACGGGGGCGCCAAATAAGCCTGTGCGGGCGGGCGGGGCGGCGGCAGTGGAGTGATCGCCGGCCCATCCCCCTCACTCCGTCATCCAATTCTCACGTCATCCCCCACTCCCGTCATCCCTGCGGAAGCAGGGATCCAGACGCGCGAACCGCACGGCTCCATCGCCGACGTCGGCGCGTCTGGATCCCCGCCTGCGGGGGGATGACGGGAGTGGGCGGTCGCCGGCACGACGGCCACCCGCGCCCCGGCCGCAGATTACCGCCCCATCGCCTCCTTGGCGACCTTGACGACATTCTCCACGGTGAAGCCGAACTTGTCCTGCAGCTTCGCCATCGGGGCCGAGGCGCCGAAGGTCGACATCGTGATCTGCCGCCCCTCGAAGCCGACATAGCGGTCCCAGCCGAGCGAGCCCGCCATCTCGATCGCGACGCGGGCTTTCACCGCCTTGGGCAGCACGCTCTCCTTGTAGGCGGCGTCCTGGCGCTCGTAGCGGAACCAGCTCGGCATCGAGACGACGCGGGCCTTCACGCCCTCGCCGACGAGCTGCTCATAGGCCGCCACCGCGAGCCCCACTTCCGAGCCGGTCGCGATCAGGATGACGTCGGGCACGCCGCCCTCGGCCGCGTCGGCCAGCACATAGGCGCCCTGCTCCACGCCGTCCGCGCTCGCGTACTTGGAGCGGTCGAGCGTCGGCAGCGCCTGGCGCGACAGCACCAGCGCGGTCGGGTGGTCGGCCGACTTCATCACCGCGCGCCACGCCGCCGCGACCTCGTTGGCGTCGCCCGGGCGGATCGTGTCGAGGCCCGGGATCGCGCGCATCGTCGCGAGATGCTCGATCGGCTGGTGGGTCGGCCCGTCCTCGCCGACGCCGATCGAATCGTGCGTGAAGACGTAGACCGCGCCGATCTCCATGATCGCCGCCAGCCGCACCGGCGCGCGCATGTAATCGAGGAACACCAGGAAGGTGGAGCCGTAGGCGCGCAGGTGCGACAGCGCCATGCCGTTGACCACCGCGCCCATCGCATGCTCGCGCACGCCGAAGTGGAAGTTCGTCCCGCCGTAGTTGTTCGCCTCGAACGAGGGCGCGCCCTTGACGTCGGTCTTGGTCGAGGGCGCGAGGTCGGCCGAGCCGCCGACCAGCCACGGCACCTTCTTGACGATCGCGTTGAGCACCTTGCCCCCGGCGTCGCGGCTCGCCACGCCCTTGGCGTCGGCGTCGAAGGTCGGGATCTCGCTGTCCCAGCTGTCGGGCAGCTCGTCCTTGAGCAGCAGGTCGAGCTCGCCCGCCTGCTCGGGGAACGCGGCGCGATAGCGGTCGAACAGCGCGACCCACTCGTCGCGCGCCGTGGCCCCGCGCGACGCCACCGCCGCGCCGAACGCCTCCTTCACGCCCTCGGGGACGTAGAAGTCCTTGTCGACCGGCCAGCCATAGGCCTCCTTGGTCTTCGCGACGTTCTCCGCGCCGAGCGGCTCGCCGTGCGCCTTCTCGGTGCCGGCGCGCGGGCTGCCCCAGCCGATCACCGAGTGGACGACGATGAAGGTCGGCCGGTCGTCGGTCTTCCTGAACGTCTCGATCGCCGCGGTCAGCGCGCCCACGTCATTGGCGTCGTCGACGTGGATCACGTTCCAGCCATAGGCCTGGAAGCGCGCGCCGACGTCCTCGTCGAACGCCAGATCGGTGCCGCCCTCGATCGAGATATGGTTGCTGTCGTAGATCCAGCACAGGTTGCTGAGCTTGAGGTGCCCGGCGAGGCTCGCCGCCTCGGCCGCGACGCCCTCCATCATGTCGCCGTCGCCGCACAGCGCGTAGACGTCGTGCGAGAACAGGTCGTAGCCCGGCCGGTTGTAGCGCGCCGCGAGCCAGCGCTCGGCGATCGCCATGCCGACCGAGTTGCCGCAGCCCGCGCCGAGCGGGCCGGTGGTGGTCTCCACGCCCGTGGTGTGGCGATACTCGGGGTGGCCCGGCGTCTTGGAGTTGAGCTGGCGGAACTGCTCGATGTCGGTCAGGCTGATCGCGGGCTGGCCGGTCTTGTTGCCGTCCGCGTCGATCTCCTCGACCCCGGCGAGATACAGCAGGGAGTAGAGCAGCATCGAGGCGTGGCCGACCGACAGCACGAAGCGGTCGCGGTTGGGCCAGTCGGCGTGGCGCGGGTCGTAGCGGAGGAACTTGGTCCACAGCGTCCAGCCGACGGGCGCGAGCGCCATCGGCGTGCCGGGGTGGCCCGAGTTGGCCTTCTGCACCGCGTCCATCGACAGGGTGCGGATCGTGTCGATCTGGAGCCGCTCGGGGCTGCCGTCCTCGTGGACGTCCGCGTTGATGGTAGCGGTATCAGTCATGTCAGCCCCTCGCTTCGTGTCGTCGCAACAGGTTAGGTCACACCGTGAGAAGAACGGCGCGCGCCGGGCACGTCACCGCCCCGGACCTCGCGCGATCGAACGCACCGGCGCACCGCCGGTTGCCCGATTCACCGCATCCTTAACGCCTCGTCGCCGCGCGTTCCAGTCGCGTAACGACGCCGCCCTGCGCCACATAGGCCGCGTCGACCTCGTCGAGGAATAGCCCGTGCCCCATCACGCCGGGGATGGCGTCGAGCGCGCGGGCGAGCTCGCGCGGCTCGGGGAAGGCGGCGAAGCGCGCGTCGAGGATGAGGTTGCCGTTGTCGGTGAGCGAGTCGCGCGGGGTGACGGCGGCGCCCAGCGCGGCGAGCCGCGCGGCGACGAAGGCGCGCGCGAAGGGGATCACCTCGACCGGCAGCTTGGCGGCGCCGATCGCGGCGACCTGCTTGGAGGAGTCCGCGATCACCACCATCCGCGCCGAGGCGGCGGCGACGATCTTCTCGCGCAGCAGCGCGCCGCCCGCACCCTTGATGGCGTAGAAATGCGCGTCGAGTTCGTCGGCGCCGTCGACGGTGAGGTCGACGTGGGCGACATCGGCGAAGTCGTCGACCGCGATGCCCGCGGCGCGCGCGCGCTCGGCGCTGGCGAGGCTGGTGGCGACGGCGCGGATCGCGAGCCCGTCACGGACGCGCGCGGCGAGCGCGTCGATGAAGTACGCGACGGTGGAGCCGGTACCGAGGCCGACGCGGAGGCCGGGGGTGACCTCGGCGACGGCGGCTTCGGCGGCGAGGCGTTTGTCGTTGGGTGGCATATCGACTCTCTAATTTACTACTCGTGGTTCAAGCACGAACATGCACCAAGAAGCCACTAACGTCCGGTTGCAGCGCTCAGCTAATTTGGTCGGACTCGAGGCGCCTGAGCTCTCCCCATGATCGTTTGCCCCAGTATGAACCTGAACACTGTGCTTAGTTCCAGAAACACGCGATTATAAGACATGGTCGCAGGATGTCAGGCGACGGTTTCAGCGGATAAGGGGGACGAAATTGGAGGACATTAAGAAGCCCGAACTTATATTTGCCCTTGCCGGTCCAATTGGAACGGATCTGCATTTACTTGCACAAACGCTGGAAGAGTCACTATCCGCCTTTAAGTACGAAAGCGTAGTTATAAGGGCTAGCAAATTGATAGAAGTGGCTTGCAAAGAGGAACTCGCCAAGAAGATAGCAGATGCTAAACAAGATGAAAGAATCAAGCTTCTTATGGCAGCAGGGGACCATATACGACAACAAACTAATAAGGGTGACGGAATAGTCCCGCTTATCATAACTAACATTCGAGCCGATCGCAAGGACAGACTTGAGCGCATTGGTATCACCGAGCCAGACGTTCCAGCATACAATACTTGCTACATAATCGACTCACTTAAACATCCTCACGAGGTTGAGACACTTCGGAGATTATACGGCAATAACTTTGTGTTAATATCTGGATTCGCTTCTCGTGGCGAGAGACGGTCTAGGCTCGGTAACGTGATTGCGAAATCGTACGCCAAAACCAATGAAGACGAGTTTTCGGAATCCGTAAAAAGCCTGATAGAAATTGATGCCAAAAGGGACGGTGATAAGATTGGGCAAAATCTAAGAGACACATTCCCATTAGCGGACCTATTTATCCGTGTGTCTGGTAATTTTAAAATTGCGTTAGACAGATTCTTAGATTTATACTTTAATAGCCCATACATAACGCCTACTCGGGACGAGTTCTTTATGTATGAAGCAAAAGCTAAGTCGTACAGATCGGCAGACCTATCAAGGCAAATTGGTGCAGTCATTGTGGATAGTGATAGTCATCTAGTAGCATCCGGATGTAATGAAGTGCCGATCGCCAGGGGCGGATGTTATTGGCCTGACATGGATGAGGCGTTAGACAATCGTGATTATAAAACAGAAAAAGATTTTAACGCCGTAAAGAAGGTGGAGATTATACAAGAACTAATAGATCTTCTTGATAGAGAGAAGATAGTGAAGTTACCAGATGGCAAGTCATCAGAAGATATCGTTGATGAGTTGATATTTGGAAAATTTAAAAGCTCATTTAAAAACATAAGAGCTTCAAATCTTATTGAGTTTGGTCGGGTTGTCCACGCAGAGATGAATGCGATTACCGAATCAGCTAGGCGTGGGATCAAAATCGGTAACGGTCAAATCTTTTCTACTACATTTCCTTGCCATATGTGTGCTCGGCATATCATCGCCTCTGGCATAATTAGAGTGGTTTACGTTGAGCCGTATCCAAAGAGCATGACGGAGGAGTTATACGGCGATATCGTCTCCGTTGATGCCACCCCATCAGCAACAGATAGCGGAAGCGATAAAGAGGCTCCTAAACACGTTGTTTCTTTTGAGCCGTTCGAGGGCGTTGCTCCTAGTTTCTACCGAGAGCTATTTCAGGCACCCGTTCGAAAAGACAACAAGGGTTATACCGTATCTTGGAATAAAGCCGGTTCGGTTCCAAAAATTGCAAGAGTTACAAAGGTTCATCTAGAACTGGAACAAGCCTTTGTGAAAGCGGTTGGACAGATCTCCGATGTCGGTTTAGAGGATGTTGAGTGACTGGAGGAGGGCAGGCCATGGCGATCACGAAAGACCGCATTCGGGCGCAAGTTGAGCAGGATAGCGCAGCCTATGACGCTTTGCCAGAGGCTCTCAAAGAGCTTCTTCTAAAAGAGATGGATGTCGTTAGAAATTCGTACATAATACCCGAGCGTCGTGCAGTCATACAGTACACAGCTTCCCCCGCTCAGGCTGCTTGACGAATCACAATATAGTCGACGCGAAGCATAAGGCCCCTTCGATGTTCCTCGAAGGGGCCTTTTTTATTGAGCCTTTGATGTTCTTATTTTTGCTGGTACGTTGTCACTGTCTCGTACCAAGTTTACCGAAGAACGCCGTCGCCACCCGCGTCACCGCGTCCCCGATCTCCTGCTCGCGCGTGCGCTGGCCACCGCCGGCGCCCGCCTCCCCTGCGCCCGCACCCGGCGCCTCCGCCGCGCCGCCCGCCGGCGCCGCGTTCCTCGCGGCCTTCTCCGCCGCCTTGGCCGCGACCGCGCTCGCGGCGACGCCCGCCACCGCGGTCAGCGCGCTCGCGATCGCCTGCTGGCCCGCGGGCGACTGGGCGCGCTCGATCCACGCCTCGCCCTGGCGGCGCAGCTCCTTGGGCAGCTTCACGCCGAACAGCTCCTTGGGCAGCTTCGCCGACCGGCCCGCGCTCTTGCCCGCGTCCTTGCCGGCGCCCGCGCCCGAACCCTTGCCGTCCGCACCCTTCTTCTTGCCCATGCGCACCTCCTGTGTACCACAGAGGTAAGACACGCGCGCGGGCGATCAACCCTCGCCGCGCGCGGCCTCGCGACGCTGGCGCACATAGGCGCGATAGGCGGGATCGTCCTGCCACGCGCCGGGCAGCTCCCACTTGATCACCTGGGTGGTGTGGCTCGTCATCGGCCGGCCGTCGCGCCCCGTCGCGGGGGTGAAGCGCGCGCGCAGCCGCGCCGCGTCGCAGCCGGCCTTGTCGAGCGCCTCGCTGCCGCTCGGGATCACGGTGCGGCACTCGCTGACGCGCCCGTCGGTGTCGATCGTCCACAATTGCGCCGAGGTGCCGAGCTCGCCGCGCGCCACCGCCGCCTTGGCGTAATCCTCGGGGCCGATGAAGCGCGCCGGGTTGCCGCGCAACTGCGCCTCGGTCGCCACCGCCTCGCGCTCGCCCGGCGCGATGCCCCAGGTCTTCGCGATATCGTCGTTGCAGCGCGCCAGCGCGGCGAGCGCGCGCGCGGTGCCGACCAGCGACACCGCCAGCGCGGGCTCGCTCGAGGGGGTGAGCGTCAGCACCGCGCGCTCGGGCAGGTCGGCGAACAGCGCGGGGCTGGTCCAGCCGCGCAGCGTGCGGCGCTTGTCGCCGGTGCCGTTGAACGCCTCGTAGCTGGTCTCGTCGCCGCGCCCCTCCACCGCGATCGTGAGCACGCCGCGGCGCAGCCCGCGCTGGCCGAGGCGGCGCTGCACGCTCAGCTCGACGCGGTCGCTGAACGGCAGCGAGCGCCACGCCACGATCACGGGCGAGTCCGAGGGACCGAAGGCGCGCGCCATCGCGCAGCCGCGCTCGCCGTAGTTGACCACCCATTTGCCCTGCGGCGCGAGCGGGGCGGGGTCGGGCGGCGCCGCGGCGGCGAGCGCGGGCGCGCTCCCCAGCAGCGCCGCGCCGGCCAGCGCGCGCGCCGCCGTCGCCCCGCGCCGCTCCGCTCGCCCGCGCGCCCGCCCGCTCCGCCGCTCAGCCTGCCGCATCGCTTGCTCCCGTGCCGGCGCGTGCCCGTGTGCGCCTTGTCGCCCGCAGCCTAGCGTCCCACATCGCGCGGGCAAGCGCCCCGCGCTGGACCTGCCCGAACAAATCTGGAACAGACGAACGCATGCCCCTTACCACCCTCTCCGTCCGCGGCGCACGCGAGCACAATCTCAAGGACGTGTCGGTCGACATCCCGCGCGACACGCTCACCGTGATCACGGGGCTGTCGGGCTCGGGCAAGTCGAGCCTGGCGTTCGACACGATCTACGCCGAGGGCCAGCGCCGCTACGTCGAGTCGCTCTCGGCCTATGCGCGCCAGTTCCTCGAGCTGATGCAGAAGCCCGACGTCGATCATATCGAGGGCCTCTCCCCCGCGATCTCGATCGAGCAGAAGACGACGAGCCGCAACCCGCGCTCGACCGTCGCCACCGTCACCGAGATCTACGATTACATGCGCCTGCTGTGGGCGCGCGTCGGCGTGCCCTACTCGCCCGTCACCGGGCTGCCGATCGCGGCGCAGACGGTCAGCCAGATGGTCGACCGCGTCATGGCGCTGCCCGAGGGCACGCGGCTGTACCTGCTCGCGCCGGTCGTGCGCGGGCGCAAGGGCGAGTATCGCAAGGAGCTGGCCGAGTGGCAGAAGGCGGGCTTCACCCGCGTCCGCATCGACGGCGAGGTGCACGAGATCGACGAGGCGCCCGCGCTCGACAAGAAGTACAAGCACGACATCGAGGTGGTGGTCGATCGCCTGGTGGTGCGCGAGGACGTCGCGACGCGCCTCGCCGACAGTTTCGAGACCGCGCTGAAGCTCGCCGACGGGCTCGCCTATGTCGACCCGGCCGACCCCGTCGAGCCGCGCACGCCCGAGAGCGTCGTGCTGGGCGACCACGCGCCGCCGGGGCGGATCGTCTTCTCCGAGAAGTTCGCCTGCCCGGTCAGCGGCTTCACCATCGCCGAGATCGAGCCGCGGCTGTTCTCGTTCAACGCGCCGCAGGGCGCCTGCCCGGCGTGCGACGGGCTCGGCGAGAAACTGGTGTTCGACGAGGACCTGATCGTCCCCAACCACGAGCTCAGCATCAAGAAGGGCGCGGTGGTGCCCTGGGCCAAGAGCAACCCGCCCTCCCCTTATTACATGCAGGTGATGGCGAGCCTGGCGCGCGAGCTCGGCTTCTCGCTCGACACACCCTGGGGCGAGCTCCACCCCGAGGTGGCGGACAAGATCCTCTACGGCACGGAAGGGCAGCCGGTGACGCTGACCTTCATCGACGGCAAGAAGAGCTACGACGTCAAGAAGCCGTTCGAGGGCGTGATCGGCAACCTCAACCGCCGCATGCTCTCCACCGAGAGCGCGTGGATCAAGGAGGAGCTCGCCAAGTACCAGTCGTCGCAGGCGTGCGAGACCTGCCACGGCGCGCGGCTCAAGCCCGAGGCGCTCGCGGTCAAGATCGCGAACGAGGACATCAGCCACGCCACCCGGCTGAGCGTGGTCGACGCGCTCGCCTTCTTCACCGATCTGCCGAACCATCTCGGCGACCAGCAGCGCGCCATCGCCGAGCGGATCCTCAAGGAGATCATCGAGCGGCTCGGCTTCCTCAACAACGTCGGGCTCGACTATCTCAACCTCGACCGCACCTCGGGCACGCTGTCGGGCGGCGAGAGCCAGCGCATCCGCCTCGCCTCGCAGATCGGCAGCGGGCTGTCGGGCGTGCTGTACGTGCTCGACGAGCCCTCGATCGGGCTGCACCAGCGCGACAACGACATGCTGCTCGCCACGCTGCGGCGGCTGCGCGACCTCGGCAACACCGTGCTGGTGGTCGAGCATGACGAGGACGCGATCCGCACCGCCGACTATGTCATCGACATGGGGCCGGGCGCGGGCGTGCGCGGCGGCCAGGTGGTGGCGCAGGGCACGCTGCCCGAGCTGCTGGCGAGCGAGGGATCGGTCACCGCCGACTATCTCAACGGCGTGCGCGCGGTGCCGGTGCCGGCCAAGCGCCGCAAGGGCTCGGGCAAGAAGCTGACGGTGCACAACGCGCGCGCCAACAACCTCACCGGCGTCACCGCCTCGATCCCGCTCGGCACCTTCACCTGCGTGACGGGCGTGTCGGGCTCGGGCAAGTCGAGCTTCACCATCGACACGCTGTTCGCGGGGGCGGCGCGCCAGCTCAACGGCGCGCGCGTGCTCGCAGGCAAGCACGACAAGATCACCGGGCTGCAGCATCTCGACAAGGTGATCGACATCGACCAGTCGCCGATCGGCCGCACCCCGCGCTCGAACCCCGCGACCTACACGGGCGCCTTCACCCAGATCCGCGACTGGTTCGCCGGGCTGCCGGAGTCACTGGCGCGCGGCTACAAGCCGGGGCGGTTCAGCTTCAACGTCAAGGGCGGGCGCTGCGAGGCGTGCCAGGGCGACGGCGTGCTCAAGATCGAGATGCACTTCCTCCCCGACGTCTACGTCACCTGCGACGTGTGCCACGGCGCGCGCTACAACCGCGAGACGCTGGAGGTGAAGTTCAAGGGCCACTCGATCGCCGACGTGCTCGACATGACCGTGGAGGACGCCGCGGGCTTCTTCGCCAACGTGCCGCCTATCCGCGACAAGATGGCGATGCTGGTCGAGGTCGGGCTGGGCTACGTCAAGGTCGGCCAGCAGGCGACGACGCTCTCGGGCGGCGAGGCGCAGCGGGTGAAGCTGGCCAAGGAACTGTCGCGCCGCGCGACGGGGAACACGCTGTACATCCTCGACGAGCCGACGACCGGGCTGCACTTCGAGGACGTGCGCAAGTTGCTCGAGGTGCTCCACGCGCTGGTGGAGCAGGGCAACACCGTGGTGGTGATCGAGCACAACCTCGACGTGATCAAGACCGCCGACTGGATCATCGACCTGGGGCCCGAGGGCGGCGTCAAGGGCGGCGAGATCGTCGCGGTCGGCACGCCCGAGGAGGTGGTGAAGGAGAAGCGGAGCTATACCGGGCGGTATCTCAAGCCGCTGCTGGGGAAGCGCGGGACGGGCGTGAAGGCGGTGGCTGAGGCGGCGGAGTAGCGCCGCACCGCGCCAAACTGCTGCGCGCGCTGAGGCTGCTCGCATGGCTGGAAAGCGTGTCGATCACGAGACTGGAGAGGGTCATAGCGTCGCAGACCTCGATGTCCGACACCGCCCCGACCCGCAGGGTCGCGTGATCGGCCACGACGATGTCGTCTCCCTTCTTACCGTGCGACGACAGGCGATCGGCCAGCGCGCGTGAGCCGCCGTTCGCCAAGCGAACCGATCGGGGTCGACCCTCTAGAGCAACGCGCGAAGGCAGCACGGTGAGCGCGCTTCCGCGCATCGTCGCCGTCTAATATGATGGCGCGAAGCTACCGATCGTCCCTGACGCCGCGTCGTCGACGAGGCGCCCACCTATGACGCGCGGTTCCGCACCAAGGTCGAGAAGGCACCGGCCGCTACCGAGCCGGGCAGCCCGCATGAAGAAGTCATGGCGCTGGTCCGGGCGATCGTCGATCGGCGTAGCGGAAGATCTAGCTCTGCGCGACCGGCCAGACCACGCCACCGCAGGCGACGGCACGCTCGACGGGGACCACGCCGTGGCGCGTCGCCGCGGTCACGGTCGCCCCGGCGACGGTACATACTGTTTCCACGCCGTCAGCGGCGCCTCCGGGGCGGGCCAGAGCGTCAGCCGATAGTGGTCGTCACCCTCCAATCCATCCTCGCTCAGCGTGTCGAGCCCGCCCAGGCAGACCCGGACACGATAGCTGCCTGGCGCAACCGAGATCCGGTCAATCGGCTCCTCCTGCCAAGCTTCCAGCTCCAGTTCGCCCGACGGCAGTGTTAAGCTGACGTCGACCACATGATCCCACTCGGTCAGATTGGGATCGGCGGGCGCCGCGTCGCGCAGGTCGAGTACGACCGGCACGGTCATGTTACGGACCGGCATGATGACGAGCGCGTGTGGAGCGACCTTGACGTGCCGCGCGCATTCCTCGTCGGTGAAGACGCCGAGATCGTCGGGATGATAGCGCCCGTCCCAAAGATAGAATTGAAAATAGTCGGCAAAGATCTCGTAGCATCTCAGCTCTCCCACCATCAGCCCCGCGCACGCACTATTCTGCCGAACGACGGGTCGGCCGAGCGGACGCTGCAGTTCGACATCACAGCCCCGCCGCCTTCCGCAACGCGTCGTTGATCCGCCCCTGCCACCCCGGCCCGTCGGCGCGGAAGCGCTCGACCACGTCGGGGTCGAGCCGCAGCGTCACCTGCTGCTTGGCGCGCGCGCGCTGCGGCGGGCGGCCGCGCACCACGCCGTTCGGACCGAGATAGCCCGTCGCGGGGCGGATGACCTTGCCGCCGATCGAGAACTCGGCGATCTCGAACAGCTCGTCCGTCCACTCCGGCGCGTCATCCGCAGGATCAAGCGAGCTTGCCGCGGTATCGTGCTTGTTCTCGCTCATTGGCCTTCCTCATCGACAGGACACGACGGCCGCTCTCGGCCTCGGTCCAGATCACCACGACCATTCGGTCATCCAGCAGCCCGATCGTCGACCACCGCACCTCCGGATAATCGAAGCGGTCGTCTTCGAACTCGAATTTCGGCGCATCGAACACCCTGGCGGCGTCGGCGAAATCGAGCCCGCGTTCCCTCAGCGTGGCGGCGCGCTTCTCCGGATCGAAGCTGATCTCCATCCCTACATTATGTAGCTACACAATCCGCGACAAGCCCCCTGCGCGTCTTTCGACGACCCGATGCGGCGCCCCCTGTCCTACACTGTCCAACACCGCGCACCCTCGCCGCCTTCCCCAGCCGCAGCGAGCCGCGCCCATGACCGTCATGACCCCGATGGAAGGCATCACCGACCCCGCCCGCCGGGCCGACACGCCTCCCGCCCCCGCCACCGATCCGCACACCGATCCGCTCGTCACCCCGCTCACGTCATCGCGCCGCGCTGACGGCTGGTCCGCCGAGCGCCAGCGCGCCTTCCTCGAGGCGATCGCCGAGGGTGACAGCGTCGAGCGCGCCGCCGCGCGCGTCGGGCTCTCCGCCACCTCGGCCTTCGCCTTCCGCCGCTCGGCCAAGGGCAGCGCCTTCGCGCTCGGCTGGCGCGCCGCCACCCTGATCGCGCGCGAGGCCGTCGCCGAGACGCTGATGGTGCGCGCGCTCGAGGGCCAGACCGAGACCCACGTCCGCGCCGACGGCAGCACCGTCACGCGTCACCGCCACGACAACCGGCTCGCGCTCGGGCTCCTCCACCGGCTCGACCGTCAGGTCGAGTCCGCCCCCGCGGCGGACGCGCAGGCGGCGCGGCTGGTCGCGCAGGAGTTCGACGCCTTTCTCGACTGCGTCGCGGCCGAGGGCAGCGCCGCGCGCGCCGGGCTGTTCCTGGCGCGGCGCAGCGGCGCGCTGCGCGATCTGCTCGGCGGCGCCGCACCCGCCGACCCCGCCGCACCCGACGGGGCCGCGGCGGGCGGCGACGCGACCGGCGGCGGCGCGGCCGCCGCCTCACCCGATCCCGCCGCCGCCGACGCGCTCGCGCGCGAGCTCGCGCCGATCCTCGCGCTCGCCGCGGCGGACCGGTTCCAGCGCGTCGCCGCCGCGCGCGCCGAGGAGGTCGACGTCGCCGACCTCGACGCCGCGGCGCGCCACCAGTGGAGCGCGGCGCAATGGGCGCGCGCCGAGGCGGCGGGGCTGGTGGTGCTCGCCCCGCCCCCGGCCGCTCCGATCGCCGACGCGAGCGCGCCGGAGGCTCAACATTCGCAACATTCGGCCGTGTGGTGGGACACCGACGCGCGCGACTGGCGCACGCACTTCCCGCCGCCTTACGGCTTCCACGGCGCCGAGCAGGGCCTGCCCGGCGAGCGCGGCTATGCGCGCGCGCTCACTCCCGCGGAGGCGCGCGTGATGGGTCCGGGGCCGGACCGCCTCGACGACGACGAGTGGGACTCGCTGATCGAGGCGCGCGACGAATGGTTCACCGCCGCCGCGGCGCGCGCGCGCGTGCCCGCGCCGCCGACCGCACGCAGCACCCATGCCGAGCAGGCGGCGGGCGCGTGGGACGCGCGCCGCGGCGAGACACCGCTCGGCCCGGCCAGCATCGAGCTGATGCGTCGCCTGCGCGTCGCCACGCGCACGCCGCAGACGCCGCTCGAGCAGAGCGCCTGGGCGCTGTGGGGCGAGGCGGACAATTGGGACGACACCGCCGCGCTGGTGATCGAGTGCACGGGTGAACCTTCGCGCCGACGTGACGTTGCCGAGGACGATTCGGATCTGATGGGAGACAGCGACATGAGCATCTTCGGCGCGATCAAGACGGCGATCTTCGGCGACAAAGGCCCGCTCGGCGGCCAGTTCGGCGGCCACCGCGACGCCCCCGCCGACGCCGCGCCGCCCGCCGCCCCGGCGACCCCCGCGACCCCGGCTGCGAGCGGCGCGCCCGCGGCCCCAGCCGCGCCCGCCGCGCCCGCTACGCCCGCGGCGCCGGTCGACGTCGAGCAGGTGCTCACCGCCACCGCGCAGGCGAAGGGCAACCCCGACCTCCACTGGCGCACCTCGATCGTCGACCTGATGAAGCTGCTCGACATCGACTCGAGCCTGTCCAACCGCAAGGAGCTCGCCACCGAGCTCGGCTATAGCGGCCCGCTCGACGGCTCGGCCGAGATGAACATCTGGCTCCACCGCGCGGTGATGCGCGCGCTCGAGCAGAACGGCGGCATCGTCCCCGCCGCGCTGCGCGGCTGAGGGTTGGGCTCCGCTCCTGCCGAGGAGGAGGGACGTGCCGCGTCGGCGCGGCGGGGACGGTCGTGGCGCGCGCCGGCTGGCCCCGCAGCGAGGCGACGGGCGGCGAACGTCACTCCCGCGACGACCGCGGGCTGGAAGAAGGGCGGTCCGCCGCCGCTGCGCTTGCCGGGAAGTCCGCGTCACCGCCGCGCCGCGCCCGGCGGCCCGCCGCTCACCACGTCGGCCGGATCTCAGCGGTCCGGCCGCCCCTCGCCGCGCCGCCGCAGCGCGACGACGTAGACCACGAGCGCGACGCCGGCGAACAGGAACCATTGCACGGCATAGGCGAGGTGGTTGTTGGGCACGCTCGCCGGGTCCGGCGGCGCGTTCGCCGCCAGCCCCGGCGCGGGCCGGTCGCTCACCAGCATCAGCTCGCGCGCGCGCGGCGCCATCACCGTCGCGATCAGCGGGCGCGCGTCGGGTGCGTGCGCGATCCAGCCGCTGACGCTCCCGCCGCGCCACGTCGGCGACGCTTTGACGTCGCGCGTCGTGCCGATCTGGACGCGCAGCCCCGGCCCCTCCGCCCCGGTGCGGCAGACCGCGATGACGCGGAACCCCGCCGCGCCCGCCCCCGCGCGCTCGAACGCGACGGGCTCGAGGCAGAAGGCGCTCGCACGGCGGAACAACAGCGTCTCGTCGGGGAAGCGCGGGAAGGCGACCGCCGGCTTGCTCGGGTTGGCGGCGAGCTGCGCCAGCAGCGCCTCCTTCTGCGGCCTGCGCTCGAGCAGCTGCCACAGCCCCAGCGCCACCATCGCCGCCGCGGCGAGCGCGACCAGCAGCGTGGGCACGACCGGCACGCGCCTCATTCCGCCACCCGCCCCTCGCGCGCGGCGTTGCGATACTCGGCCGCGATCAGCCAGCCCTTCGCCAGCCGCAGCGAGGCGATCACGCCCGCGAGCGTCAGCGGCACCCAGAGCAGGGCATGGACCCACCAGGGTGGCGCCAGCGAGAGCTCGAGCGCGATCGCCAGCGCGACCACGATCGTGCCCCAGATCAGGGTGAGGAAAGCGGCCGGGCCGTCACCGACGTTGAAGTCGGCGAGGCGAAGCCCGCAAACGCCGCACCGCTCGGCGAAGCGCAACAGCCCGGCGAACAACGTCGGCGCGCCGCAGCGCGGGCACAATCCCCTCAGCCCGACGTCGAGCGGTCGCGGCGCGATCCGCTCGTCGCCCGACATGCGCCTCAGCCCGCGTGGACCGGCGCGCCCCAGCCACCCCAGACGTAGATGGTGACGAACAGGAACAGCCACACCACGTCGACGAAATGCCAGTACCAGGCCGCCGCCTCGAAGCCGAAGTGCTGCCGCGGCGTGAAGGCGCCGTTGTACGCGCGGATCAGGTTGACGATCAGGAAGATCGTGCCGACCAGCACGTGGAAGCCGTGGAAGCCGGTCGCCATGAAGAAGGCGGCGCCGTAGTTGATGCCCTTGAACGGGAAGGGCGCGTGCATGTACTCATAGGCCTGAATGCTGCTGAACAGCACGCCCAGCGCCACCGTCACCCACAGTCCCTTGAGCACGCCGTCGCGGTCGCCCACGCCCAGCAGACCCCAGAAGCCGCGCTTCTCGCCGCCGCGCTGGTCATGGATCAGCGCGTGATGCGCCCAGGTGATGGTGGTGCCCGAGCACAGCAGGATCAGCGTGTTGAGCAGCGGGAAGGCGAAGGGATCGATGACCTCCAGCCCCTTGGGGGGCCATTGCGCCGCGATCGCCGCCGCTCCCTCGGTGGCGCGCTCGACCTGGCCGTCGACGAAGGACATCGCGGTCGGGAACAGGGAGAAGTCGAAGAAGGCCCAGAACCAGCCGACGAAGAACATCACCTCGGAGGCGATGAACAGGATCATGCCGTAGCGGAAATGGAGCTGCACCACCGGCGTGTGGTCGCCGGCATGCGCCTCGCGGATCACCTGGTGCCACCAGCCGTACATGCAGAACAGCACCGCGGCGAGGCCGATCAGGAAGACCCAGCCGCCCGCGGCCGCCTGGTGCATGTACATGATGCCACCGGTCGCCAGCACCAGCGCCGCCATCGAGCTGAGCAGCGGCCACGGGCTGGGCGGCAGGATGTGGTACTCGTGGTTCTTGGCACCCGCCATGCGCGGCTCTCCCCGTTACGCTTATCGGCTCTCGTCTAGCCGGCTCGTCCGGCGGAATCCACCGGGTAAAATGTGTAGGAGAGCGTGATCGTCTGCACGTCCCTGGTGTCCGGATCGGTGAGGATCGCGGGATCGACGTAGAAGATCACCGGCATGCGCTGCGACTCGCCCGCCTTGAGCGTCTGCTGCGTGAAGCAGAAGCACTGGATCTTGGTGAAATACTTGCCCGCGATCGCGGGGGTGACGTTGTAGGTCGCGGTGCCCGTGGTCTCCTGCGCGGCGCGGCTGGTGGCGGCGAAGAAGGCCATGTCGCGCGCGCCGATCTCCACCACCTCCTGCTCGCGCTCGGGCTGGAAGCGCCACGGCAGCTTGGGGCTGGTGTTGGCGTCGAAGGCGATCGTGATCGAGCGGTGCACCCCGCCGGGCGCGCGCTCGGCGCGGCCGGTGGTGCCGTTGAGCCCGGTCGCCTGGCAGAACAATCGATAGAGCGGCACGCTGGCGAAGGCGAGCCCGGTCATGAAGCAGATGCCCAGCACCGCCAGCAGCGCGGTGCGGCCGGTGCGCGTGAGCCCCAGGAACGACCGCGGCATGCTCAATGCCCCATGCCCTGGTGGATCTTGGCGATGGTGATGAAGAAGATCAGCACCACGAAGGCGGCGAGCAGCAGCGCCACGACGATCGCGCGCGCCTTCTGCCGCTTCTGGACGAGTTCCTGTTCCTCCGGCGTCATGCCACCCACCGATCCACCACGAGCGCTCCGAACACGACGAACAGGTACAGGATCGAGAAGCCGAACAGCTGCTTCTCGTGGCGCATCGGCTTCGCCGCGCTGGTCCGCCCGGCGGCGACCAGCGCGGCGAGCAGCGCGAACACCGCGGTCATCGCGGTCGCCACCACGCCGTAGACGGGCCCGGCCAGCCCGAGCGGCCAGGGCGCCAGCGCCACCAGCGCCATCGGGATGGTGTAGAGCCCGATCTGGCGTCGCGTGACGCGCTCGCCCGCCACCACGGGCAGCATCGGCACGCCCGCGTTGGCGTAATCGGTCTTCACGAACAGCGCGAGCGCCCAGAAGTGCGGCGGGGTCCACAGGAAGACGAGCGCGAACAGCAGCAGCGGCAGCAGCGCCACCTCGCCGGTCGCCGCGGCCCAGCCGATCAGCGGCGGGAAGGCGCCCGCGGCGCCGCCGATCACGATGTTCTGCGGCGTGCGACGCTTCAGCCAGACGGTGTAGATCAGCACGTAGAACAGGATCGAGACGGTCAGGATCGCCGCGGCGGCGAGGTTCACCGCCAGCCCCATCAGGATCACCGAGAAGGCGCCGAGCCCGACGCCGAAGTGCAGCGCCGACTGGCGCTCCATCCGCCCCGCCGGCAGCGGGCGCGCCGCGGTGCGCTTCATCACCGCGTCAAGATCGGCCTCATACCATTGGTTGAGCGCCCCCGCCGCGCCCGCGCCGAGCGCGATGCACAGGATCGCGGTGAAGCCCAGCACCGGATCGACCGCGACCGGCGCCGCGAGCATGCCGCACAGGCCGGTGAACACGACGAGCGTCATCACGCGCGGCTTGGTCAGCGCGAGGAAGTCGCGCCAGTCGGCCGGGGGCAGGAGGGGAGCGGCGGTGGTCATCGCCCGCCGCTCCTACTCCGCTGGCGGGGCGAGGGAAAGGGCGCGCGCGTCGGCCGTGGCGACCCGCGACAGACCCTCCGCCAGCGCGTCGAACACGGCGCGGTAGCGCGCCCCGCCGCGCAGGTCCTCGTGCATCACGATCCATAACGGCAGCGCCATGTCGAGCGCGGCGGGTAACACGCGTGTGAGCGCGGGGTCGCGCCGCGCCACCGCGGTCTGGCAGATGCCGATGCCGAACCCCGCCGCGATCGCCGCCACGTGCGCTGCGTCGCTGTCGGTGCGTAGCGCGAAGGCCGCGCGATCGAGCCCGGGCAGCCAGCGCGCCGCGGCGCGGGTGAACGCGGTCTCGGCGTCGGGGCCGATGAGATCATGGTCGCGCAGGTCCGCGGCGGTCGCGGGGGTACCGCAGCGCGCGAGATAGTCGCGGTGCGCGTGGAAGCCGATCCGCACCGCACCGACCCGGCGCGCCACCAGCGCCTGCTGCGCCGGCTCGACCATCCGCACCGCCACGTCCGCCTGACGCTGGAGCAGGTCGTCGACCGAGTCGCTCAGCGCGAGCTCGACCGTCAGCCGGGGATGCGCGCGGCGCAGTGCGGCGAGGATCGGCGGCAGGTGCCACACGCCCACCGCCTGGCTCGCGCTGACCCGCACCACGCCCTCGGGCGCGTCGGGTGATCCGGTGCCGGCGCGGCGCAGCGCGGTCGCCGCGGCGACCAGCGCCTCGGCGTGCGGGCGCAGCGCCAGCGCGCGGTCGGTCGGCGACAGGCCGCGCGGCGAGCGTACGAACAGCGCGCCCCCGACCGCCTGTTCCAGCGCAGCGACGTGGCGCGCGACGCTCGGCTGCGTCAGCCCCAGCGTGCGCGCCGCGGCCGACAGCGAGCGCTCGCGCAGCACCGCGGCGAAGCTGCGATAGACGTCCCAGCTCGGCTCCCCGTTCATCTATATGCGTATAGCAGATCGTCCATTATCGGCAATTTCCGATCATCCCGGGCGGCCCCATCCTCGGCCCGACACGAACGAGGAGGACGATCATGAGCGAGCGACAGGCCCTGATACTCGGCGCCACCGGCGGCATCGGCGGGGCGACCGCGCGACGGCTGCTCGACGGCGGATGGCGCGTCCGTGCGCTGGTGCGCGGCGAGCCGATGCGGCTCGATCCGCGCTGCGAGCTGGTGCGCGGCGACGCGCGCGACGCCGCCGCCGTGACGCGCGCCGCGGCGGGGACAGACGTGATCGTGCACGCGGTCAACCCGCCGGGCTATCGCGACTGGGCGGGGCAGGTGCTGCCGATGCTGGACAGCACGATCGCCGCGGCGCGCGTGACCGGCGCGCGCGTGGTGCTGCCCGGCACGGTCTACAATTACGGGCCCGACGCGCTCCCGCTAGTCGACGAGGACGCGCCGCAGCGGCCCGCCACGCGCAAGGGCGCGATCCGGGTCGAGCTCGAGCGGCGGCTGGAGACGCTGGCGGCGAGCGGCGCCGCGCCGGTGCTCATCGTGCGCGCGGGCGACTTCTTCGGGCCGGGCGCGGCGAACAACTGGTTCGCGCAGGGGCTGGTGACGCCGGGGGCGCGCCCGCGCGTGGTACGCCAGCCGGGGCACCGCGGTGTCGGGCACGCCTGGGCCTATCTGCCCGACGTCGCGGAGACGATCGCGCGGCTGCTCGACCGCGCCGACCTGCCCGCCCTCGCGCGCTACCATCTCGAGGGCCAGTGGGACGCGGACGGGCGGCAGATGGTCGAGGCGATCGTGCGCGTGCTCGGCGACCCGGCGGTGCCGATCCGGCGGCTGCCGTGGTGGCAGCTGCGGCTCGCCGCGCTGGTGGCGGAGACGCCCCGCGAGCTGATGGAGATGCGCTACCTCTGGCAGCGCCCGCTGCGACTCAGCAACGCGCGGCTGCTCGCGACACTGGGCGAGGAGCCGCGCACGCCGCTGCTGGACGCGGTGCGCGCGACGCTGGCGGACCTGGGCTGCGTGTGACGGAAGCGCTAGGCCGCGACCGCGCCGCCGGCGAACTGCGCGCGCAGGTCGGTGAGCGTGCCGGCGATATGGTCATGGAGCAGCCGCTCGTGCGCGGCGGCGTCGCGGGCCATCCAGCTGTCGATCAGCCCGCGATGCTCGACATGCGCGCGCGCGTCCCGCCCGGCAGGGGCGAGATGCGCCACGGTGTACCGCTCCGCCAGGATGCCGAGGCGCTCGACCAATCCGGTGGTCAGCCGCCGCCCGCCCGGGCGCACCAGCGCGATGTGGAAGACGCGGTTGCGCACCGCCACTTCGGCGAGGTTGCTCGAGGCCGCCTCGTCGAGCGCGTGGAACGCCGCCAGCGCCGCCTGTCGCCCCGGCTCGTCGGCGGCGAGCGAGGCGCTGGCCGACGCGGCGGGCTCGATCGAGAGGCGCAACGCGTAGATCTCGTCGGCCTGCGCCGCCGACATCGGCTGCACCGAATAGCCGCGATTGGCCTGGCTCGTCAGCAATCCCTCCTGCTCGAGCCGCGCCAGCGCCTCGCGCAGCGGGATCTTGCTGACGCCCAGCTCGCTGGCGAGCGCGTCCTGGCGGATCGGCATGTTGCCGCGCAGCTCACCGGTCACGATGCGCTCGCGCACGATCTCGAACACGCGGTCGGACAGGGTGCGGGCGATAATACTAACGGACATGATGATCCTCGAGAGCGCACGGGTGGTGCACGGCGCTATCATCTCAGATGCGTAGTTGACGATCAATCAACAAGGTCGCCCTGTTCGGGACCACGGCTTGTGTCGCCAGTTTGTATACGATAGAACTCGCGACGTGGAGCGGCGGACGACTGAGCGATGCGCATCCTGATGGTCGGCGGCGGCGTGGTCGGGCGTACGCTGGCGCTCGCCCTCGCTCGGCGCGGCGCGGCGGTGACGCTGCTGGACCAGCGCGCCGCCGCGCCTGCCGCCTCCTGGGGCAATGCCGGCCATATCGCCACCGAGCAGGTCGAGCCGCTCGCCTCGCCCGCGACGCTGCGCGCCTTTCCGCGGCGGCTCTTCTGGCGCGGCGGGCCGCTCAGCCTGCCGCCCGCGCAGGCGCGCGACTGGCTGCCGTTCGCGCTGCGGCTCGCCTGGGCGTCGCGACCGGCGCACCACCGCCGCGGCCGCGTCGCGCTGGGCGCGCTGCTGGCGGAGGCGCTGCCGGCGTGGCAACGGCTCGCCGCGACGCTGGGCGACCCGACCCTGGTGCGCGCGGACGGCCATCTCGTCGCCTGGGAGAGCGACGCCAGCGCCTCGCGCGGCCGCGCGGCGTGGCAGGGGGCGGACACCGGCACCGCGACGGTCCATGCCGTCGATGCCGCGACGCTGGCGCGCGTGCGCGCGCTCGCGCCGGGCGTCGCGGACGCGATCCGCTTCGCCGGCAGCGCGCAGGTGAGCGACCTCGACCGGCTCGCTGCGACGCTCGACACCGCGCTCGACGCCGCGGGCGTGGCGCGCGCCACCGGCGCGGCGACACTGGAGCGCGTCGGCGAACGGGTCGCGGTGCCCGGCCATGCCACCGACCTGGTCGTGGTCGCCGCCGGGGTCGGCGCGCGCGCGCTGATGGCGGCGGCGGGCGAGCGCGCCCCGCTGATCGCCGAGCGCGGCTATCACGTCCGCGCCGCTGCCGGTCGCTGGCCCGCCGACCTGCCGCCGCTCGTCTTCGAGGATCGCTCGATCATCGCCACGCGCTACGCCGACCGCGTCCAGCTCGCGGGCTTCGTCGAGTTCGGGCGCGCCGACGCGCCACCCGACCCGCGCAAGTGGCAGCGGCTCGAGGCGCACGCCGCCGCGCTCGGGCTGCCGCTCGCCGCGCCGTTCGAGCGCTGGATCGGCGCGCGCCCGACCTTGCCCGACTATCTCCCCGCGATCGGCCGCTCGACCCGCGCCGCCAACCTGTACTATTCCTTCGGCCACCAGCATCTCGGGCTGACGCTCGCGCCGGTCACCGCCGAGCTGCTGGCCGACGCGATCGCGGGCGCGGCGCCGGCGGTCGATCTCACGCCCTACGACCTTCGCCGCTTCGGGACGCTCGCATGACCATCGGCACCTCCGACCCCGTTACCGAGATCGCCGCGATCCGTCCCGCCCCCGCAGTGCCGCCGATCACCGCGGCCGAGCACCTCGCTCGGCTCGAGCGCGCGCGCGCGCTGGCGGGGGCGCTCGGGCTGGACGCGCTGCTGGTCGGCGCGGGGGCGAGCCTGCGCTACTTCACCGGGGTGAGCTGGGGCGCGACCGAGCGGATGGTGGCGCTGCTGCTGCCCGTCAGCGGCGACCCGCTCATGATCTGCCCCACGTTCGAGCAGGGCTCGCTCGCCGCCGAGCTGGCGATCCCCGCCGCGACCGCGCTGTGGGAGGAGGACGAGGACCCGGTCGCGCTGGTGGCGCGCGCGCTGGTGCCGGCGGCGCGGGTGGGGCTCGACCCGCTGCTGCCGTTCGGCTGGGGCGAGAAGCTGCGCGGCGCCGGGCTGGCGGTGAGCGACGGCGCGGCGGTGATCGACCGCTGCCGCATGATCAAGTCCGCCGCCGAGCTCGCCTGCCTCGCCGCCGCCAAGGCGATGACGCTGGAGGTACAGCGCCGCGCCGCCGCGATCCTGCGCCCCGGCGTCGCGGCGAGCGCGGTGAAGCGCTTCATCGACTCGGCGCACCAGGCGATCGGCGGTGGCGGCTCCTTCTTCTGCGCGGTGCAGTTCGGGGCGGCGACCGCCTATCCGCACGGCCTGCCCGGCGACCAGCTGCTCGAGGAGGATCAGCTGGTGCTGGTCGACACCGGCTGCCGCGTCCACGGCTACCACTCCGACATCACGCGCACCTACGCCTTCGGGCGCGTCGCGCCCGAGGTGCACGAGACCTTCGCGGTGGAGCGCGAGGCGCAGGCGGCGGCCTTCGCCGCGGTGCGGCCGGGCGCGACATGCGAGGCGGTCGACGCCGCGGCGCGCGCGGTGCTGGAGCGCGCCGGGCTCGGGCCCGGCTATCGCCTCCCGGGCCTGCCGCACCGCACCGGGCACGGGATCGGTCTGTCGATCCATGAGCCCGCCTATCTGGTGCGCGGCGACCGCACGCCGCTGGAGCCGGGGATGTGCTTCTCCAACGAGCCGATGATCGTCGTGCCCGAGCGGTACGGCGTGCGGCTGGAGGACCATTTCCGCGTCACCGCCGACGGCGCGGCCTGGTTCACGCCGCCGCAGGAGTCGCTGGAGCGGCCGTTCGGCTGAGGCGAGCGGCGGCGCCGCTTCGGGACGAGGCCTCGACGAGCTCAGCCTCTGCTCAGCGCGGACGGTCTGGCCAGATCGCGCCCGGTCGGATCTCGACGTCGGGGCAGGGACTCGTCGTCCTGTCCCCGAGAAGGGGAGGATCAGCTGAACCTCACCTCGTCTCAGGCCAGATCCTCGACGTGCGGGATGATGGTGCGCTCCACCGCCTCGTAATAGATCTCGATCGTGTCCTCGCCCGGGTCGCGCAGCCGTGCGCGGACCTTCTCGACCGGCGAGACGGTGATCACGCCGAGATCGAGCATCGGCGCGAACGCCGCGCGGGCGCCGCCGAACAGGCCGAGGAAGCCGCGCCTGACGGGCGCCGCGGGCGTGTCGCGCCAGCGGCCGCCGAGCTGGCGGCGGATCACCTCGCCGACATAGCAGCCGGCCTCGGCGGCGGCGCTCGCGGACTTACCCTTCGCCTGTCGCCGCGCGTCGAGCAGGCGGTCGACCAGCGCCAGGCTGGCGGCCGAGTAATCGAGCACCTCCGCCTGATGCGCCGCCGCGAACCGCTCCGCCAGCCGCGCCACGTCCGCTATCGTCATCACCCCGTCCCCCCGTGCATCAGCGCTCATTATAGGCGACCGCGCCGCGGGGTTCGGCAGCGGCTCACACCAGCACGTCGGCGGCGACCCGGATCACGCGCTCGACCCGCGCGCCGGTCGCGGCTTCCTCGTTGGAGAAGCCGTCGCGCAGCGTCAGCGCACCGAAGTCGAGCCCGGTGGCGCGCTCCACCGCGGCGACCGAGCGCTGGTAGGTCTTGTACGGCCCGAAGATCAGCTCGACGCGCCCGAGGTCCACGTCGTGGTCGATCATGTACGCGGTGGCGGAGGGCGTGCCATCGTCGTGGACGAAGGCGATCACCTTCCAGTAAGCGAGCGGGATGGCGACCCCGCGATAGACCGGGTCGTCGGCGCGGAACACCGGGCCGGTGAAGACGCTGGCGCGCTCGCGCTGGCGGCGCGTGTTGCCGAGCACCAGGTCCTCCAGCCCGAGCCAGGTCTGCTGGTTGTAGGCGGAGAGCTGCGGCGCGCAGTTGGTGAAGTGGAAGGTGTCGCGGTTGGCGGTTGCCGCGTCGGCGCCCCAGTTGGGGTCCTCGCGCCGCACCAGATGGCCGCGATCGAAATCATTGTCCGCGTAGAGTTCCTCGCCGACCTGCGCGTCGGCGGGAAGGCGGCCGTCGAGCGCCCAGGGATCGCCGCCGCGCGGCACCGAGACGCTCTGCGCGCCGTCGAGGTTGGCGGCGGTGAACAGCGCGAGGCGCCGGCTGGCGGACAACACCACGGAGAAATGCGTGTAGTCGAGCCGCCCGTCGTCGCGCCCCGGCACCGCGCGCACGTCGCTGCGCACGCCGGCGGTGGAGGGCAGCGCCACGGCGAAGTCGGGGAGGTGCGCGGGGTCGTAGCCGGCGCGGCCGGCGAGGTCGCCCGCCGGGGTGACGCGCGCCAGCGCGGGGGCGAGCGTCGGCGCGGCCGCTGGGGCGGCGGCGGGCACGAGCGGGCGCAGGTCGCGCAGGCGGGGGCGGTAGGACGGGATCGGCACGGTCGGTCTCCTGCGCTGAGCGGCGGACCGACCCGGTATAGCGATTTGCGTGACGGCGCGGCGACGGTGGGGGAGCGCGATCCCCGCCCCGGCACCGCGCGCGACGGTCGTTCAGGCGTCGCCGTCCGAGATGCGCGAGCAGGACGTGCGAGCGGTGCAGCGCGTCGCGGCCGGCGGGCAAGATGCGCCCGGTGGCGTCGCCCCCTCGCCGAAGCGCCGCCTCTCGCCGCTAGAACGAGGACCAGTCGTCCTGCGCCACCGCCACCGCCGCAGCGCCGCGCCGCGCGACCGCGGCCGGGCGACGCGCCGCCGCCGGCGCCGGTGCCGCCGCGCGCGTCGGCAGCGGGCGGACGGTCGAGCGCGGCCCCGCCACCGGCGCGCCGCCCAGCGTGAAGCGCGCGATCTCGGCGGCCAGCGTGTCCGCCTCGCCCGCCAGGTTGCGCGCGGCGGCGGTGGCCTCCTCCACCATCGCCGCGTTGCGCTGGGTCACCCCGTCCATCTCGCCGACCGCGGTGTTGACCTGCTGCAGCCCCTGCGACTGCTGCTCGGCCGAGCCCGAGATGTGCGAGACCAACGTGCTGATCTCGCCGATACGGCCGATGATCCGCTCGAGCGAGCGGCCGGTCTCGCTGACCAGGGCGACGCCGGCGTCGACCGTCTCGACCGAGGCGGTGATGCGCTGTTTGACGTCCTTGGCCGCCTCGGCCGAGCGCTGCGCCAGCGCGCGCACCTCGGAGGCGACCACCGCGAAGCCCTTTCCCGCGTCCCCGGCGCGCGCCGCCTCGACGCCCGCGTTGAGCGCGAGCAGGTTGGTCTGGAAGGCGATGGCGTCGATCACCGCGATGATGTCGGAGATCTCCGCCGAGGTCCGCTCGATCCCTGCCATCGCCTCGACCGCGCGGCGCACCACCGCGCCCGATTCCTCCGCCTCGCCGCGCGCGACGCCGACGATCTCGTTGGCGCGACCCGCGCCGGCGGCGGTCTCGCGCACCGTCGCGGTGATCTGCTCCATCGCCGCCGCGGTCTCCTCCAGGCTCGCCGCCTGCTGCTCGGTGCGCTGCGACAGGTCATCCGAGGCGGCGCTGATCTCGCCCGCGCCGCGGTGAATGCCCTCGGACACCTGCGCGACCGAGCTCATGGTCGCCTGCAACGCCGTCACGGCGTCGTTGAAATCGTGTTTGAGCTTCAGGAACGGGCCGGTGAGCTCGGCGTCGATCCGGGCGGTGAGGTCGCCCGCGGCGAGGCGGCCGAGCCCCTCGCCCATCGCGAGCGCCATCTCCCGCTGCGTATCGCACTCGCGCGCGGCGAGCGAGTTCTCGCGGAAGATCGACATCGCCTTGGTCATGCGGCCGACGCAGTCGCGATTACCGGTATGCGCCACCGCGCTGTCGAGGTCGCCCGCGGCGAGTCCCTCCATCCGCACCACGGTCTCGACATAGGGCGTGCAGATCAGCCGCGCGGCGATCATGGTCACCGCCAGGATCGCGACGACCCCGGCCAGTGCGCCCCCGATGACGATTCGCGGATCGGCCGCGGCGCCGGCGAGCACGCCGTAGGCGGCACAGCCCGCGATGGCGCCCGAGAGCACCAGGTACACCAAGGTCAGCACCTTGAACTTCACACGAATCGGCGCGTGCCGACCGAACCAGTCGATCATCGGGACGTCCCCGCTGACGGCCGACGGGATGAGCGGCCGAGGAAGCCATCCTGCGCCCGACACGGCTAAGATTCCGCTAAGTCACTTCATTCAACGGAGAAGTATAACATCCATCCTGGATGGTACTTCACGCCGCCGGCACCGCGCCGGCGAGCGGGGCGAAGCGTGCGACCTGCCGCCCGATCAGCCGCAGCTGGTCGCGCACCGCCGGGTCGCTGACCCCGCCAGCGTCGTCGAACTTGGTGAGCTGGGTGTTGATCGCGGCGGCGAAGGGCGTCGGCCAGCCGCGCAACGCGTGGACGATCGAGCGCAATGCCGCGATCGTCGAGCCCGTGGCCTGCCACCCGTAGGCGGTGGCGATCAGCCCCACCGGCAGGTCGGCGAGGTAGGGCCGCCGGTCGCGCGCGGTCTCCTCGAGCAGGTCGAGCGCGTTCTTGACCACGCCCGAGATGCTGCCGTGATAGCCGGGGCTGGCGATGATCACCGCCGAGGCCTGGCGCACCGCCTCGACGAAGGCCTGTTCCTCGGGCGTGCGGCTGGTCGCGCGCGGGTCGTAGAGCGGCAGCCGCGCCATGTCCTCGCCGCCGAACAGCCGCGTGCGGAAGCCCTCCTCGCACGCCGCGTCGAGCGCCACGCGCAGCGCGCGCTCGGTCGATGAGATGCCGCCGATCGTCCCACCGATCCCGACCACCAGCGGCGCGCCCGCGCCTGTCGTTTCCTCGCTCATGCAAGGGTCCTCATGCCACGCGGTCGCGCCTTGCGACAACTGTCATATCGCTGTAAGACACTTCGCAGCATGCGCCCCCCCTACGAACCTGGCCGCGTCCGCTACCATCACACGCGCGGCGACTCGCCCGACGCGGCGAACGATCAGCGCGACGCGCCGCTCCCCTCCTTCGACCCGTGGCGCGACGACGGCGCCGCTTCCCCGCCTCCGCCGCGCGACGAGCGGCCGTGGGACGGACCGCCGCGCGACGACGGCTTCTGGCAGCAGGAGCGGCGGCGCTGGCCCGATCCGCTGCCGCCGCCGCGGCCATGGTGGCGGCGCGTGCGCTGGGGACGCTGGCTGGTGCGCGGCGCCGCGGCGCTCATCGTGCTGTTCGTCGTCGCGGTGATCTGGCTGGCGGTCACCGCGCCGCTGTCGCGCTCGCTCAAGCCGCCGACGCCGCCCTCGATCACGCTCACCGCGGCGGACGGCACGCCGATCGCGCGGCGCGGCGCGATCATCGGCGCGCCCGTCGACGCCGCCAAGCTGCCCGCGCACGTGCGCGAGGCGTTCCTGGCGATCGAGGACCGCCGCTTCTACTCGCACTGGGGCGTCGACCCGCGCGGCATCGCGCGCGCGGCCTGGGCCAATCTCGGCTCGGGCGGGGTGCGCCAGGGCGGCTCGACGATCACGCAGCAGCTCGCCAAGAACGCCTTCCTCGACTCCGACCGCACCGCCGCGCGCAAGCTGCGCGAGGCGATGATCGCCTTCTGGCTGGAGGCGTGGCTGAGCAAGGACGAGATCCTCTCGCGCTATCTCTCCAACGTCTATTTCGGCGACAACGTCTACGGCATCACCGCGGCGTCGAAGCATTATTTCGGGCGCACCCCGATGCAGCTCAACGTCGGGCAGGCGGCGATGCTGGCCGGGCTGGTGAAGGCGCCGTCGCGGCTGGCGCCGACCGGCAACCTCAAGGGCGCGCGCGCGCGCCAGGCGGTGGTGGTCGGCGCGATGGTCGACGCGGGCTTCCTGTCGAAGGACGAGGCCGCCCGGGTACAGCCGCAGCGCGTGCTCGCCGAGCGCCCCGAGACGCTGCCGACCGGCACCTATTTCGCCGACTGGGTGCTGCCCTCGGCGCGCGAGGTCGCGGGCGAGTCGGGCACCGAGGCGACGGTGCGCACCACGCTTGACCGCGGCTTCCAGCGCACCGCCGAGCGCGTCGTGCGGCAGGCCGCGCTGCGCGGCATGCAGGCCGCGCTGGTGGCGATGAAGCCCGACGGCACCGTCGTGGCGATGGTCGGCGGCAAGGATTACGGCGCCAGCGCGTTCAACCGCGCGGTCCAGGCCAAGCGCCAGCCGGGCTCGACCTTCAAGCTGTTCGTCTATCTCGCCGCGATGCGATCGGGCCTGACCCCCGCGACGGTGATGGACGACACGCCGGTCGAGATCGCGGGATGGAAGCCGCGCAACGACGACGGCCGCTACCTCGGCCCGATCACGCTGCAGCGCGCCTTCGCGCGCTCGTCCAACGTCGTGGCGGCGCGGCTGACGCAGCAGGTCGGCGTGCGCAACGTGATCCGTGCCGCGCGCGACCTCGGCATCACCACGCCGATCGCCAACGAGGCGACGATCGGGCTGGGCACCGCCGAAGTGTCGCTGCTCGAGCTGACCGGCGCCTATGCGGCGGTGGCGAGCGGGCGCTACCCCGTGGTGCCGCGCGGCGTGGAGGGCGGGCGCGGCGCGAGCTGGTACGAGGCGATCGCGGGGCGCGACACCGCCATGCCCGACAAAATCCGCGACGAGATGCGCACCTTGCTGGGCTCATCGATCCGCGGCACCGGGCGCGGCGCCAATCTGCCGGTGAGCGCCTTCGGCAAGACCGGGACGAGCCAGGGCGGCCGCGACGGCTGGTTCATCGGCTTCGCCGGCGACCTGGTGGTGGGCGTATGGGTCGGGCGCGACGACAGCGCGCCCAACCCGGGGCTGCACGGCGGCGGCATCCCGGCGCAGATCTGGCGCCAGTTCATGATGTCGGCGCTGCACATCCCGGTCGCGGTCGCGCCGGTGGAGGACGAGATGGCCGCCCCGATCGATCCGGGCAATATGCTCGACGGGCTGGGAGTCGATCTCGGCGGCGATGTCGGCCGCGCGGTGGACGAGGCGCGCCCCCGCGTCGAGGACGCGCTCGACCGACTGCGGGAGATGGGGATCGAGCTTCCCCGCCCGCCCGCGCCGCGCGAGCGCCTGCCCGAGCGGCGGCGCCTCGACGAGGGTCGCGGCGAGGACGGCGGCGACGGCGCGAAGGAGGACGGCGGGCCGGGCGGGTTCTGACGCGACGCGGGGAGGAGTTCACGCCGAGGTGCGGCGGGCATCATCGGGCGGCAGGCGAGTCCCGCTACCAGCGAGTGGCGAACGGTTGCCTCACCTTGAGCCGGCCCCACGCCCCTCGTCACCCCGGCCCTGACCCGAGATCCATGGTCCCGCGAGCACATCGGCCGGGACGGGCACCGCACGATCGCCCCTGGCTCAGGGCCGCAATGACGAGGACCCACATTCGGTATTCGTGACGGCGAGCCGCCGCCGTGGCACGGCCTCCTCGGCGCCTCGCGCCTCGGCGTGAACTGATCCAGGTCGCGCTATCGCGACATCGCGGGAACCACCCCACGCGCCCGAGCGCGCGCGGGGGGTGGCACGCTTGCCTCAGAAGTGCGCGATCACGCCTGCCATCGGGCGCACCGTCTCGAAGTCGCCGCGCGTCGAGATCTCGGCGCGGAAGCGCACGCCCTCCTTCTTGACCAGCCCGTCGAGGCCGATCGCCGACGGGCCGAACTCGCCGCCGATGCCGTAGGAGATGCGGCCATAGTCGCCGCTGTTCGAGCCGTAGCGGTCGAAGTTGACCCACTGGTAGCCGACCTTGCCGTAGACCAGCCCGGTCTCGCCCGCGCGCACGCCGGCGCGGCCGTGGACGCCATATTCCCAGTCGATGTCGCCGGTGAAGCCCTTGGCCGCATTGCCCTCGACGCCGACGAAGAACGAACCGAGCGGCACGTTGACGCCCGCCACGCCCTCGACCAGCCCGCCCTTCAGGCGGTTGCCCGGCGCGTTATAGGGGATGCCGTGGCCGGGATCGCTCTCGAACCCCTCGTAGCCGCCCATCACGCCGACATACGGGTCGATGCCGAACGCGCGCGACCCGTCGCTGGTGGTGTCCTGCGCCTGAGCGGCGGCGGGAACGAGGAAAGCGGCAGCAACGGCTGCCAGAAGCAACGTCTTCATGAGATACCTTCGTGAGAGAGGCGCGATACGTCGGCGCCTCACCCGGTCGAACGGGTCGAAGGCGCGGCAGGTCCGGCGAAATTGGAAAAAACCGCCGGTGTGGCCGATCGGTCACGCCCGTGCTGCCGCTCCTCAGAGCGCCGGTCTAGCGCGCCGCGGCGGCGAGCCCGGCGAGGCGGACGAACTCCTGCCGCCAATAATCCTCCTGTCGCCCGGCGAGCCGCTGCGCGTCGGCGAAGGTGAAATCGCCCAGCAGCGGGTCGCCGCGCAGCTTCTGCCCATAGGCCGCCACCGCGGCGACGAAGGCCATGTCACCGCGCGCGGGCGCCGCCGCGGTGAGCGCGCGCGCCGGCACCGCGCGCGCCAGCTCGCGCGAGCGCGTGCCGTCCGGGTCCTTGTAGCGCAGCCGCACGTAGCAGGCCTCGCCGCCGCGCGCGCCCGCCGCGGCGCCGGCGGCAGGAGCGGCGTAACGGCGCGGCGCGGTCCAGCCCGCCGCGCCGGCGGGCACCACCTCGTAGAGCGCGGTGACCTGATGCCCCGCGCCCATGTCGCCGGCGTCGACCGAATCGTTGCGGAAATCCTCCTCGCGCAGCGCGCGGTTCTCGTAGCCGATCAGGCGATACTGGCTGATCTGCGCCGGGTTGAACTCGACCTGGACCTTCACGTCCTTGGCGATCGTCACCAGCGTGGCGGAGAGCTCGTCGCCGAGCACCTTCTGCGCCTCCATCGCATTGTCGATATACGCGTAATTGCCGTTCCCGACGTCGGCGATCCGCTCCATCATCGCGTCATTGTAATTGCCCGAGCCGAAGCCGAGCGTGGTCAGCGTGATCCCCTCGTCGCGGCGGCGCTTGACCAGTTCCTCGAGCACGCGCGTGTCGCTGATGCCGACGTTGAAGTCGCCGTCGGTGGCGAGGATGATGCGGTTGATCCCGCCCTCGCGGAAGTGCGCGCGCGCGGTGGCGTAAGCGAGCTCGATCCCCTGCCCGCCCGCGGTCGAGCCGCCCGCCTCGAGGCAGGCGAGCGCCGCCTCGACATAGCCTTTATCCGCGGTGGGCTCGAGCACGATCCCGGCGCTGCCGGCATAGGCGACGATCGCGACTCGGTCGTCCGGGCGCAGCCGCTGCGCCAGGCCGCGCAGCGCCGTCTTCACCAGCGGCAGCTTGTCCGGCTCCGCCATCGAACCCGAGGTGTCGACGAGGAAGACGAGATTGGCCGGCGGTCGCGCGGCGGCGGTGCGATCGTCGCCGCGTAACCCGACGCGCAGCAGCCGCGTCGCCGGGTTCCACGGCGTCACCGCCACGTCGGTGGTGATGCTGAACGGCTGCCCCGGCGTGGTCGAGCGCGGATAGTCGTAGCGGAAATAGTTGATCAGCTCCTCGGTCCGCACCGCCTCGGGCGGGACGGTCGCGCCCTGGTTGAGCAGGCGGCGGACATTGGCATAGGCGCCGGTGTCGACGTCGATCGCGAAGGTGGAGACCGGCGCGGTGGCGGTGTCGACCACGGCGGCCACGGCGCGGCCCTCGTAGCGCTCGCGATTCGCGGCGGAGCCGTACGGGGCAGACGGCGCGACGACGGCGGAGGCGGTGTAGCCCGGCGCCGGCGGCGCGGCGGGCGCGCTGCCCGGCGGTGGCGGGGGTGGAGGTGGTGGCGGCGGAGGCGGCGGGGGCGGCGGCGGCGGCGCACCCGGCGCGAACACCGGAGGCGGCGTGGGCACGCCGGCGGTGACGATCGCGCCGGACCCGGCCCAGGATCGCTCTCCCGCCTGGGTGCAGCGCACCGGCGACCGTGCCGGCGTCGCGGCCCGCGCCGGCTCCCGCGGCGGCGCCGCCCCGACCAGCAGCGCGGCACTGACCAGCGATCCGATGACGGTGCGACCCGACATGACCTTCTCCCTTTTGGGCGTCAGCGTGACAGCCCGGTCCCGCGCCTACAAGCCGCCCCATCGGCGATCGCCACCACTGTGGGTCAGATGGGGTGCCGCCCCGTGCGCCTCTACCGAGCGGCCGTGCCACTCGGTCGCCGGTGCGGCGTACGTCGCTGCCGCTGTCCTACACGTCCGCGCTCGTGCCATCCTGCGCCGCATGCGCCATCGCCACCGCGCCCTGCTGCGTCCCGCCCCTGACTCCCTCCCGCGCGCCCGCGCCGCGACACACGCCGGTGACTCAACATTCGCAACATTCGCGCCCGCCGGCACCACCTTGACCGCCCCGCGCGGCTGACCGAAGGCACTGACTATGCGCTTCTTCTCCGACAATGCCGCGCCGGTTCACCCCGCCGTGCTGCGCGCCCTCGCCGACGCCGACCGGCTCGACACCGCCTATGACGGCGACCGCTGGTCGAAAGCGCTCAACGCGCGATTCGCCGCGCTGTTCGAGACCGAGACGCTGCGCGTGCTGTGGGTGCCGAGCGGCACCGCGGCCAACTGCCTCGCGCTCGCGGCGCTGTGCCCGCCGCACGGCGCGGTGCTGTGCCACCGCGACTCGCACATCCAGAACGACGAGTGCGGCGCGCCCGAGTTCTTCACCCACGGTGCCAAGCTGCTGCTCGCCGAGGGTGCCGGTGCCAAGCTCACGCCCGAGAGTGCCGCGGCGGTGCTCGACCTGCAGCGCTACGACGTCCACCAGCAGCGCCCGCACGCGCTCTCGATCACCAACGCGACCGAATATGGCCGCGTCTACGCGCCCGCCGAGGTCGCCGCGCTCGGGTCGCTGGCGGCGGCGCGCGGGCTCGGCTTCCACATGGACGGCGCGCGCTTCGCCAACGCGGTGGTCTCGACCGGCGCCTCGCCCGCCGATCTCACCTGGCGCGCGGGGATCGACGCGCTGAGCTTCGGCTTCGTCAAGAACGGCGGGATGAACGCCGAGGCGCTCGTCTTCTTCCGCCCCGAGCTGGCTGAGGAAACGCTGTTCCGCCGCAAGCGCGCCGGGCACCTGCTGAGCAAGGGGCGCTATCTCGCCGCGCAGCTGCTCGCGATGCTCGACGGCGACCTGTGGCTCGACTGCGCGCGCGCGAGCAACGCGGGCGCGGCGCTGCTCGCCGCGGCGGCGGGCGAGCGGCTGGTCCACCCGGTCGAGGCGAACGAGGTGTTCCTGCGCGTCACGCCCGCGGAGGCGGCGCGACTGCGCTCGCTCGGCTTCGACTTCTACGACTGGGGCCCCGGCGAGGCGCGGCTGGTGATCAGCTGGGACCAGCGCGCCGAGGACATCCGCCCGCTCGCCGCGGCGATCGCGGCGCTGTGAGCGGGGGTAAACCTCTCCCCTCCCCTTCAGGGGATCGTTGCGAAATTCGTTTTTGTGCTCCTGCGGAAGCAGGAGCCCATGGTCGCACACACCGCAAGCTGTTGTTCTGCTTGGCCCTGGGTTCCGGCGTTCGCCGGAACACGGTCACCAAACCCGCAAGTTGGGCAATCTCGCAATGGTCCCCTGAAGGGGAGGGGTCGGGGGTGGGGCGCCCCGGCGATCGGCGCGCTCGGGGAGGTGCCTCACCCCAACCCCTCCCATCAAGGGGAGGGGCTTCGCTCGCGGGCACATCCGCGCCATGACCCTGCCCCGCCCCAACAGCACGCGCGCCGCGGTGCTCATCCCCTTCGCGATCGTCACGCTGATCTGGGGCTCGACCTGGATCGTCATCCGCGACCAGCTCGCCGGCGCGAACGTGCCGCCGAGCTGGTCGGTGAGCTATCGCTTCCTCGTCGCCGGGCTGACCCTGGCGGCGGTCGCCGCCTGGCGCGGCGAGCTCGGCGGGGCGCACCGGCGCGATCCCGGCTTCTGGCGCTTCGCCGCGCTCGTCGGGCTGCTCCAGTTCGTGATGAACTTCAACTTCGTCTACCGTGCCGAGCAGCATATCACCTCGGGGCTGGTGGCGGTCACCTTCGCGCTGCTGCTGGTGCCCAACGCGCTGTTCGGGCGCGTCTTCCTCGGCCAACGGCTGGGACCCCAGCTGTTGATCGGCTCAGGCATCGCGATGCTGGGAGTGGTCCTGCTGTTCGTGCGCGAGGCGCGCGGCGACCCCAATGGCGCGCGCGAGACCGTGGCAGGCATCGCGCTCACCCTGGTGGCGATCCTCTCCGCCTCGGTGTCGAACGTGATGCAGGCGACCGAGCGCGCGCGACGCTACCCGATGCTACCGATGCTCGCCGCGGCGATGCTGCTCGGCGCGAGCATGGACGCGGGCTGGGCCTGGCTCACCACCGGCCCGCCGGTGTTCGACCCGCGGCCGAGCTATGTCGCGGGCGTACTGTACCTCGGGATCGCCGCCTCGGCGCTGGCCTTCACGCTCTACTTCCGCCTCATCCGCGTGATCGGCCCGGCCAAGGCGGCCTACAACAGCGTGATCGTACCGGTGATCGCGATGCTGCTCTCGACGCTGTACGAGGGCTATCGCTGGACGACGCTGGCCGCGGCGGGGGCGGCGCTCGCCGGAATCGGGCTGGTGGTGGCGCTCAGCGCGCGCAGGCCGGCGCGATAGTCGGGGTAGAGCAGGTACCAGCCGAGCACGCGTTTGGCCTTGGCGTTGGCGACGCGGCGGTTCTCGGCGTGGAAGGCGCGCGCCGCCGGGCTGAGCGCCTCCACCGGCACGATCGGCGGTGCGGGCAGGCCGAGCTTCCGCGCGGCGTGCTCGAGCACCGCGTCCTGCGGCGCGGGTACGTCGTCGGCGAGGTTGTAGGGGCCCGCGGGCGCGGCGAAGCCGGCGACGACGCCGCGCGCGAGGTCGGCGACATGGACTCGGCTGAACACCTGCCCCGCCACGCCGGTGCGCCGCGCCGCGCCGGCGGCGACGCGGTCGAGCGGCGAGCGCCCAGGGCCGTAGATGCCGGGTAGGCGAAAGACGCGGGCGCCGAGCGCCAGCCAGGCGGCGTCCGCGCGGTTGCGCCCGGCGCGGCGTCCGCGATCCGCGGGGGCGCTCTCGTCGACCCAGGCTCCGGCGGTGTCACCGTAGACGCCGGTCGAGGAGAGATAGCCGAGCCACTGCCCGCCGAGCAGCGCGCCATAGCGGGCGAGCACCGGGTCGTCGCCCGCACCGTCGCGTTCGGGCGGGACCGAGGCGAGCACATGAGTCGAGGCGGCGAGTCCGGCGCGCACCGCGTCGGCGTCGTCGAAGCGGATCGTGCCGTCGCGGCCGTCGCGCGTGGTGGCGAGCAGCGGGGCGCCGGCCGCGTCGGCGATCGCGCGCGCGGCATAGCCGAGGCCGAAGACGAACAGCCGCATGTGGTGGTGCCCCCTCGATCTGCCCAACGGGGGAGACGAGCGGGCGTGCGCGTGGTTCCGCGGCAGCGACCGTCAGCCGGTCGAGCCCGGGCGCCCTGCCACGGGGGCCGTGCCGGCGACATAGATCGCGTTGCCGATCAGCAGCGGCGCGCCGTCGCGCTCCACGGTGGCAGCGATCCAGCGCCGCGCCGCGCCGGCGGGCACGTCGAGCGTCAGCACCGCCGCCTCGCCCGCCACAGCGCGACGCGCCAGCTCGCCGCCGTCACCCCACAGCCGCAGCGTGGCGCCGTCCGCGCCCGCGACACGCACGCTGAGCCGGACCGGCACCCCGACCGGCAGCGTTCCGCCCATCGCCGCGCTGGTCCCGCCGGCGGTCGCGGTCAGCTCGAGCTGCCGCCCCGCACCCGCCACGTCGATATAGGCCCGCCCCGCGCGGATCCCCTCGAGGATCGCCGCGGTGGAGAGCTCGCTCGCCTCGACCACCGTGGTCGGCCGGCCGATGGGCGACTGGCCGGCGGGCGCGTCGGGGTCGTGGTTGTCGCTGCCCGCGACCGCGGTGACGCGATCGCCCGCGCTCAGCCGCGCACGCCACAGGGCCAGCCCGGTGAGCGGCCCGGTCGTGATGGCGCCGTTGATCACCTCGATCGAGTCGACCTGGCCCCAATCGGTGTCGGGCCAGCTCCAGCCGCAGCCCATGCAGCGCTCGCCCGACGGCAGGCCGGGGTGATTGAGCGAGAACAACGCGCCGGCGGCGTGCGCGTCGCGCTGCAACGCCGCCACGCCAGCACGCCCGGCGAGGCGGAAGTCGACGAAGCGCGACGGCGCGAGGATGTTGGCGTGACCGTGAAAGGTGGTGAGCTCGACGCCCGGGATCAGCAGCAGCGGCGCGACCCAGGGCTGGAGCTCGCGCAAGGCGGTGAAATGCGCGACGGTGTTGTGATCGGTCACGGCGACGAAATCGAGCCCGGCCGCGGCGGCCGCGAGCACCGTGCGGAACAGCGGGCAGGGCACACGCGCGGGGGTCGGCACCGCGACTTTGGCGCGGGTGGCGCAGGAGCCGTCGCTGTTGCCGTCGTGGAGGTGGAGGTCGCCGCGGTACCAGGCGCGTCCGGCACGCAGCGGCGCGCCCTCGGCCTGGGCGATCGCGGCGCGCGCGCCGGCGCGGTCGAACCAGAGCTGGACGCGGTAGCGGCTGCGCGTGCCGGCACGGATGTTGGGCACGCCGAGCATCACCTGCCACGTGCCGGCGGGAAGCGGGCCGGCGAGATAGCCGGGGGTGGCGTCCGTGGTGGCGACCGTCACGCGGTCGCGCGCGCCCCCGCTCCAGCCGCGAAAGCGCGTCGGGTCCCACAGGCCGAGATCGACCACGGTGTAATCCGCCTTGTCATAGCGGAGCGCGAGCGTGATTCGCTCGACCCCCTCGGGAACGGCGACGGGAACCGCACGATACGTCTCGTTGTCGGCGCGGGTGAGCTCGCCGGTGAGGGTGACGTCCTGGGCGACGGCGGGAGGCGCGAGAAGCAGGAGAGCGAGGACGGTCACGAGGAAGCGGCACAAGCGTTCACCCGTCGCGTTCGGGTCCCCCGCGGCGATGCCCCCCTTCCCTCCCCCTCTCCCCGCGGGAGCAGGAGGGTGGCGCGTAGTGCGGCGAGGGTGGGAGTGGGCCACGGGCGCGCCTCAGAACCGCACGTCCACCGCGAAGCGCAGGTTGCGGCCCAGGATCGGTCGGCCGATGAACAGCGAGTCGCTCGCCTGACCGCTGGTCAGCTCGCCGGCGCGCGGGTTGCCCTCGGTCAGGCCGAGCGCGTTGGTGAGATTGTCGCCATAGGCCCAGAGCGAGACGCGGTCGGTGAGCGCGAAGCGCGCGCTCGCGTTGAGCACGGTATAGGCCGGCAGCTCGGAGGTATTGGCCGCGTCGGCGTAGCGCCTGGTATAATGCTCGACGTCGCCCTGCACGCGCAGCCGATCGCCCAGCAGCGTCACCGCCGGCGTGGCGCGCAGCGCCAGCCTGGGCACGCGGAGCAGCTGGTTGCCCGAGTAATCGCGCGGCGTCAGCGTCGTGCCCGACAGCTCGTTGTAGCGCAGGTCGCGGAAGGTGGGGTCCTGCGCGGTGGCGTTGAGCGTGAAGTCGAACCAGCGCGCCGGCCGCACCGTCGCCTCGAACTCCAGGCCATAGGCGCGCGTGTTGGTGTAGATCGTCTGCTGCGTGTAGCCGCCGCTGGCGGCGTCGAACTGGAAGTTGCCGATCGAGTAAGCGTCGAAGTCGGTCAGGAAGGCGGTGGCGTAGGCGCTCAGCAGCCGATCCGAGTATTTCAGCCCCGCCTCGTACAGGCGGATGCCCTGGGTGCGCGGCTGCGCGGTCGCGCTGGTGATGAAGCTGCCGACGCTCGGCAGGCGGAAGGCCGAGGTGTAACGCGCGAAGACACCCGCCACGTCGGCGAACTGCCAGTCGACGCCGATGGTCGCGCCGACTCGGTCGAAGGTGCGGTCGAAGCCGACGAACTGGCCGTTGCCGGTGAGCACGTTGTTGTCCGCCAGCGTCGCGGGGTCGCCGAGGTTGACGCTGGTCGAGCCCTCCTGCGCGCCGTCGGTCTGGACATGCTCGTAGCGCAGCCCGCCATCGATCCGCACGCTCGGCAGCAGCTGCCACTCGTCCGAGGCGTAGACCGCCCAGGTCGTCTGCTGGCCGCTGCCGTCGGCGAACTCGGAGCCGTAGCGCGAGACGCCGTTCTGCGTCGCCGCGCCGACCACCTGGCCGGCCGCGTTCACCGCGACGAAGTCGAGCAGGCGCGAGTTGTCCGAGACGTCCTGCAGCGTCGTCGCCGAGTAGCGCCGGAAGGTCTCCTTCACGCGCGCGAGATAGCCGCCGACGGCCACGTCGTGGCTCTGGCCGAACAGCTCGAAGCGGCGGCTCAGCCGCAGGTCGTCGAGGAACTCGCTCTCGATCACCGTCACCGGGCGCGCGCTGTTCTCGAACACCAGCCCGTTGCCGTTCTGCGCGGCGAGATCGAACGCCTCGCCCGTGTCGGTGTAGCGCAGCCGCACGTCGCTCGCGCCCGGGTAAGCCGCGAGCAATCCGGCGCGGCGCGACGCGACGTAGCTCGCCGCGGTCGCGATCGAGGCGGGATAGACGCCGTTGCGCACCGTGTTCGACGAGCGATAGCGCGCGTTGTTGGTGAGCTTGAACCCGTTCCCCATGTCCCAGGCGGCGAGCACCGAGAATTGGTCAAGCCGGATGCTGGTGCCGTCGGTGTTGTCGAAGTTCACCGGGCCGCTCGCGCTGCGCAGCGTGAGATAGGCCGAGGCGCGGCTGGCGGTGGTGCCGTAATGCGGGTCGAAACCGGGGATGCCGGTGACCTCGCCGTGGCGGTCCTTGGTCAGCGGGATGCCGGTGTAGAAGATCGCGTTGTCGTCGAGGTGCTTGTAGCCGAGGGTCAGCTGCGCGTCGCCGAAATCCTTGGCCAGGTCGGCACGCACCTGCCCGCCCTTGTTGCCGGTGTAACCGGGATCGCGCACGCCCTGCTCGCTGCGGTAGAAGCCGCCGACGCCGAGCGTCCAGCCGTCCGCCAGCGGCGTGCCGACCCAGCCGTCGAAGCGGAACAGCTCGGCGGTCGGCCCGTACAGCACGCGCGCGTTGGCGCTGAGCGTGTCGCCAGGCTTGCGCGTGATGTAATTGACCACGCCGCCGGGCGCGTTCGAGTAGAAGATCGAGGACGGACCGCCGCGCACCACCTCGATCCGCTGCACCGACTCGTCGATGCGATAGGCCTGGTCGGCGTTGAGATAGCCGAGCGCGGGATCGTGCTGCACCGGCAGCCCGTCCTCGAGCAGGTTGATCGAGCCGAACCCGTCCACGGGGATGCCGCGCGCGCGCACGTTGCCGCTGCCCTCGCCGCCCGAGGCCTCGACCCAGAAGCCGGGAACCGACTTGAGCGTCTCGGTCACGCTCGACGGCGCGCGCGAGCGGATCCCGGCGTCGTCCAGCGTGGTGACCGAGTAGCTGGTCTCGAGTTTGGTCCGCTCGCCGCTGCCAGCGCGACCCGTCACGACAATGTCCTCGCCGCTCGGTGCGACAGGGTCGGCCGTGGCACTGCCGGCGGCGGGTGTCTCACCCTGGGCGTTGACCTGGGCGGCGACCGACATCGGCAGCAGCAGGAGCAGCGCGGCCGGGGCCGCGCCGAGCGTGAGTCGTGACATGATCCGTTCCCCGCGACATCCGGTCGATTGGGCGGGGCCTAGGCAGTAACCATGACTTGCACGGGTCAGATATGTGGCAGTGAGGTTACCCCAATCGCCGATCTCACACCTTTGTCGGCGTTCGCGGCTGTTCACCGGCGGCGTGCGCGACATTGGCTGCCATGTCGGCGACTCTGCCGCACATATGTAAATTATTGTTATGGCGCGCTTCCTCTGGCACGTCGCGGCCACACGCGCGTTCTTGCGCCATGCTGCCGCCCGCCGTACCGCCCCCGTCGCTGCACCGCGGGACGCCCTCGACCCGCATCCGCGTCGCCGACGCGGCGCTCCGCCGGCTGTGGGCGGCGGGCTGGGCCGAGACGCCGAGCCTCGATCCGGCGGTGCTGATCGCCAAGGCGACGCGACGCGCCGGGGTCGCGGCCGACGAGGACCGCGTCGGCTGGCGCCGGCGGCTGGCGCTGCTGTGCGACGATCTCGAGGGTCCGGCCCGGCTGAGCGGACTCGGGCGCACCATCGCGCACGGCCAGCTCGTCGGCGCGCTGGCGACCCGCTTCCGTGCGCACGCACTGTGGCAGCGCCATCCCGAGATCGCGGCGCAGCCGATCGCCGCGCCGGTGATCGTCGTGGGCCAGATGCGCTCGGGCAGCACCCGCGTGCAGCGGCTGCTCGCTTGCGACCCGCGGCTGACCTACACGCGCTTCTACGAGGGCTGGCACCCGGTCGGCACGCCCGCCGCGCGCCTCGACTCGCGCCGCCTCAAGGGTCGCCTGGGACTCGCCTGCGCGCACGCGCTCAACCCCGCCTTCGCCGCGATCCACCCGACCAGTCTCGATGCCGCGGACGAGGAGATCGGGCTCCACAACGTCTCGATCTTCGGCGCCGCCTTCGAGGCGCAGTGGCGCGTGCCCGGCTTCACCGCCGCCGTGGAGCAGGACGATGCCGCGCCGGTCTATGCCGAGTTCCGCCGGTTGCTCCAGACGATCCGCTGGCAGCGACGCGAGCGCTGTGCCCGGCCGTGGATCCTCAAGGTGCCGCAGTTCGCGCAGGACCTGCCGAGCCTGCTCCGCGTCTTCCCCGACGCGCGGCTGATCCATCTCCACCGCGACCCTGAGGCGGTGGTGGCATCGTCCGCCTCGCTCGTGTGCAACCAGATGCGGCTGCAGTCGCACCACGTCGATCCGACGTGGATCGGCGCGGAATGGCGCCGCAAGGTCGCGCTGCGTGCCTCGCGCGTCGCGGCCGCGCGGGCGCGTGCCGACGTGCCGCAGCTCGACCTTGCCTATGACGACGTGGGCGGCGACTGGCTCGGCGAGATGCGCCGGGTCTACCGCGTGCTCGACCTACCACTCACACCCGAGGTGAGCGCGGCGATGCGCGCCTATGTCACGGCCACGGCGCCGGGGCGGCGCGCGGCTCACCGCTACGACCCGCTCGCTTATGGGCTGGCGCCGGCGCCCGCGCTACCGGCCGCGGCAGCGGTCGCGGCGTGAGCGACGGACCGCGGCGCGGTCCCGGACGTTCGGGCCGGGCGAACACGAGACGAGGCACCCAGATGGACTATCGCAAACTCGGCACCACCGGCCTGGACGTGTCACCCTTGTGCCTGGGCTGCATGACCTTCGGCGTGCCCGACCGCGGCAACCACGCCTGGACGCTCGACGAGGAAGCCAGCCGCCCGATCCTGCGCCAGGCGGTGGAGGCGGGGATCAACTTCTTCGATACCGCCAACGTCTATTCGGACGGCACCTCGGAAGAGATCGTCGGCCGAGCGCTCAAGGAGTTCGCGCGGCGCGACGAGCTGGTGATCGCCACCAAGGTGCACGGCCGCATGCGCCCCGGCCCGAACGGCGGCGGGCTCAGCCGCAAGGCGATCATGACCGAGATCGATGCCAGCCTGCGCCGGCTCGGCACCGACTATATCGATCTCTACCAGATCCACCGCTTCGACTTCGAGGTGCCGATCGAGGAGACGCTCGAGGCGCTGCACGACGTGGTCAAGGCGGGCAAGGCGCGCTACATCGGGGCCTCGTCGATGGCGGCGTGGCAGTTCGCCACAATGCTCCACGTCGCCGACGCCGAGGGCTGGACCCGCTTCGCGACGATGCAGAACTATCTCAACCTGCTGTACCGCGAGGAGGAGCGCGAGATGCTGCCGCTCTGCGCCGCGGAAGGGGTCGGCGTGATCCCGTGGAGCCCGCTCGCGCGCGGGCGACTGACGCGGGACTGGGACGAGACCACCGAGCGCTCGCAGACCGACGCGTTCGGCAAGACGCTGTACGAGCACACCGCCGCGGCCGACCGCCGCGTCGTCGAGACAGTCGCGGCGGTCGCGGCCGAGCGCGGCGTGCCGCGCGCGCAGGTCGCGCTGGCGTGGGTGCTCGCCAAGCCCGAGGTGTCTGCGCCGATCGTCGGCGCCTCCAAGCCGGCACACCTCGACGACGCGCTCGCCGCGCTGGAGCTGGGCCTGAGCCAGGCCGAGATCGCGCGACTGGAGGAGGCCTATGTCCCGCACGCGGTGGTAGGCCACTCGACGCAGGGCTTTCTGTGAGCGCGGGGCGAAGGGCATGACCCCGCTGCTGCTCTTCGCCGCCGCGGCGGCGCCAGTGCCGGGCACGGTGGCGGTGGTGGTGCGTGACGGCGAGACGGTGCCCGCCGCAGCGCGCTACGTCGAGGCGGCCACGGCGGCGCTGGCGCGCGCCGACTTCACCCCGCTGCCCGACGCGGGGCACAGCCGCTACGTCGCCGAGCTCGCGGTGAGCACGACCGAGAACGGTGTGGTCGCCTCGCGCGGCGCCGAGGTGGCGCCCCCGGTCTACCATGGCGGCGGTTTCTCGGTCGGCCTGCCCTCGCGCAAGGAGCAACTCCACGCCTTGGTGGTGACCAAGCTGCGCGTCACCGTCTCGCTGCGCGCCGACTCGCAGGTGGTGTGGACCGCCGAGGCCAGTACCGCGCGCGCCGCCGGCACCGCGAGCGGCTCACCCGAGGCGGTGGCGACCGCACTGTGCGATGCGCTGCTGCGCTGGTTCCCCCACGCTCTGCCCGGCCCGCTCTCGGTGCCGTGAGACTGGTGGCAAAGCGTTAACGTCGCGAAGTTAAGACGACGGTGAACGGCCCGCCACGCGGGCGCCGAGGATAGGCTGCCATGTTCCGACGCTTATTTGGAAACCGCCGCGGCGCCACCGCGATCGAATATGGGCTGATCGCCGCGCTGGTGGCGGTCGCGGCGATCGCGGCGATGAAGGGTCTCGGCAACCAGCTCGGCAACAGCTATCGCGGCACCGCCGCCAAGATCAGCGCGGCGGGCGCGTGAGCGCGCTGGCGCTCGGCTGGGCGATGGCGCAGCTGCTCGCCGCCGGCGTGATCGTGGTCGCGGCGCTGAGCGCCGGCGTGACGATGTCGGCGCGGGGCGAGCGTCGTCGCCTGGGCACGCTGCCCTGCGCGGCGCCGCGCGGCCGCATCTCGGCGCAGACGCGCGCCTTGATGGAGCGCGGCGCGGACTGAGCGGCGCGGCGCGGCGCGATCGAGGACCTCGCCGCCGAGCGGAGCCGCGGACGCTCAATCTTCCGCGTGAACCCAGACACTAGGGTCGTCCTCGCGCGCCACCAGCGCTAGGCCGTGGGCGATCGAGGTGAGCTCGCCGCCCGAGGCGATCCGCTCCGGGCCGAAGCGCGCCTCGAACAGCGCCCGCACGGCGGGGACCAGCGAGGTACCGCCCGTCAGGAAGACTCGATCGATCGCCGCCTCGGCCACGCCCGCCCGGGTCAGCGCGCAGTCGAGCGTGGCGGCGATGCGGCCGACATCCTCGGCGATCCAGTGCTCGAACTCGGCGCGGCGCACCTCGGTGTCGATCGCGATCCCCTCGCCCTCGAAGCGGAAGCGCGCCTGCTCGGCCGCGCTCAGCGCGCGCTTGAGCTGGCCGACGGCATCGTACAGGGCATAGCCCTGCTCGTGCTCGATCAGCGCGATCATGCGCACGATCGCCGCCGGATCGAGCGCGCTGCGGCGCAGTCTGTCCAGCTCGGCAAGCGTGCGCCGGTTGCGCATCAGCGCCAGCTTGGACCAGTCCGCGACGTCGGCGAACCAACCGGCGGGGATGTCGAGTATCTTGTCGAACGAGCGGTACCGCCCGCCCTTGCCGAGCTGGGGCAGGACGAGCTGGTCGACGATGCGCGCGTCGAAGCGATCGCCCGCGATGCCGACGCCGGCGTGCGCGAGCGGGGTGCAGCGTGGCGCGGCACCGCGGGCGGCGACCCGGACGATCGAGAAGTCGCTCGTACCGCCGCCGAAGTCCGCGACCAGCAGCGTCGCCGGGCGATCCAGCGCGCTGGCGTCGGCGAAGGCGGCGGCGAGCGGCTCGTAGACATAGTAGATCTCGCGCGCGATGCCGTCGAACATCGCGTCGTAGCGCCGACGCGCGAGCGCTGCGTCGGGGCGCGCGCCCGCGTAGGTGACCGGACGTCCGACGACGAGCCGGTCGATGCGGTCGAGCGCGCCGCCCGCCGCTCGGCCGAGCTCGGCGAGGAAGAGACGACCGAGTTGCTCGAAGGCATAGCGCTTCTCGAACACCGGTGCGGTATCGAACGAGCCACTCGCCGCGACCGACTTGAACGACTGGAGAAACCGACTGTCGGCGGGAAAGTCGAGATACTCGCGGATCGCGGCGGGACCGGCGGCGACAGCGATCCCGTCGCGCGCACCCGCCTCGTGCCAGAAGCACAGCGCGGTGCGGTAGACCGATGAGTCCTGATCGAGCGCGACCAGGGTGGGGACGGTGTCGCCGCCGCTGGTGCGCGCGATCACGGTATTGGTGGTCCCGAAGTCGAGGCCGAGCGCGGTCATGCGGGTCTCCGGTGAGGGGAGCCTGCCCTAGCGTCCCGCGGCGTGCGCGGCCAGTCCGCCCGACTGATGGGCTGTGCCGGCGCGGATGTCGGGACGCGCGCACGAGCGTGCCCGCCAGCATCGTGCTGCGGGGCGTGGGCTGCTGTAGGAAGGTTGGTTGCGGGGACAGGATTTGAACCTGTGACCTTCAGGTTATGAGCCTGACGAGCTACCGGGCTGCTCCACCCCGCGTCACGCTCTCCTTGCTGGAGAGCGGTGTGTGTGAATGGGTTCTTGTGTGATGGGTATGCAACGCGCGGGCTGCAATGCCTGGCGGCGACCTACTCTTCCACTGCTTAGGCAGTAGTACCATTGGC
>NZ_JACIAY010000011.1 GCF_014194975.1 Sphingomonas sp. BK580 | reverse complement strand
CGGTGCTATCGGCGGGTCGCCGGTGTCATAGCCGTTCTCGGCAACGAGGACGCGCATTGTATGACGGTGCTGGCGATGAGTGCTGCTGAGATCACCCGTTTCGATACGCTGATGCGGCTCGACCGCGGCGAGATCCGGGTCGCGGCCGCGATGGAGCTGCTCGGCCTTGCGAGGCGGCAGGTGTACCGGCTGCTGGGCCGCCTGCGAGAGGACGGCGCCAGCGGCCTGGTGTCGCGCAAGCGAGGACGCCCGAGCAACCGACGCTACAGCGACGCCTTTCGCGCCGAGGTGGTCACGCTCGTGCGCGAGCACTACGCCGACTTCGGACCGACGCTGGCGCGCGAGTACCTTGCCGAGCGCCATGGCATCGGCCTGTCGTGCGAGACCCTGCGGCGCATCATGATGGAGGCCGGGTTGTGGCAGGACTGTGCGGCTAAGCGCCCTCGCCCGTACCAGCCGCGCTACCGGCGTGACTGCCGCGGCGAGCTCGTCCAGGTCGACGGCTCCAAGCACTGGTGGTTCGAGGGCCGCGGTCCGCAATGCACGCTCCTGGTCTTCATCGACGATGCCACCAGCGAGCTTATGCACGTCGAGATGGTCGAGAGCGAGAGCACCTTCTCCTACATGCGCGCGACGAGGACCTACCTCGAGCGGCACGGCAAGCCGGTGGCCTTCTACACCGACAAGCACAGCGCCTTTCGCAACAACACGGCCTCGGCGAAGGGCGACGGCATGACCCACCTTGGCCGTGCGCTCGACCGGCTCAACATCGAGCTCATCTGCGCGAACTCGCCGCAGGCGAAGGGGCGCGTCGAGCGGGTCAATGCGACGCTGCAGGACCGTCTGGTCAAGGCGATGCGGCTACAGCGCATCTCCACCATCGACCAAGCCAACGCCTTCCTTCCCTCCTACATGGCGCAGCACAATCGTCGGTTCGCCAAGGCACCGTTCGACCCGCGCGATCTGCACCGGCCGCTGGCCATCCACGAAGACCTGGAGGCTGAGCTGGTGTGGCGGGAGCAGCGCACCGTCACCGGCGCCCTCACCTTGCACTACAACAAAGCCATGTTCATCCTCGAGCCCTCCCCTGCGTCGCAGGCGCTCGCGCGCAAGAAGGTGGACGTGTGCGAGTACCCGGATGGCCGGCTCGAGATCCAGCACGAGGGCACGGCTCTACCCTATCGCATGTTCGACAAGATGCGCCGGGTGAACCAGGCTGCCGTGGTCGACAACAAGCACCTCGACGCCGCGCTGGCTCTGGCCCGCGTGATACAGCAGGCTCAGCCGCATTACGCCAAGCGCAACAACAACGAGCCGGCGCGCACCGCACAGCCCGTCGGCCCGTTTAAGGCACCCTCCCCGGCTTCATCCGTCCCCAAAGTCGACCGTCGCACGCTCGGCAACAACAGGCTCAAGCGCGCGCCACGCCTCTCCAATGAGGAGCTCGTCGCGCGCGGCCTCGGCGAGTACGCCCGCTAGCGTTCGAAGACGCCCAAAAGCGGACCTTGTCACGGCGAGTAACCGAGCTACCGTGCGATGATGATCACGTCGCTCCTGCTCCTCGCATGACTCGATTGGCACTAGCCCTATTGGTGCCGCTGGCCGCTTGCTCACCTCAGGTCCCACTGGGTTGTCCCGCAATCGAAAAACTCGCCCAACGAGACGCAGCAGCTGATGCGCGGGCGGCTTTGGCTCGGGGAGATCGTCGTCTGCTGATGTTAGATGGACCGTTTGGCGCCATGGGTCCTGCCGGCGTCGGAAATTCAAACCTCCGGCTTCATCAGGTGCGGATTATGGAGGGTACGTCTAGGGATCCTACCGAGGCTTGCGACCGTGTGCGCGCCACCGCAGAGGCTTACGCGACGAAATACAATCAAGCTATCGTTGAAAATAACAGCAGATGACGCCTGTTTTTTGGCCAAATCTTTACAAGGGCTAGGTGTTTCTAGGGAAGCGTGCCTAGCAACCCGGCAACGCTATGTGCGCTCACCACCTAAAAGCAGCAAACCCGCAAACCTGCCAAATTCTGCAAAAGCCTGATGAGTTGGTGTAGGCGCCATAAACCAGGCACAATTAGTTCCCATCCTCTCGCTTGGGAGACGATGCGTGATGGTCGCACAGCAAGTCGCTACCGAGATGGTCGGTCAGGCGTCTCCGACCTCGGCGAGGCCTGCCAGTCCTCTTCAGATCCCCGACAGCCTCAAGGCAAGCCCGACAAGATGCCCGCCAACCGGCAGCGGCGAGGTAGTCGTCTGTGGCCGAGCTGATCAGGAGCAGTTCCGCCTGCGCCCCCTGCCGGACCTTCCCGAGCCCAGAAGCATCCTCAGCACGCCGCTTCGTCTACACCTTGCACCAGGAGTGACCTTGGGTGCCGTCGAGGGCGGAGGGCTGGGCGTTCGGATTGAGTTCGGCCCCGGGAAGAAGAGCGGCAGCGACTAGCCGGAACGCCCAAACTCGGACGATCGCGCGCCGCCTTGGCGAACCTGATTGCGGACGTTGGTTCACCAGTGCACTCTGCGGGTATGATCGCGCTGTGAACAGCTGATGTGGAGGCGCCTTTGATAGCCCTTATCTTAATAGAAGCGGCGACAATCTCGATGCCTCCGCCGGATAGCTGGATTAGGATCTCTCGCAATCCGGCGCTTTCCCGTTCTTCCGAGAGCGTCGACATCCTGTACAATAAGAGCTCTTTTGACCCAGCAGGCTTCGACCTTCGCCTTACTTCTCGCGAAGAAGAGGGCGAGACCACGGTCAAGTGGGCGTCAAGTCGGATCTGCGAAGGAGCGCGGGTCGCCGTTGCTCGACTTCGGAAGCTGCCTTTCCCATCAATCAGCTTTCCGGGTGACCCAGGAGAGGTTGTGGTCGATGGCACTGGATACTCGATAAGCTTCCCGGCTGCATACGGAACCCAATATAGCGGACAGATCGAACTTCGCTCTAACGTAGGCACGCTGTTAGCAGCTTGGATAGACGATACCTTAGCGAGGTTGCAGACTTGCTGGCATCCTTCAAGGGAGCACCGATGAAAGCCCTGCTCATCATCTCGTCGCTTAGTGCCACGGCACTCGCCGCGGACGGGCCGGTCGGGCCCCAAGCCGAGATCGTCTACCACACAGCATTCTATAAAGGTGACGATCCCTCGTTTGAGGATCTGCCGATCATCCGATCCATCAGCCACAGCACCATGGCAGCGCTGCCGCGGACAACGGGCACGTACGTCATGATCAGCGTGCACTGCACGGCGCTACGGCCCAGCGGGCAGTTGTCCGGTTGCAAGACGGAGGTAGAACCAAACAATACGGACTGGCGGCGCGTGGCGGGAATGATGGCCAGAGACATTCGAGCCGAGCCAGGTTTCGCAAAGCGGGTCGCTGGCAATATCAGCTTCATAGATATCTACGTTCGCGCGTCGAACTCGGATACGGTAGCGCTGTCGGGTCCCTGCTGGCCACCCACCTGCAACATCGTTCCGGCGCCACCTCCTCCTCCCCCGCCCCCGCGTCCGAACTAGGGCTCAAACCCAATCAGCGGGTTGAGCGAAGCGGCTTTCCTGATTCACTGCCGGTGTAGGTCACGGGAGTGCTGGGATGGCGCTGTTCTGGTTGTCGGATGATGCTTGGGCGGCGATCGAGCCGCACCTGCCAAAGAACCAGCCCGGAGCGCGGCGAGTAGACGACCGGCGGGTGATCTCGGGCATCCTGCACGTGCTGAAGGTCGGCTGTCGCTGGTGCGACTGCCCGGCCGAGTACGGTCCGTCGACGACGGTCTACAACCGGTTCAACCGATGGTCGCACCGGGGCTTCTGGCTCAAGCTGCTGAATGCGCTGGCAGACGCAGGCGCGGTGACGAAGAGCACCGCAATCGACAGCACCTACGTCAAGGCTCAGCGCGCCGCGTTCGGTGCAAAAGGGGGCGTTCCGCACAGGCGATCGGCCGTTCCCGCGGTGGCTGGACCACCAAGGTCCACGTGCTCACCGACGTCATCGGCCGTCCGTATGCGCTGATGCTGACGCCCGGCAACGTTAGCGACGTAAAGGCCGCGCCCGCCCTCCTCGAACGTGCCGGGCGCATGCGCTACCTGCTCGGTGAAAAGGGCTATGACGCCGATCGGCTCCGCCGCCTGGCCCGCGATGCCGGTGCCGTCCCGGTGATCCCCGGCCGGCGCAACCGCAAGCGCGTCATCCGCTACGACAAGCAGCGCTACGCCGGACGCCACCTCATCGAGAACGCCTTCTGCCGCCTCAAAGACTTCCGCCGCGTAGCCACCCGCTACGACAAGCTCGCCGTCAACTTCCTCTCAGGCGTCGCCCTCGCCACCGCCTTGGCGTTCTGGCTCTGAATGAGTCTGGGCCCTAGCTAGGTCGCCAACTGGACGCGCCTCGAACATCGCAAGTGGCAGGTTTGCAGACCGGCCGGTCACGGCTGGAAAGCGCCCAGTCCTGGTCCTTTGACGGCTCGTGCAGCATACCTAAGATCAGTCGTTTGTTCATGATTGTATCAAGATGCTGACGTGAAAAGGGGATCGGCATGCCGTCTATTTGGCTTCTCGCGCTTCAAGCTGCTGTCTCTTCAAGTCCCTCTGCTCAGGCAGAATGGGCAGGCGAAACGCCACCTATCGAGATCCGTCTACGCGCACCGACCCTGTCCATGCGAGGGGAAGCACCCATCGAGGTCGACCTAATCGGCAGGGGTGGTAGTTTTGCGGTATCGCCCTTCCTGCAACTCACCCGAGGCATAGCCTTTGAGGTGATGTCGGACACGGGCCAACCAGTCGCGCCTGCCAAGCCAATGGCGGGTTCGCCGCCCTCGCCGCCTCTTGCTAAAGAGGACCTGATTACCGTTTCAACGAAAGCGCCTTACCGCATCCTTACCCATGAAAGCGCAAGAACGATCTTCCCGAGAGCGGGGCGCTTCAGGGTGAGAGCGCGACTTTATGTCTTTAGCTTCGCGTCTAAACCGATCCGCTATGCGCAGGTGGTATCTGAAACAATCACGGTAAAGGTCACCGAGTAAGGCCGGCGCGCCGCTCACGACGGCTGTTGAAGCCATCGACCTTCCGAAGAGCTGCCAGTCCGTGTGTGGACGCCCCTCTGGATGCAAGGGGGTGTTGCAGAGATTTTAGCGCGCGGGTTCAGGTGCTTCCGTGTGTCCGGCCTGTTGATGCAGCCTTCATCACGGCTGCTGGCCTGAATGGAGATCGCGGATCGGGTCCAAACCGCTTTCGCGCGCTCGAGGCGCTTGGACAGTGCACTGGTTATCCCGATCCCGTCTTCTGACCGTTGCGCCATTCCTCTCTGCTGACCTTCCCTCGCGTCCCTGACGCCTCAAGCCTCGACGGTTACGCCGCGGCCGGAGCTCTGTAGGTACCGCCGTGCGCCATCAGCGCCCAGACGATCCGTGCCATCTTGTTCGCGAACGCGACGGTGACCAGCATGCGAGGCTTGCGCGCGAGCATGCCGGCTAACCACGCACTGGCCTTATCGGGCTTGCGCGCCGCGACCTTGGTTGCCGAGCTTGCCCCCAGGATCAGCAGGCGTCGCAAGCTGCGCTCGCCCATCCTCGTCGTGCGCCCAAGCCGTTCCTTGCCGCCGCTCGAATGTTGTCGAGGAACGAGACCGAGCCAGGCGGCGAAGTCGCGCCCGCGACGAAAGGTGCTTGCGGCCGGCGCCAGCGCCACCAGCGCGGTCGCTGTCACGGGCCCGACACCGGGGATCGTCATCAGCCGCTTCGCGACCGCGTCCGCCTTTGCCCGGCTCGCGATCTCACGGTCGAGAAGGGCGATCTGCTCCTGTAGCGCCTGTAAGCCCTGCGCGATGACGGCCAGTACGGGGCACGCCTCGGCCGGCAGATCGGAAGCCGGGTCGGCGACGATCTCGACGAGCTTGCCGACGTGCCCGACACCCTGCCGAACGATGTAGCCGAACTCGTTGAGGTGCCCGCGCAGGGCATTGATCAGCTGGGTTCGCTGGCGCACGAGCAGGTCGCGCGTTCGGAACACGACCGCCGAAGCCTGCGCTTCAGCGCTCTTACCTTGAACAAACCGCATCGTCGGTCGCTGCGCTGCCTCGCAGATCGCCTCCGCGTCGGCCATGTCGTTCTTCTGCCGCTTGACGAACGGCTTCACGTACGCCGGCGGGATCAGCCTGGTGTCGTGCCCAACTTCCGCGAGCTCACGCGCCCAGTAGTGCGCACTCGCGCACGCCTCCATCGCGACGACGCACCGCGGCAAGGTCGAGAAAAAGGGCAGTACCTGATCCCGACGTAGCTTCTTGCGGAACACGACCCCGCCGCTCGCATCCGCGCCGTAGACCTGAAAAACCGACTTCGCCAGATCGATGCCGACTGTGCTAACCTCACTCACGGACGCCTCCTGCAGTGGTGTTTCAACACCTCCACTTCTGGCACATCGATGCCGTCAGGGGGCGTCCACCCCAACGCTTTCCTGCCAATCTCGGCCATTGACCTAAGGCGACTGCTGGGCTCGCCTCGAACGTCTGACATTGGCGGGGTTTGCGGACCGGCCGTTCTTGAGTGGTGAGTTCGCATAGTCGAAGTTGGCAGGCGCGTGCGGTTTGGCTACCAAGCGCCAGCGCCCGAGACGCCGGTCCGGTACTCTGCAATTCGACGAGTGGTGGCTGGTGAAGTCGATGCCGGTACCTTGTCGAGCGGGAACCAATCGGCCTCCTCAATCTCGATCACGTCGCCACGTTGTAGCCAGCTTCCGCTTGGCAAGTCTGCTCGGGCCACGAAGATGATGATGTGGTCATCCTTGCCCTCACTTCTACTGTGGTACACTCCCAAGACACGTTCGATCGAGGCGTGTGTAATTGCGACCTCCTCGGCGAGCTCCCGAGCTATCGCTTCGTTCGTGCTCTCGCCTTTCTTCACGCCTCCGCCAGGCAGATACCACTGATCCGTATAGGTGTGTCGCACCAGTGCGATCCGGTCGTCCTGATCCAGTAGAATAGCCCGTACGCCGATTGTTCGCGGTTTGGTGATGCGCCAAACCGCTTGAGCGGCCTTTCCGAGAAGCCGGTGGTGCCATGCCATTGAGTGCTCCTTCGGCGATCGCGGACGATGCTGGAGGGTACCGTACGAGTACGGGGGGCGCCATCTACGGCCGTGGAGAGAGCGTGTATACCGCCCCGGCGAAGCTCATCTCCGCCGCGATGTCGGCTTTGGCAGGGTTAGCGGAAGGCCCGCTTGTGGCCGCAGCGCCCACAAGAACCCGCAAGGCCGACCAACGTGCATCGACTAACGGACTTCTGAAAGTCGGTTGAATTTACTCCGTCTCAGAAGCCACCGGCCAACCAGCGAAACTGCGACGATGCCACAGGCGACAAGCAGCACCCGATCAACGGTGTCGACGAAGCTAGGCATGACGGGGGCGATTATCTTTATGCCGGCCACCTTGGCGAGAGCCAACGGGAGCCACGCGAAACGCAAGCGGCGCCACGCCTCGACCTTTCCAAAGAGATCGAAAAACAGCGCTGCCAGGATCAACGAGGACATCACCGCGGAGGTTATGTCGCCAGTCACGCGATTTTGGCGCCTTGTTGCATCTTAGGATCCTTAACGAGCGACCGGAAACGGCAATAGGGCTGTTAGCTCCGATGTGACTGCCTATTCCAGATCGCCGAGGGGCAGCGGCCGCAACGAGGCTGTGGTCCGGTCTAACCGGAGTCCTATCAGCGTTCGGTAACTTGACACGTAACCGGTAACCGATACCCTTTGTGCATGACAGACTTCGTCGCGGCTCACGGCAACGTATTCCTGGCACACCGCATGCGGCGCGCATCGGATCGTATCGTGGATCAGGTCGGCGGCATGCTTGCCTCGATGGGACTCGATGTGCCGCCTCGCGGTGCGTCGATGTTGCTGTTGCTCGACGATTGCGGATCGATTGGCGTCGTGGAGATCGCGCGGCGCTTACGCCTGTCACATCCATTGATTGTGCGCATGGCGCATCGATTTGAGGACCTCGGGCTCGTGACAGTCGCGCACGATCCGGAGGATGCGCGCCGGCGGCGCCTGATCACAACCGATAAGGCGCGCCGGGAAGCGACCGCGATCCGCGCATTCAATGAACGTCTCGCGTCCATGTTCGACCTCCTGTTTGCCGAGATCGATTGTCAGCTGCCCGCAGTGCTCGACCGGCTGGACGCGGCTCTCGACTCCGCCCCCATAGCTGCGCGGCTCGCCGCGCTGCCCGCTTCCGAAGGAGATGATCAATGACATGCGGGAAAGGTTTGATCCTGGCCCTGCTGCTTTCCTCGGCCGCGCCGTCGATCGCTCAGGTGCCTGTGAAGGATGCGATTGCGGCTCCTGCGAGCTCACTCACTCAAGCTGACCGGCAGGAAATCGTGGCCGCCTTGGCGAGCGCGCTGCGGGACAAATATGTGTTCTCCGATGTCGGTGAAAAGGCGGCTGCAACGCTCGAGAAACAGCTCGCCGCGGGAGAGTATGCGTCCCTTGATACACGCTCCGCGTTCGCGCAGCACCTGACCGACGCTCTAACGGCTATTGCGCACGACAAGCATATGCGGATCATCGCGCTCGATGGTCCGCCGCCCGGGCCGAGAGGGGCAATGCCGCGCGGCGAAGGCGGCGTTCTTCGCGCCGACAAGATCGCGGGCGGCATCGGCTATATCGAAGTCCTCGGCTTCCCACCGTTGCCTGCTTTCAAGCAGGCGATCGATCGGGCCATGGCCGGCCTTGTTGGTAGCCGTGCGCTCATCATCGACGCGCGTCGGAACGGCGGCGGTGATCCGGCTTCGGTCGCTTATCTCGTCAGTTTTCTCATCGCGCCGGGCCAGGCCATCAACACCATCGTCGTGCGAACTCCAAAGACCCATAACTACACTCGCGACCCCTTCTCAAGCACGCCGACCCCGGTCAACTTCGCTGGCGTTCCGGCCTATGTGCTGATTAGCAAGGATACGTTCTCGGGCGGCGAGGAGTTCGCCTACGACGTTCAATCGCTGAAGCGCGGTACCTTGATCGGCGAGATCACTGGCGGCGGGGCAAACCCAGTTAGCATGTCCGAGCTTGGACACGGACTGGGTGCACTGATCCCGTTCGGCCGTGCTGAAAATGCCGTTACCAAAACCAATTGGGAGGGGCGGGGCGTGCAGCCTGACATTGCCGTTCCAGCGGCGGAAACATTGCAAGTCGCGCTTGGCAAGACAGGTGGGCCGATGGTTGCGACCATTGATCAGGCGTCACGCGAGCGGGTTTTCACGCCGCGCTCGACGCCACATCCCGGGTCGGAAGCAGCACTGCGCGCGATTGTCGCGAGCTATGCGAAAGGCAGCCCGGACTATTCAATCATGGCGCCGGACGTTGCGGCGGAGACAAGGACCGCCTTGCCGAAGGTGCGACCGCAGATTGCTGCGCTTGGCTCGTTGCAGTCGATGCGCTTCGCCGGTCCGGATCCATTCGGAGGTGACGAGTATAAACTGCATTTCGCGCACGGCGATGTGATGATGGCGCTGGTACTTGATCCTCAAGGCAAGGTCGTTGCCCTATCAACGCCGATGCCGGTCCCCGCACAGTGAAAGGAAGCGGTCGTTTCGGGAGTGAGTTGCATTTATCGGCGTAACCGAGCCCGCTGCTGGCGCAGCGGGTCCGGGGACAAGAGCCGTTAGGTCACCGCCTCAGCGGGGGCAGCGCTGCGCTGCTTGGGGGGCTCCACGCTGCCCCCGCTGCCACGAGGCGGTGTCATTTCTATCTAGCGGAGAATGTGTCTTTTCTAACTGGCGGCAACATGGCGACCGGTTACTCTGTGCGAGTTACGACCTTTACTAGCCGCTGATCGACAAGCTCCAGCCAGCGATCCCGAACCTTGTTGTAGAGCGCCTCCGGCAGCTGTCCATAGACGATCGTCTCCGGCTTCGACCCAGGCACGACCCGCGTGTCCTGGTTCGGCCAAGGCGTGCGGTTCAGCTCCGACAGGATGATCCATGACCGCTCATCGTCGAGCTTGAGACGACGCTTCACGGCCTGCGGGATCTCGATCGCGAGCGCCGGTTCGGTCGGCGGGCTGTGCGTGATGGGAAGGACGAAGACCTCGGTACGGCCGTCGCGCATCTGTTGCGACAGCAGCAGCGCGCACGGCCGCTCCTTGCGGCCATCCTCGGCACCGCGGTCGGCCTCGCGCTTCCAGAGGTATTCGTAGCGGATGACCTGGCCAGGACGCGGCGTCGGTACGTCCACCCTCAATCCAGCTCGTGGTTGAAGGCCTTGGACTCCTCAGGCGCCTTCGAAGCGGCGACAGCGTCGCGCATCTCCTGCGTGACCTCGTCGAGAGACATGGCCACCCGGTCGCGGCTCTTCAGGCGGGTATATTCCTGCATCGACATGAGGACCAAAGCCTCGTCGCCGCGGTTCGTGATGGTAAGCGGCTCGACCAGCGCCCGCCGGCTGAAGCGGCCGAACGCCTTCGAGACCTCACCGGCTGTCGCTGACTGCACCATGGCTGATCTCCTCATCCGTATAATACGGATCTCACCCTCTCCTTTCAACCGCGCGTCGCTCCCGCTCACCGCGCAGTCGGTCGATCAGGTCGGTGTCGGCGTGCGACTGGATCAACCGTTCGAGAGCGTCGTCGGGCAGGCATCGCGGGTCCATGCGCGCCCCCTTCGGCTTCGGCGCCTGCCGGCCGAGCGCCAGTAGCTGGCGTCGGTTGCGGACTTCTACCAACAGGGTGCCGCGCTCTGCGCGCGTGAAGGCACGATCGAGGCCGTAGAGCCACCCTGCCCGCGCTTCCACGAGCATCGCCTCGCAGCGGGCCAGGTCGTCATCGTGGCGGCATTCGCGGATGCGCTCGACGGTCAGCGCGCGCGCTGTCTCGCGCGTGCGTTGATAGTGCTCGCTGCTCGGCGTCTCGAGGGCGAACAGCCGGTGCATGAGCCGGACCCAGGCACCCATGCTTTCCCACGCGAAGGGCTTTGCGGCCTTGCGCGCCGCGGGCCGATAGCTCTTCATCGGTGGAAGCGTGCGTGGTGGCTGCCTCTCCCCATAGAAGAGGTCGGGTTCGCGCCAGCTCACTCGACCGGCTCCAGATCCCGCAGCTCTGCCAGCTCGATCTTGGCGGTGCGCTCCGCGCCGACCGCATCGAAGAAGACGTAGCAGTGATCGTCGAAGGGAGCGCCGCACAGACGCCACACGACGCCTTCGCGCCCGAGATAACGCTGGATGCCAAAGGCAGGGTCGACCGAGCCCGGTGCGTCCACCAGCCGCACGCGCCGGCGCACGCCGAGCCAGTTGCTGGCCTTGCGCACGATCGCGTCTCTCTCGGCGCGTGTCAGGATCGATGGCCGGTCTGAGCGCGGCGGCCCGAAGGTAGCGGACGGGTCGCCCTTGATGCGCTCGAGCTTCTGCTCGATCGTCTCGATCGGGGCGCGCGCCCACTCGGGCGCGGCCGCGTTGCGACGATAGTGTGTCATCGTCGGCGAGGAGAAGAGATCCTGCTGATAGCCGATGACCCGGCGCCGACGCTGCGCTTCGGCATAGTCGGCGCGCCAGCGATCATCGTCCGTTTTCGGCTTGGGCGGCTCGTCGGCCAGTCGCACAAGCGCGAGCAGCTCCTCGAACTCGTCGCGGGACACCGTCGCGATCCGCGCGTCGTACCTCATCGCAGCACCCGGGCGACGTGACCGGCATAGACCGACACGACCTTCCAGTATGCGGCCATCGGTGCCTTGTGGCGGCGCCAGCAGTCGTCGGCCCGGACCTGCGCATCGCCCCGTAGCTCAAGCAGGAGCTGGCGCAGCTCTGCGCGCGCGACCGGCGAGAGCGTTTGAAGGCGCGCGACGCTTGGCAGCGCCAGCACCGGGTTGCGGACATGCGGATGACTCGACCGCGGCCGAGATGGGCCCGAGCGTTGCATCATGCCTCTCCACAATCGAGATCTTGCCGGTGGGTGATCGCCCCGATCGGCGCATGGTCGACGGCGAGCGCCATGCGCAGCGGCGAGACCCAGATGGCCTTGTCGGACAGTGTGAAGGTCTCGCCGAGCTTGGCGAGGAGCAGCGCCTCGCCGATCTCCTCGGCCATGCCCTGCGCCGCGGCCGAGGGGACGGCATTGCCGATCCATTCGCGTTTCTGCGCGTCGGAGCTGCCTTCGAGGTCGAACGGCTGCACCATGGACCAGGCGTTTCGTTCGCCGTCGAAGCGGAAGACCTGCTCGGGATCGAACAGCGACTGGAGTGCTGCGAGCTCGAGCGTGGTGAAGGGCCGGTGCCACGTACCGTCCGCGGCGATGATGCGCGCGATGACGCGATCGTTCGGCGCTGGCAGCGCGGCGAGTGGCTCGGGCTCAGGTAGCCTAGGATCCGCGACCGACCACTTGCCGCGGTCGTACTTGGCATAGCCGGGCACGGCGACGCTCGTGTCCTCCCATCCGAGGACGCCGTAATGCGCTTGGCTGTTGTAGCCGTGCTGGTCACGCCCGCCCGCACTGAGCCCGACGGGGCGAGGATCCGCGACCGATAGCGCACCGCCTGCAGGGTGGACCGCTCCGGTGACCACCTTGGCTGTATCGCTGAAGTCGGTGACGGCGAGGATGTTGCGGTGGGTGCCGGCCGCGTAGCCCGGCCTCGGGTCGGTGACCGGCTCGCCGGCCTCGTCGATCGGCACGATGCGGAAGACATTGCCGAGCTGTCCCGCCGCGGCCGCTTGGCGCGGATCCGAAATCGCGTACGGCCCGGTGCCGACCGACACGTCGGCCTTGATGCACGGCGACGGCGCCGACCATGGCCGGACACCGAGCTGGACGCTCTTCGGGTGCGCATCGAAGCGAGGATCGGCGACCGCATGCGCGCCGGCGCTCGGCTTGGGGCTCCCGCTGACCGTGGCAGCGCTCTCGCTCCAGCGCTTCACGCCGAGCACATTGCGATGGGTCGAGGCACCATAGTCCGGCCTCGGATCGGCGACGCTGTGCGCGCCATTGGTAGGGCCGTTGCGCCCCGTCACGGTGCCGGCATGCTGGTGCCAGTCGCGGACGCCAAGGACGTCGGCGTTCCAGTCGGCCGAGACCCGCACGTCTGCGACCGAGAAGCGGCCCTGCGCTGGTGCGCGCGCGGAGGTGAGGGTCGGCGCCGTGTCCGACCAGTCGAGCACGCCAAGTGCGTTCTCGCGCAACGCCTGCTCAGGCACGATGCCGAAGTCACGCAGCCGCCCGTCGATCACCGCCAGATCGTTCAGCGCGCGCCAGTCGCGCCCCGCGGGCACGAAGGCGAGCCGCACCCACGTCTTCCATTGCAGCGCCGGTACACGGTGCATCACGCCCGCGGCCGGATCTCCCGGCATCGGCAGCTTGCCGATGACCTCGCCGACGCCGCGCAGCCGCTTCTTGGCGGGCTGATAGATGAAGTTCGGCACCTTGGATGGGTGGCGGAACAGCCGCAGGAAGCGCTTGCGGCGCTGCGCGAGGCCGCCGATCGCGCCGCAGTCGTGGATGCTGTCCTCGACGTCGCTGACGACATAACCATAGGCGCGGTACAGCGCGTCGATCTGGGCGAGAAAGCGGGCGCCGCGCGCGGTCGCGATGCGCGGCACGTTCTCGAAGGCGACGATCGCGACCGGGTCGTCGCGGTACGCCTCAAGGCTGAGCATCATGCCGCGCGTCGTCAGGTCGTTGAGCGCCTGGTACTTGGCGGTCTCGGCCGTGCGCGCCGACAGCAGGCCGGAGAAGCCCTTGCAGGGATAGCTCGCGAACAGGACGTCGAGGCGACCGAAGACGCGGCGGATGTCGAGCGGCGTGGCCTCGCGCCAGCTCGGGTCCGGCGCCCGTTTATGGAAGGCGCGGTATTGGGCCTCGGAGAAGAGGTCCATCACGGTGCCCTTCACGCCCGTGAGACGCTCGAAGTTGCGGATCGCGCCCTCGTCGACATCGATCCCGCCTGCGCACTCGAAGCGGCCGCGCAGCGGCCCGACGCGAGGGTTGGCGGCGTTCATGCCGGCAGCGCCGGCGCCGAGCCCGCACGCCATGTGGCCGTGGCGGATCACCACCTCGGCGGTCGCGTGGCTGAATGCGTTCATGGTGAGGCTCCCGGATCCGGATGATCCGCCTCTCCCTTCCCCCCTTTCCTCTCCCGCGCTGGCTCGCCGCGACCAGACTCGATCAGCTACAGCATCAGCGCAGCTGGCTCGTCGCTGCGGGCAGCGGCCTCGTATCCTCGTCGCCATGCGCGATCGAGGCGACTGCCCGCGCGAAAGCCGCTCGCGGTGTTGCCGAAGACGAAGGCGCGCCAGCCTGCCTTGTCAGCCTCCCACTCCGCGTTCGTTGCAGTTGGACCGACCAACTTCATGATATCGAGCACAGGTCGCGAACGGGATTGACGTGCTCGAGCGGCGTGAGACTTAATGCTGCGCACCGACGATCTCCTGATCTTGAGAGGTGGGAATGCTCGACCTGGCTGCTGCGCCGACGCTCACCCCGCCCACTGCTCAGCCCTCGACCGCGCCGTCTCTGTGGCTCGTCGCCGGGCTTCTGATCGCGCATCAGGCGGCGCTCACCGTGATCCACTACATCGTCGGGCCTGCCATGGGACTCGACCCGGCCTCGGCAACGCTGACCGCGGCGACGATCGTGCTGGCGGCGCTGCTGATCTTCGGCCTTGTCGCCCTCGACACGCGGCGAGCAGGCCGCACGCGCGCTGTGCTTCTCACGACACCGGCATGGAACGGGCGCACCGCGGTCACGATGGTCATCGGCCTTGCCGTTGCGCAGATCCCGCTCGGGATCCTCGCGCTGCAGGGAGCAACGGTGTGGCAGTCGGGTGTCGGCAGCAACCTCGAGGTCGGCAGGGCGCTCGTCGCGTCTTTGTCCGGTCCTGCAGGGCTGGCGCTGCTCATCGCAACAGTGATCGTCGCGCCGATGGTGGAGGAGCTGCTCTACCGCGGCTATCTGCTCGGCACGCTGGTCGACCGCGGTTGGCGCGTCGCTGCGGTTCTGGTCTCGGCCTTCCTCTTTGTGACGCTGCACTTCGAGCCGGCGAACCTGGTCGCCTCACTGTTCCTCGGCCTCGGGGCCGGCATCTGCGCGCTGCGCACGCGCTCGATCGTGCCCAGCCTTCTCGTCCACATAGCCAGCAACGCCTTCGGCATGTGGTACGCGACCCTGGGCTCCTAGGTCGCGCTGGTTGGGCGGGCTCAGGCGCTACAGATCTTCGCGCATCATGATAGTCAGCACACGCCTTGTGACCGCCGCATCCGCCGGGTCCTCCGACCCGTACTCAAGCGCGAGGTCGTAATAGTCGATCGCGAAATGGACCGTGTGTCCTCGCAACTCGAACTCGCCACGGTGACGCTCACGATCCTCGCCGTCGAAGGTGTACGCCCGCAAAGCGGCCATGATCTCGATCTGCGCCGCCAGGGTCGACACGCCGGCCTCGGCGAATGTCGCGAGGCAGGCGCGGGTCATGACGATGCGCGCTCTTCGGTCCAGCCCCTGTCGGCAGCGATCATTGAGCGTGCCGATGATCTCGGTGCGAGATGAGCGAACGACGTTGTCCATGCTGAGTCCCTTCGGTAATCGGGTGGGATGCAGATCTTCGCGATCATCATCGCGCTGGTCGGCGCGGCCGCGTTCGAGGGCATGGCCCTGCTCTACCGGCGCCGCATCATACCGGCCGGGCCGCTCATCGCCCTAGCGACAAGCATCCTGCTCACGATGGTCGGCCTGACGATCGTCGGCCTCGCGCCGGGGCAGCTGGTCATCGTCAACCAGGCTTCTGCCACGAGCGATCAGTGACATTCACGCGGCGAGCGGCTCTCCCGGTTGCCGCGTCATCAATCCGGCATTGAAGCGCTCAAGCCAGCTCTGCATCGTCGGCCGCTCGCCAACCGGCACCATGGCAGCGACGTCTTGGAAGCGGATCAGGTCGCGCGGCGCGTCGCGCCAGATCCGATCGATTTCGCGCGACGGCAGCAGGCCCTCTGCGCGGATGAAGTCGGTCATGCGGCCGGGGCGCGCCTTGGTCGACCGGCGCCACAGCCCCTCGACCGTATGCAGCCGCGGCGCGGCGCGCGCCTCGACGAGCACGATGAGGCGCAGGCACCAGCGCGGCAGCTCGCGGATCTCCTCGGGCCGATTGGCGATGCACAGCCAGCACGCCGATTTTGGGGGCACTGGGAGGCCCTCGGCGATGATGCGCGCCACGCAAGCGTCACGGTCCCAGCCCCACTCGCGCAGCGGCGAGCGGCAGTCGTAGAGTGGGTCCTCGATCGACAAGGCGTGGTTGGCCCGCAGCGTATCGCGCGGGCCTGCGTCATAGCCGATCAGCCGAATGACCCGCTGGCCACGCGCCCAGGCATCTTTCGCCGGCTGCCAGCTCGCGAGAAACGCGTCCTGTGGCGCCTTCTTGTATTTGAGGCTGCAGCTCGACCCGCCCAGGCTCTTGCTCGGCAGCGTTGCGTTGGTCAGGCACATCTCCAGCAGCCCATAGTAGGGCGGCCAATGCTTGAAGCGCTTGGGAATGTACGAGACCAGCTCGTGCCGGATGCCGTGTGCATCCATCCACGGCCGGATCACGTCGAGATAGGCATAGGTCCCCGGCTTCTCCACGCCGGTGTCGGCGCTCAGCACCAGGTCGGGCTTCTGCCCGCGCGCGACCAGCTCGACGAGAAGCGCGGTACTGTCCACGCCGATGCCGTAGGCGAGCACGACCGGAGGGGGCGGCATGTCCATGTCAGACTCCTCGACCGGTGAAGGTAGCGACGACGCCCGCAAGAGATGCGGCCTCGGTCAGCGCAGCCCTGACCGCGGCCTCGGCGATCGCCGGCATGCGGAAGGTGATGGAGGTGCCGCGAGCGATCGGGTCGGGCGAGATCGCGATCGGCCGCCTGCCCGTCCACGCCGCGGCGGTGATGTGTGCACTCCACCCTTGATGTGCGGCACGCGACCAGGAGCGGACGATCACGTCTCGTCCGGCGAGGCTGAAGATGCCGAACCGTGGCAGCGGGTGAGCGAAGATGGAACCCGGCTCCTCAAGCCCATGGCCATCGTCGCTGAGCTGCAGCAGCCGATCCCCGGCTGCGCCGATCACTGCGACGTCGACGCGGGCAGCGCCGCTCGCGCGAGCTGCCTGCAAAAGTTCGAGCAGGACGTCGGTGATGCTGTCGGCGAACAGCTCCTGCACCGTAGCGACCGCGCTCGGCGCGGCGGTGAGTGCGATCGAGGCGGGGAGCATGGCGGTCTCCTTCTCGCGGGCCCAATCCCGCGACCACCTGCTCCCCTCTCCTCTCCCTCGCTCAGGGCTGAGCGGCCTCGGTCAGCTTGATCCTCGCGGCTTTCAGCCGACGCACGCTCTCGGCCAGAAAGAGCCCTTCCGACTCAAGCGGCGACACGGTCGCGAGGCGCTCGGCCAGATCGCTCAACCGGCGATCGATGGCGTCCGCGGTCACCGTGATCTCGTCGACGGTAAAGTGGATGGCGGAGGGCGGAGGGCGCAACCGCAGCGGCTGGCGCACCTCGGGTCGGCTCTCGGTGGAAGCATGGATGCTCCAGAGATGCGCTTCGGCATCGAAGAGCTCGTCGAAAGCCTGGCTGGAGTTGCCGACGTTCACGATCCACTGCTCGCCGTCGCGTTCCATGAAGCCGGTCGCGTAGATCCGTCCCGGGCTGTCACTATCGTCGACCCTGCCAAGTTCTTCGCCGGCCGCAGCGAGTCCCTCGACGTCGCGGCCAGTAAGGCGCCAGGCATCGAACCGCTCACCCTCTTCACAGGCGGTGAGATAGTGCGCCGTCGCGATCTTCCACGCCGCGTTCACGCGTTCGAGATCATCCTCGAACGTGGTCGGCTCAGTGCTCGGCAGCAGAGGATGACCGCGTTCCGCCGTCCAGGCGGCGAGCATCACCATGTTGGCATCGACGAAGTCGTGCGAGGCACATGTGCCCTCCGGAGCCACCCGGTTGCGCAGCCGCATGTCCTGCCACTGCAAGGCCGTCAGCTCGAGAGCGAGCCCGCGCGCGAAGGCGCACGCGAGCGCCTCGACCGCGGCCGACGCTAGCACCTCGTCCCAGTCGGCGCCGGCGTAGATGGTGGTCAGCTCGCCCACGGCATCGCGCCGGCTGAAGCTGAACCGCGGCGCTTCCGAAAATTCCCGCTTCGACGGGTCGGCATAGTCGACCCAGACCTGCGCGGCCTCGCCCATCGGTCCCACACAGGGGCCGAAGCTGGGCGCGGTGTCATGGTGCCAGCTCATTTCCGACCAGCGCTCCGGGATCGGCATCATGGTTGCGACCGGATAGTCCGGAAATTGCCACGGCCAGTTCCGGTCCACGGCCTCGGTGGTGAAACGGTCGGCCAGCGAGACCATGCTGCCGCCCGCCATCTCGCGATAGGCCGCGATCGTCTCGGCATCGCCATCGGCGCCGGCGATGAGCGTCCGCAGAACGTAGGGCCATGTCGCCATGCTGACGGACACGTTGAGGAAGCCGTTCCAATGGATGTCGTCGGTGTAGCCCGGGAAGGTCGGACCTTCTCCGAACGTCCAGAGGACCGGGCGCATGAGGTAATCGGCTGACGCGGGCACGGACTCGGGCATGAGGTAGCTCCTCGCCGGCTCATTCCGGCGTGTCCGCTCCCTCCCCTCTCCTCTTTCGCGGCTCGGATCAGTGCGGCTACGCCGCGTGCCGAGCCGAGGCTGCCATCATCGTCGTGGCGGCCCCGAAGCGCCGTAGCGTCGCCGCCATCTCCGGCCGTAGCTTCGCCTTGCTCGCGACGACGATTTCGGCCGCGATCGGCGTGCCGTCGGCATCGGCGTAGCCGGCCGCGAGTTGCCCATCACCGACCTCAACCCGGATCAGCTGTCCACGAACGGGGGCTGGCCCGACGTGCCGCACGGTAAACTCACCGAGCTTGCCCACCAGACCCTGGATCAGCTTGCCCCATCGGATATGGCCTGCCGCCATGTTCTCGTCCTCGCCGTAGCCGCGATCCAACCAGGTGCGCAGGTGGGTGCGCTGCTGCAGCTTGGTGTTTCGCGTCCGCTCCATCGTCCGGCACAGCGGTAGCGCGCTCGCGATACCATCAAGCAGGCGCAGGTCCTCGTCCTGCAGCGCGACCAGGATGTCGTCGATCTCGCGGCCGGAAAGCGCTTCCACCAGCTGCTGGCGCAGGGCGGGGCCGGTGACCTGCCGGCGTCCGCCTAAGCTCGCGGTCGGCGTGTAGTCGCCGGCGTGAACGAAGCCAGCATCCGTGAGGATCATAAGCGTCATGGCCTCGGCGCCGGGTCGATCGCGCACGATCCGCAGGAAGTCCCACTTTGCGCGCGCGGGATCTCCGCCAGCAAGGTCGCCATCGCTGAGGATGACGAGACGCCGCGACCATCGGGCCGGTCGAGCCTCATCACCGGGCTTCGGCCAGCTGCTCGGCAACGGCCGCGCCGGCGTGACCGGGATGACGGCGGCCGGCATGTTGCTCTGGCGGTGCAGCGCCAGGTTCGCGCGCCGCGCCGCGTCGAACAGGTCGGTGCGGTCGCCACCTCCGTCAGTGAAGCCTTGGTCGTAGGCAGCACGGCGAGTTTCGAGCGGCGCATTGCACGGAATCCCGTCCGGGTAGTGGTGTGGCCAACCTACGTGCGCCGCGTACCAGCCATCGGCATAGCGGTTGGCGACGTCCCAGTCGTAGCCACACCGATCGCGGCCGTTGAGGATGGCAAGCTCGCGTTCGTTCGCCTTGCCTTCGCGTGCCTCCTTCTCGGTGAACGCGAAGTTCTTGGCGTGGCGCTCGGCTTCGGCCTCGACGCGCATCTCCTCGAACACAGGGCGGGTTGCGATCACACGCGCGTGGCTGCGGGCTTGGCGCTCGGCGAGCGGCGCGTTGGGTGGCAGGTCGGGATAGTCGCGCCACGCCTTGGCGAGCGCCTCCGCATGGGCGGGCCTGCGGCCACGTGCCAGCCACGTTGCGGCATCAGCGGGGTTGAAAGCGGCATCAGGCATGATGGCCTCGCTGGTCGACGCGCCCTCAGGCGCGAGCAGGTGGGTCAGGCGGCTGTTAGGCGCGCGTGTGCGGTCGCGGCCTCGTCCGGGAAGGCGGTGGCGAGGTTCGTGTGCAGCCTCTCGAAGTCTGCAACGGGGAACGTACCGTCCGGTCCAGGGCGCGTGGTCTGCAGCGCGCCGATCACCAGCTCGGTGACATCGGGCCGATGGATGGTGGCGACGCTGCCCTCGTAGCTGATCGGAGGAGCAAAGCCGCCGTCGATCCAGCGCGCCAGGCCGTTCTCGACGGCTTCAGCATAGGCCTGGACAGCCTCGTCCTCCTCGTCGTCGATGCGGAGCGACAACGTCCGGTACACACCGAAATCGTGACGATTGGCGAGCGGCTTGAGGCGGCAGCCTGCCGGCGGCTGACCGTAACGTGCGATGATTGCGAGCTTATAGGCGAACACCTCATAGGCATTCACCGCATCGAAGTCGGGCGTGTGGCCCAGCTGCGCGCAGTCTTCTTCGGCGGGTGCACCGCCAAGGTCGATGACGTCGGACATGGGAGGATCTCCTTCGATCCGCATGGATCGGCACTTCCCTCCCCCTCCTCTCTTGCTTGGCAGAGCAATTGCGTGCCGGCAGGAGGTGCCCATGCCTCAGCACCTCAGCCTCGTTGCCATCGTCGTCGATGAATACGACACCGCAATCGACTATTATGTCGGCACGCTCGGCTTTGAGTTGCGCGAGGACGCGGTACAGAGCCCGACCAAGCGGTGGGTGGTGGTCGCACCGCACGGAGCCTCCACGGGACTGTTGCTCGCTCGCGCAGCCGACGAGCGGCAGCGGCACGCCATCGGCAATCAGAGCGGTGGCAGGGTCTTCCTCTTCCTCGAGACCGACGACCTGGTGCGCGACTACCAGATCTACCGGGAGCGTGGCGTTCGCTTCGTCGAGGATCCTCGGCACGAGGCTTATGGTGTCGTCGTCGTGTTCGAGGATCGATACGGCAACCGCTGGGACCTCATTGAACGTGCCGTCGGGTGAGGGCGTGACGAACGATTGCCGGCACCCGAAGCGTCTTAAATCATTAACCAATTTTAGTTATTGGCGCGCGACCGCCGGAGAAGCGTGTCGACGCAGGACGGGACCTGCGTGTCGCAGGGAAGAAACATGCAGAACCCCTATAATGAAGGGCTGGCGCACGCGCGTCGGAAGGGATCGACTGCCGCCGATTGCCCCTACAGTTCGGTTCTGATGGCGCATGAGCGCCAGCAGTGGCTTTCTGGGTTCCTGTCCAGGCAAGCCCACGTGCACGCGCCTACGGCGAAGGAGCAAGGCAGCCGCGAGCTCCCCCTTCTTGCCGATGTCTACGCCTGATCCTTCTCGACGCTCGCCGTGGGGAAGCGTTCTTCGATTACCAGTGTCTGCCATTGCAGACGGTCACGTCCAAGCGCTGTGGCCCGATCGAGCATCTGCTCAAGAGTGGTGCTCAAGCGGTTGAGCGAAGCCGCGTAATCGGTGTCGAGCTCGTCAGCCTGCTGCGACGTGGGGGAAACCGTGGCTCGTGCCTTTCGGTGAGCCTTGCTCAACGCAGGCATGTGCCGCTGTTCGATACCTTCAAGCTCGATAGTGGCTTCCTCACGCAACTCTTCAGGCACGGCCTTGAGGCGGGCGAGGAGCCCGGTAATCCGTGCCTCTGCCATTCGCGCGTCGATGTTCATCGGCAGGGTAGCAGTCAGGGGCTTCGGTCGCGGAGCGGTCCCTTCGGAAGGTCCAGCTAGCTCGATGTATCCCATACCTGTCGCGTAAAGCATTCCGCCTACGAGGATGAGCACAACGGCGAGCGACTTGACGACATTGCTGCTGAGCAGCTCGGCTATCTGCTGCAGCGGACTCGCGGGATCGGCGCCAACGCCGTCTCCAAATTCAGCGAACTGTGATGTCATGAAGTTCGCCGCGGAGAGAAACACGCCAAGCAGTCCGCAGTTAAGTCCGATATCGAAGCCGCCCTTTGGCGATGTGGGCTGACGGTGGTCGTCCATGTTGAAGTCCCTCCGTTACAGATCACGACCAAAGCGCTGACGCTTCATGGCCGCCTGCGCGGGTCCATCGAAGCTGCCGAGCGTCTTCAGCCGATCGGTCTCGAGCGTGCTGGCGAGATCGGCGGGCAGCTCGGCATGGGACGCTGCAACGGCAATCGCCGCGGCCGCGCTAGGCAGCTCGCGCGGGCTCGTGCCTTCCCAGACGAAGGTCTCTCGCTCGCCCTTGTCTTCCGGGTCCGGGCGCGAGACCTGGACGTAGAAGGTGTCGAGCGGTCGGTCCCATCCGATCGCGACGGAGACGCCGGCGGTTCCGGCGAAGGTATGTCGGCTCATCGTCCAATCTCCCTCGAGGGTTAGTCGGCCAGCGTGATCCACTCAGCGTGCCACGGCCGCGGGTGAGGCGCAAAGCGCAACGCGCCCGGGACGGTGAGGTGCGTGGTCATCCGCTCGACCAGCCAATCGACGTAGTTCTGGCCCTCGGCCATGTCCTCAGCGAGCAGCTCGTCGAGCATCGCCGACTGGCGCGCCTGCGCGTCCGACAGCAAGGACCAGTCCAGCGCGTCGAGAAAGCGCTCACGCCGCTCGATGTAGCGCGCGATGCGCGCGAGGTCGGCCCGCGCGATGGCGAGCGCATCCTGGATCCACATGGTTCGTGCTCCTCAGGCGGCGATCAGCGCGGGCTCGGCGCTGGCGATCGCAGGGTTGGAGAGATTGAGTTCGCGGGTGAGGCGCTCGGCAAAGCGAGCAGTGTTCAGCAGCTCGGCCATGCCGGCATGCCGATTGGGTTGCTCGATCCCGTTCACGACGGCGCGATAGGCGACCTCGCGTCCCTCGTACCGTCCGCCGACCCGAACAACGACGGCGACCTCGGGCGCAGCGAGGATGACGTAGCCGGACTCGGCCGTCGTGCCCTGCCAGGAGACTACGGTGTAGCTGCCATCGATGAGGTGCAGCGCCGACGCCAGCTTCTCCAGCTCGGCCCGCGCGTCCATGTGGAAACGCTCCTTCGCAACCTGGTCGTAGGCGACGCCACGGATGGCGATGGAGAGCAGCGTCGGGAACCGCCGCAGCGCGTCGATCCTGCGCCGGCAGGCATGCAGCAGCGCCGAACGCGGCGCGCGGTTGGTCGAGACGACCGCCATATGGCGCGCCAGCAGGACCATGGCAGGGTCGCTGTCAGGATCGACGCCGGCATTGCGGCAATCAGCAAGCGCCTTGGTCATCGCCTGCAGGGTGACGGTGATCGTGGGCAGCGAGGCTGCATCCATCGCCTGATGGTGGCGGAACGGCACGTCGAAGCTCATGACGCCTGACTCCATGTGAGAGGACCTGGCGCGACACCTCACGCCCGCCTCTCACTCCCCCCTCTTCTCCGCGGCTCTGGATCCTCCCCGTGGTCGTCAGCCCCTCGGGGCTGGTCGCCCTGGCGCTTCACGGGCTCGGGCTCGCTAGTCTCCGGTCAAGGCGCGCGAAAGGATGGTGCCGGTTTCGGCAACCTCTTTCCGCGGGCACTCAGTCGATCAGCTCGACGCCGAGCGAGGCAAACGTGCTCGCCTGATCGCGCGCATCGTAGCGGGCCGCGTCGCACAAGCCTTTGAAGTCGGGCCCGTCGTAGGTGGCGAAGCCAAGATGGCTGCAGCCGGTAATCCGCTGCCCGACGACGCCGACCTTGCCGGCTGGCACCCAGTCCGCCCAATCGCCCCAGGCGGCGCGCACGCCGATCTCGCCGATCGCAGCCTCGTAAGATGCGATCGCGCGCAACACGTGGCTGTCTTTGGGCTGCAGCACCTCGCCAGTGAAGGCGGAGTAGCGCTGCGGACGCCAATGCCGCGCAGTCTGGCGCGCGAGATCACGCTCGAGGTCGAAAACCGGTTTCGCAGCGAAGCGAACTCGGCCTCGAAGCCGAGGATCACCAGCGACCAGTCGACGTCCTCTTCGTAGTAGATGCTGTCGAGGCGCAGCGCCTCCGGCATCGCGGCCTGGCGCTCATGCGATAGAACGAAGCCTCCGTGCGAGGCGGTGGTCACCGACCATACACCGGGCAGGCGTTGCTCGGCAGTCTGAGGTGCGTCCCAGAGGGTGTGAATAGGTGCGGGGGTTGAGGCAAAGGCGGGCATGATGATCTTCTCCCTGATCGACGTCCTTCCTCCCCCCTCTCTCTAGCCGCGAAGCTGGAAGGTGGTGCTTTATACCGCTCCTCCACCTCGGCCGAGCGCGCAGCGAGCTCCAAGCAACATCGAGTAACCCGATAAATAAACTTACCCGGTAAACATGGGCCTGCCTTCGCGCGAGCTTCGCCTCTCACAAGACAGGCGCTCGCCCTTTCGCCACTTGGCGGGATCGACGAAGTAGCCTGCGTGCGCTCCTAGCTGGCGGCGCTGCGCCAGCTGGTAAGCAGCGACATATCGCTGCGCGCGCTCGGGATCGCTTTTCAGGTAGCTGGTGGCCGGGACGGCAAGCCCAGCCGCGATCATCGCGTCGCCAAGGTCCTGCCCGCCCACATCGACGGTCCCGATCGGCCGTCCGTAGCTCTGCTTGCCCGTCAACCGGATCGTGGCCGGGTTCGCCTTGAGCAGCTTGGAGGCATAGTCCTGTGCGGCCTTGCCGCACGGCCAGCAGCCTGACGTCGTGCGGCACATCTGGCGCTTCTCGAAGGCGTCGGCGCCGAACAAGCGGATGTCGATCGAGACGGTGTCGCCGTCGATCGCGCGGCCATCGGCGGTGATCGCGCCGCTTTGGTCTGACCGCGGCGCCGCACCGGTGCAGGCAGCTGCGATGAGTGCGAGGCCGAGGATCAGGCGCATGCGCTCACCTCGTCGATCGGCGCGTGCGCGCGCTCGATCACGCGCCAGGGCTGCATCCGGTCGCCGGTGAGCAGCAGTACGACGTCGAGGCCTTCGGCCTGCATTCGCTGCGCTACACGCCGGGCGTGAAGGGCGCTGCACAGTCGCCAGCGCAATGGGGAAAGGGGGGCGTCTTCCATGTCAGGCTCCATCAGGCTGGCATTGCAGATGCGGGCGACTTCGCGAAGACTGTCGCGTGGACCTTCGTCACCGGCACGACGGTCCACGGCAGATCGCGGAAGTTGCGGATACGGTAGTGGCCGAAGCCCGAGGCGCAGCGAACAGTGATCCGGCTGCCCCGCTTCACAACGATGAACTCGGTGCCGGAATGCCCATCCTCAAAGCGGATCGGCACGGGGAAGCGTACGCGCATGCCGTCGTCGATCCGCCGCGCGCGCTGGCGCAGCCGCGCAAGACAGCGTCGACGCCAGTCCAGCGCCCCCTCGTTGTCGGTTGCCGGCAGGAGGCGAAGGATGCGTTCCGGGCATTCGTCCGAGCACGGACCCGCGTTCTCGGTCATGTCCTTATAGGCGAAGACGTATCCGGCCGCGGCGTTCGGCGTCCACCGCACCTCACAGATCACGGCGATGACGGAGGTGGCGACACCGTTCTCGAGCAGCTCGACAGCGGCATACCACGCGCGGTTTCCGGGGCACGCGCTTGCGATGACGCGCGCACCGCGCGTGCCGCCACCATCCTGCTCGCGCGAGTAGGTGTATTGGTCGTTCAGATAGGCCTTGGGCGTGGCGTGCCCGCCCATGCCGCTGCGAGGCATTGAAAGCCAACCCATGTCGGGTTCTCCTATGGTCGTGGATCATGCCGCGAGCTTCACCGCGTCGGTCGCCTCGGCCGAGAAGGTGCGAAGATAGGCGAAGGCCTGCTCTGCCTTGGTCGCGGCGACGAAGATCGCGCTCTTGTCGGCCCGCAGCACTCGCAGCCAGTCGGCGACGTAGTTGGCGTGGCTGTCATGGATCTCGGACGGCAGGCCGAGGTCACTGCAGACCATCGCGCCGGTAAGCTCGGCGACCAGCTCTTCGACGCAGTACGCCTTGTCACCGAACTTCTTGCCGAAGGTCCGATCCAGTCGCGACGAGTGCCCGGTCCAATGGGCATGCTCATGCGCGAGGATGGACGCGTGCGCGTCGGCCGACTTGAAGCTGCCGGCGTGCGGCATCTGGATGTAATCGAAGGTGTAGCTGAAGAAGGCGCGATCACCGCCGCGGCGGATCTTCGACGGGATGGCCGCGAAGAAGGCATCGATGCGATCCTGTCGCGCCGAGAGCAGCGTCGGTGTGGGCGGCGCCGGACGCGGGTAGAAGTAGCCCGGCAGGCCCTCGATCTCATCGGCATTGAAGACGGTGTACGAGCGCAGGAAGCGGATCAGCTTGTCGGCCGAGATCCCCTCAAGGTTGGGCTGGCCGCGCTTGCGGAAGGTCGAGCTGTAGACCGAAAAAGACGGCTGCGCGTCGCGGCGCACCTGCCCGCCAAGCTCCTCGGCCTGGCGCGCGGTCATCCAGTAGCGGCTCCGGAAGCCGAGAAAATCGGCCATGACCCAGAGCCAGATGGAGTTGATGCCGAGGTACGGCGTGCCCTCGTGGCGCAGCGGACGGCCGCCCTCGCCAGTGATCGACCATGGGCGCTGCCACGGCACGGTGCCGGCCTCGAGTTTGGCGATGATGGTGTCGGTGATTGCGGTCGCGATGTCGCGGGTGCCGGCGGGCATGGCGCAGGCTCCTCGTGATGGAGTTTGGAAAAGAAGCTGCCGGCGCCGCGGTGAGGCAGCGCCGGCAGCGAGGTTGCCCAGCGGGTGTGCTGTTACTCGGCCGCGACCACGTCGTTCACGGTGTCGTCGTTCTGGTGCTCGGGCGGAGTGACGTCGCCGGTGCCGCTGCTCTCGCCATCGACATCGGTCGTGCCGTCACCAGCGGGCTCGCCGGCGTCTTCACCGATCAGCGCTGCCAGGTCGTCGTCCTCGCCGGCGCCGGTGCCGTCGCCGATCAGACCGGCGAGCTCGGCCTGCCCGTCGTCCTCGACCGCCCCGCCGGAGGCGACGTCGTTGAAGCGCATCGCGGCCGGCACCCAGGCGAGCGCCTTCTCCTTCACCTCGGTCTCGACGATCGCGTCGCCGGCGAAAAGCTTCTGACACGACGCCGAGATCTCCGGCTTCTTGCTGCTGGCGTTGCGGCTGGTGAGCGACGGGCCACCGACCTCGTCGAGCAGCGACAGCAGCGCGCCCTTGGGCACGCGATCGAAGAAGTTCTCTGACGTCGGGCGCCACCAGCTGGCGACGTCGACCTCGAGGATCGTGGCAAGGCGGTTCTGGAGCGGGATCTGCTTGGGCGCGCCGTAGCCCTCCTTGGCGTCGAACGACGTGGCCACGATCCACGCCAGCCACTTGGCCTTGGTGTCGTCGGAGAGGACGCGGAACGCCTCGAAGCGCGCCACCTTGTTGTCCGGCTCGGACCAGCTCGCATCCAAACCGTCGTAGACTTCGGCGAGGTAGTCGCGCGCGCGCGAGCCCGGCACGCCGGTCGCAGGCACCGCATCCTGCGGCAACGGCGCACGGATGGTCGTGCCGTTGCCGTCGTTGCGGTAGTTACGCCCCTCGATCATGACGAAGATCATGTAGTCGAGCGCGAGACCGGGGTTGGCCTGCAGCGCAGCACCGAGAACGTCGCGCCGCTGGATCGCGAGCTGATCCATCAGGACCTGGCTCATCGGCTTGCCGCCCGGTGCGGCCCGGTCGGGCTCGACGATCGACGTGGTGTTGCCGCGGCCGATGGTGTGCCCCGCCCCCTCCTCGATGCGGAACGTTGCGACCGGTGCGGGACGCTCGGAGTCTTCGCCATCGCCTTCGGCCCCGTCGTCCGACGCATCATCCCCGTCGTGCTCGCCGGGATCGTCCTCCGCCACGTCCGGCTCGACCATCGTCACCGTGATCGGCGTCTCGCTGTAGAAGACATCGTCGAGCACCATCTCGCCGGTGTGCGAGAGTGTCAGGAAGGCGCCAACGCGGGAGGCCACCTCCGGGGGCATCATGACCGGCCGATGCTCGAGCGCGTCGAGTTCCGCCGCGAGCGTGTCGTACTGGCCCTCGATCTCGATGTGCGCCTCGTCGCTGAGTGTGCCGCTCTCGAGCTGCTCCTGCAGCGGTGCCAGCAGCGCCTCGATCTCGACCGCGCGCGCGCCCTGCTCCTCGGTCATCGGCTCGGTCGGCAGGTAGACGCGGTAGAGACCATGCGCGGCGTTGTAGGTGCTGCTCGACGCGACCGGGCGGATCCAGGCGAGGCCGCGCTCGTCGCCGATGCGCTTGGCCTCGGCTTCCATCTTCTCGCCCGCGAGTCTCTGGACGATCTCCGGATTGGTCCAGCGATCGTCGCCGTCGCTGAACAGCTCGCGCTCGATCACGCCACCTGCCGCCTCATACGCCTCGGCGCCGACGAGCAGGGCAACCGGATCGCTCGAGCGCATATCGTCATTGGCGATCGTGCGCCGGATCGTGTCCGGCGTGTTGTAGCTGCTGTGGCCATAGGCGTTCCACACCTTGAGCTGGCGCTCATGGCTGGCGGTCGTGCCGTACGCCTTGGCCATCTCGAGGCTGATCTTCTCGTCGGCGAGCGCATCGAAGATCGGCTCCGCCAAATTGGCGAGCCGGAGACGCCCCTCGACGAAGCGGCGGGTCACGCCGAAGCGCCGCGCGAGCCCATCGATGTCGCCGCCCTGCGAGAGGATGAGCTGGAAGCCGCGGCACTCGTCAGCCGGGTTCATGTTGTCGCGCTGGAAGTTCTCGACCAGCGACACCTCGGACAGCTCGCTCTCGGCACCCGTCATCAGCTTGACCGGCACGTCATACTCATCGGCGTTGATCTCGCCGCGCTCGGCAAGCAGCATGAGGCCGCGGTAACGGCTCTCGCCGGCGACGACGCCGTAGTGGCCGCGCGGCTTCTTGAGCGGCGTCACGATCAGGTTCTGCAGGATACCATTAGCGGCGATGCTGATCGCGAAGCTCTCGGCCTTGTCGGCGCGACGCTTGCGCACGTTGACGTCGGAGAGGACCAGCTTCGACAGCTTGACGGACTGGATCATGGGAAATCACCCTTATCTGAGCATCCGACGTTCTGCCGGACACCAGCTCCCCTCCCCCTTCTCTCCATTGCTCGGGGCTGCCTCGGAACGTGACATGTGCTTGCCCGTTCAGTGTTGCTGCGGAAGCGCCTTGAGGTATGACGATGCCGTCGCGTCCGCGACCGTCCCCCTGACTACCGGGATCCAAAATGACCGAAGATACGAACCCCGTCGAACTGGCGACCGAGCTGACGATCGCGTGGCTGTCGAACCCGAACACGCGCACCTCGGCCGACGACGTGCCGGCGTTCCTGAAGACGATGCACGATGCCGTGGCGAACCTGAGCAGCGCTTCGCCCGAGGCAAGCTCGGAGCCGGCGCAGTCGGAATACACGCCCGCGGTATCGGTCCGTAAGTCGCTCGCGAACAAGGACCACATCATCAGCATGATCGACGGCAAGCCGTACAAGACGCTGCGCCGCCATCTGTCGACCAACGGTCTGACGCCGGACGAGTACCGCGAGCGCTACAACCTGAAGCGCGACTATCCGATGGTGGCCGAGACCTACAGCGAGGCGCGCCGCACGATGGCCAAGAAGATCGGGCTCGGCCGCAAGCCTGGCCAGAAGGTCGCCGAAGCTGCCCCGGAGGCGCCCGCGCCTAAGCCGCGGCGCTCCAAGGCGAAGGCGACCGAGACGACTGAGGCATAACTAAAGGGCCGGCTCGTGCGTCATGCCGAGCCGGCCCCTCAATCTACCCGCTCGGCCGGTTTCTTGGGACTCAAGCGGGATCGACTCGACAGCGTTGAGCGGAAAGCTCAACCTGCCCCTCCAGCGTTGAGAGGCCGAGATGAGCAACACGGAATTGAACGACAGTCAGCTCCTGACCCAGGCCAAAACCGCCCTGCGCCAGAAAGATGCCGGTCGCGCTGACGCGTTCTTTGCCGAACATGCTGAGCGCTCCTTGTTGAAGAACAAAGCGCGGGTCGCAAACGACGTTCGCTAAACGCTTGAACGCGCCCCCGACGCCGCTGCTCGTCCCAATCATGAGGTGACTTTGAGCAGCCGCTCGAGGATCGCGTTCGCCTCGCTGACCGGCACGAAGACACGCGTGCGGTACGCGATGATCTCGGTGAAACAGCCGAGCGACTTCAGGTACGCGAGCTGCTGCGCCGGTGCGCGCTCGATCTCGATCCGCTGCGTGCCGTTCACGAACGCACGTCGGATCGTCATCGCGAAAGGCCGGGTCACGTCGACGCTGCGGCCCGACATGACCGAATGTGCGATGGCGTCGACCGGCAGGTCCTCGCTCTTGGCGATGCCGAGTTTGGTGTAGAGCTGCGCGACGTGTTGGTCGAACACGAGGCGGCCGAGCCACGAATTGCCCTGCGCGTCGACGATGCGGTTCACCGCGAGGTGGTCTGACGGGAGCGCCGACCAGATCGGGAGGAGCAGCCCCGTCGCCAGCCGGATCGTCTCGATCTCGGTCTGACCGGCGAGCTCCGCGACCTCCTCGGCCCATTTTGCCTCGAACGTGGGACGGTCGATCTTCTCCCAGGCGGACTCGAGCAGGTCCGCCTCCCCGATATACTCGCGGCGGCACGGTCGCTGCAGTTCGAGCCGCGGGATGGCCTCGCCCTGCTGGTCCATCCACGGCCGCGCGCGCAGCTGCAACGCGACCTTGCCCGAGCGGGCGTTCATGACGAACGCAGAATCTCGCGCCCACCTGGCGGTGTAGAGGATGTCATCGAGCGGGATCGGCGTCTTCTTGCGCGCGATCTCGATGGTGAGCAGGTGCGACGTCGCGCCCGATAGCGGATCGGTGCGCAGCAGCGTGTCGTCGACCACGGTTGCGGTGTCAGCGGTGATTGTCTCGACGCCGACGTCGAGCGTGCCCGCCTTGCGCGCTGCGGCGACGCGTGTCTCGACCAACGACAGGAACTCGTCGAAGATGACGTTCTGCAGCCCGATCGGCAGCGCCAGCAGGCGGTTGAGCCAGCGCTGGATGGGCGGCAGCTCCTCCTTCAGGTTGCCGTCGCTGTCGTAGAGCTCCAGCCCGGTACGCGCGCAGAAGTCGTTCATCGTGGTACTGGTGAGCTTGCCCTGATCGAGCAAGCCGAACCAGGTGACCAGCGCGTCCTTGGCATATTCGCTCTCGAGGTTGTCGGCCGGGTCGAACAGGTTCTGCCCGCCGGTCTGGCGCTGCCCGCGCGTCAAAGCGCCCAAGCTGTCGAGCCGGCGGGCGATCGTCGAGGTGAAGCGCAGCTCGCCTTTGCAGTCGGTGGTCACCGGCCGAAACAGCGGCGTGGAGGCCTGATGGGTGCGGTGGGTACGGCCGAGCCCCTGTATTGCCCGATCGGCGCGCCAGCCCGGCTCGAGCAGAAAGTGGACGCGCTGCTGCTGGTTCTTGGCGTCTAGGCTCGCGTGGTACGAGCGCCCGGTCCCGCCCGCGTCCGAGAAGACCAGCACGCGCTTGGTGCCGGCCATGAAGGCTGCGGCCTCGACCTGGCTGGAGCGGCCTGAGCGCGTCTCGACCTTCTGCCGCCCGTCCGACGTCGGCACGAGCCGCTTGGAGCGACCGGTCACCTCGGCGACGTCGTCGGTGCCGAAATGCTCGATCAGCGCGTCGAGTGCCGACTTGATCGGAGGCAGGCCGCAGATGTGCTCGAGCATGGCATCGCGCGCGGCGATCGCGTCCGGATTGTAGACCGGGTGACCCGCCTCGTCGGTCATCGGGCGCGAACGCACGTTGCCGGTGTCGTCGCTGTAGGTCTCCATCTGGCGCGTTGGGAACGCACGCTGGAGGTAGTCGGCGATATACTCGGTCGGTGACAGGTCGATCGTCGGATCGGCGCGCTCCTCGGCCGACATCTGACCCAACCGGCGATCAAGGATCGCCTCGGCCGTCGTCACCAGCTGCAGCACGACCGACTGGTCGGCCTTCAGGTGATGTTCGATTGCAGCGATGACCGTCGGCAGCTTCATCGCGAGCAGGACCTGGCCGAAGAAGCGCTGCTTGCACGATTCCAGCCGCGAGCGCGCGGCCGCCTTGGCGCCGCTGTTCAGCGTGCCGCCCTCGAGTGCGTCGACGACGTCGGTGAGCTTCAGCGCCTCCTCCATGTTCTGGAGGATCACGCTCCAGGCGTTCGCGTAGGTGTCGTAGATCTCGATCTGCTGGGGCGTCAGCTCGTGCTTCAGCACGTCATACTCGACGCCGGCGAAGCTGAGCGCGCGCGCGGTGTAGAGCCCGAGCGCCTTCAGGTCGCGCGCGACGAGCTCCATCGCAGCGATCCCGCCTTTGCGGATCTCGGAGATAAACGCCTCGCGGCCGGGGAACGCCGTCTCCGGTCCCCATAAGCCCAGCCGCACTGCGTACGCGAGATTGTTGACGTCCGAGGCGCCCGTCGCAGAGGCGTAGAGCACGCGCGCGTCGGGAAGGTGGTTCTGCAGGAGGACGCCACAGATACCCTGCTGTGAGCCGTCCTTCTTGCCGAGTGCGCCCTCGCCGCCCGCTACGCCACCCATCTCGTGCGCCTCGTCGAACGCGATCACGCCGTCGAAGTCAGGCCCGGCCCAGTCGAGGATCTGCTGCAGCCGGCTGTTGTCGGTGCGCATCGAGCGCAGCGTCGGGTAGGTGACGAACAGCACGCCTTCGATGAGCCGGATCGGCTCGTCGATCTTCCAGTTGGAGACCGGCTGCACGTCACCGGCGAGACCGCCTAGCGCCGACCAGTCGCGCCGCGCGTCTTCGAGCAGCGGCTCATTCTTCGTCACCCAGATGTGGCGACGCCGGCCCTGCAGCCAGTTGTCGAGGATGCAGGCGGCGACTTGGCGGCCCTTGCCGGCGCCGGTGCCGTCGCCGAGGAAAAAGCCCTTGCGGTAGCGGCGGCCCTCCTCGTCGATGGTGAGCCCGACGCCTTCCTTGGCTGGCTTGAAGGTGCCCGGCAGCAGCTGGTTCCAGGCATGTCCGGCGTAGATCACCGTCTCGAGCTGCGAGGAGGACAAGAGGCGGTCGGAGACGGTGCGCTCTGGCAGGTGCGGGATATGCGCCGGGATCGGCGCCGGGATCGAGCCCATCGCGACGGACTCCACCAGCGCCGTCGGGTGCTCGCCCGCCGCCTCGAAGACGATGCGGCTCGGGCGGTATGGCAGATAGACACCAACCTGATTGGCCAGCGGCGCCGGCGCGGCCAGCGTCGTATAGCCGACCGGCAGTACCGCGTTGCGGACGGGAGCATGGTAGGTGCGGGCGACAGCTGGCGTCGCGGCGCGTGCGGCGCCGAACAGCGTGACGACGGTCGGCGCCGGCTTCGCCACGGCCGCATCGCTCGCGAGCTCGGCTCGGGCAGGTACGGTGATCGCGTCGAGGAAGTCCAGAACAGCCCGGCGCTGGATCACCGTGTGCGACGTCCCGCCCGCGACCTTGTCGGTGACGTAGAGCCTGACCGCGATGTCGGTGCCGTGCTTGCGATAGCAGCTCTCGAGGCGGAGCGAGGTGCGCACCGTGCAGCCTGTCAGCACCGCCTCATAGGCGGCCTTGAGCTGGGCGCTCGGTGCGAACCAGTCCGGCATGATCGCGACGACGCGGCCGCCCTTCGCGACACGGCGGATCGCGGCCTGCAGATGCCGCAGCGCCGCCAGGTTGTCAGCGCCGCGGCCGACGCTGCGCGAGAACGGAGGGTTCATCAGCACGACGGTTGGCCGCTCCAGCGCAGCGTGCAGGCTGACGAGGGCGGCGCCGTCGTGGCCGGTGATGATCGCGTCGGGGAAGACGCTTGCCAGCCGTTCGCGGCGCTTGGGATCAATCTCGTTGAGCTGCAGCCCGGCGTGAGGCGGCACTTGCACCGCGAGCAACCCGTTACCCGCGCTTGGCTCGAGCACGATGTCGTCCGGCCCGATCGCCGCCATCACTGCCGCGAGCGCGCCGATGTCGATCGGAGTCGAGAATTGCTGGAGCTCGATCTGCTCCTCGCTGCGGACCGTCTGCGTCGGCAGCCGCTCCATCAGAGCTGCGGCATGCGGCACGCCAGCGAGGGTCGCGAGCGGGTATGGCTGGCGCGCAACGTGCAGCGCGAGCGCATGCTCGAGCATCTCGAAGCTGGCGCGCTGGGTCCAGCGGCCATCCGCGTCGGTTCCGCCGAAGGCCGCGGTCATGGCGCTGTTGAGGTCTCGCCGCGTAATCGGCGTGTTGCCGGCGAGCAGCTCGGCGATCGTCAGCGCGGCCGGCCGGTCGCTCACCGGCGGCAGATCGAGAAGGTCGGACATGGAGGGCTCCCTTGGTCAGGCTGCCATCCGGCAGCTCACCGCCTTCCTCCCCCTCCCCTCTCTCCCGCCTCGAGCGCCTCGGCCCAATCGTTAAACGGCGCGGGAGGAAAGTCCGCTTCGATGACGCGCTCGTTAGTCGCATAGCGCGCGGCGCTGCGGGCCACAGCGCGCCGTCCCGCAAGATCGTTGTCGCCGGCGAGGATCAGCTTTGTCACCGTGGGCGGGATCGTCAGCACGTCGAGCCGGCGCGAGCCGAGCGACGCCCAACACGGCAGTCCCCGGAGCAACGACCACGCGCGCGCGGTCTCGAAACCCTCGGCGAGGCCGATGGTCGGAGCGAGACCACCCCCGCGCCACGCGCCGGAGCCCAATGTCCCGAGCGTCGCCTTCTCGGTGTAGGACGCACTGCTCGGGTCGAGAAAGATCCGCTGGAAAGCGACCAGGCGCTGCGCTTCACGAACCGCCACGAGGAGGGCGGGCTTGAACACCGTCCGGGGCTTGGGGCCGAGCGGGCATCGCGGATGGAAGCGGACGTCGGTCGGCAGCGGCAGAAGGAAGCGCGAGGCAAGATAATGCTCCGCGCAGGTCCCTGGCACCGGGCGAGCCTCGTTCCATAGCCTGTCGATGTTCGCCGTTCCCGTCGCCCGAGCCGGTTCCGGAGCCTCATAGCGACGCCCGAGTGGGATACGGTCGAGCTCACGCAGCACATCGATGGGGTCGCAGCCTGCGAAGCACGTGACGAGCAGCCCGCGGTCGCCCTGGCGAAGCGAGAGGCTGGGTGTGGCATCAGCGTGCGCAGGGCAGCGGCACGTCGCCACGTTACCGTGCCAGGATCCTCCGAGCGCCCCGACGAGATCCACCAGCTTCTGCGACGGACGGTTGGCAATGATGGCCATGGCTTGCCTCCATCAGCACTTCGCGGCGGGGACGCCGGCGATGGTGTAGAGCGCGACGGATTCGTCAGCGAAATAAGCTGCGATCAGCTCAGCGTCGTTGTCGCTGTCCGATGCCTCGGGTGTTTGCTCACGGACGTAGTCCGCCAGCGCCTCGCGTGCGGCCTGTTCGGTAGGATGGAAGGCGACGATGTCCCTTCGGCCACGGTCGCGGATGACAAGCACGATACGTTGCATGGTGGAGAGACCCCGTGCCTGGGCGGCGGTGACGCAGCCCGTATTGAAGGGAGAACAAGGCCACCCGAGCAGCCCGCTCCTTCCCTCCCTCTCCGCTCCATCTCTACCCCTGTAGAATGGGGTGCTACTTAGTGCCGGTCCGTTTACCGGGTGCTAAAGCCTGCGCTCGTAGGCTGCCTTGGAACTAGAATCGATCGGCGCCTGTTTGTCGACACGCGCTTTCTTAAAGAGGTGTGGATGTCGCAGTTTTCGGCCGTCGAGATTGCCAATTGGATCGCAATCTACCTGGCGGCCGGCATCTGCTGCGCCATCGCGATGGCGCTTTCAGTCACTGTGACGTTGCAAGGGCTCTGGAAAGACAAGATCTGGCAGGATGCCCGTACTGTTCGCGGCGCAGTTCTTCTTCTGCCTAGGGCCTGGTGGCGCTGGCAGAAACTGTATCTGTTGTCGACCCCGGTTACGCTCGGCATCGTCGGCTCCTTTGCCGCGACGATGAGTTGGTCCTGATCCGCTAAAGCGCGAGCGCCGCGGCGATCCGGGCAGGCGCTGCCTCATCCTCAATGTCAGCGGGAGTGAGGCTTAGCAGTTCGCCGATATGGCGCATTCGTGGGTGCGTGATTGCCTTGGCGGCGTGATAATCATCGGTGTCGAAGCCCATTGCCTCCACCACGATCGTGCGCAACTCGCCCGTCACCCGGGATCGACCTTCAAGCAAGAAGTCAGGCCGACATGGGCCGTCGGGCGTCATCGTATCGAAGAGCGGCTTGCCGATCGCGAGGTCGATGCCCTTGCTGCGGAGCATCCGCTGCGTCTCGAAAATTCGCTTGAGCACCTTCCGCTCGAGATCGGATTCGACGGGCACGAACAGCCGGCCGCTATAGATCGGCTGGGCGTAGGCGCGCAGGGGTGCGTAGCCATGCGCCTCCGGGTATTCGCCGGCGACCACCAGCACGAGGAACGGTCCGCTGATGCGGTTACCGCGGACCGACGGCGACTGGACGCGGTTCGCGATGTGGACCGGTAGGCCATCAGGGACGTGGATCTCGTGGCCTTGAACGGCCGGCGCATAGAGGAGCACGAAGCCCTGCGGCGCGTGCGCCTTTGGCCAGTTCGGCGCCAGGCTGCGTAGCGTCGCATAGACGACATTTGCCTCGAGCGGGCGGGCGTGGGTCCACAGCGCGCGTGCCAGCTCGATTCCAGGCGCAATCTCGATCTTGCCCGCGGCCCGCATGATCGCGGCGAAGCCTTCCTTGATCGACCAGTCAGGGCCGGCGCCTAGCGGAGGCACGCTGTTGGAGCCCGCGGTGTCCATCAGCCGCCAGAGCAGACGAGCAAGCCGCGGGGTCGAGGCGTTGCGTGTCCGGTCGTCGTTGCTGTCTTCCTCGGGACGCTGGGCAAGCTTCTCCGGCGCTGGTCGGAGCACCTCGAAGAACCCGGCCGGGGGATCCGTTGGCGTGTTGTGGGAGCGCACCTCCGTGATGCGGTTGGTGACCTGGTCGCGGAAAAAGGGGCACTCCGGACGATGCTCCGGCCGCTTCTCGCTCGTCAGGCGTCGCAGATAGTAGGTCTCGGCCTCCGACAGGAACGCAGGGGTGAGGATCGGCGGGCGTTTGTCTGCGCCGAGGCAGCTGCAGGCGATCCAGCGATGGCCGATGCGTGCGTTCTGGACCAGCGTGATCCCGGCCTGCTCATCGTGGAACGAGCCCTCTCCCACATACCATCGCACCAACGCCTCCCGGAGTTGAGGCGGAAGAGGGATGCGGTTTGGGCCTTGTCCGTCAGTGTCGCGATGGATCAACCACATGCTCGAAGAGACCTTCCGGCACGGTTTAGGGGGCAGTTTCGGCCCGGTTGGCCGTCTTGACAAGCTCGAATAGCTTCTGCCCACTCCTCTGAAGCGACGATTTCAGGAGGTTATTGTGCGGCGAGCGATCGTTCGAGCGGCCCTAATAAGCGTGGTGCTGACCGGGACGGCGCAGGCCGCGAACCGGAAGCAGCAGTCGTCCAGACGTGTCGAGTTGATCTCGATGACTGCTTTGCCGACGGTGGACAGTGACGCCGTCGTGGCTCCATCATCGGACGTCGGGGTGGATGCGGCCCTTCCTGCGGAGTTCGCCGTCCACGATCTCAGTCGACGGTACGTCGAGTTTCGTATGAAGCGCGAGCTGGCGGGTCTCGTAGAAGCCGGTCCTATGTCTCAGGCCACATTCACCATGATCCCCACGTCGTCATCGATCGCAATCCCTGGCTGGATGCGAGCAAATAACCAGACGGTCGTCGCGCCCGCCTTCGTTCCAGGCTGCGCGCCGCTGGCTTACCGACCGTCGGGCTTCCTGTCCCGAGAGGCCGAAGGGCGACGCGCGGCCTATTACGGCATGATGAGCTCAATCGCGTGCGAGCATGGTATCCCGACGGGCTTGTTCGACGCGATGATCATTCGAGAAAGCCGTTACAATCCGCTCGCCCTCTCGCCGAAAAATGCGTTTGGCTTCGCGCAGCTGATGCCCGGCACTGCGGCTGGGCTCGGGGTTGATCGCCTTGATCCGTACCAGAACCTGCGCGGCGGGGCCCGCTACCTGCGTCAGCAGCTCGACAAGTTCGGCCGGGTCCAATTGGCGCTCGCCGCCTACAATGCCGGTCCTGGTCGTGTTCGTGATGGCCTGGTACCCCGAATTGCAGAGACCCAGGCTTATGTCACCGACATCATCGCCAACTGGTCGCGGCTGACCGCGGCACCGGGATCGCCCGTGCTTCGCTCACCCCTCCCGCGGTCACCTCGCCCATCGATCTCGGTTTCGCAATTCTAAGTTCTCTAGCTTACGCAGCGAGCATACGCGTGCTGTCGCCTTTACGAGGGCGCATCACAACAACGCTACGTACCTTTTTTCGCTTTCGGCCAAGGCTATCAATCGCCGGCTCGTCCTCGATGATGTCACGAAGCTCAACACGATACTCAGGGATGCGATCCTCAGCCTCAATCTCCTTCAAGGTGTTCTTCAGCTTCTTGATTGTCGCGCTGGATCCAATCTTCTGAGCGAAACGCTCGATAGGCATTTCATGCTCGTCCTCTCGGGCGTAGCAGTGTGCAAGCTCATAGAGCCGGCGTTCATAGAGGCTCAGGCGGAAATAGTCGTCGTGATACTGGTAAATTTCGCGGTCTCTCGTGATCGCGCGATAGAGCCACTCGCAGAGGATGACTTTAACGAACTCCAGTTGATCCGAGCCGTCGGGCATCCGACGGGTCGTCGAAACCGCTTCCGAGAACCAGGAAAACCAGCCCTTACTGCCAGCGTTGCCAGTTCGAATGTTCGTCTTGATCTGGGTGCCTTGCAGTCGACCCAACGCCTCTTGAAAGCGGTCATAATCCCGCTTTGAGGGACGCGACACTCCGGTTGCTCGGAAGAAGTCGTGTGCCGCAAAGACGACCGCGTTGTCGACCCGCTCGCCGCGCCGATGGCGAGCGTTGATGTGCGAGATCGCGTAAAGGACAATCTCTTTGTCGTACATGGTCGCGATACCGCCACCGCTGGGCCGAATTTCGATGCTTATGCCCTCGATCTCGTGAACCTGCGGCTCGGTCTGCGGCTTCTTCGCAAGCGAGAAGAGCGGATAATCCATGATGCTTCGCTCGCCCCGGACCTTGCCCTGAAGCGGGCTGTCTAGGTCGAGCAGGTTGAGTTGTGCATTATCGGCTGTGGTGAGCGCGCCCATAGCATTCCTCGCATGTCGACGGCTGTGGTTATAGCCCGAAGCTGCGCCTGAGGGGAGGGTCGAGGCCACAGGGTTCCTAAAAGCACGAAGATTCGAGCCCTTGCCGGGCGAAATCGACGGGTTCTCCAGCGGAAGGAGCCTTAAATGCGCATTTCTCACGCAGGCTCGTGCTTTTAGGAACCGTACCACACATCGGGCCCTAACCCGTGGAAATCGGCCGCTTCTCCAACAACGATGCCTCCCCGCGCGACCCGCGGATCGACCGCTCGTTTTAGACGTACGATGATTGGCCACGGCGTGTCGGGGGCCGTCTCCTCAGCGGGTAGACACGGTTCCCAAAAGCACGAGGCATTTTGGCCGCTTTCCATGGGGAACGGCCCTACCGCGAGGGCTGGAGCGCTCCCAAACGCGCGGAAGCAGTTCGTGGCTCGTGCTTTTAGGAACCCCATCGCGATGTTCCCGGATTGTGCTCGCATGATCGCGACGCGTCCGGTCGGCGAGCTTCCGTGGCGCGGCGGACCAACCGATTCGCGATCAGTCCGATGCTTCCTTCGGGAGCGCCGGCGGCGAGCGCGCGCATACCGTCGCTCCGTGTTCGGTCTTTCAGGCCGAACATGGTCTTTCCTAACCGGAGTTCGGCGTTCGTCGCCTTCTTGGTCATGCCGCGCAGGTACGCGCCGGGTTGCAACACCTCCCCGGACCGGTACTTTTCGACGGTCGCGATCACCGCGGCCGCTGCGCCGCGCTGCCCCATCACGCGGCAGGCCTCACGCCATGCCGATGAGGCGATCCGGTTCTGACCGCTTAGACGCTCGGCCAGCGCGATCACGTTGCCCCATGTCGCCGGCGCATAATCGAGCGATTGGAGTAGCTCGGGCGCCGCCTCCCGGATGAAGGTCGGATCGACACCGTGTTTCTCGAGGTCGCTTTCCACTTCGGTCTGAGGCTGGGCGAGGCGGACGTCGTAATCTCCACTACTCTTTATCGCCAAGCCGCTACTGTGATCTGCGGTAGCAGATTGGAGTTGCGTTGTAGTTGTAGAGAGGGTGTCATCGGGATCGTCCGGCCATGAATTTTCGTTCAGATTCGGCGACACCGTTTTCCCGGCTAGAGCCTCGTGAAGAGCAGTCTCGAGAGCACGCCGACGTTCCTCAAGCTGCTGGACGCAAGCTTCGATCATCGGAATATCGCGGCTGCCTCTGATCCGTTCGGCCGCCATGCGCGCCAGCGCAATCTCGTCCTCCGGTCTGAAGCCGCGATACGCCACGTCGAGCGCAGTCTGGGCTATCGAACGAATGCCGCGACGGGCCGAAGCTAGGCGTCGGGCGAGCTCGTCTATGCGCTTGTCCTCCGCAGCGCCTCGGGCAGCGACTTCGAGAAACTCGCGGTACCGGGCTCCCAGCGGGCTGAGGATGATGCCGTAAGCCCAGACGATGTTACCATTCCGGTCGCGGTGACCGCCGCGGTTGCCGTTGGGGCTGTCTCGAAAGGTGACGAGGCCGAGCTCTTGCGCCTTGTTGAGGATCTTCTGGACTTGGCGAACGGAGATGCCGAGCAAGTGTGACAGCTTATCGTTGCGCGGCCAGACGGTTGGAATGTGCCCGGCACGCCAGTCCTGGGGCATCGACCAGCTGAACATCAGATCGATTACCTGAACAACGCGATTTGGGAAGCCAAGATAGACGGCGGCCCGTTTCATCGCAGAAAGGACGTGCGCCGGCGTGGTGTCCTTTTCTAGGCCAGAAAATTGGTCAGCAACGGCCATCGCGGCGGCGTTGTGCTGATCGAAGCGGCGCAGGCCCGCCCCTGGGCGTTGGGCGCAAGCGGTCATTCGGTTCTCCCTGACGGGAGCCCGTGCGGACAAGCAAAGCGGTGGCGCGAACCCACGCGCGGTGGCGTTGCGATGTCGAGAGCAGCCGGCTAAGGAAGAGTTGCCACACGCGTCCTAGCGACTTCTCGGAAAGCCCGCCTAGTGTCGGGCCTTTCTTGTTTGCACGGGTCTCCTCTTTATCTTCGGTTTTACCGGCCAAGCGGACGGCAGCGAGGTGCTGATCGCGGGAAGTCTCGCGGAAGTCGAAGTTAGCGGCAGCGCACTAGGCCGTCGCCAAGCGAGTTTCGTGCTTTTAGGAACCCTGTGCTACTTTTGTTCGTGCTTTTGAGAACCCTGTCCGGGAGCGGCTCGTGCTTTCAGGAACCGGGTCTCGGTGGGGACACGTGCTTTTGGGAACCCGGTCGAGTCGCCGACTCGTGCCTTTAGGAACTGTGCCCCGCCCCGAATCGCATGGCGCTCCGATTCGGCCTCGTGCTTTTGGGAACCCTGCGCGGCGTCGACAGCTGGGACGCGAGTGCTCGTCGTGCTTTTGGGAACTCTGTTGTCTACGCTCCCGGGATTCGCCTTTCTGAACGCCGCCGCGTTCTGAGGAACCCGATCCATCGAACTCCGCGTAGGTCACCTAATCACGCCGGTTCTGGGACGCTGCGCCGCATATCCTAACCAGCGGAGGAAACCGGTTTGGCTCCAACGCGAGAGACGGCCAATCGCTATGCGCCGGTGCTTTTCGCATGTATGGTCTGCGCTGGCCTCATTAAGGCGAGCAGCGTACCCTCGACTTGCTAATATCGTGCAGATTAGTTCAGAAAAGAAAGGTTGCTAGCGTGGCATTCTCTGGCCAACTTAAGATGTTGAACTAATATCTGGTATGGTCAATGCGGTCGTCTTTGCGCTGCATGAGGTCAGTGTAGAGGTCCTTCAGCATTTCGAAGATGGCCTTTTGCACCTTCAAGCCATGCTCGCGGCGAATATCACCAAACTCCAGCCCTTCGACGACGTCCACAAGCGAGGCTATTTTGGTCGCGAGGCCGCCGAATACAACGGCGATGAGGCTTACGACTACCTCCATTTCTCGGCTTGTGACCGGAGCCTTATCCCGGATCACTTCCTGTGCAAGCGCAGCTTCAAGTTCGCCGACGCCGAGTGAGGCGAGGATCGCTTGAGCCTCGACCATAGTAATTGGGAGCCGATCCTCTTCCCTCAAGATGCGGTTAATACGGCTACGGCTATACCCGGTGCGCGCTGCCAAACTTCGTTGACTGACGCCAACGGTGTCCATTTTCGAGACAATGAAGTCCGCAATCGTGTAGGGTCTACTCGACGGCGGGTCGACTTCGTGCTGAAGTACCTCCATTTGCCTATCCCTCCCGGATGACCGCGTACAGGGATAACCACATCAGCTGGGTTTGCAAACCTGCCGCAAACGTTATTTTAACCTATGCAGGCGCTTCGCGCTCTTAGCTACCGGATCGGAAAAACATTCGTTTTGGTTCTTTTGAGCGACTTCTTATATCGCGCAGCGGCTTCGGCGGTAAGGCCGAGTTTTGTGAGCACCTCTGTCTTGTTCTCCTCTACAACCAGGTCGTACAGGAGTAAGGATACGGTATCATTGAAGGCCACTGAAGCACCAAGGGCTTCCTTAAGGATTTCAGCTGCCGATTCAATCGAGGCAGCACTGGTCTCAAGGATAGTGAACTCGAGCTCGATGTTTCCCTCGGATGGTATGATGGCCAAGTGCTCTCTCATATCTTCAGCCGTGTAATAATCCGACAATGACTTGGCGCACTCGGCACGCTCATCCACTACCTGCCTGAAGGTTTGATGAACGCAGGTTTTGTTAGAGAAAAGGCGCACACCTTCGGTCGTCAGCCGAAAGTAGTAGTCGGAAACCTTGAATTTGCACTCTCTTTCCCCGGCCGACATCTTCGCGCCTCATTCCTTTTCCAAAGCTGCTCAGGTTCCGATCCCGAGCTGGCCCCCTGAAAGTACCACCCTACGCTCATCAACGGCGTTGCGCAGCCTCCCACGCATGTCTCCGGCCGATTTCACGTGAGGCACCGCGCTGATTCCACCCTTGATCGCGTTCGATGGGCGTGGCTCAGATCCGAGCCAATTTGGCCCACATGTGAGCCAAGCTGCCCCACATCCGGGCCATCCTGACCCAGATATGGGTCAGGGCCTCAAAGCGAAGGAGGAAATTTGAGCCGAGCAGTTCAATAAACCGGGCACGACAGGGTTCCGCGGCGTTCGTCGTTGCGACCTATCTAACGCCAAGCCAGCCTTCCTTTGGGCGCGCTGAAATGCGCTCAGTCAAAGGAGACTCTGGTTATGAAGACCCTGCTCAAGATGGGCCGTCGCGCCGAGGAGGCTGCGCTGGCCACGCTCGGCGTCGCGGCCGCCGCGGTAGTGATGGCCTCGCCGGCACTCGCGGGCGCCGACGCCACCTTCAACACCGCGCTGGATGCCTTCACCGGCTTCCTCGAGGGTTCGGGCGGCAAGATCATCACCGTGCTGTCGCTGGCCGGTGGCGTCGTCGGCCTCGCGTCGGGGCGCTTCTCGCTCGGCCAGGTTGCGATTCCGGTTGGCGTGGGCGTCGGCGCCGGCACCGGGGTGCCGATCGTCACCTCGACCGTCACCGCCACGATCTGAACCGACCCGGTGCCGGCGGAGATAGCAGCTCCGCCGGCTCCGTCACTGAAGGTGGCGTGATGTCAGCCGACAAGTACGTGATCCCATCGCACCTCGACGATCCTGAGCTCATCGGCTTTTGGACGCTGGACGAGTTCCTCGCGATGGTCATCCCTTTCACCTGGGGGATCCTGTCCCAACACATCGTCATCGGGATCGGCTTGGCCGTCCTGGGCTGGTGGGCTCTTAGGCGAGCAAAGGCGGGACGGACGACTTCGTGGCTGATCCACCTGGCGTACTGGCACCTGCCGGGCGGGTTCCCGTCGCTTAGGGCCACGCCACCTTCCTACCTCCGACTGATGGTGGGCTGACATGGATTTCTCCTACCAGCACGCGCAGAGCCAGCGCGTCCTTCGCCAGCGCAATCTCCTCGGCATGACCGCCCTCGTGCTGGCCGGGGCCGTGGCGCTCCTTCTTCTCATGTCCGCGACGCGCAGTCGCGAGATTGTCCTGCAGCCGGTCCTCGGATCGCCGGTGACGGTCTCCAGCTCCGGCGTGTCGCGCGAGTATCTCGAGCTGGTCACCCGCGACACCGCGGTGCTGACGCTCAACCGGTCGCCGGGCAGCCTCGATTATTGGATGAAGTCGGTCCTCGCGATCGTCTCCCCCAAGGCGCAGGGCGCCATTAAGGCCGACCTCCTCAAGATCGTCAGCGAGCAGCGCGGCTCGAGCATGAGCCAGTTCTTCACGCTCGAGGGCATGGAGATCGACGCCAAGCACCTCCAGTCGACCGTCACGGGCAAGCTCAGCACGGTGGTGGGTCAGAAGGTGGTCTCGAGCGAGCCGCGAACCTTCATCTACGACTGGGAATATTCGGGCATGAGCCTGAAGCTCGTTGGTTTCAGCATGGCGCAGCCCAAGGGCAAGCTGGGAGGCGCGCTGTGACCGCCTCGCTCTACGCCTTCGGCAGCGCCGCGCTCGGCACCATTCTCGCCTCGCGCACGATGTGCTGGCTCAGCCGCATCGCCGGCGCCGCTCTCATCGCCGTCGCTGTCTTCGTCTTTTCGGCTCCCGCTTTCGCGGCCGGTGACCAGACGCTGATGGTGGCGGACGGCGCGCAGGTCGCCTGCACCGCGTCGGCCAAGGACCTCACCCGCATCAGCCTCGTCGATGACGAGTTTGCGGGCGTCTCCAAGATCAACACCGGCAACCCGTCGGACGACTTCTCGGTCGTGAACGAACCGGTGCGCGGCGACATCTACCTGTCGGTGCCCGAGGGCTTCAACCGCCAGACGCTGTCGTTCTTCGGCACGTCCAAGCGCGGCTACGTCTACAAGTTTGCCTGCCGCATCGCCGGCGACCAGGCGGTGCAGGTGTTCCTCTCCAACCCCGCGATCGCCAAGGCGGACGCCATCGAGGCGGCGCCGACGAAGGTTGCGGCGGCCTCATCGCCTGAGGACGCCGCGGTATCGCTCGTGCAGGCGATGTACGCCAACATGTCGGTCGACGGCTACGAGCTGCGCCAGCGTTCCTTGAAGCCGGTCTACGTCGGCGACCTCAAGGTCCAGATGATCTCCGAGTACCGCGGCGAGGCGCTGACCGGCCGGGTGCTGCGGATCGAGAACAAGGGCTCGCAGGAGAAGGTCCTGACCGAGGCGCAGGTCGCGCCGTCGAGCGCCCTCGCCGTCTCGATCGCCGAGCCCAAGCTCGCGCCGGGTCGGGTCACGACCGCCTACCTCGTCTCGCGGAATGGAAACTAAGCCATGGCCTTGAAGGACATCTTCTCGCGCAGCCGCAAGCCGCTCGACGGCCCGGAGGCCAGCGCGGCTGGCGACGGCGTCTCGCCGATCGCCTCCGAGCTCGACGGCAACACCGAGACCCGAAAGAAGCAGCGCATGCTCCTCGCCGGGGTCGGCGCGGTCGGCCTGATCGCCTCGTCGTTCTGGATCTTCGGCGGTGATGACAGCGCCAAGAAGGTCGACCCCGACAAGCCCGAGCAGGTGAAGGTCTCGGTCAGCGACATGGCCAACAAGACCCTCTCCGAGCAGGAGTGGATGGCGCTTTCGGAGAACCGCTTCCAGTCGGCCGAGAACCAGCTGAAGAGCGTCGATGGCACCAACGCCCGCGTCGCGCAGCTCTCGCAGCAGCTGGACGCGATGCGCGCGCAGAACCAGTCGATGACGGCGGATGGCCAGCGCGTGCTCTCGGCGTACCAGGCCGAGAACGAGCAGCTGCGCCGGCAGGTCAACGAGCGCGCGGCCGCCCCGCCCCCTGCCCCGGCCGGTCCGCAAGCGATGTACGGCCCGGGAAGCGCCGCGGTGTACGGCCGCGGCGCCGGCGCGCCGCCTGGCGGTCCGGACCTGTCCGCGCCTCGCCTGAGCGAGGTGAAGATGGTCTCGTTCAGCTCGACCGATCGCGGCACCGCGTCCAAGATCGCCAAGGGCAGCACGGTCTATACCGACAGCCCGAACTACCTGCCCGCGAACAGCTTCGCGACCGCCAAGGTGATCGTCGGCGTCGACGCCGCGGCGGGCGTGAACAGCCAGACCGACCCGCTGCCGGTCGTGCTGCGCATCACCGGTCCCGCGCGCTCGGTACTGCAGAACGGCAAGCTTCTCACCACCAAGATCCAGGGCTGCCTCATCAACGGCGCCGCGCGCGGCGAGCTGTCGAGCGAGAAGGTCTACATCAAGCTTCAGAAGATGACCTGCCCGCAGCCGGGCGGCCGCTATGCCGAGTCCGAGGTGAAGGGCTTCATCGCCTTTGGCGGCAAGACCGGCGTGCGTGGGCGCGTCGTCAGTCGCGAGGGCTCGCTGGTGAGCCAAGCCTTCCTCGCCGGGCTCGTCGGCGGGATCGGGCGGGGCTTTGCCGCCAACACCAACATCGCGCTGCAGCCCGGCAACGTCGTGCTCGCCAACGGCAAGCGCCAGCAGCTCGGGCTCGGCGACATCGCGCAGGGCGGTGTCGGTAACGGCATCGGTGAGGCCGGCGACATGGTCTCCAAGTACCTGATCGAGCGCGCCGAGCAGTACCAGCCCGTCATCGAGATGCCGACCGGTGTCGACGTCGAGATCGTCTTCCTGGAGGGTGTATATGTTCGAAACTAAAACCTCGCGGGAGGCTAAGCGAGCTCCTTTGCATGGTGAGATCACGGTTGGTGATTTCGTTGAACAAAGGCAGGTCCAGCCTCTCCTGGTGCGCATCGCGCCGGTTCTTTTCTGGACAGTCGTCGTCATCGGCGTCGGGCTGATCATGTTTACCGCAATCACGCACCGCTGATTGGAGGACGCATATGTCCGAAACTAAGAGCTGGTCGCGCCGGTTCGGCCGCGCGCTTCTCACCAATAGCATGGTCCAGATCCCCGTCTTCGCGGCCGTCTTCGGCGTCGCAGGCGTGGGTGCCATGAAGGCCTATGCCGCGATCAGACCCGCCGACAACGTCGCGGTTACCCAGCTGCTCAAGGCGCGGCTGCCCAAGACGCAGGTTTCCAAGGTCCACTGCGGCGTGGTCGATGGCCTCTGCGAGGTGACTGCCGGCAGCAACCTCTTCTACGTCGATCGCTCGGGCCGCTACCTCATGATCGGCCGGGTCTACGACATGGAGACGCGGCAGGACCTCACCGCAACTCGCCTCCTCGAGATCAACCCCGACATGCTCATCGGCGGGGCGGCCAAGGCCAACAACGCGGCCAGCAGCGACGAGGCGCCACTGACGCGCGGAGCCGGCGCGTCGCCCTCTGCACCTGCGGCGCCGCAGCACCTCTCGCTCACGAGCCTGCCGGCGACCGGCGCGATCGTGTGGGGCAAGTCGGCTGGCAAGACGGTCACCGTCTTCAGCGACTTCCGCTGTGGCTACTGCCGCGCGCTCTCCAACACCCTGCGCACCATGAACGTGCACGTCGTCGAGCGGCCCATCTCGGTGCTCGGCAGCCGCGATCTCGCCAATCAGGTCTACTGCGCCAAGAACCGCGAGGAAGCGCTGCATCAGGCCTACGCCGGCGAGCCGCTGCGCAATGACGGCACGTGCGACACCTCTGGTCTCGACGCCAACGAGAAGTTCGCGCGCGCGCATGGTCTCTCCGGCACGCCCGTCATCGTCCGCTCCGACGGCGCGATGATCGAGGGTTACCGGCCCAAGGAGGCGCTCGCTGCCTTCATCGAGGGAGCACGGTCGTGACGGCTACCAAGCTCGGAGCGCTCGCGCTCATCCTCGCCGGCACCGGTCTCGCCAGCTGCACGACGCTGGGCGGCAACATTAAGGGCAACTTCTCGTGCATCGCGCCGGACGGCATCTGCGCGCCGAGCTCCACCATCGACGATCGCGCACTGGCGCTGATCGCCGGCGAGGACGGCGACCGCATGATTACGCCGGCAGGCCCCTACAGCGCACCAGCGACGGATGGTCGCGGCGACCAGAGCATCGCGGCCCGCAACGTTGCAGGCGGCTTCCAGTCGGCCGCGGCCACGCCGGCGCGCAGCCAGGAGCGCGTGCTGCGCATCGTCTTCCCGGCGCAGATCGACGCCGCAGGGCGCCTGCGCGAGCAGACCGCGATCCATGCCGTGGTCCAACGCGGCGAATGGCAGCGGGAGCTTGCCAGCAACGCCGTTGCGACCACGCCGGCCGAGGTCGCGAGCGCCACAGGTGGCGACACGCTCCTCGCAGCGGTCGACCGCGCCGATCCGCCAATGACCGGCGACGCGGAGGCAGGCGTGGATCCTGACATGCCGAGTGCGGCCGCGGTCGCTGCGGCACGCGCACCGGCCGATCCGGTCGGTGACATTAAGGACCAGGTCGCCCGTCAGCTCGCGCGCAATCCGCGCCGCATGCCGGCCTCAACGACGCCGGTCTATCGCCAGCCGCGTGCGCCAATCACCGTCCCCGCGGCGCCAAGCAGCGCACGCGCCAACACTCTCACGCCGCTCCCTGCCGCGACTGCGCCACAGGCGCGCACGGCCACGACACAGGCGGTCGGCACCACCAAGCCTGCCACCCCGTCTCCGTCCGCGCCTGCTCGCGCTGCGACGAGGCCAACGGCAACGTCGGCCATCACGGTGCCGACGCACGCGACCCAGGCGGGGCGCACCGCGCTTGCATCGGTCGGCGCCAGCCCGGCCATCCGCGCCGGTCTCGCGCGCGCCGAGCCGGAGGCGCGTGAGGCGGCAAAGGCGAACGGCGTCATCCCGGTGCTGCGCGCGCCCTCGTTCCCCGGAGTGGATCAATGAGCTTCCTGAGCGGCCTGCTGGCAACGATCCTCGGCGATAGCGCCAAGCCCGAGGGCGGGCGTCCCGACACCGCGGTCCCCCGGTTCGTTCACTGGCTGCCGTATCGGAGCTACGATCCTAAGACGCAGATCTTCTACAACAGCGGCACGCGCGGCTTTGTGCTCGAATGCACGCCCATGATGGGTGCGACCGAGCAAAGCCACGAGATGCTCGCGCAATTTCTCTCCGAGGGCATCCCGACACCGGGCGCGCTGCAGGTCCATGGCTGGATGAGCCCGCGCATCAGCGAGCTGCTCGCGAAGTGGTATTTGCCACGCTACTCCGCCGCTGGCGTCTACGAGCGCATGGCGAAGCACCGCACCGAGTATCTACTCGGTGGGGTGTGGAACTCGCTGTCGACCGCGGCGCCCTTCCACATGCGCAACCATCGCCTCGCGCTCTCCTACTCGACGCCGGAGACGAGCCGCGTCTCCAACGAAGAGATCGTCTCGGTCATGGAGGGGCTCGCCTCGACGCTCGAGTCGATCGGCGTCCACTCGCGCCCGATGGACCCCAGGGCGCTCATCACGTGGATCGACGATCTGACCTCGCCGACGACGGCGCCGGGTGACGACACGATCACCTACAATCCGTTCGATCCGATCGCGGACCAGGCAGTGCGCCACGACCTCGAGATGAAGATCGAGCCCGATCGCATCCTGCTGCGCACCGAGCGCTTTCGGCCGACCGGCAAGACGGTCGATGACGCGCCCGAGATCGGCGAGATCTACCCCGACACGTTCGACGTGCGCTCCTTCTCGGTGCGCAACCTGCCGCAGCGCTGGGCGCCATGGGACATGGCCAAGCTCATCGGCGACATGTTCGCCGACAAGCTGCGCATGCCCTGCCCGGTCTCGACCAACCTGTGCCTCGACTTCCCCGACGCGGAGGCTGAAGGGCAACGCGCAGGGCGCAAGTTCATGCGCACCACGAGCCTCGCGGACTCCAAGTCGGCGCGCATGCTGCCGCAGCTGAAGGACCAGTCGGCCGAGTGGAAATTCGTCAAGGACGAGCTGCGCCAGGGCCGCAAGCTCGTGCAGGCCTTCTACTCGGTCACTTCCTTCAGTCCGAAGGGCAAGGGGGACTCGAACGAGCGGACGCTGAAGTCGGTGTACCGGGCGGCCGGCTGGGACCTGCTCGACGATCGCTACCTGCAGATCCAGGGCCTGCTCGCCGCCATGCCGATGACCATGGCCAATGGCCTGTCGTTCGACCTCAAGAACATGAAGCGCATGCGCACGGTGCTGACCACCACCGCGGCCAGCCTCATGCCGATGCAGGGCGAGTATCTGGGCGGGCATCAGCCGCACCTCATGCTGGTCGGTCGCCGCGGCCAGCCCTTCTTCTGGTCACCGTTCGAGAACGCTGCTGGCAACCACAACGTTGCGGTGTGCGGCAAGTCGGGCTCGGGCAAGTCGGTCGCGCTACAGGAACTGTGCGCCTCCATGGTGGGTGCCGGCGCGAAGGTCGTCGTGATCGACGACGGCCGCTCGTTCGAGCATTCGGCCAAGCTGCAGGGCGGTGCCTTCGTCGAGTTCACCATGGCGTCGGGCTTCTGCATCAACCCCTTCGCCATGATCGATCCGGATCTCGCGGGTCAGGACGAGGACTACCTCATGGACTGCTTCGCGATGCTGAAAAGCATCGTGAACCAGATGGCGCGCCACATCGACAAGCTCAACGACACCGAGCGCGGTCTGATCGACGGCGCGATCAACAAGGTCTGGGCCGAGAAGGGGCGTGGCGGCTGCATCGACGATGTGATCGCCGCACTCGCGGAGACCGGCAACCCGGTCGCGGCCGATCTCGGGATTGCCATGCGGCCGTTCTCGAGCGGGGGCACCTACGGGCGCTTCTTCACCGGCGACGTGTCGTTCGAGCTCAAGGCCAACCTCACCGTCTTCGAGCTGTCGGACCTGTCCTCGCGCGAGGAGTTGCGCTCGGTCGCGCTGACCGCGATCATGTTCATGGCGAGCCAGGCGATGCGCCGCGAGGATCGCTCGGTTCCCAAGGCGCTGCTCCTCGACGAGGCGTGGCAGATGCTCAAGGGCGGCTCCATGGCCGACTTCATCGAGGCCTATGCGCGTACCTGCCGCAAGTACGGCGCCTCGCTCGTCACCGCCACGCAGAGCATCAACGACTATTACAAGTCGGACGGCTCCAAGGCGGCGCTCGAGAACAGCGACTGGTTCGTCGTCCTGCAGCAGAAGGCCGAGACGATTGCGGACTTCAAAAAGCACGACCGCTTCGAGATGGACGATTACACCGACGCGCTGATGCGCTCGCTGAAGCGCAACGGCGTCGAATATTCGGACGTCCTTATCAAGGGGCCGGAGTCGATGGCAGTCGGCCGCCTCGTGCTCGATCCCTATTCCGCGGCCGTCTTCTCGTCCTCGCCGCGCACCTTTGCGGCCATCCATGACCTGCTCGGCCACGGCCTGACGATGGAAGAGGCGATCGAGCGCGTCGCCTATCCCGACAACCCCGAGAAGTGGAGCGACGTCGCCGACGACCAGCTCCCGATTGCCGCGGAGTGACCCTCATGGCAACGCATCCCGATCGCATCGTGCCGCTCTCGCCGCCCCGGCGGGCCGCGCGCACCGATGCCGGCTTCCTGCTCTACTTCGGCCTGCACATGACGGGCTTCCTCGCCACCACGCTGCTGATGACCTGGGGCGTGTTCGTCCTCTTCTTCCTCGTGCTGGGCGGCTTCTCGCTCGATGGCATGATGAACCACCTCGAGAACATGACCAGCCGCTACCTCGCGGCAGGCCCCGCGCGCGTCGACCAGTTCAAGATCACCGTCGGCATCGTCCACATGATCGTGTCGGGCGCGCTCATCTTCTTCCGCCGTCACGCCATCCTCCCGCGTGACCCGGCCGCCAAGGAGCCGCGCGCATGACCGACAACAACGAGATGGGCGCGCCTGTCGCGCCCCAGCCTGCCACCGCGGCCCCCGCCCCCGTTCCCGCCTCCGCCACGATCGCGCCCGCGCGTCGCCGTGCCATCTTCGCCGGCTACACCGCGCAGCAGCTGCTCCTCGGTGCGGCCCTCCTGGTCGCGCTGGTTTGGGCGATGTGGATCACCAAGGCGGTGACCGCGGAGAAGCCGCAGCACATCGTCAAGGCGGATCTCTCCAAGATCGTCGGCGAGTACGTCCAGGCGCAGGCGCGCAGTGCAACCCCGCCCGAGCAGGTCCAGGCGCAGATGCGCACCTTCATGGCAACGCTCGACGGCGAGCTGCAGCGCCGCGGCGCGGCTGGCCAGGTGGTGCTCGTCGGTGAGGCGGTGCTCTCCAAGAGCGTGCCCGACATCACCGCCGAGGTCGCCAAGGCGGTCTATGCCGCGGGCGTCAAGGTGCCGCAGGCGGCATCGCCCGCGCAGATGGGCGCGATGATGCGCGGACAGGCACCGGTTGCGCAGGTCGCGCCAGCCGCAGCCCCCTCCCCGGTCGAGCTCGCGCAGACGCCGACCAACGTTCCGGCCGGCTCGCCGTTCGGGCCAGTGCCCTCGACGGACGCGAGCGTTGCAGCGCCTGCCCCCGACATGGCGGCTCAGGGCGCCAGCGTCTCGACCTTCGGTGGTCCCGGTGGCCAGTAAGGCCGCCGCCCTCCCGGCGCCGGTCGCCGGCGAGCGCTTTCGCCCGCGCAAGCGGCTGTGGGCGGCGCTCGGGCTCTTCACGGCAGGCGGGTTGTCGTTGAACGCGCTGGCGAGCTGGCGCGAGAACCACGCGCTGCTCATCAACTCCTCGCAATCGCTGCCCAACTGGGCCTTCGTGATCCACAAGACCGCGACGCCAGCGCGGGGCGAGTACGTGTTCTTCGTGCCGCCCAAGGCGCCGCTCGTTGTGCGCCACTTCGGCGCCAAGAAGCAGATGTTCGGCAAGATCGTCTACGGCATGCCCGGAGACCTGGTCGAGCACCGCGGTGCCGACGTCATCGTCGCGGGCAAGCTCGTCGCGCACATGAAGCCCGTCAGCAAGTTCGGCGAGCGTCTCGTGCCCGGGCCGACCGGCATCATCCCCCGCGGCTGCTACTTCGTCGGCAGCCCGCACAAGGACGGCTTCGACAGCCGCTACGCTGCGATCGGTTACGCCTGCACCGCCGCGATCGTCGGCGTCGGAAAGCCGATCCTGTGAAGCGCGCGCTAGAGTCCGCCGCCATTGTGGCGCTGCTCTCGATATCGCTGACCTCGGCGACGCGCGCGCGCGATCATGGCGTCGTGGGTCAGACCTTCCCGATCGCGGAGCCCGACTTGCTGGCGACGATCGAGGCGAAGCTGCAGCGCCTGCAGGCCGAAGGCGAGATCGACCGCATGAACGCCGCCTTTGCCAAGCGGACCGAGGCGCGCGTGCGTCGGCCCAAGCCGGTCGCGGGGATCACGCCGGCGTCGGAAGCGCGGACCTGGGCCTATGATCCCACGATCACGATCGAGCGCGACGTGCAGGATCAGAAGGGCAATTACATCGCGCGCCGCGGGCAGACGGTGAACCCGCTCGACTTCACCGCCGTCACCCAGGCGCTCGTCTTTATCGACGGTGACAACGACGCCGAGATGGCGTGGGCGACGGCCAACTACAGCGATCTCAAAGCCAAGATCATCCTCGTGAACGGCTCTCCGATCGACGAGATGACCCAGCGCCAGCGCCGCTTCTACTTCGACCAGGAGGGTCGGCTGACCGGCAAACTCGGCATCCGCCACACGCCCGCGGTCGCCATCCAGGACGGCCGCGTCATGAAACTCTCCGAGATCAAGCTGAAAGGGAACAGCTGATGCCGCTCTGGCTCGACATGATGAAGACGCCGATGGCGGCGCCGGAGACGGACGAGCTTCGCGGCATGCGCCGGACCTTCCAGGTGCTCTGCGTGGCTTCCGCGGTCGGCGTTCTGTCGATCAGCACGCTGGTGCAGCTGTTCGGTCGGCTCGCCTCCTTCGTGGTGGCTGCCGTCCTCGCAGTGACCGCGCTTCACACGACACTCTACGTGTTCCGGAAGAACCGTGCCGACAACGCCTACCTCGACGCCGCCACCTCGTCGGAGGAGGTCGCGTGAAGGCGCTGCGCCTTCTCACCCTCGCGCTCTTCGCCTTCGCCCTGTCGGCGGTGCTGAGCCCGCGCGCGGAGGCGCAGTCGAAGTGTACCGGCAAGTTCGTCAACCCGATCACGGACGTCTGCTGGTCCTGCCTCTTTCCGCTCTCGGTAGGCGGGCTGAAGATCTGGCCGAGCAACCGGCCTGACACCGACAACCCCAACCTGCCGGTCTGCGCCTGCGGCTCGCCTGTGCCGCGGATCGGCATCGCGGCGGGCTTCTGGGAGCCTGTGCGTCTAGCCGACGTCTCCACCAAGCCGTGGTGCTTCGTGAACCTGGGCGGCACCAAGATCTCGCCCGGCTTCGACATCGGCCAAGGCCAGCTCTCCGGCCCGTCGCAGAAGGGCGGCAATGGGCAGAACACGTCCAAGTGGCACGTCCACTGGTACGTCTACCCCCTGCTCTACTGGATGGAGATCCTCGCCGATTTCGCGTGCTTCGAGCAGTCGTCGTTCGACATCGCCTACATGACGGAGGTCGACCCGCTCTGGCAGGATGACTCGCTCACCGCCCTCATCAATCCGGAAGCCGTGCTCTTCTCCTCGCCGATCGCGCAGGCGGCGTGCGCGGGCGACTGCATAGCTGCGACCGCCAAGCTGCCGCTCGATGCGACCTTCTGGTGCGCCGGCTGTCAGGGGCCGATGTATCCCATCAACGGCAACATCGCCGCCTCGGTCGGTCACGTGCAGGCGTCGCGCCTCGCGCTCGCCCGGTTCGCCTTCAAGATCCACCGCGAGGGCCTCGCCTGGGGGACGATGGGCTCCAAGGGCCTGTGCAACAAGTACCCGATGCCGGTGCTGAAGAAGCAGCAATACCGCGTCCAGATGACCAACCCGATCCCGACCGTCAGCGGCAAGGCGGCGTGCTCGCCGCTCGGCGCCTCGACGATGCCGCCGCAGGCCGGCCGTGCCTTCCCCGTGAAGGGCGAGGACATGGGCTACCTCGTCTGGCGCAAGCGCAACTGCTGCGTGCTGTGAGGAGACCCTGATGCGCCGCTTCCTCCTTGTCGCTGCCGGGATCGCCGGGCTCGCCGGCATCCAGGCCATCGGTCAGACGGTCGACGGGCTCGACCTCGAGGCGATCAAGCGCCGCTCGGCCGCCATGCAGGGCGATGCCGAGACCTTCGCCGAGCAGGTCCGCAACCGCGGCGACGCCTTCCGCCAGGAAGCGGTCGCGGTGCAGGACAAGGCGACCGGCAACCTCACCGAGCTGGCCAAGGCCGACCTACCGATCAACGGTGACGGTGCGTTCGACTTCGACGAGATCATCAAGGGCGCAAGCCAGAACGTGTCGTCGACCGGCCGCGGTGACGCGCCGCAGTTCATCACCTTCGCCAGCCTGTCGATGCCGGCGCCGGCGCTGCGCCAGCTCATCGCCGACACCGCCAAGGCGGGCGGCGTGGTCGTGTTTCGCGGCTTCCCGAACAATTCGATGAAGGCGTTCAGCGAGGCGCTGAGCAAGGTCGTGACCGAGAAGGATCAGCTCTCCAACGTTGGCATCGACCCGCGCCTGTTCCGCGCCTTCGATGTTCAGGCGGTGCCGACCTACGTCGCGGTCTCCTCCGACTTCGACCTGTGCTCCGGCCTCAACTGCCGCACCGCCGTCCCGGCGTTCGATCGCATCACCGGCAACGTGTCGGTGCGCTATGTGCTCGACACCTTCGTTGACGGGCGCGGACCTGGCGCTGGCGTCGCATCCGTGGCGCTGCGCAACATGGGCAAGGGCGCGTAGGTGAAGCGCCTCGCCGCCTCGCTTTTCCTCGCCGTCATTGCGGGCGGCGCCAGCGGCGTCATCGCGCAGACGACGATCGAGCAGGCGCGCCAGGAAGGCAACGCCATGGGCAAGGCGATGCGCGCGGACGAGAGCCTGGGACCCAGCGACGCCAAGCTGCAGGAGCTGCCCGGCTACGGCGGCACGGACCTGCCCGAGAAGGTCTATTTCGACGATCCCGACAAGCTGACGATGGACGGCAAAGGCGCGGCGCCGACCAGCGACGCCTATGGCACCGTCGTCGACACGGCCGGCACCCGCCCGAGCTTCAGCAACTCGGAAATCCTCGCGGCGACCTCGCGCGGCACCGCGATCGAGAAGGACCCCGAGACCTACCTCGGCGGGCAGAACATCGGCGGCACGACGGGCACCTGCACCGCTCTCCCGCCCTCGGTCGGCTCGAAGGGCTATTACGAGGCGACCTGCAACAAGGGCTCCAAGGTCACCCAGGCCAACGAGACTTGCCGCGGCACCATGGTGCCGAGCGTCATCAACACCTCACGCTGGTTCTACTACGGTGCGCCGGACAAGAACGAGGGCAACGGCTTTGCTCGCAATACGGTGATGCAGGCCAAGGTCGCGGCCGGTATCTGCCGCGCCGAGCCGGTGTCCAAGCACGTCTGCGATGCCCAAATCGAGATGGGCGCCGGTGGCACGAACATCGAGGACTACCGCAAATTCTGTAAGAGCAAGGTCAGCGGCACCGCGCAGCTTTACTCCTGCTCGACCGAGATCCCGCAGGGCGAGATCCCGGCCCACTTTAACTTCAAAACGAACACCGTCTTCCTCAAGAAGGAGGGCGAGACGACCGTCACCGTGACGCGCAACGAGGGCACGTGCCCCGCGTTGGCCGCCGACACGAGCTGCACCGCACAGGTCGCCGAGGTGTGCACAGAGGGGCCGGAGACGCGCACGATCGAGGGCGTGGCGGTGACGCAGAGCTGCTGGGCCTGGTCGCGGAGTTTCACCTGCCAGCGGCTCCAGCCGGCGAGCGACTGCAGCGCGCTCGACGACAACAAGCAGTGCAAGTTCCTCCGCGACGAGTGCCTCGACGATCCGAGAGACGGCGCCTGCAAGGTGTCGCAGCGCGTCTACAGCTGTCCGCTGCCTGACGATCCTGCTGCGACCGACAAGCAGTATGTCTGCGGCAACGACGTCTACTGCATCAACGGCGATTGCGAGCAGATCGAGCGTGAGGCCTCGACCGAGTTCAAGGACGCGCTGGTGGCGCTCCACGCGATCGGCGATGCGGGCAAGCAGTTCGACCCGGACAAGCTCACGGTCTTCTCGGGCGAGCGCAACACCTGCAACAAGAAGATCTTCGGCGCCTCCAACTGCTGCTCCGGCAAGGGCGTGCCGCTGTTGACGCCGTGGCTGTGCAGCTCGGCCGAGAAGCAGCTCGACGAGAAGGACGACAAGGGGCTCTGCCATAAGGTCGGATCCTACTGCTCGGACAAGATCCTCGGCGTCTGCGTAACGTCGAAGGACGCCTACTGCTGTTTCGGCAGCAAGCTTTCCCGGATCCTGCAGGAGCAAGGTCGCCTGCAGATCAACAAGCCATGGGGCAAACCCAAGGACGAAACCTGCAAGGGCTTCACGATCGAGGAGTTTCAGCGCCTCGACCTGTCCCGGATGGATTTCTCCGAGGTCTATGCCGAGTTCATGGACGCAGCGAAGCTGCCGGATGAGGTCAGCGTAATGAACGACATCCAGCAAAAGATTCAGGGGTATTATGACCTTCACGGGCGCAAATGATGCGGACGGTCCGGGGGGGCCGTGCATGATCGACATGTCGGTGCTCGATCTGGCGGTGTTCCTTCGTATTCATCGCTCGAGCCGCGGCACCTCCGCGGGCGAGGTCGCGCAGACGGTTAGCCACTGGTTCCAGTGCGACGTCGACCCGCGCGAGGTCGAGCGCTCCTTCCCGCGCATGGTCGATGCCGGGTGGCTGGTTCGCCGCCCGACAGGCATGCGCGCCACGATCAAGGGCCGCAAGCACGGCCGCAGCCACCTGCGCGGGATCGTCCGCATGCTCGATCAGGGCACCAAGATGCTCGACGTCGCGCGGATGATGTCGGTCCTTCAACTCGCAATGATTGAGCTCGACGGGGAGCATGACGATGACGACGATCAGGGATAACCGCCGCGGCCGCTTCGCCGCCACGCTCCTCATGCTGCTCGCCGCGGCCGCGCCGATCGCGGCGCCCGCGCAGTCGTTGGATCTCCAGTCCGCCTCCATGGCGGACGTTGGCGAAGGCGAAACTGCCGAGGACCAGGCGCAGCCGGAGGTCCTTGAGGTAAGCGCGGCTGGGCCGGCGCAGGGTGACGACTTCTACTGCGGCCAGCGCCGTCTAGGGCAGTGGTTCTACTGCGAGCGCCCCAAGGCGCTCCCTAAGACGCCGCAGGCCGTGCAGCAGGCGCAGGCTTCGGCAACCGATCGCATGAAGGCCATCACGCGGCAGCTCAACGAACTGAAGAACAAGGCCATCCTCGAGCCGACCGAGGCCAACGTGATCGCCTACGTCCGCTTCCAGCGTGAGCAGCTCGACCGCGCCTCGGTGTTTTCCGACACCTGGCAGCGCGCGCTCTGGCAGAACCCCGACATCGACTACACGCTGCAGCGACCGGTCTCGACGGTTGGCAAGCGCGCGTGGACCGACAACCGCAGCGCGACCCGCGATCAGGCGCTGGCGCGTATCGGCCAGCGCTACGGCATGTTCTATTTCTTCGCGCAGAGCTGCGCGGCTTGTGAGGTGTTCTCGCCCATCCTCCGCTCGGTCGCCGACAGCCACCGCATGACGGTGATGGCGGTCTCGACTGACGGCGGGCCGAGCCGCTCCTTCCCCAACTACGTCGTCGACAGCGGCCAGCGCGAGCGCATGGGCGTGCCGCTCGCCACGCCGGCGCTGGTGCTCTTCGACACCGTCACCCGCAAGACCGTCCCCATCGGCTTCGGCGTCATGTCGGCCGACGAGATCATGGAGCGCATCTTCATGCTCACCAACACCAAGCCCGGCGAGGACTTCTGATGCCCGCCCGCTCCCCTCGCCCTTCACCCTTCCGCGTGCTGATGCGGCGTACCGCCGCGGCCATCGCGGTGCTCGGCGCCGCGAGCATGATCCCGGTCGACATCGCTCGTGCCGACGTTGCCGGTCAGATGAACAGCTTCTTCCAGGATGCTGGGGGCGCAGCCAATGTGACCGGCCCTTCTGCCTACCAGGGGCAGACCGCAGGCTATTACTCGATGGGCAACGTCTGGACGCGCTTCCCGCAGAAGAGCGTGCAGCCGTTCAACCTGCAGATGCCGAGCGTGCGCGCCGGCTGCGGCGGCATCGACATTTTCACGGGCTCCTTCTCCTTCATCAACGGCGCCGAGATGGTCGCCATGCTGAAGGCGACCGCCAACAATGCGCTCGGCTTCGCCTTCCAGCTCGCTATCGACAGCGTGTCCCCGGAGATCGGGAAGGTCATGGACGGCATGGCCAACAAGGCGCAGCAGATGAACCAGATGAACATCTCGTCCTGCGAGGCCGCGCAGGGTCTGGTGGGTGGCCTGTGGCCCAAGATGGCCGGCGCACGCTCGAACGTCTGCGCCGCGATCGGCAACAGCGAGGGCATGTTCTCCGATTGGGCGCGCTCGCGGCAGGAATGCGGCCCCGGCGGCAAGCAGGAAGCGACGATCGACGCCAGCAAGGACCCCAAGATGGCCGAGAACGCGGCCGGCGCGCCGCGCAACTACACCTGGGACGCAATCCAGAAATCGAACAAGTTCGGCACCTACGACCAGGGCTTCTCCGAGTACCTGATGACGCTGGTCGGCACGATCGTCGTCGACCCGAAGGGTGCGCCGGATGGCGGCCCAATGGTCGCCTTCCACGGTCCTGCCGAAGAGGCGGTCGTCACTGCCCTGCTCGACGGCACCGGCACTGGCGGCACACCGGTCAAGTTCCTGAAGTGCGATGAGCAGCTGAAGTGCCTCAAGGTGACGGAGCAGCAGCTGCAGATCGCCGTCGGACTGCGGACGAAGATCAAGGGAATGATCGACTCGATCAACTCCAAGATCCGCACGGACAGCGCGCTCGACGTCGCGGAGCAGCAGCTGCTCAACATGACCTCGCTACCGCTCTACAAAATGCTGGCGGTGCAGGCGATGGCGCACCAGAGCTTCAACCCCGGCGAGACCAGCGCGCTCGCCGAGATCGTGGCGATCAACCTGCTCTCGGCGATGATCGACAACATGCTCGATCGGATCAGCCAGTCGTCGGTGCAGGTTCAGTCGGGCGATGTCGATGTGAGCAAGGCGTGGCGTGAGCAGCTTGCGGCCGCGCGCGAGCGCTATGCGCAGCGTGACTTCAAACTGAAGGACACGCTCAACCAGACGATCTTCCTCATCAACAAATCGGTGATGCTCGAGTCGACGCTGCAGAACAGCATGTCGCCGGCGATGGCAGCGTCGCTCAACTTCTCGCGCGGGCTGAGCGCGCAGGGCCTCAACTAAGGACAGCGAGCGATGGTCGAGGTCTTCACGATTGGTGGCGGCGAATACATCGTCAACACGTTCAACGCGGTTGCCGCGTGGACAGGCGGAGGCGGCTATCGCGCCCTGCTACGGGTGGTGATGATCCTCGGCCTGATCTACACGCTCATGTCGGTCGCGTTCACGATGAACTGGCGCGTCTGGATGAACTGGTTCCTCGGCTCGACGCTGATCTACTCGTGCCTCATGGTGCCGACCGTCAGTGTGAAGGTGACCGACCGCATCAATCCCTCGCTTGCGCCTGCGACGATCGCCAACGTGCCTCTCGGGCTCGGCGTCATGGCGAGCTTCACCAGCCAGGTCGGCGACTGGCTGACGCGGACGGCCGAGACCGTCTTCACGATGCCAAGCCAGCTCAACTACTCGACCAACGGCATGGTCTACGGCGCACGCCTGTTCGACGCGACGCGCAATTTCGAGATTCGCGACGCCGAGTTCGCTACCAACCTCTCGGCGCACTTCAAGAACTGCGTCTTCGGCGACATCATGCTCGGGCAGAAGTCGATGACCGACCTCGCCAACGCCAAGGACCTCTGGAACGCGATGGGTCCGGGCTCAGTCGCGCGGTCGCAGCCGTGGACCAGCCGCGCCGGTGCAGCGGTCACGACCGACATCATCACCTGCAACAACGCCTACAACCTGCTTTCCGAGCAGTGGACGCCCATGATCGCAGCGCACACGCCGCTCTGGTCGAAGCAGGCCTATCCGAAGCTCTCGACGGCAGTCGCCTCGGCTAAGCTCCGGGAGGACGTGCCGATCGTCAATCAGGCCTTCACCGCCGCGAGCCCCAACTTTGAGGCTGTCATGCGCCAGAACACGGCCATCAACGCCTTTATGCAGGCGCGTGACGGCATGGCAGGCGGGCCAGGCGCGGCGTCGATCGATACGTTCGCCACCACACGCGCGGACATTCAGGCGCGCAACACGTACAACTCGATCGCGCAGCAGGCGATGAGCTGGGTGCCGATCCTCAACATCGTGCTGACCGTCGTGTTCTACGCGATGTTCCCGGTGATTTTCCCGCTGTTCCTGATGCCGCAGACGGGTGTCGGAGCACTGAAGGGATACCTGACCGGCTTCTTCTATCTCGCCTCGTGGGGACCGCTCTACGTCATCCTTCACATGATCTGCATGACCCGCGCGACGATCGCGGCGAAGGGCGTGGCCGAGGGTGGCATGACTCTTGGCACCTACGCCGGGATCGGGGCCGTCAACGCCGAGACCGCGACGATCGCGGGGTTCATGCTGATGAGTGTGCCGTTCCTCGCTGCTGGTCTCGCCAAGGGCGCGATGAGCATTTCGGGTCAGGCGACGTCGATCCTCAGCCCGGCGCAAAACGCCGCGGAAGCTGCCGCTGCCGAGCAGACGACCGGCAACTACTCGTACGGGAATACGAGCTTCGCCAACTCGACCTCCAACATGCGCCAGAGCGACCAGTGGTCGAATGCACCGATGTTCTCCTCAGCTGCGACGGCGGGCTCCTCGTTCCGCTACGATGATGGAACCACAACGAGCAGCTATGGCAACGGCCAGTCGGTCTTCGATGTCACGCCCGGCATGAGTAAGCTTGCTGTTCAACCGACGATGTCCTCCGGGTATGTCGCGGAGATGAGGCAGGCAGCTAGTGACGCTGAGAGAGCGTCGCGAAGCGAGCTGGAAGCAGCGGCCGCAATCAGGTCGGCTACGCACACGAACCGGAGTTCAACCGGTCGATCGACGACCATCGGCTCCGGCTTCGAGACTGGTCAGGGCGGCCAAACAGGAACCTCGTTCGAGACGTTTGATCGCGACACTGGATCTGTCTCTAACGGTATTGAGAACCGCTCGTCGACCGGACAGACCCTTCGATCGACAGACGCTAAGAGCCGCAGCGCAGAAACCCTTCATCAAGTGCAAGGAGGCATCGAAGCGGGCTCTCCGACGCGTACACGACGTGCGGAGCCAGCCCAAAAAGCAGATCAGGGCACTGGGACTGCTCCAGCGGCCAACCAAACAACGAATGCCCCACGAGGTCGGTTGGATCGAATCCTTGACGCTGTCCCGATCCCAAAGGTTTCAGGGAGCGTCACTTGGACTGGTGCTCAGCGTGATGGCCTCAACCATAGTGCAGATCGCACCCGGACTGACGATACGAATAGCAGCTCTTCTGACGCAGCTCGCAATGAGCATGCGAACGGTGATTCCGCCGGAACCTCAAGCGGTACGTACACCAAAGTAGGGACCTACACGCGCGCCTCTACGGATCGCACATCTTCCGTGAGTGAGGAGGACGCGCTCGCGATGGCATACTCACATGAGCAACGTGCTCAGAAGCTACACGAACTATCCCAGCAGCTGACCCGCGATGCTAGCTTCGCTGAGTCCCACGGTCTCCAAATGAGCGAGAACCTTAGTCAGGAATTTAGCCAATGGTACACTCGGATGGCGGCAGAGAAGCCCGGACTTAATGCGCCAAGCCTCCATCAGGCCACTTTCACTCAGCAAGAACGACTGACAAGGGACGGTATGCTGGCGACATTCCTGGCGCAGAAGAAGCAGGAAATTTATGACCAGGTTGCTCCAAGTTTGCATCAGCCGGACTTGGTGCAAGTTGCGCCGCCCCCGGTCAGCTCAGATGCAGACGTCATAGCAAGGCATCATCCGAAGGGCCTAGCGTCGCTCCCCGCAGCGCCGACGCTACCGAGTGGCGAGCAAGCGCGGGAGCGTGTCCGGACTGGAAAGGCCGCGTTGCAGTCGGAGCAAGATGCTCAGGGCGTTATGCGGCAAGGTGCTGTTCAGGCAGGAAGTCAGGTCCAGTCGGAGGTGAACAAGGACTTAAACCGCCAATTCTTCACCGACCCAACAAGGCGGGAATAGTGCCTACAGGGCAAACCAGCAGTAGAGAAAGCCGCTTAGCAATACGATAGAACCGATCATCTGTCCAAGGCGCACCCCACGGCTTGTTGCTGCTTCATCGTTGCAGTATTGTGTGTCAGCATCATCGTCCGTCGACTTTGTCGCGTACACCGGTCCGCCAGGACTATCTACGGTCAAGTAGTATAGGGTATTATCGAACTTTTGCATGGCAAACGCCTCCGCGCGGAGGCTATGCTAAGGAGGGTTTTTTGGCAAGCGCGCAAACCTCGCCCGAGGCTGGTTCAAGGGCGCAAGCCATCGACGGCCTGCTGCTAGCGTTTTCGTGGCTGCTCGTCACCGCGATCGGATTGATGCCCCTTGCGGAAGCAGGGCTGCAGCGATCTCCATCTATAGCCTTTCCCACCACGGTTGCGTTCTTCGTAGCCGTTGGCAGCGGAATCCTGCTGCGTCGGAGATTTTCATGGGTCGGCGTAGTTCTTCATATCTACGGCCAGATTGCGATATGGCTTTCGCTATTCGTCATGTCGCTCGCGGCTGTCCTGGCGCTTCTCGGTGCGAAGTGACGATCGGATCAGGCCTGAGAGGTAGTGTCCCCGAATGCCTGCGTCACGAGCTCAGCAACCTGTTCCTCGGTGATGCCTGAGAGGCCCTCGAGTGTGCCAATGACCTCGAGTTTAAGAAGGTTGTCGACCTCTTCGCGCAAGGCCTCCGAGCTGTCACCGCGAGCGGCACGGATCAGCTCGAGCATGACATCGAGCGGGATGGTGATTGAGGTGCTCTCGAGCAAGGTCGGCAGGTCGGTCAAAGCGGTCTCCTTCGCCGCGTCAACGCGGTAGACCCGCCTTTCGGCGCACTCCGCACAGCTCCGTCACATCGACCAGCGAAGCATGACGCACCTTGTCGCTGCCCTTCAGATGCCGAACCCGGACGCGCATCTGCGGCTCGATCCAACGTGCCTTTTTAGATCTCGGCATCCCGGCAAGCGGCTTGTCTCGCCTGAGCTGCTCCGTTGCAGCGTAGAAGACCTCTCGGATCGGAGCTGCGAGCGTCACCGCTGCTCCGCCGGCGTATTCTAGGCCACCTTCGGTCTCGCGAGCCAGGAGCGCGGACACCGGCTCGCCCGGTGTCACTTCCGTTCCTACGACCAGGAACTCCTCCTCGGTCCAAGCCTTGATCTTGAGCCAGCTTTTGGTCCGCCCGCTCTGGTAGCGGCTGCCGCGCTTTTTCGACACGATCCCTTCCAGCCCCATCCGATCAACGGCCGCGAAGAAGTCAGGGCCGCCCCCACGGACCTCCGCGCTGTAGTGGATGGGATTGCCGGGATCGAAGGCGCCGATGATCTCCTCGAGGCGCTCGCGACGCTGCTCCAGCGGGAGTGATCGGAGGTTCGTCCCATCGGCATGGAGGCAGTGAAGGCCATGAAGACGAGGCGCTCCGGGTTACGGCCGATCGCCAAGCGGAGTGAGTTGAAATCGCTCCGCCCGGCTTCATCCTGAACGATCATCTCACCATCGATGATCGCGCGCGAGCAGTGGAGCTGGCGAGCCGCCTCGACTACCGGCCGGTACTGCGCGGTCCAATCATGACCGTTTCTCGTGAACGCGCGCACGCCAGTCGGCTCGATCACAAGCTGTGTCCGGTAGCCATCGTACTTGATCTCGTGGCTCCAGCCATCCCCGTCGGGAGCCACATCGACCAACGTCGGGAGCATGGGCTCGACAAACGCCAGCGGCGGAGCCGCGGTGGTTGGCGGCAGGGGCTCGTGGCCGGGCTCGTCATGGTGAAGGACGTCGCCGAGCTTGCGGCAGTCCACGTCCTGGCCGCACTCCGGACAGGTGATGAAGTGCATCGCGTCGACCGGAAGATCCGGCGCCGTGACGGGACAGGCGTTCAGCGCCTCCCGCGTCGAGGATCGAGCTCGCTTCACCGGGATGAATCACCCGCGGCGCGGACTCGTTCCTTGAGCTGCCTCAGGTGACTCAGGCGGCGTGTAAGGTGTTGTTTTTTCTCGCCCCACGGGAACGGGGTGGCCCGGGCGAGGTTCAGAGGGTGACCGTAGCCGACCCCATTAGCCGCGGTTCGATTGGCGCCTCGCCGCTCCTCCCCCCCCCCAGATCGGCGGGGCGCCACTCACCCCGCCGTCTCGAGCAGGTCACTCCACGAGCGCAGCTCTTTGCGCACGCGAGCGCAGGAAGGCTTCGCCGCGCTCCGCCATTCGGTCCCACGTCGCGGCCGATTGCAGGTGACGCTCCTGAACCCGCGCCAGATCAGTGGCAGCAGCCGCGCGCCGCTCGACCTCGGCGCGTTGCCGGCAGAACTTCGGATCTTCGTTCATGATCGTTCCTCCCGCGTCACAAACGCGAGCCTGCCACCTTGGATGCGGGCGGCAATCTCGTTTCACCGTAGGAGGTTAGCGAGTTGCCGCGCCCAGACCGGCTGAACCCGACCAATCCCTTGATCGTTAGGAGCACCAACGATCCAGGAGTGTGTCATGGCTGACGATAAGACAAACCGCGGCGAGCAGGATCGCGCCCGGGTTTCCGGCAGCGAGCCGTACGAGGTCGAGTATTTCGCCTCCAAGCACGGCCTCAGCCAGGAACAGGCCCGGGAGCTGATCGCCTCCGTCGGGAACGATCGAGAGAAGCTCGACCAAGCTGCGGCCGGCATCAAAGGCGAACGTGGCAACGGGTGAGCCGTATCACCTAAAGGAGATATGCATGTCGGATGATGCGCAAGCTGGCGAGGGCGCGTTCGAGCGCGACGCCGACATCGAGGATGATCCGCATGAGGCTGGGACGAAAGATCCGGGCAAGGACGGCGAGGACGAGGACATCCTCGGCAAGAAGCAGGACGAGCTCACCGCCGATGATCTGCGCGGAGACACTCGCCAGAAGCAGGGTCAGTAGCCCGAGCGGATCGGCCCTTCCCTGTTTGTAAGGAGAGCACCAGTGGCACGATCGAGCGAAAAGCCGGCACGCCCCGGGCCACGTGACGGGTCCCGGCTGTTGTTTAGCACGCTGGGCGGTGTTGTGGTGGGTCTGATCGTCTACATCTTGAAGCTTGGGATTGCACCGGCTGCGCCGCCTGAGAACGTCCTTTTCTTCGTAGCGGGCGGAGCGATCCTGGGCCTTCTCTGGGCCTTTCTGCTCGGCCGCAAAGACCGGAGTCGGGCTCCGAGGATCTGAGTTGGCAATCAGTGCTCGCGCGGCATGAGGGAGCGTAAGCCCGATCGATCGGGCTCGAGGGCTGAGCCCATCATCCAAGGCTACGAGTTGCACCGGGGGAGCGGCCTTTCCTCGATGGGATTAGGCCGCGCATCAAACCGGAGAGTGCCATGGCCGTGAGCCTGAAGCCTATTGCCGAGCAGATCATCGTCATCACCGGCGCGAGTAGCGGCAACGGGCTGGCAACGGCACGTGAGGCCGTCCGCCGCGGCGCTGCAGTTGTGATTGCGGCGCGCAATGCCGAGGCACTGGAGCGCGTCGCGGCCGACCTCAGGACTGCAGGAGGTCGCGTGGCTGTCGTCGCGGGCGATGTGGCCAACGAGACCGATGTCGAGCGTATCGCTGACACCGCGATCGAGACGTTTGGCGGCTTTGACAGCTGGGTGAACAACGCAGCGGCCGCAACCTACGGCACCGTGGAGCAGGTGCCGGTCGCAGATCACCGCAGGGCGTTCGACGTGAACTATTTCGGCACCCTTCAGGGCAGCCTCGTCGCAGCGCGTCATCTACGCACCCGCGGAGGCGGCGCGATCATCAACGTCGGCTCCATCCTCGGCGATCGCGCCATCATCCAGCAGGGCCCGTACTCCGCGACAAAGCACGCCGTTCAGGCCCTGACCGATGCCCTTCGGATGGAGCTGGAGCGTGACCGCGCCGGCATCTCCGTTACCCTCATTAAGCCCGGCGCCATCGACACGCCTTATCCTGAGCACGCGCGCAACTTCATGGACAAGGCACCGCGGCTGCCCCCGCCGCTCTACGATCCGTCACTGGTCGCCGACGCGATCCTTTTCGCCTGCGCCAATCAGCGCCGCGAGCTGTACGTCGGTGGTGGTGGCGTCCTGTCCTCGCTGGTGGGTCAGATCGCCCCCCGCCTGACCGACCTCGCCATGGAGGTGATCGGCACTCGGATCCAGCAGAAGCCGAGCGACCCAGGCGACCCTGATCGTCGAGACAATCTCTACGAGGCACGGAGCGACGGCACGACGCATGGCTCGCAGAAGGTGCATGCGAGGTCGACGAGCCTCATGCTGGAGGCGCAGAAGCTGCCTTGGGCCGCCGGTGGGTTGGTGGCGCTTGGCGTCGGCGCGATCGTGGGGCTGAGCCGGGCGGCAACGCCGAAGCGCTGAGTTTGCGAGCCTCGGCCTGTAAGGAAGACCGTTCAATCCGGTTCATTCGTCCAATGCGCACAGCGGCGCGCCTGCTAGAGCGCGAGGGCGACCCGAAGGGCTTCCATGAGGGGGGGCTCTTTCTGGGGGCGGCGCGAAGGCGTCGCCCCCTTTTTTGCGACTGAAGCCTACGGCTTCTTCTCGGCGGCCAGCTCTTCGAGCATCTGGACCAGAGCGCGCGCGCCGGCGAGCGCCTCCTCGGCGCGGCCGTGAACCTCACCCAAGTCCTCGACATCGTGGCTAAGACGCATTGCAGCGAGCTTGGCGTACGCTTGATCGAGCGCCGCCTGCGTCTCCTCGATTTCGCGAAAGGCGTCCATCATCCACTCCCTGGCTAACAGGTGATCTGGTCGACCTTTGCGCGTGTGCGCAACCCGTCGCGACCGATCTGGACCGTATTCTTCAAGGCTGTCTCCGTCCGCTGGAACGCTCGCCGGCGATCTTGGTTAATAACCAAGCTGGGTCACTACGGATGACGTACAACTCCCTGAAGCCCTGGTACGATGGGCCCAGCCATTTGCCTCAAGATCTGAGGCCCATCGATGCGTCCTTCTGCAGATCGGTGGGCCACCTTTTCGGCCGGCCCCAGCTGCCGGCTGACCGCTATCGCCGCAATGCCGGGATCGCCGAAAGCGAAGCGTGCCCGCGCCTACCGCACCCACGGCAGCGTAACCGCACCATCTTGGTCGCAATCTCGCCGTCGCCTTTGAAGCGCTCAAGGATCCGCTCGGCAGGGAAGTTGATGGTGCGGCCGCACGCGCAGACGATCCGCATGTCGGCGCGATCAGCCGCCCACTCGCCAAGCGTTCGGTAGGAGGCGTCGTTCGTCGTCCGGCTGCTCACAGTGGCGAAACGTCCTCGTACCGCCCTGCTTTCCGCAGCTGCCGCACGATCCCGTTGAAGGCGGCGGTCACGCCCTGGGCGCGCCCGATCTCGTTCGTCTGCGAGGCGGCGTCCCAGTAGAGTTCGAGCGGCCAGCGCTCCGGGCAGTGCGGCAGCAGGCAGCGCAGCGCGAGCCGCACCTCTATCCCGTCGACCGTCGTCTCCGAGCATTTCGCCACGCCGGCGCGCAGGATGTGCACCGATAGCGCGATCACGACGCGCTGGTGCCGAGGCAGCGTCGCCACGGATCAGTGAAAGTCGTGCGACTTGAAGCGCACGAGTTCCTCAGGATCCATGCCCTCGGCGTGGGGCGGCCAGTAGCAGTTGCGCGGCTCCGGGCTCCACTCCTTGTCGCCGCGATCGGGTGAGCCGAGGTGCTGGGCGGCGTCGCCCCGGCCGGTGCGATGCGGGAACGACATGTCGCCGACGCGATGGAGCAGGTCGCCATGGTCGACGATGCGGTCGCAGATGACGTGGATCACCTCGCCTTCCTTCTGCACCCGTCCTTTCAGGCCAACCATGGAGGCCGACATCACGGTGCGGCGCTGCGCCTCGAAGCGGTCGGGCCAGAGGATGCCGTTGGCGATGCCAGTCTCGTCCTCGATCGTGATGAACAGCACGCCCTTGGCCGATCCGGGCTTCTGGCGGACCAGGATGATGCCGGCGACCTCGACATGGCGGCCGTCGCGCACGCTGGCGAGATCCGCGCAGCGCGTTACGCCCCGGCGCGTCAGCTCGTCGCGCACGAATGACAGCGGATGCGCGCGGAGCGACAGCTGCAGGTTGCGGTAATCCTCGATGACCTCGCGGCCGTCGGTGAGCGAGCGGAGCTGGACCTCGGGCTCGATCCCCTCCCCGCTCTGCGTCTCGGCCGCGCGATCCGCCGCGGCGAACAGTGGCAGCGGTGCCTCGCCGAGCCCCCTCACCTTCCAGAGCCCCTGCCGGCGATCGGCGCCGAAGCTGTGGAAGGCATCGCCATCCGCGAGCTTCTCGATCGCGGCGCGCTGCGCACCCGAGCGGCGCCACACGTCCTCGACGCTGTCGTAGGCGGTGGTGCTGCGGGCAGAGACGATCTTGGCGCCGTCAGCGTTCGACAGCCCGCGGATCTGCCGGAGGCCGAGCCGCACGGCCAGGTAGCGTCCGCCTGTCCGCTCAAGGGTGCAGTCCCAGCGGCTCGCGTTGACGCAGGGCGGTCGCACCTCGACGCCATGCTCGCGCGCATCGCGGACGATCTGCGCCGGCGCGTAGAAACCCATCGGCTGCGCGTTCATCAGCGCGGCGCAGAACACGTCCGGATGATGGTGCTTCATCCAGCTGCTCGCGTAGGAGATCTTGGCGAAGCTGGCGGCGTGGCTCTCGGGAAAGCCGTAGGAACCAAAGCCCTCGAGCTGGCGGAAGGTGCGTTCGGCGAACTCGCGCGGGTAGCCCCGCTCGACCATGCCCCCGATCAGCTTCTCGCTGAAGTGGCTTACACCGCCGGTGAACTTGAAGGTGGCCATGGCGCGGCGCAGCTGGTCCGCCTCGGCCGGCGTGAAGCCCGCGCCGACGATCGCCACCTTCATCGCCTGCTCCTGAAACAGCGGCACGCCGAGCGTCTTCTCGAGCACCGCGCGCAGCTCGGGGCGCGGGTACTCGGGTCGCTCCAGCCCCTCACGCCGGCGCAGGTAAGGGTGGACCATGTCGCCCTGGATCGGACCCGGCCGCACGATCGCGACCTGAATGACGAGATCGTAGAAGCGCCGCGGCTTCATGCGCGGCAGCATGCTCATCTGTGCGCGGCTCTCGATCTGGAAGGTGCCGAGCGTGTCGGCCTTCTGGATCATGGCGTAGACGTCGGGATCGTCGTCCTGCAGGTCGGCCAGCCCGACGCGGATGCCCTTATCCTGCTCGAGCAGGTTGAAGGCCCGGTTCATACAGCCGAGCATCCCCAATCCGAGGACGTCGACCTTCATGAACTTGAGGGAGTCGATGTCGTCCTTATCCCACTCGATGATCTGGCGATCTTCCATGGCCGCCGGCTCGATCGGCACCAGGTCGTCGAGGCGGTCATGCGTCAGCACGAAGCCGCCCGGATGCTGCGACATATGGCGCGGCACGCCGATGAGCTTGCGCGCGAGGTCGAGCGTGAGCCGCAGGCGACGATCCGCGATGTCGAGGTTGAGCTCGTCGACCTGCTTCTCGCCGACACCCTCGGCCGACCAACCCCACACAAGGCCGGCGAGCGATGAGGTCAGATCCTCTGGCAGGCCGAGCGCTTTACCGACGTCGCGCACGGCGCCGCGCGCGCGGTAGCGGGTCACGACCGCGGTCAGCGCGGAGTGGTTGCGACCATAGGTCTCATAGATCCACTGGATGATCTCTTCGCGGCGCTCATGCTCGAAGTCGACGTCGATGTCGGGTGGCTCGCGGCGCTCGCCCGACACGAAGCGCTCGAACAGCAGCTCGTGCTTGATCGGGTCGATCGAGGTGACGCCGAGCACGAAGCATACGCAGCTGTTCGCGGCCGAGCCCCGGCCTTGGCAGAGGATCCCGCGCCGGCGCGCCTCGCGCACGATGGCGTAGACTGTGAGGAAGTAGGGCGCGTAGCCAAGCTCGCCGATCAGCCGCATCTCATGCGCGATCTGCGTGGTGTAGGCCTCCGGCACGTTGCCGTCGAACAGCCGCTCGACCGCCTCGGTCGCCAGCTTCTGTAAGGCCTCTTGCGCCGTCAGTCCCTCGATCAGGCGCTCGTGCGGGTACTGGTAGGCCAGCTCGCCGAGGTCAAAGGTGCACAGCTTCGCGATGTCGACGCTCGCCTGCAGCGCGTCGGGGTAGGCGCGAAAGCGGCGCACCATCTCGTCTGGCGATTTCAGCGCTCGGTCGGCGTTCACCTCGCGGCGGTAGCCGAGCTCGTCGACGGTGCATTTCTCGCGCACCGCGGTGACGACATCCTGCAGCAGCCGCGCCTCGGGCGCGTGGTAGAGCACGTCGCCGGTCACGACAGCGCGCACGCCGGCGCCGCCCGCCTGGCGCGCGAGCACGTCGATGCGCACTGCGTCGCCCGGTCGGCGCCGCTGGTAGAGCGCCATGTAGCCGCGGCGCCCGTAGACGGCCTTGAGGTCCTTCAGCGCCGCCAAGTTCTCCTCGTCCGCCTCATGGGGCAGCAGGATAGCGATGACACCCTCGGACCATGGCTCGAGGTCGTGCCAGTGGAGCAGGCATGCCCCCTTCCCTGCCCGCTTCTTGCCGACGGTGAGCAGCCGCGTGATGCGCGACCAGGCGGGACGATCGGTCGGGTAGAGCAGCAGGCGACGGCCGCAGGACAGGTCCACGCGCGTGCCCGCGATCGAGCGCACGCCGGTCGCCTTCTGCGCCTCCCAGGCACGCACGACACCCCCGACCGTGCCGATGTCGCTGACGCCGATCGCGGGATAGCCGAGCAGCGCCGCGGCCGCGAACAGCTCCTCAGGCGACGACGCGCCGCGCAACAGCGAGAAGTGCGTGAGCACCTGCAGCTCGACATAGTGGGTCATCCAAAGACCCCGTGCATCCACCAGCTGAGGTCGCCGGTGTCCTCCTCGAAGCCGTCACCGCGGCGGAACACCCAGTAGCGGCCGCCCTCCTCGTCCTCGACGCGGTAATAGTCACGCACCGCCCACACCTCCGCCTCCCGGCGCCACCACTCGCCATGGACGCGTTCGGGACCGTCGCCAGCGACGATCTTGTAGGTCTTGCCGCGCCACTCGAAGCGCCGCGGTGGCTGGTCGGGCATCAGCGCCATGACCCGCGCGAGCGGCTCGGGCCGCGCAAAAAGTCGGATGGGTCGCGGCCACTTCGGCCAGGGTCCCGGCGTTTCGTTCGGGTCGGAGCGGGCGACGGCTCGCTCCGGCACATGGCTCTCGACCGGCGCAACACGGAACACCGCGCGCGGGCCGATCCTGCCAGCGATCACGTCGACGAGGCGAGCGGGGTCGCGCACCAGCGTCTCGCCGGCGAGCACCGCGCCGAGGTCGACCGCGTCGAGCGGCTCGGTGTGCGGCGCCACGAGCCAGAATTGCTCCAGTCCCATGCCTGGGTCGATCCGCTCGATCTTGAGCTTCAGCAGACGGAGCAGGTGCGCGACCTCGCGCGTCGGCCGCGACGTGCCGACGGCGACCACCTGTTCGGTCCCGTCGACGCGCAGGCCGGTGAGCCGGAGGGCGCGCGCCCCAAGGCCGCGCTCCTGCAGCACGCCGGCGAGATCGCGCAGCAGGTCGCCCATGACCTGCTCTATCGCCTCGGCCGTGCCGATCGGCTCGAGCAGCCGGCGCTCGACAAGCGGCACCTCAGCATCCTCGCGCGGCGTGATCGGCTCCGCGACGGCGCCGAGCGCCTGGTCGAGCCGCGTGATCGCCGGCAGGCCGAGCCGGCGCCCGAGCGGCCCGCGTGCGACCGGCAGCAGATCCGCAACCCTCTCGAAGCCGAAGCGGCGCGCGGCACTGAGCGCATTGGGTGCGAGGCGCAGCGCCACGATCGGCAGCGGGGCGAGCGCGCTGGCCGTCGTGCCCGGCTCAGCGCGGATCAGGTCGCCGCGGCCGAAACGTGCGAGCGCGTGCGCGGCGCCCGGCGTGTCTGCGACTGCCACCCGTGCGGTGAAGCCCGCGCGCCGACAGAAGGCGAGCAACCGCCGGCAGAAGCGCTCCTCGCCCCCATGCAGGTGCTCGCAGCCAGCGAGATCGATCCAGAGACCATCACTTGGGGTAACCGCAGCGATCGGCGACCAGCGGCGTACCGCCAGGAGCGCGAGCCGATCGAGCAGCGCGGCGTCGGCCTCCGGCTCCGCCGGACGGAAATCGAGGTCGGACACGAGCGCGCGCGCGTGGGTCGCCGCCATGCCCGGATGCACACCCAGCGCACGCGCGCCGTCGCAGGCGGACACCACTTCTTCGCGTCGGCCGACCTTGCCGATGAGCGCGAGTGGCGCGTGCTCGAGCGGCTTGGCCGCAGGCACGCTGATGCGCGGCGCTGGTGTGGCCGCCTTGTAGGGGTGACTAGCAGCCTCCGAGCGCCGGCCGAGCTCGCGCATCGGCGGCTGCGCGTGCGTCGGCAGCGTCGCGATCTGCGCCTCGACGTCACCGCGCGATGGCATGCCCTCACGCGCCCAGCGCGCCCCTGGCCGCCATCCCCCGCCCCGCGGCACCGAACAGGCGCCGGGGTCGTCGTCTACCGGCAGCTCGAGGACTTGTCCGTCAGGCTGCCGCGAAGCGGACCGTTCCAACCGTCTCAACCGCTCCACGGCCAAGCTCGGCAGGAACAGCGAGACGACCCGTCTCATCGCTGCCCTCCACAATTAGGGAGAAGCCTTCACCCCCACGCTGACGGACGCACTCCACCGCCCATCTCGCTCTTCCTACACCCGCGACACCCAACCGCTCGGACGGCGCGGCACCGATCCGCCAGCGCGTCCACGCGGCCGAGGGTTCGGCGAACACGTCCTGGTTGAGCCCGCGCGCGCGGCGCAGCAGCAGCACGGGCATGTCGGCGTCGGCCGCAACGAGCTGCAGGCGGCGCGTCGCGACCATCGAGACCTTGCTCGCCTCCGCCACGATCGCAGCCGGCGTGCCGTCTCGCACCGCATCCTCGACCACGGCGAGCAGCGCGGCGTCGTCGCGTGGCTGGGCGTAGATCACGTTCGCCGATGGCAAGCCGGCCTGCTCGAGCGCGGGAGCGTAGAGGTCGGCGCGGCAGCTAGCCCACAGCACCGGCCCCCCTGCCCCTGCGGCCTCGCGCGCGGCGATGCCGGCGAGGAAGAGCGTGGTGGCGGCATCGTCGACCAGCGCTGCGCTCTGCGACGTCGCCTCATGCAGGGCTCCGGCGCGCAAGCCCCCTGCTCCAAGCTTGCTATCGAGCGCGTCCACGCCGAACGGCATGACGCGGTAGTCAGCGGCAGGCGTAGCGATCGTCCGCAGATGCGCTATGCTGGGCGCGAAGGAATCGAGGGCGGCGGACATCGTTTGCTAAGACTCTACTCGTTCCCTTTATGTTCCGTAAATGGGAGCCGCGGGTCAAGCTCCGATCGGCTCGGTTCATCGATTTGAGGAGAACGGCACCGCAACGAAGCGCCAACAATGCGGGAAAAGGCGCTTTCCAATGTTCCCGACGTGACTCATAGCATGCGGATGCCGATCCGCGCTGAGAACCGCTGGCTCTACCCGATCGACTGGCAGCAGCTGTCAGGCAGGATCCGGTTCGAGCGCGCGGGCAAGCGTTGCGAGCAATGTAGCCGGCCGCACCTTCAGCGTGTCGCACATCTCGGTGACGGCCGCTGGTGGGACGCGGAGGCGGCTTGTTGGAGATCGGACCGTGGCAAGCGGATCGCCGTGAGGGGCGGCTTCACGCTCGCCAGCGTACGAGTGACTTACGTCGTCCTTGCCTGCGCGCATCTCGATCATGATCCGAGCAACAGCGCACCAGCCAATCTCAAGGCGCTATGCCAGCGGTGCCACATGATCCACGATGCCGCTGAGCATCGCTGGCAACGCTGGTGGAACGCTTTCCGGCTGCGCGCGCTGCGCGACCTTTACGAGGATCCCAGGACCACAAGGGAGCGCCAGGTCGGGCGATGATCGCGCGGGGACAGCCATTGAGAACTCGCGATCATGCATTCGCCAGAGGAGTGGCGATCACGATTCCGGCATCAAAGAAGGTCGCGTCCACGCATGCCAAGGTCCTGAGGACAAGCTCTAAGGCATGCGCGTCGGTAGGTTAGCTCGCCGGCGCTGATGGAAGGTCTGGCTCCTATTTAGGTGCTTGCCGAGCGCTGAGGAACCGAGCCTGCGACAAGCGGAACAACGGTCGCAGGCTCGGAAGATCGAAATTGAGATTTTAGCCTAAACAAGCGATGGCCGGAGGCCGCCGGGCAAGCGCTGCCGCCCGTCCCGCGGTCGTCTAAGGCACAGTCCCATAAGCCCAAAGCCAACGATCATCATCATCCACGTCGCCGGCTCCGGCACCGCTGTGGACCCAGCGAGGACGTCGAACATTCCCTGACCGATCAGGTTGTGAACCTTACCCGTCGGATGAAAATTGTTCCAGTACGCCAGCTGGCCGATGTTTTCAGCCTTTTCACCGCAAGCCTCTGTTGTTTTAACTCCGGCGGGATCGGTTGGGGGCAGTCCTATGTCGTAGCAGTATCCAACAGTGTTTGTGATACCGTACGATGACGCGTTCGAGATGATCTGTTTTGAATAGCCAAATAGATCAAACTGCCGAATAGAAGCACCGCTTCCAGTTAGCTTACCAAGCTCACTTGCGAGAAGCCCGTTGTAGGTTCGAGAGTTTGCCGTCGCGAGCTCCGATAGGGCCATACCACCAGCTAAGAATGCAGGAGTAGCCCCGACATCGGGAACGTTCACGACGAAGATGTTTTTAGCACCAGCGTTCAAAAGACTTTGAATGCTCGAAATTTCCGACGAGACAGCGGTCGTAAGCGCGATCGCCCCAGTTCCGGAGCGGGTCGCGTTCGCAACATCATTTCCACCAATAAAAACGGTGTAGAGTGCGTCCCCGTCAGCTACCCCACTGCTCCTGTCGAGATAAGCGTCGACCTGGAAAGGTAGATTGATTGCTCCGATTCCTCCGCCGGCGGAAGCAGTAGCGTCCGCGACAGCGTAGTTGGTACCAGGAGCATAGCCCGCTGGGAATAGCCCAGCATCGTCATTGAAGTTGTTGAGCCAAAGAGACGGGTCGGCCTTAAGATCGAGCTTGGACGCGAGCACACTGACGGCGACGGGCCCATCTGTGAAGCTATAATGAAAGCTTGGTGGATCGATCCACCGGGCGCCAAAGGCCTCAGCCAAGTTGCCGCGATCTGATAGGCTATCTCCGAACACGTACATAGCCGAGTACTCACCAGCTGACGCTGTAGGTGCAGCAATCAGCGCAACGGCAAGGCCCAGCGCTTTCAAATAGCTATTCATTCTACATCTCCCTGCTAACTACCTGCCTGCTAATAGCTCAACACCAGGCGTTTCTTTTTCCATCTGCAGGCAAGCTGCCGAGACGCTGATGGACACGCTCAGAAGTTTACGGCTGCTCTAATTGCGAGGCTTTTGGAACGGTAGCCAGAGCCGCCATCCTGCGCATACTCAAGGCTGAACCGAGCTTTCCGCGTTTCTAGTACGAATCCAAGGCGCGCCCGTGCGATAACATCCGCAACAGGACTCGCCACGCGAAAGCTGCTACCATCTTCGACAGCAAAGTTCGCTCGAGAAACCCATTCGCTCTGGCTAGCAAACTGAGCTCCGACGTTACCAAAAAGCCTAAGCACATGTTCCTGTCCGACGGAGATTTTGGCCCCCATCTCCAAGGACGGATCCAGAAGCGCGACTACGTGCGTATCACTAGCAAAGGACAATCCAAGCTTCTGAAGACTGTGCTCCCGATGGAATGGGGTGTGTAGTCCCAGCACACCGATGGACAAGCCCGGACGTAAGTAAGCTACGCCCAAGGAGATGTCGTTCGAGACCGAGAGCCGAGCCGCGAGCTGGAACTGCGTTAAACGGCCGTCGGCTTCTCCCGCTACATCTCCCACCGCGATCGTTCGCAAGCTTCTATAACGCCCAATGCCGCTAGCTAACGCCGCCTGGAATGACCATTCGGAAGGCGAGTATCCGATTGCGAGGCCAAGTCTGGCAGATGAACCGCGAATCTGCGTGAAACTTTGATTTCCGGTAAAGTGGTTCTCGTCGTAAGAGAGTCCACTCGAGAGCGTCCAATCCTCTCCTATGGCTGCTTCCGTGCCAAATTGCATAGCCCACCCGCGCTGCCGGAAGCCGCTATCGCCAGTCTGGCTAGAATCGCTATCTACAATCCTGCCCCACGAACACGCGTCTGCTTCCCCGGCATCACCACAGCCAACCTCAAGATTGTTCAAGAACACACGAGCATTAGCAAACTGAAAGGTAGCGACTGATTCAACTGCCCCGCCGGAAAGGGCAGCCAATGATTGCTCATAGCTGCTCGTTTCATCTATCGAAGCCAGAGCCGTGAACAGGCTGCTCGCATCCACCCCATCGTCCCACATAGTTTGCAATGCCTCAGCGAGCGCCATCTCGTTGGCATCGAGGCCAGCAGTAGCCTGCTGAAAATGGGCGTGAGGCGTCACTACAAGGGCGTTTCCTGTATTCTCCGCCGTAAAGGTGTATAATTTTGTCGGCTCGATTTGAACCGGCGAGTTAGTGGTAATGCCGCCGGCCGCGTTGATTAGGACGACTGACTTATTCCGTAAGCTGCTGGGTTCAATCTTGAGACCACCAAAAAGTATCGCACGCCCCGCGACCTCTATTGCAGGCTCACTAGACTCCAGATCCGCGGCCACGACAATCTGTCCGGTCGCCTTGCCGACGTAGTCTCCTCCTAGGATCACCGGACCTCTGCTAGCATCGACAATCCACCTTCCGGCATTCTCAAAACTGCCGCCCCCAAGCCTAATAGTTGAGGCCTCTATGATACCTGTGTTCTCTAGCGAACCGCTTCCGCCATTATTGGAGAGATTGACGGATCCGACGATTACGCCTGAATTTGTAACGATTGTTGTGCCATAATCGCCGAAGATTGCAGTGCCTCTAGCAGCCCCTAAGGAGGTTATTTTGCCGCGATTCGCTACGCGGTTCGGGCTGGATACAGTCATTCCTCCATGATCAAGATAGATTGCGGCTGTGGGATCACCGCTGCCATTGACCAGCGGCCCGCCAGAGATGCTTCCGGTTGATCCCACGATGATCGTAATAGGGGAGCTGGACGTCCTGTCACCAACACTCTGGGCAAAAATACCCCTCGACGCAGGGCCGTTGGCACTAACCTTCCCGTCGACTAAAACGTTGATAGCTCCCCCTCTACCGGTTCCTCCTGCGGTACCACTGAAGACGCCAGACTTGGTCACGACACGGCCGCCGCCTCCGCCAATGCTCTGCAGGATGAGAGCGGGCGCATTAGTACCCGATGTCGCGATTATCGAGGCAGGCCCGACCTTGATGTCAATGGCACCGCCACTGCCGTCGTGATTGACGCTCGCCTGAAAAGGCAATAGCTGCTCTGTCGCACCGCTGTCCCCTGCCAAGCCCCCTCCGCCGCCGATAGATTGGGCAAGGATGGCTGCTGCTCCCTGGCCGGTGGTGATGATGTTGCCGCCTGTTTCGATCCACAGGCCACTGTTTCCGGAATTTCGCTCCATATCATCGATGACAGATCCAGTCATTTTGCCGACGCCGAAATAGTCTTTGCTCGGCCTGACTGTTGGCGTTCCGCCGAGGAACAAACCGCCACCCCCAGCAATCGTTTGAGCCACGATCCCAAAGGAGTTGTCGCCAGAGGTTCGGATATCTGCGCCGCTGCGAGTGGTCACACGAACTAGCCCGCTTGCGCCATTTGTTGCCGCCGGCCCTCCAAAGCGTATGTTGGCGTCAAACTCTTTGGCTACGCCGCTATTTGCCTCTGTTTCGAGGCTGGTTGACATGAGCTTAACGATGCCTCCGCCACCTGCGATGCTTTGAGCGATAATGCCGGGGGAGTCATGTCCGCTCGTCTCGATATAACCGGTGTTCTCAACTATGGCTTGTCCCGAAGTCCCACTTGCAGCTCCGCTCCCCCCCACACTCAAGGAGGCAGAGTTGAACAAGGTGCTGGCGGCGGTACCTACACCAGCTGTCGACGCTGAAAGCCCTCCCACACCGCCGCCGCCAGATATGCTCTGCGTTATTATTCCTGCAGCCAGAGGGCCGGCTGTGGAGATCGCGCCTTGGTTGAGCACAATGGGCTGCCCCCCATTTCCGCCCGCGCCGCCTGTACCGCCGACAACAAGCTGTCCTGTGTCTTTCGCCGACTGAGCTGGGTTCGACGCGCCGCCCTTTCCGCCACCGCCGCCAATGGCTTGAGCGACGATCCCGTCCGCAAGCGCGCCTCGCGTCCGCAGCTCCCCGGTATTGGTGACGGTGATCGCACCGGCCGCGCCCCCTGTTCCTCCCTTTCCACCTACGGCGAGTACGAGGTTGATGGCGCTCGATGGCTCGCCTCGGATCGAAGTTTGCGACTGCAAGCTGGCTCCCGCAGCCTTGCCGCCCACCCCGCCGCCCCCGCCAATACTCTGTGCGAGAATACCGGCCGCGTCTCCGCCTGCGGTTTCGATCAAGCCCGTGTTGTCTACCCGCATCGTGCCCGTACCGAAGGTGCCGCCTCCGGAGCCGGCAAGGCCGCCGACGTTCAAGGAAAGCGAGTAATCCCCACTTGCCGATCCAGCTCCTCCACCCGCCCGCCCTCCGCCGCCTCCTACCGTTTGAGCGGTTATGCCGTTCGCTCCTGCACCCTGCGTGGAGATTCGACCGCCATTGTTGGCGATCACAGGCCCGCCGCTACCGCCACCGCCGCCATCGCCGCCGATTGCCATAGTCAAAGCCACATTGAGTTTGCCGTCGCTGCTCTCCGACGTGCCGTCGCCGAAGCCACCACTTCCGCCGCCACCTCCAATCGATTGCGCTAGCAGGCCGTCCGCATCTGCGCCCGCTGTGGCGATGTCGCCCAGGTTCTCGATCGTTACGGCACCACCTTCCCCGGCCGCCTTCCCCCTTCCACCCACGGCGATGCTGGCCGAAAGGTTGACGCTCTTTCCGGAAGATGAGGCTTGTGCAGAGGCATCCCCAGCGACGCCACCGCCGCCGCCAATGCTTTGCCCTGCGATGCCTATAGCGCCGCTTCCGCCCGTCACAATCGTACCGGTGTTCCCGAGGCGCACAGCGTTGCCCCTTCCACCCTTGCCGCCGGAACCACCGACCGCGAATGCGATCGACAGCGTAGGAAAATCTCTGAAGCCTGACGTCTCTGCGATAGCGATTGATGAGCCGCCTGCTCCACCACCGCCGCCGATTGATTGGCCTAGAATTCCGAAGGCATCGGCACCGAACGTCTCGATGCTCCCGGCGTTCGTTGTGTCTCGCCCTGAAGCGTAGTCTACGATCCCACCGGCGCCGCCGTCGCCGCCTGATCCACCAACGCTCATTGATAGCCCGAACACCTTCGAGCTTATTTTGCCATACGCTGAACCTCCGTCACCGCCTCCACCACCGATGCTCTGCAGCCGTATTCCGTCTGCATGATTCCCGCGCGTGACAACGTCACTTCCAGTGTTGAGGGATCCATTGACGGCGCCTCCGGAGCCCCCTCCGCCAGCCGTGCCGCCGATGACCAGTCCGATACCCAGAGATGAACTTCTCGCGTCGCCTCCACTGCCACCTCCGCCGCCAATGCTCTGCGCGGCGACGCCCGCGGATTTGTAGCCGAACGTCCCAACCGATCCGGCGACATCGATTGTCACGTCTCGGCCTGTCACAGCGTTCGCCCCGCTGCCGCCGATCGAGAAAATACCGCTGGCACTGCCACCGTTGCCGCCCCCCCCACCGATTGATTGTGCGAGGATGCCGGGCGCGGTCTCTCCGGAGAAGGGCGCGCCGTCTGTACCGGTCACGATGGAGAAATTACTTCCCTTGATCGTGACGTTGCCTGATGCACCTCCACGGCTACCAGCGCCCCCGTTTGACCCTACCGCCCACGGAGAACCGCTTCCGCCATTCGCACCGGCGCCGCCGAGCGACTGAGCCAGAAGGCCGGGAGAGAAGCTGCTCTGCGTCCGGAGAGAGCCTCCAGCGATGTCAACGATGACGTTCGCCGCCGCTCCGCCCGTACCCGCGCGCCCTCCTGAGCCCCCGCTGCCGCCGCTTCCTCCCGCACCACCCTGAGATTGCACCAACAGAGCGGCATAAAGAGGTGTGCTGCTGTAGACATCTGCCGCGCGCCCTATAGTAACCGCAACGTTCCCCGCGGCTCCACCATTGCCTCCGGCACCTCCACTGCCGCCCGAGCCGCCTCCACCGTCACCCCCGGCGCCCCCGCTACCGCCTGCACTAAGTATCGACGCACCGGTGAGCCGACCATAGAGGAGGGCGTTCAGCGTAGCTCGGACCTCACCCCCGGCTCCTCCATTCGTACCATCGGGCGCAAGCGTACTGTACCCTGCTGCGTAGGAACGTCCCCGCCCTCCCTGACCACCTGCGCTCTGTATGAAGAGGCCAGTGCCTTGAGTGGCATTCCAACCGCCATTGATCTCAGCGTCGATCCGACCTGCGTTCCCGCCGAGTCCGGCTCTCCCAGGAGGACCGTTGTAGTTGCCTATGCCGGCAGCCCCGCCCACTCCCCCGACGCTGACGATAGTCGCCGCGTTCGCCGCTGAGATCGACAGACCACCGACGTCCGCTCCTGTTACGGCCCGGATCGCGCCCGCGTCACCCCCTCTGCCGCCGTCGCCGCCGTGTTTCGAGAAGCTCCCCTGTGTAGCATTCGATCCCTGTTCGCCAGCCGCACCGCGTGAACTAAGGTCGAGAGGAGACGTCAGACCACTCTCCCGGAACACGCGCGCGCCTGATAGATCCAGCTCAATGCCTGTAGCGCTGCCGCCATCGCCGCCCGCATTACCGTCACCATCAAGCGGGAAGGAGGGCGCGCCCTTTGCTGGTGTGGCCGCCCTCCCGGTACGACCGACCGTGCAAGCCTGGCCGACCATCACGCAATCGTCGGCCGCGGCGACGCCCCCGGTTGTGAACGCCACTAGGCACAACGACGCTGAAGCCGATGCCCGCACCACAACCGTCATCCCCGTCATAAGCGCTCCTGCTTAGTGGGATAGCTCGAAGGTCACGCAAGCTCCTCAACGACCCGGCAGAAACAATGCGCCGCGGATCAACAAACCTAGGTTCAAAAGCGGTAGGTTAGTTTCGCAACACCAGTCTGCGACGTATAACGATCTCCGAACTCGGGAACGTACTGCACCGACAGATCTACGTTCTTTGCCCCAAGTAGGTCTACACCAAGCCTAATCCGCTTAAGGGTGCCTGGAACTGCGGTGCGAGCGGTGAAGGCGCTGCCGCCTGCTTGAGAGGCAAAGCGGGCAGTGGTCACCCAATCCGGATCATTGCTGACGTCAACCTCTCCTCCGAGATATGGCTTTAGATATGAACCGTTACCGAGGGGAACTCTGCTGCCAAGTTCGATGCCGAAGCCACCACTCAGCCAGGTGTCGCTTTTCCCCTCAACCGCGAGGTTGAAGGGAGAATTCCCGCTCTCGAGATACGAGTTCGCTCGGACGCGAATGGCGTGAAGGTTGAGACTTGGCTTAACGTAAAGCTGGGAAAGGTCGATCATATAGGACACTTGCGAGTGTAGGCCGACACCCCACTCTCTCGGCTTGGCGCGCGCAACATCTCCTGTGCCACCGACGGCGATAGTGCGCTTGCTTCGGAACCAATCATATCCCGCATCGAGCGCGGCACTGGCGCTCCATTGGCCGCTGACAAATTTAAGGCTTGCGCCGGCGATCACGCCGTCGCCCTTCACACGCGCAGTGCGTCCGTCGTCACGGAATTTGGTGCTTTGGTACGCCGCCGCCACTGCGACCGACAGGTTAGAAGAGAGCTCGTGCTCGGCACCAAGCTGAAATGCTATCGCATCCGCATGATAGCCGAGCGAGCCCACGGTCTGGTCTTGCTGCGTCCAGGTACCGTACGCGCGAGCCCAGACGCAATCGGTCTTAGCTCGATCGCTCTCCGGATTACATCCGTTAGTGAGGTTGTTCGCGAAGGCCCGGCTGGCATTGTAACGGAACGCTCCGATGGCGCCTAGGGCCTGCCCCGCGAGCGCATCGAGCACAGCGGAATATTCATCAGCTCCAACTGCAGAAAGCGCCGTGAAGCCGCCGTCCATCGAGGCGCCGCTATCGAATAGGCGTTGGAGATTGGTCGCGACCGCCTTTTTCGTGCCGCCGAGATTAGAGGCAGCGTCAGCCAGCCTCGCAACCGGCTGGATCCGTAGTTCGTTGCCATCGGCGATCACAGGGAAGTCAAACAGCGCTGACGAGTCCGTCTGCCGTAGCTCGGGAACAAGGGTTACTCCCTCCGTCGCGGTCAGGACGGACACCGGCTTGTTCGACACGGTCGTCGGTGCCACGACGACGGTGCCCCCCAAGGTCGCGGCGCCGTTGATCTCAAGACGATCGGCCTGGCCACCAGCAAGATCCGCATCGATGTGTAGCGTGCCGCCCGCCTGTTGGATTAGGCTTCCGGTCATAACTGTTTTCGCGATCTGGCCGCGTCCTCCAATGCTGAGTGCACCAGCGTTGTTGAGCACGCCGCTGCCTAGACTCAGCTCAGGACCCGCCTCAAGAAGGCCACCCGCGAGATTATTTATTGTGACAGCCGACCCAAGGCTTCCGCTTTCCTTCAGGATGCCGCCACCCGTAACGCTGCCCCGGATGACTCCGGAGTTGTTGACCGTGTAGGGCAGTTCGCGGCCGCTTGACCCGCCCCAACCCGTCACGGCTACCTTGTTCTCGCTTTGCGAGCCGTCGATCAAGCCAGCATTATCGAGAATGCCCTGGTACTGGGCCGCAACGAGGACTCCAGCGACAGCCTTTCCGGTCGCGAGAATTCTGGCATTCTGATTTACGATTATATGAACGGAGTTACTGTTCTGCACTCCTCCGACCGAGATACCCGCAACGCCGATAGCGGAAGCCCCGCTCACAGCCACAGTTGTCGGGTTTGTTCCATCGCCGATAGAAACCGTAATGTGCCCGGCACAGAGTGAGTTGTTGCCACATGACGTTCCTCGGTTATCTGGCTGAAGGCCGAAGAACACAAACCCATACCCGTCTTCTCGACCTAGGATTCCGCCGCCGTTCTGCGCAGCTTGTGCGAGGATACCATGAGCATAGTTTCCGGTGGTGGTAATGTTACTATTTACCTGCATCGTAATGGCGCCGGCATCACCGGCATTCCAATCATTGCCGGTTTGGCCGCGATCGGGAACGGACGAGTTTATGTGACTCGTATCGAGAAGATTAACGCCCCTTAAGCCATTGATGTTGAGACCGCCTCCACCTATTGTCTGCGCGACGATGCCCGCTGCGCCTGCCCCCGTGGTGGTAATTGAGCTGCCCCAGTCGGTGTTGATGAAGACGTTTCCGCCATTGTTCTGGTTCACGAACTCATTGGCGCAGCTTTGGAACAGGTCGCAACTTGCGTTGATTGTGCTGACAGCGTTTACAACGGCGACGCCGCCGCCTCCGCCGATTGATTGCGCGAATATGCCAAATGCGTTCACCCCCGATGTCGCGATGGTGCCCGTTTCATGAAGGTTCACTGTCGCAGTGCCCCCATTGCTGCCGGCGCCAGGGTTAGTGAGCTGAACAGCGACGTTCTGGCTCAGTAGATTGGTCGCGCTATGGGCAAATCCTAGAGCATCATAGACTTGGCCCGTCAGCGAAGCGAAACCCCCGCCGCCGCCTATTGACTGCGCGAACATGCCGTAGGCGTCGTTGCCATTGGTGGTGAGGTGCCCGTCGTTGTCCAACTGTACTGCGCCGCCAGCGCCTCCTGAGGCGGCATCGGCGCCCATGGTGATCGACAACCCGCCTGGCGCCGATGCTGTCGTCGCCTTCGATGCACCGCCAACTCCGCCGCCACCACCGACAGAAAGCCCATACATGGCATGTGCGAGATCGCGCGTTGTCGCGATCGAGGCATTCGGCGTGTTTGCACCTCCGTTGGTGAGGGTGACGAAGCCACCATCACCACGACTGCCATTCTTACCGCCAAGGCCAATGGCCGCCGCGAAGGTCGACTCCTCTGGCCTGTCGTTGGTCGATGCCGCTGTCGCTGCACCGCCAGTTCCGCCGCCCGCACCCACGGACTGGCCGAACATCCCGTACGACCCGGATCCGAGGGTCTGGATAGCGCCATTGTTGGTCAGGTTGACCGAGCCTCCTCCGCCGGCAGCTCCTCCGTTTCCGGCGCGGCCGGCGCCGATATCGATCTTGAAATCAGCCTCCTGCCCTCCGTTCGCCTCCGGCTCCGGGGCCTCTTCGTCGTTCGAAGCTTTATATCCTTCGAACAATGAATTGAGCTTCTCGAGATCATCGTAGCCGTTGGTGACGGTCTCCTTCCAATCCCAAAAGCCCTCGTTGATCTGCGTCACAGCGTCGTTGCCGAGAGCATCTGCTCCTTGGGTGGCGAGCCACTGAGGGTAATACTCCTTCGGATCGTTGCCGGACCCGGTTGTCGCGTTACCGCCGTTTCCACCGCCGCCCCCGACTGACTGTCCAAAGATCGCCGGCGAGTTCGCCGCCGCGGTCAAGATCGCCCCTTGGCCTGCATCAACAATGACCGAGCCGCCGTCGCCGCCGGCGCCTCCACTGCCGCCGATCGCCACATTGACGGAGATTTTACCACCCCCGCCGTTTCCCACTCCATCACCTGCGTTGCCGCCTCCCCCGCCGATGGACTGTGCAAGGATTCCAGGCGCAGAAAGTCCCGCGGTCAGAATGCCGCCCTGGCCGATCTTGCTGGAGTCAGGGGCATTGCCCGCACTGAAATTGTTATTGGCGTTGACGTAGTTATAGACCAGGACGTCTCCACCGTCGCCGCCCTTGCCGCCCTTGCCGCCAATACCGACGGAGCTCTCGACGCTCCAGCCCTCGGCTTCCTCAAACGCCCCCTGATTGGTTGAGCCGAGGCCGCCAGTTCCCCCGCCGCCCCCGACCGATTGAGCGAAGACACCGACGGACCCCCGACCTAGCGTTTGGACAAGGCCGCTGTTCGCGACGGTGACCGATCCGCCGGTGCTTCCATCACCACTGTCGCCGCCGAGAGCTACGTTAGCCGTAAGACTGGACTGAATGTAGGCCTGGCTTATGGCGGTAGCGTCTCCGCCGTTGCCGCCACCACCTCCGATGGATTGTGCCAGGACACCGAACGCCTGAGCGCCTTGTGTGGCGATCAGGTGAGTGTTGTAGAGCCTGACCACTCCGCCGTAACCGCCAGCCCCGCCCTTACCTCCGATGGCTAGATCGAGCGTGAACGTGGGGATGGGGCTGTCCGGAGGGTTCACAGCGAAGGCTTCGGCAAGGCTCGAGCCAGCGTTGCCTCCTCCGCCTCCGACGGATTGCGCCACCAGTCCGATCGCATTGTTCCCGGTCGTGACCACCTGACCCAAATTGTAGATTTGCGCGAGATCTCCATTACCGCCTACGCCGCCGGTCCCGCCGATCGCTGTTGCCGAGGTAAGGACCGATCCGATGGTGATCGCGAGGGCAGACCCTCCGGCACCTCCGCCGCCCCCAATCGACTGAGCGAGGGCGCCAATCGACTGGTCACCCTCAGTCTGGATTATCCCGAAGTTGGAAATCGTCGCATCGCGTGCGTCGCCGCCAGAGCCACCATTGCCGCCGATCACCAGCGAGCCAACGCCCGCAGCTGCACCAGTCGCATTGCCGCCGCGCCCTCCGGATCCACCGATGCTTTCAACGAGGATGCCGAACGAGTTCGCGCCGAGCGTATGGATCTGGTAACCTTTGACAAAGTTCGCGCCGTTCCAGACGCCGTTGTCGATCCCTGTTGATCCGCCGACGCCGCCGCTGCCGCCGCTGCCGCCGTGTTGGACCGTAAAGCCGAAGCCGCCGCCATTCACGTCGCCGCCGATCCCGCCGCCGCCCCCGACAGACTGGACGATCACGCCGTCAGATTGGGTGCCGTTCGTCGTGATTAGCGCATAGTCGTTGGCGGGATCGAAGGATGAGGATTGCAGCAGCGAGACATAGGCTTGCCCGCCGTTCCCTCCCCGGCCACCGCTTCCGCCGTATTTTGCGAAGGCTCCACCAACGTCCTGCGTGCCGCCACCTGCGCCTCCTACGCTCGACGCGATGACACCAACCGCGTTATCACCTGTCGTGCTGACCACCCCTCGATCTCGGAACGGCTGGTACCCCCCGGTCGTCTGGTAGATGCCCGACCCACCGAGATTTACACTTACGGTGCCGCCGGCACCTGCGTTTCCGCCGTTGCCCGCTTTGGCTACGGTACCGTTGGCGCTCCCATCCGTACCTCCGACACCGCCGATGGACTGCGCAAGGATGGCAGCATCCACGCCTTCCAACGAAACGACCACGCTGCCGGAGCCGCCGGGCACATTGACCTCGACTTCGTTCGCTGCGCCACTACCGCGGGTGCTGATTGAGCCACCTGTTTGCCCGAAGACTACAGTGCCGCCATCACCGCCAGCAGCGCCGGCCCCACCATAGCCGGCACCGATCCGCGAGTTGCCGTTTCCACCCTGGCCGCCATTGCCACCGATACTGGTCATGTTCACGCCAGTGCCGACTGTGTCCGACATGTTCAGCGCGATGTCCGCCCTGATGTCGCCGCCGTTTGAGCCTGCTGCGCCATTTATACCATTGCTGTTCTCAATCTGTGTCTCCGTATCTCCTCCAGCACCTCCGTTACCGCCACGTGAATACAAAAGTATGTCGGTTGAACCCGCCTGAGACGAGATGTAGTTATAGACGGATGGCACAACCGTGTTTTGCAGTGCTGTGAAGGTTATGTTACCTGCGATGCCAGCAGCACCAGGTTGCCCCCCAGTTTCGGTCTCGCTACCTGGCGTCTCACCCTTTCCGCCGTTTCCGGCAATTGCTCGTATGTCAAACGCGTAAGAATCCGGCCTGCCCGCCAGCTGCTCGAATGCCCAATAGCCGCCGGCATTAGTCGGCGGGGTGGCGGTGATATCGATGTTGCCGCTGCTGCCGCCATTTCCGCCGCGCGCGCCTGGCGAGCCCCCATCGCCGCCCTGCGCGGCCTGACTGCCGTTTCCGCCAACGGAATAGATGCTGACGAGTGCCCCTTCACGGTCAGATCGGATGAACGCGCTTGTGTCGACAGTTACATTCCATCCGTCAGCGTTGCCGCCATCTCTACCGGCCCCGGAAGCGGGTTCCTCATTCGTGTGGTCGACCCCCTTGTTCGAAAGCGCCGTACCCGCTTGCGTCGTAGCGTCGATCGTTGCTGAACTCTGCGGCAGTTGAGCGCTTGCGGTCGAAGCATTGAGGCCAGACACGCATAAAACAGCCGTCATGGCCGAACTGAGCCGAAGCATAGACAATCTCAAAGCTCGGCGTTGCGGCATTGCGCTGTGGCTACGTGCGGCGCAGTTCTGGAGCTTGATCAGCTTAGACAAGGCAGTGCCCCCCCGGTTTGACGCGAATGGCCCAAATACATCGTGCCGCGTGACATAACCGCTGTTAGTAACCCAGGTGGACTACGCGACTGAGCACCCGACCATTCTCGCCCGGAGTACATACCACCCAATGCGGCGCCTTTCCTTGCAGCAACCGTGCTGAAACTTTGCAAAATCCGTGGTATGAGTGTCGCCTTGACTCACAGCCCCGACGCTGGGGAACGGCAAACCCTTACGAGGTAGAAGGCAAGCCGAAACGAAGGAGGAATCGACGGGGAGCAAGCGGGCTTCTTGCTTATCCCTTCTACAAGTCCAGGTGCTTCATGAGATACCTTAACCATAGGGCCAGGAAGTGGTGATAGCGGTTCATCCAGAAATCAGGCGCACTGGGGCGGGCGTGACGATTGCCGTCGACCATGCGCACTTGGAATGTGAGTTTAACCTCGTACTCTTTGGTTCAGGCGTGTACCACTTCGATGATAAGGCTTTTGATATAGGCCCCGGCAGTTTGATCTGGCTCGCACCAGGCAAGCGGCATCGGCTTGAGCGATCCGCCGACCTAGACATGTGGGTAGCTACGATCTCAGATGGCGCACTAGATAACAGCTTTCTCAGCGACGTTCTAAGCCGTCCTCATCGAACTTTGTCAGCTGAGGACGCCGTAGCCCTTGATCGCCTCCTTCGGCATGTCAGTCAGGATGCGGCGGAACCGCGTCTCTATAACGCGGGCATTTATTATGCCTTCCGCACAGCATGGCGCATGACCATGATGGGCGTTGAAGGTCGTTTCAAACGGCCTCATTCGGCCGTTATCAAAATCGTTGAAATACTGTCCGCGGATCCCTCGGTGACTACCTTAGGCGTAGCTGCTGAGCGATGCGGGCTATCTGCGGATTACGTCGGCCACCTTTTACCGCAGCAGCTTGGGGTTAGCTTCAAGGAATTACTAAATCGCACACGGCTAAATAGGTTCTTCTCGATTTACCCGACCTCAAGGAATATACTTACCGCGGCACTTGATGCTGGCTTCGGTAGTTACACGCAATTCTATCGAGTTTTCTGTGATATCGTTGGACAACCGCCGCGAGCTTGGCTGGGAGGCGACTCGCACGTCCCGCCGCTTGATCTTATGCCTTTTTCAACGATTGTGACGCGGAAAACAGATTCAGAAGATGGAGTATACCCTTTTAGCTTTATGGTTTCTCAAGATTTTACGAGCCTTAGACGTTGGTTCGGCTCGACGTTTCCTACCTGCTTAGAGCGGGCTTTGGGTGAGGAATCCGCAGCTCCGCCGATAGCAACTGGTATCTGCAATCTGTCCGACCTCCGTCGCTTTGAGGAGGATCTCGTCGACGAAGTCTCGGCTTCTAATTCCGAGAACGCCCTTATGTTGGCGGATTTTTTTCGCAGGCAAAATGTTCTTGCAACCTATGCGCAATCACACGGCCAGTGGCAACTCGGTACGTCCGACCTTGCGATGATTGTTGGACTGGATTTCGTACTGGGGCTAATGTTGGCGAGATCGAGGCCGCTTCCGTCACGGGAACAGATCCTCCCGATCTGTTATCGCTTCCGAGAGGCCTTCTGCAATTTGAATACCTTCGCGAATGCTACTTCGGACGAGGTTCAGCGTACGTCAATGGCAGCAATTGTTAGCTCAGTTCTGAAACTGCATGCGCTTAGAGCAGCAATGGCCAGGGAGAGTAGGTCAACTTTTGAGCAGATTGCAGCGTGCAGTCGCAGCGTGATGTTAGCGACGGTCGGAATAGACCCTCTTTCGACCGCGATCGAGATATAGGCGGCGTCTTTTTATGCATAGCCTTTGCGCGGAGCCCGCGCCCTTGCAGCACGCCGGAGAGATCCCCTAGCAGGTCGCCCGTGAGCTGCTCGATCGCCTCGGCCAAGCCGATCGGCTCGAGCAGCCGGCGCTCGACGAGCGGCACCTCGGCGTCCTCGCGCGGCGTGATCGGCTCTGCGACAGCGTCCAGCGCCTGGTCGATACGCGTGATCGCCGGCAGGCCAAGCCGACGCGCGACCGACAGCAGATCCGCGATCCAGACGCCGGCAGAAGCGCTCCTCGCCGCCATGCCGGGATGCACGCCGAGCGCTCGTGCGCCGTCGTAGGCTGCGACAGCCTCCTCGCGCCGGCCAACCTCGTGTATAAAGAAGCAGTGGTCTTCGGGCATGAGCTCCTTCGGCAAGGTTCGATACGACAAGAAGGCGGCTGGGCCTCTCCCCTTAACCCGGTAACTTGTCTTATCCGGTAACTGGTAGCGGCGTTGGTTCCCGACAGCCATCCTCGCTACGATGTCAATTCCGGCGGAACGGCAGCGCAACGAGGCGCCAACAAAGCGGAAAGAAGCGCGTTTCAAGGTGACCGGCCTGACCCATAGAATCCGTTTGCCGATCCGCGCTGAGAACCGTTGGCTCTACCCGATCAGGGTATGTCCGGCATCGCGCTTGCCAAGCTACTGCGGAGCCGTTGCCAAGCTGCCTGTCGTGTTGACGAGCGTTTACAGTCACATCCTCCCCGCTGAGGGGAACCATGGGTTCGAGCTCCTCCAAAAGCCTTATACCGCCGACGGCCTCGCGCGTGTGCTGGAGGAGGGATGGCTTCTAAGCATCGTCAGTGCTCGATGAACCCGCCCTCGGGAATGCCGGCTAACTGCCCAGTGAACTGGCTACTGCCATCCGTGCAGCGCTGACGGGCGACAACGCGGCCTCCTCGCAGCACATCGACGCCAGCCTCGAAGCTCGGATCGTTCGTTCCGTGGAAGCTGGTTCTGACGGTGCGTTCGTAGACGACGTAGGTCCATGGGCCGTTGCGGAAGGCAGCCTGCAGTTCCCCTCCGCCTGAGAACCCCTCCTGGGCGTAGCGTCCATGAGGGACCTCCAACTCGACCCGGCCCCGCCGTACGGAGCGATATATCAAGTTCGACCCGATCCTGACGACTGCGGCAGTCCGGTCGCCCATGCGGCACGCAAAGACCGTCCGGTCGGATGGGGAGGCTGCTGCTGCAATCAGGAGCGCAAGTAGTATCGTCACGAGCTACACTCGTCAGGGCCCGAAGGGCGACGCCGCCTGCGACCGTTCATGGTCATTGCGCGACGGTCAACGCGCCTTCCACGCTCACCTGATTTCCGCCGCTCCGCTTTGCGCTTCGAAGCTGCTGCCACGCCGCGTCGAGCAGCGCCTCCACTTCGCGGCCGCGGCTGGCTACGACGCCGGCAGATAGCGAGATCCGGCCAAGCGGCGCGTCGCTCTCGCGTACCTTCAACTCGCGCGCGCCGATCGCCTCGCATGCGGCTGTAACCATCTCTCCTGCGGCGCGCAGATCCATGCCTTCGATGAGAAGTGCGAAGGTGCCACCATCCCACCGGCTGACGAGATGGCTGCGGCCGTAGTCGGCGAGCGCACGTGCTACGACCTTCAGCAGGCGGTCACCAACCCCCGGCGAGTGACCGTCATTGACCTGGCGCAGCCCATCGATGTCCACGAGCGCGACGCATGTCGGGCTTCTGAGATCGCCTGCTAGCCGTTCTTGGAAGGCCGTCCTGTTCGTCAGCCCTGTAAGAGGATCGTGCTTCCCCTCCGCTTGTAGCGCGGTCAGCTCGGCTCGTATCTGCCGCGCGCGGGCCGCAGCTTCAGCGAAACTCGCCTCTGCGCTCTCCGCGCGGCGCAGCATCGTGGCTAGCAGCGGTCCGACGCTAGCGCCGGGCTCGTTAAGCAGCGCTGCCGACGCGGTAACCAGCTCACGGCTGAGATCGGTCGTGACGGCCATCGCATCCCCGACAACGTCGATCACGCGCATGGTGATGTGGTCCAGCTCGGGGGCAAGCTCCGCCCGTACTGCTGGGCGAAGCTCCTGAACCTGCTCCTCGGTGAGCCGGACACCGCCGTCGATCGCGCCGTTCACTCGCTCTCGAAGCTGCTCATTGTCGCCGTTCAGGTACTCGTGGCCGAAGGCATAATGTTCAGGGGTGTGGGCGAGACGATGCCGATCAAGGAAGACGAGAACGTCGGCTCCGCCCTGCGGTCGCTTGCGTCGATCTACCATCATCACCCTCCGTCGTGATGCCCGGTCCCTCCCCTCCCTGTGCGGGTAAGCTAGCGATTACAGATCTATGTTGCGATCCTTCATCGCCCCGCGGCGAGGTCACCGATCGGACCGGTGCCACCGACCATCTCGAAAACGGCCGCGACGTCATGCTCTTCCAGCTTCGAGAGCATGAGCCGGATCGCACTGGTGCTCGCGTCGTCGAGCACGATCGTTGTCTCAGCGCCTGTCATCAGTATGGTCCCCCCGTTTTCTCAGGGAGTACGAATAGCATGAACGTTGGTGAGCTGGCCAAGGGCGTCGCGGCTGCGACCGGCACGAGTGAGGCGGACGCGAAGAAGACGATCACCGCGGTGTTCGACCAGATCGCGGCTGCAGCTTCGAAGGGAGAGGAGGTCTCGATCAATGGCTTCGGCAAGTTCACCGTCAAGGATCGACCTGAGCGTGAAGGCCGCAACCCGGCGACTGGCGAAACCATGACGATCGCGGCGTCCAAGAAGGTCGCCTTCACGGCTGCCAAGGGCCTGAAGGACAAGCTCTGATGCATGCGCGCCGGCGAGGTAGCTCGCCGGCGCTAACAGGAGGCGCGGATGTGTAATCGGTATCGGCTCACGGCCAAGCAGGCCGAGGTGATGGCGACGTTCGGCATCCGCCCGCCCTACGAACCAGACGAGACGTTTCCCGCCGGCGACATCTTCCCCACCGGCAACAAGACGTCCTTCTACGGCGCCGTGATCGTGAAGGACGGCGACGATCGCCGGCTCGAGCGCATGGAGTGGGGCGTACCGACGCAGGTGCCCAGCAAGCGCGATCCATCGGTCAAGCTGACGAAGTACGTGACCAACGTACGCAACCTAAGCTCCAGCTTCTGGCGATCGATGCTGACCACGCCGGCGCGTCGCTGTCTGGTGCCGGTTACGTCATTCTCGGAATATGGGATCGCTCCCGGTGAGGATGGCAAAAAGCCGCTGCACTGGTTCGACGTACCGAGCCGTCCGATCTTCGCATTCGCGGGCATTTGGCGGCCGACCGAGCGCGGCAACGCCTACGGCTTCCTCACTACGGAGCCAAACGCGGTCGTGGCGCCGATACATCCGAAGGCCATGCCGGTGATCCTAGATGATGACGATTATGATCACTGGCTGACCGCGCCTTGGGAGAAGATCAGCGGGCTCGTTGCCCCCTATCCTTCTCAGTTGATGACGGTCTCGCGTGATGAGCGTCACGAGGTTGGCTGACGTGGTTACGGTCGCTCGTCGGCTCCACCACTAATTGGAAGCCCTGAGACGCGAGCGCGCAGGAACATATCATGACCCGCGAGGATTGAGCTTAGGTTCACAAGGAGGTCAGCTTGGCTCGCTCCTACCGATCTATCGCGCCCCGCCCCGCTTCAGTGCAATCACCAAAGCCCCAGAGCTTGGTTCCCCTGACCGCACTCGGCGCTGGATTAGTCAATATAGTTGGCGGAGGAGTGGCGCTAAAAGCTTGGATCTTCAACGCCGGGCAAACCTACTACGAAGCGCTGTTCCGAGGCTTTTGGTTGGCACCCGGCGCTCTGCAACTGCCTGAAGCAACGATCACGGCAGCTGGGTACCAGGTTCTGAGAGACTCAACCGAGCTTGGTTTCCTTGGACTTATAGTTGGGCTACCCGCCGCGCTGTTGGTGTCACTCCTTATCTACATGCTAGTCTCTTTGGCAGGCTATTGGGTAAGACGACTTACGTCATTCAGGGGGTTGTCACCCTCCGCCAAAGCTAAATGGGGACGAGGCTACCTACTTTTTGTTGGCACTCTCACAGTCATCTACCTATGCCTTCTCTTATACGTTGGCCTGTATCAATTCCCGCGTGCTGCTCAGCTAGCTGGCGAACAGCGCCATAGCTGGTTCAAGCAGCAGATGCATTCTAAGTGCGCCGACTGTCCCGAGTGGGGAGAAAAAAAGGTCAGAGGCATCGCGATCGCATCAGACGGCAAGCAGACCCTTATAGCCACGCTGACCGGAGTGAAGTCACTTAACCAAGAGGGCCTTGATCAAACGTGGCAGGCCAAAGGCATAACCAGGGATAAGAAGACGCTACCTTCGCAGAGAGAAAGGTGACGATCACTCGTTTGCGAACAGCTGCCACCGTGAAAGGCCCAGCCCCTTCATCGCTGCGGGTACGATTGCTAGAAGAAGACGTTCCTCGCGACCCTTGTCCTCCTCAATCATCTCTTCGTATGAGACCGGATAGCTCTGCTCACGGCTTCGATCTGTCTCTGCGACGTAGGACGAAAGCAATTTCGCGACCTCAAGAGGCAAGGCTAGTTCGCCAAGGTCGGCATAGCGTCTCAACAAGCGAGAAGCGTCCGCGCCGCGATCTGAAGCCCGTTTTCGCCAATCCTCATCATACCTGGATTTTAGGAATGTCTCACGCCAGTGTATCTCCGACAGGCGCTGCATATCGTGGATCGCCTCTATGACCGCTGCGCAGCCGTCGAAGCGTCTTTGCCACCAACGCTCCCTGTAAAATCGCTTTAAGGATAGCCACATAGTCGCGAGGCTTGCGGACACGCCGCTGAGGACGGCAACTATTAGCGATTGATACCAAGTCATCGATCCTGATCCTAACTCGCGAGAAGCCGATCGCCGCTCTCCTGGTCAAAGCCGTAGACGTTGGCACGAAAAATCGTGAGCTTGCGGGCAAGATGGGCGGGACGAACACGTCTGGCGAGTAGCGCGAGGACGATGTACCGATCAACGCGTCCATTCCCGCCGGTGCGTCATCAATGGGTGCCTGCCTCAGGTTGGTGCGCTGAGCAGCGCCTTGTGACGACGATGCTGACCTCGTGCCTCTTGCGCCCATGGACCCGCTGCGACAGCGGCGAGCACGGACCGTCGGCAACCGGCCGCTCACGCCCAATCCCGGTTACCAAACCCATGATTGCCTCGCCGAACTGCGGTTGTCCGTTCACCCGCCTGAAAGCAGTTCCACGAAGCTAGTGACCTTGCAGTCTGCACCCTTTATCGGCTGAAGCATGATCGTTCGAGAATATGCTTCATGCGATGAGTGCGGAACCGTCCACGTACTGCGCATCGGGATGGGTGGTGAGCCGATCCAGGCGCACCACTTCGAGTGCCGGAATTGCCGGCAGGAAATGGGGATCACGCTCGAAGACAACGTTGGCATGACGTTTGGTCCGAATGCCACTAGGGCCACGCATGATGATAGTGGGCCCGTCGTCAACCTTCACCCGAGCTTCGTATTCACAAGGGAGGACATCGGACGCGCCGACGCCTTTCCCAGCCTCGATTTTGGTAGCAAGCTCGTGGGCGCCATGCTCGAGGCACGCACGCGGTTTGGGTTACCAGGGGAGCTTTCACCTGTTCCTGAATTGCCGGCGCGCGCTCGTGTGACCGAGGAATGGCCGCCGTTGCGTGCGGCTTGGTCGCTTTCCCGCAACGGCAAGGCCGATCTGGCGCAAAGGCGGATTGACTCCTTCGTCAGCACCGCCGGCTATGAGGACACACCGAGGTCGATCCAGGACTGGCTTTTCCAGTTTATCGGCGACCTGACGCGTCCTTATTTCGATCGGCTCTGGGAAGGACTACTTGAGCAGCTCAGCGTGGCGGTCCAGAAGGCCGACTTCGGGCGCTTTGTCGCGTTTTATGATACCGAACTCAGCGCGGCGCATAGCCGCCGCTACTTCGAGATGTGCAAGGCCTATCTCGGGGCTTTTTCCGAATTTTCACAGGTACATCAGCTCGTCGCCTCCGACATCCCCGTCGACAACGGCCACGTCGCCGCGTCGTCGAACTTCGACCTGACTCGAATGTTTTACGGCAATGCTTATGAGGCGTTTGGCGACAATGTGGAGATTCTGACCGCGATTAACAACCTGATCGAGGACCGCCCGTTCGACCAACTGGCATCGATTACAATCGAGAAGTACCGTGCGACCGACAAAGCCGGCCGCACGCGCGCCTTCGGCGACAATCCGGCGCTTTCGGCGGTCGCAGCCGAGTTCGACAATCAGTTGCGCAATGCGTCGCATCACGGTGGCATGACATTCAATCGGGCATCGGGCCTGATTGAGTATCGTGCCGGCAAAGGTGGGCAGGGCGACGCCGAGAACATAAGCTACGCGGCCTATCTGGCGCGCAGCTCCCGGCTGTTCATCCAGCTGATGCTGCTCTTTAGGCTAGAGTTACTGATCGCGGACAAGTTTGGCGCACGCCTGCCAATCTGAACTGGCGTCAGAAGGCGAACGGCGGTCGCCGGTTACCAGGATGCCATTTTGAACAGCCGGCCGCTTTCGCCCTCGTCATGGAGCAGCAGCACAATCTCCTCCTTCTCGAAGAAGGGCTGGTCGGCCGGGCGCTTTGGCAAATCTGAATCGATCAGCGAAGCGATCGATTGGATCCCCATACCAGTGTAGCGCCGCAGCACCGAGATCAACAGCTCCTTCTTCCGGTCGTCGAGCGATTCCAGCACGCCGTCATGATAGGCGAAGCGTGGGAAGGCTTCGCCGCCGTGCGCTCGGATTAGCGCGAGATCGAACGCGACGCACAGCAGCTTTCGGTAGCTGTGGCCGCGATCGGCGCTAGTGGCGTTTCCAGCCTCGTCGAGTAGTTCGGCCTTGAACTCGAGATGACCCAGCCGGTTGACCGAGACGTTAAGCAGGGCCTTGCTGTCGATGACCTCCTCGACAATCTCGTTGAAGTAGAGACGGATCGCCGAGAACAGGCTGTCAGGACTCGCGCTCTTTGTCTCAACATCGGCCTCGATCGCGCTCTGCAGGTGGATCTTTTCCTCCTGCAGCGAGCGAATATCGGTGCGCAGCTGCTGCAGGCGGTGGACGAAATCGCGCTGACGCTGGAGCGACTGGATGTCCGCGCGCAAGGTAACCAGTTCACTGGTGAAGCGGCGGTATTTAGCGAAGGTGTCCGTCTCACTCAGGAAGGCCAGCATCTCGGCTCGGCGTTTGCCCGCCGTGTTGAGTTCGGCGTTTACCACCTTCAGCTCGGCGTCGATCTCGGCGCGCTCCTCGACCAAATAGCCTTGGCGCTCCTCGGTGATCGCCTTGTTGAAATCGATCAGCTGCTGAAAGTCGCGCTTGATCTGCCCGCCAAAGAGCACGCCTGCCTCCTCAAACAGCTCGGCAGCTTCGTCGGGGTTAAAAAGAATTTGGTCGTCCTGCAGCGAAGCCACAATCTTCTTACGGTTGGCCAACAGAGAATAGCGACGCGCGTTCAGCACGGCGATCCGCTCGTCCACCTTGTCGACGAGCGTCTTGGTTTCCGACTTGTCTTCGCTACGGAAATCGAAGCCATCAAGCAGCGCCTGCTTCTTCTCAACCTCTTTCATTTTCAGAAGAAGGATGCCATCGATCTTGCCAGCATCTTCAATATCACCGCCACCAAGCTCCTGCCGGATGGTGACGGACTTCGCTTCCAGGTCCGTGAGTTCTGACTCCTTGGCGTAGTGTTTGCTGATCAGCGCCGCATCGAACCCGAGGATGTGAGCCAGGAACGGCTTCCAGTCGGCATGCGAGTTCGCGAAACGTCGCAGTTGGAAGACGTCCCCGAAATCCTCCTGTGAGCGGAGGAAATAGCCGAGGCCTTTGCGGTAGCGCCATGGCTTGAGCGCCCGCCAGTCCAGATAGCTGTCGAGGAGCTCCCTTGCCCGCTCGAATGGCACATTGACATGGTCCCACTCGCGCTCGGCAAGGTCGGAGAAATCCTGGTGGCGAGCGGTGTGCTTCTTGAAGGCGATGCGGCTTTGGTCGGCGACACCGCGACGCACGGTCACGTAGGTGCCGTCGAGCAGTTCGATCTCGAGGAAGAACACGAAATCCGCGAACCGGTCCTCATGCCGGTACAGGAAGAATTTCGGGTCCCTTCCAGCAAGGAAGCCGAAATCGAGCAGGCGACCGAGCGTCGTCTTGCCCAGGTTGTGCGTATCGCGGTCTTGGTTCTCCGGCAGGCGGATCTCAGCGAGCACCACGTTGAGCTCGGGCGTAAACTCGACCGCGGCAAAGCGATCCGGTTGATCGGTGTAGAGTCTAGACGGCTTCATTCAGGCCAACATATTCAAACGAGTCTGTTTTCGGATGATAGACGACCAGCCCGAGCAGAAAAAGGAAGTTGAGCGAGGGCAGGAACAGCACGTCGCCCCCCGAGACGGCCTTGCGCGCATAGGCGAACAGCGAGCTGTAGTCCGCCAGCCGCTTGTCCTTCAGCCGCTTGAGCAAAAGCATCGCGACGTTGACGACCGTCCGATCGGGATGAGCATGTTTGCTAGGCCTCAACATTGTCTGCCCCTAGCCCAATGTCGCAATTCCAGTACATGTAAAAGACGACCGCGCGTGTCAGCCGCTTGTGCTGGCGGAGCACCGGGTCGCGGTCGAACAGCAGATCAACGAGATAGTTCATCACCGCGTCAAAGTTTTGGTGGTCTTTCCGCTTGGCGATAATCTTGAGCTCGAATTCCTCCACTGCCGTCTCGTACCGCTTGAGGATGTGCATGTTTTCCGGCGCGGCAAGGAAGGCGCGGATCTGGGCGGTGTCTTTCAGATACAGCCGGCGCTGCAGCTTCGCATATTCCGGTGTCATCTGGTTGAGAACGTTCTTTACCTCATAAGGCGTTCGCGCTTCGGGCGGCGCGTCAACCGCTTCGGTGACGAGCACGCTATGGGCTGCGAACGCCTCGACGACCTCGGCCAGCTCGTCGGGTGAGACTATGAGCGGAGAGTCAACTGGATCGAGCTTGGCGAGCTTGGCAACCTCCGGGTATTGCTTCAGCCAGGATTCGAGCTGCTCGATGCCGCAGAGATAGATTGAGCCCTCGGGCAAGCCGGTAGCCTTCGCGAGGTAGGCGGTGATCGTTTGCTCGGCATTACCGGCGAGCCGCCGGTTCGAGAACAGCATGTAGTGGTCGATCTGCTTGGCATCACGCAGCTTCTTGACGCGCAGCACCTCCTCGCCGATCACCGTCTTCTCGGATTTTAAGCTATGAAAATCGGTTTCTGAGAAGCTCTTATTGTAGCCGTTGGTATGCTTTGCTTGGACGATGACCGTGCCTGTCCAGGGAGCCGCGGTGCTCGGCATAAGCTGCGCAGTGCCGACGAACTTCGCGTCACGGCCGCCGTCCGGACCCTTCGCAAAGCCCTTGACGCCGGCGCCGAGCAGGTAGCGACATAAGAAGACGATCAACGCCTCGAATTGATCGTCGCCCAGGTCCTCATAACGGTACATCATACGGACGCGTACAGCCGGGGCGGCTTCTCAAGCTCGCCCGCCTTACAAAATTGATGGCCCGCGCAATCCATAGATCGCCCTTCTATCTGAACCTCACGCTGCGCCAAGCATGGAAATCAGGCGATTGTAGCGCCGCTCGGCCCACACCGGCCCCGCTAGGCGGGTGGAGCAGGCTAAACGCGGCGTGAGGCACGGACACGGCCGCTTCGCGGTGAGCGAGGGGGACTGCGCTGATCTGGCTAAGTTGGTCCCGCTTGTGACCTTGCGCTGATTAGCCGGACGGTCATGATTGGACGGCGGCCACGTGCCAGCCGCGCGTCGATGCGGCGAGCCGCTCTTCACCAGCAACCAGCAATCAGGCGTCTTGCTCAATCACGTGAACGAGTCAGCGTTTTGCAGCGTCGCTATTCGAAAGCGGCCGTTCCGGTTTCCTGCCACAGTTCGGTGGTCGGCAGCGCCTCACCAAGCGCGCGGGGCTCCCCCGACCCTCTTAGCTGCGGCCGCTTCCACGTCGTTCAGATCGGCCTGCGTCAGTACGCCAGCGGCGAGAACCTTTCGCATAAGCTCGTCCAGAAGGGCGGCCAAAAAGTGAACCTCCGCTCTCTCTGACTCGGTGTCTTCACCTTCTGAGTTCACGTGCATGCCACAACACCTCCCGCGATAAACTCGCCGGAATGATGATCGCCGCCTGGGACGGACGAAGCAACAGGGATGCTGGAGTCTGCGTAGGCGGCCTACGCTATGACGCGCCATATGTGACGACAGTCTATTGGGTAGAGGAAGGCGTGCTCAGGACGGATCGGCAGCCGTCCCCTCCCCTGCACTGGCCGCCGGCGCCTCGCCTGCGCTCGATCGCTGCGGCGGTTGGCCTGGCATGAAGCGGTAAACGGTGCCGCGGGATATCCCGAGCTGACGCGCGATGTGCGACGGTCGAACGCCCTCAGCAGCCAGCCTGCGCACGGCCTCCGGGTCGATGCGCGACTTGCCTCCCTTGTAGGCGCCTCTCGCCTTCGCTGCCTGTATGCCCTCCGCCTGGCGCTCCTTGCGCAAGTTCGTCTCAAACTCGGCGAAGACCCCGAGCATGTCGAGGAAGGCCTTCCCAGCTGCCGTCCCGGTGTCGATCGGCTGCTCGGTGGCCTTAAGCGACACTCCCCTGCCTTTTAGCTCGTGGACGATGTCCTGCAGGTCCTTCATCGACCGCGCGAGCCGATCGATGCGCGTCACCAACAGTGTGTCGCCCTCGCGCAGGAAGTCGAGCAGGATCTGGAGCTCGGTGCGCGAGCCGCGGTCAGCCCCGGACTTCTTCTCCGACCGGATCGTTTGGCAGCCCGCAGCGCGAAGCGCCGCCTCCTGGATGCCGAGGTCCTGGTCGATTGTTGATACCCGCGCATAGCCGAAGAGCGTCATGCTGACCCTTTCTGTTCGATCAGCCTCTAGACCCTCACAGCCGAGTGTTCAATATCTCTGCGACTGACCCTGATTGAACGGGAAAGCTGTTCCACGTTCCATGTGTCGTCAGGGTATTCTCCACTTAGTCATCGTCGCTCTGAGCTACGGGTCAGCTAAGGTGTCAGCCCGGACCGAGAGCCTCAATTATTCGACAGTCGGCCACCGTATTGCGGCTACAGGAGTCGATCAGCGCATCTAGCTCGCTCGCGAGTGCCGTCAGGTCAGCGATCTTTCGCGTGATGGCATCTCGATGTTGGTTGGCAATCACGTCCACGGCCATGCAGGATTGTTCGCGACGATCGGCGAGCGCCATCAACTCCCGGACCTGGTCGATCGAGAAGCCGAGATCGCGCGCCCGACGGATGAAGGACAGGCGCCGCAGATGCTCGCCCTCGTAGGTCCGGTAATTTCCGGCCGACCGCGCTGGTGCCGGCAGCAAGCCGATCTGCTCGTAATAGCGGATCGTCTCGACCTTTGTGCCCGTCGCCGAGGCCAGCTTCCCGATCGTCAGTTTCTCAGACACAGTGCTTGACCCTCTAGCGACTAGAGGGTGCATATAGGCTGCCAGATCGATTCTATCGAGGTGGCGAAATGGCCTGCACGAGCTGCGCGTCTGATAAGGCGGGCACCCTCAACGACCCGAAGTGGCGGCGCGCGCTGTGGATCGCGCTCGCGATCAATGGCGGTATGTTCGCAATCGAGATCGTCGCAGGGATCACGGGCGGGTCGAAAGCGCTCCAGGCCGACGCGCTCGACTTCTTCGGTGACGCCGCCAATTACGCCATCAGCCTTGGTGTCGCCGGAATGGCGATAGCCTGGCGCGCGCGCGCAGCGATGCTGAAGGGAGCGACGCTTGCCCTGCTCGGGCTCTATGTTCTGCTCGCGGCGGGGTGGGGTGCGCTCCACGGCGCTGTGCCCCATGCCGAGGTCATGGGCGTCGTGGGGATTGCGGCGCTGATCGCGAATGCCGTGGTCGCGGTGATGCTGTATCGCTTCCGCAGCGGGGACGCGAACATGCGTTCGGTGTGGATCTGCTCGCGCAACGATGCGATCGGCAATGTCGCCGTGGTGCTGGCCGCAGGCGGCGTCTTCGGGCTGAACAGCGCGTGGCCCGATCTAGTGGTGGCCGCGTTGATGGCCGTGCTCGGTCTGTCGGGCGGATTCCAGATCATGCGACAGGCGCGGGCCGAACTGCGATACGCTTCCACGCCTGCCCCTTCCACTTACAGGCAGCCGTTACATGGCGTTCGCTAAGCTGCTAAGGCGAAGGCCGATGCATCGGCTTTCCGCCTTGTTCCTCTGTCTCATGCTCGTGCTGTCGCTTGGGCTGGGATCGGTCGCGCATGCGACCGAAGGCGTGAGATGCGTCGATACGGCCGCTGCCAGCTCGCTTGAACATAGCGATGGCGACGGGGACCAGGTGCCGGCCGATGCCGACAAGTCCTACCCGCACCATCATGGCAGCTGCCACGGCCATCATATCGGTGTTCCGTTCGAGGCTGGTCGTGTCGCCTCCGTGAGCGGGCTGCCCATGGCGCCTGCCGCGTGGAGCGACGACCCGATGGCACGGATGTCATCGGACCCAGCTCTGCGACCTCCCCAAGCCTGACAAGCGCCTAATCCGCCGGGAGCTTCCCGCGCGGCAATCCAGGTTCGTCAGGAGTTCGTCACCATGTCCCGTTTCATTGCGGCCTTATTGGCCGTGGCGTCGTGCGCGTCGATCGCGCACGCGCAATCATCTGAGCCGGCATCGACCAGTCCCCCGCTCACGCTGGAGCGGGCGCTGGCGCTCGCCGGCGCAACCGCGCCCAGTCTCGAAGCCGCCACAGCAGGGGTCAGGGCGGCCGAGGCGGGCCGGACCGTCGCCGGCTATCGCCCCAACCCGTCGATCGTTGCCGAAACCGAGAACATCGCCGGCAGCGGCCAATATCGTGGCCTCCGCAGTGCGGAGACGACTGCAGGCTTGGCGCTCCCGATCGAGTTGGGCGGCAAGAGGTCGGCCCGGATCGCGGTCGCAGAGGCGATCGGCAATCGGGCGCGGATCGGAACGGCGCTGGCCGAGGCCGACCTCCGGCTCGCCGTCACCCAGCTCTACATTCAGGCAGCATCGGCCGAACGCCGCCTCGTCACAGCTCGCGAACAGGCCGGTATCGCCCGGGAGGCGCTCCGCGCAGCCGGTGTCCGCGTGCAGGCGGGGCGTGCGTCACCGCTCGAACAGCAGCGTGCCGATGTGCTGCGTATCAACGCAGAGACGGCGGTGGAACGTGCCCAGCGGCTTGCCGAGGTGGCGCGGGACAATCTCGCGCGTCGGATCGGCCAGCCCGTGACCGGGCCGCTCGACCTCGCATGGTATGATCGTGTTGAGGGCTTTGGACCGGCACGGCCGATTGAACCCGGTGGTACGCTGGCACTGGCGGCCGCCCGTGCCGACGCGACGACGGCCGAGGCACAGGTCCGGCTCGCCCGATCGCAGCGCATTCCCGATGTGACGTTGAGCGCCAGCGCACGACGGCTCGAGGCTACCAACGACGTCGCCGCGGTGTTCGGGGTCTCCATCCCATTTCCCGTCTTCAACAACGGCAAAGCCGCCATCGCCCAGGCGCGCGCCCAGAGCGACCAGGCGCAGGCCCTGCGGCGTGCCGCCGAGCTGGACGCGGCGCAGGACATCGCGAACGCCCAGGCGGAGGTGGCGAACGCCGCCACGTCCGCACGCAATGCGAGCGGTCCGGTGCTGGCGTCGGCTGCCGAGGCTGCGCGCATCGCCCGGATCGGCTACCGCGAGGGCAAGTTCGGCCAGCTCGACTTGCTCGATGCCGAGCGGACCCTGTCCGAGACGCGCACCGCCGCGATCGACGCGCTCGCCACCTATCATGACGCAAAGGCACGCCTGGAACGGCTCGTTGCCGCCGCGCCCTCTCCTGAGGAAAACAATCAATGACGAAGAACATCATGCGGGCGCTGGCGCCCGTGACGCTGGCCCTCATCCTTGCGGGATGCGGCGGGACCGGCAGCGGCGGTGAAGCCGGCGAGAAGGCCGGAGCCGAGAAGGCCGAAGGTGCCGAGGCCAGCGAGGCCAAAGAAGGTCCAAAGGATGCCGTCATCCTCTCCGCGCAGCAGATCGCGGACGCCGGGATCGAGGTCACGCGGCCAACGGTCGGCGGGGAGGCTGGTGCGATCGAGCTTTCGGCAACGATCGAAGGCGATCCGCAAGGCGTGCAGGTGGTGTCGGCGTCGGTCGGCGGGCGGCTCGTCTCGCTGACCCGCAATCTCGGCCAGCCCGTCGATCGCGGCGATCCTCTCGCCATCATCGAGAGCCGCGAAGCAGCCTCGCTCAAGGCGGAGGTGGAGGCCGCTCGCGCGCGTGCCGCCCTCGCGCAAACGAACCTTCGTCGTGAGCAGCGCCTGTTCGCCGAGCGCGTCTCGCCGGAACAGGATCTTGTCGCGGCGCGGACCGCCGCGACCGAAGCCAGCATCGCGCTTCGCCTGGCGCAGCAGCAATTGTCCGCGACCGGCAGCGGGGGCGGTGCGCTCAACCGCATCGCAGTGCGCTCACCAATCGCCGGTCAGGTCATCGCGCGCTCGGCTACGCTCGGGCAGACCGTTGCAGCCGACGCCGAGCTTTTCCGGGTCGCCAACCTTTCCAAGGTCACGGTTGCGACCTCGCTGGTGCCCAGCGATGCGGGCCGGGTGAAGCCCGGTGCCCGCGTCGAGGTAACAGCGGCGGGGCGCCGTCAGGAAGGGCGCGTCACGTTCGTCTCGCCCATTCTGGACGAGACGACGCGCTTGGTGCCGGTGATCGTCACCCTCGACAATGGCGGCAGCACCTGGCGCGTTGGCGAGACGGTCAATGTTTCCATCCTGGTTCCGGCAACCGGCGACCGTACCGTCGCCGTGCCGTCGGCTGCGGTCCAGATGATCGAGGACAAGTCGTTCGTCTTCGTGCGGACCCCGACCGGCTTTCGGGCAACGCCGGTGACATTGGGGCGCACCAACGGCGGCCAGGTCGTCGTGACGTCCGGGCTGACCGGTTCGGAGCGGATCGCCTCCACCAACAGCTTCACGCTCAAAGCCGAACTCGGCAAGGGCGAAGGCGGGGACGAGGACTGAACCATGATCGGTCGCATCGTCACCCTCTCCGTCGAGAAGCGTTGGCTAGTCCTGCTTCTCACCGTCGCCGCTGCGCTGCTCGGGATAGGCGCGCTGCGCCAACTCCCGATCGACGCCGTTCCCGACATCACCAATAACCAGGTGCAGATCAACGTCGTCGCCCCTGCCCTTTCCCCCGACCAGATCGAGAAACAGGTCGCGTTCACGGTCGAAACCGCGCTCGCCGGCATCCCTGGCCTCGAATATACCCGTTCACTCAGCCGCAACGGCTTCGCCCAGGTCACGGCCGTCTTCACCGAGAAGACCGATATCTACTTCGCCCGTCAGCAGGTGGCGGAGCGGCTGCGGACTGCGGAGGAAGACCTTCCCGAGGGCGTAAACCCTGAAATGGGGCCGATCGCGACCGGGCTCGGCGACATCTTCATGTGGACGGTCGAGTACCGTGAACTGGATCAGGTCCATCACCGCAACGGTGAGCCCGGTCTGCAACGCGACGGCAGCTACATCACGCCGGAAGGCGATCACCTCGTCAGCGAGGCCGACAAGGCCACCTACCTGCGCACTGTCCAGGACTGGATCGTCACGCCGCAGCTCAAGAGCACGGAGGGACTGGCGGGGGTCGACTCCCTTGGCGGGTACACCAAGGAATATCTCGTCGTCCCCGACGTGCAGCGCATGGCCGCAATGCGGCTGACGCTGCAGGATCTCACCACGGCGCTGGAGCGCAACAACACCAGCGCCGGCGCCGGTGTCGTCAACCGTAACGGCGAAGGGCTCTCTGTCCGCTCCGACGGGCGCGTGCGCAACGCCGACGAGCTTGCCCGAACCGTCGTCGCCACCCGCGAGGGTGTGCCGATCCTGCTCAACCAGATCGCAACAGTTCGGACCGGCCAGGCTCTGCGCATGGGCTCCGCGTCCGAAAACGGCCATGAGGTGGTCGTCGGGACCGCCGTCATGCGGATCGGCGAGAACAGCCGTACCGTCTCGACCGGGGTCGCCGAACGGCTGACCCAGATCGGCCGCTCGCTGCCGGTCGACGTTGTCGTGAAACCGGTGATGAACCGCACCGAGCTGGTGAACTCCACCATATCGACGGTCGCCCGCAATCTCGCCGAAGGCGCGCTGTTGGTCATCGTCGTCCTGTTCGCCTTGCTCGGCAACTTCCGGGCGGCGCTGATCGCGGCTCTCGTCATCCCGATCACGATGCTGCTCACCAGCATCGGCATGTTGGAGGCGGGCGTTTCGGCCAATCTGATGAGCCTCGGCGCGCTCGACTTCGGCCTGATCGTGGACGGTGCCGTCATCATCGTCGAGAACGCATTGCGGCGCCTTGCCGAAGCCCAGCATGGCCGGGACGGCGAACTGACGATGGAACAGCGGCTCGGGCTGGTCGCCGCGTCCGCCCGCGAGATGATCCGTCCGTCCGTTTACGGGCAGGCGATCATCATCCTGGTCTATGCGCCCTTGCTGACCTTCACCGGTGTCGAGGGCAAGATGTTCGAGCCAATGGCGCTCACCGTCATCATCGCGCTCGTGTTCGCCTTCATCCTGTCGCTGACCTTTGTGCCCGCGGCGATCGCCATTTGGCTCAGCAAGCGGGTGGAGGAGAAGGAAAGCCGGGCCGTGACGTTCCTTCGACAGCGCTACGAGCCGGGGCTCGATGGGGCGATGCGTCGCCCGACGCTCACCATCGGCATTGCGGTCGGCGCTTTGGCGCTCGCCGGTGTCGCCTTCACCACCTTGGGGCAGGAGTTCCTGCCGCAGCTCGACGAGGGCAATATCCTCGTCCAGGCCGTGCGGATCCCGGGCACGTCGGTCGACCAAAGCCAGGCGATGCAGTTCCAGGTCGAGAAGGCGTTGGCCAAGGTGCCGGAGGTCCGCTTCGCCTTCTCGCGCACGGGCACCTCCGAGATCGCATCGGACCCGATGCCAGCGAACGCCACGGACACCTTCGTTATCCTGAAGCCGAAGGCGCAGTGGCCCGATCCAGGTCTCTCCAAGGAAGAGCTGGTGGAGCGTCTGGAGAAGCGTCTCTCCACCCTCCCCGGCAACGCCTACGAGATCACCCAGCCGATCCAGATGCGGTTCAACGAGCTGATCGCGGGCGTGCGCGGCGACATCGCCATCAAGGTGTTCGGCGACGATTTTGGCGAGATGAATGCGACCGCGGACCGGATCGCCGGTATCCTTCGCCGGACCCGGGGTGCCGCAGACGTGCGGGTCGAACAGACCGAGGGCCTGCCGATGCTCGACATCCGGCCGAACCGCACCGCCATGTCGCGCGTCGGCGTAACCGCCGGCGACGTGCAGGACACGGTTGCCGCAGCCATCGGTGGCCGGCAGGCTGGCATGATCTTTGAGGGGGATCGCCGCTTCCCCGTCATGATCCGAATGGCCGAAAGCTCGCGCTCGGACCTCACGGCGGTCGCTCAGGTGCCGGTACCGACTGCCGGTGGTGGCTTCGTACCGCTGTCGACCGTCGCCGATATCGCTGTCGTCGATGGACCGAACCAGATCAGCCGCGAGAATGGCAAGCGGCGTGTGGTGGTGCAGGCGAACGTCCGTGATCGTGACGTGGCGGGCGTCGTTGCCGATGCCCGGGCGGCGATCGACACTCAGGTGAAGCTGCCGGCAGGAACGTACCTCGAATGGGGCGGTCAGTTCGAGAACCTTGCGTCCGCTCGGGACCGGCTCGCTATCGTGGTGCCGATCTGTTTCGTGGTCATCATGCTGCTGCTCTATGGGGCGCTCGGCTCCGTTCGGGATGCGCTGATTGTGTTCACCGGCGTCCCTCTGGCGCTGGTGGGAGGGGTGCTCGCGCTTGTGCTGCGCGGGATGCCCTTCTCCATTTCCGCGGCCGTCGGCTTCATTGCGCTATCCGGCATCGCAGTTCTCAACGGGTTGGTCATGGTGACGTCCATCCATGACCTGATGCGCGATGGCATGGATCGCGCGGCTGCGGCGCATCGAGGCGCGCTGGCCCGGCTCAGGCCTGTCGCGATGACTGCGCTTGTGGCTTCACTCGGTTTCGTACCGATGGCGCTGGGACATGGAGCGGGCGCCGAGGTGCAAAAACCGCTCGCAACCGTGGTTATTGGCGGCCTCATATCCGCGACGCTGCTCACATTGTTCGTGCTGCCGACGCTCTATGCCCGTTTCGGCAGCCGAGAGCTGCCGGTCCCGGAAAGCGATCGGCAAACTGCCGCTCCTGACGAGAAGGTGCCGGCATGAGCGAAGAGAGCTTCGACCTCGACACGGCCGAGAAGCGCCGGACGCTTTGGATAGTCCTGTTGCTCAATCTGGGCCTGGCGGCAGGCTTCGGGGTGTCCGGCGTCATGGCGGATTCCAGCGCCCTGATCGCAAACGGCTTGGACAACGCCTCCGATGGCATCGTCTACATCATCAGCTTGCTTGCCCTCTCGCGCTCACAGGCGTGGAAGCGGGGGGCCGCGGTGACATCGGGCATCCTGCTGCTGCTCTTTGCCGCGGGTGTGCTGCTCGATGCCGGGCGGCGCTATTTCTCGGGAAGCGAGCCGATCGGCCCCACTATGATCGGGATGGCGATCATCGCGGCGGTCGTTAACGGGCTTTGCTTGTGGCTGTTGAAGCGATTGCGCGAGCCCGATGTGAATATGCGCGCTGCGACAACCTTCAGCCTCAACGACTTCGTGTCCAATGGGGGCATCATTCTAGCCGGCGTGATCGTCGTTTGGACGGGCCAGAACTGGCCTGACCTTATCGTCGGCATCGCTGTTGCCGCTATCGCGGTGAAAGGCGGCCTCGAAATCCTGCGAGACGCTCGCTCGGACGCGGGCACGAAAGGAGCCAATCAATGAGCGCAGGCCATGACCATGGGGGGCATGCCCACGACCACACCGCTGGCGCGAATGCCCAGATGCTGAGCTGGGCGCTGGCGCTCACGACCGCCTATCTGGTTGCCGAGGTTGTTGGTGCGTTCGTCTTCAACAGCCTCGCGCTTCTATCTGACGCAGCGCATATGCTGACAGACGTGGCAGCACTGGTGATTGCGCTGCTCGCGATCCGGTTCGGACAGAAACCGGCCGACGACAAGCGGACGTTCGGCTATAAGCGGTTCGAGATCCTGGCCGCTGCTTTCAACGCCCTGCTGCTCTTCGGTGTGGCGATCTACGTGCTGGTGGAGGCGGTGCAGCGCTTCCGCCAGCCCGAGGCGGTCCAGTCGACCGGGATGATGATCGTCGCCGCGATCGGCCTGGTGGTGAACCTCATATCCATGAAGCTGCTCACGTCGGGCAAGGATGCGAGTATGAACGTCAAGGGCGCCTACCTTGAGGTCTGGGCCGACATGATCGGGTCGGTAGGCGTGATCGCGGGTGCGCTCGCGATCCGGTTCACCGGTTGGACGTGGGTCGATCCGATCGTCGCGGTGGGGATCGGCTTATGGGTGCTGCCCCGAACATGGGTGCTGCTCCGGGACACGACCAACGTGTTGCTCGAGGGCGTTCCTGGAGGGATCAAGCTGCCCGAGTTGCGTGCCGGCATCGCCGGCCTGTCCGGCGTGGCTGGCGTCCACGACCTCCATGTCTGGTCGATGGCCTCGGACGACATCAACTGCACCGCACACGTCACGCTTGCCGAGGGTGCCGATGCCGATGCGGTCAGGAAGAGGGTCGCGGACATGCTCGATAGCCGGTTTGGGATCGAGCATTGTACGATCCAGACCGAGGCAGCGGCCGAGCTGTGCGCGGACACAGGGCACCTGCACCCGTGAACGCGCGGTGGCCATGAGAAAGCCGCGGCGCTGGACGGAAGAAGCCGACGCAGAGCTTCGCCAGCGGATCGTCGCGAAACAGCCATTGGCGACGATCGCGAGGGAGATGGGTAGAACGATGGATGGCGTTCGGGGGAGGGCGGCTGCGCTGCGGGTCGCCCTTCCGTCTCCTACGCGGCCCTGGCGTGAAACAGTGAAGCGGGGGCCTGCGCCGAAGCCGATGAAGGATCAGGCTAAAGGTGACGAATGAAGGCACCCGGCTGAGGGACGAGCCGGCGCCGTGCGTACTCCTCAGTGGGCGGGGGCTCACGCGGAGAATGACCGATGCACCATCAGATGAGCGCGGAGATGCAGGCTTGCATGGACGCCTGTCACCACTGTCACGTCACCTGCCTTTCGATGACCACGCAGCATTGCCTTCAGGTGGGCGGCGCACATGCCGCGCCCGACCACATCAAGATCATGCTCGACTGCGCGCAGATTTGCGCCACCTCACTCGACTTCATGGCCCGCGGGTCCGACCAGCATAAGGTCGTATGCGGCATCTGCGCTCAGATCTGCCGGGCTTGCGCGGAGAGCTGCCGGGGGCTCGACGGCATGGAAGAGTGCGTCGCCGCGTGCGAGCGTTGTGCCGACGCATGCGAGAAGATGGCCGCCTGATCTTTGACGGGCGGGTGGCGATCGGCCGCCCGCTCCTCACATCGCCGTTGCGGGGGGCTCGAGCATCCCCAGCCAGGCGACCAGCGCCAGGATCGTGATGGCACAGCTCGCCTCGATCGCGAGGCTGCGCCGCAGAGCACCAAGCGTGGCCCGATGATCGCCCGCGGCAATCGAGCGCTCGAAAGCCGGCGTCAGCCGGAAACGATTGAGGGAGGCCAGCCCGAGCATCGCGCCAAACAGTACCAGCTTGGCGAGGAGGAGCTGGCCGTAAAGGGTGGTCAGAAGTCTCGGTAAATTGCCGGCACCGACCAGCAGCCAGCCATTGACCAGGCCCGTCACAACGATCGTGCCGACCACGAGCGTGCCGACCAGACCGAAGCCGTGCAACGCCCGGTGGGTCAGTCTGAGATGCGCGACGTCGACGCGAACTGCCGGTCGCACCACGAGCAGCGTCAACCCGAGCAGTGCGCCGACCCAGGCTCCGGCCGCCAACAGATGCAGAATATCGGCCAGCAGATGGACCCAGCCCGTCGCGCCCTCATCCATCGCGCCATGGCCTGTCCAGGCGAGCGTCGCGAGCGCAATGCCCGCCGTGAGCGCCACCATGCCGAGCGGCGCGGTACGTCCTGCCGCGATCAGCGCGGCGATCACGGCCACAATCAGCGCGACCATGCGCGCTTCCCACGCCGTGCCCGTCGCGGAGCCGGTGATCAGCATTCCGATCGCTTCCCGATCGATCGGCCACGGCGGCGCTCCAGCCATTGCCGCGGCGAGCAGGACGAGCGCAATGCCTGAAAACAGAAGGCCGAGCAGCCCGGTCCCCACCAGCCAGGGGCGCAAGGCGAGTGCGTCTGCGCGCTTCCCGGCCTTGAGCCCGTAGAGGCTGAACGCCGACAGGCCGAACAGCCCGCTCAACGTCGCATAAAGCGCGAAGCGGACCCCGATCAGCGGCCAGTCGGCATCCACCTTACTTCACCGCGAAGGCGAAGTTGCCCGACACCCGATGCGTGTCGGCCGAGACGACGTGCCATGCGACGCTGTAGCGGCCCGCGCCGAGCGGCGACTTGGGCACCACGACCAGCGTTCGGCCATCGGGTGCAACCTGGGTGGTGGTTGCAACCTTCATCGGTGGGTGCGTGGTGCCGCCATGGCCCGTCATCATCAAGTCCGCACCGGAGAATTTCGGCATCAGCCTCTCGCTGAACTGCAAAGCGACACGCGCGGGCTTGGCAACGGTCGCGTTGGGCGCGGGTGAGGCCACAACGAGCTTCGGGTGAGCCTGCGCCGCACTGGCGAGGCTCAGGAGAGTGAGGGCGGCAGGAAGGGCGAGACTACGCATGGGGTACTCCGACGAGGTTCGTGCACCCTTCTACGCGGCGCGCTGCCCGACCCCTCACCGGCGGTTGAGGGATGATGGGCAGCGATGCGTATCCGATGATAGAGGGGCGGAGTGGAAAGCATGGACGATCTAGACAGAGCATTGGCGCGACTAGCGGGCGCACCCGCCCCGGCCGCTTTGGAGGGTATCGAGGACCAAGTCCTCAGACGGATCGGCAGCCGCCCCGCCGTGCGCGGAGCCGGGCTCGGGATCGGTGTGATAACCGCCGCGGCGCTCGGTATCGGGATCGTCGGTGCCGAGCTGCCTGCGACGGCAAGCCCTGCTGTCTCGCTGGCGCCGCTCGGCGGAGCCTCCCCCCTTGCCCCTTCCGCGTTACTGATCGGCGAGCCATGACCTCGACCAAGCGGGTTGTCCTGTGCGCCTTGCTCGCCTTCCTGGCGGCGATTGGTGGTGTCTTTATCGGGCGCGCGCTGCTGCCGCAGCCCAAGCAACCCGGTGCGGCGCTCCACGAGGTGCTGCACCACAAGCTCGCGCTCGATGGCGACCAGCAGGCCCGATTGAAGGTGCTCGAAGACCGGTTCGCGGTGCAACGCCGCGCCCTCGAGCTGGAGATGCGTGCCGCCAATGCCCGCCTTGCCGAGGCGATCGAGGCCGAGCACGGCAATGGTCCGCGGGTGGCCGCTGCGGTCGACCAGAGCCATGCCGCGATGGGCGAGCTGCAGAAGGCGACGCTGGCGCACATCTTCGCCATGCGTCAGCTTCTCCGGCCCGATCAGACCTCTCAATTCGATGATGCGGTGGTGAAGGCGCTCACCGACGGCCAGGGGTGAGCCTCGATTGGACCGCGTTGTCGGATGGCGAACTGGCGACGCTCAGCATCGCCGGCCGACAAGCCGCTTTCGCCGAGATCGTGCGACGCTATCGGCAGCCGATGTTCCGGCTTTCGCGCGCCTTCCTCGGCGACGCCGACGACGCGCTGGACGTGACCCAGGAAGCGTTCGTGGCCGCACATCAGGCCTTGTCGCGCTACGATCCCAACCGATCGATGCAGGCGTGGCTCACGACCATCGCCGTCAACAAATGCCGCGATTGGGCGCGCAAGCGTGCCGTGCGCCGGTTTCTGTCGTTCGCGCTGCCGAACGACGAACACGTCCAGAGCATCGTCGACGAACAGGTGCCGATCGACGACGCAGCCGGCGATCGGCAGGAACTCGATCGTGTGACCCGCGCCATCTCAACCTTGCCCGCGAACCTGAAGGAGCCTTTGGTACTTCGGACGATCGAAGGCCTGAGCCAGGCCGAGACGGCCGAGGTGCTGGGGATCAGCCAGAAGGCGGTCGAAACCCGCCTCTATCGCGCGCGAGCACGGCTACTCGAAAATCTAGGGAACCGCTGAGGGCTGGACGGATCGGCCGCGTAGAAGAAGCGACGGCCCCTTCACGGCCACATTCTTAGGAGCTTGCATGTCGCGCGTTCTCGACCGCCGCCAGGTGCTGCGCGGTGCCAGTCTGGCAGGCGGAGGCCTCGCCTTGTCGGCCTATATGCCAGCATGGGCGCAGCCCGTGTCCGCCGGCATCGCCAAGCCGTTACCCACGGTGTCGGGCGAGGACATCACGCTGAAGGTCGCGCACCAGATGATGATGATCGACGGGCGCCAGAGCCACGCCATCGGCATCAACGGCACCGTGCCCGCTCCGCTCATCCGCCTGCGTGAGGGACAGAACGTCCGGCTCCACGTCGTCAACGAGCTCGACGAGGAAACCTCGATCCACTGGCACGGGCTGCTGCTCCCCTTCCAGATGGACGGGGTGCCCGGGATCGCCTTCCCCGGCATTCCGGCGCGGTCGACCTTCACCTACGAGTTCCCGATCATCCAGAGCGGGACGTACTGGTATCACAGCCATTCCGGGCTTCAGGAGCAGGAGGGGCATTACGGCCCGATCCTGATCGATCCGAAGAACCCCGACCCCGTGCAGTTCGATCGCGAGCATGTGGTCGTGCTGTCCGATCACAGCTTTCACCACCCGCACTACCTCTTCGATCGGCTGAAGAAGGAGTCGGGCTACTTCAATCGCCAGCGTCAGACCCTGGCCGGGCTTCTCGCCGGCAAGGATCAGTCGCTGAAAGAGCGGTTGGAGTGGGGCAAGATGCGGATGGACCCCGCCGACGTCGCCGACGTCACGGGCTCGGTCTACACCTACCTGGTCAACGGCTACGGCCCCAAGGACAATTGGACCGCGCTGTTCCGCCCCGGCGAGCGGGTACGGCTGCGTTTCATCAACGCCTCGTCGATGACCACCTTCAACGTCCGCATTCCGGGCCTGCCGATGACGATCGTCGCGGCCGACGGCTTGAACGTGCGCCCCGTCGAGATCGACGAGTTCCAGTTCGGCCCGGCCGAAACCTATGACGCGATCGTCACCCCGCCCGACCTGCGCGCCTATACGCTGGTAGGTGAGAGCGTCGATCGCTCCGGAATGGCCCGCGCGACGCTCGCCCCGCGTGAGGGCATGGCGGCCGAGGTGCCCCCGCTCCGCAAGCGCCCGCTCGCGACCATGAAGGACATGGGCATGGGCGGCATGGATCATGGCACGATGGATCACGGCGCTATGGATCATGGTGCCATGGGCGCCGCCGCGGGATCGATGTCCGGCATGGACCATGCTGCGATGGGGCATGGCGCAGGCACCGGCACGATGCCGGGTATGGATCATGCGCAGATGAACCACGGCGCGGCCGGCGCCACGGCAGGCGGCATGGCGGGCATGGACCACGGCCAGGCTCAGGGCGGCGCCATGGCAGGAATGGATCACGGCTCCGGCACGATGCCCGGCATGGCAGGCGATCAGCCGATGGCCGGCATGGACATGGGAGGCATGGACATGGGCAACATGAACATGCGCGACTTCTCGAAGGCACCGGAGGTCAAGAAGGGACCGGGCGTACAGACCATCTCGCCGATGCCGGTCGATCGGACCGGCGATCCCGGGCAGGGGCTGGAGAACGTCGGGCACCGCGTTCTCACCTATCGCGACCTCATGGCGCTCGACCGCAACCCAGACACACGCGCACCGGAGCGGGAGATCAAGCTCCACCTCACCGGCAACATGGAGCGCTACATGTGGGGCTTCGATGGCGAGAAGCTGTCGGAGAACCCCGACCCGATCACGCTGCTCCACGGCGAGCGGGTACGGGTGACGCTCATCAACGACACGATGATGGGGCATCCGATCCACATCCACGGCCACTTCTTCGACTTGGTGACCGGCAAGGGCGCCTACGCGCCCCGCAAGCATACAGTGCTGGTGCAGCCGGGAGGCACGGTAAGCTGGGACGTGACCGGCGAGGAAGGCGACTGGGCCTTCCACTGCCACATGCTCTACCACATGCACGCGGGCATGATGCGTGTCGTCCAGGTCCGCAAGGCCGGGGAGGCTTCGGCGTGATCCGGGCGCTCCTCCTCGCCGGTATGGCGCCGCTCGCCCTTGCGACACCCGCATTCGGGCAGACCATGGACCATTCCATGCACAACATGCCGGGTATGACGATGCCGGCAAAGCCGGCGGCCAAACCGGCCGCCAAGCCGAAAGCGAAGGCTGCGGCCAAGCCCGCGACTAAGCGTAAGGCCCCTGTCCGACGCACCGCGCCGCGGCGCGCGCCACCGGCGACGACGCAGGCTCCCGACCCTCATGCCGGACATGACATGAGCGAAATGCAGGGGATGGATATGGGCGGTCAGCAGCAGGCTGCGCCCACCCAGGACCCGCACGCCGGGCACGATATGTCCGCCATGCCCGGGATGGCGGCATCGACAGGTGCGGGGCAGGACCCGCATGCCGGCCACGACATGAGCGCGATGCCGGGCATGGCGATGCCCGGCGATCAGCCCGCTGCCAAGGTCGGAACTGACCTTCCCCCCGGCAACAAGCCCGCTCCCGCCCCGGCCGGCGACCACCTCGCCGATCGCTTCTGGGGCGCCGACGCCATGGCCAGCTCGCGCGAGAACGATCTGCGCCGCGAGCATGGCGGGATGACCGTCTACCAGGTCCTCTTCAACCTCGCCGAATATCAGGCACGCAAGGGCGGCGACGGCTATCGCTGGGACGAAGAGGCCTGGATCGGGGGCGACATCAATCGCTTCACGTTGAAATCCGAGGGCGAAGGCACGTTCGGCAAGCCGCTCGAACAGGCCGAGGTGCAGGCGCTCTACAGCCGCGCGCTCGATCCCTATTGGAATCTCCAGGCCGGCGTTCGCTACGACTTCAAGCCCAACCCCTCGCGCACCTACGCGACGGTAGGGATCGAGGGGCTGGCCCCCGGTTGGTTCGAGGTAGAGGGCGCATTGTTCCTCTCCGACAAGGGTGACGTGCTTGGCCGCGCAGAGGGCTATTACGACCAGCGCATCACCAACTGGTTCGTGCTGCAGCCCAGGGTGGAGGCCAATTTCTCCGCGCAGGACGTGCCCGAAACCGGCACCGGCTCCGGGCTCACGGACCTCGAGGCCGGGCTTCGGCTTCGCTACGAGGGCCGGCGCGAGTTCGCGCCCTATATCGGCGTGTCGTGGGAACGGCAGTTCGGCGACACCGCGCGCTTCACCCGCGCACGCGGTGACAATACGGGCGGCTTCAGCTTCGTCGCGGGCGTGAGGACCTGGTTCTGAGCCCGCGGCTCCGCCTCCATGTCGGGGCAAGCAAGGTTCACCGCTGGCTTGCGCTCCTGATCGGGGCACAGGCGATCGTCTGGTTCACCAGCGGGCTCGTCATGAGCCTGCTGCCGATCGACACCGTGCATGGCGATCACCGGATCGACCGGAACGTGGAACCAGCCCTGATCGCCACCCAGAATTTCGCGCCCGTCCCTGCCCTTATCGCATCGGCCGGAGCGCCGGTGCGTCAGCTTCAGCACCGGATGCTGCTGGGGCGGCCGATCGTCGAAGCCCAGCTCGGCGACGGCAAGGTGCGTTTGCTGGACGCCCGCACCGCAAAGCCGTTGCCCCCGGTCGACGGCGCGGCCGCAGCGCTGATCGCAAAACAGGCGTATCGCGGCGAAACTGGTTCGGCGCCCGTCGTCGAGCGGATCGATCGCCCGAGCACCGAGTACCGCGGTGCCCTCCCCGCCTGGCGGGCCTCGTTCCCCGATGACGACGGGACCCGCATCTACGTGGCGGCGGAGACTGGCCGGCTGACTTCGGTGCGAACCGGCACGTGGCGGCTCTACGACTTCTTCTGGGGCCTCCACATCATGGATTGGACCGAGCACGAACGGTTCAACACGCCATGGCTCAACGCTTTCGCAGCGGGCGGACTCGTGTTCGCCGTCGCCGGGGCGATCCTGCTCTTCATGCGCTGGCCCCGTCGACGCCGCAGAAAAGCTCAAGGGGTCCGCTAGAGAGCCGCGTATCCTTCAGTGGGTGGGGCCGAACAGGAGAGCGCGAGATGGACCACGACCCCGACTCCAAACACGGCAGCGCTATGGGGATGAGCTACGGGCGCTTCGCTGCGATGATCGCGACGTCGACGGTCGTGATGTTCGGCCTCATGTATCTCAACACCTACGCGCTGAGCCATGTCGAATACAGTCAGACCAGAACATGGATGGCCATCGTCATGGGCGCGGTGATGGCGATCATCATGCTCGGCTTCATGTGGGGCATGTACCCCAACCGCCGTGCCAATCTCGGCATCGTGGCCGCTTCGATCGCGGTGTTCGCCGGTGCCTTGTGGCTTGTCCGCAGCCAGGAAACGGTCGGCGACGTTGCCTATATGAAGGCCATGATCCCGCATCACTCGATCGCGATCATGACCAGCGAGCGCGCGCATATTAAAGACCCCGAGGTGCGGAAGCTGGCGGACGGGATCATCGACGCCCAAGTGCGTGAAATCACCCAGATGAAGCGCGCGATTGCCCGTCTCGAAGCGCACCCTACGCCTGACAATGCGCCCGACCTTCCCTCCTATCGCGACAAGCAGGTAGCTCCTCCCGCGCCGGAGACGGATGAAAGTGTCGGCGTGAACACGCTTCAGCCGATCCGGTAAATTTGGCCGCCTTGAGGGGTAGTGCAGCGGGGCGCGTATCATCTTCACGGGCGGGGGCCACGTGGAGAATTCAGATGAAGATGATCGCGACCATGACCGCCGCCCTACTCGCCGCCTCGCCGGCTCTGGCGCAGCAAGCCGGCCACCAAGGCATGAACCATCAAGGCATGAATCACGCCGGCATGATGCAGCCGACGGCAGCCGACCCCTACGGCCCGGACATGATGAAGATGCACGACCGCATGATGGCGGTGAAGGGTGCCGACGCCGGCGAGACGTGGATTCGGCAGATGATCGAGCACCACCGCGGCGCTATCGCCATGTCGCAGACGGCGCTCCGAAGCACCCAGAATGCTGAAATTCGGCGCGAGGCACAGAAGACCATCGCCAGCCAGAACCGCGAGATCGCGACGCTGAATGCTATGCTTCGCAAGATGGGCAAGCGCGCCCAATAACGAGCGCAAGCCTAGCCCTCCTTCCTGTAAGGGGGGCAGGCTTTCGAGGATTTGAGAATGAACCGATCTTTCCGCGTCGCGATGGCAGCTCTGTTACTAGGTATCCCGGCGACTGCGATGGCCGCGGCCGACATCGCCATGCACCGCGATCCGGGATGCCCGTGCTGCGAGAAATGGGCGCAGCAGGTAAAAGCACAATTCGGCCGTGCCGTGCGCGTCGTCGACGATGCGAACCGGCCGGCGTTCATGAAGGCACGCGGTGTGCCTCGGGACCTCGCCTCGTGTCACACTGCCATCATCGACGGTATGACCTTCGAAGGCCACGTCCCGATCGCTGACATGAAGCGCGTCCTTGCCACGCATCCGAAGGGCGTCACCGGCCTCGCGGTCGCCGGAATGCCGATGGGCTCGCCGGGCATGGAAATGCCGGGCATGAAGGCCCAGGCCTATGATGTGATCGCGTTCGGGCCGAGCGGCCGCAGGGTGTTCGCCCGCCATTGAAAAGGGGAGGCGCGAACGCCTCCCCTCCACGCTTACTTCTTCTGCATGCCCGACATGTCGTGACCGGCGTGCTCGCCGTGCTTCATGTCGGCGCAGCAGTCCTTCTTCGCGCCGTCCTTGTCCTTGCAGCAATCGGCGCCGTCCTTGCAGCATTCCTTCCCCGCGCAGCAGTCAGCGGCGGCAAAGGCCGTGGCGGGAACGAGAGCGAGCGCGACGGCCGCGCCGATGAATTTGATGGTCTTCATGCGTAATTGTCCTCGAATACACTGATTGATCGAAATCGGCGTCGATCAGGCAGTTCGGGGAGGTGGCGGCGCAGGGCCGCCCGAGTGACCATCAAGGGCAAGAGGCTCGCGTGTGGGCTCTGCCGCGCGCACGGCGAGCTGCGGCACGGGAGATGTGTGAACATCGAGGGCGGTTGCGATGCAGGCTCCTACGCAGTCCACCGGAGGTGCCTTTTTGACGGGAGTGGGCGGCGCTCGATCGCAATCAGTCATGACGGCATGCGCGCCCGCAAGCGGAGCCGCCTGCGCCATGGTCTCGCACATCGGACCCATCCGCACGAGCAGCATCGCGCCCAGCAGGACTAGCGCGAACGTGCGGACGAGACGGCCGAAGCTCATGCGGTCCTTCTACGTTGCGCCGAGCCGCCGCGCCAGATCAGTGCGCGACGCCCAGCACCATCCAGATCGCCATGGCGACCATCATCACGTTCTCGGTCAATGACAGGAAGCCCAGCGGCACATTGCTGTCGCCGCCCACGCACGCGCATTTCAGCTCGCGCTTGTCGACATAGACGGCCTTGATGACCGAGACCGCTCCGATCGTCCCGATTACCAGCGCGATCGGCACCGACAACCAGGTCAACACACCGGCGGCCATCAGCACGCCCGCCGCGCCTTCCGCGTAGGGGTATATATAGGAGTATGGCACCCAGCGCTTCGCGAGCAGGTCGTAGTTGAGGAACATCGTCGCGAACTTCTCGACGTTCTGGAGCTTCAAGAGCGCCAGCACACACATCGAGAAGGCGATGAACCACTCACCCGCGCGTATCGTGAAGGGTGTGCCGAGCACGGCATAGCTGGCAGCCAGCGCCATCAATGCCGTCATCGCGAACACAACCGCGACCGGTCGGTAGGTCACCGCCTTGGGGTCGGCCACGGTCTTGCCGAAGAACCGGCGCAGATCGTCATAGCCCCCTACCCGCTCGCCACCGATGAAAGTCTGGGGTGTCGTCTTGACCCCGTGCTCGGCTTTGAATGCATCGGTTTCCTCGCGCGTCCTCAGCCAATGGTCCTCGACCTCGTAGCCGTGTCGTTGCAGCAGGTCCTTTGCCTTCAAGCCGTAGGGGCAGGTGTGCGTCGGCATCACCATGCGATAGATCGTTGCCCTCTTGGGCGCCGCGGTCGCCATGTTCTTCTCCACCATATTCGCGACACCTATATGGGGGCCGTACTATGGTACGGAGTCAAGGCATGGCCGACGTGACAATCGCAGGGCTCGCGCGCGAGGGCGGCGTCGGTGTGGAAACGGTGCGCTATTATCAGCGCAGAGGGTTGCTCGAGACGCCGGCGAGGCCTGAAGGATCGGGCTCGAGTGGCGGTATTCGCCGCTACACAGCGGACGATGTTCGCCGGCTCCGTTTCATCCGATCTGCGCAGGCCGCTGGCTTTACGTTGGAGCAGATCGGAGAACTGGTGGCGATGGACGCGACCGATGATCGCGCTCGGGCACGCCAGCTTGCCAACGAGCGGATCGCGGCGCTGGATGCGAAGATCCAGGAACTGAAGCGCGTCCGCGCATCGCTCGAGCGGCTTGCTCATGAATGTGGGTCGGGCTCGGAAGGCCCCTGCCCCATCCTGACCGCGTTCGACGCCGACTGATCCACTCTAGGCTATACTTCTTCCGCGCTGATCGTCTCTTGCTCCGGCGCGGGAAGGTGGCGGTAGAGCGTCGGGACAGAAACGCCGATCGCCGGCGCGATCTCGCGCATCGGCATCCCGGACGCCAGGAGCTTGCGGGCGGCCTCAAGCCGCTTGGGCGTCATCACCGTTTTGCGACCGCCTACTCGACCCTCGCGCTTGGCTACCATCAAGGCGGCCGTCGTGCGCTCGCGGTTCAGGTCTCGCTCCATTTCCGCCATGGCCGCCATGATGTGGAAGACGAGCTTGCCGGCTGTGCCGGCGGTATCGATTCCATCCGTCAACGAGCGGAAGCCAATACCCCGCTCCGCCAGCTCGGCCGCAAGATCAACCAAGCCTTTCATCGTTCGGCCGAGCCGGTCGAGCTTCCAGACCACCAGCACATCCCCGGCGCGGGCGTGTGACAGGGCATCGGCCAAGCCGATCCTGTTCGCCTTCGCACCGCTCGCCTTGTCGCTGAAGGTCGGCTCACACCCCGCTTCGCGCAGTGCATCGAGTTGCGGCGTCAAATCCTGTTCGGAGGTCGACACCCGCGCGTAGCCGATCAGCATGGCACCTTCTCAAAACTCATCTCACGTGCCTAACACGACCGATCGCAATCGAGAATGTGTTTTGATACACGCTCCGCGCCTGCTAAACGTTCTCACATGACCGCGGATCAAAATCGATCGTTTATGAGAGCCAGTCACTACAGGTGACTGTCACATCTGAGTGGTACCAATGTGACATGTTCAATGGTCTCACCAGCCGGCCAAAAACGGTGCTGTCAGTCAGGGTATACTCCGCTGAGGCAGGTTCCAACCGGAAGGGCAATTTCTTGTATGGACTAGCCACCGTGGCGATAAGCGGAGTCCTTGCCACAGGAAGCTCAGAGGGGTTGGATGCGTTCGGTCGGGGCAAGCGGACGATCGCGATGGAGGGCCGGGATTTGCGGGTCGCTCTAGAGCGTGGGATCGGTCTTGACCGGGTCATCGCGGCGAAAAGTCGCCGTGCTGCTGAAACGGGAGCGGTGTTCTCGCCGGTGATGGAGCTGTTTCCATGACGCACGACTGGCGCGTTACCGATCTGTCAGCGCTTGCCGACCGTCTGCGCAAAACCAAGCGGCACAAGAAGCTGGTGGGGCTGATCGCTCGGGCAGCAGCCGCCGGAACGATCCGAGAGGACTTGCTCGAGGCTGAGCGATGCCTGGAGGAGATCGAGCGCATCCAGGCGGGGCGGAATCAATCCGAGGCCGAGGTGGATGCTCGTGAAGTAACGATCACGGGAGCGCTGTTCTCACATGCGGTCGTGCTCTACGGTCGTGCGACATTCACCTCCTCCGAGGAGCGGCGCGGCTTGCTCGGCGAGGACCACCTGACCGTGCCGCTTCGCGCCGCACACCGTGCCATAAAGAAGCTCAGGAACTCAGGTATCGCCCATTACGGTCGAGCTGAGCACCTCCCCGACGGCCCTTTGGTGCGGGAAGCCGTGGTCTACATCTTCTGGCGGACGGATGGCCATGTCAGAGATCAGGTGAATGTCCTGTCTACTCGCGCGCAGCACAAGGTGAGGGTTCAGCGACAGCTAAAGGGTCTCGTCCGGGCTCAGCTCGACCATCTCGCCCTCTCACAGCAGGACTATTTGACTGCTGTGCGCGAGGAACTCGAGATCGCGATGAAGGCCGACAGCGATCTTGGGCGAATGCTGCCAACGCTGCCGTTCGATCCTTATGCCTTCTGTGCGTCACCTGAGGCAGCGTTGAAACTTGCTGTCAACCTGCAGCGGGGGGAACTCGGCAATCACAGCTACGCGGTCGGCATACCTGATGCTGTCGCTGACGGCTCAGGATCGCCGGCGTGAGGCGGCAGCGGATGCGCCATGTCCCTCGTAGATCTGGGGTGTTCGCTCATCATCGGTACGCCCCGAAATGAAGGTCAGGGTCGTGCGGGGAACATTCGCGCCGAAGCGGACCGCAGGCCCATCGGGAAGACGGCGTTGCGCATCCGAATAGGTGGCGACCTGGGTAGGCTCCGCGAGCCGCCGCAAGCCGGCGGGAACCAGCCTATCGTCGTCGCGCTGGATGCGGCGCCACTCTTCAGCGAGACGCTCGCGTACGGCGTCGGGCGTGGGAACGAATCCGCCAGGCTCCGTCCCCGCGCAGAGAAGAAGGTCGAGCCCGAAGAGGTGCGGCTGCAAGTGACTGAGCCGCTTATGATGTAGGCGCCGTCGCGGCACCTCGCCCTCGGCATCAAGCTTGAGCTGGAGCTCATTGGCGATGTCATGCGCGAAGGCCAGGTTTACGCCGGTCACCTCCGGATGCGTACCGTTGAAATGCGGGTCCATCGAAGCAGAGCGATGATTGTAGAACATGTAGAGTGGCAGGTGGGCGCCTGCCTCGGCGAGCAGCGTCTTATACTGATACTCTGCCGTTTTCGGCACCTTGTGCAGTAATTCCCGGTACGACCGATGCGCGATCGCAACCGCCTTCCCGTTGTTGGTGCTTGCATTCAATCGCTTTGCTTGGACGCGGATCAACGTGCGCCGGCGTGACGCGGCATGCCAGAACTCAAGGTCCAGATCACCGCCGGTGGCAACCTCGTCTGGGTATTCGATCACAAGCTCCGGGCCGGCGAAAGCCGCCAGTGAGGCGGTCAGGACGTCCGTCAGCGTCTCCTCGCGAAACCGGCCCTTTTTAAGCTTCGCCTCACGATCGAGTAGGGTCCCAATCAGCCGGGGAAGTGTGGAGGCGAGTTCGCAAAGGTTGGCAGCCATTGCGGATAGCTGCCAGACGTCCTTCCGCGAGGCTATACCAAGGCACCGGATCGAAGACGAAATGGCGGAGATCATGAAGATGGAGGCGGCGCGGGAAGCGGTTGAGACGCTGAAGCTGGTGACGCCGGCCGCGATCGGGACCATCGCTGGGCTGCTGCAGGACGACATGCGCGATCATCCACGCGCCGTTGCGGCCAACTATCGCAAAGCGGGGGACCAGATTTCGGACGCGGAAAAGCGCGACCTTGGCATTCGGAAGAACGCCTTTCTCTCCAGGGAAGCGCTGGCCCGGCTTACAATCGAAGGCCGCTTAGAGCCCCTCACCGCTCACGAGCGCACGCTTCTGCGCGCCACGTTCACTCTGATCCGAGGTCGACGCATCGCCAAGGAGGTTGAGCTGCAAGTCCAACTGGGCAAGGCCTTTTTGGGCTTCGAGCATGAGATTTTGGGTCGGCAATGTCCGGCCTGCAATCGACTTGACGGGATTGTCAGCGACGCAGCAAACGCCCACGTGCTTCCGCCATCCGACTGCGTCGCGGGTTGTACGGCAAACTACGGCCTCAGGCCAAAGATCGACTTCCTCGCCGACCTAGACTGAGCTGCGCTCACCATTCCCAGCGGGTGGCTTGCGGCCCCCTCACCTCGCGCCTGCGCGTCGGCCGATCTAAGGCGCTGAATGACGCTTGACGGCTGCGGTAGGGCAACCTCACGATCAACGAGACGGGCAGATGAGGGGTCTCACGTGTTCAGCACTCCAGTCGAAGATTACACGCACGACCTTTTTGGCGATGATAACCTGCAGGCTCAGTTGATCGCCATTAAGGTCTTTGTCGCACATTCCCGACGCATTGAGGATGCTGAGGCAAAGGAGATCAAGGAGATTTCCGATAGGGTTCGTTCTTCCGAGGATGAAAGCCTCATCGACGTGCATATAGAAGCGCTTGAGGCGTCGGTCTACAGCGGGGCCGCTCATAGCGCAGCGCTGGTGGGGATCTTAGCACCGTTTGTAGAAAATCTCTTCACAGGCATCTTTCGTGGAATCGGCGAGAAGGAAGACGATTACCTTGGAAGAGAGCCCAAGTGTAAACGATCTATCTATTCACGACAGAGCTTTTGGGACCCGCACTTCACCTACACAAAGGAAGGTGTGAAAGCTGGCTTTGTGGAAGGTGTTATGCAGCTCGCAGAGGCAACGCGACTAAAGGAGCGGATGCCGAGCGACAGCAGGTTGGTTCTGGAGTCTCTTTTCGAATATCGGAATGCCATGCTGCACAATGGCTTCGAGTGGCCATCCCAGCGACGGGCTGCCTTTAGCAAGGTGGCCGCCAAAGCAAATGCAGATTGGTTCGTCTGCTCCTCAATCAATAATGAGCCCTGGATTTGGTACATGAGCGATATTTTCATAAGTCGGATTATGGCCTTTATAGATGAGGTTGTTGTGGCGGTCGGGGAGCACGTTAAGTCCACCTATCACCCAACCTAACGCGCATTTGGTTGTGAGCCTTATTAGATACTGCGCCACACTGCCCTCATCTGCTGCCACCCCTCGCCTCACCAAAGGCTGGGCCTTGTCTATGCTCGTGAGTTCGTCCGCACTTTCAGTAACGGAGCTTAAATGGTGAGGGTGCATTTTAATTGGTACGGCTTCGAATTTCAGAATGCCGTACAAGGCCTTTGGGATGGTTACTCCGCAGCGAACCTTGGCTTGGAGGACCAACGCAACCACGCCTACAATAGTATCGATGATTATGACACCAGGCGCGATCAAGGGCAGCTCGAGCCATTCGAAGCCGATGAAATATCAGAGAATGGCTTCGTACGCCAAAGCTACAGGGAATTTCTTGTTTACCGTGCGCATAATCTTGAGAACCAGGCTCATGATCTGAGGCTCGCCTATTCGCTGATGCTATACCATCAATGGGAACGAAGCGCGCGATCCTGGGTAAAGCATGACCATGGAAGCTTTGAAGGGCTCAAGTCACGTGTTAAGGCTCGGGGTATTTTCGTTGATCCGGCTTTAGACGATCTGCACGTTCTGGTTAACCTATTGAAACACAACAACGCGAAGCACGGCCAGAAGCTGTCCATCGCTCGACCGGATCTATTCGGAGACAGTGATGTTTCTGACATGACCCACCGGGATTGGTTCAGCGGTGTCGAGGTCTCCCATCACGCCCTTGAGGTCTTCTTCATGGTAGTCAAGAACTCCGGCCCTGACAGTAGCTCCGAGATTTGGGAGCAAGGCGAAGCTCCGTTTTGAACGCTGGACAACTCCTTGCTACGGTCTACGTCAATCGATGCCGTTCTCGTTAGCCTATTGATTGTCGCGCGACCCATCCGATCGCGAGGGCCACAGCCCAACCAAGCCAGTTAAGCCGATAGCCGACGATACGCCACCTCTCACGCCTATCTCGAAGAGCTATACCAAGGGCCTTGATCGTCGCGCGATCGTCAGCTCCGTCGTGGAGGCGCTGTAAAATGCGCGTGAGACTGGCGGGCATGTCGATCCGTCGGATCAAAGGCAACGAGGCCTCGTCCACCGTGGTAAGGTCCGAGACCATCATCGGTTCTGAGGGATAGTGCCGCACGGCTGCCTCGAGCGGAGGCGAGCGCCAACGAAAGCCGAAGCGGCCATAGAAGCTCGTCAGCTTCGCGAGCTCATGGTTCCACTCCTCGTCACTGCTAGTCGCGGCCCTCACCAGCGTGATCGGCTCTACTGCCGCGTCTCGGTGGTGCAGCTGGGCCCACCTGATCGAGGCATTCAGGACGAGGTAGCCGAGGCCACGCCCGCGCAGCGCGGCACGATGGATCATCACGTCGCCGGTGGTAAGCTTCACCCAACCTCGGCGCACTTCCCTCCCCTCGCCTGTCATAACGTGCGGGAGCTGCGGCGTTGTCTCCCCGATATCGACAACGAGAGCCTGGTGCCTGGGTCCAGAACTCCCCTCCGTTTCTACCGTCCCGATTGCGACGAGCGTACGACCCCAACGCGTTCCGTCCTTAGGCAGCACCTCGAAAAAGGTCCAAGCGAATGGTGACGACCATCTGCCCGCATCATCGAGCAGCGTTGCGTCATCGTCGGATAACTCCATCTTCTGCTCCTATGGGTCAGGCTTCGGCTGTTCACCGGGCATAGCCTATTCTGGGACAGGCTTTCTTACCGATCGCATGTGCAAAAAACGCCTCTAGCCATTAGTCCTAAGTGGCGGCACAAGAGTTGCTATCGTCAGTGTGGGAGGTTCAGGCCTCCCTTAGTAACCATAATGCCACACGACGGGTCGCCACAGTCGAAGGTAAGAGGTTCGGTCATGCAGGGTGCCGAGATGCTTCAGACGCTGGAGAGGCATCATCAAACAATCAGAGCTGGCATCGCCGAGATACAACGGCATTGCGAAGAGGGTTGTCGGGACATAGCTGGTCTGAGCCGCGCCCGCTTGAACCTTACGTCGGCGAGCCGCCGTAGGTCGCAGTTCATTAGCGATGTCGTCTCTCCGTTCCTGCTAGAGGGCGCCGACGAACAGAGCCGCTTGGACCTCGCCGATTTTCTAGTCGCGTTCAGAGCACGGCGCCTCCTATCCGACGAGCATATCGCGACCTGGTCCGACGATCATATCCGGAGTGATCCGCAGGGCTACTGCGTCGCCGCGAAGGCGATTTGGGCTATGATGGAAGACCAGATGGACCGTGAGGCCAGGATATTGGGCGGGCAGCTAAGACGACACATGGAGACGTTCGCTCCCGTTCGCTGACATTTGCGCCCCTATCTCGGGGTCACAGGCTCAGCGTCAGCCGCTACCAACCGGATTAAGCGAATTACCGGATAAGGAAGATAATCCGGTATGTGTGCGCCGCTCTACCCCTCGTTGCGGTTCAGGTAGAGCTCCCACGCCTCCTCAATGATGACGCCCTGAGTGACGCCCCGGCGCTGAGCTTCGTTGGCGATCGCGTCGGACACGTGCGGCAATACCTTGGCGTGGATCTGACCAGTCCGGGGACTTGGCTGCCGCCCTCTCCGCCCAGTCGGGCTCGTGCGCGCGACGAAGCCATGGTCTGCGGCCGTCGCGTCCGCGGCGGCCACGGTACGCTCGTCAGTCCGCTTCCCCACGCTCTTAAGGCGGGTTAGGTCGATGCTGAACGGGGCATCACTCATTGTTCAAGCCCTCCATCAGGCGCTTCATCACCGCTTTGGCGAACTGCTCGGCGTTGTTGCGGGCCGCGTCCGCGTTGCCCTGGGGTGGCATTGTGTAGAGATCACCGCCAAACTCGAACAGGCTCGAGAATGCCGCGCGTTCGAGAAGATCGGGCTCGATGACGTGGACACCCTGCCCTCTCAACGAGGCCGCGATGCCAGAGTGCTGCTTAGATTTGACAGTCTTCGTCATCGTGAAGACGACGGATAAAGGAATCGTTCGACCTAGTGCTTCCTCTTCCTCCTGGATCAGGGCCACCGTACGCGAGCCGACCGTGGCGTCGAGCGTCGTCGCCCTCATCGGCGTTAGAACCAAGTCGGCCTGAGAAATGGCACGTGACATCAGGCGAGATGCCACGCCCTCTAGATCCACAACCACGATGTGCCCGTCACGATCATTCTCTTTGATCGTCTTGATGATGGTGGACTCGCTCACCTCAGCAATGACCTTGATACGCTCCGGCCGTTGGCCCCGAGAAGCCCACAGACTGACCGATCGGTTCGGGTCGCAGTCGAGCAAAGTCACCGGAACGCCGGCATGAGCCAGCTGTGTCGCAAGGATAACCGCTGTTGTGCTCTTCCCTGCGCCACCCTTCGGTGACGCGATGGCGATCGTCGGCATCCAACCTCCTCAACCCCTACCCGCGCTAACCGGATGATTCCTCTAACCCGGTAATCACCGGGTGCGCATCAACACCGGATTAGCAAACATACCCGGTTGCTCATCAGACCGGATAACGTCGATAACCCGGTTATAGCTCACACCCGGTTTTTCTCGCAATCCGGTTTTTTCGCAAATCCGGTTAGTGCAGTCATCCGGTTGAGGTCCAAACCGGGTATTGTGGCTTATCCGGTAAGCGAGCGCCCCATCTGGCGAATATGCCCGCCATCGTCGACCGGCCGAGTTAGCCCGCGCTTGCCCTTAGGATATGCTTTCTAGCTCCTGTGCCTGAGCGTAGCTGCGGCGCTTGGCTCCCGGGTTATCAGCTTACCGGGTAATCGCCCAAATCCGGTGTTTCGGCTAACCGGATTAGTCCTGATTAGATGCTGACACCCGTAAGCACCAGCATGAGTGCGAAGGCCGCGGCAGCGAGCTTGCCGGCGCCCATCACCTTCGCTGCCGTTCCATACCGGAGCCTGCGCCAGGTCAGATCAACGCCCGTCCGCAAGGCTAGTATGCCGTCCACCGCGAGCACCGACCCAATCAGGAAAAGGAGGAGGGTGAATGCTTTGACAAACTCGCGAGCGGAAGAGGGTGTGACGATGAACGCTAGGACCAAGCTTAGCGTGGCAATGCCGTACAGTGACGTCCCGGCGCTCAGCAGACCAGTGCCTAATATCCGGCTTGGTCGAGTCCAGAAAATCGTGATGAAAACGGACGGCCGCTTACACGATTGACAGGGCTCAATGATGCCTTCCGGCGGCCACGGCGCAAATGGCGTTCGGCAGTAGCCGCAAACAGGCGAGCTAAGGTGACGTACGTGCTGCATATGTTTTACGACGATCTCCTCGCCGCGGCGTCTTCCGTCGACTGAAGGCCTTCATAGCAGACCGGATCGCAGAAGAGCATCGGGCGGCCCCGGCACGTGAGATGTTCGCCTTCGATCATAACCGGTCGATGGGCGAGCCGGTGACAGGGGCGATTATCTTTGGCGGTGTAGCCGCATGGTATGGCGATGGGCGGAGCCGGCCACTCCGGCGCCTTCGACACCGCGCCATCGCACCAGCTATCTGCCGTCGACTGAAATAGATCGCGTTGGCGGGTCTGCGGCTTCATCGCTGCGCCTTTGGTTTGGAGGGGAGAGGAGGGTGGGGTTCGGACAGCACATCGACCATCCGTCCCTTCCTCTCCCCCTCTCTTCACTGCCTAGGAGCAGCGGTGTTCGAGACAGGCGGACTTCCGGCAACGACGCCGGTCGCTGCCGGCGGAGCTTGCGGGGTAGGGGAGGCAACGACAGCGGGTGCGATGCGCGATTGCGCCTGCGTCGTCAGCTTCCGGAAGGCGTCAAGCATGGCAAGCGAGGTTATCTTCCCCATGTCGGTGCTGGTGTAGGTTCCGCCGAGTGCGCCGACGCCGGCGTTATCGAGGAGGCCCCCACCAAGTACGGAGATGTCCTTCTTTCTTGCCGACCCGGTCGCGATCGCCTGCTGAATGCCGGTCTTCACCTCGACCAGTGTCAGCATGGTCTGGCTCGATTTGACCTTCTGCTTGAAGCCGAGGCCGCCGGGGAACATCGACCCGAGCCCACCTCCGCTGCCACCGGAGTCGTTGTCCGAGTAGAGCACCTTCGCCTGGAGCAGGTAGTCGGCCGCCTTGAGCGTCGCTTGGTTGTTCGCTCCGGCAACCGAGCCGCCGGCAGCGAGCTGGCGCTCGCGTTGGAGAGCGTCGAAGCCCTCACCGCGGTCGACCACCTGGAAGCAACCCGACTGCGCTACGAGCAGCTTTAGGAGGGGGAGGGGGTCGACACGCTGGCTTCCCCCATTTTGCGCCTGCGCCATCCGCATCATAGCGGCGAGACCGGGCGGCAGACCTTCCTCGGGGCCGCCTGCAGCACGTTCCTCAACCAGCGCGATCGTCCCAAGCGAACGGTCGCATCGCGGCACCTCAGTGGTCTCGTCGATGCCGATGCCGCCCTTGCCGGTCTTCTGTGCCAGCGCTGGCGCCGTTGTCAGCGCCAGCAGCGAAATGAGTGCGAGTGTCCTGTGCATTGTACCCTCCCTTGGTTCAATTCAGTGGCTTCGGATCTTTGATGTTGATGCTCGTATGGAGAGTGCCGGCCGGTGATCGATGAAGATCGATCCCGGCGCCGCGCCGGCGGGTGAAGACCATCGGTCGCACGACCGTCTCGTACGTCGTCGACGGCCCAAAATAGCTCGTCGTGCCGTGCCATTTGTCCCCCTCGATGATCTTCATCCGGTAGGTGCCAGGAGGCACGGGGACTGTGACATCATCGTTACGATGAACATAGACCGAGATAACGTGAGCGTCTGTTTCGGGCTTGAAAAGCTGGACGACGGCGTTGGCCTGGTCGGTTGCGACCGTCATCCGCGAGGTCGCACTGAGCGGGTTGACGTCGTTGCTCACGGTGACGGTACCGGTTGCCGGGAACGCGATCTCTGGTGTTCTGTCCGGGAACCAGCCGGCCCGCTTTGCCTCACGATAGGCCGGGATGAGGATGCCGACCGCTGACAGAAGCAGCACCAATCCCTGCAAGGGGTGCGGCTTGAAGAGGGGAGGGGGAGGGCGGAAGCGCCCCTTCTGATAGTCGAAGCCGCGGTTCTTGGCTGCGAACCAGGCACCGCCTCCGCTCCCGCTGCTCTTCGTCTTAATCGGCTTACCGATCCAGCTGGCGCTACCGAGCGGCACCGCCTTCTTGTAGCCGGCGCTGGACTGCTCACGCCGTGCCTTCTTGTCGTTCCAGGTCGTCTCGCCTTGGTCGAGGCCCTGACGCTTTCGATAGCGCTCGCGCATGTAGTCACGGTCATCGAGGCCCATCGAGCTGCTCCCCCTGTCGAAGCTGCTGCAGGCGCCTGCGGCGGTGGATCGCAGCCAGCTGGTCGGCAAAGGCAGCGACCACCTCACCGAAATAGTCCGCGACCTCACGCTCCTGCTCACACTCGGGCGCCAGCGTGGCAGCGGCGAGGACGAGGTGGGCCGCGGCGACGTTCGATCGCTCCATGATCTTGAAGGCGAGGGTACGATACTCGGCCGCCAGCTCCGCCAGGTCGGCACCGCCTTCAGCGACATCGTTGGCAACAACGCGCGTCACGCGGGCTGACCATCGAGGGTCGGCGAGATCGGAAGGCGGAGGTGGCCTACGATCGCGACGACGTCGTGGTAGTTGGGTTGGACGCGGCCGGGGATGCGGATCGTCCGGTAACCCGCATGCCCGGTCATCTCGTCACGTACGCGGTCGCGCCCGGCATGGTGACTGCGGTCATCGACCTCGATCAGAGCGAGGATCGCGCCAGTCGCTCGGTCCTGTGCCACGAAGTCGACGATCTTCTGCGAGAATGCGTTGCGATCGGACAGCTTGCGCTTGCGCAGTGGGTTATTCGGCACCTGCAGCAGCGCGCCCATCGCAACCTGGGCGTGGATGCGGCAGTGGGGCAGGGCACGCTCCAGCGTCGTCAGCATCGCTGTCTCGCGCGGCGTCAGGAAGCGCTTGGCAACCGGTCGCGGCGGACCGAACAGGTTGCCCGCGCCGAGCGCTTTCAGGATAGCAATGACGCATACGATGGCGACGAGCAGAGCTATCGACCGGTCCATTGGCTACCTCCGGCTACCTGCAGAGCACGTCTTGCCGCTATGTTCTTGCCGGTCTCGTCCGGCTTTCCTGCGAGATGGACCGTGCGACCAGCAGCTGCCTCCAGCTCGACGATGCACGCGATCGCCGCGGCGATCATGGGATCGCGCCCGCCTGGGCCGGACGCCATGAAAAGGATGCTGCCGGGCGCTCCGGCCAACCAGCGCCGAACTGAGACGCGAGGCCGCTTGCCCTCGTACGGACAAAAGCTGCAGCTCAGGACGAGGTAGGCGAGCACAGAGAAGGACAGGCGATCCGCCTCGTCACCGGACGCAAGCTCGAGGCGTTCAAGCCACGACCTCACCTCACCGGGTTGAAGCGACAGGGCCCGCTTTCGCACACCGGCGAGACTGCCGCCCGGCTCGCCGGCTTCGCTGTGCAAGAACTCCTCAACCAGCAGGGCGGTCACCTGATGGAAGAACAACCCTCCGTGCGGCGACGCCGTGATCGCCTCTGCCGCTCGCGCGAAATCCTGATGCGATAGGTGATCGGCGAAGAAGTCCCAATTTCCGAACGCCGGGTCGAGCAGGAGGTCGATCTGCGGATCGGCAATCGTCGACGGCAGATCGTAGCCATTGTCGATGATGACCAGGCGCTCGCCATCGCGTCGCGCCAGATCGACCAAATCCCGCAGCACTGCCTTCGGGAGGGTGTCTAAAGTGCCTTCAACGATAAGGGTCATGTCGCTCCTCACATGTCCAGGCCAAGGTGCTTCTGCGGCAATCCGGGTATCTGGTCGGCAATTGCAGGCATGGCGGGCAGGGCGCTCAGGTCGTCCATGTTGAGCGGCCGCAGCCCGAGCTCGTCATCCTTGCGCAATTCGGCGGGCTTCTCGTGATCCTCGCCGTTCTTACGATCGGTCGACGGGGTGTCGGCGTCGAATTGCTTCGGATCGGAGTAATCCGTCTCCGACTTGCCCATGTCGGGCAGGTCGGTGAGATCGAGGCTGGCAACGTCGAAGAGCGTCTTGCCGACCTCATCATGGTCAAGTGACGCGGCCGCGGCACTCAGGGCATCGTCTGCCAACTGGTTGCGCGAGGATGTGCCGTCGATGTCGAGGCGACCTAGGCTTTCCAAGGACGCAGTCTTGTCACCGCGGTTGCGATCGAGCTGCCGCTCGAGCTTCTCCTGATTGTCGACCACCATGGTTAGGTCGAAGCGGATGCGGGTCACCCCGACGTTGAAGAGGCGCTGATTGGAGAGGTTGCGCTCGTAACTGAGCATCACCGTGATGGCTTTGTTTGTCGTAACACCCTGCGCCATGTGCATGTTGAGCGAGTAGGCGAGGTCCATCCGCTGCATCATCGGATCACCTTTCTCGAGTGTGAGCTTCTCCTTGTTCGCCAGCTCGACGGTGACCTTGCCGCCCTCAATCCCCGTGATGGTCGCCAAGGAGGCATTGTCGATGCCGCGTTCCTTGTCGTTGTCGGTCCAGCGGATGCGGTCGCCTTCGTGGATCTTGATCGTCTCGAGCGTGGCAAGCGACATGCGATCCCGGCCGATCATGGGATCAATCTTCTGCGGATCGAACCTGATCCGTTGGCCGTCTTTGACAATCTCGACCTTCCCGTTCGCGAAGACGCGCGTCACCTCCGCCGAGCCGCGTTTGAGATCGAGCTCGGCGACGTAGCCCTTCACCTCGAGCCGCTGGCCCTTCGCGTAGGACTGGGCGTAACGGAGGTCCTCCTTCGGCAGGTTGACGTTCTGAATGACGGTCACGAACAACCCGTCGCCCTTCAGCGTATCCTCATCCAGCAAGCCCTTCTGCACCGCCTTGTTGATGGCCGCTCGGGTCGCGCGCCCGGAAGCGAAGATGGCAGTTTCTGCCCGCTCCGCGGGTGTCAGCTCCAGCCACAGCTCGGACGCCTTCGCTGCGGGATCCTCATGCTCGACCACCTTGTCGCCGAGCACCTTCATCGCCTGGCCGGAGCGGCCGACGTTGGCGAGGGCGGCCACGGTCTTCAGCTGGTCGGTCTGCTGGCGCAGGTTCTCATCCATGCGCGCCAAACCGATCCTGGCCGCCTGCATCATCGCGAACGCCTTACCGGCGTTGATGGGGAGCAGCTGCTGGCGGTCGCCGATGAGCGCGATCTTCTCGATGCCGAGCGCCTCCGCGATCGTCAGCATCTTCAGCATCTGATCGTTCGACACCATCGACGTCTCGTCGACGACGATGACGGTATCCTTCAGCTCGTCGCGCCGAGCCTGCGCTGCGGGCGTGTTCGGGTTGGTGGCGTGCTTCTCGTTGTGCCAAATGAAGTGAGCGAGCGTCTCAGCGCTGACGCCGACCGCCTCCATCTGATCGACCGACATCTCCCGCGCCGGAATGGCGTCGGGCCGCGCCATGCCCTGCTTCATGTCGGTCACCATCTTGTTCTGAAAGGCGAGGCCGAGCACCGACTTGCCCTCGGCCTCCACGACGCGCGCGACCGCCTGAAGCATGGTCGACTTGCCTGCGCCGGCGATGCCCTGAACGGCTACGACACGATCCGTGGTGGAGACGATCAGCGTGGCGGCTGCGAGCTGTCCCTCGTTGAGCGGGTGAGGGGAGGCGGCCTGCAGGCGGTCTGGAGCCTCTGAGGGCGCCACCAGCGCCTTTGCGCTGTCCTTGCCTGCCTCCACCCGCTCGAGGATCTTCTCCTCGGTCCTGAGCGCCTCCGGCGTCGTCACGGCTTCCACCATCCGCCCTTCGTGGCGGATCTCTCCCGGCAGCAGCTTGCCCTTCTCGATCAGCTGCTCGATGCGGGCCTCGACCTGTTCGATCGTGACTCCGGATATGTTGTAGTTGAGCGCCTTCTTGGCGATCTGGTTCTTCTCGATGGCAGCCTCGTTCTCGCTGAGGCTGCGGATTGCTGAGGCGACAGCGATCTGCGCGCCGGCCTGACCGGGGGTCTGCGACAGGCGAACGATGCCGCGATCAATCAAAGGATCCGGCGAGCGCAGCATCCCGGACACGGTGTCGCGCGCAACCTTCACGGCGTCGGCGATGGCGTGGTAGCTGCGCGCGATCGGCCCGGCGCCTTCACGCTGCTCCATTTTGGCAGCGAGCCGCGTCGCGTTGTCGAGCAGCTCCTTTCCGTCGAAACCTTTCTCGGCCGCCTCCTTCATCCACTCGAGCACCAGGCCATCGCGATCCTCGATGCTGAGCTTCGGATCGCGGGTGGTGACGGTGACGCCGTCGCGCCCTTTGGGTGAGACGATGCCGAGCTCGGCCGCCTTCTCGAGGATCTGTTCACGGCGCTGGCTGAAGGTGTCGAGCACCTCCTTCGGCACGCCGACGATCTCGAACGTACCGTTCTTGCCGCTGGCGACCAGCTGGTAGCCGAGCTTCTCCAGCTCGTTGCGCAGGTAGGCGTGATAGATCGCACCGATGAGGGTGTTGTTGGCCCAGATCTTGTCGGCGTGCAGCGCGTGCCACTCGCCGTCCGGTCCCATCGTCATGTTGGCGGTGATCGCGTGGATGTGGGCCTGCGGGTCGAGCGCGCGGCTCGTGTCATGCTGGAAGAGCGCATAGACCAGGTTGCCGGTCTTCACCGTCTCGGTCTTGCCGTCCTTGGTGATGCGGGTCTCGGCGAGGTTCTTCTCGACCCAGCGCATCGTCTGCTGAACCGCCTTGGTGTGCGCGCCGTCGGGCCCGAGGATGCGCTTGTCTCCAGCGATATAGGCCATGATCGACACCGACTTCGGCGCCGAGAAGGTGAGGTCGTAGCCTGTGCGGCGACCGGCGCGCTGGTCGACCTCCTCGCCCGACGGCAGCTCGCCGTGCAGGACCTTGCTGAACGCCTCCTGCGTGACGGTACCGGTGAGGCCGGCTGCGGCCGCGCCTTCACCGCCCCACAGGCTGACCTCGCCGGCTTTCTCGTCGGTGTAATAGGCACCGGCGACATAGTCGTCCTTGGTGAAGTATTTCGCCGCGCCCGAGGCCGACTTCACGCTTGCGATCGAGTGCATGTCAGTCGCCCATGCCCAGGCCGTCGTCGATCTCATCGGGGAAGGCGTCGCGTGCCTCCCGGATCGACAGATCCTCGGAGCGTTCGTCCATCGACGTGCGGTCGCCGCGGTCACGATGCTCCGGCTGCGGCACTACGCTTTGGCCGTTCATCGACTTAGCGCGCTCGTCGCGATCTTCGTCGCTGGTACGCTCGCTGGAAGACGCGGCACGCGGGTCGCCACTGCCCCTTGCAGTGGCATCGAGCGACAGGCCGTCGTTGGACCGGTCCAGCTCGCCCTCGGTCGGCTGTGAGAGGATGCTGGCGGCGAGGTTGTTCGCCTCGTTCGCGGGCGTCACCTCGTCCTCCGTCAGCGCCAGCGACTCCCCACGCCCGCCTTCGTCATCACCACCTTTCGGCTTGCCTCCACCTCCGCGCACACTCGACCCGGCGTCGTCCGGCTTGTCCGGTTTGCGGGGCACGAAGCCCTCCGCGACCTTGGGATAATGCTCCCACTCGAGCTGAATGCGCGCGGCGGGAAAACCGTCGGGAAATTTGATGAAGCCGTGCATCGACGGCAGGTTCGTGATGTCGTCGGGGATGACGAGCGGCTCGATCTGCTTGCGGGGCGTCAGGGTCGAGGCGTCTCGGGTGCTGTTGTAGCCGTAGCTATACCCCTCATCCATCTGCCGGATCTCGCGGTTCCCGATGTATCGTGCGCACTGCTCGGCAGTGTCGAGGTCGGCTGCGGCGAGGATCAGCTTGGTGCGCGCGAGTGACGACAGGTTGCGCGCGTTTTCCTCGCCGTAGACCTGCACGAGCTTGTCGAACGAGTGCAGACCGAGGATCATCGCCCCGCCGTAGTTTCGCGCGGTCTGGAGGCCGCTTTCGATCGCCGGCAGGCGGTGCAGCGCGCCCAGCTCGTCAAACATGAACCAGGTCCTGAGCGACCGGGTTTTCGCCATCGTCATGAGCGAGTGGATCGCGAGGTTGGACCACAGCGTCAGCAGCGCCCGGTTCATCTCGAGGTCGGTGTAGTTGGAGGTGATGAAGAGGATCGAGCCGGGCTTTTTCTCGCCGGTCATCCATCCCCTGATCGAGTAGGTCGGACCGGTGTCGGGGAGGAAGCGCAGCACCTGCGCATTGGTGTTGAAAACGGCCCGGATCGACTCTGCCATCTTCGCCGCTTCGGGCGCCGTGATCGGGTCCGCGATCGTCTTCGCAAGGTGCTTGTGAACCTGCTTCAGGTCGGCCGTCATGAGGTTGTCGGCCAGTGCCTGGTTCGACATCATGTTCTTCTCGATGAGCTTCATGCACATCTCGATGAACAGGGTGCGCGCGGCGAGCGCCCAGAAGGGCTCAGCCGCCCCGCCATCCGACGGGATCAGGGCGGCTGCCGCGGCGGTGAACTCGCTGTAGGTGGTGCAGTCGTTGAAGATCGACCAGGCCGGGCAGCGCGCATCGAGCGGGTTCAGGATCGTGTCGCGCTCGGGGTCGTAGAAGGCCTCCACATAGGCCCCCGTCAGGTCGAAGACGACGGCGCTGTCCTGGCGCTCGCGCATCTGCTGGATGTGCTTGCGCAGCGCCGTTGTTTTGCCCGAGCCGGTGGTGCCGAGCAGCATCGTATGGGACTGCTCGAGGCGGTGCGGGTAGGGGATGCCGGCGATGTAATAGGGGTGGTGGATGCCGCCGGCTTTCCGCGCCCCGAACGGCAGCTTCAGCACCTCCTTCGCGGTCTTGCCGGGGAAGAGGGTCTGAGCCTCCTTCACGAACTCGATTTTGTTGTGCTGGACGATCTCGGCGTAGAGCAGATCGCGCTCGACCAGCATGGCGCCGCGCTCGTGGCGCTCCTGGATCATCGCCTTGCCACGGCGCTTGGAGAAATCGACGAACCAGATGGCCAGCGGCACCGTCACACAGGTGGCAATCATCGCCGATCCGATGACGCCGCGAACCGCCTTGTCCCAGGCGCGCACGACCTCCGGGACGTAGGACACATAGCCCATGATCGTGCGGTGCAGGCTACCATCCGGCATGCGGAGATCGACCTGCTTCAGATTGTCGAGAGCGACCCAATTCCAGAGGCTCGAGAGGATCCGCATGCAGATGAGCTGCACGTTGTTCTCGTCGAGAGTGATGGAGAGGATGATGACGTAGGCGAGGGCGAACACGCCGAGCCACATCAGGACCGGCAGTTTGGCCCCCTGCAGCCACATCAGCACCTGGGTGTTCAGGAGCTGCGAACCGCGGGTGAAATTGCCTGAGTTGCGGGGAGTATCGCCGCGCGAGGAATGGTGCTCCTGCGGGATCGCCAGACGGTTGTTGCGGATGTCGCGCCGCGTGCCCTTGGGGTCATCGCGCGCCATGGTAACGCTCCATGCGGCGGTCCGTCTCGAGCACCAGCGTATCGCGCAGCTCCGGGTGTTCTTCCCGGATGATCGCGTCGAGCGCAACCTGCGTGTATTCGGCGACGCGGAGGTGGCGTAGCTCGCTATCCGACAGTCGCTGATGACCATCGAGATAATGGACAACTGCGCGTCGAATTAGCTCAGACGGTAAGCACCTCTGGCGCTCAGCCTGAGCGTCGATGCGCTCACGCAGATCGTGAGGCACGCGGAGCGTGTAAGGGCGCGAGGTTTTCAACGAACCAGCCTCCTAGCAGGGGGGCTGGTGGTTCCTAAGGAGGACCCTCTGCTTACTCGATCAGTCCTCGTGATGCAAGATCGATCTAGCGGCAGAGACGAGGGCGTACTACATCGTCTTACGCACAAACCGGCGGAAATCTGCCGATTTCTTGGTGTAATACACTGTACCGCAAAGCGTACCGCAATGTAATCAGCACTTGAGCACCTCAAAAGCCGCAGAAAACCTGGGAAAACGGCAAGCGAAGCTTGCGTAGGGTGTGCACTACTGTAGTCCCGAATCCTCCGTGCCGCTTTGACCCCCTTGGTCCTTCGAGGAGGCTCCGGGCGTGTCCCGGTCTTCCGCCGGGATCTGCCCCGCCGTGAGGCGGAATAGCAGGCTTTCAGTGGCGCCTCGCGCCGGGTTGGCGAGGCGCGGCCAAGGCTGTTTCATAGGTCGTCTCCGGGGTTGCTCGCCGGTGCTGCGAGGTGGCTTCCAGATCGCGAGTGTGGTCGGTATAACAGCGCCGTTCAGAAGCCGATGAGCCTGACCGAAAGGCAAGACTATGGCGAAGTCACTGGACGCTGAAATGGCCGCGATCGAGGCCGATGAGCGGAAGCTCGCCGAGCGCCGTCAGGCGCATCAGGCGAAGGTCCGTGAGGCGGCTGTCGGAACGGTCGAGAGGGCAGGGCTGCTGAAGCTCCCGCTCGATCGACTTGAGGGGCTGATGAAGGCGGTGAAGACGCTGGGCGTCGACGAGGTGGAGAAGCGGCTCACGGCGACAGCCTGAGCCGGTTCGAGACCGATGGTCACGGCGATGGCCGCACGGGGCTGCTACCCTGTGCGGCCGTTCTCTTTTCGGTCGGGAAGAGGCGCAGCCGGCTTGAGATTCGCAGGCAAAAAAAAGGGACGCGCCAGCCGTTAGGCTGGGCGTCCCTGTGGGTCGCTGTCGGTGTCGAGCAGGGCCGTCAGGCCCATGCGAGATGATACTCGCCGTCGACCGATTTCAGCGCCGCCATGGTGGTCAATGCCTCGACGTAGCGGGTCATGTGCGGATCGTCGTCGAGCCGTCGCCGGATACGCGGATCCATGAGCCGCTCGCGCACCTCCGACATCGGCACGGCACCGCAGCTTTCCTCGTCCAGACCGAGGCTGGCGAGGATCGCGTAGGCATTGCCGTTGGCGACCTCCAACTCGGGCGCAGCGTCGGGGTTGAGGCCAAGACCGAGCCTGATGTCACCGCCCGGTTCGGTCTGCCAGATGCGCGCGCGGCGGCCGAGGAACTGAGCCTCGTCGACGACGGTGATAACGGCCGGGTCCCAGTCGAAACAGCGCGCGATCGACGCGAGCGCGAGCGGGCAGACGCGGACCTCGATCTCGAACGATCCGGCCGCCGGATCGCCATGGATCGGGACCACCATGGCGACGCCGCTGCGCACGACATGGCGGCCGAGCAGATCGCGCAACGCGCCGAGCTGGTCGGGGGTGATGACGGCAGGGGAGGGCGACAGGATGTTATGGCCGTCGTCGACGCGGAACGTGATGGTCATTTCGACCTCCTTCGTTGAAACCGCGTCTCTCTTTCTCCCTCCTCTCCGGCGAGGATGTGCTGCCCGCTCGTTGTGGCGAAAGGGCTGTCATGGCCCGGTGTAGACTGACCTCGCCGACCGCCGCGCGAGCAGCGCCAGGGCGGGCTCGATGCCCGCCATGGCGCTTCCCCGGGCCGAGGCGTAGCGAGGGCGGCCCGACGGGGCCGCACGATGCGAGCGAGCCGGACCGGGGCAGGGGTCAAGCCCGCAACGAAAAGGGCCGCCCGGTCGCCCGAGCAGCCCTTGTTTTCGACAGGTGGAGCGGAGCCTCACGGCCCCGCTGACTTACTTGACGAGCTGCACGTAGCTGGCGATCCCGACCAGTGCGGTGCCCTGCAAAATCAGGAACCACTTGAGGCCGTCGATCGAGGTCTGCATGCCCTTCAAACCGGCTTCGAGTTTCGCCTCCATGGTGCCGAGCTTGGCATCCACGGTCGTGCGAAGTGCCGACATCTCGGCCTGAAGTGGTTTGATCGCGTCCCCGACAGTCATGTCGATGTGTTCCTCGACAGCGGCGACTGCACGCGCAGCCACATCCTCGGCGATATTAGCCGAAATCAGGGCCTGAAACAACGTGACCTGCATGTCTGTTCCTCCTTCGTCTCTGTGACGATGCTCACGCGTCGGTCGGGGCGGCGAGGGTCAAGGACCGCGAAGCGGCCGCGTCAGCGGCGGTGGGGGTCACGATTTTGCGTAGCAAAATGGTGGGGCCCCGCCGTCCTTGAGGCTCGCCGCCCCGGCCGACACACTGGGACGACTTGAGAGAGAGTTTCCCCCCGCGGCAGCAGCGTCGGGGCGGGCTCGATGCCCGCACCGGCGCTTGCCCGGCCGACGCGTAGCAAGGGGAGGCCGAAGGGCCGGACCGAAGCGAGCGAGCCGGGCGCCGCGCGCGCCTCGAGCCTCACCCCGGCGTGGGGCGTGCCGCGAGGATCATCAGCGCCGCTTCGTCGGTGCGGCCCTGTGCGATGATGATTCCGCGCGCGTTCCCGCGTGCTGCTTCGGCCGCGATGCCCTCGGCGAACTTGTGTGCGTCCTCATAGTCGGCGGAGCAGTCTTCATCGACCACCATCTCCTCCAGCTCCAGATCCCAGCGTCCGGTGTATCGGCCGGCCCATCCGTCACGCTCCCGGAGCGCATTCTCCAGTCGCCGGATGGTCTGGAACCCGTGGCGTTGCGCGGCGAGGTAGCCGGCTTCGTGGGTGGCGTAGCTGCGCTGCGTGTTGATGGTGTCCATGACCGTCTCCTTCGTCTTGATGACGGTGTCCTCGCGTTGGTCGGGGCGGTGAGGGTCAAGGACCGCGAAGCGGCCGCGTCAGCGGCGGTGGGGGTCACGATTATGCGGAGCAAAATGGTGGGGCCCCGCCGTCCTTGAGGCTCGCCGCCCCGGCCAACACACTGGGACGTCTTGAGAGAGAGTTTTTTCTCGCGGCAGCAGCGCCGGGGCGGGCTCGATGCCCGCGCCGGCGCTTCCCCGGTCGAGGCGTAGCAAGGGCAGGCCGAAGGGCCGGACCGAAGCGAGCGAGAGGGGTGGGGCGGGGGTTGTCCACGGCCGACCCGAAACCCCTTTCAGCGGGAAGACGGTCGCCAAGATGGCGGTGGCAGATCCCGGGTACCGCTCGCCAGCTGGCCGGGCCGTCATCCCCCGGTCGGCCGTGGACGACGCGGCTCTAGCGTGCAGGTCCTAACAAACTGCGGTGTATCTCGGCGCAGCTCGCCGGCGCCGCGGGCGTGCGGCAGCGCCTTACCGGAAGGGGGAAGGTGATCGGGCGCGCGGCGACCAGGTGCGGCCCGCCGGGGCCGCGCCAAGGCGTCGCGCGCCCGATCACCTGGCGTGGGGGAAACCAGTAGGGTTTCCCCCACAAAGCGACACTGGCGAAAAGGGGCCAGCGCCGGGGCTCGCCCGTCGCTGGCCTAGTGGTTTCCTGCCAAGGAAAGGGGAGGGCGGCGCGAGGGGGAGCGCGCCGCCCGAGCCGGTCAACCGAACGCGGCGCGCTGGGTAGCGACGGGGGCGGGGGCCTGTCCGTCGATCCGGAAAGCGTGGGTGGGAATGCGGGCGGTTTTCAGCACCTGCAACAGGTTGGATTGAAGGCCGGAACCCTGACAGACAACCGCCTCAACCGGGTTGAGGTTGGCCAGCTGCTCGTTGCGGACGAACCCGGCGCGCTTGCCATAGCGGGCGGTGTTCGGGGTGAAGGCGATAAGGGTCACGTCGCGGCTCGCGGCCCATGATGCGGCGATGGCGTCGGCGCCTTTGCGCTGCGCGGTGGTGCAAAGCGTCATGTGGGGCACGCGCGCCTTGATCTGGTCGAGTTTCGCCCAAAGCTGTTGCCAGTCGTGCCACTCCTGACCGCCCGAGAAGACGACAAGCGGGCCGGTGGGATTGCGCTTCTCGCGGTGGTCGGTCGCGCGCGCTTTCAGGAAGTCGATTGCGGCGATCTGGCTTGCCGTTCCGCCGCTCGATACCTTCGAGCCGCGCGCCGGGGACCAAGGGTGGCCGGTCTGCGCGCGGTAGCAGTCGGCGGCATAGTCGCGCATGCATTCGATAGCGGCGCGCTGCTCGGTCTTGGTCTGGGCGCGAAGCTGCAATTCCTCCATCTCCACCGCGAAGATTTCGGAAGGGTCCATGCGGCGCGTCATGTCGGAAAGCTCGGCGCAAAGCCGATCCTCCTCGCGCTCGAGCTTCTGCGCCTCGTAGTGGAAGGAATTGACGAAGCCCCACGCGATGGCCTGCGCGCTCGCCTCTAGGCGGGTGTCGCGGAACAGATCGAACAAGGTTGCCATGATCGCCGCGCAATCTTGCTGCGCCTCGATCGGCTCGGGCATGTCCAATTCCTGCCGCTCGCCGCCCAACTCCACGATGGACAGCGCGCCGACGTCGCCGAACGCGTCCTGAAAGTTGGTGGTGGCGGTCGCCTCGGCGTGGCTCTCGGCGGCATCGTCGGCCGCGTCGGTCGCGCGCTGGTCGTGCTCGGCGCTGTCGTCCTGCGCGCTGCAATCGGGCGTGTCGTTGCGGGCGGCGGGGTTCAGGGCTTCGCCCATGGCAGCGAAGCTGGTAAAGCGGCGGGAGGTCGGGCCGTTCGTCATGGCTGCAAATCCTTTGGCAGGGTGGTTTCGGCTAGGGCTGGGGGAGGGTTGCACCCCTCTCCCCGCCCGTCTCGGTGGTGGTTACATCTGCGGGACGTAATCCGGGTCGTTCACCTGCTCGTCGGTGATCTGACCATCGTCGGTCGCGTTGCCCGCGAAGTCGTCGGCGTTGGTGGTGCGGGCGGCGCGGCGGTTGCTGCGGCTGCCGTCCAGATTGGACTGGCGCGGCTCGGGGCGGTTCCACACGACGCGGTAACCTTCCTCCATGTTGCCGAAGAGCATGATCTGCAGCGGCTCGCTCAGGCTGGGGTCGTCGAGCTTGCCCTGAAAGAAGACCTCGCCGGTGCTGTTGCTCTTAAGCTCCCACAGCGCGCCGATCTGCACCCAGCGCTTAGCGACGTTCAGGACCATGATCTCGAAGGCGGGCGCGCGCTCGTTGGTGCTGTTGGTCGCGCGCAGGCCGAGGCGCGGCAGGTCGATGGTGGCGGTAGCGATCGAGCCGAGAAGCTGGCCCTTGACGACGGCGAACTGACCGATGTTCATAGCACTTACTCCATCTAGGCGGGGGCCTGTCCCCCTGTTGTCTGGGCTTGGGGCCTTTCCCCTCCCGACATCTTTCTTTTACCCCCTTCCCTCCAAGTATTGAAGCACATTGATTTCTTGACGCCTTTGTCATCGTACCTGGTGAGTCCGAGCACAAATAGCTCCCGACTAGGGAGCGTAACTAATCGAATCAAATACGCATTGATCGCGCTAGCGAGCAATTCAGATTAACAGGAACGATGTTTGATGGGCGTAGCCCCGGCCTGTGATCTCATCGCACCCGGAGCCGTCCTCGCAGGGGCTCAAGAGGCAGGCGCGGCCGGCGGGGTCAACACGAATCACGGAGTGTCTGCCGCTTTAGCGGTAGAAACCGTTATTCTTGTTGAGGCGTCTTCAAACAAATAAAAGCATTGCCAGCTCTGCTGGCAATTCTCCTTTGACGCCGACCCCGTCGGACGGGTCTGGCACGCAGAGACACTGAGAGACGGCGAAGGGTGCGATGAGATCATTGGCCCAACAAACAATCATCATGCGCGCAAGCGCATGATTCCCCAGCCGCAGGCTGCCGGCGGTGCCCGCCGAGCTGGATAAGCCGCGTGAGGAGAGGGCAGGGGGCAGCGCCGCGCATCCGCGTCAGACGCCTCAGGAGCGCCGTGGAGGCGTCTCGGGACCCGGACAAGGGATCGTGACCGCTTGCGGCGGAGACCCGCTTCAGCGGGGCTCCGGTCGGCTTTAGCCGACTAGAGCCCGGCCCCGCCCCTCGGGCGGGGTGGCCCTGCAACTCAGATGGCGAGCTGAAGCGTGAAGCCGTTGGAGCTAAGCTCCTAAGAGACCCACTTCATCTGGGGTTTGCCGTCGAGGCGCCAGCCCTGCGACGTCCGAACATAGCGCGACACGAGACCTCCTCCGCACAAGCCCGAGCAAGTGTAGCTCCATTCGACAGTTGCGGACTTCCCATCGGCAGAAACCTTGGGAACGCCGAAGCTGTAGATGAACGTAGGTGAAATGGGCTTTCCGGGTACAGGAGCGTGAACATTGGCGCGTGACCACGCCGCGTTATCCGCGGCTGAATACCCCGCAGGAAGCATCTCGCGAAGCTCAGGACAGGATTTCAACAGGCCCGGATGGGTCGGGTCAACGTCGACATAGTAGGAGGTGTCACCCGATTTTGAATGAGGAATCTCGAGGTCTCGAAGCGCAACGCGGCCGACTTCGCAAACCACTGCCGGCGTGGGTGCGTCAGCGGTAGAGACACCGGCGAACAAAATGACAATCAAATCTAACATAGCGTCCTCTCAGTCCGACAAGACCCGTTATTTGCTCTTCGCAGGCGTCGAAAGGCACCAGGAGCCAGATTGAGTCCGATGTGTAGGAATGAAAAGCCGATCATCCGCTCGTACGGCTACGGTTACGCAGGAGGATGGCGCGACTGATCCACAGGGTGAATGGCCAAGAGACATACCCCGCCTCGACAAGGACAGGGCCGGGCGGGAAGCCGTCGATCGGGAGGGTGTCGGGCTGCCACCACGGCCATGGGAAGGCGAGGTAGAAGCCTCCTGCAAGCATGAGCAAGGGCAGGGCGGAGCCGATCGCAACGTAGACCAGGTGAGGCAGGGGCGACCCGCTCAGCCGCTTGGCCGCCAGAGCGATACCAGCGGTGATGCTGGCAGCGATCAGCGCCGGGATGCCGATGAGTATGGCATGGAAGAAGAGGATCGTCGCGAGGACCTGTGGGTCGAACGGTTGCACCAGCTACGCTCTGGATCAGGCCGTGTAGCTCGACACCGCGCATGCGCTGCGCACGTCGGTGATGCGCAGGTCGCAGGTGAGGCGCACCTGTGACGGGTGCCAGGAGCCGCTCCAGGTCACTGCGCCGACGATGGGGTTCCCGGCGCCGTTGAAGAGGCGGATCTGAAGGCTCTGCGGACCTTGTCGAGGCATCGCGAACTCGCGTCGTGCAGCCGGGCTGACGCACCGGCTACCGACGGTCTGACATTGTGCGATCCGCTGGTCTGGCGCGAGCGTGCCGCTTCGAAGAGGGTCACTGCCTGCCTCGCCGTAGATGAGCATCAGTGGCGAGTTGCGTCCACCTTGCGGCGTTCGAACGTCGACGACGACCTCTGGCATGACCGGACGACGGTTCATGGAGTGGACGTATGTAGCGCCGGCGATCAGCACGGCGGCTATCGCAGGGACAGTCAGGATAACGGCTGTGGCTGTTGAAAAAGTCCTACTGAAGGCTGCCGATCGTCTGTCGAAATCGCCTTTTTAGATTATGCGAGAGGTTTGCTTATCCGGTTCCACCTGAGACATCAGGAGCCACCTTGGGGTCGGGATCCTGTGCCTTGCCGGTTGCGGGTGCCGCTTTCTGGCTCGGCATAGCGGTGAGATAAGCAACGATCGCGTCAACGTCCTTCTCGGCCACCGGCGCCTTGTACACCTCACGCATCTTGGTGACGGTCGCCTTCCACTGGTCCGCCGATAGCGCAGGCTGAGTTAGCGCCATGCTGGCCGAGTGGCACGAAGTGCAGTTGGCGTTGATGACGTCGGCGTGCGGACCATCGGGGTAGGTAGCGTCATCGACCGGCAGGTCGACGCTGGTCGAGGCGAGCGAAAAGCCGCGGGCTGAGACGCTGGTGGGCGGTGCCGGCTCGGATGTCTCGGAGATCGGGGCAGGCGCCTTGCGGCTGCTCGGCGCCCCGATCGAGACGAGGATAATGCCGGTCAGGCCGATCAGGCCAGCGGCCATGATGCCGGGAGACGGGGTCTTCATGCTACTCGCTCCTCAGGCCGCGATGATGGTGGTGGTCTCGATATTGCCGCGCATGAACCCGCCGGGATTCCAGATCGGCTTCATCGGCTGAGCGACACCGTTGGTGTTCCAGCAGCGCACCATGATGGGGTTAGGCCCGCGTCTCAGCGGCACCCGCCCGTCCCAGCGCCGGAAGCTGTACCTTCCTTCGTCCGCTCCGAGCGTCGTCCTGTACCAGGTGCGGCCACCGTCCGACGACACATCGACCTTGGCGACGCCGCAGTCGCCGCCCATTGCGATGCCGCCGACCGGGATCGACGCTTCAAAGGCGATCGCCTGACCATCGGGCAGGCTGGTCATCCAGCTACGCGGGATCATGCGGTTGATGGGGACAGTCGGGAAGTCTCTGGCGCCGGGCGCGACATTCGCGCCCGGCGTCGCGGGGATCTTGTAGGCCTTGGCCATCCAATACTGGTCGTCGGGGCCGGGCAGTACCTCGATCGAGTTCAGCATCTTGACCCAATAGGTCGAGTACCAGCCCGGCACGATCAGCCGGCAGGGAAAGCCATTGAGGAGCGGCAGCTGCTCGCCGTTCATGCCGAAGGCGATTATCACTTCGCCGTCGCGGGCATGGTCGATGTCGAGCGCCTTCTCGAAGTCAGGGGCGCCCGCCACGACCGGCTGATCGAGAGCGCCGAAGCGCACCTGCACCGCGCCTGCCTTGACCCCGGCGAGGTCGAGCACGTCGCGCAGGCGCACACCGAGCCACTTGGCGTTGCCCATCGCGCCATTGCCCCATTGCGCGCCGGCGACGCGCGGCTGGAACAGCCCGCGGCTGTTGCCCGAGCACTGGTTCACCGCCGCCATCTCGACCCGCGGCAGGCGCAGCAGCTGAGCGAGGCTGATCGACAGCGGCCGATTGACGTGGCCGAAGACGTTGAGGCGGAAAGTCTCGACATCGATCGAGGTCGGGATATCGGCCCAGTGCCAGCGGACGAAGAACTGGTCGTTGGGGGTGAACACCGACTTGTCGAACACCTCCATCGGCGTCTCCAGCAAAGGCGGATGGACGCGCTGAAGGATCATGCTGCCTTTGCCGGGAAAGGCGCTGGTCATCGGCCGTTCGGCATTGCCGCCGGGCAGCTTCAGGTCGACGAGCTGCTGCGCCAGCGCAGGCGCGGCGGCAAGGCCGGCGGTACCGAGCGCGGCATGCCTGAGAAAGCGGCGACGGCTGGTCTCACTCGCCAGCCCGGCGTCGAAATTGTCCATGACAAGGCTCTCCTGTGGCCAGTCACGCTGGCGGATCGAAGGGGCGTTCTGCAAGTGATCGGACCGACTGATCCGATCATCATGGCGGATCAGTTCGGGGTGGCGATGCAGGGTGAGACGAACAGGTTGCCGCGCCATGCGCCGGCCAGCGTCTTGGCGCCGACGAGCAGCCACATCGCCGCAAGCGCGACTGTCAGCACCGTGCCGACGAAACCGAAGAAACCGAGGTTCAGCGTCGTGCCTAGGCGGAAGGTGGCGACGGTGTAGACGCCGAGCGGAAAGGTATAGCCCCACCAGCCCAGGTTGAACGGGACGCCGGCGCGCCAGTAGCGGATGGTGATGAGCGTCGCGAGCGCCAGCCACCACAGGCCGAAGCCCCACAGGCAGAGTCCGGCCACAACGCCGATCCCCTGCGCGACGGTACCGACACCGGCCAGCCCGTGCGCCGCGAGGATCGCCGGCGCGTCCGCCCCGAGCACCAGCATGCCCAGAGCACCCGTGCCGATCGGTCCCAGCGCCAGCCAGGAGGACGCCGCCATGCTCTCATGCGGCAGCCTGTGGAGCGCCATGCGCAGGATGAGGATGGCGAGGATGCCGAACGCGACCGGCACCGAATAGGCCCACAGCACATAGGAGGTCGCAAGCGTGACTAGCTGCGCATGAGGATCGGTTAGATGCGGCGCGAGCAGCCCGCCGCTGGCGCCCGCCACTTCGGCAGCGACGACCGGCAGCAGCCATACGGCGGTCATGCCGTCCAGGCTGTGCTCGTGGCGGGTAAACATCAGGTAGGGGATCAGCACGCCGCAAGCGAGCGACATGGCGACATCAATCCACCACAAGACCTGCGCGACCGGCACGATGCCGTCCCCGAACCGCGCGATGCCGAAGGCAAGGCAACCGTTGATGATCGTCGCCAGCCCCATCGGGATGGTCCCGATGAACATCGACACGGTGTTGTGCCCGAAGATGCGCCGCGCCTCGTGCCCGAACATCGTCCAGCGAGCGCCATAGAGGCCGGCGAACAGCGCGAAGAGCGCGATATTGAAGAACCACAACACCTCGCCGACAGGTTTAAGCGAAGGCCCGATGCCGGGCACCTGCGGCAGCGCGAGGGCAAGGATGCCCGTGCCCATCGTCGCGGCGAACCAGTTGGGGGTGAACTGGCGGATCATCTCGCGGGGGTGATCGAGCCGGCTGAGCGGCTTGAGGCCGCTGAGAACGGAGTGCGTGTCGGCAGTCATGCGACCTGCTCCTTGATAAGATCCGTCAGCGCGTCGGCCGCGCGGGTGCGATAGCGTTCCTTGTGGCGCAGCGCGTGAAAGGCGCGGTCGGGCAGCCCGAGCGGCAGCTCGACCAGATCGCCGGCCTTGAGCGCGCGCGCGACGACCAATCGCGACAAGACGGCAACGCCGGCACCGGCCTCGACGGCGGTGCGCACCGCCTCGTTGGACGGCAGCGTCATCGCTATCGTCAGCTGGGCCGGATCAAACCCGCGCGTTCGCAGCACGTCCTCGAAGGTCGAGCGTGTACCCGATCCCTGCTCACGGACGATCCAGCGTGCAGTGCGCAGCCAGGCCTCGTCGATGCGTTCGGCTTCCTCGCGGCCGACCAGCACCATCGGGTCACGCCCGACCTTCCAGTGGGCGAGCGCCGGTTCATCCACCTCGCCCTCGACAAAGCCGAGTTCCGCCGCGCCGCTCAGCACCTGCGCTGCCGCGCCCTCGGTGTTGTCGATCGCCAGCTCGACCGCAATCTGCGGGTGGCGTTCGTGGAAGGCGGCGAGCTTTGCCGGCAACCAATAGCTCGCGATCGTTTGGCTGGCGACGATCCGCAACGAACCACGCGCAAGCCCGGCATAGTCCGCTAGCATCGTCTCGGCATGCGCTGCCCGCCCCAGCACCGCGCGCGCTTCCTCCAGAAAGCCGCGGCCCGCCTCGGTCAGCTGGATGCCACGCCCGACGCGGTGAAACAGAGGAACCCCGTAGCGCGCTTCGAGGGCCGCAACCGCGCCGGAGGCAGCAGACTGCGTGACGTTCAGCGCCTCCGCTGCCTTGGTGACGTGTTCGCGCTCCGCGACGCCGACGAATATTCTGAGCTGCTCCAGGGTCATGCAGCATATATCGCGCGTCTTGATCGATACGACCAACCGTTTGGTATGGTCATTCCAATCTGGATATCGGAATGATCGGCAGCCTTTCGTCTGCGAAGGTCTCGAAGACTTGAAGCGTTACGCGTGCCCGCGACGTTTGATCGTCCATGACCGATATGATCGAGCGCAGTTCTGATCCCTACAATGCCGAGCCGACGCCCGGTGCGTTGATCGAGCGGTTTCTGACGCCGCAGGCGCTGTTCTACGTGCGCAGCCACGGGCCGGTGCCGGATCTGCCCGCCAATCATCGGATCGAGGTGAGCGGGAGGGGCATGGCGAGCCGCTTCTTCTCGGTGCAGGAACTGAAGAGCACGTTTGCCACGCGCACGGTAACGGCGGTTCTCCAGTGCGCCGGCAACCGGCGTACCGATCTCCAGCAGGTCGCCAACACCTCCGGCGATCCGTGGGACGTAGGCGCGATCGGCAATGCGGAGTGGACCGGCGTACGCTTGGCCGATGTGCTCGATGCGGTCGGCGCGCCGGATGCGTCCGAGCTGTTCGTGGCGTTCACCGGCGCGGACGAGGTGGACGTGGAGGGTGAAGAAGCCTTGTTCGGGGTATCGATCGCCATGAGCAAGGCGCGGGAGCCCGACGTACTCCTCGCCTGGGCGATGAATGGCGAGCCGCTGACGCCCGAACATGGCGCCCCGCTCCGCATGGTGGTGCCTGGCTATGCCGGGGTCCGGAGCGCCAAATGGCTGACACGGATCGAGGTGCGTGAAACGCCCTCCGAGGCACCGATCCAGGCGCACGACTACAAGCTCTTCCCCGCCGCTGTGACGAGCGACACCGTCGACTGGAGCCAGGGTCTGACGATCAATGCCATGCCGCTCAACGCCGCGATCTGCTCGCCCGGTGCGGGCGAGAGTTTGGCCGCCGGAGAGGTGCGGATTGAGGGATATGCCATTGCCTATGACCGCCGTATTTCTCGGATCGAAGTGTCGGTGAACGGCGGTCGCGACTGGCAACAGGCGACCTTCGCCGATGATCCGGAGACGCGCTGGGGCTGGCGGCGCTGGATCCTTGACGCCACACTTGCCAAGGGACGCCAGCACCTTGTCGCCCGTGCCTTCGACGAGACCGGGCAGGGACAGCCCGAGCGGCCGGATACGATGTGGAATTTCGCCGGCTATCTGTGCACCGCCTGGCATCACGTTCACGTGCTGGTCGAATGATCGAAGCATCAGCGGCATCGGACGTCGCTTTCTGGATCGATGCGATTGGCCGGCTGGTGGTGGCGACCGCGGCCGGGATGGTGCTCGGCTGGGAACGCTCGCGTGAGAACCGGCAGATCATGGGCCTGCGGACGCTGGGTCTGGTCGGTCTGGCGAGTTGCATCGCCGTTCAGGCGATCGTGCATAGTGGCTTGCCGAACGTGAACGCCGATGCCGCAGGACGGGCGATGCAGGGCATTCTGTCCGGCGTCGGCTTCATCGGTGCCGGTGCGGTGCTGCGGGTCGGCCAGGGTCAGGAAGTGCATGGATTGGCGACCGCCGCGTGCATCTGGGTGACAGCCACGATCGGCGCGGCAGCAGGGTTGGCGGTGTGGCCGCTCATCATCGGCGGGGTGAGCCTTGCAATGCTCGTCCTGTTCGTCGGCGCGCCGCTGGAACGCCGCATCCGCGAGCGAGCCCGTCTGACGCCGGCCGAGACCGACAGGAAGGATGTCGAGCGCAAGCCGTGATCGCGCTGGACCGCCCGGTGCCCGTCGGCGTCGGGATGCGGCAAGGTGCAATCAGGACACCAGCGCCGCATCGGCCTGGCGCCGGACCTCGTCGGCGATCGGATGCAGTTCGGCCGCGGGTCGCTCGCCCACCACACTATAGCCGATCCCGTCGACCGCCCATGTGACCCGGCCCATGGTCCCGCTGGACGTGCTGGTCATGCTCGCGGTCTTGTCGATCTGCATGGGCCTCGTCAGCACCGCAAGTTTCGACGCTTGCGGTCCGTCGTAGAGGAGCAGTGCCGCAGGGCCGTGGGGCGTCGCGACCAGTCGCCCCCCGCCATAGCGATAGCCGGCCGTGCTAAGGTCCGGGATCGTGACGCGCTCACCCAATCGAGCGGAGGTCCATCGGATCAGCATGGCGCGCTGGTCGGGGCCGATCTCCGCCGGTCGTATCCGGTCGGCGGCATAGACACGGAAATTATCACTCGCCTCGTTGGCCAGCGCCGCGATGCCCGCGCGGGGTTCGCCGCTCCACCGCGCGCTCGACCAGCCACCGCCAAACCCCAACGCCAGCAGAAGTGACGCGGCGATGGCGAGCTGCCAACGCGGTTGCCGTTGCCGTCCCCTGATCGCTGCCACGCGCATCGTCGCCGGGATCGGTTCATCCGCGACGGGGGCGAACAGGGATGCAAGGGCTCGCGCCTGCTCCGCCTGCTCTCGCACACGGGCATGCACGTCCGGCTGGCCTTCAAGATAGGCGTCGACCAGGCGCTGCCGCTCGGGCGACAGCCTGCCATCGATCCATGCGGCCAGATCGTCCTCGCCGATCGGGCTGGTCATTGCACGCTCCTCAATCGCGGCCGTTCACCCTCCCGGAGGAGGGTCGCCAGACGGTCGCGCCCCCGCGATATGCGCGACATTACCGTGCCCAGCGGCACGCCGACTACGGCAGCGACCTCCGCATAGGGCAGGCCCTCGACCGAGACCAGGAGCAGCACCGTTCGCTGTTCTTCAGGCAACGCATCAAGCGCGCGCAGCAGGTCGCGGTGGTGCAGGCCTGTGTCCTGATCGGCCGGGCGGCCGAGCGCGGCGTCGTCCACGAGGTGGAGCGGAACCGCCGTACCTCGCCGGCTATGCTGCCGCTGATGATCGACCAACAAATTGTGCAGGATCGCATAGACCCACGGGCGGACCTCCGCACCCCGTCGCTGTCGCCAGCGCCCGACCGCGCGCTCCAGGCAATCCTGCACCACGTCATCCGCCATCACCCGGTCGCGCAACCACGACCGGGCATAGCGGCGCAGCCCGGGGATCAGCGGTTCGATCGCGGCGGCAAGCGGGTCCATCTCAGTCGCGCTGCACCTGCACGATGCGCCCCGGCGCGCCGTTCACCACCTCCGCAACCGCCAGAAAGCGCCGGGGTGTCGCGGTGCTGCCCTGAACGATCTGGCGGATCGGACCCGATGCGTTGACGATCGCCGCACCTGCCGGGTTGCTCATGAAGTTCGCAAGCGGCTCTACAGCGCCGCTGCCGTCCGCATTGGCGGTCAGTACGAGCATGTAAGGCTTCTTGGGCTGCAAACCGGTAACGGCACTCTGCACGACCTGAATGATGCCCTGGTCGAAGAGGGTGATGCTGCTTGCCGTACCTTTGCCGCCAATCGGCCCCATGGTCAGATGCAGCGCCTTGCCCGCTGTGCCGAGCGGCTGGAGATTGTCGGTGCCGGGGCCTGTCGGAACTGCGTTCGACACATAGGCGATCGCCTGCGGTGCCTGTCCGACCGGCACGGTAGCGACGACCGTGTTGCCGGCAGTGTCGATCGCGGCCAGCTCATCGGAATTCTCTAGCCCGACATAAACGCGCCGGCCGTCGCCCGATGGCCAAACACCGTGCGGCATCTTGCCGACCGGAATTGTTGCCACCGGCGTGAAGTCGGACGTGCGGAACACCTTGACCACATTCTCTCCGCCGACCGTCACATACGCGAACTGCCCCTTGGCCGTGCGGGCGAAATTGACATGGTTCGTGATAGGCCCGGTATCCAGCACCTTCAGGATCGCGAAGGGTGGCCGAGCATCGAATGCGACCGTCTTGCCGATGTCCTTCAGCGTAAACCACACTTGCTTGCCGTCCGGCGTCGCGGCGATGTTGGGGCAGAAGGGGCTTGGCTGCGCCACCTGTCCGACCTGCGCGTGGGTCGCAACATCGAACACAGCCAATACCGGATTGAACGAAGAGCAGACATAGCCGTACCGGCCAGCGGGAGAGAAGATCGTCATGCCCGGACCACCGGGCGTCTTGATGCGCCCCGTCTCCTTGTACGTCGTGGGGTCGAGCACGGCGATATAATCCTCGCCGCGGACCGTGACCCACACCTCCTTGCCGTCCGGCGTGAAGAACGCCTCGTGCGGACTGCGCCCGACATAGGTCGTGTGCTTGACGGTGTTGGTGGCGGTGTCGATCCACGACACGGCGTTCGATCCGATCGACACGACCGCCAAGGTCTTCCCGTCCGGCGAGAAGCCCAGGCCGTGAACCAGCACCTGTCCCTTGTAGAGCGGGGAGAAGTTCATCGGCTGGGGATCGCCGAGTTTGATGACGCCGAGCAGCCGGTTGTCGGCCGGGTCGGTCACCGACACCGTGTTGGAGAATTGTTCAGACGCATAGACGCGGTCGCGGTGGCTGACGGGCATGTCCTTAGCGTTCCACGGCGCCTGCTGGGCCACGGCGAGGCCCGGTGCGGCGCTCATCAGCAAGGCGGCCGAGCGCAGGATGGTCCGGATCATGTCAGTGCTCCATAGGGCTATGGTGGTCGCCGCCCTGCGTCGGGGCTGGCGTCGAAGGCGGTAGCGGCTGGCCGATCGCCAGCTTCATGGCGGCGATCTCCTGCTGCTGATCGATGATGATTTCCTGCGCGATGCGCTTGAGCTGCTCGTTATGGCCGTAGCGCAGCTCCGCCACCGCCATATCGATGGCACCCTGATGATGCGGAAGCATCATCGCCACGAAGTCGCGGTCGACGTCACCGGACGGCTTGACCATCATGCCCGCCATCATCCGGTCCATCGCGACAGACATCATGGTAGCGTAGCCATCGGCGGGGGCGGCCGCGACTGCGCCTGTAAGTAGGGCCGGAGCAGTCAGACCCAGCATCCAGTTTCGTCTATGCATAAGCCTCCGGCGCATCAGTCCTGAAAGCATAGACGACGCTCGTCCGGGTTTATTCCATGGGTGAGCCGGTTATCAGCCTTCCCGATTGGGAACCTCCAACGGGACGACCGTGACCGACACAAAAATCCGCTGTATGCCCGCCGGGGCTTTCCCAAAATATGTTCCCGAAATATCAGTCCCGAAATTCGCTGTTTGAGATGGGATAACGGGACTCATGCTGGTTGGTTATGCGCGTGTCTCGACCTCCGACCAGGACCTGACGCTACAAACCGATGCGCTGACCAAGGCTGGCTGTGAAAAGCTGTTCACCGACAAGGTGAGCGGCGCGAAGCTGAACCGTCCCGGTCTGACCGAAGCTCTCAATTTCGTGCGGGCCGGTGACACGCTGGTGATATGGAAGCTCGATCGCCTTGGCCGATCGATCGGGGGCCTGATCGAACTGGCGGCGGACTTGTCCGCTCGGAAGATTGATTTCCGGTCCCTGACGGACGGGTTCGACACGGCAACCCCATCGGGCCGTCTGCTGTTCCATATCCTCGCTTCTGTCGCGGAGATGGAGCGCGAACTGATAAAGGAACGGACGATTGCCGGTTTGGCAGCGGCACGGGCCAAGGGCGGCACGGGCGGAGGCCGCAAGTCGGTCATGACGCCTGACATGCTCGATACCGCCCGCAAGCTGCTCAAGGCTGGCGACAAACCGGCGAAGGTCGCGAAGCTGCTCCAGGTCGGCCGTTCTACCTTCTATCGCCACTTCCCTGCGGCCGAGCGCGAACCCGGCAACCGGCGTCAGAAGATCGTCGCGTAGTAGGATTGCTCGAACCGGCCACGGCTGATCCGGGCCATGCGCTCGATGCGTTCCGGCACCGGGGGCGGGCGACGGTTCCGGGCCGGTCTTGCGTCGGTGCGGGCTAACAGCACGAGATTGGCAATGGCCGCGCCCAACAGAAACTCTTCTTCGGCACCGCGCAGTCCGCGAAGGTGCAGGCGGGTCAGCCCTCGCTTGCCTTTGGCATCGGCGAACACCCGCTCGACACCCCGGCGCAGCCGCATCGACCGCTTGAATAGCGGCGTCTGCATCTCGCCGCGCACCATCTCACGCACGTCCTCATACTCGCTGTGCGTGACCGACCTGTTGCTGCCTGCGGTGCATTTCCGTTTGAGGTGACAGGCGCGGCAATCGGCAGGACTGGCGCTGTATCGGAGAAAGCCCGCCCGACGATCGGCACCGCGAAAGGGCAGTATCTTCCCAGCGGGGCAGACATAGCGGTCCTGCTCCCGCTCATAGCGGAAGGCTTCGCGGGGGAATTTGCCCTTGGTCTGTTCGGATCGTTCCAGCACCGGGATATGCGGGATGGTGCCGCGATCGGTGACGAACGCCAGGAACGCAGCGCTGCCATAGGCGGTGTCGGCCGCGACACGCTTTGGCCGATAGCCGAACCGATTGTCGGCCCGTGCCAGCATGGTCCGCCCCGCATCGACTTCCGCGGCGAAGCGGGCGGGACTGGCCTCCACGTCGATCGCCACCCCTCCCGGCGTGTCAATCAGGACATTGAAGGCATAGCCGAACCGGCCCCGCGCCGTGCGCGCCGACCATGCCGACGCCGGATCGGTGCGTGACACCTCGGCCGGTTTGCCACGCGGTACGCCATGTTCCTGCGGTGGAGCATTGGCCTGATCCGCCAGCCATTCACAAACCGGGCGGGGAAGCCGGGGCGCGGCCATGTCGGCGTCCCGCATCTTGCGCTGCCAGCTTGCATCGGCCGCGACGAACGATGCATCGATTGCGGCATCCTTGTGGGCGATCAGCCCCGCATCGGCGCAGCGCCGCACCGTCTGCTCGAACAGGATGCGGAAGATGCTAGCATCGCGGAAGCGGCCATGCCGGTTCTTGCTAAACGTCGAGTGGTGCGGCACCGGCGCGTTGAGCGGCAATCGGCAGAACCAGCGATAGGCGAGGTTGAAGCGGACTTCCTCACACAGACGGCGCTCCGACGTGATGCAATAGAGGCGAGCGATCAGCGCCATGCGGACCAGCAATTCAGGCGCGATCGAGGGACGCCCACGGCAACTGTAGTGCGGCGCGAGCGCATCGCGCAGTTCACCCAGGTCGATCAGCCCGTCTATCCCCGGCTGTTTTCATGATGCCTCACCTGACAGGTGTTGCCGCGGCGCCGGCCGGCGCAGGTGCTGGAAGGCCTGCACGTCGGGGAAGAGCAGGCGAGGGAGGTCGAGGAGCCAACCCGACGTGGTCCAGCATCCGATCGCCGCCAGTAGCCAGACGCCGATGTAGGATTGGCCGGCGACGTCGTCGGCCAGGCTGCCGTAGGACCTCATGAGCCAGACGAGCAGGGCAGCAAATAGGAACGTGCGCTTCCAGGTGTAGCGATCCGTGATGCCCCGCAGGCGGCGCTCGAGGTCGATCACCGGATCTCGGCCGGGATGTCTGCGGTGCTGATCCATGCTGCCGTTCTCCCTGCGATCATCGATAGCGCAGGCTGCAGAGCGGGGAAACTCGACTGCCGTCAATCTTGCTCCAAATCAGCCGCGAAGCTCCTAAATAGGCCGCATGGCCTCGAACGACACCGGCGCGTTGCGCCGCCTCATCTACACCAGCCGCGCGAACGATCACGATCTGGTGGACATCCTGCGGGTGAGCCGCGCGAACAATGGCATCGACGGGATCAGCGGCCTGTTGCTGGCGAAGCACGGCATGTTCGTTCAGGTGCTCGAAGGCCCGCCCGAGAGCGTAGCGACCACTTTCGAGCGCATTCGACATGACAACCGGCACTCGCACGTGGAGGTGCTGAGCGACACGGCCGAAGCGGAGCGGGCGTTCGGCGACTGGGCCATGGCGGGTCTACCCGGCGAGGACGATGTATCGGTGCGCGAGCGCTTGGCGGTGCTGACGAATGGGGCGCCGGCGACGATCAAGACGGTCTTTCAGGGTTCCTGACGTGACGTAAGGATGCCGAAGACGCGGTGCGCAGCGATTTAGCGAACGCCCGGTGGATGGGGCGCTGCGATCCAGGCGTCGATGTCGCGGCCAGCCTCCTCCCGCAACTCGCGCATGTCGTTGCGGGTGAGCCGGCCGTCGGCCCACGCGGCGCTATAAGCAGCGGCTCCCTTCGGGCCGGCTCGCGCCAGCACCTGCGCGGCACGCTGCTCGCTCAAGGAGACCGTCGCCAGGTTGAAGAAGCACCACATAGCGGCAGCGGCGCAAAGACAGGCGAGGCCCGTCCCGATGCCGACGAATGCCTCTCGCCGCATGGGTCAGCTGCTCCGCAACACGCCGAGGCGCGCCCGTAGATAGCCGAGGCCGAAGACGTAGATCGGGACGACGATAATGGCGGACGCTCCCCACACCCACGGGTCGACGTCTGCGTAGATGAGCAGGGCGACCACCGCGAACCAGTAGGCCGTGTCGACGAGGTTCATGACGGACTTGAGGTGATCCCGGCGGCTGGTCTCGGGGATAGCGAGACGTGCTCTGTCAGGCTCGGCCATGATCGTCGCTCCCGTTGAGTTCGAAACGAACATACCGCACTCGGCATCGAAGCCAACCGGGGTTGCCTCCGATCAGACAGCGTTCCGTAGCGGCTCCGGCTTCTTGCCATCCGGCAGTATGGCGCGAAGGTGCTGGTGGACCATGGGCGTCGAGAAGGGCTTGCTCAGGAAGGTCGCCTTGTCGGGCAGGTCGCCGTCCTCCGGCTTCACGCGGCCGCTCGCGATCACGATCTCGATCCACGGGTAGAGCTCGGCGACGTGCCGCGCCAAGGCAAAGCCATCGGTGTCACCCGGCATGTCGACGTCGGAGAAGAGCAGGGTGATGGTATGGGCGTACTCGGGCAGCATCAGGATCGCAGCGTCACCGTCGTTCGCTTCGTGTGTCCGGAACCCCGCGTCTTCCAGGATGCCGGAGGCATCCATGAGGATGATCGGATCGTCGTCGACGACGAGCGCGAATGGGATGGTGGAAGATTCCATCCGCCATGAACCCTTGATCGCCATCAAGGTCCCGTATGTAAATGATTTTCCCTTTGCCCTGTCCCTTCGTGGAGCGGTACGCCGCACGCCTCACCTGTCGAGGCGGTCGTGACCTTGGAACCAGGCGTACGAGCGGAGCCGGTTCTGCACCGCGAGCACCGCGAAGGCGATGGACCAGCCAAACAGCACTGCTAGCAGCGCGTTGGTTGGCGCGTGCGCCAGCAACAGCACGATCATCGAGATCGACGCCGCAGCGCCGAGGACGAGCAGCTGACTGCCATTCGCCGGCTGTGGAAGGCCGGCGCGATCAACACGCCAATCATGAGGCTTCGACGCATGCCGCCAAGCAATGACAGCGTTCCAGGCGGCAATCGCGAGCGCGATAAGCGTTCCGGCGGTCAAGACGGTGTTCATCGGCGTCCACAATCTCTCTTCGAGATAGATGTGAAGCTTGGCCGATGGTCAAGCTGAGCGAGCCGAGCGCACAAAGATGGGTGTCCGGTGAGAAAGAGACTTGCGCACCCCGTTCGCGTTATGTTCAATGGCCGCCACAGGAGGAAGGCCATGAAGTTGAAGGACGCGATGCGCGGCTACGATTACGATCTGCCGCTGAAGGACGCGCTGAACGATCGCGAGCTGTCGGTTGATCGTCGGGTCATGGCCGGCGCGACCGTCGGGATCGGCCTGGACGTGGCGTACCTATCGGTGTGTCAGCTCGAGGAGGCGTTCGCCGCGCTGGCCACGGATCTCAGCAACGGCGTCGAGCAGGGTCGCGGATACGAGGACCTGGCGGACATCCTCAAGGATCAGAGCCCGTATCAGATGCGGATCTGGCACCTGCTGGACACAACGCCGCTCGAGCTCGCGCTCGAGGACCTCGCGTGGCTCAAGAGCCTGACCTACCGGCGCGCGCGCATGGCACGCGTCGTCAGCGAGGAGAAGCTGGCGATCCCGTATGTGACCGACGAGGCGCTGTGCGAGGGCGTGACCGCGTCGCAACTGATGGCGCGGGTTTCCGCGGCTGATTGATCGCGGGCCGTCAGGCGACCTGGGCGAGCATCGTCTCGGGCGCCTGCGGCCGGCGACGCGAGACGCGGAACGGCTGGACCGGATTGCCGGTGCGCACCACGAACTGATCGACGCCTGTCGCCTCGCGCAGCTGCACAGCCACGGCATAGGCATTGTCGAACGAGGCAAGCGTACGCGCTGCGGGTGCGATGATGCTCATGGCGTAATCCTTGGTGGTGCGACGATGGGACGCGGGCGTGCGCCGGCGTTCATGGATTGTTGAGCTGGATCGGTATAGCAAAGCGAGCGGACCGGATTCGATGCGCCTGCGTTCTTCCAGTCCATCCGCCGTTTCGACGGAGGATCCTTTGGATGACGGGGTCGGGGCCGCTGCTATCGGCTTCGGCCCTGTTTTCGTTTCAGCGCTTGCCGCCGTAAAGGTCGGTCCTCGGCGGGAGCTTGCGCGCCAAGGTCGCTGATACGCCGAGCAGGATCAGGGCGATGACCTGAGCCACACCGGCCTGCATCTCGCCATCAAGCAGCAACGAGGCAAGCGCGAACGCAAACGCGCCGAGTGCGGGCACGACACCGATAATAAGGTGATGAAGCGTTCGCGCGCGAATGAACGTCAGAAGGAGCGCCGCACCAAGGTTGATTGATGCCACAAACATCGTCATGCTATAGAGCGCTGTCCCGAAAATCATACGACACGTCCTCTATTTAACATAAGTCTTATTATCGATCCGATGGCGTGTAAGCGGGTGCATTCTAGATTGAAGTGCGAAAACCTAGCTTTAATGCGGGTTCCACCCGGCTGAGGGTTGCGCATGGGCCGCTACACGCATCTGGATCTCGACGAACGCCGCAGGCTATATCAGCTCACCAGCGCCGGCATAAGTCCGCGCCAGGCCGCAGCCGAGCTCGGCCGCCACTCGTCGACGATCTACCGCGAGCTGAAGCGCAACCACCGGTTCGACGAAGAGCCGATGTTCCGAGGATATTTTCCGCTGACGGCGCAAGCCATGGCAGCCGGTCGACGGCTGAGAGGCGCTAAGATCAGCCGCTATCCCGAGCTCGCCAGCTACGTCGTGGACCGACTGGAAGCCGCATGGTCGCCGGAGCAGATCGCCGGCTACCTTCGGCACCGCGCCGCAGGCCCGCTGCGGGTGAGCCATGAGACGATCTATCAGTTCGTGTACGGGCCCGATGGCCAGGCGGCCAAGCTGGCACGCCTGCTGCCCACCGGCAGGCGAAAACGCCGACGTCGCTACGCTCGCAAGCCACGTGGCCTGAACATCCCGCCCGCCCACACCATCGCGGCACGACCGCCAAGCATCGCTGGGCGTGCCGACTTTGGCCATTGGGAGGGCGACCTCATCGCATTCAAGGTGCATCACGGTAAGGCCAACCTCACCTCGCTGGTTGAGCGTCGAAGCCGCTTCACCGTGCTTACGCCCAACAGCAGCCGTCACTCCGCCGGCATCATGGATGGCATCGAGCGCCAACTCGGCACCCTTCCCCCTTCCCTCCGTCGCACCATCACGCTCGACCGGGGCACCGAGTTCGCCGGATACGCGCGCCTACGGGAGAGCCTGGGCATGACCGCGTACTTCTGCCAGCCTTCAGCGCCCTGGCAGAAGGGGAGCGTGGAGAACAGCAACGGCAGGATACGGCGCTTCCTGCCCTCGGACACGAACATCGCACAGGTACCGCGGGCCGAGCTCGAGCAGCTGGTTGACCGCCTAAATCGAACGCCGCGCAAGTGCCTCGCCTATCGGACGCCGAATGAGGTTTTGGCTGAGCAGGTGAACCTCGTGCTCGGAGTAGATTCCTGACAACCTCTGTGCCCCCCCCCTCCGCGAACGTCTCTTTGCCGGTCCTCTACCCTCGTCGTAAGGGCAGAGTATCACCGATTCCTATGCCGCGCCCGCTCAAGCCAAGGTCTCTTGGAGTCCAATGCCGACTGAAGCCGAACCGACACTTAAAGTGTACAACGAGCAATCGCGGTGGTATTCTATAGCCGCTCCGTATCGATCACCTATTGGTTTCAAAGCATTTTCAGCGTTAAGCGAAGGTTCTTTCTCTACCTGAACTCCGCCGACATTACTCAAAAGGTTACCGCGCGGTTTGCGCCGTAACAAGCGTCACCGATCCCGCCATATAGTCGATGATGATGTCATATCCCTTTAGGAGGCCGGTCCCGATCAAACCGTCGCTCGCCGATGGAACGGCGTTATCGTGAACAACAGCAACGTTGACAGGCGAGAGGTCACCTATATCAAGGCGAGCCTGTGTTAATCCTGCCACCCTGCGGAGGGCTCCTTCGCCCCGAACCTCGAAGCGCTCGCCTCCGCCCTTTTCCGAGCCGTTTCTCACTGGGACCTTGCCCGACTTTACACGAATTTGTCCATTGTATCCGAGATCAACGGTCAGTCGCAGAGCAACTCCGTCAACTTCTGCGTTTATCGAGCCTGACGAGGAGAGCGGCAGGGTATGCCCGTTCGCCTTCGCATTGATGCTACCCGGCTGCGAGATGAAGACGCGATGTCTACTATTCTGGATAAAAAGTGAGACGCTCGCTAGGTAGTCCCTTCCTAGGATCACATCGACCTGATGGCCCAGAGCTGCCGAGACACCGGTCGTCGCCGCAATAAGCGCCTCACCTTTGAAGGTGGCCTGGAAAGGAACAGATAACTCAAAGTTTCTCGCAAGCGAGGAGCGTACGCGAGCCGTTCCCGTGCTGATGGCGGGCCCCTCACGATAGCGCACGAGGCCCGCTAACTGCGCGAACGAAGGCGAGACCATCGTCCGGGCTGCACCCGTGTCCACGAGGACGCTACACTGTTTACCATTGAGCACGCCCTGGACGATGATGATGCCTCCTCGATCGTCGAAGATCGTCGGAGCGAAGTGATCCGAACCAACAAAGGTTACCGAGCCACCGGCTCCGAGAAGATTATTATCGCCGCGAGCCTTAGGGTTCTCGCCACGCTCCCCGACTCCTTGAAGGTTTGATGACTGGACCAAAGATGGGGATAGTGGCGGCTGCGTTGCTGGTTGGAGCAGCAGCGCCGTGAGCGCGAAATATCCCATCCCAGTCTCCTGATCACCGATTACACCGAGTGGAAGTGCGGCACGTCACTCCACGCTAAAACGAGGGATTCCTCGACCTGATGATGGTTGAGCCGACCTTCGCCCTTGAACATTCATCCGCGAGAGGTTAATCACTAAGATCACGTAGGATCGTTTCCTAATTCACATTAATGCGTCATGTACGAACGCCCGCAAGTGGGTGCTCGTTACCATCCACTTGCGTGACCGAGCCCGTTGCTAGCGCAGCGGGTCCGAAGGTCCAAGAGCCGAGATGATGGCGCATCAGCGTGGCCAGCGCTGCGCTGCTGGGGGGGGCTACACGCTGGCCACGCTGCCACAAGGCGTGTCGCACTTCGGCTTGAAACCGCAGCGCTAAGTACAAATGGCACCAGCCCGCTAGATAGAAATGGCACTCTGCGGTGCTATCGGCGGGTCGCCGGTGTCATAGCCGTTCTCGGCAACGAGGACGCGCATTGTATGACGGTGC
>NZ_JACIAY010000010.1 GCF_014194975.1 Sphingomonas sp. BK580 | reverse complement strand
GTGCTCAGCCGCGCGATCCTGGCGGGTGCCTCGGGGCAGCTGCGCAACAAGGCCTCGACCGCGGGCAACCTGCTCCAGCGGACGCGCTGTCCGTATTTCTATGACACCAACATGGCGTGCAACAAGCGCAAGCCGGGCGACGGCTGCGCCGCGATCGGTGGCTACGCCCGGCAGCTCGCCATTGTCGGCGGCTCGGAGACATGTATCGCGACCTACCCGGGCGACATGGCCGTGGCGTTGCGCGTCCTCGACGCGGTGGTGGAGACGGTCAGCGCCGACGGTACCACAAGATCGATCCCCATCGCCGATTTTCATCGCCTGCCGGGCGAGACGCCGCAGCGGGAGACGGAGCTGAAGCCGGGTGAACTCATCACCGCGGTGACGCTGCCGCCGCCAATTGGCGGCCGTCACGTCTATCGCAAGGTGCGCGACCGTGCGTCTTACGCCTTCGCGCTCGTCTCCGTCGCCGCAGTCATACAAACCGACGGTAGTGGACGCGTCGCCTTCGGCGGCGTCGCGCCCAAGCCGTGGCGTGTCGGGGCCGCAGAGACGGCGCTGCGCGAGGGCGCCGGGACGGTGACGCGGCGCGCCTTCGCCGACGCGCGTCCGACAGAGGACAACCGCTTCAAGCTCACGCTCGCGGAGCGCACGCTTCATGCTGCGATCGCCGAAGGAACACGCGCATGATCTTCGATGCTCCCGCAGGCAAGAACCCGACCGACCAGATGAAGGTGCTCGGGCAGCCGCTCGACCGCTACGAGGCTGCGGCCAAGACCACTGGCACGGCGACCTATGCCTATGAATGGCGCGATGTCGCGCCGGACTTCGCCTATGGCTACATTCTGGGTGCAGCGGTTTCGAAAGGCCGCATCGCGACGCTCGACACGCTCGCGGCAGAGCGCGCCCCCGGTGTCGTCGGAGTCGTCACCCACCGGAACGCGGGCAAGCCGGGTGTGGGCAAATTCTACGTGCATCGCATGCTCGCCGCGCCCGAGGTCGATCACTACCACCAGCCGGTCGCGGTCGTGGTGGCGGAAACGTTCGAGCAGGCCCGTGCCGCGGCGGCGCAGATCCGGGTCACCTACGATCGTACCGCGGGTAGATTCGACCTCGAAGCGCAGAAGGGATCGGCACCCATCCCGCCGCAGGGCGAGTTCGGCGGCCCGAACGAGAAGCAGGTCGGTGATTTCGCCGCAGGCTTCGCCGGCGCCGCGGTCAAGATCGACGAGACCTACGTGGTTCCCGACCAAGCACATTGCATGATGGAGCCGCACGCGACGATCGCGCGGTGGGACGGCGACCGGGTCACCTGCTGGACCTCGATCCAGCAGATGAACTGGGGCACGCGCGATCTCGGCGCCATTCTCGGCATCCCGAAGGAGAGTATCCGGCTGATCTCGCCGTTCATCGGGGGCGGGTTCGGTGGCAAGGGCACCGTCCAGATCGACCTCGCGCTCGCCGCGATCGCGGCACGTGTAGTCGGCAGACCGGTCAAGATCGCGCTCCAGCGCCCGCTGATGTTCAACACGACCATCCATCGACCCAAGACGATCCAGCGTGTGCGTCTCGGCGCAGGTCGCGACGGGCGGCTCGTGGCGATCGGGCACGAGAGCTGGTCGGGCAACCTGCCGGGCGGGCGCACCGAGCCGACGGTCGCGTCGACGCGAACGCTCTATGCCGGGGCCAATCGCCTCACCGTGATGCGGCTTGCTACGCTCGATCTGGCGGAGGGTAACGCGATGCGAGCCCCTGGCGAGGCACCCGGTCTGATGGCACTCGAAGTCGCGATGGACGAGCTCGCCGAGAAGCTCGGCATGGACCCGATCGAGCTGCGCATCGTCAACGATACGCAGGTCGATCCCGAGGATCCGAACAAGCCGTTCTCCACTCGCCAGTTCGTCCGCTGTCTGCGCGAGGGCGCCGAGCGCTTCGGCTGGTCGAGGCGCGATCCCAAGCCGGCGCAGAAGCGCGAGGGCGAGTGGCTGATCGGCATGGGCATGGCGGGCGCGATCCGCGCCGGCAAGATCGCCAAGGCTGGCGCACGCGCGCGGCTCGAACGCGACGGTCGCGTCATCATCGAGACCGACATGACCGACATCGGCACCGGCAGCTACACGGTCGTCCAGCAGACCGCAGCCGAGGTGATGGGGATCGCGCCGCATCAGGTGGTCGTGAAGCTGGGCGATTCGAGCTTCCCCGAGACGCCGGGTTCGGGCGGCCAGCAGGGTGCACCGTCCGTGACCGCCGGGACTTACGCCGCCTGCATGGCGCTGCGCGAGGTGGTGGCGAATAAGCTCGGCCTCAACGCGCCCGACGTCGCCTTCGCGGGCGGACAGGTCGTGAGCGGCGGTCGCTCAGTGCCGCTGGGCGACGCGGCGCGTGACGCTCCCGTCGTCGTCGAAGATCACATGACCTTCGAGAAGATGGCCGATGCCTATCAGCAGCAGACCTTCGCGGCGCATTTCGCCGAGGTTGCGGTCAATGCCTATACCGGCGAGGCGCGCGTGCGGCGCATGCTGGCGGTCTGCGCGGCAGGGCGGATCCTCAATGCCAAGACCGCGCGCAGCCAGGTGATCGGTGGCATGGTGATGGGAATCGGAGCGGCGCTCACCGAGGAGATGACGGTCGATCGGCGCTTCGGCTTCTTCGTCAATCACGACCTCGCCGGCTACGAGGTCCCGGTGCACGCCGACGTGCCCCACCTCGACGCCTGGTTCATCGACGAGGTCGATCCGACCGTCTCGCCCGTGAAGGCGAAGGGCGTCGGCGAGCTAGGTCTGACCGGCGTGGCGCCCGCGGTCGCGAATGCCGTCTACAACGCCACTGGTGTGCGCGTGCGGGAGTACCCGCTCACCCTCGACAAGCACCTCGATCGACTGCCAGCAATGGCCTGAGCGACTGCTCGAGCGAGGCGAGGTGGCGCTACGGCAGCTTCGCCACTGCCCTCGCATGGTCGACAATCGTTCGGATGGTGCTGTCACCTTGGAAGACGCCGTACCACCCTTGGGGCTCGTGCGGCGGATCACCCATGTACTGGTGGTCGCCTTCCTTGAACCGGTAGTCGGGATGCTGGGCACGAGCCTCCCCGTTCCAAGCCCAGAAGTTTGTACCGACAATCGGGCCGCCCTCCCTCATGCTCTTCAGAGCCGACGAGTAGATCTGCCCATAGAAACTATCCTTGTACTCTGTCGATGCCGCCGGGTCGTTGCTACCACGATCCCGAGGGTAGCCGAACTCCTCGATGATGAGAGGCTTGCCAAGCCGTGTGGCCAAATCGATGTGCTTGGTTACATAATCGGCGGTCAGCGCCTCGCCGCGCGCGGAGGTGCCGGGCAGATCGTTCTGATCGACCCACGTCCAGTTGTTCGGCCAGATATGAGCCGTCAGGTAGTCGATTTCGGAAGGGGCGTGCTCGGCAAGGACGATCTCCGGCTGCTCCAAGGCACCTTTGAGTCCCTCGCTTCCGGTAGAAACGAGATGGTTTGCATCCAACGACTTGATGAAGCGGGCGGTCTCCCGAACCCACCGGTAGAAGACCGGCAGGTCGGCGTGCGCGACATCGCCAGCGGGCCGTGGCTCATTGGCAAGCTGCCACGCCATGATCGTCGGATCGTCGTGATATCCCACCCCCGTGATCTTGTTTGTGCGCGTGACAAGCGCCTTGATCCAGTCGCGGTACAGCGTGTTGGCTCGCACGCTTCCGTAGAAGCTCGCGTTGGCATTCGCGAAGGCAGGCCATGGGTGCGCCGGATCGTTCATGTCGATGAAGCGACCGCCATCGACGTACGACAGGTACGTCATCATGCCGCCCGACCACTCCCAGAAGTTCGTCAGGCACAGGACAGCACGGATGCCTCGCCTTCCCATCTCGACCAACGCGTAATCGAGGCCACTGAGCAGCGTCTGATTGAAGACGCCTGTGGCATTGCGGAAGCCAGGCTTGATGGAGTTGCGCAGTGGCCCCTCCTCTGCCGACGCCATGATGCGAAGGTTGCGCACGCCCATCGCCGCAAGCGCATCGAGTTCGCGCCCGAGACGTGCCCGGTCGCCGAAGGGGGCGTCCGCCCCGAGATATGCCGCGTACCACATGTTGGCGCCCACGAAGCGATAGGGCTGATCACCCAGCATCAGGCGCGAGCCCTCTCGCCGAACGAACGCGCGCTGGTCAGAGCGCGATCCGCCCCGGCGGGGCAGCGAGGAGCATCCCGCTGTCATAACGCCGGCCAACAGCAAGGAGCGGCGATCAATCCCGATCTTCAACTATCTTCCCCCTCAACTGACGCTCGTTCCACGTTCGCCGACATATGACCGCCATGCTGGACGGGCGGCGTCTCCGCAACCAGCCGCCACATTTCCCTCTCCGCGCGACCTTCGTCGCCCGCACGGAGGGCGTTCACCAACGCCGTATAGATTGGCACCTCGTCTGGCCGGTGATCGCGTCCAGCTCCCGCAAGCAGGAGCCTCTGATCAGCTGCCGCCGCTACCGCTGCTTCCATTGCCACGAGGGCGGGACGGTGAGCCGCGATCAGGATGTGCTCGTGGAGGATGCGGATGGCACTGCCATGCTGCTCAGTTCTGGCGCGACGCCGCCTGATCGCCCCCAACGCTCCTCGCAACGCATCCATTTGGTCCCGTGCCTCGGCCTGCTCGCGATTACATGCTCCCCCGAAACTCCGCCAGTTTGCGCTAGAGTCCGCCTTCGTCGGGGGACGGACGTGAAGAAGACAAGGTCCAGCGAGGAGCATATCATCGCGGTACTGCGCGAGCAGGAGGGCGGGATGAAGACCGCCGCTGTTCGTAGGTAGCATGGCGTCAGCAGCGCGACGCTCTACGCCGGAAGGCGAATTATGGCGGCATGGACGGGTCGCAAGCACGCAAGTTGACGGTGCTTGTAGTCGAGAATGTCCGGCCGAAGCGGCCGCTGTCGGACGCGATGCTGGACAACGCCGTCCTCAAGGAGGCGGCAGCGAAAAAACTGGTGAGGCCTGCCGCTCGGCGGAAGGCCGTCGAGCATGCGCGGCAGTTGTTCGGCAACAGCGAGCGTCGGGCCTGTACCATCTTCAGCGTGGACCGGACGTCGACGCGCTATGCGCATCGGCGATCCACGACGCCGCGGAGCACCGCCGGCAGCGTTGGTGGAACAGGTCTCGGCTTCGGGCCGTGCGCGACATCTTGGGGGATCCACGTCTGACCAGACGGGCCGTCGTTTACCCGGCTGCCAACTCGTCCAGGCCCACTGCGAAGCGAGCCTAAGTGCGGATACCCAGCGTCTTGCGTGCGGCGCCGAGTGCGGCTTTGCCGCCCTTCTCCACGTTGCCGACGACGTCCTCGGCTACCTGCTCGATGGCAGCGCCGACACTCTCCGCCGCGCTCGCAGCCTTTCGCCCCAGCCCGATCTGCTTGGCCAGCGCGCGACGGCCCTCGCTATAGCCCGGTGCCACCATCGGGTAATCGGTCTTGAGGCTGAAACGCTCTCGGTACTCAGCGGCCGTGAGTCCGTGACTGGCGAGATGGCGCTTCAAGCTGGCGTACGGCTTGCCGTCGATCATGCTGATGATGCGGTTGGGATCGGCGAGGGACTTGCGCACGGACACCGCCGGCACGTGCTCAAGCGCCGACGTGGCGCCTTCAGCCAGGGCAGGACTCGACAAACCAGACACAGCCTCGTGCATCGAGGTCAGGAAAGCGAGTACCTCGGCCGAGCCTGCGCGCGTGTGCGGATTGGTAAGCCAGGCGGTCGTCAACTCGGCGGCGAGCGCGATCGTATCCGCGCGCGCCTCCGCGCTTCGCTCAGAAAAGGTGGTGGTCATTCCCACGCTCTAGCGAGCCCGCATTTTGCCTGTCTAGTGATCAGATTGGCTCCACCCCGGTCGGCTGTGCAGTTCTGGGCTCTTGAGTGATCTCCCGGTATTAGGGTGCCCTCCTTCACCATGAGACGTCAGATACGCCGTCGATGAGGGCGGCTTGGTCTTGCTGTCGGCGGGATCGATGCGGCCGCGGACCGCACGAGAGTGGGAACTCGCGTCGATGCTGTCCTGTTAGGGCGGCAACCTCGTGAAAACAGGAAAATAAGATGAGCAAGGAAGCTGGAGACGATGCGTCCCACCTAGCGGGAGTGAGCCGTCGCGCCGTCGTGGGCGGCGCAGCGGTGGGATTGGCGGCGACCGCAGCAGCGGGATCGGCTCAGCAACCGGGCGTGGCATCATCGGCAGAGTCGCTGCCGGATCCAAGGACTCGGTATCCGCGTCCGCCCTTCGCCAAGCAATCCCAACCTTTCCCGGGTCTCGCCAGTAAGATGGACCCGCGACCCGATCACGGTGAGACCAGCTACAGGGGATCGGGCCGCCTCCAGGGCCGCAAAGCTCTCATAACCGGTGGCGATTCCGGCATGGGCCGGGCCGCGGCGATCGCCTTCGCTCGGGAGGGCGCGGACGTGGCGATCGCCTACCTCCCTGCCGAGGAACCCGACGCGCGTGAGGTCGTGGCGTTGATCCGGCAGGCCGGCCGAAAAGCGGCCGCCATCCCCGGAGACCTCAGAGATCGGGCGTATTGCGCCAGGCTCGTGGACACCGCCGTGAAACAGCTCGGAGGTCTCGATATCCTGGTCAACAATGCCAGCCGGCAACAACAACGACAGTCACTGCTCGAACTCACCGACGAGGATTTCGACGCGACCATGAAGACCAACTTGTATGGCATGTTCTATGTCACCAAGGCGGCGCTTCCGCACCTCAAGCCCGGGTCGGCCATCATCCAGACGACGTCCGAGCAGGCCTACGATCCATCCGAGAACCTCGTCGACTATGCGATGACGAAGGCCGCCATGATGAACTTCACCAAGTCGCTGGCGAAGCAATTGGGTGCGAAAGGCATCCGGGTCAACGGCGTCGCGCCGGGGCCGATCTGGACCCCGCTACAGGTCTCCGGCGGCGCGACGATGGAGAAGCTGGAACAGTTCGGAGCGAGCACTCCGCTCGGTCGTCCCGGTCAGCCCGCCGAGCTTGGCTCCATCTACGTCCAGTTGGCCGCCTCCGACGCGAGCTACGCGAACGGCCAGGTGTACGGTGCAGCGGGCGGTTCCGGTCAGCCCTGAGACTCACCGGCATGCTCGTCGCGAAGCGTTCACCTGCCATGGGACGTTGGCGCCAGCGAGCAGGACAATGTGCTGAGGTGCGGCGGACATGACGGACGCGTCGACGACATCGGGGATCGCGCGGGTCGGTGAACCGCTCAGGCGCGTCGACGGACCGGAGAAGGTCTGCGGACTCGCCGAGTTTCCGGGCGACGTCTCGCTCCCTGGCATGACCTATGCCGCGCTCGCGGTGAGCGCCATCGCCCGCGGACGTGTGACCTCGATCATGCGCGACGATGCGGTGTCGATGCCAGGCGTGCTCCTCATCCTGACCCACGAGGACGTCGGCGACGCCATCGGTCCAGTCGGCCATCTGATGGAAGGCGGTTACGCGAACAGCAGCTGGCGTCCTCTCGCGTCGCCCGAGATCCGCTACGCCGGGCAGATCGTCGCGATGGTGGTCGCCGTATCGCAGGAGATCGCGGTCGCGGCGGCCGCGTCCCTCCGGTTCAGCTACGCCGGCCAGTCACCCGTCGCTTCCCTGAGAGATCCGCGGTGCGAGACCGCGAGGCTGGCGGATGTGAGCGCCGAGCATCACGATCGCCGGAAAGGGGACCTCGAGGCCGCGCTCGGCAGCGCCGCCGCGCAGATCGATGCGCACTACTCGACCCCGATCCAGCATCACAACCCGATCGAACTACCAAGCACCATTTGCCACTGGGAGGGCGACCGCCTCACGGTGTACGAGCCGACGCGCTACCTCGGCGCCGCGCAACACGGGCTCGCCGCACAGCTCGGCATCGCTCCCGCCCAAGTGCGCGTCGTGTCCCGCTTCATCGGCGGCCATTTCGGCTCCAAGCTCGCCCTGTCGCAGCACACCGCGATCTGCGCCCTGGCCGCGCGACGGCTCCATCGACCGGTTCGTCTCGAGGTCAGTCGTCGGGATCAGTTCACGGTGGCGAACCATCGTACGGAGACAGAGCACCGCGTCCGCCTCGGGGCGACGTCGGAAGGTCGGCTGGTCGGCGTCGGGCACGAGGCCGCGACCGTCAGCTCCCGCTTCGACGATTTCGCGATGGAGGGTACCGACGTGAGCACCGCGCTGTACGCGGCGGGCGCCGTCACGGCCGAGGAACGGATCGGGCGGGTGGATCGGAACACGCCCGGTCCGATGCGCGCGCCGCCTGAGGTGCCGTTCCTCTTCGCGTTGGAAAGCGCGATGGACGAACTCGCACATGCGCTGGAGATGGACCCGCTCGAGCTGCGACGGCGCAACGACACCGCCGTTGATCCGGTCACAGGAAAGGCATTCACGACACGCCCGCTGATGCGCTGCTTCGACGCGGCGGCGGCCGCGTTCGGCTGGTCAGATCGTCGCGCGGAGCCACGAACCACGCTGCGAGATGGCTGGTGGGTCGGCTATGGCTGCGCGGCAGCGGCGCGCCCGGTCAAGATCGGCCCGGCTTCGATCCGGGTCGTGCAGGATGTCGACGGGAAGGTCCGCGTCGAAACCGCGCACCACGAGATCGGAAACGGGCTGTACACCCTGCTGGCCACGATCGCTTCCGAGCGACTCAGCGTACCGCTAGATCGCGTCACGGTCGTACTTGGCGACACGGCTCTACCACCCGCCGGCATCTCGGGTGGCTCATCCACGACAACGAGCTTGGCGAACGCGTTGGCGAAAGCCTGTGCGGGCCTGCTTCGCAAGCCCGAGCGGCCACGCGAGATCAGTTTGGACTATCTGCCCGCGGGCGCGAAACCTGACGCTATAAGTGCGCTGCGTACCGGCCACATCAAACTTCTGACGCTCCCTGAGAGCAAGCTGGCTTGGGCCTTCGGCGCGCATATGGTCGAGGTTCGCGTGCATGCAGCATCAGGCGAGGTGCGAGTGCCGCGCCATGTCGGAGCCTTCGCCGCGGGGCGAGTGCTCAATCCGATTTCCGCACGCAGTCAGTATCTTGGCGGCATGGCATGGGGGTTAAGCTCCGCGCTGCTGGAGAAGACGGAAGTGGACCCACGCACGGGCGTCTACTTGAACCGCGATCTCGCCGAGTATCTAGTTCCGACATCGGCCGACGTCGCCGAACAGACCGTCATCATGGTGGACGACGCCGACGCCACGGTGAACGCTGAGATGGTCAAGGGATTGGGTGAGCTCGGCATTATCGGTGTTGCCGCGGCTGTCGCCAATGCAGTCTTCAACGCCACCGGCGCGCGCCTGCGAAACCTACCGATCAGGGCCGAAGAGACGTTGAACTAAGCCTTCCAGCGAGCGGAGGCCGCGCTGCGGCCTGATTGCCTGATCCAGCGAAAGGTCGACCGTAACGACCGGAACGTAGCCCGGCCTCACGCTTACTGTCTGATGTTCGCTGGTGTCCCCGGCGCGAGCTGGGAGACGATCGTGCCGACAAGAAGGTAAGGCTGATCGTGGCTTGCGAGTTGCAGGTCGCCACGGAAGTTCGAGCGCCTTCGCGCCTAGGACAACAAAGAAGAACAAAGCTTTGGTCGACCACGATCTCAGTATTGTCACAGTGCAAGAGGAAAGTACGTCCATGTCAAAAGCCAAGCCTTTGCTCGTCCTGGCCGCTGCTGGCGGCATCGTCGCCGCCGTCGTGGGCGTGGCGAAGGCCCAGCGTCTCAGTTCGGCTTCGCCCCTGACGCAGGTCGCACAGTTCGACCACCAGGTGACTGGGGTGGCGGTCGCGGCCGATGGCCGTCGCTTCGTAAACTTCCCGCGCTGGACGGACGATGCGCCGGTCTCGGTCGCAGAGGTCATGAAGGACGGTAAGCTCAAGCCGTACCCCGACGACCGCTGGAACGAGTGGCGTAGCGCTCGCGCCAACGAGTTGTCAGTGGAAGACCATTTCGTCTGCGTCCAGTCGATCGTGCCGGATGGCCGGGGGAACCTGTGGGTGCTCGATCCCGGCGCACCCGGGAACGAGAAGATACTGCCTGGGGCACCCAAGCTCGTGCGGATCGATCTGACGACGAACTCCGTCACGAAGGTCATCCCAATACCTGAGGACGTCGCGCTGCAAGGCACCTATTTGAACGACATCCGCTTCTCGCCCGACGCTCGCCTTGGCTACATCACCGACAGCGGGACGCGCGGCGCGGTGATCGTCGTGGATTTGGAGAGCGGTCGCAGCTGGCGCACGCTCGACGGCCATCCGTCGACACAGGTCGATAAGAACGTCACCGTGACGCTCGACGGCAAGCCACTGCGACGTCCCGATGGCCGCCAGCCGATGTTCGCTGCCGACGGCATTGCCATCTCCGCCGACGGGAAGACGCTCTTCTATCAGGCGCTGACGGGCCGGACCCTCTACTCGATCGACACCGCCCTGCTCGCAAGCGACATCGCCGAGCCGCAGCGCGCCGCCGCAGTGAAGACGGTGGCGCACACGCATGTCGCGGACGGCCTCTGGATGAGCAAGGCCGGCGTGCTCTACCTGACCTCGCCGAGCGACTATTCGATCAAGCGACTGAACGGCTCAGCCGTCGAGACCGTACTGACTGACCGGCGCCTGCGCTGGCCGGATACCTTCTCGGAAGGACCGGACGGACGGATGTACGTCACCGCGAGCCATATCCAGGATACGAACTGGTTCACTCCCGGCGCGCCAGCGTCGATACGCACGCAGCTCTTCTCCTTCGCGCCCGTCCGCTGACTCCTGAGGGTATTCGTTATGAACGACATCGCCGACCGCCCCTTCGCCGTCGTGACCGGTGGCTCGAACGGCATCGGCCTCGAGCTTGCCAAGCAGTTTCTCGGCAACGGCTTCGACGTACTCATCGCCGGCGAGGATGATCCGCACACGGCAGATGCGGCGGGCACCCTTGCGGCACTTGGCCAGGGCGAGGTGACCAGCTGGGCGGGCGATCTCGGCCGTGAGGATGCGGTGACGGCCTTCTACGAGGCGGTCCGGGCTACCGGTCGCCCCGTCGACGCGCTCTGCGTCAACGCCGGGTTCGGTCTCGGCGGCGCCTTCGTAGAGACGGACCTCGCGCGCGAACTTCAGATGATCGACGTCAACGTACGCGGCGCCGTGCAGCTCACCAAGCTCGTCCTGAAGGACATGGTTGCGCGCGATGCCGGCCGCGTCTTGTTCACCTCGTCCATCGCAGCGACGATGCCCGATCCCTTCGAGGCGGTATACGGCGCCACGAAGGTCTTCCTGCGCTGGTTCGGCGAGGCGCTGCGAAACGAGTTGAAAGATACGGGCGTGACCGTGACCGTGCTGATGCCGAGCGTCACCAACACCAACTTCTTCAATCGCGCCGAGATGATGGACACGAAGGCGGGCGCCTCTGGCAGCAAGGATGATCCAGCGGTGGTCGCGAAGGCGGGCTTCGATGCGCTGATGGCGGGTGACGACAAGGTTGTACCTACACTCAAGAACAAGGTGATGGGCGCCATCGCTGATGCATTGCCGGATAAGGTCGCCGCACAGGTCCATCGCGGCATGTCGGAGCCCGGCTCGGCCGGTTGACCGCCGAACGTTCGAACAGGTGACGACGTGCTCGGCAACCTGTCGCTCCCTCTTGGCGGCCGCTCAGTCCGGCAGTAACGCCCGACACGAACATTGCCGATCATAGCTTGAAAGAGTCCGTATGCTGATCACCGTCCGGGACAACAACGTCGACCAGGCACTCCGCGCGTTGAAAAAGAAGCTCCAGCGCGAGGGGATCTACCGTGAGATGAAGCTGCGCCGCCACTATGAGAAGCCATCTGAGAAGCGTGCGCGAGAGCATGCCGCCGCGGTCAGTCGAGCTCGCAAGGCAGATCGGAAGCGCCAAGAACGGGATCGCTGATAGGAGAGTCAGCCACTAGCCCCGATAGAGAGATGGCGGGTCACGGCGCTATTCGCGTCGCGGCAGGAGATGTGTGCGCGATTGTTCGCGCCCTGTCGGTAGCGGCCCTTCCCTCGTGCCGAGAAACCATGACCGGTCATTCAGCGCGCCGAGCCGACCCTCCCGATTTCCGCGCCTCGTTCATCATGGATAGCGAGGCGTCAGCCGGCGACAGCGGGCTACCTCCACTCTGCGCCGTGTGAGACACGCCTCCGGATGACAGGTCAGGCAAGACAAGGATGCGCTGATATCTCGCGTGGCTCCCGAAGTGACAGAAGGCCCATCTCGGAGCTCATCGGGGACCAAAAACCACCGCGAAGAGGAGAAGCGTAAGCGCGCCGGTGGCGATCACCGTCCAACTGCGTTGGATGACGAACGTCTTCGGCGCATCGGACCCTCGAGCCGCGAAACCGACGGAGATGAAGCCGGCCAGCCCTCCGAAGCTGGAAGCTGCGGCGGACATGATCGTGATGAACCATCCGACCGGGTTGAGCAGGCCGACCAAAGCCGCGCCCAACCCAGATGCCAGATAGAAGGAATGTGCGATCCTGCGACGGGCGGGCCTCGTCTCTGCCCCCGAGCCGAGCATATCGCTGAGCGCGCGGATGCCTGCTCTCACCAGAAGGATGTAGGCTAAGACACCAACGACGATCTCACCCATCCGCCAAGCGCGCGGCATCGGCAGCCAGGACAGCGAGCCGCCCGGCGCGGTACCGAGATCGCCGACGCCGGTGACGCCAGAGAAGCACAGATATCCCGCCGCGATGAACGCCTCTCCGAGCCAGATCAACCAGAGCACGAGGCGGGCATGGTCCTCTCGCGCTCGCCGCCACAGGAGGAGCGCGCTTAGCGACAGCGCGACATTGACCAGGACGCCGGCCACGGCGACGAGAGCGTCCGGCCAGCGGTCTAACCCGTCGCATTGGACGTAGAAGGCGCCGACCGCACCGGTCTTGCCGCCCTGCAGTACGCAGGCAGCGGCGTGGCCACCGATCTCGTGCCACATCGTCAGCAAGGGCATCAGCAGCATGCCCCACCCCGCCATCGTGAGCCAATCGACTTGCTGCCTCGTCGTCACACCAACCCCGATTTCCAAAAGTTGCGGAGCAGCTTAGTACGCAGGCGTTCGCGGGCAAGCGGCCGAAGAACCGCTTCGGCGATGAAGCGGCAAGTGAGTCGGGTGCTTTGACGGCCCTAGACGGTCGATGGTAGGCCGGCCAGACCGCGGAGCCGATCGACGGCGTGGATCGCGGCCACAATGCCGGCGAAGATCTTGAGGCTCTCGTCGAGCTTGACGTCGGTCGCGCCGGGCAGGTCGTGGGGCGCTGCGATCGGAGCGGTGAGCGGCTTAGTTCTACGTAGCGGGTTATGCGGCTTGGGCGGGCTCGCACTGATCAACGCGTGTCGACGTTGATCAAGGCGTAAAGGCTGTTCGTAGTCGCGACCGTTCCAGCCGGGACCCTCGCTCGCAGCGAGGACCCATTATCGGCCCCCCAGGCCCACATGGCACCCTATCGACTTCGCACGCTTGTTCATCTCGCCGCTTCAGCCTCACGGCGTTCTGCGCAGCTGTGCAGCTGGCCTGATTGGGGGTAATCGGCCGTTTGGGAAAGGCGTCCAGTCAACTACGACAAACGCTGACGCCCCCTCAACTTCAGCTGTAGGAAGACATAATCACCTCGACATCGCAGTCGCACTTTGTCGCAGCGCGATGCCGTGAACAGGACGGCGAAGTTCGGTCGGGCTCGCTTCTGTCAGCTGATCCCGCCGGCGGCTCGATGCGTCAAGCGGGCGCAAGCAGACCGGTGTGCACGGGAGTCCGGCGGGTATGACCGGGGCAGCTCGTTATCGTCTCGAAGGGGAGATGCGATCGAGGGGAGGGTATCTCCGCCACACACTGGCTTCTTAGCCGATGGCTTCCGTCGGCGGAACGAGCCGCCTGATCGCCTCCAGTGCCTCTGCCGGGTTGGGCACGCCGAACAGGTCGAGCTCCGAGACTTTGGCGTGACGCACGTGGGTGAGGACAATCCACGCGCGGCGTCCATCGCCCTCGACGAGAGCGGCGCCCTTGATCTCGGCCCCGGAGATCTCCCTGTACCGATTGCCACGCGGGCTACACCAAGCGATGCGCCGATCGGTTACGACCATGTCGCCGAATACATCGTTGACGAAGGTGCGACCGGGCTTCGACATGAGTGGCGCTACCGTGGCGCCAAGTGCAAGAGTGGCAAAGAAGCTCCAGAAGAGCTTCAGAACTGACGGGTCGGCGCCTGTCCAAATGTGTACCAGCCACCAGACATACAGGGCCGGCCCGATGCACGTCAGGACCGCCACGCCCAAGCGGATCCGGTCGATGCCGCGCAACCCCTGCTTACCCTGCCACGCGATGATCTCGCCAGGCGCCACGACAAAGCCAGGCGGCTCCGCTTGCCTTGTCGCCCATAGCAAGTACGCACCGCGAACCATCCTGGCTACCACCACGCCGGCCAAGGGCACCGCGACACTCAGCACGCCGATCTGCGCGGCTAGCTTCGGCACGGAGGTGTATGGACCGCCGCGACGCCCAACCTGCACCGTCTCACCCGAGATCAACAGTACGGAGGCGATCACTGTGGCTAGGAGAAGAAAGATCGGGAGATAGGCCGCGACCGCGAGAGCGACACGGTCGCGCGGCGGAGGCAACTGGATGCCTACTCCCTCTCTCTCTTGGCTCATCGCTCTTCCATGCGAAGGTCGTCGAGCATCGGCAAGTGGCTGACAGCCGCGACCGTGAGGGAGCATCTGCAGGCTAGAACCGCGTTCTCCTTACCCTCCTTCCAACGTCGATCGGATGTCGCGTTGAGGAAGGTAGCGGATGGGGCGCTTTGGGCGGCACCCCCACCATGCTTGTGAGGCCGACCGACGTGCATCGGCTAGCGCGCTTCTGAAACCCCGTTGAATCTACTTCGTCTCAGAAGCCATCGGCCGACCAGCAAAACTGCCGCGATGCCGCAGGCCACGAGCAAGACCCGATCACCGGTGTCGACGAAGCCAGGGCTAACGGGAGCGATTATCTTTATGCCAGCCACCTTGGCCAGAGCCAACGGGAGCCACGCGAAGCGCAGGCGGCGCCACGCCTCGACCTGCCCAAAGAGATCGAGCAACAGAGCTGCCAGGATCAACGAGGACATCACTGCCGAGGTTACGTCGCCCGTCATACGGGATCGGAGCCTTGTTGCATCGCGGGGACCTTAACGGGCGTCCGAGAACGGTAAAGACCTGTTGGCTCCGATGTGACTGACTATGGACGCTTTCGGCCCCTGCCCCCTCGGGCGGAGTGACCCGCTACAGGTCACGTAGCAGTTCCTGGCCGCTCCCAGATCCTGCCGTTCGTACCGCGCGATCATGCAGCACCCCCAGCACGAAGTCGAAGGGATCCAACGCATCCGTCTGATTGGCAACGGCGAAATCGTTTGAGAAGCGGAGGTTCACGAGATTGACCACGACGCCGAGCATCAGGTCAAGCCTGGCCGCGGCATGCGAGCGGCCAGAGCGGACACCCCGCCGGTGCACGTCATGGCGTCGAGGCAGGTCTCCTGGCTCGCGGGTCGGTGCCGATGCTCGGGCCTTCCCCGCCGCGCGAGCGACCAGTGACACGGAGCAACCCCTTGCTCGCCGCTCTCAGTTGCGGCGGCAGCGCCGGCATCGCACCGGCTTCCCGTCGTAGCTCCGGCGCGACGGGTCGACCGCAGAACCTTGACCTTCAGTGCATCGGCGAGCCGCGACGGCACGCCAAGGGCATATAGACACTTTGTGTGTGCTGCGGATGAACCCGCCTGCGGCTTGGGTCAGTCACCTGTTGTCGTCCTTCCTCAGTGACATGGCCGGCGAGCCGAGGTATCCGCGAGGCGTGGAAGCGATACGGCACCTCCTCGCGCATCGCCGCTCCGCCGTGTTCCTGTGCACGCTGGCGTTGCTGCTGAAGCTGCTGGTCCCCACCGGCTACATGATCGCTGCCGATCAAGGACGGCTGTCGCTCGTAGTCTGTTCGGGCGTCGTTCCGGCCCCCGCCGCGACCGAGATGCCGGCGATGCACGGCGATATGGCCGACCATGAGCGTGGATCGGGTCACGGCAAAGCGGAGGTGCCCTGCGCCTACGCGGGCATGACCGGCGCTGCGCTCGCGGCAACCGATCCGCTCCTGCTCGCCGCCCTGATCGCCTTCGTCGTTGCCGGCGGTGTGCTCCGGCGTGCACCGGCCACACCGCGATCTGTGGCGCGCCTGAGGCCGCCGCTACGCGGACCACCAGCCTACCTCTGACCACCCACGTCGTGCCGCTCGGGTCGGCACGCATCCTTCGTGCGCCCGACGGACCAAGTCGGGCAGGTCAAAGGTACTCCCATGTTCAGATCCCTTCAGCGTGCGAGCACCGCGGCGTTCTGCCTGCTGCTCGCCGCGCCAGCCGCGGCGCTCCCCGATCCTGCCGCCAGCGACGATGGTATCCCGGGCGGGAACGGCGACGAGGTCCTCGTCACCGCTCAGAAGCGGGAGCAGGACGTCCGCGACGTGCCGGCGAGCGTCAGCATCTTGTCCGGCGGCATCCTTCGGCTACTGAACGCGACCGACTTCTCCCGTGTCGCCGACACCGTCCCGGGCCTGGCCTTCGCGACCACCGGACCCGGCAACTCGCAGTACATCATCCGCGGGATCGGCGGGGTCGGCTTCGTGCAGTCGCCCACGACGGGCGTCTATCTCGACGAGACGCCGCTGCAGACGCGCGCGCTGCGCGGCTTCTCGCAACCGGATCCACAGCTCTTCGACGTCGCGCGCGTCGAAGTCCTGCGCGGCCCGCAGGGCGTCCTGTTCGGCTCGTCATCCATGGGCGGCCTGGTACGGATCGTGACGAACCGGCCCGACGCGTCCGCCGCGGCGGGACAAGCGACCGCCAGCGTCTCGTCCGTGCGCGACGGCGGGACGAGCTCGGACGCAAAGGGCATGCTGAACCTGCCGCTGGTCGCCGACACGCTCGCGCTCCGCGTGAGCGGGAGTGTCGTGCGGCAGGGCGGATGGATCGACGATCTTCGTCCGACCACGGGTAACCTGACGGAGAACCGGGGCACCGACCGGGTGAGGGAGGACGTCAACTGGACGCGGACGGGCACGATCCGCGGCGCGCTCCGCTGGACGCCCTCGCCCGATCTGGCGATCACGCCCAGCCTCGTCTGGCAGAGTGCCTTCAGCAACGCCGATCGGCCGCACAGTGACGCGACGTTCGGCCGCCGCGCGCGCGTCAGAGCGCGATACGCGGACACGTTCGCGCGCGACCGCTTCGTGATCGGCTCGCTGCTGATCGAGACGCACGTCGACGCGCTCGGCGGTGCGGATCTCACCGCCAGCAGCTCCTACATGGATCGCCGATCGCGGCTCTCCTTCGACGTCACCGCCTTCGACTCCCCGCTCGTCGAGGAGATCGTCGGGGCAGGTCCGGGCGGACGGCTGTTCCCCACCCCCTTGCGCGACAGAGGCGCGACGACACAGTTCACGCAGGAGATCCGCCTGGTGTCGGTCGGTACCGGGCCGCTCCAGTACGTCGTGGGCGGCGTCTACCGCGACCTCGACCAGCGCTCCGGCCGCAGGATCACCGTCTCCGACCTGTTCGGCATCGTCGCGCCGGCGCCGCTCGGCGCGAGCACGCCGCCGGTGATCCAGGACACGGCCGTGCACTTCGGTGAGAGCGAACTCGCCGGCTTCGCGGAGCTGACCTACGCCGTGACCTCGACGCTCAAGGTCGCCGCGGGCGCCCGCCTCTTCGGCTACCGCCAGCGCGAGGCGAGCAGGCGGTATGGTCTGGGCGGGCCGGCAGGCGTTGACCTCGCCTACGATTACGCGGAGCGCAATCGCGAGACCGGCGTGACGCCCCGCTTCTCCGTGAGCTACGCGCCGGGCGACAGCGCGACGGTGTACGCCAGCTTCGCGCAGGGCTTTCGCACCGGCGGAGTCAACGCGCCCATCACCGACGACATCTGCTCGCCCGCGGAACGGCGCGCCGCGGGCATCCCAGACGTGCCCCCGCCATATGGCAGCGACCGGACCGACAATCTCGAGCTCGGCGCCAAGACGCGCTTCCTGGGCGGGCGTCTGCGGGTCGACGGCGCCGCGTTCGCGATCGACTGGAAGGACTATCAGCAGGCCTTCCAGGGCGCCTGCGGCGTGAACAACGCGACCACCATCTCCTTCACCGTGAACGCCGGCCGCGTCCGCAGCCGCGGCGGCGAACTTGAAGTAACCGCGACGCCGCTCGCCGGTCTGGAGCTTCATGCCGGCGGCTCGTTCACCGATGCCACCTATCGCAACGCCGTACCCAACCTGCTGCTCGCCGCGGGATCCCGGGTGCTGGACGTGCCACGCTGGGCCTGGAACGCGCGCGGCAGCTACGACTTCGCGGTCACGGGCGCCCTGCGCGGGACCCTGTTCGCGGCGGCGCGCCACGTGGGTGGCTCGAACAGCGGCTTCGGCGAGGGCGAGGTGCTGCCGCGCCCGGCCTACACCCTCGTCGACGCGACCGCGGGCGTGAGAACCGGTAACGGTATCGGCGTCGACCTCTTCGTCACCAACCTGTTCGATGCGATCCCGGTGTTCGGCCAGGAGTTCACCACGTCGCCCGGCAACACCACCGCGACGAGCTACTTTTCCTATCTCGTCGGTCCGCCGCGAACGGTCGGATTACGGGTGTCATTGGGGATCTAGCCGGGCATGCCCCAGAGACAGGGCGTATGCGGCGCCGTGGTCCCCGCGGAGAATCCAGAAGCAGTCCGTCGTGAGATCCTGACCGCTTCGTGATGTCGGGCGCTCGTTCAGCCTCATCACCGACGCTCTCAGCCCATCGAGCGATGTCTGCTCCTCGTTGGTCGACCGCCAAGGTGACGCAACAGACGGCGGCCCAACCAGCGCCGCACCGGCTCGTCGTAGAGCTTCAGGCTGGCATAGGCGATCGCCACCGCCGCGACCACGAGCGCCGCACCGACCGGGGCGCCGAGCCGCGCGGGCACCTTCCTGTCGGCCACCCAGGCGGTGTAGACGTAGATCAGCGGATAATGCGTGATGTAGAGCGGGAACGACAGGTCGCCGAAGAAGCGCGCGATCCGCACGCTCCGTCCGCTCGCGGCCTTGTCCCCGGCGCCGATCGCGACCACGAGCGGGAACAGCAGCAGCACGCAGGCAGCATCGTACAGGCCGTTCGTCCAGTGATGCGGCGTGTCGCCCATCCGCGGCAAGGCGAGCGCGACGATCAGCAGCGCGGCGCTGATCGCGAAGGCATGCCGGTGATGCAGTCGCCAACCCGAGCGCATCAGCAGCATGCCGGCGAGGAACGGGTAGCACAGCCGCGCGAGGCCGACATGCACGCCCGCGGCGTCGAGCGACCAGCCGCCGATCAGATCGCGTCGTGGCCCGAGCAGCGCGACCTCGAGCAGCAGCACCGCCGCGAGCACCGCGAGCATGGTGAGCGCGCGCGACGACAGCCGGTGCAGCACCAGCGCATAGGCGACGTTCGCGACATATTCGTAGAACAGCGACCAGGCCGGCCCGTTGAGCGGGTGGATCTCGTCCCAGCCGCGGATATCGAGCTGTTTGGGCAGCGGCAGCAGCGTGCAGCCGAGCAGCATCACCAGCAGCATCTGCCACACCGGCGTCGCCGCGATCCGGGGGAACAGCTCGCCCGCCTGGAGATAGAAGAGCGAGGCGCCCACCAGGCTGCCCAGCACCACCATCGGCTGGAGCCGGATCAGCCGGCGCAGGTAGAACTCGCGCTGCCCCATCCGCCACCAGCGATCGTCATAGGCGTAAGCGATGACGAAGCCCGACAGCAGGAAGAAGAAGTCGACCGCGAGGTAACCGTGGTTGATGATCTGCCGCGTCGGGTCACCGCCGGCGTATGCCTCGAACGTGTGGAACATGACCACCATCAGCGCCGCGACGCCGCGCAGCCCGTCGAGCACGACATAGTGGCTCTTCCCCGGCGCCGTCGCGTCGGTCGACGTCGCCGCGGCGGGATCGATGCCCGGCGTCGCTGTCAGCGATGCGCCGCTCACGGTCGACGCACCAGCGCGACGATCCCTGCCGGCGGTACCGCGACGAGGTGCGCACCGCGCGTCAGGTCGATCAGCGTGCGCGACACCGCTCGCCCCTCGGCGTCGGTGACGCGCGCCTCGTAGCGACCGAGATCGCGCGGCGCCTCCACCACGAGCCGCGACGCCGCGGTGGCATTGACCAGGTCGATCGCGCGCGTCGGCTCATCCAACACGATGGCGCGATCGGCGTAGGCGGCGACGATCTGCTTGTCCGCGGTCGTCGCGCGGACGAGCTCGTATTGCGCGTTGATCCCTTCCGGACGGAAGCGCCCGTCGAGCAGCACGGCACGGTTGGCGCGCCAGTAAGCGAGATAGTGCGTCAGCATCGCGGCGTGCCCGGGCGTCAGCGTGTCGAGCCGCATCGACACCTGCGGCACCGCGAACAGCGTGTCGAGCAGCTGGAGCGCGGCGGTGCCGCTGGGCTCTTCGGCGTGCCACACGATCGGGTCGGCGTGGACCGGGGTGGCGCCGGCGAGCAGGCGCAGGTCGACGATCCGCTGGCGGTTGAGGATCGACTCGTTCGGCGCGTCCGAGGCGCGCAGCATGTTGCCGAAGGTGCGGATCACCGGGCCGCTATAGGGCTGGCGGAACTCGATCATGACGTCGGGGCGGATCGCGCGCAGCGCCGTCATCACGTCCACCATCAGCCGGTTGACCGCCTCGTAGACGGAGGCGATGTCGCGCCCGTCGGCGCGATCGAGTACCGTGGTCTCGTCGCTGCTGAACATGTCGATGAAGTCGAGCTTGAGCCCGTCCCACCCCCAGTCGCGCACCGCGCGGCGGAAGGTCTCGACCAGATAGGCGCGTACCTCGGGGTAGCGCGGATCGAGCACGTTGGTGCGCTGGTCGGCCCATCGCCGCAGGATCTTGCCGCGGAAGCGCGGCAGCACCGCGGCCTCGTCGCCGACCAGCGGCACCGAGAACCACAGCATGCCTTTCATCCCGCGCGCGTGCAGTGCGTCGGTGACGACGCGCATGCGTCGCAGCCGCTCGGGGTGCCAGTCGCCGGCATGCGCGTAGCCGCGGCTCGTGTCGCCGGTCTGCCAGCCGTCATCGACGATCATCACCTTGAAGCCGTGCCGCGCCGCCGCTCCAGCCTCGGCCAGCACCGTCGCCTCGTCGACCGCCTGGTGATAGCTGTACCAGGTCGAGTCGAGCGGCTCGCGCGCGCTCGGCGGCGCCGGCACGGGCGCCTTGCCGGGCTGGCGCGACCACCAGTCCGCGACGTCGCCGAGCGCGTCCGCGACCGGGATCGCGCGCGTGTCGAGGCGCAGGCTAGTGGTGTAGCGCATCAAGGGCGCGTGGCGCTCGCTGAACAGCTCGACGCTGCCGTAGACGCGCACGTCCTCCTCGCGCAGCTTGGCCGCGAGCAGCACCGGGCTCACCGCCTCCTCGGCGGCGACGGTCAGCCGGTTCTGCTCGCCGCGCCCGTAGAGCGTCAGCACCGGCGCCGCGGCGGTGAGCGTCGAGCGCAGCCGCGTCGACGCGAAATCGGGCACGATCGTCCGCCCCAGGCTCGCGTCGGGGGTCCACATCCCCGCCATGTCGACCGACGGCTGCGACCAGCGGATCGTCAGCCGCGGCGGGGGCGCGGGCGTCGCGCGCGTCAGCGTCAGCACCGCGCGCGCCACCCCCGGCGCGATCGGCTCGGCGCGCACCGCGAGCGCGAAGCCGTCGAGCTCGCCCGTGACGGTCAGCTCCAGCCCGGCGACGGTGACGCTGCGCCGCGTGTTCGTCGCCGCGGGCGTTCCCGCCTGCGCCGCCGCCGGCGCGGCCAGGAGGCAGCCGGCGAGCGCGCCGGCCAGCGCCACGTTCCTCACGTCGCCCTCTCGGTCGCGGTCAGAACTTCAGCCGCGCACCGAAATTGTAGCGCGCGCCGGTCTCCTGGAGCAGCAGGAAGCGCTCCTCGATCGCGGACCATTCGTGGATCCGCTGGTTGGTGACGTTGACGCCCTGGACGTAGATCTGGACGTTGGGTGTGATGTCATAGCCGACGTTGAAGTCGAACTGGCCGTAGCTCGAGCGGTTGCGCGGCCGCCCCTGATCCGACCGGCACGAGCGCAGATAGTCGGAGCGCCAGTTGTACGAACCGCGTGCGGACAGGCCGTACTTCTCGTAGAACACGCTGCCGTTCGCCGAGTGCGGCGAGAGGCCGTTGTAGCCGCACTCATAGTCTGCCAGCGAGGCGTCGCGCTCTGCCTTGCTCTCGACATAGGTGTAGTTGCCGGCCAGGCCGAAGCCCGACAGAGGACCGGGCAGGAAGTCGAGCGAATATTGTCCGCCGACCTCGATGCCGCGGATCCAGCCGGTCTGGCCGTTGCGCGTCCGCGTGTCCTGGAAGATGCGCCCGAAGCGCTCGACCGGCAGCGTCTGAAGCTCCAGGAAGTTGCTGAGGTCCTTGTAGAAGGCGCCGGCACTCAGATAGCTGATCGAGTTGAAGTAATATTCGAGCGAGACGTCGTAGTTGGTCGACTTGAACGGCTCCAGCGTCGGGTTGCCACCGCCCGACTGCGGCACCGAGACGCGGCCGCCGTAGGAATTGTCGACGCCGAGATCGGTCAGCGTCGGCCGCGTGACGGTCTGCGAGAAGGCCGCGCGCGCGATGAACTTGTCGGTGACGTTGAACTTGATGTTCGCCGACGGCAGCGCGTTGACGTAGCTGTTGCGGATCGCGACCGGCGTCGAGTCGCCGTAGGTGAAGACCAACGTGTCGTCGCCGCGCGTGTTGGTGATGTTGATCACCGGCTGCGCGAAGCCGCGCGACACCGTCTGCGTCCGCACCACCCGCACGCCGGCGTTGGCGCTCCAGCGCTCGCCGCCGAAGGACATGGCGATATAACCGGCGAGCAACCGCTCGTTGACGTTGGCGGTGCTGCCAACATTCTCGCGCACGCCGTACGGGCCGCCCGGCAGCGCCAGCAGGCGCGCCGCCTCGGCGGCCTGCTCCGCCGCGGTCCGGCCCTGGCGGGCGCGGGCGAGGTTGGCGGGATCGGAGAGGAAGGCGATCACCGCGTCGGTGTCGTAGGTGAAGAACTGGCCAGGCGCGTTCTGCGCGCCGGAGACGCCCTTGAGGAAGTTGTCGAGCTTGTACGGCGACAGCAGCGACTGGTCGACCGGGATGTCGTAGCCGCAATAGGCGCAATTGCCGTCGGAATTGCTGAAGAAGCGGCGGATCTTGGTGCGATCCGAATAGGCCATGCCGATCCGGACCGAGCGCAGCACGCTGTCGTGGATCTTATAGTCGGTGTCGATGTGGTATTCCGAGCTGGTGTCGCGCACGCGGTTGGCATCGATGCCGGTGAAGTGCGCGCGCATCAGCGACGGGTCGGTGATGTTGCCGAAATTGGACGCGGTGGGGACGTCGTCACCGACGTTGAGGTCGAACCGCGGACTGGTCTGCGCGAGCGAGCCGACGACGACGAACTGGGTGGGATTGCGCTGGGTCGCGCGCGTCCGCGAGGCGTCGAGCCGCACCTCGACGTCCTCGGTCGGGTTCCACTTGAGGTTGCCGCCGACCTGATACGTCTCGGTGCGGCGGTCGTTGTTGTTGACGATATTGTCGTTCTGCGAGAGCGACACGCGGTCTGCCAGCAGCGGGTTGGCGGCGAGGAACTGCTGCCCGGGCCGGTTGAAGCCGATCGCGGAGGCGGTGTCGTCGAGCTCCAGGCCGATATAGGGCGCCGAGTAGAAGTTGGCGAAGATGTTCCGATGCGTGAACACGTCGAACTTGGAGTAGATGCCGTCGACGGTGAGCAGCAGCTCGTCGGTCACCTGCGCCTGGACCGCGCCGGCCAGGTTGATCCGGCGGCGCCGATCGAGCTGGCGCGCGAAGGCGAGGTTCTGCGGCACGTTGACGGTGGCGCCGGTGTTGCCCAGCGCGCCGGTGGTCAGCCCGGCCGAGGTCGCGCTGCCGTTTACGACGTTCTGCGGGCCGAACAGCCAGCCGTCCGTCTGAATATAGTCGAGCTGGCTGCGCCGGTCGGTGTAGGAGCCCGACAGGACGATGCCGAGCGTCTTGGCCTCGTTGGTCAGCGACGTCACCGCCGAGAAATCCGGGCTGAGCTTCTCGCGCAGCGTGTCGTAGATGCCGCCCGCCGAGGCGGCGACGTGGAAGCCGCTGCGACCGTCGAGCGGGCGCGCCGTGATGACGTTGACCGTGGCCCCGATGCCGCCTTCCTGCAACTCGGGCACGCTCGACTTGAACACGTCGGTGCGCTGGATCATGTTCGACGACAGCACGTCGAACGAGAACTCGCGGCCGGGATTGTCGGTCGCCATCACGCGGCCGTTGACCAGCACCGTGTTGAACTCGGGTCCGAGCCCGCGCACGGTGATGAACTGTCCCTCGCCGCCCGAGCGGTCGATCGCGACGCCGGTGATGCGCTGGAGCGACTCGGCGATATTGGCGTCGGGGAACTTGCCGACGTCCTCGGCCGAGATGGTGTCGACGATCTGCTGCGCGTCACGCTTGATCCGCGCCGACGAGGCGAGGCTGCCGCGGATGCCGGTGACGACGATCTCGTCGGCGGCGTCGCTCTCCCCCGGGCCGACCTGCGCCGCGACCGGTGTCGGCTCCTGCGCCGTGCCGGGCGGGCCGGTGACCGGCACCCCCGCCGCGGGCTGCGCGGTTTGCGGCATGTCCTGCGCCCAGGTGGGGAAAGCGACGATCATCCCGCTGGCGAGCAGCGCTGCCTTGACTGAAACCTTCATTTCGATCCTCCCCGATGTGACGGCCGATCTGTGTCGACCTATTGTTATGATCTATCTGGTAACCAGTCTTGGCAGCCTTGAGCAAGCGCTATTCTGAGACGCTGACCTTGTCAGCGCCGCTTTCATCGACATTGTAAATTTCGTCCACTCGCCGCCGCCTCGAGCGATAGAAGAGCTTGTGCGCGCATCGGCTCAGATCAGGACGCTCACTCGGCCTACGCGACCGACATCAACAGCTATACTGGCGGCTCGCCCACAAAGCGCGCGCAAGGGATCGCCTTGCCCGATGTGAGAGGATCCAGACGCAGGTACGGACATCCGACATCGCATCGCCGAGACCGAAAACCGGCCGTTCGTTCATCTCATCGCGCGGCTGGTTGCCTCACAGCGAGGCGACCTATGCGACGATGATGCGGCTTGCTTCGCGGTCGAGAGGCGCCCGATCGATCGGATCGTCGATCCCGATCTCTTCGAGGGCCAGGCGCCGCTCCACCGTCCCGACAATCGGGCGCCCACGCCGCCCGTCACCGCTCCTCCTTACCCCGCCAGCAGCGTCTGGGTGAAGCGCTGCGCATCGCCGGCCAGCAGCGACAGGGTACGGTCGAGCGTGCGCGAGGCGTCGCGGAAATGCTCCACCGAGGCGAGGTTGCGCTGCACCGAGGTGCCTATCCGCTCGCTCGCCGTCGCCAAGGCGTGGCTGCGCTCGCGCACTTCGCCGATCCGCGCGTTGAGCTGGTCGATCGAGCGGGCCTGCCCGCGCGACATCAGCGCCACTCGGCCGGCGCCATCGTCGAGCCGCGCGATCAGGGCGCCCAAGCTGTCCGTGTTCGTCACCATGGTGCCGATCGTGCCCTGCACCGCCTCGATCGTGCGGCGCACGTCGCTGGTGGAAAGGCCCGTGCGGCTCGACAGCGACTTGATCTCCGCGGCCACGACCGCGAAGCCGGCTCCCGCGCTGCCGGCGCGCGCCGCCTCGATCGTCGCGTTGAGCGCAAGCAGGTTCGTCTGCTGCGCGATCGCGTCGATGACATCGACGATCTGCTCGATCGTTGCCGCCTGCTGCTGCGACTGCGCCACCGCCGCCTGCGCTACCTGCGCGTGGCGGTTGATCGAGCGGGCGGCGCGGCTGGTGCCCTCCACCTCCTGATCGATGTCCTCGAACGCGCACGCGAGCGACCGGGTCGCCTCGCTCGCCTCGCGCATCTCCTCGCTGAACTGGTGCGCGATCGTGTCGAGCTCGGCGGCGAGCGTACGGTTGTCGCCGGCCGAGTCGGTGAGATCGCTCGCGCTTCGGTCGAGATGCGTCATCGCGGCCTGCGCCTCGCGGATCGCTCCCGCGACCTGCTCTTCGAACGTCTGCGCCAGCACGTGCAGCGTCTCGCGGCGACGCGCCTCGGCCTCGCGGGTCGCGCGCGCCACCTCCTCGCCACGACGGCTCTCCTGGCGACGCGCCTCCTCGTGCAGCCGTGCGGTCTCGGCCGCCAGCCGCTCGGCCTCGCCGCGCTGTTGGTCATAGCGTTGCAGTGCGGTCACCATCTGGCCCAGTTCGTCGCGTCGACGCAACGCGGCGAGGTCGGGCGTCTCGCCGGCGAGCACCGCCTCGGTCGCGGCGGCGATGCTCGTGATCGAGCGAACCGTCGAGCGGCTGATCACATAGGCCATCGCCACGCCGAGCGCCGCCGCGAGCGACGACACCAGCACGATCGCGAGCAAGGTCGCCCGCGTGGCGAAGACGGCGCTAGCCGCACCCTCGTCCGCGCGCGCGACCCCGGCACGAGTCATCGCACGCAGCCGCTGCTCCACCCGGTGCGCGTTCTCGCGGAACGGCGCCACCATGGCCGCGCTGCTGGCGAAGTCGATCTCGAGCATCGAGGTGATCACGCCCACGGTGGCGCGATACTCGCCGAGGTCCGCGAGCATGCCGTCGAGCGCGGCGCGCTCGCCAGGATGGCGCGAGCGATAGCGCACCAACTCGGCACGCACGCCGTCGAGCTCGCGTTCCACCGCAGCGGCGCGCGATGGCACGTCGGTAGTGGGGGCAGCGGCCTTGGCGATCAGCAGCCGGTACAGCTCGGAGTCCGCCATCTCGAAGCGCAGTGCGACCGCATTGAGCTGGCTCAGGTCGCGCATGTCGACCTGGACGACACGGTTGACGCTCCGGTCCGCCACCACCAGCGCCGTGGCGCTCAGCGCGGCGATCAGCGCGAACAGCACCAGCATCAGCAGCGGCGTCGCCGCTACCTTGGCGGTGATCGGCCGGTCGGCGAGCCGCGCACGCCGCTCGACGCGGTCCGCTAGCGCGGAGAGCAGGGTCAGCATCGCGCGGGGATCGCCATTCTAGCGCTCACAGCGTCACGCGTACGCCGCCGCGCACGCGGCGGTCGGCCGGGATCGGCGAGCCCGCCGCCCCGTCCGCCAGCGACAGGTTCTCGCCCGCGACGAACAGCTCGAGCGCGTTGCTAAGGCGATAGCCCGCGCGCGCGTCGAGCGCCGCCGCATCGTCGACGCGGTACAGCCGCAGCTGCTGCTGCGTCGAGAAGGCGAACTGCTGCGTCGCGGAGGTGTAGCGTGCCAGCGCGCTCGCATACCAGCGGCCCCCGTCGTAACCGAGCGCGACATTGGCCTTGTGCCGCGGCGTGGTCGCGCGGGGCGCGAGCGCGTAGGGGATCGGCAGCGTCGTGCCGGCGAGATCGCCGTCGGTCTCGGTCCAGGTGTAGTTGATCCGCCAGTCGAGCGAGACGACGCGTCCGCTCGCCTGCCACTCGGTGCCGTAAGTGGCATAGTCACCGACCGCGGCGAAGCGCGCCGCCAGCACCGGCGTCGGCGTGAGGAACAGGTCGAGGTTCGGCTCGAGCCCGTCTCCCGGCGAGGCGATCGCGTCGTTGGTGCGCGTGTAGAAAGCGGTCGCCTCCAGCCGCGTCGCGCCGAGCGCATGGGTATAGCCGAGCTCGCCACTCCATACCGCCACGGGGCGAATGCGCGGCGAGCCGGTGATCACGATCGGCACCGGCGTCGGCACCGCCAGCGGCAGGCGGAAGCCGAAGCTCACCAGCGAGGGCAGCTGATAGCCTCGCCCACCGTTGAGCCGCAGCCGGCCGTTCGCGCCCGTCTTCACCACGACCGCGGCGTTGAAGCTGAGCCGCGTGAACGCGCGATCGAACGCGGCCGGGTCGTCGAGCACCGGCTGCGCGATCGCGCCCGACTGCCCCAGCCAAAGCCGGTCGACCCGCGCCGCGGCGCTGACGCCGACGCGATCGAGCGGGTGGAGGTCGAGCATCGCGTCGAGCGAGGCGACGTCATAGGCGATGGTCCGCGCGAACTGGGCGGGGCCGCGCATCCGGCTGTTGCGATACTCGGCGCCGACGCGCAGCGTGTCGTCGGTGTCGAGCCGGTAGAGCGCCGCCGCCTTCACCGCGATCAGCCGGTTCTCGATCGGCGCGCTGACGCGGTTGACCCCGTCGCTGCCCTCCTCCCCATAGTCGGCGTCGAGCCAGTTGACGTAGCCGTTGAGCGTCGCGCCGCCCCACGCCGTGTCGTGCGTCAGCCCGGCGTGGACATTGCTGCTGCGATAGCGCTGATTGGAGAGCAGCTGGCTGGGCAGATATTCGATCTGCTCGTTGCTGGCATAGCCGCCGCCGAGCACCGCCTCGGTGGTGCCCCATCGCGCGCTCAGCTCGCCGGCGACCTGGTCGGCGGCGACGTCGACGATCGGCGTCGGCGCGAGCAGCCCGGGAGGCAGACGGCGCTCGTCCTCGCGCAGCCGCCCGGCGCTGACGCGCGCGCGCACGCTGCCGCCGAGCGGCAGCGACGCGGTGCCCGCCAGCCGCGAGAAACCGTGGTCGCCCGCGGACGCGGCGGCGCGCGCGCTCGCCGCGTCGCTGCCGCGCTTGGTGATGATGTTGACCACGCCGCTGGCCGCGTTGAAGCCGAACAGCGCCGCGGCGGGGCCGCGCACCAGCTCGATCTGCTGGATCTCCTCCAGCTGCACGCCGAGCAGGTTCCAGTCGGTCAGGCCGTAATGGTCGAGATAGACCTGCCGCCCGTCCACCAGCACCAGCAGCCGTGCGTTGTAGGTCTGCACGCCGCCGCGCACCGCGACGTCGCTCTGCCCCGCGGTCCAGCGGTTGACATCGACCCCGGCGAAGCCCTTGAGCAGTCCCGGCAGATCGCGCGCGGGCGATCGCGCGATCTGATCCGCGGTGATGATCGTGACCGAGGCAGCGACCTCGGAGGCGCGCTGCGGCTTGCCGATAACGCTGGTGGTGACGGGTTCGCCGACCATCGCTTCGAGCGCGGAATAATCCACCGCCTGCGCGGTCGCCGGCGCGGCGGCCGTGATCGGGAGCAGCGCGGCGCCGACGACGAGGGCGCGGCGTAGCATGAGCGCGGTCACCCTCAGATCTCCTTGACGAGCATCAGGAAGGCCGAGCCGAAGCGCGCGTTCGCGGCGCGCGCCGCGGCGCGGTTGACGGTGATCTGGACGCGCGCGCCGCTGCCGATCCCGACGACACAGCGTGCCGCCTGGACGCAGGCGTCGTCCGAGGTGATGGTCACGACCGAGCTGCGCGCGGCAGCCGCAGCGATCGCGCCCTGATCGTCGCGCGTGCCCGCAGTGACGAAGGCGACGCGGTAGCCGGCTAGCGAGTCGAGCGCAGTCACCGGCACGCGCTTGGTGCGCAGCGTCGTCTTCCCCGCGGCGGCACCACCGCCGAGCGCGCGCTCGATCGCGGCAGCGTCCGCCAGCGAGGCGGCGTTGCCCGGCGCGACCACGATCGCGGCGGGCATGATGCCGGTCGGCGGCGGTTGCAGGAACGACACTACCCGTACCGCGATCGGTACGTTCAACTCCGCCCGCAGCGGCAGTGGCGCCACGACGCTGCCCACCACCACCGCTGCCCCGATCAACTCTCTCACGTGACCTAACCCCAAAACCTGAGGCGGACCTAGGCGGACCGGGTCACCATATGATTAACGGCGCGGTGAGGATGCGATGGTGACGGCTGCGCCGAGTCACCTCTCCCGAGCGCCGAGGCGCGTCCTCAGAGCGAGCTCGGACGACCGATGGCGCCGTCCCGCGCGAGCGCCGTTACACCGACGCTCATGTCCGCGACGGAGGCACGTGGCGGTGGTTCGCCCGGCGTGCAAAGGTCATCCCGAGAGATGGCGAGCGTGAAATCCCGTCGCGGGTTCGGATTGCCCGTGTGCTGACGCTTAGGAACAGACGCCTCACGTCGCGCCCGCCGAAGGTTGGGAGCGTATGCCCAGCGGGGGCGAGGGGACGCAAATCGGGGTTGCGAGCCGCTTGGTGGTCGACTGAGATCTGATCGTTCAGCGGCAATCACCCTGATCTGAGTGAGCCGGCGCATCGATCTGAGCCTAGCCTCATTGAACGGTCATGCCACGCTTTCGCTTCACCATACGCGATGATCGGGGCGAGATCGGCAACAAGGTCGTCGATCTCCCGAGCCTAACAGCTGCCAAAACGCAGGCCGTCGAGGAAGCCAGCCGCGCGTTAGCAATCGTCGACGGGGCGTTCTGGGCGGACGGGCACCTGCAGATTGAGGTGACAGACGGGAGCGGCCTCAGCTTAGTCACGCTCATGGTCAACGGCTATGAGTCGTCAGCGAGCGGCAAGCGGTTAGACGGCTGAGCGCGCGGCCATGGACGGGGCCGATGCACGGATAATGTCATCACTCCCCCCTACCCAAGACGTAGAGACGGTAGCTTCGGGCGCCCCGCCCTCCTTTCAAGAGTGGCCGAACGTTCATCTCCTGCTCTAGGCATCTAATCGTCCAGCGGAGCTAGCCAAACGGCTTGTTTTCGAGAGTCCGAGCGATCATCGCAGTGGGTGACGCTCGATCGCGGCGGGCGGCTGCCTCATCGGCCGTTACCAAGAACGGTATCGCGGTGGGCCGACCTCGCCGCAGACCAGTCCGATCTCCTCGGACGGCTTGAGACGAGAGCCAGATCGACTTGTTTCCAACGCAACGGGACTTGATCGACGCGCGCTGGTCGGTAGTCTCGTCTCATCTCTGAGGGGGGATTAATGCTGAAATGGAACAGGCGCGTTTGCGCCCTCGTCGCTGTTGCCTTGTCTTCCGCAACGGTGCCGGTCCGCGCTGAGCCGCTGACGACCGAACAGGTGATCTCGCTCTCGTCGGCCGGCATCGGCGACGAAGCGATCATTGCCAAAATCAAGAGCTCCGGCACCAGGCTGGACCTCAGCGCGGATCAGATGGTCGCCTTGAAGGCGAAGGGGGTGTCTGGTCCGGTGCTCGCCGCGCTGCTCAACGGTGGTAATGCCGCCAGCGCCACACCGGTCCTGTCGATCGACGCCCTCGATCCGATGCTGCCGCATGCACCTGGAGTTTACGTCGTGGATGCGGCGCAGACCAAGATGGTTCGGATCGACCCGACGGTCACCAGCCAAGCCAAGACAGGAGGACTCCTAGGTTACGCGATCACGGGTGGCATCGCTTCGATGAGTATGAAGGCCAGTATCGCCAACGAAGCTGCGCGTGTGCGAACCACGGGAGCACCGACCTTCTACTTCTTCTTCGATGAGTCGAACCCCGACAGCGGCAGGCTGGTATCAACGTGGCTGGCCGGCACAGCGACTAACGCCACGTCGCCAAACGAGTTTACGCTGACGCGCTTGACAGCCAAAAAGGGCCGTCGAGAGGCGCGAGTCGGCAGCTTCAACATCGGCGGCGCCAAGACCGGTGTCATGGACAAGGACAGGCTCGCCTTCTCTTATGATCTCGTCCGACCGGGTGTATACAAGGCAGCCCTGGCCGCGCCATTACCGAAAGGCGAGTATGGCTTTGTTTACTCGCTGGCAGGCGGCGGCAGTGCCGGTGCACTGACGGCTCGAATCTTCGATTTTTCGGTACTCTAGTTCATCCGGCGGCGGGTACTGCCTTCGCTTGTTTGAGCGAGCAGCGTGCGACAGAAGGAGTCCGATGTCGCTTCGACGACGCAAGAATATTCCATACATCTTCACGACAGGGTTCAAGCATGAGTCTTCCAAAGCAAGCGTGTGTCGTGATCGGGTTGGCAGCTCTCACATTGAGCGCAACCGCAACGGCGGAACCTGTGGCCGAACTGCCGTCGGCCGTAGCCACCTTCGACAAACTCTGCCTGGTAGGAGGTCTCGATCCGGCAGCGCGACCGGCTGCGCTATCCGCGGCAGGTTGGCAAAAGGCTGCGGTCACAGACATCGACGTGCCGAAACTCGGCATATCCAAGGCGATTGATCGTAACTTCGACTTCAGCAAGCCTAGTACGACCGAGCAGTGGAACGGGACGGTCGATGGGCGTCCGGCGAGTGTGGTCCTCGCCCGCTTCGACCCGAAGCGGCGTTACTTGAACTTATGTGCTCTGACTGTAAATGGCGTACGGAACGCTATGCCGTATGGTGACGACCTCAGCTCGGCTTTTGAAGCCTTCGGGGTCAAGGGCAAGAGCGTCGATCTCGCGCACTATTATGAGTACGCGGGCAAGGTAGGGTCCGACAAGCATCCCGTTCGCGGGGAGATATTCACCCGCTCACTGGCTACAGGCGGCCGCGACGCCATGCATATCTATGTCGCATACTGAGCCATCGAGCAGCGACGGATGCCGAAACACAGACGCAACCTCGACGGCCGCCAAAAAGATGCGAACGACAACGGCCAAATTGCGGCTGACCGCTGAGCGCACTCGCGACGGTATGGCTGTGGCATGGGTCGAGGATAGGCCGCTTGGGCGTCGGCCGATCGAAGAAGACACGGTGAGCGCGGCACTCGAGCTGGTGGCAGCCCGCGTGCGACGTGCCGAGCCCACGCGGCAGCTCGGGCTCGGTAGGTCGACCATCTACCGGGAGGTGAAGCGGCTCGGCATCGCGCGCCCGGCCTAGGGATCGCTCACTATGCCACCTGGCAACCCTGTCGCTTTGAGTGAGCGTGAGCGAGAAGTGCTGCGCCTTCTTCTGGTCGGCCACGACGCCAAGTCCATCGCCCGCACGCTTGGCCTGTCGGTGCACACGGTCAACGATCGGCTGCGGGAGGCCCGCCGTAAGCTGGGCGTGTCGAGCAGCCGCGAGGCCGCTCGACGCTTCATGGAAATAGATGGCGTCGGACCCAATTTTCTCGTGCCCATGGAATTCAGGCATGCCGAGGACGCTCCAGGTCCGGAGAGAACCGACGCTCCAGCCGTGCCGCGATCCCCGCCGCACCGTCTGGCGTGGTTTACTGGAGGAATGCTCGTGATGTCCCTTGTCATCGCAGTCGTTGCGCTCTCGGCTTTGGTCGGTGGTCTGAACAGTGCGCAGGCACCTGCTCCGAGCGCTCCATCCGCTCCGCTTCCTCCTGAGACCGACGCGTCATCAGCAGCACGCAAATGGGTCGAGCTGCTCGATGCGGGAGAGTGGGATGCGAGCTGGCAAGCCGCTGCCGAGGTGTTCAAGAGCTCCATCACGCCGACACAGTGGGAGGCAAAGAGTCAGACTGTTCGTGCCCCGCTCGGGCAGGTTTCATCACGCGTCCTGCGAAGCGTCGTGCCGACCAAGACGCTGCCCGGCGCTCCGGCGGGGAATTACCAAGTGTTACAATTCCAAACACGCTACGCCACGAAGCCCGAGGGAATGGAGACCGTGGTGCTCTCGCACGAAAATGGAACCTGGCGGGTTAGCGGGTACTTCATCCGCTAATCGCGCAGGTTCGGCCACCAACAACGCGCGCGATAGCCACAGACCCGCGATCGGCAGGACCCAGTTGCGATCACCTAAGGCGTTCCGGGCGTCTCCCATTTTCGGACATTTGTTCGTCTTTCTGTGTCATGCACACGGAAGCGGGCCGAGGCGCCCGGTCCGCTTGCACGGCGCGTCCGTCCAGAGGTCCATCCGCAGAGCGGGCCCGCGCTGCTCGCAGCGTCCCCGTCGGCGTCGACAGTCAGGGACACCGCCGCCATTTCGTCGCCGCGATCGAACAGAATGGCAGCGGCATCCCCGACAGCCTCGAGAGTGGGCTCGCGGAGGCTGTCACTGCGGAGCGATCCGAGAACAGCGTCAACGCCTGGTGGGCCGACGGCGTAACGCTGCTCGCCATGAGGAATTAGCGCGCCCTTCACGCCCACGCCGCTCGTCGCCTCAGTGACTGGCGGTTCCGTCGTACGCTCAGCGAACGGGCGTGAGTGTCACCCAAACGCAGACCGGCTGCTCATCACGCTGAACGAGCTTGAACCGGAAGCTCGCCACGTAGCGCTCGACGTAGCGCCGCTCGACCGCGGAGGCACCCTCAATGCTTACGCGTTCGACGCGGCTGTCGGGAGCGACGTGCAGGCAGGCTGTCTCGCTTCCTGGTATCGCGCGGCATGATCGCGCGGGCATCCTGATCCGCGGGCGGCCGCCATGCTGGTGATCACGAGAGACTTGAGCATCGATATGCCGCCCAGAACGGCGGTACCTCGGTGATGCCAGGCGGTAGATTCGGCACCGGCGACGCGATTTTTATCAGCCACCGCAGGACGCCCCCCCCCGACAACCGCATAGCTCATATACGCCTGCGTCAGCATCACCGCGTTGAAGTGGATCGCCACGCTGTCGGCGCGCGAAAGCGGATGGCGGGGTGAGAACTCGTCTAGCGCGATGAGGCACGCACGCTGGCGCTGCCGCTCGTCGACAAAGCGGCACCACCGTTCGCGCCCGGCGCGACGGCTCACTGCCAATCGGCGCCGCCAGCGCGCTGGTCGCCGCCGTGGCGACGCTGCGCTGGTCGCCCGCGTGTAGAGAAAGGCAGTCGCGCGCGCGTTCAATCGCTGCCGCCGCCTCGGGCGTGTCGGGGCGGGGTGGCGGCGGTGGAGAAATCGCCGGCGGGGACGGGTACGGTGCTTGGGCGAGGCTCTTCACAGAGATGGTCGCGAACGCAAGAGGGATCGACGATCGACGATCGACTGATTCGCATGGCTGACTGTCTCGCGCGCCGCTGCAGGGCGCAAGCATGCCGCCGTCTACAACGGTCGGCGCCGCCGCAGCGCACGGTTGTCCTACTTCCGCCGGGTGCCATGGTGAAGCGTTTAGGTCCGGTCATCACCCCCGTGCCGCGCTGCGCTCAGGAAGTCGATTGATGTCCGTGCCAGCTCGCGAAGCGGATGCCTTACAACTCGCAGGCGTTCGAGGAGGCAGCCGCGCTAACGCAGCCTTCTACGTCGCTGCGACTAAAATAGCTTAGCCATGCGCTCGCGATCATAGTCAAGTAGCCACTCGTCAAAGCGAATGAATAGATCACGGAGCGCGGCTTCGTCCTTTGCAATCACGTCCATGCCTCGGTCATCATAGACGTACAGCATCAATGGCGTGACCGGATCAATCAGAAAAATGGAGACGTTAGCTTTTGGATAAATTGGCATCTCGAGAGCAACCGCGTGCCACAGTAAGGTATCTCGCGCGACTTTGTCTTCACCTAAATCGTAGGACCGGAAGGTTGCATCATTCGCTTCGGCATCGTCGGGATCAGAATAGAGAGGGCCGTGCCACTCAGCTGATTGAGGGACGACAAACCCTGTGGACTGCAATGCAGTGAAGCCGTTTTTTGTTCTTCGAGAAAGACCTGTGGACGACGGCCTTTGACCGCCCCATGCGACTACACCCATGCAGCCGTTTCTAAATGCCGCGTCAGCTACGGTGGATGCGCGTGAATGGGCTTGAAGGAAGCGCGGGACCTGCTCGGTGACGTTGTCGAACTGGCCTCCAAGCTGGAACCGGAGCCGGACATCTTTATCGGAAAAGCGTGTCGTCCATAGGTGCGACCAAAGGTGCTCGACGGAAGGATTGATCATACGACCTTTTACATTGGCACCGCATATGAACCAACGTCTGCTTCTGGTGAGGAAGTATCGCTGAGGGGAGGGCTACGTTTGGGCAACTGGAGCGCCTGCACCAACGGCGGCTCATGGGCGAACGCGGCCCCCTCCCCGCTCGGGGCGAGGACCCAGAACCGGACACTGACGGGCTCTTTGGAGCCACCTAACTTCGGCCATGCGTTCATCTCTGGTCAGGAGCGGCGCCGCGAGTACTCGTCGTGTCTCGTTTGAGGCGAAGCGGCGTGAGTTCTCTATCGCTCGACTTGAGCATCAGACCGCCAGGAACGCGCTAACGACCAGGTCAAGGCGCTCCGAGCGGGCCGTGGGCCTGATCCGGGCAGAACGCTCCAACTCGGCCAGGCCATGGAGGGTCGCCCAGAATGCCTCTGTCCGGGTGGCTCCCTCGTTGCCGCTCTCAGGTGAAGTGACGACCGCCGCCAGCGCCGCGAAAGCGTCGCGCAGCTCCGGCCGTGTCTCGCCATCGGCGAAGTGCAGGCCGGTCGCCATCGTGAACATCGCCTCGTAAAGGGCGGGCTGCGCCTCAGCGAAGGCGAGATAGACGTCGGCGGCGCTGCGGAGCGCAGCCCGATGATTGAATGACGTTCCGGCCTGTCGCAACGCTGCGGCCAACTCCCCAAACCCTTGGACTGCGACCGCTGCGACGATCGCCTCCCGGTTGGCGAAGTGCGAGTAAATCACGGGCTGGCTGTATTCGATCTCGTCGGCCAAGCGCCGGATCGTCACCGCCGGCCAGCCATCGCGCGCCGCTATCTCGCGTGCCGTCGCGACGATGCGCTGCTCGCGCTCCGCCCGCTCCCGGCCCTTCCTCTCCGCTACGCCCATTGCCGGCCTTCCTTTCGATCGGGAGCCATAACGAGTGTTGCAAATCTAGCAATGCTAGATTATATCCGGACCAACAAGGAGAGGCTCATGCACTGGTTCTCATACGGAGTGGCAACGCTGGCAGCGGCGGGCATCATCGGCATAGGGACAATGTACCTGACCCGACCAAGGGTTATGACGCGCAATTTCGGCCTGCCGCTGCCCGCGGAGGGGCAGAACACCACTTGGTGGCTGCGCCTCAAGGGCTCGCGCGACATCGTGTCGGGCCTGATCGTGCTGGCGCTGATGGTCTTGAGTACGCCGTTCGTGCTCGGCGTCGTCCTGCTGATCGATGCGATCACACCCTTAAGCGACATGACGACGATCCTCGCAGCCAAAGGCTCGACCGGCACGGCGCTCGGAGTTCACGGCCTGACCGCGGCGCTGATGGTCGCAGCTGCCATTGCTCTCATCATCGGAGTGGCCTGACATGCTCCACGATCATCTCACCTGGCTATGGTATGCCGTCGCGGCGCTCATGCTCGTCGACGCGCTCGCCTACACTTTCGGCGCCATCGGTCCGATCCGGCGCGCCCTGAACCAGGCCGAGCCTTATTGGCAGAAGCGGCTGCTTCTCAACCTGTTGCTCGCAAATCAGGGCCTATACCTTGGTGCCGCCATTCCGCTCGTCGGCGCGGTAATCGAGACTCGGCAGCCGGGTACCGCACACGCGCTGTTCTGGCTCACGTTGGCGACCTGCATCTACACGATGGTAACGGTGCCGGTCTTCACCCCTCGTGACAGCGGTCACGCCATCCCGCGAGCGCTCGCAGCGGCGCTGATCGTCGTTGGCTTCGTTATGGCTTGAGGTCACTGATCTGCCATGCTCGGTACTCCCGCAGTCCGCCCTTCGAGAAGAACGGCTGAGGCCCATTTGCGGACGCTCAGAGCTCCCCCGCCGCTTTCCCTTTCCGGCTATTCGTTCACCTCTGCGCCATTGCCGACCACCCGAAAGCTCGGGCGGTCGGCCGAAGGGGCTAGATCTGGGTGATGCCACCGTCGACGAACAGTTCGGCGCCGTTGATGAAGCTCGCGTCGTCCGAAGCTAGGAACAGCGCGGCCTTGGCGATCTCCTCGGGCCGGCCAACGCGGCCCACCGGGATCTGGGTAGCGAGATAATCCTTGATGCCCTGAGCCTGGTCGCCGCCGCCGAACACGTCGGTCAGCCCAGTGGTTTCGGTCGGCCCGGGGCTGACGACGTTCACGCGGATGTGGCGATCCTTGAGGTCCAGGATCCAGCTCCGCGCCAGGTTGCGCACCGCCGCCTTGCTCGCGCCATATACGCTGAACGCGGGCGTGCCCGAGGCGCCGGCGTTCGAGCTCATGAGCACGATCGACGCGCCGTTCTTCAGGAGCGGCAGCGCCTTCTGCACGGTGAAGATCGTGCCCTTCACGTTTGTGTCGAAGGTTCGCTGATACTGCTCCTCGGTGATCGCCCCGAGCGGCAGCATCGTGCCGCCGCCTGCATTGGCGACGATGACGTCGATCTGCGCGTGCTGCTGCTGGACGGCATCATAGACCCGATCGATGTCGGCAAGGTTGGACATGTCCGCGCGGACGCCGGTCACGCGGCCGCCGATCTCCCTGACCGCGGCGTCCAGCACATCCTGGCGCCGCCCAGTGATGATTACCGCGGCCCCTTCCGCGACGAACGCCTTCGCCGTCGCGAGACCGATGCCGCTGGTGCCGCCGGTCACGATCACCACCTTGTTGTTGAACCGGTCCGTCATTGTCTGTCTCCTGCTCGCTTGCGGCGAACCGCTGCTGAACGTCGTAGATGCGTGTGACACGATGTCGCTTGTAGTCGGCGATTTCGGCACCTAGCGTTCCACCAGAGGAACGATGATGCGGACGGACCTGAACGACCTCGCCTATTTTGCGGAAGTGGTGAGCCACGGCGGCTTCGCCGCAGCGGGTCGCGCGATGCGAGAGCCGAAGTCGACGCTCAGCCGGCGCATCGCCGCGCTGGAGGAGCGCCTAGGGCTGCGCCTGATCGAGCGCTCGAGTCGCCGCTTTCGCGTGACCGAAACGGGAGAGGCGTTCTACCAGCGGTGCCGCGCCATGCTCGCCGAGGCGGAGCAGGCCGAAGCGTTAGTGATGCAGGCGCAAGCCGAACCGCACGGGCGCATTCGCTTCAGCTGCCCGAGCGGCATGGTCGCGCCGATCTCGGAACTCGTTACTTCGTTCGGTGCGCGATACCCGAAGGTCCGGCTTCAACTCATCGCCACCGACCGCCCCGTCGACCTCATCGCGGAACGCGTCGACCTCGCGTTACGGGTGCGGGCGGAGCTCAGCAGCGATGCCGAACTGACGATCCGCTCGCTCGGGCGCTCGGTCCGTATTCTTGTGGCCAGTCCGCAAGTCGCGAGTGGCGTTAGGACGGTAGAGCAGCTTGCCACTCTGCCGGCCTTGTCGACGAACGATGAAGACGATGAAGTCGACTGGCGCCTCGAAACGGACGATGGTCGCAAGCAGACGGTCCGGGTGCAACCGCGCCTCGGATGCACCCAGATGGATCAGCTGCTCGACGCCGCTGCGGCGGGGCTGGGCGTGGCACTCCTACCCGATCGCGTCTGCCGCTCGGCGCTCGCTTCGGGTAAGCTGGTGCGGGTGCTGCCGGCCTGGCACGCGCAGGTCGGCATCGTCCACCTGGTGTTCACGACTCGGCGTGGTCTGCCGCCCGCCGTCCGCGCTCTGATCGACTACCTTGCGCAAGGTTTCGCGCCAGCGATCGATGCCAAGCAATTGCTGCACGCTAGCCGTTGAACTACGCGGCCCGAGTTGCTCCATTGACCAATAAGCGGTCACTCAGCGCCAACTATCCGGCTCCAAAATCCCGCCATTCGTTCAGCCGGCTCGCAACAGTCGTGCTTCGGCGTGAGTGGCCACCCTCTGGCACTGAAACAACAAGGAAAGCGGACGGCGAGTCTTCCGGTCAACCGAACGCTGCTCGATCACTTGCCAGATCCGAGCGCACGCCGTGCCTCTGGCACGACCGTGTAGACCGCCTGCCGCTTAGCGCCGCGGTTTCGATGATCGACACGGTAGCCCTGATAGTGCCGCGCGACGAGGCCGGCGCGGACGAGCTCTGACACGGCACGACTGACGTTGGTACGGCCCGACCGACGGAGACGTTCGCCCACTGTCTCGTCCACGAGGCGTTGCGCAAGCTCCGGGTCGACAGGGAGAACCCGCTCGGCCTCAAGCTCGCGACGCACCTTTTGGGAGAGATCGAGCCGCCGAGGATCGTGCTGCGCGATTGGCAACAAGGCATCGCAAAGCCAGTCGCGGATCGGGATGATTGTATCGCCTTCGTGGATATGCGGTCCCGCCGAGCCGCTGCGCGCCCCGGCCTGAGCGATAAGGTTCAGAACCATAAAGCTGTAGCGCGGTCGCTCGCAAGACGCGGTCAATCGCTCAAGGATTGCGGGTAGGTCAAGCAGTGGGCGGGAGGCGCTACGCTTGGCTTGCTCGTCGCACCGCTCGGGCGGAAACAGGTCGTGCTGGAACATGGAACATTACAAGCGCAGTCGGACTCGCGAGTGAGTCCCCTTCTTCGATCCGACGCCGTTTGACCACTCGTGGCACTTTGCCCATCGGCAAAGTGCCACGGCTGTTTCCTCCGTGTTCATGTGAAGCGTGACGCTTGGATTAGGAGATCACGCTCGCGCCCTGAGATGCTTTGGTCGCTCTCTGCGCTCTCGCCTTCTTGCCTGAGACCCGGGAGGGCGGTCGGACATCCAGGCTCCATGGCCAAGGTGCATCTTAACGTGTCGGATCGGCAGACCCTGCAAGTAACGTTGTCTGCCAGAACAACATTGACGTGTTGAAGTAATAGTCGCTGTTCTCCTTCTTGCGGAAGCCATGTCCCTCGTTCCGCGCGATCAGGTGCCAGGCCGTGCCACCGCGGCCGCGCACCGCCGCGATCATCTGGTCGGCCTCCGACTTGGGCACGCGCGGGTCGTTGCCGCCGGTCGCCACCAGCAGCGGCATGGTGATCTTGTCGACGCTGGTGAGCGGCGAGATCGCGGTGAGCTTGGCGCGCTGGCGGGGATCGCGCTCGTCGCCATATTCGACGCGGCGCAGGTCGCGGCGATAGCTCTGCGTGTTCTCGAGAAAGGTGACGAAGTTTGAGATCGCGACATAGCAGTTCGCGCCCTTGAACCGCGCCGCGTAGCGGATCGCGCTGGCGTAGCACATGTAGCCGCCATAGGAGACGCCGGTCACCGCAAAACGCGCCGGGTCCAGCGCCGGGTCACGCTCGAGCGCGTCGAGGAAGGCGCCGACGTCGCGCACCGAATTTTCGCGCAGGTCCGGGCCGTTGTCGAGATTGACGAAGCGCTTGCCGAAGCCCGACGAGCCGCGCACGTTGGGGTAGAACAGCGCCACGCCGAGCTCGTTGAGCAGGTAATTGTCGGCGCCCAGGAAGTCGGGCCGGGTCTGGCCCTCGGGGCCGCCGTGGATATCCACCACCAGCGGCCGCTTGCCCGGGAAACGACGTGCGTCGGGCCGGTAGAGGAACCCCGACACGGTCTCGCCGTCAAAGCTCTTAACTTCGACCAGCTGCGGCGCCGCGTTGTTGGCTGGATCAAGTCCGCCCGCCTCGCTGTCGGTCCAGCGTGTAACGGCCAGCGTCCTCGCATCCACCGCGAAGGCATCGCCGGGCACGCGCGCCGACCCGATACTCAGCCCGATCACACCCCAGGGGGAGATCTCCAGCGCCGGGCCGATGCTGTACGGAATGACGCCCTCGGGCAGACCGGTCACCGGCCGCACCGTCCCGCCGGCGACGTCGAGCACACGCAGCCGGCTGATCCCCGCCTCGTTGACGGCATAGGCGATCGTCGCGCCGTCGGGTGACAGCGCATAGTCGCTCACGTCCCAGCGCGGCTCGCGCGTTACCGCGGTGAAGCGGCCACGCTCGTCGAGCCGGCCGAGCCGCAGGAAGTCGGCGCCGCCAGCGTCGGACACGACCCAGATGGCGCCACCGGCGCCGTAGCGCGGATGCTCGTACGACACCTGCGCTTTCACGTCGGTGAGCGCGCGGAGGGTGCCCGAGGCGAGGTCGAGCTCGTAGAGGTCGGCCTTGTTGATCGACTGGCGGTTGAGCACCAGCGCGCGGCGCCCGTCGCTTGAGAAATCGGCGATGTTCCAGCCGCCGCCGCGCACCTGCGCGACGCGGCGGTCGCTGGCGCGGTCGCGCGGGTCGATCACGTAGAGGTCGCTGTCGGCGCCATTGCGCCGCGTCGAGGAATAGCCGACCAGCGCGCCGTCGCGGCTCCAGGCGCCGAACCAGTTCCGGCTCTTGCCGTCGGTCAGCAGCGCAAGCCGGCCATCGGCGAGGCGGTAAAGCTGATAGAATTCACCGCCGCCGACATCCTTCTGCACCACCAGCGCGTCGGCGCGGCCGGGCGCCAGCGTCGCGGCGAGGATCGGCTCATCCTCGAAGCTGAGCTGGTGCCGCGACGCGAGCGGCGCGGCGACGCGGTGCACCTGATCGGTGCTGCTGAAGCGGGTGCGGATCAGCATCGAACGGTCGGCGTCGTTCCAGCCGAGGAACTGCGCGCGCCGCGTCTGGAGATAGGGGCGGGTCGCCTCGGCGAGCGCGACCGGGATGGCCGGCACCCCGTCGGCGACGATCGCCGCCGGTTTGGCCAGGGTGGCGCCGGGCATCGCGCCGGGATCGCCCGCCTGCGCGGCGGCTGCGAGCGGGAGGAGGAGCGCGGTGGCGAACAGAACTGGGCGCAGCGGCCGCATGGCAGGTCTCCGGGAAGAGTACCGTCGCCGCCGAGGACGGCGACGGTTAGGGATCAGAAGCGGACGCGAGCGCCGACCGTGACGTAGCGGCCGATCACGTCATAGTAAGGCGAGTAGAGCGAGCCCATCGGCGGTGCCTTGTCGAACAGGTTGCTCGCGTTGGCGTAGACCTCGAGCGACGGCCCGCTCGTCACCGGTATGCGCGCGGCGAGCTGCAGGTCGACATAGGTGTAGGCGCCGATATGGCCGTTGGCGATGTCCTGAGTCAGGTTATACTCGCCCGGCGAGATGTAGCGCGCGCGCAGCTCGGCGGAGTAGGTCTTGTCGTCGTAACCGATCGCGCCGTTGACCCGCCACTTCGGCACGCCCAGCCCGAAGGAGTAGCCCTGCGAGCGGACGTACTCGATCTGGCTGACACCGTCGTCGGTGCTGAGCCCGTCGACCCAGGTGCCGAGCAGGCGGAAGCGCAGCCGCCCGCCGCTCTCGACCCCGAGCCGGCTGAGCGGCAGCAGGTACGACAGCTCGGCGTCGATCCCGTTGGTCTGGTACTGCGACAGGTTGACGAAGGTGGAGCGGGTGCGGACCAACGTGCCCGCGGCGTCGCGGTCGATCCGCGAGCACAGGTCGAGGTTGCCGGCGAAGCAGCGCGTTACCAGGTCCTGCGGCGCGATCGTGGTGATCACGTCGTCGATCCGGATATCGTAATAGTCGACCGTCAGGTTGAGCCCGGCGACCGACGCGGGCGACCAGGTTACGCCGCCAGTGAAGGTGTTCGCCACCTCCGGGCGCAGCGCGACGTTCCCGCCGCCAATGTTCTGGACGTAGACGCTCTGCCCGGTCTGCGGGTCGGTCAGGTTGTTGTAGCCGATCGTCGATTGGGTGAAGAGCTCGGACAGGCTGGCCGAGCGGATGTCGCGCGAGTAGGTCGCGCGGCCGCGCAGCCCGGGAAAGAACTCGTTGGTGCCACCCAGCTTGTACGACCAGATCGAGCCGGTCGTGCTATAGTCGCTGACGCGCACCGCGCCGTTGAGCTCGAGCCGGCGCAGCAGCGGCGTGTCGTGGATCAGCGGCACCAGCAGCTCGCCGAACGCCTCCTTCACCGTGAACGCGCCCGCCAGCGGCGAGAAGCTGAACGAGGTGAAGGCGCGCGCCAGGTCGAGCGCGCCGACGCGCGTGTCGATCTGCTCCTTGCGCGCCTCGAACCCGGCCGCGAACGAGACGTCGCCCGCGGGCAGCGCGAACGGCTCGCCGCGCAGCGAGAAGCCGGTGACGTCGAGCTTGGTGGTCGAGCGCGACATCGGCGTGCCGGTGACATAGGCCGCCGCCGCGGCGGACGGCGCGCCCTCGCCGAACAGGTTGATCGGCACGCAGGCGGTGCCCGGGTCGGTCAGCGCGACGCGGCAGATCGGCTGGCCCGTTGTCGGGCTGACGATCGAGTCGACCGCCTGGGCATAGTTCTGCGTCAGGATGAAGCCCGGCGTGTCGATGTTGTTCTGGAACGCGCCGTGGGTGTAATAGGCGCTCCAGCGCAGCCGGGTGCCGATCGTGCCGTCCAGCGCCAGCGTCGCCTGCGTGGTCTCGCGCTCGAAGTCGATCGTCGAGTAAGCGAAGTCGTTGTTGAAGCGGCCGAGGAAGAAGCTCGTCTGCCCCGCCGCCGCCATCTGCTCGCGCACCGCCGCCGGTAGGAAGGCGTTGTCGCTGCCGATCCGCAGCCCGCTCGTGGCACTGCTGCGGTTGTGATCGCCGAACCAGATGTAGTTGTTGTACATGCGCGAGTGGCGCACCTCGGCGGTCGCCTTCACCGCGTCCGATAGCTCGTAGCTGACGCGCGCCAGGCCATTGTAGCGGCGCTGCGGCGTCACCAGCGGGCTGAGGTCGTCGTTGGACGGTCCCTCGCCGCCGATCGAGTTGGTGCCGCGCACGGTGCCGCCGTCGAAGCGGCGCAGCGTGCCGTCGGGGTTGAAGGCGTCGCCGGCGAGCACCCCCGACATGATCAGCCCGCCATAGGCCGCGTTGGAGAAGCCGACGTCGGGCGCGAGCACGAAGCGTCCGGCGCCGTCGGCCACGGTGGCCCAGCGGCCGATCCGCGGCCGGCTGACCTTGGGCACCACGCCGTCATTGTCGAGATACTCGCCGCCGACCAGCACGTGGCCGCGCCCGCCCGCGAACGCGGCGCCGAACGCGCCCTCGAAGCGGCGCTCGGCGGCGTCGTTGAACGAGGAGATGCCCGCCTGCGCGCCGAGCCGCAGCCCGTTGAAACGGTCGTCGATGCTGACGTTGACCACGCCCGCGACCGCGCCCGAGCCCCACGCGGCCGAGGCGCCGCCGGTGACCACGTCGACGCTCTTGATCAGCACCGTCGGGATCGTGTTGAGGTCGTTGTCGCTGGCGAAGCGGCGCCCGTCGAGCAGCACCAGGGTGCGGCTGGTGCCGAGCCCGCGCAGGTCGACCGGGGCGGTGCCCGCGCCGGTGTTGGTGCCGGTGGTCTGCGCCGAGGTGGTGGCGCGGAACTGCGGCAGGTCGTTGAGCGCCGCGGCAACGTTGGGCCGGCCGCCGACGCTCAGGTCGGTCGCGGTGACTCGCAGCGTGGGTGTGGGCGCGTCGTAACCCGCGCGATCGATGCGCGACCCGGTGACGACGACGTCCTGCCCGGCAGCGTCGCGTTGATCTAGCGCACTCGCCTGATCGGGCGTGGCGGAGACGGAGGTGGTGGCCGGGTCGATGCCGGCATCGGCAGCGGCCGCCGCTGGCGCGGCCGACTGCGCGAGCGCCGGCGCGGCGAGCGTGGCGGACAGCGCGAGCGCGCTGCCGCCCGCCGCGAGCGCGCGGCGGAACAAACTTACGTACAACATCAACAAACCCCTTTGCGTGGCCGCTCGCGCGGCGCGTCGTCGTTCTCCCTGCGGAAAGCCCGGTGGCGGGCGGTGCGGCCGCTGGCGGCGCGCGGCCGGGCATGGTGACGGCGCGCCCGAGCGCATCGCGAGATGCCCGGGCGAGCGTATCTGTCACCGCTCCCGATCTGTGTGACACGTTCTTGCGTCGAACGGCCCGAAAGGGAAAGACTATTGTCCGATGTTATCCCGGTGGCACGCCATAGCCGCGCGCTATGGTCTTAGGTCTGCCGCGAGGCTCGCGATCAGGTGGTCGAGGAAGGTCGCCGCCAGCGCGCCGGGCGGGCGGTTCTCGGGATAGAGCGCGTAGACGTCGAACGCGATCGGGGGATCGAGCGGACGGCTCTCCAGTCCCTGCGCCACCGCCGTGCCCGCCGTGTAGCTGTCGACCACGGTCACGCCGACGCCGGCCTCGACCAGCGCGGCGGCGACGAAGAAGGTGCGCGCCGCGGCGACCTCGTCTAGCTGGACGTCGTGCTGCTCCAGCGCGGCGAGCAACATCTGCCCCTGCGGCCCGCTGTCGACGGTCGAGACGAAGGGCAGGCCGGCGAGCCGGTCGAGCGGCACGCGCGCGGGCGGGTCGCGCAGCGCCCCGGCGCGGTAGAGGAGCACCATCTCGCCGCGGCCGACGCGCAGGCTCTGCAACGCCGCACCGCGCGGGCGGTGATAGCTGATCACGATGTCGCTCTCGCCCTCGAGCAGGTTGCGCGCGATGTCGGCGGTGTGGATGGTGTGGAGCTCGAAACGCACCTCGCGGTGGCGCTCGAGGAAGCGCGCCACCGCCCGCGGGATCGCGCCCAGCCCGAGCGAGGGCAGCGTCGACAGCCGCAGCGTGGTGTCGCGGCCGCGTCGCAGGTTGCGCGCGCGCTGCTGCATGAGATGGACGCCGTCCTGGATCGCGGCGGCGTCGTCGAACAGCGCGTGCGCGTCGGCAGTGGGCACCATTTTGCCCTTGATCCGCTCGAACAGCGGGAAGCCGAGCACCTGCTCGGCGTGTTGCAGCACCTTGGTTACGGATGGCTGCGACACGTGGAGCGCACGCGCCGCTGCGCTGACCGACCTGGCCGAGTAGACCGCGTGGAAAACCTCGATATGCCGCAGGCGCATCATGCGATCATCACGTTGGCGTGGTGTTGCAGGCCTTGATCGATGTCAACGCCGGCTACCGTTAGCTTTCACAACCTGACGAGCCCGGAATGGAGTCACGAGAGCTAACGTGCTCGAACGCATTAATACGATCTCAGCTCAGGGAACTTAGAGTCGGAGGTCCACACGCGTTTGAGCGGCACCGGAAACCAGACACTCGTTCAGACTCGGCAATCACGCCCAAGCTACACCCTCGGCTGAGATCACCGGATCATCGGTTAAAACCCGATCTTGACCGACAAGGATGGCTTCGCGGCCGCCTCAAGCCGCAAGCGTCCTACCAGATCCTCCGCACCTCTGGCCGGCGCAAAGCGGAGCTGGCGGGCTACTACAGCAAAGTCGCCGGGGGTGAGACCGTCGACTTCCGCTAACGCTGCCGGAGCCGAAGTCCCGAAGAACCGCTCGAACGCGCGCGCCGCCCGCTCCCGACCGAGTGGCGCGAGGCGCAGCTTGAACACGAAGCGACGCAGCGTTGCAGGATCGAGCCGGTGTTCGTGGTTGGTCGCCGCAATCACAGGCAGTGGGTGGCGGTCGAGCCAGGTCAGCAGCTCGTTGACCTGCCCGACCTCCCAGCTCGTCCGCGCTGTGGTGCGGTCGAACAGGAGCGAGTCCGCCTCGTCGAAGAGCAGCACCGCCTCGCGCCGGCGTGCCTCGGCGAAGGCGTCGGCGATCTGCGCCTCGGTCTCTCCGACCCACTTGGACAGCAGGTCGGACGCGCGCTTGACCAGCAGCGGCCGGTCCACGGCGCGGGCGAGGTGGTGCGCGAAGGCGGTCTTGCCCGTCCCGGGCGCGCCGGTGAGGAGCAGCGACACGTCCGCCGCCTCGTTCATGCCTGCGATCAGGCGGTCGAAGGCAAGATCGGTCTCGAACAGGTCGAGGTCGAAAGCAGGCGCACCGGGCGCCGGCATCGCGCCGCCCCGGAGCGCGCGAACAAGTGCCTCCGCCGCCCGCGTGCCGCCATCCGCCTCGCCCGCAAGCCGACCTGCACGCGCGGCGACGCGAAGCACCGTCGCGGTCTCGGGCGCAGCATCCAGCAACGTGCCGAAGTGCTCACCCGGGAGCACCCGCTCGTCCGCCGCGACCCGCTCCAGCATCGCCTGTGCGGCGCGGCGCGACGGCAGGTCGAGCTTCAGGACGAAGCTCATCCGTCGCAGGATCGCGCCGTCGATGTTGCCGAGCGCGTTGGTGGTCCAGATCACCGGGACCGGGTTCGCCTCCAGCAACCGGTTGACGAACACCTTGCTGCCCTCGCGCTTGGCGAACCAGTCGCCGCCCGAGGGGCGTGCGTCGCCGATCAGGTCCTCCATCTCGTCGAACAGGAGCACCGCACCCTTGCGGCCGGCGAGCAGCCGCTGCGCCAAGCCGAGCGCGGCGACCCGCTCCCAGCGGTTCGGCTCCTCGCCGTCCTCGTCCGCCTCGCCGACCGCGTGGAGCGCCGCGCCGGCCGCCGCGGCGAGCGTGCGGGCGAGCTCGGTCTTGCCGGTGCCGGGCGGGCCGTGGATCAGGATGTTGACGCCTGCCGCTCCCTCGGCGAGCGCGCCGGCCAGCAGGCGGACGAGGAAGTCGGCGTCCGCGACATGCCCGAAGTCGGCAAGCGACAGCGTCGCCGGCTGCCGCTGGCCGACGAGCGCGTCGAGCATCGCCTCGCCGCCAGCCGGCGCGCGATCGAGCAGCCGCTCCAGCGTCCAGCGGATGTTAACCTCGACCTCGCCCTGCCGGTTCGCGACGAAGCTCGCCAGATCGAGCCGAACGGGCACGCTGCGCCGGACGGCTCGGTCCGCCTCGTGCGGCGCGGCTCCGGCGAGTTCGCCCAGCAGCAGCGGCAGGTCATGGCCGTGGCGGCTTGCCACTCGCGCGAGCGCACCGACGCGCGGGAGACGGTCGCACGCCACCATCAGCCGCAAGAGCGCGGCGTCGAACGGCGCCAGCACCAGCAACTCCGCCAGCGCATCCGCCAGTTCCAGCACCTGCGGCCGGACCGAGGCCAAGCGCGGCTCCGCCACCCCGGCCAGCAGCACGTCCCAGGTCAGTTCGTCTTCGCACGCTGGCACCAGCCATTCGGCGTGCGGCTGCGCCCATTCCAGCACCGCCCTGGCCAGCGGCGCCGTCGCGGGCACGCCGCCCGCCACCCGGAGCAGCATGCTTTGGACAATCGCATGTTCGTCCATGATAGTCCCACAATGGCATCGGACGCGCGGCAGCACCACGCGCATCCTGGTCTCGTCAGTTCTGTGTCGAGGTGCGGGGCCGGCGAAAGCCGACCTGCGCTCACGTCGTGGGACGTCTTACGCGAAGGGTCGGCAACCACCGGACCGATCACCGCGATAGGCGGTCATGTCCAGCAATGCAGTCACTCCTTGGGCGTTCGCCGATGAGGGCGAACGGCGCGGCCGATAGCAGACAATCGCTACGGCCGCAATCAGGCGAACGTAACCCGGTGCTCCCCTCCCTCTTGCTGGACGAAGCTGGTCCGCTTGCCCGTGAAGTGCTCGATCACCGCCGCCGCGGTGCGGGCATGTTCGCTCGGCTTCACTGTCGTGAACGTCCCGCCGCCCGCGACCGCCGTCGGCAGCAGCAGCTGGTCGGCGAGGTACGGCCCGGCAAAGGCGTCGCAGGCGAGATAGCCGCGCATGCGCGCGCATGCCTGACGCGCAAGGCTCTCGGCCGTTACGCCGAGCCGGCCGAAGCCGCTGACGATCTCCGTCGCATGCTCGAAGCGCGCCTCGAGCAGCAGGATGTTGCCCGGCCCCTGATCCTCGGGCAGCTCGCGGACATAGCTCTCGCGCTCGGACCAGCCGAGGTCCTTGCGGACGACGGCGATCTCCCGCTCGGCGATGGAGAACGGCAGCCCGGCGGATAGCGCGCACGCGCTCACCTCCAGCGCTGCACCCCGCGTCAGGCACTCGATCTGCCGTAGCGGCGCCGGCTCGATTACCACCTCGATCTGCCCGCCACCGCGCGGGTAGAAGCCGTGGCGCACCAACTTCGCCTCGACTCGCGGTCCCATGCGGTTGATGATCGGCAGGAAGACGCGGGCGATGAAGTCGAACGGCGGGCCCAGCATGTTGTGCGTGCCCCCCTCCAGCACCAGCCGCGAGGGTGCGCCGGCTAGCAAGAGCGGCATCAGCACCGTCTGGAGAACAAGCCCTGTTGAGCCCGCGGTGCCGACCGCGAACCGGTAGTCGCCGGGCGTGACGCGGCCCGGGCGGAAGGTGACCTCGGACGAGCCCACCGTCAGCCCCTCGCACTCGCCTCCGCCGATCGTGCATGCGGCCTCAACTGCGGTGACGTGCTGGCGCATCAGCCCCGGCTTGGACCGGCGCGCGCGGACATTGGTAATGCGGACAGGCTCGCCGGTGACGAGCGACAGCGCGCACGCGTTGCGCACCACCTGTCCCCCGCCCTCGCCTTCCGATCCGTCGATCGTGATCATGTATTCACCAGTTCCAGAAACAACTTATCGGCCTCTGCCTGTAGCCTCGGGTCGGACGTCGTCGCCCGAACTTCGCCCGCTCGCGCGAGTTCGTCACGGATGAGCGCATCGAGGTCTGGCAGCCGCCTCCCGTTCGCGCGCTCGTTGGTCCGCCGCTTGGCCTCGACCAGATCGCCGATCTGCGTCACCAGCGATGCCGGTAGATCGACCGCCGCAACCAGCTCTTGTAGGCTCATAGCCGGGCGCTCACCGGGCCGCTCCCGCAGGCAGCGAATCGCCAGCGCCGGGCGCAGCGCGTAGAAGTACTTCTTGACCGGAACCGCATCGTCGCCCGCTAGCCAGCGGTCCGCGGCATTGCGGCCGAGGCTGGCGTAGTGATGCGCCAGCGCGCGTGGATCGAGCACCGCATCCGCCAGTGCTGCCCATTGCGCCACAATCGCGTAGTCGGGCCGGTAGCGGATCGGCGAGCCGACCCATTCGCTGACAACCGCGTTCGACTTGAGCAGCAGCCCGAGCGCCTTGCGGACATCCCAGCCGTTGAGGTCGATCTCGTCCTCGATCGGTGTCTCGATCACGTCGCGGCCGGGCGTGAGCGACAGGTACCAGTCGCGCCGCCGCACATAGACGAAGCGAACGTCGTAGTCGCTGTCGAGCGACGGAAAACCCCAGGCGCGCGAACCGGACTCGACCGCGAGTAGCAGGCGCACGTCATGCTCCTCCTCGATGGCAGTCAGCCGCGCGTCGATTTCCTGGCGGATCGCGGGCGCGATCGCGTCCTCCTGCACCGTATTCATTCTTCGCTCCCGTTCCGGCTGCTTGCGCAGTCGGTGAAGCGGCGGCGACATGCCCCCGGCATGTCGCTGTTCCGCCGCCTCACCCCTTGACGCACACCACCTGCTTCAATGTGTGGACGATCTCGACCAGGTCGGCCTGCGCCGCCATCACCGCCTCGATCGGCTTGTAGGCCTTGGGCGTCTCGTCGATCACGCCCTCGTCCTTGCGGCATTCGACGCCGGCGGTGTCGGCGATGTGCTCGTCAAGCGTCACCAGCTTCTTGGCCTGCGTCCGGCTCATCACGCGGCCGGCGCCGTGCGAGCAGCTATCGAACGACTCCGGATTGCCCAGTCCGCGCACGATGAACGACTTGGCGCCCATCGAGCCCGGGATGATCCCCATCACCCCCTTGGCCGCGCGCACCGCGCCCTTGCGGGTCACCAGCACGTTCTCGCCGAAATGGTTCTCGCGCGTGACGTAGTTGTGGTGGCAGTTCACCGCCTCCAGCTCCGCCTCGAACGGCTTGGCAATCGCACCGCGAAGCGCCGCGATGACGTTGGTCATCATCATCCGCCGATTCAGCGCCGCATAGTCCTGCGCCCAGCCGACCGCCTCGACATAGTCGTCGAAATGCTCGGTCCCTTCTGGGAAGTAGGCGAGGTCCTCGTCGGGCAGGTTGACGAACCAGCGGCGCATGTCCTGCTTCGCTAGCTCGATGAAGAAGCTGCCGATCGCGTTGCCGACCCCGCGCGACCCCGAATGCAGCATCACCCACACCACGCCGGCCTCGTCGAGGCACAGCTCGATGAAGTGGTTGCCGGTGCCCAGCGTGCCGAGGTGGACCAGGTTGTTGGTCTTCGCCAGCTTCGGATATTTTTCGCAGAGCCGCTGGAAGCGCTGGGCGAGCGAGCCCCACGCCTCGACGATCGCGGGCGGGGGCGAACCCCAGGAGCCCGGATCGCGCTTGCCCTGCTTGACGTCGCGGCCGTGCGGGACGGCCCGCTCGATCGCCGAGCGCACCCCCTCCAGATTGTCAGGCAGGTCGCTCGCCATCAAGGAGGTGCGCGCCGCCATCATGCCGCAGCCGATGTCGACGCCGACCGCGGCCGGGATGATCGCGCCCTTAGTCGGGATCACCGAGCCGACGGTCGCGCCGATGCCGACATGGACGTCGGGCATGGCGGCCACGTGCTTGAACACGAACGGCATCTGCGCCGCCCGCGCGAGCTGGTCGCGCGCCTTGTCGTCGACCGGCACGCCGCGCGTCCAGCTCTTGATCGGCACGCCGCCCTGGATGGGCTGGAACTCGTAGGTCGTCGTCATGGTCCTGGTCCTTGTATCCGGTCGTGGCGACGAGTGGGTGCGAGACAGCCTGATGCTCTAACCGCTGAGCTACGGGGCCGAAGCCCCGGCCGGAGTCGAACCGGCGACACTCAAGTTCATGTAGTCCCGCGGGCATTCGCCACGGTTGTTGTGTTCGCTGCCGGCGACGAGGTTCGGCGAGACCGTGTCTTCTGAGCTATCCGGTGAACCGGAGGCGGGATCGAACCGCCGACCTCCCGTGGCAAGCACGGGTGCTCTCCCATGTAGTCCCACCAGCATTCGCCGGCGTAGTTTTCGGTACTGGCGACGAGAGTGGCGAGACTTCCGGGTTGCCCGGGGGCGGAGTCGAACCGCCTATACCGATGTAGTCCCGCCGGCATTCGGCAGCTTGATGGTGGTCACGGCGACGAGGTGGTGACCGGACGTTCCTGCTCTACCGCTGAGCTACCCGGCCACATGATGGCCGGGGCGGGACTCGAACCCGCGACACGGGGTTTATCAGACCATGTAGTCCGGTCGGCATTCGCTGTGTGTTGATGGGCCGTGGCGACGAGAAGTAGCGAGAGCGTCCTTTGAGCTACGGTGTCTGCCGGGGGCCTCGAACCCCATCTTCCGGTTTCCCGGCTGCTCTACTCTGGACGTGCGGGTTTCCCCTGGTGACATGTACTCCCGCCGGCATTCGCCACGGCCTTGTTCCTATACCTCCGTATCGTTGACCATTTTGACCCAGTCGCGCGTCTGCCCTTCGGCGAACCGCGCCACCGTCTCGAACACGGCGTCGGAGAAGCCCCCGACGTTCAGGATGTCTGCCCGACCTGCCGCCTGGGTGGTCCCGTGCGGCTGGATGTCGACGCAGACGAGCTTCGCGCTCGGGTCACGACGCTTCAGCCGCTCCCACTCCTGCATCGTCGCCGTTGCCCCGGAGCCCCGCGCGTCGACCCAGGACTGGTTGTCCGAGACGATCACCACCAGGTCCACCGCCGCCCGCTCGCTGTTGAGCAGTGCGAGCGGCGCCGACACGTTGGTCCCGCCCCCGCCGACCGCCGCCAGCTTCGCCGCGTTAACGGCGAGGCGGGCGTTGGGATCGAGCGCCACGTCGACCACACCGACCTCAAACGGCAGCACGCGGGCGTGCCGGTTGGTTCGGAGCATCGCCGCCGCGATCAACGCCGCGACATCGATGCACCGCACGGTCGAGCTCGCCCCCTTGCGGATGCCGGTCGCCGGCGAGCTCATCGACCCGGACACGTCCGGGCAGACGACCACGTTGCCCGCGACCTGCGGCACCTTGGCGAGCGAAGCCTCGAGCGCCGTCTCCAGCGCTGCCTGCACGGCGAGCGGCACCCCTTCCCCCACCGACCGCAACGCGACCAGCAGCTGGTAAGGCAGCACGCCACTCACGGGTATGGCCAGCCGGCCCGCGACCGTCTCGGTCACCCCCGCCACGCCGAACGCGCCGTTGCGCGCCAGCGTGTTGAGATTGATCCGAAGCGCCTGCCAGCCCATCCGCCCCGCCAGCTCGCCGCACTGCTCCGCCGTCAGCGGATGCGCGGTGAGCCACTCGAACGGCACGGGCGCCAGCGGCAGCGTCGCGTCGCGCTTCCACGCCTCGAAGGCGACGATCTCGGCGGGCAGCGCGGCCGTGTCGTACGGCTTGCCGATCAGCCAGCCGTAAAACGCCCGCCGCTCCGCATCCGCGGGCTTCGGGTGCACCATCCGCACGATGTCGGCGAGGCTCGGGGACGTACCCGTCGCCGCGGCCATCAGGTCGCGGATCGAGGCGCGCTCCAGCCACAGCGTCACCAGCCGCTTGGGCCGCGAGCCGAGCGACGTCCGCCCGACCTGGCCCGAGCGCAGGATTTGCACATAGCTGCGCAGCATCCGCCCGGTATCGACCACCCGCCCAAAGACGCGGACCGCGAGGTCGGGATCGGCGACCGTGAGATACGCCGCCAGCAGCGCCGGCATGTCCTTCATCGCGCCCGCCTGACGAGCGTAGACCGCCGCCTTCGCTACGAACAGCGGATCGCACCCGCGCGCCGCCTCCAGCGCCTCGGCGAGGTGCTGCTGCGCGGTCGCGTAGAAGCTGTCGGCGAGCGTGCCCGTCGCGGCGAGCTGCGCGAGCTTCGCCTCCGGCCCATAGCCATAGGCCGGCGCCGCCTCGCGGTTCACCGCATCGGTCTTGGGCAGCAGCTCCGCCACCGCGTTTGCGAACAATCCCTTGTTGGCCATCGTCCAACTCCCTCGTAATCTGGTCAGGACGGCAGGATTTGAACCTGCGACCTTCCGCTCCCACGGCGGACGCTCTGCACTAACTGAGCTACGCCCTGCTTCGCTTCGGGGGCGGCCGGCCCATTCCGGCCGCCCCTGCCGCGCTGTCGCCGGACCGCTTCCGATCCGACGTGATCAACATTGCAGAGGGTGTGCCAACTCGCCGGCATCAGGATCAGAAATCTTCTAAGCCGCTGTTCGCAGGTCAGTATTCCGCGTCTTGCGGCGATAGTCCGCCTCTGAGCCTTCACCAGGCCAGCTCAGAAAGCCTATCGACCAGTATCTCTGCTTATCCTAACGTATCAGCATGAAACCGCTCGTCGTCCTCGGCTTCCTCGGCTCCACCCTTGACGCCAGCAAGTTTGGCCCGTCGCGCTGGAACAAGTGGCGCCCATCCGTCGGGCTGACGATGCACGAGGACCTGCGCGTCGACCGCTTCGTGCTGCTCCACGGCGCGCAGCACACCCGCCTCGCCACCTACATTACCGAGGACATTGCGGCCGTCTCGCCCGAGACGCGGGTCGAGCCGCACGTGATCGACTTCGCCAACCCGTGGGACTTCGAGGAGGTCTACGGCAAGCTCCTCGATTTCGCCCGCGCCTACCCGTTCGACCCGGAGGCGGAGGACTATCTCGTCCACATCACGACCGGAACGCACGTCGCGCAGATCTGCCTCTTCCTGCTGACCGAGGCGCACTATCTCCCCGGCCGCCTGCTCCAGACCCAGCCCCGGCGCGGGAGCACCGAAGCCGCCGGCACCTGGACCGCGATCGACCTCGACCTGTCGCGCTACGACAGCATCGCCACCCGCTTCGCGGCCGCGACGGCAGAGAGCACCAGCTTCCTGAAATCCGGCATCGAGACCCGCAACGCGGCCTTCAACCGCATGATCGAGGAGATCGAGCAGGTCGCGATCCGGTCCAGGGCGCCGCTGCTGCTGATGGGGCCGACCGGCGCCGGCAAGAGCCAGCTCGCGCGCCGCATCACCGAGCTGAAGCGGGCGCGCCGGCAGGTGAAGGGGCCGCTGGTCGAGGTGAACTGCGCCACGCTGAAGGGCGACGGCGCGATGTCGGCGCTGTTCGGCCACCGCAAGGGCGCCTTCACCGGCGCGGTCGCCGACCGGCCCGGGCTGCTCCGCTCGGCCGATACGGGCATGCTGTTCCTCGACGAGATCGGCGAGCTCGGCCTCGACGAGCAGGCGATGATCCTGCGCGCGATCGAGGACAAGCGCTTCCTCCCCGTCGGCTCGGACAGGGAGGTGGAGAGCGACTTCCAGCTGATCGCCGGCACCAACCGCGACCTCGCCGCCTGCGTGGCGCAGGGCACCTTCCGCGACGACCTCTACGCGCGCCTGAACCTGTGGACCTTCGCGCTCCCCGGCCTCGCCGACCGGCGCGAGGACATCGCCCCCAACCTCGACTATGAACTCGACCGCCATGCCGAGCGCGAGGTCGACCGGGTGACGTTCAACAAGGAGGCCCGCGAGCGATACCTCGCCTTCGCGACCGGCCCCGAGGCGCGCTGGCCCGGCAACTTCCGCGATCTTGCCGCGAGCGTCACCCGCATGGCGACCTTCAGCCCCAAGGGCCGCATCGATCTCGCCTGCGTGGAGAGCGAGATCGCGCGGCTGAGGCGGCTCTGGACCGGCAGTCAAGTCGAGCCTGACCAACTCGAAGGCCTGCTGCCCGAAGCGGCACTGGCCACCCTCGACCCGTTCGACCGCGTCCAGCTCGCGCACGTCGTCGCAACGTGCCGATCGAGCCGTTCGCTGTCCGAAGCAGGCCGCGTGCTGTTCGCGGCCTCCCGCACGCAGAAGAGCTCGTCGAACGACGCGGATCGGCTGCGCAAATACCTCGCCCGCTTCGACCTAAACTGGCTACAGCTGACCTGACGTTGAGACCCAGACCCAGAACCAGTCATCCAGATGCCCCTCCCCGCTTCTCGACTGCGGCCGCTCGTTCATCTCGCCGCTCGAGCCTTCCGGGCGCTCTTCGTCGCGGTTCGTCTGGCCTGATTAGAGACTGACAGGTAACCCGCGCCACAGCTAAGCGGGTTCGGGCTAGCGTCCAGGCTGTGTCGAGCATAGCGTGTGCGTGTGATCGATCTCCGCGCCGCTCTGGGGACGTCAATCGTGCATGTCATGCTGTGCGGGACGCTGGTCGGCGTCTTCTCGCCCATTCCGCTCGTCTACGTGGATCCCGACTTTGCTTTCATCGACCGGAACATCGTGACGCCGCCTGCCGTCTACTCGATTGACGCGCCGCTCGTGGCGGGCGTCTCCCCCGAAATCGCCACTCTCGCCATCGCGTTAAGCGGTTGCCGCCATCGAGCGCGGCTCGACCGTTTCCCACGCCTGCTCGGGTCGGTTCGGGTTGCGGTACCCCGCAACGAGACAGCCTGCCTGCGCGTCGCTCCCAATGGCCGCGTGGATCGGGTACGCATTGAGGGTGCTTCCGCTGCCGAGCGGCGCTACGTCGAGCGCTACGTGGCGGACTTTCGGTTCGAGCCCGCTTTGCGCGGTGGGCAGCCCGTCGGCGCATGGGTGACGCTCACACCTCGTCGCTAAGCGTGCAACGGGAGCGCCGGCCGGTGACGAGACAAGCGGCGTCATCGATACGGGGCCGTGCTACTCCCGCTTGGCGAGCAGCGGTACGACGTTCGACCACCAGGCGCGGACGCTGTTCTCAGAACGCCTGGTGGCGGCAGCCTCCGCTAAGCTGTTCGAGAGGCTGTCCGGGATACCGCGCCCGTTCCGCTCGATCGTGGCAACGAGAGTGGCGGCGGTTTCCCGGACCGTCGCAGCCGACGGAGATGCGGCGAGCAGCTCGGGCACGCTGTACGGGTCGGACTCTACGACCGCCCACAATGCCTCGGCGCACGCGTTCGCCGGGATAAGCTCGTCGTCGAACAGCCAGAAATCCCTACCTTGAAGAGGATCGTCATAGAGCTCGATGTGGATCAGCACGATGTTCCCGGCCCACTGGATCCAGTCGCCGTCGAAACCCGCGCCTGCGAAGACACGCGCCGCCAGGTAGAGATCGTGACGTTCGGGGTGAAGCCATGCGTACGTGCCCATGGCTCGTTGTGATGAGCTGCCGCCATCCTGGCAAGCGAACCGCCGGCACATCGATCCGTGCCGATGCGCACATCTGGGAACCTCCCCCCCCATGATCGAACCTTGGCGGCAGAGCCACCGCATTCACCTCTGCAGCCCCTAGCATCCTCGACGATAGACCGCATTCGGCTCATCCGCATGGCACGCCTCTAAGCAACTCGAAAGCGACGGAGAAAGTGTAATCGTGGCCCCTTTCCCGCTCGTGGCGACCCAATAGCGTTGGGTTGGACGCCCCCTGACGGCATCGATGTGCCAGAAGCGGAAGTGTTGAAACACCACTGCAGGAGGCGTCCGTGAGTGAGGTTAGCACAGTCGGCATCGATCTGGCGAAGTCGGTTTTTCAGGTGGACGGTGCGGATGCGAGCGGCGGGGTCGTGTTCCGCAAGAAGCTACGGTGGAATCAGGTACTGCCCTTTTTCTCGTCCTTGCCGCGGTGCGTCGTCGCGATGGAGGCGTGCGCGAGTTCGCATTACTGGGCGCGTGAGCTCGCTGCGATCGGGCACGACACCAGGCTGATCCCGCCGGCGTACGTGAAGCCGTTCGTCAAACGGCAGAAGAACGACATGGCCGACGCGGAGGCGATCTGCGAGGCCGCGCAGCGACCGACGATGCGGTTTGTTCAAGGTAAGAGCGCTGAAGCGCAGGCTTCGGCGGTTGTGTTCCGAACGCGCGACCTGCTCGTGCGCCAGCGAACCCAGCTGATCAATGCCCTGCGCGGGCACCTCAACGAGTTCGGCTACATCGTTCGGCAGGGTGTCGGGCACGTCGGCAAGCTCGTCGAGATCGTCGCCGACCCGGCGTCCGACGTACCGGCAGTGGCGCGGCCAGTACTGGCCGTCATGGCACAGGGCTTACAGGCGCTACAGGAGCAGATCGCCCTTCTAGACCGTGAGATCGTTAGCCGGGCAAAGGCGGACGCGGTCGCGAAGCGGCTGATGACGATCCCCGGTGTCGGCCCCGTGACAGCGACCGCGCTGGTGGCGCTGGCGCCGGCCGCCAGCACTTTTCGTCGCGGGCGCGACTTCGCCGCCTGGCTCGGTCTCGTTCCTCGACAGCACTCGAGCGGCGGCAAGGAACGGCTTGGGCGCACGACCAGGATGGGCGAGCGCAGCTTGCGGCGCCTGCTGATCCTGGGGGCAAGCTCGGCAACAAAGGTCGCGGCGCGCGAGCCCGAGACGGCCAGCGCGTGGTTGGCAGGCATGCTCGCGCGCAAGCCGCGCATGCTGGTCACCGTCGCGTTCGCGAATAAGATGGCACGGATCGTCTGGGCGCTGATGGCGCACGGCGGCACCTACAGAGCTCCGGCCGCGGCGTAACCGGCAAGGCTTGAGGCGTCAGGTACGCAGAGAAGGTCAGCAGAGAGGAATGGCGCAACGGTCAGAAGACGGGGTCGGGAAAACCAGTGAAATGACCAGGCGCCCTGAGCGCGCAAAAGCGATCTGGACCCGATCCGCGATCTCCATTCAGGCCAGCAGCCGTGATGAAGGCTGCATCGACAGGCCGGACACACGGAAGCACCTGAACCCGCGCTAAAATCTCTTCAACACCCTCTTGCATCCGAAGGGGCGTCCACACACGGTCACTCAGGCCGAACCGCGGACCGAAACAGCCGGGCAGCTTTCGCGGTCGTTGCGCGGGGCACCGGCGTACCGGCGTGATTTGGGCCGAGCTCGATGGCCGCAGATCACCTTCGTAGACGGCACCCCTAACCCGTGTGGGACGGGTACTCTCAGATTGCACTCGGGGGGCGCGACTACATCAGGATGGAACCGCTTTAAGCGACGGCGGCTTTCGCCTCACCACGTCCCCACCTTCGGGGGTAGCCTTTTGACAGCTTTGTCAGTGAAGCGCGTAGCGCGTCATTGATGAAGCTATCACCGAAGCACGTGGATGAGATGGGATACAAAGCGTCCATGCTGCACACGCAGGGCTTGCGACATCGGAGGCTTGGCCTCTCAGTTCAGCGTTCGTAGCGGTTCATCGCTGATCGCCCGTATCCGCATCGAAGTGTGGGAATAATCGTGGGAACGAAGCGACGGCCTCAGCAAAAACGCCAGCTTTTCTGCCAATTTCGACGGCAGCCTTGGCGGAGACGGAGGGATTCGAACCCTCGATACGGTTTCCCGTATGACGCTTTAGCAAAGCGTTGGTTTCAGCCACTCACCCACGTCTCCGGGCCGGCGTGAGGCGCGGCTATAGCGAGCGTCGTCGGCGTGATCAATGGGCTCGCGGCGATTCGGTGCGGCGCGTCACGGAGTCGGGTCGTCGCGGCGTTCATTGCCCCGACAGCACCGCTACCGCTATGCTGCGACACCGGTGTGGGGACAGTGACGATGCGAACGATATGGCGCGGCGCGCGGGGCGCGATGATGGTGGCAGCGCTCGCGCTCAGCGGACCAGCGGCGGTGGGCGCGCAGGTGCGCACGATCGATCCCAATGCCGCGATCGACCAGGACGTCGGCGGCCAGCCCGCGGTACGCACACCGCGCGCGCCGCAGACGAGCCCCGCGCCGAACCAGCGCGACGACGAGCCGCTGCCGCCCGCCGAGGTGCCGACGCCGCAGGGCGACGCGCGCGCCAACGCCACCACCAACGCGGCGGAGACCTACAAGCGCGACGACCTGATCGCCGCGGGTGAGGGCGTGTTCGGCAAGGGCGCCGAGGGCTTCGCGCAGATCATCGAGAAGATCCTCAAGGACCAGGGCGAACCCAACGCCTATATCGCCGGGCGCGAGGCGTCGGGCGCGTTCGTCGTCGGGCTGCGCTACGGCTCCGGGATCATGACGCACAAGGTCGAAGGGCAGCGCCCGGTCTACTGGACCGGGCCGTCGGTCGGCTTCGACGTCGGCGGCGACGCCAACAAGGTCTTCGTGCTGGTCTACAACCTCTACGACACGCACGACCTGTTCAAGCGCTTCCCCGGCGCCGAGGGCCGGCTGTACTTCGTCGGCGGCTTCGCGGCGACCTACCTGCGCAGCGGCAACGTCGTGCTGATCCCGGTGCGCCTCGGCGTCGGGTGGCGCGCCGGCGTCAACGTCGGCTACATGAAGTTCAGCGAGACCGCCAAATGGCTGCCGTTCTGAGCGGCTGAACCGCCTGTCCCTTGCCTCCCGCGGCACCCGGGTGCGACCTGCCGAGGCCGTTATCGCGCCGCTCGCTGCGGTCGGTGGCTCCTCGACGGGGTTCCTCTTTGCCGCCTGTTCCGGAGGGGAGCCCCGATCCTCCCGTTCGACCCGCCGTCCGGGTGGAGGCCCGCCGGCGCCACGGAGGCGACGATCGCCGCCAGCCCGGTCGAACGCGGGAGCGAAGATGATCGGCAGAGCAACGCCGGCGTTCGCCCCGCCCCGGTCTGCCGACGTCGAGCGGGACGCGCCGACGGATCGTTAAGGCGAGGCGGCTCGACCGCCGCGGTCACCTCGCCACGCCTTCGTTACCGCCCGCCGGGGAACTGCGTCGCCTCGAAGCGCAGCGGCTGACCCAGCGGTCCGGCGCCGAGCTCGTCCTCCCACATCGCCACCTCGCCGCGGATGATCGTGCCGATCGGCTTGCCGGTCAGCGCCATGCCCGTGAACGGCGACCAGCCCGCGCGCGACGCCAGCCAGCGGTCCTCGATCGTCCAGCGCTTGCGCAGGTCCACCACGGTGAAGTCGGCGTCATAGCCGCGCGCGATCCGTCCCTTGCCGACCAGCCCGAAGATGCGCTGCGCGCCCGCGCTGGTCAGCTCGATCACGCGCTGGAGCGACAGGCGGCCGTTGGCGGCATGGTCGAGCAGCAGCGGCAGCAGCGTCTGGACGCCGGGCATGCCGCTCGGGCTCGCGGGATAATCCTTGCCCTTCTCCTCCAGCGTGTGCGGCGCGTGGTCGGAGCCGATCACGTCGGGCACACCCTGGTTGAGCCAGTGCCACAGCCCGTCGCGGTGCGCGCCCGAGCGGATCGGCGGGTTCATCTGCGCCAGCGTGCCGAGCCGCGGATAGGCCTCCTCGCCCGCGAGCGTGAGATGCTGCGGCGTCACCTCGCACGTGGCGATGTCCTTGTTGCGGCCGAGCAGCTCGAGCTCGGCCGGCGTGGTGACGTGGAGCACGTGGATGCGCCGCCGCGCCGCGCGCGCGAGCCGCAGGATCCGCGTCGTCGCCAGCATCGCGCTCTCGTCGTCGCGCCACACCGGGTGCGACGAGGGATCGCCCGCGACGCGCTCGCCGGCGCGCGCGTTCATGCGGTCCTCGTCCTCGGCGTGGATCGCGACGCGGCGGACGCCGTGCGCCAGCACCTCGGCGAGGCGCGAGTCCTCGCTCACCAGCAGGTCGCCGGTGGAGGCGCCCATGAAGATCTTCACGCCCGCGGTGCCGGGCAGCCGCTCCAGCTCGGCCAGCTCGCGCGCGTTGTGGTTGGTGGCGCCGACGTAGAAGGCGTGGTCGCACCACATCCGCCCCTGCGCGCGCGCCAGCTTGTCGGCGATCGCATCGGCCGAGTCGGTGTTGGGCTTGGTGTTGGGCATCTCGAACACCGCGACCACGCCGCCGCGCACCGCGGCCTCGCTGCCGCTCGCGAGATCCTCCTTATGCTCCAGCCCGGGCTCGCGGAAATGCACCTGGGTGTCGATCACGCCCGGCAGGATGTCGAGCCCGGTGCAGTCGATCCGCCGCCCCGCATCGCCGCTCGCGCCGATCGCGACGATGCGGCCGTCGCTCACGCCCACGTCGGCCCGCACCGGGCCGCCCGGGGTATGGACGGTGCCGCCGCTCAGCAGGAGATCGTAGCTCGCCATGGTCCGTCCTTTCCGGGTCTTTCACCGTGTGTGGCGCCTCCCTACCTTGCCGACATGACCGATACCAGACCGGCCACCACGCTCGCCGACCGCGCGCTGCTGCGGCTCTCCGGGGACGACCCGCGCGGCTTCCTCCAGGGGCTCGTCACCAACGACATGGCGGGCGCGCTGCCGTGCTGGGCGGGGCTGCTGTCGCCGCAGGGCAAGGCCCTGTTCGACTTCCTCGTCTGGGCGGATGGCACCGACGTGCTGCTCGACGTCGAGCGCGACGCGCGCGACGCGCTGGCGCGGCGGCTGACGATGTACCGGCTGCGCCGTGCGATCACGATCGCGCCGGAGGACGGGCGCGCGGTGCACTGGTCGCCGGAGCGGCCCACGGACGCCGATGCGGTGCCCGACCCGCGGCTCGCCGCGCTGGGCTGGCGCTGGCTCGCGCCGCCCGGCGACGGGGACGCGTCGGCGCCGTGGCGCGCGCATCGTCTGGCGCTCGGCGTACCCGAGGGCCGCGCCGAGCTGGGCGACGGCGAGACCCTGTGGCTGGAGGCCAACGCGCGCGAGCTGGGCGGGGTGAGCTTCGCCAAGGGCTGCTACGTCGGCCAGGAGAATACCGCGCGGATGCACCACCGCAGCAAGGTCAACCGCCGGCTGGTGGTGGCGCCGCTCGCGCCGGACGAGGCCAAGGCGCGCGCGCTCTACCCCGAGCTGGGGCTGATGGTGGCGCTGCGCCGCGTCGAGGCGCTCGGCGACGCGCTGCGGCCGACGTGGCTCGCCGCGGCGCTCGACGCGGAGGCCTGAGGTTCAGGCGCTCACAGCCGATCGAAGTCGATCGCGCCGTGGCGGTCGAGCCGCTGCTCGGCCGGCGGCAGCGGGTATTTCAGCCCGGTCGCGCAGTTGAACAGCACCACCTCCTCGTCCTCGTCGACCTCGCCGTCGCGCAGCGCCTGGTGGTAGGCCGCGAGCGTCGCCCCGCCCTCGGGGCAGAGCAGCAGACCGTCCTGCCGCGCGCAGGCGTCCACCGCCGCCAGGATCGCGGGGTCGCCCACCGCCAGCGCCTTGCCGCCGCTCTCGCGCACCGCGCGCAGGATGAGGAAGTCGCCCACCGCGCGCGGCACGCGGATGCCCGCGGCGACGGTGTGCGCGTCTTCCCAGCGCTCGGCATGTTCCTCGCCCGCCTCGAAGGCGCGGACGATCGGCGCGCAGCCCGACGCCTGCACCGCGTACATGCGCGGGCGCTCGCTGCCGATCCAGCCGAGCCGCTCGAGCTCGTCGAACGCCTTCCACATGCCGATCAGCCCGGTGCCGCCGCCGGTCGGGTAGAAGATCGCCCGGGGCAGCCGCCAGCCGAGCTGCGCCGCCAGCTCCAGCCCCATCGTCTTCTTGCCCTCGATCCGATAGGGCTCCTTGAGCGTCGAGAAATCGAACCAGCGCCCCTCCGCCGCCCCCTTGCCGACGATCGCGCCGCAATCGTCGATCAGCCCGTTGACGCGCCACACGCGCGCGCCCTGCGCCGCGATCTCGCGCACGTTCACCTCGGGCGTGTCCTCGGGGCAGAAGACGATCGTCTCGAGGCCGACGCGCGACGCATAGGCCGCCAGCGCGGCCCCGGCGTTGCCGTTGGTCGGCATCGCGATCCGCGTGACGCCGAGCTCCTTCGCCATCGCCACCGCCATCACCAGCCCGCGCGCCTTGAAGCTGCCGGTCGGCAGGCGGCCCTCGTCCTTGACCCAGACGTTCGCGCCGCCGCTCCGCGCGATCGGGACCAGCGGCGTCTCGATCTCGCCCAGGCTGACGACGTTGTCGGTGCGGCGCACCGGTAGCAGCTCGCGCCAGCGCCACAGGTCGGTGTCGCGCGCCGCCAGCGTCTCCCGCGGCAATTCGGCGCGGACCGCGTCGAGGTCGTAGCGGACCAGCAGCGGCCGCCCGGCGCGCGAGAGGTTGTGGAGCTGGTCCGCCGCGTAGCGCTCGCCGGTCAGCGAACACTCCAGATGGGTCACGAAGGTGGCGCGCTCGGCGGTGAGATTATCGTTCATGCCTTTAGCCTTAGCGGGTGGTTCCGCGGCGTCCAGCGGGGCGATGCGGCGGGCCGTTACGATAAGCGCCGCCCTGCCTCAACCGGCGGGGCAAGCGCTAACCCGTGCTCCCACGCTCTCCGTGTCCCGGACCTAGTCCGGGATCGTCGGTGCCGCACATCCCGCCCGCGTTTCTCCCGCGAAGCGCCGAATCCCGGACAAGTCCGGGATGGCGGCAGGGTAACCCGCTCGCCCGCGCCGGGCCCCACCGACCTCAGGAGCCTGGGAGATCAATACCGTGCCGCGGAGAGGCCGCCACGCGGCCGCCCCCGCCCTCGCCTCACTCCGGCTTCTTCGCCACCCCGACCAGCGCGGGGCGCAGCAGCCGGTCCTTGATCATCCAGCCCGACTGCATCTCCTGCACCACCGTGCCCGGCTCGGCGTCGCTGGGCATCTCGACCATCGCCTGGTGGCGGTTGGGGTCGAGCGGCTGGCCCATCGCCTCGATCTTGGTCAGCCCGTGGCGGGCGAAGACGTTGGTCAGCTCGCGGCCGGTCGCCTCCAGCCCGGTGACGAGACCCTTGAACTTGTCGTCGGCGCGCAGCTCGGCCGGGATCGCGGCCAGCGCGCGCTCGAGATTGTCGTTCACCGAGAGCACGTCGCGCGCGAAATTGGTGGCGGCGTAGGCGCGCGCGTCGGCAGCGTCCTTCTCGGCGCGGCGGCGCACGTTCTGGATGTCGGCCTGGGCGTACAGCGTCTCCTGCCGCGCGGCGGCGAGCTGGTCCTCCAGCTCGGCGATGCGCTGCGCCTGGGAATCATGCTCGGCCACCTCGGGGGCAGCCTCGGCGGTGGCCTCGCGCAGGTCGTCGGCGGAAGTCGGTTGGTCGCTCATTCTGTCCCTGTCTAATCAAGCGTCTCGAACGGGTGCGCGCGCGTCACCCGAGCAGGCGGGCGAGCGTCGCGGCGGTGAAATCCACCATGGGCACGACCCGCGCATAGTTCAACCGCGTCGGGCCGATCACCCCGACCACGCCGACCACGCGCCCGTCGTGCCCGCGAAACGGTTTCGCGATCACCGAGGATCCCGACAGCGCGAACAGCTTGTTCTCCGCGCCAATGAAGATCCGCGTCGCGTCGCCCGCGCGCGCCGAGTCGAGCAGCGCGGCGATCTCCTGCTTGCCCTCGAGGTCGTCGAGCAGGCCGCGGACTCGCTCCAGGTCGGCGGTGGCGGCGTCGTCGAGCAGCCGCCCCTGCCCGCGCACGATCAGCACCGGGCGGCGCGCGCCGTCCTCGCTCCACACCGCCAGCCCGCGCTCGACCAGCGCGCGCGCGGCGGCGTCGAGCGCGCTGCGCCCGTCGGCCAGCTCGCGCTCGAGCCGCTGCCGCGCCTCGGCCAGCGTCAGCCCGCCCAGCGTCGCGGTCATGTAATTGCCCGCCTCCACCAGTGCGGAGGGATCGAGCGCGGCGGGCAGGTCGATGACGCGATTCTCCACCGCGCCGTCCTCGCCGACCAGCACCGCCAGCGCCTGAGCGGGCCCGAGCGGGACGAACCCGATCGAGCGCAGCACCGCCTCGCGCTTGGGCACCATCACCAGCCCGGCGCAGGCGGACAGCCCGGACAGCGCCGCGGTGGTGGCGGCGAGCGCCTCCTCCACCGGGCCGGCGGCGGCGGCGCGCGCCTCGATCTGCGCGCGCTCCTCGATCGAAGGCTCGCGCGCCTGCATCATGCCGTCGACGAACAGCCGCAGCCCCCGTTCGGTCGGCATCCGCCCCGCCGAGGTATGCGGCGCCGCGAGCAGCCCCGCCGCCTCGAGCTGGGCGAGGACGTTGCGGATCGACGCAGGCGAGAGGTTGAGCCCCGCCTGCGCCAGCGCCTTCGAGCCGACCGGCTGGCCGCTGTGGAGATAACCGTCGACGACGCGGCGGAAGATGTCGCGCGCGCGGTCGGTCAGCTCGGCGATCGGGGGCGAGGGCGTCACGCGCGCAATGTAGGCGGCGGCGGGGGCCGGCTCAACCGGGCGCGCGGTGGTCGGCGACGGGCGTCGAGTGCGAATGTTGCGAATGTTGAGTCGCTGGCGCGTGTCGGCGCGAACGTTGAGTCGCGGGTTGGAGCAGTGCGGAGCGAGGATGAAGGCAGCGGTCATGTGCGCGATCTAGCGCGACGCGGGTGGCGTAGGACAGCGCTGCCCCGCGCCGATCCTCCCCGCTCGCGGGAAGGGGGACCAGCCGCAGGCTGGTGGGGGGTGTCCGCAGGCGCTGTGCTGCGTGGCGAGCCCCCTCCATCCCTCGCTTCGCGAGCGGTCCCCCTCCCCGCCACGCGGGGAGCATCTTCAACTCACTGATCGAACAGCCCGTCCTGGCTCCCCGCCGGCGGGTTGAGCCCCAGATGCTTCCACCCGCCGGCGTTGAGCACGCGCCCGCGCGCGGTGCGCGCCACCAGACCGAGTTGGATCAGATAGGGCTCGATCACCTCCTCGATCGTGTCGCGCGGCTCGCTCAGCCCGGCGGCGAGCGTCTCCACCCCGACCGGGCCGCCGCGGTACACGTCCGCGATCATCGTGAGATAGCGCCGGTCCATCGCGTCGAGCCCGAGCTTGTCGACCTCGAGCCGGTTGAGCGCGCGATCCGCCACCCCCGCGTCCACCGTCGCCGCGCCGGCGACATTGGCGAAGTCGCGCACGCGGCGCAGCAGCCGCCCCGCGATCCGCGGCGTGCCGCGCGCGCGCCGCGCGATCTCGGCGGCGCCGTCGGGCGCGATGCCGAGCTCGAGCAGCCCCGCCGCGCGCGCGACCACGCGGGTGAGCTCCTCCACCGTGTAGAATTGCAGCCGCACCGGTATGCCGAAGCGGTCGCGCAGCGGCGTGGTGAGCAGCCCCTGCCGCGTCGTCGCGCCCACCAGCGTGAAGCGCGGCAGGTCGATCCGCACCGAGCGCGCCGACGGCCCCTCGCCGATCATCAGATCGAGCGCGCGGTCCTCCATCGCCGGGTAGAGCACTTCCTCCACCGCGGGCTGGAGCCGGTGGATCTCGTCGATGAACAGCACGTCGCCGTCCTCGAGGTTGGTCAGCAGCGCGGCGAGGTCGCCGGACTTGGCGATCACCGGGCCGGAGGTGGCACGGAAGCCCACCCCCATCTCGCGCGCGATGATCTGCGCCAGCGTGGTCTTGCCCAGCCCGGGTGGGCCGAAGAACAGGACATGGTCGAGCGCGTCGCCGCGGCCGCGCGCGGCATCGATGAAGACTCGGAGGTTCTCGCGCGCGGCCTTCTGCCCGACGAAATCGTCGAGCGTCTTGGGGCGCAAGGCGGCGTCGACGTCCTCGACGCGGCGCGTGGGCGAGATCAGGCGGTCGGCGTCGGTCACGCTTCGTTCCGTAGCGCGCGGCACGGCCGGGGCAAAGCCCCGGCGGGTGGTGGGCGGCCGGCGATGAGAACGCGCCGCCCATGATCGTCATCCCCGCAAAGGCGGGGATCCAGACGCGTTGCGGTTTCTGGAAGAGCGGGGAGCGCGGCTCCTCTCTCCTCCCGCTGCCGAGCTGCGACCGCGCACCGGGCTCAGGGAAAGCACCGCGATGTCAGCGTGTCTGGATCTCCCCCTGCGCGGGGATGACGGAAGGAAGGAGCGGGGTGACGTGAAAGAGGAGTGCGGATGATGCGAGAAGGACAGGGCTGACGAGAAGGAAGCGTGTGGCTGACCGGGGGCGAAGGACAGCGCGCGGCCGCGTCGGGATCGCGTGGCAGACCGCTGCTCCTCAAGCAGGACCAGCCCCGCTGGCTCACGCCAGCCGGTCGACCACCATCCCGCTGCTGCCCGGCGCGGCACCGCCGTAGGTGGCGCCGTTGCCGAGGCTGGCGCGCAACTTGTCGAGCACGCGGTCGAACTGGTCGAGCTGTGCGCCGGCGCGGCGGATCAGGCTGCCGGTCGACCCCGCGCCAGTCTCGCCGAAGAAGTCCTTGAGCGACGCGCCCGCGTCCGCGCTGAGCGCGCCGCCCGCCACCTGCGAATCGACGCGCGCGCCGATCGAGCGGTCCGGCGCCGGCGCCGCGGGCGGCGTGACCGCCGCCGGGAGCGTCGCGCGCGTCGTCGGCGCGGCCGCGGGGGCCAGCGACGAGGAGGACAACAGCGGCGTCAATGCGGTCACGAACAACTCCCTGCGGCACCGGTGGCGCCTCGACCGACGGATTAGGCCGACAATGGTTGCTCAAAGGTGACCGACTCGCCGCTGGTTCGACTCGGCTCGTCGCAGAACGGGTGAAAGTTCAGTTTCGTCAGCGGGTTGCGTTATATTTGAGCTGGTCGGGCGTGAGCTGGAAGCCGACCAGCGCCTCGAAGCTGGCCGAGGCCACCGCGGTGCGCACCTGCGGGTCGGCGAGCGGGTCGAGCGCGGCGTCCTCGTCGCCCGCCTTGCGCTTCTTGGTCAGCCGGTCGCGCACCTCGGACGGCAGCGTCGCGGCCGACCGCGCCACCGCGCTGGTCGCCTCGGCCGAGGCGGTCGCCACCGGCTGGCCGGCGTCGAAGTGCAGCGCGACCTGGCCGAGGCGCTTGGCCACCACCGAGCTGCCGCCGCGCGTGATCGCGATGAAATAGGGCAGGGTCACGTCGCGCGGCGAGTCGGCGCGGACACGGCGCGCGCGCACGTCGAAGGTGACTCGCGTGACCACGTCGCTGCCCTGGTCGTCGCAGGTGGAGCGCACGTTGCTGATCGTCGCCACGGTGTCGATCGCGCTGGCGGTGCGGCTGGCGGGCGGGTCGAACAGGGTGACGTCGCCGGTGCCCGCGGGGACCGCCACGATCGGGCAGGCCGAGCGCACCGCGGTGATGCCCGCGCCGCCGCGCGAGACGTCGATCTCGCCGGTGCGCGCGCAGCCCGCCGCGAGCAGGAGGACGAGCGACGCGGCGAGCGGGCGGTGGAGAGTCACGCGGGGAGGAGTCACTGGGTAATCCCGACAATCAGCACATGCGACAACGGGGCCGCGCGAACGGCCCCGGTCACGCCCGCAGCATAGGAACCGACTATCGCCGGAGCAAGCATTGGCGTAGACGCGGGCGCATGGCCGAACCCCTTCCCGTCCGCCGCCCGCTCGAGCTGCTGATCGCCGCGCCGCGCGGCTTCTGCGCCGGCGTCGACCGTGCGATCCGCATCGTCGAGCTCGCGATCGAGAAGCACGGCGCGCCCGTCTACGTCCGCCACGAGATCGTCCACAACAAGTTCGTGGTCGATTCCCTCAAGGCGAAGGGCGCGATCTTCGTCGAGGAACTGGACGAGGTGCCCGACGGCGCGCCGGTGGTCTTCTCCGCGCACGGCGTGCCCAAGTCGGTGCCCGCGGCGGCGCAGGACCGCGGGCTCGACTATCTCGACGCCACCTGCCCGCTGGTCTCCAAGGTCCACCGCCAGGCCGAGCGGCTGGTCGCGATGGGGCGGCACATCCTGTTCATCGGCCACGCCGGCCACCCCGAGGTGATCGGCACCTTCGGCCAGGTCCCCCCCGGCGCGATGACGTTGATCGAGACGGTGGAGGACGTGGAGCGGCTGCAGCCGGCGGACCCCGCCAACCTCGCCTTCCTGACCCAGACGACGCTGTCGGTCGACGACACCGCCGCGGTGGTCGCGGCCCTGCACGCGCGCTTCCCGCTGGTGCAGGCGCCGCGCGGCGAGGACATCTGCTACGCCACGTCCAACCGCCAGGCCGCGGTGAAGGCGATCGCGGCGGCGTGCGACGCGGTGCTGGTGATCGGCGCGCCCAACTCGTCCAACTCGCTGCGGCTGGTCGAGGTGGCGGAGCGCCAGGGCATCCGCTCGGCGCTGATCCAGCGCGCCGCCGACCTCGACTGGGCGTTCCTCGACGGCGTCGGCACGCTGGGGGTGACGGCGGGGGCCTCGGCGCCCGAGCTGCTGGTGCGCGAGCTGGTCGACCGGCTGGCGACCCGCTTCGACGTGACCGAGCGCGAGGAGGAGACCACGCGCGAGACGATCGCCTTCAAGCTGCCGCGCGGGCTGGAGGCGGAGGCGGCATAGGGGAGGCGCCGGCGGGAGCGATCTTTCCTGCGCGCCTCTCGGCCGTCATGCCGGACGCGTGCCTAGCCCACGGTAAACCTCATCCTTCCCTGCAGGGGAATGGCAGGCCGCAGACCTGAGTGTGATGGTCAACCTTCTGGGCTGGCCTTCCTGCACCGGATCATCCGCGCCGGCGCGGGCGCGCCTCCCCTTTTCCGTCGTCCCGGGCTTGACCCGGCCTGCCCTCTTCCGCGAACGAACCCGCCGCGGGCGCTCGGACGGCCGCCACGGGGGGGCGACAGGTGGCAGTCTACACGCAGGTATCCGCCGAGGCGCTCGCCGCCTTCCTCGCGCGCTACGACGTCGGCGCGTTGGTCTCGGCCAAGGGCATCGCCGAGGGGGTGGAGAACTCCAACTATCTCGTCGACACCACCGCGGCGCGCTTCATCCTCACGCTCTACGAGAAGCGTGTCGCCGCCGACGACCTGCCCTTCTTCCTCGCTCTGCTCGATCATCTCGCCGCGCGGGGCCTGCCCGTGCCGCCCGCGATCGCCGACCGCGAGGGTGTCGCGATCCAGCGGCTCGCCGAGCGCCCCGCCTGCCTGATCCGCTTCCTCCCCGGCGTCTCGGTGTCGCACCCCAGCCCGGCGCAGGCGCACGCCGCGGCGGCGGCGATGGGGGCGATGCACGTCGCGCTCGCCGATTTCGCGCCGACCCGCGCCAACTCGATGGGGCTGGCGACGTGGCGTCCCCTGCTCGAGCGCTGCGGGCGCGACGTCGACACGATCCGGCCCGGCCTGTTCGACCGAGTCGCGCGCGCACTCGACGCGATCGAGCGCGACTGGCCGCGCGACCTGCCCAGCGGCGCGATCCACGCCGACCTCTTCCCCGACAACGTGCTGATGCTCGGCGACGCGGTCGCCGGGCTGATCGACTTCTACTTCGCCTGCACCGACCTCACCGCCTATGACCTGGCCGTGATGCATTCCGCCTGGTCGTTCGACGCCGCCGGCGCGCCGCTCGATCCTGCGATCGGCGCCGCGCTGCTGGCGGGCTATGCCGCGGCCGCGCCGCTCTCCGCCGCCGAGCGCGCCGCGCTGCCGCTGCTCGCGCGCGGCGCCTGCGTCCGCTTCCTGCTGAGCCGCGCGTGGGACTGGCTGCACACCCCCGCCGACGCGCTGGTGACGCGCAAGGACCCGCTCGCCTATCTCCACCGCCTCGCCTGGTACGAGGCCCATCCGGACTGTTTCCAATGACCGAACTCACCCTCGTCGAGATGTTCACCGACGGCGCCTGCAAGGGCAATCCCGGCCCCGGCGGCTGGGGCGTGGTGATCCGCAGCGGCGCGCACGAGAAGGAGCTCTCCGGCGGCGACTCGGTCACCACCAACAACCGCATGGAGCTGACCGCCGCGATCGAGGGGCTCAACGCGCTGACCCGCCCGTGCCGCGTCAAGCTGATGACCGACAGCCGCTACGTCATGGACGGGCTGACCAAGTGGATTCACGGCTGGCGCAAGAACGGCTGGAAGACCGCGGACAAGAAGCCGGTCAAGAACGCCGAGCTGTGGCAGGCTTTGCTCGCCGCGGCCGAGCCGCACCGGGTCGAGTGGGAGTGGGTCAAAGGCCACGCCGGCCATCCCGAGAACGAGCGCGCCGACCGGCTCGCCAGCGACGCGGCGGTGGCGGCGGGTCGCACCAAGCGGGCGTGACGGCCGGCGCGCGGCGGGTCGACGTCGCCCGCGATCCATCCGGGTCGTGCTCCGGCGAACGCCGGCGTCCAGGACCGCGAGGGAAGCGCTCGCTACGCCGTGGTCGGTGGCATGCGCGCGCACCGCTCCCGGCCCGCCCTCCGCCACCTGCCGCCTGACACCCGCCGCTGATCGCAAGCGCATTGACGGGTGAAGCGAAAGCCGCGAGCCGCGCCAGACCCTTGAGCCCCCTTGTTGGCCGCGCGCCGCCGACATCATCGAGAGAACGGTGCCCGTGCGCTTACCCTCCATCCTCGGCCTCCGCTCGCACGACCTCGCGGTCGACCTCGGCACGGTCAACACCCTGGTCCATGTCGCGGGGCGCGGCATCGTCATCGACGAGCCCTCGGTGGTGGCGGTCGAGGAGCGCGACGGCGTCACGCGCGTGCTCGCGGTCGGTGCCGACGCCAAGCTGATGATGGGCAAGACGCCCGAGCATATCCGCACCATCCGCCCGCTGCGCGACGGCGTGATCGCCGACCTCGACGTCGCCGAGCAGATGATCAAGCACTTCATCGACAAGGTTCACGGCGGACGCGGCCGGCTCCAGCGCCGCCCCGGCATGGTGATCTCGATCCCCACCGGTTCGACCCAGGTCGAGCGCCGCGCGATCCGCCAGGCGGCGCTGAGCGCGGGTGCCTCCGAGGTGCGGCTGATCGAGGAGGCGCTCGCCGCCGCGCTCGGCGCCGGGCTGCCGATCACCGCGCCGACCGGCTCGATGGTGGTCGACATCGGCGGGGGCACCACCGAGGTCGCGGTGCTGTCGCTGAGCGGCCTCGCGTACAGCAGCTCGGTCCGTGTCGGCGGCGACAAGCTCGACGACGCGATCGCCTCGCACGTCCGCCGCCGCCACAATCTGATGATCGGCGAGGCGACCGCCGAGCGGATCAAGCTGACGATCGGCGCCGCCAGCCGCCCCGGCGAGGAGGCGGACCGGCCGATGCGGGTCAAGGGGCGCGACCTCGTCAACGGCATCCCCAAGGAGATCACCATCACCGAGGGCGAGATCGCCGACGCGCTCGCCGACCTGGTCGGCCAGATCGTCGAGGCGGTGCTGCGCACGCTCGGCCATATCAAGCCCGAGCTCGCCGCCGACGTGGTCGAGCAGGGCATCGTCATGACCGGTGGCGGCGCGATGCTGACGCGACTCGACGAGGTGCTCAGCGCCGCGACCGGGCTGCCGGTGGTCGTCGCCGACTCGCCGCTGCTGTGCGTCGCGGTCGGCGCCGGGCTGGCGCTGGAGGACCCGCGGCTGCGCGACGCGCTGTCGCAGGGGTGATGGGGATGGGGGGCCTGTCGATCCTCCCCTGCGAGGGGAGGTGGCAGCCCGCAGGGCTGACGGAGGGGTGACCCGGGCGGCGAGGGCCGCGCCACTCACGACGGGCGACACCCCTCCGTCGCGCTCCGCGCGCCAGTGCGGGCGAGATGGTGTCCCCCGGACACCATCTTGGCTTGCCGGGGGCAAGCCAAAGCCCGCACTCCCCTTACAGGGAAGGATGAGGTAGCCACTGACGCTCGAGACGGCGCCCCCTCGGCAACGCTATGCGCCCCCCCTACCCGATCAGCAGCCGCGCGCCGAGCGCCGCCGCCAGCGCGGGGATCATCGTCACCGCCCCGACCTTGAGGAAGCGCCAGAAGCCGACGTCCTCGCCCTCGCGCCGGATCGCCTGCAGCCACAGGATCGTCGCGAGGCTGCCCGTGATCGAGAGATTGGGGCCGAGGTCGACGCCGATCAGCAGCGCGTCCACCACCAGCCGCGGCGGGTGCGCCTGCGCCACCGCGGTGCTGGCGACCAGCCCGGCGGGCAGGTTGTTCATCAGGTTGGAGACGAAGGCGAGCACCGTCCCCGCCAGCGCGGCGCCGCGCACCGGGTCGGCCGCGGTGGTGCGCAGCGCCGCGGCGACCTGCGCGATCACGCCGGTACGGTCGAGCGCCTCGACCAGCACGAACAACCCGGCGACCAGCGGCAGCACGCTCCACGAGACCTGCCGTGCCAGCGCCAGCGGCGAGCGCCGCGCCAGCGCGCCCACCAGCAGCAGCGTCGCCACGCCGGCGACGCAGGTCGGCAACCCGAGCGGCAGGTCGCGCGCCGACATCACCAGCAGCAGCAGCGCGGTCGCCGCGATCCCCGCCAGCGCGGTGCGACCGCCCGCGGACAGGGGCGTCCGCGCGACGTCGGTCGCACAGCTGCCGGTCAGCCGCGCGCGCTCGGCCCAGCGCAGCGCGACGAAGGGCACGCCGATCGCCGCGAGCGAGGGCAGCGCGAAGGACCCGAACCATTCGCCCAGCGGCGGCATCTTGCCGCCGTACAGGACGAGGTTGGCGGGGTTGGAGATCGGCAGCACGAAGCTGGCCGCGTTGGCGATCAGCGCGCAGGCGAACAGCAGCGGCAGCGGATCCGCTTTGGCCTTGCGCGCGGCGGCATAGACCGCGGGGGTCAGCACCACCGCGGTGGCGTCGTTCGACAGGAAGGTGGTCGTGACGATCCCGGTGGCATAGACCAGGGCGAACAGCCGCCGCGGCGAGCCGCGCGCGTGCGCCGCGGCGGCGGCGGCGACCCAGTCGAACAGGCCCTGCTCGCGCGCGGTCTCGCTCAGCAGCATCATGCCGATCAGGAAGAGGTAGACGTCGCCGCCCTTCGCCACTGCCCCCAGCGCCGCCTGCCAGGGCATCAGCCCCAGCGCCAGCAGCAGCGCGGCGCCCGCGACCGCCCAGATCGCCTCGGGCCAGCGGAACGGGCGCGCGATCACCGCCGCGGTGGCGGCGGCGCAGATCCCCCAGGTCGCCCCGACGCCGAGGATCACCGGTGCCGATCCAGGGGACGAGGCCGCGGCAGGTATCGAGCCGGCGCGGCGCGCCCGCGCGTGCCGGCGCGACGGCGCGCCCTTCCCGCGCCTCCGACGCTCCCGTCGTCCACGGCGATCAGCACGCCGCGACCGGCGCGGCCATGCGCGGGGTGTCGACGGTCATGCTGCACGCTCTCGGCATCGCGCATGTGTCGCCCGACACGAAGGCGGAGTCGATGCCCTCCGCCCGATCGGCGGCTGCGCGCCGACCCACGTCGGCCGGCCGATCGCCATGACTCGGCCCCCCTGCCGCGCGGCGACCGCCTGCGTGGCGCGCGGGCGGTCAGCGTCACCGTGCGCGTGCTCCGCTAGCGCGCCTGCTGCCGTCGTCATCACCACCTCCGGGTTCCGCCCCCCAACCCGGCGATCGTGCGAGATATCCGAACCGGCACTGATTTATATCAGGGAGACGCCTGCCTCACAGCGCGCGCGTGAGCAGCCGCGCCCGCCCGACCACGACGAGCGCGCGCGCCGCGACCCGCAGCGTCGGCCAGTCGGGATGGTCGCTGTGCACCGCGACGGTCGCGCCCTCGGGCACCAGTCGCTTGACCGCCAGTTCCTCGTCGCGGCGGATGACGTAGATCGCGCCGCCCGCGGGCGGGCGCCGGTCGGCGGTGTCGACGAGCAGCCGGTCGCCGTCGCACAGCGTCGGCGCCATCGACTCGCCCGCCACCGTGATCAGCGAGGCCGCCGCAGGGGCGATGCCGGCGGCGCGCAGCAGCGCGCGCGGCACCGGCTCGGCGCGGAGCAGGCGCTCCTCCGCGACCCGCCCGTGCCCCGCCGCGGCGCGCACCGCGAGCCACGGCACCGCCACGTCCTCCTCGCGCGGGGCGGCGCCGAGCGCGGCCTCGTCGAGCGCGAGAAAGTCGGCGAGCAGCCGCCGCTCGTGCTCGGGCAGTCGTCGCGGCGAGCCGCGCAGCACGAACTGGCTGAGATAGGCCTGGTTGCGCCCGATCATCCGCGACAGCGCGGAGAGCGCCACGCCGCGTTCGGCGGCGGCACGCGTGAGCGCCTGCTGCGGGGTCTCGGCCATGCGCGACCCTAGCCTGAGGAATTTTCCTCGACAAGTTGGAAAAGTGAGAACAGATGAGGAACAGGTGAGTCGAGGGAGATGTATCGATGAGTCTGTTGCTGGAGATCGAGCGCTACCTGCGCCGCACCGGGGTCGCGCCGACCACGTTCGGGCGGCGAACGGTCAACGACCCACGGCTGGTCCGCGACCTGCGGTGCGGCCGCGTGCCGGGCGAGCGGATGCGGCGGCGCATCGAGGCCGTGCTGCGCGCGGGCGCGCGATGAGCGCGGGGCGGCTGCAGCGCGCGCTGACTCGCTCGGCGGCACGGGCCGGCGCGTCGGTGGCGATCGAGCGGCATCGCGCGGTGGCGTGGCACAGCGCCACCTTCACCGGCGACCGCCACGAGCTGGTGCTGGCGGGTCGGGACGACCCGCGGCTCGACGCCTGGCTCGACTCGCTCGACGCCGAGTCGCTCGCGCTGCCGGGTCATGTGCTGGCGGAGCTGCGCGTAGTGGCGCGCGCGCGCGACGCGGGGGCGACGCACGCGCGGTTGGAGGGGGTGACGGTGGCGGCGGGGTGAGATCACGCCGCACCAGCGCGCGCCATCTTCGCGCGCCTCCCATCGTGCTCCCGCGCGCGCGGGAGCCCAGGGGTCGTCAGGTCATCATCGTTGCCCTGCCTGACCCTGGGTTCCCGCGTTCGCGGGAACACGTGCGATCAGAGGAGGCCGAGAGGACCCCGCCGAGCGGTCGTCGCCGCGCGGGATCGCGACTCCCTCACGCCACCAGGCGGCGCAGCCGTTGCAGGGTCTCGTCGAGCAGCAGCGGCTCCAGCGCCATCGCGCGCGGGGCGGGCGCCGCGCCGGCGGTGGCGCGCGCGAGGGCGGCGGGGTCGAACAGGCGTAGCGGCAGGTCGAGATCGCTCGGCAGCGGGCGCTCGGGCGGCGGCGTCAGCCGCACCGGCACTGCCTCCGCCGCGTCGCGTGCGCGCGCATGGCGCTCGTCGCGGCGCCGTAACCGGCGCCACGCGCCGGCGAGACCAGAGAGCGGGGCCGCGGCGAAAGGGGCGGCGGCGGAGCGGGTGAGGACATCGGCGACCATGCGCCTATCCCTAGCCAGTCAATGGTAAGTCTATGGTTAATGCGCTGAAAAGGCGAGCTCTCCGTTCGCCGGCGCCACCGCCACCTTGCCCTCGCGCCGCGGATCGTAGCCGCCGTCGAGCCGGCCATCGCGGACGATCACGCCGTGCAGCCCCGAGTCCTCGCCCTGCCCCGGCCGCACCGTCACGCCGCGCGCCGCGAGGCCCTCGCGCACCGCGGGTGCGAACTTGTCGGCCTCGCCCTGGAACGAGTCGCCGCGCGCGATCAGGTTGGGCAGCGCCAGTGCCTGCTGCATCGTCAGCCCCCAGTCGACCGCGCCGACCACCGCTTTGCCGACATAGGCGAGGATCGCGTTGCCCCCCGCCGAGCCGACCGCGCCGGCGAAATGGCGCCCGCGGTCGAGCAGGATCAGCGGCGTCATCGACGAGCGCGGGCGCTTGCCCGCGGCCACCGCGTTGGCCGCGGCGCGGCCGTCGCTGTCGCGCGGGCTGAAGGAGAAGTCGGTCATCTGGTTGTTGAGGAAGAAGCCGTCGACCATCCGCCCGGAGCCGAAGATCGACTCCACCGTCGTCGTCATTGACACGACGTTGCCGCGCGCGTCACCGACGACGAAGTGCGAGGTGCCGGTCGGCTCGAGCGTGCGGTCGACGCCGCGCGGTGCCGCGCCCTCGGGCTGGCCGGGCACCGGCGCTGCGCCGGCGCGCTCGCCGATCAGCCGCGCGCGGCGGTCGAGATAGGCGGGGGCGAGCAGCCCGGCGACGGGCACGTCGACGAAGGCGGGGTCGCCGACGTAGCGGTCGCGGTCGGCGTACATCAGCCGGCTCGCCTCGGCGAAGAGGAACCAGCCGCGCGGGTCGTCCGCGCCGTAGCGCGCCACGTCGGTGCGCTCGAGCAGGCCGAGCAGCTCGAGCAGCCCCACGCCGCTCGCGGGCGGGGGCGGCGCGCAGACCAGCAGCACGCGATAGGGCGCACACAGCGGCTGGCGCACCACCGGGCGATAGGCGGCGAGGTCGGCGAGCGTCATGCTCCCCGCGAGCGGCCCTTCGTGGACTCGCGCCACGATCCGCCGCGCGGTCGCGCCGGCGTAGAGCGCGGCCGGCCCCTGCGTGGCGAGCCTTCGGAGGAAACCGGCATAGGCCGGGTTGCGCAGCCGCTCGCCGGGGCGCAGCAGCCCGCCGCCCGGGCGCGCGAAATAGGCGAGCACGTCGGGCGCGTTCGACTCGGGGAAGCGCCCGCCCGCCAGGAAACGGCCGAGCCGCGGCGAGACCAGGAAGCCGTCGCGCGCGGTGCGCGCGGCGTCGCCGAAAAGGTCGCGCCACGGCAGCGCGCCGTGGCGGCGGTGCGCCTCGGCGAGCATCTTGACCGCGCCGGGCACGCCGGTGGCGCGCCCGCTCAGCACCGCGGTCGCGAAGGGCAGCGGCTTGCCGCCGTCGTCGAGGAACATGTCGGGCGTGGCGCCCGCCGGCGCGGTCTCGCGCCCGTCGTAGACGGTCACCTGCGTGCTGGCCGCGTCGTAATAGGTCATGAAGCCGCCGCCGCCCATGCCCGAGCTCTGCGGCTCGACCAGCGACAGCATCGCCTGCACCGCGATCGCGGCGTCCACCGCCGAGCCGCCCCGGCGCAGCACCGCCATGCCCGCGTCGGTCGCGAGCGGGTTGGCGGCGACGACGAAGAGCTGCGGCTGGGTTGCCGTCGCGGCGGGGGCGGGCGCGGAAGCGGTGGCCCCGGGCCGCGCCTCCTTCGCCGCGGGCGGCGGCGTCGCGCAGCTGCCGAGCAGCGCCGCCAGCGCCAGCGCGACGCTTGTCCCCCACGAGCTCGCGCGCGCTGCCATGGCCGTTCCTTCCGCTATCCGAGACGGCGCGGATAGCGGCGGTCGGCGGCAGCGTCCACCGCGCGGCTCAGCCCAGCGCGATCGCCCCCGCCGCGGCGAAGCCCGCGAGCGCGAGATAGCCGAGCACGCGCGCCAGCGACTCCTTGCGATAGTCGGCGTAGCGGCGGCGGTGGAGCCAGTAGCGCCCATCCTCGGTCTTCTCGAGCGCGCCGAACGCGATCATGCGGTCGAACTCCTCCGCGCCGAGGCGCGTCGCGGGCCGCTCGAACGCGGTCGCGGTGGCTGCGGTGGTCGCGCCGGCCGAGAGGAAATGCCACGCGATCTTCTTGCGCGCCTTCATGATCACCGTCGCGGCGATGGTGCCGGGCATGTTGAGTCTCCTATGTCGATCATCTCCCTCCCCTTCAGGGGAGGGTTGGGGTGGGGCGTCTCCGCGAGCGCGACGCCCGCGGCGCGGCCCCACCTCCGGCTCCTCCCCTGAAGGGGAGGGAGAACCTCAGCGTTTCCCCTGGTGGCGGATATTCCCCGGCCGCCCGCGGCGCTTGAGCACGCGCGGCGGGCGGCGCTCACTCTCCCTCTCTCGCGCGCGGCCTCCCCCTCCCCCGCCCGCGCCGCCGTAGCGCCCCTCGGGCAGCTCGAAGCGCAGCGCGCCCGAGACCGGGTTGGCCTCCGCCAGCCGCAACTCCAGCCGCTGCCCCTGCGCATAGGTCTCGCCGCTATGCTCGCCGACCAGCCGGCGAGACGCCTCATCATAGCGGAAATATTCGCCGCCCAGGTCGCGCACCGGCATCAATCCGTCGCCGCCGACGCCCTCCACCGTGGCGAAGAAGCCGAAGTTGGTCACGCCGGTGATCCGCGCCTCGACCAGCTCGCCGACGCGCTCCGCCAGATAGGCCGCGACATAGCGGTCGATCGTCTCGCGCTCGGCCTCCATCGCGCGGCGCTCGAGCTGGCTGATCGTCTCGCCGGCGCGCTCGAAATCCTCGTCGCCCGCCAGCCCGCCGGGGCCGAGCGCATAGGCGCTCACCAGAGCGCGGTGGACCATCAGGTCGGCGTAGCGCCGGATCGGCGAGGTGAAATGCGCGTAGCTGCCCAGCGCCAGCCCGAAATGCCCCTGGTTGAGCGGGGCGTAATAGGCCTGGGTCTGGCTGCGCAGGATCTGCTCCATGATCTCGGGGCGGAACTCGGCGTCGCCGACGCGCGCGATGATATGGTTGAAGGTGGCGGGGCGGATCACCTGGCCGAGCGCGAAGGCGACGTCGAAGGTGGCGAGATAGTCCTTCAGCGCTACCAGCTTCTCGCGCGCGGGCGCCTCGTGGACGCGGTACATCACCGGCGCCTTCTTCGCCTCGAGCGCCTTGGCGGCGGCGACGTTGGCGGCGATCATGTAATCCTCGATCAGCCGGTGCGCGTCGAGCCGCTCGCGCGGCGCGACCGACATGATCCGGCCCTTCTCGTCGAGCACGACGCGGCGCTCGGGCAGGTCGAGCTCGAGCGGCTCGCGCCGGTCGCGCGCCGCGGCGAGCGCGCGCCAGCAGTCCCATAGCGGCGCGAGCGCGGTGTCGGCGAGGGCGGAGTCCCAGGCAACCTTACCGTCAGGCTGGACGTGATCCGGCGTCCCTGTCGCCGCAGGCGCCTCGGCCGATGCGTTCGCGGCGGCATGGAGCGCGGCCTTCGCCGGGGTGACGGAGGTGGAGCGTGCCACGCGCGCGTCGATCGCGGCCTGTGCCTCCTCGTACGCGATGTTCGCCGCGAGCCGCACCAGCGCACGCGAGAAGCGCCAGCTCTTTAGAGCGCCGTCCTTGCCGATGCGCAGGTGGCAGGCGAGCGCGGCGCGGTCCTCGCCCGCCTTGAGCGAGCACACGTCCGCCGACAGGATCTCGGGCAGCATCGGCACGACGCGGTCGGGGAAATAGACCGAGTTGCCGCGCGCGCGCGCCTCGCGGTCGAGCGCACTCTTCGGGCGGACGTAGTAGCTGACGTCGGCGATCGCGACGATCGCCTGCCAGCCGCCCGCGTTGGCGGGATCGTCGTCGGGCGCGGCCCAGACCGCGTCGTCGTGGTCGCGCGCGTCGGCGGGGTCGATCGCGACGATCGGCAGGTGGGTGAGGTCCTCGCGCCCCTCGCCGAGCGGCTGACGCGCGACGCGCGCCGCCTCGTCGAGCGCCTCCTGCGCGAACACGTCGGGGATGCCGAGCCGGTGGATCGCGATCAGCGAGAAGCTGCGCGGCGCGAACGGGTCGCCCAACCGCTGCACCACGCGCGCGGTGATCCGCGGCGGGCGCCCGGCCTTCTCGGCCAGCACCAGGTCGCCCGCCGCGGCGTCGCCCGCGTCGGACACGGCGTACTCGCGCCGCTCCTTCTTCTCGACGCCCTGGAGCCACAGCCGGTCGCCCTCGCGTCGCAGCACGCCGATCAGCTGCTCGGCGGCGGGGGCGAGCACCTTCATCGGGTGCGCGGTCCAGCCGTGGCCGGTCTCCTCGGTGCGCGCGAGCAGCCGCTCGCCGACGCCCAGCGCGCCGCGCTTGCGCTCGCGCACGCGGATCCGCGGCACGGGCGCGTCCGACTGCCAGTTCTCCGGCACCGCCCAGACATTGCCGCCCTCGTCGACGTCGGCGACGCGCAGCACGGTCACCTTGGGCAGCCCGCCCATCTTGTGGAAGGCGCGGCCGGGGGCGGAGTCGATCAGCCCCTCGTCGGCCATGTCCTTGAGCAGCGCCTTGAGCGCGATCTTCTGCTGCGCGGAGAGGCCGAAGGCGCGCGCGATCTCGCGCTTGCCCGCGGGCGTGGTGGACGTGGCGATGAAGTCGAGCACCTGCTCGCGCGTAGGCAGGCCGGGGGGCGGTTTCTTTGGCACGCCGCGGAGATAGGGACTCGCGGCGGCCGGCGCCATGGATCTGTGCGGGGTCGGTCTAAGCCCCGCCATGCGGGGAGGACCTTGCGCCCTCACCCCAGCGCTTCCTCCAGGAAGTACCGCATCGCCGCCCAGCTGCGTCGGTCCGCCCGTTCCTCATAGGCGACGCCGGGCACGGTCGAGCCGCGCCGCGCCTCGTCGGTGAAGGCGTGGCCGGCGTTGCCATAAGCGTGAACCTGCCAGTCGGCCCCGGCATCGCTCAGTTCCTGCGCCAGCGCGGTGACCGCCTCGGGGGGCCCGAGCGGGTCGTCCCAGCCGTGGCATACCAGCACCTTGGCCGTGATCGGCGCGACGCCGGCATAGTCGGGCCGGTCGTACACGCCGTGGAAGCTCACCACGCCGCGCACGTCGAGCCCCGCGCGCGCCATGTCGAGCACGCACTTGCCGCCGAAGCAGAAGCCGATCGCGGCGGTGCGTGCGGCGTCCACCTCGGGTTGCGCCGTCAGCGCGGCGAGGCTGGCGGCGAGCCGGTCGCGCAGCAGCGCGCGGTCGGCGTTGAGCGCGTCCATGTAGCGGGAGATGTCGGGGCCGGGCGCGGCGCGGCGGCCCTCGCCGTACAGGTCGCAGGCGTAGGCGGCGTAGCCGAGCGCCGCGAGCGCCTCGGCCTTGGCATTGTCGGCCTCCTTCTGGCCGAGGATGTTGGGCACGACGAGCACGCCGGGGCGCGGGCCGGCGATCGAGTCGTCCCAGGCGAACACGCCGGCGAAACGGCCACCGGGACCGTCATGGAGGAGCGGGCGGCGGGTGATCGGCATCGCTGAGTCTCCGGGCGAGCGCGGTTGTCTCGCACGCGGCATGCGCTAGAGCGATGGCGGGCAGGCGACAAGCGGGAGCGAGCGTGGACGGACCGGCCGAGACGAGGCGCGACTATCAGGTACGGCGCGGCGACCCGGCCGAGCCCGCGATCGCGGCGCTGCTCGCCGCGCACGTCGCCGACCAGCGCGCGGGCACGCCGGCGGGCTTCTCCTTCGCGCTCGACGCCGCGCGGCTCGCGGCGCCCGACATCGCGCTGGTCGCCGCGTGGGACGGCGACGCGCTCGCCGCGGTCGGCGCGCTCAAGCGGCTCGACGATGGTACGGGCGAGGTCAAGTCGATGCGCGCCGCGCCGGCCTATCGCGGCCGCGGTGCCGGCCGCGCCATCCTCGCCGCGATCGTGGCGGCCGCGCGCGACGGCGGCCTGACGCGGCTCTACCTCGAGACCGGCACCACCCCGGCCTATGACGACGCGCTGGCGCTGTACCGCCGCGCCGGCTTCGCGCCCTGCGCCGCCTTCGCCGACTATCGGCCCAGCCCGCACAACCAGTTTCTCACGCTCGCGCTATAGCATTCTCTCACGCTCGCGCTCTGAAGGAGTCTTCCCCATGCCCACGCTCGTCCTGATCCGCCACGGCCAATCGGCCTGGAACCTCGAGAACCGCTTCACCGGCTGGTGGGACGTCGACGTCACCGAGCAGGGCGCCGCCGAGGCCCGCGCCGCGGGCGAGTTGATGGCGGCCAAGGGGCTCGACTTCGACCAGACCTTCACCTCGCTGCAGACGCGCGCGATCAAGACGCTCGACCTCGCGCTCGAGGCGATGGGTCGGCTGTGGCTGCCGGTGGAGAAGGACTGGCGCCTCAACGAGCGCCACTACGGCGGGCTGACCGGGCTCAACAAGGCCGAGACCGCGGCCAAGCACGGCGACGAGCAGGTCCACGTGTGGCGCCGCAGCTTCGACGTGCCGCCGCCGCCGATGGAGGCGGGCAGCGCGTTCGATCTCTCGGAGGACCGCCGCTACGCCGGGATCGACGTGCCCGCGACCGAGAGCCTCAAGGACACGATCGCGCGCGTCCTGCCTTATTGGGAGCAGCGCATCGCGCCGGCGCTGCGCGACGGCCAGCGCGTGCTGATCTCGGCGCACGGCAACTCGCTGCGCGCGCTGGTGAAGCATCTCTCGAACATCCCCGACGACGCGATCACCGGGCTGGAGATCCCGACCGGCCAGCCGATCGTCTACGAGCTCGACCAGCAGCTCGCGGCGACCGATCGCTACTATCTGAGCGAGCGCTGAGGCGCGCGGCACGCGTGAGATAAGCGCGGCCGATCGGTACGGCGCGCCCGCCGCCCTCTACGATGAGGGTGGCGGGCGGACCGTCGCCGTCCCGCGCCGGCAGCTGCCCGCCCGCTCCTTCCGGGTCGCGAGCAGAGGTGCCATGTTTCGCCTGACGTCCAAGCCCGCGGTGATCCGGCTGCTGCTGCTGATCGCCGCGATGCTGGTCCTCGCCGCGCTCGCCTACGGGCTGCGCATCCATGTCGTCGGCGACCCGCCGACCCGCGACCTCGGGACCGCCGGCGGCACCGCCACCGCCACCGCCGCCGCGCCGCGACCGGTGCCGGGCCCGACCCCGGTCCTCGTTCCGACCGCTGTCGCGATGGATCCGCAGGTGACGACGCATGGCGGCGCGGCGCGCGGCACCGGCGATGTCCCGGCTCGCTCCGCCGTCGCGGCGACCGACCTGCCCTGAGCGGCGCCGTCGTCGCATCGCCCAGCTCGCGCGATCGCCGGCCGTGTCGCGGTGAGTGCGCGAGCCCAGCGGCACGCGGACGGCCGTCGCAGGATGCACGCGACTCTCGGCTACGGCAGGAGCGCCATGTTGCGCCCGGCCCCGCCGCGCTGGAGCCGGCGTCGTCGCGCTGCCCCTCCTGCCCCTCGTGCCATCGCGCCGCGCCGACACAGTCGCGTGCCGCGCGCCCACGAAGCCGCTTCCCCCGTGCCGCGCTTTCGGCCTAAGCGAGCGGGCATGTGGCAGCTCTACCAGTTTCCTCTGTGCCCGTTCACGCGCAAGGTCCGCACGCTCCTGAACGAGAAGGACGTCGGCTACCAGCTGATGCGCGAGAATCCGTGGGAGCGGCGCGACGCCTTCATCGACATGAACCCCGCCGGCCAGACCCCGGTGATGACCGACAACGATCGCGGGCTGGTGCTCGTCGACTCGATGGCGATCTGCGAGTTCTTCGAGGAGACGGTCGAGCGCGTCGCGATGATCAACGGCACCGCCGCCAACCGCGCCGAGATCCGCCGGCTGGTCGCCTGGTTCGACACGCATTTCTACCGCGACGTGACCCAGCCGCTGCTCGACGAGCGGATGATCAAGCGGGTCGTGCACCGCACCACGCCCGACGCGTCGCGGCTGCGCGAGGCGATGAAGTCCTCGGTCGGCCACCTCGACTACATCGATTTCCTGCTCGATCATCGCAAGTGGATCGCGGGCGCGACGATCAGCCTCGCCGACCTCGCCGCGGCGGCGCAGATCTCGGTCGCCGACTATCTCGGCGGGATCGACTGGACCGGCCACGCGCACACCAAGGCGTGGTATTCGGCGTTCAAGAGCCGGCGCAGCTTTCGCCCGCTGCTCGCCGAGCGCATCACCGGGATCGAGCCGCCGAGCTACTACGAGAATCCGGACTTCTGATGCACGTCACGCACGACCCCGCCGCCGCCGCCGCGCCCGAGATCGCGTTCGACGACTTCCTCCGGGTGGACGTGCGCGTCGGCACGATCGTCTCGGCCGAGCCCTATCCCGAGGCGCGCAAGCCCGCCTACAAATTGGTGATCGACTTCGGTGCCGCGATCGGGCGCAAACGCTCGTCGGCGCAGATCACCGAACATTACGCGGTCGAGGAGCTGGTCGGGCGCCAGGTCGCCGCGGTGGTCAACTTTCCGCCGCGCCAGATCGGCAAGTTCCTCTCCGAGGTGCTGACGCTCGGCTTCCCCGACCGCGACGGCAAGGTGGTGCTGGTGGCGCCCAGCGAGCGCGTGCCCGACGGCGGGCGGCTGTTCTGATGCACCAGGCGGTCGGCGAGTTCGCGGTGGCGACGCGCGGCGCCGGGCTGGTCGAGATCACGCGCGAGGTGGCCGCGTGGCTCGACGACGAGGCGATCGAGACCGGGCTGCTCACCGTCTTCTGCCGCCACACCTCGGCCTCGCTGCTGATCAACGAGAATGCCGCCCCCGCGGCGCGCCGCGACCTGGAGCGCTGGCTGGCGCGCGTCGCGCCCGAGTCACGCGACTATGAGCATGACGACGAGGGCCCCGACGACATGCCCGCGCACCTGCGCAGCGTGCTCACCGGCGTGTCGCTGTCGATCCCGGTGGCGCGCGGCCAGATGGTGCTGGGGACGTGGCAGGGCATCTACCTCGCCGAGCACCGCGCCGCGCCGCATCGCCGCCGGGTGGCGCTGCACGTGATCGGCGCGTGATGCCTTAGATCCTCCCCGCGGAGTGAAGAGGAGTTGAACTCCCGCCCGAGGATGAAGCTAATCCTCTGTTAGTTCTGCGCTGATAGCGATATCACCCAGGATAATAACAGGGGAGAGCGCCGCATGGCGGGGGCGGGAACGGCGTTGGTCGGGCATGTCGGGCGCAAGCGGATGCGCTTCGCGCTCACCGACGCGGCCGGGCAGGTGCGCCGCGACAGCGTGCGCAGCTTCACCGCCGACACCACGGTCAGCATCTCCGGCGCGATCATGGACTTCCTGCGCGACGCCCGGCCGGACGCACCGCCGCACCGCTCCGCCTTCGCGGTGGCCGGGCTCCCGCGCGGCGAGACCGTGTCGATCACGCGCGGGCGCTGGTACGTGTCGCGCTCGGGGCTACGCGGCATGCTCGGGCACGCGCCGCTGATCCTCAACGATTTCGAGGCGGAGGCCTGGGCCTTCCACGGCGCCGACGTGCGCGCCGAGGAGCGTTTCGCCGGCGACGAGCCCTCGCTGCGCCGCGCCGGCACCTATTGCGTGCTCGGCATGACCTCGGGCCTGGGCGTCTCGGTGCTGAGCCGCGACGCCGCGGGCGCGGTGCGGGTACTCGCCACCGAGGCGGGGCACGGCGGTTTCATCGCGGTGAACGAGGAACTGGCGCGGCTCGCCGGCGAGATCTTCCCCGGCCGCTACCCGGTGGTGGCGGAGGACCTGCTCTCCGCGCCGGGGCTGGTGCGCCTGTACGAGACGCTGGCGCGCCGTCGCGGCACCGCGCCGCGCTGGACCAGCGCCGAGGACATCACGCGCGCGATGGCCTCGGACCCGCTCGCGGGCGAGGCCTGCACCTGGCTGTGCCGCGCCTTCTGGAGCTACGCCGGCCAGCTGACGATCATCTACGGTGCGTGGGACGGGGTGATCGTCACCGGTGGCGTCGCGGCGGCGCTGCGCCCCCTGCTGCGGCTGGCCGAGATGGCGCCGCTGTTCGCGGGAGGCGGCAAATACGCGCGGCTGCTGGCGAGCGTGCCGCGGGTCTATGCCGCGCTGGACGACGGCGAACTGGCCGGCGCGGCCGAGGCGCTGCGTCACCTGGGGTGAGCGGGGCGGCGAGGACCGTCGATACGCGCGCTCGCCTCACCTCTGCCCGTCATCCCCGCGCAGCCGGGGAGCCGGACGCGCCGTCCTGCCCGCCGCTGCCGCGACGGTCGCGCGTCTGGGTCCCTGCCGACGCCGGGATGACGGTGTGAGACGCGCGAGCGCCGCGCGACCTTGACGCCCGCTCCCCCGCTACGCCGGCTCGGCCAGCGTCAGGATCGACACGCCGATCGGCATCGGCACCCGCCCGACCAGGTGGCGCTCGACGCGAAAGATACGCTCGAACAAGGCGTTGAGCGGCGCCGCCGGGGGCGAGTCGTCGCTGTCGTCGCGCCCGGTCAGCCGCCCCGCCACGCGCGCCGCGGCGGCGAGCGGGAACAGCAGCGAGTTGAAATAGGTCAGCCCGCGCTCCTTCAGCCCGGCGGCGCGGATCGCGCGCACCAGCGTGGGCTTGGAATAGCGGCGGTGGTGGTGGTTCACCACGTCGTGCGCGCTCCACATCCACTGGTGCGCGGGCACCGCGATCAGGATCTTGCCGCCGGGCCTGAGGCACGCGCGCATCGCCGCCAGCGCGGCGACGTCGTCCTCGATATGCTCGACCACGTCGAGCACCGCGACCAGGTCATAGGCGCCGCGCTCCACGCCCGGCAGCTCGGGCAGCGGCGCGGCGCCGACCGCGCGGCCGAGCCGCTCGCTCGCGATCGCGCGCGCGGCGGGGTCGATCTCGATCGCGTCGACCGTGCCGAACTGCGCCAGCATCGGCAGGTTGTGCCCGGTGCCGCAGCCGATCTCGAGGATGCGCGCGTCCGCGGGCAGCCGCGCCTCGCGCGTGAGGAAATCGGCGAGCACGTCACGGCGCGCGCGATACCACCAGTGGGTCGAGTCGTGCTCCGCCATGCGGTCGTAGACGCGGCGGTCCATCAGCGATCAGCCTTCATGTTTACGCGAACACCCAGTTGCGCTGGAGCCAGAAGGTCAGCAGCGGCACCACCGACACCGCGGGCACCAGCGGCCACCACGTCGGTCCGTGAAAGAAGGGGCCGGTCACCAGCACCCAGGTGAACGCCTGCTGGAGCAGGAAGCCGAACAATTGCACCAGGAAGAAGCGTCGCGCGGTGCGCGCGCCGCGCGTGCCATGGCCGCGGAAGCTCACCGCGCCGTGCGCGAAGCGCCCGATGAAGGTCACGCTGAGGAAGGCGACCACCACGGCCAGGTTCGGGTTCATCACATAGGTGGCGAGCGGCCAGTAGACCGCGGCGTAGAGCGCGGTCATCACCCCGCCCGTCACACCGAAGCGCACCAGCTGCCAGAACATCTCGCGCTGTGCCGCACGCGGCGACGGCGAGACCGACGGTGAGGAGTGAGACGCTGCCAAAACCTTGCCCTTTGCGCCGCCGGGGCTAGACGCGGCTGCGGCTCTATCGCGCGCGGCGGCCGGAAGGAAGCGTTTTGGATATGCAGGGGCGGGACGCCGGGCCGGGTGAGCGCCACAGCGCGCGTGACTGGCTGGAGCGAGCGGCGCGCGTGATCGACCGCGACTGGTTGCGGCTCTCGCTGCTCGCCTGGGTGGCGATCGCGGCCTGGTTCGTGTGGAAGCGCTGGGCCGCGATCCACTGGCTGTCGCTCGGCGACACCGACGACAACATGCGGCTGATGCAGGTGCGCGCGCTGCTGAACGGCCAGGGCTGGTACGACCTGCGCGACTATCGGCTCAACCCGCCGGGCGGGTTCGACATCCACTGGTCGCGGCTGGTCGATCTGCCGATCGCGGGGCTGATCCTGCTGTTGCGTCCGCTGGTCGGCTACGCGGAGGCGGAGCGGCTGGCGTGCGGCATCGCCCCGCTGCTGCCGGCCGCGGTGACGCTGGTCGCGCTGGGCGCGACGCTGCGGCGGCTGGTCCACCCGCTCGCCTGGGCGCTGGCGCCCGCGCTGTTCCTCGCCACCAACGTGACGCTCGGCATGTTCCTGCCCGACCGGATCGACCATCACGGCTGGCAGCTCGCGATGCTCGCGGTGACCGTCGCCGGGCTGTGCGACCCGCGGACGGCGCGCGGCGGCGCGCTGGTGGGGATCGCCACCGCGGTGTCGCTGACGATCGGGCTGGAGATGCTGCCCTATGCCGCGATGTCGGGCGCGATCATCGCGCTCGCCTGGGTGATCGACCGCGGCGAGCGCGACCGGCTCGCGGTCTACGCGCTGACGCTCGCGGGCGGGAGCGCCGTGGGCTATGCCGGGTTCGCCTCCTACGCCAACCGCGTGCTGCGCTGCGACGCGCTCACCCCGGTATGGCTGTCGGTGGTGGTGCTCGCGGGCGGGCTGCTGCTGCTGCTCGCGCTGGGCGACCCGCGGAAGCCGGCGGTGCGGCTGGTGCTGGCGCTGGCGGCGGGCGCGGCGGTGGCGGCGTTCTTCGCGCTCGCCTTCCCGCAGTGCCTCGGCCGGCCCGAGCAGGTGTCGGACGAGCTCTACACCACCTGGCTCGCCAACGTGCGCGAGGCCAAGCCGATCTACCGCCACCCCCTGCGCATCGCGCTGCCGATCGTGACGCTGCCGATCATCGGGCTGATCGGCGCGCTGTTCGCGACATGGCGCGCGCGGCGTACGCCGGCGCTGCGCGGCTGGGCCTGCGTCGCGCTGTTCGGCGCCTTCGCCGCGCTGATGCTGCTGTGGCAGGCGCGCGCGGGACCGGCGGCGCAGCTGCTCGCCATCCCGGGCGCGGCGGCGCTCGCCTGGGCGACGCTGCCGTGGCTGCTGGCGCCGCGCTACTGGCCCGCGAAGGTGTTCGCGGCGGTGGCCGTGTTCGTGCTGGTGTCGGGCAGCTTCACCCAGCTGGCGATCGACTGGTTCCAGATCGACCGCCCGAGCGCCTATGTCCGGCGCGTCAACAAGGCGACCGGGCGGTGCATGACCATTCCCGCGATGGCGCCGCTCAACCGTCTGCCGCGCCAGACGATCTTCACCTTCGTCGATATCGGCCCGCGGCTGATCACGCTGACCCACCACGATGCCATCGCCGGTCCCTACCACCGCAACGGCGACGCGATCCTCGACGTCCACCACGCCTTCAAGGGCACGCCCGAGCGCGCGCGCGCGATCATGAAGCACCACGGTGCGACCTTGCTGCTGGTGTGCCCCGACATGGCGGAGTCGACCAACTATCGCGCCAAGGCGCCGGGCGGCTTCTACGCGCGGCTCGCACGCGGGGAGACGTTCGACTGGCTGGTGCCGGTGCCGCTGAAGAAGGGGTCGCCGTTCCGGGCGTTCCGGATCGAATAGGGGAGCGTCCCGTCGTTGCCCCCGTTTTCCCGCGAACGCGGGAACCCAGGGTCAAGCAGAACAACGGCCTGCGACGTCCCTGGCGTCTGAGCTCGCGCGGGCGCGGAGCACGATGGGGGTGCGTCGGAGCACCGCGCGGCCGACAGCCTGTCGGCGGCGTCGCGCCCGCGGAGAGGCCCCACCCCCAACCCCCTCCCCTGAAGGGCAGGGGAGCACGTCCCGGCCAGGCTCTCTCGCTCCCCTTCAGGGAAGCGCCGGGGTGGGGCGTCGCCGCGGGCGCGACGTGTGCCTTACGCGCCCACGCTCAGCGCAGCTGCTCGACCACCCCGTCGATCACGAACTGCACCGCCAGCGCCGCCAGCAGCACGCCGAGCAGCCGCGTGATCACCGCCTCGATCTTGGCGCCGAGCACGCGCATGATCGGCCCTGCCGCCAGCAGCGAGCCCAGCATCAGCAGCAGGTTGGCGCCCAGCGCCGCCATCACCACCGCCGAGCGCTCGAGGCCGTTGCTGCGCGCCATCAGCAGCATCACCGTCGCGATCGAGCCCGGCCCCGCGATCATCGGCATCGCCATCGGGAAGATCGAGACGTCGTCGGCCTCCTCGGCGGTGACCTTGGCGGCGCGGTCCTCGCGGCGCTGGGTGCGCTTCTCGAACACCATCTCGAGCGCGATCAGGAACAGCATCAGCCCGCCCGCGATGCGGAACGAGGCGAGCTCGATCCCGAGCGCGTGGAGCAGCGGCTCGCCCGCGAGCGCGAACAGCAGGAGGATTCCCGCCGCCACCACCACCGCGCGGATCGCCAACGCGCGGCGATGCGCCGGGGTCGCGCCCGCGGTCAGCCCGGCGAAGATCGGCGCGCAGCCGGGCGGGTCGATGATCAGGAACAAGGTGACGAAGGACGAGACGAACAGCTCGACCATCTCAGAGCGACGCGTCCACCGCCAGCCCGGCGCGGCGCGACGCCGCCACCACGGTGTTGCGTAGCAGCACCGCGATCGTCATCGGCCCGACCCCGCCCGGCACCGGGGTGATCGCCCCCGCCACCGCCGCGACGCGCGGGTCGACGTCGCCGACCAGCCCGCCCTCGACGCGGTTGATGCCGACGTCGATCACCGTCGCGCCCGGCTTGACCCACTCGGGCTGGACGAAGCCGGGGATGCCGACCGCGGCGACGACGATGTCGGCCATGCGCACGTGCGCCATCACGTCGCGGGTGCGGCTGTGCACCGTCGTGACCGTGCAGCTCTCCTGCAGCAGCAGCGCCGCCATCGGCTTGCCGACGATGTTCGAGCGGCCGATCACCACCGCCTCCAGCCCGGCGAGATGCGGGTGGACGTCGCGCAGCAGCATCAGGCAGCCGAGCGGGGTGCAGGGCACCAGCGCGTCGAGCCCGGTGGCGAGCCGCCCGGCGTTGAGCGGGTGGAAGCCGTCGACGTCCTTGTCGGGATCGACCCGCGCGATCACCGCGCGCTCGTCGATGTGGCGCGGCAGCGGCAGCTGCACGAGGATGCCGTCCACCGCCGGGTCGGCGTTGAGCCGGTCGACCAGCGCGATCAGCGTCTCCTGCGTCGTGTCGGCGGGGAGGCGGTGCTCGAAGCTCGCCATGCCCGCCGCCAGCGTCGCCTTGCCCTTGGAGCGGACATAGACCGAGGAGGCAGCGTCCTCGCCGACCAGCACCACCGCGAGTCCCGGCTGGCGCCCGGCGGCCTGGGTGAAGGCGGCGGCGGCGGTGGCGACACGGTCGCGCAGCGCGGCGGCGAAGGCTTTTCCGTCAATGAGGCGGGCGGTCATGACTCGGCCGCATAGAGCGAAGCGGCGCGCTGTGCCAGCGCCGCGGGGTCGCCCTCGATCGTCAATCGCTTGAGCCGCCCGGTCTGGCCCGCGACCAGCGCCACGTCGCGCTTTGCCACGCCGAAGTGGCGCGCCACCAGCGCGACCAGCGCCTCGTTGGCGGCGCCGTCGACCGGGGCGGCGGCGAGCCGCGCGGCGAGATGGTCGTCGGTGCCGGCCGCCAGCGAGTCGCGCCCGCCGCGCGGCGTCACGCGCACCGCGAGCGCGATCCCGTCCGCGGTCGCGCGCCAGGCGCTCAGACGGCGCCGCCCACCAGCACGCTCGCGGCGATGTTGTTGAGGATGATGTTGAGGATCACCAGCCCGAGCAGCACCACCATCGGCGCGAAGTCGATCCCGCCCGTGGCGGGCAGCAGGCGGCGGATCGGGCGGTAGAGCGGCTCGGTCAGCCGGTCGAGCCCGTCGTGCAGCCCGCGGATGAACGGGCTGGAGGTGTTGATGATGTTGAACACGATCAGCAGCGACAGGATGAACTGGATGATGATGATCCAGCGCACGAACGAGATCAGCACCTGCAGGATCTGGATGATGGTGAGCGTCAGCACGCGCGGCGTCTCCGTGATGGTGTGTCGGTCATATAGGGCACTGGCGCGGCCTGTGCCAGCGGGGTGTGGGACGGGGTCGGCAACCGAGGAGCGCCTCTCTGCCGAACCGTGCTCCGGCGGACGCCGGAGCCCAGGTTCGCACGTGAGGGCCTTCGTGGCTCTGGGCTCCTGCGTGCGCAGGAGCACAATGGTGCTCGAACCGCCGCGGTCTCTCGCCCGCCCCCTCACCGCCGGATCAGCGTGCCCGCGCCGCGCCGCGTGAAGATCTCGAGCAGCATCGCGTGCGGCACGCGCCCGTCGAGCACCACCGCGGCGTCGACCCCGGCCTCGACCGCGGCGACGCAGGTCTCCAGCTTGGGGATCATCCCGCCCCTGATCGTCCCCTCCTCGCGCAGCCGCTTGATCGCGGCGGGGTCGAGGTCGGTGAGCAGCTCGCCGTCGCGGTCGAGCACGCCGGCCACGTCGGTCAGCAGGAAGAAGCGCGCCGCGCCCAGCGCCGCGGCGATCGCGCCCGCCATCGTGTCGGCGTTGATGTTGTAGGTGTGGCCGTCGGCGCCGATGCCGATCGGCGCGATCACCGGGATGATGCCGTCGCGGCTGAGCGAGTCGATGATGCGGCGGTCGACCGCGACCGGCTCGCCGACGAAGCCGAGGTCGACCTTGCGCTCGATCCCCTGCAGCGGGTCGGGGTCGCGCCCGCCGACCTTCTCGGCCTGGACCAGCCCGGCGTCCTTGCCGGAGATGCCGACCGCGCGCCCGCCGGCGCGGCCGATCCAGCCGACGATCTCCTTGTTGATCGATCCGGCCAGGACCATCTCGGCGATCTGCGCGGTCTCCGCGTCGGTCACGCGCAGGCCGTCGACGAACCGCGACTCCACGCCCAGCCGCTTGAGCATGCTGCCGATCTGCGGCCCGCCGCCGTGCACCACCACCGGGTTGATGCCGACCGCCTTGAGCAGCACCACGTCCTCGGCGAAATCGGCCTGCGCCTCGGGCTCCCCCATCGCGTGGCCGCCGTATTTCACCACGAAGGTCTTGCCGGCGTAGCGCTGGAGGTAGGGCAGCGCCTCGACCAGCGTCTCGGCCTTGAGCGACGGGGGCACGGCAGCGATCGGGGCGGCGGCGGGGGTCGGATCGGTCATCCGCGGCGCCATAGCGGCGCGGGCGCGGGGGCGAAAGGTCAGCCGTCGAGCCGTCGGCCGAGCGCGACCATCAGGTAGATCAGCGGCGGCACCAGCACGATCGACAGCACCACCTTGGCCAGCATCTGCCCCGCCATCAGCCAGCCCACCGCGGAGAGGCCGAAGGCGATCGAGATGAACAGCACCGAGTCGACGATCTGGCTCAGCGCGCTGGCGGTGGCGGCGCGGAACCACAGGAGCCGTCCGCCCTCGCGCCCCTTGAGCCAGGAAAAGATCGTGACGTTGAGCGTCTGCGACACGCCGTAGGCGACGATGCCGCCCGCCCAGATCCACGGCGTCGCCCCCATCATCTGCTCGAACGCGGCGAGATGCGCGCGGTCCATCTCGGGCGCGGCCGGCAGCTCGAGCACCACCAGCGTCAGCACCATCGAGACGAGCAGCGGCACGAAGCCCAGCAGCACCAGCCTGCCGGCGACCTTCTGCCCGTGCAGCTCGGCCACCGCGCTGGAGGTGACCACCAGCAGCAGGAAGGCGAAGATCCCCGCCTCCACCGCGAGCGGCGGCAGCCCGACCAGCGGCCCCAGCGCCGAGATCGGCCCGAGCGACACCTGCTTGTTGCCGAGCACCCCGGCGATGCAGACCATCCCGCCGTAGAAGATCGACAGGCCGAACAGAGAGCGCGGGATCGGAGCGTGGGGTCGGGAGGCCATCGGGGAGCGTCGTAGCGGGCGCGGGTGGTATGGGGAAGGTGCCGCGAGGGCGACGAGTTTTGCGGGTCGGGAGGAACGAGCGCCAGCGCGGCAAGCGCCAGGCCCAAGATCCTTCCCGCTCGCGGGTGAGGGGACCGCCCGACGCAGCCGGGTGGTGGAGGAGGGCTGCCACAGGCGGGGCGCGTCGTGGCAGGCGTGGGCGGTCCGTATCGCGTCATCCCAAGCCCTCGACAGGCAGCGCCCGCGGACAGCCCCCTCCACCACCGCGCTGCTCGCGGCGGTCCCCCTCCCCGCCAAGCGAGGAGGATCTCAGCGCTTCGCATCCGAGGATCGGAGCTACTCGCCCCCAACCCGTTGCGAATCCGGCACACCCTCGCCGACTCGCGCGAACATGGCTGGCGGCGCGCGGCCACCGCTGTATGATCTGCCCCCGCGTGCGCGCCCTCGCCGCGCGCCCTCCACGCGGCTCACATCAAAGAAGACGAATGCAGAGAATCCTGATCGGTCTCGCGGGCATCGCGGTGATCCTGCTGCTCGCGGTGCTGCTCTCCGCCGACCGTCGCGCGATCCGGCCGCGCGTGGTCGGCAGCGCCTTCGCGCTCCAGGCGCTGATCGCGGTGATCGTGCTCTACTGGACGCCCGGCCGCGCCGCGCTCGCCGGCGCCTCGGCCGGAGTCGCCGCGCTGCTCGGCTACTCGCAGCGCGGCACCGAGTTCCTGTTCGGCAACCTCGCCAGCCCCGCGGTGGGCGGGCAGAGCTTCGCCATCGCCGCGCTGCCGGTGATCATCTTCTTCGCCAGCCTGGTGTCGATCCTCTATTATCTCGGGGTGATGCAGCTGGTGGTGCGCTGGCTCGGCGGCGCGATCGAGAAGCTGATCGGCACCAGCAAGGTGGAGAGCCTGTGCGCCGCCGCCAACATCTTCGTCGGCCAGAGCGAGTCGCCGCTGGTGATCCGCCCCTATCTCGCCGGGCTCACCCCGCCGCAGGTCTTCACCGTGATGACCAGCGGGATGGCGGGCGTGGCGGGGACGATCCTGGCGGCCTATGCCTCGATGGGGATCAGCATCGACTATCTGCTCGCCGCCAGCTTCATGGCGGCGCCCGGCGGGATCCTGATGGCCAAGATCATCATGCCCGACCGTCGCCTCCCGCCCGAGGGCGAGCTGGCGCTGGGCGACGTGCCGGGCGTGCCGCGCGAGGTCGCGCTGGCGGACCATCGCCGCACCGCCGCGGGGATCGGGCCCGCGGCGCTGCCGAGCGAGGCGGCGCACCCGGTCGCGGGCGAGCCGCTCCCCGACGCGACGCACGACGAGGAGAAGCCCGCCAACCTCATCATGGCGGCGGCGCAGGGCGCGCAGACCGGCGTGAAGCTGGCGGTGGCGGTGGGCGCGATGGTGCTCGCCTTCGTCGCGCTGGTGGCGCTCGCCAACGGGCTGCTCGGCGGCGTCGGCGGCTGGTTCGGCCAACCCGAGCTGAGCTTCCAGGGGCTGCTCGGCTATGTCTTCCAGCCGGTGATGTTCCTGCTCAACGTGCCGTGGCGCGAGGCCGGCATCGCGGGCGGACTGTTCGGCGAGAAGATCGTGCTCAACGAGTTCGTCGCCTATATCGACCTCGGCAAGCAGGCGGCGCAGCTCAGCCCGCGCACCATCGCGATCGTCACCTTCGCGCTGTGCGGCTTCGCCAACTTCTCGTCGATCGCGATCCAGATGGCGGTGACGGGCAGCCTCGCGCCCAACCAGCGCCCGACGATCGCGCGGCTCGGCCTGCGCGCGCTGGCGGCGGGGAGCCTGGCGAACCTGATGAGCGCCGCGCTGGCGGGGCTGCTGATCGGCTGAGGGGCCGTTCCGTAGGCTTCGGAGCGGCGAGAGCGAAAAAAGGAATGTCCCCTCCCCTTGAGGGGAGGGTCGGGGGTGGGGCGCTTCCATGAGCGTCGCGTCAGCGGAGCGCCCCCACACCAACCCCTTCCCTGAAGGGCAGGGGCTAGAATCACGCTATATAAAGGATCGGGGAAGATCCTCCCCCGTCCTGCCCCTACCCCTTCATCGCCTCGAGCAGCAGCTTGACGTCCTGGCTGCGGCCGCGCGGCAGGATCAGGATGTCGTTGCCGCTCGCGACCACGATGAGATCCTCCACCCCGACCATCGCCACCTTGGCGCCGTCGCTGCGCACCAGGCAGTTGCGCGTGTCGAGCATGATCACCTCGCCCGCGACGACGTTGCCGCCGGCGTCGCCCGCGCTGATCGCGTGCAGCGCGTCCCAGCTGCCGACGTCGCTCCAGCCCATCGCCACCGGCACGACCGCGACCCGCTCGGCCTTCTCCATCACCGCATAGTCGATCGAGTCGGAGGGCGAGGCGGCGAAGGCCTCGGCGTCGGGATAGATGCGCGCGCCGTCGCGCCGCGCCGCCTCGAGCGAGCGCTTCACCGCCGCCAGGATATCGGGCCGGTGCGCCTCCAGCGCGGCGAGATAAGCCTCGGCGCAGAACAGGAAGATGCCGCCGTTCCAGGCATGGTCGCCCGCCGCCACCATCGCCTCCGCGACGTCGCGCTGCGGCTTCTCGACGAAGCGCGCGACGCGGTGGACGCCGGCGGCGATCTCCTCGCCCACCTTGATGTAGCCATAGCCCGTCTCGGGCGCATCGGGGGTGATGCCGAAGGTGACCAGCCAGCCCTGCTCGACCAGCGGCAGCGCGGCGTGGATCGCGGCGTGGAACGCCTCGCGGTCGGCGATGACATGGTCTGAGGGCATCACCAGCAGCGGGCTCTTGCCCTTCGCCACCAGCGCGGCGAGCGCGATCGCGGGGGCGGTGTTGCGGCCGGCAGGCTCGAGGATCAGCGCGCTCGGCGCGGCGCCGATACCGGCGAGCTGCGCCTCCACCTCGTCGGCGTGGGCGGCGTTGGCGACCACCACCGGCGCGGCGAAGGCGTCACCGTGCGCGCGTGCGGCGGTGAGCTGGAGCATCGTCTCGTCCGCGGTCAGCGCCAGCAGCTGCTTGGGCTTCTCGGGCCGCGACATCGGCCACAAGCGGGTACCCGATCCACCCGAGAGGATCACCGGCACGATCTCGGTCAACGTCTTTCCCCTTCCCCGGGGCGCACGCGTCGCCCACTTCGTCCGTGACAACACCTCGGCAGGCGCTCGGGTCCTCTACGGTCCTTTGTGCGGTGCGGCAATCTGCATTAACCGCGTAACTGTTCCACTTTCGCCCGTTCTCCGACTCGCGGCGGATCGGGTCTTAACGGAATTGCCATTGCCTCGGTCGCGACTGCCGACGCCCGCTCAGCGAGTCACCGCCCAGGCCCAGCAGGCGGCGAGCCCGGCGCACCCGATCAGCAGCTGGGGCACGCGCAGCCGCGCGAAATGCGCCGGCGCGTTGCCGCGCAGCGCGGCGCGGCGGTCGAGCAGCGCCGCCAGCGCATAGCCCGCGGCGAGCAGCGCGACGGCGGTGGCCGCATACGGTACCAGCAGCGCCAGCCCCGCGACCGTGACATAGGCCACGGCCGCGGCGATCTCGACCGCGGTGGAGGCGTCAGGGCGCGCGAAGCCGAAACCGCGCCGCACCCCACCGATGAAGGACAGGATCAGCGCGCCCCAGATGATCGCCAGTCGCACCGCGAGCACGCCCCAGGGCGCGGGCAGCACCCAGGTACCGACGCCGGCGGCGACGAGCGGGAGCATGGGGCCATAGCCGAAGACGAGGCTGTCGATCGGGATGGACCGGTCGGTGGAGTTCGGTGCGCGCGTCGCCATCGTCCCCGAACGCGCGAGCGCGCGATCAGTCGCGCGCGAACCTCTCGTCGGCGGGCAGCACGATCCCGGGCGACGGGAGCGCCACGTCGCGGCACGCGGGCACCGTGTCGATCCACCCTCCCTCGACGCGCTGGCGCAAACGGCACGGCTCTTGCTGATGGTGGGCCGTATCCTTCCACCAGCGCCCGGAGCCTGTCTTGACCACGATCGCGAGCCTGCTGCTGACCACCGCCCCGGGCGCGCTGGCGACCCCCGGCGCGCCCGCCGGCGAGTCGCTCGCCGCCGCGGCGGGCGGTCGCGCCAGGCTCGCGGTGGCGAGCGGCACCTTCCTCGATCTCGTCGCACCCGCGCTCGACGTCGCGGCGGCAGCCGCGGGCGGCGAGCGGCAGGCGCTTGCCGTTCCCGGCAGCGACTTGCCGCTCTCGCCCGGCGGGCTGGTGCCCGACGCGGCGGGTCCGACGGGCGAGGCCGCACTCGCCTGGCTCGCCGACGCGACCGGGTTGGACGTGCCGCCCGCGCCCTCCCTCGCCGACGCGGTCGCGGCGCCGGCGACACCGCGTCACACCCTGCCGCTGCCGTCCGGCGCCGTACTCGGTCGCACCGCCGCGGTGCGGCGCGCGATCGCGCCCGAGCTGCCCGCGCCCGCGCCGGCGCCGGCGAACGAGGCGACCGCGGCCTCAACGCCGTCGCGCCCGTCGGACCCCGCGTCGACGGCGGAGGAAACGGCGACGGCGGAGCCGATCGCGGGAGAGACCCCGGCGACGGTGCCGAGCGAGCTGCCGCCGGCGACGCCCGTCGTGGCAGCGGACCCGCCGCCACCTGTGCCGCTGCCGGTCGCGCTCGCGCCGGTCGCGGTAGCAGTGACCACCGACGCTGCCGTGATGCCCGCCGCGACGGAAATCGCCGCGCCGGCGCGCGCCGCCATGACCCGCGAGGCGGCGCCTACCCCCTCTCCCATCCCGCGCGACTCGGTCGCGGCCGAAGCTCGGCCGGGCAGCGCTCTGCCCGCCGGGGCGGCACCCACGACGGCGGCGACGCCGGCACCGGCGACGCCGACGGCGCAGCCGCAGGCGGTCGCCGCCGCCGACGTGCGCGCCGGCCGCGGCGGTTCGCCCACCCCCGCGGCCGAGTCGATCGCGGCGGCGCCGCCGCGCGACGCGGCAGGTGACGCCGCCCCGAGGCGCGCCACCGCGCCCGCGCCCGGCGCTGCCGCGGGGTCGCCGCTCGGCACGCCAGCCGCCGCCTCGTCCACCCCTCGGTCGCCGTCCGCATCCGATGCGGCCGGGCCGAGCGCTGCGACGACGCCGCCGGGCGACGCGACCGCGACCGTCAGCGCCGCGACCGACGCCGGCGCCGCGCCCTCACGCGCGACCGCGCGCCGCCCCGACTCGATTGACGCCTCATCGGGCCCCAACGGCGCCGCGCGACCGGCGCCGGCGCCGGTCACCGTGGCGGACGAGATCGCCCCGCGCGTCACCGCGCCGGCACCGTCCTCGATCGCGGTCGCCCCATCCGCCGCTGCGCCGTCGAGCGAGCCGGCCGGCGTTCGGCGAGCGCCGCAGCCCGCCGTCGCGACCGAGACCGCTCCCGCCGCGGCAGCGCGCGGCAGCGAACGCGCGCCGATGACGAGCCCCACCCCGCGCGCGGCCAACTCCCCCGCCGCATCGTCGACGGCGCGTCCGTCCGCCGCCGCCGCCCCGGTCGCCGCCGCGACGCCGGCCGCGCCCGCCGCCAGCGTCGCGCCCGTCATCGCGGCGGCGGCGCCGGCGCGGGTCGACGCACCGCTGGCGCTGACCACGCCCGCGCCGCTCGCCCCGGCGCCCGTCGCCGCGTCCGCCGCCGCGCCGGCCGACTTGGCCACGACCGCCGCGCCCGAGCCGGTCGCCACGCCAGCGCTCGACCCGGCCCAGCGCCCAGCTCCCGCCGCGGCCGCGACGCCGCCAGCGACCGTCCCCGCCGCGCCGGCGCCCGCGATCGCGAGCGCGGCGCGCACCTTCGCCGACGCGATCCACCGCGCCGTCACCGCCGACGAGCGCGCCGCGCCCGCCGAGCCGCTGCCGACCGCGCAGCTCGCCCAGCCCGCGACCGGCGCGATCACCGCCGCCGCGGTCGCCGCGCCGCAGCCCGCCACCCAGCAGCCACTCGACGTGACGCACGGGCGCTGGCCCGAGGCGATGATCCACCGCATCGAGATGCTGCGCGACATGGCCAACGCCAACGACGTGCGCATCCGGCTCGTCCCCGACGCGCTCGGCGCGATCGACGTCTCGCTGCGGCGCGACGGCGAGACGGTGCAGGTCCAGCTCGTCGCCGAGCAGCCGCAGACCCGCGCGCTGCTCGCCGAGGCGCAGCCGCGCCTCCAGGAGATGGCCGAGCAGCGCGGCATCAAGCTCCAGCACGGCGGCGGCGCGACGACGGGGAACGGCAGCGGCAGCACGCCGCAGCAGCAGGGCCAGGCGTCGTCCGGCGGGTCGCCGGCGTCGCAGACCGCCGCCGGCCAGTCGCACGGCAGCCACGCCGGCCAGCAGCCCGATCGCCAGCAGCCGCAGGCGCAGCAGCAGCGCGCGCCGCGTGCCCCCGCTTCCGCCCGCCGCGTCGCCGACGCGGCCTCCACCGACGACCGTATCGCCTGAACCGAGGGAATGACCGATGAGTGACACCGAAGCTGCCGCGCCCAAGAAGAAGGGCAAGATGAAGACGATCCTGGTCGGCGTCGTCGGCGTCGTCGTCCTGCTGGGCGGCGGCGTCGGCGCCGGCCTGTACGCCGCCAACTCCGGCCTGGTCGGCGGCGTCGGCGCGCACCCCGCGCTCAAGGAGGATCCCAACAAGCCCCATCTCGTGCCCAAGAGCGAGCAGAAGCGCGCCGGTGAAGGCGGCGAGGGTGGCGAAGGCGGCGAGGGCGGCCATGGCGGCGGCGAGAGCGCCGAGGGCGGCGAGGCCAAGAGCGAGGACCACGGCGCCCCCACCCCCGAGGGCGCCGGCGGCGAGCCCTACGCCTCCAACTATTACGCGATGGACAAGGAGTTCACCTCCAACCTCCAGGACTCGGTGCATTTCGTCCAGGTCGGCATCGCGGTGTCGACGCCCTATGACGACAAGGTCATCAACAACCTGAAGACCAACGACATCGCGATTCGCTCGGCGATCCTCATGACGCTCGGCGACACCACCGAGGACCAGGTCTTCACCAGCGCGGGCAAGCAGCAGCTCCAGAAGCGGCTGGTCGCGTCGATCAATCAGACTCTGCGCGAAAAAGAGGGATTCGGCGGCATCGCTAACGTCTACTTTACCAACTTCGTGGTTCAGTGACCTGGCATGGTTAACGAGCCCGACCTCTCCGACTTCGGCCTGGAGCCCGACGCCACCGAGCGGCGCGGGCGTGGGCGCACCGACTCTCCCGTCGGCGTGACCAACCTCGGCGCCGGGTCGGGGGCGGCGGGCAAGCTGCATCCCTTCGGCGACCTCCACACGCTGCAGCATCTCTCGGCGCGTGCCGCGCGCGGGGTGCGCCAGGTGTTCGAGGGCTATTGGCGCAGCGAGACGCGCACCTGGGCGGAGCCGCTCGAGGTGCTGCGTCTCGCCGACTATCGCGCCGCGCGCGGCGACAAGCTGACCGCCTATCTGCCGCTGACGATGGACGGGCGCCCGCTGCTGGTGGTGCTTGACTCGCAGTTCGTCGCCGAGCTGCTCGACCTGTTCTTCGGCGGCACCGGCGACGTCTCGCCGACGCTGGCGCTGGAGTTCACCCCGGCCGCCGACGTGCTGGCGCAGCGGGTCGCCGCCGCGATGGCGCGCACGCTGCAGGGCGCGTGGGAGCCGCTGGCGCGCGCGCGTTTCGGCGCCGAGCGGTGCGAGCTGGGCTCCAACCTGATCCAGGGGATCGAGGGCGACGACGTCGTGATCTCCACCCGCTTCGGCCTCGCGCGCGGCAGCGCCAAGCCGCTGTTCGTCGACGTGCTCTACCCCGTCGCCACGCTCAAGCCGCACACCGTCGCGCTCACCGGCAAAGTGGTGGCCAAGCCCGCCGAGGTCGACGCCGAGTGGCGCACCCAGCTCACCCGCGCCGCGATGGGCGTGCGGCTGCCGGTGCGCTCGGTGCTGGCCGAGCCGACCATCTCGCTCGCCAAGCTGATGGACCTCAAGGAAGGCGACGTCATCCCGATCAGCTTCGGCCCCGACGTGCCGATCGTGATCGGCGGCGTCGCGCTCGGCATGGGCACGGTCGGCACCTCCAACGGTCGCGCCGCGATCCGCATCTCCAAGCTCGAAGGACCCCTGCTATGAACGACATGACGAGCGGCTTCACGATCGACGCGGCGGTCGCCGCCAACCTGCGCATGCTCCAGGACGTCGACGTCAAGCTGACGGTGGAGATCGGTTCCACCACGCTGTCGCTGCGCGAGCTGCTCGCGCTCGGCGAGGCCAGCGTGATCGAGCTCGACCGCCAGGCGGGCGAATTGCTGGATGTTCTGGTTAACGGCACGTTGATCGGACGCGGCGAAGTCGTCACGGTGGGTGACCGCTTCGGGGTGAAGATGACCGAGCTGGTCGCACCCGAGAAGCGGGGCTGAAGGGCGACGCGCGTATGATGTGGACCTATATCCTCAAGCTGGTGGTGCTGCTGCCGCTGGTCTGCGGCTTGATGATCGGGTGCCTGTATCTGTGGCGGCGGCTCGAGACGCGGCTGCCGGGCAAAACCGCGACCCGGATGATCGCGGTGCGCGAGACGATGATGATCTCGCCGGGGCTGCGACTCGCGGTGATCGACTTCGAGGGCAGCCGGCTGCTCGTCTCGGTCGGGCGCGGCGGCGTGACGCTGGTCGACAAGACGCCGGCAGGAGCCGAGGGCGCCGCCGCGCCGGCCGACCCGGTCGAGGCGGCGCGCGCGCTGGCGCGGGAGTTCCGCCGGTGAGCGGGGATGATCTCGCGATCGCTGCCCTCTCCTTCCGTCATCCTGAACTCGTCTGACGCTGGGAAGGAGGATGCGGATGCCGATGATGCAACAGAATTACACCGTCACGCGCACCGGCGGCACCGCGGCGCTGATCCGCGCGCGCGCCGCCCGGCGCCAGCACTACTGGCGCGTGCTGCTCGCGCTCGCCGCCATCGCGGTCCTGCTGTGCGTCGCCTTCCCGGCGCTGGCGCAGACCGGGCCGGCCGCGCCGCCCCCCGGCGCGCCCGCGGCACCCGCGCCCGGCGTCGGCGACGCGGTCGACCGCGCGCTCGGCCAGCTCTCGCGCGGGGACGCCTCGAGCACGCCCGGCAACGGCTCGCTGTCGCTGTCGCTCCAGGTGCTCATCATCATGGGGCTGCTCACGATCCTGCCCGGGATCGTGCTGATGATGACGAGCTTCACCCGCATCATCATCGTGCTGTCGATCCTGCGCCAGGCGATGGGGCTGCAGCAGACCCCGCCCAATCAGGTGCTGATCGGCCTGTCGCTGTTCCTCAGCTTCTTCGTGATGGCGCCCGCGATCAACCAGATCAACACGACCGCGATCCAGCCCTATTCGCAGGGGCGCATCGGCGGCACCCAGCTGATCCAGGCCGCCGGCGCGCCGCTCCACGCCTTCATGGAGAAGCAGACGCGGGTGAAGGACGTCACCATGTTCGCCGAGATGGCGAAGTCCGGTCCCTATGCCAGCCCGCGCGACATTCCCTACTCGGTGCTGCTCCCGGCCTATGTCACCTCCGAGCTGAAGACCGCCTTTCAGATCGGCTTCCTCGTCTTCCTGCCCTTCATCGTGATCGACCTGGTGGTGGCCACCGTGCTGATGGCGCTGGGCATGGCGATGCTGAGCCCGACGATCATCTCGCTGCCGTTCAAGTTGCTGCTGTTCGTGCTGGTCGACGGCTGGGCGCTGACCATGGGGAGCCTCGCCAACAGCTTCGCCACCTGACGCGATGGTAGAGGTGCGTTAACCAAGTTACGCCATAGGTCGCCGCGTCCGCCGTCCCGCCCGGGATGGCGCAATAGAGAAGCCCGTATGCAGCCGCTCGTCGACGCCGATTACTTCCTGACCGTCGCCAACCAGACGATGTGGGTGCTCGCGCTCGCCGCCGCGCCGATCCTGATCCCGGCGCTGCTGTCGGGGCTGATCCTCGGCATGGTCCAGGCCGCCACCTCGATCAACGAGCAGACGCTGAGCTTCGTCCCCAAGCTGATCGTGGTGGCAGTGTCGATCATGGTGTTCGGGGCGATGATCCTGGGGCTGCTGAGCGACTTCACCACCGAGATCTTCGCGCGCATCCCCGATCTGGTGCGGTGAGCGCCTAGCCGTGCTCCTTTCTCCTTCTTCTCTTCCGTTCCCCGGCGAAGGCCGGGGCCCAGGTGGGGGACGTTTCGTGCCAGCCACAGCGCTCCACCCAACTGGACCCCGGCCTTCGCCGGGGAACAAGCGTGAGGGGGACCGGTGTCGCTTGCCCGGGCGCCGTGCTCCTGCCTGCGCAGGAACAGCGGCTCCACGGACGGCGCGCTAGATGCTCGGCTTCGGCCTCGCCATCGAGCCCCAGCTGTGGGCGATGATCTTCGTGATGATCCGCGTCGGCGCGGCGTTCGTCGCCGCGCCCGTGTTCAGCAACGTGTCGGTGCCGCTCACCGTGCGAGTCGCGCTGTCGGGCGCGATCGCGGTGCTGGTGCTCGGCACCACGCCCGTCCAGGTCCCACAGACGGTGTTCGCGCTCGCCACCTTCGTCGCGGTCGCGGCCGAGGCGCTGGTCGGGCTGGCGATCGGCTTCGTGCTCCAGATCGCCTTCGCCGCGCCGCTGGTGGCGGGCGAGATCATCGGCGGCTCGATGGGGATCGGCTTCGCCAACATGATCGACCCCAATTCGGGCCGCTCCAGCCCCGCGGTCGGCCAGTTCCTGTCGATCATGATGACCTTGCTGTTCCTCTCGCTCGACGGTCATCTGGTGCTCGTCGACCTCGTGGTGCGCAGCTATCGCGCGCTGCCGCCCGGCGCCCCCTGGCTCGCCGCCGGCCAGCTGCGCGACATCGCGCTGTTCGGCAGCTACGCCTTCGTCGCCGGGCTGCTGCTGGCGCTGCCGGTCGGCTTCCTGCTGCTGTGCCTCAACCTGGTGATGGGGATGGTGTCGCGCTCGGCGCCATCGCTCAACCTCTTCTCGGTCGGGCTGCCGGTCAGCCTCGCCGCCGGCGTGATCAGCCTCGCGATCGCGCTGCCCGCGATGGGTGACTATATGCAGGTGATCGTGCGCGAGGGCCTCGCCGCCGCGGAGAGCCTCGTGCTCGCGGGGGCGCGCTGATGTCGGAGGGCGGCGACAAGACAGAAGCCCCGACCGACAAGCGTCGCAAGGACGCACGCGAGAAGGGCGACATCCTCAAGAGCCGCGACCTCGCCACCGCCCTGGTGGTGCTGGCGGGCGTGGCGTGGCTGATGTTCTTCGGCCCCGCGCTGCTGGCGGCCTGCCGCGGCGTGATGGCCTCCAGCCTCACCTTCGGCCGCGCCGACGTCGAGGATTTCGCGCCGTGGCGGCCGCTGGTCGAGGCGGGCTGGAAGCTCGCCATGCCGCTCGGCACGCTGTTCGCGATCACCATCGCCGCGGCGGTGGTCAGCCAGGCGGGGCTGGGCAGCTTCGGCTTCAACGGTTCGCTGCTCGCGCCCAAGGCGTCGCGCATCAACCCGGCCTCTGGGCTCAAGCGCATCATCGGCATGTCGGGCTGGATCGAGCTCGGCAAGTCGCTGCTCAAGGTGATCCTGCTCGGCTCGATCGGCACCTGGATGGTGTGGAAGACCGCGCATTTCAGCTTCGGCCTCGCCGCCTCGAACCTGCCGGTGGCGCTCGCCGGCCTGGGCGCGACGATGACCAACGTGCTGCTCGTCATGGCCATGGGGCTGGTGGCGATCGCGTTGTTCGACGTGCCGACGCAGATCCTCCAGCTGCTGCGCAAGCTGCGCATGACCAAGCAGGAGGTGCGCGACGAGCACAAGGAGAGCGAGGGCAACCCCGAGATGAAGGGGCATCTGCGCGCCAAGCAGCGCGCGATGCTCTCGGGCGGCATGCGCCAGGCGCTGACCGAGGCGCACGTGGTGCTCACCAACCCAACGCACTTCGCGGTGGCGCTGCGCTACGACCGCGGGCGCGACCAGGTGCCGGTGGTGGTGGCCAAGGGCCGCAACGCGACCGCGCTGGCGATCCGCGAGGCGGCGGGCGAGATGAAGCTGCCGATCCTCGAATATCCCGCGCTCGCCCGCGCGGTCTATTACACCAGCCGCGAGGGCCAGGAGGTGCGCGACGACCTGTACGTCGCGATCGCCACCGTCCTCGCCTTCGTCTTCGGGCTCAACGAGCGCGCCGGCGGGCGCCTGCCGCCGGTCGACGTGCCGCTCACCGCGCGGTTCGACGAGAACGGCAAGAAACAGGGGTAAATTTCCGCCGGCAGCGGTCGTTTAGAGAGGCATCATGGCGACGACGATCAGCAGCACCAGCAGCAGCACGGCGACGACCGGCACGACGTCGACGACCAAGACGTCGTCGACGTCGTCGGTCAACCAGTCGGCGGCCAACTCGGTCCTCACCTCGCTCGGCTCGGGCTCGGGGGTGGACACGGGCTCGCTCGTCACCCAGCTGGTCGACGCGCAGTTCGCGCAGAAGCGCGCGCAGCTGACCTCCAAGAGCGACACGCTCACCGCGCAGATCTCGGGCGTGGCGACGCTGAAGAGCACCATCTCGGACTTCACCAAGGCGCTCGAGAACCTCGTCGAGGGCGGCACGCTCGCCACCCAGCCGAACAGCTCGGTGAGTGGCGTCGCCACCGCCAGCCCGGTCGCGGGCGCCTCCGCCTCGGGGCTCAACAGCAGCGTCACCGTCAACGCGCTCGCCACCGCGCAGATCGCCACCAGCGCCAAGATCCCCTCGCCGTCGAGCGCCACCTTCGGCACCGGCACGCTGACGCTGACGCTCGGCACCGCCACCACCAGCGGCGGCGCGATGACCGGCTTCACCGCGGGCACCAACGCCGACGGCAGCGCGAAGGCGTTCGCGATCTCGATCGACTCGAGCAACAACTCGCTGTCGGGCATCGCCGCCGCGATCAACGCCAAGAAGGCGGGCGTCACCGCCACCGTGATCAACGACGCCGACGGCGGCGCCTATCTCTCGCTCAAGGGCACCACCGGTGCGACCCAGGCCTTCACCCTGGCGGCGAGCGACTCGAGCGGCGCGCTGGCGCAGTTCGACACCGGCTTCGGCACCACCAACAAGACGACCGTCTCCAGTCAGGCGGGCAACGCCAAGCTGGTGGTGGACGGCGTGTCGGTCGAGCGCGGCAGCAACGAGGTCAGCGACCTGATCGCGGGCGTGAAGCTGAGCCTCACCGGCACCGGCACCACCAATCTCACCGCGACCCGCCCGGACAGCGCGCTGTCGAGCGCGGTGAAGGACTTCGTCGACACCTACAACCAGGTGCTGGGCGTGGTGAAGGAGCAGACCGACGCTATCAACGGCCAGCTCCGCGCCGATCCCGCCGCCAAGACGCTGCTGCGCACGCTCCAGGGGCTGACCAGCCGCGTGCTGCTGCCCGGCGCCGCCGCGGGTACGCCCGCGACGCTGGCCGCGATCGGCGTCCGCACCACGCGCACCGGCGAGCTCGAGGTCGACGACAACGCGCTGACCAGCGCGTTGAAGAACGCGCCCGAGGCGGTCGAGGCGATGTTCACCAAGAGCAGCAGCGCGGGAACCGGGCTGTACGCGGCGATGAAGTCGCTCGACCTCAACACCGGCAGCACGATCTATGGCCTGGGCGCCTCGTCGATGCGCTTCCTCCAGGCGCAGTCCGACCTGGGCAAGCAGAAGAGCACCGTCGACGATCAGGCGACCAAGATGACGGCGCGGCTGACGCAGCAGTTCTCCAGCATGAACGCGCGCGTCTCCGCCTACAAGGCCACGCAGTCGTTCATGCAGCAGCAGATCGACAATTGGACGAAGTCGACGGGTTGAGCGAGAGATAGACGACGATGGCCTATGCTTCCGCCCTGCTGCGCGATCCGGCGCGCACCTATCGCGAGATCGACCTCGCCGGCCGCACCGCCGCGGCCGACGGGCCGGCGCTCGTCCAGCTATTGTACGAGGAGCTCACCCAGGCGCTGCGCGTCGCCGCCTGGGCGGCGGACAACCGCCAGTTCGCCACGCGCAGCGAGCGCGTGACGCGCGCCACCGCGATCCTGTTCGCGCTGGAGGCGAACCTCGACTTCGATCGCGGCGGCGACGTCTCGCGCACGCTGGCGCGCTTCTACGCCGGCTGCCGCCGTCAGGTGGTGGACGCCAGCATCGGCACCGATGGCGAGCCGTTCCGCGCGGTGGCCGGCGAGCTGGAGGAGATCGCCGCGGCGTGGCGGATGGCCCGCGCGGCGTGAGGGGGTGCATCTAGCTCCTCCCCTTCGGGGGAGAGGCTGAGGTGGGGCTTTCCCAGGAACGCGGCGTGTGCGGAAGCGCCCTACCCAGGAGCCTCTCCGAACGAGGGCGGTGAGTGGCCGATCGTCCCCCTCACCGCAGCAGGTCGCGATACTCCGGGTGGCGCTCGATGAAGGCGCGGACGAACGGGCATTGCGGCACGACGCGCAGGCCCTGGTCGCGCGCCGAGTCGAGCGCGGCGCGGATCAATCGCGAGCCCACGCCGCGCCCCTCGATCGCGGGCGGCACCAGCGTGTGCGTGAAGACGATCGTGTCGCCCTCGAGCTGATAGGCCGCGACCGCGCGCTCGCCCGCCACGGTGAGCTCGAACTCCTGCTCCGAGCGGTTGTCGCGAACGCGCTCGACGCTCACTGCCCGGGTGCCGCCGCGGGCGCGTCGGGGGCGCGCGCCACCGGCGCGGCGGGCGTGGCCTGGGCCTCCACCGCGGTCGCGGCGCCGTCGGCGGGCTCTCGCTCGCAGCCGGCGATCAGCGCCGCCGCGCCGAAGGTGAACAGCGCGAGATTGGGACGCGGGGTCATCGTTCCTCCTTTGATCACGCCGGCACTACGCCCCTCCCCCCTGCCCCGTTCCCCCTGGCCCGTTCCCGTAACCGTTCCGCGCCACCCCGGTTGCGGCGCGCCGCGCGCGCGCCTAGGTCGGGCGCGCCCATGGCGCTCGACCCGCTTCCCCAGCTCCAGACGATCTTCGGCTTCCCCGCCTTCCGCGGCGTGCAGGAGCAGGTCGTCACGCGCGTGCTCGCGGGCGAGCGCACGCTCGCGGTGATGCCGACCGGCGCGGGCAAGTCGCTCTGCTACCAGCTGCCCTCGGCGATGCTGGAGGGGACGTGCGTGGTCGTCAGCCCGCTGATCGCGCTGATGCACGACCAGCTCCGCGCCGCCACCGCGGTCGGCCTGCGCGCCGCCACGCTGACCAGCGTCGACGAGAACAAGGCCGAGACTCGCGGGCGCTACCTCGATGGCGCGCTCGACCTCTTGTACGTCGCGCCCGAGCGCGCCTCCACCGCCGACTTCCGCGACCTGCTCGAGCGCGGCCGCCCCGCTTTGTTCGCGATCGACGAGGCGCATTGCGTCAGCGAGTGGGGGCATGATTTCCGCCCTGACTATCGCCTGCTGCGTCCCTTGCTCGACGCCTTCCCCGAGGTGCCGCGGCTGGCGCTGACCGCCACCGCCGACGCCCACACGCGCGCCGACATCCTCGACCAGCTCGGCATCCCGCACGACGGCATGATCGTCGCGGGGTTCGACCGGCCCAACATCCGCTACGCGATCCGCCCCAAGGACAACACCACGCGCCAGATCGCCGACGTGGTGCGCGACACGCCGGGACCCGGCATCGTCTACGTCCAGACCCGCGCCGCGACCGAGAAGATGGCGGCGCAGCTCACCGCGATCACCGGGCGCCCGGTGCGCGCCTATCACGCCGGGCTCGACCCGTCGGTACGCGCGCGCAACCAGGCCGATTTCGTCGCCTCCGAGGACATGGTGATGTGCGCCACGGTCGCCTTCGGCATGGGGATCGACAAGCCCGACGTCCGCTTCGTCGCGCACGCCGGCCTGCCCAAGTCGATCGAGGCCTATTACCAGGAGACCGGCCGCGCCGGGCGCGACGGCGACCCGGCGGTGGCGCACCTCTTCTGGGGCGCGGAGGATTTCGCGCGCGCGCGGCAGCGCATCGGCGAGGTGGAACAGCACCGCCAGCCGGGCGAGCGCCAGCGGCTCGCCGCGCTCGGCGCGCTGGTGGAGACCGCGGGGTGCCGCCGCGCCATCCTGCTGCGCCACTTCGGCGAGCACCCGCCCGAGCGCTGCGGCAATTGCGACAACTGCCTGTCGCCCCCCGCCGCGCTCGACGCCACCGAGACGGCGCGCAAATATCTCTCGGCGGTGTTCCGCACCGGGCAGATGTTCGGCGCGACCTATATCGAGCAGGTGCTCACCGGCCAGTCGAGCGAGCGCAGCCTGATGAACGGGCACGAGCAATTGTCGGTGTGGAACATCGTCGACGGCGAGGAGGTGGCGCTGCTCAAGCCGGTCGGGCGCGCGCTGCTGCTCAAGGACGCGCTGCGTACCAACCATCACGGCGGGCTCGAGTTCGGCCCGGCGGCGCGCGCGCTGCTCAAGGGCGAGGCGACGCTGCCTCTGGTCGAGCCGCCCAAGCGCGAGCACCGGCGCGGCGCGCGCGCGGGCGCGGGCGCGACGCCCAACCCGGTCGACGATCCGGTGTTCGAGGGGCTGCGCGCGTGCCGGCGCGAGCTGGCCAAGGAGGCGGGGGTGCCGCCGTACGTGATCTTCCACGACTCGGCGCTCCGCGAGATGGCCGCGCTGCGCCCGACCTCGCTCGCCGCGCTGGGGCGGATCGCGGGGGTGGGCCAGCGCAAGCTCGACGCCTACGGCCAGGCGTTCCTCGACGTGCTGAAGGGGGCGGGGTGAGGCGCTGAGTTGCGCCGCGACGGGAGACCTAAATCCTCCCCGCTCGCGGGGAGGATCTCGCCCCTCACCCAACCGTCGCTATTCCCCCCTCGCCGTCGCGCCCGTTTGTCGCTAAGGCGTCGCTCTCCCGCGGCGGGACGATCGGGATCAGTGACGCGGCGATCCGGCCAGGCTAGAGGCACGTTCCTATGTTGCGCATCATCGACGAGACGATCGCGGTCGCGCCGCAGATCCGGCCCGAGGACCTGCCCGCCATCGCCGCCGCCGGCTACACCGCCGTCGTGAACAACCGGCCCGACGGCGAGGAACCCGGCCAGCCCGAGGGCGAGTCGATCCGCGCCGCGGCGGAGGCGGCGGGGCTGCGCTACACCGCGATCCCGATCACCCATGCCGGCTTCTCGCTGCCGCAGGTCGAGGCGATGACCGCGGCGCTGGCCGCGGCGGGCGGCCCGGTGCTGGCCTACTGCCGCTCGGGCACGCGCTCGTGCAACCTCTGGGCGCTCGCCGGCGCGGCGCGGGGTGACGACGCCGACGCGCTCACCGCCAAGGCGGCCGCCGCGGGCTACGACCTCACCAACCTGCGTCCCCTGCTCGACGCGGTGGCGCGGCGCGGCTGAGCCGGCGCGATGGGGCTGGCGGCATGGCTCGGCTTCGGCCGGGCGCACCGGATGATGCGATCGGTCGAGGAGGCGATCGAGGCGGTCGGCGTCGCGCTGCCGCGCTTCGCCGCCTTCGACGCGGTGATCGCCGAGGACGGCCGCGCCGCGCTGGTGATCGACACGACCGGGGTGATCGCGCTGGTGCTGGTGCGCGGCGCGCGGGTGCGCGCGCGGGTGATCGAATGGGCGATGGTGCGCCAGACTCACGCGGGCATCCTGGTCGAGACCGGCGACCGCGGCTTCGGCGACGTGCTGCTGGCGGGGGTCTCCGCGATCGACGTGCGCCGCCTCGGCATGCCGCCCTTGCCGCAGCGCGAGCCCGCCACGATCGTCGGATCGCTCGAGACCGCCTGAGCGCGCGTCCGGGGGGCGGCGTAGGCAGCTCCTCCTTCCTTGGAAGGGTTGCTCTGCGCAGGTTCGTACCGCTCGTCCGCAGCTGTTCTACCGCGCACGCGGGAACTCGGGGCCACGCCGAACAACGGCCCGCGACGCCTGGGCTCCCGCGTGCGCGGGAGCACAAGCGGGTTCCCGCCTGGGTAACGCTGCGGGGGTGATCACTGCTAGCCGTTGTGACCCGCGATGACCGAGCGCGACCCAATCGTCTCCGTCACGCGGCGCGGCGCGGCACCGGCTGGTTGAGCCACTCCAGGTCGAATGCCGCGGCGAACTCCAGGCCGGCGCGACCTTCGTCGTCGACCCAGCGCACCGTCGCCGCCAGCGCCAGCCCGTCGTCGAGCTCCAGCGCCACCGGATAGCCGATCGCGGCCGCGGGCAGGTCGACGCCGTCGACCATCGCGCCCGCCGGCGAGATGTTGCGCACGCGCACCTCGGCGCGCTCGCCCGCCAGCTCGAGCCGCGCCGACCGCAGCACGCGGTGGCGCGGGGCGCGGCTGGTCTTGTGCCCGATCGGCATGGCATAGCCCGCGGCCGCGGCGAGCTGCGCGCGCACGTCGTCGGCGCGCGCGGGGCGGCCGTAGACATAGCCCTGGATATGGCTGCACCCCAGCCCGCGGATCAGCACGATCTCGTCCTGCTGCTCGACCCCCTCCGCGGTGGTCTCCATGCCGAGCGTCTCGGCCAGGCTGACGATCGCGCGGATGATCGCGGCGTTGCGGTTGCCCGGCTGGATCGCGCCGCGCACGAAGCTCTGGTCGATCTTGATCTTGTCGAACGGCGCCTTGCGCAGATAGCCCAGGCTGGAATAGCCGGTGCCGAAGTCGTCGAGCGCGAGCCGCACGCCCAGCGCCTTGAGCGCGCGGAACATCTGCTCCGACGAGGCATCCTCGTTGAGGAACACGCCCTCGGTGATCTCCAGCTCGAGCCGGTGCGCCGCCAGCCCGGTCGCGGCGAGCGCGCCTGCCACCAGCGCCGGCAACTTGGGGTTGGCGAACTGGATCGGCGAGACGTTGACCGCGACGCGGACGTGATCGGGCCAGGTCGCCGCCTCGGCGCAGGCAGTGTCGAGCACCCAGGCGCCGATCGCCTCGATCAGCCCGCACTCCTCGGCCACCGGGATGAACTCGGCCGGGCTCACCGCGCCGCGCTGCGGATGGTCCCAACGGATCAGCGCCTCATAGCCCATGATGCGCGCGTCCGCGGTGGACACCACCGGCTGGTAGCTGAGGTGAAACTGGCCCGCGGCGAGCGCCTGGCGCAGGTCGTCCTCGAGCCGTTTGCGCTTCTGCGCGCCGTGCAGCAGCTCCTCGCGATAGAAGCGGTGCACGCCGCGCCCGTCGGCCTTGGCGGCGTAGAGCGCGAGGTCGGCGTTGCGCACCAGCTCCTCCTGCGCCGCGCCGTCGGCGGGGGCGATCGCGACGCCGACCGAGCAGCCGATCGACAGCGTCGAGCGATCGATGTGATAGGGCAGCGACAGCGCCGCGATCACGCGCTGCGCCAACGCGGCGAGCCGGTCGCGGTCGCCCTCGTTCGGGACGATCACCTTGAACTCGTCGCCGCCGAGCCGCCCGACCAGGCCGGCGTCGCCGATCGTGCGCTGCAGCCGCTGCGCCACCTCCTTGAGCAGTTCGTCGCCGACCTGATGACCCAGCGTGTCGTTGACCGCCTTGAAGCGGTCGAGATCCAACAGGAACAGCCCAGTCGGGTTGGTGCCGCCCGCCTGCGCCTGCGCCAGCGTCTGCTCCAGCGCGAGCCGCATGCGCTGGCGGTTGGCGATGCCGGTGAGCGCGTCGAACAAGGCGAGCCGCTTGATCTCGGCCTCGGCGCGGCGCTGCTCCGTCAGATCCGAGCCGGCGCCGATGAAGCCCTGGAAGCGATCGAGCTCGTCGCGCGCGGGGCGGCCCGAGATCGACCACCAGCGCTCGGCGCCGCTTCCCCCCGCGGCGGGGCGGACCGAGTAGTCGGTGAACGAGGTGCGCGACGAGAGGTGGAAGCTCAGCGTCCGCTCGGTCTCGACCCAGGCCGAGTCGACGCGGAACACGTCGGTGAGCGGCGCGCCGATCGGCTCGATGCCGAGCGCGCGCAGCTCGCGCGCGACCTTCTCCGACAGATAGGTGAGCCGGCCGCGCCGGTCGCTCTGCCAGAACCAGCCGGGGCCATGCGCCTCGAACTCGGCGACGAGGCGGCTGTCGCGCCGCTCGGCGTCGCGGCGCTGGCGTCGCTCGACCAGCGCGCGCTGGCGGACCAGTGCGCCGCGCACCACCGCGAGCGCGACCGGCGCGGCGCCGCCGAGCGCGAGCGCCGACGGCAGCGGCGCGGCGCCGGTGAGCGCCACCGCGGCGAGCGCGAGCGTCACCACCAGCGCGAGCGTGGCGGCGCGCAGCGGCTGGAGCGCGAGCGCGAGCGCCAGCGTCGCGGCGCCGCCTGCGACGGCGGCGGCGGGGAGCAGCGGCGGCGGCAGCGCCGCGGCGGCATGGGCACCGAGCGCGAGCGCCAGCGCGATCGCGCTCCCGCCGGCGGCGACGGTGGCGATGCGCCAATGTGTCGGGCTCGCCGCGGCCCGCGGGTGCGCCGCGACGGCCCAGCAACCGAGCGCGAGCAGCGCGGCGGGCGCGGTGCGCCCTGCCAGCGCGGTCACGGCGGGCACGCCGGGCGCGAGCAGCAGCAGCGCGAGCGGCGCGAGCAGCAGCACCGTCGCGGCGGCGGGCCACAGCACGGCGCTGGCGGCGAGCGCGGCGCGACGCGACTCTTCGACCAGCGCATCCGATACCGGCGCCAGCCCGAGCGCCTCGACGAGCGCACGCGCGCCGCTGGGCGGTTCGTCTCGATCGGTGGCGGGCAGGCGCATGAGGCTGTCCTAGCCGGACATCCTTGCGTTTTCCTTTGCGCCCCGCGGCGGATGCGAACCGCCGCGAAGGTTCGACAATGCCCATGACGCACCCGTTCTCTCGCGGAGGCCGTGCACGCACCGAACGGAATGACGGTTCAACGTCCGCGACTCTCAGGCCATCGACGTTCGGCTGATCCTTTCCTGCACTGGGGAACCGATCCTGCCGACCCAGATGCTGACACCGCCCCAGGCGTCCCGAGGAGCGAGCCCGGCCCGCCAGTTGCCCCGCTACCACCACCGTCGTACAGCCGCGCGCATGACGACGATCCGCGAAGCCGACCTGATCGAGAGCGTGGCCGACGCGCTCCAGTTCATCAGTTACTATCACCCGATGGATTACATCCGCGCGCTGGGCGAGGCCTATGCCGCGGAGCAGAGCCCCGCCGCCAAGGACGCGATGGCGCAGATCCTCACCAACAGCCGGATGTGCGCCGAGGGGCACCGCCCGATCTGCCAGGACACCGGGATCGTCACGGTCTTCGTCAAATGGGGCCAGGACTGCCGGCTGGAGAGTCAGCGCTCGCTCCAGGAGGTGGTCGACGAAGGCGTGCGCCGCGCCTACCTTCACCCCGAGAACAAGCTGCGCGCCTCGATCCTGGCCGACCCGGCCTTCACCCGCCGCAACACGCGCGACAACACGCCGTCAGTGCTCCACGTCGAGATGGTGCCGGGCGACAAGGTTCATGTCGACGTCGCCGCCAAGGGGGGTGGCAGCGAGAACAAGTCCAAGTTCAAGATGATGAACCCGAGCGACTCGATCGTCGACTGGGTCCTGGAGATGCTGCCGCAGATGGGCGCGGGCTGGTGCCCGCCGGGGATGCTCGGGATCGGCATCGGCGGCACCGCGGAGAAGGCGATGGTGCTCGCCAAGGAATCGCTGATGGGCCAGATCGACATGGCCCAGCTCAAGGCGCGGGGGCCGCGCAACGACCTGGAGGCGCTGCGGATCGAGCTGTTCGACAAGGTCAACGCGCTCGGCATCGGCGCGCAGGGGCTGGGCGGGCTCTCGACCATCCTCGACGTCAAGATCCTCGACTGGCCGACCCACGCCGCGTCCAAGCCGGTGGCGATGATCCCGAACTGCGCCGCGACGCGCCACGCGCATTTCACGCTCGACGGGTCGGGCCCGGTCTATCTCGAGGCGCCAAAGCTCGCCGACTGGCCGCAGGTCGACTGGCAGCCCGACAGCGCCGCGATCCGCGTCGACCTCGACACGCTGACCCCCGAGGTGGTGCGGACGTGGAAGCACGGCGACCGGCTGCTGCTCAACGGCAAGATGCTCACCGGCCGCGACGCCGCGCACAAGCGCATCGCCGACATGCTGGCGCGCGGCGAAGAGCTGCCGGTCGAGTTCAAGGGCCGCGTGATCTATTACGTCGGGCCGGTCGATCCGGTCGCCGAGGAAGTGGTGGGGCCGGCGGGGCCGACCACGGCGACGCGGATGGACAAGTTCACGCGCATGATGCTCGAGCAGGGCCTGCTCGCGATGGTCGGCAAGGCGGAACGCGGCCCGGCCGCGACCGAGGCGATCCGCGACCACCAGAGCGCCTATCTGATGGCGGTCGGCGGCGCGGCCTATCTGGTCGCGCGCGCGATCAAGGGCAGCAAGGTCGTCGGCTTCGCGGACCTCGGGATGGAGGCCATCTACGAGTTCGAGGTGAGCGACTTCCCCGTCACCGTCGCGGTCGACGCGGAGGGGCAGAACGTCCACCAGCTCGCGCCCTTGGTGTGGCGCGAGAAGATCGCGCGCGAGGGGTTGTTGCAGCCGGCGTGAGCCGGGCGGCGATACCGTCGCGGTGAGACCGTCGCTGATCAGCCGGCGTTCACGTCATCCCGGCCTTAGACGCTTTGCACCGCACCGCCCGGGCCTTGCTTCTCGTCATGAGAGAGGGCGTAGGAGGCGGCGATCGGGCGTCGACGCGAACGAGCCCCACCCCTTCAGGGGAGGGGTTGGGGTGGGGCTTCTCCGCGAACACCGCGCTTGCGGCAGCACCCCGCCCCCGCCTCCTCCCCTGAAAGGGGAGGGGAGCTTAAAGGCCCGCTCTTCAGAGCACGCACCATCGCTGTATTGGCCTCTGGGTGCGGGTGCACCGGTGCCGCCTCACGATCGGGATGACGGGGGTGGCATGCCCGGCACGAGGCTCTCGCCCTTCCCATCCGTCCACACCGCCACTAACGACACCGCCATCACCAAGGCGGGCCACCCTGAGGCTAAGAACGACACGCAATAGCGGTAAGGCGATCTCTCACCATAAGGGGGATCCATGGCTCAGTTCGCTCTCCTCGCCGCGGCCGCCGCGCTCGCCGGCGCGGTGCCGACCCGCGCGCCCGAGCCGGCGCAGCAGCAGCAGGAGTCGGGCGAGGACATCGAGGTGCGCGGCGAGCGCCTGCCGGCCGCGTCGCTGACGCGCTCGACGCTGCGGCTCGTCGACGTGCCACAGTCGATCACCGTGGTCTCCGCCGAGACCTTCCTGCGCCAGGGTGCGCTCTCGATCGCCGACGCGGTCCGCTACGCCGCCGGCGCGGCGAGTTCGACCGCGCGCGACACGCGCTTCGACTGGGTGCGCGTCCGCGGGGTCGAGCCCTCGCTGCTGCGCGACGGGATGCGCGATCGATATGGCGTCTTCGCCAGCATCGCCCCCGACCCCTATGGCTTCTCGCAGGTCGAACTGCTGCGCGGCCCGGCCTCGATGTTGTTCGGTCGCGGCGCGATCGGCGGCGTCATCAATCTCGCGACCAAGACCCCGCAGCTGCAGGACCGCGCCGCGCTACAGGCGATCGCCGGCAGCCACGGTCGCGCCGAATGGCTGGCCGACATCGAGACGGTCGCGGGCGCGACGCTGGGCGCGCGGCTGGTGCTGCACGCGCGCGAGGCGGGCACCTATGTGCCGCACGTCCCCGACGACCGCCTGCTCGTCGCGCCCTCGCTGGCGTGGCATCCCGGCGGCGGCACCGAGCTCACCCTGCTCGCCAGCTACCAGCGCGACCACACCGGCTCGATCTCGAACTTCCTCCCGGTGATCGGGACGATGCGCGACAATCACGGGCGCGCGCCGCTGCCGCCTTATCTGTTCCTCGGCGTGCCCGGCGACGACCGCTACGACGGCACGTCGCGCCAGGTCGGCGCGATCGCGACGCAGCGGCTGGGCGAGGCGGGGCACCTCACCGTCCGCGCGCGCTACACCTCGGGCGACGTCGAATATCGCACCCATTATCCGAACAGCTACCCGCGCCCGACCGCCCCCTATCTCCCCGACGGCACGTGGCGGCACATCCCGCTGCTGAGCTACGGCGCGCACGGCGCGCTCCACGTGCTGGCGGGCGACGCCAGCCTGGGGTGGAGGCTCGTCACCGGGCCGCTCACGCATCAGCTGCGCGCCGGCGCGGACTATGGCTGGCACGACGCCTATCGCCGCTTCGGCCTCGGCTCGCAGCTGGTCGACCTCTACGCGCTCGATCGCGGCGCGATCCGTCCGGCGGCGCGGGTGCGCCCGCTGCTGCAATCGGAGGCGGACCGCCAGCTCGGCCTCTACGCGCAGGACGAGCTGCGGCTGTGGGACCGCGCCACGCTGGTGCTGGGCGCGCGCCACGATCGCGTGGACACCGACCATGCCGCGGTCCAGCGCGGCCCCGGCAGCACCGCGATGTCGGGCGCGCGCCTCGATCACGCCACCACGTTGCGGGTCGGGGCGTCGGCCGACATCGGCGGCGGCGTCACCCCCTATGTGAGCTACAACGGGAGCTTCGAACCGATCGCCGGGCTCACCGCGGCGGGTACGCCGTTCGTCCCCAAGACCGGGCACCAGCACGAGGCCGGGATCAAGTGGCAGCCCGACGCGGCGACGCTGGTGACGCTGGCGGCCTTCCGCATCGCCGAGCAGCACCGGCCCGTGCCGGACCCCGACCACCCCACCGAGCAGATCCAGGCGGGGACGATGCTGATCCGCGGCAGCGAGATCGAGGCGCGGCGCACCCTGCCCGGCGACTATGAGGTGAGCGTCGCCTATGCCACCGATCATCTCTCCGGCGAGGGCGCCGCGTTCGACGCCGCGCCGCGCCACCTCGCCTCGCTGTGGCTGACGAAGGCGTTCATCCCCGGCGCGGGGACGTGGCGCGTCGGCGGCGGCGTGCGCTACGTCGGCGAGCAGGTCTCACGCAACGCGACCTGGACGCTGGTGACCCCCGCGGGCACGCTGGTCGACGCGGTGACCGAGTACCGGCTCGATCGCTGGCACGTCGCGGTCAACGCCACCAACCTGCTCGACCGGCGCGGCTATTCCAGCTGCCTCGCGCGCGGCGACTGTTTCGCCGCGGCGCCGCGCGACGTGCGCGTGTCGCTGGGGGTCGACCTGTGACCGGCGCCGCGGCTCAGTCGCGCCGGAACAGCACCGCCTCGCCCGCCCCGGCGGTGACGCGCCAACCCTCCGCCGCCAGCGCGTCGCGGTGGCGCGGGGTGACGTACAGCAGCCGCACGTCGCGCTCGGGCGGCAGCGCCTTCAGCCGGCGCGCCACCGCGCGGACGATCGCCTCCTCGAACGGGTTGAAGAGATAGACGAGCAGGTCACCGTCGGGGAGCGCGACCGCGGTGGCGTCGCCCAGCAGCGCGGTCGCGCGCGGGTCGCCGCGGCGCGCGAGGTTGCGCGTCGCGGTGGCGTGCAGCTCGGCGGCGAACTCCACCCCGGTGACGGCGCGGAACGGATAGTCGCAGGCGAGCAGCAGCGCGCGCCCCTTGCCCGAGCCGAGGTCGAGGAAGTGGAAGCGCGACAGGTCGCCGTCGACCAGCGCCATCGCCGCCGCGAACACGTCGGGGTCGGAGGCGACATGGTCGATGCCGTAGCGCGCGTTGGGGCTGTCGATCGCGAGCGTGTAGAGCCGCTGGACGCCGCGGGTGTCGCTGTCATGGGCCGAGTCATAGGCGGCATCGCGCGCGGCCTTCGCCGCGAGATAATCGCCGAGCCCGCGATCGGCGCGCGCGCGCCGCAGCAGCCGCCGCGCCGCCTCGAGCGGCCCCTCGTCGGCGACGATCGCGCCGAGCCGACGCGCCGCCTGACCGAACCGTGCGAGCCTGCCCAACCTCCCCCCCTTCACCTGCGCCAGATATGAGAAGAGGTTGCCGGACCCCGCCGAAGCGGCGCCCGACAACCCCTAAACATGGTCAGCGGCCGGAGAGCTCCAGCCCGGGAGACCATGCAGGCCTCCGACAGAATGACCTACCTCGTTGTCTGGGGGAGGATACCCCCCGAGGCAGACCGTACCGTCAGAAGCGCGTCCCCCGAACGAACTGAACCGACCCCATTGCTGAACCATGAGACATCGGATCACCTCCTTTCGCTGGTTGATAACGAGCGCGGCCCTCGCGAACCGCACGATCAATGTGAGCCGCGCGCGACTCGGATACAAGTCTTGTGTTGCGGGACCGAATGTACGATTCTCGCACGCTCGGTTTTCGGCTTCGAAAGCCGCGCCTGAAGGATCCTCCCCTGCGAGGGGATGATGAGGTGCAGTCCCTTACCCGCGGCAATCCTCGATCACGCGCGCCAGCTCGGCCCAGGGCGGCAGCACCAGCGGCGCGATGCCCGGCTGCTCCAGCGTGAAGCGGCCGCGGCTGAACACCATCGCGTCGAGCAGCCGGTCGCTCGCCGCGAGCGCCACGGCCGCGCCACCCGCCACCGCGGTCGCGGGCAGCGTCCGCGTCGTCGCGCTGGTGCGCATCGTGACGGGCGCGGCGACGCCGCCGATCCGGGTCAGCGTCACCGTGCGAGCGGCGCGGTCGCAGCGCGCTGTGGCGACCGCGGTCGCGCCGGTGCCGAAGCTGGCGACCGGGCCGGCGGCGTCGCGCGTGTAGCGCCAGGTCCCCGGCGTGCGCGGCCAGTCCTGCCAGTCCGCGGCGAGCGGTGCGGGCGCGGGCGGCAGGGCGGGCGCAGGAGCGGGAGTCGGCGCGGGGGCGGGCGGCGGCGGGGTCACCTGCGGCACGCAGCCGGCAGCGAGCACCAGCGCGGCGGTGAGCGGCGCCAGGCGCGCGCGGGAAGCAAAGTATCGGGCCACGACCGGGGCCTATGCCGGAAGCGGCGGGCCTGCTCAACCGCGCGCGGAACCGCGGCCCGGCGCGGGCGGTTCTCGGCTGATAACGATTGTTGATGGAGTCACCGATGGCCGACGACGCGCCCACCCAGATCCTCGTCCAGTCGAATCTGGCGGAGACGATGAAGGTGGACAGCCGCGACGGCGACCATCTCGGCGCGGTCCACGCCTTCATGGTCCACAAGGCGTCGGGGCGCGCGACCCACGCGGTGCTCAGCCTCGGCGGCTTCCTCGGCATGGGCAAGAGCTTCTACCCGTTGCCGTTCGCGCTGCTGCAGTTCGATCCGGTGCGCGACCGCTACGTCGTGACGATCGACCGCCGTCTGCTCGAGGGCGGGCCGAGCTGGGCCAACAACGCCCCGGTGTTCGACCAGGCCTATGCCGACCGCGTCGCCAGTTACTACCAGGTACGCGGCGAGAATCTCGCCGCCGAGTGAGGAGAGTGGGCGTGAGCGAGCACGAGCGCGACGACGCGGTGGAAGAGACCGTCGAGGAACTGCTGACTGACCCGGATGCGCCGGAGCACGGCAAGCACCCGCAGCCGCCGCAGACGATCGACGCCGAGCCGAGCGGAGAGGAGCGCTAGAGAGCGCGGGCCGCCACTCCTGCGCCCGCAGGAGCGAAGGGCCTCGATAAGAGGCGGTCGCGGCTCCGCGCTCCGGCTTGCACACGAGCGCGGAACCAATCTGAGCGCCCCCGAACCGCACGCACGCGAAAAGAGCCGCCGGCGCGTCGCCCGCGGCTCCCGCGATCAACCGGAGACGGGCGGCACGGCCACCCGCGCCGCTTACTTGATCTTGGCTTCCTTGAACGCGACGTGCTTGCGCACGACGGGGTCGTACTTGTTGAAGCTCAGCTTCTCGGTCTTGGTGCGCGGGTTCTTCTTGGTGACGTAGAAGAAGCCGGTGTCAGCCGAGCTGACGAGCTTGATCTTGACGGTGGTCGGCTTGGCCATGACCGGTTCCTAAGCGAATGAAACAAGAAAGCGGCGAAGCTCGCCTCGCCGCGTCAGACGCGGGCGCTTGGCGCATGTGGCGCGCGGAGTCAAGCGCGGGGCGGCATTAAGCATAAGGTAAGGGACGCGGGCGCAGGATGCGCGGGTCGGGACTCACCCGGGCAGGATCACGCGCATGAACGACATGGATATCCTCGCGATCAAGGCGCATCTGGCGCGGCGCATCGCCGCGATCGACTGGCGCGCCGGCCCGGCGCGGCTCGCGCCCGAGCTCGACGGCATCCGCGTCGCCGCCGAGCAGCACCGGCTGCTGCCGGTGGCGACGGTGGCGCAGTCGCTCGGCACCGCGATCGGGCGCGGCGAGCGCGGCGTGCTGGTGCACGACTGGCTCGGCCTGCTCGGCGAGGCGGTGGCGAGCGGCGCGCAGGACGAGGCGACGTCGCGCGCCTTCGCCGCGGCCTGTGCGGTGCGGCTGGCGGCGTAGCGCGCCGGCGGCCTACTTGATCCTCCCTGCACGGCGCGGAGGGGGACGATCTTGCCTCCCCCGCTTGACCGGACCCATTCGCGCCCCACATCGTTTCGCTCACGATCAGTGAAACGACGGAGCCGCTCGTGGCCGATACCAATCCCGCCCTCGACACCCCCACCGACCTGCAGCGCAACGACACCCGCAGCGTCGCCGACGCGCTCAACGCCGCGCTCGCCGACAGCTACGCGCTGTACCTCAAGACCAAGAACTTCCACTGGCACGTCTCGGGGCCGCACTTCCGCGACTATCACCTGCTGCTCGACGACCAGGCGGCGCAGATCCTCGGCGCCACCGACGCGATCGCCGAGCGCGTGCGCAAGACCGGCAACACCACGCTGCGCTCGATCGGCGACATCGCGCGGCGGAGCTCGATCCGCGACAATGACGCCGATTTCGTCGCGCCCGAGCAGATGCTGGCGGAGCTGCGCGACGACAATCTCACGCTCGTCCAGCGCTTCCGCGACGTCAAGGAAGCCGCCGAAGAGGCCAAGGACAATGCCACCAGCGGCATCGTCGACGACTGGACCGACCAGGCCGAGGAGCGCGCCTGGTTCCTGTTCGAGGCCAGCCGCAAGGCCTGACCCCCGCCGATCGTAGAAGGAGCCGAGCGATGCTGAAACTGGCCGTGATCTTCCTCGTCGTCGGGCTGCTGCTCGGCGCGCTCGGCTTCGGCGGCATCGGCGGCGCCTTCGTCGGCATCGCCAAGATCCTGTTCTTCATCGCGCTGGCGCTGTTCCTGATCTTCCTGGTGCTGGGCATCACCGCGGGGAAGAAGGTGAAGGACACGCTGGACTGAGGCGCGCGGGGCGGATCGAGCGTTAGCGCCTCATGCACGCCTTCGCCGCGCTCCTCGACTCGCTGATCTACACACGCGGGCGCAACGCCAAGCTCAAGCTAATCGGCGACTATCTCCGCGCCACGCCCGACCCCGATCGCGGCTGGGCGATGGCGGCGCTGACCGGTGACCTCGACCTGCCAGCGGTCAAGCCGGCGCTGATCCGCGCGCTGATCGAGTCGCGCGTCGACCCCGTGCTGTTCCGGATGAGCCGCGACTATGTCGGCGACACCGCCGAGACGGTGGCGCTGCTCTGGCCGGTGCCGGATGTGCCGCCGACCGACGTCACGCCGCTGACCGTCGGCACCGTGGTCGACCAGCTGATGCATCTGTCGCGCTCGGACGCGCCCGCCGCGCTCGCGGCCATGCTCGACCGGCTCGACGCCGAGGAGCGCTTCGCCTTGCTCAAGCTGGCCACCGGCGCGCTGCGCGTCGGCGTCTCGGCGCGGCTCGCGAAACAGGCGCTGGCCGACGCGTTCCGGCTCGACGTCGAGGCGGTGGAGGAGGTGTGGCACGGGCTCGCGCCGCCCTACCCCAGCTTGTTCGCCTGGGCCGAGGGGACCGGCGCGCAGCCGACCCCGGCGGACGTGCCGGTGTTCCGCCCCTTCATGCTGGCGCACCCGCTCGAGGACCTGCGCGTCGACCTGGCCGATTACGCGGCCGAGTGGAAGTGGGACGGTATCCGCGTCCAGCTCGTCCATGTCGCGGGCGCGACGCGGCTCTACAGCCGCACCGGCGACGACGTCACCGCCGCCTTCCCCGACGTGGCCGCGGCGTTCGCGACCTACGGCGTGGTCGACGGCGAGCTGATGGTGCGCGGCGACGCGCAGGGGGCGCGGCTCGGCGAGAGCGAGGGCGAGGGCGCGGGCAGCTTCAACGCGCTGCAGCAGCGGCTCGGGCGCAAGGTCGTTTCCGCCAAGATGCTGGAGGAAGCGCCCGCCTTCGTCCGGCTCTACGACATCCTGTTCGAGGGCGCCGAGGACCTGCGCGCTTTGCCCTGGACCGAGCGGCGCGCGCGGCTGGAGGCGTTCGCGGCGCGGCTCGACCCGACCCGCTTCGACGTCAGCAGCGTGATCGCGGCGGCGGATTTCACCGCGCTCGAGGGCATCCGCGCCGGCGCGCGCGACGCCGCGATCGAGGGCGTGATGCTCAAGCGCCGCGACTCGCCTTACGTGGCGGGGCGCCGCGCCGGATTGTGGTACAAGTGGAAGCGCGACCCGCTCACCGCCGACTGCGTGATGATGTACGCGCAGCGCGGCAACGGCCGGCGCTCGAGCTGGTACAGCGACTATACGTTCGGCTGCTGGACCGACGAGGGCGAGCTGCTGCCGGTGGGCAAGGCCTATCAGGGCATCACCGACCAGGAGATCGCGCAGCTCGACCGTTTCGTGCGCCAGCACACGCTCAACCGCTTCGGCCCGGTGCGCGAGGTGGAGAAGTCGCTGGTGCTGGAGGTGGCCTTCGACTCGATCCACGAGTCGAAGCGGCACAAGTCCGGGCTGGCGATGCGCTTCCCGCGGATCGCGCGGATCCGTACCGACAAGCCCGCCGCCGAGGCCGATACGCTCGCCGGGCTGCGCAAGCTGGTGACGTGAGGGGGGGGGGGGGGGGGGAGCCCCACCCCTTCAGGGGCGGGGCTGGGTTGGGGGCGCTCCGCCGGCGTAGCGTCCGTGAATCGACCCAACCCCCCGACCCCTCCCCTGATGGGGAAGAGTGAGCCCTCACGCTAGATCACGCGTCCCTGGCGCCTCACAGCTTCACGCGCAGGCCGACGTTGTAGCGCGCGCCGGTCTCCTGCTGGAGCAGGTAGCGCTCCTTGATCGCCGACCACTCGTCGATGAACTCGTTGGTCACGTTCACGCCCTGCACGTAGAACTGGAAGTTGGGCGTGAGGTCGTAGGACACGTTGAAGTCGAGCTGGCCGTAGGAGGAGCGGTTGCGCGGCCGTGACTGGCTGTCGCGGCAGTTGCGCAGATAGTCCGAGCGCCAGTTGTACGACACGCGCGCCGAGATGCCGTATTTCTCGTAGAACACGCTGCCGTTCGCCGAGTGCGGCGACAGGCCGTTGTAGCCGCACTGGAAGTCCGCCAGCACCTGGTCGCGCTCGGCGCTGCTGGCGACATAGGTGTAGTTGCCGGTCACGCCGAAGCCGCCGACGAATCCGCCCAGGGCGTCGAACGAATATTGCCCGCCGACCTCGATGCCCTTGATCGTGCCGCTCTGCCCGTTGCGCGTGCGCGTGTCCTGATAGACGCGGCCGAACCGCTCGACCGGCAGCGTCTGCAGCTCGAGGAAGTCTGACAGGTCCTTATAGAAACCGCCGACGCTGATGTAGCTGACGCGCGAGAGGTACCATTCCAGCGACAGGTCGTAGTTGGTCGAGCGGAACGGCAGCAGGTTGGGGTTGCCGCCCGACGACAGCGGCACCGCGATGCGCCCGCCGTAATCGTTGTTGACGCCCAGGTCGGTCAGCGTCGGTCGCGTGATCGTCTGCGAGAAGGCGGCGCGCGCGATCAGCTTCTCGGTCAGATTGTACTTCACGTTGGCCGAGGGCAACGCGTTGACGTAGCTGCTGCGCACCGCGATCGCGGTGGCCGGGCCATAGGTATATTGCAGCGTATCGTCGCCGGGCGTGTTCCGGATCCCGGTCACCGGCGTGTCGAAGCCCGAGGAGAGCACCTGGGTGCGGATCACGCGCACGCCGGCATTGCCGGTCCAGCGATCGTTGCCGAACTGCATGCTGATATAGCCGGCGGTCAGCCGCTCCTGCACGTTGACGGTGCCGCGCAGCTGCTCGCGCACGCCGAACGGCCCGCCCTCCAGCGCCTGCACCTGCGCCGCATACGCCGCCTGCTGCTCGGGCGTGCGCCCGTTCGAGGGGATGTTGAGCGTGGCGGGATCGTTGAGGTAGGCGAGGAAGGCCTGCGGATCGACCTGAAACAGCGAGGGTGGGATATTCTGCCCGCCGCCGAGCAGGTCACCCCACTCGTAGGTCTGGAGCAGACCCGCGGCGATCGGCACCTGATAGCCGCAGTAGGTGCAGTTGGAGTCGCTGTTATTGAACTGGCGGTTGATCTTGCGTCGCTCGGTGTACGATCCGCCGAGGGTGACGTTGCGAAGGATCGAGCCGTCGACCTCCCACTTGGAGTCGAAGTGATATTCTGAGCCGCGGTCGCGCGAGCGGTTGGCGTCGATCCCCATGTAGTGCAGCCGCATCAGGTCGGGGTTGTTGATGATGCTGTTGTCGTAGGAGATCGACGGGATGCCCTTCCCGCCGTCGAGCGAGAACTGGTAGCTGTAGGGCAGCAGCGCGCCATAGACGTAATAGGCGTTGGGCGAGTTGCGGTTCGCCCCGGTCTTGGAGGCATCGAAGCGCAGCTCGACGTTCTCGGTCGGGTTCCACTTGACGTTGGCACCGACCTGATAGCTATCCGACTTGCGGTTGGTCGTGTTGTAGACGTGGTCGACCTTGGCGTTGACGCCGTTGTTGGTCAGCGTCGGGTTCGCGGCGAGGAACTGCGGGTTGGCGGCGATGAAGTCGCGCCCCAGCATCGTCAGGCCGGTGGCGGTGTTGGTGTCGTCGAAGGTCGGCTGGTAGTAAGGTGCCGCCATGAAGTTATCGAGCCGGCGCGTCACGCCCGAGATGTTGAAGCGCGAGTAGATTCCGTCGACGGTGATCTCGAGATTGTCCGCCGGCCTGAACTGCACCGCGCCCGATACGTTGATCCGCTCGCGCTCTTCCTGCGCGCGCTGATAATAGACGCTCTGCGGCAGGTTGGCGTTGCCGGTAACGGGATAGCGCGGGTCCGACCCGGTGATCAGCGTCGGCACGCCGCCGATCGTCTGGACGATGTCGGGGCGGCCGTTGATCCAGCCGTCGATCGCGATCGTGTCGGTCTGGCTCTTGCGCTTGGTGTAGGAACCCGCGAGCAATACGCCGAAGGTCTTGTCGGGATTGGCGTAGGAGACCGTGGCGGCGAGATCGGGGGTGATCCGCTCGCGCGAGCGATCGTAGATGCCGCCGATCTGCGCGGCGGCATGGAAGCCGCTGCGGCCCTCCAGCGGGCGCGCGGTGACGATGTTGACCGTCGCGCCGATGCCGCCTTCCTGCAGCTCGGGCACGGGCGATTTGAACACGTCGGTGCGCTGGATCATGTTCGACGACAGCACGTCGAACGAGAACTCGCGCCCGGCATTGTCGGTCGCCATGACGCGACCGTTGACGAGGACGGTGTTGAACTCGGGCCCGAGACCGCGGACGGTGATGAACTGGCCCTCGCCACCCGAGCGGTCGATCGCGACGCCCGTGATGCGCTGCAGCGACTCCGCGATATTGGCGTCGGGGAACTTGCCGACGTCCACCGCGCTGATCGAGTCGACGATCTGGTTGGCGTCGCGCTTCGTTTGCGCGGAGGAACTGAGGCTGGCGCGGATGCCGGTGACGACGATCTCGTCACCCGCGGCGCCGGCGTCGGTGGTGACGGCCTGGCTGTCCTGACCGACCGCGGCGGCAGGGGGCGTCTGCTCCTGCGGCACCGTAGCGGGCACGTCGGGCGCCGAGCCGGTCTGCGCCAGCGCGGGTGCGCCGCCCAGGATGCTGCCCAATAGCAGGCACAGCTTGATCGATGTTTGCATGACCCGTTTCTCTCCCGTGAAAACACTGCCGCTTGCCACGGCTATTGTTATGATTTTTGGGCGTATGGGAAAAACAACGGAGGAGATCAAGGCGAGAATGTAACCGGTTTAGCCGTGAGCGCTAACATCGCCGGACTGACGCGTTCGTACGATCATGTTCCACTCACATCGGATCGTCGATGTGAATGTTCACAATCGTGCGGAGAATCTTCGACTGGACTGTCTGCCGCGCGGCACCACGATCGACCGTCAACGCGCGTATCGATCGTGCGCCGCGAGTGAGGTGACATCGCCCAGGGCTGACGGGAGGATCGTCGGGGGATTCCGTGCGCCCCTGCTCGGATAGCCTCGACACCCCTCCATCGCGTGCCGCGCGCTAGTGGGGGAGAGACGGTGTCCCGGAGGGCACCCTCTCGGCTTGCCTCTGCCAAGCCGAGGCCGTCCTCACCCTTCAGGCGGGGAGGAGCCGAAGGTCGGCACAGCCGGTACTTGCCGCTCCGCTCTATCCCCGTCGCGCGTCAGCGTTCTTGGTGCGCAGCGTCGCGAGGGCGGCGGCGGGATCGTCGGGCCACGGGTGGCGCGGGTAGCGGCCGCGCATCTCCTTGGCCACCGCGTGCCAGCTGCCGCGCCAGAAGCCCGGCAGGTCGCGCGTCGTCTGGATCGGGCGGCCCGCGGGCGAGGTGAGCGACAGCACCAGCGGCACGCGCTCGGCCCCCACCACCGGGTGCTGGTCGAGCCCGAACAGCGCCTGCACGCGCAGCTCCACGGTCGGCCCCGCTTCGGCGCCATAGTCGATCGCGTGGGTCGAGCCCGCAGGGCTGGTGAAGTCTGCCGGCGCGACGCGATCGATCGCGCGCAGCGAGTCCCAGCCGAGCAGCCCGCGCAGCGCCTCGACCAGCGCGCCCGGCGCGATCGCGTCGAGCCGGCGCTTCCCATCGACCAGCGCGGGCAGCCACTCGTCGAGCCGCTCCAGCAGCGTGGCGTCGTCGAGCGGCACGCCTGCGTAGACCGCGCGCGTGCGCAGCGCCTCGGCCGCGCGCGACCACGGCAGCAGCGCCAGTCCGTGCGTGCGCACGCCCTCCACCAGTGCCGCCGCGATCGCCGCGGGGTCGGCCGTGCTGTCGGGCCCGCTCGACAGCCGGATCGCGCCGAGCCGGCGCTCGCGCAGCGGCTGCACGCCGCCGGTGGCGGGGTCGAAGTCGGCGGTGCGGCGCGTCTCGATCCGGTCGGCGAACAGCGCCTCCACCTCCTCCACCGCGATCGGCGCGGCGGCGAGGATGCGCGCCCCCGCCGCCATGCCTTGCGTCTCCGCCACCGCGAGCCACTCCGCGGTCGCGAGCGGCGAGGTCGGATCGAGCTTGAACCCGCGCCCGCCGGCCGACACCCAGCGCTCGCCGCCAGCGTCGCGCCGCCGCGCCACGCGATCGGGGAAGCCGAGCGCGACGCAGGCGCCGATCGAGTCGGGCCCGCCCTCGCCCTGCGCGCGCCTCACCAGCCCCGCCCAGCGCTTCGCCAGCCCGCGCGCGCTCTCCGCCTTGGGCGAGCGGTCGCCGCGCCAGCGGCGCCACCGCAGCTCCAGGTCGGCGTCCGGCCCGCCGAGCCCGCGCTCCTGCAGCAGCACCGCCACCTCGGCGGCGCGGCGCGGGTCGGGCGCGGCGAGCAGCATGTGCGCGAGCCGCGGCGGCATCGGCAACGCCGCGATCGCGCGGCCGTGCGCGGTCGGGCGGGAGTCGGCGTCGAGCGCGCCGAGCGCGGTGAGCCGGGCGCGCGCCTCCGTCACCGCGGCCTCGGGCGGCGCGTCGAGCCAGCGCAGGTCGCGCGGGCCGCTCACTCCCCACAACGCACAGGCGAGCACGAGCGCGGAGAGATCCGCCTCGAGGATCTCGGGCGGGTCGAAACGCGGCATGCCCGCGGTGGCCGCGGCCTCCCACAGACGATAGGCCACCCCCGGCCCCTGGCGCGCGGCGCGGCCGGCGCGCTGCGTCGCGGCGGCCTGGCTGGCGCGCTCGGTGACCAGCCGGGTCATCCCCGCGGCGCGGTCGTAGCGCGGGCGCCGCGCCAAACCGCTGTCGACCACCACGCGGATGCCGTCGAGCGTCAGGCTGGTCTCGGCGATGCTGGTGGCGAGCACCAGCTTACGCGCGCCGTCGGGCTCGGCCCGGATCGCGGCGCGCTGCGCAGCGGGGTCGAGGCTGCCGTGGAGGCGGTGGAGCCGCATCCCGGGCACGTCGCCGACGCGCTCGGCAGTGCGCTCGATCTCGGCGACGCCGGGGAGAAAGGCGAGCACCCCGCCCTCTTGCTCGCGCAGCGCCTGGCGGATCGCGGCCGCCATCGAGTCCTCGAGTCGCGCCTCGGCGGCGCGGCCGAGGTGGCGCAGTTCCAGCGGGTAGCTGCGCCCCTCGCTCTCGACCACGGACGCGCCGTCGAGCAAGGTGGCGAAGCGCGCGCCGTCGAGCGTCGCGGACATGGCGACGAGGCGCAGGTCGGGGCGTAGCGCGGCGCGCGCGTCGAGTGCGAGCGCGAGCCCGAAGTCGCCGTCGAGACTGCGCTCGTGCACCTCGTCGAACAGCAGCGCGGCGACGCCGGTCAGCTCGGGATCGCTCTGGAGCCGCGCGGTGAGGATGCCCTCGGTGACGACCGTGACTCGAGTCGCGGCGGAGCGCTTGGTGTCGAGCCGCGTGGCATAGCCGAAGGTCTGGCCGACCGGTTCGCCGGCGAGCTGCGCCATGCGTTCGGCCGCGGCACGCGCGGCGAGGCGGCGCGGCGAGGTGACGATGACCTCGCCGTCGCACCAGCGCTCGGTGAGCAGCGCGGGGGCGACCGCGGTGGTCTTGCCGGCGCCGGGCGGCGCCACCAGCACCGCGGCGCCGCCGTCGCGCAGCGCGGCGAGCAGTTCCGAGAGGACGGCGTGGATCGGCAGCGTCGGGGTCACGCGGCCTGCCCTAGCGGGGGGCGGGGGCGGGAAGAAGGGGGGCGGCGTTACGGATACCGCGGCGTGCGCTGTCTCACCCGACACCCACCGCTCGTGCCCCGGCGGACGCCGGGGGCCAGTCGGGAAGGCGGTGGTGGTGACGCGCGACGGTCGTCACATGCCAACGTGGGCGCACGCGGAGACGTGGGCGTGGCTCCCGGCACCTGCCTCAGCAACGTCCCCCACCTGGGCCCCGGCTCTCGCCGGGGAACAAGAAGGAAGGTAGGCGTCCGGCCGCTCTCCGACCAGACGCCCTGCCACCTCGAGCCTCACGAGCCGCGCGGTCCGAGCCGCCCCTCCGCCTCACGCGGTCGCGAGGTCCGCCTTGGCGTTGGCCTTGCTCTCGGCCAGCGTGGTCAGCTTCTCGTCGGTCGACTTCTCCTCGTCGAGCGTCGCCTGCAGCAGGGTGACGACCTGGTCGTGGCCCATCTGCTTGGCCCAGGCGATCAGCGTGCCGTAGCGCGTGATCTCATAATGCTCGACCGCCTGCGCCGAGGCGATCAGCGCGGCGTCGAGCACCGACTTGTCGGCGATGTCGCCGGCGACCTCGTTGGCCTCCTTGATGATGCCGTCGATCGCGGGGCAGGTGACCGCCTTGGCCTTCTCGCCCAGCGCCTCGAACGCCTGCTCCAGCCGCGCGATCTGGCCCTCGGTCTCACGCAGGTGGGTCTCGAAGCCCTGTTTCAGCTCGGGCGCGGTCGCCTTCTCGATCATCTTGGGCAGCGCCTTGGTGATCTGGTTCTCGGCGTAATAGATGTCCTGCAGCGTGTGCAGGAATAGGTCGTGCAGCGTCTCGATGTCTTTGGTGAACAGGCCCATGGTGATGCTCCTCTGACAATGTTCGAAGGGATGGTGCACGAACGACGGGCGGGCGGGGACGTTGCGCCAGATCAGCGCGCGAACAGGCTGATCGAGATCAACGGCGCGGGAGGGGTGACGCGGCGCGCGCACCGGCGTACAGGGCGCCGCTTATGTCCCGCACCGCTGCCCGCACCAAGGCCCGCGCCGCCGCCCGCCTCGCCGCCGTCCAGGCGTTGTACCAGCACGAGATGGAGGGCACCGTTCTGCCCGCGCTGCTCCACGAGTTCCACCACCACCGGCTCGGCGCCGAGATCGAGGAGGCGCAGTACGCCGAGGCCGACGTCGACTTCTTCGACGACCTCGTCACCGGCACGCACGCGCGCCAGGGCGAGATCGACCGGCTGATCGAGGCGAAGCTGAGCACCGGCTGGACGCTCGAGCGGCTCGACAAGCCGATGAAGGCGATCCTGCGCGCCGGCTGCTACGAGCTGCTCGCGCGCGAGGACGTGCCGGTGGGCGCGGCGATCAGCTCCTACGTCGACGTCGCGCATGCCTTCTACCAGAAGCGCGAGGCGGGGTTCGTCAACGGACTGCTCGACAATATCGCCAAGGACGTACGCGGCTGAGATGGGCGAGCTGGTCTCGCTGAACCGCGCGCGCAAGGCGAGAAAGCGCGCCGAGGACGCCACGCAGGCGGCGGCCAACCGCGTCGCGCACGGCCGCACCAAGGCGGAGAAGCAGGCCGAGCGGCAGGAGCGCGCGCGCCAAGAGGCGGTGCTCGACGGGGCGGCGCTGGAGCGCGGGCGCGACGATGCTAAGGCGACGAGCGAGGTGTGATGGGCCGGGGCGAGCGTCGGTTCCGCTCCACGCCCTTCCCCACCCCTCCTCGCCGTCATCCTGATTTCGTCTCAGGATCCACCGCGCCGCCAGAGCCGCGACCGCTGAGTGTGCGGCCCGGGGATCCCGTGCCAAGGCGCTCCCGAGCTTGTCGACGCATCTGGGGTGACGGCAAGGGGAAGGCGGTGCGTCTCTAGCTCGCCGTCGCATCTTCTCCGCCGCCGCTCACGCCAGCTGGATCAGTCGCTCGTAGAAGCCGGCGAACCGCCCTCCGGGCTCGACCAGGTGGACCTCGCAGATCCAGTGGCGCTCTGCGCCGTTGGCGTCCGGATCGCGCAGCCGGGTCGGGTTCTCCGCGCTGATCTGGTGGGTCCGCTTGGCGCCGGGCAGCCGCGCGTGCGGGAATTCGGCGACGATATGCCCCGCGATCCGTCCGCCGAAGCGCCACCCCGCCGCCGCGGCCGACTCGCACGCGAAGGCGTAGAGCGCGGCGCCCGTGATGTCGGGCTCGGCGCGGAAGCGCGCGCAGACCGCGGCGAACTGCGCCTCCAGGTCGCGGCACAAGGCGTGCTTCACCGGGTCGCCTCCGTGAGCGTAGCTCGCGCCGACATCGGCCTCCCACGTGCCGAACACCGGGCCGAGGTCGAGGAAGACGATGTCGTCGGCGGCGATCTCGCGCACCGGCGGATTCTCCGCCGCGATCGCCAGCGTGTTAGCGCCGGCGCGCACGATCCGCTTGTGCCAGTGTCGCTCGACGCCGAAGTCGCGCTCGGCCAGCGCGTAGATGTCGCGCTCGACCGCGCGTTCGCTGCGTCCGGGCGCGATCAGTCCGCGCGCCTCGATCGCCGCGAGCAGGTCGAGCGCGCGCCGCTCCGCCGCCTCCAGTTCCACCCGCCGCTGCGTCATCCCGCGCCTCCCGCTTTCATCATAGCGGGAGCGCGCGCCGATCACAGCAGGTGGCGCTCTTCCCAGGCGAGCAGGTCGTGGAAGCGACGCTGCAGGGTCACCACGGCGGCGCGATAGCCCGCGGCGTCGTCGCGGATCGCGGCGGGCGGCCAGCGCGCGATGTGCGCGCTATAGTCGGCGCGAAGCGCGTCGAGCTGCTCCCGATGAGCGGTCGCCGTCGCGGCGAAGTCCGGCTCGGCGGCGGCGCGTGCGGCAACCGCGCGCTGCTCCTCCCGGCTGTGCGTCTGGAAGATGCGCGAGAACTCGAGCCGCTCGCGTAGCAGCACGCCGCTGGCATGGCCGGTCGAGTCCATCAGGGGCAGGAAACGCGCCATCCGCCGGCGAAGGTCATCATGTTCGGCCGGTACGCCCGACATCGTCAGCTCCTATCAGGCGATCGACCTTACGGCCCGGGCGTTAACGAGCGGTTCGCCGCGCACGACAACCCGGGACGCCGCCGCTATGCCGCCCGCATGACCGAGGCCGATCTCCTCACGCGCCTGCGCCGTCTGCCGCTCCATCCCGGCGCGCGCGGCCTCGCCGACGACACCGCGACACTCGGCGGCTACACGCTCACCACCGACACGCTGGTGGAGGGCGTCCACTTCCTCCCCGACGACCCCGCCGCCGACGTGGCGTGGAAGCTGCTCGCGACCAATTACTCCGATCTCGCCGCCAAGGGTGCTTCGGTGGAAGGCGTGCTGCTCAACTACCCGCTGCGCGACGCCGACTGGGACAGCGCCTTCCTCGACGGGCTCGACGCCGCGCTGCGCGCACTCGGCGGCGCTTTGCTCGGCGGCGACACGGTGACGCTGCCCGCCGGCGCACCGCGCGTGCTGACGCTCACCGCGATAGGGCGCGACGCCGCCGACCCGGCGCGCGACGGCGCGCGCGCGGGCGACGCGCTCTGGGTCACCGGCACGATCGGCGACGCCGGCGCGGGGCTGGCGATCGCGCGCGCGGGCCGCGGCGACGCGGCGCTGCTGGCGCGCTACCGCCGCCCGGTGCCGCGACTGGCCGAGGGGCGCGTGCTCGCGCCGCTGGTCGCCGCGATGATGGACGTCTCGGACGGGCTGCTGATCGACGCCGCGCGGATGGCGGCGGCGAGCGGGGTCGCCGTGACGGTCGAGCTCGCCGACGTGCCGCTGGCGGCCGGCGTCACCGACGCGCTCGCCGCCGCGACCGCGGGCGACGATTACGAGCTCCTCTTCGCCGCCGCGCCCGGCTTCGTCGCGCCCGTGCCGGCGACCCGCGTCGGGCGGTTCGAGCCCGGCGCGGGGCTGCGGCTGACCCGCGCCGGCGAGCCGCTGCCGCCCCCTCCCCGGCTCGGGTATGAGCACGGGTTGCGCTGACGTTCCCGCATGTTAGCCTCCGCCTCCCGCGCGACACCTCCCGGCGACAGACCGGGCGCGCAACAGGAGGGATGTGAGGCATGACGATCGTCTACCTTGCCATCGTCTGCGGCGTGATCGCCGTACTCTATGGCTTCGTCACCAGCCGCCAGGTGCTCGCCGCGTCGCCGGGCAATGAGCGGATGCAGGATATCGCCAGCGCGATCCAGGAGGGGGCCAAGGCCTATCTCGGGCGCCAGTACACCACCATCGCCGTGGTCGGCGCGATCGTCGCGGTCGTGCTCGCGGTCACGCTCGGGCTGCTCTCCACGGTCGGCTTCGTCATCGGCGCCCTGCTCTCGGGCGTCGCCGGCTTCGTCGGCATGACGATCTCGGTGCGCGCCAACGTCCGCACCGCCGAGGCGGCGCGCTCGACGCTCCAGCGCGGGCTGACGATGGCGTTCCGCTCGGGCGCGGTGACGGGGATGCTCGTCGCCGGGCTGGGGCTGCTCTCCATCGCCCTGTTCTTCTGGTACCTCACCGGGCCGGCGGGGCTGCTGCCCAACGACCGCGCGATCGTCGAGGCGCTCACCGCGCTGGCGTTCGGCGCCTCGCTGATCTCGATCTTCGCGCGGCTGGGCGGCGGCATCTTCACGAAGGCGGCGGACGTCGGCGCCGACCTAGTCGGCAAGGTCGAGGCCGGCATCCCCGAGGACGATCCGCGAAACCCCGCGGTGATCGCTGACAATGTCGGCGACAACGTGGGCGACTGCGCCGGCATGGCGGCCGACCTGTTCGAGACCTATGTCGTCACGCTTGGCGTCACCATGGTGTCGATCGCGCTGCTGATCCAGGCCGACGCGGCCGAGCTGATGCGCCTGATGAGCCTGCCGCTCGCGGTCGGCGGCGTGTGCATCGTCACCTCGATCATCGGCACCTACATGGTGCGGCTCGGCGGCGGCTCGATCATGGGCGCGCTGTACAAGGGCTTCTGGACCTCGGCCGTGCTGTCGATCCCCGCGATCTGGGCGGTGACTCAGTGGACCCTCGGCGACCTGCACCGCGTGATCGGCGGCGCGGGCTTCCTCGACGCCGGCGGCGGCGCGGTGCCCGACGCGGGCGCCACCTCGCAGGCGGCGAGCGGCGTCGCGGGCGTACCCGCGGCGAGTGCCTTCACCGGCTACGACCTGTTCTTCTCGATGCTGATCGGGCTGGCGGTGACCGGGCTGATCGTGTGGATCACCGAATATTACACCGGGACGAACTACCGCCCGGTCAAGTCGATCGCCCGGGCGAGCGAGACCGGCCACGGCACCAACGTGATCCAGGGCCTCGCGATCAGCCTCGAGGCGACCGCGCTGCCGACCGTCGTGATCGTGGTCGCGGTGGTCGCGGCGTACAAGCTCGCCGGGATCATCGGCATCGCCTTCGCCGCGACCGCGATGCTGGCGCAGGCGGGCATGGTGGTCGCGCTCGACGCCTACGGCCCGGTGACCGACAATGCCGGCGGCATCGCCGAGATGGCGGGGCTGGAGGACGAGGTGCGCGAGCGCACCGACGCGCTCGACGCGGTCGGCAACACCACCAAAGCGGTGACCAAGGGTTATGCGATCGGCTCCGCCGGCCTCGCCGCGCTGGTGCTGTTCGGCGCCTACACCACCGACCTGCAGACCTATTTCCCCGACCTGTCGGTCAACTTCTCGCTCAGCAACCCGTACGTGATCGTCGGATTGCTGCTCGGCGCGCTGCTGCCCTATCTGTTCGGCGCCTTCGGGATGACCGCGGTGGGGCGCGCGGCGGGCGCGGTGGTCGAGGAGGTGCGCCAGCAGTTCCGCGACAATCCCGGCATCATGCAGGGAACCAGCCGTCCGAACTACGGCCGCACCGTCGACCTCGTCACCCGCGCCGCGATCCGCGAGATGATCGTGCCCTCGCTGCTGCCGGTGCTGTCGCCGATCGCGCTCTATTTCATCGTCACCGCGGTGGACGGCCAGGCGAGCGGCTTCGCCGCGCTGGGCGCGATGCTCCTCGGCGTGATCGTCTCGGGGCTGTTCGTGGCGCTGTCGATGACCTCCGGCGGCGGCGCCTGGGACAATGCCAAGAAGTTCATCGAGGACGGCAATCACGGCGGCAAGGGCTCGGAGGCGCACAAGGCCGCGGTGACCGGCGACACCGTCGGGGACCCGTACAAGGACACCGCCGGGCCGGCGGTCAACCCGATGATCAAGATCACCAACATCGTCGCCCTGCTGCTGCTCGCCGCGCTGGCGGGCGGTGGTGGCTGAGGCGGCGATTTACCCACGCCGGACGAGATGGTGCCCCGGCGCAGGCCGGGGTCCAGCTGGGAACCCGTCGTAGGTCTCACCCGGACCTTCCCACCTGGGCCCGGACCTGCGCCGGGGCACAACGTCCAGCGCTGCCGCGCCGCAGATTGATCCGCATCGAACCTTACCGCCCTCGTGCCGTGGCGCGATTGTCCGTTCCGGATGAACCAGCCCGTGACGCCCTCGTACCAACCACGCTCCGCTCGCGCGCATGGGTACGAACCGACCGACGAACCACCTCTACTACGGCGACAATCTCGACGTGCTGCGGCGTGAGATCGCGGACGCCAGCGTCGACCTGATCTACCTCGACCCGCCGTTCAACTCGAACGCCAGCTACAACATCCTCTTCCGCGCGCCCGACGGCGCGGGCACCGCGGCACAGGTCGAGGCCTTCCACGACAGCTGGCATTGGAACGACGCCGCCGCCGACGCCTTCGACCAGGTCGCGCGCAGCGGTCATGCGGAGGCGTTCCAGCTGCTCGACTCGCTGCGCCGCTTCCTCGGCGAGAACGACATGCTCGCCTACCTGGCGATGATGACGATCCGGCTGATCGAGCTGCGCCGGGTGCTGAAGCCGAGCGGCAGCCTCTACCTCCACTGCGACCCGACCGCGGGCCATTACCTCAAGCTGCTGCTCGACGGCGTGTTCGCGCCGCGCGCCTTCCGCCGCGAGATCGTGTGGCGCTCCGGCTGGGTGAGCGGCTTCAAGAGTCGCACCGCCAACTGGGTGCGCAACCACGACACGATCTTCTACTACGTTCGCGACCCCGCCGCCGACTGGACCTTCAACAAGCAATATGTCGCGCACGCCGCCGGGTACGAGCGGCGCGGCGGGGGCGCCAACCCGCTCGGCAAGCCGATCGACGACGTGTGGGACGATCCCGCGCTCTACTCGCCCAACATCAAGTCCTTCTCGGTCGAGAAACTGGGCTATCCGACGCAGAAGCCGGTCGCGCTGCTGGAGCGGATCATCGCCGCCTCGTCGCGGCCCGGCGACCTCGTGCTCGACCCGTTCTGCGGCTGCGGCACCGCGGTGCACGCCGCGCAGAAGCTGGCGCGGCGCTGGACCGGGATCGACGTCACCCATCTCGCCATCGCGCTGATCGAGAAGCGCCTGCACGCCGCCTTCCCCGACGCCCGCTTCACCGTCGAGGGCACGCCGCGCGACCTCGCCTCGGCCGAGGACCTGGCGCGGCGCGATCGCTACCAGTTCCAATGGTGGGTCGTCTTCCTGATCGGCGCGATGCCGCACGGCGGGCGGCGCAAGGGCGCGGACGGCGGCGTCGACGGGCTGCTCTACTGCCGCCCCGACGGGCGCACGGTCGAGCGCGCGCTGGTGTCGGTGAAGAGCGGCGAGCAGGTCGGCGTCGCGATGGTGCGCGAGCTCCACGCGGCGATGGTGCGCGATCGCGCGATCGCGGGCGTGTTCGTCACCCGCGCCGCGCCGACCGAGCCGATGATCCGCGAGGCCGCCGCGGTGGGGCGGTTCGCCAGCAGCGCGACCGGGCGCAGCTACGCGCGGCTCCAGATCCTCACGCTCGCCGAGCTGATGGCGGGCAAGCGCCCCGACCTGCCGCATGTCGACCCCGACGCCGCCTTCCGCCAGGCCGTGCGGGAGGATCGCGGCGGCCAGGGTTCGCTGCTGTGAGGGAATCCGTCGAAACACACGTCAATCAGTCACTTAGCTTCAATATACCGGGGGGCCCCGTGCTAGCGGCTCGGGATGCCGCCCGCTTACTCCTTCGCGATCGACCCCGACCGCGACCTCGTCCGCATCACCATCGCCGGCTTCTTCACGGCACCCGACATCACCGCGTTCGCGCACGGGCTGGTGGCGGCGCAGCGGGAGCTGCGCTGCGCGCCCAACCGCCACGTCACCCTCGTCGACATGCGTGCGATCGACATCCAGGCGCAGGACAGCGTCAACGCCTTCCAGCGCGTGGTCGGCGACCCCGCCACCGCGTCGCGCCGCCTCGCCTTCGTGGTCGGCCTGTCACTGGCGCGGCGCCAGATCCGCCGCGCGGCCGAGATGCGCGGCGCCGCCTTCTTCGCCACGCCGGGCGAGGCCGAGGCCTGGCTGCTCTCCGACGCGCCGCCGCCCGCCTGACCTCACCGCCGCGCGGCCTTGCCCAGCGCGAGCAGCTCGGCGCGCTGGGCTGGCTTCAGGAGCGCGAGCGGCACGAACGGCGGCACCCCGCCGTCGCGTCGACGGAACAGTAGCAGTTCGCCCCGCTCCACCGCCGCGACCTCGTCCCAGCCGAACCGCAGCGTGCCGCGCGACGAGGCCAGCACCAGCCCGCTGTCGCACCACCCCAGCGTGGTGAGCAGCGCGGTCTCGGGCTGGCGCGCGAAGCGGCGCCGGACGCGCCGCACCAGCCGCCGGCGTGGCGCCAGCGGCGCCACCAGCAGCATCGCCGCGCTCCAGCCCAGCGCGGCGAGCACCAGCGCGGCCTCCATGGCAGTCCGCTCGCCCCCGCCGAGATCGCCCATGCCGAGCGCGGCCGCGAGCACCGCCCGGGGCAGCGCGATCAACGTGACCCTGCGCCACCAGCCGCGCCCCGCGGCGCCGTCGCGCGTCGCCGCCAGCAGGTCCTCGCCGCGCAACGTGAAAGTGGCAGCCCCCATGCGCCACTATAGACGGCCGCGCGCGCCGACTTGCCGAACCGCCCCGCACTGTCCATATACGGGGCGCGCCGCGCCTTACGGGTCGCCGCGCGATCCACGCGCTCGCCTTTCCTTTCTCCGCCGTCTCGGCTAAGGGCGCGCGCACTCAGCGCGAAAGAGACACCGTTTGGCGAAAGAAGAACTCCTCGAGATGCGCGGGCAGGTGGTGGAGCTGCTGCCCAACGCGATGTTCCGCGTCCGGCTCGAGAACGACCATGAGATCCTCGGCCACACCGCGGGCAAGATGCGCAAGAACCGCATCCGCGTCCTCGTCGGCGACGAGGTGCTGGTCGAGCTGACCCCGTACGACCTCACCAAGGGTCGCATCACCTACCGCTTCATGCCCGGCCGCGGCGGCCCCGGCCCGTCCTGAGCCGCGCGCCGGACGAGCCCTCCCATGACGCCGACGGTGAGAGCGTGACGCCGCCCGACGGCGCCGCGCCGCTGGTGCTCGCCTCCTCCTCGCCGCGCCGCCGCGACCTGCTCGCGCGGCTCGGCGTGGTGCCCGCGCGGACCGAGTCGCCCGACATCGACGAGACGCCGCGCCCGCGCGAGCTGCCGCGCGCCTATGCGCTGCGCCTCGCCGAGGAGAAAGCGAGCGCGGTGGCGCGCGGAGCGGGCGAGGCGGTGCTCGCGGGCGACACCACGATCGCGCTCGGCCGGCGCATCCTCCCCCCCGCCGCCGACCAGGAGGTGCAGCGCACCTTGCTGCGGCTGCTCGCCGGGCGGCGCCACCACGCGCTGTCGGCGGTGTGCGTGATCGCCCCCGACGGCCGCGCGCGCACCCGACTGGCCGACACGGTGGTCGCGTTCAAGCCGCTGAGCGAGTTGGAGATCGATGCGTATCTCGCGTGCGGCGAGGGGCTCGGCAAGGCGGGCGGCTATGCCATACAGGGTCGCGCCGAGGCGTTCGTGCGCTTCCTCGCCGGCAGCCACTCCGGCGTGATCGGCCTGCCCTTGTTCGAGACCCGCGCGCTGCTCGCCGCGGCGGGCGTCACCTTTGGCTGAGTGGCTGTACGAGGAGGGCATCGGCGAGGCGCGCGCCGCGCTGGTCGAGGGCGAGCGAATCCTCGCCGCGCGGATCGAGCTGCCCGACGGCCTGCGCGTCGGCACCGTCGCACCGGCGCGGCTGCGCGAGCGCCAGGTCGCGGTACTGGAGGACGGGCGCGAGCTGCTGCTCGACCGCGCGCCGCCGGGCGTGACGCTCGGCGCGCGGTTGACCGTGGAGGTGACGCGCGAGGCGATCCCCGAGCCCGGCCGCGCCAAGCGCGCGCGCGGGCGCGTCACCGATGCCGCGCCGGTCGCGGGCGCGAGCCTGCTTGCGCGGATCACCGCGACCGGCCTGCCCGTGGTCGAGCCGCGCGCGCACGAGGCCGATGTGCTCGAGGCGGCGGGCTGGTCGGAGGTGCTGGAGGAAGCGCGTACCGGCGAGATCGCCTTCGCCGGCGGCGCGCTGCGCCTGTCGCCCACGCCGGCGATGACGCTGTTCGACGTCGACGGCGACGACGCGCCCGACGCGCTCGCGCTGCGCGCCGCGACCGCGGTGGCGCTGGCGATCCGGCGCCACGGCATCGGCGGCTCGATCGGGATCGACTTCCCCAGCATCACCGGCAAGGCGGCGCGCCAGGCGGTCGCCGCCGCGCTCGACGCCGCGCTGCCGCCGCCGTTCGAGCGTACCGCGGTCAACGGCTTCGGTTTCCTTCAAGTGGTGCGACCGCGCCCGCGCGCCTCTCTGCCCGAGCGGCTGCGCGAGGATCCCGTCGGCGCCGAGGCGCGCGCCGCGCTGCGCCGGATCGAGCGCGAGCCGCCGAGCGCCTCGCCGCGCCACCGCCTGCCCGAGCCGGTGCGCGCGCGCGTGCTCGCCACCCCCGATTGGCAGGACGCGCTGCTGCGGCGGACCGGGCGGCTTCTTATCTTCGAGTGATGACCCAGCCCTGCCCGATCTGCGCCGCCCCGGCGCACCCCGACCATGCCCCCTTCTGCGGCCGCGGCTGCAAGGACCGCGACCTGCTGCGCTGGCTGGGCGAAGGCTATCGCCTGCCCGGACCCGCGATCGACGACGAGATGCACGGCGACTCGCACGGGGGGCTGGACAAGCCGCGCGACACCGCCTAGGGACCGCGCCTCACCGCTCGGCGAGCGGTGCGCCCAAGTAGCTCAGTTGGTAGAGCATACGACTGAAAATCGTAGTGTCGGTGGTTCGATCCCGCCCTTGGGCACCATTCCCCCTCGTACCGGCCAGTCTCGATCATGGTCCAGTCGGACGATCAGGTCCGCGACGAGCGATCTTACCGCCGGATGCTGCCCAACCCGCCATTCTCGTCCACTCGACAGCTCTGACTGACCGTCGGGCCTGGTTGCACCTCATCCCTCGCGCGTGGGCCGTGCCGACCTGTCCCACACCGAGAACCTCTCTGCGCCTGAAGTTCGCTCGCATCGGCGGTATGGCGCCGTTGTGACGAATCATTTCCCTTATGTGGTGGCCCCCCGCCCCTCCGGTGGTGACGAGGAGCTGTGGGGCCTGTACCTTCCCGCCGAGCGCCGCTGGATCGACATCGTCTTCCGGTCGAAACATGAGGCCGACCGACTCTGCGACGAGATGAGGCGCGGCTCACCCGAGTAGCGCCTGCTGACGGAAAGGTGCGCCGGCCATCGCCGTGATCGGATACACCGCGCCACCAGGTCACCTGGTCGTCCAAGGCGAGACCGCGGGCGGCGGCGATCGCCGCCCCGCGTCGCTCCTGGCTCAAGCGCTCTGTCGCGCGCGGGCCATCTTGCGCCCACGACGCGACGGGCCGAATGGCACCGGAGCCGAGGCTCATCATCCCCAGGTCGCGGACTCGGGCGCGGCCGAGGTCACCTTGCCTTCCCCGGACGCGGACGCCTGCCCGTTCGAGCCCTTGGACTGCCAGCGGGCGACGACGTCGTCGAGCGCGACTTTGCGCGTGCCCGTGCACCGACTCGGCGAGACGCCTCCGGTGGCCGGCGCGTCGTTCGCTCACCCGCTGCTGGCGCCGCCGTCGCAGTTCACGCCGGCGAACAGGCACGCGTCACGCGCGCCCTGACCGTTGAAGTGCCGGCCTTCGCCGTGGCGATGAAGCGGCCGGGCACCGCCCTGGCGCCGCTCGGGTCGACCGACGTGTCGCGGCCGAACGACGACGGCTCGGAGCTGGCGCTCGGCGCCGTCGAGCTGTTGTCGACACGTCACGGGGAGTCTCACACGGCCCCGGCGCCGTCGGCCGGTGGGAAGTCGACATGTTGACGCCGTGGTCCCGACGAGGCGGGAACCGGCCGCCGCGGCGAGGCTGGTGATCCACGAGACCGTCGGTTCGCGACACCGCGCCGCGGCGGCTTCTTCAAGCCAGTCGCGGCGCGGCGGTGATCGGTGGCGCGGGCGTCACCCCGCGCCGGCTGAGGCTCGCTTACTTCGGCAGGTCGACCAGCCGCGGCGTGGCGTTCCAGGTGAAGTCGTCGCGCATCTTCAGCTGGAGACCGTTGCCGAGGTCACCGCCCGAGCAGTTGAGCAGCTTGTTGATGCAGTTCTCGGTCCACATCGCGAGCACCTTGTCGTCCCAGGCGCCGATCCAATCGGCGTGGAAGGTGGAACCGGGGCGCTGCGTCGCCATGCCGGGCATCGAGTCCGAGGCGAGCGTCCAGGTGCTCTTGCCCTCGCTCCAGTCGCCCGAGGTGTCGAGGTCTTCGTCCACCGTGTACCAGGCGCCGAGCGTGAAGGTCGGGACGATATACGGGTGGGTCGCCGGGCACTTCAGGATCCCGTCCCAGCCGTAGCTCGGGAAGGCCATGTGGCTGCGGTGGTCACCGGAGTTGAGCTGCCTTCCGTTCCAGCAGCTCGGCGCCTGGATCACCGCGCCGATGCGATTGCCGACCGGGCAGAACTTCGCCGCCGTGACGAGGTCCGGATAATGGCCGGGCGTCGCGGTCGGACCGTCGCAGTTGAAGTAGAAGTTGTTCTCGCTCTTACCGGTGCTCATGTTGTAGCCGAATACGAAGCGCAGTCCGCGCGGCATCTCGACGCAGGCCTTGCCCTCGATGCGGCAAGCCGGACTGCTCTCGGGAAGGCGCTTGTAATAGATCGAGACATAGTCCGGGCGGACGACCTTGCCCTTGCCGTTGAGCATCGCCGGCACCCAGTAGGCCGAGCGATTGAGCTTGTTGTTGCACGTGCTGTCGCCGCTGAAGCGAAGCTTCCCGTAATTGGAATACGCGTTAGCACCGGTGTTGCCGAAAAACTGGTGCGCGTGGGACTTGCCGGGCTGACCCGGGAAGACGATCGGGTCGTCCTTGAGGACTTGGCCGGGCATGCAGATGAAGCGGAAGGCGCCGACCACGTCCGGCGCGCCCGAGTCCGGGATCGCGCCCGTTCCCCAGGATGGGACGAGCAGGTCGTCCGCCTTGAAGTTGCTGGCATAGACCGGCTGCTGGACGACGCCGAACGGCCCGGTCTTGCGGATCGCGTCGACGGGGAGCCCGTCGGCGGCGAGCTTCACCGCGGCCGCGGGCGTGGCCGCCGGCGCCGGTGCAGCCGGACCGGCGACCACCGCGACGAGGCTGGTGGCGGTCTGCGCGACGCCGGCGGTGTTCGTCGCGGCATAGGCACTCGACGCGGCGACCACGGCCGCGCCCACGATCCAGAGCTTCTTCATGCAACCCCCGAAGAGACAGACATTGGGACGGAGCCGCGGCAACGATCCCGCGGATCGCGCGCCTTCCGACGAGACATGTCTTACGCCATCATTCCATTCGGATCGGTTAAGTCGCAAGGTTTCATTCTGTTAACCGACGCAAGGCGTGGTCGTGCTTTAATTAACTTAATGAATACGAGATCGAGGCAAGCATGTTCCAATACGCTGCTTTGGCGTATCTCCGGTTCCATCGAGCGAACCCGGGATGACCGAAGACCATCGGCGTTCTCTCGAACAGGACGGGGTCTCACCGAACGTCACGCTGAGCCAACTGCGTCAGGTAACCTCCCGCGGACGCGCTAAGCCGACACCGAGCAAAGCGGAGGGGCGACGATGCCGCCTCCCGTACTCGCGCTGACGCGAGCACGACCGCAGGACCGGCGCGGCCTCGCTTTCACAGACCTCGCCCGACCGCCATGGCGAACGTCACCCGCGAGCACTCCTACCCCCCCCACTCGCTCCACAGCGCCGCCGGGTCCGGGCGCGGGCGCTCTTCCAGCGCGCGGCCGGGCGTACCGATGAACATGAAGCCGGCGATCCGCTCGGGCGCGGTGCCGAACAGGTCGCGCACCGCGTCGGAGAAGGCCGGCCAGCCGGTCAGCCAGCCGGCGGCGAATCCGTGCGCGTGGGCGGCGTGGAGCAGGTTCATGCACGCCGCACCGGCGGACAGCTCCTGCTCCCACAGCGGTATATGGCTCTCCAGCCGGGGCGAGGAGAGCGCCACCACCAGCGCAGGCGCCTGGCGCGCGAACTGGTCCATCGCGTCGAGTTCGAGCCGCGCCGCCGCCGGACGCTCGGCGCGATAGGCCTCCACCAGCCGCGCGGCGAAGGCGTCGCGGCGCTCGTCCGGCACGATGACGAAGCGCCACGGCGCCAGCTTGCCGTGATCGGGCGTGCGCCCGGCGAGCTGGATCATGGCGACGAGCTGGTCGCGCGTCGGCCCGGGCGCGACCAGGTCGCGCGGCTTGCCCGAGCGGCGCGTGGCGAGCAGCGCGAGCGGCGAGGAGAGGTCGTTGAACATCGCCGGCACAGATAGCGAGCCGCGGAGATATTTACAGCGGCGCCCGGATCGCTAGTCTCGCGCGCAACCAATCGGCGCCGCCCGCGCGCGCCCCGCCCCCTCCCGGAGCCGCTTCCCTTGCCCATCATCCCCACGATCGCGCTCGGTTTCCTCGCTTTGTTGCTGGGCGGCGGCGCCGCCGCCGCGGTGAAACCGGGCGACACGTTCGCCGGCCACCCCAAGGGGCTCTACGTCCTGTTCTTCGCCGAGATGTGGGAGCGCTTCTCCTATTACGGCATGCGCGCGCTGCTGATCTTCTACCTGACCAAGCACTGGCTGTTCGACGACGGCAAGGCCAACCTGATCTACGGGGCCTATACCGCGTTGGTCTATGTCACGCCGGTGCTGGGCGGCTATCTGGCGGATCGCTATCTCGGTCAGCGCCGGGCGGTGGTCTATGGGGCGGTGCTGCTCACCCTCGGCCACCTGCTGATGGCGGTCGAGGGCGACGGTGGTCAGGCCTCGGCGGCGATCAACGTCTTCTGGCTCGCGCTCGGCTTCATCATCGTCGGCGCTGGCTTCCTCAAGGCCAATATCTCGGTGATCGTCGGCCAGCTCTACCCGCTCACCGATGTCCGCCGCGACGGCGCGTATACGATCTTCTACATCGGCATCAACTCGGGCTCGGCGCTCGGGACGATCCTGGCGGGCTGGCTCGGCGAGACCTACGGCTGGTCCTACGGCTTCGGCGCCGCGGGCGTCGGCATGCTGATGGGGCTGCTGGTGTTCGTGCTGGGCAAGCCGCTGCTCCGGGGCCGCGGCGAGGCGCCGCGCCCGCTCGCCCGGTCGCTCGAGTGGACGCTCTACGCGATCGGCGTCGCCGCGGTGGGCGTGATCTGGCTGCTGATCCAGTACCAGGACGTGATCCAGACGCTGCTGCTGGTCTCCGGCATCGCGCTGCTCGGCTACGTGCTGTTCGCCTCGTTCAAGCTGGAGCCGCACGCGCGCGACCGGATGTTCGCGGTGCTCTTCCTGATCGCGCTCAACCCCTTGTTCTGGGGGCTGTACGAGCAGGCCGGCGGCAGCCTCAACCTGTACACCGACCGCTTCGTCGACCGCGGCGGCGTGCCCGCCTCGCTGTTCCAGTCGGTCAACCCGATCTACATCGTGCTGCTCGGGCCGATCTTCGCAAGCCTGTGGGTGTTCCTCGGGCGGCGCGGCTGGGAGCCCTCGGCGCCCGCCAAGTTCGGGCTGGCGCTGGTGCAGGTGGCGCTGAGCTTCCTGCTCTTCGTCTGGGGCGCGCGGCTGTACGGCGCGGCGCTGACCCCGGTGTACCTCGTCTTCATGATCTACTTCTTCCAGACCTCGGGCGAGTTGTGCCTGTCGCCGGTCGGCCTGTCGGCGATGAACCGGCTGGCGCCGCGCCACCTCGCCAGCCTGATCATGGGCGCGTGGTTCTACATGACCGCGGTGGGCAATTTCGTCGCGGGCAAGATCGGCGAGGCGACCGGCGGCGGCGAGGGCGGCACGATGACGCGCGACGGCACGCTGGCGGTCTATGAGACGATCGGCTGGTGGGCGATGGGCATCGCGGTGCTCGTGCTGCTGGTGAGCCCGCTGGTGCGCCGCCTGATGCACCTCGACACGCTGCGCGACCACGACGACTCGCACGCCATGGCGGGCGAGGCGGAGCTGGCCGAGCCGCAGGCGGCGGGGTTCGACAGCGCCAGCGCGACGCGCCCGCCCCGCTCCTGACCGACATCAATCGACACGCGACAGAGGCGTCCGGCTGAGCCATGATCGACGCCCGACGCGACCGCGATCCACGCGGCGCGCGGGTGGGAGAGACGATGCCGCTGCTCGGGCTCATGCAGGACATGCCGCTGACGGTCGACCGCTTCCTCGACCATGCGGCGACGTGGCACCCGCGCCGCGAGATCGTCTCGCGCGACGCCGTCGGCGCGGTGAGCCGCACCGATTACGCCGGGCTGCATCGCACCGCCAAGCAGGTGTCGGCCGCGCTCGCGTCGCTCGGCATCGCGCCCGGCGACCGGGTCGCCACCTTGGGGTGGAACGGCTTCCGCCATCTCGCCGCCTGGTACGGCGCCACCAACATGGGCGCGGTGCTCCACACGCTCAACCCGCGGCTGTTCCCCGAGCAGATCCGCTACATCGCCGACCATGCCGGCGACCGGCTGCTCTTCGCCGATCCTGAATGCGCCGCGCTGGCGCAGCGGCTGCTGCGCGAGGTGCCCTCGCTCGAGCGGGTCGTCTACCTGTGCGGCGCGGACGCGCTGCCCGAGCCCGGCGCGCTCGCCTTCGACGAGCTGGTCGCGGCGCAGCCCGCCGATCATTTCTGGGGCGGGTTCGACGAGCGCGCCGCCTGCGGGCTGTGCTACACCTCCGGTACGACCGGCCTGCCCAAGGGCGTGCTCTACTCGCACCGCTCCAACTGGCTGCACACGATGATGGCGCTCCAGCACGACGCGATGGGGCTCTCCGCGCGCGACACGCTGCTACTGGTGGTGCCGATGTACCATGCCAACAGCTGGGGGGTGGTCTATTCGGCGCCCGCGGTCGGCGCCAAGCTGGTGCTGCCGGGGCAGCGAATGGACGGCGCCTCGCTCTACGAGCTGATCGAGCAGGAGCAGGTCACCTTCTCCGCCGCGGTGCCGACGGTGTGGCAGGGGCTGCTCCAGCACCTGCGCGGCACCGGGCGCGGCTTCACGTCGCTCGAGCGCGTGATCATCGGCGGCGCCGCCCCGCCCGAGGCACTGATCCGCGCCTTCCAGGACGATTACGGCGTCGAGGTGGTGCAGGGCTGGGGCATGACCGAGACCTCGCCGCTGGCGACGCTCTCCTCCCCCACCGCGGACGTGCTGGCGCAGCCCTATGACGAGCAGGTGCGGCGCAAGGCGATGCAGGGGCGCCCGGTATGCGGGCTGGAACTCCGGCTGGTCGACGACGCGGGCGCGGTGCTGCCGCACGACGGCGCCACCGCGGGGCGGCTGCTGATCCGCGGACCGACGATCGCGCGCGCCTACTACGGCGAGGCGGCGGAGGCGGTCGACGCCGAGGGCTGGTTCGATACCGGCGACGTCTCCGTGATCGACCAAGCGGGCTATATGCGCATCACCGATCGCGCCAAGGACATCGTCAAGTCGGGCGGTGAGTGGATCAGCTCGATCGAGATCGAGAACCTCGCGGTGGCGCACCCGTCGGTGGCCATCGCCGCGGTGATCGGCGTGGCGCACCCGGTGTGGGGCGAGCGACCGCTGCTGCTGGTCCAGCCGGTGCCGGGCGCGACCTGTGCCAAGGAAGAACTGCTCGCCTTCCTCGACGGCAAGATCGCGCGCTGGTGGATGCCTGACGACGTGCTGGTGGTCGAGGCGATCCCGCTCGGCGCCACGGGCAAGATCGACAAGAAGCTGCTGCGCGAGCGGCTGCGCGTTGACCGGCTGGAGGGGGCCGTTGCTGCGGACAGCGGATGACACGATCCTCCCCCGTGAGGGGAGGACGAGAACGGCATCCTACACCGCGCGGGGCCGATGCCTCTACTTCGCCGCCGCGATCACCTCGCCCAGGAAGGTGCGGTACTGCGCCGCCACGCGCGGCCAGGCGTAGCGCAGCGCGCGGACGCGGCCGCGCGGAGCCAGCTCGGAGCGCGAAGCGATCGCGTGCGCCAGCGCCGCCGCCACCGCCGCTGTGTCGCCCGTGTCGAGCAGCACCGCGTCGTCGCCGACGATCCAGCGCAGCCGCGGCGAGTCGTGCGCCACCACCGGCGCGCCGCACGCCAGCGCCTCGATATAGACGTTGCCGAACGATTCCTCACGCGAGAGGTGGAGGAACACGTCGGCCGAACGGTACAGCAGCGGCATCTCCGCCGCCCCCACCGTCAGCCGCTTGAAGCGCCCCGGCAGCAGCTCGGCGGCGAGCCGGTCGACCGCCTCGCGCTCGGGCCCGTCGCCGGCGACCACGAGGTGCGCGTCGGGCAGCTGCGCCACCGCGCGCACGCCGTCGGCGACTCGCTTGGTCGGGATCAGCGCGCTTACCATCAACACCACCGTGCCGCGTGCGGGCAGGCCGAACCGCGCGCGCTCGGGGGACCCGGGCGTGAAGCGCTCGGCGTCCATGCCGTTGGGGATGAGCGCGCAGCGCCAGCTCCCCTGGTTGCGCTCGAGATAATCGGGGTTGGTGCAGACCAGGCCGTCGCAGCCGAAGGTGCGATATTCGGCGTCGTTCGAGAAGGCCGGCCAGTCGCCGTTCTGCGTGACGAAGACGTGCGGCGGGCGGCGGCCGAACAGCACCGGGCGGCGCAGCACCCAGTTTGTGAAGGGGAAGGAGCAGGTGACGGTCACGTCATGGTCGCGCGGGCGATAGGCGCGCAGCAGCCCGGGGACGAAGCTCGCCTCCTCCCAGCCGGTCTCGCTGCGCAGCGCAGGGATGCGCGGCATCCGCTCGAGCCGCTCGCGCCGCAGCGCGCCGGCGTGACGGAAGCGATAGGGCGTACCCTCGCGCGCCTCGCCCGCGCCGATCACCGTCACCGCGTCGCCGCCGCGCGCCAGCTCGGTCGCGAGCGACAGCAGCGCCACCTCGGCGCCGCGCTCGAAACGGTGGAAGCCCGGCAGGGCGAACAGGATCCGCATCACTCTTCCTCAAACGCCCGCGAAAAACGCGTCAATGATCGTGTGCCTCGATTTTAAGGCTTCGGCTGCTAGAGACCGCGCAGCCGCCCCGGCCCGCGTCGATTCGACCGTGCCGGCCGGTACCTTCCTGGGATCGTCCGCCCGCGCATGAAGTTGCTTTCCCGATCGATCCTGACACGGCTGGGCTGGTCCACCGCCGGCTATGGCGTGGTGCAAGCACTGCGGCTCGTCAACAACGTCGTGCTCGCGCGGCTGCTCGCGCCCGAGCTCTTCGGCATCATGATCATCGTCAACACGGTGCGCACCGGCATCGAACTGGCGTCCGACATCGGCATCGGCCAGAACATCATCACCAACCCGAGGGCCGAGCAACCCGACTTCTACGACACCGCCTGGACGCTCCAGCTGGTGCGCGGCATCGCGCTGGGGATGGTCTGCGCCGCGCTGGCCTGGCCGGTGGCATGGTTCTACCGCAAGCCGGAGCTCGCCGGCATCTTCGCCGTGGCGTCGCTGTTCTTCGTCTTCGCTGGGTTCGAATCGACCGGGCACTACATCGCGCAGAAGCACCTGCGGCTCGCCGCGCTGACCGCGTTCGAGGTCGGTTATACCGCGGTCTCGACCGTGGCACACATCCTGTTCGCGCTGGCGACGCCGACGATCTGGGCGCTGGTGTTCGGCGGGATCACCTCCAGCGCGGCGGTGATGGTGGCGAGCTACCTGCTGATCCCCGGCATGCGCCACCGCTTCCTGATCGATCGCGGCGCGATGCGCGAGATCCTGTCGTTCGGCCGCTGGGTGGCGCTGTCGTCGATCGTCTACTTCCTGGCGATGAACTTCGACCGGCTGTACATGGCACGCGCGGTGTCGCTGGCGGTGCTGGGCACCTATGGCATCGCTCGCTCGCTCGCCGACATCCTCAGCCTGCTCGTCGCGCGCTTCGGCAACATGATCGTCTTCCCGATGGTGGCGGCCTCATTCGACACCACGGCCCAGCTGCGCGCGCGGCTGGCGCGGCACCGCCCGCTGCTGCTGCTCGGCGCGGCCGCGGCGGTGGCGGGGTTCATCGCGGTGTCGGAGCTGATCACCGCGCTGCTCTACGACCAGCGCTACCAGGCCGCGGCGCAGATGCTGCCGGCGCTGTCGTTCGGGGTGTGGTTCGCGATCCTGTCGACGATCAACGAATCGGTGCTGCTCGGCATCGGCAAGCCGGTCTATGGCGCCAGCGCCAATATCGGCAAGTTCGCCTGGCTGCTGGTCGGCCTGCCGCTCGCGGTCAATTTCTACGGCATCAGCGGGGCGGTGCTGGTGATCGCGAGCGCCGAGCTAGTCCGCTACGTGCCGCTCTGGGTCGCCCAGCGCCGCGAGGGCCTGTCGTTCGCGCGGCAGGACCTTGCTATGACGCTGGTCATGCTGGGTCTGGCCGTGCTCTTCCGCGAGGCGCTGTACGGCGTCGGGCTGACCGGCGACGTGGCGAGTCTGCTGCCGTGGAAGTGAGCCCCGCCTCTGCCACCGCGCCGCGCGTCGGCATCGTCGCGATCGGACGCAACGAGGGCGAGCGGCTGGTGCGCTGCCTGCGCTCGCTCGAGCGCAGCGGCGCGGCGGCGGTGGTCTATGTCGACTCGGCCTCGACCGACGGAAGCCCGGCGCGGGCGCGGGCGCTCGGCGCGCTGGTGGTCGACCTCGACCTGGCGCTGCCCTTCACCGCGGCGCGCGCCCGCAACGCCGGGTTCGCGGCGCTGCCCGCCGACTGCGACCTCGTCCAGTTCATCGACGGCGACTGCGAGCTGGCGCCGGGCTGGCTCGCCGCCGCGACTCGCTTCCTCGCGGAGCACGCCGACGTGGCGGTGGTGTGCGGGCGGCGGCGCGAGCGCCACCCCGAGGCCTCGGTCTACAACCGGCTGTGTGACCTGGAGTGGGACACGCCGATCGGCGAGGCCGGATCATGCGGCGGCGATTCGCTGATGCGCGCCGACGTCGTCCGCGCCGCGGGTGGCTTCCGCGACGATCTCACCGCGGGCGAGGAGCCCGAGCTGTGCGCGCGGCTGCGCGCCGCCGGGTGGCGGGTGTGGCGGATCGACGCGGCGATGACGCTGCACGACGCCGCGATGCTGCGCTTCGGCCAGTGGTGGTGGCGTGCGGTGCGCGGCGGCTTCGGCTACGCCCAGGCCGGCGAGGCGACCCGCGCGCTGCCGCACCCGCTCTACCGCGCCGAGCGCCGCCGCGCGCTGCTGTGGGCTGGCGCGCTGCCGCTCGCGGGCGCGGTGCTGGCGCTGCTGGTCCATCCCGCGCTGCTGCTGCTGCCGGTGCTGCTGCTCGCGCTCCAGGTGGCGCGCGTGGCGCGGCGCGACCGCCATGGCGCGATGGCCTGGCCCAGCGCCTTCTACACGATGCTGGCCAAATTTCCCGAGCTGCAGGGCATGCTGCGCTACGCGCGCCGCCGCCGCGCCGCCGGATCCGCGATCACCTACAAATGACCGACCAGCGCCCCCCCCGCATCGCCTATGTGGTGAGCCAGTATCCGGCCTCGTCGCACACCTTCATCCGCCGCGAGGTGGAGAGCCTGCGCCGCCACGGCGTCGACGTGCGCACCTACAGCATCCGCCGCCCCGGCGCGGCCGAGCTGGTCGCGCCCGAGGACCGCGCCTCGGCCGAGACCACCCGCTTCGTGCTGCCGCTCGGCGCGGGCGCGCTGCTGAGCGCGCACGTGGCGGCGCTGACGCGCCGGCCGGGCGCCTACCTGGCGCTGCTGCGGCTCGCGCTGCGCCACCGCGCGCCGGGGCTGCGCGCGGCGCTCTGGGCGCTGTTCCACTTCGCCGAGGCGGTGGTGCTGGCGCGCATGTTCGCGGAGGACCGGATCGCGCGCGTCCACAATCACTTCGCCAATGCGGGCGCGACCGTCGGGATGATGGCGGCGCGCCTCGCCGGGCTGCCATGGAGCCTGACGCTGCACGGCATCTCCGAGACCGACTATCCCGCCGGGCTGACGCTCGGCGCCAAGCTGGAGCAGGCCGACTTCGCCGCCTGCGTCTCCTGGTTCGGCCGCGCCCAGGCGATGCGTGTCACCGCGCCGGCGCACTGGCACAAGTTCGCGGTGGTGCGCTGCGGGCTCGACCTCGCCGCGCCCGCGCTCGCCGCTCCGGTAGCGCGCGCCGAGGGCGCGCGGCGCCGGCTGGTGTGCGTGGCGCGGCTGTCCGCGGAGAAGGGGCACCTCGGGCTGCTCGAGGCGGTCGCGCCGCTCGACGTCGAGCTGACCCTCGTGGGCGATGGCCCACTCCGCGGCGAGATCGACGCGGCGGTGGCGCGGCTAGGGCTCGGCGCGCGAGTCCGTTTCGCCGGCCGGCTCGACGAGGCCGCGACGCTGGCCGAGATCGCGCGCCACGACATGCTGGTTTTGCCGAGCTTCATGGAAGGCCTGCCGATCGTGCTGATGGAGGCGATGGCGCTCGGCCTGCCCGTGATCGGCAGCCGAGTCGCGGGCGTGCCCGAGCTGATCGAGGACGGCCAGGAAGGCCTTCTCTTCCGCCCCGGCGACTGGGACGACCTGCGCCGCCAGATCGCGCGGCTGCGCGACGATCCCGCGCTCGGCGACCGGCTCGCCGTCGCCGGACGCGCCAAGGTCGAGCGCGAGTTCGACATCGCCGCCGCCGTCACCCCGCTCCTCCCCCGCTTCGCCGCGCGATAGGCCCCGCTCATGCTCTTCGATCACGTCGACCGAGTCCGCATCATCAACCTCGCGCATCGGGCCGACCGGCGCGCGCAGATGCTGGGCGAGCTGCGCCGGCTGGGCGCCGAGCACGATCCCAAGGTGAGCTTCTTCGCCGCGCGCCGCTTCGACGCGGCGGGCACGTTCAGCTCGGGGGGCGCGCGCGGCTGCTACCACAGCCATCTCGACATCCTCGAGGAAGCGGCGGCGGCGGGGGCGAGCGTGCTGATCGTCGAGGACGACGCCGATTTCACCGCGGCCGCGCGCGACTTCGCGCTGCCGCCCGACTGGCAGGTGCTGTACGGCGGCTACCATCCCGCCGACCCGACGAACCTGCCCGCTAGCGATATCATCGGCTCGCACTGCATGGGCTTCAGCGCCGATGTCGTGCCGGTGCTCGCCAGCTACCTGCGCGGGCTGCTGGAGCGCGACGACCACCCGCCGATCGACGGCGCCTATGTCTGGTTCCGCCGCGCCCACCCCGGGGTGCGTACCGTGTTCGCGGTGCCGCCGCTCGCCGAGCAGCGGCCCTCGCGCACCGACATCGCGCCGCTGCGGTTCTTCGATCGCTGGCCGGTGCTGCGCAGCCTGGTGGGCGCGGCGCGGCGGCTGCGCCGCGCGGCGGCGCGGCGCAGCTTCGGCTTGCGCGAGGCGCTGGCGCTCGCGGTCGGTGCCATCGGCCTCGCGGCGGCGCTGGTGGCGCTGCTGGCATGAAGTGGGTCGCGCTCCTCGCGGTGCTGGGCCTGTTGCCGGTGCTGGTCGGCTGGCTGCGCACCAACCGGCGCTATCTGCCACGCGTGATGATGGTGTTCGGCGCGCTGCCGTTCTTCACCAGCACCTGGCACCTGCTCGTCGCGCCGATCTCCTGGGCCTATTGGCCGGGCTTCGTGAAGGGCGCCGAGGTCACGTTGATCGACGCGCTGGCGATCGCGCTGATCGTCTCGACGCCGCGCAAGTTCCGCCGCGTCCACCTGCGCTGGCCGCTGATCGCCTACACCGCGTTGGTGCTGCTGAGCCTGCTCCAGAACGACGTGCCGATCTCGACGTTCTTCTACGTGTGGCAGCTGGCGCGCATGGTGCTGGTGCTCAGCGCGGTGGCGATGACGTGCCGCGATCCGAAGGCGGTGCGCGGGCTGATCCTGGGATTGATCCTCGGCATCTGCTTCCAGGCGGTGATGTCGCTCAAGGCGCACGCGCAGGGCGCGATCCAGGCGGCGGGCACGCTCGGGCACCAGAATCTGCTGGGCATGCTGACCCACTTCGTCATCTTCCCGTCGCTGGCGATGCTGCTGGCGACCAGGAAGTCGCGCTGGCTGTGGCTCGGCCCGATCGGCGGGCTCGTCGCGGTGGTGCTGACGGCGTCGCGCGCCACGATCGCCTTCTCCGCGGCGGGCGTGGTGCTGACGCTGCTCCTGTCGATGCTGCGCCAGCCGAGCGGGCGCAAGACGACCGTGGCGTTGGCGGGCGTGCTGTCGCTCGTAGTCGCCGCGCCGGTGGCCTATGCCACCTTGGGCGCGCGCTTCAGCAAGTCCACCGACACCGGCGACTATGACGAGCGCGCCGCCTTCGAGCGCGCCGCCAAGGCCATCCTGCACGACCATCCGCTGGGGGTCGGCGGCAATCATTACGTCATCGTCGCCAATACCCAGGGCTATTCCGATCGCGCCGGCGTCGCCGCGGTGTTCGGCAGCCGCAGCGCGCACGTCCACAACGCCTATCTGCTGTCCGCGGCAGAGACCGGCTATGCCGGGCTGGTCGCCTTCGTGCTGATGCTGGTGTGGCCCGTGATCGTCGCGCTGCGCTGCGCCTGGCGCTATCGCCGCGACCCGCGCGGCGACGTGCTGCTGGGTCTCGCGGTGGCGCTGGTGATGGTGAGCCTGCACTCGTTCTACGAGTGGATCTTCGTGCTCTACGTCACCCAATATATGTACGCGATCGCGGTCGGGCTGATCGCGGGCATCGCCGCGGAGATGGGCTATTGGGCGCCGCGGCGGAAGCGCGCCGCGGCCGCGCCGGACCGCGATCCGGGCGCGGAAAGCCTCGCGGAAACAATCCCTAACGTCGCTTAAGCACGCTTCCCTACGTCGATTTAACCCAGCGTCCCTAGCGTGGCCTGAACGGCTGCCGGGCTCGAGTTCGCCCGCGGCGACTGGGAGTAACTCGGATGATGACGCTGCTGGGCGCGTGCGCGCGCCCCGCGCTGATGCGCGCCCCTGCGACCATGCTGCCGCGCGCCGCTCGGCTCATGCCCCACGTCCTGCTCGCGCTGGCGCTCGCCGGCTGCGGTGGCGGGGGCGGCGGCGGCGGCGCGACCGCGGCGACCAACCCGGTGGCGAGCGCGCCGGTCGCTCCCATCGTCACGCCCTCGCCCACGCCGACCCCCACCCCCGCCAGCAGCGGCGTGGTGGTGGCGCCGGCCAGCCTGCCGGTAGTGGGCGACTATGACTCGATCCCGAGCAACTTCGACGTCAGTCAGCAGCTCGTCGCCGCCTGGGGCACCGGGGCGGTCCCGTCGAGCGGCGCGCCCGACGTGGTCGGCGCCTTCCGCTTCATCTGCACGCCCAGCCACGAGGCCAAGGACGACCCGATCGTCTTCCCGGGCCAGCCCGGCCGCTCGCACCTCCACCAGTTCTTCGGCAACTCGCTGGCGAACGCCAACTCGACCTATCGCAGCCTGCGCACCAGCGGTGACAGCACCTGCACCAACGCGCTCAATCGCTCGGCCTATTGGATGCCGGCGATGCTCAACGGCAAGAACGGCGTGGTGCGGCCCGACTTCGTCTCGATCTACTACAAGCGCCGTCCCGCGAGCGACCCGGAGTGTCAGCGCATGGGCAAGGCCTGCGTCGACCTGCCGCGCGGGCTCCGCTTCGTGTTCGGCTATGACATGATCAACGGCACGCCGCCGACCGGCGCCGGCTATTACAACTGCCAGGGGCCGACCGCCGAGCCCGGCCACTACGCCGACCTGATCGAGGCGGGGAAGCACTGCGGCATCGGCAACCAGATCGGCGCCGTGATCAGCGCGCCCAATTGCTGGGACGGCAAGAACCTCGACAGCGCCGACCATCGCTCCCACGTCGCTTACACCAGCTACGGGGACTGGGGCTACGAGAAGTGCCCGGCGGACCATCCGTACGTGATCCCCACCTTCACCATGGGCGCCTGGTACACCGTCGACTCGGACCTGAACCGCAGCGGCACGTGGGACGGCGGCACCAGCGGCTGGCACCTCGCCTCGGACGAGATGCCCGGCATGGCGACGATGCGCCCGGGCTCGACCTTCCACGCCGACTGGTTCGGCGCCTGGGACGACGAAGTGATGAAGATGTGGGTGGATAACTGCATCAACAAGCTGCTCAACTGCAGCGGCGGCGACCTCGGCAACGGCCGTCAGATGAAGATGTTCGACGCCTTCGCCTGGACCAGCACGCCGCACGTGGTGGCGCTGCCGAAGTGAGCGGACCGCGGTGATCGGACGGGGCGGCCGACCGCCCCGCCCCCGTTCCCGCACCGCCTCGTCGTCGCGGCCGAAACACCCTTTTCGCGGCCGAGTCACCCTCGTCATTCTCGCCCCGCCCCGCCTTTCCGGCCTATGCCGTGATGCGGGACCGCGGGGGTCGGTCAATCCGCCCCTTCCGTCGTCGTGCCCCCTTCCGTCAGCACCGTGCGCCGAGTGTCGCACGGGTCCAGAACCGGGACAGGAGCGTAACGGTCGCGCCTTGAAGCAACGCGCGCCGCACGGCAATCACGCGACGAACTGAGTTTCTGGGGGGACGAAATCATGACCAAGTTGAAGATGATCGCGGCGGTGGCGGGGCTCGCGCTGGCGAGCGCGGCGGCGCCGGCGAGCGCGGCGGATCTGTTGCTCAATCTGACGTCGTCGACCAACAGTGCCGACACCGGTTCGACCAATTACCGCGACTATTCGTTCACGCTCGACGGCGTGCAGATCAGCGCGCGCGCGACTGCCTGGTCGGTGATCAACAACACCGTCACCAACGCCTATCTCGGTTCGTACACCGCTGGCCTCGGCGTCACCGCCGACAATGAGAATGGGGGCAACGGCACGCACACGATCGACAACAACGGCGCGCAGGACTTCATCGTCTTCCAGTTCAGCCGCGACGTGCTGCTGTCGAAGATCACGACGACCCCGTTCGACGTCAACAACCTGGGCAAGGACTCCGACGCGCTCGTCGCCTGGGGCAAGGTCAGCACGGCCTGGAACCAGTCGCTCGGCCTCGACGGCAAGTCGGTCAACACCCTCAACGCACTGCTGAGCGGCGGGCAGGATCTCGCCGGCGGCAGCTCGACCTCGATCCGGTCGGTGACCGGCTCGGCCTCGAACCTGTGGCTGGTCGCCGCGGGCAACAACCTCGGCGGTGACAAGGTGGTCGACGGCTTCAAGCTCGCCAACGTCACCGTCACCAGCGCGGTGCCCGAGCCGGCGACCTGGATGATGATGATCGGCGGTTTCGCCATGGTCGGCGCCGCGGTGCGCCGTCGCAAGAGCGTCGCCGGCGGCGCCGCGGTCGCCTGATCGCGCGATCCCGAACGGGACAGTCGAGGGGCCGGCCGCGCGAGCGACCGGCCCCTTTCGCGTGCGCGCCCCACGCGCCTCATGTATAGGGTGCCCGGAGTGACGGAGGCATGATGCGGGTGCGGACGAGCGCGAATCGGGGCTGGATCGGCGCGCTGCTGCTCGCGCTGGCGGTGGCCGGCGTGGCGCATGCCGACCGCCCGGCGACGCCGGCGACACAGCACGCCAAGAGCAAGGCCGGCGGCACCGGCGACGTCGCCCAACCGCGTGAGGCCGCCGGCGGGCCCGAGGGCGAGGAGCCCGCGGTGGCGAGCAACTTCGACGCTGCCAGCGGGATCATGGTGTCGCACGAGAGCGGCCCGCCCGGCGCGATCCCGGCGAGCGCCGCGCCCGACGTGGTCGGCGCCTTCCGCTTCCTGTGCATGGCCGGGCAGCTGCGCTTCGACGACCCGATCCTCTATCCCGGCAAGCCGGGCCAGTCGCATCTCCACCAGTTCTTCGGCAACACCGCGGCCGACGCTCACTCGACCTATGCCAGCCTGCGCCGCAGCGGCGACAGCACCTGCATGAACCGGCTCAATCGCTCGGCCTATTGGATGCCGGCGATGCTCAACGGGCGCGGCCAGGTGATCCGCCCCGATTTCGTCTCGATCTACTACAAGCGCCGGCCCAACACCGACCCGGAGTGCAACCGCGTCCGCGCCTCCTGCGTCGCGCTGCCGCGCGGGCTGCGCTTCGTGTTCGGCTTCGACATGGTCCACCCCGACGCGCCGGCGACCGGCGCGCATTACTTCAACTGCCAGGGCCCGGGCGCGACCGAGGGCCACTACGAGACCTTGGTCGAGGTGGCGAAGGTGTGCCCGCCCGGGGCGCAGCTCGGCGCCGTGATCAACGCGCCGAGCTGCTGGGACGGCAAGCGGCTCGACAGCCCCGACCATCGCGAGCACGTCGCCTATCCGCAGTGGACCGGGGGCAAGGAACATTGCCCGTTCACTCATCCGGTGGTGATCCCTACCTTCACCATGGGCTCCTGGTACACGGTCGACGCCACGCTCGACCGCAGCGGCGCGTGGGACGGCACGCGCCCGACCTGGCACCTCTCCTCGGACGAGATGCCCGGCGCCAACGGCACGATGCGCGTGCCCGGCACCACCTTCCACGCCGACTGGTTCGGCGCCTGGGACGACGCAACGCTGCGGCAGTGGACCGAGAACTGCATCGACAAACTGCTCAACTGCCACGGCGGTGACCTCGGCAACGGCAAACAGCTGCGCCAGGTGACCCCCTTCGCCTGGCTCGCCAAGCCGCACGCGGTGCCGGTGCCGGACCGGCCTGCGGCCGCGGCGGGCGCCGACCCGCACGCCGGAATGGCGGGGATGGCGCCGGGCCAGGCGCTGCGGTGAGATCGCTCATGGCTTACGGGTCGTTTACCACGATCACCCAAAAAGCCTCTCTACCCGCCGTTTTCGCCTCGATTCATCGACGCGGGTTAACTCGATAGTAGGTGCGTCCCCGCTACTCCCCGCGCAGCTGATCGAAAGGGTGCGACGATGCTGCTCCACGCGGTGATGGTGAACGAGGACAATGACGACCGCCGCGGTGCCGAGCGCCAGGCGATCAACCAGCCGTCCACGCTGCGTGGCGAGCGTGGCGCGCACGACGTGTACGTCGCCGATCTGTCCGAGACGGGCTTCAGCGTCACTACCGACTCGCGGCTCGCGATCGGCAGCACGGTGACGATCGGCCTCGCCGGCCACGGCCGTGCCATGGCGCGCGTGGTGCGTCAGGTCCCCGGCGGCTACGGCTGCGAGTTCACCGCGCCGGTCAGCAGCGCGGTGGTGGCGAGCGCGTTCCGCACCGACACGGTGATACAGCTCACCTCCTCGGCGCCGCTGATGGCGCCGTTCGCCGACCCGGAGGTGACCAAACTGCCCGGCGCGGTGCGGCTCGGCGTGATCGTCGGCAGCTCGGCGCTGCTATGGGCCATCATCGCGCGGGTCGCCGTCGCGCTGTTCTGATCCGCTGCAGCGCACCAGGAGGGCCCGCGCGACGCGTGATCGACCAGCCGCGCGATCGAGTCGCGCCGGCCCCGCGCGGCCACGGCAGGTGCGCCCGTAGCGCAGCGCTTCATTGGAAAAAAGCGCAGGTTCAGTAGGGTTTTACTACTGAATGCTCACGACTGACCGTACCGCTTCGATACAAGCTGCGACGATCAATCCCGGATTCGAGACGAACCGCTGCACCTTCAGGGTTACATTAACTGCCAAATAACCTAATGTTGCGTTGCAGCGTATCGTCGAGGGAGCGATCTTCGTGCATGAAGCGACCATCACCGCGTCGGTGCCCAGCAGCGACGTGGACCCCCGCGAGGACGGGTTGAACCTGCGTCGGATCGACGACATGGCGAGCCGCACGCTCGACGTGGCGCTCGCGATGGTCGCGCTGATCATCCTGGCACCGCTGATGCTGATCATCGCGGCAGTGATCTATATCCTCGATCCCGGCCCGATCATCTTCGCGCACCAGCGTATCGGCCGCGGTGGCCGCGCCTTCCCGTGCCTCAAGTTCCGCTCCATGGTGGTCGACGCCGACGCGCGGCTGCGCCACCTGCTCGAGACCAGCGCCGAGGCGCGCGAGGAGTGGGAGCGCGACCACAAGCTGCGCGACGACCCGCGCGTGATCGGCATCGGCAAGTTCCTGCGCAAGACCAGCCTCGACGAGCTGCCGCAGCTGATCAACGTGGTGCGCGGCGAGATGAGCCTGGTCGGGCCGCGTCCGATCGTGGTCGGCGAGATCGCGCGCTACGGCCGCTACTTCGAGCATTATTGCGCGGTGCGCCCGGGCATCACCGGGCTGTGGCAGGTCGGTGGCCGCAACGACGTCTCCTACCGTCGCCGCGTCGCCTATGACGTGACCTACAGCCGCGCGCGCTCGTGCGCGATGAACGTCAAGATCATGGCGTACACGGTGCCGAGCGTGCTGTTCCAGCGCGGTTCCTACTGATCACGATGCTGTCCGTCGGCGCGCTCGGCGTCGCCCGGGTTGGGCGGCGCCGTTGTTTTGTCGGGTGGCACGGCGCAGGTGCCGGTCATCTGTCGCATCGCGGCTAGGTCAATGCGAGGCGCAACCGGGCCAGCATCATGGCCGCGGACTTGGTGTGGGCCCACACCGAGTCCCAGTTCCTCGGCTTCCCGAGGCAGTCGTATCCCGAGCTGGCGCCCTGGCTCAACCATGTCATCGTGAAGTGACCAACTCCGAGGAGCTGTTGGCGCTGTACGGCGAGGCGGACACGATCGTCGTGCGCTGCAGCCTTCAAATTCAGGTTCGCCGCTCCACCAGCCGCCGCTTTCCGGCGTGTCGCTGATCGTTACTCCGATTGGACGGCACGAGGCCTGATTTACAACCCACGCGGTGCAATACAGCCCCGAGCACCATCTGCAGGCCATCGTCGCCTCGATCATCGGTGATTGCGACGCGCGAAGGTTCAGGCGGGTAACGAGGGACTGAGCTTCGGGGGTTGTCGCAGTCCGCACGTGCGGGCTCCGCGTGAGCGCTTGATGGCGGCGAACGCGCGAGGTCAGGCTGGACGCCGGCGGACCCATCGCGTCACGCCTGCCGCCAACCGCGTCGCCGCGGGCACGCCCAGCGCGAGCAGTAGCGCACCGTAGACCGTACTTCCCACTAGGATCAGCGCCGCGGTCGCGAGCAGGTCGGTCACACCGCTAAAGGGACTCAGCACCAGCCCCATGCCAAGCGCCGCGGCGGCAATCCGAGTGATCTCTGGGGTGATAAGCCGCAACGGCAGCACGCGCTTGGCCAGGTTCGCGCTGATCGTGTAGCAGATCAGCTGCGCGATCAGAGCGGCGAGCGCCATACCGGGCAGGCCAGCAAGACGGATGCCGATCAGCCCGGCAGGGATCGCCGTCACCAGCGCCGTCAGCGGCGGCACGACCATCCAACCCATCCGGCGCGTCACCTGAAACGCCATCATGAGGTGAAAGGTGACGAGGCAGCGCAGCAGCGCGGCCGTACCGACCAGCGGGAGCAAGCGCGCGCCCTCCGCGCGGAAGGCGGGGCCGAGCAGCAGCTGGACGATCCCCGGCGCGAGCACCATCAGACCGACCACCGCCGGCAGACCGAGGCCGAGCTGAAGCTGCAGGTTGGTCTCCAGCGTGGCGCAGGCAGCGACCGGCCCGCGGTCCTCATAGGCCCGCACCAGCGCCGGATAGCCCGTGAGATTGACGGTCATCATCATGAAAACCAGCGTCTTCTGCAGCAGGTCGACGGGCGCAGCGTAGAGCCCGACGGCGTGCGCCCCGAGCGTCGCACCAATCAGGAAGCGGTCGGCGAAGCTGGCGGCATAGGTCAGCGCACAGCTCGCGATCAGGGGGTAGCCGAGCTGGACCGCGGCGGCCAGCTGTGCGCGCGACGCGCGCCACGGGCGCGCCGCGCGCCACAGCGGGTCGAGCACCACGCTTGTCAGCGCCACCGCGCCCTGCGCGACGACGATGCCGAGCAGCGTCCCCAGCGCGCCCAGGCCCATGAACCGCACGAGCACGAAGCCGAGCAGGAGCGCCGCCGCCGAGCGCGCGGTGGCGTTCCAGAAATAGGGCCAGGCGCGCTGGCGCAGACGATAGACCGTCTGGAGGAACGCCAGCGCCATCTCGGTCAGCGTGAACGCTGCCATGACCGGCCACCACCGCACCGTCACGCCGGCGACACCGACGCCGAGCCCCGATATCAACGCCACGGCCGCGACGAACAGCAGCGCGACCGCGGCGTAGAGCGCGATCAGCGCGTTGGCGCGCGCGGGGTTGACCGCGCTCGGTTGCGCCGGGTCGTACAACGTGCGCGCGCTGACCAGCCGCAGCCACTCGAACAGCGTCGCATTGAGCAGCACCGCGCCGGCCGAGACTAGCGCGTAGCGGCCGAACGCGCCTGGATCAAGCAGCCGCGTCCACAGCGCGGTGGCGGCGAAATTGAGGCCGCTGCCGGTCACCGTCGCGGCGGTGACGATCGCCGCGCTCGAGCGCGCGCTCACGCCGTCCGAGTCTCGCGCTGCGGCCGCATCAGCGCCACCGCCGCGTCGAAGAAGCCGTCCAGCGTCGCGCACCGCGTCGCCAGGATCGCCGCCTGCTCCTCGCGCTGTGGCCAGCTCGCTACCGCCTCGACCAGCAGCGCCGCGACTGCTTCGGGCGTGTCGCCCCTGACCCCGGTGCCGGGGACCCGGTAATCCTCCATGAAAGCGTCTGTCTTGGTAGTGCGACTGAGACACGCGATAGGCCTGCTCCCGTAGGAGAGGATCATCGCGTGCAGCCGCATCGCGATCAGCGCCGAGCCGCCGCGCAGAACGTCCAGTGCGACGTCGAGCGTGGCTGGGGAGGAGGCGCTGACGCGCGCGCGCGCCGGCATCGGTACTGCGGTTATGATCCGCGTCGAACGCGCGTCGTCACGACTGTCCATCGACACCACTATCACCTCGCGTCCCAGCCGCTCGACCACCTCGGTAGCGATACGCGCAAAGATGTCGATCACCAGCTCGTCGAACTCACCCTCGAAGGCAGGCGCGAGTATCACGGGACCGTCCGGGCACGGCGCCGCGCCGGCGAGCGCGAGGGCCGGATCGCACGCCATCTGCAGTACCGGCGCCGCCGCGGCAGCGAGGATCGCGTCGCAGTTCGCCATCGAGCGCGTGTCGCGCACGAAGATGGCGCGCGCCGAGGCGAGCAGTTCAGCCGCCGACTGCCGGGCGCGCTCGGTCGTGATCGCATCGACGCCGATCGGCGCGGTGATCACCGGGCGGCCGAACAGCGCCGCGAGCCGCGCCACCATCCAGGCGTAGCCGGTGATCCCCTTGACTCGGCCACCGCCGAACTTGTCCTGGATGATCGACCCGCCCCCAATGATGACCAGATCGGCGCGGGCGATCGCATAAGCGAGCCCGAGCAGGCCGCGCGGGCGGCGCCGTGCGGCGAGGAAGGGCCGGACCTCATCGGTCGCGGCGATCGAGCCCAGCGCGATCATCGCCACGCGCGCGTGAAGCTCGGGTAGCCGGGCGCGCAGTCCCTCCACCAGCGCGAGCGCGATCGCGTCGTCGCCGCGGTTGTAGCCCGCGTTGCCGCAGATCGTCACCGTCGGCCGACGCTGGCGCCCCGGCCGCGGCGCGGCGCGTGCGAGCGAAGGCGACGGGATGCTCGCCACGCCGTCAGCCCGTCGCCGCGGCGGGTGCCGCGGCGCCGAAGTGACGGCGCGAGCGGGTGCGACGGAGCGAGCGGAGCAGGGCGCCGACCGCGTAACCGAGGAAGATGCTGCCGACCGCACCGGCGACCACGATATTGGCGGTGATGCCGTTAAGCGCGAGCAGGGTGACCAGCGCCAGCGCGGCGAAGTCGGTGCCGTCGCGCAGCGGTGTCGCCAGCAGCGCGCGCGCGGCGAGCGCGAACAACGCCAATGCCGCCGGCAGGCCGAGCGTGAGCGCGGTGTACAGGAACATGTTGTCGATCATCACCAGGTCCGGCCGCGCGCCGGTCGGTCCGATCCCGCCCAGCCCGAAGCCGAGCAGCAGCTGGGGCACGTCGAACAGGTGGGGCAGCACCCGCGGCCACACCTCGACCATGCGCTGGTCAAGGGTCGCCGCGTTCACGCGCAGCGCCGCGCTGAAGTCAAAGCCCGCGAAGACCGGCGGCACCAGCATGCTCGCCCCCAGCCCCAGCACGCCGAGCGGCCGCAGCAGCGCGGCGGCGTGGAAGCCGGCGCGCCGGAACGCCACCAGGGGAGAGACATAGCCGACCAGCACGGTGGTGATCAGCCAGCCGGCGGTCGCCTTCTGCGTGGTGAGCAGCAGCGCGTGCAGCGCCGCCGCGCAGAACAGCGTGCTCGGCGCGCGCAGCCGGTTCTGGGTGAGGCCGAGCAGGACGAGCGTCCCCGCCGCGATGATCACCGAGGTGTCGGTCGAAGCGATGCCGAGGCCGGAGAGACGACGGCTCCCGTCCGCCGACCATTGCCGCGCCGCCTCGGCGGTGCCGCCCACGCCTTCGAAGGTCAGGCCCGCCCACGGCACGGAGAAGAGCGCGTCGTAATAGACGCCGGCGATGCTGATCCCCGCCGCCGCCACCAGCGCGACGGGTAAGAGCCGGTCGCCGCGTCGCAGGCCGAGGCCGGCGAAGAAGGCGAGCAGCATATAGCCCAGCCCCCGCACCGCCAGCGCGACCGCGTAGCCGCTGTTGCTCAGCAGCGAGTACGCCACCAGCAGCGCCAGCGCGCCGACCGAGACGAGCACCGGCACGACCTTGTCGCGCAACCCCGCGCCGGCGATCGCAAGGAGCGCGCCGGCCATCAGCACGTCCGGCACGTACCAGAGGAACGGGAGGAAGGCGCGGATCGGGGCGGCGAAGGTCTGCCGGTAGATCAGAACGATCGTGACCCAGGCGACGACAGGACGGACTCGCTCGCCGCTCGCCACGCCGGCGGACCAGCCGCGGAACGACGGTGTTGCCGAGGCGGAACGATGCCGGTGCAGTCGTTGCGCGCCAGCGACCGGCGGGGCGAGCCTGTCCATCTCATTCATCGGGCGTTCAATCACCACTCCGTCGGAGTAGGTGCCTCATAGCGCTAACGCAATGTCAACTTGCAATGAATTGACAATTTTCCCGCGATGGGTCACCACCGCCGACGATTGTGACCCGGCCCGCGCAGAGGTCGCACGCTGCCCCGCCGTCAGGAGACCGACCGCGCGGCGTCGCGGCGCGGTCGGAGGAACACCATCCGGATCTTACTGGTCTCGCGCAATTTCTTCCCTGCTCAGGTGCACGGCGGCGCGCAGGTGTCGGTGGCGCAGCTGGCGCAGGGGCTGCGGGCGCGCGGTCACACCGTCGCGGTGCTCAACCTCGACGATCGCGCGCACCACGGCACCCACGCCGCGACCGGCGTCCCCGAATATCGGCTGCGGCTCCGCAACCTGTACCTGCGCGGCGACCATCCCGCGCCGAGGCGCGTGGCATGGCACATGATCGATCGGTTCGGCGACCGCATGGCGGCGGACTATCGCGCCGTCCTCGGCGATTTCCGCCCGGACGTCATCAACACGCATGTGATGGCGGGAATCGGCACGACGATCTGGCGCGTCGCGGCGGCGTTCGGGGTGCCGGTGGTACATCGCGTCAGCGACTATTATCTGATGTGTCTCAATTCAGGCCATAGGAGAGCCGGTCGGAATTGCGCGGGCGTGTGCGTGAGCTGCCGTCTGCTCGCGTTGGCGCCCGCGCGACGGCGGACGGCTTCGGTCGCCCACGTCGTCTATGTGTCGGAGACGATCCGGTCGATCCATGACGCCTACCACGTCTTCCCGCGCGACGTGCCAGCGACGGTCCTCGCCGGCGCCTATCGCCCCGCCCGCGCCGTCCCGCACCGGCCAGACCTGATCGAGCCGAGTCGGCTCACCATCGGCTTCCTCGGTCGGATCTCGCCCGAGAAGGGGCTGGATACGCTGTTGCGGACGCTGCGCCTGCTTCCGGCGGGCGGCTGGCGGCTTCGCGTCGGCGGCGAAGGCAGAGCAGACTATATGAACGAACTGAGGGAGTTGGCTCGAGAACTCCCGGTTGACTTCGTTGGCGTGCAGGCACCCGATGACTTCTACGCCACGGTCGACGCGCTCGTCGTACCGTCGCTGTGGGACGAGCCGTCCGGTCGCGTCGCCTTTGAGTCGGGGATCCACGGAGTGATCCCGATCGTCGCGGCGCGCGGCGGGTTGCCTGAGATGGTGGCACACGGCGAGCGCGGTCTGGTGTTCGATCCGGACGCACCTGCGACGCTGCTCGCCGCCCTCGCGCGCGTGCGTGGCGAGGGAGCGCTGCGCGCGCAGGTGCGCGCGCGCTGGCTCGCCGACCGCGGTGACTTCGACCCGGACGTGGTCGCCGGACGCACCCTGGCCATCTACGAACAACTGGTCGGGACAAGGCTTTAATCGTGCAATATGAAGCCGCACCTGCGATAGCACGGCGCACTGGAAACATCGCATGAGGCCACGACAGGATGGGAGCGTGATGACGATCGAGCGCGAGATCACCGCGGCGCCACCGCTCCCGGCGCCTGCGGACGCCGCGCCGGGTGCCGCCGGCGAGCCCGGCGCGATCGCGACGCCGCTGCGCGGCGAGGACGAGTGGCGCGCGCGATTCGCCGGGCTGCGCGTCGCGATCGTCCACTACTGGCTGGTCGGCCCGGGCGGCGGCGAGAATGTCGTCAAGACGATGCTGCGGATCTTCCCGCAGGCAGTCGTTCACACCCTGGTCGCCGATCCCGACTACTCGCGCACGATCGTGCCCGATGAGCGGCTGCGCACCAGCTTCCTGCAGAAGGTGCCCGGCGCGGCGCGCTTCCATCGCTCGCTGCTGCCGGTCGCGCCGATGGCGCTCGAGAACCTCGACCTCGACGGCTACGACCTGATCATCTCGAGCGAGTCCGGACCGGCCAAGGGGATCATGCCGCCGCTGGGTGCGGTGCACGTCTGCTACTGCCACTCGCCGATGCGCTACCTGTGGGACCAGTACCATCATTACCGTCGCGACGCATCGGCGCTGAAGCGGCTGGTGCTCTCCATCACGGTGCCGCGGCTGCGGCTATGGGACGTCGGCAGCGCGCTGCGGGTCGATCGCTTCGTCGCCAACTCGCGCTACGTCGCCAGCCGCATCGCGCGTTACTATCGGCGCTCCGCCGAGGTGATCTACCCGCCGGTCGAGGTCGACGACTTCGCCACTTCACCCGAGGTCGACGACTATTACCTGATCACCGGCCGCCACGTCTCGTACAAGCGGGTCGACCTCGCCATCGCGGCGTGTAATCGGCTCGGCCGCCGGCTGGTCATCACCGGCCAGGGGCCCGAGACCGCGGCGCTGCGCAAGCTCGCCGGGCCGACGATCGAGTTCGTCGGGCAATGCTCCTTCGCCGAGCTGAAGCTTTATTACGCGCGCGCGCGTGCCTTCCTGATGCCAGGCGAGGAGGATTTCGGCATCGCCCCGGTCGAGGCGATGGCGTCGGGCCGTCCGGTGATCGCCTATGCCTCGGGCGGCGCGACGGAGACGGTGGTGCCGGGCCTGTCGGGCCTGCACTTCGCCGAGCAGAGCGTCGACAGCCTCGTCGCCGCGATCGAGGCGTTCGAGCGCGACGAGGCGAGCTTCGACACCGCCGCGATCCGCTCTCACGCGCTGTCGTTCAGCCGCGAGCGCTTCCTCGACTCCTTCGCCCGCTTCGTCGACGCCGCGCTAGCCGCGCGCGGCACGGCCGCGAGCACGTTCCGCTGAGCCGGCGCGCGCGATGGCGGCTTCGGATCGGCGGCGCATGACACTGTTCATCAACGGGCGCTTCCGGCAGCAGCCGATGACCGGCGTGCAACGCTATGCCACACAGATCGTGCTAGCGCTCGACGCGTTGGCAGCACGCGGCGAGGTGGAGCTCGATTGCCAGCTGGTGCTGCCGCCCGATGCGCCCCTTCTGCCGCTGCGCGCGATCACGCAGGTCCATCATGGCCGGCTGCGCGGTCACGCCTGGGAGCAGGTCGACTTCGCCAGGATCGCGCGCGGCGGGGTTGCGCTGAGCCTCGCGGCGAGCGGGCCGGTCTTCCAGCACCGCCAGGTGGCGGTGATCCACGACGCCGCGATCTACCGCTTCCCCGAGAACTACTCACGCAGCTACGTGCTGCTGCACCGCGTCGTCGATCGTCTGCTGACGCGCCGCGCCACGATCGCGACCGTGTCGGACTTCTCGCGCGGCGAGCTGGCGCACTGGCTGGGTGTGCCCGCAAACGAGATCGTCGTCGCGCCCAATTCCGCCGAGCACCTCGACGCCGCGCCCGACGACGGCGTGTTTGCCACCTTGGGGCTGGCCGACGACCGGCCCTTCTTCCTGACCATCGGCAGCCTCACCCGGAACAAGAATCTGCGGCTCGCGATCGAAGCGATGCGCGACCAGACGGCGGCGGCGCGGCTCGTCATCGTCGGCCAGATCGACGGCGGCGTGTTCGCGGCGGAGATGCCCGACGCGCCGGAACAGGTGATCCTGGCCGGGCGGCTGTCCGACCGCGCGGTCACCGCGCTGATGCGTCGCGCGCGCGCGTTGGTGTTCCCGAGCCTGTACGAGGGGTTCGGCATCCCTCCCCTAGAGGCATTCGGCAACGACTGCCCCGTGCTGGCCAGCGCGATCCCGCCGGTGCGCGAGGTGTGCGGCGACGCCGCCGACTATTTCGACCCGCACGACGCGCCCGCCCTCGCCGCGCTGATGCGGCGCGCGCTCGACGATGATGGCACCTGGCGCGCCGATCGGCTCGCGCGCGGTCGCGCGCGCCTCGGGCATTTCTCCTGGGAGCGCTCCGCCGCCACGCTGGCGGCCGCCTGCGTCGCGGCGGCGCGACAGACGTGACCGCGCGCACGGATCGCCGGCGCCGCTGCGTCGTTCTAGTCGCGCCGGGAAGCTCATGGGGAGACAGGCGATGCGCCTGAAGATCTGGCCGTTCGCGGCCGCCGGCACGATCGCGGCGACGGCGCTCGCCACCGCCGCTGTGTGGTCGCAGGTGCCGGCGACCACCCAAGTCACCTTCGCGGCGACGCCGCCGACCGGTCGCTACACGCCGCCGATCTTCGGCGCGACGACGCACTTCGGCATGGGCCGACCGCTCGGTTATACCAACGGCGCGCGCGCCGCCGCGCAACTCCGCTCGATTGGCGCAGGCTCCTATCGCGATGGGATCATTTGGGCGCAGTTCAGCTTTCCGCCAAACGGCTCGCCCGTGATCAAGGACCCGCGCCGAATCGTCGGCTTCCTACCGGTCGCCGGGGCGCGGCCGCTGTTCAGCCTTGGCGGCCCGCCCTTTCCGCTCCAGCAGAACGGCATGCCGCTGAACGACGCTCAGCTCAAACAATTCGCCGAGTACGTCGAGGCGCTGGTCCGCATGACGAGCCCCTACAACACAATCTTCGAGGTGTGGAACGAGTGGAACTTGCGGGTCGACTGGCAGAAGCCGGCGACGCGGCTGAGCGGTGCGGGCGATCCGTCCGACGCGCGCGCCGCGGTCCATTATGCCGCGGTCGCGAAAGTGGCGGTGCAGGCGGCCAAGCGCGCGAACCCCAGCGCGCCGGTCGTGGTCGGCGCGGTCGGTGACGATCCCGATTGGCAGTGGACGCAGGCAATCGTTCGCGATGGCGCGCTCGACGGCGCCGACGGCCTCTCCGTGCACACCTACAATCACTGTCAAGGCCCGCGTAACCGCACCGCGAACGAGATGGTGAACCGGCTGCAACGACTACAGACGCTGCTGCGCCAGCAACGCGGCGGCCGCGACACGCCGATCTACGTCACCGAGTTCGGCTGGCCCACCGTCGACGGCAAGTGCGACATCAGTCGGGAGCGCCAGGGCTATAATTTCGCTCATTATATCCTGCAATCGGCGACGCTGCCGTGGCTGCGCGGCTCCTGGGCCTATGAGCTCAAGGACGAGGGACAGGATCCGAACGACAGGGAGCAGAATTTCGGCATCTTCGGCTATGACGACCAGCCCAAGCCCGCCGCCTGCTTCATCAAGGAGGCGCGCGCGATCGTCGCCGGCGCGCGCGCGGTCGAGCTGCAGCTGCCCCGCCCCGACATCTTCGTTCTGCGCGCAGTTATGCCCGATCGCCAACTCGCGGTAGTCTGGACCAACAGCCTGACCCCGAGCAGCGGTGTCCGCTTCACAGCAAGGCCGAGCGGGGTGCGCATGATGTGCGGCGATGCGGCCGCAACGGACGGCACCCTGCCGATCGGCCAGGCGCCGCTGGTGGCGCGCTACCCGCTCGGCCAGCCGATCGCGCTCTCGATCACTGGCTGATCGCGGGCGACGAGGGCGAGCGGTGCGGTTCCGCGACGTGATACGCGCCGACCTGCGCGCCAACACCGGGCGGACGCGGCTGCGCGGCGCGCTGCCGGCCTTCGTCTTCCATCCGGGATTCTCGACGATTTTCCTCCACCGCGTCGCGGCGGCGCTCGTGCGCACGCCGCTCGACAGGCTCGGCATGCTGATTTGGGCGTGGAACACGCGCCGGAGCGGCTGTCACCTGCATCTCGACAGTGAGATCGGCGCCGGCCTGCACCTGCCCCATCCCGTCGCCGTGGTGATCGGTCAGGGCGTCCGCGTCGGAGCCGGCGTGACCGTCTACCAGTCGGTGACGCTGGGGCGATCGCGCGGTGACGATTATCCCGTGATCGGCGACGGTGCGACGCTTCATCCCGGTGCGATCGTCTTCGGCGCGATCACCGTCGGCGCCCGGGCGCGGGTCGGTGCAGGCGCGGTCGTGATGGCGGACGTTCCCGCTGGCGCCGCGGCCGTGGGCAATCCGGCCCGTGTCATCCGGTCCGCCCCCAGAGACTGACCGACCCCGGCCGATTCACCTGTGGGTCGGGCAAAGATGTCACGAAATAGTTAACGCGGGTTCGCCATAATTCGACGGCGGCAAGGTCGCATCATCCGCCGATCTTTTCCCCGTACGAAAGCAAAAAGCGTGATTCAGAGCAGCCCGCCTTAACCTCGTCTTTAGTGCGCTCGCTTACTGATCTGGCAGCGCGCTGGTCGCGCGACATCCTGATCATAGAATTTGGCGGGGCACGCGTGGCGAGCGCACGACGACGGACATCATTGCTGACGGCTTGTGCCTGCGTGGCGCTGGCCGCTTGCGGCGGCGGCGGAAGTGGTAGCGGGGGCGCCACCGCGACAGCGCCCGCGCCTGTGGTCGTCGTGCCCGCGGCGAGCCCGACACCGACTCCGACCCCGGTCCTGCCGCCGGCGAGCTCGGGCCCGACCGATACGCCGACCCCGACGCCGAGCGGCGGCGGCGAGATCGTGATCGTCACGCCGACGCCGGCGGCGACGTCCACGCCCACGCCCACGCCCACGCCCACGCCCACGCCCACACCGACGCCGACGCCCGTGGTGGCGCAACCGGCACCCACACCGACGCCGACACCGGCCGCGACTCCGACGTTCTCACCGGCGCCGACACCGACACCGACGCCCACGCCAACCGGCGGGATCGTCGTGGTCACCCCGACCCCGGCGGCGACGACCGCGCCCGATAGCACGCCGTCGTCGACGCCGACCCCCGCGGCAGCGCAGCCGGCGGGCGGTTTCGCCTATCTCACCGGGCTGGCCAGCGACCTCGCCGACACGATTGCCAACGCCTTCTGGCGCTTCCTCGCGCTCTTCACGGCCGACGGCACCAATCTTGCCTGGAGCAACGGTCTTACCGCGTTCCGCCAGCCGGTGCTGAGCGCGAGCGGCGCCGCGGCGGTGCCGCCCGACGTCGTCCGGCTCGCGCGTCAGGCCACTTTCGGTCCCAACCCGCAGGTCGTCGCGCGCATCAGCGAGCTGGGCGTGTCCGGCTGGGTCGACGAGCAGTTCACTTTGCGCGGCAGCACCTACAAGGACCTCATCGAATGGGTGCCGGCAAACTACTGCTCCGCGAATCCCGGCGTGCCGAAATGCGTTCTGACTCACTTCAACCGCGCGCGCATCGCGGCCCGCTTCTACGCCGACGCCACCATGGCACCGGACCAGCTGCGCCAGCGCGTCGCCTTTGCGCTATCGCAGATCCTGGTTGTCTCCAACCCGGGCGACAGCACCGCGGGGCTCGCCTCGTACCAGCAGATGCTGCTTGACAACGCCTTCGGCAATTACGGCGAGCTGCTGCAGGGCGTGACGCTCCACGGCTATATGGGCCGCTACCTTAACATGGCCGAAAGTGCGCGCGCCGCCCCCTCGGAGAATTATGCGCGCGAGCTGCTGCAGCTGTTCAGCATGGGCCCCGTGCAGCTCGCGCGTGACGGGACGCCGGTGACCGACTCCGGCGGCCGTACCTTACCGAACTACTCTACTGAAGACGTGCGCGGAGTCGCACGCGCGCTGACCGGTTGGACCTATGCCCATAGTGGCGGACGCACCGATTGGATCGGATGGGATTTCTCGCTGCCGATGGTGCCGGCGGCGACGAGCAAATACGACGGCGACGCCAAGTCGTTCCTCGGCACCAGCGTGCCGGCGGGGGCAAGCCCGGCTGACAGCGTGCGCGCGGTCGTGGCCGCGGCCTTCAACCATCCGTCGACCCCGCCGCGCATTGCCAAGCTGCTGATCCAGAACCTGGTGACCGCCAACCCTTCGCGCGGCTACGTCGGCCGCGTCGCCAGCGTGTTCGAGAACAACGGCAGCGGCGTGCGCGGCGACCTGAAGGCGGTGGTGCGCGCCATCCTGCTCGACCCCGAGGCGCGCGGGGACGAGCCGCGCGGCGATGCCGGCAAGGTCAAGGAACCTATCTTGGTCATGACCTCATTGGCCCGCGCGATCGGCCTCTCGACCGACGGCATCGCCTTCGTGTTGAAGGATGTCTATCTCGGCCAACCCGTCTTCAGCGCCCCCTCAGTCTTCAACTTCTACCCGCCGGATTATCCGCTGGCGCGTGCGCGCGGGCTGGTGAGCCCAGAGTCCAAGCTGCTCTCGGCCGGCAACGTGACCGAAGTGCACAATCTCGTCTTCAACTGGACGCTGCGCGGCGACGCGAATCGGCAGGAATATAGCTGGGACATGGGTCTGCCCAACTTCACCGGCACGCAGCCGCGCTGGACGGGATGGGACCAGATCGCCACCGACGTCGATCGGCTGGTGGCGGTGACCAACCTCCTGCTGCTCGACAATTCCGCCACCTCGGCACAGCTCTCGGCGCTGCGCAGCGCGCTGCTGGGGGTGCGCCACAACGACCCGGCCGTGCAGGCGCACAAGCGCGCGCAGGCGGCGCTCTACATCGCCGCAACGAGCCCCAACTTCCTCGTCGATCGCTAAGGACCAGATAGATGTTGATGTCGCGTCGCCACTTCCATCGTCTCGCGGTCAGCACCAGCGCGGCCGCCACGCTCGGCATGTTCGGCCGCGGCGCCGCCTTCGGCGCCACCACCGGCAGCTATCGCGCCATGGTCGGCGTGTTCCTGTTCGGCGGCAACGACGGCTGGAACATGGTCGTCCCGACCGATCCCGCCACCTACGGCGCGTATCTCCAGTCGCGCGGCACGGTCGCGCTCGCGCCCGGCGCGATCGCGCCGCTCTCCGGCGTGTCCTACGGGCTGCACAAGGCGATGGCGCGGCTGAGCGAGCTGTGGGACCGCGGCGCGATGTCGCTGGTGCTTAACACCGGCACGCTCGCGGCGCCGCTCGACAAGGCGACCTATATGTCGCGCCCGGACCTGCGCCCGACCAACCTGATGAGCCACGCCGACGAGCAGGAGCATTGGCAGTGCCTGCGCCCGCAGGGGAAAAGCTTGGACGGATTCATGGGCCGGCTCAACGACCGGCTCGCCGCCGGCACGGTGCCACCGTTGATGTCCTTCGCCGGCAACAACCTCGCGCTGATCGGTCAGAGCTCGCGCCCGCTGGTGGTGCCGGCGACCGGCTCGCTGACCCGGCTCGCCACCGGTCAGAGCAACATCGACTCCGCGGTGGCGAGCTTCGCCGACGGCACCGACCTCGGTACGCTGAGCGAATCCGCCGGCGCCGCCTATTCGGACGGCTATGCGATGATGGGCGCGACCGCCTCGCTGCTCGGCCAGTCGAGCAGCGTCGACGGCTATTTCGTCGACCCCGACACCGGCGCCGCGCTCACCTCGGACATCGCCAACCAGCTCAAGCGGGTCGCGCGCATGATCGAGGGTCGCGGGACGCTCGGCCACGCACGGCAGAGCTTCTTCGTCTCGCACGGTGGCTATGACACGCACGACAACCAGGTCACCGCAGGCGACACCGGCAGCGGTCGCCACGCCGGCCTGCTCAAGGAGCTCGCCCTGGCGCTCTACGCCTTCTACAACGCGATGCAGGGACTGGCGCTGCAGGATCAAGTGACGGCGTTCACGATGAGCGATTTCGGCCGCACCTTCAAAGGCAACGCCCAATATGGCTGCGACCATGCCTGGGGCAGCAACCACCTGGTGATCGGCGGCGGTGTGGCGCAGCGCGGCGTGTTCGGCCGCTATCCGGACCCAACGCTGGGTGGCAGCGACGACATCAGCTGGGAGGGCCGCTTCCTGCCGACCACGTCGCAGGAGGAATATATCGGCGCGATCCTGCGGTGGCACGGCGTCGCCGACGCCGACATGCCCTATGTCGTGCCAAATTGGGCGACCTGGTCGAGCAACGGCCGCGGCCCGCTGGCGCTGTTCACCTGAGCCGCGGTCAGCCGCCGCGGAGCGCGCGACGCGCCGCGCGCGCGGCGAAGCCGAGCACGCGGAGCGGCCGCGCGGCTAGATAGGCGCGGCCCTCCGGCGTGCGCGCCACCGCGCCGATCAGGTCGCGATTGTCCCACAGCATCCACATGACCGAGTAGAAAGACCAGTCGTCGTACAGCCGCCGCAGCGGCGCCGGCCGGTCGCGCAAGGCCACCATCGCCTCGTCCGCCGCGGTGATCCGGTCGACGACATAGCTGGCCGACTTGCTCGAGTTGGTCAGCGAGCCGTCGCGCACCCGCTGCCGGTAGAGCAGATCGGGCACCGCGACGATCAGCCGCGCCGACAGGATCACGGTGAGCGTAAACAGATGGTCCTCGTGCGCGCTGCGATCGGTGAAGGCGGCGCCGCTGCGCTCGATCAGCGCGCGGCGCGCGACATAGGTCCACACCGCCGCCGTATACATCCGCTGGCGCAGGTGATGCGCGAGCAGCTCGCTGCCGTCCGCGTACGTCCGTGCCTGCGCGTAAGCGACCTTTGGCGCCACCGGGATCAGCCGGCCGTCGCGCTCGGTCACCATCTCGGACGAGAAGAACAACAGGTCCATCGCCGGGTACCGCGCATGCTCGCGGCGCAGCGTCGCGATGAAGCCTGGGTCCAACACGTCGTCGCTGTCGCAGAAGAACACGAACTCGCCGCGCGCCAAGCTGAGCCCGAGCGCGCGCGCGCGCGCCGCGCCCGCATTGGGGGTCTGCTCGAGCACGATCTGCGCGCCGCGCGGGCTGCGCGCGACGAACGCGCGGATCCGGGCCGCGGTGTCGTCGACCGAGCCGTCGTCGACCAGCACCAGCTCGTCGGCGTCGCTCATCTGCGCGGTGACGCTCGCGAGCAGCGCGTCGATCGCCGCCCCGACGTTGTAGCAGGGGACGACGACGGACAGGAAGACGGGTGAGGCGCTCACGCGCGCATCGCCCGATCGGCGTGTCCGCCCAGCTTGGCGCTGAGCCCGTTCGCGGCGAGCAGCACGAAATCGCGCACCAGCGCGAAGGGGGAGAACCACAGCCCCAGCGCATAGGCCAGGGCTCCAACGACGACCGCCAGGGCGAGATTGACCACAGGCCAGGGCGTCGGCACCAGCACCACCACCGCCCCCGCCGCGACGAAGAGCGGCAGCGTCTGTGCGAAGGGGATCAGCACGTTGACGAGATACTGTCGCCCCATACCGACGACACAGGCGCGCACCAGGAAGAAATAGGAGGCGATCGTGTTGAGCAGCTGCACGATCAGGAAGCTACTGGCGATGCCGACGATGCCGTAGCGCTGCCCGAGCATGATCGCCAGCGCGATGCCGATCACCAGCTTGGCCACGCCCATGCGCACGTTGAGATGCATCTTCGCCTTGACCAGCAGCAGCGAGATCACCGGCGGATCGATGCTGCGCACCATGCCCACCAGGCAGAGGATTTTCACCAGCACCGCGATGAACTGCCATTCCGGCTTGAAGAACACCTGCACCACCAGGCTGCTGCAGACGAACATGCCGGCCAGCAGCGGCAGGTTCACCAACATGCCGTAGCTGGTCACCAGCAGGAAGTTGCGCGTCAGCTTCGTCTCGTCGTCCTGGATCTTGGCGAAGGCCGGGAACAGCGCCTGCACCAGCACCGGCTTGAGCCGCTCGATCAGGTTGATGCTGATGCCATAAGAAATGTTGTAGCCGCCGATCGCGGTGAGGCTCACCATCCGTGCCATCAGCGCGGGATAGGTGTTCACGCTGACCACGTTGATCAGCGAGTCGAGCACCAGCTGGACCGAGTAGTGGATGTGCGGGCGCGCCGCCGGCCAGGAGAAGGTGAACGACGGGCGGCGCTCGCGCAGGCTGTGCGCGAAAAAGATTGCGCAGCCCAGCGTCGTGCTCACGAAGAAGGCGACTGAGGCTACCCACGCCTTCTTAAAGACCACCGCGAGCGCGATCACCAGCACGCAGTTAGTCAGCAGCGTGATGATCGAAACGATCGCGACGAAGTCGAAGCGCAGCTCGCGCGACAGGATCGCACGCTGCTGCTGCCCGAACGGCACGAACAGGAACACCAGTGACATGATCTGCAGCTGCGTGGTCAGCTCGGGTGACTTGAAGAAGTGGCTCAGCAGGGGACTGCTGAAGAACGCCACGACGAAGGTGACCAGGCCGAGCCCTATGTTGATGGTGTAGAGCGAGGAGAGCTCGAGCTCGGTGATGCGGCCGTGGCGGATGATCGAGTTCGAGATACCGAAGTCGATGAAGATATTGAAAAAGGTGATGATCATGAGGGCGAGGCTGATGACGCCATATTCGTGCGGCGGCAGGATCCGCGCCAGCAGCCACAGCTGCAACAGACCCACGAACGCGCCGATGGCGGTGGACGCGAAGTTCCACTTCACCGCCTTCATCGTCTTGGCTTTAAGTTCCACCGCTCAGGCCCATCCCAGAGACAATATCGACAGCAGCGCCGCTCCGCGACGGCGAGCGCCGATCGCCCATAGCACCCCTTTTCGCCTAAGCGGGTATGATTTTTGATGCACTGCACCATGACTCGACGCCCCGCTCGGTTGGCGGCGCTGCGGATCGGTGATGGCTACAACCGCCTCGTCCTGCCGCGGTCATCGGTTGTCGCCGTTAGCTGAGCGGCACTTCGGAGGCTAGTCTTCGCCGCCGTCCCCTCTTCGAAAGTCCGGACTCGAGATGTTCGATGTGGCGGAAGCGGCACCGGCCACCCGCCTTCCCGTGCTCGACCCCGGGGTCCTTGGTGCCGCGAGCGCCGCCTGCGTGGTCGCGAGGAAGGATGGATCCCGGCTTTGGACTGACATAGCCCGGGAGTTGTTGCCTGATCAAGTCGAACGGCGGCCCCTTCGCGCTCGTCCTGCTCTCCTCGGGCAGGCGGGGCCGAGCGTCACGTCGACCTAGCCACGCAGCAGCGAGCGTAGCTCGGGGAAGCGCTCCAGTAGCGCGGCGAACTGCGCGTCATTGCCGGACGCATGAAAATTGTAGCTGTTTAGTGCACTCTCCTGCGACGCTGGCCATTCTACGACCGGCATGCGCTGCGCCACCCGGCGTCGCGCTGTGCCTTTGCGCACCGCCATGGCAAAGAACCAAATGTCGTCCGCGCGCGGGCAGAGCGCGAGGTACGACTCAGCATCGAGTACGTCCTCGTGCAGCGCGCCCGGTGGGTAGAGGATGCCCGACACGCCGGTGAGGAACAGCAGCCGACCTGGACCGATGTCCGTCGTAGCATCGGTATCTCGGGCCCAGTTCTCGTAGGGAGCGGGTTGCCCGCCCGAGTCGAAGTGCGCAACGTGGCCGCGATAGCCGACTACCGCGCCGGGGTGCTGGCACGCGGTCTCGACCAGTCGCTCGAGCCAGTGCGGCTCGTAGTAGACGTCGTCGTCGGTCGTGACGATCGTGGCAGCGGGGAAGGCGGCGAGCGCGGGCAACAGCTTCTTGGCCGATCGCAAGTCGGCGCACTCCCGAATCTCCAGCCCGTGCCCTACAAGCGCGAGCACGTCCGCTGGCAGCGCCGCGCGGTCCGGCGCGGCGAGCCACAGCACGAGATGGTCGGGGCGGACGGTCTGGTCCAGCAGGCTGCGCAGCGTCCGCGCCAAGGTCGCGTAGCGCTTGGGATACGAGGTGAGCGAGACGACCAGCGGCGTCGTCAGGCCGTGCGGCCGTCGCTCCGCGACCGCGGGAAAGGCGTCGGTCGCCGCGATCGCCGCGGCGAGCCGGCGACGTTCCTCGCGCGGCCCCTCGACGTCGAACAGGCGCTTGGCCCGGCCGAGCAGTCGATAGCCGCGGGGGAAGGTCGACCTTAATGCGCGCTTCAGCTTCACTGCCGGCAAACTCCTGTCGCGTCTTGGTACCTTGCCGACCTACGCACGGCGGTGACAACGGACCTTCGCGCAGCGGACGACGCGCTCACGTCGCCGCCTTGGCAGCGATCGCGTCGGCGAAGACGTCGCGATAGGCCGCCACCACGGCTTCCTCGGAGAAGGCGGCGAGCAGGTCAGGACGCCCCACCCCGCCCTGCCGCCAGTCGTCGCGCTCGTCGATCGCGGTCGTCATCGCGGCCGCGAGCGCGGCACTGTCCTGGGCCGGGTAAACCGCCGAGCGGCGCGGCAGGTCAGCGATCTCAGGGATGCCGCCCGAGTCCGCCGCGATCACGTTGCGGCCGAACTTGGTCGCCTCGATCAGCGTGCGGGTCAGCGGTTCGGGCCATATCGAGGAGATCAGCGCCACGTCGATCGACTCGTAGAAGGCAGCCGAGTCGGCGAAACCCAGCCACTCGATACGCGGATCCGGATACCGTCGCTGCAATCCCTCGACATAGCTCAGAAGACCAACGCCCGCGACGCGGAGCCGCCAGTCAGGGCGCTCGAGCCGGGTACAGGCGTCGAGTACCACCTCGATCCCCTTCTCCGGTTCAACCCTACCGATATAGCCAAAGATCAGCGGACCGACGCGCGTAGGCGCGCCGTCGCGCGGCGGATCGGGGATGATGTTGAAGATGCGTCGCCCCGGCACGCCCTCGAAGAAGCCGAACTCGCGGTGCTTGGCATCGACGAAATGGCTGATCGAGACGAGCTCGGTGACCTGCCGCGACGCCCTCTTGCTGGGGAAGGTCAGCAGGCGGCACTCAGCGCACCGCTTCGTACACGTCGTGTTGTGCTGGAACAGTGAGGTACGTACGCAGACCACGGCATAGTCGCGCAGCGTCTGGACGATCGGAATGTCGCGCCGCGAGGCCTCGGACCAGACCGCGTTGCTGAACCCGGTGAGCACGTTGCAGTGGATCACGTCCGGTCGCACTTGGTCCATGAGCGCGCCCACGCGCCGCGCCGCGCGCCGGTTCCAGCTGTTGCGCAGGTGCCAGCGTAAGCTTTCGACTGGCGAGCGTTCGATCACTACCTTGCCATACGGCCAGTAGATATTGTCGAGCGGGAAGCGGTGGACCTCCACGCCCGTGGCGAGGCGTTCAATGGTGGGGGCCGCTATATCATCGAGCGTCGCCACGCTGACTCGGTCGCCCGCGCGCGCGAGCCCCTCCGCCAGCAGCGATACCGACTTCTCGGCGCCACCGATCCGGTGGGGCGGGTAAAGCGCGTTCACGATAAGGATGTTCACAGATGCCACCGCGGAGCCGAAGATGGTTGGGAAAGCGCCACTTGCGCCGAGCGGAGACGCGACCGACACGGCATTACGCAGCACGCGGGAGCGACGCAAGCGCCGCGGTCGCGACGCGGGCCCGACCATGGGCGATCGGACGGACTCCGTCGCCGCGGCGCGGTACCCGCCCTGCCCGCCTCGGGTGAGGCGCGGTCCTGCAGCAGACCGGCTTACGGCACCCGGACGAGGCCGCCGCTCACCCGCGTTCGCGCCGCCACACCCTCGAGCAGTGCGGGCGGATAGGGGCCGTGGACGACCGGCGCCGCAGGCGGGGTGGCGTCGGCGTCGCGCAGCAGCCCGACCCGCCGCACGTCGAGCAGCGCGTCGTGGAACGGGCGGCGCAGCAGGTAAGCGGGCGCCGCAGGGGAGAGCGCCAGCCGCCCCTCCCGTGCCGGCACGGGCGCGGCGAGACCGCGCCCCCAGCCGTCGAGCTGGGGACCCGGTGCGACGAGCGGCACCACCGCGAACGGGCAGGACGGGCGGTGGAGCTGCACGCGGCACGCCATCTGCGTCGCGACGCCCATCGCCTCGCCGTCGACCAGCAGCGCGGCGCCCGGCGCGGCGGCGACCCGATTCACCACCGCGCGCCAGTCCTCGCGCGGCAAGTGCGGGCGGGTCAGAACGACGCTCGTCCCCATCGCGAGCGCCAGCGCGACCAACGCCCCGCCATAACCGCGCCCGCGCAGCGTGCCGACGCCGCGCGCGGCAAGCACCAGCGGGAACAGTGACAGCCACAGGATGGTGCGGTCGAGGAAGATCGCCTGCTTGAGGTTGAGCAGGAGGAACAGCGCGGTGGCGACCGCGAGGCAGGCGAGCGTCAGCCGCGTCGCCGTCTCGCCGCGACCGTGCCACGCCCCCCAGGTGGCGAAGCCGGCTACCAGCAGCGGCGCGGGGAGCTGGAGCGGGCTGATCTGGCGCGACTGCAGCAGCGTGGCGACGTAGACGAGCGCGCTCTTGGTCAGTCCAAGCCCCTGCATCCAGCCGAGATTGCCGTTGGGCTGGGTGAGCTGGCGGAAGGTGATGTACAGCCACCAGGACGACGCCAGCACGATCACGCCGTCGGCGACCGCGAGCGCGATCCAGAGCCGGCCGCGGAACGGTCGGAAGCGCGCGTCGACCAGCATCAGCGCCAGTGTCGCGGTGGCGGGCCAGATCACGCCGGTGGTGTGGAAGTAGATGCCGGCGACCGCGCCCGCGACATAGAGGGCCCAGCCGATGGCGCGGCTCCGGCCCGCTGTGGCGAGCGCGGCCTGCATCAGCCCGGCGAAGGACAGCGCCACCGCGAGGTAGAGGAAGATGTAGGCGCGGACCTGGTGCGAGAAATACAGTTGCTGTGGCGACAGCGCGAGCAGCAGCGCCGCGGCCACCGCGGCGCGGCGACCATAGGCGCGCGCCACCGCCGCATAGACCACGCCGATCGCGGCGAGGCTGGTGGCGATGCCGGGCACGCGCAGCCCCGCGTCGCTCAGCCCGGTGGCCTCAATCCACCAGCGCAGCAGCGTGTAGAACAGGGGCGGGTTGGTCTCGCGCAGGATCCACGCGCTCCACAGCCGCTCGGTCGGCTGCGCCGCGAAGAACACCGAGGCGAGCTCGTCGAACCACAGGGAGTAATCGGCGAAGGCGAGCCGCACCGTCGCCGCCACCAGCACCGCCGCGGTCAGCGCGGCGAGCCCGATGCGCGACTCGAGCCCCGAAACCGGCCAGCGCCGCGCGGTATCGCTCCGCTCCATCCCGTCCCCTCTCCCCGCGCGAGCGCGGCGTGTTCAGCCGCGTTTGCGCCAGGTGAAGATCGACGACATCGCGTAGTTCCAGACCGTGGTCACCGCGATACCGGCGAGCGCCGACACGATCAGGTAGT
>NZ_JACIAY010000009.1 GCF_014194975.1 Sphingomonas sp. BK580 | reverse complement strand
CTGTGCTAACCTCACTCACGGACGCCTCCTACAGTGGTGTTTCAACACCTCCACTCTGGCACATCGATGCCGTCAGGGGGCGTCCACCCCAACGAAGTTGGGAGTCGGGGCAGGGCGCCGGGAGTGACCGCTTGTGGGTCTTTCGACCGCGTCGACAGCGCCTAAGTGCGGATATGGCCCTCTCGGCAACCGCTGGCAGTTAGCGGTTGGTCGTAGGCCCAACCCGCGGACAGTTGATGTAACGGTTGATCGGTCCGTTCCGCCATCACCTCTGTGATCCGACGCTTCTTCCAGATCGGGCCTCTAACATGCCAGGGGTGCTGAAAACATGAAGATGATTTAAAAAATATTTTAAAAAACCAAACTCTTTAGAAGTGTTGCTAAGCAATATACTGCGAGGAATTCTGGCCTAACGAGAGAAGGGCTTTATCCCTTTTGAAGCGATACTTTGCAATGTGCGACCATTCGCTACATCAGCAAACATGTCTCGCAAATCTGTTACTCCTCTTCCCCGTAGAAGTTTTTCGTATTCCTCTTGGTAAGAAAGCATTCGTTGCTCAACCTCTTCGGTTAATCCGTGCGGATACTCCTCGCCAACATCAATCGGGTCGACATCGTAGAGTCCGGCTTGCCTCAAAGCAACGTAGACATCAACGTGCCGGACATATCGACCTAAAAGCTGGTTAAACGCAACATCGGCATTAGCCAGATGCATATTACTCCGAATTACACGAACAGCCTCTTGGTGGTTCGGTATCAGGACATCCATTTCTAACTTGCGTGAAAACGCCTCTTGGTGCGCTTCCGAGAAACGTGCAAGCCATGCCGGAGCATTTCCGGAGGAGCTGCGAAGATCATTGAAAACCTTTTGCCAAAGAAGCGTGTCACGCTGCAGGGCAGAAAAAAGCGGCCAGTAAAAACCGGACAGCCTTTGCTCCAAAATACGAGCTTTAACCTTCCATACCTCAAGATTAATCTGGTCTCGTGTTTTTACGGCGCTGTCAAATATGGCTTTTGCGCAAAAGCCCAGAGCCCCACAAAGGAGCGCCCATCCGCCATCCACTAGCCAAGAGGCGCTCCAAGCATGCATTGTTGCCCCCTATCCTCTATTCATGATCTTACAACTCTTCAAATGAGTCAAGCCGAAGAGGCGTCGCGGTTCGCGCAAGGTGTAGGCTATTGCGAAAGCGAACGAGCGGTTAATGCTCTAGCTGAGGTCAGCCGGACAGCTGCCCGATTGGTGTCGAAGGCTTGAATGCCAGCAAATACGAAAGACAGAAGTTGAGGGGCGGGAAGGTGGCCGTGGGTGACCGATCTGAGTCAATAGCTCGCCTGCGCCCAAGCATATCGGCCGGACGTTATCGTCGCTAGTTCTCGGACGACCGCCGATTTACGAATCCTCAGGGTGCCCGTCTGGCTCTTCAGCTTACCAAAGCGATTTGGTTTGCCCGCTCAAATCGCCAGGTTGCGCGCCGCCGTGGAGCTCGCCCGCATATCGAGAAGCTCCTCGTTCTTGCTCGCATCCGCCTGCATGTTGGTGAGGAACGATCGAGCCTCTGTCACGGCCGCCTCTTCGCCCGGCGCCGATGGGGGAAGAAGCGCCGGCCAAGTGAAAAACTGGTCGGGATGGGTTGTAGTTACCAGTACCAGCCCGACCGTATCGGTGGGGTGCTGTGCCGCAAACACCTGGGCATGTAGCCCGCCCACTGAATGACCCACGAGCAGGGATTGGCCCTTAACGTCTGCTGCTGACAACGCGGCATGCAGGCCGCGAGCAGCATCCAGACTGGAGCTCGGACCAGGCGGCGCTCAGTCGCTCTGTCCAACACAAGCCCGATCATACCGGCAGACTGAGGTGACCGGCTCCACCTTCGCAGCGATGGCCCGCCATCCGCATCTTCAACAGGCGCCGTTACCATGCCCGCGTCGAGCCTCCCTGCGCCCTTGCAGGAGAGACGGATCAAGCGTCCGCCCGCATCGAAGCGCCCATCGACTGCACTTTCCCGCGAAGCAGTCACCGCGCCGGACGCGCTGACGGCGACGCAGGACAACAGCGTTGCAGTTGACAGGGCGCGCATCCAAGGCTCCCGATCAGGAAACCTAGAGGCGATTATTGCGGCCTCAGGGTTTTAGAGCCCGTCCGGCAGGAGGCGGCGACTCAACGATCCCGAGCGAAGCTTCGAGGAAGGAGGTCATCGCTGAGTAGAACTGGACGCGCGACGCCACTGAAGCAAGACCGTGATTCTCGCCAGGATAGCGCATGTACCGCACGGTCACGCCTGCGGCGCGCGCCTTCTGAACGAATGCATCGACCTGACCGATAGACACCCGTGGATCGTTGACGCCATGGCGGATCAGCAAGGGAGCGCGGAAGCGGGACGCTCGATTGAGCGGCGAGAGGTCGCGATAGAAGCGGTAGACCTTGGCGTCATGGATGTCCCCGTACTCGACGCGGTCCGAGGCGGCGAACAGCGGGGTGTTCTCGAGTGAGGTGATCCAGTCCGTCGGACCCGCCTCGCTTACGACCGCCTTGAACAAGTCTGGTGAGGTCGAGCCGGCCGCCAGCGCCAGATACCCTCCGTAGGAGACACCTCCAACGGCGACGCGCGTGCCATCGAGTCCGGGTTGGCGCCGAAGCCAAGCAACGGCGTCGGAGACATCCTCAGCCTCGTGCGCGTGACCGAAGCCATCGTTGAGTTTGGCGTAGCTTTTTCCTTCTCCGATTGACCCTCGGTAGTTGAAGTCGAGAACGGCAATTCCGCGCGCTGCAAGCATCTGCACGTCGTAGAGGTATCCGGGGTAGGCGTAATCGGTGGGTCCGCCGTGGAGTAGGATAGAGACGGGGGGGCGACCCGGTGCGGGCGACCTCTGGGGCTCGTAGAGGAGGCCGGATAGCGGCACGCCGCCGCGAGCTCGGAAGTCGACGCGGCGTGGCGCGACCATCTTAGACATGTCCAGTCCGGCGCTACTCGCCGCGATGGCGCGGGTCACTCGGCCTGAGTCCAGGCGCCATACGTAGATGTCGCCGGGCGCGCGGGGGCTGTCCACCACCACTGCCGCGGTTGGGGCATCGCGCGCCACGGAAAGCTGGTATGAGCCGGCGGGAAGCGCCGGGGCAGCGATCTCCCGACCTGATCTGAGATCGCGTGCATGTAGTGCCGACATGCTGCGACCGAGCGTTTGCCAGACCAAGTAGCGGCCACCGCTGGCGAGCTGTACGTCGACCACGTCCGCGTCGTCCGACCTCACGAGCCATTGCAGCTGGCGGGATCCTAGGTCGACGTACACGAGGCCGTTACGCTCTCGGCCCTCGTTCGTCGCCATGTAGAAGCCGCGGCTATCGGGAGCCCAGGCAAGAGCGGCCGGGACGATCACCGTCGGCATGCCGTAGCTAGCCGGCGGGCGATCGGCGAAGAGCTGCTCAAGCCTTCCGTTCGCCATATCGACGAGCCAGAGCGCGTTCCGGTCTTCGCCAGACATTTGGACCACCAGCGCCCACCTGCCATCGGGGGACCAGCGGAGTGCCCGAAACCCGGGCTGCCCGCGCGCGATCAGGCGATTGGTGCCTGACACGAGGTCGGCGACCCGCAGGTCGAAACGCTCGCTCCCGTCTGGCTGGACGAGGTAGGCGTACCGGCGCCCGTCGGCGGAGAACGCACCCAATCTCGTGAAGTCAGACGACGGCGGCAGCACCGTGCGTTCCGCCAAACCGTCCGCACGCAGCCAGTTCAACCCGAAGCGCTCGTCTCCGCCCGTGTCCGCGGAGACGAGCAGTCCATTCCCGTCAGGCGACCAAAGTTCGCCATCGGCGCCCGCGCCGAACGTGAGCTGGGCCGGTGCGCCGCCGCTGGCATCCACGGTCCAGAGTTGAGGCAGGCCGGTTAGACGAGTGCGGTAGGCAATGCGCCGCCCGTCAGGTGAGAGGGAAGCGTCGATTGCTCCGCTGACCATCAGGAATCGAGCGACGGCAGGCGGCTCAGCGCCCGCGAGCCCAAGAGCCACGGCACTTGCAGGCGGAGGAGTGTCGGACTGCTGCGGTGAGGCCGCTAGCTCGGATGTGGCACTCGCCAACAGGGCGGCTATCAAGGTCTGCCGGAGCCTCACACTTATGCTCGCCCCTGCCGAACTGATGCCTGTCGTTCGCATCGGATGAACGCTTCTCATCTTGGTTGAGGGTTGCGCACGCACTCTCTGGCAGTTGAGGCGCTTAGCCTGGACGCTGTTCCTTACCAAAGACGATTGCGCGTGCCGCCAACACTACAGCGAGCAGTAATCGCGTGCTCGCTTTAGCGCGTCGTGTGCCGTGGTCTTGGAGGCTGGCTCCCCCACGCTGCCCGCCGGTGAAACGGAGGACATTCAAGGCGGTATCCAAGACCGCAGCTTCGAGGCGCTACGACTCAGCCGGATGAACGAACCGAGGCTTCGGGAGCCTACGAGGCTACGCTGAGCGACTGCTTCTCGGTCTAGGCACGAGAGGGGAGGGGCCGCAAGCGGCCAATCGCAGCTGGCCGACAGCCATATCCAGTTACCCGCTTACGGCCGTTCGCAGTGGTGCCATCAACGAGGGATTTTGGTATTGATGACGATAGTCGATTGTAATGGATTGTTTCTAGATTGATCGCGCCGTAGGGCCGGGGAAATGATCAGGGCGGCAGACCAGGCATGCTCCGCATCACGCGGTCACGCCGCGTCGACATCGCTCCCGATCCTAGTCTCGGAGAGAAGATGATGCGGTATCTCAGGCCCGTGCTGCTCAGCGCGGCATCGCTCGCCTGCCTGGCGGTGGCGTCCGGCGCCGATGCACAAACCTCCCAGGGAGTCCAGGACAGCAGCAACGCCGGCACGCCCGGCGCGACTGATGGGGTTCCGCTTCAATCCGACCCTGCGGTCGCGGGTGCGCAGGTCGCCTCGCCGGCCGCCGACAGCGCCCCTGCGGCAAGCGGCGAGGTCGTCGTGACTGGCATCAGGGCGAGCCTCGCATCGGCGCTCGCCATCAAGCGGCGCGCCGGCAACGTCGTCGACAGCATCACGGCCGAGGACGCGGGCAAGTTCCCCGAGAACAACCTCGCCGAGTCGCTCCAGCGCATCGCAGGCGTCTCGGTGGTGCGCAGCTTCGGCCTCGGCCAGCAGGTCTCCGTTCGCGGCCTCGGTCCGGACTTCACCAACGTGCTGCTCAACGGACGCTCCCTACCGTCGGACACGGGCGCGTTCGCGCCCGATGGCGGCGGCCGCGGGCGCAGCTTCAACTTCGACGTGTTGCCGTCCGAGATGATCTCGCGGCTCGACGTGAACAAGACCTCGCTGCCGCAGCTCACCGAAGGCGGCATCGGCTCCACGATCAACATCATCACGCCGCGTCCGCTCGACGGCGACAAGTCGTATGCGAGCCTCACCGTCCAGGGGAACGTCGTCTCCAAGGTCGATACCGTCAGGCCGACCGCCAGCGGCATCGCGTCGTGGCAGAACGGCGATCGGACCTTCGGCGTCGCGGTCTCCGGCTCCTACACCGACCTGCGTGCCTCCGAGGACTACATCCGCGTCGGACAGTGGGACGCCGGCGCGTTCAACGTCATCTCGGGCGGCACTGCGAACCCGTTCGTCTCGCAGCAGAGCTTCAAGGGGCCGCGGCAGATCAGCTACGGCGTCGTACGCGGCGGAACGAAGCGCTACTTCGGCAGCGGCAGCGTCCAATGGAAGCCGACGGACAAGCTGCTGCTCACCGCAGACGGCTTCTACTCCGAGCTGCACCAGCGCATCTCGGACTCGATCCTCAATCCGATCTTCGGCAACACGGTCGTCGACCCGGTAGTGAGCAGCAACGGCGTGCTCGTGTCGGGAACCTACCCTGGGCAGACGTTCCTAAACAGCCCGGCGGTCGCGGCCGCCCTGGCGACGGCGAGGGATGCGAACGGCAATCCTCTCTCCGTCGTCCAGCCGCAGACCCTCTCGGTGGTTCGCGCCCGCGACCGCGTGGCCAAGAGCTACGACGTCGGCCTGAACGCCCGATGGGAGCCGACCGATCAGCTCACGCTTGAGGCCGATGCCTCCTTCGCCAAGTCGACCGGCAACAAGCCCGACGACCCCTACATCCTCGTCGGCAACTACGCCCAGAGCAGCATCGGCTACCAGCTCAAGGACGGCAATCCGCTCGTCACCGACAACGACGCCGTCCTCCGCGATCCGTCGCTCGCACGGATCGGCACGTTTCAGAACTACGGCCAGCGCGTAGACGACAGGATCAACGAGGGACGCTTCCTCGCCCGCTACAGGTTCGAGAGCTCGTTCCTCTCGAACGTGGAGATCGGTGGCGACTATCAGGACCATCTCAAAGGCCTGAAGGACTACTCGAATCCGTCCGACTCGTACAACACGCTCACCTTCCCCTTCCCCACCTCGCTGTTTCGGCCCGTCTCGCTCGGGACGCACTTTCTGAGCGGGGATGCCACGCCGCCGGCGAACAGCTTCATCGGCTACGATCCTGCGCAGCTCGCCGCCTACCTCTCGCAGGCGGCCCAGCTGAACAGCCGCGGCAACTACAGCAGCAGCTACCTTCCGCAGACCGATGCGGCCGGCAACGTGTCGTGCACCGGCAACTGCGCGCTGATCGCGGCCGATCCGGCGCGGCCGGGCGGTCCCTTCGCGCTGGTGAACAATCCCGGCGGCAGCTTCGCCACCCAGGAGAAGGTCGCCGCCGGCTACGTCAACGCGGCCTGGCGCTGGAGCCGTCTGTCCGGGAACGTCGGCGTGCGCGTCGTCCACGTCGACACCCTCTCAACGGGCTTTGGCCAGACGGTCACCGGGTTCCAGGCGGGTCCGTCCGGCAGCTACACGTTCGCCTACTCGCCCGCGACCGAGCTGTCGGGAAAGGCGAACTACACGAGCGCGCTGCCGTCCGGGAACATCCGCTTCGACCTGACCGACCGTCTCGTGTTGCGTGCCGCCGCAGCACGCACCCTGACGCGAGCGGACCTCAACGACCTGCGGTTCGGAGACAACTGGTCCGGCTCGGTCGGCAACCTCTCGCTGTCGCGCGGCAATCCCGGGCTCAAGCCCCAGTTCGGCAACAACTACGACCTGTCTGCCGAGTGGTACATCTCGTCGATCAACTACGTCTCGGCCGCCGCCTTCCGCAAGGACCTGCGCGGGCTCTTCCAGGCGGTCACGACGGAGGAGACGATCCCGGGCGCGCCCGAAACGGTCTTCGTGACGCAGACCCGAAACGTGAGCGACGCGCGCGTGCAGGGCGTTGAAGTCGCAGGTCAGTATGCTCTGGACGAGCGGTTCGGCTGGGCGCAGGGCTTCGGCGTCACCGGCAACTACACGCACGTCGAAGCGCGCACCTCAACATGCGGCTTCACCGGTCTGTCACCCGACACCTACAATGCGAGCGGCTTCTACGACAACGGCAGGATCCAGACCCGCCTGTCCTACAACTGGCGGTCTAAGTGGATCACGAGCTGCAACTTCGACAACGAGGGCGTGCCGCAATACCACGCCTCGTACGGGCAGCTGGACCTCGCGCTGCGCTTCAACCTCAGCGACACGCTGCAGATCTTCGCCGACGCCACCAATCTGACGAACTCGAACAACTTCCTGTACGCGGGATCCACCGACCAATTCATCGAGCGAAACGTGAACTACAGCCGCTTCGATCTGGGCCTGCATATCACGCTTTGATGCCCATGATCTCGGATGCGGCTCTCCGCACCAGGGACGCGGCTCGCCGGAGTGTGGTTGAGCCCGGGCAGCTCAGCGCGCCCCGTCGACAGGCGTATGGCCAAGACGCTTTCTGACGACATCGGGGATCGTTCTCCCGACGAGTTTCCCACTGCCATCTAAAGCGCCCCAAACCCTCTTTTCGTAAGCTTCGATCGAACGGCCTGCAGTATTGTGAACGACATGCTCAATCTCGAAGCTTGACCGTCCCCAGCCGATCGCCCGCGTCAAAATGGTGATTGCCTCTCCGAACCGATTGGGCGACAGAAACATCGCGCGCGCATCGATCATGGGATATCCAATAATGCCGTGCTCTTCTTGCAAGTGCGTCAGTGATAGTCCCGCAGAGGCGAATAAACTATCTGTCGCTGCATTGAACATTCGAAAGTAATTTGGGTAAAAAACGATGCCTGCGGGGTCACAGTCGCCCCAAAGGATCTCCACCTGAACCGTGTTCGAGTGTTGCGCGGTGTCTGATTGCATTCTGCTGTCCCGCAGCCATGGCCGGGGCGCCGGCCGGTGAACGGACAGCAGACTCGCTGGCCGTTGAGCGAATATGGACTATCATAATATCTTGTTCAAAGGACAATTTCTATTTGTCCGGTTTTGCCGGAGCTAGTCCGTAGCAGTGCCTCGAGGCCGGAAATCACGACGTCGACGTAGGCGTTGAAGCTGGCATCCATCGGTCTCGTCGAGCCGTTTTCCCAACGGAGCATGAACGCGCGGTTGGCGAGCTTTGGGAGGAAGCGAGCCAGTAGCGGGTGGGTCTCGACGTTGACCGTATTCACACGCGCGCGCATGATGTCGTGGAAGTCGGCAACGTTGTCGGGCTGCGGAGCAAGTTCCAGCGTGACAAAGCCCACCTTGGCCGCGATCACGACGTTGAACGTGTCGACGATGCTGTCCTCTGGGAAGCCCGCCTCGATGAGTACGGTAAGGATCCTCTCGATGATATCGGGTCCGACGCCGGCGTTGGAGACGATCCGCGCGCCGATAAGGGGGGCGATCGCCGGATGGGCCTGGACCGCGCTCCTGTAGCGTCGGAACAGCTCCCTCATCCAATCCTGCCAGGCGCGCGCCTGAGGCGGCGGCTCCAGATCGCGCAGCGCGTAGCTCGCGACTGCGGCAAGGAGGTCGTTCTTGGTGGTCATGTGGTGGTAGATGGTCGCCGGAAAGACCTCCATCGACTTGGCGAGGTCCCTGACGCTGAAGCCATCGATGCCCTTGAGTGAAAGCAGCTCGAGTGCAGCCGACGCGATGTGATCGTGAGATACGGCCTGTGCCGAGCTCCGCCGCCCCCGTCCTTGCGTCCCCTTTGTCATCGCCGCCAAGTCCCTAAGTCCAGAATGCTGCCCGACCATCAGACCGGTCGGCAGATCGCAAGAGCGACCTATTCTAAAACAGGAACGATGCGGCGAGACAACGCAATAAGCGCGAGCGCGGCGAACCACCCGCCTGCAGCCAGGGTCACGATCCAGGCGGAGGAATTTGCGACCAGTAATAGTGTCGCGCTAGCGATGAAGGCCATGGTCGCCCAGCTCGAAGCGGGATAGAGGGGCATCGCGAACACCCCCTTCTCGGGTGGACCCAATCGTCGCCGCATGCCGCGATGCGCGATCAGCACGATCATCCAGACCCACAGCAAGAGGTAGGCGACCGCTGCCATCAAGACACTCAGTGCGTCGTCCGGTATCAGCCAGTTCAGCACAACCGTGAGCGCCAGGCAGGCCGCAGAAACTGAGATACTGCGCCGCGGCAGGCCGCTGTCGGTAATGCCGAGCGATGCGGGTGCGAACCTTTGCCGCGCCAATCCAGCCAGCATACGTCCCGTCGAGAACAGCCCGGTGTTGCAGGATGACACAACCGCAGTCAGCACAACGAAATTGACGATCCCAGCCGCTGCCGGGATGCCGATCCGCGTGAGGATCGCGACAAATGGGCTCTCACCGGCCGAGTAGCTCGTCCATGGAGCGATCGACATGGCGACGATCATCGAGCCCACATAGAAGAAGAGGATCCGGAAGACGACGCCGTTGATTGCTCGCGGTATGGAGCGCTCCGGATCCTTCGCCTCCCGGGCCGTCAGCGCGATCACCTCGACGCCACCGAAGGCGAACAAAGCGATGGGCACGATCGCGACGATCCCGACCCAGCCATGCGGGAAGAAGCCGCCATGATCGAACAGGTTGCTGAATCCCGCGCCTTCGACGTGCAGGACCGAAGGCGCGACGATCGCCACGAGTCCGCCGCCTATGAGGAGGACGATCGTCAGAATTTTGATGATGGCGAGCCAGAACTCGATTTCGCCGAACACGCGCACCGCTTTGATGTTTGCGGCATAGACCGACGCCAGCGTTGCGGCCGCCGGGACCCATTGCGGAACGGTTGGATACCAATAGCGGACGAAGACGCTGGTCGCGGTGATCTCGGTAGCACCGACGAGTATCCAGTTGGCCCAGTAGCTCCAGCCCGTGATGAAGCCGGCGGCCGAGCCGATGTAGCGTGTCGCATAGCTGACGAAGGCGTCCCCGGAAGGGTCGCGCAGCGTCAACTCGCCAAGCGCGCGCGCCATGAAGAAGATGAAGGCCCCGCAGGCGGCGTAGATCAGGATCGCTGCCGGCCCGGCGCTCGCGATGCTTTTTCCTGAGCCCAGGAACAGTCCCGCGCCGATCGCGCCGCCGATCGCGATGAATTGGATGTGCCGGTTGGTGAGCCTGCGGGTGGGCGAGCTCGTCGATGCGGCGTCGTCGATCGCTGGCGTCACGACCCAGCTCGAACGATTTCCGCAGCCCGGTCGAGCGCCACCTTCAGCCGAGATACGATCTCTACCAGCATCGCGTCGTCAACCCAGTAGGGCGGGGCGATCAGCAGGTGATCGCCCCTGATCCCGTCGATGGTGCCGGACCCCGGGTAGATCGCCAACCCCTCGTCGAACGTGGCCTCCTTGATGACGTTGGCGAAATTGGCCGCCGGCTCGAAGGGCTGGCGCGTCGCGCGGTCCGCGACGAACTCGACTCCCATGAACAGTCCTCGCCCCCGGACATCGCCGACCAACGGATGCCCGCCGATACGGGCGACCAACTCTTTGCGAAGTCTAGCCCCCGCCCGCCTCACGTTGGTAAGGAGATCGTCCTCCTGGATAATACGCTGAACCTCCAAAGCTGCCGCGCAGGCCACCGGATGGGCTTGATAAGTCTGGCCGTGGACAAAAATCCCGGACCGGCTCGCGAGTGTATCGACGATGTGTTCCTGCACCAGCAGGCCCCCGATAGGTTGATACCCTCCGCCGAGACCCTTGGCGATCGTCTGGATGTCGGGGGCGACGCCTTCCTGCTGCCAGGCGTGCGTCGTGCCCGTTCTGCCCATCCCTGACATGATCTCGTCCAGGATGAGCAACGCGCCGTGGCGATCGCAAACCTCTCGCACACCCTCGAAGTAGCCCGGTAGCGGAGCGACGCAGCCGGTCGTGGCGCCGACGACGGTTTCGGCGACGAACGCGATGATCTTGCCAGCGCCTGCCTCCTCGAACGCCTGGTCGAGTTCGGCCACCAGCCGCTGCACGTAGGCCTCGTCGCTCTCCGCCTCTGCTTGCTCGCGGTAGGGGAAACATGGGGAGACCGCGATGTGGCGAGGATCCAGCAGGGCTTCGTAGGGCGCCCGGCGAGCCGGATGACCGCTGATCGCGAGCGCGCCGAGGGTGTTGCCGTGGTAGCTCTGCCGCCGGTAGATGAAGCGGTCTCGCCCGACTTCGCCGCGCTCGAGCTGGTATTGGCGCGCCAGCTTGATCGCCGCTTCCATGGCCTCGGAGCCCGATGAGATGAAGAACGCATGCGACAACCCGCCGGGCTTTCCCTCCGTGAGAAGAGCCGCCAGTTCTTCCGCCGGCTCGCTGGAGAAGAAACTCGTATGAGCATAGCTCATGCGTTGCGCCTGACTGGCGATGGCATTGGCGACGCGGGCGTTGCCATGCCCGAGGCAGGCGACTGCAGCCCCGCCCGAAGCGTCGATGATCCTGCGACCGTCTTCTTGGACAAGGTAGATGCCCTCGCCGGCGACTGCCAGCGGCGGAGCGCGGCGGATGCTGCGATGGAGTAGCTGCGTATTCATCACGCGTTACCGACCTCGCGGAGGCCGAGGATCTCGCGCGCTTCGGCAGCACTGGCATGCTCCAGCCCGAGCTCGTGGATGATCCGGACCGTGCGTGCGACTAGCTGCTCGTTGGTCGCGAGCTGTCCCTTTGCGAAGTAGTTGTTGTCCTCGAGGCCCACGCGGACGTGGCCGCCGAGCAAGAGGGCCTGGGTGGTGGCGGGCAGCTGCGCCGGGCCGATCGCCGAAACGCAGAAGATCGATTGCGGCGGCAAGGCCGCGATCATCGCGGTCAGGATGTCATGGCTGTAGGGCATCGCGCCCTGGAAGCCTCGATCGGCCCCTAGCACCATGTTGATGTAGTAGGGCGGCTTGTCGTAGCCCTTTTGAATAAGGCGAGTGACGTCCTGCAGGATGTGGGTCGGGCTGAAGACCTCCCACTCGGGCTTGATGCCGCGATCGATGATCCGCTTGGCGAGGGCCTCGCACCGAGATGGCGGTGTCACGACCACGATCTCTCTGCCGCCGTGCACGTCGACGAACGTCATTCCGTCGAACGTCGCCATGTCGGCGCCGGCATCGCATCCCTTCAACCGCTCCTCGAAGTTCGACTCGAACAGGCCATCCGGCCGTTTGATCAACATGTCGCCGCTCGATCCGCCGCCGGTGGAGTTGTTGATCACTATGTCGCACTGCGCGCGGATGCGGTCGTTGATATTCCGGTAGATATCGGCGTTGCAGGTCGCCTGATCATCCGGACGTCGCGCGTGCAGTGCTGCGATGGCGGCACCCTCGCGATACGACCGGATCACGGACTCCGCAATCTCCGCCGGCTGAGTCGGCAGGTTCGGATTTTGAGCCTTGGTTGCCATGCCGCCCGTCGGGGCGACAGTAACGATGACCTTGTTCGACATGATGATCTCCAGAGCCTTGCTGCCACCGAGATAGACGGCAGCGCGACAGAGCTGCGGGTGGATGGGCCGAGCCGATGCGGCTCAAGGGTCAGAAGTTCAGAAGCGCCTGCGGAGCTCGATCCCGATCGTGCGCGGTTGGTTGATCGAAACCCGAGCGCGGTTCGGTGCCTCGGCGGCGACGGCGAGTGCGTCGCCGAGGCTGGCGCGCTCGTCCGCCACATTCTTCACGAAGACGGCGACCTCCTGGTTTCCGAAGGCGACGCCGCCTCGCAAGTTGACAATCGAATAGGAAGGGCGAATGCGCGGGATCAGGCGCCCGCTGGCGTCAGTATTCGCGTTGAGGGCGCTGATGCTGTCGCTGACGTAGCTGAAGTCGGCATGCGCGAAGCCGTTGAGGTTGGCAGTGATCGGCGCGGTGTAGTCGGCGCCCAGGTTCAGCGTGTAGCGCGGGACCTGCGGCACGCGGTCGCCCTTGGTGAACTTCGTGCCCGGGGTCGTGGTTGTGAATCTAGCGTCGGTATATCCGAGGCCGCCGGTGAGGCTCAGGCCGCTGAAGGGCCGCGCGGTCAGTTCGAGTTCCAACCCCTGGCTGCGCGCCTTGCCGGCGTTGCCCCTGAACCCGAAACCGCACTGAAGCTGGATACGCTGCTGGATGTCGTCCCAGTCGATCCGGAAACCGCTGATGTTGGCAGTCACCTTGCGGTCGAGCAGAGTTGTCTTCGCACCGGCCTCGTAGCTCCAGACACTGTCGGATCCGTAGAAGGCGGCGTCGGATGGCGACAGGCCGAGCGCCTGCAAGTTGGCGGCGCAGCCCAGCGCCGTCGGTATGACGCCGTTCACCCCGCCGGGGCGGAAGCCCTTGGCGGCGACCGCATAGACCTGGTTGCCCGGCGCGATCTGATACTGGAGCGAGAACTTCGGCTGGATCCCGTCTTCCTTAATCGTCTGTCGCGGGATCGTGGTCGGGCCACCTACAGCGATACCGTCGGACATTGTCTCCGAGGTCGTTTCGACCTTGAACACCCGGGCGCCAACGATGGCTTTCAGCCCGGAGACGACCTCCAGCGTGCCCTCGGCGTAGGCCGCATAGTCCTTCTGAACGATCGGTGTCTGCGTCTGGTACACGAGGTCGGTGCCGAAGGCTCCGTTGAAGAGCGCGTCCAAGCCGGAGATAATGTTTGGCGGGAAGCTGCGGTTGCTCGAGGTGCGATTGAAGAAGACGCCCGTCACGATCTGGAAGGGGCCCCTGAGATCCGAAGCGAAGCGCAGCTCCTGCGTGAACGCGTTGGTCCTGCTGTCGATCTCGATGGACGTCGGCACCGGCGCGATACCGAACGCGCCAGGCGACGCGATGAAATCGGTCTGGTCCTCGACGTCGCGCGACCGCCTGCGGAAATAGGACGTGGACGACGTGAAGGTACCGATCCCGGTGGAGAGCTTCATGTCGTAGGTGGCAAGCAGCCACTTGTCGCGCGAGAACTCAGGCACGTTGAAGAGACGGCGCTGAAGCAGGGCATCGGGCCTCAGGATCGTCGGGGCAGACCCGTTGGTCACGGCCACGTCGGCGAAGGGAAAGCCGTTCACGGACGTCTGTTGGTACAGGACGCGCGGCGTGACCGAGAAGTTGTCGGTGATCTTGAACAGCAGCGCCGCGGATACGCCGTTGACTTTGGAGTCGCCTACGTTGTCGATCGTGGTGGTTTGGCCGGCTGTCGGGCCGACAACGCGCTTGAAATAGCCTGCGTTGTATTCCCGCACGCCGACGATCCGCAGGCCGATCCGTTCGGCAACGACCGGGATGTTGATGGCGCCATCGAGAGAGTAGTTGGCCTTGTCGGTGCCGTCCGTGGTCGACAATGATCCGTGCACTCGCCCTGCTAACCGATCGACGTCAGGCTGGATCGTGATGAGGCGAACGGTGCCACCCATCGAGCGCGCGCCGTAGAGCGTGCCCTGCGGGCCGCGCAGCACTTCGATGCGGTTCACGTCGATGATGCGCGGGTCGAGGGACTCGGCTACAGGCGTCTCGTCGATGTAGAAGCCGGTGGTGTTGCGGTCCGAGATGCCGCGAATGGCGATCGTCCGAGCGCCCGTAGTCCCCTCGGCAGTGTTGCCGAACGACAGGTTGGGGATCGAGGAACCGTAGTCGAAGAAGTTGGTCGCGGCCTTTCGCTCAAGCGACTCGGACGTCACCGCAGTGATGCTGAGCGGCACGTTCTGGACGCTTTCCGAGCGCCTCGTAGCGGTGACCACGATGTCCGCACTATTCGGGTCCGCGGTGTCGGTGCCTGGAGAGCCGGCCTGCTTGCTTGCTTCGATCGATGCCTGGCTCGTTTCAGGTGCCGTCGACTGGGCCGCTGCCGTTTGCGCGAAAAGCGTCACGGTGGCCGTGCCGGCCAACAGGTATGTTCCCCAGGATCGCATCATCACTCCCCCGCGAAGTTTCGTCATTCGGGATGCATGACGCAGATTTGTAATGCGGACAACAGCTAATTGACCAGCGGACAAAAAATCCTTGCTGGTCTGTGACGGAAGCGATATGCCGGCCGTCCTCGACAACTCGGACTCGGTCGTGACCATCCCATCGCCAACCCTCGACATGGCTCTATCGGCGGCGCGCCAGCGCTTCAGCGCTCGCCTGTCGACCAGCGCGGCGATCCACCGCCAAGCAGTCGAGGTCATGCCGGGTGGCAACACCCGCACGGTTCTCCATCACGAGCCGTTCCCGATCGTCATGACGGGCGGGAAGGGCGCATCACTGCTCGACGCCGACGGAAACACCTACGTCGATTTCCTCGGCGAATATTCCGCCGGCATCTACGGACACAGCAATCCGCAAATCCGCGATGCGATCGTAGGCGCGCTCGACAAGGGACTGGGTCTATCCGCGCACAACGACCTTGAACCGCAGCTCGCGCGCCTGATCGTCGACCGCATCCCCTCGATTGAACTGGTTCGGTTCACTAATTCCGGGACCGAGGCAAACCTGCTCGCCCTCAGCCTCGCGCGTGCTGCGACCGGCCGGTCCACCGTGATCGCGTTCAGGGGCGCCTACCACGGCAGCATCCTCACCTTCGTGAGCGAGGGCGCGCCGCTGAATGCGCCTTACCGCTTCGTCGTTGGCAGGTTCAACGACGAGTTCGGTGCCGCGGCGCTGATCGAGGCGCATCGCGACGAGCTCGCCGCGGTCGTTGTCGAGCCGATGCTCGGCGCGGGCGGGTGCATTCCTGGTGATTTGTCGTTCCTAAGAGCCATCGAGAACGGCTGCCGCAGGGCCGGCGCGCTCTTCATCCTCGACGAGGTGATGACGTCTCGACTGTCCGGTGCGGGCCGGCAAGGACAATTGGAGCTGCGCCCTGACCTCACGACGCTCGGAAAGTATATCGGCGGCGGCAGCTCGTTCGGCGCGTTCGGGGGCAGGCGCGACCTCATGGCGGCATTCGATCCCCGGTATGCCGGTGGGCTGGCTCACGCGGGCACCTTTAACAACAACGTCATCACGATGGCGGCGGCGATCGCCGGCCTTTCGCGGCTCTACACGCCCGCCGCTGCCGAACGGTTGAACATGCAGGGAGACCAGCTGCGATCCGCCCTGAACGCGACGTGCTTTCATGCCCGTGTCCCGATGCGCTTCACCGGCCTCGGATCGCTGATGAACGCGCACGGCACCGATCGTCCAATCGCGCGCTTCGAGGATCTGGCCGTTGCGGATCGGCGTATCGTCGACCTGCTGTTCCTCCACCTGCTCGAGTGTGGCTACTACATCGCCCCGCGCGGCTTCGTCACACTGCACCTTGAGATCGACGAGCACCACACAGCGGGCTTGATCGAGGCGGTGTCGCTGTTCTGCGAACGCTATGGCTCGGCCCTTCGCTCATGATCAGTCCTACCTATCAGTCGGCTCCGCGCCGGACCGGGCTGACGCCTGGATCATTAGCTTCGGATGGACTACATGGCACAGCCCTCTGACGACAAACCCATATTGATCGCTGGTGGAGGTCCGTTCGGGCTGACGCTCTCGATCGAGCTGAGCCGGCGCGGTGTCCGCTCGCTGATCGTCGATCCGAAGGAGACCACCGCGGTCAACCCGCAGGCGAACGCGACGCAGGCGCGCACGATGGAGCACTACCGGCGTCTGGGTTTCGCCGATGAGATCCGGTCGCTGGGACTACCTGCCGACTACCCGACAGATATCGCCTATTTCACAAGGTACGCGCAACGTGAGCTGGCACGCTTCCGGCTGCCGTCCTCGGCGGACGCCCCCCAGCTGGTCCGCGGTATGGGTGGGTCGTGGAGCGCGGCGGAGTTGCCGCATCGGGTGTCGCAGAAGTTTGTCGAGCAGGTGTTGCGTCGCCACGCCGAAGCAAGTCCACTAGCGACGATAAGGAACGGCACGCGGCTGGTTGAATTCTCGCAGGACGACGCGGGTGTCGATGCGATCGTCGAGGAGGTTGAGAACGGCGAGACCTTAAAGATCCGAACGCCGTATTTGGTAGGCGCAGATGGCGCGCGCGGCGTCGTGAGGCGTGCTCTCGGCATTCGCTATTCTGGCGAGAGTGGCGTGCAGCGCGACTTCTTCGGCGGCAAGATGGTAGCGCTCTATCTGCGTGCGCCGGATTTCTACAAGGCGATGCCGCACGCCCGCGCATGGATGTACTGGGCGTTCAACAACGAGCGGCGGTCCTGGCTGGCCGCGGTGAACGGGGTCGACGAGTTCGCCTTCCACACGCAGCTGAAGCCGGGCGAGGACGAGGCGATCACGCCCGAGCGCGCGCGCGCGATGTTCCATCAGGTGATGGGCATGCCGCTCGAGATCGAGCTGCTCAATATCGACACGTGGCTCGCTGGCCACGCTCTGGTCGCCGAGAGGTTCATTTCCGGTCGCGTCATAATCGGCGGTGACGCTGCCCACCTTTTCACGCCGGCGGGCGGCCTCGGTTACAACACGGCGGTCGACGATGCCGTCAACCTGGGATGGAAACTTGCGGGTGTGCTCAAGGGCACGGGCGGTCCGGCACTCTTGGAGAGCTACCAGTTCGAACGCTCAAAGCTCGCCGTTCGGAACACGGGTTACGCACGCGCGCTGGCGGAGTCGATTGGAACCTTCCTCCCAAGCCCCGACATTGAGGACGACAGCGCTGCAGGCGAAGCGGCGCGAAGTGAGGCCGCGGACTATTTGAACGCTCATGCGCGCCGCGAATTCAACATTCCCGGCGTGACCTTCGGCGGCCGTTACGATGGATCGCCCGTGATCGTGCCCGACGACACGGAGCCTCCCGAGGACGCCGCGAACACCTACGTGCCGAGCGCGACGCCCGGCGGCAGGGCACCGCACCTCTGGCTCGACGATGGACGAAGCCTTTTCGACCTGTTCGGCTTCGAATGGACGTTGCTGATCCTAGGTGAGCAACAGGATGACGCGGGCTTCGTGCGCGCCGCGCCACGCATGGGAATAGATCTCAGGGTCGTTCATCTTCCACTGGACGCCGTAAGGACGCTCTACGACAGCGACCTCGTCCTGATCCGCCCGGACCAGATCGTCGCCTGGCGAAAGCGCCTCCCCTTCGATCCCAACGAGGTGCTCGCTCGGGTTGTCGGTGCATCAGGCGACCTTTCGGTTCGAAGCCAATCGATGGTCGGGGGAGTGTGATGTTTGAGGCGTTCCTTCACGACGGATTGCCGGCGCGGATCGTGTTCGCGCAAGGCGCAGTCACCCGCCTCCCGGACGAGTGCTCGCGCCTTGGCATCCGGCACGTGCTGATCGTCACGACGCCCGAGCAGGCCGACAAGGGCGAGTGGCTTCGCTCGCTCCTTGGCCCGGTTGCGTCGGGGCTCTTCCCCAGGGCGCGCATGCATACGCCGACGGACGTGAGCGAGGATGCGTGCCGCATGGCCGAAGAACTGCGCTGCGACGGCGTCATAGCGATCGGCGGCGGCTCGACGACGGGCCTTGCAAAGGCGATCGCCCTTCGGACCGACCTTCCGCAGATCGTGATACCGACCACCTATGCCGGATCGGAGGTCACACCCGTTCTCGGTGAGACCGACTCCGGTCGCAAGGCGACGCAACGGACACTCAGGGTATTGCCCGAAGTCGTGATCTACGACGTCGACTTGACTACCGGACTGCCGGTCGGGATGTCGGTGACCTCGGGGATGAACGCGATCGCGCATGCGGCTGAAGCGCTCTACGCGCCACAGGTCAGTCCCATCGTCGCGATGATGGCGGAGGATGGCGTGAGGGCCCTCGTCCGCGCATTGCCACAGATAGCGGCCTCGCCAGCCGACATCGATGCGCGCTCCGAGGCGCTGTACGGGGCTTGGCTCTGCGGCACGTGCTTGGGAGTCGTCGGAATGGCGCTCCACCACAAGCTCTGCCACGTGCTCGGCGGCGCCTTCGACCTGCCGCACGCGGAAACGCATACGGTCATCCTCCCGCATGTCTTGGCCTACAACCTGCCCGCAAGCGACGCGGCGCGGGAACGATTGGCGCGTGCGACCGGCGATAGCGACCCTGCCGGAGCCCTGCTCCGGCTGGCGCGCAGGCTCGGCGCGCCGACCGACCTGCGGTCGCTCGGCATGCCGGAAGGCGGCGTGGCTGAAGCAGCGCGCATCGCCGTCGGCAGCCCGTACCCGAACCCACGGTCATTCGATGAAGCATCCATAGCGCGAATTTTGAAACGCGCGTGGCTTGGTGAGCCTCCGACGGCCGACCAGTAGACGATAAGGAAGAGGATGATGGACGTTGTTCGCGAGGGGCTGCTGCAAGCGGCACAGCCGGCCAGCGGCGCTTTAGACGAAACGATGCTGACCGAAGCGGTGATCGATCGCGTGCGTGGCGCGCCTGATCCGAGAGTGCGGCAGATCAGCGAGGCGCTGGTGCGACACCTTCACGCCTTCATTCGGGAGGTCGAGCCGACCGAGGACGAATGGCGTGCGGGCATCGACTTCCTCACCGCGACCGGCCAGATGTGCAGTGCTACGCGACAGGAATTCATCCTCCTGTCCGACACGCTCGGCGTCTCCATGCTGGTGGACCAGATCAATCACCGTCTCCCCGGCGTGGCGACCGAGACGACCGTCTTCGGCCCGTTCTATGTCGACGCACCTGTCTTCCGCGAGGGGGGCGATATCAGCGGTCATTTCACCGGGCTGCCACTCTACATCGACGGAACGGTGCACAATGAGGCCGGCGAGGCGATCGAAGGCGCCAGCGTGGACATCTGGCATTCTGACGAGCACGGCTTCTACGACCTGCAGAAGCTAAGCGAAGGCTCCGGTCTGGCAGGCCGTGGCCGGTTCTTTACCGGTCCCGACGGGAGCTTCCGCCTCTGGACGGTGCGCCCGACGGCCTATCCGATCCCTGATGACGGCCCAGTCGGCAGGATGCTCAGTGCTCAGGGCCGACACCCGTTCAGGCCCGAGCATGTGCACTTCATGATCGCTAACGACGGGTATCGGACGCTTGTGACCCACCTGTTCGCGCAAGGCGGTCAGTATCTCGAGTCCGACGTCGTCTTCGGTGTCAAGAAGTCGCTTATCCGCGCTTACGAGGAGCACGAGGGCGGCATCGCGCCCGATGGCCGATCCATGGGTGGGCCCTGGCTGCGTCTCAATCACGACTTCGTCCTGGCAACGCAGGCATGACCACGAAGATCTTCGACACGCCGGCCGCAGCGTTGCAGGGGCTCCTGTTCGACGGCATGACGATCATGTCAGGTGGCTTCGGCCTATCCGGCAATCCCGAGAGCCTGATACCGGAGATAAGGGCGGCCGGAACGAAGCGACTGACCGTGATCTCCAACAATGCCGGGGCCGACGGGTTCGGCCTCTGGATGCTGCTCGAGAGCCGCCAAATCGCCCGGATGATCTCTAGCTACGTGGGCGAGAACAAGTTGTTCGAGCAGCAATATCTGTCGGGCGAGCTCGCACTCGAGCTGAATCCCCAAGGTACGCTGGCCGAGCGGATCCGCGCCGGCGGAGCGGGCATACCCGCTTTCTTCACGAAAACGGGTGTCGGCACGGTAGTCGCCGAGGGTAAGCCCGTCGAGGAGTTCGACGGCGTGTTCTACGTCCGCGAGACTTGGCTCCGCGCGGACCTGTCTATCATCAAGGCCTGGCGCGCGGACCCTTCGGGTAATTTGATGTTTCGGAAGACCGCGCGCAACTTCAACCCGAATATGGCGACCGCGGGAAGGATCACCGTGGTTGAGGCGGAGGAGATCGTGCCGGAAGGCGCGATGGATCCGGACTGTGTCCACACACCCGGGATCTATGTCGACCGGATCGTGAGGAGCACGATCAACGATAAGCGGATCGAGAAGCTGACGGTTCGGCCCAGGGAGACGGCGTGATGGCATGGACCCGCGACCAGATGGCGGCTCGTGCCGCGCGCGAGCTGAGCGATGGAGATTACGTCAACCTCGGGATCGGCATCCCGACGCTCGTGGCAAATCACGTTCCACCCGGCGTCAACGTCACGCTCCAATCCGAAAATGGCATGCTCGGCATGGGCCCGTTTCCGTTCGAGGGAGAGGCCGACCCAGACCTTATTAATGCCGGCAAGCAGACGATCACCGCGCTCCCGACCTCCAGCTTCTTCTCCTCGGCCGACAGCTTCGCGATGATCCGGGGTGGTCATGTCGACCTCGCGATCCTGGGCGCGATGGAGGTGAGCGAGACCGGCGACATCGCCAACTGGACCATACCCGGCAAGATGCTGAAGGGGATGGGCGGCGCCATGGATCTGGTCGCCGGCGTCAAGCGTGTCGTCGTTGTGATGGACCACACGAGCAAGCATGGCGATTCGAAGATCCTGCCGGCCTGCACCCTGCCTTTGACCGGTCAGCGCTCCGTCGACCTCCTCATCACCGACCTATGCGTCTTCTCCTGCGACAGGAAAGTCGGAGGACTGACCCTCATCGAGCTCGCGGCCGGCGTGACGTTGGACGACGTGCGGAGCAGGACCGGCGTGCCCTTCGAGAAGGCCATCCAGGAGCAGGGTTCCGACGCATGACCGAGGCATTCATCTGCGATGCGATCCGCACTCCGATCGGGCGACACGGTGGTGCGTTGTCCGCCGTTCGCACAGATGATCTGGCGGCTGTTCCGATCAGGGCGCTCATGGAACGCAATCCAAGCGTCGACTGGGATGCGATCGACGACGTAGTCCTCGGGTGCGCCAACCAGGCCGGCGAGGACAACCGCAACGTCGCGCGCATGGCGACGCTTCTTGCTGGCCTACCGCTATCCGTGCCGGGCACGACTCTGAACCGGCTCTGTGGGTCGGGGCTCGACGCAGTCGGATCGGCCGCACGCGCGATCCGCGCCGGCGACGCTGCCTTCCTGGTGGCTGGGGGCGTCGAGAGCATGACCCGGGCACCCTTCGTGATGAGCAAGGCCAGCGGTCCTTTTTCGCGCGATCAGAGGCTCGAGGACACGACGATCGGCTGGCGCTTCATCAACCCTGCCATGCAGTCGATGTATGGCGTGGATTCAATGCCTCAGACTGGCGAGAACGTCGCGCACGAGTTCCACGTCAGCAGAGAAGATCAGGACCTGTTCGCGCTCGCGAGCCAACGCAAGGCCGCGGCCGCCCAAGAGAGCGGCCGCCTTTCGGTTGAGATCACACCTGTTGCCGTCTCGCGAAGAGGCGGCGAGCCGTTGAACGTGATACATGACGAGCATCCGCGGGCGGATACGACGCTCGACGCCCTTTCGCGGCTGAAGCCGGTCGTCTGCGAGGCCGGCACCGTCACCGCGGGCAACGCCTCCGGCGTGAACGACGGCGCCGCGGCGTTGCTCATCGCGTCAGAGGCGGCCGCGCGCGCGAACAACCTTCAGCCGCGCGCGAGAATCATCGGCATGGCCGCCGCCGGCGTCGCGCCGCGCACGATGGGGATCGGTCCGATTCCAGCCGTACGAAAGCTTTTGGCAAATGCCCGTTTAGCGGTAGACGACCTCGACGTGATCGAGCTGAACGAGGCCTTTGCGTCTCAAGCCCTCGCGGTCTTGCGCGAACTCAGGGTTTCGACAAACGACCGGCGGGTCAACCCAAACGGCGGCGCGATCGCGCTCGGTCATCCGCTTGGCATGTCCGGTGCCCGGCTCGTGCTCACCTCCGCCGAAGAGCTCCAGCAGACAGGCGGAAGGTACGCCCTATGCACTATGTGCGTAGGTGTAGGCCAAGGCATTGCCCTCCTGATGGAACGTGTGTGACTCTGAAGATCGGAAGACCGCCCCCGGCACCAGAGATCGTGCACGCCAGTGGTTGAGTGGACGGAAACAGGGTCGGCGATCGTGCGGCCGTTCGTGACCTGTTGAAGAAAACCGATCGTCTCAACGACGATGAACGTCAGAGAATGACGATCCACCTGCCCGAAAACGCGGTCACGCTCCGGTTGGATGAGGTCGAAAGACATCTGGGAAATTGCCCGCTCTTAAAAGACGATGACAGACGTCCGCTTCTAAATGGCGGTGACTTTACATGTGAATAGCTGTGGCTGGGTCCTTGCTGCAGGTGAGCAGGACCATTCTCGCGTACTATTCATCGCGATGCTGTTGATTGAGCAAGTGGCGCGATCGGACGTCGCAGGGCACGTGTCGGGCGAGACGCCTCTTCCTCGTGGTCCTGCGCGCCGCCCAGGTGGTCGGCTACGGTGCGGCCGTCCTCCCGAACCCGATCACGGAAGAGGAAGCCGAGCACCTCATGCACCCACACGCGCCGACCCATGCGATAGTACCAGCGGATCGCGTGGCGGATGCGAGCATCGGGATGCCATGCCCAGCGAAGCAGCGCGCGCGGCCGAAGCTGGGCCACTGCCTCGATCAGTTTGACCCATAGGAATAAGCGCCAGGGGGGCATCCGCCGCATGCCCAGCACCTGATGCTTGTAGTCCCATTTGGTCCGGTCAGCCTGCACGACCGGGCGGTTAGCGGCGATGCGGAAGAACGGTGTCCAGCGGTGCGGCGTCACGTAGAGCGCCTGGATCTGATCCGCGTCGTAGGAGACGAGCTGACGCAGGCCGCGCCACAGATCGGCGTCGGTCTGGTCTTCGAAGCCGGCCACCCAGGTCACCATGGAGAGGATGCCGTGTTGCCGCAGCAGGCGGATCGCCTCGCGGTCGCTGGAGACCGCGCCGCCCTTGCGGATCAGCTTCAGCGTCGCCTCATCCGTGTTCTCCATGCCCAGAAGGAAGCGCTCGAAGCCCGCTTGCTTGTAGAGGTGCAGGATGTCGGCATCACGCACGATGTCGTCGGCTCGCGTGGAGCCCACCAGCGTCACCGAAATGTTCTCGGCGATAAGCGCCTCGAGAAATGCGCGCCATGGCTTGCGGCCGGCGCTGGGGTTCTCGTCGGCGAAGTTGAACACCTCCACGCCGTGCTCGCGATGAAGGCGCGCGATCTCGCCGGCGAGCAGCACGGGATCGCGGTGGCGCCAGCGCGTCCAGAAGCCGCGCTGGCCACAGTAGTTGCACAGGTGTGGGCAGCCGCGTGAGAACTGCACCACCACGGCGCGCTTGCCGCCCCAATAGCCGTAGCGGGAGTGGTCGATGAGCTCCCAGCCGACACGATAGGCGTCGAGGTCGGTGATAACGGGGGCGGGGGGCGTGCCGACGGGCATGTCGTCACGGCGGAAGGCGATGCCGGGTACGTCGTCCAGAGGCGTCCCGTCCTCGAGTGCGCGCATGAGGCGACGCGCGGTCTCCTCTCCCTCGCCGCGCACCACCGCGTGAACGTGCGGCTCGTCCGCCAGGATCTCGCGCCAGAAGTAGGTCGGATGCACGCCGCCGTAGATGATCCAGGCGGCCGGCAGCCGAACGGCGATCTCGGCTGCGACCAAGCTGATAATCGGCTGAGCGGAGGACGAACCGGAGTGGCCGAAAAGTACCGCGTCAGGAGCGCGAGCCGTCACCTCCGCCACGAGCCGGTCGAGCGGCAGCGGGCCGAGTTCGCCATCAAGCAGCTCGACGTCATGGCCATCGTCGATCAGCGGGCCGCCGATGGCGAGCAGCCCGAGCGGCGGCAGCTGCTCGCGCGGAATGCGGCTGCCGATGGCTGGATGGGGCACGTTGACCAGCAGGATGCGCAAGCGGGAACTCCTCTGCGGTCGGCCCTGATTGCTAGTTGGCTTACTTGAGTGCGGCGGTCACGCTTGGCTCATCGCCTGCGTCCACTCGTGAGAGGGAAGAACTCACCCTCCTCGCCACGAAATCGTGAGCGGCCGACGGTCTCCTGCTCGCGACCTTGGCCATCCATCGCGACCGGACGCCGGAAGATGGTCGCTCTCGTCGAGCCAGCAGTATCGACCCGCCGGCAATACGACGATCGTTGACCGTTTCGCGCGCCAGATGGCTCGTGAGCGCGGACGAAAGAAAACCACTGTAGCCGAACGATGGCTTGGCGAAGCCCGGCGCGATGATCGGTTCGAGGAAGGATGCGCGAGACGCTTCGGATCGAGGGTCCATCGCGCTCGGCTCGAGGTCCTTCGTGACCACCACGAGCGCGTCGACCAACGCATCGTGCCGCTGCCAGCGCATGGCCGATGGCCCTCCGGCGCCGAGGAACGCGCCGGAGCTGGCAGGCGTGTCAGAGGTCGGCCTACTGACGACGAGCCATTCCTCGGCTGAGGCATCTCGCGCCAGGACCGCGCCGCGACCGACGTGGCACACGTCCGTCTTGGCTCCGTCCGATGAGAGTACGATAGCCGTGGTGGCGAAGTCGCTCGGATCGGCCCCGCGTTCGGCGGCAACGGATCGGATCCGATCCCGAGCTAGCAGCAGCCAGCCCTCGACGGTGCCTCTCTCGGGAAAACGGCCGATCTCGGCGGTCCAGCCACCAGCGCAGTCCGCAAGCGTGCGTGCGGCGATCGTGGCGCCCAGTCCGCCGAGGGGCGCTTCCTCGTCGCCTTCGCAGACGATCAGGGTCGCGACGTCGCACCCCTCCGCGAGCAGCGCGATGCAGAATGGCTCGCGAGATCCTTCGGAGCGCCGCTTTGACGGCCCCGCCTGGTCCGCCGAGCTTCCCCAGGACCACCGATTCGTCGGTTCGCAGCACCTTAGAGCCGCCAAGCTCCGCGCTACGAACCTGCCGCTCAGGCGAGTCGGCGCGCCTGATCCGAACGATTCGCCCAGTCTGCTCAGCATCGACGCCTGGCGTGGTCGGCTGGATCGCAGCCGCAAGCTGTTCCATCTACGAACATCACGATCACCTCCGGTGCGCCGGTTCGGTCCGGTGTGCGCCACCGGATCGTGCACCTAGGTTCCCGGATTGTCGACGAGCATTTCACTGCCGCATGCCTGATGGCCCGAGCCGCCCGCCGGATTCTGGAGGGCGGCTACCGTCCTGGCGAAGCGAGCCCCTTTGGCCCGCGGCAAGCAGCCGGGCACAGGGCTGCTGATCAGACCCCGAGGAAGGAACACGCAAACGGCACGCAAGATCTGCTGATCCGTAAACGGCCCGAGGAACTAAAAACCCCGCTAAGTCGCGGACCTAGCGGGGCTTTTATGGTGGGCGTGGCAAGGATTGAACTTGCGACCCCTGCGATGTCAACACAGTGCTCTACCACTGAGCTACACGCCCGAGGGGGGCGCCTCTAACCGGCCTAGGCGGCCGGCGCAAGCGCCTTTTCGCGCGCGCCTCAGATCAGCTCGTTGGCGGCGTCGACGTCGAACAGCCGCTCGACCTCCAGCACGAGGTCGCGCAGGTGGAACGGCTTGGAGAGGACGCGCGCCTGCGGCATCGCGTCGCCGGCCTTCAGCGTCACCGCGGCGAAACCGGTGATGAACATGACCCGCATCCCGGGCGCCAGCTCCTGTGCCTTCTGCGCCAGCTCGATCCCGTCCATCTCCGGCATGACGATGTCGGTGAGCAGCAGGTCGAATCGCTCCTGGGTGATCAGCGGCAGCGCGGCGGTGCCGCGGTCCACCGCGGTGACGGCGTAGCCCGAACGCTCCAGCGCGCGCGTGAGATACTCGCGCATCACCGAATCATCCTCGGCCAGAAGAATCCTGATCATCACGTGTCCATGCTCCCGAGCCGATGCTTATGCCCGATCCGCGTTGATTTTTCCACCAGCGGACATGGTGAACGGCAGGCGTTGCCATCGCTTTAGGCCATAACGAGCGACGATGCGTTGCGGTGCCGCGGTGGCTTCCATAGGGTTGCGCGCAGATGACGCGCAGCTTCCGACTGATCGGCGACACGCCGCCCGCCTCCCCGGTGGTGCTGTCGGTGCCGCACGCCGGGCGCGACTATCCCGTCGCGCTGCGCGACTCGCTGCGCGCGCCGCTGTCGTGCCTCGCCGCGCTGGAGGACCGGTTGGTCGACGCGCTCGCGCTCGCCGCGCGACGCGACGAGACGATGCTGGTGCAGGACTCGCCGCGCGCTTGGATCGACCTCAATCGCGCCGAGCATGAGCGCGACCCGTTGCTCGACGACGGCGCGCGCGGCGGCGCCCCGCTCTCCGCGAAAGTACGTGCCGGCATCGGGTTGGTGCCGCGGCGCACCGCGGCGGCGGGCGAGCTGTGGCGCTGCAAGCTGCGCGCGGGCGAGGTGGAGGCGCGGATCGCCGCGGCGCACCGGCCCTATCATGCCGCGCTGGCGGAGGCGCTGTCGCAGGCGCGGGCGCGCTTCGGCTGCGCGGTGCTGCTCGACATCCACTCGATGCCGCCGATCGCGGGCGGCCGGACGCGGCTGGTGATCGGTGACCGCTTCGGCCGCGCCGCGGGCGCGCGCTTCGTCGCGCGCGTGGAAGGCGCGGTACGGGCCGCGCGGCTGGGCTACACGCTCAACACGCCGTACGCGGGCGGCCACATCCTCGAGCGTCACGCCAGCCCGCACGAGGGCGTCCACGCGATCCAGCTGGAGCTGGATCGCTCGCTCTACCTCGACCGCCGGCTCGACGCGCTCGGGCCCGGGGCGCCGGCGATGGTGGCGCTGCTGCGCGCGACGATCGACTCGCTCGCCGACGAGGCACTGGCGGCGACGGGGAGCACCCCGCTCGCGGCCGAATAAAAAAACCACCGCGTGCGAGCACGCGGTGGCCAAGGTTCAGGGAGGAGACACGCCAGAGGCGTGTCATACGGGCTCGCGAAAGGGGGGACACGAGCGCCGTACGTCCTTAACTTAGGAAGACCGCATTCGGTTGCAACCCCCGCGACGCGAAATGTCGTGATGCTGCGATGAGTCGAGCCGATGCGGTCCCGGGCTCACGCGCCCGGCAGCATCCGCGCCAGCACGCGGTCGCGCAGCACGAGGTGGTGACGCAGCGCCGCGGCGAGATGGAGCAGCACCAGCGCCAGCATCACCCAGCCGAGCAGCCCGTGCGCCTTGGCGGCGCCCTCCGCCGCGGGAGAGGTGACCGGCAGATAGGGCAGGTCAAAGACGCCGAACCAGTTGAGCGGCCGCCGCCCCTGCGGCCCCGAGACCAGCACCCAGCCGCTCAGCGGCAAGGCGACGAGCAGCAGGTAGAGCGTCCAGTGCGTCGCGTGCGCCGCGCCACGCTCCCAACCGGGCGTCCCGGCGGGCAGTCGGGGCGGGCGATGCGCCAATCGCCAGGCGACGCGCAGCGCGGTGAGCGCGAGCACGGTGAGGCCGATCGCCTTGTGCGCCGGCATCAGCGCGCGCAGCGCCGGGATCGGGTCATGCCCGAGCCCCACCGCGATGTTGACGATCACCAGCGCGGCGATGGTCCAGTGGAAGGCGATGGCGACGCGCGAGTAGCGCTCTGCCTGATATGCCCGCGTCGCCATCGCCGTCTCTCCCGCTGGAGGTTACATCGTCAGCTGCGGCTGCGGCATCTTGCCCAGCCGCACCTGCCGCGCGAAGATATCGCGCATCAGCGACAGCGAGAACAGGTGCGCGTAGAGCAGCGGCAGCAGGCCCGACTGCGACATCTTACGCAGCTGGTCGCCGCGCAGGTCGACCAGCTTCTGCTCGTCGACCATCTGGAAGCCGCGGTAGACGAAGGGCTGCTCGACGCCGTCCTGCTGGATCGACACCTCGCCCTCCATCAGCAGGCCGAGCTCGCGCACCTCGTTCATGAACTGCGCCGTGCGCGCCGCGGCCTGCTCGAAGTTCTCGTTGAACTGCAGGATGTTCCGCGTCAGCTCCGTGGGCTGGCCATTCTCGAACAGCGCGTCGCCCTGGTCGAACGCGCCGATCGTTGGCGAGGTCGGGTCGAAGCACAGCGACAGCTCCTGCGCGTCCGGGGTCAGGCGCGCGAGCATGTACGGGTAGCGGCGGACATAGGCGGGGACATAGATCGTCTCCTCCAGCAGCTTGCCGCTGTCGTCGAGGAAGACGTTGACGCCCTCGTTGAGCCCCATCAGCGCCAGCGGGATGGCGTCGTCGCCCGAGGAGAAGACGATCGGCATGTGGCGCTGCACCAGCGGGAATTCCTCCACCGTCAGCGGGATGGCGTGCTGATTGGCGAGGAACGGCGCGACCGTCGAGGGCTGCACCTTGTAGTTGGCGTGCGTCTCGCTCGAGAGCGGCTCGAGGCCGTTGTAGAAGAGCGGCAGTTGCGGCGCGCTGGCCATGGGATTCTCCAAAGGACGGTGAGGGTGGGCAGTCAGGTCGCGGCGCGTCGCCCCCGGTCGCCGCGCGGATGGTCGCCGGGGTTATTCACTGCCGCGGTCGGGCGCAAGCGCGACGAGCTTGCCCGGATTGAACAGCTGGCCCGGATCGAACGCGCGCTTGATCGCGCGCAGCGCGTGCAGCCGCGCCGGCGGCCCGAGCCGCTCGAGTTCGGCCCGCTTCATCTGGCCGATGCCGTGCTCGGCCGAGATCGAGCCACCCGCCGCCGTCACGAGATCGTGGACGAAGCGCGACACCACGGGCACCTGCTCGGCATACCAATGCGCCGGATCGGTGCCGGGGGCCGCGCGGACGTGGAAGTGCACGTTGCCGTCGCCGAGATGCCCGAAGCCCGAGGCGCGCGTGCCGGGGAAGCGCGCGTCGCACGCCGCCGCGGCCGCGACCATGAAGCGCGGCATCGCCTCGACCGGCACCGATATGTCGTGCTGCGCGGCGGGGCCGGTGGCGCGCTCGGCGTCGGAGATCGACTCGCGCAGCCGCCAGAAGGCCTCGGCCTGCGCCTCGCTCTGCGCCAGCGCGGCATCGCCGATCTCGCCGGCGTCGAGCGCGGCGGCGAGCTGTGCCTCGACCAGCGCGGCGGGATCGTCGCCCGCCGCGTCGGCAGTGACCTCGAGCAGCACGTGCCAGGCGTGGCGCCCGGCGAGCGGCGCGCGCGCGTCGGGCAGATAGGCCAGCACCGCGGCGAGCGACTCGTCGGGCAGCAGCTCGAAGCTCTCCAGCGCGGGCGTGGCGCGCTGGAAGCGGCGCAGCAGCGCCATGGCGGCGTCGGGCGAGGCGACCCCCGCCCAGGAGACCGCACGCGCCGCGACCGCGGGCACCAGCCGCAGCGTCGCGGCGGTGACGACGCCCAGCGTGCCCTCGGCCCCGATCAGCAGCTGGTCGAGATCATAGCCGCGATTGTCCTTCTTCAGTGCGGCCAGCCCCTCGTGCAGCGTGCCGTCCGGCAGGACCGCCTCGACGCCCGCGACCAGCCCGCGCATCGTGCCGAAGCGCAGCACCTGCGTGCCGCCAGCGTTCGTCGAGACCAGTCCGCCGACCGTCGCGTTGCCCTTCGCGCCGAGCGAGAGCGGGAAGCGCCGGCCCTGTGCGAGCGCGGCCGCATGAAGATCGGCGAGCACCACGCCCGCCTCCGCCACCACCAGCCCGGCCTCGCGGTCGAGATGTCGGATCCTGTTCATCCGGCGTAGCGACAGGATCGCGGCGCTGCCGTCCGCCGGCGGGGTGGCGCCACCGACCATCGAGCTGTTGCCGCCCTGCGGTACCAGCGGCACCCCGAGGGCGCGCGCGACGGCGACGATCGCCCGGACCTCGGCGGTGTCGCGCGGCTGGAGCAGCAGGGCGGCGCACCCGTGCCAGCGCCGCCGCCAGTCGACGAGCCAGGGCGCGATCGAGTCCGGATCGGTGACGATCGCGCCCGGCGCGAGCCGCGGGGCAAGCATTTCGGCGAGGCGGTGTTGCGCGTCGGTCACGCTCCGCCTCTTGCCCGACAAAGCGCCCGCGTTCAATTCAGCCGGCATTCAACCGCTCCCCCGCAACGGGCCGTGCCGCATGTCCCAGCGCTTCCTGCCCGTCCTGACGCTGCTGCTGGCCGCTCCCCTGGCCGTGTCGGCGCGTGCGCCCGAGGCGGCCTTGGACGGGGTGCGTTATGCCCAGCTGACGATCCACGAGCGGCTGATCATCCGCATCCCCCGCGTCGCCCCCGCGCCGCGCGGCGCGCGCCTCGTCACTCCCGCGCCCGTCGAGTGGCAGGAGAAGCGCGGCCCAGAGTGCCTTCGCGTCACCGCGCTGACCGGCGCGGCGATCGACACCAAGGGGGACGTCGACCTCGTCATCGAGGGCGCGCGCCGCATCCGCGCCAAGCTCGACGATGACTGCCCGACGCTCGACTTCTACGCCGGCTTCTACCTGCGCCCGACGAGCGACGGTCAGATCTGCGCCGGCCGCGACGCGATCCGCTCGCGCTCGGGCGCGCTGTGCCCGATCAGCAAGTTCCGCACCTTGGTGCCGAAGAAGCGGAAGTAGAGGGTGAATCACGGGGCGCGCCGAGGCACTTGCGTTCGCGGCAGCGTCGATCCTGAAACAAGTTCAGGGTGACGACGGGGGAGAAAACGGGCAAACGCGAGCGACGGGTCCCCTCCCGCACCACCGCCGAGCCGCATTCTCCTTGACTTCTCATCGCGGATAGGGAAGCGCTCGGGGCCAGGCTATTCCTGCGGTCCCGCCCGCGCCCCACAGCCCGGACATCTGCATGAGCTTCGCCGATCTCGGCCTCTCCGACGAACTCCTCCGCGCCGTCGGCGACACCGGCTATACCGAGCCGACCCCGATCCAGGCGAGCGCGATCCCGCCCGTGCTGATGATGCGGGACATCATCGGCATCGCCCAGACCGGCACCGGCAAGACCGCCAGCTTCGTGCTGCCGATGATCGACATCCTCGCGCACGGCCGCAGCCGCGCGCGCATGCCGCGCAGCCTGATCCTTGAGCCCACGCGTGAGCTCGCCGCGCAGGTCGCCGAGAACTTTGAGAAGTACGGCAAGTACCACAAGCTCTCGATGGCGCTGCTGATCGGCGGCGTGCAGATGGGCGATCAGGTCAAGGCGCTGGAGAAGGGCGTCGACGTGCTGATCGCCACCCCCGGCCGGCTGATGGACCTGTTCGGCCGCGGCAAGATCCTGCTCACCGGCTGCTCGATGCTGGTGATCGACGAGGCCGATCGCATGCTCGACATGGGGTTCATCCCCGATATCGAGGAGATCTGCACCAAGCTGCCGGCGACGCGCCAGACGCTGCTGTTCTCGGCGACGATGCCGCCGCCGATCAAGAAGCTGGCCGATCGCTTCCTGAGCAATCCCAAGACGATCGAGGTGGCGCGCCCGGCGAGCACCAACGTCAACATCACCCAGTGGGTGGTGCCGGTGAAGGGGACCTCGTTCGAGAAGCGACGCGTGCTGCGCCAGCTGCTCGCGCCGGACGACGTGCGCAACGCGATCATCTTCTGCAACCGCAAGACCACCGTGCGCGAGCTCAACAAGAGCCTCCAGCAGCACGGCTTCGCCAGCGGCGAGATCCACGGCGACATGGACCAGCCGGCGCGGCTCGCGGAGCTCGACAAGTTCAAGAAGGGCGAGGTCAACATCCTCGTCGCCAGCGACGTCGCGGCGCGCGGGCTCGACATCAAGGGCGTCAGCCACGTCTTCAACTTCGACGCGCCGTGGCATCCGGACGATTACGTCCACCGCATCGGGCGCACCGGCCGCGCCGGCGCGACCGGCGTGGCCTACACGCTGGCGGCGCCCGACGATCTCGAGAACATCGAGAACATCGAGAAGCTCACCGGGCAGAAGATCGCGCGGCTCGAAGCGCTGCCGGGGACCGATTCCGAGGCCGGCGCGGACGCGGGCGAGGAGGAGCGTCCCCGCCGCGGGCGCGAGCGCGGTCAGCGTCGCGGCGCGCGGAGTGAGGCGCCGGCCGAGCCGATCGCGGCCGAGGCCGACATGGCCAAGCCGGGCGAGCGTCCGCGCCGGGCCGCGCGCCCGGCCCGCAGCGAACGACCTGCGGCCGAGCCGCGCGTCGCCGCGCCGAGGCAGGAGCGCTACCCCGGCCGCCGCCGCGAACGCGACGAGGCGCCCGACGACGGCGGCTGGAACGGCCCGGTGCCCGACTTCCTGCGAGTGACGCTGACCGTCTGAGCCGCGCGCGCATCCTCCCGCCCGCGGTGCGTTATAGCGGCAGGTTAGGCGACGGAGCGCGACACGGATGGGTAAGGATCACGGCGACAAGCACGGCGAGCGGCACGCCAGCCTGGAGGATCTCCAGCTCGCGCTCGTGCACACCCAGCAGGCAGCCGCGCGCAGCGGCGAGCGAGTGGTGCTGGTGCTCGAGGGCCGTGACGGCGCGGGCAAGGACGGCGCGATCAAGCGCATCGTCGAGCACAGCTCGGTGCGCGCCACGCGCGTGGTGGCGCTGCCCAAGCCGTCGGACCGTGAGCGCACGCAATGGTACTTCCAGCGCTACGTCGCGCATCTGCCCGCTGCGGGCGAGTTCGTGATCTTCAATCGCTCGTGGTACAATCGCGCCGGGGTCGAGGTGGTGATGGGCTTCTCCACCGCCGCCGAGCAGGCCGAGTTCCTGCGCGACGCGCCCGACTTCGAGCGCATGCTGGTGGAGAGCGGGATCAAGCTGGTGAAGCTGTGGCTCGACATCAGCAAGGACGAGCAGCGCGAGCGGCTCGAGGCGCGGCGCGAGGACCCGCTTAAGGCGCTCAAGGTCTCCGACATGGACGCGGTCGCCCAGTCGAAGTGGGACGATTACACCGCGGCCCGCGACGTGATGCTGACGCGCACGCACACGCCGCTGGCGCCGTGGCACTGCGTCCGCGCCGACGACAAGAAGGCGGCGCGCCGCGCGATCCTCGCGCACCTGCTGCACCAGGCCGCGCCGCCGGAGATCGCGCGCGAGGTGCCGCTGCCCGACCCCGACGTGCTGTTCACCTTCGAGGCGGCAGCGCTCAAGGACGGCCGGCTGGAGCGCTGAGGTGCCGAGCGAGACCACCGGCCCCAGGCGACCGTCATCCCGGACCTGATCCGGGACCCATGCTTCCGCAAGAACGACGGTTCGAGTGTACGCGGCACGATCGATCCCGGGTCAAGCCCCGGGTAGCGGTAGCCCTCGGCGCGCGGACGCCGAGCGGGCCGGGCGGAAGCGAGAGCGTCGCGCGGGAACACCCACCCGATTCACATTAGGGCAGCACGCTTGCCCCTATGCGCGCCCGGGTGCATCAGGCGCGCATCCTTCAGCTCAAGGAGCACCGATGCGTTCCCTCGCCGCCGCCACCGTCGTGGCGCTGATGTCCTCTTCCGCGGTCGCGCAGACTCTCAGCCCGACCAACCCCTTCGCCGAGCCGAGCCGCTTGCCGTACCAGGCGCCACCGTTCGACAAGATCAAGGACTCGGACTACCTCCCCGCCCTCGAGGCGGGCATGGCCGAGCAGCGCCGCGAGATCGCCGCGATCGTCAACGTCCGCTCGATGCCGACGTTCGAGAACACGATCGCCGCGCTGGAGAAATCGGGCCGGCTGCTCGAGCGTGCCAGCCTCGCCTTCTCGGGCGTCAACGGCGCCAACACCAACGATACGCTGCAGAAGACGCAGGAGGTGCTCGCGCCCAAGTTCGCCGCGCACCAGGACGCGATCAACCTCGATCCCAGGCTCTTCTGGCGGGTCAAGACGTTGTACGACCAGCGCGACACGCTCCAGCTCGACGCCGAGCAGCGCCAAGTGCTGACGCTGACCTATGAGAACATGGTTCATGCCGGCGCGCAGTTGAACGACGCCGAAAAGAAGGCGCTGAGCGCGCTCAACGCGCAGCTCTCCACGCTCGAGACCGCGTTCCAGCAGAAGCTGCTCGCCGCCGCCAAGGCGGGCGCCCTGGTGGTCGACGACAGGGCCAAGCTCGCCGGCCTCTCCGACGCCGAGATCGCCGCCGCGGCGGACGCCGCCAGGGAGCGCGGCCTCGCGGGCAAGTTCGTGCTGACGCTGCAGAACACGACGCAGCAGCCCGCGCTCGCCACGCTCACCGACCGCGCCACGCGCGAGGCGCTGTTCGACGCGAGCTGGACCCGCGCGACCAAGGGCGACGCCAACGACACGCGCGCGACGATCAGCCAGATCGCGGCACTGCGCGCGCAGAAGGCCAAGCTGCTCGACTTCGCCACCTGGGGCGACTATGTCCTGTCCGACCAGATGGCGAAAAGCCCCAAGACCGCGCTGGCCTTCATGCGCCAGCTCGGCGCCCCGGTCGCGGCCGAGCAGAAGCGCGAGGCGGGCGAGCTCCAGGCGCAGATCAGGGCCGAGGGCGGCAGTTTCGCGCTCAAGCCGTGGGACTGGGATCTCTATTCGGAGAAGCTGCGCAAGGCCAAGTACGACCTCAACCAGGACGAGCTGAAGCCCTATTTCGAGATCAACAAGGTGCTGACCGACGGCGTGTTCTACGCCGCCAACCAGCTCTACGGCATCACCTTCAAGCGCCGCACCGACATTCCCGTCTACCAGCCCGACGTGATTGTCTACGAAGTCTTCGAGGGCGACGGCCGCGCGATCGGGCTGATGTACTTCGACTATTGGAAGCGCGACAACAAGAACGGCGGCGCCTGGATGTCGAACTTCGTCAACCAGGCGAAGCTGCTCGGCACCAAGCCGGTGATCTACAATGTCGGCAATTTCACCAAGCCCGCGGCGGGCCAGCCCGCGCTGATCACCTTCGACGACGTGACGACGATGTTCCACGAGTTCGGCCACGCGCTGCATGGGCTGTTCGCGAACCAGACCTACCCGTCGGTCTCGGGCACCAACACCGCGCGCGACTTTGTCGAGTTCCCGTCGCAGTTCAACGAGCATTGGGCGCTCGATCCCAAGGTGCTGCCGCACTACGCCGTCAACTATCGCACCGGCGCGGTGATCCCGTCCGAGCTGGTGGGCAAGATCAAGCGCGCCGCGACGTTCAACACCGGCTATTCGTTCGGCGAGGCGGTGGCCGCGGCCGAGATGGACATGAGCTGGCACTCGCTCCCCGCCGGCGCGGGTCCGCAGGACGCCGACGCGTTCGAGGCCAAGGCACTGGCCGAGACCGGGCTCGACACCGCCGACGTGCCGCCGCGCTACCGCTCGAGCTATTTCCTCCACATCTGGGGCAACGGCTATTCGGCCGGCTATTACGCCTATCAGTGGACGAAGATGCTCGACGCCAACGCGTACGACTGGTTCGAGCGCAACGGCGGCATGACCCGCGCCAACGGCCAGCGCTTCCGCGACATGATCCTGTCGAAGGGGCACACCGAGGACTACGCGCCGATGTTCCGCGCCTTCTACGGCAAGGATCCGGAGGTGGCGCCGCTGCTGCACAATCTCGGGCTCAACGCGGACGGCTCACGCGTCGCGCCGTGACGGGGTGAAGGGCACCCCCGATGACGCGTGGTCGCTCGGCCGGCATTCCTGAGCTAGCCCCTCCCCTTCAGGGGAGGGGGTGGGGCGAGGCGTATCCGCGAACGCCGCTCCAGCGGAGAGGCCCCACCCCGGCCCTCCCCTGAAAGGGAGGGAGCCTCATGAGGGCAGCGCTACCTTACTCCGGGACAATCTGGCGTGCGGGCCGTGCAGCGAAGCTCCGCTCCGATGAACCGCGCCCGACCACCCGTCGACAGCGGCACTCGCCTCTCACCGCGCCCGGCGCAGCACCCAGGCGATCGTCGCGCCGCCGGCGGGGGCGAGCGAGTCGATCACGATCTGCTTGGTCGGCACCAGCCGGCCGTGCGGGTCGCTCCACACGCTGTCCTCCACCGTCAGCCGGTCGGCGCGCGCGCGCAGCTGCCAGAAGGCGCCCGAGGGCGTACGCAGCATCGCCGCCTGCGCGTCCGCGGTGGCGACGGCGTCGACCCCGGGACCGAGGTGGAAGCGCAGCGCCAGCGGGGTCATCGCGCCCTCGACGCGGCGGCCCCAGCGCGCCGGCTGCGGCGCGGGCAGCACCGCGTCCTCGCCGCGCAGCTCGCGGCCGTCGGCGGTGAGCAGCAGGGTGCGCTGGTGGACGAAGCCGAAGCGACGGGCGTAGCCGTCGTGGCGCGCCTCGATCCGGCTGCCCGCGTCGGACTCCTGCCGCGCCAGCTCCACCGCGGTGACGCCGCGGCCGAGCGTGCCGTCGGCGTTCAGCGCGGTGGAGTTGGTGTCGGCGATCACGAGCGTGGAATGCGCCGCGGTGGTGCGCAGCGCCTGCGCCATCGCGTCGTTGCCGCGCGCGCGGGCGTGGCCGGCGCCGCCGCAGCTCACGATCAGCCGCTCGCCGCCGTCGGAGAACTCCATCGCCAGCGTCGCGGCGCAGCCGCCGTCGGGCACCGTCGCGGCGGGGGGCGGGGCGGCGTCGACCAGCAGCACGGCGCCGCCCGCGCTCAGCCGCTGGTAGCCCCAGTCACGCGACTGGCGCAGCGGTCGCCCGAACGCGCCGCTCGCCTGTAGCGCGTCGTTGATGCGGGTGGCGTCGAGCGGCAGGCCGCCCTGCCAGCTGGCGAGGCCGCCGTCGCCCATCGCGCTGCCGAGCAGCGCCGGTGTCGCGCGCGCCAGCGCCGCGGCGGGCGCCTCGGGCAGCGGCTCGCGGCGGGAGTCGTAGAGCGCGCGCAGCAGCCCGATCGTCTCCATCACCGCGAGCAGCTGCGCCGGCGAGCGGCTGACCACGCCGCCGTCGTCGCTCAGCGCGCCAGCGAGCGCGCGCGCGAAGCCGTCCTCGCCGACGCTGCGCCGCGTCTCGCCACCGGGCAGCAGCAGCCCTGCCGCCACCACGCCTCCCCAGGCGAGCACGCGCGGCGCCCCCGCCGGCGCCTTGTCGGCGGTGCGATCGAGGTGGCGCGCGCCGCGCGCCATCGCGGTGAGCACACGCGAGCGCGCCACCAGGTTGCTCGACGAGAGCAGCAGCGGCGCGTGGAACAGCAGCATCAGCAGCCGGCGTGCCGCGAGGTCGGGGCGCCACGCCGGCTCGGTCGGGCGCTCGCCGTGCGCCATCAGCCAGCGCTGCGCCAGCGTCTCGGCGACCGTCGCGGCGCGCTCGCGCTCGCCCGTCGCGGCGAGGTCGCGTAGCCAGGTGAAGCCGTGGAGATAGTCGGTGAAGCCCGGCCGCGCCGGGGCGAGCGGATCGAGCTCGGCGATGGCGCGCTGCTCGCCCGCGGCGAAGAGCCAGCCCTCGAGCAGCGCCTCGCCCGCCAGCTCGTCGCCGGGGAAGGGATCGACCGGCACCGCCAGCAGCTTGGGCGGGTGCTGCCCGTCGAGCCGGCGGTCGTGCAGCGGGGTGCGCCAGGTCAGCCGCTCGAACCAGCGCACCACCTGCTGCGCCAGCGGCGCACCGGCCGCGGGGGCGGCGCGCACCAGCCGCTTGCCCGGCTCGATCTCGTCGTGATGTGCCAATCCCGCGCGCGCCTCGGGGCCGCGACCGCGTCCGTCGGTGCCCATCCCGTCAGTCGCCCCGCAGCGCGCGGATGTTGGCGGCGTAGCAGTCCGGCCCACCGCGGAAGGTGGCGGTGCCGGCGACCAGCGCGTCGGCCCCGGCGTCGATCGCGCGGCGCGCGGTGGCGGCGTCGATCCCGCCGTCGACCTCGAGGTCGATCGCGCGGCCGGTCGAGTCGATCATCTTGCGGATCGCGGCGATCTTGCGCAGCTGGCTGTCGATGAAGTGCTGCCCGCCGAAGCCGGGATTGACGCTCATCACCAGCACCAGGTCGACCATGTCGATCAGATAATCGAGCATCTTGGCGGGGGTGGCGGGGTTGAGCACGACGCCGGCGCGCTTGCCCAGCGCCTTGACGTGCTGGATCGTGCGGTGGACGTGCGGCCCCGCCTCGGGATGGACCGTGATCGTGTCGGCCCCGGCCTCGGCGAAGGCGTCGAGATAGGCGTCGACCGGCGAGATCATCAGGTGGACGTCGAACGGCTTGGCGGTGTGCGGGCGCAGCGCCTTGACCACCGCCGGGCCCATCGAGATGTTGGGGACGAAGTGGCCGTCCATCACGTCGATGTGGATCCAGTCGGCGCCGGCGGCGTCGATCGCGCGCACCTCCTCGCCCAGCCGAGCGAAGTCGGCGGAGAGGATCGACGGGGCGATGCGCACGGGTCTGGTCATGCGCGCCGAGGTAGCGCGATGCGGCGCCGGGTTAAAGCCGCGTGAGCCGTGCGACGAAGAAGCCGTCGCAGCCGCCCACCGCCTCGGCGGTTCCGGGCAGAGTCCGGATCCAGCCATCGCGAGTCGGAGCAACACCTTGCGGCAGCTCGGCTTCGGTCGGCGGTGCCAGCGAGAAGTCGCCCCGTGCTGCGAGGAAGCGGGTCAGCTGCGCCTCGCCCTCGGCGGGCTCGAGCGAGCAGGTGGCGTAGACGAGAGTCCCGCCCGGCGCGACCCAGTCGGCGGCGCGGTCGAGGATACGCGTCTGCAACTCGGCCATCTCGGCGATCGTGGCGTCGCCGGCGCGGTGGAGCACGTCGGGGTGGCGGCGGAAGATGCCGGTGGCGCTGCACGGCGCGTCGACCAGCACCGCCTGGGCGGGCGCGTCGGGTGACCAGTCGAGCACGTCGGCGAGCGCGATGTCAAAGGCGAGTCCGGTGCGATCGCGATTGTCGCGAAGTCGCGCGGCGCGACTCTCCGACACGTCGACCGCGGTGACGGCATAGCCCGAGGCGGCGAGCTGGAGCGTCTTGCCGCCGGGCGCGGCGCACAGGTCGAGCGCGCGCGCTCCCGGCGCCGCGCCGGTAGCGAGCAGTCGCGCCGGCATCGAGGCGGCGAGGTCCTGCACCCACCAGGCGCCCTCGGCATAGCCGGGCAGCTCGCTCACCGCGCTTGCGCCGGCGGGGAGGCGGACATGGCCGGGCGCGAGGCTGGTGCCGCCGAGCCGCTCAACCCAGTCGGCGGTCGTGCCGGGGTCACGCAGCGTGAGGTCGAGCGGCGGCGGCGCGGCGATCGCGCGCGCCGCGGCGGCGACCATGTCGTCGCCCCAGTGCGCGCGCCAGCGCTCCGCCACCGCGGGGAGCAAGCTTGGCACCTCGGGCAGCGCCGCGCCGCCGCGCATCAGCGTGCCGAACACGCCGTGGACCAGCCGCTTCGGCCCGCCGTCGACCAGCGGGAGCACGGTGGCGATCGCGGCGTGCGGGGGCGTACCCAGCGCGAGCGCCTGGACCAGCGCGACGCGCAGCACGAAGCGAGCCTTGGCGTCGTCGGGGAGGCGTTGGCGCGTCGCCGAATCGATCAGCGCGTCGAGGTCGGGCAGGCGGCGCAGCGTCTCGGCGGCGATGGCGTGCGCCAGGCCGCGGTCGGGGCCGCCGGGCAGCGCGCGCGTGGCGAGCGCGAGTGCGGACTCGAGCGGCTCGCCGCGGCGGAGCACCGCGTCGAGCAGGCGCAGCGCGGCGCGGCGCGCCGCGGTGCCGAGCGGGTCGGGACCGCGCGCGGGACGGGAGGGCTTGGCGGGCCGGGCGGCGGGGCGCGCCATCAGCGCGGCGCGCGCGGGTTGAAGCGGGTCATGCCCGCGCATATGTCCCCGTCGACGCGAGCGATCAATCGGAAGGACGTCCGCATGGGCCATCGCCCCGACCACGTGAAGCCGCCGGCACACCTCAGCCCCAACCCGCCGGTGCCCGCCCCGGAGCCGCTCGACCGGCCCGCGCAGGACCCGCTCGGCCGCGACCCGGTGCGCTACGGCGACTGGGAGCGCGACGGGATCGCGATCGACTTCTGACGAGCGTCATTCTCCGCTCCTGCTGCGCCGCCGCGAGGCACGCTCGCTTCGAGCAAGCAAGCCTTGGACAGCTCACTCTCTCCCCGGCGCGAACGATGTCGGACCGGCGACGAGGTAGCTTCCGTAGCTGAAGTAATAGCCGTCGCGCTGAAGCCGTGCCGCGCCGATGCGGCACCGGACCCGAGCCTTGTCAGTGCGCGCGCGTCGAGGCTGGGAGCGCCCCCGACGACGTGGAGTCCCGCGGCGCGGTCGAGCTGCCCCGAGGGCCCGAGATAACATACGGAGGCGAGCCAATCGCACGTTCGGGGAGGGGCGCAGCTCGGTGATCAATTACCCGGTGTGCCGGCACGCCGGGCGGCAGGGCGGGCGATGGCGTCGCCGGAGCGGCGGCGGGGCAGCGCCGACGCCTGAGGCGCACCCCGACCCTCGCACCGACGCCGCGCGGCACCGCGGTGCCGGCGACGCGGTCGCTCAGCGCCGCAGCTGAAGTGCCACCACCTGGTCCCAGGCGTCAGCTAGCGGCGGCAGGCCGGCGAGCTCGACCGCGCCACCGCGCGCGGTGACCGTCACCGCCGCGCCGCCGTCGAGCAGTCGCGCCGAGCGCACCTTGGCCGCCAGCGGCAGCCGCACGCGGCCGTCGTGCGCGCGCAGCAGGTGGACGTAGACGGTGTCGCCGCGCTGCGTCGTCACGCCATAGTCGCCGGGCGCTACCGGGCCGCCGCGGGTGCCGTAGATGCTCTCAGCGTGGCGCTTCATCCACTCGCCGATGGCGTGGAAGGTGACGAGATTCTCCGGCTGGATCTCACCGTTGGGCATCGGCCCGGTGTTGAGCAAGAAATTGGCGTTGCGGCCGGCCGCGCCGACCATCGTGCGCACCAAGGTCTCGGGCGACTTGTAGTTGTCGTCCACCAGGTTGAAGCCCCAGCTGCCGTTCATCGTCTCGGCCATCTCGAGCGGCAGCCGCCCGATCGTCGCCTTGTCGCCGTTGAACCCCATCGTGTTCTCGCCCGGCAGGTCACGCTCGAAGGTCTGGTAATCTTCCCCCGGGAAGGGCGCGCGGTGATGGTTGTTGACGATCAGCGCGGCCGGCTGGAGCGAGTGGATCAGCGCGTAGGTGCGGTCGAGCCGCCATCGGTCGCGCAGCGCGGTCTTCTCCTGGTCCCACCAGCCGTCGAACCAGATCCCGCCGATCGGGCCATATTGGGTGAGCAGCTCGCGCAGCTGCGCGTCCTGATAGTCGACATACCGCTCCCAGTCGCCCGCTTCGGGCCGGCCGGTGGTGTGGCCGGTACGACCGCGCGGAAAATAGTCGGGATTGTGCCAGTCGAGCTGCGAGTAATAGAAGAACAGCTTCACGCCCTGGCGGCGGCAGGCCGCGGCGAGCTCGGCGATCGGGTCGCGCTTGAACGGGGTCGCGTCGACGACATTGTAGCGCGACACCTTGCTGCCGAACATCGCGAAACCGTCATGGTGCTTGCTGGTGATGACGATGTAGCGCGCGCCGGCATCCTTGAAGGAGCGCACCCAGGCGTCGGCGTCGAACCGCGTCGGGTTGAAGAAGTGCGCGAGGCGCTCGTATTTGGCGGCGGGGATCTTGTTCTCCTGCATGATCCACTCGGCCAGCCCCGGCGAGCCGCTGCCCCCCAGCTCGCTGTAGAGCCCCCAGTGAAGGAACACGCCGAACTTCGCGTCCTGAAACCAAGTGCGCGCCGCGAGATTGGCGGCCGCCGGGGTGTAGGACGACGCGTCGGCGGGCGAGGCGGGCTGCTGCGCGGGACTGGACTGCGCGGATGCGCCGATCGGTGATGCCAGCGTCGCCACGATCGCCCATGCCACGATCGCGCCGACGCGCCTCGAACAACCTGCCATGATCGGCTCCCCTCTCCGACGTGTCCGCCTCGGCCGCGCACTCCGCGATCGTATCTCGTGATCCGGCCCTGAGTCGGGACGACAGCAAGGATCGTCTCGCAGAGCGCTGGCCTCTCTGACGAGTGTAGCACAGCGAGCCCGGGGTGCTAGCGGCCGCGGCGCCGCGTCTCCTCGCACCTGGTCTTCTTCACTTAATGCGATCGACTTGCATTAGCCTTCTCGACGACCTATCGCCCGATCCGGGGAAAGGGGACGAGATGCGGATCACCTGGGGAGTGTTGGCGGGCCTGTGTGCCTCGGGCGCGAGCGCGCAGCTGCCGAGCGAGCCTGCCGGCGGCGATGACGCGCGCGGCGAGGTCGTCGTCACCGCGGCGCGCACCGTCCTGCCCGCGAGCGCGCTGCCGCTGACGGTCGACGTGATCGATCGCGAGACCTTGTCGCGCCAGGTCGCGGTGTCAGGCTCGGTGGTCGACGCGGTGTCGGCGCTGCTCCCGGCGTTCTCGCCGACGCGCGAGAAGATCACCGGGGTGGGCGAGACGCTGCGCGGCCGCTCGCCGCTCTACGCGATCAACGGCATCCCGCAGACCACGCCGATCCGCGACGGCGCGCGCGACGGCTACACGATCGACCCGTTCTTCATCGACCGAGTCGAGGTGATCTACGGCTCGAACGCGCTCCAGGGCATCGGCGCCACCGGCGGCGTGGTCAACCAGGTGACGGTGCGCGCGCCCGAGCGCGACGGCTGGAGCGGGCGCACGCTGGTGCAGGGCAACGCGGGCGACGATCTCTCGGGCGAGTCGCTCGGCGGCAAGCTCGGCGCGCTGGTCAGCTACCGCGCGGGGCGCGTCGACGCGACCGCCGGGGCCGCGTTCGAGCGGCGCGGCGCCTTCCTCGACGGACGCGGGCGCCGCGTCGGCTACGACGGCAACCAGAGCGAGATCCAGGACACCGGCACGCTCTCCTTCTTCGCGCGCGCCGGCGTGGCGCTGAGCGACAGCGCGCGGCTGGAGGTGGTGGCGAGCCGCTTCCACCTCGAAGGGCGCGACCATTATGTCCCGGTGGACGGCGATCGCGCCACGGGCGTGCCCGCGACGACGCGGCGCGGCGCCACCCCGGGGCAGCCCTCGACCGGCGTGGCGCAGATGGTCTCGGCCTCGCTCACCGACGGTGCGCTGGCGGGAGGCGCCTTCACGCTGCAGGGCTTCTACAACCGCACCAGCGATACCTTCGCGGGCGGCGTGCTCGCGACCTTCCAGGACGCCGCGATCGCGCCGGTCGGCACCTTGTTCGACCAGTCGCGCAACGTCTCGCGCAAGCTCGGCGGCAAGGTGAGCTACGAGCGCGCTGTGCCCGGCTGGGAGGGGCTGACGCTCACCGCCGGCTTCGACGCGCTGGTCGACCGCACCGCGCAGACGCTCGTCCAGACGAGGCGCGCGTGGGTGCCGCGGACCGATTTCCGCAGCCTCGCGCCGTTCGCGCAGGGCAACCTCAGGCTGGCCGACGGGCTGGTGCGGCTCGCCGGCGGCGTGCGCTACGAGAACGTCCGGCTCGACGTGCCCGATTACACCACGCTGGCGACCTCTGGCGCGCGCAGGGTCACCGGCGGCTCGCCCGCGTTCGAGCGCGCGCTCTGGAACGGCGGCGTCGTGCTCGAGCCCGCCGCGGGCATCCGCGCCTACGGCAGCTACGCCGAGGGGTACACGATCGCCGACATCGGCCGCGTGCTGCGCGCCGTGAACCAGCCCAACGTGCGGATCGACGACTTCCTCGATCTCACCCCGGTGATCTCGAACAATCGCGAGGTCGGCGTCGAGCTCAAGCGCGGCCCGCTCACTGCGAGCAGCACCTATTATTGGTCGTCGAGCGAGGCGGGCTCGGTGCTGGTGCGCGGCGACGACGGCATCTTCAACGTGGTGCGCCAGCCGATCGACATATCGGGGCTGGAGCTCAACCTCGACACGCTCACGCCCCTTACCGGGCTCAACGTCGCGCTCGGCTACAGCCATGTCACCGGCCGCACCGACACCAACGGCGACGGCCGGCTCGACGCCGACCTCGACGGCGCCAATATCTCGCCCGACCGGCTCAACCTCAGCGTCGACTATCGCGCCGGGCGCTTCAGCGCGCGCGTGCAGGGGCGCTATTACCTGTCGCGCCGTTTTCAGGGCCAGCCGATCGCGAACGACTTCAGCGGCTACCGCCTGTTCGACGCCTATCTGGCCTATGACGCGCCGATCGGCCGGCTGATGCTGAGCGTGCAGAACCTCGCCGACACCGACTACGTCACTTATTACAGCGACACCCAGGGGCCGACCGACAACGCACGCTTCTACACCGGGCGCGGGCGCAACGCGACGCTGAGCTGGCAGGCGAGCTTCTGATGCGCGCGCTGGCGCTGCTGCACCGCTGGGTCGGCGCGATCGTCGGCGCGCTGCTCGCGCTGCTCGGCGCCACCGGCGCGCTGCTGGTGTGGCGCGACCGGCTGACATTCGTGCCGCACGCGAGGGACGCGGTGACGAGCGATCCCGCGGCGCTCGCGCGCGTGCTCGACGCGCTCGCCGCGGGCGCGCGACCACTCGATCGCGTGACGCTCGCGGGCGAGGGGCTGGGCGTGCACCAGGTCGTGTTCCGCGACGGCGGCGGCGCCTATCTCAGCCAGAGCGGTGAGGTGGTGGCGCGCTGGTCGAGCGCGTGGCAGCGGCCCGAGCTGCTGCTGTTCGACCTCCACCACCGCCTGCTGCTCGGCGAGGCGGGGGAGACGGTGAACGGTGTCGCGGCGCTGGTCGGGCTGATGCTGGTGGGGAGCGGCGTCGTGCTGTGGTGGCGGACGCGCGCGCGCTTCCGCCCGCGGCTGTGGCCGACGCGGATGACCTCGGGCGCGATCGTCCACCATCACCGCGATCTCGGCGTGCTGACCGCACCGGTGCTCGCGCTGTCGCTGCTCACCGGCGCGCTGATGGCGCTGCCGACGGTGGAGCGGCTGCTGCTGGCGCCGCTCGGCGCGAGCGATCGGGTCCGGCCGCCCGAGCTGCCGACGACCGAGGTGCGGGCCGCGGCGCCGAGACCCTTCGCCCAGCTGCTCGCGGCGGCGGCGCGACGCTTCCCCGGTGCGGAGATGCGGCGGGTGCAATGGCCGCGCGGGTCGGGCGCGCCGCTGGCGCTACGGCTGCGACAGCCATTCGAGTGGACGCCGAACGGGCGCACCTTCGTCTACGCCGACCCGACCACGCTCGCGATCGTCGGCGTCGCCGATCCGGCCACCGGCGGCGCGCACGAGCGCGCGCGAGAGAAGCTCTACCCGCTCCACGCCGCCAAGATCGGCGGCCTGGCGTGGAAGCTGGCGATCACCGCCTCGGGACTGGCGCTGGCGCTGCTCGGCAGCCTCGCGGTCTACGGCTTCTGGGCGACGCGGGCGCGGGTGAGCGCTGCGCGGCGGGAGAGGCGCGCCGTGATGGCGGGGTGAGATGGTGCCTCGTAGGGCCTCGGCTGATCCTGCCCTTGCAAGGGGAGGATCAATGAGGGTGCCGGGCATCGAGCGGCCGGCTCTCTCTTCGAGGGGAAGATCGAGGCGTCACAATGTCACGCCGCGCTTCCAGATCGCGATCTCGCGCTCGCCGTTGCGCTCGGCGGCGGTGGGCTCGCCCGAGGCGATCGCGACGATGCGCGCCAGCAGCGCGTCGGCCGTGGCGTCGAAGCCGCGCTCCAGCACCGCGCCCGCGTCGAAGTCGATCCAGCCCGGCTTGCGCGTCGCCAGGCCGCTGTTCGAGGCGATCTTCACCGTCGGCACGGGGAAGCCGAGCGGGGTGCCGCGCCCCGTCGTGAACAGGATCACGGTCGCGCCCGCCGCGGCCAGGGCGGTCGACGATACCGCGTCATTGCCCGGCGCTTCCAGCAGCGTCAGCCCGCGCGATCGCACCACCGCGCCATAGCCGATCACGTCGCAGATCGGCCCGCGCCCGGCCTTCTGTACCGCGCCGAGCGATTTCTCCTCCAGCGTGGTGATCCCGCCCACGACGTTGCCGGGCGATGGGTTCTCCGACACCGTCTCGCCGTGGTCGAGGAAGTAGCGTTTGAAGCCGTTGACCAGCCCGGAGATGCCGTCGAACACGCGCGCGTCGCTGGCGCGGTCCATCAGCGCCTGCTCGGCGCCGAAGATCTCGGGGATCTCAGTGAACACCACGCTGCCGTCGGCCGCGACCACGCGGTCGCTGATACGGCCGACCAGCGGGTTGGCGGTGAGCCCCGAGAGACCGTCCGAGCCGCCGCACTTCACCCCGAGCACCAGCTCGCCGAGCGCGCAGGGCGCGCGCGTCGCGCGCGCCGCCTCGGCCAGCGCGGCGACGATGGCGACGCCTTCCTCCACCTCGTCCGCGCTCGCCTGCGCGGTGAGCGCGCGCACCCGGCCGCGTGCGGCGGGCGGGATCGCCTCGATCAGGGCGGCGACCTGGTTCTCCTCGCAGCCGAGCCCGACGATCAGCACGCCGCCCGCGTTGGGGTGCGCCGCCAGCGCGGCGAGGATCGCGCGCGTCCCGCCCAGGTCTTGCCCCAGCTGCGAGCAGCCGTGCGGGTGAGTGAAGGCGTGGACGCCGTCGACCGCGTCGCCGACCAGCCCGGCGGCGCGCGCCGCGATCCGCTCGGCGGTGCGCGCGACGCAGCCGACCGTCGGCAGCACCCAGATCTCGTTGCGCGTCGCCACGCGCCCGTCGGCGCGACGATAGCCGAGGAAGCTCGCGCCCGCCGGACGCTCCAGAGTCGCCGGCGGCGCTGGCGCGTAGTGATAGTCGAGCGTGGCGTCGAGCGCGGTCGCGAGATTGTGCGAGTGGACGTGCTCGCCCGGCCGGATCGGCGCGGTGGCGTGGCCGATCGGATAGCCGTATTTGATCACCGCCTCGCCCGGCGCGAGCGCGGCGACCGCGACCTTGTGCCCGCGCGCGACGTCCTGCGCGAGCGTCAGCCTTTCCCCCGCGAGCGCGAGCGTCTCGCCCGCCCGCGCGTCATCGAGCAAGGTGGCGACGCTGTCGCCGGGCGCGATCTTGAGGGCGCTGGCCATCTCATCTCCGGGTCGCGATCGATCGCGTAGCCACTAGCGCATGATCCGTCCCATTTGAACGACCCAAACCGGAAGGCGAGCGTGCGCCTGCGCACGCAGGAGCCCAGGAACCGCGATACAGCGCTCGCGACCCTTGGCCCCGGCGTTCACCGGAGCACGGCTCACGCCGCGCCGTCGCCGCGCTCAGCCAGCGCCGCTCGTCAGGATCGTGCCGTTGAGCCCAGACGGGAAGAAGCCGCCGCCCGTCACCGCCGCGCCGTTCTGGAAGACGACGTTGAGCACCTGCGCCGCGCTGCGCCCGAGCACCAGCCCGTCGCTGTCGGTCGGCACGATGTTCGCGCTCGCGGCGGTGCCGATATCCTGGTCGGTATCGCCCGCGCCGTCGAGCGAGTCGCGCAGCGCCGAGATCTGGCTCACCCGCGTGTAGACGCTGGGCACGGTCAGCCCGCGGCGCCACAGCTCGGCGCGAATCGTCGCGTCATGGTAGCATTCGGCCGCGAGGATGCCCGCGCTCGCCTCGAGATAGGTCTTGTTGGTGAGTAGCTTGGCGGCGCCACGATAGGCGCTGACGCCGACGTCGGTGAGCAGGTAGGCGCCGATCAGGAAGTTCTCGTCGCTGGCATAAGGGTCGAAGATGTCGCCCGCGCCGATCACGCCGGCGGCGCGCGCCGCCGCGGTGAAGGCGCCGACGCCGGTGGTGCCCGCGACGTCCACGCTCGCGCTTCCCGAGATGTTGATCGCGGGCTGCGCCACCCGCGCGCTGCCCAGCGTCTCGCGCAGGAAGCGGATGTGGCCGATCTCGTCGGCGGCGATCTCGCGCGCATATTCGGCGACCACGTCATCGCTGAAGTCAACCGCGCGCGCCGCGCCCGCGCCGCTGCCGGTCACCACCGGCCCCTGCGTGCCCATGCCGGTGAGCAGCGCGCCGTCGACGCCGCTGCCCGACACCGCATAGGCGTAATAGGCGCCCTCGAGATATTCGAGCTGGAGCGCGAAGTTGAGCACGGCGACGTCGGTGATCGCGCCGCTCGGCGTCGGGGTGGGGGAGGGCGTCGGGGAGCCGTCCTCCTTGTCATCGCCGCAGCCCGACAGCAGCGCCAGCCCACCCGTCATCGCCGCGGCACCGCCGCATAGGCGGATGAAGCGCCGGCGCGCCTGGCGCTGCTGCTCGGCGCGCTCCATGAGGTCGAGGAACTCGATCGCGTCGCTCATCGCCGTGCTCCTCAGTTCGCGCCGGAGCGACGCAGCGCCGCATTGGCATTGTTGGTCCCCGCCGGGAAGAATCCGCCAGCGCTGACCTGCTTCTCGGTGAGATAGGCGATGTTGTGGACCTGCTCGACGGTGCGGCCGAACACCAGCCCGCGCCCGTCGGTGGGGACGACGTTGGCGGCGCGGCCATAGATCGAGGTGACCGGGGAGATGCCCTGGTCGTCGTCGCCGACGCGGCGCGGCGGGCCGTCTGACGCGTCGTCGCCGTCGAGATCGTCGCGCGCGTCGGAGATCTTGTCGGCCTTCTCGCGCAGCTCGTCGACGTCGACGCCGCGGCGGTAGAGCGCGCTGCGGATCAGCCCGGCGTGGAACGCCTCGGCGGCGAGCAGCCCGGCCGCCGCGTCGACGATCGCGACGTCGCTCAGCAGCGGCGCGGCCCCCTTGTAGGCGGTGACGCCGACGTCCTCGAATAGGAAGGCGGCGAGCAGGAAATTGTCGTCGTTCGCGTAAGGGTCGAAGATCCCGCCGCTGGCGTCGAGGTCGATGTCGGCGGCCTTGGCGGCCGCGGTGAAGACCGTGGTCGACAGGTCTATCGCGGGCTGCGCCACCGCGACGCTGCCGAGCACGCGGCGCAGCACGGCGACGTGCGCGACCTCGTCGGCGGCGATCTCGCGCGCGTACTGGATCACCGCCGGATCGCTCAGCGCGGCGCGGCGCGCGCCGTTCACCGACCCTTGCGTCTGCGTGCCGGTGAGCTGGTCCGCCGCCAGCCCGACGCCGGAGACCGCGTAGCTGTAGAATTGCGCCTCGAGATATTCGAGGTTGAGCGCGAAGTTGAGGATGTCGACGTCGCTCGGCGCGGTCTGCGCGCTCGCCTCGCGCGACAGCATCAGCCCGCCCGCACCCAGGACCGCGGCGGTGGCCGCGCCGCGAAAGAACGCGCGGCGCTCGTCGCGGCGGCGCGCCCGCGCCTCGATCAGTCTCTCGCCCGCGGCCATCCCACGCTCCCCCTTCACCGTCGCGGCGCGATGCCGGCCGCAGGGGGGATACGAGGGGGCGGCGAAAAGGATGCGTCAGGGCCGGAACGATCGCGTTCTGACCCGACATGGCGACGCTCGCATGCCCGCGCGTGACCGCGCCGCGGCGCTGGCGATCGACCCGCACCTCGTCGATTGTGCCAGGCACATCGGTCCGGAGGAGTCCTATCTGGCTGCCATCGCCGGCTTCGCGCGCTGACACCCCGGCGACCAGGGGATTGCGCTGACTGTCCCGCCCATTAGGTAGGGCGTCGAGCGTGGGTGGAGTGGGAGAGAGCATGTCGACACAGGCCCGAGCAGCGGGCGCCGCACCGGCGCGCGCGGGCGCCGCCGACGCGCCCGCAGACGTGATCATCGTCGGGTCGGGCGCCGCCGGCGCCATGGCGGCGCACAGCCTCACCAAAGCCGGGCTGCGCTGCCTGATGCTCGAGGCCGGGCGCGACTACGATCCCAAGGCCGAGGTCAACATGTTCGCGCCAGAGAGCGACGCGCCGCTGCGCGGTGCGTCCACGCCGGACAAGCCCTTCGGCTATTTTGACGCCACCGTCGGCGGCGGCTGGGAGGTCGAGGGTGAGCCCTATACCTCGCGCCCGGGCAGCGACTTCCGCTGGTATCGCCCGCGCATGCTGGGCGGGCGCACCAACCACTGGGGCCGCCACGCGCCGCGCTGGGGGCCGTACGACTTCAAGCCGTATTCGCGTGACAAGCTCGGGGTCGACTGGCCGATCGGCTACGACGACGTCGCGCCTTACTACGATCGGGTCGAGCGGATGATCGGGGTCAACGGCGGCAAGCTCGGGCTGGAGAACCACCCCGACTCACCCGACGGCTGCCTGCTGCCCCCGCCCAAGCCGCGCGTCACCGAGATGATGATCAAGGCCGCGGCGGAGAGTATCGGCATCCCGGTGCGCGCCGCGCACACCGCGGTGCTCACGCGCGACATGCCCGACGACGTCGCGCCGCGCAGCGCCTGCTTCAACGCCACGCCGTGCACGCGCGGCTGCACGATCGGCGCGATGTTCCAGACCACCACGTCGCTGCTGCCGCAGGCGAATGCGACCGGTCGGCTGCGCGTCGTCACCGACGCGATGGTGGCGCGCGTGCTGATGGGGCGGAACGGTCGCGCCACCGGGGTCGAATATGTCGACCGCAGGACCGGGCAGCGCCACCAGGTGAGCGCGCGCGCGGTGGTGCTGGCGGCAGGGACGGGCGAGACCGCGCGGCTGCTGCTCAACTCGGGCACCGACCGGCGCGGACTCGCCAACGGCTCGGGCGAGCTGGGGCGCAACCTCACCGACTCGACCGGCGCCTCGTTCAGCGCGTACATTCCCAAGCTCGCCGGACGGCCGCGCTACAACGAGGACGGGATCGGCGGGCAGCACATCTACATCCCCTTCTGGCAGTACAAGGAGCAGGCGCGCGGCGAGCTCGACTTCGCGCGCGGCTATCATTTCGAGATCGGCGGCCGCTTCGACATCCCGCCGCCCGCGACGCTGCCGCGCGCCTATGGCAGCGCGCTGCGCCAGGCGGTGCGCCAGGCCTCGGGCGCGACGCTGCGGCTGACGCTGCGCGGCGAGATGATCCCCAACAAGGACACGTTCTGCGAGATCGACCCGGGCGTGAAGGACAAGTTCGGCATCCCCGTGCTGCGCTTCGCGTTCAAATGGTCGCAGAACGAGGTCAACCAGGTGGCGCATGGCCGCCGCTCCGCGCACGCGGTGTTCGAGCGACTCGGCGGGACGATCCTCAGCCCCGACCTGCCGATCGAGCAGATCATGACCGCGGGGGGCGAGATCATCCACGAGCTCGGCACCGCGCGCATGGGGGACAGCCCGCGCACCTCGGTGGTGAACAGCTACGGCGAGGCGTGGGACGTGCCCAACCTCGTGCTGATGGACGGCGCGGTGTTCGCCTCGGGCGCGCACAAGAACCCGACGCTGACCATCCTCGCGCTCTCGCTGCGCAACTCGGAGCGGCTGGCGCAACGCATCAAGACGGGAGCTCTCGCGTGACGCTATCGCGCCGTACCACGCTGCAGTGGCTCGCCGCTGCGGCCGCGCTGCCCTTGTTCGAGCCGCCCGCACTGGCGCAGGCCGGTGCCGCCGCGGTCGCGCCGCCCTTCGCGGTGGTCGACTGGCCCGCGCTGCCCGCGGCCAAGCCCGCGCCCGGCTATGGCCGCGACCCCAAGCTGATGGAGCCCAGCGTGCCGTGGCCGCTGACGCTCGACCGCGCGCAGCGCGCCACGCTCGACCTGCTGGGGGACCTGATCCTGCCGCCCGAGGGCGACGCGCCGGGCGCGGGGAAGCTGGGCGTCGCCGCCTTCGTCGACGAGTGGGTCAGCGCGCCCTACCCGGTGCAGCGCGCCGACCGCGAGCGGATCCTGCCCGGGCTCGCCTGGCTCGAGGCGCAGAGCCGGGCGCTCGGCGGCCGCTCCTTCGTCGCGCTCGCGCCGGCGCAGCGCACGACGCTGATGGACGCGCTGATGGTGACGACGCCGGCGCCGCCGATGGTCGCGCCGGTCGCCTTCATGGACAAGCTGCGCTACCTCTTCGTCACGGGCTATTACAGCCTGCCCGAGGGCAAGGCCGACATGGGCTATATCGGCGACCAGCCGACCGAGGGGCCCTATCCGGGGCCGACCCCCGAGGCGCTGGCGCATCTCGACCGCGTGCTCGGCGAGCTGAAGCTGTCGCCGGCGGTGGCGCGGAGCTGAGCGGGGCTAGATAGCAGGGTCGTTGCGTGACCTCTCCCCTCCCCTTTAGCGGAGGGGCGGGGGGTGGGACTCTCCGCGAGCGTCGCGTCAGCGGAAGCGCCCCACCCCAACCCCTCCCCTGAAGGGGAGGAGCTCAGGAAGGTTCCCCGCCCTCAACTCACCCCGCGGCCTTGCCGGGCACGTTGACCCCCATGCTCTGCAGGTAGCGCTTCACGTTGCGCGCCGCCTGGCGCAGCCGCTGCTCGTTCTCGACCAGCGCGATCCGCACGAAGCCCTCGCCGTTCTCGCCGTAGCCGACGCCCGGCGCCACCGCGACCTTGGCGTGGCTCAGCAGCTGCTTGGAGAATTCCAGGCTGCCGAGATGCGCGAGCGCGGGCGGCAGCGGCGCCCAGGCGAACATCGAGGCGCGCGGCGCGGGCACGTTCCAGCCGGCGCGCGCGAAGCTCTCCACCAGCACGTCGCGGCGCTTGTGATAGAGCTGGCGGTTCTTCTCGACGATATCCTGCGGGCCGTTGAGCGCGGCGCAGGCGGCGGCCTGCACCGGCGTGAACGCGCCATAGTCGAGATAGGACTTCACCCGCGTCATCGCCGCGATCAGCTTGCGGTTGCCGACCGCGAAGCCGATCCGCCAGCCCGCCATCGAATAGGTCTTGCTGAGGCTGGTGAACTCCACCGCGACGTCGCGCGCGCCGGGCACCTGGAGGATCGAGACGGTCGGCTTGCCGTCATAATAGAGCTCGGAATAGGCCAGGTCGGAGATCACCCACACCTGGTTCTCGCGCGCCCAGGCGACCAGCCGCTCGTAGAAGGCCAGGTCGACCGTCTCCGCCGTCGGGTTCGAGGGATAGTTGACCACCAGCACGCTCGGCCGCGGCACGGTGAAGGCCACCGCGCGGTCGAGGCTCTCGAAATAATGTTCGTCGGGCGTGGTCGGCACCGCGCGGATCGTCGCGCCCGCGATGATGAAGCCGAAGGTGTGGATCGGGTAGCTCGGGTTGGGCGCCAGCACCACGTCGCCCGGCGCGGTGATCGCGGTGGCGAGGCTGGCGAGCCCCTCCTTCGATCCCATCGTGACGACGACCTCGGTCTCGGGATCGACCTCCACCCCGAACCGGCGGCCGTAGTAATTGGCCTGGGCGCGACGCAGCCCGGGGATGCCGCGCGACTGCGAGTAGCCGTGCGCGCTCGGCTTCTGCGCCACCTCGACCAGCTTCGCGATGACGTGGTCGGGCGGCGGCAGGTCGGGGTTGCCCATGCCGAGGTCGATGATGTCCTCCCCGCCCGCGCGCGCCTGTGCCCGCATCGCGTTGACCTCGGCGATGACATAGGGCGGCAGGCGCTTCATGCGGTAGAATTCGTCGGACACGGGCGGGCACTCCTTTCCGCTCACCTATATCGCCATTCGCCCCGCGCGGCACCCGCCCGACGGAAAAAGCCTGCGCCGCCGCTTCGCCGCGCCAGGAGCTTGCGCTATGCCGGTCGCGCCAACGAGGAGCGACGAGCCGTGAGCGCGACGACCAAGCCGCCGATCCCCGATCTCGCCGAGCTCCAGCACTGGACCTGGGTGGCGGGCCGCGCGCAGCAGATGCTGATGGAGGCGGGTGTGCCGCTCGCCGCGCCCGAGAAGGCGGCGGCGCAGGTGCAGGACTTCTGGAGCGACTATCTGGCGCTGTGGCAGCGCTTCGCCGCACCGGAGAAGGATGCCGCGGCGAGGCCCGAGAAGGACCGCCGTTTCGCCGCCGCGGCGTGGCGCGACCACCCGCTGTTCGACTGGATCCGGCAGAGCTACGCGCTGGTGGCCGACCACCTGCTGCGCGGCGTCGACCAGATCGACGGCATCGACGAGCGCACCCGCGCGCAGCTGCGCTTCGCGGCGCGCGGCTTCGTCGACGCGATGAGCCCGTCCAATTTCGCGCTGACCAACCCCGAGGTGATCGAGCGCACGATCGCGACGCGCGGCGAGAATCTGCTCGCGGGCCTGCAGCACCTGCTCGACGACCTGCGGCGCGGGCAGGTGACCCACAGCAAGGAGGGCGCCTTCACGCTCGGCGAGGATCTCGCCACCACGCCCGGGCAAGTGGTCAAGCGCACGCCCTTCTACGAGCTGATCCAGTACAATCCCACGACCGAGCGGGTGCTGGCCGCGCCGCTGGTGATCTTCCCGCCCTGGATCAACCGCTTCTACATCTTGGATCTGACGCGCGAGAAGAGCTTCATCCGCTGGGCGGTGGAGCAGGGGATCACCGTCTTCGTCGTGTCGTGGCGCTCGGCCGACGCGGCGATGGCGGACGTGACCTGGGACGATTACGTTGCGGCGCAGCTCGACGCGATCGACACGGTGCGCGCGCTGCTCGACGTGCCCGCGGTCCACACCGTCGGCTATTGCGTCGCGGGGACCACGCTCGCGGCGACGCTGGCGCTGCTCGCCGCCAAGGGGGAAGAGGCGCGCGTCGCCAGTGCCACCTTCCTCACCGCACAGGTGGATTTCAGCCGCGCCGGCGACCTGCTCCATTTCGTCGACGACGAGCAACTGGCCGTCATGGCGTCGCTCAGCCCGCAGGGCTTCCTCGACGGCCGCTATCTCGCCGCGACCTTCAACCTGCTGCGCGGGCGTGACCTGATCTGGAACTACGTCACGCAGAACTATCTGCTCGGCAAGGATCACGTGCCGTTCGACCTGCTCCACTGGAACGGCGACGTCACCAACCTGCCGGCGAGATGGCACCTCGCCTATCTCACCGACCTGTACCGCGACAACCGGCTCGCCAAGGGCGAGATGATCGTGGCGGGCGTGCCGATCGACCTCGCCCGCGTGACCACGCCGAGCTACGTCCAGGCCGGGCGCGAGGACCATATCGCGCCGGCCGAGAGCGTGTGGAAGCTCACCGAGCATTTCCGCGGCCCGCTGCGCTTCGTGCTGGCCGGCTCGGGCCATATCGCGGGCGTGGTCAACCCGCCCGCCGCGGGCAAGTACCAGCATTGGGTCAACGAGGCGGGGGCCGCGTCGCTGGAGGAGTTCGTCGCCGGCGCGCGCGAGGTGAAGGGCAGTTGGTGGCCCGACTGGGCGGCGTGGCTGCGCGCGCGCGCGCCCGACGAGGTGCCCGCCACCGGCGCGCGCGTGCCGGGCGCGGGCGCGCTGGCCGCGATCGAGCCCGCGCCGGGGAGCTACGTGCGCGCGCGGTGACGCCCTCCCCCGCGCGGGAGAGGGCGATCCGCCTCAGCCCGCCTTCTTCGGGGTGAGCCGCAGCAGCTTGGCTTCGGCACCGTCCTCGAGCAGCCAGAGCGCACCGTCGGGGCCGCTCACTACCGCGCGGATGCGGTTGCCCATGTCCCAGCGCTCCGCCTCGCGCGCGGTGGTGCCGTCGAAGGCGATCCGCACCAGCGCGGTCGCCGCCAGTCCGCCGACGAAGGCCGAGCCGCGCCAGTCAGGGAACAGCGTGCCGTCGTAGAAGGTCAGCCCCGCCGGCGCGATCACCGGGTTCCAGTAGAGCGCTGGCTCAGCCAGGTCGGGACGCGTCGTCGGGCTCGGGATCGGCACGTCGTCGTAGTTCGAACCGTAAGACACCAAGGGCCAGCCGTAGTTCTTGCCGGGCTCGATCAGGTTGAGCTCGTCGCCGCCCTTCGGACCCATCTCGACCGACCACAGCCGGCCCTGCGAGTCGAAGGCGAGCCCGTAGGGGTTGCGGTGACCGCTGCTCCACGTTTCCGCCGGCGTGAGGTTCGGCGCCGGCACGGTGACCTGCCGGCCCTTGGCCTTGGCCGCCGCGACGGTGTTCTCGGGCGGGTCGATCAGCGACACGGTGGTCGCGCCGGTCTTGCCCTCACCGGGGTTACCCGGAGCGGGCTTGCCGTCGAGCGTCAGCCGCAGGATCTTGCCGACGGGCTGGTCGGGGTCCTGCGCCGGCGTCATGCGCTGGCGGTCGCCCGCAGCGAGGAACAGGTGCTGGCCATCGGGCGAGAAGGCGATGTAGGCGCCGAACTGGCCGCCCTGGCCCCGCGGCAGCTGGCGCCAGATCACCTGCAGCCCGGTCAGCGCGGGCGCCGTTGCGGCGGGATCGATCGTCGCGCGCGCCAGCGCGAGGGAATCGCCGCCCTCGCCGGGCTCGCTGTAGCTGATGTACACCGCGTGATCGCTGGCGAAACGCGGCGACACCGCGACGTCGAGCAGCCCGCCCTGGCCCTCGTCGTGAACCTTGGGCACGCCGCCCACCTTGGTCTTGGTGCCGTCCGCGGTGACGAGCCAGATCTGCCCCGGCTTCTCGGTCACCAGCATGCGCCGGTCGGGCAGGAAGGCGAGCGCCCAGGGCTGGTCGAAGGTCGCCACGGTGGCGGCATCGAACGGCTTGGCCGCGACGGGCTTGGCGTTGCCGTAATTGACTGGCGTGGCCGCGGCAGTGGGCGAGGCCGTTGCGCTCGGCTGCTGCTGGTTGCCGGCGGCGGCGGTGGTGCCGCCGCACCCCGCCAGGGCCGCGGAAATCGTCGTGAAGGCCAATAAATTCCGCAGCATAGATCCTCTCTCTCGTCGCGTGTCGGGGGCGACCTTAGTGGCGCCGCGGGCGCTCGCCTAGGCAGCATCGCGCGGCCGCGCGGCCGGTCGCGGCGAGTTGCCGTACCGGAAGGTCTAATCTATGCTAGCCAGCATCTTGGACGATCCTTCCCGCGCCTCCCCACCGCTGCTCCCGCGCGAGCCAGACGCCGCGGTCCGCGCGGCGGTGGCCGCGTTCGCGGCGCGCCTCGCGCATGGCGACCCCTGGGTCGCGGCCTTCGACGAGTCGATCACGCCGATGGCGATCAGCGACCCGACGCTGCCCGACAACCCGTTGCTCTACGTCAATTGCGCGTTCGAGGCGCTGACCGGCTTCACCGCGGCCGAGCTGGTCGGGCGCAACTGCCGTTTCATGCAGGGACCGCTGACCGACCCTGCCGACGTGACGCGGCTGCGCGAGGCGATCGCGCGGCGCGAGCGGATCGAGGTCGACCTGCTCAATCATCGCCGCGACGGAGCGCCCTTCTGGAACCGCCTGACCGTCGCGCCGGTGCATGACGCGCGCGGGGCGCTGCGCTACTTCGTCTCGTCGCAGCTCGACGTCACGCTCGAGCGCCATCGGCTCGCGCGGCTGCAACAGGACCGCGAGCAGCTTGCCGCCGAGGTCGCGGAGCGCGACGCCGCGCTGGCAGAGCGCGAGGAGCGGCTGGCGCTGGCGCTCCGCGCGGGCGGGCTCGGTACCTTCTCGGTGGATCCGGCGACGGGCGCGATCACATCCTCGGCGAGCTGCAAGGCCAATTTCGGTCGCGGGCCCGCCGAGGCGGTCACGCTCGACGAGCTGATCGCCGCGGTCCACCCGATCGATCGCGATCGCGTCGCGGCCGCGCTGACCTCCACGCTGGAGCGCGGCGCCGTGTATGACATCGAGTATCGCGTGCTCACCCCGGGAGGCGAGCAGCGCTGGATCGCGGTGCACGCCGAGATGCAGTATCGCGCCGACGGCACGCCGCTGGCGATGGTGGGCTTCACCACCAACATCTCCGACCGCAAGTTCGCCGAGGAGCATCGCGCGGTGCTCGCGCGCGAGCTGACGCATCGCGTGAAGAACATCCTCGCCACGGTCGGCGCGGTGGTGAGCCAGACGCTGCGCGATGCGCCCTCACTGGCCGCCGCGCGCGGCGCGGTGGCGGGGCGGATCGCCAGCCTCGGCGCCGCGCACGAGCTGCTGGTGCACGACGAGGTCGAGGGCGCGGCGATCGGCGACATCGTCGATCGCGTGCTCGCGCCCTTCGCCGACCGCGACGGCCGGCGCTTCGACGCGGCGGGCCCGGCGATCCGGCTCAGCCCGGAGATCACGCTGGCGCTGTCGATGGCGCTGCACGAGCTCGCCACCAACGCGATCAAGTACGGCGCCCTGTCGGTGCCCGAGGGACGGGTGGCGATCCGCTGGGCGCTGGCGGGGGACGAGGGCGCGCGTCGGTTCCGCTTCTCCTGGGTCGAGCAGGGCGGCCCCGCGGTGACCCCGCCCACGCGCGCCGGCTTCGGCTCGCGCATGATCGAGCGGGTGCTGGCGCCGCATGTCAGCGGGCCGGTGGCGGTGGCCTATCCGCCCGAGGGGGCGCGGTTCGAGGTCGAGGCGCCGATCTGACGGCGGAGGCGTCGATGATACGGACGCATTCGATATGGGCGCTCGCTGCCGCGACGTCGCCCCGCATTTCCGTCATCCCCGCGGAGGCGGGGATCCATACACGCTGGCGCTGCGGCTCCTTCGCAGGTCTGCTCGTCTGGATCCCCGCCTCCGCGGGGATGTCGGGTCTGGGCTTGCGTCAGGATGCGACCTCAGGCGGCAGGGCAGCCAGTCCGTTCCCGCCGGCCTAGCCCCGCCGCCATCCCCCCCCCCCCGCCATTCTCACCCCAGGCGCCCGCGCGCGCGCAGCTCGTCGCTGGCGATCGCGCGCAGCCGCGTCGCGACGCGCGGATCCAGCCCAAGGTCGTCGGCGGCGCGCTCGCGCCCGTCGAGCCGGTGCGGGTCGACGCCGGTGAGCGTGCCGAAGGTCATCAGCGCCTCGAGATAATAGCCCTCGGCGCTGGCGTGGTACTGGTCCCAGCTCCACAGGCTGACCTGGCCGAAAGCGACCCCGTCATAGGGGTCGGGGTCGGCGAGTCCGTCGCGGATCGCGCGGTTCCACGCGCTGCCCACCGCTATCGCGGCGTTGAGGCCACCGCCCTCGGCGACGGCGCGGTCGGTCACCGCGGCGAGCTCGTCCGCCATCGCGACGATCGGCTGCCCCGACCAGCGCGCGCCCGGGCGATAGGTGAGATCGGCCCGCGACCAGGTGGCGACGAGGTCGACGATCACCGCGGGGTTGCGCGCGCGGAACAGCGCGGCGAGATCGCGCGCGGCGGCGACGTGGCGCGTCGGGTCGCCGGGGCGCGCCGGATCGAGCGTGCTGTATCCCTGTAGCACCACCGCGTCCCACGGCCGGTCGATCAGCGCGCGCCGGTTCTGCAGGTGCCAGGCGAGCTCCTTGCCCGGCGAGGTCTCGAGGCTGACCTGCCAGTCGAGCCCGGCCTCGTCGGCGAAGGTCTTGAACAGCGCGGGCACGCCGCCGATGCCCTCGCCGTTGAGATCGGTGACTCGATCGGGGCGGTAGCGCTGCACCGGCGAGTTGGCGCCGAAGGTGAAGCTGTTGCCGATGAAGAGGACGGTGCGCGCCGCGGCGGCCTGGGGCAGCGCGGCGGCGAGCAGCAGCGCGACGGCGAGCGCGCGAGAGAGGAGGCGGGCCATGCCGCCAGACAGCAGACCCGTGCGCCGCTGCCAAGGGTGTAGGGCGGCGCCGATCCTCCCGCTTCCCGGGAGGGCCGGCGCCGTCGCGGCTCAGCGGCCGATGCTGGTGTACTGGAAGCCCGCCGCGGCGATCTCGTCGGGCGTGTAGATGTTGCGCAGGTCGATCAGCACCGGGGTCTTGAGCAGCGACTTGACCCGATCGAAGTCGAGCGCGCGGAACTGGTCCCACTCGGTCACGATCGCGAGCGCGTCGGCGCCCTCGATCGCCTCGTACGGGCCCTTGCAATAGACCACGTCGCCGAGCAGCTTCTCGGCCTGCTCCATGCCCTCGGGGTCATAGGCCTTCACCGTCGCGCCGGCGTCCTGCAGCGTCTGGATCACCGCGATCGCTGGCGAGTCGCGCATATCGTCGGTGTTCGGCTTGAAGGTGAGGCCCAGCACCGCGACGGTCTTGCCGCGGACGTCGTCGCCCATCGCGTGGACGATCTTGCGCCCCATCGCGCGCTTGCGGTTTTCGTTCACCGCGACCACCGCCTCGACGATGCGCTGCGGCGCGTCATAGTCCTGGCTGGTCTTGAGCAGCGCCAGCGTGTCCTTGGGGAAGCACGAGCCGCCGTAGCCGGGGCCGGCGTGGAGGAACTTGGACCCGATGCGATTGTCCAGCCCGATGCCGCGGCTGACGTCCTTCACGTCCGCACCGACCTTCTCGCACAGGTCGGCGATCTCGTTGATGAAGGTGATCTTGGTCGCGAGGAAGGCGTTGCCGGCGTACTTGATCAGCTCGGCGGTGCGGCGGCGGGTCACGAGGATCGGCGCGGCGTTGAGATACAGTGGGCGGTACACCTGACGCATCACGTCGGTGGCGCGCTCGTCCTCCGAGCCGATGACGATCCGGTCGGGCCGCTTGAAGTCGTCGATCGCGGCGCCCTCGCGCAGGAACTCCGGGTTGGAGACCACGCCGAAATCGGCGTCGGGCGCGGCCTCGCCGATGATCCGCTCGACCTCGTCGCCGGTCCCGACGGGGACGGTCGATTTGGTCACGATCACCGTATAGCCCGAGATCGCCTCGCCGATCTCCTTGGCGGCGGCGTAGACGTACGACAGGTCGGCGTGGCCGTCACCGCGGCGCGACGGCGTGCCGACCGCGATGAAGACCGCGTCGGCGTCCTTCACGCCCTCCTTGAGGTCGGTGGTGAAGCGAAGGCGCCCGGCCTGGACGTTGCGCGCGACGAGATCCTCGAGGCCGGGCTCGTAGATCGGCATCTTGCCGGCGAGCAGTCGCTCGATCTTGCCCTGATCCTTGTCGACGCAGACGACGTCGTGGCCGAAGTCGGCGAAGCAGGTGCCCGATACCAGCCCGACATAGCCCGAGCCGATCATGGTGATGCGCAAGGTGGTCGCTCCTCGTTGATTGACGATGGGACGCGATCGGCCCCTCGCCCGGAGCGCTACCCGTTACGTTCGCGGTCTGGCAAGCCGCAAGCGGTGCAGTGCAGCATTCAACTGCTTGGATATGGGGCGGCTGGTACAGCGGGGCGGGGTCGGCGGGCGGTCGCGCGGCGCCAGCGCCGGCGGCGGTGCTGCGCCACCGCGGCGATGGCGACGGGCCACAGCATCGTCAGCGTGATGTCGCCGAGCGTGTCGCGGACGGACCAGCTCGGCGAACCGGCGAGCCAGTCGAGCGCCTCGTTGAGCATCTCGGCGGCGAACACGACGTGGAGCGCGACGAGCGAGCCGCGCTGCTCGCGCAGGACGAGGCGGGCCAGCAGGTAGATGGCCAACCCGGCGTGGACGTGGAGCAGCGGCGCCGGTCCGGCGGTCGCGACGATCTGGTCGATCAGCTGCTTGTAGGCGCGCGCGAGTTCCATCGCGCGGCGGTGTAGCGGCGAGGGGTTACGGAATCGCTAGGAGGTGGGGCGATTGGGCCGCCCCACTCCCTTAGGCGTCATCCCCGCGAAGGCGGGGATCCATATACGCTGCCGCCTCGGCTCCGTGGAAGGTTCGCGCGTCTGGATCCCCGCCTCCGCGGGGATGACGAAGGAAGGGGGGGAAGGGAGGTCTTCACGCCCGCTCCTCACCCCCAAAGGCCGACCGGCGCCGCGTCCGTGGACGCGGCGCCGGCCGGATCACGAGCGAGCGCCCGATCAGTCGATCTTGGGCAACGTCTCGAACTGGTGGAACGGGGGCGGGCTCGACAGGGTCCACTCCAGCGTGGTCGCACCCGCGCCCCACGGATTGTCGGGCGCCTTCTTGCCCGCCAGCATCGACCAGACGACGTTGACGAAAAAGATCACCATTCCCGACGCCATGATCATGTAGCCGACCGTCGCGACATGGTTCCAGTGTGCGAAGGCGTCGGGATAGTCCGGGTAGCGCCGCGGCATGCCCTGCAGGCCGAGGAAGTGCATCGGGAAGAACATCACGTTCACGCCGACGAAGAACACCCAGAAGTGCAGCTGGCCGAGCAATTCCGAGTACATCCGCCCGGTCATCTTCGGGAACCAGTAATAGAAGCCGGCGAAGAGCGAGAACACCGCGCCGAGGCTCAGCACGTAGTGGAAGTGCGCCACCACGTAGTAGGTGTCCTGCATGTAGTCGTCGACCCCGCCGTTGGCGAGCACCACGCCGGTCACGCCGCCGACGGTGAACATGAAGATGAAGCCGATCGCCCAGACCATCGGCGTGGGGAAGCGCAGCGAGCCGCCCCACATGGTCGCGATCCAGGAGAAGATCTTGATGCCCGTCGGCACCGCGATCACCATCGTCGCCGCGGTGAAGTACATCTTCACGTTGACGCTCATGCCGGTGGTGAACATGTGGTGCGCCCACACCACGAAGCCGACCACCCCGATCGCGACCATGGCATAGGCCATGCCGAGATAGCCGAACACGGGCTTGCGGCTGAAAGTGGCGACGATGTGGCTGATGATGCCGAAGCCCGGCAGGATCATGATGTACACTTCGGGGTGACCGAAGAACCAGAACAGATGCTGATACAGCACCGGGTCGCCGCCGCCCGCCGGGTCGTAGAAGGTGGTGCCGAAGTTGCGGTCGGTCAGCAGCATCGTGATCGCCGCGGCGAGCACCGGCAACGCCAGCAGCAGCAGGAAGGCGGTGACCAGCACCGACCAGGCGAACAGCGGCATCTTGTGCAGCGTCATGCCCGGCGCGCGCATGTTGAAGATCGTGGTGATGAAGTTGATCGCGCCGAGGATCGAGCTGACGCCCGCGAGATGGAGCGACAGGATCGCCATGTCGACCGACGGCCCCGGCTCGCCATAGGTGGAGAGCGGCGCGTAGACCGTCCAACCGGTGCCCGCGCCGCCGAAGAAGGGCGAGGCCAGCAGCAGGGTGAAGGCGGGCACCAGCAGCCAGAAGCTGATGTTGTTCATCCGCGGGAAGGCCATGTCGGGCGCGCCGATCATGATCGGCACGAACCAATTGCCGAAACCGCCGATCATCGCCGGCATCACCATGAAGAACACCATGATGAGGCCGTGCGCGGTGACCAGCACGTTCCACAGGTGGAGCGCCTGGTCGAAGCTCTGCTCGGTGCCGCCGTGGAGCATCGCCACCCACTTGGGCAGATACTGGATGCCCGGGTGCATCAGCTCGGCGCGCATCAGCCCCGAGATCGCGCCGCCGATGATCCCCGCGCAGATCGCGAAGATGAGGTAGAGCGTGCCGATGTCCTTGTGGTTGGTGGACATGAACCAGCGCGCGAAGAAGCCGGGCTTGTGGTCGGCGTGCGCGTCATGGTGGCCGTGATCGTGCGCCTGGAAGGCGGACGGGTGGAGCGCGGTGTCGGTCATCGTCTTAGCGTCCGGCTTCGCCGACGCCACCGGGGTTGCCGGTCGCGCCCTGCGGGGAAGGGGTGGGAGTGTCGGTGCCGTTCTCGGTCGGACCGGTCAGCGCGTTGCTCATCGCGGCCTCGTCCATCACCGCGGCCGAGCCGTCGGCGCCGGGCTGCGGGATCACCTTGTCGGAGGGCTTGCCCGCGGCCGGCATCGAGCCGCCCTTGGCGCGCACCCAGGCGGCGAACTGCGCCGGCGGCACCGCCTCCACCGCGATCGGCATGAACGCGTGGCGCGCGCCGCACAGCTCCGAGCACTGGCCGAAATAGAGGCCCGGCTTGTCGATGGTGAAGCTGGTCTCGTTGAGGCGGCCCGGGATCGCGTCGAGCTTGATCCAGAAGGCGGGGACCGCCCAGCTGTGGATCACGTCGTTGGCGGTGGTGATCAGCCGGATCGGCACGCCGACGGGCAGCACCACGCGATTGTCGGTGGCGAGCAGCCGCGGCCCGTCCGCGTCGCTGCGCGCGCGCTCGCCCGCCGCGACCTGGCTGCCTTCCTTGAGCATGTTGGCGGTGATCTCGATCCCGCCGTGGTCGGGATACTGGTAGCTCCAGAACCACTGGTTGCCGATCGCCTTCAGCGTCACCGCGCCCGCCGGGGCGGGGCGGAACTGCGCCTGGAGCAGCCCGATCGAGGGCACCGCGATGGCGACCAGGATCAGCACCGGCGCCAGCGTCCACACCACCTCGATCACGGTGTTGTGGCTCGTCTTGGACGGGGTCGGGTTGGCGCTGGCGCGGAAGCGGATCACCACGAACACGAGCAGCGCCAGCACGAACAGCGAGATGATCGTGATCAGCGGGAACAGGATGCGATCGTGAAACCAGTGCGCGCGCAGGCCATTCTTGGTGACCTGCGGTTGGATGTGGATCACGCCGTCGACCGGCTGGCCGATCTTGGGGCCGGTGCTGACGACCCGCGCGTCCATCGCGGGGGCGCCGTCCATCGCCAGCGCGGGGGCGGCGGGCGCGGCGTCGGCCTTCTGCACGGTGCCGCCGGCCTGGCCCTGGTTGGCGTCGGCGGGACGGAGCCCGCTCGGCGCCGCGGTGGCGCTCGTCGCGGGCCCGGCGCTCGGCGCCGCGGCCTGGGCGGAGGCCCCGCCGGCCACGCCCGCCAGCGCGAGCCCGGCCGCAAGCATCAATCCTGTCAGCGCGCCCCGGCGACCTGCCCCGAAACCTGCCTTGAACCCGGTTGTCAGCATGTTGTGTTCTAAACCCCTCTCTGGCGCACGCGTCAGCGGGCCGGGCAAGCCTGCCCCTCCTGCCTAGGCGTATAGCAGACCGACCCCTCGCCTCAAGGCCCTGCGCGCGACGGCGGTTTTCGCGAGCGCCGCGCGTTGCGCGCGGGCGCGCCCGCTCCTATGCCGCGCGGGTGGCCGTGGAGGAGCGTGACGCGACGATGACCGACGACGAGGTGCTGGCCGAGTTCCGCGCCGCCGACGCGCTGCTCGAGGGACATTTCATCCTCTCCTCGGGCCTGCGCAGCCCGCGTTATCTCCAGTGCGCACGCGTGCTGATGGACCCGCGTCGCGGCGCGCGGCTGGCCGAGGCGTTGGCCGAGCGCATCCCTGACGAGCTGCGGCAGCGCATCAGCGCGGTGGTCGCACCCGCGATGGGCGGGGTGATCGCGGGGCACGAGATGGCGCGCGCGCTCGGCGTCGAGGCGATGTTCGTCGAGCGGCCGACCGGCACGTTCGAGCTGCGCCGCGGCTTCCGACTCGCGCCCGGGCAGGAGGTGCTGATGATGGAGGACGTCGTCACCACCGGCCTGTCCAGCCGCGAGGCGATCGCCGCGATCGCGGCCGCGGGCGGGCGAGTCGTCGCGGGCGCCGCGCTGGTCGATCGTTCGAACGGCCAGGCCGACATCGGCGTACCCTTCTTCCCGCTGATCCGGCTCGACGTGCCGACCTACGAGGCCGACTCGCTGCCGCCCGAGCTGGCCGCGATCCCGGCGATCAAGCCGGGCAGCCGGGCCGCCGCGTGATGGCCGCGCCGCTGCGTCTCGGGGTCAACATCGACCATGTTGCCACGGTGCGCAACGCGCGCGGCGGCGGCTTCCCCGATCCGGTCCGCGCCGCGCTGCTGGCGGCTGAGGCGGGTGCGGACGGCATCACCGCGCATCTGCGCGAGGACCGGCGCCACATCACCGACGACGATATCGCGCGGCTGTCCGCCGGTCTCGCGATCCCGCTCAATCTCGAGATGGCGGCGACGCCCGAGATGCTCGCGATCGCGCTGCGCCATCGCCCGCACGCCGCCTGCATCGTCCCCGAGAAGCGCGAGGAGCGCACCACCGAGGGCGGGCTCGACGCCGCGGGGCAGCGCGCCGCGCTCGCCCCGATCGTCGGCGCGCTGCGCGAGGCGGGGGTGCGCGTGTCGCTCTTCATCGAGCCCGACCCGCGCCAGATCAAGGCCGCGCTCCAGCTCGGCGCGCCGGTGGTGGAGCTGCATACCGGCCGCTACGCCGAGCTGGAGGGTGCAGCGCGCGCGGATGAGCTGCGCCGGCTGACGGACGCGGCGGCGCTGGCGGCGAAGAACGGCATCGAGGTCCACGCCGGCCACGGGCTGACCTACGACAATGTCGCGCCAGTGGCGGTGATCCCGCAGGTGCGCGAGCTCAACATAGGGCACTTCCTGATCGGGGAGGCGATCTTCGTCGGCCTCGACGCGAGCGTCCGCCGCATGCGCGACGCGATGGAGAGCGCGCGATGAGGTGGGCGCTAAATCCTCCCCTGCAAGGGGAGGTGTACCGCCGTGCGCAGCACGGTGGTGGAGGGGGATCGCCGCGAGCGATGCGGATCGATCTGTCGACCTCGCTCACCGGCGATCCCGCCTGCGCCCTTCCCTCGAGCTTGCGCGACGCCGCGTGCCCCCCTCCACCACTCGCTTCGCGAGCGGTCCCCCTCCCCGCGCCGGGGAGGATCTCGTGATCGTCGGCCTCGGCTCGGACCTGTGCAACATCGAGCGGATCCAGGCCTCGCTCGACCGCTTCGGCGAGCGCTTCGAGGCGCGCGTCTTCACCGACGTGGAGCGCGCCAAGGCGGCGCGGCGGCCGCTGACGCGCGCGGGCACCTACGCCAAGCGCTTCGCCGCCAAGGAGGCCTTCTCCAAGGCGGTCGGCACCGGCTTCAAGGCGGGCGTGTTCATGAAGGACATCGGCGTGGTCAACGCGCGCTCGGGCGCGCCGACGCTGGCGCTGACCGGCGGCGCCAAGGAACGGCTTGACGCGATGATACCCGAGGGCCACGTCGCCCGCGTCCATCTGACGCTGACCGACGATCACCCCTGGGCGCAGGCCTTCGTGATCATCGAGGCGGTGCCGGTCGAGAGCAAGGGAGCGGCGTGACGCCATGGCCGATGAGATCAGCTTGAGCGGCGAGCCCCCGCTGGAGCGCCGCGCCGAGGCGCCGCGCACGCGCTTCGACTGGTGGGGCGAGGTGAAGGGGCTGGTCGGCCTGGTGCTCGCCGTGCTCGGCTTCCACAGCTTCATCGCCAAACCCTTCTACATCCCGAGCGAGTCGATGCTGCCCGGGCTGATGGTCGGCGACCGGCTGGTCGTCTCCAAATATGCCTATGGCTGGTCGTTCGTCTCGCCGACGATCCCCAACCCGGTCGCGATCGTCGAGGACCTCGTCTTCCACCGCCCGGTCGACGGCTGGTCGGTGCAGCTGCCCTTCCTGCACGGCCGCGTCTGGGGGAAGCTACCCGAGCGCGGCGACGTCGTCATCGTCACCCCGCCCGGTCAGAGCAGCGACTATATCAAGCGCGTGATCGGCCTGCCCGGCGACACGCTGGCGGTGCGCGGCGGCGTCGTCTTCCTCAACGGCGTGGCGGTGCAGCGCGGCGAGAAACACTATCGCGAGCTGCCGGTGGACGCCAACGCCACCTGCGACCCGGCGCAATATCCCGGCGCGCGCGTCGCCCGCGCCGACGGCACGATCGTCTGCCGCCTGCCGATCGTCACCGAGACGCTGCCCAACGGCCGCCGCTACGACACCGTCGACCTCGAGCCCGACAGCCCCGGCGACAATTACGGGCCCATCAAGATCCCGGCCAACCGCGTCTTTCTGATGGGTGACAACCGCGACCGCTCGGCCGACAGCCGCTTCGCGCTGGGCGGGTTCGAGCGCGGGCTGGGCGGCCCGGTGCCGTATGAGAACCTGGGCGGTCGCGCCGAGTTCATCACCTTCTCGGTCGACGGCGAGGCGACGTGGAACCCGCTGACCTGGCCGCACGCGTTGCGCGGCGGTCGCGCCGGCACCTCGCTCCATCCCGAGCGCGTCCGTTGAGCGACGCCACCCCGCCGCTCGATCGCCGCGGCGAGCGGGTGAACGTGACACCGGGCGCGAGCCCGCACGAGGTGCGCGACCCCGCGACGCGCGACGAGATCCGCCGCGCCGCGGTGTGGCTCGGCATGGCCTGCGCGATCGCGCTGGTGGTGCTGCTGGTCCAGCCGCTGCTGATCATCTTCGCTGGCCTGGTCTTCGCCGCGCTGCTCGACGGCGGCGTGCGGCTGCTCGGGCGCGTGCTGCCGATCGGGCGTGGCTGGCGGCTGCTGATCGTCTGCCTGCTGACGATCGCCTTCCTGCTCGGCACCTTCTACCTCGCCGGCGTGCAGATCAGCGCGCAGGTGACGCAGCTGCGCAGCACGGTCGAGACGCAGGCGATGCGGGTCACCGGCTGGCTCAGCGCGCAGGGGCTGATGCCCGGCGCCTCCGACCTCAGCGGCCTGTCGCGCCAGGCGCTCTCCTCGGTCGGGCGCGTGACGAGCTGGGTCGGCACCGCGGTGGGGGCGCTCACCACTCTGTTCATGATCATGGTGATCGGGCTGTTCGTGGCGATGGACCCGCGCGTCTACGACCGCGGGCTGCAGTGGATGGTGCCCGAGGCGGACCGCGCGGAGTTCGCGGTCACCGTCAACCGCATGGGGCAGACGCTGCGGCGGCTGCTGGCGGGGCGCCTGCTCGGCATGGCGTTCGAGGGCGTGCTCACCGCGATCGCGCTGTGGATCGTCGGGGTTCCGATGGCGCTGATCCTCGGCATCCTCACCGGACTGCTCGCCTTCATCCCCAATATCGGTGCGTTCATCTCGGGCGCGCTGATGGTGGCGGTGGGCTTCTCGGCGGGGACGCATGTCGGCGTGCTGGCGATCGTCGTCTATGTCGTGGTGCAGACCTTCGACGGCTATGTCGTGATCCCCATGGTGGCGAAGCGCACCGTCGACCTGCCGCCCGCGCTGACGCTGGGCACGCAGATCCTGGCGAGCGCGCTGTTCGGCATCCTCGGGCTCGCGCTGGCCGACCCGATGACCGCGATGGTGAAGACCGCGATGGAACGCCGCTCCGAGCGGCTCGACGATGATCGCGACGGGGCCGGCGGCTCGGCCTGAGCCGCGCAGCGGGCGGCTGATCGCGCGTGGGACAGCCGCGCCGCGGCGCTCGCTGGCGCGTGCCGCGGCGCGCTGCTAGACGCCGTCGTTCCCCGCCAGCGCGCGGGACAGGACCAGAAGATTGCGCGCCGACGAGCCACTGACCGAGCGAGCCCCCGCCAGCACCGCCGACGCCGCCCCGCCCGCGGACGCCCCGCTGGTCGCGCTCCGCCCGGTGCAGACGCTGCGCCGCCGCTGGCCAGCGCTGCTGGGTGCCATCGTGACGGTGGCCATGATGGTCGGCCTGCTGCACGAGCTGCTCGATCACGGCCTCGCCGGGCTGCGCCGTACCGTGCCCGAGGCGCCCGGCTTCTACGTCTATTTCCTGCTCTCCTATCTCGCGCTGCCGGTGTGCGACTTCGTCATCTTCCGTCGCTTGTGGGGCGTGCCGCCCGGCGCCTTCCTCGCGCTCAACAAGAAGCGGATCGCGAACGACATCCTGATCGGCTACTCGGGCGACGCCTATTTCTACGCCTGGGCGCGCGCACGGCTGAAGATGGTGGCGGCGCCGTTCGGCGCGGTGAAGGACGTCAGCATCGTGTCGGGCATCGTCGGCAATCTCACCGCGATCCTGCTCGGGGCGGTGGCGCTGCCGCTCGGCTATGAGCTGATCGATCCCGAACTGGTGCGCACCATGCTGTGGTCGCTCGGCCTGGCGCTCGCCGTCCCGGTCGGGGTGGTTGCTTTCTCCAGCCGCGTCTTCTCGCTGTCGCGCGGCGACCTATGGTTCATCTTCGGCATCGACTGGCTGCGCATCACGCTCACCTGCATCACCATCGCGCTGGCCTGGTCCTACGCGATGCCGAGCGTCTCGATCGGCATGTGGCTGTTTCTGGTGGCAGGGCGCCAGCTCGTCTCGCGCCTGCCGCTCGTGCCCAACAAAGACCTGCTTTTCGCCAATTTCGCGATCCTGGTGATCGGGCATGACCGCACGCTGTCGGACCTCATGGCGTTCACGGGCGCGTCAACCTTGGTGATGCATCTGCTGCTGACGCTCCTATTTGGGGTCGTGTACGTGTGGGAAAGGACGCAGCAATGGCGATATACCGGCGGAGCCTGACGCTCGCCGCGGTGGCGGGAGCGGCGCTCGCCGCGACCCCGGGCGCGGCGCAGGTGCTGGGTCAGGACGCCGCCGCCTGCGTGCCGGGCGCACCCGGACCGGCGATCCTCGCCAGCGTCACCGGCATCAAGGACCGCAAGGGAACGCTCAAGCTCGAGCTCTATCCTGCCACCGAGGAGGATTTTCTCGCCGGTGACAAGAAGCTGCTGGCCGCCGGCAAGACCTTCCGCCGCATCGACGTGGCGCCGCCGGCGAGCCTCACCGCCGAGATCTGCATCCGCGTGCCGCGCCCTGGGCGTTACGCGCTGTTCCTCGGCCATGACCGCGACGGCAAGCGCAAGTTCAACTTCTGGAGCGACGGCGCCGGTTTCCCGAGCAACCACAAGATCGGCCGCGCCAAGCCCAAGCTGGTCGACTCGCTGATCGACGTCGGCCCCGGCGTCACGCGCGCCACGATCCGCCTGCAATATCTGCGCGGGCTGGGCGGCTTCGGCTTCGCTGACTGAGGGAGGGGCGCGATGCGGATCGTCGACGTCAACGAATTCTACTCGCCCACCGGCGGCGGGGTGCGCTCCTACCTCGATCGCAAGATGGCGATCATGTCCGAGCTAGGTCACCAGCAGATCGTGATCGCGCCCGGCAAGGAAGACCGTGTCGAGGAGCGACCCGGCGGGGCGCTGCTCTATTACGTCAAGTCGCCGGGCATGCCGTTCGACTCCAACTACGGCCTGTTCTGGGACGCGGCGCCGGTCCACGCGCTGCTCGACCAGCTCCAGCCCGACGTGGTGGAGAATTGCTCGCCGTGGCGCTCGGCGTCGATCGTCACCTCGTGGCAGGGACCGGCGATCCGCGCCTGGTTCATGCACAACGACAATATGGAGGCCTATCCCAAGCGCTGGTTCGCCAAGATCGCGTCCGAGGGAGCGATCGAGCGCGTGTTCGGCTGGTACGACCGCTACATGGCGCGCTGCCTCGCACCCTTCGACACGGTGGTGACCAACGGGCCGGTGCTGACCGAGCGGCTGCGCGCGCGCGGGCTGCGCGTCGACGCGACGATGACGCTCGGGATCGAGCGCGAGCACTTCTCGCCCGAGCTGCGCAGCCCGGCACTGCGCGCGGCGCTGCTGGCGCAATGCGGCCTGCCCGAGGACGCGCATCTACTGATCGGGATCGGCCGTCACCACGCCGAGAAGCGCTGGCCGATGGTGATCGATGCGGCACGGCGCGCCGGGACGAAGATACCGGTCGGGCTGATGCTGCTGGGGCTCGGACCCGACACGCGCACGCTCGAGCGTCATATCGCCGAGAGCCCGCACGTGCGCATGTTCCAGCCGATCTACCACCGCGGCCAGCTCGCCGCGATCATGGCCAGCGCGGACGCCTTCATCCACGGCGGTGACAGCGAGCCGTTCGGCATGGTGGCTTCCGAGGCGCTCGCATCGGGCCTGCCGATGATCGTGCCCGACCGCGGCGGCTCCTCCGCGGTGGCGCGGCCGACGTTCGCCGAGACCTATCGCAGCGGCGACGCTTATGCCTGCGCCAAGGCGATCGTGGCGCTGTTCTCGCGCGACCAGCCGCTGGTGCGTCGCGCCGCCGAGGTGGCGTCGCGGACCGTGCTCAGTGACCGCGAGCACGCGGTGGCACTGGTCGAGCATTACCGCGAGGTGATCGAGCGCAAGCGCGGGGTGCGGTTGGCCGGATGAGGCGATGCCGTCGCTGACGTGACGAGGGGCGCCCGGGTCACCCCGGACGCCCCTGCGACATCGGCCGGCGCAGCGCCGGCGCGATCAGATCCCGTTGGAGAGGTTGGTGTCAGCGTCGTGCGTGCGCATGTCGTCCGCCTTGTTCTCACCGGTGGCGCGCACCGCGTCGGCCTTGTTCTCGAGCGCGTCCTCGGCGTTGTCGGTCGTCGCGTTGTCCGCCATCTCTTCGAGATTGTCCGCAACCGCGTCGGCATTGGCCTCGATATTGTCGGCGGCCTGCTCGCGCGGGCTCGAGTTGCAGGCGGCGAGCGAGACCAGCCCGAGGGCGGCGACGGCGGTAACGAGCTTCTTCATGGCATTCCCCTCTGTCGGTCGATCCGAACTCGCGGAAAATAATCGCCGACGACTCGGTTTGTTCCACCACCGCACAGATCGCGCGCCAGCGCAGCCGCGTCGTCAGGAGGGCAGCCTTCCTACGCCGCTGCCTCGGCCCGACCGCCCAGGAGCCCCGCGAGCGCGGCCGCCGGCACGGCGGCGGAGAACAGGAAGCCCTGGAGCTCGTTGCATCCCGCGTGTTCGAGGAAGGCGCGCTGTTCGCGCGTCTCGACCCCCTCGGCGCTGACCGCCAGGCCCATCGCCTGGCCGAGCCGCACCACCGCCTGGATGATCGCGGCGGCGTCGGCGCTCTCGCCCAGCCGGCGAGTGAAGCTCTGGTCGATCTTGATCTTGTCGACTTCGAACTTGCTGAGATAGCCGAGGCTGGAATAGCCCGTCCCGAAATCGTCGAGCGCGATGCGGAAGCCTGCGCCACGCAGCGCGGCGAGCGAGTCGCGCGCGGCCTCGTCGTCGTCGAGCAGGATACTCTCGGTCACCTCCAGCTCGATCTGTTGCGGGCGCGCGCCCGCGCGACGCACGATGTCGATCAGCTCGGCGGCCATGCCGCGCGCGCGGAACTGGACCGGCGACAGGTTGACCGCGATGGACAGCGCCGGCCAGGCGCGCGCCACGGCGCAGGCATCGCGCAGCACCCAGGCGCCGAGCTCGCGGATCAGACCGGTCTCCTCCGCGATCGGGATGAAGGCGTCCGGCGCGAGCAGCCCGCGCTCGGGATGGTGCCAGCGCACCAATGCCTCCAGCCCGATCACGCGCGCGCCGCTGGCGTTCATGCGCGGCTGATAGTGGACCATCAGCTCGCGCCGCGTGGCGATGGCGCGGCGCAGGTCGTGCTCGATCGCGCGCCGCATCTTGACGCTCTCGTCCATGTCCTCGGTGAAGAAGCGGTGGCCGTCGCGTCCCTCCGCCTTGGCGCGATACATCGCGATATCGGCCATGCGCATCAGCTCGGACCGATCGCCGCTGCAGCGCGGGTGACAGGCGATCCCGATGCTCGCGCCGATGAAGACCTGCGTGCCCAGCACGGTGAATGACTCGCGCAGCGCCGCGACCATCGCGCCCGCGAGCGCGCCCACCGCGGCCTCGTCCTCGCGCGCGCCGACCAGCACCGCGAACTCGTCGCCGCCGAGTCGCGCCACCACGTCGCCCGCGCTCACCAGCGCCTGGAGCCGCGCCGCGACGAGTTGGATCAACTGGTCGCCGCCGAGGTGACCGAGCGTGTCGTTGACCTGCTTGAATCGATCGAGATCGATCAGCAGCACCGCGCGCACGCCCTGGGCGGGCGCGTGCGCGAGCAACTGGTCACCGGCCTGGTGGAAGGCGGCACGGTTGGGCAGGCCGGTCAGCGTGTCGTGATACGCGAGGTGATGCGCCTGCGCTTCCTTGGCCTGCAGCGCGAGGTGCGCGGCGTGCAGCCGGGCAAGCGAGCGCGCGTCGCTGCGCGTCAGCTTGGCGACGCTGGCGATCAGCGCGGCCAGCGTGGCGAGCAGCGCGAAGAGCGCGGCGGCGGCGCGGGGCGCCATCGTGTGCCACACCGCCGCGCCGGGGCGATCGGGACGCCACAGCAGGTAGCCGACGCGAACGCCGCGGCTCGACACCAGCGCCAACGCCTGTTCCTCCGCGCGCCGGCGCGGCGTGGCGGCGAGCCTCGCCCCGGCGACGAGCTGGACTCGCGCCAGTCGCTGCACGAAGCCGGTGTCGAGGAAGCGCGCGCTGACCAGCAGCGGCTCGCGACCGGGCGTCGCGGCGGCGGTGCCATCCTCGGGGATGATCCGCATCACGCTCATCAGCGCCGGGCGCCCGGCGATCACGACGAGATCGGTGGCATGCTGCGCGCGCGGCGATGTGCGCACGGTCGAGCCGACGGCTAGCGGCTTCCCGGGCAGCCGCTCATGCCGATTGGCGACGGCGCCGGCATGCCCGCGGACCGCGCCGATCAAGGGCGCCGCGGCGGCGGCGAACGGCGCATAGGCCGCGGCAGGGCGCTGGACACTGTCGCGCACCACGTAGCGCGGGCTGTCGTCGGCACCGAGGATCGCGTCGGCATCATGGGCGAAGACATAGTTGAGCCACACGCCGACATTCTCGTTGACCCACGTCCAGCTCGGTGTCGCGCGGCGGAGCTCGAGCACGAGCGGCGTCCAGATCGCGACCCCGGCCTGGCTCAGCGCGAGTTCGTCGAGCGCGGCGTCGACCGCGAGCCGCACCTCCTGCTCCTGTCGCTCGACGGAGACGCGATCGGCCTGCGCCGATGCCGAGCGCAGCGCGGTCGCGGCGAAGCCGGTCAGCCCCAGCGCGAGCAGCAGCACGGGGGCGACCACCGCGGCGATGAAGCGCGGGCCGAAGCGTCGGGTGGTGGCGAGATCGCGTGCGGGCACAGGGCTGCTCCTGATGCACCGGGCTAGCGTCCGATGGTCGAGATTCGGTTAACCCGCTCGCGCGAAGCGGCGCGCAAGAGCTTGGTTTGCCGCCGTTCGGGCGTGATCTCGAGCGGCCAACGGCGACGCGTGGCGGGCGGGCGCGTCGATGAACCAGTCGGTCGCATCGGCGGTGATCGGCTGCTGCGCCCTTTGGGAGATCGCCCGCCCGGCACTCGACCGGCGCGACTCCCCCGGCGCGCTCACTTCAGCGGGCGCAGCGCCGCATCGAGCAGGTCGGCGCCGTGCCGCGCGAGCGCCAGCTGCGCCTCCAGCTCGCGCTCATAGGCGGCGAGCTCCGCGACCGAGCGGCGGTCGTGCAGCATCGCCGCCACGCGGCGGACGCGGCGCAGCTCGCGGTCGAGCAGCGCGTTCACGGCGAGCGCGTCGGTCGGGGCGGGGGCAGGGGCAGGGGCAAGCGCGGGCACGTCGGTCTCTCGTGTCGAGGAGCGTCCTGTCTGGCCTCCGGATGATGCGCGCGGATGGCGGTTTGTTGCGGCTTTGTCGCGGGATTGTCGCAGCCGACCGGTTGCGACGGCTTGCCGCGGCCGCCATCATGCGCGGTACGGGGCAGCAGCGGCGGAGTGTGAGGCGATGGAGACGATCGGGCGCGACCTGCGCGAGATGCAGCGCGTGCCACTCCGCCCCGAGCATGTCGACGCGATCCGTGGCGCGGGCGCCGAGCGCCGCTATCTCGCGGGAACCTACCTGGTAAGGCCGGGGGACCCGGTGGAGAGCTTCGTCTACGTCGAGGACGGCGAGATCGAGGTGGTCAACAGCTATACCGGCGAGCGCCATCTGCCCTCCACGCTGGGGCCGACCCAGTTCATGGCCGAGATCGCCTTTCTCAGCGGGGGCAGCTGGTCGATGGCGATGCGCGCCGCGCGGGACACGCGCGTGATCGAGGTACCGCGCGCGCGCATGCTCGAGCTGATGGCCCGGGTACCCGAGATGTCGGACATCATCATCACCGTGCTGGCGGCGCGGCGACGGCGGCAGCTCGAGTCGCACGACAGCTCGCTGGTGCTGCTCGGCGAGGAGCAGGACCGCGGCGTGCGCCGAGTCGCGGAGTTCGCCGCGCGCAACCGCATCCCTTATACTAGCCACGCGCTCGGCACGGCGGACGCGGCGACCGTGGCGACGAGCTGCGCGGTGGACGCCGACCGGCCGGCGGTGATCTTCGGGCGCGACCGGGTGGTCGCGGATCCCACGCCGGAGAAGGTCGCCAAGCTGCTCGGGCTCAGCCGCGAGTTCGTCGACGACGAGGCGGTCGACGTGCTCGTGGTCGGCGCCGGGCCGGCGGGCACCGCGGCGGGAGTCTATGCCGGCGCCGAGGGGCTGGACGCCTTGGTGGTGGAGGACACCGCGATCGGCGGGCAGGCGGGCACGTCGAGCCGGATCGAGAACTACATGGGCTTTCCCACTGGCATCTCCGGCGCGGACCTGGTCTGGCGCGGCGAGGTGCAGGCGATGAAGTTCGGCACGCGCTTCGCCATGCCGCTGCGCGTCGCCGCGCTCGACCGGCTCGACGACGGCCAGTTCTGCGCCAGCTTCGACAACGGCCAACGCGTCCGCGCGCGCGCCGTGGTGGTGGCGACCGGGGTGCAATATCGTCGCCTGCCGATCGACCGGCTCGGCGAGTTCGAGGGCAGTGGCATCTATTATGCCGCCACCGAGAACGAGGCGCGCTTCTGCCGCGAGGCGGAGGCGATCGTCATCGGCGGCGGCAATTCGGCGGGGCAGGCGGCGATGTACCTCAGCCGGGTGGCGCGGCACGTGCGGCTGCTGGTGCGCGGGCGCTCGCTCGCCACCTCCATGTCCAATTATCTCACCAGCCGGCTCGAGGCCGACCCGGCGATCTCGATCGACTACGGCGCTGAGATGGTGGCGGTGCACGGCGGCGACGTGCTGGAGGCAGTGACGATCCGTCAGGACGGTGCCGAGCGCGTGGTGGACACCTGCGCCGCCTTCGTGATGGTGGGCGCGGCACCGAACACCGGCTGGCTCGAGGGGCTGGTCGCGCTCGACGACAAGGGCTTCGTGCTGACGGGGCGCGCGGCGGGCGGGGCGAGCTCCTATGCCACCTCCTGCCCGGGCGTGTATGCCGTCGGGGACGTGCGCGCGGGATCGGTCAAGCGCGTCGCGTCCTCGGTCGGCGAGGGGTCGGTGGTGATCTCCCAGGTGTGGTCGTATCTCAACGAGTGAGGGGGATGCTGTGCTCACGGGCTTGTGCCCCGGCGCAGGCCGCGGCCGAGGTGCAGAGGTCGTCGCGGGATCCACTGCCCTCGCCCAACTGGGCCCTGGCCTTCGCCGGGGCACGGCAGGTGCAGCGGTCTTGCTTCGACACCGGCCCGCTCACCCCGCGTCGCCATCTCCCGGCAGGCAGGCCCGCAGCTGCTCCACCCGATCGCGGCCGTCACCGCGCGTGAGCACCGACAGCGCGCGGCAGGTGCGCGCGCCGTCGGGCTCGGCCGCGCCCGCGACGACGAAGCCGTGCGCGCCGCCGGGTTGCTGCCACTCGGTCATCTCGCCGCTGCGCAGCGCCGCCGCGACCGCTGCCGCGCGCGTCGCCGCGCCGGGCAGCACCGCCGCCACATCGTCGGCGGGAGAGGCGCTCGGCGCCGGTCGCGGAAGCGGATGACGCGCCGCGCGCGGCGCGGCCGTCGAGGTGGGGCGCGGTGCCGAGAGCGTGACGCGCTCGGGGACGGGCACGCTCACCGAGTAGCTCGCGCGCGGCGGGAGCCTGGTCGCGGCGACGGCGAGGCCGCCGAGGCCGGTCGCGGCCGCGGCGGCGAGAAGCGCGGGGAAAGGCCGTAGCCGCGGGCGGATCAGCGCGGGCAGCGTCGCCGGCAGCGTCGTCAGTACCACCTCGCGCGTGAGGCGCAGCGGACCCAGCTCGATCGTGGTGCGCCGCACCAGCCCGGTCATCGTCGTCGGCGCGGTCCGCCAATCCATCTCGCGTGCCATCGCGCCAACATCGCGCGCGGGCACCGCGCTGGCAAGCCGCCCTGCTCAGCCGCGGCGTGCGCGATAGCCCTTGTACCACTCGACCCACTTGGGAATGCCGACGGCGATCGGCGTGGTCGGGCGAAAGCCGAGGTCGTCTTGGATCGCGGTGAGGTCGGCGTAGGTCGCTGGCACGTCGCCGGGCTGCATGCCCTTGTCGACGCGGATCGCCGTTCGCCCGCACGACTCCTCGATCAGCGCGATCAAGGTCTCGAGCTCCTCGGCCTTGTTGTTGCCGATGTTGTAGATGCGGTGGGGCGAGACGCTGCCGCCGGCCTTCACCTGACCGTCGTCGGCGGGCGGGTGGTCGAGCGCGGCGACGATCCCGGTGACGATGTCATCGATATAGGTGAAGTCGCGGCGCATGTTGCCGCCGTTGTAGACCTCGATCGGCTGGCCGGAGAGGATCCTGTCGGTGAAGCCCCACACCGCCATGTCGGGCCGACCCCACGGCCCGTAGACGGTGAAGAAGCGCAGGCCCGTCTGCGGGATGCGGTAGAGATGCGCGTAGGTCTCGCTCATCAGCTCGTCGGCCTTCTTGGTGGCGGCGTAGAGCGAGATCGGGAAGTCGACGCGCTGCTCGACGCGGAACGGCAGGTCGGGGCTGGTGCCGTAGACCGAGGAGGAGGAGGCGTAGACCATCTGGTCGACCCGGCGCGCGCGCGCCAGCTCGAGCATGTTGACGTGGCCCGCCAGGTTGGACGCGACATAGGCGCGCGGGTTGCTCAGCGAGTAGCGCACGCCCGCCTGCGCGCCGAGATGGACGATCCGCTCGATCTCGGTGCCGCCGAGCGCGGCGTCGATCGCCTCATGGTCGCTGAAGTCGAGCTGGTGGAAGGTGAAGCGCTCGGCGCCGCCCTCCGCCACGATCGCCTCGAGCCGGTCGCGCTTGAGCTGGACCGGGTTGTAGTCGTTGAGGTTGTCGATGCCGACCACGGTGTCGCCGCGCGCGAGCAGCCGCCGCGCGACATGGCTGCCGATGAAGCCGGCGACGCCGGTGACCAGAACCTGCATGATCGTTCCTCTTCCCGCCGACATGACCCGTTGTTGCGTTCACCGATAGTCGGGCGGATCGCAATTGCCCAGGCGAGCGGGCCTCCTGAGAAAGGGCCGGGCCGGCGGGAGCCGACCCGTATCCCTCGGTCTCTGCCTCACACGTAGTGGAAGCCGGTGTCGGTCTTGAGCAGGTGCGCCATGTCGAGCCCCTCCAGCAGCACCGAGCTGCCCGAGTCGATCGTCACCATCACGCCGTCGTGATCCTGCGTCACCGTCGCGGCCTTGCCGCCCTTGAGCAGGCCGGCGAGGTCGAGCGTGTCGCCCGCGCCGAAGTCGGTGATCGTGGCGTGGCCGGCCTTGGCGAAGACGAACGTGTCGCTCCCGCCGCCGCCGGTGAGGATGTCGTCGCCGCCCATGCCGTTGAGCACGTTGTTGCCGCTGTTGCCGATCAGCGTATTGGCCTGGCTGTTGCCGGTGGCGTTGATGTTGGCGGTGCCGGTCAGCGCCAGCGTCTCGACGAACGTGCCCGCCAGGCTGTAGCTCACCGTGGCGTAGACGGTATCGATGCCCTGCGCCTTGCCCTGCAGCTCGATCACCTTGTCGCCGATATTGTCGACATAGTAGGTGTCGTCGCCCGCGCCGCCGGTCATCACGTCGGCGCCGCCGCGTCCGTCGAGCACGTTTTTGCCCGCGTTGCCGAGCAGCGAGTCGGCGCCGGCGCCGCCGAAGCCCGAGAGATCGGCCTTGCCGGTCAGGCGCAGCGTTTCGACGTTGGTGCCGGCGAGGTCGAAATTGACCGAGGCGTAGACGGTGTCGTTGCCCTCGCCGACGTTCTCGACGACGCGGTCGCCGAGGTGATCGACGTAATAGGTGTCGTTGCCGAGGCCGCCGACCATCAGGTCCGCACCCGCCTTGCCGTCGAGCTCGTTGTTGCCCGCATTGCCGTACAGCGCATTGTCCTGGCTGTTGCCGGTCGCGGCGAGGTCGGCGGTGCCGGTGAGGTGCAGCGCCTCGACGAAGGTGCCGGCGAGGCTATAGCTCACCGAGGCGTAGATCGTGTCGTTGCCCTCATACTGCGCCTCGATCACCTTGTCGCCGACGTTGTCGACGTAATAGGTGTCGTCGCCGAGACCGCCCGCCATCGTGTCAACGCCGCCGCGCCCGTCGATCACGTTGTTGCCGTCATTGCCGGTGATCTTGTCCGCGCTCGCGCTACCGAAGGCCTTGAGGTCGGCGCTGCCGGTGAGGCGCAGCGCCTCGACGTTGAGCCCCGCCATGTCGAAGTCGATCGACGCCTCGACGGTGTCATAGCCCTCGCCGGCTTTCTCGATCACCTTGTCGCCGACATTGTCGACGCGGTAGGTGTCGTCGCCGGTGCCGCCGGTCATCTTGTCGGCGCCGGTGCCGCCGTCGAGCAGGTCGTTGCCCGCGCCGCCGTTGAGCACGTCATCGCCGGCGCGGCCGTGCAGGAAATCGTTGCCCGCGCCGCCCGAGAGCGTGTCGTTGCCGGCATGGCCGATCAGCATGTCGACGCCACCGCCGCCGCTGCGGTTCACCACCGTCGTGTCGTTGGCAAACGGATCGATCCCTTGCCCGAAGATCGCCTGGAACACCTTGCCCGCGTTGGGGTACTGCCCGTCGGAGAGGCGACCCTTGAAGTCGGCGTTCGAGTTCCAGTAATTCTGGTACGTAATGTTGTGGTCCTCGAACCACTGCGCCGCCATCTCGATGAAGGCGCCCGAGGTGTCCGAGTTGACGCCCCACTCGCCGATCGCGGTGGGCTTGCCGTGCGCGTCGGCGAAGTCCTGCTGCCACTGGAGGCCGTAGGGCTGGTTGACGAAATAGTTGAATGCCGCGACGGGGTCCTTGGGATCCCACTGCGTGTTGTAGTAGAAGTCGAGCCCGATCACGTCGACGTACTTGTCGCCCGGGTAGACCGAGGCGACGTCCATGCCCTGGCTGCCGATATTGGGCGTCCACTCGAACACGAATTTGTCCGACACCGAGCGGAAGGTGTCCACGAACTGCTGGAACGCGCCGACATAGGCCTTCTCATGGCCGTTGGCGGACCAGGGGAACCAGCCGTTGCCGTTCATCTCCCAGCCGAGCCGGATGTAGATCTTGTCGTCGCCGCCGGCGTTCGCCACCATGTCCTTGGCGAGCGCGAGATAGTTGTTGTTGTACTGGCCTTTGGCGGCATTCTCCAGGGTCGCGCCCCAGGGGATCAGGCCGATCGACCATTTGATGTCGACGTCGGCACCGGCGACCTGCTGCGCGATCCACTTCGGCGACTCGTTGAAGTCCCACCAGCTGCCGAATCCGCCGACCAGCTGGATCGCGTCGAGATGGCTGTTCAGCCACGTCGCGTTCTGCGTGACCGAGTTCATGCTGTTGTCGATATAAACGGAGTTCTGCATTGTCGTCGCCCAATCCAGAGATGATCTGATGGAGCGGCTGTTACGACATAGGCTTCGAAATCTTTGTCACCGAAAGCGGTTAAGTAGATATTACTGGTAAATGAGCGTAAACCTCTGCCGCTCTGTTTCGTGACGCGCATGGAACAATACCGGCTGGTCTGGGCGATTCATGCAGCGTGGCGCTCCGGCCCAAGTCGAGCTATCTCGGCGGCAAGCCGATCTATGCCGCCAGCGCTCGTCCAGCGCGCTAGCCCACGCGCCCCGTGTGACCAGGACCGTATGACCGATCTCACCATCCTCTACGAGCACCCGCAGTGGTTCCGCCCGCTCTTCGCCGCGCTCGACCGTCGCGGCATCGGCTATGACGCGGTGCACGAAGACGGGCTCGCCTTCGACCCCGCCGGCGCGGCGCCCTCGCCTTTGGTGTTCAACCGCATCGCGATGTCGAGCTTCCTGCGCGCGACCGAGCACCCGATCTTCCATGCCGCCGCGGCGCTGGCACACTGGGAGGCGCGCGGCGCGCGCGTGCTCAACGGCGCCGCCGCGCTGGCGATCGACTCGTCCAAGGCGCGCCAGCTCTCGCTGATCGCCGGGCTCGGGCTCGCCATTCCCGCCACGCGCGTCGTCCACCGCGCCGCCGACCTGCCCGCCGCCGCGGCGGCGCTGCGCTTCCCGATCGTGGTCAAGGCGAACATCGGCGGCTCGGGTGCGGGCATCGCGCGCTACGACGACGCCGCCGCCCTCGCCGCGGCGGTGGCGGACGGCAGCGTGCCCGACAGCATCGACCGCGTGCTGCTGGCGCAGGAATATGCACCGACGCGCGGCGGCACGATCACGCGCGTCGAGACGCTCGGCGGGCGCTACCTCTACGCCATCGCGGTCGACGGCGGCGGCAGCTTCGACCTGTGCCCCGCCGACGCCTGCGCCGTCCCGGGCCGGCCGAGCGTGACGATGACGCGGGTCGAACCCGACCCCGCCACGATCGCCGCCGCCGAGGCGATCGTGCAGCGCGCGGGCATCGACGTCGGCGGGGTCGAGCTGCTGGTCGACGACCGCGACGGGACGCCGCGCTTCTATGATATCAACGCGCTCTCCAACTTCGTCGCCGACCCGCTCACCGTGCTGGGCTGGGACCCGCACGAGCGGCTGGTCGACTGGCTGGCCGAGCGGCTGCTAGAGGCCCGCGCGTGAGATACGGCTATTGGACCCCCGTCTTCGGCGGCTGGCTGCGCAACGTCCCCGACGAGGGCATGGCCGCGACCTGGGAGTACACGCGCGATCTCACGCGGAACGCGGAGCGCTGGGGCTATGACCTCACCCTGATCGCCGAGCTCAACCTCAACGACATCAAGGGGATCGACCAGCCCGCGCTCGACGCCTGGTCGACTGCCGCCGCGCTCGCCGCCGTGACCGAGACGATCGAGCTGATGGTCGCGGTGCGCCCCAATTTCCACCACCCGGCGCTGTTCGCCAAGGCGGCGGCCAACATCGACCGGATCGCGGGCGGGCGCCTCGCGCTCAACGTCGTCTCGAGCTGGTGGGCCGACGAGGCGCGCCAGTACGGCCTCCAGTTCGACCAGCACGACGACCGCTACGCGCGCACCAGCGAGTGGCTGCGCGTGGTCGACGGGCTGTGGACCGAGGAGCGCTTCAGCTTCGCGGGCGACTTCTACCGCACCGAGGAGGCGATCTGCGCGCCCAAGCCGGTCAAGCGCCCGACCGTGTACGCCGGCGGCGAGAGCGAGAAGGCCAAGGCCATGATCGCGGCGCAGTGCGACGCGTACGTGATGCACGGCGACCCCGCCGTCGCGATCGCGCCCAAGATCGCGGACATGCGCGCGCGCCGCGACGCCGCGGGCGGCGCGCCGATGCACTATGGCATGGCGGCCTATGCGATCGTGCGCGACAGCGAGGCCGAGGCGAGGCGCGAGCTCGAGCGGATCACCACCGTCGCCGAGCTGCCCGCGGGCTACGCGAACTTCGACCAATGGCTGTCGGGCACGCAGCTCGAGCGCGAGCTGAAGTTGCAGGAATATGCCGTCTCCAACCGCGGGCTGCGGCCGAACCTGATCGGTACGCCCGAGCAGCTGAAGGAGCGGGTCGCGGAATATGAGGCGGTCGGGCTCGACCTGCTCCTGCTCCAGATGAGCCCGCAGGCGGAGGAGATGGAGCGCTTCGCCGCGCAGGTGATGGGGACGGCATGATCGCGCTCGAGCGCGTTTCCAAGACCTTCCCCGACGGCACGCGCGCGCTCGACGAGGTGACGCTCGCGGTGCCGCGCGGGTCGGTCTTCGGGGTGATCGGGCGTTCGGGCGCGGGCAAGTCGACGCTGCTGCGGCTGCTCAACGGGCTGGAGCGCGCGAGCGCGGGCGAGGTGCGCGTCGACGGCGCCGCTTTGTCGACGCTCGACGCCGCGGGACTGCGCGCGCTGCGGCGGCGGGTGGGCATGATCTTCCAGTCGTTCGGGCTGCTCGCCAACCGCACCGTCGCGGGCAACGTCGCGCTGCCGCTCGCGCTCGCCGGCATTCCTCGCGCCGAGCAGGACGCGCGCGTCGCCGCGCTGCTCGCGCGCGTCGGGCTGGCGGACAAGGCCGGCGTGTACCCGTCGCGGCTCTCGGGCGGGCAGCGCCAGCGCGTCGGCATCGCGCGCGCGCTCGCCACCCGGCCCGACATCCTGCTGTGCGACGAGGCGACCAGCGCGCTCGATCCCGAGACGACTCGCTCGGTGCTGGCGCTGCTGGGCGAGCTCAACCGCGAGCTGGGCCTGACGATCGTGCTGATCACGCACGAACTCTCGGTCGTGCGCGCGATCTGCGACCATGTCGCGGTGATCGATCGCGGGCGCGTGGTGGAGAGCGGCGCGACCGACGCGGTGCTCGGCGACGCGCGCCACGCCGCCACGCTGGCGCTGCTGGGTGAGGCGGCGTGAGCGGCTGGTTCGGCAACGTGGTGTGGGGCGACATCGCGGTCGCGACACGCGACACGCTGGTGATGCTCGGCGCCTCGCTCGCGCTGACGATCGTGCTGGGCGTGCCGCTCGGCGTGCTGCTGTTCCTCACCGATCGCGGCCAGCTCGCCGAGCGGCGCTGGCTCAACCGCGCCGCCGGGGTGGTGGTCAACGTGCTGCGCTCGATCCCTTTCGTCATCCTGCTGATCGTGATGATCCCGTTGACCTTGCTGCTGGTCGGCACGTCGCTCGGCATCGCCGGCGCGATCCCGCCGCTGGTGGTGGGGGCGGCGCCCTTCTACGCGCGGCTGGTCGAGCAGGCGCTGCGCGAGATCCCGCGTGCCACGATCGAGGCGGCGCAGGCGATGGGCGCGACGCGCTGGCAGATCGTCACGCGCGCGCTGCTGCCCGAGGCGCTGCCCGGGCTCGTCTCGGGCGCGACCGTCACCGCGGTGGCGCTGGTCTCCTTCACCGCGATGGCGGGGGTGGTCGGCGCCGGCGGGCTCGGCGACCTGGCGATCCGCTACGGTTATCAGCGCTTCCAGACCGACGTGATGCTCGTCACCGTCGCGCTGCTGGTGGCGCTGGTGCAGCTTCTCCAATGGGGCGGCGACGCGCTGGCGCGCCGGCTCGACCACCGCTGAGGACCGACATGATCCACCGCCGCCTGCTGCTCGCCACGCTCCCCGCGCTGCTGCTCGCCGCCTGCGGCGGGGGCGGGGGCGCCGGCAAGGGCGACGGCGCGACGCTCACCGTCGCGGCGACCGCGGTGCCGCACGCCGAGATCCTCGCGCAGGTGAAGCCGGTGCTGGCCAACGAGGGCGTCACCCTCGAGGTGCGGGTGTTCAACGACTATGTCCAGCCCAACCTCCAGGTCGACCAGGGCCAGATCGACGTCAATTACTTCGAGACCAAGCCCTATCTCGACCAGTTCAACCGCGAGCGCGGGACCAAATTGGTGCCGATCGCCGGCGTCCACGTCGAGCCGCTCGGCGCCTATTCGCGCCGCTGGAAGACGCTGGCGCAGCTGCCACGGGGTGCGAGCGTGGCGATCCCCAACGAGCCGAGCAACGGCGGCCGCGCGCTCCAGCTGCTGCAGAAGGCGGGGCTGATCCGGCTCAGGAACCCGACCGACCCGCTCGCCACGATCCGCGACGTCGCCAGCAACCCCAAAGGGCTGCAGTTCCGCGAGCTGGAGGCGGCGACGCTGCCGCGCGTGCTGGGCGAGGTGGATCTGGCGCTGATCAACACCAATTACGCGCTCGACGCCAAGCTCAATCCGGTACGCGACGCACTCGCGATCGAGGACAAGGACTCGCCCTACGTCAACTTCCTGGTGGGGCGCCCCGGCAGTGCCGACGACCCGCGCGTGCGCAAGCTCGTGGCGGCGCTTCGCAGCCCGGCGACGAAGGCGTTCATCGAGCGGACCTATAAAGGCGCGGTGCTGCCGGCGTTCTGAGTGGATCGGTTCGCCCCGTCACACCACCGTCACTCCCGCGGAGGCGGGAATCCAGACGGACGGACGGTGCGGCTCATGAGCGTCAGAGCGTCTAGATCCCCGCCGGCGCGGGGATGACGGAGGGGGGAGGAGGCGTCCGCTCCATCGACTGTGGATCTTCGTTCTCGCCCGATCGGCTCCGCCCCGCCCTGCGCCTCAGATCACGTCGCCGGCGTAGAACAGGATTCCGATGCTGCTCGCCAGCAGGAAGGCGAGGTAGATCAGCCCGCCGCGGATCTTCACGCCCGATTTGCCAAAGCTCTGGTCACCGTGGTCGTCGTGCCGCATGGTCGCTCTCCCGCGCCGGAACGGCTTCGTAACTCGCTGAAAGCGCTAACGATCCGTCCGAGGAGCGGCGAGCCGCAGCAGCAGATAACCGGCCGCGCCCGACAGCAGCGAGCCTGCCAGCACGCCCAGCTTGGCTTCGGCCTGGAGCAGCGGCGCGTCGGCGAAGGCCAGCAAAGTGATGAAGATGCTCATCGTGAAGCCGATCCCGCACAGCAGAGCGACGCCGAGCAGCTGCGTCCAGCCGGCGTGCGCTGGCAGCTCGGCCCAGCGCAGCCGCACCGCCGCCGCGGCGACGCCGAACACCCCCGCCACCTTGCCGAGCAGTAGCCCCGTCGCCACCCCCAACGTCACCGGCGCGGCGAGCGCGCCTGCCGGCAGCCCGAGCACCGGCACCGCGGCGTTGGCGAGCGCGAACAGCGGCAGGATCAGGAACGCGACCGGCGCGTGCAGCCGGTGCTCGAGCCGACACAGCGGACTGCCCTCGCGCCCGCCCTGCGCGGGGATGGTGAAGGCCAGCATCACCCCCGCGAGCGTGGCGTGGACGCCCGAGCGCAGCACCAGCCACCACAGCAGCACGCCGAGCAGCAGATAGGGGGTCAGCCGGGTCACGCCCGCGCGGTTGAGCAGCGCCAGCACGGCCAGCACCGCGGTCGCCGCGGCGAGATACGGCAGCGCCAGCGCACCAGTGTAGAAGAACGCGATGATCACCACCGCGCCGAGGTCGTCGATGATCGCCAGCGCGGCGAGGAAGACGCGCAACGACGCGGGGACGCGCTCGCCGAGCAGCGCGATGACGCCCAGCGCGAAGGCGATGTCGGTCGCCGCCGGAATCGCCCAGCCCTGCGTGGCGCCGCCGCGATTGAACGTGAGATAGATCAGCGCGGGCGCCGCCATCCCGCCCGCCGCGGCGATGCCGGGCAGCAGCCGGCGCGACCAGGAGGCGAGTTGGCCGTGCAGCGTCTCGCGCTTGATCTCGAGGCCGACGAGCAGGAAGAACACCGCCATCAGCGCGTCGTTGATCCAGCCCTCCAGCGCGAGCGGCCCGACTTCGCCGTGGAGGAGCGCGGCATAGCCGGGACCAAGCGGCGAGTTGGCGAGCAGCAGCGCGAGCAACGCGGCGGCGATCAGCACCGTGCCGCCGGCGGCCTGGCCGGTGAGGAAGCGGCGCAGCGCGGTGACGCGCGAACGGGTCGGGTGGATCGGCTGGGTGATGGCGCGGACTCCGGGCAGGCGTCGACGCGCTGGCGGCCCGACCAGCGCGAGAACCTGCCCGCGCCGGCGCGGCGCGGACACCCGCGGGAGGTATCGCATCGGCGGTGGCCGGGGGCAAGGGTGGCGAGGCCGTGGCGTGGTCGGTGGAACCGTGCTCCGGCGAGTGCAGGAGACCAGGATCACAGCCGCGAGTCTCCCTTGCGCTGGGCGCCTGCATGCGCGGGAGCACGCCCGGTGGCGCCGACGAGAATGGCCGAGCGTCACCGAGCACACCGCCTACCCTCTCCCGTCATCCCGGACCCGGTCCGGGATCCACCGGGCCGCGCGCTCTCCGGCCGAGGTGCTCGCGGACCCAGTGTTCGCCGACGTCGCCGCTTGCCTTGCCCTTCCGGCCCAAGGTCCCGCTCAGGCGATCGCGGACACCGGCGGCTTACCCGCGAGCCAGGCGTCGAGGTTGGCGAGCACCAGCGCCTCCATCGCCGCGCGCGCCTCGCGCGTCGCGCTGCCCTGATGCGGCGCCAGCACCACCTGCGGCAGCGCGCGCAGTGCCGCCGGCACGCGCGGCTCGTCGGCGAAGACGTCGAGGCCCGCGCCCGCGATCACCCCGCGCTCCAGCGCGCTGACCAGCGCCGCCTCGTCGACGAGGCTGCCGCGTGCCACGTTGACCAGCACGCCACCCGGGCCGAGCGCGTCGAGCACCGCGGCGTCGACGACGCGCTGGGTCGCGGCCCCACCGGGCGCGGCGAGGAACAGCACGTCACTCGCCGCCGCCAGCGCGGCGACGTCGGGCAGCCGCTCGAAGGGCACGTCCTTGGCGGAGCGCGCGCAATAGCCGATCCCGCCGGCGAAGGGCGCGGCGCGCGCCGCGATCGCGCGGCCGATCTGGCCCAGGCCGAAGATGCCGACGCGCCGCCCCGTCGCGCGCCGCGCCAGCGGCACCCCCCAGCCGCCGTCGCGCACCGCGCGGTCGTTCGCCACCACCGCGCGCTCCACCGCCAACCACAGGGCGAGCGCGAGATCGGCGACGTCGTCGGTCAGCACCTCGGGCGTGATGGTCACGCGCACGCCGCGCGCGCGCGCCGCGTCGAGGTCGATTCCGTCGTGCCCGACGCCGTGGATCGCGACGATCTCGAGCGCGGGCAGCCGGTCGCAGTCGGCCGCCCCCCAGCGCAGCGAGCCACCGCCCACGACGGCACGCGTCGTCGCCGGCGCGGTGCCGCGGTGGAGCGTGAAGCGCTCCGCCAGCGCGGCCTCGAGCGTGGCGGACTGGGGCTGGGCGAGGAAGAGGTCGAGTTTGGCCATGCGCCCGCGATAGACGGGATCGGCCCGGGCCGCACCGTGTTCCTGCGCACGCAGGAACCCAGGGTGGCAGAGCGATGCGCCCTTGGCCCTGGGCTCCTGCGTCCGCAGGAGCACACGAACGGTGTGAACGGGCGAGGACCGCGCCACCGCGTCGGGCGGTATCTTTGCCGCCGCTGTCGCGCTAACGCGACAGGCCCATGATCTCTGCCCTTTACCGTGATCCGGCCGAGCTGCCCGCACCGTTGCGCTTCCTCGCCGGGGGTGGCCGCGCGACCGAGCTGATCCTCGCGCGCGACTGGACCGACCACCCGCTTGGCGGACCGGCCGACTGGCCCGAGGCGCTCAAGGCGACGCTGAGCACCGTCCTCAACTCGCCCGAGTCGATGATCCTGTGCTGGGGCGCGGAGGAGCTCAGCTTCTTTTTCAACGAGACCTATTTCCCGCTGCTCGGGCCGCGGCTGGGCTGGGCGATGGGGGCGCCGTTCCACACCGTCTGGGCCGACGCCTGGACTCAGGCCAGGCCGATCATCGACGACGCCTTCGCCGGGCGCAGCCAGCGCTTCACCGACCTGCCGTGGAAGCTCGATACCGACCGCGGCCAGGCCGATACCTGGTTCACCTTCTCCTACTCCCGCGTGCTCGACTCGAGCGGTGCGGTGGCGGGCCTGTTCATCTTCACCAACGAGACCACCGAGCGGGTGCTGAGCGACGCCGCGCTGCGCCAGAGCGAGGAGCGGCTGCGGCTGGTCATCGAGGGCGCGCGCGACCATGTGATCTTCACCACCGACGCGGGCGGGGTGATCACCAGCTGGTCGGCGGGCGCGGAGGCGGTGCTCGGCTGGACGCCCGAGGAAGCGGTAGGGCAGCCCGCCGCGATGATCTTCACGCCAGAGGACCGCGCCGCCGGCGCCGACGTGCGCGAGATCACGGGCGCCGCGCGCGACGGCTGTGCGCCCGACGAGCGCTGGCACCTGCGCCGCGACGGCACGCGCGTGTTCCTCAACGGCTCGGTCCACCCGCTCCCCGCCGACGCGCAGGGGCAGGAGCGCGGCTTCATCAAGATCGCGCGTGACGAGACCGCGCGCTGGCAGGCGCAGCAGGAGCTGGAGCGGCTCAACGCCACGCTCGAGCAGGAGGTCGCCGCGCGCACCGCCGACCGCAACCGGCTGTGGCAATTGTCGTCGGACATCATGCTCGTCGCCGGTTTCGACGGTACGATCGAGGCGGTCAACCCGGCGTGGACGCGGGTGTTGGGCTGGGCCGAGTTCGAGCTGCTCGGCCGACCGATCTTCGCCTTCGTCCACCCCGACGATCTCGACGAGACGCGCGTCGCCGCGGCGGGGATCGGCGCCGGGCAGGCGTTCGCGCGCTTCGACAATCGCTATCGCCACCGCGACGGCAGCTACCGCGACATCGTCTGGGCGGCGGGGCCGGGCGACGGCAAGATCATCGCGGTCGGTCGCGATGCCACCGACGAGAAGGCGCGAACCGCCGCGCTCGCGCTCGCCGAAGGACAGCTGCGGCAAGCGCAGAAGATGGAAGCGGTGGGGCAGCTCACCGGCGGGCTTGCGCACGATTTCAACAATCTGCTCACCGGCGTGATGGGCAATCTGGAGCTCATGCAGGCGCGGCTGGCGCGCGGGCGGCACGACGATCTGGAGCGCTTCGTCCTCGCCGCGCAGGGCGCCAGCCGCCGCGCCGCGTCGCTGACCCAGCGATTGCTGGCGTTCTCGCGCCGGCAGACGCTCGACCCGCGGCCCACCGACGTCAACCGGCTGATCGCGGGGATGGAGGAGCTGTTGCAGCGCTCGATCGGCCCGACCAGCGCGATCGAGGTGATCGCCGCGCCCGGGCTGTGGACCGCGATGATCGACGCCACCCAGCTGGAGAGCGCGATCCTCAACCTCGCCATCAACGCGCGCGACGCCATGCCCGACGCCGGCCGGGTGACGATCGCGACCGCCAATCGCTGGATCGACGAGTCGGACGCGCGCGAGTTGGAGCTGGAGCCCGGGCCCTATCTCAGCGTCGCGGTGAGCGACACCGGCACCGGCATGGCGCCCGAGACGGTGGAGCGGGCCTTCGAGCCCTTCTTCACCACCAAGCCGATCGGCCAGGGCACCGGGCTGGGGCTGTCGATGATCTACGGCTTCGCGCGCCAGTCGGGCGGTCAGGTGCGGATCGACTCGACGCCGGGCGCGGGCACCACGATCACTATCTACCTGCCGCGCCACGCCGGCGCCGCGCTCGGTGGCGAGGAGGAGGGCGTGGAAGACGCCGCCGCCGCGGTGCGCGGTGCGACCGTGCTGGTGGTCGACGACGAGACCACGATCCGCCACCTGATCGACGAGGTGCTCGAGGAATCGGGCTATACGGTGATCGGCGCGGCGGACGGCGCGGCCGGGCTGAAGGTGCTCGGCTCGGACGCGCCGATCGACCTGCTGATCACGGACGTCGGCCTGCCCGGCGGGCTCAACGGTCGCCAGGTGGCGGACGCCGCGCGCGCGCTGCGCCCCGGGCTCAAGGTGCTGTTCGTGACGGGCTATGCCGAGAATGTCGCGGTCGGCGGGGGGCATCTCGAACCCGGCATGGAACTGCTGACCAAGCCCTTCACGATGCACGCGCTCACCGCCAAGGTCGCGGAGATGCTGGGGGCGGTCGGCTGAGCGCGGGCGCGGCGCCGGCCGATCGCTCGCTCATATCGGGTAAAGACGCGGTGGGCGCGGGGTTGATCCGCGGCGCGACGGGCGTAAGGGCGACCCGACCGCGCGCTCCCGCGCGACTCGGAGAAACGCGCACCGATGCCCCGATCTAGTCCCTTGTCCGACGACGGAGACAGTCGAAGCACCCGCTTCGCCGTCACCGCACGTCAGCGCACGGGTCCGTCGGTGGCTCGCGAGGTCGGCACGCGCTGACCTGAGTCGACCGCCGCCGGGTCCCGTCACCGGAACCCCGATGGAGGTCGCCATGACCCGACATGACCACCGCGCCGCCGCGCGCGCGCCCGAGTTGGATATCGCGTCGTTCGATGAGCATCGGGCTCCTGCGTACGCAGGAGCCCAGGGCCGCGAGCGCGATCCCCGCGACCCTGGGCTCCGGCGTTCGCCGGAGCACGGCACGGCCCGGATCGATCCAGCATGTCACGATCACGACCACGGTAAGGACCAGCGCCTGCTCGCCTGCCGCGCCGCCGCGCACGGGCGCGCGATCCGGGCCGCGCTCGCCGCCGCGCCGCTCCACCGCGCGCGGCTGCTGCGCGCGATGGTGGCGGCACACCGCCGCGCCGCCTGACGGGACCGCCCGTGCTGTCCCGTCCGCTCGGCCGCATCGCCCCGCCGCCGGGAGCGCGTCGGATCGCGCTCGGCTGGCCCGATCTCGCGCTCTTCGCGCTGCTCGCCGGGCTCGGCGCCGCGGTGGCCGCGGGCGCGCACGACGCGGTCGAGCCGCTGCGCCGGCTCCAGCTCGAGCCGATCACGCTCGAACCGCGCGCGCTGCCCTATTACGCGCTGCTCACCACGCTGCGGCTGTTCGCGGCGCTGGCCGCCTCGCTGGTGTTCAGCGTCGTGGTCGCCACCGCCGCCGCCAAGAGCCGCCGCGCCGAGTTGGTGATCGTCCCCGCGCTCGACATCCTCCAGTCGGTGCCGGTGCTGGGCTTCCTCACCTTCACCGTCACCGCCTTCATGGGGCTGTTCCCGAGCAGCCGGCTCGGGGTCGAGTGCGCCGCCATCTTCGCGATCTTCACCAGTCAGGCGTGGAACATCGCGCTGAGCCTCTACCAGTCGCTGCGCCAGGTACCCGATGATCTGGCCGAGGTGGCGCGCGGCTTCGGCCTGTCGCCGCTGCGCCGGCTGCTACGGGTCGAGCTGCCGTTCGCCGCGCCGGGGCTCGTGTGGAACGCGATGCTGTCGATGTCGGGCGGCTGGTTCTTCGTCGTCGCCTCGGAGGCGATCAGCGTTGGGCGGACGCAGGTGATGCTGCCCGGCATCGGCTCGTGGCTCGGGCTGGCGATCGAGCGGCGTGATCTCGGCGCGGTGGCGTTCGCGGTGGCGACCATGGCGGCGGTGATCCTGCTCTACGACCAGCTCGTGTTTCGCCCCGCGATCGCCTGGGCCGACCGCTTCCGAGTCGAGCAGACCGCGAGCGTCGCGTCGCCGCGCTCCTGGCTGTTCGAGCTGCTGCGGCGCGCGCGGCTCCTTTCCGCGCTCGTGGCGCCGTGGCGCGTGCTGGCGGGCGCGGTGCTGCTGCTCGACCCCGCGCCGCGCACCGCCCCGCAGCAGCAGGCGTTCGGCGCGCGCGACGCCGCCGATCGGCGCGCGGCGCGGTCGCAGCGAGTCTGGCAGGTCGCGGTGGCGCTCGCCGCCGGGGGCGCGGCGCTGCTCGCGACGCGCTACCTGGCGGCGCGGCTGAGCCTCGGCGACGCGCTGCTGGTGGCGCGGCTCGCCCTCTATACGCTGGTGCGCGTGGCGGTGCTGATCGTCGCGGCGAGCCTCGTCTGGGTGCCCGTCGGCGTGTGGATCGGGCTCCGTCCCCGCTGGACCGCGCGCGCGCAGCCGGTGGCGCAGTTCCTCGCGGCCTTCCCCGCCAACGTGCTGTTCCCGGCCGCGGTGATGCTGATCGTGCGCTGGCACGCGGACCCGGACGTCTGGCTGACCCCGCTGATCGGGCTCGGCACGCAATGGTACATCCTCTTCAACGTCATCGCGGGCGCGAGCGCGATCCCGAGCGACCTGCGCGAGGCGGCGCGACTGTTCGGGCTGAGGGGATGGGCGTGGTGGCGGCGGCTGATCCTGCCAGCGATCTTCCCCTCGTACGTCACCGGCGCGCTGACGGCGAGCGGCGGCTCGTGGAACGCCAGCATCGTCGCCGAGGCGGTGAGCTGGGGCCAGACGCGGCTCACCGCGGCGGGGCTGGGCAGCTATATCGCCGAGGCCACCGCGGCGGGGGACGAGGCGCGGGTGCTGCTCGGCATCCTGATGATGTCGGCCTTGGTGATCGCGATCAACCGGGCGCTGTTCCGCCCGCTCTACCGGCTGGCCGAGCGCCGGCTGCGTCTGTCGTGAAGGAGGCGCGCATGGCGCAGCACAATCCACCGCTCGTCACCGTGGAGTCGCTGAGCCACCGCTACGGCGGGAGCGACGGCCCACCGATCCTCGACGACGTCGCGCTGACCGTGCACGAGGGCGAGGTGGTGGCGCTGCTCGGCCGCTCGGGCTCGGGCAAGTCGACGCTGCTGCGCTCGATCGCCGGGCTGGTGACGCCCGACGCGGGGACGCTGCGCTTCACTCCCGGCGCGGACGGGCGCGCGCGGTCGGTGGCGATGGTGTTCCAGTCGTTCGCGCTGATGCCGTGGCTGACGGTGCTGCAGAACGTCGAGCTCGGGCTGGAGGCGAAGAAGGTGCCCGCGGCCGAGCGGCGCCGGCGCGCGCTCGCCGCGATCGACCTGATCGGGCTCGACGGCTTCGAGAACGCCTTCCCGCGCGAGCTGTCCGGCGGGATGCGCCAGCGCGTCGGGCTGGCGCGCGCTCTGGTGGTGCAGCCGTCACTGCTGCTGATGGACGAGCCCTTCTCGGCGCTCGACGTGCTCACCGCCGAGACGCTGCGCAGCGACCTGATCGAATGGTGGGGCGACGGGCGGCTCGGCATCGCCGCGGTGCTGATCGTCACGCACAATATCGAGGAGGCGGTGCTGATGAGCGACCGCGTGCTGGTGCTCTCCTCCAATCCCGGCCGCATCGCCGCCGAGTTTCGCATCGACCTGCCGCAGCCGCGCGACCGGCTCGACCCGGCGTTCCGCGATCTCGTCGAGCGGATCTACGCGCGTATGACCGAGCGCGCCGCCTCGGCACCGGAGGAGGCGCACGCCGCGCCGCCCCAGTTCGGCAGGCCGCTCGCGCCGGTGTCGGTCACGTCGCTCGCCGGGCTGATCGAGGAAGTGGAGGCGGCGCCATTCGAGGGTCGCGCCGCGCTCGCCGACTTGAGCGACACGCTCCAGCTCGAGGTCGACGAGCTGTTCCCGATCGTCGAGACGCTGCAACAGCTCGGCTTCGTCACGCTCGCGGAGGGCGAGGTGGCGCTCACCGCGGTGGGCGCCGCCTTCGCGCAGGAGGACGTCGACCAGCGCAAGGCGATGTTCCGCGGTGCGCTGCTCGCTCATGTGCCGCTGGCGGCGGAGATCCGCGCGGCGCTCGACTCTCGCGCCGGCCAGCAGGCGCCGGCGCGGCTGTTCCGCGACGGACTGGAAGAGGCGTTGTCGCCCGATTTGGCGGACGATACGCTGCGCGCGGTGACGGAGTGGGGCCGCTACGCCGAGCTGTTCGCCTATGACGAGGCGGGCGACCTGTTCACGCTCGACGACCCGGGCTGAGCTATCTCAGGAGCGCGTCGACCGCCTTGGTGTAGATCAGCGCGAGCTTGCCCTGACCGCCCGCGCCGTTGGGCCCGCCGTCGGTGGGGTGGAGGCCGTCCTTGTAGAGCGATTTGTCGAGCGGCGCGGTATCGGGTCCCATGATCGGATCGGCGGCGAAGTCGATCACCGCGTCGATCTCATGCCCGACCGCGGCGCGCAGCTCGGCGTTGACGATCTGTCGCCGTTCGTTGTGCACGCTGGTGTAGCGCGGCTGGTCGGGCATGTTGATCGGCAGCAGCGTGCCGACTGCCACCGTCACCCCGGCGGCCTTGAAGCGCGCGGTGTAGCGGAACAGCTGCTCGAGCCAGGCGCGCGCGCCGGTGGCGCCCTGCAGGTCGTTGGCGCCGATCAGCACCGTGAGCAGGCGCGGGTGGAGCGCGAGGTCGGCGTCGACGCGCGCCTCCAGGTCGTTGACGCCCGAGCCGCCGACCGCCTTGCCGTAGAAGGTCACCTTGGGATGTGCGGCGGCGTAGAGGCCGGTGTGGCTGCCGCCCCAGAAGACCGAGATCGAGTCGCCCTCTGACAGCACGCCGCTACCGCTCGACGCGGGGGCGGGACTCGGCGTGGGGGCGGGGCTCGGTGTGGGGGTGGGGCTCGGTGCCGGGGCGGGCTCGGCCGCCGAGGCCGGCATCGTGCTGGGCGACGCGCTCGGCGCTGGGGTGGGAACGGGGCTCGGGCTGGGCGCGGGAGCCGCGATCACCGCGACCGGCGCGGTGAGCGAGGCGGCGGCGGCGCTGCCACCACCGCCTCCACACGCCGAGAGCGAGGCGAAGGCGACCAGCGCGACGACGCGCGGGAGCGGGCGGCGCAGCGGGCGGGTGGCAACGGGTGGCGACATGGACGCGATCGTCATGGCAAGCTCTCTCCTGCGCCGCGCCGCGGCTATCGGACGACTGGTTACCGGCTCGTGGTTTACGAGAGGTAAACAGTCCCCGTCGTGCAGGACTCGATGCCGCCACGGTGCGGCGCGACGCCTCTGTCCAGAAGTGGAGCAGATTGTACATTAAAGCAAATGCAAGCCGCTTCGTGCGACAGCTGAGACGGTGGTACGAGCCACTCGATCGACGAGCGGGATCTCCGGTGATTCCGTCTTTCACTCGGGCGGTCGTGAGAAGCGAGGGCGACAACTTGGCGAGCGGTGACGGCGCGGGTGGAGCGCCGGTGAAACATATCGCGCCGCTCGACGGCATCCGCGCCTGCGCGGTGGCGATCGTGATGCTGTCGCACGCGGGGCTCGAGCGGATCGTTCCGGGTGGGCTTGGCGTGTCCGCCTTCTTCTTCCTTTCGGGCTATCTCATCACCACGCTGATGCGGGTCGAGCAGACGCGTACCATGGCGGTGAGCCTGCGCGGCTTCTACGCGCGGCGCGTGCTGCGCATCGTGCCACCGATGTGGATCACGCTCGGGCTCGGGCTGCTGCTGGTGCTCGCCGGCGTGCTGCCCGCGAGCGGCGGTGCCGGGCTCGACCCGCGCGGTCTGGCGGCGCAGTTCCTGTTCCTCAACAACTACACCGACAGCTTCGGGCTGAGCGGCGCCGTGCCGGGCATGCCGGTCTGGTCGCTGGCGGTGGAGGAGCATTATTATCTCGCCTTCCCGCTGCTGTACGTCGCGGTGCTGCGGCGCCTGCCGAACGCGCGCGCGGCGCAGCTGTGCCTGGCGCTGTGCGTGCTGGTGTTGCTGGTGCGCGGCGCGCACGCCCTCGCCGGCGACCCGCTCGACCATCTCTATTACTGGTCGCACACCCGCATCGACAGCATCCTCGCCGGCTCGTGCCTGGCCCTGCATCGGAACCCGGTGCTCGACGGCGCCGCGGCGTGGCGCCCGCGGCGGCGCGAGACCGCGCTGGCAGCGGCGCTGCTTCTCGCCACCTTGGCGATCCGCGACGAGCTGTTCCGTCAGACGATCCGCTACTCGCTCCAGTCGCTCGCCTTCTTCGTGCTGTTCGCGGCGGTGCTGCAGTCACGCGGCCGCATCGCCGGCTGGCTCTCCTCGGCGCCGATGAAGCGGGTGGGCGATTATTCGTACAGCCTGTACCTCTCGCACCTGCTGTTGCTGACGCTGGTGATGGCGCTGACCGGGACGGCGAGCCGCGGCGCGGCGGCGCTGGTCGCCTACCCGCTTGCCTTCGTCTATGCCGCGGCGATGTACCGCTGGGTCGACCAGCCGCTCGCGCAGGTGCGGCGCGCGCTGCATCGCGGCGGCTACAGGCTCCGGCCGACGGCGGCGCGCACCGTAGTGGTGTGAGGCGCCGGCGGGCGATACTCACCTGCCAGCTTCCCCGGCGTCATGCTGGACCCGCCGCATGCTGGGCCGTCCCGCGCGATCCCGCTCCTCGACGCCGCGCGCCGAAAGGTGCTGACGCTCGATCGGCGTGACGTTACGTGCCGGAAAAGCGGCCACGGGCAGCGCTAGCTCATCCCGCCGCGGTGTAGGCAGCGAACGGCTCCTCCAGCAGCAGTCGCCCATCACGCCACACCTGCAGCGCGCCGCCGCCCTGCGCCGGCTCGAGCGAGGCGATCACGCGATAGACGAAGCCGTCGCGCTCGAACTGGTAGGTGCGCCGCTCGCGCGTGGAGTCGATCACGCGGCCGCCGTCGATCGTCAGCGAGGCGCGCGTGCCGCGGCCGCCCCACGGCACCTCGATCGCGCCGAGATCGGCATCGTGGTTGTAGCTGGAGTAGCGGTAGCCGCCGCGCGGGTCGCCGGTGACCTGGACCGAGCGCTTCGCGGTCACTCCCAGCAAGCGCGTCTGCGCGGCGAAGCGGCACTGGCTGGTGGTCGGGCCGTAGCGCAGTGACACCACCGTCGGCGTGGTCGCGCCGGGCTCGACCATCTGTGGGCTGACCGTCTCCACCGCGCCGACTTCGCGCCCCGCGGCGTTGGTCAGCGCGTACCACACGTGGCCCATCCCCGCGTCGCCCTGGCCGACTCGCACCGTCGCGCGATGCGTCGCCAGCCCTGGCTTGGCGTAGCTGGTGAGCGTCACCTGGCCGTCGCGGTCGGGCGGAGACATCGCGATCGCCCAGTCGCGGTCGGTCGAGTCGCACAGGAAGGCGGCGGGCTTCCACGCGCCGTCGACGCGCTGCATCGACACCGCGCCGAGCGCGCGCAGCTGCGCCGCGCCCGTCGCCGGCAGCGCCATCGCGCCCGCCGTGATCCCTGCCGTCACCGCGCCGATCACCCAGGCCCGCATCATCGTCCTCCGTTTCCCGCGTTTCGTTTTGGCGCGCGAGGCGATAGGCGGCGCTGCATGAACGATCCCACAACGATCCGACGCCTTTACGGCCGTCGCCAGGGCCACGCGCTGCGCGCCGGCCAGGCCGCGCTGGTGGAGGAACTGCTGCCCCGCTTGGCGCTGCCCGAGAGCGGGGCGCTCGACTCGCGCGTGCTGTTCGGTGACGACCGCCCGCTCCAGCTCGAGATCGGCTTCGGCGCGGGCGAGCATCTCGCCGCGCAGGCGGAGGCGGCGCCGGGCACCGGCTTCATCGGCTGCGAGCCTTTCCTCAACGGCGTGGTCGGCGCGCTCGGCCACGTGCGCGACCGCGCGCTCGGCAACGTCCGCATCCACATGGGCGACGCGCTCGAGGCGGTGGAGCGCTTGCCCGACGAGTCGCTCGAGCGGGTCTATCTGCTCCACCCCGATCCCTGGCCCAAGGCGCGCCATGCCAAGCGGCGCATGATGAACCACGGGCCGCTCGACCTGATCGCGCGCAAGCTCAAGCCGGGGGCCGAGTTCCGGCTCGGCACCGACGACCCAACCTACTGCCGCTGGGCGATGATGATCATGGACCAGCGCCGCGACTTCAGCTGGACCGCGGCGAGTCCGGCCGACTTCCTCGAGCGCCCGGCCGACTGGCCCGAGACGCGCTACGAGCGCAAGGCGCGGCGGCAGGGGCATGAGGTCTGGTATTTCCGCTACGTGCGGGAGCGCTGCGGCATTCATTCACGAGCCCCTGCCACCGCGTGAGCTTCGTGACGGCTCGCGCTGCTGGCCATCGCACTGCGTGGCGCTGGATGCCCGCGTCAGCGGGTAAACAGCCGAGCGACGATCGGCCACGCCTACCGGATAGAGCCGATAGCGTCGCACGTCGGTCGCTACCGCATCTTGGTCGGCGCCTGAGCTGGAGCGGCTTCGCGATCAGCGAATTGCCTGGCGTGTTCGCGGTCACCTGCCAGGCCGCGCCATGGCCCAGCGCGATCGTGCCGACCCGCTCGCCCGAGGCAGGCTCGATCGCGGTTCGATGGACCGGCGCCACGCGGACGCGGGCGACCAGCGGGTCACGCGCGTCGGGGCGGGAGGCTCAGATCGCGGCGATGACGGTGATTATCGCGATCCAGCTCAACGCGCAGAAGCCCGTGATCAGCAGGAAGCGAACGCGGATCGGCAGCTTCTCGACGTGAGGCACGTCGGCGTCGGCGTCGAAGACATGGAGCGGCCGGTCGTCGGACAGCGCGATCACCGGCGTGTCCTCGCCGACTCGGGCGAGCAGGCTGGGAGGCACGTGGCTGATGAAGGCACAGCCGTAACCGGTGCGCGTGCGGCGGACCACCAGCGCCTCCACGCGGCCGAGCCCGGCGATGCCGAGCGAGATCAGCTCGCCGACGTCGACTTCCTCCGGCGTGAGGATGTGGCAGCCCGAGAGCGAGATCTGATCGACCAGAACGTCGAGCGGCACCTGCGACGCGCCGCGTAGCGTCGACGGCGCCTCCGTGTCGTACCGCTCACCGGCGCGACGCGTGCGATAGACTCGGGCAGCGACCTCTTTCATCTCTCTCCCATCCGCTATGGGATAGGGCTGAACTCCTTACCTTAACATTCCGTAATTTACGTCAAGATGGCGTGCGGGCGAGCCGGCGCGACAGGCGAGCACCGCCGGCACGTGCTCAGACCGGCTTGGCACCGGGCGTGCCGCACCGGGCGAACTGGCCCTTGGCGTTCTTGCACTTGGTCGCCTTCGCGGGAGCGGAGGAGCATTTGATGAATTTGCCGGTCTTGGCATCCTTGCACGGCGCGGCGAGCGCGGGCGTGCCGCCAGCGAGCAGCGCGGCGGCCGCGACGACGATAGAGAGCGAACGCATCGGACCATCTCCGGCCCGACCATCGGGCGGCGCCGATGCTACGCTTAGTTAACTGCTACTCAACCTAAATTGTCGATCGCCGTCAGCGCTCTCCTCGCCGTCCCCTTCGCGGCAGCTGCTTCGGCGATGGTGCGGGTGCTCCCGCTGTGGCGTCAGGCGGCGGCGTGAACCATGCGCTGCCGACGTCGAGCTGTGACCCGCGCGCGGGCGGACGCGAGGCGCTGCCCTGGGAAACAGGTCAGCCGGCGATCGCGGGATCCCTCCCATCTTTGTCGATACTTACGCGATTGTGTCGGCGCGTGCTCCGGATCGCGTCGCAACGCCATGTCGGCGCGTCGTTGACGGCCGCGCAGAGGGGCGATCGCGGCGCCGGCGTCCTACCCGGTCCGAGCCCGCCCTGTGCTCGGTTCACGCGCCGGCGATCGGTACGACTTGGCGGGGGACCGGCCGATCAGCCGACCGTGACACCCTTCCAGAAGGCGACTCGACCCCGGATCGCCGCGGCCTCGGGCTTGGTCTCGGGATAATACCAGGCGGCGTCGATGTTGTCCGCCCCATCGACGCTGAGGCTGTAGTAGTGCGCGACGCCCTTCCACGGGCAGACCGAGGTCGTGTCGCTCGGCCGCAGCAGCGCCGAGTCGACCGTCTCGGCCGGGAAGTAATGGTTCCCTTCCACCACCAACGTGTCGTCGCTGCGCGCGATCAGCGCGCCGTTCCACCGAGCCTCAACCATCATCTGTCTCCCGTCGGGAACCACGGTCGACCCGTCGGATCGGGCCGTCAAGCCACTCGCGGATCGCGCTCAGCCGTGGATACGCCCGGGGTCGAGCATCGCCTGCGCCACCGCGGCGTAGAGCGTCTCCCAGGCGGCGCGGGTCTCGGCGTCGAAGCGGTCACCCGCCATCTCCGCCAGCGTGTCGATTAGTACGCTGCCGACATAGTCGTAATGGTGCGTCAGCACGCCATAGCCGACGTGGCGGTAGCCGAGCTCGGCCAGCGCCTCACGCGACGCGCCGGGCTGGTCGAGCTGCGCGATCAGCGCGTCGATCGTGAGGCGGAAGACGCTGATCTGCTGCGCCATGTCGTCGGGAAACAGCGACCGCGTGAAGGGATGGCGCTGCAGCAGGCGGTGGTAGAAGCGGGCTGAATAATCCTCCTCCAGCGGGGCGATCGCGGCGTAGCTGGCGCGCACCAGCAGCACCTGCGCGGGAGACAGCGCGATCGGCCGAGTCATGCCCCGCGACGCGGCGGGCATCGCGGGCAGCCCCAGACGTCGAGCGCCCATCGGGGCGGTTGGCGCGGAGCGAGCGCGATCGTCTCGGTCAGATCCAGCATCCGCGCATGCTACACCTGGATTACGCCCCCATCAGTAACCTAGATGAGGGAATAGTTTACAACTCGTCCAGCCACGTCTGACGCCGGGTCGCGGTCAGCGCGTCTGGGCCGCCGCCGGCACGGCGAACGCGGCATAGCGCGCGCGCCACGCCGCCACTTCCGCGGCGAGGTGGGCGGGCGCCGGCGTGCCGGCGAGCACGTGGCCGGCGACCTCGTCCTCCGGATGCATCAGCATCTTGCGCGCGCCGTCGCTGAACCAGACGGGGACGAGGCGATCGCATAACGCATCGAGCACGGCGGCGGCGGTACCGTCCTCGATCGCGCTGCTGTCCTCGAGCCGGCGCACCGTGATCGCGACACCCTCGAGGCAGTTGCGCGGCGCGCGCTCGAAGCCGAGCGAGACGAGCAGCCCCGAGCGGTCGGGCCGCGACTCTTCCGGCATGGCGGCGACTCGGCGCCAGCCACAATACCAGTCGCGGCAGATGCGCGGACGCACCGCGTGGATGGTGCAGCCGCCCGCGCCGAGATGCGCGCAGCGCGTGTCCGCCGGCTTGCTGAAATCGGGCGACGCGACCTTGAGCACGGTGCAGCAAACGGTGCAGTCGCCGCACGTCCGCTCCGCCACGAGCGGGCCGAGCAGCGCGGTCTCCAGGTCGGTGTCGGCGTGCATCACCGCCCCCGTGCCGCCCCGCGCGACGCGGCGCAAGGGGAGCGACCGCGCGACGCGGCTGAAGTATGATCCATCGAAGCCGTAGCGTGCTGCGGCGGGCGCGGACCGCTGCGAACACCACATCGTGCTCCCGCGCACGCGGGAGCGCAGAAGGTCCCGGGCCGCCAGTCGCTCCTGCTTTGCCCTGAGCTCCGACGTTCGCCGGAGCACGCGGACGGCTCAGACGGGGTGGCTCAGACCTAGCGCTCCGCCGGCAGCTTGGTGCCGAGCAGCACCAGACGATCGCCCGTGATCCCGAACCAGTGCGGCACGCCCGCGGGGATCAGCAGCACGTCGCCCGGCGCCAGCGCGCGCGTGGTGCCGCCCGCGATCCGCTCGCCCTCGATCATGCCGTTGGGGCGCGTGAGCGGGGCGACGAGCGTGCCGCCCGATACCAGCGTCCCCGCGCCCTCCAGCACCGTCGCATATTCCGCCTCGGTCGGGTGCACCGCGGGGCGGCCGGGCTTCTTCCACACCTCGATCGCGGCGACGCGCGCGCCGTCGCGCACCAGCGGGCGCCACAGGAAACCCTGGTCGGGGCGCATCTCCGCGAGCATCGCCGCGACCTGCGCGCGCACCGCCGCGCCGCTCGCCACCTCGGTCGTGCCCGACGCGCTGGCGGCGACGAGCAGCGCGCCCGCCGCCGCCACGGCGATGGTGCCGATGATCCGTCGCATCGCTGACCTCTCCTCTATACCGGCACCTTGTCGCACCCGCGCGCGCGCCGCGCCAGAGGCCCCTTGCGCACCGCGCCACAAACCCGGTGCGCGCCGCGCGCGATCACAGCCGGACGAACAGCGTCGCGCTCAGCACGTGGTTGACGCGGTCCTCGCCCGTTCGGACGATCCGCTGGTTGAGATAGCCGGGCTCGAGCCGCGCGCGCGGCAGCACGGGGAAGCCGACGCCGACGAAGGTGCGCCACTGGTCGACGCCGTCGCGCACGCCCCAGCGGGTCGCGTTGAGGTTGACGAAGCCCTCGGTGGTGCCGACCAGCTGCACCGGGCTCCCGCCGCGCACCGGCAGCTGCAGCCGGACGAACTGGCGCAGCCGCCAGCTGGTGCCGTCGCGCCCCTCGACCATGCGCTGCTCCAGCCGGGTGCGGCTGATCAGCAGCGGCGTGCCGTCGCGGTGGCGGACGGGCGCGAACTGGACCTGCTGCCACGGCCGGTGCTCGCGGCTGAGCGCACCCCCCGCCGGGTCGGTGCGGACGAAGGCGTAGCCCGCCACCGCATGCGCGTCGCGCCCGATCCGCGCGCCGATCGCGGGGCGCAGGATCAGCTGGCTGCCGCCGCCCACCTCGTCGGTGGCGCGCGCCTGCCCCTCGAGCCAGAGGAACAGGTCGCCGCGCACCGGCCCCGAGGCGATCACCGCGGCCCAGGCCTGGGCGTCGTCCTCGGCGCGCGCGGGCGTCGCGGCGGCGAGCCCGATCGCCCCCGTGAGCGCGGCCAGGACGGCGTGGGCGAGGGGAGAGGATCTCATGGCAATACTCCGGCGAGGTGAAGCGCGAGGCCGCCGAGCGCGCTCGCCAGCAACGTCGCGATCACGCCCACGCGCGTCCGGAACAGAGCGGCGGCGGCGGCGAGCGCCAGCGCCAGCGCGTACGGGTCGAGCGTCGTGAGCACCGGCGCGTCGAAGCGCACCGGCCCCGCGCGCACCGCCACGGTGGCGCGGAACAAGGTGTGCAGCGCGAACCACAAGGCGAGGTTGAGCACGACGCCGACCACCGCGGCGGTGATCGCCGCCAGCGCGCCGCCGACCGCGGCGTTGCCGCGCAGCCGCTCGATGAAGGGCGCGCCGAGGAAGATCCACAGGAAGCACGGCGCGAACGTCACCCAGGTGGCGAGCAGCCCGCCCAGCGTCGCGGCGAGCAGCGGCGCCATGCCGCCGGGATCGCGATAGGCGGCGAGGAAGCCGACGAACTGGAGCACCATGATCAGCGGCCCGGGGGTGGTCTCGGCGAGGCCGAGCCCGTCGAGCATCTCGCGCGGGGCCAGCCAGCCGTACTGGTCGACCGCCTGCTGCGCGACATAGGCGAGCACCGCGTAGGCGCCGCCGAAGGTCACCGTCGCCATCGTCGCGAAGAAGGTCGCGACGCGCGCGAACACGTCGTCGGGGCCGAGCGCGACGCGCAGCGCCACCACCGGCACCAGCCACAGCGCGAGCCACAGCGACGCCGTGCGCAGCGTCGTGCGCCAACCCGGGCGCGCGTGCGCGGGCAGGTCCTCGCCCAGCAGCGTGTCGGCGTCGGCCACCCCCGCGCCGCCCGATCCACCGTGGCCGCCCGGGCGGAAGGCGGTACCGCCGCGCCGCGCCGACCACCAGCCGATCAGCCCCGCGCCCAGCACGATCAGCGGGAACGGCGCGCCGAGGAAGAAGATCAGCACGAAGGCGAGCGCGGCGAGCAGCCGCGCCGGCGTGCTGCGCAGCGCGCGCGCGCCGATCCGCGCCACCGCCTGCAGCACCACCGCGAGTACCGCCGCCTTGAGCCCGTAGAACAAAGCGGCGACGATGCCGACGCGGCCGTAGAGGACATAGACCCAGCTCAGCGCCATGATCGCCGCCGCGCCGGGCAGCACGAACAACACGCCCGCGACGATGCCGCCGCGCGTGCGGTGCATCAGCCAGCCGATATAAGTGGCGAGCTGCTGCGCCTCTGGGCCGGGCAGCAGCATGCAATAGTTGAGCGCGTGGAGGAACCGCTGCTCGCCGATCCAGCGCTGCTCGTCGACCAGGATGCGGTGCATCACCGCGATCTGTCCCGCCGGGCCGCCGAACGAGAGCAGCGCGATGCGCCACCACACGCGGGTCGCGGCGCGCAGCGTCACCGGCGCGGGGCGGCCGCCCGCGGCGGGAACGCGCGCGCTCACGCGGTCACCGCGGCGTGCTGGGGCCGGTGCGAGCGCGCGTCGTGGCGCTCGCCCTGCGCGTCGCGGCACCAGCGATACAGCGCGTCGTAGAGCGTCAGCCCCGCCTCGAGCTGCGCGTGGTCGTCGTCGTACAGTCGCGACAGGCCGAGCGACAGCGCGAGCAGCCCCGCCGCTTCCGGCGCGAGGTCGAGCCGGTCGGTGTCGGCGCCGCGCACGATCGCGGCCAGCCGCGCGAGCGGCGCGTGGCCGGCGAGCCCGAAGCCGTCGACCAGCGCGTCGAAGCTGCAGCGCTCGCCGCGGTGCGTCCACACCACGCCCTCGCCCGCGACGTCGAACGGCTCGGCGCGCTCGGCCGCCGCGACCGCCAGCACCTCGCCCGGCGCGACGTAGAGGAAGCGCGCCGCGGGGTCGATGAAGCGGCGGATCAGCCAGGGGCAGGCGACGCGGTCCACCTTGGGCCGCGCGCGCGTGACCCACCAGGTGCGGCCGTCGTCGTGGCGCGGCGGCAGGTGCGCCAGCGTCACCGTCGGCCATCCCGCGCTCGCCCACGCCGCGAAGCCGCCCTCCAGTCGCTCGGCGCGGACGCCGTCGCTTCGCAGCAGCGCGACCGCGGCGGCCGCCGCGGCGCCGCCCGCCTCGTCCACCACCACGACCGCGCGGCCCGCTGGCGCGGTCGGTCGCTTCCCGGCGCCGAGCACGCGCGCACCGGGGACGGTCGCGGCGGGCGCGTCGCGCAGGTCGAGGATCGCCGGGGCGCCGGGCAGCGCGACGAGCCGGGCGAGCGTGTCGGGGGAGATGGCGTGAAGAGCGGGCACGGTGCGTCCTCGGCAGGATGATGCTGGACGCGAACCTTCGGCTGACGCCTCATGGGGAGGTCGCAGCCCCCATGCCGCCCAATCAGCCATCGCCGGCGCGCGCTGTCAAGCCGCGCGCCGCGTTGGCATCGCGCCGCGTCTCGGCTAGCCTGCGGCGATGCGGCTGCTCGCCTTCCTGCTGCGCCGGCTGATCCGGCGCGGCGTGCTCGTGGTGGTCGACGCCGCCGGGCGGACGCACCGCTTCGGCGAGCCCGCGCCGGCCGCGCCCGACGCGACGATCCGTTTCACGGACCGTGCGACGCCGCGCCGCGCCGCGCTGGACCCGGCGCTGGCGCTGGGCGAGGCCTATGTCGACGGGCGCATGGTGATCGACGGCGACGACATACGCGGCTTCCTCGACCTGATCGGGCGCAACACCCACTGGGACGACGACGACGCCGCCGACCTGCGCTGGTGGCGGCCGTGGCGGCGCAGCGCCGTGCTCACCGGGATCAACTGGCGCCGCCGCGCGCGCCGCAACGTCGCGCACCATTACGATCTCTCGACCGAGCTGTACGCGCTCTTCCTCGATCCCGAGCTGCACTACAGCTGCGCCTATTTCGACGCGCCCGACGCCACGCTGGAGCAGGCGCAGGCGGCCAAGCTGCGCCACATCACCGACAAGCTCGCGCTGCGCGCGGGCGACCGCGTGCTCGACATCGGCTGCGGCTGGGGCGGGCTGGCGCTCCACCTGCACCGCGTCGCCGGCGTCGAGGTGCTGGGGATCACCCTCTCCGAGCAGCAGCTCGCGGTGGCGCGCCGGCGCGCGGACGAGGCCGGGGTGGCGGACCATGTCCGCTTCGAGCTGCTCGACTATCGCGACGTGCGCGGGACGTTCGACCGGATCGTGTCGGTCGGCATGTTCGAGCATGTCGGCCCGCCGCACTATCGCGCCTTCTTCCGCCACTGCCGCGCGCTGCTCGCCGAGGACGGGGTGATGCTGCTCCACACCATCGGCCGCGCCGACGGCCCCGCCGCGACCGACCGCTGGCTGGCGCGCTACATCTTCCCCGGCGGCTACGTCCCCGCGCTCAGCCAGATCACCCCCGCGATCGAGGACGCGCGGCTATGGGTGACCGACATCGAGACGCTGCGGCTGCATTATGCGCTGACGATCGACCGATGGCTCGCGCGCGTCGAGGCCGCGCGCGCGGCGATCGAGGCGCTCTACGACGCGCGCTTCTATCGCATGTGGCGCTTCTACCTGGCCGGCGCGCTGGTCGCCTTCCGCCACGACGGGCACCTCAACTATCAGATCCAGCTCACCCGGCGGCGCGAGGCGCTGCCGCTCACGCGCGACTATATGATGCCGCCCGGAGCTCAGCGCGCTGCTCAGCCCGCGATCGGCGCGTCGGGCTTGTAGCCGGCGGTGGCGATGACGCTGCCGTCGGGGTTGCGGCCCTCGCGGTAGAAGGCGCTGACCTTCTGCCGCTCGGCCCAGGTGAGACTGTCCCAGTCCTCGCGGTCGTTGCTGGGGTGGCGGCCGGGGACGCGCTGGCGCTGCGCCGGCTCCGCGCCGCGCGCCGGCCGCGCGCGCTCGGCCTGGCGCGCGCGCAGCGCCTCGTCGAGCTCGCCCGCCTCGACCGCCTGTTCGAGCGCGTCGAGGAAGGCGGCGAACACGCCCTCGGGCAGGTGGTTGGTGGCGGCGCCGTTGAGCGGCAGCACGTCGCCCCCGATCTTGACGGTCAGTGCGACTACGCCGTTCTGCAGCTGCCACCAGCGACTGCCGACGCGCGCGCCGTCGCCACCCCGCGCGGCGAACTGCTCGCGCGCGCGGCGGATGCCGTCGAGCAGCGGCCGGCGCGCCTTGGCGGGATCCTCCGCCTTGGCGGCGAAGGCCTCGGCCAGGCCGTTATTGTCGATGAAGCCGGCGAGTGAGTCCAAGATTGCCAAGTGCGCCTCCGTGCCCCGGAGCGCCAGCTAGGCCGCAGACCTTACCGAGAGGTCAACGAATCGAACCACTTGATGGCGTTCGCGACGAGCCGTGGGCGGGGTCGAGAAGCGCGTGAGGTCGCATCCCCGGATACGACCCGGTCGACGCAGGGTCAGGCGGCGGCGAGGCGACGCCGCCGATCACGCCGCAGCGCGCCTCCGACCAGCGCGAGGCCGAGGATCAGCGTCATCCACGTCCCCGGCTCGGGCACCGCGCCGAGCTTGAGCGGGTCGTAGGGGCCGTCATAGCTCACCGGCCCCTGCGCCGGCGGGAGCTTGGGGAAGGGGCTGCCCGAGGGGTTGAAGGCATAGGGCACCTCGACCGCGTCATACTCGCGGTTGATCAGGGTCACCGGGTCGCCGATCGCGAGAGCGCGCGCGAAGCTGGCGACGCTGCCATTGTTGCGCGGATCGCCGAACACGACCTGCAAGCCGTTGCAGCTGGTGATGTCGCTGCACTCGCCGAAGGCGGTGACGAAGTAGGAGGCGTTGTATTCCACCTGCGTCGTCGCGCCCGCGGCGAGCGTGCCGAGCTCGAGGTTGAGCGGCGTGGTGCTCCAGTCGAGCACCCGGCCATAGCCGTAATCGGTGAAGATCTGGCCGCGGAAGGGCTCGCTGTTGAACTTGTCGTCGCCGACGCTCAGCTCCTCGTCGCTGACGTTGCCGAACGCCGAGTAGAGCGTCGCGTCCTGCTGGCCGCGGGTGCGCTGGATCACGCTGAACTCGAAGCCGCCGCGTCCCGGCGCGCCGTCGACGATGGCGAGATGCCCCGGCGTGATCAGCGAGTCGAAGCGCAGGTCGACCGCGTCCGGCCCGGTGTTGGTGACGTTGAAGGTGATCACGGTGCTCGACGCGATCGAGCAACCCCCGACGCAATAATCGTTGTGCAGGAAGAAGAAGCTGCCCGATCCCGCCTCGCCGACGAGGTCGACGCCCAGGTCGGACTGGGTCGGCGCGCGCTGGCCGGTGAAGACCTGCTCGCGCGTGCCACCGGGACTGCGCCCCGGCAGCGACCCATCCAGGCTGAAGACATAGCCCAGGCCGTTGCTCACCGTCACCGTCTCGACCAGCGCCGCGCGCGCCGGTAGCGCCGCCGCCATCAGCCCCGCCGCCGCGACGACCGCGAGCGCTCTTCCCCAGTTCATCGCGACATCCCCCCGCGCATTCGATGGTTAATGCGTAGCGAACCGGTGTGCGGCCGATAGGTAAAAACTTGCCGTTCCGCGCTTTTATTTGCTGGTAGCGCAGCCCGCGCGCGCGGTGGCCAGGGCGGCCTGGGTGGGGTCGATGCGGCGTTGCAGTGCGAGCGCGTCGTCGCAGGCCGCCGTCGCCGCCGCGACGCGGCCGCCGCCGGCGAGCACGCGCGCGCGCAACAGCCGCAGCTCGACCTGGTCGGGATCGGTCGCGGCATAGGCCGAGTCGTAGATCGAGCGGGTGGCGTCGACGCGGCGCAGCGCGGCGTCGGTGCGGCCGGCGCCGGCCTCCGCCTCCGCGGCGTAGAAGTTCGCGTCCCCGACCGCGGGAGCGGAGGGACCGTAGAGCCGTCGGTAGATCGCGGCGGCGCGATCGAGGTCGGCGACGGCGCCGTCATAATCGCGGTTCGCGGTGCGGATCCGTCCCATCAGGATCCGAGCCGCGGCGACGGTGGGGTGATCCTGTTCGAGCACATGGTCGTAGATCCGCAGCACCTGCGCCATGCGGCGCTGTGCGGGAACGATCTGGCCGCTCTCGAAATCGGCGAAGGCACGGTTCTGCAGCGCACGCGCAGTAAGGACATGGTCGACCCCGAACTTGGCCGAGTAGGTCGCGACCGCGCGCGAGAAGAGCGGGTCGGCTTCGGCATAGCGGTGCAGCCGCATCAGCGCGATCGCCTGGTTCATCCACACGCCGCCGAGCGCCTCGCGCTGGTCGCCGTCGAGCGCCTCGCGCCGCCGCGCCGCCTCGGCGAGGTCGCGGACCGCGCCGGCATAGTCGCCGCTCAGCACGTTGGCTTGCCCGCGCGCCTCGGCCAGCGACGCGGTGAGCGCGGCGGCGTAGCGCGCGCGCGGCGGCACCGCGGCAGCGGCGGCGGCGATCGCGCGTCGGGCGGCGGCGGCGTCGCCGCGATCGAAGGCGACGCGCACCAGCCGCAATTCGGTCAGCGCGCGCTGCTCGCCGGTCGCCGGCAGTCGCGCCAGCGCCGCGCGCAGGTCGCGCTCCGCCTCGCGCGGCAGCCCGAGGTTGGCGTAGATCTCGCCGGTGGCGCGCAGCAGCCGCGCGCCGACCGCCGGCTCGTCGGCCAGCTCGGCGCGCGCGCTGCGGCTCGCGCGGGTCAGCACCGTCAGCGCGGTGATCGTTCGCGGGTTCTCGGTCGCCGGATTGGCGATGTTGAAGGTGCCGATGAGGAACTCGAGGCTGCGGTCGGCGAGGCGGCGCTGGCGCTCGGCGACCCGGCGCTGGCTCTCGGCATAGACCGCCAGCCCGACGGTGACGAGCGCCACCGCCACCGCGGCGGCGGTGATCCACATCAGCCGACGCTGCCGCCGCGCCACGTCGCGGCGCACCAGCGAGTCGAGCCGCACGTCGGCGAGCGCGGCGATCAGCTTGAGCGCGGCGAGCCGGCGGCCGTCCTTGCCCGGGCGCACGTCGGCCGCGATGGGCTCGGCCGCCACGTCACTCAACGCGCGGTCGGCGCCGATGCGCCGGCGCAGCGCCGGCGGGAAGCACTCGTTGTCGGGGTCGCCGGGCTCGCCCGCGACAATCAGCGCGAGCACGCGACCCTCGCCGTGGAGCCGCTTGAAGCTGAGCACCTCCTCGTCGACCCAGCGCGAGCGCGCGGCGCGCGGGCTGCATACCACGATCAGGCAACGCGCGGCGGCGAGCGCGGCGCGAAGCTCCTGGCCGAGGTCGCCGCTGGCGGGTAGCTCGTCACGGTCGCGGAACACCGGCGGCAGGCGGCGTGGTACCGGCCCGAACGCCGAGTCGGTACCGATCAGCGCGCGTGGGAGGCGATAGGTCTCGATCCGGCGATGGAGCCAGCGCACCGTCGCGGTGTCGGCGTGGCTGTAGCTGATGAAGGCGGCGTATCGATGCATCGGCCCCCCGCCGCATCCATTCGAATCGAGGGCGTCCGGTGTCGCCGCGCCCGCGCTCGGTCTGTCCCTCCGACCCAGCGTGGCAGAGCGCCCGCACGCTGGCAATGCGATGGTTAACAGGGATCAACGCAAGGCGCTTGCCCGAGCGCCCCTAAGGCTCGTAGCAGGGAGCGCCACGCGCGGTCGGGGGGCCGAGATCAGATGCCGGTGAGCGAGGTTCAGTCGTGAGTCATCCACCGCGCCCGAACTTCGGGCTGGCGGTCGGTATCACCGGGCATCGCCCGCCGCTGCTCGACGACGCGGCCGCCGCGCGTGCCGCGCCGCGGCTCCGCGAGGCGCTGGCGGCGCTGGCCGCGGCGGCGGCGCGGGTCCATGCCGCCGAGGCGCGCTATTTCGCCGACGCCGCCCCGGCGCTCCGTTTCGTGACCCCGCTCGCCGAGGGCGCTGACCAGCTCGCCGCCGAGCTCGCGCTCGCCGCGGGTTACCGCGTCGAGGCGGTGCTGCCGCTGCCGCGCGACGACTATCGCGGCGACTTCACCGACGCGGCCAGCGACGCCGCGTTCGACTCGCTGTTGGGCCGCGCCGGCTGCGCGCTCGAGCTGCCCGCGCTGCCCGCCGGGCGGCCGGCGAGCTACGCGCTGGCGGGGCGCGCGGTGCTGGCGCACAGCGACGTGCTGGTGGCGCTGTGGGACGGCGCGCCCGGGCGCGGGATCGGCGGCACCGCCGACATCGTCGCCCGCGCGCTGCGCCAGGGGCTCCCCGTGATCCACGTGCCGCTCGACGGCGGCGCGACGGTGATCCGCTGGGCCGGCTACGACCCGCTCGCCAACCCGGAGTCGATCGAGCAGGTGCCCGCGCGCGCGTTCGACGCCGCCGCCGCGGACGCTCTGGTGGCGCAGCTGCTCGCGCCGCCCGCCGCGCCGGTCGAGCGCGCCTGTCTCGATCGATTCCTCGGCGAGACCGAGCGGCGCGTGCGCGCGCGCGTCGAATATCCCGCGCTGCTCGCCGTGCTGGGGATCAAGCGGCTGCGCCGCGCCGCCTTCCGCAGCGGGCCCTATCACGCCGACACGCGGCGGGAGTGGGAGCGTTTCCGCGCCTTCTGCCATGACGGGTCGCACGGTGTCCGCCCGCGGCTCGACACGATCGAGGCGGCCTATGGCTGGAGCGACCGGCTCGCGCAGCATTTCGCGCAGAGCTATCGCAGCGGGCACGTGCTCAACTTCCTGCTCGGCGCCGCGGCGGTGCTGCTGGCGCTCTCGGGGCTGCTCTTCAAGGAACTGAAGTTCTGGCTGGCGCTGTGCGAGCTCGCCGCCGTGGCGGGGTTCGTGCTCAACACGCGCGTGGGCGTCGCGCGCGAGTGGCACCGGCGCTGGCTCGACTATCGCCAGCTCGCCGAGCGGCTGCGGCCGATGCGCAGCCTGAAGCTGCTCGGCGTCGGCCGCCCGGCGGTGCGCCCCGGCGCCGCGCGCGAGCCGCGCTGGCTCGACTGGTACGCCGCGGCGGTGTGGCGCGCGAGTGGCTGTGCCAGCGGCTGCCTCAGTGACCGGCGCGCGGTGGCCGCCTTCATCGCCGAGGAGGAGCTGTGCCCGCAGCTCGCCTACCATCGCAGCGCGGCGCACCAGCTCCACCTGCTCGACCATCGGCTGCACCGCATCGGCATGTGGCTGTTCCTCGCCTCGCTGCTGAGCTGCCTGGTGTTCCTGGTCGGCTATGTCGTGGCGCACGGCTGGGTGCGCGCCAACGCGGGGGTGTTCGTGGCGCTCTCGGCCGGGCTGCCGGCCCTGGGCGCGGCGATCTTCGGCATCCGCGTGCAGGGCGATTTCGGCGCCAGCGCGGCGCGCTCGAGCGCGACTGCGGCCGACCTGGCACGCTACGTCGCCGCGCTCGAGACCAACGGCGACGACCTGCCGCGCGTGGTCGATCTGGTCGAGGGCGCCGCGGCGACGATGCTGGCCGACCTCAGTGACTGGCGCCAGGCCTATGAGCGCCGCCAGCTCGAGCTGCCTTAGCGCTCGGAGGATGGCAGTGCCGAGAGCGTGACACGCGCGTGTTAGACGAGGGCGGTCGCTCGATGTTCGTGACGCGACGCGATCGCGTGGCAGGCGCCGCGCGGGAGGGTCCACCACCGCCGACGCGCTGGTGGCATCCTGCTCGATCCACCACAGCCGCCGCCACTGTGCCGTCCGGCGGCATCGTCGCTCCGACGGAAAGGACGCGCCGTGCTCGCGCGCCATCTGCCCCGCGAGCGGCATCGTGGCAGCGGGGACTCGCCCGGATCGTTCTTCGCCGCCATCATCGCCCTACCGCGCTGCGGCTGTCGCTCATCGCCCCTCGTATCGATAGGGGCGTGGATCACACCTCCGCGGCCAGCGAGCCGTGACAGCGGCGCGCCGGGAACATGACCGAAGTTTAACGCAACACAGCGGGGGCGCGCGCGTACATTCACCGTCATCGAACGACGGAGGCAAGGATGCGACTGATCTCTCTTCTCGCGGTCCCGCTGGCGGTGGCGACGGCTTCGCCCGCGCTGGCCAAGGGTTGCGTGCGCGGCGCCGCGGCGGGCGCGGTGGCGGGGCATCTCGTCGGCAAGGGCCATGCGGTGCTCGGTGCCGCCGGCGGCTGCGTGATCGCACACCATCATTACGCGAAGCAGGCGCGCGCTCAGAAGACCGTGACCAAGACCCGCGGGTGAGGGCGCGGGCGTTAGCGCCGTCTACGGCGGGCCGCCGCCCAGGACTAGGCTAGTCGGTATTCAACCGGGCTATCCTTCAGAGGCACATCTCTACGCAGCGCCCCCGGGCTTCCGCGACCGCGGGGGTCCTCCGCCGCTGATGGTTGTTCTGCCTGGCCCTGGGGTCCCGCGTTCGCGGGAAAGTAGCTGAGGGACGGGCGGCAGCGAACCGGTCGCAGAGGAACATCACGTCGGAGGATCGACGAGCACCTCCCGCCTGTCGGTCCGATCCGGCTTCCGCAGCGACGGCGCCGGGCTCTGCCGCCGCCGCGTCCTTGCGGCAAGGGGCGGGGAGACGAAGAGCGGGGTCGTGCCGCGAGCCCCCTCCCCAGCGAAGCGCCGATGCGTTACATCGACCCCATGACCCTCCGCCCTTTCCATCTCGCCTTTCCGGTCCACGATCTCGCCGCGGCGCGTGCCTTCTACGGCGGCGTGCTCGGCTGCGCCGAGGGGCGCTCGAGCGACTCGTGGATCGACTTCGATCTCGGCGGTCACCAGATCGTCGCTCACCTCGACCCGGCGGCCGAGGCGGTCGCGGTCACCAACCCGGTCGACGGCCATGACGTGCCCGTGCCGCACTTCGGCATCGTGCTGACCATGGCGGACTGGCACGCGCTCGCCGCGCGGGTGGAGGCGGCTGGGGTGCGCTTCGGCATCGCGCCGCACGTCCGCTTCAAGGGGCAGGTGGGCGAGCAGGCCACCATGTTCTTCCGCGATCCCAGCGGCAACGCGCTGGAATTCAAGGCCTTCGCCGATGACTCGCAGCTCTTCGCGACGGCCGCGCGCGTGCCGGAGGCGGTGGCATGAGCCGCCCGGTCGAGGTCGACCTGCCGCACCAGCTCGGCCGGGCCGGCGCCAAGCAGCGGATCGAGGGCGGGTTCGGCAAGCTCGCCGGCTATGTCCCCGGCGGCCATGTCACCGAGCATCGCTGGGACGGCGACACGCTGCACTTCACCGTCGAGGGGATGGGGCAGCGCGTCGGCGTGCGGCTCGACGTGGCCGACAGCAATGTCCACGCCGTGTTCGAGCTGCCCGGTCTGCTCGCCATGTTCGCCGAGCCGCTGCGCGAGAAGCTCCAGAAGGACGGGCCGAAGCTGCTCGCCTGAGGTTGGCGCCACCCCTGCTCACCGCATCGTTAACCGGCCGTTCGCCATTTCATGGCACCCCGCGCGATATCGCGAGGATAACGGGACCATGGCGCATATCATTGTCGCTGACGACGACGACATCTGGGGCGAGCTGGTGTGCGACGCACTGCGCGCCGCCGGTCACACCGCGGGTGCACTGATCGACAGCCGCGAGGCGCTGCGCGCGATCAAGGCGCGCCGGCCCGACCTGGTCGTGCTCGATTGCAGCATGCCCGAGCTGAGCGGCGTGCTGCTGCTGCAGGAGCTGCGCAAGTCGCCGCAGCTGTTCGACCTCCCGGTGCTGATGCTGACGGGGCGGCGCAACGACCAGGACGTGCAGCTCGCCTATTTCGCCGGCTGCAACGATTATCTGAAAAAGCCGTGTGACCCGGAGGAAGTGGTCTATCGCGTGCAGCGGCTGTTGACGAAGTTCCCGCCGGCGGCGGCGCCGGTGCGCCGAGTCGCGCCGGGCGGCTTCGGTCGCCGCATGCCGACGCGGTGAGGTGAGGCGGTTCCGTGCAGCTCAGGGCGGGCCATCTTCCGCACACGACGGCGTCATCCTGAACCGATCCCGCGATGACAAGGTAGCGATGGCCCGGCGCGGCGGTAAAGGGCCGTGCGTCGTGGTGAACCAAGGGAGTTCCGCACGGCCCAGTATCGCCGTTGGGCGACAATCCCCTTCATAATGGAGCGAGCGGCGCGAGTCAGACACAATACGGACGCAATCGTGCCAGAATAAGACTCAGCCCTCGATCGCGTCGGTGAGCGCGGCGCGGGTGTCATCTAGCGCGAGGTCGACCAGCCGGCGCATCGCCGCCGCGGCCTGCGCGGTGTCGCCCTCGGCGATGGCGTCATACACCGCGGCATGCTCGGGGATGGGGTCGCGCGGCAGCGCTCGGTCGCGCTGCTTGAGCTGGGTGGTCCAAGCGACCGCGGCGGTGATCCCGGCCGACAGCGTCACGAGCGCGTCGTTGCGCGAGGCGGCGAGGATCGCGCCGTGGAAGTCGCGGTCGGCGGTGAGCCCCGCCTCTGTCGACAGCGTGTGCCGCCGCATCCGCGCCAGCGCGTCCTTGAGCGCCTTGAGGTCCTCGCGGTCGCGGCGCTCGGCGGCGAAGGCGGCCGCGGCGGGCTCCACCACCGAGCGCAGCTCGAACAGGCTGCGCAGCAGCGCCATGTCGGGCTTGTCGGCGAAGGCCCAGGCGAGCACGTCGGGGTCGAGCATGTTCCAGCGCCGCCGCGGCAGCACGCGGGTGCCGGTCTTGGGGCGACTCTCCACCAGCCCCTTGGCGATCAGCCCCTGCACCGCCTCGCGATAGGCGCCGCGCGAGACGCCGTTGGTCTCGGCGAAGACGATCTCGCCGGGCAGCACGTCGCCGGGCGCATATTCGCCCGAGAGGATCGCGCGGCCCAGCATGTTGCCGATCGCGCCGCGCCAGCGCCGCCCGGTCGATTGCAGCGCGGCCTCCTGACCGGGTAGCTCGTTCACCGCTCTCTCCTCCGTCACGCCGCGGACAGCCGATACAGGCCCGCGCCGTGCGAGGCGAGCGTGCGCGCGAGCCGCCCGCTCGCGCTGCCGTCGTCGCGCCCCGACCACAGGTCGCGCACGCGCACCGCGCCGGTGACGTCCAGCTCGCGCAGCGGCAGCGCCACCTCTTTCGCCTTGTCGGTGGTGTTGAACAGAGCGACGTAATGGTCGCCACTGCCCTCGGGCCGCGCCGACCAGATCCGCGTGCCGTCGGCGATGAAGTGCGGGCGGTTGTCGGTGCTCGCCTGGTTCACCGCCAGTACCTCGCGATTGGTGAGCAGCGCCAGCGTCGACGCGTCGAGGTGGCGCAGGTCGCCGCCCATAATCAGCGGCGAGCGCGCGATCGACCAGAGCGTCATCAGCGTGCGCTGCTCGTCGGGGGTGAACTTGGTGTCGCGCTTGCCCAGCGCGAGCCGGCCGAGCGGCAGCATGTCGGCGTCGGGCCAGCCGCCGGGACGGCGCCACTGGTTCCAGTTCTCGAGCCGGGTGAACTGCGCCTCCAGCATCGCCCATTCGTCCCAGAAATCGTCGCTGATCCGCCACATCTGCGCGTACTCGCGGACGTGCGCGCCGCGCGCCACCGGGGTCTCGCCGGGCGACAGGCTGAGCGTGATCGGGCGACCGCAGCGCTGGATCGCGCGATGCGCCGCCTCGATCTCGGGCGCGTGCGAGTCATAGGGGCGGCTCATGTCGTCCATCTTGACGAAATCGACCCCCCAGGAGGCGTAGAGCGCGAAGATGCTGTCGTAATAGGCCTGCGCGCCGGGCTTGCTCATGTCGACGCCGTACATGTCGGGGTTCCACGGGCAGATGCTCGAGGTGTCGGCGACGTCGGCGGCGCGCAGCCTGGTGCCGAGCACGGGCAGGTTGCGCTTCACCGCCTCGCGCGGGATGCCGCGCATCACGTGGATGCCGAAGCGGATTCCCAAGGCGTGCACGGCGGCGGCGAGCTTGGTGAAGCCCGAGCCGTCCGCGCTCGAGGGGAAGCGGTTGGGCGCGGGGATGACGCGCCCGTGCGTATCGAGCGTCGGCGTGGCGACCTTGTTGTACTCGTAGCTGGTGGCGTTGGGCTCGTACCATTGGATGTCGACGGTGAAGACGTCGTAGCCGAACGGCAGCAGCTTCTCGCGCATGATCGCCGCGGTCTCGCGCGCCTGCGCCTCGGTGATCGTGGTGGCGAAGCTGTTCCAGCTGTTCCACCCCATCGGCGGCCGCGGCGCGAGCGCGGCCCCGGCCCCGGCCCCGCCGGGCGCACCGGTCGCCCCCGGCGCCTGCTGCGCCGCCGCCGGCAGCGCGGTCACGGCGGCACCGCCGAGCCCGGCCGCGAGCATCGCGCGCCGGCTGAGTCGCACCTCGTCCATCATCCTCTCCTCCCGCTCGCGCGGCGGCTGGCCGGTGACCGGCTCCCTGCCCGCGATCTCGTCACCGAGCGTATCAATACTCAAACAATTGTCGAGAGTGTTCGCGAACGTAAATCCTTCCCGCTTGGCGGGAAGGGGGACCAGCCGCAGGCTGGTGGAGGGGCGCTTCCTCGTATGTTGCGCTGCGTGAAGCGACTCCTTCACCAACGGCCTGCGGCCGGCGGTCCCCCTTCCCGTGCCGGGGAGGATTTCGCGGCTATTAGCCTCGCCGAACACCTCGATAATCGCCCACCAAGAATCATCGATCCGAATAACCCGTTCCGCTTGACACCTCACTACTCATACAAGATGATCAATAGGGCGAGGGCATAAGACCCCGCACATCGGGAGAGGATCATGAGAGCTCGTCTGCTCGCGGGCGCGGCGCTGTTCGCCTGCGCCGCGTCGCCTGTGATGGCGCAATCGTCCAACGCCAACTCGGTCGCCCCCACCGGCACGCCGCAGGCGGACACCCCCGCCGAGCCGCAGGGGCCTTCCGAGACGCCCCCCGGCGCGGGGCCGCAGGACGGGGTCGAGGACATCGTCGTCACCGGCATCCGCAGCAGCCTGCGCTCCTCGCTCGCCACCAAGCGCAACGCCGAGAACATCGTCGACTCGATCACCGCCGAGGACACCGGCAAATTCCCCGACACCAACATCGCCGACTCGCTCCAGCGCATCACCGGCGTCGCGATCGACCGCTCGGGCGGCGAGGGCCAGTTCATCACCGTCCGCGGGCTCGGCCCGGAGTTCAACACCGTGCTGGTCAACGGCCGCATCATGGCGACCGACAATCCGGGACGTGAGTTCTCGTTCGACGTGCTGTCCTCGAACCTGATCCAGCGCGTCGACGTCTACAAGACCTCGCTGCCGCAGCTCCAGGAAGGCGGCATCGGCGCGACCGTCAACGTCGTCACGGCGCGGCCGCTCGACGGGCGCGAGGGCTTCCACGCCACGCTGGCGGCGGGCGGCATCTACGATTCGCTCGCCGACAAGGTGAGCCCGGACTTCTCCGGCATCGTCTCCTGGACCAACCCCGACAAGACCTTCGGCGCTCTGCTCTCGGCCTCCTACACCAACCGCAGGAGTCAGCTCGACTCGGCGCGGATCGGCGGCTGGATCCTCGGCCCGCAGGGGCTGATCGACGGTACCGCGCAGTCGACCGGGCTCACCACCGCGGCGCTGATCGACAGTCCCAGCGACATCCACACGCCGCGCGAGTTCAATTTCGACCGCGAGGAGGACAAGCGCGAGCGGATCAACGTCGCCGGCTCGATCCAGGGGCAGCTCACCGATCGGCTGCTGCTCACCGTCGACGGCATCTACTCGCAGTTCAACGTCTCGCAGTACACGCGGCGCTACGGCGACTTCTTCACCGAGCGCTTCCTCGGCGTCGAGACCGACGCCAACAACACGGTGATCGGCTTCAATCGCCCCGGCTCGGACTTCCTCGCGGTCAACCCCGGCCTGCTCCAGCCGCTCGCGGACGGCAGCGACTCGCGCGTGACCCGGCAGCAGAACGACAATATCGTCTGGACCAGCCAGCGCGAGACCGAGAGCTACCAGGTCGGCGCCAATCTCGCCTGGGACGTCTCCGACCAGCTCAAGCTCAAGCTCGACGCCTCCACCACCAAGGCGACGCAGCGCAATCCGTACAAGTTCGTCGTCGTCGGCTCGCTGGCGCAGACCGCGGTGCGGTTCGACCTCAACCCGCAGAACGACCTGCCGGGCCTCACCAACCTGGGCCCGATCACCGACGCCAGCCTGCTGCGCGCGCACTTCGCACAGAACGACCTCACGCGCGTGAGCGACAAGGGCAGCGAGTTCCACGCGGACGGCGAGTGGAAGGCGGACCGCGGCATCCTGCAGTCGCTGATGTTCGGCGCCTCCTACAACCAGCGCCGCAAGGTGCGCACGCGCGCGGACAATTCGGATACGGTCTGCACCTATTGCGGCTATGACATCCCGATCCCGTCCAACCTCGTCCAGGCCTATTCGCTCGGCAACTTCCTGCCCGGCGCCTCGGGCAGCGACGCCCTGCCGAAGGACTTCTTCACCTTCAACCAGGAGGACATCTTCGCCTTCCTGTCCGATCCCGCCAACCTCGTGCGCCCGCGGCAGGGGCGCACCGCGGAGGAGCAGGCGGCCGAGGCGGCGCGCGTCCAGGCGCTGGCGGGCGGCCCCTATGGCCGGCGCGACCGGCCCAACGCGCGGCTCGACGTCGAGGAGAAGGTGGTCGCGGCCTATCTCAACGCCAACTTCAAGGGCGACGACTGGTCGGGCAATGTCGGTGGCCGCTTCGTCAGCACGCGGCTGCGCTCGGCCGGCTTCGGGCAGCAGATCGTGCGCATCTTCGTCAACCCGGGCGACGACAATCTGAACTTCATCTACACCGACCCGCAGGCGATCAGCGTCAGGAACAGCTACACCGACTTCCTGCCCTCGGCGAACATCAAATATGCGATCACGCCCAGCATGCTCGCGCGCGCCGCGGTGTCGAAGACGGTGACCCGGCCGACGCTGACCTCGCTCGGCGTCGACAACAGCTATGGCGGACGGCTGACCAACGCGACCTCGAGCGGCGGCAACCCGGCGCTGCGCCCGTTCAAGTCGACCAACTATGACGTGTCGCTCGAATATTACATCACCGACGTGAGCTACGTCAGCGTCTCGGGCTTCTACAAGGCGTTTACCGACTTCCTCGAGAGCCAGACGCTGCCGGTGACGATCGCCGGCTTCGACTTCCTCGACACGCGCACGCGCAACGGCCAGAGCGGCTCGATCGCGGGCGTCGAGGTGGGCGGCCAGTACACGTTCGACCGGCTGCTGCCCGGCGCGCTCGGCGGCTTCGGCGTCGCTGGCAATTACACCTATGTGTCGAGCAACGTCGAGCGGGCCGAGGGCAGCGGCACCAACGCCAACAACTGCGGCTACAACGGCCTGTCGCCGCACTCCGCCAACGGCAGCCTGTTCTACGAGAAATACGGGCTCCAGGCGCGCGCCTCGTACAACTGGCGCTCGTCGTTCCTGCGTCAGTGTTTCGGCGCGGCGTCGCGGCCCGAGAACCGCGCCGCTTACGGCCAGCTCGACATGAGCGTCTCCTACGACGTCACGCCGGTGTTCCAGGTCTACGCGCAGGGGGTCAATCTCACCAACCAATATGTCCACGACTACTCGGTGATTGAGGACCGGCTGCTGATGCTGCAGAACACCGGCTCGCGCTACCTGTTCGGCGTCCGCGCGCGCTTCTAAGCGCGGAGCTTCGCCGTGCGGTCCGACGGTGCGCGCGACCCTGGGCTCCTGCCTGCGCAGGAGCCCAGCGATAGATGGTGCAACGATCCCGGTTGGGGTTAGCAGCTGGGAGGGGCGTCGCGCCCTGTGGCGGCCGCGGCGTTCGCCAGTCGGGTCAACCCCTTGCGGTGCGCTGGAGCTTCCCGCGCGAAGTAACCCGGGCCTACGATCTCGTCATCCCGTGCCTGACCCGGGTTCCATCGGGCCGCAAGCGGCGAAGGCGTTGTGTTCGCGACGTCTCGGATCGGGCGTGAAACCGGGATGACGGCCGTCGGATTGGTCGCAGCGCGATGCTCGTCCGCGAGGATTCGCGTGAGCCGCGCCGTCGCGGCATCGCGTCCCCCTCCCGCGCGCGCCGCGGAGGTGCTAGCGGCGCGCGCATGACTCGCCGCCCCGCCCTCGTCGCGCTGCTGCTCGGCGTCGCCGCCGCCTGCGGCTTCGCCCCGCTCGAGCTGTGGTGGCTCGCGCTCGCCGCGTTCGCGGGATGGCTGGCGCTGGTCCATGCCGCGCCGACGCTGCGCCAGGCGCTGTGGCGCGGCTATGTCTTCGGCGTTGGCCATTTCACGATCAACGACAATTGGTTCCAGCACGCCTTCACGTTCCAGGACAAGATGCCGCACGCGCTCGGCTATCTCGCCCCGTTCGCGCTCGCGCTGTATCTCGCGGTGTTCCCCGCCGCCGCGGCCGGGCTGGCGTGGCGGATGCGGCGCGGCGACGCGCCCGATCTCGGCTGGGTCCTGCTGGCGGGCGCGTGCTGGATCGTCACCGAATGGGTGCGTTCGTGGCTGTTCACCGGCTACGCCTGGGATCCGCTCGCGGTGATGTGGGTGCCGGTCCAGCCGGTGGCGTGGCTGTCGAGTCTGATCGGGACCTACGCGCTCTCGGGGCTCACCGTCGCGCTCGCGGGGGCGCTGCTGCTGGTACCGCGCCGCACGCTGCCGCTCGGTGCGGTCGCGCTCGCCGCCGCGGCGCTGCTCGGTGCGCAGGCGCTGAGCTACCGTGACCCGCCCCCTGCCGCGGCGCCGGACGCGCCCCGCGTCGTCGTGGTGCAGCCCAACGTGCCGCAGGACCAGCGCGGCGAGAGCGACCAGGCGATGATGCTGGCGCGGCTCACCCGCCTCTCCGGTCGGCCGGGCGCGGCGCCGCGGCTGGTGCTGTGGCCCGAGGGCGTGATCCGCGATTTCATCGAGGACGATTATCCGCTCTGGGTCTACGGCGACACCAGCCCCTATGTCACCCGCGCCCGCATGACGGCGGTGCTCGGTCCGCGCGACATGCTGATGACGGGCGGCACCGCGCTCCAGTTCGACTCGAACGGCGAGGTCACGGGCGCGACCAACTCGGTGTTCGTGCTCGACCCGGCGCGGCGCATCCGCGCGCGCTACGACAAGGCGCATCTGGTCCCCTACGGCGAATATCTGCCGATGCCCTGGCTGCTCAAGCCGCTCGGGCTGGCGCGGCTGGTGCCCGGCGACCTCGACTTCGCGCCGGGCCCAGGGCCGCGCACGCTGGCGGTGCCGGGCTTCGGCGCGATCGGGGTGCAGCTCTGCTACGAGATCATCTTCTCGGGCGAGGTGGTCGACCGCGCGCAGCGCCCGCGGCTGCTCTTCAATCCCTCCAACGACGCCTGGTTCGGCACCTGGGGTCCGCCGCAGCACCTCGCCCAGGCGCGGCTGCGCGCGATCGAGGAAGGGTTGCCGGTGGTGCGCGCGACCCCCAACGGCATCTCCGCGGTGATCGCCGCCGACGGCGCCCTGCTCGGCACGGTGGCACACCATGCCGGCGGTTCGGTCGACGTGGCGCTGCCACCGGCGCGCGAAGCTACCCTCTTCTCCCGGCTGGGGAACTGGGCGGCGCTGCTGGTCGGGCTCGCGCTGGTGGCGGGCGCGGTTGCGTTGCGCACGCGTCGGCGGTAAGCATATAAAGCTATCTTTATATCGTTATCTGCCGGAGTCTCCATGCGTCAGTCGTTCATCTTCACGTCGGAGTCGGTGTCGGAGGGACACCCCGACAAGGTCGCGGACCAGATTTCCGACGCGATCGTCGACCTGTTCCTCGCCAAGGACCCCGAGGCACGCGTCGCGTGCGAGACGATGACCACCACCAACAAGGTGGTGCTCGCGGGCGAGATCCGTGGCCGCGGCATCTATGAGAACGACCAATGGGCGCCCGGCGTGCTCGACGAGATCGAGGCGGCGGTGCGCGCCACGGTGAAGCGGATCGGCTATGAGCAGTCGGGCTTCCACTGGCAGACGTTCGACTTCTCGAACAACCTGCACGGCCAGTCGGCGCATATCGCGATGGGCGTCGACGAGAGCGGCAACAAGGACGAGGGCGCCGGCGACCAGGGCATCATGTTCGGCTACGCCACCGACGAGACCCCGGGGCTGATGCCGGCGACGCTCTACTACAGCCACAAGATCCTCGAGAAGATGGCGGCGGACCGCCACGCCGGCACCGCGCCCTTCCTCGAACCCGACGCCAAGAGCCAGGTGACGCTGCAATATGAGAACGGCGTGCCGGTGCGCGCCACCGCGCTGGTCGTGTCGACGCAGCACTCGGCCGAGCTGTCGAACGAGGCCGGTCAGGCGAAGCTGCGCGACTACGTCAAGGGCGTGTTCGCCGAGGTGTTGCCCGAGGGCTGGCTCCCCGAGGAGAAGGCGATCTACGTCAATCCGACCGGTCTGTTCGAGATCGGCGGACCCGACGGCGACGCCGGGCTGACCGGGCGCAAGATCATCGTCGACACCTACGGCGGCGCGGCGCCGCACGGCGGCGGCGCGTTCAGCGGCAAGGACCCCACCAAGGTCGACCGCTCGGCGGCCTATGTCGCGCGCTATCTCGCCAAGAACGTGGTCGCGGCCGGTCTGGCCAAGCGCTGCACGATCCAGCTGAGCTATGCCATCGGCGTGGCCGAGCCGCTCAGCGTCTACGTCGACCTGCACGGCACCGGCACGGTCGAGGAGAGCAAGCTCGAGGCGGCGCTGCCCAAGCTGGTGCGGCTGACCCCCAAGGGCATCCGCGAGCATCTCAAGCTCAACGCGCCGATCTACAGCAAGACCGCCGCCTACGGTCACTTCGGCCGCGACCCCGAGGGTGACCTGTTCACTTGGGAGAAGACCGACCTGGTCGAGCAGCTCAAGCAGGCGGTCGCCTGAGGAGAGGGCGCCATCCTTCCTTCAGGGAGGGGGATGGCGCACGCGGCAGGCGATGTACTCATCCTCCCTTGCAAGGGAGGTGGCAGGCCGCAGGCCTGACGGAGGGGTGACGCGGCTGGCGAGGAGCGGTGGACTAACCAGCGGCGACACCCCTCCGTCGCGCTGTGCGCGCCACCTCCCCTTACAGGGGAGGATCAAAAGCGACTCTGATCCTCAGTCTTAGTCGCTGCTGGCCCGCTCAGATATCCTCCACCAGCCGCCCGTACAGCTCGGGGCGGCGGTCGCGGAAGAAGCCGAAGGCGGCGCGGTGGCGACGCACGCGGTCGAGGTCGAGCGTCGCGGTGATCACGCCCTCCTCCTCGCGGTCGAGCTCGGCCAGGATGTCACCGCGCTCGTCGATGATGAAGCTGGTGCCGTAGAAGGTCTGGCCATGCTCGGTGCCGACGCGGTTGGCCGCGATCACCGGCACCACGTTCGAGACCGCATGCCCCACCATCGCGCGGCGCCACAGCCGCGCGGTGTCGAGCGAGGTGTCGTGCGGCTCGCTGCCGATCGCGGTGGGGTAGAACAGCACCTCGGCGCCCATCAGCATCATCGCGCGGGCGGTCTCGGGATACCACTGGTCCCAGCAGACGCCGACGCCGAGGCGGGTGCGATGCCCCGCGCTGACCGGACCGTCCCACACCTTGAAGCCGGTGTTGCCGGGGCGGAAATAGAATTTCTCCTCATAGCCGGGGCCATCGGGAATGTGGCTCTTGCGGTAGATGCCCTGGATCTCGCCGTCGGGACCGATCATCGCCAGCGAGTTGTAATGGTGGGGGCCGTCGAGCTCGAAGAAGCTAGTGGGGATATAGACCTGCAGCGCCTCGGCGAGTGCCTGCATCGCCAGTACCGCCTTGTGCTCGCGCACCGGCGCGGCGTTGGCGAACAGCGACTCATCCTCGACCCGGCAGAAATACTCGCCCTCGAACAGCTCCGGCGGCAGGACCACCTGCGCGCCGCGCGCGTGCGCCTCGCGTACCGCCTCGGAGACCTTGGCGATATTGGCGTCGATGTCGGCGGAGAAGGCCAGCTGCAGCGCGGCGACGGTGATCTCGGTCATGCGCGCGCACATAAGGCGCGCGCGCGCGGGAGGCTAGGGTCAAGCCGCGAGGCGCTTCTCCTCCTGCCGGACCGTCACGGCAGGATGCTGCCCGTCCGGTACAAGCGATCTTCGAGCAGCGGCACGATCTCCTCCTCCTCGGTCGCGCGCGCCGGGTCGAGCGCGAGCAGCGCGGCGAGCGCGTGCCAGCCGTGGCGCGGCGTCACGGTCGCGCCGCCGGGGGCGCCGAGCCGGCGGATCATCCCCAGGCCATGCTCGATCTCGCCCGCGCCGCCGACCTCGACCGCGCTGTCGCCGCTGACCAGCACGGGCGCGCGCAGGTCGCCGCCGACCACCAGCACCGAATCCTCGCGGGCGGTGTAGATCCAGTCCCCGACGATCAGGTCGCCGGTGACGACGACGCGGCTGCCCCAGTCGTTGAGCAGGCTGCCGCAGCGCAGGCTGCCGAACACGACCAGCGCGGCATGGCCATCGTTGCCGTCGACCTCCTGGGTCGAGACCTGGCCGGCGACGCTGACGTCACCCTCGATCAGCGTCAGCAGCGTGGACGGCGTATAGTCGCCCGCGATCACGACGTCACCGGTATGGCGCCCGGCGCTGACGTCGTCGGGCTCGAGCACGGGCGAGACCAGCTCGACCTGCGAGAGCAGGTCGGCGAGCGCGGCATCGGGCAGCGCTTCCACCAACGCCGCTATCTTGTTCTGCCACGTCTCCATCGGCATCCGCTGCCACGCCATCCGCACGTCTCCTCGCTCGTCCAAAGGCTTATAGGAAGAGGACGGGGCCGGAGCGGCGACGCGGGCGGGCGCCTGACCCGGATCGAAGGGCGGTACGGAAGGGAGGGTTTCCTGGTTGAAGCTGACCCGTGCTCCGGCGAACGCCGGAGCCCAGGGCCGCAGAGATGACGCTCGTGGCGCTGGGCTCCTGCTTGCGCAGGAGCACGCCGGCGAGCCGTGCGGCGGATCATGCCCTGGCGCCGACCCTCGGCGTAACCCTTGAGCCGCACGCGCTGCCCCGCTAGCCCGCGCCGATGGACCCGCTCGACCGCATCGCCGCCGCGCTGGAGCGGCTCGCGCCGCCGCCGCCGCCCGCCGCCGACCCGCTGGCGCACCCGGCCTATGTCTGGCGCGGCGGCGTGCTGGTCGCCGCGCGCGCCTTCGCGCCGCTCGACCTCGCGCTGCTTCAGCGCGTCGACCAGCAGCGCGACGCGCTGGTGGCCAACCTCGAGCGGCTCGCCGCGGGTCATGCCGCGCAGGACGTGCTGCTGTGGGGCGCGCGCGGCACGGGCAAGTCGGCGCTGGTCAAGGCGAGCGTCGGCGCGGTGCAGGCGCGCGGCGGCGCGCTCGCGCTGGTGGAGGTGGCGGCGGAGCAGCTCGCCACGCTGCCCGCTCTGTTCGAGGTGCTGGCGCGGCAGCCGCGCGCCTATGCGCTGTTCGTCGACGATCTCGGCGTCGACGACGCGGCCGAGGCGCGCGCGCTGCGCTCGCTGCTCGAGGGCGGCGCCGAGGCGCGCCCCGCCAACGCGCGGCTGATCGTCACCGCCAACCGCCGCCACCTGGTGGTGCGCGAGCACGCCGCCGCCGAGCGCGCGATCAACCCGCGCGACGCCGACGACGACCAGCTCGCGCTGGCCGACCGCTTCGGGCTCAGCCTCGGCTTCCACGCCGTCGACCAGGACCATTATCTCGCGATCGTGCGCGCCTATGCCGAGCGCCACGGCCTCGCCTTCGATCCCGCCGAGGCGGTGCGCTGGGCCACCCAGCGCGGCAGCCGCTCGGGCCGGGTGGCGTGGCAATATGTCGTCGAGCTCGCGGGACGCAGCGGCATCTCATTGTGATCGCGAGGTGAATTAGGTCAGCATCAGTGACGGACCGTGCCTGCTTTGCGCCAGAATGAGCGATGGCCAGAGTTTACAATTAGGTGACGAGAGGGTCTTCTCGATCATCGCCGCAGCGGAGCGTCCGACTCCGCGCGACTTGGGTAGCATGACGCCCGCGCCGCCTCCCTTCGGCGCCGGTGCACCAGGGAGTCCATCGTGTCCGATCATCGTCTGTTCTCGCGCGCGTCGCTGCGCCACGGCGTCGCTTGCTCCGCGCTCGCGCTCGCCAGCCTGACCGTCCTCGCCGGCGCGCCGGCCCATGCCCAGGCCGCGTCGCCGACCACGCCGACGCTGCCGCAGACCGAGCAGCCGCCCGCACCGGTCGAGCAGAGCCCGGTCGAGCCCGCCGCCGGCCCCGACGCCCCCGCGGGCGGCGACATCGTCGTCACCGGATCGATCCTGCGCACCACCGATCGCGCCAGCCCCTCGCCCGTCACCACGGTGAGCGCCGAGGCGCTCGACCAGCGCGGCGTCACCACGGTGCAGGAGGGTATCCAGCAGCTCACCTCGAACAACGGGCCGGCGCTGACCAACTCCTTCACCGCCAACGGCGCCTTCGCCGGCGGCGCGTCGGCGGTGTCGCTGCGCGGCCTGTCGACCAACTCGACGCTGGTGCTGTTCGACGGCGTCCGTGCGGCCTATTACCCGCTGTCCGACGACGGCACGCGCAACTTCGTCGACCTCAACACCATCCCCGACGACATCGTCGACCGCATCGAGGTGCTGCGCGACGGCGCCTCGTCGAGCTACGGCGCGGACGCGATCGCTGGCGTGGTCAACATCATTACCAAGCGCCAGTACAAGGGCATCGGCGGTCGCGCCGAGGCGGGCATCAGCGAGCGCGGTGACGCCTCGAACCAGCGGCTCAGCCTGATCGCGGGCACCGGCGACCTCGATGACAACGGTTATAACGCGTACGTCAGCGGCTTCTATTTCCGCCAGAGCGCGCTGTACAACCGCGACCGGCCCTACCCGTTCAACACCGACGATCGCCGCCGCATCTGCAACGACGGCGAGTGCGGCCCCAACCAGGTGGTCAACGGGCTCGACGGCACCGGCGGCTACACCTTCTCGGAGGGCGTCTTTAACACCGGCGGTACGCTCTACGTCCGCCCGTTCGACGCCACCAACACCGACCCGCAGGGGCGCTACCAGCAGCTCAACCCGGCGCTCGGCTGCCGCACCGGGCCGAGCTACACGCTCAACGCCGCCGATCTGGCGCGCACCGACAAGGACGGCAACCTCGTCAACGCCGCCGCGCCGACCTCGGTGTGCCAGGACGATCTGGTCAACAATTACGGCGTGATCTCGCCGCAGATCGAGCGCTTCGGCGGGTCGGCGCGCTTCACCGCGCGCGTCGGCGACAATGCCGAGGCCTATGCCATGTTCAACTTCCAGCAGAGCCGGGTAGGATACAGCGGCAATCTCGGGACGATCCGCGGCAACGCCAATGCCGGCATCGACTACCCGCGCTTCACGACGAGCGGCACCGGCGGCGCCTTCGCGCCGGGCTCGTTCGCCCTGACGCTGCCGGTCTATGTCTGCGCCAACGGCGTCGGCGCGGCCAATGGCATCGACACCGGCTGCAACGCCGGCAACGGTACGCTCAACCCCAACAACCCGTTCGCGGCGAGCAACCAGGTGGCTCGGATCGTCGGGCGCGTCCCGAGCATCCGCACCTATGACGAGACTCGCAGTCGCGTGTACCGCGCCGCGCTCGGCATTAAGGGGCAGGTCGCCGACACCTGGGACTATGCGGTCGATGCCACCGCGATGCACACCGACCTGCGCCGGCTGCAGCAGGGCTATGTCCGCATCGACAACCTGCTCACCGCGATCGCGCAGGGCACGTACAATTTCGTCGATCCGTTCGCCAACACGCAGGCGCAGCAGGACTTCCTCTCGCCCGACAACGTCACCGACGCGCAGTCCGACCTAGCGCAGGTGCAGGCGACGGTGGGCCGCTCGCTCGCGACCTTGCCCGGCGGCCCGCTCCAGCTCGGCCTCGGCATCGCCTATCGCTACGAGTCGATCAACTCGCCGAGCGCCAACGCCGATTACAACGGCCCGACCGATCGCTATTTCGTGCTCAACGCCTTCGGTATCGACGGCAGCCGCTCGGTCTACTCGGCGTTCGGCGAGCTGAACGCGCCGATCGTCGACCAATTCCTCGTCAACGTTTCCGGCCGCTACGACAAATACTCGAGCGGGCAGAGCGCCTTCTCGCCCAAGGTCGGGGCCAAGTTCACGCCGTTCCGCCAGCTGGCGATCCGCGGCACCTACTCGCGCGGCTTCCGCATCCCGAGCTTCGGCGAGGCCAACTCGCTGCCGACCAGCGGCTTCGTCAACGCCTCGCCGAGCACCTATTCGGACGCGTTCCTGGCGCAATACGGCTGCTCGCAGGCGACCTTCACCTCCTGCCCGGCCTATATCAGCAACTCGTCCTACGGGCAGACGACGCGCGCCACGCCCGACCTCAAGCCCGAGAAGTCGCGCAGCTTCACCGCGGGCGTGATCTTCGAGCCGATCCGCCAACTGACGCTGACGGTCGACTATTTCAACATCAAGAAGACCGACGCGATCGCCGCGGCGGACAACCAGGCCGCGATCGACGCCTATAACGCCGGACAGACCGCGCCCGCCGGCTTCGGCCTGGTGCCCGACGTCGCCGACCCCAACTTCCCGAACGCGCGCCCGCGGCTCGCCTTCGTCGAGGCGAGCTACGTTAACGAGAACACGATCCGCTCGCAGGGCATCGACTTCGGCGCGACCGGCACGCTCGACATCGCCGACGACGTCAGCTTCACCTCGGCGGCGCAGGCGAGCCTGATCCTCGAGCTGTCCACCGAGTTCGCCGACGGGTCGAAGCAGACCTACCAGGGCACGATCGGCAACTACAACCTGACCGCCGGCTCGGGCACGCCGCGGTGGCGCGGGACGTGGCAGAACACGCTCAACTACAAGGACTATACGCTGAGCGCGACGGCGCAGTACTTCGACGGCTACAATCTCTCGGCGGAGGACCAGGGCGGCACGCGCGGCGACTGCTCGCTCAACCCGGGCTACGTGCCGTGCGACGTCAAGAGCTACATCACCGTCGACCTCACCGGCAGCGTCAAGATCAACGATCGCGCGACCTTCTACGTCAACGTGATCAACCTGTTCGATGACCTGCCGCCGATCGACCCGGTGACCTACGGCGCCAACCTCTACAACCCGGTGCAGGGCGGCACCGGGATCTTCGGGCGCATGTTCCGTGCCGGCTTCAAGGTGGGGCTGTGATCTAGCGGAGCCATTCATCCCCGCTGATCGTGCTCCCGCGCACGCAGGAGCGCAGGGTATCACAGGGCAGTGCTCCTGGCTCTAGGCTCCTGCATGCGCAGGAGCACGACCAGCGGGGCCGGTGAGGGCGCGATTGCCCCCTGTCACACCGGCGTCACTGATCGGGCCGAGAGCGCGCGGGAACTCGCTTCCCGGGGACCTGCCACGATGACGCTCACGCTCTCCCGCCGCTCGCTGCTCGCCACCGGCACGCTCGGCCTCGGCGCGCTCGCGCTGCCCGGCTTCGCCGCGGCGCAGAGCGTGCTCGCCGCGCGCGGCTTCACCCATTCGGTCGCGAGCGGCGAACCCGCGAGCGACTCGATGCTGCTGTGGACCCGCTACGTCCCCGCCAGCGGCGACTCGGCACGGCTGGTCGCCGAGATCAGCGACACCGCCGACTTCGCGCGCGTGATCGCGTCGGGCGCGTTCGTCACCGGCGCGTGGCGCGACTGGACCGCCAAGGTGACGCTCGACGGGCTGACGCCGGGCACCGACTATCACTACCGCTTCGTCGCCGCCGACGGCACGCGCTCGCCGGTCGGCCGCACGCGCACGCTGCCGGGCGAGGGCGCGCGCGACTTCACGGCGGCGATCTTCTCCTGCTCGAACCTCGGCTTCGGCTGGTTCAATGCCTACGGCCACGCCGCCGCGCGCGACGACCTCGACCTGGTGATCCATCTCGGCGACTATTTCTACGAATATTCGCCAGGCAATTACCCGCCCAAGGCGGCGCAGGTGCCCGGCCGCGTGCCGCAGCCGCTCGCCGAGACGATCCACCTCGCCGACTATCGCCTGCGCTTCGCCAGCTACCGCGCCGACCCCGACCTGCAGGCGCTGCACGCGCGCGTGCCGTGGGTGGTGCAGTGGGACGATCACGAGAGCGCCAACGACAGCTGGGAGGGCGGCGCCGAGAATCACGACCCCGCCACCGAGGGCGACTGGAACCAGCGCCGCGCCGCCTCGGTCCAGGCCTATCGCGAGTGGATGCCCGTCAGCGAGGAGCCGTGGAAGGCCTATGACATCGGCACGCTCGCGACCTTGTGGCGCACCGAGACGCGGCTGTTCGCGCGCTCGCGTCAGAACGAGATCGCCACGCTGCTGCGCGCGCCCGATCCCGCCGCCGCGCTCAAGGCGTTCCGCGACGGCGCGTGGCAGGACCCGGCGGTGACGATGATGGGCTCGCAGCAGGAGGTGTGGCTGGCGCACGACCTGCGCCGCTCGGTCACGCAGGGGCAGCGCTGGCAGGTGGTCGGCTTCGGCACGATCATGGGCAAGCAGCAGCTGCCGGTCGCGGCCGAGGCGCTGCTCGGCGGCGGCACCGGCCGTGTCGACGATTACGTCCGCGGCGCGATCGCGGCGACGCGCGCCGGCGTCGCCTCCAACCTCGACTCCTGGGGCGGCTATCCCGCGGCGCGCGCGCGCTTCCTGCGCTCGGCGCAGGCGGCCGAGGCCGACCTCGTCGTGCTCAGCGGCGACAGCCACAATGCCTGGGCGTTCGACCTGGCGCAGGACGGCGCCGCGGGAGTCGAGTTCGCCGGGCAGGCGGTGACCTCGCCCGGGTTCGAGAGCGCCTTCGCCACCGATCCGGCGCGGGTCGCGCGGATGATGGTGGAGGGCAATCCCGAGCTCAAATGGTGCGACACGTCGCGGCGCGGCTATATGTCATTGACGATCACCCCCGAGCAGGTGCGCAACGACTGGCTGTTCGTCGACACGATCCGCCAGCGCACGCCGCGCGCGAGCGTCGGTCACAGCGCCACGGTGCAACGCGGGCGGCGGGTGATGGCATAGGGCGCGAACAGCACTCCGTTCACCTTCAGGGGTTGGGGGTGGGGCAGCACCGCGAGCCCTGCGTTCAAGCCGGCGCCCCACCCCAACCCTCGCCTTGGAGGGGAGGGAGCAGCCGGCGCCCGCCTCTGATGACCTCACGTCGCGCGCGCGTCGAACGCCACCCGCGCCGCCTCCACCTCGGGCATCGCCTCGCGCGTCCAGCGGTACAAAGCGCGGAACGGCGGCTGGAGCGAGCGGCCGAGCGGCGTGATCGCATATTCCACCGCCACCGGCGAGGTCGCCAGCACGCGCCGCTCGACCAGGCCGTTGCGCTCGAGCCGCCGCAGGCATTGCGTCAGCGCCTTCTGCGTCACCCCCTCCAGCCCGCGCCGGATCGCGTTGAAGCGCAGCGGCCCGTCGTCCAGCACCGTCAGCACCATCATCGTCCACTTGTCGGCGATCTGGTCGAACAGGTCGCGGCTCGGGCAGTCGCTGGCGAAGCGACGCCGACACTCGGCCTTGTCCGCGGGCAGATGCATGGCGGTTTCCTCGACGATACCTAGTGACGCGGCGGCGCCTCATTGACACCTGGTATCCTAGATATACCTAGAGGACGTCTATCGCAACGGAGCTTGCCCACATGGCCTCGGCCGACATCCTCTTCCGCCCGTTCCGCCTCAAGTCGCTCGAGCTGGCGAACCGCATCGTCATGGCGCCGATGACTCGTACCTTCGCGCCCGAGGGCGTGCCCGGCGCCGCCAACGCGGCCTATTACCAGCGCCGCGCCGAGGGCGGGGTGGGGCTGATCCTCTCCGAGGGCACGGTGATCGACCGCCCCGCCGCGCGCAACGAACCCGCCATCCCCTTCTTCCACGGCAACGCCGCGCTGGCGGGCTGGCAGCAGGTGATCGACGCGGTCCACGCCGCCGGCGGCAAGATGGGGCCGCAGCTGTGGCACACCGGCTCGACCAAGGGGCAGAGCGGCTGGGAGCCCGAGGTAGAGGTGGAGAGCCCGTCGGGGCTGCTCGCGCCCGACCGTCCGCGCGGCCAGACGATGAGCGAGGAGGATATCGCCGACACCGTCGCCGCCTTCGCGCGCGCGGCGGTTGACGCTAAGCGGCTCGGCTTCGACACGGTCGAGATCCACGGCGCGCACGGTTATCTGATCGACCAGTTCTTCTGGTCGGGCACCAACAAGCGCGAGGACCGCTACGGCGGCGCGACGATCCGCGAGCGCGCGCGTCTGGCGGGCGAGGTGGTGGCGGCGATCCGCGCCGCGGTGGGCGAGGACTATCCGATCATCCTGCGCGTCAGCCAGTGGAAGCAGCAGGATTTCGGCGCGCGGCTGGCGCACACGCCCGACGAGATGGCGGACTGGCTCCAGCCGCTGGTCGACGCCGGGGTGGACGTGCTGCACTGCTCGCAGCGCCGCTTCTGGGAGCCCGAGTTCCCCGAGCTGGACGGCGAGCAGGGGCTCAACTTCGCCGGCTGGGCCAAGAAGCTCACCGGCGCGACGACGATCAGCGTCGGCTCGGTCGGCCTGTCGGGCGAGTTCATCGCGGCGTTCGGCGGCGAGGCGTCGCGCCCCGAGGGGCTGGAGCGGCTGATCGAGCGGATGGAGCGCGACGAGTTCGACCTGATCGCGGTGGGCCGCGCGCTGATCAGCGACCCGCAATGGGTCGCCAAGGTCCGCGCCGGCGACAGCGACGGGCTCAAGGACTTCGACGCGAGCGCGCTGCGCGAGCTGGTGTGAAGTGAGGGCGGGCGGCACGAGCAGGTGCCGCCCGCCGCTCCCCGCTCCCGTCCCGGGTTCCGGCGTGGTCCTGCGCGGGCGCCGCTTCTTCCAGGTCGGGGCACGCCGACGCGCGTGCTCGACACCGGCGCTCCTTTCTACGAACCGGCCGGTGGCGCCAACGCGCACTTCGACAAGGCGTCGGCGAGCGAGCCAGAGTCGATCAGCGCTCTCTACCTGTTCGACGATCCGGCCGCGGCGACGGTCGAGCCGTCGCCGCCGGTCACGCCCGAGAAGCCGCACGTCCCTCGACTCGGGCGCGGGCGGTGCGAAGCGCCGCGCGATGCGTTAGGCTCCGGTGAGTCGGAGACACGCGCATGTTCATGGACTTCCGCGATCAACCCCCGCCGCCCCGGTGGGAGCCGCACCCGGCGCGCCCGCGGCTGTCGGCGCGGCAGGAGCGCTGGCTCGGGCGGCTGGTGCTGGTCAACATGCTGCTGCTGCTGCTCGCGCCGATCGGCGGCGCGACGCTGATCGACGCCCTCATCACGCTGTTCCGCCGCTGAACGACGCGTCGAGCGACCGACTAAGGCGGGGCGACGCGCGCTGCGCCGCCCCGCCGCGGGTCAGAAGCCGTAGCTCAGCCGCGCGTAGCCGAAGCGGCCCGGTACGTCATAGGTGGTCGGGTCGTAGTTGTTGAGGCTGCACGAGAAGCAGGCGGGCGGGTCGGTGTCGAACACGTTGTTGACGCCGAGCGTGAGCCCGATCTTCTCGTCGAGCCAGGACGGGCGGAACGACAGCTGGACGTCGCCGTAGAAGCGGCTCTTGAGCTTGTTGCCGCCCTGACTCTCGACCACGTCGTCGATGTAGCGGCCGGTGAAGGCCGCCGCGACCGGGCCGATGTCCCAGTCGAGCGTCGCCTGGCCCTTGAAGTGCGGATAGGCCTGATCGGGGCTGCCGCGCTCGGTGCCGGTGTAGCTGGTCGTCGTCGTGCCGTCGGTAGCGGGGACGATCTCCTCGTACTTGAGCAGATAGTTGCCGCTGACCGACAGGCCGAAGGTGCCCGCGCCGGTCGGCTGGGTACGCAGGTTGAAGGTCGCGTCGATGCCGCGGGTGCGGATGCCGCCGGTGTTGAGCAGGATGCCGTTGATCGCGGTGATCACGCCGCTGGGGGCGCGCACGACCGCGGCGCAGGAGAGTGAGTCGCCGGTCTGCGCGCAGCGGTTGAGCAGCGTGTCGGCCGGGATCGAGGCGATCGCGCCGTCCACCTTGATGTCATAGTAATTGACCTCGAGGCTGAGCGCGCTGGCGAAGCCGGTGCGCGCCCAGGCGGGGCTGTAGACGCCGCCGAACACCCAGGTCGTCGCGGTCTCGGGCGCGAGCGCGGCGTTGCCGCCGGTCAGGATCGGCAACTGGCCGGTCGGCTCGGCGTAGCTGCCGCTGGCGGGCACGCCGTTGGCGGTGCAGTTGGCGCGCACCGTCCCCGAGCTCTGGTACGGCGATCCGGCGATGTTGCTGCACGGGTCCGCGAGCGGCTGGTCGAAGCGCGACTGGGCGCCGAACAGTTCACCGATCGAGGCGGCGCGATAGCTCTCGGCATATTGGCCGCGCAGCAGCAGGTCGTTGACCGGCTTCCACAGCGCACCGCCCGAGTAGGTGGTGTTGCCGCCGTAGGTCGAGAAGTTGGAGTGGCGCACCGCGCCGTTGAGCTCGACGAGGCGGAGGAACGGCACGTCGCGGATCAGCGGCAGCCGCAGCTCGCCGTAGACCTCGTCGACGTTGAAGGCGCCGCGTGCCGCCTGCGCGGGGATGTCGGCGCCCAGGCCGGCCTGGATCACGGGGTCCGGGGTGAAGCTGCCCTGCTGGTAGCGGTGCTCGTAGCCGGCGGCGACGCCGACCGGCCCGCCGGGCAGGTCGAACAACTCGCCCGACAGGTTGAAGGTGAAGTCGTTGAGCCGCTGCTGGCTGCGCGAGCGCTCGTCGAAGCCGACGAAGTTGAGCATCTCGGGCGTGATCGATCCTTCGCCGCCGAAGATGTTGAACGGCACGCACGCGCCGGTGCACTGGCTCACCGGCCCGAGCGCCTGCGCGAGCCGCGCGCCGTTGACGTTGCCGGTGAAGAGCTGGTGTGCGTCGTTGGTGGCCGCCACAGCGTTCGCGTCATAGTACCAGTTCTTGCCGAACAGCTGGAACTTGCCGTCGATCGTGCCGGTGACCGAGAAGGTGTCGACGGTCTGGCTGTAGGTGCGCTGCCCGGCCTCGACGAGGCGGCGGTAGATCGCGTTATAGTTCTGCCCGGGCACCAGCGACACGCCGAACGGATTGTACGGGTTGGTCGCGTCGATCGTGATCGTGTCGAGCAGGTTGCCGTTGCCGATGTCGGGCCCGAGCCCGAGCGGCAGGAAGGCGGCGCGGTTCTGCGACTGGCGGTGGTTCCACACCGTCTTGACGCGGACGTTGAACCAGTCGGCGAACTCGGCACGCGCGTTGGCGAAGCCGCCGTAGCGCTCGTTCGGCGTGAGGAAGTAATTGTACGGCGCGAAGTTGAACCGATCCGCGGCGGTGAACGCCTTGAAGTCGCCGGTCGCCAGCGTGGGATCATAGACCGCTCGGCGGCCGGTGACCGGCGCGCGCAGCGTGATGTTCTGACCGTTGACGACGAAGCGGCCCGACGGCGTGAAGCTGGAGCAGCCGCCGATCTCGTCGGTGCAGCTCGTCTGGCCCGGGTTGGGGAATTGCGAGATGTCGCGGTCGGCCGCGCTCACCGGATCCTGCTTGGTGTAGAAGCCGCCGACGTCGAGGTGGACCCGGTCGCTGCCGCCGCCCCAGCTGAGCTGGTAATTCTGCGTGCCGCCGTCGTTCTCGCCGAGATACTGGCCATATTGCGCCTGCGCGCGGAAGCCCTTCTGGCCCGAGCGCGTGATGATGTTGACCACGCCGCCGATCGCGTCCGAGCCGTAGAGCGCCGAGGCGGCCGACTGGAGCACCTCGACGCGCTGGATCATCACGTCGGGGATCGAGTTGAGGTCGACCGTGCCGGGGATGCCGCTGGCGCTGGCGCCGTTGACGTAGCGCAGCCCGTCGACCAGCACGAGCGTGCGCTTGGCGCCGAGGTAGCGCAGGTCGATCGCCGCCGAGCCGGCGCCGACGCCGCCGCCGTCGGGCGGGTTGCCGAGATTGCCCGAGTTGTTGAACTTGGAGTTGAGCCCGCCCGACGAGGCCGGGATGCGCTGCAGCACGTCGGCGATCGAGGAGAGGCCGGTCTTGGCGATCGCGGCCTCGTCGACGGTCACGACGGGGGAGGGGTTGTCGAGCGGGTCGCGGCGGATGCGCGAGCCGGTGACAACCACGTCCTCGCCGGTCTGCGCGGCGATCTGCGCGGCGTCCTGCTCGGGCGCGGCCTGGGCGTGCGCGGCGGCGGGCAGCGCCGCGGCGGCGGCGAGCGCGAGCAGGCTAGGGGCGAGGAGGCGGTGACGTCGGGCGAGCGATCGCTTCATGAGTCTTCCCTGTGCTGCGGCGCCTTGTGCGGCGCCTGTCGGACACGATGCTGCAGAGCGACAGGGGGCGACGGCAAGGTTATTTGCGGCGCAAGATGGCCGACGACAGATAATGTCTCAGACTTGTGGTAAATAAGACACGATCGTGACAGCGATGCTGCCACGTTGACTCGCCAAGATGAGCCACCGGCTCTCTCGCGCTTTTGGCTTGATCGTCCCTAGTCTCTGTTCTCCGCGAGCGCGTCACGCCGCCGCACCGGAAAAGAGAACGATAGACAAGGGGAAATGAACATGCGGACGACCCGTCGCCCCGAACGAGTGCTGCTGTCCTGGACGGCCATGAAAACGATAGGGTATCTATCAACGGCCGTAGCCGGATTTGTAGCAGATCTTCCGGCGCAAGCGCAAGACTATACCATGGGCGCACTGGCCGGGACGGTGCAACGCGCCGACGGCAGGCGCGCGAACGGTGGCGTCGTGAAGCTGCGATCCGACGCGCAGGGCTTCGAGCGCGCCGCGACGGTGTCGCGCGACGGTTCGTTCCGCGCTGCCGCATTGCCGATCGGGCGCTACCAGGTGACGATCGACGTGCCCGGCGCTCCGACGCTCAGCGACACGATCACGATCAGTGCCGGCGCGGTGAACGCTTATACTTTCACCGTCGGGGCTGCCGCCGCAGACAGCGCCGCCGTGGCGGACGTGGTCGTCACCGGACGCGCGCGGCGCGTCAACGATCTCGGACCGGGCACCGGCGGCGTGGCGATCGGCGACGTCGGCGGGCTGCTCGACCGCTCGCCGATCGCGCGCGACCAGACCGCGCTGACCTTGCTCGCGCCCGGCACCACCGCGGGCGATACCACCTTCGGCAGCCTCGCCTCGCTGTCGGGCGCCACCGTGGCCGAGAACGCATATTACGTGAACGGGCTGAACGTCACCAACTTCCGCACCTTCCTCGGCGGCAACACGCCCCCGATCGAGTTCTACCAATCGTTCGCGGTGCAGACCTACGGCCTGCCGGCGGAGTTCGGGCGCGTCCTGGGCGGCACGGTGACCGCGGTGACCAAGTCCGGATCGAACCGTTTCAAGGCGGGCGCGCTGGTCAGCTACGCGCCTGCCGCGTTGCGCGCGACCTCGCCCGACAGCTATGCGTCGCTCAACCGGCGCTACGAGAAGACCGGGGCCGAGGCGAACTATTACGTCAGCGGCCCGCTCATCCGCGATCACCTCTTCTTCTACGCCTTGTACAACCCCAACCGCCACGCCGAGAGCAGCTTCGACCTGCTGAGCGAGCAGCAGCGCCGCTACCGCAGTCACTCGCCCTTCTACGGCGCCAAGATCGACGCCGTCCTCGGTGCCGGGCAGCGCGTCGAGGGGACGTTCTTTCGCGATCGGCAGGTCGATCGTTATCTCTACCGCGCGATCGACCCGGTGTCCCGCGACGTGGGCGAGCGGATCGGCGCGGTCACCGACCGCTCCGGCGGCAACAACTTCGTCGTGACCTACAACGGTCAGTTCGCGCCGTCCCTCTCGCTCACGCTCTCTTACGGCGAGAACCACGACGACCGCGGGCATCGCGCCGACCCCGAGGTAGCGATCGTGACGAGCACGCTCGGCGGCGATACCCAGACGGTTCGCGGCTTCGACTACGACCGATCGGTCGGGTCCGACACCCGCCGCTTCTACCGCGCCGACGCTGACGCGCACCTCCGTCTCGCGGGAACGCACCATGTCCGCGCCGGCTTCGAGCGCGAGTCGCTCACGTCTGCCAGCGACACCTCGTTGAACGGCGGCTATTATTTCACCCTCACGCCCAACTACATCCGGCGCAGCTTCTCGCATAACGCGGGTGTCTGGCACGCGCGCAACGAGTCGTTTTACCTGCAGGACAGCTGGTCGCTGCTCGGCGATCGGTTGACGCTCCAGCCCGGACTGCGCGACGATCGTTTCAGCAACGACGCGATCGACGGCGCCACCTTCTTCCGCTCGGGCGAGCAATGGGGGCCGCGGCTCGGCGCCGCGCTGGACGTCTTCGGCGACCATCGCACCAGCCTGTTCGGATCGTGGAACCGCTATTTCCTGCCGGTGTCGACCGACATCGACATTCATCTCGGCGGCGCGGGGCTGCAATATCGCCAGGACTTCGCCTATCCCGACGGAGTCGACCCGCATGTGGTCGACGCCGCGGGCATCCCTGTCGGGCTGCGCTTCGACCAGCGCGGCAACGTCGTCGGCCTCGGCCGTGCCACGCGCGGTCATGCCTGCCCCGCGGTGTCGCCCAACGCGGGCGAGCTCTGCTCGGGCATCTATCGCGACGGCGTCAAGGTGCCGACCGACGGGCTGATCTCGAGCACGCTCCAGCCGAGCTACGCCGACGAGTGGGATCTCGGCGTCGAGCAGCGCCTCGGCGCGTGGCGCTTCCGCGCCGCCTATATCAACCGCCGCCTCGGCCGCGCGCTCGACGACATGGCGGTGGACGCCGCCGCGATCGCTTACTGCCGCGACCACGGCATCGCCGGGTGCGCGGACGTGTTCACCGGCTTCCACCAGTATGTGCTCGCCAACCCGGGCAGCGACGTGACGGTGCGGCTCAACGGCCGCTGCGACGTCTACCCGCGCCAGTGCGGCGTGGCGCGGCTCAGCGCGGCGGCGTTGCAGCTACCGCGAGCGAAGCGCGACTACGACAGCGTCCAGCTCGAGGTGCAGCGCGGCTACGCCGATCGCTGGTCGCTGCAGGCGAGCTACACCTACACACGGCTCCGCGGCAATTACGAGGGCTCGGTCAAGTCAGACAATGGCCAGCGCAACGCCGGCGAGACGCAGGATTTCGACCAGCCCGGGCTGCTCGACGGCGCCTACGGCATCCTGCCCAACGAGCGCGCTCACACGGTCAAAATGCTCGGCAGCTACGGCATCGGCGCGCGCGTTCGGGTGGGCGCCAACGTGCTGGTCGAGTCACCGCGGCATTTCTCCTGCCTCGGAGCCTATTTCGACTCCGCGAACTTCGCCGCGGCCTATGACAACGGTAGCTACTATTGCGCGCAGCCGCGCTTCGTCCACCGGCGCGCCTTTGCCGATCCGGCGAGCGGGCGCGTGACCTATCTGGTGCCGCGCGGCACCGCCTTCGCCAGCGACTGGCGTCGTGAGCTCGACGTCAACGCGCAGCTCGACCTGCCGCGCCTGCCCGGCAGCTTCCTCTCGATCGACGTGTTCAACCTGCTCGGGTCGGCGGCGCGCACCGACTATCAGGAATATGGCGAGAATCGCGACGGCTCGCTGAACCGCCACTACGGCCTGCCGCTCGAGTATCAGCCGCCGCGCTCGGTGCGGCTGACGCTCGGCGTCCGCCTCGGCGAGCGCGGCGAGGGGTGAGAGGGAGCGGCCGTGTCTCCCGCTGGAAGCGCACGGCCGCCCCGCTCAGGTCACAGCCGCAGCGACACGCCCGCGACGATCTGCCGGCCGAGCAGGTCATAGCCCATGATCGTGTTGCCGCGCAGCAGCCCGATGGTCGAGCGGCTGTCGGGCACGATCGGGGGATCGCGGTCGAACAGGTTGTTGGCGGCGACGCGGAACGTCATCTGCTTGTTGATGTCGAACGCCAGCGCCAGGTCGATCCAGTCGTACGCGCCGATGCCCGGGAACTGGTCCCGCCGCGCGCTCTCGTCCTGCTGCGGGATGCCGGTGTCTTCGGGCGCGTAGAAGGTCAGCGGCATGGCCGCGCGGTGGCGCCAGTTGACCGAGACGCTGGTGCTGTTGTCCGGCGCGGTCCAGGTGGTGCGCAGCTGGTGCTGCCAGCGCGGCATGCTCTCGCCGCAGCCCGCGCCGTAATAGCCGGTGCAGTTGCGCTTGATCGCCGCGGGCGAGGCCTGGCCGCCGTTGCGCGTCATCAGCGTGCCGTTGAAGCTCATGTCGAGCTTGCCGTAATTGCCCAGGCCGAGATTGTACTGGCTCTGGAAGTCCCAGCCGTACGACTGCTCGGTATAGCCGTTCGACGAACCGCGCGCGACCCAGCCGCTCGCCGGGCGAGTAGCGGGCGAGCTCGACAGCGTGCCCGTGGTCGGGTTGCGCACGATGCCGCGGCAGAAATACTCGAGGCCGGTGGTGAGGCACTCGTTGATGATGTCCTGCGGCTGCAGGAACACCAACTGGTCCTTAAGATCGATCAGCCAGCGGTCGATCGAGACGGTCAGCCCCGGCAGGAAGCGCGGGCGCAGCACCACGCCGAACGTCTTGGTGAACGCGCTCTCCGGCGTCAGGTTGAAACCGCCCTCGCGCACCGTGCAGGCGTCGTTCGGGCAGATCAGCGTCGCGCTGCCGTAAAGGTTGGCGGGCAGGCCGGTGTTGGCGCACTGCGCCGGCGTGCCGAGCGGCGCGAGCCGCGGGCCGTTGGGGTTGCCCGGATCGATGCGCGGCGCGCAGGGATCCGAGTAGAAGCCCTGGTTCCAGGTGATGTTGCTCGCCCCCGCCGCGGCGCCGACGCCGGGCGCGGCCTGCGACTTGTTGTACGAGGCGCGGAAGGTGATGTCCGCGACCGGCGACCACAGCCCCTCGATCTTCCAGGTATCGAACTTGCCGGCGAGCCGGTTGTACTTGGAGACGCGATAGCCGCCGTTGAGCTGGAGCAGCCGCGTCCACGACTGGTCCTCCACCAGCGGTGCCTGGATCTCGGCGTTCGCCTCGAAGATGTTCTGCGTGACGCGCTGGTTCTGCCCGCCGTTGTTGGCGATATAGATGTCGTTGACGATCGTCCGCTCCATCTCCTCGCGGTACTCGGCGCCCAGCGCGAGCGCGACGCCCTGCTGCGCGAACGGCGAGGTGATGCCGTATTTGCCGAGATCGCCGCTCACCGTGCCGAGGAACTGGAGCAGCCGCGGGATGCGCGTGCTGATCCCGCCGGTCGCGCCGCCGTACAAATAGTCGTTGGTCGCCTGGTCGCGGTTGAAGGGTACGAAGGCGTTGAACGGCACGCAGCTCGGGTCGCTACCGTTGACGACCGAGCGGCAGGTCGGCGTGCCGCCCACGTTGACCACGTCGAGCGAGCGGTTGATCTGGTCGAAGCGCGCGAACGGCACGTCGATCGTGTCGAGCCGCGCGCGGGAGACCATGCCAGCAATGTCATAGGACCAGACGTCGTTGAAGCCCTTGCCGCGCAGGCCGGCGACGATGCGATAGCCCTCGTTGGTGAACTTCTGCTGGGTCAGCGGCAGGCCGTCGAAGCGGTAGCGCACGTCGAGCGGCGCGAACGCGCCCGCCACGCCCGCGTTGGTGCCGCACAGCACCTGCGCCTGCGACGCGGACAGGAAGGGATTGTCGCAGTTCACCTGGAACGGGGTGTCACCGTACACGGAATAGCTGTACGTGCGGTTGAGCTGCGTGTTGTACGACTTGTCGCGATAGAACAGCACGTTGCTGTAAAGTTCGATGTCGTCGGCGATTTGCGCGGTGAGGAAGCCGCCGACGTTGACGCGGTTGAACGGGCGCTGGAACGCCCAGTCGTCATACGGGTTCGCCGAGCTGCCCGCCGGCCCGCTGTTGATCGGGATGAAGGTGCCGTTCCCATTGGGGTTGTTGACGAACTGCTGCCCCGCGAAGGCGCCCGACTGGGGGATGATCGTGCCCGCCGGCGTGTAGCTGGCGCGCGTGCACGACAGCGGCGCGGTGTTGCTCGGCTGGGTCACCTCGCAGACGCTGTTCGAGCGATCCACCAGCTTGACCAGGCTGGACTGGCGATAGTTGATGAAGCTGGTGATGTTTACCCGCCCGTCGAACAGGTCGGCGCCGGCGGCGAGGCTGACGTCGGCGCGGCCGCCGTCGTTGCTCAGACCATCGACCGCGTTGAAGCCGGCGCGCTCGGCCGCCTCCGTCACCGCGCTGCTGCGGTTGTTGTGGTTGAAGAAGCTGTAGTTTCCGTCGATGCGGACGCCGGTGAAGTTCTTCTTCAGCACGAAGTTGACGACGCCCGAGACCGCGTCCGACCCGTACACCGACGAGGCGCCGCCGGTCAGCAGGTCGATCCGCTCGACCAGGGCGTTGGGGATGATGCCGACGTCGACCGTGTTGGGCAGGCCGATGCGCAGCCCGTCGATCAGCATCAGCGTGCGCTCATAGCCCAGGCTGCGCAGCTTGATGCGCTGGCGTCCCTCGGAATCGCTGAAATTCTGCTCCGAGTTGACCTGCACCTGCGGCAGGCGGTTCACCACCTCCTCGATCGTGGTCGCACCCTGCGCGGCGATGTCGGCGGCGGTGGTGGTGACGATCGGCGCGGCCGAGCGGTTGTTGGGACGGACGATGCGCGTGCCGGTGACGACCACGTCGCCGCTGCTGGCGCTGCCGTCCGCCTCGCCAGCGCGCTGCACGTCGGCGGCGAGCTTGGCGGAAGCGACCGGGTCGCCGATCGGCTTGGCGCTGCCCTGGTCGGTGTCGGCCGCGCTATCGGTGGTGACCTGCGCCGCGGCGGGCAGCGCCATCAGCGCCGCCGCGCAACAGGACGCGGCGAGCATTCCCCTGAACATCATCATGTCTTCCCCTTCGTTCGCCAACGAGCGCGGGGGAGACATGCGTACGCGACGGCCGCTATCGCGCGACCTTTCCGCGCCCACACGCGCGCGGCTGGCTGTTGACCATTACCGCGCGGCGGACCCGCTCCCTCCCGTGTTGGTAGTCACCATGCTGTCACGATGTCAGGGCCGAAACAATACCAATTTAACAATTGGAAAGACTGTGGCGCGGGGGCATCAGGGGACGTGACCGATCACCGGGATCGAGGGGCGCCGGACCGTCACCCAGGCCATCGTGCGCTGACCCGGCCGCCGCACGGCGTGCCCCGTGCGGGACACGCCGCGGTCGACGTCAGGCGGCGTCGACCAGCACCAGCTCGCTGTCCTCGAGCGCGGTGACGCTCAGCACCTCGACCTCGCTGATCGCGGCACCGTCGCGTGCCTCGACCCGCACGCCGTCGATCTCGACCGCCCCGGTGGCGGGCACCAGATAGGCCTTGCGGTCGCGGCCGAGGGGATAGTCGGCGCGCTCGCCCTTGCGCAGCGTCGCGCCGACGACGCGCGCGTCGGTGCGGATCGGCAGCGCGTCGCCGTCGCCGTCATAGCCGCTGGCGAGCGTGACGAACTGGCCCGAGCGCTCGCCCTTGGGGAACGGCTTGGCGCCCCATTGCGGCTGGTCGCCGGTGCGCGTCGGCACGATCCAGATCTGGAAGATGCGCGTGGTCACGTCCTCCATATTATACTCGGCGTGGCGGATGCCGGTGCCCGCGCTCATCACCTGCACGTCGCCCGCCTCGGTGCGCCCCGCGTTGCCGAGATTGTCCTGGTGCGTGATCGCGCCCTCGCGGACATAGGTGATGATCTCCATGTCGCGGTGCGGGTGCGGCGGGAAGCCGGTCTTGGGCGCGATCGTGTCGTCGTTCCACACGCGCAGGTTGCCCCAGTGGGTGCGCGCGGGGTCGTGGTAGCCGCCGAACGAGAAATGGTGCTTGGCGTCGAGCCAGCCGTGGTTGGCGCCGCCGAGCGAGGCGAGGGGGCGGAGGTCGATCATGCTGTTCACTCCCGTTGGGCCGCTGCGGGCCGGTGCGTGGCGATGATCTAGGGCTTGTGGACCGTCGCGTTCAGCCGGATAAAATCGTCCGTCATGTTCGAGGAAGTGGAACAGTGAGCGAGCCCGGCACGCCGACCTTCGACCAGCTGCGCCTCTTCCTCGCGATCGTCGACGCGGGCAGTTTCGGCGCGGCGGCGCGCCGGCTCAACCGCGCGGTCTCGGTGGTCAGCTACGGCGTCGCCAACCTCGAGGCGCAGCTCGGGCTGACGCTGTTCGAGCGCGAGGGCACGCGCCGCCCGGTGCTGACCGAGGCGGGGCGCGCGGTGCTGGCCGAGGCGCGCGCGGTCGCGGCGGGGATCGATGGGCTGCGCGCGAAGGCGCGGGGCCTGCTCCAGGGGCTGGAAGCCGAGGTGGTGCTCGCGGTCGACGTGATGCTCCCGGCGGAGCGGCTCGGCCGCGTGCTGCGCGGCTTCGCGCGCGAATATCCGACCGTGGCGCTGCGGCTCCACGTCGAGGCGCTGGGCGCGGTGGCGGCGATGGTGCTCGACCGCGCCGCCGCGATCGGCGTCTCCGGGCCGCTCGCCGCCGGGGTCGAGGGGCTGGAATGCGAGGCGGCGGGGGCGCTGGCGATGGTGCCGGTGGCGGCGCCCGACCACCCGCTCGGCCGCATGACCGCGATCCAGCCCGGGGCGGCGCGCGGCTACACGCAGCTGGTGCTGAGCGACCGGTCGCGCTTCACCGAGGGGCGCGACTTCGCAGTGGTGAGCCACCAGACGTGGCGGCTCGCCGATCTCGGCGCCAAGCACGCGCTGCTGCGCGAGGGGATCGGCTGGGGCAACATGCCGCTGCCGATGGTGGCGGACGATCTGCTCGCGGGCACGTTGGTGCGGCTGGCGCTGCCCGATCATCCCGGCGGCATCTACCGCTTCGGCACGATCTGGCGCCGCGATTCGCCGCCCGGGCCGGCGGCGTCGTGGCTGCTGGCGCAGTTCGTCGCCGAGGGGCGGGCGGACGCGGGGGAGGCCGGGCTGGGGGATATCTGAGGAGAGAAGTCTCACATCCTCCCCGGTACGCGGAGGGGGATCAGCCGAAGGCTGGTGGAGGGGGCTCTCCGCAAGGGATGTGCTTCGTGGTGAGCCCCTCCACCACTCGGCTGCGCCAGGCGGTCCCCCTCCCCGCGAACGGGGAGGATCTGGTCCTCTGCCGCGGCCCTGATCGACGTCGTTGCGCCGCCCGCGCCACGTGCCTAGTCCATCCGGCGTGACGTCGCTGCGCCGACTCCTCGCGAACAGCCCGCGCCTGGCCCTGTGGCTGGTGGCGGCGGCGCTCGCGGTGCGGCTGCTCGTCCCGGCCGGCTATATGCTGAGCCCGACCCGGCCGCTCGCGCTGATCGCCTGCCCCGGGGTCGTGCCGGTGGCGCATCGCGGCCACGCCGACTCCTCCGCCCACCACCAGGCGCCCGATCAGCCTTGCGCCTTCGCCGCGCTTACCACGCCGCTCGCGGCCGCCGCCGCGACGGTGCCGGCGGCGCTGACCCTGCTGGCCGCCGCGACGCCGGCCCCGCGGCCGCGCGCCGTCGCCGCCCCACGCGCGCCGCCGCGGTGGCGCCCACCGCTGCGCGCGCCGCCGCTCGCCCTCGTCGCCTGACCCATCGCCGGCGCCCGCGCGCCGGTGCCCGTCCCAGCCGCGCGCGTGCCCAGCGCCGCGCGCGGGCGAACGAGGGATCGTCCGCGATGACCGTTGCTACCTGCCCTACTCGCCCTGGTGAGCGCGTTGTTAACCATCTCTGCGCTACGCCGCGCACCGTCCAGGCGGAGCGGTGACGATGGCGGACCTGTATCGCGCGGTGTGGCGCTGGCATTTCTTCGCCGGCCTGCTCACCTTGCCCTTCCTGCTGTGGCTCGCGGTGACGGGCTCGCTCTACCTCTACAAGCCCGAGCTCGAGCATGTGGTCTACGGCGACTGGCTGCGCGTCGCCGCGCCCGGCGCACCCCTGCCCGTCGGCACGATCACGGCGCGCGTCGAGCGCCAGACCGGCGGCCGCGTCGTCCAGCTGCTCCGCCCCGCCAGCGACGACGAGGCGTGGCGGATCACCTACGCGCTGCCCGACGGTGCCAGCCGCATGGCCTTCGTCGACCCGGGTGACGCGCGGATCGCCGGCACCACGCCGCCGGGCGGGGTGATGCAGACGGTCAAGAAGCTCCACAGCCTCGCGCTGACCGGCCGGGTCGGCAACTGGCTGATCGAGATCGCCGCGGGCTGGTCGATCGTGCTGGTGCTGAGCGGGCTGTATCTCTGGTGGCAGCGCGGCCGCGCACCCGCGATCGGCGTCCGCGGCTCGCCGGCGAAGCGGCTATTCTGGCGCGACCTCCACGCCTCGACCGGGCTGGTGGCGGGCGCGGTGATCCTGTTCCTGTCGCTCAGCGGGCTGCCGTGGAGCGCGGTGTGGGGCAGGAACGTCCAGGCCGCGGTGGCGGGCGCGGGCTGGGGCCGGCCGGCCGCGCCGGTCGCGCCCGCGCTCGAGCACGCGCAGCACGACCTGCCCTGGTCGCTCCAGCAGCGGCCGATGCCGCACGACCGCGCGATGCACGGGAGCGCAGCGATCAGCGCCGACCAGGCGCTCGCCGCGGCGGCGCGGCGCGGCGTGGTGCGCGACTATACGCTGAGCTGGCCCGCCATGGTTGGCGCGCCCTGGCTGGTCAGCGCCAACCTCGGGCCGGCACAAGCGGCGCACGTGATCTATGTCGACGCCAGTGACGGGCGCGTGCTGCAGGACGCGCGCTTCGACGGGTTCGGCGGCGCGGCGCGCGTGATCGAGTGGAGCGCCGCGGTCCATCAGGGCAAGCAATATGGCGAACCCAACCGGCTGGTGATGCTCGCCGCCTGTGCCGCGCTGGCGCTGCTGTGCGCGAGCGCGCCGGTGATGTGGTGGAAGCGCCGGCCGAGCGGGCGCGTCGGCGCCCCGCCCGGGCGGAGCGGCGCCGGGCTGGTCGCGATCATGGGCGTGGCCGGGCTCCTCTTCCCGCTGACCGGGCTGACGATGGTGGCGGCGCTTGCCGGCCAGGCGGCGTGGCGGTGGCGTGCACGGATCGGCGCGCGGCGGCTCGTCGCGGCGGAGTAACGTGGCGCGACGGCGGAGAACGGGTCCGCGGCGCGGTGCCGGCGGGAGCGTCATCGCCTGCGGCAGGACTCGTCGGGCGGGTAGACGATCGTGCCCAGGTCACCCAGCAGCTGCCGTGCGAACACCGCCGCGGCTGGCTCGCGCGCTGCCCGTCCGCCGCGCCCATGCGGCGAGGCAGCGCCACCAGCGGCGCGGTGCAGCCACCCGCGACGGTGAGCAGCGCCATGGTGCGCTGCGCCGCGGCGGCCGAGGCGCCGAGCCGCTCCGGCGGCGGCGGCGTCCCGTCATAGCGGCGGCGGGCGCGGCGATCCGCGGGAGTGTCCGCCGGTCCCGCGCGATCGAGCCGGTCACCCGCCGTAGCGACCACCAGCGCGGCCGTGACGGTACGCAGGTCGATGCCGGGGGGGGCTCGCCCGCGGTGCCGCTGCCGGTGGCATGACCCAGCGCCAGCGCGGCGAAGGCGAGCGCCGCTGGCGGGGTGCGGACCAGCCCGACCGCATGTGATACGACGATGATCGCGCCGGGCTTGCGGCGCATGAACGCGGCCACGAGGGGTGCGTCGGCGAGAGTCACCGGCGGCGGCGCGACGGTGGTCGGCAACAGTCGCGCGAAAGCGGCGGCCAGCAGCGCCGTCGGGATGGAGCGATCCCCGCGCGGCGGGCTCGCCCCGGATGGCGTGGCAGGCGCGACCGGCGGGCGATCCGAGCAGCAGGGCGAGCACTGCGCATGATCTCGCGGACGTTCAGGGAAGCGCCGCTCATTCTAGCTCGACATTGCCCAGCCCGGGCAGCGCGAGAAGCCTCCGCGCGGGCACCCGGCCGCTCCGCCGCCCACTGGCATCGCGCCCGCCGCCTCCCTATCATCGTCCACGATGACCGACACCGACCTGCTCGACCCGATCGCGCTGCCCGACTATGCCGCGCTGACCCCCGCCACCATCGCCAGCGCGCTCGACGCCGCGATCGCGCGCCACGCCGAGGCGGTCGCCACCGTCACGCGCGAGAGCCCGACCGACTTCGCCGCGGCGTGGCTCCCGCTCGAGCGCGCCGAGGCGGCGATCGACGCTCTGTGGTCGGCGGTGTCGCACCTGCGCGGCGTCGCTGACACGCCCGAGCTGCGCGCCGCGCACGCCGCCGGGCAGGAGAAGCTCGTCCAACACAGCATGAAGGTCGCGCAGAACCGCGAGCTCTACGAGGTGCTCACCGCGCTGGAGGCGTCGCCCGCCTTCTCCGCCCTCCCGCGGCAGGACCGCGTCGCGGTGGAGCATGCGGTGCGCGACTTCCGCCTCGCCGGCGTCGCGCTCGACGCGGAGAAGCGCGAGCGCTTCGCCACCATCTCGGTGGAGCTCTCAACGCTCTCGACCGAGTTCGGCAGCGCTCTGCTCGACGCCACCGACGCCTGGACGCTCGCCGTCGAGGACGAAGCGCGGCTCGCCGGCCTGTCCGAGGCGGACAAGGCGATGTTCGCCGCCGCCGCCAGGGCCAAGGGGCAGGACGGCTGGCTCGTCACGCTGCAGCAGCCGAGCGTCACCGCGGTGCTGACCTTCGCCGAGGATCGCGACCTGCGCGAGGCGGTGTACCGCGCCTATGGTACGCGCGCGTCCGATCAGGGGCCGAACGCGGGCCAGTTCGACAACGGCCCGCGGATCGCGCGCATCCTCGCGCTGCGCCGCGAGGCGGCGGGGCTGCTCGGCTTCACCGATCCGGTCGAGTGGTCGCTCGCCACCAAGATGGCGCCCAACGCGGGCGAGGTGCTGACCTTCCTGCGCGACCTCGCCCGGCGCGCGCGCCCGGCGGCGCAGCGCGACCGCGACGCGCTGGAGGCGTTCGCGCGCGACACGCTCGGGCTCGACCGGCTCGAGCCGTGGGACGCGGGCTTCGCCGCCAACCGGCTGCGCCAGGCGCGCTACGCGGTCGACGAGCAGGAGGTGCGCGGCTACTTCCCGGTCGAGCGGGTCACCGCGGGTTGGCAGGCGCTGCTCGGCCGGCTGTTCGGGCTCCGGCTGGTCGCGCGCGACGACGTCGCCACCTATCACGCGGACGCCACTTACTATGACGTGGTCGACGACGCGGGCGAGACCTTCGCGGGCCTCTACCTCGATCTCCACGCGCGCCCGGGCAAGCGCGGCGGCGCGTGGATGGCGCAGGCGCGCCCGCGGCTGCGCGACGGCAACACCGTCCGCGTGCCGGTCGCCTATCTCGTCTGCAACTTCGCGCCGAGGAGTCCCGACGCGCCGTCGCTGCTGAGCCACAACGACGTGGTGACGCTGCTGCACGAGACCGGCCACTGCCTCCACCACCTGTTCACGCGCGTTGACCGGCCCTCGATCGCCGGGACGAGCGGGTTCGAGTGGGACGCGGTCGAGCTGCCGAGCCAGCTGATGGAGGATTTCGCCTGGGACCGCGAATTGCTCACCGGCATGTCGGGGCATCACGCGACCGGCGCGCCGCTGCCGCCCGAGTTGTTCGAGAAGATGGTCGCGGCGCGGCGGTTCCAGTCGGGGCTGTTCATCGTCCGCCAGCTCGAGTTCGCGTTGTTCGACCTGCTGCTCCACCTCGGCACGCTCGGCAGCGACCCGATGGAGGTGATCGAGGCGGTGCGCGACGAGGTGGCGGTGATCCGTCCGCCCGAATGGCACCGCTTCCCGCACGGCTTCGCGCATATCTTCGCGGGCGGCTACGCCTCGGGCTATTACAGCTATCTCTGGGCCGAGGTGCTGGCCGCGGACGGCTTCGGCAAGTTCGCCGAGAACGGTCTGGTCGATCGCGCCACCGGCACCGCGTTGCGCGAGGAGGTGCTCGCGCGCGGCGCGACGCGGCCCGCGGCGGAGAGCTTCCGCGCCTTCCGCGGGCGTGACCCGGACCCGGCGGCGATGCTGGCGCGCCACGGCTTGCTCGAGGCGGCGGGGCAGCAGGCGTGAGCCTGCTCGTCGTCACCACCGGCGGCACGATCGACAAGCTCTATTTCGACGCGCTGAGCGAGTATCAGATCGGCGACAGCGTGGTGGAGCGCGTGCTGCGCCAGGCGCGCGTGGCGCTGCCGTTCCGCGTGGTGGAGCTGCTGCGCAAGGACAGCCTCGACCTCACCGACGCCGACCGCGCCGCGATCGTCGCGACCGTGGCGGCGGCGCCGGAGACGCGCGCGGTGATCACCCACGGCACCGACACGATGACCGACACCGCCGCGGCGCTGCTGGCGGCGGGGGCGGGAGTCGCGGGGAAGACGATCGTGCTGGTCGGCGCGCTGGCGCCCGCGCGCTTCGCCGACAGCGACGCGCCCTTCAACCTCGGCATGGCGGTGGCTGCGGCGCAGACCGCCGCGCCGGGCGTGTGGATCGCGATGAACGGCACGGTGTTCGACGGCGCCAGGGTGCGCAAGGACCGCTCGGTCAACAGCTTCGTGGCGCGGTGAGGAGTTGTGCTCCTGCCCACGCAGAAGCCCGGGGTCATGTAGGGCTCTGCTCGCGGCTCTGGGCTCCTGCGTCCGCAGCAGCACGCTGCCTCGGTGACGCGGGGCGCCCGCCACATGACCGACCGCCCTGGCGAACGCCGAGGGTCAGGTGGGAAGGTGGTGGTGGGACCCACCAGCGTCCCCCAACTGGACCCCGGCGTGCGCCGGGGTGGTCTGGTAAGCGGGGATCGCTCATGGGTCACACTCCTCCCCCGCCTGACCCACGTCACGCCCGTGCGGGGTTCCCACCCCCCGGCGCATCGGTTACCAGCCCTAGCCATGACGGCGGGCGTGCACGATCAGCCAGCAGAGGGGCGGTTCGCGGGGAGGGTGCATCTCTTCCCGCTGCGGGTCTATTTCGAGGACACCGACCTCTCCGGCGTGGTCTACCACGCCAATTACCTGCGCTACATGGAGCGCGCCCGCTCGGACATGCTCCACGTCGCCGGCATCGACCAGCGCGCGCACCATGAGGCGGGCGGCGGCGCCTATGCCATCGCCGACCTGCACATCCGCTACGCCGCCCCCGCGCGGCTCGGCGACGCGCTGCTGGTCGAGAGCGAGGTCACGCAGGCGCGCGCCGCCAGCGTGGTCATTCATCAGACAGTCAGGCGCGGCGCGGAAATGCTGGCCCGGGCAGAGGTCACCGCCGCGCTGGTCGGCGCCGACGGTCGGCCGCGGCGCCAGCCGGCGGCCTGGCTCGAGCAGTTCCGTCGCCTCGCCGCCACCGCCGCGGCCGACACCACAGGGGAAGAGACTTCGTGAATCCGATCTTGCAGACCGACGCCGCGACGCTGTCGCCGATCGCGCTGTTCCTCCAGGCCGACTGGGTGGTGAAGGGCGTGATGCTCGGGCTGCTGCTCGCCAGCATCTGGACCTGGGCGATCATCATCGGCTTCTGGCTCAAGCTCGGCCGCACCAAGAAGAAGAGCGCGCAGTTCGAGCGCGACTTCTGGAAGGCGGACGACATCGACGCCTTCTACAAGAGCAACGGCCAGAGCGACCTGCCGTCGGCGCGCGTGCTCGCCGCGGGCGTCACCGAGTGGCGCCGCTCGACCCACGGCAACGTGATCGACCGCGACGGCACGCGCGAGCGGCTCGGCACGGTGATGGGCGCGGCGGTGGCCAAGGAGATCGACGACATCTCGGACCGGCTCAACGTGCTCGCCACGGTCGGCTCGGTGGCGCCGTTCGTCGGGCTGTTCGGCACGGTGTGGGGCATCATGCGCAGCTTCACCGCGATCGCCAGCCAGCAGAACACCAGCCTCTCGGTGGTGGCGCCGGGCATCGCCGAGGCGCTGTTCGCCACCGCGATCGGGCTGTTCGCGGCGATCCCCGCGGTGATCGCGTACAACCGCTTCGGCCACGCGATCAACCGCATCGAGGCGCGGCTCAACCGCTTCGCCGACGGCTTCCACGCCACGCTGTCGCGCCAGCTCGACGGCGAGCGCTGAGGGCGAGCGCGCATGGCGATGAACCTCCCCTCCAGCCGCGGCAAGGGCCGCAAGGCGCCGATGGCGGAGATCAACGTGACGCCGCTGGTCGACGTCATGCTGGTGCTGCTGATCATCTTCATGGTCACCGCGCCGCTTTTGACCCAGGGCGTGCCGGTGAACCTGCCCGACAGCCGCGCCAAGCCGCTCGACCAGGACCAGCAGCCGACCGAGATCTCGCTCGACGAGCAGGGCCGCGTCTTCGTCGCCAAGGAGGAGGTGCCCGCCGACGCGCTGCCGTCGCGGCTCGCCGCCATCGCCGCGACCGGCAAGGACGGCCAGCCGCCGCAGGTGTTCCTGCGCGCCGACCGCGGGCTCGATTACGGCCGCGTGATGCGGGTGATGGGCGAGCTCAACCGCGCCGGGCTCAACCGCGTCGCGCTCGTCACGGTCGGCGAGGACTGACGCGGACGTGGAACGCGCCGAGAAGATCGGGCTGGGAGTCGCGGCGGCCGGGCACCTCTTGCTCTTCGGCCTGCTGTCGGTCGGCTTCCTCGATACGCCCAACCCGATCAAGCTGAAGCAGAACCCGGTCGAGGTCAGCCTCGTGCAGGACGTCGCGCTCGAGGCCGCCGCGCCCGCCGCGACCGAGCCGCCGTCGCAGCGCGTGTCGCCCGAGGCGGGCGAGCCGGTCGACTCGCCGCCGCCCGCCGCGGCGCCGCCCGCGCCGGTGCCCGCTCCCGCGCCGGTCCCGGAGCCGCGCCCCGAGCCCAAGCCCGAGCCGAAGCCCGCGCCGCCGAGACCGGCACCGCCCAAGCCCGCGCCGCCCAAGCCGGCGCCCGCGCCCAAGCCCGAGCCGAAGCCGCAGCCCAAGCCCAAGCCCGCCCCGGCGGCGGAGAAGGCGCCGGCCAAGTCCGCGCCGACCAAGCAGCAGAGCGCGGCGAGCGCGCCGAGCAAGGCCAAGGCGCCCGCCGCCGCGGCCAAGGGCAACGGCAAGACCGAGACCGCCAAGGCCGAGCGCGCCAAGGGCGGCCGGCTCGGCAGCGACTTCCTCAAGGGCCTCACCGCGGAGAAGAGCAGCGCCAGGGAGAGCGACGCGCCGCCGTCCGCGGCGCGGGTCGACGCGCGCGCGCTGGCGGGGATCCAGCAGGCGATCGCGCGCCAGATCCAGCCCTGCGCCGACCGCCAGGTCGACCCCGGCCCCGGCGCGAACCAGATCGTCACCACGCTCAACCTGCGGCTCAACCGCGACGGGACGCTGGCGGCGGTGCCGACGGTGGTGCGCCAGTCGGGGGTGGACGACGACAACCAGCGCTACGCGCGGCGCGTGGTCGATCTCGGCATCGCCGCGTTCAAGGGCTGCTCGCCGCTCAAGCTGCCGGCGGAATACTACGCCACCGCCAACGGGGGGTGGAGCAACATCAACTATAACTGGAAACTGCGGTGATGCGACTCCGACTCTGCGGTATCTCGGCACTGGGCTTCGGCCGGGTGACCTCCTCTTCGCCCGTCACCTCGTTAGGTGTCGCTCCCGAAGGCTCCACCCGGGCGGACGCCGGAGTTCAGGTGGGGGACGTCTCGCAACGATCACGAGGGCCTTCCCACCTGGACCCCGGCGTCCGCCGGGGTAGCAGTGATGGTGAACTGCGCGAGCGTATCACCGCCCGCGCCGGCATCAGCCCGCTCCTCGCCTCCGCCGCCGCGCTGCTCGCCGCCCCCGCCGCGGCGCAGCTCGTCCCGCCCGCCGGCACTCCCGCCGCGCCCGCGTCGGCGCAGCAGCCCGGCGCGCCCTCGGGCCAGACCCCGCCGCCCCTCGAGGTGGACGTTACCGGCGGCATCTCGGCGCCGATGCCGATCGCGATCCCGCCGATGCCGACCCAGTCGGTGGTGCAGACCCCCGCCGGGCCGACCGACCGGCTCGGCCGCCAGCTCAGCGAGATCGTCGCCAACGACCTGCGCAACTCGGGGCTGTTCAACCCGGTGGCGGCCGCCGCCACGCGCGCGATCGCCTTCCCCGAGGTGACCGCGCCGGCCTATGATTACTGGGGCGGCTCGGGCGCGCAGGCGCTGGTGCAGGGCTATATCCGCGCCAACGGCGACGGCACGCTGACGGTCGGCTGCTACCTCTACGACGTCTCGGCGCGCACCGAGCTGACGCGGCAGGGCTTCGTCGTGCCGCCGTCGGACTGGCGCCGCGCCGCGCACAAATGCGCCGACATGGTCTACACCCGCCTCACCGGCGAGGGGGCCTATTTCGACAGCCGCGTCGTCTATGTCAGCGAGACCGGGCCCAAGGCCAACCGGATCAAACGGCTGGCGATCATGGACCAGGACGGCGCCAACAGCCGCTTCCTCACCGCTGGCTCGTCGATCGTGCTGACGCCGCGCTTCGCGCCCAACCAGCAGTCGATCGTGTACATGAGCTACGTGGGAAGAACGCCCGCGATCTATATCTACGAGCTCGGCTCGGGGCGGCAGCGGCTGGTGGTGCAGAACGTCGCCACCACCTTCGCGCCGCGCTTCTCGCCGGACGGGCGCTATATCCTCTTCTCGATGGCGCAGGCGGGCAACACCGACCTGTACCGCGTCTCGGCCGCGGGCGGTACGCCGCAGCGGCTGACCAACGCGCCCGGCATCGACACCGGCGGCAGCTACTCGCCCGACGGCTCCAGGATCGTGTTCGAGAGCGACCGCTCGGGCGGGCAGCAATTGTACGTGATGAACGCCGACGGCTCGAACCAGCAGCGCATCAGCTTCGGCGGCGGGCGCTACGCCACCCCGGTATGGAGCCCGCGCGGCGACCTGATCGCCTTCACCAAGATCCAGGGCGCGTTCCGCATCGGCATCATGAGCCCGAGCGGCTCGGGCGAGAAGCTGCTGACGAACAGCTGGCAGGACGAGGGGCCGTCGTGGAGCCCCAACGGCCGCGTGCTGATGTTCTTCCGCCAGGGCCGCGGCAACGCCGGCAAGGCCGACCTGTGGTCGGTCGACCTGACGGGCGTCAACGAGCGCCGCGTACCGACCCCGCTCGACGGCTCGGACCCGGCCTGGGGGCCATTGCGCCCGTGAGCGGAAGCAGCGACACTCGATCCTGACATACGATGACCAAGACATTGGCGAACATGGGAGAACACGCGATGGCACGTTTGACGACCACCCTGTTGATGGCGACGGCTCTGGTGGCCACCGCGGCCTGCTCGAAGAAGCGCCCCGACGTGCTGCCGCCCGCCCCCGGCGGCGCGCCCGAGGCGCCACCGTCGACCGGGGCGACCGACCCCAACGGCGGGATCACGCCGGGCTCGGCGGCCGATTTCAAGCGCTCGGCGCAGAGCGACACGGTGCTGTTCGGGCTCGACATGTACGACATCGACGGCACCGCCCGCGGCATCCTCGACAGCCAGGCGGCGTGGCTGACGCGCTATCCCAACGTGCGCATCACGGTGGAGGGCCATGCCGACGAGCGCGGCACGCGCGAGTATAACCTGGCGCTGGGCGACCGCCGCGCCAATGCTGCGAAGAACTATCTGGTGGCGCGCGGCATCGCGCCGGCGCGGATCACCACGATCAGCTACGGCAAGGAGCGTCCGGTCGCGCTCGGCTCCGACGAGGAGAGCTGGGCGCAGAACCGCCGCGCGGTGACGGTGGTAGTGGGCTAAGTCACGCCGCGCCCGACCCGCATCGGCGATCGGGCGCGGTAATCACCGCATCGCGTCACTCAAGATGGTGAGCGGCGCCGCCACGCTTCGATCAAGTCATTGATAAGTGCGTCGTGGCGACTCTGTTGCTGATGGGCAACAGAGTTGCGACGTTTTTGTTGCGAAGTTCAACCTCCCGTCTCGGCCACCGGTGGCCGGGACAAGGGGTGGGACATGAACAGGGTGACGTTACTCGCCGCGACCGCGTTGGTCGGTGGCATGATCGCGCCGGGCGCGGCGCGCGCGCAGACGGCGGCCGGCGAGCAGGCGCCGTCGCCCGCCAGTGCACCGGTCGCCGATGGCGCGGAGGCGCCGCGCGAGGTGGTGGTCACCGGCTCGCGCATCGTCCAGCCGGGCTATGACGGCGTGATCCCCGGCGCACAGGTCAGCGGCGAGCAGATCCAGCGCCGCACCTTCACGAACGCGCTCGACGCGCTGACCGACGTGCCGTTCGTGACCGCCGGCGCGAACCCCTACGGCGACAACGGCGAAGGAGAGAGTCTGGGTCAGGCCTATGCCGATCTGTTCGGCCTCGGCTCGAACCGGACGCTGACGCTGGTCAACGGCCGGCGCTATGTCTCGGGCAACTCGGCGTCGCTGTTCGTCGCGGGGAACACCACCGGCTCGCAGGTCGATCTCAGCACCATCCCGTCCGCGCTGATCGACCATAGCGACGTGGTCACCGTCGGCGGCGGGGTGGCCTATGGCTCGGACGCGGTCGCGGGCGTGATCAACATCGTCCTCAAGGACCATCTCGAGGGCTTCTCGCTCAACGCGCTGTCCGGGCTGACCGCGCGCGGTGACGGCGCGCGCTACCGACTGAGCGCCGCGGCGGGGCACGACTTCGCCGGCGGGCGCGGCAACGTCAGCGTGGCGGTCGAGTACAATCGCGACGACGCGCTCTATCAGAGTGACCGCGCCGGCTATCGCGCCCATTACCTCGCACCGACCTCGTTCCGCAACGGCGGCGTACGGAATGCCGCTTACACTCCCACGCTCGACGGCAGCGGGGGCGACGCCTTCGTGGCGCGCGCCGCGGACAAGGTGCCCAACAATATCGCGGGCGCGGGTTACCGCGGCGGCTCGCTGCTCACCACGTACAATGGTGCGGTGTTCAGCTACGGCGCGCCGGGCTACCTGGGCGACTATATACCGGACGATTTCCAGGGCCTGACCACCACCGACCCGAACGATCCGGTGGCCTCCCCCGATTACCGGCCGGAAGCGCTCTGGACGATGGCGGGCAACACCAATCTGGTGCCGGGGCGGCCGGTGGCGAGCGGCAGCCGCTGCAGCGTGGCGAACCTGACGAGCTTCTGCGCCTTCGCCCCCGGCGCACTGCCCGGCACACGCGCGAGCGCGGAGGCGGGCGCGGCACGCGATGTCTTCGACGCCGCGGTGATCGCGCGCTACGCGCCCGCGCTGGCCGGCGCGGGCGGCAGCGTGTCGCAGCGCGACGCGCTCGCGCTCAACCTGCTCCAGGCGAACCTGCCGACCCCGCGCGAGTATCTGAAGGCGCATCCCGACGCGGACATCGACGCCTTCATCGGGTCGTTCGTGCGCGGCTTCCTCACGCGCGCCAACACCGATCCGGCGACGGCGGGAGCGTTGCCGCGCCTCGCGGTGCCGCTCCAGTTCGACGCGGCGGGCGGCCTGCGCGCGATCACCGCGGCAGTCATCGCGGATCCGAACGTGACGCCCAGCACCACCGCCGGGGCGATCAGCGAGGACGCCGCACGCGGCAGCGACAGCACGCGCTTCGCACCGCTCCGAGTCCAGCAGGACCGCCTCATCGCCACGCTGCTCGCGCATCTCGACCTGAGCGACGCTGCCACGATCTACACCGAGGGGAGCTATGCGCACGTCCGCAACCTGCTGCCCCGCACCGGCGCGGTCGGCAACAGCATCGGTGACGCGACCGCCGAGAGCAACGTGCTGACGATGCAGCTCTCCAATCCCTATCTCGGCGACCAGGCGCGCGCTGCGCTGGGCGCCGCAGGGGTGACGGACAAGTTCCTGGTGTCACGCAGCAACCAGGACCTGTTCGGGGACAATCCGGTGATGGTGGCCAGCGACACCTATCGCTCGGTGCTAGGCGTGCGCGGCACGTTCGCGGCGTTCGGCAAGACCACCCACTACGATGCCTCGGCCAGCTACGGCCGCAGCGACCTGTCCGGCACCGGGCGCCAGATCCGCGACATCGAATACGCGCTGGCGGTGGACGCGGTGCGGGACGCGGAGGGGCGGATCGTCTGCCGCGCGCAGACCGCGGCGGGCGCCGGCATCCTCGGCCAGACTCCTTACGGCGTCGTGGGTGAGGAGATCGTGCGCGAGCGCGACGCTGCGGGCGTCATGGTCGAGAAGCGACTGCGCCGCGTCGTCACTGCCGCGCAGGTCGCCGCGTGCCGGCCGATGAACGTGTTCGGCTATGGGCAGATGTCGGCGGTGGCGCGCGACTATGTCACCGCCCCGACCAGCCTGACCAATCATAGCGAGATGATCTTCGCGCAATCCTCGCTCTCGGGGCCCTTGTTCGACCTGCCGGGCGGCGCGCTGCGGTACGCCTTCTTCGGCGAGTATCGTCGCGAGCAACTCGCCTACCACACCGACGATCTCACCCGTACCGGCGGTACGCGTCTCGTGGCGATCGCTGCGACCGAGGGACATGTCCAGACCGCCGAGTTCGGCGGGGAGGCGAGTGTGCCGCTGCTCGGCGGTGCGTTCACCGCGCCGCTGGTGCGCCAGCTGACCTTCGATCCCGGCATCCGCTTCGTCCGCCAGAGCGGCGCCGCGCCCGACGTGCGCTCGCTCGACGGCGGTACGCTGGCGCAGCGCGAGCCGGGGCGGTGGAACCGCGTCTACTCGCTCGCGGGTAGCTGGCGCCCGATCGCGCCGCTTCTGGTGCGCGGCAATTTCACCCACTCGATCCGCCAGCCGAACGTGACCGAGCTGTTCCTCGGCGGCCAGCCGGCCTTCACCTCGCCGACCGATCCCTGTTCCTCCGGCGAGATCGGGCAGGGGGTGCATCCAGCGACGCGCCTCGCCAACTGCCGTCGCGCGGTGATCGATGCGGGACTGGCGAGCGACACGGCGGGCGCGGACCAGTTCCTCAACGGCTACGTCCCATCCGGCGCCGCGATCACGGGCGTCTTCAACGGTTCGCCCGGCCTGCGCCCGGAGCGCGGGCGAAGCTGGACCGTCGGCGCGGTGTTCACGCCCGCGTTCGCGCCGCACTTCAAAATAGGCGGCGACTATGTGCACGTGCTGCTCGAGGACCAGATCGTGCCGACCGACATCGACACCGCCATGCAATTGTGCCTCGACAGCCCGCACTATCCCGACAACCGCTCCGATATCGGCGTGAACACCTGCGGTTTCTTCAAGCGCCTGCCGGCGGACAACCAGCGCGCGTTCGAGATCGCCAACGGCTTCAACATGGGCTTCATCAACCAGGGCAGGCTGCAGGTCGAGGCGACCAACGCCACGCTCGATGACACGGTACCGCTCGACAGGCTGTTCGGCGCCGACGCGGGCAAGCTGGTGCTGCACGGCAACGTCTATCGCTTGTTTCACTATCTGTCTGCCGCCGATAACGACCTAGTCCACGCCGAGGAGGCTGCGGGCAGCATCGGCGTCAGCAAGTGGCGCACGCAGTGGCGCGGTGGTTATGAGCGCGACGGTTTCTTCGCTCAGTGGGTCTGGAATTGGGCGAGCGCCACCCGCTACTTCTCCGCGGGCGCGCCGGTGCAGGGTACTGACGCGCGGAACGAGGTGCGCGACTTCATCCACGTCCCCGCATACAGCCTGCATGACGCTTCTATCGGCTATGACTTCGGCGAGCGGCGCCACTTCGGCGTCACCTTCAACGTCAGCAACGTCTTCGATAAGCTGACAGCGGGGACCGCGGTACAGTCCTACGCTTTCAGGAGCGGTATCGTCGACGACTTCGGTCGCCGCTTCACGCTCAGCGTCGACGTGAGATGGTGACCGTTCGCGCTCCCACTCGCCGGGAGCGCGCCCTCACCGCGCCTTCAGCGCCCAGCGCATCACGCGGCTCATCCCGTCCGCGCCGGCGCGGATCGCGGGGCGCGCGGCGGCGGGCTGGAGGCGGCCGTGCAGCGCCGCCGCCCAGCCCGGCAGCAGGTCCACCGCCGCCGCGCTCGCCAGCGCCAGCGCGGCGGCGGCGGCGGGGTCGTCGCCTGGCGCGAGCAGCGCCGCGGCCACCTCGCGTGTGCGATGGTCGGCGCGCAGCTCGGGCAAGACCCGCGCGTAATAGTCCGCCACCGCGGCGCGCGAGCGCGGCACGTCGACGGCGCCGAGCTTCTCCGCCACCACCGCGGTGTCGGCGAGATAGCGGTCCTGCTCCGCCGTGCTCAGCGTGGAGTCGCGATAGCGCAGATAGGCGCGCAGGAAACTGTCCACCTCGGCGACATGGATCCAGGTGAGCAGCGCGGGATCGTCGGCGCGATAGGGCGTGCCGTCGGGCAGCGCGCCGGTGACATGGTCGTGGACGCGGCGCACCTGCGCGATCGCGCGCTCGGCAGTGTCGGTCGCGCCGAAGGTGGTGACGGCGATGAAGCTGGCGGTGCGGCGCAGGCGGCCGAGCCGGTCGTTGCGGAAGCCGCTGTGATCCCATACCCCGGCGAGCGCGCGCGGGTGGAGCATCTGGAGCAGCAGCGCGGAGATGCCGCCGATCATCATCGCGGAGAAGTCGGCGTGCACCGCCCAGGCGGGCGAGTCGCGCGCGATGAGTCCGGGATCGTCGGGCGCGCGCGTCAGGTCGAGCTGCTCACTCGCCACCAGCGCGCGGAGCCGCTCGCCGAGCGCGCCGCGCGCGCGCTCGACCAGTCCGGCCGCGGGGGCGTCGCTCACGCCCCGATCCCCGCGGCCGTCGCCGGGATCAAGCCTCGGCCGGGGCCGACTTGCGGCGGCCGCGCGGCGCGGGCGCAGGGGCCGGCGTCGGCGCGGCATCCTCGCCACCGCCGCGGCGCGCGCCGGGCTTGCGGCCGAGACCGATCTTCTTCGCCATGTCGCGGCGTGCCTGCGAGTAATTCTCGGCGACCATCGGGTAGTCGGGCTTCAGGCCGAAGCGCTGGCGATAGTCGTCGGGGGTCAGGCCGTGGCCGGCGAGGTGGCGGCGCAACGTCTTGTACGGCTTGCCATCGATCAGCGAGATCAGGTGATCCTTCGATGCGAGCGACTTACGCACGGAGACCGCGGGGGTATAGTCGCTCGCCGGCTCCTCCGACGTGGTCACCGAAGTGCTCGACGACAGGTTCGACACCGCGTCGTGCATCGTGCGCAGAAACGCCGGCACGTCCTCGCCCGAGGCGCGCGTGTTGGGATTGGACAGCCAGGCGATCGTCAGTTCGGTCGCGAGCTCGACCACATTGGTGCTGGCGGTCTCGTCGTTCATCGTAACGCTCCTCGAAGTGATGGTGTGGCGTCTATACAGCGGCTCAGATGCCGTCAACGCGCCCAGGATAATAGTTCTAACATGAGTTCGATAGAAGATGCAGTTGAACTCTTGCTATGCCAGATGTCGCGGCCAGCCGTCCCATATTCGCACGAAGCTTGACCGCCGCGCTTCCAGCGTTCCATGATCGCGGGGAGGGTAGAGCATAAGAAAAGGGGTAAATCGATGAAGCTCGGTCGAGGGCGCCGCGCGCTGTGGGGCGCGGTCGCGATCGCGCTGCCACTCGCCGCCTGCGCGAGTGACGGCAAGGATCGTCCCAAGAGCGCCGCCGCCAAGGCGCCGCCGGTGAGATACGCGCGCGATCCTTATCCCTCCACCTATCACGCCTACCCCGGCGTGCCGACGCTCGTGCGCAACGTCACCGTGTTCGACGGCGAGGGCGGGCGGATCGACGGCGGCGCGGTGCTGCTCGCGGACGGCAAGATCGCCGCGGTGGGTCAGACGCTCGACGCGCCCGCGGGCGCGACCGTGATCGACGGCGCGGGCAAGTACATCACCCCGGGTATCGTCGACATCCACAGCCACCTCGGCGACTATCCCAGCCCGCAGGTGCAGGCGCTGTCCGACGGCAACGAGGCGACCGCGCCCATCACCGCGGATGTCTGGGCCGAGCACAGCGTATGGCCGCAGGACCCCGGCTTCGGCCGCGCGCTCGCCAACGGCGGGGTGACCACGCTGCAGATCCTACCCGGCTCGGCCAATCTGATGGGCGGGCGCAGCGTGGTGCTCAAGAACGTCTACGCGCGCACGATGCAGGCGATGAAGTTCCCCGGCGCGCCCTATGGCCTCAAGATGGCGTGCGGTGAGAATCCCAAGCGCGTCTACGGCAGCAAGAACCGCGAGCCCTCGACCCGGATGGGCAATGTCGCGGTCGATCGCCAGGCCTGGGCCAAGGCGGTGGCGTACAAGCGCAAGTGGGACAAATACGAGAAGGAGGGCGGCGATCCGCCCGACCGCGACATCGCGATGGACACGCTGCGCGGCGTGCTCTCGGGCGAGATCATGGTGCAGAACCACTGCTACCGCGCCGACGAGATGGCCATCGTCTTGGATATGGCCAAGGAGTTCGGCTATCACGTCACCGCCTTCCACCACGCGGTCGAGGCGTACAAGATCGCGGACCTGCTCAAGGCCAGCGGCACCTGCGCCGCGGTCTGGGCCGACTGGTACGGCTTCAAGATGGAGAGCTACGACGGGATCGGCGAGAATCTCGCGATCCTCGATCATGCCGGCGCGTGCGCGATGATCCACTCGGACGACGAGAACGGCATCCAGCGGCTCAACCAGGAGGTCGCCAAGGTGATCTCCTCGGCGCGCCACGCGGGCATCAAGGTGAGCGACGCGGCGGCGTGGAAGTGGCTCTCGCTCGGGCCGGCCAAGGCGCTCGGCATCGACACGCAGACCGGCAGCCTGCGGCCCGGCAAGATGGCCGACGCGGTGCTGTGGAACGGCAATCCGTTCAGCGTCTACACGAGGCCCGAGAAGGTCTGGGTCGACGGCGCGTTGCTCTATGATTCGAGTGATCCGAAGCGCCGCCCGGTGAGCGACTTCGAGCTCGGCCAGCCCGGTTCGGGAGACGTCAAGTGACGCGCGCGCTGCTTCTCACCTCCGCCGCGCTCCTCGTCGGCGCGCTGGCGCTGCCCGCCGCGGCGCAGACGATCGCGATCACCGGCGGCACCGTCGCGATCGGCGACGGCTCGGCGCCGATCGAGCGCGGTACCGTGTTGGTCGCGAACGGCCGCATCGTCGCCGCGGGCGCTGGCGTGGCGGTGCCCGCGGGCGCGGAGGTGGTCGACGCCACCGGCAAATGGGTGACGCCCGGCGTCGTCTCGGCGATGACCGACCTGTCGCTGGTCGACGCCGACGGCGTGTCCGAGAGCAACGACGCGGGCGCGCGCGGCTCGCCGTTCAAGGCCTCGATCGACGTCTCGGTCGCGGTCAACCCCGCGGGCGTGAAGGTGGCCAACGAGCGGCTCGGCGGCGTGACCCGCGCGATCGTCGCGCCCGAGGCGGGCGGGTCGATCTTCGCCGGGCAGGGGGCGGTGATCGATCTCGGCAGCGACCCGGACGCGCTGACCCGCGCGCGCGCCTTCGAATATGTCGAGCTGGGCGAGGACGGCGGCAAGCTCGCCGGCGGCAGTCGCCCCGCGGCCTGGGCGCTGCTCCGCGACGCCTTCCAGCAGGCGCAGGACTTTCGCCGCGATCCCAAGGCGTTCGACGGTCGGTCGCGCGACTCGCTGGTGACTCGCGCGGACGCCGAGACGCTCGGGCGCGTGCTCGACGGGCAGCTGCCGCTGCTGGTCCATGTCGAGCGCGCCGCGGACATCCGCCAGGTGCTCGGCATGACGCGCGATTACCCCAGGGTGAAGCTGGTGCTGGTCGGCGTGGCCGAGGGCTGGTTGGTGGCGCGCGAGATCGCCGCGGCGCGCGTGCCGGTCATCGCGCACGCGCTCGCCGACCTGCCCGCCAGCTTCGAGAGCCTCGCCGCGACCGAGTCGAACGTCGGGCGGATGCGCGCGGCGGGGGTGCAGGTGGCGCTGGCCGCGACCGGCGCGTCGGGCGGCGACCATGTGCTGCGCCAGTTCGCGGGCAACCTCGTGGCGATCACGCGCGTGCCGGGCGCGACCGGGCTCGACTGGGGCCAGGCCTGGGCCTCGATCACCAGCGGCCCCGCCGAGGCGATCGGGCTGGGCGGCGAGATCGGCTCGCTGCGGCCAGGGCGGCGTGCGGACGTGGTGCTGTGGGACGGCGACCCGCTCGAGCTGTCGTCGGCGCCCGTGGCGACCTGGGTCGACGGCCGCGCGCAGCCGATGCGCTCGCGCCAGACCGACCTGCGCGACCGCTACCTGACCCCGACCGAGGGCGCGCTGCCCAAGGCGTACGAGCCGCGATAGCAAAGATCCGCCCCGCATGGCGGAGAGGGGGAGGGCCGGCCGAAGGCCGGTGATGGAGGGGCTTTCCACAAGCGCTTCGCTCGCGGCGAGCCCCCTCCACCGCCGCGCACCGCGCGGCGCTCCCTCTTCCCGTGCCGGGGAGGATCTGAGGTGCTCCGAGCGGCTCGCCACCCTCCCCATTGAAACCGCGGCGCGTCTCCCGCATTCAACGCGCCACATGACCTCACCTGCACGCTCGCTCGGCGACAGCTTCGCCACCGTTCCCGTGCCGCAAGGGGCGGGGTTCTGGCGCAAGCTGCTCGCCTTCGTCGGGCCGGGCTGGCTCGTCGCGGTGGGCTATATGGACCCGGGCAACTGGGCCACCGACATCGCCGGTGGCTCGGCCTTCGGCTACGCGCTCCTCTCGGTCGTGCTGCTGTCCAACCTGATGGCGATCGTGCTCCAGGCGCTGTCGGCGCGGCTTGGCATCGGCGCGGGGCTCGACCTCGCCCAGGCCTGCCGCCAGCATTCGTCGCGCCCGCTCGCCTGGCTGCTATGGGGGCTGGCCGAGATCGCGATCATCGCCTGCGACCTCGCCGAGGTGCTCGGCACCGCGATCGCGCTCAAGCTGCTGTTCGGCCTGCCGCTGGTCTATGGCGTCGTGGTCACCGCGCTCGACGTCTTCCTGATCCTCGCGCTGCAGCGCTACGGCTTTCGCCGGCTCGAGGCGTTCATCGCCAGCCTGCTGATCATCATCGCGGGCTGTTTCGCGTTCGAGCTGTTCTGGGCCAACCCCGACTGGGGCGGCGCGGCGCGCGGGCTGGTGCCCTCGCGCGACGTCGTGGCCAACCCGGCGATGCTCTACATCGCGATCGGCATCCTCGGCGCGACGGTGATGCCGCACAACCTCTACCTCCACTCCTCCATCGTTCAGACCCGGGCCTATGGCAGCGGCGCGCGCGACCGGCGCGAGGCGCTCAGGCTGGCGACGATCGACTCGACCGTCGCGCTGGGGCTCGCCTTCTTCATCAACGCCGCGATCCTGATCCTGGCGGCGGCCGCCTTCCACACCGCGGGCCGCACCGAGGTGGCCGAGATCGAGCAGGCGCACGAGCTGCTCTCGCCGATGCTCGGCGTCGGCGCGGCGAGCGCGGTGTTCGCGGTGGCGCTGCTGGCGAGCGGGCAGAACTCGACCGTGACGGGCACGCTGGCCGGGCAGATCGTGATGGAGGGATTCCTCGACGTGCGGCTGCCGGTGTGGCTGCGCCGGCTGGTGACTCGCGCGATCGCGATCGTGCCGGCGGTGCTGGTGGTCGCGGCGATGGGCGACCGCGGCGCGACCGAGCTGCTGGTGTTGAGCCAGGTGGTGCTGAGCCTGCAACTGCCCTTCGCGGTGATCCCGCTGGTGGCCTATACCGCCAACCGCCGGCTGATGGGCGAGTTCGCCGCGCCGCGCTGGCTGGCGGGGCTGGCGTGGGGGATCGCGGCGGTGATCGTCGGGCTCAACGGCTACCTGCTGTTGGGGATGATGGCGGGCTGAGCGCTCTCCCGCAGTCACGCGACGCCGCGTCTCGTCGGCGCGTGGAAGTCGGGTGGCTTGTCCGCGATCCAGCCGAGGAACCGCGCGATCGCGGGCCAGTCGCGGATCGCGTCCAGCGTGCCCGCGCGGGCGAGGGCAGCGTTGTCGGCGGCGGCGTGGATCGCGCGGTGGCAGATCGGGTGGAGCGGCACGGTGTCGCGTCCGCCCTCGCTGCGCGGCACGACGTGGTGCCACTCGACGCGGCGGCCGAGCGGGCGATCGCACAGCGCGCAGCGATCGGAGAGCACGGCCGCGGTCGCGGCGCGCCGCTCGGCTTCGGCCAGTCCCTGCTTGCGCCGCACCCGTCCCGCCATGCGGGTGGAATGTGCGGGGCGGGCGGGGTGTTCCGGTGGGTGGTCGAAGCGGCGTGGAGAAGATCACGGAGCTACCCGCTGGCGTCATCCTGAGCTTGTCGCAGGATCCACGGCGCCGCGTACCTAGCGGCGGCGGTACGTGCCGCACGGTGGATCCTGAAACGAGTTCAGGATGACGCTAAGGGAAGGGCAGGGTGCCGTACTCCACCACATGCGGCCGTGCTCCTGCGCACGCAGGAGCCTAGGGAGACGGAGCGCAGCGCCCGCGGCTCTGGGCTCCTGCGTGCGCAGGAGCACAGCCACGTCACCGCCGCCGACGTCCCCTTGCCGGCGCCGCCTGCGCCGCCAGCGCGGCGAGCAGGGCCTTGGCCGCCTCGGTCTCGGCCTCCTGCTTGCTGGTGCCCTCCGCGAGCATCTCGTCCTTGCCCACCGTCGCGCGCACGGTGAAGCGCGGCGCGTGGCCCGGCCCGGCGCGCTCGACGATCGCGTAGGAGGGCACCGCGCGGCGGTTGGCCGCGGCCCATTCCTGCAGAGCCGACTTGGGATGCTGCGGCGCGCGCGCCTCGACATGGACCTTGTCGTGCCACAGCCGCCGCACCGCCGCGCGCGCGGACGCCAGCCCGGCGGTGAGATACACCGCGCCGAGCAGCGCCTCGACGACGTCGCCCAGCACGTTGTCGCTGTGCTGCGCGCCGTCGTCGCGCGCCTGCTTGCCGAGCCGCACGCGCGCGTCGGCGCCGATCTCGCGCGCTACCTCGGCGCATACCGCGCCGGTGACGAGCGCGTTGAAGCGCTTCGACAACTGCCCCTCGGGCTCGGCGGGGAACAGCTCCACCAGCCATTCCGCCATCGACAGCCCCAGCACGCGGTCGCCGAGGAACTCGAGCCGCTCATAGCTGCCGCCGGCCTGGCCCTCGGCGTGACTGCTGTGCGTCAGCGCGCGGACGAACGGCGCGGGATCGTCGGGACGGACGCCGAACCGCGCCTCGACCCAGCCGGCGAGATCGTCGCCGGCGTCGCTCAAAAGCCCTCCCCGATGCGGCGGAAGCGCGCCGCCGAGACCCAGGTCCACGGCTTGAGCCACTCGGACGAGCCGTCGGTCGACCAGAAGGTGACCACCGCCTTGCCCTCGATCCGCTCCATCGGGATATAACCCATGCCGACCGGCGGGGCGAAACGGCTGTCCGCCGAATCGTCGCGGTTGTCGCCCATCAGGAAGACGTTGCCCGCGGGCACCTTGTACACGTCGGTGTCGTCGGCGACGGGGATGTTCTCCTGGTCGAGCACAGTGTAGCTGCGGCCGCCCGGCAGCGTCTCGCGGAAGCGCGGGTAGCGGCAGATCGGCTGCCCCTGCGCGTCGCTGTCCTGGAAGCGCGCGCCGCACTTCTCCGCGGGGAAATTCGGCGAGAGCGGCACGACGAAGTCGGCGACCCGCTGCTTCGGGATCGCCTGGCCGTTGAGGAACAGCTGGCCGCCCCGCATCTGCACCGTGTCACCGGGCAGGCCGATCACGCGCTTGATCACGTCATGGTCGTCCGGCCCCATCGAGCGGAACACCACCGTGTCGCCGCGGGTCGGATCGTGCGCGAAGAGGCGGCCGGGGATCAGCGGCACGCCCCACGGCAGCGACCAGCGCGAGTAGCCGTAGTTCCACTTGGAGACGAACAGATAGTCGCCGATCAGCAGCCGCGGCAGCATCGACTCGCTCGGGATCGAGAAGGGCGAGAAGATGAAGCTGCGCAGCACGAAGACGAACAGCGCCAGCTTCAGCAGGAAGCGGATCGTCTCGGCGGTTTCCGAACGCGCGGGCTTGCCGGCGGCAGTGGGGGTGGCCATGAAGCACCGCGTCGCGCAACCGTCGCGTCGCGTCAAGCGGAGCCTTGGCGCCGCCGACCCGTTGTGCGCCGCGACACGAGACAGCCGGAAGGACAGATGACATGGCGGACTGGTCGACGATCGAGGCGCTGCCGCAGGAGCGGCTCGAGGCGCTCTTCGCCAACGACCCGGATCGGTTGAAGCGGCTGTCGCTCGACGTCGCCGGCATCCACTTCGACTGGTCGAAGACGCATCTCACCGCCGACGCGCTCACCGCCTTCGAGGCGCTGGCCAAGTCGGTCGACCTGGCGGGCAAGCGCGAGGCGATGTTCGCGGGCGCCAACGTCAACGTCACCGAGGACCGCCCGGTCGAGCACACCGCCGAGCGCGGCGAGGGCAAGGCCGAGAGCGTGGCGCGCGCGGCCTCGTACCACGCGCGCATGCGCGGGCTGATCGACGCGATCGAGGCCGAGGCGTTCGGCCCGGTGCGCTCGATCCTCCATGTCGGCATCGGCGGCTCGGCGCTGGGGCCGCACCTGCTGGTCGACGCGCTCGGCCGCGGCAGCGACCGCTACGACGTCGCGATCGTCTCGAACGTCGACGGCATGGCGCTGGACGACGTGTTCGACGATTTCGACCCCGAGACGACGCTGCTGGTGGTCGCCTCCAAGACCTTCACCACCACCGAGACGATGATGAACGCCGAGAGCGTCATCCAGTGGATGACCGGTGCCGGCGTCGAGGACCCGTACGGCCGCGTGATCGCGCTGACCGCCTCGCCCGAGAAGGCGATCGAGTGGGGCGTCGACGAGACCCGCATCCTGCCCTTCTCGGAGGGCGTCGGCGGCCGCTACTCGCTCTGGTCGTCGATCGGCTTCCCCGCCGCGATCGCGCTCGGCTGGGACCAGTTCGAGGAGCTGCTCGAGGGCGCGGCCGAGATGGACCGCCACTTCCGCCTCGCCGCGCTGCACGAGAACGCCCCCGCGGTCGCCGCCTTCGCCGACCTCTATTACACCCAGGTGCGCCACGCCGAGACGCGCGCGCCCTTCGCCTATGACGAGCGGCTGCGGCTGCTGCCGAGCTATCTCCAGCAGCTCGAGATGGAGTCGAACGGCAAGGGCGTGACGGTCGACGGCCGGCCGGTCGGCCGCCCCACCGCGCCGATCACCTGGGGCGGGGTGGGCACCGACGCGCAGCACGCGGTGTTCCAGCTGCTCCACCAGGGCACGCATCTCGTGCCGGTGGAGTTCCTCGCGGTGATCGAGGCGGGCGACACGCTGCCGCCCGAGCACCACCGGCAGCTGCTGCTCAACGCCTTCGCGCAGGGCGCGGCGCTGATGACGGGCAAGCAGGTCGACGATCCGGCGCGCAGCTATCCCGGCGACCGCCCGTCGTCGACGCTGCTGCTCGACCGGCTCGACGCGCGCACGCTCGGCGCGCTGATCGCCTTCTACGAGCATCGCGTGTTCGTGAACGGCGTGCTGCTGGGGATCAACTCGTTCGATCAGTTCGGCGTCGAGCTCGGCAAGGAGATGGCCAAGGCGGCCGCCAAGGGCGGCGGCGACTTCGACGCCTCCACCGCGGATTTGATCAGGCGCGCCTTCGGGGAGTGAAGGGGGGCTTCCTCTTCGCTCCTCTCCTCTCCCGACGCTACGCTGCCGTCATCCTGAACTCGTCTCAGGATCTACTCGGCCGCTCACCTGGAGGCCAAGTGGAGGGTGAAGCGGTCGCCGCCCGCATCACTCTCCCGCGGCGGCGGCTACGTCCGCTGCGCCGTGGATCCTGACACGAGTCCAGGATGACGGATGGAGCGCGGGGAGTGGCCGCTGCCAACGCCTCTCCCGTGTTCCTGCGCACGCAGGAACCCAGGGCCACGCACGTCCCCACCCCCCCCGTGGCCCTGGGTCCCGGCGTGCGCCGGAGCACGGCGCCGGCTGGAGCGTCGGTCGGCCGGGGCCTCTCGCCCCGCCGCGCTCAAGCGACCCGCGGCAGCCACTCGCGCAGGATCGCGTTGACCGCCTCGGGCGCCTCCTGCTGCACCCAGTGCGACACGCCCGGCAGCCGCCGCACGGTGAGATCGGCGACGTAGCGCTCGGTGCCGTCGAGCGTCTCCAGTCCGAGCGCCTTGTCCTCCTCGCCCCACACCATCAGCGTCGGCACCTCGACCCGCCCGCCGTTGCCGAAGCGCATCCTGTCGCGGTGGCGCGCGGCGGCGCGATACCAGTCGATCATCGCCCTGAGCGCGCCCGGCCGCCGCGCCGCCGCGGCGTAGACGTCGAGCACCGCGTCGGGGAAGCGCGTCTTGTCCACCGCCATGCCGCGGAAGGCGCGGCGCACCAGCGCGGCGTCGCCGAGCGCCATCACGCGCTCGGGCAGCCACGGGAGCTGGAACGCGCCCATGTACCAGCTGCGCCGCCGCTGCGGCGCGTGGCGAAGCGCCGCGGCGAAGCAGGCGGGGTGGGGCAGGTTCATCACCACCAGCCGCTCGAGCGGCCGGACCTTGTTGATCGCGAAGTTCCACGCGATCGCGCCGCCCCAGTCGTGCGCGATCAGCGTCAGCGTGCGCGCGCCGCTCGCGTCAAACAGCGCGGCGGCGTCGGCGACGATCCGGTCCATCGTATAGTCGGCGATCGCGGACGGGCGGGAGCTGCCGCCGTAGCCGCGCTGGTTGGGCGCCCAGACGCGATAGCCGAGCTCGGCGAGCAGCGGCATCTGGTGACGCCAGCTATAGTGCAGCTCGGGGAAGCCGTGGAGGCACAGCGCGAGATGCTCGCCGCTGCCCGCCTCGGCGACCTCGAAGGTGAGGCCGTTGGCGGCGATCGCGCGGACCGCGATGCCGCTGTCGGGCGCGGGATGCCAGCTGGGGGTCATGGGTCGGACCTCCGTCTGTAAGGCGAGAGGGAGCGACCAACGGCCGCTCCCTTCATTACGCGGCTGCTGCCTGGATCATCCGAGCCTTGGCAGCCATGACAGCGGCCTTGGCCTCGTCGCGGCTGAAATAGCTACGAGATGAGCGAGCCATGATCGTCCGATTGCCATCGAAGCAATACCAGCACCACATGAAGTCACTATCCATATGCAGCCAGAAAGTTAGGGAATCCATTTCTGTCCTCCTGATAGCTGGCTACTGTCAAGATACGATCAGTTTTCCTGCAAGCCGCGAGATCGAACCTAGTGACCGTCGGTTTTCCGATTCAGTGGTTGGTTATGTCTTTGAGCGGCTGCCCGTCGTCACGTACCAAGTTAGTGCAATCGTTACCTCTAAGTACTAATTTTCGTTTCTCCTCTCTCCTCGCCTTGCTGTGACACGCGATACTGAAAAAGTGGAATAGCTGTCCCGGCGCAACCTAAACCTAATACTGATCCCTCCCCTTCAAGGGAGGGCCGGGGTGGAGCGCTCCCGCGAGCGGCGCGCCCGCGGGTAGGCCCTACCCCCAGCCCCTCTCCTGAAGGGGAGGGGAGCTAAGTCACTCCGCCGCCACGCCCGCGAACATGTCCCCGCTGGCCTCGCCCGCGTCCTCGTTGGCGGGCTTGCCGCCCTTGGCCTTCTGGCGCTTGTCGAACGAGTCCCACACGTCGTTCCACTGCCCCTTGGTCGCCGCCTTCGAATACTCGGTCGCGCGCGTCTCGAAGAAGTTGGCGTGCTCCACGCCGTTGAGCAGCGGGGTGAGCCACGGCAGCGGGTGCTCGTCGATCATGTAGATCGGCTTCAAGCCCAGCTGGTTGAGCCGCCAGTCCGCGATATAGCGGATGTACTTCTTTATTTCCTTGGGCTTCATCCCCTCGACCGGGCCCATCTCGAAGGCCAGGTCGATGAAGTTGTCCTCCAGCCGGATCGTCGTCTGGCACACGTCGGCGATGTCGTCCTTCACCGCCTTGGTCAGGCATTGGCGCTCCTGGCAGAAGGCGTGGAACATGCGGATGATGCCCTCGCAGTGCAGGCTCTCGTCGCGCACCGACCAGCTGACGATCTGGCCCATGCCCTTCATCTTGTTGAAGCGCGGGAAGTTCATCAGCATCGCGAAGCTGGCGAAGAGCTGCACGCCCTCGGTGAAGCCGCCGAACATGGCGAGCGTGCGCGCGATGTCCTCGTCGCTGTCGACGCCGAAGTTCTGCATGTAATCATGCTTGTCCTTCATCTCGCCGTATTCGAGGAAGGCGCCATATTCGCTCTCGGGCATGCCGATTGTGTCGAGCAGGTGCGAGTAAGCGGCGATGTGGACCGTCTCCATGTTGCTGAACGCCGTCAGCATCATCTTGACCTCGGTCGGCTTGAACACGCGGCCGTATTTCTCGTGGTAGCAGTCCTGCACCTCGACGTCGGCCTGGGTAAAGAAGCGGAAGATCTGGGTCAGCAGGTTGCGCTCATGGTCGGTCAGCTTCTGCGCCCAGTCGCGGCAGTCCTCGCCGAGCGGCACTTCCTCGGGCAGCCAGTGGAGCTGCTGCTGGCGCTTCCAGAACTCGAACGCCCAGGGGTATTCGAACGGCTTGTACTGCTTGCGGGCTTCGAGAAGGGACATGGCTACACTCCGGGTGAGACGAATATAGGAAATCAGGTGGGCGGATCAGGCGGGCGGGTCGGTCACGGCTCGAGGCTCCACTGCCACATCGCCGCGGCGGACAGCGCCAGCACGACGCCGCCCGACAGCGCCATCACGCCGACCATGCGATAGGCGTAGACGCGCGCCTCGGTCAGCGGGCGGCGCAGCTCGGCGAGCAGCCACGCGCCGACGAACGCGAACACCGCGGCGACCGCGAACATGATCGCGGACGGGAGCGGCAGCGTGCTCAGCATGCGACCATCTCCCGCTCCGTGCGTTGCGCCCCCGAACCGAACAGAGGAGACTGACGATGGTCGATGCCAGCCAGATCAAGGAACATGCCGAGGTGATCGGCGCGGACGGCGTGCACGTCGGCACCGTCGACCACGTCGACGGCGACCGGATCAAGCTGACCAAGAACGATTCGCCCTCGACGCAGGACGGCCAGGGCGCCAAGCATCATTACCTGCCGCTCGGGCTGGTGGCCGAGATCGAGGGCGACCAGGTCCGCCTCTCGGCGACCGCGCAGAACGCGCAGGACATGTTCGAAGAGGACGAGTGAGGCGGTAGCTCCCTCTCCTGGCGGGAGCGGGAGCGAGGCCGATGAGATCGCGAGGAAGGGGGCGGCGCTCGTCAGCGAGCGTCGCCCTTTCGCATGCGGGCACGCGTCGCTGGCCGCCACAGCGGCGTGGCAGCCGAGCGGAGGGCGCGACAGGGACGACATGGCGCCACGGGAGCCGTTCGGCGCCGGGTGACGCGCGGTGACGTGAGGCCGCGCGTGGCGCGGGCGGCGGTGCAGCGTGACGGCCGCGCGCTCCGCTCGCCACGCGTGGGCGCGGGGGGCGGCGGGTCGATCGTCTCTGGGACGCATCCCTTCTCTCCTATCTACCGTCACTCTCACGCGACTCAACGACCTGCGGGAAGATCTTCCTTCCCCCCGCCGACAGGCGAGGCGACCGAGTCAGCGCGCGCCGGGCGAGCCGCTCGAGCCGCGCACCACGACTGGCGCCGACGCCATGAGACGATCGCGTCTCACGCACTGTGTCTGCGATCGCCGCTGGCTCGGAGCAGATGCCATGTTCAACCACCTTGGGCACGAGATGTGTCAGCCTTCTCAGCGCCCTTGCGGTCGCACGCGCCGAGAATCCGAAGCCTCCTCCCGATACCCGATCGGCCTCGCCGTCGCCACCGCTTTCTCACTTGAGGCGCGGTAGTCCGAACCCTCCGAGCACAACATATGGGGCTGCTGCGGTGTGAGTCGCGCCATGGCTTGTGCAAGCGCGAGCGGCTCTCCCTGCTGCGACGATCCGCGTCCAGCCGTTGCGCCGGGCGCTGCCCCGGTTCGGAAAGCGGCGTCGCTGCCCGGGGATGCCGGCAACTCAGCTTGGGTCGCGGTGAAGTCGCGCGCCCCCGACGCCGTCGGAGGTGATCGCCAGCGATCGCCGCTCGACGAGCTCGTCTGGCCTCTACGCCGGCCCGCCCGCTGCCGCTATCTATGTCGACGACCCACGGCGACTCACCGAGCCGCTGGAGCAGGACGCCCGATGACGCACGCCTTTATCTGTGACGCGATCCGCACCCCGATCGGCCGGCTGGGCGGCGTGCTCGCCACGATCCGCGCCGACGACCTCGCCGCGGTCCCGCTGCGTGCGCTGATGGAGCGCAACCCCGACGTCGACTGGGCCGCGCTCGACGACGTGCTGCTCGGCTGCGCCAACCAGGCGGGTGAGGACAACCGCAACGTCGCACGCATGGCGGCGCTGCTTGCCGGGCTGCCCGACGCGGTGCCCGGCGCGACCATCAACCGGCTGTGCGGATCGGGGCTCAACGCGGTGGGCAGCGCGACGCAGGCGATCCGCAGCGGTGATGCCGCACTGCTGGTCGCCGGCGGGGTCGAGAGCATGACTCGCGCGCCCTTCGTCATGGGCAAGGCGCAGGGGCCGTTCGACCGCGCGCAGCAGCTGGAGGACACGACGCTGGGCTGGCGCTTCGTCAACCCGACGATGCGCGAGGCGTACGGCGTCGACTCGATGCCGGAGACCGCGGAGCACGTCGCCGACCAGTGGCGTGTCACCCGCGCCGAGCAGGACGCCTTCGCGCTCGCCAGCCAGCAGAAGGCGGCCGCGGCGATCGCCAGCGGCCGGATGGCGGCGGAGATCGTCGCGGTCAGCGTGCCGCAGCGGAAGGGCGATCCGATGCTCGTCGAGCGCGACGAACACCCGCGCCCGACCAGCCTGGACGCGCTGGCCAAGCTGAAGCCGGTGGTGCGTGCCGATGGCACCGTCACCGCGGGCAATGCCTCCGGCCTCAACGACGGCGCGGCGGCGATGCTGGTCGCGAGCGAGGCCGCCGCGGTGCGGCACGGGTTGACGCCGCGCGCGCGCGTCCTCGGCATGGCGGCGGCGGGGATCGCGCCGCGGATCATGGGGGCCGGCCCGATCGAGGCGGCACGCAAGCTGAGCCGCCGCACCGGCATCGGCCTCGACCGACTCGACGTTATCGAGCTGAATGAGGCCTTCGCCGCGCAGGCGATCGCCGTCTTGCGCGACCTCGGGATCGCGAGCGACGACCCGCGGCTCAACCGCAACGGTGGCGCGATCGCGCTGGGCCATCCGCTCGGCATGTCGGGCGCGCGGATCGTGATGAGCGCGGTGGAGGAACTGCACCGCACGCGGGGCCGCTATGCCATGGCGTTCATGTGCATCGGCGTCGGGCAGGGCATCGCCCTCATGCTGGAGCGCGTCTAGGCGCGTGCTCCTGCGCAGGCAGCAGCCGGAACGAGGGAGGCCGTTCGCGCGGCCCCGGGCTCCGGCGTCGCCGGAGCACGCCTCGGGTGACACGATCGGCCCGTTCGGCCCGGTCGAGTCAGTCGGACGAGCGTCGCCCTCGCGGGAGGTCAGGCGAAGCTGATCTCGAACGCGCTGGCATGCCGGCTCGGCAGCCGCGCGGGACAGTCGATCACCAGCGCGCGATCGGTCTGGCGGAAGGCGATCGCACCGTCGTGGCCGAGCAGCCGCACCCGCCGCACGCGCCGCGGCTCGTGCGGGTTGCCCGCGGCGAGCGACGTGACCGCGACCGCGCCCCGCGGCGGCGCGAGCGTGATCGCGTAGAGCCGCTCGCCGCGCGTGGTGAAGCGGATGTCCTGCGCGACATAGTCGCCGCTCTCCTTGAAGTCGCCCGCCGCCGCCTCGGTCGGCCCCTCGCCGTGTATCCTCCACGGCCGCGTCCCGTGGATCGCGGCGCCGTTGACCGGCATCCACGCGGCGAGCTCGTCGAGCAGCTCGAGCGACGGCGGCGGCAGGCTGCCGTCGGCGTGGAGCGCCACGTTGAGCAGGAGGTTGCCGTTCTTGCTGACGATGTCCGCCAGCATCGAGATCACCTGCGCGGGCGTCTTGTAGCGGTCGTTCTCGTTCTCGAACCAGTCGCCGTTCGACGTGTCGGTCTGCCATGGCAGCGGATCGATGCCCTTCAGCACGCCGCGCTCGACGTCCTGCACGCCCCACTCGCGGTGGAACTCGCCCGACCCCAGGCTCTTCGAGGCGTAGACCGCTTCCAGCCGCCCGCTACGCGCGATGCTGCTGTTGTACAGATGCGCCACCAGCGAACGCCCGACCTCGCCGAACGGCACCCCGCCGTCGGAGTAGAGCAGGTCGGGCTGGTAGCTGTCCACCAGGTCGCGGATCCGCTTGAACCACAGCGCGTGATAGGCCGGGTTCCTGGTGTACCAGGTGTCGGGCCGGTTCAGGAACGGCTCGTCGCGGTTGTCATGGTAGAGGTCGGCGAAGCGCGGGTCGGCGCCGTCGTAGCTGACCCCGAGCTTGGGCCAGAACTGGTCGTACAGGTGGTTCGGGTACCACCAATTGTAGCTCGCGCCGAGATGCTCGGAGACGCCGAAGCGCAGGCCGCGACGGCGCGCCGCGTCACGCCACGCCCCGACGATGTCGCGCTTTGGGCCCATGGCCGCGGCGTTCCAGCGATGATGCTTGGACCGCCACAGGTCGAAATTGTCGTGGTGCACGCCCATCGAGACGAAATACTTGGCGCCGGCCGCGGCATAGCGCGTCATCAGCGCCTCAGGATCGAACTTCTCCGCGGTCCACAGCGGGATGATGTCCTTGTAGCCGAACTCGGACGGGTGGCCGTAGGTCTTGACGTGATGCGCGTAATGCGGGTGGCCGGGGCAGTACATGAAGCGCGCGTACCAGTCGCCCTGGCGCGGCACCGCCTGTGGCCCCCAGTGCGCCCAGATGCCGAACTTGGCGTCGCGAAACCAGTCCGGCGCCCGATAGCCGAGCAGCGACTCGACCGCCGGCGTGAAACGCCCCGGTGCGATCGGGAGCGCCGCCGTCGGAGACACATCGCCCGCGGCGGCGGCCCCCAGCGACGCCGCCATGAACTCGCGCTTGCTCCAGCCCGTCATCGCTCGCCCTCTCCCGGTTGTTATCATCCTTGCAAGCGTGTTTTCATTTTGCAAGCGGCATGGCAAGCGCCGCGCGGCACGGGTGGCGGCGGCGGAGACTGGCCAGTGCGTCGGTCGGCAGCGCGGTACCGTCCGGAACGCCCCACCGTCTTCCCGGACGTGTTCAGCGTGAGCCAAGTGGTTGATGCGGCGGTCCCGCTCGCGCCAGCCAGTACGCCTCGCCGGGTTTGACAGCGCCGGTGCGGCTCCTATGGCCGTGACACGCTCTGGGGTGAGGTGGCGGGTGACGGCGGGAGGGAAGGCGACCTACGCGGCGCCGGCGGTTCAGAAGACCTTCGAGATCCTCGGTCTGCTGGAGCAGCACCCCGGCGGCCTGTTGGTGAGCGAGATGGCGGCGCTGCTCGGCCGCTCGGTCGGCGAGCTGTTCCGCATCGTCGTCGTCGTCGAGCAGCTCGGCTATCTCCGCAAGTCGCCCAAGGACGATCGCTACTCGGTCGCCTACAAGCTCCTCGATCTGGCCTATCGATCGACGCCGGCGCGCAGCCTGGTCGACGTGGCCCGCCCGGTGATGCGACACCTGGCGGTGGACACGGGCCAGTCGTGCCACCTCGTCGTCCTCAACGAGGCGAGCGGACTCGTCATCGCGCGCGAGCACAGTCCCGGTACCCGCGGTTTCGCGCTGCGTCTCGGCGCGAGTATCGACCTTCTCGCGAGTTGCTCGGGCAAGGTGCTGCTGTCGTTCGCCTCGCCCGAGGACCGGACGACCGCGATCGCGCGCGCGTCCGGGATCGCGGCGCCGGTGGACCGCGACGCGCTCGAGCGGCAGCTGGCGCTGATCCGCAAGGCCGGGTTCGCCCAGCGCAAGAGCCCGATCACGCTCGGAGTCACCGACATCAGCTATCCGGTGTTCGGCTTCGACGGGCTCGTCGCGGCGGCGCTGACCATCCCCTTTCTCCGCCTCATCGACGGCTCGCAGACGATCGATATCGACGCCGCGCGCGCGCTGCTCGCCGGTGCGGCGGCCGAGATCACCGAAGGCCTCTCCTCGGCGGCGTGAGATCGTCGGCGCGCCTGCCGCGGGTCCTTCGACGCCGAAGCGTGCCGGAGAGCTGCTGGCGGTCGCATCGGTGGGCGCCCGAGGGGCCGATAAGCCGGCGGACTGTCGTGCGCATGACGCACGAGGTCGGTCGGCTCAGGGCTGGCAAGCATACGATCCGCATCCCACGCGTCGGCGGCGATGCGATGGCGACGCCGGTGCTGGCCAGCGTGCCCGTGCCGGCGCGCCATCCAGGGCCGACGGCGTAGATGATGCCTCCGCGGACGAAGCGGTGACCGGTCGGACGAAAATCTGATACAGCAGGCGCCAGATCAATCCTTTGATCTAAATGAAGATACCGTCTTTGTCCAAGTTGGTTAATATTGATCGAGCGAAGATGTTTCGAGGAACAAGGTTCGCACTCTCGCATGGATGATCGAACACTGCTTACGATCAATCTCGCCTCAATCTCGCTTTAAGTCTGTCGGCATAGATGCCGTCTCGTTGATCGGGCCGCGTCGGGAGCAGCAAGGATGAGAATCAAGCGGAAGGTGTCGGTCGCCGCGTCGGGCATCGCGGGTGCGCTGCTCCTCGCTTCGGCCACCACGAGCTACTTCGTCAACGAGATCCGCGTCGGTGGTCCCATCGATCGGGCCAGCCAGCAGATCGACGATCTCGAGGCGTCGATCCTGCCGCCGCCCGCCTATATCATCGAACCCTATCTCGAAGCCTCCTCGATCCTCAACCATACCGGCGCGCGCGCCGAGCACGAGCGCCGCCTCGCCCAATTCGAGACCGACTATGACGCGGCGCTGCGGCAGTGGCGCGAGTCGACGCTCGATCCGGCGCTCAGGGCCGGGCTCGACGAGTCGGGTACCCCGGCCCGACTGTTCTGGAAGGAGTTGCACGCCGGCTTCCTGCCCGCCGCCGCCGCGGGCGACGAGGCCGCGCTGCGCGCCAGCTTCGACCGGCTGAGCCAGTCCTACGCCAGCCATCGCGCGAGCATCGACCGGCTCGTCCGCCTCGCCGCGGCGAAGAAGCAGGCGCTCGCCGCGGCGAGCGGTCACAGCCTCACGCTCGCGCTGACGACGCTCGCCGCGCTCGCGGTGATCCTGCTCGCCGTGGTCGCGGCCGGCTTCGTCGCGCTGATGCGCGGCGCGCTCGGCCCGCTGGAGACCACCTCGCGCACGGTGAGTCGCATGGCGGCGGGCGAGCTCGACGCCGAGCTGGTGGGGATCGGCCGCGCCGACGAGATCGGTGATCTGGTGAGCAGCATCGCCACCTTCCGTGACGCGGCGCGGCAGCAGCAGCGCGCCGCCGCCGAGCAGCGCAGCGTGGTGGCCGAGCTCGGCGCCGCGCTCGACCTGCTCGGCCAGGGCGCGCTGACGCACCGCGTCGGCGACACCCTGCCGAGCGACTATCGCGCGGTCGGCCGCTCATACGACCAGTCGGTCGACCAGCTCGGCGTCGCGATCGGTCACGTCAGCCGCTCGGCCGAGCGGGTGAAGACCGGTGCCGGCGAGATCCGCCAGGCCTCGGACGACCTGTCGCGCCGCACCGAGCAGCAGGCCGCGAGCCTGCAGCAGACCGCGGCGGCGATGCAGGAGATCACCGTCACCGTGCAGGAGACGGCGGGCAACGCCGCGCGCGCCAACGACGTGGTGCACGACACCCAGCTGGACGCCGAACAGTCCGGCGGCGTGGTGCAGCGCGCGGTGGAGGCGATGAGCGGGATCGAGCGCGCCTCGGCCGAGATCGGCGACATTATCGCCGTGATCGACGGCATCGCCTTCCAGACCAATCTGCTGGCGCTCAACGCCGGGGTCGAGGCCGCGCGCGCGGGCGACGCTGGCAAGGGCTTCGCCGTGGTCGCCAGCGAGGTGCGCGCGCTGGCGCAGCGCTCCGCCGACGCGGCCAAGGACGTCAAGCTCAAGATCACCGCCTCGTCGCAGCAGGTCCATGCCGGCGTGGCGCTGGTGGGGCAGGCGGGCGAGGCGCTGACGCGGATCACCGGGCGGATCGGCGAGATCAGCGCGCTGGTGTCCGACATCACCGCCGCGGCCGAGCAGCAGGCCAGCGGGCTCCAGCAGGTCGCCACCGCGGTGGCGGCGATGGACGGCGTGACCCAGCAGAACGCCGCGATGGTGGAAGAGGCCACGGCCGCGGCGCGCAGCCTGTCCGAGGAGGCCGACACGATGGCGCAGGCGGTCGCGCGCTTCCGCCTCGCCGAGGGCGACGACACGCCGAGCGCCGGGCGCCCTGCCGCGGCGCCGGTCCGTCAGCTGACGGCGCGCGCGGCGGCGACGGGGGCACGGATCGCCGCCGGGGCGCGCGCGCAGCGCGGTAACGCCGCGCTGGCGGAGGAGTGGAGCGCCTTCTGAGCCTTACACGGCGGTGCGCCGGTGAGCGACCGCGGACGGGCGCTCATCGGCTAGCCGGCACTCATCTCACTGACAGGCGAGGCACTCGTCATAGTCGGTGCTCTCGGCGAGCGAGAATTGCGGCTTGTCGAGCGTGTTGTCCGCCTCGACCCCGCCCTGGCCCTCGGCGCCCGCGAAGCCGGCGCGCTGCACCGACTTGGAGCGGAGATAGTAGAGCGACTTGATCCCCAGCTCCCAGGCGCGGAAGTGGAGCATCAAGAGATCCCACTTCTCCACGTCCGCCGGGATGAACAGGTTGAGCGACTGCGCCTGGTCGATATAGGGCGTGCGGTCGCCGGCGAGCTCGAGCAGCCAGCGCTGGTCGATCTCGAACGACGTCTTGTAGCAGTCCTTCTCCTCCTGGCTGAGGAAGTCGAGGTGCTGCACCGAGCCGCCGTGCTCGAGGATCGAGTTCCACACCGCGTCCGAGTTCTTGCTCTTCTCGGTGAGCAGCTTCTCGAGGTACGGGTTCTTCACCGCGAAGCTGCCCGACAGCGTCTTGTGGGTGTAGATATTGGCCGGAATCGGCTCGATGCAGGCGCTGGTGCCGCCGCAGATGATCGAGATCGACGCGGTCGGCGCGATCGCCATCTTGCACGAGAAGCGCTCCATCACCCCCATGTCGGCGGCGTCGGGGCACGGGCCGCGCTCGTGCGCGAGCACCATCGAGGCCTCGTTCACCTGCGCGTTGATCTGGCGGAACATCTTGAGGTTCCAGCTCTTCGCCATGGCCCCCTCGAACGGCAGCCCGCGCTGCTGGAGGAAGGAGTGGAAGCCCATCACGCCCAGCCCGACCGAGCGCTCGCGGCCCGCCGAATAGGCCGCGCGCTCCATCCCGGGCTCGTGGCGGTCGATATAGTCCTGCAGCACGTTGTCGAGGAAGCGCATGACGTCCTCGACGAAGCCCTTCTCATCCTTCCACTCGTCCCATGTCTCGAGGTTGAGCGAGGAGAGGCAGCACACCGCGGTGCGATCGTTGCCGAGATGGTCGCGGCCGGTCGGCAGCGTGATCTCGCTGCACAGGTTCGAGGTCGAGACCTTGAGCCCGAGGTCGCGGTGATGCTTGGGCATGGTCGAGTTCACATGGTCGGCGAAGACGATGTACGGCTCGCCCGTGGCGAGCCGGGTCTCGACCAATTTCTGGAACAGCGCGCGCGCGTCCACCGTGCCCCGCACCGAGCCGTCCTTGGGGCTTTTGAGCTGCCACTCGGCGCCGTCGCGCACCGCCTCCATGAAGGCGTCGGGGATCAGCACGCCGTGGTGCAGGTTGAGCGCCTTGCGGTTGAAGTCGCCCGAGGGTTTGCGGATCTCGAGGAACTCCTCGATCTCGGGGTGCGAGATGTCGAGGTAGCAGGCGGCCGAGCCGCGCCGCAGCGAGCCCTGGCTGATCGCCAGCGTCAGCGAGTCCATCACGCGCACGAACGGGATGATGCCGCTGGTCTTGCCGTTGAGCCCGACCGGCTCGCCGATGCCGCGCACGTTGCCCCAATAGGTGCCGATCCCGCCGCCGCGCGAGGCGAGCCAGACGTTCTCGTTCCAGGTCTGCACGATGCCGTCGAGGCTGTCGGGCACCGAGTTGAGATAGCAGCTGATCGGCAGACCGCGCCCGGTGCCGCCGTTCGACAGCACCGGGGTGGCCGGCATGAACCACAGCTTCGAGATGTAGTCGTACAGCCGCTGCGCGTGCGCGGCGTCGTCGGCATAGGCCGAGGCGACGCGGACGAACAGGTCCTGGAAGCTCTCGCCGGGCAGCAGATAGCGGTCCTTGAGCGTCTCCTTGCCGAAGTCCGTCAGCAGCGCGTCGCGCCCGTGATCGACCTCGACCGGGTAGGGCCGCGCCCGCGCGCCGTGCTTCGCGATCGTGTCGCCGCTCGGCTGGGCCTCGCCGATCTTGGTCTCGACGGGCGCCGTGTCGATCGTCTCGGTGGTCATCGCCGCACCGTCCGTTTCCCTGAAATCCATCGCCATGCCGCTCCCGCTCCTGGCCACTATCACCGAATCGGGGCAGTGCCCGATCCTAGCGGACGTCGAACCCTCTGAGAACAAAAAGAGACCGTCGCGTCACCGCGATCGGCGCACGACGCCCCACGAAATATGAGGTGCCGCGCCTTGTTCTACCACCATTGGGGTCGATACGCCGCCCGTACCTCAACAGATTGTGGCAGATCGCGAGCGCGGGCAAGTCGGTAAAAGCAGTCGATCACGGCCCTAAGCACCGGGAGCGCCGCGCCGCGCCGCGGCGACGCGCGGACTTTCGCGGCCTCCCGCGATTGCAAGAGAACGATCGACGAACGAAAATTTTTTGCCGTCTCACCGCGAACGAAGCTGTTTGACGCTGCCGAACGTTATGTCCCGAAACGGGATCAAGCGTCGTCAATGCTGTCGGCACGCACCCCGGCGGTTGCAAGTTTGTCCAATAAGTTCTGCCGCCTGTGCGGCAGGTTTACGTGATTCACGCCGCCGCCCAGGGTCGCGGGAGCGGCGTGTGGAGACCGATGCGATGCCTGCTGACGGATCGCCGCTGGACGCGTTTCCCGCGTCGCCGCGCGCCTCCGACGCGGCGCTCCACCAGCACGAGATGCTCGCCGCCTTCGCCGAGCTCGCGATCCTGTCCGAGGACATCGACCGGCTGCTGCAGGAGGCCTGCGACTATGTTCGCCGCGCGGTCGGTGCCGACATCGTGCTCTTGTACCGCCAGAGCGCCGACCGTCGGTCGGTCGAGGTGCGCGCCGGCGCCGGGGTCGCGCCGTCGCTGATCGGGGGCTCGATCACGCGGCGCGACGAGCAGTCGCTGGAGAGCCGGCTGCTGCGCGACGGCGAGCCCGTGATCGTCCCGGACGTGGCGGACGAGCCGCGGCTGGAGACGCGCGGGCTGCTTCGCCGCTTCGACCAGCGCGGGCTGGCGCTGATCCCGCTGCGCGACGGGCCGGGCACGCCGATGCTGGGGCTGCTCCACATCAGCACGCGCGAGCCGCGTGACTTCTCGGCCGAGTTCGCCTTCCTGCGCATCTACGCCAGCCTGGTCGCGGCGAGCATGCTGCGGATCGACGCGCTGCGCCGCCGCCGCGACGAGCAGGCCGCGCGCGAGCGCAGCGAGTGGCAGCTGCGGCTGGTTCTCGAGGGCATCCCGCAACTCGTCTGGTGCGCCGAGCCCGGCGCGCAATGGCGCTGGATGGGCCCGCAATGGACCGAGGTGACCGGACGCGACCCCGATTCGAGCCTCGGCCGCGGCTGGCTCGACGCGGTCCACCCCGAGGATGCGGTCGCGGTGGAGGAGGCCTGGGGCGCGGCCGACGCGCGCGGCATCTTCGAGGTGGAGTGTCGCATCTGGCACCAGCATGACGGGACTTATCGCTGGTACCAGGGCCGCGCGCTGCCGACCGCGGTCGAGCTGGGCGAGCCGACCTGGGTCGGCACCTTCACCGACGTCGAGGACCTGCGCGCGCTCGAGGCGCGCCAGGCGGTGCTGGTCGCCGAGCTGCAGCATCGCACCCGCAACCTCCTCGCCGTCGTGGAGGGGATCGCGCTCCAGACGATGGCGGCGGCGTCCTCGCCCGAGGCGTTCGAGGCGAGCTTCCACGATCGCTTGCAGGCGCTGGCGCGCGCGCAGCGGCTGCTGTCGGGGAGCGAGAAGCTGACGCTGCGCCACCTGCTCGAGACCGAGCGCGACGCGCTGGGGACCGCCGACCGCGAGTCGCTGATCACGCTGGACGGGCCCGACGTGCTGCTGCCCAGCACGATGGTGCAGACGCTGGCGCTGGTGATCCACGAACTCGCCACCAACTCGCGCAAGCACGGCGTGATCGCGCGCGGCGCGGGGCGGATCGCGATCCGCTGGCAGGTGAACGCCAGCGGGGAAGAGCCGCTGCTCGATCTCTGCTGGGAGGAGACCGGCGACTGGACCGCGCCGGCGACCGACTCGCGGCGCGGCTTCGGGCGCGAGCTGATCGAGCGCGCGCTGCCGTTCCAGCTCGGCGCGTCGAGCGACTATCGCATCGTCGCTGGCGCGGTGACGTGCCGGCTGCACGTCCCGCTCGGCGGGGCGGCATGAGCGGGGGCGGGCGAGACGCGGGCGCCGGCGTGCTCGCGGGACGTCGGCTGCTGGTGTGCGAGGACGAGTTCTACGTCGCGGTGCGGCTGGAGCGCGCCCTGCTCGATGCCGGCGCGAGCGTCACGCTGTTCGCCAGCCTCGCCCCCGCGCTGGCGCATGCCGCCGGGGACGCCGCGATCGACGCCGCGCTGCTCGACATCAACCTGCGCGGCGATCTCAGCTTCCCGCTCGCCGACGCGTTGCTCTCTCGCGGCGTGCCGCTGATGTTCCTCAGCGGCTATGACACTGCGACCATCCCGCCACTCTACCGCGATGTCGCGCGGCTGCAGAAGCCGGTGACGCTGACACAGCTGACCCAGAAGCTCGACCAGCTGCTGCACCGCTGAGCGCGGGGCGCGGAACATCCCGCCACGGCAAGGGGTTGCTGCGCGGCACTGCCGCCATTCACAGGCTGTTCAAGCCCCTCTCCCTATGCGAGCACGAGTGAGAATGCACCGCCGCCTGCTCCCGCTCCTGCTGCCGCTCGCGCTCGCCGCGCCGGCCGCGGCCGCGCCCGAGCAGGTGCGCGAGGGGGCGGTGGCGCTGCAGGCGCGGCGCGCGGGCAAGATCCTGCCGCTGCCCGAGATCGAGCGGCGCGTGCTGCCGACGATGAAGGGCGCGCAATATATCGGGGTCGATCTGGAGATGCCGAGCGGCGTCTACACGCTCAAGTTCCTGCGCGACGGCAACGTCATCTGGGTCGACGTCGACGGCCGTTCCGGGCAGATCATCGGCCGAACCGGCAACTGAGGGGAAAGAACAGGTATGCGCGTGCTCATCGTCGAGGACGAGCCGAACCTCGGCCAGCAGCTCAAGTCCACGCTGGAGGGGGCGGGCTATGCGATCGATCTCGCCACCGACGGCGAGGAGGGGCATTTCCTCGGTTCGACCGAGAATTACGACGCGATCGTGCTCGACCTCGGCCTGCCCGAGATCGACGGGCTGACCGTGCTCGACCGCTGGCGCAAGGAAGGGCGAGTCACCCCCGTGCTGGTGCTGACCGCGCGTGACAGCTGGTCCGACAAGGTCGCGGGGCTCGATGCCGGCGCCGACGATTACGTCGCCAAGCCCTTCCAGACCGAGGAGCTGATCGCCCGGCTGCGCGCGCTGATCCGCCGCGCCTCGGGCAACGCCTCGTCCGAGCTGACCGCGGGCGACGTGCGACTCGACACGCGCTCGGGCAAGGTGACGCGCAACGGCGAGCCGGTGAAGCTCACCGCGCAGGAGTACAAGCTGCTCAGCTACCTGCTCCACCACAAGGGCAAGGTGGTGAGCCGCACCGAGCTGATCGAGCATATCTACGACCAGGACTTCGACCGCGACTCGAACACGATCGAGGTGTTCGTCACGCGCATCCGCAAGAAGCTGGGGCAGGACGTGATCACCACGATCCGCGGCCTCGGCTACAGCCTGGACGATCCGGACGCATGATCGCGTGACCGCGGCCGACCTCGCCGCCGACGCGCCGGTCGAGGAACCGCGCGCGCGCGGCTCGATCACGCGCCGCATGATCCTGATCGCGGCGCTGTGGATCTCGGCGCTGCTGGTCGGCGGAGGTTTCGCGCTCGATCGCGTGCTGGTCGGCGCGGTGACGGGCAACGCCGACGACCAGCTCGAATACGTGCTGCGCTCGCTGCTGGTCTCGGCCGAGATGGACTCGACCGGCGAGGTCATCTTCAACCGCGAGCCCGCCGACCAGCGCTTCGTCGAGCCCTATTCGGGGCTCTACTGGCAGGTATCGGCCCCGGGGCACGAGGCGTTCGTCTCGCGCTCGCTGTGGGACCGTACGCTCGCCTACGGCAAGCCGCACGACGACCGCGCCGTCCACAGCTACGACAGCGAGCAGTTCAAGGACGAGAAGCTGCGCATCGTCGAGCGCGACGTGACGCTGCCCGGCTCCAAGGTGCGCTGGCGCTTCCAGGTGGCGTCGAGCCGCGAGGCGCTGGACGCGCAGATCGCGGTGCTGCGCCGCACGTTGGTGCGCAGCTTCGTGCTGCTCGGCGTCGGGCTCGTGATCCTGGCGGCGTTGCAGACCTTCTACGGCCTGCTGCCGCTGCGCCGGCTGCGCATCGAGATCGCCAAGATGCGCGCGGGCAAGTCGAGCCGGATCAGCGGCAAGATGCCGCTCGAGCTGCTGCCGATGGTGGAGGAGCTCAACGCGCTGGTGGCGCACAACGAGACCCAGGCGGAGGAGGCACGGCGCCACGCCGGCAACCTGGCGCACGCGCTCAAGACGCCGCTGACCGTGATCATGAACGCCGCCACCGCCCAGTCGGACGACCTCGCCGCGACGGTGATCCGCGAGGCGCGGACGATGCGGCGGCAGGTCGACCACCATCTCGCGCGCGCGCGCGCGGTGGGGCGGCGCGGCTCGGCGCACAGCCGCGCCGCGGTCTGGCCGAGCGTCGAGTCGGTCGAGCGCGCGGTGCAGCGGCTCTACCCGCACGTCCGCATCGACATGACCGGACCCAAGGATCTGGTGGCGCATATCGAGCGCCAGGACCTCGACGAGATCATGGGCAACCTCGTCGAGAACGCGGCCAAATACGGCGGCGGCAGCGTCTTCGTCACGGTGGGCGCGCAGGCGGGCTTCGTCGAGGTGGTGGTGGAGGACGACGGGCTCGGCATCCCCGAGGCCGACCGCGTCCGCATCTTCGACCGCGGCGTGCGGCTCGACACCGGCAAGCCGGGCACCGGCCTCGGTCTCGCGATCGTGCGCGACGTCGCCGAGATCTACGACGGTACCGTGGCGCTGGAGGAGAGCGAGGATCTCGGCGGGCTGCTGGTGCGGCTGCGGCTGCCGATGGCGAGCTGAGCGGACGCGACGACGCGCGCTGCCACGAGGACCGACGCGGCACGGCAGTCGGCTTCGCTCGTCCGTCATCCAAGTCCGGGACGACGGGCAGGGTGACAGGGACGGGCCAGCGTCTCACCCGCCGTCCGCCCCGGCCGGAACGTACAATCTTTTCACCATGCTCTCGCTCATCCTCGGCGCCGACGCCGCGGCGACCCGACGGCGCGAGTCCCGGAGGGAGGAAGCTATGAGGCGATGGGCAGTGATCGCCGCGGCGGCGGCCGTGTCGATGGGCGCGCCGGCCAGCGCGGCGAGCTATGTCTTCGATGTCAGCGGGGGCGGGCTGAGCGGCACCGTCTCGCTCACCTATGAGGCGAACCCGAACACCGGGCCGATCGGCACCTCGCCCAACAGCTACGACCCGGTGGGCTCCTACATCGTCACCGGCGCGAGCGGCACGCTGCGCAACAGCAACATCAACCTGACCACCATGATCACCGGCGTGGTGCCGAGCAACCCGGGCAAGCCGACCTCGGGCAATCTGCTCGCCCCGGCGAGCTTCGGTCATTACATCGTCAAGAACGGCGTGCCCGGGCCCGATGGCAAGGCGCCCGGCTTCTCCTACGACAACCTCTTCTACCCCGGCGGCTCGCCGCCGACCGCGACCGACTATCCGATCGGCGGTGGCTTTCTCGACATCTACGGGCTGGTCTTCACCACCAGCAGCGGCAAGGCGATCAACTTCTGGAGCAACGGCGACACCGGCCAGGGCGTCAGCTACGGCGCCGGCACCACCGACGGGATCAGCGTGCTCGACTATACCGGTGGCATCATCGCGCGCACCGCGGTGCCCGAACCGGCGACCTGGATGACGATGATCCTCGGCTTGGCGCTCGCCGGGATCGCGCTGCGCCGGGGACGTGCGGCGGAGACACGCGCCCGCCTGACCCGGATCGGCGGATCGTAACGGCCCCGCGACCTTCCCGCGACACTCCGCCGCGGCGATCCCCTCCGACGAGGGCGTCGCGGTTGGGGGTGCGCCGCGCCAGGATGGAAGAGGTCATCATCCTCAAGAGCGAGGTGGGTGACGAGGCGCCCGCGATGGCGGACGAGCCGACCCTCGCCGCCTTGGCCATATGCCGATCCTGCTCAACCCGGGGCAGCGCGCCGATTTCGCCGCGCTGCTACGCCGTCAGACCGCGGCGCTGGCGCGCCTGCTCGGCGTCGAGCTGCCGCGACTGAGCGCGGCGCAACTGGCGCAGGTGAGCGCGGCGGCGCGCGCGCGGGGCGCGGCTGTGGGTCAACAGCCTGTGGGAGGGGTTCGTCGCGGGCTATGACGGCGACCGCGACGCGCCGCGCGATCCCGACGCGGCGTGGGGCCGGATGTATCGCGACGGCGTCAGCATCGTCCAGACCGACGAGCCGGAGGCGCTGCTGCGCTACCGCGCGACGCTGCGCTGACCGCGCCGCGCCCATTCGGGAGATCGGTGCAACGCGGCCGCTGCGCTCCTGCGCAACCGTCGTGGGTCGGGCGGCTGGTTGGAGCGGGTAAAGGGCAGCATGGCGGAGCCGCGGAGTCGAGCACGCCGGCCGCGACCGACTCGCCTCACGCGATCACCGAGATGCCTTGGTTCGCGGCCGACGCCGCCCGCTACGATCGTCCACGGGCGACGCCGCGGCGGCTACACGGCTCCCCACGAGCAACCCGCCGACCACGAACGTGAAACGCGCAGGAGCGCGGGACGGCAAGCGCCATCGCCCGTCACGCTCAGCACCGGCGTGCGCCGTCGCACGGCTCGGCGACGATGACCGATGGCGAGAGGGAGCGAGCGCGGCACATCGCCGACGCGTCGCCCGCGATCGGTCAGCTAGGATCTGATCCACCTCATCTGAACTCCCAGCGTGCTCCGGCGAACGCCGGAGCCCAGGGTCGTCCATCCTACCGCCCCGGCTCCGGGCTCCCGCGTGCGCGGGAGCACGGTTCGGCTCGGATGGATCAGGCTCTGGTCACCGGTAACGCGGTCGATGCGGTCCTGACTCGACCGGCCGTCCGCCCACGCGAGCGCCAGCGCCGGCATCGGCGCGGTCGCGCGCCCCGCCGGGTCACGCGTGGGGGTGACGGCGACCCCGCGGCGTGGCAGCGGCGGCATCGATGCCGTCCGCCGCGCCCGCCCCCGCGCCCCCGCCCGCCGTCTCGGCCGCGACCGCCGCGCTCGTCACCCTGATCGCGCTCGCGGTCGGGCTGATGCTGCCCGACGTCGACCTGCGGCTCGGGCTCGGCCATCGCAGCGCACTGACGCACAGCCTGCTGCCCGCGCTGCTGCTGCTCGCGTCGCGCCAGCGCGCCGCCGCCTGCGGGATCGCCGCGGGCGTGGGCGTCCACCTCGCCGCCGACTGTTTCCCGCGCCGAATGGTCGGCTATGCCACGGTAAAGCTGCCGCTGCACGGCGCGCTGCCGCCGCTCGAGTCCTACGGCTGGCTCGCGCTCAACGCCGCGGCGGCGCTGCTGCTGGCCTCGTGGCTGGGGCGGCAGCTCCACGCGCCGGTCGCGCGCGCGCTGGTGGCGCTGGCGGCGCTCGCCGCGGCGCTTCGCTACCTGTGGCACGACCCCGGCGGCTGGCCGGTGCTCGCGCTGGCGGGCGGGGTGGCGTTCGTGGTGGTGCGGGGGCGGCGACGCTCGCTCTTCCGTCATCCCCGCGAGGGCGAGGTTCTGAGACGCTGACGTTGCACGGGGCGCTCGCCACCTTCGTCATTCCGGCGAAGGCGAGGTCCAGGGACGCTGACGTCGCACCCCGCGCTCCCCACTATCGTCATCCCCGCGCGGGCGGGGATCCAGATACGCTGACGTGGCGCCTCTACCGCTGAGGTCCGCGCGTCTGGATACCCGCCTGCGCGGGGACGACGATCATGGGAGGGGGCACGATTAACATCAGGGGAGGGGGCGGAGCCTGCACGTGCCGGTGGCTGCGCCCCGCGCCCGCCTTATTCCGCCGCCACCAGCGTCTCCGCGTCGTCGAGGGGGTGCGCCAGCCGCGTCAGCATCTCGCGCGGCACCACCTGCCAGATCGAGGCGATCGTGCGCTCCCAGTCGTCGAGCAGGCCGCGCGACCAGCGGCTGTCGGTCGCCACCGCATGCTCGGCGATCAGCGAGCGCAGCTGCTCCTCCCAGTGCGCCGCGGCGACGCGCTGCCAGGTGATGTTCTCCGGGTTGGCGGAGCGCGCGAAGCTGCCGTCGGCGTCGTAGACGAACGCCATGCCCCCGGTCATGCCCGCGCCGAAGTTGGCGCCGACCGCGCCAAGCACCACCGCGACGCCGCCGGTCATATATTCGCAGCCGTTGGCGCCGCAGCCCTCCACCACCACGGTCGCCCCCGAGTTGCGCACCGCGAAGCGCTCGCCGGCCTGGCCCGCCGCGAACAACTTGCCCGAGGTGGCGCCGTACAGCACGGTGTTGCCGAGGATCGTGTTCTCCTGGCTGCGCAGCGGCGAGGACACCGCCGGGCGGACGATGATGGTACCGCCCGACAGCCCCTTGCCGACATAGTCGTTGGCGTCGCCGAACACCTCCAGCGTGATGCCGCGGCACAGGAAGGCGCCGAGCGACTGGCCCGCCGAGCCGCGCAGCCGGATCGTGACGTGACCCTCCGCCAGCGTCGACATGCCGAACTTGCGCGTGATCTCGCTGGAGAGGCGCGTGCCCACCGCCCGGTGCGTGTTGCGCACCGAATAGGTGAGCTGCATCTTCTCGCCGCGCGAGAAGACCGGCGCGCCGTCCTTGATGATCTGCGCGTCGAGGCTGTCGGGCACCTCGTTGCGGAAGGTGCTGAGCGAGAACCGGCGCTCGGCGTCGGTGGCGTCGACCTTGGCGAGGATCGGGTTGAGGTCGAGGTCGTCGAGATGCTCGGCGCCGCGGCTGACCTGGCGCAGCAGCTCGGTGCGGCCGATCACCTCGTCGAGGCTGCGGACGCCCAGCCGGGCGAGGATGTCGCGCACCTCCTCGGCGATGAAGGTCATCAGGTTGATCACCTTCTCGGGCGTGCCGACGAACTTCTGCCGCAGCGCCTCGTCCTGCGTGCAGACGCCGACCGGGCAGGTGTTCGAGTGGCACTGGCGCACCATGATGCAGCCCATCGCCACCAGGCTGAGCGTGCCGATGCCGAACTCCTCCGCGCCCAGGATCGCGGCGACGACGATGTCGCGCCCGGTCTTGAGCCCGCCGTCGGCGCGCAGCTTGATCCGCCCGCGCAGCCCGTTGAGCGTGAGCACCTGGTTCACTTCGGAGAGCCCCATCTCCCACGGCGTGCCGGCATATTTGATGCTGGTCTGGGGCGAGGCGCCGGTGCCGCCGACATGGCCCGAGACGAGGATCACGTCGGCGTGTGCCTTGGCCACACCCGCCGCGACCGTGCCGATCCCCGCCGAGCTGACCAGCTTGACGCAGACGCGCGCGCGCGGGTTGATCTGCTTGAGGTCGTAGATCAGCTGCGCCAGGTCCTCGATCGAGTAGATGTCGTGGTGCGGCGGCGGGCTGATCAGCGTCACGCCCGGGGTGGCGTGGCGCAGCTTGGCGATGAACTCGGTCACCTTGAAGCCGGGCAGCTGCCCACCCTCGCCGGGCTTGGCGCCCTGCGCGACCTTGATCTCGATCTCGTCGCAGGCGTTGAGATACTCGGCCGTCACGCCGAAGCGCCCGCTGGCGATCTGCTTGATCACCGAGTTGGCGTTGTCGCCGTTGGCATAGGGCGTGTAGCGCGCCTTGTCCTCGCCGCCCTCGCCCGACACCGCCTTGGCGCCGATCCGGTTCATCGCGATCGCCAGCATCTCGTGCGCCTCGGGGCTGAGCGCGCCGAGCGACATGCCCGGGGTGACGAAGCGCTTGCGGATCTCGGTGATCGCCTCGACCTGGTCGACCGGCACGCCCTCGTTGGGGAAGTTGAACTGGAGCAGGTCGCGCAGGTAGATCGGCGGCAGGTCGGCGACGCCGCGCGAGAATTGCAGGTAGCTCGAGTAGCTGTCGGTCGCCACCGCGGTCTGCAGCAGGTGCATCAGCTGCGCCGAATAGGCGTGCGCCTCGCCGCTGTGGCGCTGGCGGTAGAAGCCGCCGATCGGCAGCGTCGCCACCGCCTGATCGTACGCCGCCTCGTGACGCTCGGTGGCGTTGACGTGGAGCGAGGCATAGCCCTCGCCCGAGATCTTCGCCGGCATGCCGGGGAACAGATCGTTGACGAGGCTGCGGCTGAGCCCGACCGCCTCGAAATTATAGCCGCCGCGGTAGCTGGAGATCACCGAGATCCCCATCTTGCTGAGGATCTTGAGCAGGCCCTCCTCGATCGCCTTCTTGTGCCGGGCGAGGCAGTCCTCGAGCGAGAGTTTTCCGAACAGCCCGCGCGCGTGGCGGTCGGCGATCGCGGCCTCGGCGAGGTAGGCGTTCACCGTGGTGGCGCCGACGCCGATCAGCACTGCGTAATAATGCGTGTCGAGGCATTCCGCCGCGCGCACGTTGACCGAGGCGTAGGAGCGCAGCCCGCGGCGGACGAGATGCGTGTGCACCGCCGCGGCGGCGAGCACGCCCGGGATGGCGACGCGGTCCTCGCTGATATGCTCGTCGGTGAGGAACAGCTCGCTCTTGCCCTCGCGCACCGCCTGCTCGGCCTGGTTGCGGATGCGCTGGATCGCGGCGCGCAGCTTCTCCGGCCCGCCGCCCGCCTCGAAGGTGCAGTCGATGTCGGCCGCGGCCTGGCCGAAATAGCCCTTGAGCCGCGCCCAGTCGGTCGAGGTCAGCACCGGGCTGTCGAGCACCAGCACGCGCTCGCGCCGGTCCTCGGTGTCGAGGATGTTGGCGAGGTTGCCGAAGCGCGTGCGCAGCGACATCACGTAGCGTTCGCGCAGCGGATCGATCGGCGGGTTGGTCACCTGGCTGAAGTTCTGGCGGAAGAACTGGCTGATCAGGCGCGGCTTGTCCGAGATCACCGCGAGCGGCGTGTCGTCCCCCATCGAGCCGATCGCCTCCTTGCCGCTCTCCACCATCGGCGACAGGATCAGCTCCATGTCCTCGATCGTCTGCCCGGCGGCGACCTGGCGTCGCGTGAGGTCGGCGCGGGCGTAGCGCGTCAGCGTGTCGACGGGCGCGGGGGGCAGGTCGGCCATGGTGGAGAACTCGCCGATCATCGCGGCATAGTCCTGCTCGGCGGCGATACGGTCCTTCACCTCGCGGTCGCGCAGCACGCGGCCCTCGTGCAGGTCGACCGCGATCATCTGCCCTGGCCCCAGCCGGCCCTTGGCGATCACGGTGCTCTCGGGCACCACCACCATGCCCGCCTCCGAGCCGACGATCAGCAGCCCGTCGGCGGTCTCGGTGAAGCGCAGCGGGCGCAGCGCGTTGCGGTCGACCCCGCCGACCGCCCAGCGCCCGTCGGTCATCGCCAGCGCGGCGGGGCCGTCCCACGGCTCCATCACCGAGGCGAGATACTGGTACATCGCGTGATGCGCGGGCGGCATGTCGTCCGAATAGGCCTCGGGTACCAGCATCAGCTTGGCGGTGGGCGCGTCGCGGCCCGAGCGGCAGATCGCCTCGAAGGTGGCGTCGAGCGCGGCGGTGTCCGACGCGCCGGCGGGGATCACCGGCTTGATGTCCTCCGAATGCTCGCCGAACGCGATCGAGGCCATGCGGATCTCGTGGCTGAGCATCCAGTTCTTGTTGCCGCGCACGGTGTTGATCTCGCCGTTGTGGGCGAGGCAGCGGAACGGCTGCGCCAGCCACCATTGCGGGAAGGTGTTGGTGGAATAGCGCTGGTGAAAGATCGCGACGCGGCTCTCGAAGCGCTGGTCCTGCAGGTCGGGGTAGAAGACCGACAGGCTCTCGGCGAGGAACAGCCCCTTGTAGATGATCGAGCGGCAGCTCAGCGAGCAGACGTAGAAGCCCTGGATCTGCGCCGCGATCACGCGCTTCTCGATGCGGCGGCGGACGAGATACAGGTTCTTCTCGAACTCCTCGGCCGAGACTTCGTCGGGCAGCGGGCCGGCGATCATGATCTGCTCGATCTCGGGCCGCGTCGACTGCGCCTTGAGCCCGATCACCGACACGTCGACCGGCACCTGGCGCCAGCCGTAGATGGTGTAGCCCGCCTCGATGATCGCGCTCTCGACGATGGTGCGGCAGGTCTCCTGCGCGCCGAGGTCGGTGCGCGGCAGGAACACCATGCCGACGGCGAGGCGGTTGGGGAGCAGCTTGTGCCCGCTGGCGGCGACGCAATCGTCGAAGAAGCGCACCGGCAGGTCGACGTGGAGGCCCGCGCCGTCGCCGGTCTTGCCGTCGGCGTCGACCGCGCCGCGGTGCCACACCGCCTTGAGCGCGTCGATCGCGGACTGGACGACGCGGCGCGAGGCGCGCCCGTCGGTCGCGGCGACGAGGCCGACGCCGCACGCGTCACCCTCGAACTCGGGGCGGTACATGCCGTGGGTGGCGAGGTGCCGGCGGCGGGCGTCGAGCGTGTCGGTCATGGGATCAGCTCCTCGGAGCGCAGGTGAGAGAGGGTGCGGCGCGTGCCGGCGATCAGGTCGGGCAGGTCGAGAGAGGCGAGACGGGCGCGCTCGGCCGGTGCGGCAGCGCGGGTGGGGTAATCGTGCGCGAGCGTGCCGTATGCCCGTGTTGAACGGCCGTGCTCCTGCGCAGGCAGGAGCCCAGGGCCGCGCACGTTACGCTCACGGCCCTGGGCTCCGGCGTTCGCCGGAGCACGATCGCGCGCTGAGGGATCGGACTTCCGCGTGAACAGGCGCACCACCGCGCCGTCGCCGAACGTCTCGCGCGCGGCCTCCTTGATCGCCGCGACATAGTCGGCGGGCAGCCTCATCGCGAGCGCAGCGTCACTGCCGCGCCTCCGCCTGCACCGCCGCGATCTCCTTGGCGAGATCGCCGGTGCTCTCTTGTGCCTGGCGCATCGCGTCCGCCATCATCTGGCGCTGGAAGGCGGCGACGTCGGGATCGCTCATGACCGACATCGACGCCTGGGCATAGGCGGCGCCGGTCGGCGTGGCGAAGAACCGCTCGATCTCGCCGAGCTGCGTCACGTCGAAGCGGCGCGCATAGGCGCGCGCCATCGCTTCCACCATTCCCGGCATCGAGTCACGGATCAGCGTCAGCGAGCGCTGCTCCTGCGCGCCCATGAAGCGATCGAACACCGCCTTCATCTTGGCGTTCTCCCGCAGCATCGCACCCAGCTGCGGGCTCTGCTTCATGCCCTCGCGCATGTTCGCCATCATCGGCGCGACCATCGCGGAGACGGTCGCCGCGCGGGTCGCGGGCGGCATCAGCCGGTCGAGCACGCGCCGCGCGGCGGCGAGCCGCGCCGGCTCGGGCGCGGCGATGGCGGCCGGGCCGGGCGCGCCGGTCTGCGCCGCGGCCGGCGCGGCGGCCACGGCCAGTGCGGCGAGGAGAACGGGTCGCGCGATCACGCCGCGACCTTCTCGCTCTTCGCCTTGGCCTTCAGATATTGGTGCATCGTCGCCGCCACGTCGCGGCCGTCGCGGATCGCCCACACCACCAGGCTGGCGCCGCGGACGATGTCGCCCGCCGCGAACACGCCGTCGAGGCTGGTCATCAGCGTCTTGGAATCGACCAGCACCGTGCCCCAGCGCGTGACGCCCAGCTCGGCGGCGTCCCACAGCCGCGGCAGTTCCTCGGCGTCGAAGCCGAGCGCCTTGATCACCAGGTCCGCCGCCATCGTCTCCGCGCCGCCGGGGGCGACCTCGGGGGCGCGCCGCCCGCTCGCGTCGGGCGCACCGAGCCGCATGCGGTTGACCTCGACCCCGCTCACCCTGCCCTCGACGCCGCTGAAGCGGGCGGGCGCGGCGAGCCAGACGAATTCGACGCCCTCCTCCTCGGCGTTGGCGACCTCGCGCTGCGAGCCGGGCATGTTGGCGCGGTCGCGACGGTAGAGGCACTTCACGCTGGTGGCGCCCTGGCGGATCGCGGTGCGGACGCAGTCCATCGCGGTGTCGCCGCCGCCGATCACCACCACGTCGCGCCCGGCGGCGTTGAGCGAGCCGTCCTCGAAGGCGGGGACATGGTCGCCGAAGCCCTTGCGGTTCGACGCGGTGAGGAAGTCGAGCGCGGGGACGACCCCGGCCAGGTCGTTGCCGGCGAGATCGATCGCGCGCGCCTGGTAGACGCCGGTCGCGATCAGCAGCGAGTCGTGGCGCGCGCGCAGCTCGTCCAGCGTGGCGTCGCGGCCGACCTCGAAGCCCTCGTGGAAGACGATCCCGCCCGCCTTGAGCCGCTCGACGCGGCGCATCACCACCGGCTTCTCCAGCTTGAAGCCGGGGATGCCGTAGGTCAGCAGCCCGCCGGCGCGGTCGTGGCGGTCGTAGACGTGGACCTCATAGCCGTGGCCGCGCAGATATTCCGCCGCGGTGAGCCCGGCCGGACCGGCGCCGATCACGCCGACCGACTGGCCGCGCGCCGGGCCGGGGACGAGCGGCTCGACCCAGCCCTCCTCCCAGGCGGTATCGGTGATGAACTTCTCGACCGAGCCGATCGTCACCGCGCCGTGGCCGCTGAACTCGATCACGCAATTGCCCTCGCACAGCCGGTCCTGCGGGCAGATGCGGCCGCAGATCTCGGGCATGGTCGAGGTGGCGTTGCTCAGCTCATAGGCCTCGCGCAGCCGGCCCTCGGCGGTGAGCCGCAGCCAGTCGGGGATGTGGTTGTGGAGCGGGCAGTGGACCGAGCAATAGGGCACGCCGCACTGCGAGCAGCGCCCGGCCTGATCCTCCGCCGCGGGCGTGGCGTAGCGCTCGGCGATCTCGCGGAAATCGTCGGCGCGATCGGCCGCCCCGCGCTTGGCGGGATAGGATTGCGCGCGATCCACGAACTTGAGCATGTCGGCCATCGGTGTCCTCCGACAGCCGACGTCTCACACCGACATAGGTGAGTCACGCACTTTCTGGCCGATACGTCAGCAAAGCTGCCGCAAAAACTTCGATTGTTGCGCGCTGACGCAGCCTCCTTCCACTTGGGCGTGAGAAGAAGGGCCGGTCCGGATCAATGTAGCGCGAGCAGGATGAGCGCGAGCGTGCCCGCAACGATGCGGTACCAGGCGAAGGGCGCGAAACCGTGCTTGGTCACGACGCCCATGAACCAGCGGATCACCAGCAGCGCGACGACGAAGGCGACGACGAAGCCGATCGCGATCGCGCCGTAGTCGACGTGGCCGGGCAGGTCGCGGCTCTTCCACAAAGCCAGCGTGGTGGCGCCGAGCATCGTCGGGATCGCGAGGAAGAAGCTGTACTCGGCGGCGGTCTCCTGGTCGACGCGCATCGCGCGCGCGCCCATGATCGTCGCGCCCGAGCGGCTGACGCCCGGGATCATCGAGATGCACTGCACCACGCCGATGCCGAGCGCGACGCGCCACGACATCGTCTCCACCTCGCTCTTGGGGGCGGGGGGGACGGTGCGCTCGATGAACAGGATCGCGATGCCGCCGACGATCAGCGCCACCGCCACCACGGTCGGCCCGATGCCGGGCGCCTCGAGCACCTTGCGGATCGAGGAATAGGCGATCGCGCCCACGACGGCGGAGGGCAGGAAGCCGAGCAGCACGTTGCGGGTGAAGCGGATCGCGCCGGGATCGCGTCGCAGCAGGCCCTCGCCGACCTTCAGGAAGCGCCGCCAGAACAGCACGATCACCGCCAGGATCGCGCCGAGCTGGATGACGATGTCGAAGGTGGCGTCGGCCTCCTTCAGCCCCAGCAGCGCGCCGGCGAGCACGAGGTGCCCGGTGGAGGAGACGGGCAGGAACTCGGTGACCCCCTCGACGATGCCGAGGAGGATGGTGATCAGCAGGTCGTTCAATGTCTTTCTCCCCCCGAGCTCACCGGCGCGTCTCCCGCGCGCCGATCAGCCCGCGGTCTGGTTGATCATGCTGAAGCGCCCCGCTTTGCGGTAGCGCACCAGCCAGTTGGGCGCGACCGCGTCGATCGGGGTCGGCTCGACGCCGAGCGCGGCCAGACCCTCGGCGCCCTGGCCGACGACGCTGTCGTGGCCGAGCAGCTTCCACTGGTCGCCCGAGATCGGCGTCAGCGGCAGCGCGGCGAGCAGGGCGCCCGCGCCGTCGGGCACCGTCACGAAGCGCGGGCGGCGGCCGATATGCTCGGCGACGCGGCGGTTGAGCTGGAGCATCGTCAGCACCTCGGGCCCGCCCAGCTCGTAGGTGTGGCCGGCGTGCGCGTCGCGGTCGGCGATGGCGGCGAACACCGCCTGCGCGACGTCGACGACATAGACCGGCTGGAAGCGCGCGCTCGGGCGCAGCACCGGCACCACCGGCAGCCGCGCGATCATCCCGGCGAAGCGGTTGAGGAACTGGTCCTCGCGCCCGAACACGGTGGAGGGGCGCAGGATCGTCGCGGACGGGTCGGCCTGGCGCACCGCCTGCTCGCCCGCGCCCTTGGTGCGCGCGTAGAGCGAGTCGCCGGTCGCGTCGGCGCCGATCGCAGAGACATGGACCAGCGCCGCGCCCGCGTCGCGCGCCGCCTCGGCGACGATGCGCGCGCCGTCGACGTGGACGCGCTGGAGGTTGCCCGCGAAGGTGCCGACCAGGTTGACCACCGCGTCCGCGCCCGCGACCGCACGCTGGATCGTCTCGGGCCGCGCGATGTCGGCGGCGACGAACTGGGTCTGCCCCAGCCCGCCCAGCGGCTTGATGAAGAAGGCCTGGCGCGGGTCGCGCTGCGCCACGCGGACGCGCGCGCCGGTCTTGAGCAGGGCCTGCGCGACATAGCGGCCGAGGAACCCCCCGCCGCCGATCAGCGTGACCAGTCTGTCGTTCATGCCGTCCTTCATCTCGAACGCCTTTCCGCTACGCGCGCCGCTCTGCCCGCCGCGCCCGCCGATGACAAGGCCGGATGCGGCAGTGCGGCGAGGTTCGTGAAAATGCGTGTTGACAAGGGCGGCGACCACCCCCTAGAGGCGCCGGCCTACCCCGTGCCCAGATGGCGGAATTGGTAGACGCACCAGCTTCAGGTGCTGGCGATCGCAAGGTCGTGGAGGTTCGAGTCCTCTTCTGGGCACCAGCACTTCTCAAGTGCGTGATATCTCTCGGGGATCGTCCCAAAAACGGTCCCCAGAGAGCGTCTGCTACCCCAAGCTGCTACGGGAAAATGGCCCATCGTCAGGCCAAAAGTCCCGGAAAACCGCCCCTGTTCAGAGCCGCGTTTGCTA
>NZ_JACIAY010000008.1 GCF_014194975.1 Sphingomonas sp. BK580 | reverse complement strand
GGCGCACTGACCCCGCGTCACGCGCCGTTCCTGCGTCCTTTCAGGAGAGCCTCATGCCCATCGCTCCGTGGCCCGAAGATCGCCGCGCCCCGCTGCCCCCCGTGCCCGCGTGGTCGGGCGCGAGCGAGAAGTTGATCGCGCCCGCCGGTGCCAACTGGCGCACCCCCGCCGAGGCGGACGACTTCGCCACGACGCCGACCTACGCCGAGACGCTCGCCTTCCTCGACGACCTCGCCGCCGCCACCCCGCTGGTGACGCTCGGCACCTTCGGGCGGTCGGTCGAGGGACGGTCGCTGACACTGGTCACCGCGTCGCGTGATCAGGCGGCCGCGCGGGCGCCCGCGTCGGCGACCAGCCGGGCGCGCGTGCTGGTCCAGTGCGGCATCCATCCCGGCGAGATCGACGGCAAGGACGCCGGCCTCATGCTGCTGCGCGACATCGCTTTCAACGGCTGCGATGACCTGCTCGACCGCGCCGACTGGTATTTTGTCCCAGTGCTCAACCCGGACGGCCATGAGCGGCGCTCGGCGTTCAGTCGTCCGAACCAGCGCGGTCCCGCGGTACAAGGGTGGCGCGCCTCGGCGCAGGGACTCAATCTGAACCGCGACTTCATCAAGGCGGAGGCACCCGAGATCCAGTCGCTGATCGCGCTGATCGACGCGATCGAACCGGACCTGTTCGTCGACCTGCACGTGACTGACGGGCTCGACTACCAATACGACATCTGCTTCGGCTTCCAGGACGAGCCATACGCCACCTCGCCCGCGATCAGCGCCTGGCTCCACCACCAGTATCGACCCGCCGTGACGGCGTCGATGGAGGCGAGGGGGCACGTTCCCGGCCCCTTGATCTTGGCGCTGGACGATCGCCGTCCCGAGCTGGGGCTGGTGCTGCCCGCCTTCCCGCCGCGCTTCTCGCACAGCTACGGCGACATGCGCCATCTCGCCACCGTGCTGGTCGAGAACCACTCGCTCAAGCCCGTCAGGCAGCGCGTGCTCGGCACCTATGCGTTGCTGGAGGCGACCCTGAAGATTGCTGCCGAGCAGATCGACGCGTTGCGCGACGCGAGTGCGCGCGATCGCGCCGGCCGAGCGCCCAGCCCCATACTGACATGGGATATGGCGCCAGAGCCGGCGCGCGAGATCGCCTTTCGTGCGATCGCCTCCGACTTCTACGACTCGCCCGCGTCCGGCGCGCGCGAGGTGCGCTGGCTGGGCGTGCCGCTGCCCGAGGTCGAGGTGCCCCTCCACGGATCACGGCCCGGAAGCACCATCTCTCGCCCGCGTGGCTATTGGGTGCCCGTCTCCGAGCCCGACGTGATCGAGCGGCTGGGGCGTCACGGCATCGCGATGGAGATCGCCGCCGAGGCGGTGGAGGCGGAGGTCGACATGATCCGCCTCCGCGAGGTCACGGTGGCATCAGCGATCTCGGAGCGGCGTCCGGCGGTGGCCGCCGACTGCGCGCTGGTCGAGCGACAGCGGCGGACCTTCGCCGCCGGCTCGGCCTTCGTGACGACGGATCAGCCACTCGGCGAGCTGGCCATCCATATGCTCGAGCCGGCCTGTGCCGACTCCCTCTTCGCCAAGGGTTTCGTCGCCGGGTGCCTCGACGCGGTCGACTATATGGAGGCCTATGTCGTCGCGCCCATGGCGGACGAGATGCTGGCCGCCGATTCAGCGCTCGCCGAAGCGTTCGCCGCCGCGCTGGCGGCCGACCCGGTCTTCGCGGCCGACCCGCTCGCGCGCCTGAGGTGGTTCTACAGCCGCTCCCCCTACCAGGATCGCGACCACCTCCTCTACCCGATCGGGCGAGTCACGGGGTGAGAGCGCGCCTCGTCGCTGCCGCTCGCTGAGGCAGCGACGTCACCGATCAACTGATCGGGTCGGAAGGGAGGGGAACAGCGGCGCCGACGGTCCGACGCTCGCTGTCTCGCTCACGCCACTGGCGCGCGCAGCCGTGCGGTGCGGACCTCGTCCACCCGCGCGCCGCTGATCGCCACCTTATACTCGCGCTCGGCCGCCTCGACCGTAACATAACCGTCCAGCACGTCTTCCAGGACCGCGGCGGGATCGCGCTCATACGGTGACCCATAGCCGGCGCCTCCGGCGGCGCGCGCGACCGCGCGATCGCCCGCGCGGACGGGCAGGCGGTAAGTTCCCACCCGCTTCTGCTCGGGAGTCCCGGCGCGGACCAGCAGCTCGTTGGTCTCGGGTCGCGCCCCGCCGAGCAGCGACCACGGCCGCTCCTTGCTGCGCTTGGTGATCGACAGGAACTCTCCGTCCTCGACGAAGCGGATGGAACGCTCGGTGCCGACGCCGCCGCGCGTGCGCCCGGCGCCGCCGGTGTCGGGCCGGATACCGAACGTCTCCATCCGCATGCCCGTCTTCATCTCGATGACCTCGATCGGCGTGTTGCGGACGAGGCTGCCGGAGATGTGGTTGGTGGCGTTGATCCCGTCGTGCGTGGCACTCCCGCCCCAGCCGACCGGCTCGTTGTTCGACACCGCGTACATCTCGCCGGTCGCCTTGCTGCGCCCGATCATCATGAACCCCAAAGTGTCCCCGCCCGAGCAGGCCGCTACCCGCTCCGGCATGCCCTGCGCCAGGGCCTTGTAGACCAGCTCCAGCGCGAGGTGCGCGGGCCATTGCGTGTAGGTCGCGGAGGGATAGGCGGCGTGGAACAGGTTGCCCTCGGGCGCGACCACCGTGAGCGCGCGGAACGAGCCCGCGTTGTTGCGCTGCATCGGCGTGGTGAGGGACTTGAGCGCGAACTTGCAGATCGTCTCGGTCAGCCCGATCGGGATGTTGATCGGTCCGCGCACCGCCGCCGACGATCCCGAGAAGTCGCAGGTCATGCCGTCGTCGTCGATCGTGACGCGGACGTGGATCGGCACGGGATCGTCGCTGACGCCGTCGTCGTCGACCAGATCGTCCGCCTCCCAGCTGCCGCGCGGCAGCTCGGCAAGCGCCTTGCGGACGAGGGCGTCGCTGTGATCCTTGATCCGCGTCACTGCCTCACCGAATGCGTCGGCGCCGAACTTCGCCAGGATCGCGTTGAGCCGCACGATGCCGGTTCGGGTCGCGGCGACCTGCGCCTCTAGGTCGCCCAGCACCGGACCGGGCATGCGCGAGTTGAAGCGGATGATGTCGATGATGTCGCCTACCGGCTCGCCGTCGCGATAGATGCGCGTGCCGGGAAAGATCAGCCCTTCCTGGTGCATGTCGGTCGAATCGAGCACGTAGCCCGGGTCCTTGGCGCCAAGGTCCATCCAGTGCGCGCGGATGCAGGTGAAGGCGAACGGCCGATCGGCATCTGGCGCGAACACCGGCGCGAACAGCGTCGCGTCGGCCGCATGCGCGGAGTTCCAATAAGGATAGTTCATGATCAGGATGTCGCCGGGCCTCAGCGTCTCCCATCCGGCATGCGCCACGCCCTTGCGGATCGCATAGTCGTTCGCGCCGAGGAAGAAGGCGAGACCGGGCGCGTCGGCGATCAGCTCCAGCTCGGCGTCGAAGATCGAGATGCCGAAGTCGAGCACCTCGTAGATCACCGGGTTGAACGCGGTGCGGATCAGCGTGCGCCGCATCTCCTCCGCCGCGGAGACGAGATAGCTGCGGATGACCTCGACCGTGGCGCCGTCCAGCGTCATGCGACCCTCCTGCGGATGATAAGATGACCATATTCGTCGACCGTGATGGTCTGATCAGAGTGGATCACCGTCGTGGCGGTGCCTTCCTCGACGATGGCGGGCCCGTCCAAGGCATGGCCTGCTGCGAGGCCGGAGCGATCATAGACCGCGAAGGCCGTCCGCTCGCGCCGCGCGAAGCAGAACGCCTCGCGCTGTCCGCGCATGGCGGCCGAGACCGGGCCCGTCGCCACGGCCGCCCGCGGCAGGGTCGGCTTGGGCAGCACGGCGCTGGCGCGCACGCGTAATGTCACTACCTGTATGGCGGTATCGATGGCGTGGCCGTAGCGCTGCTTGTGCAGCGCGTGGAAGCGCGCGCGGATCGTGTCGAACGGCTGCTCGTCCGACAGTTCGACCTCGAGCGCATGCTCCTGCCCGACATAGCGGCACTCCACCAGCCGCACGATGCGTTCCCCGATGCTGCCGCTCGCCTGGTCGGCGAGCGCCGCGCAGGCCTGCGCGACCAGCTCGTCGAACGCGCCCATCACGGGCGCCTCGGCCGTCTGGTCGAGCGGCCGCAGCTCGGTGCGGGCGACGTCGGTGACGACGTCCGACATCAGCATGCCCCAGGCGGAGAAGACCGCCGGCGACTGAGGCACGATCAACTCCGCGTTCTCGACCTCGCGCGCGATCAGCGGCGCGATCATCGGGCCGGCGCCGCCGAAGGCGAGCATCGAGAAGTCGCGCGGGTCACGCCCGCGCTCGACCGTGATCTCGCGGATCGCCCCGGCGGTGCGCGCCACCAACACGTCGAAGATGCCTGCGGCCGCGCGCGTCGGGTCGATGCCGAGCGGTTCCGCCACCTTCGCCGCCATGCCCGCCCGCGCCGCCGACACGTCCAGCTCCACGCTGCCACCGAGGAAATGGGCGGCATCCAGGAAGCCGAGGATGAAGGCCGCGTCCGTGGTCGTCGGCTCGGTGCCGCCCCGTCCGTAGGCGATCGGCCCCGGCTGCGACCCGGCGCTATGCGGACCGACCTGAAGCAGGCCTTCCTGCACCCAGGCAATCGAGCCGCCGCCGGCGCCGATGCAGCGGATATCGAAGATCGGGATCAGCGCTGGCAGGTCGGCCAGCGGGGCCTCGTGCATCACCAGCGGCTCGCCGTCCTCGATCACCGCGGCGTCGAGGCTGGTGCCGCCGTAATCGAGCGTCAGCACGCGGTCGCGACCGATCTCGCGCGCGAGATAGCTCGCCCCGATCAAACCGCCGGCGGGCCCCGACAGCACCGTGTAGATCGGCGCCCGGCGCGCCGTCTGCGCCGTCATCGCGCCGCCGGCCGAGCGCATGATGAGCAACTTGCCGGCGAAGCCGGCAGCGACGAGTCCGCTCTCGAGCTGGCCGACATAATCGTTGAAGATCGGATTGATATAGGCGTCTACCACTGCCGTGGCCGTGCGCTCATATTCGCGATACTCGCGCGTGATCGCGCTCGACGCGGACACGGCGACCGACGGGAAGGCGGCACGGATGAGCGCGGCGGCGCGCTCCTCGTGCGACGGGTTGCGATAGCTGTGGAGGAAGCACAAAGCGATCGAGCGCAGGCCCGCCTCGACCAGCTCGCCCGCCGCCGCGACCACGCCCGCCTCGTCGAGCGGCTCGAGCTCGCTGCCGTCCGCCGCGATGCGCCCGGCGACACCCTTGCGATAACGCCGCGGCACGATCGAGGGGGGCCGCTGGTAGCGGAAGTCGTACATGGAGGCGGCAGGGACGTCGCCCCGGCCGATCTCGAAGATGTCGCGGAAGCCGGCGTTGGTGATGATGCCGGTGGCCACGCCGCGCCGCTGGATCACCGCGTTGAGGCCCAGGGTGGTGCCATGAACGAACAGCTCGGTGTCGGCCAGGTCGATCCCCAGCCGCGACAAGGCCTCCAGCACCCCGCGCGCCGGCTCGTCGGGCGTGGTCGACGCCTTCGCGAGGTGCGTTCGCCCGGTCGCTGCGTCGAACAGGATCGAGTCGACGAACGTACCGCCGATATCCACCGCGACGCGATACCGCTTCATTCAGAACAACCCCCAATCCGCCTCACGCCGCATTGATATTCCATTCTTGACCCAAATCTTGGCGAGTTTGTTGCGCGAGGCGCAAAGCAGTGGATCGCTGCTGGTGAGAAGAAAGCGCCGGTGACAGGATCGCGCCTCACATGCTGCGACCGCAATCCTCGATCAACGCGACGTGCGACAGCTATCATGGCGTGGCGATGGCCCTGTGGCGGCATGCCGTGGCCGCGCTGCCCCATCGCCTCGACGTGGCATATGGCGCGCACGAGGAGCAACGCCTCGATCTCTTCTTTCCGGCGCAGGCCGCCGCCGCCCCGCTGCCGATCTTCCTCGACATACACGGCGGTGGCTGGACGCACGGCTACAAGGAGTGGATGGCGCTGGCGGCTCCGGAGATCACCTCCTGCCCCGCGATCTTCGTGTCGCTGGGCTACCGGCTCGCGCCCGCGGCGAAGCACCCGGCACAGCTGCAGGATTGTCTCGCCGCGATCGCTTGGCTGGTCCGCCACGCCGAGGAGATCGGCGGCGATGCGAGCCGCATCCATGTCGGCGGCCACTCAGCAGGCGCGCACCTCGCCGCGCTGGCGAGCCTGCGCACCGATCTCCATGCGGCATTCGATGTGCCGCCGGACGTGATCCGCAGCTGCTTCTGCTACAGCGGGCTGTATGATCTGCGCGGCGCGCACGGGCGCGCGGTGATGCCGGGGGTCTCGCCCGTGCCGATGCTGGCCGACGCAGGCGAAGAAGCCGACGCCTCGCCGCTACTGGCGGTGAGAGAGGTCGACACCGCCTTCCACATCTCGTGGGGCCAGCAGGAGATCATTGTCTTCCAGGACCAGGGTCGCGCCTTCGCCGACGAACTCGTCGCCGCCGGCAATCAGGTCACCGCGGACACGCCGGATCTCGATCACTTCTGGATCCACCTCGATCACGCGCGCGGAGACAGCGAGTGGGTCCGCGCGCTGCACGCGCAGATGCGCTGAAGCAAGGGGACGTCGTACCGTGGCCATCGTCAAGCGCATCGCCGGCATGATCGAGCGCCATCCCGAGCGACCACCCGGCGAGCAGGATATGCGCAGCTGGCCCTTCCTCACCATGGTGCTGGTCGGCGTCTCGATCTCGGTGCCGTTCTTCGCCTTCGGCGGGCAACTCGGCCAGCGCGCCGACCTCACCACGGTCACGGCCGGGATCCTTCTGGGAAGCCTGCTGCTCGGCTTCTGGGGCATCGCCACCGGCTATGTCGGCGTGACCGCGCGGCTGCCTACCGCGATGGTGCTACGACGCACCTTCGGCACGCGCGGCTCGCTGGCGATCGTCGCGCTGATGGTGGTCACGTCGTTCTGCTGGTTCGGCCTCCAGACCCAGATCCTGGTGAAGAGCGTCGCGGCGATCCTCGATACCCAGCTCGGCTACACGCTGGACCAGCGGGTCGGCATCGCGCTGGTCGGCGCGCTGATCGCGTCCACCGCGGTGATCGGCGTCAAGGCGATGGGCAAGGTGGCGGTGGTCAGCGTGCCGCTGCTGCTGCTCGCGACACTGGTGCCGCTCGCCATCGGGCTCGATCGCCACGGCACCGCGGGTCTGTTCGCACCGCGCGCGCTGACCGAGCCGCTGGGGCTCGGCATGATCGTCTCGATCGTCGTCGGCGCGGAAGTGTTCGGCTGCTCGATCAACCCCGATCTCAGCCGCTTTCTGCGGACGCCGCGCGACAATGCCACGGCGATGTACATCAACTACGGCGTCGCCTTCCCGCTGCTGCTGATCCTCGCGGCCACGTTGGGCATCCTGTACGGCAACGCCGATCTGGTCGCGACCATGCTGGCGGCCGGGATCGCGCTGCCCGGTCTCCTCGTCATCATCCTCGCCACCTGGACCAGCAACGACAAGAATCTGTACGCCTCGGCGCTGTCGCTGTCGGCGCTCTTCCCCCAGGTAGAGCGATGGCTGCTCGCTGCCATCGCGGGGGTGTTGGGCACGTGCCTCGCCGCGGCCGACATCCTCGGTCACTTTATCGTCTGGCTGACCTTCATGGGGCTGCTGATCGCGCCGATGTCGGGCGTGTACGTCGCGGACTTCTTCCTCGACCGCGGGCGCTACGCGGCGGCCGCGCCAGCGCCTGCCACCTTCCGGACGGTGCCGCTGTTCGCCTGGGGGTTCGGGATCGCCGTCGGGCTCGCCACGCTGCCGCGCGCCAATCTGGGGCTCGGCCTGCTCGAGCTGACCCGCGCGCCGACCGTCGACGCGCTGCTCGCCGCCATGGCCTTTCTGTTTGTCGCCAAGCGGTTCTCGCGTCCCGCGGCGCGCCCGCTGCCCGCCCTCTCGCCATCGACGGAGCTGCCATGACCGACAACCCCATTACCCGCTTCTTCTCCTGGTGGAACCAGGCTTATCGCGAGCGCGACTTCACGCCGGACGGCTTCGCGCGCTTCTTCACCGCGGACGCGCCGTTCATCGTGGACGGTGCCGTTCGCGGCACCGGACCCGAGGCGATCTGCGCGCATTTCCAGCGGATCCGCGCGAAGACCGACGCGGTGACGGTGGAGACTCCAGTACAGGCGACACTGGCCGACGACCGGCTCGCCTTCGCCCGCTACGCGGCCACCTTCGAGGGCGCGGAGGGTGTCGGCGCGGAGGAGTGTCTCGCGGTCGCGACGATCAGCAACGGACGGCTCGCTTCCTTCGAGGTGATCAGCCGGCAGCGGTGAACGAGATGGGCCGCGCCGCTGCCGCCGCGGACGTCACATCAGGGGCGCGAGATAGCGGCGAGCCGCCCCCAAGGTCGCCAGCGGGTCGGTCGGCACGTCATATTCGACGTAGAAATGCTCGACCCCGGCGGCCTCGGCGGCGGGGATGATCGTCTTGAACGGCACGATGCCCTCACCGGGATCGCGGACCGAGCCGTCGCGCGCGATGTCCTTCATGTGCAGCATGCGGAAACGCCCCGGGAAGCGCCGGAAATAAGCGACCGGATCGACCCGCGCGTTGACCGCCCAGGCGAGATCCATCTCGAACTTCAGCTTGGCGGGATCGGTGCCCTGCAGGATCAGATCATAAGGTACGTCGCTACCGACCTTCGTGAACTCCTGGCTGTGGTTGTGATAGGCCAGCGTGAACCCGGCCGCATGCGCCGCATCGGCGGCGCGGTTCAACGCCTTGATCAGCTGATCGATCTGCGCGCGGGTACGCAGCTGGGACGGCCAGCTGATCTGCCACACGATGTATTTCTGCCCGAGCGGCCGCGCCTGCGCGACGCACGCCTCGATCAGGCCCTCGACCCGATCGAACGAGAAGGCCTCGATGAACTTGCGCTCGAACGTCGGCATGTCGATCCGCTTGGCCACGCCGTCGTCGAAGACCTTGTAGAGGCCGGGCGGCATGATGTGCTGCGACGGCGAGACCAGCCCGTGCTTGTCGAGGATCGCGCGCACCTCGGCGGGGTCGCGGCCGAAGCTGCCGAGTGTCTCCACCTCGCGGTAACCCATCGCCGCGACCTTGCCGATCGTGCCGTCGAAGTCGGCGTCCAACGCCGCCATGAGCGTGTAAAGCTGGATGCCGAGCGGGCGGCGGCGCGGTCGCGCGACTAGCTGGGTGGACAGCGCCAGCGCCGCCGCGCCGCCCAGCACAGCGCGTCGATCGATCGCGTTCGGCATGGCCATTCTCCTCACTTATATGGATCGACTGCTCGATCGAGCATCCGCTCACGCCATGGCAGGTGGCCGAGCTGCCGAGGCTCGGCCACCGGCAAGCATGTCACTCAGAACTGGACGCCCAGCTGCGCGCCATATTGCGCGGGTTCGTTGTAGCTGACCAGGCTGGTGGTGCCGAGCGCGTGGGGGCCGACCGCGGCGGGCGTGCGCTCGTCCGTGATGTTGCGGCCCACGAACGACAGCGTCCAATTGTCGCGGCGGATGCCGATCTTGGCGTTGAGGAAGGTGCGCGGCGAGGTGCGCAGGCTGTTCTCCACGTCCCAGTAGACGTCGCCGCGATGGGTGAGATCCCCGTGCGCGACCAGGCTGAAGCCGCCGCCGAGCGGCCGGTCGATATCCAGCGAGCCCTGCAGCGTCAGGCCGTAGATCTGCGGCGTGCGATTGTCGCGGAAGGCGTCGCGGTCCTCGGGGAGGAACTGCTTGATCTTGACGTCCGAGTAACCGGCCGAGCCGCTGATGCTGAAGCCGTCGAGCGGCCGGATCGAGGTCTCCGCCTCGAAGCCGAACACCTTGGTCTTCTCGATGTTCGAGATGGCGATGTAGATGCCTTGACCTGGCAGCACGCGCGAGGTCTGGAGCAGCTGGCCGTTGAAGTCGGTGTAGAAGACCGCGCCGTTGAACGTGACCCGTCGATCGGCGAAGTCGCTCTTGAAGCCTAGCTCGTAGTTGTCCGCGGTCTCGGGATCGTAGCTCAGCAGTGCCGCGATGCTGCGCGGGTTGAACCCGCCCTTGCGATAGCCCCGCGAGTAGCTCGCGTAGGTGAACAGGCTGGGCGAGACCTTGTAGGACAGCGATGCCTTCCCCTGCGGCTCGCTGAAGGTCTGGCGAAAGGTCTGGTTCGCGAGCTGGTCGGTGAGCCGCTGCCGCTCCCAGTCGTAGCGGAACCCGCCGGTGAACTCGAGGCGATCGGTGAGGGCGTAGGAGGACTGACCGAACAGCGCGAAGGTGCGATATTCGCGCTCGTCGTCGTTCCGCGAGAAGAAGTCCGGCGGATTGCCGACGCTGCCGTAATTGCTGACCTGGTTGCGCGTCTCGTCCTGGTAGAAGGCGCCGACGTTCCACTTGAACGGCGCTGTCCCATCGGAGGTCAGCCGCACCTCCTGCGACCAGGCCTTGTCGATGAAGCGGACGTTCTGGGTATAGGTGTCGGCCGCGGAGAAGTCGCCGTCGGCGGTCGTGTAATCGCGACCGTAGGATTTGGCGGTGATCGACGTCAGCGTCGCGAAGTCGCTGATCGTGTAGTCCATCTTGAGCGACAGCGCGCGGAGCTTGGTACGCACGATGCCGGGCTGGTTCTCGCTGACCGGCGCGACGATGTCGTCGAACAGCTCGTCGGCCACCGGCGCGAGCCACAGCCCGCCCACCTTGCTGTCGGTCGTCGATAGAGTTAGCGCTGCCCGGAAGTCGGGCGTGCCCGCCCACACCAGCGACGAGCGGCTCGTGAGCGCGCGCGCGAAGTCCGCTTTCTGGTCGATCGCGATATTGTCGATCAGACCGTCGAAATCATACGCGGTGGCACCCGCCTGGAAGTACAATTTGTCAGCGATGAGGGGGCCGGACAGGTTGAGGTTGACGCGCTTCTCGTTGCCGCTCAGCCAAGCCGCGCTGGCGCTGCCCTCGAACTCATTGGTAGGCTGCTTGGTGACAATGTTGATCGCCCCCGCGATCGCGCCGCCGCCATAGAGCGTGCCCTGCGGGCCGCGCAGCACCTCGATCTGCTGGACGTTGACGAGCTCCTGCTGAAAGAACATCTGGCCGGGCTGCACCACGCCGTCGACGATCGTCGCGAACGGGAACTCGCCGTCGCGCCCCAGCGTGGTGAATCCGCGGAACGACACCGTCTTATAGCCCGGGTACAGGCCATCGAGCACCACCAGGTTCGGTGTCAGGCGCACCGCGTCTTGCAGCGTGCGCAGGTCCGCGTTCTGGATCGCTGCCTCGGAGATGACGCTGACCGGATCGGCCATCGTCTGCACCGTCTCGCTGCGCTTGCGCGCGGTCACGACGACGTCGTTGTCGACGCCCGCCGAGGTCGGCGTGGCGAGCGGCTGCTGATCGCCTCCACTGGCTTCCTGCGCCTGTGCCGGTCCGGCGGCGAGCGCGATCGCTATCGCGGCTAGGGCGCTTGCCCCGAAGTAGCGCTTTCTCATACCAACCCCCTTATGATGCCGCTGGGAGGACACGACGCCATCGCGCTTACGCCTCCCGTCCGTTAGCCGAGCGACCAGCGGCGAGACCGGCGGCGCCGTACCTATCCGCTCAACTCGGGTCGCCGCGGTATCTTAGACGATCGTGGATCGACCGCCGGCGTCCGGGTCAACTCGAGTAGGTCGCGGGGCGACCATCTCCCGCGGTCGCTTCTCCGAGGAGAGAGGTTGCAGCGGCTTACACCGCCGTTCAATGGACCGCTTGCTGCGCAATCGTTGCGCCCAACGCAAACTAGGATCAAATGATGGCCGTCCGGCGCATGAAAATTGCGCTGAGACGGCTTGTAGGCCCAAGCGCCCCGGCGGGTAAGCCGACCCAAAATCGGCCATTCGCGGCGCCCTGCCCGACCGCCAACTCTGGACGCTCATTCATGCCGCCGCACCGGGAATCCGGCCCTTCGCGCAGCTGTCTGGCTGGTCAAGCCAGCACGAAAGCCGAAGGGCCGCTCTCGGGATTGGGGAGGCTGGTAGAGCCGTTCAGCGGCGAAAGAGCTGGATTGTATCCTGCTCGATGCCTGCGGCATTGCATTGATAGAGGTCGACTACGTCCGGCCCATTGAAAACTTTTCTGAAGGTTCCCGTCGCGATGGCGAAGCGGTGGTTTAGTTCCTTCCGCCTCCGAAGCAGATTGGCGCCGCCAGATAGCGTAATCACCTGTGGCCCAGCGCCGCTTTTCCCTCGCGCTGCCAGCAGAGAGTCATATAAGCAGCGTGAGTTGGTCCCGATATCGACGACGCCGCCGATCGTTACCTTTTGGCCATCGTGACCGGGGTGAACCTGGTCGACATGGAGCTGGCGCAGTTCGACCGGGTGATGCGATCCGACCTCTACGGGCCGTTCCTCACCTGCCGCCGCATGGTCCGCGCGCTGGAAGGAAAGGCCTTGAAGGGCCGCGTGGTCAAGATTTCCTCGATCCACGAGAAGGCGCCGCGCCCCGGCGGGGTCGACTATGATGCGGCAAAGGGCGGCCTGTCGCAGCTTACCGCGACGCTAGCGCTGGAACTTGCGCCCAAGGGCATCGCGGTCAACGGCGTCGCGCCGCATGATCCCGACGCCGATGAACCAGTCGGCGCTCGACGACCCCCAAGAACTGAAAGCCAAAGAGGCAGCGATCCCTTGGGGTCGCGCGGGGCGCCCCGACGACGTCGCGACACTGGTCAGCTTCCTGCTGTCACCTGCCGCCGAGGTGCTGTCAGTCTGATGCGAACTCGTCGCTACACGATGCACCTTGCCCCCGGCTCGCGTCGGATCAGCTGACGAGCGCCTGCCACTCGGCCAGCGCCGCGGAGCGGCGCTGCTTGTAGGTCGGCGGTCGACGCGGTGGCGTTCGTGGTTGAAATGATTGTGGACGTTGGCGTGAACCGAGGCGAACTTCTGTAAGGTGCGCATCTGCCGGAACCGCAGCATCGCTCGTTCTCGTCGCCTGAACGGCAGGTGCGAGTTCTCGACCCGGTTGTTTGCCCAGCGACCCACCTCCTGCTTCTCACGGCTACCGAGCTCCGTCAGCGCCGCACCGTGGGAGCGCAGACCGTCGGTGGTGATCGCCTCAGGTGAGCCGTGCCGCTTGAGCGCTTTCTTCATGCAAGTGAGCGCTGCCTTCTTGTCGCGTGTCCTGGTGACGAAACTCTCGAGGATCTCGCCCTCATGATCCACCGCTCGCCACAGGTAGACCATCTCGCCGTTCAGCTTCACGTACAACTCGTCCAGGTGCCAGCGCCAGTGGCTAAAGCCGCGCATATGGCTCACCGGCTGGCGCCGCACCTCGCCCGCGAACAGCGGACCGAACCTGTTCCACCACAGCCTCACCGTCTCATGGCAGATATCGATCCCGCGCTCGAACAGCAGGTCTTCCACGTTTCGCAGCCACAGCGGGAAGCGGACGTACATAGCACTACCAGCCGGATCACCTCGGGTGACGAGTTGAAGTAGCGGAACGGGCTGGCTGGCTTGCGCGGGCGGGGCATGGCCATTCCCCACCCCGGCGAGCGTCGCAGGTGCATTAGCTTTGACAGAGGCACCACGACCGGTGCCCCGTCTTGATGACGTAGAGGTGCAGCCCTCCGGAGTCGGGCAGCTTGTAGTCGCGGTCCTGCGCGACCGCCTTCCGAACCTGCGGATCGGTGAGCATGATGCCCCACTATGCAGAGGTTAGGTGCCTGCGCAATGCCCCCAAGCTGTCTGCGCTTGGATGCGACACCATGCGACAGCTATCGCTGAGATTTCTGCAAATCTCCCTTCGCTTGAGACACTTACGTCTCACTGTGAGACGGGGCGAGACAGCCTGATACAAGTAAGTGGCGGAGCGGGAGGGATTCGAACCCTCGATACGCTTTTGGCGTATACTCACTTTCCAGGCGAGCGCCTTCGACCACTCGGCCACCGCTCCGCATACCCGGAAGCCCGCCCGCCTAGAGGCTCGCGCGCCCGCGCGCAAGCCGCATCGCGAACGGGCGAGCGCGTCAGCGCTGTCCCGCCACCCAGTCGGCGACCTGCTGCGCGACCTGGTTGGCGGCCTGGCTCAGCGCGGCGCCGGCCGAGGGGGCGTCGATCGCCGCCACGGGCACGCGCGCCTCGAAGCGTCGCTTCTCGACGTTGGTCGCGCCGGCCGGTGTCAGCGCTGCATCGTACACCACCAGAGCCTGGCGCTGCGTCGCGTCGAGCCCGAACCAGCGCAGCTCGCCCGCCAGATTGGCGCTCGGGTCGCTGAACGACTGCGCCGGCGAGAGCACCACCATGTTCGCGCGCGCGGTCACCGTGTCGGCGAGCAGCCGCGCGAAGAGGCGCGCGGGCGGCTCGGCCCATTGCGCGTCCTTGACGTAGGCGATCGTCGTGTCGGTCTCCTGCACCGGCACGCGCGTCGTCGCGATCGCGGTCGGCACCGCGGGTACCTGCACCACGATCGAGCGCGCGGTGGCGGAGTTCTGCGCCGCACCCGGCTGCGGCTGCGACTGCGCCGCGATCGTCAGCAGCGAGGGCGGCGGCTCCGCGCCGAACCGCACGCAGCCCGCCAGCAGCACCGGCACCGCCGCCACGAGAAATGTCTTGGCCACCGATCGCACGATCATTTCCCCTTGTAGTCCGGCAGCTTCTGTTGGCCGATCAGGGAGCCGGCGCCGCCCTGCTCGACTCGCTCGGAGATCGCCGACAGCGACGCGGTGGTGACGCGCAGGTCGCGCACCAGCTGGTTGATCTGCGGGATCGTCTGCTTGCTGAAGGTGGTCAGGCCCGGCCGCGCGTCGCCGATCGCGCTGTTGAGCGTGTCCGCGCTCGCCTGGGCCGAGGTGATCGCCTTGTTGAGGTTCGCCATCGCCGGCTGCACGTCGTTGGCGAGCACGCCGTTGGTGGTCTGCGCCAGCTGGCCGATCTGCTCGGCCGCGTTGCCCGCCTGCGCGATCGCGACGCGGGTCTGCGCCAGCGTCGCGGCGATCTCGGGGCCACGGTCGGCGAGCGCGTCGGTCAGCCGGTTGGTGTTGTCGAGGATGCCCGCGATCGAGGCCTGGTTGCGATCGCTCAGCATCCCGGTGAGCCGCTCGGTCAGCGTCGAGAGCCGCTCGAGCAGCTGCGGCGCCGAGTTCAGGATCGCCCCGATGCCACCGGTCTTGGTGGGGATCACCGGCTTGCCGAGCGGACAGATGTTGGCCGCGTTGTTCTCCGGGCAGCTGATCGGCGGCGCGCCCTTGATCGCGCCGTCGAGGCTGACCGTGCTGGTCCCGGTGAAGCTGCCCTGGATCGTCGCGGTGGTGCCGCGCAGGATCGGCGTGTCGCCGTTGACGCTGATGCGGACGCGGACGAACTGCGGGTCGGGCTGCCACAGCGAGATCGACTTCACCTGCCCCGAGGGCACGCCCGAGAAGGTGACTGACGAGCCCTTGGCGAGTCCGTCGACCGCCTGGCGGAAGAAGATGTCGTACTCGCGCTCCTCGGTACCGCCGATGCGCGCGATCCACACCGTGAAGATGGCGACCATCGCCAGCAGGATCAGCACGACGGCGCCGACGAGGACGTGGTTCGATCGCGTTTCCATCACTCTGCCCCTGCGGCCCCGCGGGCCCTGTTGTCGGCGAGGCCGCCCTGGCTGTGCTGCCCGGTGACTCGCTCGCTCACGTCGGTCGGGTGCGCGCGCGCGTCGGCGTCGGCGGCGTCGACCCGCTCCGCCGCCGCGCTCTGGGAGGCGACCGCGGCGCGCCCGCGCGGCCCGTTGAAATATTCCTGGATCCAGGGGTGATCGAGCGCGAGCAGCTCGTCGATCGTGCCGACCGCGATCACCTTCTTGTCGGCGAGCACCGCCACGCGGTCGCAGATCGCGTACAAGGTGTCGAGGTCGTGCGTGATCAGGAAGACGGTGAGCCCCAGCGTCTTCTGCAACGCGCGCGTCAGCTCGTCGAACCCCGCGGCGCCGATCGGATCGAGCCCGGCGGTGGGCTCGTCGAGGAACAGCAGCTCGGGATCGAGCGCGAGCGCGCGCGCGAGGCCGGCGCGCTTCTTCATCCCGCCCGAGAGCTCGGCCGGATATTTCGGGCCGGCGTCGGCGGGCAGGCCCGTCATCACCACCTTGTACGAGGCGATCTCGTCGAGCAGCGCGAGGTCGAGTTCGGGGTAGAATTCGCGCAGCGGCACCTGCACGTTCTCGGCGACCGTCAGCGTCGAGAACAGAGCACCGCCCTGGAATAGCACGCCCCAGCGCTTGCGGATCTCGACCGTCTCATGCTCGGAGCGACCGAGCGTCGGCTCGCCGAACACCTCGACCTCGCCGTGATCGGGCGACTGCAGCCCGATGATCGAGCGCATCAGCACCGACTTGCCCGTACCCGACCCGCCGACCACGCCCAGGATCTCGCCGCGACGCACCTCCAGGTCGAGGTTGTCGTGGATCACCGCGTCGCCGAAGCTGTTGCGCAGCCCCTTCACCCGGATGATCGGCTCGTCGCGCCGGTGGGTGTCGCGCCGCGCCATCAGATCCAGCCGATCTGTTCGAAGAAGACCGCGAAGAAGGCGTCGACCACGATCACCATGAAGATTGCCTGCACCACCGCCGAGGTCGTCTTGAGGCCGACCTGCTCGGCATCGCCCTTCACCTGCATCCCCTGGAAACAGCCCGCGATCGCGATGATCGCGCCGAACACCGGCGCCTTGATCAGCCCGACGAAGAGGTCGGTGATCGGCACCACCTCGCGGATCCGCGCGACATAGGCGACGGGCGGGATATCGAGCGCGAACCAGCACAGCAGCCCGCCCCCGATGATCGCGATCACCGAGGAGTAGAAGCCGAGCAGCGGCATCAGCACGATCGCGGCGAGCGTGCGCGGCAGCACCAGCGCCTCCATCGGCGAGACGCCGATCGTGCGCATCGCGTCGATCTCCTCCGTCAGCTGCATCGTGCCGAGCTGCGCCGCGAAGGCGGAGCCCGAGCGACCGGCGACCATGATCGCGGTCATGAGCACGCCGAGCTCGCGCAGCGTGATGCGACCGACGAGATTGATCGTGAAGGCCTCGGCACCGAACTGACGGAGCTGCACCGCGCCCTGCTGCGCGATGACGATGCCGATCAGGAAGCTCATCAGCCCGACGATGCCGAGCGCGGAGACACCCACCACCTCGAAGCGCTGCACCGTCGCGTTGAAGCGGAAGCGGCTGGGGTGGCGGATCACGCCGCCGAACGCCGCGATCGTCGCGCCCATGAAGCCGAGCAGTCCGAGCGAGGTGCGCGCGGCGTTGCTGGTGGCCTCGCCGATCTCGCTGAGCACGCGACGGAACGACGAGCCCGACTGCGGCCGCATCTGCACCGGCTGGTCGGCGGCCTCGACCTGCTCGAACAGGTGCCGCGCGTCCTCGTCCAGCCCCTTGATCTCGGCTTGATGTTGCCGCGCGAAGCGGTGGATCACCCAGGCGCCGATCGTGTCGATCCGGTCGACGTTGGAGAGGTCGACGGTGGCGACCTCGCCCTGTACCTTGCCGAGCCGGTCGGGCAGGTTGCCGAGCCGCGCCAGCGACAGGTCGCCGGTGAAGCGCAGCACCGGCGCCTGGCCGTCTCTCACCTCGCTGAAATCAGCTGCCGCGGTCATCTGTTATCCCATGCGGCAAAGCTCATGTCGCCACAAGCGTTCCGGCGCGCTGTTCGTTCCGCGGGCGTATCTCTCGGTGCTGCGGAAGTGAGTGACGCCCGTCCTTTCTCATCGTTCCCCGGCGCAGGCCGGGGCCCAGGTGGGAAGGCGGCGATGAGACCCGCGGACGTCACCAAACTGGGCCCCGGCCTCCGCCGGGGACCGGCGCCCCTTCTTCGCCTTCACAACACCACGTCGACCGCGTGGATCAGCACCCCGACCAGACCGCCCACCAGCGTGCCGTTGACGCGGATGAACTGGAGATCCTTGCCCACCGCATGTTCCAGTCGCGCGGTGATCGTGCGCGAGTCCCAGCCGCGCACCGTCTCCGACACAAGCCGCACGATTGAGTCGCCATAGTCCGCGGCCGCCCCCACGGCGGCGCGGCGCACGAAGCGGTTGATCGTCCGCCCCAGCCGCGGCTCGTCGCGCAGCGTCGCGCCGAGCTGGCGCAGCGCGTCGCCCAGCCCGCCGCGCAGGATCGCCTCGGGATCGCGCGCGGCACGCAGCATCGCGGCGCGCGCCTGCTCCCACAGGCCGTTGATCCAGTCCTGCATCGCGGGATTCTCAAGCAGCTCGAGCTTGAGTGTCTCGACCCGCGCGTGCATCGCCGGATCGTGCTGGAGCCGCTCGGCGAGCTGTGCCAGCCCCTCCTCGGCCTTGAGCCGGAGCGGGTGCTCGCGGTTCTCCGCCATCTCCGCGACCATCTTGTCGAGCCCGTCGATGATCTTGTTCGCGAGCGTCTCGTCGAGCCCGGTCCAGCGCAGGATCGAGCCGGCGCGGTCGTGGACCATCGCGCGGACGAGGTGCTCGTTGCTGGCCAGCGCGTCGCGCGCCCAGAGGATCAGGTTGTCGATCACCGCGAGGTGACGCCCCTCCGCCAACGCGGCGGCGAGCGCGCGGCCGAGCATCGGTGCCAGCCGCGCCTCGCGTACGCGCGCCACCAGCATCGCGCGCACCATGCCGCCGAGCCGCTCCTGGTCGAGCGACTGGAGCACCTCGACCGACAGGCGCGACACGCCGCGCGTGAGCCGGCTCCCCTCGCCCGGCGGGTTGGCGAGCCAGCGCCCCGCCGCTCCGGCCACGTCGACCCGCCCCATCCGTCGCGCCACGACCGCGGGCACGAGGAAATATTCGCGCAGGAACTGGGCGAGCTGGTCGCCGATCCGGTCCTTGTTGCGCGGGATGATCGCGGTGTGCGGGATCGGCAGTGCGAGCGGGTGGCGGAACAGCGCGGTCACCGCGAACCAGTCGGCGAGTCCACCCACCATCGCCGCCTCGGCGAAGGCGCGGACGAAGCCCCAGGCGGCGTGCCGCGGCTCGAGCGCGCGCGAGGCGAGGAAGACGCCCGCCATCAGGACGAGCAGCCCGGTCGCGACCAGCCGCATCCGCACCAGGGCGGGCGGCGGCGCGGTGGATCGGGCGAGCGCTGGCATCAGCGGGACAATCCGTGACCGGCGTGAATGTTCAAGGTCGTTCGCGATGAGGGGCACGCTGACGCCTTCCTCGCGATGACGCCCCGGCGGAGCGCTCCTCGCCTCACGTCACTCCCACCCCGGCGTGCGCCGGGGCCCAGGCGGGAAGGTCGTCGTGAGAGCACGGACGTCACCTGACTGGACGTCGGCGTACGCCGGCGTGGAAAGCGGACGGGATCTCGGCTCACGCCGCCTTCGCACCGGCAACCCGATCCGACGCCCCGCTCGATCCGTGCCTCTCGTTCCCCGGCGAAGGCCGGGGCCCAGATGGGAAGGCCGTCGTGGGTCTCACCAACGTTCCCCGACTGGACCCCGGCCTTCGCCGGGGAACGGGGATCCACGGATCGCGATCGGCCTTCCGCTCCCCTCACTCCGCCGGGCTGGTGCCGTCCTCGTGGAAGCCGATCCGCCCCGGCGGCGCCGGTATCGCCGGGTGCGGCGCATGCTCGATCAGCGTGCCCTCGTCGCCGGGGCGATAGGTGAGCAGGCGGCGGCCGAGCCACGGCCCGACGCGGCGCTCCACCCCGATCGCCAGCGAGAAGGCCGCCGGCACGATCAGCAGCGTCAGCATGGTCGAGACGGTCAGCCCGCCGATCACGACGATTCCCATCGGCGCGCGCCACGCCCCGTCGCCCGACAGCGACAGCGCGGTGGGCACCATGCCCGCCACCATCGCCACCGTCGTCATCACGATCGGCTGCGCGCGCTTGCGGCCGGCGTCGACGATCGCCGCGTAGGGCGCCACGCCCGCGGCCATCTCCTCCAGCGCGAAGTCGATCAGCAGGATCGAGTTCTTGGCGACGATGCCGAGCAGCATCAGCAGCCCGATGAACACCGGCATCGACAACGCGTCGCCCGAGATCAGCAGCGCGAGCAGTCCGCCCAGCGGCGCCAACAGCAGCGAGCCCATGTTGACCAGCGGCGGCAGCAGCCGGCGGTACAGCAGCACCAGCACCGAGAAGACGAGGAACACGCCCGACACCACGGCGGTGACGAAGTTCATCAGCATCTCGAGCTGCCACTTGGCCTGGCCGACGTTGAGCTCCTGCACGCCCACCGGCAGCGACTTCATCGCGGGCAGCTGCTTGATCTTGGGCAGCGCGACGCTGGTCGCCACGCCGGGCTGGAGATCGGCGCCGATGGTGAGCTGGCGCTGCTGGTTGATGCGCTGGATGCGCGTCGGGCCCGAGCCGAAGCCGATGTCGGCGACGAGGCTGAGCGGCACCGAGCCGCCACTCTGCGTCTGCACCGGCAGGTTCTGGATCGTTGCCAGCCGCGAGCGCGAGCTCTGCTCGAGCGCGACCCGGATCGGGATCTGCCGGTCGCTGAGCGAGAAGCGCGCGCTGTTCTGGTCGATGTCGCCGATCGTCGCGATGCGGATCGCGTTGGACAGCGCCGCGGTGGTCACCCCCAGGTTGGCGGCGAGGTCGGAGCGCGGCTTGATGATGATCTCGGGCCGGTTGAGGTCACCCGCGATGCGCGGCGCGATCAGCCCCGGCATCTTCGCCATGTCCTGCACGACGCGGTCCGCGGCCTGGCGCAGCACGACCGGATCGTCGCCGCCGAGCGTCACCGAGATGTCGCGGTTGTTGTCGCCGAAGCCGAACTGCGACTGGAAGTTAACGCGCGCGTCGGCGATCTTGGCGAGCTGCGGCGCCAGACCGCGCTCGAACTCGGTCGACGTCTTGTCGCGCTTCTCGCGCAGCTGCGCGGTGACGCGGCCCGAGCCAACGAGCGTGCGGGTATAGACGCTCTCCACCTCGGGCTGCCTGCGGATCAGGTCATAGACCTGGTCGACCACGCCCTGCGTCGTCTCCAGCGTGCTGCCCGGCGGCATGGTGATCGTCACCGTGCTGCGTGGCTGGTCCGACGCGGGCTGGAACGACATCGGGATCTGCGTGAACAGGAAGAGCGTGAACAGGAACGCGCCCACCCCCATCATCACCACCCACAGGCGATGGTCGCGCCAGTAGCCGAGCGCGCGATGCACCCCGCCCTTGGCGCGCGCCGCGGGCGCACCGCCCTCGTCGAGGGTCCAGGCGAGCACGCGCTGGTAGAAGTTCATCACCGGCCCGCCGCCGTGCTCGACATGGCCGCCGGCGCGCAGGAAATAGGCCGCGATCATCGGCGTGATCAGCCGCGCCACGGCGAGGCTCATCAGCACCGCCACCACCACGGTGAGCCCGAAATTCTTGAAGAACTGCCCCGAGATGCCCGGCATGAGGCCGACCGGCAGGAACACCGCGACGATCGCCATCGTCGTCGCCAGCACCGCGAGACCGATCTCGTCGGCGGCGTCGATCGCCGCCTGATAGGCCGTCTTGCCCATGCGCATGTGGCGGACGATGTTCTCGATCTCGACGATCGCGTCGTCGACCAGCACGCCCGCCACCAGGCTCAGCGCGAGCATCGTCATCTCGTTGAGCGTGAAGCCCATCAGCTCCATGAACCAGAAGGTCGGGATCGCCGAGAGCGGGATCGCCAGCGCCGAGATCACCGTGGCGCGCCAGTCGCGCAGGAACAGGAACACGACGACGACCGCGAGGATGGCGCCCTCCAGCATCGCGTGGATCGCCGACTTGTACTGCTCCAGCGGATACTTCGAGCCGTCGACGCGGAGCCGGAACTTGACCTTGGGATTGCGCTTCTCGAGCTCCTCCAGCTTCTTCTTGCCCTCGCGGAAGACGGTCACGTCGGACGAGCCCTTGGCGCGCTTGAAGTCGAAGCTCAGCACCGGCTTGCCGTCGACCGCCGCGGCGGAGCGCTGCTCGGCGTAGAGGTCGCGCACCGTGGCGACGTCGGCGAGCCGGATGGTGCGGCCGTCGCCGACGTTGATCTGCGTCTGACCGAGGTCGTAGGCGGTGCGCGCGTTGCCGAGCACGCGGACCGACTGTTCGGCGCCCGCGATCTCGGCGCGGCCGCCCGGCGCATCGAGGTTCACCTGGCGCAGCTGCTGGTTGATCTGGCTCGCGGTCAGCCCCTGCGCCGCCAGCCGCGCGGGATCGAGGATCACGCGGATCTCGCGGCTGACGCCGCCGTTGCGCTCAACGCCGCCCATGCCCGGGACCGAGAGCAGCTCCTTGGTCACCGTATTGTCGATGTACCAGCTGAGCTGCTCGATCGTCATGTCGGTGGCGATCGCGCTGTAGCTGCCGAGATCATTGTCGTTGATCTTCACGCGGCTGACCTGGGGCTCGAGGATCCCCTCGGGCAGGTTGCCGCGGATCTGCGTGACCGCGTCGCGCGCCTCGTTGACGGCGCGATCGACCGACTGGCCGATCGCCATCTGCACCATCGTCGTCGAATTGCCCTCGGACACGAACGACTGGATCTCGTCGACGCCCTCCAGCGTGCGCACCGCGGCCTCGATCCGCTGGGTCACCTGCGTCTCGAGCTCGCTCGGCGCGGCGCCGGGCTGGGTGATGGTGATCATCACCGCCGGGAAGTCGATGTCCGGCGAGTCGTTGATGTCCATCCGGATGAAGCTGACGATCCCCGCGACCGTCAGCATCACGAAGAGGACGATCGCCGGCACCGGGTTGCGGATCGACCAGGCGGAGATGTTGCGAAAGCCCATGGATCTGATCCCGCTCTACTGGCCTGCGACTCGCGCCCGCACCGGCTTGACCTTCTGGCCCGGGTTGAGGAACGCGCCCGCCGACTGCACCACGCGCTCGTCACCCGTGAGCCCGCTGGCGATCGCGACCCGGTCCTCGGTCACCGTGCCGAGCTTCACGTCGCGACGCTGCGCGCGATCCTCGGCGTCGACGATGTACACGTAATTGCCGCGGTCGTCGCTTAGCAAAGCGGACTGCGGCAGCGAGGGCTCGCTCTCCGCCCCGGCGGTGATCGTCGCCGAGGCGAAGCCGCCGGGACGCAGCGCCGGGTCGTAGCTGAGCTGGATGCGCGCGATGCCCTGGCGCGTCTGCGTGTCGATCACCGGCGCGATCTGCCAGACCTGTCCCGCGAAGGAGCGCGTGTCGCCGACCGGCGTCACCTTCGCCGCCGAACCGACGCGAACGCCCTGCAGGTCGTTCTCGGCGAGCTGCGCGCGCATCTCCATCTCGCCGTCGCGCGCCATGCGGAACAACGTGCCCGAGGCCGAGCTGACGATCTGCCCCGGCTCGACGCCGCGGGTGAGGATCAGCCCCGCCGCGGGCGCGCGGATGTCGAGCCGGGCGTTGCGCGCGCGCTGCTCCGAATAGGTCGCGCCCGCCACCTTGAGCCGCGCCGCCGCGGCGTCGCGGGTGGCGATGCGGCGCTGCACGTCCGCCTTGGAGATGAAGCCGCGGTCGACCAGGCTCTGGGCGCGTTCCAGCTCGGCCTGGGCCAGCACCAGGTCGGAGCGCGCCACCGCGATCTGCGAGGCGAGCGACTCGGCGGTCTGCACCTGCACCGACCGATCGATGGTAGCGAGCACCTGGCCGGCGCGGACCCACTGGCCCGGCTCGACCAGCACGCGGCTGACCATACCGCCCTCGCCCGCGACGCCGACCGGCATCTCACGCTTGGCGGCGAGCGAGCCGGTCGCGCTGACCTGGCGCGCCACCGCCGCCGCGCCGGGCACCAGCACGGTGACGGTGGGCGCCTGGTCGGCCGGCGCGGCGTGCGGCGCGTCCTTGTGGCGGGTGAGGAAATAGCCGGCGAGCGCGGCGACGAGCAGCGCGATGCCCGCGATCAGGATCCAGCGACGCCGACGCCGCGGCGTGCCGTCCTCTATCATCAGCTGCTCGCCCTGCAGAGTACCAGCCTCGTACGTCATCCATCCCCCTCCGGCCGGCGTGTATTACCCGCATACATCACCGCGTACAAGTCCGGCGCTGCCCGAGCGCGACATTTTGTGCAAGCGACAACGTAGGTTATCGCGTTCAGCTTGCGTTTCATCGCGGTCCAACACAGCGCAAGTTGTTGAACGACGGGAGATCGAAGCGATGAAACGGGCATCGGTGGGCATGGCGCTGGCACTCGTCGCCTTACCCGGATCGACGATGGCGCAGACGCCGCTGCCGATGGCCACGGTGGTGCCCGAGGGCACGATCCTCGACGTCACCGCGGTGGGCAAGGTATCGCGCGTGCCCGATCTCGCCACCGTGCGCGCGGGCGTGGTGACGCAGGACGCGGTCGCCGCGACCGCGATGCAGCAGAACGCGGACCGCATGGCCGCCGTGGTGGCCGCGCTCACGAAGGCCGGGGTCGCGCCGCGCGACATCGCCACCAGCCGCGTCGCGCTCGCGCCGCAGTATCGCTACGCCGAGAACCAGCCGCCCGCTGTCACCGGCTATCAGGCGAGCAACGCGGTGACGGTGCGCTTCCGCGACGTCGCCAAGGCGGGGCCGGTGCTCGACGCGCTGGTGCGCGCCGGTGCCAACCAGATCGACGGGCCGACGCTGTCGCTCGCCGATGCCGCGGGCGCGCTCGACGAGGCGCGCGCCGACGCGGTGGCGCGCGCGCGGGCGCGGGCGACGCTCTACGCCAAGGCGGCGGGGCTGACCGTGGCGCGGATCGTGTCGATCGGCGAGGCCGGCGAGAGCGAGGGTGAGCCGCCGCGCCCGTTCGCGCAGATGCGCATGGCGGCCGCGCCCGCGGCCGCCGACAGCGCGGTGCTACCGGGCGAGAGCGAGCTGAGCGCGACGCTCAACGTGCGCTTCCTGCTGAAGTGAGGGGTGGGTAAAAGGGCTGACCCGGCCGGCGCCATACGATCTCCCCGGCACGGGGAGGACCTTGTTCGCCCGACAACGAGAAAGGCGGCCGCCCCGCGAGGGGCGACCGCCTCGATCAGCTCAGCGCGCGCCGCAGGTGCGACGCCGGCTCAGCGCTCAGGCGCTCAGCGCACCCGGCCGCGACGGACCAGGTTGACGATCGCGAGCAGCACGATCGCGCCGACCAGCGAGACCAGGAACGAGTAGATCGTCAGCGGCGCGTTGTTGATCGAGCCGCCGGTGAACAGCAGGCCGCCGAGGAACGCACCGACCACGCCGACCACGATGTTCAGGAAGATGCCCTGCTGCGCGTCGGTGCGCATGATGATGCTGGCGAGCCAGCCGATGACACCGCCGATGACGAGCCAGATGATGATACCCATGATGTTACTCCCCTGCGATACGCCCACACGGTGACGGGCTCTGCCGGGGAATACTCACGAGGCCGGCGCATTGTTCCGGCCCCGTAATTCTGAAAATGGGACGCCCGCGTTAGAAGTTCTGCTGCCGTTCGTAAAGCGTCTTATAGTGCTGGATCCGCGTCACGCGGAGCCCCGGCATGCCCGAGCGATCGATCGCGCGCTGCCAGCCGGCGAACTCCTCCACCGTCAGGCCGTAGCGCTGGCACACCTCATCGACGGTCAGCAGCCCCCCGTTGACCGCAGCCACGACCTCGGCCTTGCGCCGCACCACCCAGCGGGTGGTGTCCGCCGGCGGCAGCGAATCAAGCGTGAGCGGCTCGCCGAGCGGGCCGATCACCTTGGCCGGACGGATTTTCTGGTTCTCGATCATTCCTTACCTCGGTTCCGGGGGTATTCCCCCTCGCCACGTTGGACCCTTGTTGTGTCTCTTCCGTAACGGACGCTGGTTGAACGGGTCCTAAAGTGGACCGGTAAACGAGCTATTCACGTCTGCTCCAGTCACTCAGAACGGCCGCGGCGGTAGCGTTGAAGGTGCCGCTCACGCCGCGCTCGCCCTGCGCCGTGTCGAGCGCGCGCGCGACCTGGGCGGTGCGCGACGCGAGCTGGCGCTGGCGCAGCGCGGTGAGCAGCGGCGGGTCGTTCTGAGTGGGTTCGAGTGACATGCTGGCCGCTGTAGCCGCGATGGTCTGAAGGGCGCGTAAAGTGCGCCGCAACGCTTCGTTCATTTCGGTTTACGCGCCGCGCCCGAACGGAGTATCCACCGGCACATCATGGACAGCGTGGATTTCCAGCTCGCGCCCGGCGCGCGGCGCATCGTCGTCGCGATGTCGGGCGGGGTCGACAGCTCGGTCGTCGCGGCGCTCGCCGCACGCAGCGGTGCCGAGGTGATCGGCGTGACGCTCCAGCTCTACGACCACGGCGAGGCGACCAAGCGGGCGGGCGCCTGCTGCGCCGGTCGCGACATCCGCGACGCGCGCGCGGTCGCCGACCGGCTCGGCATCGCGCACTACGTGTTCGATCATGAGAGCAGCTTTCGCGCCGGCGTGATCGACCAGTTCGCCGACGATTATCTCGCCGGCCGCACGCCGATCCCGTGCGTCCAGTGCAACATGGGGCCGAAGTTCACCGACCTGCTCGCGCTCGCGCGCGATCTCGGGGCCGACTGCCTCGCCACCGGTCACTATGTTCGCCGCGTCGCCGGCGCGGCGGGCGCCGAGCTGCACCGCGGCGCCGACCCGGCGCGCGATCAGAGCTATTTCCTCTTCGCCACGACCCGGGCGCAGCTCGACTACCTGCGCTTCCCGCTCGGCGGCCTGCCCAAGCAGCGGGTGCGCGCGATCGCCGCCGAGATGGGGCTGCTCGTCGCCGACAAGCCCGACAGCCAGGACATCTGCTTCGTCCCCGACGGCGACTATGCCGGCCTGGTCAAGACGCTGCGCCCCGCGGCGGCGACCGGCGGCGACATCGTCGACCTCGCCGGGCGCAAGCTGGGCGAGCATCGCGGGCTGGTTCATTACACGGTCGGCCAGCGCCGCGGGCTCGAGATCGGCGGCAGCGCCGAGCCGCTCTACGTCGTGCGGCTGGAGCCCGCGTCGCAGCGGGTCGTGGTCGGCCCGCGCGCGGCGCTCGCGGTCGCGGCGGCGCGGCTCGAACGCATGAACGTGCTGGGTCCGCTCGGCGGTGCGCTCACCGCCAAGGTGCGCTCGATGGCCAAGCCGGTGCCGGCGCGGCTCGTGGGCGAACGCCTGCTGTTCGACTCACCCGAATATGGCGTCGCGCCGGGCCAGGCGGCGGTGCTGTACGACGGTGACCGCGTGCTGGGCGGTGGCTGGATCGCCGAGACCGAGGCCGCGCGCGCGGCGGCCTGAACGGTCGATCCTCTGCTCCGGGAGTCGTTGCGGGAAGGCCGTCATCGCGGGCGTGCGCCGGGATCGATGATCGCGCGCAGGCAACGTCGAGGGATTACGCTGCGATGAATCCCGGTTCACGCCTCTCCTCGGCAAGCGCCGGGGCGGCGTCGACGCTGCCGGGATGACGGTCGACGCTGAGCGGCATCGGTGATGCCCCGCTCTCTCGGACGAGCGGGCGAACGCGCGGCGCGCGCGCATCCCCATCGCGCCGCCGATAGAAATTGTTAGACAATTAGCTTGCCGCAGGTTTGGGACCGCCTAGACTGTCGTTCCGGGAGGGAGACGAGCAGTGGCGAACGGAGAGCGTCGAGGGCCCGCGCATGTCACGCTCGCGCGCACGCTCGGGGTCGCGATCGTCACGGGCCACTATCCCACTGGTACCGTGCTGCCGGGAGAGCTGGAGCTTGCCGGCCAGTTCGGCGTGTCACGCAGCGTCATCCGCGAGTCGCTGCGCATGCTGAGCGCCAAGGGGCTGGTGGAGAGCCGGCCCAAGGCGGGGACGCGGGTGCGCGAGCGCGCGCAGTGGAACCTGCTCGACCCCGAGTTGCTCGCCTGGATGTTCGAGGGCGCGCCGTCACTCGGCTTCGTGCGCAGCCTGTTCCAGCTGCGGATGATCGTCGAGCCCGCCGCGGCCGAGCTCGCCGCGGTCCAGCGCAGCGCGGCGCAGCTGTCGCGCATGGGCCATGCGGTGGAAGTCATGGCGCAGCAGGGCCTGCGCACGCAGGACGGGCAGGCCGCCGACCAGCGCTTCCACGCCGCGATCCTGGAGGCGACCGGGAACGAGCTGCTGGTGAGCCTGTCGAGCAGCATCGCCGCCGCGGTACGCTGGACCACCTTCTTCAAATATCGCGTGCCGCTCCAGTATCGTGACCCGATCCCGCTCCACCGCGCACTGTTCGAGGCGATCGCCAACGGCGACGCGGGTGCGGCGCGCGGCGTGACGGAGCGGCTGATCGCGCAGGCCGGGCTCGATACCGAGCGCGCGCTGGGGGCGTGAGGGCGTCCGTACATCCTCCTCGCTCGCGGGGAGGTGGCAGCGCGTCGGCGCTGACGGAGGAAGCTCTCCGCGAGCGCAGGCCGGTGATAGCCCTCCTCCATCACCGGCCTGCGGCGGGCGTGTGAGCTTCGGCGTGCTCCCAGCCCGTCAAGATCGTGTCCGGGGGACACGATCTCGCCCGCGCGCCCCTCGTCGCGAGCGGGGAGGATCAGTACGTCACGCCGCCGCCGCCGCCTCGGTCTCGGCGACCGCGCGATAGCGGCGGCGCAGCGCGATCTTATCGATCTTCTCCGTCCCCAGCCGCGGCAGCGGCGCATCCTCGATCCACAGTCGGGCGGGCACCTTGAAAGCCGCGACGTGCTGCGCGAGGAAGGCGAGAAGGTCCTCGCACGCCACACCGCCCGGCTCGCCGAGATGCACCACCGCGCCCGGCACCTCGCCGTAGCGCGCGTCCGGGAGCCCGAACACCGCCGCCTCGGCGACCAGCGGGTGCGCGTAGAGCGCGGCCTCGACCTCCTGGCAGCTGATGTTCTCGCCACCGCGGATGATGATGTCCTTTTTGCGGTCGACGATGAAGAGATAGCCGTCCTCATCGAGATAGCCGAGGTCGCCGGTGCGGAAGAAGCCGTCGCCGGTGAAGGCCGCCGCGGTGTCGTCGGGTCGGCCCCAATATTCCTGGAAGTTGGCGGCCGAGCGGATGCCGATCTCGCCCGTCACGCCCTGGGCGAGCGCGGTGCCGTCCTCGGCCAGGATCGCCAGCTCGACCAGCGGCGCCGAGGCGCGGCCGGCGCTGTCCGGCTTGGCCAGATAGTTGCTGCGCCAGTTGCCGGTGCCGATCGCGTTGGTCTCGGTGAGGCCGTAGCCGATCAGCGGCGCCCCGGTCAGCTCGGCGTCGAGCCGGCGGACATGCTCGACCGGGCGGGGGGCGCCACCCGCGGCGAAGTCGGTGACGGTCGAGAGATCGTAGCGCGCGCGCTCGGGGTGGTTGACCATCTCGTAGCTCATCAGCGGCACGCCGACGAAATAGGTCACCTTCTCGCGCTCGATCAGCCGCATCGCCTCCTCGGCGTCCCATTTGGGCATCAGCACCAGCTTGCGCCCCATCGCGAAGCTCTGGAGCAACGTCGGCACCATCGCGGTGACATGGAACAGCGGCAGGTTGAGCAGGGTCGCCGGTTGCAGCCCCGTCAGCGCCCCGTCCTGCGCCGCGATCCCCATCATCATCAGCGCCGAGGCGAGGAAATTGAACGTGCCCTGCAGCACCTGGCGGTGCGTCGACAGCGCTCCCTTCGAGCGCCCGGTCGAGCCCGAGGTGAACAGGATCGTGGCGTGATCGTCTCCGCTCAGCGCGGGGAGAACCGCGCCGGCGCCGTCGCCGAGATCGTCCTCGGCGTGCGCCAGCACCTCGGCGAGCGCGGTCTCGATCGGCTGGAGATCGTCGAACATCTCGACCCGCACCGCCGCCCCGCCCGGTATGGCGGCGAGCCGGCGCGCGCGCGGTGCGTCGGCGAACACCAGCGCGACCTCGACCTCGTCGAGCGCGGCGGCCATCTCCTCGGCCTGCCACCAGCCGTTGAGCAGCGTCGCCACGCCGCCGGCCATGATGATCGCCATGTAGAGCACGATCCACGACGGCGAGTTGCGCGCCGCGATCGCCACCCGGTCACCGCGGCGCACGCCGTAGCCAGCGACCAGCGCGCGCGCGGTGCGAGTCGCGAGATCGTGGACGGTGCCGAAGCTCAGCCGCTCGTCGCCGGCGATCAGGAACTCGACCTCGCGGTGCTGCTGGCAGAAATGCGCGAAATAGGCGGGCAGCGTCGGCGGCGCGGCGGCGATCATCGGCAGCGTAAGGCCGAAACGCTCGACTTGTCCGAGCGGTAGCTGGCCACCCTCGCCGGTCAGCGCCGCCATCACCGCGTCCATCCGCCGGTCGAGCTCGGAAGCCATCACTCTCTCCGCTTGGTTCTATGCTTTCCTCCCCTTATGCAGGCGCCATTGAGAAGGGGAAAGCCTTGATCCTGTCCGCCCTCGCCGCTGCCGTTCCGGGTGCCGGCGCCGCCACCGGCCACGTCCGTTTCGCCGATCTCGGGCTGCACCCCGACGTCTTCTCGATCGGCGTCTTCACGCTCCGCTGGTACAGTCTGGCTTATATCGCGGGCATCGTCGTCGGCTGGTGGTATCTGCTCAAATTGCTGGCCCAGCCCGGCGCGCCGATGGCGCGCCGCCACGCCGACGACCTCGTCTTCTACGCCACGCTCGGGATCATCCTGGGCGGGCGGATCGGCTACGTCCTGTTCTACGCGCCCGAGATGCTGACGCGGCCGCTGTCGATCCTGCGGCTGTGGGACGGCGGCATGTCGTTCCACGGCGGCGTGATCGGCACCTCGCTCGGCCTCATCTGGTTCGCCCGGAAGAACGGGCTCAACTGGCTGCGCGTCCACGACTATGTCGCCTGCGCGGTGCCCTTCGGCCTGTTCTTCGGGCGGCTCGCCAACTTCGTCAACGGCGAGCTGTGGGGCAAGCCCGCGAACGTGCCCTGGGCGATCGTGTTCGAGCGCACCGTCCCCTATGGCGTGCCCGAGCCGGCGCGTCACCCCAGCCAGCTCTACGAGGCGGGGCTCGAGGGCATCGCCTTGTTCCTGCTGCTGGGGTTCTTCTTCTGGCGGACCGACGCGCGCTACCAGCCGGGCAAGTTGGTCGGCCTGTTCCTCGCCGGCTACGGCGTGGCGCGCTTCACCGTCGAGTTCTTCCGCGAGCCCGACGCACAGCTGCGCGCCTTCGCCGAGCACACCGGGCTGCACATGGGCCAGTGGCTGTGCGTGCCGATGATCCTCGCCGGCGTCGCGCTGATCGTCACCGCGCCGCGCCGCCGCCAGCGCGTCGAGCCCACCGTCGGGCTGGACAGCGTGGCGTGAGCGAGCCGCTGCTCGCCGAGCGGCTGGCGCGCGCGATCACGCTGGGCGGACCGATCCCGGTCAGCCAGTTCATGGCCGCCGCCAACGCGCATTATTACGCGACGCGCGACCCGCTCGGCACGGCGGGCGACTTCACCACCGCGCCCGAGATCAGCCAGATGTTCGGCGAGCTGATCGGCGCCTGGGCGGCCGACCTGTGGGACCGCGCGGGTCGCCCCGCCGTCGCCTGGGTCGAGCTCGGCCCCGGCCGCGGCACGCTCAGCGCCGACGCGCTGCGCGTGATGGCGCGGGCCGGGCTGACGCCCTCGATCCACCTGGTCGAGACCAGCGCGACGCTGCGCGCCGCCCAGGCGGAGCGGCTGCCCGGCGCGACGTGGCACGACTCGCTCAACACGCTGCCCGAGGACGTGCCGCTGCTCGTGGTGGCCAACGAGTTCTTCGACGCGCTGCCGATCCGCCAGCTCGTGCGCCGCGCCGACGCCTGGCACGAGCGGCTGGTGGCGTGCCAGGACACGCTGTTCGTGCCGATCGCGGGTGCCGCGGTGCCCGACACGATCGTGCCGCCGGCGTTGCGCGACGCCGCGCCGGGCGCGGTGATCGAGACCTCGCCCGCCGGCGTCGCGGTGATGGCCGACCTCGCCGCACGGATCGTCGCGCAGGGTGGCGCCGCGCTGGTGATCGACTATGGCTACGAGGGCCCGGCGATCGGCGACACGCTCCAGGCGGTGCGCGCGCACGCCTTCGCCAACCCGTTCGAGGCGCCGGGCGAGCAGGACCTCACCGCGCACGTCGACCTGGCGACCTTGGGGCTGGTCGCGACCGCCTCGGGCGCGCGGCTCGACGGGCCGGTCGGCCAGGGCGGCTTCCTGCGCGCGCTCGGCATCGACCAGCGCGCCGCGGCGCTCGGCGCACGGGTGACACAGGATCGCGACCGGTTGGTCGAGCAGATGGGGGAGTTGTTCAAGGTGATCGCCGTGACTCACGACCAATGGCCGCGCCCGGCGGGCTTCGCATGATGCCGCGTCCGACGCTCCGTCCCGCGACGGTCGACGATGCCGCCAGCCTCGCCGGCGTGGCGCGCGCCACCTTCACCGAGACGTTCGGCACGCTCTACTCGGCCGCCGACCTCGCCACCTTCCTCGAGCAGCACACGCCCGAGGACTGGGCGCGCGAGGTCGCCGACCCGGCCTATGCGGTGCAGATCGTCGAGATGGGACATGTCGCGGTGGGCTACATCAAGCTCGGGCCGCCCAAGTTGCCCTTCACCCCGCCCGAGGGCGCGATCGAGCTGCGGCAATTCTACCTGCTCCAGCCGTGGCAGGGCTCGGGGCTCGGGCCCGAGATGATGGAATGGGCACTGGCGGAGGCGCGCCGGCGCGGGCACCAGGCGATCTACCTGTCGGTGTTCACCGACAACCACCGCGCGCGACGCTTCTACGCCAAATACGGCTTCGAGGACGTCGGCCCGTACCAGTTCATGGTCGGCGACCACGCCGACGAGGACGTCGTGATGCGCCGCGCGCTGTGACCGCGCCTCAGCCCTTCCGCGCGCGGCTGCTCGGCGCGGTGCCGCACGGCTTCCTCGGCCGCGCCGACGGCGTGTCGGAAGGGCGGTACGCCGGGCTCAACTGCGGGCTCGGCTCGGACGACGATCCCGCCGCGGTCCTGGCCAACCGGGCGGCGGCGCTGGCGACAGTAGCGCCGGGGACGTGTCTGCTGACGCCCTATCAGGTGCATTCCGCCGACTGCGTGACGGTCGACGCACCCTTCGCCGAGCGGCCGCGCGCCGACGCGCTCGCCACCGCGACGCGCGGCCTGGCGCTCGGCGTGGTCACCGCCGACTGCGCCCCGGTGCTGCTCGCCGATCCGGCCGCCGGCGTGGTCGGCGCCGCGCACGCGGGGTGGAAGGGGGCGCTGGCGGGCGTGACCGACGTCACCGTCGCGGCGATGGAGGCGCTGGGCGCCGCGCGCGAGCGGATCGTCGCCGCGGTCGGCCCGTGCATCGCGCGCGCCAGCTACGAGGTGGACGCGGGCTTCCGCGCGCGCTTCCTCGACGACGACGCCGCCAACGAGCGCTTCTTCGCCGACGGCGGCGCGGGGCACGCGCGCTTCGACCTCGAGGGCTATGTCGCGCACCGGCTCGCCGCGGCGGGGGTGGTGCGGGTCGAGACGCTGGGCCTCGACACCTACGCCGACGAGCGCCGCTTCTTCAGTTACCGCCGCTCGACGCATCGCGGCGAGCCGGGCTACGGCCGCCAGATCGCGATCATCGCGGTGGGCTGAGTGCTGGGGGGCTCCCTAGCCCCTCCCCGAGCGTCACCCCGGCGGACGCCTGGGTCCAGGTAGGGGACGTCGATGAGTCCCACTACGGCCTTCCCAGCTGGACTCCGGCGTTCGCCGGGGGGGTGCGTAGTGTAGGGCACCTTCAACGTCCCCGCACCCCACGCCCCCCGCCCCAACGCTTCCCCGCGCCTCACAGCACGAAGCGGCTGAGGTCCGAGTTGCGCGCCACGCTCGCCAGCTGCCTGTCGACATAGGCGGCGTCGACCACCAGCGCCTCGCCCGAGCGGTCCTCGGCGTCGAAGCTCACCTCCTCGAGCAGTTTCTCCATCACGGTCTGGAGCCGGCGCGCGCCGATATTCTCGATCTCGCCGTTCACCTCCGCCGCGATCCGCGCCACCGCGCGGATGCCGTCCTCGGTGAAGCTCACGTCGACGCCCTCGGTCGCGATCAGCGCGCGATACTGCGCCGGCAGCGACGCCTTGGTGTCCGACAGGATCGCGACGAAATCGTCCTCCGTCAGCCCCTTGAGCTCGACCCGGATCGGCAGCCGGCCCTGCAGCTCGGGCAGCAGGTCGCTCGGCTTGGCGACGTGGAAGGCGCCCGACGCGATGAAGAGGATATGGTCGGTCTTCATCGGGCCGTACTTCGTCGACACCGTCGTGCCCTCGATCAGCGGCAGCAGGTCGCGCTGCACGCCCTCGCGGCTGACCGAGCCGCCGCGCACGTCGCTCACCGCGATCTTGTCGATCTCGTCGAGGAAGACGATGCCGTTGGCCTCGGCGTCGGCCAGTGCGACCCGGCTGACCTCGTCCTGGTCGAGGCGCTTGTCCGCCTCCTCCTCGACGAGCTTCTCCCACGCCGCGGGCACCAGCAGTTTGCGCCGCTGCTTCGGCCCGCCGCCGAACGCCTTGCCCATCATCTCGGACAGGTTGATCATGCCCACCGAGCCCTGCCCGCCGGGCAGCTCGAACGGCATCTGCGGCGCCTGCTGGAGCTCCAGCTCGATCTCGGTCTCGGACAGATGCCCGTCGCGGAAGCGCTGCTTGAAGCTCTCGCGCGTCGCCTGGCTCGAGTCCTTGCCCACCAGCGCGTCGAGCAGCCGGTCCATCGCCGCGGCCTCGGCCTTGTCCTTCACCGCGAGTCGGCGGCGTTCCTTCTCGAGGCGAACCGCCTCCTCGACGAGGTCGCGCGCGATCTGCTCGACGTCGCGACCGACATAGCCGACCTCGGTGAACTTGGTCGCCTCGACCTTGACGAAGGGCGCGTCGGCCAGCTTGGCAAGGCGGCGGCTGATCTCGGTCTTGCCGCAGCCGGTCGGCCCGATCATCAGGATGTTCTTGGGCGTGACCTCGTCGCGCAGGTCGGGCGACAGCTTCTGCCGCCGCCAGCGGTTGCGCAGCGCCACCGCGACCGCGCGCTTGGCCTCCTTCTGGCCGATGATGTGCGCGTCGAGCGCGGCGACGATCGCCTTGGGGGTCAGATTATCGTTCATGTAGATTCAAAGCCTTCGTCGGCGAATGTTGAGTAAGTTGAGTCGCTGCGCACTGTCGCGCGCGGCTCAGTTCGCGCTGTCGAGCGTCTCGATCGTCAGCCGGTCGTTGGTGTAGACGCACACCTCCGCGGCGATCGCCATCGCGCGGCGGCAGATCATCTCGGCGTCCTGCTCGTAGTCGACCAGTGCGCGCGCCGCGGCGAGCGCGTAATTGCCGCCCGATCCGATCGCGGCGATCCCCGCCTCGGGCTCGAGCACGTCGCCGTTGCCGGTGAGGATCAGCGTCACGTCCTTGTCGGCGACGATCATCATCGCCTCCAGGTTGCGCAGGTATTTGTCGGTGCGCCAGTCCTTGGCCAGCTCGACCGCGGCGCGCATCAGGTGGCCGCCGTGGCGCTCCAGCTTGGCCTCGAGCCGCTCGAACAAGGTGAAGGCGTCGGCGGTGGCGCCGGCGAAACCGCCGATCACCTTGCCGTCGCCCAGGGTGCGGACCTTGCGCGCGTTGGGCTTCATGACGGTCTGCCCCATCGAGACCTGGCCGTCGCCGACCACGACGACCTTGCCGCCGCGTCGAACCGATAGGATGGTAGTGCCGTGCCAGACCGGCGCGGCGTGTGGATCGTTCCCGCTCATGCGCGCGATATGGGGACCGTGGCGGGGTGTCGGCAAGTGTGCCCGGAAAGGACGAAATCGGTAACCCACGCTGTGGCAGGACGGCGCGAACCGCGGCATAGCGGGTGCCGGAGAGTGAGTAGCGATGATTACCGACAGGGACCGGCTGTACTTCCAGAGCCGCGCCGAAGCCGAACTCAAGCTGGCCGCCGAGGCCCAGAGCCACGCGGTCTGCCAGGCGCATTACCAGATGGCGACCCAGTATCTCGAGGCGGCGCACGGCGCGCACATGCGCCTGCCACCCGACCCCCAGCGGCTGATGCGACACGGGTGAATAGATCCTCCCTGCCTTGCGGGGAGGGGGACCGCCGCGGAGCGGTGGTGGAGAGGGCTCTCCTCGCAGCGCGGCGTCTGCGGAGGCCCCCCTCCACCACCGGCTACGCCGGCGGCCCCCTCCCCGTACCGGGGAGGATTAGAAGGTCACCGTCCCTTCGCCTTGCCCCACTCGCGCGCCACGGTGTAGCCGAGATAGCCCGTGGCGAAGAGCGTGTAGAGCGGCTCGGGCAGCCCGGCGAGATAGGCGTTCATGCCGCGCGCGATCGCGCTCGCCATGTCGGGCCGGGTCGCCGCGATCAGGCCCATCGGGATGCTCCACAGCAGCAGCGCGTACATCACGTAGAGGAAGCTCGGCCGCGCCCGGCTGGTCCAAGGATCGGCCGACTGCGCCTCCGCCACCACCGCGGCGAGCTGCGCCTTGACCTGCTCGAGCTCCTGCGTGCCCTGGAGCCGCAGCAGCTCCAGCTTCGCCGCCTCGCGCGCGCGCGGGTCCGGGATCAGCTTGTCGAGCAGGCCAGCGACCGGCGCGACCAGTCCGTCGAGAAGTGCCATGTCGCCCTCCCCCTCAGCCGACACGCTGGGCGAGCCAGCCGTACAGGAACGCCTCGTCGGCGGGGCGCTTCTCGGCGAGCGACAGGTAGCGCTCGCCCTGCAGCGAGTCGATCGCCTTGACCAGCACCGCCTGCGCCGCCGCGCCGCGGGTGGCGAGGAAGCGATCCAACGCGGCGAGCGTCGCCGGGCCGACGCGGCCGTCGAGCGGCACGTCGGGATAGTCGCGGGCACCGCGGTTGAGCGCGTTGAGCGCGCGCTGGAGGAAGGTCACCGCGGTCGCGGGCCCCATGTTGACGCCGGTGTCGAACAGCTCGGCGGCGAGCGTGGGCGCGCGCGTCGCGACTCGGTCGAGGCCGGGCTGCTGCCAATAGGCGCGGCGATAGATCGCCGCCGCGGCGGGGCGCGCGAACTGGCGCATGTCGCCGACATAGCCGTTGGCACGCGCGACCGCCTCGGTGATGCCGTAGCGGGTCGCGCCGCCGCGGTCGGCGGGATGGCGGACATAGCCGCCCTCGCGGTCGATCACCGCGTCGATGAGCTCGTCGATCATGCGTCCTCCTGATCGGGTGGAGATCGGAACATAGCGGGAACGACGGTGTGTAGGACAGGGCTTCCTGATTGCTCCGCGGCACGAAGAGAAGGACCGCACCGCGCAGCGCGTGGTGGAGGGGGCTTCCACGGGCGAGGCGCTGATCGAGCCCCCGCTCCACCACCGACCTGCGGTCGGCAGTCCCCCTCCCCGTGCCGGGCAGAATTTCTCGCTCAACCCGCTGAAGACAAACCCAAATCAGCCACTTTACCCGCCCTCGATCGCAACGCCTCCCCTGCCCCGCCGTTGATCGCCCACCCCTCCGCAGCAGCGAGCGAGACGATGGCGTCACCCCTCACCACCACCCGCTGGAGCGCCGCCGCCGTACTGGCGCTCGCCGGCGGCGCGTTCCTGACCGCGCGGGCCTGGCGCATCGCGCGCCCCGCGATCGACGAGCGCACCCGCCGCCGCCTCGCGCCGCACGCGCGCGCCCTCGCGCACCCGAGCGCGGCCGAGATCGAGGTCGCCTGATGCGGATCCATCATCTCAACTGCGGCACCTGCTGCCCCGCCGGCGGCGCGCTGTTCGACGGCACCAGCTCGGGCGCGCGCGCGCATCTCGTCTGCCACTGCCTGCTGATCGAGAGCGAGGCGGGGCTGGTGCTGGTCGATACCGGCTATGGCACGCGCGACGTGGCGCGGCCGCGGCAGCGCCTCGCCGAGTTCTTCATCGAACTGTGCAACCCGCAGCTGCGCGGCGAGGAGACCGCGCGCGCCCAGGTGATCGCGCGCGGCTTCGATCCCGCCGACGTACGGCACATCGTGCTGACCCATCTCGACTTCGACCATGCGGGCGGGATCGAGGACTTCCCCAACGCCGCGGTCCACCTGCTGTCGCGCGAGCGCGAGGTGGCGGACGCGCGCGCCGGCGGCGCCTTCGTCGGTCGCCGGCGCTACCGCCCGCAGCAGTGGGACGAGGCGGAGAACTGGCGGCTCTACGCCGCGGGCGGCGGCGAGCCGTGGTTCGGCTTCGACGCGGTGCGCCAGCTCGAGGGTCTGCCGCCCGAGCTGCTGCTGGTACCGCTGGCGGGCCACAGCTGGGGCCATGCCGGCGTCGCGATCCAGGAGGACGACGGGCAATGGCTGCTCCACGCCGGCGACGCCTATTTCTTCCGCGGCGAGGTCGGCAGCGAGGACTATCACTGCCCGCCGGGGCTGCGCGGCTACCAGAAGCTGATGGAGGTCGACCGAAACGCGCGGCTCGCCAACCAGCGCCGACTGCGGCGGCTGTCGCTCGATCACGCCGGCGAGGTGCGCATGTTCTGCGCGCACGACGTGGTCGAGTTCGAGCTGCTGGCGGGGCAGGACGGACCGGTGTTCTGAGGCGGGGCGTTTGCGCGATCGCCCGCCGTCATCCCGGCCCTGCGCCGGGATCCATGTCTTAGCGGACCCAGCGGCCGAGCCGTGCGCGGCACCGTGGATCCCGGCGCGAGGCGGAGATGACGGCGGGCAAACGTCAGGTGCTGAGAGGATGAGTACGCCGCCGACCGTCCTTGCCGCAGACGCTCAGCGCCCGCGCACGATCTCGCAGCCGACGCGCGCGTCCGGGTAAACGTCGGCCTTGACCGAGCGGACGCGCACCTGTCGCACGCGCGCGTCCGCCAGGCACAGCGCGGCCACGCGCTCGACCAGCGTCTCCTGCAGCGCGAAGCCCTCGTCGGCCAGCGCGCGGATGCCGTCGTGCACGCGGTCATAGTCGAGCACGGCCGCGATCGTGTCGGCCGGCACGCCGGGGTAATCGACCGTCAGCCACACCGACAGCAGCACGCGCTGCGGCGCGGCCTCGTGCGGGTGGATGCCGAGCCGCATCGCCACCGCCATGTCCTCGATCAGCGTGGTGAACTCAGCCATGCTGGTGCCGGCTCCTATCGCCCTCGGTGAACATGACGTCGCGGTCGCTGCGGCAGAAACGCTGGCCCGCGTCGACGTAGAGAGTCTGCCCGGTGACGCTCTCCGCTTCGAGCAGATAGACCACCGCCGCGGCGACGTTCTCGGCACCCACCGGGCGGCGCAGCAGGTTGGCGCGCGCGACCGCGTCGAAGGCGGCGTCGCTCTGGTCGCCGCTCGGCAGAGTCAGCCCGGGCGCCACCGCGTTGACGCGCACGCGCGGTGCGAACGCCTGCGCCATCAGCTCGGTCGCGCTCGCCAGTGCCGCCTTGGAGAGCGTGTAGCTGAAGAAATCGGGGTTGGGGTTGGCGAGCTTCTGGTCGAGCAGGTTGACCACCGCGCGCGCCCCGTCCCGCTCTGCCAGCGCGGCGGCGAGCACCGCGGGCGCCACCGCGTTGACCGCGTGGAGCCGCGCCGCCAGCGCCGGATCGATCGCCGCGGGCGAGTCATAGTCGAACTGCGACGCGCTGTTGACGAGCGAGTCGACGTCGCCCGCGCGGTCGAGCAGGCCGCGCAGGCCGGCGGTGTCGGCGAGGTCGCCCTGCACCGTGGCGCCGCCCAGCTCGGCGGCGAGCGCCTCGGCCTCGTCGCCCGAGCGGCCGTAGTGGATCACCGGCACGTGCCCCGCGGCAGCGACCGCGCGCGCGATCGCGGCGCCCAGCCGCCTCGCGCCGCCGGTCACCAGCACGCGCCGCGCGGTCACGACAGGCCCATCAGCGCCAGCACTTCCTTGCGGCTGCGGTCGTCCTCGCGGAACACGCCCATCATCCGGCTCGTCACCATCGCCACGCCGGGGGTGCGCACGCCGCGCGCGGTCATGCAGGCGTGACTCGCCTCGATCACCACCGCCACGCCCTGCGGGCGCAGGTTGTGCCAGATACAGTCCGCCACCTCGGCGGTGAGCCGCTCCTGCACCTGGAGCCGCCGCGCGAAGCCGTGCAGCACGCGCGCCAGCTTGGAAATGCCGACGACATGGTCGCGCGGCAGATAGGCGATGTGCGCCTTGCCGATGATCGGCGCCATGTGGTGCTCGCAGTGCGACTGGAACGGGATGTCCTTGAGCAGCACGATCTCGTCGTAGCCGCCGACCTCCTCGAACACGCGCGCGAGATGCACCTCGGGGTGCTCGGCGTAGCCGGCGCAATATTCCTTCCAGGCGCGCGCGACGCGCTGCGGCGTGTCGCGCAGGCCCTCGCGCGTGGGGTCGTCGCCGGCCCAGCGCAGGAGGGTGCGGACCGCCTCGGCCACGTCCTCCGGGACGGGGATCTTGCCCGAGGCGGCCACCAGGTCACCGTCGTCGGGCGTGTGTCGCGTGTCGTCGCTCATGCTTTTTCCCCTAGACGGCGCGGCGGCGCCGATCCAGTGCGCGGCGCACCGTTACGCTCGCGCATCGTCGTGGCGGCGACATCTCCACAAGCCCGGCCCGATCGGCCGGCACGAACAGGAAGGAAGAACATGGCGACCACCACCACCACCGGCAAGACCGGCGGCATCCACGCGCCGGTCCAGCCCTCGGCCGAGCTCGGCGCGATCGTCGGCAACGAGAAGCTGCCGCGCAGCCAGGTGATCAGCAAGGTGTGGGACTATATCAAGTCGAACAACCTGCAGAATCCCGAGAACAAGCGCGAGATCGTCGCCGACGAGAAGCTCAAGAAGGTCTTCGGCCGCGACAAGGTCACGATGTTCGAGATGAACAAGTACATCTCGCAGCACGTCAAGGCCTGATCCGGCCCGGTGCCGGCCAGCGACGGTCGGCGAGGTGCGGCGCGCGACCCGATCAGGCGAGCGCGCGTCCGCGCCGGCCCGCGGCGCGGCTAGGATGGAGGATGATGCTCCGCCCCGCCGCGCCTCCCTCCGATCAGGACGCCGCGCTGGTTCCCCTGATCGCGGACCAGCGGGTCCGCCGGCTGCCGCGTCGGTGCCGCGCCGCTGCCGCGGTCGCGACCGGCGCGTGCCTGGTGGCGCCGTGGCGCGGCCTCCTGCTCGCCGCCGCGGTCGTGGCCGCGCTCGCCGGCGCGCTGTTCTACCTGACGGATCGGGTCGAGCGGCACCGCGCGGCCGCGCTTGCGGCGCGGCTGGCGGAGCTTCCCGGAACGGCGATCACGTACCGCTGGCGCCGCGCCGGGCCCGGCGCGATCGCGATCGCGGAGGGGCCGCTCGTGTGGCTCGTCGATCGCACCACCGCCTGTCAGACCGTGAGGCTCACCGACGAGCAGATCGTCGGGGTGCGGGCGCGGCGCGGCTGGCGCGGCTGGTCCGTGGCGCTGCTCTATCGCCTTGATCCGCATGAGGCGGCGCGCCGGTCGCTGATCTGCTTCGGGCGCGATCGCGCCGCCGCCGACGCCTTCGTCGCGCATCTCGCGCGTCGCTAGCACGCCCGGCACGACTTCCCGGGCGCGGCGCGGCGCGGTACAGCGCGGCGATGGCGCAGCGACGCTCCCGTTCTCCCGCGCGGCGACGGCCGGCGCGTCGGCACGGCCGGCGCGGCGCGCGCCCGCGGCTGACGTGGCCGCTGATCGTCGGCGCCTTCGCACTGGCGGCGGTGACGCTCGGCTGGCTCGACAGCTGGCACCCGCGCGCGCCGCGACCCGCGGCGGTGCGGATGAGCGCCGAGGCCGCGCGCGCCTCCAACCAGGCCTTCCCGCTCCACGCCGAGCGCCGCCGCACCGCGCCGCGCTATCGCTTCCGCGGCGGCGAGGCGGAGCGCGCGCAGGCGGTGGAGTGTCTCGCCACCGCCGCGCTGTACGAGGCCGGCGACGACCGCCGCGGGCAGCGGGCGGTGATGCAGGTGGTGCTCAACCGCGTGCGCGCGCCGGGTTATCCCAAGACGGTGTGCGGGGTGGTGTTCCAGGGCTCGACCCGCGACACCGGATGCCAATTCTCCTTCACCTGCGACGGGTCGGTGGCGCGCCGCCCCGTCCGCGCCGGCTGGACGGGCGCGCGGCGCATGGCACGGCGCGCGCTGGCGGGCGAGGTCGACGCCGATGTCGGTCGTGCGACGCACTACCATACCGACTGGATGGTGCCCTATTGGCGCAACTCGCTGGTGAAGGTGGCCCGGGTGGGGACGCACCTGTTCTACGTGCGGGCGTGAGCCGGGGTGGCGCGCGGCGGCGCTGCCGAACGCTCCTTCCGACGTTCCCTCCGTCACCCCCCTCTTCGCGGAGATGCCGGACGACGACTTGAGGGCAGTCCGGCGATCCCGCCGCCCCGCGCCCTCGCGACTCCGCCACCGGGCAGCGCGCGATCCACTTGCCCGAACGCTTCAGCGCGACCTCACCCGCCGGGCACCTCCGCGACGACCCTCACGGCTGCCAGTTGGGCCGGTACCCGGGATCGAGCCGGCGATCGAGAAAATAGGCCGCGCTGATGAAGGCGAGGTGCGTCAACGCCTGGGGAAAGTTGCCGAGCGCCTCGCCGTGGCGGTCGAGCTCCTCGGCGAACAGGCCGAGGTGGTTGCCGTAGGCGATGCCCTTCTCGAGCATCAGCTGTGCCTCGCGCAGGCGACCGGCCCGGGCGAGGCACTCGGCGTACCAGAAGGTGCAGGTGGTGAAGGCTCCCTCGCCGCCCTCCAGTCCATCGTCGTCGCGGTAGCGATAGACCAGCCCGTCGTCGCGCAGCTGCGCGCCGATCGCGTCGAGCGTCTTCAGCCACACCGGATCGGTCGAGGAGACGAAGCGCACCAGCGGCATCATCAGCAGCGCGGCGTCCAGCGCCGTGCCGCCGCGCTCCTGCACGAAATAGCCGTGCACGGGGTGGCGAAAGTGCGTCCACACGTCCGCCACGATCGCGTCGCGCGCCTCGGCCCAGGCGACCAGCGGCGCGGGCAGCGAGCGCTTCTTGGCGAGCCGGATGGCGCGATCGAGCGCGACCCAGCACATCACGCGCGAGTGGAGGAAGTGGCGCGGCGGCCCACGCATCTCCCAGATGCCGGCGTCGGGCTCCTGCCAGTGCGCGATGACGAAATCGACGATGCCGCGGACGTGCTGCCAGCCGGCGTGGCTGATCGCCGCACCGTATTTGTTCGAGAGATAGGTGCTGTCGAGCAGCTCGCCGAAGATATCGAGCTGGGTCTGCGCGTGCGCGGCGTTGCCGATCCGCACCGGCCGGCTGCCGGCGTGGCCGGCGAGATGGTCGAGCGCGCGCTCGTCGGCCGCCTCCGACCCGTCGATCGCGTACATCACGCGGATCGGATGCTCCTGATCGGCCTGCATCACGCGCTCGCCCGCCCAACGGCGAAAATGCTCGGCCTCGTCGACGAAGCCCAGCCGCATGAAGGCATAGACGGTGAAGGAGGCGTCGCGGATCCAGGTGGCGCGATAGTCCCAGTTGCGCCCCGCCCCGGTCGCCTCGGGCAGCGCGAAGGTCGCCGCCGCGGCGATCGAGCCGTGCCGCGCCGACGTCAGCAGCTTGAGCGCCAGCGCCGAGCGCAGCACCTGCTCGCGCCACCGCCCCTTGTAGCTGGCGTGGCCGAGCCAGCCACGCCACGCCCCCGCGGTCGCCTCGATCGCAGCCTCTATCGACGCCGCGTCGGGGCGGGCGAGCGAGTCGTCGCCGAGCACGAACCAGGCGCTGTCGCCCGCCGCCAGCGTGAAGTCGGCGGTCGCCTCGTCCTCTCCCCTGCCGACGACGAGCGGCATCGAGGCGTGGAGCCGCAGCGCGAGGTCCGCGCCGACGAAGCGCGCGCTGCGATCCTCGCCCTCCACCCGCGGCACCTCGCGCGCATAGTCGAAGCGCGGCGCGCAGCGCGCGTCGAAGCCGACCGTCCCCTGCGTGACGGTGACGCGGCGGAGCAGACAGCGCGCGCCGAGCGCCCCGGCCGCCTCGGGGTGGGGCATGAGGTCGACCACCTCGGCGCTGCCCTCCTCCGCCATCCAGCGAGTCACCAGCACGTTGGTGTCGGGAACATAGAGCTGCAGCAGGCGCGGGTCGGCGAGGCGCGGCGCGAGCCAGAAGGCGCCGCCCTTCTCGTCGTCGAGCAGGTCGGCGAAGATCGTCGGGCTGTCGAGCGCGGGCCAGCACAGATAGTCGATCGTGCCGTCGCGCGCGACCAGTGCGGCGGTCTCGAGGTCGCCGATGATGCCGCGGTCGCCGATCGTGCGCGGCGGAACGCGCCGAGCGGCCCTCACCCGCTCGGCCGTGTCGCCCGCTGCCTTCTCCCCCGCGGCCCCGCTGCCGTCAGCCATTGTCGCGGAATTCGGGGTAGAGCGTCATGCCGCCGTCGACGAACAAGGTGGTGCCGGTGACGTAGTCGGCGTCGTCGGAGGCGAGCCACACCGCCGCGCGCGCGACGTCCTCGGGCTCGCCGATCCGACCGTAGGGGATCAGCCGCAGCAGCTTCGCCAGCGCCTCGTCGGTCTCCCACGCGTCCTTGTTGATCGGCGTCCGAATGGCGCCCGGGGCGATGGCGTTGACCCGGATGCCGTCGGCAGCGACTTCCTGCGCGAGCGAGCGCGTGAGCATTCGCACCCCGCCCTTGGCCGAGGCATAGTTGACGTGTCCCGCCCAGGGGATGACCTCGTGGACGGAGCTCATCGCGATGATCGTCCCCGCGCTGCGCGCCGGGCGCGCGTCGCTCGGCTGCGCGCGGAAGCGGCGCACTGCCTCGCGCGCGCAGAGGAAATGGCCGGTCAGGTTGACCCCGATCACGGTGTTCCACTGCTCGAGCGAGAGGTCGGCGATGGCCGCGTCCTGCTGCACGCCCGAGTTGGCGACGAGCACGTCGACCCGGCCGAAGGCGGCGGCGGTCTCGTCGAACAGGCGAACGACCTCCTCCTCGTGCGAGACGTCGGCCCCGATCGCGACGGCGCGCCCGCCCGCGCGCTCGATCCGCTCGACCAGCGCGTCGGCGGGCTCGCGCTGCGAGCGATAGTTCACCGCCACCGCGGCGCCGGCGCCCGCGAGCGCCTCGGCGACCGCGAGGCCGATGCCCGAGCTCGCGCCCGTGACGATCGCGCTATGGCCGGCGAGCGGCCGCGCCGGGTCGGACCTCGTCGCCATCTCAGTCGCGCGTCGGCGAGGAGGCGTTGACCGGCTCGGGCGCCGACACCGCGCGCAAGCTCTGCACCTGCGTCTCCGGATCGATCCGGCGCGTGCGCTGCTTCACCTTGACCGGCTCGGCCTTGCCGCTGCGCATCGATGCGACCACCGCCTCGATCACCGCGAGGTCGGCCAACCCCTCCTCGGCGTCGGGCTCGGGGTCGCGGTCCTCGAGGATGCAGTCGCTGAAGTAGCGCAGCTCGCCGCCGAACTGATCGGTCGCGGCGAAGGTCTCGTGCGACTCCTTGCCGGCGACGCTGCGGAACTGCTCCAGCCCCTGGCCGAAGCCATAGGCCGGGTTCATCTCGATCGAGCCCTTGGTGCCGACGACGATCAGGCTGTCGACCGCGTCGGCGGCGTAGCTGACGGTGAACTGCGCCAGCTTGCCGCCGGGCAGCCGCAGCGTGACGGCGACCGTGTCGTCGAGGTCGCCCAGCCCCGCGGCGGCGTGGCGCACGCCGACCGCGGACACCACCTCGACCGGCTCGGCGCCGAACAGGTAGCGGATCGCGTTGATCGGATAGGGCCCCATGTCGAACAGCGGCCCGGCCTCGATGCCGTGGTGCGCGCGGTGGTTGGCGGGGTCGAGCGGCTGCGAGAAGAGCGAGGTGAAGGCGATCAGCTCGCCGATCTCGCCCGCGCGGATGCGGCGGATCGCGTCGAGCGTGGCGGGCTCGAAGTGGAGCCGATAGGCCGTCATCAGCTTGGCCTTGCCGCGCTTGGCCGCGTCGGCGATCCGCTGCGCCTGCTCGCTCGACACCTCGAGCGGCTTCTCGCACAGCACGTGGATGCCCGCCTCGAGCGCGGGTACCGCGAACTCGGCGTGGCGCCAGTTGGGGGTGGCCAGGTAGAGGGCGTCGATCTCGCCCGACTTGAGCAGGCCGGCGAAGCTCTCGTAGCCGAAGAGGTGCTTGACGCCGTACTTCTTGCCGAGCTTGCTGAGCTTGACCGGATCACCCGAGACGAGGGCAGTGATCTCCGAATTGCCGGTGTGCTTGACGCCGGGCATCAGCGCTTCCTGCGCGATGTCGCCCAGACCGACGATGGCGTAGCGCACCTTGCGCCCGCCGAGCCCCAGTGCCGACGCGATGCTCATGCCTGTCTCCGCTGCGTTCATTCGAGGAACGCCGCAACCGCGCGGGAGCGGGGGAAGGTTCCGTTGCCCGGGGCGGTGGCGCGGCGATCGAGACCAACACGCGGCATCCCCGCGCCGGCGCGGCAGGGACGCTCCCGCACGAACATCGCTCTCCCGCCCGATCGCCTGTCAGCGCGCTACCCCAGCGCTGCCGCCACCGCGGTGCGGAGCGCCGGCAGCACCTCGGCCTCGAACCACGGGTTGCCCCGCATCCACAGCTGCGAGCGCCACGACGGGTGCGGCAGCGGGAACAGCGCCGGCCCATACGCGCGATAGTCCGCCACGCGCGGGGTCAGCGCCCCCGCACCGAGCACGTGCGCCTGCGCGTAGCTGCCGACCAGCAGCGTCAGCCGCACCTCGGGCATCGCCGCCAGCAGCGAGTCGCGCCACCGCGCCGCGCAGGCGCGCGGCGGCGGGCGGTCCCCGCCCGCGGCGCGGCCGGGGTAGCAGAAGGCCATCGGCAGCGTCGCGACCCGCGCCGCGTCGTAGAAGGTGGCGGCGTCGATCCCCATCCACGCGCGCAGCCGGTCGCCCGAGGCATCGTCGAACGGGCGGCCGCTGGCGTGGACCTTGCTGCCCGGCGCCTGGCTCGCGATCAGCAGCCGCGCGCTCGGCGAGACCTGGATCACCGGCCGCGCGCCGAGCGGCAGCTCCGCGCCGCAGGCGGTGCAGGCGCGCACCCGCGCCACGAGTTGGTCGAACGTCTCCACCGCGGCGGAGGTAAGGCTGCCGGATCGCCGCGCAAGGAGGGGGCTTGGCCGCGGCCGTCGCGCGCGCCATCTTGCGCTGCGGAGACGCGCGATGGATGACCTACCCCCCGACACCAAGCTCACCCGCTCGAAGCGGCGCTGGGCCGAGGAGCATAAGTTCGCCGACACCGCGCCGTCGGCGGACCGCGAGCGGCTGCCGCCCGGCCAGCATCTCGTCACCAACTGGCCGGTGCTCGACCTCGGCCGGACGCCGGACATCGCGACCGCGCGCTGGCGGCTCGAGCTCGGCGGGCTGGTCGAGCGGCCCGTCACGCTCGACTGGGCCGGCTTCACCGCGCTGCCGGAGACCCGCTCGCGCTCGGACATCCACTGCGTCACCACGTGGTCGCGCTACGACAACGACTGGACGGGGGTGAGCACGCGCGACCTGCTCGATGTGGTGCAGCCGCGCGCCGAGGCGCAGGCGGTCATGCTGCACGGCTATGACGGCTACACCACCAACGTGCTGCTCGCCGACTTCGCCGCGGCGGACTCGCTGGTGGCGCACGCCTGGCAGGGCCGACCGCTGACGCGCGACCACGGCGGCCCGGCGCGGCTGATCATCCCGCACCTGTACTTCTGGAAGAGCGCCAAGTGGATTCGCCGGATCGAGCTGATCGCGCGCGACACGCCGGGCTTCTGGAAGGTCAACGGCTATCACCTGCGCGGCGACCCGTGGAAGGCCGAGCGCTACGGGTGACGTGAGGAGAGGAGAGGAGAGCAGAGCTGGCGCACCCGACAGGATTCGAACCTGTGGCCTCTGCCTTCGGAGGGCAGCGCTCTATCCAGCTGAGCTACGGGTGCCGGTCGGCTGCGACTAGCAGGGTGTGCGGCGCGGCGCTACCCGCTTTTCGCGGCCCGGCGCGCGATCGTCACCGGCTGGAACGGCGCCAGGCCGCAGCTCGCGCCGCGCATCCCGCCCGTCGCGTACAGCACGGTGATGATGTCCTGCGCGCACAACTGCCCGATCGACGTGGCGTAGCCGAAGCGCCGCTCGAAGCCGAGCCCGGGGCAGGCCTGGGGCAGGGTCACGCGGTAGTAACGGTCGCCGGCGGTGTGGAAGTCGATCACGCGGTCGCTGCGCACCAGGCTCTCGCGCAGCGCGGTGATCGGCACGCAGTTGCGCGCCTCGCCAGCGGGAACCGCCTCCGGCACCGCCGGCCCGCGGTCGCGCGCCACCGCCGCGCCCGACACCAGCACCAGCGTCATCGCCACCCAGCCGCGCATCGTCGCCTCCTCAGCCCGCGCGCGCCGCGGCCCGCTCGGGCGGCGGCGGCGTCTTGGGTGTGAACGCGCAGAGGTCGTGCTCGATGCAGCGCCAGCACTCGGGCCGTCGCGCCTTGCAGACGTAGCGGCCGTGCAGGATCAGCCAGTGGTGCGCGTGGACTCGGAACGGCGCGGGCGTCACCGCGTCGAGCTTCTTCTCCACCGCCAGCACGGTCCCGCCGCGCGCCAGCCCGGTGCGGTTGCCGACTCGGAAGATATGCGTGTCGACCGCGAACGTCTCCGCGCCGAACGCCACGTTGAGCACGACATTGGCGGTCTTGCGCCCGACCCCGGGCAGCGCCTCCAGCGCGGCGCGGTCGCGCGGGACCTCCCCGCCGTGCTGGTCGAGCAGCGCCTGGCTCAGCGCGATCACGTTCTTGGCCTTGGTGTTGAACAGGCCGATCGTGCGGATATGCTGCTTGAGCCCGTCGAGGCCGAGCGCGACCATCTTCGCGGGCGTGTCGACCTCCGCGAACAAGGCGCGCGTGGCGCGGTTCACCCCGGCGTCGGTCGCCTGCGCTGACAGCACCACAGCGACGAGCAAGGTGTAGACGTTGACCGACTCGAGCTCGGTCTCGGGATGCGGGTTGGCCTCGGCCAGCCGTCGATAGAATTCGACGACCTCGCGCCGGGTCACAGCCCGAGCACCTCCGCCATGGCGTAACGCCCCGGCGCGCGCCCGGCGAGCCACAGCGCCGCCTTCACCGCGCCGCGCGCGAAGATGCTGCGGTCCTCGCCGCGATGGCCGAGCTCGACCCGCTCGCCCTCGCCGGCGAAGACGACCGAGTGATCGCCCACCACCGAGCCGCCGCGCAGCGAGGCGAAGCCGATCGTGCCCTCGGTGCGCGCGCCGACCAGCCCGGCGCGGCTGTCGACGCGCACCTCGGCCAGCCGAGTCGCCCGCCCCGCCGCGGCGGCCTCGCCGAGCAGCAGCGCGGTGCCCGAGGGAGCGTCGACCTTGTGGCGGTGGTGCATCTCGACGATCTCGATGTCCCACTCGGCACCGAGCCGCGCCGCCGCCTCGCGCACCAGCGTCTGCAGCAGCGTCACCCCGAGCGAGGTGTTGCCGGTCTGCAGCACGGGGATGAGCGCGGCGGCCTGCTCGATCAGCGCGTGGTGCGTCGCGCTCAGCCCGGTGGTGCCGATCACGATCGGGGTGCGCGCCGCGACCGCCGCGGCGAGGTGCGGCTCCAGGGCGGCCGGGGTGGAGAAGTCGACCAGCACGTCGGCGGCCCGGGCGAGCGGCAGCGGGTCCCCCTGCGCGTCGATGCCGCCGGCGACGGCGCAGCCCTCCCCCTCGGCGATCGTCGCGATCGCGCGCCCCATGCGGCCGCTGCTGCCGTAGATGCCGATGGCGGTCATGTCGCGTCACTCGTGCGGAGGGGCCGGGCGACGAGTCTTGGCACGGCGCGCGGGGGAAAGACAGTCGCGCGGTGACCGGGATGGGACGAATGGCACGCGATCGCCGCGGGGGGCACGCCGTCGCTGGCTCGCCTCGCTCGATCGACCGATCGTCATCCCCGCTCACGCGGGGATGACGAGCGGGGCAGCAGGCACCCTCGCCTGCGACGCGTGTCAGACCGGGGCCACCCCGGCCGCGAGTCAGCTCACTGGTTGTTCTGGCGGTGCAGGAAGCGCGGCAGGTCGCCGCCCTCGCCCTCGTCGCTGCGCCCACCGGCGTTGCGGGTGGCGTTCTGCATCCGCTCGAACAGGGTCCCGCCCAGCTTGACGCGCGGCTGCGGCGGCGCCTCCTCGCCCTCGCCGCCCGGCGCGAGGAAGCGGCGGCGCGCGGCGTCGCCCGCGGGCGCCTGCGGCGTCGGCGCGGGCATCATCGAGTCAGCGCCGAGCAGCAGCTCGTCGTCGGCCGGCGCGGCGGGCGCCGGGGCGGGCGCGGGATCGACCACCGGACCCGAGGTGGTCGGCGGCACGCCCTGCGCCATCGCGCCCGCGGCGGCGCCGCTCGGCTGCTGCGGCGGCACCTCGGGGGTCGGCTGATACGCGCTCGGGATCGGCGCGGGCGACGGGGCAGGAGCCGGAGTCGGCTGCGGCGCGGGCGCGGCCGCGGTCGGCGCGGCGTCGCTGCGGCGCGGTGCCGAGAAGCTGAAGGTGCGCGTCGGCTCGGCCGGGGCGGCGCTGGCCGGTGCCGAGGCGGCGGCATTGTTCTCGATGCCGGTCGCGACCACCGAGACGCGGATCTTGCCCTCCAGCTCGGGATTGAACGCCGACCCCCAGATGATGTTGGCGTCGGGGTCGACCAGCTCGCGGATGTGGTTGGCGGCCTCGTCGACCTCGAGCAGGCGCATGTCGTCGCCGCCGGTGATCGAGACGATGACGCCCTTGGCGCCCTGCATCGACACGCCGTCGAGCAGCGGGTTGGCGATCGCCTTCTGCGCCGCGATCAGCGCGCGATCGTCGCCCTCGGCCTCGCCGGTCCCCATCATCGCCTTGCCCATCTCCTGCATCACCGAGCGGACGTCGGCGAAGTCGAGGTTGATGAGGCCGGGCATCACCATCAGATCGGTGATGCCGCGCACGCCCTGCTGGAGCACCTCGTCGGCCATCTCGAAGGCCTGTTTGAAGGTGGTGTTGGCGTTGGCGACCAGGAACAGGTTCTGGTTCGGGATCACGATCAGCGTGTCGACGAACTTCTGCAGCTCCTCGATCCCCGCGTCGGCCGATTTGGCGCGACGGTTGCCCTCGAAGCTGAACGGCTTGGTGACGACGCCGACGGTCAGGATGCCCATGTCGCGCGCGGCCTTGGCGATCACCGGGGCGGCGCCCGTGCCGGTGCCGCCGCCCATGCCCGCGGCGATGAAGCACATGTGGCTGCCCTCGAGCAGGCGCGACAGCTCGTCGATCGTCTCTTCCGCGGCGGCGCGACCGATCTCGGGGCGGCTGCCCGCGCCCAGGCCCTGGGTGATCTTGGCGCCGAGCTGGATCTTCTGCTCCGCCTCGGACTGTTTCAGCGCCTGCGCGTCGGTGTTGGCGACGAGGAACTGCACGCCCTGAACGTCGGCGCGCATCATGTTGGCGATGGCGTTGCCGCCGGCGCCGCCGACGCCCACGACGGTGATGCGCGGGGTGAGATCGTCGAGATCCGGGGTGATGAATTCGATGCTCATCGCGTGCTTACTCCGTCCGCTCCGCGCCGCCGTCACTCGCGCGGTTAATTTCTACCGATGTGCAACAACGAGACGCCGGGTGGAAGAGGAAACACCGCGAAACGCCCTGTCACCGCGTCAATAATTTGCCTTGGCCGCCTGCACGAGCTTCCAGAAACCGCGCAGGCCGCGCTGGCGATGGACCATCTGCTGCGACGGCACGAGCCCGCGCAGGTCGATCGGATCGCTCGCCGCGAAGAAGGCCAGCCCCGCCAGCGTGGCGAAGCCAGGACCCGAGTGTGCCTCGGGCAGACCGGTCAGTCCCTTGGGCCGGCCGACCCGGACCGAGCGGCCGAGCGCCTGCTGGGCGTAATCGGCGATGCCCTTGAGCTCCGCCCCGCCGCCGGTGAGCACCACCTGGCGCCCGACCGGCCCCTCGAACTTCAGCTCCTTGAGCGCCGCCTGGATCTCGCTGGTGAGATGCTCGAGCCGCTGCCGGATCACCGCGATCAGCGCCGCTTTGGTGATCTGCAGCGCCTCCGAGTCCTCATCGTCGGTCCGCTCCCGGATCGTCACCATCTCGTGGTTGTCGCGCGGGGAGGCGTTGGCCGAGCCGTGGAAGCACTTGATCCGCTCGGCCTGGAGCCGCGTCGTGCCGAACGCCGAGGCGATGTCGTCGGTGATGTCCGCGCCGCCGTAGGGGATCGACTTGAGCCCGACGAGCATCGAGCCCGCGAACAGGGAGACGTTGGTGATCCCCGCGCCGATCTCGACCAGCGCGACGCCGAGGTCGCGCTCCTCGGCGCTGAGGCAGGCCAGTCCGGTGGCGACGGGCGCGGCGATGATCGACTTCACCTCGAGGTGCGCCGAGCGCACGCACAGGTCGAGGTTGCGCACCGGCGAGCCGTCGGCGGCGATGACATGGATGTGGACGCCGAGCCGGTCGGCGTGGAGCCCGAGCGGCTTCTTCACGCCCGTGAGGCCGTCGAGCGTGTACAGCGCGGGCTGGGCGTGGAGCACCATGCGCCCGGCCGGGTCGATCGACTGGCGGCCCTCCTGGAGCAAAGCGTCGATGTCGGCCTGCTCGATCCGCATGCCGCCCAGCTCGGCCTCGATGAAGGCCTCGTCGCTCACCAGCCCGCCGGCGGAGAAGCCGGCCCAGACGTTCTCGATGTTGAAGCCGGCGATCCGCTCGGCCTGTTCCACCGCCTCGCGCACCGCGACCTCGGTCGAGTCCATGTCGGCGATATAGCCGCGCTTGACGCCGCGGCTCTCGCGCTGGCCGGTGCCGAGCACCACCAGCTCGCCGCCGTCGCCCTTCTGCGCGATCATCGCCGACACCTTGGACGAGCCGATGTCGAGCGCGGTGATCAACCCGTCCGGTGCTGCCTTGGCCATGCTGTCCCCCTCGTCACGCCCTGTACTGCGCCTGTCTGTACCACGCCTGTGTCATGCCTCGCCGACGCGCGTCGTTTCCCGCGCGCGCGTCGCCGTCGTCTCGTTGCCGCCGCCGCCGTCGGTGGCGTTGCCCGCCACCGCGTCGGCGCTGCCGTCGTCCTGCAAGCGTTGGTGCAGGTCCTGCCCCGGCCGGCGCGCCACCAGCTTGGCGGGATCGCGCAGGTCGAAGCGCACCCAGCCCTTGCCGAGCAGCGAGCGCGCGCCGTCGAGCTGCGCGAACTTGATCAACGCCTGCGCGGCGCCGTCCTGCGGCAGCGCCAGCGTCTCGCCGGTGTCGAAGGTGAGGTCCCAGCGGCGGTTACCGATCCACGTGGCGGCGCGGATGCGTGGCTTGAGCGCGGGCGCGGCGGCGAGCAGCGCCTGGTAGCCCCCCTCCTGCCGGTCCGCGCCCGGGCCGATCACCAGCGGCAGGTCGGGCATGCGCGCGGGATCGACCGGGGCGAGCAGCCGGCCGGTCGAGTCGATCAGCGTGAGCTGGCCGTTATCCTGCCAGATCGCGGCCGGCTCGCGCTCGGTGATGTGGATCAGCAGCCGGTCGGGCAGCCGCCGCGCGACATAGGCGTCGGCGATCCAGCCGTAGGCGAGCAGCCGCTCGCGCACGCGCTCCAGGTCGACGCGCAGCATCGCGCGGCTCGGCTGGTCCTCCAGCGCGATCGCGTAGACCGTCTCGCGGTCCATCCGCTTGAGCCCGGTGATGTCGACCTGCTCGACCTCCAGCCCGGCGCGGCCGGCCGCCTCGGCGATGCCGACACCGATCGCCTGCGGCACGCCCAGCACGGTGGCGAGCGCCAGCGCCGCCGCGCCGACGCCGCCGAGCAGCGTCCAGGTCACCGCGCGCCGCAGCGTCTCCTCGCTGACCGGCAGGCGCGCGATCAGCCGGTCGCCGAGCGACGCCTTGGGCGCGCGCCGCCGGTTGCTGACCGCGCGCCGCGGCGGCGGCCCACCGCGCTTGATCGTGCGGCTCACCGCGCCGCGTCCTTCGCGCGCGCGGCCGCCTTCGGTGCCGGCGCGCGCATCGCCGCGTCGACGATCGCCTGGACCAGCTCGGCGTAGCTCATGCCGGTGTGGCGCGCCTGCTCGGGGACGAGGCTCAGCGCGGTCATCCCCGGCTGGGTGTTGACCTCCAGCAGGAACAGCCCGTCGACGCCGCGCTCGTCGTCCCAGCGGAAGTCGGAGCGGCTGCACCCGCGGCAGCCGAGCACGCGATGTGCCTGGAGCGCGAGGTCGCGGCACGCCTCGGCGATCTCGTCGGGCACGGGCGCGGGGAAGAGATGCTCGGTCATGCCGTCGGTATATTTGGCGTCGTAGTCGTACCAGCCCGACTTCGGCCGCAGCTCGGTGACGCCGAGCGCGCGCGGGCCGTCGGCGCCGTCGAGCACCGCGGTGGTCAGCTCGCGTCCGCGGACATAAGGCTCGGCGAGCAGTTCGTCGAACTCCTGCCAGGGGCCCGCGGTGTCGCGCCCGATCGGGCTGCCGTAATTGCCGCCCATGGTGACGATCGCGACGCCGACCGAGGAGCCCTCGTTGACCGGCTTGAGGACATAGGGGCGCGGCAGCGGATCGGCCTCGTGGATCTCGGCGGAGCGGACGATGCGCCCGCCCGGCATCGGCACGCCGGCGGGGACGAGCACCTGCTTGGTCAACACCTTGTCGATCGCGATCACCGAGGTGGCGAGCCCCGAGTGCGTGTAGCGCAGTCCCATGAGCTCGAGCAGGCCCTGGACGCTGCCGTCCTCGCCCGGCGTACCGTGGAGCGCGTTGAAGACGAGGTCGGGCGCCGCCGCGGCCAGATCGGCGGCGACGGTCGGGGTGAGGTCGACGCGGGTGACGCGGTGGCCGAGCGACTCGAGCGCCTCGGCCACCCCGGCGCCCGAGTTGAGCGACACCTCGCGCTCGGCCGACCAGCCGCCCATGAGGACGGCGACGTGGAGACGACGAGATCCCTCCCCGTCCGCGGACAGGGGGATCGCCGACCGCAGGTCGGTGGTGGAGGGGACTGTCCGCGAGTGCTCCGCCCGCGGAAGCCCCCCTCCACCACCGTGCTCCGCACGGCGGCCCCCCTCCCCGTCCCGGGGAGGATTCTGTCCGTCGCCCACGCGCTGTATCTCCCATTCCAGTTCGACGCCGCTCGCGGCCCTGACCCGCGCGCGCACGTCCTCGCCCAGCGCCTCGATCTCGGCGCTGCTCGCGGCGCCGAGGTTGAGCAGGAAGTTGGTATGCTTCTCGCTCACCTGCGCGTCGCCGCGGCGCAGGCCGCGGCAGCCCGCGGCGTCGACCAACTCCCATGCCTTCGCGCCCGGCGGGTTCTTGAAGGTGGAGCCGCCGGTGCGCGAGCGCAGCGGCTGGCTCGCCTCGCGCGCGGCGGCGATGCGGTCCATCTCGGCCTGGATCGCGGCGGGTGCGCCCGGTACGCCGCGGAACGTCGCGCCCACCACCACCGCCCCCTCGGGCAGCGCCGAGTGGCGGTAGCTGTAGCCCAGCGCGTCGCGCGAGAGCGTCCGCCGCGTGCCGTCGCGCAGCACCACCTCGGCCTCGACCAGCACGTCGGCGGTCTCGCGGCCATAGGCGCCGCCGTTCATCCGCACGAAGCCGCCGACCGTCCCGGGGATGGAGCGCAGGAACTCCACCCCGGCCACGCCGGCATCGCGCGCGGTGGAGGACACGAGGATGCCGCTCGCCCCGCCGCCGCAGCGCAGGAGCGAGTCGCCGATCGGCTCCACCTGGGCGAAGGCCTTGCCGAGCCGGATCGTCACGCCCCGCACGCCGCCGTCGCGCACGATCAGGTTGGAGCCGAGCCCGAGCGGCAGCACCGGCACGCCCGGGTCGAGCGCGGCGAGGAAGGCGGCGAGATCGTCCGCGTCGGCGGGCTCGAACAACCACTCGGCCGCGCCGCCGCTCTTGAACCAGACGAGCGGGGCCAGCGCGGCCCCGGCGGTGAGCCGCCCGCGCACCGGAGGGAGCGTCGCGACGCTCACCGCCGCTGCGCCGTGATCGCGGCGGCGAGGCCGGCGGCCCATTTGGTGATGTCGCCCGCGCCGAGGCAGATCACCTGGTCGCCCGCGCGCAGCTCGCCCGCCAGCGCGGCGGCGAGCGCGGCGGCGTCCTCGATCAGCTCGGCCTGGCGATGGCCGCGATCGCGCAGCCCCGCCACCAGCGCGGCCGAGTCGACGCCCGGCACCGGCGCCTCGCCCGCGGCATAGACGGGGGTGACGTAGACGAGGTCGGCGTCGTTGAAGGCGCCGCGGAACTCCTCCATCAGGTTGCCCAGACGCGAGTAGCGGTGCGGCTGCACCACCGCGATCACCCGCCCCTGCGCGGACTCGCGCGCGGCGGCGAGCACCGCGCGGATCTCGACCGGGTGGTGGCCGTAATCGTCGACGATCGTCGCCGCGCCGCCGTCGAGCGCCACCTCGCCCACCTTGGTGAAGCGCCGCTTGACCCCGGAGAAGCGCTCGAACCCCTTCTGGATCGTCGCGTCGTCGATGCCGAGCTCGAGCGCCACGCCGATCGCGGCGAGCGCGTTCTGGACGTTGTGGCGCCCCGGCATCGGCAGGTCGATCCCCTCGATCGAGCGCACCGCGCCGTCGCGCGCGCGCACCTGCGCCTCGAAGCGGTTGCCGCCGGGATAGGGCGTCACGTTGACGCCGCGCACGTCGGCCGAGGCGGCGAAACCATAGGTGACGATGCGCCGGTCGCGCACGCGCGGGATCAGCGCCTGCACCTCGGGATGGTCGAGGCACAGCAGCGCCGCGCCGTAGAAGGGCACGTTCTCGACGAACTCGACATAGGCGTCCTTGGCGCGATCGAAGCTGCCGTAATGGTCGAGGTGCTCGGGATCGATGTTGGTGACCACCGCGATCGTGCCGTCGAGCCGCAGGAAGCTGCCGTCGCTCTCGTCCGCCTCGACCACCATCCAGTCGCTCGCGCCGAGCCGGGCGTTCGAGCCGTAGCTGTTGATGATGCCGCCGTTGATCACGGTGGGGTCGACCCCGCCCGCGTCCAGCAGCGCCGCCACCATCGAGGTGGTGGTGGTCTTGCCGTGCGTGCCCGCGACCGCGACGGTCGACTTCAGCCGCATGAGCTCGGCGAGCATCTCGGCGCGGCGCACCACGGGGACGCGGTTCTGCAGCGCCGCCTCCACCTCGGGGTTGCCGCGCTTCACCGCGGTGGAGGTGACCACCACCGCCGCGCCCGCCACGTTGGCGGCGTCGTGCCCGATCGTCACGGTGATGCCGCGCGCGCGCAGGCCCTCGACGACGTAGCCCTCGGCGACGTCCGAGCCCTGCACGGTGTAGCCGAGATTGTGCATCACCTCGGCGATGCCGGACATGCCGATCCCGCCGATGCCGACGAAGTGGATCGTCCCGATGTCCGTGGCGACCCCCCTCACGCGAACGCCTTCCGCTGCTGGACGCGACCGACCGGCAGCCGCGACTCGGGCGAGTCGAGGCTCTCGACCAGGTCGGCGAGGTCGCTCGCCGCCTCGGGCGTGCCGCAGGCGCGGGCGCGCGCCGCGGCGTTCTGGAGCGCTTCCGGGTCGAGCCCGAGTTTCTGCATCTGCTTGGCGAGCTCGCTGGGGGTGAAGGCCGATTGCGCGATCGTGCGCGCGCCGCCGGCGCGGGTGATCTCGCGCGCGTTGGCGGTCTGGTGGTCGTCGGTGGCGCTGGGCAGCGGCACCAGGATGGCGGGGCGGCCCGCCGCGGTCAGCTCCGCAATGGTCGAGGCGCCCGCGCGCGCGATCACCACATGCGCCCAGCCGAGCTGCTCGGGCAGATCGGGCAGATAGGTGGCGAGGTCGGCCGCGATCTCGAGCCGCGCATAGGTCTCGCGCGCGACGTCGATGTCCTCGATCCGGGCCTGGTGCGTCACCTGGAGCCGGCGGCGGAACGCGACCGGCAGCATCGCCAGCCCCTCGGGCACCACCTGGCTGAGCACCGAGGCGCCCTGGCTGCCGCCGGTGACGAGCACGCGGAAGATGCTGTCCTCGTCGAGCAAGGGATAGGGCTTGGCGCGCAGCGCGAGCACGCTCTCGCGCACCGGGTTGCCGACGTGGTGCGCCTTGGCGCGGTGGCGCGGGCGCAGCCGCTCGGTCTCGGCGTAGCTGGTCGCGATCGCGTCGACCTTGCCCGCCACCAGCCGGTTGACTCGGCCGAGCACCGCGTTCTGCTCGTGCACCGCGGTGCGGATCCCCGCCGCGAACGCCGCCGACAGCGCGGGATAAGCGGGATAGCCGCCGAAGCCGATCACCGCGGCCGGCTTGAACGTCCGGTACAGCTCGGCCGCCATGGCGCGGCCCTGCATCATCAGCCGCGCCGCCTTGGCCCAGCCGAGCGGCCCGCCGGCGAAGCGCCCGGCGGGGATGACGTGGGTCTGCACGTCCTCGAACAGCCCGGGGAAGCGCACCCCGCGCGCGTCGCTCACCAGCGCGACCCGGTGGCCGCGCTTGGTCAGCTCGGTCGCGAGCGCGGCGGCGGGCACCATATGGCCGCCGGTGCCGCCCGCGGCGAGCACGAAGTGGCGCGGGCGGAAGTCCTGCACGGGCGTCATTCGGCGTTCCATCGCGTGATATAGGGGCTGCGCAGCAGGAACGGGTTGCGCCGCGTGAACGCGAGCAGCAGCCCCATGCCGAGCGACAGCGCCACCATCGACGAGCCGCCGTAGCTGATGAACGGCAGCGTCATCCCCTTGGAGGGCGCCAGCCCGGTGTTGACCGCCATCGAGATCAGCGCCTGAGCGCCGAACTGCACCGCCAGCCCCGAGGCGGCGAGCAATTTGAACGGGTCCTGCTCGTCGAGCAGCTTGACGAAGACGCGGATGACGAGCGCGAGGAACACCAGCGCCACCACCATGCAGGCGAGCAGCCCGAACTCCTCGCCGATCACCGAGAAGATATAGTCGGTGTGCGCCTCGGGCAGGCCGTATTTCACCGTGCCGCCGCCCGGCCCGGTGCCGAACCAGCCGCCCGAGGTGAGCGTGCGGTGCGCCGCGTCGGTCTGGAAATGGTCCGCCGCGCCCTCGCCTTCCACGCCGGGGAACAGGAAGGCATCGATGCGGGCGCGCGCGGTGCTGTAGAAGAGATAGGCCGCCACCAGCGCCGCGGGCACCATCGCCACGAAGCCCATGATCACGCGCGTCGGCGTGCCCGCGATCGTGACGAGCGCGAGCCAGATGCAGCAGAAGATCACGGTCTGGCCGAAATCGGGCTGGAGCATCAGCAGCAAAGCGATCAGCCCGGTGAGCCCGGCGGTGATCATCGTCACCGGCAGTTCCTCGTCGCGCGACTTGAGCGACAGCAGCCACGCCACCGCGACGACGAAGAAGGGCTTGAGGAACTCGGACGGCTGGAACTGCGCGATACCGAAGCCGATCCAGCGCCGCGCGCCGTTCACCATCACCCCCGCGAAGGGCACGATCATCAGCAGTGCCACGCACACCGCCGCGCCGATCAGCGACATGCGCCGGGCCGCCGTCACCGGCAGCATCGACACGCCGAACAGCACCGGCAGCGACACCCCCGCCCATAGCAGCTGGCGCCAGAAATAATGCAGCGGCGCGAATTTGAGATGCTCGCCCGAGTAGCGCGAGGCGCTCGCCGGTGAGCCCGCCGCGACCGCGATCAGCCCGATCGCGATCAGGAACAAGGCGAGCAGCAGCAGCACGCGGTCGATGTCCCAGAACCAGGTGCCGAGCGGCGACGGGTCGCCGCGCCCGCCGCGCCCCTTGAGCCCCGCCCGCTGTGCCCTGCTCACGTCGGTCATGCCAGCGCCTCCACTGCCGCGCGGAACACGGTACCGCGATGCTCGTAGTCGCGGAACTGGTCGAACGAGGCGGCGGCGGGCGACAGCAGCACCACTTCGCCGCGCCGCGCCTCGGCCGCGGCGATCCGCACCGCGCGCTCCAGCGTCTCCGCCTCGGCGACGGGGACGCGGTCGCGCAGCAGCGCGGCGAAGCGCGGGCCGGCCTCGCCGATCGTATAGGCGCGCACCACGTTGCCGAGATGCGGGGCGCAGGCGTCGAGGTCGTCGCCCTTGGCGCGCCCGCCGAGGATCCAGTGAACGCGCGGGAAGGCGGCGAGCGCGGGGGCGACGCTCTCGGGATTGGTCGCCTTGCTGTCGTCGATCCAGGTGACCCCGCCCAGCGTCGCCACCCGCTCCATCCGGTGCGGCAGGCCGTTGAAGGTCTCCAGCCCGGCCTCGATCGCGGCGCGCTCCAGGCCGAGCGCCGCCGCCACCGCGATCGCGGCGAGCGCGTTCTGCGCGTTGTGGGGCCCCTGCAGCGATGGCCAGCGCGACTGGTCGAGCGGCGTGCCCGGCGCGATCGTGGTGATCGTCTCGCCGCGGTGCGCGAAGCCCTGCGCGATCGCGGCCGAGGGAGCGTCGCCGATGCCGATCACGGCGCGGTGGTGCGGCGACTGCATCGCGAACAGCCGCGCCTTGCTGGCGGCATAGTCCTCGAATCCCGCGTAGCGGTCGAGATGGTCGGGGGTGACGTTGAGCAGCACCGCGACCTCGCAGTCGAGCGTCTGCGTCAGGTCGATCTGGTAGCTCGACAGCTCGAGCACGTAGACGCCGCCCGCGGGCAGCGGCGCCTGCGCGAGGATCGGCAGGCCGATGTTGCCGCCCATGCGCGCGGGCACGCCGGCGGCGTCGAGCAGATGGTGGACCAGCGCGGTGGTGGTCGACTTGCCGTTGGTGCCGGTAATGCCGACGACCTTGTGCGGGGGCAGCCCGGCGCGCGCCTGCGCGAACAGCTCGATGTCGCCGACGATCGGCACGCCCGACGCGCGCGCCGCCGCGGCGAGCGGGTGCGTGTTGAGCGGCACGCCCGGGGAGACGACGACAGCGTCGAAGTCGGTGAGATCGAGGGTGGCCAGGTCGGCGATCCGCAGTTCCTCCCCGGCAGGGGGAGGGGGACCGCCAGCCGAAGGCTGGTGGTGGAGGGGACCCTCCGCGAGCGCTGCGCTGCGCGGCGAGCCCCCGCCACCACCGGCTTCGCCGGCGGTCCCCTTCCCCGTGCCGGGAAGGAGTGAGTGGCGCTTCGCCTCGTCCGAGTCCCACGCCGTCACGCGCGCGCCGGCGGCGAGCAGCGCGCGCACGGTCGCGGCGCCCGAGCGTGCCAGCCCGAGCACCGCATAATGTCTCCCCGCCCAGGCGCCGGAGGTGATCACCGCAGCTTCAACGTCGACAGGCCGGCGAGCGCCAGCACCAGCGCGATGATCCAGAAGCGGATCACCACGGTCGGCTCGCTCCAGCCGAGTTGCTCGAAATGGTGGTGAATCGGCGCCATGCGGAAGATGCGCTTGCCGGTGCGCTTGTACCAGAACACCTGGACGATGACGCTCAGCGCCTCCACCACGAACAGCCCGCCGATGATGCCGAGCACGATCTCGTGGTGCGCCACCACCGCGATCGTCCCCAGCGCGCCGCCGAGCGCGAGGCTGCCGGTGTCGCCCATGAACACCGCCGCGGGCGGGGCATTGTACCACAGGAAAGCGAGCCCCGCACCGACCATCGCGCCGCAGAAGATCGCCATGTCGCCCGCGCGCGGCACGTGCGGGATGCCGAGATAGTCGGCGAACTTCACGTTGCCGACGAGATAGGCGATGATCATGAACGCCACCGCGGCGATGATCACCGGCATGGTGGCGAGCCCGTCGAGCCCGTCGGTGAGGTTCACCGAATTGCCGAAGGCCACGATCGTGAAGGCGGCGAACAGCGGATAGGCATAGCCGAGGTCGATGAAATAGCGGTTGGTGAACGGCAGATAGAGCGCCGACCCGTTCTCCTGCATGATGATCCAGGCGGCGATCCCCGCGATCAGGAACTCGAGCAGCAACCGTGTCCGCCCCGACACGCCCGCGGTGCTCGCCTTGCGCACCTTGTCATAGTCGTCGAGGAAACCGATCGCGCCGAAGCCGAGCGTGACGCACAGGCACGCCCAGACGAACGGGTTGGCGAGGTTCATCCACAGCAGGATCGACAGCGTCAGCGCGGTGAGGATCATCAGCCCGCCCATCGTCGGCGTGCCGCGCTTGGCGAGGTGCGTCTGCGGCCCGTCGGCGCGGATCGGCTGGCCCTTGCCCTGGCGCACGCGCAGCCAGCCGATGAAGCGCGGGCCGATGATCAGGCCGATGAACAGAGCGGTCGCCACCGCCGCGCCGGCGCGGAAGGAGAGGTAACGGATGAGGTTGAGCCCGCCGGGAAAACCCAGATGCTCCGCGATCCAGTACAGCACTCAACCCACCTTGTCGGCGAGCGCGGCGACCAGCCGCGACAGCCCGACCCCGTTCGATCCCTTGACGAGCACCGCGTCTCCCGGACGGAGCAGGGCGCGGACCTGGTCCAGCGCCGCGGCGGCATCGCGCACATGGACGAAATCGACCTGCCCCTCAAGCGCCTGCGCGAGCGGCGCCATCGCCTCGCCGACCAGCACGGCCGTTTCGACGCGCGCCGCGATCACCGCGGGGGCGAGCGCCTCGTGGTACGCGGCCGAGCCCGCGCCGAGCTCGCGCATCTCGCCCAGCACCGCGACGTGCCGGCCGGGCTCCTGCGCCAGCACAGCCAGCGTCGCGCGCATCGAGGCCGGGTTGGCGTTGTAGCTCTCGTCGATCAGCAGCGCGCGACCGTCGCCGACCGCGACGTCGCGCCGCGCGCCGCGCCCCGCCAGCCCACCGAGCTCGCCCAGCGCGAGGCCGGCGAGCGCGAGATCGGCGCCGACCGCGTCGACCGCGGCGAGCACCGCCATCGCGTTCGACACCCAATGCTGGCCCGGCTGCGCGATCGTCATGCTCAGCTCGCGCGCGCCGACCTTGGCGCCGACGAAGGTGCCGCCGCGCGGCGAGGGCATCACCTCGGCGGCGTGGACGTCGGCGCGCTTGTCCAGCCCGAAGGTGACGATCTTGCCCGCATACGGGTGCGCCGCCGCGATCAGCCGGTCGCGGTGCGGGCTGTCAAAGGGGACGATCGCGATGCCGCCGGGCTCCAACCCGCGGAAGATCTCGCCCTTGGCGTCGGCGATCGCGCTCTCGTCGGGGAAGAACTCGGTATGCGCCGGCGCGATCGCGGTGACGATGGCGACGTGTGGGCGGACGAGCGTGGTGAGATGCGCCAGCTCGCCGGGGTGGTTCATCCCCATCTCCAGCACCGCATAGTCACTGGCGGCGGGCATGCGCGCGAGGCTGAGCGGGACGCCGGTGTGATTGTTGTAGCTCTTCACCGAGCGATGCGCGCGCCGACTGGGCGAGCGGTCGAGCGCGGCGAACAGCGCCTCCTTGGTCGAGGTCTTGCCGACCGAGCCGGTGACGCCGATCACCCTGCCCTTCACCCGGGCGCGCGCGGCACGGGCGAGCGCCTCGAGCGCGGCGAAGGTGTCCGGGACGCGCACGGCCGGATGCGCGGTCTCGCTCGAGACGATCGCGCCGGCGGCCCCCTGTGCGAACGCCTGGTCGAGGAAACGGTGACCGTCGCTCTGCTCGCCCGCGAGCGCGACGAACAGGTCACCCTCGCCCACCTCGCGCGAGTCGAAGGCGACCCCGTCGGCGGCGAAGCCGGCGGTGGCGGTGCCGCCCGTCGCGGCGGCGATGTCGGACGAGGTCCAGAGACTCATCGGGATCCTCCCCGGTACGGAGCGGAAGGTCGGCCATGCCCCGCATGGCCGAGGATCGTCCGGCAGACGATCCGACCTTCCGCTGGGGACCGCGCCGAGGGCGTGGCGGAGGGGACGAGCGGCATACGGGGCGCTTCGAGCGGGTGACGCGGGTGAGAGTCAGGAAGCGCGGCAGATGCGCTACCGACACGAGCGGCGGCGCGCGCGGCGCCTCCCCTGCACCATGCCTGCGGCATGGTCCCCCTCCCCTTTTCGGGGAAAATTTTGTCCGCCACCGCGCTCACGCCGCCATCTCGCGCGCGACCGCGACGTCGTCGAACGGCAGCACCAGGTCGCCGACGATCTGGCCCTGCTCGTGGCCCTTGCCCGCGATCAGCACGATATCGCCCGCCGCCGCCTCGCGCAGCGCGGCGGCGATCGCGGCGCGGCGGTCGCCGATCTCGCGCGCGCCGGGCGCGCCCTGGAGCAGCTCGGCGCGGATCGCCGCGGGATCCTCCGAGCGCGGGTTGTCGTCGGTGACGATCACCACGTCCGCCGCCGCCGCCGCCACCTGGCCCATCGGCTCGCGCTTGCCGCGGTCGCGGTCGCCGCCCGCGCCCACCACCAGGATCAGCCGCCCCGCGACGTGCGGGCGCAGCGCCGCGCAGGCCGCCTCGATCGCGTCGGGCGTATGCGCATAGTCGACATAGACCGGCGCCCCGCTCGCGGTGATCGCGGCGCGCTCGAGTCGACCGCGCACCGGCTGGAGCCGCGCCAGGCCCGCGAGCGTGGCCGCCACGTCGCCGCCGGTGGCGATCACCAGCCCCGCCGCGATCAGCGCGTTGGCCGCCTGATAGCCGCCGATCAGCGGGAGCTGGACACGGTGATCGACGCCCCCGGCGCGGATCACCAGCCCCTGCCCGAGCAGGGTGGGCACGCGCTCGATCAGCCGCAGGTTGTCGCCGTGCTCCCCGACGGTGACGACGCGGTTGCCGCGCTCGCGCGCGATGTCGATGACGCGCTCGGACTGAGGGTCGTCGGCCCAGACCACGGCGCTGCCGTCGTCGCTCAGCACCTGCGCGAACAGCCGCAGCTTGGCGGTGAAATAGGCCGCCATGTCGCCGTGATAGTCGAGGTGGTCGCGGCCGAGATTGGTGAAGGCGGCGGCGCGCACCGGCAGGCCCTCGGTGCGATACTGGCTCAGCCCGTGGCTCGACGCCTCGAAGGCGAGGTGGGTGACGCCCTCGCGAGCCAGCCCGGCGACGTTCGACAGGAAGGTGACCACGTCGGGCGTGGTCAGTCCGGTGACGACCCGCTCATCGGCGGTGGTGACGCCGAGCGTACCGATCGAGGCGGCGTGCTCGCCCGCCATGCGCCACAGCTGGCGCGTCATCTCGACGGTCGAGGTCTTGCCGTTCGTCCCCGTCACCGCCACCGCCGTGGGCGGAAAGGGCGCGTAGAAGCGCGCGGCGAGGCGGGCGAAGGCCTCACGCGGGTTGTCGTCGGCGACGTGGATCGCCCCATCGACGTGCGCGCCGGGCCGCGCCACCACCGCGACCGCGCCGGCCTCGATCGCCGCGTCGACATAGTCCTCGCCGTTGACGCGCTGCCCCGCGAAGGCGCCGAAGACGTTGCCCGGCGCGACCTTGCGGTGGTCGATCGCGAAGCCGGTGACGGTCGCGTCGGCGGCGACAGGCGCGTCGTGGCCGAGGAGCGCGGAGAGCCTCATCGCGCGCGCCTCACTGGCCGCCGCTCTTGGGCACGTCGTCGCCCTGCCACAACGTCGGCAGGATGTCCGAGACGTCGACGTCGCGATGGTCGTCGGGCACCACGCCGAGCAGCGAGCCGACGCGCGCGATCGTGCGCCCCACCACCGGGGCGGCGTTCCACGCCGCGGTCTTCCACCCGCCCGTCTCCTTGGTGCCCTGCGGCGAGTCGAGCATCGCCAGCACGACGTAGCGCGGCTCGTCCATCGGGAAGGCGGCGACGAAGGTGGCGACGTTGCGAGACCGGTCGTAGCCGCCCGCCACCGCCGCCTCCGCGGTCCCGGTCTTGCCGCCGACGCGATAGCCCGGTGCGTCGCCCTTGCGCCCGGTGCCGCGCATCACCACCAGCCGCAGCATCTGCCGCATCCGCGCGCTGGTCGCCTCGCTGATCACGCGGCGGCCGACCGGCGCGCGGCCGGGCTGCAGCTTGAGCAGCGTCGCTGGCCGCCAGGTGCCGCCGTTGACCAGCGCGGCATAGGCGTTGGCGAGATGGAGCGGGGTCACCGCGATACCGTGACCGAACGCGGTCGTCATCGTCGTCGTGCGCGCCCAATATCGCGGCCAGAGTGGCCGACCCTTCTCGCGGATCTCGATGTCGGGGCGGGTGTCGAAGCCCAGCTTGCGGAACATCGTCTCCATGCGCTGCTGCCCTACCTCATCGGCCACGCGCGCGGTGGCGACGTTCGACGAGTAGATCAGAGTCTCCGCCATGTTGAGCCAGCGCTTCGGGTCGCCGCGCTCGTCGTGGATCGTGTAGCGGCCGACCTGGAGCGGGTGGGTGGCGTCGAAGCGCGCCTCCATCGAGGTGACCACGCCGGTGTCGATCGCGGTCGCCATGGTGATCGGCTTGAAGGTCGAGCCCAGCTCGAAGACGCTCTGCGTCGTCAGGTTGCGCAGCTGGTCGGTCCCCGACATGCCGACGCGATTGGGGTTGAAGGTCGGCAGCGACACCATCGCCAGCACCTCGCCGGTGTGGACGTCGAGCACGATGCCGCCGCCGCCGCGCGCCGAGAAGGTGGTCATCGCGCGCCCCAGCTCGCTCTCCAACGCGGCCTGGACGCGCGTGTCGAGCGACAGCGCGACCGGCTGGCCGATCGTGGCCGGGTTGGTCAGGCGCTCGTCGAGCGCGCGCTCGATCCCGCTCATGCCATGTCCGCCGCTGATGAAGCCGAGCGCGTGCGCGGCCAGCGTGCTCTGCGGGTAGAGCCGCTGCGTCTCGCGCTCGAACACGATGCCGGGCTCGCCGATCGCGTTGACCGCCTCGACCAGCGCCGGGCTGGCGCGGCGCTGGAGGTAGGTGAAGCTCACCGGCTTGGTGATCTGCGCGTAGAACCACGACTGGTCGCCCTTCTCGGGCATCAGCTCGGCGAGCTTGCGCGCGATCTCTGACGGATCGCCGATCAGCTTCTTGGGATGGACGCCGATCGTCCAGGCGTCGATCGTGCGCGCCAGCGGGGCGCCGTTGCGATCGACGATATCGCCGCGCGGCACCGCCGCCGCGACGCTGCCGCCGCGCTCGCTGCCGGCGACGACGCCGAGCAGCGTCAGCCGCCCGATCACCACCAGCACGCCCGCCACGAACAGCAGCATCAGCACCATCAGCCGCAGGTGCTGGGTGGCGAGCAGCTGCTGGCGCTGGTCGCCCGCGCGCGCGCCGCGGACCGGACGGGCGACGAGTGCGGTCACCGCAGGCGACCGCGCTCGGTGCGGGCGCGGCTGAGCAGGTCGCCGACGGTGGTCTCGCTCAGCAGCGCGCGATCGAGCATCGCCACCTTGGCGGCGCGCGCGGCAGCGCCGTTCGGGGCGGGTGCGGCCGCCGCCACCACCGCCGGCGTCAGGCGGGGAGCGGCGACCGGCTTGGCCGCCGCGACCTTCACCGTCGTGACCGGCGCGGCGGCCGCGGTCCGGACGGCGGCGGGAACGGCGGGAGTGGGAGCGGCAGAGGCGGTGACGGCGGCCGCGGCGGCGGGGACGATCAGCTGCGCGGTCTGCACCGGCGCGGCGGCGCCCGGCAGCGGCGCGGGCACCGGCTGGTTGGGCGACAGCGAGGCGAGCGCCGCCTCGTCGCGGACGAACTGCGCGGCGGTCGGCACCGTCAGCGCCAGCGTGTCGCCGTTCCAGCGCTCGAGCTGGGCGAGGTTGGCGCGCACGTCGAACTCGGTCTCGAGCGCGCGGATGTCGCGCTCGGCGCCGACGATCTTGCGGTCGAGCTGCTCCACGCGCTTGCGCTCGGCGGCCACCTGCGAGGAGACGAGGTAGAAGCCGATCGCGACCATCGCGCAGCTGGTGAGCCAGCCCAGCCCCTTCAACCGATACACCGCCGCCATCCTCAAGCCTCCCTTACCCAAGCCGCCGCCGCCGTCCGCCGTGCCGCGCGTAGTGTCGCCGAACGGGCGCGCGGGTTCGCCGCCAGCTCGGTCTCGTCGGCGCGCTGCGCGCGCCCGATCATCTCGAAGGTCGCCGCGCGCGCCGGCGCCGCCGCCGGCAGGTGGCGCGAGCCGCCCGGTGCCGCGCCCGCGCGGTCGCGCAGGAAGCGCTTCACGATGCGGTCCTCGAGCGAGTGGAAGCTGACCACCGCGAGCCGTCCGCCCGGCTTGAGCACGCGCTCCGCCGCGACGAGGCCGCGCTCCAGCTCGTCGAGCTCGCCGTTGACGTGGATCCGCACCGCCTGGAAGGCGCGCGTCGCGGGATCCTTCTTGTCGTGCGGGCGGTGGCCGAGCGCGCGGCGCACCACGGTCGCGAACTGCGCGGTCGTGGTCAGCGGCCGCGCCGCCACCACCGCGCGCGCGATCCGGCGCGACTTGGACTCCTCGCCGTAGCGGTAGAGCACGTCGGCGATCGCCTCCTCGTCGGCGGTGTTGAGGAAATCGGCGGCGGACGGCCCTTCCTGGCTCATCCGCATGTCCAGCGGGCCGTCGCCCTGGAAGGAGAAGCCGCGCTCGGGCTGGTCGAGCTGCATCGACGAGACGCCGATGTCCATCGTCACGCCGTCGACCGGGGCGAGGCCACGCGCGTCCAGCTCCTCGGCGAGGGCCGAGAAGGTGGCGGCGACCATCGTCAGCCGGGTCTCCTCAGCCGCCAGCGCGCGGCCGGTGGCGACCGCGTCGGGATCGCGGTCGAACGCGATCACCTCGGCGCCCGCGGCGAGCAGCGCGCGCGTGTAGCCGCCGGCGCCGAAGGTGGCGTCGACATGGCGCTCGCCGGGGGCGGGGGCGAGCGCGGCGAGCACGGGCGCGAGCAGCACGGGGACGTGCGGCGCGGCGGACGGACCGGCGGACAGGGCGGTCCCGCTCATCATAGCGCGATCCCCTTCTCCTCGCAGGTGAACTCGACATATTCCTTCAGGAAGGGATCGATGTCGGGGGTCTCGAGCAGGATGGTTGGCGCCCAGATCGTGATCCAGTTGAACGCCCCGAGGAACACCGCCGCGCCCGCGATCCGCGCGTAGCGGCGCTCGAACGCGGGCATGATGAAGCGGCCCGAGCCGTCGAAGGGCAGCGGCTCCGCACCGCCGGCGCGATCGAGGATGTTGTAGTCGACCTTGCCGGTGCGCTCGAACTGCGCCGCGTCGAGCGCCTCCAGCCGCGATTTCCAGAACGGCACGAAGCCGGGGTCGTAGGCGATCAGGCAGCGATGCTCCGGATGCGGCGCGATGATGACGGTGCCGCCGTCCTTGCCGTCGTCACGGGGGGCGTTCTTGGCGAGCATCGCGCGGAGGGTGTTCGGAATCGCGACCCGGCCCTTGTCGTCGACAAGACCGAGCCCCTTTCCCTGATAGTCCACCCTGTCTGCCACGCCCACCTCACACCCGGAGCGCACGACCTCCTGTTCCGGCGAACGGCCATCACCGCCCGCCGACGTTGCCCGTCAGCAAACAACAGTGGTCCTGCCCCCAATGTCGTGATCGACACGTATCAGGGTTACTTGGGGATGAGAAGGGAAATTCGGGGAGAGCCGGGGAAGCGGCGGATTTTCTCGGTCGATCCGCGTGCTAGGTCGGGGGTGGCGGGCGCGGGTGGGCACGCGCGCGGGCGAAAGCGGGCGCGTGGAAGGGGCGCAGGCAGCGTTTCCCCGCTTTTCCCCGGGAGATTCGGGGAACACGGTCGAGCGGCGTCGTGCGGGTGGGAACGGGAGCAGCTACGAGGTGCACCGGCTCGCGAGCGCCGACCGACGGATGGTACCACCCCTCGGCACGAGAGAGCGCTCGTCTCGGCGACGCCGCCGCGCCCGCTACGACCGTCACCCCGGCCCCGAGCCGGCATCCACCGTGTCGCGGACATGACGATCGCCGCGCTCGCGGCACGATGGAAGCCGGCTCAAGCCCGGCATGACGACAGCGCTTGCTCTCAGGCCACGAGGACTCCGCTGTAGGTAGCGGCCGAGACGCACCACCGCGATCCCGCGCACGACGCCCGCAGCCGGGCGCGCCGATCGTCACTGCGCGTGCGGCGCGGGCTTCTCGGCCGGCGGGGTGTTGGCGGCGCTGGGGGTCACGCCCAACTCGGCGAGCGGCTCGTTGGTCGGCGTGACGGTGGGGATCGGACCCGGCACGCTCATGTTGACCACGACCGCTGGCTGCGCCGCGCCGGCGACCGCGACCGGGCGCTCCTGATCGACGGTCGAGAAGATCGCGCTGGCCACGCCGATCAGCAGCACCACCATGGCGAGCCCGACCATGCCGACCCGCACGCGCTGGCGCGCCTGTTCCGACTGCTGGCGCTCGACCGCCACCTTCTTTCGCTGCGAACCCTTCATCTCGTCGTGCGACGTTAACCGATCGTCGCGGCGCTGTCGATCACGCCCCGTCACGGCGCTGCCGCACCAGCCCCTTCGCCGCCAGCCACGCCGGGTCATACAGCGTCGAGAGATAGCGGAAGCCGGTGTCGCACAGGATCGTCGCGATCCGCTTGCCCGGCCCGAGCTGGCGCGCGAGACGCACCGCGCCCGCGACGTTGATCCCCGAGGAGAGGCCGAGGCACAGCCCCTCCTCCGCCAGCAGCCGCTCGGTCCAGTCGAAGCCTTCCTGGTCGGCGATGCGGAACTGCGCGTCGACCGGCGCGCCCTCGAGATTGGCGGTGATCCGCCCCTGGCCGATCCCCTCGGCGACCGACGAACCCTCCGCGCGCAGCTCGCCGCAGGCGTAATAGTCGTAGAGCGCCGCGCCTTGCGGGTCGCTCAGCGCGACGCAGACGCGCTCGTCCTTGGCCTTGAGCCCCAGCCCCACCCCGGCGAAGGTGCCGCCGGTGCCGACCGCGCAGGTGAAGCCGTCGATCCGGCCCTCCATCTGCGCCCAGATCTCCTCGGCCGTGCCGACGATATGCGCGCGCCGATTGGCGATATTGTCGAACTGGTTGGCCCAGATCGCGCCGGGCGTCTCCTCGGCGATGCGGCGCGAGGTGTGGACGAAATGGTACTGGCTCGAATAGGGTGCGGCGGGAACGGTCACCAGCTCGGCGCCGAGCGCGCGCAGCGTGTCCATCTTCTCCTTGGACTGGGTGTCGGGCATCACGATGATCGTGCGATAGCCCTTGGCGTTGGCGACCAGCGCCAGCCCGATCCCGGTGTTGCCCGCGGTGCCCTCGACGATCGTGCCGCCGGGCTGGAGTTGCCCCCGCGCCTCGGCATCCTCGACGATGAACAAGGCGGCGCGGTCCTTCACGCTCGCGCCCGGGTTGGTGAACTCGCACTTGCCGAAGATGTCGCAGCCGGTCGCCTCGCTCGGCCCCTTGAGCCGCACGAGCGGCGTGTTGCCGATCAGCGCCAGCGTGTCGCTTGTGGTATGCATGGCGCGCTAGATGCGGAGCCCGGGGGCAATGCGCAAGCGAGCAGAACTATCGCGCCGCCACTCCGGCCTTGGCGAGGTGCGGCGCGAGGCGCCCCGCGAGCCACAGGAAGAACATGCGATAGTCGGCCAGCAGCGACCAGAAAGGGTGGCGGAAGGTCGCCGGCCGGTTGCGCTCGACCGCGACATGCGCGCCCCAGGCGAAGGCATAGCCCGCCACCGGGACGGCCGCCCACCACCAGCCGCCGAACGCCAGCGCGGGCGCCGCGGCGGCGAAGCTGAGCGCGGTGCCGGCATAATGGAGCGCGCGGGTGGCAGGGCACGCGTGCTCGCGGAGGTAATGGGGCCAGAAGGCGGCGAAGGTGCGTGGCGGCATGGGGTCGGCTCCGAGCGGGCACTCGATCCTAGCAGAGCGGGAGGCGCCGGACGAGGCGGCGACGCGCCTCGGCGGTCGCGCGCTGACGAGCCTGGATCCGAGGCGCGCGACGCGGCAGCCGGTCGCGCCCCCGCCATCCCGGCCTCGGGCCCGCATCCATGGTGCCGCGAGTACCGTCCGCGGGACTGGTCAGCGCGGCTACGCCGTGCCATGTTCTCCCTCCGTTCCCTCATGCGAGTCGCCGCCGGTGCCCAGCGCGGATCTCACTCTGCCCCCGCGCCCGCTGCGCTGGCTGTTCCTCGACCTGAACAGCTATTTCGCCAGCGTCGAGCAGCAGGTGCAGCCCGCGCTGCGCGGGCGCCCGGTGATCGTCGCGCCGGTCGGCAGCGACACCACGGTGGCGATCGCGGCGTCACGCGAGGCCAAGCGCTACGGCATCTCCACCGGCACGCCCGTGTGGGAAGCCAAGCGCAAGTGCCGGGAGCTGGTCGTCACGCCGGCGCGACACGAGCTGTACGTCGCCTATCACCACCGCATCGTCGCCGAGGTCGAGCGCCACGTGCCGGTGACGCGGGTCTGCTCGATCGACGAGGTAGCGTGCCGGCTGCTCGACAATGAGAACGGCCGCGACGCCGCGATCGCGCTGGCCCGCCGCATCAAGCGCGGGCTCGCCGTCGCGGTCGGCGACTATCTCACCTGCTCGATCGGGATCGCGCCGAACCGGCTGCTCGCCAAGCTCGCCTCCGACCTGCAGAAGCCCGACGGCCTCGTGGTGTTCGAGGCGGCCGCGCTGCCCGACGCGCTGTACCCGCTCAAGCTGCGCGACATCGCCGGCATCGGCCCCAACATGGAACGGCGGCTGGCGCGCGACGGCGTCAACGACATTCGCCAGCTGCTCGCGCGCCGCCCGCGCGACGCCGGCCACGCCTGGGGCGGCAGCGACGGCGACCGGCTGTGGTACCTGCTCCACGGCGTCGACCTGCCCGAGAAGCCGACGCGGAGCCGCACGATCGGGCACAGCCACGTGCTCTCCCCGCGCCACCGCGGCTATGAATCGGTGCGGCTGACGTCGCGCCGGCTCGCGCTCAAGGCCGCCAGCCGGTTGCGCCGCAAGGGCTATCGCGCCCGGCTGCTGGTGCTCCACGCGCGCTTCGAGGACGACAAGAGCAAGTGGCGCGCGAGCGTCAAACTGCCGGCCACGCAGGACAGTTTCGTGATGCTGGCGCGGCTCGACTCGCTCTTCCCGCGGCTGCGGGCGGCGGGCGAAGCGCATCGCAGCGGCTGCCGCATGATCGGGGTGACGCTGGCCGAGATCGAACCGGTCGCGGGCGAGCAGGGCTCGCTGTTCGCCGCGCTGGATCCCGACGACCCACTCGCGCGCGAGACCCGCACCCTGGCGCTCAGTCGCGCGATGGACCGGATCAACGAGCGGTTCGGGCGCAACGCGGTCTCGGTCGGACCGCTCAACGGCGGGCGGCTCGATCGGGTGGGCTCGAAGATCGCGTTCGGCCGCATCCCGGAGCTGTCCGAGTTCCACGAGTGAGCGCTACCGAAATGGGTCGTTGGAACAATGACTCTGGTATGACAGGGTTGACGACCTTTTCCGCATGCGCGAAGCGTGCGGGCCTATGCAAAAGCTTGCTTTCCTCCCCCTCGCCGCCTCCTTGTTCGCGCTCGCAGCGTGCAATTCCGAGCCGTCCAAGCCGCAGGTGATCGACTCCAACCCCGATCCGATGGCGTCACAGCTGGCCAATGCCGCGCCCGTCGAGCTGCCGCCCGCGATCAAGGCCGACAAGACGATGCGCTGCAAGGACGGTAGCCTCGTCTACGTGACCTTCTTCACCGGCGACAAGCAGGCGGTGGTGCGTACCGAGAAGAACGGTACGCCCACCATGCTCAAGGGTGAGGGCGGCGAGGCGCCGCTCAGCGCCGAGGGCGGCTGGAAGATGACCGGCACCCCGACCGAGATCACCCTGACCCGCCCGGGCAAGGGCGCGCTTTCCTGCCACGCCTGAGCTGAGTCGTGCCGGCGCGTCTCGCGGAGAGCGCCGGCGCCTCACCTCGATCAATCCTTGCCGCACGTCGCGGCCGCCCCTAGCGTCCAGCGCTTATGGCAACCATCGCGATCTACAGCCTGAAGGGCGGCGTCGGTAAGTCGACGCTGGCCGTCAATCTCGCGTGGTGCGCCGCGACGCTGTCGGCGCGGCGCACGTTACTGTGGGACCTCGATCCTCAGGCCGCGTCCAGCTGGGTGCTCGGCGACGGCGGCGCGCACGACCGGGCGCAGGCGCTGTTCTCGCGCGATGTCGATCCCGAGCGACTGATCACGCGCACGCGCTTCGACCGGCTCGAGCTGCTCCCCGCCGACGCCTCGCTGCGCGACCTCAACCACCTGTTCCGCGAGCTCGACAAGAAGAAGCGGCTGCGCAAGCTGATCGCGGATCTGGGCGACCACGACCACGTCATCCTCGACTGCCCTCCCGGGCTGACCGAGACCGCGGACCAGGTCGCGCGCGCCGCCGACCTGATCGTGGTGCCGGTGGTGCCCTCGGCCTTCTCGCAGCGCGCTTATGCCACGATCGAGCGCCAGTTCGGCGGCCAGGTCGCGATCCTGCCGGTGCACAACATGGTCGACCGCCGCCGCGCGCTCCACGTCGCCGCCGTCGAGCAGCACGCGGACTGGCCGGCCATCCCCGCGGCTAGCGCGATCGAGGCGGCCAGCGCCAAACGGCTGCCGGTCGGCGTCGCCGCCCCGAAGAGCATCGCGGCCAGCGCGTTCGCGCAGCTGTGGCGCGCGGTGGAACAGCGCTGCGGTTGAGCGCCGAGCCGCTCGACCCGTCGCTGCTGCTGGGCGCCTATTCGGTCGGCGTCTTCCCGATGGCGGACAGCCGCGACGCGGCCGACGTCTACTGGGTCGAGCCGCGCCGCCGCGCGATCCTGCCGCTCGACGGCTTCCATCTCTCGCGTTCGCTGCGCAAGGTGATCGTCGCCGACCGGTTCCGCGTCACCGCCGACCGCGCCTTCGCCGAGATCATCGCGCTCTGTGCCGAGAGCGCCGTGGATCGCCCCGACACCTGGATCAACGCCTCGATCGAGCAGGCGTTCGTCCGCCTGCACGGGCTCGGGCACGCGCATTCGATCGAGTGCTGGGACGGCGACGTGCTGGTCGGGGGGCTCTACGGGCTCGCGCTCGGCCGGGCCTTCTTCGGCGAGAGCATGGTGAGCCGGAGGCCGAACGCCTCCAAGGTGGCGATCGCGGCGCTGGTGGCGCGGCTGCGCGCGGGCGGCTTCACCCTGCTCGACTGCCAATTCATGACCGAGCACCTCGCCTCGCTCGGCGCGGTCGAGGTGCCGCGCGCCGACTACATGACGTTGCTGGGCGCGGCGCTCTCTTCGACCGCCTCGTCGGCGGGAGCCGGTTCATCCCCTGCCGCACTGGCCGAGGCGGCGGGCGCCGGGATCTTCGGCGCCCTGGATGCGGCCGCCGGCGCCGACGGCGCGGTGCCCGGGAAGGTCATCGCGCAGCTCTTGGTCCAGACGTCGTAGACCGGGTGGATCACGACGTTGGCGGCGGGCCGCTCCTTGTAGAGCCAGCCCGAGAAGGCGCGGCGCCAGCCGCCCTCCGCGGCGCGGACGTCGAGCTGGACGAAGGCGCCGGTGAGCGGCTCGGGCTCCCATGGCGCGGTCTGCTCGCACGCGCGCAGCCGCACGATCACGTCGCCTGCGCGGACCGCCTGCCCTGGCTTGAGCGTGAGGTCGCGGCTGACCCCGTTGCGCTTGTTGAGCAGGCCCAGCACCGCGACGCGCTGCGCCATCGGGGTGGCGCCGAGATCGACCGGATCGTCCTGCGAGTCGAGCGACACCTCGTCCGAGGCGCGCGGTGCGGGGGCGCCCGCGGGCGCGGGCAGCGCGGTGCTCACGGCCGGTGAGGCGCCGTGGCGTGCGCCGCGCCAGCCCAGGCCCGCCCAGGTCGCCGCCGCCGCCACCACTAACAGCCCGCCGAGCGCGAGCCCGCGCCTCACGCGTCGGGGCTCCACGCCTCATAGTCGCCGGTAGCCGAGGCGCGTTGACCGCCCTTCTCCAGCGCACCCTGCGGGCGATAGGCCAGCGCGGTGCCGGTGAGATTGGGCACCGCCGGCTTCTGCCACTGCCGCGGCGGCGGCAGGTTCTGGTCGGGTGTGCCGTCGACCTGATGGTGCAGCCAGCTGAACCACTCGGGCGGCACGCGGCTGGCGTCGTTGGCGCCGGAGTAGATCACCCAGCGTCGCGGGTTGCCCGCGGTGTCGCGGCCGCCTTCCCAGTACGTGTTGCCGAGCGAGTCCTCGCCGACCTGGCGCTTGCCGCGCAGCCCGAGGATGGTGCCCCAGCTGGCGCCGTTCCACCAGGTGAAAGGATTGAGGTTGATGCCCATGGTGCCCCGCGCTTACCCGGCCCGCGGGCGCGGTTCAATGCCTGGCGGCGGTCGAGGAGCTAATCCTCCCTGCATGGCGGGGAGGATGGGAGCAACTCACCAGCTCACCCGGTCGCCCGCGCCGATGCCGAGCGCGGCGGCGCGGCCGCCGACCAGTTCGAGCACCGCCGCCACCGGCTCGCCCGAGCTCACCTTCGCCTCCGACAAAGGCGTGGTGCTCGGCGCGATCGCGGCGATGCTGTGGTCGGCGCGGATGAACAGGATGTCGAGCGACATCGGCGTATTCTTCATCCAGAAGTCCGCCACCTGCGGCGCGCCGCCGCCGGCGGGATAGGGTGCGAACAGCATCGCGTCGTCGGGCTGCAGGTCGGTGCGGAACATCAGCCCCTGCGCCTGCTGCGCCGCGGTCTCGGCCACCTCGGCGCGGAAGGTGTGGCGCTTGCCACCGCTCTCGATCGTCACCGGCACCGTGCGGCGCTGCGGGTTGGGCGTCTCGCTGGTCATGGCGGAGGACGAGGGCGACGGCTCGGTCGCGGGGGTGCCGCGCCCGCACGCGGCGAGCAGCAGCGCGGACGCGAGCAGCGCGGTGCGGCTCACTCGATCACCGCCACCGCGACGGCCAGCGGCCCCTTGCGGCCCTGGACGATGCGCGCGCGCAGCCGCTGGTCGGGCTGCGCCTCCGCGATCCCGGCACGCCGCAGCGTCTCCATGTGGACGAAGATGTCGCCCGGCCGCTCGACCGCGACCAGGAAGCCGTAGCCTTTGATGCGATTGAACCATTTGACCGTGACTTCCTCCCACTCGCCGGCCTCGGCGGCCAGTGCGCCTGGATCGACGCGGGCGCGATCGCGGTCACGCATCGTCTCCAGCGCGACCGTCAGATCGATGTCCGCGATCGTCACCGCCTGCCATCCGCGCTGGCCCTGTACCGCGGTGCCGCTGACCCGCGCGCCCTCGGGCAGGGTCCGCCGGCCGAACGCCTGGAGCACGCTGAAGTGGAGCAGGATATCGCCCATCGCGGGATCGTCGGATACGATGAAGCCGAACCCGCGCGTCGCGTCGAACCACTTGAGAACGCCCGATACCGCTACCGAGACGGCGTCAGCCGTCGGCAGTCCGGCCGGATCGAGCGGATCGCCGGCGGTAGCGGAAGCCTCGTCTCGCACGTCGCGTCGTCGTCCCCTTCTTCGCCGTGTCGCAGCGTTAACGCTCGCCTATCGGTGCACTGCACAATGATCCTTGGCAAGCGCCGATGCATCATTCCTCGTCCAGAATCGCGCCGGGTTCGGCCTCGACGATGCGACGCGCCAATGACGGGGCGTGACCGGCGCGCAGCAGCTGGCCGAGCTGACGCGCGCGCTGTGCCGCGTCGGCCGGCGCGTCGGCGAACGGACCGATCCGCTTGCGCCGCGCGAGCCGCAGCGCGCTCGCCAGCGCACCCGCGCGCGCCTGTGCCAGCACGGGGGCGGCGTCGTCCGGGTCGAGCCCGGCGGCGCGCAGCGTCTCGGCGACGCGTCGCGCGCCATAGCCGCGCCGACCCAGCGCGGCGCCCTTCTGCTCGGCGAAACCGCGATCGTCGACATAGCCCAGCGCCGCCATCCGCTCCGCCACCGCTGCCGGATCCACCGGCGCACCGTCCCAGCCGCGCTCGCGGATCTTGCGCGCGAGGTAGGCGCTGAGCTTGCCGCGGGTGGTCGCGAACCGCTCGACGTAGCGGAGCGCGAGCCGCTCGAGCGCCGCCTGGTCGAGCGGCGGCGGCCGGCGGCGCGAGGAGGCCTCGGGGGAAGGGGGCAGCGACACGGCCATGTTTGTGCCACACTGGCATCCGATTTTGAACGCTCGGCCAAAGTACGCCTTTAACCGCTTAACTATTGCACCGGCGTGACCGCTGCGACAGGAACACAGGATGACGACCGACATCGCCCCGACTGCCTCCCAGACGCGACCGACGCCGACGGCCGACCCGCTGCCGCGCCGCTTCGCCGATTTCGCGACGCTGGGCGAGGCGCTCGACTATGCCGCGCGGGGCGGCCGCGGCCTCAACTTTCACGACGCGCGCGGCACGCTGGTGCGCGCCTATGGCTTCACCGCGCTGCGCGACGACGCGCGCGCCTGCGCCTATCGCCTGATCGCGGCGGGCGTGACGCCGGGCGACCGTGTCGCCCTGGTGGCCGAGACCAGCGCCGAGTTCGCGGCGCTCTTCTTCGGTGCGGTGCTCGCCGGCGCCTGGCCGGTACCGCTCCCACTGCCGACCTCGTTCGGCGGGCGCGATTCCTACATCGACCAGCTCCGCGTCCAGCTCGCCAGCTGCGATCCGGTGATGCTCGTCTTCCCGCCCGAGCTGGCGCAGATGGCCGGCGCCGCGGCCGAGGCGGCGGGCGTCCGCGGGGTCGACTGGGTCGAGTTCGCCACCCATCCCGGGCCGGAGGCGGCGCTGCCCGCGAGCACGTCGGACGATGTCTGCTATCTGCAATATTCCAGCGGCTCCACCCGCTTCCCGCACGGCGTGGCGATCACGCACCGCGCGCTGCTGAGCAACCTCGCCGCGCACGCGCACGGCGTGCAGATCATCGAGACCGACCGCTGCGTCTCGTGGCTGCCGTGGTATCACGACATGGGGCTGGTCGGCTGCTTCCTCTCGCCGGTCGCCAACCAGGTCTCGACCGATTACCTCAAGACCGAGGATTTCGCGCGCCGCCCGCTGTCCTGGCTGGACCTGATCAGCCGCAACCCGGGCACGTCGCTGAGCTACTCGCCGACCTTCGGCTATGACATCTGCGCGCGCCGCATCTCCAGCCAGACCAAGGCGTCGGATCGCTTCGACCTGTCGCGCTGGCGCGTCGCGGGCAATGGCGCCGACATGATCCGGCCCGACGTGATGCAGGCCTTCGTCGACGCCTTCGCCGACGCGGGCTTCCAGGCGACCGCCTTCCTGCCGAGCTACGGCCTCGCCGAGGCGACGCTGGCGGTGTCGCTGATGCCGCCGGGCGAGGGCATCCGCGTCGAGCTGGTCGAGGAGACCGAGCTCTCGGGCATGCAGCACGGCGAGGACCGGCCGCAGCGCTACCGCGCGATCGTCAATTGCGGCAAGCCGGTGCGCGACATGGAAGTCGAGGTGCGCGAGGAGGACGGCACGCCGCTCCCCGACGGCGCGATCGGCAAGGTGTGGTGCCGCGGGCCGAGCGTGATGGTCGGCTATTTCCGCGACCCCGGCGCGACCGAGGCGTGCCTGATCGACGGTTGGCTCGACACCGGTGACATGGGCTACATGTCCGGCGGCTATATCTTCATCGTCGGCCGCGCCAAGGACATGATCATCATCAACGGGCGCAACCACTGGCCGCAGGACATCGAGTGGGCGGTGGAGCAGCTCCCCGGCTTCAAGGCCGGCGACATCGCGGCCTTCGCGATCACCACGCCCGGCGGCGAGGAGACTCCGGCAGTGCTGGTGCAGTGCCGCAGCTCGGACGAGGTCGAGCGCGTGCGGTTGCGCGACGAGATCCGCGACCGCGTCCGCTCGGTGACCGGCATGAACTGCGTCGTCGAGCTGATCCCGCCGCGCACGCTGCCGCGCACCAGCTCGGGCAAGCTCAGCCGCGCCAAGGCGCGCAATCTCTATCTCGCCGGCGAGATCAAGCCCTACGACCTCGCCGCCTGAGGCCGGCGCCGCCCGCGCCGGACGACGGGCGGTGATTCTTCGTCCATTCCGGAGGCGGTCTTCGGCTCGGATCTCGTTCGGGCACGCAAGTGCTTGACAGGCCCTGCCTTGTTACCGGCAACCCGATGCCGATAAGCCGGCAGGTTCGTGCCGGCGGCAACGCTTCGTCAACGACGAGGGAGCTAAGGCTCGGGCGTGACACGCGATCCCACCTCCCCGCCGGCATCTGTGCCGATCCGCGCGCGCCTCGGGCTGCGTCGTAGCGCCGAGCGCGCCGCCGGCCACCGCGAGATCACGGTGGAGCGGGCGGCGGAGCGGACGGTGGCGCGGCGACTCGCGCCCGCGCTGCTCGCCGCGCACGCGCTCGGTGCGGGCGCCGCGGCGGCGCTGCTGCGCGACTCGGTGGCGCTACCGTGGCTGATCGGCTGGGGTGCGGCGGTGGCGACCGCGGCGGCGGTGCTGACGCGGCTGATCGTCGCGCGTGCCGAGCCCGAGGCGCCGCTGCCGCTCGCCGCGGCGAGTGCCGCGGCCGCCACACTCGCCGCCGCCTGGGCGGCGGTGCCGCTGCGCCTCGCCGTCGCCGCCGATCCCGCGGCCGCCTACGCGCTGGACCTGCTGCTCGCCACCGTGATGACCGCCTCCGCGCTGACCCTGGCGACGTTCCCGCCGGCGGCGCTGGTCTTCCTCACCGGCACCGCCGCGGCGACGGCCGCGCCGCTCGCGCTCGCCGGTCGGCCCGTCGTGGCCGCCATCGTCGTCGCGCTCGCGCTGCTGTTGGCGGGAGCGGTGTGCGTCCGCGCGCGCGGGGTCGCGCGACTCGGCGCCGCGGAGAGCGCGCTGCGCGAGCGCGAGGCGACGGTGCAGCTGCTGCTGCGCGACTTCGAGGAGGGCGCCGACTGGCTGTGGCAGACCGACGCCGCGCGTCGGATCATCGGCGCCAGCGAGCGCTTCGCGCGCGCCTGCGGCATCACCGCGGCCGAGCTGGAGGGTATGCCGCTGCTGCGGCTGCTCGCCGGCGCCGACTGGGAGAGTGCCACGGCCTCGGACGAGCTGCGCCTGATCGCGGACAAGATGACCCGGCGCGAGCCGTTCAGCGACGTCGCGCTGCCGGTCACGGTCGGTGACGCGGCGCGCTGGTGGCAGATCGCCGCGGCGCCGCGGCTCGACGCGGCGGGTCGCTTCGCCGGCTATCGCGGCGTGGTGTCCGACATCACCGAGCAGCGCGCCTCGGCCGAGCGGATCAACCGGATGGCGCGCTTCGACGCGCTCACCGGCCTTCCCAACCGCCTCTCGGTGAACGAGGAGCTCACCCGGGCGCTGAGCGAGGCGGAGCGCTGGCGCGCGCGCTGCGCCTTCATGATGATCGACCTCGACCGCTTCAAGGCGGTCAACGACACGCTCGGCCACCCCGTCGGCGACCGGCTGCTGCGTCGCGTGTCGGAACGGCTCGCCGAGCTGGTCACCGAGAACGAGCTGATCGGCCGACTGGGCGGCGACGAGTTCGCGGTGGTGGTGCGCGACGCGGGCGACGCCGGGCGGCTCGAGCGGCTGGCACACACCATCATCGAGACGCTGTCGCGCCCCTATGAGGTGGATCAGCACACGCTCTATATCGGCGCCTCGGTCGGCGTCGCCACGGGGCCGCGCGACGGCCGCACGGCGGAGACGCTGATCCGCTCGGCCGACCTCGCGCTGTATCGCTCCAAGGACCGGGGCGGCGGCGTCTACCACGCCTACGTGCCCCAGCTGCATCTCGAGGCGGAGGAGCGTCGCGTGATCGAGCTGGCGCTGCGCCGCGCGCTCGACAACGACGAGCTTCACCTCGCCTATCAGCCGGTGGTCGACTCGCGCAGCGGCGCGGTGCGCGGGTTCGAGGCGCTGCTGCGCTGGAGCCATCCCGAGCTGGGCGACATCCCGCCGGCCAAATTCGTGCCGATCGCCGAGGAAGCGCGGCTGATCGCGCCGATCGGCGAGTGGGTGCTGCGCACCGCCTGCGCCGAGGCGGCGGGCTGGCCCGACGACGTGCGCGTCGCCGTGAACGTCTCGCCCGAGCAGCTCCACAATCCGCAGTTCGTCGGAGTGATCACCGACACGCTGGCGCGCACCGGCCTGCCCGCGCGCCGGCTCGAGCTGGAGGTGACCGAGAGCGTGTTCCTGCGCGAGGGCACCGGCGCGGTGAAGCTGCTCAAGCAGATCCTCGATCTCGGCGTCGGGCTCAGCCTCGACGATTTCGGCACCGGCTACTCCTCGCTCGGCTATCTGAGCGCCACCCGCTTCTCCTCGATCAAGATCGACCGCAGCTTCGTCCAGGCGGCGTCGCGCGGCACGCTCGAGGCGATCGCGATCATCCGCGCCGTGGTCGCGATGGCGCAGAGCATGGGCATGGCCACCACCGCCGAGGGAGTCGAGACCGAGGCCGAGCTGCGGCTGGCGCAGGAGCTGGGCTGCGGCAGCATCCAGGGCTTCTACTTCGGTCGCCCGCTGCCGGTGACCGAGGCGCGCGCGCTCGCCATCGCGGTGCGCCGACCCGACGCGTCGCCCGCCGCCACGCGCGCGGCCTGAGGCGCCCGACGCGCTCGCCCCTTGACGAACGCGCGCGCGGCGTCCAACAGCGCCGCGGCACAGGAGTGTAGCTCAGTTGGTAGAGCATCGGTCTCCAAAACCGAGGGCCGTGGGTTCGAGTCCCTCCACTCCTGCCAACCCGGATCGGTGTCGATGGATAGATTATCCGGCTTGCGCGTTCGCGGCTGCGACGTATTAGCTCTTCATCGCTGACATACGTCAACCACCAAGGGAGTAGCCACATGCGTTCCATTCTCGCCGGCGCCGCTGCGCTGAGCCTCGTCGCCACCCCGGCGCTCGCCGCCACCACCGCCAACCCCGCCGCTAGCCTGTCGGTCGCCGGCGCGCGCGCGTCGACCTCGACCGCGAAGGACAGCAAGCTGGCCGGCGCCGGCGTCTTCGGCGCGATCATCGCCGCCGGCATTGCCGCGATCGGCGTGATCGCGATCGTCAACGACAATGACGACGATTCGGACAGCAACTGATCAGGCCCGGTCGCCCCGGCGACCGGCGGTCAGGAATGACGAACGACGGGAGGGGTCGGCGCCGATGCGCCGGCCCCTTCTTCGTGGCAGCGCCAACGGGCCTGTGCCGCCGCCGCGCTTGCCTTTTCGCCGCGGCCACCATATGTCCGCTCGCACTTCCGACAGCACGGACGGTCTACCATCGCTTTCCCCGAGACGGGGAAGCGGTAGCGGGCCCATGCCGGTAGCTGGCGGGACATTCTATCACGGCTCAACAAGGGCTCAGTATCGTGGCGAAGACGACCCCGCTCGAGTTCATCCGCCAGGTCCGCACCGAGACCGCCAAGATCGTGTGGCCGACCGGCCGCGAGACGATCATGACGGGGGTGATGGTCGTGGTGATGACCACGGTCCTGGCGCTGTTCTTCCTGGCGGTGGACTCGTTCTTCAACGCCGTGGTCAAGGCGCTGCTGAGCCTGGCGAAGTAAGGACGGGAAGCACGACGATGGCGCGCTGGTACATCATCCACGCCTATTCGGGGTTCGAGGGCAAGGTCCGCGACTCGATCATGGCCGAGGCGACCCGCATGGGGCTCGAGCAGCTGGTCGAGCAGATCGAGGTGCCGACCGAGACGGTGACGGAGGCGCGCCGCGGCAAGAAGATCGCGGTCGAGCGGAAGTTCATGCCCGGCTACGTGCTGGCCAAGCTCAACATGAACGACGACGTCTACCACCTCGTCAAGAACACCCCCAAGGTGACGGGCTTCCTCGGCTCCTCGGGCAAGCCGCAGGCGATCTCGGACGCCGAGGCGGCGCGCATGCTCAACTCCAAGGAGGAGGCGGCGGTCGCCCCCAAGACCAAGGTCAAGGTCGATTACGAGATCGGCGACGCGGTCAAGGTGCTCGAGGGCCCGTTCGCGAGCTTCAACGGCACCGTGGAAGAGCTCGATTTCGACAAGTCCAAGGTCAAGGTCTCGGTCAGCATCTTCGGTCGCGCCACGCCGGTCGAGCTCGACTTCGAGCAGGTCGAGCGCAGCAAGTGAGCGATGCCGCCCCCGCCACCGCCCCCGCGGGGGCGACGGGCTGAGCCGCGCCGCGGCGGGGAACGGGCCGCGTGAGCGCTACCGCTGTGGCGCGCTGCCCTGCGCGCCGGCGGGGTTGTCGGACACGCTGAGGCGCGGCAGCACCAACTCACCCGACGGCACCTCCACGACAGATACCACCGGCTGCGCGTCGGCCAGCCATGGCGCGGGCGCGTGCGGCGCGAGATCGGCGCGCTTGCGCTGCTGGCGCACCTCCAGCCCCGGCGTGAGCAGCGGCGTCGGCGTGCGGCGGAACTGGGCCGGGGTCATGCCAACGAACTCGCGGAACTCGCGGTTGAGGTGCGAGGCGTCGTAGAAGCGCAGCTCGGCGAGTTCATCGGCACTCGGCACCGCGAGCCCGCGCATCACCGCGGCCATGTCGAGGAAGCGGCTGCGTCGCATCACCGTCTTGGGAAGGTGGCCGAAATGCTGTCGCACGGCGCGGTCCAGCCGGCGCCCCGAGATGCCGAACTCCGCCGCGATCTCCGTCACGGGGCGAGTCGGATCGACCCGCGCGATCCGCTCGAAGCGCGCGCTGACGATGTCGGCCGCCGCGGCGCGGACGACGAGATGCTCGCGCACCACCTGATGGAGCCGGGCGAAGGTCTGTTCGTGGTCGAACACGTCGTCGCAGGCCCAACGCAGCGCCTCGTTCCACCGCCCGGGCGCGATCGGCACGAGCCGATCCGCGAGCGCGTCGGCGGGGGCGTCGCTGAAGCCGTACCAGCCGCCCGGCCTGATCGCGAATCCGGCGGCGACGATCGGACCGACACAGCGCACCGGGAAGCGGCGCTGCTGCGCGCCGAACAGCATCGGCCCCTCATAGTCCCGCCACGCTCCCTCGACCATCGTCGACCACCGGCCGATCACGGGCACGCGGACGTAAGCTGTTTCATGTAGAAGGAAATCTTCGAGCACCGCGTCACTCGGCCGATCGAAGATCGTGACGAAGAAGCGCGCGACAAAGGGAGCAAGATCGTCGGGCGGCGTCCGACTCAGCGAGAGCGGAGCGCCATCCCGCGAAGTTCCTGTACGTGGGATGAAGCCGCCCATGATTTGGCGATTACGACTTGAGGCTCGCCGCGGCAACAATCGCATCGACCTTGCCCACCGATCCAGGCGCTAAATTACGTACAATTCGGCGGCCGTCTCGGCCACTCGCCGGTACCGCCCGCTCGCGGCGACCGCGTCGGGACCTTGCCAGGACGCGGCGCTTCGGCTAAGCGCGCCGGCTTCCACCGCATCATTGGATGGAACGCCGCGGGAGGGCGGGGCTGCGGCCGCGCCCGGATGGACCGCTAGACTTGAACCGGACGCTCTCCCCGGGAGCGGCCAGTAACAGAGTGAGACGAATGGCAAAGAAGATCACAGGCTATATCAAGCTGCAGGTGCCCGCGGGCGCTGCCAACCCGTCGCCGCCGATCGGCCCGGCGCTGGGTCAGCGCGGCGTCAACATCATGGAATTCTGCAAGGCGTTCAACGCGCAGACCGCTGACATGGAGAAGGGCTCGCCGCTGCCCACCGTGATCACCGTCTACGCCGATCGCAGCTTCTCCTTCATCACGAAGACGCCGCCGGCGACCTTCCTGATCAAGAAGGCGGCCAACCTGAAGTCGGGCTCCAAGGAGCCGGGCAAGGTGTCCGCGGGCAAGATCACCCGCTCGGCGCTGGCCGAGGTCGCGCAGGTCAAGATGAAGGACCTGAACGCGAACGATCTCGAGGCGGCGACCCGCATCATCGAAGGCTCGGCCCGCGCGATGGGCCTCGAAGTGGTGGAGGGCTGAGGCCGTGGCGAAGGTGAGCAAGAAGCAGAAGGCCTGGACGATCGACCGTGAGAAGCTGCACGGCGTCGACGAGGCGATCGCGCTGGCGAAGCAGAACGCGTCGTCGAAGTTCGACGAGACGATCGAGATCGCGCTGAACCTCGGCGTCGATCCGCGCCACGCCGACCAGATGGTCCGCGGCGTCGTCACGCTGCCGGCCGGCACCGGCAAGACCGTCCGCGTCGGCGTGTTCGCGCGCGGCGCCAAGGCCGACGAGGCGCGTGCCGCGGGTGCGGACGTGGTCGGCGCCGAGGACCTGATGGAGACGGTCCAGGGCGGCACGATCGACTTCGATCGCTGCATCGCGACCCCGGACATGATGGGCGTGGTCGGCCGCCTGGGTAAGGTGCTCGGCCCCAAGGGCCTGATGCCGAACCCGAAGCTGGGCACGGTGACGATGAACGTGGCCGAGGCGGTGAAGGCCGCCAAGGGCGGTCAGGTCGAATATCGCGTCGAGAAGGCCGGCATCATCCACTCGGGGATCGGCAAGGCGAGCTTCGGCGCCGAGGACCTGCGCCGCAACTTCGACGCGTTGGTCGACGCGGTGGTGAAGGCCAAGCCGTCGGGCGCCAAGGGCAAGTACGTCAAGAAGATCGCGGTCAGCTCGACGATGGGCCCGGGGATCAAGGTCGACGTCGCCGAGGTCGCGGGCGCCTGACGCCCCCCGCCCCGGCTCGCCGGGGCGCCTCGAACGCACGCCACGGCACGCCGGGGCGTCGCGACGAACGAACAGCGGAAGGGCCGGGAGCGATCCCGGCCCTTCTCGCGTCCGCACCCCGTCGCAACGACGTGGAGCCGCCGCCGGCTTTAGCGTACGTCGGCGCGAACGAAGGGAAAGCGGGATGCCGCAGTTCGGCGACTATCAGCTGGCGATCTATCTCGCCGGCTTGGAGGGGATCGTGCCGGAATGGCCGGTCGATTTCGCCACGCTCGAACAGCGCGCCGAGGCGGCGATGCCGCCGTCGCTGCTCACCTATGTCCAGGGCGGCTGCGGCGACGAGCTGACCCAGCGCCGCAACGCCAGCGCCTTCGCGCACTGGGGCATGGTGCCGCGGATGATGGTCGACAGCGCGCAGCGGGACCTCTCCGCCGACCTGTTCGGGACGCGGCTCGCCTCGCCGCTCTTCATGGCGCCGATCGGCGTCACCGGCCTGTGCACGCCTGACTCGCACGGCGACCTCGCCGCCGCCGGGGCCGCGGCCGGGACCGGCGTGCCGCTCTGCGCCTCGACGCTCGCCAACGACCGGCTCGAGGACGTGATCGCCGCCACCGGCGACACCCCCGCGCTCTTCCAGCTCTACACGCCGCGCGACCGCGACCTCGCCGCCAGCCTGGTGCGCCGCGCCGAGGCGGCCGGCTACCGCGCCATCGTGGTGACGCTCGACACCTGGGTCACCGGCTGGCGCCCGCGCGACCTCAACACCGCCAACTTCCCGCAGCTGCGCGGCCACGTGCTGGCCAATTACTTCAGCGACCCGGTGTTCCGAAGCCTTCTCGCGCGGCCGCCCGAGGAGGACCGCCGCGCCGCGGTGATGACCTGGGCGGCGACGTTCGGTCAGGTGCTCACCTGGGACGACCTGCCGTGGTTGCGCTCGCTCACCGCACTGCCGATCGTGCTCAAGGGCCTGTGCCATCCCGATGACGCGCGGCGCGCGATCGACGGCGGCGCCGACGCGGTCTACGTCTCCAACCACGGCGGACGCCAGGCGAACGGCGGGATCGCCGCGATCGACCTGCTGCCCGACATGGCGGCGGCGGTGGCGGGGCGCGTCCCGGTGTGGTTCGACGGCGGGGTGCGCAGCGGCACCGACATCGTCAAGGCGGTGGCGCTCGGCGCCGACCTCGTCGGCGTCGGGCGACCGTACAGCTACGGCCTCGCGCTGGGCGGCGCGGCGGGCTGCGCGCACGTGCTCAAGTGCCTGCTCGCCGAGGCCGACCTGCTGATGGCGGTCAACGGCTGGCCCACGCTCGCCGCGGTGCGCGAGGCGGGCGCCCGGCGAGTGGAGGCGTAGCCGGAGGCGATCGCAGGATCAACTGATCCTCCCCTGCAAGGGAGAGGCCAGCCCGTCACCGCACCCGCGCTGGCTGCGGCCCCACGGTGGCGGACACGCGCACCGGCACGCGGCCGATCTTGCGCGCCAGCGCCGGCGGGTCGATCAGCGTCACTCGACCGCCCTTCCACTGCAGGTCGTTCTCACGCCGGGCCTGCTGCACCATGCGGTTGACGTGAACCGAGGTCAGGCCCAGCGCGTCCGCCAACGTCTCCTGCGTCAACGGCAGGTCGAAGCTGGTGCCGCGCGCCATGCCGTTGAGGGTGAGCCGCTCGTGGAGCTCGAGCAGAAGATCGCCGATCCGCTCCTGCGCGTTGAGCCGACCGAGCCGGGTCACCTGCGCCAGCACATAGGCCTGGTCGAGCGCGTCGCCCACCGCGTAGACGGTGCGCAGCGCCGAGCCGGCAGCGGCGGGCGGCGCCGCGCAGACCAGCACGTCGGTGAGCGCGACGATCGTCGCCACCGCCACCGGACGCGGCTGCGGGCAATGGCCCACCACGTCGCCGGGCAGGAGGAAGCTGAGGAACTGGCGCCGACCGTCGGGCAGCAGCCGAACCCGCGCCGCCCAGCCGCGCAGCAGCAGCAGCGGCTCGGCGATCTCGCGCCCCTCGCTCACCAGCTCGCGCCGGGCGCGGATCGTCTGCGCCTGCGCGGAGGCGGCGACGATCGTCTCGATCACCTCGGCATCGAGCGGCGCGAGCGCGGCGAGCCGCTGCAACGCGGGTTGACGATCGTCGATGATGGTGGCGGCGCGGATCATGGCACGTCCTCCGATGCGAGTAGTTGGTCGAGCGCGGCGAGCACCGTCGGCACCGCGAACGGCTTGGGCACACGCGGCACGTGGCGGTAGGCGTCGGGCAAGGCCCAGTCGTCATAGCCGGTGACGAACACGAAGGGCACGCCGCGCGCGGCGAGCCGGTCGGCGATGGCGAGCGACGAGTCGCCCTCGAGGTTCACGTCCAGCAGCGCGGCGGCGATATCCTCGCGCTCGGCGAGATCCAGCCCGGCGGCGAGACTGCTCACCGGGCCGATCACCAGCGCTTCCTCGGCGGCGAGCGCGCGACGCAGGTCGGAGGCGATGAAATACTCATCCTCCACGACCAGGATCTGTTTGCCCGCGAGTCGCCCCGGCATCGTCACGCTCCTTCCTCGTCGCCGCCCAGCGGCAGCGCGATCGTGCAGCGAACGCCGCCACCGCGGAACTCGAGCCGGGTCTCGGCACCGAGCCGATACGGTAGAGCCTCCTCGATCAACTCGGTCCCGAACCCCTGCCGCGCGGGGCCTACCGGGACCGCTGGCACGCCCCGCTCGACCCAACTAAGGTCAAGTCGGCGCGCCGATCTTCCATCTACATTAACATTCCAGGTGATCGAGAGCGACCCTCCTGGCGCGCGAAAGGCGCCGAATTTTAAGGCGTTGGTCGCGAGCTCGTGGATCGCGAGGCCGAGCAGCTCGACGGCGTCGACCGGCAGCGCCACGTCCGGACCCGCCATGGTGAGCCCGGGCCCATCGCTGACACCGACGCTCAGCAGTTCGTCGCGGATCAGGTTCTCCAGATCCACGGTGCCGCTGGCGTTGAGCGTCGCGCTCACCTGCGTGCGCGCCAGCGCGTCGAGCCGGCCGCGGAAATGGTCGGCGACGTCGTCGAGCGACTCGCTTCCCTCGACCGTGCGCGCGAACACCGATCGCACCACGGTGAGGATGTTGCGCACGCGGTGCTGCAGCTCGGCGACGAGCACGCGCTGCCGCTCCTCGAGCAGCTGCATGTCGCTGATATCGGTCGCGGCGCCGAGCCAGTGCGTGATCTGACCGGCGCCGTCGCGCACCGGCACCTGGCGGATCAGCAGCGCGCGATAGCCGCCCTCGGCCTGGCGGACGCGGCACTGCACCGTGACCGGCTCGCCCGCGGCGTAAGCGCGGCGGAACGCGCGCGTCACCTTGCCGGCCTCGCTCGGATGGATCAGCTCCATCCAGCCGCTGCCTGAGGCCTGCTCGTCGGTCTGGCCGGTGATCGCGTGCCACTGTCGGTTCGAGGCGATGCGCAGGCCGTCGAGATCGACGCGCCACAGCATGGCGGGCACCAGCTCGAGCGTGAGGCGGCGCTGCTCCTCGCTGTCGCGCAGCGCCATCTCGGCGCGCTTGCTGTGCAGCGCCTGCACGATCGCCGGTGCCAGTTCCTCCGCCGCGGCGAGATCCTCCTCGCGGAAGCCGCCGGGGCGGTTCCCCAGGCCCACCATGCCGATCACCGCGCCGTTCTGGCGCAGCGGCACGCCGAGGAAGCTCTCCAGCGGCGGGTGGCCGGCGGGCGTGCCGATTCGATCGTCATGGGTGGCGGCGTCGTTGAAGATGAGCCCCTTTCCCTCGCGCAGCACGCGCCCGTAGAGACCGTGGATAGGTAGGCCGGTGGGCACCTTGCCGTGCGGCCAGTCGCTCTTCGCGGCCTCGAACGCGGCCCAGCCGCGCGCGCTGATCGCGATCTCGTCGAGCAGATCGGTGGTGCGATCGACCTCGCCCATGAAGCTGAAGCCAGCGCCCGTGACGTCCTCGGCGACGCGGAGGCAGACGCGCCCGAGCGCCTCCAGCGAGGGAGCGGTGAGCGCCTCGTGAAAGATCCCGTTGATGCCTTCCAGCACCGCGTTCTTGCGCGCGAGCGTCGCCATCAGGCTGGTCTCGTCGCGCGGCTCCATCCTCATCGCTCTCATCCCTGGCGGGCCAACGCCTCCCGGCAAAATTGGCTCAAATTAAACACCTTAACTTATGTCTTCGCGCAGCCGCACGAGGGTAATCGGCGCGCAGCGGCGACACCTCGCGGCGCCGGCTCAGGCGGAAACCTGTGCGGGAAGGATACCACCGCCAACCGTCGATCGAGACGCCGTTTACCGCACGGACGCGGGATCCCAGGGCCAAGCCCAACGACGACACGCGAGGCGTGACCATCCCGAGCCCCCGCGTTCGCGGGGGAACAGCGAGACGTTCGCGAAGGCGCTCAGGCCGGGATGACACGAGTGGCAGCGTGAAGCGCGGGGTCGCGTCACCGAGTTCAGCGCGCCCCCGCCGTCGTCGGCGCCGCCGCGCCGCGACCGCGGTAACGGTCGAACCAGGCCAGGATCGCCGCCGCCTTGGCCGCCGACTGCGACGGCCGCGACGTGAAGCCGCCGTGGCTCGCGCCCGGTACCTTCACCAGCGCGGTCGGCACCTTGGCGATCTGGAGCGCGGCGTAATATTGCTCCGACTCGCTCACCGGGGTGCGGTAATCCTCGCTGCCCACCACCACGAGCGTCGGCGTCGTCACGTTGCCGACGAGGCTGAGCGGCGAGCGCACCCAATAGCTCATCGGATCCTCCCACGGCAGCTTGCTGAACCAGTAGCGCGAGGTGAAGGTGGTGTTGTCCATCGTCAGCGCCTCGCTGAGCCAGTTGATCACCGGCTTCTGCGTCGCCGCCGCCTTGAAGCGGTGCGTCTTGCCGACGATCCAGGCGGTCAGCACCCCGCCGCCCGAGCCGCCGGTGACGAACAGGTTATCCCCGTCGGCGGTGCCGTCGGCGATCGCGGCGTCGACCGCGGCCATCAGGTCGTCATAGTCGGCGGAGGGATAGTTCTTGTCGATCAGGTTGGCGAACTCGGCGCCGTAAGAGGTCGAGCCGCGCGGGTTGACCCACAGCACGGCATAGCCCGCCGCGGCGTAGAGCTGGACGTCGCTGGCGAAGGTCGGGCCATAGGCCGAGTGCGGGCCGCCGTGGATCTCGAGGATCAGCGGCACGCGCTGTCCCGCGGCGCGCGTCGGCGGGGTGGCGAGCCAGGCGTCGATCGCGCGGCCGTCGGGCGCGGTGACGCTCAGCTTGCGGACGGGGGCGAGCGTTTTGGCGGCGGTCATCACCGCGTTGAGCTGGGTCAGCCGGCGCGGCTTGCCGCCGGCGAGCACCCAGACGTCGGCCGGCGCGCCCGCGTCGCCGCCGGTGTAGGCGACCGTACCGTCGCGCGCGACCGAGAAGTCGCCGCCGGTATAGGGCCGGTCGAGCCCGCTGCCCTGGAGATTGTCGGCGATCACGCTGAGCCTGCCGTCGGTGCCGATGCGCGCGAGCTTGCGCTGGCCGCGGTCGTCGTAGCTGGCGTAGAGGCTGCGCCCGTCGCGCGCCCATTGCACGTCCTCGACGCTGCGATCGAGCGCGCCGGTGAGCGAGCGCGGCGCGCCGCCGTCGGCGCCGCCGACGTAGAGCTGCGCGTCCTCATAGCCGCGGCGATGGTCGTCGAAGCCGATCCACGCGACCCGCTGGCCGTCGGGCGAGACGCGCGCGTTGGCGTCCGGTCCCTGGCGGGTGGTCAGGGCGGTGACCGAACCGGTGGCGACGTCGACCGACTGGACGTCGGTGTTGAGCACCTCGCGCTCGGTGTCGCCGGCGCGGATCGCGGCGAAGAGGAGACGACGCCCGTCGGGGCTCCACGCCAGCGGGCCGTCGTCGTCGAAGCGACCGAAGGTGAGCTGGCGCGCCGCGCCGCCGTCCGCCGCGACGACGAACACGTGCGCGTAGCCGGGCTTGCGATAGCCGGGGCCGTCGTTGCGATAGGTGACGCGATCGATCACCTCGAGACCCGGCGCCCATTTGGCGCCCTCGGGCTTGGCGGGCGCCTTGCCGAGCGTCGTGCCCTCGCCCGCGACGGTGGCGACATAGGCGAGGCGGGTGCCGTCGGGCGACCAGGCGAGCGCGCTCGGGTCGCCGGGCAGCGAGGTGACGCGCGCGCTGCTGCCGCTGGCGATCCAGCGCACGAACAGCTGCGACTGCTCGCCGTCGCCCGCGACATAGGCGACCCGCGTCCCGTCGGGCGACCAGCGCGGCGCGCTGCCCGAGGTGGCGAACGGGGTCTGGCGCCCGCTGGCCACGTCGATCAGCCAGAGCGAGGAGCCCATGCGGTCGGTCATGATGTCGCCCGCGCGTCGGACGTAGACGATCGTCTTGCCGTCCGGGCTGATCTGCGGGTCGCTCGCGACCGACAGACCGAACAGGTCGGCACCGGTGAAGAGGCGGGTGGGACCGTCCGCGGCGGCGGGCGGCTGCTGCGCGACGGCGGGGGCGGCGAGCAGGGCGAGGCAGAGGGCGAGACGGGAGAGCGCTGGACGCACGATGGGGACGACTCCGCGGAAGGTGGGACGCGCGCGATCATGGACGAAAGTATCGGCGGCGCAATGAGGCGAGAGGGTGAGGTTTGGGGCGAAGTGAAGGGCGCGAGGAAGAGCCCTCGTACAAGGAGTGGTGTCCTACCCCGAGCGCGAGCGTGCCCCGGCGGGGCCCGGGGCCCAGGTGGGGACGTGGGTGGCTCTCGCACCGTCTTCCCGACTGGGCCCCGGCCTCCGCCGGGGCACGCGCCCGCGATGGCGAACGCTCCCGACGGACGGCCGCACATGCGCTGCGGTAGATCATGAAACGAGTCCAGTTGTGGCCCGAGCGGGCGGCGCGACCTCCCGCGCCCCGCCCCTCCCATATCGGCGGGGCCCCCTTCCTTCCCGGCCCGCCTCTGTTACGCTCCCCGCAACGACGAACATCGGGAGGGAACGGGCATGACCCCGGACGGCGACCAGCGCGCGAGCGGCTATGCGTGGTACGTGCTCGCGGTCCTGTTCGTCGTCTACATCCTCAACTTCGTCGACCGGCAGGTGATCTCGATCCTCGCCGAGGACATCAAGCGCGACCTCCACCTGCGCGACGAGGACCTGGGCTTCCTCTACGGCACCGCCTTCGGCGTCTTCTACGCGCTGTTCGGCATCCCGCTCGGCCGCCTCGCCGACAGCTGGCACCGCGTGCGGCTGATGACGGTGGGACTGGCGCTGTGGTCGACCATGACCGCGCTCTCCGGCCTGGCGGGCGGGGGCGCGCAGCTCGCCGCCGCGCGCGTCGGCGTCGGGGTCGGCGAGGCGACCGCGTCGCCCTCGGCCTACTCGCTGATCTCGGACTATTTCCCGCGCAAGCTGCGCGCCACCGCGCTGTCGATCTACTCGGCGGGCATCTATGTCGGCGGGGGCTGCTCGCTGCTGGTCGGCGGGCTGGTGGTGCAGCATTGGCAGCGCGCCTTCCCGGTCGATCCGCCGCTCGGCCTCGCCGGCTGGCAGGCCGCCTTCCTCGCGGTCGGGCTGCCCGGGCTGCTGCTCGCCGCGCTGGTGGCGACGCTGCGCGAGCCGGTGCGCGGCGCGGTCGAGGGGCTGCCCGCGCCACCGCCGCATCCCGCGCCGTTCCGCGCCTTCGGCAGCGAGCTGCTGACGATCCTGCCCCCGCTCACCCTGATCGCGGCGGCGCGGCGCGGGGTCGGCGCGCTGGCCGTCAACCTCGTCGCGCTGGCGGCGGTGGTCGCGGCGGTGGCGCTGCTACGCGTGCTCGGCGAGCCGCTGCCGCAGTGGGTCGCGGTCGGCACCGGCGTCTACGCGGTCTTCTCCTGGGCGAGCGCGCTGCGCCGCCGTGACCCGCCGACCTTCGCGCTGATCGTCGGCACGCCCGCGTTCCTGTGCGTCGTCGTGGCGTACGGGCTCAACGCTTTCCTGAGCTACGCCGCCTCCTTCTGGGCGGCGCCTTACGCGATGCGCGCGCTCGCGGTGTCGCCGGCGCAGGCCGGGCTGATCCTGGGCGGCGGTGCGGCGCTGTCGGGCTTCCTCGGGGTGACGAGCGGCGGGCTGATCGCGGACCGGCTGCGGCGGACCAACCCTTCCGGGCGACTGGTGCCGGTACTGTGCGGGGCGGTGCTGCCGGTGCCCTTCCTCGTGATCGGCTTCACCGCGAGCGCGCCGCTGACGCTCTACCTGTGCCTGTTCGCGTCGCAATATCTGGCGAGCTGGGGGCTGGGCTCGGCCGCGGCGGCGACGCAGGACCTGGTGCTGCCCCGGATGCGCGGTACGGCGACGGCGACCTTCTTCATCGGCACGACGCTGCTCGGGCTGGCGCTCGGCCCGTACCTGGCGGGGCGGATCTCGACGCTGAGCGGCAGCCTGTCGACCGGGATGCTGGCGCTGCTCGCGGTCGTGCCGCTCGGCCTGGCGGCGGGCGTGGCGGCCTACCGGCTGGTGCCCGAGGCGGAGCGGACGCGCGAGAACCGCGCGCAGGCGGCGGGGGAGCTGGGGTGAGGCGGCTGGGAGAGACGCGCGCCTCTCCTCGCCCTCCGGCGCCCCCTCAAGCGCTGGCGTCATCCTGACCTTGTTTCAGGATCCACCGTCCCGCGAGCGCCTCGGCGTCTGAGACTGCGGCACGGTCGACCCTGAGACGAGCTCAGGATGACGGTAGCAATGAGAGACCGGCGCTGCCGGCCCCTCCCCTCACCCCGCCTGGAACACACCGCAGGCGATGCGCGCGCCCGAGTTGCCGCTGGGATCGGTCTTGAGGTCGTCCTGCCCCGCGTGGATCACCATCGCGGCGCCGTCCGCGTCGAGCAGCCCGGCCATGGTCGCGCCCGGGATCGTCGCCCCGATCGTGCCGCGGCCGTCGTTGCCGATGACGAGGTTGGGCAGGTCGCCCTGGTGCGGCCCCTGCGGGTTCATCGCGCCGTGCTTCATCTGAGTCGGGTTCCAGTGACCGCCCGCGCTCTCGAAGCCCGGCGGGTCGCAGCGACCGACCATATGGACGTGCGCGCCGTGCGTGCCCGGCGGCATCCCGCTGGCGTCCACGGTGAAGCGCAGCCCCCCCGCCACCTCGGTGACGGTGGCGCGGCCGACCGGCGCGCCCGTCCCGGTGGCGAGCTGCGCGGTGGCGCTGGCGCCGCCGGGCATCGGCGCCCCCGTGTCCATCTTCGCCTGATCGTTGCACGCCGCGAGCGCCAGCGCCGCCAGCCCCACACCCGTCATCGCCGTGATCCGCCGCATCGCTCGCTCCCTGTTGTCACTGATCCATGTTCTTGCCGCAGGCAACCCGCGGGCCGCGCGCGCGGTTCCCGCGCCCGACCGGCACGGTTCACCGGTGCCCGTGCGCGATCAGCTGGGTCATCCGCCGCCCGACATAGGCAGCCTGCACGATCGCGAGCACCAGCACCACGTTGAGCACCACGATCTCGATCAGGAAGAACCACAGGGGCGTCCCCGCGATCATGCTGAGCCCGAGCAGGATCGTGCGCGGGTTGGCGCCGAGCACCGCGGCGGCGGGCAGCAGCTTGCGCCCCTCCTCGCGCGCGATCTGCGCGATGCGGCGGCGCTCGGGCGGGTCCGCCGCCGCGCTCGCCACCAGCGCGTTCACCACCTGGGTCGGCCCCGACATCTTGTGCCACGCCCAGAGGTACAGAGCGGAGAGCCGCACGCCGATGCCGTCGCCGCCCGACTTGGCGGTCTGCAGCCACGGCACGTCATAGGCCCACCACTGATAGGTCCGACGCTGGCTCTCGGCGAAGACCGACTGGACCGCGCGGCTCACCCCCGCGAGCACGACGATCGGCCAGGCGACCCAGCCGATCCGGTCGTCCATCGCCGCGCCCAGCAGCGTGTACATCACCGCGTGCCCGGCATAGTCGCACAGCCCGTCGACGATCTCGCCCGAGGGCGAGGCGCGACCCGACATTCGCGCCAGCGCACCGTCGGCGCCGTCCACCACGTGCCACAGGCAATGGAGCAGGAAACCGAGCGCCATCGCCGCGGGCGTCCCCACCCGCGCGTAGAGCACCGCCGCCGCCATCACCATCAGCGCACCGGTGATCGAGACCATGTTCGGCGTCACCGGCGTGGGCACCAGCGCGCGCGCCAGCACGTGCGCGAGCGGGTGATAGATCGTCCTGTTCAGAAAGCCTTGTAGCTCGCGCGGCTTCCCCGCCACAGCCGGTTCGGAATCGTTCACGCGTTCCTCGTGCATTTGCCCCGGCGCGCCTATACAGGCGTTCGGTCCGCTTGACAGTTGCCACGTATCTGTCACGAAGCGGCAACGTATATGTCTTCAGCTCGGCTAGGGGCCGACAAGTGGGGTAGAATGGCTTCGATCAAGGTGGCGGTCATCGGGGTTGGGAACTGCGCGAGCAGCCTCGTGCAGGGCAAATACCACTATGCCGGCAGCAACACCGCCGCCGGTCTGATCCATGAGGAGATCGGCGGCTACAAGGTCGGCGACCTCGATTTCGTCGCGGCGTTCGACGTCGACTCGCGCAAGGTCGGGCTCGACCTGGGCGAGGCGATCTTCGCCAAGCCGAACTGCACCAAGGTATTCCACGCGGACGTGCCCAAGACCGGGACGATCGTGAAGATGGGTGCCAAGCTCGACGGCGTCGCGCCGCACATGCTCACCGCCGCCAACGACCGCGGCTTCGAGATCGACGACACGCGCGACGCCGAGAAGGCGGAGATTATCGCCGAGCTGAAGCGCTCGGGCGCCGAGATCCTGGTCAACTTCCTGCCGGTCGGCAGCCAGGAGGCGACCGAATTCTACATGGAGTGCGCGCTCGAGGCAGGCCTCGGCGTGGTCAACTGCATGCCGGTGTTCATCGCCTCGCGCCCCGAGTGGGAGAAGAAGTTCGCCGACGCCGGCCTGCCGATCATCGGCGACGACGTGAAGGCGCAGGTCGGCGCGACGATCGTCCACCGCGTGCTGTCGAACCTGTTCGGCCAGCGCGGCGTGACGATCGATCACACCTACCAGCTCAACACCGGCGGCAACACCGACTTCATGAACATGCTCGACCGCAACCGGCTGGCGAGCAAGAAGGAGTCGAAGACCGAGGCGGTGCAGGCGGTGATCGCCGAGCGGCTCGCGGACGAGAACATCCACGTCGGCCCGTCGGACTACATCCCCTGGCTCGGCGACAACAAGCTGTGCTTCCTCCGGCTCGAGGGTGACCTGTTCGGCGGCGTGCCGATGAACCTCGAGCTGCGCCTGTCGGTCGAGGACTCGCCCAACTCGGCCGCGGTGGTGGTGGACGCGATCCGCTGCGTGAAGCTCGGCCTGGAGCGCGGCATCGCCGGCGCGCTCGAGGGTCCGTCGGCGTTCTTCTGCAAGCACCCGCCGCAGCAGGTGACCGACGACGTGGCGGCCGCGATGACCAACGAGTTCATCCACGCCGACGCCCGCCTCGCCGCCGAGTAAGGTCCTCCCCTTGCACGCGCTCATCGTCGCGGCCGGCTATGGCAGCCGGCTGCGCGCGGTCTCTCCCTCGAAGCCGCTGACGCTCGTGCAGGGCGTGCCGCTGATCGAGCGCGTGCTCCGGGCCGCGCTCGACGGTGGCGTCACCGACGTCACCGTCGTCACCGGCCACGAGGGCGAGCGGCTCGAGCGCCACCTCGCCTCGGTCGCCGCGACGCTCCACGTGCCGCTGCGCTGCGTGCGCACGCCCGACTGGTCGCTCGCCAACGGCCATTCGGTGCTGACCGGCGCGACGGCGATCGGCCCGTGCCGCCACCTGCTGATGATGGCGGACCATCTGCTCGACCCGGCGCTGATCGCGCGCGTCGTCGCGGCGCCCGAGGCGGCGCTCACGCTCGGCGTCGACCGCCGGCTCGACAATCCGCTGATCGACCTGGACGACGTCACGCGCGTGCGCACCGAGGGCGACCGCATCGTCGCGATCGGCAAGCACCTCCCGGACTATGACTGCTTCGACACCGGCGTGTTCGCGGTCGACGCGCGCTTCCATGACGCGCTGCGCGACTCGATCGCTGCCGGTGGCAGCGGCTCGATCTCCGCGGGAGTCGCGGCGCTGGCGGCGCGCGGCGAGGCACGGGTCGTGGACGTCGGTGACGCCTGGTGGCTCGACGTCGACGACCCGCGCGCGCTCGACCAGGCCGAGGCCGCGCTGGCGGCGCATCCCCGCGCTGCCTGACAGCAAGAAAATGTAACCTCGATCAGCGGGAACGTGTCCGTCCGCTATGTCATTGCCAGCGGCGAGACCCGACGACGAGGACTGCCATGGACACGAACAAGCACGGCTTCTCCTACCGCAGCTTCGCCGGCTGGCCCGCGCTGCTGGCGATCGCGCTGCTGATCGCGACGGTGCTGTACCTCAACTACGGCCGCGACGCGTCGGCGACGCGGCTCAAGCCCGCCACCGGCACCGCGCGCGCGATGGCGCTGGCGGCGCAGGGCGGCGAGACGGCGCCCGAGCGGCCGTAGCGCGCGCGAGCTCCCGCGCACGCGGGAGCCCAGGACGGGAAGCACTGCGTCCGTGTCCTAGGCGCCCGCGTGCGCGGGAGCTCGGGCTCACTCCACCCGCACGCGCAGCATCGCCGCGGCCGCGGCCAGCATCGTCGCCGCGGCGAAGGCCATCGTCCAGATCGGCGCGGTCGGGAAGAAATGCTTGGTGATCGACCCCATCACCGTCGCCACCAGCAGCTGCGGCAGCACGACGAAGACGTTGAACAGCCCCATGTAGACCCCGAGCTTGCGCTGCGGCAGCGCCGAGGCGAGGATCGCATAGGGCATCGCCAGGATGGTCGACCAGGCGACGCCGATCGCCACCTCGCTCAGCAGCAGCCAGCGCGCGTCGGGCACCACGAACACGCTGGCGAAGCCGAGCGCGCCGCAGCCGAGCCCGATCGCGTGGGTGCGCGCCTTGCCGACGCGCCGCGCCAGCCACGGCAGCAGCAGCAGCGCGGAGAGCGCCGCCACGCCATTGTAGGCGGCGAACAGCACGTCGACCCAGTTGGCGCCCTCTTGGTAGGCCGGGCTGGCCGCGTCGGGCGCGCCGTAGAAGGCACCGGTGACGACCGGGGTCGTGTTGATCCACATGATGAACAGCGCCGACCAGCTGAAGAACTGGACGAGCGCGAGCCGCTTCATCAGCGGTGGCATGCCCGCGAAATCGCCGACGAGATGGCCGAGCATCCCCGCGCCGCGCCCGCGCCGCGCGCGGCGGATCGCGACGAGGCTGGCGAGGCCGTAGCCGGCGAGCAAAGCGCCGAGCAGGTACATCTCCTTCTCGAGCCCGAGCGCGGCGACGAGCGCCACCACCGCCGCGCCGGCCCCGATCCAGGCGAGCGGCGCGCCGTCGCTCCGCGCGGCGAGCGCGGCATGGCCCTCGGCCTCGTCGGCGGCGGGCGCGCCGTCGAACGCGGCCATCTCCTCGGGCGCATATTCGCGCGTGGTCAGCACCGTCCACAGCACGCTCAGCAGCAGCGCGGCGCCGCCGACCCAGAAAGCGACGCGGACCGATGCGGGGATGACGCCCGGCGGCGCGACGTTCGACACGCCCGCCTGCTCGAGCAGCCAGGGGAAGATCGATCCCACCACCGCCCCCGCGCCGATGAAGGCGGTCTGCACGCCATAGCCGGCGGCGTGCTGGTCACGGTCGAGCATGTCGCCGACGAAGGCGCGGAACGGCTCCATCGAGACGTTGAGCGAGGCGTCGAGCACCCACAGCATCAGCGCCGCGACGAGCAGCCCGGGGCTGAGCGGCATGATCAGCAGCGACAGCGCGGCGAGCAGCGCGCCGGCGAGGAAATAGGGCCGCCGCCGCCCGAAGCGGCCGAGCCAGGTGCGGTCGCTGAGGTGACCGATCACGGGCTGGACGAGCAGCCCGGTGAGCGGCGCGGCGACCCACAGAGCGGGCAGATCGTCGAGCCGCGTGCCGAGCGACTGGAAGATGCGGCTCATGTTCGCGTTCTGCAGCGCGAAGCCGATCTGGATGCCGAAAAAGCCGAAGCTGATGTTGGCCAGCCCGGCGAGCGACTGATGGCGGCGGCGCGGCTGGGTCATGCGCGGGGGGTCGTGAGGGGACTGTTGGTAGGGGTGGGGTCGGTGTCGGTGCCGGCGTTTGCGGTAGGGTCGGCGTCGGCGTCGGCGTCGGCGTCGGCGAGCGGTGACGACCTCTCCTCCTCCGCCGTCCACCCCGGCGAACGCCGGGGTCCAGTTGCGAGCGGCGCGCGAGATGCGGAAACGTCCCCCAACTGGACCCCGGCGTCCGCCGGGGCGTCGGAGGGAGTGTCCCTCCCCTCCCCACCCGCGTGCTCCGGCGCAGGCCGGAGCCCAGCTGCGCGCGGCACGCGAGGTGCGGAACCGTCCCCCAGCTGGGCCCCGGCCTTCGCCGGGGCACCGTTGGAGGAAGGGTCCCACCCCGCATCACCCGCGTGCCCCGGCGAAGTCCGGGGCCCAGTAGCGGGCGGCACGTGAGATGCGGAGCCATCCCCCGACTGGATCCCGTTCTCCGCCGCAGCACGCAGCGCCAGCAGCGCGCCATAGCCGTCGAACCGCGCCCCGCTCACCCCGCTCGCCACCAGCGTCACGCCCTCCGGCAGCGCCAGCTCGCGCGGCTCGGGCGTCAGGTTCACCACGCACAACAGCCGCTCGTCGCCGGCGACGCGCTCGAACGCCACCACCCCTGGCCCGAGGTCGACGAAGGCGATCGTCCCGACCCGCAGCGCCGCATGCGCGCGCCGCAGCGCCAGCAGCCGCCGCGTCCAGTGCAGCAGCGAGCCCGCGTCGGCCTCCTGCGCGTCCACCGCCATCGCGCCGTGGTCCGCGCCGAACGGCAGCCACGGCGTGCCCGCGGTGAAGCCGTGCCCCGGCCCCTCCGCCTGCCACGGCATCGGCGTGCGCGCGCCGTCGCGGCTGAGTGTCAGCGGCCAGTTGGCGATCGCCTCCGGGTCCTGGAGCAGCTCGAACGGCACCGCCACCTGCGTCAGCCCGAGCTCCTCGCCCTGGTAGAGGAAGATGTTGCCGCGCAGCGCCGCCAGCAGCACCATCTTGGCCCGCGCGAAGGCGTCGCGATGCTCGGGCAGCGCCCAGCGCGACACCGCGCGCGGCGCGTCGTGGTTCTCGAACGCCCAGCTCGGCCAGCCCTCGCCCGCCGCGCCGGGCCATTGCGCCAGCGCGGCGCGCACCAGCGCAGGGGTGAGCTGCTCGGCGTAGAGGAAGTCGAAGCCGTAGGCGGTGTCGAGCCGGCGCGGCGCGGTATAGTCCTTGCGCACCCAGTCGCTCTCCTCGCCGCCGATCTCGGCCACGGTGAAGCGGTCGGGGTATTCGTCGGTCAGCGCGCGGATGCGCTCGACGAAGGGCAGCATGTCGGGCTGGTCCTGGCTGTGCTGCTTGAGCTGGAAGTCGAACGAGCGCGTGCGCGGCTTGTTCGAGGGCGGCGCGGGCGGGTTGTCGGTCAGCGCCGCGCTGCCCATCGCGTGGTTGATTGCGTCGAGGCGGAAGCCGTCGACGCCGCGCTCCAGCCAGAACCGTCCCACCGCCAGCAGCGCCTCCTGCACCGCCGGGTTCCGTACGTTGAGCTGGGGCTGCTCGCGCAGGAAGGTGTGGAGGTAATATTGCTGGCGCCGCGCGTCCCAGGTCCAGGCCGGGCCGCCGAACACCGACTGCCAGTTGTTGGGCGGCGCGCCGTCATCCTTCGCGTCGGCCCAGACGTACCAGTCGTGCTTGTCGCCGTCGCGCCGCTGGCGGCTCTGGCGAAACCAGGCATGCTGGTCCGAGGTGTGCGACCACACCTGGTCGGTGATCACCCTCAGCCCCAGCGCGTGCGCGCGCGCGACCAGCGCGTCGAAGTCGGCGAGCGTGCCGAAGGTCGGGTCGACGTCGCAGTAATCGGCCACGTCATAGCCGAAGTCGCGCATCGGCGAGGTGTAGAAGGGCGAGATCCAGATCGCGTCGACCCCGAGCGAGGCGACATGGTCGAGATGCGCGGTGATCCCGCGCAGGTCGCCCACGCCGTCGCCGTTCGCGTCGGCGAAGCTGCGCGGGTAGATCTGGTAGACGGCGGCGCCCTTCCACCACGGGTCGGTCATTCTGTCTCTCCGATAGCGCACACGGCATAGCCGAGCGGCGGCAAGGTCACACGCAGCGATCCGGGCGCGACCGCGCGCGCGGCGCAGCCCTCGCCGGCGAGCGTGGCGGCGGTGGCACCGCGCACGCCGATCTCGACCAGCCGCTCGATCGGCCGGGCCGAGGTGTTGAAGGCGAGCAGGATCTCGCGCCCGCTCGCCGCATCGACGCGCGACACCGCGAGCAGTCCGGGCGAATCGCCGCGCGCGCGCAGCAGCGTCCGCCCCTCCCGCAGCGCGGGCTCGGCCCGGCGCACGCGCGCGAGCGTCGCGATCTGGCGGAACAACGGGTTGTCACGCCCGAAATGCGCCGTGGCGGTGGTCGTGGTGGTGCCGAGCAGGCGGTTGTCGTTGTAGCTGGCGACGCGGCTGGCGAACATGTCCTCGCGGGCGTCCTGGTCGTTGCCGTCGCCGGTGAAGCCCTGCTCGTCACCCGAGTAGATCGTCGGCACGCCGCGCAGGGTCAGCAGCATCGCGTTGGCGAGCTCGACCCGCCGCAGCACCTCGTCGTCGCTCGCCCGCGGCAGCGCCTGTCGCACGTAGAAGGCGAAGCGGCCGTTGTCGTGGTTGCTGACGAAGGTGGGGAGCGTGCGCGCGGTCGCCCCGCCGCCCTCGTACAGCGAATCGCCGCGGATCAGCGTCTCGAAGGCGTCGGTGCCGCGCGTGCCCGCGACCGTGTCGAGCACCGCGCGGCGAAAGGCGAAGTCGAGCACCGCCGGCAGCTTGTCGATGCGCGTGTGGATCGCGAGCGGGCCGGGATCGAGCTGGTCGGCCGCCACCTCGCCGAAGACGTGAAAGTTGGGGATGCCGCGCGCCCTCGCACGCGCCAGGATCGCGGGGACGAACTGCTGCCAGAACTCGGGGTTGACGTGGCGCGCGGTGTCGATGCGGAAGCCGTCCACGCCGAAGCGGTCGATCCAGCCGCCGAAGATCTCGATCATGCCGCTGACGACGCGCGGGTTCTCCGTCATCAGATCGTCCAAACCGACGAAATCGCCCATGGTCGAGCTCTCGTCGGTGAAGGTCGTGTTGCCGCGATTGTGGTAGAGCGTGACGTCGTTGAGCCAGGCCGGCGACTTGGCCTTCTCCTCGCCCTTTGGAATGAACGGGGTGTAGGCGTAGCGGGGATCGGTCAGGCGCGCGAAATTGGCCGCGCGTTGGTCCTGGTCGCCCGCGAAGCCGGGGTTGATCGCGGCGCCGGCGACGCCGCCGCGGCGTTGGTACGGATAGTCGGCGCGGCCGCGATAGGCACAGTCGCCGCACTCGCGATACTGGATCACGTCCGCGGTGTGGTTGACGATGATGTCCATGTAGACCTTGATCCCGCGCGCGTGCGCGGCGTCGACCAGCGCCTTGAACTCGGCGTCGGTGCCGAGATGCGGGTCGACATGCTCGAAGTCGGTGATCCAATAGCCGTGATAGCCCGCGCTCTCCTGCCCCTTGGGCCCCTGCACCGGCTTGTTGCGGAAGATCGGCCCGACCCAGATCGCGGTCGCGCCGAGCGCCTGGACATAGTCGAGGCGGCGCGTCAGCCCCTCGAGGTCGCCGCCGTGGTAGAAGCCCTTGGCGGTCGGGTCGTAGCCGGTGACGAGCCGGTCGCCGCTGAGCCCGCCGCGGTCGTTGCTCGGGTCCGCGTTGTCGAAGCGGTCGGGCAGCGCGAAGTAGATCACCTCGTCCTGCGGCGGGCGCGCGCGCAGCTCGGTCAGCGGGTCGGCGAGCGCGGGCGTGGCGCTGGTGAGCAGCGCGGCGAGGGCGGCCGCGAGGATGAGCGGGCGGGCGCGAACGCTCCTTCTTCTGGCGTCGTCCTGAACTCGTGTCAGGATCCACCGTCCCGCGAGCGCCGCGGCGGCTGAGTGCGCGGCACGGTGGATCCCGCAGCGTGTTCGGGACGACGGCAGGGTGGGAGGAGCGGCGGCGTCCTCCTCCGGCAGCGTCTCGCGGTGCGGGGGGGCGTCACGCCCCTCAACCGGGTTCTCGCGCGCGCGGGAACCCGGGGCCCCGGTCGCGCCGCGCACTGGCACCTGGCTCCCGCTGCCGCGGGAGCGCACCACTGGGGCAGACCTCGACATCACCATCCGCTCACCCTCCCCCGTGCCGTGTCGGGACGCCCCGCGCGGTTCGCCGCCTGATGCGGCGCCGCGCCGCGCTTGGCCAGCGCAGGGCATACGTATTCACAGCGCCGCGTGCGCGCGGTAGAAGATGCTCCCGCAGGAGAGACCGATCCGCCGCCATGGCGCTGTCCGACAAAGTCACCTCGTTCGACATCGCGGCGCTGGCCGGCGTCTCGCAGCCCACCGTGTCGCGCGCGCTGCGCGGCGACAAGACGGTGAGCGCGGCGACGCGGCTCCGCATCGAGGCGATCGCGCGCCAGCTCAACTACAAGGTCGACCGCGCCGCCTCGTCGCTGCGCAAGGGCGAGGCGCGCACGCTGGCGCTGCTCTTCTTCGAGGACCCGCTGCCCGACGATTCGCACATCAACCCCTTCTTCCTGTCGATGCTGGGATCGATCCTCAAGACCTGCGCGCTGCGCGGCTACGACCTGCTCACCTCCTTCCAGCAGCTCTCCGCCGACTGGCACGTCGACTATGCCGACTCGCGCAAGGCCGACGGGCTGATCCTGCTCGGCTACGGCGACTGGCAGCTGTACCGCGCGCGGGTCGAGCAGCTGGTCGGGCAGAAGACCCGCTTCGTGCGCTACGGTTCGGTCGCCGCGAGCGGCGGCCTGGGCACGGTGATCGGCTGCGACAATCGCGCCGGCGGCGCCGCGGTCGGACGCCACCTGATCGAGCGCAGGCGCCGCCGCGTCGCCTTCATCGGCGAGGCGAGCGACCATTACCCCGAGTTCCGCGACCGGTATCGCGGCCTCGCCTACGCGCTGCGCGAGGCCGGGCTGGCGGCGGATCCGGGGCTGCACGTCGACGCTCTGTCGTCCGAGCAGGCCGGCTATGAGGCGACGCAGCGGCTGATCGCGCGCGGCATCGGCTTTGACTCGCTGTTCGCCGCCTCCGATCTGATCGCGCTCGGCGCGCTGCGCGCGCTCGACGAGGCGGGGCTGGTGGTGCCGCGCGCGGTGTCGGTGGTCGGCTTCGACGACATCCCGGCGGCGAGCCTGACGCGGCCGCCGCTCACCACGGTGGCGCAGGATTACGCGCGCGCGGGCGCGGTGCTGGTCGACACGCTCGTGCGCCAGATCGCGGGCGAGCCGACCGACCATCTCACGCTGCCCGCGACCCTGGTGGTACGCGCGTCGACGTGAGGCGGCAGGCGGGTAAGAGATCGCTCGTCGAACCTATGCGCGAGCCTTGTCTTATTTGCCCGTGCCCGTCTCCCTCCGTCATTCACGCGAAGAGGGGATGGCATGGGCGGACCAGCGGGCGGCAGCTGAGAAGGCGCGCAGCGACGCGTGCTCTCTCCGACTAGCCCCCCACCAGCGCCGAGTGCGACGGCATCTGCGCCACCTCGCGCCGCACCAGCTGCGCCCATAGCGAGAGGAACTCGCGCGCCGCATCCAGCGGCTCGGTGTCGGCGAGCGGGTGGTGGCCACCCGGCAGCATCCCCTGCCCGACCAGCACCTGCACCCACGCCACCTCGGTGAACAATTCGTCCTGCTCGCGCAGCACCACGCCCTGCTCGCGCCACAGCGCCAGCTTGGCCGCGAGCGTCCCGGGCAGCGGCAGCTCCCGGCAGTCGCGCCAGAAAGCGCCGTCGCGCCGGTTGGCATGATAGTGGAGCACGAGGAAGTCGCGGATCCGCTCCCACTCGGTCGCGCTCTGGCGGTTGAAGGCGTCGCGCGTCGCCGGCCCGCTCGCGGCGCCGGGCAGCAGCGCGATCAGCCGCGCGATCGCCGACTGGACGAGGTGGAGGCTGGTCGACTCGAGCGGCTCCATGAACCCGGCCGCCAGCCCGATCGCGACGACGTTGCCGCGCCACGCGTCGCGCCGTCGCCCCGTGGTGAAGCGGATCGCGCGCGGCGTTGCCTCGGTGCCGCCGTCGAGCCCCGCGCGCAGCACCTGCTCGGCCGCGGCGTCGTCGAGGTGCGCGCTGCTGTAGACCACACCGTTGCCGGTGCGGTGGCGCAGCGGGATGCGCCACTGCCAGCCGGCGTCGTGCGCGGTGGCGCGCGTGTACGGGACCGGCGGCGCGACCCGCGCGCAGGGCAGCGCGAGCGCGCGGTCGCACGGCAGGTAGCGTGACCAGTCGTCGTACGGCACCGCCATCGCGCCGCCGATCAGCAGCGCGGCGAAGCCGGTACAGTCGACGAACAGCTCGCCCGCGACGCGCCGGTCGCCGTCCAGCCGCAAGGCGGTGAGCGCCTCGCCGGCGCGCTCGACGCCGAGGATGCGTCCCTCCACCCGCTCCACCCCTCGTGCCTCCGCGAAGCGGCGCAGCAGCGCGGCGTAGAGCGCCGCGTCGAAGTGGAAGGCATAGGGCATCTCGGGCAGCAGCGCGGCGGTGCGCGCGCGGCCGAGCTGCATCCGCCCCTCGCGCGCGGCGACCTCGTTGAGCGAATAGGCGCCGAGCGGCGCCGCTGTCCCCGCCGCCCGCGCGCGCAGCCAGCGCTGATGGAACGGCACCAGCCCCGAGTCACGGCCGACGTCGCCGAACGCGTGGAGATAGCGCTCGCCCGGCGCGCCCCAGCCCGCGAACTCGATGCCCAGCTTGTACGTGCCCTCGGTGGCGTCGAGGAAGGCGCGCTCGTCGAGCCCGAGCGCCTGGTTGAAGGTGCGGATCTGCGGGATCGTCGCCTCGCCGACGCCGACCGTACCGATCGCGTCCGACTCGACCAGTCGCACGCGCCAGTCCGGGCCGAGCAGGTGCGCGAGAGCGGCGGCGCACATCCACCCCGCGCTGCCGCCCCCGGCGATGACGATCGTGCGCATGCGCCGCTCTCTCCTGATCCGACTTCTCGCGGCGATGGTGCGCGGACGGAGCGCCGCGGGCAAGCGGGGTGCTCCGGCCTGCTGCGTCTGGGGCGCGTCTATCTCGCGTCCGCCTTCAGCAAGGCGGCGGGGGGATTCCTGCTGCCGGATATTGTTGAGAGACGCCCCCTGGTGCTCCCGCGCCCGCGGGCGCCGAGGACTCTCCCACGTCAAGGACCGTCGTTCTGCTTGGCTCTGCACCGCGCTCGCGGTGAAATCGCGGAGGGTCGAGCAGCAACGAACCCGCCGCCGAGGAAGGCTCGCAGGGAACGCCATCCCGATGACCACCGACGAAACCGGCCCCCCAGGTTCTGCGCGGCGTCCCGGCATCGAGCCGGGCTCCATAAGCCCGCGTCCTAGAAGCTCAGCCCGATCCGCACCCCGCCGTAGCGGCGGAAGTCGCGCGGCAGCAGGGCGGCGGTGGCGGTCTGGTTGCCGAAGTTGTTCGCGACGTTGACCAGCGACGCATAGTGCCGCTGGTCGAAGACATTATCCAGGAAGACGGCGCCCTCCCAGTGGCGCGTCTCGTCGCGCAGGCCCAGGCTGACGTCGGCGACATGGTAGGCGCGCTGGAACAACTGCGGGTCGCGCGGCGCGTAGGACATCGCCCCCTGATACCGCCATGCGGCCTGGATCACGCCGCGGCGATCGTGGCCGAGCGCTGGGGCATATTCGCCGCTGGCATCGAACCGCCACGTCGGCGCCTGTGCCAACCGCTCGCCCGCCAGGTCCTGCCGCCGCGGCGTGCCGACGCAACCCTGCGCCGCGGTCTGCAAAGGAAAACAGGGGGCGGCGGGGAAGGACAGATAGCGGGCGTTCAGATAGGTGGCGTTGGCGCTGAGCGTGACAGCGCCGCTCGGCCGCGCCGACGCCTCCACCTCGACTCCGCGCGTGACGAGCTTGCCGACGTTGGTCAGCCGGTTGAGGTAGGAACCATCGGGGAAGAACTCGACGGTCTGGGCCTGCAGGTCGCGATACTGCGTGTCGAAGAAGGTGGTGTTCAGCGTCAGGTGGCGCTCGAGCCACTGGCTGCGGATGCCGACCTCCTCGTCGCGCGACCGCTCGGGGCGGATCGGCCCGCCGTCGGCGCGCTTCTGGTCGAAGCCGGTGGACAGGTCATAGGCCTGTCCCTTGTACCCGGTGGCGTAGCTGGCGAAGGCCATCAGGTCACGCGCCGCCTGGTAGCTCAGCCCCAGCCGGTAAGTGGCCGCATCGTCGCTGTCGTGGCCGGCGAAGCGGCTCGTCGCCTCCGGATGGCGCTCCGCGGCGAGCAGGTCGGCGAAGGTGTAGCGGACCCGCTCGTTCTGGACTCGACCGCCGGCAGTGGCGGTCAGCTTCGGCACGACTTGCCAGTCGATCTGCCCGAAGCCGGCGAGCTGGCGCGAACCGGCGGTGGCGTGGAGATGCGACAGCGCGAAGGCGGGCCCGCGCTGGAACGGCCGGTCGAAGCCGGTGTCGGCATAATAGAGCCCGAGCGCGTAGCGGAACGCCGCGTCGTCGCGCGACAGCAGTCGGACCTCCTGCGTGAACAGCCGCGAGTCGAAGGCGCCGACCTCGCGCACGTTGCCGCGTCGCGGGCGCGCCGCGGTGTCGTCGAAATCGAGGTAATCGTAGAGCTTGAAGCGATCGTAGTTGGTCAGGCCGAGCAGGCTGACCGCGCCGAGATCGATCTCGCTCCGCAGCAGCGCGCCGCTGCCGTGATAGTCGGTGCCCGATCGCGCGTTGTACGCCACCGTCTGGTTGCCCGGCCCGGCGGTGACGCCGGGCAGGACGACCGCGGCGGTGAGGTCGGGCTCGTTGTGCAGCCGGGCGGTCGGCGCGAGGCGGACGAACGGCCGCGCCGCCGCGGTGCTGCCGTCGATGTAATTGCCGGACAGCGTGAAGGTGAGCTCGGGGCGGGGCCGCCAGCGGAGCTTGCCGCGCGTCGTGAACGTGTCGCGGCCGCCCAGGCGCCGGCCGTCGAAGCGGTTGCGGACGTTGCCGTCCCAGTACGTGTAGCCGCCGGTGACGACATAGCCGAGCGTGTCGGTCAGCGGACCGGTGAGGCTGAGCTGCTCGGCGAACTCGTGATCGGCGGTGAGGCGCGCGTTGGCGCGGATGTGCAGCTCGTTGGTCGGCTGCGTCGTCATGATCTTGATGAGGCCCGCCGAGGCCGCCTTGCCGTAGAGCGTGCTCTGCGGCCCGCGCAGCGCCTCGATCATCGCGACATCGGGCAGGTCGTTGATCGCGCGCGCGAGGAACGCGACCGGGGCGCCGTCGACCGTCACCGCCACGCTCGACTCCACGCCGATCGCATAAGCGAACGTGCCGACGCCGCGCATCGACACGTTGGTGTTCACCGGATGGTCGGCCGGGCGGATGACGAGCGAGGGCATGACCCGCTCCAGATCCTGGAAGTGGTGCACGCCCTGTGCCTCGAGCTGGGCCGGGGTGACGACCTGCACCGCCAGCGGCACGTCCTGGATGTTCTCGAAGCGCTTCTGCGCGGTGGTGGTGACGATGACCTCACCGTCCTTGCCCTCGGTGACGGTACCGGGCTTGGGGGACTGGGCCGGCCCCTGCGCCTGCGCAGGGGTGACGAGCAGCACCGCGCCGGACAGCGCGAGCAGGCATCGGGCAGGACGTGCGAAGCTGGTGTACATGGGCGCCCCGGATCGCGTGATGACGTACGATCCTTGTAGAGCGCGGTACCGCTCGCCCGTGCGGAGGCAGCGATGTTTATCGGCGATCCTTCGCGCCGCGCCTTACATCGCTTTGAGCGCCTCCGCGTGGCGCGCGACCACCGCCGCGATCCGTGCCGCCGCCGCCCTCAGCGTCGCCGCGCCGCCGCCCGCGGCATAGGCCTGGTGCAGCGCCAGCGCGCGCGCGTGCGCGGCGCGCTGCTGCGCCACATAGGTGGCATCGCGCGCCAGGCCGGTCTCGGCGCGGAGCTCGGCGACCCACTCGGTCTGAAGCGGGGACAGCGCCGCCGCGGACACGCGCACCCTGGCGCGGGCCGCCGCCGCGCGCAGCGTCGCGCTGCCACGCGCGTGGTCGGCGAGCATCATCCGGGCGAGGTCGCGCACCTTCGCGTCGGTGGTGGATTCGAGCACCATCTGGCTCGCGGCGCGCTCGTACAGGTCGGCCGCGCCCGCTGCCTCGAGGTAGCGCGCGGGCGACATCGCCTGCGCCCCCACGGGGACGGCCACGACCGCCCCGGCGAGTATCGTCAGCCCCGCGAGCGCGCGCATCGTCCCTCTCCTCACAGGCCGAACGCCGACTTGAGCCGCGCCACGGCGTAGAGCTCGGCGTCATAGGCGCCGCGCACCAGCCGGCCCATGCCGAAGAACTCGTGCGTCACGCCGCTGTACGTTCGCTGCTGCACGCTCACGCCCGCGCCGCGCAGCGCGTGGGCGAGCGTCTCCCCGTCCGAGCGCAGCGGGTCGATCTGCGCGTTGACGATCGTCACCGGCGGCAGCCCGCGCAGGTCGGCGCGCACCAGGTTGAGCCGCGGGTCGGCGGAGTCGCCGGCGGTGGCGGCGTGATAATGCGAGAACCAGCCGAGCATCGCGGCGTCGAGCGGCGTCGCGCCCGCGGAGTCGCGCCGCGACGGTAGCGCGGGATCGCTGTTGGCGATCGGGTAGATCGCGAGCACGTGCGCCGGTCGCGCCAGCGCATGGTCGCGCGCGTAGATCGCGACGTTGAGCGCGAGGTTGCCGCCAGCGCTCTCGCCCGCGAGCGCCACCCGCGTCGGGTCGGCACCCCAGGCGGCGGCGTTCTGCACCGCCCAGCCATAGGCAGCGGCGGCGTCGTCGTGCTGCGCCGGGAAGCGGAACTCGGGCGCGTGGCGATACTCCACCGACACCACGATCGCGTTGAGCTGCTTGGCGAGCAGCCGCGGCGTCGCGTCATAGGCGGTGACACCGGCCAGCACCCAGCCGCCACCATGGTAGTAGACCAGCAGCGGCAGCGGCGCGCCCGTTCCTGCGGCCGCACCCGGCCGATAGATCCGCGCGTACTGCATCGGGTCGGTACCGTAGGCGAGGTCCTGCGTCGTCACCGTCGCGTCGGGCGCGACCGACATGCCCGACTTGCGGATCGCGGCGTTGTACGCGTCCGCCGCCGTGGGCTCGAGCCGCGCCTCGACCGGGGTGAGGGTCGCGATCGGCCGCGCGCCGAGCAGCGGCAGCTGCTCGAGTACCGACTTCATGTCGTCCGCCACCACCGCCGTCGGGATCGCCGCCGCGGTGGTCGACGGAGGCGGTGCGTCGTTGAGCGCGGCCGGCGACTGTGCCGCCGCACCTCCGCCGATCACCAGCGCGGCGACCGCCGCCGCGCACCATCCCACTCGCATCCTTACCCCCTCACGCTCACTCGCGCCGCAGCGCCCCGATCCCTGTGTTCGCCGGACCGTTCCGGCTCTGCAACCCGACCTGAGGTCTGCCCCATCCGAATCGTCAGCGTGCTCCGGCGAACGCCGGAGCCCAGGGCCATGGCCGCTCCCGCTCGCCGCTCCGGGCTCCCGCATGAGCACGGGTCGGCTCGGATCGGCCAATCCTACGTCAGTAATCGCGCGACACCCGCACGTTGGCACTCTGCCGCCCCAGCGTCGAGATCGACGACAGCAGCGACAGCCAGCGCGTTACCTGAAACTCGACCCGCGTCGCCGAATAGCCGGCGCCGTCGGTGATGATCTCGGCGTAGATCCGCCGCGTCACGTACTTGCCCGCGGCGATCGAGGTGCCCTGCCCGGTCTGCGGGTCGGCGGGCAGGATGCGCAGGCGGTCGAGCCCGGCGGCGCGGCGCACCGCGTTGATCGGGTTGAGCCCGCCGCCGCCGTCCTGCAGCGCCGCCACCGCGGCGGCCAGCTGGAGCGCCTCGGGCGCGGAGAGATTGGTGATCGAGGTACCGAACAGCAGCCGCGACAGCAGCTCGTCCTGCGGCAGCGCGGGCGTGCTGGTGAAGCTGATCTCGGGCTTGAGCGCGACACCCGTGACCCGGATCGTCGCGTTGAGCCCGGTGGTGTTGGCGCTCGCCTCGATGTCGAGCGCGGGGTTGGCGGGCACCTCGCCGGCGAAGCGGATGATCCCGCGCGACAGCTCGAACTCGCGCCCGGCGAACTCATAGTCGCCGCGCACCAGGTCGGCGCGGCCGGTCAGCGCCGGGTCGGTCGGCGTGCCCGCGATCTGTACCTGGGCGGTCCACTCGCTCGACAGGCCGAGACCCGTGACCATCAGCCCGTTGCGCGCGCGGGCGCGAACGTCGAGCCGCCACGGTGCCGCCACCTCGTCGTCGGCATTGTCGCCGCCGGGCACGTTGATCTCGCGTACCGACACCTGCGGCAGCGCGCTCGCGACCGTGGCCTGACCGAACTTGTAGCGGCTGGTGTCGAGCCGCACGTCGCCGCCGATCACGCCGCCGTCGCCGTCGGAGCGGAAGGTGATCGGGCCGGTGACGGTGGCGCCGATGTCGTCGCGATCGATCAGCACGGCGTGATCCGCGTCGACCCGCAGGTCGAGCGCGACGCCGGTCGGGCGCAGGTCGAACCAGCCGCTGCCCGACACCTTGCCGCCGCGGGCGGTGTCGCCGGTGAAGCGGTCGAGCTGGAGCCGCGAGCCGCTGAAGCGCCCGCTCGCCGCGAGGTTGGTGATCGAGGTGCCCGTGGTCGCGCTCTGGATCCGCGCGCCCGATGCGCGCACCACGCCGCGCAGCTGCGGCGCCTGCGTGGTGCCGGTGACGTCGGCGGCGAAGGCGACCGGCCCGGTCAGGTCGAACAGCTCGATCCGCGTGAGCCGCCACAGCGTGTCGGCGGGGCCGCTGTAGCGCACCTGCGCGAACAGCCCGGCGCGCGACAGCCGCTCGACCAGGCTGCCGCTGCCGAGCGGCTTGAGCTGCGCCTGCGCGCGGCCGACGATCTTGCCCGCCGACTGCATCACCACGCGCGCGCCGGCGTGATCGGGCGCGAGCACCGCGGCCAGCCCCATGTCGACCGGCGTGGACGAGGTCACCAGCCCCGATCGGGTCAGCCCGCGAACGGTGAGGTCGGCGCGCCCGGTCGGCGCCGCGCCCGCGCGCGCATCGAGCCGGATCGCGCCGCTCGCGCTGCCGCCGAGGCCGAGCCCGCTATAGCCGATGTCGAGCACCGCCAGCGGCAGGTCGGCGAGCGTGGCGCGGACGCTCGTGTCGCCGTCGCCGAGCCGCCCCGACACCTCGGCCGAGCCCCCCGCGAAGCTCAGCCTGGTCGGCGCGAGCGTCCAGGCGCCGCCATCGCGGCGCAGCACCGCGGGCGTGTCGAGCCGGATCGGGCGCTGGCCGATGCTGCCGCTGGCGCGCACGGTGTAGCCGTCGGGCGTGACGGCCGTGACGGTCTGGACGCGGAAGCCGACCCCGCGCGAGCCCGCGATCGCGGCGCGGATCTCGCCGGTCTCGCCCGCCAGCGCCACGCTGCCGTCGAAGCGCGACACCGACAGCGCGCCGTGGCGCAGCCCCGCGCCGCGTGCGGTGGCGTCGAGCTTGGTGCCGGCGGGGTCGAGCAGGGCGGTGAACTGCAGCTGCGCCACGCGCACGGAGGCGACGCCGCCGATCCGGGCGTTGCGCGCCTGGAGCTGGGCGGCGATGCGCTGCACTTCGCCGACGGGGGCGAGGTCGAGCGCGCCGCTCCAGCCGCCGCCGTTCACGTTCAGCCGCCCGCGGAAGCCGCCGTCGACGATGTCGAGCGCGCCGGTCGCGCGCGTGCCGCTGACGTCGAGCCGCTCGACCAGGATGCGCGACTGGCCGTCGCCCGGCGGCAGCACGATCTGTCCCGCGCCCGTGAAGTCGCCGAGCCGCGATCCACCCGCGGCGGAGAAGGCGAACCCCTGCGCGCTGGGGTCGAGATGCGCGCGCACCGCGGTGAGCCCCAAGGTGGCGTTGGGGCGCGCGAAGACGAGATCGAGCGTCGGCCGCTCGATCCTGCCGTCGAGCCGCAGCGTCACCGGGCCGTAGGTGCCCTGCGTGCCCGCACCCTCGAAGAAGAAGGTGCCGTCGCGGCGGCGGTAGCCGTTCCCGGCCAGCCGCAGCGTCGGCGCGGTGAGCACCAGCCGGGTGAAATGGAGGATGCCGTCCGGGGTGCGCTCCAGCTCGGTCTCGATCCGCGGCAGCCCGCCGGTGAGCGAGCGGAAGAAGGCGTTGTCGAGCCGCAGCACGCGCGCGGTGCCGCGCCCGACCACGCGCGTGCCGTGGCCGTTGGGACCGGGCACCGCCTGGAGCCGCGAGTCGACCTGCACCAGCCCGATGCCGGGGATGAGGTAGCGCCCCAGCCCGCCGCTCAGCGCGACGTCGTAGCGCCCGGTACGCAGGTCGAGCCGGAGCCCGATCTCGCCGGCGAGCTGGTCCGAGCGCAGCCGCAGCCGGTCGCCGGTGACCTGGGTGGCGGTGACCTTGAGCACGCCGTCGACGCTGAGATTGCGCAGGATGCCGCCGGCGACTTCGCCGACCCCGGTGACGCGCGCCGCGGTGAAGCGCGCGGGCACCAGCACCGGCGTCCTCGACCAGCGTCCACGCCCGGCCGCGCGCGCCTGCTCGAAGCCGGTGTCGTCGAACGCGAACCGGTCGGCGGTGAGGCGGTAGTCGAAGGAGAAGGTGCGGAAATTGCCGTCGAGGATGGCGCGCAGGCGCATGTCGCGCGCGGTCATGTTGCGGAACAGCGCCGCCGGGCGCAGCAGCCGCGCGCTGACGCGCACGTTGCGGAACGCGCTGGCGGCGAGGTCGACCATCCCCTGCACCTCGGCGGCGATCGCGGGCGAGCGCAGCGACAGCGCGCCGTCGAGTCGGCGATTGTCGAAGGTGGCGTTGCCGTCGACCGCCACGCGCGGCGCGGTGAGCGACTGGAGCTTGCCGCCGGTCACCGCGCTCGGCGCCGCCGTGCCGATCAGCCGGTAGCGCCCGTCGCGGTTGGCGAGCGCGAGGTCGATCACGCGCGCCGCGCCGGCCTGCGCCACCGCGCGCCCGTCCCAGCGGTGCCAGTCGCCGTCGCCCGCGACGTCGAGCGCGAGCGCGCGGTTCAGTCCGGTGAGCCTCGCCAGCACGCCCCGCGCGGTGCCGCGCGCGCGCGCTTCCAGGTCGAAGCGGCCCGCGTCGGGGCGCGAGTCGAGCCGCAGGTCGAGCGAGTCGCTGCCCTGCACCAGCGCGGCGAGGTCGACCAGCGCGTGGCCGTCGCGGATATCGGCGCGCCCGCGCAGCCGGCCGTAGCGCACCACGCCGGTGACCCGCGGCGCGACGACCAGCCGGTCGACCGCGAGCCGCCCGATCGCGATGTCGAACTTGGGCAGCAGCGGCCCGCTGCGGCCGGTGTCGCGCGGCTCGGGCAGCTTGGCGAGCGTCGCGGTGGCGATGTCGAGCGAGGCGATGTCGAGGCGGTTGTGCCACCAGGCGAGCGGCGACCAGTCGAGCCGCGCGCGCGGCACCGACAGCACGAGCCCGTGGGGATCGTACAGCCGAAAGTCGACCAGCTCGGCGCGCCCGTAGAGCGAGCCGTCGATCCGTCCGATGCGGAAGCGCAGTCCGTTGTCGGGGCGCAGCGCGTTCACTCGGTCCGCGACGAAGCGGTGCCCGACGCCGGTGTCGAGCACGAAGACGACGAGCAGCGCCAGCGCGACCAGCGCCGCGAGCGCCAGCCCGACGTAGCGCAGCACCCGGCTCAAAACGCCTGCCCCAGCGAGACGTAGACCGCGAGCCGGCTGTCGCCCTTCTGCGGGTTGATCGGGGTGCCGAGGTCGACGCGGATCGGGCCGAAGTTCGAGTAATAGCGCACGCCGATGCCGGCGCCGTAGCGGAAGCCGGTGAGGTCGGGCAGCCCGCCGGTGTAGATGTTGCCGCCGTCGAAGAAGGGCACCACGCCGAAATTGCCGAACGCCCGGATCCGTGCCTCGACCGCGAACTCGGCCAGGCTGCGACCGCCGATCGGGTCATTGTTAGGGTCGCGCGGGCCGATCGACTGGAAACCGTAACCGCGCACCGAGGCGCCGCCGCCGGCGTAGAAGCGCCGCGACGGCGCGATCTGGTCGCGCGGGGCGCCCAGGATCGTCCCCGCGCGCACCCGCCCCGCCAGCACGGTGCCCTTGGTGACCGGCTGGTACGCGCTCGCGTCGAGCTGGACGCGGGTGTAGCCGAAGGCGCGGTTCTGCAAAGACAGCTCGGGGCTCACCCGGCCGGCGAGGCGGAAGCCGCGCGTCGGGTTGAGCAGGTCGTCCGAGCCGTCATAGCCCAGGCTGGTCGGCAGCGCGCCGATCAGGAAGGTGCGACGGCGCGGCTCGCCGGTGGAGAGGATCACGTCGCGCTCGTCCGAGGCGACCAGCTCGGCGCCGAGCGACCAGGTCCAGGTCTTCTGGAAGAAGATGTTGGTCTGCCGCTCCAGCGCCGCGGACAGCGACAGCGTGTTGGCCTCGTACGCGTCGCGCAGCAGGTGCGCGGCGGCGAACTGCGCGGTGAGGACGCGGTCGCGCGCGTGGAAGTTGTTGCGGCGGAACGTGACCTGGCCGAGCTGCTCGCGCGTGCCGGCGACGCCGCGCAGCGTCACCGCGCCCTCGGGCGGTAACAGGTTGCGGTGGGTCCAGCTGACCTCGGAGCGCGCACCCTCGCCGGTGCCATAGCCGAGCTCGACCGCCACGGTGCGCGGCGGCGCCGGCTCGAGCCGTACCGCCACGTCCACCTCCGACGGATCGCCCGCGGCGACCGCGCGCACCTCGGCGGTGGAGACCAGGCCGGTCTGCACCAAGGCGCGGCGCAGGTCGTCGAGCTGCGACGCCTCGTACGGATCGCCGGTCTTGAAGCGCGCGATGTCGGCGACGTGATCCGCGTCGAACACGTGATTGTCGGCGTTGGCGGTGATCCGCCCGAAGCGCCGCGCGGTGCCCGGCGCGACCTCTACCGACACGGTCGCGCTCTGCGCGGCGCGATCGACCACCACCTGCGGGTCGCCGATCTGCGCGAAGGCGAAACCCTCCTCGCCCGCGCGGGTGCGCAGGTTGACCCCGGCCGCGGCGATCGCGTCGCTGTTGACCGGATCCTCGGGGTGCACCGCGAAGGCGTCGCGCAGCTTCTGGGCCTTCGCTCCCGCCGCCTCGACGCCCGCGAGCGTCACCCCGGCGAAGCGGTAGAGCGTCCCCGGCGTCGCCACCAGCACCACCACGGGGCGTTTCTCGGCGCGCTCGAACCGCGTCGCGACGGTGGCGTCATAATAGCCCTCGCCCTTGAGCAGGGTGAGGAGCAGCTCGGCGTCCTGCCGCGCGCGGCGATCGAGCTGGGCCGGGTTGGCCTCCTTCCCGTCGTTGCCGGCGAGCACCGAGAGCTCCTGGAAGCGCTGGCGCAGCAGCGGCGTGCCCGCGGCGTCGAGGCCGTCGATGCGCCACGCGTAGCGCGTGGTCGCGCCGATCTGCGCGCGCTCGGCCGACGGTGCGGCGGGGGCGGCGCTGAGATCGGGCCAGTCGACGCCGATGTCGGGCAGCGCGGCGAGCGGCGCGCTCGGGTCGACGTCGTCGAGCGTGGGCGATGCGGCATCTGTGCGGCCGGACGACGGCGGGATCGAGGCGGGCGACGCCGCGTCGCCCGCCGGCGCCCGCTGGGCGCGCGCCGGTACTGCTCCTGTTATCACGCCGACCACGGCGCAGACCAGCGCGCCGCGCCGCCCCACGTCCGGCCTCATGCCCTCGGTCTAGCCGCCGCAGGTGGAGAGAAGAAGGGGGGAAAACCGACCGATCGAGGTTGGGATCGCGCCCCCGGCACGGCCGGTCGCGACTGGCGTGCGCGACGACGGCGTGGCAGAGCGCACGGATGCCTCCTTCCCGCTCCCCGCTCGCCGGCGGCTTCCCCATCGCCGCGCTGATCCTCGGCGGCACGATCCTCGGCCTAATGGCCGGCGAGCCGACGATCGGCTTCCTCGTCGGCCTGGCGCTGGGGGTGGCCGTCGCGCTGTGGGTCTGGTGGCGCGACCGCTAGGCGATCACCTCGACGTACCCGCCGTGTTCCCGCGCTAGCGCGAGCAAGAGCGAGACGGCGCCGTTCGGTGCACCGACCTACCCAGAACAGCGATCTCGCGATCAGATTGCGACGCCGTAACGAAAACGTCGCGGAAATGTCGCGTCGTTTACATCCTGCCCCACTAGCGGCCCGCGCCAAGACGGCACTCATGCCGCTTGGGGGTATAGATCATGCTATCGTATGTCGGCCTGCTGCGGGCGTCGGCCGCGCTCGTCACCATCGCCGCGCTGGCCGGGACCGCGCGCGCGCAGACCGTCGCGCCAACTGCCCCTGCCGCGCAGGCGAGCGACTCCGCCGCCGCGGCGAGCGACCAGCCCGGCGAGGACATCGTCGTCAACGGCACCTACGCGCGCAGCATCGACGCCGCGGTGGAGACCAAGCGCCGCGCCGCCTATGGCGTCGACTCGATCAGCTCGACCGACATCGGCAAGTTCCCCACCCAGAACGTCGCCGAGGCGCTCCAGCTGATCCCGGGCGTGGCGATCACGCGGCCGCGCGGCGAGGGCCTCTACGTCAGCGTCCGCGGGCTCGGCCCGCAGTTCCAGAACACGCTGATGAACGGGCGCACCGTCGCGCTCAACGACCTGATCGAGAACGGCGGCGCCAACGGCCGCCAGTTCCGCTTCGAGATGCTGCCGGCCGAGTTCACCGCGCGCATCGACGTGGTGAAGACGCCCACCGCCGACATGAGCGAGGGCGCGCTGGGCGGCAACATCGACGTCACCACCTTCCGCCCGCTCGAGGTGGGCAACAAGACCACGCTCAACCTGCGCGGCACCTATACGACGCAGACCGACAAGGTGCGCCCCAACGCGACGCTGTTGACCAGCGCGACCACCGACGACGGCACCTTCGGGCTGCTCGCGGGCGCGCAATATTGGGCCAAGTCAGTGCGCAACGATCGCTTCCTGGGCTTCGGGTGGATCGCGGACCGCTACGCCACCGCCGCGACCGGAGGGCTGCCCAAGGGGCTCTACTCGCCGACGCGCACGCGGCCGACGGTGGAGACCGAGGATCGCGAGCGCGTGTCGGGGATGATCTCGGCGCAGTGGCGCCCGACCGCCGAGCTGGAGACCGTCCTGGACGTGGTCGCGACCCGGCTCGACGTCGCCTACGACGAGTTCGGCCTCGACATCTATCCAGACGACGGCAGGAGCACCTACAATCCCGCGGGATCGTCGATCGTGCCGGGCTCGGTCGTCACCGACGGCGACACGATCACCAAGGCGACGATCAACAACGTCCGCTTCATGGCGTCGCGCGAATACAGCCTCAACCGTCACGACCTGGTGACGGTCGGGCTCAAGCAGCGCTGGAACCCCGACCGCTGGCATCTCTCGGCCGACGTCAACTGGTCGGCGGCGCACAGCTATCACCCCGACTATCGCGAGGGCACGGTGCGCAGCCGCGCGATCTTCATCGCCCCGCTCAGCTATGACGCGACCGGCGGCTACAAGGTGCTGCCCGGCCTCACCACGCCGGTCGACGCCACCGACCCGGCGAACTACAGCCTCTACACCTTCAACATCGCGCCCAAGGACAGCAAGGACTGGGATCTCTACGCGCGCGCCGACGTCGCGCGCGACCTCGACGGCTTCGTCTCCAAGCTGGCCGCGGGCGGGGAATATCACCGGCGCCGCCGCGACTATTTCCGCCGCGACTTCCTGGTCAACCCGCCCGCGGGCACGCCGCTGAGCGTGCTCGGCAGCGGCGCCTATGAGCAGCTGCCGTTCGACGACTTCCTCAAGGGCGTTCCCGGCAATGCGCCGCGCAGCTTCCTCGTGCCGGTGACGAGCGCCTACCTCGACGCCTTCTTCACGCCGTCGGTGGAGAATGCGCCGCTGTCGCTCGCCGACCAGCGCTCGAGCTTCACCGTCACCGAGCGGATCGCGGGCGGCTACGTCCGCGCCGACTATCAGTTTCCGCTCGGTGCGGTGGCGGTGAGCGGCAACGCCGGCGTGCGCTACGTCCACACCGACCAGGTCGCGAGCGGCACGCTCACCGCCGGCTCGGTCGCGACACCGGCGAGCTTCCCCAAGACCTTCAACAACTGGCTGCCCAGCTTCAACCTGCGCGCCGACCTCACCACCAAGCTGGTCGGCCGCCTCGCCGCGAGCCGGGTGCTGACCCGCCCCAACGTCACCGACGTGGCGCCGCGCATCACCGTCTCGACCGACGCGCCCACCGCGAGCGGCGGCAACCCGCAGCTGGTGCCTTTCCTGGCGACGCAGTTCGACGGCTCGCTCGAATGGTATTTCGCACCGTCGGGGCTGCTGTCGGGCGCTGTCTTCTACAAGGCGCTGGACAATTACATCACGCAGAACAACGTCGACATCACGATCCCGGGACGCGGCGTCGTCCGGCTGTCGACGCAGATCAACGGCGGCGACGCCAAGGTGTACGGCGCCGAGTTCGCCTACAGCCAGGTGTTCAGCTTCCTGCCCAAGCCGCTCGACGGGCTGGGCGTGCAGGCCTCGTACACGCATACGTCGGTGCAGGCGGACTATAAGGCCGGCGACCGCGAGATCCGCGACCAGCTGATCGGCCTGTCGAAGAACAGCTTCAACCTGGTCGGCTTCTACGACATGGGGCCGGTCTCGACGCGGCTCTCCTACGTGTGGCGCGACCGCTACCTCAACGGCACCGGCAGCACGGTACAGGCGCCGAGCTATGTCGCGCCGTTCGGATCACTCGACGGCAATTTCTCGATCAGGGTGACGCCGCAGCTGACGCTGAGCCTGGAGGGGATCAACCTCGCCGGCGCACGGCAGAACACGTACAATGACAAGGAGCTGCGCTTCGGCGAGGTGAATTACTACGGGCGCACGATCCTGTTCGGCGCGCGCGCGGAGTTCTGAGTACATCCTCCCCGCATGGCGGGAAGGAGGACCGCGTCGCGCAGCGGCGTGGTGGAGGGGGCTCGCCACGAAGCGCACCGCTCGCGGACGCTCCCCCTCCACCACCGGCCTTTGGCCGGCGTGCGGGCTTCGGTGTGCCCCCGGCACGCCGAGATCGTGTCCGGCGGCACGATCTCGCCCGCACGCCCCCTCCCCTTGCCGGGGAGGATTTCCTCAGAACCGATACGTCAGCCCGACGTAGTAGTCGGTGCCGTAGCGCTGGTAGCGCCGCACCTGGCGCGGGTCGCCGTTGGTGTACTGGTAGAATTCCTGATCGGTCAGGTTCTTCGCCTGCGCCAGGATGGCCAGCCCCTGCAGCGGACCGCTCTGGAATTCATAGCCGATCTGCGCGTCGAGGATGCCCTCCGCCTTCGCGGTGTTCAGCTCCGGCGTCGCCGACAGGCCGCGCACCTCGGCGAGGAAGCTCGAGCGATAGCGGTAGGTCGTGCGCGCCTGGAAGCCCCATTTCTCGAAATAGGCGGTGCCGTTGAGCACCCACTTCGACAGGCCCGGCACGGTCTGCGTGTCCGCCGGCGCGCTGTCGTAGCGCACCGCCGAGCTGGTGTAGCTGCCGCTGCCGAACAGGCCGAAGCCGTCGAGCGAGCGGGTCAGCATGCGCAGCGGCAGCGACAGCGTCGCCTCGGCGCCGAGGATCTCGCCGCGGCCCGAGTTGGCAGGCAGCTTGAACAGGCCGTTCTGCGCGTTCTGCGCGCGCACGATCGCCTGCTGCTCGGGCGTCAGCGAGCTGAGCAGCGGCGAGAAGTCGTACAGCACGTTGTTGTTCGGATCGACGTAGTCGGTCAGCCGCTTGTAATAGCCGGTCAGCGCGACATAGCCGCCGCCGGGGAAGTACTTCTCGAACGACATGTCGATGTTGGTCGACTTGTACGGGCGCAGCTGGAAGTTGCCGCCGTCCGACGAGAAGGGGCTGTTGAGCGGGTCCGAGCCGCGCCCGACGTTGCCCGGCGTGATCGCGACGTTCTGCGAGATCCGCTCCTGGTCGAGCCGCGGGCGCACCATCGTCTGCGACGCGCCCACCTTGACGAAGCCGCTCGGGATCAGCTCCACCGACAGCGTCGCGCTCGGCAGCACGTTGGTGTATTTCGCGCCGCCCGACACCTCGGACAAGGTCACCGCGCCGGCGTTGAGCCCGGCGATGCGGCCGTCCGAGCTCTGGTCGGTGTGCACCACCTGGACGCCGAGCGAGCCCTTCATCGCCTTGCCGCCGGCGGTGCCGTCGAACACCAGTTTGGCATAGCCGGTCGCCACCTTCTCCTTCACGCCCCATACCTTGGCGAGGCTCTCCGGGCGGTTGTCGAACACCGGGGTGAGCAGGTCCAGCACGCCGCGCGAGTCGAGCGCGAGGATGTTGGGCACGCCGATGAAGCCGAGCGAGACCGGATCGAGCACCACGTCGCTCGGCACCGCGATCGACTGGGTCGTACCGCTGGCGACGGTGCAGCCGGTGCCCATGCCCGACGGGCAGTAGAAATAGGAGGTGTACTGCGCCTTCTTCTCGCGCTGCGAGTAGTTGGCGCCGACCTCCCAGCCGCGGATCACGCCCAGGTCGGCGAAGTCGCCCGCCAGGCTGGCGCGCAGCGACTTGAGGTCGTCGCTGAACTTGGGCCGGTTCTGGAAGCCCGCCTGCACCACCGCGTTGGTGCCGTTATAGCCCCAGCCGCCCGGGTCGGTGATCCGGATCACGTCGGTGTTGGTATAGTCGAGCGTCGGCACGATCGAGTAGATGCCGGTGTTCTGGCGCGTGATCGTGATGGTGTCGCGCTGCCCGGTGCCGCCGTAGCCGGTGCCCGAATAGGTCTCGATCAGCTCGTCCTGGCGGTTGGCGTGCGACCAGCTCGCGTCGACGTTGAGGTGGACCGAGTCGGACAGTTTGAGATCGTTGTTCCAGCCGAACGAGTACATGTCGGCGCGGCGCTCGTTGAGGTCGTTGCGCTGCACGGTGTATTGCGGCGAGAAAGTCGCGGTCTGGACGTAGCCGTCCTGCACCGTCACCGAGCCGGGGTTGGGCGCGACGTTGTAGCCCAGCGGGAACTCGATCCCGCGCAGGTGCTGCGTCTCCTCGAAGTGCGTGTACAGCGCGTCGAAGGTCGAGTGGAACGAGTCGCTCGGCTGCCACTCGATCGTACCGACGCCACCGTAGCGCTTGAGCAGGTTCGACTGGACATAGGGCTTGGCGCCGCCGAGCAGGCACGGGTTGCCGGCCGCATCGCAGTTGACGTTGCGGTCGTTGAGCCCGGGATAGCCCCACGCCTCGTACTTGTCGTAGTTGGTCGGCGATTCCTGCGCGGCGAGGCCGATCGAGATGCCGAGCGTGTCGCCCGCGAACTTGTCGACGAAGGTGGCGGTGGCGCGATAGCCGTAGCGCTGGCCGTCGGGGTTGCGCTTGCCGATGCCGTTCATCTGGCCGCGCGCCGAGACGACGAACAGCCGCTCCTTCTGGTCGAGCGGGCGCAGCATGCGCAGGTCCACCGTGCCCGACACGCCGGCCGCGATCAGCGACGCGTCGGCCGACTTGTAGACGTTGACGTTGCTGAAGAACTCCGAGGGATATTGGTCGAACTCGACGCCGCGGTTGTCGCCGGTGGTGACCTGCTCGCGCCCGTTGAGCAACGTGGTCGAGAAATCGGGGCCGAGGCCGCGGATCGACAGGCTCTGGTCGCGGCCCTCGACGCGCTGCGCGGTGACGCCCGGCAGACGCGCGAGCGAGTCGGCGACCGACACGTCGGGCAGCTTGCCGATGTCCTCGGCCGAGACCGAGTCGACGATGATCGTCGAGTTGCGCTTGATCTCGGCCGATTTGGCGAGGCTGGCGCGGATGCCGGTGACGACGATCTCGTCCGCGCCCGCGTCGGTCGCGGTGGGATCGGGGTTGGCGTTGGCGTCGGGCGTGGGATCGGCCGGCGGCGCGGGCTGGTCGACCGTCGCCTCGGCGGTCGGGTTGGCGGTGGGCGCGTTCGCCTGCGGCGGCGCCTCCTGCGCCTGCGCGGCGGCGGCGACGAGCAGCAGCGCGGCGGCGAGCGCGCCGCCGCTTGCGTGCGAGACGAGGCGCGTGCGCGCCGACGATATGGATGACGAGCGGTCCAAGACGATCCTCCCCTGTCCCGGCGGTCGCGTTGGTGCGACCGTGCCTGGGTTGATGCCGCCGATTAGGCCCGCGCCGGACCGCGTCACAAGAAAGCCACATACGTATTCAGCCGCCTCCGCGCGGGCTGTGGCGCGTCGGACACAGCGGCTCAGTCGAAGCGGCGGATCCAGTTCAACGTCACCTCGGCGCCGTGCGTTTCCATGGTGAACGGCGTGCGAATGACGTCGTGTCGATACTCTTCGAACCGTATCGGTCGAATGAGACGGGCGACACGGCGATAGCCGCGCGGAACGCCACCGTTCGCCGCGTCGCCCAGCGATGGCAGCGCAGCGGCGCGAACGATGACGACGCTGCCTTGATCGATCATCGCCATCTCGGGGGTGAGCGACGCTGCCATCGTCGCGGTACCGCCGAGCGCAGCGACATTGGTCGATCCTAGGATCGTCAGCCAGTTGGACGACCGCGGCCGCCGATGCGCACGAGTGAGGCGGACTTCACTGAAATAAGCGCCGACCGCATCATACTCCAGTGCGGGGTAATTGAGCAGCCAGGGGTAATGATAGGGTTCGTCCATCTCGGTGCCGGGAACAGATAAGGCGCCCAGACCCGCGGTCCCATGAACGACAGCGAGCAGCGACGACCAGCGCGCGATCATCGCGATGAATCGGTCGGGATCGGCGAAAACGATGCTGGGTGGGAAATGAACTTTGATGTTCGAGAGCCGCGCCCCGGCAGATCCATCACTCGCCAGCAAGATGAAGCGATACAAAGCGGGGTCGTCGTGCTCGGCGCGTTTGTAGCGCTTCACGGACAGGTAGAAGCTCGGTTCGATGAGGCGCCTCGGCTCGCGATAGGGCGGCGGCAGACCGCCGTCGCGCCACCGTCGCGGCCAGCCGCCGTCGCCCAGATCGTAGTGCGTTATCCCGTCGGGACACAGGCTGAGATACTCCTCCAGACAGGCGAGGGCGGCGCGCCGCTTGTCCACGTCGCAGCCGCATTCGAAGTAGAGCGATGCCATGATGCCGACGCGGGAGACGATGCGATGCCGCGGGACCTTGCGCCACTCGCCATCCGCGGCGAACACCTGCCGGTGACCGAGATGGATGCCGATGCCGCGGCACTCTATGTCATCCGCAGCGCACCGCAGATCGGTCGGGAAGAGCACCGGCGGCCTCGCTGTTCACGCGTCACCCATGATTATAGGCGTATGGAGCGCACGACGACTCTCGCGCGTGGCGGAACGCGGCGGGGGCGCGCGACGTTGGCGCGCTTCAGCCGACGGAGACTGTCATGACCCGTGCCCTGCCCCGCGCCGCCTTCCTCACCGCCCTCCCGCTCGCGCTCGCGCTCGGTGCCTGCGGCAAGGGCGATCAGACGATCACGGTCGACGAGAACAACAATGTCGTCGCCAACGAGAGCCAGGCCAACGGCCTCACCGCCTCGGGGGCGGCGGGCGACCTGATGGCGACGGACAATGCCATGAGCGGCAACGGCATGACGATGGAGAACAGCGACACGCTCGGCGACCTGTCGAACGGGACGATGTCGGGCGCGCGCTGAGCTGGGCGCGGGATCCATTCGGGGAGGGTCGCGAGATGATGTTTCGGCCCCCCAAGCTGAGGTCACGCGACGGCTGAACCGCTATCACTCGCATCCGTCATCCCGGACTTGTTCCGGGATCCAATGTCCCGCACAGGCGAGCAGCGTTGCTCGCGCCGACGGGTGGATCCCGGAAAAAGTCCGGGATGACGCAGAGTTGAGGGCGGCTAGAGGCTGATCCGTCTGTGCCGAACCGTGCTCCCGCGCACGCGGGAGCCCAGAGCGGGGAGCCGTCACGTTGGTGGCCCTGGGCTCCGGCGTTCGCCGGAGCACGCTGGCGGTTCAGCTAGGGGGTCACACTTAATGACGAATGTAGGTTCGAGGGGGCGCGGCCTCGCCTCTCCTACCTACTTCCCCGCCTCCCACGCGCGCTGGCCGCCGATCCACGTCTCCAGCACCTTGGTCTGGCGCAGCTCCGACGCGCCCGCGAGCATCGGGTCGCGGTCGAGGATCAGGAAATCGGCGCGCTGGCCCGGCGCCAGCACGCCGAAGCGATCCTCCGCGAACCCCGCGTAGCTCGCGCCGCCGGTATAGGCCCACCACGCCTGCTCCCGCGTCACCGCCTGCTCGGGGTGCCAGCCGCCCGCGGGCTCGCCGTTCGCGTCGGTGCGGGTGAACGCCGCCGCCCAGCCGGCCCAGGGGTCGGGCCGCTCCACCGGCACGTCCGAGCCGAACGCCAGCTTCGCGCCGCTGTCGAGCAGCGACTTCCACGCATAGGCGCCCCCCAGCCGCGCCGGGCCGAGCCGCGCCTCCGCCATCAGCCGGTCGCTGGTCTGGTGCGTCGGCTGCATCGAGGCGATGATGCCGTAGCGGCCGAACGACTTGAAGTCGGCCGGGTCGACCACCTGCGCATGCTCGATCCGCCAGCGTCGGTCGCCCTTATAGGTCTGCGACAGCTCGGCGATCGAGTCGATCACCTGCGAGTCGGCGCGATCGCCGATGGCGTGGACCGCGACCTGGTAGCGGTCCATCGCGGCGCGGCTCATGATGTTCTGCAACTGGTCGTCGCTGAAGAAGCCGAGCCCGCGCTGCCCCGGCGCGTCGGCGTAATCGGCCTTGAGCCACGCCCCGCGCGAGCCGAGCGCGCCGTCGGCGTAGAGCTTCACCCCCTCCAGCCGCAGCCGGTCGTCGTACAGCCACGGCGTCGGCCCGGTGCCGCCGATCGTCACCGCGGTGTCGATGCCGAGCGCGTAGGACATGATCCGCACGCGCAGCGCGCCGGTGTCGCCCATGCGGCGGTAGGTCATCCAGTCGTCGAGGCTCGTCCCCATGTCCGCGATCGCGGTGACGCCGTAGCCGAGCAGGATCTGCTGCGCCTTGAGGAAGGCGGCGGTGCGGTCCTTCGGGCTGACCTTGGGGACCACCTTCTCCATCAGGTCGGTGGCGCGATCGACCAGGGTGCCGAGCGGCTTCTCGATCCGCCCCCCCGCCGGGTCGGGCGTCGTCGCGGTGACGCCCGCGGCCTTGAGCGCCGCCGAGTTGGCCCACACGGCATGACCGTCGGCGCGAGTCATCACCACCGGCCGGTCGGCCACCGCGGCGTCGAGGTCGGCGGCGGTGGGGAAGCGGCCGAGCCCCCACACTTCCTGGTTCCAGCCGCGGCCGACGATCCACGGCCGCTCCGGATTCTCGCTCGCGTAAGCGGCGATCTTGGCCTTGGCCGCATCGAGCGTCGCCGTGTCGGAGAGATCGAGCGTCAGCGCGGCGATGCCGAGCTGGACGACATGGCCGTGCGCGTCGATCATGCCGGGCACGAGCACGCGCCCCTTCATGTCGGCGCGCCAGTCGTAGCGCGGGCCCGGGTTCTTCTTGGTCGGCTTCGGCGGCTGCTCGTCCGGCGCGATCAGCCGGACCACCTTCCCCTGCGAGTCGATCACCATGGCCTTGAAGCGGACGACGCGCTGGTCGCGGTCGAGCGTGAGGCCGGTGACATTGTCGATCAGCGCGTCGCCCGCGGCCGCGCTCGCGGCCGCGAGGTAGCAGGTCGCGACGGCGGCGCCGAGCAGGCGCGGGAGCAAGCGGCGGTACATACGATCGCCATATGATCGCGCGAGCTTTTTGGCGAGGGCGCGATGCGCGTGGCGCCTTGGACGCAAGCTCCGGCGAACCTTCAGTGCTTCGTGTGGTCGGCGGGTCGCCCGTCGCGCGCCGGCCACCGGCTCGTGGCCACCCGATGCGGTCCACGGCGACGTACGAGAGTGCGAATGACGCTGCGATGCTCGTGGGGCGAGGCGGCCGCGTTCCGCGGTACCACCCGTCCGCGCGAGCGACGCATTGCAGTGCCGCCGGCCCCGGCGTGGCGCGGCCGTCTCGTCGCGGCCCGTGACGCGGACTGCCCGCGACGTAGCGGTGCAGCGCGTCAGCGCCCTATGCCGCGCTACACCTCGTTCCCGGCGGCCCGATACGTGAGACCCGCGCGGGCGTTCGGGACGGCGTGGCCCGCGGCTCGACGAGTTCAGGACGACGCTGCAGGAAGAACCAGGATGGCGAACCCGCCCCCGCTCAGCGCGGCCGCATCGTCGCGGCGGCGAGCTTGCCGACCAGCCCCGGCAGGCCGGCATAGTTCGCCTTGTGATACGGCGAGTCATGCTCGAGCACCTTGGAGATCCGCCGGTGCGCCTCGGCGAGCGCGTGGTACGGCAGGCCCGGCAGCAGATGGTGCAACGCGTGGTAGCGCAGCCCCACCGGCGCCCACAGCACCGGCAGGAGCGCGGGCGGCGGGACGTTGACGGTGTCGAGATACTGGGCGGTGACGCTCATCTGCTCGCCCTCATTCTCCCACAGATGCGCCACGAGCGTCCGCACCTGGTTGATCAGCGCGACGCCCGAGCCGACCGCCAGGAAGATCGCGAACGCCTTGAGCGACACCGCTCCCGTGGCGGTGAGCGCGAGCAGAGCGATGGACCACAGGGAGGTGACGATCTCCCAGCGAGTCCAGCGCGCCTTCTCCTCGCCCTGCGGCGCGCGGCGACGGAAGTGCGGGTTGATCGACAGCGCCGAGTAGCGCGCCACCACCGCGTCGCGCAGGCGCGGCGACAGCGCCGACAGCGGCGCGAGCAGCGCGTAGCGGATCAGCAGCCCGACCGGCGCGAGCGCCGACACCAGGATGAACACCGGCAGGGTCCACGGCCGCATCAGCGCCAGCGGAAGATACTCGGGATCCTCCGAGGTACCGTAGCGGGTCTTGGCGTGATGCAGATTGTGGACGCCCTCGTACATGAACGAGGGGATCATCATCGGCACGCCGATCAGCGCGTTCCAGCCGGCGCGGAAGCCCGGCACCGCGGCGTGCTTGATATGGCTGATCTCGTGGATCATGCTCATGCCGCGATACAGAGCCAGCACCGCAACGACCCCGGCGAGCACCGCCCAGCCGGTCGAGGCGACGGTCACCGCGAAGGCCAGCGCGGCATAGCCTACCAGCGCCGAGCCGACCAGGTCGGCCCAGTAGAGCGCGGGGCGCGGCTGCACGAGGTCGCGGGTGAGTTCGGCGGCGGCGCGCAGCATCGCCTTGTCGTCGGCGATCGGCGTACGCGTCGCGACCGGTGTGATCGCCGCGCCGTCGCCCGTGCTCTCGAAGGTCATCGTGTTCATGGCGCTGGTCATTGCCCCAACATAGTGGCGACAGCGTGACCTTTACAGGACGCGCGCGCTCCCCGTTGCCAGTAAAAGCTCGCTCGCTATGATCGGTTTCTCCGTTTACGGGCGAGCGCCATGTCCGATCTCTCCATCACGCCGGTGACCACCAAGGGCGAGCGCAAGGCGTTCGTCGACCTGCCGTTCCGGCTCTACCAGGACGACCCGTACTGGGTCCCGCCGCTGAAGGGTGAGGCGCTCGGGCTGATCACGCCCGAGAAGAACGGCTGGTTCAGCCATGCCAAGGCGCAGCTCTTCCTGGCGCGGCGCGACGGCCGCGTGGTCGGGCGCATCTCGGCGCATATCGACACGCTCGCGCTCGAGATGCCCGCCGCGCAGGGCTTCGGCCCCGGTGTCGGACAGTGGGGGCTGATGGACGCCGAGGACGAGGACATCTTCCGTGCGCTGCTGGCGCGCGCCGAGGCGTGGCTGCGCGAGCAGGGCATGGTGCGCGCGCTCGGCCCGATCAGCATGTCGATCTGGGAGGAGCCCGGCCTGCTGATCGAGGGTTTCGACCAGGCGCCCACGGTGATGATGGGCCATCACAAGCCGATCTACCGCGCGTGGATCGAGCGCGCCGGCTACCGGCCGGTCAAGCAGCTGATCACCTACGAGCTCGACATCACGCAGGAGTTCCCGCCCATCGTGAAGCGGATCATCCGCTCGGGCGAGAACAACAAGAGCATCGTCGTACGCGAGGTGAACAAGAAGCGCTTCGACGAGGAAGCCGCAATCATCCTCGAGATCCTCAACGACGCCTGGTCCGACAATTGGGGGTTCGTCCCGCTCACCCCGCCGGAGATCAAGGACGTCGGCGTCAAGCTCAAGCCGATCGTGTTCAACGACCTGATCCGCATCGCCGAGGTCGATGGCCGGCCGGTCGCGTTCATGATCACCCTGCCCGACCTCAACGAGGCGATCCGCCCGCTCAACGGCAGCCTGCTCCCGTTCGGCTGGGCCAAGCTGCTGCTGTGGCTGCGCAAGCCGCGCGTGCGCACGATGCGCGTGCCGCTGATGGGGGTGCGCAAGGAGCTGCAGTCCTCGCGGCTGGCCAGCCAGCTCGCCTTCATGATGATCGAGGCGATCCGCAAGGCGTCGGTGGCGAACTACGGCGCCTCGCGCGGCGAGATCGGCTGGATCCTCGACGACAACCAGGGGATGAACTCGATCGCCACCGCGATCGAGAGCCAGGTCAACAAGGTCTATCAGGTCTACGAGCGGACGCTCTGATCCGGGGGGAGCCGGCGGCGCCGCGCGCCTCGGCCGGCGCGGCGCCGCTCCCTCCCGTCCGCCCGCTGGCGGGCGTCACAGCTTCTCGGGGACCTTGACGCCCAGGTCCTTCCACTCGGCGCGCGTGTGGCAGACGCGCTGGATGATGTGCGAACCGGTCGCCTCGGTGTTGTAGCAGTAGCGCGTGTTGGGATTGCGCGCCTTGACGCCCTCCGCCTGGGTCGCGGCAGAGGAGTCGGCGGCGATGGTGGCAGCGGCCGGCGGGCTGGTCGGCTCGGCCTGCGCCGGGGCGACGAGGACCAGGCTGGTGAGCGCGGCGACGATCGTGACGTTCATGGCAGTGTCTCCCTGCCCCGCTGATCGGGGACGCCACATGCATTGCAGGCGCCGTGCCAATCTGCGTTTTCTGTTAATTAGCAATGGCTTAGCCCGTCCGCGCGCAGGGGATCGCGAGCGCACTCGCCGACATCCGGCGTAATTCGCCAGAAGATGGCGAGCTCTTGTGGTCGGGGGCGCGACCCCCATCTAGGAGCCACTGTCCAGATCTGACCACGCGAGCCTGGATAGCTGAGAGACCGAACGCGCTCCCGCTTGCACGCAGGAGACCGACATGGACCTCAACGAACTCTACTCACGGCACCAGATATCGGTCGCGCGCGCGGCGGACCGTTCCAGCCCGACGGTCCGTGACACGTTTCGGCGCCGCGCGCGTGACTATGCCGAGCGCATCGCCGACCTGCAGTCGCTCGCCGGTGTCGTGCACCCCACCGTGGTGATCGGCGCGTGAGCGACGAACCGCAGCCCGCCGCGCGCCCGCCGCGCCGCCCCTATTTCCGTCCCGCCAGCAGCGTCCCCAAGCTCTCGCCCGAGAGCGCCGCGCGGGAGAGCCAGGTGGTGCGCGCGGCGACCGAGCGCCTCGGCCTCGCGGGCGCGATGGCTTTCCTCAACGCCGACGTCGGGTTGGGCGCCCGTCCACTCAAGCTCGCCGCGGCGAGCGAGGATGGCGCTCGGCAAGTGCTCGACCTGATCGCGGTGCAGGAACCCGGCGGCGACGCATAGTCCGAGCACGACGTCCAGTGCGGCGACCCGCTGAACTCGTTCGAGGGTGTCGCCGTGCCGCTCGATCGGCGGCGACCACGTGTGCGGACCGGTGATCCTGCGGCAAGCTCAGCATGACGCCGAGGGATGACCGACGGCTCGGCTCCCGCTCAGAACATGAACGCCCCGCCCAGCACCAGCCGCGCGTCGGGTGCGTCGCGGTTGAGCCCCGCCACCGCGAGCAGGTCGATCTGGGTGTGCTTGGTCGGCTGCCATGCCAGCGACCCCGCCGCGAGCGTGCGCGTGACGTGGCCCGACGGGTCGTCGTCGCGCTCCAGCGACACTTCGGCCACCGCGGTGAGGCTGTCGGTCAGCGCGTAGCCGAGCCCGACCACGCCGCTCGCGTCGAAATGGCGACCGTGGCCATCGTCATCGACCGCCGCCGCGGCCTGGCCGGTGAAATCGAGGCTCCAGCGCTCGTCGATCTGCCAGTAGACCGGGGCGATCACGCCCGCCGCCCAGTCGCCGTCGCCGATCCCGGCGCGCCCGGTCGGCAGCGCGACATAGGGTTGGATCGCGGAGGAGACCGCGTTGCCGTCGGGATGGCTCAGCGCATAGCGATAGCCGATCACCGTGTCGCCGACGCCCCACTTCCGCGACACGGCGCCGGTGGCCTTGTCGCGCGTCCGCAGCGTACCGAGCGGGGTGAACTCCACCTGCAGTTCGCTGTTGGCGGTGAGCCCGATGCGCGCGGTGACGTCGCCGAAGAGCGTCAGATCCTCGCGCGAGTCGCCGCTGTCGTCGCGCTGCCAGTCCACCCCCGACACTTCGACCTGCACCTGCCCCGGCAGCGTCACGCAGCCGCTCGCCCCGAGCGACGGGCGATTGGGGCAGAAGCGCTTGCCGTCCTCCTCCTCGGCCGCGGCGGGGGCGGCCGCGAGCAGCAGCATCGCGGCGAGCAGCGCGCCGCGGATCATCGCAGCCGCACCCAGGTCGGGGCGTGGTCGCTCGCCTTCTCGCGCCCGCGATACTCCTTGTCGACGCCGGCCTCGACCAGCCGGTCGGCCACCGCCGGGCTGAGCAGCAGGTGATCGATGCGGAAGCCCGCGTCGCGCTGCCACGCACCCGCCTGATAGTCCCAGAAGGTCCAGACGCCGCCGCGCGGGTGGCGGGCGCGCAGCGCGTCGGTCCAGCCCTGCGCGACCAGCGCGCGATAGCCCTGGCGGCTCTCGGGCTGCATCAGCGCGTCGCTCGCCATCGCGCGCACGGAGAAGACGTCGTCGTCATTGGGTATGACATTATAGTCGCCCGCCAGCACCGCGGGCACTTCGCTGGCGAGAAGCTGCGCCGCGCGCGCGCGCAGTCGCTCGATCCAGCGCAGCTTGTAGTCGAACTTGGGGCCGGGCTGGGGATTGCCGTTGGGCAGGTAGATCGACGCCACTGTCAGCCCGGCGACGTCGCACTCGAGGTAGCGGCTGTGCTCGTCATCGGGCTCGCCCTCCAGCCCGCGCTGGCACTCGACCGGATCGGCACCGCGCGCGAGCACCGCGACACCGTTGAAGCCTTTCTGGCCGTGCCAGACCGCACCATAGCCGGCGCCGCGCACCTCCGCCTCGGGGAAGGTCTCGTCGCTCGACTTGAGCTCCTGGAGGCACACCACGTCGGGCTGCGCCTCCTCGAGATACTCGAGCAGCCGCGGCAGCCGTGCCTTGATGCCATTGACGTTGTAAGTGACGATCTTCACCCGCGACGATCTATCGCGCCGCGCGGGCTTTGTCTCGCCCCGCGCGCGCCTCAGACCGAGAAGCTCGTGCCGCAGCCACAGCCGCTGGCGGCCTGCGGGTTCTCCACCTTGAACGAGGCGCCGCCGAGCGATTCGACATAGTCGACGCTGGCGCCGCGGACGAGATCGAGGCTGACGTCGTCGACCACCAGCCGCACGCCGTCGGTCTCCACCACGAGGTCTGTCGCCTCGGGCACGTCGGCGAAGCCGAAGCGGTACTGAAACCCTGAGCAGCCGCCGCCCTCGACCGCGAGGCGCAGGATGGCGGGCTTGTTCTGCCGCGCCGCGATCGCCGCGACGCGCGCGGCGGCGGCGGGGGTGAGCGCGATGTCGGGTGCGAGCGTGGCCATGCGGGTAAGATAGGCGTGGGGAGCGGCGGGGGAAAGGGGCGCGCTGATAGTCGAGGCACGGTGCGACGCGCGGCGGACGGATGCCTCTGGCGGTAAGGCGGCCTCGCCTTCCCACGTCGCCCCCGCGCGGGCCGAGGTGACGGATAGGAGGCAGAGCGGATCGCCGTGCGCCCCGCAATGAGAAAGGGCCGGCCCGCTTGGCGCGGCGCCGGCCCTCCCTCCCAAATCGGGGTGATCAGTCCTGCGGCACCGGGCCCGAGGTCGACACCGGGATCTGACCGACGGCGCGATCCTGCGCGGCCATCAGGTAATCGGCGGTGGTCAGGAACGGCACGGGGTTCACCGCGTGGCCGTCGATCCGCACCTCGTAATGGAGGTGGGGGCCGGTCGAGCGGCCGGTCGAGCCCATCAACGCGATCAGCTGGCCACGCTTCACGCGCGTGTTGTCCGAGACGAGGATCTTCGACAGGTGGCCGTAGCGCGTCGCGATGCCCTTGCCGTGGTTGATCTCGACCATGTTGCCATAACCGCCCTGGCGGCCGGCGTGGCTGATCACGCCGTCGGCGGTGGCGTAGATCGGCGTGCCGCTCGGGCCGGGGATGTCGACGCCGGCGTGCATCGCCGCGGTGCCGCGGAACGGGTCGCTGCGGATGCCGAAATTGCTGGTGAACTGCAGCTTCTGCACCGGCTGCACCGAGGGGATCGCGATCACGCCCTGCTCGAGCCGATCGAGCTTCTTCCAGCTCATGAACAGCGAGCGGAACTGCTGGTCGGCGGCGAGATCGGCGCGCGCCTCGGCGCTGTTGGCCTCGACCAGCGGGCCGCCCATCGCGCTGCCACCCTTGGCGAGCCGCGCGGTGGAGATGCCCAGCTTGCGCACCGTCTTGGCGGTCGCGGCATAGCGCTGGTCGAGCTCGCGCTGCGCCAGCGCGGCGAGCTCGGCCTGGCGCGTCTCGACGCGGAGGAAGGGCTTGATCGTGTTGGCGGCGAGGCGGGTGGCGTCGGGATCGATCGCCAGCGTCGCGCGCGCCAGCTCGCGGCTCTCGCCCTCGCCGGTCAGCGCGGCGGCGAGCAGCGCCTGGCGCTGCTCGATGCGGCTGGCGTGCAGCTCGGCGGTGCGACGGATGGTGGCGACGCGGGTCTGGAGCTGGGTGACCTTCTGCTCCATCTTGGCCAGCTTGCGCTCGCTGGTCGGTACCGGCTTCAGCCCGGTCGCGACCGCGACCTGCTGGCTGGCGGCGACCGCGCCGTAACCGGCGAGACCCAGGACCATCGCGGCGCCACCGCGTGCGATCAGGCGGCGCGTGCCGTCAGCGGCGCGCAGGCGATCGAGCGGGCGCGCGGCCGGCGTGAGAGCGGTGTCGTTCATCGAACCCCAGATCAAAGACTGCGACCGGTCGGCGGGCTGCCGCGCGGCCTTCCCCTTTTCTCGTACTGCCGCCCCGGAGACGAAGCCTCCCAGGCACAAAGGTTTGTGACCCGAGCAGGGTTAATCGGGCAAGAGCAGCGGCGCGGCAGCGCGCCCGGTCGACGGAGAGACGCGGCGAGTCGTTGTAATTCGCCGAGTCGAGTAGCTCGGGATCGCGTGATTTACGTGGGTTGCGAGTGATTCCTGGTGGCAGATCGGCGCGAGTGACTGGCACGCGCGACGGCGTTTGCTCCGATGTGGAGCGAAGAAGCGGGTGCCACGTCTGCGATGAATGGGGACAATAGCCGCATAACAATTCAGATTGTTATCCCGGATGTGTCCGGCGCCAGCACGGCTCGATAAGGGAGACGGACGGCGCTCGTGAACGCGAAGCGGTTCCTTTGACGCAGACGGGTCGTCGAACCCCATCTCATCCTGCCGGGCTCGACGCGTTATCCATGATGCCGTGAGCGCCGATGGCGTGGCCCTTGCGAGAGGATGGATCCCGGCTCAGGGCCGGGATGACGATGGGCCTGCGCGAAAGCTCGTCCGCTCCGCCGCGCGCGTCACCCCAGCGCGCGCGCCGCCTCCAGCACCTCCTCGGCGTGGCCCGGCACCTTCACCTTGCGCCACGCGCGCACCAGCCGCCCGTCGGCGCCGTAGAGGAAGGTCGCGCGCTCGATCCCCATGTAGGTGCGGCCGTACATCTGCCGCTCGCCCCACACGCCGAACGCCTCGGTGACGCTGCCGTCGAGGTCGCTGCCGAGCGGGATGGCGAGGCCGTGGCGCGCGATGAACTTGTTGTGCTTGGCGACCGTATCGCGCGAGATGCCGATGATCGACGCGCCCGCGGCGACGAAGCGGCTCGCCAGCGCGGAGAAGTCGAGCGCCTCATGGGTGCAGCCGGGCGTGTCGTCCTTGGGATAGAAATAGACGATCAGCGGCCGCGGCAGGTCGTGCAGCCGCAGCGGCGCGCCGTCGGTACCGGTCACGGTGACGTCGGGGATGGTGTCCACGCGATACTCTCCTGCCACTGGGCGGCGACGCTCTCGCGCACCCGGTCCAGCGTGGCAAGCAGCGTTTCCCAGTCGGGCAGCATCACCGCGCGCGCGATCAGCGCGCGGGTCGCCGCCGCGCCGGGCTCCTGCGCGTCGGGCGCGACCAGCCGGCCGGTCACCAGCAGCCGGGCGAGCAGCGCATAGGTGTCGCGCATCGCCGGCGCGAGCGCGCCCTCCGCCACCAGCGCGTCGATCGCGACGCCCAGCCGCGGGTCGAAGCCGCACCGCCGCGTCAGCTGGGTGACGTGCACCGCGAACTCGAGGTCGACCAGCCCGCCCGGCAGCAGCTTGGCGTCGAGCGGCCCCTGCGGCGGCTTGTGCCGCGCCATCTCGGCCCGCATCTCCGCCGCCTCGGCGGGCACGTCGCGCACCGGCCGCTCGCCCGCCAGCACCGCGGAGACGATCGCCTCCACCGCGGCCCGCGCCGCGGGCGAGCCGAAGACGGCGCGCGCGCGAGTCAGCGCCATATGCTCCCACGTCCACGCTTCCTCGCGCTGGTAGCGCGCGAAACTGTCGACGCTGACCACCAGCGGCCCCTGCGCACCCGACGGTCGCAACCGGGTATCGACCGGGTAGAGCGGGCCCGCCGCCGTCGGTACCGACAGCGCCGCGGTGACCCGCTGCGCCAGTCGCGTGAAGTAGAGCGTCGCGCCGAGCGGCTTGGCGCCGTCCGACTCAGCGGTGAAACTCCCGGTAAAGAGGTAGATCAGGTCGAGGTCGGAGGCGTGGGTCAGCGCCATCCCGCCCATCCGGCCGAGGGCGAGGATCACCAGCTCGCCGCCGGGCACGCGGCCGTGCGCGCGCTCGAACTCGGCGGCGGCGGCGGTCGCCAGCGTCTCTATCGCGGCCTCGGCGACGCGCGCGTAGCCGGCCGCCACGTCGAGCGGGTCGGCCGCGCCGGCGACGATCTGCGCGCCGAGCGCGAAGCGCTTGTCGCCGACGACCCGCCGCACGTGATCGAGCAGCGCCTGATAGTCTGCCCCCTCCTCCACCGCGCGCATCTCCGCCCCCAGCGCCGCGATCCCGCCGACGGGCGCGAAGGCGCTCGCGTCGATCAGCCCATCGAGCAGGTCGGGCCGTCGCGCCAGCTCGTCGGCCAGCGTCGGCGCGTGGCTGAGCAGCTCGGCCAGCAGCGCAGTGAGCGCCGGCCGTGCCTCAAGCAGTCGGAAGACGTTGACGGCGCTCGGCAGTCGCTCGAACAGCCGGTCGAGGCGGTTGAGCGCCACGGCAGGCACCGGCGCCTGCGCCAGCGCACCGACCAGGGCGGGCAGCACCGCCTCGAGCGCGCTCTGTGCCGCCGCGGAGCGCAGCGCGGGGTACCGCCCCTCGCGCCAGGCAGCGACGCGGCGCACCGCGTCCTGGGCGTCGGCGAAACCCGCCGCTGACAGAGTCTCGCCCAGCCGCGCGGGATCGAACGGAAGGCCGACGGCGGCGGCAGGGGCGAGCCGGTCGAACGCCGCCGCCACCCGCGCCACGTGCGGCGCGAGCAGCGCGAGCAGCGCGGCGCCGTCGTCGAGCCCGTGCAGGCGGGCGACCCGGTCGAGCGGCTCGCCCGCGGGAAGCGCATGAGTCTGGCGGTCGTCGATCATCTGCACGCGATGTTCGATCGTGCGTAGCAGCGCGTAGGCGTCCGCCAGCGCGGCGGCGTCGGCGGCGTCGATCCGCCCCGCCGCGGCGAGCGCGGCGAGCGCGTCGCGGGTGGCGGGGGCACGCAGCGACGGGTCCCGACCGCCGTGGATCAGCTGATGGATCTGCGCGAAGAACTCGATCTCGCGGATGCCGCCGCGGCCGCGCTTGAGGTCGAAGCCGGGGCCGAATGCCTGGCCCTGCGCGTGATGGTCGCGGATGCGGCGGGTGATGTCGAGGATCTCGCCGACCGCGCCGAAGTCGAGGCTGCGGCGCCACACGAAGGGCCGGACCGCCTCGAGGAACCGTGCGCCCAGCGCGCGGTCGCCCGCGGCCACGCGCGCCCGGATGAAGGCGGCGCGCTCCCACGGCAGCGCCTGCGACTCATAGTAGCTGATCGCGGCGTCGATCGGGATCGCGATCGGCGTCGCCTCCGGCGAGGGGCGCAGCCGCAGGTCGACGCGCAGGACATAGCCGTCCGCGTCGCGCGCCTGGAGCAGCTCGAGCACGCGCCGGCCGACCCGCACCGCCGCGTCGGCGACGTCCTCGCGCGCGCGGCACGGCAGGGTCGCGGGGTCGTAGAGGAAGATCGGGTCGATGTCCGACGAGTAGTTGAGCTCGCGGCTGCCCTGCTTGCCGAGTGCGATCGCGACGAAGCCGCGCGGCGCGCCCTCCGGCGTGCGTTCGGCGATCGCGCCGGCGATCGCGCGGTCGAGCGCGCTGTCCGCGAAGTCGGTGAGCCGCGCGGTGACGGCGGTGAGGTCGAGCGCGCCGGCGAGGTCGCCGAGCGCCACCTCGAGCGCGAGCGCGCGGCGTTCCAGCCGCAGCCGCCGCGCGAGCGGCAGGTCGGCGAGCGACAGGGCAGCCGCGGTATCTGTCTCACGCTGAAGCAGGGTGTTCAGGAACGGCGCATATCGTTCCGCCCGCCGGCGCGCCTCGTCGAACCGGAGAGTCATCATGGCGAAACCTAAGCCGAGGTCGCACGTTGCCGCAATATGGTAGCTGATCACCCTTCCTCGTCCGGCGGCGGCAAGAGCGGCGACTACGTCGTGCGCGCGCCGCAGGTGGGTGACATGCTCGCGGGATCGCTGCGCGCGGCCTATCGACGCGACAAGGCGCTGCCGAGCGACATGGCGTGTCTGCTGTCGAAGCTGGGTAGCAGCGGGCACTAAGCCTGCGGTCAGGCGGCGACACGTTGCCTGACCGACGACGTCATCATGAACGACAGCTCGGATCCGCGTCCCCCGTGAGCGCCGTCGGGAGGTGGGTCGAAGCTTACGCCGACCTTTTCAATCGGAGCGTCGCACCTACCGGAGCGAGACCTGCCCGGATGGCCGGTGGCAGCGGCACGCAACTCGACAGATCCTGACACACGTTCAGGAGGACGTCAGAAGCGGATAGCCGAACCTTTCCCTCAGGCGTCGCGATCGCGGCTCAGCTCGTCGACCTCGTTCATGATCGAGTCGAGCGTCGTACGGTCGCCGCTCACCTCATGGTCGCGGCGCGACGACAGCGCGCCGTCGGTCATCAGCGCCTCGAGCGCGACTCGCCCGCGCGCGACGCGGCTCTTGATCGTGCCCACCGCCACGCCGCAGATCTCGGCGGCTTCCTCATAGGCGAAGCCGCCCGCACCGACGAGGATCAGCGCCTCGCGCTGCGGCTGCGGCAGGTGCATCAGCGCGCGCTGCATGTCGGCGAGCTCGACGTGCTTGTCCTGGCTGGCGGGCGCGGCGAGCACGCGGTCGGCGACCAGATCGTCCCACTCGCCCTTGAAGCGCGCGCGGCGCATCTGGCTGAGGAACAGGTTGCGCAGGATGATGAAGGTCCAGGCGCGCATGTTGGTGCCGGCCTGGAAGCGCTTGCGCGCCGCCCAGGCCTTGAGCAGCGTCTCTTGCACGAGATCGTCGGCGAGGTCGCGATTGCCCGAGAGCGAGCGCCCGAACGCGCGCAGGTGCGGGATCACGAGCGCGAGCTGTTTCTTGAACTCGGGATCCGACAGCGCGACATATTCCGTCGGCGCCGGGGCCGACGCCTCGTCCGCGTGCGAGGGTGATTGGGTCATGCCGCTCCGTCGTGCTGGCGCGGCGCCATCTTGGCGCTCGTCCGATGCTGGAAGATAGGTATCGGCCGGCCGGTTGGCCAGCCCGTCACGCACCACTTGTTCCAGCATCGCGTCAGGACAGCAGGATAGCGGCGAAGGCGACGACGATCAGCACCAGCGACGCCGCGAGGATGTAGCGAGTCATACCGGGCGTGCTGCCGGCGCGTGCCTCGTCGGTCTCGAGATGAACTCGATCGTTGTCGTCTGCCATGGGGCTGCAACGCGCCTCGACCGTTTTGGGTCCGTAAGGACGGGAACAAGTCACGGGGAGCGATAGGGTTTCTGCGGAGGGGATGGCGGCGGTGCCTCTCGACGCGGCCGCCGACCCGCCTCCGCACCGTCAACACCGCCATTCGTTCCCAAGGTGTGGCGCCGGACGGGTGATGCGGCGGTGGCGCCCGATACACGATGACGTCACGGGCACCAGCGCGTGGCCCGCGAGCGCGGCGGAGGACGCGTCTACACGCGCCCCGCCGCGCGCACCCTCACGCCGGGACGGTCGTCTCGTCGAAGAACAGCGCCTGGCTGATCGCCGCCTTCACCGTCGAGCGCTGGAACGGCTTGGTGATCAGGAAGGTCGGTTCCGGCCGCTCGCCGGTGAGCAGCCGCTCGGGGAAGGCAGTGATGAAGATCACCGGCACGTTGAACTCGGCGAGGATGTCCTTCACCGCGTCGATGCCCGAGCTGTCGTCGGCGAGCTGGATGTCCGCCAACACCAGGCCGGGGCGATCCTCCATCGCCAGCGCCACCGCCTCGTCACGAGTCACCGCCACGCCGGTGACCTCATGGCCGAGGTCGCGCACGATCGACTCGATGTCCATCGCGATGATCGGCTCGTCCTCGATGATCAGGACTCGCGCGCGCGTCTGCTTCTCGATCTCGGCGAGCGCCTCGGCGACGAGCGAGTCGACCTCGGACGGCTCGACCTCGATCAGATAGGCCGCGTCCTCCGGCGTGAAGCCTTCCATCGCGGTGAGCAGCAGCGCCTGGCGCGACAGCGGCGTCATGCGCGACAGCCGCGCGCGCGCCACCGCCTCCTGCTCCTCGGCCGGCTCGGCGCTCTCGACCTCGTCGAAATTGGCCGAGTTCCAGATCGCCTGAAACGTGCGGTAGAGACCGAGCCGCGGGTCGACGTCGCGCGGGAACTGATCGGGTGCCGCGACGATCGCCTCCAGCGTCGCGCGGACGTAGCGGTCGCCCTGCGCCTGGCTCCCGGTCAGCGCGCGGCCGTAGCGGCGCAGGAACGGAAGATGCGGCGCGAGTTGTTGTCCGAGCGACATGTGTAGAAAGCCCTCCCTCACGGCGTGGCGCGGGCGCGCCGCCGTGCGTCGTGAAACCGATCGTGGACGTGGCGCAACCGTGGCAATAAGTTCCCCCCGGCCGGCGATTTTCGTCGCACGGCGGGGGAACCATCGAGAGGCTATTTGGTTTCATCCGCCGAGCGCGGCCAACCGTGCCAGCAGCATATGGATGTTCCATCGTGTTCCGCTCGACCCGCCCAGCGGTCGCTGGGGCCGGGTTGTCTTGGGGGGTAAGCGTTGACGTCGGACAAGAAAGCGCCGGAAAAGCCGAAGAAGGGCACCGTCGCGCACTCGAAGAATCGGGACATGGGTTCGGCGTTGCGCTCCGTCTATCAGAAGACCGTCGAGGAAGCCGTGCCGGACGATCTGCTTTCCCTGCTCGGCAAGCTTGACTGACCGAGGTGGCGGCGTCTCCGGCCGCTGACGTCCCGCGCCCGCCCGCGGGACGGGAGGAGTTCGTCGGCCACTGGCCGACCGGCGCCAAGCTGTTCCTGATCCTCAGCATCGCACTGCTGCCGTTGGCGCTGATCGCGATCTTCGCGACCTTGCGGGTCACTCAGATCGCCGACACCGAACTGCGCTCGCACCTGCGCGTCGCCGCGGCCGAGTCGAGCCGCGCGATCGCGATCGAACTGGTCGGTGACATGACCGCGCTCCGGGTGGCGGTCGACGCGCTCACCGCCGACCGCGGCGACGCGCCCAGCTGCGCGCGCGCGCAGGGCGTGTTCGCGCAACAGTCGGCGGCGGGCACCAGTTTCGTCATCCTCGATCGCAGCGGGCGCCCGATCTGCGGCGAGCCCTTCCCCGGCGCCGCCGCCTTCGCCCGCCAGTCCGACTCCGCGGTCGTCAGCGCGCGTCTCGTCGACGGCGCCGCTGGCGGCCGGCGCGGGCTGATGCTGCGGATCGCCGGTCGTAGCAACGGCGTGAGCGCGGCCGCCTTCTTCCCCGCCGCCTTTCTCCAGCAGCTCAGCCGCCCGAGCGGCTTCGCGCTCGATTACGGCTCCACCCTCACCCTCGGCAACCAGCGGTTGGAGCTCGACCCGCTGGCGCGCGAGAGCGCGTTCGAGCGCCGAGAGGCCGCGCGCAACGATCTCGCCATCGCCGGGCTGGCGCTGGAGATGCAGGTGCGCAGCGCGCCGATCAGCTCGCCGCTGCTGATCGCGCTGGCGCTGCCGCTGCTGATGTGGTTCCTCGCCGCGGCGATCAGCTGGTTCGTGGTCGACCGCCTGCTGATCGGGCCGCTACGCGCGCTGCGCGGCAGCATCGCCGCTTATTCTCCCGGCGACCAGCCCGACCCGGCGATGCTGCGGGCGCTGCCCGCGCAGGAGATCCGCGACCTCGGCGACACGTTCCGCGCGCTCAGCCGCACCGTCGCCTTGCACGAGGCCGGCCTCGCCGAGGGGTTGGTGCGCCAGACCAAGCTGACGCGCGAGGTTCACCACCGCGTCAAGAACAACCTCCAGGTGATCTCGAGCCTGATCAACTTCCACGCGCGCGGCGCGCGCAGCGCGGAGGCGACCCAGGCCTATGCCTCGATTCAGCGCCGCGTCGACGCGCTCGCCGTGGTCCACCGCTACCATTTCGCCGAGATGGAGGAGAATCGCGGCGTGGGGCTGCGCTCGGTGCTGGGCGAGCTGGCCTCAAGCATCCGCGCCACCGCGCCCGAGGGGACACGGATCGGCATCGTGCTCGACATCGACCCCTTCTACGTGACGCAGGACGTCGCGGTCGCGGTCGCCTTCCTCGTCACCGAGTTGGTCGAGCTGGCGATGACCTGCGCCCCCGAGGCACAGCTGCGCATCTCGCTCAAGCCGGTCGCGGGGACGGCGGAGAAGGCCTTGTTGCGGCTGTCATCGCGCGCGCTGGTCGACAGTGACCTCCTGCGCGACGGACTGGGGCATCGCTACGGCCGCGTGATCGAGGGGCTGACCCGCCAGCTGCGCTCGTCGCTGCAGCACGATCCGCTCTCGGGCGCCTATGAGATCGCCGTGGCCGTGACCGGGAGCGAGTGAGTCCGCGCCGTCGATCGCTTTGGAAAATAATGCCGTCGCAGCGGAACCGATCGTGGGGAGGCCCGTTCAGCAAGCCGGACAGCGACCTTATGCCCCCCCGCTCTCGCTGTCCGCGACATAGGCCCGGAAGCGTCCACCCCTCCCCCCCCCCGGTGACGCTTCCGGGCCTTTATCATCTCACCGACATCGCTGATCCCGCCCCGCAAGCTATTGCAGCGGCGGAACGATCAGGCGTGCCGCGCATTGTTGCCTTGATCTTCTAGGAGGCGGTTCGATGCGTAAGGTGATGACGGTCGCGGTACTGGCCGGCGCGATGCTGGTGGCGGCGTGCAACACGGTCGGCGGCGTCGGCAAGGACGTGTCGTCCGCGGGCGACGCGGTGAGCACCGCGGCGGACAAGTCGAAGTAACGGGATCCCTTCGGGGTCGCACGGGAGGCGGGTCGCGGCGACGCGGCCCGCCTTTTGCTATGGGGCGGCGTGGCGTGGCGTGGAGCGCCCGCACAGATCCTCCTGCTACACGGGAGGATCGATCGCCATCCCCCTACTCCGCCTCGAGCGCGGCCGCCGTCTCGCGCGCGCGTTTGCGCTCGGTGAACCAGATACCGACGATCGCCAGCTCGTAGAGGATCACCAGCGGGATCGCGAGCAGCAGCTGCGACCCGACGTCGGGCGGCGTCAGCACCGCGGCGATGGCGAAGGCGCCGACGATCGCGTAGCGCCGCGCGCCGATCAGCTGCTTGCGGGTGACGATCCCGGCGCGCTCCAACAGCATCAGCAGCACCGGCAGCAGGAAGGCGGCGCCGAAGCCGAACAGGAACTGCATGACGAAGCTGAGATAATAGCCCATCGCCGGCAGCGCCTGCTGGTGCACGCCACCGACCGTGCCGGAGAAGCCGAGCAGGAAGTGCAGCGCCATCGGGATGGCGACATAATAGGCCATCGACGCGCCGAGCAGGAAGAGCACCGGCGTGGCCAGCAGGAACGGCAGCAGCGCGCGCTTCTCCTTGCGGTACAGGCCGGGCGCGACGAACTGCCACAGCTGCATCGCGATCACCGGGAAGGAGATCATCATGGCGGCGAAGAACGCCACCTTCACCTGGACGAAGAAGGCCTCGAACAGCTGCGTGTAGATCAGCGTCTTCTGCCCCGCGCTGAGCAGCGGCTGGACGAGGAAGGCGAAGATGTCCTCGGCGAAATACCAGCACACGCCGAACGACAGGACGACCGCGGCGATGCAGTACAGCAGGCGACGGCGCAGCTCGAGCAGATGGTCGAGCAGCGGCGCGCGGCTATCCTCCAGCTCGTCGACGACCTCGCTCACGACGGTGCCTTGGTGTCGGCCGCCGGGATCTCGTGCGGCGCCCCCGGGACGACGCGCGGCTGCTCCACCATCACCGGCGGGTGATCCTCGTGCGGATGATCGTGCGGCGACGTCAGCGAGGCATCAGTGGGTGAGTGCTCGATCTGCGCGGGCGTGTGCTCACCCGATGCCGGCTCGGGCGGGGGCGGCGGGATCATCGGGTGCTCACGCATGATCCGCTCGTTCTCCGCCTTCCACTTCTTCTCCATCTCCTCCAGCTCGGCCTCGCGCACCATCTCGTCGAAGCCGGCGCGGAACTGGCGCCCGACCGCGCGCGCGCGGCCGACCCAATAGCCGACCACCCGCATCGCCTTGGGCAGGTCCTTGGGGCCGATCACCACCAGCGCGACCAGCGCGACCAGCAGGAACTCGGACGAATCGATGTTGAACATTCAGCGTGCCGGCCGGGTGCGAGGGATCAGCGCCGCTCCTCGCGGACTCGGTCGGCGTCGCGATCGAACGCGGGCTCGGCGCTCGACTGCGCCTCGATGCGCGGCTTGGGCGCGCGATCCTCGGCGTCCTCCTCGGCCATGCCCTTCTTGAAGTTCTTCACGCCCTTGGCGACGTCGCCCATCAGGTTCGAGAAGCGCCCGCCACCGAGCAGCAGGACCGCCACGATCGCGAGGATGAGGATATGCGGAAGACTGAAGCTGCCCATCACGGAATCTCCTAATTGCGTGTCATCTAGTCGTCGTCGGCGTCTTTTTCTACCGCGAGTTGCTCGAAGGCGAGATCGACCGGGTCGAGCAGCCCGGCGGCGCGCAGATCGTCCAGCCCCGGCAGGTCGCGCCGGCTCGCCAGCCCGAAATGGGACAGGAACTCGGGGGTGGTCGCGTAGGTGAGCGGGCGCCCCGGCACCTCGCGCCGCCCGGCGGGGCGCACCCAGCCCGCCTCCATCAGCACGTCGAGCGTTCCCTTGGCGACCTGGACGCCGCGGATCGCCTCGATCTCGGCGCGGCTGACCGGCTCGTGATAGGCGATGATCGCGAGCGTCTCGATCCCGGCTCGGCTGAGCCGGCGCACCTCCTCGCGGTCGCGCCGCAGCAGGTGGGCGAGATCGGGCGCGGTCTGGAAATGCCAGCGCCCGCCGCGCTCGACCAGCTCGACGCCGCCGCCGCGGTAGCGCTCGGCGACGGCGGCGAGCGCGGCGCGGACGTCGCCGTCACCGACATAGGCCCGCAGCGAGTCGACCGAGAGCGGCTCGGCGCTGGCGAACAGCACCGCCTCCACCGCGCGATCGATCGCGGCGCTCACGCCGCCGGCCGCCGCAGGTAGAGCGGCGCGAACGGTGCCGCCTGACGCAGCTCCACCCGCCCCTGACGCGCCAGCTCCAGCGCGGCGAGGAAGCTCGACGCCAGCGCCGAGCGGCGCAGCGCGACACTGGCCTGCTCGGGCAGGAAGGCCTCGATCGCGCGCCAGTCGATCGCGCTGCCGACCAGCGCCGCGACGCGCGCGATCGCCGCCTCCAGCGTCATCACCTCGCGATCGTGGACGACGTGCATCACCGGGCGCGAGCGCGCCGAGACTCGGCCATAGGCGGTCATCAGCTCGTAGAGGTCGGCGGTCCACTGCGCCTTGCGGACGGTGCGCAGACCCTCGGGGGCGGCGCGGCGGAACACGTCGCGCCCCAGCCGGTCGCGCGCCATCAGCCGCGCGCCGGCGTCGCGCATCGCGTCGAGCCGCTCGAGCCGAAGCTGCAGCCGCAGTGCCAGCTCGTCCGGGTCGGGCTCCACCTCGGGGTCGCGCGGCAGCAGCAGCGCCGATTTGAGATAGGCCAGCCACGCCGCCATCACGAGATAGTCGGCGGCGAGCTCGAGCTGGAGCACGCGCGCGCGCTCGACGTAGCGGAGATATTGCTCGACGAGCGCGAGGATCGAGATCTCGCGCAGGTCGACCTTCTGCGCACGCGCGAGCGACAGCAGCAGGTCGAGCGGACCTTCCCAGCCCTCGAGATCGAGCGTCAGCTGCTCGGGCGCGTCGCTCACCGGGTGGCACCGGGACGAGAGGGCAAGGTGCTGACGCGGCACATGCGACATACCGTGGCACGTGACTCGGGGCGGGGCTAGAGGGAGGCGTTGGGGCGGAGCCGGAGCGTTGGCGCTGCCCTTCCCCCACACATTCCTGTTCCCCGGCGAAAGCCGGGGCCCAGTTGGGGGACGCTGGTGAGCGTCACGACGGCGTTCCCAACTGGACCCCGGCTTCCGCCGGGGAACAGGCTTGTTTCGGTGGCCTACCCGTACCCGGCCCCTACACCAGCGCCAGCAACCGGTCGCGCGTGTCCAGCAGCGCCGCCAGGTCGCCCGCCGGCGGGGTCAGCGTCGCCATCGCGCGCTCCAGCCGCGCCAGCGACGCCGGCGCAATGTCGTCGAGCCGCGCGACGATCTCCTCCATCTCGGGCATGCGCGCCCAGCAGTCGAGCACCAGGTCGCATCCCGCCGCGATCGCGCCCGCGGCCTTCTCGCCCGCGGTGCCCGACAGCGCCTTCATGTCGATGTCGTCGGTCATCAGCAGCCCGTCGAAGCCGATCGCCCCCCGGATGACCTGCTCGATCACCACCGGCGACAGCGTCGCCGGGCGCTCGCGATCCCATGCCTGGAAGACGATGTGGCTCGTCATCCCCATCGGCGCGTGCGCCAGCGCGCGGAAGGGGGCGAGGTCCTCCTCCAGTTCCTCCGCCGACGCGGTGACGGTCGGCAGATGGTAGTGCGTGTCGAGCAGCGCGCGGCCGTGCCCCGGCATGTGCTTGACCACGCCGACGACGCCGCCCGCGGCCAGTCCCTCCAGCGTGGCGCGGCCGAGCGCGGCCACCCGCATCGGCTCGCCCCCGAAGGCGCGCGACGCGATCGCCTCGGTCGTGTCGGCGCGCGCGACGTCGAGGATCGGGTGACAGTCCACCGTGATCCCCACCTCGGCGAGCATCAGCCCCAGCGCGTGCGCGTTGGCGCGCGCCGCCTCGATCGCGGAGACGGGAGCGAGATCGTACAGCCGGTCGAACGCGGGACCGGCCGGGAAAGCGGGCCACTCGGGCGGCCCGAGCCGCGCCACGCGCCCGCCCTCCTGGTCGACGAGGATCGGCACGTCGCGCCCCTCGAGCGCACGCAGCGAGTCGGTCAGCGCGCGCAGCTGCGCGCGGTCCGCGACGTTGCGCTTGAACAGGATATATCCCGCGGGGCGCGCGGCGCGGAAGAAGTCGCGCTCGGACGCGCTGAGCTCGAGGCCGGACAGGCCGAAGATGACGGGCTTCATGCGCTCGGCTTGTAGAACGCGGGGGCGGACGTGGGAAATCCTCTATGATAGGCCGGCGCGACGTGCGTCGGAGCCGGCGCATCGATCGCGCGTTGATCCGGGTCAACCGCGGCGCTGAGGGGAGTCGCATGTCGTACCGCATTCTGGCCGTGCTCATCGCCGCCGCCCCCGTCGTCGCCGCCGCGGCACCGTCCGCGATGGCGCAGCAGCCCGCCGGCCCGCCGGACGGTGCCGGGCCCAAGCAGGCCGCCCCCGACGTACTCGCCGACCAGCCGCTGATCCCGACCGAGCCGGGGCAGGAGAAGCGCCGCGAGCCGCTGCGCGTGCGCGTCGGGCTCGGGCCGCAGCTGGTGCCCGGCTTCCCCGGCAACGACGCGCTGCGGCTCACCCCCATGATCAGCGTCGCGCGCGCGCGCGGCGACGCGCCGTTCGGCTATGGCGCGCCCGACGACGGCACCACGATCGCGCTGATCCGACGCGGCCGCACCGAGTTCGGCCCGACGGTGGAGTTGCAGGGGCGGCGCCGCACCGACGACATCGTTCCCGGCCTGCCGGCGGTCGGCCGCACGGTGGAGCTGGGCGGCTACGCGCAGACCTGGACCGACGACCGCTGGCGCTGGCACGGCGAGGTGCGCAAGGGCCTGGGCGGGCACGAGGGCTGGATCAGCCAGCTCGGCGTCGACTATGTCCGCCGCGACCGCGACGCCTGGCTCGTCTCGCTCGGCCCGCGCGTGGTGGTGACCGACTCGCGTTACCAGCGCGCCTGGTTCGGCGTCTCGCCCGAGGCGGCGGCGCGGACCGGGCTGGCGGCCTACTCGCCGGGCGGCGGGATCCAGTCGCTCGGCGCGACCAGCCGCGTGATCTACGCGCTGACGCCGCGCTGGGGCGTGCAGGCGCAGGCGGTGTATCAGCGGTTGATCGACGACGCGGCGCGCTCGCCGGTGATCCGGCGGGTCAACTCGCAGGACCAGCTCTCGGCGGGGCTCGCGCTGACCTACACCTTCTCGATCCGGCGGTGATGCCGGCGCCGGCCAGGTAGGTCGGGCGCGAGCGGCCGTCGCGATCCGACGCGACCTCTCCACCCGCCCTGCCCCGCGCCAGCGGAGTAGAGGGCGGCGCGCCGAGCGGCGTCGCGCGGCGCCGCCACGATCATCGCGCGTCCCCGCCCGCTCACGCGCAATTCATCGCGCGCTCCTTATATAGCCCGCATGTACGCGGCGGCTCGGCAGGATCGGTACGGTGCGGCGCTCGCCTCGGCGGCGCTGACGGCGCTGCTCGGCTGGGCGCTGCTGGTCGGGCTCGCCGGCGGCGCGGTGCGCGAGCGGGTCGACCAGGGGCTTGCCCTGTTCCAGCCCACGCCGCCGCCGCCCCGCCCCGAGACCAGAGTGGCCCCGCAGCGCGCGACGAGCCCGCGCCGCTCCGGCCGCGCCGCGCCACCCAACATCCGCAGCCAGGCGACCCAGGTGGCGGCGCCGCGTCCGATCGTGGTCGTGCCGGTACCGCCCCCGCCGATCACCGTCGCGCTCAAGCCGTTCGCCGGCAGCGCGCCGACCCAGGGCGCGACCGAGCGGGTCGGCCCCGGCACCGGCGCGGGCGGCGCGGGCGACGGTACCGGCAGCGGCGGATGGGGCGACGGTGATGGTGGTGGCGGCGGCGGTGATCGCGCCCCGGTGTGGAAGCGCGGCCGGCTGACCGACGCCGACTATCCGCCCGAGGTCGGCGAGGCGGGCTTCCAGGGCACCGTCACGGTCAAGTTCCTGGTGTGGACCGACGGGCGCGTGCGCGACTGCGAGGTGATGCGCTCGAGCGGCAGCCCGTCGCTCGACTCGACGACCTGCCGACTGATCCAGCGCCGTTTCCGCTACGATCCCTCGCGCGATGCGGGCGGCCGGCCGGTGCCGGCGTGGATATTGGAGAACCACGAGTGGGTGATCGAGGCGGACGCGGCGCGGCGCTGAGTTCGAGCGTCATCCTTCACGGGACGACGCGAAGAGGTGTCCGATCGGAGAAATCTCGTGCGCCAGCACGAGCGGCATCCTTATAAGATCGCGGCGTCCTGCCCGCACCTGCGGCGCGTCCTCGCGCGAGCGACCCGCGGCGGCCGGCGGCCAGCGCGATCGGTGCCGTTGTTCCCGCCAAGGCGCGGTGACGCGGTGGCGCTGAGCAGTCAGCGTCGGATCCTCGTCGCGCCACGGTACCGCGGGCGCGCTAACCCGATGCTGGAGGGCGGCCGCGCCGCTGACCGACCATCGTCCGCGCCGCCGGGTGAGCACATCGGCGACCCGCTCGTCGCCCCGCCACCGCTACCGTCGCGCCATCTCGCGCCCGCCAGCCGGCTCCATCATCGCGCCCGCCACATAAGCCTCGTCGGTCACCTCCACCGTGGCGCCCAGCGCGGTCGCGGCGAACAGCTTCTTCGCGAACGCGGCAGGCAGCCGCACGCAGCCGTGTGACGCGGGGAAGCCCGGGTTCCGTCCGGCATGCAGCGCCACCCCGTCCCAGGTCAGCCGCTGCATGTACGGCATCGGCGCGTCGTCGTAGAGGTTGGAGCGGTGCATCGCCTTCTTCTCGAGGATGGTGAAGCGGCCGAGCGGCGTCGGCTTCTCGTCCGAGCCGGTCGACACCGACGAGGCGGCGATCATCTTGCTCCCGCGGAACACATAGGCGCGCTGGTCAGGCAGCGAGATCAGCACGCTCACCGGCCCCGACGCGGCAGGATCGTCGGCCCAGAGGAAGCGTCCCGGCGGCATCGTCGCGGCCGCCTCGGTGATCGCCAGGTCGTCCATCGCCTCCGCCTGCGCCGCCGGCACAAGGGCGGTGGCCAGCGTGATCGCGCCGACGACCGACGCTACGGAACGCACGACTCCACGAGCAGCGAATCGCCGCATCAAGGCCTCCATCACGGTCGTATCTTGGCCGCTCGTGCACCCACGCCACGGCCGTTCGCTGCAACAAACGCGCCATCCGCTTTTTGGTGCCAGCGACGAAGCGTTGCGCTTTCACGGCAAGTGATCGGAACGAGCGCACGACGTGCCGCAAACGTTGACGATCGTTAACCAGGTCCATGCTATATCCCAGCCAATGGAGCGGGGATTAACCGAAGTGATGATGGACACGCACGACCGGGTGCATTCGCGCCGTGCTTTGTTGAAGACCGGCGGACTGTTCGCGGGTGCTCTGATGATCCCGGGCGCGGTGTCGGCCGGGATGCGCGATCGCGCGCGCGGCACCCCGGAGAGCCTGGTGCCGCACGATTTCTTCCAGACGCCGCATGCCCCCGCGCCGCGCCCGGTGATGGCCGCGCCGGCGCGGCCGGTCGCGATCTCGGCGCCCGGGGTGAACCCGCGGCTGCTGCAGCGCGCGATGGCCGCGCTGGAGCGTCACGGCGACCGCGTCGCGCAGCGCGACCGCATCGCGGTGGCGGACTTCAGCGCCGGCTCGAGCGAGCCGCGTTTCCACCTGATCAACCTGGAGAGCGGGCGCACCGTCTCCAAGCTGGTCGCGCATGGCAGCGGCTCCGATCCGACGCACACGGGGTATCTGCAGCGCTTCTCGAACACCGACGGCTCGAATGCCTCGTGCGAGGGCGCCTTCCTCGCGGCCGATTATTATGTCGGCAAGCACGGCAAGTCGCAGCGGCTGATCGGTCTCGACCGCACCAACGACAACGCGCTGTCGCGCGCCATCGTGGTCCACGCCGCCTGGTACGCCAACCCGGAGATGATCCGCCAGCGCGGCATGCTGGGGCGCAGCCAGGGCTGTTTCGCCGTGGGCGAGAGCGAGCTGGCCGAGGTGTTCGAGCGGCTCGGGCCGGGCCGGATGATCTACGCCGCCAAGGTGTGAGGCGTCAGCCGCGCCGGTCGAACGCCGCCAGTTCATAGGCGATCGACGCCTCGACGAGCTGTTCCCACAGCGCCGCGATCGCGTCGCCGGGCAATCCCTGCGCCTCGGCCGCCGCGCGCGCCCGCGCGATCACCTGCGCCTTGCGCGCCTCGTCGCGAACGTGGCCGCGCTCCGCCTTGATGCGCGCGGCGGCGTCCATGTAGTCGAACCGCCGTCGCAGCAGCGCGACCAGCTCGCGGTCGAGTGAGTCGACGCCGGCGCGCACCTCCGTCATGGTGTGGCAATCGGGTCCCGCGAGAATCTCGGTCATGCCACGCTGCCTGCCCGCGTGCGGCGGCGCTGTCCAGCGCGGCGAGGCTCGTGCGGCGGCGGCGGGGATGGCGCTTGCCCGCGCGCCGCGAATCGGTTAGGCGCGCTGGGCCTTCCGGCGCGCCGGGACGCGGGTGTAGCTCAATGGTAGAGCAGAAGCTTCCCAAGCTTACGACGAGGGTTCGATTCCCTTCACCCGCTCCATGCCATCACGGCATCTTGCTCCCTGCGCTCGCCGGCACGACAGTGGCAAGGCGCGACGCTCACCCGCTGTCCGCTGCGATGATGGCTCGTCGCCCCGTCCGACCACAACCTGCCGACCCGTCGGCCCGAGCGGTGGCGCTGCTCGGCGTCGCGATGGTCGGTGGTGCCTGGCCACGACGAGACCAGCGACCGCGCCGCGGAGCGCGCTCGCGCAGCCGACGCGACCGACCTCGGCCGGGCGGTCAGATCGCCCACGTCAATCCTTCCGCCGCATTCATCCCGCCTTACCGATCGTTAACCAGCGCATGTTATCGTCCGCGCTGACACCAAGGGGGGATGTTCCGCGTGGCCTCGCAGCCTAGTATCGATCACCGGCGCGAACCGCGCTTCACCACCGAGTGCCGCGCCATGGCGCGCGTCGCGATCTCGGTGACGATCCTCGACGTCTCGGCCAACGGGCTGCGTGCGCGCATCTCGCTGCCGCTCGCGGTCGGTACCTTGCTGAAATTCTCGCTGCCGGGGGGCAGCGAGCATCACGCCCGCGTCGCGTGGCACGACGGCGACGTGTTCGGCTGCGAGTTCATGAAGACGCTCAACTCACACGAGCTGCGCCGCGTCGTCGAGGCGAGCAGCAACGCCGCCCCGGTCGCGATCAGCGGCTGAGCGCGCGCACCTCTACCTGCCGCGCCGCTCGATCGACGCGGACGGTGAGTTCGGGCAGCCGCAGCTCGAAGCCGTCCGCCTCGCCCCAGTCGGGAGCGCGCATCGGCATGCCATCCAGCCGGTACCAGCGCGCGTCGTGGCGGAGTGCCGGGTCACGCAGCGCCGGCACGGCGCGGCGAGCGGCCGCCAGCGCGGCGACGAAGTCCTCCCGTGCGACGTCGCGTGCCGCCCAGTCGAGCCAGGTGGTGGCATTGTCCTGCGCGTAGGCGTTGTTGTTGCCGCCCTGGGTGCGGCCGAACTCGTCCCCGGCGCAGAGCATGATGGTGCCGCGCGTGGCGAACAGCGTGGCCAGCAGCGCGCGCGCGTCGGCACCGCGGCGGGCCGTCACCGCTTCATCGTCGGTGGCGCCCTCGACACCGTTGTTCCACGCGATCTCGCCGCCGTGCCCGTCGCGATTGTCCTCACCGTTGGCGTGGTTGTGGCGCTCGGCATAAGTGACGAGGTCGGCGAGCGTGAAGCCGTCATGCGCGGCGACGAAGCTCACCCCGCGCGTCCGCTCGGCGCCGAACACGTCGCTCGATCCCGCCAGCCGAGTCGCGAGCGCGCCCGCGCCGCCGTCGCCGCGCCAGAAGCGGCGCACGTCGTCGCGGTAGCGGTCGTTCCACTCCCACCAGCCCTCCGGGAAGGCGCCGAGCTGGTAGCCGCCGGGCCCGGTGTCCCACGGCTCGGCGATCATCACGCGGTCGCGCAGCAGCGGGTCGGCGGCGATCTCCGCGAAGATCGGCGCGTCGGCGGCGAAGCCGGGACCGCGCGCCATCACCGTGGCGAGGTCGAAGCGGAAGCCGTCGACGCCCGCCTGCGCGACGAAGTGGCGCAGCGAGTCGCGCACCAGCGCGCGCACCCAGCCCCGCGAGAAGTCGAGCGTGTTGCCCGTGCCCGTGTCGTTGATCAGCGTGCCATCCGGCGCGCGCGCGTAGGCAGTGTCGTCGAGCCCGCGCAGCGACAGCGTCGGGCCGAGCCTGTCGCTCTCGCCGGTATGGTTGAAGACGAGGTCGAGGATCGTGCCGATCCCCGCCGCGCGCAGCGCCGCGACGGTCTCGCGCAGCTCGCGCACGCCGCCGGGCACCAGCCGCGGGTCGAGCGCCATCGGCACCGCCGGGTTGTAGCCCCAGGCGTTGCGCAGCCCGAGCGGCGGCAGGTGACGCTCGTCGATCCAGGCGGTGATCGGCATCAGCTCGACCGCGTCGACCCCGATCTTGCGCAGGTGCGCGATCACCGCGGGGTGCGCCAGCGCGGCGACGGTGCCGCGCTGCGCTACGGGTACCGCGGGGTGCAGCATGGTGAAGCCGCGGACGTTGACCTCGTAGATCAGCCCGCCCGCGCGCAGGAGCGGGGGCAGGTCGAGCGGCGGCAGCGGCGCGCGCACGATCGCCTTCGGCACCAGTGCGGCGGTGTCGGCGAACCGCTCGGCCAGCCGCGGGTCATAAGCGAAGGGTCGGTCGAGCTCGGTCGCGTGCGGATCGACGAGCAGCTTGGCGACGTCGAACGGCGCGTCGCCCTCGGCGCGGAAGCCGTAGCGCGCGCCCTCGCCCACGCCGCCGACATGGACGCGCCAGCCATCGCCGTCGCGCGCCATCGCGACGCGGTTCTCCACCTCGCCGTCGAACAGGCACAGCCACAGCGCCGCCGCGGCGGGCGCGCGCACCGCGAAGGTGACGCCGCCCGCCTCGATGACCGCGGTCACGTCACGACGTCGGGGCGCTCGCGGCCGGTGTGCTGGCGGATCGCGGCGAGCTCCTCGGCCGCGGCGACGATGTCGGCGAGCATGGCGCCGGTCTCGGCGTCGAGATCGCCGTCCGCGGGCTCGTAGCGCTCGAGGTAGACGCGCAGCGTCGCGCCGCTGGTGCCCGTGCCCGAGAGCCGGAAGACGACGCGGCTGCCGCCCTCGAACAGCACGCGCACGCCCTGGTTGCGGCTGACCGAACCGTCGGTCGGGTCCTCATAGGCGAAGTCGTCGGCCTCGGCGATCGTCAGCCCGGCGACGCTCGTTCCCGGCAGCGTCGCCAGCCTGCCGCGCAGCTCGCGCATCAGCGTGTCCGCGGCGGCGCTGTCGACGCCCTCATAGTCGTGGCGCGCGTAATAGTTGCGGCCGTAGGTGGCCCAGTGCTCGCGCGCGACCTGGTCGACGCTCTTGCCCGTCGCCGCCAGGATGTTGAGCCACAGCAGCACCGCCCACAGGCCGTCCTTCTCGCGGACGTGGTCGCTGCCGGTACCCGCGCTCTCCTCGCCGCAGATCGTCGCCATACCCGCGTCGAGCAGGTTGCCGAAGAACTTCCAGCCGGTCGGCGTCTCATACGCCGGGATGCCGAGCTTCTCGGCGACGCGGTCGGCCGCGGCGCTGGTCGGCATCGAGCGCGCGATGCCCTTGAGCCCGCTCTTGTACCCCGGCGCGAGATGCGCATTGGCCGCGAGCATCGCGAGGCTGTCCGAGGGCGTGACGAAGCGGTCGCGCCCGATGATCAGGTTGCGGTCGCCGTCGCCGTCCGAGGCCGCGCCGAAATCGGGGGCGTCGGCCGACATCATCAGCTCGTACAGCTCACGCGCGTGGACGAGGTTGGGGTCGGGATGATGCCCGCCGAAATCCTCCAGCGGCGTGCCGTTGCGCACCGTGCCCGGCGCGAAGCCGAGCCGGCGCTCGAGGATCTCGGTCGCGTAGGGCCCGGTCACCGCGCTCATCGCGTCGAACGCCACGGTCAGCCCGGCGGCGCGGATCGCGGCGAAGTCGAACAGGCGCCCCATCAGCGCGGCGTAATCGGCGACGGGATCGATCACCTCGACCGTCATGCCCTCCACCGTCACCTCGCCGAGCGTGTCGAGGTCGACGTCGCCGCTGTCGGCGGCGTGCCACTCGCTCAGCGACAGCGTGCGCGCGTGGATCGCCTCGGTCACCTTCTCGGGCGCGGGGCCGCCGTTCGCGACATTGTACTTGATCCCGAAGTCCTCGTCGGGGCCGCCGGGATTGTGGCTCGCCGACAGCACCAGCCCGCCGAGCGCGCCGCGCTGGCGGATCACGTTCGACGCGGCGGGGGTCGAGAGGATGCCGCCCTGCCCCACCACCACGCGGGCGAAGCCGGCGGCCGCGGCCATGCGGATCGCCTTCTGGATCACGACCCGGTTGAGATAGCGGCCGTCGCCGCCGATCACGAGCGTGGCGCCCTGCTTGCCCTCGACCACGTCGAACACCGACTGGATGAAGTTCTCGGCGTAGTTGGGCTGCTCGAACACGCGCACCTTCTTGCGCAGCCCCGAGGTGCCGGGCTTCTGGTCGTCGAACGGCGTGGTGGCGGTGGTGACGATCATGCGGCGAGCAGCTCCCTGTACAATGACGCGTAACGGCGACCGCTCGTCGCCCATGAGAAATCGGCCGCCATGCCGGCGCGCTGCATCTGCTCCCAGCGCTCGGCATCGGCGTAGAGGTCGGTCGCCAGTGCGATCGCGCCCACCAGTAACTCATAGGTGACGGTATCGAACTGAATACCCGTGGCAACCCCCGCGGCCAGCGCGGCGGCATTGGCGTGGATCACGGTGTCGGCGAGCCCGCCGGTGCGCGCCACCACGGGGACGCAGCCGTAGGCGAGCCCGTAGAGCTGGGTCAGCCCGCACGGCTCAAACCGCGACGGGATCAGGATCGCGTCGCTGCCCGCCTGGAGCAGGTGCGACAGCGCCTCGTCGTAGCCGAGCCGCACGCCGATCTGGCCGAGGAAGCGCTCCGCGGCGTCGCGGAAGGCCTGTTCGAGCCAGGCGTCGCCCGAGCCGAGCAGCGCCAGCCGCGCGCCGCGCTCGACCAAGGCGGGGATGGCGTCGGCGAGCACGTCCATCCCCTTCTGCCACGTCAGCCGGCTGACGACGCAGAAGATCGGGCCGTCGCCGGGGTCGAGGTCGAAAGCCTGCTCTACCGCCCGCTTGTTGGTGGCGCGACGCGCCAGTGTCGCGGCGTCGTAGCGCGCCGGCAGCGAGGTGTCGGCGGACGGCGACCATACGGCGGTGTCGATGCCGTTGACGATCCCGCTGACGCGCCGCTGGCGCGTGCGGATCAGCCCCTCCAGCCCCATGCCGAAGTCGGGCGAGAGGATCTCGCGCGCGTAGGTCGGGCTCACCGTCGTGATCGCGTCGGCGGACTCGAGCCCCGCCTTCAGATAGCCGACCCCGCCGTAATATTCGACGCCGTCGACCGCGAAGGCGTGCGCGGGCAGCGCCAGCGAGGCGAAGATGCCGGCGTCGTAGCGGCCCTGGAAGGCGATGTTGTGGATCGTCATCACCGTGCGCGGCGCGTCCGGCGCCGGCGGGGCGAAGCGGAGATAGGCCGGCGCCAGCCCCGACTGCCAGTCGTGCGCGTGGAGCACGTCGAAGCGCTCGCCCGCGACCGCGCCGCCGGCCACGTCCGCCGCGGCCCGCGCGAAGGCGGCGAAGCGGCGCCAATTGTCGTCCCAGTCGCGCCCGGCCGGGTCGCCGTACGGGCCGCCCTCGCGCGCGAAATAGCCGGGCGCGTCGAGCACGAGCAGGCGATGCCCCGCGATCTCGCCCGCGAGCAGCTGCGCCGGCGCGCCGAGCAGATCGGGCCAGCGGTGCAGCGGTACGCGCGATGCCGCGTGCTCCCGCGCACGCAGGAGCCCAGGGCCGCGCACGTCACCCTCGTGGCCCTGGGCTCCGGCGTTCGCCGGAGCACCAATAGGCTTGACGGCACCCGCCTCCAGCGCGGCGAGGACGCGCGGGTAGCCCGGCAGGAAGGTGGTGACCTCGACGCCGTGCGGCGCGAGCGCGGCGGGCAGCGCGCCGACCACGTCGCCCAGCCCCCCGGTCTTCACCAGCGGATAGGCCTCGGACGCGACCGAGAGGACCGAGAGCGCCATCTCAGCCGAGGCGATCGATCATCGGCTGGGTGATCAGGCAGACGCCCTTGTCGGTGCGGCGGAAGCGCTGCGCGTCCGCCTCTGGGTCCTCGCCGACGATCAGCCCGTCGGGGATGATCACGCCGCGGTCGAGCACGACCTTGCTGAGCCTCGCACCTCGGCCGATGTGGCAGTAGGGCAGCACCACCGCCTCGTCGAGCGACGAGAAGCTGTGCGCGCGCACCCCGGTCGACACCAGGCTGCGATGCACGTTCGAGCCCGAGATGATCGTGTCGCCCGCGATCAGGCTCGACACCGCCTGGCCGCGCCGGCCCTCGATGTCGTGGACGAACTTGGCGGGCGGGGTGAGCTCCGAGTACGTCCACAGCGGCCACTCGCGATCGTACAGGTCGAGCTGCGGCACCACGTCGGTGAGGTCGATGCTCGCTTCCCAATAGGCGTCCACCGTACCGACGTCGCGCCAATAGGCGGCGGGCTCCTCGGGCGAGCGGACGCAGCTGGCCGAGAAGCGGTGCGCGTAGGCGTTCCCGTTCTTCACCAGGTACGGGATGATGTCCTTGCCGAAGTCGCGCGCCGACCCTTCCGTCGCGGCGTCGCGGCGCAGCTGGTCGATCAGCAGCCGCGTGTGGAAGACGTAGATGCCCAGGCTGGCGAGCGCCAGGTCGGGCTGGCCGGGGATCGAGGGCGGGTCGGCCGGCTTCTCGACGAAGTCGATGATACGATCCTGCTCGTCGACGTGCATCACGCCGAACGCGCTGGCCTCATGCCGCGGCACCTCGAGGCACGCCACGGTCACGTCGGCACCGCTGTCGCAGTGCTGCCGCAGCATGATCTCATAGTCCATCTTGTAGATGTGATCGCCCGCCAGGATCACCATGAACTCGGGCGCGATGTCCTGGATGATGTCGATGTTCTGGTAGACCGCGTCGGCGGTGCCCTCATACCATTGGAACTCGCTGATGCGCTGCGAGGCGGGCAGGATGTCGAAGCTCTCGTTGCGCTCGGGGCGCAGGAAGTTCCAGCCGCGCTGCAGGTGGCGGATCAGCGAGTGCGCCTTGTATTGCGTTGCAACACCGATCCGCCGGATACCCGAATTGATCGCGTTGGAGAGCGCGAAATCGATGATCCGGCTCTTGCCGCCGAAATAGACGGCTGGTTTCGCTCGCGTATCGGTAAGTTCCTTGAGCCGGCTGCCACGGCCGCCGGCCAGAACATAGGCCATCGCGTCGCGCGCCAGCGGCTGACCTCTGCGTTCGTCCACGTCAGACTCCTCTCTGTATCGTCTTTACTGCCGCGCATCCGCCGGTTAGGTTCGGAACGCTCGAGCAGATTCCGCGTTGCTCAGTCAGTGATGGCGTATCAAGGAACGACAATGATAAGAGAGGATCTGCAATGGATCGCGCATATCCGTATCGTTCGCCCGACGGTCTGATCCGCGGGTTGATGACGGCCATTATTCCCTCGATCCTGGCCTGGGCCATGATCATCGCGGTGCTCACGCGGCTCTTCTGACCGCGGCTCACCCTTCGAACTCCAGCATCACGGTCGCCAGCGGCGGCAGGGTCACATCAGCGAAACCCGCCGCCGCGACGACGCCACCGAGATTGCCGAGACCCGATCCCCAATATTCCTGCGCGTCCGAGTTGATCAGCTCGCGCCAGCGCCCCTCGAGCGGCAGCGGCACGCGATAGGGCATCCGCGCCACCGGGGTCATGTTCACGATCACCGCCACGGGCGGCGCACCCGGCGCGCGCCGCAGCCAGGCGAAGACCGAGTTCTCCGCGTCATCGCCGATGAGCCACTCGAAGCCCTCCACCTCGCAGTCGCGCGCGTGCAACGCCCGCCGCTCGCGGTAGACCTTGTTGAGATCGCGCACGAGCTTGCGCACCCCGTCGTGCGCGGACGAGTTGGTCAGCGCCCAGTCGAGCGCGCGCTCCTCGCTCCACTCCTGGCGCTGCGCGAACTCCTGCCCCATGAACAGCAGCTTCTTGCCGGGATAGCCCCACATCATCGCGTAATAGGCGCGCAGATTGGCAAACTTCTGCCAGTCGTCGCCGGCCATCTTGGTGAGCATCGAACCCTTGCCGTGCACCACCTCGTCGTGGCTGATCGGCAGGACGAAATTCTCGCTGAAGGCGTAGACCAGCCCGAAAGTGATGTTGTGGTGGTGGTGGCGGCGGTGGATCGGGTCGCGCGCCATGTACTGGAGCGTGTCGTGCATCCAGCCCATGTTCCACTTGAAGCCGAAGCCGAGCGCGCTGGCCGCGCCCTCGTCATAGGCGGGCGTGGTGACACCGGGCCAGCTGGTCGATTCCTCCGCCACGGTGATCACGCCGGGGTGGCGCGCGTAGACCGCCTTGTTGGTGGCGCGCAGGAAGTTCACCGCTTCCCAGTTCTCGCGCCCGCCCTCGGTGTTGGGGATCCACTCGCCGGCCTTGCGCGAATAGTCGCGGTACAGCATCGACGCCACCGCATCCACGCGCAGCCCGTCGACATGGTAGCGCTCGGCCCAGAACAGAGCGTTGTTGACGAGGAAGGCGGACACCTCGCGCCGCCCGAAATTGTAGATCGCGGTGTTCCAGTCGGGGTGGTAGCCCAGCCGCGGGTCCTGGTGCTCGTACAAAGCGGTGCCGTCGAAGTGCGCGAGCCCGTGCGCGTCGGTCGGGAAGTGCGCCGGCACCCAGTCGAGCAGCACGCCCAGCCCGGCGCGGTGCGCGCCGTCGACGAAGCGCGCGAACCCCTCGTGGTCGCCGAAGCGCGCGCTCGGCGCGAACAGGCCGGTGGTCTGATAGCCCCAGCTCGGATCATAGGGATGTTCCGAGATCGGCATGAACTCGATGTGCGTGAAGCCCATCGCCACGGCATAGGGGATCAGCCGCTCGGCGAGCTGGTCCCAGCTGAGATACCAGCCGTTCTCGTCGCGGTCCCAGCTGCCGGCGTGGACCTCGTAGATGCTGATCGGCACGCGACGCGGATCGATCGAGGCCCAGGCGTCGCGGTGCGCCGCGTCACCCCACTCGTGCGTCGGCGGCGCGGTGGTGAGCGAAGCGGTCTTGGGGCGCAGTTCGGCGGCGAAGGCGTACGGGTCGGCCTTGAGCGGCTGCTTCACGCCGTCGGGGCCGGTGATCGCATATTTGTAGGCGCGGCCGGCGCCGATGTCGGGGAGGAAGATCTCCCACACGCCGGTGTCGGCGCGCAACCGCATGCCGTGGCGTCGCGCGTCCCAGTCGTTGAAGTCCCCCACCACCGCGACGCGCCGCGCGTTGGGCGCCCAGACCGCGAAATGCACGCCGTCGGCACCCTCGTGGTGGAGCAGGTGCGCGCCGAGCTTGTCGTAGAGGCGGAAGTGCGTCCCCTCGTTCATCAGCAGGTCGTCGACCGGGCCGAGCACGGGGCCGAAGCTGTACGGGTCGGTCACCCACCATTCCGCCCCGCCGCCGCGCGCGCGATAGCGCAGCGGCTGGGGATCGCCCGCGATCACGCCCTCGAACAGCCCGCGGTCGTCGACGCGCTCGATCGTGCCGAGCGGCGCCCCCGCGAGCGTGTGCGGCTCGGCGCTCTCCGCGCCCGGGATCCAGGCGCGCGCGAACGTGCCACCCGGCCCGGCATGCGCGCCGAGCAACGCGAAGGGATCGGCGCTGGTGCCGTCGAGCAGCGCGTCGATCGCTGCCGCCGGCGGTCTCACAGCACGCCCCAGATCTCGCGCGCATACTCGCCGATCGTGCGGTCGGACGAGAACCAGCCCATGTTGGCGGTGTTGCGGATCGCGCTGCGCTGCCAGCCGTCGCGATCGCCCCAGCGGCGGTCGACCTCGCGCTGCGCGGCGGCATAGGCGTCGAAGTCGGCCGCGACCATGAACCAGTCGTGGTCGTACAGGCCGTTCATGAGATCGCGGTAGCGGTTCGGGTCATCCGGGGAAAACACGCCAGAGGCGATCGCGTTCACCGCCTGCGCCAGCTCCGCCGAATTTTCGATCATCGCGCGCGGCGCGTACCCGCCGGCGCGCTTGGCCGCGACCTCCTCCGCGGTCATCCCGAAGATCACGATATTGTCGGCGCCGACATGGTCGCGGATCTCGATGTTGGCGCCGTCGAGCGTGCCGATCGTCAGCGCGCCGTTGAGCGCGAACTTCATGTTGCCCGTGCCCGAGGCCTCCATCCCCGCGGTCGAGATCTGCTCCGACAGATCCGCGGCGGGCACCATCCGTTCGGCGAGGCTGACGTTGTAGTTCGGCAGGAACGCCACCTTGAGCAGCCCGCCGATGCTGGGATCGCCGTTGATCCGCCGCGCCACGTCATTGGCCAGCTTGATGATCAGCTTGGCGTTGACGTAGCTCGACGCCGCCTTGCCAGCGAACAGCTTGACGCGCGGGGTCCAGTCGCGCTCGGGATGGCTGCGGATCTGGTCGTACAGCGCCACCGTCTCGACCAGGTTGAGCAGCTGACGCTTATACTCGTGGATGCGCTTGATCTGGACGTCGAAGATCGCGTCGGGGTCGAGCCGCAGGCCGACGGTGTCGCGGACGTGCTCGGCCAGCGCGACCTTGTTGGCGCGCTTCACCGCGGCGAACTTCTCGCGGAAGCCCGCGTCCTCGGCGAAGGAGGCGAGCGCGGGCAGCTTCTGCGCGTCGTCGGTGAAATCGGGCCCGATCGCCTCCGCGATCAGCGACGTCAGCGCGGGGTTGCAGCCCTGCAGCCAGCGCCGCGGCGTGATGCCGTTGGTCTTGTTGTTGATCCGGTCGGGGTAGAGGCGGTGGAGGTCGGCGAAGACGGTCGACTTCATGAGCTGCGTGTGGAGCGCCGCCACGCCGTTGACGCTGTGCGCGCCGGCGAAGGCGAGGTTGGCCATGCGCACGCGGCGCTCGCCGCCCTCGTCGATCAGGCTGATCGCGGCGATGGCGCGGTCGTCGATCCCCTCGGCCGCGCGCGCCTCGCGCAGCAGCTTGGCGTTGATCGCGTAGACCAACTGCATGTGACGCGGCAGCAACCGCTCGAACAGCGGCAGTGGCCAGCTCTCCAGCGCCTCGGGCAGCAAAGTGTGGTTGGTGTAGCCGAAGGTGGCGCGGGTGATCGCCCAGGCCGCGTCCATGTCGAGCTCGTGGTGATCGACCAGCAGCCGCATCAGCTCGGCCACCGCCACCGCGGGATGGGTGTCGTTGAGCTGGATCGCGGCGCGATCGGGCAGCGTGCGGATGTCACCGAAGTACTGGATGTGGCGGCGGACGATGTCCTGGATCGACGCCGAGGAGAAGAAATATTCCTGGCGCAGCCGCAGCTCCTGCCCCGCCGCGGTGGAGTCGTTGGGGTAGAGCACGCGCACCAGGCTCTCGGCGCGGAGCTGGTCCGCCATCGCGCCCTCGAAGTCGCCGCGGTTGAAGGCGTCGAGCTTGAACGGGTCGAGGCTGCGCGCGGTCCACAGCCGGAGCGTGTTGACGCGCCTGCCGCGCCAGCCGACCACGGGCGTGTCGACCGCGACCGCCTCGACCGCCTCGCCGGGCTGCCAGTGGACCCGCCCGGCCTCGTCGCCGGTCACCTCGCCGCCGAAGCCGACGAAATAGGCGCTCTCGCGCCGCTCGAACTCCCAGGGATTGCCGTGCGCCAGCCAGGTCTCGGGCAGCTCGACCTGCCAGCCGTCGTCGATGCGCTGGCGGAACATGCCGTTCACGTAGCGGATGCCGTAACCGTAGGCGGGCAGGTCGAGGGTCGCGAGGCTCTCCATGAAGCAGGCCGCGAGCCGGCCGAGGCCGCCGTTGCCGAGCGCGGCGTCGGGCTCCAGCTCCTCGATCGCGGCGAGGTCGACGCCCAGCTGGCGCAGCGCCTCCCCCACCTCGTCGCGGTGGCGCAGGTTGGCGAGCGTGTCGCGCAGCAGCCGGCCGATCAGGAACTCTAGGCTGAGATAATAGACCCGCTTGGCGCCCGCGGCGTGCGCCTCCTTGGTGGAGGCCATCCAGCGCTCGATGATCTCGTTGCGCAGCGTGAGGATCGTCGCCTCGAGCCAGTCGTGCGGACGCGCGGCGCGCTCGTCCTTGCCGATGCGATGGACGAGCGTGTCGATGATGGCGAGCGCGAGCGGCCCGCGCTCGCTGACGTCGGTGGTCGCGGTCAAGTGTCTGGCCCCCGGGCGATGATGTCGGTGCGGACCCTAACCGCGCGGCGCCGCGGTGGCTATGTCCGAGATGGCGCCGTGATCGGGCCGACCGCGGTACGCCTGCACGTCGAGCGCGGCGCCGAGCAGGAAAGCGTAGACGCTGATCCACAGCCAGGTGAGCACCACGATGATCGCGCTGAGCGAGCCGTAGGTCGCGCCGTAATTGCCGAAATTGGCGACGTAGAGACTAAACCCGACGTTGGCGAGCAGCCACACCGCGGTCGCCACCACCGTTCCGGGCGTCGCCCAGCGCAGCCGCGCGCCGGGGCGATACGGCCCGAAGCGGAACAGCAGTGACGCGCCGGTGACGACCAGCACCGCGAGCGCGATATAGGTCGCGATCCGGATCACCACCAGCACCACCGCCGGGAACCAGGGGATCAGCGTGCCGATGAACGCGGCCAGCGCGCTCGCGGCGATGCCGGTCAGCACCAGCACCACGCCGGCGAGCACGATCGCGAAGGAGGTGAGCGTCCAGGTGACGAAGCTGCGCTTGTCCTTAACCTCATAGGCGACGTTGAGCGCGGTCATCATCGAGGTGGCGGCCTTGCTGCCGCCGTACAGCGCGATCGCCAGCGCCAGGATGATGCCGAGCCCCTTCTTGCCCTGCGAGCCCGATACCACCGTGTCGAGCTGCTGGCCGATCAGGACGGCGACGTCGCGCGGGAAAGCGGCGAACAGCGCGCGGATATCCTCCTGCACCGTCTGGGCGTCCGCGAACAGGCCATAGCCCAGCACCGTCACGGCCAGGATCGGCGCGATCGAGGAGATGATGTAGAAGGCCGCACCCGCCGCGATCAGACCGAGATTATCGTCGTTGGAGGCGGTGTACGCGCGCTTGAGCTGGCCCCACCAGTCGGCGCGGAAGGAGCGCCACAGGTCGGCGGAAGAGAGGTCGACTCGCATTATCCCGGGCAACGCCGCAGCGCGGCGGAGGGTCCGTGGAGAATTGTTGCGCGAGGTAGAGCGGTTGAAGGGGGCTGATTGTCGCTTCGAGCCGCTCGCCTGGGGACCGCACCCGATGGCGACCCTAGGCCCCTCTTCCTTGTACGTCATCCCCGCGAAGGCGGGGATCCAGACGCGCGAACGTCGCGCCTCATGACGAGACGTCAGCGTGTCTGGATTCCCGCCTTCGCGGGAATGACGGAGGAAGAGGAGCGGGAGCGATCACTGTCGTGCCCCCCGCCCCCTCACACGGTGAAGCTCTCCCCGCACCCGCACGCGCCCTTGGCGTTGGGATTCGCGAAGACGAATCCAGCGGTGAAATCGTCCTCGACCCAGTCCATCGTCGAGCCGATCAGGTAGAGCAGCGACGCGCCGTCGACGAACAGCACGCCACCCGGCGTCTCGATCCGCTCGTCCATCGCGCTCGCCGCCTCGACATAGTCGACCGAATAGGCCAGCCCCGAGCAGCCGCGCCGCGGCGTCGACAGCTTCACCCCGATCGCGCCGTCAGGCGCCTTGCGCATCAGCTCGGCGATGCGCGCCTCGGCGCTCGCCGTCAGGTTCAGCGCGGCGGGGCGCGCGCGCAGGGTGGTGGCCATCACAGCATCCCCAATTCGAGCTTGGCGTCGTCCGACATCTTCTGCGGGTCCCACGGCGGGTCCCACACCAGGTTGACATCGGCGAAGGCGATCCCCGGCACCGCGGCGACGCGCATCTCCACCTCGCCCGGCATCGACTCGGCGACGGGGCAGTGCGGCGTGGTCAGCGTCATCGTCACCGTCGCCTGCCCGGCGTCGGTAACCTCGACCGCGTAGATCAGGCCCAGGTCGTAGATGTTGACCGGGATCTCGGGGTCGTAGATCTCCTTGAGCGCGTCGATCACCCCCTCGTACAGCGCGCCGCCGGGCTCGTGCGGCGCCTCGCCGCCCGCGGGCTGCTGCGCCAGGAAGCCGGCGAGATAGTCGCGCTGCCGCCCCTCGCCGCCCGCGGGCTCGACCGCGTCGGACACCTTGGCGCGCGGCGGTGCCTGCACCGTCTCGACTTCCTCGACCTTGATCGGGTCGCTCATCGTCCCTCGTCCCTATCCAAAACCGTCATCCGAAGATCCGGGCCACGCGCTCGATCCCCGCGGCCAGCGCGGCGACGTCATCGGGGCCGTTGTACACGCCGAAGCTGGCGCGCGCGGTCGCCTCGACACCCAGCGCCGCCATCAGCGGCTGCGCGCAGTGATGGCCGGCGCGGATCGCCACCTTCGACTCGTCCAAGATGGTGCCGATGTCGTGCGGATGCACCCCCTCCATCGCGAAGGAGACGATCCCGGCGCTGTCCGCCGGCCCGAGCACGCGCACCGAGTTGATCCGCGCGAGCACCTCGCGCGCCTGCGCCACCAGCGCGGTCTCGTGCGCGTGGATGCGCTCGAGCCCGATCCCCTGCACATAGTCGATCGCGGCGGCGAGCCCGAGCGCGCCGACGATGTGCGGCGTCCCCGCCTCGAAGCGGGTCGGCGCGGGCGCGTAGGTGGTGCGCTCGAACGACACGCGGTCGATCATCGAGCCGCCGCCCTGGTAGGGCGGCATCGCGTCGAGCAGCTCCCGCCGGCCCCACAGCACGCCGATCCCGGTCGGGCCGTAGAGCTTGTGCCCGGAGAAGACGTAGAAGTCGCAGCCGAGCGCGCGCACGTCGACCGGCAGCCGCGCCACCGCCTGGCAGCCGTCGATCAGGATCGTCGCGCCGGCCGCGTGCGCGAGCTCGCTGGCGCGGCGCACGTCGAGCGTCGCGCCGAGCACGTTCGAGACATGCGCGAGCGCGACGAGCTTGTGCTCGGGGCGGAGCATGCGCGCCATGGCGTCGAGGTCGATGCGCTGGTCGGCGGTGAGCGGGACGACGTCGATCGCCGCGCCGACCCGCTCGGCCACCATCTGCCACGGCACGATGTTGCTGTGGTGCTCGAGCGTGGAGAGCAGGATGCGGTCGCCGGCCTTGAGGCGCGTGGCGGCGAAGGACTGGGCGACGAGGTTGATCGCCTCGGTCGCGCCGCGGACGAAGACGATCTCGTCGGCTGTGGCGTTCACGAAGCGTGCGACGGTCTCGCGCGCGGCCTCATAGGCGAGCGTCATGTCGGCCGAGCGCTGGTACACGCCGCGGTGGACGGTGGCGTAATCGGTATCGTAGCCGCGCGTGATCGCGTCGATCACCGCGCGCGGCTTCTGCGCCGTCGCGGCGGTGTCGAGATAGGCCCAGCCCGCGGGGATGGCGGGGAAATCCGCGACGACGTCGAGCGGGCGCGCGGCGGGATCGGCGGTCAGGACGGTCATGCGCGCTCCCCAATGTTGAGTAAGTTGAGTCGGGAGGAAGGTGCGGGGCGCGCGGCCCGACGCGCCACGATCGTCACCCCGGACTCGTTCCGGCGCCCACCCTGCCCTGCACTCTCAGGCCGCTGGCGGCGCGGACCGGTGGATCCCGGAACAAGTCCGGGATGACGGTTGGGGGTGGGATGAGCGTCGCTGCCCTCGCGAATGTTGCGAATGTCATATCGGGAGGACGGTGCGGGGCGATGCGAAACCGCCACCCGACGCGCCCTCCCCGTCACCCCGGACCTGTTCCGAGGCCTATCGTTCCGCACACTCTCAGTCCCATGGAGACGCGGACCAGTGAATCCCGGGGCAAGTCCGGGATGACGGGTGGAGGTGAGGCACGGCCCGCTCGCCTCGTGAATGTTGAGTCGCCCGCGCCCCACGCGCGCGCCGGCGTTCGAGGACAAGGGAGTCGCCACCCCCGCCCCTTCGCACCGGACGCGCGCGTAGGACAGTGTCACAGCGCGCGCTCCAGCCAGGCCGCGGCATCCGCCGCGAACGCCGCGCGCACCGTCTCGTCGGCGATGCGGTCGAGCGCGTCGGCGACGAAGGCATGCGTCAGCAGCGCCTTGGCGCGCGCCGCCGGGATGCCGCGGCTCTGCATGTAGAAGAGCGCGCGCGCGTCGAGCTCGCCCACGGTCGCGCCGTGCGCGCATTTCACGTCGTCGGCGAAGATCTCCAGCTCGGGCTTCAGGTTCACCGTCGCGGTGCGGTCGAGCAGCAGCCCGCGCAGCGACTGCTCGCCGTCGGTCTTCTGCGCGTGGCGCGCGACCTCCACCGCGGCGGCGAGGCTCGCCTGCGACTGGTCCGCCGCCACCGCGCGCCACAATTGGTGCGACTGGCCATTGGGCTCGGCGTGGCGCACGCGCACCGCGCATTCCTGCTGGAGCCGGTCGCGGGTGAGCAAGGCGCCGCCGAACTCGGCATAGCCGCCCTCGCCCGCCAGCGTCAGCGCGGCGTCGACGCGCGCGCCCTGGTCGCCCGCGGCGAGCACGGTCCCGGTGAAGCTCGCCGCCTGGCCCAGCACGATCTCGTCGCGCAGCGAGACGAAGCCCGCCGCCTGGGTCAGCCGCACCGCGCGCGACAGCCGCGCGCCGCGCCCGAGCCGGACACTGGTGGCGCGGTTCGACCAGCCCGCGCCGACGAAGGTCTCGACCAGGTGCGCGACCGCGTCGTCGCCGAGCTCGATCACGGCACCGAGGTGGTTCTCCGCGCCGGTGGCGACGTGGACGACCTGGACCGGATCGGCGACCGCCCGCGGGTCGAGCCGGAGCGTCCAGCCGCGCGCGGCGCGGCGGCCGAGCGGGTGGTCGCTCGTGGCGATCGCGCCGACGCTGACGCGGTGGAGCTCGCTCGCGCCTTCGTCCAGCTCACCGTCGACGAACAGGAGCTTCGCGCCCGGCAGGTCGAGGAACTGCGCGTCGGGGCGCGCGACGGGGGCGAGCGCGGCGGCCGCGGCGATCCCGCCGAGATCGGCCCAGCGCCACGCTTCCTCGCGGTTGGAGGGGAGGTCGAGCACGCTCATGCGGCATCCTCCTGGACGCTGGCCACCGTGTTCCTGCGCTCGCAGGAACCCAGGGCCGCAGACGCCATCGCTCGTGACCCTTGGCTCCTGCGTGCGCAGGAGCACGCCATCGCCCTCGCCCGGCCCCGCGTGAACCCCGTCATCACGCCGCCACCTCGGCATAGCCCTCGCGCTCGAGCTGCTGCGCCAGCTCCGGCCCACCGGAGCGCGTGATTCGCCCGTCCGCCAGCACGTGGACGCGGTCGGGGCGGACATAGTCGAGCAGCCGCTGGTAGTGGGTGATCAGCAGCACCGCCTTGTCGGGCCGGCGCATGATGCGGTTGATGCCGTCGCCGACCACGCGCAGCGCGTCGATGTCGAGGCCCGAGTCGGTCTCGTCGAGGATCGCGAACTGCGGATCGATGATGCCCATCTGCACCATCTCGTTGCGCTTCTTCTCGCCGCCCGAGAAGCCGACGTTGACCGGGCGCTTGAGCATGTCCTGCTGGAGCCCGAGCGCGTCGGCCTGCGCGCGCGCGACCTTGAGGAACTCCGCCCCCGACAGAGGCTTCTCGCCGCGGACCGCGCGCTGCGCGTTGAGGCTCTCGCGCAGGAACTGGACGTTCGACACGCCCGGGATCTCGACCGGATACTGGAATCCGAGGAACACGCCGGCGGCGGCGCGCTCGTGCGGCTCCTTCTCGAGCAGGTCCTCGCCGTTGAACGTGACCGAGCCCGCGGTCACCTCATAGCCGGGCCGCCCGCCGAGAACGTAGCCGAGCGTCGACTTGCCCGCGCCGTTGGGGCCCATGATCGCGTGGATCTCGCCCGCGTTCACCTCGAGCGTGAGACCCTTGAGGATCGGCTTGCCGTCGATCTCGGCGTGAAGGTTTTCAATCGTGAGCATCGTCGTTCCTGAAGCCCCTCCCCTGCAGGGGAGGGGTTGGGGTGGGTCGCCGCCGCGGGGGGACGGCTTGAGGCTGGGCGAGCAGCGTGGCGAGCACGCCGTCGAGGTTGCGCATCACGTCCGCGTCGGCGAAGCGGACGACGCGATAGCCGAGCGCGCGCAGGTCGGCGTCACGCGCCATGTCCGCGGCGGAGTCAGCATGGGTGTCGCCGTCGACCTCGACGATCAGCCTTGCCGCGGGGCAGAGGAAGTCGGCGATGTAGCGGCCGATCGCGGCCTGGCGCCGGAACTTGAAGCCGCCGAGCTGCGCGCGGGCCAACGCGGACCAGAGGCGCTTCTCAGGCTCCGTGGGGTTGTTGCGCAGGGCCGGGGCGTTCGCCTGAACGCCGGCGATAGCGTTCGCGGAGAAGCCCCACCCCCGCCCCCTCCCCTGAAGGGGAGGGGAGTTGAGGCGCCGGTTCTCGTCCCTCGGCGTCACCCCACGCTCCCCTCGAGCGAGATGCCCAGCAACTTCTGCGCCTCGACCGCGAACTCCATCGGCAGCTGCTGCAGCACCTCGCGCGCGAAGCCGTTGACGATCAGCGCCACCGCCGCCTCGGCGTCGAGCCCGCGCGACATCGCGTAGAACAGCTGGTCCTCGCTGATCTTCGAGGTCGTCGCCTCATGCTCGATCTGCGCCGAGGGGTTGCGCACCTCGATGTAGGGCACGGTGTGCGCGCCGCACTGGTCCGACAGCAGCAGCGAGTCGCATTGGGTGAAGTTGCGCACGCCCTCCGCGGTCGGCGCGACGCGCACCAGCCCGCGATAGGTGTTGTCCGACCGCCCCGCCGAGATGCCCTTCGACACGATCGTCGAGCGCGAGCCCTTGCCGAGGTGGATCATCTTGGTGCCGGTGTCGGCCTGCTGGCGGTTGTTGGTCACCGCCACCGAGTAGAACTCGCCGACGCTGTTCTCGCCCGCCAGCACGCAGCTCGGATATTTCCAGGTGATCGCCGAGCCGGTCTCGACCTGGGTCCAGCTCACCTTGCTGTTGCGGCCCTGGCAGAGCGCGCGCTTGGTGACGAAATTGTAGATACCGCCGACGCCGTTCTCGTCGCCCGGATACCAGTTCTGCACGGTCGAATATTTGATCTCGGCGTCGTCGAGCGCGACCAGCTCGACCACCGCGGCGTGGAGCTGGTTCTCGTCGCGCATCGGCGCGGTGCAGCCCTCGAGGTAGCTGACGTACGCGCCCTTGTCGGCGACGATCAGCGTGCGCTCGAACTGGCCGGTGTTCTCGGCGTTGATGCGGAAATAGGTGGAGAGCTCCATCGGGCAGCGCACGCCCTCGGGCACGTAGACGAAGGTGCCGTCGGAGAAGACCGCCGAGTTGAGCGTCGCGAAGTAATTGTCGCGCTGCGGCACCACCTTGCCGAGCCACTTGCGGACGAGGTCGGGGTACTCGCGGATCGCCTCGCTGATCGAGAGGAAGATCACCCCCGCCGCCTTGAGCTCCTCGCGGAAGGTGGTCGCCACCGAGACCGAGTCGAACACCGCGTCGACGGCGACCTTGCGCGCGCCCTCGACACCGGCGAGCACTTCCTGCTCCGCGATCGGGATGCCGAGCTTCTCGTAGGTGCGACGGATCTCGGGATCGAGCTCGTCGAGCGACGCGATCGTCTTCTTCTGCTTGGGCTCGGCGTAGTAATAGGCGTCCTGATAATCGATCGGCGGCACGTTGAGCTTGGCCCAGTCGGGCGCCTGCATCGTCTGCCACAGCCGGAACGCCTTGAGCCGCCAGTCGAGCATCCACTCGGGCTCGTTCTTCTTGGCGCTGATGTAGCGGACCGTGTCCTCGCTCAGCCCCTTGGGCGCGAAGTCCTGCTCGATGTCGGTGGCGAAGCCCCACTCGTACTTCTTGGCGACGGCCGCATGGGCCTCGGCGTTCTTCGTGGCCATGTTATGCCTCAACCTTCATCTGTTCGCGCGCGGGCGCGGCGGCGAGCGACGCGAGCGTCACCCCCGCGAGCGCGCCGCGGACCGCCTCATTGACCGCGTTCCAGTGCGGCTTGACCCGGCAATTGCCCTCGATTGCGCAGTCGTGCTCGGCGGCGTCGACGCAGGCGGTGAGCGCGATCCGCCCCTCCACCGCCTCGACCACGTCCGCCAGCGTGATCGTCGCGGGCGGGCGCGCCAGCCGGATCCCGCCGCCGGTGCCGCGCGTGCTGTCGATCAGCCCGGCCGCCGCCAGCCGGCTGACCAGCTTCTGCGCGGTCGGCAGCGGCACGCCGGTCTCCTCGGCGAGCAGCGTCGCGTTCATTCGCGCCAGCCCGCCGCAGTGGCGCGCGGCGGCGGTGAGCAGCACCACGGCATAGTCGGTAAGGCTCGAGAGGCGCATCGTCCCACATTCGGTAGTTGCGATCGACTCTCAAATCGGAGTAGATCGTTCCGATTGCCATGTGGCCGCCCGGCCGGGCGAAATCAACCGCGGTCGAGGTAAAAAAAGGGCCCGGCAGTGGCTGCCGGGCCCTTGAGGAAAGAACTTCCGTTCGGAAGCCCTTCGGGTCGCAGTCGCGTTATGCGCACGACTCGTCGCGCAAGGATTGGATAGATTCATCTCGCTCAAGTCGATTTTTTACAAGTCGACCGACTTGATCTCGCTTCGGGACGCGACGACAGACGCCACATGGCGATCTCCTCCCTCTTCCACCGCACCGCACTGGCGCTGCCGCCCGAGCGCGCACACGACGTCGCGCTCGGCGCGCTGGCGCGCTGGGGCGCGCTCGGCGGACCGCTGGGCGGCGCGATGCCGCGACTCACGACGCGGGTCGCCGGCGTCGACTTCCCCAACCCGGTCGGGCTCGCCGCCGGACTCGACAAGGACGCGCGCGCGGTCGCCGGGCTGATGCGGCTCGGCTTCGGCTCGGTCGAGGTCGGCACGCTCACGCCGCGCGCGCAGCCCGGCAACCCGCGGCCGCGGCTGTTCCGGCTGACCGAGGACCGTGCGATCATTAATCGCATGGGCTTCAACAACGGCGGTCTCGCCGCGGGCGTGGCGCGCGCCGCGGCGGCACGGCGGCACGGCGGCGTGCTCGGCATCAACGTCGGCGCCAACAAGGACGCGGCCGACCGCGTCGCCGACTATGTCGCGGGGGTGAGCGCGGCGGCGCCGGTCGCGGAGTACGTCACGATCAACGTCAGCTCGCCCAACACGCCGGGGCTGCGCGACCTCCAGCACGGCGCCGCGCTGGCCGAGCTGCTCGCCGCCTGCGTCGCCGCGCGCGGCACCACGCCCTTGTTCCTCAAGGTGGCACCCGACCTCGACGCCGCGCTGGTCGACTCGATCGCTCGCGCCGCGCTCGACGCGGGGGTGGACGCGTTGATCGTGAGCAACACCACGGTGAGTCGCCCGGCGCTGCACAGCGCGCACGCGGGCGAGGCCGGCGGGTTGTCGGGCGCGCCGCTGCGGTCGCTCGCGGCCGAGCGGCTCGCCGACTTCCGCCGCGCCACCGGCGGCGCGCTGCCGCTGATCGCGGTCGGCGGGATCGACAGCGGGGCGGAGGCCTATGCGCGCGTCCGCGCGGGAGCGAGCCTGGTGCAGGTCTATACCGCGCTGATCTACGACGGGCCGAGGCTGCCGCGACGGATCGTCGCCGAGCTCGCGGCGTGCCTCGCGCGTGACGGATTCGCGAGCGTGGCCGACGCGGTGGGGGCGTAATCCAAGATCCTCCCGTGCATGGGCAGGTGGCGGCGCCAAGCGCCGCCGGAGGGATACCGCCGGTGGTGAGTTCAGCGACATTCGCCCGCCGGGTCACCCCTCCGCCAGCGCTGACGCGCTGCCACCTCCCTTGCAAGGGAGGAAGTTACCTCCGTTACGCCTCCTCTTCCTCCTCCTCGTCGGCACCGAGCTCCTCGGTCAGCGCGGCGATGATTGCCTTGTTGAAGGCGGGGATGTCGTCGGGCTTGCGGCTGGTGATGAGATTGTCGTCGATCACGACCTCCTCGTCGACCACCTCGCCGCCGGCATTCTCTAGGTCGGTGCGGATCGACTCGAAACCGGTGAGCCGGCGACCGTCGATCACGTCGGCCTCGGCGAGCAGCCAGGGCGCGTGGCAGATCGCGGCGACGATCTTGTCCTCGTCCATGAAGTCCTGGACGATCTGCACCGCTTTCGCTTCGACGCGCAGCTTGTCGGGGTTGGCGACGCCGCCCGGCAGCACCAGCGCGTCGTAATCGTCGACCTCGACCTCGTCGAGCGTGAGGTCGGGCGTGGCGGTCTCGGCCTGGTTGATGTCCTGCTTCATCCCCTGGATCGGGTCGCGCTTGATCGAGGCCAGCGTGACGGTGACACCGGCGGCCTCCAGCGCCTGGCGCGGCTCGAACAGCTCCACCGTCTCGAAGCCGTCGGCGGCGAGCATCAGCACGCGGGCTTGCGACAGGTCGGCCATGGGAAATCTCCTGATAGGTGTCGGTTCGACGCGGTCCCAACCCCGTCGCAGGGCGCCCGTTCCGGAACGATGCGGCAGCCCGCGCATTTCCCGCGACATGAGCGTAGAAGCGGAGCGCACGACCGGGAACGGCTGCCATATCGTCTATTTCGACGACGGCGAGCCAGGCATCACGCGCAAGAAGACGCGGCACGGCGCCTGGGCTTATTACGACTCCGACGGCGCGCGAATCACTGACCGCGACGAGATCGACCGGCTCAACGCGATCGGCCTGCCTCCCGCCTATACCGACGCCTGGTTCTGCCCCGACCCGACCGGCCATATCCAGGCGGTCGGCTGGGACGAGAAGGGGCGCAAGCAATATCGCTACCATCTCGACTACCGCGCGCAGCAGGAAGCGGCGAAATACGACCTGTGCGCTCCTTTCGGCCGCGCGCTGACCAAGCTGCGCGCGCGCGTCGAGGCCGATCTCGACAAGCGCACCCACAGCAAGGAGCGCACCGTCGCCGCGATCGTGAAGCTGCTCGACATGGCGGCGCTGCGCATCGGCAACGAGACCTACGCCAAGACCAACAAGAGCTACGGCCTGACCACGTTGCGCGACCGCCACGCGCAGATCAAGGGCAGCACGCTGGCGCTCCAGTACAAGGCCAAGTCGGGCAAGATCCGCAAACTGCGTATCACCGACGGCAGCCTCGCGCGCTTCGTCAAGAAGTGCCAGGACCTGCCGGGGCAGAAGCTGTTTCAATACGTCGGCGACGACGGCGCGCCGCACGCGGTGACCTCGTCCGACGTCAATGCGTATCTCCGCGAGGCGATGGGCGATGGCTTCACCGCCAAGCATTTCCGCACCTGGGGTGCCAGCGTGGTCGCGTTCGAGGCGCTGGTCGAGGCACCCGCGCCGATCGGGCTCAAGACGATGCTCGAGCCGGTGGTGGAGCGGCTCGGCAACACGCCCGCGATCGCGCGCAAATCCTATGTCCATCCCGCCTTGATCGAGCTCGGCAAGGACAAGGCCGCGCAGGCGGCGTTCCGCCAGACGCTGCGGCTGCCCCGCGCCAGCCAGTATCTCACCCGCACCGAGCGCGGGCTGATCGCCTTCCTCGAGCAGACCGGTGCGTGCGAGTTGAAGGCGGCCTGAGATGAGCGACAGCAAGGCGGCGGCCAAGCCGGCCGTGTCGATCGACGCCGGTCGCGTCGGCGACCAGCTTCAGGCGCTGCTCCGCGCGAGCCTCACCTGGCTCCAGCAGCATTGGCTGCAGATCCTGATCGCGCTCGGCATCGGCGTGGCGATCTCGCTGCTGCTGTTCTGGCTGCGCGCCTTCGGCCCGCGGCTGGCACGGCGCAGTGCCTCGGGCAAGGGCTGGTCGGCGGTGCTGGGGCGCGCGGTGGAGCGCACCAACGCCTTCTTCATCATCATGCTCTCGGCGCGGCTGGTGAGCGGCTATGCCGCGACCCCGCCCGAGCTCGACGCGACGATCGCCTTCCTGTTCAAAGTGGCGGTCACCTTCCAGGGCGCGATCTGGGCGCGCGAGCTGATCCTCGGCGCGATCGAGCACCGCACCCGCGGCGAACATTATACCGGCGAGGCGCTGATGAGCGCGATGGGGCTGATCCGCCTCCTCGTCAGCGTCGCGGTGTTCGCGATCGCCCTGGTGGTGGTGCTCGACAATCTCGGCGTCAACGTCACCGGCCTGGTGGCGGGTCTCGGCGTCGGCGGCATCGCCATCGGCCTCGCCGCGCAGGGTATCTTCGCCGACCTGTTCGCCGCGCTGGCGATCATCTTCGACCGCCCGTTCCGCCGCGGCGACAAGGTCAGCTACGGCACCACCAGCGGCGTGATCGAGTCGATCGGGCTCAAGTCGACCCGCATCCGCTCCTTCACCGGCGAGCTGCGCATCATCTCGAACCGTAACCTGCTCGACAAGGAAATCCAGAACACCTCGCTGCGCGACCACATTCGCGTGTCGTACACGATCGGCGTCACCTACGAGACGCCGGCCGACACGCTCGCGCGCGTGCCCGCGATCCTCACCGAGCTGGTCGAGGCGGAGGGTGCCAAGGTGGCGCGCTGCGGCTTCGAGACGTTCGGCGCGTCGAGCCTCGACTATGCGCTCCAGGTCGACACGCCCGGCGACGACTGGGCGACCGCGCACGCCACGCGCGACCGGCTGATGGTGGCGATCATCCGGCGCTTCGCCGCGGAGAAGATCGGCATCGCCTACCCCACGCAGACCACCTATACCGCCGCGCCCGACGGGACACTGGTGATGCCCTACGCGGAGGTGGCGCGGGGCTGAGGAGGGGAAAGTATAAGCCCCTCCCCTCCAGGGGAGCGGTTGGGGTGGGGCCTGTCCACCAACATCGCGCCCGCGGCGATGCCCCACCCCCAGCCCCTCCCCCTTCAGGGGAGGGGAGAAGCTAGCCCTCCAACTCCCTACACCCTTACTCCCCCGCCGGCGCCACGCCCACCAGTCGCGGCGCGTCGGCGACGAAGCGGTCGAGCACGCCGTCGGCCACCCTCACCGTGCCGTCGAACCGCGTCGCGCCGGGGATCGTCTTCACCGCCGCCGCCTGTGCCGCGAGCTGCCCCGCCGCGGCGAAGTCGCGCGACGCCGCCGCGCTGCGATCGAGCGCCGCGCCCAGCCCGGTCGCGGTGAGCTGGAGCGCGCGACCCCACAGAGCGGTCGCCTCGAGCCACGGTGCCGCCTGCGCCGCGAAGCCGGGGTCGGTCACGCCGGCACGGATCGTGTCGGGCGCCGCCGCCAGCGCGTCGGCGCGCGCCGCCAGCGCCGCGATCGCCTCGCGCCGCGCGCCGTCGTCGCCGTCCGCCAGCGCGAAGCGGACGCCGTCGAGCAGCGCCTTGAGCCGCGGCGCCTGCTCCTGCCAAGGCTGGCTGCCGAAGGTGGGGGCGAGATGCTGCGTGTCGAAGAAGTCGAGCAGCGCCGCCGCGGTGCGCGCGTCGCCGCCCGACAGCGCGTCGGCGGCGAAGCGCCAGCCCTGCGCCGGGTCGTAGCCGCGATCGTTCCACGCGAAGGCCGCGACCCCCGCCACCGCGACGCGGCTCGGCGCCTCCTGGTTCATCGGGTTGGAGAGGATGCCGCTCAGCTCGCCCGCCAGCCCGGCCTCGCGCCGCGCATAGGGCGCCAGCAGCAGCCGGCCGGTGGTCTGGGCATAGTCGTTGACCGGGTAATTGTCCCACAGCAGCGTCTTGCGCCCGAACGCGGTGGTCGCGGTCTTGGCGTCGCCAATCGAGATCGCGGGCGGCACCACGTCGGTGCCGGTCCACTGCACCACCACGCGCGGGTCGAGCTCGCGCCGCAGCGCGGCCTTGTAGGGCGTCTCTTTGGCGTCGTAATATTCGGTCGGCACCATGATCAGCGGCGGCGCGGCGCGGTCCTTCGCGACGAGGTCGCGCTGCACCGCGTTGAGCAGCCGCGCCTGCGCCGTGCCGGCCGCCGCCGCGCCCGAGGCGCCGAACGCCGCCTCGTCCTTGGCGCAGTTCCACTTCTTATACTCGATGTCGTCGAGCGCCACGTAGAAGCTGCGCACGCCGATACCGCGCAGCGCGTCGAACTTGCGCTCCAGCGCGGCGGCGTCGGCGGGCTCGGAGAAACACACCGTCGGCCCCGGCGAGATGGCGTAGACGAAGTTGACGTGGTCGCGCTTCGCCGCCGCGGCCAGCGTGCCCAGCTCGGCCAGCGTCGCCGCCGGATACGGCTCGCGCCAGCGGTCGCGCGCGTACGGATCGTCCTTCGGGCTGTAGACGTAGGTGTTGGCCTTGACGCTGGCGAGGAAGTCGAGGTGGCGGATCCGGTCCTCCTGCGTCCAGGGCTTGCCGTAGAAGCCCTCGATCGTGCCGCGGATCGGCATGGAAGGATGATCCTGGATCACCAGCCCCGGCACCTCGCCGCGCCGCGCGAGCTGGCGAAAGGTCTGCGCGGCGTGGAACAGCCCGTCGGCATCGTGTCCCGCCAGCGCGATCAGCCCGCCACCCGCGGCGTCGGGGCGCGCGGCGAGCGTATAGCCCTCGGGCCGGTCGTCCGCGGTGGCACCGGCGCGCGCGAGCGAGTCGCGCACCGCCGCGACGTCGCTCGTGCCGACGACGACGTGGAGCGTCGCCAGCGCGGCGGGCAGCCGGTTCGCGGTGGTGACCTGGGTGACGCCCGCGGCGGCGAGAGCGGCGCGCACCAGCGCCACCGTCTCGGGTGCGGTGCCGGGCGCGACCACGAGCACCGCGGCGCGGCCGAGCGCGATGCGGCCGCCGGTCAGCGCCATCGACGTGGGTGCGGGGAAGATCGCGGGGAGCGTCGGCACCTGCGCCGCGGCGGGCGCCGCCGCGGTGCCGGCGAGCGCGGCGGCGAGCCACAGGGAGCGAAGGGTCCGCGTGCGTGTCATGTCGCGCTCCGGTATCATGTTGGTATTATGGTTGTCTGGGTAGAAGGCACGCGACGGCTTCGCAAGCGGTGGCGTGGCACGGACGGCGGCCAGCGAGGCGATTAAAGGGCTGGTTAGAGCGCCATTCCCCCACTTCCTGCCGTCATCCTGAGCTTGTCTCAGGATCCACCGACCCGCGAATGCCGCGGCTGATCCTACGCGGCACGGTGGATCGTGAAACGAGTGCAGGATGACGCCGGTGAGAGGGTGGCGCTTCATCGGCCAGTGCTGCCAGTGCGACGCCGGCGCGGCCCCCAATCCTCCCGGCGGCGACCGCAGCGTGATGGCGCGCGCCCAACCGGCGAAGCCTGCGCCTACCCAGCCGTCCCGGCGACTGCCCGCGGCGGCGGCGGCGGCGCGCTCGCGGCGGCGACGGTGGCGGGGACGAGCTGGCCCGCGCGCCAGCGATCATAGGCGGCGAAGAAGTCGGTGAACGGCCGCTCCAGCGCCGCCAGCCGCTCCGCCGCGAAGCTCGGCAGCGTCGCCGCCGGCACCGTCGCGATCGCGCCCAGCGTGTCCGCCGCGCCGGCGCAGAAGGCGTCGCGCGCGAGGTCCTGCGCGAAGAAATTGTAGAGCCGCGTCATCTGGTCGTCGAACCGGTCCTGCCAGTCGCCGCCGCCGGCGCGATACTCGGCCTGGAGCGTCGCCTGCGCGTTGGCGAGCTCCGCCTTCCGCGCCGCGAGCATCGCATTGTACTGCGCGACGATCGTCGCCTCCTGCGCGCCGCGGCAGGCGAGCGCGGCGACGTTGAGCGCGCTGCGCAGGTGCCACAACGCGCCGGCGCCGCTGAGCGCGCGGTTGGGCGTGGGATAGCTGCCGTCGGGCAGGCGCGCGGGGACGTTCATCCCCGGGCGCGCGCCCGCGGGCAGCGGCGCGGGCACCATCGCGACGACCGGCGGTGGCGCGGCCGCGGCGGTCGGCGGCGGCGCGGCATGTCGCGCGCAGCCCGCGAGCAACGCGGCGATGAACAGCGCCCCGGTGATCGATGCGACGGGCGCGCTCTGCTGGAAACGCACGGTCGGGCCCCTTCTGTTATGTCCCCGCCCCGAGCGTACGCCCGGACCGCGCCCGCGCCCACGGCAGCACGATCCGCCTGCCCGCGGTTCGCGCCCAACCGAGTCGCTTTCGCGCCAGGGCGAGTCGCGCCCCGCTCAGGCCTCCTCGATGCGGCGCTCCTCCTCGGTGCGCAGGCTCATCTCGGTGAAGTCGAGCTCCTCCTGCAGCACCAGGAAGGAGTCCGCGCCCACCTCCTGCGCCTCGCGCAGTTCCTCGAGCCGCTCGCGCTGGCACGCCACCGCGGCGAGGCCGAGCTGACGCTTCTCCTCGCCCGCGCGCGCGTCGCTTCCCGCCCGCATCGCGTCGCGCTTGGTCGCGAGGCCGTAGCGCCAATGGTCCGCCGCCGCGCCGGGCGTGTCGCCGATCCGCGCCAACGCCGCCTCGGCCATTTCGACTCGCGCGCGCGCCAGCTCCTCGCCCAGCCCGTCGTCGCCGTCGAGCCCGAGCCGGCGCACCAGCGGCGCCAGCGTCATCCCCTGCACCACCAGCGTCGCCAGCACGACCGCGAAGGCGGTGAGCACGATCAGGTCGCGCTGCGGGAAGTGGCCGGGCAAGGCGAAGGCGGTGGCGAGCGTGACGATGCCGCGCATGCCGCACCAGCCCACCACCACGCTCTGCGCGAGCCCGGTGGCGGGGTAATCGCCGCGCAGCTTGGGGAAGTGGAAGGCGAGCCGGTTGTAGATCAGCACCCAGGCCATGCGGACGACGATCAGGCACGCCACCACCGCCGCGGCGAACACCGCCGCCTCGCGCAGCCGCTCGGGCACCATGCTGCCCACGATCGTGCGCGCCTGGAAGCCCATCAGCAGGAAGGCCAGCACGTTGAGCAGGAACACCGCGGTCTCCCACACCGCGAAGTCGTGCAGCCGCGCGCGCGGCGGCGTCACCAGCCCGGCCGAGCGCGCGATCGTCATCGCGAAGGTGACGAGGCACAGCACCGCGGAGAGGCCCAGCCGCTCGGCCACCAGCCAGGCGGCGAAGCCCGAGACGAACTGGAAGATGTTGCCGCTCAGCGTGCCCCAGACCAGCGGCTGGATCCGCTTCATCGCCAGCGCGAGCAGATAGCCGAGCAGCACCCCGCCGGGCACCGCGACGCCGACGCGCAGCGCCAGTCCGCCGTCGACCCCGCCGTGGCTCTCCACCAGGATCGCGGCGGTGTAGAGCAGCAGCGCGGAGGCGTCGTTGAGCAGGCTCTCGCCCTTGAGCACCGCGACGGTGCGGCGCGGCATGCGCACGCTGCCCGAGATCGCGGTGGCCGCGGCGGCGTCGGGCGGGGCGACGATCGCGCCGAGCGCGAGCGCGGCATAGACCGGCAGCCCCGCGAGCGCGACGCCGAGCCAGGTCACCGCGCCCGCGCTCAGCAGCACCGCCACCAGCGCGAGCGCGGTCAGCGGGCGCCAGAGCCGCATCACCGTGCCGACCGGGAAGTCGAACGCGGCGTCGATCAGGATCGGCGCGATGAACAGCGCCAGCGCGGTGTGCGGGTCGAGCGCGATCGTCGGCGCGCCGGGCAGCCAGGCGAGCGCCACGCCCGCGGCGGCGAGCAGCGCGGGGTACGGTATGCTGGTACGGCGCGCGAGCTGGAGCAGCAGCACCGCGACGCCGAGCAGCGCGAGCAGGCTCTCGAAGAAGGTCACGGCGCGCTCCCTGCCGCGCCGGCTCCCGTGTGGCGCGTCGAAGCAGCATGGCGGATCGCGCGCGGCGGCGCCAGCGGAGGGTGGCCTGCACCGCGCTCGCGGTCGCCCGTCCCCTCCTCGTTGGCGTCATCCTGAGCTCGTCTCAGGATCCACCGTGCCGCGAGCACCACCGGCGCATGGGAGCGCGGCGGGGTGGATCCTGAAACGAGTTCAGGATGACGCTATCGCGGGGATGGCACCCCCAGGCTCGCCCCCAAGCCCCTCACCAGAAGGTCGCGTACAGCGCCACCAGGATCAGCACGAGCGCCAGCGCGCCGACGTTGAACGCCGCGCTGGTGGCGTAGCCGACGTCGCCGGTGACGATCGTGTCGCGGTCGTCGCGCCGCGGCGTCGCCAGCGAGGCGCCCACCGCCAGCGCCAGCGCGATCAGGAACACCAGCCCCATCCGGTCCATGAACGGCAGCCCAGGCAGCAGCAGCTTGAACCCCCAGGACAGCAGCACCGAGGCGACCGCGGCGCTGATCGCGCCGGCCTCGTTGGCGCGCTTCCAGAACAAACCGAGCAGGAAGATGACGGTGATGCCCGGCGTGAAGAAGCCGGTGAACTCCTGGATGAACTGGAACGCCTGCTCGGACGAACCCACCAGCGGCCGCGCGGTGAGGATCGCGATCACCGTCGCCACCATCGCGGCGACGCGGCCGACCAGCACCAGCCGCGAGTCGTCCGCCGCGCCGTCCTCGGCCGCGGACGGGCGGCGCTTGAACTTGGCCCAGACGTCGAGCGTGAAGATGGTGGCGATCGAGTTGATCTTGGAGGCGGTGGAGGCGACGATCGCCGCCACCAGCGCGGCGAAGACGAGCCCGAGCAGCCCGGTCGGCAGCAGCCGCATCATCGTCGGATAGGCCTCGTCCGGCTTGGCCAGCCCGGGCGCGAGCACCACCGCGGCGATGCCCGGCAACACGATGATGATCGGCATCAGCAGCTTGAGGAAGGACGCGAACAGCACGCCCTTCTGCGCCTCCGCCAGCGACTTGGCCGCGAGCGCGCGCTGGATGATATATTGGTTGAAGCCCCAGTAGCTGAGGTTGGCGATCCACATCCCGCCGATCAGCACCGACAGGCCGGGCAGATCCATGTAATGCGGGTTGTCGCGCGACAGGATCATCTCGAAATGGTCGGGCAGCTCGCGCGTCAGCCGCGCGAAGCCCGCGGCGAGGCCGGCGCCCTGGCCCAGCTCGCCGAGCGTGAGATAGGCGATGATCAGGCCGCCGAGCACCAGCAGCGTCACCTGCACGATGTCGGTCAGCGCCACCGCCTTCAGCCCGCCCTTGAGCTGGTACAGCAGCGCGAAGGCGCCGAGCACGACGAGCGCGATGTTCTGGTCGACGCCCGCCACCTTGGTCACCGCGATCGAGCCGAGCCAGATGATGCTGGTGAGATTCACGAAGACGTACAGCGCCAGCCAGAACAGCGCCATCAGCGTCCGGATCGAGGGGCCATAGCGCCGCTCGAGGAACTGCGGCATCGTGTAGATCTCGTTGCGCAGGAAGATCGGCAGGAAGAACTTGCCGACGATCAGCAGCGTCAGCGCCGCCATCCACTCGTAGGACGCGATCGCCAGACCGATCGCATAGCCCGAGCCCGACATGCCGACGATCTGCTCGGCCGAGATATTGGCCGCGATCAGGCTCGCGCCGATCGCCCACCACGGGAGGTTCTTGGAGGCGAGAAAATAGTCGGTGGTGTTCTTCGGCCCGGCGCCCGCCTTATCGCGGCTGACCCATTGCGCCAGCGCGAAGATGAAGATGGCATAGGCGACGACCACCAGCACGTCGATCGTGGCAAGCTGCACCCGTGTCTCTCCCCCATCCGCCGCGCGTCGCGTGTCGCGCGCCGTTGTACGGCGCGCCGGGGCGCTGTCCAACACCTTGTCGCGCGGCGCCCGCCGCGGGCCTAGCCGCCGACCTTACCGCGCGAGTAAGCGAAGGCGAAGACGTCGGCCCATTGCGCGTCGGTCTGCTGCCGCGTCGAGCCGACACCGTGACCCGCGTCGAAGTCGACGCGGAGCAGCACCGGTCCGCCGGTAGAGGCGCGCTGCAGCCGCGCCGCGAACTTGGCGGGATGCCACGGCGCGACGCGCGGGTCGGAGATGCCGGTCATCGCCAGCACGGCGGGGTAGCGCACGCCGTCGCGGATCTTCTGATAGGCGTCCATCGCGACGAGGCCGCGATATTCGGCCTCGTTCGAGGGGTCGCCGAACTCGGGGAAGTTGGGCGCGCTGTTCTGTTCGACGCCGGCGCGCGACGTGTTGGTCCAGCCGACGTTGTCGATCGCGCCGGCGAACAGCTCGGGCCGCTCGACCAAGGCGTTGCCGACCGCGATCCCGCCCGCGGACGTGCCCATGATCGTCAGCCGCGTCGGCGCGGTCCAGCCCGCCTTCACCACCGCCGCGCAGCCGTCGATGAAGTCGCGCCAGGTGTTGGCCTTGCTCGCCTTCTGCCCGGCACGCCACCACGGCGCGCCATATTCGCCGCCGCCGCGCGCGTGCACCTCGAAGAGCACGCCGCCGCGCTCGAGGAAGGCGATCGAGCGCGGCGAGAAGACCGGCGAGGCGGAGATGCCATAGCTGGAGTAACACTGCCCCAGCGCCGGTGCCGTGCCGTCGCGCCGCAGCCCGCGCTTGGCGATGATCGACACCGGCACCTTGGTGCCGTCGCGCGCGGTGGCGATCAGCCGCACCGACTCGTAGGCGGCGGTGGAGAACCTCGGGCGCGGGCTCAGCCCGGTGTCGGTGAGCCGCCCGCCGGGCAGGTAGCGGTAGATCGCGAGCGGCTCGACCCAGCCGGAGAGGCGCACGTCGACGCCGTCCTGGTCGGTCGAGCCGAACAGCGCGTAGACGCCCGCGTCATAGGGCATCGCGATGTCGCTGACGGCGCCGTCGGGCGCGAGCCGATGGAGCGTCATCGGCCCGCCGTTCTGGCGCGCGAAGTAGATCCCGTCGCGCGCGGCGACCAGACCCGCGTCGGTCGTCTCGATCGGCGTCGCCGCCTCGGGCACCACCGCGGCGGCACGGCCGAGGTCGGGGGCGGCGGCATCGACCCGCAGGATGCGGCCGAGCGGCGCGTCGCGCTCCGAGACGAGATAGATGTCGCGTCCGCGCAGCGCGAAGCTGGTGATCTGGTCCGCCAGCCGCGCCACCGTGCGCCAGCGCGCCCGCCCCGTCACCGCCTCCGCCAGCGGCGCCACGTACAGCCCATTCTCACGCCGCACGCCACCGTAAGGCAGCAGCAGCGCCATGTCCGAGCCGGGCGTGACGACGACGAAGGGGAAGTCGATCGGCAGGAGCGTGTAGCCGTCGATCGTGTCGCCACCGGCGGCGATGCGCACGTCATCGCGCGGATCGGTGCCCACCTTGTGGAGCCAGGCGACGCGATTGAGCAGGTAATCGGGTGCGCCGCGCACCGCGCCCTCGCGGCCGCGCGTGTAGAAGAACGCGGAGCCGTCGGGCAGCCATTGCGGGCTGGCGAAACGCGCGCGGTCGATCGTCTCGGGGAAATGGCCGCGGTCCGCCACCCGCATCACCCGGGCGACCGACTCCTCCGAACCCGCCTCGGACAGGCCGTAGACGACGAGCGCCCCGTCGTCCGAGGCGCGCCACCAGTCGAGGCTCATGTGCGCCCCCCCGGCCCCGGTCATCGCCTCGGGATCGATCAGCAGCCGCTGCGCCGCGCCGGGCCGCTCGACGACGTACAGCTTGGGCACGTTCGCGCCGCTCGGGCGAAACTCGAGGAAGGTGACGGTACCCGCGCGTTGCAGCCGCGTCGCGACCGGCAGGTCACCGGTCAGCTCGCCGATCCGGCGCAGCAGCGCGTCATGCTCGGGCAAGGCGTCCAGCGCGCGCCGCGCATACTCGCCCTGGGCGCGCATCCAGGGCGCCCAGTCGGGATCGCGCGGATCCTCCATCCAGCGATACGGATCGCGCAGCGTGTAGCCGAGCCGGCGGTCGACCGCGTCCACCGTCTTCGCCGCTGGCGGCGCGTCGGCGGCGGCGAGCGCGCGCAGCGGCCACGACAACGCCGCGGCGCCGCCCAACGAGCATAGGACATCACGACGATTCATGTGCAGCCCCCCAGCTTGCCCCCCGGCCCGCCGACACCGTCACCCTCACGCCGACGGCAGTGCCCTCGTACGGACGTGAGGCTGACACAGGTTGGTCGTGGAGTCGATTCCTCTCGCCCGGTCGCCCGGTCGAACGTTGCGGCGCCGACACATGCCGCAATCGCGCGGTGCGCCGCCGCCGTCATGACGGGGCCGAGGCGGCGGCGTTCCCGTGCTGTCCGCCGCCTCGCGTCGCCCGCTTCTCCTCCCGGTGGGCGGGCGGCGCCTTACTCGACCGCGGCGGGGAGGAGACGATGATGACCCTTCTGCTCGCCGCGGTCCTTGTCGCCGGCACCGCGCCCGAGACGGCGCCTGCATCGCCTCCGCAGCGCGTGCGCAGCGTCGCGCTCGCCCCCGGCGAGACCTGCCCCAAGCCGGCCGGCGACGAGGTGGTGGTCTGCGCCCCGCTCGACGAACCCTATCGCATCCCCAAACCGCTCCGCCACGCCGAGATCGCGGCGAAGAACCAGAGCTGGGTCAATCGTGTCGCGACCATGGACGAGGTCGGCCGCGTCGCCGGCGGACTGCCCGACACCTGCTCGGCGGTGGGCACCGGGGGGCAGACGGGCTGCACCCAGTCGATGATGCGCGCCTGGGCCGCGGACCGTCGCCAGCTCGCGCGCGAGAGTGCGGCGGTGCCGTGACCTGAGCGGAGATCGACCGGGGCGGAATCCTCCCTGAGCCTCGTTGTCGGCTGCGCCGGGTGGTGCCCCTCCCCTCGCAGGGGCGGATGAGAGAAGGTTCTCCCCTGCAGGAGGAGGGTCGGCCCGGAGAGCTGACGGAGGGGTGTCACCCGATGTGAGTCGAGAGAGGCCACCTCACCCCACCGGCATCGACTTGGCGGTCGGCTCGGCGTGCGCCAGCGCTCTCTCCTGAGCCTCGTCCGGGGTGGCGGGCAGCCGGCCGCGACGCCAGCCGCCGCGGAGATAGAAGCCGATCATCAGCAGCATCGAGCCGACCGAGCCGGCCGGGAAGCTCCACCAGATCGCGTCCGCGCCCCACCGGGGCGACAGTCCCGCCGCCAGGCCCAGACGCAGCGGGAACATCGCCACCGCCAGGATCACCAGCGGCCCGATCACCGCGCCGTTGGCGCGCACCGTGGCCGACAGCACCATCGACACGCCGAACAGCACGAAGCTCCACCCGGCGATGAGGTTGATCCGCACCGCGATGTCGACCGCGCCGCCGTCCTGCCCGAGGAACAGCCAGAGCAGGTGGCGGTCGAGCAGAGTCAGCAGCGCGACCAGGCCGCCGGTCAGCGCCAGGTTGGTGAGGATCCCGGTGCGCGTGATCCGCCCGACCCGGTCCCACCGCCCCGCGCCGATGTTCTGCGCCGCCATCGCGCTCACCGCCGCGCCGACCGCCATCGCGGGCATCTGGACGTAGGTCCACAACTGGTTGGCGGCGCCGTACGCCGCGGTCGTGGCGGTGCCGTGGCGGTTGACCAGCCCGATCATCGCCAGCGCCGAGGTGGAGACCACCAGCATCTGCAGCCCCATCGGCACGCCCTTGGCGACGATGGTGCGCAGCAGCGCGGGCTCTGGCACGACGTAGCGCCACTCCGCCCCGCGCAGCCGCACCGGCAGGTCGCGGCGGTAGATGTAGCCGAGCAGCGCGAGCAGCGAGACGGTGTTGGCCAGCAGGGTCGCCAGCGCCGAGCCCTCGATCCCCAGCGCCGGCAGCGGCCCCCATCCCCGGATCAGCAGCGGGTTGAGCGCGACGTCGATGGCCGAGCCGAGCGCCATGAACTTGAGCGGCGTGACCGAGTCGCCGGTGCCGCGCAGCGCCATCGTCAGCAGCACCGAGAGGAAGCCCGGCGGCATCGCCACGAAGATCACGCGCAGATAGGCGAGCGCGAGCGGGTAGACCTCCGCCGGCGTGGCGAGCGCGCGCAGGATCGCGGGCGCGGCGAACCAGCCGACCAGCAAAGTCACCACCGACACGCCCGCGAACAGCCCGAGCGAGGTGCCGAGCACGCGCCGCACCGCGTCGAGGTCGCGCCGCCCCATGTTCTGGCCGATCAGGATCGTCGCCGCCATGCCGAAGCCGAACACCGCGGCGATCAGCAGGAACATGATGATGTTGGCGTTGGTGGTCGCCGCCAGCGCGCGCTCGCCGAGGAATTGCCCGATCCAGATCGCGTTGATCGAGCCGTTGAGCGACTGGAGCACGCTCGAGCCGAGCGTCGGCAGCGCGAACAGCAGGAGCGTGCGCCCGATCGGCCCGGCGGTGAGGTCGCGCTGCGGCGGTCGCGCCATCGGTCCTGCTCCTCCCCTTCCCCCGCGTCGGCTGTAGAGGCTTATCCTGCCGCGCGATAGCGGCCTTCAGTCGGCGAGATAGGCGGCGAGCTCGTCCGCGCTGCCGGTCGGGAAAGCGGCGCGGAGGTGGTCGAGGAAGGCGGCGACGCGCGCGCTCAGCAGGCGCCGCGTCGGGTACAGCGCCCATAATTGGATCGGGGCGGCGTCGAGCTCGCCCCACCGCACCAGCCGACCCGCGGCGAGGTCACGCGCGACCAGCGAGATCGGCAGCCGCGCCGCGCCGACGCCCGCCAGCGCGGCGTCGCGCACCATCACCAGCGAGGACAGGCCGAGCACCGGCGCCACCGCGACGCTTTCCGCCACGCCGCCCGGGCGGAGCCGCCACTCGCTTCCATCGCCCACGCCGCCGCGCACCACCGCGGGCGCGCGCTCGCCCGGCGAAGGCGGCGCCATGGTGGGCGCGGCGACCGCCACCAGCCGGTCGCGCAGGAACGGGCGGCCGACCAGAGCCGCGTCGGGGGCCGGGTCGACGCGGATGACGAGGTCATAGCCCTCCTCGATCATGTCGACCGCGCGGTCCTCGCTGGTCACCTCGAGCCGCACCTCGGGGTGCGCCAGCGCGAACCCGGCCGCCAGCCGCCCCATCGCGGTCTGCGAGAAGAGCAGGGGCGCGCTCACCCTGAGCCGGCCGCGCGGTGACCGGCCGCCCGCGGCCACCGCCGCGGCGGTCTCGTCCAGCTCGGCGAGCAGCGCGGCGGTGCGCTCGTACAGCGCCCGCCCCTCCTCGGTCAGCCTGAGCACGCGCGCGCCGCGCTCGAACAACCGCAGGTCGAGCGCCGCCTCCAGCTCGGCGACGCGGCGCGACAGCGTCGCCTTCGGCCGCCCCGCGGCGCGCGCGGCGCGGCCGACGCCGCCGTGGCGGGCGACCAACGTGAAGTCGGCGAGGGCGAGCAGGTCCATCGAGTCTCCGGCGCGGCAGTCGATCCTCCCCCTTTAGGGAAGGGAAGGGAAGGAACGATCCGATCTGTCGCCCGGCTTCCTAGCGCCGAAGAGCCCGCCGGCGAAACGGCGCGGCGCTCAGAAGCCGATCGACGCCCGCGCCGCGATCCGGTCGCCGGCGTGGTCGAGCGCGGCGTAGGGCGAGATCACCACCGCGTCGTCGCTGATGTCGGTGCCGGTGTAGACCAGCGCCAAGGTCAGCGGTCCGGTAATATGCTCGAGCCCGACCGACCAGTCGCGGTAGCTGCCGGTCGGCCGCAGCCGCGCCGCGCGGATCGGATCGTCGACGCTGCCCGAGGAGCGGCCCAGGCTGGCGGTGAGCGACCAGGGCGTCACCGGGATGCCGACCCGCCCGCGCACGCCGAGGTAGAGATTGTCGCCGCCGATCGCGCCCTGCGACGGCGCGTAGCGCGCCTCCGCGCCCGCCTCGACCGGGCCGAGCGTGTAGCTGGCGCCGGCGCCGATCTCTCCATAGTCGAGCGACCCGCGCGCGCCGGTGAACAGATGCCCCGTGACGAAGCCGTCGAGCCGGAACCCGCCGGCCAGCCTGCTGTAGCCGAGCGTCGGCTCGATCACCGCGTCGGCGCCGCCGTGGCGCGGGTCGCCCCGCGTGCCGGTGACCCGCGCGCCCAGGTCGATACCGGAGGGCAGGTCGATCCGCGCCCAGGCGGCGGGAGCGAGCTGCGAGTCGCTCCAGCTCAGCCCGCGGCGTCGCTCGTCGGTGGCCACCTCGACGCCGGCGTGCGGCGCGAGCTGCGCCGCCGCCGGGGAAACGAGGGCAGCGCCGGTCAGCGCCGCCAGCAGATAGGGATGCTGCCGCACTCAGCCGCGCACCCGGTCATGCGCCGCGTCGAGCTCGGCGACCAGCGAGTCCTGGTCGCGCGCGGCCACGGCGAGCAGATGCTCGCGGATCGCGCCGCTGCGCGCCGCGACGTCCTGCGCGATCGCGTCCTTCTGCGTCGCGCACCAGCCGGGGCGAGAGCCGGTCAGCGGCTTGTCGGCGCTGACGGTGCGCGCCAGCACGTGGCCGGCGGGATGGCGTGCCTCGCGCTGCACCGCGACCGAGGCCTGCCAGGCGCAGCGCAGCGCGCTGGGGCGGCCCGGCGCGCCGACCGCGCCGACCTGGCGGTGAGTCACGCTGACGTCGCTGCGGTAGGTCACGTCGACGCGCTGCCCGCGATGGTCGAGCTGGACCTGGTGGGCGGTGTCGGGGGCGGCAGCGGGCACCGGCTCGGTCGCGGTGAGCGCCAGGGCGAGCCCGGCGATGAGGGGAACGTACATGGTCTTCTCCTTGCGCTGCCCCGGGCCATGCTGCCCGGTGGCATCACCGAGATGAGGGCGTGGGCGCCCGCTTCAACGAAGCCGGCCGCGGGCGCAATGTTTTCTCACAGGCGATACGGCCAATGTTGCTGGCGGCGGGGCAGGACGACGTCGGGCGACTCCGGTGGGACGCCAGTGCTGACGGTTGTGCGCGCCGCGGCGGCGCGGCACAGTCGGGCGCGATGCCCTACGCCCCCGCCCTGCCCACCATCGCCGAGGCGATCCAGGCCTCGCTCAGCCCGGTGTTCATGCTCACCGGCATCGGCGCGCTGCTCAACGTGCTGACCGGGCGGCTCGCGCGCGTGATCGACCGCGCGCGCGTGCTGGAGGAGCGCCACCCCGCGCTCCAGCGCGACGACCGTACCCGCGCCGCCGACGAACTGCGCCGCCTCGCGCGGCGGATGAAGGTGATCAACGCCTCGCTGTTCCTCGCGGTGGCGAGCGCGGTGGCGACCTGCACCGTGGTGGGAATGCTCTTCGTCGGCGCGCTGACGCATTACCATATCGGTCAGTGGGTGGCGTTCAGCTTCATCCTGGCGATGTCGCTGCTGATCGCCGCCTTCGTCGCCTTCATGGTGGAGGTGCGGCTGTCGATCCACGCGATCCGGGTGCGGGACGAGTTGCTGCGGTAGGGACGAGCAAGCTCATCCGTTCGGTAAAAGCGAGCGTCCTCTCCCCTCCCCTGTAGGGGAGGGGCCGGGGGTGGGGCGCCTCCGCGTGGGCCGCCCTCGCGGAAAGGCCCCACCCCAACTCCTCCCCTGAAGGGGTGGGGCGATCATGAACCAGCCTGAGGTCACGCCTTGGCCCCCAGCCGGCGTCATCCTGAGCTCGTCTCAGGATCCACCGTCCTGCAGACGCCCCGACACCTGGGTGTGCGGCATGGTGGATCCCGCAACGAGTTCGGGATGACGGCAGTAAGTGCGGCATGGCGCCGTTATCGCCGCGCCCCGCCGCCTCACCGCGTCGGGTCGATCAGATACTTCTCCCCGGTCGCCTTGCGCTCATAGGCGCGCAGCACCTCGGGATCGAGCGCCTCGGCGAGGCCGATCGTGCGGGTGTAGCGGCTGGCGAAGGTGGTGGTCAGCTCGTCGACCACGCGCTGACGCATCCGCGCCACCGTCTCGCGCCCCGCCTTCTGCAACCACGGCGTCAGCAGGAAGCCCGCGACGCCCCACTGGAAGCCGAACGCCAGCCGGTTGAGCGTGGTCGGGGCGGTGTCGAGCGCGCCGTAGATGTACAGCTGCTTGAACACGTTCGAGCCGTAGCGGCTGTACTCGGTGGCGCGGCGGTTGGCGGCCTGCTCCATCGCCTGGACGATGTCGCTGCCGAGCGTGCCGCCGCCGATCGCGTCGAAGGCGATCGTCGCGCCGGTCTCCGCGATCGCGTCGGTGAGCCGGCGGCGGAAGTCCTCGGCGCGGCTGTCCACCACGTGGGTCGCGCCGATGTCGCGCAGCAGCGCCGCCTGCGCCTCGCTGCGGACCACGTTGACCAGCGGCACGCCGTCGGCGAGGCAGATCTTCTGCAGCATCTGCCCGAGGTTCGACGCCGCCGCGGTGTGGACGATCGCGTGATGCCCCTCCTGCCGCGCCGTCTCGACGAAGCTGAGCGCGGTCAACGGGTTGACGAACATGGCCGCGCCGTCCGCCGCGCTCGCGCCGTCGGGCAGCGGCACCACGTCTCGCGCGCGCAGCTTGCGATACTGGGCGTACATCGCCCCGCCCATCATCCCGACCGTGCGCCCGATCAGCGCCTGTGCCTCCGGACCCGCGGCGATCACCGTGCCCGCGCCCTCGTTGCCGACCGGCAGCGACTGGCCGAGCCGCGCGCGCACCCCGCCGATCCGCTCGCGCGGCACCTGGAAGCGCAGCTCGGGCCGGTCGGCGCTGCCGCCCATCTCCAGCGTGGCGACGTCCGCGGGCCCGAGCAGCAGTCCGAGATCGGAGGGGTTGATCGGCGCCGCCTCGACCCGGACGATCAGCTCGTCGCCCTGCGGCGGCGACAGCGTCACCGGCTCGAGCGACAGTGTCAGCGTGCCGCCCTCGTCCACGGTCGAGCGCAGCTCCAGCCCGGTCACCTCGTCCATCCTCGCCTCCTGTCGTGTCAGAGGCCGGGGATGCCGGTGCAAAGGTTTGCGGTCAAATCCGTTCTCATCCGCGCTCGGCTGAGGTAGCGCGGCGGCATGTTCGACCTCGACGCCTATCTCGCCCGCATCGAGCTGCCCGCGCGCCCCACCCGCGACGCCGCGGGACTGGCGCGGCTCCAGCTCGCGCACCGGCTCACCATCCCGTTCGAGAATCTCGACGTGCGGCTCGGCCGGGCGATCGCGATCGACGGCGAGTCGGTCGCGGCCAAGCTCGTCGGCTCGCGCCGCGGCGGCTATTGCTTCGAGCACAACCGGCTGCTGCTCGACGCGCTCGCCGCGCTGGAGATGCCGGCGCGCCCGCTGCTCGCGCGGGTGTGGCTCGGCGCCGAGGCGACCCCGCCGCGCAACCACGCGCTGTCGCTGGTGACGATCGACGGCGCCGAGTGGATCGCCGACACCGGCTTCGGCGCGAGCTACGCGCCGGTGATGCCGCTGGTCGCCGACCAGGAGGCGACCGCGCCCGACGGCGCGCGCTTCCGGCTGGCGCGCGAGGAGGACGGCGGCTGGCTGCTGCTGCGCGACGGCGATCCGGTCAGCACCGACGGGCGCACCGCGCCGGGGTGGAACGGCACGAGCTGGCAGCCGCAGTACAGCTTCACCACCGAGGCGGTGCACGACAGCGACCTGGCGATGGCCAACCACTGGGCGATGAGCGCGCCGGCGAGCCGCTTCACGCAGCGCGCGGTGGTGAGCGTCGTGCTGCCGCACGGCTTCGCGGCGCTGACCGACCGCAGCTACCGCCGCCGCGCCGCGGGCAACATCGCCGAGGGCGAGATCACCGACCCGCGCGTCTATCGCATGCGGCTCAGCCTGATGTTCGGGATCGACCTGGCGAAGGAGGAGGTGGCGGCGCTGGGGCTGTTCTGAGGCAGGCAGGAAGAGACCCTCCCCTACAGGGGGAGGAGCTAAGGCGCGTTAGCTGAAGCCGTTTCGACCTACCGCATCCCCTGTTCGCGCAGCCGCGGGTGATCGGGCGGAAGCGGCGGGGCGAAATCTTCGCGGCGCCAGATCGCGTCGGCGGGCTCCTCGGGATCGGGCCGCGCGAAGTCGACGTAGCCGAAATAGGTCGCGATCAGCCGCTCGCCGGGATCGGTGATCGCGGTGCGGCCGTGGAGGAAGCGCGTGTTGTCGAGCATCAGCACGTCGCCGTTCCGCCACTCGACCGGTACCATCAGCCGGTCGCCGACCGCCTTGATCGCCTGGAGCCACGCCTCGGGCACCGGATGCCCGTCGTCGAGCACGGGGTGATCGGGCCGGTTGTTGTTGAAGCGCGCGAACAGCAGGAAATTGCCGAAGGCGGGCGCGTCGGCGAACATCGGTGTGTGCAGCGCCGGGCGGCTGAAGAAGCGCACGATCGTGCCGTCGGGAAAGCGCCGGAACTGATAGGGGCAGGCGGGCGGCGGCGCGGCGAGCTGCGCGTCGCTCGGCGTCTCGGTGCCGAGCCAGTAACGCAGCAGCGAGGGCCAGACCGGCTTGATGTACAACAAGCGACGATGCAGCAGGCCGGCGCGCACCGGTTCGGGCAGCTCGCGCGCCAGCGCGACGCCGTCGCAGATCGTCGTCTGCCCGCCGCGCGTCGGCGCGGAGAGGCAGGCGAAGAACGCGGCGTCGGGCTTCCACGGCTCGCGCGACAGTTCGGGGTGGAGCGCGAAGGCGCCGGTGCCGCCGTCGACGGTGTGGATGTTGGCGGCGGGATCGATCGGGCGCCGCCCCGGGCTCTCGTTGACCACGGCGGTGCGACAGAAGCGCTCGGCGAACGCGCGGAACGAGTCGACGTCCGCGCCGAAGCCCCGCAACAGCAGGGCGCCATGGGTGCGATAGAGGTCGATGATCCGGTCGCGATCGAGCGCGGCGAGCCGCTCGGCGCCCTCGGCCTCGATCAGGACATGGGGGCGGCCCGGCCCCGGCGGCGTGACATGCGGCATAAGTCACGGGATTAGCGACGAGCGACCGCGCGCGCTATAGCGCGCCATGGCCCTGACGCTCGCCGCCCTCTACGCCTCGCCCGATCATTATCTCCAGCGTTTCGAGCGCGACGCGGCGGTGTTCGTGCCGATGGACCGCGCCGCCTATCACCGCTCGATCTTCCTCGACGCGCGGATCAGCCCCGCGGCGCCGCAGGAGCTGCGGCTGCCCGTGGCGATGCTGCGCGAGCCCCCCGCGCCGCGCGCGACCGCCTGGATCTTCCACGTCGCGCATTGCGGCTCGACGCTGCTGGCGCGCGCGCTCGACTCGCTGGAAGGTCCGCTGGTGCTGCGCGAGCCGCAGGCGCTGCGCCAGACCGCGCTCGTGCCCGATCCGGCGCGGCTGGCGCTGGTCGGCGCGATGCTGGGGCGGCGCTACCGCGACGACGCACCGACGCTGGTGAAGGCGAACGTGCCGGTCAACTTCCTGCTGCCCGCGCTCGCGGCCGCGCAACCGGACGCGCGCGCGATCCTGCTCTACCTGCCGCTGCGCGACTATGCGCTCGCGATCCTGCGCAGCGACTCGCACCGCGACTGGTTGCGCCGCGTGACGACGGACCTGGCGCCGCACCTCGGCGACCTCGCGGGCGCGCCCGACGCGATGCGGGCGGCGCGGCTGTGGTCGGCGCAGATGACGTGCTTCGCCGCGGCGCTGGCCGCGTGGCCGAACGCGCGCTCGCTCGACGCCGAGCGCTTCTTCGCCACACCCGGCGAGGTGCTGAGGGCGGCGGCGCGGCAGCTGGCGCTGCCGCTGACGGACGATTGGCTGGAGGCGGTGACAGCGGGAGAGCTGTTCGCGACCTATTCGAAGAATCCGGCGCAGGCCTTCGACAATGCGGCACGCGTGGCGCGCCGGGCGGCGCTCGAGCACGAGCTGGCGGCGGAGCTGGCGCTGGCGGAGGCGAGCGCGGGCGACATGGCCGACGCGCGCATGGTGGAGCGCGCGGCACTGGAGTGAGAGTCAGATCCTCCCCGGCATGGGGAGGATCGTGCGGGTCGCCAATCCCCCGACATGGCTGGAACTGGCGGAGGCCGATAGCCCCGGCACGACAGCCGAAGGCTGGCGGAAGGGAGCTTCCACCGGCGCTGTGCTTGGTGGAGAGCCCCCTCCACCATCGCGCTAGGCGCGGCGGACCGCCCTCCCCGTGCCGGGGAGGATCTAGGGCTCTCTCCCCGCCAGCATCGCCACCATCTCCGCCGCGAGCAGCGACAGCGTGTCGTCGCGCGCGCCCATCACCACGAGGCGGTCACCCGGCCGCGCCACCGCGACGCAGTGCGCCGCCGCGCTCGCGCGATCGGGGATATGGATCGCCTGCCGCCCCGCCACGCCCACGTCGCGCGCCACGTCGGCGCTGGTCACCTCGCGCGTCACCGTGCCGCCCTGGTAGACGGGGTCGGGCAGCACCAGCAGGTCGTCCGGCGCCAGCCGGCCGGCGAACATCGCCGCCAGCTCGGCGCGCATGACCTTGAGCGGGCCATAGCCGTGCGGCTGGAACAGCACGATCAGCCGCCCGGGGAAGGCGTGGAGCGTGTCGAGCGTCGCCGCGATCTTGTCCGGGTTGTGCCCGAAGTCGTCGATCACCGTCACGCCCGCGGCGCTGCCGACGAGATCGAAGCGGCGGCGCAGGCCCGCGAACTGCTCGACCCCCGCCACCGCGACGTCGAGCGACACCCCCGCCGCCAGCGCGGCGCCGATCGCCGCCAGCGCGTTGGCGACATTGTGGTGCCCCGGCACCTGCAGCGCCACGGCGCGGCGCTCGCCGCGATGGTGGAGCGCGAAGCGGACCGCGAACGGCGCCTCCTCGATCCCGCCGGCATACAGATCCGCGCCCGCGTCGCGCAGCGAGAAGCGAGTCACGCGCGCGGGCGGCAGCCGCAGCGCCAGCGTGGCGGCGTCGGCATTGTCGGCGTTGACCACCGCGTGACGCGCCTTGGCGAGGAAGTCGCCGAACAGCGCGTTGAGCTCGTCGAGCGACTTGTGATCGAGGCTGACGTTGTTGAGCACCGCCACCTGCGGCGCGTAGAGCGCGATCGAGCCGTCGCTCTCGTCGACCTCGCTGACATAGGCGTCGCCCTGCCCCACCAGCGCGCTGGCGAAGGGCCGGTCGGCGCGCGCGACATGCTTCATCACCGCGCCGTTCATCACCGTCGGGTCGCGCCCGGCGGCGCCGAGGATCGCGGCGATCATGCCGGTGACGGTCGACTTGCCGCTCGTCCCCGCGACGCCGATCGGCAGCGCGCTGGCGTTGAACAGCCGCGCGTTGAGCTCGGCGCGCGACAGCCGCCGGCAGCCGAGCCGCGCCGCCGCGACCATGTCGGCCACGGTCTCCTCCACCGCGGCGGAGGCGACCACGATCTGCTCGGGCGCGGTGACGCCGCTGCCGTCCTGCGGAAAAAGGTCGATGCCGAGCGCGCGCAGCGCCTCGAACTTGGCGGGCACGCGGCCCTGGTCGAGCCCGCGGTCGCTGCCCGCGACGGTCGCGCCGCGCCCGCGCAGGATCATCGCCAGCGGCATCATCCCCGATCCGCCGATACCCACCAGGAAGAAACGCTGGTCCGCCACGTTGCCGTCATGCATGGCGCCGGGCTATCCCCCTTCACCGGGCGGGTGGCAAGCGGGAGTGTGTGCGATGCGGATCGGAGTGCTGGCGGCGAGCAGCGTCGCCAACCCGGACGTGATCGCGCCGGTCTCGGCCTTCGCCGCGCTCGCCTTCCCCGAGATCGACCTCGTCTTCCACCCGCAATGCTACGCGCAGGAGGGGCATTTCGCCGGATCGGACGCGGTGCGCGCCGCCGCCTTCCTCGAGTACGCCAACGATCCCGCGTTCGACGGCATCTGGTTCCTGCGCGGCGGCTATGGCTCGAACCGGCTGCTCGCGACGATCATGCCGCGGCTGGGCGAGGCGGCGCGGCGCAAGACCTATCTCGGCTATTCCGACGTCGGCTTCCTGCTCGGCGCGCTCTACGCGCGGCGGATCGGCCACCCGGTGCACGGCCCGATGGCGAGCGACATCCGGCGCCACGGCGGCGACGCGACGGTGGCGCGCGCGCTCGGCTGGTTCGCGCGGCGCGACCGCGCCGGGCTCGAGCCGGGGCTCGACGGCCGCCCCGCGGCGGCGTTCAACCTCTCGATCCTCGCCGCGCTGGTGGGCACGCCGTATCTCCCCGATCTCGCCGACCATGTGCTGATCGTCGAGGAGGTGTCCGAGGCGTTGTACGCGATCGACCGCATGCTGTTCACGCTCGGCAACGCCACCCAGCTGCGCAGCCTGGCGGGCGTACGGCTCGGCGCGGTGACCGCGGTGAAGGAGAACGACCCCGCCTGGGGCGAGCCGCTCGACGCGATGATGACGCGCTGGTGCGGCGAGCTCGGCGTGCCGTATCTCGGTCGCGCCGAGGTGGGGCATACGCAGGCGAACCGGGTGGTGCCGTTCGGGGTGGCGTGAAGGCGACAGATCGGGCGCATCGCTCGCCGATCCGATCAGCACCACCCCGGCGCACGCCGGGGTCCAGTTGGGGGACGTCGATGAGACTCACGGCGGTCCTCCCACCTGGACCCCGGCGTGCGCCGGGGTGGTGATAAGCGCCAGACGCCGCGCTCGAGAATCCCGCCCCCACCCCCAAACAACAACACCCGGGCAGCGCGTGCTGCCCGGGTGTCGCTCGTCTCGTGCGAGACGGATCGGCGGACCGACCGTGACTGCCCCGCACCGGCCTGCGCCGGCGCGGGACCGTCAGCGGCTTAGAAGTCCATGCCGCCCATGCCGCCCATGCCACCGCCGGCGGGCATGGCCGGAGCCTTGTCCTCGGGCAGCTCCGAGACGGTCGCCTCGGTGGTGATCAGCAGGCCCGCGACGCTCGCGGCGTTCTGGAGCGCGGTGCGCACCACCTTGGTCGGGTCGATCACGCCGGCCTGGACCAGGTTCTCGTAGGTGTCGGTCGCGGCGTTGAAGCCGAGCGAGGTGTCGTTGCCGTCGAGCAGCTTGCCCGACACCACCGCGCCGTCGTGACCGGCGTTCTGCGCGATCTGGCGGACCAGCGAGGTCAGCGACTTGCGGACGATGTCGACGCCGCGCGTCTGGTCGTCGTTCTCGCCGGTGAGGCCCTCGAGCGCCTTCGACGCGTACAGCAGCGCGGTGCCGCCGCCCGGGACGATGCCCTCTTCGACCGCGGCGCGGGTCGCGTGCAGCGCGTCGTCGACGCGATCCTTGCGCTCCTTCACCTCGACCTCGGTCGAGCCGCCGACCTTGATCACCGCGACGCCGCCCGCGAGCTTCGCCAGACGCTCCTGGAGCTTCTCGCGGTCGTAGTCGGAGGTGGTCACCTCGATCTGCTGGCGGATCGCCTCGGTGCGGCCCTTGATCGACTCGGCATCACCCGCACCGTCGACGATGGTGGTGTTGTCCTTGTCGATCGTCACGCGCTTGGCGGTGCCGAGCATGCCGAGCGTGACGCTCTCGAGCTTGATGCCGAGATCCTCGCTGACGACCTCGCCCTTGGTGAGGATCGCGATGTCCTCGAGCATCGCCTTGCGGCGATCGCCGAAGCCCGGCGCCTTGACGGCCGCCACCTTGAGGCCACCGCGCAGCTTGTTCACGACGAGCGTGGCGAGCGCCTCGCCCTCGATGTCCTCGGCGATGATCAGCAGCGGACGGCCCGACTGCACCACCGCCTCGAGGATCGGCAGCATCGCCTGGAGCGACGATAGCTTCTTCTCGTGGATCAGGATGTACGGGTCGTTGAGCTCGACCTGCATCTTCTCCGGATTGGTGATGAAGTACGGCGACAGGTAGCCGCGGTCGAACTGCATGCCCTCGACGACGTCCAGCTCGAACTCGAGACCCTTGGCCTCCTCGACGGTGATGACGCCTTCCTTGCCGACCTTCTCCATCGCCTCGGCGATCTTCTCGCCGACCTCACGGTCGCCGTTGGCCGAGATGATGCCGACCTGCGCGACTTCCTGCGAGCCCGAGACGGGCTTGGAGCGCGCCTGGATGTCGGCGACGACCTTGGTCACCGCCAGGTCGATGCCGCGCTTCAGGTCCATCGGGTTCATGCCGGCCGCGACCGACTTCATGCCCTCGCGGACGATCGCCTGCGCCAGCACGGTGGCGGTGGTGGTGCCGTCACCCGCGATGTCATTGGTCTTCGAGGCCACTTCGCGCACCATCTGCGCGCCCATGTTCTCGAACTTGTCCTTGAGCTCGATCTCCTTGGCGACCGACACACCGTCCTTGGTGATGCGCGGCGCGCCGAAGCTCTTGTCGATCACGACGTTGCGGCCCTTGGGCCCCAAAGTGACCTTCACCGCGTCGGCGAGGATGTCGACGCCGCGCAGGATGCGCTCGCGCGCGTCGCGGCCGAATTTCACGTCCTTGGCTGCCATGTGGCTACCCTTTCAGATGAACGAATGTTGAGAAAGTTGAGTCGGCCGGACGGTCTCAGGCGATGACGCCGAGGATGTCCGACTCCTTCATGATCAGCAGGTCCTCGCCGTTGACCTTGACCTCGGTGCCCGACCACTTGCCGAACAGGATGCGGTCGCCGGCCTTGACGTCGAGCGGGGTGACCTTGCCGTCCTCGGCCTTGACACCGGTGCCGGCGGCGACGACCTCGCCCTCCTGCGGCTTCTCCTTGGCGGTGTCCGGGATGATGATCCCGCCGGCCGTCTTCTCTTCCGCCTCGACGCGGCGGACGAGAACGCGGTCGTGCAACGGACGAAAGTTCATTGCTCTTACCTCTCTGAAGGCATGTGACAGATTTTTGGCACTCCCCAGGGGCGAGTGCCAGCGCCCCGCATATGTGGGGCGTGTCCGCGGCGGTCAACCGGGGGCGCGCGATTTTTCGGGAACCGTGCGTCAGGCCGTGCGTGCGGCCGGGTCAGGCAGAAGGCCGAGCCGCGCGCGTGCCGACCAGCGCCAGATCAGCAGCGCGGAGACCACGCCGAGGCCGGCGGCGAGCCCCCACCAGATGCCGATGGCGCCCCAGCCCGCGCCGAAGCCGAGCAGCGCGGTGATGCCGAAGCCGATCACCCAATAGCCGAACACCTGGATCATCATCGGCACGCGCGTGTCCTGCACCCCGCGCAGCACCCCGGCGGCGACCGCCTGCGCGCCGTCGACCAGCTGGAACACCGCGGCGACGCCGAGCAGCTCGACCGCGAGCGCGGCCACCGCGACCTCGCGCGCCGGGTCGACATAGGCTCGCACCAGCAGCCCGGGCACCGCCCACAGGATCGAGGCGCTGACCACCATCACCGCGATGCCCGACACGATCGCGACGCCGCCCGCGCGCCCGACCCAGCGCGGGTCGGCGGCGCCGTAGGCGAGCCCGACTCGGATCGTCGCCGCCTGCGCCAGCCCGAAGGGGATCTGGAAGGCGATCGCGGCGATGTTGAGCGCCACCGCGTGCGCGTCGATCGCGGTGACCGAGATCAGCCCCATCAGCAAAGCGGCGCCGCCGAACAGCCCGCCCTCCGCCATCCAGCCGAGCGCGATCGGCGCGCCCAGCCTGGCGATCTCGACCATCCGCGGCCATTCGGTGCGCCACCAGTTGCCGAACAGGTGGAAGCGGCGCAGCCGACGATCGGTGGACAGGATCACCGCGTAGCTCGCCGAGGTGGCGAGCGAGGTGAGCACGCTCGCGATCGCGGCGCCCTCCAGCCCCAGCGCGGGGAAGCCGGCGTTGCCGAAGACGAGGCACCAGTTGGCGGTGACCGCGACGCCGAGCGCGAGCAGCGTCACCACCAGCGCCCAGCCCGGCCGCCCCAGCGCCGCGGCGGTGAGCCGCATCAGCGCCGCCGCCACCGCGAAGGGGGCGGCGAGCGACAGCAGCCGGCAGAAGCTGCCCGCGCGCGCCGCCACCGCGACGTCCTGCCCGGCGAGGCGGAGGATCGGCTCCGCGAGGTTGAGCAGCGCCATGACGACGAGCGAGCCCGCCGCGGCGAGCCACAGCGCCATGCGGAACGAGCGCCGCACCTGCCGCACCGCGCCGATGCGGCGCCCCAGCGCAGCGGCGATCAGCGGCTCGGCCGCGCCGACCAGCCCGACCAACGCGAAGGCGAGCAGGTTGAACAGGAACACGCCCAAGGTGGCGGCGGCGAACTCGACCGGGCCGAGCCGCGCGACGAACACGACGTCGATCGCGAACACCGCCATCTGGAGCAGGTTGGCGCCGACCAGCGGCCCCGCCAGCGCGGCGAGCGCGTGCAGCTCGCGCTGCCAGGTGGCGGGCGCGCGCTCGGTCAGCGGGTGGAGGGTGGCGGCGCCGTGCATCGCGGCGTGCCGTAGAGGAGATTGCGCGGCGGTGCACGCGGGGCGTGGTCTGGCGGCCGACGAACGCCGGCGGCAGCCTCGTGGCTGCGATCCGGGGCGGGGCTCGGCGGGCCGGTCCCTCCCCGACGCGAGCGGGGGCGAGACGTCGCGCGCGGGTCGCCGCCGTTCGGGCCGACGCGCCACTGACCTGCGACGTGGCGTCCTGGCCTCTTCGCCCCGCCCAAAGCGTATTGCTCACTTGATACACGCCGGGCTACGCTCCACTGGCGAGATTCTCCCGCAAAAGGTGATTGGAACGATGAAGTTGGTGCGCGGCGCCTGGAAGCTGCTGGTGGGCATCAAGGACGCGCTGGTGCTCGCGGCGATGCTGCTGTTCTTCGCCCTGCTGTTCGCCGCGCTCAACGCGCGCTCGCGCCCCGGCGCGATCAGGGACGGCGCGCTGCTGCTCGCGCTCGACGGCCCGATCGTCGAGCAGCCCGAGGAGATCCAGCCCACCGCGCTGCTCAGCGGTCAGCAGATCGGCAAGCAATATCGCCTGCGCGACCTGCTGCGCGCGATCGACTCGGCCGCCAGCGACGACCGGGTCAAGGCGATCGTGCTCGATCTCGACAAGTTCGGCGGCGGCTACCCGGCGTCGCTCGGCGAGGTGCAGGACGCGCTGCTGCGCGCGCGCAAGGCGGGCAAGCCGGTGCTGGCCTATGCCACCGCCTATACCGACGCGGGCTATCGCCTCGCCTCGGCCGCGAGCGAGATCTGGATGAACCCGCTGGGCGGCACGATCTTCGCCGGGCCGGGCGGCAGCCAGCTCTATTACAAGGGGCTGCTCGACAAGATCGGGGTCAACGCGCACGTCTACCGGGTCGGCAAGTTCAAGTCGGCGGTGGAGCCCTATACCCGCACCGACCAGAGCCCGGAGGCGCGCGCCGCCAGCCAGGAGCTGTACGGCACCTTGTTCCAGCAGTGGCGCGAGTCGATCGCGAGCGCGCGGCCCAAGGCGCAGGTGGCGCCCTGGCTGGCGCAGCCGGCGCAGCTCGTCCAGCAGGCGCAGGGCGACGTCGCCCAGGCGAACGTCGCCACCGGGCTGGTCGACAAGCTCGGCGACCGAGTCGCCTTCGGGCGCCGCGTCGCGCAGCTCGCCGGCGGGGACGACGGCAAGCCCGCCGGCTGGTTCCGCACGATCCGATACCAGCCCTATGTCGACGCCGCGCCGCTGCCCAAGACCGGGCAGATCGGCGTGCTCACCGTCGCGGGCGAGATCGTCGACGGCGAGGCCCAGCCCGGCCGGGCCGGCGGCGACACGATCGCCAAGCTCCTTTATCAGGGCATGATCGACAACAAGCTCAAGGCGCTGGTGCTGCGCGTCGACTCGCCGGGCGGCTCGGTGCTGGCGTCGGAGAAGATCCGGCTGGCGGTGATGGAGGCCAAGCGCCGCGGGCTGCCGGTGGTGGTGTCGATGGGCGGGCTCGCCGCCTCGGGCGGGTATTGGGTGTCGACCCCGGGCGACGTGATCTTCGCCGAGCCGGGCACGATCACCGGCTCGATCGGCATCTTCGGCATCATCCCCACCTTCGAGAACACGCTGAGCAAGATCGGGCTCTCGGCCGACGGGGTGAAGACCACGCCGCTGTCCGGCCAGCCCGACCTGCTCGCCGGCACCACGCCGCAGCTCGACGCGGTGGTGCAGTCGGGCATCGAGCACGGCTATCGCGAGTTCCTGACGCGCGTGTCGCAGTCGCGCCAGCTGCCGGTCGAGCGAGTCAACGAGATCGGCCAGGGCCGCGTCTGGGTCGGCGGGATCGCGCACCAACTGAAGTTGGTCGACCGCTTCGGCGGGCTCGACGCCGCGGTGAAGGAGGCGGCGCGCCGCGCCAAGCTCGACCAGGACAAGCCGCCGGTGGTCTATCTCGACAAGAAGCCGGGCTTCGCCGCGCAGATCGCGCAGCAGCTCGCCAGCCAGGAGGACGACGACGACGCCGGCGCCCCCGCCGACGCGGTCGGCCAGCTGGCGTGGCAGCGCCAGCAGGCGTTCGCGGTCGCGCTCGGCGACGCGCAGCGGATGCTGACCGGCGCGACCGTGCGCGCGCAGTGCCTCGAGTGCGCCGGGCTCGGCCCGGTGCGCGCCAGCGCGGCGGACCGGACCTTGCTCCAGCTCGTGCTCGCCAAGGTGGGGCTCTGATGCCCCCCGGCCCGATCGCGATCCGCGCCGCCACCGCGGGCGACGCCGCCGCGATCGCCGCGATCTACGCGCCCTACGTGCTGCAGGGGACGGTCTCGTTCGAGAGCGAGGCGCCCGACGCCGCGGCGATGCGCGAGCGGATCGAGGAGTCGGACGGCTATTACCCTTGGCTGGTCGCGGTCTCGCGCGGCGAGGACGGCGGCGAGCGCGGTGTGCTCGCCTACGCCTATGCGACGCGCTTCCGCGACCGCCCGGCCTATCGCTACGTCGTCGAGAGCTCGATCTACGCCGCCGGCGCGACCCAGCGCCAGGGCGTGGGGCGGCTGCTGTACGAGGCGCTGGTCGACACGCTGCGCGCACAGGGCTTCACCCAGGCGATCGGCGTGATCGCGCTGCCCAACGACGCCTCGATCACGCTGCACGAGGCGGTCGGCTTCCGCCGCGCCGGCGTGTATCGCGAGGTCGGCTACAAGCAGGGGCGCTGGATCGACGTCGGCCTGTGGCAGTGCGCGCTCAACGACTCGGCGATCCCGCCGATCGAGCCGCGCGCCTTCCGCGACGTGGGGGTGCGGCGCGACTGAGCAGCGGTAAGCGGGAGCGAGGGCAACGCGGATGATGAGGCCCACGGCGGGCTGATCCACCTCCCCCGAACCGTCAGCGCGCTCCGGCGGACGCGGGAACCCAGGGCCACCGACGTCGCCGTCTGTCGCTCTGGACTCCCGCGTGCGCGGGAGCACGGGCCGACCTGGACGGATCAGCCTCCCAGGATCGACCGTATTCATTCGCCGTAATGGGGCATCGCCCCGCTCGACTACGCCGCCCCTCCCCTTCGCCATCTACGATTCCCTTACGGCGCAGGCGCGTCGAGGGAGGCGAGCGATGGAGCATCTCACCCGGCCGTGGCGGCTCTACGGCGAGCTCGCCGGGCGCGCGACCCGGCGCGAGCTCGCCGGCTTCGACCTCACGCTGCTCGCCGCGCTGGCGCTCGCCTGGCACGCGCCCGATCTCGCCGCGCCCTGGCTCGCCGCGCTCGACCTGCGCCCCGAGATGGCGCGAGGCGGCGTGCTGCTCGCAGCGCTGGGCTTCGTGCTGCTGTTCGGCGCCGCCCCGGGCATCGCGGTGCACGCGCGCCGGTTGCATGACGCCGATCGCTCGGGCTGGTGGCTGCTTCTCCCGGTCGCGACACCGCTGCTGTTGCTGCCGGGTACGCGCGGCGCCAATCGGTACGGCACCGACCCGCGCGGCCCGGCGCGCGCTGCCCCTGCCCCAGACTGCGCGCCCGAGCCGCTGCGGGTGGCGTGCTGAGCGAGGGTACGGCAGCCCCGGTGACCTGAGGACGACATCCTCGTGCCCCGGCGAAGGCCGGGGCCCAGTTGGACTGTGGTCGCGTTCAGGTCGCTGCCGTTCCCCACCTGGGCCCCGGCCTTCGCCGGGGCACGAGCCATGCAGGGCCCCCGCGTCGGCCCGAGCAAAGTGGGTAACCCACCCCGGCCAACTGCCCAACCCGGTCACCCATGTGTCGCCGAGCCGACCTAGCTCCCGCCCCGCAACTGGGGTGTGCACCATGACCATCTTCTACCGTAACGACGCCTTCCTCCTGTCGATCGCCGGCGCGCTGCTGTGCGCCCCTGCGGCGGCGCAGACGCCCCCGACCGCCCCGACTCCCGCGGGCGAGACGGCCGACGCGAGCGCCGCACCCGCACTCAGCGACGTCATCGTCACCGCGCAGCGTCGCCGCACCGACCTGCAGGAGACGCCGATCGCGGTGTCGGTGCTCGACTCGGCCGCGCTACGCGACCGCCACGTCCAGTCGCTGGGCGACCTACACGACGGCGCCATCCCGTCGCTGCGGGTGGCGCCCTTCTACTCGCGCAACTCGGCGCTGATCGTGAACATCCGCGGCGTCGGCGTGCTCGCCGACAGCAACCAGCCCGCGCGCGACCAGGGCGTCGGCGTCTATGTCGACGGCGTCTATCTCGGTCGCGCGGAGGGGCTGGGCGCCGCGCTCTACGACGTCGCCAGTCTGGAGGTGCTCAAGGGGCCGCAGGGGACGCTGTTCGGCCGCAACACCGAGGGCGGCGCGGTCAACGTCGTCACGCGGTCGCCCGGCGGCGAACTCGGGTTGCGCGCCGCCGCCGGGGTCGGCACCGCGGGCGCCTACAGCGGCGAGGTGCACCTCGACCTGCCCGCGCTCGCCGGGGTGGCGGTGAAGCTCGACGGGCTCGTCACCGCGCGCGGCGGGCTGGTCCGCAACCCGCTGACCGGCCAGATCCCTTTCGACTCCTACGATCGACGCGGCGCGCACCTGGCGGCGCTGTGGCACCCGTCCGTGGGGCTCAGCGCGGAGTATGCGTTCGACAGTGCCTATGACGGCTCCTCGCCGTTCTACTATCAGACCGTCACCACCGACACGAGGCCGCAGGCCCCCGCGCAGCCGATCACGCCCCGCCGGGTGCGGGTCGCCGCGGTCGGCGTGCCGCAGCAGGACAGCGTCGGCCACACCCATGGTCACCGGCTCACGCTCGACTGGCAGGCCGCGCCGGGGCTGGAGCTGAAGTCGATCACCGCGCTGCGCGCCATGGACCAGTCGCAATATGACAACGGCTCGGCCGCCAAGTCGGTGTTCACGCCGCGCGGCGCCTTCGCGCGCTACAGCCTGGCGACGTTTGACCAGCGCCAGTGGAGCCAGGAAGTGCAGCTGATCGGTGCGGGACCGCAGCTCCATTATCTCGCCGGCGCGCTCTACTATCGCGAGCGGGTGGGCGATCAGGCGCAGGCGTTCAACACGATGCGCTGGAACGAGGGAGGCACCGCCGCCACCGTGCTCGCGCTGACGCCAGCGGCGCAGCCGATCGATCGCGCGAGCCGGGTGACGACCGAGAGCCTCGGCGCCTTCGGCCAGGCGACCTGGACGCCGGCGTCGACGGACGAGTGGCTCCACCTCACCGGCGGGCTGCGCTGGTCGCGCGACGCCAAGGCGGGCAGCCTCTACATCGTCAACAACAGGACACCGAGCGTGGACGGCGTGGTGGCGCCGCGCGGGCTGGACGCGCACTGGTCGCGCGTCGATCCCATGGCGACGCTCGCCGCCGATGCCGGGCCCTACCTCCACGCCTATGCCAAGTGGAGCACCGGTTATCGCTCGGGCGGCGCCAACTCGCGCTCGCTCACCTACGCGCCGTTCGCGCCCGAGAGCGTGTCGGTGTGGGAGCTCGGGACCAAGAGCGAGTGGTTCGATCGCCGCGCGCGGCTCAACCTCGCGGTCTATGCCGGCAGCTACGCCGACATCCAGGTCGATTTCACCGCCAAGTACCTGCAGAAGGACCAGGCCGGCCGCGTGCTGGAGTCGACCCGCACCACCACCGAGACGTTCAACGCGCCCGGCCGCGGCCGGCTGCGCGGCGCCGAGGCCGATCTCACGCTCGCGCCGGTGGCGGGCCTGACGCTCACCGCCTCCTACGCGCGGACCGACGTGCGCGTCCCGTCGACCGCCAACCCCTTCCCCCAGACCGACGGCCTGGTGATGACGGCACCGGTGCGGCTCTACCCGGTCTACACCCCGCGCGACGCGATCAGCGGCGCGCTCGACTATCACGCCGACGTGCCCGGCGGCACGCTGCGCGCGCATCTCGACGCCAACGCCGATTCGGGTTTCTACGCCAATTACAACGACCCGGAGCGCGACGTGCGCCAGCCGCGCGGCGCCGCCGACGTGGTGGTGAACGGCCGCGTCGCGCTGACCGACCTTGCCGTCTCGCCCGGCGCCGCGGTCGAGCTGGCGCTGTGGAGTCGCAACCTGTTCGACGAGCAGCACCTGTTCTATCGCGAATATACCAGGCTGGTGGGGGTCGGCGGCTTCTTCAACGAGCGCCGCACGATCGGGCTGGAGCTGGGGCTGCGCTTCTGACGCTTGCCCCGTTGATCGCGCCGGGCCTGAGCGCGCATAGCGGCGGGAACAAGCGACGGACAGGCGGGGAGCGAGCGACGATGACCAGGCACCTACCGTGGATCCTGCTCGCGCTCGCCGGCGCCGCCTGCCTCGGCGTGGTCGCATCGGTGCGCGGCGAGCCGGTCAACGCGCTGTGGATCGTCGCCGCGGCGGTGTCGGTCTACCTCGTCGCCTATCGCTACTACGCCCGCTACATCGCGCGCGTCGTCGTCGCGATCGACCCGGCGCGCGCCACCCCGGCAGTGCGCCGCGCCGACGGGCTCGACTATGTCGCGACCGACCGGCGCGTGCTGTTCGGCCACCATTTCGCGGCGATCGCGGGCGCCGGGCCGCTGGTCGGGCCGGTGCTCGCCGCGCAGATGGGCTATCTCCCGGGGACCCTGTGGATCCTCGCCGGCGTGGTGCTCGCCGGCGCGGTGCAGGACTTCATGGTGCTGTTCATCTCGATGCGGCGCGACGGGCGCTCGCTCGGTGAGCTGATCCGGATGGAGATGGGCGCGGTGCCGGGCACGATCGCGCTGGTCGGCGCCTTCATGATCATGGTGATCATCCTCGCGGTGCTCGCGCTGATCGTCGTGCGCGCGCTCGCGGAGAGCCCCTGGGGGCTGTTCACTGTGGTCGCGACCGTGCCGCTCGCGCTGGTGATGGGCGGCTACACGCGCTGGCTGCGGCCGGGCGCGATCGGCGAGGTGTCGGTGATCGGCGTCGTCGGGCTGGTCGCCGCGATCCTGCTCGGCCAGTCGGTCGCGACGAGCGCGACGCTCGCGCCGTGGTTCACGCTCACGCCGGTGGCGCTGTGCGTCGCGCTGATCGCGTACGGCGCGGTGGCGTCGCTGCTGCCGGTGTGGCTGCTGCTCGCCCCGCGCGACTATCTCTCGACGTTCCTTAAGATCGGCGCGATCGCGGCGCTGGCGATCGGCATCGTGCTGCTGGCGCCGCCGCTGCGCATGCCCGCGCTCACCGACTTCGCCGCGACCGGGCGCGGGCCGGTCTGGGCCGGGCCGTTGTTCCCCTTCCTGTTCATCACGATCGCCTGCGGCGCGGTGTCGGGCTTCCACGCGCTGATCGCGAGCGGCACCACGCCCAAGCTGATCGCGAGCGAGGGCGACGCCGCCTTCATCGGCTACGGCGCGATGCTGATGGAGAGCGCGGTGGCGATCATGGCGCTGGTGGCGGCGTGCATCCTCGATCCCGGCATCTATTTCGCGATGAACGCCCCCGCCGCGATCACCGCGGGCGATCCCGCCACCGCCGCCGCGGCGGTGACCGCGATGGGCTTCCCGATCGCGCCCGAGACGCTGACCGACACCGCGCGCCAGGTCGGCGAGACCACGATCATCAGCCGCGCCGGCGGCGCGCCGACGCTGGCGGTGGCGATGGCCGAGATCTTCTCGCACGCGATCGGCGGCCCCGCGATGAAGGCCTTCTGGTATCATTTCGCGATCCTGTTCGAGGCCCTGTTCATCCTCACCGCGGTCGACGCGGGCACGCGCGCGGGGCGCTTCATGCTGCAGGACCTGCTCGCGCTCGCGGTGCCGCGCTTCAAGGACACGGGCGGCTTCGTGCCAGGGCTGGTCGCGACGCTGCTGTGCGTCGGCGCCTGGGGCTTCTTCCTCTACCAGGGCGTGACCGACCCGCTCGGCGGGGTGAACACCTTGTGGCCGCTGTTCGGCATCTCCAACCAGATGCTCGCCGCGGTGGCGCTGCTGCTCGCCACCGTCGTGCTGTTCCGCATGAAGCGCGCGCGCTACGCGGCGGTGACGGTGCTGCCCGCGACCTGGCTGGTGCTGTGCACCGGCACCGCGGGGGTGATGAAACTGGCGCATCCCGATCCAGCGATCGGCTTCCTCGCGCACGCGCGCCGCTTCGCCGACGCCGCCGCGCGCGGCGAAACGCTCAAGCCCGCCAAGACGCTCACCGAGATGAACCGGATCGTGCTCAACGACCGGATCGACGCGGCGCTGTGCGCGCTGTTCCTCGCGGTGGTGGCGGCGATCCTCGTCTACGCGGTCCGCACCTGCCTCGCGGTGCGGCGGCTGGACCGACCCAGCGTCAGCGAGATCCCCCCGGCGAGCATGGAAGCGGCGGCGTGATCGCGCTGTGGCGCCGGCTGGCGCAGACGGCGCGGCTGATGGTCGGCCAGCCCGACTATGACGCCTATCGCCGCCATCTCGCCGAGCATCATCCCGAGCGCGAGGCCATGACCCGCGCGCAATTCTTCCGCGAGCGCGAGGCGGCGCGCTATCGCGGCGGGACCGGGCGCTGCTGCTGAGCGGCGGCTCACCTCCCCTCCCCCGACCTGAACTTTACGTGAAATGGTGATTAATAGCGCGTTGATCTGACGTATGGCACGGCTTACCCTGATGGCCGGCTATAGACGCGCCCCGCGGGGCCGTTCCGGTGCGGTGACAGGTGCTCGAATGAGTGTTCCGGACTGGCAGATCAGCGGCACGATGGCCGCGGCACAGCGCGACGCGATCCTGGCGGCGCTGCTCGCCACTGACAACAATCTGACCCACGCGGCGCAGCGACTGCGCATCGGGCGCACGACGCTCTACCGCCTGATCAAGTCGTACGACATCCTCCTGACCGAGCGCGTGCCGCGTCGTCGCGTGGCCGCGGCGGGCGCGCCGCGCGCGGCCGACGGGCACGACGGCGCGGCGTCGCGCGTGATCCTGGTGGACGGGGCGTGGTATCTCGTCCCCGGCGCGGTGCGGGCGTCGTGAGGAAGTGAAGAGGTCCTTCCTCCGAGAGGATCGTTGCGACGTTCCTTTCTGTGCTCCTGCGCAGGCAGGAGCCCAGAGCCTCGTGCATCGTCAGATGTCGTTTTGCTTGGCTCTGGGTTCCGGCTTTCGCCGGAACACAGTCACCTAACATGCAATCGGCCGCTGCTGGTTGGGACCGCCAGGCTCGTCCACCGGACCTGAGCGCCCCCTTCCTCAGATCGTCCACCCGCTCCGATAGTCGCGCGTCAGCAGCGTGTTCGCGTCCGCCGCGTCGGTGATCCGCGCGGCGCTGCCGTCGTAGCTGATCGGTCGACCGGCACGCAGCGCGACCATGCCGAGCAGCATCGTCTCGTTGAGCGTCGTCGCATAGGCGAACGGGCACGACGCCTGCGTCTCGCCGCGGATCGCGGCGAGCCAGTTGCGCTCGTGGCCCTGCAGCCCGCCCTCGATCCGCGGCAGCGAGCGCGGCACCGCCGCGGCGCGCTCGGCCGCGCCGGCGCCGAACACCACCGGCTTCTCGCCATAGGTCTCGTGCATCAGCATGCCCTGGTCGCCGACGTAGAGCACGCCGCCGTCGGGCGTCATCGTCACCTCGGCGGGCAAATCGTGCGGCGTCGGCGGCATCAGCCCGCCGTCGTACCAGGTGAGCTTGATCGGCCCGCCCTTGGCGTTGCCGAACTCGAAGAAGGTCAGCCCCGCCAGCGGCCAGCTGCCCGGCTGCGCCGGCTGGTCGCGCGACGCCCAGCGCGAGTGGCGAGTCTCGACCCGGGTCGGCAGGCCGGGTTCGAGCGCCCACACTGGGAAGTCGAGCAGGTGCGCGCCCATGTCGCCCAGCGCGCCGGTGCCGAACGGCGTCCAGCCGCGCCAGTTGAAGTGGGCGTAATCGGGGTTGTAGCCCCAGTCGACCGACGCCGGCCCGAGCCACAGGTCCCAGTCGAGGCTCGCGGGTTTGGCCACCGCCTCGGGGCGGGCGATGCCCTGCGGCCAGATCGGGCGGTTGGTCCAGGCATGGACCTCGCGGACGTTCCCGATCGCGCCGCCGCGCAGCAGCTCCACCACGCGGCGACCGTCGTCGCCCGAGTGGCCCTGGTTGCCCATCTGCGTGACGAGCTTGGGGTTCTTGCGCGCCAGCTCGGCGAGCATGCGGCTCTCCGCGACCGTATAGGTCAGCGGCTTCTGGACATAGACGTGGAGCCCGCGCTCCATCGCCATCTTGGCCGCGACCGCGTGATGGTGGTCGGGGGTGGCGATGAGGACCGCCTCGATGTCCTTGCGCTTGTCGAACAGCTTCCGATAGTCGCTGAAGCGCTCGGCCTTGTCATAGGCGGCGCGCAGCGCGACGCGCTCGGGGTTGGTGTTGCCGTCACGGCCGAGCAGCGACTTGGCGACATGGTCGAAATCGACGTCGCAGGCGGCGACGATATTCTCGCCGGTCAGCCGCGAGGCGTTGGCGGCGCCCATGCCGCCCGCGCCGATCACCGCGATGTTGATCTTGTCGCCCGCCTTGCGGCGCCGCGCCGCCTGCGCGGCGCCCGGCAGCGCCCCTGCCATCGCCGTGGCCGCAGCCCCGGCCAGCCACGCGCGGCGGCTGATCCCCTCGCTGATCGTCATCGTCTCTCCTTCGCGTGCGTCGTTGCAGAGGCTTGCGCGCTCACCGCCGTCGTGCCGCGCTCCGGCCTGAGCACCGGGAGTCGCGCCATTCGAAAGCAATTATCTTATTGTATGCGGCACGTCGGGGGGCGGGGCAAGCCGATACGTTAGCGGCGCTGACGTATGGCCGGCGGGACGGGTCGGCCGATCTCGTGAGCCGACCTTGACCCTTCTACCGTCATCCCGGGCCTGACCCGGGATCCACCGTGCAGCGTACACCCGGACCGTTGTTCTCGCGGCACCATGGATCCCGGCTCAAGCCTGTCCTGAGCGACGCCGCAGGCGGCATCGAAGGGGCCGGGATGACGGTAGGAAGAAGGGTCTCCGCCTCCCCCTCAGAAGCTCAGCGCCGCGCTGAAGCGGAGCGAGCGGCCCAGGATCGGGCGCGCCAGCACCGGTCCCGTCCCCTGCGAGCCGATGATGCGCGGGTTACCCTCGGTCAGCCCGATCTCGTCCGTGAGATTGTTGCCCGTCACCTGGAGCCGGATACGCTCCGCCACCTCGACCGACACGCCCGCGTCGAGCTGGTAGAAGCGCGGCAGCAGCTGCTGGTTCTCGGGATCGGAGAAGCGGTCGCCGGTATATTGCAGCGTCGCGAACAGCGACGGGCGCAGGCTCCCCACCGGCAGCTCGTAGGACGGGGTCACGCGCCACATCCAGCGCGGCTGGCGCTGGACGCGGTTCCCGGTATTGTCGATCGCGCCGCCGCCGGTGAAGAAGTCCTGGTAGGTGCCGTCGAGGAAGGTCCCCGCCGCCGCCAGGCTGAAGCCCGCGAACGGACGGATCGCGCCCTCCAGCTCGACGCCGGTCGCCTTGGCGCCGCCGACCTGGCTCAGCGCGACGTTGTTGATCAGCTGCGTCGTCGCCAGCCCGTCGAACTTGTTGTGGAAGACGGTGGCGTAGAGGTTGAGCCACGGCATCGAGACCTTGAGCCCGCCCTCGTAGGTGTCGACCTTGGCGACGATCGTCAGCCCCTCGCGCAGGTTGTCGAACTGCGGGAAGCTGTGGCCGCGGCTGTAGCGCGCGAACACGCCGACCTGCGAGGTGAAGTCGTAGTTGGCGCCCGCGGTCCACGACCAGCGCCCCTCGCGGAACGGGTCGAGCGCGCGGCGGTCGCCGAACACGTTGACCGCGTTGTCGTACAGCGTGTTCGGGTTACCGTCGAGGTTGACCGGGGTCGCCGCCGGGGTGCGCAGGTTCCCGTCGACGATATGCTTCTGATAGCGCAGCCCGCCGTCGACGCGCAGCTGCGACGTGAGCTGCAGCTCGTCGACCGCGTAGAAGGCGAGGTCCGACCCCTTGTAATAGGCGTCGACGAGGAAGCCGTCGCCGCTGGTGAAGCCGTTCTGCGTCGCGGTGCGCCCGCCGTTGAGCGTCAGGTCGAGCAGCCGCGCGCGCGGTTCGGCGGTGAGCAGCACCTGGTTGCCCAGCGCCCACTGGTCGCGCGTGGTGTAATCGGCGTAGTAGAAGCCGCCGGTCAGCTTGTTGCCGCCGGCCTTCCACTCGAGCGCGGTGTCGGCGACGAAGGAGGTGATCTTCTTCTGCACACTCCAGATGCCCGCGCGCATCACCTGCGTCTCCGCGCCCGACGCGACCGCGCCGCCGCCGTTGACGTAGCTGAGCGAGGCGACGGTCGAGCCCGCGCCGCCGAGCGCGGTCGCGATCGCCGAGGCGGCGGTGGGCGGACCGTCGGGGACGAGCCCGACCGTGTCCGCGCGCCCGCCGAGATAGCTCATCCGCTCGCGCACGCGCAGGCCGTCGGCCACCTCATAGTCGAAGGTGATGCCGGTGTTGATCACGTCGGCGCCGCGGCCGTTCTCGAGGTTGACGGTGTTGCCCTGGACGTTGCGCGTCAGCCGCGTCTCCGGCCCGAGCAGGGTGCCGGTGCCCGCGTCGAAGCCGGGATACGCGCTGATCTTGCGCCCGTCCTGGATCACCGGGATCGGCAGCAGCCACTGGCCGCGATCGTTGAGGTAGCGCGCGTAGACCTCGACCGAGCCGCGCCCCTCGAAATCATGGTGGATGTTGGCGGTGACCTGACCGCCCTTCTCGGCGCGGAAGCCTGGGTCGCGGATGCCGTTGCCCTGCGCGTAGAAGCCGCCGATCATGAAGCCGGTGTTCTCGCCGAGCGGGCCCGACACCCAGGCGTCGCCGCGCGCCTCGTCGTAGTCGGTGTAGGAGAATTTGCCGAGGCCGTGGAGCGCGCTGCCGCCGGTGCGCGGCACGACGTTGACGGTGAGGCCGGGCTGGCCGTTGGAGAAGAGCGAGCCGGTGCCGCCGCGCACCGCCTCGACCCGCTGCACCGTCTCGTCGAGCCGGATCAGCTGCGAGTTCTCGAGGAACGACAGCGTCGAGGGCGGGAAGATCGGCACGCCGCCGAGCTGGAAGGTGACGAACTGCGCGTCGCCGCCCGAGGGATAGCCGCGCACGAAGATGTTGGCGCCGTTCTGCCCGCCCGAGCTCTCCGCCATCACGCCGGGGACGGTGCGGAGCAGGTCGGCGGTGCTGTTGGGCGCGGCGCGCTCGATCGCGTCGTCGCTGAGCGTGGTGACCGCGAAGGCGGCGTCCTGCCGCCGCGTGCCGCCGCCCGCGGTGCCGACGACGATGATGTCGTCCCCGCTCGGCGCGGTGGTGTCGACGATGCCGGTGTCGGGCTGCGAGCGCTGCGCGGTGTCCTGCGCGGGGTCGGGCGCGGCGCCGGTCTGGGCGAGCGCGGGCGCGGCGAGCAGCGTCAGCGCGACGGTGGCGGCGCCGGTGAGCAGCCGCGTGGCGTGGGTGGACCGCATGCTTCTTCTCCCTCTGCTGCGGCGCTCGGGCGGCGCCGTTAACCACGAATGTAAGTCGCGCGCGGACTCGTGTCGACGTGGCATGGGCCGACGTAGAGCATTGCTGGAGAAGGGTTGTTTCTGCGCCACAGTGCGGCGAGCGACGCGCTCCCCCGCTCGCGACAGCGCGTCTGGATCCCCGCGTTCGCGGGGATGACGGATCAAATGCGCGGGGATGACGGATCGAAGTGGTGAGATCCGTCGCCTGTCTCTTCCGTCATCCCCGCGCAGGCGGGGATCCAGACGCGCAGGTGGCGCGATCATAGGCATGATCGCCGAACGCTGAGGCTACCTGCCGCGGCGATGGGCAGCGCGTGAGGTCCGACTTCCCCGCGCGCACGAACGCGGCGGGATCACCCCACCAGCACCACGCGGCAGATCCGGTCCGACGCGGTGAGGAACAGGCTGCGTCCGCCCTCGCCCACGCAGGCGTTGGCGATCGGCTTGCCATTGCCGATGATGCCGAGCGGCTCGCCCGCGGGGCTGAGCACGTGCATCCCGCCCGGTCCGCTGACGAACAGATGGCCCGCCGCCGCGACGTCCATGCCGTCGGGCGCGCCGGCCCAGCCCTTCGCCTTGTCCGCGCGCATGTCGCTGAACACGCGCGAGCCGGTCGGCCGGCCCCGCGCGTCGAGCGCATAGGCCCAGACCAGCGGCGCGGCGTCGTCCGAGCAGGACAAGTACAAGGTGCGCTCGTCGGGCGAGAGGCCGACGCCGTTGGGGAAGCGCCGCGCGCCGTCGAGCAGCGTGACGGTGCCGTCGGGGTCGAGTCGGTAGAGCCCCATCACGTCGAGCTCGCGCAGCGGCGAGTCGGGGCCGGCGGCGAAGCCGTAGGTCGGGTCGGTGAAGTAGATCGCGCCCGAGCGCGCCACCACCACGTCGTTGGGGCTGTTGAAGCGCTTGCCCTGGTAACGCTCGGCCAGCACCGTCCGCTTCCTGGTGGCGAGGTCGACGCGCACGATCGCGCGCGTGCCGCTGTCCGCGACGATCAGCCGGCCCCGGCGATCGAGCGCGAGCCCGTTGGCGCCGGCCTCGCGGATCGCGGGCGGGATCGGCGTCTGCAGGCCCGAGGGATTGAGGAACGGTCGCGCGCCGCCGCGGCGCGACCAGCGGTGGACGACGTTGGCGGGCACGTCGGAGAAGAGCAGATACTCGCCCTCGGCAACCCACACCGGCCCCTCGGCCCAGCGATAGCCGGTGGCGAGCGTCTCGATCGTCGCGCCGGGCGGGATGATCGAGTCGAGCCGCGGGTCGAGCCGCAGCACCCCCATCGGCGGCGGCTCGGCCGCGCGCGCGGCGCCGGTGGCGAGCGCGCCCAGCCCCGCCAGCCCGGCGAGCGCGCCGCGCCGGGTGAGCGCGGTCATACCAGCCGCACGCGCTGGCCCTCGCGCGCCGAGCGATAGATCGCCTCGATCACGCGCATGTCGGCGAGCCCCTCCTCGCCCGCGACCAACGGCTGCTTGTCGTCGAAGATGCACTCGGCGAGATGGTCGAGCTGCGCCGCGTGCTGCGGCTTGCCCGCGGGCGGGTCGCGCGGCTCGGTGCGGCCGTCGCGGTTGATCCGCATCTTCTGCCCCTCGTAGGAGGTGGCGGGCTCGAGCTCGATCCAGCCCTTGGTGCCGATCACGCGATAGGCGTTGTGGTTCGAGCTGTAGCTCGACACGCAGGTCGCCTCGATCCCCGAGGGGAAGCGCAGCAGGAACGAGATGCGGTCCTCCACCGTGCGGAAGCGCGGGTCGGAGCGGTCCGTCGACTCGATCGCGCTGACCTCCACCGGGTTCTCGCCGGCGAGATAGCGCGCTGCGTTGAGGCTGTAGATGCCGATGTCCATCAGCGAGCCGCCGCCCGACAGCGGCCGGTTGAGCCGCCACTGGTTGGGCTTGGCGTCGAAGCCGTGCTCCGAGGTGATGATCCGCGTCGGCCCGACGAAGCCGCTCTGCGCCAGCTGGATCGCGAGCATGTTGTGCGGCTGGAAGCGCGAGCGATAGCCGATCATCAGCTTGCGCTTGGCGGCGCGGCAGGCCGCGATCATCGTCTCGCACTCCGCCACCGAGACCGCCATCGGCTTCTCGCACATCACGTGCTTGCCCGCCTTCGCGGCGCGCACGACATATTCGGCGTGCATCGAATTGGGCAGGATCACGTAGACGACGTCGATGTCCGGATTGTCGCGGATCGTGTCGAAGTTGGCGTAGCTGTAGCGGTGCGTCTTGGGGATGTTGTACTGCGTCCCGAACTTCTCGAGCTTCTCGGGCGTGCCGCTGACCAGCGCGACCAGCCGCGAATGGTCGCACTCCGCGAACTTGGACATGATCAGCTCGGCGTAGCGACCCAGTCCGACCACGGCATAGCCGACCTTGCGGTCGCGCGGCGGCGCGGCGCAGGCGCCGCTCGCGGCGACGGCGAGCCCCATCCCCAGCCCGGTGATGATCGTGCGACGGTCGGCCTCGCGCATGTCCCTCTCCCTCTCCTGTCGACGCTTTCGGCGCCGTGGATCAGAGGGTTAACAGCATCATTCGGGGAGCGCTACCATCTCCGCCGCGGTCTCGGTGCGCGCGTCGTAGCGCGCCTGCGCCGCGGCGACCGCGCCCATCCGCGTCTCCGCCCAGTCGATCATCTGCCGCAGCGCGCCGAGCAGCTCGCGCCCGAGCGGCGTGACGCGATACACCACCTTGATCGGCACGCTGGCCTCGACTTCGCGCGTCACCAGCCCGTCGCGCTCGAGCGAGCGCAGCGTCTGACTCAGCATCTTCTGCGACACGCCCGCGATGCGGCGCTTGAGCTCGCTGAATCGCCGCGGTGAGTCACCGAGCAGCAGCAGGATCAGCACGCTCCATTTGTCACCGACGCGATCGAGCAGGCGCCGCGTCGGGCAGTCGGCGGCATAGACGTCACCCCGCGCGGTATCGCCGGGGTGACCAGGTGAGATGGAAGTGCCGTCTTGCATGGCGCCTCGCCCTAGCCAAGTAGGTCACCGTAGGAAACCACCTACGGAGGACGAGATGAGGGTAGCGGTGCTGGGCGCGAGCGGTCGCGCGGGCAAGGAGATCACGCAGGAGCTGGCGCGGCGCGGCCATCAGGTCACCGCGGTCGCGCGCCACCCGGAGGCGATCCCCGCGGCCGAGGGCGTCACCGCGGTCGCGGGCGACGCGCATGACGCCGACGCGCTGGCCGGGCTGGTCCGCGGCCATGACGCGGTGATCAGCGCGCTCCACTTCGACGTCACCGCCGAGACGCTGCTGGGCGCGCTCCGCGCCACCGGGGTGCCTCGGCTGCTGGTCACCGGGGGCGCGGCGAGCCTGCGCACCGCCGACGGCGGCCGGCTGATCGACTCGCCCGACTTCCCCGCGGCGTGGCGCGACATGGCGATGGGCGGGGTGCGCTTCCTTGAGGCGCTGCGCGGGGTGGAGGACGTCGACTGGACCTTCTTCTCGCCCGCCGCGCTGATCGAGGAGGGGCCGCGCACCGGCCGCTTCCGGCTCGGCGGCGACGCGCTGGTGGTCGACGGCGAGGGGCAGAGCCGGATCAGCTTCGCGGACTATGCGATCGCGATGGTCGACGAGCTGGAGCAGCACCGCCACGCGCGCGCGCGCTTCACCGCGGCGTACTGAGGAGGCGGACGCAGCTCTAGCGCGGCGGCGCACATCAGCGGAACACAGCCGCGCCGCTTCGACGTCGTCCCGGGCTCGTTCCGGGAGCAACGATACCGCGCATCCTCGGGCGGCCGCTTCCGCGGTGCAATGGAGCCCGGGACAAGTCCGGGATGATAGCGGTGTGTGTGTCGGGGGGAGAAAGCGGCCGGGCAGCTCACCTCAACCCAGCGCCCTCAGCCCAGCGCCTTCTCCAGCTCGGCCTTGGTCATGGTCGAGCGGCCCGGCACGTCCGCCTTCTTCGCACGCTCGTAGAGTTCGGCCTTGCTCGGCTGCTGCCCGCGCTCGCGCCGCTCCGACTCTCCCTTGCGGCGCTCGTTCTGCGCGGGAGTCTGCTGGTTCGACGCACCCGCCTCGCTCAGCCCGATCGCGATCGCCTGTTTGCGGCTGGTGACCTTGCGCCCGGCGCTGGTCTCCAGCTCACCCTCGGCGAACTCGTGCATCACGCGCTCGACCGTCTCCTGCTGCGCCTTGCTCTGCTTCGCCATCTCACACGCTCCTGCAGCGACGCGAGCGAGAACCGGGGCGGGCGGCGCCGGGTTCCCCGATCCTCCCCGCGAGCGGGGAGGATCGGAGCAG
>NZ_JACIAY010000007.1 GCF_014194975.1 Sphingomonas sp. BK580 | reverse complement strand
AGCGTCCACCAGTCCCACAGCGACTGGCCGGCGTAGCCGCGCTCCACGCTGCCATCGAGATTGTCCCAGTGGTTGAGCACGCGCAGCTTGACCCGGGGCGCCGAGGCGAGCGCCACCGTCGCGGCGCTGCCCCCGGTGGCGAGATGGCGCAGCAGCGCGAAGCTGCCGTAGAGCAGCCCGCGCTCGCCGTTGCCGGTGACCAGCAGCGTGTCGCGCCCGCCGAGCCGCACGCGGCGGACGAGATAGCCCTCGTCGCCCAGCGCCGCGGTCGGCAGGCGCAGCGCCGCCACCTGCGGGTCGCCCGCGAGCGCGAGCGTCACGTCGCCGGCCGCCGCGGGCAGCGAGCGCGACAGCTCGTCGGCGGCGAGCCGCAGCGTGGCGCCGTCGCCGCGCAGCGTCACGCGCGCGCTCGACCCCGCCGGCGCGTCGGCGCGCAGCCACAGCCGGTAGCCGTCCTCGGCCCGCGCCGGCGCGGTGCCGGCGAGCAGCAGCGCCAGCGCGGTCGCGACGACGCGAAAGCTTCCTCCCCGATCCATCCTCTCCACCTCCGAACGACCTGCACCGGCAGCAGGCTCTGACGCGTGACTGACATCGCGATAGCCGAAGCGGTCGAAACTGTCAGGCCAAAATCTCCCAGCGGCTTGACGATACCGCCGCGTCGGCCTACCAAGGCGATGATAGCGCTAACGGCGCTGCGCAGCCCGCCGGTTCGAAGCGGGCGTCACACCATCGGAGGAGAGGCCTCGTGTCCGTACGTCGTCGCCGCAACAATCGCCTGCCATTGCTGGTCGCTGCCGCTGGCTTCGCCCTCGTCGCCGCCGAGGCGCAGGCGCAGGACACCGCGGCGCCGGGACCCGGCGGCCAGCAGCCTTCTCCGGCGACTCAGGTGGATAGTGCCGCCAACCCGGACGCGCAGGTGCCGCAGGGCGCGGTGCAGAGCGTCGAGCAGACCACCGAGACGGGCCAGCCGAGCGCCGACATCGTCGTCACCGGGATCCGCGCCTCCCTGCAGAGCGCGACGAACGCCAAGCGCAACTCGGTCGCGTTCGGCGACTCGATCTTCGCCGAGGACATCGGCAAGCTGCCCGCCACCAATCTCGCCGAGACGCTCAACCGCATCCCGGGCGTGCGCCTCAACCGCGACATCAGCGGCGAGGGCACGCAGGTCTCGATCCGCGGCCTCGGCCCCAGCTTCTCCAAGGTGCTGCTCAACGGCACCCAGTTCGCCGTGGCGTCGGACGGCGGCACCAACGGCTCGGGCGGTGGCAACCGCGAGGTGGATCTCGACTTCTTCCCGTCCGAGCTGTTCACCCGGCTCGACGTCGCCAAGACGCCGACCGCCGCGACGCTCGAGGGCGGCATCGCGGGCACGGTCAACCTGCGCAACGCGCGGCCGTTCGACAAGCCGGGCACGCACGTCACCGTGGTCGCGCAGGGTGCCTATACCGACAGCAACGACAAGGTCGGTCCGCGCGGCGCGCTGGTCGCCAGCCACACCTTCGGCGACACGTTCGGCGTGCTGCTCGGCGTCGCGGGCGTCCGCCAGAAGACCCGTGTCGACGGCTATGACACGGTCGGCTTCACCGACGCCAACCTCGCCTGCGGCACCGGGTGCAACGTGTCGCCGCCGGAGAGCAACGGCTTCAGCTTCGCCTCGATCACGCCCGCCAACGTCGGCCATGGGCTGGTCGCCGGCACGCCGGTGGACCTGGCGGCGACCTCGGGGCTGTCGCTGTCGCAGCTCTCCAAGGCGATCCTCCCGCGGCTCGGCCGTCCCGTGCTGACCGAGGGCACCCGCGAGCGCATCTCGGTGGTCGGCGCGGTCGAGTGGCGCCCCTCGGACGCGCTGCACTTCGCACTCGACGGGATCTGGGCGCGGTCGAAGCGCGATTACCTGCGCTCGAACATGAACTGGCAGGTGCGCAACTCGGGGCCGGGCACGTCGCCGCAGTCGACCGGCGGCATGGTGCCGTTCGACATCGAGGTCGATTCGAACAACGTCGTCACCTCGGGCGTGTTCGCCAACTCCTCCTTCTTCTCCGAGAACAGCATCTTCAACCAGGACACCAAGTTCTGGAACGTGACGCCGAGCGCGTCGTGGAAGCCGAGCGAGACGGTGAAGGTCGACCTGTCGGCCAACTTCGGCAAGAGCACCTTCTTCCGGGAGCAGCCGACCTTCGCCTTCCAGACCGCGCCCAACTCGGGCGTCGAGGTGACCTACGACAACACCAACGGCAACCCGCAGCCGATCATCGCTGCCAACGTCGACCTGGGTGACCCGAACCTCGGCTGGCAATGGTATCGCGTCAACGTCCAGAACGTGCGTCGCGAGACCGAGACGCGCGGCGCGCACCTCGACGTCTATGTCGGCGACGACGCGCTCAACGTGAAGTTCGGCGCGGCCTACGACCAGGCCAAGCGCAGCGTCCGCGCCTACGACAACACCAATCCGTTCCAGCTGTCGGTGTGCGGCAGTCCGTGCACCGGCAACACCGGCAGCGTCCCCACCAGCGCGATCCCGCAATATCTGATGCGCACCGCCGCGACCAACTTCGGCCACCTGTCGCGCGGCTCGTTCGGCGTGACGAGCTTCATCGTCCCCGACCTCGATCGCCTGAAGGAAGTGACCAACTACGCGCAGTTCCGCGACACCGCGCCGGAGACGCGCGGTGCCGTGACGGGCGGGTCGACCGGAGACATCGACGAGAAGGTCTACGGCGGCTACGCCGAGATCAACGGCACGTCCGAGCTGTTCGGCCGCGAGCTGCGCGCCAACGCGGGCTTCCGCTACACCTACACCAAGCAGCACGTCGTCGGCCCCAGCCAGATCGGCGCCGCCATCGTCGATATCGTCGCGGACTCGGATTACGAGGAGGTGCTGCCGTCGGCGAACCTCAGCTACGACGTGCTCGACAACCTGAAGCTGCGCTTCGCCGTGTCCAAGTCGCTGACGCGGCCCGACGCGGGCTCGATCCTGCCCGGCGTCACCTTCTCCGACCCGAGCGCGCAGATCGCCACGGCGGGCAACCCCGCGCTCCAGCCCTACACGTCCGACAACATCGACGTCGGAGGCGAGTTCTACACGGGCGGCGCGGGCTACATCGGCGTGGCGCTCTTCCGAAAGAGCATCAACGGCTTCACCGCCACGATCCAGCAGGCGACGCCCTTCTCCGAGCTCAACATCCCGGTCGACGCGCTGCAGGCGACGCAGCGCCAGGCGCTGCTCGACCGTGCCGCCGCCTCGGGCGTCGCGGTGTCCGCGGTGCCGATCACGGTCAACCTGCCGGTCAACCTCAACAACCTCGTGATCAAGGGGATCGAGGGGACGTGGAACCAGCCGCTCGACTTCGTCTTCAAGGGGCTCGGCTTCCAGGCCAACGGCACGCACATCACGCAGAAGTCCGACAGCGGGCTCGTGGCCGCGGGCGTCCCGCGCTGGCAGTACAATCTCCAGGGCTATTACGAGAACTATGGCCTGTCGCTGAGCCTCAACTACGTCTGGCAGGGCGGGGTGATCGCGGCCAACGCGCCGCAGAACAACCTCCCGCTGGGCCTGCTGGCGGACGCGCGCGGCCAGCTCGACCTGTCGGCCGGCTATCAGCTGCCCTTCATGAACAAGGCAGTGCGGCTCACGCTCGACATGCTCAATCTCACCAACGCGCCGATCCGCACGACCTTCGGCTACGACAATGCCGCGTACAACGTCTACTATCCCGGACGCCAGGTCCTCTTCGGCCTGCGCGCCAGCTTCTAAGCGGTTCCGGCACGTCTCGACTCCTTCTCCGAGATGTGCCGATGCTAGGTCGGCCTCCTGCGAGAGGCCGACCCTTTTCTCGCGCGACAAGCCTCACGGAGCTGCGATGCCCAGCCTCTTAACCGCCGCCCGTCTGTTCTCGGCTGGGATCGTCCTGCTCGCCAGCACGGCTGCACAGGCGCAGTCCGCGGGCGCACCGCACCTTGAGCGGCGCGGTAAGGCGACGCAGCTGATCGTCGACGGCAAGCCTTTCCTCGTGCTCGGCGGCGAGCTCCACAACTCCAGCAGTAGCGACCTCGCCTACATGGCGCCGATCTGGCCCAAGCTGAAGGGAATGAACCTCAACACGGTGCTCGCCCCGGTCGCGTGGGAGACGGTGGAGCCGCAGGAGGGCCGCTTCGACTTCAGCAATGTCGACGGCTTGCTGAAGGGCGCGCGCGCGCAGAACCTCCGGCTGGTGCTCCTCTGGTTCGGGGCGTGGAAGAACACCTATTCCAGCTACGTGCCCGCGTGGGTGAAGCGCGATCAGACCCGGTTCCCGCGCGCTCAGACCAGCGACGGGCGGGGAACCGAACGGCTGTCGCCGTTCTCGACCACCACGCGCGACGCGGATGCGCGCGCCTTCACCGCGCTGATGCGACACCTGCGCGCGGTCGACGGCGCGCAGCACACGATATTGATGGTGCAGGTCGAGAACGAGGTCGGCGTCATCCCGGAGTCGCGCGATCATTCGGACGCGGCGGATACGGCCTTGGCCGCGCCGGTGCCCGAGCCGCTGCTACGCTACCTCGCCGCGAACCGCGCCACGCTGCACCCGACGCTGCGCACCGCCTGGGAGGCCGCTGGAGCGCGCACCGCGGGAACGTGGCGCGAGGTGTTCGGCGACGCGGCGATGACGGACTCGCTGTTCATGTCATGGGCGTACGCGACCTACATCGAGGGCGTCACCGCGGCGGGAAAGGCGCAGTACCCGCTCCCGATGTTCACCAACGCGGCGCTGATCCGGCCCAATTATGAGCCCGGCCAGTACAATTCGGGCGGTCCGCTCCCCTTCGCCATCGATGTCTACAAGGCGGGCGCGCCGTCGCTCGACTTCCTCGCGCCCGACATCTATTTCGAGGACTACGCCAACTGGGCGTCGCAGTACGCGCGTCCTGACAATCCGTTGTTCGTGCCGGAGGCGCGCGGCGGAGCGGTCGGGGCGGCCAACGCGCTCTACAGCCTCGGTACGCTCCGCGCCGTCGGCTTCTCGCCGTTCGGCATCGATGGCGAGGGCGTGGTGCTGCAGGGGGACGCGAGCATCGGGCTCAGTGCGGCCGGCGAGGGCGACCCGGCGATGACCGCGCTCTACGGCCAGCTTGCCCCTCTCGCCCCGCTGATCCTGCAGAAGCAGGTGGAGGGTGGGCTCACCACCGTGCTGATGGAAGGCGGCGCGCAGCGCGCCGGACGCGGGCGCATCGGCGACTATGTCGTCAACATGGCGCGCGCCGGCGGACCGAAGGGTGATGTCGACCAGACCAGTCGCGTCGCCGCGATGTTCCTGCAGACCGCCCCGGATGAGTTCCTGGTCGTCGGCAGCGGCGATGCGCAGCTCAGCTTCACCACAGATCGCCCCGGCGAGCCGATCGTCGGCGTCGAGAGCATCGACGAACAGTTCCTTCGGGAGGGCGGGATGGTCGCCGGGCGTCGACTGAACGGGGACGAGACGGGGCAGGGGCAGTCCCTGCGGCTGTTCTCGAAGGACGCCGGCGACAGGAAGATCTACCGGGTCCGGCTCTACCGCTACCGCTAGCACGCGGGCGAGCCGCGCGGGGCGTCACTGCCGTCGGATCAGCGCGGGTCGCCGCACCGCACTGATGAAGCGGTGCGTCGCGTCGTCACTCCGCCGGCTCGGACACGCCGGCGCGCCGCGCGAAGACGTGCCGCCGTTCGTCCATCTTGAGCCTCGTGCGCTCGCGTGCGTCGTGCTCCGTCGCTCGGTAGAGGCTCTCGGTGACACGCGTCAGGTGAGCGCGCATGGCCTCGCGAGCCCCCTCCGGATCCCGGGCCCGTAGCGCGGCGAGAATGCGCCGATGGTCCTCGACCGGCGGCTGGATGCCGATCTGTTTGGCAAGCGAGAAGAGGTAGGCACAGAGCGGGGAGCTGTACCTCTTGTCCCAGAGCGTCTGGACGACGCTCACGATCGCTTCGTTGCGGGTCGCGCGGGCCAGGGTCAGATGGAAATCCCGGTCCGCGCGTTCGCGGATCGACTGATCCAATTCACCCTCTGCCATCTGCGATAGCAGGTCCTCGAGTTCGGTCAGCTCGGTCTGCTCGATTGTTGCGGCCGCCAGGGCCGCGGCCTCCCCTTCGAAGAGCCGCCGTGCCTCGGTGACCTCGAAGGGGCCGACATTGTCCGCCAGGTTGGACTCAACTTCTTCGGGCTCGGTGGCGATGACGTAAACGCCCGCTCGGTGGCGCATCTCGACCACGCCTCGCAACTCAAGGACGATAGTGGCTTCGCGGACCGTGGGTCGACTGACGCCGTACGCATCCGCGATCTCGCGCTCGGATGGCAGTCGACTGTTCACCGGATAGTGCCCCAGTCTGATCGACTGCTGCAGACGCCTGGCAACATGCATGTACAGTCTCTCGGGGACGTCCTTGGACCGATCAGTCATCAGCGTCGCTTCGTCCTATCCACTCTGCGGCGTGGGGCACGGTCCGAACACCACTCGCACGATCATCGACCGATCGCATGCCTTACCATGTCATCCGACAATCCCAAAAGCGATCGCTCGGCCGCGGCCGGTGACGTCGTGCGGGAGCAGCGGGGCGCCTCAGCTGCTGGCTGCTCCGGGAAGAGCGACCGCGATCGTTCGCTTCTGAGCACGCGAGCGTGATGCCGCGAGGGGCGACGCGCGCGAGATCGCCGGGGCTGAGCCCAGACCTGCGCTTCGCCACGGCCCAGCTGCGATCGGCCGCGATGGCCAGTCCCCCTTCTCGGATTGGGCCACGGTCCGGGGCGGGCGCGGCACGATCCGCGCCGTGCTCGAGCTGGCCCATGACGGCGTGCCGAGCCCGACCAGCGATCGTCGGATCATCCTGCCGGTGAGCCGCTGCGAGCGAGCGGCCCCGACGCGGCCGCGCCGCCTGCCGCGTCGGGGCGCTGGCCGCCGAGCCCGTCGCCGATGCCGCTTCAACGAGAAATGGCGCCCGAGGAGGGTCCTCGGGCGCCAGGGCAAGGCCAAGGGGAGGCGGCCGAGCGTGTGATCGTCGTCTGACCCGTCCCGCATGCTCCCGCCGACGCCGGAGCACGCTTCGGCCCCTAGAGGCTGAGGCGCAGGCCGAGACGGAAGGTGCGGCCGAGCACGTCGTACAACACCGGGTTGAACCCGTAGGTCACGCCGTTCTGCGGCGAGGGCTCGGGCGCCTTGTTGAAGAGATTGTCCACCTTGGCGTAGGCGGAGATGCTCTTGCTGATGTTGAACGAGCCGCCGAGATCGACGTAGAGCGCGCCGGGCATCGTGTTGTCGTTGATGGTGGTGATGTTGCCGGTCGGATCGGGCGCCGGGCAGCTGCCCGGATCGCACTGGATATATTCGTTCGAGTAGACGCCGTCGGAGAACCAGCGCTCGGTCACCGACAGCGAGAAGTCGTCCGTGTCCCAGCTCTGGATCGCGAACACCTTCCAGTCGGGCACGTTGCCGCGGTTGTTGCCGGCCTGCTCGGTCGGGATCGTGCCGGGGAGGCCCGAGGTCTCGGTATAGTGCAGCGTGCGCGTGGCGAGGCCGCGGATCGTGAACGCGCCCGGCAGACCGACGCCGCTGAGCGGGCGGCGGTAGCTCGCCTCGATGTCGAAGCCGTTGGTGCGCACGCGCGCGAAGTTGAACAGCTGCTCGTTGACGAACAGCGGGCCGGCCGCGGCGTCGAGATTGAACGAGCCGCAGAACTGCGCGAGGTTCTGCAGGAAGCACTGGTTGATCGCCGACTGCCCGCTGAACGGCGTGATGATGCCTTCCACCTTGATGTTGTAATAGTCGAACGAGGCGCTGAAGCCCGGCAGGAAGCCGGCGGCGGTGCCGTCGAAGACGATGCCGCCGGTGGTGTTGCGCGAGGTCTCCGGCTTCAGCGCGGTGTTGCCGATCGTGTTCGACGGCGCTTGGACGAACTGCCCCGCGGTCGGCGAGCTGCCCGGCGCGCGCGGATCGAGGAAGGTGGCGTTGGCGAAGGTCGGCGTGCGGAACAGCTCGGAGAGGTTGGGCGCGCGCACGTCGCGCGAGGTCACGCCGCGCAGCTTGATGCCGGTGAGCGGCGTGTCCCACGTGCCGCCGACCTTCCAGCTCGTGATCCAGCCCGAGGTGCTGTAGCGCGTCTGGCGGACGCCCGCGTTGATGTTGGCGCGGCCGATCTGGTCCTCGTTCGAGATCGGGATGTCGAGCTCGAGGAAGCCCTCGTGCACGTTGTAGCGGCCGGTGCCGTTCTTGTAGTTGCCGGCGTACCAATTGCCGCCGGTCAGCGTGTTCTGCGTCGGGTCGGCGGGATAGTCGGAGGTGTTCGGGTTCGCCGCGGTGACGCCGTTGCCGTACGGATCGGCCTTGGTGCGATACCATTCGCGGCGATACTCGTAGCCGAACGCGACCGACAGCGGCCCCGCCCAGGTCGAGACCGGCTGGCCGTTGAAGCTGATCGCGCCCGCGTTCTGCGTCGACCAGGTGTGCTGATAGGGGCCGATCGCTGGCTTGACGTAGTTGAGCGCGGCCTCGGTCACGCCGCCGTCGCCGATAATGTTGAGCGGGACGCAGCCGGCGGCGCGCGCCGCCGCATTGGCGCAGCCGATCGTGCCGTTGGGCAGCCGCACCGCCTGATAGGCCGCGCGGAAGCGCGAGATGTTGAGCATGTTGTCGACGTGCAGGTCGGTGTAGTTGCGCCCGTACTCGTAGTAAGCGTCGTAGCTCCACTCCGTGCCGAGGCCGCGGAACTTGCCGTTCGCGCCGACGACGTAGCGCAGGTTGGTGCGCACCGGCTTGACCTCGATGAAGTCGCCGAGCTGCGCCAGCGCCGAGCCGTACTGGAACTGGGTGATGCCGGCGTTGGTGCAGGCCTGTTGGATCGACTGCGGCACGAACGGGTTGGCGTTGGCGTTGTTGAGGCCGCACTGGATCGTGAGATTGGCCTGCTGGGCGTAGCCCGGGTTGGGTGAATTCTCCGAGCTGACGCGCGAGCCGTTGAAGGTGAAGTAGATCTCGTTGTTGGGCGCGAAGTCGAAGCCGACGCGCGAGTAGTAATTGTAGCGCTCCAGCTTGGAGGCGAGGCTGGTGCCCGCGCCGACCACGCCGCTGGTGTCGCCGCGCGAGCAGAAGGAGGGCGTGCAGCCGGTCACCGCGCCGGTCCCGGTCGGCACGCCGTTCGAGCCGTACTGGAACTGGTAGGGCTGGCCGTTGGCGCCGAAGGCGATGCCCTGGAGCGGGCCCGAGGTGATCAGGCCGAACTTCGAATATTGATACTGCTGCGCGTTCTGGATGTAGAAGATGCGTGGCTGGCCCGCGGGCGTGTTGGTCACGCCGGTCTGGACGAAGGCGGGCGAATTGTACCAGTCGCGGCCGTTCGCGCCGACGATGCCGAAGCCCGGGTTGGGCACGCCGCCCTGCCGGCCGTATTCGGCGCTGACCACGACGTGGAGCCGGTCCTCGTAATAGCTGTTGCCCCAGGCCGCCTGCGCGGTGACGCCGGCGTCGTCGCCGTAGGTGGTGATGCTGCCCTGAAGGTTGGCCTTGAAGCCCTTGAAGCGCTTGTCGGTGATGAAGTTGACCACGCCGCCGACCGCGTCCGACCCGTAGGACGCCGAGGCGCCGCCGTTGACGACGTCGACGCGCTGGACGAGCAGCTGCGGGAACTGGCTGACGTCGGGCACGCCCGAGTAATTGGCGCCGACGAAGCGCTGCCCGTCGAGCAGCGTCAGCGTGCGGATCGCGCCCAGACCGCGCAGCGAGAAGGAGCTCAGCCCCTGGATGCCGCTCGACGTGCTGCCCACCGAGGTGGCGCGCCCGGTCGATCCCTGCAGCGAGGGCAGCTGCGTGACGGCGTTGAAGATGTTGGGCTGCGCCAGCCGCTGCAGGTCGGCCGCGCCGATCACCTGGGTCGGCGTGGGCGCGTTGAAGCCGCTCGAGGTGATGCGCGAGCCGGTGACGATGATGTCGCTGCCGGGCTCGGCGGCGGGATCGGGCTGGTCGACCGTCGCCGCGCTGTCGGCGGTGGCGGGGTCGGCGCCCGACGGCGTCGCCGCGGCCGAGCCGGGCTGGATCGTCGGGGAAGGGGCGGTCTGCGCGGCCGGCTCGGTCTGCGCCTGCGCCTGCGCCGGCATCGCCAATGCCAGCGCGAGCGCCGTCCCGCTCGCCGCCATCAGCACGCCGCGGCGGCATGCCGCCATGCCGTGGCTCAGCTCCATCTCGAACACGATCATATCCAGACCCCTCCTCCCGTCGTGGAAGAGGCAGGCCGACTCCCCGCGCGGCGCATCGGCGACCCGATCGGTCCGGCGGTTGTTCCGCTCGAACCTGCGCTGCCGGTCGGACATCGCCGACCTGATCCTCTCCGTCCGGCAGAGTTGTCCGACAGATCTGCATCATTGTCGACAGAAAAGTTGAGGTGTGTGCACGGTCGTTTCTTACAATCCTCACGGCGCACCGTTGCGAGCGATTCGATGCGGTGCGCGTTGCACCCGCACCCGCGGGTGGCGGCGGCAGCGATCGCGCTCAAGGACGGGAAGATTGGTCTGACCGCCTAGCGCTAGCGCCCCTGGTCGGGCGGCTTAGGGTGCCAGATCGCCGGCGCGGACGGCGCGGGCGATAGCGGTCACCTCTCCTCCGGCAGCCCGAAGACATAGACCGCGTAGCCGGTGATCGGGCGATGTACCTCGGTCAGCATCGTCCCCGGCTTGAGCTGCGGGCTGCCGCCGCCCAGCGCGGTGGTGACCGCCACATATTGCTTGCCGTCGACCGCGAAGGATACGGGGAAGCCCTGCACCGTGGTGCCCAGCCGCGTCTTCCACAGCGTCTCGCCGGTGCGCACGTCGACCGCGCGGAACACGCGGTCGAAATCGCCGACGAAGGCAAGGTTGCCCGCGGTCGACACCACCGAGGTGAGGAAGGGCGCGCGCTGCTGCACGGTCCACAGTGGCGCGCGGTCGCGCGCGCGATAGGCGGAGAGCCGGCCGAGCTGCCCGCCGGTGCCGGGCATCTCGTAATAGACCTGGCTGCCGTTGCCGAGCATCAGCACGCAGCTCTGGCTGAGCGGGATCACGAGCGCGTCGCTCGGCTGGTGATAGCTCATCGCCTGCCAATTGTGTCCGCCCTCCGGGCCGGGGCAGGAGGCGAGCCACTGGTCGGACTGCTGCTTGACCACGTCGTCGCGGTAGCTCGGCCGGCCGGTCACCGGGTCGATCCGCGTGAAGACGTTCTGGAACACGGTCTCGGTGGCGCCGAGGAACTTGCCGTTCGTCCGGTCGAGCTGCCACAGGATCCCCGCCTTGCCGATCGTGTAGAGCGACTTGCGCTCGCCGTGATCGACCAGCACGCGCTCGAACACCTCGTCGAGGTCGAAGGTCTCGCCGGGCGCGTGGTTGAACCACCAGCGCAGCCTGCCCGTGCCGGGGTCGAGCGCGAGCGTCGAGTTGGCGTAGTCGGTCGCGCCGTTGGCGGAGCCGCGCTCGTCGCGGCGCCACGGCTTGCCCTGCGCGGTGCCCCAGTAGGTGGTGTCGAGTTCGGGATCGTAGGTGCCCGCGATCCAGGTCTCCGATCCCTTGCGCTCGTCGTCGGGCAGCGCGCCCCAGCTGTCGCCGCCGGGCTGGCCGGTCAGCGCGACGGTAGTGAATCGCCAGTCACGCTTGCCCGTCGCGGCGTCATAGGCGCTGATATAGCAATGGTCGGGCGTGCCCTTGCGCCCGCAATTGGTCATGCCGACGATCACCTTGCCCTTGATGATGATCAGGCCGCCGGTGGAGCGGCCGACGCCGGGCTTCTCGTCGGTGATGTGCGTCTTCCACACCTCCTCGCCGCTGCGCGCGTCGAGCGCGTAGACCCAGCCCTCGGGCGTGTTGACGTAGAGGTTGGTGCCCCACAGCCCCATCGCGCGCGTCTCCACCGAGGACGGGCCGGGGCCGGCGCTGGTGGGGAAGGGGCCGAGGCGGTTCTCCCACAGCAGCTCGCCGTCGCGCGCGTCGAGCGCCTGGATGACGTTGCCGACGCCCCACATGTACATGATGCCGTCATGGACGATGGGGGTGTCCTCCATCGTGCCGTTCTCGGGCATGGACCACATCCACTTGAGCTGGAGCCGCGCGACGTTGCCCGTGTCGATCTGCGCCAGCGGGCTGTAGCTCCACCCCTGGTAGTTGCGGCGGAACATCAGCCAGTCGCCCGGCGGCGGTTCGCGCAGCATCGCGTCGGTGACGGGGCGATAGTCGGCGATCGCGCCCCTGAGGCTCAGCCCCGGCTTGCTCGGCAGCACGAAGCGGCCGGGGTCGGCGTACTTCACCTTCTGCCCCGGCGCGGCGAAGCCCGCCGAGGTGGCGGGCGCGGCGGCGCCGCCGGGGCCGTTGGCGGGGGCGGACTCCTTGGCGCCGCCGATCTGTGCCTCCTGCGAGGCGGTGCTGCCGGCGGGCGCGCCGGTCGCGGCGGTGGCCTGGGGGTCGGCGAAGGCGTCGGCGGGAGGCGTCCCGCTCGCTACCGCGCCGAGCAGGGTCGTCGCGCCGCGGTCGAGCGGCGTGTCGCCCGCGGGCGCGCCGTTGGCGTAGAGGATATAGGCGACGATCGCGTCATAGGTGGCGTCCTCGAGACTGCCGCCGCGGCCGTACGGCATCGAGGCGTGGATCTTGCTGTAGAGCGCCGCGACCGCGCGCTTGCCCCATACCGAGTTGAACGAGGCGCCGGTCAGCGCGGGCGCGTCGGTGGCGCCGGCGAGGTCGCTCTGGTGGCAGGCGGCGCATTGCTCGGCATAGGCGCCGCGTCCCGCGGCGACCTGCGCGCGGGTGAAGAGCCCGCCGGGCTGCTGCGCCACCGCGATCGTGCCCGCGAGCGTGAGACCGGCGGCGGCGAGCGGGAGCGCGGCACGGGGGCGCAAGGTAAAGTGTTGCATGGTCAGCGCCGCGGCGTGTCGAGCTGCGGCAGGAACCAGGCGCCGCGCTGCGGCACGCCGGGGGTGGCGCGCGCGTGCGCGGGGAGCAGCCAGCCCCACAACGTCCCCTTCCGTCCCCAGCTATAGCCCGGCGGCGCCTTCTCGCTGTCGATCTGGACGTACAGCCGCCCGGTGCGCAGCGCCGCGGCCTGTGCCCCGCTCAGCCGGTAGCGGCCCGCGATCGTGCCTTCTGTGTCGCCGCTCACCGTCAACGCCAGCGCCCTGGTGCCCGGCACGCCGATCGCGGGGCCGATCAGCAGGTGCGCCGCGGTGGCGCGCGAGGGCAGCCCGCGGAAGCGGCCGCTGACGGTCAGCCGCGTGCCGTCGAGCCGCGCCTCCGCCTCGCCGCGCCCCGCGATCACCGCCTTGGTTTCGTCGTCGAGCGGCATCGGGCCGAGATCGGCCTGATAGTCGGCGGCGTGCAGCGGGGCGGCGAGGGTCGCGGTCAACAGCAGCCCCGCCAGCGTCCAGCGCATCCCGATCCTCCCCACCATCCCGGCTCGTCCCGCCGATGATCATCGTCAGTGTGCTTGACGCGGTCTCAGATCGCATACAAGATTGCACCTGTCCATACAAACGGCGCGCCCACGGGCAGCGTCGCAAAAAGGAGAGTGGGATGAAAGGGTTGCTGTACCTGTGCGGCGCGCTCGCCGCGCTCGGCGGCGGGGTCGCGGCCTCCGCCCAATTCTCCGGCCGCGAGGATCCGATGCCGGTGACCCAGCCCAAGATGCCCGGCGAATATTGGGCGCCCAAGCCGACGCAGCCGACCGCTTACAGCGCCCCCAACAAGGTCCATTGGAAGCTCGCCGACATCCGCGCGGCGCATCGCGGCCAGAGCGACTGGGTCCATCCCGTGGTGCGCAACCCCGAGCAGGACGCCGATTACGTATCGCTCGGCGCGGGCAGGAAGACCAAGCCGCGCTTCTTCGCCGACGACCGCATCATGTTCATCGTGTGGGACGGCAGCCTGCGCGTGACGATCGACGGCGCCGAGCCCTTCACCGCGACGAAGGGTTTCATGGTCAGCGTGCCGTTCCGCCACGTCTATTCGCTCGAGAATGTCGGGCAGCAGCCCGCCGTTTGGTTCGAGGTGCGCCAGGCCGGCACCGCGCCGCTCTATCCCGCCAGCGAGACTCCCGATCCGGTCAAGGGCCGCACCTATGTCAAGGTGACGGGCAATCCCGGCCCGGCGAAGGACCGCGACACCAACCCGATCTACGTCGACTTCTTCAAGACGATCGCGGTCGGCGACAAGCCGTACAACGGCAAGTTCGTGTGGGACGATCACTGGACCTCGAACATCCTGCGCGGCAAGGCCGCCGACGCGGTGCCGCCCGACACCAACAAGGGCCATTTTCATACCGAATGGACCGAGTTCTGGTTCATCATGGAAGGCAAGATCGGCTACAAGATCGAGGGCTATCCCTATTTCACCTCGGAGCCGGGTGACGTGGTCACCGCGGCGCGCGGGCGCTGGCATCGCGCCGGCAACGATCCCAGCGCGCCGATGTCGACCCGCATCCCGATCAACCCGCGCCCGGTCATCCTGCACAACTTCGAGCCGGCGCACTGAGGCCGCCGGCAGGGGATCGCGCGATGCGCTTCACCCGACGCGCGCTGCTGGCGCTGCCGCCGCTCACGCTGCTGGCGCTGCGCGCGCCCTTCGCGGCGGCGCAGGGCAGCCCGCGGCAGCGCGCCCCCGGCGACACCGACTGGCTGCATTATGCCAACGATCTGGCGAGCACGCGCTACGCCGCGCTCGACCAGATCAACGCGGAGAACTTCAGCAGCCTGGAGGTGGCGTGGCGCTTCCGAACCGACTCGCTCGGCGCGCGCCCCGACTATCAGCTCGAGGCGACCCCGCTGGTGGTCAACGGCGTGATCTACTCCACCGCGGGATCGCGCCGCGACGTGGTCGCGCTCGACGCCGCGACCGGCGAGCTGCTGTGGATTCACCGCGAGGACGAGGGCGAGCGCGCGCGCAAGGCGCCGCGCCAGCTCTCCGGGCGCGGCGTGTCCTACTGGACCGACGGCACGGAGGAGCGGCTGCTCTATGTCACGATCGGCTATCGGTTGATCGCGCTCGACCCGCGCACCGGCCAGCGCATCCCCGGTTTCGGGAGCGACGGCGTGGTCGATCTCAAGACCGAGTTCGACCAGGAGATCGACCTGATCGAGAGCGACGTCGGGCTCAACTCGACCCCGCTCGTCGCCAAGGACACGGTCGTGGTCGGCGCCGCGCATACCGCGGGCAACGTGCCCAGGACGCGCGACAACGTGCGCGGCTACGTGCGCGGGTATGATGCGCGCACCGGGCGACGGAAGTGGATCTTCCACACCATCCCGCGTCCCGGCGAGTTCGGCTATGACACCTGGCTCGACGGCACCGCGGCGATCGGCAACGCCGGCATGTGGTGCCAGATCTCGGCCGATCCCGCGCTCAACCTCGCCTACCTCGGCATCGAGCTGCCGACCGGCGACGTCGGCGGCCAGTACCGCCGCGGACCGGGGCTGTTCGGCGAGAGCATCGTCGCGGTCGACCTCGATAGCGGCGAGCGCAAGTGGCACTACCAGCTCGTCCACCACGGGCTGTGGGACTATGACATTCCCTGCGCCGCGATGCTGCTCGACGTGCCGGTCGGCGGGCGCATGCGACAATTGCTCGCGCAGCCGACCAAGCAGGGCTTCCTCTACGTGCTCGACCGCGCGACGGGGAAGCCGATCTGGCTGATCCCCGAGCGCAAGGTGCCCAAGGGCGACGTGCCGGGCGAGTGGTACGCGCCGACCCAGCCGATCCCGTCGCGCCCCGCCGCCTATGACGTCCAGGGCGTCGGCGACGACGATCTCATCGACTTCACCCCGGAGCTGCGCGCCGAGGCGCTGGCGGTCGCGAAGAACTATCGCCGCGGCCCGCTCTTCACCCCGGCCTCGATGTTCGACCGCGAGGGCACCTGGGGCACGCTCACCGCGCCCAACCTGACCGGCGGCACCAACTGGCCCGGCGGTGGCGCCGACCCCGAGACGGGCGTGGTCTACGTCTATTCCAAGACCGTGGCCGACGTGATGAGCGAGCTGCCCAACGACGATCCGAAGCGCTCCGACTTCGCGGTGATCAACGTGCGCGGCATGCCCGACGCGCCGCGCCGCGGCGAGCATACGTACGGCGCGCTGACGGTGGAGGGGCTGCCGCTGCTCAAGCCGCCTTACGGAAGGATCACCGCGATCGAGCTCCGGCGCGGCGCGCATCTGTGGCAGGTGGCGCACGGCGAGACCCCCGACACGGTGCGCAACCATCCCAAGCTCAAGGGCCTGACCATCCCAAAGACGGGGCGCTCGGGCAATGTCGGGCCGCTGGTGACGAAGACGCTGGTGATCTGCGGCGAACCCGGCGTCTTCACTTTGCCCGACGGGCGGCGCGGCGCGATGCTGTGCGCCTATGACAAGGCCAGCGGCGAGCAGAAGGGCGCGGTCTACATGCCCGCGGGCCAGACGGGCGCGCCGATGACCTACATGCTCGACCAGCGCCAGTACATCGTCCTCGCGATCGGCGGCGGCGCGTACAGCAGCGAGCTGGTCGCCTTCCGTCTCCCCGCCGCGTGAGCGGCCCGTCCCCAGAGGTGCGCATGACCCATCCGTCGCTCCGCCCGTTGCTCGCCGTCGCGCTGGTCGCGCTGCCCGCGGTCGCGCTGTCGCAGGCCGCGCCGCGGAGCGTCTGGGGCGGAGTCTACACCGCGGCGCAGGTGCAGCGCGGCGCCGCGGTCTACGCCGCCCACTGCGCGAGCTGCCACGGCGACGCGCTCGGCGGCAACGACCAGGCGCCGGCGCTCGCGGGCAGCGGCTTCCTCGCCAATTGGAACGGCCAGAGCGCCGCGGCGCTGTTCACGCGGATCAAGACGACGATGCCGTTCGACAATCCCAACTCGCTCGGCGCCGCCAAGGTGGCCGACGTCGAGGCGATGATCCTGTCGAAGAACGGCTTCCCCGCGGGCGCGGCGGAGCTGCCGAGCGACGCGGGCGCGCTCGGCACGATCGCGATCACGCAGGACAAGCCGGGCGCATGAGCGCGCCGCAGCCCTTGCCGACGCATGTCAATGTTGTATGCAAGATATCTAAGGTGAATACACAGAAGCGTCGGGGGGCCGGGCGGGGATGATGACGGGTGATCAGCCACTGGCGGGGATCCGCGTGCTCGACGTGTCGCAGGTGATGGCGGGGCCGTTCTGCTGCATGCTGCTGGGCGACATGGGTGCCGACGTCATCAAGGTGGAGCCGCCGCACGTCGGCGACAGCTCGCGCCGCTCGATGGGCTTCCGGCTCAAGGGCGAGGACAGCCCCGGCTTCCTCGCGCTCAACCGCAACAAGCGCAGCATCGTGCTGGACCTCAAGGACGCGGCCGACCGCGACACCTTCTACGCATTGGTCGACACCGCCGACGTGCTGGTGGAGAACGGCCGCCCCGGCGTCGCCGCGCGGCTGGGCATGGGCTATGAGACGCTGCGCGCGCGCAACCCGCGGCTGATCTACGCCAGCATCTCGGGCTTCGGCGCGAGCGGGCCCTGGGCGACTCGCCCCGGCTACGACCTGATCGCGCAGGCGATGTCGGGGCTGATCAGCGCGGTCGGCCTCCCCGACGCCGAACCGGTCAAGAACACCACCCCGGTGGGCGATCTCGGCTCGGCGCTGTTCGCGGCCTATGGCATCCTGTCCGCGCTCTTCGTGCGCGAGCGCACCGGCGAGGGGCAGCTCGTCACCGCCTCCTTGTTCGAGGCCGCGCTCGGCCTGTCCGTGTGGGAGACCGCGGAGCTGTGGGGTACCGGCAGGAGCCCGCGCCCGCTCGGCAGCGCCAACCGCATGTCCGCGCCCTATCAGGCGGTGGAGGCGGCGGACGGCTGGTTCGTCTTCGCCGCCGCCAACCAGAAGCTGTGGCTCGCGCTGCTCGGCGTGATCGATCGCGCCGAGCTGGCGGACGACCCGCGCTTCGTCGACAACAGCGCGCGCGTCGGCAACGCGCGCGACCTGATCGAGCTGCTCCGTCCCAGCTTCCGCGCGCGTACCGTCGCCGACTGGGTCGACGCGCTGCTCGCCGCGGGCGTGCCGGCCGGGCCGATCCTCGACTACGCGCAGTCGACCACCAGCGCGCACGCGCAGGCGCGCGCCATGGTGCAGGACATCCCGCACCCGGTGGAGGGCAGCATCAAGGCGCTCGGCTTCCCGGTGAAGCTGTCGGCGACGCCGCAGCAGGTGCGCTATCCGCCGCCGCTGCTCGACGAGCACGGCGACGAGATCCGCGGCGAGCTGCGCGCGGCGGGCCGGCTGGCGCAGGGCGCGACGGCGTGAGCGCGGGAGTCACCCGCTACGAGAAGCAGGGCGCGGTCGCGCGCATCACCTTCGACCGCCCCGCCGCCTATAACGCGCTCACCTGGGACATGTGGCGCGGGCTGGGCGAGGCCTGCGCCGCGATCGCCGTCGACCGCGAGGTGCGCGTCGTGACGCTGCGCGGCGCTGGCGGCAAGGCGTTCGTCTCGGGCACCGACATCGCCGGCTTCCGCGACTTCACCGGCGGCGATCAGGGCGTCGCCTATGAGGCCGAGATGGACGGCTATGTCGGCGCGGTCGAGGCGCTGCCCCAGCCGGTGATCGCGATCGTCGACGGCTGGGCGGTCGGCGGCGGGCTGGCGCTGGCCTTCGCGAGCGACTTCCGCGTCGCCGCCGCGGGCGCGCGGTTCGGCTCGCCGCTGGCGCGGACGATCGGCAACTGCCTGTCCGCGCGCGGCTATGGCCGGCTGGTCCAGCATGCCGGCGTGGCGATGGCGAAGCGGCTGCTGCTCGGCGCCGAGATCGTCGACGCGGCCGAGCTGCACGCGCTCGGGCTGGTCAACGCCGTGGTCGCGCCCGCGGAGATCGACGCCACCGTCGCCGCGCTGGTCGAGCGGCTGCTCGCGCACGCGCCGCTGACGATGGCGGTGAGCAAGGAGGCGATCCGCCGCGCCGCCGTCGCCGCGCAGCCCGACATCGCCGACCTGATCGCGCGCGTCTACGGCAGCGCCGACTTCGCCGAGGGCGTGCGCGCGTTCCTCGCCAAGGACACGCCGCGGTGGCGCGGCGCGTGAGCGGGCGATGATCGCCGCCTCGGTCGACGATTTCCGGGAGATGGCGCGGCGGCGCCTGCCCGACTTCCTGTTCGAATATATCGACGGCGGCTCCTATGCCGAGGAGACGCTGCGCGCCAACACCGCGGATCTCGCCGCGCTGAAGCTGCGCCAGCGCGTGATGCGCGACGTCGACGGGCTCAGCCTGGCCACGACGCTGATGGGGCAGGCGGCCGACTTCCCGGTGGCGCTCGCGCCGATCGGGCTCGCCGGGCTGTACGCGCGGCGCGGCGAGGTCCAGGCGGCGCGCGCGGCGGCGGCGGCGGGGGTGCCGTTCATCCTCTCCTCCTCGTCCTGCTGCGGGATCGAGGAGGTGGCCGCGGCGGCGCCGGTGATGCTCCAGCTCTACATCATCAAGGACCGCGGCTTCATGGAGGACCTGCTCGCGCGCACCGCCGCGCTGGGGGTCGAGACGCTGGTGCTGACGGTCGACCTGATCGTGCACAGCCCGCGCCGCCGCGACGTGCGCACCAGCCTGACCGGCGACCAGGGCGCGGCGGCGCGGCTGCGGCGCGCGGTGGAGATCGCGCGGCATCCCGCCTGGGCGTGGGACGTCGGCGTGCGCGGACGGCCGCACACGCTCGGCAACTACGCCGCCAAGATGCCGGGCGGCGCGGGGCTGGCCGAGTTCACCGCCTGGGTCAGCCGCAACTTCGACGCCTCGGTCACCTGGGCCGACCTCGACTGGCTGCGCCGGCACTGGCGCGGGCGGCTCGTCATCAAGGGCGTGCTCGACGCCGAGGACGCGCGCGACGCGGTCGCGGCCGGGGCGGAGTCGATCATCGTCTCCAACCACGGCGGCCGCCAGCTCGACGGTGCGCCCTCCGCGATCGCGGCGCTGCCGCGCGTGGTGGAGGCGGTCGACGGCCGCGCCGAGGTGCTGATGGACGGCGGCATCCGCTCGGGCACCGACGTGCTGCGCGCGCTCGCGCTCGGCGCGCGCGGCGTGCTGCTCGGGCGCGCCTGGGCCTATGCGCTCGGCGCGCAGGGCGGGGCGGGGGTGACGCGGATGCTTGCGCTGCTGCGCCACGAGCTGGCGGTGGCGATGGCGCTCGCGGGGCAGCGCGACGTGACCGCGGTGGGGCGCGACGTGCTGGTCGCCCCGCCGCGCTGAGCGACCCGCCGCACGATGCTGGAAGAGCCTGGGAGGATGACGATGCGACGGACGATGACGGGTGCGGCGCGGTGGGCGTCGCTCGCCGCGCTGCTGCTGGCGGGCGCGGCGCAGGCGGAGCCGGTGCTCTACCGCGGCTTCACGCTGATCGACGGCACCGGCGCCGCGCCGCGCGCGGGGCAGGCGATGCTGGTCGACGGCGCGCGGATCCGCTGGGTCGGCGCGCAGGGCAAGGCGCCGAAGCGGCGCGGCGTTCGCACCGTCGACCTCGGCGGCAAGTATCTGATGCCGGGGATCATCGATCTCCACGTCCACATCGGCACCGTCCGCGACCTCGTCCAGAAGGCCGACTATTTCACGCCCGAGTCGGTGCGGCGCGACCTGCGCACCTACGCCGCTTTCGGGGTGACAACGGTGCAGTCGATGGGCACCGACAAGGACAGCGTGCTCGCGATCCGCGACGCCGGCCGCGACGGCCCGCAGACGATGGCGCGGCTGCTGACCGCGGGGCAGGGGCTGGTGTTCAAGGGCGGCTACGGCGGCGTGCCGGGGATCAACCATCCGGTCGCCACGCCGGAGGAGGCCGCCGCCGAGGTCGACGCGCAGGCGCGCAAGGGCGTCGACTACATCAAGCTGTGGATGGACGACGAACTCGGCGCGATGCCGAAGATGCCCTATGCGATCAGCAAGGCGATCATCGACGCCGGCCACCGCCGCGGCATGCGCGTGCTCGCCCACGTCTTCTACCTCGCCGACGCCAAGATGCTGGTGGCGCAGGGGATCGACGGCTTCATGCACAGCGTGCGCGACAAGCCGGTCGACGCCGAGCTGATCGACGCGATGAAGGCGCGCGGCGTGTGGCAGGGCGCCGGCACGCTCAGCCGCGAGGCCGCGGTCTACGCCTTCGCCGCGGACAACCCGCGCACGCGCGACCCGTTCTTCCGCCAGGCTGCCGATCCCGCCACGATCGCGGGGCTGGAGAGCCCCGAGCGCGAGAAGTCGATCGCGGCGAGCCGCATCTATCCCGCGCTGCCCAGGATCGACGAGCAGGCGCGCGACAACGAGATGGCGCTCGCGCGCGCCGGGGTGCGCTACGGCTTCGGCACCGACGCGGGGCCGCCGGGGCGGCTGCCGGGCTATTCCGAACATTGGGAGCTGGAGCAGCTGGTGAAGGCGGGCTTCACCCCGGCGCAGGCGATCCACGCCGCGACCGGTCGCTCGGCGCAGTGGCTCGGCACCGGCGACCGCGGCGTGATCGCGACCGGGCGACTCGCCGACTTCGTCGTGCTCGACGCCGACCCGACGCGCGACATCCTCAACAGCCGCCGCATCGCCGCGGTCTATGTCGGCGGCAGCAAGGTGCCGTCGGTCCGATGAACGGGGTGCCGCTCGCCGCGGCGCCGGCCTCGCCCCCGGCCGGGGCGGCCGCGGCGGCGCGACCGACGCGGGTGCGCCACGTCGTGCTGTGGCTCACCGTGCTGGCCTATATGATCACCTACATGGACCGGGTGGTCATCTCGGTGACCGGGCCGATGATCCAGCACGAATATGGCATCGGCGATCGCGCCTGGGGCTGGGTGCTGGGCGTGTTCCAGATCGGCTACGCCTTGTTCCAGATCCCCGGCGGCTGGCTCGGCGACCGCTTCGGCCCGCGCCGCGTGCTCACCGCGGTGGTGGTATGGTGGTCGAGCTTCACCGCGCTGACGACCGCGACGTGGAGCCTCGGCTCGCTGATCGCCTGCCGCTTCCTGTTCGGCTGCGGCGAGGCGGGCGCCTTCCCGAACGCGACGCGCTCGCTCAGCCGCTGGATGCTGCCCTCCGAGCGCGGCTTCGCGCAGGGCGTGACGCACGCGGGCGCGCGGCTCGGCGCGGCGCTGACCCCGCTGCTGGTGGTGTGGCTGATGATCCACCTCGGCTGGCGCGCGCCGTTCCTGATCTTCGCCGGGCTGGGGCTGGTCTGGGCCGCGGTGTGGTTCGGCTATTACCGCGACCGACCGCAGGATCATGCCGGCACCAACGCCGCCGAGCGCGAGATGATCGCGGCGGCGCTGGCGCCGCAGGCGGCGGCGGGGGCGACGGCGCGCGTGCCGTGGCGGCGCCTCCTGGCGCAGCCGCAGCTCTGGCTGATCTCGGCGATGTATTTCTGCTACGCCTATTCGATCAACATCTTCCTGACGTGGTTCCCCAAGTATCTCGGCGAGGTGCGCGATTTCGAGCTGGCGCGGATGGGGCTGTTCGCCAGCCTGCCGCTGATGGCGGGCGTGATCGGCGACGTGGCGGGGGGCTGGGTGTCGGACCATCTGCTGCGGCGCACCGGCCGCGTCACCCGGGCGCGGCGCGCGGTGGCGGTGGTGGGCTTCGCGCTCGCCGCGGTGGCGATCCCCGCCGGGGTGCTGAGCCCCTCGCCGCTGGTGAGTGTCGCCTGGTTCGCGCTCGCGGTGTTCGGGCTGGAGCTGACCGTCGGCGTCTCCTGGGCGCTCACGCTCGACGTCGGCGGGATCTATGCCGGGTCGGTGTCGGCGGTGATGAACACCTTCGGCAACATCGGCGGCGCGCTCGCAGCGGTGATCACCGGCTATATCCTCCACTGGAGCGGGTGGAACGCGGCGATGTACGTGCTCGCCGCGCTGTCGGCGCTGGGCGGGCTGCTCTTCCTGCGGATCGACGCGTCGCGGCTGCTCTATCGCGATGCCGGCTGAGCCCGCGCCGCCGCGGCGTCACTCGGCGCCGGGCGCGCTCTTGTACGCGCGCGACCTTTGCTCGCGCCGGGCGCGCTTGCGCGCCTCCTGGATGCTGGCGGCGCCGTTGTCGAAATGCGCCTCCATCAGCCGCGCGATCGCGCCGGCGTCGCGCGCGCGGAAGGCGCGCTCGATCTCGACATGCTCCTGGAACGCCTCGGCCCAGCGCGCGTGGTCGAGCGTGCTGACGTGGCGCGCGCGCTCGGCCCGCGGCAGCAGCAGCCGCCACGCCAACACCAGCGAGGAATTGCCGGAGGACTCGACGATATGCTCGTGGATCAGCCGGTTGGCCTCCAGATAGCGCGGCCGGTCGCGCACCTCGAAATAATGCGCCAGATCGCCCTGCAGCTCGGACAGCACCTCCATGTCCTCGGGCCGCATCCGCTCGCACGCGAGCCGCGCCGCGAGCGACTCGAGCGCGCCGAGCACGCTGAAGACGTCGGAGGCGGCCTGCTCGTCGAGCTGGCTGACCTGCACCGTCCGGTTGGGCAGCAGCGTCACCAACCCCTCCGCCGCCAGCGTCCGCAGCGCCTCGCGGACGGGCGTGCGCGACGTGCCGAACTGCTCGCTGAGCGCGACCTCGCGCAGCGGTTCGCCGGGAGCGAGCTCGCCGGAAAGGATCATCCGGCGCAGCAGCGTGACCGCTTCCTGGTGGCGGTCGCCCTTGCGGGCGGGCGCGCGGGCGTCGGCGGGAGGTGCGTCGGCAGACATTGCATGCTCATAGCTCGCCATGTCGACAACGGCAAACCGTCGGCGAGCGTCGGGCGCTGGCGGGAGGGTGGCATCGGACGCCTCCGGTCGGGGGAGGGCGGCGGTGCGCCCCGCGACGGGCGCGCAGGAGACGGCAGGACGCCGCGGGCGCCCGGCGCCGCGATCTCGACGGCGGCCGCGCACCGGCGATTGGCATCCCGCCGCGGCTCCGCCTAGGCTGTACCCGCGGCCGCTGGCCGCCGACACGAGGTTGGGAGAGCGGGCATGCGCGCGGGCGAGCGGGTGAGGGCGACGATCATGCTCGCGGGCGCGCTGCTGCTGCTGGGGAGCGCGGCGACGCCCCCCGGGGCGGTCGCGCCGCCGGCCGCGGCGGATTGGCCTTACTATCACGGCGATCCCGCCGCGACCCACTATTCCGCGCTGGACCAGATCACGACGCGCAACGTCGCGGGCCTGGTGAAGGTATGGGAATATGACAGCGGCGACGCCTTCGGCGAGGGTGGGTCGCAGTCGGACATGCAGGCCAACCCGCTCGTCGTCGACGGTCGCCTGTACATCGTCACCCCCAAGGGACGGCTGGTGGCGCTGAACGCCGCGACCGGGCGCGAGCTCTGGGCCTATGACCCGGCCCCCGCGCCGGTCGCGACACGCCAGCGGCTGCGCGGCGTGTCCTATTGGCGAGACCGCGACGAGCGCCGCGTCCTGTTCACCTTCGGGCAGGAGCTGATCTCGGTCGACGCGCTGACCGGCCGCCCCGACGCGCGGTTCGGCCGCGGCGGTCGCGTCGACCTGCGCGCGGGGTTCGGCCGGCCGTTCGCGCAGCTGACGGTCAACAACGTCACCCCGGGCGCGGTGTTCGAGGACCTGATCATCATGGGCTCGACCGGGCATACGCCGGGCGACGTCCGCGCCTTCGACGTGCGCACCGGGGCGATCCGCTGGACCTTCCACACGATCCCGCACGGCGGCGAGGCCGGTGCCGAGACCTGGCCGCGCGACGCCTGGAAGACCGAGATCGGCGCCAACGTCTGGGCCGGGCTCACCGTCGACGTCGCGCGCGGCCTGGTGTTCCTGCCCGTGGCCTCCAGCGGCATGGGCGACCGCGACTTCTACGGGCCGACGCGCGCGGGGGCCAACCTGTACGCCAACAGTCTGGTCGCGCTGGACGCGCGCACGGGCCGGCGGCGCTGGCACTTCCAGAGCGTCCACCACGACCTGTGGGACCGCGACTTTCCGGCGCAGCCGACGCTGGTGACGGTACGCGGCGTGCCCGCGATCGTGCAGACGACCAAGTCGGGCTGGTCTACGTCTTCGACCGCCGCGATGGCCGCCCGCTCTACCCGATCGAGGAGCGACCCGTGCCCGCCAGCGACATGCCCGGCGAGCAGGCGTGGCCGACGCAGCCGATGCCGACCGCGATCGCACCGTTCGCGCGCCAGCGGCTCACGCCCGACATCGTCACCCGGCGGACGCCGGCGGCGCATGCCGCGGTGACCGCGCAGCTCGCCGGGCTGCGCAACCGCGGCCCGTTCGACCCGCCGAGCCTGCAGGGCACGGTGCTGCTGCCCGGCATGGACGGCGGCGCCGAGTGGGGCGGCGCGGCCTACGACCCCGAGAGCGGCCTGCTCTACGTCAACGCCAACGAGATGGCCTGGACGCTGCGGCTCAAGCCGCGCCCGGCGCGTGCGGCGGGCAGCTCGGGCGCGGCGCTGTATGCCAATCATTGCGCGGCCTGCCACGGTGCCGATCGGGCGGGCGATCCGCCGCAGGTGCCCGGGCTGCGGGACGTCGGCGCACGGCTCAGCGCGGCGCAGCTCGAGCGCCAGATCACGCAGGGCGGCGGGCGCATGCCGGGCTTCGCGGGGACGCTCTCGCCGGCGCAGGTGGCGACGCTGGTGCGCGACCTGCGCGGGCATCCCTCCGGCGCGGAGCCGCGCGGCAACGAGAGCGACGCCACCCCGCCCGCGGCGCCCGCCTTCGACGAGCCCTACGTCTTCGACGGCTATCATCGCCTGCTCGATCCGGACGGTTACCCCGCGCTGACGCCGCCCTGGGGCACCTTGTCCGCGCTCGACGTTAACACCGGTCGGTGGGTGTGGCGCGTGCCCTTCGGCCGCTATCCCGAGCTCGGCGCGACGGAGACGGGGAGCGAGAATTACGGCGGCGCGGTGGTCACCCGCGGCGGGTTGCTGTTCATCGCCGCGACCGTCTACGACCGTCGCTTCCGCGCCTATGACAAGCGCAGCGGCCGCTTGTTGTGGTCGACCGAGCTACCCGCCGCGGGGCTCGCGACCCCCGCCACCTACGCGGTCGACGGCCGGCAGTATGTCGCGATCGCGGCGGGCGGCGGCAAGGATCGCCGGCGTCGGCCGGGCGGGTCGGTGATCGCGTTCGCGCTGCCACGGTGACGACGACTCAAATCCCGGCCGCGACGGCGCGTGCCGGCAGGCTCGTCGCGCCGGCTCGATGTCGGCGCATCGACGCCGCTGATGTACCGCTCGTGCGCGCGCGCTCCAGCCAGGCGCGGGCGCGCTTCGAGGTGATCGTGCCGGGTCGATCCGATGACCAGCGATACACAGACGCCGCCCTCGGGGAGGCTCTCGTCGCGGCTCCGGCAAAGCGGCCTGGTCGGTGTCACGCCAGCGCCTCCCATGTCAGCACCACGCCGACCACGATCATCAGCACGTAGATCGCCGTGAAGAAGCGTTCCGGCGCGACGCGCCGCACCAACGCCACGCCCGCGACCGTGGCGGCGAGCGCCACCGGGAGGAGCAGGAGAGACGTCAGCAGGTTGGCACGAGTGAACTGGCCCAAGGCCAGGTACGCCGGTACCTTGATCCAGTTCACCGCGGCGAAGAAGATCGCCGTGGTGCCGACGAGGCGGTCGCGCGGCAGGTCGCGTGGCAGCACCCACAGCTGGAAGGGCGGCTGACCGGCGTGCGCGATCTGGCTGGTGAAGCCCGAGGCGATCCCGAAGAGGACGCCGAGCCACTCCGGCCAGCGCGCGACCCCGCGAGGACGACGCCGCCGCGCCACCCAGAGCCGGTACAGACCGAACAGGATCGAGATCACGCCGACCGCGGCCATCACGCCCCTGGGCGACACGCTCGCGGCGAAGCCGTAACCCAGCGCGATCCCCAGCACGGCGCCGGGCAGCATCCAGCCGATGAGGCGCCAGTCGACGCTGCGCCGGAACGCCCAGACGCCGACGACGTCCTGCGCGATGAGCAGAGGTAGCGTGATCGCCGCGGCGCGTACCGGATCGATCGCCAGAGCGATGAGCGGGAGCGACAGCGCGCCCATCCCGGCGAACCCGCCCTTGGCGAGTCCGAGGAGGATGACGGCCGGTAGGGCGAGGGCATAGAAGTGCCAGTCTACGATCATGGTGCGTCGTTACCGGGTTCGGCCGATCACGCCCACAGGCAAGCAGGATCAAGTGGGCGCCCGCCCGTGGGGACCGATCACGAGTGCCCCGCGGGGCGCCTCGCACGACGGTGTCAGCGATCCGCTCGCGTGAGCATCTCGTCGAGCCTGGGCGAGAGCAGCTCCCGATAGCCGTCGTTCGTCCTGACGATGAGGCGGATGGGATAGTCCAGCGCCATCACCGAGGCGGGGGCGGCGACGACCGCGATCGTGGCGAGCGCGTCGGCCAGCGCCGCCGTCGGCGCGATCACGCTGGCGGAGACCGCGGCGTGCGCGGGCGGCGCGCCGGTACGCGGGTCGAGGTTGTGGGCGCCGCGGACGTAGCTTCCGGAGGTGGCCAGCGCGAGCTGATGCGCGGCCACCCGCAGCGGCGACACGCCTGCTCCGTCGGGTGTTTCCAGGTCGACCCACCATGGATCGCCGTCGGGACGCCATCCCCGGCCGACGAGCTCGCCGCCGATCTCGACGAGACAGTGGCGCAGGCCCAGCTCGCCCAGCAGATCGGCGACGGCGTCGACCGCATAGCCCTTGGCGATGCCCGACAGGTCGAGGCGCACGCCCCCGGGCTGGCGAAGCCGTCGCCGCGGCGCGTCCCACTCCAGCCGGCACCAACCCCCGAGCGCCAGCGCGTCGGCGATCTCTCGTGGACCCGGTGCGACGCGAGCGCCGGCCGGGCCGAAGCCCCAGGCGTCGACCAGCGCGCCGATCGCGGGATCGAAGGCGCCGCCGCTCCGCTCCGCGAGCGCGAGCGCGAGACCGACGACGCGCGCGATATCCGCGGGCAGCTCGTGCCAGCTGCCGGCAGGCGCGTCGTTGAAACGCGACAGCGCCGAGCCGGGCTCCCAGTGGCTCATCTGGTCGACCAGCGCCGCGAGCCGGGCCGTGATCGCGGCCGCGGCGGCCTCCGGCGCGACCCGGCCGGCGTAGCGCACGCGCCACGTCGTTCCCATCGTCTCGCCCCCGATCCGCTCGACCCGCGCGGCGGGATCGTGCGACGCCAGCGCCGCCGGATCGATCGTCGGCGGCAATGCGATCCGGGGCGCCGGCATCACGGCGTCATCACCTCGAGCGTGGTGGTGTAGCTCATCCGCCGCTGCGTCGCGCGCGGCGCGGTCGCGCGCGCGTCGGTCAGCGTCGCGTTGAGCCAGTACATGCCCGCGCCCGGCCACGCGATCGCGAGCGTGCCGTCCGCCGCGGTGGTCAGCTCGCGCGCGCCCTCGGCGTCGCGGTAGCGCTTGCCGCCGGGCACCAAGGTCACCTTGAGCGCCGCGGCGGGCTGGCCGTCGACCAGGAATCGGAAGCGCGCGGTCTCGCCCGCGACCAGTTCGTCGGGGTGGGTGACATAGTCGATCTCGAGCCCCCTGCCGCTCGGTCGCAGCACGGTGCGGGTCGGCTCGCCGGCGGTGACGAAGATCTCGTTGCGCGCCGACGTCTCGGTCAGACGCACGTCGGTGGCGTCGGCGGGGATGTCGGCGACGGTCAGCGGCGGCTGGCGCGGTCCCCCCTCGCTCGTCGGCGGGCCGCCGCGGCCGCCGACGCGCTTCTCCACGCCGCCGACCTTGAAGCTGCCCATGATGCCCGACATCGTGCTGCCGATCTTCCACGTACCCGGCTTGTCGAGGCGGACGTCGAACACCGAGCGATAGCGCCCGGTGGCGCCGTTCTGGAGCGTCCCCGGCGTGCCGTCGGGTTGCCAGACCCGCACGGCCTCGAGCCGGCCGGGCTGATGGTCGGCGTAGAACAGGTCGTTCGACACCGCGCTGTCGACGGTCACCCAGCCGTCGGTGCCGGAGAAGATCGTGCCCGACGGCAGCAGCCACATGCGGTGCGCCGAGACGGCGGCCGGCAGCGCGAGCAGCGCCGCGGCGACGAGGAAGCGGGGACGTGCGATCATGGTAGGGGCTCCGGGCGGATCAGCGGGCGGTGACGGCGACGGCGCCGAGCTCGTGGCTGCCGCCGGCGCGGGCGGCGCCGGGGATCGTGAGCGGCACCTGGACCAGCTCGCGTCCGCCGGTCTCGCGCGCCGCCTCGACGTGGAGGACATAGGCGCCCGGGCGGACGTCGGCGGGCAGCGCGATGGTGTGGACGCCGGGCGGTCGCGTCGCGCCGCTGATGCCGTCGGCGGGAAGGTGCAGGCTGCGGCCGCCCTTGCGCCACCAGCCGCGCAGGTCGGCGAGCCACTTGCTGCCGGGCTCGGCGCCGCTCTTCTTGACGTCATACCAGAGCGCGAGCGTCCGCGCCGGCCCGCCGGCCGCGGGTTCGAGCCACACCGCGACATAGGGGCGGTGGTATTCGGCGACGGCGAGACGCGGCACGGTGACGCTGACGGTGCCCGCCGCGGCGGGGGTCGCCACGGTGCCGGCGGCGAGCACGAGCAGGGAAGGGCGCATGGCGAGGTCCTCTCAGTGGATCAGGATGAGCGCGATCAGCGCGGGTGCGGCGAGGCCGAGCGCGACGAGCGGCCAGGTGGCGCGGCGATGGCGCGCGTGGAGGTGGAGCAGCAGCAGCCCGGTCAGCGTGAAGAGCACGCACGCCGCCGCGAACAGGTCGATGAACCAGAACCAGGCGACGCCGGCGTTGCGCCCCTTGTGCAGGTCGTTGAGGTACGAGACCCAGCCGCGGTCGGTGATCTCCGCGGTGATCGCCCCGGTCGCGCGATCGACGCTGACCCAGGCGTCGCCGCCGGGACGCGGCAGCGCGACATAGACCTCGCCGTCGGACCATTCGGCGGCGCGCGCGGTCGGGTCGACACCGACCGCGCGCGCGACCGCCTCGGCGACCGCGAGCGGCAGCGGCGCGTCCCTGGCGTGCGCGCCGGCGAGCTGGTGGCGCAGCGGCGCGGGCAGCACCGCGGCGCGCTCGGTCACCACCGGCGTCGCGGCGATGCTGGCGGCGTGGTTGAGCGTGATCCCGGTGAGCGCGAACAGCAGCATCGCCACCAGCGACACCGCCGCGCTCACCCAGTGCCAGGTGTGGAGCTGCTTGAGCCACCAGGAGCGCCAGCGTCGCGCCGCCGGCCCGCGCGCCGCGACGCTCACGCGTCGGCCCAGCGGCGCAGCAGGTTGTGGTAGACGCCGGTGAGCTGCACCACCGCGCCGTCGCCGTGACCGCGGTCGGTCGCGACCGCCTGGATTGCGCGATCGAGCTCGAACAGCGTGCGGCGCTCGCCGTCGTCGCGCACCATCGACTGGAGCCAGAAGAAGCTCGCCACGCGCTCGCCGCGCGTGACCGGGGTGACGCGGTGCAGGCTGGAGGCGGGGTAGAGCACGAGGTGCCCCGCCGGCAGCTTGACCGACTGCGGCCCGAACTGGTCCTCGATCACCAGCTCGCCGCCGTCATAGCGGTCCGGATCCTCGAGGAAGAGCGTCGCCGACAGGTCGGAGCGGAGGCGGAAGTCGGTCCCGCGCTTCATCCGGATCGCGTTGTCGACGTGGAGCCCGAAATCCTCGCCGCCGGCGTAGCGGTTGAACAGCGGCGGGAAGACCTTGAGCGGCAGCGCCGCCGCGACGAACAGCGGCGTGCGCCCGAGCGCGTCGAGGATCATGCCGCCGGCCTCGCGCGCGGCGGCCGAGTCCTCGGGCAGCTGGCGGTTGCGCTTGGCGAGCGCCGACTGCGGCCCCGAGGTGACGTTGCCGTCGACCCACTCGCCGGCGTCGATGATCGCGCGGACGCGCGCGAGCGCGGCGGCGTCGAGCACGTCGGGGATGGCGATCAGCATGCGCGTGCTCCGTCCGGGACCGTCACCGCGCGGCTCAGAAGTTGTAGAAGAGGCTGAGCACCGCCGAGCGCGCGTCGCCCGGCACCGCCCAGCCGTTGTTGCGCACGCCCGTGTAATAGCGCTCGTTGCCGACGTTCTGGACGTTGAGCTGCGCGGTCAGCCCGCCCGCGAAGGTGTAGGCGAGATAGGCGCGGTGGATCAGATAGTCGTCCACCAGCGGCTGTGCCGGCGCCGCCAACGACGCGGCGGCGATGGCGAACCCGCCCTGGTAGGTCAGGCCGTAGCCGAGCTCGAGCCCGAACGGGAGACGGTAGGTGGTGAACAGGCTGCCCGAGTGGTCGGGCGTCTGGGTCAGCCGGCTGCCGCGCTGCGGGTCGGGCACCGCGGCCGAGTTGCCGCACGCCACGCTCGGCGCGGCGAGGCAGCGGTCCGACACCGACTGGCGGATCGTGCCGTCCAGATAGGTGTAATTGGCGAAGATCGTCCAGGCCGGCGTGATCGCGCCCGAGGCGCCCAGCGCGACCCCGTCGACGCGGCTGCGACCGTCGAGCACCTGTGTCGACGAAGGCAGCGCGGGGTCGAGCGAGGGGACGCGATAGTTGGTGCGCTCGTTGCGGAACACCGCGGCGGTGAGCTCGAGCCGCCCGAACACGCTGGCCTTGACCCCGGCCTCGTAGTTGCGCGCGGTCTCGGGCGCGACCTGGCAGGGATCGTAGGTGACGGCGGCGCCGTCGATCACCTGCACCACCGGCGCGCCGCAGCCGAGCCTGACCGTCGTGGAGGAGGGCGTCTTGGCATTGCCGTAGCTGGCATAGACGCTGACCTGCCGCACGGGGTGCAGCACCACGCCGCCGCGGTAGGAGAAGAGCCGCTCGCGGCTCTGCTGCGGCCGCTGGGCGAGCTCGGTCACCTGCGTCGCGCCGGCCGGCACGACCGCCAGCGGCAGGTTGCGGAAGGTCGCGTGCTGCGACTCCCAGCGCACGCCGCCGTTCAGCTCGACGAAGCGGCCGAGCTCGAGCGTGTCGAAGGCGTAGACGGCGAGGTTGCGCGTCTCGCCGCGCGCCTGCGCGGTGACGGTGCGGTGGAGCGGCCCGCGCCACCTCGTGTCGGGGTCGCCGATCGAGAGGACCGGCAGCGGCGACACCGCCGAGCCGTCGGCGTTGCGCAGCAGCGAGGCGGTGGTGATCGCGTAATCCTCGATGGCGCCCGAGAGGCCGAGGTTGAGCGTGTTGCGGACGCCGCCCTGGGCGCCGGTCGCGACGCGCAGGTCGGTCTGGTTGTAGAGCAGCTGCGCTTCCTGGTCGCGGACCAGCCCGCGCGGCCCGGACGGCCGCCACTCGCCCGGCGCGAGGCCGGCGGGGCAGGCGGCGCCGGTCGGCTGGAGCGCCACCCCCGCGAGGCAGAAGGTTCCCTGCGGCGCGCTGGTGACGCCGTTCTGCACGACGTGCTGCCAGCGCGTCAGATTGCGCACCGACACCGCCTCGCTGACCGCGTGGCGGAAGGTGGCGGTCGCGCGGTCGAGCACCTGGTCCTGCCTGTCGAGGTTGACGATGCCGTAATAGGCCGAGCGGTCCGCACCGGGCAGCAGGCCGCTCGACAGAGCGGTGCGGAAGAAGGGCACGCCGTAGTAAGGCGTGTTGTCGTCCTCCTGGTGGACATAGGCGAGCGTCAGGCTGGTCGGCCCGTCGATCCCGATCGTCACCGCGGGCGCCACGCCCCAGCGCTCGAACCTCTCGACGTCGCGGCCCGGCACGTCGTTGCGATGATAGGCAGCGTTGAGCCGCACCGCCACGTCCTCGCCGACGCGCTTGTTGGCGTCGATCGCGGCGCGATAGTAGTCGTCGGTGCCGATCGAGCCCTGCACGACGGTGAGATCGCGCGGCGTCGGCACCTTCGACACCAGGTTGATCGTGCCGCCGACCGAGCCCGAGCCGTTGAAGACGCTGTTGGCGCCGTTGTAGACCTCGATCTGCTGGAGGTTGAACGGGTCGGTGCGGCTGTACTGGCCGCTGTCGCGCACGCCGTCGACGGTGATGTCGTTGGTGGCGGAATAGCCGCGCAGGTTGATGTTGTCGCCGTAGCCGCCGCCTCCCTCGCCGGCCCCGAAGGTGATGCCGGGGATGGTCTGCAGCGCGTCGCGGAGCGTCTGGAGGTTCTGCTTGCGGATGGTCTGGTCGTTGAGGACGGTGACCGTCTGCGGCAGGTCGATCAGTGCCGAGGTAGCTTTCGGGCTCTCGAGCTTCGCCGGCTCGACCGGGGTGCCGTTGACGATGATGTCGTCGCGGTCGGCGGTCCGATCCTGCGCCGCGACCGGCGCGCCGGGGCCGGGATCCGCGGACGCCGGCGCAGAAGTGATGAACCCGACGCAGGAGAGCGCCAGGAAGGTCGATCCATGTCTCAACTTTGTTCCCCCTGTTGCGGAAGGTGATATTGCGACCGAATCGCATAGTCAAGGCTAATGAGAATCGTTCGCGTTGAGCATCGAGAAGGTCGGTTCGGGGATCGAGCAGGGATGGTAGTTGGCGCCATTCGGTTGGGGGCCATCGGACAGGTCGGAGCGGAGGTCCCGGGTCGACCGATCCGCGAACGAGAAGGCGTCCGCCCCGGCGGTGGCGCTGTCGGATTCGGGTACGGATCGCGGCAAGAACCGGCGCGTCGTCGGCGCCCCGAAAAGACACGATCACCACCGGCGACCGTTACCGCCCGACGGGCGGCACCGGCGCAGCCTCGCGGCGCCCGGACGCGCGCGCCGCGCCGCGCCGCCCGGCCGCGGACGTGCCCCGCATACAGCGTTGGTTCAGTGGCGCGCGGGCAGGTCGGCGCCATGACGGAACCAGACCGTACCACCGGCCGTGACGTGGCCGAGGACATGGCCGCGCTGTTCGGCCCGGGCGTGCGACCCGCGCCGGCGACGCCGCCGCGGCCGCTGCCGGTGCGCTCGGGCCATCGGCGGCGCACGCTCGCGCTCGGTGTCGCCGGCGTGGCCGTGGCGGTGACCGCCGGCGTGCTCGCCGGTACCAGCGCGGTCGGGCCGGCGGCGACTCCGCCGGCCGTGACCGCGCCGGCGCGCGCCGCCGCGCCGCGCGAGCGGCCGACCGTCGCGCCGTCGGTCACGCCAGTGACCCTGCCCCCGGCCGACGCCGCGCCCGCGCGGGACGTCGCCGACGCGGCCGGCCCCGCCGCCGCGCCGATCGAGCATGCCGCGCCGGCGGTCGCGCGGGACGGCGTCGCCGTCGCCCGCGCCCCCGAGGTGCCGCGCTTCGCCGCGCCGCGCGCGGCCGGGCCGGCGCGCTTCGCGGCGGCGCCGCGCGTGCCGTCCGTACCCCCCGCGCGCGCCGTGTCGGCGCGCGGCGAGCGCTGCCTCGACGATCCCTATTGCGCCGGCGCGCGGCTCTACGACGCCGACGGCGAGGTCGCCGCCGCCTACGCCGACGCCAGCGATGCCGGCGTGAGCGCGCGGCTGTTGCGCGACTATCGCGGCGAGTGGCTGCGCGCGCGCCGCGTCGGGCGCGAGCGGCCGCGCGAGGCGCTGCGCGTCTACGGCATGATCGCCGCCGACCTGCGCCTGCTCGCCACCGACTCGGGCGGCGAGGACCCGCGGGTCGACGAGCGGAGCACGTGGCGCTGATCACGCTGCGCCACGAGCGTCACGCCGCGCCCGCGGGCGCGCGCGCCGGCGACCGGCCGCTCTACGCGATCGGCGACGTCCACGGCTGCTACGACCTGCTCCACGCCCTGCTCGCCTGGGTGGCGCGCGACTCCGCCGAGCGCTCGCCCGGCGTCGCGCCGGTGCTGGTGCTGCTGGGCGATTACGTCGACCGCGGCCCCGACTCGGCCAAGGTGCTCGCCGCGCTGTCGTGGCTGGTGCGCTCCGCCGCGATCACCGCGCGGCTGCTCGAGGGCAACCACGAGGCGATGTTCCGCCTGTTCATGGAGCGGCCCGCGGCGCACGGCCAGTGGCTGCGCTACGGCGGCTCGGAGACGCTGCGCTCCTACGGGGTCGATCCCCCGACGGAGGAGGAACCCGACGCCGCCGCGCTCACCGCGCTGCGCGATCGCCTGTTCGACGTCATGCCCGTGGCGCATCATCGCCTCCTCGAGCGGCTCGAGCCGATGGTGCGCGTCGGCGACTATGCCTTCGTCCACGCCGGGGTGCGGCCGGGTGTGCCGCTGCGCGCGCAGCAGCGCGACGACCTGCTGTGGATCCGCGACGAGTTCCTCGAGCATCCGCGCCCCGCCGAGACGATCGTGGTGCACGGCCATACCTGGGCGAGCGAGCGGCCGATGCTGCTGCCGCACCGCATCGGGCTCGACACCGGCGCCTATGAGACCGGCGTGCTCTCGGCGCTGCGGATCGACCGCGACGGGCTGGCGATCGTCCAGGCGGTCGCTGCCGGCTAGATTGCGATCGATCCGGGCGGTCTCGTGCTCCGGCGCACGCCGGAGCCCAGAGCCGCGGGGGATACGCTCGTGGCCCTGGGCTCCCGCCTTCGCAGGAGCACGGTGGCGCTTTGCCGATGGTTGACCCTTAAGCCCCTGGCGCGCGCGGACGCTTTGCCTTGACGCGCCGCGACCGCGCGGGGCATCAGCCGGCATGGATTCCGCCACCCCCGCCGACCCGCACCATATGAAGCGCCGCGGCGTGCTGTTCGTCCTCTCCTCGCCCTCGGGCGCGGGCAAGTCGACGATCGCGCGGATGCTGCTGGCGAGCGAGCCCGAGCTGTCGCTGTCGGTCTCCGCCACCACCCGCGCGATGCGGCGCGGCGAGGAGGACGGGCGCGACTATCACTTCGTCTCGCTCGACCGCTTCCGCGAGATGGCGTCCAACCACGAGTTCCTGGAATGGGCGCACGTGTTCGACCAGCGCTACGGCACGCCGCGCGCGCCGGTCGAGGCGATGCTGGCGGCGGGCAAGGACGTGCTGTTCGACATCGACTGGCAGGGCGCGCAGCAGCTCCACCAGATCGCGGGCGGCGACGTGGTGCGCGTGTTCATCCTGCCGCCCTCGATGGAGGAGCTGCGCCGCCGGCTCGAGGGCCGCGCCACCGACGCGCAGGAGATCATCGACCGCCGCATGGCGCGCGCCGACGCCGAGATCAGCCACTGGGACGGGTACGACTATGTCCTGGTCAACGACGAGGTCGAGAGCTGCTTCGCCAAGGTGAAGACGATCCTGGCGGCGGAGCGGCTCAAGCGTTCGCGCCAGACCGGGCTGATCGGCTTCATCCGCAAGCTGCGCACGCCGGCGGGGTGAGGGGAAGCGTCGGCCCCGGCATGGCGGGTCGGACCATCTGAGCGGTCGTGCTCCTGCGCACGCGGGAGCGCAGGGGCGCGCGCAACCCCGGTGCTCCTGGGCTCCCGCGTGCGCCGGAGCACGATCACTCGTCGACCGGCAGCTCCTCCAGCGCCGCGAGGAACGCCACTCCCGCGTCATAGTCGTGCCGGCGTGCCTCGGTCGCCGCGACGGCGAGCGGGTCGTCGCCCCAGTGCTCCGCCTGCCAGCGCTCGTCGAGCGTGGCCGCGTCCCACAGGGTCTCGACCGACACCGCGCCCTCGGCGAGCGCGAGCGCGCCCACCAGCGTGCCCGTCACCGTCACCAGCGGCGACAGCGCGGCGAGCGCGAAGGCGTCGCGGCTCGCCACCGCCTCGCCGAGTCGCGCCAGCGTCGCCGCCGGCTGGGCGCGGTGCATCACGCCGGTGACCAGTTCGAAGTGCACGTCATAGCGCTCGCGCGCCCAGGCGAGCAGCGGGTCCCAGGCGGCGGCCTGACGCTCGACCAGCGCGGCGGGCGCGTCGGCGCGGTAGCAGAGCAGATCGCTCTCGGCGTAGCGCGCCAGCCCCGCGGCGAAGTCGGCGCGCGCGGGCGCGATCCGGTCGATCGCGGCGTTGGCCAGTCCGGTCAGCGGCATCGCGCGCGGGTCGAGCGTCTCGCCGACCGCGCGCCACTCGTCCGCCACGAGCGCGGCGAGCGCGGCGCTCGGCAGCGCCAGCGGCACGCGGCCGGGGGTGCGCACGGGGCGATCGTCGAGCCGGACGACGCGCTCGGCGTCGACCGCCACCTCGCGCCAGAAGCGCCTCATCGCTCGCTCCGCCACCGCGCCGCGAGCGCGCGCGGCACCGTCGCCATCACCCACAGCGCCGAGAGCACGATCGCCACGCCGAGCAGCCGCGTCGGCAGCGTCTCCGCGCGGCCGAGCAGCAACACGCCCAGGATCGCGCCGAAGCTCGTCGCCAGCCGCACCCCCGCGATCGCGGACCAGCGCGCGAAGGCGGGGTCGTTCGGCGCGCTCACGCGCAGCACCCGGCGAGCTCGTCGCAGCGCCGCGCCACCGCCTGCGCGCCCGCGGCCCACAGCGCCTCCTCGCGATGATAGCCCCAGGTCACACCCACCGCGCGCACGCCCGCGGCGCGCGCCATCGTCATGTCGAAGCTGGTGTCGCCGATCATCACCGTCATATGGGGCGCCGCCCCGGCCTGCGCCATCGCTTCGTGGAGCATCGACGGGTGCGGCTTGGACGGGTGGCGGTCGGCGGTCTGCAGCGTGACGAAGCGCTCGGTCAGGCCGTGGTGCGCGAGCAGCAGCGCGAGCCCGCGGTCGGACTTGCCGGTGGCGACGCCGAGCCGCCAGCCCGCCGTCGCGAGCGCGTCGAGCGCGTCGACCAGCCCGTCGTACAGCGGCTCGGGATCGAGCGCCGCCTCGGCGCGCATGCGCTGGAAGGCGGTCTTGTAGTCGGCGGCGAGCGCCGCGTGCCGCGCCGCCCCGGCGGCGGGCGCGAGCACCGCCATCGCCTCGACCAGGCTGAGCCCGACGATGCCGCGGATCGACTCGCGCGCGGGCGCGGGCAGGCCGTGGCCGGCGAAGGCCGCCTCCATCGCGCGGCAGATGTTGGCCTGGCTGTCGACGAGCGTGCCGTCGCAGTCGAACACGGCGAGACGTGGGGACATGAGCGCGCGCTTAGGACGTCCGCCGGGCGAGCGCCAGCCAGCTTCATGCTGCGGCGCAGCGGCGAGGCGTGCGCGTCGCGCGGCGGAGCGCTCATTAACCTCTTCGTAGGAGGGAACGAATATGGTTAAGCCGGCGCGGGCGTCGGGGGGCGGCCGCGTGGATGACCGATCACGAGGGTGTGGGGAATGCTGGAAGCCGTTGCACTGACCTATGGCATGCTGCTGAGCTTCGTGCTCTCGGGCGCGTCGCATAATCGCCGGCTGGCGCGGCCGAACCCGGCAGTGCTGACCTACGTGGGCTACGTCCTGTTCGGCGCGACCTGCGCGCTGACCGCCGCTCTGTCGGTGTACGCCGCCTGGGGGCTGGCGACCGGGCAGACGCTCTCCGTCTGACCGGGCCGGGCGAGTCGCGCGCTCGCGCTCGCGCGAGCGGGGCTGACCTCCGGACAAGGCGGTTACCGCAGCGGTGGGACGAACGTTCTTCTCGTAGACGCCGGGCGACTTCCCTTTCTTACAGGAAGGGGGCGGGAGGTGGGGTCGTCCGCGAGCGCGGCGCTCCTGGCCACGCCCCACCCAGACCCCTTCGATGAAGGGGAGGGGGCTTTGTCCTCGCGCACTAGCAAGCGTCCGGGTTCGACGTGTAGCATAACTGACCCGGAACGGATGAAAGACACTGCGGTCGAGCTGCAAATCCAAGTAATCGCGAGATTCTGCTAAGTTCTCGCGTCGATCACAGAAAATCTATCTTCGATCATCCCGCGCCGTTCATATCATCGGCGTGGGAGAGGGCTTTCAGTCCCTGTCGGCGATCCTCGTCGCGCGCGAGCGATCGTCCGCGAGATCGAGGAGTCGCTGCGATGTCGTTCTATCCTTCTCTCGGTATCGCTCAAGCCCGGTTCCGGCGGCGCTGGCTGGCGCTGCTGCTCGCCGGCGTGGCGCCGCTGCTGCCCCTGCCCGTCGCGGCGCAGGATGCCGAGGCGCTGCGCCAGCGCAACGCGGCGCTCCAGGACGAGGTGGCGCACTTGCGGGCGGCGCTCGCGCGGGTCGGCGTCACGGCACCGGACACGCCCGCGGTCGCCGCCGCCAGTCCCGCACCCGCCGCCACGCCGAGCGACGACCGCGGTGACCGCGGGCTGGACGACGCGATCACCGTCACCGCGGTCCGGCTCAAGGACGCGCCGCGCTCCACCTCGGCGGTCACGGGCGAGGAGCTGGAGAAGTTCCAGGTCAACAACTTCCGCGATATCGTCAATCGCGTCGGCAACGTGCGCACCTCGTGGAACAACCCCAACACCGCGTCGATCTTCGTCCGCGGCGTCGGCTGGGCCGCGGGCGCGGGCGTGCTCGAACCCAGCGTCGGCGTCGCGGTGGACGACGTCAGCCACGGCATCAGCGCGATCTCGGCGCTGAGCAACTATCTCGACGTCGAGACGGTCGAGGTGGTGCGGGGGCCCACCGGCAGCGACGGGCTGCGCGCGACCGACGCGGGGCGGGTCGTGATCCGCACGCGCAAGCCGAGCTTCACCCCCGAGGCCGAGGCCGCGGTCACGGTCGGCCAGCGCAACACCCTGGTCGCGACTGCCGTCCTGGGCGGGCCGATCGTCGACGACGTGCTCGCCTATCGTGTCTCGATCAACCGCGAGCAGGCGGACGGTCCCTATCGGAACCGCAACGACACGCATTTCACGTGGCGCAACACCGATCGCACCAGCGTGCGCGCGCAGCTGCTGGTGACGCCCGCGCCCGCGATCGAGGCGCGGCTGATCGCGGATATCACCCCCACCAACCGCGAGATCTGCGAGAACTGCTTCGCCTTCAACCTCAAGTCGCCGCCGACCTATGACTGGATCGATCCCACGACGGGGCGCCCCGCGGCGGTGAACTACGCCAACGAGGACACCGGCCATCTCGAGCGGCGCTGGTTCCGCCAGCGCGGCGACTATTCGGTGCGCGACTTCACCGCCAAGGCGATCAACACCATCGGCGAATATCCCAACACCTATGCCACGAGGGGCGCCTCGGGCGACATCCGGCTGACGCTCGCGCCCGACACGGTGCTGCGCTCGATCACGGCCTGGCGCGACTATTCCTTCTCGCAGGGGGCCGGCTCGCACACGCAGTTCGAGTGGCTGCGCGCGCCGCGCGGCACGCAGACGTCGTTCGAGCAGTGGAGCCAGGAGCTGCGGCTCGACGCCCGGCCGCGCAAGGCGCTGAGCTACCGCGGCGGCCTGTTCGCCTATCGCGGGCTGTTCCCCAACTACAGCCAGACCGAACGCTACGGCTCGGACGCCGGCGCCTGGTACGCCAGCCCCGCGCAATATGCGCTGCTCGACCCGGTCGATCCGGCGCTACCCGACGCGGTCGACCCGGCCGGGCGCGGGCTGCTGCTCAACGCCGCCGACGCGCTGATCACCAAGCGGCAGGAGCGCTACCTCAACCGCACGCTCGCGGCCTACTCGCACCTCAGCTGGGACGCGTCGGCGCGGCTCACGCTCGACGCCGGCGCGCGGCTGTCGCGCGAGACGCGGCACAGCCGCGCGCGCAGCGTCATCCAGTCCGAGGGGTTCGCCGCCGAGCTCGACCCCGCGCGCGTCAACGACGTGGCGCTCGGCGGCTTCGACAGCGACGCGAACGGCGCGCTGACCGCCGGCAACGACGCCGCGCAGCGCGCGCTGGCGGATCGCACCGCGCAGAAATACTTCCACGTCGCCCGCTACGCCGATCTCACCGACGCGCAGCGCGCGCAGCTCGGCGCCGCCAAGGGGGTGCGCGCCGCGCGGCTCGGCGCGCTCTATCGCCGGAGCGAGGCCGCGCCGTATCGCGGCACGCTCGTCACCGGCGATCTCGCGGCGAGCTACAAGCTGATGTCCGAGCACACGATCGTGGCCTCCTACCGCCACGGCGAGAAGCCGGGCGTGGCGCAGATCGTCGGCGCGAGCGCGGCGGGCGGCACCTCGCTGCCGGTCGCGGCCGAGCGGGTGGACGCCTATGAGCTGGGCGTGCGCACGATCGCGCTGGCACACAGGCTCCAGGCCAGCGCCACCGGCTTCCGCGAGGACTTCGCGGACTATATCCAGTCGACCTTCGTCTACGACCCGGTGCAGAGCGCGCTCAACGGGGGCGGCCACCCGGCCTATCGCGCCGCGCTGGGCAACGTGCCGCGCGTGCGCAGCCAGGGAATCGAGCTGGACGTGGCGCTGTTCGCCATCCCCTATACGACGCTGCGGTTCGCCGGCGCCTATACCGACGCGCGCTACCGCTCGTTCCCGCGCGCCCCCGTCCCCGGCGAGCTGGGCGGCGACAATCCCGCCGGCCCCTATCACGACGCCAGCGGCAGCGCGCTGCCGGGCGCGCCGCGGTGGAGTGGCAACCTGTTCGGCGACTGGTCCTACCCGGTCGCGCCGGGGCGCGTGCTCCACGTCGACGTGAACCACGACGTCCAGAGCGGCTACCTCGCCGACACGACCCTGTCGCGCTACACGAGGACGCACGCCTGGGGGATCACCGACGTCTCGGCCGGGCTGGGGCTGGGCGACGGGCGCTTCGACGTCGCGCTGCTGGTGCGCAACCTGTTCGACGTCGACAACAGCCTGCAACCGTCGTGGAACCAGTACAAGCCCGGCATCCCGCGCTGGGTCGGCGTGCAGCTGCGCGGGTCGCTGTGAGCGGGCGCCGCGCCGATCCGCTGTTGACACCGGGCGCCGCGCGGCCGTTCCTCGCGCGGTGAGGCGAGGTGCGCGAGCGGAGGCGGCATGGACGAGCGGGTGACGATCGCGCTGGAGGACGGCGTCGCCGACGTGCGGCTCGCACGCGCCGACAAGATGAACGCGCTCGACCCGGCGATGTTCGCCGCGCTGGCGGCGGCGATCGACCGGCTCGCCGGCGCGCCGGGGTTGCGCGCGGTGGTGCTCTCGGGCGAGGGGCGCGGCTTCTGCGCCGGGCTCGACATGGCGGCGATGGCGGCGGGCGGGTCGGGGCTCGCGCTGGGCGAGCGCACGCGCGGCTCGAGCAACGACGTGCAATATGTCTGCACCGGCTGGCGCGCGCTGCCCGTGCCGGTGATCGCCGCCGCGCACGGCGTCGCCTTCGGCGGCGGCTGCCAGCTGCTCGCCGGCGCCGACGTGCGGGTCGCGCATCCCGACACGCGGCTGGCGATCCGCGAGGTGCATTGGGGGCTGGTGCCCGACATGGGCGGCTATGCGCTGTGGCGCGGCAGCGTGCGCGACGACGTGCTGCGCGAATTGGTCTATACCGCGCGCGAGCTCGACGCCGCCGAGGCGCAGGCGTGCGGGCTGGTCACCTACCTCGACCCGGCACCGCGCGAGCGCGCGCTGGCGATCGCGCGCGCCATCGCGGCGCGCAGCCCCGACGCGGTGCGCGCCGCCAAGCGGCTGTTCGCGCTCGCCGCCGACGCCGACGCGCCCGCCATCCTCGCCGCCGAGAGCGCGGCGCAGCTGGCGCTGCTGCGCTCGCCCAACCAGGCCGAGGCGGTGCGCGCCAACCTGGCGAAGCGCGCGCCGCGTTTCGGCGACGCGGGGTAGGTGCGACGGTGCCTTCGCCTCCGCCCGGCCGTCATCCCGACCTCGTATCAGGATCCACGGCCCGCAGGCGCGGCGGCGTGCGGGTGCGCGGCACCGTGATTCCCGAGATCAGGTCAGCACGACGCTGGAGCGGGCGATGGTCGCTTGAACCTTCCTCTTCCGCGCCGCAGGCTCCGCCGCCCCGCCACGGGACGCGTGCAACACCATGAACGCCACGTTGTTCCCGGTTCATGCAACCGCGCTAGAAGCGACACGTTACGTCGCCAACATGAATTTCGAACGGGAGAATGAAGTCATGCGTAAGCTGATGCTGGCCTTCGGTGCCGCTGCGATGGTCGCGCCGACGCTCGTCGCCGCCACCGTCGATGCCGACGCGCAGCGCCGGTACAAGTATCGCGAGTGGCGCGGCAACGACGGTCGCCTGCGCTGCCGCAAGCCCGACGGCACCACCGGCCTGGTCGTCGGCGCGGTCGCGGGCGGTCTGCTCGGCCGCACCATCGACTCGCGCGGCGACCGCACGCTCGGCACCGTGCTGGGCGGCGTCGGCGGCGCGCTCGCCGGCCGCGAGATCGAGCGCAGCGGCAAGCGCCAGTGCCGCTGAGACCGATGCGCGGTTGAGCCTTTCGGCCTGACCGACGTTGGAGGAGGCGCGGTCCGCGAGTGCGGGCCGCGCCTTTTCTCTTTTAGGTCCCAGCGGGAGAGTGACTCATGCCCACGCGCGGTGGTTCGGCACGCTACGAAGGTCTCGGCAAGGAGGGGAAGGGCTGGACCTCGACCCAGTCCAAGGCGCTCGACGAGCAACCCTATGGCTTCGGCACGCGCTTCGGCGACGAGCCCGGCACCAATCCCGAGGAACTGATCGCGGCGGCGCACGCCAGCTGCTTCACCATGGCGCTGAGCTTCGCGCTCGCCGGCGCGGGCTACAGCGACGGCACGCTCGAGACGAGCGCGCGGGTCACCGTCGACAAGGACGGCGACGGCTTCACCATCACCTCGTCCAAGCTCGACCTCACCGCCAAGATCCCGGGCATCGCGCCCGACGAGTTCGAGCGCATCGCCCAGGATGCCAAAGCAAATTGCCCCGTTTCCAAAGTGTTGAACGCGGAAGTGACGCTGACGCACAAGTTGGAGTCGTAAGTGTCTCTGAAGTGAACAAGAGGTAGTTTCCCGTTCACGCAACCGGGGCGCGGCGGCGCCGTTCATGCGACATCACTCTGTAGGGAGATCAGTGATGCGTATCATCCTCGCCGCCGCGCTCGCCGCCACTACCTTGGCCAGCGTCCCCGCCGCGGCCGCGCCGCAGGACCCGCGCCGCGCCAACCGCGAGTATCGCGACGATATCCGGGACGCGCGCCAGGAATATCGCGAGGACCTGCGCGACGCCGACTCGCGCCGCGACGTCCATGACGCGCGCCGCGAGTATCGTGACAGCGTCCGCGACGCGCGGCGCGACCGCAACGATCGGGTGCGCGACTGGCGTCGCTCGGCGCGCTACGATTACAACCGGTACGAGCCCGGGCAGCGCGCCTATTACGCCGACCGCTACTATCGCGACGGTCGCTATTATCGCGCGCGCGCGCTCGGCCGCAACGACCGCATCTATCGCGGCTCGGACAATCGTTATTACTGCCGCCGCAACGACGGCACGACCGGGCTGATCGTCGGCGGTCTCGCCGGCGGCGCGCTGGGCAACATCATCGCGGGCGGCGGCTCGCGCCTGCTCGGCACCGTGATCGGCGCGGGCGGCGGCGCGCTGCTCGGCCAGCAGGTCGACCGCGGCCAGGTGGTCTGCCGCTGAGGCCTCTTGAGTTCAGTGATGCGTACGGGCGGGCCCCGGCAGCGATGCCGGGGCCCGTCTCGCGTCAGATGATCCCGCCGCCGAGCATCAGCCGCAGCCCGAAGATCAGCATCAGCACGAGGTTGAGGTTGCGCCCGGTGTTGCGCGACGAGAGCGCGCCGACCGCGGCGCCGACCACCGCGATCGGGATGACGAACCAATAGCCCCAGGCGAGGAACGGCAGGAACGGCACGATGCCGAGCAGCAGCGCGACGAGGCCGATCAGGATCGAGAACAGGTTGAGCATGGGGGCAAGATGGCGAGCGACCAGGTGTATTGCAAGGGTGAGACGGTGAGGGGCCCGCCTTGGCGCGAGACGCACCGTCGGGCGGCCGTCGCACGCTTATCGCTATGACTCTCGTCGCCCCCCTCCCACGTCCCACCGTCATCCCTGCGAAGGCAGGGATCCAGACGCGCGGACGTTTCGCCTCTAACACGACCGTCAGCGCGTCTGGATTCCCGCCTGCGCGGGAATGACGGTTGGGGGGCGGTCGGGTGGACCTCAACCTGCGGCAGTTCTCGATGGTGACGGACGCCACCTCTATCCGTCGACTGCCGAGCAATCCGTAGCGAGGTCGCCATCGTCCGCCGCCGACAGTGCGCCCCGGCTTAGCACCTCGGCCGCCACGATCCCGCCGCTCCGTCTTCCCCATCGCTCCACGTTTTGGAGACGCCACCGTTCTCCCACGCCCGCCGATTTCCTTCCGCGGCGAAAGCGACTAGGGCGGCGCGATGAACTCCCTCTTCCTCGTCATGGCGGGCGGCGCGGTGGGCACGGCCGGGCGCTACCTGACCGGGCGCGCGATGACCGCGGCGCTCGGACCCGACTGGCCCTGGGGCACGCTCACCGTCAACCTGATCGGCGGGCTGCTGATGGGGCTGCTCGTCGGCGCGCTCGCGCGCACCGGCGCGAGCGAGAACTGGCGGCTGCTGCTCGGTGTCGGCGTGCTCGGCGGCTTCACCACCTTCTCCGCCTTCGCGCTCGACGCCGCGACGATGATCGAGCGCGGCGCCGCGCTCGGCGCGATCGGCTACGCGTTCGTCTCGGTGGTCGGCGCGATCGCGGCGGTGTTCGCCGGGCTCGCGCTGGTGCGGGTGGCGGCATGAGCACCGAGGGCGTCCGCCAGTTCACCGTCGCGCTCGACGACGACGGGATCCGCGTCGACCGCTGGTGCAAGCGCCACCTCGACGGCACCAGCTTCACCACCGTCGCCAAATGGGCGCGCACCGGGCAGCTGCGGCTCGACGGCGCGCGCGTCGGCCCGGGCGACCGCGTCCAGGCCGGTCAGGTGCTGCGCGTGCCCCCGCCCGAGCCGGTGCGCAGCGACGCCAGGCCCGAGCGCCAGCGCGCGCCGCTCAGCGAGGACGAGATCGCGTTCGCGCGCGAGCTGGTGATCCACCGCGACGCGCAGGCGCTGGTGCTCAACAAACCCCCCGGCCTCGCCACGCAGGGCGGCACCAAGACCACCGCGCACGTCGACGGGCTGCTCGACGCCTTGCAGGACGAGTCGCAGGGTCGGCCCAAGCTGGTCCACCGCCTCGACAAGGACACGTCGGGCGCGCTGCTGGTGGCGCGCACCGCGCGCGCCGCGGGCTTCTTCGCCAAGGCCTTCTCGGGGCGCACCGCGAAGAAGGTCTATTGGGCGCTGATCGTCGGCGTGCCCTCGATCGACGACGGCACGATCGAGCTGCCGATCGCCAAGCAGCCCGGCACCGGCGGCGAGAAGATGCACGTCGACGAGGCCGAGGGCCAGCCGGCGCGGACGCGCTACCGCGTGATCGAGCGCGCCGGCAACCGCACCGCCTGGGTCGAGCTGCAACCCTTCACCGGGCGCACGCACCAGCTGCGCGTCCATATGGCGGCGATCGGCCACCCGATCGTGGGCGACGGCAAGTACGGCGGCCCGGCGGCGTTCCTCACCGGCGGGATCAGCCGCAAGATGCACCTTCACGCGCGCCGCCTCCGCGTCGACCATCCCGACGGCGGCGAGATCGACGTCACCGCCGAGCTGCCGTCGCACTTCGCCGAGAGCCTCGCCTCGCTCGGCTTCGAGGCGATGGCGGGCGACATGATGCCGCTCGACGAGCGCGCGCCGCCGACGCGCGAGGAGAAGAAGGCGCGCGCGCGGGCGCATGCCAAGACGGTGCGCAAGGAGCGCCGCGGCGAGCGGCGCTCGCGCGCGGGCGGCGAGGGCAGAAGCGGGGAGGGCAGGGGCGGCGGCCGGCGCTGGTGAGGGAGATTGGGCAGCGGTGCGCTGATGGCGGCGAGCCGCAGCGGAGGGGCTGGTGCGGGGCGGTTCCTCAGGCGGCGCGCTCGCGGCGAGGCCCACCCCCGCCTCTCCGCTGAAGGGGAGGGGGCGAGTAGCACGCCCCCCGGTTGCACCGCGCCGCCGCGCGTGTAGACGCTGGGCCATGGACCTCGACCCGGCCGCCGCGCTCAAGGCGCTCCAGAGCCGCAACTTCGGCGGGCACAGCGCGCGGCTGGGCATCCGCTACCACGATCGCGGGCCCGACTGGGTCGAGCTCGCGCTGCCCTTCTCGCCCGACCTGATCGGCGACGAGGAGAGCGGCGTGCTCGCCTCGGGCCCGATCATCGCGCTGATGGACGTGGCGACCAGCATCGCGGTGTGGCAGCGCATCGCCGCCTTCGCGCCGCACGCCACGCTCGACCTGCGGATCGACTACCTCCGCCCGGCGCGCCCCGGCCAGACCGTGATCGGGCGCGCCGAGTGCCTGCGCGTGGCGCGCTCGATCGCCTTCACGCGCGGGATCGCGCACGACGGCGACCTCGCCGACCCGGTGGCGCATGTCGCGGCCACGTTCATGGTGCCGAGCGGCACCTATCCCAAGGTGGTGCCGTGACCCTCCCGCCCTATGCCGAGCTGCTCGGCGCGACGCTCGAGGTCGGCGAGGACGGCGCGCCGCTGATCGTCATGCCCTTCGGCGAGGACGTCGTCGGCCGGCCGGGCTTCCTCCAGGGCGGCGCGATCTCGGGGCTGCTCGAGGTGGCCGCGATCGCCGCGCTGCGCCACGCGCTGGCGGAGGAGGGCGGCGCGCGCGTCAAGCCGATCAACGTCACCGTCGACTTCATGCGCGGCGGGCGCGATCACGTCACGCGGGCGGCGGGCACGATCACGCGTCTGGGCACGCGCGTCGCCAACGTCGAGGCGGTGGCGTGGCAGGACGATCGCGTCCGTCCGATCGCGGCGGCGCGGATGAACTATCTCATCGAGCGCGACTAGGCCCGCGATGACCCCGCCGCTCGAGCCCGCGGTGCTGCTGCCGGCCTTCGCGCCCTATCTCGACGTCGCCGGGATCGCGGTGTTCGCGGCCTCGGGCGCGCTGGCCGCGGCGCGGCGCGCGCAGACGCCGGTGACGCTGGCCTTCTTCGCGCTGGTGACCGGCGTGGGCGGGGGCACGGTGCGCGACCTGCTGATCGGCGCGCCGGTGTTCTGGGTGCACGACGCGCGCGTCGCCGCGGTGTGCCTGGTGATGGCGGCGGTGATCTGGGCGACGCCCGAGCGCTGGTGGCGCGGCGCCGCGCTCGACTGGTTCGACGCGGTCGGGCTCGCCGCCTATGCGGTGTACGGCGCGGCCAAGGCGCTGGGATACGGCGTGCCACCGGTGCCGGCGGCGCTGATGGGAGTGGTGACCGGTTGCGTCGGCGGCATCATCCGCGACGTGCTCGCGGGCGAGCCCTCGATCCTGATGCGCCCCGAGCTGTACGTCACCGCCGCGGCGCTGGCGGCGGGACTGCACGTCGCACTGCGCCAGCTCGGCGTGCCGCCGGTGGTGGCGGCGGGCGTCGCGGCGAGCGCGGGCTTCGCGCTGCGCGCCGCGGCGATCCGGTGGAAGCTGGCGCTGCCGGCCTATGGGGAGCGGGACTAGCTCCTCGCCGCGGGGCGGGAGGGAACCAGGAGAGACTCACGCCCCCGCCTGGCCGCCCACCAGCCAGCTCACGTCCTTCGCCGGCTCGCGCTCCTGTCGCGCCGACACCGACCGGAGCCGCTGGCGGTCGAGCAGGGTCACTCGCTGGCGGTTGCGGCGGATCAGCCCGGTGTCGACCAGCTGGCGGAAGACGCGATTGACGTGCACCGCGGTGAGCCCCAGGTGATCGCCGATCTGCTCCTGCGTCACGGGCAGCTCGAACTCGTCGATCGTGCCGCCGCTCAGCGCGCCGAGTCGCTCGGCGAGGTCGAGCAGCAGCGCCGACACACGCGCCAGCGCCGGGGTGCGGCCGACCGCGGCGAGCCGGTCCATCAGCGCGACCCGCTCGCGCTGGATGCTCAGCAGCATCGCCGCCGCGAAGGACGGCGAGCGCTGGAAGAGCTCGCCGAACGACGCGAGCGAGACGCGGCTGACGCTCGCCGGCGTCAGCGCGGTCAGCGTGTCGGCGGTGCGCTCCAGGCACATGCTGGGCGTGCCGAGCAGGTCGCCGGGCAGATGAAACTTGGTGATCTGGCGGTCGCCGCCCGGCAACAGCACCGACGAGGCGACCCAGCCCTCGATCAAGAGGTAGATGAAGCGCGGCGGCTCCCCCTCGCGGCGCAGCACGGCGTGGCGTGCCAGCCGCATCGGCGGCTCGCCCATCGCCTGGATCCGCTCGATGTCGGCGGCAGGCAGGACGATCGACTCGTTGAAGCGATGTAGAGGCAGGCTGTGCAGCACGTATGGTCCCCGTGAGAAGGACACGCAGGCTAGCGCGATTTCAACGCGGAAGACTCTGACGCACTTTAAAAATATTGATGAAAGTTGTGGCCCGTCGGAACGCTTTCGCTGACGCCGCGCAGCCCCTAACGTCGGCGCCGAAAGGGGAATCCTCACACAATGTCGCATCGCGCTCTCACCGCCGTCGCCCTCTGCCTCGCCGCCGCCCAGCTCTCGGCACCGCTCGCGGCGCAGGTGAGCCCGCCGCCCAACGACCCGCCGGTGGCGCAGACCCAGGCGCCGGAAGACCAGGCGACCGCGCCGCTGCCCGACCAGGCCGGTCCGCTGCCGCCGCCGCAACCGCGCGCGGGCGCGCCGGTGGGCGAGAAGGCCAAGCCCGCCAAGTGGGACGTCAACGCGCCGCGCGGCCTGCGCACGCGCGAGGTGCGGATCGCCACCGACGAGGGCAGCTGGATGAACCTCGACGTCTCGCCGGACGGCCAGACGATCGCGTTCGACCTGCTCGGCGACATCTACACCATGCCCGTCAGCGGCGGCACGCCGACGCGGATCGCCGCGGGGCTCGCGTTCGAGCACCAGCCGCGCTTCTCGCCCGACGGGCGCCGCATCGCCTTCACCTCGGACCGCGGCGGCGGCGACAACATCTGGGTGATGAACCGGGACGGCAGCGATAAGCGCCAGGTCACCAGGGAGGACTTCCGCCTGCTCAACCAGCCGACGTGGAGCCCCGACGGGCGCTTCATCGTCGCGAAGAAGCATTTCACTACCGGTCGCTCGCTCGGCACCGGCGAGGTGTGGCTCTACCATGTGTCGGGCGGCGGCGGGGTGCAGCTCGTCAAGCGCGCCAGCGAGGTGCTGCAGAAGGAGTTGGGCGAGCCGATCTACGCGCCCGACGGCAAGAGCGTCTATTACACGCGCAACGTCTCGCCCGGTCCGATCTTCGAGTACGCGCAGAACTCGCGCACCGACCTGTTCGACATCGAGCGCTACGACCTCGACAGCGGCGAGGTGACGACGGTCGTCTCGGGCGCGGGCGGCGCGGTGCGGCCGACGCCGTCGCGCGACGGCAGGCGCATCGCCTTCGTGCGCCGCGACGACAATGTCTCGACCCTGTGGGTCAAGGACCTCGCCAGCGGCGAGGAGCGCAAGATCTACGGACCGCTCGACCGCGACGTGCAGGAGACCTGGGCGGTCACCGGCGTCTACCCCAACATGGCGTGGACGCCGCGCGACGAGGCGATCGTGTTCTGGGCCGGCGGCAAGCTGCGCCGCGTGGCAGTGGCGAGGGACGGCGCCGGCGGCGCGGCGAGCGTGATCCCGTTCCGCGTCGACGACACGCGCGTGGTGGTCGACTCGGTCCATCCCCAGGTCGAGGTCGCGCCGGCGCGCTTCGCCACCAGGATGCCGCGCTGGGCCGAGGTCTCGCCCGACGGTCGCCAGGTGGTGTTCGAGACGCTGGGCAAGCTCTGGGTCAAGCCGGTCGCGGGCGGCGCGGCCAGGCGGCTGACGCGCGGTGACGACGGGTTCGAACTGTTCCCGAGCTGGTCGCGCGACGGCAAGCAGGTCGTCTTCGTCGGCTGGCGCGACGACGCGCTCGGCCAGATCCGCACCGTCTCGTCCAGCGGGGGCGCGGCGCGCACCGTCACCACCGCGGCGGGCACCTATCGCCGCCCGCGCTTCTCGCCCGACGGCCGGACGATCGTGTTCGAGCAGGGGCAGGGCGGCGAGCTCACCTCCCCCCGCGGCAACCCCGGCAGCGGCGTGTACCGCGTCGCGACGAGCGGGGGCGCGCCCGAGCGGGTCGCGCGCGACGCCGCCGAGCCGCAGTTCGGCGCGAGCGGCGACCGCGTCTTCATGATCGCCAACGACGGCGGCAAGCGCCAGCTCGTCAGCACCGATCTCACCGGCGAGAACAAGCGGGTCCATGCCGCGGGCGAGCTGGTCAACGACTATCAGGTCTCGCCCGCGGGCGACTATGTCGCCTTCCGCCAGAACTACGAGGCGTTCGTGATGCCGCTGCTGCCGGGCAAGCAGGCGGTCGACGTCGACACCAAGGGCAGCGCGCTGCCGGCGACTCGGGTCAGCGCGGACGGCGCCGACTTCATCCACTGGTCCAACGGCGGCGCGCAGATCCACTGGAGCGCTGGGCCGGTGCTCTACACCGCGCAAACCGCGCAGCTGTTCCGCGCCGCGCCGGCGGACGAGGGCGCGAAGGGCGCCTCCTTCACTCCGCCGCGCACCGGCGTGTCGCTGTCGATGGAGGTGGACGCCGCCAAGCCGACCGGCACGGTGGCGCTCACCGGCGCGCGCGTGGTCACCATGGCGGCGGCGGACGGCGGCATCGTCGACGACGCCACCGTGCTGATCCGCGGCGACCGCATCGTCGCGGTCGGCCCGCGCGCGTCGGTCCAGATCCCGGCGGGCGCGCGGACGGTCGACGTCAGCGGCAAGACGATCATCCCCGGGCTGGTCGACGCGCACGCGCACGGCCCGCAAGGCGACGACGAGCTGGTGCCGCAGCAGAACTGGTCGGCGATGGCCAATCTCGCGCTCGGCACGACGACGATCCACGATCCCTCGTCGCGCTCGGCCGAGATCTTCCCGGCGGCCGAGATGCAGCAGGCCGGGCTGGTGCTCGCACCGCGCACCTTCTCCACCGGCGAGGTGATCTACGGCGCCAGGTCGCCCGACGTCTACGCGCAGATCGACGATTACGACGACGCGCTGGCGGTGGTGCGCCGGCTCAAGGCGGTGGGGGCGCACAGCGTCAAGAACTACAACCAGCCGCGCCGCGAGCAGCGCCAGATGGTCGTCGCTGCCGCCCAGGCCGAGAACATGGAGGTGGTGCCCGAGGGCGGCTCGCTGTTCACGCTCGACATGACCTTGGTGCAGGACGGCAACGCGACGGTCGAGCACAACGTCCCGCTCGAGACCTTCTACGGCGACGTGGTGCAGCTCTGGTCGCAGACCAAGGTGGGCTACACGCCGACATTGGTGGTGGCCTATGGCGGGCCGGCGGGCGATCCCTACTGGCGCGCGCACATGGACGTGTGGCGCCACCCGCTGCTGTCGCGCCACGCGCCGCCCGCGCTGCTCGCCGCGCAGAACGCGCGTCGCGTGATCGCGCCCGAGAGCGACTATGTCGACGGCGTCACCGCGCGCGAGGCCAGGAAGCTCGCGGCGAAGGGCGTGCCCGTCGCGATCGGCGCGCACGGCCAGCAGCCGGGGCTGGGCGCGCACTGGGAGCTGTGGAGTTTCGTGCGCGGCGGCATGACGCCGATCGAGGCGCTGCGCGCGGGGACGATCGCCGCGGCGACGTCGCTCGGCTACGCCAAGGACGTCGGCTCGCTCGAGCCGGGCAAGCTCGCCGACCTGGTGGTGCTCGACGCCGACCCCACCGCGGACATCCGCAACAGCGACAAGGTGGCGCAGGTGATGCTCGGCGGCCGGCTGTACGACGCCGCCACGCTCAACGAGGTCGCCACCGGCACGCGCAGGCGCCAGCCCTATTGGTGGGAGCGCGCGGGCGACGCGAGCGGCGCGGCGGGCCGGCCGACGATCGGGCACGGCTTCGGCGACGTGGACTGAGCGACGCGGCGCGGTCTGCCGACGGCTCGCGTCCGTTCACTTCCGTGATCCCCGACCACGTCGGGGATGACGGAAGAAGAGGTCACGTTTCTCGCCGCGCCCGAGCGACAGCATCGCCGACTGGCGCATCCCGTCCGGCTATGTCACGGCGCGCGCATGGAAGACCATGACGCGATCGTGCTCGGCGCGGGCGGCGCCGGGCTGATGGCGGCGGCGGTGGCGGGGCAGCGCGGGCGCCGCGTCGTCGTGCTCGACCACGCCGACGCGCCGGGCAAGAAGATCCTGATCTCCGGCGGCGGTCGCTGCAACTTCACCAACCTGCACGCCACCGCCGACCGCTACCTCTCCGCCAACCCGCATTTCGCCAAGTCGGCGCTGGGCCGCTACACCGCGCAGGACTTCCTCGCGCTGGTCGAGCGGCACGGCATCGCCTGGCACGAGAAGACGCTGGGCCAGCTGTTCTGCGACGGCAGCGCGCGCCAGATCGTCGAGCTGCTGCTCGGCGAATGCGAGGCGGGCGGCGTCGCGGTGCGGCTCGGCGCCCCGCTCGGCGCGATCGAGCACGCCGACGCGCGCTTCACCGTCACGCACGGCGCGCGTACCTATCGCGCGCCCGCGCTGGTGGTGGCGACGGGCGGCCCCTCCATCCCCAAGCTCGGCGCGACCGGCGTGGCCTATGACATCGCGCGCCGCTTCGGGCTCAAGGTGGTCGAGCCGCGTCCCGCGCTGGTGCCGCTGACGCTGCCCGGCAGCGAGGCGCTGTTCCGCGCGCTGTCGGGCGTCGCCACGGCGGTGGAGGCGCGCGTCGGCAAGGCGCGCTTCGCCGAGGCGGCGCTGTTCACGCACCGCGGCCTGTCGGGACCGGCGATCCTCCAGGTGTCGAGCTACTGGCGCCGCGGCGAGGACGTCGCGATCGACTTCCGCCCCGACGCCGCGCCGGGCTGGCTGGTCGAGGCCAAGCGCGCGCGTCCGCGCGCGACGCTGGCGGGCGCGCTGGGGCTGCCGGCGCGGCTCGCCGAGGCGCTGGCGGAGCGGCTCGGGCTGGGCGAGCTGGGCGCGGCGAGCGACCGCGCGCTCGCCGAGGCGGAGCGGCGGCTGGCGGACTGGCGCTTCCACCCCGACGGCAGCGAGGGCTTCGCCAAGGCCGAGGTGACCGTCGGCGGCATCTCTACCGCCGAGCTGTCGTCCAAGAGCATGGAGTCGCGCAAGGTACCGGGGCTGTACGCGGTCGGCGAGGCGGTGGACGTCACCGGCTGGCTCGGCGGGTATAATTTCCAGTGGGCGTGGGCCAGCGGTTACGCGGCCGGGCAGGCGGTGTGAGCGGGGCGAGGGCGTCGGCGCACCACCGCCCTCGTCATCCCCGCGGAGGCGGGGACCCAGACACGCTGAGGTAGCGGCTCCGTCGCGTACGCTTCGTCGAGCGGCCACGGTGGTGCCGCAGGCGCGCGGCTTACCCGCGGGCGCCAGCGCGTCTGGATCCCCGCCTTCGCGGGGATGACGGAAGGGGAAGACGCGCCCGCGCTCGCGCCGCTTACCCGCGGGCGCCAGCGCGTCTGGATCCCCGCCTCCGCGGGGATGACGGAAGGGGAAGACGCGCCCGCGCTCGCGCCGCTTACCCGCGGGCGTCAGCGCGTCTGCATCCGCCCCTCCGCGGGGATGACGGAAGAAGCCAGCGCGCCCGCAGGCAACGACGGTGCTAGGCAGGGACAGAAGCGCCCCCCCGCCGACGTTCACGCCGCCAGGCGCAGCTCCAGCCGGTCCCAGATCTCCACCAGCGCGGCGGTCAGCTCGCGCATCATCGCCTCGTCGTGCGCCGGGCCGGGGGTGAAGCGCAGCCGCTCGGTGCCGCGCGGCACCGTCGGGTAGTTGATCGGCTGCACGTACACGCCGTACTCGGCGAGCAGGATGTCGCTGATCTTCTTGGCCTTGACCGGATCGCCCACCATCACCGGCACGATGTGCGTCTCGCCCAGCATGACCGGCAGCCCGGCCTCGCGCAGCATCGCCTTGAGCGTCGCGGCGGCGGCCTGCTGGCCGTCGCGCTCGGCGCTCGACGCCTTGAGGTGGCGCACGCTCGCCAGCACGCCCGCGACCAGCACCGGCGACAGCGAGGTGGTGAAGATGAAGCCCGGGGCGTAGCTGCGGATCACGTCGACGATCGTGCGGTCGGCGGCGATATAGCCGCCCATCACGCCGAACGCCTTGCCGAGCGTGCCCTCGATGATCGTCAGCCGCTCGGCCACGCCGTCGCGCTCGCTGATCCCGCCGCCGCGCGGGCCGTACATCCCGACGGCGTGGACCTCATCCAGGTAGGTCAGCGCGTTATACTTGTCGGCCAGGTCGCAGATCGCGCCCACGGGAGCGACGTCGCCCTCCATCGAGTAGACGCTCTCGAACGCGATCAGCTTGGGCGCGGCGGGATCGTCGGCGGCGAGCAGCTCTTCCAGATGCGCGAGATCGTTGTGGCGGAACACGCGCTTCTCGCAGCCGGCGTTGCGGATGCCCGCGATCATCGAGGCGTGGTTGAGCTCGTCCGAGTAGATGATGCAGCCGGGCAGTACCTTGGCCAGCGTCGACAGCGTCGCCTCGTTCGAGACATAACCGCTGGTGAACAGCAGCGCCGCCTCCTTGCCGTGCAGGTCGGCGAGCTCGTGCTCGAGGTCGATGTGATAGTGGGTGTTGCCGCCGATGTTGCGCGTGCCGCCCGAGCCCGCGCCGACGTCGTGGAGCGCTTCCTCCATCGCCGCGATCACCTTGGGATGCTGGCCCATCGCGAGATAGTCGTTGGAGCACCAGACCGTGATCGGCTTCGGCCCGTTGTGCCCGGCGAAGCAGCGCGCGTTGGGGAACATGCCCTTGTTGCGCAGGATATCGATGAAGACGCGGTAGCGCCCCTCGGCATGGAGTCGATCAATCGCCTGCGTGAACACGCGCGAGTAGTCGACGCCGCGCGCCTCTCTGCTGTCGCTGATCATGGCGCCCGCGATTACTCCCCTCCGCCCCCGATGGCCAGCGGATAAGGCCGCTTTGTCTGATCGAGCGCTTGGACAAATTGTCCCACCCCGGTCGCGGGTCAAGAGGGAAATGATGGCGGGGAAGGGCGGTGCGGCGCGGCGCCGGACGTCATGGCGCTCGGTGTCCGCGTCTCTCCGTCGTCGCCGTTCGTCTCCCCGTCCTCACTCCGTCATCCCCGCGCAGGCGGGGATCCAGACACGCTGACGGCGCGGCTCAAGTCGCCAGGCCCGCGCGTCTGGGTTCCCGCCTTCGCGGGAATGACGGAAGGGGGGGGCAGGGGCATGGCAGGACGGCTCAGGCGCAGCCCGGGTATACGGTAACAGACGCGGGAAGGGAGCCGCAGCCGAGCCGGTCAGCACTTATGCCGCCCCATAGCCCCCACTACAGCGCTTCCACCCGCGCGAACGCCAGTCCCGCCGCGACGCGTCGTTCGTGCTCGCCGAGCCGGGTGAACACCAGCACGTCCGGCGCCGCCGCCCAAACCTGCCCCGCGGTGAGCGACTCGATCCGCCGCGCGATACCCGGGCCGCCGTCGACGAAGCGCACGCCCGGAGGCGCCGCCGCGGCGAGCTCCTCGGCGAGCAGCGGGAAGTGCGTGCAGGCGTTGACCACCACGTCGATCCGCTCGCCGCCGGGCTGGTCCAGCAGCCCCGCCAGCGCGCTGGCGACCGCGGCGGGATCGACTGCCTCGCCCGCCAGCTTGGCCTCGGCCAGCTCGACCAGCGCGGCGGAGCCGTGGCGCAGCACCCGGCAGTCGCCGGCGAACCGCGCGGCGAGGTCGTCGACATAGGGCTGACGCACCGTCGCCTCGGTGCCGAGTACCCCGATCACGCGCGTGGCGCTCATCGCCGCCGCCGGCTTGATCGCGGGCACGGTGCCGACCACGGGGACGTCGAGCGCGGCGCGCACCGCGGGCAGCGCGATCGTCGAGGCGGTGTTGCACGCGATCACCGCCAGCCGCGGGCGATAGCGCTCGACCAGCCGCCCCAGCAGCGCGGGCACGCGCGCCGCGATCTCGCTCTCGCCCCGTGTGCCATAGGGGAAGCCCGCCGAGTCGGCGGCGTAGACGATCGGCGCGTGCGGCAGCAGCGCGCGCGTCGGCGCCACCACCGAGAGCCCGCCCACGCCCGAGTCGAAGAACAGGATCGGCCGCGTGTCGCTCATCGCCCGCGCGCTTACGGCCTCTCGCCGATGCCGGCAACGTCGGCCGCGCCGGGCGGTAGCGTACCCGAAATGTTTCGGTTAGAGAGGGGCGGCATGGGGGACCGGAACTGACCGCCGAACTCGTCTGGACGCTGCCCGCGGCCGCGCTGCTGCTGGGCTATCTGCTGGGATCGATCCCGTTCGGGGTGCTGCTCACCCGCGCGTTCGGCGCCGGTGACCTGCGGCAGATCGGATCGGGCAACATCGGTGCCACCAACGTGCTGCGCACCGGCCGCAAGGGCCTCGCCGCGGCGACGCTGCTGCTCGATCTCGGCAAGGGCGCGGCGGCGGTGCTGCTGGCGCGGGCGTGGCTGCCGGGCGCCGAGCCCTATGCCGCGGCGGCGGTGATGGTCGGGCATTGCTATCCCGTGTGGCTGCGCTTGCGCGGCGGCAAGGGCGTGGCGACGCTGATGGGCGTGGCGCTGGCGCTGCACTGGCCGCTGGGCGCGGTGTTCGCGGCGCTGTGGCTGGGGCTGCTCGCCCTGCTGCGCATCTCGTCGCTCGCCGGCATGGCGGCGGCGATCAGCACGCCGGTCACCGCCGCGGTGCTGGGGGAGTTCGATCTCGTGCCGCTGCTGATGGGGCTCGCCGCCCTCGTGCTGTGGAAGCACCGCGCCAATATCGCGCGGCTGGTCGACGGCACCGAGCCGCGCGTCGGCCGCTCCGCCGCGCCGGCTGGGGGCGACACGGTCGAACAGGGGTAAGAGGCGCGCGGCGCATGGTGGATGAGGCGGAGCGTGCGGCGCGGCTGCGGCTGATCCGCACGCCCTCGATCGGCCCGGTCAGCTATCGCCGCCTGCTCGCGCGCTTCGGCTCCGCGACCGCCGCGATCGAGGCGCTGCCCGAGCTGGCGCGGCGCGGCGGCGGGCGCGCGCCCCCGCTGCCGCCGCCCGACACGATCGCGCGCGAGCGGGCGCTGCTCGAGCGGCTCGGCGGGCGCCACCTGCTGCTCGGCGATCCCGACTATCCGCCCTTGCTCGCCGAGCTCGACGACTCGCCCGCGGTGCTGACGCTGCGCGGCGATCTCGCGCTGGCGGCGCGGCCGACGGTGGCGATCGTCGGCGCGCGCGACGCCTCCGCGGCGGCGTGTCGCCTCGCGCGCGCGCTGGCGCGCGACCTCGCCGCGGCGGGGGTGAGCGTGGTGTCGGGGCTGGCGCGCGGCATCGACGGCGCGGCGCATCTCGGCGCGCTGCCCGGGACGATCGGGGTGGTGGCGGGCGGGATCGACGTCGCCTACCCGCCGCAGCACGCCGCGCTGCAGGAGCGGATCGGGCGCGAGGGGCTGCTGCTCGCCGAGATGCCGCCCGGCACCGAGCCGCGCGCGCGCCACTTCCCCTATCGCAACCGCATCGTGACCGGGCTGGCGCTCGGGACATTGGTGGTGGAGGCGGCGCCGCGCTCGGGCTCGCTGATCAGCGCGCGGCTGGCGGGCGAGCAGGGGCGCGAGGTGATGGCGGTGCCGGGCCATCCCAGCGACCCGCGCGCGCGCGGCGGCAACGCGCTGATCCGCGACGGCGCGACGCTGGTGCAGGACGCCGCGGACGTGCTCGAGCAGCTCCGCCCGCTCGACCCGCGCGCGTCGCCGCGGCCGGCCGCACCGTGGGAGAGCGTGAGCGCGGCGGCGTCTGACTTCGGTGACGCGGAGCGCGCGCGGGTCGAGTCGCTGCTCGCCGCGGCGCCCGTCGCCGCCGACGAGCTGGTGCGGCAGAGCGCGCTGCCCGCGGCGCTGGTCCAGGACGTGCTGCTCGAGCTCGAACTCGCCGGGCGGCTGGAGCGCCACCCAGGCGGACGCGTCAGCCGGGTGGTGTAGGGCAACGTGACGTCGCCGCCCTTCGAGTGAGCCCCTCCCCTTGAGGGGCGAAGTCGGGGTGGGGCCTCTCCGCCAGCGCGGCGTTCGCGCAAGCGCCCCACCCGCCGCTCCCCCGCAGGGGAGGGAGAGCACTTCGCGGGATCGCGGCGGTCATCCGACGCCCACGCACCCGCGCGCGTCACCCGTGCGCGGTGATCCACTCCTCCACCACCGGCGCGATGCGGTTCCGCCACTTCGATCCGTTGAAGATGCCGTAATGCCCGACGCCCTCGGCCATGTGGTAGCGCTTGTGTTCGTCCGGCAGCGACGTGGCGCAGGTCAGCGCCGCCCTGGTCTGCCCGAGCCCCGAGATGTCGTCGCGCTCGCCCTCGATCGCGAGCAGCCCGACGTCGGTGATCGCGCCGAGATCGACCGGCCGGCCGCGATGCGTCATCGTGCCGCGCGGCAGCGCGTGCGTCTGGAACACGGTGTCGATCGTCTGCAGGTAGAATTCCGCCGTCATGTCGCAGACCGAGCGATATTCGTCGTAGAAGCGCTTGGTCGCGTCCGCGCTCTCGCCGTCGCCGGTGACCAGGTGTTTGAACAGCTCGTAGTGGCTCATCATGTGGTTGCCGAGGTTCATCGTCATGAACCCGCCGAGCTGGAGGAAGCCCGGGTACACGCGCCGCCCCGCGCCGGGGTAGAGCATCGGCACGGTGGCGATCACGTTCTGCTCGAACCAGGCGAACGGCCGCTCGGTGGCGAGCGTGTTGACCGCGGTGGGCGCCTCGCGCGTGTCGATCGGGCCGCCCATCATCGTCAGCGTGCGCGGGCGGCACGGGTTGGCGTCCGCGCTCATCAGCGCGGTCGCGGCGAGGCACGGCACCGAGGGCTGGCACACCGCCAGCATGTGCGCGCCGCGCGGGCCATCCCCCTCGCCCGCGTCGGGGCCGATCGCCTCGAGGAAGGCGATCAGATAGTCGATGTAATCGTCGAGGTCGAACTGGCCGTCGGTGAGCGGCACCAGCTTCGCGTCGCGCCAGTCGGTGATGTAGACGTCGGCGAAGGGCAGCATGCGCTCCACCGTGCCGCGCAGCAGCGTGGCGAAATGGCCCGACATCGGCGCCGCGATCAGCAGCCGCGGGCCGCCCTCGACGCCCTCGCGGCGGAAGCGCTTGAGCTGGCCGAACGGCCGCTGGAGCACGATCTCCTCGGTCACCGTCACCGTGCGCCCCTCGACGATCGTCGTGTCGAGCGCGAAGGCGGGCTTGCCGCGCGAGGCGGAGGCGTGCGCGAACACCTCGAGCGCGCTCGCCATCACCGGCCCGCCGCCAAGATAGGCGAAGGGATTGGAGGGGTTGTTGAGCCAATTGGCCCCCACCGTCGCCATCGCGCTCGCCGAGGCGAGCCACGACCGCTGCCATTCGTACGCGTCGTAGAGCATCCGCTTCCTTCCGCCCGGAACATGGGCATGATCGGTCGTAATACAAAACCTACCGGGGCGTAACGCACGAAGCGGGCCGCGGTGACGATCGTGTCCCGTGGTGGCCGCCGCGCCACACACGTTGAGCCGCCTGCCGGGCACTGCTAGGCGCCCGACATGGCAAGCCTTCCCGACGCCGCCCCCTCCCGCCGGCTGGGTAATCTCACGATGGTGTGGCAGCACGCGCGCGCCTATCCGGCGCAGATCGCGGCCGCCTTCACCGCGCTGGCGATCACCTCGGCGGCGACCATCGCGATCCCGTACAGCTTCAAGCGCGTGATCGACCGCGGCTTCGCCGCCGGCGACGGCTCGTCCGCGGCGGTCGCGTCCTCGTTCCATTATATGCTGATGATCGTGCTGGTGCTGGCGCTCGGCACCGCGGTGCGCTTCTATTTCGTCGCCTGGCTGGGCGAGCGCGTCGTCGCCGACATCCGCGAGCGCGTGGTGCGCCACCTGATGACGCTCAGCCCCGCCTTCTACGAGGAGAACCGCCCGTCCGAGATCGCCTCGCGGCTGACCGCCGATACTGGCCAGATCGAGACGGTGGTCGGGATGACCATCTCGGTGGCGCTGCGCAACAGCTTCACCGCGGTGGGCGGGTTGATCTACCTGTTCGCCATCTCGGCCAAGCTCGCCTCGCTGCTGCTGCTGGGCATCCCGCTGATGATCCTGCCGATCACGCTGCTGGGGCGGAAGGTGCGCGCCTATTCGCGCACCTCGCAGGACCGCGTCGCCGACGTCGGCACGATCGTCAACGAGGTGCTGGGCGCGATGAAGATCGTCCAGGCGTTCGGCCAGGAGGGGCGCGAGGGCGCGCGCTTCGCCGGCGCGGTGGAGGCGACGATGGATGCCGCCAAGCGCCGCATCGGGCTGCGCGCGGTGATGACCGCGATCGTGATCGGGCTGGTGTTCGGCGCGATCACGCTGGTGCTGTGGGAGGGCGCGATCGACGTCGCGGCGGGGCGGCTCTCGGGCGGCGCGATCGCGGCCTTCGTGCTGACCGGCGGGATCGTCGCGGGCGCGTTCGGCGCGCTCACCGAGGTCTACGGCGACCTGCTGCGCGGCGCGGGCGCGGCGGGGCGGCTGGCCGAGCTGCTCGACGAGCGCCCCGCGATCGCGGCGCCGGCGCACCCGGTGGCGTTGCCGGTGCCGGCCGAGGGTCGCGTGGCGCTGGAGGCGGTCGAGTTCCGCTACCCGACGCGGCCCGACATGGCCGCGCTGCACGATTTCACCCTCAGCGTCGCGCCGGGCGAGACGGTGGCGGTGGTCGGCCCCTCGGGCGCGGGCAAGTCGACGCTGTTCCAGCTGATCGAGCATTTCTACGAGCCCGCGGCCGGCCGCGTGCTGGTCGACGGGGTCGACCTGCGCCAGGCCGATCCGGCGGAGGTACGCGCGCGCATCGCGATGGTGCCGCAGGAGACGGTGATCTTCGCCACCAGCGCGCGCGACAACCTCCGCTACGGTCGCTGGGACGCGAGCGACGCGCAGGTCTGGGCCGCGGCCGAGGCGGCCAATGCCGCGGACTTCCTGCGCGCGCTGCCCGAGGGGCTCGACACCTTCCTCGGCGAGGGCGGGGCACGGCTGTCGGGCGGGCAGCGCCAGCGCATCGCGATCGCGCGCGCGCTGCTGCGCGACTCGCCGATCCTGCTGCTCGACGAGGCGACCAGCGCGCTCGACGCCGAGAGCGAGCGGCTGGTGCAGGACGCGCTGGAGCGGCTGATGGCGACTCGCACCACGATCGTGATCGCGCACCGGCTGGCGACGGTGCGCGCGGCCTCGCGGATCGTGGTGATGGACGGCGGCCGCATCGTCGAGGAGGGGACGCACGCCACGCTGATCGCGCGCGGCGGCCTGTACGCGCGGTTGGCGAGCCTGCAGTTCGACGCGGCGGCGTAGAAGACTTCCGGATCCTCCCCGGCCCGGGGAGGGGGACCGCGCCCGACGGGCGTGGTGGAGGGGGCTTCCACCCACGCGACGTTCGCGCTCGCGGAGAGCCCCCTCCGTCAGCGCTGGCGCGCTGCCACCTCCCCGCGAGCGGGGAGGATTGACGCTCCGTGACCGCGAGCTGATAGCCCCGTCGCTCAGCTCACCCGGTCGATCGCCTCCATCGCCAGCCCGCCCGGCACGATCATCAGCGGCACCGGCAGCGTGCCCGCCTCGGCGGCGAAGTGGCTCACCAGCGCGCCCGGCGCGCCGCCCGCCGCGGCGCCCAGCACCAGCGCGGCGATCTGCGGGTTGGCCGCGATCATCTCGCGGATCACCTTGGGGCCGTCGCCGCTGCGCACCGTCAGCGACGGGCGGACGCCCGATTCCTCCAGCAGCGTCCCCGCCGCGCGTGCGACCAGCCCCTCGGCGTGCTGGCGCTGCTCCTCCTCCATCGTCGCCTGCACGCCGCCGAACGGGATGAACTCCTGCGGCGGCAGCAGCGCGAGGATCTCGACGCCGCCGTTGGTCCGCACCGCGCGGCGCGCGGCGAAGCGCAGCGCGCTCAGCGCCTCGGGGGTGTCGTCGACGACGGTGAGGTAGATGCGCATCGGTGAAGGCCCCCTGATCGGGAGGGGTTTACCGCCGCGCGCCGCGCGCGCGCAAGCCGCGGGCGCGGGAGGGGGTGGGGTTGACCCTGCGTCGCGCAACCGCGAGAGACGCGGGCAACTTCCAGGATCCGCTCGAGGACTCACGATGCCCATCGAAATCAAGATGCCTGCCCTCTCGCCCACGATGGAAGAGGGCACGCTGGCCAAGTGGCTCGTCAAGGAGGGCGACGAGGTCAAGGCGGGCGACATCATGGCCGAGATCGAGACCGACAAGGCGACGATGGAGTTCGAGGCGGTCGACGAGGGCCGCATCGCCAAGATCGCGGTCGCCGAGGGCACCGACGGGGTCAAGGTCGGCACCGTGATCGCGCTGCTCGAGGGCGAGGGCGACGAGGCCGGTGAGAGCACCCCCGCGCCGGCGGCGAAGGCCAGCGAGCCGCGTCCCTCGCCCGAGGACCCCAACAAGACCGGCAGCGAGGCCGCGCCCGCGCCCGAGGACGTCGAGGATCACGGCAAGCCCGCCGACTCGCAGGTCGCCGCCGCGCCGACCGCCTCGTCCTCCGGCACGCCCGCGCCGGCGCCGCAGCGCGCCGCGGGCGAGCGCGTCAAGGCGAGCCCGCTGGCCCGCCGCATCGCCGCCGACCGCGGCGTCGACCTCGCGTCGGTGAGCGGTACCGGCCCGAACGGCCGCATCGTCCGCGCCGACGTCGAGGGGGCCAAGGCCGGCGCCGCCGCCCCGGCCGCCGGCACCGCCGCGCCCGCGCCGACCGCCGAGGCCGCCGCGCCCGCGCCCAGGCCGGCGACGATCCCCGACGTGCCGCACGAGCTCACCAAGCTCAGCAACATGCGCAAGACGATCGCGCGCCGCCTGACCGAGTCGAAGCAGCAGGTGCCGCACATCTACCTCACGGTCGACGTCGAGCTCGACAAGCTGCTCAAGCTGCGCGGCGAGCTCAACGCCGGGCTCGAGTCGCGCGGGGTGAAGCTCTCGGTCAACGACCTGCTGATCAAGGCGCTCGCGGTGGCGCTGATCCAGGTGCCCAAGTGCAACGTGATGTTCACGCCCGACCAGCTCGTCAGCTTCGGCCGCGCCGATATCTCGGTCGCGGTGTCGACCCCCGAGGGGCTGATCACGCCGGTGATCACCGAGGCGGACACCGCCTCGCTGTCGAGCATCTCGACGCGAATGAAGGACCTCGCCGCGCGCGCGCGCGACAAGAAGCTGAAGCCCGAGGAGTTCACCGGCGGCACCGCCTCGATCAGCAACATGGGCATGTTCGGGATCAAGCAGTTCGAGGCGGTGATCAACCCGCCGCAGGGCATGATCCTGGCGATCGGCGCGGGCGAGAAGCGGCCCTGGGTGCTCAAGGACGGCACGCTCGGCGTCGCCTCGGTGATGTCGGCGACGGGCAGCTTCGACCATCGCGCGATCGACGGGGCGGACGGCGCGCAGCTGATGCAGGCCTTCAAGCAGCTCGTCGAGAACCCGCTGGCGATGCTCGCCTGAGCCGGAGCGGGCGATGGCGCAGATGGAGCTGCCCGCGGTGTGGCGCGAGTGGGCCTGGGGGCTGCTCGCGCTGGGCGTGACCGCGCTCGTCTTCAAGGGCGCGGCGTGGAGCTACCCGCAGGGCGCGGAGACGATCTGGCTGGTCGGCGCGGGCACGATGGTGGCGGTCGGGCTGCTCGGCGCGCGCGACGTCTGGGAGGTGCAGCAGCGCGACGAGCAGCGCGGCGGCGAGACGCGCGCGTGAGCGCGGCGCCTCCCACCGCCGCAACGCCCCCGAGCGGTGCGCCGACGATCCGCGTCACCGCGATGCCGGCCGACGCGAACGCCTATGGCGACATCTTCGGCGGCTGGCTGATGAGCCTGATGGACTCGGCCGCCGGGCTCACCGCGGCGCGGCGCGCGCGCGGCCGCGCGGTGACGATCGCGATGGACGGGATGCAGTTCCACGCCCCCGTCCACGTCGGCGACGAGGTCTCGGTCTACGCCACCATCGCGCGGGTGGGGCGTACCTCGATCGCGATCGACGTCGAGAGCTGGGCGCGCGACCGCCACGGCGAGGAGTCGCGCAAGGTGACCGAGGCGCGCTTCACCTTCGTGGCGATCGACGAGGACCGCCGCCCGCGCGAGGTACCGCCCGCGGCGTGATCGAAATTCACGGTGCGCGCGCGACCCGCGCCACCCATCTGATGGCAAACAGGGGCTGCGGCCCGGGAGTGGCGCAATGGCTGACACCTACGATCTCATCGTGCTGGGCTCGGGCCCCGGCGGTTACGTGTCCGCGATCCGCGCGGCGCAGCTCGGGCTCAAGGTCGCGATCGTCGAGCGCGAGCGGCTCGGCGGCATCTGCCTCAACTGGGGCTGCATCCCGACCAAGACGCTGCTGCGCACGTCCGAGGTCTATCACTACATGACCCACGCCGCCGATTACGGGCTCAAGGCGGAGAATGTCGGCTTCGACCTCACCAAGATCGTCGACCGCAGCCGCAAGGTGGCGGGCCAGCTCAACGCCGGCGTCAAGGGCTTGATGAAGAAGAACAAGGTGACGGTGGTCGAGGGCGTCGGCGCGCTCACCGGCAAGGGGAAGCTGAGCGTCAAGCAGGGCGGCGGCACGGTCGAGCTCGAGGCCAAGCACATCATCGTCGCCACCGGCGCGCGCGCGCGCGACCTGCCCTTCGCCAAGGCCGACGGCAAGCGCATCTGGACCTATCGCCACGCGATGGTGCCCGAGGAGATGCCGACCAGGCTGCTGGTCATCGGCTCGGGCGCGATCGGGATCGAGTTCGCCAGCTTCTACAACGACATGGGCGCGGACGTCACGGTCGTGGAGATGCTGCCGCGGATCCTGCCGGTGGAGGACGAGGAGGTCAGCGCCTTCATGGAGAAGCGCCTCACCAAGGAGGGGATCAGGATCCTCACCGGCGCGGGCGTGGAGAAGATCGAGACCGGCGCGGCGTCGGTCAAGGCGACGATCAAGGGCAAGGACGGCAAGAGCACGACCGAGGAATACAGCCACGTCGTCGTCGCGATCGGCATCGTCCCGAACACCGAGAACATCGGGCTGGAGGCGCTCGGCGTGCAGACCGAGCGCGGCCACATCAAGGTCGACGGCTATGGCCGCACCAACGTCGAGGGCATCTACGCGATCGGCGACGTCACCGGCGCGCCCTGGCTGGCGCACAAGGCGAGCCACGAGGGCGTCGTCTGCGTCGAGAAGATCGCGGGGCAGGACCCGCACCCGTTCGAGACATGGAACATCCCGGGCTGCACCTACTCGCGCCCGCAGGTCGCCAGCGTCGGCCTCACCGAGGCCAAGGCCAAGGAGGGCGGCCGCGCGGTGAAGGTCGGCAAGTTCCCCTTCATCGGCAACGGCAAGGCGATCGCGCTCGGCGAGGCGGACGGCTTCGTGAAGACGGTGTTCGACGCCAAGACCGGCGAGCTGCTCGGCGCCCACATGGTCGGCGCCGAGGTGACCGAGCTGATCCAGGGCTATGTCGTCGCGCGCCAGCTCGAGACCACCGAGCACGAGCTGATGGAGACGGTGTTCGCGCACCCGACGCTGAGCGAGATGATGCACGAGAGCGTGCTCGGCGCCTACGGACGCGCGCTTCACATCTGAGCGGTGGTGCCGTCGTCGGGCGTGACCGTCCTATAATCGGCCATATGATCTATGCGACGCGCCCCGCCCGATACCCGCTGCTCGTCGCCGCCGCGCTGTGGCTCGCCTCGCTGGTGGTGTTCGCGCCGGGCGTGGCGGACTATGACACGGTCGAGCAGTTCCGCCAGGTCCTGAGCGGCCACTACGACGACTGGCACCCGCCGGTCATGGCGTGGCTGTGGCGCCGCCTGCTGCCGCTCGGCGACGGCGCCACCCCGCTGCTGGTGTTCCAGCTCTCCGGCTATTGGCTCGGGCTGGGGCTGATCGCCGGCGCGCTGGCGCGGATCGGGCGCCCCGCGGCGGGCTGGACGGCGCTGCTCATCGGGCTGCTGCCGCCGTTCCTCGGCTGGCAGGCGGTGGTGCTCAAGGACGCGCAGCTGGTCGGTGCCGCGCTGGGGGCGTTCGGGCTGGTGGCGTGGTGGCGGCTGCGCGACCGCCCGGTGCCCGCCGCGGCGGCGCTGCTCGCCGCGCTGCTGTTCGGCTACGCGCTGCTGGTGCGCGCCAACGCCGCCTTCGCGCTGGCGCCGCTGCTCGCGGGGCTGCTCCCGGTGCGGCGCGCGGGCGCGCTGATCGTCGCCGCGGGCGTGCTGCTCGCGCTGGTGCTGGCGCTCGCGGGGCCGATCAACCACCAGCTGATCGGGGCGGAGCCGAGCGGGGTGGAGGCGACGCAGCCGCTCTACGATCTCGCCGGCATCGCGGTGCGCGCGCCGGGGTCGCGCTCGGTGGGCCTGTCGCGCGGGGCGGCGCGGCAGCTGCGCGCCAACGACTGCGTCACACCCTATTTCTGGGATCCGCTCGGCGACACGCCCGGCTGCGTCGCCGCGATCGCGCCGCTCCAGGCACAGCGCGCGGGCGACCTCTACCTGCGGCTCGCCAACGCCGCGCTCCACCATCCGCTCGCCTACCTCGCGCAGCGTTCGGCGCACTGGAACATGACCGAGCGCTGGCTGGTGCCGGCGCGGCTCGCCGGCGCGGCGCCGACGGGCCGGAGCGAGCACAACGCGCTCGGGCTTGCCAGCCCGGGCCCGGAAGCGCGGCAGTGGATGTGGCTCGCCGCGCGGGCGGTGCTGACCCCGCTCGCCTGGCCGTTCGCCTGGCTGCTGCTCGCCTTGCTGCTGCTGGTCGGGACGCGGCGCTGGCGCCACGCGCCGCCGCGCCAGCTGGCGATCGCGCTGCTCGCCTCGGCGGTGACGCTGGAGTTCAGCTTCCTCGCGATCTCGATCGCGACCGATCTGCGCTATCATCTCTGGCCGATGCTCGCGACCGCCTTGGCGGCGGTGCTGCTGGCGGACACCTATCCGCTGCGGCGCGTGCCCGCCTGGATGGTGCTGGTCGCCGGCCTGTGCCTCGCCGCCGCGGTGGCCGAGCGCGCGACGCTGCCCGACCCGCCGCAGGATTATCAGCGGTTGCTGCACTGGGTGCCCCCGCTGAGCCTGCTGCCGGCCTGAGGCGAAGGGGCGGCAGCCGCGCCCCGGCGGCGTCATCCTGCGCGCGTCGCACAGGGCCGCCGTACCGCGTGGTTCCCGGCTCATGGGCGCGCGACGCGATCGGTCCGACCGGGATGGTCTTCGTCGTGGACTCGGCGCGAGCGAGCGGGTCACGGGCTCGACGCGAGATCCGCGGCGCCGCACGCGCCGCCGGCGTCGTTCTCGCGGAAAGGGAGAAGCGCGGTTCGGAATGGGACGACGGCGATGGGAGAGGCAGCGGCCTCTCTCCACCGCGGCGTCGCGGCCACGGGCGTCGGTGACCGATCAGGCCAGCGCAGGGGCAAGCCGGCCGTCGGGTCCGCATCCATGGAACCTGGGATACCTCCGGGATGACGCAGGGGGAAAGAGCGGGCTCGCCGCCCCCGCCGCCCCCGCTCAGTCGCGCGCGAGCAGCGCGTCGGCGCCGCGGCGGACGCCTTCCACCGTCGCGGCGAAGACGAGGTGCGAGGCGAGCGCGTAGAGGTTGCCCTTGGCCTCGGCCTCGGGCCACGGCCCCCAGCCGGCGGCGGGGACGAGCAGGTCATCGAGCAGCAGCATCGTCATCGCGCCGAAGGGCAGGCCGAAGCCGGTCGCGGTCTCGGGCCAGCGCTCCGCCGCGGCGACATAGCCGATCCCGAGCGCGGCGCCGACGCCGTAATGCATCGCGCCGCCCGCGAGCCGGCGATGCTTCTGTGTCACCGCCCGACCCTCGACGAGCTGGCTGACGCTGTCGGCGGCCTTGACCGTGGCCGGATCGTCGTTGCCGCCGCCCTGGCCCAGCGCGGGGGCGGCGGCCGCCTGGAACTGGTCCATCGCGAGCGAGGCGACGAGCCCGGCGCCGAGGCCGATCGCGACGGTGGTGAGGAACGAGCGCATGACGGTCTCCGATGATGGCGGAGGGCGCAACGCGCGAGGCCGCGGCGCGGGTGCGCTCCTCCCCTTCGCGGGGAGCGCGACCGCGCCGCATAGCGGCGGGGCGGGGCGTTTACCGCCGTCAGCACGCTTGGTTCGAAGGCGTGGTGCACGAGGGTTGCGCCGCCCGGAGCGCTTCCGCCAGCCCTCCCCGCCGGGCGGGGAGGGGCTTAGTGCGCAGCGGCCGCGACCGTCATCGAGCGCTCGCCGCCGCTCAGAACTTCCACCCCAAGGTCGCCTGCACCGTCCGGCGATTGCCGTACCAGCACCATTGGTAATTGGCGAAGCAGGAGGTGAGGTAGCTCTTGTCGAAGACGTTGGTCGCGTTGACCGCGAGGCTCAGCCCGCGCAGGCCCGGCGCGGTGGCGCCGAGGTCATAGCGTACCAGCGCGTCGTAGACGGTGTAACCCGGGCTGTTGCGCGGCCCCGCCGCGGCCTCGCCGAAGCTCGGCGTGTAGACGCCGGCATAGGCCTCGTCGGCGTGGCGCAGCGCGCCGCCCAGCGTCAGCCCGGTGAGGGGGCCGCCCGGCGCGGTCCAGTCGAGGTTGACGGAGGTGCCGCCGCGCCCGACCGTCTCCAGCCCGCGCCCGACGCGCGACGGGTCCTGCGGGTCGCTCGTCACGCGCACGCGCTGGCGGCTGAACGCGCCGCGCACCGTGAAGCCGTGGCCGAGCGGGGCGAAGCCCTCCAGCTCGACGCCGGTGGAGCGCACCTCGCCGGTCTGCCGCGAGACGGTGAAATCGGGCGTGGAGGTCAGCACGTTGGTCTGGTCGATGCGGAACCAGGCGGCGCTGAGCAGGATCGGCGTGCCGGGCACGGTGAACTTGGCGCCGGCCTCGATCTGCTTGCCGAGCGACGGATCGGGGAGGCCGAGCGTCCCGTCGTCGCGCAGCACCTGGCCGCTCTGCGGCTGGAACGAGGTGGAGTAGCTCACGTACGGCGCCAGCCCGAACGGCAGCGTGTAGAGCGCCGCGGCGCGCCAGGTGAACTTCTCGTCGGGCTGCGCCGAGCCCGCCCGCGTGCGCTCGCGCGCATAGGCCCAGTCCTGACGGCCGCCGAGCGTCACGCGCAGCGCGCCCAGCGACAGCTGGTCCTGCGCGTAGACGCCCTGCTGGCGCTGGCGCGTGTCATAGGCCCCGGCGAACGGGTCCGGCACCGCGGCGGGGGTCTGCGGCACGGTGAAGCCGCCGTAGACCGGCTGGTAGACGTCGAGCGCGGGCGCGCTGCCGAAGGCGAAGGCCTCGGTGGAGTGCGCCACCTGGCGGTCGACGCCGATCAGCAGCTGATGCGCGATCGGGCCGGTGCGGAAGGCGCCGCTCAGCTGGTTGTCATAGGTCCAGTTGTTGAGCTCCTCATCGGTCGCGTAGGAGGCGCGGTTGTAGACGCGCAGCCCCGCGTCGGCGGGCGATCCGCTGACATAGACCAGCCCCAGCCGCGCGGTGACGTTCTGGTAGCGGCCGGAGGCGCGGAAGCTCCACCCGCCGCCGAAATCGTGGCGCAGGATATAGGTGCCCGACGCCTGCTCGCGGCGGTAGCGGTTGCCCGCCTCGCCGCCGTCGAAGCGCGACGAGATCCGGCCGCCGGGATTGTCGATCAGCGTGCCGAGCGCGGGGAAGACGCCGTAGGCGCCATTCTCCGGATCGTGCGAGTAATTGGCCAGCAGCGTCAGCGTGGTGGCCCCGCCGGCCCCCAGCGTCACCGCGCCCGAGATCGTCTCGCGCTCGCGCCGGCTGAACTTCTGCTGGGTGTCGGCGCCGTTGGCGCTGCCGTAGACGCGCCACAGCACGCTCTCCCCGGCGCGACCGCCGATGTCGGCGTCGACTCGGTAGAGGTCGAAGGTGCCGTAGGTGGCCGCGACCGCGCCGTAGAGCGGCGCGTCGACCGGCAGCTTGCTCGACTGCGCCACCAGGCCGCCCGGCGACGACTGGCCGTAGAGCACCGAGGCGGGGCCCTTGAGCACCTCGAACCGGTCGAGCCGCGAGACGTCGACCTGGGGATTGGCATAGCCGGTCGGGCTGTCGAACTGGCGCAGCCCGTCGAGGAACACCGCGGCGTCGAAGCCGCGCAGCTTGAACTGGTCGTACACCTCGGCGCTCGAGCCGCGCGTCTCCGGCGTGACGCCGGCGACGAAGCGCAGCGCCTGGTTGAGGTTCTGCAAGCCGAGCCCGGCGATGTCGGCCGCGGTCACGACGCTGACCGACTGCGGCGTCTCCGCCAGCGGCGCGCTGCCCTTGGTGGCGGCGGACGCGACGTCGCGCGACTGCACGCCGGTGACGACGACGTCGTCGCCGACCTGCTGCTGCTCGGGCGCGTCCGTGGTGGCGGAGGTGTCGACGGCGGCCTCGTTCGCGGCGACGAGCGGCGCGTCGGGCGCGGCGGCCAGCGCCGGTAGCGGGCAGAGCGCGCTGGCGACGAGCAACGCGCGGACGAGACGATGATGCATGTGAGAACCCCTTCGCCGTCGCCTCTATCGCTTGTGCGAACGACTATCAATAGCTTGTTCGCCGGGTGTGTAGGGGGGGCGGGTCGGAGGTGGGACTGTCGCGGTGCTACCTACGTGAGGAGAAGCGGCAATGACGCCGCCGGCAAGGCCCGCCATGGTCCCTCTTTCCCGGAGCGCCGCGCGCTGCTGTGACGTGCGCGGGCGGGGTCGTGGCGGACTACCGCCCTCCCTCGACCATCGGACCAAGCTGGCGCTGCTGCGCAGCGAGCGGCGGGTGGCGCGCGAGCCCGGCGGGTCGGAGCGGCTCGCGTCCATCATGATGGTCGGGGCGGCGGCGAACTGAGCCGCGCCCGTGATCGCTCCCCGCGGCGGGGCGGGGCGGGGCTCGCGCGGCGCGCCCGGGTCGCACGTCCCCGCCCCGGGGCAGGTGCGCGGGCGAGGACGACTTGTGCCGCCGCCGGTGGCCCGGTATGACGCCGGACGAGCCCGCGGCGGCCCGTCGGAATCGGACGGGTGGCGGCCGGGCCGGCCGGTGGGGAGCGCCACGACGTGGCGCCCTCTCGCGGGTATGCGGGTATAGCACAATGGTAGTGCAGCAGCCTTCCAAGCTGAATACACGGGTTCGATTCCCGTTACCCGCTCCACCGCCCCTGCCCGGGTCGCGACGATCATCACAGCGGCGACCGCAGACGCGTCACGCCCAGACGTGCCTGGCTGGCGCCGCATCGCTTCCATCACGCAGGAAGTCGCCTTCTTCACCCGGACCCGGGCGCCTGCGGCACCGCGCCGGCCCTGCACGCGAACCGAGAGGTCAGCCGGTGGACGAGGACCATGGCAGCGCTGCAGCCTTATGATGACCGTGCCAGCGTTCTCTCCCGGCCGTTCTCCTCGGATCAGACGCGCTCCGCCCGACCACGTCACGAGCGACGGTCGACCGAGGAGGGCGTGATCATCGATGACCGGACGTAGACTCCACGGTCCGGCGTGAGAGCATGGGCCATGTCGCTGTTGTCGGATCCCGCGACCTCGTCGGCGCGCGGCGCGCCGGCGCTGCCCGAGCGCTCGCCCGACCGTGCCCGCTGCATCCGCCGTGCCGCCGCCCGCGTATCTCCTTCCCCAAGAGGAGAGCGGCCGATGCCCGAGCCAGCGCGGGTCGCGCGCAGCATCGCGATCGGGGGCGGGCGGCGCGTGGTGCTCTACGCGCCGGCCGCCGGGGATGACGCGCGCTCGCGCAACCTGGTCTGCCTCGACCGCGACGGCCGCGTGGTGTGGCGCGGCGAGCTGCCGCCGGCGGCGGGGCCGGACCGCTTCGTCACCGTGGAGCGCGAGGGCGACTCGCTCGAGGTCGAGACGCTCAGTGGCCGCCGCCTGCTGATCAGCCCCGGCACCGGGCGTGCGCTGGGCTGAGCCGCGAGCGCGCGGGCGGGGCTTGACAGCGCGACGCTGTTCGAGTACAAAACAGGAACATCGAGATGAAGCGAGTCGGGCCGGGCGGTTCGGGAGCGAGGCTCCCGCCGTGCCGGCCCGTTCGCGTTCTCAGCGGGAGATCGGCGATGCGAGGCGAGCGCTCAGGTGGGACGCGCGGGGCGGAGGCGCGCGCCCAGTCCGCGCCGGGCGCCCAGTCCGCGCCGGGCGCGCGCGATCGCGCGGCGGCCGCGGACCCGGCGCGCGCCGCCGCCGCGCTCGACGCCGCCACCCGCGCGCGCTTCCTCGACCATCTCGCGATGACCGGCTGTCCGCTGCGCGCGGCGGGCGCGACCGGTATCGCGCCGGTGACGGTCTACGCGCTGCGGCGGCGCAGCGCGCGCTTCGCCGCGGCGTGGCGGGACGCACTGGCGATCGGCTATGAGCGGCTCGAGGCGGAGACGGTGCGGCGTCTGCTCGATCCCGCGCGCGCGCCCGACGTCGCCGCGGTGCTCGCGCTCCTCGAGCGCCACCGCGCCGCCGCGCCGGCGCCTGCGGCCGAGCGCGCGCCGGCGCGGCGCGGCGACGCGAGCGGACTGGGCCCCGCGGGCGCCGAGCTGCTGCGGCGCTTGCGGCTCCACACCGGCGCCAAGGGCGCACGCGCGCGTCCGGTGAGCGCGGCGGCGGCGGCGGCGGTCGACTCGCTCGAGCGCGCGGCGGCGGAGGCGTGGGAGGAGGGCCGGCTCGACGCCGCCGCCTGGGCGGCGGACGACGCCGCGCTCTGGGGAGCGACGCCGCGGGCGGGTGCCGGCGACGCGGCCGACCGAGCCGACGCCGACCCGCTCGCGCCGGAGGACGGGGCCGCGCCGCGGCCTCGCGATGGCACGATCGCCGCGGCGGCGGGCGACCCGGCCGAGCGCGCCGGGGACGGTCCGGCGCGCGCGGAGGAGCGCGTACTCGGCCGTGGCGCGGACACCACGGCGCCGGCGCGCGCGTCCGCGCCGCGCGACAGCGGCGGCGATGGCGGTGGCGGCGGTGTCGGCGAGGGCGACTGTGCCGGCGACGGCGCCGCGCGATTGCCCCGCGCGGCGGCGGCCGCTGCCGCGACCGCGCCGGTCGCCGCCGCGCCGCATCCTCGCGCGCGTGACGGGTTCGCGCGGCACTCCTCGGCGAGCGATGCGCGCGACGCGACCGCGGCGGCGGTCCGCGCCGCACCGCTCGCCGCCGGGAACGCTGCGCTTTCGGTCACCGCGCCGCCGCGGCCGGACCCTGCCGCCGCGCTCCCGCCCGACGCGGCCGCTCGCGGTACCGCGCTCGCTTCCGCTCCGCGGGGCCGCCCGGGCGGCGCCGGACCCCCGTCGCCGCGCCCCGCGGCCGCGCTGCCGCGGGTGTGGGCGTGACCGCGCCGCTCACCCGATCGCTGCGCGCGCTGCGCTGGATGGGCGCGGACGCCGCGCCCGTGTTCGACGCGCTCGACGAGGCGACGCGCCGCGCGCTCGTCGCCGACTGGGCGAGCTGGGCCCACCCCGGCCAGCTCGCGCCATCGGACGACTGGCGCGTCTGGCTGATCCAGGCCGGGCGCGGCTTCGGCAAGACCCGCGCCGGCGCCGAGTGGGTCGCCGCGTTGGCGCGCGCGCGGCCGGGCGTGCGGATCGCGCTGGTCGGCGCCACCGAGGACGACGCGCGCCGCGTGATGGTGGAGGGGCCGAGCGGGCTGCTGGCGGTGGCGCGGCGCCTCGGCGCGGCGGCCCAGCCTGGGCGAGCTGCGCTTCGCCGGCGGCGCGGTGGCGCAGGTCTACTCCGCCGCCGCGCCGGAGCAGCTGCGCGGGCCCGAGCACCATCTCGCCTGGGCCGACGAACTCGGCAAGTGGCGCGGCACCGCGGCGTGGGACAATCTGATGCTGGGGCTGCGGCTGGGCACCTCACCGCAGGCGCTGGTGACGACGACGCCGCGCGCCACCGCGCTGCTGCGCCGGCTCGCCGCCGCGCCCGATACCGCGGTGACGCGCGGGCGCACGCGCGACAACCCGCACCTGCCGCGCGCCTTCGTGGCCGCGGTCGCGGCGCAGTACGGCGCGACCCGGCTCGGCCGGCAGGAACTCGACGGCGAGCTGATCGAGGACGTCGCCGGCGCGCTCTGGCCGCGTGCGCTGCTCGAGCGCCAGCGCGCCGCCGCCCTGCCCGCGCTGATGCGCGTGGTGGTGGGGGTCGACCCGCCCGCGGGGAGCGGCGGGGATGCCTGCGGCATCGTCGCCGCCGGGCTGGGGCGCGACGGCCACGGCTACGTGCTCGAGGACGCGAGCGTGGCGGGCGCGAGCCCCGAGCGCTGGGCGCGCGCGGTCGCCGCCTGCGCCGCGCGCCACGCCGCCGAGCGAGTCGTCGCGGAGGCCAACCAGGGCGGCGAGATGGTGGCGCAGGTGCTGCGCGCCGCCGACGCCGCGCTGCCGCTGCGGCTGGTCCACGCCACGCGCGGCAAGGCGGCGCGCGCCGAGCCGGTGGCGGCGCTCTACGAGACCGGGCGGGTGTGGCACGCGCGCGCCTTCCCTGCGCTGGAGGACGAGCTGGCGGGGCTGGTCGCGGGGGGCGGCTACGAGGGGCCGGGCCGCTCGCCCGACCGCGCTGACGCCTGCGTCTGGGCGCTCACCGCGCTGCTGCTGGGGGAGGGCGGCGCGGTGCGCGTGCGCGTGCTGTGAGAGGGAGCGGCGTCGACCTGGGGTCGCGGCGCTTGGGGCACACCCGAGCGGATGACGCGGGGCAGAGCGGCGGCTCTCCGCGTCATGGTTCCCCGGTCGCGTCGATGAAGACCGCGAGCGGCCCGGTCGATCATGCCGGGGGCCCTTCGGGATATTGCGGCCTGCCGTCGTCGAGCACGAGCCACGCCTGCTTGCTGGAGGTCCAGATGTGCTCGGTCGGCGCGAACAGCTCGGGTCGATCGAGGCTTCCCATGGACAGCCCGATCGTGCCGGCGCTCTGACGTTCGGAGAACAGCGTCGTCCCGCATCGGGTGCAGAAGCCGCGACGGATGCCGCTGTCGGCATGCAGCCATCCGACCGGACCCGCGATGGTAAGTCCGACCAAGGGCACCATGACCCTCGCGTAGAAGGCGGCACCGGTCGCCTTCTGACACCGGCGGCAGTGGCAGACGCGCACGTTGAGGGGCGCGGCGCCCGTGCGGTAGCTGCACGCGCCGCAGAGGCAACCGCCTTCAATCATCGTTGCACCGCTCATCTCGCACCTCCCATGGCTGGAGCGCTATCGACATGCTTCGTCCAGCCCACCCTCCTTATGGAGGCATCCGGGCCCCCACGCGCTGGGCCGAGCAACATAGGCGATCATCCTAGGAGGTCGATCAGCGGCGCCAAAGTCGACAGCTTGCCCGCCGCCCGTCACGGAGCGATAGTAACTTCATGAAGTTGGAGCGTTTCTTCGCCGCGCTCGCGACCCGGATCGCGTCCGCCTCGGGCCAGCCGGTGACCTTCGCGCTGGCGCTGGTGTCGATCCTCGCCTGGGCGGTGACGGGACCGATCTTCGCCTGGTCCGACACGTGGCAGCTGATCATCAACACCGGCACCTCGCTGGTGACCTTCCTGATGGTGTTCGTGATCCAGAACTCGCAGAATCGCGACGCCGCGGCGGTGCAGGCCAAGCTCGACGAGATCATCCGCGCGCTCGACCGCGCGCGCGGCGAGTTCATCGGTATCGAGCATATGACCGACCGCCAGATCGAGGCGATCCGCGCCGCGCTGGAGAAAGAGGCGGGGCACGAGCCGGGCAAGGTCGGCACCGTCGACGACAGCGTCGAGACGCTGCTGAAGCGGCGGTAGGTGGCGACGCGCGGGCCGCGGTTTTCCCAACTCGGGGCGACGCTGGCGAAGACAGGACCTGCGCCGCACCGACCGTGGCTCGTCTGACACCGCTGTGACCGCTCCTTCCTTCGTCATCCCTGCGAAGGCAGGGATCCGTACACGCTGACGTGGCGGCTCGCCCGACGGTCCGCGCGTCTGGATCCCCGCCTTCGCGGGGATGACGGTCGGGGAGAGGCGGGCACGACCGATCCCTTCGTCATCGCTGCGAAGGCAGGGATCCGCACGCGCTGACGTGGCGGCTCCCTCGACGGTCCGCGCGTCTGGATCCCCGCCTTCGCGAGGATGACGGTCGAGGTGGGCGCGCGGATGTCGATCGAAGTCGGCGCGGGAATGACGGGCGAGGGTTGACGGTCGGGGTCGGCGTGGTGCGACCGGTCGCGACATGCCGGTGTGAATGGACTTCGGCCGCGCGCCATCCCGCCGGCGTCGCCGCCCGCCGCCCGCCGCCCGCGTCCCGCGGCCCGCCTCCCGCGCGTCCGCGCCGCCCCGCGCGCCTGCAGCGCGGTCGTCGTCGCCGGATCGTTGCCGACCGACACACCATCGTCCGAGGAGACCTCCATGGCCTGGTTCCGCAAGACCGCGCCCGCCCCCGCGGCGGCGCGGCCGCCGCTGGCGCGCGCGTCGGGCATCGCCGCGCCGCCGCCGCCCGCGGTCTGGCCGCAGGGCTATGAGGCGCAGGTGCGCGCGGGCTATCTCGGCAACGCCATCGCGCAGCGCGCGGTGCGGCTCGTCGCCGAGAGCGTCGCCAGCGCGCCGCTCGCCTGCGACGACGACGCGCTGCGCGCTGGTCGCCGCGCCCGGGCTGCTCGAGACCGTCGCGGCGCAGCTGCTGCTCCACGGCAACGCCTTCGTCCAGCCGCTGCGCGACGCCGACGGCGCGCCCGCCGCGCTCTACCCGCTGCGCCCCGAGCGGGTGAGCGTCGAGCTCGGCGCCGACGGCTGGCCCGGCGCCTTCCTCTACCGCGTCGGCGCGCGCGCCACGCGGCTCGCGCCCGAGGCGGTGATCCGCCTGCGCCGCTTCCACCCGCTCGACGACCATTACGGCCTCGGCTGCCTCGGCGCCGCCGCGCCCGCGGTGGCGATCCACAACGCCGCGGCGGCGTGGAGCAAGGCGCTGCTCGACAATGCCGCGCGGCCCTCCGGCGCCTTGGTCTATGACGCGCGCGACGGCGCGACGCTGTCGCCCGATCAGTTCCGCCGGCTGCGCGACGAGATGGACGCCGGCTTCGCGGGCGCGAGCAACGCCGGCCGGCCGCTGCTGCTCGAGGGCGGGCTGACGTGGCAGCCGCTGAGCCTCACCCCCGCCGACATGGACTTCGCCGGCACCAAGGCGGCGGCGGCGCGCGAGATCGCGCTCGCCTTCGGGGTGCCGCCGATGCTGCTCGGCCTGCCGGGTGACTCGACCCACGCCAACTACGCCGAGGCCAACCGCGCGCTGTGGCGGCTGACCGTGCTGCCGCTCGCCGACGCGATCCTCACCGGGCTCGCCGCCGGGCTGGCGCGCTGGTGCGGCGACGCGGCGCTGCGCGTCGATCTCGACCGCGTCCCCGCGCTGGCGGAGGACCGCGAGCGGCTGTGGCGGATGGCGGCGGCGGCGGACTTCCTCTCGCCCGAGGAGAAGCGCGCGATGGTGGACTGGCGATGAGCGCGCCGCAGGACGCGGGCGCCGCCGCGGTGCTGGCGCAGCTGCTCGCGCAGCTGGCGGCGGAGGGCGCCGACCCGGCGGGACTGCGCGCGGTCGCGGAGCAGGCCGGTGAGCTGGGCGCGACTCGCGCGCTCACCCGGCTCGGACTCGCGGACGCGGGCGCGGCGGGCGACGTCGCCGCGCTGCGCGAGTTGCTGCAGACGTGGCGCGCGGCGAAGCGCTCGGCGTGGCGCGCGCTGCTCGGCTGGGTGACGCGGACGCTCGGCGCGCTGCTGCTGCTCGGGCTGGCGATGCGGCTCGGCGTCGACCTCGGCGGGGACGGCAAGTGAGCGGCGGCCTGCGCTGCGGCGGCTATGCCGCGCTGTGGGACCGCGTCGACCGCGCCGGCGACGTGCTGCGCGCGGGCGTGTTCGGCGCCGCGCCGCGCCTCGTCCCGCTGCTGTGCCAGCATCGCGGCGCGCCGGTGGGGGCGCTGCTGCGGCTCGAGCCGGACGCGCGCGGGCTGCGGGTGGCGGCGCGGGTCGACGAGGCGGCGGTGGCGCGCTCGGTGCGGCGCGGCGCGTTGCCGGGCTTCTCGGTGGCGTATCGCGCGCGGAGCGTGCGCCAGGGCGCGCACCGCGCGATCGTCGCGGCCGACCTCGTCGAGCTGAGCCTGGTCGCGGTGCCGATGCAGCCGGGGGCGCTGGTCGACTGGTGGGCGGAGACGCTCCCACCCGACGCGCCCGCGGATGCGCCGGGATGAGGTTCACGCGATGACGCGAAGACGCGACGAGCGCGTGGCAGAGAGACGGCGCTCGGCGTCGGGTCGAGCTGAGTTGTGCTCCGGCGCACGCCGGAGCCCAGGGTCGCGAAGACGATGCTCTCGGCCCTGCGCTCCTGCGTTCGCAGGAGCACGGGGCAGTCCGACCGGATTGGATCAGCTCCCAGCGTTCGCGTGAGAGCCTTGGACTGGCGCCGCCGTCCCGGCGCGTAGCGCCAGCATGATGTTCGCGCAGAGGCGCAGAGGCGCAGAGACGCGGAGAGGGTGCGCGTTGGGCGGTCGTCACGTGGCATCACTTCGGCGAGATGCAAGAGCGCTGCCGCGCTCGAACCCTTTCTGCGCCTCCGCGTGTCTGCGCGAACAATCCTTCCTCTTCGCGCCTCCGCGTGAACCACTCCTCCGCACGCCCGGCGAGCGCGGCGCCCGCTGCCTCACACCACAGCCTCACCCACCCAGAAGGAGACCGACCATGACCGACACCGTCGACGCGCGCCCGCTGCTGGAGGGCGCGCGGCCCGAGGGCGACGACGCCTTCGCGCGCTATATCCGCACCGGCGCCACGCTGGAGACCAAGGCCTTCACCGGCACCACCGGGGAGCAGGGTGGGGTGGCGATCCCGACCCAGCTCGACGGCACGATCGACGCGCAGCTCGTCGGCCTCAGCCCGATCCGCGCGATCGCCAACGTGGTCCAGGTCGGCAGCGCGGGCTATCGCAAGCTGATCACCAGCGGCGGCACGCCCGCGGGCTGGGCCGGCGAGACCGACCCGCGCCCGGTCACCGCGACGCCGACCTTCCACGAGCTGGTCCCGCCCGGCGGCGAGCTCTACGCCAACCCCAGCGCGAGCCAGGCGATGCTCGACGACGCGCTGTTCGACAGCGAGGCGTGGCTCGCCGGCGAGATCGCGACCGAGTTCGCCAAGGCCGAGGGCGCCGCCTTCGTGAGCGGCAGCGGCGCCGGACGGCCGCGCGGCTTCCTGACCTCGCCCGCCAGCGCCGAGGCGGACGGTGCGCGCGCGTTCGGCACGCTGCAATATTTCGCCAGCGGCGCGGCGGGCGCGTTCGGCGGCGATCCCGCGGACCGGCTGATCGACCTCGTCCAGGCGCTGCGCGCGCCCTACCGCCAGGGCGCGTGCTTCGTGATGAACGCCGCCACCGCCGCGCACGTGCGCAAGGTGAAGACGCACGACGGCCAGTTCCTGTGGCAGCCCGGCATGGCGGCGGCGCAGCCCGCGACGCTGCTCGGCTACCCGGTGGTGGAGGCGGAGGACATGCCCGACGTGGCGGCGGGCAGCGCCTCGATCGCCTTCGGCAACTTCCGGCTGGGCTATCTGATCGCCGATCGCGGCGACACCGCGGTGCTGCGCGACCCGTACAGCAACAAGCCCTTCGTGACCTTCTACGCGACCCGCCGCGTGGCCGGCTGCGTGAGCGACAGCGACGCGATCAAGCTGCTCAAGTTCGTGGAGAAGTGAGGGGCTAACTCCTCCCCGCACCGCTTGGCGGGGCCACACGGGTTCGGTGTGCCAGGGGGCACGCCAAGGCCGCCCACCGACCCACGGGTGGACAGCCTCCTCGTCGAAGCCGGACCTCCATCCTCCCTTGCAAGGTGAGGTGGCAGGCCGAAGGCCAGACGGAGGGATGTCGCGGGCCGTGGGTCCACCGGAACTCGCCGCCGGTGACACCCCTCCGTCGCGCTCCGCGCGCCAGTGCGGGCGAGATGGTGTCCCCCCGGACACCATCTTGGCCGGGGGGCAAGCCAACGCCCGCACTCCCCTTCCAGGGAAGGGTCGGTGGATCGCCGACCCGGCCCTTCCCTTCCTCCTGTCAGGAGACCCGTCATGCCGATCCTCAGCGGCGCCCCCGGCGCGGTGGCGCTGGGCGAGGCCGATCGCGCCGCCGCGCTCGTCGCGCTGCGTGCCGAGCTGCGCGCCGCCGCCACCGACGACGACGCGCTCGCGCTCGCGCTGGTCGAGACCGCGCTCGGCGCCGCCGAGCTGTTCCTCGGCGAGGTGCTGATCGCGCGCCCGCTGGTCGCGTCGCTGCCCGCGCGCGCCGCGTGGCAGCCGCTGCCGGCGCGACCGGTGCGCCACGTTGAGGCGCCCGCCGCCGCGATGGTCGACATCGACGAGCAGGGCACCGGCTGGGTCCGCACCGCCGTGCCGGTCGAGATCACCTTCACCGCGGGGCTGGCGGGCGACTGGGCCGGGCTGCCGCCGGCGCTGCGCCACGGCGCGGTGCTGCTCGCAGCCTATCTCTTCGCCGACCGCGGCGGCGCGACCCCGCTGCCCGCCGCGGTGACCGCGCTGTGGCGACCGCACCGGTCGCTGCGGCTGGTCGCGGAGGCGCGCGCGTGAGCGGCGCGGTTGAGCGGATCGCTGCGCGCCGCGTCGCCGCGATCCAGGCGCGGGTCGCGGCGCGGCTGCGCGCGCTGCTGCCCGGCGCGCGGGTCGAGCTGGTCGACGAGGGCGTCGCGGTGAGCGGGCGCGGCCTGGTGCGGCGCTGGCTCGCCGACCCGCGGCTCGGCTGGTGGCGGACGTGAGCGCCGCGGCGGAGAGCGCCAACGCGGCGCTGCGCGCGGCGGCGCTGGCGGCACTGCGCGACATCGGCGTGACGCGCGTGTTCGACGGCGCTGCGCCGCGCGCGGCGGTGCCTTACGCGCTGTTGCGCGAGATCGCCGCGACCGACTGGGGCAGCAAGACGCACGACGGGCGCGAGCTGCGGCTGGGGGTGACGATCCGCGACGAGGGCGAGAGCGGCGCGCGCGCCGAGCGGCTCGCCGCGGCGGCGGAGGCGGCGCTGCTCGCGCTGCCGCCGCGCGCGGGCGCGTGGCAGGTGGTGACCGTCGCCCCGCTGCGGCTCGCGCTGGTGGCGGAGGCGCCGTCGCGCTGGGCCGCGCTGGTCGACGTCCGCGTAAGGATGCTGCGGGCGGGGTGAGGGGAGGCGCTGGCGTGCGGCGGGGTCGGGACCAGCGACGTCGGCGCGTTCCCGTCGAATCAATCTCCGCCCCCCCCCCCCCCCCCCGTCATTCCCACCCTCCCCTCCGTCATCCCCGCGAAGGCGGGGATCCAGACGCGCAGGTCTCACGATCGCACAGCGACGGCGCGGCTCCGCCCTCGGCTCTCCGTATCCCCGGCGATGGCGGCTTCGGCGCCGATGTCTCCGCAGGAGCCGTCACGTCAGTGTGTCTGGATCCCCGCCTCCGCGGGGATGACGGTGTGGACGGGGATGACGGGAAGGGAACGGGGCTGACGCGAGTGGCCGCCGCGGATCACATCATCAACCAGGAGAACCGACATGGCAGCGGAGAGAGGCAGCGCGTTCCTGCTCAAGGTGGCGGACGGCGCGGGTGGCCACCGCACCGTCGCGGGGCTGCGCACCACGCAGCTCAGCGTTAACGGCGAGGCGGTCGCGATCACCAACAAGGACTCGGGCGGCTGGCGCGAACTGCTCTCCGGCGCGGGCGTGCGCTCGGTCAGCGTCGCCGCGGCGGGAATCTTCACCGGTTCCGCCGCCGAGGCGCGGGTGCGCGCCAGCGCGCTGGCGGGGACGCTCGACGACTATCAGCTCACCTTCGAGAGCGGCGAGGCGCTGGCCGGGCGCTTCCTCGTCACCAAGCTCGACTATGCCGGCGATTACAACGGCGAGCGCAGCTACACGCTGGCGCTGGAGAGCTCCGGCGCGGTGGTGGCGGCATGAGCGCCGCGCCGGATCCCGCGCCCGCCAATCCCGCGAGGGGCGAGGCGGCGATCCGCGTCGCCGGCGAGACGCTCGTGCTGCGCCCCAGCTTCACCGCGCTGATCGCCGCCGAGCAGGAGCTGGGGCCGCTGTTCGCGCTGGTCGAGCGCGCCGCGGCTGGGCAGCTCGCGCTGGCCGAGCTGGCGACGTTGTTCTGGCACTGCCGCCACGACTGGCCCGCCGCGCTGACCCGCGACGCGCTCGGCGAGGCGCTGGTGGCGGGCGGGCTCGCCGCCGCCACGCCCGCGCTCCACGCGCTGCTGCGCCAGGTGCTCGCGGGACGATGAGAGAGGCTGGGAGCGACGCCACCTTCGCGGCGGCGGCGACTCGGCTCGCCGGGCTGGCCGCGCTCGCGCTCGGCTGGCGCCCCGACGAGTTCTGGCGCGCCACGCCCGCCGAGCTCGCGGCGCCGGGCGCCGCGCTCGCGCCCGATGTGCCCCCACCGCCCGACGCGGCGCTGCGCGCCCGCTTGCAGGAGATGTTCCCCGATGGATGAGGAGATCGAGCGGCTGGTGATCGGCGTCCGCGCCGACACCGCCGGTTTCGCGCGCGACCTGGACGCGATGCGCGGCCAGGTCGAGGGCCCGTTCGCGCTCGGCGCCGCGCGCGCCGGCCGCGGGCTGGAGCACGCGCTGCTCGAGGCGGTGCGCAAGGGCAAGCTCGGCATGGACGAGCTGCGCGGCGTGGCGATGGGGGCGATGGACGCGGTGGCGCGCGCGGCGCTGCGCGACGGTGTCGCCGGCGTCACCGGCGGCGGCGGCGCGACCGGGCTGCTCACCGGGCTCCTCGGCGGGCTGTTCGGGCTGGGCCACGGCGGCGGCGGGCGCGAGCGGGGCGCGGTGATCCCGTCCTTCCCGACGCAGCGGACCCGCGACACCATCGACCTGCTGCGCGAGACCGCGGCGCCTTCGCGCCGCGGCGACCTGCGGCTCGCCATCACCGTCAACGCGCACGCGGGCGAGGCGCCGCGCGCGCTCGAGCGGTCGGCGCGGCAGGTGGCGCGCGCGGTGCGCGCCGCGCTCGAGGAGGCGGAGTGATGCCCTTTCGGCTCGCCACCGAGCGCGCCGAGCAGGCGACCGACTGGCTCACGCGCTTCGACCCGCGCTACTGGACCGTCAACTTCCCGCGCCCGATGATGGCGGCGGCGACCAACCCCGCGCCCGACGTGCTCCGCGTCGACGCCGTCTTCTACCGCCGCGACGATCTCGCCGGGATCATCTGGGAGAGCGTCGATCGCCACGACCATCCTTTGCTCGGCTATGACACGTCGCGCGACTATCGCGCCTGTCGGCTGCGCTTCCGCTGGCGCTCGTCGGGGGTGCGCGCGCTCGACGAGGTCGACGGCCCGACGCTGACGATCGAGGGGCGCGACGCCGCCGGGCAGGCGCGCGCCTGGTACGTGCGGCTGTGGAACTACGCCGACGGCGCGCGCGAGGATGCCGAGGTGACGCTCGACTTCGCCGCGCTCGACGCCGGCTACGCGCGGCCCGCCGACCGCGACCCGGTCTGGGCGGGCGACGTCGACCGGATGTTCGTCTCGCTGGTCGCGCCCGGCTACGACCGGAGCGCCGCGCCGCTCGACGCGCCGGCGGAGGGCTGGGCCGAGCTCAGCGGCATCACCGTCGACGGCGCGGGCGCGGTGCTGGCGATCGGCGACGCGATGGTGCCCGCGCACGACCTGCGCGTGGCGAGCGGCTACGACGACCATTACCATCTCACCCCGGCGCGGCTGCTGCGCAACGCGCTCCAGCTCGGCTACCGCGGCGCGATCGACCACTACGTCGGGATGAGCCACTATTTTCGGCTCGAGGCGGTGGGCGCGGGCGCGGAGACGCGCTGGCTGGTGAGCCGCCGCGGCGGCACGCTCAACGCGCCCTGCGCCGCCTGGCACGCCGACCTCGCGCGGCGCGCGGCGCGGCTCGGCTATGCGCTGATCTGGTCGCTCTCCTACGAGCTGCTCGACCGCCACTGCTGGGACGACTGGAAGCAGCGCGCCGCCGACGGCTCGCCCGCGCTGACCGGCTGGGACCCGCCCTCGACCCTGCTGTCGCCGACCCACGCGGGCGCGATGGACTATCTCCACGCGGTGGCGCGCGCCTTCGTCGCGATCGGCGCGGGCGCGGGGCTGGCGCCGCGCTTCCAGGTCGGCGAGCCGTGGTGGTGGATCAGCGCCGACGCGCGGCCGTGCCTGTACGACGAGAGCGCGCGCGCCGCGCTCCAGCCGGTCGCGATCCCCTCGCTGCGCGGCGCGCTCGACGCCGCGCAGCTGGCGACACTCGACCGCGCCGCGGCCGCGCTGGCGCGCTCCACCGCCGCGCTGGTGGCGGCGGTGCGCGGCGACTGGCCGGGGTGCGTGACCTATCTGCTGATCTACCTGCCGACCCTGCTCGATCCCGCCATGCCGGGCGCGCGGCGGCTCAACCTGCCGGGGGACTGGGCCGCGCCCGCGTTCGATTGGCTCCAGCTCGAGGATTACGACTGGGTCACCGCGGGCGCGACCGGGGCGAGCGAGCGCGGCGCCGCCCTGGTCGGCGCGACGCTCGGCTATCCCGCGGAGCGGCAGGAGTATCTGTCCGGCTTCGTGCTGCGCCCCGCCGACCGCGGTGAGTGGGCGCCGATCATCGCTGCGGCGATGGCGGCGCGGCGGCGCGGCGTGGCGGCGCGCTACCTCTGGGCGCTGCCGCAGGTGCTGCGCGACGGGCTGGTCTATTGGCAGGGGGAAGACGAGATGGACGCCTTCGACGACGTGCTGTTCCCGATCGCGCTGGGGCGCGAGGCCGAGGTGGCGCCGGGCTTCTCCACCGCGGTGACGACCAGCGCGGGCGGGCACGAGACCCGCACCGTCGCCTGGGCCGAGGCGCGCACGCGCTACGACGTCGGGCCGGGAGTGCGCAGCGAGGCCGACATCGCGCTGCTGCTCGCTTTCTACCGCGCGCGCCAGGGGCCGGCGCGCGGCTTCCGGCTGCGCGACCCGTTCGACTGGCAGGCGCGGGAGGTCGTGCTGGGCCATGGCGACGGCGCGACGCGGCGCTTCGACCTGGTGACCCGCTACGGCGCGGCGACGCGGCGGATCACGCGACCGGTGGCGGGGACGCTGCGCGTCGCGGTGGCGGGGGCGGCGACCGCGGCGTTCACGCTCGGGCCGCTCGGCGTGATCGTGCTCGACGACGCGCCGTCTGCCGGCGCGGCGGTAACCGCGTCGTTCGACTTCGACGTGCCGGTGCGCTTCGCCGAGGACCGGCTGAACGTCGCGCGCGCGACCTATCTGGCGGGCAGCGCGCACAGCGTGCCGCTGGTGGAGCTGCGCGAGGCATGAGCGACCGGGTGCTGGCGCTGGCGCTGTGCTGGCGGCTCGAGCGGCGCGACGGCGTCACCTTGGCGCTGACCGCGCACGACCGCGACCTCGTCGTCGACGGGCTGGTCTACCGCGCCGCGCCGGGCATGACGCCCTCGGCGGTGGCGCTGGGCAGCGGGCTCGACGCCGACACGATGGCGGCGGAGGGCGCCTTCACCGCCGCCGCGATCACCGCGCGCGACCTCGCCGACGGGCGCTGGGACGGCGCGCGCGTGGTCTGCCTCGCGGTCGACTGGAGCGACCCCGCCGCCGCGCCGCTCCCGCTCGGCGAGGGGCGGATCGGCGCCGTGACCGCGCGCGACCGCGACTTCACCGCCGAGCTGAGCGGCGCGCAGGCGCGGCTTGACCGCCCCGCGGTGGAGCTCACCGCGCCGAGCTGGGCGACCGCCGCTGCCGCGTGATGATGGCGGCGCGGCGGCGCTTCGCGCGCGTGGTCGCGGCGGAGGGGACGGCGCTGACGCTCGACGCGGCGGAGCCGGTGGCGGGCGCCTATGCCGGCGGCGTGCTGCGCTGGTTCGACGGCGGCAACGCGGGGCTAATCAGCGGGGTGGCGGGCTCGGCGGGCACGGGCGTGACGCTGGAGGAGGCGCCGCCGCACGCGGTGGCGGCGGACGCGCTGGTGGAGCTGGTGGAGGGCTGCGACAAGAGGCTCGCCACCTGCGCGGCGCGCTTCGACAATTCGGTCAACTTCCGTGGCGAACCCTATGTGCCGGGGAACGACCTGCTGACGCGCTATCCGGGGGCGTGAGGGAGCGGGCATGGAGAAGGTCGGTGCTTGGGTCGAGTCGTCGCGGGATCCGAGCGCCCAAGATCCTCCCCTGCAAGCGGAGGGGGACCGCCGCGCGCAGCGCGGTGGTGGAGGGGCGCTCCCGCAGACGGGCCGGCTCGTCTCCGGGAGCGCCCCTCCACCAGCCTTCGGCTGTCGTGCAGGTGGGATTTCCCCCAGCGATGCCAGCCATGTCCGGGAGACATGGCGGCCTGCACGACCCTCCCCGTGTCGGAGAGGATCTTGCGTCCTCACCGCCGCGCGCTCGCTGATCGGCGTGCGCTTCCGCGCGCAGGGGCGTGAACCGGCGCTCGGTCTCGACTGTGTCGGGGTGGTGGCGGTGGCGCTCGCGCGGGTCGGGGCGGAGGTGACGCTGCCGCGCGACTATCGCCTGCGCCGCGGCACGCTGCCGCCGCTCGCGCTGCCGCCGGGGCTGGTCGCGTGCGACGGCGCCTCGCCGGGCGACGTGCTGCTGCTGCGCGTCTCGCCGGCGCAGCTCCACCTCGCGGTGCGCAGCGAGCGCGGCCTCCTCCACGCCGACGCCGCCGTCGGCCGCGTGGTGGAGCGCCCGGGCGAGCCGCCGTGGCCGCTGGTGGCGGCGTGGCGCTGGTGCGGGTGAGGGGCGGGCAGCCGAGCTGCTTCGAGCGCGACATCGTTCCCCGGCGGAGGCCGGGGCCCAGCTGGGAGACGATGCCGATGGGCGAGGCGCTCCGCAGCCCTCACCCTTTCCACCCCGGCGCACGCCGGGGTCCAGGTGGGGAACGTCGGTGAGGCCCGCGCGAACCTTCCCAACCGGGATCCGGCCTTCGCCGGGGCACGACAGCGGGGCGAGCCACGCTCGCCGACCGCATCATCATGGAGACGCACCCGCATGGCCACGCTCGTCCTCTCCACGCTCGGCCGCGCGGTCGGCGGGCCGGTCGGCGGCGCGATCGGGGGGCTGCTCGGGCACCAGCTCGACCGCGCGCTGTTCGCGCCGCGCCACCGCGCCGGGCCGCGGCTGGCCGAGCCGCGTGTCCAGAGCGCCGCCTACGCCACGCCGCTGCCGCTGCTGTTCGGCGTGACGCGGGTGAGCGGTACCCTGCTGTGGTCGACCGAGCCCGCCCCCGCCGCGCACGCCGCGCACGGCAAGAGCGGGCGCGGCGCGAACGCGGGCTACACCGCTTCCTTCGCGGTGGCGCTGTCGGCGCGCGCGATCGTCGAGGTGCGGCGCATCTGGGCCGACGGCCAGCTGCTGCGCGGCGCGGCGGGCGACTGGAAGAGCGCCACCGGCTTCCGCCTCCACCGCGGCACCGAGGACCAGCTGCCCGACCCGCTGATCGCCGCGCACGAGCGCGACGCGCCGGCGTTCCGCGGCATCGCCTATGCGGTGTTCGAGCAGCTCCAGCTCGCCGACTTCGGCGGGCGCGTGCCGATGCTGTCGTTCGAGGTGGTCGCCGACGCCGCGCCGGTGCGCGTCGGCGACGTCGCGCGCGCGATCGGCGCGGGCGCGATCGTCGGCGCCGGTCCCGACGCCACCGTCGACGGCTATGCCGCGAGCGGCGACAGCGTGGCGGGCGCGCTGGCGCCGCTGGCGAGTCTCACCGGCGGCTGGTTCGTCGCGGTGCCCGGCGGGCTCGCGCTGGCCGACCGCTGCGACACGACGCTCGCGCTCGACGACCCGATCGCGCGCGAGACGCTGCGCCGCCCGGTCGAGACCGCGCCGCGCGCGGTGACGGTGGCGCACTACGACGCCGCGCGCGACTATCAGGTCGGCGCGCAGCACGCGCGGCGCGGCGGCGCGGGCTGGCGCGAGGACACGGTGGAGCTGCCCGCGACGCTGAGCGCCGCGCGCGCCGCCGCGCTGGCACGGGATACGCTGCGCCGCGCCGAGCGCGCGCGCGTGTCGCGCACGGTGACGCTCGACGCGCGCGCGCTGGCGGCGCGGCCCGGCGTCGCGGTGCGGATCGACGACGAGGCGGCGGCGTGGCGGGTGACGCGCGCGCGCTACGAGCAGCACGCGGTGACGCTCGAGCTCGCCGCGGTCGACGACGCGCCCACCGCGGCGGCGCCCGCCGACGCCGGGACGGCGCGGTGCGCGCCCGACGTCGCGGTCGGCGCGACGCTGCTCCAGCTCGCCGAGCTGCCGCCGCTCGACGATGTCGCGTCCGCGGTCGAGCGCGTGACGGTGTTCGCCGCGGGCACCGCGCCGGGCTGGCGCCGCGCCGCGCTGCTGGTGAGCGACGACGCCGGGGCGAGCTGGATCGCGGCGGGTGACACCGCGCCCGCGGCGGTGATCGGCGCGCTGGTGGCGCCGCTGGCGCGCGCGCCGGGCACGCTGGTGGACCGTGCCAACACGATCGAGCTGCTGCTCGCGCACGACGACATGGTGCTGGAAACGTGCGCGCCGCGCGCGCTCGACCGCGGTGCCAACCTCGCCCTGGTCGGCGACGAGCTGGTGCAGTTCGCCGACGCGCACCAGCTCGCGCCGCGGCGCTGGCGCCTCTCGACGCTGCTGCGCGCGCGCCGCGGCACCGTCGTGACGGTGTCGCCCGCGGGCGCCCGCTTCGTGCTGGTGGAGCGCGCGACGTGCGTGACGGTGGCGTTGCCGGGCGCGCGCGCGGGGGATCCCGTGCGCGTGCTCGCCGCAGGCGTGGGGGATGGTGCGCCGGTGAGCGCCGAGGTCGTGCTCGACGGCGGCGCGCTGGCGCCGCCCGCGCCCGTGCATCTGCGCGCGCGCGCCGCCGCGGACGGTGGAACGCTGCTGACCTGGGTGCGCCGCAGCCGGTATGGCTGGCGCTGGGAGGAGGCACCGGTGCCGCTCGGCGAGGAGCGCGAGCTGTACGTGGTGACGGTCGACGACGCCCGCCGAGTCACGGTGGCGGCGCCGACGCTGCGGCTGCCGGCGGGGCATGGCGTGCGCCGCGTGGCGGTTCGGCAACAGGGCACGCTGGCGCTCTCGCGCGCGGCGGAGCTGGTGCTGGCAGGGTAACGAGGTGGGGTCGCGCGGCGACGCGGAGCCGAGGCCCGGGTGCGCCTCGCCGCGGCAGCGGCTCACACCGCGGCGTGCGCGTCGGCGCGCGATCGTGCCCAGCGTGCGACGCCGCCGCGTCGCCGCGCCTCCGCGTGCACCGTCGCGCGTCGGACGCGCCGATCGTCGCTGATCCGCGCGGGGACGCGATGTGTGTCCAAGCCGGGGCGCGCCCACCGCGACGGTGCGCGAGGCGTCGCTCGGCGCACCTCACCGACGTGCGGCGACGGTGCTGGCGCGCCGCACCGTTCTCCGCGTCGGCGCGTCCTCGCGTGAACCAACCCGTTTCCCCACCCACGACGAGCAGGAACACGACAGATGAGCGACGACACCACCGCGCGACTGGCGCTGCCGCTGCTGGTGAGCGGCCAGGCGCACAAGGAGGAGACGCACAACGAGGCGCTCGCGCTGATCGATCTCGCGCTGTGCTGCGCGGTCGAGGCGAGCGCGGTCGACGCGCCGCCCGACGCGCCGCTGCCGGGACAATGCTGGCTCGTCGGCGCCACACCGCGCGGCGCGTGGGCGGGGCAGGCGGGCGCGCTCGCCGGGTGGAGCGGCGCGGGGTGGCAGTTCGTCGCGCCGCGCGAGGGGCTGCGCGCGTGGGACCGCGCACGCCAGTGCGTCGTCGCGTACACCGCCGCGGGCTGGGAGAGCGGCGTCGTGCGCGCCGCGCGCGTGCTGGTCGACGGGCAACAGGTGGTCGGCGCGCGCGCCGCCGCGATCACCGATCCGGGGCAAAGTGAGGGTGACGTCGCCGCGCGCGCCTGTCTCGCCAAGGTTCTGGCGGCGCTGCGCGCGCACGGGCTTATCGCATCGTGAGCCGGCGCCGCGGTGTTGTAATCGCGCAACAGCACCCAGGATTTGTCAGCTTGTTCGGAAACCAACTAGCCGATAGTGAGTTTGCGCTGTCCGTAGTGACACCATGGAAAGGGGATTATGATGCGTAAGCTTGCCATGATCATGGCGCTTGCCTCCACCGCCCTCGCCACGCCCGCGCTCGCGCGCGACAAGGCGTGGTACGTCGGCGTAGAGGGCGGCGCGATGATCGTCGAGGATATCGATTGGGATATCACCGGCGCGACCACCTCGCTGACCGGCACCGGCACGACCGACTCCAACTACGGTTGGGACGTCGACGGCGTCATCGGTTACGACTTCGGCGCGTTCCGCCTCGAGACCGAGGTCGGCTATCGTCGCGCGACGGTCGACAGCTTCCGGACCACCGCTGGCGTGCCGATCAGCGGCACCGCGCAGCTGCCGGCTGGCACCTATGACAATGTCGGCGGGCGCACCTCGGCGCTCAGCTTCATGGTCAACGGTCTGCTCGACTTCGGCGAGGACGATGGTCTGCAGGGCTTCGTCGGCGGCGGCGCCGGCGTGGCGCGGGTCCAGGCGCGCCTGAACCCAACCAACTCCTACACGCTGCTCGACGACTCGGACACCGTGTTCGCCTGGCAGGCGCTGGCGGGTATCCGCGCGCCGCTCAGCGACCACCTCGACGTGTCGTTGAAGTATCGCTTCTTCAACGCCGACAAGGTCGAGCTGTTCGACGCGCGCGGCAGCTCGTACGACGGTCGCTTCCGGTCGCACAGCCTGCTCGGCGGCGTGACCTACAACTTCGGCGCTCCGGAGGAGGCTGCTCCGCCGCCGCCGCCGCCGCCGCCGCCGCCGCCGCCTCCGCCCCCGCCGCCGCCGCCGCCCGAGGTGGTCTGCTCGCCGGGTCCGTTCATCGTGTTCTTCGAGTGGGACAAGTCGGACATCACCCCGGAGGCCGCGTCGATCCTCGACAACGCCGTCACCCAGTATCAGAACTGCCAGAACGCGCAGGTCATGCTGGCGGGTCACGCCGACCGCTCGGGTTCGGCCAAGTACAACGTGGGGCTGTCGCAGCGCCGCGCGGACTCGGTCAAGGCGTACCTGACCTCGAAGGCGATCCCGGAGAACGTGATCAGCACCGAGGCGTTCGGCGAGAGCCGCCCGCGTGTCGACACCGCCGACGGTGTCCGCGAGGTGCAGAACCGCCGCGTGGAGATCACCTACGGTCCGGGTGCGGGCCAGTAAGGTCGATCGCTACGGCGAACGAGACGGGGAGGTCGGCGCGAGCCGGCCTCCCTTTCTTTTTGAGCTGGGCGGCGCCGGGCGCCCGCCCGGGGCGTCGCGCGCGTCCGGGCTGGTCCGCGGCGGGATGGGGCGGTCTGACGCGCTCGGGGGCCGCTCGGGAGGCTCGGCGACGAGGAGAGCGCGTCGGCGCCTCTCGCGCGTGAGGCACGAGAGGCGAGAGCCGTCGCTCATCGGGCGAGCTGATGCGTCCGTGCTGCCTTGGGGGGCCTTGGAGCGGGCGGCGGCGAGGCTGGGGGGCGGGAATGAAGGCCGGGGCTCGTTGATCCTGCTTCTCGGAGGACATGTCTACGTGACGCCGGGGAAGCTCGTCATCTTGCGTCATCACCGACCCCGTTCGGGATCCACGTCGCTGGATGAGCTGCGCGGCACGACGGACTTCAGGCCGAGAAGGGAGAGGGGCCGCTCGCGGAGAACTGCTCTGCGGGGAACGTGCCACATCCTGCGTTGTCCGCTCCGTGCCCCTGCGCACGCGGGAGCCAGGGGCCGCGCGCACCTTGCAGCCTGCCCCGCTTTTCCCTGGGTTCCGGCATTCGCCGGAACACGGTCACGCAGCACGCGCCATGCGCGATCTCGCGGCGATTGCCGCAAGGAGGTGGCGTGGCGCTGACGCGGTGTCATCGCGAGCCGCGCCCATCGGCGCGAGCTTTCGCCTCAGTAAGGCGCGCACTCGCGGCGGCGGGCGTGGCCCTTGGGGGTGAGCACGAGATGGCCGAGACGTTCGCGCACGAGCCCCTCGCGCATCATCACGCCGATGGCATCGGGGTGCTGCCCGCGCGAGACGATGAGGGTGCTGCCCGCGCTGCGCGCGGTCCAGAGGATCTGATCGAGCTGCTCGGCCATCGCCTGGCCGAGAACGTCCACGTTCATCACTTCACCCCCACGGGCGCTCGGGCGACTTGCTAATTTATTCTATCGCAAGAAGCCCCTAGTCCGAACCGATTCGCCGATGTTGACGGCAGATCATTAACCCAATTTGACGAAGATAAGGTTAATAGCTTCGACAAGAACGCCGTGGGACGAGTGAGTCAAGCGACGGATCGAGCCGCGAACGCCACCGCGCGGGGTGGTGGCGCCAAGTCGAGCACCGATCAGAAGCGGGTCCGCAGCGTCACGCCATAGGTACGCGGCTCGGCGAGGAACGATGAGAACAGTTGATTGCCGACGCCGCCGAAGCTGCGCACCTGCTCGAGGCTGCCCGCGCCCTGGAACGGCGTGTTGAACGCGACCTGCTGATAATCGGTGTCGAGCAGGTTCTGCGCCCAGACCTCGACCGCCCAGCGCTCGTCGCGCCCGCGCAGCCCGACGCGCGCGTTGACCAGCGTGAAGCCGTCCTGGATCTTCTCGGCGAACAGATCCGAGCCGGTGTTATAGTCCGACGACGTGCGCTGATCGACGTAGAACAAGGCGCTCATCCCGCTGCCCCCGATCGGCGGCGTCCAGCTCAGCGACGTCGTGATCACGTTGCGCGGCGCGTTCGAGATCTGCGCGCCGGAGAGCAGGAACAGCGCCGGGTCCAGCGCCGCGCCCGCGTCCGAGCCGACCAGGTTGCGGCGATACTTGGTCTCGGCCAGCGTGTAGCCCATGTTGAAGGCGAGGTGCTCGACCGGGTAGATCCCGGCCTCGAGCTCGACGCCCTGGCTGCGCACGCCGTACTTGACGTCGCCGGTGCAGACCCCGGTCGTCGCGCTGGCGTCGCGGTCGGCGCCGTTCAGGCTCTCCGAGCAGGAGCCGATATTCTCGACGACATAGTTGGTGCCGTTGAAGGTGTTGAGCTGGAAGTTCTTGAACTCCGAGCGGAACGCCGCGGCGTTGAAGGTAAAGGCGCGACTCGAGTATTTGAAGCCGATCTCATAGGCGTTGACCGTCTCGGGATCGAAGCGCAGCCGGCCCGCGTCGATGTTGGCGATCGTCGCGGGATTATAGGCGTCACCCAGGTCGGAGCGGTCGAGGTTGTAGCCGCCCGCCTTGTAGCCGCGCGAGTAGCTGGCATAGGTCATCAGCCGGTCGCTCGGCTTCCAGCTCAGCACCGCGGTGCCGGTGAACTGGCTCTCGCTGAAATCGTCCGCGATCTGCCGGCCGTTGAGCGCGGCCGAGCTGTTGCCGGTGCAGGCGAGCGTGGCGATGCCGCGGGTGAGCGCGGCGAGCTGCGCGTTGTTGAAGAGGTTGCCCGCGGGGCCGGCGCCGAGCAGCGTCTGAATCTGCGGACACACCGTGTTGTTGTTGCCGAAACTCGCGTCGAACTTCTTGCGCTCGTGCGTCCAGCGCAGGCCGCCGGTGAGCGAGAGCGTGTCGGTCAGCTTGAAGATATTGTGCGTGAAGACCGCGAAGCTCTGGCTGTCCTGGTCGTAGACGTCGCGCGTGGTGCCGAGGTCGTTGAGCGTGCCCAGCAGGCGGATGTTGGCGAGCAGCAGCGGCGTCGCCGCGCCGAACGCCGGGGTCGTCCCCGGCACCTGACCCGAGAGGATCGCGGTGCCGGCGGCGCTGAGGCAGCCGGGATTGGCGGGGTTGCGCAGCGCCGCGTTGGGATTGATCGTCGCGACGATGCGGCACGCGGCGAAGGCGCCATAGTCGCGGCCGAACTTGAGGTTGTCGACGACCTGCAGGTCTTCCTTGCTGTAGAAGCCGCCGATCAGCCAGTTGAGCCGGTCGCCGAAGGCCTCGCCGTTGAGCCGCAGCTCCTGGGTGAAGGTGTGGAACTGGCGGTAGTTGTTGCCGTCGTTCGGGCGATAGCCGATGTCGAGCACGTTATAGTCGATGTCGCTCGCGCCGTCCGACTTATACTCGCGGTACGCGGTGATCGCGGTGAGCGAGGCGCCGCCCAGGTTCCAGTCGATCTGGCCCGACGCGCCATAGTCCTTGGTGACGTTCGAGTAGGCGCGCCCCGGCGTGTTGGCGATGCGGCGGCTGTACGGGTCGCTGCCGCTCGGGAAGACCGAGCCGGCGGGATAGCCGCGCAGCGCGGCGAGCGAGGTCATCACGCTGACGATGCGGTTGCCCGCCGGATTGATCGCGTAATCGCCGGGCACGCCGGGCGTCGGATCGATCTTCTCGCGCGTGTCGACGTAGACCGCGCCGCAACACTTCTCGTTGCGCCTCGTATAGTCGCCGATCAGCCGCAGCGAGAAATCGGACGAGGGCTCGAGCAGCAGCTGGCCGCGGACGAAATAGCGGTCGCGGTTGTTGAAATCGGTGTCGTTCGCGACGTCGCGGTAGAAGCCGTCGCGCTTCTGCCACACGCCGTCGACGCGGAAGGCGAGCACGTCCTTGATGATCGGGCCGGTCAGCGCGCCCGCGGCGCGCCAGAAGTCGTAATTGCCGTAGGTGCCCTCGGCATAGCCGCCGAAGTCGAACGACGGCGCCTTGGTATAGATGTTGATTGCGCCCGCCGAGGAGTTGCGTCCCGACAGGGTGCCCTGCGGCCCGCGCAGCACCTCGATCCGGTCGACCTCGCCGAGATCGTTGAGCCCCGAGCCGGTGCGGCTGCGATAGACGCCGTCGATGAACACCGCGACCGAGCTCTCCAGCCCGGGATTGTCGCCGACCGTGCCGACGCCGCGCACGCGCGCCGAGGCATTGGCCTCCGATCCGGTGGAGGAGACGTTGAGCGAGGGGGCGAGCTGCGCCATCTGGCGGATGTCGGTCGCGCCCGAGTTCTGCAGCGCCTGCTGGCTCACCGCGTTGATCGAGATCGGCACGTCGGCGAGCCGCTCGGAACGGCGCGTGGCGGTGACGACGATGTCGTTGGCGTTGAGCTCGCGCGTGTCGCCGGCCTGGTTGGATGTGGTGTCGCTCTGCCCGTCGACGGCGGCGTTGCTGGTCACCGGGCTGGCCTGCTGCGCCAGCGCGGGCGCCGCAACGATCATCGCGGCCGACGACAGGAGGATGTTGCTCAGTCGCATGGCGGTCCCTCTCCCAAGGTCCTGTTATCCCGCCCCTCGTTTTCGAAGGTTCGGTATTGGGGAGAGCTTAGCGCACGACTAAGGTTCGTCTAGCGCTTTCGTGCCCGACGTGGTGATTTTCAATATCGGGTGTGGAGCGCGCGCAACGTCGCGGCGGCGCGACGCTACGGAAAGCGCGCGGGCCGCGGCACTCGGCCGCGGCCCGATCAACTCACTTGGGCGCGAGCACCATCAGCATCTGACGGCCTTCCATGCGCGGATAGGCCTCGACCTTGGCGACCTCCGCGACCTGCTCGGCGACGCGCTGGAGCACGTTCATGCCGAGCTGGCCATGGCTCAGCTCGCGGCCGCGGAAGCGCATCGTCACCTTGACCTTGTCGCCTTCCTCGATGAACTCCACCACCTTCTTCATCTTGGTGTCGTAATCGTGGTCGTCGATGTTGGGACGCATCTTGATCTCCTTGATCTCCTGCGTCTTCTGCGACTTGCGCGCGAGGTTGGCCTTTTTCTGCGCCTCGTACTTGAACTTGCCGACGTCGAGGAACTTGGCGACGGGCGGATCGGCGTTGGGCGACACCTCGACCAGGTCGAGCCCGACCTCGCGCGCCTGCTCCATCGCCTCGCGCGTGTACATCACGCCGAGGTTCTCACCCTCGTGGTCGATCACGCGGACCTTGGGGCTCTGGATCCACTCGTTGAAGCGGGGCCCGTTCATCGGCGGCGCCTGCATCGGCCGGCGCATCATGGGGGGACGTATAGGTAAATCTCCGTTGGCTGTGTCGCCCGCCAATATAAGGGAGAACGCGCGCTTTTAGAAGGGGCGGCGCGTCACCGCGGCGCCGGTTGTCGCGCGGGCGCGTCGAGCAGGCTCCGCGTGGCACGATCGCGGTTGTCGATCTCGGCGCGCGCCGAGTCGGACAGGCCGCCGCCGCTGGCGTAGCGCGCGGCGATGGCGGCGTTGACGTCGACCTCGGCCTCGGCGCGGCGGGCGTCGCGGCGGGACAGGCGACCGGCGCGGCGCTCGCGCGCGATGCTGTCGCGCGTGGTGGAGAGATCGGGCGCCGCGCCCGAGTCGGTGCGCAGCGTCGGCGCGATCGGCCCGGGCCGCTGCGCCGTCGCGGGCTCGGCGAGGAGAAGCGGGAGCAGCAGCAGCGCGGTCGTGGGTCGCATCGTCGGACTCTCCCTCCTCTACGGTGCGGCGGCGTGCGCGGGACCATCACCAGCGCCGCGCGGGCGGACCGTCGATCTCCTCGAGGCAGACGCTCACCTCGGGCAACAGCAACGCGGTCACGCGGTCGTGCGCCTCATATTCCTCGACATCGCTGTACGCGCCCTGAACCGGCGCACGGTGCACCCGGATCGTCTTGCGGATCGCGTCCACTACCCAATAGTCGCGCACGCCGAAGGTCGCGTAGCGCGGCGCTTTCACGCGCAGGTCATAGCCGATCGAGGAGACCGCCACCTCGATGACCAGCAGCAGGTCCGGCCCGCGCACGTCCTGCGAGCCGATCTCGGTGGGCCAGACCGCGAGGTCGGGCTCGTGCAGGTCGGACGGGGCGAAGGCGATCTCCGCCTCGACGAACACCCCGAGCGCGCGCGGGAGGCTGAGGTTGAGCAGATGGCCGAGGCGCTGCTTGACCCGCTCGTGGTCGCTCGACTTGGACGCCGCCATCGGCACGATCTCTCCGTCGATCAGGTCGAAATGCTCGTTCTCGGCCAGCAGCCCCGCCTCGGTGAGCGCGTAGATATCCGCCACGGTGAGCCGGGGCGGGATCGTGCCGGCCTTGATCTCCTGCCAGATCGTCACCGCTACCTCCTTCCGTCAGGTGCGTGCGCCCGCTCGCTGCTCGCCACGGCGCGATGCCAAGGGATCCCGGCCCTTCGACGCCGCCTGCGACGTCGCTCAGGACAAGCCTGAGCCGGGATCGATGCCGCCGCAAGGGCAACGGCCGCAGTGTACGCTGCACCACGGATGCCGGGTCAAGGCTCTCCTGAGCTTGTCGAAGGGCCCCGCATGACGGGACAGGACCCTGGTACCGCCGCAATCGACCGTTTTAGGTCACAAGCGAGACGGTAACCTCGTTCCGACATCCTCCCGCCGGCGGCCACACGGGTCAGCCCGCGCCCGCCCGCCTCAGCGCAGGTCGGGCGGGGTCGCCTCCCCGCGCAGCATCGCCACCGCCGCGTCGAGCGTCACCACCTCCTGCGCCTGGCTGCCGAGCCGGCGCAGCGCGACCTTGCGCTCCTCCGCCTCGCGTTTGCCGACCACCAGCAGCACCGGCACCTTCGCCACCGAATGCTCGCGCACCTTGTAGTTGATCTTCTCGTTGCGCGTGTCGGTCTCGACCCGGATCCCGGCCGCGCGCAGCGCCGCCGCGACCTCGGCGGCGTAGCCGTCCGCGTCGGAGACGATCGTCGCGACCACCGCCTGCACCGGCGCGAGCCACAAGGGGAAGCGCCCGGCGTGATGCTCGATCAGGATGCCGATGAAGCGCTCGAACGTGCCGAGGATGGCGCGGTGGAGCATCACCGGGCGGTGGCGCTGGCCGTCCTCGCCGACGTAGCTGGCGTCGAGCCGCTCGGGCAGCACGCGGTCGGACTGGATCGTGCCGACCTGCCACGTCCGCCCGATCGCGTCGGTGAGGTGGAACTCCAGCTTGGGCGCGTAGAAGGCGCCCTCGCCGGGCAGCTCCTCGAACTTCGCCTTGATCGCGTCCGACAGCCCCGAGGCGTGCACCGCGTCGCGCAGCTCCTGTTCCGACTTGTCCCACATCGCGTCGTCGCCGAAGCGCTTGTCGGGGCGCAGCGCCAGCTTCACCGCATAATCCTCGAAGCCGAGGTCGCGGTAGACGCTGTCGAGCAGCTCGCAGAACTTGCGCACCTCCTCGACCAGCTGGTCCTCGCGCACGAAGATGTGCGCGTCGTCCTGGGTGAACTGGCGGACGCGCATGATGCCGTGCAGCGCGCCGTGCGGCTCGTTGCGGTGGCAGCAGCCGAACTCGGCCATGCGGATCGGCAGGTCGCGGTAGCTCTTGATCCCCTGCTTGAAGATCAGCACGTGCGCCGGGCAGTTCATCGGCTTGAGCGCCATCAGGTCGCCCTCGCCCGAGAGCACCGGCCCCTCTTCCTCAACGTTGGGGATCTCGTCGGGGACGACGAACATATTCTCGCGATACTTGCCCCAGTGGCCGGACTGCTCCCACTGGCGCGCGTCCATCAGCTGCGGCGTCTTCACCTCGGCATAGTCGGCCGCGTCGAGGCGGCGACGCATATAGGCCTCGAGCTGGCGCCACAGCACGAAGCCCTTGGGGTGCCAGAACACCGAGCCCTGCGCCTCGGCCTGGAGGTGGAACAGGTCCATGTCCTGGCCGATGCGGCGATGGTCGCGCTTGGCCGCCTCTTCCAGCATGTGAAGGTGCGCGTCGAGCTGCTTCTTGTTGAGCCAGCCGGTGCCGTAGATGCGGCTGAGCATCGCGTTCTTCTGGTCGCCGCGCCAATAGGCGCCCGAGACGCGCGTCAGCTTGAACGCCTGCGGATCGAGCCGCCCCGTCGTCGGCATGTGCGGGCCGCGGCACATGTCGAGCCACTCGCCCTGACGGTAGATCGTCAGCTCCTCGTGGTCGGGCAGCTCGGCGGCCCATTCCGCCTTGAACGTCTCGCCCTGGCGCTGCCACGTCTCGATCAGCTGCTCGCGCGTCCACACCTCGCGCGTGAACGGCTCGTCGCGCGCGATGATGCGGCGCATCTCCTCCTCGATCGCGGGCAGGTCCTCGTCGGTGAACGGCCGGTCCTTGCCATCGATCTTGGGGGGCGCGAAGTCGTAGTAGAAGCCGTCGTCGGTGGCGGGGCCGAAGGTGATCTGCGTGCCCGGGAAGAGATGCTGCACCGCCTCGGCGAGCACGTGCGCGAGATCGTGCCGCGCCAGCTCGAGCGCCTCGGCCTCGTCGCGCTGGGTCACCAGCGCGAGCGTCGCATCCTGCGTCAGCGGGCGCGAGAGGTCGCGCAGCTCGCCGTCGACCCGCGCCGCGATCGCGGCCTTGGCCAGCCCGGGCCCGATCGCGGCGGCGATCGCCGCGGGCGTGGTGCCCGGCTCCACCTCGCGGACCGAACCGTCGGGCAGCGTGATCGAGAGCATGTCCATGGAGTATCTTCCTGCGAGAACCGTGGGGCACGCCCTAAGGCGCGCGTGACGCGACGAAAAGAGGGAGCCTGCCCGGCGTGGCGCGGCCGGCGGGGCGCGTCAGCGGGTGACGCGCGCGCCGGCCGTTGGCCGCGCCGGGATGCTAGTAGTGAGCCGGGCCGTGCGCATGGTGGCACCGATATAGCCGCGCGCGTGCCGCGGCGCCAGCGTGGCCTTATCCGCGGCGGAGGCGTCCCTATATCTGGGGCATGCCCGTCGACGTCTCGGCCAACCCGCATTTCTACCTGCTGCTCGGCGCCCTGCTGGTGGCGGCGATCGTGGCGCGGCGCGTGCCGCTGCTGCGCACGCTGGTGAGCCTGGCGGTGTGGGGCGGGCTGGCGGTGCTGCTCTACACGCTGCTGGTGGAACGCGAGCGCTTCGACCCCTGGCTCGGCCGCGTCGCCGCCGCGCTCGACGTCGAGAGCCAGCAGGTCTCGGGCAGCGAGACGCGGGTCAAGATGAGCCCCGACGGCCATTTCTACGTGCGCGCGCGGCTCGGCCCGCTGGGGGCAACGGTGGAGCGGCGGCTGCTGGTTGACAGCGGCGCGACGATCACCGCTTTGTCGCCCGCCACCGCGGCGGCCGCGGGGGTGGAGGTGCGGCCCGCGACCTTCCCGCTGCTGCTCAAGACCGCCAACGGCACGATCCGCGCCGACACCGGGGCGCTGGCGGAGCTGCGCTTCGGCAACGTGGTGGCGCGCGACCTCGCGGTGGTGGTGTCGCCTGCGTTCGGCGACGTCGACGTGGTGGGGATGAACTTCCTGTCGCGGCTGAGCGCGTGGCGGGTCGAGGGGCGCACGCTGATCCTCACGCCGCACCACCCGCAGGAGGCGTAGAGGGGCGGCGGGGGCGGGGCCATCGGGCTGTCATCTTGACGGCCAGGATGCTCCCTCTCGCCCCACACTAACCGTCACCCCGGCGAAAGCCGGGGTCCAGTTGGAAGACGTTGGTAAGTCCCACCACGGCCTACCCAACTGGGCCCCGGCCTTCGCCGGGGCGACAGCGTAGGGGCAAACGCCCCTCGACACACCGATCGCGCCGCCCTCTCCTCGCGTTGACCCAGCACGGTGATTGCACGCCATCGGCGATCGCCTTGTTGGGGAATGTTGCTCAGATGTTCTCGCCGCGTCAGCAGAGCGGGGCGACACGATGAACATGGAGCGGGCATGGATACCGGCGGGGGTGAGCCCCGCCGAACGACGGCGCTTATTCTCGATCTGGATACGGACGGGGCGAATCCCGACGCGCCGCGACGACGGCGTCGAGCTGAAGTTCAACCCCTGGCACGACCCGCGCGACGGTCGCTTCACCTCCGGCCCGGGCGGCGAGGCGGCGTCGCGCGACGGACCGCCGGGGCGAGGAGGTGAAGGCGGTGGTGTAGGAGAGGGCGGCGGTGTCGTCCGTTCGGACGGCGTCTATCGGCCGGGTGAGCCGGGGCCGACGCTGATCCCGATCGGCGCGCCGGAGCCGCCCGAGACGCGCGGCGGCAACATCCGCGCCTTCGAGGATCCGATGACGCTGGATGAGCTGCCGATCCTGCGTGACACGCCGGCCGGCGCCTTGCTGGCGCCGTTGGACGGCTTCCTGAACATAACAGGCCCTGGCGCAGAGATCCGTACCGCCCTCATGCGCGCGCAGGCGGACAAAATTCTCGCGGACATCAAGGCGCTGGATCCGACCTTCGTTTACCAATCGTTCCAGTTTCCGTCCACCGAGGCGGGTCAGCGACGCCTCATCGATGACCTTCGTTTCAATCGCGCCGTTGTTATGATGCGTGTCAAAGGTGATCTTGGGCCGTTGCGGGTCGAGGCTGTCCGAACAATGCAGCAGATCGCTGATGAGGCTCACGATGATGGCACCGCGCGACTGGCAGCTTCAGCTCTGCCGATTCGCCTCCACAAGCGAGAGGCCTTAGGAAATTTCATCGATCGGGAAGTGCGCAACGGCTTGAGAGAAAAATTCCACCTCGCAGGCGTTATTACATCCGCCGATCGTGAGATTGCCGTCAACAGGAGAGAATATCTACATGACGGCTCCGGGTATCGCCTGCCCGACCTTCGCATCGGAAATGTCTTCTTTGATGTGTCTATTGCGGAGAAAACGATGAGCGGTGGTCAAGTTAAGGAATTTTTTGAGGGAAGGTCAAGGCCTTCCGCAGTCGTGATCATACGTCCGCGGCAGGAGGGAGGTAGCTACATCATAAGGGGGAATGGAAAATGAGTCAGGATAAAGAAGAACACTTTGTTTACAGAAGCTCCTATGCAAAACCGCGTCCATACATACCACAAGCACTGAGCGAAATTGAAGATCAGCTTGGCTCGATGATGCTGAAATCTCCTCACTTCAAAGATAGGACGGGGTATTTTCCTGATTTAAGCCTGGAATCAAGTTTCTTCAAACTCAACAGTGGCCTAGACCGTATGCGGGAGAAGCTCGGGAAGGATGTTCACGCCAAGGCAATCGAGCTGTCAGGCCGCGCGAAGGCGTTGTTTTTACAGGCACCAGATATCGCCAGCGAGAAGACGAGGGAAGGCAATCGGCTGCTCGACGAGATCGATCAGCTGATCAACGCGGTGCGGCGCCACCGCTACGAGAGCGGCCTCAAGGACGATGAGGGCGAGGTGACCGGCGACTGACGGTCTGCTGTGGTGGGCGGCTGGCGGGATGCCGAATGGACGGCACGTCCGACCGGCAGGCCGACAGATCTCGCGCCACAGCGGTTTGCCAGTTGCAGTCGCGATTGTCAGGTCAACGCAGGGGGGAGATGCCTCCCGGAGGGAAGCTGCAGAATGAACGACGCGGAAGAAGAAGATTACTTCTTTAGCAGTTCTGTCACTAAGCCAGGGCCATATATCCCAAAAACACTCGGGGAGATATACGACTAACTCGGAGCGATGGTATTGCATGTCCCAAGAAAGTTCAAAAAGAAAACCGGCTACTTTCCGGAAACATTCCTTGAGGCGGACTTTTATGAGTTGAACAATGGCCTAGAGCTCGTGCGAGAGAAGCTGGGCGAGGACAATTACGCCAAGGCGATCGACATGTCCGCGCGTGCCAAGGCACTGTTCGAAGCCGATCCCGATATGAAGACGGGGCAAGCCGAAGACGGGATCGTGCTGCTCGACGAGATCAGCGAGCTGATCAGGGACGCTCGGCGCAGGCGCGTCAGGGCGAAGCTGAAGGACGACCTGGGCGAGGTGAGCGGCGACTGACGCTCGACGAGCGCCCGCGATCGACCGCGGCCGGCGGGTGAGGGAGGGGCGAGTTGGGCGGGCCAGCGTGCCCCCCACCGGCACCTTCCCACCTGGGCCCCGGCCTGCGCCGGGGAACAGGAGGGGCCACGCCGCCCCCGCCGCCGCCCCTACCACCGCGGCACCGGCGCGGGCGCGTCCTCCAGCGCCTTCATCTCGGCGCGCACGTCCTCGGCGCGCTGGCGGTCGATCAGTTTCTCCACCGCATTCTGGTCGCGCCGCGCCGACCTTGTCGCCGCGCCGCTGCGCTCGGCGTGCTGCTCGGCCATGCGCACGCGGTTCACCGCCGCCTCGGCCGAGCGCTGCAGCCGCTCGCGGAAATGCGCCGCCGCGGCGAGGTTGACCGCGCCCGTCGCCGCGGTCGGCACCGGCGCCACCGCGTCGACCAGCTGGCCGATGCGGTGCGCCAGCTGGGTCTCGCTCGTCAGCTGCGCCCGCGCGCGCGCCTCGTCCGCGCGCGCCAGCCCGAGCTGGAGCGTGCGCACGCGGTGCAGCCGCTTGAGCCGCGCCGCGTCAGCCATCGCCGAACACGCCGACCAGCTCGGCCGCGGCGTCCGCCAGCGGCACCACCTGCGACGTCTCCTGGCGGATGAACTCGGTGATCGCGGGGTGATAGGCGATGGCGTTGTCGATCGCGGCGTCGCTGCCCGAGCGATAGGCGCCCATCAGCACCAGGTCGCGGTTCTCCTCGTAGGTGGCGAGGTGGCGGCGCAGCGCGCGCGCGGCCTGCTGGTGCTCGGCGGGCACGATGTCGTTCATCACGCGGCTGATCGACTTGGAGACGTCGATCGCGGGATAGACCGCGCGCTCGGCCATCGCGCGGCTCAGCACGATATGGCCGTCGAGGATCGAGCGCGCCGAGTCGACCACGGGGTCGTTGCCGTCGTCGCCGTCGGCCAGCACGGTGTAGATGCCGGTGATCGAGCCGCCGGTGTTCACGTCCGAGCCCGCGCGCTCCAGCAGGTTGGGCAGCATCGCGATCGCCGAGGGCGGATAGCCGCGCGCCGAGGCGGGCTCGCCCAGCGCCAGCCCGATCTCGCGCCCGGCGTGCGCGACGCGGGTGAGCGAGTCGATGATCAGCAGCACCTTCTTGCCCTCGGCGCGGAAGGCCTCCGCGATCGCGGTGGCGCGCAGCGCGCCGCGGATGCGCAGCACCGGCGAGTGGTTGGCGGGCACCGCGACGACCACCGCGCGCTGGCGCGCCTCGCCCGCCACCTTGGTCTCGAGGAAGTCGGCGACCTCGCGCGAGCGCTCGCCGATCAGTCCGATCACGATCACGTCGGCCTGCGCCGCGCGCACCATCATGCCGAGCAGCACCGACTTGCCGACGCCCGAGCCCGCCATGATGCCGACGCGCTGGCCCTGGCCGACGGTGAGCAGCCCGTTGATCGCGCGCACGCCGACGTCGAGCGGGGCGAGCACGCGGCCGCGGTCGAGCGGCGACTGCATGTGCCCGGCGAGCGGCCAGCGCCCCGCGCCGCGGATCGGGCCGAGCCCGTCGATCGGCGCGCCCGAGCCGTCGACCACGCGCCCCAGCAGCGCCGCGCCGACCTCGGCCTCGCCGGGCGCGCCGAGCGGGCGCACCGGCGCGTTGGGCAGCAGCGCGGCGGGTCCGCCCAGGTTCATCATCAGCGTGCGGCCGTTGCGGAAGCCGATCACCTCGGCCTCGACCTGCGCGGTGCCCGCGGCGCCGATGCGGCACACGGTGCCGACCGGCAGCGACAGCCCCACCGCCTCCATCAGCAGCCCGTCGTAGGACGACAGCCGGCCCGAGACCTTGGCGGCGAAGCGCGGTGCCGCGCCCGCCAGTGTGGCGAGGTAATCGTCGGCGAAGCGGTTCAGCACGCGGGCACCGCCGCGCGCTCGATCGCCGCCGTCAGCTGCTCCATCCACAGCGCGGGACCGTCCTCGACGATGGTCGAGGCCGCCTCCATGACGAAGCTGCCGCGCGCCACCGCGGCGTCGCCGACCGGGAAGATCGTGTCGGGCAGCAGCCCGGCGAGCAGCGCGACGTCGTCGGGGTTGACCCGCAGCATCGCCGACTCGCTCGCGTCGGCGAGCAGGTCGACCGCGGCCTCGACTCGCGCGGCGAGCAGCGGACCCGAGACGCCGGTCTCGCCCACCACCGCGGTGACGAGCGTCAGCACGGTGCGGCGCAGCGTCTCGGCCAGCGCGGCGCGGTCGATCGCGCCGCCGGCGCGCAGCTGCGCGGCGACGCCGTCGAGCAGCGCGCGGTCGCGCGCCGCCTCGGCCTGCGCGGCGTGGGTGGCGGCGGCGAAGCCCTCCTCATAGCCTTCCGCGCGCGCGGCCTCGACCTGCTCGAGGCAGGGCAGCGGCTGCGCCTCGTGGTCGAGCATGTCCCAGCCAGCGGTCGGGTCGCTCGCCGGGTCGGCCGGCGCGAAGTGGCGCGGCTGCTCGGCGGTCGCGGCCGTCTCGGGCGGGCGCGCGCCGAACGCCTGCTCGATCCGCGCGATCAGGTCGGCGGGGGTGAAGCCGCCGGTGGACTCGGACTGCGCGCGCGCGCGCGTGGTGGCGGCCGCGTCGGCACGTGCCGGCAGCCCGATGACGAACGTCGCCTCAGACATAATCGTCGTCACCTGCCCCCATGTTGATCGTGCCGTCCTTGGCGAGGTTGCGCGCGATCTGGATGATCACCTTCTGCGCCTCGAGCACCTCGCTCAGCTTCATCGGGCCGCGCGCCTCCATGTCGTCGCGGATGCCGTCGGCGGCGCGCGCCGACATGCAGCCGAGGATACGGTTGCGCGCCGCTTCGTCCACGCCCTTGAGCGCGCGCGTCAGCGTGTCGCCGTCGACGTTGCGGATCAGCGTGCCCAGCGACTTGTCGTCGAGCTCCAGCAGGTTGTCGAAGACGAACATGGCCTCCTCGATCTGGCGCGCGATGTCGCGGTCCATCTTGAGCAGCTTGGGCATGACGCGCTGCTCGGTCGCCTTGCGCGCGCCCTGCAGGATCTTGGCCGCCTCGCGCGCGCCGCCGAGCTGGAGCCCGCCGACCGGGCCGCCGCCGCTGCCGCCGCCGCCGCTGCGCGACGCGATCAGCGTGCGCAGCGTCTCGACCGCCTCGGGGGTGATCGGGCCGAGCTTGGCGATGCGGTGGAGGATGTCGGGCTGGACCGCCTCAGGCAGCAGCTCGAGCACCTGGCCGCCGACCGCGGGGTCGAGGTTGGCGATCAGCACCGCGGCGATCTGCGGGTGCTCCTTGTCGAGCATCGTCGCGATCTCGCTGGCGTCGAGCCAGTCGAGCAGGTCGATCTCGCACACCGCCTCGGGCGGGGTGATCTGCGCCAGCACGCTCTCGGCCTTCTCGCGGCCGAGCGCGCGGGTCATCACCGCCTCCACCTTGGGGCCGGGGTTGAAGGTGATGCCGGTGCGCTCGCGCGCGCGGCCGACGAAATCGTCGAGCACCAGCTCCACCTCCTGCTCGCTGACGTCGGCCACCGCGAACATCGCGCTGCCCAGCTTGCGGACCTCCTCGGGATCGAGCTTCTGCAGGATCGCGGCGGCTTCCTCCTCGCCGACGAGCATCATCAGCACCGCGGCGCGCTCGACGCCGGTGAAGGTGCGCGGGGCGGCGGCGACCGCGCTCACGACTTGGCCTCGGCGGTGATCATGTCACGCACCGCCAGCGCCGCGCGCGCGGGGTTGTCGCGGGTGAAGCCGCGCACCGCGCCGATCCGCTCCTCGTAGCTGCGGCTCGTCTCGATCTGGTCGAGGCTGACCGGCGGCGCCACCGCGATGCCGGCCTCGCCCATCAGCGGCTGCCCGTCGGCGCCGAGCAGCGGCTCGCCGTCCTCGCCGAGCAGCGGGGTGCCCGGCGTCGCGGCCGGCGCCGACAGCGTCGCCGGGCTGGCGTCCTCGCGCTTCTTCATCAGCGCCTTGGCGATCGGGCGCACGCCGAGCAGCAGGACCAGCAGCGCGATGATCAGCGCGGTGACGTTGCGCGCCAGCACCGGCAGCCAGGCATTGTCGTACCACTTGGGCGCGTCGTTCGCGTCGGTGGCGTCGGCGAACTTGCGGCTGATCACCGTGACATTGTCGTTGCGGGTCTGGTCGAAGCCGACCGCGCTCTTCACCAGATCGTTGATCTGGTTGATCTCCATCGCGGTGCGCTTGCCCTTCTCGGGGTCGCGCAGCAGCACCGCGACCGACAGTCGCTTGATGTTGCCGGGCGCCGCGCGGGTGACCGACACCTCCTTGTTGAGGTCATAGGCGCGCTGGAACGAGTCGCTCTGCTTGGCAGGGTCGGGCGCGGGGCCGCCGGCCACCGGCTGGGGCTGCGGTGTGCCGGGCGCGCCGGTGGCGGGCTGCGGCGTCGACAGCTGCGAGGCCGGCGGCGGCGTGTTGCTCAGCGCGCCGGGGATGCCCGCGGGCGCCTGGCCGGTCGCCATGTTGCCGGTCCAGTTGCCGGTCTCGGCGCGCAGGCGGCCGTCCTTGTCATAGCTCTCGCGCGTCGCGCTGGTCTCGTCGAGGTTGACGTCGGCCTGCACCTCGGCGGTGAAATTGCCCGCGCCGACCAGCGGCGTCAGCAGCTGGATCAGCTGCTGGCGGTACTTGTCCTCGACGCGGCGCTGGAACTCGATGCGCTTGTCGTTGGCGGCGTCGGGGCCGTCGCCCGACTTGGTGAGCAGGCCGCCGAGCTGGTCGACCACGGTGACCGCGTCGGGCTTCATCCCCGGCACCGAGGAGGCGACCAGGTTGACGATCGAGCGGACCTGCGCGTCGCTCAGCGAGCGCCCCCCCTGGAGCTTGAGCACCACCGAGGCGGACGGCGCGGCATTGTCGCGCACGAACACGCTGGCCTCGGGCATGGCGAGGTGGACGCGCGCCTCGGCGACCGCGTCGATCTCCTGGATCGAGCGCGCCAGCTCGGTCTCGCGCGCCTGGCGCAGCCGCTCGCCCTCGACCGCGCGGCTGACGCCCATCGGCAGCTGGTCGAGGATGGCGTAGCCGCCCGGCGCCGCCTTGGGCAGGCCCTGGCCGGCGAGCAGCATCCGCGCCTTGCTGAAATCCTCCTCGTCGACGGTCAGCGCGTCCGACGAGGAATCGATGTGGCTGGTGATGTTGGCGGCGGTCAGCGCGCTGGTCACCGCGGCCTTGTCCGAGTCGGGCAGGCCCGAGAACAGCACCTTCTGCGGCGGCGTCGACAGCGCCGACCAGGCGAGGCCGGCGGCGCCGATCAGGCCGACCATCATCGCCATCGGGCCGGCGCGTCGCACCGCGGGCTGCGCGAACACGCCCTGGATCTGGCGCAGCGGGTTGGCGAACTTCTCCGGCACCAGCGTGATCGGCGCGGGGTTCTGCGGCGAGGGGGTGAGAGCGTTGCTCATATCAGACCGGCATGCTCATGATGTCCTTGTAGGCGGACAGGATCTTGTTGCGGACCTGCAGCGTCGCCTCGAAGCCGACCGAGGCCTCCTGGCGCGCCAGCATCACCTTGGCGATGTCGACGGTCTCGCCGCGCTCGTACTGCTCGCTCAGCGCCGAGGCCTTCTGCTGGCCGTCGTTCACCTTGGCGAGCGCCGACTGCATCGTGTCGGCGAAGCTCGTCGCGTTGGCCGACGCGCCCTGCGGCGCGGCGGCCGGGGCGGCGGCGCCGGCGCGGCTCAGCGCGGCGTTGCGCTCGAGGATCTGCGCGCGCAGCGCCATCACGCGGTCGATGCCGCCGACGCCTCCCACCGCGCTCATGCCGAGATCGCCCGCTGCGTGCCGGACGCGAGATCGTCACCCTGCTCGCGCGCCTTGGCGAGGCGGTAGCGCAGCGTCCGCTCGGAGATGCCGAGCCGCTTGGCGGTCTCGATCCGGCTGCCGCCGCACGCCGCCAGCGTCTCGCGGATCGCGGCGAACTCGGAGAGCTGCACCACCTGGCCGAGCGTGGCGTCGTCGACCGGGGCCGCGACCGGCGCGAGCCGCGGCGCGCTCGGGCGGTCGAACACGATGTGCGCCGCCTCGATCGTGTCGCCGCCGCAGAACAGCAGGGCGCGCTGGATCACGTTCTCGAGCTCGCGGACGTTGCCGGGCCAGTCGTGCGCGACCAGCGCCGCGATCGCCTCGTCGCTCGGCCAGGGAACGACCGGGCGGTTGCCGGCGTGGCGCAGGATCATCGTCGCCGCGAGCGCGGGAATGTCCTGCGCGCGCTCGGCCAGCGCCTTGGTGGTGAGCGGGAAGACCGACAGGCGGTAGTATAGGTCGGCGCGGAAACGGCCCGCCGCCACCTCCTCCTGGAGGTCGCGGTTGGCGCAGGCGATCACGCGCACGTCGACCGGCTGCGGCATGGTCGCGCCGATCGGCACCACCTCGCGCTCCTGCAGCACGCGCAGCAGCTTGGCCTGGAGGTTGAGCGGCATCTCGGCGACCTCGTCGAGCAGCAGCGTGCCGCCGTTGGCGGCGCGGAAGAAGCCCTCGCCGCCCGAGGAGGCGCCGGTGAAGCTGCCCTTCTGGTGACCGAACAGCATCGCCTCGAGCATGGTCTCGGGCAGCGCGGCGCAGTTGATCGCGATGAACGGGCCGTCGCGCCGCTCCGACTGGAGGTGGATGGTGCGCGCCAGCACTTCCTTGCCGGTGCCGGTCGGGCCGTTGATCAGCACGGTGATGTCGGCCTGGGCGACGCGCTCGGCCAGCGCCAGCAGCGCGAGCGACTCGGGGTCGGCGGCGGTCGGCAGCTCCGCGCCGCCGATCAGCGCGCGGGCGAAGGCGTTGCCGACGGCGGCGTCGTCGTGGCCGTAGGCGATGCGCGCGGGCTGGCCGTCGCGGAAAGGGAGCACCGCGCGCTCGCCGCTGCCGACGATCAGCGTGCGCGCCGGCGCCGGGATCGGCTCGCCGGCGGCGACGAGGTAGCTCACCCCCGCCTGCGGCCGGGCGCCGGCGGGCTGGATGGCGAAGCCCTGCGCGCGCAGCGAGGACACGAGCGTCAGGTGCTCGCGCTCCACACTGGCTGACGGCATGATCGAACGCATCGGAAATATCCCTCGAATCTCGAAGGCTTGAATGCGCCGCCAGTGGTTAACGCGGAGTATAATTGCCGGTGGCCGGCAGGTTTTTTCCGGGGGCGCGAGCGTCCGCGCCACGCGCGCGCGTACGTAGGGGAGGGGATCGGGCCGCGGTCCTCGATCACCGATCGGGGCTAAAGTTTTTCGCTAAAGCTTCGCGGATCACGGTCGTTTGAGGCGGTGACGGCGCGGCCACCTGCTCATTCGGGGGCGGCGGGGCGGGCCGAAGCAGACGGAGACTTTCCCATGACCGTGATCAACTCGAACACCTCGGCCCTGCGCGCCACCACCGCCTCGAACATGGCCAACAAGTCGCTCTCGGTCTCGATGGAGCGCCTGTCGACCGGCAAGCGCATCAACTCGGCGAAGGATGACGCCGCCGGCCTCGCGATCAGCAACTCGATGACGTCGCAGATCCGCGGCATGAGCCAGGGCATCCGCAACGCCAACGACGGCATCTCGATGGCGCAGACCGCGGAAGGCGCGCTGGGCGAGGTCTCGAACATGCTGCAGCGCATGCGCGAGCTGACGGTGCAGGCGGCCAACGGCACCTATGCCGACAATGACACCGCCTCGATCCGCGCCGAGCAGTCGGCGTTGAAGGACCAGATCAGCTCGATCGTCACCACCACCTCGTTCAACGGCAAGAAGCTGTTCGACTCGGCGGCGGCGACTGGCTTCGACATCCAGACCGGCGCCAACACGGGCGACAAGGTCACGCTCAAGTCGGTCGACTTCGGCGACGCCGCGTCGAAGCTCAACATCGTCACGACCAAGACGTTCGCCGACGCCGCGACCACCGCCTCGCTCGGCGATTATGATGCGGCGATCGCCGAGGTCTCGGGCGCGCGCGCCTCGCTGGGTTCGGCGCAGAACCGCCTCGAGTCGGCGGTGAACAACGCCACCGCCAACGTCACCAACCTGACCGACGCGCGCAGCCGCATCGAGGACGCCGACTTCTCGACCGAGACCACCGCGCTCGCCAAGTCGCAGATCCTCAACCAGGCCTCGACCGCGATGCTGGCGCAGGCCAACCAGTCGCAGCAGGGCGTGATGAAGCTGCTCGGCTAATCGCCGACGCCCACCGACGGCCCCTCGCCCCCGAACGTGGCGGGGCCGGCGCCGGGTGATGGTTGAAAGGGATGCGGGGCCCCCGTCAGCGATGCTGGCGGGGGTTTCTCGTTCGTGGCGGAGCCGAGCGCAGCGGCAGGCGAAATCCTCTCCGCTCGCGCGGGGGGGGGCGTGCAGGCCGCCATGTCCCCGGACATGGCTGGCATTGCCGGGGGCCATCCCACCGGCACGACAGACGAGGCTGGTGGGGGGGCTCCGCTCACGCACCGGCTCGTTCGCGGCAGCCCCCCTCCGTCACCCCCCTTCGGACGCGGTCCCCCTGCCCGCGAGCGGGTAGGATCTTCGGCCTCACGAAAACTCTAAATCTCCCGCCGGATCGGTCGTTTGTAGGGAAGACGGCACGGCCACCTGCGCATTCGGGGGCGGCAAGCGGGCCGGGCAGATGGAGATAGTCCCATGACCGTGATCAACTCGAACACCTCGGCGCTGCGCGCGACCACCGCCTCGAACATGGCGAACAAGGCCCTGTCGGTCTCGATGGAGCGCCTGTCGACCGGCAAGCGCATCAACTCGGCGAAGGACGACGCCGCCGGCCTCGCGATCAGCAACTCGATGACGTCGCAGATCCGCGGCATGAGCCAGGGCATCCGCAACGCCAACGACGGCATCTCGATGGCGCAGACCGCGGAAGGCGCGCTGGGCGAGGTCTCGAACATGCTGCAGCGCATGCGCGAGCTGACGGTGCAGGCGAGCAACGGCACCTATGCCGCGGCCGACGTCTCGTCGATCCGCGCCGAGCAGTCGGCGCTCAAGGACCAGATCAGCTCGATCGTCACCACCACCTCGTTCAACGGCAAGAAGCTGTTCGACTCGGCGGCGGCGACCGGCTTCGACATCCAGACCGGCGCCAACACGGGCGACAAGGTCACGCTGAAGTCGGTCGACTTCACCGCGGCGGGCGGCCTGAAGACCGTGACCGACCTGAGCTTCGCCGACGCCACCGCCGCCAACAACGCGACGCTGGATCAGTATGACGCCGCGATCGCGCAGGTTTCGAGCGCGCGCGCCTCGCTGGGTTCGGCGCAGAACCGCCTCGAGTCGGCGGTGAACAACGCCACCGCCAACGTCACCAACCTGACCGACGCGCGCAGCCGCATCGAGGACGCCGACTTCTCGACCGAGACCACCGCGCTCGCCAAGTCGCAGATCCTCAACCAGGCCTCGACCGCGATGCTGGCGCAGGCCAACCAGTCGCAGCAGGGCGTGATGAAGCTGCTCGGCTAATCGCCGATGCGCGCCGGCCCCTCGCCCCCGAACATGGCGGGGCCGGCGCCGGAGCGAGCTAAGTGGATCGCGGGACCCCCGTCAGCGAGGCTGGCGGGGGTTCCGCTTGTGGCGAAGCGGCGAGGGCAGCGGCAGGCAGAATCCTCCTCGGCACGGGGAGGGGGACCAGCCGCAGGCTGGTGGAGGGGGCTTCCACGAGGGCTGCGCTCGCGGCACACCCCCTCCACCACCGGCCTGCGGCCGGCGGTCCGCATCCCCGCGAGCGGGGAGGATCTCAGGTGTCGCTCACTCCCCGCCCTGCACCGTGAGGTCGTCGGGATTGTCCTCGGGCTCGCCCTCGGGCAGCTGGTCCACGCTCGGGTTGGCCGGGGCGTCGCGGTCGCGTGCGGGCTCGGTGAGCGGCGCGGCGGCGGGGTCGGGCTGGCGTGAGTCGGTCATCGGCGGCTCCTCTCGGACATGGTCGCGGGGCAACGCCCGCGCCCGGGCCCGGATCCCGCCGCGATCCCGCCTCAGCCGCGCGTCATCGCCTTCTTCAGCCGCGCGTGCGCGCTCGACTTGATCTGGCACACGCGCGCGGCGCCGACGCCCAGCACCTGGCCGATCTCCTCCAGGTTGAGCTCCTCGACGTGGTAGAGCTGGATCACCATCTGCTCGCGCTCGGGCAAGGAAGAGATCGCGGCGATCAGCCGGTCGCGCGTCTGCGCCTCGGAGAGCTGCTCGAAGGCGTCGGGCGTGTCGCTGGCGAACCACGGCTGGTCGTCGGCATAGACCTCGTCGATCGACTCGTAGCGCACCGCCTCCGCCGCGGCATAATCGGTGCGCAGCTTCTCGGGCGATACCTCGAGCTTGGCGGCGATCTCGCGGTCGGTCGGCGCGCGGCCGTACTCGTGGCTGAGCTGGTTGACCGCGCGCGCGTACTCGCGCTTGCGGCGGATCGCGCCGCGCGTCATCGCGGCGTGGCGGCGCAGCTCGTCGATCATCGCGCCGCGCAGCCGCGTCACGAGATATTGCTTGAGCGTCACCTGGCCGCGGTCCTCGAAGGCGGCGACCGCCTCGACCAGCGCGACCAGCCCGACCTGGACCAGGTCCTCCACCTCGATCGCGGTTGAGACCGAGCCGTGGACGTGCCACGCCAGCCGACGGACGAGCGGCAGGTGCTGCTGCACCAGCGCGTTCTCGTCGCGCTTGCGCGGGCGCGAGTAGGTCAGCGGGGCGGTGGCCTGAGCCGCGGGGAGAGGGGCGGGCTGGGCGGCGGCGAAGGCGCCGCGCATCGGCTCGGCGCTCATGCCGCCAGCGCCTGCGGCTGGTGCTGGCCACCGATGATCGCGACGACCTCGACGGGCTTGTCCTCGGGCACTTCGAAGAAGCTCATGACAGGGGTATCCGGGAGAACGGTGCGGATGAGTTTGCGGACGGCGACGCGGATCGCCGGCTGCACGACCAGCGCGAACGGCTTGGCCTCGGCCATCAGCGGCTGCGCCGCCGCCTGGAGTGCGTCGACGATGCGGCGGCCGAGCTCGGGCTCGATCACCTGGCGGCTGGGATCGCTGCGCAGCCCCTGGCCGAGCAGTTGCTCCAGCCCGCCCTCGAGCGTCATGACCCGCAGCGGCTCGCGCACGCCGGCCAGCTTGGCGATGATCAGCGGGCCCAGCTCGGGGCGGATCAGCTCGATCAGCTCGACGGGATCGTGCGTCTTCTGCGCGGCCATCGAGATCGCGGCGGCGATGCGGCGGAACTCGCGCAGCTGGATGCCCTCGGACAGCAGCCCCTTGAGCACCGCCACCAGCGCGGTCTGCGGCAGCGGCGCGAGCGCGGCGACCAGCTGCGGGGCGCGCTCCTTGAGCCCGTCGAGCAGCGACTGCACCTCGTCGGCGCCGAGCAGGTCGGCGGCGTTGGCGCCGAGCGCGTGGTTGAGGTGCGTCGCCATCACCGTGCCGGCGTCGACCACCAGATAGCCCTGGCCGGTCGCGGCATCGGCGTCGCCCGGCGAGATCCAGGTCGCGTCGAGCCCGAAGGTCGGGTCCTTGGCCTTCTTGCCGATCAGCTCGCCGAAGCCCTGGCCGGTGTCGAGCGCCAGCATCTCGTCGGGCGAGACCTGGTCCTCGCCGACGCAGACGCCGCCGAGCATCACGCGATAGGTGTAGGGCGCCAGGTTGATGTCGTCGCGCACGCGCACCTGCGGCACCACGAAGCCCAGCTCCTTGCTCAGCTGGCGGCGCACGCCGGTGAGACGGCTCATCAGCGGCGCGCCGCGGCGCTCGTCGACCAGCGGCACCAGGCCGTAGCCGACGTCGAGGTTGACCATCATCGCCTCGGTCACCTCGTCCCAGCCGATCTTCGACGGGTCGGGCTGCTCGACCGCGACCGGGGCCTCCACGATCTGCGGGCGCTTGGCGTTCTGGTGCAGCTTCCACGCGGCGAAGCCGGCGATGGCGGCGAGCGGCAGGATGACGAAGTGCGGCATGCCGGGCAGCAGCCCGAGCAGCGTCAGGATCACCGCCACCGGCGCCCAGGTGCGCGCCGAGCCGAACTGCCCGCCGATCTGGCCGGCGAGGTCCTTGTCCGAGCTGACGCGGGTGACGATCGAGGCGGCGGCGATCGAGAGCAGCAGCGCGGGCACCTGCGCCACCAGCGCGTCGCCGATCGCCAGCATCGTGTAGCTCTGCGCCGCCTTGGCGATCGTCAGCCCGTGGCTCACGGGCCCGAGGATCAGCCCGCCGACGATATTCGCCGCGAGGATCAACAGGCCGGCGACCGCGTCGCCCTTCACGAACTTGGACGAACCGTCCATCGAGCCGTAGAAGTCGGCCTCGGTGGCGACCTCGACGCGGCGCTTCTTGGCGTCGTCGGGGGTGATCAGGCCGGCGTTGAGGTCGGCGTCGATCGCCATCTGCTTGCCGGGCAGCGCGTCGAGCGTGAAGCGCGCCGACACCTCGGAGACGCGGCCGGCGCCCTTGGTGACCACGATCAGGTTGATGATGACGATGATCGCGAAGACGAACAGGCCGACGACATAGTCGCCGCCGATCACGAACGAGCCGAAGGCCTCGATCACGTGCCCCGCCGCGGCCGAGCCGGTGTGGCCGTGGACCAGCACGATGCGAGTCGAGGCGACGTTGAGGCCGAGCCGGAACAGCGTGGCGAACAGCAGCACCGTCGGGAACGACGAGAAGTCGAGCGGCTTCTCGGCGTTGAGCGCCACCATCAGCACCGCGAGGCTGATCGTGATGTTCATGATGAAGAACACGTCCAGCATGAAGGCCGGGATCGGCACCACCATGAGGACGACGAGCAGCAGGATCGCGGCGGGCAGCGCGGCCTGGCGCGCGTTGGCGAGCAGCTTCATCGGATCAGTTCCCCATCCGCGCGAGCATCATGTAGGCGAGCCGCGCGTTGGCGGGGGTCGGCCGGAGCAGGCTGGCCTGCTGCGCCTGGACGCCCTTGATCTGGCCGAGCGTCGACTGGCCTAGCGTCGACCGGGCCCAGGCGAGCGCGTCGGTCGCGCTCTCGCCCGCGCCGGTGACGACGGTGTTCTCGTCGCCCATCGCCAGCGCCTGTGCGGCGAACTGCAGCCGGTCGGACGGCGTGGTCGCGCCCATCGACGCGGCGCCGTCGCCCAGCTTGCCGGCGAAGCGCTGGTACACCTCGCCGAGCGAGCGCGCGGAGCCGTCGCTGTCGAAGAAGACGCCGCGGTTGGCGCGCGCGGCGGCGGGGAAGAGCGAGGCGGCGCTGCGCTCGGGATTGCTCTGCATCGCCGAGAGGAAGGTGCGCGCGCCGCCCAGCCCGAGGAAATGCGCCATATAGAGGTCGGTGCCGGTCGCCGCGCGCCCGGTCGACGCCTCGATCGCGTCCTTGTTGTCGCTGGCATGCTCGGCCGCCATCAGCGAGGCGACCTCGGGATCGTTGCGCAGCCCCAGCACCGCGGCGCGGTTGCCGCCGGTGACGGTGAAGCGCCCGCCCGACTGCTGGATGCTGTCCGCCGCCCAGCCGAGCCCGTGCTCGCTGCCGTGCTTCTTCACCACCGCGAGCCAGCTCTGCTCGACGAACTGGTACAGGCCCGAGGCGGAGGAGGTGCTGGCGCGCGCGCTGGCGTTGAGCCCGCTCTCGATCTTGGCCTGGCCGAGGAGATAGTTGAAGTCGACGCCGGTGCGCTGCGCCGCGCGCTGGATCGCGGAGGTGACGCGGCCGGTGGCCGGGGTGAGCGCGGAGACGGTCATGCCATGCGTGGAGCAAGAGGCGTGCCAGATTGAGGGCGGGCGCGTTCCGCCTTACGCGCTAACCTGTTCCGCGGCGCAGGCCGGGGCCCAGTTGGGAAGGTCGCCGTGGTTCTCGCTGGGATTCACCCAACTGGACCCCGGCCTTCGCCGGGGAACAGCGTGTGGGATGAAGACGCGCGCGCCTTACGCGTAGGCCAGCCCCGCGCGACCGTAGGCGCCGCCGCCCTGGCCGGAAAGAAGTTGCAGGCGGCGGCGGACATTTGCCGCCATCAGGTTGACGTAGATCCGGCACGTGTCGTTGAGCCGGTCGGCCTCCTCGACCAGCCCGCGCAGCTCGGCGTCGGCCGGGCCGTCGCCGAGCGCCCGGAGCGTCTCGATCGCGCGCAGCTTGTTGCCGGTGGCGCGCTCCAGCGCGTTCATGTCGTTCGTCTTCAGCGCCGCGATCTCGGCGTGGAGCATGTCGATCACGCGCACCAGCGCGTCACGCCTGTTCATTGGCCATCCAGTCGAAACGAAGTGCGATGAACTGGTCCGCGATGGTCGCGGGCGAGAGCGGGAAGGTGCCGTTGGCGATCGCGGTCTTGATCTGCTGGACGCGGTCGCCGTCGACCGGCGGCTCGGCGGCGAGCGATTTGGCGAGCGTCTGCGGCGCCGCAATCGCGGTCGTCGCGCTGCTCGCGACCGGGGCGGCGGCCGGCGTCGGCGCGCTGACGCGCGCCACGCTGGCGACCCGCAGGTCGTTCGCCTTGATCGTTGAGGGTCCTACCGATTCCACCATGACTGCACCTGTCGGCCTCCGCTGACATCGGGAAAAACGACAGGCCGTGGCGCAACTTTAGCACTTTTTTATCGCGGCTCATTCGGTCCAGCCGGGCAGCGTCGCGCGCCCCGCCTCGACCGCCACCGCCTGCACCGGGCGCGGCGCGTCGTCGACCTTGATCATGACGCGCGCGCCGGGGGCGGCGTCGCTGATCGCGACGCCCTCGCGCGTGATCGCGAAGCCGTCGCTGCCCGCCTCGATCGTCACCGCGTCGCCGCGGCGGATCACCGGGTCGGCGCGCACCGGCGCCGCGGCCGCCGCGGCGGCGCGTGGCGCGGCGGCGCCGGCGGCACGCGGCGGCGCGATCACGGGGACGAACAGCCGCCACGACGGGCCGGCGCAGGCGATCACCACCGCGTCATGCGCCTCGGTGCGCCACGACATCGCCACCATCGGGCAGGCGGCGAGGCGCATGCGCGCGTCGACCGGGGCGCGCGCGCCGCCCTCGCTGCCGATCGGGCGCGCGGTGAAGGCGGCGACGGCGCGGTCGAGCGCGTCGGTGTCCTGGAAGCCGGCGCCGGTCGCGGCGGCGGCGAGGAGGAGGGCGGCGATCATGGCTTTTTCCCTTGTTCGCCCGCGAAGGCGAGCGTGACGAGTACCTGGCGGCGGCCGGGGCGCACCGCGGTGGCGAGGCCGAGCCGCGCGTCGGGGACGCCCGCGGTGGCCAGCGCCGCGGCGACCGCGCGCGCGCGGTCGGCGGCGAGGAGGGTGGCGCTGCGCGAGCGCGGGTCGACGTCGGCGGCGGTGCCGTCGGTCGCGCCGGTGACGGTGAGGCTCACGCGCGGGTCGCGCAGCTCGGCGCGCGCCCAGGCGGCGAGCCCGGCGGGGGTGCCGGGGGGCGTCGCGCTGCCCGGCGCGAACCCGCCGACGCCGTAGCTCGCCACCGGCATCGCCGCGGGCGCCTCGGCGCCGAAGCCCTCCGCCAGCCCGGCGGCGAGAGCGCGCGGGTCGAGCTGCTGGTTGGCCTGGAGCAGCACGAAGAAGCCGACCAGCAGCAGCGCGAGATCGGCCAGCGTCATCAGCCACAGCGCGCGCGCGGGTGCCTCGTCGGCGAGGAGCTCGTCGTCGCTCATGCCGCCCGCTCGTGCGGTGCGGCCGCGGTGTTCTCGGGATCGCCGTCCGCGACGGCGACCGGCTCGGGCGCGGGGTGGAGCCGCGCGCCGGCGCGCACGCGCGGCGCCTCGCGCGCGGCGAGCTCGGCCAGCGGCGCGACGAGGCGGGCGCGCTCGATCGCCTCGGCGCGCGCGGCGGCGCGCAGCCGGGTGGCGATCGGCATCGCGACGAGGTTGGCGAGCAGCGCGCCATATAAGGTAGCGAGCAGCGCGACCGCCATCGCGGCGCCGATCGCGCCCGGGTCGCTCATCCGCGTGAACATCGCGACCAGCCCGACCAGCGTGCCGACCATGCCCAGCGCGGGCGCGGCCTCGGCGACCCCGGTCCAGCAGTCGGTGACGAGGCGGTGGCGCTCGATCCGGGCGCGCCGCGCGGTGTCGAGCGCGGCGACCACCGCGTCCGGCTGCGCGCCGTCGACGATCAGCGCCACCGCGGCGGCGACGTCGGCGTCGTGGATCACGCTGCGGTCGAGCGCGTGGACGCCGTGGCGCAGCGCGATGCGGCTGAGCGCGGCGACCTGGTCGAGCCGGGCGTCGGCGCGGAAGCGACGGCGCGGCAGCACGCGCAGCGCGAGCAGCGCGCGGCCGAGGTCGCGCGCGGGGGTGCGCAGCGCCGCGGCGAGCGCGGTGCCGCCGAACACGATAGCGAGCGCGGCGGGATCGAGGAACATGCCGGGAGTCATGCCCGCGTCGTTGCAAGGGGCGGGCCAGTTGGGCGGGGCGCGATGGTGAGGGAGGCAATGCTTCATTCTCTATCACCCCGGCGAACGCCGGGGTTAAGGTGGGATAACCGCTGAGAAATCCACCAGCGTGCCCCAACTGGACCCCGGCGTTCGCCGCGGTGGAGGGGAGAGGGGGGCGCTACCCTCTCCACTAGCGTCATCCTGAGCGCGTCTCAGGATCCACCGGTCCGCAGGCGCCTCGGCGCCTGAGTAAGCGGCAGGGTGGATCCTGAGACGAGCTCAGGATGACGGAAGGAGAGGGGGAGTGAGGGGAGCCCCACACCCCTCGTGCCCCGGCGAAGGCCGGGGCCCAGTCGGGTGGATCTTCGTGGGTCTCACCAACGCCATCCCACCTGGGCTCCGGCCTTCGCCGGAGCACGGTAGCGTTCGCGGCCTTGCAAACGTCTGGCCCCCGGCCACCAGCCCTAGGCAGCTACCCGGCAACCGCCGGGCAGCGCCGCTTGCCGGCAAACCTGACCGGCAACCGGCAAGCCCTTGCCGCTCCGCGCCTCTCCGGCCCAGATCCGCCCCGCACGAAGTAATTGGCACGCCGCTTGCTGACATTCCCGCGAGGCGACGGGCGATCCCCGTCTCGCATGGAGGTTCGGCCAGTGGCTGAGAGTTTGTTCGGAGTTCACGGAGCAGCCCTGGAGGTGCGCGGTCAGCGCATGGGCGTGCTCGCGTCGAACATCGCCAACGCGTCCACGCCCAATTTCAAGGCCCGCGACATCGACTTCAAGGCCGCGCTCGGCGCGGTCGAGCAGCAGGGCGCGGGCGGCGTCGCCGACGCGCTGAAGTATCGCGTGCCGACCCAGCCGTCGATGGACGGCAACACGGTGGAGCTCGCCACCGAGCAGACCGCCTTCGCCGAGAACGCGGTCCAGTACCAGACGACGCTCTCGTTCCTCAACGGGCGCATCGGCCAGATCACGCGCGCGCTGAAGGGGGAGTAAGACGATGTCCGGCTCGCCGCTCACCATCTTCCAGGTCGCCGGCCGCGCGATGTCGGCGCAGCTGACGCGGATGAACACCACCGCCTCCAACCTCGCCAACGCCGGCGGCGTCGCGGGCTCGGAGGAGGCCGCCTACAAGACGATGAAGCCGGTGTTCCGCACCAGCTTCGACGCGGCCAGCGGGCTCTCCACCACCGACGTGCAGCAGATCGTCACCGCGGGCGAGGCGCCGACCAAGCGCTACGACCCCGGCAGCCCGATGGCGAACAAGGACGGCTACGTCTTCGACGCCGCGGTCGATGAATCGCGCGAGCTGGTCGACATGATGGAGACCGCGCGCACCTACCAGAACAACGTCGAGGTCATGCAGACCGCCAAGACGCTGATCCTCGATACCCTCAAGATGGGCCGCTGATCATGACCAGCATCACCGCCAACACCTCCGCCATCGACAAGGCCACGCAGGATGCGATCTTCGCCTCCGCCGGCGTGGCGCGCTCGAACACCACCACCGCCGCCGGTGTCAGCGCCACCACCGGCAAGTCGACGCTGGGGCAGAAGGACTTCATCGCGCTGATGACCGCGCAGCTGGCCTATCAGGACCCGTTCAACCCGGTCGACAACACCCAGATGGTCGCGCAGATGGCGCAGTTCTCGTCGGTCGCGGGCATCAGCGAGATGAACCAGACGCTGTCGGGCATCAGCACGCGGCTCAACTCCACCAGCGCGACCGACGCGATGGGTTTCGTCGGTCGCACCGTGCTGACCGCGGGCAAGACCGCCTACGAGCGCACCTCGGGCGGGATCGCCGGCGCGGTCGAGCTGGCCGGCGACGCGACCGACGTCGACGTCTCGATCGCCGACAAGGACGGCCGCGTCGTCAAGAACATCCAGCTCGGCGCGCAGGCGGCGGGCGAGGCCAGCTACAGCTGGGACGGCAAGGACGAGGCCGGCAACAAGATCGAGAACGGCCCGTACACCGTCACCGTCGAGGCGGCGAAGGGCTCGACCCTGGTCGACGCGACCTCACTGGTGTGGGCGCCGGTCGAGAGCGCCAGCCTGCCCGCCGGCGGCACGCCCGTCCTCAACGTCACCGGACTCGGCACGGTCGATCCCGCCGCGGTCCGCAAGGTCGCCTAACCCTTCTTCCTCTTCTTCCGCTTTCCCCAGGAGCACGCACCATGTCCTTCTTCACCTCGCTCTCCGGTCTCCAGGCCATGCAGACCGACATGTCGGTCATCAGCCACAACCTCGCCAACGTCTCCACCAACGGTTTTAAGAAGAGCCGCACAGCCTTCGCGGACGTGATCTCGTCGAACGTCTCGACCGACCCGCGCAAGATGGTCGGCTCGGGCGTGTCGGTGAAGGGCACGGTGCAGCAGTTCAGCGACGGCTCGTCGAACCAGACCAAGAGCGCGCTCGACATGCAGATCCTGGGCGAGGGCTTCTTCGTGGTGAAGTCGACCGGCCTGTCCGACCAGGTCAACTACACCCGCACCGGCGCCTTCACCGTGGACGAGAGCCGCAACGTGATCGACGCGCAGGGCAGCTACCTGATGGTCTACCCGGTCGACAACGACGGCAACGTCACGGCGACCGGCGACAAGTCGCTGACCAACCTGCAGATCCAGCCGACCAGCGGCACGCCGAAGATGACCAACAACGTCGCCACCAAGGTGCAGATCCCGTCGACCGCGACGGTGAAGGACCCGGCCGATTTCAAGCGCACCGACACCACGACGTACAACAACTCGGTCGCGACGCGCATCTACGACGCCAACGGCAACCCGATGACGATGACGAGCTACTACGTCCGCACCGCGGAGGGACAGCCCAACGCGACGCCGCCGAACACCGGCACGTGGCAGGTCTTCACGTACGTCGGCGACCAGATGCTGACGCCGAAGGGCGAGGCCCAGGCCGGTCCGATCACCCAGGTGTACGACACCAAGGGCGCGTTGACCGGCGCGCAGACGATCCAGTTCGAGGACTTCATCCCCGCCTCGGGCGCCGCGGCGCAGGGCATCACGCTCGACCTCACCGGTTCGACCCAGACCGCGGCGGCCTCGGCGGTGAGCGCGCGCACGCAGGACGGCGTCGCGGTCGGCCAGCTCGTCGGCATCACCGTCGACGACGCCGGCATCATCAAGGCGAGCTACTCCAACTCGGACATCGTACCGCTGGGCAAGGTGGCGATCGCCAAGTTCTCGGCGCCGACCGGTCTGCGCCAGGCGGGCAGCAACTATTGGCAGGCGACCGGCATCTCGGGGAAGGCGACGCTGGGCTTCGCCGCGGCGGAGGGCTTCGGCAGCCTGAAGTCGGGCCAGCTCGAGGGCTCGAACGTCGATATCACCGAAGAGCTTGTTAACCTTATTGCGGCACAGCGCAACTTCCAGGCGAACGCGAAGGCCCTGGATACGGCGACTCAGGTCTCGCAGTCGATCCTCAACATCCGCGCGTAAGCGCAGGGGCGGGGTTCTAGGAGAGGACGTAAGTGGACAAGCTGGTCTACACCGCGGCGACGGGCCTGCGCGCGCACATGCAGGCGCAGGCCGCGATCGCCAACAACATGGCGAACGCGTCGACCACCGGCTTCCGCGCCGACCGCGTCTCGTTCGACCGCATCATCCTCTCCGACGGTTCGTCGCAGCTGTCGGCGCGCGCGCCCACCTCGGAGGAGGTGCGCGACGCCGACCGCGCGCCGGGCGCGATGCAGCAGACCGGCCGCCCGCTCGACGTCGCGCTGGGCGACCGCGACACCTGGCTCACCGTCCAGGGCGCCGACGGCAGCGAGGCGTACAGCCGCCGCGGCGACTTCACCGTCTCCGAATCGGGCACGCTGCAGACCGGCGACGGCTTCCTGGTGATGGGGTCGAGCGGCCCGATCACGCTGCCGCCGTATGAGTCGGTGTCGATCGGCTTGGACGGCTCGGTCTCGATCGTGCCGCAGGGCGACAAGAGTGGACAGCCGCAGGTGATCGACCGGCTCAAGCTGGTCTCCTCCGCCGGGTCGGACACGGTGAAGGGGCTCGACAACCTGCTCCACGTGCGCGGCGGCGGCACGCTGCCCGAGAATCTCGACGGCAAGGTCACCGCGGGCGCGCTCGAGGGATCGAACGTCAACATGACCGAGGCGCTGGTCGACATGATCGAGAACCAGCGCAGCTACGAGCTCCAGGCCAACCTGCTCAAGGAGGCCAAATCCATGGACGAGTCGAGCGCATCGGTGATGCGCCTGCCGGGCTGAGGAAGGATTAGACCATGACCACGTCCGCCATGCACATCGCGCGTACCGGGCTCGACGCCCAGGACACGCGCATGCGAGTCATCTCGAACAACCTCGCCAACGTCAGCACCACCGGCTTCAAGCGCGACCGCGCCTCGTTCGAGACGCTGTCGTACCAGGTCGTCACCGCCGCGGGCGCGCAGTCGACCGCGGAGAGCAAGTACGCCACCGGGCTCAACCTCGGCACCGGCGTGCGCGTGCAGGGCACGTCGCGCACCGAGACGCAGGGCTCGATGAACCAGACCGGCAACAGCCTCGACCTCGCGCTCGACGGCGACGGCTATTTCCAAGTGCAGATGCCCGGCGGCCAGCTCGGCTACACGCGCGCGGGCAATTTCTCGCGCTCGCCCGAGGGGCTGCTGATCACCAGCCAGGGCTATCAGGTGATGCCCGGCATCACCGTGCCGGCCAACGCGACGCAGATCACGATCGGGCTCGACGGCACCGTCTCGGCCACCGTGCCGGGGCAGGATCAGGCGCAGAACCTCGGCCAGATCCAGGTCGCGAGCTTCCCCAACCCGGCGGGCCTCACCGCGACCGGCGACAATTTCCTCACCGAGAGCGCCGCCAGCGGCGCCGCCAACCTCGGTGTCGCGGGCGAGGACGGCCGCGGCCGCATCCGCCAGGGCACGCTGGAGGCGAGCAACGTCAACGTCGTGGAAGAGCTGGTCGACATGATCGAGACCCAGCGCGCCTATGAGGTCAATTCAAAGATGATCTCGGCCACCGACGACATGCTGAAATACGTTAACCAGAACATGTCATAGAATCGCACATGACTCGTCCCTCCACCCTCCGCCGCCGCGCACGCGTCGCTCTGGGCGCCGCACTGGGTGCGCTCGCCGCCGCCGCGCTGGTGCCCGCGCCCGCGCACGCCGGGCTGCTCGGCAAGGTGCTCAAGAAGAAGCCGGCGGAGGATTTCTCCGCGGTGCACGCGCCGGCCCAGCCGCCCGCGCCGCCCGCCGCCAACGGCGCGATCTTCCAGGTGGCGGACGGTTATGCCGCGCTCTACGAGGGCTGGCGCGCGCGCCGCGTCGGTGACCCGCTGACGATCGTGCTGGTGGAGCGCACCGCCGCCTCCAAGTCGTCCTCGTCCAAGCTCGCCTCGGACGGCAGCTTCTCGCTCACCCCGCCGTCGACCGGCCCGCTCGGCGGGATCGTCAGCGGCACCGACGTGGGCTCGAGCGGCAAGCGCGGTTTCAACGGCAGCGGCACCGCCGACCAGGCCAACTCGCTCTCGGGCGAGATGTCGGTCACCGTCGCCGAGGTCTACCCCAACGGCACGATGCTGGTGCGCGGGCAGAAGCGGGTGACGCTCAACCGCGGCGACGAGTTCGTCCAGATCAAGGGCATCGTCCGCACCGCCGACGTCGACCGCGACAATCGCGTGCCCTCCACCCGAGTCGCCGACGCGCAGATCGCCTATACCGGCAAGGGCGACGTCGCGCGGTCCAGCCGGCAGGGCTGGCTGTCCCGCTTCTTCCAGGTCGTGAGCCCGTTCTGATGATCCGCCAGCTGCTCCTCGCGCTCGCCGCGCTCGCCGCCGCCGTCGCCGGCCCCGCCCACGCCGACCGGATCAAGGATCTGGGCGGCTTCCAGGGCATCCGCGCCAACCAGCTGACCGGCTACGGCGTCGTGGTCGGCCTGCCCGGCACCGGCGACGACAATCTCGAATATACCGTCCAGTCGGTGAAGGCGGTGGCGTCGCGCTTCGGGCTCCAGCTGCCCGCGGGCGTCAACCCAGGGCTCAAGAACGCCGCGGTGGTGATGATCACCGCCGAGCTGCCCGCCTTCGCCAAGCCCGGCCAGCGCATCGACATCACCGTCGCCTCGATGGGCAAGGCCAAGTCCCTGCGCGGCGGCAGCCTGGTGCTGACCCCGCTGCTGGGCGCCGACGGCCAGGTCTACGCCATGGCGCAGGGCAATCTCGCGGTCGGCGGGCTCGGCGCCGAGGGCGCGGACGGCTCCAAGATCGTCGTCAACATCCCCTCGACCGGCCGCATCCCCGAGGGCGCGACGGTGGAGCGCGCGGTCGCGACCGGCTTCGCCGACACGCCCTTCGTCACCTACAACCTCCAGCGCGCCGACTTCACCACCGCGCAGAACGTCGCCGCCTCGATCAACCGCAAGTTCGGTGCCGGCACCGCGCAGGCGATCGACGCGGTGTCGGTCGCGGTGCGCGCGCCGACCGGCGCGGACGTGCGCGCCACGCTGATGAGCGAGATCGAGAACCTCGACGTCGCCTCGGCCGAGCCGCCCGCCAAGGTGATCGTCAACGCGCGCACCGGCACGGTGGTGATCAACTCGGCGGTGCGGGTCGGCGCCGCGGCGGTGACGCACGGCAAGCTCACCGTCCGCATCGACGAGAGCCAGCGCGTCAGCCAGCCCGCGCCGCTCAGCCAGGGCCAGACCGCGCTGGAGAACCGCTCCAACGTGCAGGTCTCGGAGGAGAAGAAGCCGATGTTCCTGCTCAACCCGGGCCCCAAGCTGGCCGACGTGGTGAAGGCGGTGAACGCGATCGGCGCGAGCCCGGCCGACCTGGTCGCGATCCTCGAGGCGCTCAAGGAGGCCGGCGCGCTCAAGGCCGAGCTGGTGGTGCTCTGATGGGCGACTCACCCGTCAACGGAGTCCCTGCGAGTGTTGGGGGCGTCGCGATCACCGGCAAGACCGGGCTCGACACCGGGCTCAGCCGCACCGCCACCAAGGCCAACCTCGACAAGGCCGCGCAGCAGTTCGAATCGGTCTTCACCGGCATGATGCTGAAGTCGATGCGCCAGGCCAAACTCGCCGACCCGCTGTTCGACAGCAAGGCGCTCACCACCTTCCGCGACATGTCGGACCAGAAGGTGGTGCAGGAGATGGCGACCCACAAACCGATCGGCATCGGCGCCGCGATGAGCAAGTTCCTGGCGCAATTTCAACCGGATCTTAACGGGAATCATGGCACGCCGGTGGAATGAGTGATCTGCTCTCCATCGGCGCTTCGGGCGTCCGCGCGTACCAGACCGCGCTGACGACGACGTCGGAGAACATCGCCAACGCCGGCAACGCGTCCTACGTGCGGCGCAGCGCGACGATCCGCGAGGTGCAGACCAGCAACGGCTGGAACTCGTCGCTCAACGGCATGGGCGCGGTGGTCGACGGGATCGCGCGCAACAGCAGCCCCTATCTCGAAGCATCGGTGCGCAGCGCCAGCTCGGACGCCAAGAAGACCGAGGCGAGCACCGTCTGGCTCGAGCGGATCGAGGGCGCCATGACCGGCGGCGCACTCTCCACCAATCTCACCGGCTTCTTCGCGGCGAGCACCGCGCTCCAGGCCGAGCCGACGTCGAGCGCGCTGCGCGCCGGCATGCTGGGCAGCGCCGCGACGTTGGCCGATTCGTTCAAGGTCACCGCCAAGGCGCTCGACGACGGCATGGCCGAGCTCGACACCAAGGCGCAGCAGACGGTGGGCGAGCTCAACCGGCTCAGCCAGGCGCTGCTCAAGGTCAACCAGGGCATCGTCAAGTCGCAGCCGGGCTCGGCCGCGGCGGCGGGGCTGGCCGACCAGCGCGACGACCTGCTCCAGCAGATGAGCGCGCTGACCGAGGTCAACGTCCAGGTCGACGATTTCGGCCGCGCCACCGTGCGTGCCGGCGCCAGCAACGGCCCGGTGCTGGTCGACCCGAAGGAAGCGAGCGAGATGAGCTACGCGCGCACCGGCGGCAACGCGGTGCTCAACGTGCTCAAGCCGAGCGGCGTCGCGGTCCAGGCCAATCCCGAGGGCGGCGCGCTGGCGGGCATGATCGAGGGCGCGCAGCGGATCGCCGCCACGCGCGACCAGCTCGGCGCGATCGCCACCGATCTCACCACCAGCGTCAACGACCTGCAGAAGCAGGGGCAGGATCTCACCGGCACGCAGGGCAAGCCCTTCTTCGCCAACACCAGCGACCCCGCCGACTTCTCGGTCGCGCTGACCGACGGCAGCCAGATCGCCGCGGCCAAGACCGGCGGCGGCGTGCGCGACTCGTCCAACCTCGCCGCGCTCGCGTCGCTGCGCACCGGCAACCAGTTCGAGAGCAAGGTCCAGGCGCTCACCACCGACAATGCCGCCACGCTCAAGCAGCGCCGGCTGGTGGGCGACGCGCAGACCGCGATCTACGACGGCGCGGTGACCGCGCGGTCCGAGGCCTCGGGGGTGAACCTCGACTCGGAGGCGGTCGACCTCGTCCGCTTCCAGCAGGCCTATCAGGCGTCCAGCCGCGTGATCCAGGTCGCGCGCGAGACCTTCCAGTCGATCCTCGAGATCAGGTAAGCCGTCATGCAGATCTCCAGCAACCTCCTCTACGATCGCTCCGCCGCCCGGATGGGCGCGCTGATGACGACCGCGACCAAGCTGCAGACCCAGATCGCCACCGGCAAGAAGATCAGCTCGCCGTCCGAGAATGTCGCGGTGGCGCAGCAGCTCGCCGAGTTCGACCGCAAGGACGCCGACGCCGCCGCGTTCAAGACCAACCTCGATCTCGCCGGCTCGCTGCTCAAGCAGGCCGACGGCACGATGGGCTCGATCACCGAGCAGATGCAGCGCGCCACCGAGCTGGTGAACAACGCCGCCACCGACACGCTCGGCGCCGGCGACCGCAAGGTGATCGGCGACCAGCTCCAGTCGGTGATCGCCACCTTGGTGTCGCTCGGCAACACCAACGACCTGCGCGGCCAGCCGCTGTTCGGCAGCGCGGCGGGCACCCCCGCGGTGATCGACAACAAGGACGGCACGTTCACCTACAACACCGCGCCGAGCCTGTCGGAGGTGCCGATCGGCGAGAACGGCCTGTCGATCCAGCCGACCGAGACCGCGGCGCGCATCTTCACCTCGAGCAAGGGCGACACGCTGGCGATGCTGTCGGCACTCGCCACCGCGTTGCAGGCGGGCGAGCCGACCGGCGAGAAAGCGCGCGCCGCGATCGACTCGCTCAAGACCGCGAGCGACCAGGTCTCGACCGTGCAGGCCTCGGTCGGCGCGCGCGCGGCGCGGGTCGACCTGCAGCAGAACCTGCTGACCAACGCCGGCGTCGACCGGGCCGAGTTGCGCTCCACGCTGGAGGACACCGACGTCACCCAGGCGTACACCGAGCTGTCCAAGACGATGACGATCCTCTCGGCCACCCAGGCGAGCTTCTCCAAACTGTCGCAGCTGTCGCTGTTCACCTACCTGCGCTGACGTCGCGCCCTCCCGCGGATCCTCTCCCGCGAGGGAGGTGTGGGGCTTCGGCTTGTCCCGGCGCGCGACGCGCGCGGCGGGACACCGCGGCGCGGGAGTGTCCCTGACCTGACGCTCGGTGACGCCCCTCGTCAGCCCAAGAAGCTGCATCCTCCCCACCCGGGGGGACCGACGAACCTCTTCCTGCAGATCGGACGACCCGTGCCGAGCCGGCACACGTGCGAGCGCCGAGGAACCGGCGTCGCCGCGCCGCATTGATGCAGCGCAACGGCGAGGGTCTTTCCACATGGGTGCCACCACCATCGGCGCGCTGGTCGGCGGCGCGATCGACGCGATGTCCGGCGACGACAGCGCGGCGGACGGGGCGCTCTACGGCGCGATCACCGCGAATGTCCTCAAGTTCGTCCTGCCCGTCGCGATCACCTACGCGGTCGGCTGGGGCGTGCTGAAGGGGCTGGAGACGCTCGGCGACACGATCTCGGAGAGGGTGAAAGCATGATCAGGACCATCATCGGCGCGCTGCTCGGGCGCGAGCTGGATCGGCGCGACGGCCGCGGCGGCGTCGGCGGCGCGGTCGTCGGCGCGCTGGCGACGCGCGCGGTCACCCGGATGGGGCCGCTCGGCATGGCGCTGGGTGGCGCCTACGTGGCGAAGAAGGCCTATGACCGCCATCGCGCAGGCCGTGCAGGGGTGCCGCCGCGCGGATGAGGAGCGGCTGCTCCCTCTTCGAGGGAGCGGCCTCCGGCCACGGCCTTCGAGAGAGATGATCGTCCTCTCCTGATCGCGTCCTCCTGACACGAGCTCGGGGGGACGCCGGACTGGCGACGACCGCTCGTCCTCCGCTCGAGCGGTCGCGTTCTCCGGCGCCACCGGTGCGTCCCCGCCGTCGACCGCGCGGCATCAACAGGGGGCTTCCGCTAGGCTTGAAATATAATTACAAGCCGCGGCGAAGCGCCCCGGCAGGACCAGGGTGCCAGGAGAGTGGACCTTGGGCGACGCCCGCAACCTGAAGCCGCTGACGCTGCACGTGCCCGAGCCGCGCTTTCGCCCCGGCGACGCGGCCGATTTCGGCGACCTGGAGGTGCCCCCCGCCGGCGCCGCGCCGCGCCCCGACACCGCCGCGCACCCGCGCGACTTCACCGATCTGGCCTATACGATGGTGCGCGTGCTCGACGAGCAGCATCAGGCCGTCGGCCCGTGGAACCCGCGGCTCAGCCCCGACACGCTGCGCCGCATGCTGCGCCACATGGCGACGGTGCGCGCCTTCGACGAGCGCATGTTCCGCGCGCAGCGCCAGGGCAAGACCAGCTTCTACATGAAGTCGCTCGGCGAGGAGGCGGTGTCGGTGGCCGCGGCGCACGCGCTCGACGCCGAGGACATGTGCTTCCCCTCCTATCGCCAGCAGGGGCTGCTGATCGCGCGCGGCTGCCCGCTGGTCGACATGATGAACCAGATCTACTCGAACACTGGCGACAAGCTGCAGGGCAAGCAGCTGCCGATCATGTACTCGGAGAAGCGTTTCGGCTTCTTCTCGATCTCGGGCAATCTCACCACGCAATACCCGCAGGCGGTGGGCTGGGCGATGGCCTCGGCCTCCAAGGGCGACACGCGCATCGCCGCGACCTGGTGCGGCGAGGGCAGCACCGCGGAGGGTGACTTCCACTCCGCGCTGACCTTCGCCACCGTGTATCGCGCGCCGGTGATCTTCAACGTCGTCAACAACCAATGGGCGATCTCGAGCTTCTCGGGCTTCGCCGGGGCGGAGGCGACCACCTTCGCGGCGCGCGCGATCGGCTATGGCATCGCGGGGCTGAGGGTGGACGGCAACGACCCGCTCGCGGTCTATGCGGCGACGCTGTGGGCGGCGGAGCGCGCGCGCACCAACGTCGGGCCGACGCTGATCGAGCATTTCACCTATCGCGCCGAGGGCCACTCTACGTCGGACGACCCCTCGCAATATCGCTCCACCGGCGAGCCGACGGCCTGGCCGTTGGGCGACCCGATCCGCCGGCTCAAGGACCATCTCGTCGCGATCGGCGAGTGGGACGAGGCGCAGCAGGAAGCGATGGACCGCGCGGTCACCGAGGAGGTCCGCGCCGCGCAGAAGGCCGCGGAGGCCAACGGCATCCTCGGCCACGGCCTGGCGCAACCGCTCGACTCGCTGTTCGACGGCGTGTTCGAGGAGATGCCCTGGCACCTGCGCGAGCAGCGGCAGATGATGATCGACGAGGAAGCGGCGAGCGGCCGGCCGTGGGCGCGGAAGTGACGATGGCGCCTCACCGCGCCACGCCCATCGTCGTCATCCCCGCGGAGGCGGGGATCCAGACGCGGTGGTTCTCGCAAGTGTCGCGACGTCAGCGGTCATGGATTCCCGCCTGCGCGGGAATGACGGAGTGGGTTGGGTGAACGATACGCTAGAGACCGCCGTTGAGGCACCCACCACCCGGATGAACATGATCCAGGCGATCAACTCGGCGATGGACGAGATGATGGCGCGCGACCCCGACGTGATCGTGATGGGGGAGGACGTCGGCTATTTCGGCGGCGTCTTCCGTGCCACCGCGGGGCTGCAGGCGAAATACGGCAAGACCCGCGTGTTCGACACGCCGATCACCGAGATCGGCATCGTCGGCGTCGCGATCGGCATGGGCGCCTACGGCCTGCGCCCGGTGCCCGAGATCCAGTTCGCCGATTACATCTATCCCGCGCTCGACCAGCTCGTCTCCGAGGCGGCGCGGCTGCGCTATCGCTCGGCCGGCGACTTCACCGCGCCGATCACGGTGCGATCGCCCTATGGCGGCGGCATCTTCGGCGGCCAGACCCACTCGCAGTCACCCGAGGGCATCTTCACGCACGTCTCGGGGATCAAGACGGTGATCCCCTCGACTCCCTATGATGCCAAGGGCCTGCTGATCGCCGCGATCGAGGACAATGACCCGGTGCTCTTCCTCGAGCCCAAGCGGATCTACAACGGCCCGTTCAACGGCCATTGGGACCGCCCGGCGGAGAACTGGTCGAAGCATCCCGGCGGCGAGGTGCCGACTGGCTATTACACCGTCCCGCTCGGCCGGGCGAAGGTGGTGCGCGAGGGCGAGGCGGTGACGATGCTCGCCTATGGCACGATGGTGCACGTCTGCGCGCAGGTGGTGGCGGACACCGGCATCGACGCCGAGATCATCGACCTGCGCACGCTCGTCCCGCTCGACATCGAGGCGATCGAGCGCTCGGTGAAGAAGACCGGCCGCTGCATGGTGGTGCACGAGGCGACCCGCACCGGCGGCTTCGGCGCCGAGCTCGCCGCGCTGGTGCAGGAGCGCTGCTTCTACCATCTCGAGGCGCCGGTCGAGCGGGTCACCGGCTTCGACACGCCGTATCCGCACAGCCTGGAATGGGCCTATTTTCCCGGACCGGTGCGGATCGGCCAGGCGCTCAAGAAGATACTCAAGGACTAAACGCACATGGCGCGCTTCACCTTCAAGCTGCCCGACATCGGCGAGGGCATATCCGAGGCCGAGATCGTCGCCTGGCACGTCCAGGTCGGCGACCGCGTCGAGGAGGACCAGCAGCTCGCCGACATGATGACCGACAAGGCCACGGTCGAGATGGAGAGCCCGGTCGCGGGCGTGGTGGTCGAGCGCGCGGGCGAGGTCGGCGATCAGGTCTCGATCGGCGCGCCGCTGGTGGTGATCGAGACCGAGGGGGAGGGGGGCGGTGTCGCTGACGAGCCGCCTGCGGTGCAGGAGGACACGCTCGAGGCGGAGAATCCGGGAGTAGGTGAGACGCTCGAAGCGGAAGATTTGGGGCCGGAGGAGCGCGCCGGCGAAGCCGTTGGTGGAGCGGGGGCGCAGCGAACGCTCCCGGCCGCGACGTCCACCACAATCACCGCCCCGCCCGGGGACGCCCCCCTCCACCATCAGCCTGCCGCGGATGGTCTTCCTCCCCGTCCTGGGAAGGAGTTGAGTCGTCCCATCCTCGCTTCGCCCGCCGTCCGCGCCCGCGCGCGCGACCTCGGCGTCGACCTCGCGCAGGTCCGTGTCGCCGAGGGCGATCGCGTGCGCCACGCCGATCTCGACGCCTTCCTCCGCTACGGTGCCGGCGACGGCTATCACGCGCCCCACGCCAGCCGCGCGCGCGACGACGAGCAGGTCCGCGTCATCGGCGTGCGCCGGCGCATCGCCGAGAACATGGCCGCGGCGAAGCGCCACATCCCGCACTTCACCTATGTCGAGGAGATCGAGGTCACCGGGCTGGAGGCGCTGCGCGCGCAGCTCAACGCGCGACGCGGCGAGCGGCCCAAGCTGACCTTGCTCCCGCTGCTGATCGTGGCGCTGTGCCGCACCTTGCCCGACTTCCCGATGCTCAACGCGCGCTACGACGACGAGGCCGGCGTGGTGACGCGCCACGGCCGCGTCCATCTCGGCATGGCGGCGCAGACCGACGCCGGGCTGACCGTGCCGGTGATCCGCGACGCGCAGGACCGCAACGTCTGGCAGCTCGCCACCGAGATCGCGCGACTCGCCGCCGCGGCGCGCGCGGGCAAGCTGCGCCCCGACGAGCTCGGCAACGGCACGATCACGCTCACCTCGCTGGGCCCGCTCGGCGGCATCGCGACCACGCCGGTGATCAACCGCCCCGAGGTGGCGATCATCGGCCCGAACAAGATCGTCGAGCGCCCCGTCTTCGTCGCCCCCGAGGAAGCCGGGCGCGGCGACGCGATCCGTCGGGCCAAGCTGATGAACCTGTCGATCAGCTGCGATCACCGCGTGGTCGACGGGCATGACGCGGCCAGCTTCGTCCAGGCGCTGAAGGGGCTGATCGAGGCGCCGGCGCTGCTCTTCGTCGACTGAGCCGGCGGGGGCGGCTAGGGTCGGGGCCATGCACCTCGACCTGCTCCAGTCGCTCAGCCTGTGCGGCGACAGCGCCACGCCCAACGACGACCGCGCCGGCGCGAGCGCGCGTTGCGCCTGGGTGATCGACGGCGCCACCGACCTCGCCCCGCCGGGGCTGCTGGGCGACCGCGGCGGTGCGGCCTGGCTCGCCGCGACCGTCGACGCCGCGTTCGCGCTGGGTGAGGGCGCCGACCTGCGCGCCACCTGCGCGTCGGCGTATGAGACGGTGGCGGCGCGCTACACCGCCGAGCGGCAGCGCGAACCGGTCGGCGCGTGGGAGCTGCCGAGCGCCTCGTTCGCCGCGGTCCAGCTCGTCGGCGACACGCTCGAGGTGGCCTGGGCGGGCGACTGCGCGATCCTGCGCGCGCGCGCCGACGGTGCGGTCGACTGGCTCACCCCTGCGCCGGACCGCGCCGCGGAGAGCGCCGAGGCGGCGGCGCTGGGAGACGCGCTCGGTACGGTGCGAACGCCGGCGGTGACCGCGGACCGTCGTGCCGCGCGCGAGCGGCCGGGACGGCGCGTGCTCGGCGTCGACGCGGCGGCCGCGGCGGCGGCGACCGATCACGCCAGCGTCGCGGTCGCGCCCGGTGACGGGCTGCTGCTCATGAGCGACGGCTTCGCCGCGCTCGTCGACAGCTACGGCGCCTATGACGCGCCCGCACTGATGGACGCGGTACGCGCGCGCGGTCTCGCGGCACTGGCCGTGGAACTGCGCGCGATCGAGCGGGACGACGCCGCCTGCGGCCGTTTCCCACGCTTCAAGCGCAGCGACGATGCCACCGCGCTATGGGTGCGGGTGGGGCCTCATCCCCGTCTCTAGGGGACCGGTCGGCGGGGCGGCCCGTCCTATGGTCGTCGCCCCGGCCTTGAGCCGGGATCCACGATTCCGCGCGGGCAGCCGCGAGGCGTGCGGGGCGGGATGGATCCCGGGTCGAGCCGGGGACGACGTGGGCTGCGGTCGTCGAGGACTCGCCGCCTACACCCGGCGGCCGCTGAACAGCTGCACCAGCCCGACGATGATCGCCACCACGAGCAGGATGTGGATGAGCCCGCCGGCGACGTGGAGGCTGAAGCCCAGCAGCCAGAGCACCAGGAGAATGACGGCGATCGTCCAGAGCATCGAGGTAACCTCCTGAGTTATAAGACGAAAACACTCGCTACAGGGCTGCTGTTCCGCATGCTGGCAACATTTCGTTACAGCCGCGCGCGTGCGGCTCAGCGGCGCCCGGTGAACAGCTGCACGAGGCCCGCGATCAGCGCGATCACCAGCAGCAGGTGGATCAACCCGTCGGTCAGGTGAAAGCCGAACCCGAGCAGCCACAGGGCCACCAGGATGACGACGACTGTCCACAGCATCGCTCTCTCCGCACCCGCCCGCGCTCATTATAGCGCGGGTGGGCGCGGCCCGGGTCAGCGCGCGGCGGTGACTCGCCAGATCGCGTTGCCGACGTCGTCCGCCACGAGCAGCGCGCCGGCGCGATCGGTGATCACGCCGACGGGACGGCCATGCGCATCGCCGTCGGGGGTGACGAAGCCGGTCAGCACGTCGACCGGCTTGGCCGCCTTCACCGGCCAGCCGGCCGGGTCGAACGGCACGAACACGACCTTGTAGCCCGACAGCGGTTTGCGGTTCCACGAGCCGTGCTCGCCGACGAAGGCGCCCTGTGCGAACTGGCCGCCGAGCTTGGCGTCGCCCGCGAAGCTCAGCCCCAAGGCCGCCACGTGCGGCCCCAGCGCATAGTCGGGACGCTTCACATATTGCTGGAGCTCGGGGTTCTTCGGCTCGACCCGCGTGTCGGTATAGCCGCCCCAATAATACCAGGGCCAGCCGAACTGGTCGCCCAGCTCCACCGCGGTGAGATAGTCGGGGACGAGATCGGAGCCGAGCATGTCGCGCTCGTTCACCACGGTCCACAGCCGGTTGGTGCCGGGCACCAGCGCCATGCCATTGGGGTTGCGCAGCCCGGTGGCGAAGACGCGGAAGGTCTTCTCCTTGGGATAGACCTGGAGGATCGCGGCGCGGAACTTCTCGCGCGCGAGCCCCCCCTCGGCGACGTTCGAGGCCGAACCGACCGAGACGTACAAGGTGCGCCCGTCCTCGGCAGCGATGACGTTGCGCGCCCAGTGGTTGCCGCCGCCGGGCAGCTTGACCACCAGCTCGGGCTTGGCGGTGATGCTGGTCGCCCCCTCGGTATAGGGCACGCGCACCAGCGAGTCGGTGTTGGCGACGTAGAGCTGGCCGTCGAATAGCACCATGCCGGAGGGCGAGGTGAGCCCGGTCATGAACACGGTGCGGATCTCGGCGCGACCGTCCCCGTCGGCGTCGCGCAGCAGCGTGATGCGATTGGCCGAGGGGCCGCCCGCGCCGACCTTGCCGAGCAGGTGGCGCATCACCCAGCCCTGGATGCCGCCGCCCTCGCGCGGCGGCGAGTTGGTCTCGGCCACCAGCACGTCGCCGTTGGGCAGGCGGTAGAGCCAGCGCGGATGGTCGAGCCCGGTCGCGAAAGCGGCGACCCGCAGCCCCGCGGCGGGGGTGGGCGCCTCGCCCCCCTTCCAGCCGATCGGGTCGGCGGTCTTGACGGTGGGCAGCATCTGCTCGCGCGGCGGCGTGATCGTCGGCCGCGCACCGGTCACCGTGGCGAGGTCGAGCCGCGCGGCGTCGGGCCAGGCGAGATAGGCGAAGACGCCGATCGCGGCGAGGACGAGGAGGCCGAGCACGGCGAGGATGTGTCTGCGCATGTCGTCAGATGTAGGGCCAAGCCGCTCGCCGCGCCACCGTCGCGTGTCCCGGCCGGCGGGGGCCGTCGGTGCACCGCCTGGCGTCGCAGGCGGCGGGACGATGGGGCGTGATAGGGCTGGCGTCTCGGCGGTACCGCCACGTACGACGATCGATGCGGGGCGCAGATCGGCGCCTCGCGACGGGCCGCGGTATCGAGGCGGCGTCGCGCGCGACAGATGATCGTCGCGCTCGGTCCGCTCGGGACGACGCTGCGGCGTCGGCGCTTCGCCCCGCGTCCCGTCGCCGCGGCGTGAACCTGCCCGGCGTGACGACGCATCGACGGCCGTGTAAGCTCCGCGTCTGGCGGGGACGAGGAGCTCTATGCACGGTGGATCGGTCAGCGCCGTCACGCTCGCGCGCGATGCCGCGGCCGCGCTCGCGGCGCGCCCGACGCGCGCGCCCGACCACGCCACCGAGGCGGCGATCCTGTCGGCGCTGGCGCGCGACCTCGCCGATCATCCCGCCGAGCTGCTGCAGCGGCTCACCGACCTGATCGTCGCGCATCGCGTCGCCGGCTCTGCCGGAGTCAGCCTCCGCGAGCCGCAAAGTTTCCGCTGGGAGGCGCTGTCGGGTGCCTGGGCGGGCTATCGCGGTGGCGAGATGCCGCTCGACGCGAGCCCGTGCGGTGTCGCGATCGCGCGCGGGGCCACGCTGTTGTTCGAGCGACCCGAGGAACTGTTTCCAGGCCCCGTGCTCGACCCGCCGACGCGCGAGCTGCTGCTCGTGCCGTTCCACCACGAAGGGCGCGCCGCCGGCACCCTGTGGCTCGTCGCGCACGGAGGCGACCGCGCGTTCGATCAGGAGGACGCGCGCCTGCTCGGCAGTCTCGCCCGGTTCGCCGCGAGCGCGCTGGTGCTGCGCCGGCGCACCGCCGAGCTGGCGCGCGGGCGCGACCTGCTGCGCGCGACGATGGACGCCTCCACCGACATGATCCAGGTGTTCGAGGCGGTGCGCGACGAGCGCGGCGAGATCGTCGATTTCCGCTGGCTGCTCAACAATCACACCTCGGAGAGCCGCTACGGCGAGGTACGCGGCCAGAGCCTGCTCGAGCGCAACCCCGGCGTGGTGGAGGAGGGCATCTTCGCCACCTTCAAGCACGTCACCGAGACGGGCGAGCCGCGCCAGGACGAGCGCCACAATGTCCACGAGCAGTTCGACAGCTGGTTCCTGCAGACCGTGGTCAAGCTCGACGACGGCGTCGCGACCACCACCAAGGACATCGGCGCCTGGAAGAGCGCGCAGGAGGAGCTGCTCCGCCTGCGCGACGCCGCCGCGCAGGATCAGGTGCGCCGCAGCGAGGAGCGGCTGCGCCAGTTCGGCGACGCGTCGCACGACGTGCTCTGGATCCGCGACGCGACGACGCTGCGCTGGGAGTATCTCACCCCCGCGTTCGAGACCGTCTACGGGCTGAGCCGCGATCGCGCGATCGCGGGCGACGCGGTGCAGAGCTGGCTCGATCTCGTCCACCCCGAGGATCGCGCGCTGGCCGAGGCGGCGATGGCGCGGGTGCGCGGCGGCGAGCATGTCGGCTTCGACTATCGCATCCTCCGGCCGATCGATCGCGCGACTCGCTGGATCCGCGACACCGCCTTCCCGATCCGCGACGACACGGGCGCGGTGACGCTGATCGGCGGCATCGGCGAGGATATCACCGATGCGCGCGAGGCCGCGGAAGCCGTTCGCCGCAGCGAGGAGCGGTTGCGCAGCGCGGTGGAGGTCGGCCGGCTCGGTCTGTGGGACTGGGACGTGCGCTCGGGCAAGGTGCACTGGTCGGACGAGCATTTCCGCATGCAGGGCTATGCCATCGGCGAGGTGGTGCCGAGCTACGAGGCGTGGCGTGACCGGCTGCATCCCGAAGACCGCGACGGTGCGGAGGAAGCGCTGCGCAGCGCGCTGGTCGAGCGGACCGAATACAGCCGCGAGCTTCGCGTCCTGCTGCCGGACGGCACGGTGCGCTGGCACGACCTGCGCGGCCGCTTCTTCTACGACGCCGACGGCCCGACCCGAATGGTCGGCGCGATGGTCGACGTCACCGACCGGCGCGCGTGGGAGGAGCGGCAGGCGGTGCTGATCGCGGAGCTGCAGCACCGCACGCGCAACCTGATGGGCGTGGTACGCTCGATCGCGGACACGACGGCGCGGACCAGCACCGGCCTCGCCGACTTCCGCGCGCGCTTCACCGACCGGCTCGACGCGCTGGCGCGCGTGCAGGCGCTGCTGTCGCGGCTCAACGACGTCGACCGCGTCACCTTCGACGACCTGCTGCGCGCCGAGCTGGCCGCGATGGGCGGCATCGAGCGCGCCACGCTCGCAGGACCCACCGGCGTGCGGCTGCGCTCCTCGACGGTGCAGACGCTCGCCATGGCATTGCATGAGCTCGCCACCAACGCGGTGAAATACGGCGCGCTCGGCCAGCCGGGGGGGCGTCTGACGGTGACGTGGCGGCTCGAACCGGCGGCGCCCGGGGCGCGGCCGTGGCTCCACATCGACTGGCGCGAGCGGGGCGTGGCGATGCCGGCGGGCGGCGGCACGCGCGGGGGCGGGCAGGGGCGCGAGCTGATCGAGCAGGCGCTGCCGTATCAGCTCGGCGCGCGCGCGGCGCTGACGCTGGAGCCGGACGGCGCGCACTGCACCATCGCCGTCCCCGTCTCGGCGAGCGCGGGCCAGGGGTGAGGCGACGCGTGTCGCGGCTGGCATCGGCGCCGTTCCCGCGCTAACCGGGCGGCCGTGGCAACACCCCGCTTCCTTCTCCCCCCCGCGGGCAAGATCGCGCCCCGGCTCACCGCGCTGTTGGTGCCCGGCTTCGTCGCGCTGCTCGCCGCCGGCGGCGGCGCCGCCTGGGTGACGCGGCAGAACCAGGTCCATACCCGCGCGGTCGTCCATACCTACGAGGTGGAGAAAGCGATCCTCGAGCTGCGCCGGGTGATCGAGGAGGCCGAGGCGACGCGGCGCGGCGCGCTGCTCGCCCCCGCCGTGCCGGCGTATCGCGCGGGCTATCATCGCGCCGCTGCCGAGCTGCCGGGACGGCTGACCACGCTGGCGCGGCTCACCGCCGACAACCCGCGCCAGCGCGACACGATCGCCGGGCTGCGGCTCCAGCTCGGCGCGCTGTCGCAGCGCCGTGCCGAGACGATGGCGTTGGTGGAGCGGGGCGACCAGCCCGCCGCGTTCGCCGCCTTCCGCGCCGACACCGAGGCGAGCAGCATGCGCGCGGTGCGCTTCCTGATGGACCGGATGGCGCGCGAGGAGCGCCGCCTGCTCGCGATCCGCGACCGCGAGCTGCGGGTCACCGAGCGCGCCTTCTACGCCGTGCTGGTGCTCGCCGCGGTGCTGCTCGGCGCGCTGGCGGTGATCGCGCTGCTGACCGTACTGGCCTATACCCGCGATCTGGCGCGCTCGCGCGACGCCACCCAGGCGCTCGCCGACAGCCTGGAGGAGATGGTGGCCGAGCGGACGGAGGATCTCACCCGCGCCAACGAGGAGATCCAACGCTTCGCCTATATCGTCAGCCACGACCTGCGCTCGCCCTTGGTCAACGTGATGGGCTTCACCGCCGAGCTGGAGGCGGCGACCGGCCAGCTCGGCGCGCTGGTCGACTCGGTCGAGGCCGAGGCGCCGCAGCTGCTCAGCGAGGACGCGAAACTGTCCGCGCGCGAGGACCTGCCCGAGGCGATCGGCTTCATCCGCGCCTCGACGCAGAAGATGGACCGGCTGATCAACGCCATCCTCCAGCTCTCGCGGCAGGGCCGGCGCCAGCTCGCGCCCGAGCGGATCGACGTCGGCCAGCTGATCGGCCAGATCCGCGACACGCTCACGCACCGGCTCGCCGAGGCCGACGCCACGCTGGAGATCGACGGCCGTCTGCCCGAGGTGATCAGCGACCGCTTCTCGCTCGACCAGGTCTTCTCCAACCTGATCGAGAATGCCGTGAAATACCTCCGCCCCGGCGTACCCGGCCGGATCACGGTCAGCGGGCGGCGCGAGGCGCAGCGCCTGGTGTATGCCATCGCCGACAACGGCCGCGGCATCGACCCGCGCGACCACGCGCGCGTGTTCGACCTGTTCCGCCGCTCGGGCGCGCAGGACAAGCCGGGCGAGGGGATCGGGCTCGCCACGGTGCGCGCGCTGGTGTTCCGGCTCGGCGGCACGATCGGAGTCGAGTCCAACCTGGGACAGGGCGCGACCTTCACGCTATCGCTACCGTTGACACTTGAATCACAGGGTAAAAGCGAATGAACGCGCATCAGTCGGTCGGCATCGTCATGATCGAGGACGACGAGGGCCACGCGCGCCTCATCGAGAAGAACATCCGCCGTGCCGGCATCCTCAACGAGATCCGTCACTTCACCGACGGCACGAGCGCGCTCGACTATATCTTCAACGATCCGGTCGGCCCCGCGCTGAGCGGCCCGGCGCTGATCCTGCTCGATCTCAACCTGCCCGATATGAGCGGCACCGACATCCTGACGCGGATCAAGAACAGCGACGGTCCGGTGAAGCGCACCCCCGTGGTGGTGCTGACCACCACCGACGATTCGCGCGAGATCCAGCGCTGCTACGACCTGGGCGCCAACGTCTATATCACCAAGCCGGTCAACTATGAGAGCTTCGCCCAGGCGATCCGCCAGCTCGGGCTGTTCCTCTCGGTGATCCAGGTACCCGACCTCGACGGGACGAACTGAGCCCGCCGTGAGCGACCCCGCGGCGACCCGCATCCTCTACATCGACGACGACGCCGGCATCCGCCGGCTGGTCGCGCGCGCGCTCGAGCGGCGCGGCTATCACGTCACCACCGCGGACGGCGGCGAGGCGGGGGTGGCGGCCGCGGCGGCCGAGCCGTTCGACCTGGTCGCCGTCGACCATTACATGCCGGGGATCGACGGCCTGGAGACGCTCGAGCGGCTCCACGCGCTGCCAGCACCGCCCGCGGTGGTCTACGTCAGCGGCTCGGAGGAGACGCGGGTCGCGGTGGCCGCGCTGCGGGCGGGCGCCGCGGACTACGTGGTGAAGACGCCGGGGGACGACTTCTTCGACCTGCTCGACGCCACCTTCCGCCAGGTGCTCGCGCGCGCCGAGATCGAGGCTCTGAAGACCCGCGCCGAATCCGACCTGCGCGCCAGCAACGCGCGGCTGGAGGCGCTGCTGGCGGAAGTGAATCACCGCGTCGCCAACTCGCTCCAGCTCGTCTCCGCGATGGTGCGGATGCAGTCGAGCGCGCTGCAGGATCCGGGCGCGCGCGCCGCGCTCGAGGACACGCAGCGCCGCATCAGCGCGATCGCGCAGGTGCATCGCCGGCTCTATACGGGCGACGACGTCGAGCACGTCGAGATGCGCGACTATCTCGCGCAGCTGATCGAGGAACTCGGCGCGACCTGGTCGACCAGCGAGGCGCCGCGCCGACTGTCGCTCGCCGCCGAGCCGCTGCGGCTGCCGACCGACCGCGCGGTGTCGCTCGGCGTGATCGTCACCGAGCTCGTCAGCAACGCCTGCAAATACGCCTATCCGGGGGGCGACGGCGAGGTACGCATCGCGTTGGCGCGCGACGGCGAACTGCGCTTCCGCCTGGTGGTGGAGGATGACGGGATCGGCATCGGCGACGACGGGCCGAAGGGCACCGGCGTCGGCTCGCGTCTGATCCGGGCGATGGCGCAGAGCCTGGACGCGGCGCTCGACTATGACGCCGCGCACCCGGGCACACGCGCGGTGCTGGCGGCGGCGATCCGGTAACAACAATCCTACCTCGCCGGGGAGGATCGGCTGCCCCACCCGCCGCAATTGTCAAATGACTGCAACAACAGCCTGTTCTAGGAAGCCCCACGCGCCGCGCGCAGAGGTGGCGCCGTCAGGGAGATCACCGAATGTCGCGTCTCATCAACTTTGTCGCGGGTGTCGCCGCGATGCTCGCGCTGCCCGTCGCGGCGGTCGCCGCGCCCGCTGCCAACCCGGCGTCCTCGCTCTCGGTCGCGCACGCGGCGCGCGCCGCCAGTGGCAGCACCGATGCCAGCAGGATCGGCGCCGAGGTGCCGACCACCACGCTGATCAGCATCGGCATCCTCGCCGCGCTGACCGGCATCGTGCTGCTCGTCGCCGACAATGGCGACGACAATAACGACAACAGCGACAGCAACTGACCGGACCTCGGTCGGCGCGGCGCCCCCCCGGGTACCGCGCCGACCCGTCGGCGGCGCGCCTCAGCGCGCCAACTGCAGCACCAGCTCGGCCGCCACCGCGACCGTGCTCCAACTCGCCACGGTGAGCACCGCGAGTACCGAGTAGCGCCGACGCGTCGACATCATGCCGTCCATCATCCCCTCCGTCATGTTGTTCGCCTAGATTAGTCCTGCGCGGGCGCCGCTAAAAGCGAGTCGTACTGCCGCATTTTCCGTATTTTCTCGCTTTGGTTCAGTCTCTTGGCCGCTGGACAGCGAAGGAGGCTGAGCGCCAGCGCGAGCGATCCCGCGAGCAGCTCGCCGCGACGAGCACCAGCAGCAGCGCCGCGCGGCGCCGGCGCGGCCATCTGTCGTCCGGCATCGTCACTCCCCCGGGGTCGATCGCCGCGCTGTCTCCGCGCAGCGGCGTGCATCCGCCGACCGCGGCCATGATGCGGAGAAAGCAGGCGAGCGCGGCCCGCGCCGGCCGCCGCGGCGCGGGTGATTGCCGTCGCCGCCCGGCTTGATTAGGGCAGGGCATGACCGACACGCTCGCTCCCGCCGCCGCCCCCGCTAACGACGCCACGAGCGGCGCCGCGCGCCTCCACCGCCGCATGGCGCGCGGTGTCGCCTTCCTCGGCAGCGAGGTGGCGATCATGGCGGGCGCGATGTCCTGGGTAAGCGAGCGCCATCTCGTCGCGGCGATGTCGAACGCGGGCGGCTTCGGCGTGATCGCCTGCGGCGCGATGACGCCCGAGCTGCTCGACGCCGAGATCGCCGGCACCAAGTCGCTCACCGACAGGCCGTTCGGCGTCAATCTCATCACCATGCACCCCGCGCTGGAGGAGCTGGTCGCGGTGTGCGCGCGCCACGGCGTCGGCCATGTCGTGCTCGCCGGCGGGCTGCCGCCCAAGGGCTCGCTCGAGGCGATCAAGGCGGGCGGCGCGAAGGTGATCTGCTTCGCGCCGACGCTGGCGCTCGCCAGGAAGCTGATCCGCTCGGGCGTCGACGCGCTGGTGATCGAGGGGATGGAGGCGGGCGGCCACATCGGCCCGGTCTCGACCAGCGTGCTCGCGCAGGAAATGCTGCCCGAGATCGCCGAGCAGGTGCCGGTGTTCGTCGCCGGCGGGATCGGCCGCGGCGAGGCGATCGCGGGCTATCTCGACATGGGTGCGGCGGGGGTCCAGCTCGGCACGCGCTTCGTCTGCGCCACCGAGTCGATCGCGCACCCGAGGTTCAAGCAGGCGTTCATCCGCGCCAGTGCGCGCGATGCGGTGGCGAGCGTGCAGATCGACCCGCGTCTGCCGGTGATCCCGGTGCGTGCGCTCAAGAACGCGGGTGGCGAGCTGTTCACCGCCAAGCAGCGCGAGGTCGCCTCCTCGCTCGACGAGGGGCGGGTGGCGATGGCCGAGGCGCAGCTGCAGATCGAGCATTATTGGGCGGGCGCGCTGCGCCGCGCCGTGATCGACGGCGACGTCGAGCACGGCAGCGTGATGGCGGGCCAGTCGGTCGGCATGGTCACCAAAGAGGAGCCGATCGCGGATATCATCGCCGCGCTGATGGCCGAGGCGGCGCACGCGCTGGAGCGCCGCGCCGGCTGACCCGCGCCGCGGGCGATGCAACGCGGACGCGCGTCGCTGGTTGGGCCGGGGGAGGAGACCCACGATCTTCCATCTGATCTTCGCGACGCCGTGCCTCTACGTCGTCGTCCGCACGCTTTGGCCGCTCGCGCTGCCGCTCTGGGCCAAGGGCGGGGCCGCGTTGCTGCTGCTCGCCGCGTCGCAGTTCCATTATTGGAGCAAGCTGTCGTCGGGCTCGGTGTTCGCGCCCGAGTTCCCGCGCGCGGTCGTCGTGCTGTTCAACTGGGCGTTCGGCGCGATCGTGCTGCTGTTCGCGCTGCAGCTGCTGCTCGATCTGGGACTGCTCGCCGCGCAACTGGTACGGCGGGGCGCGGCGCTGTCCGACGCCGCGCGCTACGCCGCGGCGGCGCTGGCGGCGGTGCTCGCCGCGGTCGGCGTAGCGGGCGCGATGCGCCAGCCGCCGGTGCGCGACATCACAGTCGAGATCGCCGGACTGCCGCCGCGCTTCGACGGCTACACGCTGCTCCAGCTCAGCGACCTGCATCTCAGCAAGCTGTTCCCGGCGCGCTGGGCCGAGGCGATGGTCACGCGTGCCAACGCGACGGGCGTGGACCTCATCGTCGTCACCGGCGACTTCATCGACGGCTCGGTGGCGATGCGCCGCGACGACGTGATCCCGCTCGCCGCCCTGCGCGCGCCCGACGGCGTCTGGGCGGTACCGGGCAATCACGAGTATTTCTTCGACTACGACGCCTGGATGCGGCACCTCGCCGGCCTGGGCGTGCGGCTGCTGCCGAACGCACACACGATCGTGCAGCGTGGCGGCGACCGGCTGGTGCTCGCCGGCGTGACCGACGCCTCGGCGACGCACAGCGGCCACCCCGCGCCCGATCTCGCCGCGGCGCTGGCAGGCGCGCCCGCTGGCGTGCCGGTGGTACTGCTCGACCACCAGCCGCGCAACGCTCGCGCCGCGGCGGCGCGGGGTGTGGCGCTCCAGCTCTCCGGCCATACGCACGGCGGCATGATCGTCGGGCTCGACCGGCTGGTGGCGCGGGGCAACGACGGCTTCGTGTCGCGCCGCTACCCGGTCGGCGCGATGACGCTCTATGTCAGCAACGGCACCGCGCTGTGGCCGGGGTTCGCGCTGCGGCTGGGGCGCCCGTCCGAGATGACGCGGATCACGCTGCGGCGGACGACGTAAGGCAGGCCCATCGGGTTCGGTCGTGCTCCCGCGGACGCGGGAGCCCAGCGCCCCGCACGCTGTCGTTCGCCGCTCCGGAGCGCGCCGGGTGAGATGGCCGAAGTCTCGCGCCGTCAGCCGCTTGTGCGCTGCGGCGGGGAGGACGATAGGGCAGGCATGACGTCCCTTTCCGCCCCGCACCCGCACCCCGCGCCGCGGGGCATGCATCCGCGCGAGTTCGTCGCCTTCATCGCGGCGCTGATGGGGGTGAACGCGCTCGGCGTCGACCTCATGCTGCCCGCGCTCGCCGACATCGGGCACGACCTGGCGGTGAGCGCGGCCAACCACCGCCAGTGGATCGTCACCGTGTACATGATGGGCTTCGGCCTGGGGCAGCTGCTCTACGGCCCGCTCGCCGACCGCTACGGCCGCCGCGCGGTGCTGATCGTGACGCTGGCCGGCTTCGTCGGCGCGAGCGTCTTCGCGGCGAGCGCCGCCACCTTCCCCGCGCTGCTCGGCGCGCGCCTGCTGCAGGGGCTGATGTCGGCCTCGACCCGCGTGCTGGCGGTGGCGATCGTGCGCGACACCGCCTCGGGGCGGCAGATGGCACGGACGATGTCGATCGCGCAGATGATCTTCTTCATCGTACCGATCATGGCGCCGACGCTGGGGCAGGGGCTGCTCGCCTTCGGGCCATGGCGCTTCATCTTCTACGCGCTCGGCGGGTTCGCCGCCTTCGTGCTGAGCTGGACGCTGCTGCGCGTGCCCGAGACGCTGGCGGCGGAGCGGCGCGTCGCCATCTCGCTCGCCAACCTGCGCGCCAACTATCGCCAGACACTGACCAACCGCTATTCCGCCGGCTATGCGGTGGCGGCATCGCTGACCTTCGGCGGGATCATCGCCTTCGTCTCCTCGGCGCAGCAGATCTTCGTCGACGAGTTCGGCGCGGGCGACCGCTTCACGTTGCTGTTCGCGCTGTGCGCGGGCGCGATGGGCTGCGCCTCCTTCGCCAACAGCCGGCTGGTCGAGCGGCTCGGCACGCGGCTGATCTCGCAGACCGCGGTGCTGGCGCTGATCGCGCTCTCGGTGCTGCACCTGCTGGTGATCACCGCGGGATGGGAGACGCTGGTGAGCTACATCGTCTTCCAGGCGCTGAGCATGACCTGCATCGGCCTGTGCGGCTCGAACTTCGGTGCGATGGCGATGGAGCCGGTCGGCCATATCGCTGGCACCGCCTCCTCGGTGCAGGGCTTCATCACCAGCATCGGCGCGGTGCTGGTGGGCAGCGCGATCGGCCAGTCCTACGCGGGGACGACGCTGCCGCTGGCGCTGGGCTATCTCGCGATCGGGCTGGCGGTGCTCGCGCTAGTGTGGGTGATCGAGGGCGGCCAACTCTTCCGCGCGCGGATGGGGTGAGGGTTGGATGATCCGCCCGAGGTGAGCGGAAGCGCATCCTTTCCGGACCGGTAGCGGACCGCGCCGGTCAGGCCGTGGTGGAGGCAACTCTCGAGCGGCGCAGCGCTCGCTGATGCCGCCTCCACCAGCCCGCGGCTGGTCTCCCTCCCCGCGCCGGGAAGGAGCTGGCGCTTAGAACCCCGACCAGTCGTCGCTCGTCGCGGTCGCGCGTGAACCGGCGATACGGCGCACGCCCGCGGCGGCGCGCTGCTGCAACTGGTGGACCGGGCTCGCCGCGCGCGGCGCCGCCCCGACCTTGAAGCGCGACACCTGCTGCGCCAGCGAGTCGGCCTCGACCGCCAGGCTGCGCGCCGCGGCGGTCGCTTCCTCGACCATCGCGGCGTTCTGCTGCGTGACATTGTCCATCTCGGCCACCGCGGTGTTGACCTGCTGGAGCCCGGTCGCCTGCTGATCGGCGGCGGTGGCGATGGTGCGCACCAGTCCGCTGATCTCGCCGACGCGCGCGTTGATCCGCGCCAGCGCGCCGCCGGCCTCGTTGACGAGCGCCACGCCGGCGTCGACCTGCTCGGTCGCGGCGGTGATCTTGCTCTTCACGTCGCGTGCCGCGTCGGCGGAGCGCTGCGCCAGCGCGCGCACCTCGCTCGCCACCACCGCGAAGCCCTTGCCCGCGTCGCCCGCGCGCGCCGCCTCGACGCCGGCGTTGAGCGCCAGCAGGTTGGTCTGGAAGGCGATCGCGTCGATCACGCCGATGATCTCGCCGATCTCGCCGGAGGCGCGCTCGATCCCGCCCATCGCCGCGACCGCGCGCTCGACCACCTCGGCCGACTGCTCCGCCTCGGTGCGCGCGGCCTCGACCGTGCGGTTGGCCTGCGCGGCGCTGGCGGCGGTCTCGCGCACGGTGGAGGTGATCTCCTCCATCGCCGCGGCGGTCTCCTCCAGGCTGGCCGCCTGCTGCTCGGTGCGCTGCGAGAGATCGTCGGAGGCGGCGCGGATGTCGGCGGCGCCGTCGTTGATGCCGTTGGTGGCGCTGGTCACCGCGCCCATCACCTGCGCCATCGCGTCCATCGCGGCGTTGAAGTCCTGCTCCAGCTTGGCATAGGCCGGCGGGAAGCCGCTGAAGCGCGCGGCGAGGTCGGCGTCGGCGAGCCGGGCGAGCCCGTCGCCCACCTCGGCGAAGACCGCCTGCCGCTCCTGTTCGTCGCGCGCCTTCTCCACCGCGGCGTCGCGGAACACCGCGACCGCGCGCGCCATCGTGCCGATCTCGTCGCGGCGGTCGGCGTTGGGCAGAGTCACCTCGTGACGACCCGCGGCGAGCTCCTCCATCACCGCGGCGATCGCCACCACCGGCTGCGCGATCGAGCGCGACAGCAGCATGCCCAGCGTCGCCGCCAGCGCCACCGCGATCGCGCCGCCGAGCGCGAGCGCCAGCATCACCATCGTCTCGGCGTGGCGCTGCGCCGCGTCCTGCTCGTCGACCCAGGCCTGCTGTGCCGCCTGGATCTCCTTGATCGAGTCGCGCATCGGGCCGAGTTGCTTGGACCCGGCGAGCTCGCGCGCCTGCTCGCGCGTCGCCGGGTCGGCGAAGGCGGCGAGCGTCGGCTCCACCTTGGTGCGCTGCCACGTCTCCACCGCGGCGAGGAAGCGCCGCACGCGCTCGGCCTGGTCGGGCCGCGCGGCGTATCGCGAGAACTCGGCCGCGGCCGCGGTGATCGCCGCGGCATTTTCCTTATAGGTATCGAGGAAGGCGGGCTTGCCGAGCAGCACATAGCCGCGCACCGCGCTCTGCCCCTCGACCACGCCGTTGAGCATGTCGTCGGCATGGTCGGAAGCGAGCTTGGCCTCGTCGCGCGTCACCGCCACCTCGTGGAGCGTGCGCACGTTGGCGAAGACGACGAGGCTGACGATCGAGAAAGTCGCGATCAGCACCGCGAAGGCGAGCGCGAGCTTGCGCGGGATGGCGATGTTACGAAGGGTCACGAACGTCTCCTGGCGATCGGGGTCGTGGTAGCCATCCCGGGTTAAGAGGCGGCTAACTTCGCGGCCCAAAGCCCTGTTGTTCGGCGTAATCCACGCGCTAATCGCGCGGTGCGCGTTAACGACATCGCAAGCGGGCGCGCCTAGCGGGGGACCATGGCTCATTCGTCACTGCTGACCCGCCGCCTCGCCGCGGCCACCATCGTCGCGCTTCCCGCGCTGTCGCTCGATGCCGCGCCCGCGCTCGCGGATTCGATCACGCTCACGCCGACGCAGGACGTGCGGCTGCGCTACGAGCATGTCGAGCAGGACGGGATCGCGCGCGCCGCGGACGCGGTGACGATCCGCGTGCGCAGCGGCGTGGCGGCGAGCAGCGGGCCGTGGTCGGCGCTGGTCGAGGCGCAGGGCAATCTCGCGATCGTCGACCATTACGACGACACGGTCGGCAACGGCGCGGGTTATCCCGCGGTCGGCGACCCCGAGAACATCGCGCTGTACCGCGCGCAGGTGCAGTACAAGACCGCGCCTTTCACGCTCATCGGCGGTCGACAGAAGATCGGGCTGGAGGACGAGCGCTTCGTCGGCGCCGCCGCGATCCGGCAGAACTCGCGTTCGTTCGACGCGGTGCGCGGCCAGCTGAGCCTGACCAAGCACCTGCGCGCCGACCTCACCTACGCGTGGAGCGTGCGGACGCCGAGCGGCATCAACGGCCGCGGTGCCAAGCCGACCGCGATCGGCGGCGACAACGTCTTCGCGCTGTTGGCGCAGGATACGCCGCTGGGCACGCTGACCGGCTTCGCCTATCTGATCGATCAGGACGAGGCCGCGGTGCAGGGCTATCGCCTGTCGAGTCAGAGCTACGGCGCGCGGCTGGTCGGCACGCGCGCGCTCGCGCCCAAGGTGAAGGCGTCGTGGCAGCTGAGCTATGCGACCCAGTCGGACTATCACCGCAACCCCAACGATTACCGCGCCGATTATTACCTGATCGACGGGGGGCTCGACCTCCGGGCGCTGCACGTCGGTGCCGGCTACGAGGTGCTCGGCGCGGGCAAGGGCACCGCGCTGACCTCGTTCCAGACGCCGCTGGCCTCGATCTTCAAGTTCCAGGGCTGGGCGGACAAGCTCACCACCACGCCGCCCGACGGCGTGCGCGACCTGTACGGCAGCCTGGGCTGGAGCTGGCCCAAGCTGGGGGCGTTCAAGGCCGTCGGGGTGCAGGCGGTGTACCATCGCTTCGACGCCGAGCGGGTCGATCGCCGCTACGGCGACGAGGTCGACCTGCTGGCCGCGGCCAAGCTGGCGCGCTACGGCGTGTCGGCGCGCTACGCCACGTATCACGCGGACGGCTTCGCCACTGACACGCGCAAATTGTGGCTGGAGCTCACCTGGGCGCTGTGAGGTGATCGAGCGCGGTGACGCCCTCGGTCGCCAACGCTGAGAACAGGCCCGGCCGACGGCATCGTCGCCGATCCGGCACCGCGGGCGCTCCCCGCGCCCGGCCCGTCGCGCTCTCCGGCGCTGACTCCGGTCCGAGATGCCCGCGTCTCGACCGGCCCGTCACCGCCGGCGCTCGCCGCCTCGATGACGTCAGCGACGATGACGTATCGGCGAGCAAGTTGAGGCGAAGCGATGCTGACATCTGCGGTCGTCGCTCCCCGATACGGGCGTCATCTCCGTCGGACGAGGATCGTCGCCGTCGTCCCGACGGCCGGGCCGATGAGCGGCAAGGTGCAGATGCCGGCCATAAGCTGCGTAAGTTGTAGTATATGGGCCGATGACACGCTTGAGATCCAAGCTGCCAGGTCCATGTTCACCTGCCGGTCCGCGGCAGCCACCAAGGCCTGTTGAGGCTATCTCGGGTCCGCTGCTTGTCACCCGCAGACTTGAGCGCTCGAATCTCTTCGACCAACTCCACCATCGACCGCTGATTGAGATCGAACTTGTCTGCGTTGTTCTGGAAATCGCGACGACTTCCGGAAAGCCGAGCGCCACTTCTATCCGTTGCCATCGTTGGCCCCCGTCACCACTGTCGGGAGTTCTATTAACCGGTGTGAAGCTTCTTCGGAATGGAAACTTCGTACAATGTTCCCAGCGGCCTCCGGCTTTTTTTCAGACCAATGTACCGTTTTGAAACATTTCCGCGAAGGAGGTGCTGCGCTGGAAGCGTCGGCCCGCCCGGCGCCTCGTCGCGCGCCACCCGCCGTGGTCCCGATCTCGCTTAGGAACACCACCGCCGCGATGATTTCGTCAGGACCCAGCTTCATCCGCCGCGTGTCGCGGCGGGAAGGTGACTCTGTGACGCTCAGGACGGCTGCAGGCGCCGGAACGATCCGTGAGGTCTGACCACGAAGCAGGACGACGCGTCTTTCTGGAGAGATCGGCCAGGTCACACACGGGATCCTCCTGCGCCAACCGCTCGACGCTGGACGGACGAAGCGACGACCGACGCGCATTAGGTGTGCGTCCCTCTTCAACTAGTATTGACTCCATTCCTGTGATACTTTTTTCAGTAACTTCGATCCTATAGCCTGCTGCCACCCTTTTTGCAGGATTTACATAGGTCAACGATCGCAGTTTTCCGCCGATCAGGTGCATAAGTCTTGGTTTACCGTGATCTCGCCGAACCCGGCGTGCGGGTCGACCCCGTGGTCGTATACGGTTGCGATCACTTAATCAGACTACCGTATACTCTTCGCAGCAGCAGGAAGAGGTACAGTGATGATCGCGTGGTTCGCACAGCATGCGCCCGTTCGCACCAAGTTCAAGGTGCTCCTCGTCATACAGATCGTCGTCGCTTCGCTGAGCGTCGCGGCGGTCTATGCGGCGGCGATGACGCCGCCCGACCGCGTCTGGTCGGTGATGGCATGGGGGTGCGGCCTGGTGCTGGTGCCGGTGCTGCTCACCTGGTGGAGCGGCCGGGTGATCAGCGATCCCTATGTCGCGACGGTGGTGCGGATGGAGGGGCTCGCCGCGGGCGACCTGACGTCGCCGATCCGGCGCACCGAGCATCGCGACTGCGTCGGCCGCATGACGCGCGCGATGGAGGTGTTCCGCGCCAACGCCGAGGCGGTACAGCGCTCGAACGCGGCGGCCGAGACGATCGTGCGCGAGCTGGGGCTCGGCCTCGGCCGGCTCGCCGCGGGTGACCTCTCGCGGCGGATCGAGACGCCGTTCGCCGCGCACTATGAGACGCTGCGCCACGACTTCAACAACGCCTTGGCCGAGATGGCGACGACGCTCGGCAAGGTCACCGCGGCCGCGGGCGACATCAACAGTGGCGCCAGCGACATCCGCCAGGCCTCGGACGACCTGTCGCGCCGGACCGAGCAGCAGGCCGCCGCGCTCGAGGAGACCGCCGCGGCGATGGAGGAGATCACCTCCACCGTGCGCCAGACCGCCAGCGGCGCCACGCAGGCCAACGCGCTCGTGGCGGACGCGCAGGCCGAGGCGCGACGGTCCGGCGAGGTGGTCCAGCGCGCGATGACCGCGATGGGTGGGATCGAGCGATCCTCGGCGGAGATCTCCGAGATCATCTCGGTGATCGACGGCATCGCCTTCCAGACCAACCTGCTCGCGCTCAACGCCGGCGTCGAGGCGGCGCGCGCGGGCGACGCGGGGCGGGGCTTCGCCGTCGTCGCCTCCGAGGTGCGCGCGCTGGCGCAGCGTTCGGCCGACGCGGCCAAGGACGTCAAGGCGCGCATCACCGCCTCGGCCGAGCAGGTCGAGCTCGGCGTCGAGCTGGTCACCGCCACCGGCACGGCGCTGCAGGGGATCATCGGCCGCGTCGGCTCGATCAGCACGATCGTCGCGTCGATCGCGTCCTCGGCGGAACAGCAGGCGAGCGGGCTCCAGCAGGTCAACACCGCGATCGCGGAGATGGACGGGGTGACGCAGCAGAATGCCGCCATGGTCGAGGAGGCCACCGCGGCGACGCGCAGCCTGGCCTCGGAGGCGGAGGAGCTGACCCGCGAGGTCGCGCGCTTCCGCGTCGCGGCGCACGCCGACGCGCCGCAGCCCGCCAGCGGCAACGTGCACCGGCTCGGGCGTTCCCAGAACTGGTCCGAGCTGCGCGCGCGGCCGGCCCGGCCCGTGGCGGCGATGAAGGGCGGCGTCCGGGAGGAGCGGGGCGGTGTCTGACCCGATCGATGCCCGCCCGACGCCGCGACGACGCCGACGCGGTCGATGAGCGATGGCACCATGCGACAATCAGGTCGTCCGACAGGTCGCCGAGACGATCATCACCGAGCTGAGACCCGTCTACGCGACGGTGGCGTTGTTCGATTCCGGCATGCGCTCGCGACGGCGGGAGTCTGTTCGAGCGTCAGCGGGAACGGGAACTGCCCGTCGCGCCGCCGCATTGTAGCCCGCCATGCGGCGACGGCAGCAGGTGAGACTGAATTTTGGTGGAAGGGGCTGGATTCGAACCAGCGTACACTTGCGTGGGCAGATTTACAGTCTGCTGCCTTTAACCACTCGGCCACCCTTCCACGAGCGCCGCTGTCGAAAGCGAGGGCGCCCAATGCCCGCGGCGGACCGGCCTGTCAACGCCTTCCGTCCCGCCGTCTCGCGAGCGCCGCGGCGGTTGCGTCCCAGCGCGTGCGCGCATAGCGTCCGCCGCACTCCCCGCCAGTCACGGAAAGCTCCTCGTCATGTCGCGTCGTCCGCTCGCTCTTCTCACCACGCCCCGGGGACGCGGCTGATGGCGCGGCGCGGACACCGGCCCAGCCAGCAGCAGGGCAACCGCACGCGGCTGTGGGGGCGCCACCCTGTGCTCGCGGCGCTCGCCAACCCGCAGCGCACGGTGCGCAAGGTCTGGGGCACGCGCGAGGCCTTGGCGCCGCTCGATCTCCCGCCGGTGCTGCCGATCGTTTTCGCCGAGGCGCCCGATCTCGGGCGGCTGGTCCCGGCCGACGCGCCGCACCAGGGCTTGGTCGCGGAGGTCGATCCGCTCGAGGACGTGTGGCTCGGCGACCTGCTCGAGGAGGGCCGCGCGGATCAGCGCCCGCTCGTCGTGCTCGATCAGGTGACCGACCCGCACAACGTCGGCGCGATCCTGCGCTCCGCCGCCGCCTTCGACGCGCTCGGCATCGTCACGCAGGACCGCCACGCGCCCCCCGAGTCGGGCGCGCTGGCGCGTGCCGCCTCGGGCGCGCTCGAGACGGTGCCGTGGGTCCGCGTGGTCAATCTCGCGCGCGCGCTCGACGAGATCGGCGAGGCCGGCTTCTGGCGCATCGGGCTGACCGGTCACGCGACCCAGACGCTGGCGCAGGCGATGGGCGCGCAGCGCGTCGCGATCGTGCTCGGCGCCGAGGGCGAGGGCATGCGCCATAACACCGAGGCGCACTGCGACGAACTGGCGCGGCTGCCGATCTCGGCCAAGGTGGAGAGCCTCAACGTGTCCAACGCCGCCGCGATCGCGCTCTACGCCGCGGCGGCGAGGGTCGGCTGAGACCAGCCACGCGACGCGGCGAGGACGCGAAGGACGTGTGTCACGCGGGGGCGCGGAGGCGAAGCGCCGGAGCGCGCTCTGAACCCGGCGCGCGGGTGTGTTGTACAGGTGGGGCGGGCGGGGTGCCCCCGCGTCTCCGCGCGCCGCTTGGACCCGCCTCGCTTCGACGCGTCGCGGCGTCGCGCTGAACCTGCCGGGCGGCGCTCAGTCGTCCGCGCCGACGCGCACGCGCAGTCCGTCGAGCGCCGGGCCGAATTCGATCTGGCACGACAGGCGCGAGGTCGAGTCGCGGTCGCTCGCGGCGTCGAGCAGGTCGTCCTCGTCCTGGCCGATCGGCGGCAGCAGCGCGACGAACGCCGGATCGACGTGAACGTGACAGGTGGCGCAGCTGCAACACCCGCCACACAGTGCCAGGATCTCGTCGATCCCGGCCTCGCGGATCACTTCCATCACCGACAGGCCGGCGGCGCCGTCGATCTCGCGTTCTTCCCCCGCGCGCGTCTCGACGATAAGCTTGGGCATGCTGGTCTCCACCGAGAATCGCCCCGTCCATGCCGCTTGCGCGAGGGCCGCGCAATGGGGCTGAGTGCCGCGGCGCTCACCGCCGGGCTCGACGCGCTGGCCGTGATCGAGCCCGCCTTCGCCGCCGCGATCGAGCGCGTCGGCTATCCCGCGCCGCGCATCCGCGCCACCGGCTATGCCACGCTGCTGCGCACGATCGTCGGCCAGCAGGTGAGCGTGCGCGCGGCCGACTCGGTGTGGCGCAAGCTCGCCGAGCGCGGCGACCCCGGCGACCCGGCGCTGGTCACCGCGCTCAGCGACGAGGAACTGCGCGCCTGCGGCTTCTCGCGGCAGAAGACGGGCTATGCGCGCAGCCTCGCCGATCTGGTGACGAGCGGCGCGCTCGATCTCGCCGCGCTGCCCGCCGACGACGAGGAAGCGATCGCCCAGCTCGTCGCGGTGAAGGGCATCGGGCGCTGGTCCGCCGAGGTGTACCTGCTGTTCGCCGAGGGGCGCCCCGATATCTGGCCCGCCGGCGACCTGGCGGTGCAGATCGAGACCGGGCGCATCCTCGGCCATGCCGAGCGCCCGAGCGAGAAGCTCACCCGCGCGCTGGCTGAGCCGTGGCGCCCGCACCGCGGCGCGGCCGCGATCTTCACCTGGCATCATTACGGCGCGGGGGCGGACGCCGCGCCGGTGTGAGGTCGCTAGGCCAGGCCGATCCGCGGCCGCGCCCGCGGCGGGACGCGCAGCCAGCCCTCGGCGAGCGCGCCCGCCGCGGCCAGCGCGCCGAGCGTGAACAGCAGCGCCGCGGGCACCGCGAGCAGGGCGCGTGCCGCACTCTCCCACGCTGCGCCCGCGCCGACCGTGTCGAACGCCGCCGCCTGAAGCGCGAGCGAGCCCGCGGTCGCGAGGAACGCCCCGCCGTCGCGCCGTCCGCGCCATAGCGCCAGCGCGCCGCCGATCGACGCCAGCATCGCCATTTGGAACGACAGCGCGAAGCCGCTGTGCCCCGCCACGTTCCAGTCGAAGAAGCCGGGAATGGCGGGGAACAGCCGTCCCACGATCGGCGGCAGTACCAGCAGCGCGGTCGCCAGCATCGCCGCGGCATGGGGGCGCACCTGGCGCCGTGCGAGCAGCGCCTGGCGTACCAGCGCGACGAAGGTGGCGAGCGCGAGCAGGTCGACGAGTGCGAGCCGCGCGCCGAAGCTGGAATGGAAGGGATCGCTGCGCGCCGCGAACAGCGCGATGCCGCCCTGTACCGCGGCGAGGCTGGCGCCGGCGAACAGCGGCACCAGCGCGAACAGCGCCAACCCGGCGGCGCGGTGGAGCGCGACGCGTCGGTCGTGGATCGACCAGAGCTGGAGTGCGAGCAGCACCAGCCACGCGGTGGCGCTCAGCCCGTGCACGTGGAGCGCCATCGGCGCGGCGCGCAGCGCGCCGAAATAGCCGGGCCAGAAGGCCACCAGGATCAGCGGCAATAGCAGCAGCACTGCCCGATATGTATGACGATAGGGCATCGCCGTCCCTTTCCGCTCCCGCGTCGCTGACCCGGCCGATCGCGCGCTCGCCGTTCTCCCCCGGCGCGGCCACGATATCGTCTCGCGCCGCGCTTCGATTGGACGGACTCAGCCGCGACCGCGGCGATCCTTACAAGCGCCAGGGGGGCCTTACCCACTTGCGCGCGATCTCTGCCGAACCACCTCGTCAGCTCGGGCCCGACCCGGGACCATGGTGCCGCGAGCACCGTCCGCGCTGCGCCCGCGGCGGAATGGATCCCGGCTCCGAGGGGAGATGACGGCGCTCGAGCGATGTCGCGGTCTCGCCGCGACGAGAACGCAGGCATCGCGAGACCGCCGTCGCCGACCCATCACGGCGCGCTGCCGCCGAACTGCAACCAAAGCTCAGCGTCGCTGACACATCGGCCTGCCAAGGGCGACGCGGGGACGCGGCGGCGGAGGCGCAGATGGGGCAGCAGGCGATCGGGCGGCAGACGATCGGGCGGCAGGCGATCGGGCGGCGGTCGGCGCGGGCGGCGGTCACCGCGGCGCTGCTGCTGCTCTCGGGCCTGTCGGTGGCGGGCGCCTCGGAGCGGTTCGATGGCGCGGTCGAGGACGCGCGGCTGCTCGGGGCACTGTCGCTCGATGGCGACCTGTACCATGTCCAGGGCGTCGAGATCGGCGCGCACCGCATCTGGGTCACGTCGGTGGACGGTGCGGCACGCCGCGGCTACCTCCACGAGTTCGATCGCGCCACCGGCCGCTTCCTGCGCCGCGTCGAGCTCACTGACGGCGCGCGCTACCATCCCGGCGGGCTCTCCTTCCACGACGGCAGCCTGTGGGTGCCCGTCGCCGAGATGCGGCCCTACAGCTCGGCGGTGTTGATCGAGCTCGACGCCGCGACGCTGCGCGTGCGCCGCCGCCTGCGTGTCGCCGACCATCTCGGCTGCGTCGCGGTCGCGCCCGATGGACGGCTCGTCGCGGGCAATTGGGACAGCCGGCTGCTCTACGTGATCGATCCTACCGACGGCGCGACGGTGCGCGCCGTCGCCAGCCCCTCGGCGACACACTACCAGGATATGAAGTTCGTCGACGGCGCGCTGGTCGCCGGGGGTAACCTCGACCTGTGGAACGGGACGGTCGATTTCCTCGACTGGCCCGCGCTCGCGCTGCGGCGCACGCTGCGCGCCGGCGCGATCGGTCCGGTGCGACCGTTCGGGCGCGGCGGCCCCTATACCGGCGAGGGCATGGCGATCCAGGGGCGCGACCTGTACCTGCTGCCCGAGGACGGGCCGAGCCGGCTGTTCCACTTCCGCCTCGCCGCCTGAGCGCGGCTTGCCAATCGCGCGGCGCGGCGCGACGATCGCGGCGCGAGGGAGGTGGCGCATGGCGACGGTCGCGGCGGCCGCGGGGCGGGGACGGGACGCGCGGTCGGCGCGAGTGCTGCGCTGGAGTGCGCGGCTGCTGGTGGCGTGCTGCTGGTGCAGCGGCGCGATCTTCGGCGCCTATATCATCGCTTTCTTCGGCGGCGCCGCGCTCCGCGGCGAGGCGGCGCGCTGGAACGGGTCGCTCGCCAACCTGCACGATCCCGCCGCGCCGCTGGCGACACTGGCGATCGGCGCGCACTTCACCACGGGCGGGGTGCTGCTGCTGCTCGGCCCGCTCCAGCTGATCGGCGCGCTGCGACGGCGTCACCCCGCGCTGCACCGCCGGCTGGGACGATTGTACGTGCTGTGCGCCGGGACGGCGGGGGTGGGCGGGCTCGGCTTCATCCTGTTGCGTGGGACGATCGGCGGCGCGGTGATGAGCACCGGCTTCGCGCTGTACGGCGCGCTGATGGCGAGCGCCGCGGTGCTGACCTATGCCGCGGCGCGCACCGGCCGCACCGCGGCGCATCGCGCCTGGGCGATCCGGCTGTTCGCGCTCACCGTCGGCTCGTGGCTGTACCGGATGGAATATGGCGCCTGGTTCCTCGCGATCGGGCGCGAGGGCCATACCCCCGACTTCCGCGGCGGGTTCGACCAGGCGATGGCCTTCCTTTTCTACTTGCCGAACCTGGCGGTGGCGGAGCTGTTCGTGCGCGTGCGTCGATCCGCGACGGGCACCGCGACGAACGTCGGCGTCGCCGCGGTGCTGCTCGCCGCCACGGCCTTCGTCGCGTCGGCGACCTGGTTCTTCACCGCCCGGTCGTGGGGGCCGGGGATCGCGGCGGGGTGGAGCGGCTGAGCCAGCGCGCGCCGATCGTCGCGACGGCCCGGATCAGTCGCGCGCGCCGTTGATCCGGCGCACGCGCCGGCGGACACAGGTGACCTGCTCGTCGGTCAGTCGACCCTTACCGGCGGCGGGCATCGGGTCGACTTCGGTGCGAAGCGCGGCCGCCGCGGCGAGACGCTGGCGCCGCATCGTCGGCGTGCCCGGGGGCTCCGAAAGCGCGCTCGGGGCGTGAGAGCGGCGCGCTCGCCGACGTGTCGGGCACCAGCCCGCTGCCGTTGATATATCGCGCGGACGCGGGTGCGGCGGTGAGCGGCAGAGCCAGCCCGGTGGCGGGGATCAGACGACTCCTTCCGATCCGAGAGAGCGACGCTACCCTGTTCGTAGCCGCTGAGCACGCGCGATCGCGTTCATCTCGCCGGCTTCCACACCTGCGTCTGGCAGAAGAAGGCGATGCAGCCCTTGACGTTGAGCGTCCCGTCGGCGTTGCGCGCGACGATCGACTTGTAGGTCTTGCCGTTGCGGGGATCGTAGATCTTGCCGCGCCAGTCCTTGCCCTCGTCGGTGAAGCCCGACAGGATCGGCAGGCCCAGGATCGGGCGCGTGCGCAGCGCCGCGTCGGAGTTGTTGACGTCGGTGTCGGGCGCGCCGGGGCGCTTCCGGAGGATGGTGGTGAGCCGGCCGCAGACGGTGCCCTCGCATGGCCCGACCGTGACCACGCCGGCGCCGTCCTCGGTGACATAGCGTCCCGCGATCGGGGTCGCTGCGTCAGCGATAGCGGGGGCGGTCAGCGCGACCGGGGCGAGCAGCACGAAGGCGGCGAAGGGGGAGGAACGCATGGTCCGGACTATCGAGGAACAATGATGAACGCGCAATGGACGATCGGGATCATCGGCGGCTCGGGCCTGTACGCGATCGACGGCCTGGAGGAGGCCGAGTGGCGCGACGTGGCGACGCCATGGGGCGCCCCGAGCGACCAGCTCCTGTTCGGCCGGCTCGGCGGCGTCCCGGTGCGGTTCCTGCCGCGCCATGGTCGCGGCCACCGGCTCGCGCCCGGCGACATCCCCGCGCGCGCCAACGTCGACGCGCTCAAGCGCGCCGGCTGCACCGACGTGATCGCGCTCTCCTCGGTCGGGTCGCTGCGCGACGAGCTGGCGCCGGGCACGTTCGTGCTGGTCGACCAGTTCGTCGACCGCACCGTCGCGCGCGCCGCCTCCTTCTTCGGCAGCGGGCTGGTGGCGCACGCCAGCTTCGCCGACCCGGTGTGCCAGCGGCTCTCCGCGCTGGCGGCGGCGGCGGTCACCGCGGCGGGCGGGCGCGTGGCCGAGCGCGCCACCTACCTGGCGATGGAAGGGCCGATGTTCTCGACCCGCGCCGAGAGCCGGCTGTACCGCGACTGGGGCTGCGACGTGATCGGCATGACCGCGCTGCCCGAGGCGCGGCTCGCGCGCGAGGCCGAACTGCCCTACGCCCTCGTTGGCATGGTCACCGACTATGACTCGTGGCGCGACGAGGGGCCGGCGGTCGATCTCGCGGCCGTGGTGGCGCAGGCCGCGGCGAACGGCCGGGTGGCGCGGGCGGCGGTGTCGGCGCTGGCGGCGCTGCTGCCGTCCGAGCGATCCGCCGTGCCCGCCGACACCGTGCTCGACGGTGCCATCTTCACCGCGGCAGCGGCGCGCGATCCCGCGCTGCTCGAGCGCAACGCCGCGATCCTGGCGCGCGTGCTCGGCTGAGCTGCTCCCGCGGACGCAGGAGCGCAGAGCCACGAGCGCCCGCCTGAGGCGCTGCGCCCCGGTGTTCGCCGGAGCACGGCGTCATCGAGGTGCCGCCTCCTACGCGGCTCAGAACAGCTTGCGCACGCCCAGTCGTATCGCACGGCCGACCGGGTCGATCAGCCCCGGCTGGAAGCGCAGCGGCGTCGCGCCCAGCCCGTCGCGCACCGCGATCCGGTCGTCGAACAGGTTCTCGACCGTGAACGACAGCGACAGCCGCTTCGCCCACGGCCGCGCCACGAGCTTCTCGGCGTCGAGGTTGCCGTACAGCACCAGCCAGTCACGCCCGGAGAAGCGCAGGTCGGCCGCGGGCAGCAGGTCACGCACCCGCGTCGCGCCCTGCAACCGCGCGTAGACGCCGAGCGACGCCGGCCCGTAGCCGACTCCCGTGTTGCCCTCCACCTCCCAGCGCGGTCGGCCGCCGTTGCCGTCGAGCGTGGCCCCGGCGAGCAGGTCGAGCGCTGGCTGGCCCGGGAGCAGGGTGAGCCGATCCGAGAGCCGCCACGTCGCGCTGCCCATCACGTACACGCTCGGGCGCGGCTTGGGTGGCGCGGGCGGCGGCGCCTTGGGGTCGACCGTGGCGGGCGGCGCGGGCGGCTTGGGCCCGAGCTCGGTGAAAAGGTTGAGCGTGAGGCGCAGCCTGCGCTCGTCCTCCGCCGCCACCGCGGCCGGGCGCAGGTCGAGCCGCAGCAGCCGCCCGGCGGTGTCGCGCACGAAGCGGTCGGGGAAGGCCGCCTCGAACGCGGACGAGCCGCTCACCGGCGTGATGGCGCGATCGCGCGCGCGCGTGACGAGATAGTCGAGCCGCAGGTCGAGGCTGCGCTCGGCGAAGGGACGCAGCGCGACGCCGAGCGTGGTCAGGCGGGTGCGCTCGGGCGGCAGCGCGGGGTTGCCGCCGTAGACGGCGTCGACGAAGGCGCTGGTACCGGTGGCATAGTCGAACACGGGGATGTTGGGCACCGCCACCAGCGTGCCGGTCAGCGATGTGATCGGCGGCGCGGTCTGGGAGAGGTTGACCGTGGCGGTCAGCTCCACCGCGCGCGCCGGCTGCCACGTCGCGCCATAGCTGAGGCTGGTCAGCCGCTCGAAGCCGGTTACCCGGTTCACGCCCAGCGTCGCGGTGGCGGCGAGGCGGCCGAGCGGCGCCAGCACGCCCTCGCTCGCCGCCGCGATCGGCAGCACCGCGCCCACGCTCGCGCCCGCGCTGGTGCGCCGCAGCCGCGGCACCGGCGCCGCGTACAGCGGGACGTCGGCCGCGGCGCTGCCGTCGCTGGTGGCGCGCGCGAGGTCGGCGCTGGTGGTGACCTGCAGCTCGCCCGCGGGCAACCGCAGCAGCGGCCCGCTCGCGGTCAGCCGGGTGCTGGCGGTGCCGGTGAGCGAGCGCCCGCGCGTCGACAGCACGCGCGCGGGATCGTCGAGCGCGCGCGCCTGCTCCGCCGTGACGGCGCCGCGGATCCGCTCATACCCGCCCGTCGCGTCCCAGATCCACCGCCCCGCGCTGCCGTGCAGCCCCGCGTTGCCGCGCAGCGTGAGCGCGGTGTCGCGCTGGCGCAGCGACGTGCCGGGGAGATAGCGGCCGGGCGTCGTCTCGTCCTCGCCCAGCAGCGGGGCGAGGCCGTTGCGGCGCAGGTTGCGGGTCGCCTCCATCGTCAGGTTGAGGTCGGCGTCGAGCTTGGCCGCGATCGGACGCGCGGCGGTGGCGTCGACCTTGATCGTATCAGTCAGCGGCTGGAGATAGCGCGCGGCGCCGACGTCGGCGCTGCCGCCGCCGAGCAGCGGCACCGGCTCGGGCGCGATCGCGCGCTGCGACTGGCGCACCGGCAACTGGCGGAAGTGCGAGACCTGCAGCGTCGCGCGGCGCGACTGGTCGATTTGCGTCGCGGTGGCCTCGGCATATTGCGTCGCGCCGCCGCCGCGCGTGGTGGGGCCGGCGAGCTGCTGCGCCACGGTGGAGCGGAAATGCTTGGCGGTGATCAGGTTGAGCACGCGGACGGTGGGCGGGTAACCGAAGCGCGCGGCGTCCTGCTCGGGCAGGATCTCGGCCTTCTCGATCGCTTCGGGCGGGATCGACTGGATCTGCGCGACGCCGTTGATCCGCCGGCCGTTGAGCAGGATCACCGGCTCGGCGCCGCCGACCCCCGCGGTGAGCGGGCGGAGCCGATCGAGCACTTCCTTGAGCCCGGTGACGCCGAGCGAGCGCAGCGCGCGCTGGTCGAGCACCGCGATGGGCTCGTTGCTGCCGATCGCCGAGCCGGGCGGCCGCCGCGCCGCGACGACGACGTCGGGCTCGGCCCCCGCGGGCGGCGCGTCCGCGCGTTGCTGCGCCGTCGCGGGGGTGGCGAGCGCGGCGGCGCCCAGCATCAGCATCGTCATCCGCTCGCCCGGCATCCGCACCGCTCCGTTCGCCCGCGCGCAGCCAAGCCGCCAAAGCGCGCCGGATCGCAGCCGGAGCGTGGCGGAAACAAGGCTGTCGCCAGAATGGGGGAGATTGGGTGGGGGCAGATCCTCCCCGCTCGCGGGGGAAGGGGACCGAGACGCGGAGCGGCGTGGTGGAGGCTTTCCACGCGACGCGACGCTGGAGGAGAGCCCCGTCCACCAGCCTGCGGGTGGTCCCCCGACCGTGCCGGGGAGGATCGTGTGCGGCACCGCCGAGCCCGATGGTTCCGCCTCGACGCTCCCCCGCCGCGCCGCTAAAGCCGTGCGCGTGTCGCCCGCGTTTCTCCCAGCATGACCGCCGAGACCGGCCTCGTCGCGCTCTGGCTCGCCGCCGCGCTCGCGCTGGCGCAGCTCGTCCTCGGCGCGCTCGCGCTCAAGCAGGGCGCCGACGCCGCGCGCGCCGCGCCGACGGTGCGCGCCGTCGCCACCGTGCAGGGGGTGCTCGCGCTGATCGCGATGGCGGCGCTGATCGCGGCCTTCCTCGCGTCGGACATGTCGGTCGCGCTCGTCGCCGCCAACAGCCACTCGATGAAGCCGACGCTCTACAAGTTCGCGGGCGCCTGGGGGAACCACGAGGGTTCGATGCTGCTGTGGGTCACGATCCTCGGCCTGGCCGGCGCGGCGGTGGCGCGGCTGGAGCATCGCCTGCGCGCCGACACGCTGGTTGCCACGCTGGCGGCGCAGGCGACGATCGCGCTCGGCTTCTACGCCTTCCTGCTGTTCGCCTCCAATCCGTTCGCGCGGCTCGACCCCGCGCCCGCCGACGGCGCGGGGCTCAACCCGCTGCTGCAGGACCCCGGGCTCGCCTTCCACCCGCCGACGCTCTACGCCGGCTATGTCGGCCTCTCGGTCGCCTTCTCCTTCGCGGTGGGCGCGCTGGTGACGCGCGACGTCGGCGCCGCCTTCGCGCGCGCGATGCGCCCCTGGGTGCTCGGCGCCTGGATCTTCCTGACGCTCGGCATCACCGCGGGCAGCTACTGGGCCTATTACGAGCTCGGCTGGGGCGGCTGGTGGTTCTGGGACCCGGTCGAGAACGCCAGCCTGATGCCGTGGCTCGCCGCGACCGCCTTGCTCCACTCGGTGAGCGTGCTGGCGACGCGCGACGGGCTGCGCGCCTGGACCGTGATGCTCGCCGTCGTGGCCTTCTCGATGAGCATGATCGGCACCTTCCTGGTGCGCTCGGGCATCCTCACCAGCGTCCACGCCTTCGCGGTCGACCCGCGCCGCGGCGCCTTCATCCTGGCGCTGCTGGTGATCTACATCGGCGGCGCGCTGCTGCTGTTCGGGCTGCGGATCGGGACGGTGCGGCAGGGCAAATTGTTCGAGGCGGTCAGCCGCGAGGGCTCGCTGGTGGCGAACAACCTGCTGCTCACCGTGATCCTCGGCATCGTGCTGATCGGCACCTTCTACCCGATCGTCGCCGCCGCGATGGGGGTGCAGCTCTCGGTCGGGCCGCCCTTCTTCGATTCGACCGCGGGGCCGGTGGCGCTGCTGCTCGTCGCGGTGCTCGCCGCCGGGCCGGTGATGCGCTGGCGCCGCGACGACCCCGGCGAGGTGGCGCAGCGGCTGTTCCCCGCGATCGCCGCCACCCTGTTTGCGGGGGTCGGCGCCTTCGTGCTGGGCGGCCCGATCGCGCCGCTGCCGCTGCTCGGCATCGCGCTCGGCGTCGGCCTGGCGGTGGCGAGCGTCGCGCCGCTGGCGAAGCGCAACCTGCGCCGCGCGCCGCTCCAGCTCTGGGGCATGGTGGTGGCGCATCTCGGCGTCGCGGTGTCGCTGGTCGGCATGGCGGCGAGCACCGCCTACACGCAGGAGCGGCTGGTCGCGGTCGGCACCGGCGACCCCGCGCGCGTGGCGGGCTTCACCGTGCGGCTGGAGGGCGTGCGTCCGCTGGTGGGGGACAATTGGACCGCGCTCGAGGGCCGCCTGGCGGTGACGCTCGACGATGAGGCGATCGCGGTGCTGCGCCCGCAAGTGCGCTATTTCACCACGCCGGTGACCACCACCAACGAGAGCGCGATCCTGACGCGGTGGGACGGGCAGCTCTACGCGGTGCTCGGCACGCTGGGCGAGGACGGGCGCTGGCAGCTGCGGCTGTGGTGGAAGCCGATGGTGACGCTGATCTGGTTCGGCGGTTTCCTGATCGCGCTGGGCGGCGCGCTCGCGCTGGTGGGGCATCAGTGGCGGCTGTGGCACCAGCGCCGCCGCGCCGACGCGCACGCGGAGACCGCCGCCTGGGGCGCGGCGTGAGCGCGGGCGCACAGGGGGAGGGCGCGACCGGCGCCGGGCCGCGCCACGCGCGCTGGCTGCTGTGGCTGCCGCTCTGCGCCTTCGGCATTCTGCTGGCGGTGGTGCTGTGGGGGCTGTGGCGTCCGGCCGATCGCACCGTCTACTCGGCGATGGTGGGCAAGCCGCTGCCCGCGTTCACGCTGCCCGCGATCGCGCCGGGCAAGCCGGGCGTGACCGACGCGGACTTCCGGCGCGGCGCGCCGCGGCTGCTCAACGTCTTCGCCAGCTGGTGCGTGCCCTGCGTCGCGGAGGCGCCGCAGCTGCTGACGCTCAAGGCCGCGGGCGTGCCGATCGACGCGGTGGCGATCAAGGACACGCCGGCGGACGTCACCGCCTTCCTCCAGCGCCACGGCGACCCTTATGCCAGCGTCGGCAGCGACCCGCACAGCCGGCTCCAGCTCGCGCTCGGCTCGTCGGGCGTGCCCGAGACCTTCGTGGTCGACGGGCAGGGGATCATCCGGCTCCAGCACGTCGGCGATATCCGCGCCGAGGACGTACCCGAGCTGCTCCAGGCGCTCGCGGCGGCGCGGACGCCGGGCGCGGGAGCGGCGCGGTGAGGCGCGCCGCGGCGCTGCTGGCGCTGTGGCTGGCGGTGCCGGCGATGGCGCAGACCGCGCTGCCCCCGCTCGCTTATACCCAGCTGCGCGACCCCGAGCAGGAGCGTCAGGCGCGCGCGCTGATGGAGACGCTGCGCTGCCTCGTCTGCCAGGGCCAGTCGATCGCGGACAGCGACGCCGACATGGCCGGCGAGATGCGCGCCTTGGTGCGCCAGCGCGTCGCCGCGGGGGAGTCGCCGCGCGCGGTGCGCGACTGGCTGATCGCGCGCTACGGCGACTACGTCAGCTACGACCCGCCGGTGTCGCGCGCGACGCTCCCGCTGTGGCTGGCGCCGCTGCTGCTGCTCGCGATCGGCGTGGTGGTGGCGCGCGGCTCGTTTCGGCGGCGGGGGCGTTAAGGCGGGGCGAGGCGGGCGCTCACTCGCGCGCGCAAGGCTGCTAAGGCCTCGGCCTAAAATCTGACACAACGCGTTCGGACCACCGGCGTGCTCCTGCGGATGCAGGAGGTCAGGGTCACGAGCGTCACTCGTCGTACCCTGGGCGCCGGCGCTCGCCGGAGCACGGCTCAGCTCTAAGGCAGGGCACTCGTTGCTGTCGGCCAGCCTCAACCCACCCGCGCCGCAGCGTTTCACCAGCCTCGCCATCAGCCAAATCTCGAGCGCCAGTTGAAAGTCTCGCTTAGGCGGTGATCGAGCGCCGCACCGCGGCGGGGCGGTATGTGTCGCGCTCGCGCACATACGCCAGCCCGCGTTTCAGCCACTCCTCGGGGAGCGCTCTGCCGTTCTTCTCGAAGTCCTTGAACACACCGCGCAAGTAGCTCTCGGTGATGTCGCCGACCAGAAGGCCGAGCGATCGATCGGTCTCGATGCGGTCGGCAATCTTCATGATCATCCTAGAGACTTCGTAGGGCACCGGGTTGCCATCATCGTCAACCACTGTCGTGCCACCATCGAAGGCGATGAAATTATAGCCGGTCATGGCCTTGATCGTGTCGACGTCGTCCTGCGTGTAGCCGTTTGAAACTCCTTTGCCAGTTGGACGGAGCGGATGAGAAATCGATTCTTTCATCCACTTCGCCATCATCTGATCATCGGTAAGCGGCTTTGTGAAGACCGAAGGAACCTCGACGTCTAGGAAGCGTAGAAGTCGAGGCGCGTCGCGCGGTATAAGAAGGTTGCCGAGCTGCGGCGCTCGCTCTTCTACCGAAATCATCGGTGCTTGCCTCGCGGAATCGGTGTTTGCGATTATTTTTCGCGTATCGAGCACTTCTCTGATGCTGGAGGTATGGAGCGGTGCGATAGTCGGTGAAAGGCTATGAGCTTGGCTAATTTTCATAAAATTCTCTTTACGCGAGCACGGGAGCGGAGCACGCCCCGCTCCCGTGCGACGAAACTTAGTGTCAGTAATAAAACTCTAGATGGGTCTGCTGCCTTGAGGTGTAGTTTGATTGAAATCTCTGATAAACATCTGTTTTGATCTTGATTTTGAGATAGAAAACTGTTGTTGCTTTCCGTCCTAAAAATTGGCTCGTCCTGCCTTTGTAGCCGGTGAAATCGCCCGTGCAGCCGCCCGATCCTTCACCTTTCACGCACAACTCGACTGCTATTGAGTCGTTGCTAAGGCCGTAATCTCCTACCGCCCAGGTGACGTGGTCAATTGAGCCGCTATCAGGAACGCTGCTGGGTACGCTAAGATAATCGGTCAAAGAAGTCGTTCGAATCACCCATAGCTGGCGTCTGTGTGTCCGAACCATAGCTGGCGGAGATACTGGCCGTGGCCGGCGTCGCCGCCAGGGACAGGGCCGCTGCCATAACGATCATCGTGCTGTGCTTCACGTGCGCCTCCGTTGCGAGAAGGGTGCGACATCGAGCGGGAGGGGCGATGCCTCGTCCTACTCGGTCTCATATTAGGACGGGCGCGCGGTCCAAAGTCGGCGCGCTCCTGAGGATAACTCTCAGATTGGCGCAATCGACCTAACCCTCTGGCGCCCGCGCGGCTCGAGCGCAGCCCCGCTCCTTCCGCCCCGGCCGCTTCCAAACGGCGTACCCCGCCCGCCCTATCGCCCCCGCCCAACCCCAACTTGCGGAGGATCGCGCTTATTCTTGCTGGTCGCGGCGCGCGTGCCACGCCACATATGATGCCCATGACCGACATCACCGACCGTCCCGCGCTGCTCGCCGCGATCGTCGCGCTCGCCGAGGCGGGGGGCGACATCGTGTGGCGCCACTTCACCGCCGGCTGCGCGGTGATGCACAAGAGCGACGAGAGCCCCGTCACCGCCGCCGACCGCGACGCCGAGGCGGCGATCCTCGCCGGGCTCGCGACCGTCGCCCCCGCCATACCGGTGGTCGCCGAGGAGCAGGCCGCGGCGGGCGACATCCCCGCGGTGGCCGACGCCTTCTTCCTGGTCGACCCGCTCGACGGCACCAAGGAGTTCGTCCGCCGCGGCGACGACTTCACCGTCAACATCGCGCTGGTCGAGCACGGCGTGCCCACCATGGGCGTGGTCTATGCCCCCGCGCGCGGCGCGCTCTACTGGGGCGACGTCGCGCAGGGCGCCGCCTGGACCGCCGCGCGCGCGCCGGGCGGCCCGCGCGGCACGGCGCAGCCGATCCGTGTCCGCACGTGCGGCGGCCAACCCTGCGCGGTGGCGTCGAAGAGCCACGCCATGCCCGGGCTCGACGAGTGGCTCGACGCCGGGGGAGTGAGCGAGCGCGTCGCGGTCGGCTCCAGCCTCAAGTTCGCTTTGGTGGCGTGCGGCGAGGCCGACGTCTACCCGCGCACCGGGCCGACGATGGAGTGGGACACCGCCGCGGGCGACGCGGTGCTGCGCGCCGCGGGCGGGCGCACGCTCGACGTCGACGGCGCGCCCTTCACCTACGGCAAGCCGGGCTATCGCAACGCCGGCTTCGTCGCCACCGGCGGCTACCAGCCCGCGCCGCTGCGCCCCTATCTCCGCTGAGAGCCGCCCGACGATGACGCTGACCCACCTCGACCGGCTCGAGGCCGAGAGCATCCATATCCTGCGCGAGGTGGTCGCGGTGGCGGAGCGGCCGGTGATGCTCTACTCGATCGGCAAGGACAGCGCGGTGATGCTCCATCTCGCGCGCAAGGCCTTCTATCCCGCGCCGCCGCCGTTCCCGCTGCTCCACGTCGACACGACCTGGAAGTTCCAGGCGATGTACGCGCTGCGCGACCGGGCGGCGCGCGAGGCGGGGATGGAGCTGATCGTCCACCGCAATCCCGAGGCGCTGGCGCGCGGGATCAACCCGTTCGACCACGGCGCGCTCCACACCGAATTGTGGAAGACCGAGGGGCTTAAGCAGGCGCTCGACCTGCACCGCTTCGACGCCGCGTTCGGCGGCGCGCGCCGCGACGAGGAGAAGAGCCGCGCCAAGGAGCGCATCTTCTCCTTCCGCAGCGCGACGCACCGCTGGGACCCCAAGGCGCAGCGCCCCGAATTGTGGCAGCTCTACAACGCGCGCCACGCCAAGGGCGAGAGCATGCGCGTCTTCCCGATCTCCAACTGGACCGAGCTCGACGTGTGGCAATATATCGCGCGCGAGAGGATCGAGATCGTGCCGCTCTATTTCGCCGCGCCGCGCCCGACGGTGGAGCGCGACGGGCTGCTGCTGATGGTCGACGACGAGCGCTTCCCGCTGGCGCCTGGCGAGGTGCCGGTGGAGCGCTCGATCCGCTTCCGCACGCTCGGCTGCTATCCGCTGAGCGGCGCCGTGGAGAGCGAGGCGGCGACGCTGCACGACGTGATCCGCGAGATGCTGCTCACCACCACCAGCGAGCGCCAGGGCCGCGCCATCGACCAGGACGCCGGCGCGAGCATGGAGCAGAAGAAGCAGCAGGGGTATTTCTGATGGGGGTTCGGGCGACGCAATTCCTCCCCGTGCCGCGGAGGATCTTAGAACACCCGGAAGCCAGCGCATGACCAGCTACCAGCCCGACGCGCTGATCCGCGCGGACGTCGCCGCCTATCTGGCGCGGCACGAGGAGAAGTCGCTGCTGCGCTTCCTCACCTGCGGCTCGGTCGACGACGGCAAGTCGACGCTGATCGGCCGGCTGCTCTACGACAGCAAGCACGTCTTCGAGGACCAGCTCGCCGCGCTCGAGGACGATTCGAGGCGCGTCGGCACGCAGGGCGGCAACATCGACTTCGCGCTGCTGGTCGACGGGCTCGCCGCCGAGCGCGAGCAGGGCATCACGATCGACGTCGCCTATCGCTTCTTCGCCACCGAGACGCGCAAGTTCATCGTCGCCGACACGCCCGGCCACGAGCAGTACACGCGCAACATGGTCACCGGCGCCTCCACCGCCGATCTCGCGGTGATCCTGGTCGACGCGCGCAAGGGCGTGCTGACGCAGACGCGGCGCCACTCCTATCTCGCGCAATTGCTCGGCATCCGCCACGTCGTGCTGGCGATCAACAAGATGGACCTGGTGCACTACGACCAGGGCGCGTTCGACCGCATCCGCCTGGCCTATCGCGCCTTCGCCAGCGAGATCGGCATCACCGACTTCCGCGCCATCCCGGTCTCCGGCCTCGGCGGCGACAATATCGCGACGCGCAGCCCGCACATGGGCTGGTATGACGGCCCGACGCTGATCGAGCATCTCGAGCAGGTGCCGGTGGACGCCGACCGCGCCGCGCGCGCGCCGTTCCGCCTGCCGGTGCAATGGGTCAACCGCCCCGACCTCGACTTCCGCGGCTTCGCCGGCACGATCGCGGGCGGCGCGGTGCACCCCGGCGACGCGGTGCGGATCGTCCCGTCGGGGCGGACCACCACGGTGCAGCGCATCGTCGCCATGGGCGGCGACCGCGCGCGCGCCGAGGCGGGGGAGGCGGTGACGCTGACGCTCGCCGACGAGGTCGACTGCTCGCGCGGCGACGTCATCGCCGCGTCGGACGATCCCCCAGAGGTGGCCGATCAGTTCGAGGCGACCCTGGTGTGGATGGCGGAGGAGGCGATGCTGCCGGGGCGCAGCTACGCCTTCCAGCTCGCCACGCAGAGCGCCTCGGCGGTGCTGCGCCAGCCCAAATATCAGGTCAACGTCAACACGCTGGAGCAGACCGCGGCGCGCACGCTCGAGCTCAACGCGATCGGCGTGGCGACCTTGTCGCTCGACCGGCCGATCGTGTTCCAGCCCTATGAGCAGAGCCGCGAGCTCGGCGGCTTCATCCTGATCGACAAGGCCACCAACGCCACCGTCGCGGCGGGGATGATCCGCTTCGCGCTGCGCCGCGCCAGCAACGTCCACCGCCAGCCGACCGACGTGACGCGCGAGAAGCGCGCGGCGCTCAAGAACCAGCGGCCCGCGGTGCTGTGGTTCACCGGCCTGTCGGGCGCGGGCAAGTCGACCATCGCCAACCTGGTCGAGAAGAAGCTGACGCGGATGAACCGCCACACCTTCCTGCTCGACGGCGACAACGTGCGCCACGGGCTCAACCGCGACCTCGGCTTCACCGACGCCGACCGGGTGGAGAACATCCGCCGCATCGGCGAGGTGGCGCGGCTGATGACCGACGCCGGGCTGATCGTGCTGACCGCCTTCATCTCGCCGTTCCGCGCCGAGCGCGACATGGTGCGCGCGATGCTGCCCGAGGGCGAGTTCGTCGAGGTGCACGTGGACACGTCGCTGGCGGCGGCGGAGGCCCGCGACGTCAAGGGCCTGTACGCCAAGGCGCGCGCCGGCCAGCTGGCGAACTTCACCGGGATCGACAGCCCCTACGAGCCGCCCGAGGCGCCCGAGCTGCGCGTCGACACCGCGGCGGAGAGCGCCGAGGCGGCGGCGGAGCGGATCGTGGCGTGGCTGCTGGAGCGCGAGGAATAAGGCGGCGCGCGGGGAAACGGCGGTCGACGATGGTCTCCTCAGATTTCTCCCGCATCGCGGGGAGAGGGACCGCGCCGCAAAGCGGCGTGGTGGAGGGGGTTCTCCACGAAGCGCAGCGCTTGCGGAAGGCGCCTTCCGCACAGCGCGACGGTCGCCGAGATCCCCCTCCACCACCGCGCTGACGCGCGGCGGTCCCGCTCCCCGCGCCGGGGAGGATCGAGCAGCCCACCACGATCGCGATCAGTCACATCCCGCTCGCCCCCGCGCGCGCGCTCCGCTACCGCCGCCGCACATGCGCAAGCTCCTGCTCCCCGCCGCCTTTCTCGCCTCCGCCCCGGCCGCGGCGCAGGACGCCCCCGCCGGCCCCGTCGGCTCCTCCACCCCCGACGTGGTCGTCACCGGGCGCGGGCTCGACGAGCGCGCTGGCGACCGCGCCTTCTCGATCGTCACGATCGACCAGGACCGGCTCCGCGCCAACGCCAGCGACCGGCTCGAGAGCGTGCTGGCCGACGTCGCCGGTCTCCAGCAGTTCCGCCGCTCCGACTCGCGCTCGGCCAACCCGACCAGCCAGGGCATCAGCCTGCGCGGCATCGGCGGCAACGCGTCGAGCCGCGCGCTGCTGCTGCTCGACGGCGTGCCGCAGACCGACCCGTTCGGCGGCTGGGTGCCGTTCCCGGCCTATGCCACCGATCGGCTCGGCCGCGTGCGCGTGACGCGCGGCGGCGGCAGCGGCTATCTCGGCGCGGGCGCGCTGGCCGGCACGGTCGAGCTGGAGAGCGCCGACCCGCGCCAGCTCGCCCCCGTGATGGCGTCGGTCGCCTACGGCAGCCGCGACTCGGTCGACGCCAACGCCTCGGCGACGCTGACCAGCGGCGCGGGCTTCGCCACGATCTCGGGCGCGTACCAGCGCGGCGACGGCTTCACTCCTACGGTACGCGAGGATCGCGGCCCGGCCGACCGGCCCGCGCCGTACGAGCAGGCCTCGGGCGCGGTGCGCGGGGTGATCGCGCTCGCGCCCGCGATCGAGCTCCAGGCCAACGTCTCCGCCTTCACCGACACGCGCGAGCGCGGCACCGCCTTCACCGACAATCGCAGCGAGGGCGCGGACGCCAGCCTGCGTCTGGTCGGGCGCGGCACGTGGGGCTTCACTGCGCTCGCCTATCTCCAGACGCGCGCCTTCGCGTCGCGCTTCGCCAGCGTCGACGCCGCGCGCACCCGCGCCACCGAGACGCTCAACCAATATAACACGCCCGCGACCGGCACCGGCGCGCGGCTCGAGATCGCGCCGCCGGTCGGCGAGGGGCGCGAACTGCGGCTCGGCGCCGAGTGGCGCGACGTCAGCGGGCGGACGCAGGAGCTTTACACCTTCGTCAACGCCGCGCCGACGCGCCGCCGCGTCGCCGGCGGCGACCAGCGCACCCTCGGCGCTTTCGCCGACGCCAGCGCGACGTTCGGCACGCTGACGCTCACCGCGGGCGGACGCGTCGACTGGTGGAAGATCGACGAGGGCTTCCTGCGCGAGACCCCGCTGGCCGCGGGTGCGGCGCTGACGAACGCGCGCTTCGCCGATCGCAGCGGCAGCGAGGCGACCGGCCGCGTCGGCGCGGCCTGGGCGCCGGTGAGCGCGGTGACGTTCCGCGCGGCGGGCTATCGCGGCTGGCGGCTGCCGACGCTCAACGAACTCTACCGCCCGTTCCGCGTCGGCGCGGACGCCACCGCGGCCAACGCCGCGCTGGCGCCGGAGACGCTCACCGGCGTGGACGGCGGCGTGACGGTGACCCCGGTCAGCGGCGTGGCGCTGACCGCGACCGTCTTCTGGAACCGGCTCGACGATGCCATCGCGAACGTCACCGCGGGCAACGGGCCGGGCACCTTCCCCGGCGTCGGCTTCGTCGCGGGGGCGTATCGCGTGCGGCAGAACCTCGACTCGATCCGCTCGCGCGGGGTCGAGCTCGACGCGCGCTGGACGCTCGGCGAGGTGACCGCTTCGGGCTCGTGGAGCCATGTCGACCCGCGCGTCGCGGCGAGCGGCGCGGCCGTCGCGCTCGACGGGCTCCGCCCGGCGCAGACGCCGCTCGACCAGCTCTCCGCGACGCTCGGCTGGCGGCGCGACCGGCTGGCCGCGTCGGCGACGCTGCGCCACGTCGCGCGCCAGTTCGAGGACGACCAGAACCTGCGCGCGCTGGCGCCGGCAACCACGCTCGACGGCTATCTCGCGCTGCCGCTGACGCGGACGGTGGCGGTGGAGGCGCGCGCGGAGAACCTCTTCGACGCGCGCGTCGAGGCCGGGATCAGCGGCGCCGACGTGGTCGAGCGCGCCACGCCGCGGACCTTGTGGGTGGGGCTGCGCTTCAGGGGCGGGTGACGAGGGAGATCAGCCCTCGCCCGTCCCGCGTCGGGAGAGCCACCGGAGCGCATGGCGCTGTCGTACGGTACTCGTCTCCGCGGCGCTCGTCTCGTACCGGATCTGCGGCATGGGGCCGCGATCACACCGGTGGCGGCGCCTCGCGTCACCAGCTGCCGTCCTGCGGGAAGTCGGCATAGGCGTCGTTGGGCCAGAGAAAATTGGTGTAGGTCAGCGTGACGCTGAACGACAGTGACCGCACCTGGTGCCACCAACCGACCGGGATGAAGAGCGCGTCGCCCGGGCGCAGGTCGACGACGTAGCGCCGGGCTTCGGCGGCGGCTGGGTACAGCGCCAGCCGCTCCGGGTCCTCGATGTCGTGCACATCGCTGAAGACATGGCGCCTGTTCGCGAGGCTGGCGGTCTCGCTCGGGGGTAGCAGGTGCAGCCGCTTCGTGCCGGTCACTTGTACCAGAAGGTTGTTGGTCAGGTCATGGTGGAGCGGCGTGAAGGTGCCGCTCGGGCCGACCCACAGCATGCCCTCCGGACCGTCGAGGTAAGGAAGCTGCCGGAGGTCCTCGAGTAGGGGTGCGAAAGCCCGTTGGTTCGCGCCGTTGTTGTAGGCGGTGATATAGACGTCGTTACCGTCCTTACCGGTCGCGCGCTCGATGAAACGGTCGAACGGCATCGTGCGTGTATGGCGATCCTTCGACAGCTCGAAGTCGGCGGCGGTCTCGCGATCTCCCTGGAAGGTCACCTCCGCCGATCCGACCTTGGCGACGAGCCCGGCGGGCGACCAGTCGCGGACCGCCGGCCAATCGGCCGCGACGCCCTCGACGATGACCGGCTCACCCGGGACGTAAAAAGCGTCGCGGAAGACGGCGGTGGGCAGATCGCGCAGTCGAGCGATCTCGCGCTGCGCGGGCGAGATCGCGCGCTGTCGTTCGGCGACGCGCGCCAGCCATCGGCGCCGCGCGATCAGCCTCGCGTCATCGGCCTTGCCCGACAGCGCGGCCGTGACGCGCGCACGGCGGCTGGCGCTCAGATGGAAAGCCAGGAGGTCGGGGTCGCGCGCTTCGGCGGACAAGCGGAGCGCGGCGGGACGAGGGCGTCCGTCGCCACCGTGGCGGACCGGGCAGCGCGGCGCCGGCACCTTGTCGAACGGGGGAAGTCGCAGCTTGGCCTCATGGTCGGCGGGCCCGGGACGGCCATCGGGTTGGACGCCGCGATAATAGAGCTTCTGCCATTTGTCGGCCGGGGCGGTCGGCCGCGTGCGGCTGACATGTTCCTGGAAGGCGTCGCGCGACGCGCTCCACGCGGAGAAGGCCGATTCCAGCTCCGGGGCCTCGGAGAGCGGCCGCACGACGGGCTTGATCGCCTCCAGCACGCCCCGTTGCACGGGAAAGAGGAAGCAGAAGGGCTCGTCCTCGGCGAAGCTCACCCACTCTCCCACGCGCGTGAACCGCCAATTCATCGTGAAGGTGTAGGGTGACCAGTCGGTCTCGATCACGCCGTTGAGCGCCGCCAGTCCGTCCTTGGCCGCGTTGGGAGGACCGCCCACCCAGAGGTTCCAGCCGGGCGAGGTGCGGAACAGGCCCTCCACGTGGAACGTGATCGTCCCCGAGCCGAACAGCGACACCGGCCGGTTCGCCACGTCGACGTCCGCGTCGATCTCGAGCTCCACCGCATCCGGGCTGACGCCGCCGTGCCAGCGCGCGCGGAAGGCGCAGGGGCTGCCGATCTCCCAGCCATGCGCGTTCGCGATGGCGAGCGGCAGGCAGCGGTAAGCGTAGCTCTCGGGCGTCGCGTCCATCCATTCCCGCTTCGACGACGCCGGCCGCAGTCTGGGAGTCCAGGACGGGTGGAGATAGCAGGTCAGATCCATCGATGCTTCCGCGCGAGCTCCAGGTCAGCGGTCGCGACGACGACCGCTGCGGTGGCGCCCGCCAGCCGGGTACCACGCCGCCCTGTCATCATAGGATGGCGCGATGCTTCGCTCGGCCACGCAACGCTTTTTCGTGAGAGCGGCGCCCGTCCCGCGCTCCTCCGGGCTCGTCGTGGCGTGCCCCTTCACGGTGACCGAGGTGCGCTAGAGCGTCACGATCACGCCGTCGCGCACCGTCACCGGCCAGGCCACCAGCCGCGCCCCCACGCACGGCCCCGCGACGCAGACGCCGTCCTCCACGCCGAACAGCGCGCCGTGCCACGTACAGCGCACGTGCCCGGCGGCGACATAATCGTCGAGCCGCTGTGCCAGCGGCAAGCCGGCGTGCGGGCAGCGGTCCACATAGCCGAACACCGCGTCCCCGCGGCGGACCACGAAGCCGTGGAACCGCCCAGCGCGCAGCTGGAGAACGAAGTTGCGCGCGGCGCCGTCCGCGATCGCGGCGAGCGGCGCCAGTGTCACCCCCGGCGGCGTCGTCGCGACGCGCGTGCCCGTTGGCTCCCCCTCGCTCACGCGCGCGGCGGCACCTGCGCCTTGGGAAAATCCTTCCACACGGCATCGTAGTCGAGCTGCGCGTGCGCCAGCGCGTGCGCCGTCGGCCGGTACGGCCAGCAGCTCTCCAGCATGAACGCCATCGTGCCCTCGATCCTGTGCGGTTTGAGCTCGGCCTCCGACGCGCCGCGCCAGCTCGCCAGGTCGGGGCCGTGCCCGGCCATCATGTTGTGCAGCGACACGCCGCCGGGGCGGAAGCCCTCGGCCTTGGCGTCATAGGCGCCGGTGATCAGCCCCATCGCCTCGCTCATCACGTTGCGGTGGAACCACGGCGGCCGGAACGTGTCCTCCGCCACCATCCAGCGCGGCGGGAAAATGACGACGTCCGCGTTGGCGCGGCCGGGCACGTCGCTGGGGCTGGTCAGCAAGGTGAAGATCGACGGGTCAGGATGGTCGAAGCTGACGGTGTTGATCGTCATGAAGCGCGCCAGGTCGTAGCGCCACGGCGCGAGGTTGCCGTGCCACGCCACGACGTCGAGCGGGCTGTGGTCGAGCGTGGTGGTCCATAGCGCGCCGAGGAACTTCTGGATCACCTCGGTCGCGCGATCGCTGTCTTCATAGCGCGCGACCGGAGTCTCGAAATCGCGCGGGTTGGCGAGACCGTTGGCGCCGATCGGGCCGAGATCGGGCAGGCGGAACAGCGCGCCGTGGTTCTCCGCGACATAGCCGCTGGCCTCGCCGTCGGGCAGCGTGGCGCGGAAGCGCACCCCGCGCGGCACCAGCGCGACCTGCCCGGGCGCGACGTCGACGCGGCCGAGCTCGGTGTCGAGCCGCAGTCGCCCCGCCTGCGGCAGGAACAGCAGCTCGCCGTCGGCGTCCATGAAGACGCGGTCGGTCATGTCGCGGTTGGCGGCATAGACGTGGAGCGCGACCCCCTCCAGCTCGGCGGGATCGCGGTTGGCGAGCATCGTCGCCATGCCGTCGATCAGGTCGGTCGGCGCCTCCGGCGCGGCGAGCGGATCCCAGCGCAGCCGGTTGGGCGCGAGCGGCGCGGCGTCGGTGCCGGGGGCGAACAGCGGCGCGCCGGGGTATCGCTGATAGGGCGGGTGCTCGGCGGTGGGGCGCAGCCGGTACAGCCAGGAGCGGCGATTCTCGTGGCGCGGCGCGGTGAAGGCGGTGCCGGAGAGCTGCTCGGCGTAGAGGCCGAAGGCGGGCCGCTGCGGCGAGTTGCGCCCGATCGGCAGCGCGCCGGGCGCCGCCTCGGTCGAGACGTGGTTGCCGAAGCCGGGGATGTAGTCGCTCATGCGCCGCTCTCCTGTCGATGGTTGCCGCGTGAAGGGTCGGGCCGATCGCCGTCAGCGACGCTGGTCACGGCACACGGCTCGGTCTTCCACTTCCTTCGTCGGTCGATCACGACGTGCCCCTTTCCTCTGTCATCGCCCCTTCCACCGTCATCGCCCGCCATTATCCGTCATCCCCGCGCAGGCGGGCATCCATAAACGCGGACGTCGGTGAGAGAGGCGCCCCGTCAGCGCGTCTGGATCCCCGCCTGCGCGGGGATGACGGACGAGGAAGGGGCGGACGAGGAAGGGGCGGGGGCGACGATGCAGGGGCCTGTCCGTTGCTCGCCTGCCGCCCCGCTACCCGCCATCTGCCGCCCGCTCACGCGTCCACGGTGATCACCCCGCGGCGGATCTGGTCGAGCTCGATCGACTCGTACAGCGCCTGGAAATTGCCGTTGCCGAAGCCCTGGTTGCCCTTGCGCTGGATGATCTCGAAGAAGATCGGCCCCACCATCGTCTCGGTGAAGATCTGCAGCAGCAGCCCCTCCTCGCCGACGTTGCCGTCGATCAGGATGCGGTTCTTGCGCAGCCGCTCCAGGTCCTCGCCGTGGTCGGGCACGCGCTGGTCGACCAGCTCGTAATAGGTCTCGATCGTGTCCTGCAGCTTCACCCCGCGCGCGCGCAGCTTCTCCACGGTGGCGTAGATGTCGTCGGTGGTGAGCGCGAGGTGCTGAATGCCCTCGCCGTTGTAGTCGCGGATGAACTCCTCGATCTGGCTCTTGTCGTCCTGGCTCTCGTTGAGCGGGATGCGGATCGCGCGATCGGGCGCGATCATCGCCTGGCTGAAGAGCCCGGTCGCCTTGCCCTTGATGTCGAAGTACTTCTGCTCCTCGAAGCCGAAGATCTGGCCGTAGAACTCGGCCCACACGCGCATCTGCCCGCGACGCACGTTGTGGGTGAGATGGTCGAGCAGGTCGAGCCCGACATCGTTCGCCGCCATCGCCGCGGCCGCGCCGGGCACCTGGTCCCAGCCGTCGTAGATCGAACCCGTCGCGCCGTGGCGGTCGACGAGGTACAGCAGCGAGCCGCCGATCCCCTCCAGCGCTGGGACGTCGTCGAGCGCCTGGCCCGCCGGCGCCGGCTTCGCACCGCGCGCGATCGCGGCGTCACAGGCGGCGCGCGCGTCCTGCACGCGGAACGCCATCGCGCTCGCCGACGGGCCGTGCGCGGCGCGGAAGGCGGCGGCGTGGCCGCCGGGCTCGCGGTTGATCAGCAGGTTGATGCGGCCCTGCTGGTAGCGGGTCAGCGCGCGCGTGGGATGAGTCGCGGTGGCGACGAAGCCGAGCGCCTCGAACTGCGCCGCCAGCGCGTCCGCGTCTGGGGCGGTGAACTCGCAGAACTCGAAGCCGTCGAGCCCCATCGGATTGACGTCGATATGCTGCATGGTCGGTCTCGCAATGGTATCGCGTGAGACGATATCAGGGGAGACTAGGTGAGGTCAACGTAGGGGGCGGCGATAACGTGTTCCCACGCGTACCGGCGGAGGCGGGGGCCCAGCCGCGTGCCGTCGACGAGAGCCACAACCGCCTCGCCACCTGGGTCTCGGCCTTCGCCGGGGCACAGCAACGGGCGGGAGCTTAGCGCCTCCTCTCCCCGCGATGGGGCGTCCTCCTAAGATCGTCCCGGGATCCACCCCGCGCACACCCCGTCGGTGCGATGCCTGCGGACCGAGGATCCTCAGACGAGTTCAGGATGACGCTGGAAGAGGGGTGCGCGGGCGCTCACCGTGCCGCCGAGGGAACGCCCGCCCGCGCGCCCTCGTTGCGCCTCCGGAACACCATCGCAGGGAGCATCGATGGCCGCGCTGACCCGACCGCTGCGCGCGTGGACGCGCGAGATGCCCGACTGGCTGCTCGGCATCGTCTATGTCGCGGCGGCGGTGGCGCTGGCGCTGGTGATGCACCGCCTGATCGTCTGGGTGGCGCGGCGCACGACCCGCGCGCGCCCCGACAGCACCGCCGCGGTGTTCGTCGAGCGCGTGCGCAAGCTGCTGCGCTGGCTGCTGATCGCGATCGCGCTGGCGGCGGTGCAGCCCGCGCTCGATCTCAGCCGCGGCGCCGCCACCCTGTGGGCGCGGCTCTCCGCGCTGCTGGTGCCGGGGCTGATGGGCTGGTGCGCGATCGTCGCGATCGGGACGGTGATCGACGTGATGATGCGCCGCGCCGACATCAGCGTGGAGGACAATCTGCGCGCGCGCCGGCGCCGCACCCGGCTCGGTATCCTGCGCCAGATCATCGTCTCGGTGGTGCTGCTGGTGACGATCTGCACGATGCTGATGACGATCCCCACCGTCCGCAGCCTGGGCGTGACGCTGGCGGCCTCGGCGGGTCTCGCCGGCCTCGCGGTGGGCGCCGCCGCGCAGCCCGCGCTCAAGAATCTGATCGCTGGCTTCCAGATGATCTTCACCGAGCCGATCCGGATCGACGACGTGGTGATCATCGACGGCGAATGGGGGCGGATCGAAGAGATCCGGCTGACCTATGTCGTCGTCAAGATCTGGGACGAGCGCCGACTGGTGGTGCCCGTCTCCAAGTTCCTCGAGCAGAGCTTCCAGAACTGGACGCGGCAGTCGAGCGCCCTGCTGGGCAGCGTGTTCTGGTATCTCGACCCGGCGGTGGACGTCGAGCGGCTGCGCGTGAAGCTGGGTGAGATCGTCACGAGCAACCCGCGCTGGGACAAGCGCTTCTGGAACCTGCAGGTGACCGACACCAAGCCCGACGGCTCGCTCGAACTGCGCGGGCTGATGACCGCGCGCGATGCGTCCACCGCGTTCGACCTGCGCTGTGACGCGCGCGAGGCGCTGCTGGCGTACATCCGTGCCGAGATGCCCGAGGCGCTGCTGCGGCGTCGGGTGGTGGTGGAGAGTGAGGTCAGCCGCTCGGCCTGATGGCGTTCTCCCCTCTCTTCAGGGGAGAAGTCGGGGGTGCGGGGCTGTCCGCCAACGCCGCGCGAAGGGAAACGCCCTATCCCGACCCTCTCCTGAAGGGGAGAGGTCGGTGCTCAGAGTCCGATGATCTCCCCTCCGCCTGAGCGGAACGTCGCGTCATCGAGATCACGCTCTCCCACCCACGTCATCCCGGCCTTGAGCGGGCGTTCATAACTCCGCGAGGGCGACGGCTCAGGCGTTCGCGGAACGATGGATCCCGGCGCCAGGCCGGGACAAGGTGGGTCTCGCGACGGGGAGCGCCCCGCGCTATTCCGCCGCTTCGCTCAGCTCGACCCGCTCCAGCGCGCCGAGGAACTCGCTCGCCCACCACGTCACGTCCTGCCTCTGGACGCCCTCCATCAGCGCCTCCCAGCGGCGCACGCGCTCGTCGCGCGGCATGCGAAGCGCCTGCCAGATCGCGTCGGACACCTCCTCCGCGCTATATGGGTTGACCAGCAGCGCCTCGCCCATCTGCTCGGCCGCGCCGGCGAAGCGCGACAGCACCAGCACGCCCGGGTCGGCGGGGTCCTGCGCGGCGACATATTCCTTCGCCACCAGGTTCATGCCGTCGCGCAGCGGGGTCACCAACCCGATCTTGGCGGCGCGATAGATGCCGGCGAGCTGGTCGCGCGGATAGCCCTGGTTGACGTACCGCACCGGCACCCAGTCGACGTCGGCGTACTCGCCGTTGATCCGCCCCGAGATCTGCTCGAGCGAGGTGCGGATCCGCTGGTAACTCTCCACCGAGACGCGACTGGGGGGCGCGATCTGGAGCAGGAAGACTTCCTTGCGCTCCTCGGGATGCTCGATCAGGAATCGCTCGTAGCCGAGGAAGCGCTCCTCCAGCCCCTTGGAATAGTCGAGCCGGTCGACGCCGACGATCATGTCGCGCCCGGTCGCGCTGTCGCGCATGCGGCGATAGGCGAGCCGCGCCGCGACGCCCTTCGACATCTCCGCGAACTCGGCGGCGTCGATCCCGATCGGGCAGGCGACCAGCTTGACGCAGCGGTCGCCCAGCCGGGCGATGCCGTGCTCGTCCACGGTCGCGCCCATGTCGTGCACCGCGAAGTCGCGGAACGAGTCGAGCCACTCCGCGGTGTGGAAGCCGATCAGGTCGTAGGCGAACAGCGTCTCCACCAGCTCCTGCGCGTTGGGCAAGGTGCCGAGCAGCCGGCGCGGCGGCCAGGGGATGTGGAGGAAGAAGCCGATCTTGTTGCGGCAGCCGCGCTGGCGCAGCTCGGCGCCGAGCGGGAACATGTGATAGTCCTGGATCCATACCAGGTCGTCGGGCTCGATCAGCGGGCGGACGGTGTCCGCGAAGCGCTGGTTGGTGCGCTGATAGCCGCCGGCGAACTCGCGCTCATATTCCGCCAGGTCGATCCGGTAATGGAACAGCGGCCACAACGTGCGATTGGCGTAGCCGTCGTAATATTCCTGGACGTCCTGTTCTTCGAGGTCGACCGTCGCGGTGGTGACGCCCTGGTTGCGCTGGAAGTTGATATGGCCGGTGAAATGGTCGGTCTGCTCGCCCGACCAGCCGAACCACAATCCGCCGCGGTCGCGCAGTGCCGCCGCCATCGCCACCGCCAGCCCGCCCTGTGCCCCCGAGGTGGAACCCTTGGGCGCGGTGACACGGTTCGAGATGACGATCAGACGACTCAACGGATACTACTCCAGGGTTTGCTCAGCATGCTGGCGCAGTTGATCATGCCGACCAGCGAATAGGTCTGCGGATAGTTTCCCCACAGTTCGCCACTATGGGGATCGATGTCCTCCGACAGCAGCCCGGCGGCGGTGCAGCGCGACAGCATCTCCTCGAAGAGCGCGCGCGCCTCGTCGCTGCGGCCGGTGAGATACAAGGCCTCGATCAGCCAGAAGGTGCAGACGTTGAAGGCGGTCTCGGGCAGGCCGAAATCGTCCTCGGTGTCGTAGCGCAGCATGGTCGAGCCGCGGCGCAGGCCGGTCTCGATCGCCGCCAGCGTGTCGAGGAAGCGGGGGTCGTCGGCCTCGAGGAAGCGCAGGTCGAGCAGCTGGAGCACGCTGGCGTCGAGGTCGTCGCCCGCGAAGGTGGCGGACATGCGCCGAGTCTCCTCGCGCCACGCCGCGCCCTCGATGCGCGCGCGGATCACCTGCGCGCGCTCGGCCCACACCGCCTGGCGCTCGGCCAGCCCGAGCCGCTCGGCGGCGTTGGCGAGCCGGTCGCACGCCGCCCAGCACATCGCGCTGGAATAGGTGTGGACGCTCTGCCGCGTGCGCAGCTCCCACAGGCCGGCGTCGGGCTGGTCGTAATAGGCCCAGGCGCGCTCGCCGACTCGCTCCAGCGCCTCGAAATCCTCGATGCCGCTCGCGCGGAACAGGCGATGGTCGAAGAAGGCGTGGACCGAGCACAGCACGATCTGGCCGTAGGCGTCGTGCTGGATCTGCTCGGCCGCCTGATTGCCGACGCGCACCGGCCCCATGCCGCGATAGCCGGCGAGCTGCTCCTCGATCCGCTCGGGCAGCTGCGCCTCGCCGAGGACGCCGTACAGTGGCTGAATATGCCCCCCGCGCGCGGCGTCGACGATGTTGCGGAGGTAACCGAGATAGCCCTCCAGCACGTCGAGCGCGCCGAGCCGGTTGAGCGCCTGCACGGTATAATATGCGTCGCGGATCCAGCAGTAGCGATAGTCCCAGTTGCGCTGCGACCCGGCGTGCTCGGGCACCGAGGTGGTCAGCGCCGCGACGATCGCCCCGGTCTCCTCGTGCTGGCACAGTTTGAGCGTGATCGCGCAGCGGATCACGGTCTCCTGCCACTCGAGCGGGACGGCGAGACCGCGCACCCAGCCCTGCCACTCCTGCGTGGTCCGGTAGAGCATCAGGTCGACGGTGCTGGCGAGGTCGCCCTGGAAGCTCTCGTCCGGCCCGAGGAAGAAGTGGAGCGGGCGCTCGACGCGGAAGGCGTGCTCGCCCTGCACCATCGCGATCGGTGCGGTGGTGGTGAGCCGCAGCGCGATCGTGTCGAGCAGCAGCCGCAGGTGGTTGGAGCCGCCGATCTGCTCGCGGCAGCCGCCGCCCCAGCCGCAGGTCGGGCGCAGCTTCACCCGCACGCGCGGGCTGCCCGCGACCGGGCGGACGATCCGCGCGTAGCCGACGGGGCGATAGGTGCGCCCCTCGCGCTGGAACCGCGGGCAGAAATCGATCACCTCGATCGCGCCGCCGTGACTGTCCATGTGGCGCGTGACCAGGATCGGGGTGTTGCGGATATATTCCTGTTCGACCGAGACGCTGTCCTCGATCTCGATCCCCCAATAGCCGCTGTCTGGCGCCTCGCCGCCGAGCAGCGACGAGAACAAAGGGTCACCGTCGACGCGCGGCACGCAGCCCCAGACGAAGCGCCCCTGCCGGTCCACCAGCGCGCTCACCTGGCAATTGCCGATCGGCCACAGGTCGAGGTTGGTCATCACGTCTCCGTCGGGTGAGGGGAGGGGCAGGCGGCGGCGAGCCAGGCGAGCGCGGCGGCGACGTCGTCGAGCCGGTAGGCGGCCGCGGTGTCGCGCGCCGGGCCCACCAGCACGCCCGCGCCACTCTGGGCGCGCGCGGCGGCGAAGCCCGCCTCGTCGGTCACGTCGTCCCCCATGAACACAGGACGCGTGTGGCGCCGCGCGGGTTCCGCCATCAGCAGGTCAACCGCGCTGCCCTTGTCGCGCCCGCGCAGGCGCAGCTCGGCGACCATCTTGCCGTGCTGTACCTTGAGGTCGTGCGTCGCGGCGAGTTCGTCGGCGAGCGCGGTCACCGCCGCCTCGGCGTCGGGGGCCCGGCGATAATGGAGGCCGACGCCGAAGGGCTTGTCCTCGATCAGCACGCCGGGGTGGTCCGCGGCGAGGTCGCGCGCGGCGGCGAGCGCCTGGTCGAGCGCGGGCGGGCGCTCGGGGGCGTAGCAGCCGCCCTCGGCGCCCGCGATCTCGAGCCCATGGCTGCCGGCGACGGTGAGCAGCGCGGGCGCGAGCAGCGCGCGCACCTCCGCCACCGGGCGCCCGCTGACGATCGCGACGCGGCCGTCGAGCGCGTCGATGAGGCGCGCGAGCAGGCCCGGGACGTGCTCGGCGACCGCGACCGCGTCGGGCGTATCGGCGATCTCGACCAGCGTGCCGTCGAAGTCGAGGAACAGGCTGGCGTCGCGGAGCAGGTCGACGGGCGGGGACGGGAGCGCGGTCATGCCGCGCGTGGTGACGCCAAGGGGCGGGGGATGCAATGGGGTGCGGCTGGTCAAGATCCTCCCCGTCATGCGGGGAGGATCTGCTCACTGATCGACGCACTCCTTCAAAGACACGCCTTTAATCGATTTTACTCGCGTCATCGGAACGTCCTATCCCGCCGTTAACGGTGGCGTACCGCCGCGCACGAGCGCGCGGGCCACGATGCTGAGGAGAGCGAGCATGGACGCGAAGACGGGCGAAGTAGGCGGCGGCTGCCCCGTCGTCGGGCACGGCGGGGGCAATCGCTCGAAGCGCCAGGGCAATCGCGAGTGGTGGCCGGAGGGGCTCAGCCTCACCGCGCTCAACCAGCACTCGCCGCGCTCCAACCCGCTCGGCGCCGACTTCGACTATGCCGCGGCGTTCCAGACGCTCGACCTTGACGCGGTGATGGCCGATCTCAAGGCGCTGATGACCGACTCGCAGGACTGGTGGCCGGCCGATTTCGGCCATTATGGCGGCCTGTTCATCCGCCTCGCCTGGCACTCGGCGGGCACCTATCGCATCACCGACGGGCGCGGTGGCGCGGGCGGCGGGCAGCAGCGCTTCGCCCCGCTCAACTCCTGGCCCGACAATGCCAGCCTCGACAAGGGCCGTCGCCTGCTGTGGCCGATCAAGCAGAAGTACGGCAACGCGCTGAGCTGGGCCGACCTGTTCGTGCTCGTCGGCAATGCCGCGCTCGAGTCGATGGGGTTCAAGACCTTCGGCTTCGCCGGCGGCCGCGCCGACACCTGGGAGCCCGAGGAGCTGTTCTGGGGCCCCGAGGGCACCTGGCTCGGCGACGAGCGCTACTCGGGCGAGCGCCAGCTCCACCCCGGGCTGGGCGCGGTGCAGATGGGCCTCATCTACGTCAACCCCGAGGGCCCCAACGGCGAGCCCGACCCGGCGCGCTCGGCGATCGACATCCGCGAGACGTTCGGCCGCATGGCGATGAACGACGAGGAGACGGTGGCGCTGGTCGCCGGCGGCCACACGTTCGGCAAGACGCACGGCGCGGGTGACCCGTCGTTCATCGGCGTCGAGCCCGAGGGCGCGGTCATCGAGGACCAGGGGCTCGGCTGGCGCAGCAAGTTCGAGAGCGGGGTCGGCCCGCACGCGATCACCTCGGGGCTCGAGGTGACGTGGAGTCAGACCCCGACGCAATGGTCGAACCGCTATTTCGAGAATCTGTTCGGCTTCGAGTGGGAACTCACCAAGAGCCCCGCGGGCGCACACCAGTGGGTCGCCAAGGACGCCCCCGAGGACGTGCCCGACGCGTTCGATCCGAACAAGAAGCACCGCCCGACGATGCTCACCTCGGACCTCGCGCTGCGCGCCGACCCGATCTACGAGAAGATCTCGCGCCGCTTCCTCGAGAATCCAGATGAGTTCGCCGACGCCTTCGCGCGCGCCTGGTTCAAGCTGACCCACCGCGACATGGGGCCGCGCGAGCGCTATCTCGGCAAGCTGGTGCCGGAAGAGACGCTGATCTGGCAGGACCCGATCCCGGCGCTCGACCATCCCGTGATCGAGGCGAGCGAGATCGCTGAGCTCAAGGCCAAGCTGCTCGACCTCGGCTTCACCGTGCCGCAGCTGGTGTCGGTCGCCTGGGCCTCGGCCTCGACCTTCCGCGGCTCGGACAAGCGCGGCGGCGCCAACGGCGCGCGCATCCGCTTCGCGCCGCAGAAGGACTGGGACGTCAACGATCCCGCGCTGCTCGCGCAGGTCCTGCCGAAGCTGGAGCAGGTCAAGGCCGAGTTCGACGCCGCTGCCACCGGCGGCAAGAAGGTGTCGATCGCCGACCTGATCGTGCTGGCGGGCACCGCCGCGGTGGAGAAGGCGGCGCGCGACGGCGGCGTCGACGTCGAGGTGCCGTTCACCCCCGGCCGGATGGACGCGAGCGAGGAGTGGACCGACGCGCACTCGTTCCAGGCGCTCAAGCCGATGGCCGACGGCTTCCGCAACTACTACTGGGACGGCGCCTTCATGGCCCCCGAGGAGGCTTTGGTCGACAAGGCGCAGCTGCTGCGGCTGTCGGCGCCCGAGATGACCGTGCTGGTCGGCGGGTTGCGCGTGCTCGGCGCCAATGCGTTCGACGCCAAGGAAGGCGTGTTCACCGACCGCGTCGGCGTGCTGAGCAACGACTTCTTCGTCAACCTGCTGACGATGGAGAACGAGTGGGTCGCGACCGAGTCGAACAACCGCTTCCAGGGCCTGAACCGCAAGACCAAGGCGCCGACCTGGACCGCCACCCGCGTCGACCTGATCTTCGGCTCGCAGTCCGAGCTGCGCGCCCAGGCCGAGGTCTATGCCCAGTCGGACTCGAAGGAGAAGATGGTCCGCGACTTCGTCAAGGCGTGGGACAAGGTGATGAACGCAGACCGCATCGACCAGCTCAAGCCGGCCGACGCGTTCAGCCAGAAGCTGTCGGCCTGAGCTGAGGCAGCGACCCCGTTGTACGTCGGCGGGGTCGCGTCTTCCTTGACAACCTGATCCATTCCTTTGTGTCGCTACCGTGCTCCTGCGCAAGCAGGAGCCCAGGGCGACGGGCGTGATCCCTGCGGCCCTGGGCTCCGGCGTTCGCCGGAGCCCAGGGCGGGCTTAACCTTAGCTTTGGCGCCGGCATGTTCCGCCGGGCCGCTTCACCTCCCACTTGCGTCCCGCTACAGCGCTCGCGGAGAAGCGGCGGCCGGCGAGCCGTCGCCGACACGACAAGGCGCCGCGCGCCGCACGGGAGATGGACATGGACAGGATCGGCGTCATCGGCGCGGGGCAGATGGGGGCGGGGATCGCGCAGGTCGCCGCCGCGGCGGGCGCGCACGTGCTGCTCGCCGACGTCGATCAGGCGCGCGCCGCCAAGGGCCGCGACGGCATCGCCAAGCGGCTCGACCGCGACGTCGCCAAGGAGAAGATCGACGTCGCCGCGCGCGACGCGACGCTCGCCCGCATCGAGCCGGTCGCGGGCTATGACGCGATGGCGGACTGCGCGCTGGTGATCGAGGCGGCGACCGAGCGCGAGGAGATCAAGCGCGCGATCTTCGCCGGCGTCGGCGCGGTGCTCGGCGCGGACGCGATCCTGGCGACCAACACCTCGTCGATCCCGATCACGCGGCTGGCGCAGGCGGCGCCCGACCCGGCGCGCTTCATCGGCGTGCACTTCTTCAATCCCGTCCCGGTCATGGGGCTGATCGAGGTGATCCGCGGCCTCGCCACCAGCGACGCGACCGTCGCAGCGATCGAGCGTTTCGCGGAGCGGCTGGGCAAGCGCGTGGTCCACGCCAGCGACATGCCGGGCTTCATCGTCAACCGCGTGCTGATGCCCTACATCAACGAAGCGGTGTTCGCGCTGGGCGAGGGCGTCGCGACGATCCCCGACATCGACGCCGCCTGCCAGCTCGGGCTCAACCATCCGATGGGGCCGCTGACGCTGGCGGATTTCATCGGGCTCGACACCTGCCTGGAGATCACGCGCGTGCTGTTCGAGGGCACCGGCGACCCCAAGTTCCGGCCCGCGCCGCTGCTGGTGAAGTACGTCGAGGCGGGCTGGTACGGGCGCAAGAGCGGGCGCGGCTTCTACGATTACGGCGGCGAGACGCCGGTGCCGACGCGGTGAGGTCCTAAGATCCTCCCCCGATGCGGGGAGGATTACCCTCGCTTGACGTGCCCGCTCCGGCCACCCACCCTCGCGCGTACACGTAAGGACCGCTACCGACCGCTTATGCAGCTCGTCATCGTCGAATCGCCCGCCAAGGCGAAGACCATCGAAAAGTATCTGGGCTCCGACTATCGCGTGCTCGCGAGCTACGGCCATATCCGCGACCTGCCGCCGCGTGACGGGTCGGTGAACCCCGACGAGGGGTTCGCGATGGAATGGGAGAATTACGCGGACAAGGCCAAGCAGCTCAAGGCGATCGCCGATCTCGCCAAGGGTGCCGACCGGCTGATCCTCGCCACCGACCCCGATCGCGAGGGCGAGGCGATCTCGTGGCACGTCCAGGAGGTGCTGGCCAAGCGCAAGGCGCTGCCCAGGGACGTCCAGCGAGTCACCTTCAACGCTATCACCAAGCCGGCGGTGACGCAGGCGATGGCCAATCCGCGCCAGCTCGATACCGACCTGATCGACGCCTATCGCGCGCGCCGCGCGCTCGACTATCTCGTCGGCTTCACGCTCTCGCCGGTGCTGTGGCGCAAGCTGCCCGGCGCCAAGTCGGCGGGGCGCGTGCAGTCGGTGGCGCTGCGGCTGATCGTCTCGCGCGAGCGCGAGATCGAGGCGTTCCGCGCGCAGGAATATTGGTCGGTCACGGCGAACCTCGAGCACGACGGCACGCCCTTCGTCGCGCGGCTGGTGCAATGGGAGGGCCGAAAGCTCGACCGGCTCTCGATCGGCAACGAGGGCGACGCGCTGCGCGCCAAGGCCGACGTCGAGGCGGGACGGTTCGCGGTCGAGTCGGTCGAGACCAAGCCCGCGACGCGCAACCCGCCGCCGCCCTTCACCACCTCGACGCTGCAGCAGGAGGCGGCGCGCAAGCTCGGCTTCTCCGCCGACCATACGATGCGGATCGCGCAGCAGCTCTACGAGGACGGCGCGATCACCTATATGCGGACCGACGGCGTGCAGATGGACGGCAGCGCCATCTCCGCCGCGCGCGCCGCGATCGCGCAGCGCTACGACGGCGGCTACGTCCCCGACAAGCCGCGGATGTACCAGACCAAGGCGAAGAACGCGCAGGAAGCGCACGAGGCGATCCGCCCGACCGATTTCTCGCGCGACCGCGTCGGCTCGGGCGACCACGCCCGGCTGTACGAGCTGGTGTGGAAGCGCGCGCTCGCGAGCCAGATGGCCTCGGCGCGGATGGAGCGCACGACGGTGGAGCTGGCCGACGGCACCGGCCGCCACGTGCTGCGCGCGACCGGGCAGGTGGTGCTCTTCCCCGGCTATCTCGCGCTCTACGAGGAAGGGCAGGACGACAGCCAGGACGAGGACGCCAGGCGCCTGCCGCGGCTGCGCGAGGGCGACTCGCCCGCCAAGAAGGGTGTCGAGGCCGAGCAGCATTTCACCCAGCCGCCGCCGCGCTTCTCCGAGGCGTCGCTGGTCAAGCGGATGGAGGAGCTGGGGATCGGCCGGCCGTCGACCTATGCCTCGATCATCAAGACGCTGAAGGACCGCGCCTATGTCCGCGTCGAGAAGAATCGCTTCTTCGCCGAGGAGAGCGGCCGGCTGGTGACCGCCTTCCTCGAGCGCTTCTTCGAGCGCTACGTCGGTTACGATTACACCGCCGGGCTCGAGGAGGAGCTCGACGACGTCTCGGGCGGGCGCGCGCAGTGGCAGGCGGTGCTCGAGGCGTTCTGGCGCGACTTCAAGCCGCGCACCGCCGAGGTGATGGAGCAGAAGCCCAGCGAGGTCACCGCGCAGCTCGACCAGTTCCTCGCGCCCTATCTCTTCCCCGACAAGGCCGACGGCACCGACCCGCGGCTGTGCCCGGCGTGCCATGTCGGCAGCCTGGCGCTGCGCGGCGGCAAGTTCGGTGCCTTCATCGCGTGCAGCAACTATCCCGAGTGCAAGTTCACGCGCCGCTTCGCGCAGGGCGGCGAGGCGACCGAGGACGCCACGCCCGAGCAGCTCGGCCACGATCCCGAGACCGGGCTGCCGGTAGAGCGCAAATCGGGGCGGTTCGGCCCGTACATCCAGCTCGGCGACGGCAAGGACGCCAAGCGCGCCTCGATCCCCAAGGACATCGGCGAGCTCGACCTGGAGATGGCGCTCAAGCTGCTCCACCTGCCGCGCGTGATCGGCCAGCATCCCGAGACGGGCAAGGACATCGCCGCCAGCATCGGGCGCTACGGCCCCTATCTGGTGCACGAGGGCAAATACGCGCGGCTGCAGTCGACCGCCGAGGTGTTCGAGACCGGCATGAACGCCGCGGTGGTGAAGCTCGCCGAGGCGGCGGCGGGCGGTGGGCGGCCGCAGCGCGGCGCCGCGCGCGCGCCGCTCAAGGTGCTGGGCGCGCACCCGCGGACCGAGGCCGAGCTGCGGCTGATGGAAGGGCGCTACGGGCCGTACGTGACCGACGGCACCACCAACGCGACCTTGCCCAAGACGATCGCGCCCGATCAGCTGACGCTGGAGGAGGCGGCGCAACTCATCGACGATCGCGCCGCCGCGGCGCCGGCGAAGAAGCCGGTCAAGAAGAAGGCGCCGGCGAAGAAGGCGACCGCGGCGAAGGAGGCGGGGGCCGCGAAGGCGCCGGCCAAAAAGGCGGCGGCCAAGAAAGCGCCCGCGAAGAAGGCTGCCGCGAAGAAGTAGCGCCAGCCGTCTCCATCGCGGGTGAGCCGTGCTCCGGCGAACGCCGGAGCCCAGAGCCGCAGGGATAGTCTTCGTGACTCTGGGCTCCTGCGTGCGCAGGGGCACGCGAGCGGCTCAATCGCGCTGGATCGGGTGGCAGGATGCGTTGCGCGCACAGCCGCAGCCGTCATCCTGAACTCGTTTCAGGATCCACCCGTCCGCCTTTCCACCCGCCGCTGAGTAAGCGGCACAGTGAATCCCGAGACACGCTCAGGACGACGGAATAGGGCAGGGCGCAAGCGTCTCTGGCCTTCTACCCACCGCACTCAACAGCGCCGTCATCGACCGGGCGCAGGGGGGGCAGCGTGGCTCAGGCGGCGCGGCGGGTGCCCAGCGCGAGCACGTCGCGCGCTGCGCGCTGCGCGGTCGCGATCTCGCGCGCGGTCATGTCCTCGGCCACCTCGGCGCGCGCCGCGGCGGCCGCCGCGTGGCCGCGCGCGGCGGCGAGGTTGAACCATTTGTGCGCCTCGATCAGATCGAGCGTCGCGCCGGCGGTGCCGGTCGAATAGGCCACGCCCAGGTCATAGGCAGCGTCTTCATTACCGCGGGTCGCCTCGGCGGTACGGCGGGCGAGCAGCGCGCCTTCGAAATCGGTTGGCATCTCGGATTACCCCTCTAATCCTTGGAATGAGGAGTGTTCTCGCTGATTCGAGTCTCTAATTGGTTAATGGGTTAATGCGACTTCGGTCGAACTCAGCCGAGGTCGACCGCGAGATTGTCGATCAGCCGCGTGTTGCCGAGCCGCGCCGCCGCGAGCAGCTGCCGCCGTCTTCCCGGCGCCGGCTCCGGCGAGAGGGTCTCGGCGTCGACCAGCGCGACGTAATCGACCTCGAAGCCGGCCGCGGTCAGCGCCGCGCTGGCATCGTCGAGTGCCTTGGCCGACTCGCCGCCGCCGCGGATCGCGCGCGCGGCGACCCCCAGCGCGCGCGGCAGCGCCACCGCTTTCTGCCGCTCCTCGGGCGAGAGGTAGACGTTGCGCGACGACAGCGCGAGCCCGTCGTCCTCGCGCTGGGTCGGCACGCCGGTGATCTCGATGTCGAAGTCGAGGTCCGCCACCATCCGCCGCACCACCGCGAGCTGCTGGAAGTCCTTCTCGCCGAAATAGGCGCGGGTCGGGCGCACCTGGTTGAACAGCTTGGCCACGACGGTGGCGACGCCGTCGAAATGGCCCGGCCGGGAGGCGCCGTCGAGTCCCTCGCTCACCCCGCTCACCGACACCGCGGTGGCGAAGCCGTCCGGGTACATCTGCTCCACCGGCGGCAGCCACAGCAGGTCGCAGCCGGCCTCGCTCAGCATGGCGATGTCGCTGGTCTCCTTGCGCGGGTAGCGCGACAGGTCCTCGCCCGCGCCGAACTGGCGCGGGTTGACGAAGATCGACGCCACCACCGTCGTGCCCGGCCGCCGCGCCGCCTCGACCAGCGCGATATGGCCGGCGTGCAGTGCCCCCATGGTCGGCACCAGCGCCACCTCGCGGCCGCTCGCGCGCGCCGCCTCCAGCGCCGCGCGAAGCCCGGCGAGCTCCCGATATATCTCCACCCGTTACCCCTCGAAACTCGCGGCGTCGGGTTCTATGGTCGCGACGAACCGCGATCAATCAGGGATGCGACGAATTGTCCGATACCGTTGCAGGCGTGCACGACGAGAGCCCGGGCGCGGGGGCGCCGGGCGGGCGCACGCACGTCATCGTCTTCGCCAACGAGAAGGGCGGGACGGGCAAGAGCACCACGGCGGTGCATGTCGCGATCGCGCTCGCGGCGAAGGGCGCGCGCGTCGCCTGCATCGACCTCGACCATCGCCAGCGCACGCTCGGCCGCTACCTGGAGAACCGCGAGTCGACGGTGAAGCGCTCCGCGATCGACCTGCCGCTGCCCGACCACGCGACCGGCGACGGTCGCGCCGACGGGATCTTCGCCGAGCTCTACCAGCGCTTCACCGACGGCTATGACTTCCTGGTGATCGACACGCCGGGGCGCGACGATCCTGCGGCGCGGCTGGCGGCGGCGCTGTCGAACACGCTGGTGACGCCGATGAACGACAGTTTCGTCGACTTCGACCTGATCGGCCAGGTCGATCCCGAGACCTACAAGGTCACGCGGCCGAGCTTCTACTCCGAGCTGATCTGGGACGCGCGCAAGGCGCGCGCGCGCGAGGACGGCACCACGATCGACTGGGTCGTGCTGCGCAACCGCCTGCAATATCTGGAGGCGCGCAACATGCGCCGGGTGTCGGACGCGCTCGACCAGCTCGCCCGACGCGTCGGCTTCCGTATCATTCCCGGTTTGGGCGAGCGCGTGATCTACCGCGAGCTCTTCCCCAAGGGGCTCACGCTGCTCGACGCCAAGGCGTTCGGCGGGATGGGGCTGAGCCACGTCGCCGCGCGCCAGGAGCTGCGCGAGATGATGGCGGCGCTGGCGCTGCCCGAGTCGACGATGCCGCTGTTCGCGTGAGGGTGCTGGGAGAGACCGTGCGTCTGGGTGGGCAGGAAACCAGCGACCTCGGCGCTGCGCCGCACCACCCCAAGGCACCGCGTACGCGGAAGCACGCAGCGGGTGAGGCGGATGCCCCCTCCACTTACCTGCCGTCATCCCGAACGCGGCTGGAGATCCACCGTACCGCGGACCCGGCGGCCGCGGTCCATGCGGGAAGGTGGATGCTGCAACGAGCTCAGGATGACGCCGGCGGGCGGGGCGGGGTTGCACCAGCCCACGCCATCGTCACGCCCTCTTGCCGCGACCATCACTTATGCTGAAGTGGCTCCTCCTTCTCGCGATCGTCTACGCGGTCTGGCGCTTCCTCCGCCCCGCGCCGAGGCGGCCGCGCTCGCCGCTCGCCGAGGCGCGGGCGTTGCTCGGCGTGACCCACGACGCCGACGAGGCGGCGATCCGTGCCGCGCACCGCCGCCTCATCTCGGAGATCCATCCCGATCGCGGCGGCTCGCCCGAGCGCGCGCGCCAGGCCAATGCCGCGCGCGACGCGCTGCTCGCACGCCTGCGCCGCGACTGACCGGATCGCCGGCATGAGCCATCGCTTCGATCCCGTGATCCTGCGCGAATATGACGTGCGCGGCACCGTCGGCACCAACCTGTCCGAGGCGGACGCCTATGCCGTCGGGCGAAGCTTCGCGACGCGGCTGCGGCGCGCGGGCGGCTCGCGCGTCGCGGTCGGCTATGACGGGCGCGTCCACTCGCCCGCGCTCGAGGCGGCGCTGGTGCGCGGGCTGAGCGAGGGCGGGGTCGACGTGGTGCGCGTCGGGCTGGGGCCGTCGCCGATGCTCTATTACGCCGCCGCGACGCTCGGGGTCGATGGCGGGGTGCAGGTGACCGGCAGCCACAACCCGCGCGACGACAACGGCTTCAAGCTGGTGCTCCGCGGCGACAGCTTCTTCGGCGACGACATCACCGATCTCGCGCGCCTCGCCGCAGCGGCGGACTGGACCAGCGGTCAGGGTATGGTGAGCGAGCGCGACGTTCGCGCCGACTACGTCGAGCGACTCCTCGCGGGTGACCCCGAGCGCGAGCAGGGGCGGCCGCTCCGCGTGGGATGGGACGCGGGCAACGGCGCCGCGGGCGAGGTGGTGCGCGCGCTCACCGCGCACCTGCCCGGCGAGCATCACCTGCTGTTCTGCGACGTCGACGGTCGCTTCCCGAACCATCATCCCGACCCGACCGTCGAGGCCAATCTCGCCGACCTCAAGGCCCTGGTCGCGCGCGAGCAGCTCGACCTGGGTGTCGCCTTCGACGGCGACGGCGACCGCATCGGCGCGGTCGACGCCGACGGGCGCGTGCTGTGGGGCGACGAGATCCTGGCGCTGCTCGCCGCGCCCTTGCTCGAGGAGCTGCCCGGCGCGACCATCGTCGCCGACGTGAAATCGAGCGACGCGCTGTTCGACCGGATCGCGGCGCTGGGCGGCAAGGCGCTGATGTGGCGCACCGGTCACAGCGAGATGAAGTCGAAGATGAAGGAGGTGGGCGCGCCGCTCGCGGGCGAGCTGTCGGGCCATATCTTCTTCGCGCACGGTTATTACGGCTTCGACGACGCGCTGTACGCGGCGGTGCGGCTGCTGCGCGCGGTGCGGCGCTCGGGCGAGCCGCTCGCGGAGCTGCGCGCCGCGCTGCCGCCGCGCTGCACCACGCCCGAGTGGCGCGTGCCGGTCGACGAGGCGCGCAAGCTCGCGGTGGTGGCGGAGGTGGCGGCGCGGCTCGACGCCGCGGGCGCGCGGGTCAACCGCACCGACGGGGTGCGCGTGTCGACCGACGAGGGCTGGTGGCTGCTGCGCGCGTCCAACACCCAGGCCGCGCTGACGCTGCGCGCCGAGGCGCGCGACGCGGCGGGGCTGGCGCCGCTGGTGGCGGCGATCGACGCGGAGCTGGCGGCGAGCGGGGTGCGGCGGTAGCGCGGCGCGCAGCGAGCATGACGCCACGGCCGCCGGTCGCGCGGCGCGGCGGATGCTGAGACGCGTTCAGGATAACGGCGACGCGGAGGCGAGCGAGCGCCGCTGTCGCCGCGCTACCCCTCGCTCGGCCCGGGCAGCCAGCTCAGGTCGACCGCGGCGAGGCGGTCGACGTGGTTGGCGCTGCGCGTCAGCCGCGCCTCGTCGAGCAACGTGACCCGCCCGCCCGAGCGCGCGATCAGCCCCTGGTCCTCGAGCTGGCGCAGCATGCGGTTGACGTGCACCGCGGTGAGGCCGGTGGCGTCGCCGATCTCCTCCTGCGTCAGCCCCAGCATGAAGGTGTCGCCGGTGCTGTCGTCCTGCCGACGGATACGATCGCGCAGGTCGAGCAGGACCGCGGCGACGCGCGCCTTGGCGGAGAGGCGGCCGAGGCCGGCGAGCCGATCGGTCAGCGTCGCGCGCTCGACCTGTTCGAGCGCGGCGAGCGCGAGCGCGACGCGCGGGAAGCGGAAGACGATATCGGCCACCTGCGCGCGGTCGATCGGCACCACCACGCTGTCGGCGAGCGCCAGCAGCGCGTGCGGTGCCTTGCCGAAGGCGATCACCGCCATGCCGGCGAGGTCGCCGGGGAAGATGAAACGCAGGATCTGCCGGCTGCCGTCGTCGAGCAGGACATAAGCGATCAGCATGCCGCTCTTCAGCGCGAACAGCTCGGTGGCGCGTTCATTCTCGCGGACCAGCGTCATGCCCTTGCGGACGGTGCGCTCGCGCTCGCCCAGCTGATCGAGCGCCGCGCGTTCGGGCGCGGTGAGGACAATCATGTCGCCGATCCTGTCGGCGAGGCTACGCGCTGGCACCCGGTGGATATCCCCTTGATCTGTGCGTTCGTTACGCGGGGGATCGACCAACGTGCATTAAAACCGATCAAGCGCACGCGGGGGTCACCATGTTCGCTCATCCTTGGCGACCGCCCGGGGCTTCGATAGAGCGGCGCGATGGATCGCATTCTCATCCGCGGCGGTAACCGCCTGAACGGTCGTCTCCCCATCTCCGGCGCCAAGAACGCCGCGCTGACGCTGATGCCCTGCGCGCTGCTCACCGACGAGCCGGTGACGCTGCGCAACCTGCCGCGGCTCGCCGACGTCGACGGCTTCGGCCACCTGCTCAACCAGCTCGGCGCCTCGACCACGATCGAGGGCAGTCGGCCGGAGGATTTCGGCCGCGTGATGACGATCCGCGCCGGCCAGCTCACCTCGACCGAGGCGCCCTATGACATCGTGCGCAAGATGCGCGCCTCGATCCTGGTGCTCGGGCCCATCCTGGCGCGCGCGGGGCAGGCGCGGGTGTCGCTGCCGGGCGGCTGCGCCATCGGCAACCGGCCGATCGATCTCCACCTCAAGGCGCTGCAGGCGATCGGCGCCGAGCTGGAGATGAGCGCGGGCTATGTCACCGCGACATCCCCCGGCGGGCGGCTGAGCGGCGGGCGCTACACCTTCCCGATCGTCTCGGTGGGCGCGACCGAGAACGTGCTGATGGCGGCGGTCACCGCGCGGGGCAGCAGCCGCATCGAGAATGCCGCGCGCGAGCCCGAGATCGTCGACCTGTGCCGCTGCCTCGTCGCGATGGGCGCGCGGATCGAGGGGATCGGCACCGAGACGCTCGAGATCGAGGGCGTGGCCGAGCTGCACGGCGCGACCTATGGCGTGATGCCCGACCGGATCGAGGCGGGCAGCTACGCCTGCGCCGCGGCGGTGGCGGGCGGCACGGTCGAGCTCGCCAACGTCGACGCCGCCGACATGGGAGCGACGCTGGAGGCGCTGCGCGCGGCGGGCGTGGGGATCGAGGAGCGGCGCGACTCGATCGTGGTGACGAGCGAGGGCAAGCTGGCGCCGCTGACGCTCTCCACCGCGCCCTACCCGGGGTTCGCCACGGACATGCAGGCGCAGTTCATGGCGATGCTGTGCAAGGCCGAGGGCGCCAGCGTGCTGACCGAGACGATCTTCGAGAACCGCTACATGCACGTGCCCGAGCTGGCGCGGATGGGAGCGGACATCCAGGTGCACGGCCGCACCGCCGTGGTGAAGGGCGTCGATCGCCTGGTCGGCGCGCCGGTGATGGCCACCGACCTGCGCGCCTCGATGAGCCTGATCATCGCGGGGCTGGTGGCGGAGGGCGAGACCAGCGTCGCGCGCGTCTACCACCTCGACCGCGGCTATGAGCGGCTGGAGGAGAAGCTGTCGGCGGTCGGCGCGGACATCGAGCGCGACTCAGGGGGATGACCGCGCCTCGGCGCGGTTCAACTGCCTGAGCTGCACCCCCGCATCGCATCGGGTGGGGAGGGTAGCAACGGCCTCATGCATGTCGCGCTGCGCTATCTCCGGCGCGCCCTGCGCCGTCCCTCACCCCAGCGGCGCGTCGCGCTTCGCCAGCAGCGGCGGCGCATAGGGCAGCGGCGCGTCCGCCGGCATCGTCGCCAACTCGGCCGCGATCGCGTCGGCGCGCGCCTTGGCGGAAGGGTGAGTGCGGCTGCGGAAGAAGCCGCCGTCGATCTTGCCGCCCTCCTCGCGCCAGAACCGCACCGCCAGCTGCGCGTCCCAGCCCGCGTTGCGGAGCAGATAGGCGCCGAGCAGATCGGCCTCGGTCTCGGTCTGGCGGAACAGCCGGCCGTTGCGACCCAGTTCGGCGAACAGCCCCCATGTCACGCCGGCCGCCTCCAGCCGCGCGCGGTGGCGCAGGATGGCGTGCGCCAGCTCGTGCGCGACCACCACCGCGACCTGGTCGTCGCCGAACAGCTCGAACAATCGTCCCGCGACCTGCACCACGCGGCCGTCGGACGAGGCGCCGAGCTTGTCGCCCGCGAGCACCTCGAACTCGACGCGGCAGCCCGCGCGCGGCTGCACGGTTACCGAGCGGTCGGCGCCGGCGCGGCGGAGCGTCAGTGCGAGCGGTGCCGTCGGCGGGTGCGAGGCGATCAGCGCCTGCGCCGCGTCGCGGGTCACGCTCGTCGTCGAGTCACCGCCGGCCGGGGGCGCGACCGCCGCGCCGTCGACCGCGATCAGCCCGTCGTCCGCCGTCACCCCCGCCGCCGCCGCCGGGGCGCCCCGCACCACCAGCTCGACCGTGACCGGCGCGGCGAAGGCGGTACGCAGCGCGGGTGGGTATTGGTCGGCGGCGTGGAGCGTGGCGCCGATCACCGGCTGCTGGTCGCGGCACAGTGGCGCGTTGGCCGTCGTCAGCCGCCACGCGATCGCCGCGAGCCGTTGGTCGACCTCGAGCAATGTCGGCTCGGCCGCGGCGGGAACGGCGGCGAGCAGCGCCGCGGGGAGAAGAGAAGCGAACAGGAACAGGAGACGCATCGGGGCAGGATCACTCGCGCTGGCGGAACGCCGCGGGCTCGATGCCGTGGCGCTGGAGGCGGTCATAGAGGCTGCGGCGCGGCAGCTGAAGCTCGGCGGCGGCGGCGCCGACGTCGCCGCGCACGCGGTCGAGCGCGGCGCGGATCGTCGCCGCCTCGAACCGGTCGACGCGCTCGGCGAGCGGCAGCTGGTCGGCCGCGCTCGGCGTCCCCTCCGCCACCCCGAGCACGACGCGCGTGGCATAGTTGCGCAGCTCGCGGACGTTGCCGGTCCAGTCGTCGGCGACGAGCCGCGCCTCCACCGCGGGATCGATGTTGGGCCGCTCGCGCCCGAACCGCTCCGCCGCCTCGCCGAGGAAATAGGCGAACAGCAGCGGCACGTCGGCGCGGCGCTCGCGCAGCGGCGGGATGCGCAGCCGCACCGTCTCGAGCCGGTAGAGCAGGTCGGCGCGGAAGCGGCCCTCCGCGACCGCGGCGGCCAGGTCGGTCTTGGCCGCGGCGACCACGCGCAGGTTGACGACGCGCGGCGCGCCGCCGGGCTGGGGCAGCTCGCGCTCCTCGACCACGCGGAGCAGCTTGCCCTGGAGCGCGGGCGACATGCTGTCGATCTCGTCGAGGAAGAGCGTGCCGCGGTCGGCGTCGGCGACACGGCCGGGCTGGGCGCGGCTGCCGAACAGCGCCTCGTCCGCCACCGCGTCGGGCAGCGCGGCGCAGTCGACCGCGACGAACTGGCGCGCGCGGCGGTGGCTCCAGCGGTGCAGCAGCAGCGCGACCAGCTCCTTGCCCGTCCCGGTCTCGCCCTCGATCAGCACGTCGACGTCGACGTCCGCGAGCTGGCGGATCGTGTCGCGCAGCCGCACCATCGCCGGGGTCTCACCGATCAGCGGATAGTGCGTCTCGGCCTCGGCCGCGGCGACGCGCAGCCGGCGGTTCTCCAGCACCAGCCGGCGCATCTCGAGCGCGCGGCGCGCGCTGGCGATCAGGTGGTCGGCGGCGAACGGCTTGGCGATGAAGTCGAACGCGCCCTGTTTGAGCGCCGCCACCGCCATCGCGATGTCGCCGTGGCCGGTCATCAGGATCACCGGCAGCTCGGGGTCGCGCGCCGCCACCGCCTCGAACAGGGCGTGGCCGTCCATTTTGGGCATGCGGATGTCGCTGACGACGATGCCGGGGAAATGAGCGTCGAGCTGCGCCAGCGCGGCGCGCGCGTCGCCGTGCGGTTCCACCTCGATGCCGGCGATCGCGAAGGAATCGACGAGCGCGGTACGCAGGCCCTCGTCGTCGTCGATCAGCACGACGCGGAGCGGCGCCGCGCTCATGCGCGCCGCACCGTCGCACGGAACGCCGCGCCGCCGAGCGGGGAGGGCACGATCCGCAGTGAGCCGTCGAACTGCGCGATGATGTCGCGCGCGATGCCGAGCCCGAGTCCGAGCCCGTCGGGTCGCCCCGTGACGAAGGGGCTGAACACCTCGTCGCCCAGCGCCGGGTCGATCCCGGGCCCGTTGTCCGCCACGGTCAGCTCCACCCATTCCTCCCTCGTCGTCACGGTGAGCGCCACGCGCGGGTCGGCGCGCCCGGCGAGCGCGTCGACCGCGTTGTTGATCAGGTTGACCAGCACCTGCTCCAGCCGCACGCGCCCGGCGAACACGCTCGGCTGCCCCGGCGCGGGCCAGTCGAGCGCGACGCGCGCGGCGCGCAGCCGGTCGCCCACCAGCAGCCGCGTGCCGTCGACCACGTCGTCGAGCGCGATCGGCCCGGCGGTGCCGCTGCCGCGGCGGGCGAAGCGGCGCATCTCCTGCGTGATCGTGCCGATCCGCTCGGTCAGCGCCACCGCGCTGTCGAGGCTGGCGGCCACCCGCTCGGTGCGCTGCTGCGCGAGATGATGGCGCGCGTTCTCGGCGAGCGTGCGGATCGTCGCCACCGGCTGGTTGATCTCATGCGCCAGCCCCGCGGTGATCGAGCCGAGCGAGGCGAGCCGGTTGGCCTGCGCCAGCTCCTCGCGCGCGGCGCGGAAGCGGCGGTCGGCGTCCTCGCGCCGCGCCATCGCCGCGCTGAGCTCGGCGGTGCGCGCCGCCACCGCCTGCTCGAGCTCGGCGCGGTCCGCGGCGGCGCGCGCGATCCGGCTGGTGCGCCACAGCAGCAGCGCCGCGACCAGCGCCAGCAGCAGCATCGCGGTGGCGGTGGCGAGCCGCGCGAGGTTGGCGGCGTCGCGCAGCGCGCGCTCGACCGGCACGAGGTGGAGCAGCCGCCAGCCGGGGTGCGCCGCCGGTACCGCGGTGAGGCGCAGCGGCGCGCCGCCGGGCGCGCTGGCGTCGCGGCCGGCGAGGCGATAGCCGGTCGGCGCGAGCGGGCGGTCGAGGAACTGGCCGGTGCGGCGGATCGCGGCGAGCGTCGCGGGGGGCAGCGGCGCGAGCACGCGGAGCGCGGCGCGCGGGTCGGTCGCGGCGAGCACGATGCCGCGCTCGTCGGCGAGCAGGGTCTCGCCGGGATCGTTGGCCCAGGCGCGCGTGATCGCGTCGAACTCGACCTTCACCACCACGACGCCGAGCGGCCCCGCGGCGCCGTCGATCCGCCGCGCCATGAACAGCCCCGGCCGCCCGCTGACGTTGCCGAGCGCGAAATGCTCCGCCGCGCCGTCGCGCATCGCCTGCTGAAAATACGGGCGGAAGCGGTAATCGTGGCCGACGAAGCTCTGCGCACTAGCGGCGTTGGAGGCGGAGACGGTCATCCCGCGCAAGTCGATCGCGTAGATCACCGGCTCGCCGGTGCGCCGCGCCAGCGAGGCGAGCTTGTCGTCGAGCCGCGTCGCCGCGCGCGAGGCGGCGCCCTGCACCAGCGCGTCGCGCAGGTCGCCATATTCGCTCAGCACGATCGGCAGCAGGCGGAACTTGGCCAGCTCGCTGTCGATCAGCCGCGCCTGCTGCCGTGCGGTGCGCAGCGCCTCGTCGCCGACGCGGTCGAGCGCGCGCTGCCGGGTGAGATGCGCCGCCGCGACGTAGAACAGCGCGCCGAGCAGCACGACCGCGAGCGCGGCGAGCAGCAGACCGGGGCGACGCGGCGAAGACACGCGTGCGGGATACCGCATCCGGGCCGCCGAGACCATGCGGAAACCCGCGCCTCGCGCCGCCGTGAGCCGCGGAAATCCTAGGATGAGCGTGTTTTCGCGCGCCCGGTGGCCGCGGCGTAGGATGGCGGTGAGAGCGACGGCCGCCGTCTTGCCGGGTCGAGCCGCCTGCCCATGGAGAGGTCATGGTACGAGGTTCACTGATGTCGAGCGCGCTGCTCGCCCCCGCGCTGCTCGTCGCGGTCCCGGCGGGCGCTCAGGCGGGCGCTCCTCCCGGCGGGGGCAAGGCCGCGCCCGCGACGCCGATCGCGTCGGAATATCCCGCCGCCGGGATCGGCGAGGGCACCGCGCAGGGCAAGTACAACGTCTCGCGCTGGGCCGAGGACTGGCGCGCGATGGCCGATCCGGACAAGCGCGACGACCCGCTCGACCGGCTCAAATATCTGCCGCTGACCGAGGACGGCTCGGTCTATGTCACGCTCTCGGGCGAGATCCGCTACCGCGTGCAGGCCACCACCAACCCCGACCTGCGCGACCGCGAGGCGCAGCGGCAGGAGCGGATGCGAGTCTATGCGGGGGCCGACCTCCACCTGGGCGAGCACGTGCGGGTCTACGGCGAGCTCGCCAAGGCGCGAGTCGACGGGGTCAACATCGGCACGCCCGCGGGCAATCTGCGCAACGCGCTGACGCTGTCGCAGGGCTTCGGTGAGGTCTATGGCACGCTCGCCGGTGCCAGCGTGGGCGTGCGCGCCGGGCGGCAGGAGTTCTCGGACGGGCCCAACCTGCTCACCTCGGTGCGCGACGATCCCACGCTCCACTTCGTGCTCGACGGCGTCCGCGCCTATGCGCGCGGCCGGCGCGTGCGCGCCGACGTGTTCGACCTGCGCTATGTCGCTTATGGCCAGCAGGGCCTGAGCGACGATCGCACCGACGGCGGGCGGCGCTTCAGCGGCGTCACCTTCGGCTATGCGCTGCCGGGTGAATTCCTCGGCGGGTCGAAGCTCTTCTTCGATCCCTTCGTGTGGCGGTTGCGCAACCGCGCCGCGACGTCGAACGGCACGGTCGCGCGCGAGGAGCGCCTGTTCTACGGGCTCCACCTCTACGGCGACGCCGGTCCGGTGACGCTCGACTGGACGGTGAACCACCAGCGCGGCACCTTCGGTGATCGGCCGATCCGCGCGTGGCAGGCGTTCGCGGCGCAGACCTACCGGCTGGGCCGGGCGGCGAGCGCGCCGCGCGTCGGCGTCCACCTCGATTATGCCAGCGGCGGGGGCAGCTACGACGACGGCACGCTGCGCACCGCGAGCGGGCTGTACGGCAACAATATCTACTACAGCTACCAGCTGTTCCTGACGCCGACCAACCTGATGTCGGTCTCGCCCAATGTGTCGTTCACCCCCGTCAAGCGGCTGCGCGTGACGGGCGAGTACACGATGGCGTGGCGCGCGACCGAGAGAGACGCGGTGTACCGCGCGTCAGGCGCCGCCTTCGCCGGCACGCAGGACGTGGCGGGGAGGCGGATCGCCGACCTGATGCGCTTTCAGGCGGTCTGGGCGGTGACGCCGCGGGTGAACGTCACCGGGCGCTACGAGCATCTGATCGCCAAGGACGCGCTGAAGCGGGCGGGGTACCAGAACTCCGACTTCCTCGCGGCGTGGCTGAGCCTGCGGTTCTGATGGGCGCCCTGGAATCCTCCCCGGCACGGGGAGGGAGACCAGCCGCGGGCTGGTGGAGGGAGGCTTCCGCAAGCGCCGCGCTTCGTGGCGAGCCCCCTCCACCACTCGCTTCGCGAGCGGTCCCCCTCCCCGCGAGCGGGGAGGATTGGCGCCGGCACCGACGCGCAATAGATCACAGATGACAAGGAGAGACGCCATGGCCGCCGCGCCGCCTACCGCCCCGGTTTCCGGCCGGCTCAAGTCGATCATCGGCGGCTCGACCGGCAACCTCGTCGAGTGGTTCGACTGGTACGTCTATTCCGCCTTCACACTCTATTTCGTCGGCCACTTCTTCCCCAAGAACGACCCCACGGCGCAGCTGCTGAGCGCGGCGGCGGTGTTCGCGGTCGGCTTCGTGATGCGGCCGATCGGCGCCTGGATCATGGGCATCTACGCCGACCGGCGCGGGCGCAAGGCGGGGCTGACGCTGTCGGTGACGCTGATGTGCACCGGCTCGCTGATCATCGCCTGCGCGCCCGGGATCGAGACGATCGGCTACGGCGCACCCGCGCTGCTGGTGCTCGCGCGGCTGATGCAGGGGCTGTCGGTCGGCGGCGAATATGGCGCCAGCGCGACCTATCTGTCCGAGATGGCGGGCAAGGAGCGGCGCGGCTTCTTCTCGTCCTTCCAGTACGTCACGCTGATCTCCGGGCAGCTGCTCGCGATTCTGCTGCTGGTGGTGCTGCAGGCGGTGATGAGCGAGGCGGCGCTGACCAGCTGGGGCTGGCGCATCCCCTTCGCGATCGGCGCGGTGCTGGCGCTGGTGGTGTTCTGGCTGCGCCGCGGGCTGGCCGAGACGCAGAGCTTCGAGAAGGCCAAGGCGAGCGACGCGCCCAAGTCGGGGTTCGGCACGCTGCTGCGCCGCCACCCGCGCGAGACCGCGCTGGTGATGCTGCTCACCGCCGGGGGCACGCTCGCCTTCTACGCTTACTCGATCTACATGCAGAAGTTCCTGGTCAACACCTCGGGCTTCTCCAAAGAGACCGCGACCCAGATCAACGCGGTGACGCTGTTCGCCTTCATGCTGCTCCAGCCAGTCGCGGGCGGGCTGTCCGACCGGATCGGGCGCAAGCCGCTGATGGTCGCGTTCGGCGTGGCGGGTGTGCTGTTCACCTATCCGATCTTCTCCGCGCTGGAGCGGACGCGCGACGCCACCGTCGCGGGGCTGCTGGTGATGGCGGCGCTGGTGATCGTGACGGGCTATACCTCGATCAACGCGGTGGTGAAGGCGGAGCTGTTCCCCGCGCACATCCGCGCTCTGGGTGTCGCGCTGCCCTATGCGTTGGCCAACACGATCTTCGGCGGCACGGCGGAATATGTCGCGCTGAGCTTCAAGCAGCACGGCTGGGAGCAGGGCTTCTACTGGTATGTCACGGTGATGATCGGCGTGTCGCTGCTGGTGTACCTGCGCATGCGCGACACGGGCAAGGCGAGCCTGATCGCCGAGGATTGAGGGTGTATCGATCCTCCCCGGCACGGGGACCGCGCCCGCAGGGTGTGGTGGAGGGGGGCCGAGCGCGCCGGCGCATTCGCGGAGAGCTCCCTCCACCACGGCTGCGCCGGCGGTCCCCCTCACGCGAGCGGGGTGGATCTCAGATCCTCCTCACCCCATCGTCAGCACGATCTTGCCGATATGATCGCCGCTCTCCATCCGGCGGTGCGCCTCGGCCGCGTGTGCCAGCGGGAAGCTGCGGTCCATCACCGGCCTGAGCTTGCCCGCCGCAGCGAAGGGCCACACCGTGCGCGCGATCTCGTCGGTGACCAGCGCCTTGAACGCGGCGTCGCGGGCGCGCAGCGTCGAGCCGGTCAGCGTCAGCCGCCGCCGCATGATCTCGAACAGCGGCACCGTCGCGCTGGCGCCGCGCTGCACCGCGATCGAGACGTGGCGGCCGTCCTCGGCGAGGCACTGGAGGTTGCGCGGCACGTAATCGCCCCCGACCATGTCGAGCACCGCCGCGCAGCCGCGCCCTTCCGTGATCTCGCGCACGCGCGCGACGAAATCCTCGCTGCGATAGTTGATCGCGTGGTCGGCGCCGAGCCGCCGCGCCGCCGCGGCCTTCTCGTCCGAGCCGACGGTGACGATGATCTCCAGCCCGAACAGATTCGAGAGCGTGATCGCCATGGTGCCGATGCCGCTGGTGCCGCCGTGCACCAGCACGGTATCGCCCTCCATCGCGAAGGCGCGCTCGAACAGGTTGGTCCAGACCGTGTAGAGCGTCTCGGGCAGCGCCGCCGCCTCAACCAGCGGCAACCCCTCGGGCACGGGCAGCACCTGCCCGGCGGGCACCAGCGCATATTGGGCATAGGCCCCCCCGGCGACGAGCGCGCAGACCGTCTGCCCCAGCAGCGCCGGTTCCACACCGTCGCCGAGCGCCACCACCTCGCCCGCGAGCTCGAGCCCGAGCACGCTCGGCGCGCCGGCGGGCGGGGGATAGTTGCCCTGGCGCTGCAGCACGTCGGGCCGGTTCACCCCCGCCGCGGCGACTCGCACCAGCAGCTCGCCCGCGCCCGGCCGCGGCACCGCGCGCTCCACGGGGACCAGCACCTCCGGGCCGCCGGCCTCCGCGGGATCGATCGCCAGCATCACCTCGGGCAGGTCGGTCATCGCTCGGGCAACCCTTTCGTACTGGCGTCTTCCCCGACTTATGGCCGGCGCGACGCGGGCGTCAACGCGCGCGCCCGTTCCGGGGTTCGCCGCGGCTTGACTTCGCGCTTTTCGGGGAGGACGATCGGCGCATGGACCTAGACGACATCCTCGGCCCGCAGCGCGACGACCCGCTCGCCGCGCTGCTGCGCGAGGATCTCGACCGGCTCTCCGTCGCCGAGCTGGAGGCGCGCGCCGCCGCGCTGGAGGGCGAGATCGCGCGGATCCGCCGCAAAATTGACGGGGCCGTTAACCATCGCGCAAGCGCGGACGCGCTATTCAAGCGATGAACGCTGGCGCACTGGGCTGGCGAACGATCGCTCCCGGTGCGGACGGCCAGCGCTTGATGCGGGGCCACTCAATCACGACATTCGTGACGATGGGCCGCGTGTCCTCACGCGGTCCGCTAGGAGTAATCTGATGCCCTCATTCGCCAGCGCTCTCGAGACCACGCTGCACAAGGCGCTCGAGGCCGCTTCCTCGCGCCGCCATGAATATGCCACGCTGGAGCATCTGCTGCTCGCGCTGATCGACGACGAGCACGCCAGCCAGGTGATGTCCGCGTGCGGCGTCGACCTCGGCGAGCTCAAGACCACGGTCGCGCACTATCTCGACACCGAGCTCGGCGCGCTGCGCGTCGACGCCGCCACCGATCCGTCACCCACCTCGGGCTTCCAGCGCGTCGTCCAGCGCGCGATCCTGCACGTCCAGTCGTCGGGCCGCGACGAGGTGACCGGCGCCAACGTGCTGGTAGCGCTCTTCTCCGAGCGCGAGAGCTACGCGGTCTATTTTCTGCAGCAGCAGGACATGAGCCGCCTCGACGCGGTCAGCTACATCAGCCACGGCGTCGGCAAGGGCGCCGCCACCCCCGAGGCCACCAGCGTGAAGGGCGCGGCCGAGGAGGAGAAGAAGGAGAAGGCGGACACGTCGGGCAAGAAGGGCGAGAGCGCGCTCAAGCAGTTCACCGTCGACCTCAACGAGAAGGCGAAGACCGGCAAGGTCGACCCGCTGATCGGCCGCATGGCCGAGGTCGACCGCACGGTGCAGATCCTGTGCCGCCGCTCCAAGAACAACCCGCTCTACGTCGGCGACCCCGGCGTCGGCAAGACCGCGATCGCCGAGGGGCTGGCGCGCAAGATCGTCGAGGGCGACGTGCCCGAGGTGCTCAAGCCCGCGGTGATCTACTCGCTCGACATGGGCGCGCTGCTCGCCGGCACGCGGTACCGCGGTGACTTCGAGGAGCGGCTCAAGGCGGTCGTCAACGAGCTGGAGAAGCTGCCGCACGCGGTGCTCTTCATCGACGAGATCCACACCGTGATCGGCGCGGGCGCGACCAGCGGCGGCGCGATGGACGCGTCCAACCTGCTCAAGCCGGCGCTGTCGGGCGGCACGATCCGCTGCATCGGCTCGACCACCTATAAGGAGTTCCGCAACCACTTCGAGAAGGACCGCGCGCTGCTGCGGCGCTTCCAGAAGATCGACGTCAACGAGCCGTCGATCGAGGACACGATCAAGATCCTCGCGGGCCTGCGCTCGGCGTTCGAGGACCACCACTCGGTCAAGTACACGCCCGAAGCGATCAAGTCGGCGGTGGAGCTGAGCGCGCGCTACATCAACGACCGCAAGCTGCCCGACAAGGCGATCGACGTGATCGACGAGGTCGGCGCGATGCAGATGCTGGTGCCGCCGTCGAAGCGCAAGAAGACGATCACCGCCAAGGAGATCGAGGCGGTCATCGCGACGATGGCGCGGATCCCGCCGAAGAGCGTGTCGACCGACGACAAGAAGCAGCTCGAGACGCTCGAGACCGACCTGAAGCGCGTGGTGTTCGGCCAGAACGCCGCGATCGAGAAACTGTCGTCGGCGATCAAGCTGGCGCGCGCGGGGCTGCGCGAGCCGGAGAAGCCGATCGGCAACTATCTCTTCACCGGCCCGACCGGCGTCGGCAAGACCGAGGTGGCCAAGCAGCTCTCGACGATCCTGGGCATCCCGCTCCAGCGCTTCGACATGAGCGAATATATGGAGCGCCACTCGGTCAGCCGGCTGATCGGCGCGCCCCCGGGCTATGTCGGCTTCGACCAGGGCGGGCTGCTGACCGACGCGGTCGACCAGAACCCGCACTGCGTGCTGCTGCTCGACGAGATCGAGAAGGCGCATCCCGACCTGTTCAACATCCTGCTGCAGGTGATGGACAACGGGCGGCTCACCGACCAGCACGGCAAGACCGTCGACTTCCGCAACGTTATCCTGATCATGACGACGAACGCGGGCGCGGCGGACATGGCGCGCGAGACGGTCGGCTTCGGCAACCTCACCCGCGAGGGCGAGGACGAGCAGGCGGTGCAGAAGATGTTCACGCCCGAGTTCCGCAACCGGCTCGATGCGATCGTGCCGTTCGGCTACCTGCCCCCCGAGGTGGTGGCGCGCGTGGTGGACAAGTTCATCCTCCAGCTGGAGCTCCAGCTGGCCGACCGCGACGTCCACATCAAGCTCGACGACGAGGCCAAGAAGTGGCTCACCGACAAGGGCTATGACAAGCTGTACGGCGCGCGCCCGATGGGTCGCCTGATCCAGGAGAAGATCAAGCAGCCGCTCGCCGAGGAGCTGCTGTTCGGCAAGCTGGTCCACGGCGGCGAGGTGACCGTGAAGCTGAAGGAGGGCGCGCTCTCCTTCGCGATCGAGCCCGCCGCGCCGAAGAAGCCGGGCAAGAAGAAGGGTGGCAAGGCCGCGCCGGTCGAGGCGGGCTGAGGCGAGGGCTGACGAGGGGGCGGCGGCCCAGCGTTCCCCGCTGCCATCGTGGAGGCGAAGCTCTCCTCGCATGGAACATCGTTCCCCGGCGAAGGGCGGGGCCCAGGTGGGAAGGTGGTGGTGAGAGCCATGACCGTTCCTGACTGGGCCCCGGCCTCTGCCGGGGAACGGCTCAAGGATGGGCGGAGACGCTGCCTCTCATTACTTCAGCTTGTGTGACGCGACAGAGTCGAACGTGGCGAAGTCGGCCGCCGCAGCGATGCGCCCTCTTTCTCCCCGCACCGCGTAACATATGATCGCGCCGTTAACCTTCCCTTCGGCATCACCCTGTTACGCCCTCTGCCATGGACGGGGGCAACGTCATTCGCTGGATCGCACGCGCGCTCGCGCTGCTCGCCGCCTGGGTCGCGCTCGCGCCTCCGGCCGCCGCGCTGGCGGGGGCGCCGCTCACCACCTGTTTTCGCCGGGCGCTGCCCGACGAGCGCGCCGCCGCGGTGCTGGCCGCCCCCCGCGGGTTCGACTGCACCAGCGATCAGCGGGGCGCCGGACCCGGCGATTATTGGGTGCTCGCCCCGCGTCTGCCGGCGCTCCCGCCCGATGCGCTGATCCGCTCCGCGAGCGTCTGGCAGGACGCGGCGACGCTCCACGTCCGCTACGCCGACGGGGCGGTGCGCTCGACCGGATTCACGAGCGCCACCGCGTGGCAGCGGCTCAAGCTCGGCGCCGTGTTCGAGCTGCCGCTGCCGCCGCACCCCGCGCGGGCGGTCGCACTCCTATGGCACGTGCGCGGCGCACCGGTGACCCGTGGCATCGTCATCGACCCGCGCGTCGCCACGCCGGCACAGTCGACCCGGATGGAAGTCGCCATGGCCGCCTTCTACGCCGCCTTCGCCGGCCTGTGCGTGGCGCTGCTGATGTCCAACCTCGCGCTCGGCGCGGCGCTGCGCCAGCGCTTCCACCCGCCCTATTGCGCGATGGTGCTGTGCCTGCTGGTCTATGGCGTCAGCTCCTCGGGGCTGCTCGGACAGCTCGCGGGCATGGACAACAACCTGCGGCTGCGGCTCAACACCGCGCTGCTGTCGCTGGCACTGAGCTTCGCGATCATGTTCGCGCGGCGCTTCTTCCACCCGCGCGTGTTCGCCGGCTGGGTCGGGCGCGCGGCGACCTGGTCTGTCGGCGCGGTGCTGGTGACGGCGACGCTCTACTGCACGCTGATGCCCCGGGCGTCGCACGCGCTCGATGCCGCGCTGACCGTCAGCTTCGCGGCCGTGGCCGCGCTGGCGCTGCCGCTGCTGTGGCGCGGCTGGCGTGCCGATACGCCGCACGCGCGCGTGTTCATGCTCGCCTGGGGCACACCCTTCATCTTCGCGGGGCTGAGGATCGGGCAGGCCGCCGGGCTGGTGCGCTGGAACTTCTTCATCGACAATTCGACGCTGCTGGCGATGGCGCTGGAGGCGTCATGCAGCGCGCTGGTGATCGCGTGGCGGATCAAGCTGGTCGTGGAGGAGCGCGACGCCGCGCGCGAGCAGGAGATGCTGGCGCGGCTGCTCGCCGACAGCGATCCGCTGACCGGGCTGATGAACCGTCGCAGCTTCCTGCGCGAGGCGATCGGGCGCGGCGAGCCGCAGCTGCTGGTGCTGATCGACATCGACCATTTCAAGCAGGTCAATGACACGCTCGGCCACGACGGCGGCGACGAGGTGCTGCGCGTCTTCGCGCGCGCGCTGCTCGCGGTGGTGCCCGACGACGCGCTGGTGGCGCGGATCGGCGGCGAGGAGTTCGCGGTGCTGGCGGGCGCCGGGCGGGACGACTTGCCCGATCAGATCCTGGGCGCGGTGCGTGCGGCGCGGATGCCGTTCGACCTCACCGTGACGGCGTCACTCGGCAGCGAGCGCGGTACCATCGCGACCGAGGCGGAGTGGAAGCGGCTCTACCGCCGCGCCGACGACGCGCTCTACGCCGCCAAGTCCGCGGGGCGCGACCGCGTGCGCTGGGCCGCGGCGGCGTAGCGAAGGCGGGCGCCTCCGGCGCTCCGTGAGGGAACTTCGTGGCGCAACACCTGCGGGACCGCGCTTCCCCGTTCTCGGTCGTCATCCCCGCGTAGGCGGGGATCCAGACGCGCTGACGTGGCGGCTCTATTACACCGCGTCGCGCGTCTGGATCCCTGCTTTCGCAGGGATGACGAAATATGGACTCGGGCGACGTCACCGGCGAGCGCCTTCGGTGGGAGAGGCGGGCGCAGCTTCGAAGGGCGGAACGGCGACGGAAGCCCGTCACCTCAGGATGCCGGCTTGAGCCAGCCCGCAACCCGACCCGTCAACCCGGCGCTTCGCACTTCCTTACACCCCCGCTTCCCGCATCGGTACGGACGCGCTAAGCTCCGCGCACCTCACAGGAAGTCCCGTCATGACCCAGCCGCCAGACCTTCGTCGCCGCCGCGCCGTGATCGGTGGGCTGGCGCTGCTGCTGCTTGCCATGGCGCAGCGCGAGACGCCGATGATCGGCACGCTCACGATCCGTGCCGACGGCGCGCATCTGCCCCGCGTGACGGCCGATGCCGCCCCCGCGCTGCGCCCGCTCGCCGCCGCGGTCGTCCTGCTCGGAGAATATCTGGTACGCTGACCGCTTGTCGCTGGCGGCGCGGTTGCTTACAGCGATGTCAATGACGGACGAGCACGCCTGGCAGGACGCCTATCGCCACCCGGTGCCCTGGGCCACCGGCTTCGCGCCGCGGTCGATGATCGACCTGTTCGAGGATTCGGTACGCCAGCACGGCCAGCGCCCCGCGATCGACTTCCTCGGGCGCCACTACAGCTACGACGAGCTCGCCGACGGCGTGCGGCGAGTCGCCACCGGGCTCGCCGCGCTCGGCTATGGCAAGGGCGACCGCATCGGGCTGTTCCTGCCCAACACGCCACACTATCTCGCGGCCTATCACGGCGCGCTGCGGCTGGGCTGCACCGTCGTCAACTTCTCGCCGCTCTACAGTGTCGACGAGCTCTGCCACCAGGTCGAGGACTCGGGCACGCGGCTGCTGTTCACCCTCTCCGCCACCGCGCTGCTGCCCAACGCGCTGGCGGTGCTCGACCAAAGCGGGCTCGAGCGGCTGGTGGTCGGCTCGGTCGCGGGCGTGCTGCCGCCCGCCAAGTCGGTCGCCTACCGTCTGCTCAAGCGGCGCGAGGTGGCGCCGCGCCCGGACGACCCGCGCGTGCTCGCCTTCTCGCAGCTGATCGCCAACGACGGCGCGCTGCCCCCTGCCGCGATCGCGCCCGAGCGCGACGTCGCGCTGATCCAGTACACCGGCGGCACCACCGGCGTGCCCAAGGGCGCGATGCTGACCCACGCCAACGTGTCGGCCAACGCGCGGCAGGTCGCCTGCCTCGACCCGCACCGGGACCAGACCGACCGGATCCTGGGCGTGCTGCCGCTGTTCCACGTCTTCGCCAACACCTGCGTGATGAACCGCACGATCGTGACCGGCGGCGAGATGGTGCTGCTGCCGCGCTTCGACGCCGGCCAGGCGCTCGCCGCGATCGCGCGGACGCGGCCGACCTCGCTGCCGGGCGTGCCGACCATGTACCAGGCGCTGCTCGATCACCCGTCGCTGGGCAGGACCGACCTGACCAGCCTGCGCGTCTGCATCTCGGGCGGCGCGCCGCTCAACGCCGAGCTCAAGGCGCGCTGGGAGGCGGCGACCGGCTCGACGCTGGTGGAGGGTTACGGCCTGTCGGAGAGCACCGGCGTGCTCACCACCAACCCTTACGACCCGCCGCAGAAGCCGGGCACGATCGGCCAGCCGCTGCCGTCGACCCGTATCCGGCTGGTCGACAAGGAGGACGCCACGCGCGAGGCGGCGCCAGGGGAGCCTGGCGAGATCGTCGCACTGGGGCCGCAGATCATGGCGGGCTATTGGAACCGCCCCGACGCCGATGAGACGACCTTCGCGCTCGACTCGCAGGGGCGGCGCTGGCTGCGCACCGGCGACGTCGGCACGATCGACTCGGACGGTTTCATCGCCATCGTCGACCGGCTCAAGGACATGATCGCGGTCGGTGGGTTCAAGGTGTTCCCGAGCCAGATCGAGGCGATCCTCTACCACCATCCCGCGGTGCGCGAGGCGCTGGTGATCGGCATGCCGGACACCTACCGCGGCGAGGTCCCGCGCGCCTATGTCACGCTGACGGAGGAGATGGGCGGGGTCGACGGCGCCGCGCTGCGCGACTGGCTCAACCCGCAGCTGGGCAAGCACGAGCGCGTCGACCGCGTGGTGGTGCGCGCGGCGCTGCCCAAGACGATGATCGGCAAGCTCAGCCGCAAGGACCTGGTGGCGGAGATCCGCGCCGAGATGGAGTCGCCGCCGATCACGCCGAGCTGAGCGACTGCCTTCGGGCGCGGGCGTGGCCTCGTTGAAGGCGGTGTTCCTGCGCACGTGGGAACACAGGACCCGGGCGGCTTCGCTGGCGAACCGAGGCTCCTGCGTGCGCAGGAGCACGCTGCGCCCCTACTTCCCCTCGAGCGCCGCGCCGATCGCGTCGGCGGGGCGCGAGAGCAGGCCGTAGACGCCCTGCGCCGCGATCACCGCGAGCGTCACGCCCACCAGCGCCATCACGATGAACTGGAAGGCCGAGGCGAAGGCGCGCGAGCGCTCCACCTTGCGCGCCATCTGCGCCTCATGCGCGAGGCGGCGCTCGGCGCGGCGCTCGCCCAGGTCCTGCTCGGGCTTCTGCTGCGGTCGGCTGGCGAGCCGCGGCTCGTCGACCAGCGCTCTGACGGACAGCCGCTCCTGCGACTTGATGCCGAAGAAGCGGCCCTTGGCCCATTGCACGCGGCCGACGATCACGATCGTGCCGCGGCGAATCTCGATATAGCTGCCCGGCTGGGGCGGCTCGTCGCAGCCACCCATCAGCCCGCGCGACGAGACGTTGTGAATGACCACGTCGACCCACTTCGCCCCCAGCCGCATCCGCGACGGGATCAGGACCGTGATCCGCTCCTCGCGCGGGCGAAAGCCAGATTGTAGCGCCGCGAGCACCGTCGTCGCATTCCCTCATCGCTGAACCAGGAGGCGGCTATGCCACCGCCGGCGCGAAGAAGCCGTTAACGCGACAGCGATCGTGACCCGTTCCGGCGATCAGAGCATCCCGAGCGCCTGCATGTACACCTCGAGGATCGACTGCTCCTCCTGATACTCCTCGCGCTTCTGCTTGCGGATCTTCATGATCTGGCGGATCGCCTTGGCGTCGTAGCCGCGGCTCTTGGCCTCGGCGAAGACGTCCTTGATGTCGTCGGCGATGCCCTTCTTCTCTTCCTCGAGCCGCTCGGCGCGCTCGATCAGCAGCCGCAGCTCGTCCGCCGCGACCGCCCCGCCGCCCATGCCCTCGCCCCGCTCTTCCGCCATGTCGCTGTTTTCCTCGCAAAAGATGACGCCGCCCGCGGACGCAGACGAATCGCACGGCGGCGGACGGCGAGGTTCGACCCTGATCGGGTGAGCGCGCGCGTCTATCCGGGCGGGCGCGCGGGCTCAAGTGTGGCGATGAGGACGCACTGAGGGAGCGCCCCCCGCGGCGCCTTGTCGATGCGTCGTCTCGACGGGCTCGGCGGCTACTCGACGGGCACGGGAGAGAAGCGAGCGCGTCCGTCCGCTCACCCGCCTTTCGCCACCACCCCGCGGTGCATGACGAAGTCGACCGCCTCCAGCCGGCGCACGTCGTCGAGCGGCGAGCCGGTGACCGCGATCAGATCGGCGCGCTTGCCCGGCGCGATCACGCCCAGGTCGTCGCGGCCGAGCAGGTCGGCGGCCGCGACGGTGGCGCTGCGGATCGCCTGTGCGGGGGTCATGCCGAGGTCGACCAGGTGCACGAACTCGGTGGCGTTGTCGCCGTGGCGCGACACGCCGCTGTCGGTGCCGAAGGCGAACTTCACCCCCGCCGCCCAGGCCTTCTTGTGGTTGGCGTGGAGCGCCGCCGCGGCCGCCTCGGCCTTGGGGATGGTGGCGGGCGGGAGCGCCCCGGCGCGCGCCTGCGCGAGCGCGGCGAGCGGGGCGATCTCGGTCGGTACCAGATAGGCTCCCCTCGCCTTGAACAGCCGGATCGTCTCGTCGTCGAGGTAGCTGGCGTGCTCGACCGAGTCGACGCCCGCCTCCAGCGCCGCCTTGGTCCCCTCGGCGGCGTGGCTGTGCGCGGTGGCCTTGCGGCCGAGCGCGTGCGCGGTCTCGACGATGGCGCGCATCTCCTCGGGGGTCATCGCGCGGCCGAGCCCGCCCGCGACGTTCGACAGCACGCCCCCGGTGGCGGCGAACTTGATCACCTGCGCGCCCAGCCCGACCTGCGCGCGCACCGCGCGGCGACAGTCGTCCGGCCCGTCGCAGACGTTGATCTGATGCGCGTGGACCGCGTCGGCCCATTCCTCGGCGAGACCGTTGCCGCCGTCGCCGTGCCCGCCGGTGACCGAGATCATCGACCCGGCGTTGACGATCGTCGGCCCCGCCACGTCGCCGCGCTCGACCGCGTCGCGCAAGGCGCGGATGCCGCGCGGATCGCCGCCGAGGTCGCGGACGGTGGTGAAGCCCGCCTCGAGCGTGCGGCGCGCGTTGACCACCGCCGTCATCAGGTCGTCGGCCGAGTCGGTGTTGAGCCGGGTGAGCCGCTCGCGCAGCGGGTCGCCGCCGATGCCCCAGAGATGGACGTGCATGTCGATCAGCCCGGGCAGGACGAACTCACGCGACAGGTCGACCAGCCGCGCGCCCGCCGGTGGCGGGACGAGCCCGTCGCGCACCTCGGCGATCACGCCGTCGCGTACGATCACCGTGCTGGGGCCGCGCGGGCGCTCGCCGGGGCGGTCGAGCAGCTGGCCGGCGTGGACGTAGATCAGCGTGGGCGCGGGCGTGGCGGGCGGGGCGGTCGGTGTCGGCTGCTGGGCGTTGGCCCCGGCGGCGAGCGCGAGCGCGAGTGTGACGGCGAGTGTTCTCAGCATGTTGCCCCCTGTTGTCGTGGGACGAGGCTAGGCTGCCGCGCGGCATTCGTCACGGGGGGTGATATGATGAGGAGGGCGACGAATTGATCCGCGCCCCGCCCGGTCATGCCCCGCCCCCACGTCCTCGTCCCTGTCCTCTCCCCGCACCACGCTTTGTCATTTCCGCGGAGGCGGGGATCCAGGCACGCTGCCGCTCGTGCAAGGGCCGCCACGTCAGCGTCTATGGATCCCCGCCTGCGCGGGGATGACGAGGGGGGCGAGAGGCGACGAGCCAAAAGGCAGAAGGACGGTGGGCGGAGAGGCGCGATCGCGGAGCGATACGGGCGGGGAGTACGGAGGAGAGGTGCCGGGAGGGGCGGACGAGTGGGGCCGCTAGCAGAGAGCGACCATCCGGCTTCGTTTCGCCTCCCGCGCGCCGCCCGCTCCGCCCTTACGCCGGGATCTGCTGCGAGATGCAGTGGAAGCTGCCGCCGCCCGTCAGGATCGCGTCGGCGCGCAGCCCGATCACCTCGCGGTCGGGGAAGAGCGCGCGTACGGCCGCGACGCCGGCCTCGTCCTGCGGCGTGCCGTACACCGGCACCACCACCGCGGCGTTGCCGACGTAGAAGTTCATGTAGCTCGCCGGCACCACGTCCTCGTCGCGCAGCACGCGGCCGGGCGAGGGGATCTCGACCACCTCCACCCCCGCGGCGCGGGCGCGCGCGGCGGCGTCCTGGTAGACGCGCCAATTGGGGTCGTTCTCCGCGCCGACGGGCAGCGCCAGCCGGTTCGGGCCGACGAAGCGCGCGAGGTTGTCGACATGGCCGTCGGTATGGTCGTTGAGCAGCCCGTCGCCGAGCCACAGCACGCGCGTATAGCCCAGGTCCGCGGCGAGGCGGCGCTCCACCGCCTCCTTGGTCAGCGCGGGGTTGCGGTTGGGGTTGAGCAGGCACTGCTCGGTGGTGACGACCAGCCCGGTGCCGTCGCCGTCGATCGCGCCGCCCTCCAGCACCCACTCGCACGGCAGCACCACCATCCCGCGCGCGCGCGCCAGCCGCGCGCCGATGTCGTCGTCGCCGGGCAGGTCGTATTTGCCGCCCCAGCCGTTGAACTGGAAGTCGCGCGCGCGCCCGTCGCCGTCGACGATCGGCGCGGTGTCGCGCAGCCAGATGTCGCCGAACGGCTGCACCAGCACCTCGGCGAAGGGCGCGAGCGCGCGCGCCGCCGCGGCGGCCTCGGCGTCGGCGGCGACGAGCAGCACCTGCTCGCCGCGCCCCTCGGCATGGACCGCGCGCGCGAAGGCGGCGACCTCGTCGCGCGCCTGGTCGAGATCGTCCTGCCACAGCTCGGGGTGGCTCGGGAAACCGATCCACACCGCCTGGTGCGGCGCCCATTCGGGCAGCGGGGTACGGGACACGTGGGTCACTCCTGTTCAGCGCGCCGCGGCGCGGCTGCGGTCGCGGATCGCGCGGAACTCGTCGCCAGCGACCCAGTTGGGCCAGGCGTCGCTCTCGGCCAGCGCGCGCCCGATCGAGTAATAGAGCTGCACGTCGCGCACCGTTCCCGCCCAGTTCCAGTTCGGATCATATTCGTCCTTGGGGCCGTGGTAGCGGTGCTCCTCATAGTCCTTCGCCGCCGCGGCGCCCGCGGCCTTGCCGCCCGCCACCAAGTCGTCGCCCGCGTCGAAGTAGATCATCGGCACGCCGCGCTTGGCGAGGCTGAAATGGTCGGAGCGATAGTAGAAGCCCTTCTCCGGGGTCGGCTCGTCCGAGGCATAGCGCCCCTGCGCCTTGAGCGCCGCGTCGAGATAAGAGTCGAGCTCGGACTTGCCCTTGCCGACCACCACGACGTTCTTGGCCGGCCCGGCGAGCGACAGCGCGTCCATGTTGACCCCGCCGACCGTGCGCGCCAGCGGGTAGAGCGGGTTGGCGGCGTAATATTCGGAGCCGAGCAGCCCCGATTCCTCGCCCGTCACCGCGACGAAGACCTGGCTGCGCGCCGCCGGCCCCGCCTTGGCATTGGCCTCGGCGAGCGCGACAAGAGCGGCGGTGCCGCTGGCATTGTCGATCGCGCCGTTGCAGATGTCGTCGCCGTCCGGCGCGGCCTCGCAATGGCCGAGATGATCCCAGTGCGCACTGTAGAGGACATAGTCGTCCGGACGGGTCTTGCCCGGCAGTACGCCGACGACGTTGCGCGACATGTGCTTGCGAACCGTCTCGTCGAACGAGACCGAGGCGGTCACGCCCTTGAGCGGCACCGCGCGGAAGCCCTTGCGCGACGCCGCGGCGGCGAGCGCGTCGAAGTCGAGTTTCTCTCGTGCGAACAGCGCCTTGGCCTGGTCGTACTGGATCCAGCCGATCGCCGCGCTCTGGTCAGCATGGCCGTCGGCGGCGTCGGCGACCTGCTGCGCGCCGGTCCAGCTCGACTGGACGACGTTCCAGCCATAGGCCGCGGGCTCGGTCTGGTGGACGATCAGCGCGGCCGCGGCGCCCTGCCGCGCGGCTTCCTCGAACTTGTAGGTCCAGCGGCCGTAATAAGTCATCGCGCGGCCGTTGAAGGTGCCGCCGACGGTGGGCGTGCGCCAGTCGGGATCGTTGATCAGGATCAGCACCGTCTTGCCGCGCACGTCGACCCCGGCATAGTCGTTCCAGCCCTTCTCGGGCGCGTTGACGCCGTAGCCGACGAAGACGACGTCGCTGTCCTTGACCTCCTCGCGCGGGGCGATGCGGTGGCTGCCCACCACCATCTGCGGCCCGTATCGGAGACTGAGCGGCGCGCCCGCGCCCGTGAAGACGAGCGGCGAGACGTTGCGGGCGGTCAGCTCGACGAGCGGCACGTCCTGGTACCAGCTGCCCTTGTTGCCCGGCGTCAGCCCCGCCGCGGCGAAGCGCTTGGCCAGATAGGCGACGGTCTTCTCCTCGCCGGCGGTGCCGGGGGCGCGGCCCTCGTAAGCGTCCGAGGATAACTCTTTCGTCACCTCTTTGAGTGTCTGTTCGGAGATCGGCGCGATCGGCACGGTCTGCGCCGCGACGGCGCTCGCCGCGGCCAGCGCGAGCAGGGACAAGGACGAGAGACGCAGACGCATGGACGTACTCCAGGAGGATGCCGGCGCCTCATGCCAAGCTGGGTCACCGCTGTCCACGCGGCCCTTGCGGCGCGCGCAGCGCCGGCTAGATTTGTGACGGGGAACAGGGGGAAGATGTGATGAAGGGGAAGACGGGGGCGGCGCTGTGCGCGCTGCTCGCGGGGCTCACCGGCCAGGCCGCGACCGCGGCGCCGGCGGGGACGGACGGCGCGTCTGCGGTGCCGGCGGCACCGGCGGCACCGGTGACGGGCGACCTGGCGAGCCGCTTCGGCGCGCGCGAGCATGTCGGCCAGATCAGCCTGGCGCCCGACGGCGCGCATATCGCTTATATCAGCGCGACGCAGGGGCGCGGCAGCGCCGTGCGGCTGATCGACGTCGCCAAGCAGCGCGAGGAGATGGTCGACCTGGGCAACGGCGAGCGGCTGACACCGTCGCTGTGCGGCTGGGCATCCGCCGCGCGACTGGTCTGCAAATTCCGCGGCGTGGCCGACTATTACGACAAGCAGGTGGGTTACTCGCGGCTGTTCGCCTTCGACGCCGACGGCGGCCACCCGCTGTACCTCGGCCGCAAGAGCCGGCTCGGCGCCACCCGCCTCAACCAGTTCGACGGCGACGTGATCGACTGGCGCGCGGGCGACGGCTGGGTGCTGATGCAGCGCGACTTCATCCCCGAGCGGGGTGACGGCTTCAACGCCAGCTCGGTGTCGCGCGACGGGCTCGGCGTCGAGCTGGTCGACAGCAGCACGGGCAAGGCGCAGCTGATCGAGCGCCCGGTGTCCGACGCCGAGGACTGGCTGGCCGACGGTCAGGGCCATATCCGCGTCCGCGAGACGATGCCGCGGCGCGAGGACGGCGAGCTCAGGGGCGACACCGTCTACAGCTACCGACCGACCGGCCAGGACGCGTGGAAGCCGTTCAGCACCTCGCGCCAGGACGGCCCGAGCGTGCTCGAGCCGCTCGCGGTCGACGGTACGCGCGACGTGGCGTTCGCGACCCAGCGGCTCGACGGGCGGCTCGCGCTCTACAGCGTCGCGCTCGACGGCTCGATGAAAGCCAACCTGGTGTGGAGCAATCCCGAGGTCGACGTCGGCGGTATCGCGCGGATCGGGCGGCACGGGCGCGTGATCGGCGCCACGTACGTGACCGATCGCCGCCAGACCGATTATTTCGATCCGGAATACAAGACGCTCGCGGCCAAGCTGGCGAAGGCGCTGCCCAAATCGCCGCTGATCGGGCTGGTCGGCGCCACCGCGGACGAGAGCCGGCTACTGGTCTATGCCGGCAGCGACGTCGATCCCGGCATGTACTATCTCTACACCAAGGCCAAGCGCACGCTCGACCCGCTGATCGCCGCGCGTCCCGAGCTGGAGGGCGTGCCGCTCGGCCAGATGACGTCGGTCAAGTTCCCCGCGGCGGACGGCACGATGGTGCCGGGCTATCTCACGCTGCCACCGGGTGGCGCGACCAAGGGGCTGCCCGCGATCGTGATGCCGCACGGCGGGCCGGCCTATCGCGACGAATGGGGTTTCGACTGGCTCGTCCAGTTCTTCGCGGCGTCGGGCTATGCGGTGCTCCAGCCGCAGTTCCGCGGCTCGACCGGCTACGGCGACGCGTGGTTCGCCAACAACGGCTTCCGCTCCTGGGAGCTGGCGATCGGCGACGTCAGCGACGCCGGGCGCTGGTTGGTCAAGCAGGGCATCGCCGATCCGGCCAAGCTCGGCATCGTCGGCTGGTCCTACGGCGGCTATGCCGCGCTGCAGAGCAACGTCGTCGACCCCGACCTGTTCAAGGCGGTGGTGGCGATCGCGCCGGTGACCGACCTCGGTCGCACCAAGCAGGAGAGCGAGGGTTTCAGCAACCACGCGATGGTCGAGCGGCAGATCGGCTCGGGCGAGAACATCGGCAAGGGCTCGCCCGCGCGCCACGCCGACCGCTTCAAGGCGCCGGTGCTGATGTTCCACGGGAACCGCGACCTCAACGTCGGGGTGGGCCAGTCGAAGCTGATGGACAAACGCCTGCGCGGCGCGGGCAAGCCCTCGACGCTGGTGGTGTACGAGGGGCTGGACCACCAGCTCGACGACGACCGCGCGCGCGCCGAGATGCTGCGCAAGAGCGACGGCTTCCTGCGCGCGGCCTTCGCGGGGAAGTGACCGGGCGAAGCTGCTTACAGGAGCTTGATTGAGCCTTGCTCCTGCGTACCCGTATCCGGGGCAGTGACAACCGCAGCCGTTGCTGGGCCCGGCGCTGATAGAGATGCACGACCGATCCTCCCCTCGCAGGGGAGGATCATCCAGTCAGCGACGTCTGCGACCTCACAGCACCTCGAACAGCCCCGCGGCGCCCATGCCGCCGCCGACGCACATCGTCACCACGACGTACTTGGCCCCGCGGCGCTTGCCCTCGATCAGCGCGTGGCCGGTCATGCGCGCGCCCGACATGCCATAGGGATGGCCGATCGAGATCGCGCCGCCGTTGACGTTGAGCAGCTCATTGGGGATGCCGAGCGTATCGCGGCAGTAGAGCACCTGCACCGCGAAGGCCTCGTTGAGCTCCCACAGGCCGATGTCGTCCATCGTCAGCCCGTTCTTCTCGAGCAGCTTGGGGATGGCGTAGACCGGGCCGATCCCCATCTCGTCCGGCTTGGTGCCCGCCACCGCCATGCCGACGTAGCGGCCAAGCGGGGTGAGCCCGCGCCGCTCGGCGAGCCGCTCCTCCATCAGCACGCTGGCCGAGGCGCCGTCGGACAGCTGCGACGCGTTGCCCGCGGTGACGTGACGGTCCGGCCCGACCACCGGCTTGAGCGCGCGTAGCCCCTCGATCGTGGTGTCGGCGCGGTTGCCCTCGTCGCGCGCCAGCGTCACCTCCTCGTAGCTGACCTCCTTGGTCTCCTTGTTCACGTTGGCCTTGGTGGCGGTGACCGCGACGATCTCGTCGTCGAACCGGCCCGCCGCCTGTGCCGCCGCGGTGCGCTGCTGTGACTGGAGCCCGTACTGGTCCTGCGCCTCGCGATCGATCCCGTAGCGATCGGCGACGATCTCGGCGGTCTGGAGCATCGGCATGTAGATGTCATTGTGCATCGCCAGCAGCTCCTTGTCGGGCGCGACGCGCATCTCGGGCGTCTGGACGAGGCTGATGCTTTCGACCCCGCCGCCGATCGTCACGTCCATCCCGTCGACGACGATCTGCTTGGCCGCGATCGCGATCGCCATCAGTCCGCTGGCGCACTGGCGGTCGACCGACATGCCCGGCACGCTGGTCGGCAGCCCGGCGCGCAGCAGGCTGGTGCGCGCGATGTTGCTGGCCTGATGCCCCTGCTGGAGCGCGGCGCCGAGGATCACGTCCTCGATCTCGGCACGGTCGACCCCGGCGCGCTCGACCGCGGCGGCGATGGCGTGATGCGCGAGTGTCGGCGAGGGCGTGTTGTTGAACGCGCCGCGATAGGCGCGGCCGATCGGCGTGCGGGCGGTGGAGACGATGACGGCGGAGCGCATGGTGGTGAGTCCTTGAGTGAGGGTCAGGGGAGGGGGTGTCGGGCGGTGAGGTCTGGGACGGCCTCACTCTTTGACTGCCGTCATCCCGGGCGTGGTCCGGGTAGACGGAGAGGGAGAGGGGAGCCGCGCCCTCACACGAACACCTGCGTGATCCACTCCGCCACCATCGCGGGCTTGTCCTGCCCTTCGATCTCGACCGTGGTGGCGGTCGTGTACTGGTAGACGCCCGTTCGTTTCTCGGCGAAGTCGGCCAGCACCGACCGCGCGCGAACCCGCGACCCGGACGGCACGGGCGCGAGGAAGCGCACCTTGTTGCCCCCGTAGTTCACCCCCATCGTCACGCCGTCGAGCCGCGGCGCGTCCGGGGTGCGCGCCGCCAGCAGCGGGAGCAGCGACAGGGTGAGGAATCCGTGCGCGATCGTCCCGCCGAACGGCGTCGCGGCGGCGCGATCCGGGTCGACGTGGATGAACTGGTGGTCGCCGGTCGCCTTGGCGAAGCGGTCGATCATCGCCTGGGTCACCTCGACCCAGTCGGAGACGCTCTCGCGCCCGACCGCCTGGCTCATCTCCTCGGCCGTCACCGCGATTCCCCTCCGCCATGCGACGCGCTACAGCGCGCGCATCTGTCTAGGCCCGGCCTCGCCGTGACCGCAAGACACAACGAACCGAAAGCACGAAGATGGCCGCTGCCGTACCGTCATCCACTCTCGCCCAGCTCCGCGCGCTCCACCGCGCCAGCGAACCCGATGTTCTAAAGCCGCTGCTGGAGCGCGCCGCGGCGGGCGCCGACTCGCGCGCGCGCATCGTCGACACCGCCTCGGGGCTGCTCGCCGACCTGCGCGCGGCGCAGGCGCGCGGCTGGGTCAACCAGTTCCTCCAGGAATATCGCCTCAACTCGTCCGAGGGGGTCGCGCTGCTCAGCCTCGCCGAGGCGTTCCTGCGCGTCCCCGACCCCGAGACCGCGGACCTGCTGATCGCGGACAAGCTCGGGGACGCCGACTGGCGCGCGCACGCCGGCCAGTCCAACTCGCGGCTGGTCAACACCGCCACCTGGGGCTTGGTGGTCGGCCGCGCTCTGGTGGGCGAGGGCGAGACCGGGCCGCTCAAGCGGCTGCTGAGCCGCGCCGGCGAGCCGTTCGTGCGGCAGGCGGTGGGCGCGGCGATGCGGATGATGGGCGAGATCTTCGTGATGGGCCGCACCATCGACGAGGCGATGAGGCGGATGCGCCGCCCCGAGCACCGCGGCTTCACCGCCAGCTTCGACATGCTCGGCGAGGCGGCGCGCACCAGCGCCGACGCCGAGCGCTACTTCCAGGCCTATGTCGACGCGATCGACGCGGTCGGCAGCGATCCGGAGGCAGGCCACTCGGTGTCGGTGAAGCTCTCCGCGCTCCACCCGCGCTACGAGGTGGCGCGCTGGGACGAGTGCGTGCCCGCGCTGACCGCGATGCTCGAGGCGCTCGCGCTCCAGGCGGCGGCGCGCGGCATCGCGCTCACCGTCGACGCGGAGGAGAGCGAGCGGCTCGAAATGAGCCTCGACATCATCGGCGCGGTCGCGGCGCTGCCGCAGCTGCGTGACTGGGACGGGTTCGGCATGGCGGTGCAGGCCTATGGCAAGCGCGCGCGGCCGGTGGTGGCCTGGGCCGACTCGCTCGGCCGGCTGATGAACGTCCGCCTCGTGAAGGGCGCCTATTGGGACAGCGAGATCAAGCGCACCCAGGTCGAAGGGCTCGACGACTATCCGCTGTTCACGCGCAAGGCAGCGACCGACGTGAGCTACCTGGCGGTGGCGCGCGACATGCTCGACGCGCGCTACATCCGCCCCGCCTTCGCCAGCCACAACGCGCTGACCGTCGCGACGATCGTCGAGTGGGCGGGCAACGGCCGCGACTTCGAGTTCCAGCGGCTCCACGGCATGGGCGACGGCCTGTACGAGCGGCTGGTGCGCGACCAGGGCTATCACTGCCGCATCTACGCGCCGGTCGGCGGGCACCGCGACCTGCTCGCCTATCTCGTCCGCCGACTGCTCGAGAACGGCGCCAACTCCAGCTTCGTCCACCAGCTCGCCGACGCGCGGCTGAGCGAGGCGGACATCCTCGCCGACCCGGTCGCCAAGATCGAGTCGGTGGGCGGCACGCGCCACCCGAGCATCCCGCTGCCGGCCGAGCTGTTCGGTGCCGAGCGGCGCAACTCGCGCGGACTCGACCTCGGCGACCGCGTCGTGCTCGAGGACACGCGCGCCGCGGTGAACCGGCCGATGACCGAGCCGGCGCCCGCGCCCGCCGCCGACGTCGCCGCCGCGGTGGCGCGCGCGCGCGCGGCCTTGCCGGCGTGGCAGACGACCCCGGTCGCGGCGCGCGCCGCCTGCCTCGACCGGCTCGCCGACCTGCTCGAGCGCGACCGCGACCGGCTGATGGCGATCTGCGTGCAGGAGGCGTTCAAGACCATCCCCGACGCGATCGGCGAGGTGCGCGAGGCGGCCGACTTCTGCCGCTATTATGCGGCGCGGGCGCGCGCGACGCTCGGCTCGGTCGAGCTGCCCGGGCCGACCGGCGAGCGCAACACGCTCCACCTGGAAGGACGTGGCGTGTGGGCGACGATCGCGCCGTGGAACTTCCCGCTCGCGATCTTCCTCGGCCAGACCGTCGCCGCGCTGGTGACGGGCAACACCGTGGTCGCCAAACCCGCGCCGCAGACGCCGCGCATCGCCGCCGCGGCGGTGGCGCTGGCGCACGAGGCGGGGGTGCCGCGCGACGCGCTCGTGCTGGTGCCGGGCGGCCCCGAGGTCGGCGCGGCGCTGGTCGGCGACGCGCGCGTGCAGGGCGTCGCCTTCACCGGCTCGACCGCGACCGCGCGCTCGATCGCGCGCGCGCTGCTGGCGGACGACGAGCGCCCGATCGTGCCGCTGATCGCCGAGACCGGCGGGATCAACGCCATGATCGTCGACTCGACCGCGCTGCCCGAGCAGGTGGTGGCGGACGTCGTCACCAGCGCGTTCCGCTCGGCGGGGCAGCGCTGCTCGGCGCTGCGGCTGCTGCTGGTGCAGGAGGATATCGCCGAGGGGCTGATCGAGATGCTCGCGGGCGCGATGGACCTGCTGACGCTGGGCGAGGCGGGCGACCCGCGCACCGACGTCGGCCCGGTGATCGACCGCGCCGCCTATGACCGGCTGATGGCGTACCGCGAGCAGGCGCGCGCGCGCTGGGTGAAGACGGTGGCGGCGCCCGCGGAGGGGCTGTTCGTACCGCCGACGCTGATCCGGCTCGACTCGATCGAGGCGCTCGACCGCGAGTGGTTCGGGCCGCTGCTCCACGTCGCGACGTGGAAGGCGGGCGCGCTGGAGGAGACGATCGCGCGGGTCAACGCCAAGGGCTATGGTCTGACCATGGGGCTGCACAGCCGCATCGCACGCGCGGCCGAGGTGACCGAGGCGGCGGCGGCGGTCGGCAACCTCTACATCAACCGGTCGATGATCGGCGCGGTGGTGGGGTCACAGCCGTTCGGCGGCGAGGGGCTGTCGGGGACGGGACCCAAGGCGGGCGGGCCCTTGTATCTCTATCGCTTCTGCGCCGAGCGCGCGGTGTCGGTCGACACCACCAGCGCGGGCGGCAACGCGACGCTGCTGAGCCTGGAGGAAGGCGGGATCTGAGGGAGGCGATCGCGCCAGGAAGAAAGAGCCCCTCCCCTTCCGGGGAGGGGTGGGGGTGGGGCCTCTCCGCCGGCGACACGCTCGTGGAAGCGTCCCGCCCCCGGCCCCTCCCCTGAAGGGGAGGGGAGAGGCGCGGCGCTATCGACGTCGCCTCAGCGAAGCCGCGCCGTCACCTCAGCGGCACTTGACCTTACCGCGATCGATCGAGCGCCCGAGCAGCGCGCCGCCGCCCGCGCCCAGCAGCGTGCCGAGCGTGCCGCCGCCGACCAGGTTACCCAGCACGCCGCCGCCGACGCCGCCGATCACCAGACCGGTCGTGCCGTCGTTGCGCTTGCAATAAGCGCGGCCGTCGCGCCCGCGGTAGATCTGGTCATCGCGGCCGAGCGCGCGCTCGCGCCGGCTGCTGCCGCGGCGATAGTCGCGCGACGGGTCCCAGTTCCGGTCGTCGCCGTGCCAGCGATAGTCGCGGTCGCGGTCGCTGCGCTGCGCCTGCGCGGCGGGGGCGAGCATCGGGGTAGTGGCGGTGGCGAGCGCCAGCGCGGCGAGCAGGGCCTTCTTCATGGCATGTGTCTCCTTCTGCCGCCCACGAACGTCGCAGGCGGCGAGGAGTTCACTTCGATCAGGCCGGGACCGTATCGTGGCGGGGCAGCGGCGTCATCGTGCCGTCCGGCTCGAGCATGTTCTCGCGCTTAGCGACGATCAGCGGCACCAGCAGCTGCCCCGCGACGTTCACCGCGGTGCGGCCCATGTCGATGATCGGGTCGACCGCGAGCAGCAGCCCCGCGCCCTCGAGCGGCAGTCCGAGCGTGGTGAGCGTGAGCGTCAGCATCACGAGCGCGCCGGTCAGCCCCGCGGTCGCCGCCGAGCCGATCACCGAGACCAGCGCCACCAGCACATAGTCCGAGGCATGCAGCGCGATGCCGTAATATTGCGCGACGAACAGCGCCGCCACCGCGGGGTAGACCGCGGCGCAGCCGTCCATCTTGGTGGTCGCGGCGAAGGGGACCGCGAAGGCGGCATAGTCGCGCGGCACGCCGGCGCGCTCGGCCGCGTCCTCGGTGACGGGCAGCGTCGCGATCGACGAGCGCGACACGAAGCCGAGCTGGATCGCGGGCCAGGCGGTGGCGAAGAAGCGCGTCACCGACAACCGGTTGAGCGCGAGCAGCGCGGGGTAGACGAGGAACAGCACCAGCGCGAGCCCGAGGTACACCGCCCCCGCGAAGCTGCCGAGCGCCGCGAGCGAGGACCAGCCGTAGCGCACGATCGCGGCGCCGATCAGCCCGGCGGTGCCGATCGGGGTCAGCTTCACCACCCAGCGCAGCAGCCGGCGGAAGATCGCGAGCAGCGAGGCGTTGGCGGCGAGGAAGGCGCTCCCCGCCTCGCCGACGTTGACCGCCGCCGCGCCGACCGCGATCGCGACGACGATCAGCTGGAGCACGTTGAACCCCAGCTTGGTGGTGGCGCCACCGTCGGCGAGCTTGGTGCTCGCCTCGATCCCGAGGAAGTTGCCCGGGATGAGTCCGCGCAGGAAGTCGAGCCACGAGCCGGTGGTGGCGGGCAGAGCGGCGGCGGACGGATCGACCCCGCTGCGTACGCCGGGCTCGAGCAATGTGCCGAGCGTGAGCCCGATCGTCACCGCGATCAGCGCGGTGACCGCGAACCACAGCAAGGTCTGGACCACGAGCCGGGCGGCGTTGCCGAGATCGCGCAGCGCCGCGATCGAGGCGACGATGGCGGTGAACACGAGCGGCACCACCAATGCCTTGAGCAGCTGGACGAAGCTGTCGCCGGTGAGGCGCAGCGCCTCGGCCAGGGCCGGCAGGTCGCGCGCCGCGAAGCCGAGCGCGACGCCGATCGCCATGCCGGCGAACACCTGCACGGTGAAGGAAGGGGTCTTCATCGTGCCGAGGTGCGATCCCCGATCGCGCTTCGCCAGCAACTTTCCGTTTCAATCGGGCGAGCGGGGCTTGGGCGCGCTGCGTCGCACCCAAGAAAATGCTGCGTGGCACCCAGGCCATCGGTCTGTTAGCCCCTCGCCATGCCCGTCTCTGCCGCCCGCTCCGCCCGCGAGATCCTGGTCAACCTGCACGATGTGATGGCGGCGCGATCGAACGCGCAGGCCAAGCTCAACTCGGTGGTCGAGATCATCGGCGAGGCGCTGGATAGCGAGGTGTGCTCGATCTACCTGCTGCGCGAGGGCGTGCTGGAGCTGTTCGCCACCCGCGGCCTCGCGCCCGAGGCGGTGCACGTCACCAAGCTGGCGCTGGGCGAGGGTCTCGTCGGCACGATCGCCAAGAACAACGAGGTGCTCAACCTCGACGAGGCGGCGAGCCATCCCGATTTCGCGTACAAGCCCGAGACCGGCGAGGATCGCTACCACAGTTTCGCGGGCGTCCCGATCATCCGCCGCGAGCGCGCGGTCGGCGTGCTCGCGGTGCAGCACGCCGATCCGCGCAAGTACGAGGACGTCGAGATCGAGGCGCTGCAGACGGTGGCGATGGTGCTGTCCGAGCTGATCGCGAACGCCGGGCTGATCGACCAGGGCGGACCGAGCGACCGCCCGCAGTCGACCGGCTCGACGCGGATCGGCGGGCAGAAACTGGTCGACGGCATGGCGGTGGGCTGCGCGGTGTTCCACCAGCCGCGCATCCACATCGAGCATACCGTCGCGGAGGATACCGAGGCCGAGCGCCACCGCGTCTATGCCGCGTTCGACAAGATGCGCGAGCAGATCGACCGCATCGCGCGCGAGGCCGAGTTCGGCGTCGGCGACGAGCATCAGGAGGTGATCGCCACCTACAAGATGTTCGCCTATGACGAGGGCTGGGCGCGCCGCATCAACGAGGCGATCGACAGCGGGCTGACCGCCGAGGCCGCGATCGAGCGGGTGCAGCAGCGCACCCGCCAGCGCATGCGCGAGATCGACGATCCGCTGCTCGCCGACCGCATGCACGACTTGGAAGACCTGTCCAACCGGCTGCTCCGCATCGTCTCGGGGCAGATGGGGACCGCGGCGCAGCTCGGCCTTCGGCAGGACACGATCCTGATCGCGCGCAACCTCGGGCCGGCCGAGCTGCTCGAATATGACCGCCGCCGGCTCAAGGGCGTGGTGCTGGAGGAGGGGTCGCTCACCGCGCATGTCACGATCGTCGCGCGCGCGATGGGCGTGCCGGTGCTCGGGCGCGTGCGCGACGTGCGCCGGCTGATCGCCGAGGGCGACGCGCTGCTGCTCGACGTCACCGAGGGCACGCTGACGGTGCGCCCGACCGCGGCGATGGAGGAGGCGTTCGAGGCCAAGGTCGCGGCGCGGCAGAAGCGCAAGGCCGCCTATGCCGCGCTGCGCGACCTCGCGCCCGAGACGCGTGATGGCCACCGCGTGACGGTGATGGTCAATGCCGGGCTGCGCGACGATGTCGCGGTGCTCGACCTGACCGGCGCGGACGGGATCGGGCTGTTTCGCACCGAGTTCCAGTTCCTCGTCTCCGCCACGCTGCCCCAGCGCGAGCGCCAGCAGCGGCTGTATCGCGAGGTGCTCGACGCCTCGGGATCGCGCCCGGTGATCTTCCGCACGGTCGATATCGGCGGCGACAAGGCGCTGCCCTATCTGACCCACACCGGCGAGGAGGAGAATCCGGCGATGGGCTGGCGCGCGCTGCGGCTGGCGCTGGAGCGCGACGGGCTGATGAAGGCGCAGGCGCGCGCGCTGCTGGAGGCGGGCGCGGGCCGCACGCTCAACGTCATGTTCCCGATGGTGTCCGAGCCGTGGGAGTTCGACGAGGCCAAGGCGCTGTTCGAGGCGCAGCGCGCCTTCCTCCACCAGCGCAACAAGCGGCTGCCGCTGGAGGTGCGCTACGGCGCGATGCTCGAGGTGCCCGCGCTCGCCTATCAGCTCGACGTGCTGCTGCCCAACATCGACTTCCTGTCGATCGGCACCAACGACCTCACCCAGTTCCTCTTCGCCGCCGACCGCGCCAATCCTAAGCTGGCCGATCGCTACGACTGGCTGTCGGGCTCGATCCTGCGCTTCCTGCGCCGCGTGATCGTGCCCGCGCGCGAGGCCGGCGTGCCGGTCGCGGTGTGCGGCGAGATGGGCGGGCGGCCGCTGGAAGCCATGGCGCTGATCGGGATCGGGCTCGACCGGCTCTCGATCACGCCGGCGGCGGTGGGGCCGGTCAAGGCGATGATCCGCACGCTCGACCGCGCCGCGCTGACCGCCTTCATGGACGAGCTGCTGGTCCGCCCGCCGCGCGACATGCGCGGCGCGCTCGCCGCCTGGGCGGCCGAGCGCGGGGTCGAGCTGGCGTGAGGTCGCGACGAATCGAGTCGAATCGGGTGAAGCCCCTCTGTTGACACTGTTGCTCGTGTTTGGAACACGAACGCACGCCCGCATGAACGCTGTGGGCGCGGGGCGGAGAGAAGAATGAGCGACGGCGAGCTACCCGCACAGGCACCGGCGCCCGGCTCCGTCGGCGCGCGGCTGCGCGCGGCGCGCGAGGCGCAGGGGCTGTCGCTCGCCGAGGTCGCGGCGCGCACGCGCGTGACGCAGCGCTTCCTAGAGGCGCTCGAGATGGACCGGCTCGACCTGCTGCCCTCGCCCACCTACGCCTCGGGCTTCGCGCGCGCCTATGCCCGCGCCGTCGGGCTCGACCAGGCCGACGTCGGCCGCGCCATCCGCGGCGAGCTCGCGCGCGGCGCGATGCCGCTGCGCCAGCACCATATCGAGGAGATCGCCGACCCGTCGCGCGCGCCCTCGCGCGGGCTGGTGATCGTCGCCGCCGGGCTCGCGCTGGCGGTGCTGGTGCTGGGCGTGCTGTGGCTCTCCACCGGCATGTTCCGCGGCACCACCGAGCAGGCGCCCGAGGCGACGCCGAGCGCGCAGGTCGCCTCCAGCAAGGAGGTGCCGCCGCCCGCGCCGACCCCCGCCGCCACCGGCAAGGTGGTGCTGACCGCGCGCACCGAGGTGTGGATGCGCGTGTATGACGGCGCCAAGCAGCGCCTATTCGAGGGCACGATGAAGCCGGGCCAGTCGTTCGAGGTGCCCGCGGGCACCGACCGTCCGATGATCAACGTCGGCCGCCCCGACCAGCTCACCGTGACGGTCGACGGCCGCGAGGTCGCGCCGCTCGGGGATGGCAAGCGCGCGATCAAGGACGTCGGCATCAGCGCCGAGGCGCTCGCCGCGCGCGGCCTGCCCGCCCCGGCGCCGAGCGCGAGCACCACCCCGCCGGCGACCGCCGCGAACACGACGACGGCGCGGGGCGACGCGGGCCAGCTCGCGGCGTTCCGCGACGTCGCACGATGAGGGTCGGGTGCTCGGACCAGCACCAGGGTCGCGCGAGCGATCGGAGGCACCGCCTCGCCGCGCGGTCATCACACCGTACGTGATCCGGGGTACGCGGTGCCGCGCACGCCACCACCGCGGCGTGCGCGGGAAGATGAATCCCGGAGCAAGTCCGGGGGCGGCGGGTTGGTGACGAGGGGCGCGCGTCGGAGTAGCGGGTGCCGGCGCTCTCGCGACTGAGACCATGCCGCGCTTCACCGTGGCGACAGCTCGCTTCTATAGAGAGGTGCGATAGGTGCGCACCGGGGACTGACTATGATGACCAAGTGGATGGCGGGCAGCGCGCTGGCGCTGGTGGTGGCGGGATCGATCGCGACGCCGGCGGCGGCGCAGATCGAGGGTCGCGTCGGCAAGCTCGAGGCGGAGATGCGCGCGGTGCAGCGGAAGGTGTTTCCCGGCGGCGTCGGCGCGATGGTGGAGCCGCAGATCGCGCCCTCGACCGCGCCGGTCGACGCCGCGGGGGTGCCGGCCACCAGCGCGCTGACCGACATCACCGCGCGGGTCACCTCGCTCGAGCAGCAGATGGCGAGCATGACCGGGCAGATCGAGCAGACCCAGTACAAGCTGCGCCAGCTCGAGCAGCAGTTCGAGGATTATCGCAAGGCGACCGACGCCAAGCTGACCCAGCCGGTCGCGCCCGCGCCGACGCCGGGTGCGGACGCCGCTGGTGGCCCCGCAGTGACGGTGCCGCAGGCGCCGGAGCCGGTGAACGGCGGCGCGGCCGCCGGGGCCGCCGCGCCGAGCAGCGCCGACCCCGCCGAGGACGCCTATCTCGCCGGCTACCGCCTGTGGCAGTCGCGCGACTATCCCGCGGCCGAGGCGCAGTTGAAGAAGGTGGTGGCCACCTACCCCAAGCACCGCCGCGCCAGCTTCGCGCAGAACCTGCTCGGCCGCGCCTATCTCGACGAGGGCAAGCCGAGCCTGGCGTCGATCGCTTTCTACGACAATTACAAGAAATTCCCCGACGGCGAGCGCGCGCCCGACAGCCTCTATTATCTCGGCACCGCGCTGCTCAAGCTCGACAAGCCCGCGGACGCCTGCAAGGTCTATGGCGAGCTGACCGATGTCTATGGCGACAAGATCTCGCCCGGGCTCAAGGCCGATGTCGCCAAGGCGCGCACCGCCGCCAAGTGCAAGTGAGCTGAACGTGACGCCGCTGCCCGCGGCGGCGGTGGCGCGCTTCGGCGACGACCTGCGCCGCGGGCTGGCGCGCGCGCACGGCGTGGCGGCGGTCGAGCGCGTCGGCCGGGTCGGCGTGGCGGTATCGGGCGGACCCGACTCGGTCGCGCTGCTGCTGCTCGCTGCCGCGGCTCGGCCGGGCGAGGTGGTCGCGGCGACGGTCGACCACCGGCTCCGCCCCGCCGGTGCCGACGAGGCGGCGATGGTCTCTGCGCTGTGCGAGCGACTCCGCGTGCCGCACGCCACGCTCGTCCCCGCGACGCCGATCGTCGGCAGCTCGCTCCAGCGGCGCGCGCGCGAGGCGCGGTACGCCGCGCTGACCGGCTGGGCCGCACGCGAGCGGGTCGACGCTTTGCTCACCGCGCACCACGCCGACGACCAGGCGGAGACGCTGCTGATGCGGCTCAACCGCGCCTCGGGGCTCACCGGACTGAGCGCGATCCGGGCAGCGCGGCGCGAGGGCGCGACGCTGCTGCTGCGCCCGCTGCTCGCGTGGCGGCGCGCCGAGCTGCGCGCGCTGGTGGAGGCATCGGGCGCCCCGTTCGTCGACGACCCCTCCAACGCCGACCCGCGACACGATCGCACCCGCGTCCGGGCCGCGCTCGCCGCCACGCCGGCGCTCGACCCGGCGGCGCTCGCCGCCGCGGCCGGCTATCTCGCCGAGGCAGAGGAGGTGATCGCGCGACAAGCCGACTCGCTCTGGGCAGCGCGCTGGCACGGGCCCGACCGGCCGCTGGCGATCGCCGACGAGCCGCGCGAGCTGCGCCGCCGCCTGCTCCGCCGCGCGCTCCACGCGATTCGGGCGGAGCGCGCGATCGCCCGGCCCGCGTTCACCGATTCGTCCAATATCGAGCCACTGCTCGACGCGCTCGAGGCACGGCGCGGCGCGGTTCACGCCGGCATCAAGGTAGAAGTGCGCGCGTACGGCTGGATTTTTCACGTAGCACCGCCGCGTCGATCACTCTGACCGACGCTGTTCCATTGCCATTAACCCGTCGTGGCTTACATTGTGTTCGTTGGAAAGGTACCCGATGAACGACAACGACAGGCAGCGCGGGAACGGCGGCGGCGACAATGGCGGCGGCGGCAACCCTAACCCCTGGATGAAGAGCCTGCTGATCTGGGTCGGCGTGCTGCTCTCGCTGGCGGTGGTGGTGACGCTGTTCGACGGTCGCACGACGACGGCGCAGGGCAATACCGTGGCCTACTCCACCTTCCTCGACAAGGTCGACGAGGGCACGGTGAAGGACGTCAACGTCAGCCGTGACATCATCACGGGCAGCTTCTCGAACGGCGACAAGTTCCGCACCTATCCGGTGCAGGACTCCGGCCTGATCGAGCGGCTGCGCAAGGCGGGCGTGGAGGTAGCGGGCAAGCCGGAGGAGGGCCCGTCGATCTGGATGGTGCTGCTCTACCAGTCGCTGCCTTTCCTGCTGTTCCTCGGCATCGCCTTCTTCGTGCTGCGGCAGATGCAGAAGGGCGGCGGCGCGGGCGGCGCGATGGGCTTCGGCAAGAGCCGCGCGCGCATGCTGACGCAGAAGGAAGGCAAGGTCACCTTCGACGATGTCGCCGGCATCGACGAGGCGCGCGCCGAGCTCACCGAGATCGTCGACTTCCTCAAGGATCCCACCAAGTTCGCGCGCCTGGGCGGTAAGATCCCCAAGGGCGCGCTGCTGGTCGGCTCGCCCGGCACCGGCAAGACGCTGCTGGCGCGCGCGATCGCGGGCGAGGCGGGCGTGCCCTTCTTCACCATCTCGGGCTCGGACTTCGTCGAGATGTTCGTCGGCGTCGGCGCCAGCCGCGTGCGCGACATGTTCGAGCAGGCCAAGAAGTCGGCGCCGTGCATCGTCTTCATCGACGAGATCGACGCGGTGGGTCGCCACCGCGGTGCCGGGCTGGGCAACGGCAACGACGAGCGCGAGCAGACGCTCAACCAGCTGCTGGTCGAGATGGACGGCTTCGAGGCCAATGAGGGGATCATCATCGTCGCGGCGACCAACCGCCCCGACGTGCTCGACCCCGCGCTGCTGCGCCCGGGCCGGTTCGACCGGCAGGTCGTGGTGCCGCGTCCCGACATCGACGGCCGCGTGAAGATCCTCGAGGTCCACATGAAGAAGGTGCCGTTGGCACCCGACGTCGACGCGCGGGTGATCGCGCGCGGCACGCCGGGCTTCTCGGGCGCCGATCTCGCCAACCTCGTCAACGAGGCCGCGCTGATGGCGGCGCGCAAGGGCAAGCGCCTGGTCGCGATGGCCGAGTTCGAGGAGGCCAAGGACAAGGTCATGATGGGCGCCGAGCGCCGCTCGATGGTGATGACCGAGGACGAGAAGCGCATGACCGCCTATCACGAGGCGGGGCACGCGATCGTGGCGCTGCACGAGCCCGCGTCGGACCCGATCCACAAGGCGACGATCATCCCGCGCGGTCGCGCCTTGGGCATGGTGATGCGCCTGCCCGAGCGTGACAGCTACAGCTACCACCGCGACAAGATGTACGCGAACCTGGCGGTGGCGATGGGCGGGCGCGTCGCCGAGGAAGTGATCTTCGGCTACGACAAGGTGTCGAGCGGCGCGAGCGGCGACATCCAGTACGCCACCGGGCTGGCGCGCGACATGGTCACCAAGTGGGGCATGTCGGACAAGGTCGGGCCGGTCGAGTACGCCCAGCCCGAGGGCGAGAGCTTCCTCGGTTACTCGTCGAGCCAGCCGGTGCGGATGTCCAACTCCACCGCGCAGCTGATCGACGACGAGATCAAGGCGATCGTCGAGGGCGGGCTGCATCGCGCCAAGCAGGTGCTGACCGACCATCTCGACCAGCTCCACTCGCTCGCCGGCGCGCTGCTCGAATATGAGACGCTGACGGGTGAGGAGATCAAACGCCTGATCGCGGGCGACGACATCGGCCGCGCCGACCAGGGTCCCAAGGCGCCGGCGGTGCCGGCGGCGGGGACGTCGATCCCGAAGACGAAGCGCCCGTCGGGGCCGTTCGGGAGCGCGTCGCCCGCCGGCGCGTGAGGCGCTCACGAGCGAGGAGACGGGGAGGGCGGCCTGCGGGTCGCCCTTTCTTTTTGGGGGAGGGAAGGTGCGGCCTTTCCACCTACCTTCCGTCGTCCCGAACTGGTTCCGGGATCCACCGCGCCGCACACCCATGCGCCCGCAGGTTCGCGGGCGGGTGGATCCCGCAACAAGTCCGGGATGACGACCCTCCTTGGGCCGCTAGGCCGCGGCCCTTCCCATCGCGCTCCATCGTGCTCCCGCGCACGCGGGAGCCCAGGGCGTCGAGCGGCATCGCCGGTGGCTTCGGGCTCCTGCGTGCGCAGGAGCACGTCCCAGAATAGGGTGCGCGAGCGAGCAGCACCGCTCATCATCCCCCTCACCCGGAAGCGGCGACGATCGCGATCCAGCCCGCCTCGTCGACGACGCGGATGCCGAGCTCGGCCGCCTTCTTCGCCTTCGACCCAGCACCCGGCCCTGCCACCAGCAGGTCGGTCTTCTTTGACACCGAACCCGAGACGTGCGCGCCGAGCGACTCGGCCTGCGCCTTGGCCTCGTCGCGGCTGAGCGTCTCCAGCGTGCCGGTGAAGACGACGGTCTTGCCCGACACCTCGGACGCGACGGTCTCGACACGGAAGTCGGGTGGCGACACCTCGGCGAGCAGGTCGTCCCACACCGCGCGGTTGTGCGGCTCGTGGAAGAAGTCGGCGAGCGCGTGGCCCACCGCGGCGCCGATATTCTCCACCCCGATCAGCTCGGCGATCGCCTTGTCGAGCCGGGTACGCAGCCGGCCCTCGTCCTCGCCGAGCGCGGCGGTCGTGCGCTCGCGCAGTCCGATCAGCTCGTCGGCCAGCGCCGCGACGGCGGGCAGGGTGACATAATGTTTGAGCAGGTCGCGCGCGGTGACGATGCCGATATGGCGGATGCCCAGCCCGAACAGCAGCCGCGCCGCGTCGGGCTGGCGCCGCGCCTCGATCGCGGCGAGCAGCGCGTCGACCGACCGGGCCTGCCAGCCCTCGCGCCCGACCAGCTTCTCGCGGTGCGCGGTGAGGCGGAAGATGTCGGCGGGCTCCGCGATCCAGCCGAGCGCGACGAATTCCACCAGCGTCTTCTCGCCCAGCCCGTCGATGTCGAGCGCGCCGCGGCCGACGAAATGCTTGAGCCGCTCGAGCCGCTGCGCCGGGCAGATCAGCCCCCCGGTGCAGCGCACGTCGACCTCGCCCTCCTCGGCCACCGCCTCGCTGCCGCAGCGCGGGCAATGGTCGGGGAAGACGTAGGGGGCGCGCTCGGCGTCGCGCGGCAGCACCTCGACGATCTGGGGGATGACGTCCCCGGCGCGCTGGAGCAGCACGCGGTCGCCGACGCGCGCGTCGAGCCGAGCGATCTCGTCGCGGTTGTGCAGCGTGGCGTTGGTGACGACCACGCCGCCGACCGTCACGGGGGTGAGCCGCGCGACGGGGGTGAGCTTGCCGGTGCGGCCGACCTGGATGTCGATCGCCTCGAGCACGGTCTCGGCGCGCTCGGCGGGAAATTTGTGCGCGATGGCCCAGCGCGGCGCGCGCCCGACGCTGCCCAGCCGCTGCTGATAGTCGAGCCGGTCGACCTTGTAGACCACGCCGTCGATGTCGAACGGCAGATCGGCGCGCTGGTGCTCGATCGCGCGATAGACCGCCAGCGCGGCCGCGGCGTCGTCGCAGCGCGCGAAGGCGTCGGCGATCGGGAAGCCCCAGGCGCGCAGCGCGGCGACGATCGCTTCCTGCGTGTCGCCTGGCACTGCGCTCGCCTCACCCCAGCCGTGCGCGAGGAAGCGCAGCGGGCGCGCCTGTGTCACCGCGGCATCCTTCTGGCGCAGCGAGCCCGCCGCGGCGTTGCGCGGGTTGGCGAAGCGCCGCGCCTCCTTGCCGCTCGCCGCGGCCTCGGCGGCGAGCCGCTGATTGAGCGCGGCGAAGGCCGCCTTCTCCATATAGACCTCGCCGCGCACCTCGAAGACGGCGGGCGCGTCGTCGGGGAGCGTGCGGGGAATGTCCGCGATCGTCAGTACGTTGGCGGTGACGTCCTCGCCGGTGGTGCCGTCGCCGCGGGTCAGTGCCTGGACCAGCCGGCGCGCCTCGTAGCGCAGCGAGCAGGACAGGCCGTCGATCTTGGGCTCGGCGGTGAGCGCGACCGGCTCGTCGTCGGCCAGCCGCAGGAACCGGCGCACGCGGCGGACGAATTCCTCCACCTCCTCGTCGGCGAAGGCGTTGTCGAGGCTCATCATCGGCCGCGCGTGCGCGACCTTGGCGAGGTGCGCGGCGGGCGCGGCGCCGACCTGGCGGCTGGGCGAGTCGGCGCGGATCAGCGCGGGGAAGGCGGCCTCGATCGCGGCGTTGCGGCGGACCAGCGCGTCATAATCGGCGTCGCTGATCTCTGGGGCATCGTGGGTGTGGTAGCGCTCGTTGTGATAGGCGATCTCGCGCGCGAGCCGCTCGAGCTCGGCGGCGGCGTCGGTCTCGGTGCTGGGCAGCGGCGCGTCGGTCATGCCGGATGGGTAAGCGGGGCGTGACGGCGGGTCTAGGGGGAGGCGGGCCGGCGCCGCACCGCAGCCCGGTTACCCATACTTCGTCATTCCCGCGCAGGCGGGAACCTAGACGCGCGGACGGTGCGGTAAGAGGCGCGACGTCAGCGCTTCTGGATCCCCGCCTGCGCGGGGATGACGCAATAGGGGCACGCGCGCGCGCCGGCCTCAGGCCGCGGCGAGCTGGTTCGCGGTGGCGTCGGCCAGGCTGGTGCCGTCGAGGATGCGCGCGGTCTCGTCGCGCACGCGCATCATGGCGTGGCGGATCGCGCACTCGGCCTCGCTCTTGCAGTCCTTGCACGAGCGATAGGCAGTGCGGCTGACGCAGGGCACCAGCGCGAGCGGCCCCTCGATCACGCGGATCACCTCGCCGAGCGAGATCAGATGCGCCGGGCGCGACAGGACATAGCCGCCCATCTTGCCGCGATGGCTGTGGAGCAGGCCGGCGTCGCGCAGGTCGGCGAGGATCAGCTCGAGGAACTTGCGCGGGACGTTGGCCTCGGCGGCGATCCGGGTCATCGGGATCGGCGGCGATCCGGCCGGCGCGCCCGCCAGGAACAGCATGGAGCGAAGGGCGTAACGGGACCGCTGGGTGAGCATATCGCAGTATATACAGGGATATTGTGGCGGGCAAATGGCCATCCGGGGCTTTTCCCGCGACGAGCGTCGGCCTATATGAGTCACGTCGGGTTCTACCCGGCTATGGCGATAAACTGCGGCGTACAATAGGCGCAGCGGACCCGGGGGCAGTACCCGGCGGCTCCACCATCGCGGCTGCACGCAGCCGCGCTGACGGGGCCGAACCAGGATCGACGTGTGTTGAAAAGCGCTGTTTTCGCTCGGAATGGGACCACCGCAACGGCCCATTACACAAGTGCCAACGACAACGAAGCACTCGCGATTGCGGCGTAACTGACGGCCTAACGGCCTGACGTTACACCAAGAAAGCGCGGTCGGACCCCACCGGGCAACAGAAGGGGATTCCAGCGGTACGGGAGGCACCGGGCAACAGAAGCCTCCCACTGCTTCGCTCACAGATGGCGAAGGGGCCGTCGGCGGCGCGTGGGCAGCGGGCAGGTGGATCAAGTCCTCTACTCGCCTCCGTCCCTCCGTCGTTCCCGCGCGGGCGGAAGTCCGGACATGCTGGCGCCAGCGATCGAGCGGCGAGGTCAATGGTCATGGATCCGCGCCGTCGCCAAGATGACGACCGGCCGCATGCGCTGGCGGCGCACCGGGCTGGCTGGCGGCGCGGAGCGTGCGCGCGGTCGACGGCGCGGCGAATGCGTCTCGCTCATCCGCAGCGTCCCCTCGGTCGGCCGCGCGGCCACCGCGGTCACCGCGCGTCACCACAGCACGTTCCGTACTGGCTGGAGCGGCGCGGGCGCGTCGTGGCCGGCGGCCTGGAGCAGATCGATCTCGATCGTGCGACACATCGCGCTCAGTGGCACGTCGTGGACGGTGTTGGCGAAGGGGTCGACCAGATCGTCCGCCACCTGCAGGCCGGCGAGGAACATGAAGCCCGCCACCGACGAGCCGACCGGGGTCGCCCATTCCAGCGTCTCGACCAGCCCGAACGGCAGCAGCAGGCACAGCAGCTTGGCGAAGAACACCGGGAAGGTGCGGTACTGCGCCGGCAGCGGCGTGTTCTTGAGCCGCTCCATCCCGCCCTGCGCGTTGGCGATGTCGACCATCACGCGCTCGATCTGGGTCTGCTGGATCGTGTCGATCAGCCCCTCGCGGCGGATCTCGGCGATCATCCGCGTGGTGCCGTCGAGCAGCGCGTTGGCGGCGTTGGTGCGCGCCATCGCCTCGGCCGCGGCATCCGCGCCGAGCAGGCGCTCGATCTCGGGCGCGGGGTCCTGCCGCCGCAACTGGCAGCGCAGCGCGTGGACATAGGCGATCTGGCGCCGCACGATCAGCCGCTTCATCGCCGCCGCGGCGGGACTGTCGTCCGGCACGAAGCCCAGCACCGCGCGGGCGAGGCTGCGGGAGGCGTTGATCATCGCCCCCCACAAGGTTCGTCCCTCCCACCAGCGCTGATAGGCCGAGTTGGTGCGGAAGCCGAGAAACAGCCCGAGCACCGTGCCGAACAGCGTGATCGGCAGCGCCGGCGCGGCGAAGGGCAACGCGTAGTAGAAAAGAGTGACGGCGGAGTCCCACACGAACAGCACGGCGAGGGTTCGCCAGGCGGGGTAGAGCGTCTGCCTGATGCGCGGCGCGCGTCCGACGATCATTCGGCGGGCACTGCCCCGAGCGCGGCCTCCATCGCCACCGCCGCGTCGCGATCGTCGGCGCGCGCGATGATGTCGCCCAGCAGCTTGCGCGCGCCGAGCAGGAAGACCAGCGCCAGCGCCTTGACGAACTCGCCCGACAGCGCGGGTGCGAGCTCCTGCTGCATCCGCGCCACCGCGATCACCAGCAGGAGCGCGAACATCGCCAGCGGCAGCGCCTCGACGTCACGCCAACTGAGCGGCTCGTCGTGGTGCGTGTCGACCAGATAATGGATCATGCGTCGATCTCCGAGAGCGGGGCTCCCGCTGTCGGTTGCGACGCAGCATCGGGTCAACGCCGACGCGCGCCGGGAAACACTATGTCGTGCCCGCGTACCCGGTTATTTCTCCGGATCTCCGCTACATGTCCGGAACGTTGCTGCGCCGCGGCGTGAACATGTCCTGCTGCGACATCGGCGCCGGCTGGGCGTCAGCACCGGCGGAAGTCGAATCAGTCGTTCCCGAGCAGCGACGACTTGCGCGGGATCGTCTCCTCCACTGGTTGGCCCTTGTCGAGCGTGTCGCTCGGGCGCCGCGCGTCGCCCTCGCGCTGGTGCTCGGTGGAAAGGTTGGGCCGCTCGGTGAGCTCGGTCGGCTTGGTGTCGTCCTTGTCCATGCAGCGTCTCCTTCTTCGGTGAAACGGGTGAGGAAGGAGGCGCGTTCCGGACGAGCCGACGTCGCCGCGCCTCCGCCCGCCGCCCTTGGTATCGCCGATCGAGTCGAGTAGCGGCCGAGCGTGTCGGGACGGCGCCTCGGGGCGGCGTCCCGGAAGCGCGATCCCGACATGCGATCGTCAGGGGCTGGATCGCTGTCGGAGCCGACCGGCTGGGATCGTGTCGTGCGTGAGGATGTGCGTCGCGCCGTCGCCGCTCACGCGTCGATCCCGCCGCCGAGCGAGGCGTTGACCAGCCCGCCATCGACCGCGATCGTCTCGCCCACCACATAGTCCCCCGCGCGCGACGCAAGGAAGATCGCGGTGCCCGCCATGTCCTCCGCCTCGCCGATGCGCCGCGCCGGGATGCGCTTGGCCACCGCGTCGCCATGGTCGCGCGCGGCGCGGTTCATCTCGCTGGCGAAGGCGCCCGGCGCGATCGAGCTGACGTGGATGCCGTCCTCCACCAGCCGCGCCGCGAGACGTCGGGTGAGATGGATCAGCGCCGCCTTGGACGCCTGATAGCTGTACGTCTCCCAGGGGTTGAGCCGTAGCCCGTCGACCGAGGTGATGTTGATCACCTTGGCGGGCGGGTGCGCCGCCGCCCCGGCACGCAGCAGCGCATGCAGCGCCTGGGTCAGGAAGAACGGCGACTTGACGTTGAGGTCCATCACCTTGTCCCAGCCGCTCTCGGGGAAGTCGGTGAACGGCACGCCCCAGGCCGCGCCGGCGTTGTTGACGAGGACGTCGAGCCGCTGCTCGCGCTCGCCCAGCGCCGCGGCGAGCGCGCGGCAGCCCTCAACGGTCGACACGTCCATCGGCAGCGCGTGACAGCGGTCGCCCAGCGCGGCGGCGGTCTCCTCGCACGCCTCGGCCTTTCGGCTCGAGACGTAGACGGTGGCGCCCTGCGCGACGAAGCCCGCCGCGATCATCCGCCCGATGCCGCGGCTGCCCCCCGTCACGAGCGCGACCCGGCCGTCGAGCCGGAACAGATGATCGGTGTTCATGTGCCTCTCCTGTGTCGGGGAAGGGCACTCCTTCCCCTCTTCGTCGTCGCCGAGCGTGCGCCGCGGTCGTCCGCCCCGCGGCCCTCCACCACCGTTACCCCGCCTCCTCGGACACGCGACGTCCTGCGCAGATTACCCGCGTCACCCGCCGCGTTTCAGCGTCTCGCGCGCGATGATCAGCTGCTGGATCTGGCTGGTCCCCTCGTAGATCCGGAACAGCCGCACGTCGCGGTACAGCCGCTCGATCCCGTAATCGGCGATATAGCCCGCCCCGCCGTAGATCTGCACCGCGCGATCGGCGACGCGGCCGACCATCTCACTGGCGTAATATTTCGCTGCCGCGCTCTCCAGCACCACGTCGGTGCCGGCGTCCTTGGCGGCGGCGGTCTCGAGCACCAGCGCGCGCGCGGCGAGCGCCTCGGTCTTGCTGTCGGCGATCATCGCCTGGATCAGTTGGTGCTCGGCGATCGCCTTGCCGAACTGGCGTCGCTCGCTGGCATAAGCGACGCAGTCGGCGATCAGCCGCTCGGCGACGCCGACGCACACGGCGGCGATGTGGAGCCGCCCCCGGTCGAGCACGCGCATTGCGATCTTGAAGCCCTCGCCCTCCGCGCCGAGCCGGTTGGCGACGGGCACGGCGACGTCGTCGAGGTGGAGGTCGGCGACCTTGGCGCCCTTCTGGCCCATCTTCTTCTCGGGCTCGCCGACCGACACGCCCGCGAGCGTGCGCGGGACCAGGAAGGCCGAGACGCCGCGGCCGCCGGGCGCGTCGCCGGTGCGCGCCATCACGGTGAAGAGGTCGGCGCGGTCGGCGTTGGTGATGTAGCGCTTGGTCCCCGAGAGCCGATAGACGTCGCCGTCGCGCACCGCGCGCGTCGCTACCGCGCCGGAATCGCTGCCGACACCCGGCTCAGTCAGCGCGAAGCTGGTGACGATCTCGCCCGCGGCGATGCGGGGCAGCCACTTGGCCTTCTGCTCGGCCGTGCCGGCGAGCACGAGGCCCTGGCTGCCGATCCCGACGTTGGTCCCGAAGGTGGAGCGGAACGCCGGCGTGGTGTGCCCCATCTCGATCGCGACGCGCGCCTCCTCCGCCATGGTGAGGCCGAGGCCGCCATAATCCTCCGCGATCGACAGGCCGAACAGCCCCATCTCGCGCATCTCGGCGACGACCGCGTCGGGCACGGCGTCATCGGCCTCGACCTGCGCTTCGAGCGGGCGCAGCCGCTCGGCGACGTAGCGGCGGACGGTGTCGGTCAGCGCGGCGAAGGTGTCGGGGTCCAGGGCCATGATCCGGCAATCATCTGTTGTGGGCGCCGTGATCCTAGGCGGGCGATCGGGCGGCCACAAGCGGCGAGCCAGACTCGATCTTCGAAAATACCACCACGGCTACTACGTTGCCGCATACTGATGCGAGGAATGGAGCTTGGCCGCGCCGCACGGTGCGGCTGATGATGGCGCGGCGACTCGCGAAAACGGCGATTCGGTGGCGCTAGGCACGTGTTTTTTAACCCCCGATTCACACTCCGGGACAGTGACGCTGTCGTTTTCTCGCGGGACATGTTCGGCTCACCGCCGCCGCAACTCGACTCGTCCGGAAAGGTTCCTGAGGTGTTTGTTCGGTCAGGAATCGCGGCGTAGCAGAGGCTCGACAGTTGCGAGAGACCGGGGGGTCGCCCGTGAATTCTAAGACTCTGACAGCGCGATTCGCGCTGGTGATATCGTGCGCGCTGATGACCGTGGCGCCGGCGCAGGCGCGCTACCTGCAGTGCGCGCCGTACGCCCGCGAGGTCTCGGGGATCGCCATCCGCGGCAATGCCGATACGTGGTGGGGCCAGGCCGCCGGTCGCTACGAGCGCGGCCATGTGCCGCAGGAGGGCGCGGTGATGGCGTTCAAGGCGACCCGCGGCATGCCGGTCGGCCACGTCGCGATGGTGAGCCGGATCGTCAGTGACCGCGAGGTGCTGCTCACCCACGCCAATTGGTCGCGCCGTGGTGGGATCGAGCGCGACGTGCGCGCGGTCGACGTCTCGTCCGCCGGCGACTGGAGCATGGTGCGAGTCTGGTACGCCGGCAACGGTGACCTCGGCACGACCAGCTATCCCCTCGCCGGCTTCATCTATCGCGACAAGGCCCCGATGAACGAAGAGCGCGCGCCGCTCGCGCCGATGACGATCGCCACCACCGCGGCGGCGCCGGTCGCCGGTGCGCTGCCCGTCGACGGCGAATGAGCGATCGCCGGCTGACGACGGGCGGGATCGCGCCGCTGCCTCACCCCGTCCGGAACGTCATCGCCACTCCGTTCATGCAGTAACGCTTGCCGGTCGGCGGCGGACCGTCGTCGAAGACGTGGCCGAGATGGCCGCCGCAGCGCCGGCAGTGCACCTCTACCCGTGCCATGCCGAGGCTGCGATCGGTCCGCGTCGCCACCGCGTCACGCAGCGGTGCGTAGAAGCTGGGCCAGCCGGTGCCGCTGTCGAACTTCGTCCTGGACGAGAACAGCGGGGCCGCGCAGCCCTTGCAGGTGAACGTGCCGGCGCGGTGCTCGTCGTTGAGCGGGCTGGTGAAGGGACGCTCGGTTCCCTCGTGGCGCAGCACGTCATAGGCCGCCGGGCCGAGCTGCTGCCGCCATTGCGCGTCGGTCTTGGTCACGACGAACCGCTCGGCCGCGGCCTCGGCCTGTCGCCCGCAACCCACCAAGGCGACGCCCGCGGTGCCGAGCGAGGCGAGCGCGAGAAAACGGCGGCGATGAAGCGGCGTATCAGTCATGTCGCGCGATATAGGATTGTGCCAGCGCCTCGCCAGCACAGGGAACCACAAAAAGCTTGCATGGGTTAAGATGGCGCAACGGAGCCTCTTTCCATGTCCTTCCAGCAGCTCGACCCGCCGCTCCCGGTTCATGTGCTCGATCGTGGGCCGGGCTATGCCTTCGCGGTGATCGACTACGGCCAGGAGCACAATCTGATCTGGGTCACCGCGATCAACGAGACCGGCGAGATCTGGTGCGCGCCAAACCCGCGGGTTCGGCTGCAGGCGAACTGGACGATGGGACGTGCCAAGCCACCAGCGGCGGGTGGCGCGCGCGACGGCGCCTGTACCGCGTCCGAGGAGTCGCGGATCGCCGCGGTGGTCTAGCGCTTCCGGCTGGGCGCCACGGCGCGCGCGTGCTACCCCACCGCGCCATGCTCGACCCGCTGTCCCCTCCGGTTCTGATCAACACCATGACCGCGCGCGCGCGCGGGGCCGCGCACGCGCTGGCGGCGGCACACGAGACGACCAAGGCCTGCGCGCTGCGCCTTGCCGCCACTGCCCTTCGCGACCGTGCCGCCGACATTCTCTCCGCGAACGCCGAGGACGTCGCTCGCGCCAGTGATCGCGCGCTGGCGCCGGCGCTGGTCGACCGGCTGCGGCTCGATCCAGCGCGACTCGCCGGTGTCGCGGAGGGCGTCGACGCGGTGGCCGCGCTGCCTGACCCGGTCGGGCAGGTGATCGACCGGACCACTCGTCCCAACGGTCTCCAGCTCAGCCGCGTCCGCGTCCCGATCGGGGTGATCGGCATCGTCTACGAGAGCCGCCCCAACGTTACCGCCGACGCCGCGGCCTTGTGCGTCCGCTCGGGCAACGCGGTGATCCTGCGCGGTGGCTCCGAGGCGGTGGCGAGCAATCGGGCGCTTCACGCCGCGCTGGTCGAGGGATTGGTCGCGGGCGGGCTGCCCGCCGACGCGGTCCAGCTCGTCCCCACCACCGACCGCGCCGCGGTGGGGGCGATGCTCGCGGCCGAGGGCGCGATCGACCTGATCATCCCGCGCGGCGGCAAGAGCCTGGTCGCGCGCGTCCAGGCCGAGGCGCGCGTGCCGGTGCTGGCGCATCTGGACGGCGTCAACCACGTGTTCGTCCACGCCTCGGCGGATCCCGCCATGGCGCGCGCGGTGGTGATCGACGCCAAGCTGCGCCGCACCGGCGTATGCGGCGCGATGGAGACGCTGCTGATCGATCGCGGCTGGCCGCACGCCGCCGCGCTGCTCGCCGCGCTGGCGGAGGCGGGCTGCGCGCTCCGCGGCGATGCCGCGGCGCGTGCGCTGCTCGCCGCGGTCGAACCCGCCGAGCCGAGCGACTGGGATGCCGAATATCTCGACGCCATCGCCGCGGTAGCCGTGGTCGACGGGGTGGATGGCGCGCTCGCGCATATCGCGCGGCACGGTTCGCACCACACCGACGCGATCGTCGCCGCGGACGCGCACGTGGCGGAGCGCTTCCTCGCCGCGGTCGACTCGGCGATCGTGCTGTGGAACGCCTCGACTCAGTTCGCCGACGGCGCGGAGTTCGGACTCGGCGCCGAGATCGGCATCGCCACCGGCCGGCTGCACGCGCGCGGCCCCGTCGCGCTGGAGGGGCTGACGACCTACAAGTGGCTGGGGCGCGGCAGCGGCCAGGTGCGCGGGTGAGGGCACGCGCGATCACCGCGGAACTCGACGACGCGACCGTCGCCCTGGTCGACTCGATCGCGGCGGCGCGCGGCATCACCAGCGAGGCGTTCGCCGCCTTCGCGATCCGCGACGCGGTGGCGCGCGAGGCCGCGTCGGACGGCTTCGTTCAGCTCGGCATCGATCAGGTCGAGCGCGGCGACATCGTCGACCACGACGAGGTGATGCGCGCGCTCGAGGCGATGATCGCGCGGCATCGCGCCCGATGCGACTAGTCCCCACCGCGGCGGTGCCGCGCCCGACGCTGTCGGCCGCGTGAGGGACTATGGGAGCGGATCGCCAGCCCGCCGTCGCGCCAGCGCGCTCGCGCCGAGCAGGCTGCCGGTGGTGTGGGCCCGCGCCGCGCTCGACGACCTGATCGCGATCGACGCGTGGCTCGACGAGCATGTCTCACCCGCCACCGCGCTGGCGATGGTGACCGCGATCCGGCGACGCGCCGACTTTCTCCGCGACTTTCCCCACGGTGGCCGACGCCATCGCCGCGACACGCGCGTGCTGCGCGTGCTGGGGACGCCCTATCTGATCCACTATCGGCTGGCCGCGCAGCGCTGCGAGGTGCTGCGCGTGTACCATGAGCGCGAGGATTGGCGTGAGGACGACGCGGGCCTTCGCCCCGCGCCGGCGCGCGGCGACCAGGCGGGGCTGACGTGAGCCGCCGCATCGGCCTGCTCGGCGGCTCGTTCAACCCGGCGCACCGCGGGCATCGCCACCTCACGCTGGAGGCGATCCGCGCGCTCGAGCTGGACGAGGTGTGGTGGCTGGTCTCGCCCGGCAACCCGCTCAAGCCGCGCCGCGGTATGGCGCCGCTGCCGGCGCGGCTCGCCTCCGCCCGCGCGATGGCGCGGCGCGCGCCGATCCGTGCCACCGACATCGAGGCGCGGCTGCGCACGCGCTACACCGCCGACACGCTGTCCAAACTGTCGCGCCGCTATCCGCGCGCGCGGTTCGTGTGGATCATGGGATCGGACAATCTCGCGCAGTTCCACGAGTGGCAGCGCTGGCGCACGATCGCGCGGACGATGCCGATTGCGGTGGTGGCGCGTCCGGGCTATGATGCGCGCGCCCTCGCGGCCCCCGCGATGGGTTGGCTGCGGCGCTTTCGGCGGCCCGCACGCCAGGCGAGGAAATGGACCGAGTGGAGTGTGCCAGCCCTGGTGCTGCTACGTTTCCGCCCTGACCCGACGTCCGCGACGCAGCTTCGCGCCGCTGATCCTGCCTGGCACGTTCGTTTCGCCGATCCCATATCCACAGCCGACACGCCCGCCGCAGCGTCCGCGGCATCTTGAGGAGTTACCTTGCCCGCCACTGACCCCGTTCACCGCTCCGCCGACGCCGATCAGGCCGCGGCGCTGCACCAGCTCGTCCTGCGATCGCTCGACGACGACCAGGCGGTGGACACGATCTCGATCCCGCTCGCGGGCAAGTCGTCGATCGCGGACCATATGGTGATCGCCAGCGGGCGCTCGACCCGCCAGGTCGCCTCGATGGCGTCCAAGCTCGCGGAGAAGATCAAGGGCGAGACGGGCCGATCGGCGCGGATCGAGGGGCTGCCCAGCGCCGACTGGGTGCTGATCGACGCCGGTGACGTGATCGTCCACCTGTTCCGTCCCGAGGTGCGCAGCTTCTACAATCTCGAGCGGATGTGGTCGTTCGGTGACGCCCCGCCCGCGGCCGGGGTGGCGTGATCCGGCTGGGACGCCCTGCCTCATAGAGGCCCCCCGCGGGACGGCCGGTGCTGTTGGTGCGATGCGATTACGCGCCCGCGACGGCACAGGATCGCCCGCACCTGTCACGTTGAGAGCAGGCGAGCTTGTCCCGGCCGGGTCTCGAGGCGGCCCCGAGGGGGCGGGGCCTCGAGACGACGGCTCGACCGGCTCATCGTCCTTCCGCATGAACCAGGCCACCTCGCGGACACAGGCGACGCCCCTTATCCGCCCGCGCGTGCGAGCGGCAGCGGCTGACCCGGCACCTCGACGGCGAAGCTGAACAGCCCGCCGGCCTCGGGCTGCGCCGCGCGCGCGGCGTCGTCGAGGCCGACGCTCGCGGTCGTCACATAAGCGGTACGCAGCTCGGGCCCGCCCAGCGCGATCTTGGTGACGTTCGACGCGGGCAGGCGCACCTCGCGCAGGATCGCGCCCGCGGGCGAGTAGAGCCGCGCGCGCCAGCCGCCCCATAGCCCGACCCAGACGTTGCCGGCCGAGTCGACGCTCACGCCATCCGGATGACCGTCGATCGGGTCGATGCGGGCGAAGTCGCGCATCGTCCCGGTGGTGCCGTCGGGCGCGAGTTCGACCGCGTGGATCACCCCGCCGACCGTGTCGACATGGTAGAGCGTCCGCCCGTCAGGCGCGATACCGGGGCCGTTGGTGATCGCCACCGCCGGGATCGCGGTCGCCACCGAAGAGGAGCCGTCCCAGCGGTGCACGCGGCCGGTCGGCCCGCTCTCGCTATCGTCCATCGAGCCGAAATAGATCGAACCGTCGGGCGCGACCGTGGCGTCGTTGAGGCGGTTGCCGGGCCATTCGGGCTCGACCTCGGCGAGATGCGCGAAGCTGCCGTCGGCGGGATCGAAACGTGCCAACCCGGTCTGCAACCCCGCGATCAGGGCACCGTCGTCCGCGGGCAGCACCCAGCCGACCTGCGCCGGCGCGTCCCACTGCGTCACGTCACCGCTCGCGGGATCGTAGCGATGAACGCGGCGAGCCTTGATATCGGTGAACCACAGCACCCCGCGCGCGGGATCCCAGGCCGGCCCCTCGCCCAGCAGCGCGCCGCCGCGCCACAGCGTCGTCACCTCGTCTGCCATCTTCGCTCTCCTTCTGCTCTGTCGCCGATCGACGCCGGCAGCAGCTTGACCTGATCGCACAGCGGTTTATGTCTTACAAATAGATAAGGAGGATGCGTGGCGGGCGACTATATCGCCATCGACTGGGGCACGACCAACCGCCGCGCCTGGCGCGTCGCGGCGGACGGGACGTTCGGGCCGTGCGTGCGCGACTCGCGCGGCGTGCTCGCGCTCACCGCCGAGGGCTATCCCGCCGAGCTGGCCGCGATCCGCGCGCAGCTGGGTGAGCTGCCGGTGATCGCGGCTGGCATGGTCGGATCGAACCGCGGCTGGCGCGAGGTGCCCTATGTCGATGCTCCCGCGGACCTCGCCGCGCTGGCGGCCGGTACGCTGCGCCTCCCCGACGCTGACGCGCTGCTGCTGCCCGGTGTCGCGCTGCGCAGCGGTGCGCGCGCCGACGTGATGCGCGGCGAGGAGGTGCAGGTGCTCGGCGCGCTCGCCGCCGGGCTCGCCCCCGACGACGCGCTGTTCTGCCAGCCCGGCACCCACAACAAGTGGATCGCCACCACCGCGGGTCAGATCACCGACGTCGCCACCGCGCTGACGGGCGAGCTGTTCGCGCTGCTGCGCGGCCACGGCATCCTCAGCGCGATGCTCGACGGGCCGGTCGCCGACGGCGCCGCCTTCCGCGCCGGCGTCGCGCGCGGCGCGGGCGCGCGCGACCTCACCGTCGCGCTGTTCGAGGTGCGCGCGCGCGTCCTGCTCGACCGGCTCGACGCGCTCGACGCCGCCAGCTTCGCCAGCGGCGTGCTGATCGGCGCGGATGTCGGCGCGCGCACCGACCTCAAGGGCCGCCCCGTCCAGCTGCTCGCCAGCGGGGACCTGGCCACGCTCTACGCCGCCGCGATCGACTCGTGCGGCGGCACCGCCCTGGCGCTCGACAGCGAGCGCGCCTTCGCCGCCGGGATCCACCAGCTGTGGGAGATGACCCGATGACCGACTATCTCGCGGCGTTCGACGCCGCCTTCCGCCAGGCGCCGCTGGTGGCGATCCTGCGCGGCCTCACCCCGGCCGAGGCACCCGCGGTAGCGGACGCGCTGGTGGAGGCAGGCTTCACCCTGCTGGAGGTGCCGCTCAACTCGCCCGAGCCGATCGAGAGCATCCGGCTGCTCGCCGAGCGTCTCGCCGGGCGCGCGATGGTCGGCGCCGGGACCGTGCTCACCACCGACGACGTCGCGCGGGTACGCGACGCGGGCGGCACGCTGATCGTCTCGCCCAATACCAACCCCGAGGTGATCCACGCGAGCGTCGCGGCCGGGCTGGTGTCGCTGCCGGGCTATTTCACCCCGAGCGAGGGCTTCGCCGCGCTCACCGCCGGCGCCACCGCGCTCAAGCTCTTCCCCGCCGACGGCACCACCCCGGCCTTCCTCAAGGCGCAGCGCGCGGTGCTGCCGAAGGCGACGCGGATGCTCGCAGTCGGCGGCATCACCCCGCAGAACATGGCCGAGTGGCGCGCCGCGGGCGCCGACGGCTTCGGGCTCGGCTCCAACCTCTACCGCCCGGGCAAGTCGGCCGCGGCGGTGGGCGCGGACGCCCACCAATACATCACCGCGCTCAAGGACCTCGCATGAGCTTCACCCGCCTGCTCCAGCACCGCGGCGACGACGGTCGTCGCCGCGTCATCCTCGCCGAGGGCGACAGCGCCTGGTTCCTCGACGGCGTCGACACGACGCGCGCGCTCGCCCTGGAGGCGATCGCGCGCGGCACCACGCTCGCCGAGGCGGCGGCGGCGCGCCGCTCCGGGGAGACGGTCGACCTCGTCGCCGAGCTCGACGCCAAGCGCCTGCTCCCCGCGATCGACCATGAGGACGGCGCGCGGCTGCTGCTCGCTGGCACCGGTCTGACCCACCTCGCCTCGGCCGAGGGGCGCGACAAGATGCACAAGGCCGCGGCCGACGCCGCGCACCAGACCGACTCGATGCGGATGTTCCTCGAGGGAGTCGAGGGCGGCAAGCCCGCCGCGGGCGCGGTGGGCCAGCAGCCCGAATGGTTCTACAAGGGCGACGGCCAGTCGCTGGTGGCGCCCGAGGCGCCGCTCGCCTCGCCCGCCTTCGCGCAGGACGGCGGCGAGGAGCCCGAGCTCGCCGGCATCTACCTGATCGGCGAGGATGGCACGCCCTATCGGCTCGGCGTCGCGCTCGCCAACGAGTTCAGCGACCACGTCACCGAGAAGCACAATTACCTCTGGCTGGCGCATTCCAAGCTGCGCCAGGCCGCGCTCGGCCCCGAGCTGCTGCTGGGCACGCCGCCGGCGGACATCCGCGGCACCAGCCGCATCGTCCGCGACGGCGCCACCTTGTGGGAGAAGCCGTTCCTGACCGGCGAGGACAATATGTCGCACCATCTCGCCAACCTCGAGCACCATCATTTCAAGTACGCCGGCTTCCGCCGTCCCGGCGACGTGCACGTCCACTTCTTCGGCACCGCGACCTTGTCGGTGGCGGACGGGGTCAAGACCCGGCCGGGTGACGTGTTCGAGATCAGCGCCGCGCCCTTCGCGCTGCCGCTGCGCAACCCGCTGACCGACGCGCCCGACGCGCCGGTGCAGGTGCGCGCACTGTGAGCGCCCGCATCCGCCTCGCGCTGGTCGGCATGGGCAAGATCGCGCACGACCAGCACCTCCCCGCGATCGCCGGCAACGACGACATCGAGCTGGTCGCGACGGTCAGCCGCCACGGCGAGCCGGTCAACGGCCTGCCGTTCTTCGCCAACGTCGAGGCGCTCGCCGCGAGCGGCGTGGCGGTCGACGCGGTCGCGCTCTGCACCCCGCCGCAGGTGCGCCGCGCCATCGCGCAGTTCGCGATCGAGCAGGGCTGGCACGTCTTCCTCGAGAAGCCGCCGGGCGCGACCTTGGCCGAGGTCACCGCGCTCCGTGACTCGGCGACGGCGCGCGGCGTCAGCCTGTTCGCCAGCTGGCACTCGCGCTACGCCGACGGGGTCGAGCCCGCGCGCGCCTGGCTCGCCGGGCGTGAGGTGAAGCGCGCCACGATCACCTGGCGCGAGGACGTGCGCGTCTGGCACCCGGGGCAGGACTGGATCTGGGAACCCGGCGGCTTCGGCGTGTTCGATCCCGGCATCAACGCGCTGTCGATCGCGACCCGGATCCTGCCGCGCCCCTTCTTCGTCGAGACCGCCGAGCTGGACGTGCCGTCGAACCGCGCCGCCCCGATCGCCGCGCGCGTCGCCTTCCGCGACACCGCGGGCAGCGCGATCGCGATGGACCTCGACTTCCGCCAGGAGGGTCCGCAGCACTGGGACATCGAGGTCGAGACCGACGCGGGCACGCTGCTGCTCGCCAAGGGCGGTTCGGTGCTGACGATCGACGGCGCGGAGGCCCTCGCGCACGACGCCGAGCTGCACGGCGAATATCCCGGACTGTACCGTCGCTTCGCCGAGATCGTGCGCGCCGGCGAGTCCGACGTGGACGTCGCGCCGCTGCGCCTGGTCGCCGACGCGTTCCTGCGCGGACGTCATATCGGCGTCGAGCCGTTCGTGGAGTGATCGGTCCCCCGGAGTGACGGTCGGCGCGTCCCCGGCGGCGACCGCCTCCCCAGGGTACGCGCGCGACATCGCTGACAGGAGCGCGGCCTTGCCCATGCGTTCCTCGTGCCCCCGCGCAGGCGGGAGCCCAGGGGGCGCCGGCGTCAGCGACCGTTGTCGCGCGTGACCCTGGGTTCCCGCGTGTGCGCGAGAACGAGTGACCACGGCTCCGCGACGAGCCTCGCGCCAACGCCCGGTGCCAGCAGGGTTCAAGCGTCCTCGTCACACCGCGGCGGGCGGTCACGGCCGCCGCGGGGCTCGACGGCAGGCGAGGGTGAGGCAGAGGAAGCCGCCCATGCGGGCACGCGGCGGCCCCATCCGGTCACGCCGTTCACCCCACCAGCTGCGCCACGTCGACCGGCACGCCGCGGCGGCGCAGCTCGACCGTCACCGTCGGCTCGCCGCGCGTCGCGGCCCGACCGAGCAGCGCGCCCGCCGCTACCGCCGTGTTGTTCGTCACCGCGGGCGTGCCGACCCCGGTCACCAGCGTCTGCCAGCCGGCGCCATGGTCGAGGATCACGATCGTACCATAGCTGCGGAACGCCCCGACGTAGCGCACCGTCCCCGCCGCGGGCGCGACCAAGGCGGCGCCGCGCGGCACGGCCAGCGTGAGCCCGCGCGAGCGAACGCCGTTGCCCGACAGCTCGCCCAGGCCGGTGACGAGCCGACCGCGGGCCGGCAGGCGGTAGGCCGGCGCCGCCGCGCCGGCCGCGCTCGCCGCGTCCGGCCGCGGTGGCGCCGGCAGCGCGATCAGCTCACCGAGCACCGCCTGCGCGCCGCCGAGCGCGGCGATCCGGTCGGCGGTGTCGCGCGCCGACTCCTCCAGCGCCAGGGCGCGCTCGTCGCCGTCGCCGAGCGCGGCGAGGCGCTCGCGTGCCTCGACGAGCCGCGTGCGCTCGGCGGCGAGCGCGCGCTCGGTCGCCGCCGCACTGGCCGCCAGCGCCCGCGTGCGCGCGAGGGCGCCCCGCAGCGTCGCCGTGCGCTGCTCGAGCCGCGGCATCGCGGCGCCGAGCACTGCCTCGACGTGGACGAGATCGACGACACTGCCCGGGCGCAGCAGCAGCGCCGCGCGCGGGCGCCGGGCCACCGCGGCCAGGGCGGCGACCAGCCGCACGACCGGCCCCTGCTCGGCCGCGAGCGCGGACCGCTGACGCGCGAGCCGAGCCGCGATCGCGTCGGCACGCGCGCGCTCGACCGCGATCTCCGTCTCGGCGCCGGCGAGCTGCGGTCCCGCCGCGCGCGCCGACGGCTCGGGCAGCGCCGCGGCGCCTGGCGCGAGCAGCGCGAGCGCGAGCGTCGCGCCGAGGCCGGGCGAGCGCATGCCTCAGCCCTCGCGATGATAAGGATGGTTGGCGAGGATGCTGGTGGCGCGGAACAATTGTTCTGCCAGCATCGCGCGCGCGAGCAGGTGCGGCCAAGTGGCGCGCCCGAAGGAGAGCAGCAGGTCGGCCTCGCCGCGCTCGACGTCGCCGAAGCCGTCCGCCGCACCGATCACGAACCGCGCCTCGCGGACGCCGTCGTCGCGCCAGCGGCCGAGCGTCGCGGCGAAGGCGGCGGAGCCGAGCATCTCGCCCTTCTCGTCGAGCAGCACGCGCCGCCCCTGCGCCGGTCGATCGGGCTCGCGTCCGCCGCGATCGGGCAGCTCGCTCAGCCGCGTCGGCCAGGCGATGCGCTTGAGATAGCGGTCGACCAGCTCACCCTCGGGCGAGCGCCCGATCCGTCCGCGCGCGACGATGTGGAGCAGCATGGCGCGAGGTTAGCGGCTGCGCGCCGCGGCGTCATCTGCCCTGTGTCGGGCGACGCCTCGATCATCCCCGCGAAGGGAGGCTTGTCGCGCCTCCGCCGTCATCCCGGCCGTGTTCCGAGATGACGGTAGATGGGGAGCATGCCGGGAGCGCCGCGGAGGGATCTCCTGGGAGGCCGCGGCCGTCGACGCGCCATCGGCGGCGCGCCGCCGCGTCAGGCGGCGGTCTCCTGTGCCGCGCTGTCGGGGAAGGCATTGGTCGGGCGCGAACCCCAGACCGCGTAGAACAGCACGTACAGCTCGCACGCCGCTGGCACGAGGAACGAGATGCTCAGCCCGTGGTGGTCGGCGATCCACGCCTGCACCGTCGCCAGCGCGCCGCCCGCGATCGCCATGATCAGCAGCCCCGAGCCCTCCTCGGTGAGCGGGCCCAGGCCCTTGATCCCCAGCGTGAAGATCGTCGGGAACATGATCGAGTGAAACAGCCCGACCAGCACCAGCGCCCACATCGCGACATGGCCGGTGAACAGCACCGCGGTCATCACCAGCACGAAGGCGACCAAAGCGTTGAACGCCAGCAGCCTCTCCGGGGCGATGTAGCGCATGATCGCGGCGCCGACGAAGCGGCCCACCATCATCCCGCCCCACAGCAGGGTGAGGTAACCGCTGGCGTCGGCGGCGCTGAGGTTGGCGATCTGCGGCTGCTGGATGAAGCTGATCAGCAGCGAGCCGACGCAGATCTCGGCGAGCACGTACAGGCCGATCGCCGGCACGCCGAACACCAGGTTACGGTGCTGGAACAGCGAGTGGCGGCGGCGCTCGTCGGCGGCGATGCGGTTGGTGGCCGAGCCGAGCTGGGGCAGCTTGAACAGCGCGATCGTCACCGCGATCACCACCAGCACGCCCGCGATCAGTATGTAAGGCATCTGCACCGACTGCGCGTCGGCGAGCCGCTGCGCCGCGCTCAGCTGCGTCGTGCCGCCCTCGCTCGTGCCCGAGGCCGAGCGCGACAGGATCAGCATCGCGCCGAAGGTCGGCGCCACGAAGGTGCCGAGCGAGTTGAATGCCTGCACCAGGTTGAGCCGGAAGGAGGCGCTCTCGGGCGGGCCGATCACCGCGACATACGGGTTGGCAGCGACCTGGAGCAGCGTGATCCCGGTGGCGAGCACGAACAATGCGGTGAGGAAGAAGCCGTAGGAGGCGAGCTGCGACGCCGGGACGAAGCCGAGCGCGCCGACCGCCATGATCAGCAGGCCGACCACCATCGACTTCTTGTAGCCGATCCGCTCGATCAGCTTGGCGGCGGGGAAGGAGGCGACGCCGTAGGCGATGAACCAGACGAACTGGATCAGCAGCGACTGGGTATAGTTGAGGTCGAACACCGCTTTCAGGTGCGGGATCAGGATGTCGTTGAGGACGGTGATGAAACCCCACATGAAGAACAGCGAGGCCAGCAGCGCGAGCGCGGGGCGATACGAGACGGCTCCTCCGCCCCCCGTCGCGACAGCGCCGCTGGAAATCGGTGGTCCGGCCATCATCCTCTCCCTGTGACGCGCGGAACTGGGTTGCGCGTGCTCGATATGTCTGACTATATTCCGGGCGGTCGTCGGGTCAATGCGGAAACGCCGCGGACCGGCGGTGCTGCGGCGCGTGTGCTGGACGTTCGGGAGAGGTCGGCGATGGTGAGATTGGCTGCGTGGAGCGGGTGGACGATGGCGGCCGGCAGCCTGTTGGCGGCGGTGGGTGCCGAGGCCGCGACCGCGAAGCGCGAGGCGTTCGGCCGATTGCCCGACGGCACCGCGATCGAGGCGGTGGTGCTCAGCGGCAGCAACGGCGTCAGCGCCCGCGTGATGACGCTGGGCGCGACGCTCCAGTCGCTCAACGTGCCGGGGCGCGACGGCAAGGTCGCTGATATCACGCTCGGCTATGACGACGCCGCCAGCTACGTCACCAAGCCCAATTTCTGGGGCCAGACCGTCGGACGCTATGCCAACCGCATCCGCGGCGGCAAGTTCGCGCTCGACGGCAAGAGCTATCAGCTGCCGCTCAACGACAAGACCAACTCGCTCCACGGCGGCACCAAGGGCTTCGACAAGGTGATCTGGAAGATCACCGAGGTGAAGTCCGGCCCCAGGGCGAGCGTCACCATGGTGATGACCAGCCCGGCGGGCGACCAGGGTTACCCCGGCACGCTCCAGGTGACCGCGACCTACAGCCTCGACGACGCCGGTTCGCTGACGATCGATCTCGGCGCCAAGAGCGACGCGCCGACCATCGTCAACCTCACCAACCACGCGCTCTTCGACATGGCGGGCGAGGGCTCCGCCGGCGGCATCTACGCGCAGAAGCTGACGATCCCGGCGAAGCGCTATACACCGGTCGACGCCACGCTGATCCCGACCGGCGAGCTCAAGCCGGTGGCGGGCACGGTGTTCGACTTCACCCAAGGGCGTATCGTCGGCGAGGGCGTGCGCGACGGGCGTGACCCGCAGATCGTGATCGGCCGCGGCTACGACCATAATTTCGCGCTCGACAAGGGCGCCACCAAGGATCCGCAGCTCGCCGCGCGGCTGGAGGACCCGGTGTCCGGGCGCGTGCTCGAGGTGCTCACCACGGAGCCCGGCGTGCAATTCTACTCGGGCAATTTCCTCGACGGCTCGCTGATCGGCAAGTCGGGCCACGTCTATCGCATGGGCGACGGCATCGCGCTGGAGCCGCAGAAATTCCCGGACACGCCCAACCAGCCGGCGTTCGGCTCGGCGCGCGTCGAGCCGGGCAAGCCCTACCATCATATCATGGTCTTCCGCGTTTCGACGGCGCGCTGACCCGGAGCGACCGATGACTGAGAGCACTACACCGCCGGCGCTGCGCAGCCGGGCGTGGTTCGACAATCCCGCGAACATCGACATGACGGCGCTGTACCTGGAGCGCTACCTCAACTTCGGTCTCAGCCTCGACGAGCTGCGCTCGGGCAAGCCGATCATCGGCATCGCGCAGACCGGCAGCGACCTCAGCCCGTGCAACCGCCACCATCTGGTGCTGGCGGAGCGGGTGCGCGAGGGCGTGCGCGAGGCGGGCGGGATCGTGCTGGAGTTCCCGGTCCACCCGATCCAGGAGACGGGCAAGCGCCCGACCGCGGGGCTCGACCGCAACCTGGCGTACCTGGGGCTGGTCGAGGTCTTGTACGGCTACCCGCTCGACGGCGTGGTGCTGACGATCGGCTGCGACAAGACCACGCCGGCCGCGCTGATGGCGGCCGCCACGGTCAACATCCCCGCGATCGCGCTGTCGGTCGGGCCGATGCTCAACGGCTGGCACAAGGGCGAGCGCACCGGCTCGGGCACGATCGTGTGGAAGGCGCGCCAGCTGCTCGCCGCGGGCGAGATCGACGACGCCGAGTTCATCCGGCTGGTGGCGTCGTCGGCGCCGTCGACCGGCTATTGCAACACGATGGGCACCGCGACGACGATGAACAGCCTCGCCGAGGCGCTGGGCATGTCGCTGCCCGGCTCGGCGGCGATCCCGGCGCCCTACCGCGACCGGCAGGAGGTGGCCTATCTCACCGGCAAGCGCGTGGTGGAGATGGTGGCGGAGGACCTCAAGCCCTCGGACATCCTGACCAGGGACGCGTTCCACAACGCGATCAAGGTCAATTCGGCGATCGGCGGCTCGACCAACGCGCCGATCCACCTGGCGGCGCTGGCGCGCCACGTCGGCGTCGAGCTGCCGCTCAAGGACTGGGAGAGCGAGGGACACGGCGTGCCGCTCCTGGTCAACCTGCAGCCCGCGGGCGAGTATCTCGGCGAGGATTATTACCGCGCCGGCGGCGTCCCCGCGGTGGTCAGCCAGCTGATCGGGCAGGGGCTGATCGCCGAGGGCGCGCTGACGGTCAACGGCCGCACGATCGGCGAGAACTGCCGCGGCGTTCCCATCGAGGACGAGGCGGTGATCCGCCCGTACGACCGGCCGCTCAAGGAGGCGGCGGGGTTCCTGGTGCTGTCGGGCAACCTGTTCGACGCGGCGGTGATGAAGACCAGCGTGATCTCGCCCGAGTTCCGCGACCGTTATCTGAGCAACCCGGCGGATCCCAACGCCTTCGAGGGCCCCGCGGTGGTGTTCGACGGGCCCGAGGACTATCACGCCCGGATCGACGACCCCGCCACCGGGATCACGCCCGAGACCTTGCTGTTCATGCGCGGCGCCGGGCCGGTCGGCTATCCCGGCGCGGCCGAGGTGGTGAACATGCGCCCGCCGGCGTATCTGATCACCGAGGGCGTC
>NZ_JACIAY010000006.1 GCF_014194975.1 Sphingomonas sp. BK580 | reverse complement strand
AGTCTCTAACGACGCCCACGCACCTTGCATGCGCAGACCCCGCAGACCACCGTCCACATGTCCCTTCATCTAAACCTACAATGTCAAAGAACCGCCGACGAAGAAACCGGACATCCAACCCTCCCCCACCCTTCGATCGGGGAGAACGATGTCCATCCTATCTGGCGACCGGCCCAGAAGCACCGCCTCAGCAGCGCCCCCCGTCCGGTGAAGCGGCATATATGGAGGGCGTTCCCACCGGTCAAACACTTTTTGCAATTTTATGTCGGGGGCCCGCGGAAATGGCGGAAAACCGCGGCGCTCACGCCAGACACCGAGCGGATGCCGCGGCGAATCACCGGTCACGACGCGGCGACTGGGCGCCACCGCCACCCGGGTCACGCCTGCTGGATATAGTCGCGCATCGCGGCTGCTTCCGCCTCGATCCGTTCGATGCGATATTTGACGAGATCGCCGATGGAGACGATCCCGCGCACCTCCCCCGCCTCGACGACGGGCAGGTGTCGGATGCGCCGCTGCGTCATGAGCGACAAGGCGGCGAGCACCGGGTCCGCCGGCGCCGCGGTCACCGCTGGCGCGGTCATCACCTCGCCGACGCGCGCCTGCAGCACGCCGCTGTCGCCACCCGCGAGCAGCCGCACCACGTCGCGCTCGGAGAACATGCCGCGCACCGCCCCGCCGGCGACCACCGGCAGCGCGCCGATACGGTGCTCGGCGAGGAGCGCGATCGCGCCTGCGACTGTCGTCTCCGGCCCGACCGCGACGAGCGCGGCGCCTTTCTCGCGCAGGATGGCTGCGATGGTCATGACCCTCTCCTCCGTCGGGCGGCCCCGACGCGGGTGACCGCTCCTCGGCGCATCATCCTCTCTTCCGTAGGCAATGCAAGCGGTTGGGTCAGGCGACGCGGTCGGGGTCGGGCGAAGAGCGCGACGACGATATCGCGTTCGCGGCCACCCACAAACGACGAGGGGCCGGCGTCCGCCCGGACGCCGGCCCCACCACGGCTCTTCATGTCACGCGGCGCTCACTCGGCAGGGGACGCCTCCGCCGCGGCACGGACGCGGCGACGGCGCGGCTTGACGACGGGCTCGCCACCTTCGGCCGTCTCGGCTGCGACCGGCTCGGCTGGGGTACCGAGCGCCGGCGGCAGCCGGTCGAGGCCGAGCTCCAGCGTGCGTTCGTCCGCAGCACCGTTCACAGCGGCGGCGTCGACCGCCACCTCCTCCCGCGGCTTACGGCCGCGGCGACGGCGGGGCGCGCCCTCATCACTCTCGCTCACCGCGGGATCGTTCGCTGGCGTCGCGGTGTCCCGCGGCGAGCCGTCGGCGATCTCATCGGCCTCGCGCTGCGGGCGGCGCTCGTCGCGTCGGCCCTCGCGGCGCGGCTCGCCCTGGTCGCGCGCCTCGCGGCGCCCCTCGTCACGGCGCCCCTCGTCACGGCGGTTGCCGTCGCGCTCGCGGCGGGGCTCGCTCTCGCTGACGCGCTGCTGCTCGTCGGCGCGGATCGGCTCGCCCTCGTCACCGAAATCGTCGCCGTCGTCGAAGCTGTCGAAATCGTCGCGCTGGCGCCGCTGGTACGGCTGGTCGTCGGAGCGGCCGCGCTGGTCGGCGAGCACCCGGAAATAATGGTCCGCGAACTGGAGGTAGTATTCAGTGTTGACGCGGTCGCCCGCCATCTGCGCGTCGCGCGCCATGTTGCGGTACTTCTCGAGCAGCTGGGCCGCGTTGCCGCGCGCGCGGCTGTCGATCCGGTTACCGCTGTCACGCTGCCCCTGGCCGCCGCCACCCTGACGCTGCTGGCCACCACCACGGCCGCGACGGCGACCGTTCTGACGGTTGTTGATCAAATCACTGTCCTCGTCCTGGAACCAAAACCGGCACTTGCTCCCGATACACGGGTTGCAGTCGTTCCCCGGCGCCGCGCGTGCCGGGCACCGCAGGCCTGCCATGCCGCCGGACTGCAGCGGCTGATGACGAAGGGAGGGCCGTGCGCCCATCCAACACAACAAATGTCGTTGAGTTCGCGTGCCCCGACGCAGTCTGTAACGGCTCAGGATGCGTTCTCAAAGCGAAATGTGGGGGCGCCACGCCCCGAATCAAGCCGTCACGACGAGGCAGCGGTCACGCCCGGCGAGGTCGTGCCGCAGCGCGACGCTCAGCCCCGCGGCGCGAAACAGCGCGGCGGCGCGCTCACCCTGTTCGGCGCCGATCTCGACGCAGCCGACGCCGCCGGGCGCGAGCAGCCCCGGCAGCTGCGGCGCGATCACGCGATAGTCGTCGAGCCCGTCGTCGCCCGCGAAGAGCGCGCCCGCCGGCTCATAGTCGCGCACCTCGTCGGGGAGATCCGCGCCGGTAGCGACATAGGGCGGATTGGCGAGCACGAGGTCGAAGCGCTCGGCGGTCCCGGCCGCCCAGTCGCCGCGCCGGAACGCGACGCGGTCCGCGAACCCGAGCGCGGCCGCGTTGGCGCGCGCCTGCTCGAGCGCGGCATCGGAGCGGTCGACGCCGAGCCCGCTCGCGCCCGGCCACTCGGCCAGCGCGGCGAGCAGCAGCGTGCCGGGGCCGGTGCCGAGGTCGAGCACGCGGGCCGGGGGCCGATCCGCGAAGTGTGCCAGCGCGGCCTCGAGCAGCGTCTCGCTGTCCGGGCGCGGGATCAGCGCGCCCGGGCCGACCGCCAGCTCGATCGTCCAGAAGGCGCGCGTGCCGGTGATGTAGGCGACCGGCTCGTGCCGCGCGCGGCGCTCGACCAGCGCGGCGAAGCCCGGCGGGGCGGTCCAGTCGTCGAGCGTGAGCAGCAGCCGCTCGCGCGTGATCCCGAGCGCGTGCGCGAGCAGCAGTTCCGCGTCGAGCCGGGCCGTGTCCGAGAAGGCGAAGCGGGCGGCGGCGTCGCGGAGCGCCTGACGCGCGGCGGTCATCCGCCGCGCCGTGGCGTCGCCCCGCCGCGCCCCCGCCTGCTACGCGGCATCGAGGGTCGCCAGCCGCTCGGCCTCGTCCTCCGCCACCAGCGCACCGATCAGCTCGTCCATGTCGCCCTGCAGGATCTCGGGCAGGCGGTGGAGCGTCAGGTTGATGCGGTGGTCGGTCACGCGCCCCTGCGGGAAATTGTAGGTCCGGATCCGCTCGGAGCGATCGCCCGAACCGACCATCGCCTTGCGCGTGCCCGAGCGCTCGCTCGCCAGCCGCTCGCGCTCCGCCTCGTACAGCCGGGTGCGCAGCACCTTGAGCGCCTTCGCCTTGTTCTTGTGCTGCGACTTCTCGTCCTGCTGGATCACCACCAGCCCGGTCGGCAAGTGAGTGATCCGCACCGCGCTGTCGGTGGTGTTGACCGACTGGCCGCCCGGGCCCGACGAGCGATAGACGTCGATGCGCAGGTCCTTGGCCTCGTCGATCTGGACGTCGACCTCCTCCGCCTCGGGCAGCACCGCCACGGTGGCCGCCGAGGTGTGGATCCGCCCTCCGCTCTCGGTGACCGGCACGCGCTGGACGCGGTGCACCCCGCTCTCGAACTTGAGCCGCGCGAACACGCCCGCGCCGGTCACGCTGGCGACCACCTCCTTGTAGCCGCCCGCGTCGCTGTCCGAGGCGGAGATCAGCTCGACGCGCCAGCCCTGCCGCTCGGCGTAGCGCTGGTACATGCGGAACAGGTCGCCCGCGAACAGCGCCGCCTCGTCGCCCCCGGTCCCGGCGCGCACCTCGAGCATCGCCGAGCGCTGGTCGGCGGCGTCGCGCGGCAGCAGCGCCAGCGCGAGCCGGCGGTCGGCGTCCGCCAGCGCGGCGCGATTCTCTCGCAACTCCTCCTCCGCCATCGCGCGGAGCTCGGCGTCGGCGTCCTCGGTCATGTAGGACAGGCTCTCGGCCTCCTGCCGCAGGCGGCGCACTTCACCGGCGGCGAGCGCGACCGGTTCGAGCTCGGCATATTCCTTCGAGACCTGGACGAAGCGGTCGCCGTCCAGCGCGCCGCTCGCCATCATCGCGGCGAGCTCGTCGCGCCGCGCCTCGATCTGCCGGATGCGGTCGAGCGAGATCGCGGTCATGCAGGGTCTATGGCGGCGTTCAACACCGCCGCCACCGCGGCCATCTCGTCGTGTTCAGCACCGGAACCGCGCTGCTGGAAGCCCAGGGTATCGCCGCTCCGCTTCAGCGTGACGACCTGGCGGGGGGCCATCTTCACGGCGCGATCGAACCGTTTCTTCAAGCTTCCGGTCACCACCGCCTCCGCACGGATGCCGGATTTGCGGAGCGCCGCCGTCGCGCTCGACGCGAGCGGCTCCAGCCCGGCCTCCTCCGCGACCACGACGACGGCCAACGGTTCTGCCGCGGGTTCGTCCAGCAGCATCGCCAGCCGCTCCACCCCCGCGGCCCAGCCCACGCCCGCGGTCGCCGGACCGCCGAGGCTCTCCACCAGCCCGTCGTAGCGCCCGCCCGCGAGCACCGTGCCCTGCGCGCCGAGCCGGTCGGTGACGAACTCGAACGCGGTGTGGCGATAATAATCGAGGCCGCGCACCAGCCGCGCGTCGCGCTCCCACCTCACCCCGGCGGCGTCGAGCCCCGCTGTCACCGCGTCGAAAAAGGCGCGCGCCCCCGCCGTGAGATAGGCGTCGATGTCCGGCGCGCTGTCAGCGATCGGGCGGTCGCGCGGGTCCTTCGAGTCGAGGATGCGTAGCGGGTTCTTCTCCAGCCGGGTCAGGCTGTCCTCGCTCAGCTCGCCGCGGTGCGCCGTGAAATGCGCCACCAGCGCGGCGCGCCACGCCTCGCGCGTCTCGGCGTCGCCGAGCGTGTTGAGCTTGAGCGTCACCCCCTCGGCGATGCCGAGCTCGTGGAGCAGCTGGTCCGCCAGCGTCAGCAGCTCGACGTCGGCGGCGGGCTCGGGCGCGCCGAGGAGCTCGGCGTCGATCTGGTGGAACTGGCGGTAGCGCCCCTTCTGCGGCCGCTCGTAGCGGAACACCGCGCCCGAGGTGACCAGCTTGAGCGGTGCATATTGCTGCCAGCCGTTGCTGATATAGGCGCGCGCGATCCCGGCGGTGAACTCGGGGCGCAGCGTCAGCATGTCGCCGCCCTTGTCGGGGAAGGAATACATCTCCTTCGACACCACGTCGGTGGTCTCGCCGATCGAGCGCGCGAACACCTGCGTGTCCTCGAACACGGGCACCTCGACTCGCTCGAAGCAGTAGAGGCGGCGGACGCGGTCGAAGGCGTCGAGCACGCGCGCGAAGCGGCGCTGCTCGCCGCGGAAGATGTCCTGGGTGCCGCGGACACGGGCGGGTGGCTGGATACGGCTCATGATGGGTCGGCGTATCTAGGCGAGCGGTCGCGCGAGCGCTAGCCAATCGTCGCATGAGCACCGACCCGTCGCGCGACTCCGCCGCCCACCCGCTCCCGCCGCGCTGGTGGGGGATCGGCCGCAAGCTGGCGCCGCCGCGCTTCGTGCTGTTCGTGCTGGTGTTCGCGGGCGCGCTCGCCGCGGCGATCCCGCACCTGGGCAAGGGCCGCGGGGTGATGGCGGCGTTCGACATTGCCGCCTTCACCTTCCTGGTCTCGCTGGTGCCGCTGTTCCGCCACGACACCCCCGCGCAGATGCGCCGCGCCTCGCGCGCCAACGACGCCAACCGCGCGCTGCTGCTCGCGGTGACCGGCGCGGTGACGCTGGCGATCCTCGTCGCGGTCGAGTCCGAGCTGAGGGGCAACGAGAGCGGCGCGGGCAAGCTGCTGGTGATCGGCACGCTCGTGCTCGCGTGGCTGTTCTCGAACATGGTCTACGCGCTGCACTATGCGCACCTGTTCTACATGCCGGCGAAGGCCGGCGGCGACTCGAAGGGGATCGACTTCCCCGGGACGAGCGCGCCCGATTACTGGGACTTTCTCTACTTCAGCTACACGCTGGGGATGACCTTCCAGACCTCGGACGTGACGGTCGCCTCGGCCAAGGTTCGCCGCGTGGTGCTGGGGCAGTGCCTCGCCGGCTTCGTCTTCAACCTCGGGGTGATCGCCTTCAGCATCAACGTCCTGGGCTCGAGCTGAGTCACCCAACGCTTTGTGGTACCGCTACCGTTAGCGCATTGACGCCGCCGCCCTGACGTGGAAACATCCGCCTCAACAACCTGATGGGGTGGGAGAGGATATGCGCGTCACTCACGGACGCCGCGCGCGCGGAGCGCACGCATGATCGATCGTCGCCAGGCACTCGCCGGCGTGGTCGCGGTCTTCGGCGCGAACCTGTTCGTCCCGCTCGCCCGCGCCGCCGCCTACCAGCCCAACCCGGTGATCAACACCGGCCCGCCCGCGCCGGTCTTCACCGCCGCGCAGCGCGCCACCGTCGCGGCGCTCAGCGAGCGCGTGCTGCCCACCACCGACACGCCGGGCGCGATCGCCGCGGGCGTGCCGGAGTATATCGAGCATATGATGGGCGACTGGGCGGTCGACGACGACCGCGCCACGATCCTCGGCGGTCTCGCCGCGATCGACGCGCGCAGCATGGCCGACTACAAGGTGCCCGCCGCCAAGGCGACCGCGGCGCAGCAGGACGCTCTGCTGACGCTGGCGATGAACGACCAGCTGACCGGCGGGCTGCCCTTCTTCACCGCGTTCCGCCAGCTCGTGATCTCGGGCTATTACACCTCCGAGGTCGGGATCACGCAGGAGCGGCACTATCTGCCGGTCCCCGGCGACTATGACGGCGCGTACCCGTACGCCAAGGTCAAGCGCATCTTCTCGTCCTGAGCCGCGCGGCGGCCAGCGCCGCCCCGGCCTACCCGACCCTCGATACCGCGGACTTGAACATCATGGCAGCAACTGATCGCTTCGACGCCATCGTCATCGGCTCCGGCGTGAGCGGCGGCTGGGCCGCCAAGGAGCTCACCGAGAAGGGACTGCGCGTCCTGATGGTCGATCGCGGCCGCATGGTCGAGCATGGCGAGGATTACCCCTTCGACGGCAAGCCCGCCTATGAGGTGCCGGCGCGCGACAAGATGCCCGCGGCACTCGCCAAGCGCGACTATTTCGCGCTCAACGGCTGGGTCTCGCCCGCTACCCAGCCCTTCTTCATCAACGATCGCCTGAACCCCTACGACTATGACGCGCCCAACAAGTTCAACTGGGTGCGCCCGTCGGTGGTGGGTGGCAAGTCGCTGACCTGGGGGCGGTGGAGCTTCCGCTGGAGCGACGCCGACTTCACCGCCAACAAGCGCGAGGGCGTCGGCACCGACTGGCCGATCCGCTACGACGACGTCGCGCCGTGGTACGAATATGTCGAGAAGTATATCGGCGTGTCGGGCGGCAAGGAGAATCTGCCCTATCTCCCCGACAGCGAGTTCATGCCGCCCTTCCCGATGAACGTCGCGGAAGTGTGGCTCAAGGAGCGGCTCGAGCGCGAGTTCCCCGGCCGCAAGCTGATCAACGCCCGGCTCAGCAACATCACCCAGGACAAGCCCGAGCAGAACCGCTCGCGCTGTCAGAAGCGCGCGCAGTGCAGCCACGGCTGCAGCTTCGGCGCCTATTTCTCGACCCAGGCGGTGACGCTGCCCGCGGCGCGCGCGACCGGGCGGCTGACGCTGCGCTCGGACACCTGGGCGACCAACCTCGAATATGACCCGCAACGCAAGCGCGTGACGGGGGTGCGGCTGGTCGACGCGAACACCGGACGCGCCGAGGTGGTCAACGCGCGAATGGTTTTCCTCTGCGCCTCGGCGATGAGCTCGATGCACGTGCTGCTCAACTCGCGTCCCGCGGACAGCGAGCGCAGCTGGTTCCACTCCAACGGCGCGCTCGGCAGCGGCGTGATGGACCATATCTTCCGGGTCGGCGTCTCGGGCGAGATCCCGGGCATGACCGACCTGATCGAGTACGGCCGTCGCCCCGGCGGCGTCTATGTCCCGCGCTTCCGCAACCTGGTCGCCGAGGAGCTGCCGTTCAAGCGCGGCTACGGCTATCAGGGCCAGGCGTTCCGCCAGGCCGCCGCGCCCGAGGGCTTCGGCGCTGGGATGAAGCACGGCATGCGCGAGTACGGCCCGTGGCGCTTCTCGATGGGCGCGTTCGGCGAGTGCCTGCCGTACGACGACAATCGCGTGATGCTCAACTTCAGCAAGACCGACCGCTTCGGCACCCCGCTGCTGCGCTTCGACGTGACGTTCCGCGACAATGAGATCAAGATGATGGACGACGCGCTCGAGCAGGGCCAGCTGATGCTGCGCAAGGCCGGGCTGACCAACGTCACCGGCGGGCGCGGCAAGCACGTCCCCGGCGAGGCGATCCACGAGATGGGCGGCGCGCGCATGGGGCGCGATCCCGGCACGTCCGTGCTCAACGGCTTCAACCAGGCGCATGACGCGCCCAACCTGTTCGTCACCGACGGCGCGCAGATGGCGTCGGTGTCGTGCGTCAACCCGTCGCTGACCTTCATGGCGATGACCGCGCGCGCCGCCGACCACGCGGTCAAGCAGATGAAGGCCGGGATGATCTGATCGGCGGGGCGGCCGCGCGCCGCTCCGACGCCCCGAACCGTCACCCTCGCTGACCTTTTTTCCGCTCCGGGGCTGGACGACCGCCGCGCGCGCTGGCTACGCCCGATGTGACAACAGCACATCGGGACGCCGCCATGATCCGTCGCTTCGCCGCAGCCGCGCTGCTGGCCTCCACCGTCCTCGCCCCGCTCGGCGCCTTCGCGCAGGTGCCCGCGGGCAACAGCGCGCCGCAGCCGGTGCCGTTCGAGGACACGATCCCCGCACCGCGCGACACGCCCTACCCCGGCACGATCCGCCTCGCCGTCGACGCCACCGATACCACCCGTGGCATCCTCAGCGTCACCGAGTCGATCCCGGTGGCGCAGCCGGGCCACCTCGTCCTGCTCTTCCCCAAGTGGCTGCCCGGCGCGCACAGCCCGCGCGGCGAGATCGAGAAGCTCGCCGGCCTGATCGTCACCGCGGGCGGCAAGCGGATCGAGTGGACGCGCGATCCGGTCGACGTCTTCGCCTTCCACCTCGACGTCCCCGCGGGCGCGCGCAGCGTCGAGGCCAAGTTCCAGTTCATCTCCGCCACCGCCGCCAATCAGGGCCGCATCGCGGTGACGCCGACGATGATCTCGCTCCAGCCCAATTCGGTGAGCCTCTATCCCGCCGGCTGGTTCACGCGACAGATCCCGATCCAGATGACCGTCAAATACCCGGACGGCTGGACCGCCGCGGGGGCGCTCAAGGCCAAGGTGACCGGCTCGACCTATGCCTATGAGACGACCAACTACGAGGTGCTGGTCGACAGCCCGATCCTCGCCGGGCGCTACGGCAGGACCTGGCCGCTCAGCCCGCGCGTCAACCTGAACGTCTTCGCCGACGATCCCGCCGAGCTCGCCGCCACGCCCGAGCAGATCGCGGGGCACCAGCGGCTCGTCGACCAGGCGGTGAAGACCTTCGGCGCGCAGCATTACGACCATTACGAGTTCCTGCTCTCGATCACCGACCAGCTCGGCGGCATCGGGCTGGAGCACCATCGCTCGAGCGAGAACGGGGTGACGCCGGGCTATTTCACCAAGTGGGACGAGGGCCCCGGCCGCCGCAACCTGCTGCCGCACGAGTTCACCCACAGCTGGGACGGCAAGTTCCGCCGCGGCGCGGACCTGTGGACCCCCGACTTCCGCACCCCGATGCGCGACTCGCTGCTGTGGGTGTACGAGGGTCAGACGCAATTCTGGGGTTATGTCCTCCAGGCGCGCTCGGGGCTGGTGAGCAAGCAGGACACGCTCGACCAGTACGCCGCGATCATGGCGCTCTACGACAGCCAGCCGGCGCGGCAGTGGCGCGACCTGCTCGACACCACCAACGATCCGATCATCTCGTCGCGCCGGCCAAAGGGCTGGACCAGCTGGCAGCGCAGCGAGGACTATTACAACGAGGGGCTGCTCGTCTGGATGGACGTCGACTCGCTGCTGCGCGAGAAGTCGGGCGGCGCCAAGTCGATCGACGACTTCGCGCGCGCTTTCTTCGGCGTGCGCGACGGCGACTGGGGCGAGTTGACCTACACGTTCGACGACGTCGCCAAGACGCTCAACGGCCTCGTGCCGTGGGACTGGGCGGGCTATCTCCAGCGCCGCCTCACCGAGCACGCCAAGGGCGCGCCGATCGAGGGATTCGCGCGCAACGGCTATCAACTGACCTATAGCGAGACACCGACGCCCTCGTTCAAGGCCGCCGAGGCGAGCGCGCACAGCACCAACCTCACCTACTCGGGCGGGCTGGCGCTCGACGCCGCGGGCAATCTCACCGGCATCACCTGGGGCAGCGCCGCCTTCGACGCGGGGCTCACCGTGGGCGATCAGGTCGTGGCGGTGAACGGCGACGCTTACTCGGCCGACAGGCTCAAGGCCGCGATCACCGCCGCCAAGACCAGCAAGGCGCCGGTCCAGCTGATGGTTAAGGCCTCGGACAGATTCCGCAGTGCAGCGCTCGACTATCACGGCGGGCTGCGCTACCCGCGGTTGCAGAAGATCGGCACCGGTGACGGTGGCCTCGATCGTCTCCTGACGCCCCGCTGACCCGCGGGGCGTTGCCGCAAGTAAGGGGAAGCGCATGCGTATCGATCTCATTCCCGTCGGCAAGGATCCGCCCGACGATCTCAACGTCGTGATCGAGGTGCCCACCGGCGGCGAGCCGGTGAAGTACGAGTTCGATAAGGCGTCGGGCGCGCTGTTCGTCGACCGCATCCTGCACACGCCGATGCGCTACCCCGCCAATTACGGCTTCGTGCCGCACACGCTCTCGCCCGACGGCGACCCGCTCGACGCGCTGGTCGTGGCGCGCTCGCCGTTCATCCCGGGCTGCGTCGTGCGCGCCCGCCCGATCGCGGTGCTCAACCTCGAGGACGAGGCCGGCGGCGACGAGAAACTGGTCTGCGTGCCGGTCGACTCGACCTTCCCTTATTACGCCAACGTCGGCGAGAAGGACGATCTGCCCGAGATCGTCTTCCAGCAGATCGAGCACTTCTTCACCCACTACAAGGACCTGGAGAAGAAGAAGTGGGTGCGCATCGGCACCTGGGGCGGCCGCGAGGAAGCGCGTCGCATCACGCTCGAGGCGATCGCGCGCTACGACGAGGCGAAGGCCGAGGGCGAGGAGCCGCACGACCACGACGTGCCCGGGCGCGACTGAGCGGACGCGAGGCCTGGATGGGGGCGGCGGCTGAACGGCCGCTCGGTGCCGCGCCGCTCTCGTCGGTTCTCTTCTCTCCACTCGCTCCTCCTTCCGTCACCCCCGCGCAGTCGGGGGAGCCACGGACGCGGACGCCGCGGCTCCATCGAGGACTCGCGCGTCTGGCCCCCCGCCTCCGCGGGGATGACGGCGAGGGCGCCGGGAGACCGGCAGGAAGCCGTTGAGAGTATGCCAGTATAACGACCGCCTCAGGCGAGCGACCAGGTCGCTGGGCCGCGTCTTACCGGGCTACCCCGCGGCGCGCCGCCCCGCCGCTACCCCCAGCACGGCCCACCGCCGCATCGCGTCCGCGTCGTCATGGACGTCCTCGGGCGCGCGACGATAGTTGATCGACGCGCTCTTCCCGGCGCGCGCGTAGCGGAAGCGCTCGCATCCGGCCGCGTCCCACGCGGCGTCGCTGCCGGCATCCGCCTTGAACCACAGCGCGCCCTCGCCCGTGACCAGCGCGAAGATCACGCCGTCGAGGTAGAGCGCCGCCCCACCCATCATCCGCCGGTGCGTCACGGCGCCGAGCGGCGCCAGCGCCTCCGCGACCCAGTCGACCAGGCCGCGATCGAGCGTCACGCCCCCGAACCCAGCAGCTTGAGCCCGGCGATGCACGACACCGCGCCGAGGATCAGCAGCAGCCGCAGCGGGGTCGCGGGCTCGCCGTACCAGAGAATGCCGATCAGCACGGTGCCGAGCGCGCCGATCCCGGTCCACACCGCATAAGCCGTTCCCATCGGGATCGTCCGCACCGCCCACTCGAGCAGCAGCATCGACAGCGACACCGACACCAGGAAGCCGACGGTCCAGCCGGGATGGCGGAAGCCGTCGGCCTCGCGCAGGCAAGTGGTGAAGGCCACCTCGAAGAGCCCACCACCGATCAACCACACCCACGCCATCTCAGCCGCGCCCCGCGAGCCTCACCAGCGCCTCGCCCTCGACGCGCTGGGTCGTCCACTGGTCGAGCGGGACCGCACCCTTGGCGCGGTAGAAGTCGATCGCGGGCGTGTTCCAGTCGAGCACGGTCCACTCGAACCGCGCGCAGCCGCGGTCGAGCGCCACGCCCGCGAGCGCGCGCAGCAACGCCGCGCCCGCCCCGCTGCCGCGCGCCTCAGGCGTGACGTAGAGATCCTCGAGCCACAGCCCGCGCCGCCCGGTCCAGGTCGAGTAGGTGAAGAAGTACAGAGCGAAGCCGACGGCCTCGCCGTCCCGCTCGGCGATCAGCGCCGCGGCCGCCGGATCGCTGCCGAACAGCGCCTCCGCCATCATCGGCTCGGTCGCCGCGACGGCGTCGGGCTCGCGCTCATAGGCGGCGAGCTCGCGTACGAAGCGCAGCATGGTCGGCACGTCGGCGGCGGCGGCAGGGCGGATCGAGAGCGTCATGCCGCCCCCTCTAGCGCGCCGCGCGGCACGGCGCGACGCCTCGCGGCGTAGAGACACGCCGAGACGATGACGGCCGCGCCCGCCAGCGTGGTGGTGGCGACGCGCTCGCCGAACACCGCCCAGCCGAGCAGCGCGGCATAGACGAAGGACGTATACTCGGTCGTCGCGAGGAAGCCCGTCTCGCCGTGCGCATAGGCCCAGCCGAGCAGGAAGAGCGAGCCCGTCGCCAGCGCCGCCGCGATCGCGATCTGCCACCAATGCGCCACCGGCGGCAGCGTCGCCAGCCAGGGCGCGGCGAGCCCGAGCAGCGCCGCGAGCACCGCGGACTGGACGAAGGCGATCTCGCGCGCGTCCGCGACCTGGCTCTGCAGCCGCGCCACGACGAGGTTGCAGGCGTAGAGGACGGCCGACGCCAGGATCGCGCCCGCGCCATGCAGCCCGCCGGGTCCGAGCGCCTGCCGCGCGTGCCCCGCGAGGATCACGCCCACGCCGACGAGCGCGACCAGCGAGGCCACGACCACGCGCGTGCCGACGCGCTCGTGCAGGAACAGTGCACCGAGCAGCAGTGCGAGCAAGGGGGCAACGTAGGTGAGCGCGATCGCCTGCGCCATCGGCACCCGCGCCAGTCCCCAGAAGAACAGCAGCGCCATCGCGGTGGTGATCGCGCCGCGCAGGACGTGCAGCCGCAGCGCGCGCGCGGACGGGCGCGGTCCGCCGCCGAGCCGCCACACCGCTCCGCCGATCAGCGCGGCGAGCAGCGCGCGCCACAGCAGCGCGTTGTAGACACCGAGCGCGAGCGTCAGCGCCTTCATGAAGGCGTCCATGATCGAGAACAGCCCGATGCCCGCCGCCGCCACCGCGAAGGCCAGCGCGGGCGAGAGCGCGCGCGCGGCGGTCAACGGCTCAGGCGCTCGTCGGTGCCGAGCGCGGGATCGATCGCGGCCAGGTGCCGACCGCCGGTGAGCACGGGAGGATGGTGACGCTGCCCGAGCGCGAGGCCGCCCCTGATGTCGAAGTCTCGACCCAGATCCGCCGGGATGACGATCTTGCCTTCCGCGATCACCTTGGCGTGGTAGGTCATGTCAGGCCCTCCAGGACCTGACCCATAGCACCGGCCCTATTCCGCCGCGAGCGCCGCCGCCGCGTCGCGCGCCTCGATCTCGGCCGCCTTGGCCTCGACCAGCCGGACGATATGCTCGACCATGTCGTCGTCCTGGACGTGATGATCGGTCACGCCGGAGAGATACACCATGTGGCGCCCGTTGCCGCCGCCGGTGATACCGATATCGGTCTCGCGTGCCTCGCCCGGGCCGTTGACGACGCAGCCCAGCACGCTGAGCGACATCGGCGTGCGGATATGCTGGAGCCGCTCCTCCAGCGTCTGCACCGTGCGGATCACGTCGAAGCCCTGGCGCGCGCAGCTCGGGCAGCTGACCACGCGCACGCCGCGGTTGCGGATGCCGAGCGCCTTGAGGATCTCGAAGCCGACGCGCACCTCCTCCTCGGGCTCGGCCGAGAGCGAGACGCGGATCGTGTCGCCGATGCCGAACCACAGCAGCGAGCCCATGCCGATCGACGACTTCACCGTGCCGCCGATCAGCCCGCCCGCCTCGGTGATGCCGAGATGGAGCGGGCAGTCGACCGCGTCCGCCAGCTGCTGATAGGCCGCCACCGCGAGGAACACGTCGGACGCCTTCACCGCCACCTTATACTCGTGGAAGTCATGGTCCTGGAGCAGCTTGATATGGTCGAGCGCGCTCTCGACCAGCGCCTCCGGGCAGGGCTCGCCGTATTTCTCGAGCAGGTCCTTCTCGAGGCTGCCCGCGTTGACGCCGATGCGGATCGCGCAGCCGTTGGCCTTGGCGGCGCGCACCACCTCGGCGACGCGCTCGGACGAGCCGATATTGCCCGGGTTGATCCGTAAGCAGGCCGCGCCCGCGTCGGCCGCCTCGAGCGCGCGCTTGTAGTGGAAGTGGATGTCCGCGACGATCGGCACCTTGGCGGCGCGCACGATCTGGCGCAGCGCATTGGTCGAGGCGACGTCGGGGCAGCTGACGCGGACGATGTCGGCGCCGGCGTCCTCGCAGCGGCGGATCTGGTCGACCGTGGCGCGCACGTCCTCGGTCGGCGTGTTGGTCATCGTCTGCACGGTGACGGGCGCGCCGCCGCCGACGGGAACGTTGCCGACCATGATCTGGCGGCTCTCTCGGCGCGTGATGTCGCGCCACGGACGAATGGACATGGCGCACCATATACATGCGCGACGTGACGGTTGGAAGGCGGGGGCGCTCAGGCGCGGTGTTCGCGGACCGGCCGCTCGCGCGGCGCCGCGACCCGGCTCAACCAGCGCCGCCTCGCGTAACTGCCACGTTGATGCTAGGCGCGCCGCGATGCAGCGGCATTACGGCCTCGACTGGCTCCGCATCGGGGCGTTCGCGATCCTCATCCTCTACCATGTCGGGATGGTGTTCGTGCCGTGGGACTTCCACGCCAAGCTGCCGGGCGCCTGGTGGGTGGCGGTGCCGATGATGGCGTCCAACCCCTGGCGGCTCGCGCTGCTGTTCCTCGTCTCCGGCTATGCCAGCCGCGCACTGATGATCCGCAACAGGAAACCGTGGCGGTTCGCGCGGCAGCGCTCGCTGCGGCTGCTGGTGCCGCTCGCCTTCGGCGTGGCCGTGATCGTGCCGGTACAGCCCTGGGTCGAGCTCGGCGAGAAGTTCGGCTACCCGCACGGCTTCCTGTACTTTTACTGGCACGACTACTGGCGCTTCGCGACGCTCGGGCCGATCGCGCTGCCGACGTGGAACCACCTGTGGTTCATCGGCTACCTCTGGGTCTACACGCTCGTGCTGGCACTCGCCGCCGGGCTGTTGCCCGCCGCCGTCACCGATGCAACGCAGCGCGGCTTCGCCTGGGTGATGCGCGGGCCGGCGCTGCTGGTGTTGCCGATCACTTACATGGTGCTGGTCAACTTCGTCCTCTTTCCCGGCGCGCGTGAGACTCACGCGCTGGTCGACGACTGGGTCGCGCACGCCAGCTACTTCCCGCCCTTCCTGTTCGGCTACGCGCTCGCCTGTGCGCCGGCCACGCTCGCCGCCTTCGTACGCCAGTGGAAGCCGGCGGCCGCGCTCGCGGTGGGCGCCTACGCGCTCGTCGCTGGGATCGAGATACGTTGGCCGGGCAACACCATGCCCGCGCCCTGGGGCACGATCTTCTCGATCGCGCGCGCGGTCGAGGGGTGGAGCGCGGTGACGGCGCTGATCGGCTATGCCGACTCGCACTGGAACCGCGACCAGCGCTGGCGCCCGATGCTGACCGAGGCGGTCTTCCCCTTCTACATCGTTCACCAGTCGATCATCGTGCTCGCCGCCGACTCCTTGCGCGCGCTGGCGCTGCCGGGCTGGGCCGCCTTCGCGGTGCTGGTGGCGGCCACTGTGGCGGGATGCTGGGCCTTCTACCTGATCGGTCGCGCGATCGGGCCGCTGCGCCCGCTGATCGGGCTGCGCCGCCATGCCTCGCGCCGCACCCATGTCGACCCGCGCCCCGCGCTGGTGTGAACCCGCTCAGCAGCCGCGCGGCGGTTCGCGCAGCAGCACGCGCCCGGCGAGCGCGCCGGTCGGCCTGCCGTTCACCAGCGCGACACGCCCGTTGACCAGCACCGCGGCGACGCCCGCGCCCGGCACACGCGGGTGGAGGTAATCCGCGCGCGGTGCGTAGCGGGTCGGGTCGATCACCGCGATGTCCGCGACATAACCGGCGCGTAGGTAGCCGCGTCCCGCGAGCCGGTAAATGTCGGCGGTCGCCCCGCTCGAGCGCCGCACGAAGTCGGCCAGGCTGATCACGCGGCGCTGGCGGACGTAGACCTGGTACTTGCGCGGGAAGGTGGCGAACTGGCGCGGGTGGCCGTCCGACCCGTCCGAGCTGGTCACCACCCACGGCTGGCGCATGATCAGGTCGACGTCGCGGTCGACCATGTTGAAGCTCGCCACCGCCGCCCCCGCGGGGTCGGTGCGCGCGGCATTGGGCGCGCGCAGGAGGCGGAGCGCGGCGTCGATCGGGTCGACCCGCCACGCCGCCGCCACCTGCGCCAGCGTCCGCCCGGTCCAGGGCTGGCCCGCGCTGGTCAGCAGCAGCGAGGCCGCCCCGCCGCGACGGCGCAGGTTGGCCTGCATCTCGGGCCGGATCCGCACCATCGCGGCGGGATCGTCGAAGCGCGCGATCATGGCGCGGTAGCCGCCATCGAGCGCCCAGCCCGGCACCAGCGCGGCGTCCACCGCCGAGCCCGAGGCGAGCCACGGATATTGGTCCGCGGTGACCTCCTGCCCCGCGCGCCGCGCCGCCTCGATCAGCGCGACCAGCGCGGGCGCCTGACCGTGGACCGCGACGCCGAGCGCCTTCAGGTGCGCGATATGCACCGGCATCGCCGCCTCGCGCCCGATCCGCAGCGCCTCGCGGGTCGAAGCCATCAGTCCGATCGAATAGTCCGATTCGTCGCGCTGATGCGTGTCGTAGAGGCCGCCGCGCGACCCCGCCTCGCGCGCCACCGCGATCACCTCGTCGGTACTGGCATAGCGCTGCGGCGCGTAGAACAGCCCGGTCGAGAAGCCCGTCGCGCCCTGGCACATCGCCCTCGCCACCAGCGCGCGCATCTCGGCCAGTTCGTCGGCCCCGGGCGCACGCGCGGACGCACCCAGCACGCGGCGCCGCACCGCGCCGAAGCCGACGAGGGGCACGGTGTTGGTGCCGATGCCCTTGCCGGCCAGTGCGCGCGCGTCGGCGGCGATGTCCGGGGTGCCATAGCCGTCCACCCCGGTGACGATCGTCGTCACGCCCTGCGCGAGCCAGGCGATATTGGCGCGGACTGCGGCGTCTGGCGAGCGCAGATAGGTGTCCGGATGCGTGTGCGCGTCGATCAACCCCGGGGTGACCAGCTTGCCACGTGCGTCGATCACGCGCTTCGCCGCGCCGCGACGCGAGACCCCGACGTAGCTGATCCGATCGCCGGTCACCTCGACGTCGCCGCGGAAGGGCGGCGCGTCGGCGCCGGTGTAGACCGTGCCGCCGCGGATCGCGACGTCGGGCCGCGCCGGTGCGGGCGCCGCCCCGACCAGCAGCAGCGCGAGCAGCGCGCGCCTCACCGCGCCCCCGCGGGCAGCAGCGTCCGCCGCGTCGCGACCCGCGCGTCGACCGCGGCGCGCCCGAACAGCATCGGCAGCATCCGTCCGGCGATCCAGGACGCGTACTGGTCGCGATGATGCGGCGAGGTCGGCGCGTTCGACTGGCCGGGCAGGTTGAGCATCAGCGAGCGGTCCCATGCCCCGACGTCGATCACCTGGAGATAGCTCGCCCCGCCGCGCGTGCGCCAGTCCGGCCCGTCGCCGAGCCAGCGCGCCATCACCGTATAGCCGTCACCGCCCGAGCCGCCGCCCTCGATCACCGGGAAGGCGGCGGCGATCGCGGGGATGCGCGACAGCGGGTGGCGGATCGTCACCCGGTGGAGCCGGTACCAGCGCCACGTCCGCGCGTCCGGCCCCATCAGCACGACGGCACGATCCCACGCGCTCGCCAGCGCGGCGGCGAGCAGCGCGTCGCGCGCGGCCGCCGGATTTGCGCCGAGCCGCCGGTCGGGGTGCGCGAGCAGGTCGAGCAGCACCGAGGGTGCGATCTCGGTGACGAGGTGGCGCGCGCGCGCGGGCACGATCGCGGCGAGCACGCGCTGGCCGAGCTCGCGCCACAGGATCTCGAACAGCGCCGCGGCGGCACTGTCGGCGTCGACCCGCGCGTCCCAGCCGCGCAGCAGCGTCACGGCGGGCGCCCCGCCCGCGGGCAGCAGCGCGAGCAGCTGCCGCGCCGGTGCGGAGAGCGTGTCGTGCTGCAGCGCCACGCTGTCGGCGAGCGTGTGGCGCGGCTGTGCGGCGAGCACCGCCGCGATCCGCTCGTAGCGATAGGGGTCGCGGAAGGAGCGCGCCGGGATGCGGTCGCGTGGCCAGCCGGCGGGCAGATTGTCCTGGTTGGCGGAGGCGAACCAGCCCGCGGGCGGGTTGTAGACGCTCGGCAGCGCGCGATAGTCGCGGTAGCCGGTCCAGTCGTAGCGCCCGTCGCCCGGCACCGGCAGCAGCCCGTCGCCGCGCCGGCGCTGCGGCACGAAGCCGATCACCTGCCAGCCGTGGTTGCCGGCGATGTCCGCGTAGTGGAAATTGGTCGGCGAGGGATGGAGTTTGAACGCCTCCTTGAGGCCCTGCCAGTCGCGCGCGAGATTGATCGCGATCATCGCGAAGGCGCCGCTCGCGCCCGGCTGCATCGCGATCGAGCCGAGCGCGGTGGCGCGGCGCCTCGTGGGATCGTGGCTCACCACCGGGCCGTGGACCGAGTGGCGCAGCGTCGCGCGGTGCGGCGCGGCGCCCTTGACCGGGATCGTCACCGCGCGCGTGTCGAACGCCTTCCACCCGCCGGCGTGGCGGTAGCGCTCGGGGTCGCTCGGGTGGAGCTCGAGGACGAACAGATCCTCCTGGTCGATGTGGAAGTTGGTGCGGCCGAAGGCGAACTGGTCGGTATGCCCCTGCATGATCCCGGGCAGGCCCGGCGCACCGCCGCCGATCACGTCGAGCCCGGGCGCGCTGAGATGCGCGACGTGGCGGGGGCCGAAGCCGCCGAGCCCGAGGTGCGGGTCGTTGGCGAGGATCGCGCGCCCGGTGGCGCTGCGCGAGGGCGCGATCGTCCACGCATTGCTGCCCGCGTTAGCGGCGTCGACACGTTCGCCGCGCGTCGGCGTGTCGGGGCCGAAGGGTAGACCGCCGAGGTTGAGCGCGGCGAGATCGTGGTCGCTCACCGCGGCGACGTCGAGCCCCTCGGGCACGCGCAGCACGCCCGCGGGGCGGAGCGGCGCCATGATCGCGTCGAGGTCGAGCAGCCCGAGCGCGGCGAGCTGCGCCCGGCGCAGCTCGTCGTCGGTGTTGCCCGCCGACGCGCCGCGCGCGAGCACGAAGTCGCGCACGTCCCAGCGCAGGGGCGTGACGCCGAGGATGCCATATTCGGGCGGCAACAGCGCGGGGTCGGCGGTGACCTCCGCGATCCGCGCGTTGATCCCGGCGACATAGCCGCGCGCGCTGGCGAGTATGTCGGCAGGGATCCGCGCCAGCTCGGCGTCGAGGTCGCCGCGATAGTGGAACAGCCGTGCGGTGGCGTCGTGCGGCGCGAAGTCGGCGCCGAACGCCTCGGCGAGTCGGCCGAGCTCGCGGCGGTGCGCGAGGTCGATCTGGAAGAGACGGTCGCGCGCGACGACATAGCCCTGGCCGAAGAACGCATCCGGGATCGACGACGCGCGGATATGCGGCACGCCGTAGACGTCGTCGACGATCTCGACCGGTGCGGTGAGACCAGCGGCGAGGGTGTGGTTCGAGGCGGGCGCCGTCTGCGCGCGTGTGCGCCACGCCGGGGCGAGCGCCAGCGTCGCGGCGCTGCCGAGCAGGAAGGAGCGACGGTCGAGCATTGGGTCTCCCTGTCGTACCGGCGGCGGGCGGGATGACGCTACACGCGCAGCATGGGGCGCGCGAGCCGCGATCGGCGGCGGGGGCATAGGTCACGGCTATGGTGTTGCGCGGCGTGCTCGCGCGTCTGACAAGCGCGAGGAGCTGTCCGTGCTACCCGCGGGCGGGAGCCCAGGGGTATCGCGCACCACGCGCGGTCTGTCTGCTCTGGCCCTGGGTTCCCGCTTTCGCAGGAACACAATACGCGCGGAACGCTGGCGACGTCGCGCCCGACCGAGCATCCGGCCGAAGCCATGCCCCGCGTCTATGCCGCTCACAACGTTGCGAAAGGACGAGGCGCTTGACGCTCCCCGCCGTGCCGCTTCACCTTCGGCGCCGATACCCGACACGCCCGGCGCTCGAACGACCGCGGCCGCGGGGGTCGCAGGAGGCGACGGCGGGCCGCGCGGCCCGGCCGAACGCAGCGGCCCTCACGGGTCATAGGGGGCAGAGATGACAGAACAGCGGCACATCGGGCGCGGCAGGCTCCTGGCGGGATGGGGCGGCGGCGCGCTGCTGGCGGCGCTCGCGCTCCCCGCCGTCGGGCAGATCGCGTCGACGGAGCAGGGACCGCCCGCGGGCGAGCTGGCCACGGCGCAGACCGAGGCGGCAGCGCCGGAGGGCGGCGCCGACGTGGTCGTCACCGGCTCGCGCGTGCTGCGCAGCGGCTTCGAGGCGCCCACCCCGCTCACCGTGCTGAGCCAGGAGGAGATCCAGAACGGCTCGCCGAGCAACAACATCGCCGATTTCGTCAACCAGCTGCCCGCGCTCGCCGGCTCGACCCGCCCGGCCAACTCGCGGCTCAACCTGAGCAGCGGCCAGGCCGGGATCAACGCGCTCAACCTGCGCAACCTTGGCGAGACGCGCACCCTGGTGCTGCTCGACGGTCGCCGCTCGGTCGCCTCGACCATCACCGGGCTGGTCGACGTCAACACCATCCCGCAGGCGCTGGTGAAGAGCGTCGAGGTCGTCACCGGCGGCGCCTCCGCCGCCTACGGCTCGGACGCGGTGGCGGGCGTCGTCAACTTCGTGCTCGACAAGGGCTTCGAGGGCATCAAGGTCAGCGCCGACAGCGGCGTGACCGACAAGGGCGACGGCTACAATTACTCGCTCGCGGTCACCGGCGGGCTCAGCTTCGCGGGCGGGCGCGGGCACCTCGTCGTCAACGCCGAGCTGGCGCACCGCGACGGCATCTTCCAGGTCGATCGCGACTGGAACGCGACCGGCTATGTCCGCATCCAGGACCCGAACTGGACCGCGACCAGCACCACCCCGCAGTTCCTGATCCGCCGCCAGGTCGGCGCGGTCAACTCGACCCCGGGCGGGATCGTCACCGCCTCGACGGGGGGCACCGCGAACCGATTGCGCGGCTACTATTTCGGCGCCGGCGGCGCGGTGCAGCGGTACAATTACGGCGCGCTGACCTTCCCTGCGCCCGGCGGCAGCGCCGCGCCGACGCTGACTCAGGGTGGCGACTGGCAGGTCAACGACACCGGGCGCCGCATCGGGCTCGACCCGGAGGACGACCGCCACGGCGTGTTCGCGCGCGCCGGCTTCGAGGTGGCGGACGGCGTGGAGCTGTTCGCCGAGGGCTCGTACAACCGCCAGCGCGTGTTCTTCAACGCCGGCCCGAATCTCTCGACCGGCATCACCTACCAGCGCGACAACGCCTTCCTCCAGAACACGCTCGGCCCAGCGCTGCTGAGCGGGATCAACACCGTCACGGTCGCGACCTCCTCGGCCGACCTGCCGTTCCGCGCGGTCGACAACCGCCGCGAGGTGCAGCGCTACGTCATCGGGGCGGAGGGCAGGACTCAGGCATTCGGCCGTCCCGCGACCTGGAACGTCTACGGCCAGTACGGCCGCGCCGACCTGCGCGAGCAGCTCCGCAACGTCATGAACCTGGCGCGCATGAACGCGGCGACGGACGCGGTCTTCGCCGGCGGCACGATCGCCTGCCGCGTCAACACCGACACCAACCCCGCCAATGACGCGCCCGGCTGCGTGCCGCTCAACCGGCTCGGCGTCGGCGTCGCCGATCCCGCCGCGGTGCGCTATGTCCTCGGCGATCCCTATCGCGACGAGACGGTGGAGCAATGGGTTACCGGCGCCAACGTCGCGTTCAACCCCTTCGCCACCTGGGCGGGCGACGTCAGCCTCGCGCTCGGCGCGGAATATCGCCGCGAGAAGATCACCGGCTTCGTCCCCGCCGAGTTCCAGCCGGTCGTCACCCAGACCAGCACCGCCAACGCCTGGTCGGTCGGCAACTACCTCCCCACCAACGGCAGCTATGACGTGAAGGAGGCGTATCTCGAGACGGTGGTGCCGCTCGGGCTCGGGCTGGAGCTCAACGGCGCCGCGCGCGCGACGCGCTACTCCACCGCCGGGTACGTCACGACCTGGAAGGCGGGCGCGACGTGGCGACCGGTCGAGGACATCCGCTTCCGCGTCACGCGCTCGCGCGACATCCGCGCGCCCAACCTCAACGAGCTGTTCCAGGCCGGCGCGGCCAACAGCGACTCGGTGCGCAACCCGGCCTATACCAGCGACGGTGCCAACGGCCCGGCCAGCTTCGGCTATTCCGCCACCGCCACCGGCAACCTCGAGCTGCGCCCGGAGAAGGCCGATTCGTGGAACGCCGGGGTGGTGCTGACGCCGCGCTGGGTGCCCGGCCTCAACCTGTCGGTCGACTATTTCCGCATCGACGTCGACGACGCGATCAGCAGCTTCAGCGCGCAGAACATCATCGACCTGTGCCAGCAGGGCCAGCAGCAGTTCTGCGGTGCCTTCGCGCAGGACCCGGTGCGCTCGACGCCGACGCAGCCGTACCTGCTGTTCCGCACCCAGCCGTTCAACGCCGCCCGGCAGCTGGTCCGCGGAGTCGACATCGACGCCTCCTACCGCGTCGCGCTCGACTCGCTCGGCGTCTCCGCACCGGGCGCGCTGACGCTGCGCGGCGTGGCGACGCGCTACATCGACAATCTGCTCGACACCGGCGTGCCGGGACAGGTGGTGCTCGACTCGGTCGGGGTGAACGGCGGTCAGGCGAGCACGCCGACCTGGCTGTACCGCGTCAGCGCCGGCTATGACGGGCCGGGCTTCTCGATCACCGGGATCGGCCGCGGGGTGAGCGCCGGTCGCTACGCCGCCAACGGAGTCGAGTGCCAGACCAACTGTCCGCTCTCGACGACGCAGTTCCCGACCTATGAAGACAACCACGTCTCCGGGCTGTTCTACGCCGACCTCAACCTCGCCGCGAAGGTACCGATGGCGGGCGCGGAGGCACAGCTGTTCGTCAACGTGACCAACGTGTTCGATCGCTGGCCGCTGCTGCTGCCCGAGACGGGCCTGGCAGCGAACAGCACCTACAGCGACCTGCTCGGCCGCGCCTTCCGGCTCGGCATCCGGATGCAGACCCGCTGAGATGAGGCGGGGCCACTCGCGCATGGCCCCGCCGCCCCCGCCCCGCTAGGCTCGCGCCCGAGAAGCGACGAATCACGGGAGCGGGCGATGGACCGGAACGACCCTGGGCTGCGCGACGCCGCGGTGCGGCTGTACGACGACTTCACCCACGAGCATCGCGACCGCCGCGCCTTGCTGCGCCAGATGACCGCGCTGGCGGGCTCGGCCGCGGCGGCGGAGGCGCTGATCCTCGGCATCGCCGCGAGCCCCGCCGCCGCCGCGCAGATCGACCCCGCGGACAAGCGGCTGATCACGCGCAAGGGCGGCTTCACGCTCGCTGGCGGCAGCAGCATCACCGGCTATTTCGCGGCGCCGCGGAAAGTCGCGGGCAAGCTCGGCGCGGTGATGGTGATCCACGAGAACCGCGGGCTCCAGCCGCATATCGAGGACGTCGCGCGCCGCGTCGCGCTCGCCGGCTTCTTCGCGTTCGCGCCCGACTTCCTGTCCAGCGCGGGCGGCACGCCGGCGGACGAGGACAAGGCGCGCGAGCTGATCGGCCGGCTCGACTATGACGCGACGATCGCCACCGCGGTGGCGGTGGTGACGCGGCTCGGCCGGCGCGCCAATGGCAACGGCAAGGTCGGCACGGTGGGATTCTGCTGGGGCGGCGCGCTGGTCGATCGGGTCGCGCTGGCCGCCGGGCCGGCGCTGGCCGCGGGCGTGAGCTACTACGGTCCCGCCCCGGATCCGGCCGAGGCGGCCAAGCTCCAGGTGCCGCTGCTGCTCCATTACGCCGGGAAGGACACGCGCGTGGCGCAGACCGCCGAGCCCTGGGTCGCCGCGCTGCGCGCCGCCGGCAAGCCGTTCGAGGCCTTCACCTATCCGGGGGTCGACCACGCCTTCAACAACGACACGTCGGCGGAGCGCTACAACAAGGCCGCAGCCGACCTCGCCTGGCAGCGCACCACCGCCTTCCTCCACCAGCATCTGGACGCCTGATCGATGACGCTCACCTTCTTCACTCACCCGCGGTCGCGCAGCCGCAGCGCGCGCTGGATGCTCGAGGAGATCGGCGCGCCCTACCAGTCGGTGGTGATCGATTTCGACAAGAAGCCCGCCGCGCTGCTCGAGGCCAACCCGCTCGGCAAGGTGCCGGTGATCGTCCACGACGGGCAGGTGGTGAGCGAGGCGGCGGCGATCTGCGCCTATTTGGCGGAGGCCTTCCCCGAGGCGGGACTGGCTCCGCGCGGCGACGAGCGCGCGGCCTATTATCGCTGGCTGTTCTTCGCCTCGGGGCCGCTCGAGGCGGCGATGGTCGACAAGGCATTGGGCGTGCAGGTGCCGCCCGATCGCGAGGGGATGGTGGGCTACGCCAGCTTCGCGCGCGCGGTCGACGCCTTCGAGCGCGCGCTGGAGGGACGCGACTATGTCGCGGGAGACCGCTTCACCGCGGCGGACGTGTTCGTCGGCAGCGCCGTTGGGTTCTTCACCGGCTTCGGCCTGCTCGAGCCGCGCGAGACGTTCATGGCCTATCTCGACCGCGTCCGCGCCCGCCCGGCGTGGCAGCGCGCCAACGACATCGACGACGCGCTGCTGAAGGGGAGGTAGGGGGGCCGAATATCCCCTCGCCGGTTGCCGGCACAGGTCGGGGTGCAGGTGCGAAGCCGCCGGCAGGGGGCGACACCAGCCCCCCGTCATCCCGGCCTCGCGTCGGGGCCCATGGCTCCCCATACGCGCCGGCCGGAGCGTACACGGAGGGATGGATCCCGGCTCAAGGCCGGGACGACGGCGAGCAGAGCGTGTGAGAGGCCCGCCCCCTCATCGGGAAGCGGGCCTCTCATGCTCAGCGATGATGGCGCCGGTCGTGCTTGTCGTAGCGCACCCGCGCGCTCAGCGCATCGAAGCGGCGGTCGAGGTCGCGGCGCTCCGACGCTGACAGGCCGTCGCGGCGATAGCGGCCCTCCAGCGCGGCGAGCTGCCGCGACTCCTGCCGCAGCCGGCGCGCCTCGTTGCGGTTGAGCGCGCCCGAGCGGATGCCCTGGTCGATGCGCTGGTCGAGCCGCGCCTGGCGCTGGTTGATCGACTGCCACGGCGCCGCGCTGGCGATCCCCGGCACCACGACGGCGGCGAGCCCGAGCCCGGCGATCACGGTCTTGAGACGGTTCATGTCACGCTCCTTTTCCCTCGGCCGCGGCGTCGCGGCCCGGTGATGAGAGTGATAGGCGGCATCCTTCGCGAAACTGTCCCACCGAACGAGCGAAAGTGTAACCGACTGTCGCGCCGCCGCGCGCGCCGTTCAGTTTCGCGCCGCGATCTCCGCCAGCGCGCGGTCGATCGCGCGCGTCGCCGAGGCGTCGTCCGCCATGTCGTTGGCGATAGCGGAGAAGGTCAGCGTTCGCCCGCTCGCCGCGACGAGGAAGCCGGACAGCGCGTTGGCGGCGTTGAGCGAGCCCGTCTTGGCGAACACCTTGCCCGCCAGCGGCGTGCCCGTGAAGCGCCGCGCCAGCGTGCCGTCGACCGCGCCGACCGGCAGTGTATCACGGAACGCCGCGCCCCAGGGCTGCGCCTGCGTCCAGCGCAGCAGCGCCACCGCCGCGCGCGGGGTGATCCGGTCGTAATTGGACATGCCCGACCCGTCGGCGAACTCGGTCGCGGCGCCCGCCACACCGGCGCGGTCGAGCAAGGCCCGCACCGCGGCCTGGCCGTCCGCCACCGAGCCGCTGCCGCGCACCGCGCCGACGCGGCGCAGCAGCAGCTCGGCGTGAAGGTTCTGGCTCGCCTTCATCGTCGCGCGCAGGTCCTCGGCGAGCGGCGGCGGTGTCAGCCGTGCGAGTACCGCAGGTTCGGGCGCTCGCGACACGGGCGCCGCGCCGCGCCGCGCCGGCTCGTCGGCCTCGGAGGAGGGCCGATGCCGCATCGTCACCCGGCCGGTCACCCGCACCCCCGCCGCACGGAGCAGCGCCGCGAGCCGCCACGCCGCGCGATGCGCCGGATCGTCGACCGCGACCGATAACGTCGTCGGCGCGCCCGCGGGAACGGTGCCGACGACCCGTAGCAGGTCGCTTCCCGGCAGGCGCGTCGCGCCGAGCGACGCCCGCGTGCCGCCGGTGACGGCGCGCGATACGACGCGGAAGTAACCGTCGCCGCTCACCGTCGCGGCGGCGCCGACGCGCTCGCCGGGGCTCACCGTCACCGCGACGACATTGTCGTCCACCGTCAGCGCCGAGATCGCGGTGCCGTAGCGCCCCGCCATGTTGTTCCAGCTCATCCCCGCGGGCCAGCGCTCGTCGGGGAAGGCGGTGTCGTCGCCGATCACGTCGCGCACGACGCGGGTCCGCGCCGCGACCGCGCGCGCCAGCTCGGCGAGGCAGTCGACCCGGCAGTCGGGCGCGCTCGACAGGCGCGCGTCGCCGTGCCCGGCGAGCACGACGTCCCGCCCCTCCCGCCGCACCGTGGCGCCGCCGGCCGCGTCGGGCGCCGCGGTGTCGAGCGTGGCGAAGGCCGCGGCGGCGGTGAAGAGCTTGGCGTTGGAGGCGGGGACGAAGCGCTCGTCGGCGCGCTCGGCGACCAGCTCGTGCCCCTCGGCGTCGACCACCAGCAGCCCCAACCGGGTTCCCGGCGGTAGGTCGCCGGGCGCCGCGGCGAGCAGCCCCAGCGCGAGCAATGCGCGTCTCATCGCCCCTCGATCACGTCGGAGAGCAGCGCGAGGAACTCGCCCGCGAGGGCGCTCGGGGGGCGGTCGAGCAGGTGGATGGCGTGGACGTCGAAGGTCAGCGGCGGCTTGAGCGAGCGCGTCGCCAGCCCCGGTTGCATCGCCGCGTCGGCGGTGAAATTGTCGACCACGGTCAGCCCCACGCCCGCGCGCACCAGTGCCGCGGCGATGTAGAAGGTGCGCGCCGAGGCGATGTCGTCGAGCTCGAGCCCGAGCCGCTCGAGCTCGTCGGTGAACAGCCGACCGATCGGCCCGCTCGCCGCCAGCGTGATGAAGGGATGCCCCGCGATCCGCGCCAGCTCGAGCCGCGGCGGCGCGGCGGGCAGGTCGTGCTCGCGGTACAGCACCACCAGCTCGCCCTCGCCGAGCCAGCTCTGCCCCAGCGGCGCGCCGCGCGGCACCTCGTTGGCGATCGCGATGTCGCACTCGCGCTCGTAGAGCTTGCGCAGCAGGTCGTCGTGATGGACGGTCTGGAGGTCGAAGCGCGCGCGCGGGTGGCGGCGCAGGAAGCGCGCCACCGCGATCGGCAGTACGCCAAGCGCGAGGCTCGGCAGCGCCGAGATGCGCAGCGTCGTCCCCGCGCCTGCGCGCAGGTTGCGCCCGGCCTCGCGCAACGCGCGGACGCGGTCCTGGATCTCCGCCACGTCGCCGAACAGCGCGTGCGCGTCCTCGGTCGGCACGAGCCGGCCGCTGACCCGCTGGAACAGTTCGAAGCCGAGCAGCGACTCGGCGTGGCGCAGCGTCTTGGACACCGAGGGCTGCGACACCGCCAGCGCGCGCGCCGCGGCGCTGACCGAGCCGTTGACGTAGACCGCGTGGAAGATCTCGATATGCCGCAGATTCATCGACATGGCGACTAGCCCGCGGGCGGCGGCGCGGCCAGCGCGGCGCGTTCCTCGGCGCGCGCGACCAGGGCGGTGACGGTGAGATTGGCCGAGGCCGAGGGCACGGTGCGCGTCATGTCGAGCAGCCGGTCGAACGGCAGCACCAGCCCGACCACCAGCGCGGTCTGTTCGGCGCTCACCCCCACGGCGGAGAGCATCGCGGCCAGCATGAACAGCGACGCCGACGGCACCGGCGCGGTGCCGAACGCGGCCAGCGCGCCCGTCAGCCACATCACGACCAGCATCGTCACGTCGGGCACGACGCCGAGCGACTGGAGCGCGAACTGGCCGAGCAGCCCGACGTAGAGCGCGGTGCCGTCCTTGCCGACGCTCGCGCCGAGCGGCAGCACCGTGCCCGCGATCGCGCGCTCGATCCCGAGCCGATCGGTCGCGACCCGCAGCGCCACTGGCAGCGTGGCGGAGGAGGAGGCGGTCGAGAAAGCGACGACCAGCGCGTCGGCGCTGCCGCGGAAGAAGCGCGCCACGCCTAGCCGTGCGACGAGACGGAGCAGCGCGGCGTGGAAGGCGATCTGCACCAGCGAGCCGAGCACCACCGCGAGCGCGAGCCAGCCGACATGGACGAACACCGAGGCGCCGCCGCTCGCCACCGCGTTGGCGACCAGCGCGGCGACGCCGAACGGGGTCAGCTCCATCACCCCGCGCACGACCTGGAGCAGCACCGCGGCGAGCCCCTGGAGCAGCGCGGTCACCGGCCGCCCTGCCTCACCAGCGACGACACTGCCGGTGCCGAGCAGCACCGCGACGAGAATGATCGCGAGCATGTCGCCGCGCGCCAGCGCCTCGACGATGTTGGTCGGCACGATCGCGAGCAGCTGCTCGGCCGGCGTCGGCGGTGTGCCGAGCGCGTGCGGCGCCACACCGGCGAAGCGCACACCCGCGCCGGGCCGCAGTAACAGCCCGCTCGCCATGCCGAGCGCGACCGCCACCAGCGTGGTCGCGGCGAACCAGCCGAGCGCGCGTCCCCCGATCGGCCCGAGCCGGCGCGGATCGCCGAGCGCGGCGATCCCGGCGGCGATCGTGACGAGCACCACGGGCACGACGAGCATGCGGATGAGGCGCACGAACAGCTCGCCGACCAGCCGGACCGCGGCCGCGCCCTCGGGCCAGAGCGCGCCGAGCAGCACGCCGAGCGCGAGGCCGGCGAGGACGCGTTGCCACAGCGGGATCGCGAACCAGCGCGCCGTCATGCGCGAGCCCGGCGGGATGCGCGTGCGACGCTCACCCGCGCAGGCGCTCTCGATGCCGGCTGCTGACGCTCATGCGCCACCCCAGAATCCCGCGTCGGGCGGCGCCAGCACGCCGTCGCGATCGCTCACGCCGCCGGTATAGTCCTCCGCCAGCCACAGCGGCCCGTCGAGGTCGACGAAGGCCGCGCCCCCGGCGAGCAGCAGCGCGGGCGCGATCCCCAGCGACGAGCACACCATACAGCCCACCATCAGCCCGAAGCCGCGCGCCTCGGCCGCGCGCGCCAGCGCCAGCGCGGCGGTGAGCCCGCCCGCCTTGTCGAGCTTGACGTTGACATGAGTGTAGCGCCCGGCGAGCCGATCGAGGTCGTCGATCGTGTGGAGCGACTCGTCGGCGCACACCGGCACGCTCGGCCGCCGCGCCGCCAGCACCTCGTCCTCGTCGGCGGGGAGCGGCTGCTCGAGCAGGTCGACTCGCTGCGCCACCAGGAAGGCGTCGAGCCCGGCGAGGTCGGCGGCGCCCCAGCTCTCATTGGGGTCGACGATCAGCCGCGCCTCGGGCGCCGCGGCGCGCACCGCGGCGATCTGCGCCTCGGGCGCGGCGCGGTCGACCTTCACCTTGAGCAGCGGCGCGCGCGCGTGCCGCGCCGCCGCCGCCGCCATCGCGGCGGGTTCGTCGATCGCGATGGTGATCGCCGAGGCGACCGGCGATGCCGCGGCGATGCCGGCGAGCGCGGCCACGCTGCTGCCCGCGACGCGCGCCTCCAGGTCCCACAGGGCGGCGTCGAGCGCGTTGCGCGCCGCACCCGGCGGCAGCGCGCGCGTCAGGTCGTCGCGCCCTGCACCGCTCTCCACCAGCGGTGCCACCTGGGCCAGCGCGGCGAGCGAGTCCGCGACCGTCCCGCCGTAGCGTGGGTAGGGCACACCCTCGCCGCGGCCCACGTGCGTGCCCTGCGTCACCGTCACCGTCACGACGTCCGCCGCGGTCTTGCTGCCGCGCGCGATGCGGAAGGGCGCGCGCAGCGGGTAGGAGTCGTGGCGGGCGATCAGGGTGCGAAACATGCGAGCATCTCGTCGGCGATCGGCGAAGCACCGAAACGATAGGGATCGGTGCACGGCAAGGCCAGCCGCGCCGCAGTCTCCGCGCACAGCCGCCGCGCCGCAGGCTCGTCGAGCGCCGCGGTGTTGAGTGCAGCCCCGACCGCGCGCACCTCGGGGCTGGTCAGCCGCGCTACTGCGAGATTGGCGTCGAGACACTCCTCGAGTGTCGGCAGCGGGTAGTGCGGCAGGCCGCGCATGTGCGTGCGCGACGGATCGTGGCACAGCAGCAGCGCGGCCGGCTGCGCGCCGTGGAGCAGCCCGGTCGATACGCCGGCGAACGAGGGGTGGAACAGCGAGCCCTGCCCCTCGATCAGGTCCCAGCCGTCGTCCGCGCGCGCGGGCGCGAGCGCCTCGATCGCGCCGCTGATGAAGTCCGCCACCACCGCGTCGACCGGCACGCCCTCACCCGCGATCAGGATGCCGGTCTGGCCGGTGGCGCGGAAATCGGCCGTGATCCCGCGCGCGCGCAGCTCGTCGCGCAGGCAGAGCGTGGCGTACATCTTGCCGACCGAGCAGTCGGTGCCGATCGTGAGCAGCCGCTTGCCGGCGCGGCGCTTGCCATCGCCGACGCGCAGGTCACGCGACGGATCGCGCACGTCGTGCAGTTCGACCCCGGCCGCCGCCGCCGCCGCGACCAGCCGGGGGTGATCGCGCAGGCGCTGGTGGAGCCCGGCGGCGACGTGGAGCCCCGCCGCGATCGCCGCCAATGCGTCCTCCACCAGGTCGGGCGCGAGCGTGCCGCCGGCGTTGGCGATGCCCAGCACCAGCGTGCGCGCGCCCGCCGCGCGGGCGGCCGCCGGGTCGAGCCGCGGGAGGTCGAGGGTCAGCGGGCCGTCGTCGTGGCGCCACTCGCCGACGCAATCGGCGCGGCGGAAGGTGGCGAGACCGCGCGAGGTCTTGATCCCGACGAAATCGTCGGAACGGCCGAGGTACAGCAGATAGGGGGCGGGGATCATCGCGCACCTGCTCGCGGGAAGGGAGCAGCGAGCCTAGCGGCGCCGTGCCGCGCCGCCAGTGGCGTGCGCGGCGCGGCCTATAACGCGCGGCTATGCGACGACGCGGGCACGCCCCCGCGCGCCTCAGTCGCCGAAGGTACCGGCCCGATACAGCAGGGTGATCGCGACGCGGCGGTTGCGCGGATCCTGCGGGTTGTCCGCCACCATCGGCTCGCGGTCCGCCACGCCCTCGATCCGGTTGAAGCGCGCCTCGGGCAGCCCCGCCAGCGCGAGCCGGCGACGCGTCGCCTCGGCGCGGCCCGAGGACAGCATCCAGTTGTTCATCGCGCGCGGGTCACCCCAGGCGAGGCTGTCGGTATGCCCGCGGATCATGATCGGGTTGGGCATGTCCTTGATGCCGCGCGCCACCAGCCCGATCAGCTCGGCCGCCTCGGGCTCGAGCGCGGTCGTGCCGAGCGCGAACATCGAGTAATCGGCGTCGTCGACCAGGTCGATGCGCAGCCCCTGCGGGGTCATGGTGAAGCGGATGTGCTTGGCCAGCCGCGCCAGCTCCTTGGTCTCGGCGATGCGCTTCATCACCTCGTCGCGCAGCTTGGCGAAGTTCTTGGCATCCTCCTTGGTCGCCTGCGCGGCGCTGCGCAGTGAGCCCTTCGGGCCGAAGCCCTTCACCTCGGCGTTCTGCGGCGTCGAGGTGACGATCGCCACCGCGCGGATGTCCGACATGCCCGCCTTGGGGCCCATCTTCATCTTGGAGGTGAGCGACTCGCCGCCGAACAGCCCGTTGCCGCCGATGCCGACGCGCTTCTTGTCGATCAGCGTCGGCGCGAAATAGTCGGCGATGCCCTTGCGCTGCTTCTCGGTGGTGGCGCCGAGCAGCCACAGCAGCAGGAAGAAGGCCATCATCGCGGTGACGAAATCGGCGTAGGCGACCTTCCACGCGCCGCCGTGGTGGCCGCCGCCGCCCTCGATGTAGATCTTCTTGTAGATGATCTTCGGCGGGACGTTCGCGCCGTGCGGGGCCTTGGCCATGGCTCAGTCGCTCCCCGCCTTACTTGCCGCGCAGGCCGTCGAACACCTCGGCGAAGCCGGGCTGGTTCTTGTGGTCGATCCCCGAGCGCGCCGCCTCGATCACCAGCGGCTGCGGGTGACCGTGCAGCGAGGCGATGATGATCTGCTTGACGACATGGTAGATCGCGCCGTCCGCCGCGATCACCTGCTGGAGCCGGCTGGCGAGCGGGTTGACGATGCCGTAGGCGAGCAGCACGCCCATGAAGGTGCCGACCAGCGCCGAGCCGATCATCCCGCCGAGCACCGACGGCGGCTTGTCGATCGAGCCCATCGTCTTCACGATGCCCAGCACCGCGGCGACGATGCCCAGCGCCGGCAGCGCGTCGGCGAGGCTCTGCAGCGTGTGGTGCGGCCCCTCGACCTCGTGGTGATGGGTCTTGATGGCGTTGTCCATCACGTCCTCGACCGCGTGGACGTCGAGCGTGCCCGACGACACCACGACCAGGCGCAGCGTGTCGGCGATCAGGTTGACCAGCGTATGGTCCTTGAGCAGCTTGGGATATTCGGCGAAGACGGCGGAGGACTTGGGGTCCTCGACGTGCGGCTCGAGCGCGATCGGGCCTTCCATGCGCAGCATCTTCATCAGCTTGGAGACGAGGAAGATGACGTCGAGATAGTCCTGCTTCTTGTACTTCGGGCCCTTGAAGACCTTGGCGATGCCGCCGCCCATGGCCTTGAGCTCTTTGCCCGAGTTGCCGATGATCAGCGCGCCGGCGGCGGCGCCGCCGATGATCAGCATCTCGTGCGGGATCGCCTCGAACACCGGGCCGAGCGCACCGCCGGTGATGGCGAAGCCGCCGAACACCATGCCGAGAAGGATAACCAGGCCGATACCCGCGAACATGCGATTCCCCGAAGACAGCTAATGTCTGAGGCGGCTGGTTAACCGTGCAGCGGTGGAGAAGTGGTTACCATGCCGGCGCTTCGCGGCAGAGCGGGGGTCAGCGTGGCCGCTGGAACACAGCGCGGCGCGGGGGAGAAGAGAAGTAGACGCTCAAGCCTTCTCGAGCGTGCATTGCAGCGGATGCTGGTTCTGCCGGGCGAAATCGATCACCTGGCTGACCTTGGTCTCGGCGACCTCGTAGCTGAACACGCCGCAGACACCGACCCCCTTCTGGTGGACGTGGAGCATGACCTGCGTGGCCTGCTCGGTCGACATCCGGAAGAAACGTTGCAGGCAGAGGACGACGAACTCCATCGGCGTGTAATCGTCGTTGAGCATCAGCACGCGGTAGGGCGTCGGCTTCTTGGTGCGCGCGCGCGTGCGAGTCGCCACGCCGAGACCGGTCCCGCCGTTCTCCGCGTCATTGTCCTCACCCACCAGGCGGGGGTCGACCGTCATCGAGAAGCTGTGCTGCTGCATCGCCACGCGGCGGGATATGGCATCGACTCGGGCGAGGGCAAGCCCGTCGCGCGCGGAATCGCCGACGCGGCGCTGGGAGCCGAACGCGAGCGGGCGGCCGCGTCGCCGCGACCGCCCGCCCGTGCCGCTCACCGCGGAGTCTCGCCGTGTCAGGCGACCGACTTGATCTTCTCGGCCGCGAGCGCGAAGCGGTTCTGCAGCGGCTTGGCGACGTCGCCCGCCAGCTTCAGCGTCGCCTCGGTCGAGCGCGACGCTTCCTTGACCATCGCGTCGAACGCGCCGCGCCAGTAATCGGCCTGGAGCTGCATCAGCTCGGTCGGCGACTTGACCGACGCGAAGGACTGTACCGTGGTGGCGGTGCTGTCGAAGCGCTCGCGCACGAACGCCGCGGCCTCATGGCCCATCGCCTCGAGACCCTGCGCCGCGATCCGCCCCGACTCGAGCATCGCCTCGACGTTGCCCTTGCCGAAATCGGCCATGTCCTCGGCCACCTTGCGGCCCTTCTCGAACGTCGAGCGGGCCTGCTCGCCCGTCTTGGCGAACGCCGAGCGGGTCTCTTCCTGTGCCTTGTCGGCGAACGACGTCATCGTGTCGGTCATCTCGCGTTCCTTCGCTGCGATCGGAGCCGCGGCTTCTGCCAGCGGCGTCGGGCCGGCGGTCTGCTCGACCGGCGGCTGGGGCTGGCCGGCGGTGTCGTCCGCCGGCAGGGTGGCCGCGTCGACGATCGCCGGCGCGGGTGACGCCGCGTCGGCGAGCGCCGGTGCAGCCGTCGAGGAGGCCGCCGCGGCGGCAGGCTGGGAGCGCTTGGGCGCACGCGCACGCCGGGCGGACGATGTCTCCGCCGCGGCAGTCTGGGTGACGGATGGGGTCTCATCCACCATCAGGATCGCTCCTCTTGTTGCACTGCACAATAGTGACGATCGTCACGACAAGCAAGCATTTTGTGCGATGCGGCGATGACCTGGTCGGTGCGGTTGATCGCGGCGGCGGGGAGGCGCACTAGCGTCCGCGATGAACCTCCTGCCACCGCTGCTCCGCCCGCGCCGCCGCGGTATCGCCTCCGTCAACTCGGAGGTGCGCGACGGCATCGTCCCCGCCGGCGACTCGGTGGCGACCACGACCGACCATGACGGCGGCGAGCCGCACAACCCGCGCTATCGCACCGTGGCGCTGATCATCGCCTGCGCGATGTTCATGGAGAATCTCGACGCCACGGTGCTCGCCACCGCCTTGCCGACGATGGCGCGCGACTTCGCGGTGCGCGCGCCCGAGATGAGCGTCGCGCTCACCTCCTACCTCGTCGCGCTGGCGATGTTCATCCCCGCCTCGGGCATGGTGGCGGACCGGTTCGGCGCCAAGAACGTGTTCCGCGCCGCGATCGGCGTGTTCGTGCTCGGCTCGCTCGCCTGCGGGCTCGCGCCGACGCTCACGACCATGGCGCTGGCGCGCTTCGCGCAGGGGATCGGCGGCGCGATGATGATGCCGGTCGGGCGGCTGGTGCTGCTGCGCTCGGTGGCGAAGCGCGACATGGTATCGGCGATGTCGTGGCTGATCATGCCCGCGCTGATCGGTCCGATCATCGGGCCGCCGGTGGGCGGCTTCATCGTCGACTATCTCGACTGGCGCTGGATCTTCTGGCTCAATCTGCCGATCGGCGTGATCGGTATCCTGCTGGTCGGGCGCTTCATCGTCGACGTGCGCGAGCCCGCGGTGCATCGCTTCGACTGGCCGGGGTTCGTGCTCTCGGCGGTGGCGCTCGGCTGCCTGTTGTTCGGCTTCGAGCTGGCGAGCCGCCAGGGCGAGGGCTCGCTCGCCGCGACGCTGATCGCGGTCGGCGCGGGCGCGGCGGGGCTCTACTGGCGCCATGCGCGGCGGACGGACCACCCGATCCTCGACCTCTCGCTGATGCGGGTGCCGACCTTCCGCCTCTCGGTGCTGGGCGGCTCGCTGACGCGGATCACCCAGGGCGCGCAGCCGTTCCTGCTGCCGCTGCTGCTGCAGCTCGCCTTCGGGCTGAGCGCGGCGCAGAGCGGGTCGATGACGCTCGCCACCGCGATCGGCTCGTTCGGGATGAAGGGCGTGGCGCCGCGGCTGCTGCGCCGCCTCGGCTTCCGCACCAGCCTGGTCTGCCTCGGGCTGCTCGCCACCGCCAGCTACGCGCTGTGCGGGCTGTTCCGCCCGGGCTGGCCGCTGCCCGCGATCTTCGCGGTGATGCTGGTGTCGGGCTTCCTGATGTCGTTCCAGTTCACCGCCTACAACACGATCGCCTACGACGAGATCGCCAAGGAGCGGATGAGCGCGGCGACCAGCTTCTACTCGACCTTCCAGCAGCTGATGCTGTCGCTCGGCATCTGCGCGGGGGCGACCGCGCTGCACGTCTCGATGGCGGCGGCGGGGCGGACGCGGCCCGACTACCCGGACTTCACCGCGGCCTTCTGGACGGTGACCGCGATCTCGTTCGGCGCGCTGTTCGTGAACCTGCGCTTTGACCCGAGGGCGGGGGCGGAGATCAGCGGGCGGGGGTGACGGGAGCGGTGCGCCGACCACCCCGAACCACCCCGGCGAACGCCGGGGTCCAGGTGGGATAGCGGTCGTGAGATGCACCAATCTTCCCCAACTGGACCCCGGCGTTCGCCGGGGTGATGCTTGGGGAAGCATCAGCAACTCGCCGCGCGCCCGGCGAAGGCCTAGCCAGCCTCAAGGCATGCCTGTCAGTCCGGCCGCCTTTATCCCACCTCAACCCCGGCCTTCGCCGGGGAACCGACCCGGAGGAGGGAACGCCCCTCACATCTCCGGCTCGATCCCCCGCTCCAGCCGACCGCGCGCATAGTCCAGCGCCCGCCTGATGCCGTCGTCGAGCGCGATCGTCGGGCGCCAGCCGAGCTCGTCGCGGATCCGCGACGAGTCGCTGTAGCGCTCCGCCACCCCTACCGGTTTGCCCGCGGTGCCGATCACCGGGGCGTCATAGCCCGCGATCGCCACCATCCGCGCGGCGAGGTCGAGGAAGCGCGTCGGCGTGCCGGTGCCGATGTTGAACGCGCGCGCGTCGCTCACCCCGCGGCACACCAGCACGCAGGCGTCGCAGGCGTCGTCGATGTGGACGAAGTCGCGCGTCTGCTCGCCCGAGCCCCAGACGCGGACCGGGTCGCGTCGCGCCGCCACGCGCAGCGCGATCGCGGGAAAGGGATAGACCACGTCCTGGTCCTCGCCATAGCCCGAGAAGGGGCGCACCACCCCGACGCTCAGCCCGTATTTCTCGTGCGCGATGCGGCCGAGATACTCGCCCGTCAGCTTGCTCCAGCCGTAGGTGTAATCGGGCAGGCCGAGGCGCTTGTCGAAGGAGATGTCGTCCTCGCGCAGCGCGCGGCTCTCGCCCGCCTCCTGCAGGTCGATCGGATAGGCCGCGCTCGACGAGGCGTAGAGGATGCGCTCGGGGCGCGCTGTCTTGGCCGCCCAGAGGAAGAAGCTGCTGTCGACCGCGAGATCGATGCCGACGGCGAGCGGGTCGTTGTCGATCACGTTGCGACCGCCCACCACTGAGGCGAGGTGATAGATCTCGTCGAAGCGCGGCAGCGCCGCCAGCCCGAGCGACGGCGTCATCCCCAGCTCGGCCTGCGCCACCGCGACGAAGTCGGCGCGGATCAGCCGCACCTGCTGGTCGAGCCCGACCAGCTCGTGGCGCTGCACCCCGCCCTCCTCGCCGAGCGCGCGCAGCCGCGGCACCTCCCACTCGGCCGGCGGCTTGCCGGTGGAGAGGTCGTCGATGATCCACAGCTCGTGCCCGCCCTCGCGCGCGAGCCGCGCGACCAGATGCCGGCCCACGAAGCCGCAGCCGCCGGTGATGAGGATACGCGCCACGATGGTCTCCCTAACGTCAGATCTCTCTCGTTCGCCGTGGCAGGGCGCGAATACAAGAGCCGACGGTTTCCCCTCTGCCGCGGCGGCGAGTGGCGCGGCCGCGGCGCACCATCCCCCTTGTGTTGCCCGAAAGCCACACCATCTCTCGGGACAGAACAACAGGGCGTCACGATGAACCTCGAGAAATTCACTGATCGCGCCAAGGGCTTCCTCCAGTCGGCGCAGACCGTCGCGATCCGCATGAGCCACCAGCAGATCGCGCCCGAACACCTCCTCAAGGCGCTGCTCGAGGATGAGCAGGGCATGGCCGCCGGCCTGATCAAGGCCGCGGGCGGCGACGCGCGCCGCGCGGTCTCCGAGACCGATCTCGCGCTCTCCAAGCTGCCGTCGGTCTCCGGCCCGGGCGCGCAGTCCTCGCCCGGCCTCGCCAACGACGCGGTGCGCGTGCTCGACCAGGCCGAGCAGATCGCGCAGAAGGCGGGCGACAGCTATGTCACCGTCGAGCGGCTGCTCGTCGCGCTGGCGCTGAGCCTCAACACCGCCGCGGGCAAGGCGCTCCAGGCCGCCGGCGCCAGGCCGGAGGCGCTCAACCAGGCGATCAACCAGCTGCGCGGCGGCCGCACCGCCGACACCGCCGGTGCCGAGGATCGCTACGACGCGCTCAAGAAGTTCGCGCGCGACCTCACCGAGGCGGCGCGCGCGGGCAAGCTCGATCCCGTGATCGGGCGCGACGAGGAGATTCGCCGCACGATCCAGGTGCTGGCGCGCCGCACCAAGAACAACCCGGTCCTGATCGGCGAGCCCGGCGTCGGCAAGACCGCGATCGTCGAGGGGCTCGCGCTGCGCATCGCCAACGGCGACGTGCCCGACGGGCTCAAGGACAAGACGCTGATGGCGCTCGACATGGGCTCGCTGATCGCGGGCGCGAAATATCGCGGCGAGTTCGAGGAGCGGCTCAAGGGCGTGATCGACGAGGTGAAGGCCGCCGAGGGCGCGATCATCCTCTTCATCGACGAGATGCACACGCTGATCGGCGCGGGCAAGTCCGAGGGCGCGATGGACGCGGGCAACCTGCTCAAGCCGGCACTGGCGCGCGGCGAGCTCCACTGCGTCGGCGCCACCACGCTGGACGAGTATCGCAAGCACGTCGAGAAGGACCCGGCGTTGCAGCGGCGCTTCCAGCCCGTCTTCGTCGGCGAGCCCACGGTCGAGGACACGATCTCGATCCTGCGCGGGCTCAAGGAGAAGTACGAGCTGCACCACGGCGTGCGCATCACCGACGGCGCTCTGGTCTCGGCGGCGACCTTGTCGAACCGCTACATCACCGACCGCTTCCTGCCCGACAAGGCGATCGACCTGATGGACGAGGCCGCCAGCCGCATCCGCATGGAGGTGGAGAGCAAGCCCGAGGAGATCGAGTCGCTCGACCGCCGCATCCTCCGCCTCAAGATCGAGCGCGAGGGGCTCAAGCGCGAGACCGACGCCGCCAGCATCGACCGGCTCGGGACGCTGGAGGACGAGCTCGCCAACCTCGAGCAGCAGTCCGCCGAGCTGACCGCACGCTGGCAGGCCGAGAAGGACAAGATCGCGGGCGAGGCCAAGCTCAAGGAGCAGCTCGACGCCGCGCGGCTCGAGCTGGAGCAGGCACAGCGCCAGGGCGATCTCGCCAAGGCGGGCGAGCTCTCCTACGGGCGCATCCCCGCGCTGGAGAAGCAGCTCGCCGAGGCGGCCGGGGCGACCCAGGGCGCGATGCTGCGCGAGGAGGTCACCGCCGACGACATCGCCGGCGTGGTCAGCCGCTGGACCGGCGTGCCGGTCGACCGGATGCTCGAGGGCGAGCGCGAGAAGCTGCTCCGCATGGAGGAGGTGCTGGGCGAGCGCGTGATCGGCCAGGCCGAGGCGGTGCGCGCGGTCTCCACCGCGGTGCGGCGCGCGCGCGCCGGTCTGCAGGACCCGAACCGGCCGCTCGGCTCGTTCCTGTTCCTCGGGCCGACCGGCGTGGGCAAGACCGAGCTGACCAAGGCGCTCGCCGAATTTCTCTTTGACGACGCTAGCGCGATGGTGCGCATCGACATGAGCGAGTTCATGGAGAAGCATGCGGTGGCACGGCTGATCGGGGCGCCGCCGGGCTATGTCGGCTACGAGGAGGGCGGCGTGCTCACCGAGGCGGTGCGGCTCCGACCGTACCAGGTGGTGCTGTTCGACGAGGTGGAGAAGGCGCACGGCGACGTGTTCAACGTGCTGCTCCAGGTGCTCGACGACGGGCGGCTGACCGACGGCCAGGGCCGCACCGTCGACTTCTCGAACACGCTGATCATCCTCACCTCGAACCTGGGCAGCCAGTATCTGGCGAACCTCGACGAGGGGCAGCCGGTGGAGGCGGTCGAGCCGCAGGTGATGGAGGTGGTGCGCGCGCACTTCCGGCCCGAGTTTCTCAACCGGCTCGACGAGGTGATCCTGTTCCACCGGCTGGGGCAGGCGCACATGGGGCCGATCGTCGACATCCAGGTGGCGCGCGTCGGCACGCTGCTGGCGGAGCGCAAGGTGGCGCTGGAGCTCACCGACGCGGCGCGGGCGTGGCTCGGGCGGGTCGGCTACGACCCGGTGTACGGCGCGCGCCCGCTCAAGCGCGCGGTGCAGCGCTACCTCCAGGACCCGCTCGCCGAGGCGATCCTGCGCGGCGAGGTCAAGGACGGCGCCACGGTGCGGGTCGACGAGGGCGACGGCAGGCTGGTGCTGGAGGTGCGGTGAGCGGTCCTGCGCCGTTCCCGCGCGGGTCTCGCCGTGAGCGAGGCCAGGGGACGTGTTGGTCGACCGTGTTCCGGCGAGAGCCGGAACACGGAGCTAAGCAGAACAACGTGCTACGATGTGCGCGGCGCGAGCGTCCCCCGCCGCGCTACGGGTCCTAAGTCTTGCCCCCGAACCGCACGTCCCGCGCGACCGCGCGGCCCCGCTCAGCCGCGCCGCTTACCGTCGGCCGGCCTGTCCGCCCATTGTGCCCCGTCGCGGCGGCAGGCGGCGCTCACCACCGGGAAGTCGAGGTCGGTGTTGCGCGCGAGCGCCTCCGCCATCGCCGCCTCGCACTTCTGCACCGTCGCGTAATGCGCCGGCATCACGCGCGCCTCGGCGCAGCCGCTCGCGCCGTCGCCGCAACCCATGATCGCCATGACGAAGAACACCGCGTCCATCACTGCCTCCGAACATGCCCCGAAAAACGTACCGGCTGACGCGCCGTTCCGGTTTCGCCCCGCGGTTGACGCTCCCGCCATGGCACACGACATCTCAGTCACATGCCTCCCGACCGCCCCGCCGCCCCCGGCACCGAGCGCCCGCTGCTGCCGACGCTCCGCCGCTTCCTCCCCGATCTCTGGCCGAGCGACTCGCCGGGGATGAAGCTGCGCGTCGCCGGCGCGCTGGCGCTGGTGGTCGTCTCCAAGCTGGTGCAGGTCTATGGCGCGCCGTTCGCGCTGCAAGGTGCGGTGGACGGCATGGCGGTGCCGACCACGCCGGTGTCGCTGATCGTGCTGCTGGTGGTCGGCTATGCCGCGGCACGGTTCGGCACCACCCTGTTCGACAACCTGCGCAATACCGTCTTCGAGAAGGTGGGGCAGGAGGCGACGCGGCGGCTGGCCGCGCGCGTGTTCCGCCACCTTCACCGCCTGTCGCTGCGCTTCCATCTGGAGCGGCGCACCGGCGCGGTCACCAAGGTGGTCGAGCGCGGCACCAAGAGCATCGACACGATGCTCTATTTCCTGCTCTTCAACATCGCCCCGACGATCCTCGAGCTGGCGCTGGTGCTGGGCATCTTCCAGGTGAAGTTCGGCTGGCCGCTGGTGGTCGCGACGCTGGCGATGGTGGCGCTGTACATCTGGTTCACCCGGGTCGTCACCGACTGGCGCTCGTCGCTGCGCGAGCGGATGAACGATCTCGACACCGGCGCGGTCGCGCACGCGGTCGACTCGCTGCTCAACTTCGAGACGGTCAAATATTTCGGCGCGGAGGAGCGGGAGGCGAGGCGCTACGACGGCGCGATGCGCTCCTACGCCGAGGCCGCGGTGAAGAGCGAGAACAGCCTGGCGTGGCTCAACATCGGCCAGGCGCTGATCACCAACCTGATGCTCGCCGCGGGCATGGCCTGGGTCGCCTGGGGGTGGAGCCAGGGGCGCTTCACCGCGGGCAACGTGGTGCTGGTGTCGACGCTGCTGTCGCAGCTGTTCCGCCCCCTCGACCTGCTCGGCATGGTGTATCGCACGATCCGCCAGGGCGTGATCGACATGGGCGCCATGTTCGACCTGATCGACACCGCACCCGAGGTGGTCGACGCACCCGGCGCCCCCGCCCTGGCCGTGCGCGACGCGCATGTCCGCTTCGAGGGCGTGGCGTTCGGCTATGACGCGGGCATGCCGATCCTCAAGGGAATCGACCTCGACGTGCCCGCGGGTACCACCTGCGCGGTGGTCGGGCCCTCGGGCGCGGGCAAGTCGACGCTGGCGCGGCTGCTCTACCGTTTCTACGACGTCGATCAGGGCCGGATCACGATCGACGGGCAGGACATCGCGCGCGTGCGACAGGACTCGCTTCGGGCCGCGATCGGCATCGTCCCGCAGGACACGGTGCTGTTCAACGACACGATCGGCTACAACATCGCCTATGGACGCGAGGGCGCGCGCGAGGCCGACGTCGCCGCGGCCGCCCGCGGCGCGGCGATCGCCGGCTTCATCGAGCGCCAGCCCGAGGGCTACAAGACGCGCGTCGGCGAGCGCGGGCTCAAGCTGTCGGGCGGCGAGAAGCAGCGCGTGGCGATCGCGCGCACCCTGCTCAAGGACCCGCCGCTGCTGATCCTCGACGAGGCGACCAGCGCGCTCGACAGCCGCACCGAGAGCGAGATCATGGAGACGCTCGCGGCGATCGAGCGCGGGCGCACCACGATCGTGATCGCGCACCGGCTCTCCACCATCGTCCACGCCGACCAGATCGTGGTGCTGGAGGCGGGGCGCGTGGTGGAGCGCGGCAGCCACGCGGAGCTGCTCGCGCGCGACGGGCTCTACGCCTCGATGTGGGCGCGCCAGGCAGCCGAGAGCGAGGAGGCCGAGGAGGCACCCGTCGCCGTGGCGTGAGCTCCGTGCCCGTCGACTAGCCGACCGCTATCGGACGTGCTCCTGCGAGAGCAGGAGCCCGGAGCGACCGGCGAACCGCCTCCGCCCCTGCACTCCGGCGCTCGCCGGCGCACGATGCAACGGTAGGCCAGCGACGATCTAGGCCGCCCGCCGCTCGTCGCCGCGCAGCGTCAGCACCTCGACGCCGCTGGCGGTCACCGCTACCGTGTGCTCGAACTGCGCCGAGAGCTTGCCGTCCTGCGTCACCACGGTCCAGCCGTCGTCGCGCGTGTCGACTCGGCGGCTGCCCTGGTTGAGCATCGGCTCGACCGTGAACACCATGCCCTCGCGCAGCACCGGCCCGGTGCCGGGGCGGCCGAAGTTGAGCACCTGCGGCTCCTCGTGCATCTCGCGCCCAATGCCGTGGCCGCAGAACTCGCGCACCACCGCGTAGCCGTGCTTCTTGGCATGGCGCTCGATCGCGGCGCCGATGTCGCCGAGCCGCGCGCCCGGGCGGACCGCGCCGATCCCCTGCCACATCGCCGCCTGCGCCACCTGCACCAGCCGCCGCGCCGCGGGGGCGACGGCGCCGACGGCGTAGGTCTTGCTCGAGTCGGCGATATAGCCGTTCTTCTCGAGCGTGATGTCGAAGTTGACGATGTCGCCGTCCCGGATGATCTCGGCGGCGTCGGGCACGCCGTGGCACACCACCTGGTTGCGCGAGGAGTTGAGCACGTACTGGAAGCCGTACTGCCCCTTGCTCGCGGGGCGCGCCTGCAGGTCGACGGTGATGTAGCGCTCGACCAGGTCGTTCACCGCGAGCGTCGACAGGCCGGCGAGCGGCTGGCGGTCGAGCATCTCGAACACCGCGGCGAGCAGCCGGCCGGAGACCCGCATCAGCGCCACTTCGTCGGGCGTCTTGACCATCTCAGGCAGCCACCGCGCGCAGCTGCGCCGCCTCATACTGGCGGCGGACGATCTCGGTGAAGCTGAGCGTCGGATTGGCCTCGGCGAGCATGCCGATCGTCATCCAGAACTCGGCGTGGGCATTGATCGAGCGGCACATCACCGCGCTGGCGCGACGCGCCTCGGCGTGCAGCTCGTCGCCGATCTTGACGATACCCATGGAGTGATCCTCGGTCGCTTAGTGTATGGAGCGTATATGTAGCATAGTGTCGGCTGACGAGGAGAAGGGCCTTGAGGCTCTCGTCCGCCCTTTTCCGTCATCCCCGCGCAGGCGGGCAATCCATAGAAGCTGACGCCGCGGCTCCCGCGAGGACCTCCGCGTCTGGATCCCCGCCTGCGCGGGGATGACGGGAGTGTAGCGGCGGGTAAACGCGGGTCTCGGCCGCGCTCCGTGGTGCCGCTCTGCTACCTGCACGAACCGGCCGTTCTCCTCCGCCCCGCCTTGCCCCGCAGGCGCCCCGCTGCCACAGCGGCGCGCCACAGCCAGGGGACAGCGACCATGATCGTGCGCAGCGACGAAGTTGAGGACGTGGCGGTGCCCGGCGCGGGCACGATGCGCACCCACCTGTTCCGCCCCGCGATCGAAGGCAGCTTCCCCGGTGTGCTGTTCTTCTCCGAGATCTACCAGGTGACCGCGCCGATCCGTCGTCTGGCGACCCTGCTGGCGGGCAACGGCTATGTCGTCTCGGTGCCCGAGGTCTACCACGAGTACGAGCCCGCCGGCACGGTGCTGGCCTACGACCAGCCCGGCACCGATCGCGGCAACGCGCTCAAGTTCACCAAGCCGGTGGCGCAGTACGACGCCGACTCGCGCGCCGCGCTCACCGCGCTGGCGGCGCATCCGGCGTGCGACGGGCGGCTCGCCACCTTCGGCGTGTGCCTCGGCGGGCACCTCGCCTATCGCGCCGCGCTCGACCCGCGCGTCGGCGCCGCCGCGTGTTTCTACGCCACCGACATCCACTCGGGCACGCTGGGCGCGGGCCGCACCGACGACAGCCTGGCGCGGATGGACGCGCTCCAGGCCGAGGCGATGTTCGTCTGGGGGCGGCAGGACCCGCACGTGCCCTTCGCCGGGCGTGAGACGATCCGCGCCCGGCTGGAAGAGGTGGGCGCGCGCTACGAGTGGCACGAGGTCAACGCGCCGCACGCCTTCCTGCGCGACGAGGGGCCGCGCTACGACCCGGCGCTGTTCCTCGAGAGCGTGGCGTGGACGCTCGCGCTGTACCGCCGCGCCCTCGGGTAGGTCGACCCGCGCGCGCGACGCGAGGACCGACTCACGCCGCCGCGCGCTGCTCCAGCGTCGCCACGAACGCGTCCGCCACCATCGGCCGCCCGATCAGATAGCCCTGCACCAGGTCGCAGCCGGCGTCGCGCAGCAGCGCGAGGCAGCCGGGCTCCTCGATCCCCTCCGCCACCACCTTGAGCCCGAGCCCGTGCGCGAGGTCGATCGTCGAGCGCACCATCAGCGCGTCCGCCGGGTTGAGGTGCGCGTGCTGGACGAAGCTGCGGTCGATCTTGAGCTCGGACAGCGGCAGCTCGCGCAGGTAGGTCAGCGTCGACTGGCCGGTGCCGTAATCGTCCATCGAGATCGCCACGCCCTTGGCGCGAAAGTGGCGCAGCTGCGCGGCGGCGCGCTCCGGGTCGGCCAGCGTGGCCGACTCGGTCACCTCGAAGATCAGCCGGTCGGCCGGCACCGCGCCCGAGTCGAGCAGCGCGTCCACCGCCATGCTGAACGCCGGCTCGGCGATCAGCATGGCGGAGAGGTTGATCGCGACCGAGACGTCGTGCCCGCGCGCGCGCCACGCCGCGAGATCGGCGACCGCGCGCGCGAGCACGTGCAGCGTCAGCGCGCCGATCCGATCGGCCTGCTCGGCGAGCGGGATGAACAGATCCGGCCGGATCATCCCCCGCACCGGGTGGCGCCAGCGCACCAAGGCCTCGGCGCTGGCGACCCGGTCGGTCGCGAGCGCGAGCTTGGGCTGGTAATGGACCTCGATCTCGCCGTCGGCGATCGCCTGGTCGAGCTCGCCCATCAGCACCAGCCGCCGCTCCAGCGCCTCGGCGTCGACGTGCGCGTGGCGCCAGAACGCGCCCGCCGCGGCGGCTTCGTCGGCGGCGCGCGTGGCGCTCACCAGCCGGTCGTGGATCGTGCCCTCGCCCGCCGAGACGCCGAGATGGACCGCCGCGTCGGCGCGCCGGCCGAGGATCTCGACCGGCTCGGTCAGAGTCGCGCGCAGCGCCGCCACCAGCGCCTCGACGTCGTCGCCCGGCGCGTCGACCGCGAGCAGCCGCTCGCCGACGCGATAGACCGTGGCGCCCACCGTCGCGCGCAGCCGGTCGGCGACGCGCAGCAGCAGGTCGTGCCCGGCACGCTCGCCCAGCAGCGTGACGAGCGCGTCGGCGTTGCCGAGCGACGCCACCAGCAGCGGCGTCGGCGCGGCGGCGTCCTTGTCGTGGAGCAGCGCGCGGCGGTTGGGCAGGCCGGTGTCCTCGTCCACGCGGCGCTGGCGCTCGAAGCGGCGCGCGAGGTCGAGCGCGACCCGCGCCAGCCCGGCCGCGACCACCAACACCAGCGCGGGGGCGAGCGGGAACACCGCGTGCCGGGCGACCTGCGCCCAGACCGCCAGCGCGAACAGCGCCGCCGGTGCGCCCAGCGCGAGCCCCGCGGCGACCGCACCGCGCCGCGCCAGCAGCATCGGCAGCGAGAGCAACAGCGCCACGAGCAGCGGCAGCGCGCTGCTGCGCTCGCCCGGCACGCCCGCGAGCAGCGTCTCCGCGGCGAGCGCCTGCACGACGACGCCGGGGATCACGCCCCAGTGCGGCGTGGCGTAGCGGTCGCCCATCTCGATCGCGGTGGCGCCGATCAGCACGTCGCGCCCGCGCACCGCGGCCGGGTCGAAGCGGCCGTCGCGCACCGCGACGAAGCTCAGCCGCGGCAGCCGCGCCGGGTCGATCCCGCCGTCGATCGGGAAGAAGCTGTCCGCCGCGCCCGAGCGATGCGCGATCAGCGCGGAGAGCGACGGCCGCGGCGTGCCCGCGGTCACCGTGCCGAACGGCGCGCGGCGGACGATGCCGTCGGCGTCGGGCTGCATGCTCACCGAGGCGAGCGCGGCACCGTCGCGCAGCGCGGGCAGCGGCAGCGAGTCGATCGTGCGGCGGTCATCCGAGCGCGCGCGCTGCGCGAAGGTGGGCAGCGCCACCAGACCGGGCGCGCGCGCGATGGCCCGCGCCAGCGCGGCGTCGCCCGCGCCGGGCCCGGCGGACGAGAAGTCGACGTCGAAGGTGATCGAGGCGGCACCCGCGGCGCGCAGCCGGTCGACCGCGCGCGCATAATGGTCGCGCGACCACGGCCACTCGCGGATCGCGGCGACGCTGGCGGCGTCCATCTCGACGACGACGACCTGCCCGCTCGGCGCGCGCACCCAGGCGGCGGCGCGCGGCGGGTCGAGCAGCCGGTCGACCCGCGCGCCCAGCCCGCTGAGCGCGGTGAGCAGCGCGAGCGTGAGCGCGGCGGCGAGCGCGAGCGCGCGGCGGTGGCGCAGCAGGGCGCGGCGGCGGGGGCTCAGCACGCGGCGGCGGCTTGGCAGGTGAGGGGAAGAGCCGCTACGGCCCCGCCCGCGAGAAGGTCAGCGTGATCTAAGCCGTCCGCCTCCCGCCCCGCACCACTCCGGCGGACGCCGGGGTCCAGTTGGGCGAACCGCCGTGACGTGCAAGCGACGCCACCCGAGTGGACCGCGGCGTCCGCCGGGTTGGTCGGTGAGGAAAGAGGATGGTGCTTCGCCTCACAAGCCTTGGGGTGCTTCACACGTCCGACCTGACCCTCCATCAGAACACCCGCGACAGCCGCAGCGAGAGGCGCGGGCGGCGGTTGCCGGTGTCGAACCGATCGGCGTTGAGCGGGAACGCCACCTCGACCATGCCGTCGAGCCGCCCCGTGCCGGCGCGCACGCCCAGCCCGGTCGAGGCCAGGGTGCCGCCGCCGAACCCGTCGCGCAGGTTGCTGACATGGCCGCCGTCGACGAAGGCATAGCCCTGCGCGCGGTCGATCACGCCGGGCAGCACGCGCCCGGCGTCGGCGCGGAGCTCGGCCGAGGCCATCGCGCCTTGGTCACCGGTGCGCTCGGCATAGTCATAGCCGCGGCCATATCCGGGCCCGCCCAGACCGATCTCGGCGGTGGCGAGCAAAGGGCGCGAGGCGAGCTGCGCCGCGCCCGCCAGCACCGCGCTGAACCGCCCGCCGAGCCGACGCGTATAGTCCATCTGCCACGTCGCCAGGACGAAGCGCGCGTCGCCGTCGGCGCGCGACAGCAACGCGTCGCCGGCGCGACTCACCCCGGCGAGCGGCAGCCCGACCACGCCGGCGAGCTCGCCGCGCAGCGTGCCGCCCGCGACGCTCGCCTGGCCGTTGAGCGAGGCGGTGGCGGTGGCGAGCCGGTCGCGCCGCAGCCGTGCGCCCCGGAGCGTCTGGGTCACCGTCACCGCGCGCAGCTCGGCATTGCCCCACAGGCTGCGCGCGCGGGTGCGCACCAGTGCGCGCGTGTAGCTCACCGACAGGTCGCCGCTGCGCCCGACCACGTCGAGCGGCGCCAGCGCCGCGCCCGGGTTCGAGCGCGCCACCGAGCCGGCTACCGCCAGCACCGAGCCCGCCGAGTCGACCGGCGCGGCGTAGCGCGCGCGCAGGAAGGCGAACTCGCTCGGCTCGAACGGCGTCTGCGCGACGATCAGCGCCAGCTCGTCGCCGTCGCCCGCCACCCCGCGCAGGCTGGCGAGCAGCGTCGAGCGCACCGGCCCGACCTCGGCGCTGCCGCGGTTGTCGAGCTGCGCATAGGCGCTCGCGCGGTCGCTCGCGATCGTCACCAGCAGGATGCCGAAGCCGTCCTGGCGGACGTAGCGGGTGTCGGTCACCCGCACGCCGGGCACGTCGCCGACGAGCAGCAGCGCGCGCTCCAGCATCGTCTGCGTCACCGCGCCGCGCCCGGTGAGCGCATGGACCAGCAGCGTGTCCGCGGCGGCGCTGCGCGCGCCGATCACGCGCACCGCATCGATGCGGCCGAGGTCGACCTCCACCGCGAGCACGCCGTCCGCCATCGGCTGCGCCGCGACCGAGGCCGTGGCGAAGGGGTAGCCGCGCGCGCGCACCGCGCCCGCCACCTGGCCCGCGAGCGTCGCCAGCGCGGCACGGTCGAGCGCGCGTCCGATCACCGGGCTCACCGCGGCGGCATAGGCCGAGTCGGGCACGCCCGACGCGCCGAGCACATGTACCGCGCGCACCGGTGGGGTCAGCGTCGCGCCCGCGGCGGCGCGGCTGGCAGCGTCGACCTCGGTCGGCCGCGCGCGCTCGGGCTGCTCGAGCGAGGGGCGCGGCAGCGCGCGCGCCGCGATCGTCGGGTCGGCGCGGTCGAGCGCGGTCTGCGCCGCGGCGGGCGTGGCCGCCAGCGCGGCGCTGCCCAGCAGCGTGAGACGAATCGTGGAAAAAGCTCGCATGGGCGCCCCTGTTGTCGCGACGGGGCCTAGGCGGGGGCGGGTTCCGATTTGGTTACGCCGACCGCGGCAATTCGTTAACCAGCCGCTCTAAGTTGTTGGCAATTCTCTCCTTCTACTCGGCTGACTCGGCGCGCCTGGCGGGCCGAGGGAGATAAACATGCGTAAGCCGATCGTGGCGCTGCTCGCCGCTTCAACCGCTACCTTGGCGCCGCCCGCGGGCGCCGGCACCGCCGGCTGGCGGATCAGCGAGGCGATGGGCGACGTGCAGGTGACGCGCGCGAGCGTGTCCAAGGTCGCCACGCGCGGCAGCGCGATCGCGGCGGGGGACACCGTCACCACTGCCAAGGGCGCGCGCGCGGTGCTGGTGCGCGGCACCGAGTTCATGCTGGTCGCGCCGGGCTCCCGGCTGACGCTGCCCGCCGCGACCGAGACCAAGGGGATGACCCGGATCGTCGAGGAGTTCGGCAACGTCGTCTTCATGATCAAGAAGAAGATGACGCCGCACTTCGAGGTGCAGACGCCGTATCTCGCCGCGGTGGTGAAGGGGACGACCTTCAGCGTCAGCGTCGGCGGCACCGGCAGTGCGCTGCAGGTGATCGAGGGCGCGGTCGAGGTCGCCACCAGCGACGGCGGCGCGCACGACCTGCTGACCCCGGGGGCGGTGGCGCAGGTCGGTGCCGACGACCGCTTCCGCATGGCGATCGAGCGCGACGGCGTGCGCCGCGTGATCGAGTCGCCGGCGCGGCCGAAGGAGGCGCCGGCGCTCCCGGTCGCGATCGCCGCGGCCCCCGAGCCGGCTGTCACCCCGGCGGGTGAGGCGGCGCCGTCGTCGCTCGCCGCGGCCGTGCCCGCGGCGACGACGGAGGCGGCGCCGGCCGTGGTGGGCGCGGCCCCGGCGGCCGCCGCGCCCGCGGCGGTGGCGGTGAGCGAGACGGTCTATGCCGCGCCCGTCGCCCTGGCGGACACCACCGGCGGGCTCGTCCAGGGCACCACCGCGGCGGCGGGCGGCGCCAGCGCGGCGCTCGCGGCGGTGGCGAGCGCGACTCGCACCGCGACCGAGGCCTCGACCACGACGGTCAAGGCGGTCGAGGTCGCCACCGAGATCGCGGCGGCGCGCACCGAACAGGTCGTCGCGAGCGCCGCGGCGGAGAAGAGCGCGGCGCAGGCGGCTGCGGCAGCGGCGGCCAAGGCGGCCGCCGAGCAGGCCGCCTTGGTCGCCGCGCAGCAGGCACGGGCGACCCAGGCGGCGGCGGAAGCCTCGTCGCTGGCGGCGGCGCAGGCGGGTGCCGAGCAGGAGCAGGCCGCGGCGGCGCGCGCCGCCGCGATGGCGCAGGCGGAGCAGAGCGCCAAGTTCGCACAGGACGCGCTCGCGGCGCAGCAGCAGCTCGCCGCGAGCCAGGCGGCCGAGGCGGAGGCGCAGGCGCGGGCGGCGGCCGAGGCGGCCGCGACGAGCGCGGCGCAGGCGCAGGCCGAGGCCGATGCCGCGACGATGGCGCAGGCAGCGGAAGCGGCACGGCAGGCGGCCGCGGCGGCGCAGGCAGCGGCCGAGGCGCAGCAGGGCGCTGATCCGGCCGCGCGCGCGGCCGCGGCGCAGGCTGCCGCGGCGGCACAGGCGCAGGCGGCGCAGGCACAGGCGGCCGCGCAGGCGGCATCGCAGGGGGCCAGCAGCGCTGCCGCAGCGGCGGCGCGGGCGGCGGGTGACAAGGCGGCGCGCGACGCCGCGAAGGCGCTGACCGACGCGGCCGTGCAGAAGGCGGCACAGGATGCGGCCAAGGCCGCGGAGCAGGCGCAGAAAGCGGCCGACCAGGCCGCCAAGGCCGCTGCGGACAAGGCCGCCAAGGACGCCGAGAAGGCCGCCAGGGACGCCGACAAGGCCGCCAAGGAGCAGGAGAAGGCGATCAAGGAGGCGGCCGATCAGGCGGCCAAGGCCGCGGCGGAGGCGGCCAAGGAGCAGGAGAAGGCCGCTCGCGACGCGCAGAAGGCGGCCGATGACGCCGCGAAGGCGGCGCAGAAGGCGGCCGACGACGCCGCCAAGAAGCCTCTTCCCGGACCGCTCGACCCGGTCAAGCAGGTGGTGGACGCGCTGTCTCCCAAGAAGCCCTGACGCCCGGGCATTGCACCGGCCGGGAGCGCGCGACACAAAGGGGCGCTTCACCGGAGGATGCGATGCGCCGAGTTCATGCGCTGTTGTTGACGTCGACCCTCGCGCTGGCCGCCGCCGCGCCCGCGCCGCAGGCGGTCGCGCCCGCGGCGCGCACCGCCGCGACCCAGGCGGCCGACCGCGCGCTGCTCGCCTTCCTCGACCAGGCGTTCGACCAGCAGCTCGCGCTCAGCCCGGAGGGCCAGACCCAGCTCGGGCTCAAGACCGACGAGGACCGGCTCGACGACTACACCGACGCCGCGCAGGTGCGCGCGCGCGATCTCGCCGAGCGCCAGCTCGCCGAGCTGCACCGCCGCTTCCGCCCGGAGCAGCTCGGCGAGTCGGCGCGGGTCAGCTACCGGCTGTTCGAGGAGCAGGTGGCGCGCGACCGCGCCTCGTTCCGCTTCCGCCAGCTGCGCTTCCCGGTCTCGACCAACGGCAGCCCCGCGGGCGCGATCCCCGTGCTGCTGATCAACAACCACCGGGTCGACACCGTCGCCGACGCGCGCGCCTACATCGCGCGGTTGCGCGACACCGAGCGCGTGATGCGCGAGGTCGCCGCGACGATGCGCGTGCAGGCCGCCAAAGGCATCATCCCCAACCAGGTCAATTTCGCCCCCGCCCGCGCCGACGCGCTCAAGGTGGTCACCGGCGCGCCGTTCGACGCCGGCCCCGACTCGACGCTGCTGGCCGACTTCCGCAAGAAGGTCGCCGCGCTCGACGCTCCGCCCGCGACCAAGACGCAGCTGCTCGCCGACGCCACCGCCGCGCTCAAGGGGCCGTTCCGCCAGGGCTATACCGTGCTGATCGCGGCGCTGGACGAGATCGCGCCCAAGGCGACGGGCAACTACGGCGCGTGGCACCTGCCCGACGGCACGGCCTATTACGCCGACCGGCTGCGCGAATCGACCACCACCGATCTCAGCGCCGAGCAGATCCACCAGCTCGGGCTCCGGCAGGTGGCGGCGATCCGCGGCGAGATGGAGGCGGTCAAGCGCCAGGTCGGCTTCACCGGTACGCTGGAGCAGTTCTTCGACAAGGTCCGCACCGACCCGTCGCTCAAATATCCCAACACCGCCGCGGGCCGCGAACAGTATCTCGGCGACGCGCGCGCGGTGATCGCCGGCGTGATGGCGGCGGCGCCGCGCTATTTCCGCGTGCTACCCAAGGCACCGCTGGAGGTGCGCGCGGTGGAGAAGTGGCGCGAGGGCACCGCCTCCACCGCTTTCTACAACCCGCCCTCGGCGGACGGCACGCGGCCGGGCATCTACTACGTCAACCTGGTCGACATGAACCAGACGCAGAAGGTGCAGGTCGCGGGCATCGCCGCGCACGAGGGCGCGCCGGGGCACCACTTCCAGATCGCGCGCCAGCAGGAGCTGGCCGACCTGCCCAAGTTCCGCAAGTTCGGCGGCTATGGCGCCTATATGGAGGGATGGGGGCTCTATTCGGAGCGGCTGGCGGACGAGATGGGCGTGTACAAGACGCCGTACGATCGCTTCGGCATGCTGTCGCTGCAGGTGTGGCGCGCGATCCGGCTGGTGCTCGACACCGGCATCCACTCCAAGCGGTGGACGCGCGACCAGGCGATCGCCTATTTCCGCGCCAACAGCTCGGTGTCGGACACCGACATCGCGCGCGAGGTCGACCGCTATTTCAACTGGCCGGGCCAGGCGACCAGCTACATGGTCGGCCAGCTCAAGATCGCCGAGCTGCGCGCGCGCGCCGAGCGCGAACTCGGGCCGAGGTTCGACATCCGGGACTTCCACGAGGCGGTGCTGAACCAGGGGGCGCTGCCGCTCGGTGTGCTGGAGGAGCAGGTCGACCGCTATATCGCGGCGCAGAAGGGGTAAGCCGCGCGGCACCCCATTCGCGCTTGACTGCGCCGCCCCCGGGGGGCACCCGGCGGGGATCGCGGGCGATCGTCCGCCCGCGCCCGGAGGAGTGATCCCGTGCGAGTCGCCATCGCCACCGACCATGCCGGCTTCGCGCTCAAGCAGGAGCTCAAGGCCTGGCTCAACGAGCAGGGCCACGCCGTCACCGACCTCGGCACCGACGGCACCGCCAGCGTCGACTATCCCGACTATGGGCGCGTCCTCGCCGAGGCGCTCGCCTCGGGCCGCGTCGAGCGCGGCATCGCGCTGTGCGGCTCGGGCATCGGCATCATGATCGCGGCCAACCGCTACCCGGCCGTGCGCTGCGCCCTGGTGTCGGAGCCCTATTCCGCCGCGCTCGCGCGCAGCCACAACGACGTCAACGCGATCGCGCTCGGCGCGCGGCTGATCGGCCTCGACATGGCCAAGCAGTGCGTCGCCACCTTCCTCGCCACCGATTTCCTCGGCGGGCGCCACGCCGCCCGCGTCGACATGCTCAAGGAGCCCGTATGAGCACCAACCCCGCCCACCAGCTCAGCACGGCGCCGAGCGGTTTCTTCGATCGCGGCCTCGCCGAGGCCGATCCCGCGGTGTTCGCCGGCGTGGAGCATGAGCTGACCCGCGAGCAGACGCAGATCGAGCTGATCGCGAGCGAGAATATCGTCAGCCGCGCGGTGCTCGAGGCGCAGGGCTCGGTGTTCACCAACAAATATGCCGAAGGCTACCCGGGCAAGCGCTATTACCAGGGCTGCCACCCGTCGGACGAGGTCGAGCAGCTCGCGATCGATCGCGCCAAGCAGCTGTTCGGCTGCGGTTTCGTCAACGTCCAGCCGCACTCGGGGGCGCAGGCCAACGGCGCGGTCATGCTCGCGCTCGCCAAGCCGGGCGACACGATCCTGGGGCTCAGCCTCGACGCCGGCGGCCACCTCACCCACGGCGCGCGCGCGGCGCTGAGCGGCAAGTGGTTCAACGCGGTGCAGTATGGCGTCGACGCCGAGACGCACCTGATCGACTATGACATGGTCGAGCGGCTCGCCGCCGAGCACAAGCCCCGCGTCATCATCGCGGGCGGCTCGGCCTATCCGCGCCACATCGACTTCGCGCGCTTCCGCGCGATCGCCGACCAGGTGGGCGCGACCTTCATGGTCGACATGGCGCATTTCGCCGGGCTGGTCGCGGGCGGCGTCCACCCCACCCCGTTCGGCCACGCGCACGTCGTCACCACCACCACGCACAAGACGCTGCGCGGCCCGCGCGGCGGCATGATCCTGACCGACGACGAGGCGATCGCCAAGAAGATCAACTCGGCGGTGTTCCCCGGCCTGCAGGGCGGCCCGCTGATGCACGTCATCGCCGCCAAGGCGGTGGCGTTCGGCGAGGCGCTGCGCCCCGAGTTCCGCGGCTATGCCGCCGCGGTGGTCGAGAATGCCAAGGTGCTGGCAGCGACGCTCAAGGAGCGCGGCGCCGATCTGGTCTCGGGCGGCACCGACACGCACCTGGCGCTGGTCGACCTCACGCCGCTGGGCGTCACCGGCCGCGACGCCGACGAGGCGCTGGAGCGCGCGGGCATTACCTGCAACAAGAACGGCATCCCCAACGATCCGCTGCCCCCGGTCAAGACCAGCGGTATCCGCGTCGGCTCGCCCGCGGGCACGACGCGCGGCTTCGGCACGGGCGAGTTCCGCGAGATCGGCAACATGGTGGCCGACGTGCTCGACGGGCTGGCGCAGAAGGGCGAGGCGGGGGACCCGCAGGTCGAGGCGAGCGTTCGGGACCGCGTGCGTGCGCTGTGCGCGCGCTTCCCGATCTACCAATAAGGAGGTTCGCCGATGGCGTCGTTCGACGAGAAGGCCCGCGAGGTGCAGGGCAACGTGCAGGGCACGCCCGGGCTGGGCAAGAGCATGGCCAAATGGGGCGCACTCGGCGCGGTGGTCGCCATCCCGGTGCCCTTCATCGGCCCGGTGTTCGGCGCGATCGCGGGCGCGGCCTACGCCTATCACAAGGGCACCAAGAAAAGCGGGCTGTGACGGTCACGCCGCGGGACGGGTGAAGGATTGAGATGCGCTGCCCGTTCTGCGGCCATGACGCGAGCCAGGTGAAGGACAGCCGCCCTACCGACGACGGGGCGGCGATCCGGCGGCGGCGCCAGTGCGAGGGCTGTGCGGCGCGCTTCACCACCTTCGAGCGGATCCAGCTGCGCGAGCTGACTGTGGTGAAGAGCGAGCACCGCCGCGAACCGTTCGATCGCGAGAAGCTGCTCCGCTCGGTCGCGATCGCGGCGCGAAAGCGACCGGTCGAGCCGATCCAGCTCGAGAAGCTGGTGAGCGGCATCCAGCGCCAGCTCGAGACCAGCGGCGAGGCCGAGGTCTCGGCCAAGCGCATCGGCGAGATGGTGATGGATGGGCTCAAGGGGCTCGATTCGGTCGCCTATATCCGCTTCGCCAGCGTCTACCGCGACTTCAGCGAGGCGCGCGACTTCGAGGAGTTCGCCGGCAGCGTCGAGGAGGTGGGGCGCGAGGGGTGAGAGCGGCGCGTTCCATCGCGCCGGTCAGCGACCGATGTTCGGCCCGCTCCCGTCGCTGTCCGACGCGGCTGCCGCTTCCCCCCTTCCCGTTCGGCTCGAGCAGCATCGAGCTTGCCGAGATGCGTTCGTCGAGAACATAGGCCAGCGATGAGCTTCCACGTCTACATCCTGCGCTGCGCCGACGGCACCTATTACACCGGCCTTACCGAGGATCTGGAGCGCCGCGTCGCCGAGCATCAGGCGGGCACGATTTCCGGCTACACGCACGACCGCCGGCCGGTCGAGCTGATGTGGTCGCAGGATTTCCCCACACGCGCCGAGGCGCTGGAGCGCGAGCTCCAGGTAAAGGACTGGTCGCGCAAGAAGAAGGAGGCGTTGTTCCGCGCCGACTGGGAGGTGATCGCGGAGGCGGCGCGTTCTCGACCACGCGTCTCGGCTGCGCTCGACGCTGGCTCGAACCGAACGGGAGAGGAGGCGGCGGTGAACCAGAAGGACAGCGTCTCCCCGCCCGCCCCGCCCCCCGTCATCGTCCTCGTCCGCCCGCAGCTCGGCGAGAATATCGGCAAGGCCGCGCGCGCGATGCTCAATTTCGGGCTGACCGAGCTGCGCCTGGTCGCGCCGCGCGACGGCTGGCCCAATCCCCAGGCCGGCCCCGCCGCCTCGGGCGCCGACGTCGTGCTCGAGCGCGCGCAGGTGTATGACAGCGTCGCCGAGGCGGTCGCCGACTGCGCCGAGGTCTATGCCACGACCGTGCGCAAGCGCGGTGTCACCAAGCCCGTCGTCACTCCCGAGGTCGCGGCGCGCGCGATCCACGCCGATGCGGGCCGGTCGGCGATCCTGTTCGGCCCCGAACGATCGGGGCTCGAGACCGATGACGTCGCGGTGGCGCGTACGATCGTCACCGTGCCGATCAATCCCGAGTTCGGCAGCCTCAACCTCGCCCAGGCGGTGATCCTGGTCGCGTACGAGTGGTCGAAAGGGCAGGCCCTCGCCAGCCCGCCCGAGACCGCGCTCGCCCCGCCCGCGCCGCAGCAGGAGCTGGACGGCATGATCGCGCAGCTCGACGCGCTGCTCGACGAGGCGGGCTATTTCTTCCCGCCCGACCGCGCGCCCGCGTCGCGGCGCACGCTGCGGACGATGCTCACCAAGCCTGGTTGGAACAGCCAGGAGGTCCGCACGATGCGCGGCGTGCTCTCCGCGCTGGCACCGCGCCCACCGCGCGGCTGAGCGCTCCGCTCAGTCGATCCGCGGGCTCTCCGGCCGCCCTCCCAGATAGGCCGAGGCTGGCGCGTGGAAGGGAAAGCCCGCCGCGGCGACGCGGTTGAGGATCAGCTGCATCGATCCGTGTCGCGCCTCGCACGCCATCGCGCTCGCTCGCTCGAGCCAGGCCGGATCGACCAGCGTGCCCGAGCGCGTGCGCATCAGCGGCCCGCTCGGTCCGGTCATCGCCGCGATGCGCCGGCGCACCGTGGTGTCAGGCAGTGACAGGGCGCGCGCCACGGCGGCGACGCGAACGGCATGGCTCTGGCGGAAGGTCGCGCCGCTCTCGCCGCGCGCCGCCAGCGTGCTGCCCTCGGCGGCGAAGCGTTGCGTGTTGGCGTGGAGGATCGCGGAGAAGATCGCGGTGTCGACCGCCTCGGGGAAGAGGTTGCGGTTCTGATCGACCAGCGCCAGCACCAGGTCGAGCAGCGCACATACGCCATCGATCTCGGTGAAATGGCCGATCGAGCGCATCGTCGGCAGCTCGATCGCTCCCGCGACCGCCGCATCGGCCACGAATCGCACGAAACAATCGTGCGCATACCGCAGCTTGCCCTTGATGAAGCGGCTGCGCCAGAAGCGCGGCGACATCGTCACGCCGGCGTCGATGCGGTGGCACAGCCCCGAGTCGATCAACGCCGCGATGTGGCGGCGGACGGTCTCGAACGGGCGACCCAGCGACAGCGCCGCCGAGTGGATCGAGATGGCGCCGTCGCGCTCGGGCCTGGTCAGCGCGGTCCGCATCAGCAGCGCGAGGACGAGCAGGCGATCGACGTTGCCGCGCAGCGGCCGCAGCATGGCCACGTTGATGCCGGTATGCAGCTCGGCGATCAGCCGAACTTTGTGGTGGATGGGCAGCGCGAGGCGAACGCTGGCATGAACCGGGGGCATGTCAGTCTGACGTCGCGCGGCCGTCGCGTAATTCGGCACCGTGCTGGTCCTTTCACTTCCAGTAACCATCGCCGTCAAGACAATCATTCCCGGACGAGGACAGTCGAGTGCCGACGTTTCCCAATGGTTGCACGAACTCCCTGCCCAGCCCATGCAACCCGCCGACCCCGCGACGCCCTTTTTCAGCGGAATGAGTACATTATACGGTAAGGCCAGACCTTCGCACAGACGCCTTCTACCCAATATGGTTGGTAGATGATCTTTCCGTCACATAGCGTTCAGCTTATCGGAAAGCGGGAGAAGCCGCTCGCAGATTGCGTCTACGCTTCACCGCGAGAAACGATGTTGCTCCGGCTATGACCCAGATCAACTGAGCTGGTTGGTAACCATCGCCGATGGCGATCACTCGGCGGCCTGCGGTGCCGCGATCGAGGCGACGACGTCGCCGCGCAACGCGGCGTCGAGTCGCGCGCGGTCGAGCTTGTTCTCCCACCGCGCCACCACCACGGCGGCCACCGCATTGCCGACGAAGTTGGTCAGGCTGCGGCACTCGCTCATGAAACGGTCGACGCCGAGGATCAGCGCCATGCCCGCGACCGGCACCGTCGGCACGATCGACAGCGTCGCCGCCAGCGTGATGAAGCCCGCCCCGGTCACCCCCGCCGCGCCCTTGGACGAGAGCATCGCCACCGCGAGCAGCAGCAGTTCCTGCCCCAGCGTGAGGTCGACGTCGCACGCCTGGGCGATGAACAGCGCCGCCAGCGTCATGTAGATGTTGGTGCCGTCCAGGTTGAACGAGTAGCCGGTCGGTACCACCAGCCCGACGACGCCGCGGTCGCACCCCGCCGCCTCGAGCTTCGTGAGCAGCCCGGGCAGCGCCGGCTCGGACGAGGAGGTGCCCAGCACCAGCAGCAGTTCGCCCTTCAGATAGCCGATCAGCCGCAGGATCGAGAAGCCGTGCAGTCGCGCCACGACGCCCAACACGCCCAGCACGAAGATCAGCGAGGTGGCGTAGAAGGTCAGCACCAGGCCGCCGAGATTGACCAGGCTGCCCGCGCCATATTTGCCGACGGTGAAGGCGATCGCGCCGAACGCGCCGATCGGCGCCGCCCGCATCAGGATCGCGACGACCTTGAAGACGACCAGGTTAAGCCGCTCAATCAGGTCCAGCAGCGGGCGTGCGGGCGCGCCGACCAGGCTGATCGAGACGCCGAACAGGATCGCGACCAGCAGCACCTGCAGGATATTGTCCTGCGCCAGCGCGGAGACGAGCGTGGTGGGGATGATCGAGAGCAGGAAGCCGATCAGCGAGGTCTCATGCGCCTTGGCGGCATAGTCCTTCACCGCGCCGGTATCGAGCGTCGCGGGATCGACGTGCATGCCCGCCCCGGGCTGGACGACATTGGCGACGATCAGCCCCACCACCAGCGCGAGCGTCGAGAAGAACAGGAAATAGCCGAACGCCTTGAGCGCGATCCGCCCGGCCGAGCGAAGCTCGCTCAGCCCCGCGATGCCGCTCACCAGCGTGAGGAAGATCACCGGCGCGATCACCATCTTTACCAGCTTGATGAAGGCGTCGCCCAGCGGCTTGAGCGCGGCACCGAGGGTCGGGTGGAAATGGCCGAGCAGCGCGCCGGCGACGATCGCGATCAGCACCTGGACGTAGAGATGCTGGTAGAAGCGGTGCGGCGCGACGGGCGGCGCGGCGGCGGGGGTGACGGTCATGGGCCTCTCCTGCGTCCGGCGGTCGGACGTCTCATGGCCGTAGGATAACCACCTCCTGCCGGCGCGCCAGCGGGGTGCCGCCGAGGCCGCGAAAGCCGCGGGAATGCTGGATTCCCGCGGCAACCGACCGGCGGCGGCGGCGGCGCGGCGTGCGGGTTCCCGCCGCGGCGCCGATGCCGCCGTGCCGAACTTCGCGCGACGAAGCGGCCGATCGGGTCAGCGCCGCCGCGCAACGCCGGGCCGCCCCGCGAGTTGAGCCGGCATGACCGACGCTGCCCGCGACCCCGCGCCCGACCCCGCCACCCGCACCGAGACCGACTCGATCGGTGCGATCGAGGTGCCCGCCACCGCTTACTGGGGCGCGCAGACCGAGCGCAGCCTCGAGAATTTCCCGTTCGGCGCGCGCGAGCGGATGCCGATCGAGATCGTCCGCGCGCTCGCCCTGGTGAAGCAGGCGGCGGCGCGGGTGAATCGCCGCCACGGACTCGCCGCCGAGAAGGCGGACGCGATCGAGGCGGCGGCGCAGGAGATCGCGCAGGGGCTGCTCGACGACCAGTTCCCGCTGGTGATCTGGCAGACCGGCAGCGGCACGCAGAGCAACATGAACGTCAACGAGGTGATCGCGGGCCGCGCCAACGAGATCCTCACCGGCCGTCGCGGCGGCAAGACGCCGGTCCATCCCAACGACGACGTCAACCGCGGGCAGTCGTCCAACGACAGCTTCCCCACCGCGCTCCACGTCGCCTGCTCGCTCGCGGTGCGCCGGCGGCTGATCCCCGCGATCGAGAGACTGCACGGCTCGCTCGACGCGCGCGCGCGCGAGTGGGCCGGGCTGGTGAAGATCGGCCGCACGCATCTCCAGGATGCGACGCCGCTGACGCTCGGCGACGAGTTCTCCGGCTACGCGCACCAGCTATACCGTTGTCTCAAGCGGATCGAGCCCGCGGTGGAGCAGGGCACCGACCGACTCGCGCAGGGCGGCACCGCGGTGGGCACCGGGCTCAACGCGCCCAAGGGCTTCGCGCGCGACGTCGCGGCCGAGCTCGCCGCGATCACCGGGGTGGCGTTCGCGCCGGCGGAGAATTTCTTCGAGGCGCTGGCGAGCAACGACCCGCTCGTCCACCTCTCCGGCGTGCTCAACACGCTGGCGGTGGCGTGCACCAAGATCGCCAACGACATCCGCCTGCTCGGCTCGGGGCCGCGCAGTGGGCTGGGCGAGCTCGACCTCCCCGCCAACGAGCCGGGCAGCTCGATCATGCCGGGCAAGGTCAACCCGACCCAGTGCGAGATGCTGACGATGGTGGCCGCGCAGGTGATGGGCAACCACGTCGCGGTCACCGTCGGCGGCGCGCAGGGGCACCTGGAGCTCAACGTGTTCAAGCCGATGCTGGGCGCCGCGGTGCTGCGCTCGATCGATCTGCTCGCGACCGGCTGCGAGAGCTTCGCGCTGCGCTGCGTCGACGGGCTGCGCGCCAACGAGGGGCGGATCGGCGAGCTGGTCGAGCGCTCGCTGATGCTGGTCACCGCGCTCGCGCCCGAGATCGGCTACGACAACGCCGCCAAGATCGCCAAGCACGCGCACGAGCGCGGGCAGACGCTGCGCGAGGCCGGGCTGGAACTCGGGCTGGTGGGCGAGGCGACGTTCGACCGGGTGGTGCGGCCCGAGGCGATGCTGGGCGAGCGGTGAGGAGGCCGCGGCCGCGTTTGCGTCACGTAATCTGATGTCGGTGGCGCTAGGTTCAGCGCCGAGGGTCGACCTCCGACCTCCGACCTCCGACGAGGGCTAGCCGCGACATAGCTTCTCTCCGTCATCCCCGCGAAGGCGGGGATCCATAAACGCTGACGTCGCGCTTCTATCGGGAAGTCCGCGCGTCTGGATCCCCGCCTCCGCGGGGATGACGGAGTGGGAGCGGGGATGACGGTGAGGGGGCGGGAATGACGAAGACGGGGTGGGGATGGCGCCGGGGAGCGAGGAAGCCGGCTGTTATGACCACTGCTCTCAGCGACGAGGAGGCCGGGTCAGACCAGGCGCTAGACAGTTCCCGCTCGCGGGGGAAGGAGGGAGCAGCGGGCCGGGATCTAGTCTCACGCGGATCCTACCGGAAATTATCCGCGTAGCTCTGCAGCTTCAGCGTCTTGGTCGGGGTCGGGATCACGGTGTAGCGCAGCCCCTGCTGCTCGGCATAGGCCACCGCTGTCTCGCAGGTCGGGAAGCCCAGCTTGATCTGGTCGCGCGTGTCGCCGCTCCCCGCCCAGCCGGTGAGCGCGTCGGCCTTCTTGGGTTCGCCGGGCTCGAACTCGAGCTGCCAGTGATCGGTGCGGGCCTTGCCCGACTGCATGGCGTTCTTCGGGCGCTGGTAGATGCGGGCGGTCTGCATGATCGGGTCTCCCTACGTGACACGCGCGAGTCAGGCAATCGTTCCCGCCCCCGCGCGCCACACCGCCGCCGCAATCTTGCGGGGCGCGACCGCGCACCTATATCCGGCTTCGTCATCGCGGTTGCGCTGCCGTAACGGGGCGCCGCCGCATCAATACACGTCAACGCAGGGGCTAGGCAAAGCACTCATGGCAAAAGTTATCGGGATCGACCTCGGCACCACCAACTCGTGCGTGGCCGTGATGGAAGGCGGCAAGGCCAAGGTCATCGAGAATGCGGAGGGCGCGCGCACCACGCCGTCGATCGTCGCCTTCGCCAAGGACGGCGAGCGTCTGATCGGCCAGCCGGCGAAGCGCCAGGCCGTCACCAACGGCGACAACACGATCTTCGCGGTGAAGCGCCTGATCGGCCGCCGCTTCGACGATCCCGTCACCAAGAAGGACACCGAGCTGGTCCCGTACAAGATCGTGCGCGGCGCGAATGGCGACGCGTGGGTCAGCGCCGGCGGCAAGGAGTATAGCCCGTCGCAGATCAGCGCCTTCACGCTGCAGAAGATGAAGGAGACCGCCGAGTCCTACCTCGGCGAGACTGTCACCCAGGCGGTGATCACCGTTCCCGCGTACTTCAACGACGCGCAGCGCCAGGCGACCAAGGACGCCGGCCAGATCGCGGGCCTCGAGGTGCTGCGCATCATCAACGAGCCGACCGCGGCGGCGCTGGCCTACGGTCTCGACAAGCAGGACGGCAAGACGATCGCGGTCTATGACCTCGGCGGCGGCACGTTCGACGTCTCGGTGCTCGAGATCGGCGACGGCGTGTTCGAGGTGAAGGCCACCAACGGCGACACCTTCCTCGGCGGCGAGGATTTCGACAACAAGATCGTCGACTATCTCGCGCAGGGCTTCCAGAAGGACGAGGGCATCGACCTCACCAAGGACAAGCTCGCGCTGCAGCGCCTCAAGGAGGCCGCCGAGAAGGCGAAGATCGAGCTGTCGTCGGCGCAGTCGACCGAGGTCAACCTGCCCTTCATCACCGCCGACCAGAACGGCCCGAAGCACCTGGTTAAGACGATCACTCGCGCCGACCTGGAGCGGCTGGTCGAGGACCTGATCAAGCGCACGCTCGACCCGTGCAAGAAGGCGCTGGCCGACGCGGGCGTCTCCGCGAGTGACATCAGCGAGGTGGTGCTGGTCGGCGGCATGACTCGCATGCCGCGCGTGCGCGAGGTGGTGAAGCAGTTCTTCGGCAAGGACCCGCACACCGGCGTCAACCCCGACGAGGTGGTCGCGATGGGCGCGGCGATCCAGGCGGGCGTGCTCCAGGGCGACGTCAAGGACGTGCTGCTGCTCGACGTCACCCCGTTGTCGCTCGGCATCGAGACGCTGGGCGGCGTGTTCACGCGCATGATCGATCGCAACACCACGATCCCGACCAAGAAGACCCAGGTCTATTCCACCGCCGACGACAATCAGCAGGCGGTGACGATCCGGGTGTTCCAGGGCGAGCGCGAGATGGCGGCGGACAACAAGCTGCTCGGCCAGTTCGACCTGGTCGGCATCCCGCCGGCGCCGCGCGGCGTGCCGCAGATCGAGGTGACGTTCGACATCGACGCCAACGGCATCGTCAACGTCTCGGCCAAGGACAAGGGCACCGGCAAGGAGACCCAGATCCGCATCCAGGCCTCGGGCGGTCTCTCCGACGCGGACATCGACCAGATGGTGCGCGACGCCGAGTCCTTCGCCGAGGAGGACAAGAAGCGCCGTGCCGCGGCCGAGGCGAAGAACAACGCCGAGTCGCTGATCCACACCACCGAGCGCCAGCTCGCCGACAACGGCGACAAGGTCGACGAGTCGCTCCGCGGTGAGATCCAGGGCGCGATCGACGCCGCCAAGAAGGCGGTCGAGTCGAACGATCCCGAGCAGATGAACGAGAAGAGCCAGGCACTCGCGCAGGTCGCGATGAAGCTCGGCCAGGCGATCTACGAGAAGCAGGCCCAGAGCGAGGCCGCGCCGCAGGGCGAGACCGCGCAGGCCGACGCGCCCAAGGACGACGTGGTCGACGCCGAATTCTCGGAAGTCGACGACAGCCACAAGGCGTGATCCGCGCCGGAGTGAACTGACATGAACCTCTCCCGTCATACCGGCGCAGGCCGGTATCCAGCGCCGCAGACGAGACCGCGCGCGGCACTGGACCCCGGCATGGGCCGGGGTGACGGCGACGGGCGCGGGGGCGTTGCATGACCGAGATCGACTATTACGAGCTGCTCGAGTGCGAGCGAACCGCGGACGCGGCGACGATCAAATCGTCCTATCGCAAGCTCGCGATGAAATACCATCCGGACAAGAACGCCGGGTGCAAGGACAGTGAGGCCAAGTTCAAGGCGGTCAGCGAGGCCTATGACTGCCTCAAGGACCCGCAGAAGCGCGCGGCCTATGATCGCTTCGGCCACGCCGCCTTCAAGAACGGCGGCGGCGGCGGCGCGCAGGATTTCTCCGGCTTCTCCGACATCTTCGAGAGCGTGTTCGGCGAGTTCATGGGCGGCCAGCGCGGCGGCGGGCGGCAGGTGCGCCGCGGCGCCGACCTGCGCTACGACATGGAGATCACGCTGGAGGAGGCGTATCACGGCAAGGAGACGGAGATCACCGTCGACATCTCCGCCGCGTGCGACTCCTGCAACGGCACCGGCTCCAAGCCGGGCACCCATGCTCACACCTGCCAGCACTGCCACGGGCACGGCAAGGTGCGCGCGCAGCAGGGCTTCTTCGTGGTCGAGCGGGCGTGCCCGCTGTGCCACGGCTCGGGCGAGGTGATCACCGACCCGTGCGGCGACTGCCGCGGCGAGGGCCGCGTCGAGAAGACCAAGACGCTCGCGGTCAACGTGCCGCCGGGCGTCGACGAGGGCACGCGGGTGCGGCTCACCGGCGAGGGCGAGGCGGGCGCGCGCGGCGCGCCGCCGGGTGATCTCTACATCTTCCTCCACGTGAGGCGTCACGCGATATTCGAGCGCGAGGGCACCACCTTGTTCGCGCGCGCGCCGATCAGCTTCACCACCGCGGCGCTGGGCGGGACGATGTCGATCCCCGGGCTCGACGGCAAGCGCCACGAGGTCAAGATCCCCGCGGGCATCCAATCGGGCAAGCAGCTGCGCCAACGCGGCGCGGGCATGCCCGTGCTGCAGGGCCGCGGCACCGGCGACCTGGTGATCCAGGTCGAGGTGGAGACGCCGACCAAGCTCAGCACGCGTCAGCGCGCGCTGCTGGAGGAGTTCCGCGAGACCGAGACGGGCGACGAATGCCCGCAGAGCCAGGGCTTCTTCTCGCGGCTCAAGAACGCGTTCGCGGGCGAGTGAGCGGCGTGGACGGAAACGCGCCGGTGACTCAACATTCGCAACATTCGCCCGCGACGCGCTGCGGGCTGGTCGCGGTGGTCGGCGCGCCGAATGCGGGAAAGTCGACGCTGGTCAATGCCCTGGTCGGGCAGAAGGTGGCGATCGTCAGCCCCAAGGCGCAGACCACGCGCGCGCGGCTGATGGGCGTGGCGCTCGAGGGCGAGACGCAGCTGCTGCTGGTCGACACGCCGGGCATCTTCGAGCCGCGCCGCCGGCTCGATCGCGCGATGGTCGCGGCGGCCTGGGGCGGCGCGGAGGGCGCCGACGTGATCGCCTTGGTGGTCGACGGCAAGGGCGGGCTCGGTCCCAAGGTCACCGAGATCGTCGACGCACTGAAGGAGCGGCGCGAGCCGATCTACCTCGTGCTCAACAAGGTGGACCTCGCCGACAAGCCCAAGCTGCTGATCCATGCGGAGAAGCTCAACGCGCTCCTGCCCTTCGCCGAGACCTTCTTCGTCTCGGCGCAGACGGGCGACGGCCTGCCCCAGCTCAAGCGCGCGCTGGCGCGGGCGATGCCCGCGGGGCCGTGGCATTATCCCGAGGACCAGGTGTCCGACGCGTCCGAGCGCGCGCTGGCGGCGGAGGTGACGCGCGAGCAGCTCTATCTCCAGCTCCACGCCGAGCTGCCCTATGCCAGCGTGGTCGAGACCGAGAAGTTCAGCGAGCGCGAGGACGGCTCGGCCGAGATCCACCAGCAGATCCTGGTCGAGCGCGTGACGCAGCGCGCGATCGTGCTGGGCAAGGGCGGGACGCGCATCCGCGAGATCGGCGCGCGCGCCCGGGCCGAGCTGGCGGTGCTGCTCGACCGGCCCGTCCACCTCTACCTCCACGTCAAGGTGAAGCCGGGCTGGGACGAGGACCGCGGCGTCTACCGCGACATCGGGCTCGACTGGGTGGAGTGAGGCGAGCGCCGGTCGGGACGAGCCGAGGCTACGCTCGTCCCGCGGGAGGACGTGAGCACCGTTCTGCTCCCGCGTCATCCCGGCCCTGACCCGGGATGCGCGCGAGCGCGCACGCACGCGCCGTCGCGCACCGGCACCCTGGATCGCGGCTCGAGGCCGGGACGGCGCTCATCGAGCCATTAGGACCCGGTGAGGCAGAGATCGCTGGAGTCGCTGGCCCGGATGAACTTGCCGCCCGCCGGTGCGTCCTACCCGTCATCGGTCGGTGACAGGCCGCGAAGGGGGTGCACGGGACGACGCCATGGCGGTGCTGACGCGGCTGCGCGACTTCGTGAGCGAGGAACGCTGGGAGTTCGCCCCGCACGAGCGCCCGGCGATGCCCGGCTCGCCCGGCTCGCCCGAGCACCCGCTGCGCCGCCGCCTCACCTACGCGCTGGTCGGCACCCTGGTGGGGCTCACCGGCGGGTTCGGCAACGCGCTGGTGGCGGCCAACACGACGACGCTGGCGGGCGCGCTGGGGCTCGACCCGTCCGAGATCGCCTGGCTGCCGACGGTCTATGTGATGACCAACGTCAGCATCAACCTGCTGCTGATCAAGTTCCGCCAGCAGTTCGGCCTGCGCCCGTTCGCGATGCTATTCATCGGCATCTATGTCGCGGTGACCTTCGCGCACCTGTTCGTCCACGGCTTCGCCTCGGCGATCGCGGTGCGCGCCGCGAGCGGGCTGGCGGCGGCGCCGCTCTCCACCTTCGCGCTCTATTATTTCATGCAGGCCGTGCCGGCGAAATGGCGGCTGCGCGCGATCGTGCTCGGCATCGGTGCGCCGCAGTGCGCGACACCGCTGGCCCGCCTGTTCTCGCCCGAGCTGCTGGCGATGAGCCAGTGGCGCACGCTGTACCTGTTCGAGCTCGGGCTGGCCGCGCTGAGCCTCGCCGCGGTGACCGTCTTCCGCCTGCCGCCGACGACGCGCCAGCCCGCCTTCGAGAAGCTCGATTTCGTCACCTTCGCGCTCTACGCCGGGGCGATGGCGCTGTTCGCCGCGGTGCTCGGGCTGGGCCGCTACGTGTGGTGGACCGAGGCGCGCTGGATCGGCTGGGCGCTGCTCGCCGCCATCCCGATGCTCGCCGCCGCGCTGGTGATCGAGCACCACCGCGCCAACCCGCTGATCAACACGCGCTGGCTCGGCAGCGCGGACATCCTGCGCTTCGCGGTGGTGACGCTGATGGCGCGGATCGTGCTGTCCGAGCAGACGTACGGCGCGGTCGGGCTGCTCACCGTGCTGGGGCAGAACAACGACCAGCTAGGGCCCTTCTTCACGATCATCTTCCTCGCCACCCTGGCGGGGTTCATCGTCAGCGCGGTGACGCTGAACGTCGAGAAGCTGGCGCATCCGGTGATGCTCGCGATCGGGCTGGTGGCGGTGGCGGCCTGGGTCGATTCGTCGGCGACCAGCCTGACGCGCGCGCCGCAACTGTATCTCACCCAGGCGACCATCGCCTTCGCGGGCGCGTTCTTCCTGGGGCCGTCGCTGCTGTTCGGCATGACTCGCGCGCTGCAACAGGGGACCGGGCACGTGATCAGCTTCATCGCGCTGTTCGGCGTGCTCAACTCGATCGGCAGCCTGGCCGGATCGGCGATCCTCGGCACCTATCAGATCGTCCGCGAGAAAGCGAACAGCGCCGCGCTGGTGCAGGCGATCGACCCGACCGACCCGCAGGTGCAGGCGCGGCTCAGCGCGGGGGCGAGCGGGGTGGCGCGCGTGGTCGGCGACACGGGACTGCGCTCGGCCGAGGGCGGCGCGCTGCTGGCGCAGGCGGCGACGCGCGAGGCGAACGTGCTCGCCTATGACGACCTGTTCCGCCTGATCGCGGTGCTCGCCGCGCTCACCTTCCTCTACCTGTTGTTCCTCCTGCTGCGCCGCGAGTGGCGCGCGCGTCGCCAGAGTATCGCATGACCGACACCCGATCGCCCGTCGCCGCCGGACCCGTGACCGAGGAACGCGCCGCCGAGGAGCGCGCCGCCGCCAGCCCCGCGGTACCGGTGGGCTCGGGCTGGCGCCCGCCGCGCCTGTCACGCACCGCGACGCTGCTGATCACCCTGCTCGCGGTCGCGGGCGTGCTGGCGGTGCTCGCGGCGTGGCGGATGTGGCCGTTCACCAGCGACTATGAGTCGACCGACAACGCCTATGTCCGCGGCCGCACCACCGTGATCGCGCCGCAGGTGTCGGGCTATGTCACGCAGGTGCTGGTGCGCGATTTCGAGAATGTCCGCGCTGGCCAGCCCCTGGTGGTGGTCGACCAGCGCATCTACCGCCAGCGCGTCGAGCAGGCCGAGGCGCAGGTCGAGAACGCGCGGGCGACGCTTGCGAACAGCGTCCAGGCCGCGGCGAGCCGCGAGGCGAGCTTCGGCGGGCAGGAGGCGGCTCTGGCCAACGCGCGCGCGCAACTGCTCCGCGCGCAGGCTGACATGAACCGGGTCAACGACCTCGTCACCGACGGCTCGGTCTCCCTGCGCGAGCGCGACCAGACGCTCGCCACGCTGCGGCAGGCGCAGGCGCAGCTCCAGCAGGCGCAGGCCGCGCGCGAGATCGCGCGGCAGGACATCCGCACCGTCGCGGTCGGGCGCGGCGGGCAGGAGGCCGGCGTGTCGGGGGCGCAGGCGGCGCTGCGGCTGGCACGGATCGACCTTGCCAATACCGTGATCCGCGCGCCCGAGGCGGGGCGGCTGAGCGAGGTGGGGGTGCGCGTCGGCCAATATGTCACCGCGGGCTCGCAGCTGATGTTCCTCGTGCCCGCGGAGACCTGGGTGATCGCGAACTACAAGGAGGCGCAGACCGCGCGGATCGCGGTGGGGCAGCGCGCCAGCTTCACCGTCGACGCGCTCGCCAACGCGCGGCTCTCGGGCCGGGTGGAGCGCATCTCGCCCGCGGCGGGGAGCGAATTCGCGGTGCTCAAGTCGGACAATGCCACCGGCAATTTCACCAAGGTGCCGCAGCGGATTGCGGTGCGGATCCGGATCGATCCGGGACAGGCGCTGGCGGCGCGGCTGCGCCCGGGCATGTCGGTGCAGGCGCGGGTCGACACCGCCGGCACGCCGGCGCCGCGATGAGGCGGTGGCGCGCTCAGCGAGGCGGGCATGGCGCGTGTGGCGTGGCCTTACCCTCGCCCGCGCTGCCGCCATCCCGGACTCGGTCCGGGTTCCTCTGTGCCGCGCCATCATCGGCCGGCGGGTGCGCGGACGAGTGCACCCCGCCACACGTCTCCGATGACGGGCGGGACTCAGCCGGCTCGGCCGAGCGTGGCCCTGCGTCGTCGCCGTTCTTCTCCTCCCGTCATCCCTGGCTCGAGGCAGGGGCCATGGTGCCGCGGGCACCACAGCCGTCCTGCACGCGGGGCGACGGATCCGTGGCCGAGCCCGGGAGGACGGTCGCAGCGGGGCAAGCCGCCGATCGGCGCTCCCCCCGTCGCCTCGCCCACGCGCTCCTGCTCCCGCTCCTCGTCGCCGGCTGCGCGCTGCCCGGCCCGCGGCGCGCGGCGCCGCCCGACGCCACCGTGACGCCGCCGCCGGCGTGGCGCAGCGCGCTCACCGCGCCCGACGCGTCGCCGGTGAACGCGCTGTGGTGGCAGGGTTTCGGCGACCCGGTGCTCACCGCTTTGGTCGAGCGCGCGTTGGCGAACAACCTCGACGTGCTCGCCGCCGCCGCGCGCGTCGAGGAAGCGCGCGCCGCCGAGGCGCTCGCGCGTGCGCAGCTGCTGCCCCAGCTCGGCGGCACCGTGCCCGAGACGCAGGGGCAGTCGATCAGCGCGCTCGGCACCACCGCGCGCTCGGCCGCGGTGCAGCCCGGCGTGCAGCTCAGCTACGACCTCGACCTGTTCGGGCGGCTGCGCCAGGCCAGCCGCGCCGCGCGCGCGCAGCTGCTCGCCACCGCCGCGGCGCGCGACACGGTGCGGCTCGCCACCGCCGCCACCGCCGCCTCGGGCTATGTCACGCTGCGCGCGCTCGACCAGCGGCTGGCGATCGCGCGCGCCACGCTGGCGGCCCGCGCCGAGGCGCTGCGGATCGCGCGGCGGCGCTACGAGACCGGCTATGCCTCGCGGCTCGAGTACCGCCAGGCGCAGGCGGAATATGCCGCCACGCAGCAGCTCGTCCCCGCCGCCGAGCTGGCGATCGCGCGGCAGGAGAACGCGCTGGCGCTGCTGACCGGCGACTCGCCGCGCGCGGTGGCGCGCGGGCTGGCGCTCGACCGGCTAGCGACCCCGCCGCTGCCGGGCGGGCTGCCCGCGCAGCTGCTGCGGCGCCGTCCCGATCTCTACCAGGCCGAGCAGACGCTGGTGGCGGCGGACCGCACGCTCGACAGCCAGCGCGCCGCGATGCTGCCCAACCTGTCGCTGACCGGGGCGGGCAACCTCGTCCTCTCCACCGCGCTGGCGCAGCCGGAGGTGATCTTCTCGCTTGGCGCGAGCGTGCTGGGGCCGATCTTCGACGGCGGGCGGCTGCGCGCGCAGGAGCGAGTCGCCACCGCGCGGCGTGACCAGGCCGCCTATGCCTATCGCCGCGCCGCCTTGGTGGCGTTCCGCGAGGTGGACGACGCGCTGGTCGGGGTACGCCGCACGGGAGAGCAGGCCGACGCGCTGGCGGCGCAGGCGGCGGCGTCGCGCGGCGCGCTGGAGAACGCAACCAACCGCTATCGCGCGGGATACTCGGCGTATCTCGAGCAGCTCGACGCCCAGCGCACCCTGCTCACCGCCGAGCTGTCGCTGGTGCAGGCGCGTGCCGACCGGCTGACGAGCTATGTCGCGCTGTATCAGGCGATGGGGGGCGGGTGGACGCCGGCGGACGTGGCGGCGGTGGTGCGGTGAGACAGCGCGCTCGGCGAGTTAGACCGCACGCTCCGCCTCTTCCTCCGCCGCCAGCGCCTCGCGGCTCTCCACCTCGGGCTGCTTCCACAGCGCGGTGAGCAGGTAGAAGACCAGATTGCTCCCCTGCGTCAGCGCGCCGCCGGCGAGCAGCAGCCCCGCCATCGCCTCCCGCGGTCCGTTGATCGTGCCGCTCATCTCCAGCGCGGCGCTGAGGAACAGCAGGTCGCGGTTGGGCACGATCGGCAGCCGCGAGATCACCATCTGCGCGGTGAGGAACACCAGCCACACGCTCCACGGCTCCTGCGGCAGCACGACGGCCCATTGCGTCGCCTGGAGCAGCACCACGCCCGCGATCCGCGCCACGTGGATGGCGAGCACGCGTGCCGCGAGCGGCAGCGGCATCGCGATCAGCTGGCGCCGCAGCCGGAACAGCAGCGGCACCAGGAACACCGCGCCGACGCCGCCGGCGATCAGCAGCGCCGGGCCGGGATCGAGCCACGCCGCGATTCGCCGCCCGTTCCCCGCCGCAGCGAAGCCGAGCAGCAGCAGCAGCGTCACCAGCCCCGACGACACCGCCGAGAGGATCGCGTTGTCCTTGAGCCCGATCGCGATCGTCTTGCTGCGCAGCCCGATGACGCGCCGCAGCCAGACGAAGAGGTAGAGCTCGCCGGAATAGCCGACCAGCGCGCTGTTGAGGATGCGCTTGCGCACCAGCACCGGGAAGGCGCCCGGCAGCGGGCGCGCGAAGATCGTGCGGAACACCGCGATCTCGGAGGCCGGCAGCACCAGGAAGGTGACGACGAACAGCAGGTAGAAGAGCGGGTTCGTCGGCAGCGAGCGGGCGACCTGGCTCCAGCCGATCGCGTTCACCTTGAGCACCATCCAGGTGACCATGCCGGCGAAGAACAGCATCCGCGCCGCCCAGCCGAGGCGGCGCACCCAGGGTTTCTCGCCCCACGCTCGCCACCCGGTCGCGGGCGGCGCGTCCGCCTCGCTCAAAACAGCCCCAGCGCGCGCGACTGCGCGACATAGGAGTCGAACGCGGCGCGCTGCTCGGGAGTCAGCCGGAAGGCGGAATAGCCCGCGGTGGTGCCGGTCCACTGGCGCAGCTTCCACTCGACGATCTGCGCCGGGCGGAGCGCCAGTCGGCGCTCGAAATGCCCGCGGTCCCAGGTGTTGCTGCCGTGGAAGCAGCGGATCAGCAGATGTGCCTCGGCGCGCGGGATCAGCGCGGTGCCGAGCCGCAGCCACGCGTCGCGGAAGGTGCTGTCCTCGCCCTTCCGCTCCTTGGGGTAGCGGATGTCGTCGCGGCGGCGGTGGACGATCGTGCTCGGGGCACCGCCCTTGAACCAGCTGAGATAGGGCCGATCGAGCCAGGCGGGATCGTCGAGGTGCATCAGCGTCGCCTCGGCCCAGACCGCGGCCTTGTCGCCGAGCGTCTCGACCGAGCGCGCCAGCCGCTGCGGCGCGAACCAATCGTCGTCGTCCCAATGCGCCATCAGCGCGCCGCGCGCGAGATCGAGCGAGAGGTTGCGCAGCTCGCCGAGCGTCGTCGTCGGGTTCTTGGGCAGGCGATGGTGGATCAGGCGGTCGGCCGGCACGCGCGCGAGGATCGGCGCGTAATCCTCGCTGCCGTCGTCGACGATCACGAGCTCGCGGTTGGAATAGGTCTGCGCCAGGAAGCAGTCGACCGAGCGCTCGGAGAGGCGGCGGCGGTCGGCGGTGACCATCAGGCAGGAGACGCGCGGCCCGGCGTCGTCGAACGGCCGGTCGGCGCGGGCAGGGGCGGGAAAATCGTTCACGGGCCTCAACCTAGGCAGCGCGCGTCGGCGCTGGTACGGGCATGCGACCCGGGCCCATGACACGCATCATCTTCGTCCTCACCTATCCGACCTACCACGGCGTCGCCGATCCGGCGGAGTGGCTGCGATGGGACAATCGCGACCGTCGGATGCCCGCGCTGTTAGCCGCGATGGGGGTGGATGTCGAGTTGTGGGGCGTCGCCGAGGCGGCCGCCGAGCATCGCCCGGCGGCGCCGATCGGGCTGCCCTACACGATCCGGCTGTTCGCGCGCAGCGGCGGCGGGGCGAAGTCGCGCGATCACTATAGCGACGCGATGGTGGCGGCGGCGCGCGCCGATGCGGCCGACCTGTTCGTGCTGATCGGCACCAACGGCGGCGCGGGCTATCGCCTCTATGACCGTTGCCTTCGCCCCGACCGGCGGCGCTTCGCGCTGATCATCGGCGGCGATTATTGGAGCCGGCTGGTGCCGCACGCCAGCCTGCTGCTGACCGAGAGCGCGGTGCAGGAGGAGGCGCTGACGGCGGGCGGCTGGCTGCGCCGCGCGATTCCGCGCGAGCGGATGGAGCGATTGCCCAAGACGATCGACACCGAGCTGTTCCGGCCCCAGGCGGCCGAGCGCGCCTGGGACCTGTTCTCGGTCAGCCGGGTGACGCGGTGGAAGAGCTTCGCCGAGGTGGGGGCGCTGTCGCGCCAGCACCGTGTCGCGGTCGCGGGCGGGGGACCGCAGGAGGTGGTGATGAAGCGGCGCTATCCCGCGATCGACTGGCTCGGCCACGTGCCGCACGCGCGCGTGCCCGACCTGCTGGCGCAGACCGGGCTGTTCTTCCACGCCGGGCGACGCGACTATTTCCCACGCGCGATCCCCGAGGCGATGGCGTGTGCGCGCCCGGTGGTCGCCTTCGCCGACCGGATCGGCGCCGACGTGCTGCCCGACGAGTGCGGGCTGCGGGTGACCGAGCGCGACTACCGCCCGCTGGTGGCGGCGCTGCTGCGCGACGAGCGGCGGATGGCGGAGATGGGCGCGGCGGCGCGCGCGCATGTGCTGGCGACGCACGGGCCGCGCTCGAGCGCGCCGGCGTGCCGCACCTTGCTGCGGCTGGCCGAGGCGCGGTGATGCGCTGGACCTTCGTCATCGCCTATTACAATGAGGAAGCGTATCTCGCCGCGACGCTCGCCAGCCTCGCCGCGCAGATACTGCGACCGTTCCGGCTGGTGCTGGTCGACAACGGCTCGACCGACGCCTCGCCGACGATCGCGCGCGCGTTCGCGAGCGAGGGGATCGAGCTCGTCCATCTCAGCGAGCCGCGCCCGGGCAAGATCGTCGCGCTGGAGCGCGCGATGCCGGCGATCACGACCGAGTTCGTCGCCTTCGGCGATGCGGACACCGTCTACCCGCCGCATTATCTCGCGACGGCTCAGGTCGCGCTGGACGCCGACCCGCGGGTGGTCGCCGCGATGGCCACCGACGTGCCGTCCGACCCGGTGAAGGCGCACCGCAAGCGGCGGCACAACCAGCTGGTGAGCCGCTTATGGCCGAAGCAGACCCACACCGGCGGCTTCGGCCAGACTTTCCGCACCGCCGCGCTGGTGACGGCCGGCGGCTATGCCGAGCGCCACTGGCCGTACGTGCTGATGGACCATGAAGTGATGCAGCGAGTGGTGCAGCAGGGGCGCGTGGTCTACCCTTATGACCTGTGGTGCGTGCCGTCCGACCGTCGCGGCGACCGCCGTCGCGTGCGCTGGACGCTGGCGGAGCGGCTCCTGTACCATTTCACGCCGGCGGCGGCGAAGGACTGGTACTTCTACCGTTTCCTCGGGCCGCGGCTGGCGCGGCGCAAGCTCGGTCACCTCAATCTGCGTGAGAAGACGTGGGAGGGCGAGATAAGCCCCTCACCGCGCCGGGGCGGCGGCGGCACGGCGGTCTGACGCCGGCGCGCGCCGCGCACGAGCGGACAGGCGGGTGGGGCCGCTCCACCACGCTCCGCTGCCCTATCGATAGAGTACGCGTCTCGCCTCCGCTCCCCAGCACCGCGGGGGATTGCGGGTCGGGCGCACGCCGACGCCGAGGCGCCGAGGACGGATCCGGAGGTTGCGGCCGGATCGCGAACGATCGGAGGCCCCGCTTACCGCACCGCCGTCACGAAATAATCCAGCGCCGTCGAGCTCCCGAGCGCGAAGCCCTTCGTCCCCAGCGTCAGCCCGGTGACATCGGTGACCCTCAGCCCCGCCTCCGTGATCATCGCGCCGAGTTCATCCGGCGTCAGGAACTTGTCCCAATCGTGCGTACCGCGCGGGATCTGCCCCAGGACCTCGGCCGCCTCGACCAGCGCGGCGCGCGACAGCCAGGTGCGGTTGGGCGTGCTCATCACCAGCAGCCCGCCCGGCGCCACCGCCTCCGCCAGCGCCGCCACGAACGCGCGCGCGTCCGCGACATGCTCGACCACCTCGAGCGAGGCGACCAGGTCGAACGTCTCGCCCGCCACTGCTTCCACCCCGCCGGCACGATAATCGATCGGGAGCCCGCGCCGGGCGGCATGGTCGCGCGCCACCGCGATGCTCTCCGCGGCGGCGTCGACGCCCGTCACCGCCGCCCCAAGTCGCGCCAGCGGCTCGGCGAGCAGCCCGGCGCCGCAGCCCATGTCGAGCGCGCGCTTCCCGGCGAGCGGCGTGAAGGTGCGATCGTCGAGGTCCCAGTGACGGTCCACCGCGGCGCGCAGGTAACGCAGCCGCACCGGGTTCAGACGGTGGAGCATCGCCGACGTGCCCGCCGGATCCCACCAGTCATGCGCAAGGCGGCCGAAATGGGTCGCTTCCTTCGCCACCACCGAGGCATGCAGCGGCGAAGTGGTTGCGGTTGTTACGCTTGCGTCGGTCATGCGCCCTTCCTATCAGGACGCCCCTCTTCTCCCAAGCGTTTGGATCGGGCATTGGCGCGGATCGTCATGAAGTTCGGCGGCACCTCGATGGCCGGGATCGAGCGCATCCGCTCGGTCGCGGCGCGAGTGAAGCGCGAGGTGGCGGCCGGCAACCAGGTGGCGGTGGTCGTCTCGGCGATGGCGGGCGAGACCGATCGTCTGGTCGGCTTCTGCCGCGAGGCCTCGCCGCTGTACGATCCGCGCGAATATGACGTCGTCGTCTCCGCGGGCGAGCAGATCACAAGCGGCCTCCTCGCGATCGCGCTACAGGCGATCGACGTGCCGGCGCGCTCACTGCTCGGCTGGCAGCTCCCGATCCGCACCGACACCGCCTTCGCCAAGGCACGCATCGACACGATCGACACCGACGCGCTGGAAGAGAGCTTCGCCGCCGGCGCCGTCGCGGTGATCCCGGGCTTCCAGGGCGTCGCGCCGGACGCGCGCATCACCACGCTGGGGCGCGGCGGCTCCGACACCTCGGCGGTCGCCGTCGCGGCGGCGATCCGCGCCGACCGCTGCGACATCTACACCGACGTCGACGGCGTCTACACCACCGATCCACGGATCGTGCCGCGCGCGCGCAAGCTCGCCAAGGTGACCTACGAGGAGATGCTCGAGCTCGCCTCGGTCGGCGCGAAGGTGCTCCAGACCCGCTCGGTCGGGCTGGCGATGAAGGAGAAGGTCCGCGTTCAGGTACTGTCGTCGTTCACCGGCGGCGCTGACGGGGATGGAGCGCCGATGGCGGACACGTTGCCCGGCACGATGATCGTGGGCGAAGAGGAGATCGACGACGTGGAACGCCAGCTCATCACGGGCATCGCGCATGACAAGAACGAGGCCAAGATCACGCTGACGCGCGTGCCCGACCAGCCCGGCACCGTGGCGAGCATCTTCGAGCCGCTGGCGGCGGCGAACATCAACGTCGACATGATCATCCAGAACATCGCGCACCAGAGCGCGAGCGACGGCACGAGCAGCACCAGTGCCACCGACGTGACCTTCACCGTCCCCGCCGCCGACTTGGCGCGCTCGATCGAGGCGCTCAATCAGGCGCGCGAGACGATCGGCTTCGGCGAGCTGATCCACGACACGCGCGTGGCCAAGATCAGCGTCGTAGGCGTGGGCATGCGCAGCCACGCCGGCGTGGCGAGCACGATGTTCACCACGCTCGGCGCGCGCGGGATCAACATCCAGGCGATCTCGACCAGCGAGATCAAGGTATCGGTGCTGATCCACGAGGACGAGACCGAGCTCGCGGTGCGCGTGCTCCACACCGCCTACGGGCTGGACGCGGAGGCGGCTTAAGACGCCTGCCATCGCGCGCGGCCTATATGGTCAGCGCCGTCGTGCCGTCCTCGGGCCGCAATCCGATCCTTCGCGAGAGCAACGCGCGAGGCGTGCGCGGCACAACGAATCCCAGCTCACGGCCGGGACGACCGATCTTTGGCGGCCGGCGATCGTTCCGCAGGCTGCCGCGAGCCGGGTGCTCTGCGTCTATCCCTCCACCCGCTCCCCCGGCATCGCCGCCTGGAATCCCAGGGTCGCGTGGCTGCCCGGGGCGCCCGCGACGTCGGCGATGAGATATAGCGGGCGCCGCTTCGCCTCGATGTAGAGCCGGCCGAGATACTCGCCGATCATGCCGAGCACGAACATCTGGATCGCCGACAACACCACCACCACCAGCATGGTGGAGGTCCAGCCCTGCACGCGCTCCCCGCTGAAATAGCCGTAGGCGATATAGACCAGCAGCAGCAGCGAGCAGCCCGCCAGCATGACCGACAGATGGCTCGCCCAGCGCAGCGGCGCGGTGGAGAAGCCCGTCACGGCGTCCAGCGCCAGCCGCATCATCTTGGCGAGCGGATAGTTGGTCTCACCGGCATGACGCTCGGCGCGGTCGTAGGCGAAGGGCACCTGGCGGAAGCCGACCCAGGCGACCATGCCCCGGATGAAGCGCGCCTGCTCGGGCAGGGACAGCAGCGCGTCGAGCGCGCGGCGCGACATCAGCCGGAAGTCACCGGTGTCGAGCGGGATCGGCGTGTCCGTCACTCGATCGAGCACGCGGTAGAAGGCGGCCGCGGTCGCCCTCTTGAAGAAGGTTTCGCCCTCGCGGGTGCGCCGCACCGCGTAGACCACGTCGGCGCCCTCGCGCGCCATCACGGTGCGCATGTCAGCGAGCAGCTCGGGCGGGTCCTGCAGGTCGGCGTCGATGATCAGGATCTGCTCACCCGCGCACAGGTCGAGCCCGGCGGTGAGTGCGAGCTGGTGGCCGTGGTTGCGCGACAGGTTGATCGCCACGACGCGCGGGTCGGCCGCGGCGAGCCGCCGCATCGCCGCCCAGCTTGCGTCGCGCGAGCCGTCGTTGACCAGCACGATCTCATGATCGTCGCCCACGGCCGCACGCGCCGCGGCGCTGACCCGCGCGTGCAGGAGCGGCAGCGTCGCCTCCTCGTTGTAGCAGGGCACCACGACGGAGAGCGCGGGCCTGCGTGCGGCCGGGCGCGCCGGGAAAGGGGGGACTGCAGCGGCGGCCGGCGGCGTGATCGCGGGCGGAGGCGCGGACGGGAACATGGGGCGCCGCCATAGCTTACCGTCACTCCTTCGTCACGACCTTTACCAAGCGCCCCGGCGTGAGTCGGACATCGTCGTCGAGCGCGTTGAGCGTCAGGAAGCGCTCGCGCTGGAGCGTGTCATAGGCCATCTGCCGCGCGAAGGTGTCGACCGTGTCCCCGGCCTTGACGGTGCGGACGCGGACGCGCTTCCCGGAGCCCTTGGCGTCATAGGCCAGCCCGTCGAGCGCGCGGAGGAACCGGGTGTCTTCCGGCGGCGGGTCCAGCATCGGCCTGCCGGTCTGCTGCGCCAGCTGCGCGGCGCGGCGCACGCGGTCGGCGCCGTTGGGATGGGTCGAAGCCCAGCTCGGCAGCTGCTGCCCGCTGCGCCCCGCCACCGCCGACTGGAGCCCGGTCTCGGCGTCGAGCGAGGCGAGCATGTCCGCGGCGGCATAGGGGTCATAACCCGCCGCGGTGATGTAGCGTACGCCCAGCGCGTCGGCGGCATATTCCTGCTCGCGGCCGTAGCGCAGCGTGTAGAGCTGCGCGCCGCCCCGCGCGACGGTGCCGGCGAGCTGCCCCGCCGCGCCGTTGCCCGCGACCGCGCCCACCACGCCGGCGAGCACGCTGCCGATCGCGGCGGTGCGGTTGCGCGAGGCGCTGTGCCGCGCCGCGACGTGTCCCACCTCGTGCCCCAGCACCGAGGCGAGCTCGGCCTCCGAGTTCATCAAGGCGAGCAGCTGGCGGGTCACGTAGACGTAGCCGCCCGGGATCGCGAAAGCGTTCTCTACCGGCGAATCGAGCAGCGTGATGGTGAAGTCGCCCTGCGCGTTGGACAGGCCCGACTGCACCGCGACGCGCTTGCCGACGCGCTCGACCAGCGCGACCTGCGGGCCGCCGTAACGGCCGCCGAACTCCTTGACGAGCTGCGGATCGGCCTGCGCGCCAGCGGCGCGGTCCTGCGGCGAGATCGACTGCGCGGCGGCGGGCAGCGCCGTGGTCAGCGCGGCGGTCAACGCGGCGGCGGCGATGAGCTGTCGGTACATGGCTGATCCTCCCGTCGCACCAATGCCACAGCGGGCGCGCGGTTGCAGCGTGTGCGCGGCGTGCTGAACCGATCTGGGGAGATGGCCGGTGCGGCGCTGGCGTGCGCAACGAGTGATCGTCGGTCAGGCGCTCACCACAGCTCCCACCGCGACCGGTCCGGTTCCGGGCGAGCCGGGATCCATCGTGCCGCGCGCACGTCGGCCGCGGCGCGGGAGAGACATGGATCCCGGCTCAGCGCCGGGATGTCGGGTGTTCGGCGGAAAGCCTCTCCCGGTCGCGGGCTACGCCGGGGGCAACCACCGACCCTCCGAGCGGCGACGCGGTGTATCCGTCAACGGACCCAGGATGACGGAAGTGGGGAATGGCGCGCGCGCGGTATCATCGTCGTCCCCTCACACGCGCTCGGCGGCGTTGACCGCCTCGGCGGCGCGCAGCGCGGCGAGCAGTCGCATCAGCTGGTGCGCGTCATGCACCTCGACGTCGATCGTGTTGGTGTGGAAGCGCGTGTCGCGGTTGTCGAGCCGCAGGTTGATGATGTTGGCCTTGTGCTGGCCGATGATCGTGGCGAGCATGCCGAGCGCGCCGGGTTCGTTGCGGACCTCGACCGAGATGCGCGCGGTCGCTCCCTCCGTGGCATCGCCCCATTGCACGTCGATCCAGTCGGTTTCGTCCTCGGAGCGCTCGGCCAGGTCGGCGAGCACGCCGCAGTCGATCGCATGCACCTCGATCGAGGCGTCCGGACGGCGCAGCCCGATGATGCGGTCGCCCGGGACCGGGTGGCAGCATTCCGCCAGCTCGTAGGCGACACCGGGCGCCAGTCCCTCGATCGAGATCGCGCTCGACTGCGGCGGCGCCTGCGCGACATCGGCCCCGGCCGAGCCGGGCATCAGCGCCTCCATCACCTGCGCGTCCGACAGGTGGCGCCGCGCGATCGCCTGGAGCAGCGCGGCCTCGTCGGGCAGCTTGAGCCGCTTGAGCGCCTCGTCGCGTGCGCTATCGGCGAGCGCAGCGGGGAGACGCTGGACGATGTCGTCGTACAGCTTGCGCCCCAAGGCGATCGTCTGCTCGCGCTCGGTGTTGCGCAGGTGGCGGCGGATCGCGGCCAGCGCCTTGGCGGTGATCGCCACCTTGAGCCAGGCGGGCTGCGGCGTCTGCGCCTTGGAGCGCAGCACCTGCACCTGGTCGCCGTTCTCGATCACGGTCGACAGCGGCACCACGCGGCCATTGATCTTGGCGCCCACCGCCTGGTCGCCGAGATCGGTGTGGACCGCATAGGCGAAGTCGATCGGCGTCGCGCCCTTGGGCAGCTGGATCAGCTCGCCCTTCGGGGTGAAGGCGAAGATGCGATCCTGGTACATCGCGATCCGGGTGTGCTCGAGCAGCTCCTCGGGCGTCGCCGCGGTGTCGAGGATCTCGACCAGATCCTTGATCCAGTCCTGCTGCGAGTCGGGGCGCAGCGCCGCGGCGGCGCCGACCGACTGTTTGTACGCCCAGTGGGCCGCCAGCCCGAACTCGGCCTCCGCGTGCATCGCGGGGGTGCGCAGCTGGATCTCGATGCGGCGGTTCTCGGCGTGGATCACGCTGGTGTGGAGTGAGCGATAGCCGTTGCGCTTCGGGGTTGAAATATAGTCCTTGAACCGCCCCGGCACCATCGGCCAGCGGCGATGGATGATGCCGAGCGCGCGGTAACAATCCTCCTCGGTCGGCACGATCGCGCGGAACGCCATGATGTCGGAGAGCTGCTCGAAGCTGATGTGACGCTCCTGCATCTTGCGCCAGATCGAATAGGGATGCTTCTCGCGCCCCGAGACCTGCGCCTCGACCCCGGCACGGCCGAGCAGCAGCTTCAGCCCCGAGCCGATCTTGGCGATGCGGTCGCCGCCCGAGCCCTCCTTGAGCTGCTCGAGCCGCTTGGTGATCGACTGATACGCCTCGGGCTCGAGCTGTTCGAAGGCGAGCGTCTGCATCTCCTTCATGAACTCGTACATGCCGATCCGCTCCGCGAGCGGGGCGTAGATGTCCATCGTCTCCTTGGCGATGCGGCGGCGCTTCTCCGGCTTCGGGATGAAGTGAAGCGTGCGCATGTTGTGCAGCCGGTCGGCCAGCTTCACCAGCAGCACGCGGATGTCGCCCGACATCGCCAGGAGGAACTTGCGCAGGTTCTCGGCGGCGCGCTCGTTCTCGGTCTGCGCCTCGATCTTGCTCAGCTTGGTGACGCCGTCGACCAGCCGCGCGACGTTGCCGCCGAAGATCCGCTCGATCTCCTCGGGCGTGGCGACCGTGTCCTCGACCGTGTCGTGGAGGATCGCGGTGGCGATCGTCTCGTCGTCGAGCCTGAGCTCGGTGAGGATGCCGGCGACCTCGATCGGGTGGCTGAAATAGGGATCGCCGCTGGCACGCTTCTGCGTGCCATGTGCGTTGACCGAGAAGACATAAGCCCGGTTCAACATCGCCTCGTCCGCCTCGGGATCATAGGCGAGCACGCGATCGATCAGTTCATATTGCCTCAGCACCTATCCAATGTGCTTACATCCACGGTGACAATGCAACAACGATGCCGAAAAAAACGTGTCGGCGTGTTGCTTCGCGAGCGGGGCGGCTATCGCCGGGGCGGCCGCCGGGTTAGCGTCGGAACGACGGAGTGGCGTGTGGAACAGCGGCGTTTGCGCGAGAACCTGACCGAATGCAGCCTGCCCGCCGCGCTGGAGGCGATGGGCGAGCGCTGGGCCTTCCTGATCCTGCGCGCCGCCTTCAACGGGCTGCAGCATTTCGAGGAGTTCCAGCAGGAGCTGGGCATCGCGCGCAACATCCTGGCCAACCGACTCGCGCGCTTCGTCGCGCACGGGATCATGGAGCGCGGCGCGGTGCCCGAGGACCGGCGCAAGGTGGTCTACCGCCTGACCGATAAGGGCTGGGCGCTGCTGCCGACGATGGTGGCGCTGCGGCAATGGGGCGAGCGCTGGGAGACCGGCTGCCCCGCCTCGCCGGTGCTGGTCGACGTGCGCGACGGTCGCCCGATCCGCCCCGTGGCGGTGCTGAGCCACGACGGGCGCGCGCTCGGCCAGGGCGAGCTCCACTGGGCGCTCGTGGAATAGCCCGGCCACGGTGGCCGGTCAGCGGATGAAGCTGCCCTCGTTGGGCAGGGTCGCCTCCTCGGCGGTCGGCATCTTGTTGAACAGCGCCCGGTCTTCGGGGCCGAAGGCGTAGCGCCAGATCACGAAGAGATAGGCCGCCATCGTCGCCGGCACGCCGACCGACACCTGCACCCAACGCCACCCCGGCGGCAGCAGCGTGAACGCGCCGCCGACCGCGCCCCCCGCCAGCGCCGCCCACAGCAGCGGCCAGCGCATCGGCGACACCGGCGCGCCGAGCAGTCGACCGAGCACGCCCGCCTTCACGAAGGAGGTGAGCAGCAGCACCAGCAGCAGCGCCACCGGCGCGCCCGCGGCCTGTTCGGTGATGCCGTAGCCGGCGTCGCGGATCAGCAGGATGAAGGCGAAGGACAAAGCGATCTGGAGCACCAGCATCGTCGCGGAGATCAGCAGGTTGCGATGCCGCGCCAGGTACACGAGCGCCGATTCCGCGACCGCGCCCGTGGAGGCGGCCACCTCGGCGAAGAGCAGGAACACCATCGCGGCGGCGCCGCTGGTGAACTGCGGGCCGATCGTCGCCATCACCGCCTTGCGCGGGATCGAGGCGGTGAGCGCCAGCGCGAGCTGCGCGGCGATGATCCAGAACGCCACCTGGCGGACCTGGCGCGCGATCGCGCCGAGGTCGCCGCGCGCGATGCTCCGAGTCACCACCGGGCCGAGGATCGGGTCGAAGCTCGTCTTGAGCCGCTGCGGCAGCGAGGCGACCTGCTGCGCCATGTAGTAGATGCCGACGACGTTGGGGGCGAACAGCGTCCCCAGGATGAGCCGGTCGACGTTGCGGCTGCCCCATTCGAGCGCGTCGGCCCCGGCGAGCGGCGTGTTGGCGCGCGCCATCTGCCACAGCACGCTGAGGTGCGGCGACCAGCCGCTCGGCACGCCGTAGCTGCGCAGCAGCGGCACGATGCTCGCGGTCAGCGCCGCCACCATCGACGCGACATAGGCGAGTACCAGCCCGTCCTTGAGCGTGAAGAAGGAGAAGAGGAAGGCGAAGATCGACAGCGTCCACGGCTCGACGATCGCGCGCGCGGTGACGCTGGCCTTGACGTCGTGGCGATAGGCCAGCGCGGCGAGGCTGACGTCGCTCAGCGCGGGGGCGAGGATGATCAGCGGGAAGAAGCGGTCGAGCCCGCCGATCGCCGAGTTGGGGTACATCGCCTGCGGGAAGGCGAACAGCACCGCGCTGGCGATCAGGCTGGCGACCAGCGCGAGCGCGAGCGCGTCGAACACGACATGGTTGTGCGGCCGCTCCGCCGACGACAGCGCCTGCGCCAGCCCGCGCTTGAGCCCGAGCGTCGCCACCAGCGCGGCGAGCTCGACCACGACGACCGCGATCGCGAACCGCCCCACCAGCGCCGCGCCGTAGAGATGGCCCGCGATGAACAGGAAGGGGATGCGCGCGCCGAGCTTGAGGATGAATCCCGCGACGTTGGTGCGCCCGCCCTTGGCGAGCGCGGCAATGTCGTCGGGCTGGTCGATCGCGGTCATGCGGCGCGAGGACGGTTGCGGGCGCTGATCGCCTCGTGCTCCTGCGCAGGCAGGAGCCCCGCGCCACGGCGGCGGGCGGTAGCGTCCCTGGGCTCCCGCGTGCGCGGGAACACGACGCCTTGCACTCCTCCCGGGCACGGGGAGGGGGACCGCTCGCGAAGCTTGTGGTGGAGGGGGGCTTGCCCCCGGCGAGGCGACCCGCTCGCGGCGCCCCCCCTCCACCAGCCTGCGGCTGGTGCCCCTCCCCGTGCCGGGGAGGAATGCGCGTCCCTACTCAATGCGCCGCCCCCCAGCTCGCGCCGACCCCGATCTCCACGCCCAGCGGGACGTCGAGCGTCACCGCCGGCTCGGCCGCGGAGGCCATCACGCGCTCGATCACCGGGCGCGCCGCGGCGACGTCACCCTCGGGCAGCTCGAACACCAGCTCGTCGTGCACCTGCAGCAGCATGCGGACATGGCCCAGCCCGGCCTCCGCCAGCGCCGGCTCCATCCGCGCCATCGCGCGCTTGATGATGTCGGCGCTGGTGCCCTGGATCGGCGCGTTGATCGCGGCGCGCTCGGCGCCCTGGCGCTCGTGCTGCACCTTGCTGCGGATGCGCGGGAAGTGCGTCTTCCGCCCGAACAGGGTCGTGGTGTAACCGCGCTCGCGCACCTGCGTCAGCGTCTCGGCGATGTAGCGGTTGATGCCGGGGAAGCGCTCGAAATAGCGATCGATCATCGCCTGCGCCTCGTCGGCGGAGATGTCGAGCCGCCCGGCCAGCCCCCAGCGCGAGATGCCGTAGAGGATCGCGAAGTTGATCGTCTTGGCGGAGGCGCGCGTGTCGCGCGTCACCTCACCGAACAGCTCCTGCGCGGTGAGGCTGTGGATGTCGTCGCCGCGCGCGAACGCTTCCTTGAGCTGCGGCACGTCGGCCATGTGCGCGGCGAGGCGCAGCTCGATCTGCGAGTAATCGGCGGCGAGGATCACGTTGCCCGCGTCGGCGACGAAGGCGTCGCGAATCTGGCGCCCGGTCTCGGTGCGGATCGGGATGTTCTGGAGGTTGGGGTCGGTCGAGGACAGCCGCCCGGTCTGCGCCCCGGTCAGCGAGTAGCTGGTGTGGACGCGGCCGGTGGCGGGATGGATCTGCTCCTGCAGCGAGTCGGTATAGGTGTTCTTCAGCTTGGTGAGCTGGCGCCAGTCGAGCACGCGCGCGGCGATCTCGGCGCCGGGCGAGTCCTTGTCGGCGGCCAGCCGTTCCAGCTCGGTGACGTCGGTGGAATAGACGCCGCTCTTGCCCTTGCGCCCGCCCTTCAGCCCCATCCGCTCGAACAGCACGTCGCCGAGCTGCTTGGGGCTGCCGATCGTGAAGGCGCCGCCCGCGAGCGCGTGGACCTGCGTCTCCAGACCGGCGATCTGCTGCGAGAACTCGTCGGACAGCTGCGCGAGACGCTCGCGGTCGACCTTGATGCCGTGGCGCTCCATCCGCGCGATCACCGCCACCAGCGGGCGGTCGACCATCTCGTAGACGCGGGTCGAGCCCTCGACCGGCAGCCGCGGCTTGAAACGGCGCCACAGCCGCAGCGTGACGTCGGCGTCCTCGGCGGCGTAGCGCGTCGCCGCCTTGAGATCGACCTCGTGGAATCCGAGCGCCTTCTTCCCCGTGCCGACCACGTCCTTGTAGGCGATGCAGCTGTGCGAGAGGTGCGTCGCGGCGAGCTCGTCCATGCCGTGGCCGTGGCGCCCGGCGTCGAGGTCGAAGCTCATCACGATCGTGTCGTCATAGGGGGCGACGTCGAGACCGAGCCGTCCCAGCACGATCAGGTCATACTTCAGATTGTGCCCGATCTTGAGCACGCTCTCGTCCTCGAGCAGCGGCTTGAGCTTGGCCAGCGCGAGGTCGCGGTCGAGCTGCGTCGGCTTCTCCGCGAACATGTCGCTCCCGCCGTGGCCGAGCGGGACATAGCAGGCGAGGTTGGGCGCGAGCGCGAGGCTGACCCCGACCAGCTCGGCCAGCATCGGGTCCTTGGCGGTGGTCTCGGTGTCGATCGCGACCCAGCCCTGGTGGCGCGCGACCTCGATCCAGCGGTCGAGCGCGGCCTCGTCGACGACGGTCTCGTACCCGTCGTGGTCGCAGGCGGGTTCGTCGTCCTCGGCGGGGGCGCCGACGGTCTCCGGCTGGGTCGCCTCGGCGACTTCGCCCAATCGAGTGAGCAGCGAGCGGAACCCGTGATGCTCGAGGAACGCGCGCAGCGGCGCCTGCGGTATCCCTTCCGCGGGCAGCGCGAGCGAGTCGAGTGTGTCGGGCAGCGGCACGTCGCAGGCGAGCTCGACCAGCTTGCGGCTCATCCGCGCCGCCTCGGCGTGCTCGATCAGATTGTCGCGCAGCTTGCCCTTCTTCATCTCGGGCGCGGCGGCGAGCACCGCCTCGACGTCGCCGTGCTCGACGATCAGCTTGGCCGCGGTCTTGGGACCGACACCGGGGACGCCGGGGACGTTGTCGACGCTGTCGCCCATCAGCGCGAGCACGTCGCCGAGCTTGTCGGGGCCGACGCCGAACTTCTCCACCACCGCTTCCGGGCCGAGCCGGCGGTTGTTCATCGTGTCGAGCATGTCGACCGAGGGATCGGTCATCAGCTGCATGAGGTCCTTGTCGGAGCTGACGATGGTCACCTGCCAGCCCTGCGCCAGCGCGGCCTTGGTGTAGCTGGCGATCAGGTCGTCCGCCTCCCAGCCCTGTTCCTCGATGCACGGCAGCGAGAAGGCGCGGGTGGCGTCGCGGATCATCGGGAACTGCGGGACGAGGTCCTCGGGCGGCGCCGGGCGGTGAGCTTTGTACTGGTCGTACAGCTCGTTGCGGAAGGTGGACGAGCTCTTGTCGAGGATCACCGCCATGTGCGTCGGCCCGTCGGCCTTGTGCAGCTCGTCGGCGAGCTTCCACAACATGGTGGTGTAGCCGTAGACCGCACCGACGGGCTCGCCGTGCTTGTTGGTCAGCGGCGGCAGCCGGTGATAGGCGCGGAAAATGTAGCCCGATCCGTCGACGAGATAGAGGTGCGGCATCGCGCTGCCCTAAACCGGATTGGCCGTGTGGGAAACCGGGGTTGTGGTCGGCGTGATCCTCCCCCCGTGAGGGGAGTTGGCAGGCCGCAGGCCTGACGGAGGAGTGACCCGGCTGGTGAGTGTCGCCGGACTCACCTCTGGCGATACCCCTCCGTCAGCGCTGCGCGCTGCCACCTCCCCCTTCGGGGGAGGATCGATCGCCCGCTAGACACTGCACCAGCCCCCTCACGTCCCGTCCTCGTCGCCCCCCGTCGCGCGCGGCTGCGCGCCGGTGAGCGCCGCGCAGACGTTCTGGATCAGCTGCTGGCGCAGCCGCATCGGCGCGGTGGTGTCGCCGATCATCACCGCGATGGCGTAGCGTCGCCCGTCCGGCGCGGTGAGCAGGCCGACGTCGTTGAAGCCCGCGTTGCGCGCGCCGAAATCCTGTCCCGTCCCCGTCTTGTGCGCCACCTTCCAGCCCGGCGGCGTGGCGGCACGCAGCCGCGCGTGGCCGGTGCGCGAGGCCGCCATCGTGTCGAGCAGGATGCGCGTCGACGTCTCGCTGAGGAGCTCGCCGCGCGCCAGCCGCGCCAGCGCGCCCGCGATCGCCACCGGCGCGGCGCCGTCGGGCGGGTTGTCGATGTAGCGCTGCAGCGCCGCGCGGCGCGCCGCCGGGTCGAGCCGGGCGCGCGCCGCCTCGAAGCCGCGCCCCATCGCCATCGACTGGTTCCAGGTCAGTCCTGCGGTACCGCTCTGCAGCAGCCGCTCGCCCGGACCGAACTTGATCGCGCCGAGCTGGTGCTGGGCGATGAAGCGCCGCACCGCCGCCGGGCCGCCGACCACCGTCAGCAGCCGGTCGTTCGCGGTGTTGTCGCTCTGCGTCAGCGCACGCGTCAGCAGCCCGCCGACGGTGGTGCGATAACCGTTGGCGCCGACGAGACCCGCGATCGGCTGGTGGAACAGCGTGAGATCGTCGCGCGTGACCAGCACCGGGTCGTCGAGCGTGAGCCTCCCAGCGTCGCGCTGCGACAGCACCGTCATCGCCACCCAGGTCTTGCTGACGCTCTGCTGCGGCAGGCTGAGATCGCCGCCCTGCTGCACCACCCAGTCCTCGTCCACCGCGACGATCGCCGCGCCCGCCTTGCCCGGGAAGTTCCGGATGAGCTGCTCGACGCGGGCCTGGAGCGCGCGCGGCGCGGCCGAACGGCGCGGCGGCGGGGGCGGCGGCACCGCGGCGAGCGGCACCGGTATCGACACCAAGGGCCTGGGCGGTGCCGCGGGGATCAAGGCCGAGCCCGCACCAGCGCCGCAGCCCGCGATCAGCAGCGTCCAGCCGACGATCGCGGCGCGGCGTCCGAAAGTCCGAGTACCCATATCCGCCGCCACCAACCCCGCTTGACTCGCGTCTGTGGACAAAAATGACGCGGACACAAAGTGCTGCGACTCGCCGCTGCGACGATCCTTGGCCGCGGCGCGACGAACGGTGGAGCGGGCGGTGCGGCGGAGCGGCTCCACGGCTCAGGCGCGCGGGACCAGCACGGTGTCGGCGGGTGCATCGAGTGTCTCGGGCCAGTCGAGCGTATAGTGAAGCCCGCGGCTCTCGTGCCGGTGAAGCGCCGAGCGGACGATCAGCTCGGCCACCTGGAGCAGGTTGCGCAGCTCGATCAGGTCGGGGGTGACGCGGAAGTGGCCGTAATAGTCCTCCACCTCGCTGCGCAGCAGGTCGATCCGGTGCTGTGCGCGCTCGAGCCGCTTGGTGGTGCGCACGATCCCCACGTAGTTCCACATGAACCGGCGGATCTCGGTCCAGTTCTGCTTGATCACCACCTCCTCGTCGGAGTCGGTGACGCGGCTCTCGTCCCACGCGCGCACGGCGGGGGGCGGCGGCAGCGAGTCCCAATGCCGCGCGATATGCTGCGCCGCCGCCTCGCCGAAGACGAAACATTCGAGCAGCGAGTTGGAGGCGAGCCGGTTGGCGCCGTGCAACCCCGACTGGGTGCACTCGCCCGCGGCGTAGAGGCCGGGCAGATCGGTGCGGCCGTCGCGGTCCACCACGATCCCGCCGCAGGTGTAATGCTGCGCCGGCACCACCGGGATCGGCTGGGCCGTCATGTCGATGCCGAGCCCGAGGAGCTTCTCGTGAATGTTGGGGAAATGCGCGCGCACGAACTCGGCGGGCATGTGGCTGATGTCGAGGTGGACGAAGTCGAGCCCGTAGCGCTTGATCTCGGCGTCGATCGCGCGCGCCACCACGTCGCGCGGGGCGAGCTCGAGCCGGTCGTCGTACCACGGCATGAAGCGCCGCCCCGTGGTGGGGTTGATCAGGTGCCCGCCCTCGCCGCGCACCGCCTCGGTGATCAGGAAGTTCTTGACCTCGAGATGGTACAGGCAGGTCGGGTGGAACTGCATGAATTCCATGTTGGCGACGCGCGCGCCGGCGCGCCACGCCATCGCGATCCCGTCCCCGGTGGCACCGCGCGGCGCGGTGGAGAAGAGATAGGTCCGCCCCGCCCCGCCAGTCGCCAGGATCGTCGCGCGCGCGGTATGCACCTCGACCGCGCCGGTGCGCCGGTCGATCGCGTAGACGCCCCAGACGTTGCCCGCGCCCGAGTAGCGCTCCTCGTGGCGGCTGGTGGCGAGGTCGATCGCGACCTGGTCGGGGACCAGCGTGATGTTGGGATGCGCCTCTGCGGCGCGCTGGAGTGCCTCCTGCACCGCCCAACCGGTCGCGTCGGCGACGTGGACGATGCGGCGGTGCGAGTGGCCGCCCTCGCGCGTGAGGTGGAGCGCGCCTCCTTCCTCTGCAAACGGCACGCCCAGCGCGCGCAACCGCGCGATCGCGGCAGGCGCGCGCTCGACCACGAACTCGACGATCGCGCGATCGTTGAGCCCCGCGCCCGCGACCATCGTGTCCTCGACGTGGTGCTCGAACGTGTCGCCGGGCTCGAGCACCGCGGCGATCCCGCCCTGCGCCCAGGCGGTGCTGCCCTCGTTGAGCGCGCCCTTGGCGAGCACGGTGACGGCGAAGCGGTCGGCCAGGTTGAGCGCCGCGGTGAGCCCGGCCGCGCCCGAGCCGACGATCAGGACGTCGCTCTGTGTCATGCGCTTAGCCCGCGAATGTTGCGAATGTTGAGTCGCTGGCGCGTGTCGCGCGGGGTGTGAACGTGGAGTCGGCGGCGGGCGGGTCGCGCGGGGCGGTCGGGCTCGGGGACGGGCATGACGCCCATGTGGCACAGCTGCGGGCCGTTAGGACAGCGCGACTTGCGGGCGACGATCCTCCCCGCTCCGCGGGGAGGGGGGCGTGCGGGCGAGATCGTGTCCCCCGGACACGATCTTGGCGTGCCGGGGGCGCGCCAAAGCCCTCACGCCGGCCTCAGGCCGGTGGTGGAGGGGGGCTTCCTCACTCGCTGCACTTGGTTAAGCAAACCCGCGGACGCCGCGATCTGCGGAGAGCCCCCTCCACCGCCGCACTACGCGCGGCGGTCCCCCTCCCCGTGCCGGGGAGGAGTGATCGGCCTCACTCCTTCGCCACCACCCGCGGCAAACGGTCGATCGGCTCGACCGTGATGTCGCGGAACCAGGTTTCCGCACCCTCCGACTGGAGCTGGACGCTCCCGTGCGTCAGCGGGGTGCGCTTGCCCGCGGCGTCGACCGTCGCCAGACCCTCCACGACCATGACCGGCACGCCGTTGACGACGTGCACGGCGCGGTCGCCGAGCACGTAGAGGTCGAGCGTGTTCCACTGCCCCGCCGGCTTCTCCGCGTCGCGCGCGTTCTCGACGTTCCAGATCAGCGTGCCGTTGACGATCTCGACCGGCCGCCCGCCCTGGCGGTAACGCACCGGCGGCGAGACGAGCGTCGGGTCGAGCGCGGCGGTGGTGCGCAGGCGCACGTCGCGCCCCACCGCCACCGCCATGCCGGTCGAGCCCTGCATGATCTCGAACTCGACAGACGGCTGCCACGTGCCGAACACCGCGCCCGGCGCGCCATGGGTGTGATAGAGCAGCCCGTTGTTGGGCGGCTGGCCGAGCCGCGGCGCCCAGCGCTTGGCGCCCCAGCGATACTGTAGCCGCAGGTGGTAGTCGCGCAGGTCTGCGTCGTGGACGAGCGCGCCCCAGGTCTCGCCCTTGACCCACAGCGCGGGGCGGCCGTCGATCGGTCGGACCGCGAAGTCTCCCGCGGTGTCGCGCGTCGTGCCGATCGGCGTCGCGCCGGGCTGGTCGCGATAGGTCACCGAGGGGTCGGGATAGCCCAGCCAAGGGTGCCAGCCGGCGAGGTCGCGCCCGTTCAGCAGCGCGCGTGCCTCGCCGGTGGGGCGCGGCACGTCGGCGAGGACGAGGCTCTGCGGGCGGGCGACGGCGTCGCCGACGGCCATGCGAGCCTGCGCCAGCTGCTCGGGCGTGGCGGGCGCCTGCGCGGCGGCGGGAGCGGACATCGCCGCGACGGCGAGCCCCATCAAGATCGGTCGCACGCTGTTTCCCTCCCGTGGCGTTGTTTGCCGAGAGGTATCGCAGGCACACGTCGCGAGAACAATGGGTATTGGGAACGTTCCCGGCGACGAGTGCTCGGCTTCAGCGCCGGACCCTTGCTACGAGGGAGCACCGCTCTACGCTGGCCGTGCTACCGGAGCGTGATCCTGCATCTTGCTCCCAACCGTCATCCCCGCGAAGGCGGGGATCCGTGCACGCTGACGTCGCGCCTCTCAGCGGAACCTGCGTGTCAGGATCCCCGCCCCCGCGGGGATGACGAAAGTCGAGGGTGCGAGAGATGGAAGATCAGAGGTAAGGTGGGGCTGCGCGCCGCGCGTCCGCGACGGCGTCAGCGCAGCCTCAACGTCTCGCGATCGCCGCCCCGTCTCGACCTTCAGCGCAACACCCACTCGCCCAGGAACACCACCGCGTCGGCGGCGAACTGCGCGAGATAGACGGCGGCGGTGAAGGCGGCCGCCGCCCCGACCACCACCGCGCCCTGCTCGCCGACATGTTTGATCGTCGTCATGGCACATCCTCTCCTCTGCGGAGCCGGGGCCACGATTCCCGGGGTCGCCCGGCTCTCGTCTTCTTATATAGCGGTTCGCCGTGGCCATGACCATCGTGCGGCGCAGCATGGATGCAGCATGGCGGGCGCCGTCGTGCTCCTCCGCCCGCGCGAGCCGTGGGCAACCAGGGCCCTCCTACGTGGCATCGGGTTCCTGCGTGCACGGGAACACCGCCCCAAACGAGAAAAAGGGCCCGGTATGTCGCCATACCGGGCCGAGGAGCGTCCGCAGGAGGAACGTCGTGGGCGGGCGGCGGCGTGAGGCGCCGCCCGCGATATCGTCAGTAATTGTAGGCGCGCTCGCCGTGCTCGTTGATGTCGAGGCCCTCGCTCTCGACCTCGAGCGAGGGACGCAGCCCCATCGTGGCCTTGAGCCCGAGGAACAGCACCGCCGAGACGCCGCCCGAGAGCACCAGCGTCAGCACCACCGCCTTGATCTGGGTCCAGACCTGCCCGGCGATGTCGTAGCTGCCTGCGACCGAGGGGAACTGGGTGTAGTCGATCCAGCCCTGCCCGCCGAGCGACGGCGCCGCGACGATGCCGGTCCCGATCGCGCCGACGATCCCGCCGACGCAGTGGATGCCGAACACGTCGAGCGTGTCGTCGTAGCCGAGCTTGTTCTTCACCGTCGTGACGAAGAAGAAGCACACCGCGCTCGCCACCATGCCGAGGAGGATCGAGGTCATCGGCGCGGCGAAGCCCGCCGCCGGGGTGATCGCGACCAGCCCCGCGACCGCGCCCGACACGCCGCCGAGCAGCGACGGCTTCTTGTGCACCACCTGCTCGATCACCGCCCAGGCGACCGCGGCCCCCGCGGTGGCGACGAAGGTATTGATGAAGGCGAGCGCGGCAGCGCCGTTGGCCTCGAGGTTCGAGCCGGCGTTGAAGCCGAACCAGCCGACCCACAGCAAGGAGGCGCCGATCATCGTCATCGTCAGCGAGTGCGGCGGCATCGGCTCGCTCTTGTAGCCGTGGCGCTTGCCGATGATGAGGCAGCCGACCAGGCCGGCGATGCCCGCGTTAATGTGGACCACGGTGCCGCCCGCGAAGTCGAGCGCGCCCCAGCCGTACAGCAGGCCGGCGTCGGTCGGCGCGTCGGCGAGGAAGTCCGGGCCGGCCCAGTACCACACCATGTGCGCCATCGGGAAATAGACGATCGTCAGCCACAGCACGACGAAGATCAGCAGCGGGGTGAACTTCACCCGCTCGGCGAAGGCGCCGACGATCAGCGCCGGCGTGATGCAGGCGAAGGTCATCTGGAAGCAGATGAAGGCATATTCGGGGATGTAGACGTTGTTGCTGAAGGTCGCCGCGGCCGAGGCCGGGCCGACACCGGCGAGGAACGCCTTGGAGAGCCCGCCGACGAAGGCGTTGCCGCTGGTGAAGGCGAGGCTGTAGCCCCAGCTCACCCAGACCAGGCTGGCGACGCAGACGATCATCAGCACCTGCATCAGCACGCTGAGCATATTCTTGGTGCGCACCAGCCCGCCGTAGAAGAGCGCGAGGCCCGGCACCGACATCATCAGCACCAGCACGGCCGAGATCATCATCCAGGTGGTGTCACCCTTGTTGACCATCGTCGCCATCTGCTCGGCGTTGGGCGCGCGCACCGGTCCGGCGGCCTGCGCCAGCGCGGGCGCCGCGGCCAGCGCCGCGATCGTCGCCACCGCCCCCGCGGCGGCGATCTTGCGTGAAAGTGTCATCCCGTCCCCCCTCACAGCGCGCTGTCGTCGGTCTCGCCGGTGCGGATGCGCACCGCCTGGCCGACGTCGAGCACGAAGATCTTGCCGTCGCCGATCGCGCCGGTGTTGGCCGCGGCCTGGATCGCTTCGACCACGCGGTCGGCGATGTCGCTGCCGCAGACGATCTCGATCTTGATCTTGGGCACCATGTTGGTGCTGTACTCGGCGCCGCGGTAGATCTCGGTCTGGCCCTTCTGCCGACCGAACCCCTTCACCTCGGACACCGTCATCCCCGCCACGCCGACTCCGGTGAGCGCTTCCCTCACCTCGTCGAGCTTGAACGGCTTGATGATCGCTATGACCAGCTTCATCGCGCCCCCTTTGCGTTTACCCGGGAAGACGCTTCGCAAGGCGCGTGCCAGTTGGCGGCAAGGGTGCTTCAGGAGCGGGGCTGGTCGCGGCCGCTGCAGGGCGATTTGCCGCGCCCGTCTCCCGCCCATCGTCGTACCCGCGGAGGCAGGGATCCATAAACGCTGACGTAGCGGCTCTATTCTCCAGCGTCAGCGCGTCTGGATCCGTGCCTCCGCGGGGATGACGATGAAGATCGTCAGGAGAGCAGGAGGTGAGGATGGCCACAGAGAGGAGCTCTCGGATCCCCGTTAACCACTGTTAAACTTTTGTGCACCGCCACAGGCGTGCCCGAAAATCAGGCACCCTCCGCCACGAGGCGCGCCGCGGCGAGATCGTCCTCGTCGACCATCACGCGCACCGGGATCAGTAGCCAGCTCCCATCGGCGATCGAGGCGCCGCCGTCGAACGCGAGCGCGTCGATCCCCTCGGACTCGAGCCGGCCGACCAGGATGTTGGCAAGGTTGCGGTCGTAGCGGCCGAGCTCCACCAGCGCCATCAGGCGGGCACCACGGTCGGGTTGCGCACCGGCAGCCCGTCGATGCTCGCGGTGCGCACCGCATATTTGGCGAAGCGCGCCGACTCGGGGTTGGCAGCGTGATATTTGTTGAGCGTCGCGCGCTCCCGCTCGAACGCCATGTGCGGCACGCCCCAGCCGCACGAGGTCTGCACCTGCCCCACCGCCACGACGAAGATCTGCCGCGTGCCGGGCAGCAGCGTGAAGTGGGCGGCGAGTTCGCCCCACTCGGCGTCCTGCGGCATGACCGCGCGCCCGCGGCCATAGATGCGGAAGATCAGCGCCGGATTGTCGAAGGCGCAGAACATGATCGTGATCCGACCGTCGGCGAGCAGGTGCGCGTTGGTCTCGTTCCCTGACCCGGCGACGTCCAGATAGGCGACCGTCGCGTCGTTCAGCACGCGGAACGTGTCCATGCCCTTGGGGCTGAGATTGATCCGCGCGTCCGCCGCGGCGGTGGCGACGAAGAACACCGGCTGGCGCGCGACGAAGGCGCGATGCTCGGCAGTGAGCGCGGGGAAGAACTCGGCCATGGCGAGCTGGCTCCGGTTTGACGCGCTTAAAGCATGCGCATAATCTACGCGCATGAAGCATGATCGCATCGCCTCGGGCAAGCGCCGATCGGTCAACATGACGATCGACAGCGGCGTCGTTGCCGCCGCGCGCGAGGCGGGGATCAACCTATCGCAGGTGGCCGAGGCGGCGATCCGCGAGGCGACCAGCGTCGAGTTGAACCGGCGCTGGAAGGAAGAGAATCGGGACTGGGCCGAGGCGGTCAATCGCTGGGTGGAGGAGAACGGGCTTCCGCTGGAGCGGTATCGCCTGTTCTGATGTCTCAATATGACGTGTTCCGCACCGCCTCGGGCGAGCTTCTGGTTGATTGTCAGGCGGAAGGGCTGGGGAACTTAGCGACACGCTTTGTCGCACCACTTCTTCCGGTCGACCGGGCGCCGGAAGCTCGCGCTCGGCTCAACCCGATTTTCGACGTCCTCGGCGAGAAGCATATGCTGGTGACGCAATTCGCCACGGCGATCCGGCGCAGTGAACTGCGCACCCCGATCGACTCGCTTGCCACCTACCGTCTCGACATCGTTGCCGCCTTCGACATGCTGCTGACCGGTATCTAAACGCTCACGCCGTCCCGCCCACGGTCAGCCCGCCGATCAGCAGCGAGGGCTGGCCCACGCCGGCGGGAACGCTCTGCCCGCCCTTGCCGCACATGCCGACGCCCTCGTCGAGCGCGAAGTCGGTGCCGACGCCCTGCACCTTGGTCAGCACGCTCGGCCCGTCGCCGATCAGAGTCGCGCCCTTGATCGGCGCGCCGATGCGACCGTCCTCGACCAGATAGGCCTCGGTGCAGGAGAAGACGAACTTGCCCGAGACGATGTCGACCTGCCCGCCGCCGAACGACTTGGCGAAGATGCCGCGCTTCACGCGCGACAGCAGCTCGGCGGGATCGTCCTGCCCCGCCTTCATGAAGGTATTGGTCATGCGCGGCATCGGCGCGTGCGCGAAGCTCTCGCGGCGGCCGTTGCCGGTCGGCGCCACGCCCATCAGCCGCGCGTTGAGCCGGTCCTGCATATAGCCGCGCAGGATGCCGTCCTCGATCAGCAGCGTCTCGCGCGTCGGCGTACCCTCGTCGTCGATGGTGAGGCTGCCGCGGCGGTCCTGGATCGCGCCGTCGTCGACGATCGTCACGCCCGGCGCGGCGACGCGCTCGCCGATCCGTCCCGAGAAGGCGCTGGTGCCCTTGCGGTTGAAATCGCCCTCCAGCCCGTGGCCGATCGCCTCGTGGAGCAGGATGCCGGGCCAGCCCGCGCCGAGCAGCACGGTCATCTCGCCCGCGGGCGCGGCGACCGACTCGAGGTTGACCAGCGCCTGCGCCAGCGCCTCGTCGATCGCGCGGTGCCAGGTCGCGGGTTCGAACAGCGTGTCGTAGAGATAGCGCCCGCCCAGCCCGAAGCTGCCGGTCTCGCGCCGGCCGTTCTGCTCGGCGACGATCGAGACGTTGAGCCGCACCAGCGGGCGAACGTCGGTGGCGACGAAGCCGTCGGGACGGACGATCTCGATCACGCTCCACGTCCCCGACAACCCGACCGAGACCTGCGCCACGCGCGGGTCGCGCGCGCGCGCGGCGGCGTCGATCGCCTGGCACAGCGCGACCTTGTCGGCGAAGGGGACGAGATCGAGCGGGTCGGCGTCGGTGTAGCGGCGCTGGTTGGTGTGCGAGGGCGCGGCGGCGCGCGGCTGCGCCGAGGGATCGATCAGCCGCATCGTCGCGGCGGCGCGCTCGATCGCGGCGGCACTGAGCTCGTTGGCGTGCGCGAAGGCGGTCATCTCGCCCGAGACCGCGCGCAGCCCGAAGCCCGCGTGGGTGTCGTAGCTCGCGGTCTTGAGCCGGCCGTCGTCGAAGCCGAACGCCTCGGCGCGGCGATACTGGAGGTAGAGCTCGCCGTCGTCGGCGCGGTCGAGCGCGGCGGCGGTGAGCCGCAGCGCCGCGTCGGGATCGAGCGAGTCGCGGTAGAGGAAGGAGCGCGGATCGGTCATCGCGCCAAGATAGGGACCCGCGCGGTCGGGCGCCACTCGTCAGGCGCGGGGAAGCTGCTCGATAACGACTTTCGGGCTAGATCAATCCTCCCCTGCAAGGGAAGGTGGCAGCGCGAGGCCGTCGGAGGGGTGACCCCGATCAACGAGGTTTGCTCCGCACTTGCCGCCCGCGACACCCCTCCGTCACGCCTTCGGCGTGCCACCTCCCCTTGCAAGGGAGGATCGAAGGACAGATACGGCCGGCGCGACGTCCCCGTCTACTGCGGGCTGGCGCCGTCGGGGATGTCGGGCAGCTGGCTGTGGTCGGCACCGTCGGCGGGACCGCCGATCAGCACGAAGCGGCGGTCGCAATAGCCACAGTCGACGTAGCCGTGCTCGTCGATCTGGAGCCACACGCGCGGGTGGCCCAGCGCGGCGCCGCCGGGGATGTCGCTCGCGCCGTCGCAGGCGACGCGGGGTTGCGAGACGCGGACGAGTTCGGGCGGCGGCAGCATGGCCGAAGCGATTAGCAAGCACCGCCGCCCGAGACAATCCCGCCGCGTCCCTCCCATGCAGGATTGGCAAGCCCCGCGCGCGCGCCTACCTCCGCGCGTATGACCGACGCCGCCATCGCCATTCGGGACCTGTGCAAGACCTACGCCGGGGTCGGCGGCGCGCCGGGCAAGCGCGCGCTCGACGGGGTCAGCTTCGAGGTGCCGCGCGGCTCGATCTTCGGGCTACTCGGCCCCAACGGCGCGGGCAAGTCGACGCTGATCAACATCCTCGCCGGGCTGGTCAACAAGACCAGCGGCAGCGCCGAGATCTGGGGCTTCGACATCGACGCGCACCCGCGCAACGCCAAGGCCTCGATCGGGATCGTCAACCAGGAGATCCTGTTCGACCCCTTCTTCACCCCCGTCGAGACGCTCGAGATCCAGGCCGGGCTGTACGGCGTGCCCAGGAAGGAGCGGCGCTCGATGGAGCTGCTGCGCGCGGTCCACCTCGAGGACAAGGCCAACGCTTACGCCCGCACGCTGTCGGGCGGGATGAAGCGGCGGCTGATGGTGGCCAAGGCGATGGTCCACGCGCCGCCGGTGCTGGTGCTCGACGAGCCGACCGCGGGCGTCGACATCGAGCTGCGCCAGCAGCTGTGGACCTATGTCCGCAGCCTCAACGACGCGGGCGTGACGGTGGTGCTGACGACCCACTATCTCGAGGAGGCCGAGGAGCTGTGCGATCGCATCGCCATCATCAGCGGCGGCCGCGTGATCGCCAACGAGCCGACCGCCGAGCTGGTCGGCAAGGCGCAGGAGAAGGTGGTCGCGGTCACCGTCGACCGCGACGTCGCGGTGGTGCCCGAGAACGCCTGCTTCGGGAAGATCGCGCTGAAGGGCACGCGCACGCTGGAGATCACCTACGCCAAGGATCGGGTCAACGCGGGCGAGGTGCTCGGCGCGGTGCAGGCCGACGGCTACGGCATCGTCGACGTCTCGACCAAGGAGGCCGACCTGGAGGACGTGTTCCTCAACCTGACCCGCGCGGCGAGCGGGCGCTGATCGCGGCGTGCTCCTGCGAAAGCAGGAGCCCACTACCACGCGCGTCGCGCCTCGTTTCTCTGGGCTCCCGCGTGCGCGGGAGCACGGCAAGGCGCCCGGCGACCACATAGCACCCTCCCCCGCACGGACGCTTGAGCCACCGCGCGCGCCCGCGTAAGCGCGCGCGCATGAGCATCATCCCGATCCGCCGCGCGCTCCTGTCCGTCTCCGACAAGAGCGGCATCGCCGACCTCGCCACCGCACTCGCCGCCAAGGGGGTCGAGCTGGTCTCGACCGGGGGCACCGCCAAGGCGCTCCGGGACGCCGGGCTCGACGTGCGCGACATCAGCGACCTGACCGGCTTTCCCGAGATGATGGACGGGCGTGTCAAGACGCTCCACCCCAAGGTCCACGGCGGGCTGCTCGCGGTGCGCGACGACGCCGCCCACGCCCAATCGATGCTCGAGCATGACATCGGCGCGATCGACCTCGTCGTCGTCAACCTCTACCCGTTCGAGCAGACCGTCGCCAAGGGCGCGGGGCGCGACGAGGTGGTGGAGAATATCGACATCGGCGGCCCCTCGATGGTGCGCTCGGCGGCGAAGAACCACGCCTATGTCGCGATCGTCACCGATCCCGCCGACTACGCGCTGGTGGCGCGCGGCGAGACCGACCTCGCGGAACGGAAGAGGCTCGCCGCCAAGGCCTATGCGCTCACCGCGGGCTATGACGGGGCGATCGCGCGCTGGTTCGCGGGGACCGACCAGGGCGAGACCTTCCCGGCGACCCTGCCGCTGACGCTGCGCCGCGCGGGCGACGCGCTGCGCTACGGCGAGAACCCGCACCAGCAGGCCGCCTTCTACGCCGCGTCCGACGGCGTCGCGGGCATCGGCCAGGCCCGACAGGTCCAGGGCAAGGCGCTGAGCTACAACAATTACAACGACGCCGACGCGGCGCTGGAGCTGGTCGCCGAGTTCCGCGAGGCGGCGCCGACCTGCGTCATCGTCAAGCACGCCAACCCGTGCGGCGTCGCCACCGCCGCGACGCTGGCCGAGGCCTATCAGGCCGCCTTCGCGTGCGACACGGTGAGCGCGTTCGGGGGCATCATCGCGGTCAACCGCGCGCTCGACCGCGCCACCGCCGAGGCGATCACCGGCATCTTCACCGAGGTGGTGGTCGCCCCCGACGCCGACGCGGAGGCACTGGCGCTGTTCGCCGCCAAGAAGAACCTGCGGCTGCTGCTCACCGGCGCGCTGCCCGACCCGCGCCGCGACGGGCTGACCGCCAAGTCGATCGCGGGCGGCTGGCTGGTCCAGTCGCGCGACGGCGGCGCGGTGGCGCGCGCCGACCTCAAGGTGGTGACCGAGCGCCAGCCGAGCGAGCAGGAGCTCGCCGACTGCCTGTTCGCCTGGACGGTGGCCAAGCACGTCAAGTCCAACGCGATCGTCTATGCCAAGGACGGCGCCACCGCGGGGGTCGGCGCGGGGCAGATGAACCGGCTCGAGTCGGCGCGGATCGCGGCGTGGAAGGCGAAGGACGCCGCCGACAAGGCGGGCTGGGCGAGCCCACGCACGATCGGCTCGGCGGTCGCGTCGGACGCCTTCTTCCCCTTCGCCGACGGGCTGATGGCGGCGGTCGAGGCGGGCGCGACCGCGGTGATCCAGCCGGGCGGCTCGATCCGCGACGAGGAGGTGATCGCCGCCGCCGACGCCGCCGGGCTGGCGATGGTGTTCACCGGGATGCGCCACTTCCGCCACTGAGGCGGCGCGGTGCGCGTGCTAGCGCGCCCGTGTTCCTGCGGACGCAGGAACCCAGTGTCGCGGAGCGCGACGCCCGTGGCTCGGTGCTCCTGCCTGCACCGAAGCACCGAGGGTAGAAGGACCGAGCATGAGCGTCGACGAGTACGTCTACGACGAGGAGAGCGGCGAGTGGGTCAGCGCCGCCGCGCTGGCGGAGAAGCAGGCCGCCACGGCGACGGTGGAGGTGCGCGACTCCGTCGGTAATCTGCTGGCGGACGGCGACCAGGTAACGCTGGTCAAGGACCTCGACGTCAGAGGCGCGGGCCAGACGCTCAAGCGCGGCACGTTGATCAAGTCGATCCAGCTGACCGGCGACGCGCAGGAGATCGACTGCAAGTTCGACGGCATCAGGGGGCTGGTGCTGCGCGCCGAATTCGTCCGCAAGCGCTGAGATGAGCTGGCCGCCGCGTCTCGATCCCAGCTGGGCGGCGCCGCTCGCCGCGGCGCTCGCCTGCCCGACGATGGCGGCGCTCCAGGCCTTCCTCCGCGACGAGGCCGCGGCGGGCAAGGCGATCTTCCCGCCCGCGGCGGCGCGCTTCCGGGCGCTGGAACTGACGCCTCTCTCGGCGGTGCGCGTCGTCATCCTCGGGCAGGACCCGTATCACGGGCCGGGCCAGGCGCACGGCCTCGCCTTCTCGGTGCCGCCGGGGGTCAGGCCGCCGCCGAGCCTCGTCAACATCTACAAGGAGCTGGCGAGCGACCTCGGCGCCGCGCCGCCGCGCGACGGCTCGCTCGAACATTGGGCGCGGCAGGGCGTGCTGCTGCTCAACACGGTCCTGTCGGTGGAGAGCGGCCGCGCCGCCTCGCACCGCGCGCGCGGCTGGGAGGCGTTCACCGACGCGGTGATCCGCGCGGTCGCGGCGAAGGAGGAGCCGGTGGTGTTCCTGCTGTGGGGCGCGCACGCGCAGGCGAAAGTCGGGCTGGTGCGCGCGGTGGACGCCGCGGGGCGGCATCTGGTGCTGTGCGCGCCGCACCCTTCGCCGCTGTCGGCGTACAAGGGCTGGTTCGGCGCGCGGCCCTTCAGCCAGGCGAACGCGTTCCTTGAGGCGCGGGGGCGGGGGCGCATTGCCTGGTCAGCTTGAGCACGCGTTGCAGCTTTGTACAGAATATTGTACGCCGCTGGCATGGAAACGCTCACCGTGTCCGAGACCCGCGCGAACCTGAAGGCCGTGCTCGACCGGGTCGTTGCCGACAAGGCGCCGCTGCAGATCGTTCGGCCAGCCGGCGAGGGTGTGGTGCTGGTGGCGCAGAGCGAGTGGGAAGGAATGCAGGAGACCATGCACCTGCTCTCCTCTCCGGAGAACGCGAGGCGGCTGCTGGAGGGGATCGGGCGCTTCACTGCTGGCGAGGGCGAGGAGCACGAGTTGCTCCGTCCTTGAGGATCGTGTTCGATCGCGACGCCTGGCTCGACTATGTGGCGTGGCAGAACGAGGACGCCGCGACGGCACAGCGGATCAACGCGCTGGTCGAGGATGCGAGGCGCCATCCCTTCACGGGGCTCGGCAAGCCGGAGCCGCTCAAGCAGAGCCTCAGAGGCTGGTGGTCACGACGGATCAGCGGCGAGCACCGACTGGTCTACCGGGTGAGCGGTAGCGGTGCGACACAGGCGCTCGAAATTCTGAGCTGTCGCTACCACTACCGTTGAGACCTTGCCGTGGCCGGAGGAGATCCGGCCGTAGATAGCATCAGTCGTGCTCGCGCCCGCCCGCGCCGACATACACCTCCCCGCCCGTCTCCTTGAACCGCTCGCTCATCGCCGCCATGCCCGCCTCGGCGTCCTCTGCCGCGACGAAGCTCGCCACCGGCGCGTTCTGCTTCGCCGCGAAGTCCCGAGGTTCGGGATCGCGACCTGCTCCCAGCAGGTCGCTATTCGCCGCGCGGGACGCGGCGAAATCCCGAACCTCCTGCGTGATCTTCATCGAGCAGAACTTCGGCCCGCACATCGAGCAGAAATGCGCGGTCTTGGCGCCCTCGGCGGGCAGCGTCTGGTCGTGGTACGACTCGGCGGTGTCGGGATCGAGCGACAGGTTGAACTGGTCGCGCCAGCGGAACTCGAAGCGCGCGCGCGACAGCGCGTCGTCGCGCAGCTTGGCCGCCGGGTGGCCCTTGGCTAGGTCCGCCGCGTGCGCCGCCAGCTTGTAGGTCACCACGCCGACCTTGACGTCGTCGCGGTCGGGCAGTCCCAGATGCTCCTTGGGGGTGACGTAGCAGAGCATCGCGGTGCCGTACCAGCCGATCATCGCCGCGCCGATGCCCGAGGTGATATGGTCGTAGCCCGGCGCGATGTCGGTGGTGAGCGGCCCGAGCGTGTAGAACGGCGCCTCGCCGCACGCCTCGAGCTGCTTGTCCATGTTCTGCTTGATCTTGTGCATCGGGACGTGGCCGGGTCCCTCGATCATCACCTGCACGTCCTGTGCCCAGGCGCGCTTGGTCAGCTCGCCCAAAGTGTAGAGTTCGGCGAACTGCGCCTCGTCGTTGGCGTCGGCGATCGCGCCGGGACGCAGGCCGTCGCCGAGCGAGTAGGCGATGTCATAGGCCTTCATGATCTCGGTGATCTCGTCGAACCGCTCGTACAGGAACGACTCCTTGTGGTGCGCGAGGCACCATTTCGCCATGATCGAGCCGCCGCGCGAGACGATCCCGGTGACTCGCTTGGCCGTCATCGGGATGTACGGTAGCCGCACCCCGGCGTGGATCGTGAAATAGTCGACGCCCTGCTCGGCCTGCTCGATCAGCGTGTCGCGGAAGATCTCCCAGGTCAGCTCCTCGGCGATGCCGCCGACCTTCTCCAGCGCCTGGTAGATCGGCACGGTGCCGATCGGCACCGGCGAGTTGCGGATGATCCACTCGCGCGTGTCGTGGATGTTGCGCCCGGTGGAGAGGTCCATCACCGTGTCCGCGCCCCAGCGGATCGACCAGACGAGCTTGTCGACCTCGCTCGCGACGTTCGAGGCCACCGCGCTGTTGCCGATGTTGGCGTTGATCTTGACCAGGAAATTGCGCCCGATCGCCATCGGTTCGCTCTCGGGGTGGTTGATGTTCGACGGGATGATCGCGCGCCCGCGCGCCACCTCGTCGCGGACGAACTCGGGGGTGACGTAATCGGGGATGGCGGCGCCGAAGCTCTCGCCGTCGCGGACGTACGCGGCGAGCATCTCGCGCCCGAGATTCTCGCGCGTGGCGACATATTCCATCTCGGGCGTGATGATGCCGCGGCGCGCGTAGTGCATCTGGCTGACGTTGGCGCCGGCCCTGGCGCGCAGCGGGCGCTTGTTGACGTTGGGGAAGGGCTGGACGCCGCCGGAGCGATCCGGACCGAGCTGGCCATTGTCCTCGGGGCGGATCTCGCGCGCGTCATAGCGCTCGACGTCGCCGCGCGCCTCGATCCAGGCGGTGCGGCGCGCGGGCAGGCCCGCCATGATGTCGATCGCCGCGGCCGGATCGGTGTAGGGACCGGAGGTGTCGTAGACGTTGAGCGGCGGCTCGCCGCAGCCGGGCTCGAGCTGGATCTGCCGCATCGCCACGCCGAGCGGGCCGACATGGATCTTGCGCGAGCCGCGGATCGGGCCGGTGGTGACACCGATCTCGGTGCGGGCGGGGACGTCGGCCATGCGTCTTCTCCTCGTGCTCGCGGGGGAAGACGGTGGTCCGGGGACGCCGCTCCACTCCCTACGCCGGTGTCAACCGGATCAGGTTCGGCGGGTCGAGGGCTGCTACCCTCCTCTCAACCGCGGCATCGGCGGTCCCCCGGGGAAGCCGGCACCATAGCGGCTGGAACGGGAAGGTCGCAACGGAAAAGGCGCCGCCCGCGGTAAACCGCGAGCGACGCCCTCGCTCCGAAGGGACTTAAGCCAACGGCGAGGAATAGTTGCCGCTGGTGCGGAGTGCCGCGATCGAGTTGTTCGTACCGGCCGGGAAGAAGCCGCCGCTCGTCACTGCCGCCTTGTTGAGATAGGCGATATTGTGGACTTGTTCGGAAGAGCGGCTGAACGCGATCCCATTGTCATCGGCGGGCACGAGGTTTGCCACCGTGACGCCGTTATCGGTGCGTGTGAGGCCCTGGTCGAGGTCGCGGCGATTCGTGGCGTTGGTAGCTGGCTGACCATCGAGCGAGTCGCGAGCATCGGACAGCGCGTTAGCCTTGGTGATGGCGGTCACGGCGCCGCTCTGCATCGAGCCAAGCCGATACAATTCGGTGCGGATCAGGCCGGCATGGTACGCTTCCGCTGCCAGGATGCCAGCGGCCGCCTCGAGATAGGTAGCGCTGGTGATCAGCGGCGACGCACCCTTGTATGCGGTGACGCCAAGATCCTCGAACAGGAAGGCGGCGAGCAGGAAATTTTCGTCATTGGCGTAGGGGTCGAAAGTGTCAGACGAGGAGATGATCCCCGCCGCCTGCGCCGCGGCGGTGAAGGCCCCCGTCGCGCCGCCGTCGATGTTGATCGCTGGCTGCGCGATCACCAGTGTCGACCCAGCGGCGGTCAGCACCGCGCGCAGCGCCGTGACGTGCGCGATCTCGTCGCCCGCGATCTCGCGCGCGTAGGACGCGATCACCGGGTCGGTGAAGGTCACCTGCCGCCCACCCGTGACGTCGCCCCGCGTGCCGACCGCGCCGGTCAAACTCGCGTCGGGCAGCCGCCGGCCGAACGCCGCGATCGAGTAGAATTGCGCCTCGAGATACTCGAGGTTGAGCGCGAGCTGGAGGATGCCGACGTCGGTGGCAACGCCGCTGGTGCTCGGCGTCGGGGTGGGCGATGGCGTCGGCGTGGGCGAGTCCTCATCGTCGCTGCCGCAGGCGGACAGCAGGCCGAGGCCGCCCGCGGCGGCGGCACCCGCGCCGGCGAGCTTGAGGAAGCGGCGGCGCTCGGCACGCCGCTCATTGGCGAGCTCGAGCGCGGCGAAGACGGAATCCTTGATCATGATGACGGTCCCTCTGTCAGGGCGATACGGGGAAGGCGATCGGGGGCGCTCACGCGCCTCAGGCCGATGCCGCGCTCGTCTTGATGTTGCCGTTGACGCCGGCGGGGAAGAAGCCGCCGCTGCTCACCGCCGCGGCGTTGAGGTAGACGATGTTGAGCGTCTGCCCCGCCGAGCGGCTGTAGGCGATGCCGTTCTCGTTCAGCGGCACGATGTTCGAGACGGTGCCGTCGCTGGTCATGGTCGCGGCGATGCCCTGGTCGTCCTCGGCGGCGATGCCGCGCACCGCGTCGGTGGTGGCGGTCTTCCCGTCGAGCGTGTCGCGGGCGTCGGAGATCGCCGTGGTCGCCTCGATCAGCTGGAGCGACGGCGTCGCCAGCCCCTTGCGGTACAGCACCGAGCGGATGATCGCGGCGTGATACGCCTCGACCGCGAGGATGCCGGCGGCCGCCTCGACGAAGGTCTTGTTGCTGATCAGCGGCGCTGCCCCCTTGTACGCGGTGACGCCGACGTCCTCGAAGATGAACGCGCCGAGGAGGAAGTTCTCGTCGGAGGCGTAAGGATCGAAGCTCTGGCCTGCCTGGATCAGCCCTGCCGCACGGGCGGCGACGCTGAACGCGCTGGTGGCGCTGACGCTGAGGTCGATCGCGGGCTGCGCGGCCCGGGTGGTGTCGCTGAACTGGCCGCGCAGGAAGCGCACATGCGCCAGCTCGTCGGCCGCGATCTCACGCGCATATTGCGCGACGAGCGGGTCCTGGAAGCTCACCTTGCGACCGCCGGTCGCCGCCCCCGCGGTGCCGACCCCGCCGCTGGTGTCGGCCGCGGCGAGCGCCGCCCCGGTCGCGGCGAAGGAGTAGAAGTTCGCCTCGAGATACTCGAGGTTGAGCGCGAAGGTGAGCACGTCCGCCTCGGTGAAGGTGGCGGTCGGCGTCGGGCTCGGCGAGGTCTGCGCCTGTGCCGAGGCGGCGAAGGCGGTGGCGCCGATCGCCGCGGCGCCGGCGACATGGGTGAAGAAGTCGCGGCGCGACTCGCGGCGGCGCGCGCGCGCCTCGAGCGTCTCCATCAACGGCTGGCGATCCGGCATGACAGGCCCTTTCCTAGTTGTCCCGACGCGCCGTGCTTGCCACACTTCCTAACCGACGTCAGGTTACGGCAGATACGACGGAGCGACGCGAAGGATGCAGCGAGTGGCGGAATATTCGGGCGCTGCCAAGCCGTGACCGCGGTACCGTCCGACGCGGCGGCGCGGCGCGCCGAGCTGGTGCGCGTGCTGCTGGACGTGGCGATGGAGGATCGCGACGCCTTCCAGCGGCTCTACCGACTCACCTCGGCGAAGCTGTTCGGCATCTGCCTGCGTATCTGCGGCGAGCGACAGGCAGCGGAGGACGTGTTGCAGGACGTCTATGTGCAGGTGTGGCGCAGGGCCGGCGGCTATGAACCGGGACGGGCGAGCCCGATCACCTGGCTGGCGACGATCGCGCGCCACCGCGCGATCGACTGGCGCCGCCGCCAGCACGCGACCGCGCCGCTGGCTGAGCCGGGCAGCGCGGCCGAGCCGGCCGACCCCGAGCCGCGCGCCGACGCCGCGCTGCTGGCCGAGGAGGAGCGCACGCGCGTCGCCGACTGCCTCGAAGCGCTCGAGCCGCGACCGCGCGCCGCGGTGCGGACTGCTTTCTACGACGGCGTCACCTATGCCGAGCTGGCGGCGCGCGACGGCACGCCGCTGGGCACGATGAAGAGCCTGATCCGCCGGGCCTTGCTGCGGCTCCGCGAGTGCCTGTCCGATGACGCCTGACGACCAGGCCCTTGCCGCCGAACTGGCGCTCGGCGTGCTCGACGGCGCCGAGCTGGCGGCGGCGCGGGCGCGGCTAGCGGGCGATCGCGCCTTCGCCGCCGAGGTGGCGCGCTGGGAGGAATGGCTCGCGCCGCTCGCGCTGGCCTTCCCGGAAGTCACGCCGCCCGCCGGACTGGAGGCACGCGTACTCGCCGCGATCGACACGCCCGGCGCGGTGCCGCGCGCGGGCTGGCTCCGCTGGGGCGCGGTCGCGCTCGCCGGGCTCGCCGCCGCGGTGCTCGCGCTGGTGGTCGGGCCGCTGCGCGCGCCGCCGCCACCGCCCGTCCCGGTGCCGGCGCGCCCTGCCCCCGCGCCGCTGCTCGCCGCGCTCACCGTTCCCGCGGGGGCCGAGGCGCCGGGCCGGGCGCCGCTCGCCGCCGCGGTCGATCGTGCCAGCGGCGAGGTGCGGGTCGCCGCCGCGACCGTGCCGCGCGGACGCAGCGCCGAGCTCTGGGCGATCGCCGAGGGCGGCGCGCCGGTCGCGCTCGGGCTGCTCGACGCCGGGCGCCCGACCCGCCTCGTGGTCGCGCCAGCGCGCCGCGTGCTGCTGCGCGCGGGCACGACGCTGGCGGTGTCGATCGAGCCGCCGGGCGGATCGCCCGGCGCGGCACCGACCGGGCCCGTGGTGGCCGCTGGCGCGCTGGCGGAGGGCTGAGCGGGCGGTCAGGCCGAGCCGCCACCCCGACGAGGCGACCTGACCCGGGCGCGCGGCGGCGCTATACGACGCGCATCCTCTCATCCGGACGGAAGCGACCATGACCGACTCCCCCTACGATACCCCGCTCGGCCTCTATATCGCGGGCGAGTGGATCACCGCCGGACGCGACACGCAGGAAGTGCTCAATCCCGCCGACGGCGAGGCGGTCGGCCACGTCCCGCTCGCCACCGCGGCCGATCTCGATCGCGCGCTCGAGGCGGCCGAGCGCGGCTTCCGCGCGTGGCGCGCGACCGCGCCGCAGGAGCGCGCCGCGGTGCTGGCGCGCACCGCCGCGCTGGTGCGCGAGCGCGCCGACCAGCTCGCGCGGCTCGCCACGCTGGAGGAGGGCAAGCCCTTCGCCGAGGCCAAGGGCGAGGTGCTCGCGACCGCCGCCCTGCTCGACTTCCACGCCGGCGAGGCGGTGCGGATCTACGGCCGCGTGCTGCCGCGCCCGACCGGGACGCGCTCGCTGGTGCTGCACCAGCCGGTCGGCCCGGTCGCGGCCTTCTGCGCCTGGAACTTCCCGGTGATGAACCCGGTGCGCAAGCTGTCGCCCGCGATCGCGGCGGGCTGCTCGGTGATCCTCAAGCCGAGCGAGGAGACCCCCGGCGCGGCGGTGGCGATCCTGCGCTGCTTCCAGGACGCCGGCCTGCCCGGCGACGTCGCCCAGCTCGTCTTCGGCGTGCCCGACGCGGTGTCGCGCCACCTGCTCGCCTCGCCGGTGACGCGCAAGCTCAGCTTCACCGGCTCGGTACCGGTGGGCAAGCACCTGCTCAAGCTGGCCGCCGACACCGTGATGAAGAGCACGATGGAGCTCGGCGGGCACGGCCCGGTGCTGGTGTTCGACGACTGCGACTTGGAGCGCACGCTCGACACGCTCGTCCAGCACAAGTTCCGCAACGCCGGCCAGGTCTGCGTCGCGCCGACGCGCTTCCACGTCCAGCATGGCATCTACGAGCGGTTCGCGCAGGGGTTCGCCGAGCGCACCAAGGCGCTGAAGCTGGGCAACGGGCTCGACAAGGCGACGCAGATGGGGCCGATGGCCAACCCGCGCCGCCCCGAGGCGATCGCCGGGCTGGTCGAGCAGGCGGTCGGCGCCGGCGCCAAGCTGCTCACCGGCGGCGCGCGCGGCGAGGGCGAGGGCTTCTTCTTCACGCCGACGGTGCTGGCCGACGTGCCGCTGTCGAGCAGCGCGATGAACGAGGAACCGTTCGGCCCGGTCGCGCTGATCGGCTCGTTCGGCAGCGCCGACGACGCGATCGCCGAGGCCAACCGCCTGCCCTACGGGCTCGGCGCCTACTGCTTCACCGAGAACGGCCGCCTGCAGAACCGGCTCGGCGACGAGATCGAGGCGGGCATGGTGGCGATCAACACCGTCCGGCTGAGCTGGGGCGACGCGCCGTTCGGCGGCGTCAAGGACAGTGGCTTCGGCTCGGAGGACGGGCCCGAGGGGATCGCGGCGCACCTCGTCACCAAGGCGGTGCATATCGCCTGAGCCGACGCCGCTGCCGTCCGCATGCTCCCGCGACGGCGGGAGCCCGGGGTCGCGAGGCTAGACGCCGGCGACTCTGGGCTCCTGCGTTCGCAGGAGCCGGGCGGCCCTCAGAAGGTGTAACCGACCCCCAGCGCGGCGAGCCACTGGTTGCGCGAGCCCGCCACCGACACCACCGGCGTGTCGCCGAAGTCGTTGAGCATGCGCTTGTAGGTCACGCCGCCGATCGCCTTCCAGCCGCGCAGCAGGTTGCCGGTGAGCGAGTAGGTGCCCGCGACCCCGACGGTGTAATGCTTCCACCCGCCACGGGTGCGGTACTGCGGCAGGCCGCTCGCCACTGACTGCGCCGCGTCGACGTCGAAATAGGTCCGCGCGAATCCGCGCTCGACCTTCTCGGCCGAGGCGAACAGGCCCACGCCCGCCTTGAGGCTGAGCGGCGTGAAATAGTTGACCGACGGGCTCCAGATGCCGCTGTCGTGCACCCCGCTGACGTCGTGGCGGTAGCTCAGCGAGGCCGAGAGCTTGTCGTACGGGCTGGTGAGCACGCCCGTCTTGCCCAGCCCGACATAGCCGCCGAGCTCGATCGCGGTGTCGCGCTCGCCGAGCGCGCGGACGCGCACGTCGTCGATCGACTTGTTGTTGCTGCGGTTGAAGTTGACCACGCCGATCGGCCCGGCCTGCACGTCCCAGCTGGGTCCGCTCGGGTTGGGGATGAGGTCGACCGAGGCGCGGTTGCCCAGCAGCGTGAACGAGAAATTGTGGAACGAGCCGATCGCCGCCGGTCCGGGGACGAGGCGATAGTCGTTCGACCCCTCGTAGTCGGGCAGATAGGCGCCCGCGACCGCCACCGTGATCGTGTCACCCACCACGCCCGGGTCGGGAGTCGGGTTGGGCTCGGCCGGAACGCTCTGCGCCTGGGCGAGGGCCGCGGGCGCGGCGAGCAGCCCGCCGCCGGCGAGCACGGCGGCGAGGATCGCGTGAGAGAGGACGCGCAAGATGTGGAACCCCTGATGTTCTGATGTCGGGCGCGTAACTGATCGCGATCAGATTAGCTCCCGCACCGGAACGTCAGAGAATGTAGTGCATCTTCACCTGTTGCGCTTCGGCATCACTCGCCAGCGTGAAGCGCGCCGCCTTGAACCGCGGCGGCCCGAAGCGGATCGCGGGATTGTTCGAGAAGCCGAAGCCTTCCTTGGGGATGCCGGCGAAGGTGTCGAGCTTGGCGTTGCCGTTCTCGTCGTGGATCACCGCCACCGCATAGTCGCCGCGCGGCAGCGCCGCGAAGCGCAGGCTGTGCTGCCCGGCCGGGATCGAACGCGTCACGGCGTCGCGATCGTCGACGCAGCGCGGGAAGTTCGCCGGGTCAGCGGTGAGGCACACGCGGATCATGCCCTTCGCCGAGCGCATCTGCGCGATCGACACGTCGAGCGAGCCCACCGGCGCCGCGCTCACCAGCGGCGCCGCCACCAGCGCCGCGAGCAGCGCGCGCGCGCGCCTGCTGGTGCGCCCGCGCGAAATCACCGAGCCCGTCGTCCGTCCCGCAGAGACGGTCCCAGAAGCGGAAGTAGAGACCATAATTGCACCCGTAGCGCTCATGATGCCGCTGATGATGGCTGGCCGTGATGAGCCAGCCGCCGACACGCCCCCCCCACATGAACTTCGGGAAGATCTCCCAACCCATATGGTTGGTTACTCCCATAACCGTCATGATCGTCAGCACCAGACCGAGCGCGGCGACATGGATCGGAATCACGAGGACCAGTAGCGGAATGGCAACAGCCCCGCTCACCGCCTCGATCGGGTGGAACGCCATCGCCGCCCAGGCGGTCGGCGGGCGGCTGGCGTGGTGGACCGCGTGCGCCAGCCTGAACACGCGCGGGCGGTGCATCCAGCGGTGCGTCCAGTAGAACCAGGCGTCGTGCGCGACGAGGTACAGCAGCACCGAGACGGGCAGGTACCAGAGCGGATAGGCGTGGACGTCCTCGTAGATCCGCGTCCAGCCGTGCGCCTGCCAGCCCCAGGCGAGCACGCCCGCGGGCACGCCGTAGATCGCAGCCGAGGCGAGGCTCCAGCCGATCTCGCGGCGGATCTGCGGGTCGAGCCCGGCGTAGAGGTCGCGGTGGCGCCACCGCGTCGCCAGCGCGAAGCCGCCGCTCGCGAGCAGGTAGCGCACCCCGACGATGAGCGTCATCGCCAGCGCCGACAGCGAGATAGCCACGATCGCGTCCATGGACGAGGCTTCTAGCCTAGCGCCGCCGTGCGCGATAGGCAGGGCCATGCCCGTCCGCCCCGATGACATCGCGCTCGCCCACCGCCTCGCCGACGCCGCCGGCGCGGTGATCCGGCCCTATTTCCGCCAGCCGGCCGGGCTGGAGCTCAAGGCCGACCGCTCGCCCGTCACCCGCGCCGACCGCGAGGCCGAGGAATCGATGCGCCGGCTGCTCGACGCCGAGCGCTCGGGCGACGGCATCGTCGGCGAGGAGCACGGCACCAAGGAGGGCGTCACCGGGCGGCAGTGGGTGCTCGACCCGATCGACGGCACGCGCAGCTTCACCGCGGGACGCGCGATCTTCGGCACGCTGATCGCGCTGGTCGAGGACGGCTGGCCGGTCCTCGGCATCATCGACCAGCCGGTGCAGCGCGAGCGCTGGATCGGCGTCACCGGTCGACCGACGCTGCTCAACGGCGCTCCCGCGCGCACCCGCGCCTGCGCCGCGCTGGAGGGTGCGATCGTCGCCACCACCAGCCCGCACCTCTTCGCCGAGGGCGACGTCCCGCCTTACATGGCGCTGGTCGCGGCGGCGAGCGGCGGCGCACCGCGGCAGGGGCCGGTCTACGGCGGCGACTGCTACAATTACGGGCTGCTGGCGAGCGGGCACCTCGACGTGGTGTGCGAGTCGGGGCTGCAGCTCTACGATTTCGCCGCGCTGGTGCCGGTGGTGGAGGGCGCGGGCGGGCGGATGTGCGACTGGAACGGCGACCCGCTCACCAGCGCGAGCGCGGGCCATGTGCTCGCGATCGGGGATCCGGCGCGCACCGACGACGTGCTCGAGGCGCTGCACGGCGCGCAGGGGCATGAGCATGGGCACGATCACTAGAGCTCGCCCTGTGATCTGAGAGGGGACGAGATTGAACGAACCTCCCCTACAAGGGGAGGTGGCGCGCGCGGCGCGTCGGAGGGGTGTCGCCCTCGGGTGAGTCCGCCCACCCTCATCGTTCGCGTCCCCGCTTCGTCGGACCTTGGGCCTGCCGCCTCGCTCGCGGGGGAGGGTCGATGAGTGCCCCCGATACGGCCGCACCATCGCGTCCCGAATGCAGCGACTCCTCACCCCTCGTCGCGGAGCGGCCTGGCCAGCAGCGCGTCGATCACCGCGCGTACCGGCGCGCCGTCGAGCAGCGCGCAGACCGCCGCGGTGATCGGCATCTCCACGCCCGCCGCCGCCGCCGCCTCGCGCAGCACCGGCGCGGTATAGGCGCCCTCCGCGACGGTGCGACGCTCGGCCAGCAGCGCGCGCGCCGGCTCGCCGCGACCGATCCCCGCGCCGAGCGAGAAGTTGCGCGAGGCGGTCGAGGAGCAGGTCAGGACCAGGTCGCCCAGCCCCGACAGCCCCGCCAGCGTCTCGGCGCGTGCGCCCTTGGCGAGGCCGAAGCGGGTCATCTCGGCGAAGCCGCGCGCGATCAACGCGGCGCGCGCGTTCTGCCCGAGCCCCGCGCCGTCGACCACGCCGCACGCGATCGCGAGCACGTTCTTCACCGCGCCGCCGATCTCGGCGCCGATCACGTCCGCGCTGGCATAGGGGCGGAACTGCGGCGCGGCGATGAGGTCGGCGACTCGCGCGCGCGCCGCGGCATCCTCGCTCGCCAAGGTCACCGCGGTGGGCAGCCCGCGCGCGACCTCGTGCGCGAAGGTCGGACCCGACAGCACCAGCACCGGCGAGTCCGGATGCTCGGCGGCGGCGACCTCGCTCATCAGCAGGTGACTGCTCGCCTCGATCCCCTTGGAGCAGACCACCAGCGGCTGCGCCTTGGCGGGCAGCGCCGCCAGCACCGCGCGCATCGCCTGCGCCGGCGTGACCATCAGGTTGATCTCTGCCTCGGCGACCCAGGCGAGGTCGGTCGTCGCGCTGATCCGCGGCGACAGTGCGGCACCGGGCAGATACGCGGCGTTCTCGTGGTCAGCGTTGAGCGCCGCGACCAGCGCCGCGTCGCGCGCCCACAGCCGCACCTCATGGCCGTTGCTCGCCGCCACCTGCGCCAGCGCGGTGCCCCAGGCACCCGCGCCGATCACGCCGATCGTGCTCACGCCTTCACCCCCGCGCCGCGCACCTTCTCCGCGTCCGGGTCGAGCGGCCAGCGCGCGCGCGCGGCGACGTCGAGCGGGTCGCTCAGCCCGGCGGCGAAGCGCTCGGCGCCGGCCCAGGCGATCATCGCGGCATTGTCGGTGCACAGCCACCCCGGCGGCGCGACGAAGCGCAGTCCGCGCTCCCCCGCCAGGCCTTCCAGCGCCGCGCGCACCGCCCCGTTGGCGGCGACCCCGCCCGCCACCACCAAAGCGGTGACCTCCGCCGCGCGGTCCATCGCGCGGCGGGTGCGATCGACGAGGCAGTCGACCACCGCCGCCTGGAAGCTCGCCGCCACGTCCGCCGCGGGATGGAGCGGCGCCATGCGCGCCACCGCCGCCTTCAGCCCGGCGAAGGAGAAATGCGGCTCGGCCGAGCCCCTGAGAGGTCGCGGCAGCGGCACCGCGCGCGGGTCGCCGTCGCGCGCCGCCGCCTCCACCGCGGGCCCGCCGGGGAAGCCGAGCCCGAGGATCTTGGCGGTCTTGTCGAACGCCTCGCCCGCGGCGTCGTCGATCGTGGTGGCGAGGCGGCGATAGCGCGCCACCCCCTCGACCAGCAGCAGCTGGCAGTGCCCGCCCGAGACGAGCAGCAGCAGATAGGGAAAGGCGAGGTCAGCGTCGGCGAGCCGCGGGCTCAGCGCATGGCCCTCGAGATGGTTGACCGCGATCAGCGGCTTGCCCGCGGCATGCGCCAGCGCCTTGCCGGTGACGAGGCCGACCATCACGCCGCCGATCAGCCCCGGCCCCGCGGTGGCGGCGACCGCGTCAACGTCGGCGAGCGTCACGCCCGCGTCGGCCAGCGCGGCGGCGACCAGCGGCTCGAGCGCCTCGACGTGCGCGCGCGCCGCGATCTCGGGCACCACGCCGCCGAAGGGCCGGTGCGCCGCCTCCTGTCCGGCGAGGCGATGCGCCAGCACCTGGCGGTCGCCGGTGACGAGCGCGGCGGCGGTCTCGTCGCACGAGGATTCGAGCCCGAGGATCAGCATGCGCGCGCTCTAGCGCCTGCGCGCGCCCTTGTCGAAGGCGGGTTGTCGAAGGAGGCGTGGGGCGCGGCTCGTCGCGATCCGCTTGTGGAGCCGGGCCGGGTTCCTCTAACGACCGCTTCTTCGAAGCTGCCGCCCGGATCACCGCTCCCTTGTCCACCGTCTTCAAGCTCGGCACCCGCGGCTCGCCGCTGGCGCTCACCCAGGCGGGGATGGTGCGCGATGCGTTGCGGGCGGCGCACGGCTGGGACTCGATCGAGATCGTCGTGATCCGCACCACCGGTGATCGCGTGCAGGACCGCGCGCTCGCCGAGATCGGCGGCAAAGCCTTGTGGACGCGCGAGCTCGATCGCGCGCTGCTGGCCGGTGAGGTGGACGCCTGCGTCCATTCGATGAAGGACGTGGAGACGCTGCGTCCCGCCGCGATCGCGGTCGCGGCGATGCTGCCGCGCGCCGACGTGCGCGACCGGCTGATCGGCGCCCCCAGCGTGGCGACGCTGCCTGAGGGCGCGTCGGTGGGCACCAGCAGCCCGCGCCGCGCCGCGCAGCTGCGCCGGCTGCGACCCGATCTCCGCCCCATGCTGTTCCGCGGCAACGTCGACACCCGGCTGGGCAAGCTCGCCGCGGGCGAGGTCGACGCCACGCTGCTGGCGGCGGCGGGGCTCGAGCGGCTCGGGCGCCACGACACCGGCGCGGCGATCCCGCTCGACCAGATGCTGCCCGCGCCGGCGCAGGGCGCGGTCGGGGTCGAGACCCGCGCCGAGGGCGCCGCGCATGACGCCGTCGCCGCGATCGACGACGCCGCGACGCACCGCGCGGTCGACGCCGAGCGCGCGCTGCTCGCCGCGCTCGCCGCCGACTGCCACTCCCCCGTCGCCGCGCTGGCCGTGTACGACGACGACGCGCTGCGGCTGCGCGCCGAGCTGCTCAGCCCCGACGGCGCCGAGCATGTTGCGGGCGAGGCGCGCGGCGACGATCCGGTGGCGCTGGGCGCGCGGCTCGCCGCCGAGCTGCTCGGGCGCGCGCCGCCCGCGATCCGCGCCTTGTTCGGCTGAGCCGCGATGCCGCGCGCCGCGCTGGTGCTCCGCCCCGAGCCGGGCAACGCGCACACCCGCGCCGCGCTCGCCGCGGCGGGGATCGAGGCGCGCGCGCTGCCGCTGTTCCGGGTCGAGCCGCGCGCCTGGCCGGTACCCGACGCACGCGACTATGACGCGCTGCTGATCACCAGTGCCAACGCGGTCCGCCACGCCGGTGCCGGTCTGGCACGCCTGGCGTCGCTGCCGGTGGTGGCGGTGGGCGCGGCGACCGCGCGTGCGGCGCGCGCGGCGGGTCTGACGGTGGCGCTGGTCGGCAGCGGCGACGCGGCCGACGCGGTGGCGCAGGCGCGGTCCTTTCCGCGGCTGCTCCACCTCGCCGGTCGCGACCGCGCGGGCAAGCTGACGCTGCCGGCGGTGACCGTCTACGCCAGCGTGGCGGTGACGCCGCCCGCCGAGGCGCTGGCCGCCGCGCTCGACGCGGTGGTGCTGCTCCACTCGCCGCGCGCCGCGGCACGCTTCGCCGCGCTCGCCGCCGCGCTGCCGCGCGAGCGGGTTCGGCTCGCCGCGCTGAGCGAGGCGGTGCTCGCCGCGGCGGGCGGCGGCTGGCAGGCGGGCGCGGCGGCGCGCGCGCCGACCGACCTCGCGCTGGTGGAGTGTGCCGCCGGGCTCGCGATTGACCCGTGACGCGCGCGCGGGGATAAGGATGCTCGGCGGCGAGGAAGCGCGAGTGAGCGACGGGATGGACACGGCGCAGGGCGCGCAGCGATCGCGGATGGGGCCGGTGCTGGTGATCGCGCTGATCGCCTTCGCGGTCGGGCTGGCGCTGATGGCCTATGCCTCGCGCAACGCGCCGGGCCTGTTCGGCCGCTCCGTCGCCCCCGCCGCGGCACCGACCGCGGCGCCGGCGCCGATCACCCCCGACGTCGCCACGCTGGCGCTGCGCGAGGCGGCGCTCGCGGCGCAACTCGCCAACCTCGAGGCGCGCGCGGCGCGGATCGACGGCGAGAGCGCGCAGGCGGAGAGCAATGCCGGGCGCGCCGAGGCGATCCTGATCACCTTCGCGGCGCGGCGCGCGCTCGATCGCGGTGTCGGACTCGGCTACCTCGAGGGCGAGCTGCGCCGCCGCTTCGGCGCGGCCTTCCCGCGCGAGGTCAACGGCGTCATCCGCGACTCGCGCGCGCCGGTGACGCTGGAGGATCTGCGCGAGGGGCTCAGCGCCGCGGCGCCGACGCTGCTGGCGCAGAGGAGCGACTGGTGGGCCGGGATCGGCAGCGAGCTGCGCGGTCTGGTGGTGATCCACCGCGCCGGCACGCCCTCGCCGCTGCCCTCCGACCGGCTGGCGCGGGCGCGGCGCCAGCTCGGCACGGGCAACGTCGAGACCGCGCTGGCCGAGGTCGAGCGGCTGCCCGGCGCGGCCGAGGCGAGCAACTGGATCGCGGCGGCGCGGCGCTACGTCGAGGCGCGCGCCGCACTCGACACGCTCGAATCGGCGGCGATCACGGGCGCGGCCACCGCGGCGGCGGGCGCGGCGCGGGCGGAAGCGGCGCCGGCGGGGTAGCTCAGGCCAGCCTCACCCCCGCGCCAAAGCCTCGGCGATCAGCCGGCGGCTGTTCTCCACCCCGTACAGCGCGATGAAGCTGCCCATCCGCGGTCCCTGGCTGGTACCGAGCAGCGTCTCGTACAGCGCCTTGAACCAGTCGCGCAGCTCGGCGAAGCCGCCCGCCTCGCCGAACGAGGCCTTGCCGATCTCGTAGACGATGTTCTGTATGTCCTCGGCGCTCGCCCCCTCGGGCAGCGCGGCAAGCTCGGCGTCGAGCCGCTCGAGCGCGGGCACCTCGACCCCGACCGGCGCGCGGCGGTGCAGCGTCGGCGCCACGAAGTCGCGCGCATAGGCCAGCGCATGGCCGATCAGCCGGTCGAGCGCGGGATAGGTCGCGGGCGAGGCGTCGGGCACGTAGTTGGCGAGATAGCCCCACACCTGCTCACGCGTGGCGTCGCCCCCCATCACGCCGACGAGGTTGAGCAGCAGCCCGAAGGTGATCGGCAGCGTCTCCGCGGGCACCTTCCCGTCATGGATATGGTGCACCGGGTTGCCGAGCCGCTGCGCGATCGGCTGCGTCGGGTAGTTGCCGCGGAACTGCCAGTAATCGTCGACCGCGCGCGGGATCACGCCGAAGTGCAGCGCCTTGGCCTTCTTGGGCTCGCGATAGGCGAAGAAGGCGAGGCTCTCCTCCGGGCCGTAGGTGAGCCACTGGTCGAGGCTGAGCCCGTTACCCTTCGACTTGGAGATCTTCTCGCCCTTCTCGTCGAGGAACATCTCGTAGTTGAAGCCCTCGGGCGGGCGCCCGCCGAGCACGCGGGCGATCTTGGACGATTGCACCACCGAGTCGATCAGGTCCTTGCCCGCCATCTCGTAATCGACGCCGAGCGCGACCCAGCGCATCGCCCAGTCGACCTTCCACTGCAGCTTGGCCTGGCCGCCCAGCACCGACTGGACGATCCGCTCGCCGCTCTCGTCGGTGAAGGCGATCGTTCCCGCCTCCGCGTCGACCACCTCGATCGGCACCTGCAGCACCACCCCGGTGGCGGGGCTGACCGGCAGCACCGGCGAGTAGGTGGCGCGACGCTCGGCGCGCAGCGTCGGCAGCATCACGTCCATGATGCCCTGATAGTGGCGCAGCACGCCCTTGAGCGCCTCGTCGAAGCGCCCGCCGGTGTAGTAATCGGTCGAGGACACGAACTCGTACTCGAACCCGAACCGGTCGAGGAACTGCCGCAGCATGGCGTTGTTGTGCGCGGCGAAGCTGTCGAACTTGCCGAACGGGTCGGGGATGCGCGTCAGCGGCTTGCCGAGATGCTCGGCCAGCATCGCGCCGTTGGGAACGTTGTCGGGCACCTTGCGCAGCCCGTCCATGTCGTCGCTGAAGGCGATCAGCCGCGTCTTCTGGTCCGACAGCGCGTGGAAGGCGTTGCGCACCATCGTCGTGCGCAGCACCTCGTTGAAGGTGCCGATATGCGGCAGCCCCGAGGGGCCGTAGCCGGTCTCGAACAGGATCGGCTCGACCTCCCCGTTCTTGGCTGGCTTGCCGTCGGGCCAGCGCTTGAGCAGCTTGCGCGCCTCCTCGTACGGCCAGGCCTTGGACTCGAGGGCGGCGGACGTAAGCGCGTCTGGGCGAAGATCGTCGGTCATGGTGCGCTGCGACGTAGCGAGACGCGCGCGCCATGGCTATATCGTCGCGCATGTCCTGGTGGGCCGCCCTTCTTCTGTTCCTCGTCACCGTCGCGCTGATGGAGGGCTTCGCCTATGTGATGCACCGCTGGGTGATGCACGGGCCGGGCTGGTTCCTCCACGCCAGCCACCATCGCGCGCGCGCGGGCAACTGGGAGCTCAACGACCTCTACGCCGCGATCTTCGCGGTGCCGTCGTTCGTGATGATCCTGGGCGGGGTACAGCTCGGCTGGTGGCCGGGCTTCACCTGGGTCGGCGCGGGAATCGCGGCCTATGGCGCGATCTACTTCGGCTTCCACGACGTGATCGTGCACAAGCGGCTGCCGACGCGCTACCTGCCCAGGTCGGCCTATATGAAGCGGATCATCCAGGCGCATCGGCTCCACCACGTGGTCGAGACCAAGCACGGCACGGTGAGCTTCGGCTTCCTCGTCGCGCCCCGGCCCGAGTCGCTCAAGGCCGAGCTCAAGCGCCGCGGCCGCGCCGGGGTGCGGCGCTCGACCGGCGCGGAGCCGGGGCACGTCGACCAGCGGGCGTGATACGGTGGATCCTCCCTTTACAGGGAGGACTTGGCGAGCCTCTTATCTGCTCTCCTGCGCAAGCAGGAGCCCAGGGTCACACGCACCGCAGGCGGTCGTCCTGCCTGGCCCTGGGTTCCGGCAATCACCGGGACACGGCCGCCGACCGCGAGGGAAAGCCCGATGCGTCGGTCGCCAAGACAGACGCGCCGGCGAGACGCTGATCCGGTCGCAAACGATCGCGCTCACAAGCCGCACATTGGGTGTCGACAAAGAAAACTACCGAGCGGTACAAAAAAGCCGGTTGACCCACGTCAGGCCACTTTCTATACCAGACGGTATCGAAACGACGGTGGCCGCGTGCCCCCGTGCGATCGACGGAGCCGCCATGGATCCTCTTTCCAGCCTCGAGTGTGCCGAGTCCTGACCGGACCGGCGTCGCGTACCGATCTTCCCCAAGCCGCTCGCCGGGCCCCCGCCCGCGCGACCGGACACGTCCGCCCTCGCCCGACGCGCCGCGTTCCCCGCGCGCCGGAACGCGGTCGGCCGCCCATCGCACAGGACACGTCTTCATGGCCGATCGCGCCTGCCTGATCCGTCTTCCCCTCGTCGAGGAGACGCGCGCATGAACATGCACACCACCATCGACCCCGCCGACTCGGTCGAGGCCGCGCCCGCCCCGCGCGCCAGCACCGCCCGGCGTGCCGCCTGGATCGGCGTGCCGCTCGTCGCGGTGATCGGCGCCGCCACCTTGCTCCACCGCGAGCAGCCAGCGGTCGCCGCGCCGCCGGCCCCCACCGTCACCGTCGCGCCACCGCTCCAGCGCACCGTCGCCGAGTGGGACGATTACGTCGGCCGCTTCGAGCCGAGCCGCTCGATCGAGGTGCGCCCGCGCGTCTCGGGCGCGATCAGCGCGGTGCATTTCACCGACGGGGCCACCGTCCGCGCCGGGCAGCTGCTCTTCACCATCGACCAGCGCCCCTTCGCCGCGGCGCTCGCCGAGGCGCAGGCGGGCGTCGCCACCGCGCGCAGCGACCTGCTGCTCGCGCGCGCCAACCTCGACCGCGCCGGCCGGCTCGTCGCCGAGGACGCGGTCTCCAAGGGCGAGCTCGACCAGCTCACCGCGCGCGTCCGCGCCGCCAGCGCGCAACTCGCCGCCGCCGAGGCGCGGGTCCGCGCGCGGTCGCTCGACATGGAGTTCACCCAGGTGCGCGCGCCGATCGCGGGCCGCGTGTCGGACCGCCGCATCGATCCCGGCAACCTGGTCGCGGGCGGCGACACCAGCGGCACCTTGCTGACGACGATCAACGCGCTCGACCCGATATATTTCGCCTTTGACGGCTCGGAGGCGCTGTTCCTCAAGAACAAGCGCGCGCGCGCCGCGGGCGTCTCCGCGCCCGAGGTCGACGTGCGGCTGCAGGACGAGGGCGACTACCGCTGGCACGGCCGGCTCGACTTCACCGACAACGGGCTCGACTCGCGCTCGGGCACGATCCGCAGCCGCGCGGTGCTGCGCAACCCGGACCAGTTCCTGACCCCGGGCATGTTCGGCAACATGCGGCTCGCCTCGGGCGCGACGACGCGCGCGCTGCTCGTCCCCGACGCCGCGGTGCAGACCGATCAGGCGCGCAAGACGCTGCTGACCGTTGCTCCTGATGGTACCGTCGCGGTCAAGCCGGTGACGCTCGGCCCGGTGCTCGCCGGCCTGCGCATCGTGCGCAGCGGGCTCTCGCCCAGCGACCGCGTCGTGATCAGCGGCACGCAGATGGCGATGCCGGGCACCAAGGTGCAGGTCCGCACCGGCACGATCGCGCCGGCGAGCGGCGGCGACGCCCCGCCCGGCGCGGCGCCGATCACCGGCGAGGCTACCTTCACCTCCTGATCACGGCGGCGTCGCCGCCGCCCCCGATCCGCCGCTTCCCAGCGGCCCCCATTCATCCTCGCACTCGGGGAGCCTGTCATGCGCCTCTCGCGCTTCTTCATCACCCGCCCGATCTTCGCCGGCGTCATCGCGGTGATCATCACCATCGTCGGCGCGATCGCCTATTGGGGCCTCCCCGTCGCGCAATATCCCGACATCGTGCCGCCCACGGTGACCGTCACCGCCAACTATCCCGGCGCCTCGGCCGAGACGGTGGCCGAGACCGTCGCCGCGCCGATCGAGCAGGAGATCAACGGCGTCGACAACATGCTGTACCAGTCGAGCCAGTCGACCGGCGACGGCAACCTGACGATCACGGTCACCTTCAAGATCGGCACCGACCTCGACGCGGCGCAGGTGCTCGTCCAGAATCGCGTCGCCGTGGCGGTACCGCGGCTGCCCGAGGAGGTGCAGCGGCTCGGCGTGGTGACGCGCAAGACCAGCCCCGACTTCCTCATGGTCGTCAACCTGATCTCGCCCGACAAGTCGCTCGATCGCGGTTATATCTCCAATTACGCGCTGACCCAGGTGCGCGACCGCCTCGCGCGCATCGACGGCGTCGGCGACGTCCGCCTGTTCGGCAGCCGCGACTATGCGATGCGGGTGTGGATCGATCCCGGCCGCGCCGCCGCGCTCGACCTCACCGCGGGCGACATCGTCGCGGCGTTGCGCGCGCAGAACGTCCAGGTCGCGGCGGGCTCGCTCGGCCAGCCGCCCTATGGCAACGGCAACGCCTTCCAGCTCAACGTCGAGACCCAGGGCCGGCTGGTCGACCCCAACCAGTTCGCCGACGTGGTGATCCGCACCGATGGCAGCGGCCGCCAGGTGCGGGTGCGCGACGTCGCGCGCGTCGAGCTCGGCGCGCAGGACTATAATTCGAACACCTATCTCTCGGGCCAGCCGACCGTGATCGCGGCGGTGTTCCAGCGCCCCGGCTCGAACGCGCTCGCCGCCGCCGAGAAGGTGACCGCCGAGATGGAGGCGATGTCCGAGTCCTTCCCCAAGGGCCTGGAGTATCGCGTCATCTACAACCCCACCGAGTTCATCGCGCAGTCGGTCGACGCGGTCATCCACACCCTGTTCGAGGCGATGGTGCTCGTCGTGCTCGTCATCCTGGTGTTCCTCCAGAAGTGGCGTGCCGCGATCATCCCGATCGTCGCCATCCCGGTCTCGCTGGTCGGCACCTTCGCGGTGCTCGCCGCGGTCGGCTACTCGCTCAACACGCTCTCGCTGTTCGGGCTGGTGCTGGCGATCGGCATCGTCGTCGACGACGCGATCGTCGTGGTCGAGAATGTCGAGCGCAACCTCGGGCAGGGGCTCTCCCCGCTCGAGGCGGCCAAGGTGTCGATGGACGAGGTGTCGGGCGCGCTGGTCGCGATCGTGCTGGTGCTGTGCGCGGTGTTCGTGCCGACCCTATTCCTCACCGGCCTCTCGGGCGCCTTCTACCAGCAGTTCGCGGTGACGATCGCCACCGCGACGGTGATCTCGCTGGTGGTGTCGCTGACGCTCTCGCCCGCGCTCGCCGCGCTGCTGCTGCGTCCGCACGAGTCGCACGATTCCGGCAATCGCGTGACCCGCGCGCTGCGCTCGGCCGGTGACTCGTTCAACCGCGCGTTCGAGCGGCTGAGCGTCGGCTATGCCAATCTCACCGCCAGGCTGGTGCGCGCGCCGAGGCGGATGATGGCGGTCTATGCCGGGCTCATCGCCGCGACCGTGGCGCTGTTCTGGGCGACGCCGACCGGCTTCATCCCGGCGCAGGACCAGGGCTATTTCCTCACCGTGGTGCAGCTGCCCGCGGGCGCCTCGGTCGAGCGCACCGACGCGGTGGTGCAGAAGGTCGCCAAGCGCATCCTGCCGCTGGCGGGGGTGAAGGGCGTCGTCATGCTCGCTGGCTTCGACGGCCCGTCGCAGACGCTCGCGCCCAACACCGCCGCGGCCTATGTCCCGCTCCAGTCCTTCGCCGAGCGCGAGAGACTGGGCGTCACCTTCGCCGGCATCATGCAGAAGACGCGCGAGGTCACCGGCGACATCGACGAGGCCCGCATCCTCGTCGTGCCGCCGCCCTTGATCCAGGGCATCGGCTCGGCCGGCGGCTATCGCCTGATGGTGCAGGACCGCCAGGGCGCGGGCTATCAGGCGCTCGGCGCGGAGGCGGGCAAGCTGATCGGCGCCGCCAACCAGACCGAGGGGCTGGCGCAGGTCTACACCTTCTTCAACACCGCCACGCCGCGCATCTTCGCCGACGTCGACCGCGCCAAGTCGGACCTGCTCGGCGTGCCGCCGGCGCGCGTGTTCGAGGCGCTCCAGGTCTATCTCGGCAGCGCCTTCGTGAACGACTTCAACCTGATCGGGCGGACCTATCGCGTCACCGCCCAGGCCGACGCGCCGTTCCGCTCGACCCCGGCGGACATCGCCAACCTCAAGACCCGCTCGGCCTCGGGCGCGATGGTGCCGATCGGCTCGGTCGCGACCTTCCAGGACCGGACCGGCCCGTATCGCGTGACGCGCTACAACCTCTACCCCGCGGTCGAGGTCGACGGCGATACCGCGCCGGGCTATTCCTCGGGCCGCTCGCTGGTGACGATGGAGAAGCTGGCGCGCGACACGCTTCCCTCGGGCTATGGCGCCGAGTGGACCGGGATCGCCTTCCAGCAGAAGGCGGCGGGCAACACCGCCGGGATCGTCTTCGCGCTGGCGGTGGTGTTCGTCTTCCTGGTGCTCGCGGCGCAGTACGAGAGCCTGCTGCTGCCGCTCTCGATCGTGCTGATCGTGCCGATGTGCCTGCTCGCCGCGATGGCGGGGGTGAACCTGCGCGGCATGGACAACAACGTGCTGACGCAGATCGGGCTGGTCGTGCTGATCGCGCTCGCCGCCAAGAACGCGATCCTGGTGGTCGAGTTCGCCAAGCAGGCGGAGGAGCGCGACGGCCTCACCCCGGTCGAGGCCGCGGTGCAGGCGGCGCAGGTGCGGCTGCGGCCGATCCTGATGACCAGCTTCGCCTTCATCCTCGGCACCGTGCCGCTGCTGATCGCGAGCGGCGCCGGCGCCGAGCTGCGCCAGGCGCTGGGCACCGCGGTGTTCTTCGGGATGATCGGGGTGACCGGCTTCGGGCTGATCTTCACGCCGACCTTCTACGTGGTGTGCCGCGCGCTCGGCGCGCGGCTCGCCCGCCGCCGGCCCGGGCGCCGCGACGACGACGCCGCGCTCCAGCCGGCCGAGTGACTCCTGCTACGGAAACGAGAGAGACGATGATCAAGCATTGGCTCGCCGCCACCGCCACGCTGGCGCTCGCCGCCTGCGCCGCCGGCCCCGACTATCGCGCCCCCGCCACCGCGGCGAGCGCGGCCGCTTCCTTCCTCGGCGCCGGTGGACCGACGCTCGCCGCCGCGCCCGACGATCACTGGTGGCGGCTGTACGACGATCCCGTGCTCAACGGGCTGGTCGAGTCGGCGCTCGCCGCCAACACCGACGTGCGAGTCGCCACCGCGCGGCTCGAGCGCGCGCGCGCGTCGCTCCGCGAGGTCCGCAACGACCGCACCCCGCAGGCGACGCTCGGCGCCAGCGGGACCTACAACCGCTTCTCGCTGGCGCAGCGCCCGCCCGGCGTGAGCGGCGAGACCTGGCTGATCGACGGCGGGCTCGACGTCTCCTACGAGGTCGACCTGTTCGGCCGCGTCTCGCGCGGGGTCGAGGCGGCGCGCGGCGACGTCGCGGCGGCCGCGGCCGACGCCGACGCGGTGCGGGTCGCCGTCGTGGCGGACACCACGCGCGCCTATGCCGACGCCGCCGCCGCGGCGGCGCGGATCGCGGTGGCGGAGCGGATCGTCGCCTTGCTCGACCGCCAGGTCGGCACCACCGAGCGCCGCACCGAGGCGGGGCTGACCACCCCGCTCGACACCGCGCGGATCGCCGCGCTGCGCGACCAGCGCCGCGCCGATATCCCCTCGCTCGTCGCCGAGCGCCAGGCGGCGTTGTTCCGGCTGGCGACGCTGACCGGGCGCACCCCGCAGGAGCTGCCTCCTGTGGCCGGCGAGCGCGCCACCGCGCTGCGGATCGAGCAGGCCATCCCGGTCGGCGACGGCGCGGCGCTGCTCGCGCGCCGCCCCGACGTGCGTGCCGCCGAGCGCCGCCTCGCCGCCGCCACCGCGCGGATCGGGGTGGCCACCGCCGACCTCTACCCGCGCATCACCTTGGGCGGATCGGTCGGGCAGACCAGCACCGGCTTCGGCAATCTGTTCGGCGCGGGGCCGCTCAACTTCCTCATCGGGCCGCTGCTCAATTGGGCGGTCAACCCTGGCAAGGCGCGCGCGCGGGTGGCCGGGGCCGAGGCCGACACGCGCGCCGCGCTCGCGACCTTCGACGGCACGGTCCTGACCGCGCTGGGCGAGACCGAGACCGCGCTCTCCAATTACGCGCGCTCGCTCGAGCGCCGCGCCGCGCTCCAGCAGGCGCTGGGCCAGGCCGACCGCGCCGCGCGGATCACGCGCGCGCAGCGCCGCGAGGGGCAGATCGACAGCCTGTCGCAGCTCGACGCCGAGCGCACGCTCGCCGACGCGCAGGCCGCGCTGGCGCTGCAGGATCAGCTGGTCGCCGACGCGCAGGTCGACCTGTTCCGCGCGCTCGGCGGGCGCTGGACCGCGGCGTGACGTGAGGTCAGCGCTCGAGCAGCCGCAGCGTCGCGGGATCGGGTGATTCGAAGAAGGCGGCGAGCGTCTCGCGCACCGCGGCCGGTGCGCCCGCCCGGTCGAACAGCGTCAGCGACGAGCGCAGCTTGATCGCGTCGATCCCACCCATGATCGCGGCGGCGTCGCGGCCGCGGTGGGCCAGCAGCGCAGCGGCGCTCTCGGCATAGCGCGCGCCGAGCAGCGGGTGCGCGAGATAGGCGCGCGCCTCGGCCAGGTCGCGGATCGCGTAACGCCGCGCCATGTCGCTGTGGCCGAGGCCGGCGATCTGGGGGAAGATATACCACATCCAGTGGCTGCGCTTGGCACCGGCGCGCAGCTCGGCGGGCGCGGTGGCATAGCTGGTCGCCTGCGCGGCGACGAAGCGGTCGAGGGTGGTGTCGGCGGCGCGGTCCATGCCGCGGGCAACGTACGGTGCGCGGCGCGGTGCCGTGATCAGGCGATCACGGCACTCGCGACGTCGACGTAGATCAGCAGCGCGGTGGTGGCGAAGCTGGCGGCGGTGAGCAGCAGCGCGTGCGGCAGCGAGGGCAGGCGGGTCATCGTCACGGCTCCGCTCAGGCGATCGGCAGGACGGGGACGGCGGCGCCGACCATCATCGCGGCGACGGTGAACGCGGCGACGACGGTGGCGAGCGGGCGGGCGAGATCGGCGAAACGAGCGGTCATGGTAGGTCTCCCTGGTGGGTGTCGGCCGGGCCATCCGGTCGATGCCAGCCACTTTGCAGGGGGCGTGCCAAGTCGAGAAAACGGCGGAAAAGCGCGCTTATCTGATGATCCGGTCGGTGGGATGGCGGATTCTACCGGTGCGATGCGGTAGGATCGGCCAAAGGTTGGCAGTGTCCGGCGCCATCTCCGCCCGGGGCGCGCCTCCCTCGTTGCCAATGTCGTGGGGGCGGTGATCCAGACACGCAGCGAAGGTGTTGGAGCCGCGCCGACGATGCGTCTGGATCCCCGCCTCCGCGAGGATGACGGAAGGAAGGAGGTCTCGCCTTCGTCGGCCGGGACTGCGCACGGCGCTCGTGAGACGCGGGCGTGGCTGGGTGGCCGTCGCCTGTCCGCTCGGCGCGCCGCCCCGCGATCCAACCCGCTACCGCGACCAGCGCGCCCAGATCGCGGTCGGCAGCGCCAGCCCGCGCGCTTCCTCGCGCACCGCCAGCTCGCCCGCCTCCACCGTGCCGGGCAGGTCGGCGAAGGCCTGGCGCAGCATCTCGCCGATCGCCAGCGCCGACATGCGCACCGCGTAGACGGTGAGGAACAGGTAGCGCGACTCGGCGTCGAGCAGCCGCCGGCAGTCGGCGATCAGCCCGGGCAGGTCCTCCTCCAGCCGCCACACCTCGCCGGTCGGCCCCCGCCCGTATTTGGGCGGGTCGAGCAGGATCCCGTCGTAGCGCCGCTCGCGCCGCACCTCGCGCGCGACGAACTTGGCGGCGTCGTCGATGATCCAGCGCACCGGCGCGTCGCTCAGCCCCGACAGCAGCGCGTTGCCGCGCGCCGCCTCGACCGACTTCTTCGAGGCGTCGACGTGCACCATCCGCGCGCCCTCGCTCGCCAGCGCCAGCGTGCCCACGCCGGTGTAGCCGAACAGGTTGAGGCACTCGGGCGATCCGACGCCGGCGAGTCGCTCGCGCATCCACGCCCAGACCGGCGCCATGTCGGGGAAGAAGCCGAGGTGGCGAAACGGCGTGGTCTGGGCGGTGAAGCGCACCTTGTCCCACGCCAGCGACCAGCCCTCACGCGGCACCGGCTCGCTGAAATCCCAGCGGCCGCCGCCCTCCTCGTCGCTGCCCGGCACGAAGGCGCCGTGCGCGCGCCAGTCGTCGCGCGCGGGCGCCCAGAGCGCCTGCGGCTCGGGGCGGATGAAGCGGAAGCGGCCGTAGCGCTCCAGCTTGCGCCCGTTGCCCGAATCGATCAGCCCGTAATCGGCCCAGGGCTCGCCGGTGAGCGTGACGAGGTCCATGCCCCTCAGCCGCGCGGGACGGCGTGCGACGCGACGTGAGCGCTCACCGCCGCGTAGGTGGCGTCGAGCGTGACGCAGCGCTCCTCGCGTTCGAACAGGTCGCCGACGCGCGCCGGCAGCGACGGCCGCACGCCGGTGGCGCGCTCCACCGCGTCGCCGAACTTCGCCGGGTGCGCGGTGGCGAGCGTCACCATCGGCACGTCGGGGGTGAGGTGGCGCCGGGCCGCCGCCAGCGCGATCGCGGTGTGGGGGTCGATCACCTGCCCGGCGCGCTCGCAGGCGTGGCGCATCGCCAGCGCCATGCCGTCGGGGTCGACTCGCTCACCGACGAACAGCCCCGCCGCACCCTCGCGCTGGGTGTTGCTCAGCCGCATCGCGCGCTCCGCCTCGAAGCCGCGCATCTGCGTCGCCAGCGCGGCGCCGTCGCGCCCGCCGAGATCGTACAGCAGCCGCTCGAAGTTGCTCGACACCTGGATGTCCATCGAGGGCGTCGCGGTCGGCACCACCTCGCGGCTCGAGTAATCGCCGGTGGTGAGCGCGCGCGCGAGGATGTCGTTGACGTTGGTGGCGACCACCAGCTTCGCCACCGGCAGCCCCATGCGCGCGGCGACATAGCCGGCGAAGACGTCGCCGAAATTGCCCGTCGGCACGCTGAACGCGACCGCGCGCGCCGGCGCGCCGAGCCGCACCGCGGCGTAGAAATAGTAGACCACCTGCGCCATCAGCCGCGCCCAGTTGATCGAGTTCACCGCGGACAGGCGGAAACGTCCGGCGAAGGCGGCGTCGTTGAACATCGCCTTCACCAGCGCCTGCGCGGTGTCGAAGTCGCCGCGGATCGCGATATTGTGGACGTTGGGCGCGCCCACCGTGGTCATCTGCCGGCGCTGCACCTCGCTCACCCGGCCCTCGGGGTGGAGCATGAAGATGTCGATGCCCGCGCGCCCCGCCACCGCGTCGATCGCGGCCGAGCCGGTGTCGCCGCTGGTCGCGCCGATGATCGTGAGATGCTCGGTCGTGCCGGTGAGGAAGCGCTCGAACAGCAGCCCGAGCAGCTGGAGCGCGACGTCCTTGAAGGCCAGCGTCGGCCCGTGGAACAGCTCGAGCAGCCACTGGTCATGGTCGAGCTGGACGAGCGGGGTCACCGCGTCATGCGCGAACCGGCCGTAAGCGGTGTCGCACAGCGCGCGCAGCTCGTCCTCGCTCAGCGACCCTGCCACGAAGGGCGCCATCACCGCCGCCGCGGTCTCGGCGTAGCTCTTGCCCGCCAGCGCGGCGATCTGCTCCTCGGACAGCGTCGGCCAGGCCTCGGGAACGTAGAGCCCGCCGTCGGCGGCGAGGCCGGCGAGCGTCGCGCCCGCGAAGTCGAGCGTGGGGGCGGTGCCGCGAGTGCTGACGTAGCGCATGGGAAAGGTCGCCTAGAGCGCGGCGCGCGCGCGCGCAACGCTCGCCGACTCACCGAGGCTATGGATTGCGCGATGCAACCTTATTAGCAGAGGCCGTCATGGCACTCATCGACGTCTTCCTCAGCCGCGCGATCAAGCGCGGGCGCCTCACCCTCACCAAGCCCGACGGCAGCACCGCCAGTTTCGGCAGCGACGATCCCGCGCTCAAGCCGGTCGCGATCCGTATCACCGACCGCTCGGTGTACCGCGCGCTCGTCGCCGACCCGGCGCTCGGCGCGGGCGAGTCGTTCATGGACGGCAAGCTGATCGTCGAGCAGGGCGACATCCTCGACCTGCTGCTGCTCGCGACGTCGAACAGCCGCTGGGAGAATGGCGTCAACCGCCTCGCCGCCAATCGCTGGCGCACGCTCAAGGGGCAGATCCGTCATCGCCTCACCGGCAACCAGGCCAAGGCGTCGAAGCGCAACGTCGCGCATCACTACGACCTGTCCGACCGGCTGTACGATCTCTTCCTCGACGCCGACAAACAGTACAGCTGCGCCTATTACACCGATCCGACCAACTCGCTCGAGCAGGCGCAGGCCGACAAGAAGGCGCATATCGTCGCCAAGCTGGCGCTCAAGCCGGGGATGCGCGTGCTCGACATCGGCTGCGGCTGGGGTGGCATGGCGCTGTACATCCATGCCAGGACCGGCGCCGAGGTGCTGGGCATCACGCTCTCCGAGGAGCAGCTCAAGGTCGCGCGCCGCCGCGCCGAGGAGGCGGGCGTCGCCGACAAGGTCAAGTTCGAGCTGATCGACTATCGCGCGCTGGAAGGGCCGTTCGACCGGATCGTCTCGGTCGGCATGTTCGAGCATGTCGGATTGCGCAACTTCCGCACCTATTTGAGCAAGTGCCGCGACCTGCTCACCCCCGACGGCGTCATGCTGCTGCACACGATCGGGCGCGCCGACGGCCCCAACTTCACCGACAAGTTCACCGACAAGTACATCTTCCCCGGCGGCTATATTCCGGCCCTGTCCGAGGTGCTTGCGGCCAACGAGTTCATCCGCTGGTTCGTCACCGACGTCGAGGTGCTGCGGATGCACTATGCCATGACGCTGCGGGCGTGGTACGAGCGGACCGTCGCCGAGCGCGACGCGATCGTCGCGCTGTACGACGAACGCTTCTTCCGCATGTGGACCTTCTACCTGGCGGGGGCGATCGTCTCCTTCACCAACGGACCGCTGGTGAACTACCAGATCCAGTTCAGCCGCGACCGGCTCGGCCTGCCGCTGACGCGCGACTACATGATCGAAGAGGAGCGGCGGCTGCGGGGCAGTTAAGAGTGGTCGCCGGCCGCCGCACCGGCGTGCTCCTGCGAACGCAGGAGCCCAGGACCGCGAGCGCGACGTGCGTGACTCTGGGCACCTGCGTTCGCAGGAGCACCGGACGGCGTCACTTCTTCGGCGCCGCCCCGCCCTTGGCGACCCCATCCGCCATGGCGCGGGCGCGCGCGGCCTCGGCGGCGTCGACCTTCCCGTCATGGTTGAGGTCGTAGGCCGAGAAGACCGCGCCCATCAGCTGGTCCGACTCGGCGCGGCTGAGCCGCCCGTCCTTGTCGAGGTCGCCGCGCGCCATCACCAGCGCGGCGACGCGCTTGGCATGCACCGCGTCGAGGGTCTTGCCGCGGATCTTCATCTTGGCCATCCGCCCCTCCAGCTCGGCGAGCGAGAGATAGCCGTCCTTGTTGGTGTCCGAGGCGGCGAACTCGGAGTCGAGCTTGGCGGTGGCGGTGGCGCGAGTCTCCTGCGCCATGGCGGCGACCGTCAGCGCCGGTGTGGCGAGCAGCGCGACGAGCGCGGCGGCGAGCGTGGTGTGCGTCGTGAGCATGCGCGGCGGCTTGGCGGCGGGCGCTTGTACGCGCGGTGAACGGTCGCGCGCGGCACCGGCGCGGTTGCCTCCCGCGGCGCGCTCGCGTAGCGCCCGCGCGCGAAAGGAGCCTGCCCCATGACCGACCAGATCAAGCGCGTCGTCCTCGCTTATTCCGGAGGACTCGACACCAGCGTGATCCTGAAATGGCTCCAGACCGAATATCAGTGCGAGGTGGTGACCTTCACCGCCGATCTGGGCCAGGGCGAGGAGCTGGAGCCCGCGCGCGCCAAGGCCGAGCTGATGGGGATCAAGCGCGAGCATATCTTCATCGACGACCTGCGCGAGGAGTTCGTGCGCGACTACGTCTTCCCGATGATGCGCGCCAACGCGCTGTACGAGGGGCTCTACCTGCTCGGCACCTCGATCGCGCGGCCGCTGATCGCCAAGCGCCAGATCGAGATCGCGGCGCAGGTCGGCGCGGACGCGGTGAGCCACGGCGCCACCGGCAAGGGCAACGACCAGGTCCGCTTCGAGCTCGGCTATTATGCGCTCAACCCCGACATCAAGGTGATCGCGCCGTGGCGCGAGTGGAACCTCACCAGCCGCTCCAGGCTGATCGAGTTCGCCGAGGCTCACCAGATCCCGGTGAGCAAGGACAAGCGCGGCGAGGCGCCCTTCTCGACCGACGCCAACCTGCTCCACACCTCGTCCGAGGGGAAGGTGCTGGAGGACCCGTGGGACGAGGTGCCCGATTACGTCTACTCGCGCACGGTCAACCCCGAGGACGCGCCCGACACCCCCGAGACGATCACGATCGACTTCGAGCGCGGCGACGGCGTCGCGCTCAACGGCGAGGCGTGCTCGCCCGCGACGCTGCTGGCCAAGCTCAACGAGCTCGGGCGCAAGCACGGCATCGGCCGGCTCGACCTGGTCGAGAATCGCTTCGTCGGCATGAAGAGCCGCGGCATGTACGAGACGCCGGGCGGCACGATCTACGCGCTGGCCCACCGCGGGATCGAGCAGATCACGCTCGACCGCGGCGCCGCGCACCTCAAGGACGAACTGGCGCCGCGCTACGCCGAGCTGGTCTATAACGGCTTCTGGTTCTCGCCCGAGCGCGAGATGCTCCAGGCCGCGGTGGATCATTCGCAGGCCAAGGTGAGCGGCACGGTGCGGCTCAAGCTGTACAAGGGCCAGGCGGTGGTCACCGGGCGCCGCTCGCCGCACTCGCTCTACTCGGAGAAGGTGGTGACCTTCGAGGACGACCAGGGCGCCTATGACCAGCGCGACGCCGCGGGCTTCATCAAGCTTAACGCGCTGCGCCTGCGCCTGCTGGGCCGGCGCGATCGGTGAAAGCGTGAGGAAGGGGCGAGCGAGGCAAGCGCCCCTTCCCTTCTCTGCCTCCGCCGAGCCGTCCGTCATCCCGGGCCTCGCCCGGGATCCGTGGTGCCGCGACGACCGCGGCGGTCGCTCTCGTCGAGACATGATTGCCGGCGCGAGCCTGTGCCGAGCGACGCCGCAGGTCGCGTCGAGCGGGCGGGCATGACGATCATGGTGAGCCATGGGCGAGGATGCCGAAGCGATCGCCCGGGACGATCCGGGTGATCGGCGCTCAGCGACGCTGAGGCTGAGACGGAGCGGTCAGCGTCGGAAGCATGAGGCTGAACCCTCGCTACGCCACCATCGTCCGCGCGCGCCCCTGTTCCTTGGCGCGGTAGAGCGCCGCATCGGCGCGCGCCACCAGCGCGGCGCGCCCCTCGCTCGCGGGCCCCTCGGACACACCTGCCGAGAAGGAGACGGTGCCGATCGGCTCGCCGGTCTCGCGCACGCGCAGCCGGCGCTCGCCGATATGCGCGCGCACGCGATCGATCCGCGCCGCCGCCTCGGCCGGCGCGACGCCCTCGAACAGCATCGCGAACTCCTCGCCGCCGTAGCGCGCCACCAGGCAGCCGCCCTCGTCCGCGAGCGTACGCGCGACGGTGCGGATCACGCGGTCGCCCACCGGATGGCCGAAACTGTCGTTGATCCGCTTGAAATGGTCGATGTCGCACATCGCGATCGTCACCCGCGTGCCCGGCGCGAGCGCGGCGAAGGCCTCGTCGAAGGCGCGGCGGTTCGGCAGCTCGGTCAGCGGATCGGTGCGCGCCGAGCCCCGCGCCTCGTCCAGGGCGGCGCGCAGTTCCTCGGTCTCGCGCCGCGTGCTCTCCAGCTTGGCCTCGGCGTGCTGGACGCGCTCGATCATCGCCGCGGTGAGCCGGCTGATCTCCTCCACCCCCGCGTCGGCGCCGACGTCGCGCATCTGCGCCGCCGAGCGCGCCAGGTCGCGGCCGAAGTCGTTGGCCTCGGCATGCGCGATCCGCACCGTGTCGCCGAAGCCGTCGAGTTGGTGGAGCACGCGCTCGATCATCGCCTCCTGCGTGGCGGCGTCGGCGGTCATCTCGGCGTCGTCGGCGAGCGCGGCGGGTGCGCCGCTGAGCGCGGTACCGCCGAGCTGCTCGATGTCGCGCGCGGTCAGCCGCACGCCGCCGTCGGTCAGCTCGGCGACGCGGCGCGCGATCAGCCCGTCGGGCTGCGCGATCACCGCATAAGCGAAGGCGTAATGCGCGGGGTCGGGGCTGAGCCGATGCGCCGACAGGAACGCGCCGACGCGAGTGAACAGGCGGTCGCCCGCCGTCCCCTGCCGTCCGTCGACCGCCCTGCTCGCCACTCGTCCGCCCCCGATCGGCCCCGCCCGGTACCGCCCCATCCGGCCGGCACGCCCCCACGCGCCGGCGACGCGCCGCCTGCCGCGACCCGCCGGACGGGGACGCTAGCGCCCGACTCGCTAAGATATGGTGACTCGGCGTTGACCGCGCCGAGTCATGCGCGATCAGCCCTGCTTGAGCTTCTGCACCGCGGCGAGCGTCAGCGCGACATGCTCGGCGGGGTTCATGTCGTCATGGACGAAGACGACCTTGCCGTCGCGGCCGATGACGTAGCTGGTCCGGCTGGTGACGCTCTTGCCCTTCACCGCGCGGCCGAGCGCGACGTCATAGCCCGCCACCACCTTGGGGCCGGCGCTGGCGACCGCGAACTTGCCCGCGCATTCGCTCGACGAGAAGCGCTGCAGGTCCTCGACATTGTCGGCCGACATGCCGATCACGGTCGCGCCCGCGGCGCGGAAGGCGTCGACCTTCTCGGCGAAGGCGCGCGCCTCGGCGTTGCAGCCCGAGGTGAAGGCGGCCGGGAAGAAATAGAGCACCACCGGCCCGCGGCGGAGCTGCTCGCGCAGGCTGATCGGCACCACCTTGCCCGCGATCGCGCCGCGGGTGGAGAAATCGGGCGCGGCGGCGCCGGGCTTGAGCGTCGCCGCGGCCGGGACGGCGAGCGCGGCGGAGAGGGCGACGGTGACGGCGGTGATGACGGCGCGGCGCATGGCGGTCGGCTCCAGCAGAGGAAGGCGCGTCTTGTAGCGCGCTCCTGGACGGTAGGACAGGGGTGGGAGGCGGGGCGCTGCCTCTACTGTTTGCCGCCAGCGCGGACTCGGTCCGGGATGGCGGGGGCGTGCTGCCTCCGCTTCACCGTCGTCCCCCGATCGGCGCTCCCTTCCGCCCCCACCGCCTCTGGTCCGCTCCTTCCGCTGTCGCGCCGGGCTTCCCCGCGCGGCTGCGATAGGTTAGCGCCGGACCATGCCCGCGACCCACAGATGCGACCTGGCGATCGTCGGCGGCGGTCTCGCCGGCGCGCTGATCGCGCTCGCGGTTCACGCGCGCCATCCCTTGCTCGACGTGCGACTGATCGAGGCGGGCGAGATGATCGGCGGCAACCATCTCTGGTCCTTCTTCGCCGGCGACGTCGCGCGCGCCGACCGCCACCTGATCGCCCCGCTGGTGGCGCATGCGTGGCCGAGCTACGACGTCCGCTTCCCGGCGCACGCGCGCCATCTCGCCCAGGCCTATTACTCGGTCCGCTCGACCGGGCTCGACTCGCACGTCCGCGCCACCTTGCCGCGGCGTGCGCTGATGACCGGGCGGCGCGTGCTGGCGTGCAGCCCCACCGCGGTGGTCTTCGCCAACGGCGACCGGCTGACCGCCGCCGGCGTGATCGACGCGCGCGGCGCGGGCGATCTCACCGCGCTCGACTGCGGCTGGCAGAAGTTCGTCGGCCACGAGCTGCGCGTCGCCGGGGCGCACGGCGTCGTCCGGCCGGTGGTGATGGACTCGACCGTGGCGCAGCGCGACGGCTATCGCTTCGTCTACCTGCTGCCCTTCGCCGCCGACCGACTGCTCGTCGAGGACACCTATTACAGCGACTCGCCCGCGCTCGACGTCGCCGCGGTGGCGGCGCGGGTCGAGCGCTACGCCGCCGACAAGGGGTGGAGCGTCACCGCGACGATCCATCGCGAGCAGGGCGTGCTGCCGGTGGTCTATGGCGGCGATTTCGAGGCCTATTGGCGCAGCGGCGGGAGCAAGCTGGCCAAGGCGGGCGTTCGGGCGGGGCTGTTCCATCCCACCACGGGCTACTCGCTGCCCGACGCGGTGCGGCTGGCGCAGCTGATCGCGGCGCAGCACGACTTCTCGGGTGCGGCGCTGCACGATCTCACCTATGTCTATGCGGCGCGGCTGTGGGCGGCGCGGCGCTTCTACCGGATGCTCGACCTCATGCTCTTCAAGGCCGCCGACCCCGACCAGCGCTACCGCGTGCTGGAACGCTTCTACCGCCTGCCCGCGCCGCTGGTGGCGCGCTTCTACGCCGCGCGCTCGACCGCGCTCGACAAGGCGCGCGTGCTGAGCGGGCGGCCTCCCGTGCCGCTCGGCCGCGCCATCGCCGCGCTGCGGGGTACGGCATGACGCGCGCGGTGGTGGTCGGCGCCGGCTTCGGTGGGCTGGCGCTGGCGATCCGGCTGCAGTCCGCCGGGGTCGAGACGATCGTGCTCGAGTCACGCGACAAGCCCGGTGGGCGCGCGTACGTGTGGCAGCGCGACGGCTTCACCTTCGACGCCGGGCCGACCGTGATCACCGATCCGGCCTGTCTCGAGGAATTGTGGGCGCTCTCCGGCCAGACCATGGCGAGCGACGTCGCGCTGGAGGCGGTGCAGCCCTTCTATCGGCTCAACTGGCCCGACGGCACCAACTTCGACTATACCAACGACGACCAGGTGCTGCGGGCCGAGATCGCCAAGCTCAACCCCGCCGACGTCGCGGGCTACGCGCGCTTCCTCGACTATTCCGCCGGCGTCTACCGCGAAGGCTATGAGAAGCTCGGCCATGTCGCCTTCCTCGACTTCGCGTCGATGATCAAGGCGGCGCCGGCGCTGGCCAAATACCAGGCGTGGCGCTCGGTCTACTCGATCGTGTCCAAGTTCGTGAGCGACGAGCGGCTGCGCCAGGCGCTGTCGTTCCACACTTTGCTGGTGGGCGGCAACCCGATGACGACCAGCGCGATCTACGCGCTGATCCACAAGCTGGAGCGCGACGGGGGCGTGTGGTTCGCGCGCGGCGGCACCAACCGGCTGATCGCGGGCATGGTGACTCTGTTCGAGCGGCTGGGCGGCACGCTGCGGCTGAACGACGCGGTGACGCGGATCGAGACGCTGGGCGACCGCGTCACCGCGGTGGAGACCGCCAGCGGCTGGAGCATGCCGACCGACATGCTCGCCGCCAACGCGGACATCCTCCACGTCTACAAGGATCTGCTGCCCGGCTCGGGGGCGGCGAAGCGGACCGCGGCGCGGCTCGAGCGCAAGCGCTACTCGCCCTCGCTGTTCGTGGTGCACTTCGGCATCAAGGGCAGCTGGCCCGGCATCCCGCACCACATGATCCTTTTCGGCCCGCGCTATAAGGGGCTGCTCGACGACATCTACGATCACGGCGTGCTGAGCGAGGACTTCTCGCTCTACCTCCACCACCCCACCGTCACTGACCCGAGCCTCGCGCCCGAGGGCTGCTCGACCTTCTACGCGCTCGCCCCGGTGCCGCACATGGGCAAGTACACCGGCAACTGGGAGACGGTGCGCCCGATCCTGGAGAAGCGCATCCTCGACGAGGTCGGGCGCCGGCTGATCCCCGACATCGATGACCGGATCGTCACGAAATTCAGCTACGCGCCGACCGACTTCGCGGCCGACCTCAACGCGCACCTCGGCAGCGCCTTCTCGCTCGAGCCGGTGCTGACGCAGAGCGCCTATTTCCGCGTCCACAACCGCGACGACGCGATCCCGAACCTGTATTTCGTCGGCGCGGGTACGCATCCGGGCGCGGGCATCCCGGGGGTGGTCGGCAGCGCCAAGGCCACCGCGGCGCTGATGCTGGCGCGGTAGCCGACGGCGATGATCGCCGCCTTCGTGACGTTGCTCGCGGCGATGCAGGCGCAGCCAGCTTCGATCGCCACGCCGCCGGAGATCGACAGCCGCCCTGGACGACCGCTCGGCGTGTTCCCCTACCCTGCCGAGGCGCTGCGACGTCGCCAGGAGGGCACGACGGTCTTGTCGCTGCACGTAAGCGCGAAGGGCCGGGTCACCTCTTGCGCCGTGTCGCAGAGCAGCGGCGCCGACTCGCTTGACCAGGCGAGTTGCACCTTCGCGCGCACCCTGCGCTATCGCCCGGCGCGCGACGCGAGCGGCAACGCTGTGCCCGCGCCAACGAGCTTTCCCATGCACTGGCGCCTGCCGCCGGGGTGAGCCCCTCTCCCGTCAGGCTGCCCTGCCTCACGGCCGCTCGCCCCGCGCGCGGCGTTGCGTGACCGACGCGCGGTCCCACCAGGCGCGCTCGAGCAGCAGCGCGACCCGCGCGTCGGCGTCGGCGCCGTAGCGTACCAGCACCGCCGGCCAGCCGCGGTAATGGTCGGTCTCCCAGAAGGTGGCGGGATCGGTCTCGATCAGCACCTCCTTCTCGACCGACGCGACGTGAAGGACGAAACTGGCGCGATCCGGCGCGGTGGTGGCGGCGAGCATCTTGCCGCGCAGCAGCAAGGCCGGCTTGCCGTAGCTGGTGCCGAGCACCACCCCGGGCAGCGTCAGCCCGGTCGCGACGACGTCGTCCCAGTCTCTCATGGCGCGTCTCTCCCGCGGGTGAGCATAGATCGACTGCCCCGATCTGGCGACGTCACGGTGACGAGCGCCGCCGCATCTGCTTCGCTGCGCGTCGAGGGAGATCGAGATGCCCGCCACGCTGCTCATCGCCGCACTGCTGGCGACGATGCCCGCATCGCCCCGCTGCGGCGCCCGCGGTCCCGCGGTCGAGACGTTGCGCGCGCTGCCCGCGGCGGCGCGGCTCGAGCTGTCGCGCTATCTCACCCCCGGCGGCATCGCCGACGCGGGGCAGCGCCACGACGCGATCGACGTCCGCCACCCCGGCGTGCCGCGCCATCGCTTCGTCCGCGCCGAGCGTCGGGGAAACGAGTGGATCGTCCGCTACGAGTCAGGCGGCATCGCCGCGCGCTGGGACAGTGTCACGCTGGTGCCCGTCGTCGACGACGGTCGTCCGCCGCGCTACGTCGCGCGCGCGGGTGACGGCTGCCCGCCCCCGCCCGCCGCGACGGCATCGCACCGCTGAGCGCGGAGCAGCCGCGCGCGCCATTGCCCCCGGCACGCGCTTCCCCTAGCGCTCGCGGCCATGAAGCGCCTCGCCATCTACTGCGGCTCCGCCACCCCCGCCGATCCCTTCTACCTCGAGCTCGCGCGCGAGGTCGGCCATACCCTCGCCGAGCGCGGCATCGGGGTGGTCTACGGCGGCGGGCGGCTCGGGCTGATGGGCGCGATCGCCGACTCGGCGCTGGCCGCGGGCGGCGAGGTGATCGGCGTGATCCCGCAGGCGCTGGTCGACGCCGAGGTGGCGCATCGCGGGCTCACCGAGCTCCACGTCGTGCCCGGCATGCACCAGCGCAAGCAGCTCTTCACCGACCTCGCCGACGGCTTCGTCACGCTGCCGGGCGGCACCGGCACGATGGATGAGCTATGGGAGGCGCTGAGCTGGGCGCAGCTCGGCTATCACGCCGACCCGGTCGGGCTGCTCAACGCGCGCGGCTATTACGACGAGCTCGTCGCCTTCTGGGCGAAGATGGGCGAGGTCGGCTTCCTGCGCGCGCAGCACCGCGACCTGCTGATCGTCGGCGAGACGCTGGAGCAGCTGCTCGACGCGATGGCGGCGCACGCGCCGACGCAGCCGATCGTCCGCATGGCCGCCAGCGACCTGTGAGCGCATTTCGGTGAGGGGGGGCACGTGACCGACTCGCGCGCCGCGCTGGTGGCGACGGCGCGCGACTCGATCGCGCGCGGCTCGAAGAGCTTCGCCGCCGCCTCGCAGCTGTTCGCGCCGGACGTGCGCGAGCGCGCCTGGCTGCTCTACGCCTGGTGCCGCCGCTGCGACGATCTCGTCGACGGGCAGGATCACGGCCATGATCGCCGCGTCGTCGCCGACGCGCCCGCGCGGGTCGCGGAGGTGCGCCGGCTCAGCGCCGCCGCACTCGCGGGCGAGCCGACCGGCGACCCCGCGTTCGACGCGCTCGGCGTGGTCGCGCGCGAGACTCGGCTGCCGCACCGCTTCGTCACCGACCTGATCGACGGCTTCCAGCTCGATGCCGACGACTGGCACCCGCGCTCCGAGCCGGACCTGTACCGCTACTGCTACCATGTCGCCGGTTCGGTCGGCTGTATGATGGCGGTGGTGATGGGGGTACCGCCCGAGGACGAGGCGACGCTCGACCGCGCCTGCGACCTCGGGCTCGCCTTCCAGCTCGCCAACATCGCGCGCGACATCGAGGAAGACGATCGGGTGGCGCGCTGCTACCTGCCCGACGAGTGGCTCGCCGAGATGGACGTTCCGCCCGGCCAGCACATGAAGCCGCCGTTCCGCGACCGGCTGGTGGTGCTCGCGCGGCGGCTGGCGGCGCGCGCCGAGCTGCACGAGGCGAGCGCGAGGGTGGGCACCAAGGCGCTGTCCTACCGCTCGGCCTGGGCGGTGCTGGCGGCGGCGGGGATCTACGGCGACATCGCGCGCCGGGTCGCGGCGCGCGGCGCGCATGCGTGGGACCATCGCGTCACCACGAGCAAGCGCGAGAAGCTCGCCTGGATCGCGCGCGCGGCGTGGCAGGCGGCGCGGCGGCAGCGGATCGCCGACACGCCGCGCGACCCGCGGCTGTGGACGCGGCCGCGCTCATCGCCCCGCTGGTCGAGCTGAGCCGTGCTCCGGCGCACGCCGGAGCCCAGTGCGACGAGCGTCATCGTCAGTGACGCTGGGCTCCTGCGTGCGCAGGAGCACGAGCGGGACGCCGGTGGAGGGGCACCCGAAACCAACGCGCGCGCGAGTCATTGATCCAGGTGAGAGGAGACCCCGCCCGATGACGAGACTTGCCCTGATCGCCCCCTTGGCTGCCCTGGCCCTGGCCGCGTGCGGCGACCGCGTCGAGGAACATGCCGACCGTACCGGCAACGCCATCGCGGGCGAGATCGGCGCGGCCGCGGACAATGTCGCCGCCGGCGTCGATTCGTTGACCGACACGATGGCCAACCAGGTGGACAGCGTCGCCGCGCGCTCACTCGACCGCGCCGCCGACCGGATCGACGACGCCTCGCGCCGGCTCGAGGACGACGTGCGCCGCCATGCCGACCGCGCGCGCGACCGCGCCGGAGACGCGCTCAGCGACGCGGGCGAGCGGTTGCGCAACCGCGACGTGCCCGCCGACCGTCGCGTCGATACACCTGCCCCTGACGAGCGACGCTGAGCCGGACTCGCCCGGCCGGCGCTGTCACCGTCGCTTGCGGGTCGCCTTGGCCTTCGGCTTGGGTTTGGGCGTCGGCGCGGCCTTGCACGGAAAGGCTTCCTTGAGGCCCTGGCGCACGACGAAGGCCGGCGCCGCGCTCGACTTCTTGCCCTGCTTCCGCAGATACTTCCGTGCCGCCGCGGTGACCGCGACGTTGGAGCTGCGGTCCGGCGCGGGGCAGATCTGTCGCGCGCTCGACAGCGCGTCGAAAGCGGCGAGCATATAGCCGGTGCAGAAGTCGGCGGTGGGGTCGTCGTCCTTGCCGCGGCACAGCTCGACCAGCTGGGGCGTCGTCAGCGAGCTCACCACCACGGGGCGGTCCGCCGCCGCCAACAGCGCCGCGAGCAGCAGCGCGCTCACCGCGCCGCGCCCGACCCGGTCGCCGCGTCGGCCGCGGCGAGGTAAGGCAGCAGCCGCACGCGCGGGAAGACCTCATCGAGCGGTTTCACGTCCGGCGTGATGTAGACGATGCCGCCGCGCTTCTCGAACTGCGGGCGCAGCTTGCCGTTATAGAAGCGCGCGCCGACGTTGATGCAGCCGAACGAGATGCGATTGTCCTCGGGCGAGGGCGACAGCAGGCGCTCGACGCGATGCTCGTTCTTGTGGAGGCTGGTGACGACGTGCATCGCCACCGCGTTGGCGTAATCGACCCACAGCACGCGCTGGCGCCCGAAGGCACGGCCGAACTTGGTGACGAAGCGGCCTGCGGGGGTGGTGCGCTCGGCCGGGCCGATATCGTCGAGGTTCTTGGCGCCGACCCCGGGCGTGGAATCGTCGCCGAGGCCGACGCCGAGCAGCACCGGCGTCTCGCCGAGGAAGTCGCCGTTGGCGGCGAAGAGATACAGCGTCGCGGCGGGCTTATCGATCACCGCATAGGGCAGCTTGCCGTTGTCACGCGACGCGGCGACCCAGGCGATCATTCGCTCGGCGTTCTCCGATCGCGGCATCGCCGGCGCGGACTCGGCCGGGATCGCGACGGGCTTGGCCGCCTTCGAGGCTTTGCGGGCCGGCTTCTTCGCCGCCTTTGACGGCAGGGCCTTGGCGGTAGCCGGTCTGCGCGCGGGCGACGCCTGCGGCGCGGCCACCGCCGACCCCGACAGCGCCAGCGCTGCCAGCGTCGCGATGATCAGGCGACCCGCGCCGCGGGACGGACGGCCGGCCATATCGATGATGGTCGGCCGTGCCGCCCCGCGACGCGCGCGCATCGTGTCGTGGTGGCTCAGCCGCGCGGGCGACGCGCGCGCTGCTGCTGGAGCTGCTGCATCTGCTGCTCCGACGCGTCGACGCGGGTGCCGAGCTGATCGATCCGCTGGCTGTTCTGCTGCGCCTGGGCAGCGGCGGCCTGCGCCTGGGTCAGCGCCTGGCCCGAGGTCCCCTCGACCGTGCGCAGGCGACCGTCGAGGCCGTCGATACGCTGGTTCACCGTGGCGATCTGGTCACGGACGAAGCCCTTGGAGGCGCAGCCGCCGAGCCCGACGGCGCCGACCGCGATCAGCGTCAGGGCCGTGAAGCGGGGAAGGTTCGAACGCATCTACTTACCTCTCGTACCAAAATGGACAGATAGCGCGAATGCGCACGGGCAGGAGAACGTTCCGGCGCCTGAACGAAACGTTAATAGATGGTAAACAGCGCGGTGACCCGAGGCGGGACAGATGCCGTGACGAAGCGCGCCACCGCCCGCGCCGGCGCGCGGCGGCGGCCGGCCCCGCATCCATTCCGCGGTACAAGGCGTTGGCGGTGGACTAGCCACCGACTGGACCGCAGGCCTACACCACGCGCATGCTTACCCCCGACGAGGCGCAGGAGCGCGCCACCGACATCGTTCGCCGCGCCCGTGCGGCGGGCGCCGACGCCGCCGACGCGGTGTTCGCCGCCAATGCCTCGAGCGAGGTGTCGGTGCGACTCGGTGCGCTCGAGGATGTCGGCCGCTCGGAGGGCGCCGACCTCGGGCTGCGCGTCTTCGTCGGGCAGCGCTCGGCGAGCGTCTCCACCTCCGATCTCTCGGCCGAGTCGGTCGCGGTAACGGTCGAGCGCGCGGTGGCGATGGCGCGCGAGGCGCCGGAGGATCGCTGGGCCGGGCTCGCGCCCGAGTCGCGACTGATGCGGGGTGCCGCGCCGCTGCTCGACCTCGCCGACCGCGACGAACCCGATCCCGCCGCGCTGCGTGACGCCGCCGCGCGCGCGGAGGCTGCGGCGCGCGCGGTCGAGGGCGTCACCAACAGCGAGGGTGCCGGCGCGGCCTGGGGGCGAAGCGTCTGGGCGCTCGCCACCAGTCACGGGTTCGCCGGCGCCTATGAGGCGACCAGCCACACGCTCTCCGCCAGCGTGATCGCGGGGACGGGCGGCGCGATGCAGCGCGACCACGCCTTCCACGCCACCCGCCACCGTGCGCACCTCGATTCGCCCGAGGCGATCGGCGCGCTGGCGGGCGAGCGCGCCGCGGCGCGGGTCGGCGCCGGGCGCGCGCCGAGCGGCGCGATGCCGGTGGTGTTCGATCCGCGCGTCGGCGCGAGCCTGCTCGGCCATCTCAGCGGCGCCATCTCCGGCGGCGCGGTGACCCGGCGCACCAGCTTCCTGCTCGACTCGCTCGGCAGCGCGATCCTGCCCGCGGGCATCAACGTGATCGACGACCCGCACCGCCCGCACGGGCTGCGCTCGCGCCCGTTCGACGGCGAGGGGCTGCCGGTCTCGCCCGTGGCGATCGTCAGCGACGGCATGCTCGAGACCTGGCTGCTCGACAGCGCCTCGGCGCGTCAGCTCGGGCTCGAGCCCACCGGTCACGCCTCGCGCGGCATCGCCGGCGCGCCGGGGGTGACCACGAGCAACCTCTACATGGAGGCGGGCCACGTGCCGGTGGAGACGCTGATCGAGGACATCGTCGAGGGGATCTACGTCACCGAGCTGATCGGCCAGGGCGTCAACCCCGTCACCGGCGACTATAGCCGAGGCGCCGCCGGCTTCCTGATCGAGCGCGGCGCGCTCGGCCGGCCCGTGATCGAGTTCACCATCGCGGGCAACCTGAAGGACATGTTCCGCGCGCTCACGCCGGCGAACGACCTCACCTTCCGCCACGGCGTCAACGTGCCGACGCTGCGGATCGAGGGCATGACGGTGGCGGGTGGCTGACGCCGCGCTGGCCGACGCGGTGGCGGCGATCGCGCGCGAGGCGGGGCAGATGGCGTTCGCGCGCTGGCGCACCGATTTCGCGCGGTGGGAGAAAGCGCCCGGCAGCCCGGTGTGCGAGGTCGACATCGACGTCGACCGCATGCTCCACGCGCGGCTGGGCGCGCTGCTGCCCGACGCCGGCTGGCTCTCCGAGGAGACCGCCGACCGCCCCGACCGGCTCGCGCGCGAGCGGGTCTGGGTGGTCGACCCGATCGACGGCACGCGCGATTATATCCGCGGGCGCGCCGGCTGGTGCGTCTCGGTCGCGCTGATCGAGCACGGCCGCCCGGTGATCGGCGTGCTCGATGCGCCCGCGCGCGGCGAGGTCTGGTTCGCGCGCGCCGGCGCCGGCGCCACCGTGGCGCGCGAGGACGGCAGGCGCTTCGAGCTCGCGGCGGGCGACCGGCGCGACTTCGAGGGTGCGCGCGTGCCGGTGGACGCGCTGCCCAAGACCGATCGCACGCTGGTCGCGGTGGAGAAGCCCAACTCGATCGCGCTGCGCATCGCGATGGTGGCGAGCGACCGCGCCGATCTCGTCGCGACGCTGCGCTGGGGCAACGAGTGGGACATCGCCGCGGCCGTGCTGGTGGCGGGCGAGGCCGGCGCGACGGTGAGCGACGCGCTCGGCGCGCCGATCCTGTTCAACAAGCCCGACCCGCGCGCCTATGGCGTGCTGGTGACCGCGCCGGGCATCCACGCCGCCTCGGTGAAGCATCTCGCGGGGCGGGCGCGGGCGGTGATCGGGTAGGTAGGTCGCTCCCGCATCGCCGGCTGTCGCTCACCGTCGCGCCGGGCCGGGTACGGCATCCCCCGTCGGCACATGCGCTGCAGGCTGGTTCAGCTCAGCTGGAGAAGGCCGCTCTGTAGCCCACTGCTCTGGTCTTCGCGCGACCGGGGAGCACGGACCGGCTGAGATGAGACAGAGGCTGGCTCACCGCCGCTGGTCCCGGCGGTGCATCGGGCGCCAGCGTACCGCCGCGCAGATCACGGTCGGCCAGAACAAGGTGTTGATCGCGTCGGGGATCGTGTCCCACCAGCGCCACGAGTGATAGTGGAGCCGGTCGAGCACCTCGTTGCCGAGCTCGGCCAGCGCCACCACCGACAGCGGCACGAAGGTGCCGAGCGAGCGCCGCGTCACCAGTCGCGCCAGGATCAGCACCGCCATGCCGGCATGGATGTGCAGCACCGTGTCGGTGGTGCCGGTGCCGTCGCCGATCCACTGGATGGCGCGCGCGTACAGCGCGGGCACGTCGATCATCGCGCGCGTCCCGCGGAGGCCGCGCTCAGCCCTGCTTCTGGCACGCGACGATCGCGGTCACCACGCTGATCGTCTCCTGCGGGTCGCGCACGCGGACGCAGTCCACCCCCGCCTCGTGCGCGGGATAGTCGTTGCCGCCCGGGAAGATCGCGTCGCCGATGAAGAGCATCTCGCCGAGCCGGATGCCGCTCTCCGCCGCCAGCTTGCGCAGGCCGTAACCCTTGTCGACGCCCTCGCGCGTGATGTCGATCGAGGTGGCACCGCCCATGTTGATCGCGAGGCCCGGCAGCCGCTGGCGCAGGTCGGCCTGGATCACCTTGCGCTTGGCGAAATCCGGGTCCCAGGTCTCCTTGGCCTCGAGCGGGGCCTGCTGGCCGAGCGCGGAGAAGGTGATCTGGCTGCCGCGGTCCTCGATCCGCTCGCCCCAGGTCTGCTCGGGGACGAAGCCGGTCGCCTCGAGCGACTGGCCGAACGCATCGATGATCTTCTGCTTCTCGGCGTCGTCGAACAGCTCGGCGTAGATTGTCTTCCACGCGCCATCGCGGTGGACGTACAGCTTGGTGCCGGTGGTCGGCATCAGCCACAGCCGGTCGCGATCGGCGCGCTCGGGCAGGCGGCTCGCCACCTGCTTCTCGAACTGCGGCCAGTCACCGCCCGAGATCACCGCGACGTCGGCGACCGTAAGCAGGTCCGCCAGCGTCTCACCCATGTCGTCCTTGAGCGCCTGTTTGCTGAGCGCGAGGGTACCGTCGAGATCGAAGGCGACGAGCTTCTTCATTCACTGTCTCCGCGGCAGAACAATCGTTTCGATGGCGTGCGCTACGCCATCCTGGTCGTTCGCGCGAGTCACCTCTTGCGCCGCCTGTCTCACCGCCTCGGGCGCGTTGCCCATCGCGATCGGCAGGCCGGCGCGGCGCAGCATCGGCAGGTCGTTGGCCTGGTCGCCGATCGCGGCGGTGTCCTCCAGCGCGACGCCGAGCGCCCGGCTCAGCGCGGCGATGCCGTCGCCCTTGTTGGCGCCCTTGGCGGTGACGTCGAGATAATAGACCTGCGACTGCGCCACGGTGGCGCGGTCACCGATCGCGGTGTGGACGCGCGCGTAGAGCGCGTGGAGCATCGCCTCGTCGTCGCTGACGAAGGTGAGCTTGTCGGCGCGGTCGAGCAACGCGCCGAGGTCCTCGGCCACCACGGGCTCCTGCGCGGAGCTGCGCCGCTCGCTCGTCGTGTGCGGGCCGTCGGGGTCGGTGGCGTACCAGCGGTCGTCGGCGAACAGCCAGGTGTCGACCTCGAACTCGGCCGCGATCGTCAGCGCTTCCCTCGCGACATCGGCGGGAAGCGTCTCGTGATGCACGATCGTGCCGTCGCGACGGAAGACGATGCCGCCGTTGAAGGCGGCGACGTCGCCGTCGAAGCCGAGTTGATCGAGCAGCGGGCGAATGCCCGACATCGGCCGCGCGCTGATCAGCGTGAAGCCGACGCCCTCGTCCTGCAGTCGCTTCACCGCGGCGATCGTCGCCGCGGTGAGCTGCTTCTCCTTGTCGACGAGCGTGCCGTCGACGTCGGACACCAGCAGTCGGACCGGCATTATTGCGGCATCTCGACGTGGCCGCCGAAGCCGAAGCGCATCGCCGACAGCGCCTTCTCGCCGAAGGTGTGCTCGACGCGGCTGCGATAGCGCGCGAACAGGGCGGTGGTGAGGACGTTGACCGGCACGGCTTCCTCCATCGCCGCCTCGATCGTCCACTGGCCCTCGCCCGAGTCGGCGACGTTGCCGCTGAACTTGTCCAGGTGCGGGTCGCTCGCCAGCGCCTGGGCGGTGAGGTCGAGCAGCCAGGACGAGATCACGCTGCCGCGGCGCCACACCTCGGCGATGTCGGCGAGGTTGAGGTCGTAGCGCTCGTCCTCGGGTAGCTTCTCCGACGCCTTCCCCTTGAGCACGTCGAAGCCCTCGGCATAGGCCTGCATCAGGCCATATTCGATGCCGTTGTGGATCATCTTGACGAAATGGCCCGCGCCCGCCGGCCCGGCGTGGATGTAGCCGCGCTCGGCGCGGTCATCGATCCCCTCGGCGCGGCCGCGCGTGCGCTCGATCGAGCCCGCGCCCGGCGCCAGCGCGGAGAAGACCGGGTCGAGGTCGCGCACGACCTGGTCGGGGCCACCGATCATCATGCAATAGCCGCGCTCCAACCCCCAGACGCCGCCCGACGTGCCGACGTCGACGTAGTGGACGTCCTTCTCGGCGAGCGCCTTGGCGCGGCGGATATCGTCCTTGTAGAAGCTATTGCCGCCGTCGATCACGACCTCGCCCGGGCTCGCACCGCCGGCGATCTGCTCGATCACGCCGTCGGTCACCGCGCCGTGCGGCAGCATCACCCACCAGATCGCGGCGGCGCCGCCGTCCTGGCAGCGCGCGCGCGCCTCGTCGAGCGAGGCGGCGGCGATCGCGCCGGCGTCGGCGAGCTTGGCGACCGCGTCGGTGTCGCGGTCATAGGCGACGATCTCATGCCCCGCCTGCATCAGGCGACGCGCCATGTTGCCGCCCATCCGGCCGAGGCCGATCATCACCAGTCGCATTCTGCTACCCTCCTCGCTCGCCGCTGAATCGCGCGGCACGGCCGCTAGGTTCCGCGCCGCAGCATGCCCCACCCCGCGCTACAATGGGAAGACATGCGCAGCGCGCCGCCTATCTTGCTTCTATTCGGCACGCGACCGGAGGCGATCAAGATGGGGCCGGTGGTCGCGGCCCTGCGACGCCGGCCGCGGCTGAAGGTGCGCGTCGCCGTGACCGGGCAGCACCGCGAGCTGCTCGACCACACGCTCGCCGCGCTCGGGCTCGTGCCCGACATCGACCTCGACCTGATGCGCGCCGGCGAACCGCATCGACGGATGCTCGGCGCGATGCTCGACTCGGTGGCCGCGCTGCTCGAGGCGGAGCGGCCGGCGCGCCTGGTGGTGCAGGGCGACACCTCCAGCGCCTGGGCGGGGGCGATGGCGGCGAACCTGTGCGGCGTCCCGCTCGCGCACGTCGAGGCGGGACTGCGGAGCGGCGATCTCGCCGCACCGCGCCCCGAGGAAGGCTGGCGCCGCGCGGTCACCGCGGTGGCCGACTGCCACTTCGCGCCCACCGCGACGGCGGCGGCGGCGCTCGCCGCCGAGAACGTCCCACTGCATGCGATCCACGTCACCGGCAATAGCGGGATCGACTCGCTGCTCGGGATGGCCGCGCAGGTCGCCGCCATCCCGTCGCTCGGGGCAGCGGTGGCGCCGTTCGCCGCCTCGGCGGGCCCGCGGCGCATCGTCACCGTGACGGTGCATCGCCGCGAGAAGGACCCGGCGGCGATGGCGCGGGTGGCGCTAGCCCTGTCCACGCTCGCGCGGCGCGACGACGTCGCCGTCGCGCTGCTCGCGCACCCGGCGCCGCGGACGCGCGCTCTGGCGCGGCTGCTCGCGCGCGAGCGGCGGGTGACGGTGCTGCCGCCGCTCGACTATCCGGCGATGGTGCGGTTGCTGCGCATGAGCCGCCTGCTGCTCACCGACTCGGGCGGCCTGCAGGAGGAGGCGCCCGCGCTCGACCTCCCCGTGCTGGTGCTGCGCGACACCACCGAGCGGCCCGAGGGCGTGGCGGCCGGCTGCGCGCGACTGGTCGGGACCGATCCAGGGCGGATCGTCGCGGCGGCGGAGCGGCTGCTCGACGATCCCGCCGCGCACGCCGCGATGGCCCGCGCCCGCAATCCCTATGGCGACGGCGCCGCCGGCGAACGGATCGCGGCGATCGTGGCGCGGCTGCATGCGGGCGCGGCCCACGCCTGACCCCCGATGCGCCCGCCGCCACGGCCGCCCCAAGCTTTTCTGCGCTTGCCGCGCGCCCCCTCGGCATCGCACATCGGGCGCGATGACGCCGGGACATGCGATGGGGGCACGCGCGACGTGGACTGGCTGAGCACGCTCGCGGGATTTTTCGTCGGCGCGACCGTGGGGCTCACGGGCGTGGGCGGCGGGTCGCTGATGTCGCCGGTGCTGATCCTGCTGTTCGGGGTGGCGCCCGCCACCGCGGTCGGCACCGACCTGTGGTTCGCCGCGCTCACCAAGCTGGTCGGCGGCGCAGTGCATCACCGCCGCGACAATGCCGATTGGACGGTGGTGCGCCGGCTCTGCCTGGGCAGCCTGCCCGCGGTCGCGATCACGCTGTGGTGGCTGTGGAGTCACCACGAGCGCGCGGAGAGCGGCGGGCTGATCGTGCGCGTGCTCGGCGCGACGCTGGTGATCTCGGCGCTGCTCACGCCCTTCCGCGCCGCGCTGGCACGCCGCTTCGCGCGGCGCGAGGGCGCGCGCACCGAGGCGCTGCTGCGCTACCAGCCCGCGCTGACGGTCGCGGCGGGGGCGCTGCTCGGCACGCTGATCACGCTCACCTCGGTCGGTGCGGGCGCGCTGGGGGCGACGCTGCTGCTGCTGCTCTATCCCTTCCGGCTCACCGCCAAGAAGCTGGTGGGGACGGACATCGTCCACGCCGTGCCGGTCGCGCTGCTCGGCGGGATCGGCCACGCGCTGATCGGCAACATCGACCTGCACCTGCTCGCCGCGCTGCTGCTCGGGTCGATCCCCGGCGTGATCCTGGGCGCGCAGCTGACCGACCGGCTGCCGGAGCGGGTCGTCACCCCGGCGCTGGCGCTGGTGCTGCTGATCGTCGGCGTGCGGCTGCTGGCCTGAGCCGCGCTCACGCCCGCAGCGGCGACGCGCGCGATCCTCAGCGCGGCAGCCGGATCTCGAAAAGGGTGGGCCAGCGCTTGCCGGTGACGAAGAGGCGGCGCCCGGCGGCGTCCCAGGCGATGCCGTTGGCGACCGCCTCGGGGTCGCGCGCGCCGACCTCGGCGACGATCGCGCGCAGGTCGATCACCTGGGTGACTCGCCCGCTCGCCGGGTCGATCCGCACGATCATCGGCTGGTGCCAGACGTTGGCGAGGATCGCGCCGTCCACCCACTCGAGCTCGTTGAGCTGGTCGACCGGCTGACCCATGTAGGTCACCTTGAGCGTCCGCTTCACCGCCAGCGTGACCGGATCGTGGAAGGTCAGCGTCGCGCTGCCGTCGGAGCGGATCAGCGCGGTGCGATCGCTCGTCAGCCCCCAGCCCTCGCCGCTGTAGCGCGCCGTGCCGAGCGGCCGCAGCGTCGCCGCCGCCCAGCGATGCGCGATCCCGTCGTGCCAGGTGAGGCTGACGAGCTGGTCCTTCCACGCCGCCAGCCCCTCGCCGAACTGCGCCGGCGGGATGACCGCGCGTCTCACCGCCTTGCCGGTGGCGAGCTCGACGCGGCGGACATCGGAGCGGCCCTCCAGCCCGACACTCTCGTAGAGCGCGCCGCCGTGCCAGATCAGTCCCTCGGTGAAGGCCTCGCGGTCATGCGGGAAGCGTGCGACGACGGTCGGCACCACCACCGGTGGCCGGGCTTCGGCCGCGGCTGGTGCCGCCTGTAGCGCGCGTGCGGCCGGGGCCGCGGCGGCGAGCGGGAGGAGCAGCGCGAGGAGCGCGGAGACGGGCCGGCGGATCATACGCGCAGCGGTACGCCCGCGCGCCGTGACGGGCAACCGCGCTCGCCACCCCGTCCGCCGCGACTCAGTCGCCCTTGCCCGGCTCGGGCGAGAAGAACTTGTCGAACTTGCCGTCCTGGCCCTTGAACGAATCGGCGTCGGGCGGGGTCTGATCGAGCTTGCGCGTGACGTTGGGCCATTGCGCCGAGAAGGTGTTGTTCAGCTCGAGCCACTGCTCCAGCCCGCTCTCGGTGTCGGGCAGGATCGCCTCGGCCGGGCATTCCGGCTCGCACACGCCGCAGTCGATACACTCGGACGGATTGATGACGAGCATGTTCTCGCCCTCGTAGAAACAGTCGACCGGGCAGACCTCCACGCAGTCCATGTACTTGCAGCGGATGCACGCGTCGGTGACGACGTAGGTCATGATCGGGATATCCTCGCTTCTCGCGCGCCGCTTTTGCGCCGCATCACGCCCGCGTCAACGCTCGTCACCGCGTTGCGACCCGTTCTCACCCGCGCCGGCGACCAGTTCCTGGTAGCAGGCCTGCGCCTCGGGCGCGGGCCCGCGCCGTCCCGGCAGCGCCTCCACCCGCAGCACGCGCACGCGCCCGGCGTGGAAGAAGGTGAGGATGTTGCCGACGCGCACCGGCGCATGCGCGCGGTCGATCGCCCGCCCGTCGATGCGCAGCCGGCCGTCGCACGCCAGCGCCTGCGCGACGTCGCGCGTCTTGGCGAGCCGGGTGAACCACAGATAGCGGTCGAGCCGCATCGCCTCGCCCCCGCTCACCGCCGCACCAGCTCGGCGAGAACGGCGAAGGCGTTGTCTGGCGCGGGGCGCGACTCGCGCGCGCGGGTGCGGCCGCGCCAGACATAGAGCGGTGGCCCCTCGGCGCTGACGGACGCGGGGCGGAAGCCGAGCTCGGCCATCAGCCGAGCGATCGTCGCCGGCTCGAGCCCGATCGACACCGCCAGCGCGGGGTCGGGCGCGAAGGGCGCGCGGCCGTCGGCGGCGCGCGCGTCGTGCGCGGCACGCGCGACCCGCTCGACCAGGTCGATCCGCACCGCCTGGGCGCCGAGCGGGCGATAGCCCATCAGCGGCACCGCGCCAGCGCTGCCGCGCGGCAGCGTCGTCGCGCCGGCGCGCGGCAGCGGCGGCGGCGGCGCCCCCGCCGCGGCGAGCAGCGCGCGGCGCCACGCCTGTGCCGCGGGCTTGAGCAGCCGCGGGTCGAACAGGTCGAGCGCGCCGATCGTCACGCCCTGTCGCCGCAGCCAGTGGCGGTCGCCGGCGCTGAGCGACTCGATCGCGGCGCGCAGCGGCAGCCGCTCGGCGAAGCCAGCACCGCTCTCCAGCGCCGCCGCGACGCTGCGCAGCGCCGGGCTCGCCGCGGGCGCGCGCGCCGCCTCCGCCGCCGCCGCGACGCTGCGCAGCGCGCGGCCGATCGCTCCCGCCAGCCAGGCGCGCAACCGCGCCATGATCGAGTCGCGCACCCCGGGATCGAGGCAGTCGAGCGCCGCGTCGAGCGCGAGCTGCGGCCGGGCGAGCGACGCGCCGCGCTTGAGCCGCGCCACCGCCAGCCCGTCCGCCAGGATCACCCCCGAGTCGTCGAGCAAGAAGCCCGAGTCGTCGCGCGCCACCAGCGCGTCGGCGCGACGCCGCCGCTCGGCGCCGAGCCTCTTCTCCGCGGTGGCGAGCAGCAGCCGCTTGTCCGCGGCGGTGGCGTCGGGGGCGACGACGAAGCGGAAGCCCTCCAGCCGCCCGATCGCGTGCGTGTCGATCGTCACCTCGCCCTCGGCGTCGATCGAGACCGGCAGCGCGCCCACGCCGCTGCCGATCTTCTTGGCCAGCGCGGTGGTGCGCTTGTCGACGAAGCGCTGCGTCAGCTTCTCGTGGAGCGCGTCGGACAGCCGCTCCTCCACCGCGAGCGTGCGCGCCGCCCAGTGCGCCGGATCGGCGAGCCAGTCGGGTCGCTGCGCGATATAGGCCCAGCTGCGGATCGCCGCGATCCGCCCCGCGATCGTCTCGACGTCGCCCTCGACGCGGTCGAGCCGCGCCACCTCGTCGGCGAACCACTGGTGCGGCACGTACCCCTGCGCGAGATAGCCGAACACGCGCCCGACGAAGCGCGCGTGCGGGTCGATGCCGAGCTTGGCGAAATCGGGGATGCCGCACGCCGCCCACAGCCGCGCGACGTTGCCGCGCGCGCGGTCACGCACCCCCGCCTCGTCGGCGAGCCGCCTGAGCACGCGCAGGTCGGTCGCCTCGGGCGCGGCGCGCAGCCGCTCGTGCTCGGGGCGACGCGCCAGCGAGGCGAGCAGCGCGTCGATCGAGGAGAGGTCGGGCGTGCCGTCGCGCCAGTAGAGCCAGTCGAGGCGCGGGAAGCGATGTGCCTCGATCGCCGCCACCTCCTCGGGCTCGAACGCCTCCGGCCCTTCCTCGGTGAGCCCGCCGAAGGTGCCGTCGCGCTGGTGGCGCCCGGCGCGGCCCGCGATCTGCGCCATCTCTGCGACGGTGAGGCGGCGGCGCTGCTGACCGTCGAACTTGGACAGGCCGGCGAAGGCGACGTGGCCGACGTCGAGGTTGAGCCCCATGCCGATCGCGTCGGTGGCGACGAGATAGTCGACCTCGCCCGCCTGGAACATCGCCACCTGCGCGTTGCGCGTCCGCGGGCTGAGCGCGCCCATCACCACCGCGGCGCCGCCGCGCAGCCGGCGCAGCATCTCGGCGGTGGCATAGACCTCCTCAGCCGAGAAGGTGACGATCGCGGAGCGCCGCGGCAGCCGCGACAGCTTCTTAGCGCCGGCATAGCTCAGCGTCGAGAAGCGCGGCCGCTCGATGATCTCGGCCTCGGGCACCAGCGCGCGCAGCACCGGGCGGAGCGCCTCGGAGCCGAGGATCATCGTCTCCTCGCGCCCGCGCGCGCGCAGCAGGCGATCGGTGAAGACGTGGCCGCGCTCGCGGTCGGCGCCGAGCTGCGCCTCGTCGAGCGCGACGAAGGCGACGTCGCGCTCGAGTGGCAGGCTCTCCGCGGTGCACAGGAACCAGCGTGCGTCCTTGGGGACGATGCGTTCCTCGCCGGTGATCAGCGCGACCCGCTCCGGCCCCTTGATCGCGACCACCCGGTCGTACACCTCCCGCGCCAGCAGCCGCAGCGGGAAGCCGATCATGCCGCTGGCATGCGCGCACATCCGCTCGATCGCGAGATGCGTCTTGCCGGTGTTGGTCGGACCCAGCACCGCGATCACGCGCGAGCTGTCGTGCGGGCGAGGGGTGAGCGACATGACCCAGACTACATCGGGTCTGTGTCCACCGGATGCAATCGCGCTCAGTCTGCGCCGCGGCCCGCCGCCGGACACGACCGGTCCGCCGCAGCGATCGCGGCGGCGGAGCGCGGTTAATTTGACTTTAGCACCTCTTCTCCACAACGCTGTGACCCAAGCGCCGGGGGGTAGGTCCGGCGCGTGACGGAAGGCGGCGGCCGACGTGTTCTTGCGCGACGATCAGGGGATGGAGCTCGCGGGCGCCGGCGGACGCAGCGGCGGTCGCGCGTTCGGGCGCCAGCTGGTGCCGCTCGCCGAGCGCGGCGCGGTCGACCGCGCCCGTGTGGCGCTGGCGCGCACCGACTGGGTTCCCGATCTCGGCCACGACATCGGCAGCCGCACCTGGTGGCGCGGTCTCGCGACCTGCGCGGCGCTGTGCTGGGGGGCGTGGCAGCTCAACCCCGGCCTGCCCGCGATCACCGGCGACGTCGCCGCGCGGGGCGATCGCGCCAGCCTCGAGGAGGCGCGCACCCAGGGGATCGCGCCGCTCGCGCTCGGCGCCACCACCGGTCGGCGCATGGCGGCGACCGCGCTGGTGCGCCCGCTCGCCGAGACGCCCGAGCGCCCGCAGATCGAGCTCAGCGCCGCGCTGGCCGACGGCGACACGCTGCGCACCGCGCTGCAGCGCGCCGGCGTCGGCGGCGGCGAGGCGGGGCGGATCGCCGGTCTGGTGGGCGATGCGGTGGCGCTCGACTCGCTCAAGCCGGGCACCGTGCTGGCGCTGACGCTCGGCCGCCGCCCGACCAGGTTCCAGCCGCGCCCGCTCGAGCGCCTCGCCTTTCGCGCCGCGTTCGACCTGAACCTGGTGGTACAACGCGCCGGCGACGGCCTGGTGCTCGATCGTCAGTCGATCGCGATCGACCGTACCCCGCTCCACGTCACCGGCACGGTCGGCGCCGGGCTCTACCGCTCGGCGCGCGCCGCGGGCGTGCCGGCGCGCGTGGTGGAGACGTTCATCAAGGCGATCGCGGCGCAGCTGCCGATCGGCCAGCTCGCCAGCGACGATCGCTTCGACATCGTCGCCGATCAGGCGCGCGCCGCGACCGGTGAGGTCGAGGTCGGTCAGCTGCAATATGCCGGGCTGGCGCACGGCCGCCGTCAGCTGCGGCTGGTGCGCTGGGGCGACAAGGATGGCGAGGGCGGGCAGATGCTCGACCCCTCCGGCACGATCGAGCGCCGCGGCGCGATGGGGATGCCGGTGGCGGGTCGGATCACCTCCACCTTCGGGATGCGGATGCACCCGCTGCTCGGCTTCATGCGGATGCACAAGGGCACCGACATCGGCGCGCCCTACGGCAGCCCGATCTACGCCGCGATGGACGGGGTGGTGCAGTTCGCCGGGCGCGCTGGCGGCTACGGCAATTTCATTAAGCTGGCGCACGGCGGCGGGCTCGTCACCGGCTACGGCCACATGAGCCGCTTCGGCGTCGGCCAGGGCGCGCGCGTGCGGCGCGGCCAGGTGATCGGCTACGTCGGCTCGACCGGCATCTCGACCGGGCCGCACCTGCACTGGGAGGTGTGGAAGAACGGCCAGCCGGTCAACCCGCGCACCCTGTCGCTGTCGAGCGTGCAGACGCTGCCCGCGGAGACGATCCGGGCGATGCGCGCCAAGATCGCGCGGCTGATCGGATAAGCGCGCCGGCGGACGGCTCAGCCGGTCGCGCTGCGCCCCGCGATCGCGCGCGCGTCGGTGACGGTGGCCGTGCCCGAGTCGTCCAGCGTGATCAGCCAAGCGGACTGGTCGTCGCAGGTGGCGACCCAGGCCGCCTTGCCCGCCACTGGGTCGGTCGGCACCGAGCGGTCGACCTGCTGGCACGAGCGGCCGGCGTCGCGGATCGCGCGGAACAGCGCGACGTTGCGCTCCTTCTCGTTGAGCGCCTGCATCTTGGCGACATAGTCGCCGCGCGGCGCCGCGGCGGCGGCCTGGTCGGCGGTCTCGCCGCCGCCGCAGCCGGCGAGCGCGAGCAGGACGGGAAGGGCGAGCGGGAGGAGCGGGCGCGCGGTCATGGCGGCACGCTAGCAGATCGCGGCACGATGTCGCCATCCCGGGGCGATCTCCGTCCGCGCCGCGCCGCGCCGCCATATACAAGAGGCGAGCCCCACTATACCAAAGGCGTCGGTTCATAGGAGTAGGTGATGCGTACACCGCGGTGGGTGGGCGCACTCGCGCTGGCAGGGTTGCTGGCGGGGTGCGGCGGCGGCGATGATCGTGGCAGCGCGGTAGGCACGGGCGGAGGATCGGCCGCGGTCGGCGGCGGCACCGGCACCGGCACCGGCGCGACCGGTAGCACCGGCGGTTGCACGCTGCGCGCGCGACAGGACTGGGCCTTCTCGATCCTCAACGAATGGTACCGCTATCCCGAGTTGCTCGCCAGCAACGTCGACCCGGCGAGCTACACGACGCTGGACGGTTACGTCGACGCGCTCACCGCCCCCGCGCGCGCGCAGAACCGTGATCGGTATTTCACCTATGTCACGTCGGCGGCGGCGGACGCGGCCTATTTCGCGTCGGGCAAGACCGCCGGCCTCGGGGTGCGGCTCGCGCTCACCGCGAGCAACCGGCTGTTCGTGCGCGAGGCGTTCGAGGATACGCCCGCCCTCACCGCCGGGATCGATCGCGGCACCGAGATCCTGGCGGTCGGGACGTCCACGACCAACCTCCGCGACATCAGCGACATGATCGCCAAGAACGACTATGACGCGCTCAACGCCGCGTTCGACGATACGACCCCGGGCAGCACGCGCGTGGTGCGCGTCAGCGATGCCGCCGGGACGCGCGTGGTGACGCTCACCACCGCCAATTACTCGCTGGCGCCGGTGTCATCGCGCTACGGCGCCAAGGTGCTCGACTCGGGCGGTCGCAAGGTCGGCTATATCAACCTGCGCACCTTCATCGCCAGCGCCGACGACCAGCTGCGCAGCGCCTTCGCCACCTTCCGCGCGCGGGGCGTGACCGATCTGGTGATCGACCTGCGCTACAACGGCGGCGGTCTCCTCTCCACCGCGGAGACCTTCACCGACCTGCTGGGCGGTGCGCGCTCCACCTCGGACGTGCAGGCGTACACCAGCTATCGTGCGTCCAAATCGAGCCGGGACCGGATCCGCTACTTCCAGCAGGAGGCGCAGGCGATCGCGCCCACCCGCGTCGCCTTCATCGGCACCGGCGCCACCGCCTCGGCGAGCGAATATGTCATCAACGCGCTGATCCCCTACCTGCACGGCGACGTCGCGCTGATCGGCAGCAACACCTATGGCAAGCCGGTCGGTCAGCTACCGTTCGACAATCCGTCGTGCAGCGACGACCGGCTGCTCGCGGTCTCGCTCGCGCTGCAGAATGCGGCGCGGCAGGGCGACTATTTCTACGGCCTCGCCACCAAGGTCGAGGCGAGCTGCCAGGCCGACGACGACGTCTCGCACGCGCTCGGCGACCCGGCGGAGACCTCGCTGCGCACCGCGCTCGACTATATCGCCGGGCGCAGCTGCACGCCGATCGGCACCAGCGCGAGCGTGGGACGCTCGACTCAGCTGTTCGCGCCGGCCAATCGGCCGCTCACCGTCGCACACCCGAACGCCGCGCAGCGCGATCAGCCGGGCCTGTTCTGATCGGCCCTGGCGTCAGTCCTTCGGCGCGGCGAGCTTGGCCCTGAGCCCGGCGAGCGCGCCGAACGGCCCCGCTTCCTCCTCGCTGAGCACGCCTGCCTCGCGCAGCACGGTCTCGGCTCGCGGGCTGCGCGGGAACGGATCGAGCGCGAGCGCCATCGTCTCCGCCGCGGTCTCGCCCAGATCGACGCCGCCTCCGTCGAGCTCGACCGTATCGATCGAGTCGCTGCCGAGCTCGATCTCGTCCTCCTCGCCCGCGCCGGGCGCGACGAAGCGCAAGGCGACGGGCTCGTCGATCGTCGCTGGCAACGGGTCGCTGGTCACCGAGCAGGCCTGCACCACCGCGGCGCGGACGGTGCCGCGCACCAGCACGCCCACGGGATCGCGCCGCACCGCGAACTCGCCCTCGAGCCGCTCGACCGCGACCAGGTCGAAGCGGCGGGCGAGCGCGGCGCGCTCGTCGGGATCGGCCGTCACCGTCACGCGGCGATCCTCGCCGCCGATCGTGTCGAGCCGCTCGATGCGAGAGAATTCGACCGTCACGCCAACCGTCCTTCCATCAGCTCGGCCACGCTCGACGAGTCGAGCCCGCGACGCAGCGCCTTGAGTTCGCCGCGCACATGCGCCAGCGCGTCGGCGCCGGGTGCGACGCCGCGGTAGAGATTGCGCACCAGCGCCGCCTCGAGCACGCCGTCGTCCGGCGCGGCCATGCCGTCGCGATAGGCGCCGAGCCGGCCACCCAACATCCCCATCATCTTGCCGACATGCTTGCCCACGACCATGTCGCCGAAGCCGATCTGGCGCACCTGAGCGTCCATGTCGTCGACGAACCGCTCGGTGAGCCGCACCGAGGCGTCGGTACCGTCGGGCGCCTGTTCGAGCCGGAGCAGCACCATCGCGAGCACCGCGGCGACCATGTCGAAGCGACCGTCCAGCGTGTCCGGCACCGCGCCGTCGAGATACCAATGCGGTCGGCGCGCGCGCGCGACCACCGCGTCGTACAGCGGCAACGCCTCGTCGCGCGGCCCGCGCCGCCGCAGCCACCCACTCAACCAACCCACCTGACGCTCTTCCTCTCGACCATCGGGCGCGGCGCTTGTCTCGCCCCGCACGGCGGCATATTGAGGCGCGAGGCCGCAATGTCCACGCGCGCGTGCCGCGCGGGCGAACGGCTGGGTTTCCGCGGAGTATCGATGCGCCCCCTTCTCCCCCTCGCCCTGGCTGCCGGCGTCCTCGCCGCCGGGTGCACGCCGCTGCGCTCGCACCAGGGTTATATCGTCGACGCCGACCTGGTGAACTCGATCCAGCCTGGGGTCGACAACCGCCAGTCGGTGCTCGCCACGCTCGGCACACCCAGCTTCGCCAGCCAGTTCAACAAGGGCGACTGGTATTATGTGTCGCGCGACAGCCGCAATCTCGCCTTCACGCCGCCCAAGCCGCGCGACCAGCTGACGATGCAGATCAGCTTCGACCAGGCCGGCAACGTGACGGCGGTGCGCAAGTCGGGGATCGACCAGGTCGTCGCGCTCAAGCCCGACGGCAAGACCACGCCGACGCTGGGGCGCAAGCGGGGCTTCTTCCAGGATCTGTTCGGCAATATCGGCACGGTCGGCGCCGCCGGCGCGGGCGGCGGCGGTGGCCCGGGCGGCGGCGGTACGGGCCCCTGAACTCACCGTTCCGGGCTGAGTGTCGCCGGCCGCGCGAACGCCGGAGTGCGTGATCGCACTATAACGAGCCGGTGTGCAGCGACGACGCGACTTGGCCGGCCCTCCCCCGCGGTTCGGCCGCGTCGCCACGAACGCCGCGACGCGGCCAGTACCGGCTTGGGGTCGGCACCGGTCCCGAAAGGGGGAAAGGGACCGCGGCGGCTAACGCGTGCCCCGCCGCTTTGTTCGCGACGGTCAACGCTTTCTCGCGAGCGTTGCCGATCGGCCACAGTTCCGCGACAAAATCTGCCATAGATCAAGCCTCGGCAGCGGCGCCGCGGCGATGACAACGCTCGGACTGCTCGATCACGTCGCGGTGGAGTTCGCGCTGTTCGCCGCCGTCGTGCTCCTCGTCCTCGGCGTGGACGACCTGGTGCTCGACCTGATCGCCGGTGCGGCACGGCGTTCCGACGCGACGATCCGAACGGGCCCGGAGACGCGGCGGCTTCGCTTCGCGGTGCTCATCCCCGCCTGGAGCGAGGCACAGGTGATCGGGGCGATGCTCCGCGCGGCGCTCGCGCGCTACGACCATCCCTCCTATCGCCTCTACGTCGGCTGCTACCGGAACGATCCCGCCACCGCCGTCGCGGTGCGCTCGGTCGCCGATCCCCGCGTCCGCTTGGTGGTGGGAGGCCGTGACGGTCCCACGACGAAGGCGGACTGCCTCAACGCGCTGTGGCACACCCTCGCCCTCGAGCCGGGGTGGCGCCCCGACGCGGTGGTGCTCCACGACGCCGAGGACATGGTCCACCCGCTCGAGCTCCACGCGGCCGAGCAGGCGCTAAGCGGCGCGGCGCTGGTGCAGCTACCGGTGCTGCCGCTGATCGATCCCGCGCGGCGCTGGCTCACCGGCCACTACGCCGACGAATTCGCGGAGACCCACGCGCGCGACCTGGTGGCGCGCGCCGCGCTGGGGGCCGCGCTGCCGCTCGCCGGAGTCGGCTGCGCGATCCGATACGACGCGCTGGAGCGGCTCGCCGCCGCCACCGGCCTGCCGTTCGCGGCCGACAGCCTCACCGAGGACTATGAGCTGGGGCTTCGCGCCGCCGCGCTCGGCCTGGCAGTGCGCTTCATTCGGCCGCGCGACGACACCGGCGCGCTGATCGCGACCCGCGCCTACTTCCCCGACACGCTGGCGGCCGCGGTGCGGCAGAAGGCGCGCTGGATCGGCGGCATCGCTTTGGCCGGCTGGGATCGCACCGGCTGGGGGAGTCGCCGCGTCGCCGAGCGCTGGATGCGTTGGCGCGACCGCCGCGCGCCGCTCGCCGCCGCCGCGGTGGCCACCGGCTATGCCGCGGGGGCGCTCGCCGCGCTGGGTACCGTGGTTCATCGCTGGCGCGGCGACCCGCCGCCCGCGCCGCGCCTCGGCCTCCGCATGCTGCTCGCGATCAACGCGGTGCTGCTCGGCTGGCGGCTGATCGCGCGCGTGCGGCTCACCGCCGCGGCCTATGGCTGGCGCGAGGGGCTGCGGGCGCTGCCGCGGATCGTGGTCGCCAACGCGGTGCTGGTCTTGTCGGCATGGCGCGCACTGCGGCTCCACGTCGCGTCGCTGCGGGGCACGCCGCTCCAGTGGGACAAGACCGTGCACCGCTTCCCGGACCTGCCGTGAAACGGGGCCGCGCGTTGCGCTGCTGGGGCTTGCTGCTCGCGCTATGGGTCGGCCAACGCGCCACGTGGCTGTGGCAGGAGCGGACGCCGCCGCGGCGACCGGCGATGAACGTGGCGGCGGTCGCCGGTCGTCGAGATATACAGTCCCCCGCGCCCCATCACGCCGCCATCGCAGCACGGCTGGCGCCCAGCGCGGAGCGACTCCTTGCTCGGGGTTCCTCCCGTCCGATCGCGGCGCCCCGCCCGATCGCATCGAGTCGGCGGGCCGGCGCATCCAGGCTGATCGTCGTCGCGGACGGCGTGACGCCGCGAGATCCGGGCCCGGTCAGCCCGCCCGCTCAGCGGGGGAGCGGAACGCTCATCGCGCCGCCGGCGCCAGTCGGCGTCGGCGTTCTCCCGGCCGCAGCCGGACCGATCCCGCGATGGTCCCAGACCGGCTGGCTGTTGCTCCGTGCCGGCACGGCGACGAGCACCGCCGCACCGCAGCTCGGCGGCGCGCAGCTGGGCGTACGCGTCGCACGGGCGCTCGACGACCGGGGACGGCTCGCGGTCTCGCTGCGGCTGGTGTCGGCGCTCCGGGCGCGCGAGCGCGAGGCGATCGCGGCGGTCGAGTGGCACCCGCGCGCGCTGCCGTTCCGATTGCTCGCCGAGCGGCGCGTCGGCTTGGTCGGACTGGGCGGCGGCTGGGGATTGGGTGCGACAGGTGGGGTGAGCGATCGTCCGCTGAGACACGACGCGCTTCTCGACGGTTATGTCCAGGCGGGTCTGATCGAGCGACGCGGCGGCTACGTCGACGGCGCGGTGACGCTCGAACGCCCGGTGACGCGGCATGGCGACACGATGCTGCGGCTCGGTCTCGGCGCCTGGGGTGGGGCGCAGCGCGGCGCCGAGCGGCTCGACCTCGGCCCGACCGCGACGCTGCGGCTAGGCCGCGCGCGCGCCTCATTGGCGTGGCGCGCGCGTGTCGCCGGGGACGCGCGGCCGGGCTCGGGCGCGACGCTCACGTTCGGGATCGACCATTAGCGGCGGATGCGGTGGCGTCGGCGCGCCGAACCGGCTAGCGGCTGGGAGCGCCATGGACATCTACCTGCCGATCGCGAACCTGTCGGTGAACGCGCTCGTGATGATCGCGCTCGGCGCGGGCGTCGGGCTCCTCTCGGGCATGTTCGGGGTCGGCGGCGGCTTCCTCACGACCCCGCTGCTGATCGTCTACGGCATCCCGCCCACGGTCGCCGCCGCCTCGGCCGCGACTCAGGTGACGGGCGCGAGCGTCTCGGGGGTGTTCGCGCACGTCCGCCGCAACGGCGTCGACACGCGCATGGGCACGGTGCTGGTGATCGGCGGCGTACTCGGTTCGCTGTTCGGCGCCTGGCTGTTCCGGCTGCTGCAGCGCTGGGGACAGATCGATACCACGATCGCCATCACCTATGTCCTGCTGCTCGGGTCGATCGGGCTGCTGATGCTGCGCGAGGCGGTGAGCGCGATCCTGGTGGCGCGCGGTCGTCGCGCCGCGCCGCCGCGTCGCCGCCGCCACCACCCTCTGGTCGCGTCGCTGCCGTTTCGCATGCGCTTCTACGCCTCGGGGCTGTACATCTCCCCGCTGGCGCCGCTGCTGCTCGGCTTCTTCACCGGCATCCTGACGATCCTGCTCGGCGTCGGCGGCGGGTTCGTGCTGGTCCCCGCCATGATCTACCTGCTCGGCATGGCGACATCGGTGGTGGTCGGCACCAGCCTGTTCCAGATCCTGTTCGTCACCGCCGCGGCGACGATGGTCCACGCCACCACCACGCGCGCGGTCGATATCGTGCTCGCGGCGCTGCTGCTGGTCGGCTCGGTCGTCGGCGCGCAGGTCGGCGCGCGGTTCGCCGCACGCGCCAGGCCGGAGTATCTCCGGCTCGCGCTGGCGATCATGGTGCTGCTGGTGGCGGCGCGGATCGCGCTCGGGCTCGGCTGGCGCCCCGACGAGATCTACGCGGTGGAGCTGTCGTGAGGCGCGCCGCCTGGGCGCTGGCGCTCGTCGCGCCGCTGCTCACCGCGCAGAGCAAGCCAGTACTGGTGCCCGACGTATCGCAGCGGGACATCGAGATCGCGTACAGCTTCACCGGCGCCGAGCTGCTGCTGTTCGGCGCCATCCTCTATCCCGGCGGCCGAGTCCCCACCGGCGAGCGCCCCGCCGACATCGTCATCGTGGTGAAGGGGCCGACCCAGTCGATCACCATCCGCGAGAAGGAGAAAGTGGCGGGCATCTGGGTCAACGCGGGGCGGCTGCGCTATCGCTCGGCGCCGTCCTTCTACGCGCTGGCGTCGTCGCGCCCGCTCGGCCAGCTGGTCGACGCGCGCACCCGCGCGATCTACGAGCTCGGGCTCGACAGCCTCCAGCTCTCGCCCGCCTCCGCCGCGCCGACCGAGGTGCAGGACCGCTTCACCCGCGGGCTGGTCGAGCAGCGCCGCCGCGCCGGGCTGTTCTACGAGGCGCCGGGCGCGGTCGAGATCACCGACGGCGTGCTCTACCGCGCGCGGGTCGCGATCCCGGCGCGCGTCCCCGTGGGCCGTTTCACCGCCGAGACCTTCCTGATCCGCGACGGTCGCGTGCTCGCCGCGGCGGTGCGCGACATCGACATCCGCAAATCGGGCCTGGAGCGTTTTGTGGCCGCCGCGGCGCAGCGCCACGAGGTCCTCTACGGGCTCACCGCGGTGGCGCTGTCGGTGCTGCTCGGCTGGGCCGCGGGACGGTTCGCGCAGCGCGCCTGAGGCGCCCGCCTCCATCCTATCTTTACGAAGCTCCCGTACCGCTGGCCTTCGCGAACTCGCAGGGAAAAGTAGCTTCGTATGAACGACATCGTCGGCCAGGGCGAGTTCCGCGCGGCACTCGCCGCGGCCTTCCCGGACGCGCCGCTCGCGGCGCCCTCGCCCGCCGGCCCGGAGCCGCTCGGCTATGTGCTCGAGATCGCGGGCGGGCAGGGCGAGCTGGTGCTCGACTCGCCCTCGCTCGCCGCGCTCGCAAGCCACCCCGACCCGCTGGTCGCCAGCGCGGGGCAGGTCGGCGGCCAGCTCAAGGTGCGCGCCGGCGCGATCTGGCTGGTGGCAACGGTGCGGACGGTGCGGCTGGCGCGCGGCCAGGCTGACCAGGTGATCGCGGCGGTCGACTTCATCGGCGAGGGCGAGGTCGAGCGGCTGACTGGCCACCTCCACCATTTCCGCCGCGGCGTCACCGCCTTCCCGCTGCCGGGCGCGGAGGTGTTCGCGGTGACCGGGGCGGACCTGGAGCAGGTCCACGCCGCCTCGGGTCGGGCCGCGATCGCGATCGGCACCGTCCACCCGACGCGCGACGTGCGCGCCTCGCTGTACGTCGACTCGCTGCTGGGCAAGCATTTCGCGCTGCTCGGCTCGACCGGCACCGGCAAATCGACCGCCGCGGCGCTGATCCTCCATCGCCTGTGTCGCCTCGCGCCGCAGGCGCACGTCGTGATGATCGACCCGCACGGCGAGTACAGTACCGCCTTCGCCGACGAGGGCGCGCTGTTCGACGTCTCGAACCTGCAGATGCCCTATTGGCTGATGAACTTCGAGGAGCATTGCGAGGTGCTGCTCACCAGCGCCGGCCCGGAGCGCCAGGTCGACGCCGACATCCTCGCCAAATGCCTGCTCGCCGCGCGCGGCAAGAGCCGGCTCGGGCAGGAGATCGCGCGGCTGACGGTGGACGCGCCGATCCCCTATCTGCTCAGCGACCTCACCCAGATCCTGCAGCAGGAGATGGGCAAGATGGACCGCGCCGGCGACACCGCGCCCTATCTGCGGCTCAAGAACAAGCTGGACGAGCTCAAGGCCGACCCGCGCTACGGCTTCATGTTCTCCGGCATGTTGGTGGCGGACACGATGGCGGCGTTCGTCCAGCGCATCTTCCGCTTCTGCGGCGACGGCAAGCCGATCTCGATCATCGACGTCTCGGGCGTGCCGAGCGAGATCACCGCGGTGGTGGTGGCGGTGCTCAGCCGCATGGTGTTCGACTTCGCGATCTGGTCGCGGGCCGAGCCGCAGCGCCCGATCCTGCTCGTCTGCGAGGAGGCGCACCGCTACGTCCCCGCCGGGCGCGAGGAGCGCACCGCGGTCGGCCGCATCCTCGGCCGCATCGCTAAGGAGGGGCGCAAGTACGGCGTGTCGCTCGGGCTGGTGACGCAGCGCCCGTCCGACCTCGCCGAGGGGGTGCTCTCGCAGTGCGGCACGATCATCTCGATGCGGCTCAACAACGAGCGCGACCAGGCGTTCGTCCGCGCCGCGATGCCCGAGGGCGCGCGCGGCTTCCTCGACGCGCTGCCGGCGCTGCGCAACCGCGAGGCGATCGTGTGCGGCGAGGGCGTCGCCATCCCGATCCGCGTCGCCTTCGACACGCTGGAGGACGGCAAGCGGCCCGCTTCCGACGATCCGGTCTTCTCGGAGCTATGGCGCGAGGGCGGCGGCGAGGAGCAGATCGTCGCGCGCACGATCCAGCGCTGGCGCGGTCAGGGACGCTGAGCATCGGGGCAACCACCGCCCCGCACCATCCCACCCGTCGGTATCTCCGCTGGCGCTGCGTCCGGATCGGGCGTAACGTACCTGTCATGGAGAGGTGGCTCGCGCTCATGCTGGCCAGCATCGCCCTGCCCGCGTCGGCGCAGGCGGGAGCGCCCTCGCCTGCGCCGACAGCCGCGCTCGGCGTCGTCCCGGTGACCCTGCCGGACGACCTGCCCGCCGACGCCGGCGACGCGCTCGACTTCCTCACCGCCGAGGATCGCATGACCGTGCCGGTCGAGATCGCCGGCGCGGGGCCCTTTCCCTTCATCATCGACACCGGCGCGCAGCGCAGCGTGATCTCGCGCCAGCTCGCCGCGCATCTCGGCCTCGCCGCCGGGCGACGCGTGCGCGTGGTCGCGATGGCGGGGACGAGTGACGTCGACACCGCCATCCTCCCCACGATCTCGGTGAGCCCGAAGCCGGTCGCGAGAGTCGGCGGCGAGCGGATCGAGGCGCCCATGTTCGAGGCGCGTCACCTCGGCGCACCGGGCATGCTCGGGATCGACACGTTGCAGGGACAGGCGCTGACGATCGACTTCGACGCGCAGCGGATGCAGGTCACGCCGTCGAGCAAGCGCGAGCGGCTCAAGCGCGAACCCGGCGAGATCGTGATCCAGGCGCGCAGCCTGTTCGGCCAGCTCGTCGTCACCAGCGCCACCGTCGCGGGGCGGCGCGTGCGGGTGGTGCTCGATACCGGCACCAGCGTCAGCCTCGGCAATCTGGCACTACGCCGGCTGCTGGCGGGACGACGCGGCGAGACCACGGTGCTGACCAGCGTGCTCGGGGTGCAGATCTCCGCCGACTATGCGCTGCTGCCCGAGATGACGCTGGGGCCGGCCAAGATCCGCGCGCTGCCGATCGCCTTCGCCGATGCCGCACCGTTCCGCGTCTTCGGCATCGACGACAAGCCCGCGCTGATGCTGGGGATGGACGCGCTGCGGCTGTTCCGCCGCGTCCACATCGATTTCGCCAACCGCGAGCTGCGCCTCCTCCTGCCGCGCGACCTGCGCCGCAGCGGCTGAGCCCGGTTGCGCAGCGTCCGCTTCGCTGCGAGGCTGGCGGTGAACGGACGCGGGAGGATCGATGCGCGGGATCGGGGTGGCGGCACTGCTCGCCGGGTTGCTGGCGGGGACGACGACGGCGAGCGGGGCGGCGGCGCAGGCGCGGCCGGACGAGAAGGCTTTCTACGACCTGTATCGCGAGATGGTCGAGACCAACACGGTGGTGAACGTCGGCAGCTGTACCCAGGCGGCCGAGCAGGTCGCGGCGCGGCTGAAGCGCGCGGGCTATGCCGACGCCGACGTGACGCTCTTCTCCACTCCGGAGCATCCGAAGGACGGCGGCGTGGTCGCCGTGCTGCGCGGCAGCGACGCGGCGCTCAAGCCGATGCTGCTGCTCGGCCACCTCGACGTGGTCGAGGCCAAGCGCGCCGACTGGCAGCGGGACCCGTTCAAGCTCGTGGAGGAGGGCGGCTTTTATTACGCGCGCGGCGCGGTCGACGACAAAGCGATGGCGGCGATCTGGGCCGACGCGATGGTGCGCTTCCGGCAGCAGAACTACCGTCCCAAGCGCACGATCAAGCTGGCGCTGACCTGCGGCGAGGAGACCACCTTCGCCTTCAACGGCGCGCAGTGGCTGGCGCAGCACCGCCCCGAGCTGATCGCGGCCGAGTTCGCGCTCAACGAAGGAGGCGGCGGACGGCTGGACGCGCAGGGCAAGCGCCAGCTGCTGGCGGTGCAGGTCGGCGAGAAGGCGGCGCAGAACTTCACGCTTCTGGCGACCAACCCGGGCGGGCACAGCTCCACGCCCGTGCCGGAGAACGCGATCTACGAGCTCGCCGACGCGATCAAGGCGGTGCAGAACTATGAGTTCCCGGTGCGCTTCACCGACACTACGCGCGCCTATTTCACCGCCACCGCGCGGCGCGTCGGCGGCGAGCAGGCCGCGGCGATCACGCGGCTGCTGGCCAACCCGCAGGACCGCGCCGCCGACGCGATCGTCAGCCGCGACAAGGTGATGCACTCGACACTGCGCACCACCTGCGTGACGACGCTGCTGAGCGCGGGTCACGCCGAGAACGCGCTGCCGCAGCGCGCCACCGCCAACGTCAACTGCCGCATCTTCCCGGGCGAGACGGTCGACGGCACGCTCGCCAAGCTGCGCGAGTTGGCGGGCAGCAAGGTGACCGTCACCGCGAACCAGCCGATCCGCCCCACCGCGGTGCCGCCGACGCTCGACCCCAAGATCATCGGCCCGATGGAGGCGTTGGCGAAGAAGCATTTCCCGGGCGTGCCGCTGTTGCCCACGATGTCGACGGGGGCAACCGACGGCGTGTTCCTCGAGGCGATCGGCATCCCGGTCTATGGCGTGCCCGGTACCTTCCTCGAACCCGACTTCAACGGCGTCCACGGGCTCGACGAGCGGATCCGGGTGGAGTCGCTCTACGCCGCGCGGGACTATCTGTACGACTTGGCCAAGACGTACGCGGGCTGAGCGCGGCGAGAGAACACGTTACCTAGCACAAACCGTCCCCGGCGATCGCCGTGGTCGAGCCGGGAAGGCCGTGGTGGATCGCACACCACTTCCGTCGCTGGACCCCCGCGTTCGCCGGGGTGACGACGTCGTTGGGGCTGCCGTGGCCCGATCAGCGATACGCGAGAACGCTCAACCCATCCCTCGCGAGCGCAGCAGCGCTCAGCGGAAGAAGACGTGGTTGCCGATCGAGGCGACGCGCTGGCCGGCGGCGCGGCCGGTGCTGCGGTGGTGGAAATAGAGCGCGTTCGACGCGTCGGTCTCCCACGCGTCCTTCATCGCGACCTTCGCCACCGCCATGGCGGTGCGCCAGTCGTCGTTCGACGGTGCCGCGGGCACCACGCCGCCGCGGACGAAGGAGAACTGGCCCTTCTGGGTGATGACGTCGCACACGCTGCCGCCGAAGCGGCGCGACTTGGTGCGGTTGAGGATCACCTCGGCGACCGCGAGCTGACCGCTCAGCGGCTCGCCGCGCGCCTCGAAATAGATCGCGCCGGCGAGGCAGCGCATGTCCTCGTCGGTGTTCGACGGGATCGACTGGTCCGCGACTGCGGCGGCGAGGGTAGGATAAGCGACCTGCTCGTCCGCCTGCTCGGCGGCGGCCTGGTCGAGGATCTGGTCGGCGCTGTCGGGCGCCGCGGTCGCCGTCGCGGGCACCGCGTCGGCGACGTTGACCTGACTCGCGGTGACGCCCGGGAGCGTCGGCACTTCGGCGGCGAGGCCGGGCGCGCTCTGGAGGGCCAGCGAGACGATCGAGGCAGTGAACGCTGCGAAAGCGGCAGCGCGGGAACCTAAAGGCATTCCACGTCTTGTCTGTGCGGTGGGTACGCGGATACGGTCGCTGAACCAGCGTTAGCTGCTCAAAAGACCGACCGGGTGCCCCCCCGACTGCGTCACCGTTCGGGATCGCACCCCGCATCGGCACAACGCCTGTTGTCGATCCCACCTCGCTACGGGTGAGAGGTTAACAGCGTCAATCAACCAGCATCGTTTCAGCGACGAACCGTTCGGCGTCCGGGACGTCCAGTTCGATCACCCACAGGTCGGGGTCACGACGCCGTCGCAGACGCCAGTAATCTTCCACCGCGGCCGAGTCGCCGTCGCCGGGCCCGGCCGCGACCAGCACGTCGCGGTCGTCGATCCCGCGCATCCGCTCCACCGCGCGCAGCGAGCGGCCCTCGCACAGCAGCACCAGCACCGCGCCCGACTGCGCCTCGCCCGAGGCACGCACCACAGCCATGCCGCCGCTGTCGTTGACTCGCCTGAGCAGCACGCCGACCGCGAGATGGGTGGGCAGCCGCGCGCTCACGCCGCCGTCGCCGCATAGCCGGGCAGGCCGGCGAGCGCGATCCGCGAGCGCATGAAGGTGCCGGTGCCGCGCGCCACCTCCTCGCCGCCGCCCGCGATCAGCCGCGCCTCGGCGACGAAGACGCGCCGCTGCCCGCTGACCCAGCGCCCCTCGGCCACCACCTCGCCCTCGCCGAGCGGGCGCGTGAGCAGCAGGCTGAACTGGGTGGTGAGCAGGAAGCGATCGGTCACCAGGCTGTTGCACGCGTAGAAGGCGGCATCGTCGAGCATCTTGAAGTAGCTGGTGCCGTGCGCCGCCTCGGCGGCGTGGAAATGGCGCCGGTCGACGCGGAAGCGGATTCGCGCCACCCCGGGTTCCGCGATCTCGAGCCGCGACTCGAACAGCTGGTTGATCGGCGCCGCGGCGTACAGCGACTCGAGCGCGCGGTGATGCGCCGCGGCGCCCTCAGGCGGCGTCACGCGTCTCGTCCGCGGTGAGCAGCGCGTAGATCGCGTCGGGCGAGCCCGCGCCGCGCAGCTTCGCGACCAACGTGCGGTCGCGGAAGCGTCGCGCCACGCGGGCCAGTGCCTTGAGATGCGCGCCGCCCGCGTGGGGCGGCGACAGCATCGCCACCACCACGTCGACCGCGACGTCGTCGACCGCGGCGAAGCCCAGCGGCTGCGCCAGCCGCGCCACGATCAACGCGACCCGCTGCATGCCTGCGAGCCGCGCGTGCGGAATCGCGACGCCGCCGCCGAAGCCGGTCGATCCCTCCTTCTCGCGCGCGGCCAGCCCCTCCGCGATCGCGCGCGCGTCCAGCCCCACCCACGGCGCGGCGAGCGCGCCGAGCTGGGAGAAGAGGGCCTTCTTCGACGCCGCGGGCAGTCCCACGACGACGAGCTCGGGCACGAGCAGGTCGCTCAGATCAGTGGTCATGATCGATGCAGGTAGGTGGCCGCGCGACGCTCAGCCAGCGCGCTGCGGCTCGACCCATCCGATCGTGCCGTCGCCGCGGCGATAGACCATGTTGTACGAACCCGTGCCGGCGTTGCGGAACAGCAGCGCCTGGGTGTTGCGCAGGTCGAGCATCATCACCGCGTCGGACACGCTCGCCTCGGGCACGTCGACCCGCGTCTCGGCGATCACCAGCGGCGCGTCGCCGGCTTCCTCCTCGTCGGTCGACTCGGCGAAGAGCGTGTAGCCGGCATTGTCATAGCCGGTGCGATCCTGTTCCGCCTCGACGGCGGCGTGCGCGGGCGTGCGGTCCTTCAAGCGGCGGACGTAGCGACGCAGCTGCTTCTCGATCTTCTCGGCGGCGCCGTCGAACGAGAGATGCGCGTCATGCGCGTCGTGGCGGCCCTTGAGCACCAGCCCGCGGGTCACGTGCGCGACGATGTCGCAGGTGAAGCCGTTGTCGTGCGGGCCCTTGCCGAAGGTGGTCTCGGCGGAGATGGCGCGCGCGAAATATTTGTCAGCGATACCCTGGAGCCGGTCCTGCACATGGGCCTTCAGCGCGTCGCCGATCGCCACCTGGTGACCTGATACCCGGATATCCATAGTTTCTTCTCCATCGTTGCCGGTCGAGCCCCTGCCCGGCTGGTGCTAAGCGCGTCATCCGGACGCGTCGGCCCCCCACAGGGGTTCTTTGACCCCCTTCAGAAACGCGGCGTGCGCGGCCAGTTCCGCCGCGCTCGCCGAAAAGACCCGCGGCGGGCGCGCGCGCGCCGCCGCCGGCGCGGCGCTGACCGCGGCGGCGGCCACCATGATCGGCTCGCTCACCAGCCCCAGCCCGATCTGCCGCCCGCCCTGCAGCTCGACATAGACCTGCGCGAGCAGCTGCGCGTCGAGCAGCGCGCCGTGCAGCACCCGGTGCGAGCGATCGATGCCGTAGCGGTTGCACAGCGCGTCGAGCGTGTGCTTGGCGCCGGGGTGTCGCGTCCGCGCGAGCTGGAGCGTGTCGACCATGCGCGAGCGGCACACCGCGGTACGGCCGCAGCGCTCGAGCTCGCCGTTGAGGAAGGAGAAATCGAACCCCGCGTTGTGCGCGATCAGCGGCGCGTCGCCGATGAACTCGAGCAATGCCTCGACCCCGAGCGCGAACACGGGATGCTTCGAGAGAAAGTCGATGCGCAGCCCGTGCACGCGCGCCGCCTCCTCGGGCATGTCGCGCTCGGGGTGGAAGTAGGCGTGGAAGGTGCGCCCGGTCTCACAGCGGTTGACCAGCTCGACGCAGCCGATCTCCACCATCCGGTCGCCCCCGGCGAAGCTCAGCCCGGTGGTCTCGGTATCGAAGACGATCTCGCGCATGCGCAGCGTTATCGACCCGCGGCGGCGCTGGCGCAAGCGATCAGGCGCAGCACCGCCGCGCGAGTCTCGGCCAGCGGCACGTCGGTGGCGATCACCGCGTCGGCGCGGGCGCGCTTCTCGGCGTCGGGTAGCTGGCGCGCGAGGATCGAGTCGAGCTTGGCCGCGGTCATGCCCGGTCGCGCCAGCGTGCGCTCGCGCTGCACCGCGGGTGCGGCGGACACCACCGCGACCCGATCGACCGCGGCGTCGCCGCCGGTCTCGAACAGCAGCGGCACGTCGAGCACCACCAGCGGCGCGGCGGCGTGGCGCGCGAGAAAGGCGGCGCGCTCGGCCGCCACCGCGGGGTGGACGATCGCCTCCAAGTCGCGCAGCGCGACTTCGTCCCCCAGCACCGCGGCGCCGAGCGCGGCGCGATCGACCCCCGCCGCGCCGATTGTCCCGGGGAAGCGCGCCGCGATCGGCGCGACCAGGGCGCCGCCGGGCCCCTGCAGCCGGTGCACCACGGCGTCGGCGTCGAACACGGGCACGCCCGCCTCCGCGAACATGCGCGCGACCGTGGTCTTGCCCATGCCGATCGAGCCGGTGAGCCCGAGCACGATCATCGCGTGCTCACGCCAGCAGCAGCGCGCGCAGTTCGTCGTCGCGCTCGCGCGGCGGCGCGGCGCCGAAGAAGAGCTCGAACGCGAGCGCGGCCTGGCCGATCAGCATCTCCAGCCCGTCGACCGTGTCGAGCCCGCGTGCCCGCGCGGCGGCGAGCAGCGGCGTCTCCAGCGGGGCGTAGACGATGTCATAGACGATCGCGTCGTCCGGTAGCGGGTCGAGATCGAGCGTCAGCGGCGGCTGCCCCGCCATGCCGAGCGCGCTGGTGTTGACGAGCAGCGCGGTGTCGGGGCGCAGCCGCGCCTCGAGCGGGAGCGCGTCGCCCTTGAGCCCGAAGTTGGCGAGCAGGGCGGCGCCCTTGAGCGGGGTGCGATTGAGCAGGGTCACCCGTCCCGCCCCCACCTTGGAAAGCGCGAACAATACCGCGCGCGCGGCGCCGCCGGCGCCGACGACTGTCACCGGCGCGCCGGCGAGGTCGAGGTCCGCGATCGGTGAGAGGAAACCGGCGGCGTCGGTGTTGGTCGCGGCGAGCGCACCCGACTCGTCGCGGAACACCGTGTTGGCGGCGCCGATCGAGCCGCGCACCCCGCCGGGATCGGGGACATGGTCGAGCGCCGCGACCTTGTGCGGCACGGTGACGTTGCAGCCGCGCCAATCGGGGTCGCGCGCGCGCGTCGCGAAGAAGTGGCCGAGCTCGTCCGCGACCACCCGCTCGGCGCGATAGTCGCCGGCGATCCCCAGCGCCTCCAGCCAGAAACGGTGGATCAGCGGCGACTTGGAATGCGCGATCGGGTCGCCGATCACCTCGGCATAGGGGGTCGTCACGTCGGCAGCACCTCGCGCGTGCGGAGATAGTCGAGCACGGGCAGCAGCGGCATGCCGAGCACGGTGAACTGGCTGCCCGAGACCTTGGCGAAGAGCTGCACGCCCGGTCCCTCGATCCGGTAGCAGCCGACACAACCAGCGATCGCGGGCCATTCGGCGTCGAGGTAGGTCTCGATGAACGCGTCGGACAACCGCCGCACGACGATCCGCGCGGCGTCGACCGCGCGCCACACCGGCCGGCCATTCTCGGCGATCACCGCGGCGCTGACCAGATCGTGGTGCCGCCCCGACATGCGGCTGAGATGGTCGCGCGCCTCGTCGCGCGACGTCGGCTTGTCGAGCACGCTGCCGTCGTCGAGCACCGCGAGGCTGTCCGAGCCGAGCACCAGCGCCCCCGGGTGGCGCGCCGAGACCTTGAGCGCCTTCAATTCAGCGAGTGCGTCGGCGAGGTCGCGCGGGCGCGCGCCCGCCATCGCCGCCTTGAGCGCGGCCTCGTCGGCGTGCGCCGGCTCGGCGGTGAACGACACGCCCGCGGCGGACAGCATGGCGGTGCGCGAGGCGCTCTGCGAGGCGAGGATCAGCATGTCGGTCAGTCCGTGGTGCGGGTGGCGGTGCCGCGGCGCTCGTTGACCAAAGCGATGATCGCCGCCGCGGTCTCCTCGATCGAGCGCCGCGTGACGTCGATCACGGGCCAGCCGTTGTCGGCGAAGATGCGGCGCGCGAAGGCGATCTCGCGCGCCACAGCGTCCTGGTCGACGTAATCGGTCTCGGGCGCCTGGTTGAGCGAGAGCAGCCGGTTGCGGCGCACCTGGATCAACCGGTCGGCGCTGGTCGTCAGCCCCACCACCAGCGGATAGTCGAGCGCGAACAGCGAGGCGGGCGGCGGGCTCTCCACCACGATCGGGATGTTGGCGGTCTTGTAGCCGCGGTTGGCGAGATAGATCGAGGTCGGCGTCTTGGACGAGCGGCTGACCCCGGCGAGGACGATGTCGGCCTCCTCCCAGTCCTCGTGCGCGATCCCGTCGTCGTGCGCGATGGTGAACTGGATCGCGTCGACGCGCGCGAAATAGGCGGCGTCGAGCACGTGCTGGCGGCCCGGGCGCGCCTTGGCCTGCTGGCCGAGCAGCATCGACAGCGCGTCGTTGACCGGGTCGAGCGGCGCCACGGTCGGCAGCCCGAGCGCGCGGCAGCGGTTCTCCAGCGCGGCGCGGGTCACCGGGTTGACCAGCGTGAACACCACCAGCCCGGGGTTCTGCGCGATCTCCTGGAGGATGCGGTCGAGGTGCATTTCGGTGCGCACCATCGGCCAGAAGTGCCGCACCGTCTCGACGTCGTCATATTGCGCCAGCGCCGCCTTGGCGATGTTCTCCAGCGTCTCGCCGGTGGAATCGGAGAGCAGATGGAGGTGGAGGCGCACCATCCTCAGCCGCCTGGGGATCGAACTGTGGACAACATGAGGACGCGCGCTAGCGCAACTCGACCGCGCCGCCAAGCGAGCGCCGCCGCGGTGGATGAGTCCGATTTCATCCACAATGTCGTCCGCAGCCGCGATGTTCCTCCACAGCCTGTGGATAGCGGGGACGATGCGTACCGAATCGCTGACGCCGCGTCGGACTCGCGCGGTCAAGCTGTTGGCATTTCCGGTGACGGCGGATTAAGCCACCGCAACCCACGCGCCATCCGCATCAACAACCTTCTTCGAGATTCTATTCTCTGAAGGGGGCGAGGACGATCTCACCCGTGCCCACCCCACCGATCGAGACCACCAAACCGCTGTTGCGCACGCTGCGCGGGGAGCGGCAGGAACGCCCGCCACTGTGGCTGATGCGCCAGGCCGGGCGCTATCTGCCCGAGTATCGCGCGCTGCGGGCCGAGAAGGGCGGCTTCCTCGCGCTCGCGACCGATCCCGCGGCGGCGGCGGAGGTGACCCTCCAGCCGATCCGGCGCTTCGGCTTCGACGGCGCGATCCTCTTCTCCGACATCCTGATGGTGCCCTGGGCGCTCGGGCAGGAGCTCAGCTTCGGCGCCGGCGAGGGGCCGCGGCTCGCGCCCGCGCTGGTCGACGCCGCGCTGGCATCGCTCGAGGCGGCACCGACGCGGCTCGACCCGGTCTATGCGACCGTGCGCCGCGTCGCCGCGCAGCTGTCGCCCGCCACCACCTTCCTCGGTTTCGCCGGCTCACCCTGGACGGTGGCGACCTATATGGTCGCCGGCCAGGGCAGCCGCGACCAGGAGGAGACGCGGCTGTTCGCCTATCGCGACCCCGCGGCCTTCGCGGCGATCATCGAGGCCGTGGTCGCGCTGACGGTCGACTATCTCGCCGCGCAGCTCGACGCCGGGGTCGAGGCGGTGCAGCTGTTCGACAGCTGGGCCGGCAGCCTCTCGCCCGAGCAGTTCGAGCGATGGGTGATCGCGCCCAACCGCGCGATCGTCGACGCGCTGCGCGCGCGACGCCCGCACGCGACGATCATCGGCTTCCCCAAGGGCGCGGGCGGCAAGCTCCCCGCCTATGCAGCGGGCACCGCGGTCGACGCGATCGGACTCGACGAGACCGTCGACCCCGAATGGGCCGATCGCGTGCTGCCGGCAGGGCTGCCGGTACAGGGCAACCTCGACCCGCTCGCGCTCCGTGTCGGGGGCGCCGCGCTCGACCGCGGCATCGACCGCGTGCTCGCCGCCTTCCCCGAGCGACCGCACGTCTTCAACCTGGGCCACGGCATCGGCCAGCACACGCCGGTGGCGCACGTCGAGCATCTGGTCGCGCGCGTCCGCGGCGCGTAAGGTCCTAGCATGAACATGGCGGGTTTCCTCGGCGCGACCTACGATTGGGTGAAGGCGGCGCACCTCATCTTCGTGATCTTCTGGATGGCGGGCATGTTCATGCTGCCGCGCTATCTCGTCTATCACCAGGAGGGCCTCGCCGATCCGGCCGAGGCGGCGCGCTGGGTCGAGCGCGAGGGCAAGCTGCGCGCGATCATCCTCACGCCCGCGATGATCCTGGTGTGGATCCTCGGCATCGCGCTCGCGCTCAACGCCGGCATCGCCGACGGCACGCCGGGGCTGGGCTGGCTCCACGCCAAGATCGCGCTGGTCGTGCTGCTGTCGGGCTATCACGGCTGGGCGGTGGGCTATGCGCGCAAGCTCGCCGCGGGTCGCGCCACGCTCTCCAACCGCGCGCTGCGGCTGGTCAACGAGGTGCCCGCGATCGCCGCGGTGCTGATCGTCATCCTGGTGATCGTGAAGCCGTTCTGAGCCGCGCGCGCCGGCTTGACTAAGCCGCGGCCGACTCTTACCTCGCGGTCACGGCGTGACCGGTCCCGGTCTCCCGCCTCCTCTACAGCTTCGTATCTCGAGCGTATTCGCCGGCCGAGCTTTCCCCCACTCCCGAGCACATCGGACACGTCTACATGCATCTCAAGGATTTGAAGAAGAAGGCCCCGGCCGACCTCGTGCAGCTCGCCGAGGAGCTCGGGGTCGAGGGCGCGTCGACGCTGCGCAAGCAGGATCTGATGTTCGCCATCCTCAAGGTCCAGGCCGAGAACGGCGAGCAGATCATGGGCGAGGGCACGATCGAGGTGCTGCCCGACGGCTTCGGCTTCCTCCGCTCGGCGCAGGCCAACTACCTCGCCGGGCCGGACGACATCTACGTGAGCCCCAACCAGGTGCGGAAGCACGGCCTGCGCACCGGCGACACAGTGGAGGGCGAGATCCGCGGGCCCAAGGACGGTGAGCGCTATTTCGCGCTGGTGAAGATCACCCAGGTCAATTTCGAGGATCCGGACCGCGTCCGCCACCGCGTCAACTTCGACAATCTCACGCCGCTCTACCCCGACGAGCGACTCAAGATGGAGATCGAGGACCCGACGATCAAAGACCGGTCGGGCCGCGTGCTCGACGTGGTCGTGCCGATCGGCAAGGGACAGCGCTGCCTCATCGTCGCCCCGCCGCGCGTCGGCAAGACGATCATGATGCAGAACATCGCGCGCGCGATCAGCCACAACCATCCCGAGGTGTTCCTGCTGGTGCTGCTCATCGACGAGCGCCCCGAGGAAGTCACCGACATGTCGCGCACGGTCAACGGCGAGGTGGTCTCGTCCACCTTCGACGAGCCGGCGACCCGCCACGTGCAGGTCGCCGAGATGGTGATCGAGAAGGCCAAGCGCCTGGTCGAGCACAAGAAGGACGTGGTGATCCTGCTCGACAACATCACGCGCCTCGGCCGCGCCTACAACACCGTGGTGCCCTCGTCGGGCAAGGTGCTGACCGGCGGCGTCGACGCCAACGCGCTGCAGCGCCCCAAGCGCTTCTTCGGCGCGGCGCGCAACATCGAGGAGGGCGGCAGCCTCACCATCATCTCGACCTCGCTGATCGACACCGGCAGCCGCATGGACGAGGTGATCTTCGAGGAGTTCAAGGGCACCGGCAACGCCGAGATCGTGCTGGACCGCAAGGTCGCCGACAAGCGCATCTTCCCCGCGATCGACGTCGGCAAGTCCGGCACGCGCAAGGAGGAGCTGCTGGTTGAGAAGGACAAGCTCAGCAAGATGTGGGTGCTGCGTCGCATCCTGATGCAGATGGGCACCGTCGACGCGATGGAGTTCCTGCTCGGAAAGATGAAGGATTCGAAGACGAACGACGATTTCTTCGACTCGATGAACCAGTGAGCCGCACCCACGCCCGCGGTTTTCGGGAGCGGGCGTGACAGGCGGGTGAAAGCTCGCTCTGGTTAGCAGGCGGTAACTTTTCGCGGGCGGTGCGTTGGTTCGATGTGCCGCCCGCTCGTATCTTCAGGGGAGTGACGTCGTGAGCCTGATCGCCATGCTGGCCGCCGCGGGGGCGGCCGCCGCGCCCCAGGGACCCGGCTCGCTCGGCGACATCTGGCAGCATATCGTCGCGGACTTCTCGAACCTGGGCGATCCCGCCGCGCTCGCCGCGTTCGGCTCGGTGCTGATGATCGACCTGGTGCTGGCGGGCGACAATGCGATCGTGGTCGGTGCGCTCGCCGCCGGCCTGCCCTCGGATCAGCGCAAGAAGGTGATCCTGATCGGCATCGGCGCCGCGCTGGTGCTGCGCATCTTCTTCGCGCTGATCGTCACCTGGCTGATGGGGATCGTCGGGCTGATCTTCGCCGGCGGCCTGCTGCTGCTGTGGGTGAGCTGGAAGTTCTGGCGCGAGATCCGTGCCGGCGGCCACCAGCCTGACGCCGAGGGCAACGGCGACGCCGCCGTCGCGCCCGCGCGCAGCTTCGTCGGCGCCGCCTGGGCGGTCGCGGTGGCCGACGTGTCGATGAGTCTCGACAACGTGCTCGCGGTGGCGGGCGCGGCGCGCGAGCATCCCGGTATCCTCGTCGTCGGCCTGCTGCTGTCGGTCGCGCTGATGGGGCTCGCCGCGAACTTCATCGCGCGGATCATCGATCGCTACCGCTGGATCGCCTATGTCGGGCTCGCCGTGATCCTCTTCGTCGCGGGCAAGATGATCCATGAAGGCTGGGTCGGTGCCGAGAATACGCCCGGGCTCGCCTCGCTGCTCGGTTGAGCGGATCGCGCCGGGTTCACGGCGCGTTCAACGCCGCCGCGGCAGTCTCGTGCTGGCCTGATAACGGAGTGACGATGCGTACTTTCTTCGTGCCGCTGGCGGCGATCGCGGCGGTCGCCGCCCCGGCCACGGCGCAGGGCAACGATCTCGCGGCAGTCCAGCGCTTCCTCGCCGCCGCCGAGACGATGACCGCGAACTTCAGCCAGACCGACCGCGACGGTCGCGTGCTGACCGGCGTGCTCACGCTCAAGAAGCCGGGCAAGATCCGCTTCCAGTACCAGAAGGGCGTGCCGCTGCTCATCGTGAGCGACGGCAAGGCGTTCACCTTCATCGACTATTCCGTGAAGCAGGTGCAGCGTTGGCCGATCGGCAACTCGCCGCTGGGCGTGCTGATCGATCCCAGCCGCGACATCTCGCGCTACGCCAAGCTGGTCCCCTCGCCCAACCCCGACGTGCTATCGGTGGAGGCGAACGACCCGAAACATCCCGAGTTCGGGCGGATCACGATGGTGTTCGCGCGCGTCTCGGCGGCGCCGGCCGGGCTGATGCTGCAAGGATGGGTGGCGCTCGACAGCCAGGGTAACCGCACCACGATCCGTCTGAGCGGGCAGAAGTTCAACGCGCCGGTCAGCGACGCCGCCTTCCGCTGGACCGACCCGCGCCGCCAGGGCCGCAGCGGCTGACATTTTCTACAATCCGTTCATCTGAGTGACAGCTTCTCTGTCCTACAAGAGGGTCATGGGGGCGGACGCCTCGGGGATTTTCCCCCTGTTGCCCTGAGCCCTTCTCCCCCATGTGCGTGATGAACGCTGTGTCGGCCCTCGCTCCATGCCCCCGGAGCGGGGGCCTTTCGCGTTTCGCTGCGGCGGGTGTTTGCGCGACGCGATCGACCGCCTATGTCGCGCGACGTGAAGATCGTCTCCTGGAACATCAACTCGGTCCGCTTCCGCCTCGACATCGTCGAGCGCTTCCTGCGCGAGGCCGCCCCCGACATCCTGTGCCTGCAGGAGACCAAGGTGATCGACGCGGACTTCCCCGTCGCCGGATTTCGCGCGCTCGGCTACGATCACGTCCTGCTCAACGGCCAGCGCATGCACCACGGCGTCGCGATCATCAGCCGCGTGCCGATCGAGGCGGACGAGCGGCTCGACTGGCAGGCCAACCGCGAGGCGCGGCACCTCGGCGTGCGGCTGCCCGGCGGCGTGCGGCTGGAGAATGTCTACGTCCCCGCCGGCGGCGACGTGCCCGACCGCGAGGTCAACGCCAAGTTCGGGCAGAAGCTCGACTTCGTCGAGCGGATGACGCGCTGGTCCGAGACGCTCGACGTGCCGACCATCCTCACCGGTGACTTCAACATCGCGCCGCTGCCGAGCGACGTGTGGAGCCACAGGGCCTTGCTCAAGGTGGTGAGCCATACCCCGGTCGAGGTCGAGGCGCTCGAGCGGCTGCGCGCGTCGAACGACTGGGTCGACCTCGGCCGGCACTTCCATCCCGCGCCGGCGCGGCTCCACACCTGGTGGAGCTATCGCTCGCCCGACTGGACCAAGAACGACCGCGGCCGCCGGCTCGACCATATGTGGGCGACGGCCGACGTCGCTCGCACCGCCACGGCGCATACCGTGTTCGAGCCGTGCCGCAGCTGGCTCAAGCCGAGCGACCACGTCCCGATCATGACCGAGTTCGCCTGGTGAACGCGGCGGGCGCCGACCCGCGCGATGCCGCGCGCGCGATCGACGCGATGCGGCGCGGCTGGCCGGTGGCGCTGCGCGCGCCGAACGAGCCGCCGCTGGTGCTGCTGGCGGTGGAGACCGCCGACGCCGGGCGGCTCGCCGCCTTCGCCCCCGACGCGGACTATGCCGTGCTGATCTCGGCCGGGCGCGCCGAGACGCTGACGCTGACCAACCAGCGCGCCGCCGCCGCGCCCGACCAGCCGGTGCTGATCGAGCGGGCGCCGTGGTTCGACATGGCGCTCGCCACCGCGCTGGCGGACCCGCAGCTCGATCTCGCCACCCCGCTCAAGGGACCGTTCCGTACCGCCGCGCTGGCGAGCCCGGTCGCGGGCGCCGCGGCGCTGCGGCTGGCGCGGGTCGCCGGGCTGCTCCCCGCCTTCTTCACCGGCGCGGCCGAGCCCGCCGTGGCGATCGACGTTGCCGCGATCGACGCGCACGAGGATGCGACCCGGCTCACGATCGCGGTGCGCGCGCGGCTGCCGGTGGCGCAGGCGGAGGACGCCGAGATCGTCGCCTTCCGCTCGCCGGAGAGCGCCGACGAGCATGTCGCGCTGCTGATCGGCCAGCCGACCGGCGCGCCGCCGCTGGTGCGGCTGCACAGCGAGTGCCTGACCGGCGACGTGCTCGGCAGCCTCAAGTGCGACTGCGGCCCGCAGCTCGACGCCGCGATCCATCGCATCCGCGACGCCGGCTGGGGCATCCTGCTCTACCTGCGGCAGGAGGGGCGCGGCATCGGGCTGGTCAACAAGCTGCGTGCCTATGCGCTGCAGGACCAGGGCTATGACACCGTCGACGCCAACACGCGGCTCGGCTTCGCGGTGGACGCGCGCGACTTCGGCGTGGCGGCTCGGATGCTGGTGCTGCTCGGACAGGAGCGCGTGCGGCTGCTCACCAACAACCCGGCGAAGGTCGCGGGGCTGGAGGCCGCGGGGGTGACGGTGGTGGAGCGAGTGCCGCACGCGCTGCCGGCGAACCCGCACAACGCGCGCTATCTCGCCACCAAGCGCGACCGGACCGGGCATCAGTTCTGAAAGATCGAGCGAGCGGCCACCGGAGCGCCTGCCCGGGCCTTGTCACCCGGCTCGGCCGGGAGCGGTCCCGCCGCGACGGGTAACCCTAGTCTTCGATTCTCAGGGGTGCCTCACACCGTCGCGCCCATCAGCAGCTTGGGCAGGTCGCCGCTCTCGCCACGCGCCTCGCTCATGAAGCGCTGCTTGAGCGGCGGGATGCGGTCGACCGCGCTGATGCCGAGGCGCCGCACCGCGCTCGCCGTCTTGCCCGGGATGCCGAACAGCCGCGTCAGCGTGTCGGTCGCCGCCGCCACCATGAAGGTGTCGAGCCCGCGCCACGCCTCGTAGCGGCGCAGCAGCTGCGCGTCACCGGCGTCGAGCCCGAGCCGCCGCCCCTCGACCAGCACCTCGACGAGCGCCGCGACGTCGCGATAGCCGAGGTTGACCCCCTGCCCCGCGATCGGGTGGATGCCGTGCGCCGCGTCGCCGACCAGCACTAGGCGCGTGTCGGTCACGCGCGCGGCATGGTGGAAGCCGAGCGGGTAGCTCGCGCGCGGGCTGGCGTGCGACAGCGCGCCGAGGAAGCCGCCCATGCGTCGCTCCGCCTCGGCGAGGAAGCCGCGGCCGCCGAGCTTGAGCATGCCCGCCGCCTGGTCCGCCGCGACCGTCCACACGATCGCCGAGCGATGCCCGATCTCGTCGTCGGGCAGCGGCAGCAGCGCGAAGGGCCCGGCGGGGTAGAAAATCTCGTAGGCGACGTTCTCGTGGCTGCGCTCATGGTGGAACGCGCCGACGATCGCGGCATGGTGGTACTGCCAGCGCGCCACCGCGATCCCCGCCGCCTCGCGCGTCGGCGACTGGCGCCCCTCGGCGGCGACGAGCAGGTCGGCGGCGACGGTGCGCCCGTCCGACAGCGTCGCGCGCACGCCGTCCGCGCCGCGCTCCACCGCCGTCGCGCGCGTGCCCATGCGCAGGTCGACCAGCGGCGCGGCGGAGACCGCGTCGTACAGGGCGCGGCGCAGCAGCCGGTTCTCGTACATCGTGCCGAGCGCGGCGTCGTCGGCGGCGGGGACGAAGTCGAGCTTGCCCGGCGCGAGCCCGTCGCTCACACGGATGTGGCGGATCGGGCAGCCCCGGCCGCGCAGCGCCTCGCCCACGCCGATCGCGTCGAGCATGCGGTGGCTCGCGCTCGCCACCGCCGAGGCGCGCCCGTCGAAGCCCGCGGCGAGCATCACCGCGGGATCGGCGGGGTCGACGACGATGGCGGAGAGGCCGTGGCGGTCGAGCGCGACCGCGAGCGCGCTGCCGACCAGCCCGCCGCCGAGGATGAGCACGTCTGCGTGGTCCATGGCCTACGCCCTACAGGGTCGCGCGCGGGCGTGGAAGGGCGCTCTCTTGACGCGGACTCGCCGGCGGCGGACAATGCGTGGCGGGCATATCGGACATCGGTGGGGACGAGAGCATGGCGAGCAGGGCCGACGCGCCGCTGTGGCGCGAGACGGTGAAGGCGGGGGCGCTGCGCAGCGGCGCGCTGATCGTCGCGGTGGCGCTGGTCGCGCTGACGCTGGCGATGGCGCTCGCGCTCGCCAGCTATCGCCCGAGCGACGCCGCCTTCAACACCGCCGCGGGCGGTGACGTGGGCAACCTGCTGGGCGCGCCGGGCGCGTGGTTCGCCGATCTCGCGCTGACCCTGTTCGGACCCGCGGTGGCGCTGCTGCTGCCGATCCCGCCGCTGGTGGCGGCGCGGCTGTGGCGCGAGCAGCCGGCGGGCGATTGGCCGCGGATGCTGCGCGGTACCGCGCTGGCGGTGGCACTGATGGCGGTCGCGCTCGGCTGCGCCGCGCCGGGCGCGGTGCCGGCGCTGCCGTTCGGCTGGGGCGGTGCGGTCGGGCTCGGGATCGTCGCGGCGACGCGCTGGGCGCTCGGGCTGGTCGGCGACGCGCAAGTACGCTGGTGGGGCGTGGTCGCGCTCGGCGTGGTGAGCGGCGTCGGCGGCGCCTTCCTGTGGGGCCGTAGCCTCGAGATCGACTTCGCCCGGCTCGCGCCGCGCGGCGGGCTGCGTCGCGCGCGCGGCGAGCCGGACGAGGCGTTCGATGAGGCGGACGCCCCGTTCGATACCGCCGCGGCGCCCGCGCTCGCGCGCCGCCCGGCGCCGCGCGCGGTGGCGGAGCCCAGCGACCGCCCCGCCCCGGTCATCAGCGAGCGCACGCTGGCCCCCTCCGCGGCCGCGCCCAAGCCGCAGCAGCGGCTCGATCTGCGCGACAGCTACACGTTGCCCGGCCTCGACCTGCTCACCCCCGCGCCGGCCAACCAGAACAATCCGGTCGACAAGGCCGCGCTGGAGCGCAACGCGCGGCTGCTCGAGACCGTGCTCGACGACTTCAACGTGAAGGGCAACATCACCGAGGTCCGCCCCGGGCCGGTGGTGACGATGTACGAGCTCGAGCCCGCGCCGGGGATCAAGGCGACTCGCGTGATCTCGCTCGCCGACGACATCGCGCGCAACATGTCGGCGATCTCGGCGCGCGTCGCGACCATCCCGGGGCGCACCGTGATCGGCATCGAGCTGCCCAACACCAAGCGCGAGATGGTCTCGCTGCACGAGCTGGTGGCGAGCCAGGCGTTCGAGGACCAGTCCGCCCAGCTCCCCGTGATCCTCGGCAAGAACATCGCGGGCGATCCCGTCATCGCCGATCTCGCGCCGATGCCGCACCTGCTGGTCGCGGGCACGACCGGGTCGGGCAAGTCGGTCGGCCTCAACGGCATGATCCTGTCGCTGCTGTACCGGCTGACGCCGGACCAGTGCCGCATGATCATGATCGATCCGAAGATGCTCGAGCTGAGCATGTACGACGACATCCCGCACCTGCTCTCGCCCGTGGTCACCGATCCGGCGAAGGCGGTGCGCGCGCTCAAATGGGCGGTCGAGACGATGGAGGACCGCTATCGCCAGATGTCCTCGGTGGGTGTCCGCAGCCTCGCCTCGTTCAACGAGAAGGTGCGCGCGGCGCGGGCCAAGGGTGCGCCGCTCGGCCGCCGCGTGCAGACCGGCTACGGCGAGAACGGTCAGCCGGTCTACGAGGAGGAGCAGCTCGACTATGACGTGCTGCCGCAGATCGTCGTCATCGTCGACGAGCTCGCCGACCTGATGATGACCGCGGGCAAGGAGGTCGAGTTCCTGATCCAGCGGTTGGCGCAGAAGGCGCGCGCGGCGGGCATCCACCTGATCATGGCGACTCAGCGCCCCTCGGTCGACGTCATCACCGGCGTGATCAAGGCCAACCTGCCGACGCGCATCTCCTTCCACGTCACCAGCAAGATCGACTCGCGCACGATCCTGGGCGAGCAGGGGGCGGAGCAGCTGCTCGGGCGCGGCGACATGCTCTACATGCCCGGTGGCAAGGGCATCGTCCGCGTCCACGGCCCGTTCGTCAGCGACGACGAGGTGCGCGCGGTGACCGATCACTGGCGCGCGCAGGGCCAGCCCGACTACATCGAGTCGGTCACCGAGGAGCCGGCGGAGAGCTTCGCGCTGGAGGGCGCGCCGACCGGCGAGGATTCGGCCGAGGACCAGCAGTATCGCGCCGCGGTCGCGATCGTGTGCGGCAGCCAGAAGGCGTCGACCTCGTGGCTCCAGCGCCAGCTGCGCATCGGCTACAACTCGGCGGCGCGGCTGATCGAGCGGATGGAGAAGGAAGGCGTCGTGAGCCGGCCGGACCACGTCGGTCGCCGCGAGGTGCTGCGCGACACCGACGGCAACGCGGTGTGAGCGAGATCCTCCCCGCGAGCGGGGAGGATCGCCAGGGCCTCTTCCGCCCCCTCAATCCACCCGCATCGCCTCCGCCGCCAGCGCCTCGGCCTCGATCAGCAGCGAGTCGTCGGCGCTGCCCGTCGCCACTTTCTCCCGCCCGATTAGCGTCAGCACCGGCACCGCGAGCGGCGTGACCCGCGGCAGGTCGACGTGGACCATCGTGTCCGCGGCGCGGTCGAGCAGGTCGGCGAGCCGTCCGACGTCGGTCATCCGTGCGCGCGCGTCGGCCCAGGCCGCCTGGAGCAGCACGTGGCCGGGCTCGTACTGGCGCAGCACGTCGTAGATCAGGTCGGTCGAGAAGGTGACCTGCCGCCCGGTCTTGCGCTTGCCGGGGTGCTGGCGCTCGACCAGGCCGCCGATCACCGCCACCTCGCGGAACGCGCGCTTGAGCAGGTGCGAGCGCTCGACCCACTCGACGAACTCATGCTCGAGGATGTCGGCCGAGAACAGAGCCGCCGGATCGGTCACGCGCTCCAGCCCGTAGCAGGCGATCGCGTAATCGTTGGCGACGAAGCCGAGCGGCTTGAGCCCCAGCGTCTCCATCCGCTTGGTCACCAGCATGCCGAGCGACTGGTGCGCGTTCCAGCCCTCGAAGCTGTAGGCGACCATGTAGTGGCGCCCTTCGCGCGGGAAGGTCTCGACCAGCAGCTGCTCGGGCGCGGGCAGGGTCGAGCGGCGCGACTGGATCTCGAGCCAGTCGCGCACGTCGGCGGGGAAGCGGTGCCACTCGCCGGGCTCGGCGAGAAAGCGGCGCACGCGCGAGGCGAGATTGGTCGAGAGCGGCATCCGGCTGCCGCCGTAGGTCGGGATCCGCGCCGGGCGGCTGGTGGCGCGGACGATCAGGTCCTCGGTGTCGATCTTCTCGACCTCGAGGCTCAATCCGGCGAAGAAGAAGGTGTCGCCGTGGCTCAGCGTCGCGGCGAACCCCTCCTCCACCTTTCCGAGCGCGCGACCGTTGCGGAAGCGGACCTTCAGCATCGTCGCCTCGACGATGATCCCGGCGTTGAGCCGATGCTGCGCGACGAAGCGCGGGTGGCTGACGCGCCACGTCCCGTCGGCGTCCTGCGTCAGCCGCTTGAACCGGTCATAGGCCTTGAGCGAGTAACCGCCGTCGCGGATGAAGCCGAGCACGCGCTCGAACAGCTCGTCGCTCAGCGCGGAATAGGGCAGCGCCGAGCGCACCTCGGCCAGCATCGTCCCCTGGTGGAACGGCGCGGCGCAGGCGCACGCCATCAGGTGCTGCGCCAGGACGTCGAGCGCGCCCATGCGGAAGACGTCGGCGTCGAGCTCGCCCGCCTCCACGGCATCGAGCGCGGCGCGTGCCTCGAGATACTCGAAGCGGTTGCCGGGCACGACGATCGCCTCGCTCGGCACGTCGAGGCGGTGGTTGCTGCGCCCGATCCGCTGCAGCAGCCGCGACGAGCCCTTGGGCGCGCCCATCTGGATCACGCAGTCGACGTCGCCCCAGTCGACGCCGAGGTCGAGGCTGGCGGTCGCCACCAGCGCGCGCAGCCGGCCCGCCGCCATCGCGCCCTCCACCTTGCGCCGCGCCTCCTTCTCGAGGCTGCCGTGGTGGATCCCGATCGGCAGCTGCATCGCGTTGGCCTTCCACAGGTCCTGGAAGATCAGCTCGGCGAGGCTGCGGGTGTTGCAGAACACGATCGAGGTCTTGTGCGTCTCGATCTCCGCCATCACCTGCTCGGCGGCGTAGCGGCCGGAGTGGCCCGCCCAGGGGACGCGGTCCTCGGGCAGCAGGATGGCGATGTCGGGATCGGGGCCGGGCTCGCCCTCGACCAGCGCGACCTGGTCGATGTCGCCGTCGGGGGCGAGCCAGGCGCGATAGCCGTCGGGGTCGGCGACCGTGGCGGAGAGCGCGACGCGGCGGCACGCCGGCGCGATCGTCTGCAACCGCGCCATGCACAAGGATAACAGGTCGCCGCGCTTGCCGGTGGCGAAGGCGTGGACCTCGTCGACCACGATCGTGCGCAGCCCCGCGAACATGGTGAAGCTGTCGGGATAGCTCAGCAGCAGCGACAGCGACTCGGGCGTGGTCAGCAGGATCTGCGGCGGGCGCGCCCGCTGGCGCGCCTTGCGGTCCGACGGCGTGTCGCCGGTGCGGGTCTCGACGCGGATGTCGGCACCCATTTCGTCGATCGGGGTGACGAGGTTGCGCTGGATGTCGACCGCCAGCGCCTTGAGCGGCGAGACGTAGAGCGTGTGCAGGCCCTCGGTCGGCGTCTCGATCAACTCGGCGAGCGTGGGCAGGAAGCCGGCGAGCGTTTTACCGGCGCCGGTCGCGGCGATCAGCAGCGCGTGGCGGCCGGCGCGCGCCTCGTCGAGCATGTCGATCTGGTGACGGCGCGGCTGCCAGCCGCGGCGCGCGAACCAGTCGGAGAGGAGCGAGGGGAGCGCGGCCAAGGTCCGTGAGATGTAGCGACGCGCCGGGGTGGGGCAAGGTGCTGGGGCGGCTCGCTCCTACCGCTTGCCGCTATCGCCCGAGTCACGGCGTGCGCGCGCGATCCTCGGCCGACTGTTCCTTGTACAGCGCGCGCGTGGCGTCCTCGGTCCGCGCCTCCTCGTGGCGGCTGCGGCGGTTGCGCAGGATCGCGAACAGCAACGCCGCCACCAGGATGATCGGCCCGGCGATCACCACGAAGCTCCACAGGCCATCACCCGCCATGTCACTCTCCGTCCGCTGTTTCTTGCCCCCGCCAACGTCCCCGCGATGAACTTCGATCCGCCGCCGCGGTTGTTCCGCCATGGCGACCCGCGCACCGACGCTCGGCGACTGGCTCGAGCCGCACCCCAACGGCATCTACGTGCGCCCGGCCGACGCCTGGATCGATCCCTCCACGCCCGAGCCGCGCGCGCTCGTCACGCACGGTCACGCCGACCACGCGCGCGGCGGCCACGGCGAGGTCTGGGCCACGCCCGAGACGCTCGCGATCATGGCGGCGCGCTACGGCGAGCAGACCGGGCGCCCGGTCGGCTACGGCGAGACGATCCGGCTCGGCGAGGTTGAGGTGGGCTTCGTCCCCGCGGGCCATGTGCTCGGCTCGGCGCAGATCGTGCTCGACCATCGCGGCGAGCGGGTCGTGGTCTCGGGCGATTACAAGCGCCGCGCCGACCCGACCTGCGCGGCGTTCGAGCCGGTGGCGTGCGACGTCTTCGTCACCGAGGCGACCTTCGGTCTGCCGGTCTTCCGTCACCCCGACACGGGCGACGAGATCGACAAGTTGATCGAGCGGCTCCACGCCAACCCCGAGCGCTGCGTCGTCGTCGGCGCCTATGCGCTCGGCAAGGCACAGCGGGTGATCGCCGAGCTGCGCGCGCGCGGGCATGCGGCGCCGATCTACCTCCACGGCGCGCTCCAACGGCTGTGTGACCTCTACGAGGAGCTCGGCGTGCCGCTCGGCGAGCTGCGCGCGGCCACGGGGGCGGCCAAGGCGGAGCTGGCGGGGCACGTCGTGATGTGCCCGCCCTCCGCGCTCAACGACCGCTGGGCGCGCCGCCTGCCCGACCCGATCACCGCGATGGCGAGCGGCTGGATGCGGGTGCGTCAGCGGGCGCGGCAGAAGAACGTCGAGCTGCCGCTGATCCTCTCCGACCACGCCGACTGGGACGAGCTGACCGCGACGCTCACCGAGATCGCGCCCAAGGAGGTATGGGTGACGCACGGCCGCGAGGAAGCCTTGGTCCACTGGTGCATGACGCGCCAGATCCGCGCGCGCGCGCTGGCGCTGTCGGGGTTCGAGGACGAGGACGACTGAGGAGGGCGAATCTGCCGCCCCTCGTGTTCCCGCGGACGCGGGAACCCCAGGGTCACGCCGAGCAGGCTATCGTCACTCACCATCGGCTCGACCACCGCGTGCGCGGGAGAACCTGCACGACCAGGCTCGAATCAGCGCGCCCGTGAGCCGGCCCGCGCCGATCATCCTGATCCGCCACCTTGCCCCCGCCGGCCCGCGCCGATTAGACAGCGACACTCACGTAAAAAGTTGGGGGAATATCATGCGCCTCGGTCTCGCCGCCGCCCTGCTCGCCGCCGCCGCTCTGCCTGCCGCGGCGCAGGAGAAGGATGCCGCCCCGTCCAAGCAGCCGGCCAAGACCAACGCCGAGGCACAGAACGCCGCGGTCGAGAACGCCTATGCCAACGCGCCGGTCGAGGAGCGTGAGGAGCGGTCGAAGGGCGCGGTGACGGTCGGCGGCAAGCGGCTCGGCTACACCGCCACCGCGGGCACGCTGACGCTGCGCGACCTCGAGGGCAAGCCGACCGCCTCGATGTTCTACACCGCCTATACGCTCGACGGGACCAAGCCGGGCACGAAGCGGCCGATCACCTTCTTCTACAACGGCGGGCCCGGCAGCCCGACCTTCTGGCTCCACATGGGCTCGTTCGCGCCGGTGCGGCTGCAGACCGGCAACCCCGAGTTCATCCGGCCGGCGCCCTATGACTTCGGCCCCAACCCCTATACCCTGCTCGACAAGACCGACATGGTCTTCCTCGACGCGGTCGGCGCGGGATATTCGCGCCCGCTCGGCGACATGAAGCCAGGTGCCTTCTACGGCGTCGACGAGGACGCCGACGCCTTCGCCAAGGCGATCCTGCGCTACGCCACCAAGTACGGGCGGTGGAACTCGCCCAAGTTCATCTTCGGCGAGAGCTACGGCACGCTGCGCTCGGGCGCGCTGGCCTATCAGCTGCAGGATCGCGGCATGGCGCTCAACGGTGTCGTGCTGCTCAGCTCGATCATGAACTACGGCTATCGCCAGCCTGGCCTCGACCAGGTGTACCTCAACTACCTGCCGAGCTACGCCGCCACCGCCTGGTACCACAACCGCCTGGCGAACCGACCCGCCGACGTCGCCACGATCGTCCAGCAGGCGCGCGACTTCGCGGTCGGGCCGTACATGTCGGCACTGGCCAAGGGGCAGAACATCTCGAACGCCGAGCGAGATCAGGTGGCGCAGCGGATGAGCGAGCTGATCGGGCTCTCGCCCGAGTTCATCCGTCGGGCCAACCTGCGGATCGACCTGCCGCGTTTCCAGAAGGAGCTGCTGCGCGGCACGCGCCAGACCGTCGGCCGCTTCGATTCGCGCTATATCGGCACCGACAGTGACGCCGCGGGCGAGCGCCCCGAGACCGACGTGTCCTCCGACGCGATCTCGGGCGCGTTCATCGCCACCTTCACCGACTATGTGACCCACCAGCTCGGCTACAAGACCGACATGCCCTACCGCCTCTCGGCGCGCGACGCGGCGGGCTGGACGTGGAACTGGAAGCATGAGTCGCCGCTGCGCGGGGCCGGGCCGCAGAACAATCCCAACACCGCGATCGACCTCGCCGCGGCCATGCGCGCCAACCCCTACCTCCAGGTGCTGTCGATGAATGGCTGGTACGACATGGCGACGCCCTTCTTCGGCACCGAGAACGACCTCGGCCACATGATGCTCGAGCCGAGCCAGCGCGGGAACCTGCGCTTCACTTATTATCCGTCCGGGCACATGGCCTATCTCAACCCCGAGGCGCTGGTGGCGATGAAGCGCGACCTGTCGGACTGGTACGATCGCGCGCTCGCGGTGGCGCGCTCGGACGCGCCGCCGGCGCGGGGATCGGTGTCGGCGGCGGAGGGGCCGGGGCAGTCGCCCAACTGAGCGAGCGTTGTTCCTGAACGATCCACTCCGGTCGTCCTGAGCTCGTCTCGGGATCCACTGTCCCGCGTGCGCTTCGGCGCCTGGTCGTGCGGCACCGCGGATCCTGGCAACGAGTTCAGGACGACGCCGGCGCGGCCGGCACGAGCCGCACCGCGGGCCAGCTAACCTTTTGGCCGTCCACGCAAAGCAAGTTTACTAAGCGCTTAACCCTAGGCAGAGGCGGCGCATGCCCGCCCGCCTCTCGAACGCGCTCACCGCGCTTCTCGCCGCACTCGCGGCCACCTTCCCCGTCCCCGCGCTCGCCTGGGGCAAGACCGGGCATCGCGTCGTCGCGCAGATCGCCGACGCGCGGCTCAGCCCACGCGCGCGCCGGGCGATACAGTCGATCCTGGGGGTCGAGACACTCGCCGAGGCGGCGAACTGGCCCGACACGATGAAGTCCGATCCATCGCCGTTCTGGCAGCGCCAGGCATCGCCGTGGCATTACGTCACCGTGCCGACCGGCAAGCGCTACGCCGAGGTCGGCGCGCCGCCGGAGGGCGACGCGGTCACCGCGCTCACCCGCTTCAGCGCGACGCTGCGCGACCCGCGCGCGGCGCTCACCGAGCGACAAGCCGCGCTGCGCTTCGTGATCCATATCGTCGGCGACCTTCACCAGCCGCTCCACACCGGCAACGGCACCGACCGCGGCGGCAACGATCGCAAGGTCACCTTCTTCGGCCGCGCCACCAACCTCCACACGGTGTGGGACTCAGGGCTGGTCGACGACGAGCAGCTGTCCTTCACCGAGATGTCGGCGTGGCTCGGCGCGCGAGTCACGCCGGCCGAGGCGCGCGACTGGGCGACGACCGACCCGCGCGTCTGGATCGCCGAGAGCGCCGCGCTGCGCGACCGGATCTACCCGGCGGCGGGGCAGGACACGCTCTCCTACGCCTATGTCTACGAGAACACGCCGCGCATGGAGCTCCAGCTGGAGAAAGGCGGGGTGCGACTCGCCGCCTATCTGAACCAGCTGTTCGCCGCGCGGCGCCGCTGACTCAGAGCAGCGCGAGCGCGCTCAGCTCGGCCGCCAGCGCGGGCGGCAGCGCCGCGATCCCTTCCCCCGCGGCGGCGCCGAGGTCGACCGGCGCGTCGCCCGCCTCGAGATAGCGCCAGCCCTGGTGCGCGCGGCGCGGCAGCGCCAGCACCAGCCGCAGCTCGGGATCGATGTGGATCGCGACCCGCCCGCCCTCGGCCTCGCCGAAGCGCAGGATCGGCGAGCGCGCCACCAGCTGGTGCTTGATGATCCAGTAGAGCGAGCCCTGCCCCGCCACTTCCTCGTGGCGCTTGGGCAGGTAGCGCGTTGTCAGGAACACGGGGCCGGCGGCGGCGCGCGCGCGGAGGCGCTCGGCGAGCAGGTCGACGCTCGCCGCGCCGAACGCGACCTTGGTGAGATGGAGCGGCATTCGATCGCCGATGTGGGTCAGCCCCCCAGGCCCCACAAGGTGGCGAGGCCGAGGAAGGAGAGGAAGCCGCCCGTGTCGGTCAGCGTCGTCACGAACACCGCGGACGACACCGCCGGATCGATGCGAAAGCGGTCGAGCGTCACCGGCACCAGCACGCCGCCCAGGCCCGCCAGCAGGTTGTTGATCACCATCGCCAGCGCCATGACCAGTGACAGCTGTTCGTCGCCGTAGACGAGGTAACTGCCGAGGCCGACGAGAGCGCCGAGGGTCGCGCCGTTGACCGCGGCGATGCGCAGCTCGCGCATGATCATCCGCGCGGTGTTGGTGTCGGTGAGCTGGTTGGTCGCGATCGCGCGCACCACCACCGCCAGCGTCTGCGTGCCCGCGTTGCCGCCCATGCCCGAGACGATCGGCATCAGCACCGCCAGCACCGCGTAGCGCGCGATCGCGCCCTGGAAGAGCCCGACGACGGAGGCCGCCAGCATCGCGGTGGCGAGATTGACCACCAGCCAGGTCAGCCGCGTCTTCACGGTGAGCCGAATCGGCTCGTTGATGTCGCCCTCGCCCGCACCCGAGAGCAGCAGCGTGTCCTCGCCGGCCTCCTGCTGGATGATATGGACCACGTCGTCGACGGTGATCATGCCGACCAGCCGTCCCGCCCCGTCGACGACCGCGGCCGAGATCAGCGCGTATTTCTGGAAGCGGAGCGCCACCTCCTCCTGGTCCATGTCGACCGGGATCAGCGTCTGCTCGCGCTGCATCACGTCGGCGACGGCGACCGAACGCGGCGCGCGCAGCACCCAGCTCAGCATGCAGGTACCGACCGGGTGATGCGCCGGATCGACGACGTAGATCTCCCAGAAGTCGGTGGTCAGGCCATCGTCGCGGCGCAGATAGTCGAGCGCGTCGCCCACCGTCCAATGTTCCGGCACCGCGATCAGGTCGCGCTGCATCAGGCGGCCGGCGGATTCCTCGGGGTAGGACAATGCCTCCTCGATCGCGGCGCGGTCGTCCGGCTCCATCGCGCGGAGGACCTCGCGCTGGTCCTCCGGCTCCATGTCCTCGATGATCGCGACCGCGTCGTCGGTGTCGAGCTCGCTGGCGATGTCCGCGACCTGGCGCGCGTCGAGCGCGTCGATCAGGCTCTCGCGGACGTAGTCGTTCATCTCCGCGAACACGTCGGCGTCGACCAGGTCGGCGATCGCGGCGGCGAGGTCGCGGCGGCAGTTCTCGGGGGTGAGCTCGAACAGGTCGGCGATGTCGGCGGGGTGGAGCGGCTCGACGAGCGCGTGCGCCTCGGCGACGTCGCCGGCCTGTACCGCGTCGATCACGGCACGGACGAACTCGGGCTTGAGCCGGTCGTCCTCGTCCATCCGGTCGTCGGCGGCCTCGGTCGGATCGGCCAGCTCGCTCTCGCTCATGCGCCGCCGCCTCCTGTTCGTGCCGGACCGCACCGCCCTACCGCGCGTTCGCACCATTTGCCAGCCGCGCGCCCAGCCACTAACGCGCCCGCATCGTACCGAAAGGATCTTCCATGGCCGATACTTACTCCACGCTGACGATGACGCTCGAGGGCGGCGACGTCACCATCCGGCTGCGCCCGGACCTGGCGCCCGAGCATGTCGCGCGCATCGCCGAGCTGGCCAACGACGGCTTCTACGACGGCGTCGTGTTCCACCGCGTGATCCCGGGCTTCATGGCACAGGGCGGCGACCCGACCGGCACCGGCATGCACGGCTCGGACAAGCCCAACCTCAAGCAGGAGTTCAGCAAGGAGCCGCACGTGCGCGGCACCTGCTCGATGGCGCGGACGATGGATCCCAATTCTGCCAACTCGCAGTTCTTCATCTGCTTCGACGACGCGCGCTTCCTCGACGGCCAGTACACCGTCTGGGGTGAGGTGACCGAGGGCATGGAGCTGATCGACGCGCTGCCGAAGGGCGAGCCCCCGGCGAACCCGGGCAAGATCGTCTCGATGAAGGCGGCGTAAGGCCCTCTTCGCGCGAAAGGGGGCCGTGATGGGCGGTGACGCGCCATCGCGCTTTCTGGCATATCGGGCGGCGCCGCTCCTTGCGCCCCTTTCCGTCATCCCCGCGAAGGCAGGAAACCAGACGTGCTGCGGTTGCGGCTCGAACCGCGACGGTAGCGCATCTGGTTTCCTGCCTTCGCAGGAATGACGGTGGTTGGGGCGCCCAAGATGATGATTGGGCGGCGAAGGCGAGTGCCTCTACCGTTGTCTCTCCCCCCTCACTCCTGCCGCAGCGTCCGGATCAGCCAGTCGCGGAACAGCCGCACCGGCTTGGTCTGGAGCGCGCGCGGGCGGCAGGCGAACCAATAGCTGTACGGGCTCGTGACATCGATGTCGAAGAGTCGCACGAGCCGCGGATCGTTGGCGTCCTGGAAATGGTTCTCGTGCATGAAGGCGATGCCGAGCCCCTGCGCCGCCGCCTCGAGGATCAGCGCGCCCGAGTCGAAATAGTCGATCGCGACCGAGTCGACCGCCGGTACGCCGGCGGCCTGCGCCCAGGCGGCATAGGTGTCGGGCATGTCGCGGTGGAGCAGGATGGTGTGACCATCGAGCTGCTCGGGCGAGCGCAGCGGGCGCGGTCCGTCGAGCAGCGAGCGCGCGCCGATCGGATAGACCATGTTCCGGTCGAGCCGCTCCGAGTAGAGCAAGGGATCGATATCGCGCGCGACGACGATCACCGCGTCGAGCCCCTCCCCCAGCCGCCCGAGCGCGTTGCCGCCGGTATCGATGTCGAGGTGGAGCTCCGGATGGGCGGTGCGCAGCTCGCCCAGCCGCGGGAACAGCCGCTGCGACGCGTAGAGCGGGAGCACGCCGAGCCGCAGCCGCAGCACCTCGCTGCCGCTCGTCATCGCCTCGATCGCGTCTGACAGGCCGTCGAGCACGGGCGCGATCGCGGCGAGAAGGCGGTCGCCGTCAGCGTTGGGCACCATGGCCTGGTGGCGTCGATCGAACAGCGGTCGCGTGAGGAAACGCTCCAGCGTCTGAATACGGCGGCTGAGCGCCGGCGGCGACAGCGCCAGCTCCTGCGCCGCGGCCTTGATCGAGCCGAGCCGAGCGACGGCGACGAACGCTTCAATCGCGGTCAGGGGGGGCAGGCGGCGCATCGTCGATCCCTCTCGGGCGCGCGCCGCAGAAGCTGGCCCATGCGGCGCGGCGCGACCGGACGAGCATCACGAAATGCAATTTTTGCAACTATAGCGCTATCATTCGCACTTGCACAATGGTGCGTCACCTCGCAATTAAGGCGTGCCTTTCAGGCATCCTCTCCTAAAAACTTTCATAGGCCGCTCCTCGTTGAGCGGCCTTTTTTTCGTCCGTGTCAGACCCGTGCCGGCGTTTCCTCCTCTCGCAATCAGGAACCCTGGCCCTATCTTCTGCGCTCGACCGCGCGAGCGAGGAAGGGCAGCAGGATGGCGGACGCCGAAGCCAGAGTGATCAAATTGCAGGTGGCGAACGCGCGTCCGGAGGACAGCGGGCGCGGGATCGCGCATCTGCCGCGGGCGGTGCTCGCCGCGCTGGGCCTCACCGACGGTGACGTGGTCGAGATCGTGGGCAAGAAGACGACCCCCGCGCGCGCGGTCGGCCCCTATGCCGAGGACGAGGGGCTCGAGATCATCCGGATCGACGGCCTCCAGCGCGCCAATGCCGGGGTCGGCTCGGGCGACTTCGTCGAGGTGCGCCGCGTCGAGAGCAAGGCAGCGACCCGAGTCGTCTTCGCGCCGGCGCAGCAGAACCTGCGCCTGCAGGGCTCGACCACCGCGCTCAAGCGTACCTTCTTCGGCCGGCCGCTCTGCGCGGGCGACGTCGTCGCCACGGCGGGTCACCAGCGGGTCTCGAACATGCCGCCCGGCATGGAGCGCTACATCAACGCGCCCGCCTATGCGCTGCAGGAGATCCGCCTCTCGGTGGTGTCGGCCAGCCCCAAGGGGGTCGTTCACATCGACGAGAACACCGAGATCGAGCTGCGCCCCGAATATGAGGAGCCCGAGGCCGCGCGTCGCGCCGACGTCACCTACGACGACATCGGCGGCATGGCGGCGACGATCGACCAGCTGCGCGAGATGGTCGAGCTGCCGCTGCGCTATCCCGAGCTGTTCCAGCGCCTGGGCGTCGACCCGCCCAAGGGCGTGCTGCTCCACGGCCCGCCCGGCACCGGCAAGACGCGGCTGGCGCGCGCGGTGGCGAACGAGTCGGACGCGCAGTTCTTCCTGATCAACGGCCCCGAGATCATGGGCTCGGCCTATGGCGAGTCGGAGCAGCGGCTGCGCAGCGTGTTCGAGGAGGCGACGAAGGCAGCGCCGTCGATCGTCTTCATCGACGAGATCGACTCGATCGCGCCCAAGCGCGGCCAGGTCTCGGGCGAGGCGGAGAAGCGCGTCGTCGCGCAGCTGCTGACGCTGATGGACGGGCTGGAGGCGCGCGCCAACGTGGTGATCATCGCCGCGACCAATCGCCCCGAGGCGATCGACGAGGCGCTGCGGCGTCCCGGCCGGTTCGACCGCGAGATCATCGTCGGCGTGCCCGACGAGCGCGGGCGGCGCGAGATCCTCGGCATCCACACCCGCGGCATGCCGCTGGGCGACAAGGTCGACCTCAACGAGCTGGCGCGGACCACCTTCGGCTTCGTCGGCGCCGACCTCGCCGCGCTGACGCGCGAGGCGGCGATCGAGGCGGTGCGGCGGATCATGCCGCGGCTCAACCTAGAGGACCGCAGCATCCCGCCCGAGGTGCTCGACACGCTGGCGGTGACGCGCGAGGACTTTCTCGGTGCGATCAAGCGAGTCCAGCCGTCGGCGATGCGCGAGGTGATGGTGCAGGCGCCGACCACGCAGTGGAGCGACGTCGGCGGCCTCGACGACGCACAGATGCGGCTCAAGGAAGGCGTCGAGCTGCCGCTCAAGGACCCAGACGCGTTCCGCCGCCTCGGCATCCGCCCGGCCAAGGGCTTCCTGCTCTACGGCCCGCCCGGCACCGGCAAGACCTTGCTCGCCAAGGCGGTGGCGCGCGAGGCGGAGGCGAACTTCATCGCCACCAAGTCGAGCGACCTGCTGAGCAAATGGTATGGCGAAAGCGAGCAGCAGATCGCCCGGCTGTTCCAGCGCGCGCGTCAGGTGGCGCCGTGCGTGATCTTCATCGACGAGCTCGACAGCCTCGTTCCCGCGCGCGGCGGCGGTCTGGGCGAGCCGCAGGTGACCGAGCGCGTGGTCAACACCATCCTCGCCGAGATGGATGGCCTCGAGGAGCTGCAGTCGGTGGTGGTGATCGGCGCGACCAACCGGCCCAACCTGGTCGACCCGGCGCTGCTCCGCCCAGGGCGATTCGACGAGCTGATCTATGTCGGGGTGCCGAACGAGGCGGGACGGCGACGGATCCTGGCGATCCAGACGCAGAAGATGCCGCTCGCCGACGACGTCGATCTCGACACGATCGCGCGCCGCACCGAGCGCTTCACCGGTGCCGATCTCGAGGACGTGGTGCGCCGCGCCGGCCTGATCGCGCTGCGCGAGTCGCTCGAGTCGCGCCAGGTGACCGCGGCGCATTTCGACCGCGCGCTGGAGGAGAGCCGCGCCAGCGTCACGCCGGAGGTGGAGCGCGACTATGAGCAGATGGCGGCGCGGCTGAAGCAGGAGGCCAATGCGATCCAGCCGCTCGGCTTCATCATGCCCGGCCAGCTCACCCCGCGCGGGCCGAAGGGTTCGGGCTGAGGTCGAGACCCTCCCCTAAACGGGAGGGGGACGACGCCCGCGGGGCGTGGTGGAGGGGGCGTGCGCAGGCGCTGCGCACGGTGGAGAACCCCCTCCGCCATCCGGCTGCGCCGCGCGGCCCCCCCCGCCTGCCACGCGGGGAGGATCTCATTCGCTCGCGGCCGACCAGCGATAATCCCGCGTCACCGTCGCGACCGTGACCGCGTAGGAATCATACCAACGTTCGCGGCCACGCGCACGTGTCGCGGCATGCTCCGGGTGGTCGCGCCAGGCGATCGCGCTCGCCTCGTCAGCCCAGTAGCTGAGCGTGATCCCGAGCCCGCCCGCATCGCGCACGCTGTCGACCCCGCGATAGCCCGGCTGTGCCGCGGCGAGCGCGTCCATCCGCGCCGCCGCCGCGGCATAGCCCGCCTCGTCGCGACCGTTCCGCCGCGAGACGAAGGTCACCACCACCTGACCGATCCGCTCGTTCATCGACCGCTCCCGCCGCGCCAACGGCCGGGCGAATAGTCGCTTGGGGGCGAGCCGCAACCCCGCTATGGCAACCGCCGCGCTTGCAAGGCGTTCGTCATCGTGGTGACACGCCGCTGTCACCATCAGGGTTCGGGAGCGACATCTTTCCACATGCCTAGTTCGACCAACGCCATGCGGCGCAGCCGCAGCAGAGCCGCCGGCGTGCCCGGTCCCTGGCAGATGTTCTTCGCCGGGTTCCTGAAGCACCCCGTGATGGTGGGGTCGATCATCCCCTCGTCGGACCGGCTGATCGCCAAGATGCTCGGCCCGGTCGACTGGGCGAACTGCAAGCTCTTCGTCGAATACGGTCCCGGCGTCGGCACCTTCTGCCGTCCGATCCTCGAGAAGATGGCGCCCGACGCGACGCTGATCGCGATCGACACCAATCCCGACTTCATCCGCTATCTCAACCACACGATCACCGATTCCCGCTTCGTGGCGGTGCACGGCTCGGCCGCGGACGTCGAGGCGATCGTCGCCGAACATGGCCATGAGGCGGCGGACTACGTCCTCTCCGGCCTGCCCTTCTCGACGCTGCCGGACGGCGTCGGCCCCGCGATCGCGGCGGCGACGCAGCGCGTGATCCGCACCGGCGGCGCCTTCCTGGTCTACCAGTTCAGCCCCAAGGTCCGGGACTTCATCGCGCCGCACTTCCCACGCATCGACCATGATATGGAATGGTGGAACGTGCCGCCCGCGCAGCTCTACTGGGGCTGGAAGGACTGAGGCGGGAGGCGGCGCCCGGCCCCGTCCCTCGCAGAGCCGTCATCCCGACCTCGTTCCAGGATCCACTCGTCCGCGGGCAGCACCGGTCCTCGATGTGCGGCACGGTAGATCGCGAGACGAGCTCAGGGTGATGGCAGGAGCGTGGGTGGTCGCTCCGAGACGCGTGCGCTCCCACGGACCGACGTTGGCTTCACGTGAAACAAGCCGCGCCTCACCGCTCCCGCGTCGCGGCGAAGCGCACCTTTGAGTAACGATCGGCGATATAGCCCACCTCCCAGGCGCTCTTCGCCAGGAACACCGGGTTGCCGTCGCGGTCCTTCGCCATCGCGCCGCGGTTGAGGTCCATGAAGTCCTTGAGCGCGGCGGGATCTTCCGCCGACACCCAGCGCGCGGTGTCGTAGGGCGCCGGCTCCAGCGCCGCCGCCACCTTATATTCCACCTCGAGCCGTGACAGCAGCACCTCGAGCTGGAGCTGCCCCACCACGCCGATGATCCAGTTGGACCCGATCTCCGGGTAGAAGACCTGCGTCACCCCTTCCTCGGCCATGTCGTCGAGCGCCTTGCGCAGCTGCTTGGTCTTGGTCGGGTCCTTGAGCTGGACGCGACGCAGGATCTCGGGCGCGAAATTGGGCAGGCCGGTGAAGCGCACGTCGGCGCGCTCGCTCAGCGTGTCGCCGACCCGCAAGGTGCCGTGGTTGGGGATGCCGATGATGTCGCCGGGGAAGGCCTCGTCCGCCACCTCGCGATTCTGCGCGAAGAACAGGATCGGCGAGTGGACCGCGATCGGCTTGCCATGGCCGGTCGGCGTCAGCTTCATGCCGCGCTTGAACGTGCCCGAGCACAGCCGCATGAACGCGATTCGGTCGCGGTGGTTGGGGTCCATGTTGGCCTGGACCTTGAACACGAAGCCGGTGACCTCGTCGTTCTCGGGCGCGACCGGCGCCGGCTCGGCCGGCTGCGGGCGCGGTGGCGGGGCGTGCTCGGCCAGCGCCGCGATCAGCTCGGCGACGCCGAAGTCCTTGAGCGCCGAGCCGAAATAGACCGGTGTGAGGTCGCCGTGACGGTACGCCTCGGGGTCGAAGGCGGGATAGCCGATCTGCGCCAGCTCGATCTCCTCCTGCCAGCGCTCGGACAGAGCGGGCGAGTCCTCGACCGTGCCGAGGAAGGCGCGGCTGTCGCCCTCGGGGCGGCTGATCCGGTTGGACGCGAGGTCGAGCACGCCCTCGAACTCGCCGCCCATGCCGATCGGCCAGCTCATCGGCGAGACGTCGAGCGCGAGCATGTCGGCGATCTCGTCGAGCAGCTCGAAGACCGGCCTGCCCTCGCGGTCGACCTTGTTGACGAAGGTGATGATCGGCACCGAGCGCAGCCGGCACACCTCGAACAGCTTGCGCGTCTGCGGCTCGATCCCCTTGGCGGCGTCGATCACCATCACCGCCGAGTCGACCGCGGTGAGCGTGCGATAGGTGTCCTCCGAGAAGTCCTCGTGGCCCGGCGTGTCGAGCAGGTTGAAGGTGATGCCGTCATGCTCGAACGTCATCACCGAGGAGGTGACCGAGATGCCGCGCTGCTGCTCGATCTTCATCCAGTCCGAGCGCGCGCGCCGATTCGCGCCGCGCGCCTTGACCTCGCCGGCGAGATGGATCGCGCCGCCGAAGTACAGCAGCTTCTCGGTCAGCGTGGTCTTGCCCGCGTCGGGGTGGGAGATGATCGCGAAGGTGCGGCGGGGGGAGGTCATTGCGGGGGTCCGGATCGGGGCGCGCGCGGCGCGAATGTTGAGAAAGTTGAGTCGCTGAACGGTGTCGGGCTGGGCGGGAGCGCGAATGTTGCGAATGTTGAGTCGCTGGCGGATGGGCGGCGGTGGCGGGAACGGGTGGTGGGGCGAGGGAGCGCCCCGCCGCGCGTGCCGATAGCAAAGCGCGGCGATGTGGGACAGGGGCGGCGCGGTGGGTGGCTGGCGCGCGCTTGTCTCCGTCGCGGCGGCGCTTCGAGACGAGGCTTCGACAGGCTCAGCCTCTCCTCAGCGCGAACGGTCAGAGTGTGTAGCGACGGATGTTGAGGCGGCACAGCTCTGCTTCTCCGTGCTCCGCTCCCGCGCTCGTGCTGAGGAGCCGCTGAGCTCGTCGAAGCGGCTGCTCGAAGCACTTGGCGCGCTGATACGAGCGCGAGCTCAGGCTGTGCGCCCGCGAGGCTCCCACGGATGAACGGGCGCACCTGCCGCGACCCTTACTCCTCCGCCGGCTCGCCGCGCCCCTTGAAGCCCTGCGCCACCACGAACCACTCGACCGATCCCTTGCGGCTCGCGGGCGGCTTGGCGTGCTTCACCGCGGTGAAATTGCGCTTCATCTCCGCCACCAGCGTTGAGTCGGCGCCGCCGGCGAAGACCTTGGCGACGAAGGTCCCGCCCGGCCGCAGCACGTCGACCGCGAAGGCGAGCGCGGTCTCGACCAGCGCCATCGTGCGCAGCGCGTCGGTCTGCGGGTGCCCGACCGTATTGGCCGCCATGTCGGACAGCACCAGATCGGGCGCGCCGCCCAGCGCCGCCATCAGCGCGCCCGGCGCTGAATCGTCCATGAAGTCCATCTCGAAGATGGTGACACCGTCGATCGGGTCGACCGGCAGCAGGTCGATCCCGACCACCGCGGCGCCCGGCGCCTGGCGCCGCACCACCTGGCTCCACCCGCCCGGCGCGATCCCGAGATCGACCACCCGCTTCACGCCCTTGAGCAGACCGAATCGCTCGTCCAACTCGATCAGCTTGTAGGCGGCGCGGCTGCGATAGCCCTCCGCCTTGGCGCGGCGGACATAGGGATCGTTGAGCTGGCGTTCGAGCCAGCGGGTGGATTGCGCGCTGCGGTTGCGCGCGGTCTTGACGCGTTGGCGCCCCGCTCCGGTGCCCCTCACGCCCCGCGACGTCCCATCGCGCGAGTCACGCCTCGGTTTCCATCAGCCGGCGCAGGATGCCCTCGCGGATGCCGCGGTCGGCGACGCCGAGCCGCTCCGCCGGCCACAGGTCGAGGATCCCCTCCAGGATGGCGCAGCCCGCCACCACCAGGTCGGCACGTTCGCGGCCGATACAGGGAAGCTGCGCGCGCTCGCCGAGCGACATCGCCGCCAGCTCCTGGCTGATCTGGCGCATCGCCGCGGCGGGCGCGATCAGCCCGTCGACCTGCGAGCGGTCGTAGCGCTCGAGCCCGAGATGGACGCTGGCCAGCGTCGTCACCGTGCCCGAGGTACCGAGAAGCCGCGGGGGGGGCGCCGGGCGCGGCAGCCGGGCGGCGAAGGGCGCGAAGCTCTCCGCCACCAGAGCGCGCATCCGCTTGTAGGCACGCGCGCGCTCCTCGGCCGAGGCGCCGCCGCCCGCGCTTTCGGTGAGCGAGACGACGCCCCAGGGCGCGGAATGCCAGTCGCGCACCACCGGCACGGTGGTGTCGGCGTCGATCAGCACCAGCTCGGTCGAACCGCCGCCGATGTCGAACACCAGCGCCGGGCCAGTGCCGGGCTCGAGCAAAGCGTGGCAGCCGAGCACCGCGAGCCGCGCCTCTTCCTCCGCCGAGATGATGTCGAGGTGGATGCCGGTCTCGGCGCGGACACGCGCGATGAAGTCGGTGCCGTTGCTGGCGCGGCGGCACGCCTCGGTCGCGACCGAGCGCGCCAAGGTGACGTTGCGACGGCGCAATTTGTCGGCGCAGACGCGCAGCGCGGCGATGGTGCGCTCGATCGCGGCGTCGGACAGGGCGCCGTTGTGCGCCAGCCCCTCGCCGAGCCGGACGATGCGCGAGAAGGCGTCGACGACCGCGAAGCCGTCGCCGTGCGGTCGCGCGATCAGCAGCCGGCAATTGTTGGTGCCGAGGTCGAGCGCGGCGTAATGCCGCGCGCCGCCGCGCGCGGTGCGCGGCTGGGGTCGGGCCGAACGGGCAGGGGCGTCTCCCTGCCGGCGCGGCAATTGGGCGGGGAAGTCCACCATTGCCGTCAGACTCTCTCATCTCTTCCGGACGCGACCCGCGCGCGACGCGCGATCACCCGGTGCTTGATGGTAACGCTACACGCTGCGGCGACGAGCGGCAAGGCGGCCATTGACAGCGCTCGCCGCGCCTTCTAGTTGCGCCCCCCTGTTGCCCCGTCGTCTAACGGCAAGACTACGGACTCTGACTCCGTCAATCGTGGTTCGAATCCACGCGGGGCATCCAGCTTCTTCGCCGTCGTCGTATCAGGTCCCGGTACCGCCTCGTCGCGGACGACCGGCGCATATGCGCGTCTGGACCCGATCGATGAATCACCGGCCGACCGCGCGAGTTAACCGGCGACCGCGCGCGCGCGTCCGGCGTGCCGTCGCGGCAGAGGAAGGACTTGCCATGAAGATCCAGCACGTCGCCGCCGCCCTGAGTGCTGCCACGCTGCTCGCCGCTGGGCCGGTCGTCGCGCAGACGACGCACGAGACCAAGGTCGATCACGACACGCGTGTCCACGACGGCACCGCCACCACCACCACCCGAGTCACCGAGACGAGCAAGCGCAAGACGCGCCAGCCAAAGAAGATCCTGGGCGTCAAGGTAGGCCACAAGACCGAGACCACCAAGATCGTGCGCGAGACCGCGGTGAGCTCCAACGGCGACCACAAGACGGTGGTGAAGACCAGCCACTGAGATCCGGTGCCGGCGTCGCGTCGGAGGCGCCGGCAATAAGGTTGATCTCGCGCTGGGAGGACCTGTCCCCAGTAGCCCGGCGCCGTCGGTCAGCGATGCTCCCCCACGACGCAGCTGCTATCACCCGACATCATGGGCCAGGCCGCCGTGCGATCCGTTGCGATGCCGACGTCGTCGCGCGTCCATGACGACGAGCGCCGCCGTCACGACGACCGCGCGTCCCCTCAGAACCGGAACGCCGTTCCCACGTAGACCGCCTGGCTGTCGCGGCGCTCGTCGTCGATCCGGGTCAGCCGGTCGCGCTCGCTCTTCAGCCGCATGCCCGCGGTCAGGTCGAGGTTGCGCGTGAGCGAGTAGCTGCCGCCGACGTCGAGCGAGTAGGACTGCGGCTCGGCCACGGCGCGCGCGGCACCCGGCAGCGCGCGGTCGCTGCTCGCGCTGACCCGACCGGTCCATTTGCTCGCCGAGTAGCTGAGCGCCACGTCTGCGGCCTCGCGCCCGCCCGGCAGCGCGCCGAGATCGACCTTGGCGAGGTCGCCCGAGACGGCGAAGCGCTTCCAACCGACCGCGACGCCGAGATTGTACGCGATCGGCGCGACACCCACCGTGGTGGGCGTCGTCGAGACGAGCCGCGCCTCGTCGCGCGCGGTCGCCGAGGAGCGCGCGCGCACCGCGACGGTGACCGCGCGATTGCCGCTGCGCGACTCGGACGGGGTGAAGCGGAAGCCGCTGGCGTCGAGCCCGCCGCGCGCGAACAGCGCCGCCAGCTTGGGATCGGCGGCCGACGGAGTGAACGATCCCGCGAGTCGCGGCATCGCGGCATCGCGGCCCGCCGACCTCGGCGCCGAGTCGGGCGCGCCGAGCGCGGGGACAGCCAGGAGCACGGCGACCAATGTGGCCCCCGAGACACATGCTGCGATGTGGCGACCTGCGGCCACGATCTCGTCCATCCCCTTTATGCCCGGCGAGTCTGCACGCCGGCCTCTGGAGCGGGCGTAACAGGATTCAGTTCCTTGTCCACCGGGGGGGTGGCTCTTTTCGGAAACTCTGTTGCACTATGTCCACAATGAGGCGCGCTTGCCCGGCGCGGGGGCCGCGGGTAGAGCGGACCGGATACCCGTTGCTGCCCTGAAGGACCTTGCCGATGCTCCGCCCCTCGCGCCTCGCGGTTGGCCTGTTCGCCGCCCTCGCTTTGTCCGCCTGCGGCGGCAAGGCGGCGCGCCCCGAGGGTGACCTCGCGGCCTCCAAGGTCACCACGATCGGCGTCAACAGCTACCTGTGGCGCGCGTCGCTCGACACGCTCAGCTTCATGCCGCTGCTGCAGACCGATTCCAACGGCGGGGTCATCGTCACCGACTGGTACGTCAACCCGCAGGTGCCGACCGAGCGGATGAAGGTGACCGTCTCGATCCTCGACCAGGACCTGCGCGCCGACGCCGTCCGCGTCGCCGCGCTGCGCGAGATCAGCCGCGGCGGCCAGTGGATCGCCGCGCCGGTCGAGGCCGCGACGACGCAGAAGCTCGAGGACATCATCCTCACCCGCGCGCGCGACCTGCGCCGCGGCGCGATCACCGGCTGAGGCACCGACCCAGGATGGCGTCACGCTTCAACGCGCTCAAGGCCGACACGCACTGGCAGCAGGTGTGGGACGAGTCGCAGACCTTCGCGGCGCGGGACGACAGCCCCAAGCCGCGCAGCTACGTGCTCGAGATGTTCCCCTATCCCTCGGGGAAGATCCACATGGGGCACGTGCGCAACTACACGATGGGCGACGTGCTCGCGCGCTTCCGGCGGATGACCGGACATGAGGTGCTCCACCCGATGGGGTGGGACGCGTTCGGCATGCCCGCCGAGAATGCCGCGATGGAGAAGAAGGTCCATCCCGGCGAGTGGACCCGCCAGAACATCGCGGCGATGAAGGCGCAGCTCAAGCGGCTCGGCTTCGCGCTCGACTGGTCGCGCGAGCTCGCTACCTGCGACCCGAGCTACTACGGCCACGAGCAGTCGCTGTTCCTCGACTTCTACCTCGCCGGTCTGGTCTTCCGCAAGGAGTCGGCGGTCAACTGGGACCCGGTCGACATGACCGTCCTCGCCAACGAGCAGGTGATCGACGGCCGCGGCTGGCGCTCGGGTGCGCTGGTCGAGAAGCGCAAGCTGTCGCAATGGTTCCTGCGCATCACGCGCTTCGCCGACGAGCTGCTCGAAGGCCTCGGCTCGCTCGAGCATTGGCCCGACAAGGTGCGGCTGATGCAGGAGAACTGGATCGGGAAGAGCCAGGGGCTGCAGTTCCGCTTCGCGCTGAGCGACGGCGACAGCGTCGAGGTCTTCACCACGCGGCCGGACACGATCTTCGGCGCCAGCTTCGTCGCGGTCGCGGCCGATCATCCGATCGCACAGGCGCTCGCCGCGCGTGATCCCGCCGCCGCCGCCTTCATCGAACGCTGCAAGCAGGGCGGCACCACCGCCGCCGAGCTCGAGACGCAGGAGAAGCTCGGCTACGACACCGGGCTCACCGCGGCGCATCCGCTCGGCGCGGGGCACCTGCCGGTGTACATCGCCAACTTCGTGCTGATGGAATACGGCACGGGCGCGGTGTTCGGCGTACCCGCGCACGACCAGCGCGACTTCGAGTTCGCCAGCAAATATGCGCTGCCGATCCGCCGCGTCGTCGCCGACGGCGAGCGCACCGATCCCGCGTTCGACGGCGGCGAGGCCTACACCGGCCCGGGTACCTTGGTGAACTCGCACTTCCTCGACGGCCTCGCCGTGGAGGAGGCCAAGCGAGTCGTGATCGAGCGCGCCGAGCGCGAGGGCTGGGGGCAGGGCTCCACCGTCTACCGCCTGCGCGACTGGGGCGTCAGCCGCCAACGCTACTGGGGCACGCCGATCCCGATCATCCACTGCGACGCCTGCGGCGAGGTGGCGGTGCCGCGCGAGCAGCTGCCGGTGGCGCTGCCCGAGGATGTCAGCTTCGACGTGCCGGGCAACCCGCTCGAGCGCCACCCGACGTGGAAGCACGTCAGCTGCCCGCAGTGCGGCGGCGCTGCGCTGCGCGACACCGACACGCTCGACACCTTCGCGGACTCGTCCTGGTATTTCATCCGCTTCGCGAGCCAGCCCGAGGATCGGCCGTTCGACCGCGAACAGGCCGAGCGCTGGCTGCCGGTGGGGCAGTATATCGGCGGGGTCGAGCACGCGATCCTGCACCTGCTCTACGCGCGCTTCTGGACGCGCGCGCTGCGTCACGTCGGGCTGATCGACCTGGCCGAGCCGTTCACCGGACTGTTCACCCAGGGGATGGTGACGCACGAGACCTACAAGGCCGCGGACGGCCGCTGGCTCGCGCCCGAGGAGATCGGCGGCGGGGTCGAGCTCGCCACCGGCGCGCCGGTGACGGTCGGCCGCGTCGAGAAGATGTCCAAGTCGAAGAAGAACACGGTCGATCCGGCGCCGATCGTGGATCAGTACGGGGCAGACGCGGTGCGCTGGTTCATGCTCTCCGACTCCCCGCCCGAGCGCGACCTGGAGTGGAGCGAGAACGGTATCGAGGGCGCGTGGCGCTTCGTCCAGCGGCTGTGGCGGCTGTTCGACGCGCTCGGCGAGGGTGCGGCCGGCGAGGGCACCGAGCCGGCGCTCGACCGCAAGCTCCACCAGACGATCGCCGGAGTCGCCGCCGACGTGGAGGCACTGTCGTTCAACAAGGCGGTGGCCAAGCTGTACGAGCTGGTCAACGCGATCGAGAAAGCGGCGCCGTCCGCCTCACGCGATGGCGCGGTGCGCACGCTCGTCCAGCTGGTCGCGCCGATGGTGCCGCACATCGCGGAAGAAGCCTGGGCACTGCTCGGCGGTGAGGGGCTGGTGGCCGACGCGCCCTGGCCGTCGGTCGATGCCGCGCTCCTCGTCGAGGACGAGGTCACCGTCGCGATCCAGGTCAACGGCAAGCTGCGCGACACGCTGACGCTCCCCAAGGGGCTCGCCCGCGAGGACGTGGAGGCCGCCGCGCTCGCCAACGACAAGGTGGCGCGCCTGCTCGAGGGGCGCGCGCCGCGCAAGGTGATCGTGGTGCCCGACCGGCTGGTCAACGTCGTCGCATGACCCGCGCGCGGCCCGGCCTCTTCCTCTCCGGCCTGATCGCGCCGCTGGCGCTCGCGCTGGCGGGCTGCGGGCTCAAGCCGCTCTACGCCGGTGGCGCCTCCAGCCCGGTGGCGGCGACGCTCGGCAGCGTCGACGTCGCGCCGATCCAGGGCAAGTCGGGCTGGCTGATGGCCAACGCGTTGCGCGACCGCCTCGGCGCGATGGGGCAGGGCGGCAGCGCCGCCAAATACCGGCTCACCGTGCGGCTCGACGACGATATCGTCGGCCTCGGCACGCGGACCGATGATTCGATCGCGCGCGAGCGGCGCACGCTGCGCGCGCGCTACCAGCTGATCGACGCCGCGCAGGGCACGGTCGTCGTCGACGCCACCGCGGGGTCGGACGCGGGGATCGACGTGGTCGGCTCGGAATATGCCACGATCGCGGCCGAGAATACCGCACTCGAGCGGCTGTCCGAGACGGTGGCGGACCAGATCGTGGCGCGGCTGGCGCTCTACGCGCGGCGGACGCAGCCGACGCCACCATGAAGGCGACCGAGGCGCGGCTCACCGCCGCGCTCGACCGGCCACCGGCCGACCTCCGCCTGTACCTGCTCCACGGCCCCGACGAGGCGACCGCGCAGGCGCACGCCGCGCGCCTGGGGCGGGCGCTGGGGCAGGCCGTCGAGCGCGTCGATCTCGACGGGGCGGCGCTGCGTAGCGATCCGGCGCGTCTCAGCGACGAGGCGGCGGCGATCTCGCTGTTCGGCGACCCGCGCTACATCCGCGTCACCAACGCGGGCGAGGAGGTGCTCGAGGCGGTCGCCGCGCTCCTCGACCTCGAGCAGGCGGGGAACCCGGTCGTGGTGATCGCGCCGACGGTCAAGGCGACCGGCAAGCTGGTCAAGGCGGCGATCGACTCGGACCGGGCGCTCGCGTTCGCCTGCTACCCGCCCAACGCGCGTGACGCCGCCGCGGTCGTCGCGGAATTGGGTCGGGTCGAGGGGCTGCGGATCGCGCCCACCGCGGTGCAACGCCTCGTCCGCGCCAGCGACGGAGACCGCGCCGTGATGGCGCGTGAGGTCGAGAAGCTGGCGCTCTACCTCGACGCGGCGCCCGATCGTCCCGCGGACGCCGACGACGAGGCGCTCGACGCGGTCGGTGCCGACATCGCGGAAGGCGATATCGGCGAGGTGGTGCTCGCCGCGACGGGGGGCGACGTGCCCGCACTCCTCGACGCTTTGCGGCGGATGGCGGCGGCGGACAGCTCGCCGATCCCGCTGCTCCGCGCGCTCGGTCGGCGTCTGCTGTCGCTCGCCGACATGCGCGCGGCGATCGACTCGGGTGAGGGGGTCGAGCAGGTGATGAAGCGCCATCGCGTCTTCTGGCGCGAGGAGGCGAGCACCGCGGCGGCGTTGCGGCGCTGGCGGCTCCCCGCCCTGACGGCCGCGCTCACGGCAGCGCGGCGGACCGAGCGCGAGGTGATCGCCGCCGGCCCCGCCGGACGCGTGATCATGGAGACGTTCCTGCTGCGGCTGGCGCAGCGGGTCGCGCGGTAGCGGACTGAAGCCCGCGCTCGGGATCGCGGGAGGCGTCGTGAGGCGGTCTCGGTAGCGCGAGCAGGAGGCCATCGCGCCGCCACCCGGCAGCGAGCGCTAGCTGTGCTGGTGGTGGGCCACTCGGCGTCACCTCGCCGCCGCGTGAGCGATCGATTCTCTCACGCGCGGCCTGGGGCAGCCGCGGGCCTGACACGACGTCGCGCCCGCGCGGGCACGAATCCTGGCCGTCCCGCGCGGCCGTGGAGTGTCAGATCCGCTCACCGCTCAGCCGCTGGCAGACCATGTCGAGCTGCTCGAGCGAGCTGTAGTCGAGCGTGATCGAGCCGCGTCCATCCTCGTTGAAGGCGATGTGGACGTTGAGGCCGAGGAGGTCGGCGAGCTGGTTCTCCAAGGCGGCGATGTCGGCGCTGCCTCCGCCCGCCGGAGCGATCGCGCGCGCACCACCGCCGCCGCCGCGCGGCGTCGCGCCGGCACCGCGCTTGTCGCTGCTCGCGAGCTTCTCGGTCTGGCGCACCGACAGACCCTGGGTGACCACCTGATCGGCGAGCGCGACCGGATCGTCGGCACCCACCATCGCCCGCGCGTGACCCATGGTCAGCGTACCGCTGACCACGCGCGACTGCACCTCGTCGGGCAGGTCGAGCAGTCGGAGCAGATTGGCGACGTGGCTCCGCGACTTGTGCACGGCCCGCGCGAGCGCGTCCTGCGTATGGCCGAACTCGTCGATCAGCCGCTGATAGGCGCGCGCTTCCTCGATCGCGTTGAGATCCTGCCGCTGGATGTTCTCGAGCAGCGCGATCTGCAGCGTCTCGCTGTCGCTATACTCGCGGACGACGACGGGCACCTCGTGGAGCCGAGCGCGCTGCGCCGCGCGCCAGCGCCGCTCGCCCGCCACGATCTGATAGTCATGGCCGTGCGGACGGACGATGATCGGCTGGATCACCCCACGCTCGGCGATGGAGGCGGCGAGCTCGTCCAGCGCGGCCTCGTCGAAATGGCGTCGCGGCTGCTCCGGATGGGGCGCGATCGCCGAGACCGGGATCATCCGCACCGCACCGCGCGCCGGCGCCTCGCCGGCGTCGCGCTCGTCCTGCGCGGCGTCTCCGAGTAGGGCGTTCAGCCCGCGCCCGAGGCCACCCCGCGCGCGCCGCGCTCCTGCATCGCTCATGCTGCAACATTCTCCTCTCGCGGCAGACGCTGGATCAGCTCGCGCGCCAGCGCCATATAAGCCTCGGATCCACTGCAGCGGTGATCGTAGATCAGCGCCGGCAGTCCATGGCTCGGCGCCTCGGAGAGGCGCACGTTGCGCGGGATCACCGTCTCGAACACGACCTTGCCGAGCACCGCGCGCACGTCGGCCGAGACCTGCTCGGTAAGCCGGTTGCGGCGATCATACATGGTCAGCGCCACGCCTAGGATGGAGAGTGACGGATTGAAGCGTGACCGGATCCGCTCGACCGTGTTGAGGAGTTGACTGAGTCCCTCGAGCGCGAAGAACTCGCACTGGAGCGGGACGAGCAGCGCATCGGCGGCAACCATGGCGTTGATGGTGAGCAGGCCGAGCGAGGGCGGGCAGTCGATCAGCACCACGTCCCACGCGCGTTCCGCCCGATCGATCGCGCGGCGCAGTCGGTGAGTACGGTCGCTCGACTCGACCAGCTCGATCTCGGCGCCGGAGAGATCGACCGTCGCCGGGATGACGTCGAGCTGCGGGATACCGCTCGGCACGGCAGCCTCGGCGAGGCCGGCGTCATCCAGCAGCACGTCATAGGTCGACCGCTCACGCTGCGCCTGTGCGATGCCTAGACCGGTGGATGCATTACCCTGCGGGTCGAGGTCGATCAGCAATACGCGATGGCCGGAAGCGGCAAGGGCGGTCGCCACGTTGATCGCGCTGGTGGTCTTGCCGACCCCGCCCTTCTGATTGGCGATAGCGATGCAGAACATCAGGCAGATACTCCGTCGGCGATGACGATGAGTGACGCAGGGTCGGTGACGCTGTGTTCCACGTGGAACATACCCTGCCAGCCCGCCCTGGCGAGATCAATCTCGGCGGCGCCGCCGCGACCTCGTGGCAGGACCAGGCGAGTGCTGCGATCACGAAGATGCCGCGTCATCCTGAGCAGTTCGTCGAGGGAGGCGACCGCGCGCGCGGAGATGACGGCGTAGTGCCGCGGTGGCAGCGTCTCGACCCGTCCGCGCACGACCGTGGCATTATGAAGGCCGAGCTCAGCCGCCGCCGCCGAGAGGAAGTCCACCCGGCGAGCGCGGGGTTCGACCATTGTCACCGGCCTGTCGCTCAGCGCGGCGATCACCATACCGGGGAAACCGGCGCCGGTCCCGATGTCGAGCCATTCGCCGCCGCGGCCCGCGAGGTCGAGCAACTGCGCGGAGTCGAGCAGGTGACGCGACCAGATCTGCTCGACTGTGGCGGGAGCGATCAGGTTCTGCCGCTCATTCTCGGCGATCACCAACTCGCCGAGGCGATCCAACCGCGCCGCCGCATCATTACCGTGACGCTCGACCACCCACAGACGTGCCTCTTCCTCCGTCACGTCGATTTCCGCGCGTGCAGCCACAAGGCGGAGAGCGCCGCGGGTGTGACGCCGCGTACCCGCGATGCCTCGTCGAGCGTCGTCGGACGTGCCAGGGTGAGCCGCTCGATCATCTCGGTCGAGAGGCCGGGGATACGTGGCAGTGCGTCGAGCGGGGGAATGGCGACTTCGCGATCGGCGCGCATCTGCGCCACCTCTCGCGCCTGGCGCTCGAGATACGGTGCGTAGCGCGCGTCCTCCTCCACCTCGCGGCGAACGTCCAGGTCGACGTCGCGCAGATCGCCCGCTCGCGCCCGCTCGCGCATCTCCTGCCGCTTCTCGAAGGAGACGCGCCGATCGTCCCGTACGATGCCGCCTGCCACGCCCATGCCGGTGAGACGAGTCTCGGCATTGTCGGCCCGCAGCGCCAGCCGATACTCCGCGCGAGCGGTGAGCATCCGGTAGGGCTCGCTGACGCCCTGCAGCACGAGGTCGTCCACCATGACTCCCATATAGCCGGTCGCGCGATCGCAGACGAACGGGTCGAGCGAAAGCGCATGGGCGGCGGCGTTACAACCCGCGATCAGCCCCTGCGCAGCCGCTTCCTCGTAACCCGTGCTACCGTTGATCTGCCCGGCGCAGAACAGGCCGGGAAGGACATGTAGCGCAAGGCGATGGTCGAGCGAGCGCGGATCGAGGAAATCATACTCGACCGCATAGCCATAGGTGGCGATCCGCGCGCGCTCGAGCCCCGCTATGCTGCCGATCAGGCGATCCTGGGTCTCGCGCGACAATGAGGTGGAGATGCCGTTGGGGTAGACGAGGTGATCGTCGAGGCCCTCGGGCTCCAAGAAGATCTGGTGGCCATCGCGATCGCCGAACCGGTGTACTTTGTCCTCGATCGACGGGCAGTAGCGCGGGCCGTGGCCCTCGATCGCGCCGGCGAACAGGGGAGACTCGGCGAGGCCAGCGCGGATGATGTCGTGTCCCCGCGCGTCCGTGCGCGTGATCGCGCAAGCGAGTTGGGGTGGGGGCGCCGTCGGGGGCAGAAGGAACGACATGCGCCACGCCTCCTCGTCCGACGGCTGACGCTCGAGCCGCGCCCAGTCGATCGTGCGGCCGTCGAGCCGGGGAGGCGTCCCCGTCTTCAATCGCCCGATCGGGAGGGCAAGTGACCGCAGTTGCTCACTCAGGTGCCGGCTCGGACGCTCGTCGATGCGACCGCCGTCGAGCCGCTCAGCACCGCGGAACAGCCGGCCACCGAGGAAGGTGCCTGTGGCGAGCGTTACAGCGGACGTGAGGAACGTGTCGCGGTCGGTTCGCACCCCGGCGACGCGACCGCCGCTCAGGACGAGCGCCAACGCCTCATCTTCGACGATCGTGATCGACGCATATTCTCGAAGCTGAGACTGGATCGAGTCGCGGTAGCGCCGTCGATCGGCCTGCACGCGAGGTCCCTGGACAGCGAGCCCTTTCGAGCGATTGAGCATCCGGCGATGGATCGACGCCGCGTCCGCCGCGACTGCCATGAGCCCGTCGAGCGCGTCGATCTCGCGGACGAGATGCCCCTTGCCAACCCCTCCGATCGAGGGATTGCAGGACATGGCTCCGATCAGGTCGGCTCGCTGCGTCAGGAGCAGGACCGAGGCGCCGCGGCGAGCCGACGCGGCAGCCGCCTCAGTTCCGGCGTGACCGCCGCCGATCACCACAACATCGTAGTGTTTCACGTGGAACAACTCACTTGCCGAGGCAGAAGCGTCCGAACAGGGCGTCCAGCATCGCCTCGGTCGCGTCTCGACCAACTAGACCTCCCAACCCGCGCCGCGCAACGCGCAAATGCTCGGCGCTGATGATCAGATCTTCCTCGGAGCACGAATCATCGAGATGCTCGCGGATGTCCGCGAGGGCAGCGCGTTGCGTCTGGCGAAGCGCCATCGGCGAGGTAAGCGTCAGCGCGTCCGCACCGATGCGCGCGAGCCGCTCCCACAGGAGCGTGACCGTGTCCGGCCGCAGCACCGACACCGAGATATCGGAGGCGGGGTGCATACCGAGGTCCGCCTTGGCGCCGACGCGGATCGATCGATCGGGCGCTTCGTCTGGCGCGCCGAGCCACAGGATCACGTCGGCTCGCTCGGTGAGCGCGCGCGCGCGCTCCACTCCGATCCGCTCGACGACATCGTTCGTCGCCTCTGCCAACCCGGCGGTGTCGCAGAGCCGGTAGGGGATCCCGCCGCGGACGACCTGAGCCTCGATCACGTCGCGGGTCGTGCCCGCGATCGGTGTCACGATCGCCGCCTCACGGCCGAGCAGCGCGTTGAACAGCGACGACTTGCCGGCATTGGGCGGCCCGGCGAGGACAACGAGCAGGCCGTCGCGTAGGCGCTCCACCGTGGGCTGCGCGAGAAGGACGTCGATCTCCTCGCGCAGGCGCGCGACGGTGCCACGCCACGCGTCGCTCGCACCGGAGACGACGTCGGCTTCCCCGTCATAGTCGATCGTCGCCTCGATCAGCGCGGCCGCATCGCTCAGCGTGTCCAGCCACCGCGCCAGCGTGTCGCCGAGCGTGCCCTCGCTCGCTGCCAGGGCGGCGCGCCGCTGCGTCTCGGTCTCGGCCTCCAGCAGGTCGGCCAACCCTTCCGCCTGGCTGAGGTCGATCCGACCGTTCGTCAGCGCGCGTCGGGTGAATTCTCCGGGCTCGGCCGGTCGCAGGCCCGGACACGCGGCGAGTGCACCGGCGACCGCGGCCACCACGGCGCGACCGCCGTGAAGATGCAGCTCGACGAGATCCTCCCCCGTCGCGCTGTTCGGACCGGGGAACACGAGCACCAAGGCGCGATCCAGCGGCGCACCCGCGCCGTCGCGCAGCGTCCGCAGGCCGGCGCGGCGGGGCAGGGGGAGTGGGCCCGCCAGCGCCTCCGCCGCCGGGATCGCGCCATCGCCGCTGACGCGCATCACGGCGATCGCCGCGGGCGGCGCACCGCTCGACAGCGCGTAGATCGTGTCCGCGCCCACTCAGCCCGACTTGCCACCGTTGGACGCGAAGAGCTGCCGCCACACCTCCATTCCGGCGTCCCCCATCGGCGTCCAGCTCCGCATCATCGCCGTGACCGTCTCGGGAGCGATGCGGCCGTCGAACGCCTCGCGCAGGCGCGACAGATAGAGGTCGTGCAAGGGAGTGAGGTCGGGGAGGCCCATCATCCGGCGCGCCTCTTCGGGTGTGCAGTCGAGCTCGATCGTCACCTTCATCGCCGCGGCTCCTTGAGCGCGCCCGGCGGGCGCGATAGCGTCGCCCGGCTTATGCCCGTGATCGCCGATGCTCCGCAACGTCCGCGGAGCAGCGCGGGTACCAGGAGAGAGCCGCCATGACCGCCCTCGCTACCATCACCGCGCTCGACGGCGGTGAGATGCCCGTCTATCGCGCCGACCCCGCCGGTACCCCGCGCGGGGCGATCGTCGTGATCCAGGAGATCTTCGGCATCAACGCCGGCATCCGCCGCAAGTGCGACACGCTGGCCGAGGCGGGCTACCTCGCCGTGGCGCCCGATCTGTTCTGGCGGATCGCGCCGGGCATCGAGCTCGATCCCGATACCGCGCCCGAGATGGAGCGCGCGCTCTCGCTGATGGGCCAGTTCGATCAGGACGGCGGCGTGCGCGATATCGAGGCGGCGATCCGCTACGCGCGCGTCGAGAGCGGCAAGAAGGTGGGCGCGGTCGGCTACTGCCTCGGCGGACGGCTGGCCTATATGACCGCGGCGCGCACCGACGTCGACGCCAGCGTGGGCTATTACGCGGTGGGGATCGACGGGCTGCTCGGCGAGAAGCACGCCATCGCGCGCCCGCTGCTGCTCCATGTCGCCGGCGCCGACGGCTTCGTCGACGCGGCGACGCAGCGGGCGATGCACGACGGGCTCGACGACCACCCGCGCGTCACGCTCTATGACTATGCCGGCGAGGATCACGGGTTCGCCACTGAGTTCGGGAAGCGCCGCTCGGACGCCGCGGCCGAGCTGGCCGACGAGCGCACCGCCGCGTTCTTCGCCGAGCATATCGGCTGAGGCGCGCTCAGCCGTCGCCCGCGCCCCACGCGTCGATCGCGGCATAGCCGCCGAAACCGAGCGCGCGCAGCCGGTGGCGGTAGCGGCGCTCGTCCACCCCGCCGAGCGCGATCGCCCCGAGCGGCAGCCCGCGCGCGATCGCGGCGGCGCGCAGCGGACCGAGCGCCCGCGCGCCGGGATGCGAGCGGGTCGCGAACACGGGCGAGACGAAGACCAGCGCCGCGCCCGCGCGCACCGCCATGATCGCCTCCGGGCGCGAGTGTGCGGGCCAGGTCACCAGACCGGGCCCGCGGCGCGCATGACGGCCGCGCTCGCCGCGGAGCGGGGTGGCGCCCGCGCGGACCAGGATCAGGCCGCGGCGCCGGGCCACCGCCGCTACGCGCGCGAACAGACGCGCGCGCTCGGCGGGGGGTGTCGCGTGGTGACGGAAGACGATCCCGCCGCCGCGCGGCAGCCGGCCGAGCGCGCGCCACAACGCCTCACCCTGGCGCTCGTCGGTCATCAGCCAGCGGTCGGGGTGGCGGGCGCGCATCGCGGCACCTATAGCGCGGGGCATGATCCAGGACGACCTCTCCCGCGATGCCGAGGCGCGGCTCGTTGCGGTGCGCGACCGCATCGCGCGCGCGGCGCGCACGGCGACGCGTGACCCCGCCGACGTGACGCTGATCGCGGTCTCGAAGACGCACGACGCCGCGGCGATCCGCCCGCTGCTCGCCGCGGGGGTGAGGCATTTCGGTGAGAATCGCGTCCAGGAGGCGCAGGCGAAATGGCCGGCGCTGCGCGACGAGCATCCCGACGCGCGGCTCCACCTGATCGGTCAGCTGCAGTCGAACAAGGCGGCGGACGCGGTGGCACTGGCGGCGGCGATCCACTCGGTCGACCGGCCCTCGCTGGTCGAGGCGCTGGCGCGCGCGATCGCGGCGCAGGGGAGGGCACCCGAGTGCTTCCTCCAGGTGAATATCGGGGCAGAGCCGCAGAAGGGCGGCTGCGCGATCGCGGAGCTGCCCGCGCTGCTGCGGCAGGCGCGCGACGCCGGCCTGCCGGTCGCCGGGCTGATGTGCATCCCGCCCGCCGAGCGCGAACCCGCGCCCTATTTCGCGCTCTGCGCCAAGCTGGCGCGTGATCATGACCTGAGCGGGCTGAGCATGGGCATGTCCGACGACGTCGAGACTGCCGTGACTCTGGGCGCCACCCACGTTCGCGTCGGCTCGGCGCTGTTCGGGGCGCGGCGATGAGCGCGGCGCCGCGCATCGAGGCGCTGCTCTTCGACTTCGACGGCGTGCTGATCGAGAGCGAGGCGAGCGGCAATCGCCACCTGGCCGACTATCTCACCGCGGCAGGCCACCCGACGTCGCCGGAACAGGCGATGGCGATGTTCATGGGCCTGTCCGGGACCGACTTCACGGGCGCGGTCGAGCGCTGGATCGGACGGGCGCTTCCCGACGACTTCCGCGCCGCGCGCCAGGCCGAGGACGAGCGCTGCCTGGTCGAGGGGATCGCCGAGGTGGCCGGAGCGGCGGCCTTCGTGCGCTCGCTGCCCGCCGACCTGCCGCGCGCGGTGGTGTCGTCGAGCCGGGTCCGCTGGATCCGCACGCACCTCCAGCACCTCGGGCTGCTCGAGGCGTTCGGCGACCACCTCTACTCGGGCGCGGAGCATGTCGCCCGCGGCAAACCGGCACCCGATCTCTACTGGCACGGCGCGGCGCAGCTCGGCGTGCCGATCGAGCGCTGCGCGGTGATCGAGGACTCGCCGGTGGGCGCCACCGGCGCGGTGGCGAGCGGCGCCTATGTCATCGGGCTGGTCGCTGCCTCGCACTGCGGGCCCGACCATGCCGAGCGGCTGCGCGCGATCGGGGTCGACGCGATCGCGCGCGACTATGACGAGGTGGCCGCGCTGCTGACGCGGCTGCGCTCAGGCGGCGAGCGGGAAGCGGAGCAGCCGGTCGGGTAGCGCGACCAGCGCCTCGGCGGGACCGCCCGCGGCGCGGCCGATCTCGGGATGGGTCGCGTCCAGCCCGCCGGTGAGCGCGCCGAAGGCGGGAAGGATCAGCTTGCGCGGGCCGGCGATGAAGCAGCGCCGCGCCACCAGCTTGCCGCGCACGCGCACGCGGAGCTTGGGGTGGAAATGGCCCGACAGCTCGGGCCGAGTCTCACCGCGCACGGCCTCGTGGCGCAGCACGACGCCGTCGACCAAGGCCTCGTCGACCGCGGCGCCGCCGCAGCGATCGACATAGATCCGGTCGTGATTGCCCGTGATCCACGTCCAGCGCGTCGCGCCGGTGAGCCGGGTGAGCAGCGCGCGCGCGTCGGCGGGGAGCCGGTCGCAGCCCTCGACGTCGTGGAAGCTGTCGCCCAGGCACCATAGTTCCGCGGGGGCGAGCGAGTCGACCAGCGCGGCCAGGTCGGTCAGCGTCGCGATCGAGTCATAGGGCGGCAGCATCTGCCCGCCGCGCGCGTACCAGCTCGCTTTCTCGAGGTGCAGGTCCGCCACCAGCAGCGCGCGCCGCGCCGGCCAGTAGAGCGCGCCCTGCGGCAGCGCGCACCAGTCGTGCCCGGCGAAGGCGAGCGCGGCGAACGGAACGGGAACCATCGCGCCTTCCATGCCCGAGACGACGCCTGCGTTCAACCACTTGCGCGCGACCGGCGGGACGTCGGGGCTTTGCCAGCGTTCGCTGGATGTTCTATCAGGAGCGGATGCTGACCACTCCCGAATCCTGCGTCGACTCACCCGGCCCGATGTGTGCCGCCGACGTCGCGCGCGGCGTCACGCGGATGCTGCTACGCCACGAACTCACCGCGATCGCCGAGGTGCCGCTCGACGGCGGGCGCCGCGCCGACCTGATGGCGCTCGACCAGCGCGGACAGCTGGTGATCGTCGAGATCAAGGTGTCGCGCGCCGACCTGCTCGGCGACGCCAAGTGGCAGGACTATCTCGCGCACTGCGACCGATTCTACTGGGCGGTGCCGGCGGGGTTCGACGCCGCGCCGATCGACGGCGCCGCCTTCCTGCCCGAGCGTACCGGGCTGATCGTCGCCGACCGCTACGACGCCGCGATCGTGCGCGAGGCGCGGACCGAGCCGTTGCCCGCGCACGTGCGCAAGCGCTGCACGCTCGCCTTCGCGCGCCGTGCCGCACGCCGGCTGATCGCGGCGCACGATCCCGAGGCGGTGCAGGGCTTCTGAGCGGAGACGCGACGTCGCGCCTCCGCCGCTCACATCCGCGGGCCCGCGACCGCGCGCTGGGTCTTCGTCGGCGTCTCGTCGAGCACCTTGGCGATCGCGGTCGAGCGCGTGTCGCGCTTGGCATAGTCGCGTGCCGACATGCCCGCGACATTGTCGGTCTGGTCGGGGTTGCCCCCCGCCGCCAGCACCGCGCGCACCAAGGTGAGGTCGCGGCGCTGCACCGCGCGGATCAGCGGGGTCTCGCCGCTACCGTCGGCGAGATTGGCATTGGCCTTGGCGGTGGCGAGGATCTGCACCATCTCGGGCTGACCGGCCTGGACCGCGAGCATCATCGGCGTCTCGCCGTCGCGATCGCGCAGGTTGGGATCGGCGCCCTTGGCGAGCAGGTAGCGCAGATAGGCCGAGTCGCCGCGCTTGACGACGATGTGGAGCGCGCCTTCGCCGGTGGTGACGTCGCGCGTGTTGATGATCGTCTGGCCGGGCTGGTCGAGCGTCGCGATCACCGCGTTACCGTCACCTTTGCGGATCGCCTCGAGGAACTTGTAGCTCTGCGACTGCTGCTGCGCCGCGGCGGGGAGGGGGAGCGTGCCGAGCGGGAGCAGCAGCGCGGCGGCGGGGAGCAGGCGGCGGATCATGGGTCGGGCGGTCTCGCGTCGGCGGAGCGGAAAGGGTTGCGGGCAGCGCTATAACGCATCACATCTGCCGCCACCATGAACATGCGTCGTCACCTCGCCGCCGCGCTCGCGCTCGGGCTGGCCGGAACGGTCGCGGGCTGCTCGAGCGAGCCGGCCGCCGCCCCGCCGCTCGCCGGCGCGCGCATCGGCGGCGCCTTCGCGCTGACCGACCAGGACGGGCGCGCGCGGACCGATCGCGACTTCGCCGGCCAGTACCGCATCGTCTATTTCGGCTACACCTTCTGCCCCGACGTCTGCCCCACCGACGTGCAGAACGTCGCGGCGGGGCTGCGGCTGGTCGAGAAGAGCGATCCGGCGCTGGCGGCGCGGATCACGCCGATCTTCGTCACGGTCGACCCTGCGCGCGACACGCCCGCGGCGCTGAAGCGCTTCGTCTCGGCCTTCCACCCGCGACTGGTCGGGCTGACCGGCACGCCGCAGCAGATCGCCGCCGCGGCCAAGACGTTCGGCATCTATTACGCGCGCGGCAAGGGCAACGCCGACGGCTATCTGATGGACCACAGCCGCCAGATCTACCTGTTCGACCCGCAGGGCAAGCCGCTGGCGCTGCTGCCCGAGGGGCCGCCGCAGGCGATCGCCGACGAGGTGACGCGATGGGCGCACTGACGGGTCGCTTCTGGGAGGACGTGCCGCTCGACCGGCTCGACCGCGCGCAGTGGGAGGCACTGTGTGACGGCTGCGGCAAATGCTGCCTGCACAAGCTGGAGGACGAGGAGACCGGCGAGCTGGTCGCCACCAACGTCGCCTGCCGCCTGCTCGACCGCCGCAGCGGGCAATGTTCCAACTATCGCCACCGCCGCGCCTATGTGAGCGAGTGCGTGCGGCTGACGACGAGCAACGTCGACTCGATCGACTGGCTGCCCTCCACCTGCGCCTATCGCCTGCGCGCCAACGGCGAGCCGCTGCCCGACTGGCATTATCTGGTCAGCGGCGACCGCGAGGCGGTGCACCGCGCCGGCGAGTCGGTGCGCGGCTGGACGATCAGCGAGGACGACGCGGGCGACCTCGAACATCATATCGTCGACCGGGAGCTGTGATCCGGCGGTGACCGGCGCGACGATCCCGGCGGACTCGATCGAGCTGGTCCGCAACCCGCGCGCGCGGCGGACGAAGCTCTCGTTCGATCCGACCAGCGGGCGCGTGCGGCTGACGCTGCCGCCGCGCGCCTCCGCCGCCAAGGCGCTGGCCTGGGCGGCCGGGCAGCGCGCCTGGCTCGACGCGCAGCGCGCGCTGCTGCCGCGGCCGCGCCCGTTCGTCCCAGGCGCGACGCTGGAGGTCGACGACGCGGCGCTGACGATCGCGTGGCGCGCCGGCGCGGCGCGCCTGCCGCGGGTCGAGGGAGACCTGCTCGTTCTCGGCGGGCCGGCGGAGATGGTCGAGCGACGCGTCGCGGCGTGGCTGCGGCGCACGGCGCTGGCGCTGCTCGAGGAGGATACCGCGCATTACGCCGCGCTCGCCGGCGTGACGGTCAGCGCGGTGAGCGTGGGCGACCCGCGCGGGCGCTGGGGCAGCTGCGCGCACCACGGCGCGATCCGCTACAGCTGGCGGCTCGTGATGGCGCCGCGCGCGGTGCGCCGCGCCACCGCGGCGCACGAGGTCGCGCACCGCGTCCACATGGATCACTCGCCGCGCTTCCATGCCCTGGTGGCCGAGCTCTACGGCCGCGACCCCGCGCCCGAGCGCGCCTGGCTACGCGCCAACGGCGCCGCGCTTCACTGGTACGGGCGGTCGCCCGACGTGTCACCGGAAGGTGCGCGCGGCGGCTGACCCCGCGGCGCGGCCCGGTCGCGCCCCTGCTCGCGCTGAGGCCGGCCGGTGACCCGATCGAGCCAGTCCTGATCGAGCCGCTGCGCCGGCGCCTGCGGCGGGGCGTCGCGCGGGTCCGCGCCGTCGTCGGGCGTGGCATCGTCGTCGCGCGCGCGCGGCACCGGCTGCACCACGGGCCGCTCCGGGCCGAACACCGGTGCCTGCGGCTCGGCCGCCGCGCCGGGATCGATCGCGACGCCGTCGTCGCCGACGAAGCTGCTGTTGTCGGGCGCGCCATAGTAGCTCTCGGCGTCGGGCTCGAGCTGCGCCTCGGGCAGCGTCACCTGCGTGTCGAACTGCTCGATCGGGCGATTGGCCACCGCCTGGCGCATGAACTGCGCGAAGGCGCGCGCCGGCGCGGTGCCGCCGTGCAGCCCGCCGACCGGCTTGGCGTCGTCGCGCCCCATCCACACGCCGGTGGTCAGCCCGGAGGAGAAGCCGAGGAACCAGCCGTCCTTGCTGCTGGTGGTGGTGCCGGTCTTGCCCGCCACGGGACGGCCGATCTGCGCGGCACGGCCGGTGCCGGTGTTGACCGTGGTCTGGAGCAGGTCGATCATCTGCGCCGCGACGTTGGGCGCGACCAGCACGTGGCTGCGGTCGACCTCGTGGCGGTAGATCTCCTCGCCCTCGGCGGTCACCCGCGTGATCCCGAACGGTGTCACCGCCACGCCCTTGTTGCCGACGCTGGCGAAGGCGCGCGTCATGTCGATCACGCGCACCTCCGAGGTGCCGAGCACCATCGAGGGATGCGTGTTGACCGCGGTGGTGATGCCGAAGCGCCGCGCCATGTCCGCCACCGTCTGGAAGCCGACCGCATAGCCGAGCTTGGCCGCGATCGTGTTGAGCGAGAAGGCGAAGGCGGTGCGCAGCGTGACCTCGCCCGAGAAGCGGCGCGAGTCGTTGCGCGGGCTCCAGCCGTCGATCGTCACCGGCTCGTCGACTTCGCGATCCTCGGGCGTGCGCCCGGCCTCGAGCGCGGACAGATAGACGAACAGCTTGAACGCCGAGCCGGGCTGGCGCTGCGCCTTGGTGGCGCGGTTGTAGTTGGAGGTGACATAGTCGGTGCCGCCCACCATTGCGCGCACCGAGCCGTCGCGGTCGAGCGCGACCAGCGCGCCCTGCGCGCCCGCGGGGGCGTTGGCGCGCACCGCGTCGTCGGCGGCGCGCTGCATCGCCGGGTCGAGCGTGGTCCACACCTCCAGCGGCTTCTCGGTCTCGTCGATCAGCAGCTCGAGCTGCGGCAGCGCCCAGTCGGTGAAATAGCGGACGCTGTTCTGCCGCGGCGCGGGAGCGAGGCGGACGTCGTTGGGGTCGGCGGCGGCGGCCTGGCTCGACGTGATGAAGCCGTTGCGCACCATCTGCTGGATCACCACCCCGGCGCGCCCGACCGCGGCCTCGGCGTCCGCGGTGGGGGAGTAGTTGGACGGCGCCTTGACCAGCCCGGCGATCACCGCCGCCTCGGTCAGGCTCAGCTGGCTCGCGCCATGGCCGAAGAACTTGCGACTGGCGGCGTCGATCCCGTAGGCGCCGCCGCCGTAATAGACCTTGTTGAGGTACAGCTCGAGGATCTGGTCCTTGCTGAACTTGCGCTCGAGCGCGAGCGCCAGGATCGCCTCGCGGAACTTGCGGCCGAACTTCTTTTGGTTGTTGAGAAAGACCGTGCGCGCGAGCTGCTGCGTGATGGTCGAGCCGCCCTGCACCCAGTGGCCGCGCTCGTAGCGCACCCCGACCGAGCGGACGATCCCGATCGGGTCGACGCCGAGATGGCTGCGGAAGCGGCGGTCCTCCACCGCGATCGTCGCGTCGGTCATCACCGCTGGAATATGGTCGTAGCTCAGCCACTGGCCGTAGCTCGGCCCGAGCGAGACCAATACGCTACCGTCGGCGGCGTGGACCCGCACCATCTGGCCGTTGGGCGAGGACTTGAGCGACTCGAAGCTCGGCAGCTGCGAGCGCGCGATATACACCGCTACCACGAGCGCGCCGACCGCCAGCACGGCGAGCGCCAGCAGCGTCTTGAGCGCGACGCTGAGCCGTCGCCGCCACGGGGAGCGCGCCGGGCGCGAGCGGGAGGTGCGGGAGGGGGCGCGGGCCATGGCGTCGGCCCTGGCGGATAGTGGCTTGAGCCAGGCTTAACAAGCGGATTGGCGCGCGATTAACTCGCCGCGGCGATCAAGGGGCTTTGTTCGGCGCCGCGCTCAGCGGGCGTCCGCGTGCGCGCGACGGTCCCTTATTCCTGCGCACGCGGGAGCCCAGCGCCGAGGAGGCGGCGCGCTGTGACCCTGGGCTCGCGCCGGGGCGGGAGGACGAGCCAGAGGATTAACTCCCTCCGATGCGGGTCCAGCGCGCCAGCCACTCGAGCATCCCGGCGCGGGCGAGCGGCGCCAGCAGCGGCGCGGCGAGCACCGGATGCTCCGCCAGCGCGCGCACCGCTCCCGCGACCGCCAGCGGTGGGCCCGCGCGGCGAGCGAAACGCGCCTGCCACGATGCTGCCGCCCCCGCGCCGCCGTCGCGCCACGCCTGCGCCGCACTCATGCCGCTCGCCAGCGCGATACCCATGCCCTCGCCGGCGAGCGACGGGATCACCGCGGCCTGATCGCCGAGCCGGAACAGGCCGGTCTCGCCCGCCCTCGCGCGCCACCCGTAAGGCACGTTGGCGACCGCCTCGATCGCACTGTCCGTCATGTCCCCGAGCCGCTCGCCCAGCGCCGGCGCCTCCGCCGCGAGCGTCTCGAGCAGGCGCGCAGGCGTTCCCGCCGCGCTCAGCCGCGAGCGCCGCAGCGCGAGGCAGATGTTGGTGCTGCCGTCCTCCTGCCGCACCACCCCGGCATAGCCGCCGCGGAACAGGTGGAGTTCGACCGCGTCGCCGACCAGCCGCGCCAGCGCCGGCGTGTCGGCGCGGCGCGTGCGCAGGCCGAGCGCCGGATCTGCGCCGGGCGCCGGCCGCGTCCTGCCGCGCACGTCATGCTTCCCGCTGGCGAGGAACAGCGCGTCGCCCGCCAGCAGCGCGCCGTCGGCGGTGCGCACGGCGCGCTCTTCGATGGCGCGCGCCGCGACGCCGCGCTCCACCGCCGCGCCCGCCGCCACCGCGCGCGCGAGCAGCAGCGAGTCGAGCCGGTGACGCGAGACGCCGCGCGCCGGCGCGGGCAGCGGCGCCTCGACCACGCGCCCCGCGGCGAACAGCCGCACGCGCCGCACCACCGCCGCCCCGAGCGCGTCCGGGTCGACCCCGAGCCGCTCCACCGCCGCCAGCGTGCGCCAGCTGAGAAAGCCGCCGCACAGGGCGTCGCCGGTCTCGCGCGTGCGCTCGATCACCAGCGCGCGCGTGCCGCCCTGTGCGAGCGTGATCGCCGCGGCGGCGCCCGCCGGCCCGCCGCCGAGGATCAGCGGCGCTCGACGCACAGCCGGAACGGGAAGGCACGGTAGACGCGCGCGTCGCGCACGCCCGCGGCGGCGAGCAGCGGGGGCCACTCGTCGGGTCGGTAGCTGCGCGCGATCGAGACATGGCCGTCGTGTCGCACGATCGGGTGCCAACCGAAGCCGCGCGCCAGCAGCGGCCAGGCGCGGTAGGCGACAGCGTGGCGGTGGAGATCGTTGACCAGCCAGCCGACGCGCGCGTGCCGCTCCATCCAGGCGAGGAAGGCGACCAGCTCGTCGCGCGTCATATGGTGCGCGACCAGGCTCGAGATCACCAGGTCCCACGGCTCGTCGCCGAGCGCGCGATAGTCGCCGACGCGCCAGTCGACCCTGAGCTCCGCCGGGCTGTGTGCCGATGCCGCGGCGCGGCTGCGCTCATTCTGGTCGACGCCGACGAGGTCGAAGGCGACGCCGCGGCGCTCACCCCAGCGCGCGATCCGCCGCAGCATGTCGCCGTCGCCGTAGCCGACGTCGAGCAGCCGGTAGCGTCCGCCCGGCCGGCAGGTGCGGCGCAGGAAAGCGAGCGTCGGGCGGGCGGCGAGCGTCACGACGTTGACCCGGGCGAGATCGGCCACCACCGCGGCATAGGTGTCGGGCGCGAGGTCGTCGGCGTCCATCAGCTCGTCCGCGATCCGCCGCTCGCCGAGCGGGGACGCGCTCACGGGGCGCTGCGGAAGGCGATCCCCTCCGCCGCCATGCCCGGCCCGAAGGCGAGCGCCACGCCGTGCCGCACCGGCGCGTCGCGGAGCACGCGCGCCAGCACGAAGAGCAACGTCGCCGAGGACATGTTGCCGCAGTCGCGCAGCACCGCGCGCGAGTCGGCGAGCGCCTCGGGCGGCAGCGCCAATGCCTGCTCGACCGAGTCGAGGATCGAGCGTCCGCCGGCGTGCACCGCCCAGCGGTCCACCGCCGCGCCGCCGGTGAGCGACTCGACCAGCGCGGTGTCGCGCAGCGCGCCGCCGAGGCGTCCGGGCACTTCGCCCGAGAGATGCATCGCGAAGCCGCGGTCGGTGATGTCCCAGCGGATCAGCGAGTCCGATCCCTCCAGCGCGACGCTGAACGGCCGCTCGAGCGCGAGTCCGCCCGGTGCGCCGGTGACCAGCGCGGCGGCGGCGCCGTCGCCGAACTGGAGCATGGCGAGCAGCGGCTCCAGCTCGGCGCTCTTCTGGAGGTGGAGCGTCGACAACTCCACCGACACCACCAGCACGCGCGCCGTCGGCTCGGAGCGGACGATATGGCGCGCGGTGCGCAGCGCCACCACCGCGGCGTAGCAGCCCATGAAGCCGATCAGCGTCCGTTCCACCGTCGCCGCCAGCCCGAGCCGCCGCGCGATGATCTGGTCGACCCCCGGCGCGACGAAGCCGGTGCAGCTCGCCACGACGAGATGCGTGATGCCGTCGAGCCCGACCTGCTCGGCCAGCGCGCCGACCGCGGCGAGCGCGAGCGTCGGGGCCGCCGCGGCGTACAGCGCCATGCGCGCGCCGGTCCCGGGCAGCGGCTCGGCGGCGTAGAAGCCCCCGCCCGCGACCGGCGAACCGACGCTCTCGGGCAGCACCGACCAGCGGTGCGCGATCCCGGCGCGCGCGGCCATGCGCTCGAACAGCCGCGCGGGCCGCTCCGGCAGGCGGTCGCGCGCCCAGTCGACAAAGGCGGTGTGGATGTCGTGCGTCGGCGTCGCGGTGCCGATCGCCTGCAGATACGCGGTACAGGTCATGCGGAGACGGTAACGCGCGTGCACGGCGCTCGGCGCCGAGGACGGGCTGTTCCCTCCTGGGACAAACCCGGCAGGCCGGCCGGCCCGCGGCTCCCGCGCCTAGGCGGGAAGGTGGTGCGGTCGAGAAGACTCGAACTTCCACGTCCTTTCGGACACAACGACCTCAACGTTGCGCGTCTACCAATTCCGCCACGACCGCACGTGATGTCCGCCGGGGGGTGCCCGGCGGCTGGCAGGAGCGGGCCCCTAGCAAAGCCCCGGGGGGCTGGCAACACGCTTTCGTCGCCAGGCTCAGCTTTCCTCGCCGACGAAGCTGAGATCGAGCCGCTTCGACGTGGCGGGGACGTCGACCTGCGCCGAGTTGAAGTCGAGCGCGCCGTTGGGCAGCAGGGTGCGCTGCTGCGGCGTGATCGTCCAGCTGAACACGATCTTGCCCTGCGCGTCGCGCAGATCGGCGCGGATATCGGGGACGCGCTGGCGCGTCGGCGACGGGTTGGTGATCTGCCCGCTGACCGCGAACAGTTCCGAGCCGTTGGCCATCTTGCGGCGCTCGATCGGGTGATCGACGATGCGCAGCGGCAGCTCGGCGGGTCCGATCGAGAGGCCGACCTGCTGCGCCAGACCGGGTGCGGTGGTCCACAGGATCACCGCCACCGCGGCGAGCATGAGCAGCCCGGCGGCGAGACTGGCGATCGTGCGCATCCGCGCGGTGTTGCGCTCGGGGCGGAACGGCGGGCGATGTGCGAAGGCGTCGTAGCCGGCGGCGACCGCGGAAGGCTCGGGATCGGCCTCGACCAGGGCGGGCGCGATCAGCGGGGGCGGGGCGGACGCGGCGGCCGGCGTCGTCGCCATCGGCTCAGGTGCCCGCGCCGCGGGACCTGGCCCCGGTTCCGGCGCCGAGGGGTAAGCGTCCGCCGCGGCGGTATCGATCGCCGGTGCCTCCTCCGCTTCCTCGACGTCCTCGCCGAGAGGTTCGTCCTGTGGCTCCTGGTACCAGCTGTGGCGGCAGTTGGCGCAGCGCACGGTGCGGCCGGTCGCGCCGACCGTGCCGTCCGGCACCTGATAGCGCGCGCGACATTCGGGACATTCGATGATCATGGCGGGCCACCGGCAGGAACTGATCGCGATTCTAAGCACGTGCGAGCCACCTGAGGCAAGCGGCCCGTCGCCTGCTTGATGCGCGCGGGCACGCGTGCGATGGCGGCAGGGCGATGCGCAGGCGAGAGGTGGTGAGCGGCCGGGTGGCGGGGATCGTCCAGTTCGAGAATGTCGGGCTGCGCTACGGCCAGGGCGAGGAGGTGCTGCGCGACGTCAGCTTCGCGCTCGCGCCGGGCGAATTCTACTTCCTCACCGGCGCGAGCGGCGCGGGCAAGACCTCGCTGCTGAGCCTGCTCTACCTGGCGCAGCGCCCCAGCCGCGGGATCATCCGGCTGTTCGGCGAGGATGTGGTGACGCTGCCGCGCGCGCGCATGCCCGGCTTCCGCCGCCGTGTCGGGGTCGTCTACCAGGATTTCCGCCTCGTCCCGCACCTCAGCATCGCCGACAACGTGGCGCTGCCGCTGCGGATCGCCGCGGCGGACGAGGCCGACGTCGCCGAGGCGGTGCGCGAGATGCTCGCCTGGGTCGGCCTGTCGCACCGCGCCGCGGCCCTGCCCGCGACGCTGTCGGGCGGCGAGCAGCAGCGGGTGGCGATCGCGCGCGCGGTGGTGGGGCGGCCCGAACTGCTGCTCGCGGACGAGCCGACCGGCAACGTCGACGAGGAGATGGCCGAGCGGCTGATGCAACTGTTCGCCTCGCTCAACGGGCTCGGCACCACCGTCGTGGTGGCGACGCACGATCCGCAGCTGCTGCGGCGGGTCAAGGCCGCGCAGATGATGCGGCTGGCGGACGGGCGGCTGCTCGACCCCACGGGCGCGCTGCGCTTCCCGCCCGCGCGCGTGAGCATGGCATGAGCGCGGCGACCGCCCGCGTGCTCGACCCGGCGCGTGCCGGGCGCGCGATGGTGGGCGTGCTCGCGATCATGCTGTTCCTGACGCTGCTCGCCGCGGCGGCAGGGATCGCCGCGGGGCGGGGCGCGGCGGCGCTGGGCGCGCGGCTGAGCGGACGCGCCACGGTGCAGTTCACCGACGCCGACCCCACCGCACGCGCGACGGCGGCGGCCCGCGCCCTGGCGACGCTGCGGTCCTCGCCCGCGGTGACGCGCGCGCGCGCGGTGCCGCGCGCCGAGCTGGCGGCCCTGGTGGCGCCCTGGCTCGGCAGCGCGGCGGACGACCCCGACCTGCCGATGCCCGAGCTGATCGATCTCGAGCTCGCTCCCGGCGACGCCGCGCTCGCGACGGCACGGGCGGTGCTGGCCCGTGCCGCGCCCGGCGCGGTGATCGACTCGCACGGCGCGGCGGTGGCGCCGCTGGCGCGGCTGCTGCGGCTCGCGTCGGTGCTCGCCGCCGCGGTCGGGTCGTTGATGGTGGCCGCCAGCGCCGCGGTGGTGGTGTTGGCGGCGCGGGCGGGACTCGAGGCGCACCGCGCCACGATCGCGGTGATGCACGGGCTAGGTGCGACCGACACCCAGGTGGCCGGGCTGTTCCAGCGCCGCGTCGCGCGCGACGCCGCGGCCGCCGCGGTCGTGGCGAGCGCGGCCGCGGCCGTGACCGCGGCGCTGCTGGTCGGCCCCCTCGCCGCCGGCTCGGGCGCCCTCGGCGACACCGTCGCGCTCGGCGCCGAGGGCTGGGGCGTGCTCGCGATGCTGCCGCTCGTCTTCGTCGGCTTCGCCGCGCTGGTGGCACGCCGCACCGTCACCCACGCGCTGGCGCGCACGCTGTGATCAAGCGGCTGGTCGCGCTCGCGCTGCTCGGCTGGGCGCTGGGCTTCGCGCTCTTCATGCTCGCGCTGCCGGGCACGCCCGACGCGGCGCTGCGCACCGACGCGATCGTGGTGCCGACCGGGGCCGCGGGGCGGATCGCGCGGGGGCTCGACCTGCTCGAGCAGAAGCGCGCACGGCGCATGCTGGTGACGGGCACCGCGCCGGGCGTGACGCGCGCCGACCTCGCGCGGGTCAGCGGCCATGCCGCCACCTTCGCCTGCTGCGTCGACCTCGGTGCCGAGGCGGTCGACACGCGCGGCAACGCCGAGGAGACCGCCGCCTGGGTCAAGGCCCGCGGCTATCGGTCGATCCGGCTGGTCACCTCCGACTGGCACGCGCGCCGCGCCGCGCTCGAGCTCGCCGCCGCGCTGGGCGGTACGGTGGGCGTCGCGGTCGAGGGCGTGCCGAGCGAGCCGACGCTGGCCCAGGCGGTCAACGAATATAACAAGCTGCTGCTGCGCGCGGCGGTGCTGGGGTGGGAGCGGGTGAGACAATGGACGCGCTGAGATCCTGGCTCTTCCGGCTGGTGTTCTACGCCGGCTCGGTGCCGATCGTGCTGGTGGTGCCAATCGTCGCGTTGTTCGGGCAGCGCGCGATGGTGCCGTACGCGCATGTCTGGTCGGCCTATCACCGCTGGGCGGCGCGCGCGTTGCTCGGCGTGCGGACGCGCTTCGAGGGTGAGCTGCCCGCCGGGCCGGTGCTCTATGCCGCCAAGCACGAGGCCATGTACGAGACGGTGGAGCTGCAGCCGCTGCTGCGCGGCCCGGCGGTCGTGCTCAAGCGCGAGCTGTGGAACATCCCTTTCTGGGGCTGGGCGACGCGGGTCTACGGCGCGATCCCGGTCGACCGCGACGCCTCCGCCGCGGCGCTGCGGCAGCTGGTGCGCGATGCGAAGGTGGCGCGCGAGGCGCGGCGATCGGTGATCGTCTATCCCGAGGGCACGCGCGTGCCGCATGGCGAGGCACCGCCGCTGCGCTCGGGCTTCGCGGGACTGTACAAGGCGCTCGGCTATCCGGTGGTGCCGATCGCGCTCGACAGCGGGCGGCTGGGGCTGCGCAGGGGCACGGTGACGCCGGGCGAGGTGACGATCCGGCTTGGGGAGCCGATCCCCCCGGGGCTGCCGCGCCGCGAGATCGAGGCGCGCGTGCACGCGGCGATCAACGCGCTGAACGCGAGGTGAGGATGTTCGTGCTCCTGCGGACGCAGGAGCCCAGGGTCGCAAACGAGCCGCGCGTGGCACTGGGTTCCCGCGTGCGCGGGAACACGGGCAGGAGCGAAGGCCACGGCTGCCACTAGCGTCATCCTGAGCTCGTCTCAGGATCCACCGTGCGGCACATCCGAACGCCGTCGCACTCGCGGGCCGGTGGATGCTGAAACGAGTTCAGCATGACGCCACAGTCAGGTGAGGAGGATGCCCCTCAGTCGTGCCGGCGCCCGAAGTCGGCGGCGGCATCGTCCTGACCCTGATCGACGATCGAGCGGCGGATCGCGCGCGTCCGCGCGAAACGGTCGTAGAGCGCGTCGCCGTCGCCCCAGCGGATCGCGCGTTGCAGCTGACTGAGGTCCTCGCTGAAGCGCTGCAGCATCTCCAGCACCGCCTCCTTGTTGGCGAGGAAGACGTCGCGCCACATCACCGGGTCGGACGCGGCGATGCGGGTGAAGTCGCGGAAGCCGCCGGCCGAGAACTTGATCACCTCGGACTCGGTGACCTGGCCGAGATCGTCCGCGGTGCCGACGATCGTATAGGCGATCAGGTGCGGCAGGTGGCTCGTCACCGCGAGCACGCGGTCGTGATGATCGGGCGCCATCCGCTCGACGTCGGCGCCGAGCCGGCGCCAGAACTCCTCGACCCGCGCGACCGCGAGCGGGTCGCTCTCGGCGAGCGGCGTGACGATGCACCAGCGCCCGCGGAACAAGGAGGCGAAGCCCGCCTCGGGGCCGCTCTGCTCGGTCCCCGCCACCGGGTGCGCGGGGACAACGCGCTCGGGCGGCAGCGCCGCGGCGAGCGCCTGCGCCACCGCGGTCTTGCAGCTGCCGACGTCGCTGACGATCGCGTCGGCGGGCAGGTCGTCGGCGATCTCGGCGGCGACCGCGGCCATCGCGCCGACCGGCACGCACAGGATGACGAGATCGGCGTCGGTCACCGCCGCGGCGGCGCTGTCGGCGACGTCGTCGACGAGATCGATCCGGCGCGCGGTCTCGCGCACGTCCGCGCTGGCGTCATGTCCGGTGAGCCGCACCGTCGGCAGGTAGTGCCGCACCGCGCGCGCCACCGACGAGCCGATCAGCCCCAGCCCGATGACCGATACGCGGCTGAACGGCAGCATCAGCCGCGCTCGATCCCGGCGTCGACCGCCTCGGCGTGCGCGGGCGCGGTGTCGCGCTCGACCAGCGCGCGCAGCGCCGCCGCGACGCCGCGCGTCTCCTCCTCGGTGCCGATGGTGATACGCAGCCCCTGCGCCAGCCCCTGGCCGGGCAGCCAGCGGACGATGTAGCCCGCGTCCATCAGCCCCTTGTAGGCGGTCTCCGCGGTCAGTTCGCCCTCGAACACCACCAGCACGAAGTTCGCTTCGCTGGGGATCGCGCGCAGCCCGGCGTTGCCCAGCCTGGCGATCTCCTCGGCGAACCAGGCGCGCCAGGTGGCGTTGTGCGCGCGCGTGTGCGCGACGAAGCCGCGGTCCGCGATCGCGGCGACCGCGGCGCGCTGGCCGCCGATGGTGATGTTGAACGGCAGGCGGATGCGGTGCAGCGCCTGGACGATGTCGGCGTGGGCGTAGCCCCAGCCGATGCGCTCCGCGGCGAGCCCGTGGATCTTGGAGAAGGTGCGCGTCACCAGCACGTTGCGCGCGGTCGCGGCGAGCTCGAGCCCGCCGTCGTCGTCCTGGTCGGCGAGATATTCGGCATAGGCCTGATCGAGCACCAGCAGCACCGCCGGCGGCAGCGCGGCGTGGAGCCGCGCGATCTCGGCCCGCGGCGCGAACGTGCCGGTCGGATTGTTGGGGTTGGCGACGTAGACGACGCGGGTCCGGTCGGTGACGCGGGCGAGGATCGAGTCGACGTCGGTGGCATAGTCGCGGTCGGGCGCGATCACCGGGATGGCGCCGACGCGCCGCGCCGCGATCTCGTACACCGCGAAGCCGTAGCGGACGAAGATCACCTCGTCGCCGGGCCCGGCGAAGGCGCCCGCGGCGAGGTGGAGGATCTCGTCCGAGCCGTTGCCGTAGATGATCCGCGCCGGGTCGAGCCCGAACCGCGTCGCGATCGCCTCGCGCACGATCGCGCCGCTGGCGTCGGGATAGCGCTCGAGCGAGTCGGCGGCGGAGGCGAACGCGGCGCGCGCCGCCGGCGAGGTGCCGAGCGGGTTCTCGTTGGAGCTGAGCTTGGCGACCTTGCGCCCGTCGTCGGTGGTGGAGCGCCCCGGGACGTACGGGGCGATGTCCATGATCCAGGGCTTGGGGCGGGGCGCGTCACTCATGCGCGATCGGGTAGCGGGTGTGAGGCGGCTGGGGAAGAGGGCCGGGCGTCACAGCTCCTGCCGCACCTGCGCGTGCGCGAGCAGCGCGAACAGGCCGGTGCCGCCGATCACGTTGCCGACCAGCGCGGGGAGGATCAGCCCGCCCAGCGCCTGCGCGAACGAGACCTCGCCCGCGAAGGCCAGCAGCCACGCCTCGCCCGAGCCGGCGACGACGTGCGCGAAGCCGCCCAGCGCGATGAAATAGGTCAGCACGAACACCACCCAGAACTCCTGCCCGCGCGACGAGGGCAGCGCCCAGGGCACGGCCGCGATCAGGAAGCCGGCGGGGATGCCAAGCCGCAGCGTCGCCCAGAAATCATGCGCGAGCAGCTCGCGCGCCGTCTCCAGCATCGCCGCGCCGCCCTCGGGCGAGCCGATCAGGCGATAGTGGACCAGCCCCGCGATCAGCAGCGTGCCGAGAAGGTTGGTGCCGAGCACCAGCGCCCAGAGCCGCAGCAGCCGCGCCAGGTTGCCGAGGCTGGGATGGGTCGCCACCGGGATCACCGCGGACAGCGTGCTCTCGGTGAAGAGCTGGAGCCGCCCGAGGATCACCACGAGGAAGCCGAGCGTGTAGCCGACGCTCGTCACCAGCGGCGTCCAGCCCGCCTCGGGCAGGTCGCGCGCGATCAGCGACTTGCCCAGCACCGACGCGCTGATCGCCACGCCGCCGGCGAGCCCCGACCAGACCAGCGACCAGCCCGGCCGTTCCAGCTCCTCGTCGCCAGCGCGGCGGATCACCTCGTGGATCACGCGCGCGCTGGCCGATTGGCGCTGCTCGACCGCGGCGCGCTCGTCGGGATCGAGGTCGATGTCGCGCTCGCGCGCCTCGGCGTCGTCCGCCATGAAGGGCCTCCCGCGTCGACGTGACGCCCAGCGCCAACGCCGCGCGGGCGTGCGCGGGTCCGGCTCGACTTGGGCGGGGCGGCGCGGGTAAAGCGGCTGCCCCATGCTCACCACGCCTTCCTCGCTGGACCAGCGCTTCGGCCTGTCGCGGCACGTCGTGCTGCCGGGGCCGCTGCGGCTCGACGGCGGCGCTTTGCTCGCCCCGGTCGAGATCGCCTATGAGACCTATGGCACGCTCGCGCCCGACGGCGGCAACGCGCTGCTGATCTGCCACGCGCTCACCGGCGACCATCACGTCGCCTCGGCGCATCCGCGCACCGGCAAGCCGGGCTGGTGGCAGCGCATGGTCGGCCCCGGCCGCCCGATCGACACCGATCGCTTCTTCGTGGTCTGTGCCAACGTGCTCGGCAGCTGCATGGGCAGCTCGGGCCCGGCGAGCGCCGACGCGGCGACTGGGCGGCCCTATGCGATGGCCTTCCCGGTCATCACGATCCGCGACATGGTGCGTGCGCAGGCGCTGCTGCTCGATCATCTCGGCGTGGCGAGGCTCGCCGCAGTGGTGGGCGGATCGATGGGCGGGATGCAGGCGCTGAGCTGGGCGGCGACCTTCCCCGAGCGGCTCGACGCCTGCCTCGTCATCGCCTCCACCGCGCGCCACACCGCGCAGAACATCGCCTTCCACGAGGTCGGGCGCCAGGCGATCATGGCCGATCCGAACTGGCGGAACGGCGACTATTACGACGGCGCACCCCCCGCCGCCGGGCTGGCGGTGGCGCGGATGGCGGCGCACATCACCTATCTCTCCGAGGCGGGGCTGACCGAGAAGTTCGGCCGTCGCCTCCAGGCGCGCGAGCAGAAGTCGTTCGGCTTCGACGCCGATTTCCAGGTGGAGAGCTACCTGCGCCACCAGGGGCTGGCCTTCACCGACCGGTTCGACGCCAACTCCTACCTCTATATCACCCGCGCGATGGACTATTTCGACCTCGCCGAGGAGCATGGCGGGCTGCTCGCCCACGCCTTCCGCGCCGCGCGCGCGCGCTTCTGCCTCGTCAGCTTCGACACCGACTGGCTGTATCCCACCGCCGAGTCGCGCGCGATCGTGCAGGCGCTGGTGGCGGCGCGCGCGCCCGCCAGCTTCGTCGAGCTGTCGAGCCCCTACGGCCACGACGCCTTCCTGCTCGACTCGCCCGAGCTCGACCGGGTCATCGGCGGCTTTCTCGGGACCGGCGCGTGAGCCTGCGCCCCGATCTGGCGATCATCGCCGCGCACGTGCCGCCGGGCGCGCGCGTGCTCGACGTCGGCTGCGGCGACGGCGAGCTGATGAAGGCGCTGCGCGACACCAAGGGGGTCGACGCGCGCGGGCTCGAGCTCGACCCGCGCAACGTCGCCGCGGCGGTGTCGCGCGGGCTGTCGGTGATCCAGGGCGACGCCGACACCGACCTCGCCGGCTACCCCGACCAGAGCTTCGATTACGCCATCCTGAGCCAGACGCTCCAGACCGCGCGCGCGCCCGACCGCGTGCTCGACGAACTGCTGCGGATCGGGCGCCACGCCTTCGTCAGCTTCCCCAATTTCGCGCATTGGCGGGTGCGGCTGTCGCTGCTGTGGGGCGGGCGGATGCCGGTGACTCGGCTGCTGCCCGAGCGCTGGTACGACACCCCCAACATCCACCACCTCACCGTCGACGATTTCCGCGCGCACCTCGCCGAGCGCGGGGTCGCGACCGAGGACGCCTGGTTCCTCTCGGGCGACAAGCGCACCGGCGGTGCGGCCGCGAACTTCCTCGCTGAGCACGCGGTTTTCCTGCTGCGCCGGAACCCTGCCGATTGATCGGGGTTAACCCGAGCCAACCAGCGGAGTGATCGAAGCGACGTCATGCCCCAGACAGCGCTCATCGTGGAGGACGAGATCTTCGTCGCGCTCGACCTCGAGCGGATCCTCGAGGACGCGGGATTCGTGGTCGCCGCGATCGCGGCGGACGCCGAGAGCGCCTATCGCGCCGCGCCGGGCTGCCACTTCGCCTTCGTCGACGTCAATCTGCGCGATGGTGCGACCGGGCCCGTGATCGCCGAGCGGATCGCGCGCGAGCACGGCGTCAAGGTGGTGTTCGTCACCGCCAACCCCGGCCAGATCACCGACCCCGGCATTGCGCTGGGCTATGTTCGCAAGCCGTTCAACGACGAGGCGATCCTTAGCGCGGCGCTGACCGCGACCGAGATGGCCCCGGCCGACGCGACGACGCCCGCCGAGTTCGTCAGGTGGCCGCGGCGCGGCTGAACGCGGGCAGCGGCACCGTCACCACCAGCTCCAGCCCGTCCGAATGCCACGTGCGAGTCACCGCGCCGCCGAGCTGACGCACCGCACTCAGCTCGATCAGCTGGCTGCCGAAGCCGGTGTCCGCCGGGGGCGTGTCCAGGGTAGGGCCGTCGCGCTCGCGCCACTCGAGGCGTACCGTGCCGACGCCGCGCGCCACCGCGAGATCGATACGGCCGTGCTCGGCCGACAGTGCACCGTACTTACTCGCGTTGGTGGCGAGCTCGTGGAACAGCAGCGCGAGCGGTGTGGCGGCGCGATCGTCGACCGCGACGTCGTCGCCGCTGATCGTGATCCGCTCGCCCGCGACACGCTGATAGGGCGCGAACAGCTCGGCGAGCAGCCCGTGGAGGCTGTCCTGCGGGAGGTGAGGGCGCGACTCGTTGCTGTGCGGGCGGACGAAATCATGCGCGCGGCCCAGCGCGATGATGCGTTGGCGCAGGTCGTTGGCGACGGACGCCAGTTCGGGATGCGCGCGCGCGGCGAAGTGGATCAGCCCCGAGATCACCGAGAAGATGTTCTTGATGCGATGGCTCAGCTCCTGGCTCACCACCTCGCGCTCTTCCAGGGCGAGCTTCTGCTCATGGATGTCGGTGCAGGTGCCGAACCAGCGCGTGATCGCGCCGTGGCGATCGCGGATCGGCAGCGCGCGGCCGAGCACCCAGCGATAGGTGCCGTCAGCGTGGCGCAGCCGATACTCGATCTGATAGGCCTCGCCGGTCTCGAGCGAGTGGCGCCACACCGCCCAGGCGCGCGCCTGATCGTCGGGGTGGAACATGCCGTTCCACTCGTCGCCGTCGGTCGTGCCCTCGGGCATGCCGGTGAACTCGTACCAGCGCGCGTTGTAGTAATCGTGATAGCCGTCGGGCAGCGTCGACCACACCATCTGCGGCATCGTGTCCGCCAGCGTGCGAAAGCGCGTCTCGCTCTCGGCGGCGGCGCGGCGCGCCTCGCCCGCGGCCTCGCGCCATGCCGCATCGTCGCGTGAGCCGCGCAGCCGCGCCATCACGTTGCTGGCGAGCACGCGCAGCCCGTCGCGCTGGAGCGCGGTGAGCCCTTCCGGACGCGGCGCCATGTCGAGCACGCACAGCGCGCCGAGCGGGACCCCGTCGTCCGCCACCAGCGGCATCCCGGCGTAGAAGCGTACCCCCGGGTCGCGCAGCAGCGGGTTACCGAGGAAGCGCTCGTCGGCGGCGAGATCGGGGAAGACGGTGACGTCCTCCTCCCACATCGCGTGCGCGCAGAACGACTCGGAGCGTCTGGTCCCCTCCAGGTCGGTACCGCTCGCCGCGAGGAAGGTCTGGTCGGCCTCCTCGATCAGCGTGATCAGTGCCACCGGCGCGGCACACAGCTGCGCGGCGAAGTCGGTGATCTGACGCAGCGCGGCCGAACGGCGCAGCGAGGCGAGATTGAGCGAGTCGATCGTCGCGCGACGCCGCGCCTCGTCGACTCGCCAGCCGCGTGCGGCGAGCCCCGACCCGCCGCGATCGATCGCGCGGGTAGGCGTCGCGCCCTCGCCAAGCTCGCTCATGGCGTCCGCGTCTACGCGGACGGGGCGCGGTGACGGACGGAAACAATGCCCGTTTCTGCCGCGCGATCAGTGAGATAACACATGAACTCTGTCACAATCTCAGAATGTATTGGCCACGCTAGCACGCGGGGAAAGGCTTATCGAGCGCTCTGCCGCCAGTAGCGCTCATCTTCAACGCCTGGCGCAGGAAAACGCCGCAGCTGGCGGAACCGCGCTGCTTCGAGGGAAGGCCCGCGAGCCTATCTGTTCGAGTCAGGGGTACGAGACCCGTTGTGGTGGCCGACGCGAGCTCGAGCAGGCGATCGAGGCAGCGACCGCCGCGCGCGGGCGTGCCTACGCCGCGCGGATCGGGAGGACGCCCTCGCTGAGCAGCGCCTGAGTGAGGGGGACGCTCGTGTCGGCGATCAGGTCGGATCGTACCTCGGCGCCTGATTCGACGAGCTTTCGCCCCTGTACATAGTCCTTGGTCGCGTTGACGCAGTCGAGCGCGACGACCCGACCCTGGCGAAGATAGATCACCGAGAAGGAGCGAGCGTCGATGGCGCCGCGCAGGATCGCGAGATCGTGTCCGGCGGCGAGCCCCACCGTCTGCAGCCGCAGATCATATTGGTTCGACCAGAACCACGGCACCGCGTAATAAGGGTGCGCGACCCCGACGATCGAGCGCGCGACCGTGCCCGCCATGTCATTGGCATTCTGCACCGACTCCAAGCGGATCCGCGCGCCGTCGGCGAAAGCGTTGGCGTGCGTGGCGCAGTCGCCGATGGCATAGACGTCGGGCAGGCTGGTCCGGCACACGGCGTCGACCTCCACGCCGTCGCCGCCGCGCGCACCGGCGGCGAGGAGCGGCGCCACCGCCGGGACGATCCCAACCCCGACAATCACCAGGCCCGCGGCGAGGAACTCGCCCGAGGTCAGACGTACCCCGCGGGCGGCGCCGTCGCGCCCCTCGATGCGGTCGACGGTGGTACCGAGCCGCAGGTTCACGCCGCGCGACCGATGCTCGGCCTCGAGAAAACGCGCCAGCATCGTCCCCGACATGCGCGCGAGGACCTGCTGCTGCGCCTCCACCACGGTCACCTGCTTGCCCGCGCCCACCAGCACCGACGCCGCCTCGAGGCCGATGTACCCGCCCCCGATCACGACGGCCCGCCGCGCCGCGGGGAGTTCCTGCGCCAGGCGATCGGCGTCCGCGCGCGAGCGCAACGCGTGCACGCGAGCGAGCCCGGCACCGGGGCAGTCGAGCCGGCGTGGCGCCCCGCCAGTGGCCCACACGAGGCGACGATAGCCGATGCGGGTGCCGTCCGCCGCGGTGACCCGGCGCGCCGCGGGGTCGACCGCGACGATCCGGCAGCCGGGGCGGAGATCGATGGCCTTCTCCTGCCAGAAGGTGGCCGGCCGGATCAGCAGGCGCTCGAAGCGCTGCTCGCCGGCGAGATACGCCTTGCTGAGCGGCGGTCGCTCATAGGGCAGCTCGTGCTCGTCCCCGATCAGCGCGACCGAGCCCTGGTAGCGGAGCTGGCGCAGCGCGATCGCCGCCTGGGCGCCGGCCTGGCCGGCGCCCACGATCACGACGTCATGGTCGCTCCCCGCCGCCCCGCTCACCGGCGCACGCTCACGACTCGGGTGCGATCGTCACGCGCAGGCCGTCGAGCCGCTCGTCGAACGCGATCTGGCAGCCAAGGCGCGACGTCGGCGCGACCTGGTCGAGCCCGTCGAGCAGCTCGCGCTCGGCCTCGCTGGGCGGCGGGAGCGTGAGCGCCTGCGCGGGATCGACGATGACGTGACAGGTCGCGCAGGAGAGCGAGCCGCCGCACGCCGCGAGCAGCTCGTCGATGCCGTTGTCGCGGATCACCTCCATCACCGACAGGCCGACGTCGGCGGGGAGCGGGCGGGTCGCGCCGTCGCGGGTGGTCACGATCAGAGAGGCCATAAGTAGTTCCTGCTGGAGGTGGAGAAGGCGACCGGCCGCCGCGCTCGGACGCCGATCGAGCGGCGCCCGGCGGCGATCAATAATGGAAGCGGAAGTCGATCCCGACCCGGCGCGGAGTCAGCACGCCGCGCGCATAATAGCGCTCCACCACGTCGGTGCGGACCTGATTGAACGACGAGATATCGTTGCTGATCGCGGTGACGGCATATTTGTTGGTGAGATTGTCCGCGAACAGGCCGACCTCGAACTGCTTGCTGACGTAGTTGAGCGATGCACTGTGCGTCACATAGCCCGGTATCGCCTCACCGTTGCCGCGCAGCCCGACGCGCGAGTAGATGTCGCCGCGGTAGATCGTCGCCCAGATCGCCTCGATCTTGCGGTCCTGGTCGAGCGCGTGGCTGTAGACGATCTGCGCGCTGCCCGAGTTCTTGGCCGAGCCGGGCAGGCGATCGCCCTCGAAGGCATCGTAGCGGACTCCCTGGCTGACCACGAGCCCGGTCACGTCCTGGGTGAGGTGCGCGTCGACGTAGGAATAGGTGCCGATCACGGTCAGTTCGGGCAGTGGGCGCAGCGTGGCCTGGACATCGAAGCCGCGCGAGACCGCGTCGGCCCCGTTCACGGTGATGCCGATCGCGCCGTTGACGGTCTGACTCGGCACCTGCACGCCGCTCCAGTTGATCTCATAGCCGTCGACGGTCAGCTGGAGGCGCCGGTCGAAGAGGCTGGCGCGAACGCCGATCTCCTTGTTGCGGGTCCGGTCGGGGCCATAGACCAGCTCGTTCGGCAGCGCGCACAGGTTCTGCCCGGCGGGTAGCGGCTGGATACAGGGAACGACGCGGTTGACGCCGCCGACGCGATAGCCCGTCGAATAGGTGAAGTAGGCGAGCAGACCCTCGCCGAACTTGTAGGAGGTGTTGGCCTTCCACACGAGCCCGTCCTTCGACGTGTCGCCGGTGCGGATCCGGCTAGGGTCGATCGTGAACGAGGGATAGGGCATGCGGGCCAGCCCGCCGCTCAGCAGCGGCAAGTCGGACCCGCCGCTGACCTCCGCGTCATATTTGAAATAGCGCAGGCCACCCGTCACCTGCCACGCCTGGGTGACGTGGAGCGTGCCCTCGCCATAGGCCGCTTTCTCCACCGTCCTGCTGTTGACCTGTGAGATATATTCCAGGTTGTCCGGCCGCGGGATGTCGTAATACTCCGCGAATCCGGGCGTATATTCCTGCCGGTTGCTGTCGAACTTGAGCCGGTTGTAGAAGCCGCCGATCACCCAGTTGAACGGGCCGCCGTGCGTCGAGACGAGCCGGACCTCCTGGTTGAACTGCTTATAGTGCTGCTCGTTGTCGGCGTAGGAGGAGAATTGCGGGAAGGCCTCGTAGCCATAGTCGAGGTCGAGCAGCAGGTCGGTGTTGTCGTCCACCGAGGTGATGTGCTGCTTCGTGTAAGCGGTGGTGCTGACGAGCTGGGCGATGCCGCCCAGGTTGATGTCGAACTCCGCCGCGAACAGATCGGCGTTCCGCTCGACCGGCTCGAGATAGCGCCACGGCCCCTCGTACCGTCCGGTGCCGAGCACGCCGGCGCCGTTGGCCTGCCGCCCGCCGGTCTTGGTGTTCTGGTGCGCGTAGGTGAGATACGCCTTGATGTTGGGGTTGTACTCCAGCAGCAGCTGGTTGCGCGTGGTGAAGGTGTGTTCATAGTTCACATCCTCCTTGCGCTTGAAGTTGCTGCCGTAATTGCCCGTGTCGAGCGAGCCGGTCGACGTCTCCGTGGCGCGGCCGGGCTGCGGATCGGAGACGCCGGGCTGCTGCAGCAGATAGTTGTAATCGATGAAGCCGGCATTGGCGTAATAGCCGGTCGCGGTGCGGAAGGCGATGTGATCGCGCACGATCGGCACGTTGAGCGCGACGTCGCCGACGGCGCCGAAATCGTCGGAATAGGATTGCGCGTAGCCGCGGCCGTGGACGTCGAGGCTGAAGCGGTCGGTCTCGGGCCGGTTGGGCAGGTAGCGCACCGCGCCGGCGAGCGTGCCGAGACCGTAGAGCGTGCCCTGCGGTCCCTGCAGCACCTCGACGCGGTTGATGTCGATCAGCTTGAAGTCGAGGTAGAGCGGCACCTCGCCGAGATAGACTCCCACCGCATTGCCGCTGTCGGCGCCGCCGACGCTGGTGTCGCCCGAGGCGATGCCGCGCAGGATGATCGCGCCGGTCGAGCCGGGGCCGGTGTCCGCGACGGTGACGCCGGGCGTGAACGAGGCGAGCGAGCGGATGTCGTCGAGCCGCTGCGACGCGATCGTCTCGGCCGAGACCGCGCTGATGTTGATCGGCGCGTCCTGCAGCGTCGTGCGCCGCCGGCTGCCGGTGACGACGATCTCGTTGCCGTCGACCGACGCCGCGGTGGTGTCGCCGGGATCGGCCGCGGTCGGCGCGGCGGCGGTCGGGGCCTCCTGCGCCAGCGCCGGTCCACCGACCACGCCCATCAGCGCGGTCGCGCACAGCCACCCTGCGCGGGAGAAACGTCCTGCCATCAATGCCCTCAATCGGTACGTTGAACTCGTCGCCCCTCCGCGACTGTCGCCCGGCGTCGGCGCCTCGCGCGGGGCCGATCGCTGCGGTGCGAGAGTGTTGGCAGCGGCGGCGAATCGATATGGGGTGTTTGACGTAAGCGGCCGCGCCGGACGGGGCGCCTACGTCAATTGGCGCATGTCGGCGGCGCCGGGAGGCGGCTTATGCCCGTCCCATGGCCCACACCGTCTCCCTCGCGATCACCGCCTGCGCGATCCTCACGGCCGCGGCGCCGGCGGCGGCCGAGCGCGCGGCCAGCGCGCGGCTGGTCCACTGCGGCGGCGCGACCTGCCTGCGGCTCTCCGGGCAACGCGACTCGGCGGACACCAAGGTCCAAGTGGACGGCCGCGACCTGCCGGTCACCGGCGAGCGGTCCTGGCGCGCGACCGTGCCGCTCGCCGAGGCGCGGACGTGGCGGCTCACCCGCGGCTACGCCGTGCCGGTCACGCTCGTCGACCGGGCCAGCGGGTCGGCGCGCACGTCGCCGGTGGCGGTGCCGCCGGGCGCGCTCGGCGCGCGCGTGGAGCTGGCGTCGCTGGTCGTCCGCGCGCGCTGACCCCGCGCGGGACGCTACGTCTTCGGTCGCGCGCTTGTGCCCGCTCGGGCGCGATCCTACATGGCTGCGACCCGATCGCCGAAGAGCGATGGGCAGCGATGCAGGAGATTGAGGATGAAGATCGGTCTGGCCGCATGTGCCGCAATCCTGATGGCCACGCCCGCGCTCGCCGCCCCCGGCGCGGATCCGCTCTCGGCCGAGAGCAGCGTGCTCAACCTGCGCGGGATCGATCTCACCAGCGTCGAGGGACAGCAGCGGCTGGCCATTCGCATGGACCGGGTCGCCGACACGGTCTGCGGGCAGGGGATGAGCAGCGTCCATCTCGCGCTCGCCGCGCAGGCGCGCGCGTGCCGCGCCGACGTGCTCAGCGACATGCGCAGCCGCGTCGCCGCCGCGACCGCGGCGCGTGACGCCGGCGGTGCGACTCAGCTCGCGATGCGCTGAGCGGCGGAGGCGAGCGGTCGCCGGCCGGCCGGCCGCTCGCTTCCGCCTCGTCAAACGGCGTATGGTGACCGGCGACGCCACGCTTCACGCTCCGGTCATGCCTCGCTCTTTCCTGAACCGCGCGGCGCGCCGAGTGCCGGCACCGCCGCGCGGGGCGGCGCGGGCGCTCGTCGCCTCCCTGCTGCTCGGCGCGGCGCCGGTCGCCTCGCCGCGCTTCGATCATTGGATCGACGGCACCGCGGAGGAACCCGCGACCCAGGTCCAGCGGATCGACCCCGACACCTTCGTCATCCGCCAGTCGGTGCGGACCAATTTCGAGGCGCCGTTCCTCTACCTGCTATTCGGGCGCGACCGCGCGCTGCTGATCGATACCGGGGCGGGCGGGCTGCGCGTTCGGCCCACGGTCGAGCGGCTGATCGCCTCGTGGCGCCGCGCGCACGCGAACCGGCCGGTCCGCCTGATCGTCGCGCACTCGCACGGCCACGGCGACCATCACGCGGGCGACGCCGAGTTCGCCGGGCGCCCCGACACGCGACTGGTCGGGCTGGCACCCGCCGCGGTTGCCACCTTCTTCGGCATCCACGACTGGCCCGAGCAGGTCGGCCGCTACGATCTCGGCGGACGCGTGCTGCGGATCATACCGACGCCGGGGCACGAGCCCGCGCACATCATGGTCTATGATCCACGGACCCGGCTGCTCTTCTCGGGCGACATGCTGTACCCCGGCCGGCTCTACGTGCCGCATGACCAGACCGCGGTGTTCCGCGCCAGCGCCGATCGGCTGGCGCGGTTCGCGCGGCGCCATCCCGTCCGCGCGCTGCTGGGCGCGCACATCGAGATGACCCGCGCGCCTGGTCAGGACTATGCGATGCGCGCTCCCGCGCACCCGGACGAGCACGGACTCGCGCTGCCGCCTTCCGCGATCGATGATCTCGACCGTGCGGTAACGACCGCGCCGTCGGTCGAGATCGACCGGCATGCCGACTTCATCGTCTACCCGGTCGCGCCGCGCGCGCCGTAGGGTCGGAACCCTCTCGGCGTGCTCCGGCGAACGCCGGAGCCCAGAGCCACAGGGGTGACGCGCGGGGCTCTGGGCTCCTGCATGCGCAGGAGCACGACGACCTCGGCGAGGTGAGTCACGCCCTGGACTAGTTCCCGATCCGGCCCGGCTTCTTCCACCATGACAAGGTGTGCGCGTCATGGGCGCTCGTCCACAGCCCGGCGCGGGTGTATCGTAGTGCGCCGCTGCCCGCGGCCTGGCCGACTCGCGCGGTGATCGCGAGCGAGGCGGGATCGATCACGACGAAGGTCTGCCCCGCGGTGGTGCGCAGCCAGACCTTGCCGCCGCCCGCGTCGATGTCGCCGTAGGCGAGCGTCGCGTCGACCTTGACTCGTCCCGACACGTCGCCGCTCACGGGATCGACCCGCACGACCGTGCCGTCACCTTGCTCCTGCACCCATACCGCGCCCTCGCCGGCGACCAGGAAGCCGGGCTCGCGGCCGAGCGCGGTGCGGTGGACGACGCTGTTGGTGACCGGATCGATCTTCTGCAGGCTCTGCCCCGCCGCGCTGACCGCCCACAGCGCGCCCATGCCGAACGAGAGGTAGAAGGTGCCGGGATCGACCGCGACCGATGCGGCCACGCGGGCGGTGGCGGGATCGATCCGCGCGACGGTACCCGCGACGTCGCTCGCCACCCAGATCGAGCCGGCGCCCGCGACGACGTTGAGCTCGCCCTTGGGATTGGCGACTCCGGTCGGGATGGTGGCGGTGATCGTGGCGGTGCGCAGGTCGATCCGATTGACGCTCAGCGCGGTGCAGTCCGCGACCCAGAGCGACCCGAAGGCGACCGTCATCGCGCCGCAGGGCCGCGCCATCGCCACCTCGGCCAGCTTGCCGCGCCGCGACCAGCGCTCGACCCGGCCCTTGTTCGTCGCCCAGACCGTATCGCCGTCGACCGCGAGGAAGTCCGCGAAGCCGGGGACCTGGATCACCTGCTCGCGCGGCGTCGCCGACCAGACCGGCGTCGCCATCGCGCCCGCCAGCAGTGCGGAGAGCCCGATCGTCGCCGCGCGCGCCGCTGCCCGCGGCGTCAAGCGGCGGCCCCCGCGCCGTCGCGCTCGTGCTCGTCGTCGCGCGCCCCGTAGCGCGCGATCAACGGGCGCGCCGGGAAGAGGAACTGCTCGCCGATCGACAATCTGCGGCGCTCGTCCTGGCCGACGATCTCGGCCTCGCCCTCGCCGAAGGTGCCGAAGATCCGATCCAGCAGGATCAGCGAGTTGCCGTAGTTGCTCCGCGTCTCCGCATAGCCGGTCGAATGGTGCAGGCTGTGGTGGCGGATCGTGGTGAAGACGTAGGCATACCAGCGCGGTGGGTCGAACCGCGTGTTGGCATGCGCGAAGGTGGAGACCACCGCGAGCACGTTGAGCGCGCAGAACATCGCCGCCTGCGGCAGGTCGAACAGCGCGAGCACGCTGAGGCTGATCAGGAACAGCTCGATCGGGTTGCCGACCGCGCCCTTCATCGCGTTGAGCTGGGTGAGGTGATGGTGCGGGGCGTGGGTCGACCAGAAGAACGCCTGATTGTGCATCAGGCGGTGCATCCAATATTGCCCGAACTCGACCAGGAACACCGCCAGCGCCACCTGCGCCACGAAGGGCAGGTGCATCGCCCAGGCGGTCGTGATCCCGAGCGTGTGCTTCACCGCGGTCAGCGGCTCGTCGGCGAGTGTCTTCGACGCCCAGGCGATCACGGTGTAGCTCAGCGTCACGTAGAAGACGTCGGTGAGGAACTCGCGCCAGGTGAGCCGCCAGCTGGCATGTCGCTCCTTGACCCACTCGAGCGCCTGGATCAGCGCGGTGGTCGACAGCGTCGCGACCACGATCGACCAGGCGCTGCCCGTCCATGCCGCCGGCGCGAGCGCCCAGAACAGCAGCACGGCCGCGACCATCACCGGCTGCACGTAGCTCATCATCGCCTGCTTCATCGTCACCTGCCCGAGCGCATCAGCGTCACGCGAGCGAGGCTAGAACAGGCACCGCCCGGCTCGCAGGTGGGCGAATGACGTATCGGGCGGGTCAATCGAGCGGGATGCCGTGCTGACGCAGGAAGGCGCGCGCCGGCTCCAGCGCCGCGGCGTGGCGGCGCCAGCGTCCGACGGCGTCACGGTACAGCGGACGGCGCACCTGCGCGGCGCTGGGCGTGGACACGGGCGCGGCGTTGGCCTGGAAGTCGAGGCAGGCGTCGGACCAGCCCAGCCCGCAATGGTCGAGCAGGCGGCGCGTCTCTCCCGCCTGATCGTCGACCAGCGCCTCGTAGCCGAGCTCGAGCACGCGGCCCGGCAGCGCGGCGCGCCAGAGCGCCATCAGCCGGTCGAAGCGCTGGTAATAGGCGGCGGTGTCGAGCAGGTCGTAGCTATAGTCATAGTAGCGCGAGCCGACCGCGAACAGGTTGCGGAAGTTGGCGAGCACGGTGTCGAGCGGGTCGCGTCGCAGGCACACGATCGCCGCCCCCGGCAGCGCCCGCGCGATCAGCCCGAGGTAGAGGAAGTTGCCCGGGAATTTGTCGACGAACCGGGCTCTGTGGCCGGGCACGTGCGGTGCCGCGCGGGCGAGATAGTCGCGCCCGATCGCGCCCGGGTCGGCGTGCGCCGCGGCCTGGACCGTCTCGGGATCGAGCACCCGGCGCCCGCGCGTGCCGGCAGCCGCCTTGACCGCCAGCGGCAGCGCCTGCAGCTCCCCCGCGCTCTCCACCTCGCCGTGTGACGACAGGATGCGATCGACCAGCGTGGTGCCGGTGCGCGGCATGCCGACGACGAAGATCGGCGCCGTGCGCGGCGTGTCGGGCGCCGCTCGCCCGGCGGGCGTCGCCCAGCACGCCTCGATCGCGTCGAAGACCGCCGCGTCGTCGGCGAAGCGGTAGGGCAAGGTGGCACGGTGCTCGGCGTTGGTCTGCGCGAGGATTGCGAAGGCGGCGTGCGGGTCGGCGAGGTCGTCCAGCTCCTTGGCGAGCGCGTAGCCGAGCAGCAGCCGGTCGCGCGGCGCGGTGGCGGCGGCGCGCGCCGCGGTGAGGCGGTCGACGTGGTGGCGCTCGGGGGTCTGCCGGCGCAGCCCGGCGAGCAGGTGGTGCGCGCGCGCGTCCGCGGGGGCGCGCGCGATCAGCGCCTCCAGCGCGTCCTCGGCCTCCGCCTGCCGCCCGACGAAGCTCAGCGCGGCGGCGTGATTGTAGCGGAAGGCGGTGTTCGCCGGCTCGAGCCGCACCGCCGCGGCGAAGTGCGGCAGCGAGGCGGCATGATCCCCCAGCCGCGCGTAGACGCAGCCCATCGTGTCGCGCCCCAGCGCGTCCGGCGGCGGCGACGCCTCGGCCGCCGCGAGCGCGCGCGCCGCCGCGCCATCCCGCCGCACCAATGTGTACAGCCGCGCGAGCTGGGCGTGATACTCGCCGCGGCCGTCGCGCTCGACCGCCTGCTCGATCAGCGCGATCCCGCCGCTCACCCTGCCGAGCATCGCGGTCGCCACGCCGGCGAGGAAGACGGGCTCGGCCGCGCCCGGCGCGGCGTGGCGCCAGCGGTCCGCGGCGGCGAGCGCCGCGGCGACCTCGCCGCGCGCGAGGGCGGCGCGGATCGCGCCGGCGGTGGCGTCGGGCGGTCGGGCCATCGTCGTCGCGCTACCGAGTCAGCGTGGTGACCGCGATCGCGGTCGCCGACGCGCGATTCTCCACCCCCATCTTCTCGAAGATCTGCTCGAGGTGCTTGTTCACGGTGCGCGGGCTGATCTGGAGGATCTCGCTGACCTCGCGGTTCGGCTTGCCCCGACTGATCCACAGCAGCACCTCGGCCTCGCGCGAGGTCAGGCCGTGCTGCGCGGCGAGGATCGTCTTCTCCTCGCCCTCGTGGCGTTCGGACAGGCGGAACACCCATTGCGCCGCGGGCGTGCAGCGCAGCAGCCCGGCCTCAAGCGTGCGCTCGCCCGCGGACACGCTGACCCGCGCGCCCGGTGCCGGCGCGCTCGCCTGGAGCTGGCGGAGCGCCGCCGCGAAGGGCGCGGGCAGCGTGCCCGAGCTCGCCGACCAGCCGGGGAATAGCCGCTCCAGCATCTCGCCCGCGACGGGGGTCAGCCACTGCGGCTCGCCCGCGCGATCGACCGCCAGCGCCGGCCGCCCGCTGGTGTCGAGCGCGAGCTGGCTGCCGTGCGCGACTCGCGCGGTGGCGAGGTGGACGCGGATGCGGGCGAGCAGCTCGTCGAGCTCGATCGGCTTGCTGACGAAGTCGATCCCGCCGGCGTCGAGCGCGCGGACGACATGCTCGGTCTCGGTCAGCCCGGTCATGAAGATGATCGGCAGGTGCTGGAAGGCGGGGTTGGCCTTGATCCGCCGGGTCGTCGCGAAACCGTCGAGCTGCGGCATCACCGCGTCCATCAGGATCAGATCGGGGGTCACGCGCTTGAGCAGGTCGAGTGCGGCGAGGCCGTCGATCGCGATCAGCACGCTCATGCCCGCGTCTTCCAGCGTGCTGGTCAGGAAGCGCAGCGCCTCGGGCGTGTCGTCCACCACCAGGACGACGGGTCGCGGCGGATCGGCCGGATCAGCGCGTCGCATCGTCGATCGTGCCGAGCAGCGCGCGCAGGTCGAAGTCGCCGAGCTGCCGCCGCAGCACCGCCGCGAGCGCGCCGGCGGCGGGGATCGCGCCCGCGAGATCGTCGATCGCGCGCTCGACGCCGCGAACATGGCCGACCTCGGCGAGTTCGCGCACGCGCGCGAGCAGCGGCGCGGCCTCGGGCGGCAGGCCGGTCTCGGTCGGGGTGGTGGCGGGCGGAGCGGCTGCCGCGACCGGCTCGGCCTCGTCCCAGCGCAGTCCGAGCTGCGTCCCGACCAGCGCGACGAGCGTGTCCAGCTCGACCGGCTTGGTGACGAAGGCGTCGTGGCTGCTGCGCCCGTCGCCGCCGGCGCGGAAGGCGTGCGCGTCGGCCGAGACCATCACGATGCGCAGCGCCGCGCCGTGCGCCGCGCGCAGCCGCTCGGCGACCTGCCAGCCGTTGAGCCCCGGCATCTGGATGTCGAGCAGGACGATGTCGGGCGTGACCTCGGCGGCAAGCGCGATGCCCTCGGTCCCGTCCGCGGCGACGTGGACCACGAAGTCGAGCCCCCCGAGCAGCGCGCGCAGGATATGGCGCTGCGCGGGGTCGTCGTCGATCACCAGCACGGTGCGACGCGGTCCGTCGTAGCCGGTGATCCGCCCGCGCCTTCCGCCCGCCCGCGCCGGCGCCGCGGTGGACGGCAGCATGGCGCGGAAACGGAAGACGCTGCCGGCGCCCGGCGTGCTGGTCACCGCGACGTCGCCGCCCAGCACGCGCGCGAGCACGCGCGTGATGGCCAGGCCCAGCCCGATCCCGGGCTGGCGCTGCGCCGCCGCGAGGCTGCCGCGGTCGAACGGCTCGAACACGCGCTCGAGGTCGTCGGGCGGGATGCCGATGCCGGTGTCGATCACCGCGACGTCGGCGACCTGGCTGCGATAGCGCACTGCGAGCGTGACGTGGCCGGCGGGCGTGTACTTGATCGCGTTGGAGACGAGGTTGATGAGGATCTGGCGCAGCCTCTTCTCGTCCGCCTTGACCTGATCGGGCAGCGGGTCGCGCACGTCGAGCGTCAGCGTCAGCCCCTTGGCGCTCGCCTGCATGCGGAACATGTCGACGACGTGCTGGAGCAGCGCGCGCAGGTCGACGAGGTCCTGCCGGATCGTCAGCACCCCGCTCTCGATCCGCGAGATCTCGAGCAGCCCCTCGACCAGGTTGGTGACATGCTCGGCCGCGCGGCGGATGATCGTGCCCGCCTCCGCGCCCGAGAGGCTGTGGTCGCGCTCGAGCAGCTGGGCGTAGCCGTAGATGACGTTGAGCGGCGAGCGTATCTCGTGGCTGACCGCGACGAGGTAGCGAGTCTTGGCCTCGTTGGCCGCCTCGGCCGACTCCCGCGCGCGCCGCAGCTCGGCGAGCGCGCGCGCGTGCGCGGCGGGCTCGGCGCCGAGCGGCGCGCCGTCGAAGGGGTCGGCCGCGGCGCTCACGCCCCGGCCGGGCGGGAGAGGCCGCCGATATAGGCACGCCAGCCGCCGAGCGCGGTGATGTCCTCGGCGCCCTGAATAGCGCGCGGCTCGGCGACGAAGCCCTTGACGACCGACCCGTCCGTGAGCGTCACCGAGCCGATCGCGAGCGGCGCTGGCACCTCGACCACGAAGCTGCCGAAGGCGGCGACGTCGAGTTCGTACACCTCGACCGCGATCGCGGCGCCGTCGGCGCCGTCGCCGGCGTGGATCAGCGCGGGCTTGGGCGGGGTGCTGTTCGCGATCGCGTAGAGCCGGTAGCTCGGCGCGGTGGTGGTGGCGGCGACCAGCCGCGCGTCGCGCGAGGTGAGTTGCCAGTGCAGCGGCATGCCCTCGAGATGGGCGCCGACGACGGCGAGCTTCACTGTGTCCATGCGATCCTCGATGTGGAGTGGAGGGGGAGGGGGCAGCGCGGCGGCGTCGAGATAGGCCTGCCCGGCGTCGAGCAGGGCCGTGTCGCTCCACGCCGGCGCGATCAGTGTGATGCCGAAGCCGGTGCCGTCGTCGCGCCAGCCCGCCGGCACGGCCAGCGCGGCCATGTCGAGCAGGTTTACGAAATTGGTGTAGAGCCCGAGGTTGCTGTTGAGCGCGACCGGCGCGGCGCGCATCTCGGCGATGCGGTAAATCGTCGGCGCGGTGGGCAGCGCGAGCAGGTCGACGCGCTGCCACATCGCCTCCGCGGCGCGCTGCAGCTCGGCGAGGCGGTACTGGCCGCGGAACACGTCGACGCCGCTGGTGCCGCGCCCGTCCTCCAGGATCGAGCGGACGGTCGGGTCGAACGCCTCCGGTCGTTCCTCGAGCAGCGGCAGCGCCGCGGCGACCCGCTCCGCCACCCACGGGCCGCCGTAGAGCAGCATCGCCGCCTCGCGCAGCGGCGTCATGTCGAGCTCGACCAGCTCGGCGCCTCGCGCGGCGAGCGCCGCCAGCGCGCGCTCGTACAATCGCTCCGCCGCGGCGTCGCCGAGGAACAACCGCTGGTCGGGCCGCGGCACGCCGATGCGGCGCGGCGCCAGCGCGCGCTCGCCGCCGGCGCGCGAGTAGGGGTCGGCCGGGTCGAAGCCGGCGACCACCGCGTCGACGATGCGCGCGTCGGCGATCGTGTGGGTCAGCGCGGTGATACAGTCGAGCGTGCGGCAGGCGGGCACCAGCCCGGTCGTGCTCCACCGGCCCTTGGTCGGCTTCATCCCGACCAGCGCGTTGAAGGCGGCGGGGACGCGGCCCGACCCGGCGGTGTCGGTGCCGAGCGCGAAGGCGACCAGCCCCGCCGCGACCGCCACCGCCGAGCCCGAGCTGGAGCCGCCGCTGACATAGGCGCGGTTGAACACGCAGGCCGGCGCGCCATAGGGGCTGCGCGTGCCGTTGAGCCCGGTGGCGAACTGGTCGAGGTTTGCCTTGCCGACCGGCACGGCGCCCGCGGCGACCAGGCGCTCGACCACCTCGGCCGATACCTCGGGTGTATAGGCGAAGTCGGGGCAGGCGGCGGTGGTCGGCACGCCGGCGAGGTCGATATTGTCCTTGATCGCGAACGGCACGCCCGCGAGCGGCAGCGTCTCGCCTGCCGCCACGCGCGCGTCGACCGCGGCGGCGGCGCGCAGCACCGACTCCTCGTCGAGCCGCGTGATCCACACCGCGGGCTGCACCTCGGCGTAGGCGGCGATCCGCGCCAGTGCGTCGCGCGCGACCGCGACCGCGCTGGTCTCGCGCGCGTTGACCGCGGCGGCGAGCGGGGCGACGTGGAAAGGCTGCGCGCTCATGCCACTTCCACCGCCAACATCGCGCGGCCGGGCGAGAGCGCCTGCTTCTCCTGCACGTAGATGCCGCGAACCACCCCGCTGACGGGACTGATCACGGCTGATTCCATCTTCATCGCCTCGATGATCGCGATCGTGTCGCCCGCGCTCACGCGCGCGCCGTCGGCGACGAGCAGCTTCCACAGGCTGCCGCCGAACGGCGCCTCCACCATCTCGCAGCCCTCGGGCAGCACGATCTCGGTGTCGCTCGCGGCGGAGTCCGCCTCCTCGGTGAGCGCGGCGACGCGGTCGAACTCGCCGTCACGCTCCCAGGCGGCGCGCTCCGCGTCGAACGCGGCCTGGCGCCGCGCCTGGAAGGTCTCGATCGTCTCGGCGTTCTCGGCGAGGAAGGCGCGATAGTCGGAGAGGCGGAACACCTCCTCCTCGATCCGGATCGCGCGCCGGCCCAGCGGGAAGTCGCGCCGCCACGCGGTCAGCTCGTCGTGGCTGACCGGGAAGAAGCGCACCCGGTCGAAGAAGCGCAGCAGCCAGGGCTTGCCGTCGCGGAAGGCGTCGGTCTGCCGCCACGCGTTCCACACCTGGATGGTGCGGCCGAACAGCTGATAGCCGCCGGGCCCCTCCATGCCGTAGATGCACATATAGGCGCCGCCGATGCCGACCACGTTGGGCGGGGTCCAGGTGCGCGCCGGATTGTATTTGGTGGTGACGAGGCGGTGCCGCGGGTCGATCGGGGTCGCCACCGGCGCGCCGAGATAGACGTCGCCCAGCCCCATGACGAGATAGTCGGCGTCGAAGACGATCCGCTTGACCTCGTCGATGCTGTCCAGCCCGTTGACGCGGCGGATGAACTCGATGTTGTCGGGGCACCAAGGCGCGTCGTCGCGCACCGACTCCATGTATTTGTCGATCGTCTGGTAGATCGCCGGGTCCTGCCACGACAGCGGCAGGTGGACCACGCGCGAGGGGATCTCGAAGTCGTCGAGCCCGCCGAGCCGCTCCTCGGCGGCGACCAGCGCGTCGAGCAGCGCCGCCTGCGACAGCTGCCGGCTGTCATAGTGGAGCTGGAGCGAGCGGATCCCCGGCGTCACGTCGATGATGCCCGGCAGACCGACCCGCTCGACCTCGAGCATCAGCGCGTGGACGCGCAGCCGCAGCTCGAGGTCGAGCACCATCGGGCCGTACTCGACCAAGAGGTTGCGGTCGCCCTGCTGGCGATAGGTCACCGCCGGACGCACGCCCTCCGCGGCGATCCGGTGCAGCACCGGCGAGCCGAGCGCGTCGTCGCGCGGTGCCGGCTCGCTCGCCGCGCCGGCGAGCGTGGTGACGAGGGCGTCCTGTGCGCGCTCGGCGGCGGCGGCAGCGGCCTCGTCGATCGGCGCGAAGCGCACGCTGTCGCCGGGGGCGAGCTGGCCGACCTTCCACAGGTCCGCCTGCGCGACGACGAAGGGGCAGACGAAGCCGCCGAGCGACGGCCCGTCCGGCCCGAGGATGATCGGCATGTCGCCGGTGAAGTCCACCGCGCCGATCGCATAGGCGTTGTCGTGGATGTTCGACGGGTGGAGCCCGGCCTCGCCGCCGTCGGTGCGCGCCCACTCGGGCTTGGGGCCGAGCAGGCGGACGCCGGTGCGGTTGGAGTTGTAATGCACCTTCCACGCCGTCTCGCGCAGCATCGCGATGTCGCCGGGCGTGAAGAAGTCCGGCGCGCCGTGCGGCCCGTAGAGCACGCGCAGCGTCCACTCGCGCGTGATCGCGGGCCGGTCGGCGGGAGCGAGCGCGCCCGCCTCGGGCAGATCGGACGGGGTGCGCGACAGGTGCAGCGTGTCGCCGGTCATCACCGCGCGCCCGGCGTGGCCGCCGAACTCGCCCAGGGTGAAGGCGCTGCGGCTGCCGAGATACAGCGGCACGTCGAGCCCGCCCGCGACGAGGATGTAGCCGCGCATCCCCGCGCCGGTGACGCGGCCGATCTTCAGCGTCTGCCCCGCCGCGACGTCGACGGGCGCGTAGCAGCCGAGCGGCGCGCCATCGAGCGTCGCGGCGAAGTCGGCGCCGGTCAGGCAGACGCGCGCGGGCGCGTTGAACAGCAGCGTCGGCCCGGCCGCGGTGATCTCCAGACCGGCGGCGTCCTCGGTGTTGCCGACCAGCCGGTTACCCAGCCGGAAGGCGAGCGAGTCCATCGGCCCCGAGGGCGGCACCCCGACGTGCCAGAGGTGGAGCCGGCCCGGGTAATCCTGCACCGTGGTCGAGGCGCCGCCCGCGAGCACGCGGATCGTGCGCGGCGTATAGGCGATCTCGGCGAGCGCGCGCGTCGACACCGCGCCGCTGGTGAACACGTCGGAGCGGACGACGGTGCGCAGCCAGTCGAGGTTGGTCTCGATCCCGGCGATGGCGGTGCGGTCGAGCGCGTCCTGGATCGCGGCGACCGCGGCCTCGCGCGTCGGCGCGGTGACGATCAGCTTCGCCAGCATCGGGTCGTACCAGGCCGACACCTCGGTCCCCGCCGCGACCCAGGTGTCGACGCGCGGCCCCTCAGGGAAGGTGACGCCGACGAGCCGGCCCGAGCTCGGGCGATAGTCCTGCGCGGGATCCTCGGCGTAGAGACGCACCTGGATCGAGGCACCCTGCGGCGCCGCGACGAACCCGTCGAGGAAGCCGAAGTCACCCGCCGCGCCGCGCACCATCCACTCGACCAGGTCGACGCCGGTCACCTGCTCGGTGACGCCGTGCTCGACCTGGAGCCGGGTGTTGACCTCGAGGAAGAAGAAGTCGTCGCGCTCGGCGTCGTAGAGGAACTCGACCGTGCCGGCCGAGCGGTACGAGGCGGCGGCGGTGAGCCGCACCGCGGCGTCGATCAGCGCCTGCCGCGTCGCGGGCGGGAGCAGCGGGGCGGGGGTCTCCTCCACCACCTTCTGGTTGCGGCGCTGGAGCGAGCAGTCGCGCTCGCCGAGCGCGACGACATGGCCCGCGCCGTCGCCGAACACCTGCACCTCGATGTGGCGCGCGCGCGCCACGTAGCGCTCGAGGAAGACGCCGCCGTCGCCGAAATTGCCGGCGCCGAGCCGCGCCACCGTGGCGAAGCCGTCGCGCACGTCGGCCGCGTCGGCGCAGACCTTCATGCCGATGCCGCCGCCGCCCGCGGTCGCCTTGAGGATCACCGGGTAGCCGATCCGCTCCGCGGCGGCGAGCGCGGCGGCCTCGTCGCGCAGCAGGTCGGTGCCGGGGGCGAGCGGCACGCCCTGCGCGGCGGCGAGGTCGCGCGCGGTGTGCTTGAGCCCGAAGGCGCGGATATTGTCGGGGGTCGGGCCGATGAAGACGATCCCGCGCGCCGCGCACGCCTCGGCGAAGGCGGTGTTCTCCGAGAGGAAGCCGTAGCCGGGGTGGATCGCCTCGGCGCCGGTCGCCTCCGCCGCGGCGAGGATCGCCGCCACGTCGAGGTAGCTCTCGGCCGCGGGCGCGGGGCCGATGCGGACCGCCTCGTCGGCCTGCGCGACATGCGCCGAGCCGGCGTCGGCGTCGCTGAACACCGCGACCGAGTCGACGCCCATCGCCTTCAGCGTGCGGATGATGCGGCAGGCGATCGCGCCGCGGTTGGCGATCAGGACCTTGGAGAACATCAGCCGATCACCTGCATGCGCACCGGCGTCGGGTCGAAGCCGTTGCAGGGATTGTTGATCTGCGGGCAGTTGGAGACGACGACGATCACGTCCATCTCGGCGCGCAGCTCCACCGTCAGCCCGGGCGCGGAGATGCCGTCGACGATCCCCAGCGTGCCATCAGCCTCGACCGGCACGTTCATGAAGAAGTTGATGTTCGACACCATGTCGCGCTTGCCGCGGCCGGCGCGGCCGTTGGCGTCGAGGAAATTGTCGACGCAGCTGTGCTGCGCCTTGGTGTGATGGCCGTAGCGCAGGGTGTTCGACTCGCACGAGCAGGCGCCGCCGATCGTGTCGTGATAGGCGACGCTGGTGGCGGTGATCGTCATCATCGCGCGGCCCTCGTTGGACAGCAGCACCGCGCCCTCGCGCAGGAAGATGTTGCGCTGCGCCGCGATCGTGTCCTGCGCGCTGTAGCGCTCGGCGTCGTCGTCCGCGGCGTACATCAGGAAGTCGACGGCCTGGTTGCCCTCGAGGTCGATGATGCGCAGCGTCTCGCCGGCATCGACGCGGTGCATCCACGGCGCGCGCGCGGGCACCACCTCGTCGTGGCGGAGCGGGCCGGGGAGGGGAAGGTCTAGGCTCATGTCGCTCCCTTCAGCGCGCGTAGAGGTCGTCGGTGTTGAGAAAGGCGCGCTCGCCCTCGGGCGTGGCCAGGCGGATCGGGTCGTCCGCGGCGGCGGGCGCGCCGCGCCACGCGGTCGCGCGCAGCGGGGTGACGGTATAGTCCGCGCGCGGGTCGAGCACGTGCGGGCAGTTGGCGAGCACGACGATCACCTCCATCTCGGCGCGCAGCAGCAAGGTTCGCCCGGGCGCGAAGGGGCCGACCTGCGGCTCCGTCGCGCCGTCCGCCGCGACGCGGACGCCCTTGAACCAGGTGACGCAGGGATGGACGTCCTTGCGGCCCAGCCCATGCTTGGCGACCGCGAGCAGGAAGCGGTCGCGCGCGTTGGGGTGGGGGCCGTAGTTGGCGCCGTCGCCGTAGTCGCGCGCGTTCGAGGCCGCGGTGGAGGCGCCGCAGAAGGCGTCGTGCGTGCCCGCCTCGTCCTCCAGGATCGTCATCATCACGCGGCCGAGATCGGAGAGCAGCAGGCGGCCGGCGCCGAGATAGCCGTTCCACTGCACCTTGAGCGTGTCGGCGACGTTGAGCCGCTCGGTCGGCATGTCGGCGTTGAAGAGCAGCATCGCGGCGCAGGCGTCGCCCGCGACGTCGACCAGCCGCAGCCGCGTGCCGCGCGCCAGCCGCCGCGCCGCGTAGCCGCCCGGCGCGATCGTCTCCTCCCACACCACGCCGGGGGGCGCATCGGCGGCGGCGGCGGGGAGTGTGGGCATGGCCTCGACGCGGGTGCCCGCCATGGCGCGGGCGTGGTCGCGGGCGCCGGCGGGATCGGCGGTGCTGGTCGTCATGCCAAGTCTCTCTGCGGGAGGTCGTCGCCGCCGAGCGCCGCGACCAGCGCCGCGGGCGGCAGGGTCTTGCGATCGAGCGACAGGTCGTAGGTGACGGTCGCGCCGTAGCGGTGCGGCGCGTGCGGGTCGTGGCGGCGCTTGTCGAAGGCGAGCACGCGCGTGCCGAGCTTGAACGCCTCGCCGATGTCGTGCGTGACCATCAGGATGGTCAGCCCGTGCTCCTGCCACAGCCGGGTGATCAGCGCGTGCATGTCGAGCCGGATGCCGGGATCGAGCGCGCCGAACGGCTCGTCGAGCAGCAGCACGCGCGGGTGCTTCACCAGTGCCTGCGCGATCGCCAGCCGCTGCTGCATGCCGCCCGACATCTGCGCGGGATAGACGTGCAGGCTGTGCTCGAGCCCGACCGCGGCGAGCATCGCAACCGCGGTGTCGCGCGCTTCACGGCGGCGCGCGCCGAACAGCCGCGCGGTCAGCGGCGCGCCGGCGCACTCGATCCCGAACAGCACGTTCTGCAGCGCGGTGAGATGCGGGAAGACCGAGTAGCGCTGGAACACCACGCCGCGGTCCGGCCCGCACTCGGCGCGCATCGGGGTGCCGCCGAGCAGCACCTGCCCGCGCGTCGGCGCCTCCTGGCCGAGGATCAGGCGCAGGAACGTGCTCTTGCCCGCGCCCGACGGGCCGACGACCGCGACGAAGCCGCCCTCGGCGAGCTGGAGCGAGACGCGCTCGAGCACGACCTTGTCGCCGTACTCGACCCAGACGTTGCGGAGCTCGACCAGCGCGCTCATCGGCCACCCCCGTGCGCCCAGGGGAAGGCGCGGCGGCTCGCCAGCAGCAGCAGCGCGTCCGCGGCGATCGCGAGCAGCGAGATCCAGGCGACATAGGGGAGGATGATGTCCATCGCGAAATAGCGCCGGACCAGGAAGATGCGGTAGCCGAGCCCGACGTCGGCGGCGACCGCCTCGGCCGCGATCAGGAACACCCAGGCCGGCCCCAGCGACAGCCGCAGCGCATCGATCAGCCGCGGCATCAGCTGCGGCAGCGCCACGCGCAGCGCGAGCTGCCAGCTGTTGGCGCCGAGCGTCTGCGCCTTGGCGATCTGCTCGGCCGGCAGCCCCGTGACGAAGCCGGTGAGGTCGCGCGTCATGAAGGGGCCGACGCCGATCGCGATCAGCGCGATCTTGGACGCCTCGTCCAGCCCCAGCACGATGAACAGGATCGGCAGCACCGCCACCGGCGGGATCACCGCGATGATCGCGATCACCGGGCCGAGCAGCGCGCGGGCGAGCGGGACGACGCCGAGCAGCAGCCCCAGCACCAGCGCGCTCCCGGTGGCGATGGCGAGGCCGAGGCCCAGCCGATACAGGCTCGCCAGCGTGTCGGCGACGATGACGATGCGGTCGCTGGCGGGATCGCGGTCGGTGCTGAAGCCGTGGATCGCCTGCGCCATGGCGGAGAAGGTGGGCAGCAGCTTGTCCGCCGGGTTGGCGGCGTGGCGCGCCTGCGAGGCGACGAGATAGACGAGCAGTAGCGCGACGATCGGTACCGCCCCGAGCAGCAGGCGCGCGCCGCGGCGCGGGCGCAGGTCGACCAGCCGGGTCACGCGCGGCCCGCCGTAGGCGCGGTGGTCCGCCGCCCGTTGCCTGATCCGTCGCTGTGGTCGAGTCCTACGCTCATCTCGTTCCCGGTGTCGCTCGCGCGTGATGCGCGGGCATGGTTCCTCGCTCGCCGCGACCCTCTGGTCCGGCGCTCGTCGCTCGATCGTCCGGCTGCGCGGCTACAGCTTCCCGTCCGCCGCCATCCTCATGTAGCTGGGATCGAACCGTAGCTTCACGTTCTTCGGGTCGCCGAGCGACTTGCCCCCGGCGAAGCTGATCCCGATCGCGTCCACGGACTTCGCGCCCGGCCCGAACAGCCCGTGCGCGAAGCTGAACTGGCGCACGCGGTCGGTCACGGTGACGAGGTCGGGGTCGGCGGCATAGGCCGCGGCGTCCTGCGCGCGCGCGTAGAGGTGCGTGGTCTTGAGCTGGTCGTCGAAGCTCTGCGGCGTGGTGCCCGCCGCCTTGGCCATCGCGGCGCGCGCGGCGCGGCCCGCCGCATCGTCGCGCGTCATGATCGCCATCGTCTCGTACCAGATGCCGGCCAGCGCCTTGCCCAGGTTCGGGTTGGCCCGCAGCGTCTCGGTGCTGACGTTGAGCGTGTCGAGGATCTCGTTGGGGATCTTGGAGCTGTCGAACACCTCGGTAGCGCCCTTGGTGGCGCGGATCGTGGCGAGCTGCGGGTTCCAGGTGGCGACGGCGTCGACGCCGGGCGCGGCGAAGGCGCCGACGATATCGGCGTCACCGGTGTTCACCGTCTTCACGTCGGACAGCGTCATCCCGCTCTGCTCGAGCCCGCGCGCGAGCAGGAAATGCGACACCGACAGCTCGACCAGCTTGACCGAGCGACCCTTGATGTCGGCCATCGAGCGCGCGTTCTTGAGCACGACGCCGTCGTTGCCGTCGGAATAGTCACCGATCAGCAGCACGGTGGTGTCGCGACCGCCGGCGGCGGGGATGGTCAGCGCGTCCATCGTGGTCGAGACCACGCCGTCGAGCTTGCCCGCGGCGTACTGGTTCACCGATTCGACGTAATCGTTGACCTGCACCAGGCGGATGGTGATGCCGTATTTGTCGGCCCATTTCTTCACGATGCCGGCCTGTTGCGCGTAAGGCCACGGCATCCAGCCGGTGTAGATCGACCAGCCGATGGTGAAGTCCTTCTTTGCCGCCGCTGCCGCATCGCCGCCCGACCCGGTCGGCCCGCCGCCGCAGCCCGTCAGCGCGAGGGAGAGCGCGACCGCCGCTACGCCGCTGAACCATCGCCGTGCTGCCATTCGCGAACCCCCGTCATCGCCTCGCCGCCCGCACCCAGCCTCCGGCCCGATGCGAACGGGTGCAGGGGAGGCGGCGAGGCCGGGCGGCATCGTCAGGGGTACGGTGCCGGCCCGCAGCTCATCAATGAAGATCGAAAATGATGATGAAAGCCATCAACTCAATCTATGACCGGTGCTGGGCGCGGCGCCGCCGCAGCACCTCGTCGAGGAACAGCTGAGTCGGGGTGTCGCGCGTCCCTTCGGCGCGGGCGAGCAGGAAGATGTCGTAGAAGGGCTCCATGTCGGGGTGGAGCAGCGGCCAGAGCTGGCGCTGCTCGACCGCCTGCCGCGCCGCCATCACCGGCAGGAAGCCGATTCCGACGCCCAGCGTGATCAGCCGCTTGGCCTCGTTGATGTCCTCGGCACGTCCGGTGGCGCGCGCGCCGAGCCGATAGCGGCGCCGCAGCCGCGTGACGGTGTCGAGCTCGTCCTCGCCGGTGAGCACGAAGCCCTCGTCCTTGAGTTCGCCGAGCCGCTCGACGCGGTGGCCGAACAGCGGATGGCTGCGCGCGCAATACAGCTGCTGCCGCTCGACGAAGAGCGGCTCGTAGAGCAGGCCGCCGCGCACGTTGCTGTCATAGCCGACGCCGATCTCGGCCTCGCCCTGCTCGAGCGCGTCGAGCACCGCGCGCCACGGCGACACGCGCAGCTCGATGTGGATGTGCGGGTTGCGGCGGTGGAAGCTGGCGATCGACTCGTCGAACTCGGGCGAGGTGACCGCCGAGATGAGCTGGATCCGCACCGCGCCCTCGACTCGCCGCGTCGCCTGCGCGACCTGGTGCGGCACCATGCGCGCGGTCTCCAGCATCTCCTCGCACAGGCCGAGCAGCGCGGTGCCCGCCGCGGTGGTCTTGATGCCCGTCGGCGAACGCTCGAGCAGCTGGACTCCGACCTGCTCCTCCAACCGTTTCAGCGCGGCGCTGATGCTGGGCTGCTGCTTGTGCAACTTGCGCGCTGCGGCGCCGATCCCGCCGGCGCGGACGATCTCGACGAAGGTGCGCAGCAGGTTCCAGTCGACACGGCTGGCGAAATGCTTGTCCAGCACCGCTCCACGATCCACCAACAGCCCGCTCCCGTTCGCCCGCGCGACCCTATCTTACGAGCGGTCGGGGCAGGCGCAACGAGGCCATGATCGATGAGGGGTTCGGGGCCGGCGCCGCGAGCTGGGGGATCGCGCGCCTCACCTGCCCTGAGCCGGCGTGCTCCTGCGCGGGCAGGAGGCCAGGGCCGCGAACGGCACGCTTGTGGCTTTGGGCTCCGGCATTCGCCGGAGCACGCCGTCGATCGTCGCTGGGATCGATCAGGCCCTAGAGCGCGGAAAGCCGCGCCCTGAACAGCCGTCTGACGAGCCGCGCCTGCCCGATCCGCCCGACCAGGTAGAGCGTCGCGAAGATTCCGGCGAAGACATAGGCCGCGGTCGGCGCCGGCTTGTCGTCGTCGGCCTTGGCCTTAGGGTCCTTCTTCTTCGGCTTCTCGGGGGCGGGCGCGCCGAGGAACGTGTCGATCGCGCTCATCGGCAGCTTGGCCTTGGCTTCCTCCCGCTTCTCCTTCGTCGCGATCTCGGCGGCGGTCGGCTTGTTATACTCGCCGACCAGTACGGTGAGCCGCGCGACGCCGAGGAACAGCAGCGGCGCGAGGAAGCAGAACAGCAGCGCCCGGCTGGTCAGATGATAGCGCAGCACCGATGCCCCGGGGCCGCTCTCGACGCGCAGCTCGCCGCCGTCGAACACCGCCATCCGATCCTGCGCGGCCTGGTCGCGCTTGCGAAAGCTGAGTTGGCTGCCGTCGCGCTGCCGCGTGGTGCCTGGCTCGCGGAACAACGGGTCGAGGCGCGCGAAGACGTCGTCGCTCGTCTGTCCGGCAGGAAGCGGCAGGCTCCCCTTCACGTGCCAGATCCATTGTACCAGGCGATGGTTCATCCGTGTTCCTCTGATCGATGACTCGCGATGCACCATGGCGCGGGGGCAGGCTGCGGCCGCAGGGTCACTCAGCCGGCATCACCGAGCGGCGGCCGAGCCGCTCCTTCAGCGTGCGCCAGCCGTCCGCGAAGGGATAGACCATGGTCTCGCGGATCGACATCGGGCGGCCGCCCTCCATGCCGAGCAGTTCGGCCTCGCCGTCGACGCAGGTGCCGAACATGCGGTCGATGACCACCCACGTGCTGGCGTAGTTGCTGCGGCTCGCCTCATAGTCGCGGGAATGGTGGACGCTGTGATGCTCGGTGGTGTTGAACAGGAAGCGCCACCAGCGCGGCGAGTTGAAGCGCACGTTGATATGCTGGTAGGTGCCCACCGCCAGGCCGAGGCTGCCGGCGAGCAGCGCGGCGCGCGGCAGGAAGTCGAACAGCCCGCCGATGCCGAGACCGATGAGAAAGAGCTCGACCGGGTTGCCGACCGCGCCTTTGTTGACGTTGAGCTGGGTGATATAGTGATGCGGCGCGTGCGTCACCCACAGCGGGTACCAATTGTGCATCCCGCGGTGCATCCAATATTGGCCGAAGTCGAACACGAACGAGATGATGAACGCCTGCAGCAGCAGCGGCAGGCCGATGAACCAGGCGAGCTTGTGCCAGTCGAACGAGCTCTGCACCGCCTCGATCACCGCGTCGCTGCCGATGAAGCCCTCGACCAGGCGGAGCACGGTGTAGCCCAGGCTGACGTAGAAGAGGTCGACCGTCAGCTCCTTCCAGGTCAGCCGCCAGCTCTCGTGCCGCGGCGCGAGCCATTCGAGCCCGAGCAGCAGGATCTTGAAGCCGATCCCGATGCCGACCGCGGTGGAGGCCTTGGCGATCGAGTTGGGCGCGTAATACCAGAAGGCGATCAGCGCGAAGAGCATCGTCGGCTGGAACCAGGTGAAGAAGAAGCGCCGCATCGGCCCGCCCTCGACCTTGGGAATGTTCTCCCACCCCACCGTCACGGGCGACTGCGCGCCGATCACCCTCTTGCCGACTCGAACCCCGTCCATCTCGTCCTCGCGACATCAAGCTCCTGCAATGGTGACGAGAAATCGCGCCGAACGTGATACGTCATCGGACGTATACGTGGTGGGCGGGCCGCGGCAGCCGGCGCGTCAGCTCTGGCGTGACGACACCCGTTCGCTGGCAATCAAGCATCGGTGCAGGCGTCGCATCGGTCAGGGAGCCTGGCCGCTCAGACCCGCCGCCGGCGCGGCGCCGGGAAGCACTTGATCCAGCACAATGCAGGTCGTGGCGCGCTCATCTAACATTTTGTGTCTAGGCGACGGCGGCAAGGGAGAGTGATGGCGACGGTGTGCGGCGGAGCGACGGGGGCCCTGCTGGCAGCGCTGCTGCTGGCGGCCTGCGGTCGTGAGGCGCGCGACATCGGGCCGTCGCTGAGTCAGACGCCGCCGCGCGGCGCGCACGACCCGCGCGTCGCTTACTACCAGGGCAACGTCTATCAGGTGGCGCAGGGCGGCCGCTACTTCGGCTGGTACGGCTGCGTCGCCTGCCACGGCGAGGGCGCACCCGGCGCGCGGAACCTCGGCGACGGTCGCTGGCGCCACGGCGGCGGCTTCGACCAGGTCTATGCCGCGATCGCGCAGCGCCATGGCGCGCTCAACTATGCCGCGCGGATCCCCGCCGAGCCGCTGTGGCAGCTCACTGCCTACGTCCGCGACCTGCCGCAGCATACGCCCGAGAAGCGGCGCCGGCTCGCGGTCGATCAGGTCGGCGAGCCGCAGGGCCGCACGTGGTCGGGGCCGGTGCGATGAGCGCGCGTGCGATCCCCGCCTGCCTGTTGCTCTCCGGCTGCATGGGCACGCAGAGCGCGCTGGCGCCCGCGGGCGATCAGGCACGCGCGCTGTTCTCGCTGCTCGGGCTGATGCTGTGGGTGGCCGCCGCGGTCTATGCGGTGGTGATCGCGGGACTCGGCTGGGCGCTGTGGCGGGCGTGGCGCCGGCGCGGCGCGGACGCGCGCGGCGAGGCGGCGCTTCTTCGCGGCACCGACGCCGCGCTGACGCGCGCGCTGCCGCTCACCGCCGGCGCGATCGTGCTCGGCCTCACCGTGCTGATCACCGGCAGCTTCTTCGCCGACCGCGCCGTCTTCGCCACGCGCGCGGGCCCCGCGCTCGAGGTGCGCGTCACGGGTCACCAATGGTGGTGGCGGATCCAGTATCGCGATCCCGCCGGCGGCGGCTGGATCGAGACCGCGAACGAGCTCCACCTGCCGCAGGGGCAGACCGTGCGGCTGGTGCTCGGCGCGGCGGACGTGATCCACAGCTTCTGGGTGCCCAACGTGGCGGGGAAGCTCGACATGATCCCGGGGCGCACCAATCGGCTCGACGTCACCGCGCGGCGCCCGGGCTGGTACCGCGGCCAATGCGCCGAGTTCTGCGGCACGCAGCACGCGCATATGGCGTTCGACGTGAGGGTGGAATCGCCCGCCGCTTTCCGCGCCTGGCTCGCCGCGCAGGTCGCCCCGGCGGCTCCCTCGGCGGGGCGCGGCGCCGCGGTGTTCCAGGCCACCTGTGCCGCCTGCCACGCGATCCGCGGCGCCGGGGCGGCGGGGCGCGCCGGGCCCGATCTCACCCATGTCGCGGCGCGGCGCTCGCTCGCGGCCGGGACGCTGGCGATGACGCGCGGCAACCTCCAGGGCTGGATCGCGCAGCCGCAGGCGATCAAGCCCGGGACGTCGATGCCGCAGATCCCGCTCACCCCCGCCGACGCCGATGCCGTCGCGGCCTATCTGGCGACGCTGCGATGACCCCCGATCTCGACCGCCGCGACCGGCTCGCGCTCACCTGGCGCGACCCGCCGGGCTGGTGGGGCTTCGTCACCACGGTCGACCACAAGCGGATCGCGGCGCGCTACATCGTCACCGCGCTGCTGCTGCTGTTCCTCGCCGGGCTGCTCGCGCTCGACATGCGCTGGCAGCTTTCCTGGGCGGAGAACAGCCGGATGGGACCGCAGCTCTACAATGAGAGCTTCTCGCTGCACGGCTCGACCATGCTGTTCCTGGTGTCGGTGCCGGCGATGGAGGCGATGGCGCTGTGGCTGGTGCCGCTGATGCTGGGGCAGCGCAACATGGCCTTCCCGCGGCTCGGCGCGTTCAGTTACTGGCTGTATCTCGGCGGCGTGCTGACCTTGTGGGTGGCGCACGCGCTCGACGTCACGCCCGATCTCGGCTGGTTCGAATATCCGCCGCTCTCCGGTCCGAGCTACGCGCCCGGGCATCGCGCCGACATCTGGGCGCAGATGATCACCTTCACCGAGGTGGCGGCGCTGTGTGCCTCGGTCAACGTCGCCGCGACCATCCTGAAGATGCGGCCGCCGGGGATGACGCTGGCGCGCATGCCGGTGTTCCTCTGGGCGATGCTGGTGGCGTCGCTGATGACGATCCTGTCGATGCCCGCGATCATGCTGGTGACGAGCATGCTGATCGCCGACCGGCTCGTCTCCACGCACTTCTTCGCGCCCGCCGCCAACGGCGACGTGCTGCTGTTCCAGCACCTGTTCTGGTTCTTCGGCCACCCCGAGGTGTACATCATCTTCATCCCCGCGACCGGCTTCGTCTCGTCGATCGTCGAGACGTTCGCGCGGCGGCGCCTGTTCGGGCACCACGTGCTGGTGCTCGCGATCATGGCGATCGGCTGCCTCGCCTTCGGCCTATGGGTTCATCACATGTTCGCGGTCGGGCTGCCGCGGCTCGGCAACGACTTCTACACCGCGGCGAGCATGGCGATCGCGGTGCCGGCGGGCCTGCAGATCTTCTGCTGGATCGCGACGATGGCGACCGGACGGCTGTGGCTGGCGACGCCGATGCTCTGGGTGCTCGGCTTCGTCGCCACCTTCGTGCTCGGCGGGCTCTCCGGCGTGATGACCGCCTCGGCGGCGCTCGACCTGCAGCTGACCGACAGCTATTTCGTCGTCGCGCACTTCCATTACGTGCTGGTCGGCGGCGCGATGTTCCCGCTCTTCGGCGCCTTCTGCTACTGGTATCCCAAGGCGACCGGGCGGCTGATGTCGGAGCGCTGGGGGCGGATCGCCTTCGCGCTGATCGTCGGCGGGTTCAACCTCGGTTTCGCGCCGATGCACCTGCTCGGGCTGATGGGGATGCCGCGGCGCGTCTACACCTATCCCGCGGGCATGGGCTGGGACGGGCTCAACCAGGTCGCGACGCTCGGCAGCGCCATCGCGGTGGCGGGCGGGCTGGTGTTCGTCGCCAACGCGCTGCTCAGTTATCGGCGCGGTGCACCGGCGGGGTCCGATCCGTGGGGGGCGTCGACACTCGAGTGGGCGGGCGAGTCACCGTCGCCGCCGTGGAACCTCGCCTATACGCCGGTGGTCGACACCCTGACCCCGCTGTGGGACTCCCCGGTGCTGCGCGTGGTGGACGGCATCGCGATCGAGCGGCGCGAGGTGATCGTCACCTCGGTCGTCGACGCCGCGCCGCTCTACCGGCAGAAGAGCGCCTCGCCGTCGGTCTGGCCGTTCGTCGCCGCCTGGGCGGTGACCGCGATGTTCCTGGGCAGCATCTTCACGCCCTGGGCGATCGCCGCGGGCGCGCTGCCGATCGCGGCGGCGCTGACCGGCTGGTTCTGGCCGCAGCGGGAGCGCGCCAGCACCGGTCCGCTGCGGGTGCGATCGTGACACCGGGCGGCGCACCGCGCGCGGTCGAGGTGGTCGGCGATCTCTCCGCGCTGCCGGCGAGCGCGAGCGGCGCGCGCCACCTCGTCTGGTGGGGCAACATCGGCTTCATGCTGATCGAGGGGACCGGGTTCGCGCTCGCCGCCGCGGCCTATCTGTACCTGATGACGCAGCAGGCGCCGCAGTGGCCGCCGCCGGGCACGCGACCGCCCGACCTGACCTGGGGCGTGGTCTTCACGCTCGGGCTGCTGTTGAGCGAGCTGCCCAACCTGTGGGTGCGCCGGCGCGCGCTCGCCAAGGATTCGCGCGGGGTGCGGGTCGGCGTGGCGGCGATGACCGTCGTCGGCCTGCTGCTGCTGGTGCCGCGCGGCTATGAGCTGGCGCATCTCAACACGCGCTGGGACAGCGACGCCTACGGTTCGGTGGTTTGGATGCTCATGGTGCTCCACACCAGCCACGTCGTCACCGACTGGGGCGACACCGCGGTGCAGGCGGCGTGGCTGTTCACCCACCAGATCGGCGACGACCAGTTCGCCGACGTCGAGGACAACGCCAATTACTGGACCTTCGTGGTGCTCACCTGGCTGCCGATCGGCGCGATCGTCTACGGGTTGGCGCGGCTATGGTGAGCGCCCGCGCGCGCACTGGGTTGGCGCTCGCGCTGCCGCCGCTCGCCTGGTTCGGCTTCGAGCAGGGTCTCTCCGCGCTGCTGCACGCGCGCTGCGACCTCGCCGGCTGGGGACTCGGCTGGGGCGGGGCGAGCCTCGCCACCTGCGCGCTCGCGGCGTGGCTCGCACGACCGCTGGCGCGGCGCGGCGGCGACCTGCTCGCGATACTGTGGCTGGCGAGGCTGGCGCTGGTGCTCGCGGGCATCTTCGCGCTGGCGATCGCCTTTCAGACGCTCGCGATCCTGCTGGTGCCGGCATGCCTCGGCTGACCCGCCTGCTCCCGCTCGCGGCGCTGCTGCGCGCCGTGCCGGCGGCGGCGCATGCGACCGGCGCGCGCGACCATCATGCGCCGCCGGGCTGGACGCTCGACCCGTGGATCGTCGGGCCGCTGCTGCTCGCCGCCGGGCTGTTCGCGCGCGGCGCGCGCCGGCTTCTCGCGCGCTCGGGCCAGGGCAGCGCGGCGCTGCGTCGCCGCGCCCGGCTCTACGCGATCGGGCTGGCGGTGCTCGGCGCCGCGCTGGTGTCGCCGCTCCACGAGGCGGGCGAGCGCTCCTTCGCCGCGCATATGTTCGAGCACGAGCTGCTGATGCTGGTCGGCGCGCCGCTGCTGGTGCTGGCCGAGCCGCTGGCGGTCATGCTGTGGGCCTTCCCGCCGGCGGGCCGTCGCGCTCTCGCCGCGGCGGTGCCGGTGGTCGCGGCGCCGTGGCGCTGGCTGACCGGCGCGGTGACCTCCACCGCGCTCCAGGCCGCCGCGCTGTGGCTGTGGCACGCCCCCGCGCTGTTCGATCGCGCGCTGGCGAGCGAGGGCTGGCACGTCGCGCAGCACCTCTCGTTCCTCGTCACCGCGCTGCTGTTCTGGACCGCGATGCTGCACCGGCGCACCCCCGCGGGCGTGGCGGCGCTGTGCCTCGTCGCCACCGCGATCGTGTCGGGGGCGCTCGGCGCGCTGATGGCCTTCGCCACGAGCCCCTGGTACGCCGGCTATGCCAGCCTCGGCATGGCGCCGTTCGGCCTGACCCCGGCCGAGGACCAGCAGCTCGCCGGGCTGCTGATGTGGGTACCCGGCTCGCTGGTCCATGCCGGGGCCGCGCTGATGCTGATGCGGCGGCTGCTCGTCGACGCCGGGACGGGAGCGCAGCATGTCCGCTAGCCTGAAGTGGCTCGCGCTGCTGGTCGCGGCCAGTGTCCTGGCGGCGATCGCGGCGGGCGCGGGGCTGTACGCCGAGACGCGCGCGCGCACCCGTGTGATGGCGGAGCAGGTGAGCGGCGGCAGCGTCGCCGCCGGCCGCGCGGCGATCCAGCGCTACGGCTGCGGCAGCTGCCACGTCATCCCGGGCGTCCCCGGCGCCGCGGGCGCGGTCGGCCCGGCGCTCGGCAAGCTGGCGGCGCGCGCGACGGTCGCGGGGCGGCTGCGCAATGATCCCGCCGCGCTGGCGCTGTGGCTGCGCCACCCCCAGGCGGTGGTGCCCGGCAACGGCATGCCCGAGCAGGGGGTCACCGAGCGTGACGCGCGCGACATGACGGCGTATCTGTACACGTTGAAGTGAGCGCGTGCCGCCGATCTGCCGGAGACCCACCGGGTCGCTGCTGTCCGCACCGCTGGTACGTGAACGTCGCCGCTCGTAGCGCCAGCGGTCGACCAGCGCAGGCTCGTCCCCCGCACGCCTCGTCGGCGCGCCCCTGTCAGCGGTCCGGGCGGACGGGTTCTTCCGTTCCGCGCGGCGCTGAGTTCATCCTAGAACGGCACGTCGTCGTCGAGGTCGTCCGCGAAGCCGCCGCCGAAGCCGCCGCCACGGCTGCCGCCGCTCGAGCCCCCCGCACCGCTGCCACCGCCCCCGCCCGAGCCGCCGCCGAAGCCACCGCCGCCGCGCGAGCCGCCGCGTCCGCCGCCGCCGCCGAAGTCGTCACCGCCGCCGAAATCGTCGCGACCGCCGCCGCCGCCACCGCCGCCCTGCGGGCCGTCCAGCATCGTCAGCACCGAGTTGAAGCCCTGCAGCACCACCTCGGTCGAGTACTTGTCGTTGCCCTGCTGGTCCTGCCACTTACGCGTCTGCAGCTGGCCCTCGATATACACCTTCGAGCCCTTGCGCAGGTAGCGCTCGGCGACGTTGGCGAGCCCTTCGTTGAAGATCGCGACCGAGTGCCACTCGGTCTTCTCCTTGCGCTCGCCGGTGTTGCGGTCCTTCCACGACTCGGACGTGGCGATGCGGAGGTTCACCACCTTGCCGCCGTTCTGGAAGGAGCGCGACTCGGGGTCGCGCCCGAGATTGCCGACGAGAATGACCTTGTTGACGCTGCCTGCCATCGAATCCTCTGCGCGCCGGTACCGCCGGCGCCTGCTGGTGAGTGCCGGCCCACGCCGGCGTCCCGCGGCGCCCCCGCGCGAGGCGGGTCGGCGGCCGATGGCCTAGATAGTCACAGCCCCGCCGCCACCGCCAGCCAATAAGTGATCCCCGCCATCACATAGGCGGCGGCGAAGAGGTAGCCGATCATGAACAGCGGCCAGCGCCACCCGTTGGTCTCGCGCCGCGTCACCGCGATCGTCGAGATGCACTGTGGCGCGAACACGAACCACATCAGGAAGGCCAAAGCGGTGGGCAGCGACCAGCGCCCGCGCAGCTGCTCCACCAGCCCCTTCTCGCCCGCGTCGCCCTCCACGTCGTCGATCGCATAGGCGGTGCCGATCGCCGCCACCGCCACCTCGCGCGCCGCCATCGCCGGGATCAGCGCCAGCGCGATGTCATGGTTGAAGCCGATCGGCCGCACCACCTTCTCGAGCCCGTCCGCGATGCGGCCCGCGATCGAATAGTCGACTTGGCGCTGCCCCGCGGGCGCCTGGGGAAAGCTCAGCAGCGCCCACAGTACCACGGTGGTCAGCGCGATGGTGGTGCCGGCGCGCTTGAGGAAGATCTCGGTGCGGCTCCACAGCCCGAGCGCGACGTCGCGCAGGCGCGGCATCTGGTACTTGGGCATCTCCATCATGAAGCCCGACGACTCGCCCTTGGTCACGGTGCGGCGCAGCAGCAGCGCGGCGACGAAGGCGCCGACGATGCCGAGCAGGTACAGCGCGAACAGCACCAGGCCCTGCAGCCCGACGAGCGGCAGCACCTGCCGCGCCGGGATGAACGCGCCGATGATGATCGTGTAGACCGGCAGCCGCGCCGAGCAGGTCATCAGCGGCGCGATCAGGATGGTGGTGAGCCGGTCCTTCTCGTCCTCGATCGTGCGGGTCGCCATGATCCCGGGCACCGCGCAGGCGAAGCTGGAGAGCAGCGGGATGAAGGCGCGTCCGGAGAGCCCCACCTGCGCCATCAGCCGATCCATCAGGAAGGCGGCGCGGACCATGTAGCCGCTCGCCTCCAGCACCAGGATGAAGAGGAACAGGATCAGGATCTGCGGCAGGAACACCACCACCGCGCCCACGCCAGCGATCACGCCGTCGGTCAGCAGCGAGCGCAGGAAACCGTCGGGCAGCATGCCCTTGAGCCACGCCTCCGCCGCGGCGAACCCGCCCTCGATCCAGCCGATCGGCGCCTCCGACCAGCTGAACACCGCCTGGAACATGACGAACAGCAGCGCGACCAGCAGCACCGGCCCGAACAGGGGATGGAGCGCGACCGAGTCGAGCATGTGGTTCCAGCGCCGCACCGGCGTCTCGCTCACCGTCGCGGCGGACGCGATCGCGCGCGCGCGGCGCTGGAGCGTGACGATATCGTCGTCGACGCTCCCGTCCGAGGCGCGGAGCCGGCGCAGCCCCGCCGCCGCGGGCGAGCCGCCGACCAGCGCGGTGAGCTGGCCGCGCAGCGTGTCGATGCCGCGGCGCCGCACCGCGACGGTCGGCACCACCGGCACGCCGAGCGCGCGCTCGAGCACCGCGGGATCGAGCACCAGCCCGTCGCGCTCGGCGAGGTCGACCATGTTGAGCGCCACCACCACCGGCAGGCCCAGCGCGATCAGCTGCATCGCGAAGCGCAGGTGGTTGTCGAGGTTGGAGGCGTCGACCACCACCAGCAGCGCGTCGGGCAGCCGCTCGCCCGCCTGCGCGCCGGTGACGACGTCGCGCGTCACGCGCTCGTCGGGCGAGGCGGGGTCGAGGCTGTAGGCGCCGGGCAGGTCGACCAGCTCGACCGGGCGGCCGTCGTCGAGCGCGAGCCGGCCGGAGTGCCGCTCCACCGTGACGCCGGGGTAGTTGCCGACCTTCTGCCGCGCGCCGGTCAGCGCGTTGAACAGCGCGCTCTTGCCGGCATTGGGATTGCCGACCATCGCGACCAGCGGCGGGAGTTCCATCAGGAGCGGCGGATCATTCCGCCGGCAGCGGATCGGGCGACACGCTGATCGCGCGCGCCACGGCGCGGCGCAGCGCCACCGTCATCCGCCCGATCCGGCAGGCGATCGGCCCGCCGCCCAGCCGCGAGCGGTGCAGCACCTCGATCGCCACGCCCTCGTCGAAGCCGAGCTCGCGCAGCCGCCGCGCCTCCGGCGTGGCGAGTCGCGCCCACTCGATCGCGCCCACCACCGCCGACTGGCGACGCGGCAGCGTCTCGAGCGTGAGCGGGTCGTCCGCGCGGTGGGCGGCGGTGTGGCGGGGGGAGCGGGTCGCGGTCACGGCATCGGTATAGGGCGCATGCAACTGATTATCAATAAGCTGCTAGGCCGATCGCCGCGTCGGGTCAGATGACGGGGTAGCGCAGCCGCCCGACGAAGCGGCTCAGGCTGGGGCGGCGCGTGGCGCGCTGCTGGAACGCCGCCTTGCTCTTCTCGAAGCGCATGATGCCGTCGATCCGCCGCCTCAGGAAGGCGCTGGTGTCGGCGTGCGCCTCGCTCTCGTCGTCGAGGAAGACGGTGGTGGTGGCGGCGTAGACCGCCAGCAGCATCGCGCGCTTGGTGTAATGATTGTAGTCGGTCGCGCGGTCACCCGCGAGCCGCCACATGCGATCGACGCTGCGCCAGCCGAGTCGCGCCGCGCGCGCGACGTTCTGCGGCAGCGCCAGCACCGCGCGCGCGCGCCGCAGCGCCTCGCGCTCGGGCGCCAGCACCGCCAGCCGCGCCTCGACCAGCGCGGTGACTCGCGCGCGGATCTTCATCGCACCGAGCCGCTCGGGCGGCAGCGCGCGCGCCATCTCGGCGTCGACATGGTCGAACCAGGCGTCGATCATCGCCACCGGCCCGTCGGCGAAGGCGAGCCGCGCGACGTCGGGGTCGACGTCGTGGCTCTCGGCGGCGAGGTCGCGCGCGGTGTCGCCCCAGCCGTCGAAGGCGGCGTTGGCGGCGATCGCGGGGGCGAGCAGCGCGCGCACCTCGTCGAGCGTCAGGTCCTGCGGCGCGACCGCCGCGGCATCGTCACTCATCACGCTTCCTCCGTCACCGGGTTGCCCGCCGGCCGTGTCTCCGCGGGTCTAGCAGTCTCGCGCTCGCGCCGCACCAGCACCAGCGCCGCCGCGATCATCGCCACGCCGACCAGGTCGGGCCCGCCGAGCGCCTCGCCGAACCAGCCCCAGCCCACCGCGGTGGCGACCATCGGCTGGATCAGCAGCGCCAGCCCGATCACCAGCGGCGAGGCGCGCCCCAGCGCGTAGATCATGCAGCCCTGGCCGATCACCTGGCTCACCAGTGCGACGCCTAGCAAAGGGGTCCAGTTCCCCGGCACGATCCGCTCGCCCAGCGCGAGCGCGAACACCAGCAGCGGCAGCAGCGACGCCGCCGACGAGAGCGCCAGCGCGGGCAGCGGCGCCATGGCGCGGCGTACGTCCGACATCAGGATGAAATAGACCGCGTAGAGCACGCCCGCGCAGACGCACAGCAGGTCGCCGCCGAGCTGGCGCGGGTCGAGCTGGTAGGAGCGCCCCATCAGCAGCGCCGCGCCCGCGGCGGCGAGGAGCAGCGCTAGGCCCTGCCACCGCGTCGGCCAGGTCCGTGCCACCAGGAAGCCCCAGAGCGGGAAGAGGAAGGTCGCCGAGTTGCCGAGCAGGGTGGCGTTGGCCATCGTCGTCTGCAGGATCCCGGCATGCCAGGTGCCGAGATCGGCGGCGAAGGCGAGCCCGGCGAGCGCGAGCAGCCACCAGCGCCGCGCGGGTGTGAGCGTGACCGGGACCGATCCGCGCGGGCGTTGCGCCGCCACCAGCGCGGCGCCGCCGAGCAGCGGCAGCGCCAGCGCCATGCGCCAGAAGGCGGCGGCGACCGGGCCGACGTCGGCGAGCCGGACGAACAGCGGCCCGAAGGCGAGCGCGCTGTTGGCCACCACCAGGGCGACGAACGCCGCGGCGCCCGTCTCCGGGTGCGCGCGCGCCGCGGCGAGCGAGGGGGCGCTGGTCGGCTGGTCCATGGCGCGACCCTTAGGCCGCGTCGCGGGCGCGGGGAAGCGCGGCGGTGCGCCGCGCCACCCGGATGAGCCGGGCGGCGCCGGCGCAGCTTACTTCGCGGGCGCGACCGTGGCGACGGGCACGGCGGCCGCGACCGGTGCGGCCGGGGCGGCGACGATCGGCGTGGCGGCCATCGGCGTCACCGCGAGCGGGGCCGGCGCCGCCGCGGCGAAGGCGAGCGGCACGTCCTCGTCGACGAAGCCCTTCACAGGCGTGCCGATCGCGAGATGCGCGCTGGTGCCCGTCATGAAGAAACCCGCCGGCAGGAACACCAGCGCCGACACCGCGGTGGCGCCGATGCCCCCGGCGGTACCCTTGTCGTCGAAGCCGCCCGACAGCCGAACCTGGCGACCGTTGACGGTGAGATAGAGCAGCCGCGCCGCGAAATGGCCCGACTTGCCCCACATGCCCTTGTTGCGCACCTCGGTGAGCTCGCCGACCGCGGGCGTGCCCGCCGGGACGACGGTGGTCCCCTGCACAAGCAGCGGCTCGGCGGTCTCGAGGTGCACGCGCTGGCCGATCTTGAGCTTCTTGCCCTTGGTGGTGAGCTCCTCGGTGAGCTTGAGCGGCACCTCGGTGCCGGTGCGCAGCACCGCCTGGCCGGTCGCGGGTGCGGCGATCGGCATGACGGCGGCCGGCTCCGACGCCGCGACGACGGTCTGCGCGTCGGCGCCGCCGCCCACGAGCAAAAGCGCCGCGGCCGCGGCGTACAGATAAGTCATGATGTGAACCCCGATTCGGCCCGCCCCCGCGGGCCGCGGCGGAACTTTGCCCAGCGCCCCGGCGACGTCAAACGAGATCGTAACGGAAGTGGATCAGATCTGGGGAGATCTTACCAACTGACTGGCCGAAATCTCTCACTCACTAGACGGAAACGGGGCCACGGCAGCAGGGCACGTAGTTCGTCCAGAGGTCGCGCGACATTCCGATTGCTCTTCAGGCACGGGCGCCTGCGCCGGTGAGACGCTTCTACGCGCCGCAGCAGGCTGCACGCGCCCGCGCTGGAGCTGCACCACGCCGCGTTCACCGCCCATGTCGAGGTGCCGCGGCGCGCCGTGATGATCCTTGCTGCCGTCCGCAGGACAGATTCGCCACCCATCGCAGGCGCGCGGCGGTACCGACCGGACGAGGGTGCGTGCCGGGCGGCGTTCGTCGATATGGTTGCTTTACCATCCGACCGGCACGGCGTTTCAGATCGCGCATCGCCGGAGTGAGCCACGAAGACGTGGCTTTGCCTACGTACACTGACACAACAATGGGCGATATGCGAAGGCGTAATGCAGCGGCACGGCGCATCTCAGCAGCCCTATATAGGCCCGGGCGCGGTCGACGCCTTCCTCTGGTCAGTATTGAGCGAGGAGAAGCGCATTGCGATCGACCACGTCGGAACCGTATAGGCGCGCTGTGCAACATTCCGCCGTCCGTCTTCTCCACCCCCGCCGTCACGGCGACGCGCGTGGCTGGTTCACCGAGACCTACAATCGCGACACCTACGCCGCGCTGGGGATCGCCTGCACCTTCGTGCAGGACAATCACTCGCTCTCCGCGCCCGTCTATACGCTACGCGGACTTCACTTTCAGACTCCTCCGCGGGCGCAGGACAAGCTCATCCGCTGCGTGCGCGGGCGCATCTTCGACGTGGCGGTGGACCTGCGGCGCGGCTCGCCGAGCTATGGCCAGTGGGTCGGCGCCGAGCTCAGCGCGGCCAATGGCGACCAGCTCTTTATCCCGGTCGGCTTCGCGCACGGGTTCGTTACGCTCGAGCCCGAGTGCGAGGTGGTGTATAAGTGCTCGGACACCTATGCGCCCGCGCATGACGGCGGCATTGCCTGGGACAGCGTCGGCATCGACTGGCCGATCCCCGTGGGCATCCTCCCCGAGCTGAGCGCCAAGGACCAGGCGCAGCCTTCCCTCGCTGCCTTCGACAGCCCCTTCGACTATGACGGCCGTCCGCTGACGCCGCTCGCCTGAGGACCGATCCATGCGTATCTTCGTCACCGGCGGGGCCGGCTTCATCGGCTCGGCGCTGATCCGCCACCTGATCGACGACACCGAGCATGAGGTCCTGAACTTCGACAAGCTCACCTATGCGGGCACGCTGTCGACGGTCGAGCGCGTCGCCGAGTCCAATCGCTACCGCTTCGTCCGGGGCGACATCTGCGACGTGGCTGCCGTGCGCGCCGCGATCGCCGAGTTCCGTCCCGAGGTGATCACGCATCTCGCTGCAGAGAGCCACGTCGACCGCTCGATCGACGGCCCCGGCGCGTTCGTTCAGACCAATGTGGTCGGCACCTACACGATGCTGGCGGAGGCGCGCGCCTATTGGCTGACGCTGGACGAGGGCACGCGCGCCGCCTTTCGCTTCCACCATATTTCGACCGACGAGGTCTATGGCTCGCTCGGCGCGGAGGGGCTGTTCACCGAGGAGACCCCCTATGACCCGCGTTCGCCCTATTCGGCGAGCAAGGCCGCGTCGGACCATCTCGTCAGCGCCTGGGGGCATACCTACGGCCTGCCCGTGCTAATCACCAACTGCTCGAACAATTACGGGCCCTATCACTTTCCGGAGAAGCTGATCCCGCTGATGATCGTCAAGGCGCTCGGCGGTGAGCCGCTGCCGGTCTATGGCGCGGGCGACCAGGTACGCGACTGGCTCTACGTCGAGGATCACGTGCGCGCGCTGCGTGCGGTGTTCGAGCGCGGGCAGGTCGGTCGCACCTACAATGTCGGCGGTCACAACGAGAAACAGAACATCGAGGTGGTGCGTACCGTGTGCGCGATTCTCGATCGGCTGCGCCCGCGCGCCGATGGCGCCAGCTATGCCGCGCAGATCACCTCGGTCGCGGATCGCCCCGGTCACGACAAGCGCTACGCGATCGATGCGTCGCGGATCGGCGACGAGCTCGGCTGGCAGCCGCGCGAGACGTTCGAGAGCGGCATCGAGAAGACCGTTCGCTGGTATCTCGACAACGAGGACTGGTGGCGCCCGCTCGTCGCTGCCAGGGCGGCCGAGCGGCGCGGCGCGGCGTGACGCGCGCGGTCCTCGTCACCGGCGCAGCCGGCCAGCTCGGCGACGCTTTGCGCCGGGCGGCCTGGCCCGAGGGCTTCGCCGCGGTGGCGCTCGACCGTGCCGCGCTCGATCTCGCCGATACGCGCGCGATCGACGCCGTGGTCGCCGGGCGGCGCTGGGCGGCGGTGATCAACGCCGCGGCTTATACCGCGGTGGACAAGGCCGAGAGCGACCAGGTCGCCGCGTGGCAGGTCAACGCGCTCGCGCCCGCTGCACTCTCCGCCGCCTGCGCGCGTGGCGCGGTGCCGCTGGTGCAGGTGTCGACCGATTACGTCTTCCCCGGCGACCGCGACGGCGCCTGGGAGGTCAACGACGCGGTTGCGCCGCTCGGCGTCTATGGGGCGTCCAAACTGGGTGGCGAGCTGGCGGTGCGCACCAGCGGCGCGCGCCACGCTATCGTCCGCACTGCCTGGGTCGTTTCGGCGCACGGGCACAATTTCGTCCGCACAATGCTGCGGCTCGCGGCCGAGCGCGACATGCTACGCGTCGTAGCCGACCAGCGCGGGAGCCCGACCGGGGCGGCCGACCTCGCCGCGGCGCTGGTGCGCGTCGCGGTGCGGCTCGCCAACGATGCCGCGGCGCCGAGCGGCACCTTCCACTTCAGCAACGCCGGCGCGACCAGCTGGGCGGGCTTCGCCGAGGAGATTTTCCGCCAGTCGGCGCGGCGCGGCGGGCCCAGCGCGGCGGTCATACCGATCGCCACCTCCGATTATCCGACCCCCGCGCGCCGCCCCGCTAATTCGCTGCTCGGGCTAGAGGCGATTGGCACCGCGTATGACATCCATCCGCGACGCTGGGAGGCGGCGCTCAGTGACATTCTTGACGAGCTGATCGGAGCACCGAAGTGAAAGGCATCATCCTAGCTGGCGGATCGGGTACCCGGCTCCACCCGGCGACACTCGCGGTCAACAAGCAGCTATTGCCGGTCTATGACAAGCCGATGATCTATTACCCGCTGTCGGTGCTGATGCTGGCGGGAATCCGCGACATCCTGATCATCTCCAACCCGGAGTTCCTCGGCAATTACCAACGGCTGTTCGGCGGGGGCGCGGCGCTGGGGCTGCGCATCGACTATGCCGAGCAGCCTCGCCCCGACGGGCTGGCGCAGGCCTTCACCATCGGCGCCGACTTCATCGGCGACGACCCTGTCGCGCTGGTGCTCGGCGACAACATCTTCTTCGGCGCGCATCTCACCAACTTGCTCGCCAGCGCGGTAGCGCGGCCGCGGGGGGCCACCGTCTTCAGCTATCGTGTCGAAGATCCCGAACGCTACGGCGTGGTTGAGCTGGGCGATGACGGCCGCGCCATCAGCCTTGAGGAGAAGCCGGCGGCGCCGCGTTCCAATTGCGCGGTTACGGGTCTATACTTCTACGACAATCGGGTCGTCGAGATGGCGCGGGGCTTGCGGCCCTCTCCGCGCGGTGAACTCGAGATCACCGATCTTAACCGTCTATATATGGAGGCGGGCGAGCTTCACGTGGAGCAGATGGGACGCGGTTACGCGTGGCTCGACACTGGGACTCACGACAGCCTGCTCGAGGCCTCCGAGTTCGTCCGCACACTGCAGCACCGTCAGGGCATCCAAATCGCCTGCCTCGAGGAGATCGCCTTCGAACAGGGCTTCATTTCCGCCGAGCAGGCGCGCGCGGCAGGGAAGCGCTTCGCTAAAACGGCGTACGGGCGCGCAATCCTCGGAGCGGTGGAGGGGCGATGACTCTTCTTCTAGAGCGGTTTCCGATCAGTCTGCATCGTAACCGGCGTTGGTGAAGTAGTTGGCGCACTCCTGTGGTGGGTAGAGGTCGAGGATGCGGCCGATG
>NZ_JACIAY010000005.1 GCF_014194975.1 Sphingomonas sp. BK580 | reverse complement strand
CGTGCCGGCCTCCTGACCCGGCCCAGAGCCTGAATCAGAAAACCGCGCCCGTGTGAATCCTCGATGATTCAGAAAGGCCGGAAACCGCTCTAGCGTGAGGCGAAACATAGCAGGGTCGCGGCGGTGCCCGTGCGTCGACGACACCGAAAGAGGGTGCGCCAATGGCTCTCCTCACGCCGGATCTGCCAGGCGCGTGCGTATCAGTCCCGAGGTCAGCCCTGAGCGTCTCAGCTACCGCGCTGGTATCAGAGCTGCCTGATTGATCTGTCCCGACAGGCCGGAGATCGCGTCAGATGCCCGTGCCACCAGGATCAGGGTCTGGACGGGACAATCCGGCGGTACACGGAAAGTGCCCCCGAAATGCCCCTCGCCGCCGCTCGTCGAGGATGGAACCTCGACCCGCCCCAGCTCTCGTCCATCATGGCAGGCGAGCGCCCAGTATGGCCGCGCAGCGGCAGGCTGATCTATATTTGAGGACTTGCCGCGCAGAACATAGCCGCCGGGCGGCAGCACCTGTATCTGCTGCAGCATCGTACCGCCGACGCTAGCGGGAGCCGAGAAGTCAAAAACACCGCTCTCGATCGTTGCTACGACCCCGCTTTCGTTGACGGGCGTCCAGTCGAACAGCGTGGGAACGTCGAGGTGTGCGCGAAAGCGTGGGTCGCGCGAGTGCGAGCGATCGGCTCGATTACGGATCAGGCGATAATAGTTCCAGGCATCGTCGAATAGACCGGCCGAGAACAGGGCGTTCACTAGGCTTGCTGTCGCCGCGGGCGGGATGGCAAACCCGCGGCCACGAAGATCCCGGAATAGCGTGGCTACCGCTCGCGGCTCGCTGATCTTGCTCGCTGCGAAGTTGACGAACGCTTCTCCCCAGGATGGCTTGGCGGCCAGGGTATGCACAAGCGCGTGCCGAATCGTCGGATCTTCGCTTGCGCCGAGAAGCACCGGGAAAAGCAGCCCCCCGAGTTCGGGCTTGACCCGAAGCGCGATATCATAATGGCGCAAGGCGTTCGAAATGTCACCGCGGCCGACGGCATCCTCGATCGCCCAAAGTTGCGTGGCAGAGTCACGGCGCGAGAGTCTCTCGGCATAGGCAAAGGCGCGCCGCGCTCGGCGGGGATCTCCCGTGGCATCCGCGTTAAGGCCGAGCGCTGCGGCCGCCGCCACGTTGATCGGTTCATGCCGAAGAGCGTCCATCGCCAGCTGATCGCTTCGTCGCCGTTCCACCGGGCTAGCGGTCGGTCCGCTGCGGTCAGCGGCTAGGCGGCCTAACGCACGACCATCATACGGGGCGAGCGCCGCAGCCCGCGCGGGCGCGTGGCGTAGTGCTTGCGAGAGCGAGAACTCGACCTCGAAGAAGCCGATCAGCGCCAACGCGGCAGCACCACATCCGCGGATGATCCACTCGCGGCCGGATCGGCGCGCAAAGCGAGATCGGCGACGTTGCCGCGCGTTACTTGTCGTCGTCACGCGAGCGACCGTAGCCATATCCGTAATCATAGCCATAGTTCGCTTTACGCGCCTCGAACTTCGTCAACACACCGCCAAAGATGCGCGCGTTGGCGCTTGCCAAGCGACCCAAAGCGGTTTTGACCAGACTGGACCGGATCCCGTGCGATTCGACCGCATAGATAACGCCTTCGACCCGGCTCGCGATTAGCGGGGCGTCCGCAAGACCCATTACTGGCGGCGAGTCGATGATGACATGTTCGAATTGTTCGAGCAGGCGATCAATCAACATCCCGAGACGGTTGCTCATCAGCAACTCCGCCGCATTCGGAGGGATTGGACCGGCTGACATCGCCATCAGCGACATATCCGGCATCTGGAACAGCATCGAGGGAATATCGTCGTCACCAGCTAGGAAATTGCTCAGCCCACGCTCATGTCCGACCCCTCCGAATTGATGAACCGAGGGCGACCGCATATCGCCGTCGACAAGCAGGACCTTGCGGTGGCCCCGCGCGAGCGTCGTCGCGAGCGCCAGCGCCGTGGTCGATTTGCCCTCCGCCGGACGCGTCGATGTGACCGCGAAGGATCTCGGGACCCCCCGCTCGGTCGTGAAGCTCAGGCTGGTCTGCACCGCGAGATAGGCATCGAACAGATCTGACTTGCGATCAAGGAGCGCTTGCTTCGGTGTGGCGTCGCGGAGCTTGGGTATGGCACCGAGCAGCGGAAGGCCGAGCCGGCGCTCCACCTCCGCGGGATCGGCAATCGCTTCGTCGATCTGCTCGAGCCCGAACGCGGCTACGGCACCCAGCCCACAACCGAGCAGCAAGGACGCCAAGATGTTGAGGAACAGGCGCGGGCTAGATGGCTTCTGCGGTGTGTCGGCGGCGTCCACGACGGAGACGTTGTTGATACCCACGCCGCCCGCGACGCCGATCTCCTTGAAGCGCTGAAGCAGCCCATCGTAGAGTGCGCGATTCGTGTCGACTTCCTGCTGGTAGATATTGTACTGGATGCTGCGCCGCCGTAGATCCAGGTAGCTTGCCTTCAGTGAGTTGACTTTGCGGCGGAGCGCATTCTCACGCTCCTCAGCCTCGCGGTAATCAGCGCGGAGTGAAGCAGTGACGCGCCCCTCTTCACGCGCAATCGAACGATCTAGCTGAACGATCTGCGACGCCACTGCCTTTGAGGCAGGATAGTCCGGCTTGAATTGGATCATCAGCCGTTGGTATTCAGCGGCAAGTTCGGCGCGCCGCTGCCGCAAATTGTTAATCGCGTTGTTGCGCAACGCCTCAGTCGAGGCGCCCGCCGGACCTACCTCGCGGAAGCGTGCCTCGGCCTGGATACGATCTGCGGTCGACTGGGATAGAGCCAGGTTGAGCGTGGCGAGATCATCCGCAACGATCGAGCGCTCGCTCGCGGCTCGACCGTCGCTCGATTGAGACGGAAGGTTAATGATCTGCTGCGCCGACGCGTAATTCACTAGTTGCCGCTGGGACTCGTCGAGGCGCTCTTTAGCTTGTCCAAGCTGGCGTTGCAGAAGATTACGCCCATAGGAAGTAGCCTGCACTTTGCGCTCAAGGTTCGTCTGGATAAAGTTATCAGCCCAGGCGTTGGCGACCTTGGCAGAAAAGGCGGGATCCGGACTAGTGAAAGCGACATCGACCAGGCGCGAGAGCCGGGTCGGCGTGACCGAAAGATTATCGCGCAACACCTTACCTGCAACGCGCTGTCGCTCCACGCGCCCGCCCGCGGGGTATCGGCCGTTTAGCAAATCGAACGCTGGCGTATGGTCAGCGGCCCCAAACAACGTGAAGAACTTGGGATCATCGACAAGTCGTAGTTGCTGCGCCACCCGTTCCGACAGCGAGCGCGACTTCAGCAAACCATACTGGGTCTGGTAGAACTCCTGATCGGCGAGGCTCGCCTCACGCTCGACGCCCTGGATGTCCGTGACCTTGCTCGATTCCCTTGAAATCTCGATTGAGGCGGTTGCGGTATATTTAGGTGTCATCAGCAGCGTAATTATGAGCCCGAGCAGGACACATACTGCCATGATCCCGAGGATCACGTAGCGCCACCGCACCACCATGCGGAGATACTGCCGAAGCACCGGCGTCGGCACAGCCTCAACCTGCGGCACCCGGTCGAGCGTCGCCGCGACTGGCTGATTGCCACCAGGAGGGAAGGGCGTGGCTAGATTCATAGTGACAAGCAGGCCTTTGATGTCGTGTTATTGCAGAATGGCAATGAGAGGCGCCGCCAGCACAGGTGACAGCGAAACCAAATCGCGGAATAGGCGGCGTTGCGGCGAGTCTCCCACGATAATCACGTCGTTGGCGTAGATCTGCGGGTCGTCATAGGCACCACGGCGGATCGCGCCAACATTGTAGAGACCGGCCATCTTGCGGCCCTGCACCGTTCGCAGGATGATAATGTCCTCCTCGCGCGCGAACTCGGAGAGGCCCTTGGCGGAAGCGATGGCTCGCATTAACGTCATCTGGTTTGTAACCGGATATAGGCCGGGCTCCACGACCTGTCCGTCGACCGTGACGACCTGACTAACCGAACTCTTGATATTAACCGTCACTTCGGGATCGCGGACGTACCGGGCCCTAAGCGCGTCCTCGATCAAGTTCGCCAACTCGCCTGCGGTCTTCCCACGCGCGTCGATCGTGCCGGCGAGCGGCATCGCGATGCGACCGCTCGCGTCGACTTGCATTTCCTTATTCAGGTCCGGAACGTTGAACACGTCGACTTGGATAGTATCCAGCGGTCCGATAAGTGCCGGCCGATCCTCCGCGATAAGGTCGCTTCGCGTCGGCGCGGGCAAGGTGGGATCATCCTGTAGAACGGTTAACCGCGGCGTCGACACGAGCGGTTGCCTGCCGCCGCAGCCAGCTAGCATTGAAGCGCATAGAAGGAGGACGAAGAAACCACGCATGCGGGAAAGAGGCTTTCGGGTTAGAGACCGCGGGCGGTCATAGTTGGCGGCCCGCTTCAGGTAAAGCTCAGTCGGCAGCACGTGTCGCGTCAGTGTCGAGCCACACGGCCGCGACGACGATGAGCGCCATGATCATGGGGGTGCGTGCGGGGTAGTCAAACCCGCTGGCGAGCCCGATTAACAACAGCATGGCGGAGCCGATCTTAGGCAGCATCGCGTCCGCCCCGCTGCCACCGACCCAGACGCGCGCGCTCGCGCGACACCACCATGCCACGGCAAGCACCAGCAGGATCAGCGCCGGCAGACCCGCGTCCAGTATAACCTCGACCACATCGTTGTGCGCGTGGTTGAAGTAGGTCGGCTTCAACAGCGCCATGGGTTCGTGCACGCGGAACAATGGGTCGAAACCGCCGAGACCACTGCCGAACGGAAAGTAAGTTGTCGTCATCGACCAGATTGTCGGTAGGGCGCGATGACGCATGTCCTGCCCCGGATCGACGTCGAACAATCTCTGCACCGAACTAGCCCGGTCGGCCGCGATGCTGATCAGCACGAAAGCGCTGACCAGCACGACGACCAGGGCCAGCAGCCCGGGAAACGCCCACCGCGGTGCCCGGCGCAGGGCCCGTCGGATCGGCCCTTGGGCGACGAGCAGCGCGAGCGCGAGCGCGAGTGCGCCAAGCAGCATGCCCGCGCGTGAACCGGCTGCGAGGATCATCAGGAGGAACAACAGCGCCAGTCCGACACCCACCGCCGCGCGCACGCGGGCATGTTGCCGGTCGGAGAATACCCATGCGGGAATCAACAGGCAGCCGAGTGCCAGCAGTAGCGCAAAGTGATTGCGATTGGCGAAGGAGCTGCTCATCTGGCCCGGAGTGTCGTTGATGAACGGATTGTTGAAGCTCGCACCTGAGAGCTGGAGCAGTCCGAGAAGGGTCGACGCCACGATCATCACCAGGATCGCCGAAGGCAGAATGCGGCGTTCTCCGGGTTTGAGCACGCTCACCAAGACCAGCGTGGCCAGAGGGACGATCAGTGAGGCCAACGCGTTCATTGTCGCGCCGGGCGTCATCGAGATCGGTCGCCAGGGTTGCGGTCCATCCATCGCCGCCCCTGCCAGCAGCGCTCGGCCCGGCAGTGCCTGCCAGACAAGCGGCGGGAGAGGCGCCAGTTGTACGACAGCCAACAAGGCCACTGCCACTAGCAACCAGCCGATCGGCCTGATCCGGATGGGGCCTCGTAGATCGACGAACAGCGCGCATGCGATAAGAGCGCCGATCGCGGCGAGGCGAACGACGATTTGGCCATAGACTTCCGCCCGTGAGGCACCGCCGGCTATCCACAACGTGAACAGAAAGCCGTAGAACAGGACGAGCGGCATGCTGGGCCGCTGAGTGAAGAAGGACGTGGGGGCTGCCATGGACTGCCGCCTACGTCATGTCGCTGTAAGGTGAAAGCCTCGCGACAATCGCGTCAGGTTCCATGCCGCATCCGCGGCCGGGGCAGGGCGGCAGTTGGCTCAGTCTTCGGTGGCGCAGCATCCACCACCTTCGTGGCGGTGTGCAGGAGGACGAAGTCAACGATCTCGCTCGTGGGGGCGAACTCGCGAACGAGCTGGCACAGCAGGACGCGTGTGGCTTGTACCGCACCGGCGTTCACGAGGCGTTCCAGTTCCGCGAGCTGAGGTGCGAGCGTGAGCCAAGGAATATGGTGTTCTGACGCCATCATGATGCGAGGATGGCGGGTCGGTCGTGGATTGTTGCCGATCAGCAGCTCTTCGAACAGCTTCTCACCAGGCCGCAGCCCCACGGTGACGATCTCGATATCGCCGCCCGGGTTAGTCGCCGATTTTACCGTCAACCCGCACAGTTCCACCATATTTCGGGCAAGGTCCATGATTCGTACAGGCTCGCCCATATCAAGAACGAAGACCTCGCCGCCGGTCGCCATCGCGCTGGCCTGTACGACGAGCTGGGCCGCCTCGGGTATGGTCATGAAGTAACGGGTAATATCGCGATGAGTGATCGTGATAGGACCCCCTCGGCGGATCTGCTCGCGGAAGAGTGGCACGACCGATCCGCTAGAGCCCAGCACGTTGCCAAATCGCACCATAGAGAAGCGCGTGCCCGTTGACTCGCTTGCGAGTGCCTGGAGAATGAGCTCGGCTAATCGTTTCGTGGCGCCCATGATGTTGGTCGGCCGGACCGCTTTGTCGGTGCTGACCAAGACGAAGTCCTGCACGCCGTGGGCGACGGCGAGCTCGGCAACGCAGCGTGTCCCAATCACGTTGTTGCGCATGCCCTCCAGCGGATTGTGTTCTACGAGTGGAACATGTTTGTAAGCTGCGGCGTGGAATACGATTTCCGGTTCCCACGCGGCCATCACTTGTGCGACCCGGATCGGGTCTGTCACCGAGCCGAGCAGCGGGACGATTGCCACCTTAGACACCTCGGTCAGTTGGCCGTGGATGGCATACAGGGCGAACTCGCTCTGCTCGAGCATGAGCAAGCGGGCCGGTTGGGCGAGAAGGATCTGTCGACACAGTTCGCTGCCGATCGAGCCGCCGGCGCCGGTCACCAGTACCGTCTTGCTGGCGATTTTCTCTGACACCATTGTAGTGTCGGGCGCGACGGGATCGCGGCTCAACAGGTCCTCAATCGTGAGTTCGCGCAGGTCACTCGCCTCCACGCGACCGTGCGCCAGGTCCATGAGACCGGGCAGCGTCCGCACACCGACCGGCAGGCCACGTAGATTGTGAATGATCTCGTTACGGCGCTGACGCGACGCGGATGGGAGCGCCAGCAGGATATCATCGATCCGACGATCTTCGATCAAGGCGGCGAGATCGTCCGACTGATAGACGGGAAGACCGTTGATCCGAGTCCCCGAGATTGAGCGATCGTCATCGATAAAGCCGACGACGTTTGACTCACGGCTCGCGCCGATCGCCGCCGCGAGCTGGCGCCCGGAGGATCCTGCGCCATAGATGAGCACGCGGTGCAAAGGTTTGAGATCGAGGCGGCGCTGCATCTGTCCGCCCAACACGTAGCCGACCGCCAGACGGACGCTGCACACCGCCAAGAAAAGCAGGATGGGCTGTACGATGCCGATCGTGCGCGGAACGTTGTCGAACGCATATCCCGAGATGATGATCACATAGCAGAGGCCGTACGCGGCGCAGGCGACGCCTGCGGTTGGGATCATCTCCGCACCGGCACGTCGGAATGCCATGTTATACAGGCCAGCGATGTGGAAGGCGGGGAGCGCCAGCGCGACAGACAGCCCCACCGCCACGCTCGGGCGGCCGGCCAGAGAGATGAAGTAGCCGAGCCTTAAATAATATGCGATCCAGATGGTGAGAGCGCAGAGTGCCGCGTCGATCGTGGCGGCCATCACGCGCTTCGACGCCCTTGGTAGCGCGAGCAAGGGAACGGCGAACGAACTCATCTGATTTACTCCCCCGACCTCGGTCGGCTCCTCGACTCTCGCAGGGCGGCCTGCCAAACGCTCGTGAACAAGCCTACGTTGAGGCCGGACGGCGATCGGCGCCGGGATCGCCCAAGCGCGCGACGGGCCGCACATAAGTCGATTAGCTGCGGCTTACTCTCTCGAGCGTCCAAGTGCCAATCCGCGTTCCCCACGGCCGGGAGGTGCGAGGCGCGCGAGCGATCGCGCGCTGGTTGTTGCAAGCGTGTCATCGGCGTTACCAGCACGCCTGCCTCTAGGTGCCGTGACGCGAAAGTCCAGTTCCTTTGCGGACGCGCCTTCGGGCCACGTACGACGGCGATCGCCGAAGCGACGCGGGTGAAGACCATCGCAGCCGAGCTTGCCCCGTAGCGCGGCGCGCTTGTACAGCCTGTGCAGCTGTTATATGCGCGCTGCGATGGGACGGTGGCTTCGCCGGCTGGCCTATTGAGCGGACGGCCTTTTTGGGCAAGCATGAAAGTTCCTCTGCCTTGATTCAATCCGCGTTCCCACGAGTGGGCATCCTACTCGCGACCTACAACGGTGAGCTGTATTGCGAGGATCAAATTTTGTCCTTGTTGTGGCAGCGCGGCGTCGATGCCCACGTATACGTACGGGATGATGGATCGAAAGATGGCACGTTCGCGATTCTCCAGCAGCTGGCGGCACGTTTCTCGGGAAGACTGACGCTCGTTCCTCATGGGGAAAGGTTCACGGGCTCCGCGAGCGGCAACTTCTTCGAACTTCTTCGCTCGGTCGACATAACACGGCACGATTACGTCGCGTTCGCCGATCAAGACGATGTCTGGTTGCCTGATAAGCTGATTCGGGCGGTCGCCGGTATGAACGCCCATCGCGCCGACGGCTATTCCGCGGATTTGATCGCGTTTCAGAAGGATGGGGGCGAGTCATGGATCGTCCACAAGGCCGGACGGGACGCTGAACTCGATTACCTGTTCCAAGGAGCATCGGCAGGTTGTACCTATCTCCTGTCTAGACACGCGGCAGAGATCACGGCGTCAGTCGCCCGCCGAATGCCGACGTTATGTGCGGGAGCATCGCACGACTGGATCATATACGCGATCTGCCGGTCGCGCGGGCTGAAATGGTTTCGCGATCCGGCCGCTACAATCCTGTATCGTCAACATGCGACCAATCAATATGGCACGCGCCGCGGATGGGCCGATATTGCCGCCAAAGCCCGCCTGACCCGTTCTGGCTGGTATCGCGATAACATATTGTGGTTGCGGCACGTGGTGGTTGGGCACGATAACGAGCTGCGTGTCCTGAACGCAATCGAGAAGGGCGGCGTCGCCCAGCGCTGGTGGCTTGTGCGGCAGGCACGACGCTTTAGGCGCTCCCGAGAGGCGGTGATGCAACTACGCGGCGCGATCGCTATGGGGTTGGTGTGAGCGTGCGCGCGCTAGAATTATAGGCGTCGTCCTGTGATCGACAGATGTTGTATGTTGGCGCTCCCGCTCGTTCCTCCTAAACGGATAAGGATACGATCTGCGAGCTTCCGCGTGAGCGGGAAGCGGATCCAATATTGCTTCCACGTCGGATCAAGGATCTCTGCCGTGAGCGGGAAAAGAAGTCCCTCGAGTTCGGTGAAGGCGGACAAATAGCTGCTACCGCTCTCCGCCTTGGCCCAGAAGGTGATCTCGACATTGCAATCGCGGAACACGTGAGCGTCGATGAGATCGATGTCGACATGCTCGCCCGCTATGGTCTTGATCGAGGCCGGGCTGTCCAGCCTGACTGTCGCGTCGCTGATGGCGCCTCGCCGACCGAAGATGCTGATGGCGAGATGGGCATCCCCGGTGGGCGTGGTGAGCCAACGCCGTTCTATGTCTAGGCCACCAGGATATGTTACCAGCGCGCCGTCGACGGTAATCGAGTTGATTCGAGCGCCGCTTGTCTCGTTGGGAGCGAAGACGCGACCATCGGCGTATTCCCCATTAAAGGTGTTGCCCGTGATGCGGATCGTCGCACGACCGTCGGTAAGGAGCGCCATTGTTGCCTTATTGATCCGAACCCCGTACCTCATGGTGCCCGCGTCGTTGTCGATGACATTTCCTCTGATCGTCGCGTCCTGGCCGCTGGCGAGAATCGCGCCGGCGAAGACCGAGGCGAGCTTCGGTTCGTCCGGGCTGGACAATCCGTCGTCCATCTGGGCACAATCGGCGATCCGATTGTCAGCGATCAATATATGATCTTGATCACCATAGATCGCGATGCCGGCGTAGCCGCAGTTGCGAATGTCGTTTCGTACGACGTTGAGGTGCGATCCAAAGCAAACAATGCCGCTGTCACCCGTGCCGTCGATCGCGTTGTCAGCGATCAGCCCGTGGTGAGAGCCGGTATTGATCTGAATGTTCTCTGCTCCGCGATAACCTACCAGCCTGACGTTATCTCCTCGTTTGCGGCCGAAGGCGAAACTCACTTGATAGGTCCCGTCTTCCTTCTGTGCGAGCAGGTACCCCGTTGACGCGGGGAGGCCGTTGAGTTGAATCTTCTTCAGATGGCAGCGGGTTGGCAGCGTGAAGTGAAAAACGCGCTGATCTTGCTCCGATATAATAGAGTGCGCCCATTGCGTCTGAATGAATTGGTTTCGCGCGACGCTGAAATTATTAGTTCCGTCCCGTATCTGAATGCTCCAACCTACGGGAATTTGTCTGAACCGATTGTCACGTATGGTCACATCACGGCATCGCTCCGCGACGAACGCCGTCGTAATCTCGGTGTCGGCGGTCAACCCGTCGACAAAATTACCGTAAATTAGGACGGTGTCCGAGCCGACGGCCAACAGGAAGTGCCCGACGTTGCCGACACATAGATTGTCGAGGAACGCGTTGCGAGCGCCGGTATTGAGGACAGCATATAGCCCCCCCCCTCCGTCGATCGTCCAGCCGGAGATCACGCAATCGTCGCCGCTGAGCCGAAGGCCCACAACCCCTCGGCCAAGCCGGATCGTCGCTCCATTACCGACGAGCTGGCTGCCACTTTGCACGGTCACCGAAGCGTCGAGAAAATAGACGTCGCCACGGGTACCCACCACGCGCTTGCCCGCAGCCAACGCCGCCTGCAAGGCCGCAACCGAGCTGGTCAAACCGGACGGATCCGCCCCGAAGTCTCGAAGCGTCACGGTGTCCGCCTCGCGTCCTGATCCGGCAACCGGTCGAAACATCGCCCGGGGAGCGATGCTGCTGGACAGAGCAAGGATCGTCGACCGCCTCGTTACACCGGACATCATTTCTCCTGGCGCCTTCCATCCCCGCGCCTGACCATCGCCACGCGTTGGACGAGAGTGGCTATCGCGCGCAGGTTGCCTGCGCGGTCGCCCATAACAACACGCCAGGGCCGGCGCGCGGCGGCTGACTGGTTGCTGTCATGCCGCCGGTAAAGCAGCGAGGGCTCGCTGATATATGCAACCTTGCCGATGGCGACCGCACAGGTGCCGAGCCACCAGTCGTGCATGGAGATCGTCGGAGGGAACGGTAGCGCTAGAGTCAGCACGTCTCTTTTGAACGCCATGCAGCAGCCAATGAAGTTGTTTTTGAAGAAATTCCTCCACATTGAGTTAGTGGCGGGTGATCGGCCCGGCGCGAAAAATGTGCGATTCGTGGGGGATTCGTGCAAAATGAGAGCGTTGGTCAAGACCGCCGAGTAGCCCGGCGATGAGAGGGCAGCAATCATCCGCTCACGTCGCTGATCAAGCCAAATATCATCCTGATCACTTAGGAAAATGATGTCTTTGCTACAGGCCGTTAGGAGTAGCTCAAACGTGCCTAGCACGCCGAGATTGCGCACGTTCCGCAGCACCGTAATGGCTGGACAGAAGCTTGCGTACGTCTCCAGCAATTCGACCGTACGGTCGGACGATCCATCATCGAGAATGATGACCTCATCGTCAGGACCAAGCTGCGCCACGATCGAACGGAGTTGCTCATCGAGATAGCGGGCACCATTGTATGTCGCCATGACGATGGACGCGCCTTGCTGGGACAAGGGTGCCATTTCAGCCCCGCGAGGCGCGCACGGAGTGAAACAAGAAGCTGTAGACGGCGGCACTCGACAGCATCAGCACCAGGATCGTCAAACCTCGGATGAATTGGTCATCGAACGGGCTCATCAGTGCCGCGTAGAGCAGAAAGCCAGCGAGGACACACAGGGTGCGACCCGGCCGCCGCTGGAACGCCAATGCCACTGCGGCGGAGAGGAACCCATAGACCACGAAGAAAGTCACTAAGCCTGCTCGGCCGAAGTCGTGATAAGGAGGATATAAAGCGCTAAATACGTTGATCGGCGGTACTGTGTCAATGAAAGGAAAGTAGGAGGGCGGCAAGTTCCCCAGGCCCGGTAGGATCGAATACATAAAACGCGGCATCGTTAAGAGTGCCTGATATTGCGGTTGGCCCGTCGCATAGAAAAATTCAAAACCGGCAACGCCTCCAAATGTATAAACCTCTAAACTCTTGTATATATCTTCGAGGCCACCCGCGCGGTCAGCGCTTCCGACGCTGGCTACGACCGAAAGGACCGAGAAGAGCGCCGCGAAAGCGATAAAGATAAGAAAGATATATGTCAGGCGGTACTTGGATCGGGCTATCCATTTTGTCGAAACGACCGACAATCCGAGGAGGAGGTGAGCGCGCGAGTAAGCGGCAATTGTCAGAGTGACGAACATGATGACAAGCAGGAAGGGGAACTTGCCATAAAATTCCATACGATCGATGATCGCCATCAGGGCAAACGCAAGCGTAACATTTGCCGCTACTGCCGACAGACGGGTAAGAATATCACCATTTTCCCAGTTCTCCAATGCGATCTCACGTGCGCCCGAGAGTGAGATACCTTTTGATAGCGGGAGCAAAATGTTCGTCGTGATGAGAAGCGCGGACATGACGATGGTAATCTGCATCAGCAAGCGCGCGGCCCCCAGATCGGCTGCGGTGGCGGAGCTGGACCGCGACGGGATCAGCGTGCCTAGGGGCAGGATCTTGAAACTGAAGAATCCGATGATGTAAGACGCCACGGCAACCAGGATCAGGCCGATGACACCGGTTCCATACGTCTGGAACGTCCTCTCGTCATAGCCGAGAAAGTAGATGAGCTGGAGCGACCACGCCGCCGCAAAGGCGAGCAGCGGAAGGTACTCGCTCAGCCGATTGTGCGTCGAGCTTGCCATGACAAGATTCCATAGTCGAATATCTGTCGAAGGACGCCGGCAATCGCCGCGCCAACCACGCCGTAAGACATGGCCCCGCCGATCAGAAGGGGGAAATAGATGAAAGCCTCGAGAACGTGGGAGTAGGCGATACGCTTGGGTTCGCCTCGCGCCAAAAGGTAGGTTAGCGGTGCCTGTGCCATCGAGTTGAACAGGAAGCCGACCGACATGATGGCCGAGAGGGCCGCCACGTCCCGGATCGGGACGTGCAGCCACGCCGACGCGAACACGGGCGATCCGACCAGGCAGCTCCCGTAGATGATCACCGAGAAGGCCATGACAATTTTGTGTTCGCGACGGTAGAGCGCCATTGCCTCGGCTTGTGGAAGATAGCCGAGGCGCGGCTGAACCGAAGTGACGTAGGATGCGCTAAATAAGATCGTCTTGCCGATAAATTCCTGCAGCAGCGCATAGATCGCCATGGAAGCAGCGCCGTTGAAGTAGGCTAGCGCGAAGCGGTCGCCGTACACCATCAGGGGACTGATGGTCGAAGACAGCGTCGCCCAGCCACCGAAGCCGAGGATCTGGCGCAGTCGCACCGGCGTTACTGAGGCGCGGTTTCCCCGGAGCGCGCGCAGGCTCGGGACCAAGCTATACGCCGCGTAGGCGGTCGCGCCCAGCCGAATTAGGGCATATGAGAGGCATACTGTCGATAGGTTCTGGATTTCGATGCTGATAAGCAGGACCGGGCACAGGAATAGTGATGTGTAAGAAATAAATTTGAAGATACTGGCCTGACGAAACTGCTCGAACCCCTCAAGACATGACCGCATCATGTTAGAAATTAGAAAGATGGGCAGGGTTCCCGCGATGATCATCAGAGCAAGGCCGCGATCGAGATTGCGCAGGATCGACAGGCCCGCAATCTGAGACCAGCCAAGGTATAGAATGATATCAATGACAAATGAAATACAGAGCGCAAAACCAATCGACTTCTTCAGCGCTCCTGCTACGTCAACTTTCGGATTTGATCGGCTGATTGCAGCGAAATAGGAGAGCGCCCGTCCGAGGCCAAAGTCGAAAAGACCAGTATACCCGATAGCTGCCCATGTCATCGTTAGGAAGCCGACATAGGCTTTCGTGGTATGGCTATATATGAAGGGTACTGCGGCAATTGCGAAGATGAGCGGGGCGATGTTACCGAACATGTTCCAGAGGAAGAACTTGTTCCTCACGGTCGAGCGCAGCAGTTGGGCAAGCCGGGGTACGGAATAGCGCCTCATTCGTCGATCGGGCCACGGGGCTCGGCGGCTGCGCCGCAATCGCTGTCGGCGCGCGAGGCGGCGCTCACGACCGCTGCGGCCCTGACGCCTTCGATGGCGTGCCGGCGTCGATCCGCCGTGCCGGGTTGCCGTACATCGTCGCATGCGGGCGTACGTTGCGAAGGACGACACTCGCCAAACCGATCCTAGCCCAATCCCCGATGTGTTTGCCTGGATATACCATGCTGCCGGCACCCATTAGGACACCTTCTCCCAGGGTAGCATTGCCATTGACGTTGACGGATCCCAGAAGCGACGAGAAATCTCCGATCACAGCATCGTGCCCGACGCCCGAGGCGCCGTTGACGAGAACATGCTCTCCGATAATGCTATCGCTGGAGATCCGACAGAAGGGACAGATGACCGTCCCGGCACCGATCCGAGCGTTGGAACCGAGGGCGGAGCTGTCATGAACGAAGGTCTCCGGCTGCCAGCCGCGCGATTCGAGCTCGCGTGCGACTCGCTTCTTCGCGGCCGGATCTGCAAAGGCTAGAACGAAACGTGGTGGCGGTCCGCGCCATTCATCCGGATGCAGGATCGGCAGGTCATGGCACACCGTCCCCGCATCGGGCCCTTCCGATATGAACGCATGCGTGGCGTATCGCGCTCGCGTCTCGCGTCGGCAGCCCGCGATCCAACCGAGCAACTCGCGACCCATGCCACCCGAACCGACAATGACGAATGGACTCATGCCGAGATATTCGCTGATCGACCGCCGTCGACCACCAGCTGATGCCCCGTTATCCAGCGAGCCTGATCGGACAGGAGGAACTGCACCGCGTCGGCGATGTCGGAAGGTAGACCGACGCCTAGCGGATAATCCCGGGTAAGACGATCAGAGACAGCGGGGTCAGCGTACATGGCATCTGTCATTGGAGTCCGAACTCCCCCCGGCAGTACCGAGTTGACTCGAACGTGCGGAGCCAGCTCGATAGCGAGCGCCCGCATAAGACCGTCGAGCGCGGCCTTGCTGGCACAATAAGCGGAGAAGCCTTTAGCCCCGAACTGGCTGGCGATGCTAGAGATGAAAACGATCGCGCGCAGCGCACGGTGGTTCACGGGCTTTCGCAGCAGCACCCGGGTTAGTTCCATCGCGGCGAACATGTTAACGTTCATGACGGATTGGGCGTGGGACAGGGTGATGCTGCGCAGCGGCAACACGTTCAGCAAGGCGGCACAGTGCACGAGGCCGCCGACCACCACGCCGTTTTTAACCAGGAACGTCGCGAGGCTATCCGCGAGAGTGTCAACGTCCGCCAGATCATACGCGAACGATAGGTGCCGCTCCGGCTGGTAACAGAGCTTTAAGGTCTCAGCGAGGCGGTCTTGGTCGCGACCATTGAGGATGAGACGATGCTGCTGCGAAAGCCTCACCGCCAGCTTGCGCCCTATACCTGAGGACGCCCCGGTAATCAGGAGGTAGGACGCGGGCAGTAGGAGTTCTGACATTTCTATACCTTGAGCTCAGCGAGCAAGATAGCCGCCGTCGACCACCAGGACCGACCCCGTGATCCAGCGGCCCGTGTCGGCGAGAAGAAAGGCGACTGCGTTGGCGATATCATTGGGAGATCCGAACCCCAGCGGATGCTGGTCTGCGACAACCTGGCGCTGCTGTTCGTCCCAGAGCTTCGCAGTCCGCTCGAACAAGGGTGTCTCGACGAAGCCCGGGGCGATACAATTTACCCGAATCCGCTTGGACGCCAACTCCAGTGCCAGCGAGCGGGCGAGGCCATCGAGCGCCGCTTTGCTCATCGAATAGGGGATCGCGCCGGCCGCGCCGACCATACCCATCACGCTCGACATGAAGACGATTGAGCCATCATCGCCGGCATAAACCTTTTTACTTGCCATCGCTTTGCCGAGGACCAGCGCAGCCTCGGTATTCACCGCGAAGATCGTCCGCCAGGCCTCAATCTGCAGCGAGCGGACGGGCGCGATTGACTGGATACCCGCGCAATGCACCACCCCGTGCAGGCGACCCATTTTTTGAACAATTGATGCGACGAGTGGATCGATCGCCTCGACGTCCGCAAGGTCGGCAACGTAGGTTTGGATGCCTACACCCCGATCGGCGACGATCGCGTCGAGACCGGCGGAGTCGCGATCGACGAGCGACAAACGCGCCCCGAGGCGATGGAGCAGAGTCGCCACGCTGCGCCCGATCCCCGACGCGGCGCCGGTGATCAGGTAGTGACGATCGTCTACCGCGAGCGGATTAAAGGCCGGTTCGTGCGGCCTCACGCCGCCCGCTTGGCGATGATGCGCTGATAGAGCTGTTCGATCGTTCCGCACTCGTTGATCTCTTGCGCGGTCATGTTGACGCCGAACTGCGCGTCAGCCAGCGCGGCGACCGATAAGACCGCCAACGAGTCCCAGCTCTCAAAGTCGTCGAGCGCGTCGTTCGGCGTGACCGAGTCTTCCTCAAGGATCTCCGCCATCTCGCTTAGAAACTCATCCATTGTGTTCATCCTCATTGAATTCGATCATCTCGCAAAAATCGAGCGGCCCGAGCTCCATCAGCATCGCGCCCCACGTCAGGCCGACACCGAAACCGGATAGACAGACCCGCAGCGTCTCTGCAAGCAGCCGGTCGGCAAAATTATGGACTGCCACCATCGGGATGGTGACGCCGCTTGAATTACCAAAATGCTCGACGATGTTGCTCGGCATCTTCTCATGTGGGACACCGAGCTTGTCGGCCAGCTTGTTGAGCATGAACCGATTAGGTTGGTGGCATAGGAAGGCGTCGACGTCTTTCACCGCGGTTTCGGTTTCGCGCAGCAATGCGCCGATCAGTTCGGGCACCTCTGTCAGAACGAAGTTGAATACCGCAGAGCCATCCATCTTAAGGTTGTCGAGCGCGCGCAGATTACCTTCGGCGTCCTCCGTCAGCACTCCGGTGCTCGCATCGGACGGGTGTCGCAGACCACCCGCGGGTATGATCAGCGCGTCACGCCGCGCTCCGTCCACCTTCAACCGGACCTCCACCGGTGCCGCGTCGTCGCGGCGCTCCAGTACGGCCACGGACCCGGCATCCCCGATCAAAGGATAGCTGTTGCGATCTCGCGGCGAAACCTTCCGACTCAGAACATCGACATTGACCAGCAGTACTTTTTCCACCGAGGGCTGGTCGAGAAGCAAGAAGCCGGTCATGGCGCCCACCAGGAAGCCGGCACAACCTTGATTGATGTCGAGGCAGAAGACGTCGTGATGGAGTCCCAGTCGCCCGTGAACGACCTTCGACGTGCCCGGCATGAGATAGTCGGGTGATTGAGTCACAAGAATCAATCCGCCGATCTCCTCGCGGTCCACCACGCCGCGGGCCAGAAGGTGCTCGATCGCTGCCACGGCGAGATCAGACGAGCACACGGGCCCGGCAACGACCCGATGTCGGTCGTAACCCATGACCTCCTTCAGCTTGAGCGATCGCGCGAGCGAGAATTTGAAATTCGCCATCTCCTCGATGAAGGTCCGCTCGTGGGCGGGAACGATCGTTACGAGCCCGGTGATGGCCTTGCCGGTGAACGCGAGTTTCACGCGGCCACCCCATAGCGTGCCAGGAGCGCCTCGATCGAGGCGACACTCGCGAAGTGCGCCGGGACGATGTCCATTCCGTCGATGGAGATCCCGTACACTCGGTCAAGCTCCGCGACGAGCGTCACAAGATCGAACGAGTCGAGCGCACCTTCCTCAAAAAAATCGCCGGTCGCGGCAAAATCCACGTCAGGTCGGATCTCCGCCAGGATCGCTGGTACCTTGCTCATCGACGCTGATCCTCGTTCCTTACCATGATATGATCCAGCAAGCTGTCCATCTCGAACCCGTAGTGGCGATAAATCGCGATCGAGCGCTCGTTGTCACCGATAACCCATAGGACGGTTCGAGCGGCTGCGCGACAGCGCGACAGAAAGTCGGCCATTAAGCGGCGTCCGATCCCCGCCCCTCTGGACTGCGGGTCGACATGCCAGAAGCGCAGGTGCGCGAGCTGTCCTGTCAGATCGTACATCAGTACGCCGGTAGGGCCGCTGCTTCCGCGCACCAGCAGGAGGCGCTCGCCCGAAACCGCTTCGTGCAGTTCGTCCGGCTCCGGCACCTGCTCGACAAAGCGATCTAGCAGTCGATCGAGAAAGGCAGCGATACACTTCACATCGGCCATTGTGGCCACTGCGGTATTGCCTTGTGGCAACGAGAAAGCAGCTCGCTTCCGGATCATTCGCCGCAGGTGGGTGCGCGGATCGAAACCGGCCGCCCGGTAGGCGGAGCATAGGTCGTGGTGGCGCGCGTCGTCGCGACCGATCAGATCGGCGGCGTAGCGGCCAGGGGGAAGCGCCTCGAGGGCCTGCTGTAGGGCGGGGAGATCACGCGCGACGTGATACACATGATCGAAGTCACGATCGCGTCGGAGCAGTAGCACGGCGCCCTCGATCGCTTCAACGCGAAGCCGCCCCTTCTCGCCCCACCGCGCCAGCTGCGCCTGATCCGCGTAGAGATTGGTGCTATATTGATTGCTGACCCTTGGGACACGGTTGACGAGGTCGTGCCATGCCTGCCAGTCGCGAAAAAATTTCATACTAGGCGGCGCTCGATAGTCTCTGAGCCAATCCGTTGCGGTCAATCTTGCCGTTGGGGTTCATGGGCAGCCGCTCCATCGAATGGAACGCGGTCGGCAACATGTATTTAGGAAAGATGTCCGCTAACGCCTTGCGGATCACCGCCACGGGAACGTCTTCACCGACAGGTTGGTAGAATAACGTAATCGCCTTCTTTGGATGATCGTACAGAACGCAGGCATTTGCAATACCGTCGATACTCAGCACCTGATGCTCGATCTCGGGTAGCTCGATCCTGTATCCCATATGTTTGATCTGATAATCTTTTCGTCCCGCCAAGAAGATGCGGCCATCCGCCCGGCGCACCGCGAGATCGCCGGTACGATAGATCAACTCAGGATACAGAGAATTCAACGGATTCTGCACGAAGGCGCGTGCGGTCTTCTCCGGATCGTTCCAATAGCCGAGCGCGAGTGAACTGCCGCGGACGCACAGCTCACCTTGTACGTCGATTGGGCATTGTTGATTGTTGTCATCCAGGATCAGAACGTCAGTGTTCCTGCATGGGCGCCCGATCGAGAGAGGTTCGTCATCGGCCATCTCTCCCTCGATGATGTGGTATGTGCAATCGACATGTATCTCGATCGGACCGTAAAGGTTCACGAAGCGAACATCCTGGAGGGCGCGTCGCCACATATTAAGGTGGCGCGTCGGGAACACCTCCCCAGCGAAGAAGACGGTTCGTAGATCTGGAAGCTTGATTCTGTCGAGCAATCCAAGGTTGGCGATGTTGACCATGATGGTCGGCACCCAGAAAAGAAAGCTGACCTTCTTTTCAGCCAGGAACTCCATCAACTTGGCAGGGAACGCGGCCAGCGTCTCCGGAATGATAACGATTGTTGCCCCTCTGGACAAGCACAAGAACAGTTCGAGCGTATAGATGTCAAAGTAGAACGGCGATAGGCTGCCGATCGTGACAGTCTCGTCGAAGTCGAATGTGTCAAAGACCCAATCCATGAAATCGATGGTACCGCGATGGCTCAATGCCACGCCCTTGGGCGTACCGGTCGATCCCGAGGTGTTGATGATGCAGACCGGGTCGGTGTCGATCACCTGAGCGAGACGCTGCTCGATGACGGAGAAATCTGCATCGGCGGGCACCGATGCAAGATCCTCAATCTGAATGATGTTCGCCGCGTCAAAGCCCGCCGCGATAACTTCAGCGGCGCGATCGTGGGAGGTGATCACGAGCCGCGGGGCGAGATGCGCGAGCACGTTCGCAAGGCGCTGTGGCGGCCACTTCACGTCGAGATTGCTGTAGATGTTGCCGCTGTAGAGAATGCCAAGGTCGGCAACGACGACATCGGCGCTCTTGGGCAAATAGACCGCGATGGGATGCCGAAGCACGTCGGCGCGGCCGATCGCGAGTGCGGCGAACCGGCGCGCGAGCGCGTGCAGCTGCGCGAACGTCACCGTTCGCTCACCATCGACAATGGCTATCTTGTCGGGACATGCTCGCGCCGCGCCATGCTCAAAATAGGCGAGGACGTTCAGCTGCATCGGTGTCTCCCAACGACGATTGACGGACATCAGTTCGGGGCCGCGCGAACCCTGGAGGCTTGGCTGCTAGACGATGATCATCGGCATGGAAAGGCTGCGCGGTCGTCGCGCCAGCTCCGCGACCAGCCGACCCAGTATGGTCATTCCACGCCTCTCGTGCCGGTGAATTCCGGCATCGTGGCGGAGTCCGCGGAGTTGATTCCCCGTCGGCGGATGACCTGCAACACCGTCGCGAAAAGAATTTTAGCGTCGAGCCACGTCGACTGATGGTCGACATACCAGACATCCAGCGCGAACTTCTCTTCCCACGAGATGGAATTCCGACCATTGATTTGCGCCCATCCGGTTATGCCGGGCTTGACGTCGTGACGGCGCGCTTGCTCGACTGAGTAACGGCCTAAATAAGAGGTAAGCAGGGGGCGTGGACCTACCAAACTCATCTCTCCCATGAGCACGTTCCAAAGTTCCGGCAGCTCGTCAATACTGGTGGATCGTAGCCATCTGCCGGTTCTGGTCAGGCGTTCGGCATCCGATAGGAGTCGCCCACTAGCGTCGCGATCATTCGCCATGGTCCTGAACTTGACCATCGTGAACGGCCGCTCGCCCAACCCGGGTCGTGTCTGACGGAAAAGAACGGGCCGCCCCATACTCAGCCATACCGCCGCGGCAGCCGCAGCGATGAAAGGCGATAGCAAGACTAACCCGAGCATCGCACCGACCACATCGAGCGCGCGTTTGACCGTCATCGCTGCGTACGAACCGAGTCGATGATTTCGCATACGCGGTCGACGTCATCGTTTGTCATGTTGGAGCCTGACGGCAGGCAGAGCCCCTCGGCAAAGGCTTGCTCGGCTACGTCGCCGCCGTGGGACGAGGCGCCGGCGAAAATGGGCTGCATATGCATCGGCTTCCACAGGGGCCTGCTCTCGATGTTATGTTCCTCGAGCTTGAGGCGGACGACCTCGCGGTCATACCCGGCCGCGGCCGGATTGATGCGCACCGTGGTAAGCCAGCGGTTCGCCCGCACTCCGGACGCCTCCGGGCTGAACGAGAAGCCGCTTCGATCGCCGAGCTGTTCACGATAACGCAGGTTGATCTCGCGGCGACGTTCAACGCGCTGCGGCAGGACGGCCAACTGGCCCACGCCGATCGCGGCACTGACGCCGCTAAGTCGATAATTGTAGCCGAAGGTGCTATGCTCATAATGGGGAGCCGGGTCGCGGGCCTGAGTGGACAGGAAGCGTGCGCGTTCGATCATGGCGCAATCATTGCTGGCTAGCGCCCCGCCACCAGAAGTGGTGATAATCTTGTTGCCGTTGAAGGACATGATCATGAAGTCCGCGCCTGCGCCAGCGTGCCGTCCGGCGCTGTAGGCGCCCAGCGCCTCAGCCGTGTCGCTGATCCAGAGGAAGCCGAAACGCTGGCGCAACGTGCTCAGCCGCTCGACATCGATGGGGTGACCGTAGATGTCGGTGGTAATGATCGCACGCGGCAACCCGCCCCGGCGAGCGGCACGCGCGAGTTCGGCCTCGAGGAGGTCGAGATCAAGCAGGAAGGTCTCGGCTTCGACGTCGACGAACACCGGCTTGCCGCGCAGATAGAGGATTGGGGCGACGCCGCCGATGAAGGTCATCGTCGCGCTCCAAACCTCGTCGCCGGCCGAGATGCCGGCCAGCCGCAAAGCAAGGTGAAGCGCCGCGGTGCCGCTCGACAGCGCGGCGACGTGAGCGAAGCCGGTCAGGCAAGCGAGATCTTCCTCAAAACGGGTCACCATCGGCCCCGTAGGCGCGACCCAGTTGGTGTCGAACACCTCGTCCACCAAGGCGCGCTCCGCGCCCCCCATATGGGGCGACGAGAGAAAGATGCGGTTGGGTGTCATCTCGTACTCACTCGTTCCACGATGACGGAGGTGCGACCAACGCGGACCGCCTTAGTGTCTCGTCTTTCGGCGCGCCGCATGACGCGATTTAGAGCATTTGACAACGTCGGTCGCGATTTGAGGCAGATTTGCCTTCGCCGTCTGGGTCAGCTAAGCGCTCCCAATGCGATTGATGATGTCCTGCGTCACGGCCACGAGCCTGATTGCCTCGGCGCCCGCCGGCGCTCAGGCAGCGCGGGATACGCGAAGCGTGCGCGAGGCCTATGGTGCGCGACTTACGCCTGTCGGACCTTCGATCGTCGCGCCACCGAATCGACGCATTTCGACCAGGATTAACTCGCGGATCGAATCAAGAATCGAGCGGTACCCGACCCGCGACACTGATGCGGGCAGCGCCTACGCGAGGGCAACAACCCAGCTTTCCAAACAGACGGTTGCTAGCATCTCTTCGTCGTCGCCGGATCAGCGATGATCCGACGACGATAGCCGAAACAGCTGGTGACGCACAGAAAACCGTCATCAAATTCGATCAGCGCACTGTTCATCCCGCCAACGGTCAACACGCGCAGCGATTGTCCGGCGCGGTCGAGCAGATGGGTTCTGCTTCGCCACACGTGATCGTACCCCGCATTCACCGTGTCGGCGCTCATCCCGTAGCTCGCTGCTTCAAAGAGATCGAGAAGCTGTGCCTCCGCACGCCGCCGCTTCCCATCACATGGCAGGCGGACCGAAAGGAACGCCCGATCCAGCACGGGCGGAGATCGGCGCGGACGCGATATCGGGTCATACCTGCTTCTCTACCGCGCCTGTAACGTCGGTCAAGCCGGTCGAGCTGGTCCTCGCGAGCCCTCACGGCGTTGCGGGTGAATGAGGTCGCCCGCTGAACAGCATCAACGATCGTCGCGATCATTGGACGGATCGTTGGGTGGCTCGGCAGCCCGGGCCGCCTGGCGCTGGCGTGCACTTATGCTTCGCGGCGCGGCGATAAGGGACCGGAGCCACGATGACGGTGGGCGATACCCGCGCCGGGCATCGCCGCAGCCACATCCTCAGGAAAGGCTCACGGCTATATCACCCCCAGGCGAGCGGCGCCTCTCTCGCAGAGATGACTCGCGAATAGGAGCGGCCGTCGCAGCGAGGCCGATTGCGTGAAGCACGCCGACGAGCATCAGCAGGCGCGCGTGAAAATAGACGCCGTCGACGAATGACATGATCAACAGGGCGTCGGTGGCCATCAGCAACGGCAGTAACCAGCCATGGGCTTCGCCGCGCCGCCGCAGCTCCAGCCACAATCGCGCAACGAGATAGAAGGCGGCGAGCGCCGCGGGTGCTCCCCAGCTTTCCAGCATCTGTACCGCAATGTCGTGCGGATGGGCGAAACTCACCCCGTCCGAGACGATGAGCCAGAGCGAGGACCCCTCACCCCAGCCGGTCAGCGGCCTCTGCAAGAACAGGCGCAGCGCGGCGCGCCACAGCTCGACTCGACCGCTCGAGAAGCCGGCGCTCGCGACGTCCGACGGGGCCAGCCGGAACCCGAACGAGTCGCTCGGCGGCACAAGCGTCTGTGCCAGCGCGCCACCGACGAGCAACGCCACGGCGATCAGCGCCGCGGCACTCGCCCGCGGCGGGCAGCGCCGCACCGTCACGGTCAGGATAAGCGCTCCCCCGGCGCCGAACACCGCAGCCCGGGTGCCGGACCAGCACGCCGCTCCCCCGACCAGCGCAATCGTGGCGAAGCCGATCCACGGCCGGCCAAGGGCGCGCGGGTCGCGCCACAGTGTTCCCATTGCCATCGCCAGCATGGCGCCCATCTCGATGCCAAAATGGCGGACGCTGAGATAGCCCGGCAGCGCCGACGTCCAGATGATCTCACCGCCAGGTACGGCCGATGGTGCCGGTGCGGCAAGGAAGTGCCATGCCAATATGGGGGCATAGGCAGCGTAGCCGAGCAAGAGAGTGCGCAACAGCCAGCGCACCGCCCCTGCGTCGGACCGACCGCCCAGGTACCACAGCGCGGCACCGAAAAGGAGATGCAATGGCCATAGTGCCGCCCGAGCAATCGAATAGGCGACCATGTCGCTGCCGACCACGGAGCTGATCCAGAAGGTGGACAGGAAGATGATCAGCGCGCAGCGAGCATCACGTGGCAGCCGATGGTAGACATCGGCATAGGAGAAGCCATAATTACGGGCGACCGCTATCACGCCGAGCTCGACCGCCCCGTACAGAAGATCGAGTTGGCGCACGACTTCAAACCAGCGCGGCGCAACTCCCCAGCTATAGGTTCGAAAGAGCAGGGCCGCGATGACCGGCAGCGACGCGAACAGCGCGACGATGCGAATCCAGGGCACGCTTGGCGGGGGCAAGCGGACGCGACACTGCAGAACCGGATCCATGCACGTTCTGGTCGCACGAGACCGGATAACATGTGGTTAAGAACGGTTTGATCTCAATCCACGAGCAACGCCGGGCAAATTACCACCACTAAGACGCATTCTTTTGACGCCGTCCCGCTGACGGCCAAGAGCGACCTGACACCGAGAACGTTCCGGTCGCGCGACGGAAACGTATATCGCTCACGCTCTTGTCGACCTGTTCAACGTGCCGCACGCGGCTCACGGGGGGGCGGCTGCCGGAAATTTCAACCGCCCTCGCGGCGGAGAGATTCAGCCCTCGCCGCGGACCCCGGCGGTACCAGCACCGACGACATGGACGATGAGCCACTCGTTTCCGGCGCTCCGTGGTAAGGTTTGGTAAGATGAGGTGAGCTATACGTTAGCCATGAACGCGTCCGCGCTCCCGACCGATGAGCTGCGCGGCCTCAGGCGCGCGGCGCGCCCGCTCGAATGGTGGTTGCCGATCGGGATCGTCGTGGCGACGATGCTGATCCGGGCACCGGTCTGGGGCGATCCCAACTATCACGTCGATGAGAGCTTCTATCTGCTCGTCGGCGATCGGATGCGCGCCGGTGCGTTGCCCTATGTCGATCTCTGGGATCGCAAGCCCTTCGGCCTATTCTTACTGTACTGGTGGCTCGCCGCGGCGGGGCGGGGCAATGTCGTTTACGTGCAGCTCGCCGCCGCACTCTGTGTCGCGGCGACCGCGATGCTGCTGGCGACAATGGCGCGGCGCACCAGCGATCCGCTCACCGCACTGCTGGTCGCCGTCGGCTATGTTGCGGGCCTCGAGGCCCTGGCGGGGGGTGGCGGACAGTCGCCGGTCTTCTACAATCTGCCGATGACCGCCATGGCGCTGCTCGCGTGGCAGAGTCGCGACGCCGCTCCGCCGGACGGCGGGTTCCGCTTCGCCGGTGCCGCGGTGCTGTGCGGCGGCGTCGCTCTGACCATCAAGCCCACCTGCCTGCCGGAATGCCTCGTGCTGGGTGCGCTGCTTGGGGTGGAGCGGATGAAGCGCGCCAGTAACGCCCGTCGCGGAAAAATCGAGCTCGCACTCCTTGCCGGGTTTGGTCTCGGACCGACTCTGGCGTGCCTGCTGTTCTTCGCTGCATCAGGGCACGCTCGTGACTATATCGACGCGACCATGCTATCGGGCCTACGCCGCGAGGCAATGGCCGGCGACGAGCGGCTCGCCCTGGCGTTTTACCTCCTGCCGCGTATAGGCCCCTCGATTTGCCTCGCGGCGGCCGGCGTCGCGCTGACGTGCCGGCGATCGGCGCGCGATGCGCGCTGGTTGCTCGCCTGGATCACCGGCGCGCTGCTGGGCTTCTTGATGATGCCAAACTTCTACGACCATTACGCGCTTCCGCTGCTACCGAGCTTGAGCCTCGCCGCGGCGCCGCTGTTCGCGCGTCGCCCACTCGGGCTCGCCTTCGCTGCGATCAGTGTCGCGGTGCCGCTGCCACTGTCGGGGTGGCCAGCTATCGATCGTACCCGCGCGTCTGTCGCTGCGATGACCCGTGCGGTACGCGTCGTCGAGCATCACGGCGGCGCTGGCTCGCTCTATGTCTTCGACGGACCGCCCGCGCTTTACACGTTGACCCACGCGCCTGTGCCGACCCGCTGGGTTTTCCCCGACCATCTCTCGACTCGCGAGGAGTACCGCGCGATCGGTACCCACCCGGAAGCCGAGGTCACCACCATCCTGCAGCGCCGGCCCTTGGTGATCGTAGCGGCGGAGGACGCAGGGCCGCGGCACGCGTCGCCGGCGACGCGCGGGCTGGTGCGCGCTGCGCTGGCGGCACGCTACCGACGTGTCGCCAGCGTCTACCTCCCCGACGTGACCGGAGGTCGCCGAATCGGCATCTTCGCGCTTAGAAGCGTAGCCGCATCCCGGTAGTGATCGTCTCCTGGTGGTCGTCGTGTCCGGCCTGCGCCGTGGCGGCGCTGAACAGGTCGACCGCGTCGCTCAGGCGATAGTCGACGCCCGCCGCGGCGGTGCCCACTATCGACGCGCGTGACGCGCCGACCGCGTCAAGTCCGAGCGGCCCTCCGGCGAAGCTCGCCAGCGCGTCAACGCGGAGCCCCTCGACCTGGTGGCGCAGCCCGAGCGCGACGTGCGGCCGGAAGCGGGCATCCGAGGTGTCGTCTCGCGCCAGCGTGAGCCCGGCGTCGACGAAGCCGGCGACGTGGCGCTCGCGCGCGACCTGGAGCGCGAAGCGGCTCGCCCCGTCCTCGCTCACACCGTCGCGCGTGGTGCGGACGACCGTGGCGCCGAGGCGCGGAGCGCAGCGTCCAGTCGCCCCCTTCCGCCAGCGTGTGATGCAGCGACACGTCGCTGATCCAGCTGTGCAGGCCGTAGCGCGCGCTCGCCGCGACCGTGCCGGGCAGCGCGCGGTCGGTGCGCGCCTCGCCGCCGTCGTACAGCAGCGAGCCGCTGAAGCCCCAGCCCGCCGGCGCGGTGTAGCGCGCGTGCAGCCCGGCCACCGTGCCGTCGGCGCGGGTGCGCGCGCCGAGCGCATCGATCTGCTGGCGGCCGTTGAGATAGCCCGCGAAGGCGCCGATCATCCAGCCCCGGTCGCCATAGCCCACCCCGCCGAGGAAGCCATAGCTCTGCGCGCTTGCCGCGCTGCTGCCGCTGGCAGCGTCGCCGGCGAGCCGGTGCCACTGGCCGAGCGTCTGCGCGAAGGTGAACGCGCCCGCCTCGGCGCGATCGGTCGCGAAGGCGCCGCCGCGCGCCACTTGCGCCAGCGACAGCGCCTGGTCGACGCCGAGCTGGGTCGCCGAGGCATAGGCTTCGGGGGTGATCCGCGCGAAGGCGCGCGGGTCGGTCACTCCCGCGGCGTCCAGCAGGGCAGGCGCCGCGGCGAGCAGCGCGGCGCCGCGGCGAGCGCGGCGTTGACATAAGCGACGCTGTTCGCAACCTGCGGCGCGAGGCTGGTCGGCTGGGCGAACTGCGCGAGCTGGCGCAGGCTTCCCGCGTCCTGCACCACCACGCCGGGTTGGTTGCCAGGCAGCTGCACCGTTGTGAAGGCGCCGTTCACCCCGCCCGTGGCGGTGATCAGCTGGTAGCTGGTTCCCGCACGCATCGGCGTGTCGGTGACGAGCTGCAGCGTCGCGCCCGAGGCTATCGACACAGCGCCGTTAACGACCAGCCGGTCGTACACGCTGGGCGTGATCTCGAACAGCGCGGTCGCGCCGCCAACGAGCGCGACATTGCCGTTGACCGTCATCTCACCGGGCGAGGCGCCGGGGCTCAGGGTGCCCGCGACCGCGAGGTCGGCGTTGACCGTGCCCGCCGAGCCGAAGGTGGCGCCGCGCGCGACGGTGATCAGCGGCGCGCTGATCGTCGAGCCCGCCGGCCCGACCAGCCGTCCGCCGCTGACGTCGAGCTGGCGCAGCGCCGCGACGCCCGCGATCGTGGCATAGCCCCCGGTCACCGCCAGCTGCTTGACGTCGGTCAGTTGGGTGAAGGCGATCGGCGCCGCCGCGGTGCCGCCGGTGACGGTGACCGTGTCGATGCCGTCGCCGCCGTCAATCGCGCCGCTCAAGCTGCCCGCCAGCATGACGCGGTCGTCGCCGTCATCGAGGAAGATGTCGCCGACGATACGACCAGTGCTGTCGATCCGGTCGTCAGCGTCACCCAGCGCGATCGAGCCGATGATCGTGCCGCTGTTGGTGAGAATGTTGCCGACGTCGCTACCCTGGATCGCGCCGGCACGATAATAGCTCTGCTCCGGTCCGTACCAATTGGTGAACGCGATCCTCTCGCCCGCGTCGCCGCGGATCGTGCCGGCATTGACCAGCGTGAACACGCCGCCGTCGGCGGTCAGCGCGGTCGAGCGCGCGCCCGTCGCCTCGATCACGCCGCCCGTGGCGTTGGTCACGGTCAGCGCCGTGTCATCGTCACCGGAGAGGGCGAGCGCGACAGCGGGAAGGCGGTAACTCGGCAGATAATACGGGTAGCTGGTGTCGACGACGCCCTCCCCGCCATTGGCCCGGATCGTGCCGCCGTTCGTCACCGCGATCGTGCGCGACGCCTCGCCCGATGAGCTGCGATAGGCGCTCAACCGCACCGCCTCGCCCGCGCCGCCGGTCGCCTCGACCGTCCCCTGATTGTCCAGGGACAGCGCGGTCTCACGCGGCAAGTAGGTGCTCGCTGCCAGCTGCAGCGTCGCCTGGATCGCTGACATCGTCCCGCTGTTGGTGAAGCCGAGCGTCAGGGCGCGGGGGTCGGGCGTGATCGGCGCGCCGCTGTCGCCGCCGCTCAGCATCGTCTCGCCGCGGATCGTGCCCGTATTGCGCGCCGTCAGCGTCGCGTCGGTGGTGAGATACAGCGCGGTCTGCCGCCGAAGCCCCGCCACGGCGCTGATGCTGCCCTCGTTGGTGAAGTCGCGCAATGTGCCGCCGATGGTGCCGGTGACGTCGCCGCGGTTGACCAGGCCGGCGAGCGTGCTGGTCGCTGGCCCCGACAACAGCTGCGCGCTCGTCGCGAGGATATTGCCGGTCAGCGTCGCGGTGTTGACGATCGTGGCGCCACCGGAGAGCAGCAGGTCGCTCGTCAGCGGCGCGTCGGCGCGCAGCGTCAGCACCGTCCCCTCGCCGGTCGCGCGCGCGCCCTCGCGCTCGAAGCTGGGGAGCAGGGGGCCGCCCAGCGTCACCGTCGCGCTTGCGCCGCGCGCGTGTACGAAGGTATCGATGCCCTCACCCGCGTCGATCGTGCCGCTCACGCCGATAGTGTCGTCATAGCTGACGAACTGGTCGTCGCCGTTGCCGAAGCGCAGGTTGCCCGCGATCGTGCCGCCCTGCGCGAAATAGGTCGCCGGTTCGGAGCTGACGCCATAGTCGCCCATGCCCAACAGTACGTCGCCGGTGATCGTCCCCGCATTGGTCAACGTGCCGCGTTTCATCCGCACCGCGACGCCGCTGCCCGCGATCACGCCGCCGGAGCGGTTGACGATCGTGTCGATAGAGCCGCCCGCGATCACCGCGGTGGTCGCGGTGCTGACGAGCCGGCCGCTGTTGTCGATCGTCGCGCTGTAAGAGCGGCTTCGGACCGCCGCACCGGCGACCTCGATCGTCCCGCTGTTGACCAAGTCGACCGCGCCGTCGCTGCCGTCGATACCGTCGGACGCGGTGCTGCCCGCGGCCTGACGGATCGTGCCGCTGTTGATGATATGGCCCGCGGTCGCGGCGCCGACCACGCCGCCGAGCAGGATTGTACCGGCGTTGCTATAGGTGTCGCGCTCGGTCAGGCTCACCGCGACGCCGGGCGCGCTGCTTTAGTCGCTGACGCGCACGAAGGTCAGCGTGCCGCGCGTCGTGATCGTGAGCGCGCCGCTGTCGCCCTCGGGCTCGCCCGTGACGTAGAGCGAAGCGGCGCCACGGATCGCGGGGCTGTCACCCACCACTATGTCGCCGCTGACGTCGACGCTGCCGCTGCCGGCAAAGGCCAGCGGCCCGCTCGCCCCGGTCAGCGTCAGTGCGGCACCGTTGGACAGCTCGTGGCCGAGATCGATGAAGCCCGCTGGCATAGCAGCGGATACGCTGGTGGCGTCGCGGATGCGGTGGCGCAGCCCGCTGTTGAGCGCGGTGACGGTGCCGGTGATCCCGGCGAAGCGGCCGTCGCCGCTGCCGGTCAGCTCGGTCACCAGCACGTCGCCTCCGCCCAGCGTCAGGTTGCCGTGGAGCACGCCGCCCGGCAGCGCGACATAGCGGTTGCCGTTGTAGAAGTCGGGGCGCGGATCGGTGTTGAGGAGGACGTCGCTGTCGATCGACTCGGCGTTGGTCACGTAGACGCGACTCAGGTAGCCCGTATATTCGGACGCGATCGCGCCCGTGGCGCCGCTAATCCGACCGCCGGCTCGATTGTCGATTGCGCTATAATCGTTGATGAGAATCCCAATGCTGGGCGAGCTGATCGGTCCCTTCGTTGACGAGACTGCCCGATAGGCGCAGCCCCGCCACCGCGCCGGTGAGCGTGCCGCTGTGGCGCACGCTGCTGCTCGGAAGATGCGCCGCCGTCCCGCCGGTGGACTGGATCGTGCCCGTGTTGCTGAACGAGATGCCGACGCCGAAGACGCCGGTGCCCGCCGCGGTGATCGTGCCGCTATTGGCGGAGGTCGCAGACGATCCGTCGACCGACACACCATCGCCCGCCGCATCGATACGCCTTGGTTGTCGATCGAGCGCGCGTTCGCCCGGACCGCATAGACGCCCGCGCTCAGCGTGCGCAGCGTGCCGGCGTTGATGAAGCTGGGTGAATCGAAGAAGTCGGCGCTACCCACCAGTTGCCCGTCGCCGGCCCGCGTCGTGCGGTTGATGATCGTGCCCGTCCCAACCAACAGCACCGGGCCGGCGAAGCCGTCGCCCAGCGTGGCGGTGACGCCGCTCGCCACGTTCAGCCCGAGCCACTCGAAGTTGGTCGGCAGGGCCACGGCGCCGAGCGTCGGGTCGCTCGCGATGCCGAGGCGCAGCGTGTCGACGCCGTTGCCGCCGTCGATCGCGCCGGTGACGCCGGTCACCACCGTGCCGTCGACATAGCGCGCGACCAGCACGTCGTCACCGTCGCCCAGCGTGAGCGCGCCGTTGATCGTGCCGCAACTCGAGTCGATCAAGCTGCCCTGGCGACCCGACGACCGCGCCAGCACCGCGCCGTCGATCGTGCCGCGATTGGTCAGCGTCAGCGCCGTGCTAGATCGCGACCCCGCCCACGCCGGAGATGACGCCGTCGTTGACGATCGTCGCCACGCCGCCGCGGATCCCACCGATCGTGCCCGTCGCCGCATCGGTGGCGGAGACGTTCTGCGACACGCTCTGACTCGCCAGGATCGCCGGACCGGCGGTACCGGTCATCGTACCGGCGTTGGTGAGGTCGACACTGACGTAGCTGGCGGCGCGAGGATCGCGCGACACCGTGAGCGCGCTCAAGCCGCTGACCGTCGCCCCCTCGGCGACACGGATCGACGCGCCAGCCCAAGGCGCGACGAGATAATAGGAACCGAGCCTGCAGAAATTCACCGACGCGCCAGCGTAGGGATCGGTGCAGAGCGCGTAATAGGGCGGGCCGGCGTAGACGCGGATCCCGGGCTTCGCATTGCCCTCGACGCGCCCTGCGATCGTCAGCCGGGTATTGTCGGCGGCCACGTCGATCGCCGCGGCTGAACCGATCGGACCACCGCGTCGGCGGTCACCGTCTCCTGCGTGCCAGACGTGCTGACCACCAGACCGTCGGTGTCGGTGTCGGTGCAGCTGGTGGTCGCGTTCGCACGGGTCGGGTCCGCGCTGCACTGCGCCGCCGCGGGACTGCTCGCCGCACCGATCGCGACGATGCTCGCGCCGAGCGCGAGCGACCAGCGGCGCAGACGCATCGAACCCTGCATCTTCATGCTGGTTACCCCGGAATACTGCGCGATCGCCCGATCGCGTGCCGGGTTGCTAGCCAGTTCCGGCCGTTCCCGTCGACCAGCCTTCCGACCCAGATTGACCCAAGCGGTACCGCATTCCGGCGCCGCGACCGGCCCGATCCACGGGATCGAGGCGATGGACGCTGCGCTGAGGACAGACGATCACGGGCGAAAGAGGCTCCCGGCGCATGCTCCCCTCACCCGATCGGCATGCCCGGCGGGATCGCCGGCGCCGGCCGCGACGCCGGCGCGAGCGCGCGGTCGAGCGCGTCCTTGTCGCCGAGCAGCCGCGCCACGCCCTGCGCCCAGGCGTCGCGCCTGTCGCGCGCGAGCCGCTCGCGCGTCGCCGCCAGCGCGGCGTCGAGCCGCAGCACCACGTCGGCGCTGGTCGCGGGCGCGCGCGCCGCAGCGGCGATCGCCAGCAATGTGCGCAGTGCGATCCGCTGCGCCACCGCCTCGTCGTGGCGCGCCACCACGTCGCGGTCGAGCCGGTCGAGTAGGGTCTCCACGCCGGGCAGCGCCGGGTCGGCGGCGTGCTGGAGGTGGAGCCGGGTGAGCCGCGACGGCGCGAGCAGGGTCTCGAGCGTCACCTGCGCCGCGACGTCGGTGGCGACCAGGGGATCGAACACCGCGCCGCCCGCGGTGTCGAACACCTCGGTGTCATATTGCGGGTCGGCGTTGCCGTTGACCCCGGACGACAGGGTCAGCGCCAGCGCGGGCGGCACGGTGAGCGCGGCGGGGCTGAGCGTCGCCATCAGCGCGTCGAGCGCCGCGCCCTGCTCCGCCGCGGTGGCGCGGGTCGGGGGCGGGGCGCTGTCGCCCGCGGTGGCGTAGCTGTAGTGGACCCCGCCGAGCGTCTTGCCGATCGCCGCCACGGCGTAGCGGTGGAACAGCCACAGCGGCACGAAGCTGCGGCGCAGGTCGGCGAGCGGCGCGCCGGCGTGGAGCACGCCCGGGCCGAAGCGCGCCAGCGCGACGCGGCGCACCGCCATCACGTGCGCGAGGTCCGCGGGCGAGTCGGTACCCTCGGCCCACATGCTGTCGCCCGGCACCGCCAGGCTCGAGTCGCGCCCGTCGATGTCGGTGAGGTAGCGCATCCCCGCGCGCTGCGCCGCGTCGGCCTTGGCCGCGGCGGCGACGTCGGGGTCGGTGCCCGCGGCGGGCTGGCCGTAGAGCCAGTCGACAGTGAACTTGTCCCACGCGCCGATGCCGCTGGCGTAGGCGTCGGACAGGTCGATCGCGTCGCCGTCGAGCGCGATCTTGGCGAAGGGATAGTCCATCACCGAGGCGCGATCCTGCGTGCTCGCCGCGAAATTGTGCGCGAAGCCGAGCGCGTGGCCGACCTCGTGCGCGCCGAGTTGGCGGATCCGCGCCAGCGCGACTCGGACCGGGTCGTTGGCGGTGCCCTTGTTCTCCTCGGCGGTGCCGACCAGCCCCTCGAAGATCCAGATGTCCTGGCGCAGCCGCAGCCCCTCGAGCACGACGTTGCCCTTGATGATCTCGCCGGTGCGCGGGTCGGTGACGCCGCCGCCATAGGACCAGCTGCGCGTCTGCCGCTCGTTCCAGTTGACCATGTTGTAGCGCACGTCCTGCGGGTCGGCGTCGGCGGGCAGCACGCGTACCTGGAAGGCGTCGATGTAGCCGGCCGCGTCGAACGCCTGGTTCCACCACGCCACACCCTCGGCCAGCGCGGTGCGGATCGGCTCGGGCGCCTTGTTGTCGATGTAGAAGACGATCGGCTGGCGCACGCGCGAGCGCGCCGCGCCGGGGTCGAGCTTGTCGAGCCGGAAGTGGTTGGCATATTGCTGCAGCACCGGCGCGCCCAGCGGCGTGTTGAACTCGTACACCGGCGTCGCGAACGTGCCCGAGCGGATGTCGAAGCGGCGCGGCACGAAGCCCGGCGCGGGCAGACGCACCAGCGAGTGGTGGACGGTGAAGCTCACCTGCCGTCCGTCGGGGGCGATCGTGTCGACCTCCTTGCCCGGCGTGTCGGAGGCATAGGTCTGCACCGCTTCCATCTCGATATTGTCGGGGAAGACCTTGATCGAGCCGGGGTCGACCGCGCTGAGCGAGTCGACCAGCTTGAAGCCCTTGGCCTCGGCGTTGAGCTTGTCGGCCAGCCGCATCGTGTCGCGCAGCAGCAGCGGGGCGAGGTCGACCGTCACCGCGCCGTCGGGCGCGGTCGCGGCGACGTCGAGCAGGGCGACGGTGCTGAACGGGAAGTCAGCGCTCGCGCCGCGCCGCTCGAGCGCGTCGCCCGAGGAGCGGTAGCGCGGGTTCTCGAACACCACCGCCACCTTCCTGCCGAGCCGGCGGAAGGCGAGGAGCTGGGTGTCGCCGACCATGCCGTGGTCGATCCGGATCGGCGCCGAGCCCAGCCCCGTCTTGAGCGCGGTGGCGTAGAGGAAGCGCCCCGAGACGCCGTCGCTGTCGGGAGCGGGGAGGGTGACGAGCACCTTGCCGCTGTCGCGCTCGACCTTGACCGGGAGCAGGGTCGGCGCCGGCGCCGGTCGCGTCGTCGGAACCGACGCGCGTTGGGCGAGCGCCGCGGGCGCGGCGACGCTCCCGGCGAGCAGGAGCGAGGCGCCGAGCGCGCGGCGGAGACGGTCGGTGCTGGTCATGCGGCCCCTTCAGCTTGTCGTCGGACCGAGGCTAGCACAGCGCTTGCCTCGCATCCCGCCTCTTCTGCCGGGAGGGCATGACGAGCCACGCAGGTTGCAGCATCGTGCAGGAAGAGGCTCGCCGCTCCTCCCTATCAGGGGATCGTTGCGTCGCTCCTGACCGTGCTCCTGCGCAGGCAGGAGCCCAGGGGCCACGCACACCGCGGGGGGTAGTTCTGCTGGGCCCTGGGTTCCGGCTTTCGCCGGAACACGGGAACGCGTCACACGGGCTGAGCAATCTGACGACGGTCCCCTGCGAGGGGAGGATCGCTGCGTCTCGACCTTCCTTACTTGGCCGCCGAGGCATTTCCGACGATCGCGTCCTCGCCTGCCGCGGCGGGGGTGGCGGCGGGCGCGGGCGCACGCGCGGGCGGCGCGACATGCACCTCGACGCGGCGGTTCTTCTGTCGGGCGGCGGGGTCGTCGCTGCCGTCGGGGTGCGCGTTGGGGACGAGCGGGGTGGTCTCGCCGAGCGCGATCACGGTCTGGCGCGCCGGGTCGATCCCCTTGCCGGCGAGATAGTCGCGGACGGTCTCGGCGCGACGGCGCGACGCGCGCAGGTTGGCGCGATCGTCGCCGCGCGAGTCGCTGTGGCCGCGCAGCGTGAAGGCGCCGCCGGCGCGCGCCGCGGGGCTGGCCACCAGCGCGTCGAGCGCCGCCTTCGCCTCGTCGGTCAGCGTCTTGCCGGCCTCGTCGAAGCCGACCACGACGTCCTCGGCACGCGGCGCCTCCTGCTCTGGCGGCGAGGCGGCGACCTCCGGGCGCAGGATCGACTTGGCGGGCGCGACCGCCTCGGCGTCGTTGCCGGGCGCGGCGACGTTGTCGGCGTTGTCAACGACGTCGGCAACCTCCGCGGCATCGCCACGGTCACCCGCGGGCGGCGACGAGCAGGCTGCAAGGCCGAGCAGCAGCACCGCCGCGCCGGCCTCGATCGCCCCGATCCGCTTGGCCCCGGTCCCGCTCATACGCTCACCTCCTGCTGCGCGCGTCGCGCCCCGGCGGGCGGACCGAAGCTGATGATCGTGTCGCCCGACTGCGGCACCGGCCGGCTGGCGTGCGAGAAGAAGCGCAGCGGCGCGCCTTTGCGCAGCAGCAGCAGCATGTCGGCCTCGTCGGCCATGTCGGCGCGCGCGGTCTCGAAATCGAACTTGTCGGTGATCCGCGTCTTGCGGAACGCCCAGCCGTCGTCGACGCGGCGGACGATCTCCTCGACGCCGTGCCCGCTGGTGAAGAGCGCGCGGCCGCGCAGCGAGGCGGGCAGCGCGCGGCGGTCGTCCTCGTGCGTGCCCGCGCCGAGCTGATACACGTTGTCGCGGCCGAGCTCGGGGGCGAATTCATTGCACACCAGCGCGTTATACGCCTCATTGTCGGTCGTGGCGACGAGCACCTGGTAGCGCGACAGGTCGAGCCGGTCCTCGGTCGCCTCGGCGAGGATCTCGCCGTGATAGGTGTCGATCCCGCCGCGCCGCGCCGGCGCGAGCCGCTGCCAGCTGGTGTCGCAGATCGTCACCGGCACCTCGAGCTGGCGCAACTGCACCGCCAGCGCGATGCTCCACGGGGTCGCGCCGACGATCAGCAGCCCGCGCTCGGTCGCGCCGGTCACCTTCAGCCAGCGCGCCACCGCGCCGATCGAGAAGCCGTGCGCCACGATCGTCGCCACCACGACCGCGAAGGAGAGCGTGACCAGGATCGAGCCGTCGTCATAGCCGAGATTGCCTAGCCGCAGCGCGAACAGCCCCGAGATCGCCACCGCGACGATGCCGCGCGGCGCGATCCAGGCGACCAGCAGCCGCTCATTCCAGGGCACGCGCGTGAAGGCGAGGCTGAGCAGCACCGTGGCGGGGCGGACCAGGAACAGCAGCGCCAGCAGGAAGGCGGCGAAGCGCCACTCGAAGCGCTCGAGCACGCCCAGGTTGAGCGTCGCCGACAGCAGCACGAAGACACCCGAGATCAGCAGGACAGTGACATTCTCCTTGAACGGATGGATGTCGCGCAGCGAGTCGAGCCGCAGGTTGGCGAGCGCCACGCCCATCACCGTCACCGCGAGCAGCCCGGTCTCCTGCTGGACGAGGTTGGACACGACGAAGGTGCCGATCACCGCTACCAGCAGCACCGGCGCTTTGAGATATTCGGGAACGTGCCCGCGCGGGAAGGCCCAGGCGACCGCGCGCGCCGCGCCATAGCCGATCAGCCCCGACACCACGCTCGCCGCGAGCAGCGACAGCAGCAGCTGCGGGATCGTCACGCCCTCGCCGGCGCGGCGGAGATACTCGTAGGTGACGACGCCGCACAGCGCGCCGATCGGGTCGTTGACGATCGCTTCCCATTTGAGGATCGCGCGCGGCCGCGCCGCGATATTGCTCTGTCGCAGCAGCGGGAGCACCACCGTCGGCCCGGTGACGACGAGGATGCCGGCGAACAGGATCGCGACCGGCCACACCAAGCCACCGATATAGTAGCAGGCGAGCGCGCCGAGCAGCCAGCCGACCGGCACGCCTACCAGCAGCAGCCGCGTCACCGCGCCGTCGGTGCGGCGCAGCTCGCGGAAGTTGAGGCTGAGCCCGCCCTCGAACAGGATGATCGCGACCGCGACCGAGACCAGAGGCTCGAGCAGCGCGCCGAAGGTGCGGTGCGGGTCGATCAGGCCGGTCACCGGCCCCGCGACGACGCCCGCGACGAGCATCAGCGCGATCGCCGGCCAGCCGGTGCGCCACGCCACCCACTGCGCGCCGATGCCGAGCGCGCCGATCAGCGCGATGACGAGTGCCTGTTGTTCCATCCGGTGCGCATACGCGTGAGAGCGGGGAAAGGAACCGTGCCCGCGCTCTGCCGCGGCGGCGTGCGGCTCAGCGGAGCGCGCGCAGCGCCACGTAGCGGTGGACGCTCGCGGGCGCGACGTCGGCGAGGAACAACGCCGCGCGCGCCCGCGCCAGCGCCGGGTCGCGCGCCGCGGCGTGCAGCGCGTCGCGTAGCGCCGCCACCAGCGCGGCGGGCGTGGCACGCGCGGTGACGAAGGGCAGCGCGGGGGAGGAGCGGGTGAGCGCGAGCTGGCGCAGCCCCGCCACCGCGTCGGGCTCGTCGCGCGCCAGCGCCGCGTAGCTCACCGCGTCGACCGCGGCGACGTCGGCGACCCCGTCGCGCACCGCGGCGGCGCTGGCGCGGTGCGAGCCGGTCTCCACCACTGCCGCGAACACCTGGTCGAGCGGCTCGCCCGCCAGCGCGGCGCGGAGCAGGTTGGCGCCGGTGTTGGAGGAGAGCGCGTTGACCGCGGCGCGGCGGCCGCGCAGCCCCGCCAGCGTCGTCGCCGGATCGTCGGCCCGCACCAGCACGCGGCTGGCGTGGCGCCCCGGCGCGCAGTCGGGCACGGCGTAATGCGGCACCGCGACGACGCGCAGCGCGAGCGCGGGATCGGTCACCAGCGGGTAGCCGCAGCATTGCGCCAGCAGCAGCCGCGGGTCGCGCCAGATCGCCTCGACCGGGCGAGCGCGGTCGAGCGTCGCGGGCGCCGCCACGCCGCGCGCCGCCAGATACGCCGCGATCCGCTGCCACAGCGCGTCATTGGCCCAGCGCTGCGCCGGGTGGTCGTACATCCCGAGCGAGGCGACCGCGCCGCTCACCGGGGCGCCGCGGCGGGATGGACCAGCCGGTCGTGTGCGCGCAGCGCGAAGCGGCGCACGATCTCGCCGTAGCTGCGGTGGATCCGCCCCGCCTGCGCCTCCAGCCGCGCGGCGTGGCGGCGCTGATAGGCCGGCAGCCGATACCAGGCGAGCCCGGGCCGGTCGTGGTGCGCGGTGTGGAGGTGGTTGTTGAGGTACAGCAGGCCGAGCACGCCGCCGCGCGCCACCGTCGCGGCGCGGCTCGGCCCGGGCAGGTCGGCGCGATGCTCGGCGAAGGAGCGCAGCAGCGTCAGCGCGAGCCCGGGATAGACCATCAGCAGCGCGTAGCGCGCCACGCCCAGCCCGGTCCACTCGAGCCAGGCCACCAGCGGCGCGATGGCGGCGAGATGCGGCGCCCAGTCGCGCAGCACCGCGGCGGGGGCGCGCCGCAGCCGCCGCGCCTCGTCGATCGCCAGCGCCAGCACCGCCAGCGGCGGGCCGAGCACCAGCCGCCCGAGCAAGGTCGCCTGCGCCGCGGCGAGCGCGCGAGGCAGGCCGGTCCCCGCGACGTAGCGCGACTCGGGATCGTGGCGCGGGTCGGTGATATGCGCGCTGCGATGGTGCGCGCGGTGGCTGTCGCGGTACACGCCGTAGGGCAGCCACAGCGCCAGCGGCACCGCGCCGATCGCGCTGTTGACCCACCCCCAGCGCGTCGGATGGCCGTGGATCGTCTCGTGCTGGAGCGATCCGTGCCACGCCACCAGCCAGCCGCCCGCCGCCACCGCCACTGGCCAGGGCAGCAGCGCGTGCCAGCGCGTCAGCGCGAGCCAGCCGCCGTAGATCAGCGCCGCCAGCACCACCGTCGGCCACTCGACCGCGCCGCGCGCGAACTCGCGATCGTTCACCGCTGCCTTCTCATCGGACATCGCCACCTCCGGACGCGATCATCCACTAAGCTGGTGGGAATAGGAATCACTATTCCTGATAAGCCGGATAGACGCGCTTTGCGGTGAGCGTCCGGGTAGTGGCAGGGCGCGGCGTCGGCGACGGTCTGCTCGTGACCCCAGCACCTCCGCGGGGAGCGCCGCAAGCGTCGGCGCGGCCGGGTCCCGATCGTATCGACATCGCAGACGAATCGTCGCACGTCGGACGATCACCTTGGTAGGCTCCCGACATGGACACCTTGCTTCACGACCCGCCCGAGCGTCATGCGATCGACACGGCGCGCCAGCTATGCCGACCCTGGTCGCCGGTGCCGCGGGTGACCTGTTGGGACGCGCCATGTCGGTGAGGCGCTTCTACGCGCCGCAGCAGGCGCTGCACGCGCCCGCGCTGGAGCTGCACAACGGTTCCTTCACCGCTTATGCCGAGGTGCCGCAGCGCGCCGCCATGATCCTTGCCGCCATCGAGGGGCGGAGCCGCCGCCCGATCGCGGCCGCGCGCCGATCGCGGCGGTGCACGACGCCGCCTATCTCGACTTCCTGCGCGACGCGCCCGCGCTGTGGCGCGCCGCGGGGCGGCCGGGCGACGCCATCCCCTACGCCTTCCCGATCGTCGGCCGGCGCCCGCTGGCGCTGTCGCGCGTCGACGCGCTGCTCGGTGCGCACGCCTTCGACGCGACCACCCCGATCACCGACCGGACCTGGGACGCCGCTTACTGGAGCGCGCAGACCGCGCTCGCCGCGACCCACGCGGTGCTGGAAGGCGAGCGCGCCGCCTTCGCGCTGTGCCGCCCGCCCGGCCACCACGCCGGGCGCGACTATTGCGGCGGCTATTGCCACGTCAACGTCGCCGCGGTGGCGGCGCAGGCGGCGCGCGACTCGGGACGGGCACGTGTCGCGGTGCTCGACATCGACTATCACCACGGCAACGGCACGCAGGACATCTTCCACGCGCGCGGCGACGTCTTCTACGCCTCGGTCCACGCCGATCCCGCGAGCGACTATCCCTTCTACTGGGGCCACGCCGACGAGCGCGGCGAGGGAGACGGCGAGGGCGCGACGCTCAACCTGCCGCTGCCGCGCGGCACCGCGCTGGCCGGGTTCCGCGCCGCGCAGGCGCGCGCGCTCGACGCGATCGCCGCCTTCGGTGCCGACGTCCTCGTGCTCAGCTTCGGCGCGGACACGTGGGAGGGCGACCCGATCAGCCACTTCCGCCTCGCCACCGCGGACTATGCGGTCCTGGCGAGCGACATCGCCGCGACCGGGCTGCCGTGCGCGATCGTGATGGAAGGCGGCTATGCGGTGGACGCGCTGGGTGCCAATGTCGCCAGCCTGCTGAGCGGGTTCGCAGGCTGAGGGAAGGACAGGACGGATGGCGGTGACGGCGACAGGCCCGGACCAATCGGGCGGCAGCGCGCCGCCGCTCAACGCCGGGCTGCTCGCCTGCATCGTCACCGCGGCGCTGGCCGGGCTGCTGTTCGGCTTCGACACCGCGGTGATCTCGGGCACGACCGTGTCGCTGACGCGCGCCTACGGGCTCGACAGCTTCTGGCTCGGCATCACCGTCTCCTCCGCGCTGTGGGGCACGCTGGTCGGTGCGCTGTTCGCGGGCATCCCGGGCGACCGTTTCGGCAGCCGCGACACGCTGCGCGTGCTCGCGCTCTTCTACGTCGCCGGCGGCATCGGCTGCGGGCTGGCGTGGAGCTGGGAATCGCTCGTCTTCTTCCGCGTGATCGCCGGGCTGGCGGTGGGCGGCTCGTCGGTGCTGGCGCCGGTCTATATCTCCGAGATCGCCCCGCCGGCGCGCCGCGGCGGGCTGGTGGCGGCGTTCCAGTTCAACATCATCCTCGGCATCCTGCTGGCATATGTGTCGAACGCGATCATCGCCGCGCTGGCGCTGGGCGCGGACGACTGGCGCTGGAAGTTCGGTGTCTCGGCCGCGCCAGCGATCGTCTTCCTGCTGCTGCTCCTGCGCATCCCGCACTCGCCGCGCTGGCTGATGGCCAAGGGTCGCGTCGCCGCGGCGCGCGACGCGCTCGCCCGCGTCGGGATGGGCGAGGAACAGGCGGAGAAGGAGCTGGCCGCGATCCACGCCGGCTTCGCCGCCAAGCCGAGCGGCGAGAAGCTGTCGTGGCGGCGCCATCGCAAGCCGATCATGCTGGCGCTGCTGGTGGCGGGCTTCAACCAGCTCTCGGGCATCAACGCGCTGCTCTATTACCTCAACGACATCTTCGCGGCGGCGGGGGGCGCCCTCTCGGCCGACGTGCAGGCGATCATCATCGGCGTCGTCAACGGCATCTTCACCGCGGTCGGCATGCTGCTGATCGACCGGCTCGGGCGCAAGACGCTGCTGATGATGGGCTCGGCGGGGATGGCGGCGAGCCTCACCATCGCGGGGCTGGCGCTCGGCGGGTCGCTGCCGGGCTGGATCGTGCTGCCCGCGCTGATCGGCTTCATCGCCTTCTTCGCGCCGAGCACGGGCGCGGTGATCTGGGTCTATATCAGCGAGGTCTTCCCCACCGCGGTGCGCGGCCGCGGCAGCGCGGTCGGCGCGTCGACGCACTGGGGGCTGGACGCGATCATCGCCGCCGCCTTCCCGACGGTGGCGGCGCTGTCGGTGAGCCTGCCCTTCTACGTCTTCGCGGCGATGATGCTGCTGCAGCTCGTCGTGGTGGCGCTCTATTTCCCCGAGACCAAGGGCGTGCCGCTCGAGGAGATGGAGCGGCGGCTGGGAGTGAGCTGAGCGCGGCGGCCGAGGCGCGTATCTGGTCTACCGTCAGCCGTGCTCCTGCGCACGCAGGAGCCCAGGGTAACGAAGGGCGACGCTCGCGGCTCTGGGCTCCTGCGTGCGCAGGAGCACGGCCTCATCCTCCGGGACGCCCTGCGCCGTTGCCTCAGTCGAACAGGCTGCTGACGCTCGACTCGTCGGCGATGCGGCGGATCGCCTCGGCCAGCAGCGGCGCGATGGTGAGGTGGCGGATCTTCGCCGCCCCGCCGATCGCCTCGTGGTTGCCGATCGAGTCGGTGATGACCAGTTCGTGCAGCGCCGAGCCCTCGACCCGCGCCACCGCGCCGCCCGAGAGCACGCCGTGGCTGACATAGGCGACCACGCCCTCCGCGCCCGCCTCGCGCAGCGCGGCGGCGGCGTTGCAGAGCGTGCCGGCCGAGTCGACGATGTCGTCGATCAGCACGCAGAAGCGCCCCTCGACGTCGCCGATGATGTTCATGACCTCGGACTCGCCCGCGCGCTCGCGGCGCTTGTCGACGATCGCGAGCGGGGCGTTGTCGAGCCGCTTCGACAGCGCGCGCGCGCGCACCACGCCGCCGACGTCGGGCGAGACCACCATCAGGTTCTTCTCGCCGAAGCGCGCGCGGATGTCCTGCGACATCACCGGCGCGCCGAACAGGTTGTCGGTGGGGATGTCGAAGAAGCCCTGGATCTGCCCGGCGTGCAGGTCGACCGAGAGGACGCGGTCGGCGCCCGCGGTGGTCAGCAGGTTGGCGACCAGCTTGGCCGAGATCGGGGTGCGCGGCCCGGGCTTACGGTCCTGCCGCGCGTAGCCGAAATAGGGGAGCACGGCGGTGATCCGCTTCGCCGACGCGCGCTTCAGCGCGTCGATCATGATCAGCAGCTCCATGAGATTGTCGTTGACCGGGTAGCTGGTCGACTGGACCACGAACACGTCCTCGCCGCGCACGTTCTCCATGATCTCGACGAAGATCTCCTCGTCGGCGAAGCGGCGCACCAGCGCCTCGGTCAGCGGCACCTCGAGATAGTCCGAGATCGCGCGCGCCAGCGGCAGGTTGGAATTGCCGGTCATCAATTTCATCGAGAACACCCTTTCACGCCCGTTGCTCTAGGCTGGGGGGCTGGCGAGGGAAAGGGGCGGCGCGTAAGCGCGGGCGGGCCATGACCAGCCCTTCCTCCCCCGTCGTCACCCGCTTCGCGCCGTCGCCGACCGGCCGGCTCCACGTCGGCAACATCCGCACCGCGCTGCACAGCTGGATGCTGGCGCGGCGCGACGGCGGCCGCTTCGTGCTGCGCATCGACGATACCGACGCCGAGCGCAGCGAGGAGCGCTTCGTCGACTCGATCCGCGCCGACCTCGCCTGGCTCGGGCTCGTGGCCGACCAGGAGGTGCGCCAGTCGGAGCGGTTCGCGCTCTACCAGGCGCGCTTCGACGCGCTGGTCGCGGCGGGGCGGATCTACCCGGCCTATGAGAGCGCGCAGGAGCTGGACCTCAGGCGCAAGGTGCTGCTCGGCCGCGGTCTGCCGCCGGTATACGACCGCGCCGCGCTGCGCCTCACCGACACCGAGCGGACGCGGCTGGAGGCAGACGGCGTGCGCCCGCACTGGCGCTTCAAGCTCGACCACGAGTCGGCGATCGAATGGGACGATCTGGTGCGCGGGCCGCAGCGCTTCGATCCCGCGACGATGAGCGACCCGGTGGTGCGCCGCGCCGACGGCTCGTGGCTCTACATGCTGCCCTCGGCGATCGACGACGCCGACCTCGGGATCACGCACGTCGTGCGCGGCGAGGATCATGTCTCGAACACCGCGCTGCAGCTGCAGATGTTCGCGGCGATGGGGGCGCCCGCGCCCGCCTTCGCGCACGCCGCGCTGCTGACCGGGAGCGAGGGCAAATTGTCGAAGCGGCTCGGCTCGCTCGGGGTCGATCATTTCCGCGAGGGCGGGATCGAGCCGGCCGCGGTGCTGTCACTGCTGGCGCGGATCGGCACCAGCCAGCCGGTCGAGCCGCTCGCCGACCCGGCGCCGCTGATCGAGTCGCTCGACTTCGCGCAGTTCGGCCGCGCGCCGGCGCGGTTCGACGAGGCCGAGCTGGCGCAGGTGAGCGCGCGGATCGTCCACCAGCTGCCGTTCGCCGCCGTCGCCGAACGGCTGCCTTCGGGGATGGACGCCGCGGCGTGGGTTGCGGTGCGGCCCAACCTCGCCACCGTCGCCGAGGCGGCGGACTGGTGGGGCGTGATCGAGGGACCGATCGACCCGCCCGCCGCCGCCGAGGACGGCGCCTATCTCGCCCGGGCCGCCGCCGCGGCGCGCGCGATCGACTGGGCGGGCGACCCGTGGCACGCGCTCACCGCCCGCCTCAAGGAGGAGAGCGGGCGCAAGGGCAAGCCGCTGTTCCTGCCGCTGCGCCGCGCGCTGACCGGGCGCGACCACGGCCCCGACATGGCCGCGCTGCTGCCGCTGATCGGGCGCGACCGCGCGCTGGCGCGGCTCGACGCCGCGGCGGACTCGAACCGGAGCGGCTGAGGCCCTATATCCACGCGATGCAGTTCTTCGCCCGACTGTCGCCGCTGCGCGCCGCGCGCGACCTCCGCTTCTTCTTCCACACGCGCGAGCGCTACGAATGGGGGTTCCTCGCGCTGTCGGTCGCGATCACCGGCTTCCTCGTCTGGGCGTTCTTCCACGATTCGTACTTCGAGAAGGAATATAAGCCCAACATCATCTACTTCGAGCAGTGGAAGCTGGATCGCACCGACGCCCAGATCATCGCGCAGCAGCAAATCGACCAGGCCAAGCGCGAGATCGCCGAGCGCGAGCAGCGCGCGCGCGAGGAGAAGCTGCGCCAGGGCTTCAAGCGGCTCGACGACAAGCTCAACGCGATGGGGATCTGAGCTGAGCAAGGCCGGCGCCGAGATGCGTGGAAGGTGCGGCTGGGCCGCTGAACTCGCTGCCGCCCCGGCGAACGCCAGGGCCCAGGTGGGAGGGCCGTCGTGAGACTCATCACCGCCGCCCAGCCGGACCCCGGCGTTCGCCGAAGTGGTGCAGGAGATGGCGCCGAACCCGATAGAAGCTCCTGTCGCTGATCGCTTGCCGCGCATGTCATCTCCAACACTCCCCGCCGCCGATCCCCGCTGGATGGCCGCCGCGCTCGCGCTGTCCGAGCGGACTCGCGCGCGCACCTATCCCAACCCGAACGTCGGCTGCGTCCTCGTCCGCGACGGGGCGGTGGTCGGGCGCGGCTGGACCCAGCCCGGCGGCCGCCCGCACGCCGAGGCGATGGCGCTCGACCAGGCGGGGGAGCGCGCGCGCGGCGCCACGGCTTATGTCACGCTCGAGCCCTGCGCCCACGCCAGCCCGCGCGGCCCCGCCTGCGCCGACCTGCTCGTCGCGGCGGGGATCGCGCGCGCGGCGGTGGCGCTCGGCGACCCCGACCCGCGCACCGACGGCAGCGGCATCGCGCGGCTGCGCGCCGCTGGGATCGCGGTCGACGTCGGCATAGGCGCGGACGCGGCGCGGCGCGCGATGGCGGGCTTCCTCGCGCGGCGCGCGCTGCGACGGCCGCACGTCACGCTCAAGCTGGCCCTGTCGCTCGACGGCGCCGCGGCGATGGCGGACGGGCGCAGCCAGTGGATCACCGGGCCGGAGGCGCGCGCGCACGCGCATCTCGAGCGCGCGCGCCACGAGGCGATCCTGGTCGGCCGCGGCACCTGGGAGGCGGACCGGCCGCGGCTCGACGTGCGGCTCGCGGGGCTGGAAGGCCGGACGCCGCTCCGGGTGGTGCTGTCGGCTGGGGCGGCGGCCGCGGGAGAGGGTGACTGGCGCTGGATCAACTCCCCCGCGCAGATCGACTCGCTCCCCGCCGACCACCTGCTCGTCGAGGGCGGCGCGCGCACCGCCGCGGCCTTCCTGCGCGCCGACCTGGTCGATCGCCTGCTGCTCTACCGCGCGCCGATCCTGATCGGCGGCGGGCGCACGCTGCCGGACATCGGGCTCGCCGCGCTCGGCGACGCGCACGCGCGCTGGCGGCTCGCCGACTCGCGCCAGCTTGGCAGCGATCGGCTCGAAGTCTACGAGCGCGGCTGAGAGGTCATCATGTTCACCGGCATCGTCTCCGACATCGGCACCATCCGCCAGATCGCGCAGCGCGGCGACACGCGCGCGGTGATCGACACCGCCTATGACGTCGCCACGATCGAGCTGGGCGCGTCGATCGCCTGCTCGGGCGTGTGCCTCACCGTGGTCGACAAGGCGCCGCACGACAGCGGCACCGGCGGCTGGTTCGCGGTCGACGTCTCGCACGAGACGCGCAGCCGCACCGCCCCGGCGCAATGGGCGGAGGGACGCAGCCTCAACCTCGAACGCGCGATGAAGCTGGGCGACGAGCTCGGCGGGCATATCGTCACCGGCCATGTCGACGGCGTCGCGACGGTGGAGGCGATCACCGCCGACGGCGACTCGCGCCGCATCGCCCTGCGCGTGCCGGGCGAGCTCGCCCCTTTCCTCGCCGCCAAGGGTTCGGTGACGGTCGACGGCGTCTCGCTCACCGTCAACGCGGTGGAGGATCTGGCCGACGGCACGCGCTTCACCGTCAACCTGATCCCGCATACCCAGGCGGTCACCACGCTCGGCGCGCTGGAGCAGGGTCAGGCGGTCAACATCGAGATCGACGTGCTCGCGCGTTATCTCCAGCGGATGGAGCATTATCGTGGTCGCTGAGCCCGCGGCGCTGGCGCGGCTGCGCCACGGCTATCTCTCCTCGCCCGAGGAACTGATCGACGAGGCGCGCAATGGCCGGATGTTCATCCTGGTCGATGACGAGGACCGCGAGAACGAGGGCGATCTCGTCATCCCCGCGCAGATGGCGACGCCCGAGAAGATCAACTTCATGGCCAAGTACGGCCGCGGGCTGATCTGCCTCGCGCTCACCAAGCCGCGCGTCGAGCAGCTCGGGCTCGACCTGATGAGCCGCAACAACGGCACCCGCCACGAGACCGCCTTCACCGTGTCGATCGAGGCGAGGGACGGCGTCACCACCGGCATTTCCGCGGCCGACCGCGCGCGCACGATCGCGGTGGCGATCGACTCGACCAAGGCGCGCGACGACATCGTCACCCCCGGCCACGTCTTCCCGCTGGTGGCGCGCGACGGCGGCGTGCTGGTGCGCGCCGGCCATACCGAGGCCGCGGTCGACGTCGCGCGGCTCGCCGGGCTCAACCCCTCGGGCGTGATCTGCGAGATCATGAACGAGGACGGGACGATGGCGCGGCTCGACGATCTCGTCACCTTCGCGCAGTTCCACCATCTCAAGATCGGCACGATCCGCGACCTGATCGCCTATCGCCGCCGCCACGACCATCTCGTCGAGCTGGTCAGCGAGGCGCCCTTCACCAGCCGCTGGGGCGGCGACTGGACGGTGCGCGCCTATCGCAATAAGGCGACCGGCACCGAGCAGGTCGCCCTGGTCAAGGGCCGCGTCGACCCGAGCAAGCCGACCTTGGTGCGGATGCACGCGCTGTCTCCCTTCGCCGACATGTTCGGCGAGGACAGCCAGCGCAGCCACCTGCTGTCGCGCTCGATGGAGCTCATCGGCTCGGCCGGCGCGGGGGTGATCGTGGTGATCAACCGCCAGCGCGCCGACGCTTTCACCACCGCGGTGCGGATGAAGGCGGGCGAGGCGGTGACGGTCGATATGGAGGAACTGCGCGACTATGGCGTCGGCGCGATGATCCTGGCCGAGCTCGGCGTCCACGACATGGTGCTGCTCACCAACACGCACCACACGCTGGTCGGGCTCGACGGCTACGGCCTGTCGATCGTCGGCGAGCGCGAGATCGACTGAGGGGTGGGCATGGGATCGTCGGTGATGCCTGTCCCACTCCTCTCCTCGTCATCCCCGCGAAGGCGGGGATCGAGACGCGCTGACGGGTTCGGTGATGAGCGGCGCTCGCGGCACAGCTCTACGACACGCCAGCGACGCGGCTGAGGCAAGAGGCGCGAGGGCAATGCGTCTGGATCCCCGCCTCCGCGGGGATGGCGGGAGGCCGGGAGGCCGGCGCGCTCCAGCTTCGGCAGACACGGCCACATGATTGAACGACCACACCGAGGAGACCAGCATGGCGCATATCCTGATCGTCGAGGCGCGCTTCTACGACCATCTCAACGACCTGCTGGTGGCCGGCGCGCGCGGCGCGATCGAGGCGGCGGGGCATAGCTGCGAGGTGCTCACCGTGCCCGGCGCACTCGAGCTGCCCGGCGCCATCGCCCTGGCCTCCGAGCGCGGGCGTTGGGACGCCTTCGTCGCGCTCGGCGTCGTGATCCGCGGCGAGACCTATCATTTCGAGATCGTCGCCAACGAGAGCGCGCGCGGCATCATGGCGCTGACCATGGACGGCGTGGCGATCGGCAACGGCGTGCTCACCACCGAGGACGAGGCGCAGGCGATCGCGCGCGCCGATCCGGCGCAGCTCGACAAGGGCGGCGCCGCGGCCAAGGCGGCGCTGGCGCTGCTCGATCTGCGCGACCGGCTCGGCTGAGCGGGACCGCAGGTCTGTCCTACAATCGGCGGGCGCGGCTATCGTCCGGTCTTAATCGTCGGGACCGACGCGTACTCCTGCGAACGCAGGAGCTCAGAGCCACGAGCTTCGTCCTCTCGGCCCTGGGCTCCGGCGTCCGCCGGAGCACGGATCGGCTCGGGTGGATCGGAGTGCAGGATGCCCGTATGCTCGCTGGCGTTGCCGGTCGATCGCCTGCCGTGCTCTCGTCGGCACGCGTGCCACCGACTCAACATTCGCACCATTCGCGTGCCCAGGGCGGCGCGCGGGCATTGTTCACGGCGCAGGCGAGACCGCCTGCTGACTCAACATTCGCGGCATTCACCCGCACCGGTCGCCGCGCTGACGCGGCGCGCGCCGCGAGCGAACCCGCGCAGCGACTCAACATTCGCAACATTCGCGCTACGCCGGCGTCCACCCCAGCCGCGCGAGCAGCGCCATCGCGGCGTGCGGCGCGCGCACCTTGGCGCCGTTGATCATGAACACGAACGTGTCGCGCGGCCGCACCGGCGCGGGCTCGGCGACATAGGGCAGCCCGTCGGGGCTCTTCCCTGCCGCCCAGTCGCGCGCCACCGTCGCCCAGCGATCGAGCGCGTCCGGCGCATAGCCCGCCGGCTCCTCCTCGCGCGCGTCCTCGAGTCGGGCGTAGACGAAGTCGCCCGAGACGTCGGCGAGCGCGGGATAGTCGGACGAGTCGCCGTAGACGATCGCCACCCCGGCGGCGCGGCACAGCGCGGCGAACCCGGGCACCGCGAAGGACTCGTGCCGCACCTGGATGGCGTGGCGCAGCGCGACGCCGTCCTGCTTCGGCGGCAGCAGCGCGAGAAAGGCGCGCAGGTCGTCGGGGTCGAACCTCCGGGTCGCCGCCATCTGCCACAGGATCGGACCGAGCTTGTCACCCAGCTCGGTGATCCCCTGGCCGACGAAGCGCTGCACCGACTCGCCCGCCTCGGCCAGCACCTTGCGGGTGACGCAGTAGCGCGACGCCTTGAGCGCGAAGACGAAGCCGTCGGGCGTGCTCTCGCGCCAGGTCGCGAAGGTGGCCGGCTTGAACGAGGAATAGAAAGTGCCGTTCACCTCGATCGCACTGACGTGGCGGCTGGCATAGTCGAGCTCGCGCTTATGCGGGCATCCCTCGGGATAGAAGGTGCCGCGCCACGGCTCGTAGGTCCAGCCGCCGATGCCGACTCGGATGTTCGCCTCGTTCGTCATGACCACCGGGGTGCCGCCTGCGGCGCGCGCTGTCCACCGCCGGCGACGCCGCGGGGGCCGCGCTACCGTCGTGTCGGCGGTGTCGCGCGGCGACGCACGGCGTGCCACTCGGCGCGCGTGAGCAAGGCGTCGAGGTCGGCCGGCGCGATGTCGAACGTCTCGTGCAGATCGGCCAGCGCGGCGTCGATGTCGGCGGCGTGGAGCCCGGCCGCCACCGGGGCGGCGGCGCGATGCGGATAGGAGCGCGCTGTGACACGGTGGAACAGCAGCCCCGCGCCGACCAGCGTCAGCGAGTTGAGCGCGACCGGCAACAGCGCGAAGGCGAAGCCCGCGGCATGAACCGCCGGTCCGCCGATCACCGCGGTGAGCGCGGCGGCACCGCCGGGCGGGTGAAGGCAGCGCAGCAGCGACATGACCAGGATCGCGCTGCCCGCCGCCACGCCCGCGGCGAGCGCGGTGCCGGGGACGAGCCGATACACCGCCACGCCGACCAGCGCGGAGAGCGTGTTGCCGCCGATCACCGGCCAGGGCTGCGCCAGCGGGCTCGCCGGCACCGCGAACACCAGCACCGCCGAGGCGCCCAGCGGCGCGACGATCAACGGCAGGTCGGCGCGCTCCAGCGGCAGCGCGGCGCAGACCAGCGCGGTGAGCGCGATGCCGACCGCGGCGCCCAGGCAGGCGATCAGCCGCTCGCGGAAGTGCGCGCCGGAGAGCAGGGGTTTGAAGAGACGAAGCGGCATGCCGCGCCTGTGCCGAGGCTCGTACCGCGCGTCAACGCACCGACGATGATGAGAGAGCCGGGAAACCGACTGGAGCGGGCGAAGGGATTCGAACCCTCGACCCCAACCTTGGCAAGGTTGTGCTCTACCCCTGAGCTACGCCCGCTCTGGCGCCTGTGCCGTCCTCGTGGTGAGGACCGGCTGGGTGAGGCGCGGCCACTAGCAGCGGCCCCGGAGCCCCGCAACAGCTTTTTACACGGCGCCGCATTTTTCTGCCGCACGCGCGAATTGACCCCGATCAGCCCGGACCTTAGGTCCCGCTGGCATGACCGCTCCAACGATCCTGCTCGTCGAGGACGATCCCTCGCTCCGCATGCTCACCGCGCGCGCGTTGCAGGAGAACGGCTTCGCGGTGCGCCCCGCCTCCGCCGCGCCCGAGATGTGGCTCGCGCTCGACTCCGGGCCGGTGGACCTCGTCCTCCTCGACATCATGCTGCCCGGCACCAGCGGGATCGACCTGTGCCGCGCGCTGCGCCAGAAGAGCGACGTGCCGATCATCTTCATGTCGGCGCGCGCCAGCGAGACCGACCGCGTCGTCGGGCTCGAGCTGGGCGCGGACGATTATATCGCCAAGCCGTTCGGCACGCGCGAGCTGGTGGCGCGGGTGCGGGCGGTGCTGCGCCGCCCCGCGCTCGACCGCCGTGCCGGCGCGGGCGACCAGGGCATGCTGACCTTCGACGGCTGGACGATCAACCTGCCGCGGCGCGAGCTCAGCTCGCCGAGCGGCGCGATCGTGGACCTCACCGGCGCCGAGTTCGATCTGCTCGTCGTGCTCGCCGACCATGCCCAGCGCGTGATCGCGCGCGAGCGGCTGATCGAGCTCAGCCGCACCCGGCTCGGTGACAGTTCGGACCGCTCGATCGACGTGCTTATCAGCCGGCTGCGGCGCAAGCTCGGCAGCGCGGGGGCGCCCGCGCCGATCGTGACGGTGCGCGGCGTCGGCTATATGCTCAACGCCCCGGTCGAGCGCGGCTGACCCGCGCGCGCATGCGCTCGCTGCGCCGCCCAGCACTCGGCCTGCTCGGCCAGGTGGTGGCGATCCTGCTGCTCACCCTTGTGATCGAGTTCGGCGCGAGCACCCTGCTGTACGAGCGCGCGAGCCGCTTCGCGGTGCGCGACGACGAGGCCAACCGACTCGCCGAGCATCTCGTCATCAGCCGTCGCCTGCTCGCCGAGCGCCCGGCGACGCAGCGCGAGCGCATGGCGGCCGAGCTCACCACCGACCGCTACGCGCTGCGCTGGAGCGAGGCGCTGCCCCCGCCGCCGCCGATCGCCCCAGCGCTCGACGAGATGCAGCGCCAGGTGCTCGAGTGGGAGCCGTCGCTCGCGGCGACGGACCTGCGGTTGCGCATCCAGACGCCGGGGCGCCACTCCGTGGTGACCGGCGGGCTGCGGCTACCCGACGGCAGCTGGCTGTATTTCCGCACGCTCGAGCCGGTCGCGACGATCAACCTCGCGTTCGAGCGGATCGCGCTGGCGATGGTGCCCGCGATCGCGCTGATGGTGCTCGGCGGGATCCTGCTGCGCCGCGTGCTGCTGCCGCTGCGCCGGCTCGCCGCCGCGGCCGAGCGGGTCGGGCACGGCGAGGTCGTCCCCGTCGAGGAGGACGGGCCGGGCGAGGTGCGCCGCGTCATCGGCGCGTTCAACCGCATGCAGGACCGCATCCAGGCGCTGATCGTCGGGCGGACGCAGGCGCTCGCCGCGGTCGGGCACGACCTCCGCACGCCGCTGGCCCGGCTCCACCTGCGCACCGAGTCGCTGCCGCACGTCGAGGCGCGCGAGGCGATCGCGCACGACGTCGCCGAGATGGAGGCGATGATCACCTCGCTGCTCGCGTTCCTCGGCGGCGAGGCCGAGCCCGAGCCCGCGAGCGTGGTCGACCTGGCGGTGATGTGTGCCACCGTGATCGACGACGCGCAGGACCGCGGGGCGGACGCCGAGTATGACGGGCCGGATCACTGCGAGTGGAGCGTGCGCCGGCTCGGCTTCAAGCGGGCGTTGGTCAACCTGGTGGAGAACGCGCTCCACTACGGCGAGCGGGTGCGGCTGAGGCTGCTGCCCGGCGGAGCGACGCTGACGATCCGTGTCGAGGACGACGGTCCGGGCATCCCCGACGACCAGCTCACGCGCGTGCTCGAGCCCTTCGTCCGACTCGACCCGGCGCGCGGGCGCGACACGGTGGGGTTCGGGCTCGGACTGTCGATCGTCCAGCTCGCGGTCGCCGCCGAGGGTGGGACGCTGACGCTGTCGAACCGCCCGCAGGGGGGGCTCCGCGCCGAGATCGCGCTGCCGTCGCGCTGAGCCGCCCGCTGAGCCACGAGCCTGTTCTCCGATCCTGCCGGGCTCGCTCGACATGTGCGTCATCCTGAACGCGTCCCAGGATCCACTGCCCCGCGCGCTCGTCGGCGGGAGGCGCTCGCCGCACCGCGGATCCCGAGCCGAGTTCAGGATGATGTCCGGAGAGCAGCCGCGCGGCGCCAGGCGACGCCGCCGACACACCCGCCCGTCCGAGCAACACAACGACACGCCGCGGTCGAACGCGGGACACCGCGCCACGCTACTCCCTGGACGATTATTCATCGGGAGGTTGCCGCCGTGGACGACGCCAGCGGACGCGTGTTCAGTCGAGAGGTCACGGCGTCTCAGCCGGTCCTCGTCCCCGCCCAGCGCGCGGTCGCGGCGTGATGGCGAGCCTTGTCGCACCGGCCGCCCCGGCCGTCGCTCGCCCCGGAGTCTCGGTGCCGTCGGTCCGCTTGCTGGGGCGCGACCTCACCGCCTCGATCGTCGTCTTCCTCGTCGCGATGCCGTTGTGCATGGGGATCGCGATCGCCTCGGGCGTGCCGGCGGAGAAGGGACTGATCACCGGCATCATCGGCGGCATCGTCGTCGGCGCGATCGCCGGCTCGCCGCTCCAGGTCAGCGGCCCCGCGGCGGGCCTCGCGGTGATCGTCTACGAGCTGGTGCGTGACCAGGGGATCGGCGCGCTCGGCCCGATCCTGATCCTCGCCGGCCTGGTCCAGTTCGCTGCCGGGGTGTTCCGGCTCGGCGGCTGGTTCAAGGCGATCTCGCCCGCGGTGGTACATGGCATGCTGGCCGGCATCGGCGTGCTGATCGTGGTCGGCCAGTTCCACGTGCTGTTCGATCACCGCCCGCTGCCCAGCGGCCTGCAGAATCTCGCCGCCGCGCCGGGGCGGCTGTTTGGCCTATCGAGCAACCTGCAGGCGACCGAGTTCGCCTTCGCGATCGGCGTGGCGACGATCCTCGCGATGCTCGGTTGGGAGAAGTTCCGGCCGAAGGCGCTGCGGCTGCTGCCGGGCGCGCTGGTCGGCGTCGTCGTCGGCACGTTGCTGTCGCTGACGCTGGGGCTCGAGGTCGCGCGCGTCCAGGTGCCCGCCTCGATCATCGGCGCGATCGCGCCGCCGAGCGCCTCGGCGCTGGCGAGCTGGCTCAATCCCTCGATCCTCGCCGCGGCGCTGGCGATCGCCTTCATCGCCTCGGCCGAGACGTTGCTGTCCGCCGCCGCGGTCGACAAGATGCACGACGGCGTCCGCACCGACTACAACAAGGAGCTGCGCGCGCAGGGCGTCGGCAACCTGCTGTGCGGTCTCGCCGGCGCGCTGCCGATGACGGGCGTGATCGTGCGCAGCTCGGCCAACGTCCAGGCGCAGGCGGCGACGCGCCTGTCGTCGATGCTGCACGGCGTGTGGATCCTCGGCTTCGTCGCCGCGCTGCCGTTCGTGCTGACCGCGATCCCGATGGCGGCGCTGGGCGCGGTGCTGGTGGTGACCGGGGTGCGGCTGGTGAGCGTCAAGCACGCCACGCACCTGTTCCGCGACTATGGTGCGCTGCCGGTGCTGATCTGGGCGGCGACCCTGGTCACGGTGGTGACGACCGACCTGCTCACCGGCGTGCTGGTCGGGATCGGGCTGACGATGCTCGAGCTGGTGCCGCACCTGCGCCGGCTTCGCCTCAAGGTGTTCGAGGCGAGCGACGGCGAGTCGCACGCGATCACGCTCGACGGCACCGCGACCTTCGTGACGCTGCCCCGACTGTCCGAGACGCTCGACCGCGTGCCAGCCGGCACCAACGTGCGGATCGATGCGTCGCGCCTCGACGCGGTCGATCACACCAGCGCCGAGATGCTGCGCGACTGGTTCCAGCGCCGCCGCGCCGCCGGCGCCACGGTGGAGATCACGGGCGCCCGTGGCAGGATCGCCACACTCGCGGACGATCGGCACTGAGCAGGCGCAGCAGCATCTTTTGACATCAACCAGAAATGATCGGGCAACAAAGCCCGAATACGTCGGGAGGGTGGCTTAGCGGCTGCCCTCCCGACGCCTCTCGAGGCGCGGGGGAGAGCGAGCCCGGGTCACGAGCAGGAGGAGCCTCTGCCACAAGGGAGGTTCCATGAACTATCATCTTCGTCTCGCCGCCGCGCTGCTCGGCGCCGGCCTCGCCGTTCCCGCCGCCGCGCAGGACACCGCACCGCCCAAGCCCGTCACCGTCTCCGGCTCGGTCGGCCTCGTCAGCGACTATCGCTTCCGCGGCGTGTCGCAGTCCGACGAGAACCTCGCGGTGCAGGGCGGCTTCACCATCGCGCACGAGAGCGGCGTGTACATCGGCACCTGGGGTTCGAACCTGGCCGGCTGGGGCACCTTCGGCGGCGCCAACATGGAGCTCGACCTGATCGCGGGCTACAAGTTCCCGGTGGGCGGCGGCACGCTCGACGTCGGCGCCACCTGGTATATGTACCCGGGCGGCTTCGACAACACCGACTTCATCGAGCCCTATGCCAAGCTGTCGGGCACGCTGGGGCCCGCCTCGCTGACCGCCGGCGTCGCCTATGCGCCTAAGCAGGAGGCGCTCGGCTCGTGGTATCTCTACGGCACCTCGGCGGCGAACGGCGTCTATGATCGACCCGGCGACAAGAACGACAATCTCTACGTCTGGGGCGACGTCGCCGCGGCGATCCCGAACACCGGGCTGACCGCCAAGGCGCATATCGGCGCCTCCAAGGGCAACAAGGGGCTCGGGCCGTTCGCCACCAGCGTTGCGCCGACCGGCGAGTACGTCGACTGGATGCTCGGTGCCGACTACGCGATCCCGACCACGCCGCTGACCCTTGGTGTGGCCTATATCGACACCAACATCTCCGAGCGCGAGGCGGCTTATCTCCAGCCGAGCTTCAGCAAGGGGCAGGACGGCACCGGCACGATCGCGGGAAGCACCGTGGTGGTGTCGCTGACAGCGGCGTTCTGAGGGCGAGAGCGCGGTTCAGTCGAGGGCGTCATCCTGAACTCGGTAGAGGATCCACCGTCGCGCGCACTCCGATCGAGAGGCGTTCGCGTCACCGTAGATCCTGAAGCGGGTTCAGGATGGCGCAGCAGAAGGAACAGACCTCTCACGCTCCTCCGACCGAGTCCAAAGCTCGTCGGGACAGAACGAGCGCCGCTCAACGCGCCCGCCGTGCCCCAGGGGGTTTGTATCCCCAGCGGCCTTCCCACATAAGGGCCCCCAGCAATCGCAGGAGCGCCCCTTGGCCACGCTAGGAATGTCATCGGCAGAGAAGGAGGCCGTGCAGCGCTTCCGGTCCGAGGTCGTCGAGCCCTCGATGACCAGCCTCGTCATCATCGATTTCTGGGCGGAGTGGTGCGGGCCGTGCAAGGCGCTGGGGCCGGTGCTGGAGAAGGTCGCCGCCGATTACGCCGACAAGGGTGTCGTGCTGGTCAAGGTCGACACCGACAAGGACCAGTTCATCGCGGCGCAGTTCCAGATCCGCTCGATCCCGACCGTCTACGCGATGTTCCAGGGCCAGCTCGTCGCCGACCTGACCAGCGCGCGCACCGAGTCGCAGCTGCGCACCATCCTCGATCAGCTGCTGCGCCAGCTGCCCGTCGCGGGCGAGGCGCAGGCGCAGGAGGCCGAGCTCGAGCCGCTGATCGCCATGGGCGAGCAGGTGCTGGCGGAGGGGGACGCCACCCGCGCGCTGTCGATCTTCGATCAGCTCGCCGACATGGCGCCCGACCATCCCGCGGTGCTATCGGGCCGCATCCGCGCGCTGGTGGCCGCGGGCGAGGTGGACGAGGCAGAGACGGCGATCGCCGCGCTGCCGGAAGAGGTCGCGGCGCTGCCCGACGTCGCGCGCGCGCGCTCGGCACTGGCGCTGGCGCGCTCCGCACCCGCGGTGGACGACCTCGCCCCGCTCGAGGCGGCGGTGGCGGCCGACCCCGACGATCTCCAGGCGCGCTATGATCTCGCCAACGCGCGGATGGCCGCGGGCGACCGCGACGCCGCGGCCGAAGGCTTCCTGTCGATCGTCGCGCGCGAGCGCGACTGGAAGGAGGGTGCCGCGCGCCAGCAGCTGCTCAAGCTGTTCGAGGTGGTGGGCCTCGAGGATCCCTGGGTGTCCGCGCAGCGGCGCAAGCTGTCTGCGGCCCTGTTCGGATGAGCGAGACGACGCGGCTCTCGATCTTCCCGCTGCCGGGTGCGCTCCTGTTCCCTCAGCTGCACCTGCCGCTGCACATCTTCGAGCCGCGCTACCGCGCGATGGTGTCGGACGCCATGGCGCGCGACCGCCGCATCGCGATGATCCAGCCGCGTCCGGACAGCGAGGATCGCGACAGGCCGGGGCTGTTCGAGATCGGTTGCGTCGGCCGCATCGCCGAGGTGGAGGCGCTCGAGGACGGGCGCTACAATCTGATCCTTCAAGGTCTCGCACTGTTCCGCCTGGTGCGCGAGATCGCGGTGTCGACGCCGTTCCGGCAGGTGGAGGCGGTGCTGCTGCCGTCCCCGCCGGACGAGACGCTGTCGCTCGGCGCGCGCTCCTCGCTCGAGCTGGAGGCGCGACGCTTCGCCGAGGCGCAGGGCTATGCGGTCGATTGGAAGGCGGTGGGCCGGCTCGACGACACCAGCCTGGTCAACGGCATCGCGCAGATCGCGCCGTTCGACGTAGCGGCCAAGCAGGCGCTGCTCGAGGCCGGCGGCATCGCCGAGCGCGCCGAGCTGCTGGTGCAGCTGATGCAATTCTTCGGCCGTCACGACGGCGAGGACCGGGTCACGCTGCAGTGAGCGACGCCGTACCGCCGCTCCTCGACGACTGGCTGCTGGCGCGGCTGGTCTGTCCGGCGACGCGGACCCCGCTGCGCTATGACGCGACGCGGGGCCTGCTGGTGTCGGACGTGGCGCGGCGCGGCTACCCGGTGCGCGACGGCGTGCCGGTGCTGCTGGTCGAGGCGGCAGTACCGCTCGATGACACGCCGTAGGTTCGGAAACTGGCTGACCCGATTTGGCGAAGTTATGTCCGGCCCCCTCCGGCCTGATCTCCTGATCTCGGGCCGCGGTGCCTGGTCTCCGCCACTGACCCGGATCGGCGCCAAACTATGGACGCGCTGTCGGATCTCTAGCTAAAATGCCGTAGACGGCATGTGCTGAGCACGTTCGTCAGTCTTTGCTTCATCGATGCCGCTGGATAGCGGCGTTCATCGATGAATCGGGTAAGATGATGTCACAAGGGCCGACCGAGAAGGCCTCGGCGACCGAAGGGGCGTCCGCGTCGATGGAGCAGATGGCCGCCAGCATTCGACAGGTCGTCGGCACCGGCAGGCAGATGGAGACGCTACCACGGCCATGTGCGCGAGCCGCCGAGAACAATGAGGTGATGGCGCCGGCGCGACGCGGTGTGTTCCCGAGCGCGCAGCCCGGTCCCGTGCCGCTGCCGCCGCGCCAGGGCGATCTCCGCCGCGACGTCGACGGGCGCGACGGGCGGCACATGGTGCCCGAGCGGCGTGCCGCCAGCGGTTGCGCGCCGCTCAACCTGATCGACGGACTTCACCCTATGGGCGCGCCGACGCACCTGATCTTCTATCGCGACGTGCTGCTCTATCTCGAACGCGCGACGCAGGTCGCGGGGATGCGGCGGCGCGCCGACTGGATCGCGCCGGGGAGGCTGCGGTTCCTCGGGCACAGCGAGCCGATCGCCGGACCCGTCCTCGCGCGGGTATGAGGCGTATGCGCAGGACCCGCGTCCTGGTGGTCGACGCCGACGCGGGCGTGCGTCAGGCGATGGCCGCGATCCTCACCGCCGATCCCGACCTGGAGGTGACCACCGCCAGCGACCCGCGCGTGGCGGCGCGGCACATCGCGCAGACGGTGCCCGACGTGATCACGCTCGACGTCGAGATGCCGCCGAAGGACGGCTTGACCTTCCTTCGCAAGCTGATGGCACAGCGGCCCCGCCCGGTCGTGTTGTGCTCGTCGCTGGTGGAGGAGGGATCGGCGACGCTGCTTGACGCACTCGAGGCGGGGGCGGTCGACGTTATCCTGAAGCCGCGGGTCGATGTGGTGGAGCATCTCACCGACGCGCATGTGCAGATCCGCGCGCCCGGCCGCGCGCGCGTGCCACCCGCGACGTCCCGCCGCGCGAGCTCTCCGCCGAGGCGGTGCTGCCGCCGCGGAGCGGCACGGCGATGAGCCGCGCCACCGGTACGGTCGTCTGCGTCGGCGCCTCGACCGGCGGCACCGAGGCACTGCGCGAGGTCCTGGAGGCGCTACCGGCCGACGCCCCGGGCATGGTGGTGGTGCAGCCTATGCCCGAGCGCTTCGCGTGCGCCGTCGCGCAGCGGCTCGACTCGCGCTGCGCGGTCGACGTGCACGAGGCCGCCGACGGCGACACGGTGATGCGCGGCCGCGTGCTGATCGCCCCGGGCGGGCTCCGCCACACGCTGCTCGAGCGGCACGGCGCGCGCTACGTCGTCGCGGTGCGCGAGCGGCCGTTGGTGGCGCGCCATGGCCACTCGGTCGACGTGCTGTTCCGCTCCGCCGCACGCCACGCCGGCGCCCATGCGGTGGGGGTGATCATGACCGGCATGGGGGACGACGGCGCGCGCGGGTTGCTCGAGATGAAGCAGGCCGGCGCGCGCACGATCGCGCAGGACGAGGCGACCTCCGTGGTGTTCGACATGCCCAAGGAAGCGATCGCGCGCGGTGCGGCCGACCGGGTGGTGCCGCTGGGGCGGATCGCGCGCGAGCTGCTCCAGGCCGCGGTGCGCTGAGCGAGGAGAAGAAGGATGCTGGTGGCCCCGATCACGCCCGACCGCGATCTCACCCCGATCGAGCAGCTCGTCGACGGGCTCAACGCGCTCGCGGGCGGGCTGGAGGTGCGCTTTCGGGAGGTCGGCGAGACGCTCGCCGCCGCGGTCGACGCGATCGACCGCATGGCCGGCGCGCTCGACGAGGTGCAGCGCGCGCTCACGCCCGAGCGCGCCGGCGCCGCGGTGGCCGAGCTGCGCGCGGCGGCGGCGCGGCTCACCGCGCTACCCGAGGCGCAGCGCCGCCGCGCAGAGGACGTCGCGCGGCTGACGCAGCGCACGCGCACCTTGCGCGCGCTGCTCGCCGAGATGGGCGAGGTGATGCGGCTGCTCGGCTGCTACGGCATGAGCATCAAGATCGCCTCGGCGGGCGAGCCGGCGTTCTTCCAGTTCGTGGCGGTGATGCAGGGCAAGCTGGACGGCAGCGAGCAGCAGCTGCGGCGCTTCGCGCAGGAGCTGGAGCGGTTCGGGCGGATCGTCGCCGACGTGCGGGCGACGGACGCGCGGCTCGCCGGCGAGTGCGCCCGGGTGGGCGAGCAGGTGCCGGTCGAGCTCGCCGCCAGCGCCGACGCGCTCGAGGCGCAGCTCGCCGCGATCGGGCACATGGCGCGGGACGTGGGCACGATCACCCGCGCGCTTCAGCGCGAGATCGCGCGCGTGCTTGCCGCGATCGAGATCGGCGACAGCGTGCGCCTGCGGGTCGAACATTGTGTCACGGTGCTGCGCGTGATCGACCCGTCGGCGGGGATCGACGGCGAGCGTCCGTCACCGCCGCCGCGCGGCGCGGTGGCGCATGTCGCGCGGTTGATCGCGGCGCAGATGCGCGCCATCGCCGACGACTTCCGCGATGAGAGTATCGCGCTGCTCGACTCGCTGGCGCGGCTCAACCCACTCGCCGCCGAGCTGCTCGCGCTGGTCGAGGCACAGGCGGCGAGCGTCACCGGGAGCGCCGGCGGAGCGGGCGGGGACGGCGGCGCGCTGCTCCGGCTGGAGCATGGCATCGCCGCGTCGGGGGGCGTCACGGCGCAACTGTTCGACACCGACGAGCAGCTGGCGATGTTGGCCGCCTTCGTGGAGGAGACCGTGGTCGATCTCGGGCGCGGGTTGCAGGCGATCCGCGCGGTGACGCTCGACGTGCAGGACATCGCCACGAACACCCGCCTGCTCTGCCGCCGCCACAGCGACACCGGGCGCGCGGTCGCGGTGATCGCGACCGAGGTCGACCCGTGCGCGCGCAAGCTCGAGCGGCTGCGCGGTGTGGTCGTCGAGCAGATCGCGGCGCTCGGGGCGATCACGCTGGGCGGCGACCGCCTCGGGAAGGGCGGTCACGCGCGCGGAACGCTGCGCGACGCGCTGGACGTCGTGCGAGCGGCGTGCGAGCGCTCCGACTCGGCCTTGGCGGGGAGCGGCGACGCGGCGCGCCGCGTCATCGCGGCGCTGGAGCACAGCGTCGAGGAGCTGAACGAGCAGCAGATGTTCATCAGCGCGCTCGAGGCCGCGTCGGGGTCACTCCACGACTGCACCGAGGGGCACGAGACGCTGAACGACGTCGACGTCGTCTGCCTGGACGGATTGCTGCCGTGGATCGCCGGGCTCTACACCACGACGCGCGAGCGCGAGATCCACGCGCGGTTCCTGCTGCCGGGCATGACGATGCGGGCGAGCGAGACGGCGGCGGAGGAGGACGACAGTCTCTTCTAAGTCGCGTCGGGAACCCGCGGTGCCGGCACGGCTTAGGTCGCATATCTCTTGAGAAGCATGAGGATCAGGCGATGACGCACCAGGCCACTCTCTACCGCATGGTCTTGCCCGACCATGTCTGCCCCTTCGGCGTGCGGGCCAAGGCGATGCTGGAACAGGCTGGGTACGAGGTGGACGATCGCGTGCTCGCGACGCGCGACGCGGTCGATTCGTTCGAGCGCGAGCAGGGAGTGGAAACCACCCCCCAGGTCTTCGTCGGCGGCGAACGGATCGGCGGCAGCGACGATCTGCAGCGCTGGCTCCGGCGCGGCTGAGATCGGTGCGGGGGCGGGCGTACGCCCCCGCACCCAGCCTCAGTGGCCGACCACCTCGCGCACCTTGTCCGCCGCTTTCGCGAGCAGGCCTTTCTCGGCCTCCTCGGCCTCTTCCTTGGTGCGGAACGCGGCGCCCTCGGGCTCGGCCGGCGGTGCGTAGACCGAGAAGAGCTTGAGGTCGCCGCTGCCCTTGTTGACGATGTTGTGCTGCGCGCCCTTGGGGACGACAACGAGGTGGTTCGGCCCCGCCTTGGTCGAGTGACCGTCGATCACCACCTGCGCGTCACCGGCGACGATGAAGGTGGTCTGGTCGGCGGGATGGGTCTCCATGCCGATCTCCTCACCCGCCGGGATGCTCATGAGCACGATCTGCACCTTGGCGTCGCGGTAGACTTCCTTCTGCCAGAGCTCGTTCTTCGACGCGAGCTCGACCATGTCCTTGTTGAAGATCGTCACAGGATCGTCCTTCCTTGATGTCTCGTTGAGCCGGACGTTCGAGCCGGGCAGAGCGTTCCCGCGGCTCAGCGGCGTCGCCGCGCGCGCGCCGGCAGCACGAGCAGCTCGATGAAGTTGCGGATCTCGATGGAGCGCGTCGCCGCGTCGGTGACCTGTGAGTCGAGCCCGAGCCGCCAGGCGAGATCGCGGCGGTCCGGCTCGGCGCCCAAGGCCTCGACCAGCGCGGCCTGCGCGTTGACGTCGTCGTCGTCGCGCGCGAGCCGGTGCTCGATCAGATCCTCGGCCTGGCGCCGCAGCGCGGCCGCGACCTCGGCCAGGTCGATCTCGGGGTGATATTGCACGCCCCAGAACACGCCGTCGCCGTGGCGGATCTCGGCGGCCTGTACCTCGGCCACGGCGTTGCCGGCGAGCAGCGTCGCGCCCGCCGGCAGCTCGGCGACCTCGTCGGTGTGGATCGCGGGAGCGTCATAGGCGAGCGGGCGGCCGCGCAGCAGCGGATGGTCGCGTCCCGCAGCGGTGGGCGCGATGCGGCGCGCGAAACCCGCCTCGCGGCGCTCACCCATCGCACGCACGCGCCCGCCGGCCGCGACCACCGCGACCTGCAGCCCCGCACAGGAGCCGAAGGAGGGCACACCCGAGCCGAACACGTCGCGCATGAAGGCGATGATGCGGCGGCACTCGGGGCTGTCGTCGTAGAGGTGGAGCGGCGAGCCGGTGAGGAACACCGCGTCGTGCGCGGCGATATCGGCTGCCGTCAGCGGGGTCGCGCCCTCGTCGGCGGGGGTGACGCGGGTGACTCGCGCGCCGGGCGCGATCGTATCGAGCAGCGCGGCATAGGTCTCGCCCGAACTGCGCCCGACGCTGTCGCGGCGCCGCGCGCGCGCGGCGGGCGGCTCGCTCTCGGCGACCAGGAAGGACAGCGCTGGGAGAAGGTGATCGGACACGGGGCGCTGGAACGTGCCGCAGCGCGATCGGGTCCTCTCATCGGTGGCTTAGTTTGACGCCGCCTGCCTGTATGTGACGCTAGAGCGCGGCCGGTCGTCGCGTCAGGGCGGCGACGATCTCGCTCTCGGAGGCGACATGATCCTCGATCACGCAGCGGAACCCCAGCCCCGGCATGCCATGGTCGCTCGGCACCCGCGCCTGAGCGACGGTGAGTCCATCGAGCGAACGGGTAAGCCGCTCGGAACTGGCGACGACGTGCGGGTGCGGCTCGAGGTGGCGATAGCCGCCGGTGGTGGCGACCACGCGCCCCTCCGGATCCACGATCGAGATCGTCGCGCGCGCGGCCCGGTTCATCACCCCGATCAGCTCCGCCACCTGCCCCTCGAAGTCGAACTCGAGGTAGCAGATCCCGACGATCACGCCCTCGCACATCACGGGCGCGACATAGATGAGCACCTTGCGATCGTTCGACCAGGGATTGACCCAGACCTCGTCGGTGACCCAGCCGGCGGTCGCGCCGCCCGACAGCACCCGGCGGAATTGCGCGAAGTCGGCGAAATGGACGTCGCGCACCGCCATATTCTCGTGCGCGCACACCCGCACCTTGCCCTCCGCATCGACGAGGAAGGCGTTGAGGAAATAGGGCGAGTAGCCGAGCAGCGCGCGCAGCCGCTCGAGCGCGCGCGCCTCGGCGCGCGGGTCGGTGTCGAGCAGCAGGCTCTCGCGGATGGCATGGTCCGAGGCGAGGAAGCGCACGTCCACCGAACGGTCGTGCAGCATCCGCGCCAGCGCGTCCGCAATCGACTGGGCCAGCTCGCCGAGCCGTCCGCCCTCGAGCTCGCTGACCAGCTCCGCCGCGATCTCGCTGCCCTGGCGCAGCCGGCCGAGCAGGTCCTCGCGGAACGCGTGCGAGGAGCTGCTCGCCTGCGCCGCGAGCGACTTCACCTCCTGCGCGACGACGCCGAACCCGCGCCCCGCCGCGCCGGCACGCGCTGCCTCGATCGCGGCGTTGAGCGCGAGCAGCTTGGTCTGCGCCGCGATCGCCTCCGACCGGTCGGCATGCGCGCGGACCTCGGTGCTGAGCGAGCCTAACAGCGAACGGATGCGACGCGGCATGGTTATCCTTACGTGAGGCAAGCTGTATACGCAGAGAGCGTGAACCTGGGGTAACTCACCTGTGTCAAGCGCGACCTCCGCTGGGAAGGCGGGTGTGCGGGTGGCGGCGTTCCCACGAAGACTTCCTCGGCGCGCGCCGCCTGATCGCTACTTGACGAGCTTTGATCATACTTAATCCGTATAATGTGAGAGAACGTTCACATCATAGCCGTTCGGCGATCGCTTTGCCGCTTGACAGGGCCATGACTTCCACGGATTAAATCAATTTGATTGACGTATCGCCGAAGAGCGCGTCCACTAAGGAGGGGATTTATGAAGGGGCTCAATGGGTTGAACGCGAGCCGCGCGAAGCTGCTCGCCGCCGTTTCGCTGGTCGGGTTGCTCGGCCTGCCGATCGACGCGCTGGCGCAGACCGGCGCAGGCACCGCCACCGGCGACGCGGCCACGACCGATCCGGACCGCGTTGCCGCCCCCGACCAGGCGGGCGAGGAGCCCGCCGAGATCGTCGTCACCGGCATCCGCGCCTCGCAGGCGCGCGCGATCGAGGTGAAGCGCAACGCCGACAGCGTGGTCGAGGCGATCAGCGCGCAGGACATCGGCAAGCTGCCCGACGTCACCATCTCCGACTCGCTCCAGCGTATCCCCGGCGTGCAGATCCGCCGCGACGCGGGCGAGGGCGCCGCGGTCAACATCCGCGGCCTGCCGCAGGTGACCACCCTGCTCAACGGCGAGCAGTTCCTCGGCGCCAACTCGGTGACGACGGTGCAGCCCAACTTCACCGACATCCCGTCGCAGCTCTTCTCGGGCGCGACCGTGTTCAAGTCGCCGACCGCGTCGCTCCAGCAGGCCGGCCTCACCGGCACGATCGACCTGCTCACGCGGCGTCCGTTCGACCTCAAGCAGGGCCTCACCTTCTCTGCCGCCGGGGAGGGCCAGTACGGCGACAAGACCGAGAAGTGGAACCCGTCGTTCAACGGGCTCGTCGCCTTCCATGGCGACCGTGTCGGCCTGCTCGTGTCGGCGTCGTACAGCGACCTGACGCTCGCGAACAGCTTCCGCGGCGTGCAGGACTATGGTGTCGCGCTGCGCAACGAGTCGGGCAGCGCCACCAACCAGGGCGATTTCGCGGTCGGCAACAACGGCGTCAGCCGCGGCACGCCGGTGCGCGACGCGAGCGGCAACATCACCGGCTACGACGTCAACGGTGACGGCGACGCCAATGACGCGTTCATCACGCCGCAGTCGCACACCGCATGGAACCGCATCACCGATCGCCAGCGCTTCGGCGCGAACGCGTCCTTCCAGTTCGAGATCAACGACGCGCTGCGACTGACCGCGGACGGCTTCTACACGCGCCAGACGCAGTATGACCGCACCGCCGGCTTCCAGTTCCAGAACATCGACTGGCTGTCGTCGCCCTTCTCGCCGACCAAATCGCGCGACACCGGCGCCACCTCGGGCGGCTACAACGTCAACACGGTCCAGCAGTATACCTACGCGCTGCCGAGCTTCGACAGCTACTCGGAGACCTTCCGCACCAAGAGCGAGTCGCAGAACTACAACGTGCAGCTCGACTGGAAGCCGAGCGACACGTTCAAGGCGACCGTGCGCGGCATCTACGGCAAGGCCAATCGCGACCGCGACCAGTCGTACACCCAGTTCAGCCTGACCAACGGCCGCCAATGGGGCTATCAGGCCGACGGCACGCCGCGCACCCCCGGCGTCGCCAATGGCGGCCTCGGCAACTACCCCGCCTCGGTCGGCGGCGACCGCACCTTCAACCCGACCGGCTACCAGGTCTACAGCGACACCGCGACGGTGGATTATTCGAGCGGGGCGCCCGTCTTCGGCTTCTCGCCCGGTTTCCTCGCCCAGGCGGGTGACGCCTCACGCTACGGCCTGAAGACCGTCTCGTCCGAGGGCAACGTCTACCAGAAGGGTGACATCTGGGCGCTGCGCGCCGACGGCGAGTGGCAGCCGAACGACCAGCTCAAGATCGCTTTCGGCGCGCGCTACGGCGAGCGCAGCGTGAACCAGTACACGTTCGATCGCGCCTCACCGGTCTATGCCGGCAACACCGACAACCCGGCCAACCCGGCGGCGGGCTGCCTGGTCAAGTGGAAGGCGTTCGACGTCAATCTCGACGACAAATACTGCCCCGTCCTGGACGCGCAGGGCCGCGGTTACACCGCCGGGCTGACGCGCCAGGCGACCGACCCGATCTTCGCCGGGCTGATCAAGCAGTATCAGCTCCCGGCCGCCGGCGCGCCGACGCTGTGGGCGCTCGATCCGAAGGCGATGGACGACAGCGAGGCCTGGCAGAACAAGTTCTACCCGGGCAGCGTGAACGTCATCAACCCGGCGCTGTCGTTCGACGTCAACACGCGCCAGATCTCGGGCTATGCCCAGGTCTCGGGCGAGGGCGAGCTGCTCGGCATGCCGTTCCGCGCCAACGGCGGCCTGCAGGTCGTCAACACGCGGCTCAACGTGCGGCAGAATATCGTCGGCGTGCCGCAGCCCTACGGGGTCGCGGGCGTGGACGCGGGCGACGTGCGTACCCAGCGCGAGTTCACCGACTTCCTGCCCTCGATCAACATCGCGTTCGACGTGACCGACAAGCTGCGCGCCCGCGCCGCATTCTCGAAGACGATGACGCTGCTCGACTTCCAGCAGTGGGGCGGCGGTCTCAACATCAACTATGCGATCAACACCGCCACCAATCTCTTCGAGGCGCGCACCGCCGACTCGCTCGGCAATCCGAACCTCAACCCGTGGCGCGCCACCAACGTCGAGGGCAGCCTCGAATATTACACGGGCCGGTCGAGCCTGATCGCGGCGGGCGCCTTCTACATCGCGGTCGACAGCTTCATCGATCGCACCACCGAGCTGCGCAGCGACATCCCCGACAACGACGGCGTGATCCGCCGCCAGGTCGTCACCAACACCTTCCGGCAGGGTGAGGGCGGCACGCTCAAGGGGATCGAGCTCTCGGCGCGTCAGTCGCTCGCCGACTACGGTGTCAACGGGCTGTTCGGCGGCTTCGGCGTCGACGCCAACTACACGCTGTCGCTGGGCGACGCGGGGCTCGTCGACCTGGCCGGCAACAACCAGCCGTTCCAGGACAATTCGAAGCACCAGATCAACGCCGCGCTGTGGTTCGAGAAATACGGTCTGCAGGCACGCGTGGCCTACAATTACCGCTCGAAGCGGCTGGTGTCGTCCAACTACGGCGGCATCGACGGCCTCGCGCAGTATCAGCAGCCCACCAACTATCTCGACGCCTCGATCTCGTACGACGTGACTCCCTTCCTGACCCTCTACGGCCAGGCCTCCAACCTGACCGCGGAGACCGAGCGTTACTACCTCACCTGGCCCGACCAGGTGCTGTACGAGAACATCTACGAGCGGCGCTTCATCGCCGGCGCGCGCGTCCGCTTCTGATCGCCCTGGCCACCGCTCCCGCCCTCGGGCAGGAGCGGTGGCGGGTGAGGGACGCTTCATGACGCACGCACCGATCCGCTCGATCACGATCGTCGGCGGGGGGACCGCCGGCTGGATGGCGGCGACCTGGCTGGCGCGGCGCTTCGCCCACCTTCGTCTCGTCATCACCGTCGTCGAGAGCGCCGCGATCGGCACCGTCGGCGTCGGCGAGGCGACCGTGCCCGCGATCCGCGACTTCCTCGCCGCGGTCGAGCTCGGCGAGGCGGAGGTGCTGCGCGAGACCGAGGGCACGATCAAATACGGCATCCGCTTCCGCGACTGGCAGCGCGACGGCCACGATTTCTTCCACCCCTTCGGTCTCTACGGCGTGGCGGCACGCGGCGTCGCCTTCCACCATTACTGGCTCAAGCTGCGCCAGGCGGGCGACCCTACCTCGCTCGGCGCCTATTGCGTCGCGACCCAGCTGGCCGAGCGCGACCTGTTCCTGCCGCCCGCCGATCGACCCGCCAACGATCTCGGCGTGTTCAACTTCGCGCTCCACTTCGACGCCTCCAAGTTCGCCGCGCTGCTCAAGCGGCTCGCGCTGGCCAACCACGTCCGCCACGTCGAGGGTCGGATCACCGAGGTGTTCCGCCACGGCGAGCGCGGCACGGTCGAGGCGGTGCGGCTCGAGGACGGCTCGCGCGTCGAGGGCGACCTGTGGATCGATTGCTCGGGCTTTCGCAGCCTGCTGCTCGGCGAGGCGATGGAGGTGCCGTACGTCGACTGGCGCCGCTGGCTGCCGTGCGACCGCGCGGTGGCGATCCCGTGCCGCGCGTCGGGCCCGCATCGCCCGCTCACCACCGCGACGGCGCGCCCGGCGGGGTGGCAGTGGCATATCCCGCTGCGCCACCGCACCGGCAACGGCTATGTCTATTGCTCCGACTTCGCGAGCGACGATGAGGCGGAGGCGCTGCTGCGCGACAGCCTGGAGGGCGAGGCGCTCGCGTCCGCCAACCGGCTGCGCTTCACCGCCGGGCATCGCGCGCGCTTCTGGGAGAAGAATGTGGTGGGCCTGGGGCTCGCCTCGGGCTTCCTCGAGCCGCTCGAGTCGACCAGCATCTCGCTGATCCAGTCGGGGCTCGACCGGCTCGCCCCGCTGTTCCCCGACGAGGGCTTCGACCCGCGGTTGGCGGCGACCTACAACCGCCAGTCGGTGCTCGAGTTCGAGCGGATCCGCGACTTCCTGCTGCTCCACTATCTGCCCAACCGGCGCGAGGGCGAGCCTTTCTGGGACGCGATCCGCGCGGTGCCGCCGACCGACGGACTCCAGGCCAAGCTCGACGCGTGGCGCGCCGCGGGCGAGTTCGTGCGGCGCGAGTGGGACACGTTCCAGGACGCGAGCTGGCTCAGCCTCTACGCCGGCTTCGACGACCTGCCCGCGCGTCCGTCGCCGCTGGCGGAGCAATATGACGTCGCGACGCTGACCGATAGCCTGACGCGGATGCGCGAGGCGATCGCGGGCACGCTGCGGCTGGCCGAGCCGCACCAGGATTTTCTCCGCCGCGTCGCCGGCGGGGGACAGTGAAAGAGCGCCGCGGCGCCAACCGGGAAGAGAGACGATGGGGTCGAACATGAGGCGGGCGGCGTGGCTGCTGGCGGGGACCGGGCTGGCGCTCGGCGGGACGATCGCCGCGCGCGCCGACGTGCCGGGCAACGGCGGTCCGTACAACGTGCGCAGCCTCGCCGGCGGAATCGGGATCGAGCGCCCGCTCGCGCGCGCCGACGCGCTGGTCGCGGCGGGCGCACCCTACACGCTGAGCGCCTGGGTCCGCCCAGACACGGTGCAGGACGGCGCGGTCACGCTGGTCGCGCTCGGCGCCGCGCCGACGCAGCGCGCGCTGCTGCTCGACGGCGGCCGGCTCGTGCTGCGTGACGGCGCGGCGACGGTCCGCGGGCCGGCGCTGCGGGCCGGCACATGGGTCCATGTCGCGGCGGTCTCGGACGGCGCACGCGTGACTCTCTACGTCGACGGGCGCCGCGTAGGGGGTGGCGCGGCGCGCGCGTCGGCGGTGACGCCCGTGATCGCGATCGCGCCGCCCGGCGCGGCGCATTTCGGCGGCCAGCTCGTCGGCGCGACGGCGGAGAGCGGCGCAACCGACGCGCGGGCGCTCGCCGCCGCGGCGCGCGCCCGCCCCGACTTTGACACGGTGCAGATGACCGAGATCGGCGTCGGCTGGCCCTTCCAGAAGACCGCCAACATCGGCCTGACCGTTCAGCAGGACGCCTGGACGCTCCCCAAGTCACGCGCCGACGCGACGACCCGGCCGGTCGCCAAGCCCGTGCCGCAGCGACCCGTGATGCAGCCGACCGCGCCGGGCCACTGGCAGCTCAACGGCTGGCAGCTCGCCGCCGCGCCCGAGGTGGCCGGTGATGGCGCCGCGCTGTCGCGCCCCGGCGCGGCCAAGGGTGACGCGTGGCGCGCGGCGACCGTGCCTGGCACCGTGCTCCAGACGCTGGTCGACCGCGGCGTCTACCCGGACCCCTATTACGGCCTCAACAACCTCCAGATTCCCGAGCGGCTCGCGCGGCAGGATTATTGGTACCGCACGCGCTTCACCGTCGCGCCCGAGGCGGCGGGGAAGCGGCTGACGCTCGTCTTCGGCGGGATCAACTACGCTTCCGAGGTGTGGGCCAACGGCGAGCGGCTCGGCACGACGCGCGGCGCGTTCATCCGCGGCCAGTTCGCCTACACGCCGGTGGCGGGCGAGAATGTCGTGGCGGTGCGCGTCTCCCCGCCGCCGCACCCCGGCATCCCGCACGAGCAGTCGGTCGCCGCGGGGGTCGGCGAGAACGGCGGCCAGCTCGCGATCGACGGCCCCACCTTCGTCGCGACCGAGGGCTGGGACTGGATCCCCGGCATCCGCGACCGCAACACCGGCATCTGGCGCCCGGTCGAGCTGGTCGCGACCGGCGCGGTGAAGATCGGCGACCCGCACGTCGTCACCGACCTGCCGCTGCCGCGCACCGACAGCGCCGACGTCTACGTCACGGTGCCGCTGGACAACGCCGGCGCGGCCACGGCGGTGACGGTCCGCGTCGCGTTCGGTGGCGTCACGGTCGAGCGCCAGGTCACCGCCGCGCCGGGGCACAGCGAGGTCGCCTTCACCCCGCGCGACTTCCCGCAGCTGCGCGTCGCGAACCCGCAGCTGTGGTGGCCCAACGGCTATGGCGAACCGCACCTCTACGACGTCAGCTATCAGGTGAGCGACGCCGCGGGCGTCTCCGACCTGCGCAAGGGCCGCTTCGGCATCCGCGAGGTGAGCTACGACCTGTCGCTGTTCGATCCCGCCGGCGCGCTGCGCCGGGTCAACGTCCAGACCACCGACGGCGCGCTCGCGGGCACGAAGCTGATCGACGTGCGCCACGCCGCGATCAAGGAGTCGCCGCGCGGCTGGGCGGAGTCGCTCACCGCCGCGGGTGCGACCTCCAGGGCGGTGACGCCGATCGCCGAGACCCTGCCGGAGCCGCACCTCACGCTGCGCGTCAACGGCGTCCGCATCGCCGCGCGCGGCGGCAACTGGGGCATGGACGACGCGATGAAGCGCGTGAGCTACGACTGGCTCAAGCCCTTCTTCCGGCTCCAGCGCGAGGCGCACATGAACGTCATCCGCAACTGGATGGGCAACAACGACGAGGAGGAGTTCTTCGATCTCGCCGACGAGAACGGCATGATGGTGCTCAACGATTTCTGGCAGTCGACGCAGAACTTCCAGGTCGAGCCCGACGATCCCTCGCTGTTCCTCGCCAACGCGCGCGACACGATCGCGCGCTACCGCAACCATCCCTCGATCGTGCTGTGGTTCGGCCGCAACGAGGGCGTGCCCTATCCCACGCTCAACGAGGGGCTCGACCAGGCGGTGTTCGAGCTGGACGGCACGCGCTGGTTCACCGGCAGCTCGAACGTGGTCAACCTGCAGGGCTCGGGGCCGTACAATTACCGGCCGCCGGTCGGCTATTTCACCGATCTCGCCACCGGCTTCTCGGTCGAGACCGGCACGCCCTCGCTGTCCACCGCGGAGTCGATCGCCAGCTACGTGCCCGCGGCGGACCGCTGGCCGCTCGGCGACGTGCTCGCCTACCACGACTGGCACGTCAGCGGGAACGGCGACACCAAGACGTTCACCGCGACGCTCGACCGGATGTTCGGCGCGGGCACCAGCTTCGCCGACTTCGAGCGCAAGGCGCAGATGATGAACCTCGAGACGCACAAGGCGATGTACGAGGGCTTCCTCGGCCATCTCTGGACCAAGAACTCGGGGCGGCTGCTGTGGATGACCCATCCCGCCTGGCCGTCGAACGCGTGGCAGATCTACTCCTGGGACTATGACACGCACGCGGCCTATTACGGCGCGAAGAAGGCGGCCGAGCCGCTCCACGTCCAGCTCAACCTGCCCGGCAACGAGCTGGTGGTGCTCAACACGACGCAGGCCGCCGCGCCGGGTCTGACCGCGCGCGTGCGCGTCGTCGGGCTCGACAATCGCGAGCTCTTCGCGCGCGAGGACCGGCTCGACGCCGCGGCCAACGCGGCGACGACGCTGGCGGCGGTGCCGCTCGACCGGCTCTTCGCCGAGCATCCGATGGTGCTGGTCAAGCTGGTGCTGGCGGACGCGGCCGGGAAGACGGTGTCGGAGAACTTCTACTGGCGCGGGCGCGACGAGGGCGCCTATCGCGCGCTCAACGACCTCGCGCCGGTCGCGCTCGCGACGTCCGCGGAGAGCGCGGCCGAGGGCGACGATCACGTCGTCCGGGTGACGCTGAGCAACGATGGCGCCGTGCCCGCGCTCAACGCCAAGCTGACGCTGGTCGATGCCGCCGGCAAGCGCGTGCTGCCGGCCTATTACGACGACAATTACGTTGCGCTGCTGCCGGGCGAGAAGAAGGTGATCGCGATCCGCTATCCCGCGAGCGGCGCGACCGCGGCGGCCGTGACGCTGGCGGGCTGGAACGTCCGCGCGACCAAGGTGGCGGTGAAGTGAGGCGCGCGCTGCTCGCCGCGCTGGCGCTGGTGGGGATGGCGGCGGCTGCCGCAGCGGGAGGGGCCGACCTCGACATTCGCGGGCCCAGCGGACGCGGTGCCTCCGCGTCGCTCCGTCATCCCGGACTTGGTCCGGTATCCACGTCGCCTCGCACCTACCGCGTGGTGGACGTGCGGAACGGTGGATCCCGCACCCAGTCCGGGATGACGGACATAGAGGTCGGGAGCGCCTCGCCCCCGGCTTCCAGCCCCGTGTTCCTGCGCGCGCAGGAACCCAGGGCCGCGAGCGCGGGCGCCCGTGACCCTGGGCTCTCTCGTCCGCAGGAGCACGGCGCCGGCGCCCCCGTCGCGCGCACCAGCCTCGGCAGCGTGCGCGGCACGAGCGCGGGCGGGCACCTCGTCTTCCGCGGCCTGCCCTATGCCGCGCCGCCGCTCGGCCCGCGGCGCTTCGCTCCACCGGCAGCGCCCGCGCGCTGGCCGGGCATCCGCGACGCCGCCGTGCCGGCCGCGGCCTGCACCCAGCAGGACTACGCCTGGAACCGCGCCGATCACCTCCACCAGTCGGAGGACTGCCTGACGCTCGACGTCGGCACCGAGGCGCTCACCGGTCGCCGCCCCGTCCTCGTCTGGATCCACGGCGGCGCCAATTACGCCGGCTCGCCCGGCGACATGGCCGAGTCGCCGATCGTCGCGCGCGGCATCGTCATGGTCGGGGTGCGCTACCGGCTCGGGGCGCTCGGCTTCCTCCACCACCGCAGCGCCGGCGGCGGCAACCTCGCGACGCAGGACCAGATCGCGGCGTTGCACTGGGTCCATGAGAATATCGCGCGCTTCGGGGGTGACCCCGACGCGGTGACGATCGCGGGCGAGAGCGCGGGCGCGCAGGACGTCGGGCTGCTCGTCGCCGCCCCCGCCGCGCGCGGGCTGTTCCGTCGCGCCATCATGGAGAGCGGCACGCCCGGCTTCGGCCTGCCGTGGCGCTCGCGCGACGAGGCGCTGCGGCTCGGCGACCAGGTCGACGACGCGCTCGGCGCGCACGGCGACGCGGCCGAGATGCGCTCGGTGGCGGCCTGGCCGCTGCTCGTCGCCGGCGAGACCACGCACGACCAGCTGCTCACCGACGACAGCTATCGCTGGCTGCGCACCACCGTCGACGGCACCGTCTTCCCGGACGCGCCCGACCGGCTGCTCGCGGCCGCCCCGAGCGTCGACGTGCTGATCGGCACCAACCGGATCGAGCTCGACCTGCCCGGCGGGCACACCCGACGCGACGCCTTCGTCGCGCTGAGTTATCCCGGCCACGAGGCGGAGGCGCGGCGCTTCTACCGGCTCGACCAGCCCGAGCCGCGCGCCGACCCGGCCGACCGCGACGGCACGCGCGACCAGCGCATCGCCACCGACGCGACCTTCCGCTGCCCGGCGCAGCGCTTCGCCGCGTCGATGGCGCGGCGCGGCGGAAAGGTGTGGCGCTACCTGTTCGACGGCAGCGCCACCGGCGCGCCGACGCGGCACGCGCTCGAGATCCCCTTCATCTACGCCGATCAGCCGCTGGGCTCGCTCCACCTGATCGACTATTGGGCCAATTTCGTGAAGACGGGTGACCCGAACGGCGCTGGCCTGCCGGTCTGGCCCACGGCGGACGCGGCGCAGACCTATCTGGCGCTCGACGCCGCGGGCGCGCGCGCCGCGACGCCGCCCGCCGAGGACGTGTGCCGTTGGGGAGATTCGCTGTGATCGATCGTCGCGCCGCGCTGCTGGGAGTCGCCGGCGGGATCGCCGCCGGAGCGCTCGCCGCCCCGGCCGCCGCGGCGGACGAGGCGGCCGAGCGCCGGCTCCACGAGGACTGGCCGTGGCTCGGCCGCTACGCCGCGGACAACCGCCGGCTGATCGAGGCGCGGACGAAGACCGGCATCGTCTTCCTCGGCGACTCGATCACCGAGGGCTGGGGCAGCAAGCGACCGGGCTTCTTCACGCCGGGGCGCGTGAACCGCGGCATCGGCGGGCAGACCACGCCGCAGATGGTGCTGCGCGTGATGGCCGACGTGGTGGCGCTGCGCCCGCGCGCGGTCCACCTGATGGCGGGCACCAACGACATCGCGGGCAACACCGGGCCGATGACGCCGCAGCAGACGCGGGACAACGTCACCGCGATGATCCAGCTCGCGCGCGCCAACCGGATCGAGGTGCTGCTCGCCTCGATCCCGCCCGCGGCCAATTTCCCGTGGCGACCGGGGCTGGAGACGGTGGCGCCGATCCGCGCGTTCAACGCCTGGGCGCGCGAGGCGGCGCCGCGGCTGGGGGCGCGGTTCGTCGACTACACCCCCGTGCTGGCGGACGCGGCGGGCGGGATGCGCCCGGGACTGGCCTACGATGGCGTGCACCCGACCGAGCGGGGCTACGACGCGATGGCGACGGTGATCGAGCCGGTGCTGCGCCGGATGGAGCTGTAGCGGAAGGGCCCATCCTCCAGGCTCCCGCGCCGACCGAGCCGACGCGCGTCGTCGCTCTCACCGCCTGGCTGGCGTGAACAGCGGCGTTCGCTACGTCGTCCCGGCCTTGCGCCGGGACCCATGCCGCCGCAGGAGCACCCCGCTCGGTGTGCGCGGCGCATTGGATGCCGGATCACGTCCGGCATGACGGTGGGAGAGAGGTCGCGCTCGCGACGCGCCCAGGACGAGCCAGCGGGAGCGCTCGGCCAGCCCTCGCCCCTCGCGCTGCTCCTACTTCTCGTCGCGTCGCGAGTTGGCGAACAGCACCGCCGCCGCCACCGCGGCCGAGCCGATCCCGGCCGCGAGCCACGTCTTGCCGCCCTGCCAACGGCGGTCGCGGCGCTGCTGCGCCGCCTTGCCCGCGCCGGCTTCCTCGTGCGCCTTGGCGGCGGCCACTTCGGCGAGGATCTCGTTGGGTTGGTCGCTCATCGGGTCTCTCCTTTGCCCGCGCCATAACGCGCGCGAAACGCGTTGGCGAACGTCGCCAGCACGCCCTGCGCGATCGCCGCGCGCAGGTCCGCCATCAACGCCTCATAGAAGGCGATGTTGTGCTCGGTCATCAGCATCGCGCCGAGGATCTCGCCGCTGCGCACCAGATGGTGGAGGTAGGCGCGGGTCCAGGTGGCGCACACCGCGCAGCCGCAGTCCGGGTCGAGCGGCGCCTGGTCCTCGTTGAAGCGCGCGTTGCGGATGTTGATCGGCCCGTCGCGCGTGAACGCCTGGCCGGTGCGCCCCGACCGGGTCGGCATCACGCAGTCGAACATGTCGACCCCGCGCTCCACCGCGCCGACGATATCGTCGGGCTTGCCCACCCCCATGAGGTAGCGCGGCTTGTCCGCGGGGAGCTGCGCCGGCGCATAGTCGAGGCAGCCGAACATCGCCGCCTGTCCCTCGCCGACCGCGAGCCCGCCGATCGCGTAGCCGTCGAAGCCGATGTCGACCAGCGCGTCGGCCGAGGCGCGGCGCAGCCCCTGGTCGAGCGCGCCCTGCTGGATGCCGAAGATCGCATTGTGCTCGGCGTGCGCACCGCCGCCGTCGAAGGCGTCGCGGCTGCGCCTCGCCCAGCGCATCGACCGCTCCATCGCCGCGGCCTGCACCTCGCGCGTCGAGGTGGTGGGGACGAGCTCGTCGAACGCCATCACGATGTTCGAGCCGAGTAGCCGCTGGATCTCGATCGAGCGCTCGGGCGTGATCAGGTGGCGCGTGCCGTCGAGGTGCGAGGCGAAGGCGACGCCCTCCTCCGAGCGCTTGGTCAGCTCGCTCAGGCTCATCACCTGGTAGCCGCCCGAGTCGGTCAGGATCGGCCGCTCCCAGCCCATGAAGGCGTGGAGCCCGCCGAGCCGCGCCACCCGCTCGGCGCCGGGGCGGAGCATCAGGTGGTAGGTGTTGCCGAGGATGATGTCGGCGCCGGCGCGCTCGACGTCGGCGGGCTTCATCGCCTTGACCGTCGCGGCGGTGCCGACCGGCATGAAGGCGGGAGTCCGGATGTCGCCGCGCTCCATCCGGATCGTGCCGGTGCGCGCGGCGCCGTCGGTGGCGTGGACCTGGAAGGCGAAGCGGGGGGCGGCGCTCATCGCGGCCGCCCGGTCAGGTCGTCGCGATCGGCCGGCGGCGGACCGCGGCGGCCGCCGTCCTTCGGCTTGCCATCCCTGTCCTTGCCATCCCTGTCCTTGCCGTCCTTCTTACCGGGCGGCCGCCGGCCCGCGGTCGGGCCCTGCGCGTCGACGGGCATGGTGCGATAGGTCAACAGCTCGGCGCGGCTGACGAGATGGTCGCCGTCGCGGTCGTAGCGCGCGAACAGGCGGGAGAAATGGTTCTCCAGCTCGTCGAGCGTGATCGCGTCGTCGTCGTCGCGGTCGACCTCGTACGGGCTCGGTAGCGCGTGCTGGTCGCCGAGGAAGCGCAGCGCCCAGTCGGAGAAGGCGATGTAGCGCAGCTTGCCGGTCTTGGCGGTGTCGATCGCCTCGAACGAGCGGCGCACACCCTCCTCCAGCTCGGCGCGGTCGACCATCGCGTCGCCGTTCGAGTCGAAGGTGGCGATCATCATCGCCACCGGCTCGGCGACGAGCGTGGCGGGGGTCTGCGGCGCGGCGGGCAGCGGCGCGCGCACCGTCACGGTCTCGCCCTCCTGCTGCGGGAGCGGCGCGGGCGCGGCGGCGAGGAGCAGGGCGAACGCGAACATGCTCCCGTCCGTGACAGAAGCGGGGGCGCGGGCCAAGGGGCGCCGTGTGGCGCGTGCCGGTCGATGACGAGCGTGGACCATCCGGCCAAGTGGCGGCGGTGGCGGGCTTTCGCCCTCTCAGGTCGGCGTGGCGGCGGGCGCGAATGTTGCGAATGTTGAGTCGCCGGCGCGGTTCGCGCGAACCTTGAGTCTGGCGCCGGCGGCGGGGTGGTGCTGGTTGACGGACGTCGGCGGACGGGGGGCGGCCGGCGACGATGAGACAGAGCTGGGGGTGGGTGTGGCACGTGGGCGCGGTGTAGGACAGCGGGGGCGTTGAGGTATGACCTTCGCCGCCCGCGAGATCCTCCCTGGCACCGGGGGGGGGCCGCGCGTTAGCGCGTCGGCGGAGGGGGCTGTCCCCGCAGCGCAGCGCCTGCGGCCCCCCCTTTCCACCGCCGGCTTCGCCGGCGGGTCCCCCCTCCCCTCGAGCGGGGGGATCTGAGGAGTCGCGCCGGTGACCGTCAGTCGCTCACCTGCGCATTCACCGGTCCCGCCGTAAACCGCGCGCTTGCCCCGGCGAAGGCCGAGCCCAGCTGGGGCCGATCGTGAGTCTGATCGCGCCCGTCCCACCCGGGCCCCTTCACCGGGACATGGCGCGGCTATCCACCGCCCCCTTGTTCGCCCCGCGCGCGCTCGGCTAAGCGCCGCGCGCCACGGGGGCGCGGAGGTGACATGGGGGTCAGATCGACGCGCATCGCGCTGCCGCTCGCGTGCCTGACGCTGATCGCGGCCCCCGCGCGCGCGCAGGACGAGCGCCCGACCGGCTACCCCCGCTCCGCCAACGAGCGCCGTGATGGCGCGGTGACGCTCTCCGCGGTCTACACCGCCGAGCTGGCCGCCGATGTCGCCGGGGGACGCGCGCGCGGCGCGCGCTACCTCGACAATCTCGACCTGCAGGCGGCGCTCGACCTGGAGCGGCTGGTCGGCTGGCGGGGCGCGCGCGCCTTCGGCTATGTCATTCGCGACACCGGGGCGAGTCTCTCCGCGCTGAGCGGCGACGCGCAGGGCGTGTCGAACATCGAGACCGCGGTGCCCGCCACCCGTCTGTTCGAGGCCTGGATCGAGCAGGACATCGGGCGCCGCGCCTCGATCAAGGCGGGGCTGTACAACCTCAACGCCGAGTTCGACACGACCGTGAGCGGCGGGCTCTTCCGCCTGTCGTCGCACGGCATCGGCCCCGAGCTGGCGCAGTCGGGCCGGCGCGGGCCGTCGATCTTCCCGGTGACGTCGCTCGCGCTGCGCGGCGAGGTCGGCTTCGGCACCCACTGGCTGCTCCACGCGGCGGCGCTCGACGGTGTGCCGGGCGACCCCGACCACCCGGCGCGGACCGCGATCCGACTGCGTCGCGCCGACGGCGCGCTGCTGGTCGCCGAGCTCGGCTGGCTCGACCGCGCCACCAAGGTGGCGATCGGCGGCTGGCGCTACACCGCCCCGTTCGCGCCGATCGGTGACCCCGCGGCACGCGGTCGCGGCAACGCCGGCGGCTATGTGCTGGCCGAGCGCCAGCTCGTCGGCGACGCCCGCGGCGGCGCGGGGGTGAGCGGCTGGCTGCGCTTCGGCGTCGCCGATGCGCGCTACAATGCGATCACGCGCTACCTCGGCGGCGGGCTGGTGCGCTCGGGCACGTGGCGCGGGCGCGACGACGACCAGTTCGGCGTGTCGTTCGCCTGCGCCTGGTTCGGCGAGCGCCACCGCGCGCTGGCCGACACCGGCGCGCGCGAGCTGGTCGTCGAGGGCGCGTATCGCTGGGTCGCGGCACGCTGGCTCAGCCTCGAGCCCGACGCGCAGTGGGTGATCGACCCGAGCGGTCGGCGCGGCACGCCCGACGCGCTGGTGCTCGCGCTCCGCGTCAAGGTCGGACGCTGACGCAAAGTCGTTGCGTTCGGGCGAGTGCGCCCATAATGTCTGAGTAATCGTGATTTGGGTGAGCCGCGTCGGGGAACGCGCCGCCGACCAACGGGAGGATGGGATGAAGGCACGTCTGTTCGCGCTCACCGGCGCGCTGATGCTGGCGGCGCTCGCGCCGGTGCAAGGCATCGCGCAGGGGCCCGCCGCGCCGACCGCGACCGCGACGGTCCACGGCGACCGCCAGGGGCCGACCTACGACAGGCGCATCTTCACCCAGTTCGCCGAGCATCTCGGCGACGGCATCTACGGCGGCCTCTTCGTCGGCAACGACCGCAAGATCCCCAACACGCGCGGCTTCCGCAACGACGTGGTGGGCGCGCTGAAGGAGCTGGGCGTCCCGGTGATCCGCTGGCCGGGCGGCTGCTTCGCCGACGAATATCACTGGCGCGAGGGCGTCGGGCCGAAGAACAAGCGCCCGGTCAAGATCAACACCCACTGGGGCGGCGTGACCGAGCCCAACAGCGTCGGCACGCACGAGTTCATGGAGCTGGTCGAGCAGGTCGGCGCCGAGCCCTATATCTCGGGCAACGTCGGCAACGGCACGCCGCAGGAGATGGCGGAGTGGGTCGAGTATATCACCTCGCCCGCCGGCACGCTCGCCGACGAGCGCGCCGAGAACGGCCACAAGGCGCCGTGGAAGCTGCCCTATTTCGGCATCGGCAACGAGCTGTGGGGCTGCGGCGGCAACATGCGCCCGGAATATGCCGCCGACGTGACGCGCCGCTACGCCACCTTCGTCAAGGCGCCCGCCAACACCAAGATCCTCAAGATCGCCTCGGGCGCGAACAACGACGATTACAACTGGACCGAGGTGATGATGCGCGAGGCGCGCGGCCAGGTCGACGGCCTGTCGCTGCATTACTACACCGTGCCGGGCGGCTGGCCGCCGCGCGCCTCGGCGAGCCAGTTCGACGAGGCGGGCTGGGCCGAGACGCTCGCCGGCGCGTGGAAGATGGACACGCTGATCACCGGCCATTCCGCGGCGATGGACAAGTACGACCCCGAGAAGAAGATCTTCCTCGCGGTCGACGAGTGGGGCACCTGGTACGCGCAGGATCCCGGCACGCACCCGGGCTTCCTGCGCCAGCAGAACAGCCTGCGCGACGCTCTGGTCGCGGCGATCCACCTCAACATTTTCGCCAAGCACGCCGATCGCGTGAAGATGAGCGCGATCGCGCAGATGGTGAACGTGCTGCAGGCGATGATCCTCACCGACGGCAGCAAGATGGTGCTGACGCCGACCTACCACGTCTTCCACATGTACAAGCCGTACATGGACGGCACGGTGCTGCCGATCGAGCTCAAGTCGCCGTGGTACAACAAGGACCAGTGGGTGATGCCCGCGGTCAGCGCCTCGGCGGTGCGCGACAAGGCCGGCGTAGTGCACGTCGCGCTCGCCAACGCCGACCCGAACCGCGCGATCACGGTGCAGGCCGCGCTCGCCGGGCTCAACGCCAGCGGCGCGACCGGCCAGATCCTGACCGCGCCGGCGATCAACGCGATCAACACCTTCGACCAGCCCAACGCGGTCGTCCCCGCCGCCTTCACCGGCGCGCAGGTGGCGGGCGGGCAGCTCAACGTGACGCTGCCGGCCAAGTCGGTCGTCATGCTGACGCTGCAGTCAGCGCGGACGGCATGACGCTGCTGTCGCGCCGTCTCGTCCTCGCAGGCGGCGCCAGCCTGGCGGCGCTGCCTGCGCTGGCGCAGCGCCGGCGCGGCGCGGTGGGGGCGGCGGGCACGATCGTCAACCCGCTGGTGCGCCAGCGCGCCGACGCGCAGGTGTTCCGCCACACCGACGGCTGGTATTACATGACCGGCTCGGTGCCGGAATACGACCGGCTGGTGCTGCGCCGCGCGCGCACGCTCGCGGGGCTCTCGACCGCCGCCGAGCGCGTGCTGTGGCGGCACGAGAAAAGCGGGCCGATGTCGGGCTTCCTGTGGGCGCCCGAGCTCCACCTGATCGACGGCAAGTGGATCATGTATTTCGCCGCCGGTCCGAGCGGCGGCGGCGAGGACGTGTTCCGCATCCGCACCTATGCCGTGGTGTGCGACGGCGCCGACCCGATGACGGGCGGGTGGTCAGTGCTGGGCCAGCTCGAGACGCCGTGGGACAGCTTCAACCTCGACTCGACCAGCTTCGTCCATCGCGGCACGCGCTATCTCGCCTGGGCGCAGCGCGAGCCGGGGATCGAGACCAACTCGAACCTGTACCTGGCACCGCTCAAGACGCCGCTGACGCTCGCGGCCAGGCCGGCGCGGCTGTCGGTGCCCGAGCTCGACTGGGAGATCCGCGGCTTCAAGGTCAACGAGGCGCCAGCGCTGCTGGCGCGCAACGGCCGGCTGTTCCTGACCTATTCGGCGAGCGCGACCGACGCGCGCTACTGCATGGGGATGCTCACCGCGCGCGACGACGCCGATATCATGGACCCGCACAGCTGGGCCAAGTCGCCCGCGCCGGTGCTCAAGACCTCGCGCGCGCACCGCATCTTCGGCCCTGGCCACAACAGCTTCACCGTGGACGAGCGCGGGCGCGACATGCTGGTGTTCCACGCGCGCGACTATGAGACGATCAAGGGCGATCCGCTGTTCGACCCCAATCGCCACACGCGCGTCCAGCCGATCCGCTATGCCGCGGACGGCACCCCGTTGTTCGACCCGCCGGTCGCGAACGGGCCGCTGCCGCGCGGCTGACATCGGCGGCGGCGCGGGAGCGCGCCGCCGCCTGCTGTTTCGTCGCGGCGACCCGGGCGTCAGCTCCCCGCGCGCGGGCTACGTGACCCTCCAGCTATCCGGCCGGCGGTCTCTACCTCCCATCGCCGCGCTCGCCCAAGGCGGTGGCGCGGCTTCCATCCCGGGCGGATCCACCGCCTCGACGGACCTGCCTCGCGGCAGACGCGTGGCCGCGGCGCGTCCGACCGAGCACGCCCGACGTGAATCGCCCCCCGACCGCTCCCCCCCTGTGTAGCGCGCCCGGACGACGCATCACCGCCGACCTGTCCGACTAATGCACGTCAGTCGTCCGCGCGGATGCTCGCCGTTACGGGCGGCGGCGTCGCCGGCAGAAGTAGCTTGGTCGACTGGCATTTCTACTGACGTCATCCACAATCACCCTTGCCACCTTCTACGAACAGGCATATGTCGGAGTATTAGAAGGTGCGGTACGTGCCCGGTGTCAGCGTGAGGGAGGGGATGATGGCGATGAAGGCCGCTTTCTTGGTTTCGGTCTCGGCGGGGTCGCTGCTGCTCGCGGGTGCCGCAGCGGCGCAGGACGCGCCGCTCGCGCCTGGCACCGTCGCGCAGCAGTCCCAGCCCGCGCCCGGCGGTTCCCCGTCGGAAGACGCGGCCGGCGGCGACGACATCGTCGTCACCGGCGTACGCGCCTCGATCATCGGCGCGCTCAACGTCAAGCGCGACTCGGTCCAGATCGTCGACTCGATCGTGGCCGAGGATGTCGGGAAATTGCCCGACAATAACGTCGTCGAGGCGCTCCAGCGCGTCACCGGCGTCCAGGTCACTGACCGCGGCAACGCCGAGGCGGGCGCACTGTCGATCCGCGGTCTCACCGATCCGCTCACCACGCTCAACGGCCGGATCATCTTCACCACGACGGGCCAGTCGTTCGCGCTGCAGGACATCCCCGCCAACCTTGTCAAGCGGGTCGACGTCTACAAGACCCGCGCCGCCGACCAGATCGAGACCGGTCTCGCCGGCCAGATCGACGTGTTCACGCGGCGCCCGTTCGACTTCGACGGGTTCGCCATCTCGGCGGTGGCGCGCGGGATCTACAACGAGCAGGCCGACACGTTCAATCCGAACGTCTCGGCGCTGATCAGCGACCGCTGGGAGACCGGCATCGGCGACGTCGGCGTGCTCGTCAACGCGAGCTACGCGCGCACCAAGTTCCGCACCATGTCGGTCGCCGCCGGCGCGCAGGTGCCCTTCGCCACCGAGAACCCGCCCGCCGGGTCGGGGCTGACCCCGCTCCAGCGCATCTTCCCGCTCGCCCCCGACGCGAACAGCGCGACCGGCTTCGCTCCCGCCGCGCCCGCGCTCGGCGCCTGGTCACCTGGCACGCGCGAGGGCCTACCCTATGCGCCGGGCTCGACCATGCTCGTCAACGGCGTCGACACGCCTTACTATCTCTCGCGCGACGCGGTGTTCAGCGGCGACCTCTACGGCAAGCGGGAGCGCCCGGCGGTCAACGCCGCGCTGCAATGGTCTCCCAACGCCAGCTCGACCTACACCGCCGAGTTCTTCTGGAGCGGCTTCCGGCAGACCACGTACAACAGCCTGATGTTTTCGTTCGTCGACTGGTGGGGCAGCCTGGGCGCCAACCCCGGCTCGACGATCTCGCTCTATCCCGAGACCAACATCATCAAGACGCGCAGCGTCGGCGACGTGTTCGGCTTCAACAGCGGCGACCTGACGCGCGCGACCACCGACAGCTTCGTCTACGCGCTCAACGGCAAGTGGGACGTCGGCAACGGCAAGATCGTCGCCGACGCGGCCTATCAGACCAGCCGCAACGACACGACCTTCACCGCGATGCGGATCAACCGCGTCGCCAGCCGGATCGACGTCGACTTCAACGCGCGCGACGGCGTCCCCTCGTACAATTTCAGCGACAACGCGCTGCTGCTCGACCCCGGCCAGTGGACCGCGGGCGAGTTCTACGACAACGCCAACCGCGACACCGGCTCGGCCTTCACCGCCACGGTCGACGCCGACCAGTCGTGGGACTCGGGCTTCTTCCGCAAGATCAAGGCCGGGCTGCGCTACGACGCGCGCAAGGCGGCGAGCGAGGTACGCACCCAGGCCGCCGACGCGAACGGCGGCCTCGGCGTCAACTTCGCCACGCTCTCGGACAGCCTGCGCTACGTCAACAAGGGCTTCTTCGACGGCGAGGCCGACGTGCCGACCTCCTGGGTCAACGCCAACGGCTATTATCTCGCGAACAACACCGACGAGATCCGCCGGCTGTACCAGACCAAGTTCCCCAACATCCTCACCGCGGACCAGCTCTCGCTGACGCGCGTGTTCGACATCAGCGAGAAGACGATGTCGGCCTACATCCAGGCCGACGCCGAGCTCTCGATCTTCGGCCGGCCGCTGAGCATCGAGGCGGGCGCCCGCTACGTCGACGTCGATACCAACTTCACCTTCGTCGACCGCTACAGCGCGGGGGCGCAGCTGCGCGGCTCGCAGACCACCAGCAAGCTGCTGCCCTCGGCGACGCTGCGCTACGACATCACCGACAAGCTCCGCGCCCGCTTCAACTACGGCAAGACGCTGCGCCGCCCGGCCTTCGGCGACCTCAACCCCAATTACAATCTGACCGGCGACCTCACCAGCGTCGGCTATGGCACGGGCAGCAGCGGCAACATCAGCCTGCGCCCGACCCAGTCGACCAACTACGACCTCGGACTGGAGTGGTATTTCGACCGCGACAGCGCGCTGTACGGCACGCTGTTCCGGCGCGAGATCGACGGGCTGGTGGTCGGCGCGCGCTCGCGCGTCACGGTGCTCAACACCGGGCTCAACACCAGCAGCTTCGTCGTCAACCGGCCCGAGAACGCGTCGGACGGCGTGCTCAAGGGCGCCGAGCTCGGCTTCGTGTACTTCCCGCACTATCTGCCGAGCTTCCTCGACGGCCTGGGCGCGCAGGGCAGCGTGACGATCCTCGATTCGTCGCAGAACGTTCCCGAGTTCGACGAGGCCGGCGCGGTGGTGGGGCAGCTGCGCTCGTCCTTCTTCGGCGTCTCCGACCTCTCGTACAACGCGACGTTGGCCTATGATCACGGCCCGATCGGCGCGCGCCTCTCCTACGTGTGGCGCAAGGAGTTCCTGCAGCGCAACGAGGCGGCGCTGTTCGCCAATCCGATCGGCGTGTGGCGCCGGCCCGACAAGAGCCTCGACTTCCAGCTCACCGCCAAGCTCACCGACGACCTTGGCCTGACCTTCGATGCCACCAACCTGACCAAGGCGAAGCAGCAGGAATATTACCGCTTCGACTCGGCCGGCAACCAGGACCAGTTCAACCTGGGCACGCTGCTGATCCCGCGCACCTTCGCGATCGGCGTGCGCTACACCTTCGACTGAGCGCGCCGTCCGGCGGGCAGGGGCGACACGCCCCGCCCGCGCCACTCCAAGCGGGAGAGAGACGATGGCGAGCAGAACGAGGCGTGCCGCCACGGCACTCGCCGCCGTGACCGCGCTGCTGGCCGGTTGCGGCGGCACCAGCGGCAGCGGCGCGGCGGCGAGCGCGCCGGTGGCCGCGGCGTCGACACCGGCGGCGAGCCCGCTTCCGACACCCACGCCGATTCCGGCCCCCGCGACCGGTTCGATCGCGCTGAGCGGCGCGACCAGTCCGGTGCACGATCCCGCGATCCTCGCCGACGGTGCCCGCTATTATCTCTTCACGACCGGCAACGCCGGCGACGCCGCCGGACTGCTCGGCCTGCGCACCTCGGACGACCTGAAGGATTGGACGCTGCGCGGCGCTTCCTACACCGCGCTGCCCGGTTGGGTCGCCGCCGCCGTCCCAGGCGCATCCGGTATGTGGGCGCCCGACATCTCCAAGGCGGGCAGCGAGTACCGGCTCTATTATTCGGTCAGTACTTTCGGCAGCAATCGCTCGGCGATCGGCCTCGCCACCGCCACGGTGATCGACCCGGCCGCCCCGGCCGCGCACTGGGTGGACCAGGGGCCGGTGATCCGCTCGGACGCGACCGACGATTACAACGCGATCGACCCGAACGCCTTCACCGACGCGGACGGGCGATCGTGGCTGGTGTTCGGCAGCTTCTGGAGCGGGATCAAGCTGATCGAGCTCGATCCCGCCACCGGCAGGCGGCGCGACGGCGACACGCTGCGCAGCCTCGCCGCGCGGCCGTCTCCCGGCGCGATCGAGGCGCCGTTCGTGATCCGGCACGGCGGCTTCTACTACCTCTTCGCCTCGTTCGACTTCTGCTGCCGCGGCGCCTCGAGCACCTACAACACCGTGGTAGGGCGATCCGCGGCGCCGACCGGTCCCTATGTCGACCGCGCCGGGACCGCGATGCTCCTGGGCGGGGGCACGCCGGTGCTCGCCTCCGGGCAGGGGACGGGCGACCGCTATGTCGGCCGCGGCCATGCCGCGATCCTGCAGCGTCCCGACGGCGACTATATCGTCTACCATGCCTATGACACGCAGCGGAACGGCACGCCGACGCTGCAGATCCAGCCGCTCGCCTGGGATGTGGAGGGCTGGCCGGTGGCGCGCTAGCGTCTGATCCGCGTCATCCAAGTCGTCAGCGTGCTCCGGCGAACGCCGGAGCCCAGGGCTGCAGAAGTGACGCTCGTGGCTCTGGGCTCCTGCGTGCGCAGGAGCACCCCGCTGGCGCCCACCAGATCGATCACGCGCCGGTCGTCGCGCCGCCGCTCAGCGCAGCAGCGTGACCTTCGCGGTGACCGGGAAATGATCGGACGGGTAGACTCCGCCGGGCCGGTCGGTCACCACCTTGGTGCCGCTCGCGCGCGCGCCGTCGAGGAAAATATAGTCGATCCGCCGGTCCGCCACGCCGGTGAAGTCGTGGAAGCTCAGGCCGCCGGCGCGCTTGCCCCAGGCGTCGGTCATCTTCGCGGCGAGGCGGCGATAGGCGGCGCTGTCGGGCGTGGCGTTGAAATCGCCGGTCAGCACCACCGGCAGCCCGGGTGCGATCGTCGGGACGCGCTCGAGCAGCAGCGCGGCGGCGCGGTCGCGCGCGTCGTCGTCCCGGTCGCGGTGCGCGAGATGCGTGTCGACCAGCAGGAAGCGGCGCCTGGGATCGTCCTTCAGTGCGAACTCGCCCCAATTGGCCATGCGCGGCAGGTCGGTGCCCCAGCTCTGGCTACCCACCACCTCGGGCGTGTCGGAGAGCCAGAAGTCGCCCTGACGCAGCAGCGTCAGCCGGTCGGTGCGGTAGAGGATACCCATATGCTCGTCGGCGTGGCCGCCGCGGCGGTCGCGCCCGAACCAGCGATATTCGGGGAGCGCGGCGACCATGTCGTCGCCCTGGCGCTGGAGCAGCTCCTGCGTGCCGATCACGTCGGGATGAACGCGGCGCAGCATCGCCACCGCGGCGGCGCGGCGCGACGGCCACGGCTGTGGCCCGTCGTCCGAGGCGTAGCGGACATTGTAGGTCATCACCTTGAGCGACGGTGCGCAGCCGCCCACGAGCGCGACCAGCGCGAGCGCTGCAGCCCGGGGGGCGAGATGGTGGCGTTTGGTCATGGTAGGGCTCCCTCGCCGCCGCGATGCGCGAGCGAGCTGCCGAGGGCAAGCGCCGCGAGCGACCCGCCGCACGAACGAGAACGGCCCGCCCGGCGAGGCCGGGCGGGCCGCTTCTGTCAGCCGAAGGCCGAGCCGATCAGCTCGACGAGGCCAGGTTCACCGCGGCGTACTTGCCGCGACGATCGACCTCGATCTCGAAGCTGAGCCGGTCGCCCTCGTTGAGCGTCGGCATGCCGGCGCGCTCGACCGCCGAGATGTGGACGAACGCGTCGGGCTGGCCGTCGTCACGCTGGATGAAGCCGAAGCCCTTCATGGCGTTGAAGAACTTGACCGTACCCGTGGCCTTCTCGCCGGTCAGCTGGCGCTGCGGAGCACCGCCGCCGCGTGCGCCGCCCGGCGCGCCGCCGAAGCCGCCCTCGCGCGGCGGGGCGCGGTCGGTCACCGGCATCGGCTCGCCCTCGATCTTCAGGTCGGTCGCCGAGATGCGGCCGCCGCGATCCACCAGGGTGAAGCCGAGCGGCTGACCCTCGGCCAGGCCGGAGAGACCGGCCTGCTCGACCGCGGAGATGTGGACGAACACGTCCTCGCCGCCGTCATCGCGCACGACGAAGCCGAAACCCTTCTGCGCGTTGAAGAACTTGACGACACCCGTGCCCTCGCCGACGACCTGGGGGGGCATGCCGCGGCCGCCGCCGAAGCCGCCACCACCGCCGCCGCCGCCGAACCCGCCGCCGCCGCCGCCGAAGCCGCGACCACCGCCGCCGCCACCGAAGCCACCGCCGCCGAAGCCGCGGTTGCCGCCGCCACCGCCGAAGCCGCCGCGGTCCTCGTAGCCGAAGCCGCCGCCGCCGAAGCCGCCGCCGCCGAAGTCGTCACCGCCGCCGCCGAAACCGTCGCGCTTGTCGCGCCCACGTCCGCCGCGATTGCCGCGGCCGCCCTTGTCGTAACCCATAACCCTGTTCGTCTTCCCGGTCCGCCCGAACATTCTCAACGAGACCACGCGCAGGACGGCGAACGCGGTTCCCCGGGCGCAGATCCTAATGCGCCGCATCGCCTGTCATAGCCGAACAATCCAGCGCCGTCGAATCGTTGTGCGAGTCTTTTCTTTGCAGATGCGCCAATCACTTGCCTCTTAACCCGCGAGCGGCACCGTCTGTCGCAGACGCAACCCAACGAACGCGTTGAGCCCGCGCCGCCGCCCCGCTACAGCCGCGCGCATGGCTGTCCATTTTCACGAGGAAGATCTGCCCGGCGACGTGTTCGCCCCGGGCACCGCGATCGCGGTCGACACCGAGACGATGGGGCTGATCACCCCGCGCGACCGGCTCTGCCTGGTGCAATTGTCCGACGGTACCGGTGACGAGCATCTCGTTCGCTTCAACCCGGGCAGCGACTATGCCGCGCCGGTGCTGCGCGCCGTGCTCGCCGATCCGTCGCGCGTGAAGCTGTACCATTTCGCGCGCTTCGACATCGCCGCGATCCGCCACTATCTCGGCGTCGTGGCGGCGCCGGTCTATTGCACCAAGACCGCGTCGCGGCTGGTGCGCACCTACACCGATCGCCACGGCCTCAAGGAGCTGGTGCGCGAGCTGCTCGGCCAGGACATCTCGAAGCAGCAGCAGTCGTCCGACTGGGGCGGCCCCGAGCTGAGCGAGGCGCAGCGCGACTATGCCGCCTCCGACGTGCGCTTCCTCCACCGGCTGCGCGACGAGCTCGACCGGCGGCTGGCGCGCGAGGGGCGCACCGCGCTGGCGCAGGCGTGCTTCGACTTCCTTCCCGCCCGCGCCGAGCTCGACCTCGCCGGCTGGCCCGAGGTGGACATCTTCGCGCATGTCTGAGGTGGCGATCCGCACGCGTTCGGAGCGCCAGCGCTGGGCGCAGCCCGGCGGGCGCCACGATCGCCTGATCGCCGCCGCCAACCGCCTGCTGCCGCTCTCGATCGGCGTGCTCTTCGCCTTCCTGGTGATGGCGCCGCTGACGATGGGGGGCGACGCCTCCTTCGTGCTCGACAAGAACAAGGTCGAGGTCGCGCGCGAGCGGCTCAAGATCCAGCGCGCGCGCTATCGCGGCACCGACGCCAAGGGCCAGCCCTTCGCGCTCACCGCGGGTTCGGCGCTGCAGAAGAGCTCGGCCGAACCGGTCGTCAACATCCGCGACCTCGCCGCCGCGATCCGCCTGTCCGACGGCCCGGCCGAGATGACCGCGCCGACCGGCCGCTACGACATGGACAGCGAGCAGGTCGACGTCGCCGGGCCGATCAAGGTGCGTGGTCCCAACAATTACGCGCTCGACACGACCGACGCGGTGGTCGACCTGAAGACGCGCCGGCTGCGCTCCACCGCCGCGGTCAGCGGCACCGTTCGCCAGGGCACGTTCAGCGGGGACAGCATGCGCGCCGACCTCGAGGCGCGCACCGTCACGCTCGACGGCAATGCGCGCTTGCGGATCGACCCGAGAAAATAGAAAGAGCGCTGGATGTTGCGCCCTCTCGCCCCGGTCGCCTGTCGAGTCCCGCTGCTGGCGCTGCTGCTCGCCGGCGGCGCGGTCGCGCAGACGCGTCATAACAGCGCCGCGCCGATCGACTTCGGCGCCGATCATATCGAGCTGCAGGATCGCGCCAACCGCGCCGTGCTGGCGGGGAACGTCAAGGTGCGTCAGGCCGAGATGACGCTCGACGCGGCGCGGATGACGGTCGCCTACACCGGCCAGGTCGAGGACGGGAACCCGCAGGTGTCGCGCCTCGACGCCTCGGGCGGGGTGACGGTGACCCGGCCCGACCAGACCGCGCGCAGCACCTACGCGGTATACGACCTCAACCGCCGCGTCATCACGATGCTGGGCGGGGTGCGGCTGACCCAGGCGGGCAACACCGTCAGCGGTGGGCGGCTGACGATCAACCTCGACACCGGGCGCGCGGTGATCGACGGCTCAGCTGTGGCGGGCGGCGCCGGCGGCGCGGGCAACGTGACGCAGGCGCCGAGCGGGCGCGTGACGGGGACGTTCTCGGTACCCAAGCGGGACTGAGGTTGATGATCCTCCCCGGCGAGGGGAGGACCCAGGGTCGCCCCTCACCCCCGCCCGCGCACCGCTCGTCACGTCCCCCCTTCAAACGCCGACGCCGATCGGGCATGCACGTTCCCTGCCAACCGGCGCGTCGTTAGCGGACCGGTAACCCTGTTATGCGAGGCCTGACGGCGATGGACAGCGTCACCACCCAGCTCGACCGCGAGTCGCTCGACCAGGTCGCGCCGATCCACGAGGCGCCGGTACAGAGCGGGCTCCAGGTCGTCTCGATCGCGAAGAGCTATGACAAGCGCGTCGTGCTCACCGACGTCTCGGTCTCGGTCGGGCGCGGCGAGGTGATCGGGCTGCTCGGCCCCAACGGCGCCGGCAAGACCACCTGCTTCTACTCGGTGATGGGGCTGGTGAAGCCCGACTCGGGCCGGATCATGCTCGACGGCGACGATATCACCGGCCTGCCGATGTACCGCCGCGCGATCCTCGGCCTCGGCTATCTGCCGCAGGAGACCTCGATCTTCCGCGGCCTGACGATCGAGAAGAACATCCTGACGGTGCTCGAGCTGTCCGAGCCCGACGCCGCCGCGCGCGCCGAGAAGCTGGAGACGCTGCTCGGCGACTTCGGGCTCACCCGGCTGCGCGACGCGCCCGCGATGGCGCTCTCGGGCGGCGAGCGCCGCCGGGCCGAGATCGCGCGCGCGCTCGCGGCAGACCCGTCGATCATGCTGCTCGACGAGCCGTTCGCGGGCATCGACCCGATCTCGATCGCCGACATCCGCGACCTCGTCTGCCAGCTCAAGGAGCGCGGCATCGGCGTGCTGATCACCGACCACAACGTGCGCGAGACGCTCGACATCGTCGACCGCGGCTACATCATCTACGACGGCAAGGTGCTGTTCACCGGCAGCCCCGAGGAGCTGGTGCGCGACGAGAACGTGCGGCGCCTCTACCTGGGCGAGAGCTTCACCCTGTAATGTCGACGCGCCGCGGACCCGTGATCCCGTGAGCCTCGCCCCGCGCCTCGACCTGCGCCAGTCGCAGTCGCTGGTCATGACGCCGCAGCTCCAGCAGGCGATCAAGTTGCTGGCGCTGAGCAACCTCGAGATCGAGGGCGTGATCGCCGAGGAGATCGAGCGCAACCCGCTGCTCGAGTCGACCGCGCCCGCGGACGACAGCGTCTCCGCGGCACCCGAGACTGTCGAGGCGCCGCGCGACGAGCCCGCCGGCGCCGACGAGCTGGTGATGGCGGGCGAGGGGGCGGGCGAGTCGCTCGACGTCGACATCGCCGCCGAGCGGTTCGACGACGGCCCGAGCGAGTCGGCCGCCGAGCGGATCGGCGACCTCGGCCCGGGCAGCGGCAGCGGCGAGGCGATCGACTTCGACTCCTTCGCCGACACCAGCGAGAGCCTCGCCGACGTGCTGCTCGCCCAGGCGGGCGCGACCTTCGACGCGACCGATCTCTTCGTCGCGCGCGCGCTGATCGACCAGATCGACGAGGCCGGTTATCTCCGCGCCGACCTGCACGACGTCGCGCAGCGGCTCGGCGTGCCGCTCGCGCGGGTCGAGGCGGTGCTCGCCGAAATCCAGCGCTTCGAGCCGACCGGCGTCGGCGCGCGCGATCTCGCCGAGTGTCTCGCGATCCAGGCGCGCGACGCCGACCGCTACGACCCGATGATGGCGCGGCTGCTCGACCATCTCGACCTGCTCGCGCGCGGCGAGCTGGCGCGGCTCAAGAAGATCTGCCGCGCCGACGACGAGGACATGGCGGACATGATCCGCGAGCTGCGCGGCTATGATCCCAAGCCCGGCTTCCGCTACGGCGGCGACCCGCCCGCGCCGGTGATCCCCGACCTCACCGTGACTCGCGCGCGCGGCGGCTGGGCGATCGAGCTCAACGCCGCGACGCTGCCGCGCGTGCTGGTCAACAAGAGCTATTACAGCGAGCTGGCCGGCGGCGCGCAGGATCGCGCGGGCAAGACCTGGCTGGCGGAGAAGCTCGCCAGCGCCAACTGGCTGGTGAAGGCGCTCGACCAGCGCCAGCGCACCATCATCCGCGTCGCCACGGAGATCGTCCGCCAGCAGGAGGCCTTCTTCCTCCACGGCGTCGCACACCTGCGCCCGCTGACGCTGCGCCAGGTGGCGGACGCGATCGAGCTGCACGAGTCGACGGTCAGCCGGGTCACCAGCAACAAATATCTCAGCTGCGCGCGCGGCCTGTTCGAGCTGAAGTATTTCTTCACCTCGGCGATCGCCGCGGCGGACGGCGGCGACGCGGTCTCGGCCGAGGCGGTGAAGAGCGCGATCCGCGCGCTGATCGCGGGCGAGGGCGACACGATCCTGTCCGACGACACGTTGGTGGAGCTGCTCAACGCCAAGGGCTTCGGGATCGCACGCCGCACGGTCGCGAAATATCGCGAGGCGATGGGGATCGGCAGCTCGGTGCAGCGCCGCCGCGCGCGCGCGTTGCAGCGCGCCTGACCGATGCGGCGCGCGCGAACCTCCTCGCCGCGCAAGAAAAGCTTGGATCACCTACTTGCGTGGTGGAGTATGAGTCGCGGCTCGGACGAGTTGGCGAGAGGCGAGGCATGAGCGACGGGGCGGCGAACGGGGCGGGTGAGGGCTCGGCGATCGCCGCCGCGGTGCTCGCGCTGCGCGCCGCGCGCGACGACTGGCGCGCCGGTCACCCGGCGGAGGAGGCGCGCACCTTCCCCTCGCGCGCGGCGCTGGAGCGCGTGGTCGAGACGCTCGCCGCCGCGCTCTTCCCGCGCCGGCTCGGCCAGTATCGCGGCGCCGCGGGCGAGGAGGACGGCTTCGTCGCCGCCAAACTGCTCGCCGCCGCGGCCGAGCTGGAGCGCGAGGTCGCGGCCGAGCTCGGCTATTGGCAGGCCGAGGCGCGCAGCGGCGCGTTCGACCCCGAGCAGGCGGCGACGATCGTGCGGCTGTTCCTCGCCGCGCTCGGCGAGGTGCGCCGGCTGATCGACAGCGACGTCGCCGCCGCCTTCCTCGGCGACCCGGCGGCGCGCAGCGCGGACGAGATCCTGGTCTGCTACCCCGGCGCGATCGCCAGCCTGCACCACCGCATCGCGCACCCGCTCTACCAGCTCGGCGCGCCGATCACCGCGCGGCTGATCTCCGAGATCGCCAACGAGCGCACCGGGGTCGACATCCATCCCGGGGCGACGATCGGTGCGCACTTCTTCATCGATCACGGCACCGGCGTGGTGATCGGCGAGACCGCGATCATTGGCGAGCGGGTGCGGCTCTACCAGCATGTCACGCTCGGCGCGCGCACCCCGCTGGCGGATGCCTCGGACCACCCGCGCGAGCGCTACGCGCGCCACCCGATCGTCGAGGACGACGTGGTGATCTACGCCGGCGCGACCATCCTCGGCCGCGTCACGATCGGGCGCGGCGCGATGATCGGCGGCAACGTCTGGTTGCTCGAGGACGTGCCGCCGGGACGTACCGTCGCGCAGCCCGTCGCGCGCGTGCTGGCGCCCGCCGACGGCGAGCGCTGGCGCGACGGACTGGCGGGAGACTGAGCATGGCGTCGCGGCGGCCGCTGATCGGTGTGTTGTGCTGCAACGAGGTGGCGCATCGCCCCGTGCAGGCGGTGGCGAGCCGCTTCGTCCGCCCGCTCGCCGCGGTCTCGGGCGCGACCGTGCTGCTGGTGCCCGCGCTCACCGGCGCCAACGACGCGGCCGCGCTCGCCGCGCCGCTCGACGGGCTGCTGCTGACGGGCTCGCGCTCGCACGTCGCGCCCGAGCGCTACGGCGGCACGCTCGACCTGCCGCCCGAGGCGCTCGACCGCGAGCGCGACGAGGTGGCGCTGTCGCTCGCGGACGCGATGATCGCCGCGGGCAAGCCGGTGTTCGGCATCTGCCGCGGGTTGCAGGAGATCAACGTGCTGTTCGGCGGCTCGCTCTCGGCCGACCCGTGCTGCGGCCGCCATCTCCGCGGCGGCAGCTGGACGCAGCGCGACTATGCCGAGCTGTTCGCGCTGCGCCACGACGTCAGCCTCGCGCCCGAGGGTCGGCTGGCGCGGGCGACCGGCGAGCGGCAGCTGACCGTCCACTCGGTCCACGAGCAGGCGATCGATCGGCTCGGCGGCGGGTTGCGGGTGGAGGCGCGGTCGAGCGACGACGGCGTGATCGAGGCGGTCGCGGCGCCGGGCTGCGGCGCGGAGGTGCTGGCGGTGCAGTGGCATCCGGAGTGGGACGTCGACTCGAGCGCGGGCAGCCGCGCCTTCTTCGCGCTGATCGGCGCGGCGCTGCGCGGCGAGCGCGTACACTGACCAGAAATCCTTCCCGCGAGCGGGGAGGATCCGAGAGGTAACGAGGAGAGAGCAGCTCCGACGGTGCTTCATCCGTATACGATTCTGTTGCACCCATCACCGCTCCGTGACACACTCCCCTCACGCCGCCTGACCAGTCGACGAGGAGAGACCATGCCGAGCACGACCCGTCGCGACCTGATGGCGGGCGCCGCGACGCTGGCGCCGCTCGCACTCCTGCCGGTTACGGCCTCCGCCACGCCCGAGCAGCGCGTCGTCCGCGCGCGGCCGCTGCCGCTCGCCGACGTTCGCCTGGCGCCGTCCGACTTTCACACCGCCGTGGAGGTCAACCGCGCCTATCTCCACCGGCTCGAGCCCGATCGGCTGCTGCACAACTTTCGCACCTATGCCGGCCTGCCCGCCAAGGCCGAGATCTACGGCGGCTGGGAGAGCGACACGATCGCGGGCCACACGCTCGGCCATTACCTCAGCGCGCTCGCGCTCACCTGGGAGCAGACGGGCGACCCCGAGCTGCGCCGCCGCGCCGACTACATCGTGGCCGAATTGGCGACGGTGCAGGCCAGGCGCGGCACCGGCTATGTCGGCGCGCTCGGGCGCAAGCGGAAGGACGGTACGATCGTCGACGGCGAGGAGATCTTCCCCGAGATCGTGCGCGGCGAGATCCGGTCGGGCGGGTTCGACCTCAACGGTTCCTGGTCGCCGATGTACACCGTCCACAAGCTCTTCGCCGGGCTGCTCGACGTCCATGCCGCCTGGGGCAACGCCGTCGCGCTGCTCGTCGCCACCGGGCTCGCCGGCTATTTCGAACGCGTCTTCACCGCGCTCGACGCCGCGCGGCTGGAGGAGGTGCTCGGCTGCGAATATGGCGGGATGAACGACAGCTACGCCGAGCTCCACGCGCGCACCGGCGACCAGCGCTGGCTGCGCATGGCAAGGCTGTTCTACGACCATCGCGTGCTCGACCCGCTCGCCGCGGGCGAGGACAAGCTCGCCAACCTTCATGCCAACACGCAGGTGCCCAAGCTGGTCGGCCTCGCGCGGATCCACGAGGTGAGCGGCGGTGATCCCGCCAAGGCCGAGGCCGCGCGATTCTTCTTCGAGCGGGTCACGCGGCACCACAGCTACGCCATCGGCGGCAACGCCGACCGCGAGTATTTCTTCCAGCCCGACGCGGTCGCGCAGCACGTCACCGAGCAGACCTGCGAGCATTGCAACACCTACAACATGCTCAAGCTGGCGCGGCACCTCTGGTCGTGGCAGCCCGACGGCGCGCTGTTCGACTTCTACGAGCGCGCGCACCTCAACCACGTGATGAGCGCGCAGGACCCGGCGACCGGCGGCTTCACCTACATGACCCCGCTGCTGAGCGGCGCGGCGCGCGATTACTCGACCACCAGGGACGACGTGTTCTGGTGCTGCGTCGGCTCGGGGATGGAGAGCCACGCCAAGCACGGCGAATCGATCTTCTGGGAGGGCGACGACGGCACCTTCTACGTCAACCTCTACATCCCCGCCGAGGCGCGCTGGGCGACCCGGCGCGGGAGGGTGACGCTCGCGACGCGCTACCCGTACGAGGGCGAGGCGGTGCTGCGCTTCGCCGAGCTGCGCGGCGGTACCTTCCCGGTGGCGCTGCGCGTGCCCGGCTGGGCCGGCGACGGCGCGCGCGTGACCGTCAACGGCGCGGCGGTCACGCCGACGCGGGCGCGCGGCTACGCGATCGTGGAGCGCCGCTGGAGAGCGGGCGACACGATCGCGCTGACGTTGCCGCTCGCGCTGCGGACCGAGAGCGCGCCGGGCGATCCCGACACGATCGCGGTGTTGCGCGGGCCGCTGGTGCTCGCCGCCGACCTCGGCCCCGCCGAGGGCACGTGGGACGGCGCCGATCCCGCTCTGGTCGGCGCCGACGTACTCGCCGGCTTCGCGGCCCGCGACGCCGCCGCGGCGCGCTACGCCACGCGCGGCGTGGTGCGGCCCGGCGACACCGACTTCGTCCCCTTCTACCGTCAGTATCGGCGGCGCAGCGCGGTCTATTTCAAGCGCTTCACCGACGCGGGCTGGGCCGAGGCGGAGGCCGCCTACACCGCCGAGCAGGCGCGGCTGCGCGACCTGGCGGCGCGCTCGGTCGACGTCATGTTCCTCGGCGAGATGCAGCCCGAGCGCGACCACCAGCTGGCGAGCGAGCTGAGCTACCCCGTCACCTATCGCGGGCGGCAGGGCCGCGACGCGCGCTCGGGCGGCTATATCGAGTTCACGATGAAGGTGCGGCCCGGCCCCCTGGTGCTCCAGGCGAGCTACTGGGGCGGCGAGCGCGCGCGCGATTTCGACATTCTGGTCGACAACGTCAGGGTCGCCACCCAGCACCTCGACAACGACCAGCCCGGCGCCTTCATCGAGCGCGACTATGCGCTGCCGCCGGGGCTCACCGCGGGCAAGAGCAGCGTCCGCGTCAAGTTCCTGCCGCACGACCGCAGCAGTGCCGGGCCGGTGTTCGGCGTCCGCCTCTACACCGCGCGCGCGGGCACGGCGGCGTGAGCGACACGGTCCGACTGTCGCTCGACGAGGTGCGCGCGCTCGCGCGCGCGACGCTGCGTACGGTCGGGCTCGCGCCCGCGCACGCCGAGGCGGTGGCCGAGACGATGGTCGCGGGCGAGCGCGACGGCTGCGCGAGCCACGGCCTCTATCGGCTGCTCGTCGCCGCGCACAGCCTGCGCAGCGGCGCGGTCGCGCGCGACGCGGTGCCGCGGGTGAGCGAGCCCGCCGCCGCGCTGGTGCGGGTCGACGGTGGGGGCGGCTTCGCGCAGCTCGCCTTCGCCGCGGGGCGCCCGCTGCTCGAGGCCAAGGCGCGCGCGGGCGGGATCGCGGCGCTGGCGCTGACCGAGGTGGTGCATTTCGCCGCGCTCTGGCCCGAGGTCGAGACGCTGGCCGAGGCGGGGCTGGTCGCGCTGGCGATGACGCCGAGCCACGCCTGGGTCGCGCCGGCGGGCGGGACGCGCCCTGTGTTCGGTACCAACCCGATCGCCTTCGGCTGGCCGCGCCCGGGCGCGCACCCCTTCGTCTTCGACTTCGCCACCAGCGCGGTGGCGCGCGGCGAGATCGAGCTGCACCGCCGCGCCGGCCGCGCCATCCCCGACGATTGGGGCTATGACGCGGAAGGGCGGCCCAGCACCGATCCGGCCGCGGTGCTGGCGGGGGCGATGCGTACCTTCGGCGAGCACAAGGGATCGGCGCTGGCGGCGATGGTCGAGCTGCTCGCTGGCCCGCTGATCGGCGAGATGACCAGCGCCGAGTCGCTCGCCGCCGACGCGGGCCGGGGCGCCTCGCCGCGCGGGGGCGAGCTGATCGTCGCGCTCGATCCGGCGGGCTTCCTCGGTGCCGCCGCGGCCGAGCATCTCGCGCGCGCCGAGGCGCTGTTCGCCGCGATACAAGGGCAGGGCGCGCGGCTCCCGTCGGCACGCCGCCATGCGGCGCGCGCGCGGGCCGAGAAAGAGGGTGTGCTGGTGCCGGCCGCGCTCTACGCCGACATCATCGCGATCGGGGAGGTTGAGTGAGGCAGATGTGGGCGGCGCTGCTGGGCGCGACGATGATGGCGGCGGCGACGGCGACGGCGGCGCCGCGGGCGGGGAGCGCCGACGCGACGCTGCGCCAGCTCTACACCGACGAGTACAGCTGGCGGCAGCAGCAGATGGCCGCCGACGAGGACAGCCGCCGCGAGGCGCGCGCGCACCTGCCCGACGTCGGTCCGGCGGCGCAGGCGGCGCGGCTCAAGCGCTGGGCGGACACCGCGGCGCGGCTGCGCGCGATCCATCCCGCCGATCTCTCGCCCGCCGAGCGGGTCAATTACGCGGTCTATCGCCAGCAGATCGACGCGCTCCTCAACGAGCAGCGCTTCCGCGACTATGAGAAGCCGCTCACCGCCGACACCAGCTTCTGGGGCGACGTCGCCGCCGCGGCGCGCGACCCGCTCGCGAACGAGAAGGAGTATCGCGCCTATCTGTCGATGCTCGGCGAGTTGCCGCGCTATTTCGACCAGCAGATCGCCAACATGCGCGCCGGGCTCCAGCGCGGCTTCACCCCGCCCAAGGTGACGCTGGCAGGGCGCGACATCGGCGTCGCGCAGGTCGTCGAGGCGAAGTCGACCGCGGACAATCCCTTCTACGCGCCTTTCGCCACGATGCCGCGGCAGATCCCGGCGGCGACCCAGGCCGAGCTGCGCCGCGCCGGCGAGGCGGCGATCCGCGACTCGGTGCTGCCGGCGCACCGCAGGCTGCTCGCCTTCCTGCGCGAGGAGTATATCCCTGGCGCGCGCACCGCGCTGGCAGCCTATGACCTGCCCGACGGCAAGGCCTATTATCAGTCGAAGGTGGCGGAATATACGACGCTGCCGCAGAGCCCCGAGCAGGTGCACGCGATCGGGCTGGCCGAGGTCGCCAAGATCCGCGCGCGGATGCTGGAGGTGATGGCGCAGGTGAAGTTCCAGGGCGGCCTGCCGGCCTTCCTCACCTTCCTGCGCACCGACCCGCGCTTCTATGCGACCACGCCGCAGCAGCTGCTCGACCGCGCCGCGTGGATCGCCAAGACCTTCGACGGCAAGGCCGCACGCTATTTCGGGCGGCTGCCGCGCAGCCGTTTCGCGATCAAGCCGGTGCCCGCCGATGTCGCGCCCTTCTACACCGCGGGGCGCGGCGGGCCGGGCGTGTATCTCGTCAACACCTACGACCTGCCCGCGCGCTCGCTCTACGCCATGCCCGCGCTGACGCTGCACGAGAGCGCGCCCGGCCACGCCTTCCAGATGCCGCTCGCCGCCGAGAACAAGGACCTGCCGCCGTTCCGCCGCGACACCTATCTCTCGGTCTACGGCGAGGGCTGGGCGCTCTATTGCGAGACGCTGGGCGAGGAGATGGGGATGTATGAGACGCCCTATGACCTCTTCGGCATGCTGAGCTATCAGGCGTGGCGCGCGTCCCGCCTGGTGGTCGACACCGGCATCCATGCGATGGGCTGGAGCCGCGAGCGCGCGCAGGCCTACCTCCGCGACAACACCGCGCTGTCCGACCACGAGGTCACCACCGAGGTCGACCGCTACATCGCCTGGCCGGGGCAGGCGCTCAGCTACTACACCGGCCAGCTCGCGATCCAGCGCGCCCGCGCCCGCGCCGAGCAGGCGCTCGGCCCCAAGTTCAACGTCAAAGCCTTCCACGATGCGGTGCTCGCGCTCGGCTCGGTGCCGGTGAGCGAGATCGACCGCCGCGTCGACCAGCTGATCCGCGACGGCGGACGCGGCCCGTACCCCGACGAGGAGTAGTCTGACAGGTTGCGCTCACGCGATCTACTTAGTATACGATCTACGTCTGAGAGAGAATAAGAGGGCGGTGTCGGCGATGGCGATCGGTTGGAAGGGCGTGTTCCCGGCGGTGACGACCCAGGTACGCGAGGACCTCGCGCTCGACCTGTCGGACACGCAGCGCGTGGTCGACGAGCTGATCCGCGACGGCGTCACCGGGATCATCGCACTGGGCACCGTGGGCGAGAACAACTCGCTCGACTACGACGAGAAGGTGTCGGTTCTGTCGGCCATCGTCGAGGTGGTGAAGGGACGCGTGCCGGTGATCACCGGCGTCTCCGAGTACGACACACGCCGCGCGGTGCGCTACGCGCAGGCGGCGGAGAAGGCCGGGGCGGACGGCCTCATGCTGCTGCCGCCGATGGTCTATGTGCCCAAGCCGGACGAGCTGGTGGCGCACTTCCGCGGCGTGGCGGAGCGCACCGCGCTGCCGATCATGCTGTACAACAACCCGCCGGCCTATCGCACCGTGATCGACCGCTACGTGCTCGAGCAGCTCGTGCCGGTGGAAAATATCGTCGCGGTCAAGGAATCGGCGCCCGACACGCGGCGCTTCACCGACTTCCGCAACGATCTCGGCGACCGCTACGTGCTGTTCGCCGGCCTGGACGACGTCGCGCTGGAGGGGCTGTACCTCGGCGCGCAGGGTTGGGTCTCGGGCCTGACCAACGCCTTTCCCAAGGAGTCGGTCGAGCTGGTCGCGGCGTTCGAGCGCGGCGATCACGCCAAGGCGCTCGAGATCTACCGCTGGTTCATGCCCTTGCTCCACCTCGACGCCGAGCACGACCTCGTCCAGTCGATCAAGCTCGCCGAGCAGGTGATGGGGCGCGGCTCGGAGCGCGTGCTGCCGCCGCGCTACGTGCTCACCGGCGAGCGCCGCGCCGAGGTGATCGCGATGGTCGAGCGCGCCGCCGCGACGCGCCCGACGCTGTCGCTGCCTGCCGCGGCCTGATAGCGTCGGCGGCATGCGCCACACCTTCTTCTGCATCGACGGCCATACCGCGGGCAACCCGGTGCGGCTCGTCGCCGGCGGTGCGCCGCTGCTGCGCGGCGCCTCGATGTCGGAGCGCCGGCAGGACTTCCTCGCCCGCTACGACTGGATCCGCACCGGGCTCTGCTTCGAGCCGCGCGGGCACGACATGATGTCGGGCGGCTTCCTTTACCCGCCCACCACCGCCGACGCCGACGTCGGCATCCTGTTCATCGAGACGAGCGGCTGCCTGCCGATGTGCGGCCACGGCACGATCGGGATGATCACCTTCGGGCTGGAGCACGGGCTGATCCAGCCCGCGGCGCCGGGGCGGCTCAAGGTCGAGGTGCCCGCGGGCGTGATCGACATCGCCTACACGGCCGCGGGCGAGAAGGTGACCTCGGTCCGCATCACCAACGTGCCCAGCTATGTCGCGGCGCGCGGCGTGGAGGTCGACGTCGCCGATCTCGGCCGGCTCAGCGTCGACGTCGCCTATGGCGGGAATTACTACGCGATCGTCGAGCCGCAGGGAGGCTATGCGGGGCTCGACGCGATGGGGGCCGACCGGCTGATCGCGGCCTCGCGACTGGTGCGGGCGGCGGTGCGCGAGAAGGTCGAGCCGGTCCACCCGCTCGACCCGACGATCCGCGGGGTCAGCCACGTGCTCTGGGCCGACCGCCCGCGCGGCAACGACGCCGACGGGCGCAACGCGGTGTTCTACGGCGACAAGGCGATCGACCGCTCGCCGTGCGGCACCGGCACGTCGGCGCGGCTCGCGCATCTCGCCGACCGCGGCGACCTAAGGGTCGGCGACCGCTTCGTCCACGAGAGCTATATCGGCAGCCGCTTCACCGGGCGGGTCGAGGCGGCGACGACGCTGGGCGACATGCCGGCGATCGTCCCCTCGATCGAGGGCTCGGCGGTGGCGACCGGCTTCAACACGATCTGGATCGACCGCGAGGACCCGTTCTGGGCTGGGTTCCAGGTGACGTGAAGAGGGCGGACTCGCTTCCGTCACGCCGGGCGAGACACGGTTCGGTGTTCGCTGCGTCGCCACTGCGACGGCGCATCGAGCGCTACACGGATCGGACGCGACTTGGGTCGAAGCGCCGCGATCCCGCGAGCGCGGGAACCCAGGGCCAGGCAGAACGACGACCGGCGACCTCTTCGCCTCCTACGCTTCCGCGTGCGCGCGAGACCATGAGTGGGGCGCGGGCGTCGACCGAGCTCGTGCCGACGAGAAGGCGCGTCCCGACCCGCCCCCCGCCGCACCCACCCGCGTAGGAGAACGAGCCGCATGCTGGGCCAGCGCAAGTCACTCGCCGACGTGACCCGGCATGAGGAAGGCCGCGCGCTCGCCAAGACGCTGTCCTGGCCGCACCTGATCGCGCTCGGCGTCGGCGCGATCGTCGGCACCGGCATCTACACGCTCACGGGCGTCGGCGCCGAGCGTGCCGGCCCGGCGGTGATCCTCGCCTTCGCCATCGCCGGTGCGGTCTGCGCCTGCGCCGCGCTGGCCTATGCCGAGCTGGCGACGATGATCCCGGCCGCGGGCGGCGCCTACACGTTCAGCTACGCGGCGTTGGGCGAGACCGCCGCGTGGGTGGTCGGCTGGAGCCTGATCCTCGAATATTCGCTCGCCTGCTCGACCGTGGCGGTGGGATGGTCGGGCTATCTCGTCGGCTGGATCCAGTCCGCCGGCGTCACACTGCCGCCGGCGCTGCTCGCCGGGCCGCACGGCGGCGGGCTCGTCAACCTGCCCGCGGTGGCGGTGGCGCTCGCCGTCATGGGGCTGCTCGTCGCGGGCACGCGCGAGAGTGCGACGCTCAACATCGTCCTCGTCGTGGTCAAGCTCGCCGCGCTGGCGGTGTTCATCGTCTTCGCGCTGCCCGCGTTCGATCCCACCAACCTGCATCCCTTCATGCCTTACGGTTTCGCCGCGGCGGAGAGCGGCGGGCACAAGCGCGGCGTGATGGCGGCGGCGGCGATCGTCTTCTTCGCCTTCTACGGCTTCGACGCGGTGGCGACCTCGGCCGAGGAGGCCAAGCGGCCCGGGCGCGACCTGACGATCGGGATCGTCGGCTCGATGCTGGTCTGCACCGCGATCTACATGGCCGTGGCGGTGGCGGCGATCGGCGCGCTGCCGTTCACTCGGCTGGCGAACTCGCCCGAGCCGCTCGCGCTGGTGCTGCGCTCGCTCGGCCAGCCGCTCGCCGGCCATCTGATCGCGCTCGCCGCGGTGATCGCTCTTCCCTCGGTGATCCTGGTGATGATGTACGGGCAGAGCCGCATCTTCTTCGTGATGGCGCGCGACGGACTGCTGCCGCGCGGGCTCGCCACGGTGAGCGTGCGCAGCGGTGCGCCGACGCGGATCACGCTGCTGACCGGGGTGGCGATCGCGGTGGTGGCGGGGCTGTTCCGGCTCGACGAGATCGCCGAGCTGGCCAATGCGGGGACGCTGCTCGCCTTCATCGCCGCGGGCGCGTGCCTGATGGTGCTGCGCCGCACCGCACCCGACGCGCCGCGGCTGTTCCGCTGCCCGCTGCCCAACGTCGTGGGATCGCTCGCCATCCTCGGCTGCCTCTACCTGCTGTGGAGCCTGCCGAGCGCGACGATCGCGCGCTTCCTGCTGTGGAATGCCGCGGGGTTGCTGTTCTACCTGGCCTACGGGCGGACGCGCGGCCTTCGGCGCACGGCCGCGGCGCGCCGGCCCTAACCCACGTAGAGAAACGACGCGTTAAGGAACGTAGCCTAGACGGTCGGCATGACCCGCCGTGCGTCGCTCCCGCTGCTGCTGCAGGCCGCCCTGTTCGCGGCGGCGCTGCTGGTGTTGGCGGTGCGGCCTCCCGCCGAGGGAACGCTGCTGCTGGTGCCGATCGGCGCCGCACCGAGCGCGCTCGCCTCGGCCGCGCTGGCCGCCGGCGCCCGGCTGGTCGGGCGCGGGCCGGGAACCAGCCTGGTGGTGCGCGGCGCGCGAGACCGGATCCAGGCGCGGCTGCGTCTCGGCGACGCGCTGCTGCTCGCCGCGCCCTCGCCGCTGTGCGGCGACGAGATCGGAGCGACGGCATGACCGCGATCGGCTGGCGCGCGCTCGACACGCTGACGCTCGAGCAGATGCGCCTTCTCGGCATGCGGCTGATCGCGGCGCTCGGCTGGGGCGCGCTGGCCGCGGTGGCGGTGATCCAGCTCGCGCTCACCGGCGCGATCGATCCGGTCGTGCTCGGCGCGGGGATCTTCCTCACCGCGGCGCCGACCTGGCTCGCGATCAGGGGTCGCACCGACGCCCAGGCGCGCACCATCGCGGGGACGCTCGCCGCCACCGCGCCCGCGCTGCTGGTCTATGTGCTCGAGGGCCATCCCTGGCAGATGGACGGGCATATGTTCTTCTTCGTCGCGCTCGCCGCGCTGGTGGTGCTGTGCGACTGGCGGCCGATCGTCTTCGCCGCGGGGCTGATCGCGCTCCATCACCTGCTGCTGGAGTGGTTCGCGCCGGCCTGGGTGTTCGCGGGTGAGGGGCGGCTCGGCCGCGTGCTGGTCCACGCGCTGGCGGTGGTGATGCAGGCAGGCGTGCTGTGGCTGGTGACGGGCGTGATCGAGCGGCTGCTCGAGCGGCAGCGGCTCTCGCTCGAGCGCAGCCGCGTGCTGGTCGCCGAGGCGGACGAGGCGCGCACCGCCGCCGAGCAGGCGCGCGCCACCGCCACCGAGGCGTTGCGCCAGGCGCGCGCGGCGGAGAATCTCGCCGCCGCCGAGCGCGCGCGGCTGCGCGGCGCCGAGCAGGACGCGGCGGCGCGGCGCCGAGACGAGCTGCTCACCGTCGCCGAGGCGTTCGAGGGCTCGGTGGCGCAGGTGGTACGCGCGATCGGCAGCGCGGCCGGGCAGCTCGAGCGCTCGTCGATCGCGCTCGACGATCTCGCCGCGGGGGCGGGCGTGCAGGCCGCGGCGGTGGCGAGCGAGGCGGTCGAGGCGACCGCGCAGATCCGCCACGTCGCCGACTCGATCCGCGACCTCGGCGGCTCGATTCGTGCCATCGCCGACTCGGCCGATCAGCAGAGTGCGCTCACCGCGGTGGCGCAGGCGGCGGCGGGCAGCGGCGTCGGCCGCATCGGCGAGCTCGAGGAGCACGGCCAGCGCATCGGCCAGCTCGTCGGCGACATCCGCGACATCGCCGAGAAGACCAACCTGCTCGCGCTCAACGCGACGATCGAGGCGGCGCGCGCGGGCGAGGCGGGGCGCGGCTTCGCCGTGGTCGCGGGCGAGGTCCGCTCGCTCGCCGCCGATTCGACCCGCGCGAGCGACCGCATCAGCGCGCTGCTCGGCGCGATCTTCGCTGGCGTGGGCGATGCCGCCGCGGCGCTGACCCGCGCCGACTCGGCGGTGGCGCAGGTGTCGAGCGCGGCAGGGGGGATCGCGGCCTCGGTGTCGGACCAGCGCCAGCTCGCCGCCGGGATCGAGGCGGGCGCGACTCGCACGGCCAGCGGCGCCGAGCTGATCGAGCGCCGCATCGACGAGGTCGCCGCCGCGGTGCGCACCACCGCGGCGCTGTCGCAGACCGTGCGCGGCAGCGCGGGCGAGCTCGCCGCCAGCGCGCGTGCGCTCGACGGCGCGACCGAGCGCTTCGTCGGTTTCCTCAAGGGCGAGGCGCCGCGCCGAGGGGCGTGACTCAGCCCTCGTCGATCCCCCAGTTGAGCCCGCGCGAGATCGCCGGATCGGCTACCGCGGTGAGCAGATAGGCGACGAACTGCTTGCCGCGCTGCCACCAGCCGGTCGCGGCGCGATAGGCCTCGGGCGTCACCTCGTTCGACTGCCCAATCTCGCCCTCGACATAGGCGCGCGCGTGCGCGGCGAACGCGGGGTCGTCGATCCGCAGCATCAGCTCGAGGTTGATGAACAGGCTGCGCATGTCGAGGTTGGCGCTGCCGATCCAGGTGGCGTCGTCGACGACGTACAATTTGGTGTGCAGCTTGGTGGCGGCATATTCGAACACGCGCACCCCGCGGCGCAGCAGCCCCGCGTAGGTGAAGCGCGCCGCCGCGATCGTCACGTTGTTGTCCGACGTGGACGCGGTGACGACCCGCACCGCGGCGGCGCGGCGACCGGCGCGGTCGAGCGCGCGCAGCAGCGTCGGGCTCGGCGTGAAATAGCCCGCGATCACGTCGATCCGGGTCGCGCGCCGCATGTCGTCGCGGATCGCGCGCGCCCAGGGTGACAGTTCGCGCGTCGGACCGCCGATCAGCCAGCGCAGCTTGCCGTCGTTCTCGCTCCATCGCGCCAGCGCCCGGTTGAGCCGGCGCACTCGCCCGCCGCCGTGGATGCCCCGCTCCAGCGCGTCGAAATAGCCCGCCATCCGTGCCGCGGCGGGGCCCTCGAGCAGCAGCCCGAGATCGCGCCACGCCTGCTCGCGCGGCGTGCCGAAATAATCGTCCTCGATGTTGAAGCCGCCGATGATGATCCGCGGCTCATCGGTCTCGGCGTCGGCGAGCGCGAGCTTCTGGTGGTTGCGCAGCAGGTAGCGCCGCCCCAGCCGCGGCGAGAAGCGGCACACCGACACGCCCGCCCGGTCCAGCTCGGCGAAGAAGTCGGCATCGGCGTCGTCGCTGCCGAAGCCGTCGACGATCAGCGCGACGCGCACGCCGCGCGCCGCCGCGGCGGCGAGCGCGGCGTTGACGCGGCGACCCGACTCATCGTCGGCGTAGATGTAATAGAGCACGCGCAGTGAGTGGCGCGCGCCGTCAATCAGCGCGATCAGCCCTTCCAGCCGGCGCGGGCCGGTGTCGAGCAGCGTCAGGCGGTTTCCCTCCACGGTGAACGTCGGCTGGGCGGGGGCGTCATCCATCGTTCTCAGATGGCGGGTCGCGCCGCGGCGGGCAAGCGCGCCGCTGCCCCGGCGCGGGGCGCGGCTTCCTTGACGGCTGGCCGGTGCTCGACTAGATGCCAACGCTTCCCTGAAGTTTACGACAAGAGGATACGCGATGGCGCGCGTCACCGTCGAGGATTGCGTCGACAAGATCCCGAACCGCTTCGACCTCGTCCTGCTCGCCGCCCAGCGCGCGCGGCAGGTGTCGGGCGGCGCCGAGCTGACGATCGACCGCGATCGCGACAAGAACCCGGTGGTCGCGCTGCGCGAGATCGCCGAGGAGACGGTCAAGCCCGACGAGCTGCACGAGTCGGTGGTGCAGAGCCTCCAGCGCGTCCAGATCGACGACGAGGAAGAGGCCGACGCGATCGGCAGCCTCGCCGCCTCGGCCGAGGCGCTGCGCCTCACCGCGGTCGCCCCGCCGCGCAACCAGAACCTCGGCGCCGACTACGACGGCTGAGGCTGTCCGTCGTCCTCCTCGTTGCTCCTGCGCTGGCGGGGGCGCGGGACAACGGGCGCCGCGTCCCGTGCTCCGGGCGCCGGCGTGTGTCGGAGCACGGAATGACGTGGGTGAGATAAGCCGCTGAGTGGCGCCCACGGTAAGAAGGTCGCGGCACTTCCCGCTGGCAGAGGGCGGGGCGCCTCTCGCTATTTGACCAGCGCCACGCCCATCGTGATGCGCTTCTCGCTCCCGGGCGCCACCTCGAACACGCCCGGCTTGTCGCGATACTCGCCGATGTAGCCCTCGGGGTCGGCGATGCCGTGCCACGGCTCGACGCACACGAACGCCGCGCCCGGCTTGGTCCAGATCCCCAGCTTGGGCGTGTCGGGGAAGGTGATCTCTAGCTGCGGGCCCGCGTCCGCGCCGTAGCGCACCGACTGCGACACCACCGCATCCCACACCAGCGCGTCATGCGCGAACAGCGCGTCGTCGAGCCGCAGCACGCGCCCGTCGAGCGGGGAGGGCACCGTCGCCGCCGCGATCGTGCCGTCGGCGGCGATGCTGCGCAGCCGCCCCGGCTCGTCCGCGGCGAAGACGATGCGGTGGTCGGCGCGCGCGTGGCCATAAGGGAGCGGCCAGGCGAAGGCGGGATGGAAGCCGAAGCTCGCCGGCAGCGGCACGTCCGCGGGGTTGGCGACGGTCGCCTCGATCGCCAGCGTGGCGCCGGCGAGCGTGTAGGCGAGCTCGAGCCGAAACGCAAAGGGGTAGTGCGCGCGCGTCGCAGGGTCGTCAGTCAGCGCGAACACCGCGCGGGTCGGCGTCGCCTCGATCACCGCGAAGTCGCTTCTCCGCGCGAACCCGTGCTTGCGCATCGGATAGTCGACGCCGTCGACGCGGATCGTCTCGCCCGACGGCGCGCCCACCACGGGGAAGAGGATCGGCGCGCGCCCGTTCCAGAAACGCGGGTCGGCGTCGGTCATCAGCTCGCGCCCGTCGGCGTCGGTCAGCGAGGAGAGCTGCGCGCCGTGCGGGTCGATCGCCGCGCTCAGCACCCCGTTCGAGATTCGGATCCACTCAGCCACGCAAGCTCGCTCCCAGTTTGCCCGCCGCGGCGACCACCTTGTCGGCGATCGCCTTGAGCTCGGCGTCGGTGAAACTCTTCTCGCCGGGCTGGAGCACCACTTCCAGCGCGACCGACTTCTGCCCCTCTGGCACGCCCGTGCCGGTGAACACGTCGAACACGCGCGCGCGCACGATCGCGGCCTTCTCGGCACCCTTGGCCGCGCGCGTCAGCGCCTCGGCGGTGAGCGCGACGGGGGCGAGGAAGGCGAAGTCGCGCCGCACCGGCTGGAGCGCGGGCGGCGCATAGGCGGGGCGCATGAAGCCGGTGCCGCGCTTGGCCGGCAGCGAGTCGAGGTACAGCTCGACCGCGGCGACCGGGCCGGACAAGTCGAAGGCGCGTAGCACCGCGGGATGGACCGCGCCGAACGCCGCCAGCACCGTCTTGGGGCCGAGCCGCAGCGTCCCGGAGCGACCGGGGTGGAAGGCCTCGCCCGCCTCGCCCATCACCTGGAGATTGTCGACCGGCGCCCCCGCCGCGGCGAGCAGCGCGAGCGCCTCGGCCTTGGCGTCATAGGCGTCGTGGCCGGCGGCCTTGCCCTCGCGCCAGCCGCGTGGGCGCCGGTCGCCCGCGAGCACGATACCGAGCGTGGCGCGCTCGTGCGGCGCGCCGTCCTTCGCCAGATAGCGCCGACCCAGCTCGAACAGCCGCACGCCCTCCGCGCCCTGGCGCAGGTTGCGCTCGGCGGCGGCGAGCAGCCCGGAGAGCAGCGACGGCCGCATGACCTTGAGCTCCTCGCTGATCGGGTTGGCGAGCGTCCAGTCGCCACCGCCGAACACCGCGGCATGGCGTTCCGCGATGAAGCTCCACGTCACCGCCTCGTCGAGCCCGCGCACCGCGGCGGCGCGGCGAACGCGGCGCTCGACCTTCTGCTCGGGCGTGGCGGTGGGGCGCGCGACGCCGGCGACCCGCGGCAGCGGCACCGCCGCGACGCGGTCGAGCCCCTCGATCCGGATCACTTCCTCGACCAGGTCGGCGGTGCCGTCCACGTCGGGGCGCCAGGTCGGCGAGGTGACCTGCCACTCGGGTGAGACGGTGAAGCCGAGCGACTCGAGGATCGCGCGCTGGCGATCGGCCGGCACGTCGAGGCCGCCGAGCGTCGCGGCGCGCGCCGGGTCGTAGGCATAGGTCGGCATCGTCACCGGCGGCGCGCCCACGCGCGTGACCGTGCTAGCGGTGCCGCCGCAATATTCCTGGACGAGGAAGGTGGCGATCGCGAGCCCGTCGTCGAGGAACGCCGGGTCGACGCCGCGCTCGAAGCGCTGGCGCGCGTCGCTGGTCAGCGCCAGCTTCTGCCCGGTGCGCGCGATCGCGTCGGGCGCGAAATAGGCGCATTCGATGATCACGTCGGTGGTGGCCGCGGAGACGCCGGAGTGCGCGCCGCCCATGATGCCGCCGATGTCGTGCACCGCGACGTCGTCGGCGATCACGGTCATCCCCGCGGCGAGCGTGTAGGTCCGGCCGTTAAGCGCCGCGACGCCCTCGCCCTCGCGCGCCTGGCGCGCCACCAGGCCGCCGGAGAGACGCGCGCGGTCGTAGACGTGCAGCGGGCGGCCGAGGTCGACGGTGAGATAGTTGGTGATGTCGACCAGGGTCGAGATCGGCTTCTGCCCAATCGCGCGGAGGCGACGGCGCATCCACTCGGGCGACTCGCCGTTGCTGAGGCCCGCGACCGCCTGCGCGTAGAAGGCCGGGCAGCCCGCGGGATCCTCGATCCGCACGTCGGGGCCGGAGCCTTCGCCGGGAACCTGTGGCACGGTCAATGGCACGAGCGTGCCGAGCCCCGCCGCGGCGAGGTCGCGCGCGATGCCGCGCACGCCCATGCAGTCGGGGCGGTTGGGCGTGACCGACACGTCGATCACCGCGTCATCGAGCCCGGCATAGTCGGCGAACGTCGCGCCGACCGGCGCATCCGAGGCCAGCTCGATGATGCCGTCATGGTCGTCGCCCAGCTCGAGCTCGCGCGACGAGCACATCATGCCGTTCGACTCGACCCCGCGGATCGCGGCGACGCGCAGCACCATGCCGTTGGCGGGGACGGTCGCGCCAGCGGTGCCGAACACGCCGACCAGACCGGCACGCGCGTTGGGCGCGCCGCACACCACCTGGAGCGGCGCGCCGCCGTTGACCTCGGGGCCGGCCTCGACCGTGAGCACCTGGAGCTTGTCGGCCTGCGGGTGCGGCGCGGCGGTGAGCACGCGCGCGACGCGGAAGCCGCCGAGCCGCGCGGCGGGGTTCTCGACTCCCTCCACCTCGAGCCCGACGCGGGTGAGCGCGGCGAGGATCGAGTCGAGCGACTCGCTCGTGTCGAGATGGTCCTTGAGCCAGGAGAGCGTGAATTTCATCGGTTCGTCCGGAGCTGAAGGAAGGTCAGGCGGGGGTGCCGACGCCGCCCGACAGGGTCGGGACGTCGAGCGCGGCGAAGCCGTAGTGGTGCAGCCAGCGCGTGTCGGCCTCGAACATCGGGCGCAGGTCGTCGATGCCGTATTTCAGCATCGCCAGCCGGTCGATCCCGCAGCCGAAGGCGAAGCCCTGCCACTCCGCGGGATCGAGCCCGCAGTTGGCGATCACGCGCGGGTGGACCATGCCGCTGCCGAGCACCTCCATCCAGCCCGCATCGCCGCCGATGACCCGCTTGCCTTTCTCGACCGAGAAGCCGACGTCGACCTCGGCGGAGGGTTCGGTGAACGGAAAATAGCTCGGGCGCAGCCGCAGCACGACGTCGTCGCGCTCGAAGAAGGCCTTGAGGAAGGTCTCGAGCGTCCACTTCAGGTGGCCGAGCGTGATGCCCTTGTCGATCACCAGCCCCTCGACCTGGTGGAACATCGGCGTGTGCGTCGCGTCCCAGTCGGAGCGATAGACGCGGCCCGGCGCGATGATGCGGATCGGCGCGCCCGCGCCGTTCTGGCGGCGCGCGACCTCGACCATGGTGCGGATCTGCACCGGCGAGGTATGCGTGCGCAGCACCAGGGGCGCGGCCCCGGCGCCCTCGGCTTGCGCCACGTAGAAGGTGTCCTGCATCGCGCGCGCCGGGTGCGTGTCCGGGATGTTGAGCGCGCCGAAATTGTGCCAGTCGTCCTCGATCTCGGGCCCGGTGGCGACCGCGAAGCCGAGGTCGGCGAAGATCTCGGCCAGCTCGTCCATCACCTGGCTGACCGGGTGGACCGTGCCGCTCGCAGGCAGGTCGACCGGCAGCGTCATGTCGAGCGCCTCGCTGGCGAGCTGCGCGTCGAGCGCGACCTGCTCCAGCACCGCCTTGCGCGCGGCGATCGCCGCGGTGACCGCCTCGCGCAATTGGTGGATCGCGGGGCCGCGCGCCTGGCGCTCCTCGGGCGACAGCGCGCCGAGTGTCTTGAGCAGCGCGGTGACGCGCCCCTGCTTGCCGAGCGCCTCGACCCGCACCGCCTCGAGCGCGTCGAGCCCCGCGGCCGCGGCGATCGCGGCGAGCAGGTGGGTCTGAAGCTCGTCGGTATCGGTCATTGCTCTCTTCCGTTCGGCGCTGGAGCCAAGCCGAGATCGATCGCGAGGTCCTGCCAATGCGGGTTAGCCTCTTCGATCAGGCGCAGCTTCCAGTCACGCTTCCACTTTTTCATCTGCTTCTCGCGCCGGATCGCCGCTTCCATGGTGTCCGCCGTCTCGAACCAGACGAGCCGCATCAAGCGATAGCGGCTGGTGAAACCCGGGATCAATCCTTCGCGGTGCTGAATCACCCGCGCGGCGAGATGGGAGGTGACGCCGATGTGGAGCGTGCCGTGCTGCCCGCTCGCCATGATGTACACGCAGGGGATCCGCATCGGCCACGTCCGGTCGTCGGCCCCAATCGATCGACGCCGAGCCGGCCATGCCCTCGCCGATCTTATCGTATCTGGATCCCCGCCTGCGCGGGGATGACGGTTGGGGCCGTTGGCTCGCTATGGCGCTGGAACGTCCTCGCGGTCCTCTCCTCTTCTCCGTCATCCCCGCGTAGGCGGGGATCCAGAGCCGATGTCCTCGGCGATGTAGCACGACGCGACCAACACCAGCACGCCCCCAACGAGAAAGGGGCGCCGGTGTCGCCACCAGCGCCCCCTGTATCATCGCGGAGGAAGCCTCACGCCGCCTGCGGCAGCGCGGCCTTCGCCTGGGCGATGATCGCGGTGAAGGCGGCGCCCTCGTTCATCGCGATATCCGCCAGCACCTTGCGGTCCAGCTCGACGCCCGCGAGCTTCAGCCCGTGCATGAACTGGCTGTAGGTCAGGCCCTCGGCGCGGACGCCGGCGTTGATGCGCTGGATCCACAGGCCGCGGAAGGTCCGCTTCTTCACCTTGCGGTCGCGATAGGCATACTGGCCGGCCTTCTCGACCGCCTGCCGCGCGACGCGGATGGTGTTCTTGCGACGGCCGCGATAGCCCTTCGCCTGCTCCAGGATGTTCTTGTGCTTGGCGCGAGTGGTGACGCCCCGCTTGACGCGTGCCATAAGCTATTCCTCCTCGTCGCTCAGTTCAGGCCGTACGGCGCCCAGGCCTTCACCGTCGCGGTGTCGGCCTTCGACAGCACCGTGGTGCCGCGATTCTGGCGGATGTACTTGGCGTTGTGGCTGATGAGGCGGTGGCGCTTGCCGGCGACGCCGTGCTTGATCTTGCCGGTCGCGGTGAGCTTGAAGCGCTTCTTGACGCCGCTCTTGGTCTTGAGCTTGGGCATTTTCGTCCTTTCTGCTGGAGCGTTCGGCTGAAACGGCCGCGGCAGCCCTGGATGGCCGGGCCGTTCGTCACCGCCGATCGCTCGGAGAAGCGCGCGCCTTAGCCGCGCTCCCCGCGAAAAGCAACCGCCCGCATCTGGCACGGTGGCGCGCGATGTACCGGGAACCGCGCCGCCGCGTCGCGCGATTGGACCGCCATGGCAACGATCCCGCCCGACACGGTCGCCGCGCCCGGTCCCTCCGCGGCGTCGACCGGCGCGGCGGGTGCATCACCGCCGCCCGCGCCGCCGGAAGACGCCGGCCGATCGCGCGGCCGCGGCTGGCGGATCGCGCGCAACGTCGCGCTGGGGCTGCTCGCGCTCCTCGCCGCGATGTGGCTGGTGCTCTTCGTCACCAAGGGCCGCTTCCTCAAGCGCCCGTTCGAGAGCGTCGTCGGCAAGCTGACGCATCGCCAGGTGCGCGTGGGCGGCGACTTCCAGCTCTATCTCGCGCCGCTCAAGATCAAATTCTACGCCGAGCGACTCGCCATCGCCAATCCCGCCTGGGCGACCCGGCCCAACCTCTTCGCGGCGGAGCGGATCGACTCGCGCATCGCGCCGCTGTCGCTGCTGTTCGGCAAGCGCCGGCTCTACTGGCTCGATCTCACGAACGGCGCGGTCGATCTCGAGTGGGATCCCGCGCACACGCGCAACACCTGGACCTTCAGCGAGGACAAGGGCTCGGGCAAGCCGCTCGACCTGCCGCGGATCGATCGCGCCACCGTCACGGGCACGCAGGTGCGCTACCGCGACCCGCGCATGAGGCTGCTCGCCGACCTGACGCTCGACACGATCCGCTCGACCGACGCGCGCATCGGGCAGGCGGTCGGGCTCAGCGGCACCGGCCAGCTGCGCGACACGCCCTTCACGCTGGCGGCACGCCTGCTCTCGCCCGACGCGACGGTGGCACGCGGGCGCAACGAGCTGGTCGCGCGCGCGCGGGCGGCCGGCAACACGATCGACGTGGCGGGGACGCTGCCCAGCCTCGCCGAGTTCGAGAACGTGCCCTTGGCGGTGCGCGCGACCGGGCGCAACCTGTCGACGCTGCTCGACGTGATCGGCGTGGTGATCCCCAACACGCGCACCTACCGCCTGCGCGCGCAGCTGGTGCAGAGCGGCAACGAGTATCGCTTCACGCGGATGAGCGGCACGTTCGGCGACAGCGACGTCGCCGGGCGGCTGACGATCACCAACGGGGCGCGGCTCCACCTCGACTCGGAGCTGACGACGCGCCGGCTCGACATCGTCGATGCCGCGCCCTTCATCGGCTACAATCCCGACATCGTCGCGGAGAAAGGCGCGGTCGCCGCCGCCGCCGCGACCGGCGCGGCGCCCGCGCGGATCCTGCCCGACGCCGCGCTGCCGGTGGCGACGATGCAGCGCTTCGACGCCGACCTGAAGTGGCACGTCGGCGTGGTGCGCTCCCGCCGCGTGCCGATCTCCGACATCGACATGGTGCTCGATCTCGAGCGCGGCCGGCTGGCGCTGTCGCCGCTCACCTTCGCGATGGCGCGCGGCAACGTCGCCGCCGACGCGATCTTCGACACGCGCGAGCGGCCGAGCGCGGTCAGCTACGACATTCGCCTCGCGCCCACACCGATGGGGCGGCTGCTCGCCGGCTACGGCGTCGCCGAGTCGGGCACGTCGGGGACGATCCGCGGCCGGATCCAGCTGACGGGGCGCGGCGACACGATCCACGACTCGCTCGCCAGCGCGCGCGGCCGTATCGCCTTCGTGATGCCCGCCGGGACGATGTGGACGCGCAACGTCGAGCTCGCCGAGATCGACCTCGGCACCTTCGTCCAGAAGATGTTCCAGCAGGAGCTCAAGGAGCCGGTGCAGATCAACTGCGGGCTGATCGCCTTCACCGTGCGCGACGGCGTCGCGGCGACCGACCCGATCCTGATCGACACCAAGAACAACGTGATCCTCGCGCGCGGCGGGTTCAGCTTCAAGACCGAGGCGCTGGACCTCGCCTTCCGCGCCGACTCGAAGAAGTTCAGCCTCTTCTCGGGCCAGTCGCCGGTGGGGCTGGGCGGCTATTTCGCGCAGCCGCAGCTCGACGTGATCTCGCCGCAACTGGTGGCGCGCGCCGGCGTCGGGCTCGGCCTGGCGGTGGTGGCGACGCCGGTCGCGGCGCTGCTGGCATTCGTCGACCCGGGCGACGCCAAGGCGGCGCAATGCGGCCCGATCCTCGCGGGCAAGACCGCGGCGGCGCAGCGCGACGAGAAGGGCGAGCCGCGTACCGACGTGGGCAACGGCACGCCCAGCAAGGCGCCCGCGCCGAAGCGGAAGAAGTTCCTGGGGATCTTCTAGCGTCTCTCTCACCGACGCCGACGTGCTCCCGCGCACGCGGGAGCCCAGAGCGGCGAGCATCACATTGGTGGCCCTGGGCTCCGGCGTTCGCCGGAGCACGCTGACGGTTCGACGAGCGAGATCAGACTTCAGGCCGCACTCACCGCCACGATCCCTCGGGAAGGTCGACGTCGCGCTCGGCGGCGTCGAGCGCGGCGACCAGCCCGGCGCGGTCGAGCGGCACGCAATAGGCCGGCTTGGCGCGCTCGAACCGCCATCCCTCGGCCAGCGGTCCGGCGTCGACCGCGCCGTAGCCGAGCGAGCCGTGCAGCGCCGCCACCTGCGCGCACGCGCCCTCGTCATCGCCCGCGATCGGGAGTGCGCGGCGGGCACCGCCCGGCAGCACCGGCGGCGCGCGCAGGTCACGCGCGAGGATGGCGTTGAACGCCTTCACCACGGTCGCCGCGGGGAAGTGGCGCGCCACCATCTCGCTGGTCGTGGTGGAGCGCGAGTCGAGCGCGGCGATCCGGCCGTCGCGGTCGGGATAGTAATTGTTGGCGTCGGCGACGATCCGCCCGGCGAGCAGCCCCGGCGCGAGCGCGAACACCGCGGCGAAGGGGATCGCGAGCACCACCAAGTCGCTCAGCGCGGGCACGTCGTCGGCGCGCGCGGCGGCGCAGCCGATCGTCGCGGCGAGGTCGTAGATCGTCTCGGGCGCGCGCGCGTTGGCGAGCGTCACCGCGTGGCCCGCCACCACCGCGCGCCGCGCCAGCGCCTGGCCGACCTGCCCCGCCCCGATGATCCCGACCCGCACCGCTCACCCCACGCTGACCTCAGCGCTTTATAGCGGCGTGGCGCGGCATGACGGTCGCCGTGGCCGGAAGTCTCGCGCGGTCACGCCGAGGCGGGCGGCGGCACGGCCGCCGGGTCCTCGGGCGCGGCGAGCGGGCGCACCCGCACCAGCAGCAGACCGCCGAGCAACGCTAGTCCCCCGAGCGCGGCGCAGAAGAGGACGACGCCCGGCCAGCCGTGACGCGTCCACGCGAGGCCGCCGGCCGACCCGAGCACGCTCGACCCGAGATAGTAGAAGAACAGGTACCAGGCCGCCGCCTGCCCGCGCGCGGCGCCCCCGCGCCGGCCGACCCAGGCGCTCGCGATCGAGTGGGCGCCGAAGAAGCCGATCGTGAGCACCGCGATGCCGAGGATCACCAGCCACAAGGGCCGCGCCGCGGTGAGCGCCACGCCCGCGATCAGCAGCACGACCGGGACCCAGAAGACGCGCCGCCGCCCGAGCCGGCCTGCCAGGCCGCCGAACAGCCGCGAGCTGAGCGAGCCGAGCACGTAGAGCAGGAACACCGCCCCGATCGTCGCCTGCCCCAGCCCGTACGGCGGCGCGAGCAGGTGGAAGCCGGCGTAATTGTAGATGGTCACGAACGCGCCCATCAGCAGGAAGCTCTCGAGGTAGAGCAGGCGCAGCCCGGGGTCGCGGAACAGCGCGGCGGCGCCGCGCGGCAGCGCCAGCCAGCCGGCGTCGCTCGGCGCGAACCGGCGCGACGGCGGCGCGAGCCGGCGGAACGCCTCGGCCAGCGCGAGCCCGATCAGGCCGACGCTCGCCAGCGCCCAGCGCCAGTCCGCCACCGCGGCGACGAGGCTGGCGACCAGCCGCCCGCCCATGCCGCCGAGCGCGCTGCCGGCGATGTAGAGCCCCATCGCCGCGCCGATCGAGGCCGAGTCGACCTCCTCGGCGACATAGGCCATCGCCACCGCCGGCACCCCCGCGAGCGCCAGCCCGGCGAGCAGCCGCAGCGCGAGCAGCCCGTACCAGCCCGGCACCACCGCGGCGGCCACCGTCAGCACCGCCGCGGCGATCATCGCCGCCACCATCAGCGGACGGCGCCCGACCCGATCCGACACCGCGCCCGCGACGAGGATACCGAGCGCGAGCGGCCCCGTCGCCAGCGACACCGCCAGCGACGCCGCCTCCGCGCTCAGCCGGAAGTGCGTCGCCAGCAGCGGCAGCAGCGGCTGCACCGCGTACAGCGTCGAGAAGGTCGCGAAGCCGGCGAACAGCATCGCCAGCGTGAGACGGCGGTAGGCCGGTGAGCCCGCCGCCAGCGCCGGCGGCACGGATCTCAGCCCGTGCCCTGCGTGCGTGCGCCGGCGATCATGCGGCGGGCGATCTCGCGCACAGCCTCGTCGTCCTTGCTGTCGTCGCGTCCCGGGTCGCCCAGGTGCGACAGGCTTCCCTCGAGGAAGTCGAGCAGCCCCGGGTCGCGCGACTCGACATATTCGATGAGCTTGAAGAGCAGATGCTCGGCGGCGATCTCGCGCTGGCGGGTCTGGCTGATCTCGTCTGTCACGGGCGCTCCTTTCGTGCTGGTCCAACCCGCCGCGCCGGGCTTCGGCTCCGCGATCGGGGCGGTCGATCGAGAGGTGGCTCGCCGTTTCCCGGTCGGCCGCGTCGCCGCGGCGCCCGACGAAGAAACACGCTGCTGTCCGCGCGTGATGTCACGTCGGCCTCACGATGCCGCCGGCGCTCGGGAGCGGGTGTGCGATGGGCACCGTGGCGGGCGTCCTCGCGGTGGCGTTGACCGGCCCGCGGCCGTTCAGGGAAGATCGCCGTCCGCGTCGTATTTCAGCTCGAGGAAGCGGCCCTGCACCGCGATGCAGTCGAGCGCGCCGCGGCCGAGCTGCGAGTCGACCCGGGCGAGCTCGCCGTCGAGCAGCCGCAGCCCGTTCTCGAGCAGCTGGTCGGGCGCGGGAGCATCGTCGCGCGCGCTGCCGCGCAGCGAGATCGGCACCGCGCGCCAGCCCTCCACCAGGTCGGGCAACTCGACCGCGATCAGCGCGCGGACCTGCGCCGCGGCCGGGCTCCGCGGGTCGAGCTGGGCGAGCCGCGGCGCGAGCGTCTCGAGGCGCTGCGCCATCGCCTCGCTCAGCCGCAGCGCCGGGGGCGGCAGCCCGCGACGCTGCGCGGCGAGCCACAGCGCCGCCTCGGCGGCGAGATCGGGCAGCGCCGCGCCGGCGAGCGCCTCGCGCCCCGGCGCGCGGGGTGCCGCGCGGATCAGCACCAGCGTCGTCAGCAGCAGCATCAGCGCCGCGGCGACCGCGAGCGCCACCGGCGGCGCGACCGCGAGCGCGAGCAGCGCCCACACCAGCAGCGACGCCGCCGCGGCGAGCACCAGCCGCACGAGCAGCCGGCGCTGCCGCCGCGCCCGCGCCTCGCGCTCGCGCCGCGCCTGTGCGCGCCCCTCGGGCGAGACGCGGCGCAGCAGCTCCTCGGCCTGGGTGAGGCCGACGTCGGCGAAGCCCGCGGCGACGCTGCGCGCGCGCTCGATCATCGGCGCGCCTTGGCGGGAATCGGGTTCCATCCCCGGAGGTTGCCGCTGTTCGGCGGCGCGGTCCAGTGTGTCGCCGCGATGCGCTCAGATCTGCGCCAGGCCGCCGTCGGCGAAGACCTCGCTGCCGGTCATGAAGCTGCTGTCGGACGAGGCGAGGAAGGCCGCCACCGCGGCGATCTCGTCGGGCTGGCCGACGCGGCCGATCGGCGTGCCCGCCCCCAGCTCCACCATCGCGTCGCGGCCGACCACCTCCTGCGCCAACTCGGTCAGCGTCGGCCCGGGCGAGAGCACGTTGACGCGGATGCCGGTGCCGCGCAGGTCCTGCGCCCAGCTGCGCGCGAAGTTGCGCACCGCCGCCTTGGTCGCGCTGTAGACGCTGAACGCGGGCGTGCCCATCGACCCGGTGGTCGAGCCGGTGAGGATGATCGAGCCGCCCGCGCGCATCAGCGGCAGCGCCGCCTGCACCGTGAACAGCACGCCCTTCACGTTGATGTCGAAGGTGCGCTGATACTGTTCCTCGGTGATCTCGCCGAGCGGGACGAGATCGCCGTGGCCGGCGTTGGCGAACAGCACGTCGAGCGTGCCGCGCTCCGCCTTCACCTGATCGAACAGCCGCGCGAGGTCGGCGAGGTCGGACACCGATCCCTGGACCGCGCGCGCGTTGCCGCCGAGCGCCTCCACCGCGCGGTCGAGCGGCGCCTGCCGGCGCCCGGTGACGTAGACGAACGCGCCCTCGTCGACGAACCGCTGGGCGGTCGCGAAGCCGATCCCGGTCCCGCCGCCGGTCACCACCGCGGTCTTGCCTTCCAGTCTCTTCATGGTCGTCTGCTCCGTTCTTCGAACTGGCGCAGAGCTGATGCCATGCCTACCTGTCGACAAGTATGCACCTTTTGGTAAGTACCATAAAATGACAGACGCGATCGACCTTCCGTCGCCCGGCTTCAGCTGCGGGCTCGACGCCACGCTCCGCGTCATCGCGGGCAAGTGGAAGCCGTTGATCATCTACTTCCTCGTGAAGGGCCCGAACCGATACGGCGCGCTCAAGCGCGCGGTCCGGGGGGTCAGCGACAAGGTGCTGATCCAGCAGCTCAAGGAGCTCGAGGCTGATGGCATCGTCACCCGCCATGACTATCGGGAGGTGCCGCCGCGGGTGGATTACACGCTGACGCCGCTCGGCCGCGGTCTCGCCGCCGCGCTGGCGCCTCTGTGCGAGTGGGGCAGCGCGAATATGGCCGCGGTCACGCGCCTGCTCGAGGAGCGCGCGCGCTGGCAGGCGGTCCCGCCCGCGCCGCAGTCTGACCCCGCCCCGGCCGCCGACGGGTGATCGCCGGGGGGAAGATCGTTACTCCCCTAGTAACTTTTTCCCCTGCGCCCGCGTTGGCGCCGGCGTATAGTTCGCGGAAAAAGAGGGGATTTCGAGATGATGCACCGCCGCGCCGCCGCGCTCGTGATGGCCCTGCCGCTCGCCGCCTGCGGGGTGAACAGCGTCCCCACCGCCGAGGAGAACGCCAAGGCGCGCTGGGCCGACGTGCAGAACGAGTATCAGCGCCGCGCCGACCTCATCCCCAACCTGGTGGCAACGGTGAAGGGCTATGCCAAGCAGGAGTCGGAGGTGCTCACCCGGGTCACCGAGGCGCGCGCCTCGGCCAACCGCGTGCAGGTGAGCGGCAACCAGCTCAGCGATCCCGCCGCGGTGCAGCGCTACGCCGCCGCGCAGAACGCGGTGACGCTGTCGCTGCAGCGGCTGCAGGAGGCCTATCCCGACCTTAAGTCGAACCAGAACTTCCTCTCGCTCCAGTCGCAGCTGGAGGGCACCGAGAACCGCATCACCATCGCGCGGCGCGACTACAACCAGGCGGTTCAGGACTATAACACGCGGATCCGCACCTTCCCCGACGCGGTCGGCGCCAAGATCTTCTACGGTGCCAAGCCGCTCGTGCCGTACCAGGCGACGAGTCCCGGTGCCGAGCAGGCGCCGACGGTCAACTTCGGCAGCTGAGCCGCGACGATGGTCGCGCGTGGATCGGGGCCTCAGCCGCCGAAGTGGAAGCGTGCTCCGGCGAGCGCCGGAGCCCAGGGCTTCGGGATCAACGTTCGTGAGTCTGGGCTCCTGCAGGCGCAGGAGCCCGATTGCGCTTCAAGCGGGCCGGACCGAGTCTCGGCGCGGGTGCAGCGCTGGTGCGCGCTGCTGCTCGCGGCGCTGTGGCTGATCAGCGCGACGGCCGCGGCCGCGCAGCGGTTCCCGGCCCTGACCGGCCGCGTCGTCGACGCCGCCAAGCTGCTCGACGCCGACCAGGTGCGCCAGCTCGAGCAGCTCTCCGCGACGGTCGAGCAGGCCTCGTCGCGCCAGCTCGTCGTGGCCACGGTGCCGAGCCTGCAGGGTTATACGATCGAGGACTATGGCTATCGGCTCGGCCGGGCCTGGGGCATCGGCCAGAAAGGCGCGAACAACGGCGTGATCCTGCTCGTCGCGCCGAGCGAGCGCAAGGTACGCGTCGAGGTCGGCTACGGGCTCGAGCCGATCGTCACCGACGCCTATGCCAGCATCGTCGTCAACCAGACCATCCTGCCGCGCTTCCGCGACGGCGACATGGCGGGCGGGATCGTCGCCGGCGCGCAGCAGCTCGCCGACCAGCTCAAGCTGCCGCTCGAGGCCGCCGAGCGCCGCGCCGGGCGGGCCAGCGCGAGTCCGGCGCGCGCGGACGACGGCGGCGACTGGATGGTCGCCGCGTTCTGGATCGCGGTCGTGCTCGTCTTCGTGCTGCTGCCGCTGCTGCGCCGCTCCGCCGGCGGCAGCCGCTACCGCGGCGGCGTGGCGCCGGTGGTGATCTGGGGCGGCGGCTCGGGCTGGGGCGGCGGTGGCGCATCCGGGGGCGGCTTCTCCGGAGGGGGCTTCTCCGGCGGCGGCGGCTCGTTCGGCGGCGGCGGCGCGAGCGGCAGCTGGTGATGGCGCGGCTGGTGCTCACCCCTGAGGAGCGCGCCGCGGTGACCCGGGCGGTCACCGCCGCCGAGCGCACCACCGACGGCGAGATCGTCACCGTGGTGAGCGAGCGGTCCGACGCCTATCACGACGTCGCGCTCCACTACGCGCTGCTCGCCACGCTGGCGGTGCCCGCGGCGGCGGCGCTGTGGCCGGCGTCGCTCGCGCCCGGCAACGGCTGGGGCGAGTCGCGCGCGACCGCGCTCGCGCTGCTGCTGGTCGTGCAGGCGGCCACCTTCCTCGTCGCGCGGCTGCTGCTCGCCTGGATGCCGCTGCGACTCGCTTTGACCCCGCGCGCGACCAGGCGGCGGCGCGTGCGGCGGCGCGCGCTGCTCTATTTCCGCCTCGCCGCCGAGCGCCGCACCGCGGGGCGCGAGGCGGTGCTGCTCTACCTCTCCGCCGACGAGCGCGCCGCCGAGATCGTCGCCGATCGCACGGTCCACGCCGCGGTGCCGCCGGAGCGCTGGGGCGCGGCGATGGCGGCCTTGGTCGACTCGGTGCGGGCGGGGCAGGCGGGCGAGGGCATGGTCGCGGCGGTGGGCGCGATCGGCGCGATCCTGGCCGAGCAGCTGCCCAAGAGCGCGAGCGACGTCAACGAGCTGCCCGATCGCGTGATCGAGCTGTGAGGCAGGCGCCGCACCGCCGGTTGACCCGGCGCGACGGCACCGTCACAGCGCGCGGCCTATGACCCGCCCCGGCTTCGCCTTCTCCACCCGCTTCCGCGTGCGCTACGCCGAGATCGACGGCCAACGCGTCGTCTTCAACTCGCGCTACCTCGAATACGCCGACGTCGCCGCGACCGAGTTCTGGCGCGCCAGCGGCATCGCCGACGCGCTCGGGCCGGTGTGGGAGGAAAGCGAGTTCCACATCCGCCGCGCCGAGCTCGACTATCTCGCACCCTTTACCTGGGGCGACGAAGTCGAGGCCCATGTGCGGGTCGAGAAGCTCGGCACGACCAGCATGACGCTGCGCTTCGAACTGACCAACCCGGCCACCGGCGCGTTATGCAGCGTCATCACGATGGTGAGCGTCAACGTTCATCTGCCGACCGGGCGGCCGGCGCCGATCGCCGACGCGGTGCGCGCCTATGTCGAGGCGCTGCCGCGCGGGTAGCAAACGAGGCGATCGCGGGATGGCCGCGAAAGCGCCGCGCCGCCCGCTACGATCCGGGCCCGCGCGCAAGCGGGAGCCCAGGGCGGCGCGCGTTGGTCGACGGCCGTGGGCTCCGGCGTTCGCCGGAGTGCACCGACGCCGCAGGCGAGGTGAACCATGCGCCGAGGAGGGCAACGGCTCGCCCCGCCTAGGTCTCCAAGCCTCCCGCCTGCGCGGGAGCATAGCAACGCGTGTTCGGCGGTCGCGCTATTGCCCGTCGCTCTCCCCGCGGCCGGCGCCGACCGCGCTGTCCTCGCCGGTGGCGCGGCCGCCGTCCTTCTTCGGATAGGCCTCCGGCGTGGTGCCGCCCTGGTTCTTGACCGCCTGCTCGTCGCCCGCGTCGCGGACCTTGCCGTCCTGGCGGAAGTCGCCGCCCGGCTTGTTCGGCTGCTCGCTCATGTCGCTCTCCTTCGCTGCGGCCCTAACGACCCGGGGGCGCCAGGAGTTCAGCCGTCGCGGCGGCGCTCGATCAGCCAGGGGCGCGGGCGGCCGGTCGGCTTGGCGGTGCCGTCGAGCCGCGTCGCCTTGTTGACGCGGACCGGCTGCAGCATCAGCGTGCCCTTCATCCCGCCACCTGTGGGCTCGGCGAGGATGCGCTTTACCGTCGCCTGCCCCGCCACGACCCGCCCGAAGGCGGCATAGCCCGGGTTGGTCGGTGTCCAGTCCATCGAGGGGATCGCGCCGACGGTGATGAACCAATTGCCGTTGGCCGCGCCGGGCGGGCCCAGCCGCGCCATCGAGATCGTCATGTCGAGATGCTTGATCCCGGTCTGCCTGGTCGATTCGTGCGGGATCGTGTCCAGGAAGCGGCGCGCGTCGGTGCGGATGCCCGACTGGATGAAGCCGTAGCGCGGGTCGCGCTTGTTGCGCGCGGTGCGATAGAAGCTCACGCCGTCGAACCGCCCGTCGTCGACGTAGCGCATGAAATTGGCGGTGGTCACCGGCGCGTGGCGCGCGTCGAGCGCGAGCACGATCGGGCCGTCTGCGGTCTCGAGCCGGACCCGCACCCAGCCGGGCGTGGCACGGTCGGCGCGCTGCGCCGCGACGGGCGGGGAGAGCAGCGCGGCGAGCGCGACGAGCGGGAGCAGGGGACGCATGCGCCTGGCGCTAGGTCGCGCGGCGCGCGCGTGCAAGCCGCGAGCGGCCCTCACCTTCCAATAGGCGATCAGCGCGGGGCCGAGCGCGCGAGCAGCGCGACCAGGTCGTCCTTCCACAGCCGCGCCCAGGTGTGACTGCCATGGCCGCGCGTCTCGACGCTCTCGGGGATCAGCCGGAAGCGCGCGTCGCGCATCCGCTTCACCGCGCCGTCGGGATAGTCGAGCGCGCGCGGGTTGATGAAATCGTCCGCCGAGTTGATCCACGTCAGCGGTGCGGTGATCGCCTCCAGGCGCGGCCAGGGATCGTAGCTGCGCGACGAGTCGAGCGCCCAGATCAGGTCGTTGGCGTCGAGCCCCTGGAGCGAGGCCGCGACACGCTGGCGCGCGTAGGCGGCCGCGGCGTCGCGTGTCGGATAAGCGTCCTGCAAATAGATCGGCGCGCCGCCCGCGACGAACAGCAGCGAGGCCGCGCCGCGCAGCCCGGCGAGCGGCTGCGCCCGATAGCGACCGCCGGCATAGGCCGGGTCGGCGGTGATCGACTCGATCGCGAGCTGGCGCCACATCCGGTTGAGCCCGGCGATCGGGACGGCCTCGCAGCCGAGCGGCATCAGCGCGCGCGCCGCGTCGGGCCAGCGCTCGCCCCACATCAGCGCGTGCATGCAGCCCATCGAGGTGCCCATCAGCAGACGCAGCCGCCTGATCCCGAGCGTCTCGGTCACCAGCCGGTGCTGGAGTGCGACCATGTCGTCATAGTCGTAGCGCGGGAAGTCGGGGCCGCTGCCGTCGGACGGCTTGGACGAGCCGCCGTGCCCGATATTGTCGGGCAGGATGACGTAGTAGCGGGTGATGTCGAGCGGCTGGCCGGGGCCGTAGAGCTGGTCGGCGAACTGCGGCTGGAGGAACTGCTTGCCGGTCCCGCCGGTGCCGTGGAGCACCATCACCGCATTGTCGATATCGCCGCGCGAGTCGCGGTGCGGGGTGCCGAGCGTGGTGTAGTGGAGCCGCACGCGCGCCATCGTCCCGCCCGCGGCGAAGGTCACGTCGCGCAGCTCGGCGTCGGCCTCGCGCGTCGGCCAGGTGCGCGCGGCGGCTGGTTGCGGCGCGGCGGCGGTGATCGGCGGGCGCTGGCCCTGCTGCTGGGCGAGCGCGGGCGAGGCGGCGAGCCCGATCAGGGCGAGGAGGGAGCGGATCATGCCCCCTTGTCGGCGAGCCGCCGCGGGGGTGCAAGCCGCGCTCAGCCCACGGTGCGCGCGCGCAGCAGCCGCACGAACTCGCCGAGCGGGCAGCTTCGCTCCGGACCACCGGCGCAGCCGGGGATCGGGAGCCGGGTCACGGCGCCGCCGCGCGCGAGGCGGCGCAGCTGGGTCGGCGACTGGGTGCGATAGGTCGCGCGGACGAAGCGCGCCCCGGCGCGGCCGCGCAGCAGCTCGAGCACCAGCGCGCCGCCGGGCGCGACATCGCCCGCGGCATAGCCCGGCGCGGTCAGCGTGACCCCCAGCACCGCGGCGAGCGCGGTGACGTTGGTGTCGTGCCCCACCAGCAGCTCGATGGCGGGGCCGTCGCGCGCGGTGAGCCGCTCCTCGATGCGGCGCGCGAGCGGCCCGGCCTGACGCGCCGCCATATAGGGCGGTCGCGAGAAGACGTCGAACAGCGCGGCGTGGAGCGCGCCGAGCCGGCGTAGCGCCGCGGGGTCGACCCGCGCCCAGGGCGTGTGCGCGGTCAGCCCCTCGGCATATTGCAGCAGCAGCACCTGTGCGGTGCCCGAGACGTCGCGGATCGGGCCTGTCAGCTCGATCGCGCGCCCGTCGGCGCTGGGGCGCAAGGTCGCGGGCGCGTCGGGGCTGCAACCCGCCGCGTCGCCGCAGCCGAGCGCGCGGTCGAGTTCGGCACGCTGCGGCCGATAGCGATCCGCCATGCGCTCGACCCCGCCGGTATAGGCCTGGATCGACTCGATCGCGGCACGCGGGTCGAACGGCGCCGCTTCCGCGCGCAGCGGCTCGAACAGCGGGTCGACGTCGCCCGCGCCGCGGTGTCCGACCGGCACCGCGCAGCCGGGGGCGAACCCCTCCACCAGCGCGGCGCCGCTGGCGATGGTCCGCTCCGCGGTGTTGGCCCAGACGCTCAGCTGCCCGGCCGCGGGGCAGCGCCCGCGCGCGGTGACGCCGAGCGAGTCGAGCCAGCGTCGCGCCGTCGCGCCCTCGATCCGCAGGGCGCGCGCGCCGTGCGGGGTGAGCCGCTCGGGTGCCACCGGCCAGCGCAGCCACGGCGCGTCGGTGCGCGTGCCCGCGGGCACCTCGCCGGTGATCGGCGCGCGCACGCCGTGCCGCACCAGCGCGACCACCCGCTCGACGCGGAGCTCGTGCGGCCGCACCACATCGCGAGGCGCGGCGTCGAGCGGTGCGGCGAGCGGGAGCGCGAGCGGTGCCAGCGATCGTGTCCAGCGTGTGATCCGTCCCGTCATGTCCGCCTCCGCCACCGCCCGCGGCTAGCATTATAGCCGCGCGGTGCTGGCCAGCGTTGCATCGGCGTGACGACGATCGCGTGACAGCGCATGACGGCCGTCGCCCGAGCACGCGTTGGAGCGCGGCGACGAGCCGTCGGATCGCTCGGCTAGACGACCGCGTCGAGCAGCAGCACGAACACCAGCCCGAAGCTGCCGACCAAGGTCTCCATCAGCGACCAGGAGCGGAACGTGTCGCGCAGGCTCAGCCCGAAATATTCCTTGAACATCCAGAAGCCCGAGTCATTCACGTGGCTGCACATCAGGCTGCCCGCGCCGATCGCGAGCACCATCAGGTTCGGGTTGGCGCCGCTGGTGGCGAGCAGCGGCGCGACCAGCCCGCCCGCGGTGAGCCCCGCCACGGTCGCCGAGCCGAGCGCGACCCGGATCACGCAGGCGAGCAGCCAGCCCAGCACCAGCGGCGGGATCGGCAGCGTCGCCAGCTCGGCGGCGAGCACGCGGTCGGCGCCGCTCTCCACCAGCACCTGCTTGAGCGCGCCGGCGCCGGCGATGATGAGCAGGATCGGCGCGATGTCGCGCGTCGCGCCGGCGAAGCTCTCCATCATGCGCGGCAGCGGCAGGCCACCGCCCGCGCCCAGCGCGAGCATCGCGATGGCGATCGCCACCAGCAGCACGACCGTCGGGTTGCCGACGAAGCGCACCGCGGCGGCGAGGTCGGGCGACGGAGCGAGATAGCTTAGCGCGGTGGTGCCCGCGATCAGCCCGACGGGTAGCAGCGCGCACAGGAAGCTTACCGCGGTGCCGGGCAGCCGGCGCTCGGCGGTGTCGTCGCTGCCGAACAGCGCCGAGGGTGGCGACTGGATGTTCCTCAGCGTCAGCGCGAACAGCGGGCCCGCGATCAGCAGCGTCGGCACGCCGACGATCAGGCCGTAGATCAGCGTCTGGCCCAGGTCGGCGCCGAGCTGGGTCACCAGCGCGGTCGGCGAGGGGTGCGGCGGCAGGAAGCCGTGCGCGATCGACAGACCCGCGAGCAGCGGCATGCCGACATGCACCGGCGGCAGCTTGGCGCGCGCCGTGATCGAGAAGATCAGCGGCACCATCAGCACGAAGCCGACGTTGTAGAAGAGCGGGATGCCGACCAGGAAGCCGGTCGCCGCCATCGCCAGCGGCAGCCGCCGCGGGCCGAACACGGCGATCAGCGCGTCGGCGATCCGCCGCGCCGCACCGCTGTCGGCGATCAGCTTGCCCGCCATCGCGCCGAGCACCACGATGACGACGAGCGGGCCGATCGTGTCGCCGATGCCCTTCTCGATCGCCTTGGGGATGGTCTCGAGCGGCACGCCGAGCAGCACGCCGCCCAGCAGCGCGGCGATGACGAAGGCGACCAGCGGCGGCGCCTTGGCGAGCGCCACCAGCAGGATCAGCAGCACGATGACGAGAGCGATGGCGAGCAACGTCATGCCGGCCGGGCGACCATATCTATCCTCTCCCGCGGGGACGGTTCACCCGCGACCATGGCGGCGGCGTCGTCGCACCGCAACCGCGGCTTTGGTCGCGGGGCGGGACGCGCTAGAGCGGCGCGCGTGACCGAGATCGTCCCCGACAGCCAGCACCGCGGCCTCGTCGCCGCGCTCCCGCCGCTCCCGCGCGCGCTCGCGCTGCTCGCCCGGCTCGATCGGCCGATCGGCTGGTGGCTGCTGTTCTGGCCCGGCGCCTGGGCGGTCGCGCTCGCCGGCGGCGCGGTGGAGCGCTGGCCGCTGCTGCTATGGCTGCTGCTCGGCAGCGTGGCGATGCGCGGCGCGGGCTGCGTCTACAACGATATCGTCGACCGCGAGCTCGACGCCAGTGTCGCGCGCACGCGCCACCGCCCGCTGGCCAGCGGGCAGGTGTCGCTCGGCGCCGCCTGGGCGTGGCTGGTGGCCTTGTGCCTGATCGGGCTGGTGGTGCTGCTCCAGCTGCACCTCTACGCCGCGATCGTGTCGCTCGCCGCGCTCGCGCCGGTCGCGGCCTATCCCTTCATGAAGCGGATCACCTGGTGGCCGCAGGTCTGGCTCGGGCTGGTCTTCTCCTGGGCGGCGCTGGTCGGCTGGAGCGAGGTGTGGGGCGGGCTGACCGCGCCCGGCCTGCTGCTCTACGCCGGCGCGATCTGCTGGGTGGTCGGCTATGACACGGTCTACGCGCTGCAGGACCGCGAGGACGACGCGCTGATCGGGATCGGCTCGTCGGCGCTGGCAATGGGCCGGCACGTCCGCGCCGGGGTAGCGCTCTGCTACGCGCTCGCGCTGGCGCTATGGGCGGCGGCCTTCTGGCAGGTTCGCGCCGACGTCCTGGTGCTCGCCGCCTTGGCGCCGATGGCGCTCCACCTCGGCTGGCAGGCGGCGACGCTGGTGCCCGACGACGGCGCCGGCGCGCTCGCGCGCTTCCGCAGCAACCGCTTCGCCGGGCTGCTGATGTTCCTCGCCTGCGCGGCGGTGGGGACGCGCCTGTAGCGCGTGCCGCGCGCTCAGCTGGCCAGGCGCGGGAAGCCCGCGCGGAACGCGGCCACCTTGGGCTTGTCCCAGCGCACGATATAGGGGTGGTACGGGTTGCGCTGGAAGAAGTTCTGGTGCTCCGCCTCGGCCGGGTAGAAGGCGCCGCTCTCCACCTTGGTCGCGATCGGGCGCTGGAAGGCGTGTGCGGCGCCGAGCTGCGCGATATAGGCGCTGGCCACCGCGCGCTGCTCGGGCGTCTGCGCGAAGATCGCGGAGCGATAGCTGGTACCGACGTCGGGGGTCTGGCGATTCACCTGGGTAGGGTCGTGCGCCACCGAGAAATAGACGCGCAGCAGCGTCGCGTAGCTCACGACGCGCGGGTCATAGCGGACGCGGATCGCCTCCGCGTGCCGCGTCGTCTCGCTGCTGACGTCGCGATAGTTGGCGGTCGCGGCGGTGCCGCCCGCGTAGCCCGCGGTGACGTCGCGCACGCCGCGGACTTGCTGGAACACCGCTTCCATGCCCCAGAAGCAGCCGCCCGCGAGCACCGCGGTCTGCGAGCCCGGCGTCGGCGCGACGTCGCGCGCGGCGGCGGGGATCGGCACTGCTCGCTCCGCCTGCGCGGCGCCGCAGCTGGCCAGCGAGAGGGCGCCGAGCGCGAGGGCTGCGCGGCGACGAGGGAAGAGCCTGGTCATGCCGCGGAAGATGGGGAGCGCGCGGCGCGCCGGCAACATGGATCAGCGGCTTTCATCGCGCGCGCGGATCGCGAGCCGCGATAAGGCGCTCAGCGCGCGACGTGGGTCGCGGCGTAGGCGTTCGCGGGCGTCTCGGCCTGGCTGGCATGGATCCCGAGCATCGCCGCCGCGCCGATCAGGAAGCCGCCGGCGAACTGGCGCGCGAAGCTGGACTTGATGAAGCGGTTCATGGCGTTACTCTCTTCTCTCCGGCCGCGCGCGCGACCGCTCCGGTTCGACGAGCGCCGCGAGCGCCCTAGGGCTGGAGGAATACGGATCGGGCGATGAACGCACTCCGATCGGGCCGTTCACCTGGCGCCCATATAGGCGCGGCTCTCCTGCGTCGATATGTCAACGTTCGAACAGAAACGTTTCCGTTCGTGACCGTTACGCTACTCAGCGCAGCGCGGCGCAGGCCTGCTGGATGCGGTGGCAGGCCTCAGTCAGCAGCGCCTCGGAGGTGGCGTAGCTGATCCGCATCGCCGGCGAGACGCCGAAGGCGACGCCCTGCACCGCGGCGACCTTGGCATCGTCGAGCAGATAGCCGACGAAGTCGCTGTCGGTCTCGATCTTGCGCCCCGCCGGGGTCGCCTTGCCGATCACGCCACTGACGTCGGGGTAGACGTAGAAGGCGCCCTCCGGCGTGGGGCAGGTGATGCCCGCGGCCTCGTTGAGCATGCCGACGACCAGGTCGCGGCGCTTCTGGAAGGCGGCGGCGCGCTCCTTGAGGAACGACTGGTCGCCGGTCAGCGCCGCCACCGCGGCGGCCTGGGCGATCGAGCAGGGGTTGCTGGTCGACTGCGACTGGAGCTTGCTCATGGCCTTGATCAGCCACGGCGCGCCGCCGGCGAAGCCGATCCGCCAGCCCGTCATCGCATAGGCCTTGGAGCAGCCGTTCACCGTCAGCGTGCGCTCGTACAGCGACGGGCAGACCTCGGCGATCGTGGCGAAGCGGAAGCCGTCGTAGACGATATGCTCGTACATATCGTCCGCGAAGATCCACACGTGCGGGTGGCGCTCGAACACCGCGCCGAGCTCCCGGAGCTCGTCGACGGTGTAGGCCGCGCCGGTCGGGTTCGACGGCGAGTTGAGGATCACCCACTTGGTGCGCGGCGTGATCGCCGCCTCGAGCATCGCGGGGGTGAGCTTGTAGCCGACATCGGCACCCGCGGCGACGATCACCGGCGTGGCGCCGGCGAACTGCACCACGTCGGGGTAGCTCACCCAATAGGGCGCGGGCACGATCACCTCGTCGCCGGCGTCGAGCGTCGCCACCAGCGCGTTGAAGAGCGTGTGCTTGCCGCCGACGTTCACGCTGATCTGCGCGGGCGTGTAGTCGAGCCCGTTGTCGCGCTTGAACTTGGCGACGATCGCCTCCTTCAGCTCGGGCGTGCCGTCGACGTTGGTGTACTTGGTCTTGCCCGCGCGGATCGCCGCGATCGCGGCCTCCTTGACGAAGTCGGGCGTGTCGAAGTCGGGCTCGCCGGCGCCCAGCCCGATCACGTCGACCCCGGCGCGCTTCAGCTCCAGCACGCGGCTGGTGATCGCCAGCGTCGGCGAGGGGTTGATGCGGTCGAGCGCGGCGGAGGTGTGCATGGCGGGCGCCTTCGTTGAGGAAGCGCGCGTGCCTATGCGACGGGCGTCCTCATTGTGCAACCGCGAGCGTGGCCGGCATCAACCCGCGCAGCGCATTGCCGAGCAGGAATCCGCCCGCGAGGTCGCTGGGGGTGAGATCGCCCTCGGTCGCACGACCCTGTTCGATCAGCTCGGCGCGCAGCACGCCGGGCAGCAGCGGGCCGTCGCGCGGCGTCACCAGCGTCTCGCCCCGTTCGACGAAGACGGTCGTGAAACTGCCCTCGGTGAGGCGTCCGTCGGGGGCGACGAACACCACCTCGTCCGCACCGGCGGCGCGGCGCGCGCGATCGTAGAAGCCGCGGTCGCTGCTCTTGTGCCGCAGCCGCCAGTCACGCGGCGTCACCGGCAGCGGCGCCAGCGCGACGCGCAGCGGGGCGAGCCGCGGCAGCGGCGGCGCGGTCACCTCGATCGCGATCGCACCGGAGGGCGCCAGCAGCAGCCGCACACGCGCGCGCTCGCGCAGGCGGAAGGTCGCCGCCTGCAGCTCGTTGCGCGCGGCATGGCGATCGAAGTCGAAGCCCAGCGCGGCCGCGCTCGCCTTCATCCGCGCGAGATGGCGGTCGACGAGCAGCAGCCCCTCGAGCGGGTCGAAGGCGATCGTCTCGATCAGGTCGGGCGTGGTCACCGCGCGCGCGACGAAAGCCGCCTTGGCGAGTGCCTCGTCCCACTCCTCGTCGGCGCGCGAGTCGGCGACGATCCCGCCGCCGACGCCGAGCAGCGCCGTCTCCGCGCCGGCGGCGAGCGCGAGCGTTCGGATCGCGACGCTGAACTGCGCGTCACCGCCCGCGTCGATCCGCCCGATCGCGCCGGTGTAGACGTCGCGGGCGGTACCGCGCTCGATCGCGGCGATCGCCTGCATCGCCCGCACCTTGGGCGCGCCGGTGATCGAGCCGCACGGGAACAGGGCGGCGAGCACGTCGGCGGCGCCGCGATCCGGCGCGAGCGCGGCGGTGACGGTGGAGGTGAGCTGGTGGACGCTGGGATAATGCTCGACCGCGAACAGCTCGGGCACCGCGACGCTGCCCGCGACCGCGACGCGCGCGAGATCGTTGCGCATCAGGTCGACGATCATCAGATTCTCGGCGCGCTGCTTGGCGTCGGCGGCGAGCCGCTCGGCCGCGGCGCGGTCGGCCGCTGGGTCGGTCTCGCGCCGCGCGGTCCCCTTCATCGGGCGACAGGTGAGCCGGTCGCCGTCGAGCGCGACGAACAGCTCGGGCGAGAAGGACAGCAGCCAGTGCTCGCCGGTGGCGACGATCGCGCCCCAGCCGGCGCGCGCGTGCGGGCGCAGCCGGGCGTAGAGCGCGAGCGGGTCGCCGAGCACGGGCACGCGCGCGCGGAACGTGAGGTTGAGCTGGTAAAGGTCGCCCGCCGCGATCAGCGCCTGCGCCTGCGCGAACATCGCGTCATACTCGTCGCGCGTCGGCTCGGGTTCGGGCGCGCCGACCCAGCTCGCCGCCGCCTCGGGCAGCAGGGCGGCGACGTCGTCCACGGTCTGCCAGCCGTCGAACAGCCCGAACCAGGCGAGCGGCGGTGCGCCGTTCGACGGGAGCACGGCGCCCGCGCTCGGCTCGAACGCCGCACCGGCGGCATAGGAGAGGAAGCCCGCGGCGTCCGATCCCGTCGCCTCGCGGAGCAGGGCCGGTACGGCCGCGAGCGTGTCGGCGCGCAGCACCCGGCGCGGGTTCGTGTAGAGCCGCGCCGGACCGGCACCCGGTCGCGCGTCGTCGAGCAGCACGAAGGGCGGTTCGAGCACCATTGGCCGGTGATGCCCGCCCGCCGCCGCGGCGGCAAGTCGGCTCGCCTCGTCTCGTCGCGGCGAAGTCGCGGGAAGCGCGGCGATTCGGTCGACGCCGCCGGGTCGACGGCTGTGACAAGCGTCGTCGCCGCGGCTATGCGGGGCGCGCGCGGCGCTGCGGACCGCGCCAGGCGCGAGCCCAGGAGCGAGCAATGAGCGACACCCCGCTGCGCGCGGCGATTATCCCGGTCACCCCGCTTCAGCAGAATTGCACCCTGATCTGGTGCACCGCGACGATGCGCGCCGCGGTGGTCGATCCCGGCGGCGACCTGCCCAAGATCACCGCCGCGATCGCGCGCGCCGGCGTAGCGGTAGAGAAGATCCTGCTCACCCATGGCCATATCGACCATGCCGGCGCGGCCAAGCCGCTCGCCGACTCGCTGGGGGTGCCGATCGAGGGGCCGCACGAGGACGATCGCTTCTGGCTGGCACGGCTCGACGAGGACGGCCGGCAGTGGGGCGTCGAGGGCACCGTCTTCGAGCCGAACCGCTGGCTGGTCGAGGGCGACACGGTGAGCGTGGGCGAGCTGGTGCTCGACGTCTATCACACGCCGGGGCACACCGCCGGACACGTCATCTTTCACCACGCGCCGTCGAACTTCGCGCAGGTCGGCGACGTGCTGTTCCAGAATTCGATAGGTCGCACCGACCTGCCGCAGGGCAACTTCCCGCAGCTGATCGAGTCGATCGTCACCAAGCTCTGGCCGCTGGGCGACGCCACCGCCTTCATCCCCGGGCACGGCCAGCCGAGCACCTTCGCGCACGAGCGCCGCCACAACATGTTCGTGAGCGATCGGGTGCTGGCGCAATGATCGTCGGTCGCGAGTGATTCGCGTGAAGGTGCCGGGCCTTGCGCTTCGTCGTCGGCGGCATCAATTGCGCCGCTCGCTCGTTGGTGGCGCAGCGGAGAGACAGGTGACGGCGACTTGCAACAGTGGCGGAAATCGCTATAGGCGCGGGGCTTCGCGATACGAGCCGATGCCCGGCTGTCCGCCGCGGCCGGCTCATGCGTCGGCCGCGCGGCCCCGGACATCGGCTCGTCGCTGTTACGAACTCTTAGATAGATCAAGGTGCCGCGATGGCCGTCCCCAAGCGAAAGACTTCCCCCTCCCGCCGCGGCATGCGCCGCGCGCACGACGCGCTCTCGGTGGAGGCGTTCCAGGAGTGCCCGAACTGCGGCGAGCTGAAGCGCCCGCACAACCTGTGCACCGCCTGCGGTCACTACAACGGTCGCGAGGTCATCGCGGTCGACGCCTGACCGCGGGTCTCCCGCGGCTGAGCATCAGGAGTTGGGTCCAGTGATGTCCGACAGGTCCCGGATCGCCGTCGATGCGATGGGCGGCGACGAGGGGTTGGCGGTCATGCTGGCCGGGGTGGCGCGCGCGCGCCGCCGCTTCGACGACGTCAGCTTCCTGCTGGTGGGCGACGAGGCGGCGATCTCGGAGGGGCTGAAGAGCCACCCGAACCTTTCGCAGCATTCCGAGATCGTCCACGCCCCCGACGTGATCGCGGGCGACGAGAAGCCGAGCCAGGCGATCCGCCGCGCGCGCACCACCTCGATGGGCGTCGCGATCGATCTGGTGAAGCAGGGCCGCGCCGGCGCGGCGGTGTCGTCGGGCAACACCGGGGCGCTGATGGCGATGGCCAAGCTGTCGCTGCGCACCATGCCGGGGATCGACCGGCCCGCGCTCGCCGCGCTGCTGCCGACGCTGGGCGACAACGACGTGGTGGTGCTCGATCTCGGCGCGAACACCGAGTGCGACGCGCGCAACCTCGTCCAGTTCGCGGTGATGGGCGCGGCCTATGCGCGCACCACGCTCGACCTCGACTCGCCCCGGGTCGCGCTGCTCAACATCGGCAGCGAGGACCAGAAGGGCACCGAGGAGATCCGCGATGCCGCGCAGATGCTGCGCGTGGCGGGGCATCTGCCGATGAACTTCACCGGCTTCGTCGAGGGCGACCGGCTGTCGCGCGGCGAGCATGACGTGATCGTGTGCGACGGCTTCTCGGGGAACATCGCGCTCAAGACCGCGGAGGGCACCGCGCGCTTCGTCGCCGACCTGCTCAAGCGCGCCTTCACCAGCTCGGTCCGCTCCAAGCTGGGCTTCCTGATCTCGCGCCCGGCGACCGAGCTGCTGCGCGACCATCTCGATCCCAACAACCATAACGGCGCGGTCTTCCTCGGGCTCAACGGCCTGGTGCTCAAGAGCCACGGCGGCGCCAACGAGGTCGGCGTCGCCACCGCGATCGGCAACGCCGCCAAGATGGTGAAGGCCGATCTGGCGCGCCGCATCGCCGACGACCTGCGTCACTTCGAAGCGAAAGCCGCCGCATGATCCGTGCCGTGCTCACGGGGACGGGCGCCGCTCTCCCCGCGCGCCGCGTCTCCAACGCCGACTTGGCCGAGCGAGTCGACACGTCCGACGAGTGGATCGTCGAGCGTACCGGGATCCGCTTCCGCCATATCGCGGGCGAGGGCGAGACCACCGCGACGCTGGCGCGCGACGCCGCGCTCGCCGCGATCGCCGCCGCTGGGGTGACGGCGCGGGACGTCGACCTGATCGTGCTGGCGACCGCCACGCCCGACAACACCTTCCCCGCCACCGCCACCAAGGTGCAGGCGATGCTGGGGATCGACGACTGCGTCGCGTTCGACGTCGCGGCGGTCTGTTCGGGGTTCCTCTACGCGGTGCAGGTGGCGGACAGCATGATCCGCGCCGGCGCGCATCGCCGCGCGCTGGTGATCGGCGCCGAGACCTTCAGCCGGCTGCTCGACTGGGAGGATCGCGCCACCTGCGTGCTGTTCGGCGACGGTGCGGGCGCGATCGTGCTGGAGGCGCGCGACTCGGCCGACGACAACGCCGATCCCGCGGCGCGGGGCATCCTGGCGACCCGGCTCCACGCCGATGGTCGCCACAACGACCTGCTCTACGTCGACGGCGGGCCGTCGACCACGGGGACGGTCGGCAAGCTGCGCATGAAGGGGCGCGAGGTTTTCCGCCACGCGGTGGTCAATCTCGCCGCGGTGATGGAGGAAGCGCTCGCCGCCGCCGGGCTGCCGACCGATTCGGTCGACTGGGTCGTCCCACATCAGGCCAATGCCCGCATCCTCGACGCCACCGCGCGCAAGCTGTCGCTGCCCGCCGAGAAGGTGGTGATGACGGTCGACCAGCACGCCAATACCTCGGCCGCTTCGGTGCCGCTGGCCCTCGATCAGGCCGTGCGCGACGGGCGCATCCGGCCTGGCCATGTCGTCGTGCTCGAGGCGATGGGCGGCGGCTTCACCTGGGGCGCGGCGGTGCTGCGCTACTGACCCTGACTGGCGGTCGCCGATCGACAAGATAACGATTGCGTTATAACGGACCGTAATGAAAGTGTTTTAGTCTCGAAGGGGGTTGCGGTCATGGTGGATGCTGGCACGCTCACGCGCGCTGACCTGGCGGAGGCGCTGCATCGGCGCGTCGGCCTCTCGCGCGCTGACTCGGCACGCATGGTCGAGCAGATCCTCGAGAAGATGTGCGGTGCGCTGGCCGAGGGCGAGAACGTCAAGATCTCCGGCTTCGGCACCTTCGTGCTGCGCGACAAGGGCGAGCGGATCGGTCGTAACCCCAAGACCGGCGTCGAGGTGCCGATCGCGCCGCGCCGCGTGCTGACCTTCCGCGCCAGCCAGATGATGCGCGACCGCATCGCGGGCGCCAGCTGACGATCGTGGCGTCGGACGAGAAATCCGCCGCCGCCTTCCGGACGATCGGCGAGGTCGCCGCGGCGACCGGGGTCGCCCCGCACGTGCTGCGCTACTGGGAGGAACGCTTCCCGCAGCTCCGCCCGGTGACCCGCGCCGGCAACCGTCGCTATTACCGCCCCGCCGACATCGCGCTGATCGAGCGGATCGCCGCGCTGCTCGACGGCGAGGGCTACACGATCCGCGGCGTCCAGCAGCTGCTCGCGCGCGAGCGCCCGAGCGGCCGGCGCGCGAGCGCCACGGCCGCGGCCCGTTCCGAGCCGGCCGACGCTGCCACGCCGACACCGAGCATGACCAAGCACGCGCCGGGCGAGTTGCAGGGCGAGGCCGCCACGCTCGCGCGCGTACGGGTGGTGCGCGACTGGATCGCCGCCGCGCTCCGCGACGACTGAGGTTGTGATCTGATCTGTCCACGCCGACCCGTCCTCCCGCGCGCGCGATAGTCCAGCGTGACGGGCGTGAGGTCGGTGGCGCTGGGCTCCTGCGGGCGCAGGAGCACGCGGCGGTGGGTCGGACTCTAGGCCCCGCTACTCTCCACCAGCGCGTCGCGTAGCGCCTGCACCTGCCGGTTGAGCGCGGCGAGCTGGTCGATCGACAGTCGCGAGCGCTCCAGCAGGCGCTCCGCCAGGCAGCCGCAGCGCGCGCGCATCGCCTGTCCCGCCTCCGACAGGAACACCCGGACCTGACGCTCGTCGTCCGGATTGCGCCGGCGCTCGACCAGGCCCGCCGCCTCCATCCGCTTGACCAGTGGCGTGATCGTGCTCGACTCGAGCGCGAGCCGCTCGGCGATCGTGCCCACGCTGCGGCCGTCCTGCTCCCACAGCGCATGAAGCACGAGATATTGCGGGTAGGTGATGCCGAGCTCGTCGAGCAGCGGCTTGTACGCGCGCCCGACCGCCATGCTGGCGGCGTAGAGCGAGAAGCAGAGCTGTTGGTCGAGCGGCAGCGGAGCGGACATTCATGTCATCCTTTCCCGCGACATAGCGCATTCCTTATCGCGATACAAATTTTGCTGGACAGCGCGACCAGCGCGGTTTAGCAGAAACATATCGAGGCAACGATTGCTGCGATAGGAGATTGCATCATGACCGTCGACGTCAAGTACAGCACCCGCGCCACCGCCACCGGCGGGCGCGACGGCGAGGCGCGCAGCGAGGACGGCAAGCTCACCGTCGCGCTCTCTACCCCCAAGGAGCTCGGCGGTGCCGGCGGCGAGGGCGCCAACCCGGAACAGCTGTTCGCGGCGGGGTATTCGGCCTGCTTCATCGGCGCGCTCAAGGTCGCGGGCCAGCAGCTCAAGGTGAAGGTGCCGGCCGACACCAAGGTGACCGCAACCGTGGGCATCGGCCCGCGTTCGGAAGGAGGGTTCGGCATCACCGCCGACCTGCTCGTCGACCTGCCCGGGGTCGAGCGCGCCGAGGCGGAGCGGCTGGTCGAGACCGCGCACCAGATCTGCCCCTATTCGAACGCGACCCGCGGCAACGTCGACGTCGGCCTCACGCTCGCCTGACGGAGACTCGCTCATGCCCCGCCCTGCCGGTACCGAGCGGTTCACGCTCAACCAGACGATGCTGCGGGTGCGTGACCCAGCGGCGTCGCTGGCCTTCTACCAGCAGGTGCTGGGCATGACGCTGCTGCAGCGGCTGGATGTCGACGACCTGCGCTTCTCGCTCTACTTCCTCGCCTTCCTCGGCGAGGAGGAGAGCGTGCCGGCCGACCCGGTCGAGCGCGCTCGCTTCGTCTTCACGCGCGAGACCACACTGGAGCTGACGCACAATTGGGGCACCGAGAGCGATCCCGACTTCGCCTATCATAGCGGCAACGACGCGCCGCGCGGCTTCGGCCATCTCGGCGTCTCGGTGCCCGACGTCGCCGCCGCCTGTGCGCGGTTCGAGGCCATGGGCGTGCCGTTCCGCAAACGTCCCGACGAGGGTACGATGCGCGACATCGCCTTCATCACTGATCCCGACGGCTATTGGATCGAGATCCTGTCGCCCCAGAGCATGACCGCCCGCGTCGTCGCGGCGGGCTAGGAGATGCCGCCGACGAGCTGCTCGCTCGTAAGCGGGGAGGCGATGCGGGATGCCGACGGCACCGCTCAGCGGAACCAGTGCCGCCGAAGGAAATAGATCACCGTCCCCGCGGCGATCAGCGCGCAGACGCCCGCGATCGCGTCGAACGCCCAGGGCTCCTTGGCATAGGGCAACCCCTCGACGTTCATGCCGTACAGCCCGGTGAGAAACGTCAGCGGCAGGAACACCATCGCGACGACGGAGATCACCAGCCCTCGCTGGTCGAGCTGCTCGGCGCGCAGGTCGGTCAGCGCCTCGTGCACCAGCGCGGCGCGCTCGCGGATCGCCTCCACCTCCTCCGCCATGCGCGCGGCGCGGTCGGCCGCGGCGGAGAGGTGCGCGCGGTCGTCCTCGGCGAGCCAGTCGCCCGGCAGGGTCGCCAGTTTCTCCAACGCGGCGCGCTGCGGCGCGAGGAAGCGGCGATAGTTGATCGCCTCCGACCGCACCTTGGTGACGCCGCGGCGCAGCTCGAAGATATGCTCCGCGGCGAGTTTCTGCTCGCAATCGTCGAGCCAGTCGCCGAGGTCGCCGACCACGGGATCGAGGTCCTCGGTGATCTCCGTGGCGAAGGCGCTGATCAGGTCGCCGGGGTCGCGGAGCGCACCCGCGCGCATCTGCTGCACCACCTCCTCCAGCACTACCAGATGCTTGCGGGAGACAGTGACGACCCGCCCCCTAGCCGCCCAGATGCGGATCGAGGCGAGCATGTCCGAGCCGTCGAGCTGCTCGTCGGTGCGGCCGCGCAGGTTGACGAAGGCGCTGTCGGTGAGCTTGTCCGCGCGCGGGCGCGACTCAGCGGCGGTCAGCGCGTCGACGATATAGGGTGGTAGCCCGGCCTCGTCGCGCAGCCACGCCTGGGCGTGCTCGGCATTGCTGGCGAGATGGACCCAGACGAACGGCGCGCCGCAGCCGAGCGCGCCCTTCACCGGCACCTCCTCGACCGCGCCCTCCCCGGTGACTCGCCACGCGGTGCCGCTCATCGCTCCTCCTCCATCGCGAGATCGACCACCAGGCCGGCCGCGGGGGCGAGCGGCGGCGCGGCGCACTCCACCCGCTCGGCGTCGGCGCGCGCGCGATCGAGGATCGCGGGTGGCACGTCGGAGCGATGCGTCACCACGTCCGCCGCGGCGAGTAGCCTGGCTTGGCGCAGCGTGAGCTCGTCCGGGTCGTGCGAGCGCAGCCGCAGCCGGGCGAGGCCGGTGGCGCGTTGCGCCGCGATCACCGCGGCGGCGACGTCGTCGAGCGCGGGCGTGCCGAACGGATCGAGCGCGCCGCCAGGCGCGAGCGCGGCGCCGATCGCGCGTCGGCGCGCGCTCATGTCGGGCAGTCCGGCGCGGAGCGCGGGCCGGGCGGCGTGAAGCGCCTCGGCCAGCCGGCCGAGCGTCGCGGGCAGCAGCGTCTCGAGGCGTTGGCGCAGCGCGGCGGCCAGACCCGCCGACACGCCCGCGCTGCCGATCGCGACCAGCACCGGCGCACGGTCCACGATCGCGGGCAGGGTGAAGTCGCACAGCTCGGGCCGGTCGACCGCGTTGACTAGCACGCCGCGGGCCTTGAGCCGCGCCACCGCCGCCTCGTCGTCCGCCACCACGGCGAGCCGCGCCGCGCCGTCGTCCTCGCCGACGATCACCGCGCCCGCGCGCTCGAGCAGCCGCCGCTTCGCCGCGGCCGGCTCGCCCCCGCCGACCAGGATCACGGGCCGTCCCGCCAGCCGCAGGAACACCGGCAGGCTCGGCAGCGCCGCCGCGGCCTCGCGCGGATCGCTCACCGGCTCACAGCCATTCGGGTACCCGCTCGGCGGCGAGGATCGTCTCGGCCGCGATCCGGTCCGCCACCACCGCGAAGCGGTCGCCGTCGACGAGCACCTCGGGCACCAGCGCGCGGCTGTTGTAGGTCGAGGCCATGGTCGCGCCATAGGCGCCGGCGCTGCGGAACACCGCGAGATCGCCCTTGGCGACGCGGTCGATCTCGCGCGCCATCGCGAAGGTGTCGCCGGTCTCGCACACCGGACCGGCGATATTGGCGGTGACTCGCTCGCCGCTCGGCACCACCGGATCGAAGTCGTGCCAGGCGTCGTAGAGCGCGGGCCGTGCCAGATCGTTCATCGCCGCGTCGACGATGACATAGGGGTTCACCACCCCGGGCTTCACCCAGATCACGCGGGTGAGCAGCACACCCGCGTTGGCGGCGATCACGCGCCCAGGCTCGAACATCAGCGTGACGTCCCAGCCGCGCGTGACGCGCTCGACCATCGCGCCGTAATCGGCCGGGGAGCGCGGCGCGTCGCCTTCCTTGTAGCGGACGCCGAGCCCGCCGCCGAGGTCGACTCGCGTGACGCGGTGACCGGCGGCGCGCAGGGTGGCGACCAGCTCACCCACGCGGCGGTAGGCGGCCTCGAGCGGGGCGAGGTCGAACAATTGGCTGCCGATATGAATCGCCACGCCCTCGAGCGACAGGCCGGGCAGTTCTGCGAGCCGCGCGAACATCGCGGGCGCCTGATCGATCGGCACGCCGAACTTGTTCTCCTTGCGCCCGGTCGAGATCTTGGCGTGGGTGCCGGCGTCGACGTCGGGGTTGACGCGCAGCACCGCGCGCGCCGTCAGCCCGCGAGCGGCGGCGAGCCGGGCGAGCGCCTCGCCTTCCTCCTCCAGCTCGAGGTTGAACTGGCCGATCCCGGCGTCAAGCCCGCGCACCAGCTCGGCCTCGGTCTTGCCGACCCCCGAGAAGACGACGGAGTCAGCGGGCATCCCCGCCGCGAGCGCGCGTGCCAGCTCGCCGCCGGAGACGACGTCGGCGCCATAGCCCTCGGCCGCGAGCAGGCGCAGGACGGCGACGTTGGGATTGGCCTTGATCGCGTAGGCGAGATGCGCGTCGCGCACGCCGGCCAGGCCGGCGCGGAAGGCGCGCGCGTGATCGCGGAAGGCGTTGGCGGAATAGACGTAGACGGGGGTGCCGACCTCGGCGGCGATGCGTGCCAGCGGCACGTCCTCGCACCACAATGCCCCGTCGCGATAGTGGAAATGGTCCATCATGTCTCTTCTAGCGTGGTTCGCGCGTCGGCGTGACACAGACGTGGCCGGATGTGGGGCGCATGCCATCGCCCCGCCACGTGCCGCCGCGTCGAACTCGTCTCGGGATCCACGATGCCGCGCATCCCCGGCCGCGGCGTATGCGGGCCAGTGGGTCCCGAGACAAGTTCGGGATGACGGCTTTCGGGTGGGAAGCGCGAGACCCATGAAGCTGCTCCCACGTCACCGCGGCGGCAGGTCGTACTCGTCGCTCTGGCGCTCCTGCGAGCGGGTCAGCACCTCGCCGGTGCGGCGCGGGCGCGCCTGGACGCTGGGGGTGAGCAGGTCCTTGATCGCCGGCGTCGCGGTCGCGCCATAGGGCGCCACCGGCAGCGGCGTGCCCGGCGCCGGCTTGAGCGCCTGGGTCGAGCCGCACCCCGCCAGCGCGGCCGCCAGCGCGATCACCACGAACGATCGGCGCACCCTCACGCTTCCGCTCCCGTCCGCTCCGCCCGCGCGGCCGCGATCGCGGCGCGGACATTGTCGGGCGCGGTGCCGCCGAAGCTGCGCCGGCTCGCCACCGAGGCGTCGACCGACAGCACGTCGTACACCGCGGCGGTGATCCGCGCGTCGATCGCCTGCAGCTCGGCGAGCGGCACGCGGTCGAGCGTGCAGCCCAGCGCCTCGGCGCGCGCCACCGCGCGGCCGGTGATATGATGCGCCTCGCGGAACGGCACGTCGGCCTCGCGCACCAGCCAGTCGGCGAGGTCGGTCGCGGTGGCGAAGCCGCTCTCCGCCACCTGGCGCATCCGCTCGGTGCGGAAGGTGGCGCTCTCGACCATCCCGGTCATCGCCGCGAGCGACAGCGCGAGCAGGTCGTGCGCCTCGAACACCGGCGGCTTATCGTCCTGCATGTCCTTGGAATAAGCGAGCGGCAGCCCCTTCATCGTGACCATCAGGCTCACCAGGCAGCCGGTGATCCGCCCGCTGTGGCCGCGCACCAGCTCGGCGGCGTCGGGGTTGCGCTTCTGCGGCATGATCGAGCTGCCGGTCGACCATTGGTCCGACAGCGCGACGAAGGCGAAGGGCTGCGACGCCCACAGCACGAACTCCTCCGCCAGCCGCGACAGATGGAGCGCGCACTGGCTCGCCGCCATCAGGTAATCGAGCGCGAAGTCGCGGTCGCTGACCGAGTCGAGGCTGTTGCGCGTCGGCGCGTCGAAGCCGAGCGCACGCGCGGTGGAGTCGCGGTCGATCGCGAAGCCGGTGCCCGCCAGCGCCGCCGCGCCGAGCGGACAGAGGTTGGCGCGCGCGCGATTGTCGATGAAGCGCGAGCGGTCGCGCCGCACCATCTCGTGGTAGGCCATCAGATGGTGGCCGAGCGTCACCGGCTGCGCCGACTGGAGATGCGTGAAGCCCGGCATGACGCTGGCGGCATGTTCCTCGGCGCGCGCGAGCAAGGCGTCGTCGAGCCGGTCGAGCGCGGCGACGACCTGGTCGGTCGCGTCGCGTACCCACAGGCGGAAGTCGGTCGCGACCTGGTCGTTGCGGCTGCGGGCGGTGTGGAGCCGCCCCGCCGCGCCGCCGATCACCTCGCCGAGCCGCGCCTCGCTCAGCATATGGATGTCCTCCATCGCGAGATCGTCGGGCACGCCCTCTTCGGCGTAGCGCTCGGCCACCTGCGCCAGACCCGAGTCGATCGCGGCGGCGTCGTCGGCGGAGACGATCCCCTGCGCGCCCAGCATCGCGGCATGCGCGCGGCTGCCCGCGACGTCCTGGCGCCACATCCGCTTGTCGAAGGGGATGGAGGCGTTTATCTCGCGCATGACGGCGGCCGGACCCTCGGCGAAGCGCCCGCCCCACATCTGGTTGGAACCGCTCATGGTCTCGCGTGTCGCGATCGTCTGTCTCCTCGGCGCCGCGCTGGCGGTCAGCGCGTGCGATAAGGGCTCGGGGGGCGACGGGCAAGCCGCGGGCGGCAACGCCAACGCCGCCGCGAGCGCGGACGAAGTGCCCGCCACCGGCGCGGCACGCCCGGACAAGGTGGACCGCAGCCACAAGGGTGAGGCCGCGCCGGGCGCCGGCTTCACCACACTCGCGGGCGCGCCGGCGACGCTGCCCGAGCTGGGCGGCGGCAAGCCGCTGCTGGTGAATCTGTGGGCGACCTGGTGCGCGCCCTGCGTCAACGAGATGCCGACGCTCGACGCCGCCGCGGGGGCGCTGGCGGGCAAGGTCCGCGTCGTCGCGGTCAGTCAGGACATGGAGCCGGCCAAGGCGAGAGACTTCCTCAAGGCGCGCGGCTTCGCCAGGCTGGAGCCGTTCCTCGACGAGAAGCTCGCGCTGAGCACCGCCTATGGCGCCAACCTGCCGACGACGATCCTGTACGACCGCGCCGGCAAGGAGATCTGGCGCGTGACCGGTGACCTCGACTGGACCGGGGCGCAGGCCAAGGGTTTGCTGGCGGAAGCTGGCTGAGGGCGCGTACTTCTGCCAGCGAGACCGCGGCGTTGCTCCACTTGCGGGTGGCAGCCGTCTCTCGGCGAACGCGGGAACCTGGGGCCAGGCAGATCAACGCTTCATGATGCGTGCGACCTCGGGCTCCTGCGTCCGCAGGAGCGCAGAAACGAACCTCCCATGATCCTTCTCATGAAGAGGAGATCGCCTCGGCTCGACGCTCTGCCGTCATCCCGGGCTCAACCGGGGATCCATGCTCCCGCGAGAGCACGCGCGGCATGCGCGGCACGATGGATCCCCGGTCGAACCCGGGGCGACGGCACCCACAGCAGGGCAGCTGCCGCAAGCGTCAGCCCGCTGTACGCGTGAGAAGGACCGCGTCGGCCCCTCACACCTCGCCGATGAACGCCACGCCGGGTGCCCGCGCCGCCGCGCCGAAGGGCGCCAGCCGACCGTCGCGACCCACGGTGAAGCCGTCGATCGTGCCGCTGCGCTCGTTGGCGACGAGCAGGCGCGAGTCGAGGACGCGCAGGTGGCGCGGCCAGCGCCCGCCGCCGGAGATATGCTGGATCGGCGTGAGCGCGCCGTCCGCGGCGATGGCGTAGACCGCGACGCTGTCGGCGCCGCGGTTCGAGGCGTAGAGCCAGCGCCCCCGCGGGTCGATCGCGATCGCGCCGGCCTGGCTCTTGCCCGCGAAGCCGGCCGGCAACGTCGATTGCCGCCCGACCGCCGTGAAGCGCGAGTCGGCGCCGCGGCGCAGCACCGTCACGCTGTTGTCGAGCTCGGCGACGAGATAGGCGAGCGGCAGCCGCGGGTGGAAGGCGAGGTGGCGCGGCCCGCTGCCCGCGACGGCGCGATAGGCCGCGCGGGTCTCGCCGAGCCGCGTGCCGGCGGCGTCGAGCCGGTGCGCGAAGATCGTGTCGGCGCCGAGATCGACCGACCACAGCCACTGCCGGTCCGAGCTGAAGCCGACCCAATGCGCGTGCGGCGCGGCCTGGCGCTCTGCATCCGGCCCGCGCCCGCGGTGCGCCACCACCTGCGCCCGGGCGCGCGGCAGCCCGGTGCGCGGGTCGAGTGCGATCAGCGCGACGCTGCCGCTGCTGTAATTGGCCACGGCCAGCGCGCCGCCGTCGGCGCTCAGCGCGAGGTGGCAGGGGTCGGCGCCGCCCGAGTCGACCAGCGCGAGCCGCTGCCACGCGCCGCCGCGCTGGCGGAACACCGCCACTTTCCCGGCGCTGCCCTCCTGCACCAGATAGTGCAACCCGAGCCGGGGATGGCGCGCGCCCCAGGAGGCGTCGGGCGCGGCGGCCACCGCCGCGTGAGCGTGCCACGCGCCCGCGGCCGGCGCATAGTCGAGCGGCAGCAGCCCCGCGCCGCCCTCCTTGTTGTAGCCGCCCGCGTAGAGCGCGCGGGTCGCCGCGGGGGCGGCCAGCGCGGCGCGCGGCAGCGCGGACGCGGCCGCGGCAACGAGCAGCGCGCGGCGTGTCAGTCGGTCGTCGATCATCTTCGTCTCCGGGGCTCGGCTCATCCTGGCGCGCGCCCCGTCAGCCGCTCGAGGCAGGTTCGCAGCGTCGCCATCGTCAGCGGCTTGTTGAGGTGCGGTGCGTCGGCGAAGGCGGGGTCGCGGTCGGCCGCGTCATAGCCGGACGCGAAGGCGAAGGGGATCGCCGCGGCGCGCAGCGCGGCGGCGACGGGATAGGCCTTCTCGCCGGCGAGATTGAGGTCGAGCACCGCGACGTCGGGCCGCGCGCCCGTCGCCAGCGCCTCGAGCGCCGCCGCGACCGAGGGCGCCACCGCGACCACCTCGGCGCCGTCACGTCGGAGGGCGCGCTCGAGCTGGCGCGCGAGCAGATACTCGTCCTCCACGACCAGCACGCGCAGACCGGCGAGCGCGGTCACGCCGCGGCGCCTCGTGCCAGCGTCTGCGACACCGGCAGCACCATCGCGCAGCGCACGCCATCGGCGGTGAGCGCATAGTCGACCGTCGCCTCGAGCTGGTAGGGCACGGCCCGCTCGATCAGCTCGCGCCCCTGGCCGACGCGCTCGGGCGGGTCGCCGCGCGTCGGCATGGCGACGCCGCGCTCCTCCCAGTCGAAGCGCAGCCGCGGCCGCTCGCCCGCGGTGACCGGCAGCAGTGCCCAACGCACCGACAAGGTCGCGCCCGGCTGGCTCAGCGCGCCATACTTGAGCGAGTTGGTGATGAGTTCGTGGAGCGCCAGCGCCAGCGTCTGGATCCCACCCGATCGCAGCGGTACGCCGCGCGGGCCGCCCAGCGACACGCGCGAGTCTTCCTCGGGCAGCGCACCGAAGGCGGCGAGCTCGCTGCGCAGCAGCTGATCGAAGCCGACCCGCTCCAGCCCCTCGATCCGCGACAGCAGCTGCTGGACGCGCGACAACGCGTCGAGCCGCGCCGAGAAGGCGCGCTCGAAGTCGGTCAGGTCGGCACTCGCCTCCAGCGTGCTCTCCGCCACCGCCTGGATCACGCCCATCAGGTTGCGCGTGCGGTGCTGCAGCTCGCCGATCAGCATCTGCAGCCGCGCCGCGGTGTCGCGCTCCTCGGTGACGTCCTGCGCGATGCCGCCGATATGGCTGACGCGCCCGTCGGGTTCGCGCAGCGGGAAGGCGGTGTTCTTGAGCCAGCGCACCTTGCCGCTGCCGGGGATGCGCGCGCGAAAATCGTGCGTGACCCGCTCGCCCTGGCGGACCCGGCGCAGCGTGGTGGCGGCGAGCTCGCGGTCCTCGGTCACGATCGCGGTCTGCCAGTCGAAGCTCAGCGGCGCGCCGCGCCCGCTCGCCACCCCGATCCCGTAGAGCTTGCGCAGCGCCGGGCTGAGATAGGCGAAGCGCGCGCTGTCGATGTCGAACAGCCACAGCACGTCGGACGAGGCCTCGGCGAACTCGCGGAAGCGCGCCTCGCTCGCGCGCAGCGCCGCCTCGACTCGGTCGCGCTCGGTCGTCTCCTCCACCACCGCACCGATGCCGACGACCTGATCGCCGCTCCGGATCGGGAAGAAATGCTCGCGCCAGCTGCGCTGCTTGTCGCTGTTCGCCGGGGTGCCGCCGCGGACCTCGACGTCGAGCCACGGCTCGCCGGTGTCGATGATCGCGCGCCAGCGCTCCATCAGGGCGTCGATCCCAGCGATGTCGGGCAGCAGCTCGCGCGGCGTGAAGCCGATATGGGCCTCGGGCGGCAGACCGTTCATCTGCGCGAGACTGGCATTGACGCGGACGAAGCGCAGCTCGCGGTCCCAGATGCCGAGCCCGAGCGGCGCGGCGTCGAACAGCGCGTCGAGCGCCGCGGCGGCGCTGGGGGCGGGAGGATGCGCGGGCGCGGGGCCGGAAAGCGACTCGGCCACCGCGGCGCGCAGCGCCGGGCTCCAGCCCTCGGGTGCGCCGAGCGGGGTGGATGCCCAGTCATAGTCACCCAGGGCGGTGACGGCGGGCACAGGAGGATCGGGGACGTGCATGCCGCAACCTATTGTCTCTTCGCAACGAATAGCAGGTCGCACGGGGCTGCCAAGGGCCGCGCGGCGCGCTTGACCGCGCGCGTGCGTCCCGGCACCTCAGGCGCCATGACCCGCCGCCTCCCGCTCGCCCGCCGCGCCGCCCCGTTCCTGCTCGCCGCGGCGCTGCCGGCGGCACTGAGCGCGCAGCGCGCGCCCACCGACACGATGGCGAACGAGCAGGTCGCCAGCTACGACTGGGTGCGCCCCGAGGCCGATTACGTCCGCCGCACCGAGATGGTGCCGATGCGCGACGGCACGCGATTGTACACCGTGATCGTCTACCGCAAGGGCGCGCATGACGCGCCGATCCTGCTCAGCCGCACGCCCTATGACGCCGACAAGGCGACCAGCCGCAACCGCAGCCAGCACATCGAGGAGATCCTGCCCGTCGCCGACGCCGAGTTCGTCGATGACGGCTACATCCGCGTCTACCAGGACGTGCGCGGGCTGGGGAAGTCCGAGGGCGATTATGTCATGAACCGGCCGCTGCGCGGGCCGCTCAACGCCACCAAGGTCGATCACGCCACCGACGCCTATGACACGATCGACTGGCTGGTGAAGAACGTGCGCGAGAGCAACGGCAAGGTCGGCATCACCGGCTCGTCCTATCTCGGCTTCACCTCGCTGATGGCGCTGATCGACCCGCATCCCGCACTGAAAGCGGCGGTGCCGCAGAGCCCGATGGTCGACGGCTGGATGGGCGACGACTGGTTCCACAACGGCGCCTTCCGCACCTTCGGCTTCGACTATGACCTGTCGCAGACGGTGAAGGCGGGGGGCGGTGCGGTGCCGAAGGGGGGCGGCGACGAATATGCCGCCTATCTCGCCGCCGGCTCGGCGGGCGATTACGCGCGCCATTACGGGCTGCTCGACCTGCCGGTGGTGCGCAAGGTGCTCGAGCATCCGAGCTATGATTCATGGTGGCAGGGGCAGGCGGTCGACAAACTGCTCGGCGCCCGAAAGCTGACCGTGCCGACCATGCTCGTCGTCGGCCAGTGGGACCAGGAGGACAGCTACGGCGCCCCCGCGGTCTACCAGGCGCTGGAAGGGCAGGACCCGGACAACCGGCTCGTCAGCCTCGTGATCGGGCCGTGGCGCCACTCGCAGGTCAACTATGAGGCGCGCGAGCTCGGCCCGCTGAAGTGGGAGGGCGACACCGGGCGGCAGTTCCGCACGCGCTGGATGAAGCCGTTCCTCGACTGCCACCTCAAGACCGAGCCGGCGCCGTGCGACACGCCGCCGGTGCTCACCTACGCCACCGGCGAGGACCGCTGGGAGGTGTCGCCGCGCTGGCCCGCCGGCCAGTACAGGCCGCTGTATCTCGCCGCCGGTGCCTCGCTGTCGTGGCAGAAGCCCGCGGCGGGGAGCGACAGCTATGTCTCCGACCCGGCCAAGCCGGTGCCGATGCTGCCGCGCCCGATCCACATGCAGGGCGAGGAGTGGCGCACCTGGCTGGTCCACGACCAGCGCTTCGTCGACGGTCGCCCCGACGTGCTGAGCTACACCGGCGCGGTGCTCGACCGCCCGGTCCACATCAAGGGCGCGCCCAAGGTCGACCTGCGCGCCGCGACGACCGGGCGCGACGGCGACTTCGTGGTCAAGCTGATCGACGTCTATCCCGACGAGAACAGCGCCGATCCGGCGATGGCGGGCTATCAGCTCGCGCTCGGGATCGAGATCTTCCGCGGCCGCTACGTGGGCGGCTTCGCCACGCCCGCGGCGCTGACGCCGGGCAAGACCTATAAATTCGGCTGGTCGCTGCCCAACGTCGACCACGTCTTCCTGCCGGGGCACCGCATCATGGTGCAGGTGCAGTCGACGCTGTTCCCGCTCTACGACCGCAACCCGCAGAGCTGGGTGCCGTCGATCATGGACGCGAAGCCGCGCGATTACGTGAAGGCGACCCAGACGGTGCGCTGGGGCGGCGACGCGGCGAGCGCGGTGTGGCTGCCGGTCGCGGCGGACTCGCCCGCCCATGCGGCGGCCGCGGCGAACTGAGCGCCGCGGCCGCTCCGGCTCAGCTCCGCCCGCGCAGCGTGTTGAGCACCGCGAGCGCGGCGACACCGACGAAGGCGGCGCTGGTCCAGGGTCGCTCCTTGGCGAAGCCGCGCGCCTTCTCGGTCAGCGGCGCGTCGCCGGTGAAATGCGTCTTGAGCGAATCGGTGAGCGCGGTCTTCTTGTTCGACGTGGTGGCGGTGTCGGCCATGAGTGTGTCTCCTGCTGGATGCGGGGGCACAACGAACGAGGCGCGATGCGGTGCCGTGCGGCCGTAGGGGGGCTTGGCCTGAGCCACCTCTTCCCGCTTGGCGAAGAGCGGTGGGAAGCGATCTCCCGTCAGCGCAGCGTTCGCGAAAGCCCCCGTCCACCACCGCTGCGCGGCGGTCCCCTCCCCGTGCCGGGGAGGATCGCTCCTCACTTCAGCCGCAGCGGCGGCGAGTAATCGGTCATCGTCATGAACACGCTGTCGACCTTGGTCACGATCTTGCCGTTGACCTCGCTCGCGGCGGCGACCTTCTGCCACTCGGGGTCGGCGCCGAACGCCTTCCAGTCGGCGTCGCGCGCGGCGCGGTCGGGGTAGGCGAGCACGTAGACGACGCGGCCCTCGGGATAGTCGGCGCTGGGCAGCTCGTTCCAATAGGCCACATTGGTCATGCCGTGGCGCTTGAAGATGCCGAGCGTGTGCTCGCGGAAGCGCGTGTTGAGCGCCGCCAGTTTGCCCGGCGCGGGATAATAGGTGCGCAGCTCGTAGAGCGCGGTACGCGGGTCGAGCGCCGCCTTGGGCGCGGCCGCGGTCAGCGCGAGCGGGGCGAGCAGGGCGAGGGGGAGCGCGATCAGGGCAGGACGCATGCGGCAGGTCTCCGGGACGATGAGGCCGCAGGCTGCGCCGGATTTCGTCGCGACGCCAGTGACTCGGATCAACCCGCCGGCTCAGCGGTGCACGCGCACCACCGCGCGCGTGACGTCGCCCATCAGGCGCAGCCGCGCCGGCAGCGGCGCGCGTGTCCGCGCGATCAGCACCGCCACCGCGTAGCGATGCCCGTCGGGCGCGGTGAGCAGCCCGACGTCGTTGGTGCCCGTCGCGGTGCCCGCCAGCTCCTGTCCGGTCCCGGTCTTGTGCGCGAGCGTCCAGCCGCGCCCCAGCCCCGAGCGCAGCCGCAGCGGGCCGGTGCGGCTCGCGCGCATCAGCGCCAGCATCCGCGCGGTCGACGCCCGGCTCAGCAGTCGCCCCTGCGCCAGCCGCGCCAGTCCGAGCGTGACGCCGTCGGCCGAGGCGCCGTCGGGCGGGCTGGCGACGTAGCGGTCGAGCGCGCGGCGCCGCGCGGCGAGGCTCAGCCGCGCGCGCGCGCGCAGGAAGCCGTCGCCGCCCGCCCACGAATCGCGCCACGTCAACCCGGCGGTGCGCGCCTGGAGCAGCCGCTCGCCGGGACCGAAGGTGACGCCGCTGATCCCCTTGCGCGCCAGCGTCCGCCGCACCGCGGCGGGGCCGCCGACCTGGCGCAGCAGCACGTCGTTGCAGGTGTTGTCGCTGCGCGTCAGCGCGCAGTCGAGCAGGCCGGCGATCGTGATGCGCAGCCCGCCGGCGCCGACGCGCGCGCGGATCGGCTGGTGGAACAGGGTGAGGTCGCCGCGCCGCACCGTCACGGTCTTGCGCAGGCTGAGCGCGCCGCGATCGATCGCGTCGAAGGTGGCGAGCGCGACCCACAATTTGCTCACGCTCTGCTGCGGCCGGCGCGTGCCGCCCTGCCACGAGACGGTCCAGCCGCGCTCCACGTCGCGCACCGAGATGCCGACCGCCCCGGGGAAGCGTTGGCCGAGCGCCTCGACCGCGTTGAGCAGCCGCGCCGGCGGCTGCGGGCGCACCGCGCCGCGGTCGCGCGCCGCGGCGGGCGTCCCCGGTGCGGCCAGCGCGAGCGCGGCGAGCAGCGGGGCGATCAGGCGGTGCGGGGACATGGGTCGGGCGATCTCACTGTCATGACCATTCATCGGGCGCACGGAGTTCTACGCCGCCCGTGTCGCGCCAGCGGCCCTGGGCTCCTGCGTGTGCAGGAGCACCCGTGAACCGACCGTGTTCCTGCGCACGCCGGAACCCAGCGCCGCGCACGAAGCGGTGCCGGCAACGCACTCCGGTCACCCGAGCGCGACCGCCATAACCGCGTCACACGATAAGGAAAGCGTTCAGCGGCCCAGCACGGCCGACACGACCCGGCAGCAGCACTGGCCTATTGCCTCCCCCGTCGCCACGTGGCACCGCCTTCTCATACCAAAAGTTACTATTCTGCCCGGAGACGATCCCGTGACCCTGAAGAGCGTGCTGCTGGCGGCGACCGCCGGCCTCGTCCTCGCCGCCCCCGCGCTGAGCCGCGACCAGCAGGCCGCGCCCGCGCCCACCGCCGCCGCGGCGCCCGACGCCGGCGCGACCCGCTACGGCGCCTGGGGCTTCGATCTCACCGGCATGGACCGCAGCGTCCGCCCCGGCGACGACTGGTTCCGCTTCGTCAACGGCGCCTGGGTGGCGCGCACGCAGATCCCGGCGGACCGCTCCTCCTACGGCGCCTTCGCGGTGCTGCGCGAGCTCTCTGAGCAGCGGCTACGCGCGCTGATCACCGGCTATAGCGCGAGCGACACCGCGCACCCCGACCGCGCCAAGGCGGCGCTGCTCTACACCGGCTTCATGGACACCGCCGCGGCCGAGCGCGCCGACGCCGCGCCGCTGGCCGAGCGGCTGCGCCCGATCACCGCGGCGACGAGCAAGGACGATATCGCGCGGCTGATGGGGCGCTCGGTCGGCGGCTTCGGCGCCAGCTTCGTCAGCGCCGGGGTGAGCGACGACGCCAAGCGCCCCGAGGTCTACGCGCTCTACCTGCGCCAGTCGGGGCTCGGCCTGGGCGACCGCGAATTGTACCTCGACCCCAAGTTCGCGCCGCAGGTGGCGCGCTACCGCCAATATGTCGCGCAGATGCTGACGATGGCGAACTGGCCCGACGCCGCTGCCGCGGCGGAGCGGGTGGTCGACATGGAGACCAAGCTCGCCCAGGCGCACTGGACCCGCGCCGAGAGCCGCGACCGCGACAAGACCTACAACCCGATGACGCTCGCCGAGTTGAAGGCGCAGGCGCCGGGCTTCGCGTGGGACGCTTACTGGCAGGCGGCCGGGCTCGGCGCGGCGGACCGCGCGATCGTCGCGCAGAACACCGCTTTCCCGAAGATCGCCGCGCTGTTCGCCGCCACCGACCTCGCCACGCTCAAGGCCTGGGCGGCGTTCCGCACCGCCGACGACGTCGCGCCGCTGCTGTCGCGCCGCTTCGTCGACGCCGAGTTCGACTTCCGCTCCAAGTTCCTCAACGGCCAGCCGCAGCAGCGCGAGCGCTGGAAGCGCGCGGTGGGCTTCACCGAGAATGCGATCGGCGAGGGCATCGGCCGCGACTATGTCGCGCTCTACTTCCCGCCCGAGTCGAAGGCGAAGATGGACACGCTGGTCGGCAACCTGCGCGTCGCGCTCGCCGGGCGGATCAGGAACCTGGCGTGGATGAGCCCCGCGACCAAGACCCAGGCGCTCGACAAGCTGCAGGGCTTCACCGTCAAGGTCGGCTACCCCTCGAAGTGGCGCGACTATAGCGGGCTGGAGGTGCGCGCGGGCGATCTCGTCGGCAACGCCGAGCGTGCGACGCGGTTCGAGTGGGACTATGACCGTGCCCGCATCGCGCGCCCGGTCGACAAGGCCGAGTGGGGCATGACGCCGCAGACGGTGAACGCTTACTACAGCTCGGTGAAGAACGAGATCGTCTTCCCCGCCGCCATCCTGCAGCCGCCCTTCTTCGATCCGCAGGCGGACGACGCGATCAACTACGGCGGGATCGGCGGCGTGATCGGCCACGAGATCAGCCACGGCTTCGACGACCAGGGCCGCAAGTCGGACGGGCGCGGCGTGCTGCGCGACTGGTGGACCGCCGAGGACGCGACCAAGTTCGAGGCGCAGGCGGCGCGGCTCGGCGCGCAGTACGAGGCCTATACCTTCCCCGGCCTGCCCGGCGTCCACATCAACGGGCGCGCCTCGATGGGCGAGAACATCGGCGACCTCGGCGGCGTGCTGATCTCGCTCGACGCCTATCACGCCTCGCTCGGGGGCAAGCGCGCGCCGGTGATCGACGGCTTCACCGGCGACCAGCGCTTCTTCCTCGGCTGGGGGCAGGTGTGGCGCACCTTGTTCCGCGACGAGGCGCTGCGCCAGCAGCTCGTCAGCGACCCGCACTCGCCGGGGCAGATCCGCGCGGTCAACCCGCTGCGCAACGTCGACGCCTGGTATGCGGCGTGGAAGATCGACCCGTCGCAGAAGCAGTACGTCGCGCCGAAGGACCGCGTGCGGATCTGGTGAGGGGGCGTCGCGGCTCCTTACCTGCGAAGGTAGGACGATGCTCCCTCTCCTCTCCTCGGTCATCCCGGACTCGGCCCGGGATGACCGAGGAGACGGGCAGGCTCTCACTCAGCGGCAGCACCTCATCGCGCGCACGTCACCGTCGCCGGCGCGACGGCGCGCACGTCGCACCGCGGGCGCCCGGCGACGCTGACCTGCGCGTTCTGGATCGCCACCACCGTCGCCGTCTGTGACGCAGCGGCGCGCACGATCGAGTCGCCCGCGCCGCGCGCCGTCAGCCGCTGCGTCGCGAGCGCTCTCGCGTCGATCGTGCCGGAGCCGTTGGCGATCAGCGTCGCGTCGGGCGCGCGGCCGGTCAGCGTGATCGTCGCGTCGCCTGCGAGCGTCGCGCTCACGCGCGCCGCGTCGATCGCCGCCGCGTCGATCGACCCCGCGGCGGCCGACAGGTCGACGCGCTCGCCGCGCATCGCCGCGATCGTCACGCGCGACCCGGCATAGACCGCGACCCAGGCGAGCCGCGGCGCGACCACCGTCACGATCGCTCCAGCGCTCGCCGACCCGCCGCGCAGGACCAACGTCCCCCCGCTCGCCTCCACCTTCAGCGCGTCGAGCGACGCCGGGTCGGTCGCGCTCGCCGCGACGCCGGTGCCCGCACCGCCCGGCGCCGCGACGACGACGCGCACCGTCGCCGGCGTCTCGACCCGCAGCCGCTCGACCGTGGCGACCGACCAGCGCCGCTCCGCGGCGGTCGCCGGCGCGGCGGCGAGCGCGAGCAGCGCGACGGCGGGAGTCAGCCGCCGCACCGCACGCTGCCCGAGCCCATCTTGCGGACCGAGCAGCGCGCGCGCGGCCCGAGATCGACGTCGCCCGAGCCCATCGCCATCACCTCGGCCCGGCCGTCGACCGTCGCGCGGACGCTGCCCGACCCCATCACCTTGATGTCGGCGGCCTTGGCGACCAGCCGCTCGCCCGCCACGTCGCCCGACCCCGCGATCGAGACGTCGAGCCGATCGCTCTCGCCCGCCAGCGTGACGCTGCCCGAGCCCGCGATCGACAGGTCGAGTGTGCCCGAGCGACCGGTGAGGGCGGCGTTGCCCGAGCCGGCGATCGAGACGTCGGCCTCCTCGGCACGCAGCGTCGCCACGGTGAGGTTGCCCGAGCCCGCGAGCTTCGCCTTGAACGCGCGCGCCTCGACCCGATCGACCGAGAGATTGCCCGAGCCGGCCAGGACCGCACCCCTGATCGCGGGCATCGTCACCGTCACGCGCGCGTGCCCGCGCGAGCGGCCGTTGCGGCGGGACACTCGCAGCGTGGCGCCGTCGCGCGTGATCTTGAGTTTGTCGAGCGCCTCGGCGTCGCCCTCGGCGGTGACGGCGAAGCCGCCGCCGACTCGCACGCTGACGTCGTCGCTGCCGGCGAGCTCGACCGAGTCGAAGCCGGCGACCGGGAAGCTGCGCTGGTTGCCGCTGCCCGTGCCCGGGATGCCGGGGCTGTCGTCCTGCGTGAAGCTGTTGCCGCAGGCCGCCAGCGGCAGCAGTACGGCGGCGATGATCGCGCGCATGTCCGTTCTCCCCTACGTGTATTGCAATACTAATACACGAGGGAGAGACGCGCAAACGAAAAGGGGCGGCCCCACGGACCGCCCCTCGCCATCCGACCCGATGCGGCGGCTTACGCCGGCACCTTGTCCTTGTTGTAGATCGCCGCGGCCTTGCGCAGGATCTCGAGGATCTTCTCCTGCGCGGCGGGCTCGTCGATCTGCTCCATCGCGGCGAGCTCGCGCGCGAGGCGGCTGCACGCGCCCTCGAAGATCTGGCGCTCGGAATAGCTCTGCTCGGGCTGGTCGTCGGCGCGGAACAGGTCGCGCACCACCTCGGCGATCGAGACGAGGTCGCCCGAGTTGATCTTCGCCTCATATTCCTGCGCGCGGCGCGACCACATCGTGCGCTTGACCTTGGGCTTGCCCTTGAGCGTCTCCATCGCCTCGCGCATCGTCTTGTCCGACGAGAGCTTGCGCATGCCGACCGACTCGGCCTTGTTGGTGGGGACGCGCAGCGTCATGCGCTCCTTCTCGAAGCGCAGCACGTACAGCTCCAGCTGCATGCCCGCGATCTCCTGTTTCTGCAGCTCGATCACACGGCCGACCCCGTGCTTGGGATAGACGACATAGTCACCGACATCGAAATGCAGAGCCTTGGCAGCCATAGGAGGCCTTTCCAATGTTAGGGCTCCCGCAGCCCGCTGCGACCCGCGCCGGCAAGCACCGCGGAACGGACTAACGAGGGGAGCAGAAGGTTTGACGTCTCCAGGGACGCGAGAACGAATGCGCCCGTGCCGGTCTCTTATAGCAACTCGGCAATAAAATTTCCAGCCCAATTGGGGCAGGCAGGCTGACGCGAGGGAACCTTTTTACAGTTTCGCGTCACCCGGCGCGGCGAGATGCCCCGTTATGGTGCGGTTCGACGGCGATCGCCACGCCCAGAGCACGAGCGTGCTCCTGCGCAAGCAGGGACCCGGGGCCACGAACGCGCTTCCCGGCTCGCTAAGCTCCACCTTCGCTGGAGCCCGCCTCAGCTTCGATCGATCGGACGCTAGCCGGTGGTAGGCGGGCGGAAGAAGCCGGGCGGGAAGGGCGCCTGGCGCGGCCCCCTGGGATCGCGCAGGTCGTTGCGCACGCCCGCGTCGGCGCTGAGCGGGATCGCCATGCCGCCGGTCGTCTCCAGCAGCGCGAACAGCTTGGTGCTCATCCGCGCGGCCAGATCCTCGTGGCCGGGGCGCGCGAGCAGATTGTCGCTCTCGTGCGGGTCGGCGGCGAGGTCGTACAGCTCGTCCAGGTCCCAGATGCCGTGAAAGTGCATGTACTTGTACCGATCCTCGCGGAGCGCGTGGACGGTCGGGGTCTGCGGGAAGTTGCGCTCCCAGTAATATTCGTAGAGCAGCTCGCTCCGCCACGGCACCGCGCCGCCGCGCGCCAGCGGCAGCATGTTCGCGCCCGCCATGTCCGCGGGCGCGCGCAGCCCGGCGGCGGCGAGCATGGTCGGCGCGACGTCGATGTTGGCGACCACCTGTTCCACCACGCTGCCGGCGGGGAACAGCGACGGACAGCGCGCCAGCATCGGCACGCGCATCGACTCCTCGTACGCCGCGCGCTTGTCGATCAGCCCGTGCTCGCCGAACATGAAGCCGTTGTCCCCCATGTAGAGGATCAGCGTGTCATCGAGCTCGCCGCGGCGCTCGAGCAGGTCCATGATCCGCGCCAGCCCCTCGTCCACCGCGAGCAGCGTCTCCATGTAGCGCTTGTAATAGTCGCCGATGTCGAGCGTGCCGTGATAGGGGTAGCCGACGCCGTGCCAGCTGTTGCGCTGGTTCTCGACCCACATCGGCCGCCCCGCGACTCCGGGCTTCATCGACGCCGGGTAGCGGAAGGTCTCCTTGTCGTAGCGGCCCTTGTGGCGCTCGGCCGGGATGAACTCGGAATGCACCGCCTTGTGCGCGAGGTGCATCATCCACGGCTTGCCCCTGGGCCGCTCGCCGAGCCAGTCGAGCGCGTACTCGGTCAGCTCGTCGGTGATATAGCCCTTCTGCGGCACCTTGCGCCCGTCGACGTTGAGCCCGTTCGCCTCGGGCAGGTAGCTGCCCTGGCCGCGGAAACTGACCCAGCGGTCGAAGCCGGGCTGGGGCGAGTCGCCCTCCTCGCCCATGTGCCACTTGCCGATGAAGGCGGTGTCGTAGCCGGCGGCCTGGAGATACTCGGGATAATAGACCAGCCCGGGCGGGATCGGGTGGTTGTTGTCGACCACCTTATGCTGGTGTGCGTACAACCCGGTGAAGATCGAGGCGCGGCTCGGCGAGCACAGCGCGGTGGTGACGAAGGCGTTGCGGAAGTGCGTGCCCTCGCGCGCCAGCCGATCGAGCGTCGGCGTGTCGCCGAAATCCTGCGCCTTCATGAAGCCCATCGCGTCGTAGCGATGGTCGTCGGTCAGCACGAACAGGATGTTGCGCGGCTTCGTGCCCGGCACGCGCGCGAGCCGGCGCGAGCGGCGCGGCGCGGGCGTCGCCGCCTCCGCCGCGCCCGCCGCCCAGCTGTACAGCCCGAACGCGCCGCCGGTCCCCGCCAGCAGCACGCCGCGTCGGCTCGTGTCCTCCGCCATCGTCAGAAATCCTTGCGCAGCAGCAGCCCGGCGTAGCGCCGATCGTCGCGCGGCACGAACCGCACCGTGCCCGCGAACGAGCCGTTGGCGAGGAAGCTGGCATAGGACTGGTCGGTGATGTTCTTGACGTAGGCGCGCAGCTGCCAGCCGTCGCCGGGGCGGATCAGCGCGACGCTGGCGTTCCAGATCGCATAGGCGGGCTGGATCGTGCTCGGCGTCTGGTTGAGCGAGTACTGCGTCTTCGAGCTGAAGCTGACGTCGCTCTGCAGCTCCATCGACAGCGAGTCGCTCAGCGCGAAGCGGTACGCCGCGTTCTCGTACAACTTGACGCGCGGCGCGAAGGGCAGCGGCTGGCCGTTGATGTTGCAGCTGGTCGGCGCGCCGGGCGGGCAGAGGAAGTCGCGCACCGTCGCGTCGGTGAAGGCGCCCGACAGGCCCACCGTCAGCCCCGCGGTCGGGCGCAGCGTCACGTCGGCCTCGACCCCGCGCGAGCGCACCGATCCGGCGTTGATCAGCCGGGTGACCTGCGCGCCGTTGACGACGTCGTTGAAATTGGCCTGATAGCCGTCGAACGTCGTGGTGTAGGCGGCCAGGCTGTAGCTCAGCGCGCGGTCGGCGGTGCTGCCCTTGAGCCCGATCTCGAACGAGTCGCTCGTCTCGGGGCTGAGCGGCAGCTCGTCCAGCAGCGTCGTCGCGTTGAGCGAGCGCATGTTGAAATAGACGTTGTACGCCGGGCCCTTGTAGCCGCGCGAGTAGGTGAAATAGGTCTGCGCGCGCGCGCCGAGATCGAGCTGGAGCCCGAGCCGGTAGCTGTCGCCGCGCCGGTCGGTGCTGCCGCTGGCGTTGTGATAGGCGCGGATCGCGGGGCGATCGAGCGCGGCCGCGCCGCTGTTGGTCGGGTCGTTGCTCGACGTGCGGACGTGGTAGAAGTCGAGCGTGTCCCAGGTCGAGCGATAGCCGGCGATCGCGCGGAAGGCCGAGGTGAAGTTGACGTTGGCCTCGCCGAACAGCGCGTAATTGTGGCTGGTGATCCCGTAATTGGCGACGCCGACGGTGGTGAGCGGCGCGCCCGCGGTCAGCGTGGTGAGCGTGCGCTGGTAGCGCTCGTCGGTCTCGCCGCGCAGGTAATAGGCGCCGACGACATAGTCGATCAGCCCGCCGCGCGGCGAGGTGAGCCGCAGCTCCTGCGAGAACTGCTTGCTGTTCACCGTGCCGTCGTCGAGCCCCTGCGGGAAGGCGGTGCTCAGCCCGGTGAGCCCGTCATAGTCCTGGCGCTGGTGGTTGAGCCACTGCCGCCACGCGGTGATAGAGGTGACCTGATAGTCGCCCAGCCCGAGCTCGGCGGTGAGCGAGCCGCCGTAATTCTCGTCGCGCACGTCGGTGTCGATGTCGGTGGCGTTGGCGCGGTTGGTCGGCGACGGCGTGATCCCCTGCGCGCCGAGCGCGGCGAGCAGCGGCGCGGAGGTCGTCACCGCGCGGCTCGGATAGGCGATCTGGCTCGCGGATGAGTAGACCGCCGCGACCGTCTCCTTCGTGTTGAGATAGTCCCCGATCGCGGTGAGCTTGAGCGTCTCGGTCGGGGTCGCGACCAGCTTGGCGCGCACGCCGTAGCGGCGCGAGGCGTTGGTGTCGTTGCCGGTGACGACGTTGCGCGTGTTGCCGCCGAAATCGTCGTAGAGGCCGCCGATCAGCGCGGCGAGCTTGCCCGGGATCAGCGGCCCCGACACGCCCGCCTTGACGCGATATTCCTCGTCCGTGGTGGCGCCGAGCTCGCCGAAGGCGGCGAAGCCGTCGCCGGGATCGCGCGTGACGATATTGACCACGCCGGCCGAGGCGTTCTTGCCGAACAGCGTTCCCTGCGGCCCGCGCAGTACCTCGATGCGCTCGACCTCGCCGAGGTCGAGCGTCGCCTGGCCCGGCCGCGTCAGCACCACGCCGTCGAGCACGGTCGACACCGAGGGCTCGACGCCCGGCGAGGTGGTGATGGTGCCGACGCCGCGGATGAAGATCGTGCGATCCTTGTTCGACGCGCCGGTGCGGAAGTTGACCGAGGGGATCGCGGCGGTGATCGCCTGGACGTTGTTGAGCTGGCGCTCGGCGAGCGAGGCGCCGCTGAGCGCGGTGATCGCGATCGGCACCTGCTGGAGCGACTCGTTGCGGAAGCGCGCGGTGACGACGACGTCGCCGTCCGCGGGGTTGGCGGCGGGGTCGGCGGCGGCGGCGGGCGCGGGCGTCGCTCCGGCGGCGGTGTCCTGTGTCGGCGTGTCGGGCGCCTGCTGCGCGGTCGCGGGGAGCGCGACGGCGAGCCCCGCGGTGGTGGTGAGGAACGCGAACAGACGGCGACGGTGCATGGAGACTCCCCTCTACGATCAATGTGCTTGTAAAAGCCGACTTCGTCGATGGGGAATAAAGAAGCGCATGCGCCGCATGCACGCGGGCTTTAGTGGACCGCCAGATGCTCCCCTTTCGCGGGAAGGGGAAACACTGGGTCGACGCGGCTCGATCCTCCCCTGCCAGGGAAGGTGGCGCGCGTAGCGCGACGGAGGGGTCACCCGGCCCGCGAGCGTCGCTGAACTCGCGACCGGCGACATCCCTCCGTCAGGCCTGCGGCCTGCCACCTCCCCTTACAGGGGAGGATCTCACGCCTCGTCCGACGAACCCCTATTCCCCGTCCGGCCCCAGCGTCGCGTCGACGTCGCGCGGGCGGACGAAGCGCGTCAGCGTCGCGCCGCCGCGCGCGACCTCGCGCCAGCCGTCGACCGCGAAGGTCATCTCGGCCAGCGTCGCGGTGGGATATTTCTCCTCCACCGCGTCGCGCAGCCCGCCCGGCGCGTCGGGCACCAGCGCGAGCACCAGCTCCTCCAGTCCGGGATTGTGGCCGACCAGCAGCAGCGTCTCCGCGCCGTCGTCCTGCTCGTGCACCACGTCGAGCAGCGTCGCCGCCGAGGCGAGATACAGCCGCCGGTCCCACTCGGGCGCGAGCGCGCGGCCGAGCCCGCGCTCGGCCTCCTCGATCGTCTCGCGAACCCGCACCGCGGGGGAGGCGATCACGCGGTCGAAGTCGAGCCCCATCGCCTTGATCTCGCGCCCCATCGCCTGGGCGGCGCGGCGGCCCTTCGGGTTGAGCGGGCGGTCCAGGTCGCGCGGCACGGCGTCGTCCCAGCCCGACTTGGCGTGGCGCAGCAGCGTCAGCGTCTTCATTCGGGCAGCTCCGCTCGGGCGTCGTCGAGGCCGGCCTCATGCCCGATCGGTCCCGCCGTGGAAAGCCGCTGCCGCACGCGGTTCACCGCCTCGTCGAGCGGCACGCGGGACACTCGGATCCCCGGCGGGAAGGCGTCGAGCAGCCGCGACGGCATCGCCGCTGACAGCAGCACGAACATTCCCGCGTCGTCGCCGCGCCGGATCAGCCGCCCGAACGCCTGCGCCAGCCGCGCACGCACGATGCGGTCGTCATAGGCGCTGCCGCCACCCGCGAGCCGGCGCGCGGCGTGGAGCACGGTCGGCTTGGGCCAGGGCACGCCCTCCATCACCACCAGCCGCAGCGACTGGCCGGGCACGTCGACGCCGTCGCGCAGCGCGTCGGTGCCGAGCAGGCTGGCGTGGGGATCGTCGCGGAAGATGTCGACCAGCGTCCCCGTGTCGATCGGGTCGACGTGCTGCGCGTGGAGCGGCAGCCCGGCGCGCGCGAGCCGATCGGCGACGCGCGCGTGCACCGCCCGCAGCCGCCGGATCGCGGTGAACAGCCCGAGCACGCCGCCGCCCGACGCCTCGATCAGCCGCGCGTAGGCGTTGGCGAGCGCTGGCACGTCGCCGCGCTTCACGTCGGTGACGATCACCACCTCGGCGTTGCGCGCGTAGTCGAACGGGCTCGGGGCGGTGAAGCGGCCGGGCGCGCGCTGGAGGTGCGGCGCGCCGACGCGCGCCTCGGCGGTCTCCCAGTCGCCCCCCGCGGTCAGCGTCGCCGAGGTGACGAGCGCGCCGTGCGCCGGCTTGAGCACCGTCTCGGCGAAGGGGAGGGTCGGGTCGAGCCAGCGGCGGTGCAGCCCGATGTCGTACTCGCGCCCCTCGCCGCGCTCGACCGCGAGCCAGTCGACGTGGCGCGGGTCGGCCGGCCCACCGACGCGCGCGAGCAGCGCCAGCCACGCCGCGACGGTCTCGGCGCGCCAGCCGAGTGAGGCGATCGCGCCCTCGACCCGCGCGCGCGCGGGCGCGTCCATCCAGTCGGGCGCGTCGGCGAGCACCGCCTCCAGCCTTTTCCCCAGTGCCACCATCGGTCGCACCAGCGAGTCGAGCGCGTGCGCGGCGGCTGCCGCGGCCTCGATCAGCTCGGGAGTGGGCTCGGCCAGCTCGGTCTCTAGTCCGTAGCCCGCGTCGGCGTCCTGCTCGGCGCGCGCGTAGGCGAGTCCGCGCACCGCCGCGAGCAGCGTCTCGACCGCGCCGAACGGCTGCCCCTCGGCGACTCGCTGGAGCCAGCCGTCGGCCGCGAGCGCCCCTGCCGCGGCGACGATCTCGGTGATCGCGCGCGCGCCCTGCTCGTCGTAGCTGGCGAGGTCGGACAGTCGCGCCTGGAGCCCGCGCCGCCGCCCGCGCGCGTTGCCCTCGGGGCCGACGATCCAGCGGCGCAGCTCGATCGTCTCCTGACCGGTCAGCGCGGTGCCGAACATCGCGTCGGCGGCGTCAAACAGGTGGTGCCCCTCGTCGAACACGTAGCGCGTTGGCCGGGTCGCGGTCTCGCGCCCGCGCGCGGCGTTGACCATCACCAAGGCGTGGTTGGCGATGACGAGGTCGGCCTCGGCCGAGGCGCGAGCCGCGCGCTCGATGAAGCAGCGGCGATAGTGCGGGCAACCGGCGTAGACGCACTCGCCGCGCCGGTCGGTCAGCGCCGCCGAGCCGTTGCGGCGGAACAGCGTGACGAGCCAGCCGGGCAGGTCGCCTCCGACCATGTCGCCGTCGTCGCTGTACGCCGCCCAGCGCGCCACCAGATGCGCCAGGATCGCGGCGCGCCCGGCGAAACCGCCCTGGAGCGCGTCCTCGAGGTTGAGCAGGCAGAGATAGTTCTCGCGCCCCTTGCGAGTCACCACGCGCGCCTTGCGCACCGCGCGATCGGGGTGGAGCCGCCGCGTCTCGTGCCCGAGCTGGCGCTGGAGCGCCTTGGTATAGGTGGAGATCCACACCGCACCGCCGGCCTGCTCGGCCCACAGGCTGGCGGGGGCGAGATAGCCCAAGGTCTTGCCGATCCCGGTCCCCGCCTCGGCGAGCACCAGGTTGGGCATGTCGCGCGCCATGCGTGGCGCGAAGGCGGCCGCCGCGGCGGCGGCATAGGCGCGCTGACCGGTGCGCAGCTCGGCGCCGCTGCCCACCAGCGTCGCGAGCCGGTCGAGCACCGCGGCGTCGTCGAGCGTCACCGCGCGCGGCGCGGGCCGCGGGGCTGCCTCCTGCCACTCGGGCAGGCGCGAGAACAGCCAGCGCTCGTGCTGCGCCGGTTTGGCGATCCGCGGGGCGACGATCGGCGCCCAGGGCCAGCGCGCGCGGGTGAGCGACTGCGCCGCGGTCCAGGCGCCCTCATGCTCGGGCCAGTCGCTCGCCTGCGTCACGTCGAGCAGCCGCTCGGCCGCCTCGGCGAGGAAAGCGGCGACGTCCTCGTCGCGCGCGGGCGCGTCGAGTCCGGTCACCTGCGCGATCCCGCGCGGCGTCGGCACCGCGAAGCGCGCGGGGTGGAGGAAGGCGAACAGCTCGAGGAGGTCGAGCCCCGACAGCTCGGCATAGCCGAGCCGCTGCGCCACCAGCGGAGCGTTGAGCAGGATCACCGGCGTGTCGGCGGCGAGCCGGATCGCCTCCCCGCGCGACAGCGCGCGCGTCTCGCCGGCATGCGCCACCCACACGCCCGAGTGGCTGGCATGGAGCGCGGGGTGCGGCAGCGCGGGGAAGGGCGACGTCACGCGCTCGCTGTGCGCCACGCGGAACAGATCGGCAACCGCAAAGGCGCGGCGACTTGGCGGGTGAATCTGTCATCGCTGTCCGGAGAAGCGCTGCGACGAGTGGGGCGCCTCCGGCACCTCTCCCGTCATCCCGGCCTTGAGCCGGATCCATGTCTCCGCAAGAGTAACGCCGGCAGCGCGCGCGGCACCATGGATCCCGGGTCGAGCCCGGGATGACGGCTGGGGTGGTCCGCTGCCGCGACAATGAACAATTTGGGTACGGCCTCGCGGAGGTGGCCCGCACGACACTAGCGGTGGCAAGGCGGCTACGGTGCGGCAGTGGAACCCCGGCTCGCCGGACACGGTTCACAGCCTCCACCGATTAGAGCCTACACGCTCCCGCCGCCTCGCACATCGAGTCTAATGCTATCGCCTCGCAACTGCGATGAGCCTTCCATAAACCGCAACCCCGGGGTGGATTCCCCCGCCGCAAGCGCCTAAGGCACGCTCCAGTCTAGTCTGTCCTGCTGTCTCGGAGACCGCGCATGAACATCCACGAATATCAGGCCAAGGAGCTGCTCGCGAAGTTCGGCGTGCCGGTGCCCGCGGGCTTCGCCGCGATGAGCGTGGAGGAGGCGGTCGCCGCGTCCAAAAAGCTGCCCGGGCCGCTCTACGTGGTGAAGGCGCAGATCCACGCCGGCGGGCGCGGCAAGGGCAAGTTCAAGGAGCTGCCGGCCGAGGCCAAGGGCGGCGTCCGCCTCGCCAAGACCGAGGACGAGGTGCGCCACGCCGCCACCGAGATGCTCGGCAACACGCTGGTGACGATCCAGACCGGCGACGCCGGCAAGCAGGTCAACCGCCTCTACGTCACCGACGGCGTCGACATCGCCAAGGAATTCTACCTCGCGCTGCTGGTCGACCGCGCTACCGGCCGAGTCGCCTTCGTCGTCTCGACCGAGGGCGGGATGGACATCGAGACCGTCGCGCACGACACGCCCGAGAAGATCCACACCTTCGCGGTGGACCCGGCGACCGGCTTCCAGCCGCACCACGGCCGCGCCGTGGCGAACGCGCTCGGCCTGACCGGCGACCTCGCCAAGCAGGCGCACAGCCTCGCCGCCAAGGTGTACGACACCTTCCTCGGCACCGACGCCTCGCAGATCGAGATCAACCCGCTCGCGGTGACCGACGACAACAAGCTGATGGTGCTCGACGCCAAGGTCGGCTTTGACGGCAACGCGATGTTCCGCCACAAGGACCTCGCCGAGCTGCGCGACGAGACCGAGGAGGACCCGGCCGAGCTGGAGGCGTCCAAGTACGACCTCGCCTATATCAAGCTCGACGGCGACATCGGCTGCATGGTCAACGGCGCCGGCCTCGCCATGGCGACGATGGACATCATCAAGCTCAACGGCATGTTCCCCGCCAACTTCCTCGACGTCGGCGGCGGCGCGAGCAAGGAGAAGGTGACCGCGGCGTTCAAGATCATCCTCGCCGATCCCGCGGTGAAGGGCATCCTCGTCAACATCTTCGGCGGCATCATGAAGTGCGACATCATCGCGGAGGGCATCGTCGCCGCGGCGAAGGAAGTGAACCTGTCGGTGCCGCTGGTCGTCCGGCTTGAGGGCACCAATGTGGAGAAGGGCAAGGAGATCCTGTCCACCTCCGGCCTCGCGATCGTCCCCGCCAACGACCTGGGCGACGCCGCGCAGAAGATCGTCGCCGAGGTGAAGAAGGTCGCCTGAGGCGTGAGGGGGCGGCGCCCGGTGGCGCCGCCCGCCCCCATCGTCTGGGACTTGGTCCGGGATGACGTTGAGGGGCGCCTCGCCTTTCCTGACCACCCCGGCGGACGCCGGGGTCCAGGTGGGAAGGCCCACGTGACGACGCGCCTCGCTCGTTCGACCGAGGACCACCCACCTGGACCCGGCGCTCGCCGGGGTGGTGACTAGCTAGGCCGGGGTGGTCGCTCTCCCTGTAGTGGGGCGATGCAAGAAGCGGGACCCTGCCACCTCAGCCGCGGCACGACGCGAAAATCACCCGCCCCGGACACCATGTCCGCGCCCCGCGCGTTGACGCCGCGATTGCTGCCGCTACGGCAACCGCGCTTTCCGTACTGAACTTGCGAAAAGCGCGGAAAACCGCCATGTGGAGCCCAGACCGGGGCCGCGAACGCGTGCCCCGACCGCAGGATCGGAAGGACGCTGATGAAGGTCTTGGTGCCGGTCAAGCGCGTGCTTGACTATAACGTGAAACCCCGTGTGAAGGCGGACGGCTCGGGGGTCGACCTCGCCAACGTCAAGATGAGCATGAATCCCTTCGACGAGATCGCGGTCGAGGAAGCGATCCGGCTCAAGGAGAAGGGCACCGTCACCGAGATCGTCGCGGTCTCGATCGGCGAGCCCAAGGCGCAGGACACGCTGCGCACCGCGCTGGCGATGGGCGCGGACCGCGCCATCCTGGTCACCAGCGACACCAAGGTGGAGCCGCTCGGCGTCGCCAAGATCCTCGCCAAGATCGTCGAGGAGGAGCAGCCGCGGCTCGTCATCCTCGGCAAGCAGGCGATCGACGACGACAACAACCAGACCGGCCAGATGCTCGCCGCCTTGCTCGGCTGGGGCCAGGCGACCTTCGCCTCCAAGGTGGAGCTGAGCGCCGACGCGGTGACGGTGACGCGCGAGGTCGACGGCGGGCTCGAGACCGACCGCTACACGCTCCCCGCGATCGTGACGACCGACCTGCGCCTCAACGAGCCGCGCTACGCCTCGCTGCCCAACATCATGAAGGCCAAGTCGAAGCCGCTCGCGACCAAGACCGCCGCCGACATCGGCGTCGACGTCGCGCCGCGGCTCACCACGGTGAAGGTGGCCGAGCCGGCCAAGCGCACCGCGGGCGTCAAGGTCGCCGACGTCGACGAGCTGGCGGGCAAGCTCAAGTCGCTCGGCATCGCGAAGTAAGGGAGCGCAGCATGAAGACTCTGGTTTGGGTCGAGCACGACGGCCAGTCCGTCAAGGACGCCACGCTCTCCGCGGTGACCGCGGCGGCCAAGCTCGGCGAGGTCCACCTGCTGGTCGCGGGGCAGGGGGTCGACGCCGTCGCGCAGGCGGCCGTGAAGATCGCTGGCGTGGGCAAGGTCCATGTCGCCGACGACGCGGCCTACGCGCACCAGCTCGCCGAGAATGTCGCGCCGCTGGCGGTCGAGCTGATGGGGCACCACGACGCCTTCGTCGCGCCCGCCACCACCACCGGCAAGGCGCTCGCGCCGCGCGTCGCCGCTTTGCTCGACGTCATGCAGATCAGCGACGTGCTCTCGGTCGAGGGCGAGGACACGTTCACGCGCCCGATCTACGCCGGCAACGCGATCGCCACGGTGCAGACGCGCGACGCCAAGAAGGTGCTGACGGTGCGCGGCACCGCCTTCGAGAAGGCGGCGGCGGAGGGCGGCAGCGGCATGATCGAGGCGGTGGCGGCCACCGGTGACACCGGGCTCGCGACCTTCGAGGGCGCCGAGATCGCGGCGCTGACCCGCCCCGAGCTGACCAGCGCGCGCGTGATCGTCTCGGGCGGGCGCGCGCTCGGCTCGGGCGAGAAGTTCCACGAGCTGATCGAGCCGCTCGCCGACAAGCTCGGCGCGGCGGTGGGCGCGAGCCGCGCCGCGGTCGACGCGGGCTATGTTCCCAACGACTATCAGGTCGGCCAGACCGGCAAGATCGTCGCGCCGGAGGTCTATGTCGCGGTCGGCATCTCGGGCGCGATCCAGCATCTCGCGGGGATGAAGGACTCGAAGATCATCGTCGCGATCAACAAGGACGAGGACGCGCCCATCTTCCAGGTCGCCGACGTCGGCCTGGTCGGCGACCTGTTCAAGATCGTGCCGGAGCTGACCGAGAAGCTGTGAGGGGGTAGATCTCCCCGCTCGGCGGGGAGGGGGACTGCCGCGAAGCGGTGGTGCAGGGGGCTCTTCGCTCACGCACCAGCTCGTATGCGGGAGCCCCCTCCACCAGCCTTCGGCTGGTCCCCCTCCCCGTGCCGGGGAGGATCGATGATCCCGTCCACGCGATTTGGCCGCCGCGCCCGCGCGGTGTAAGGCGCGCGCTATGATCCGGCTCTCCAACCTGCGCCTGCCGCTGCGTCACGACGACGACGCGCTCCCCGCCGCGCTGCACGAGCGGCTCGGCGTCGCGGCGAGCGACGTGCTCGGCTGGCAGGTGGCGCGCCGCGGGCATGACGCGCGCGGGCGCGGGCGGATCGCGCTGGTCTACTCGGTCGACGTCGCGCTGCGCGACGAGGCCGCGGTGATGGCGCGGCTCGGCGCGGACAAGGATGTCCGCCCGGCCCCCGACACCGCGTACCGCCCCCCAGTGGTCGCCCCGAGCGGCGGCGCGCGCCAGCGCCCGGTGGTGATCGGCGCCGGGCCGTGCGGCCTGTTCGCCGCGCTGATCCTGGCGCAGGCGGGCTTCCGCCCGATCCTGCTCGAGCGCGGCAAGGTGGTGCGCGAGCGCACCAAGGACACCTGGGGCCTGTGGCGCCGCGGCGTGCTGCAGCCAGAGTCGAACGTGCAATATGGCGAGGGCGGCGCGGGCACCTTCTCCGACGGCAAGCTCTACAGCCGCATCAAGGACCCGCGCCACCTCAACCGCAAGGTGCTGGAGGAGTTCGTCGCCGCCGGCGCGCCGCCCGAGATCCTCACCGAGGCGCACCCGCACATCGGCACCTTCCGGCTGGTGACGATGGTGGAGAGCATGCGCGCGTCGATCGAGGCGCTGGGCGGCGAGTATCGCTTCTCGACGCGGGTCGATGGGCTCCACGTCGAGGCGGACGCGCGCGGCGAGCGCCGCGTGCGCGGGCTGCACCTCCACGACGGTTCGTACCTGGAGGCCGAGCACGTCGTGCTCGCGGTCGGGCACAGCGCGCGCGACACGTTCGGCATGCTGGTCGGGGCGGGGGTGCATGCCGAGGCAAAGCCCTTCTCGCTCGGCGTGCGGATCGAGCATCCGCAGTCGTGGATCGACCGCGCGCGCTTCGGCGACGACGCCGGCCACCCCGCGCTGGGCGCCGCCGAATATCACATCTCGCATCACTGCTCGAACGGCCGCACCGTCTACAGCTTCTGCATGTGCCCGGGCGGCACGGTCGTCGCCGCCACCTCGGAGGAGGGGCGAGTCGCCACCAACGGCATGAGCCAATATTCGCGCAACGAGCGCAACGCCAACTCGGGGCTGGTGGTCGCGATCGACCCGGCGCGCGACTATCCCGGCGACCCGCTCGCCGGCATCTCGCTCCAGCGCCACTGGGAGGAGCGCGCCTTCGTCGCCGGCGGGGGCGACTATCGCGCCCCGGCGCAGCGCGTCGGTGACTTCCTCGAGGGCCGCGCCTCGACCGCGCTGGGCAGCGTGACGCCGAGCTACCGCCCGGGCGTGACGCCGACCGACCTCGCCGCCTGCCTGCCCGACTTCGCGATCCAGGCGATGCGCGAGGCGCTCCCGGTGTTCGGCCGCCAGATCCGCGGCTACGACCACCCGGACGCGGTGATGACGGGGGTGGAGACGCGCACCTCCTCGCCGGTGCGCTTCACGCGCGGCGCGGACATGCAGAGCCTCAACACCGCCGGGCTCTACCCGGCGGGCGAGGGCGCGGGCTATGCCGGCGGCATCCTCTCGGCGGCGGTCGACGGGATCAAGGTGGCCGAGGCAGTGGCGGCCAGGCTGGCGGCGTAGCCCGGCGGACGGCGGGCGTGCCCCGGCGGAGGCCGGGGCCCAGGTGGGAGACGCTGATGAGTCTCACCTCCGCCTTCCCGGCTGGGCCCCGGCCTTCGCCGGGGCACGCGGCCAGGTGACCGAACCGGACGGACTTAAAACCGCCCGTTTCCTCCCCTATCTCGCCGCCATGCTCCCGCTCGCTCTCCTCCTCGCGCTCGCGCCCGCTCCCGCCGCCGCGGCGGACCCGCTCGCCGGTACCTGGCGCAACGCGGGCGACAGCGTGCGCATCCGCGTCGCGCCGTGCCGCGGTGAGCCGGGGATGTGCGGCACGGTGGTGTCCGCGAGCGAGAAGGCGCGCGACGACGCCGCGGCCGGCGGCACCGAGCGGCTGATCGGTACCGCGCTGTTCCGCGGCTTCGAGCGCGGCGAGGACGGCCAATATGCCGGCACCGTCTTCGTCCCCGATCTCGGCAGCGAGGTCGACGGCACGCTTCACCTGGAGGGCCGCGATACCCTCGTCGCCGAGGGCTGCCTCTTCGCGGGCTTCGGCTGCCGCGCGCAGCGCTGGTCCCGCGTGACGGGGAGGTGATCCATCTCTCGGTCGCGCTCGGGCGCTTCTTCGAGGCGCTGTTCTACGCGATCCTGCGGGTGGCGGGCGTCATCGCGGTGAGCGTGATCGGCATCGCGCTGCTCGGCGGCGCGGCGTTCCTCGTGGCGCGGCTGCTGCTCGCGCGCGGGCGCCGCTGATGGGCGCGACTCCCGCCTGGCCGCCGCGCTCGACCCCGCGGCTGTACGTCGAGGCGCCGCTCGCCCCCGGCCCGCGCGCGCTCGGCGGGGCGCAGGCGCATTATCTCATCGCGGTGATGCGGCTGCGCGCGGGTGACCCGGTGCGGCTGTTCGACGATGTGACGGGCGAGTGGCTCGCCACCGCGGCGAGCGTCGGCAAGCGCGAGCTGGTGCTCGACGTCACCGAGCGGCTCGCCGAGCGCGAGCCGGTGCCCGACCTGTGGCTCGCCGCCGCGCCGCTCAAGAAGGGGCGGGTCGACTGGCTCGTCGAGAAAGCGTGCGAGCTCGGCGTCGCGCGGCTGGTGCCGGTGGTGACGCGGCGGACCGTGGTCGACAAGCCCAATGCCGAGCGGCTGCGCGCGCACATGATCGAGGCGGCCGAGCAGTGCGGGCGGACCGCGGTGCCCGAGCTGGCGCCGATGGTGAAGCTGCCCGCGCTGCTGCGCGACTGGCCCGCGGAGCGCGCGTTGTTCTTCGCCGACGAGATCGGCGGGGTGCCCGCGGCGGCGGCGATGCGCGCGCACGCGGGGCCGGCGGCCATCCTGATCGGTCCCGAGGGCGGCTTCGACGACGAGGAGCGCGCGCTGGTCCGGGCGCTGCCGCAGGCGGTGGCGATCACGCTCGGCCCGCGCATCCTGCGCGCCGATACGGCCGCGGCCGCGGCGGTGGCGCTGTGGATGGCGGCGGCGGGGGATTGGTGAGGCCGCGTCGATAGGCTCCTGCCCGCCGAGCGGGGAGGAGCGATGCGGAGGTATCCTCACCGCGGGCGCAGCACCACCTCGGTCGCTCCCTGTCCGAGCGCGATCGTCCAGCCGCCGCGCTCGAACGTCGCACCCGCGGGCGCATAGCCCCGTCCACCGCCGCCGCCGTCCCCCAGGAACAGCCGCGCCACCGGCGTGTCCGGTCGCGCCGGGTCGAGCGCCAGCCGGATCTCGCCGCTCGCCGGCATATAGCGCGCCGAGGCGATCTTGCCCGCCTCCAGCGTGATCCACGCCCGCGCCGGCGCGACGAACAGCCGCGCGCGCGCGCCGTCGCGCGGCACCACCGTCACCGCACCGCTCTCCTCGCGCAGGTTGCCGCCGAACGCCAGCCAGCCGAACACTGGGTCGCGCACCACATAGGTGGCTGCGGCATAGGCATGGCCGAACAGCCCCATGCCATAGTCGCCGCTGTAATCGTCCCAGCGCATCATGTCGGGCGCGGAGTGGAAGGCCGCCGAGGAGAAGCCGTCGCGGTCGATGTTGGTGATGCCGCCGAGCAGCCCGCCGTAGGCGACCCGCAGCAGGTGCAGGTCGGACGGATCGCGGCGGAACGAGTCGAACAGCGGCACGGCGTTGAGCGTGGAGCCATAGTGATGCACCTGGCGCTCGATCCGGGCCACCTGGCCGCCGTAGAGGAAGTCCCAGTAGCGCCGGGCGTTGCCGTTATAGGCCCAGCTCGGGATCGTCGGATCATAGCCCAGGATCACCTCGCGTGTCAGCGCGGCCTGCGGCGCGTGGCCGAAGTAGCGCATCCAGGCGTAGACCTCGGGCTGGCCGGTCGAATCCCACGCCATCTCGCTGCCGAACGGGTAGCGGAGCGTCGTCCAGTGATCGGCGCGCGCGCGCATCAGCCGCTCCATCTCGCCGGCCTCGGCGGTCATGCCCTCGCGCTTCAGATCGTCGAGGATGTCGACGAAGACGTCGCCCTCCATCAGCCCGTATTGCGCGTAATGCGGCGCGTCGCGCATCATCGCCACGACGGTGCGCTGCGCCCAGCCGAGATACCAGCGCCAGTCGTGCGCGCGCACCAGCCCCGGGTGGTTGCGCGCGGTGCGGTAGAGCACCCAGTGGGCGATCGCGACGTGCGGGTAATTATAGGCGCGGCCGATATCCTCGGCGTCCTCGCGCGACCAGGAGGTCCAGGTCGTCCAGTCCTGGCCCGGGTCGTAATAGCCTGAATGGGCCTTGGGGTCGTAGAAGAAGAGGCTCTTGCGCACCGCGCCCGCGTGCGGCCCGTCCGCGACCTGGAGCCGGCCGACCACGGTGCTGCCGACCAGTCGCTCCAGCTTCGCGATCTCGCCGGCGTCGGGGTGGTCGAGCTGCTTGATCATCGCCGCGACCCAGCTGCCCGCGCCGCCCTCGTCGCTCATGCCAGCGATCCACACGCGCGGCTCCTGCGTCACCACCGCCCCGCGCGCGCGATCGAAGGTGAGGATCGCGGGCGAGCGGCCGAAGAGGTCGCCGCGCCCCTCATACCATTGCCGCGTCGTCGCGAAGCGGCCGAGGTCGGCCATCACCCGGTCGAGCGGCTCGGTGACGAAATAGCTCACCGTCTGAACCTCGCCGTCGTCGTAGGTCAGCGACACGCGCGCACGCCCCCAGCCGCGCCCTCGCACCGCGAGCCGCTGCCAGCCGGCCACACTGCCCGCGCGGGTCACCGTCAGCACCCCGGCCGGTGCGACGGCGATCGCGCGGATCGCGCGCGGCGCCTTGACGAAGAGCTGCGCCTCGAGGTCGGTCGGCACGACATAGCCGGGCACGCCGACCGCGACCGGCCGATGCTGCGCGGCGAGCGTCGCCTCGATCGCGCGGATCGTCGGGGACGCGACCAGCCGCACGCCGACGCTGCGCGACTCGCCCGGCGCGAGCGTGAGGCTCGTCGGCGTGTTCCACTGCTCCGCGGCGCCGGCCCACTCGCGCTCGGCGAAGGCCTTGCTGGCGACGGTCCAGTCGTAGAACCCTTCCGCGGTCTGCGCGCGCGCGCTGCGGTCGGTGAAGGCGGCGCCGCGTGCCTGTGCCGCGGTGAGGATCGGCCGCCACGCCTCCAGCGGCGTGCCCTTCTCGGGCAGCACCAGCAGCGCGGGACCGGCGCCGTTGAGTCGCGTGACCTGGAGATAGCCCGCGTCGCGCGCGATCGCGGGGTCGACGAAACTCGCCTGCGCGTGCGCCTGATCGAGGTCGCGCCCGGTGATGATGTTGTCGAACACCATCGGCAGGCCGAGCGCGCCGACCTCGACGCGGGCGTCGCTGGTGTTGGTCAACGTGAAGCGCAGTGCCGGTGCGCCGTCGACGGCGAGCCAGCGCCGGACGACGCGGAGGGGGATGCCCGCGCCCATCGTCGCGGTGATGTCGGCGCCAGCGATCATCCCCCGCGCGGGCGGCAGCGGCGCGATCGGGCGGCGCGCCGTGGCGGAGGCGAAGTCGCGCCACGGCGCGCCGGCCGATCGCAGCCGCAGGTGGAGATCGCCGAGATGGACATAGCCGTCGCCCGCGCGCTCGGCCTCGCGCCCGGTGGGAAGGAAGTCGAAGCCGGCACCGCCGTCGGGGCGCAGGCTCGTCGCGGTCTGCGTGTCGCCGCGGAGCGCGAGCGTGAAGCCGCCGACGCGGTAACTGGCGGTGGCGACCGCCGCCGTGCCGCCCGGTCGCGCCGCCGCCGGCGCGAGCGCGAGCGCGAGGGAGAAGAGGAGCAGGGCAGGGCGCATCGACGGCTTCCGGACAGATCGTATACCGTAGCGTGTCGGTTTACACCCGTCAGATCAAGCGTCGCGTTGCTAAGGTCGGATCTGCCACGGCCGAACCACGAGCGTGCTCCTGCGCGAGCGGGACCCCAGCGCCACGAACGCCGTGCCTGCGCCCCTGTCCTCGACTTTCGCCGGAGCACGCTTCGACCTCGACGTGTCAGACTCCGACCCGCTCCGCGGTCGCGCCGCCTCCGCGCGATCCCGCACCGGACGGGCGTCGATCGGCTCTAGCGCGTCCGTTCATCCGCGCGTAAGCGCGGCGCCATGACGACGAAGACCGTTTCGGATCACAGCGCGGCGGTCATCGAATCGCGCGACCAACTGATCGCCCATCTCGCATCGGGGGAGAAGCCCGCGGCGCGCTGGCGCATCGGCACCGAGCACGAGAAGTTCGTCTACGCGCGCGGCGACCATCACGCGCCCTCCTACGACGAGCCCGCCGGCATCCGCGCGTTGCTCGGCGAGCTGGTCCAGCACGGTTGGCGCCCCGTCGAGGAGGGCGGCAAGGTTATCGCGCTGAGCGGCGCCGACGGCAGCGTCAGCCTGGAGCCCGCGGGGCAGTTCGAGCTCTCGGGCGCGCCGCTCGAGACGCTGCACCAGACCTGCGCCGAGACCGGCCGCCACCTCGCCCAGGTCAAGGCCGCGGGCGAGACGCTGGCGATCGGCTTCCTCGGCCTCGGCATGTGGCCCGACAAGACTCGCGCCGAGCTGCCGATCATGCCCAAGGGCCGCTACGCGATCATGCTGCGCCACATGCCGCGCGTCGGCACGATGGGGCTCGACATGATGCTGCGCACCTGCACGATCCAGGTGAACCTCGACTATGCGTCCGAGGCGGACATGGCGAAGAAGTTCCGCGTCGGTCTCGCGCTGCAGCCGCTCGCCACCGCGCTGTTCGCCAACTCGCCCTTCACCGAGGGCAAGCCCAACGGCTTCCTCTCTTACCGCAGCCACATCTGGTCCGACACCGACCCGGCGCGCACCGGCATGCTGCCCTTCGTGTTCGAGGACGGGTTCGGCTACGAGCGCTACGCCGACTACATGCTCGATGTGCCGATGTACTTCGTCTACCGCGACGGCCGCTACATCGACGCCGCGGGCCTGTCGTTCCGCGATTTCCTGCGCGGCGAGCTGAGCGTGCTGCCGGGCGAGAAGCCGACGCTCGACGACTGGAACGACCATCTCTCCACCGCCTTCCCCGAGGTGCGGCTCAAGACCTTCCTCGAGATGCGCGGTGCCGACGGCGGGCCGTGGAACCGCATCTGCGCGCTGCCGGCGCTGTGGGTCGGGCTGCTCTACGACCAGGGCGCGCTCGACGCCGCCTGGGATCTCGTCAAGGACTGGACGCTCGACCAGCGCCAGACGCTGCGCGACTCGGTGCCGCGGCTGGGGCTCGCGGCGCCGCTGCCGGGCGGCGGCACGCTGCGCGACATCGCGGGCGCGGTGCTCGACATCGCCACGCTCGGCCTGCGCGCGCGCGGGCGCACCAACGCCGCGGGCGACGACGAGACCGGCTTCCTCGAGCCGCTGCGCGAGATCGTCCGCAGCGGCAAGGTGCCGGCCGAGCAGCTGCTCGAGCGCTATCACGGCGCGTGGGGCGGCGACGTGTCGAAGGTCTACGCCGAGGCGAGCTTCTAGGCGCCACCACCGCGGCGGCGGCGATCACCACCCACAGCGGCACACCCGTCCTCCCGCTCGACCCGTGACTCGCCGCCGCGATGCGCTACACCCGCGCGGTGCGCGCCCGATCCCTCCTGTTGCTGCCGCTGCTCCTCGCGGCCGCGCCGCCGCTGCCCGAGCCGCGGGCTGCCTGGGCGGGCAGCAGCACGCTCGCGCCCGACGCCGAGGCACGCTGGGTCGATTTCGACCTCACCCCCGGCAACCAGATCCGCTTCCGCATGGCGCTCGACGGCCGTGACGTCACCGCGGTGCTCGACACCGGGGTGAGCTACTCGGTGCTGGCCAAGCGCTATGCCGCCGCCGAGCGGCTGGCGGTGCGCGCCGAGGGGCAGGCGACGGTGATCGGCGGTAGCGTCGATGTCGGGCGCGTCGATACCGCGACGCTGACGCTCGGCGGCCTCACCCGGCGCGGCGGCAGCCTCGCCGTGGCCGAGCTGCCCGCCGCCGCGACCGGCAGCGCCACCCCCGTCGACCTGCTCGTCGGGCGCGACCTCACCGCCGCCTACGCGCTCGACATCGACTATAGCGCGCGGCGCTTTCGCCTGCTGCGCAGCGGTCGCGTGCCCTTCGCCGGCCTGAGCGCGCCGCTGGCGATCGCGCCCGACCGGCTGGTCTACGTCAGCGAGGTGGCGCTCGGGCGCGCGCGGCTGCGCCCGATGGTGGTCGACACCGGCGACGGCTCGTCGATCACGCTCGGCGCCGAGTCCTGGGCGACGGTGGGCGCGGCCGCGCGCGCGGTGCCGACCACCACCACCGTCTCCTACGGACTGGCCGGCGCCGTGGTGAGCGAGCTCGCGATCGTGCCGCGGCTCCAGGTCGGTCGCGTGACGGCGCGCGAGGTCGAGCTGCGCGTCGAGCCCGCCGGCGGCTTCTCCGACACGATCGGTGTGGCCGGGCGGATCGGCTCGGGCTTCCTCCAGCGCTATCGCGTGCTGCTCGATCCGGGCGCGGGGCACATGCTGCTGCGCGCGCTGCCCGGCGGCGCGGCGGTGGCGCGCTCGACCAGCGGGCTGCTGCTCGGCCTGGCGAGCGACCGGCTCAAGGTGCTCCACGTCATGCGCGGCGGCCCGGCCGCAGCGGCGGGCTGGCGCGCCGGCGACACGATCTGCGCGGTCGACGGCGCCGCGATCGGGCCGGGCTACGCGAGCCAGCCGGTCGCTGGCTGGGCGACGGGCGCGCCGGGTCGCGCGGTGCGGCTCACCCTGTGCGACGGCGCGGGCGAGCGCGTGCTGGTGCTGCGGCGCTTCTACTAGGATCCGGTCCGCTCAGGCCGGCTCGTGCTGCGGCGTTTGCCGGGGCCTGGTGCCGCGGGCTCACCCCCTGAGCGCGACATAGCCCGACACCGCCAGCGCGATCAGCGCCGCCATCTGCACCAGCGTCCAGTCGATCCAGCCGACCGCGTCCGGGTCGGCGCGGCGCGTGCGGCGGTGCGCGCGCCAGCCGGCGAACAGCGCCAACGCGAGCGCCAGCGACGCGATCGCGACGAGCGAGGCTTGCGCATCGCTCACGCGCGCGTCAGCCTGCGCGTCATCGTTCCGGAGGATCGCCGATGCATCGTCTCGCCTGCTCCCTGCTGCTCGCCGCGCCGTTGCTGGCAGCGGCCAGCACCCCCAACGTCCCCGCGCCGATCGCCGCCGCGGTCGCCGCGCCGACGCGCACCGCGGCCAACGTGGCGCGCGATCGCTACCGTCACCCGGCGCAGACGCTCGCCTTCTTCGGCGTCAAGCCCGGCGACACGGTGGTGGAAGTGTGGCCGGGGGGCGGCTGGTACACCGAGATCCTGGCGCCGCTGACGGCGCGCACCGGCGCCTATTACGCCGCCGGCCCGTGGGAGAAGGGCCTCGGCGCGGTGCGCGCGCTCCAGGCGAGGGACGCCGCCACCTACGGCAAGGTCAAGCTCGCCGCCTTCCCGGCCGAGGCGGGGCAGCCCGGCGTGCCCGACGGCAGCGCCGACGTGGTGCTGACCTTTCGGAACGTCCACAATTGGCGCTTCGGCGGCGAGGACCGCGCGCGCGCGATGTTCGCGGCCATGTACAAGATGCTCAAGCCGGGCGGGACGCTCGGCGTGGTCGAGCATCGCCTGCCCGAGTCGCGCCCGAGCGCGGCGGAGGAGAAGAGCGGCTATATGAAGCCCAGTTCGGTGATCGGCTTCGCCACCGCGGCGGGGTTCAAGCTGGCGGGCCGCTCCGAGATCAACGCCAACCCCAAGGACAGCGCCGACTGGCCCGAGGGCGTGTGGACGCTGCCGCCGAGCTACGCGCTCAAGGACAAGGACCGCGCGCGCTACGCGGCGATCGGCGAGAGCGACCGGATGACGCTCCGCTTCGTCAAGCCGCGCTGAAGGCGTGGGGCCTCCTGGCCTCGATACGCTGGCGTCATCCTGAGCTCGTCTCAGGATGCACCGCGCCGCCGCCCCAGGTGCCGGTGGCTTCGTCGACGGGAGGATCCTGAACCGAGTGCAGGATGACGGCTTAGTGATGGGGCACGTGAGGACCGGCACGCGGCGCGTTCGGTTCGCGGTGGCGAGTGCTGTTCGCTCGGCGCAGCCTCCGTGGTGGCGCCGACGGGTCGGCCTGAACGTTCCTTCCCGTGCCCCGCGCAGTACCCGCCCGACGAGCGCTGTCCTACGCTACCCACGCCCTGGTAGAAGGCCCGGGTGACTCCTTCCTCGATCGTGGCGCCTCTACACGCACCCGCGACTCAACGTTCGCCCGACACGCGCCGGCGACTCAACATTCGCAACATTCGTGCCCGGGTCGCGCTGTCGCACAAGCACGCTACCGTCCGGCCGCCGCCCTCACTCGCCCAGCTTGTCGACCTTGTCGCGCAGCTGCGCCAGCTCGGCCTTGAGCGCGGCGATCTCGCTGTCCTTACCTGCGGCGGGGGCCGTGCCCCCCGCCGCTGCGGGCGTCGCGCCCGGCTTGAAGGCGTTGGCCGCGGCCTCGAACATCTCGAGGTTGCGCTTGGCGATCTCGGCGAAGGGCGAACCGGCGAAGGCGCCCTCGACCGCGGTCTTGAACTGGGCCTGGTTGCGGCGGAAGCTCTCCATCGATGCCTCGAGATAGTCTGGCACCATCGCCTGCATCGAGTCGCCGTAGAGCGCGATCAGCTGCCGCAGGAAATTGACCGGCAGCATGGTCTGGCCGCGGCTCTCTTCCTCCATGATGATCTGGGTGAGGACGTTGTGCGTGATGTCCTCGTCGGTCTTGGCGTCGACGACCTTGAACTCGCGCCCGGCGCGGGTCATCGCGGCGAGATGCTCGAGCGTGATGTAGGACGAACTCTCGGTGTTGTAGAGCCGGCGGTTGGCGTACTTCTTGATGACGACCACGCCGTCGCCCTGCTGTTTCTTCATCGCGCGAGCCCCCATGACCGATAGTCCCTTCGGTAACGCACAATTTTTCGCGCCGCAACACAAGCGCGACGTGCCCCGGCCGCTGCCCCTGTTCCTCGACATGCTGCGCCGCGAGACCGCAGCATCGCCCGAGCGCCGCGCCGCTGCGCTGGCCGGGCTGCGCCGCTATCAGGAGGTGCCACGCGCAGGTCGGCGGATGAAACCGGTGCGGCATCGCCGCGGTGCGGCACGGCTGCGGGATGGGGGCGGCACCGCTGGCGCGCCGCCGGTGGTGCTGGTGCCGTCGCTGATCAACCCGCCCTCGGTGCTCGATCTCGCGCGCGGTCGCTCGCTGGTGGACCATCTCGCCGGTGCGGGCCTCCATCCCTGGCTGCTCGACTGGGGGCATCCGCGCGCGCGCGACGCCGCGCTCGACCTCGCCGGCCACGTCACCCAGCGCTTGCTGCCGCTGCTGGCGCGGCTCGACCGTCCGCCACTGCTGGTCGGCTACTGCCTCGGCGGCACGCTCGCGCTCGCCGCGGCGGCGCTGCTGGGGCCGCGCTGCGCCGGCGTGGCGACGGTCGCGGCACCGTGGCGCTTCGCCGGCTACGGCGCGCGCGCGCGCGCGGCGATGCGCGCCTCGTGGGAACAGGCCGAGCCCGCCTGCCGCGCGCTGGGCGTGCTGCCGATGGAGGTGCTCCAATCGGGCTTCTGGCAGCTCGACCCGGCGCGCACGGTCGCCAAATACGAGGCGCTGGCGACGGCGGACGCGGCGACGCTGGCGCGCTTCGCCCTGCTCGAGGACTGGGCCAACGCCGGTGCGCCGCTGACCTACGCCGCCGGGGCGGAGTTGTTCGGCGCGCTCGTGGGCGCGGACGCGCCGGGGACGGGCACCTGGCGGGTCGGCGGGCGCGTGATCGATCCCGCCGCGCTCGAGTGCCCGTCGATCGAGTTCGTCTCGCTGAGCGACCGCATCGTCCCCGCGGCGACCGCGGCGGGGCTGGCGGAGCGGCGCGACGTCGGCGCGGGGCACGTCGGGATGATGGTGGGCGGGGGGGCGCGCGCGTTGCTCTACGATCCGCTCGCCGAGTGGCTGCGCGCGGTCGCGGCGTGAGCGCGGCCGCTTCGCCGCCTGCCTCAGGCCCAGCGTCGCTCCAGCCGCCGCCCGAGCCCCGTGAGCAGCTCGTACTGGCTCGTCCCGCTCGCCGCCGCCATCGCGGGCAGGTCGGGATCGAAGCGCAGCCAGTCGCCCTCGCCGACGTCGACCCCGGTCGCGTCGAGAGCGACCAGGTCCATCGAGACCCGCCCGATCACCGGCAGCGCGACGTCCCCGGCGTAGGCCCGGCCGCGGTCGGAGAAAGCGCGGTAATAGCCGTCGGCATAGCCGAGGTTCGCGATCACCACCGCGGTGTCCGCGGGCGCGCGCCACGTCGCGTTATAGCCCACCGTCCCGCCCGCGCGAACGAGGCGGCGCTGCAACACCTCGGCCGCGACCGTCGCGACCGGGCGCACCACGTCGCCGAGCGCGGGCACCGGCACGCCGCCGTAGAGGGCGAGGCCCGGCCGGGTGAGGTCGAAATGATAGTCGGCGCCGAGCGCGATGCCGGCCGAGTTGGCCAGGCTCATCCGCCGCGCCGCGGTCCGGCCAGCGAGCGCGGCGAAGCGCGCCCGCTGCACCGCGTTGAGCGGGTGGCCCGGCTCGTCGGCGCAGGCGAGATGGCTCAGCAGCGTGTCGAGCGCGAGCCCGTCGAGCAGCCCGTCGGCGACCTCCTCCGGCGCGACGCCGAGGCGATTCATCCCCGTGTCCACCATCACGTCGCACACGCGCCCGGCGCCCGCCTCGCGCCACTGCCGCACCTGCGCCGCGGTGGAGAGGACGGGGCGGACACCGGGCAGGTCGGCGAGCGCGAGATCGGCGGCGCGCGCGCCGTGGAGCACCGCTACGCGCGCCCCCCCGCCGGCGAGCGCGGGGGCGAGCGCGGCCGCCTCGGCCCAGGTCGCGACGTAGAAGTCGCGGCAGCCCGCGTCGGCGAGCCGAGTCGCCACCGCGGCGGCGCCGAGCCCGTAGCCGTCGGCCTTCACCGCCGCGCCGCACGCCGCCGCGCCGCTCAGCCGCGCGAGCGCGCGCCAGTTGGCGGTGAGCGCGGCGGCGGAGCAGTCGAGGCGGTGCGGGGCGTCGGTCATCGCGCCTGCGCCTAGCGCGCCCGCGCGCGCGGCGCCACCGCGCGGGGCTTTACCCGGTCCGGCGCGACGGGCAGGACGGGGCGATGAACGTCCTGATCCTCTACGGCTCGTATCGCGCCGATCGCACCGGCATCCGGCTGGCGCGCTACCTCGTCGACCGGTTCGCCGCGCGCGGCGACGCGCCGACGTTGGTGGACGCCAAGGAGGTCGGTCTGCCGCTGCTCGACCTGATGTACAAGGAATATCCCGCGGGCGAGGCGCCCGAGGCGATGGAGCGGCTGGCCGGCCAGATCCGCGACGCCGACGCCTTCGTGTTCGTAACGGGCGAGTACAACTGGGGTCCGCAGCCGGGCCTCAAGAATCTCACCGACCATTTCCTCGAGGAATGGTTCTGGCGCCCCGCCGCGGTGGCGAGCTACTCGGCCGGCCGGCTCGGCGGCGCGCGCAGCAACGGCGCGTGGCACGCGATCCTGCCCGAGATGGGGATGCCGGTGATCTCGAGCACCTTGGTGGTCGGTCCGATCACGCAGACGCTCGACGCCGAGGCGCGGCCGACCGGCGGCGCGGGCGAGTCGCTCGAGCGCCAGTTCGGCCGCTTCGCCGACGATCTCGCCTGGTGGGCCGAGGCGGCGACGGCGCAGCGCGGGCGGGTCGCGCCGCCGTACTGAGGAGCGTGCGGCGGTCGCGCCTCACGCATCCCACGCCGTCACCAGCGATTCGCCCACGGCGGGGCGTAGCGCGAAGATGCCGCTGTCCTGGTGCCGCGTGGGGTGGACGCGGTTGGTCAGCAGCGTCCAGGCGAGCCCGCGCGCGTGGTCGATCCACAGTCCGGTCCCGGTGAAGCCGGTGTGGCCGATCGTCCCCGCCGAGCAGGCCTGGCCGCCCGACCAGCCGTCGTGCCGCACCTCCCAGCCGTGCGTGCGCACGCCCGCCACCGGGGTACGCATCGCCGCGAGCGCCGCGGCCGAGTCCTGGCTGCCGTCGAGCAGCGCCCGCGCGGCGTCGAGCACGCCGTCGACCGTGCCGAACAGCCCGGCGTGGCCGGTGCGGCCTCCCATGGCGAAGCAGTTCTCGTCGTGCACCTCACCCTGCAGCACGCGCCCGCGCCACGTGCAGCACTCGGTCGCGACCGCCGGGCCGGGCGGCGGTGACCAGGCGAGCCCGTCGCTCCCCAGCGGCAGCTGCTCCAGCCCGGCACCGGTCAGCCGCTCGAGCGCGATGCCGAGAAGGATGAAGTTGATATCTGAATAGACCGGCGGCCCGTGGCGCCACTCGCGCTGGAGGACGAAGGCGCGCAGCCGCGCCGGATCGTCGCCATAAGTATAGATCGGCTCCACCGCGGGGAGGAAGGTGCGGTGCGCCAGACAGTCGCGGAAGGTGAGGCGCCGCTCCGCCGCACCGGCGACGTCGTATTGGCGCAGGTCCGGGATGGCGTCGGTGAGCGGGCGGTCGAGATCGATCCGCCCCGCGTCGGCGAGGCGCAGCACGTGGCGGGTGGTGGCGAGCACCTTGCTGACCGAGGCGAGGTCGAACCAGTGCGCGCGAGTCAGCGGCTCGGGATCGGGTGCGCGGCGCGCCCACCCGGCCCAGCGCACCGCGCGCGCGCCGTCGCGCGTCACCGCGCCGAGCGCCGCGCCGGGGATCCTGCCCGATTCCACGGCCGCCGCGGCGGGAGCGAACCCGAGCTCGACCGCTCGCTCGATCACGCCGCGCCCATGTCGTCGTCGCGCGCGCGCACCCGCCCCAGCCAGGGCAGGAAGGGCAAGGCGGCCAGGCTCAGCGCCCCCGAGAGCAGGAAGAAGCCGTCATAGCCGATCGCGCCCACCATCGTGCCGCCCGCGCCGGCGAGCAGCCGCGGGAGCAGGAAGGCGAAGCCGGTGAGAAAGGCGTATTGCGCGCCCGGAAACCGCGGGTTCACCAGCAGCGAGAGATAGACGACGAACACCGCCCCCGCCATGCCGTTGCCGAACTGGTCCGCCGCGGTGGCGAGGTACAGCACCGCCTCGCCGACCGGCCGGTGCGCGAGCCAGACGAAGCCGACGTTGCCGAGCGCCGCCACCACCGCCCCGGTGGCGAGCGCCAGCGGCATCGGCGTGCGCGTCACCAGCCAGCCGCCCGCGCCGACGCCGGCGACGCTGGCGGCGAGCGCGACCAGGCTGTCGGCGCGTCCGATCTGGCTGAGGCTATAGCCCAGCCCCTTGATCATCGGCTTGGCGAGGTTGAGCGCGAGCACGTCGCCCATGCGGTACACCGAGACGAACGCCATCAGCCCGATCGCGGCACCGCCGTAGCGCCAGAAGAAGTCGACATAGGGCCCGAGCGCGGCGGAGCGTCGCCATCGCGAGCCCGGCGTCGCGCGGCGGATCCGCGGCAGCGCGGCCGCCATCGCGCCGAACGGCAGCAGACAGAGCGCGAGCACATAGGGCGTCACGTTGCTCGCCCCGCTCAGCCCCGCCGCTTCGGCGAGCGCCAGCGCGCCCCAGCCCAGAGCGGCGGTGGCGAGCGCGACCGCCGCGAGGATCATCGCCGCGGCGGCGAGCCCTGCCGCCAGCGCGACCCAACGGCCGCCGCGCGCGTCGCGGCCCGGCTGGGGCGCGCCCGCGACGAGCAGCGGGAAGGGCAGGAACGCCGCCGCGGCGATCGCGAGATAGGCGGCGGCCCAGCCCGCGGCGTCGGCGATCAGCAGCGCACCCGATCCCGCTGCCACCATCGCGCCGCGATAGCCCCACAGGTTGGCGGCGACGATCGGCCCCTGCTGGTCCTGGGTCGGGTAGAGCTCGATGCGCCAGGCGTCGGCGGCGATCTCCAGCGTCGTCGTCCAGAAGGCGAGCAGCACCGCGAACAGCGCGGTGAGCGGCAGGCTGGTGTCGGCCGCGGTGACCGCCATCGCCGCGGTGGAGGCGGTGATGCCGAGCTGCGCCAGCATGATCCAGCCGCGCCTCTTGCCCCAATAGCGCGCGAAGCCTGGCACGTCGTAGCGGTCGAGCAGCGGCGCCCAGACGAACTTGAAGGTCGGCAGCAGCTGCACCCAGGCGAAGAAGCCGATCACCGTCAGCGCGACGCCGTGCGCCTGCAGCCGCAGGGCGAGCACCGTGGAGAAGAGGTAGAAGGGCAGCCCCGCGGCGAAGCCGAGCAGCGCGTAGAGCGGCATGCCGTGCGGTACGGTCGGCGCGGACACGGCCGGCTGGGGAACGTCGAGCGCGGCCGCTACGTCGGTCATCGATGCTCCGCTGGAGACGAGCGGACCAGCCTTCCCCGCCAGCACGCCCGCGTCAAGCAGCGCGTGTCGCACGAGCGGCGCAGCGCGCCGCACGGCCGGTGATCAGTGCGCCAGCAGCTGGTCCAACTCCCGGGACAGCGCCTCGAAGCGGTACGGCTTGGCGAGGAAGCGGCCGTCGTCGGGGATCGTGGCCTTGGTCGGGCGCGTGTCGCCCGAGGTCAGCAGGATCCGGATCGACGGCCAGCGGCGGTGTACCTCGCCGGCGAGCTGGAGCCCGTCCATCGACCCGGGCATGCGGATGTCGGTGAACAGCACCTGGACGTCGTCGCTGCGTTCGAGCCGCGCGAGTGCCTCGTCGGCGTCGCCGGCCTCGATCACGCGATATCCCGCCTCCATCAAGGCGTCGGCGCCGATCATGCGGACGAACAGCTCATCCTCGACGAGGAGGACGGTGGTGCCGCATGCCTGACCCATTAGCTGATCTACCCTGCTGATCTATCGGATTAACCCGGTCGAGCGGCGGGACGTTCCGCGGCAATAGGCTAATCTAGGTAGAAGCCGGCTCAGCCGCGGCCGCGCAGCCGCGCGAGCACGGCGAGCCCGAGCCCCGCGCCGACCGCGGTGGCGGCGGCGAACTTGTGACGGCCGGCGGCGTCATACAGGCTGACGGAGCGGCCGTGCTGGTCGTGCGAGCGCTCGCGCCCGCCGTCGAACGGCGCCGCGAGATTATCGCGCCGCGTCGGCGCGCGCGTGCGGTCCTGGATCATCGGGAGCAGCTTATGGCCGAGCTTGTCGAGCAGCGGCGGGAAATGCTCCGCCACCAGCACCTGGAGCCGGCCGGTGCCGCCGACCGTGATGTCGCGCTTGGGATGCTGCGCCGCCTCTAGGATCGCCTCGGCGACCAGCTCGGGGGCGTAGACCGGCGGCGGCAGCAGCGCGGCGCCGTCGAGATGGTTGGCGGCATGTTCCGCGATCGGCGTGTCGATCCCCGAGGGCTTCACCAGCGTCACCGAGATCGGCAGGCGGTCGCCCTCGATCTCGATCCGCAGCGAGTCGACATAGCCCTTCACCGCGTGCTTGCTCGCGGCATAGGCGCCCATGCCCGCGGTCGGGATGTCGGACACGATCGAGCCCACCGTGATCAACGCGCCGCCCTCGCGCTGGAGCTGTTCGACCGCGGTGAGGCAGCCGTGCACCGCGCCGAGATAGTTGGTCCGCATCAAGCGTTCGTGCTCGTCCATCGGCGTGTCGACCAGCTTGGCGTAGATCGCGACCCCCGCGGCGTTGACCCAGGTGTCGATGCGGCCGAACCGCTCGACCGCTTTGGCCGCGGCACGCTGGACATCGCGCAGGTCGCCGACATCGGCGGTGGCGAACGCGGCCTCGCCACCCGCCTCCTCGATCTCGCGCGCGATCGTCGCCAACGCGTCGCTGTCGCGCGCGACCAGCACCACCTTGGCGCCGCGTCTCGCCGCCGTCCGTGCGGTGACCAGCCCGATGCCCGAGCTGGCCCCGGTGATCAGGATGACCTGCTGGTCGATCGGCTTGAGCTGCGGCGGCATGGGTCATCCTCTCGTCGTTGCGCCGGGAGGTAACCCGCGCGGCCGGCGATGGGTTCATCCCGTCGCGGCGGTCGGCGGGCTCGTTAACCAAGTTGAAAGCCGCCGTAGATCAGACACATCCTCTCGTGCCACTGATTGACACAGCCGCAGCGGAGGCCAGACATGCCGGGCATGACCCAACGCCCCTCGCGCCACGTCTCGCTCACGCCCGACCTCGAGTCGGTGATCACCGACGCGCTCGCCGCGAGCGGTTACGGCGATGCCAGCGAGGAGGTGCGCACCGCGCTCAGGCTGCTACGCGATCGGGGCGCCCGCGCGGCGGCGCCGGCGTGGCCGGTCGGGGGCGGTGAAACCGGCGCGCTGATCCGGGCGCGCGACTGGGGACGCGGCCCGCTCGGTCCGCTCGCCGACTGGTCGCCGGAGCTGCGCACCACCGTCGCCAACGTCGTCAACTCGCCCGTTCCCAAGGTGCTGATGTGGGGCCGCGAGGGGGTGATGCTCTACAACGACGCCTATCGCGCGGTCGTCGGCGCACGACACCCGGCCGCGCTGGGCCAAGCCGCGGCGACCGTCTTCCCCGAGATCTGGGACTGGAACCGCGCCATCCTCGAGCGCGGTTTCGCCGGCGAGATCGTCTCGTACCGCGACCAGCCGCTGACACTGCTGCGCGACGGCGCGCCCGCCGAGCTGATCTTCGACCTCTTCTACACGCCCGTCTATGAGGCGGGCGGCGCCGTCGGCGGCGTGCTCTGCACCGTGATCGACAATACCGGCCGGGTCGAGCTGGAGCGCCAGCTCGCCGACAGCGAGGCCGAGCTGCGCACCGTCACGGACGCGCTGCCGCTGCTCGTCTCGTTCATCGACCGCGACCATGTCTTCCGTTTCGCCAACCGTTACTACCTCGAGTGGTTCGGGCTCAGCCCCGAGCAGGTCGTCGGCCGTCACGCCCGCGACGTCATCGGCGAGGAGAATTACGCGCAGCGGCGCGCGCTGATGGACCGCGCGCTGGCGGGCGAGACGATCGAGTCCGACTCGGCGATCCGCCACGGCGACGGCAGCCTCAGGCGGGCCGACGTGCGCTACCTGCCGCGCCGTTCCGCTGACGGCAGCGTCGCCGGCTTCCAGGTGATCGTGCTCGACATCGAGGATCGTGTCCGCCGCGAGGAGGCGCTCGACGCCAGCAACGCGCGCTTCCGCGCCGCGATGGAGGCGATGCACGGCGTGCTGTGGACCAACGACGCGCACGGCCGGATGGTCGGAGAGCAGCCCGGCTGGGCGCTGCTCACCGGGCAACGCTTCGAGGAGTACCAAGGGCACGGCTGGGCGACGGCGATCCACCCCGACGATGTCGCTCCCACGCTGGCAGCCTGGGAGCAGTCGGTCGCGGCCAAGTCGACCTTCGTGTTCGAGCATCGCGTCCGGCGCCACTGTGGGACGTGGCGCACCTTCGCGATCCGCGCCGTGCCGCGCCTCGACGACAAGGGGGCGGTCGCCGAGTGGGTCGGCGTCCACACCGACATCACGCACCAGCGCGCCGCCGAGGCGGCGCTGCGCGACCATGCCGAGCAGCTCGAGCGTCAGGTGCGCCATCGCGAGCGCGCCGAGGAGCAGCTGCGCCAGCTCAACGAGACGCTCGAGACGCGCGTGATCGACGAGATCGCCACGCGGCGCACCGCCGAGGCCAAGCTGGCGCAGGCGCAGAAGATGGAGACGGTGGGCAAGCTCACCGGGGGCGTCGCGCACGATTTCAACAACCTGCTCCAGGTCGTCTCGGGCAACCTCCAGCTGCTGCAGAAGGACATCGCCGGCAATGCGCGGGCCGAGACGCGCGTCGCCAACGCGCTCGCCGGCGTGTCGCGCGGGTCGCGGCTGGCCGCGCAGCTGCTCGCCTTTGGGCGGCGCCAGGCGCTCGAGCCCAAGACCGTCAACGTCACGCGCTTTGTCCGCGGCATGGATGACATGCTGCGCCGCGCGATCGGCGAGGAGATCGAGATCGAGACGATCTTCGGCGGCGGGCTGTGGAACACCTTCATCGATCCGGGGCAGATCGAGAACGCGCTGCTCAACCTCGCGATCAACGCGCGCGACGCGATGGACGGACAGGGCAAGCTTACAATCGAGCTCAGCAACGCGCATCTCGACGACGATTATGCGCGCCGCCACGACGAGGTGACGCCGGGCCAATATGTCATGCTGGCGGTGAGCGACACCGGCAGCGGCATGACGCCTGAGGTGCTGGAGAAGGTATTCGAGCCGTTCTTCTCGACCAAGGCCGAGGGCAAAGGCTCGGGGCTGGGGCTGTCGATGGTCTACGGCTTCGTCAAACAGTCGGGCGGGCACGTCAACATCTACTCCGAGCCGGGGCACGGCACGACGATCCGGCTGTACCTGCCGCGCGCGCTGGAGAGCGAGGACAGGGAGGTGGCGGTCGAAGCCGGCCCGATCACCGGCGGCAGCGAGACGGTGCTGGTGGTCGAGGACGACGACGAGGTGCGCGCCACCGTGGTCGAGCTGCTCGCCGATCTCGGCTATCGCGTGCTCAAGGCGGTGGATGCGCAGAGCGCGCTGAACGTGGTGGAGAGCGGCATCGCGATCGACCTGCTCTTCACCGACGTGGTGATGCCGGGCACGCTCAAGAGCCCCGAGCTGGCGCGCAAGGCGCGCGAGCGATTGCCCGAGATCGCGGTACTGTTCACCTCGGGCTACACCGAGAACTCGATCGTCCACGGCGGCCGGCTCGACCCAGGGCTGGAGCTGCTCTCCAAGCCCTATACGCGCGAGGCGCTGGCGCGGAAGATCCGTCACGTGCTCGCCAACCAGCGTCAGCGCGTCGCGCTGCTGCCGCGCGCCGCGGAGGCGCCGGCCGCGCCCGCCGCGGCGCCGGCGCCCGCGACGATCCTGCTGGTCGAGGACGACGCGCTGATCCGCTCCGCCACCGCCGAGGTGCTGCAGGAAGCCGGGCACGTGGTGGTCGAGGCGGCCAGCGCGGAGGAGGCGATGGCCGCGCTGCAGACCGCGCCGATCGACGTCCTCATCACCGACATCCATCTGCCCGGCAGTTCGGGCCTGGGGCTCGCCGCCCGCGCCGCCGAGCTGCGATCGGGCGTAAGGGTGGTGGTGGCGAGCGGCGACACCGGCTCGGTCGACGCCGCGGCGGCCGGGGTGCGGCTGCTGCCCAAGCCCTATGGCGCAGCCGACCTGCTGCGCGCGATCGGCGCGCCGATGGCGCCGCGCGCGCTGGCGCGCGAGCGAGAGGGTTAAGCGGCGTGTCGGGCGAGCGCACGCCGCGATCGGTCGAGCCTGACAGGGCGTTCTTCGGCGACGGGCCGCGCGCGGGGCTGCCACGGGACGTAACGTTGACCGGTTTTCGGTGCTGACGAGCGAGAGCCGCTGCAGCCGACGCTCGCCTCCGGCGCGATCGGCCGACCGGCGATACCGAGAGCCGATCGAGCGGCCGCCGTCCTTCCCCGCGGGGTAGCGATTCGCAAGATCGTCGACGATCACCGGGGTCGAGGGCCCGGCGTGACCTCGACCGAACCGGGTAGCGCACTAGCGTGTAGGCCGAGCGTTCGCCGGCACGCGGTCGGAACCGACCGTGGGGCGAAGGACCGTCGGGCAGCAGGCTCTTCTGCGCCGACCCTGCGCCGAAGTCGTCCTATCCGGTCCTCTAGCTGAGGAGCTAAATATGACCGGATAGGAACAACTTACGTGGTGGGCGTGGCAAGGATTGAACTTGCGACCCCTGCGATGTCAACGCAACGCGAAAGCGTAGAAGCCAGCATTTCTGCGGCCAGAGGTCGGGTCGCGTGTTCGAACAAGTCGCGAATGAAACAGGAACATCGATCTAATACACGCAAATCACACGCAAGCGAAATCGGGCTTCTCGGGTCCGGATCGGGTGCGCCGCGATCGCCCGGACGTGCGGTCCGTCGCTTGAGAAGCTCCGAGCCTGTCGGTTGACGGGGGGCGATCGTTCCGCCGGCGCCAGCTAGCGCCAGGTCTCGGCGAACGTCCGCGCGAAGTTGGCGCCGAGCACCTTCTCGACGACTCGGCTAGGCAGGCCGCGTCGGCGGAGTGCCTGCGATATCACGCCGTATCGGTCCGGTCGGTTGAGGCCGATCACGAACGGCGGGGGACCCTCGCCGGGAGCCGACACGCCGGCAGCCTTGCGGCGAGCGATCACGGCGTTCCAGGCCTTCATGCTGGCTGGCGACGTATTGAAGGGCAGCAGCCCGCCGTCGGTGCCGATGCCAACGTGGTCCTCGCCGCAGACCGCGAGTGCGTGCTCGAGATGAGTCAGGTAGTCGTCGAGGGTAGGCTGACGCGGCGGCGGCGCCAGGAAGCTGAGCTCGTAGATGCCGACCACGCCGCCGGCGTCCGCCACGGATCGCAGCAGCGTATCGGACTTGTTGCGCGGATGCGGCTGCACGGCGGCGCAACCTGCATGGGATATGACGACCGGGCGGATGGAGGCTCCGGTCGCCGCCAGGCTGGACGCCTCGTCGCTATGGCTGAGGTCGATCGTCACTCCGAGCGAGTTCATCCGATGGACCGCCTCGCGACCTAGCTCCGTCAGGCCTGTCGATTGCTGAGACAGCACGCCGGAGGCGAACGGCGTCGCGCGGTTGTAGCTCAGTCCCATGACCAGCACGCCGGCGCTGCGGTAGTGGTCGATGTTCTCCAGCCGCCCCTCTAGCATCTCGGCGGCCTCGAAGGACGGTATGATGCCGACGCGCCCCTTCCGGGCGTCCGCAAGCAGATCGGCCGGACCGCGCACGAGCGAGAAGACGCCCGGATTGAGCGCGATCGCCCTGAACGCCTGTGCGAGCTCTTCGTCGGTCGCGGCCCTGTCCTGGTCGCCGCTGCCGCCGAACGTCTGCTTGAACGTGGTGAGTCCGGACGAGCGCACCTGCGCTGCGGTCGATCGATCCAGCGGTTCCGCCGGGTCGAGCGGCGCCACGAGGTTGCCGTCTATGACGGGGCAAGCGGCAGCAGATCCTCCATGGTGCTGAAGGGAACGGGAACTGGCTCGCATGGGCAGCATGGCCGAACTCGCACCTCCGCCCAACCATCCAAGCATCGCACGCCGACTGATCATGCTTGAAGCGCTCTCTCTCCATATGCGTAGCCGCCTACCTACCGTGCGTCGCAGCCGCGTGTCGATCGGAAGCAGTGTTCCGCGTGCTCAGCGAAAGGACCATCCGTAGCCTTCCGCCGTCCGGTCGATGCTGCCGACTGAGGAGAGGGGGAAGTGGCTGCTGAATACAGCGCTACGGCTCTTTGCCGCGCGGTCCATCGACGAGACCGCCGAGCTCGTCTGGCCGCTGCTGGAAACTCGCAGAAGGTCGTGACGAGGTCCGGTTCGTACACCTCGAGGGGATGGTGGAACACGTCACCCGCAAAGATCGCGACCTCGCCGTCGCTCGTCAGTTCTATCGACGCATGGTCTATGCTGTGCCCCGAAGTGGAGAGGAAGCGGATGCCCGGCATCACCTCGGATCGATCCACTACGATCCGCCTGACCTTCGCGGCGTCGAGCGGGAGGATGCTGTCCTCGAACGTGCCGGAAGCGGGAACGCGAACCGGTTCGCCCAGGCCCGCTCGATCGCGTGCTGCTTGGATGCCACGCCCCTCGCCGGCAACCAGCGCCAGGCCATAGAAGTACTCCAGGCTCGAGACGACGATGCGTGCGTTCGGGAAGGTCGGCACCCAATCGACTTCCACGAGCCTGGTGTTCCGTCCCACATGGTCCGAGTGGATGTGAGTGAGGAGGACGGCGTCGACCTCCTCGGGAGCGACCCCGGCCGCTGCCAGCCGCTGCAGGAAGGAGTTCGAGAGGCGATCGAGCGCCTTCTGCTGGGGACGCGTGCTCGAACGTCATGTGGCTCAAGTCGGTCTCCCAGATCTTCTGGATGGTCGCCCTGCCGACGCGTTGCACTTGGGAGGGAGCTGCGCTCGATGCGTAGGTCATCGCCTTGGAATAGGCGATCGTGCGTAAGGCTCAAGAGTTCGGCCCGAGCGCCCCTGGGCGCGCCCGCATGTCAGTACCCACGTCGCCGATTGCTGACCCTCAGGTTCGCAGGCGGCAGGCGCCTGGTCGGCGTGCTGCCATGAGGGCGAAGAGCCGTCGGTCGGAAAACGGGCGTGTAGGTCGGCGGCGAGCGGAGTGGTCGGTTCGGTCCAAGGAAGCGACACAGTCGGAGGACGATCGCCTCGATGAAACGTGCGGCCGTCTGAACGAGACGCACGATCGCTCAAGGGAGAGGTCGTGACGCCCCGCGGCGAGCTGCATTGCCGGTTCCGCCGATGAGCATCGTTCCCCTACTCGGAGAACTGCTGCTCGACGACGAAGTGGAAGTCGCGCTCCTGTCCGCACGCGTCTTCGTGACGAGTGGCCGACAACATCCGCTTGATCGCATCGGAGAGGAGCGCCGTGACGATGGGAGCGTCAGGGTCGAAGCCTTCCATAATGCTCGCACTCGCGGCGAGCTCGGAGCCGTAGCGGGCGCGCAGCAGGCCGCGTGCCGCCTGCTCGTCCTCGGCATGCAGGCCGCAGAAGGCCTGGATCCGCCGAGAGCCGGTGCCCAGCCGCCCCTCGAGCATGCAGGAGAAGAAGATGAGCTTCCACTCGAGGAGGTGGCGGCTCGCGTCCGGCGGAGCGGCTCCGCTCCAGAACTCTTCGTCGGTCATGGCGGCCTTCTCGTCGATCTCATCTACCTCCAGAAGCTGGTTGACCTCCTCGGGGCGCGCATCGAGCCCCAGGGACAGCCGATGCAGGAGCGTCGCCTGGAGGAACTCGTCGCGGTTCTGGCAGGCGTCGATCGGGCGAGCGCCGAGAAAGAGCTCCCGCGGCGCGAGCATCCAGGCGAGCGGCTCGTGCTCGACGCCCTCGCGCTCGAAGCGGGCCCCAGTATCCGCCGCCACTAGCGCCATGCGGCGAAGGCGGCGCTCGGTCGTCACGATGAGCCGATCGGATGGACGGTCCGCATCGACAGGGTCGACGTAGCCCGCTTCGTCCGGCTTCATGTCCGGCTCCATCAGGTGCATGCGATCGTAGGAAGCGAACATCGACAGCTCCATCTTGGGGTCCTGGCTGCTTCGCCGACGCACGGGCAGGACGCAGACCGGAACGGACATAAGAGTCATACTACAACATTTCAACGAACGTTGAACTGCATTTATTTACAAGCTGTCGGCTCTTCGCCGCTGGCATGCTGTGAAGTTTCAGCTATCTTCGAAGAATGGAACCAACGCTTCAGATCGACACGCTTGCCGCCCTCGCGAACGAGACCAGGCTGTCCGTGTACCGCGCCCTGAAGGCTGCCGGTCCAAACGGTCTGGCGGCAGGTGCCCTCGCGTCCGAGCTGTCGATCGCACCCAACTCGCTGTCGAACCACCTCGGCATTCTGACGCGCGCGGGCGTCGTCGCGCGACGGCGTCACGGTCGCTCCATCATCTACAGCGCCAATCCTGATCGGGTCAGAGCCTTGGCGAAGCTGCTTGTGGACTCCTGAGCCCGAGCAGCGCGTGCTGCACGAAGATATCGGTCGGCAGCGGCAGACGGCGCCGTTGCGAATGGCGACGGTCGACACCGTGAACAAGCTGGTGGAGCGCTACGCTAAAGGACAGAAAACGGTGTCGGATGACGGCAAGTAAGCTTCGCGCTTCCGGTCCAGGTCAGGTGCGCCGCGGCGTTGACATGCGTATTCGCGTCGGCTGATGATCGCGCCTCCTCGGTCGAGCATCCGACGGTCATCGGCGATGATTCGGGAAAAGGTCTCATCAGGTCTGCGGCCGTACTCTGGCCGGCCGTTCCCGGCTGACTGCGCGCTCCGCGACACACTCTGATCCTAACGGGGAGGGACGCTTGAGCCCTAAATTGCTCGCGATACGGCCGACGCCGGGCGCGCCCGTAGCGGCGTGGGCCTGCCCGATTGACCCCGCGAACATCGGCGGCCATCATCCTTAACCGCGGAGGGGCGACGCGAGATGCCGATTTCTGAGGACCGGCGGAGCGCTTGGTGGAAGGAGTGGTTCGAGAAGGACTACTCCTGGGAGGGCCTCGCGGACTACTGGACCTTCGGCTACGTAGGCCCGGATGGTACCCACAACGATGGCGCCGAACGGCAGAACGATCGGAAGCGGCTGTTGCAGGACCTCTGGCGCGAGATCGAGCCGGATCTGATCGACGAGCGCGACGCGGATGGAAGAGTGCTCAGGCGATGGACTCGTGCACATCTGCCCGCCAGCTTCGCCTCAGGAGCGCCTGCCAAGCTTGCTTGGAGTCTCGACGAGTGGCGTGCGATGGAAGAGGAGCTTGCCCGCTTCGTCGCGAGATGGCGCTCAGCCTTCGACAAGGTCGATCTCCGCGGCTGCGTCCTCCGGACTTTGCCGGCGAGCGTCTTTCCGGAGGTCCGCCTGGATTGCCGGAATTGCGCGTTCGTCGATCACGTCCGCCCCCGCCTGCCTACGGTGGCGTGCGGCGTCGAAGCTCCTGATGCCCTGTTCGAACGCGAGTTGAACCTGACCGACATGCGGTTCGAAGGTGAGTTGCACTTCGAGAATGCGGTCTTCTGCTCAAGCGCTTGGTTCCATGGGGTAAGAATGACAGGGCGGGCAAGATTTGCCCAAGCCACCTTCTGCACGGAAGCGAGCTTCAGAGCGTTCAAGGCCGAAGTCCTCTATCTCGGGAACACGATCACGGGGGGCAACCTCTATCTCGACGAGGCGAAGGTCGACGATTTGGTCGATCTCTCGTCCGCCACGATCGGCGGCGGCCTGTGGGCTGCGGGCCTGACCTCGCGAAACTTTGATCTGACGGCCGCCCGGCTGTCCGGCGACGTCTGGGCACCAGCGATGCGTTGCGAACGCCTGTGGGCCGGGCGCCTCACGGCCGATGGTCGAGTCAACTTGGCCGGAACGCTTGGCGGAGGAAATCTGGATCTCAGTGGCGCACGGATCGCGGGAGCGCTCGATCTCTCTCAAGCGGACGAAGCGGAACCCTGGTTCGAGAAGAGCTCCTTGGAGGGTCTCGACTGTTCTGGCGAAGCCGACTTCCGCGATCGCATATTCGGGGTGAGCACGACCTTCCGTTCAGCGCGTTTCCGAGGGCCGGTTAACTTCGGCGGCGCCGTGTGGCCCGATGGTCAGCCAGGTCGAGGGGTGTTTCGCGACTGCATCTTCGAGAAGATCGTTGATTTTCGAGGTACGACGTCAGTGCCGTTCGCCGCCTTCGACGGCATCTCCGCCAAGGGTGAGATTCGAATCAACCGAAGCGAGTACCTGGAGTACGACTCCTTCCGCGATCAGCTCAGATCTCACCATGGCGAAGATGGGCTCGAATGTCTTGAGAACGGCTGCCGCGCCCTGAAGCTCTCTGCAAGCGCTGGGCAGAACCGGCTTACCGAGCAGAGCTTCTACCGCTTGGAGCTGCTTGCACGTCGCGTGCGCCCCAGTACGGCTCCGGTTGAACGTTTGGCATCGATTATCTACCAATATACGTCTGACTTTGGTCTGTCGCTCACGAGACCACTCGCTGCGCTTGCAATCATCTGGCTTGCGTTCTCGATGGTCTACAATGCGACTGCATGGGGGCGGAACACGCAGCATTGGGCGTCGTCGCTTGATTTCGCGGGGCAGCAGGTTTTCAAGCCGTTTTCCGCCTGGAGCGACCCGTCCGATTGCCGTCGCCTGGGCTCCTTGCCAGTCACAAGTGCCGATACGGCGTGCAAGCTGCTCGGTGGGGGGGAACCTGCTGTCGAACTTGCGACACGGCTTCTCTCGAGCCTGCAGAGCATTGTGTCCACGTCCATGCTGTTCCTGTTCGCGCTCGCCATCAAACGACGTTTCCAGATCACGTGATCATCCGCGAGCGGCTCATTCGTAAGGATCACGGCTGAGGCGGCGTGGCGCATCCCCTTGCTTCGCGGTGTAATTGGCGCTGCGCCTTGGACCCATGCGCCAAGCTAGGCTGAGATGGTGGGATCGTGCAGCCAGCGGCGGCAACAGGCGAACAGCAGGCTCGATCATCGATCAGCAGCCCGCTTGTCGGTGCGCTTGATGTTCGGTTGGTGGCCACCGCGTCATCCAAATGGGCTGGTTAGCGGCGTGCGTTGTCGCTCTGCTCTCGAGCATCGACTAGCTCGTGACTTAGAACGTCCGCTCGAACCTGTACGCGCCGATCCTTTTCCAACGAATCGGTCTATCATCGATCCTTAAGCTTCGCGGACGGTCCGACCTCGTGCGCTACGCCCACGCATAGGCCACCTACGTCGAACATCAGCGCGACTTCGTACGACCGTCCTCGGCGTCCGGCTGACCAGGTCAGCAGGGTGCTGTCGAAGGGCGCGGCGCTGACGCGGCGGGGACGGCCGACGGCTTCGATGACGTCGGTCCGATGCCGGCCGCGCAGGATGCCAGCGCGGTCGAACCCACGCTTGAGCCTGATCGGATCCGAGGCGCGATAACGCGCCATGACCGATGCCCCGAGGACGCCAACAGCGATCGCCGAGAGCCACCGTGCCGCAGCCATGTCCGTCCTCGCGCTAGCCTCGTAGAACGGAGTAGAACGCGGTGGTCGTACCTTCGTCAAGGGACCGGGATCCCGGCATCGACGATCAACGTCTTGCTCGGGACGAGCTAATTCCGGGCGCCTTGAGGTGGTGCCCAGGCTGGCTAGATCTAAGGGCAGCGTCCAGTCGGATCAGCGGTAGCGCGCCAGCTTGAATTCGCGCGACATCTCATCGAACCGCTGCGCGGCTCCCGGCAGATTGCGCCGAGCGAACTCGTCGCTGTTCTGAGTCACGTACCCGGCGGCCGCCGCGACGAAGCGGGCGCGCGCAAGCCCCTCGGCGTCGTCCTCGAAGAACTCGTCGAGCACGCCGGGAGAGGACACGAGCGTCGCTCCGCGCGGAAGGAAGCCGTGCAGCACCGCGACGCAGTCGAGCTCGGCGCGTCCCGGTCGCATCGCTTCGTCGGCGGCGAATGCGTCGACGAACATCACGCCGCGACGCGTTCCGTCGTAGCAGTGGAGCTCGAGGTAACCGGGATCGCCCGTTTCTACATATCGCACGGTCGGGTATCTCATCGTCAATCTGCCTTTCTTCCGCTTTCTGATACCATCCAGGCTAAGAGCAAAACCACTGGAGGAGGCTCGGCGCCGGGTCTTCCGCTTCGCCAGAGGAGAACTAAGTCTCGCAGAGTCTCCGTTCCAGCCTGGTCCCAGCCGTGCCGCGCGGGGGCATGTCCCTCGTGCGCACGCGGGAGCTCTAGCGCACCGGCTGGAAGATCCTCCCGGGAGCCGATCGGACGGCTTCCTTCGCGTCCGGGCTGGCGTAGACGTCCGGGAGGATGCACGGACGAGAGCTGATGGCGAACGACGGCGACGACTACAGCAGGGCCTATGGCGGACTCGCTCTGGCAGCTCGGCTGCGGCGGCTGTCCGAGCGGCTCGACCGCGACGGCACGCGGGTCTACGAGGCTCACGGCGTGCGCTTCGAGCAGCGCTGGTACGGAGTGCTGCGGCAGCTGCTCGCGAACGGCCCGATGACCGTCGGCGAAATCGCGGACACGCTGCGTATCTCGCATGCATCGGTGAGCGAGGCCCGGCGCTCGCTCGAGCGTGAAGGCATTCTCGTCGCCACGCAGTGCCCGAGCGACGCCCGCCGACGCATACTGGACCTCACGCCGGCCGGGCGCCGCCTGTGCGATCGTCTTCGCCCGCTCTGGGACGACTTCAACGCCACGGCTCTCGAACTGAACGACGAGGCGGGCGACCTCGTGAGGTTCCTCGATCGTCTCGAGGACGCGCTTGAAAGGCGCTCGATGTTCGACCGCATGCAGGCGCGCAGAAGCGGAAGCGATTGACGATCCGTAGGCTCCTACGTATCTGTTGGTCTTGCTCGTTCCAGGGTCGCACGATCTGGGACGCATGATCGTCGCGAGCCTTCCATGCTGGTTCTTCCGCTTCTCCTCTCTATCGCACCAACCGCAGTCGCGGTCTCGAGAGACCCCGCCGCGCTCGTCCTCGAATCTAATCGCGCGGCGACGAAGCCGGCTACGCACGACGAAAGGGCGGTGCGCCTGCGCTACGCCTACGCCGGTCAGGGACTGACCGGCACGAGCGAAGCGGTAGTCGATCTGAGGAAACCGGCGTTCGTCGCCACGCGGCAGATCGGGCGCATGCTCGAGCAGGAAGGCTTTGATGGACGACGCGCGTGGGCGCGGGAGCGCTCGGGAAGCGTGAGCATTCAATCGGGCGGAGACATGCAGGCGCTCGCCCTCAGCGAGGCATACCGTCTGACGAACAGGTGGTGGAGGCCTGATCGTGGAGGCGCCGCCGTCTCCTACGTGGGCCGGCGCCGGCTCGGTGAGGGCGAGGTCGACGTCGTTCGCGTAGCACCGCAGGGCGGAACGCCGTTCGAAGCCGGCTTCGACGCAAGCACTCATCTCCTCGCGCGGATCGAAGAGACGCGACACGGCCAGACGATCGTCGTTAGCCTGTCCAAGTACAGGATGGTCGGCGGCACGATGGTGGCCGGCCGTATGAGCACCGGCACCGTCGAGGGAGGGGAGGACGAGACTCAGACTCTGATCGGAGGAGAGTATCTTCGGATGGTGCCGTCGTCCTGCTGCCGCGCTCCGAAGTGGCTCCCGGCCGACGCGCTCCTTGAGGACGGCGCCAAGAGCTCGGTAGTGCCGTTCCGCATCGTGAACGGGCACATCTACGCGGACGTCATGGTCAACGGGAAGGGGCCGTTCCCCTTCCTGTTCGACACGGGCGGCGTGAACATTCTGACGCCGGAGACCGCCCGGATCTCGGGTCTGACCGCGGCAGGTGCCTTGACGATGCGCGGCGCCGGCGAGGGCGCCGTCGTAGGCGGCATCGGCAACGCAGCTTCCATCGCGATCGGCGGAGCCGTGATGCGGAACCAGCCGTTGCGCGTGCTGCCGCTGTCCGACATCGACATCACGCCCGGAGGCATGATCGGCTTCGAGACGTTCCGGCGGTACGTCACGCGCATCGACTATGGCAGCCGCACCTTGGAGTTCGTGCGGCGCGACGCCTTCGACCGAACGGCCGCCGGGACGGAGATCCCGCTGCGGTTCTACGGCAACCTTCCGATCGTAGAGGGCAGCTTCCAAGGACACGAAGGCGGGTTCGTGATCGACACGGGCAACCCGGGTGGACTGTTCCTGAGCTCGCCGTTCTCCCGCCGGTACGAGCTGGAAAGGGCGCCGGGTGCGATCCGCACGATCGCCGGCGTCGGCATCGGCGGGAACAGCTACGGCCTGGTCTTTCGAGGCGGTCCGCTGCGGCTGGGCGGCGTGACGGTGCGGGCTCCGGTCAGCCTCGTATCCACCGATCGTGCGGGCGCGATGGCCGATTCCTCGGTTGCCGGTAACGTCGGAGCGGGGATCCTGAAGCGCTTCGCCGTCACCTTGGACTATGCCGGGTCCGCGCTGTTCCTCTCGCCGGTCACGCCCCCGCCTGCTGACCTGGACCGCTACGACCGGTCAGGGATGAGCCTTACCCGCAAGGATGGGACTACGAGAGTAACCGCGGTCGTGTCCGGTGGACCGGCGCAAGGCGCAGGTGTCAGGACCGGGGATGCGGTCCTCGCGCTTGACGGAAAGACCTGCTCGTCGATGACGTTGGATGAGATCAGGGCTGCGGTGCGGGACCAGCCGGTAGGCACGCGCGTCCGTCTGTCGCTTAGCCATGAAGGGCAACCGGTGAGCGCCACGCTCACGCTTCGCGACCTCATCTGAACTTCGCCAGCGCTCGTAGCGGAACCTGCGTCGGCGCGCCGGAGCGCCTGCGATGGCTGGCTCATCCTGCCCGGCGAAACGTGACGTCCGCGCAAGGAGTCCGCTGCACGAACGCGATCCGTGGTCGGTGAAGACGGGGCCGGTTTGGCCTGAAAGCCAATGCAGACTTAGATCCGCCAAATCGATCAGGACTCGTTCTCGTCGACGTGGCCGTAACCCATGCCTCCTCGGCGGGGAGCACCTGCTCTAACGCCGGCCGCGAGGGCTCCGCCAACCATCTGCGGAAGGTCAGGAGGTTCGGCTGTAGAGAGCGGAGGAAGCCGAACCCCGCCTTGCCGGCGAGGCGTCCGTCGTCGACCAGCCTAGTCAACGCGGCGTGGAAGGGATTGCCCGCAAGCACGTCGTCCCCGAGCTGGCGCTAGCCGATCCGACGACCCGCCGCCTCCGAGATGACCGTGGCGAGCTGGTCCTCGGAGGACTCGTCCCCGGCGAGTTCCAGCGTGATGCCGGCGAACCGGTCGGACGCGGCGAAGACGGCGGCCACGATCCTGCCGATGTCCTCGACCGCAACGAACTGCATGAGCCCGTCCCGCCGCATGAAGAAGTTGAACGTGCCTTCCGGCAGTCCGAAGCAATGCATCATGAGGGGATGCATGATCGCTGCCAGACAAATGCACGATCGCCTAGACCTGTGCCATTCCGCCATCGACCGGGAACTCGGCACCCGTGACGAAGCTGCTGTCGTCGCTGGCGAGGAACAGGGCTGCGGCCGCGACCTCCTCGGCCCTGGCCATTCGGCCGAGTGGAATGAGTCCGGTCAGGACGCGGCGCACCTCGTCGGAGGCCGCTGCGAACATGTCGGTGTCGGTCGGCCCTGGAGCGACCACGTTGACGCGGATGCTTCGTGGCGCCAGTTCGTTGGCCCAGGTGCGAGCGAAGGATCGCACCGCCGCCTTCGTCGCGTTGTAGACGCCGTAGCCCTTGGTGCCGATGCTGCCCGCGATCGAGCCGACCAGCACGATCGACCCTCCATCGCGCATCAGGCCCGCGGCGGTCTGGGCCGCGAACAGGAGCGCTCGAACGTTCAGATCGAAGGCGCGATCGAAATGATCCGGCGTTACCTCCGCTAGCGGACCATACTCGGAGATGCCGGCGTTCACCGCCAGTACGTCGATGGAGCCAACCTCGGCGCCGATTCGCTCGAAGAAGCGCGCGAGGGCCTCCGGGTGCGATGCGTCCACCTGGCGGTTACGGATCTCGCCGGATCCGACTTCCGCCACCTCCTCTCCGGCTCGCCTGCTCGTCGCGTACACGGTCGCGCCTGCTTCGGCGAAGGCTCGCGAAATCGCCCCGCCGATGCCGCCGACGCCTCCGATCACGACCGCATTTCTACCTGTCAGCTTGCTCATACGTCCTCGCTTTCTGGAAAGCAGGCTAGATATAGAATATATACTTACGCTCAAGAACGCACCTCTTGGTGCCTAGGTATAAGGACGTAGACCTATGCAGGAGCCGAGCATCGAGCTTCCATTGGACGTTGCCGCGACCCGGCCGATCCTCGAACAGGTGGCGAACAAGTGGGCCGTTCTGATCCTTAGCGTGCTCTGCGCGGAGCCAAGCCGCTTCAACGATCTCAGACGGAGGTTGGACGGCATCACCCACAAGGCGCTGGCGGACGCGTTGAAGAAGCTCGAGCGCAACGGCCTCGTCAGCCGTCGTCTGCTGGCCACGCAGCCGGTCGGCGTCGAGTATGCGATCACGCCGCTCGGCGCTTCGCTGCGAGAACCTTTCGCGGCATTGTACAACTGGGCTCTCCACAACAACGTCGAGCTCGCGACGGCGCAGGCCCGCTTCGACTCGAGGCGGAACGAGGCATGTGCAGGATCGCCGTCGTCCTGATCGACTTCGCCCATCATAGCTTCTCCGCGAGATCAGGCACGGGGCAGCGGGAGCGCTGCCTGCAATGCGACCTTCCGCATACGGCCATGCTCCAATCTTCGTCTCTCGAGGATAGTCGCGCGCTGGCGGCGCCGCAGCAGGCGACGCCATCCATGGAGCGGACCTGTCCGCTCGTCGAAGCGGAGGCCGAACGATGCTCCAGGAGCCGGTGCGCTACCGAGACGATCTCGAAGCGATCCCCGATGACGAGGCGGATACAATCCAAGCTTTGGAGAAGGTCTTTCGAGGCATCGTCGACAAGACGCATGCCGATCTCGGTCATGCCTACCGCGGCGTACATGCCAAGCCGCATGCTCTTCTGGAAGGAAGGCTGGAGGTCCGGCCGGATCTGGACATCGGGCTCGCCCAGGGCATCTTTCGGCCAGGCAGGATCTACCCTGCGGTCATACGGATGTCGGCGATCCCGGGCGATCCGATAAGCGATCGCGTCTCGCTGCCGCGCGGCCTGTCCATCAAGGTCCTTGGCGTCGAAGGAGTCCGGCTGCCTGGATCCGAGGAGCACGTGTCGCAGGACTTCCTGCTGGTGACCGGGGCCACCTTCTCCGATCCGACGCTTGCCGGCTTCCTGAGAAGCATGCGGCTTCTCGCCGGGACCACGGATCGCGCCGAGCCCGCGAAGATCGCGCTATCCACCATCGTGCAGCCGATCGAGGGCGCGCTCGAGTCCGTGAACCTGCCCAGCGGCCTCCTTCAGACGTTCGGCGGCTATTGTCGGACCAACCCGATCGGCGAGCGCTACTACAGCCAGGGTGCGATCCGCTTCGGCGACTACGTCGGCAAGATCGATCTCGTGCCGCACTCGCCCAACTTCCGCGCGCTCACGGATCAGCCTCTTCCGCCTTCGAAGGACCATGACGCAATCCGCGACGAGCTCCTCGCCATCTTCGCCGAAGAGGGCGGCAGCTGGGAGCTTCGCGTGCAGCTGTGCCGCGACCTTGACCGGAACCCTGTCGAGGACGCCTCCGTCGTATGGCCGGAGGTCGGCAACCCGTATCTTCCGCTGGCCGTGCTCACCGTTCCGCCCCAGCGCAGCTGGTCTCCCGAGCGTCAGACGGAGCTCAACGAACGGACCGCTTTCTCTCCATGGCAAGGCATCACCGAGCACCGCCCGCTCGGCGCTGCCATGCGGGCCCGACGGCGCGTCTACCGCGCGATTCAGGACCATCGGAGCATTCTGAACGGATGTCCGATCCGGGAGCCGCACACGCTTCCGCTGGTCGACTGACGCCGCGATCCGGGCCGGCCGAAGGCCTGCATGTCGCTGTTTCAGCAAAGGCCTGCGTCGCCGCTCACGCCTCGGAGCGCTTCGGCCGCGAAGGCGCGGACTCCCCAAGTTGCGGGTTGCGAAAGGCCGCCTTCCGACATCCGCATCGTTCGGAATGGACGCAGTCGCTAGTGAGCGGCTGACTAAGGGCTCCCCGAGATCGAATGCGACACTTGAGAATGTCGCGCGCATCTGAGGCCGAGAGAGTCGAGAACTGGTGATGGTCGTTCGAATGATGCGGTGCGTTCCTCGGGCTGGCGTTCTGGCAGTCGCCGCCAGCCTCGCGTTGACCTCCTGCGGAGGCGGCGGCTCGGACGAGGGCGATGTCCCGCAGGCGGGAAGCGCGCCGCCAGCGACCGGCGCCATTCCGCCGGCCGCTCCCGCGCTCCCGCCGGCTCCGAGCGCGCCGACGCCGGCGCCGGCGATCTGGCATCCGGCCGTCGACGCCACTTGGCAGTGGCAGCTGAGAGGCGACATCGACACCGACTACGACGTCGACGCGTACGACATCGATCTCTTTGACGCACCTCAGGCGGTGATCGACGACCTGCATAGGCGCGGACGGAGGGTGATCTGCTACTTCTCGGCCGGGTCCTCGGAGGACTTCAGGACCGACTTCGGAGAGTTCGACGCCGCCGACAAGGGGAGGGCGCTGGACGACTGGCCAGGCGAGCGTTGGCTGGACGTGCGGTCTGGCAACGTGCGGCGGATCATGCGCGTGCGGCTGGATCTCGCGGCGTCCAAGCGGTGCGACGGGGTCGAGCCGGACAACGTCGACGGCTACGCCAACTCCACAGGATTTCCGCTGACCGCCGCCGATCAGCTGGACTACGACCGCTTCTTGGCTCGAGAGGCTCACGTGCGGGGTCTCGCCGTCGGTCTGAAGAACGATCTCGATCAGGTCGAGGATCTCGTCGGATCGTTCGACTTCGCCGTCAACGAGCAGTGCCACGAGTTCGCGGAATGCGATCGAGTGGCTCCCTTTGTCCTCGCCGGCAAGCCGGTGTTCAACGCCGAGTACGACGCCGACTTCGTGAGCGATCGCGAGGGAAGGAGGGGGCAGCTCTGTGCCGCCGCGGCGAAGGAGCGTGTGAAGACGCTGGTGCTCCCGTTGGAACTCGACGACTCCTTCAGGTACACGTGCGGCTGAACCCGCCCCGGTTTCCGCATGCGCGCCGGTCGCGTGCGCGCCTGCCGCCTTTGCGTCCCTTCGCGATCGCGACCGGCAGCGCGCAGGCTGGTCAACAATGACCCGAAGCCGAGCCCTTGAGGATCTCGAGGAGTTTGAACGCCGGTCGCCTGGGATCCCGAGCAGGCCCTCGCCCTGCGGCGAGCGGCAGGCGGAAGTCGGCGAGCACGAGGCTCTCGTCTCCTCCGCTAACTCGCTTCTCTATGGGCACGGTTGTGCTCCTGTCGCGATGAGCCTCGCCAGGTCCCCGAGCGCGGCATGACGGTCGTAGCGGCCAACCTGTACCGAAACGGCAAGCGGATCCGACAGGTGTCTCTGGACGAGGCCTGCGACTTCGAACCCGACGAGTCCGGCTTCGTGTGGATCGGACTGTGCGATACAACGGATGAGGAGATGGACACGCTGAGAAGCCGGTACGCGCTCCATCCGCTCGCCATCGAGGACTCGATCAAGTCCGACCAGCTTCCCAAGCTCGATGTGTACGACGATCAGCTCTTCGCGCTCGCTCGGACGGCGAGCCTCGATGGCGACGAGATCGTCTACGGCGCGACCGCCGTGTTCGTCGGCAAGCGGCACGTGGTGAGCGTGCGGAACGGATCCGACCGGTCGCATACGGCCCTGCGGGATCGGGTCGAGTCTGCGCCGGCTCTGCTGGCGAAGGGGACCGGCTACGTCCTGCACGCCATCCTCGACTTCATCGTCGACGGCTACCTGCCCATCGTCGACGAGATCGAAGACCGCGTACTGGCCATGGAGAAGCGGTCACACGACGTGTTCCTCGAGCGCGGCGACGTCGCTCTGATCTTCAAGCTGCGTCGCGAGCTGATGCGCTTCCAGCGCGTCCTCGGCCCGATGGGCGACGTAGCGGGCAAGCTGGTTCGGCTGGATCTTCCCTGCGTCGACGGTGACATGCGGCCCTACTTCAGCGACGTCCTCGACCACGTCCGACGCGTCCACGTGATGGTCGACGGCTTGCTGCAGGTCCTCTCGTCCGTCTTCGAGTTCAGCACGCTTCTCGAGCAGCAGCGGACCGGCGTCATCACCAGGCAGCTGGCCGCCTGGGCTGCGATCCTCGCCGTTCCGACGGCCATCGCCGGCATCTACGGCATGAACTTCCAGAACATGCCGGAGCTGAGGACGAGGTACGGCTACTTCGTCGTTCTGGCGGTCATAGCTGCGGTCTGCGCCTTCCTCTACGTCCGCTTCAAGCGGCTTAAGTGGCTCTGAACCCGGATGCGCGAGCGCTCCGCCTCCGCCGCCTGCTCAAGGCTCGCTTCGGCCGCCTGCGAGCTTTCACGCGTGCCGCCTGGGTGCGCTGCCGCAGCCGCGCTGCATGAACTCAGCCGATCGAGCTGCATCGCCTCGCGCGGTGGTGGACCGTACGATGGCGAGTGCGCGACGGCTTCGGCGGAGAGATCGATCGTTGCGGCGGCACGCTACGCCAGCATGTTGGATCGGAACCGCCAGCGGACGCGTGGCACGCTCCGGGCCGAAGCTCCGGTTCGTCACGATCTTGCGGTGGGCCAGGAACGAGGCCGCTGCGGAACTGCCGGGAAGGAGGAGGGCGCGGATGCGGGACGGATGGATCGACCATGCCGGGGAGGGGAGGCCGCTCCCTTTCGAGACGCGCGTCCGGGTCCGCCTGCGATCCGGCAAGGTCATGCGGGTGGCCCGGGCAGGCAGCCGGAACTGGGAGCACGCCGCGCTGGCCGATCCCGCGTACCAGATCGTGCAGTACGAGGTCGTGACGAACGACGAGCCCTCCGAGATCTAGGCGGGTGGACGCATCAACGAGGATACGTCCAGAGCGCGGGCATCTTGAAGCCGACAAGCTCTGCAGGTTGTCAGTCGCTCTCGGGCCTCCGGATGACTGAACCCGTGGACTCGAGCCGGAGCGCTCTCCGGGCGGCCCAGGTCGCTTTAGGATCCGTTAACCAAATTTGGGACAGCTTCCGGAGATGAGGGTGGAAGGATCCCTCGGGGATGGGCGATGATTGAGGTGGCTTCTTCGATGTCGAGAGCTGCGTGGGCGGTACCAGAGTGTCTCCGATGCGCGACGGCTTCGGAGCGATGGTCGTGAGGAGGCCCGGCCAGCCGATCTGGCGCTACGTCGCCATGCTCTGTCTCGGTACAGTCCTTCCTACGATCCTATGCTCGGCGCTGCTCTTGCATCAGCTCGTCGCCGATCAGCAGTCCCAGACCGCGTCTCGCGCCCAGGGGGCGGCGGATCGTCTCATGGTCCTGCTCGATGGCAAGCTCTCGAGCCTCGTCGCCGTCGGGCAGGCGCTGTCGACGTCGCCTCTCCTGGAGAACGGCGATCTGGCCGGCTTCAGGTCCCAGGCGCTTCGAGCCGTTCAGGGACAGGAATACGGTCTCGTGCTGCAGGATGCCGACGGAAGGCGACTTCTCGACACGAGGCTCGGCAATGCGCTGCCGCAAGGGGCGGCAGGCGGGTCGCCGCACGTGAACGACGTCACTAGCTCGGGTCGTCCGCGCGTCTCGACGGTGCTACGAGACGGCGCGTCGCGGCAGAACCTCGTCTGGGTCAGCGTTCCCGTCTTCAGTCGCGGTCGGGTCGAGTATGTTCTCAGCACCACGTTGCAGCCGTCCAGGCTTCTCGCCTCGATAACCCCGCCGAACTCGGATCGGACATGGCTGGTGCAGCTGGTGGACGGAGCGGGGAGGATCGCATCGGCGGTCGGGCCGACGGTGCCTCGCGAAGGTCCGCATGCGACGGCCATGTCTAGGATGTCGCCGCTCCGCATAGCCCTGCGTGGACCGCGGAGCGGCGCCTTCTCGAAGGCGACGGACCGCGCACGCGACCGCATCATCGCGTTCGGTTTGGCCACGACCTTGTTCGGCCTCTTCGCGGCGGCCCTGCTCGGGCGCGCCATGTCGAGATCCCTGAAGCGGATGAGGGAGAGCGCGGAGGCGCTTTCGGGCAGCGGAGATCCCGTGCTCGGACGGTCGGCCATACGCGAGATCCGCGAGGTCGAGGACGCGCTAGAGAAGGTCTCGCTGCTCCTGCGCGAACAGGCAGCCCAGCGGGACCAGCATGCGGCCGACCTCGCCCACCTGAACGAGACGCTGGAAGCCCGGGTGGCGGAGGAGACGCGCGAGCTGGCGCATGCGAACATGCGCCTCGAGAACGAGGCCAAGGAAAGGGAGGCGGTCGAGGCGCAGCTGCGGCAGATGCAGAAGCTCGAAGCCGTGGGCCTGCTCACCGGCGGCATAGCCCACGACTTCAACAACATGCTCGCCGTCATCATCGGAAGCGTCGAGCTCGCGGTGAGGAAGCAGGAGCAGGGGACTGGCGACGTCCGCCGGCTGCTTACCGATGCGCTGTCAGGCGCCGAGTCGGCGGCGGCGCTGACGAGGCAGCTGCTCGCGTTCGGACGGCAGCAGTCGCTCTCGCCGCAACGGATCGATCTCAACGATCTGCTCTTCAGCATGCGGGACATGCTGCAGCGGACTCTCGGCGAGAAGGTCAGGGTCGACCTGCGGCTGGCCGGGGATCTCTGGCCGAGCTGCCTGGATCGCTCTCAGATGGAAAGCTCGCTGGTGAACCTCGCCATCAACGCGAGAGACGCGATGCCAGGCGGCGGAACCTTGAGGGTGGAGACCGCGAACGTCACCGTGGACGACGAGGCCAGCGCGGCGCGCGAGCGCATCGCCGCCGGCGACTACACGGTGCTCACCGTCAGCGACACGGGAACCGGCATTCCCGCCGACCTCCTGCACCGCGTGATCGATCCCTTCTTCACGACCAAGGAGGTCGGCAAGGGCAGCGGGCTCGGCCTCAGCCAGGTCCATGGCTTCCTCCGGCAGTCGAACGGCTACCTGCGGATCGACTCCAAGCAGGGCGTCGGCACGTCGGTCCGGCTGTATGTGCCCCGCTACGAGGCGATGCGGTTCGAGGAGGCATCGGCCGCATTCCGCGAACTGGACACGGCCGACAAGGAGAGGACCGTGCTCGTCGTCGAGGACAATGACGCGGTCCGCGAGGCGAGCGTGCGCGGCATTCGGGAGTTGGGCTACAACGTCATCCATGCGTCGTCAGCAGAGGAGGCGCTGCAGCGGCTGGCGTCGACCTCGCGCGTAGATCTGCTGTTCACCGACGTCGTGATGCCAGGAATGAACGGTCGCGAACTGGCCGAGGCGGTGTCGAAGACGCGTCCCGATCTGAAGGTGGTCTACGCGACCGGGTACAGTCGGAACGTCGCTCTGAGCGGGCTCGTGGAGAACGGGCGTCCGGTCCTCGAGAAACCGTTCACGCTCAACCAGCTCGCGACTTTCCTCGATCAGGCGTTCGAGGCAAAGGCGGCATGATCGACGTTGGACGGCGAAGCTTGCCGGACGAGGAGACGCGTAGGTAAGTTGGCAGGTGGGCGGACCGCGCGTCCGCCCACACTTTCGATGTCACCGGCCGTCGTCCTGCCACAGCCGACGCCGACTATTATGTGCCCTCCGACCTTGCACATCGGGGACGAGGAGCGAATTGGCGGATCCCTCCGCAACGGCGCACCGGCTTGCCCGAAGGGCTGATGATCTCGGACGACTTCGCGCCGCCGACGTCTCGTCATGGCTCGCGCATGCGGTGATCAGCAGTCACGAGGTCGATCAGCGCGCGCAGAGGTGTCGGCACGAAACGGCTGGAGAAGTACAGCTGCGGCCCTCCAAACGCTGGCCACCAGTCCTCCAGGACCGGGAGCAGGGACCCATCGTCGAAGCATGGAACTAGCCAGTTCTCGAACGTCCCGATGATCCCATGCCCATCGCGCGCCGCCTGGATGGCGGCGGGGACCGCGTCGACGCCGACCGTCAGCCGACCCTGGACATCGATCGTCGTGCTCTCGCCGCCTCGCTCGAATTCCCAATCCACGAGCGCGCCGCTCGAGAAGCGGAGGCGTATCGCCGCATGGTTGTTCACGTCCTCCGGCCGGAGCGGCGTTCCCCAGGCTTCGAGGTAGGACGGAGCCGCAGCGTACGCCAACCTCTGGATAGCAGGTCCGATCGGGACCGCCACGACGTCCTGAGCGAGGTGCTCGCCGTAGCGAATGCCCGCGTCGCACCCGGCGGCGACGACGTCCACGAGACGATCCTCGACCACGATCTCCACGCGCACGTGCGGGTGCAGATGGAGGAAGCGGTCGAGCAGCGGCGGCAGAATGTCGACCATGACGGCTCCGGTCACGTTCAGCCTGAGCAGGCCGCGCACGTCGTTCTTGCTGTTGGCTGCGTCCTGAAGGGCGGCACGAGCCTCGGCGAACACGCCCGCCAGCCTCGATGCCAGCTCCCTTCCCGCCTCGGTCGGCATGACGCTGCGGGTCGTTCTCGTGAGCAGCGGCACGCCCAGACGTCGCTCGATCGCCGAGATCTTGTCGCTGACGGTGGACGGCGAGAGGCGGAGCCGCTTGGACGCGGCCCGGAAGCCGCGCTCCTCGACGACGGCGAGGAAGACCGACATGTCGTCCAGCCCGAGATCGTCACCACTGTTCGGCATGACGATCACCCTGTTCGAACGGGCAGGAATTATCAACGAGCCTCGAGGGGAGCACATGCAAGGCCGAACGAGGCGGCGCCGGAGCCGTCCGTTGAGCAAGGACCGCGCGAATGAGGACTGCCCTGATAACTGGTGCGAACAGGAGCATCGGCTTCGAAACCGCTCGCCAGCTCGGACGCGGCGGGTATCGAGTATGGCTGGGCAGCCGCGACCCGGAGAAGGGCGCCGCCGCCGCTGATCGGCTGCGAGGGGAGGGGATCGACGCGACGGCGTTGAGCATCGACGTCACGGACCCGGACAGCGTGACGAGCGCGGCCGCGACGGTCCGGGAGCGCGTCGGCAGCCTGAACCTTCTGATCAACAATGCCGGCATCGCCGGCGCCTCCGCAGCCGCGCCAAGCGCACAGCCGCTCGAAGACGTCCGAGCGGTATTCGACACGAACGTGTTCGCACCGATCCGCGTCACGCAGGCGTTCCTGCCTTTGCTGAAGGCCTCCGACCATGCCGCGGTCGTCATGGTCAGCAGCGGTCTCGGGTCGCTTGGATGGCTTTCGGACCCGGAGCATCCGTTCCACCGCATCAACCTGCTGGGCTACAACAGCTCCAAGACGGCGCTCAACGCGGTCACCGTCGCCTTCGCAAGGGAGCTGAGCGCGTCGGGAATCAAGGTCAACTCGGTCGACCCGGGCTATACCGCAACCGACTTCAACGGCCACACCGGCTATCGCACGGTCGAACAGGCGGCCGCCGGGATCGTCTGGCTGGCCACACTGGGTTCCGACGGTCCGTCGGGCCGCTTCTACTTCGAACAGCAAGAAGTGCCTTGGTAGGGTGCGCGGCGCGGTCACGGGTAGCGGGTTCCTCTGGCCGACCCCCGTCGGGACCCTGACCGGTCGTTCGATAGTGGATCCTCCTTCAACGCTGCTATGAACGGTCTGAAGGTCCTTCACTCGTCGCAGGCATTTGGCGCGACCGCGGCCGTCGTGACGTCGACGATTGTCGAACGGCCGCTGTTCGCGCGGTAGTGCTCAACGCACCGTCTTTGGCCGAACGAGCCGATTGCGGCTGGGTCGACGCAACGCGTTCGGGTGGTTGATCCTCAGGGGATGGCCGGCGAATCCTTCGCTCGTGGACGCCTCCGGGGGAGGGCGGGAGGTCAGCCTGCCGCTTTTCGCAAGGACGGCTCCGCGTCCTTGCGTCGCTCGACCGACGTGGAAGCTCTACGTCGCCCGTGTCCACCACAGAGGAACACTCCCTTGGCTCACGACGCCGTCTCGCACCCAGGCCGCTACTTCGCAACGGCGGCATCGGGCCTGATGTCCGCCGAGGTGCTTGGAAGTACGATGGCCCACCTTCGCCTCGAAGCGGAACTCGGTGCGCCGGCCGCGGCTGCACGATCCATGGATGCCGTGGCGAGAGGTTATGCGGCGGCGGGGGAGCTGCTCGGAGCGGACGCGGACGAGATCGCGCTCGTCGAGAGCGGGAACAGGGGTCTCCAGGCTCTGATCCAGTCCGTCGACCTGAAGCCTGGCGACCACGTCCTCGTCGATCGTACCTGCTGGGGCGGGACGCTGGCCATGCTGGCAAGCCTGTCCGGCGTCGTCGTCGATGTCATGCCCGTCGACGACGCAGGCGTGGTCGACGTTGCGGCGGCACGGCGAAGTGCCGACCCGAGAACCAGGCTGGTCGTGCTGACATGGATTCCTGCCACGTGCGGCGTCGTGAATCCCGCAGAGGACGTCGGCGCGCTCTCAGCGGAGCTCGGCGCCTGTTATTTCGTGGACGCCTGCCAAGTCGTCGGCCAACGACCAGTGGACGTGGCCTCGCTGCGGTGCGACGGCCTCGTATCGAGCGGGCGGAAGTGGCTTGGGGGGCCGCGAGGGACGGCCGTTCTCTACGCCTCACGGCGCTTTCTGGACGCCACTCGGCCGTTCATGCCGGATCAGTTCGGAGCGGGCCGCACCGATGCCCGTCGCTATGAAACGGGTGAAGCCAACCTGGCTGGCCGCGTCGGGCTCGCTGCCGCACTGCTTTCGTACCAAGCTGCGGAGAGTGAGCGCAGCGCTCGGATGGCCGCGATCGCGGACGACATAAGGCGGCGAGCGGCGGCGGCTACTCGCGCATACGTCGTCGAGCGCGGAGCAAGACTCGCCGACTTCGTAACGCTGGCGGGTTTCGACGTGGCGAAGGCCGCATCGGATCTCGCCAGAGCCGGCGTGACCGTGAGCGTTCCGACGCGTGAGTACGCGCCCCTTGACATGGATTCCAGGCGTCTCGCCGAGGTCATGCGCATCGCTCCTCACCCCGGGACGACGCTCGAGGACGTAGAAGTTCTCTTTGATGCGCTGTCGCACTGGATCGACTGAGCGCCGTCGGCGGCGCGCGACTTGCGCGAAGCAGCGACGAGGCCTGCTCCGCGCCGAACCCCTAAGTTCCAAGAAGAGAGAGCCGCCGCACGCCGGCCGTCGTTGGAAGGGGTGGGCTGAATGACGGTCTTGTAATCCAAGGTACCGGATTGGGTCATGATATGATGCGTACACCTCCGATCTTGGAGGACGGTCGCATGGGGTTGGGGCGGAAGGCTTGGTTTGGCGCGATGGCGGCGGGATCGCTGCTCGCCACCTTATCCGTAAGCGGCGAAATCGGGGATCGCCGCCCACCGGAGCCGCGAGCGAAGCCTGTCGGCGGAGCGGTGACGCTGCTGTCGTACAACGTCGAGGGCTTGCCGTGGCCGCTCACGCATGGACGTGCCCAAGCAGCGGAGGAGATCGCTACGCAGCTGCGAGCCTTGCGGAGACAAGGCGAGCAGCCGCAGATCGTAGCGGTCCAGGAGGCGTTTGGCGCCGCGCAGAAGGCGATCGGAACTGCTGCCGGCTACCGCTACGTGGCCTACGGCCCAAGCGCCGGCATGGTTTCGCCGACCCCTGCTTCGAACGGCGAACGCGCGTTTCTCACGGAAGGTCGGGTCCTCAAGGGAGAGACCGAGGGGGCCTGGGAGGATAGCGGTCTCGCCATCTTCTCGGATCTTCCGATCCTTTGGACGAAGCGGATGCCCTTTCCCCGGTACGCCTGCGCCGGCTTCGACTGCCTAGCAAACAAGGGCATCCTCGCGGTCGCGCTGCGCGCTCCTGGTCGCAAGGATCCTTTAATCGTGGTCGACACCCACCTCAACTCGCGCACGGCTTCGAGGGTCGACGATGCTCGCAGTCTAGAGGCATATCGCTCGCAGGTGGATCTCGTGAGCAAGACCGTACGAACCCTCGGCGGCACCGGCTCTCCCGTCGTGCTTGCTGGAGACTTCAACGTCGGTAACGATCCGGCCCGCCGGATCTACCTGACTGCCGCTCTGGGCGACTTAGACCGCATGGCGGTCGGCGCGTCGGAGGCGGTGTGCGGCGCGACGTGCCGGGTCGTCGCGAGCGTGCCGTCGGTCGCGAGATCCAAGACGATCATCTTCTACCGAGGTTCTTCAACCCCGTCGGGCCCTGCCAAAGGCTTCGGCTCGCTGGCAGACGGACGAAGGCTTTCTGACCACGTCGGCGTCATGCAGGCGTTCGGTCTGCGAACGTGACGACCTCACGACGTTGGGCCGTAAAGAGCGCATCCGTGTCGATAAAGGGCTCGAGGCCCCCTGCGCCAGGGCGATCGACTCGTGCGAAAGCACCTAGACACGCCTCCTCCTGGCCGTCCGCGCGCCTGGACGACCAAGGCAAGCAGGCAGTCGGCAGTCGCTGCCATGGTCGTCAGGAGGTCAGCTTCCCCAAGGTTTCCGCCTGGCGACTTCGTCTTCGCTCCGACACCCTCTTTCGGGAGCGCCGGAATGAGCCGACTCTTCAACTCGAACGGAACATGCGCGTCAGCCTGCGACGCCGGAAGGGACGAGCGCCTTCCCTCCATGCCGAGCCTGGCTGAATGGTCGGCGAAGGGTGGACGCGGTGAGCCCACCCCGCCATGAGCGCTCCCGTGAAAACTGGATCGTACCTGGACGACCCCGATTCCCCCGTGCAGTTCCAGCGGTGCGGCGCGGCGGCTGAGGTGGACCCGGGTAGGGTTGACGGCAACTCTCCGCCCGAGGACTGCGCAGTGGGCTGGCCTCAGTGGGGCTCGATTCTTCTCGGCGTTCTGGCGTCGCTGGTCTACCTGGCCTGCGTACCGCTCAGCAACGGGGACGTGCGGGACCACCTCCTGCATTGGACCGCTTACATCGTCGCGCACGGCCGCTTCGACGCGTTAGGCCACGCGTTCTCCGAATACGCACCGCCGTACCTGTACCTGCTCTCGCTCGGCACTCTGCTGGCGCCCGCGCTTGGGCAGCTCGCGGTGATCAAGCTCGTGTCGATCGCCGGAACGATGTTTCTCGCCCTCTGCGTGCGCTGGCTTCTGCTGGCCTGCGTCGACGCACCGACCGCCAGTCGGGCCTGCGTCCTGACGCTCTGCCTGCCGACGGTCGTGGCCAACGGGCCTGCATGGGGCCAGTGCGACGCGCTGTACGCCGGCTGCGCGGTACTTGCGGTCGGCGCAGTTGCCCGAGGGCGCATACTATGCGCGATGCTCGCGACCGGTGTGGCGGTATCGTTCAAGCTGCAGGGCGTCTTCATCGCGCCGCTGCTGCTCGCGACGCTGCTCGCGGCGCGCGGCCGCTGGTGGACGCTCGCGCTGCTTCCGACCACTTACGCCGCGATGATGCTGCCGGCCTGGATCGCCGGACGCCCGGCACGCGATCTCGCCCTGCTCTATCTCTATCAGGGCGCGTACTTTCACGATCTCGCGCGATCGGTGCCGAACATGTGGCAGGTGCTCCGCGCCTTGGCACCGGAGCTGCCCTACGTGCCGGGAGTGCTCGTCGGGCTGCTCCTCGCGGCCGCGGCCGTGGTGTTGGTCGCGCTCGCTTCCCGTCGGCGGCTCGACGATCCCGAGCGCGTCCTCCTGGTGGCGCTGACGGGGGCGATGCTGGTGCCGTACCTGCTGCCGAAGATGCACAACCGCTACTTCTTCCTCGCGGACGTGCTTGCCTTCGCCTACGCGATGGTCGCCGGCTCACCAAGAGCGATGCGGATCGCGGTTCTGGCGCAGATCGCCTCCTTCCTTTCGTACGCCACCTTCCTGCTTCACCTGACCGGTGGGGCGTTCGTCGGTGCGCTGGTCATGACCGCGGCTCTCGTCCTGGTGCTGCGCGAGTTCTCAGCCAAGGTCGCACCGTTCGGTTCGAGAATGCCGTACGTCCCCATGCGTCAGCGCCGTTTCGATGCTGCGGGAGCGACGAGCCATCCGCAGAAGAGGGCGACGTAGAGGATGCCGACGCCGATCGCACCGATTCCGCCGGCTTCCAGCCAGAAGACGAGCGGCTCGTCGTCGCGAGCGACCCTCCTTCCGCCGAGATGAATGGCGCCTTCGGAGACGCTCCACGCCAGGAGCGACAGTATGATCATGCCGAGAGCTGCCAGCGCGATTCGGCGCCATGCCTGTTCGCCAGTCCTTTTCATGGCGAAAAGGTCGCTCTTCGGCGACAATGGCGCAAGAGGGAGGTGGGCGCCGCACGGCGTGAACCGGGGGCGCTCCGATCGACTTGGGTTCGCACCGGTGCCCGAGGTCAGCGACCGGGGCGCTCCAGCCACCACAGGCAGAAGATGCACAGCGCGTAGAGCAGACGGCCGTGATCGCGACGCCCGGCACGATGCTCGTCGAAGAGCGCGTCCACGGTCGTGGCATTGAGCAGGCCAGACTGCGCGACGCCGCTGTCTCGCCAGAGCTCGCGTGCATAGGCTTCGAAGTCGTCCCGGAACCACCGGCCGAGCGGGATCTGGAAGCCCTGCTTGCGGCGATCGAGAAAGTTCGCCGGCAGCCAGGGCGCCACGGCGGCACGCACCGGAAACTTGCCTACGCCATTGCGCAGCTTGATCTCGGCCGGCATTCGCAGCGCGAGGGCGACGATCGCCTGCGACAGCATCGGGACCCTGACCTCGAGCGAATGCGCCATGCTGGCGCGATCGACCTTGGTCAGCATGGCGGAAGGAAGGTTGAGCTCGAGGTCGGCCATGGCGAACTGCTCCAGACCGTCGGAGGAGATCGCATCCGGGTTCGGGTAGTACTCGTCGACAAGCTCGACGATCGAGTCTTCGCGGTCCCGCCCCTCGAGCGGAGTGCCCGCGAAAAGCCGACGACGCAGGGCCGGAGCGGTGATCTGGGTCTTGGCGAAGAAGCGGGCTGCGCCGTTCGGCAAGGCGGCGCTTCGCGCGGTCTTCTGCCAGCGCTGCATGACTGCCCTTCCTGCGGCCCATGGCAGTGGCGGCAGCTCGGCGAAGCTTCGCATGCCGCGGCGGAGCGCAGGAGGAAGCGCGCCGATACGGCGTTCGGTGAGATGCCGCTTGTAGCCGAAGAACAGCTCGTCGCCGCCGTCTCCCGACAACGCCACCTTGACCTCCTGCGCCGCCAACCGGCTGAGGTACCAGGTCGGCACGGCGGACGGGTCGGCGAACGGCTCGTCGTAGGCGCGCTGCAGCTCGGGTAGCACCGCCCACGCCATCTGCGGGTCGACGCGGTGGGTGCGGTGCTCGCAGCCGAGGTGTCGCGCTACAGCCTCGGCGTACCCCGATTCGTCGTAGGCTCGTTCGGCGAAGCCGATCGTGAACGTCTTGATCGGCCGGTCCGACTGCCGCGCCATCGCGGCGACCACGGCGGAGGAGTCGACGCCGCCCGACAGGAAGGCCCCGACGTCCACGTCGGCGGCGAGCATCTGTGATCGCACGGTGGAGATCCAGGTGTCGCGGAACTCGTCGACCCATGCGTCTTCGGTCCGAACTCCCACTGACTCGTAACGCGCTCGCCAGAATGCTTCGGTGCGCGGGTCGCCCGCGGCATCCAGTTGAAGGATGTGTCCCGGCGGCAGCACCGCTACCCGTGAGTAGATGGAGCGCGGCCCGCGTACGTGTCCGAAGCTGAAGTAGTCGTGCACCGCGCGCGGGTCGGGATCGAACGTGAGGCCATCGACCGACAGCACCGCCTTCAGCTCGGACCCGAACGCGAGCCGGCCGCCCTGCCACATGTAGTAGAGCGGCTTGATGCCGACGTGATCGCGCGCGAGCGTCAGCTGCCGGGTCTCCCGGTCCCACAACGCAACGGCGAACATGCCGTCGAGCCGGTTCCATGCCGCCGCCCCCCACTGGCGCCACGCCGCCAGGATCACCTCGGCGTCGCCGCGCGTCCCGAAGCAGTGCCCCAGCGCAGCCAGTTCGTCCCGCAGGCGCCGGTAGTTGTAGATCTCGCCGTTGAAGACGATTGCATGCCGACCGTCGGCGCTGAAGATGGGCTGCTCGCTTCCGTTCAGGTCTATGATGCTGAGCCGTCGCATGCCGAACGCGAAGTCGCGGTCGACGAACACGCCCTCGCTGTCGGGGCCTCGATGCGCGATTGTCGCGCACTGTCGCATCACCGTGGTGCGGTCGACCGGCGGCAAGCCGGGGCCGTAGAGTCCGGCGATGCCGCAGATGGTCTCTCTCCTCCGTTCGCCCGCCGGTACGGCGGCGTCCTCTAGTGCGGCGGCGGCGCCATGTCACGGCCGCCTTGCTGCCGTCGGGCATGGCAACTAGGCGAGGCGGATGACGGCCGGGCCCGAAGGATCGAAATTCGACCACGGCGGCGCGGTGCGTGCCGCGATCCGCAATCTCGGCTGGCTGCTCGCCAGCAGGGGCGTTCTGGCGGTCCTCTCGCTGCTTTACCTTGGACTCGCCACGCGCACGTTGGGGCTCGCCGACTTCGGCCGCTTTGCGCTGGTCACCGGAGCGGCGCAGGGGCTCGCCGTGCTGGTCGGATTCCAGACGTGGCAGGTGGTGGTCCGCTTCGGGATGGATCATCGCGCCCGCGGAGAGGACGCGGCGCTCGGCCGGCTCTATCGCGCGTGCGTTCTGCTGGATGCCGCCAGCGCGGCGCTCGGCCTCGTGCTGGCGGCGGTCATCCTCGCGGTCGGGCGCGAGCAGCTCGGGATCTCGCACGCGCTGCTCCGCGACACCGCAATCCTTACGGCGGCGCAGCTCCTGTCGATCCGCTCCGCAGCCATCGGCATACTTCGGCTTTCCGACCGCTTCGGCGAGGCCGCCGTGGCGGACAGCGTGACGCCGGTGGTCCGCTTCGTCGGCGCGGTGGTTGCCGCGACGCTGCTTCCCACGCTGCAGGCCTTCCTGTGGGCTTGGAGCGCCGCCGAGATCGCCACGGCGGCGTCGTACTGGCTGATTCTCGCGCGCAGCGGCGACGTCGGGCGGATGTGGAGCGCCCGGCTGTCGGGCCGGCTGACGGCGGAGAACCGCGGCATCGGGCGCTTCATGGTCAACAGCAACGTCGTCTCGTCGCTCGGGCTGGCCGCCAAGCACATTCCGCTCCTTCTGGTCGGAGGCTTCGTCGGCCCGGCCGCCGCTGGTGCCTTCCGGCTCGCGCTTCAGATCGCTCAGGCCCTGGCCAAGCTCGCGCAGCTGATCGCGCGGGCGGCGTTTCCGGAGGTGGTGCGAACCGTGCGCGGGGCGACGCCGGCGGCGGTGGCTGGCGCTCTCGGGCGGATGGTGCTCGCGAGCAGCGTAGGCGCCGCCGTCATCCTGGTCCTGATAGCGCTGCTCGGCCGCGCGCTCCTCGTTCTCGTCGGCGGCGATGCGTCCTATGCCGGCGCCTACGACCTTCTCCTCTGGCTGGCCGCGGCGGGATCGATCGATCTCGCCGTGGTCGGCTTGGAGCCGGTGCTCCTCGCGGCTGATCGTTCGGGAGCGGCGATGCTGGCGCGCGGGGCCGGCGTCGCTGCCCAGCTGGCGCTCTCCCTGCTCCTTCTGCCGCGCGTCGGCGCCGCGGGCGCCAGCGTCGGGGTGTTCGGCGCCTCGCTCGTAACGGCAATTATGCTCGGCGCGCTGGTGCGTCGCTACGTCCGCTCGCGCGAGGCGGACGGCTGAGCGGCGAGACGCGCGCGCACGAAGTCGAGGTCGGTCGGCGTGTCGACGTCCACGGCGGCTAGACCGTCGTCCGCCGCGACGATCGCGGCGACCACGCCTGCGCGCCGGCCGAGATGGCCGACCGCGTCCGCAAGGGTCAGCCGGCCGAGCAGGTAGCGCAGCAGCAGGCCCGGCCCGAGCCGCCGCACGATCCGCCACGGACGCTTGCGGTCTCGCTCCACCTCCTGCCACAGCGAGATCATCGCCGCCGCGCGCGGTGTGGCGAGCAGGAAGAGGTTGCAGCCCGACCAGTGACCGTCGGCGAAGCGGAGGTAGGTTCGGCGCGTTCCCGGCGCGGCGCGTTCGACGAGGTCCCGGCGAGCAAGGAGGACCGCGACGTCGACTCCGTCCGGCACGCGTTCGACGAAGCCGGCCACCCACTCGGGGCGCAGGAGGCCATGGTCCCCGGTCGTCACCAGCAGCGGAGCGCCGAGCGCTTCCAGCGCGAGCGCGGTGGACGCGCTCGGGCCGTCGGCGGCGGGCAGGCCCTCCGCCCCGGCGCGACCTGCTGCGCCGATCACCGCGGCGCTGTTCGCTGACACCGCGACGCGACGTACGCCCGCCGCGCGGAGCGCCTCGACGACGCGGACCAGCATCTCGCGTCCGCCAATCTCGATTAGCGCCTTGTCGGTCACGCCGGCATGGACGGCGAGCGGATCGTCGCCGCCGCGCGACCCTGCGAGCACGAGCGCGCAGGGGATCACGGCGTGCGCCGCCACACGCGCCAGAACACGCCAGGCGCGGCGAGGATCGGGTGGCGTTCGCGGAACGGCGTGAGCGCGATCCGCACGCCGGTGTGGCGCTCGATCTTCCACAGGCCGTAGCGCGCCGCGCCTTCGAAGGTGAAGGCGGCCTTTGCGAGGCGTACGAGGTTCAGCCACTTGCCGGCTCGCGAAACGCGGAGCCAGGCGGCGGCGATCGCACGCAGCTGGCATTCCGTAGGGCGCGCCATGAGCGAGCCGTCGTGCTCGTCGAAGGCAATCCCGCCCGAGCGCCAGGCGAGAGGAAGCAAGCGGTCGTAGCGTTCGCGGTCGTAGCTCAGGATCTGATCCTCCCTTCCCGGAGCCTCTACGCGCAGCTCGGTGGAATAGGTCGCGCGGAAGAGCTGACGCCAGAAGTCGCCAGGCGCCGCGACGTCCGCGCAGTGCAGAGTGGTGAACCAGCTGGCGGTGACGGCGGCATTCGCCACGGCGGTGGCGACGCTGCGCCGAACTGTCTCGTTCTCGGCCCAGATCAGCGCCGACGGCTGGACGAAGCGTGCCCAGATGGTCGTGTCCAGCGTCGCGCCGCGCGCGGCGCGCTCGAAGGTGGCCAGCCGCATCGTCGCGACCTTGGCGCGGACGATCCGGCCCTCGAGCTCTACTTCGTGATAGCTCACGTCGGGCCAGATCAGTCGGCTCAGCAGCCCCGTCCGCGCGGCCGCGCCGCGCAGCACGTAGAAGTCCAGCACGCCGTCGAGATCCCCCGTCCGCAGCACGGATCCGTAGAAGAGGACGGCCGAGCCGGAGACCCGCGCGGCGATGGCCTGCGCCGCACGAGCGACCAGGGGAAGCACCGGACGTCGGAGCTCCTCCGTGATGATGTCCTCCAGCGCCGTCACGCCGTGACGAAGCGGATCGGCGTCCCCGTTCGGATCGTGACGACTTCGGCCGGGTACGCCTCCCCATCCAGGACGAAGCCGCCCCCGAGGCGCAGCCGGAAGGCGGGTACGTCGTGGCAGTGGTGATAGCCGGCGCGCTGGAGCCATCCGCCCTCGCGTCCGGCGAGGATGGCGGGCGCGGCGAGAGGCAGGAGGCGGGGTGGTGCCTCCACGGCGAGGACGTTGAGGCCCTCGGCGTTGTCTCCAAGCGGCCTCAGGCCGAGCGGAAGCCGGCGCAGGGTCGATCCTAGAAGCAGGTAGAGGTCGCTCTCCCGGGCCTTGCCGCTTTCGAGATCCACCATCTCCATCCGCTCGCCCGCGCGCCACGGGTTGGACGACCGTCCGAATGCGGTCTGCGCGAGCGCTCCGACGAGCGACAGACCAACGGCGATGCCTCCGAACGCCCCGATGGCGTGGGTGCGCTGCGCGAGTTCGGTAGCCCGCACGAAGCCGCCGGCGCCGAAGAGGAAGCCGCGAAGCGTCGTTCCATCCTCACGTTCGATCTCGACCGGGCTTCGCGTAACGATCCGACCGGCAGCCAGCGCGACGCGCGCATGCGTCGCGGTCCATTCGTTCGGCACGCCGAGGTCGATAGCCAGCGCGTTCGTCTTTCCCGACGGGATCACCGCGATGGGAGGCAGTTCGGCCCCGAACGCGGCCGGCGCGGCGGTGAGGACGTCGCGCACGGTTCCATCGCCGCCGTCCACCACCAGCAGCTCGATCCTGCGGGCCGCAAGGTCGCGCAGCGTCTCCGCGAGCTCCTGCTGCGAAGCAGGAGCATGGGTGAGGACCTCGCCTTCGGTCTTGCGCAGGAAGGAGACGTGCCGGTTGCGGCGGCTTCGCGGGTTGCCGATGATGCCCACGCGGGAGGGCGCCGGAGACGCGACGGGACGGCGGGCGGACCGATCTGGCGCCTTCGGGAGTCCCCGGTCCTTGATCAGATCGCCAACGGCAAGCGGCGACATCGCCGCCGCGTTGCAGATCCCCGGGTTCACCTGGCGCCGCTCCTCACGAAAGTGTCACAATGCTCTTGTACGCTACAAGCTGGCGGAATTGTGGCACACCGGAGAAGGGGTTTCCAAGGAAACCCGTTCGCGCAAGGACCTATTGCGGATAGCGGGTGCGTATCCTGAGCACCGTGTCGCGAGAGACGGCGAAGCGCGCGCGCTCGAACCCGGGCAGACCGAAGGTCGTCGGCGCGTCGTTGGAGAAGCCGAACCCCTCCTTCACCGAGAAGAGGGTGCGATTGAAGTGCCGATCGCCGTTCTCGTCGTGATAGGTCGCGATCGCGTAGTGGCCCGGCGCGACCCAGAAGCAGGTGGTAGTCTCGGGTGGGCGGGCCGGCACGCGGACCCGAAGCAGCTTGCCCTTCTTCGCAAGGAAGCGTCGGGCGTCATCGGGGTAGAGGGTCACCGCGACCTCTCCCTGCGAGTTGCTCAGGTCGGTGGCGATCACAGTCAGACGGATGCTGCCGGGCTGGGCGGCACCCGCGCAGGCAGGGCCCTGCGCCGCTGCTGGGTACGAGAGGAACGGAGCCGCTGCGAAGAGGAAAGTGCTGACGATGCGGAACATGCGTCCGATATGGCTTTCCGAGCACGTGGTGCAAGCGAACGGGCGGCGCCTCAGGCGAGCCAGCTCGCGACATGCTCGCCGCGTCGCGCCGCCGCCATCGCCTGCAGCAGCCGGACGAGATGGACGACGAGAGAGAGCATCGTCCAGGCCGCGACAGCCACGATGCCCCAGTCGGGACGTCGTACGAGAAGCAGGGCGAAGAGGATCACCATGTTGGGATTGCGGCGCGCGGTGAACAGCCGGAACCAGCTGTCGAACCGTCGCCACACGTGGATGTGCATGCTGAAGCGCACGATGAAGGCGCCTTCGATGAGCCGCTGTGCTACGTACCCGAACAGCATCGCGCCGATGACCGACCAGAAGGTCACATGGTCGAGCGGCCGCCCGTAGGGCGTGCAGCCCGTCGCCCAGGCCCACCACCAGAAGGGCGGGTGCACGAGATCGACCCCATGATCCCAGGCGTTCCCCAGCTTAGACGAGGTGATGGTGCACCGCGCGAGCTTGCCGTCCACGGTGTCCAGCACCATGAAGGCCAGCCCGGTCGCGAGCCCCGTCCAGAACCAGCCGTGCCAGAAGGCTATGGTTGCGACGATGCAGAGCAGCGAGCCGATCGCAGTCACGCCGTTGGGCGTGATGCCGATCCTGGCCGCGAGGCGGGTCAGCGCGAACGCCCACTCGGGCCAGAGATACTTGGTCAGGACGTCGGTCACGCCCTTGTAGGCGCCGACGTAGCTGGCGCGTTCGATCGCGGCGACGTTCTCCGGCACGAGCGGCTCGACGAACGGACGCTCGCGCTTGCGGAGTGCCTCGTTGAAGATCCCCTCCTCGCGCTCGGCCGCGAGAAGGTCGAGATGGGCGGGGAGGCGCTTGCCTGTCTTCATCGCGCGCGTAGCGTCCTCCACGTCGGCGTCCTGCACATGGGCAAGCACCGGCACGCCGTCGCGAGTGACGACGGTGCCTCGATGCCCCTCCAGCCACCCGATCCAAGACGGATCGAAGGCGTAGCGGAGGTCGGCCAGGATGACGGGCTCGCCGGATGCGGGATGTTCGAAGACCAGCCTGCGCGCTGCCGCGATCCGGCGCAGCCGCTCGCGCGCGCTCATGCCCCACAAGGGGGTCGGGTTGTCGTTGACCGGCACCAGCGCCGGCCGGGTCGATGATGATTCGCTAGCCGGCATCGTGGCGCGTCTAGCCTCCGGCGCGCGACGTGGCGAGGACGCCAAGCACCTCCTCCGCCGCGCGCGCCGGCGCTGCCCCCGACGTGTCGCCGAGAGCGGCGAACGCGATGTCGCGCTGCGCCTCGACGTACGTCGGGTGGAGGTCAGGAGCTCGCCGGATCGACGGCAGCAGCTCGGACAAGGCGACGACGACCTCTCCGGCACGCCACATCGCGTAGTCCGGATCCGCACCCCAGTCCCGCGCGCGGGGATCGAGGAAGATCGTCGGCCGGGGATCCACCAGGAATTCGAGGACCTGGCTCGACGTGTCGCCGAGATAGATGTCGGCCGCTGCGGTGTAGCTGCCGTCCACCAAGGCGAAGCTGTCAAGGTCGCAATGCACATGCGGGAGGTGCGCCACCTCCCGCAGGACCGCGCGCACCTCGGGGAAGCGTTCGACCAGTCTCTGGTGCGGCGCGAGAATGACGTTCCACTCGTCCTGTGCTGCCAGACGGTCGACGATCTCGCGTCCCCATGCCGGCCAGGACGAGCGATGGGCTTGCCAGTGCGGTGCATAGAGCAGCGTCGACCGTGGTCGCTCGAACAGGGTGCGACTGGCTGTCCGCTGCCGAAAGCCCGCCTTGACGTAGCCGGTCGCTACGATCCGCTCGGGGGGCATGCCGCGTTCCAGGTAGGTCCTTCGCTCCTGCTCGCTGGGAACGAGCGTGCGGTGCGCTGCCATCCGTCGCGGGTCGTCGCGGGCGCTCAACGACCCCACGCCGTGGGAGGTCTTGACGAAGCGCGCGGGCAGCCACGGAAGGACGCGCGGAATCCAGAGGCTTGTCTGCTCCGCGCAGACCACGACGGGGGTCCGAGCGAGCCGCGGCAGGAGTCTCGCGAGCGTCGGCAGCTTGGCGGCTGGACGCGCATCGCGCCGGAAGCCAGGAGCGCGCCTCACCCGAACGGATGGCAGCGCTTCCGTCCAGGGGCGCACGAGGTCCTCCATTCCGGCGTTCGACACCCAAAGGTCGATCGGCAGCGTCGGAGACTTGGCGGCGAGCGCCTCGACGATGGGGAACAGGTGCGGCACCAGCAGCGTCTCGCCGAGAAGCAGGAACGCCACCTGGGGCGTCAAGACGTCCGCTCCATCAGCGCGCTCCAGCCGATGACGTCGTCCGCCCGATCGATCTCGGCCCAGCCGCCTTCACGCACCTCGATGGCCGCGACCTGTCCCTGAGCCGCGAGCGCCGCGACGACGTCGTGGTGGTAAGCCAGGATGCCGTGCTCGCCGGCGATCACCCTTTCGAGGACCGCTCCGTAGGCGCTGGCTGCACCTCCGACCACGACGCCGAGGGAGCGATGGGTCGCGGCGGCGGGGTCGATCGTCTTGGAGACGGCGAGCACCTTGCCTTCCTCGACCCTGACTAGCATGTCGTCGGTCGCCGGCCGCGCGAGCGGCTCGACCAACAGGGCGATGGACTCGCACCTTGCGGATAGCGCCCGGGTCAAGATGTCGCTCGAGAGGGTGGTGTCGCCGTTCATGAGGCAGAACGCCTCGTGGAAGGCGTCACGCGCCATCCAAGCGCTGCCGATGCTGCTCGATACGCTCCAGAAGGGGTTGAAGCGCAGGTCGACCGGCAGCGGCGACGGGTGGGTCGCGAGATGCGTTCCGACCTGGTCGAAGCGGTAGCCAGCCACCAGGATCACGCTCGTCGCGCCCGCTTCGGCCAGCGCCGTGAGCTGGTGGTCGAGGATGGCGCGTCCACCGACAGGCACGAGGCACTTCGGCATCAGCTCCGTGAGGGGGAGCAGTCTTGAGCCGCGGCCGGCGCTGAGTATCACCGCGCGCACGTGGTGTCTTCCTCGGTCGGCTGCGAGTCCCAGTCCAGGATCGACCATCCTCTCGTCTGGGCGAGTGCCCGCAGAGGTGCGTGTGGGTTCACCGCGAACGGCTCGTCTGCGAACTCCAGGAGCGGAGCGTCGGAGACGTGATCGCTGTAGACCCGAATGCGAGAGGTCTCGCGCCGAGCTCCTTGGTCCGCGAGCCACTGCTGAACCGCGGTGAGCTTCGCGGGACCATAGAGGTTCCGTCCGTCCAGACGGTGCGTCAGCCGTCCGTCGGCCGAGATGATCGCGGCTGTGGCGACGACGTCGGCGATCCCGAGAAGTTGCGCGATCCGCTCGGCGTAGAAGCGGTGCGCAGCAGTGGCGAGGACGGGCCGATATCCCTGCTCCCGATCGGACCTGATGCGAGCTCTGGCATGTGGGCGAACGCTCGAAGCGACGGCGCGCTGTGCGAAGCGCTCTGCCACCGATGAGAGCTCCGCAACCGGAGTGGATCGCCCTAGCATCAGTCCGTGCATGACCTCCTTGAGCCGATCGCGCGAGAGCAGCCCCGCCCTTTGCGCTGCGGCCGGGGGGACGAGAAGCGGCGTCAGCATCAGCCGCCAGGGCGCGCGCCGCAAGGACGCGAACAGCAGGAACGAAGACCAGGTAGGCGACCTCGTGACCGTTCGGTCTAGATCGTAGAAGGCGAAGCTGGACATCTCCATCCTACTGGCATGTTCGACCCGAACCGAGAAGACGACGAGAGGTCTCGACCGATTGGTCTGCGAGGCGGGCCTGCGTGTCGTCGGGGGCTTATGTTCTGAGGTTCTCCGCGGCTCGGCCAGGTCATGGTGACGCCTGACGAAGTCGGACCTCCGAAGCGCTCGTCCGCGGCAGCTACAAGAAGCGCGGGATCGGGCCGTTCTGCGGCGTCTGGTTCGGAAGGTCGACGACGGTCCCGTCGACGTAGCACCAGCCCCATCCCTCGGGCGGATCGTAGCCTTCGATGATGGGGTGCCCCGTCGATCGGAAGTGCCCGGTGGCATGGCGGTGAGGCGAGTCGTCGCAGCATCCCACGTGTCCGCAGGCTCTGCACAGCCGCAGGTGGACCCACCAGCTTCCCATCTTCAGGCACTCCTCGCAGCCGAGAGTGCCGGGTTCGACGTCGCGGATCGTCGCGGCGTGGGTGCAGGTCGAACTCATGTCCATCCTCGGCGCGAGTGGCAAGCGGATGCCCGCCGCGTAGCACTGCCGGCGACACCGCGACACGCTAGATCGCATAGCCGCCGCCGCGATGCAGACGGCGGTGCGCCAGGCAACACTTCGGGACGAGCATGAGCTCGGCGGCCGACGGAAGAAGTGGTGTGGTAGGCAACCAACCAATCGCTGACGCGCCGCGGCCAGGTCGCCTTCGATCGCGACCTGAGAACTGCGTCGTCGTAGATGCCTTCCGCCGGGTCGAGCACGTTCGGTCAGACGGCGCGGGCATGACAGTGCGGAAGGCATCTTTCCGGGTTCCGGTAGGCCGATGGATCCGACTTCGCGCCTTGCGCCTGCTCCGCCGCGTGATAGCCTGCGAGCGCATCAGGGGAGGGCCGGCGTGGAGATCGGGACGATCGTGGTCGCGATGATGGAGAACCGCTCCTTCGACCACATGCTTGGCCACCTTTCTCTAGAAGGGCGCGACGTTGAGGGACTGCGATCCGACGCCGCCTGGCTCGGCAGGGTCGCGAACCGGTTCGGCGACGCCGCGTTCGGCCCGTTCCGAATGCCGAGCCCCTACGACACGCTCGATGCCGATCCGCCGCATGGCCGGGCGGAGATCGCGGTGCAGCTCGGATCCCGCGCGGGGGGGCGCCATGCGATGGACGGCTTCGTGAAGAGCTATGCGCCCGCCAAGGGCGCGAAGCCGGTCGTCGCGGGCGGGCGGCCGCCGGTCATGGGTTACTTCGACGGCTCGCAGGCTCCGATCACCCGCTTTTTCGCCGACAACTTCGCGGTCTGCGATCACTGGCATGCGGCGCTTCCGGCAGGCACGCAGCCCAACCGGCTCATGGCGATGAGCGGCACCAGCCGCATCGATGCCAACAAGGTGCCGCTGCCTCATCAGGAGCTCGTCTACGACTGGCTGACCCGTCGCGGCATCCGGTGGAGGGTCTATCACGCGGGGATACCCTTCTTCACGCTGATGCTCGACCGGGTCGACGACATCCTGTCCGGCCGATTCCGTCCGTTCTCGCGGTTCTTCGACGACGTCGTGGACGAGGATCCGGGGACGTTCCCGCAGGTGATCTTTCTGGAGCCGATCTACTCGGATGCGCCGCACGTCGGTCCGGCCTGCGACGACCACGCGCCGGCCGGGATCGTGGCGGGTCAGCAGTTCCTGCTGCAGGCGTACCGTGCCCTGAGGCGCTCGCGTTCGATCTGGCAGCGCAGCGTCATGGTGGTGACTTACGACGAGCACGGCGGCTTCTTCGATCACGTCCCTCCGCCCGACGTGCCGACCGAGCCTCCGCCGGACGCGTTCTACTCGGAGCGGTTCGAGACCCTCGGCGTGAGAGTCCCCGCGATGGTGGTCTCGCCCTTCGTGAGGCCGGGATCGGTCCACCACGGCGTCCTCGACCACACCTCGATCCTGAAGTTCATCGGTCAGCGGTTCGGCAACGGTGCCGGCTACTCCAGCGCGGTGGACGGTCGCGCCGTCGGCAGCGTGCTCGACGCGCTCGACAATCCGGCCGGGGGCCGGGCGGCGCCCGTTCCGCCGTCGCTGGAGGCCTATGTCGCGGCAGGCCTCCGCGATGCCGGCCGAATGCCCGGCACGGTTCCCGACACGCCCATTCAGACGAACTTCCAGCAGGCGCTCCAGGCGATCAGACGTCATCCCGTCCGTCCCGCCGGCGTGTATGACGAGCTGCTCGCGGCCTTTCCGGAGGGATGAGCGGCATGCGGCAGCCATCGCGTCACATTCGGACTTTCCTCGTCGCCCTGGCGCTTAGCGGGTGCAACCTGTCCGAGCAGTGGCGCCCCGGGTCGACCGAAGTCTACCGGCCCGTCTTCGAGCAGGCCAGCCGCGGCGACGTGCCGGCCGTCGTCGCGGCGCTCGACCGTGAGCCCCGCCTGGTGCGGGCGCAGGAGGACGACGGCCTCACTCTGCTTCACGACGCCGCGGCGGAGGGTCAGCTGCGCATGGCCGAGGTCCTCATCGATCGGGGAGCAAGGCTCGAGGCAAAGACCGGCGGCGGGCTGACGCCCATGCACCTGGCCGCGCAGTCCGGCGATCTGCCGATGATCGAGATGCTGGCGCGAAGGGGCGCCAGGCTGAACGCCACCGATCGTCGCGGCCGCACCCCGCTCGATCAGTCGATCCAGCACGGTCACCCAGAAATTGCGGATTGGCTGCGCTCGCACGGCGGCCGGGAGGGCAGACGCTCCCGGGGCGCGGCGGCGGATTGAACGCGGGGGATCGACGGCGCGCAGCCGGGCGGCTGCCGCTTCGGCGTAATGGGGGAGGCGCAGACGAACGGCATGGGCAAGAACATCGTCATCTTCTCGGACGGCACCGGTCAGGCAGGCGGCGTTCGCCCTGATCAGCGACTGAGCAACGTCTACAAGCTCTACCGCGCCAGCCGTTCGGGACCGGACAGCCCGATCGACCCCGCGGCCCAGATCGCCTTCTACGACGCCGGTCTCGGCACCGAGGACGACGCGGCAGGAGCGCCGACCCGCTTCGTGCGCTGGATTCGCAAGCTCCTCGGTTCGGTCACCGGACGCGGGATCACGCGCAACATCGTCGACTGCTACCAGCACGTCCTAGACCACTACGAACCGGGCGACCGGATCTTCATCTTCGGCTTCAGCAGGGGCGCGTACACGGCACGCTGCATCGCCAACCTGCTTGAGCTGTGCGGCGTACCCGCCAAGGGTCGCGACGATCGACCACTTCCGCGCCTAAAGCCGGAGGTGCGCGAGATCGCCGAGGAGGCGGTGCGCACCGTCTACGAGCATGGCGCGGGGCGGTCGGTCGCCAAGTTCGACGCCGAGCGCAACGAACTAGCTAGGCGCTTCCGCGACAAGTACGCGTCCGGTGATGCGGATGGATCCAACGTGCATCCGCACTTCGTGGGCGTGTTCGACACGGTGGCCTCGCTCGGCGCCAGGGGCTTGGTGCGCTTTGGGCTCGGCGTAGGGCTGGTCCTCGGCCTCGCGGCCGCTGCATCGTTCGTGGGGCTCGTCGCCAGGGTAGGTTTCGGACTCTCCTTCTGGGCGGTGACCGCGATCGTGACCGGGGGCGCGCTGATCGCATTCGCCGCCTCCAGCCTGCGTTCCACGGTCCATGTCATTCGCGACTTCCCGAACAAGGGCGATCGGAGACGGCACATCGCCAAGTGGGAGATGAAGAACTACGATCAGCGGCTGCCCCACGGCATACGCTTCGCGCGGCACGCCATGGCCATCGACGAGACCCGCGCGGACTTTCCGCGAGTGAAGTGGGGATGGAAGGGGCGCAAGGACGAGCGCATCGAAGGAGAGCCCGAGCGCTTCGTGCAGCTCTGGTTCGCCGGCAACCACTCCGACATCGGCGGCAGCTACCCCGAGGAGGAGTCGCGGCTTTCTGACATATCGCTGCAGTGGATGGTGAAGGAGGCGACCAGCATACCCGACCCGCTGATCGTCGACGACGCACGGCTCAAGCTCTACCCTTCGGCCGCCGGGGTCCAGCATTGCGAGGTCGACGCCATGCGCGACAGGCTCGCCGCCTGGATGCCGCGGTGGCTCGCCAGGCGTTGGAAGCCGACCTGGAAGGAGGCGCCGCGCACTGAGGTCCTCGGAGCGACTATGCATTCGTCGGTCGACGAGCGTTTTGCACTCCCCGGAGTGTGGAAGTGCGGTCGCTACGGCCCGTACCGGCCCGAGACCCTCCGGAACGATCCTCATTATTCCGCCTTCTGGCGAGAGGCGAAGTGACCGCGCGCTCCTCCGGCACTAGCGGCCTCGTCGCCGCGATGCTGCTCCTCTCGAGCGGATGCGTCCACACGGGCGGGCAGGGCGACTTCGCGCGGTTCGCCGAGGCGGCGGGCAAGGTCCACGCGCAGGCGGACCTGTCGTTCGCCCGCGCGAACGCGATCTCCCGACGGACCGCCGTCGATGCCTTCGTCGCATCTCGGCGTCCTGGCATCTCGGAGCGCGCATTCCCTCCCGCGCTCGACGCGGACGCCGTGGCGGCTTGGGACGCTGCGCTTTCGGATCTCGAGCGATACGGTTCGCTCGTCGCGACGCTGCTGGACGGGGGACGTGGGGGGCACGCCGCAGAAGCGGTCGCCGGTCTGGGGCGCGAACTGCAGACCGGCGCCGCCGGCGCCAAGATCGATCCCGGGGTGGGCGCCGGGTTCGCTGCGCTGGCGGGGATCCTCGTCGACGCATCGGCGCGTTCCTCCGCCCGAACCATCATGCGCGCGGCCGATCCCGCCGTCAGGTCCACCGTGAACGCGATGGCAGGAGCGATCGGACGCGACCGGTCCGAAGGCCTGCAGGGGACCGTATGGTCCAATTGGACGACTTCGCTCGGCGGCATACGAGACCAGTATGCGGCGGCGGCCGAGAAGGGCGACGAGGTTCGTCAACGTGCGCTGGCGATCGACTTCCTCGCGGGCGTGGACGAGCGCGAGGCGGATCTGCGCGGTTTGGCCTCCCTGCGCGCCTCGCTGCTCGCGCTCGCAGACGCTCACGCGGCGGCTGTCGCCGGCTCTCCGAGGGCGCAGTCCGCCGTCATCGACGGCATCGATCGCCGCCTGTCGGCGGTGAGAAGCAATCTCGATCTTCTCGGAGGAGCCGGCAGATGACATCGGGAGCTGAAACGACGCCTGAACCCCTGCGGAACGAGGATCTGGCGGACGTGCACCGCGAGCTCGTGTCGTTGTCTGCGGCCCTGGACCGCGCCATCGACGAGGCGCCCGACGCCGCGACCGTCCGGCGCCTGACCGCTCAGATCGCGGCTCTCAACGTTCGGATCACCGCCGTGGGACGGCAGCTGTTCGCGACCCGATCGGCCGAGATCGCCGCGGCGGCGCGCGACATCCACGACTCGATCCCGGAGGTGGAACGCGCTTTGGCGGATCTTGCGAGCCTCGATGACGCCCTGAGCGGCCTCACGGCAGTGCTGGGCATCGTCGACAAGGCGGTCGGCATAGCCAACTCGGCGGGGTGAGAAGGCGGACAATTCGCCTCAGCGAGGCGGCGTGCTACGCGACCGGGAGAAGGAGGAGCGTGGCCACTCCGCGGCGTGGCCACTCTCCACGTTCGGATCCGCCGCAACGAATCCGAACGTTCGCGATCGGCTCAGCTGGAGCGCCCGGGGGTTGCGCTGATGCCCGTGCGCCGCGGTCACTCGGAGCGCGAGCTCGTTATTCGCCCCTGCTTCGCACCTCAGCGAGTCGGTCTCGGAGCACGTGTGGTCGCTCGGGTTCTGTTCCGACGCTCTGCTGCGGAGCCAGAACAAAGAGCGCAACTTCTTCAGCGTCTTCAGGAAGGTGAATTGCATCTCGATAGCCTCTGCTAAAACACTCGTTTCTTGTCCTCAGTGCTCCTCGAGAGCCCATCAGCGTACGTAGATCTAATTCTAGGTTCACCGCCTTTCGGGGAGAATAGGCGCAAGCATATCCGCTTTCGGGATCGGCGGGATCGTCATGGCCGCCAGAATTGTAACAAGAGTCTGTATGCGACTTCGATGCTGATGCGGTATCGTGGGTCACGGGTAGCCTGCTCCGATAAGGGAGCGCAGTCGCGTATCGCAGAGCGTCGATCTTCGACTTCGGGGAGGTGTACCATGAGCTTTAAACTGGAAGGCACGTTGCGTTGGACGAAGGCGAGCGAGCCTGAAATCGCTGCACTCAAGGATCTTCAGGGCAACATCCTCGACGGTCATGGCAGAAAGGCCACCCGACACGTCTTTCTTCGCTTCGGATCGAACGCTGAGGAAGCTCGGGCCTTCGTTCGGGAATACGCCGAGCAGGTCACCTCGGCCTTCAGGCAGCTCACCGAGGCTCAGCGCTTCCGCGCTCATGGCGTGAGCGGACCGCCGTTCATAGGGCTGCTGCTTTCGAGCTCAGGCTACGCGGCGCTGGGCGCGAGCGAGAAGGCGCCGCAGCCCGACGACAAAGGCGCTTTCGCCGAGGGGATGCTCGCGCGATCCGGGCTGCTCGCCGATCCCGAACCGGACCAGCTCGACGAACCCTACCGGCAGAGGATCGACGCCATGGTCCTGATCGGCGGCAACCCCGACGCGCCCGACTCGTGGGAATCCACCGAGGCGGAGAACGCCGAGACGAGGCTTCTTAACATCATGCGAGGGCGTGCCGAGGTCGTCGCGACCGAGATCGGACGCGCGATCTTCCGGGACAACGGCGAGGACGAGTCGGGCATCCACAAGATCGAAGGGATCGAGCACTTCGGCTACGTCGACGGGCGCAGCCAGCCGCTGATGCTCGACGAGCTGATCGAGCGGGAGCGCGACGAGAGCGACGGCATAAGCGTCTGGGATCCAACCTTTCCGATCGGGCAGGTCCTGGTGCCCGACCCGGGCTCTCCCGCGCCCGACACGGCGTTCGGCAGCTTCTTCGTGTTCCGCAAGCTCGAGCAGGACGTGGCCGGCTTCAAGGCCCGTGAGGAGGAGCTGGGGAAGAGCGTCGACCTGGGAGCTCAGGGCGAGCTCATGGTGGCGACCCTGGTCGGCCGGTTCGAGGACGGCACCCCTGTCGTGCTTCAACGTGACGGAGGAGGCGACAACCCGGTCATGAACAACTTCGACTATGCGGGCGACCCGGATGGTCTCAGGTGCCCGCTTCACGCTCACATCCGGAAGACCAATCCGCGCGGCGACAGCGTGCGGCAGTTCGGCGTCAGCCTCGAGGAGGAGCGGTCCCACATCATGGCGCGAAGGGGCATGACGTACGGCCGGCGCGACCGAGTGGTCGATCCGAGCGACGCGCCATCCGGCGGAGTCGGCCTCATGTTCATGGCCTTCTATCGCAATCTGGCGACCGGCTTCGAGTTCACGCAGGCGAGCTGGGCGAACAATCCCGGCTTCGTGCGACCGGGCACGGGGCGCGACCCGATCATAGGTCGGCGCGGCAATAAGGCGCCCGAGGAGCTGACAATTCGAAAGACCTGGGGCAAGCGGGATGCCGAGGTGGCCAAGACCGGCTTCGACGAGTTCGTGCGGCACAAGGGCGGCGAATACTTTTTCGCGCCGTCCATCAGCACCCTGCTGGCGCTCTGACCGTCGAAGGCGGCCCCGACTTCCATCGGACATCCCGCAAGCGAGCCTGAGCGGGATGGGACCAGGGGCATGCGCTTCGTCGTTTCGGGGTCGATGCGCCGGCGGTCAATCCGTTGCCCGCCGGCCTGCAGGCGCCGCGTCCTACCGCTCGCGTCGCCGGGGAGCTCGAGGCAACGGGAGCGTGGCGTCGCCCGCGCGAGCAGGGGCTGAAGCGGCGGCGCCAGCTCTCCGATGCCTTGCTGGAGGAGCGGATCGGCGCGCGGCGCAAGGCCGAGGTGTCGAACACGCCCTACGAGCAGATGAGTCGCTGGTCGTGGTTTCTGCCCATGATAGCGGAGGCTGAGGCGCGATGCCGGCGGCGACGCCGCGCCCCACGCTGACCCGGCTGGACGAGGCCATGCAGGGCTGACCAGCAGCCTGGCCGATCTGCGACGTGCGCGCTCCCGGCCCCCGGCTACCGCATCAACCCGGCGCTCGAGGTAACGAGCGGACCTCCGCTCGTTCAGCCCCGTTGGCCGGATCCTCTGGAGATACCAGGCGCTCGAAGCTTCGGATCAGAGCTCGCGTCTCAGCCAAGGCGTCGTCGGCTGCGGCGTGGAGCGCGCGCAGCGCTTCGGCCGCGGCCTCATGCTTCTCCATCTCGGCCAGCCGAGCATAGGCTTGGTCGAGCAGGGCCTGTGCCCGTTCCACCTCTTCGAAGAGGCTCATGCTGCTACCCGGTTCCCGTTGCGTGACTGACTTGAGCTTCCGCCTAGCGATCCGCCGCGCGGTCCGGAAGGTCCAAGCTTGGCCAAGGCCAAACCCGGCGGAACCAGGCCGGGTCAAGTTGCCGTTGGTCCGCCTTGAGGTGTAGTGCGGCCCCTGGTCGGTGCGAACTGTCGTGACGAGTTACGAGTCAGGCGAGCGTTCGTCGCCCCGTTCGAGCGACGATGTACTGCGCTCGTTCAAAGCTATGCGATATGAAGCGAGGTGTGCGGCTTCTCGCGACTGGTGTTGAACCCTCCGGAAGATTGGCGTCACGCGGATGTAACAATGCGTACCTCATGGCATATGAACATCGGGCGCCGACTTGTGCAGGTTCCTTGTTTCATTCGTTGTTGTCGATCCATGTTGGCGTCCGTTCGCTTTGGCGTTGCCCATCCCGGGTCGACGTGCCACGTCGCGAATGACCAGAAGGAATGTCTGGCGTCATCGGGAGCAAGCAATAATGGCGATTGCACTTCGACCGTTCCTCACGATGCTCGCCGCTGGAGCGGCTGCATTCTCCGGCCATGCTGCTCGAGCCGCGGCGTTCGCCGGCTCGTTCAGCTTCAGCGCCGTCGTCTTCGGAGATCAGCCGAACCTTTTCACGGGCACATTCGCGCTGTCCGAAACCGCTCAGGGCTTCGTTCTGACCGACTTCGACGCCGCGTACCGCGGGACGCGATACGACCTCTCCAACACAAGCCTTCAAGCCGTCAGAGCCGACAGGATCATCATCGGCGGAAACGAGAACGGCGGGCCAGGTAGCATCAGCACCGGATCCGACGACTTCAGGATCTTCCTCAATCCGCTAGCCGGCGCCTTCGTGCGAGGGGACATCGTTGCTCCCACGACCGACATCAACGACCTCGATCTTACTCTGACTCCGAGCGGCACCAGTGCCGTGCCCGAGCCGGCCACTTGGATCACGATGATCTTGGGTTTCGCCCTGATCGGCGGGATGACTCGTCTTCGCAGGGCCGGCCGTCGCGACCTCGCGCATCCAGCCTGATTGCGTTTGTGGATCTCGGCGCCGGCCATGGTCGACGCCGGTCCCCGCTTCACGATCTTTCGCAGGCCGCGGTTAGATCAAGGCACCGCGCTTTCCGCCCAAACGGAGGTGCGACACCCTTCGTCGCAGCGAGAGCGGCATATCTGCCGGCGGCGCTCGTCGATCCTTGTCGCGCGTCCTTTGCCGCCGCAAGGTCAGCGAGATGCTAGGCACGACGATCCTGCTGGCCGCGCGCTCGATCCGGCGACATGCGTTCCGGTCTTTCTTGACCGTGCTCGGCATCGTCATCGGCGTGGCGGCGGTCGTGACGATGGTCACGCTCGGAGACGCGACATCGGCTTCCGTGCAGAAGCAGATCGCCAATCTCGGCACGAACCTGCTGCACGTCCATCCAGGGCAGGCGACCCGCCGCGGCGGGGGTGGGCCACCACCCGCGAGCTTCGATCCCAGCGACGTGGTCGCCATCGAGCGGCAGGTCGGCGGCGTCACCGGCGTGGCGCCGCAGGTGCAGGCTACCTCGGCGGTCTTCTACGAGGGCAACAACTGGTCGACGAGCATCTTCGGCATGGACGCGACTTACTTCGTCATCCAGCCGTGGCCGCTACAGGCGGGGAGGGTGTTCACGCCGGCGGAGGAGAGCGCGGGCAAGGCCGTGTGCGTGATCGGCAGCACCGTCAGCAGGAACCTGTTCAAGGAGCTGGATCCGATCGGCCGGCGCTTCCGCGCGGGACCGGTCAGCTGCGAGGTCATCGGCCTGTTCACCACCAAGGGGCAGGGGCAGTTCGGCGATCAGGACGATCTGGTGATCATGCCGATCAAGACCGTGGCGCGCCGCTTCCTCGGCACGAGGGACATCAAGGCGCTGCTGGTCGGTGTGGATCCGGCCTATGACACCGAGCAGGTCAAAGCGTCGCTCACCGGTCTGCTGCGCGAACGGCGGCATGTGGAAGCGGGAGAGGACGACGACTTCCTCATCATCGATACCCGCCAGATCTCGGAGACCCTATCTGGCACAACCGCCGCCCTTACGCGCATCGTCGCTGCGGTCGCGGCGATCAGCCTCGTCGTCGGCGGCATCGGCATCATGAACGTCATGCTGGTCGCCGTCACCGAGCGCACGCGCGAGATCGGCATCCGGCTCGCGATCGGCGCCGTTGCCCGCGAGGTGCTGCTGCAATTTCTCGTCGAGGCGATGACGCTCTCATGTCTTGGCGGGCTGGCTGGGCTGCTGCTCGCGCAGGTGACTATCGCCGGCCTTTCTCGGCTCATGTCACTGGATTGGTCGTTCAACCCGGCGATCAACGCGCTCGCATTCGGCTTCTCGGCGATGATCGGGATCGTCTTCGGCTTTGTGCCTGCCCGTCGAGCCGCCGGGCTGGACCCGATCGATGCCCTGCGGCACGAGTGAGCCAGCTCACCCGCGACGACCCGTAATCCGCTTGAGAAAGTCGCCTGGCCGAGCCTTTATCGTTCCCTCGGCGCCACTGTTGCCGTCAGCATAGCCGCGACTACGTGCGGGCTCACGTGTTCGAAGTGCAGCTGCCGCCACACCGCCGCCCACGAACGAGCACGAAGGCGCGTGCCGGGCGTTCGTCGACGGCGAGCAAGTGCCTCTTGGCCCAGCCAGCGTCGCCCCGGCCGAGCCTGACAGCCGTTGCGGGTCGGAAGGTCTCGGCAGCGGACTCGGCCTCGTCGCTCGCAAGACGTGGTGGTGGGCCGGCTTTGTAACCCGCGCGCGACGACCATCGGTTATCCGTGATCTGCCGGCGTCGGCGATCTCGGCGAGTCGGTCCGAGGTACGCGCCCCGCCGTAGCCTCATCGGACAAGGATTGGGACCTAATCTTCCTGCCGAATGCAGACGTTGCCTAATCCGTCGCTGCCTCTATAACCGTCCGGTTGGTTATAAATGGCAGAAGAGCGCCTAAGTTAGTCGTCGATCCTTGAGAAAACATTCTTCTCTTCGTGCGAGAGATCTTGCGTTCATTCTGAGCGCGGGCCTGGATCAGCAGCGAAGAGACTCGGTTTGGCATCTCCAACAGCTTCGCTATCGAGATCGCCGCGTCGTTGAAGTGTCGAGCAATACTCGAGTCCGGCAGGCAGTGAGCAGCGCGCCGTCTGTTCGAGACGATCAAGGACGTATACGGCCCGGCGGGCCGCGTCGGAGTAGCGATAGAGATAGATCGGGTCATCGAGTACCCGAACGGTTCGTATTTTTGTCGACTCCATTCAATTGTAGAGAACGCTGGTATCGATTAGTCTTTGAGGGTTAACCAATAGCCGAGCAGACTCTCGAGGATGGTTGCAGAGGCGGGCAGGATGACTTCGTCGGGATTGAAGCGGTGCAATCGCCCGTTCTCTTTCTCGAGGGCTGGATCAATAAGAAATCAAAGGCCGATCGATGCGGCCGTGAGAATCCGATCGGTCTTGAATGCATTCCGCCGTCCCCGGCAGCTGTCCGGCTGACCTGATTGGATGTTTGCGGACCAGCCGCGTTCGGGAAGATGAATGGCGATTGCGGACTATGTTCGCGCTACGCCTTTTTCGGAGACGGCGGTATGTCGAGATGTCCGAATACGGAGAGCGCGGCTGTTTCGACAAGCGGCGGGTGCCTGGATGTGGGCGACGCTCAGCTAGCTGAGGTCAGCAGCAGCTTTTCCATAACGACGAGTTCCAGGTCAGGTCGCAGCGGACGACCGACCGAAGGATCGTCATAGGGGAATGCCAGCGTTTCGCCCGTCGGCACGTAGCCGCGCCGGCGATGCCATGCGATCAATGCCTCGCGCTGCCGGATAACCGCCATTCGCATCCTCGGCGCGTCAGCCGCCCTTGCCTGGCGCTCGACCTCCTGCTTGATCGTCTTGCCGATGCCCGCGGTTTGCTCGTTTGGATCCACGGCGAGCATCGATGTATGCCACGCGCCATCATCATCGATTGCGATATGGATGCAGCCTGCGATCGGACCATCTGCTGGGCTGCGCACCAGAAGGATGCGTCCCCGTTCGAGGAGCGTGCGAACACCTTCCTCGCTTATGCGCGCCCCATCGAGCAAACCACGCTCGTTGGTCCATCCCTCGGCCGCGCCTTCGGCCCGGTATGCCGCGTTGACAACCGACGCGATCTCAGCGGCATCACCCGCAACGGCATCCATGAAGACCATGCCTCTTGCTCCTTAGACCCCGTAACTCGCTAACAGGCGCCCGCAAGCGCGCTTCTTGCGGTATGATGTCGTTGCCCCTCAACCGTGGGCTAACGTGGCGCTAGCAGGATGAGGATTGATAATCGCGCTTCGACCTCCTGCGCCTATTGGCCTGAGGACCCGTACCAGGAACGGTGCCCTTCCAGCGTGCTGAGGACCGTCGCCAACTCTACTTCCCAAGCTGTTCTCGATCGCTCGTTCCTGAGTCTCCAATCTGAAATGGACCATTGGGGAGTCGCGCTGAACGATCGGCCAGCTTTTGGCAGCTCGGCTGGCTCGGTTAGCGGCCTTGATTGGGAGGGAGGTGAAAGGGCAGCTTTCGTACGGTTAGCAGACGTCCCCGCGGCATGCCCCTACGCCAATGTTGCTCGCCCCGTCAGATAACGATATCGGATCCGATCACCAACTCTACTACGAAACGACGAACGACACCGGACCTTTCATTGTGGATCTCGCAGCTCGCAATGAGTGGGGAAGGAGTAGGGCTTTTATCCAGTAGAATTGCTACGGCAGAACGCACGGCTGACTTTCGCGCGGCTAAATAGCTGGCGTGACGCTCTCGCCCAACACTGGTACCCTCTGCATCAGTGATCGCGATCCGGAACCCTGACATACTCCCCGTATCGAATCATCGCCGCCTCCTTGCCGGAATAGGACTTCATGCTCGAACCGCAGCAATCGATTTGCGGAACAGGGCCTTTCACTCAGCGGAAGCTACTTGAGTCGCTGTCTGATGAGAAGCGCTAGCGACGTATGCGCTGATGTCCGCTAATGGCAGAGCGGATCGGCGAAAATTTGCTCGAAAACGCGTTGCTAAGTACAAATGGCACCATCTCAAGCTACAAGGCGCGTGCAACTGTGAACGCCGACGCAGCGGTCATTCCAATGCCAAAGAGAATCGGATGAACGACCGATAATGTGCCTCTGAGTTTGTGCCTTAACGCGCTTTGATTGAAGTATCGTTGTCTCGCCGCAGCGTCTTTCGCCTGTATGGCTCGTGCCCGATAATAGGCCCGTTGCGCATCCGCTCTCCAAAGGATCATGATAGAGGCAACTGACAGCGCGAACATGATAACTCCGATGCAGACGCATATGGTCTCAAACGTAGTGAGTAGCGCCGACTTTTCACCGGTTAGAGTAACAAAAAAGACGCCTACGCCGCCACTTGACAAAGAAAGCATTGTTTTTCGAGCTTCAGTCGCCGATCTCTCCGCGCGGGCATGAAGTCGTGAAACATCGTCATCCATCGCCGCCCCCGAGTTAAAACAAATGCCGATATTGCTCGTTAGCCTATCACCCCATACTTAAAAATTTTAAACCAGGTAACGCCCGCAGCCAAGGCAGCATCAACCGTAATCCCGATGCCCTCCAACGCCCTCGCCAACAAATGAGCTAGGCTAAGTCCGACAGAGCGGTGGCATGATTAACCTTGAGCGTAAGCTGTGACCTTACTGGCACGTTTTCGTCTAACGAGGCAAGCGGCACAGCGGCGCGGAACGCCTGAAAGGATTGGACCGCGGGATGAAAGAACCGTCGGAGTTGAGCGGGGGACAGCTGGCGCTGAAAGGCTGCTTTTAAGCGATTTTTTGGCTGTCCTGCGGCCTGACCGGCTTGCTGGCCTATACAGCAACGTCGCGCTAAGCGAGATCTCAGCGCAGCGGCGGTAAATCTCTCTACGAGGCTGCGTCTGGGGTTTCCGACACGTAGCAGCATATGCATACGCCAAGGCTACTGGCCGGTGCCACCTTGCATCTGACGCAGAACCCGTTGGTTCGAAACAGCTCGGAGTAGAGGTCCGGAGGCGGAAACAGGTCGGTTTCCGACAAGCTCCTCAGAGACACCTTGGATAGTGGTGTTGGTGGCACTCTGCCTTCTTTGGCAGCACGACAACTTTCAGCTCGCTGCTTGAGCAGGAGGCAGGATCGCGCGCTCGTTCTCGCTGCCGACGTTGAGCCCGCCGTGCGGCTCAGCGCGGCCCGGAGACCTCGTGACTTGGAACCCATGGTCCTCTCCTCGCTTAGGCCCACGATCACATAGGTGCGCCAGGGTTGCACCTCTCGAAGGTACGACGGAGACGTGGACGCGTATCCTTGGTGCGCGGCGACAAGACCCTTCCAGTCGTGCAGCTCGCCCTAGATCCCGCAGGCTCTGCCGAGCTGTTTGTTGAAGGTGGTTCGCCAATCTCCTGCACTGATGCGCCTCCCTCGTTTGATCGGTGGTGGTCGGTCAACCAAGGCCGTCGATCCACTTTCTTCCAAAAGGGCTCTTAAGGCGCACCAGCCCGCGGTTGCTGACGAAACCTCGCACGCCAGCCTGCTCCGTTTCCGCTGGGAGCTTCGCGTGACCGCGCAGGATGAAGGTCTCAGCCTTCGGCACGGCTGGCGAGTTCGCTTCGTAGCGCTCCGGCGGCGCGCGCAGCCGGAACGCCTCCTGCCCGAGGGCGCGTCCGCACACGACGACCTCGCTGCCAGCGGCTACGCTCTCGCACGGGCGGACGCGCCCGAGCCGTGTTTCGATCGTCGGACCTGAGATGGCCACTTGGAGTATCAGCCAGACCAGCATCGCGACATCCGCTCCATCTCGCCGAGCGACCGCAAGGGCGTACCACCGTCGACTGGAACAGCATACGCGCCAGTCGAAGGTTCAATTGGAATCACATTCTAGAATGGGCTCACCACCGGCTAAGGGTTTGTGCGGACGGCCGCATCCGCCGGCTCGTCGCCGCGAAGCCGAAGAATGCTGCTTTGACCGGCAGCGCCGTTGTTCCAACCAGGAGATCTGCCACCTGCAGCCTCAGTTCCGCAAGCTTCAGGCTCGGATCGATGTGGGCTGAGCGCATCGACCAGCCATCGAACTGCCGCTGCTCCAGCGAGTCCCGGCATACATAGGACAGCTCTCGATGACGCGTGTCCCGCGCTATCGTGTCCATGAGGCCGTGCACGCTCGAGACCGGCCCTTCGATCGCCTGCATGAAGCGTCGATTGTCGTACAGGAGGACGCCGGTCACTCCGAGATGCAGATTCTTCTCAGCCGCAGCAGATCCGAGCTCCTCCAACTCACCCTTGGTGAGGGCACTCGCGAACCGGCTCATGTAGACGATTAGAAGCATTCGAATGCTATACTATCTTTAAAGCTCCACGTGGGCGTCGAAAGCTCGATTGCTAGTCTGTGTTAGCGAAGTGTTAGCGTTCTCGCTCGCTGCGGGAGTGAGCTTCCGCCTTGAGCCGTTCCATCAGCGACGAGCGGACACCCTGGTCGCGCAGATACAAGCCCGTCGAGATCCTCCGCGACGCGATCAGTGGAAGAGTTCGCCGCGGCTTAGTCGGTCCAGGACGACCTCCATCCTGCGGGCGCGTGTCGCCGGTGTCTTCGCAGTCTGAAGCCGGTAGTAGATCGCATAGAGGTTCCTGCGATCCAAGGTGTGGAAGAAGGTTTTCGCGTTCGGCCTCTTCGCCAAAGCTTCGAGGAAGTCGGCGGGCATGGTCATCGTCGCCGAGCCGCCGTACGCGGTTTCCCAGCGTCCGTCGGCACGCGCGGCGTCCACGTGCGCAAGGCCGGCCGGAGTAATGCGTCCCGCCTCTATGATCCTTTCGGCGTGCTCGCGGTTCTTGGCTGACCAGTTCGAACCGGGGCGGCGCGGCGTGAGGCGCTGAAGGTAGAACTTCTCGTCTCCGGACTGCTTGATGCCGTCAATCCAGCCGTAGCGGATCGCCTCCACCACGCAGTCTTCCCAGGTCACGGACGCGTACCCCGATCCCTTCTTGTAGATGCGGACCCAGAGCTCGCGGCTTGTATCGTGGTTCTCCGCCAGCCAGTCGGCGAGGTCGATGGGCCGTGCGAACGCAAGTGGATCATCGCGGGAGCCCCTCATCGCGCCGGTCCAGCCTCGGCGGGGTTCGCGATCCCGAGACGAGCCCTGCCGATCCATCCAGGGTTCGAGGCGGACTCGGTCGTGACCCTCGGCCCCGCGTGGGAGAACGGGTGCCTCGATGCCAGGCTATCCCCCAAGCGGCTACGACGCGATCTCCGGGCGTTCAGCAAGAAGTCGCCTCGTCGAGATCGTACACGCCGCCCGGCACCGCGGCGACGAAGCGACGCGGCGGGATGGAGGCCGCGGACAAGGCCGTCGCGAGAGCGAGGCGCGGTGCGTCGCGGGCTTCGTCGGTAAGCTGGAACGTGCCCCAGTGAATGCCGAGCGCCTGCCGCGCCTCGACGTCGTTGAAGATGCGCACCGCCTCCGACGGATTAACGTGCTGGTCGCTCATGAACCACCGGGGTTCGTAGGCGCCGATGGGGATTAGGGCCAGGTCCGGCGCGCCTAGCCGCTCGCGCACATGCCGGAAGGCCGCACCGTCCGCGTACCCCGTGTCGCCGACGAACCAGACGGTGCCTGCCGGAGTGCGCAGGAAGTGCCCGCTCCACAGCGCCATGCGGACGTCCGTGGGCCACCGGTTCGCCCAATGGTACGCCGGCGTGAGCGTGGTCTCCAGGCCGTCCCCAAGCGTCAGAGTCTCCCACCAGTCGCCTGCCAGGCAGCGGGCGCCCGGCACCGCCGCGTCGACGATGGCGTCGTTGCCGAGCGGCATCGCCATGAGCGGCTGGTGGACGGCCTGCAGCCGACGGAGCGTGGCAACGTCGAGATGGTCGTAGTGGCAGTGGCTGATGAGCACCACGTCGATCGAGGGAAGGTCGTCGAACGCGATCCCCGGGGCGATCGCCCGCCCCGGGCCGAGCGCAGCGAAGGGGCTGGCGCGCTCGGACCACACGGGATCGGTGAGGACGTTCAGGCCGGCGGCCTGGATCAGGAGAGTGGAGTGGCCCACCATGGTGACGCGCAGGCCCGAGATCCTCGGCTCCGGCCTCGCGGGTGTCACGGCGATCTCGCGGGGCCAGTCGGCCGCCTTGCCCGAGAACCGCCAGCGCAGCAGGTCGAGAAGGCTGCGATCGGTCGAAGGCTGTTCGGGGTTGAAGAACCGCTCCCCATCGAAGTGATCGCTGGGCGGACCTTGGTAGTAGCGGTTTCGCGGCATGCGCCACCGATAGCGCAAACGCCGGGGCAGGGCGACCGGGCGAACCGAGACCGGGCACGCGGACGGCACCGGCATGCCGAGGTCCACGCACGCGCCTCGAGACGACGGTCCTCCTAGAACAAAGGAGCGGCCATCGTCAGCAGATTGTCCACGAATCTCTGCGGCAGCGGGCGGATCGCCACTTCGTTTGGGGCGAGCCTCACGGACTGCCCCAGCCAGCGCTGCTGTTGCCGCCCTACGGCATGCGCCACCTCTGCGCTTTCGAGAAGCACGTTGTTCTCGTAGTTCAGGTCCAGGCTCCGGCGGTCCATGTTCGCCGAGCCTAGGAGCACCAGCGCGTCGTCCACCACAAGCGTCTTCGCGTGGAGTAGGCCGCCCTCGAACTCGTGGATGTCGACGCCGGCGCCCGCGAGGGCCGGGTAGTAGGCGCGCGAGATGGCCCCGGCCATCCAGCTGTCGTTCCGCCGTGGGAAGACGATGGTGACGCGGACGCCCCTTCGTGCGGTCGCGACGAGCGCCTCGAGCAGCGGCGGATCCGGCGCGAAGTAGGGCGTCGTGACGACCGCGCTCTCGCGTGCGGCGGCGAGAACGGAGACGAACACGTCGGACATCGTCGCGCGCGGGGAGAGCGGACCGGTTCCGACCGAGATGGCGGCGAAGCCGCCCGTCGGCGCGCGGACCGGCTCGGCATCGAATACGCGGGTCATGTCCTCGCCGGTCTCCGCCATCCACGCCGAGCAGAAGATGACTTCGGCCTGCCGCGCGACGGGACCCTCGAGCCGGAGGAGGATGTCCACCCAAGGTGCGAAGCGCCGCTTCGGCAGGAACGCGGCATCGGCGCAGTTCTGGCTTCCGCACCAGGTGAGGCGGCCGTCCACGACCACGATCTTGCGGTGGTTGCGCAGGTCGGCGCGCCGACCGACCACGAAGCCGAGGCCGAACGGTATCGGCAGGGACTCGCAGAGGATGGCGCCGGCCTTGCGCATCGCCGCCCACTGCGGGGAGCGGATCAGGGCGCGCGATCCCAGCGCGTCGGCGACGACGCGGCAGGTCACGCCGCGCGCGGCGGCTCGGCAGACCGCCTCGACGATCGTCGACCCGTTGCGGTCGCCCAGCCAGATGTAGAAGGAGAGGTGGACCGTACGGACCGCGGCGTCGATGTCGGCGGCGATCATGTCGATCGCCTCGTCCGATCCGGGTGCGAGCCGTGCCAGGTTGCCGCCCGACGTGGGCCAGCCGCTCGCAGCCTCGCATGTCCTGAACGCGTTCTCGCTGGCCTGGCGCACGACCACGGGGCGGATCGCATCAGGCCGCGCGTAGGGCGCTAGCGCCTCGGCGGCCTTCGTCCAGCGGACTCGGACACGGGGCGAGATCCACGGTTCGCCGAACAGGAGGTAAAGCGCTGTGCCCGCTCCCGGCGCAGCGAGCAGGACGATGAGCCAGGACGCGCGCGCGTACGGTTCGCGCCCTTGGAGCAGAACTGCCCGGATGACGACCGCCACGTGGATCGCTCCGAGCATCAGCCAGACGGCGGTCCTCAGCTCGATCACGGCTTCCCTCCCAGCTGAGACGTCCTCTGGCGCTTAGCAGCGGTCCGCCCGCATCAGTAGCGCCGACGCACATCGCAAGGAGGGCTTGCGCGACGCGCTCGGGCTGTAGGCGACGAGCCGCGGTATGTTCTTCCGCGCCATTCAATGGGAGGTGCATGTGAAACGACTGATCGCCGGATGCCTCTTTCTCGTCGCCACCGCCGCGACACAGGCGGCCGGGGCGCAGGAGCCCAAGCCGACCATCGTCCTCGTCCACGGAGCGTTCGCCGACTCGTCGAGCTGGAACGGGGTGATCTCCCGGCTCGAGGACGACGGCTACCGCGTCATCGCCGCTCCGGACGCGCTGAGGAGCGTTCGGGGAGACGCGCGGATAGTGTCGTCGTTGGTCAGGAGCGTGTCCGGCCCGGTCGTCCTCGTGGGTCATTCCTACGGCGGGTCCGTGATCAGCGAGGCCGCCTCTGAGCAGTCCAACGTGAAGGCGCTCGTCTACGTGGCGGCGTTCGCGCCTGACGCCGGCGAGACGGCCCTCGGTCTCACCGGAAGGTTCGCCGGCAGCACGCTCGCCGCGGCGCTGAGCGCTCCGGTGCCGCTCGGCTCCGGCGTCAGCGACCTCTACATAGACAGGGACAAGTTCCGAGCGCAGTTCGCGGCGGACGTTCCGCCCGAGACCGCCAGGCTGATGGCTGCGGGCCAGCGGCCGATTGCGGACGCGGCGCTGAAGGAGCCGTCGGGGGCGCCGGCGTGGCGCAGGCTGCCCTCCTGGTTCGTCTTCGGCGATCAGGACAGGAACATTCCCGTCGCAGCCCACCGCTTCATGGCGAAACGGGCGGGCGCGAAGGCCACGCTGCAGGTCGAGGGCGGGTCCCACGTCGTCATGGTGTCGCATCCGGGCGAGGTCGCGCGGCTGATCGAGCAGGCCGCGGCGGCCCGCTGAAGGGAGGTCCCCCCGCCGTCCGTCCGCCGCAGCGGCGGTGGCGCACCGGCCGGACGGCGGAAGGCGTGCTTGCGCGTCGCGCAAGCACGCCGAGCCGCACGTGTCCGTACAGCGAGGCGTGGAAAACCGCCTGCTTCCGCCGAGCGCCTGGACCTCGGCCTTTGTCGCTGCCGCGATAGGCTTCGGCGCCACCGTGCCGCTGGTGGCGCTCGCGCTTCATGGGCTGGGCGCCACCGTGGCGCAGGCGGCGTCGGCGATCACGGCGCTGTGCCTCGCCATATCCGCCGCGAGCGCCATCACGTCCATCCGGCTGCGGATGCCGGTGACGTTCGGCTGGTCAACGCCGGGAGCCGCGCTGCTGGCCGCCGCCGCGCCGACGGTCGGCTGGCAGGCGATCGTCGGCGCGTTCGTCGCCGCTGCGTCGATGAACGTGGTCCTCGCATCCGTGCCGCCGCTCGACCGGCTCGCCGGGCGTATACCGAAGCAGGTGTCCTCGGCGCTGCTCGCGGGAGTCCTGCTCCCGTTCTGCCTGGCGTTCTTCGGGGCGGCGGGCGCAAGGCCGCTTCTGGTAGCCGCCGTGCTTCTCGTCTTCCTCGCCTTCCGACATCGCGCGACCCGCTACGCCATACCGGCCGCCATGTGCGCCGGACTTGTCCTTCTCGTTCTTCGTGGGGACGTCGCGCCGCCTCCCTCCGGCGTCTCGGCCACCGGCCTGATTCTCACGACGCCGATCCTCTCGCCGGCGGCGGTCGTCGCCATCGGACTGCCGCTCTTCCTGGTCACGCTCGCCTCGCAGAACCTGCCGGGCGTCGTGGTGCTGAGAGCGGCGGGATACGACCCGCCGGCGCGCGCCCTACTACTCTGCGCAGGGGTGGCCAGCCTGGCCGCCGCGCCGTTCGGCGGGCACGCCGTCAACCTCGCGGCGGTGACCTCGGCGATCTGCACGAGCGAGGATGCGCATCCGAGCCATGAGCGCAGATGGGTGGTCGGCGTGATCTACGGCGGCTTCTACGGCATGTTCGGGCTGTTCTCGCCGACGCTGGTCCATCTGTTCCTCGCCATGCGCCCCGAAGTTCTGGCGGTCCTGACCGGCGTGGCGCTGCTGCCGGCGCTCGTCACCTCTCTGGAAGGAAGCCTCGACGGGGGCGGGGACCGCGACGCCGCCATCGTGACCCTCCTCGCGACCGCATCCGGGTTCACGCTGTTCGGTCTCGGAGCCGCCTTCTGGGGCCTCGTCTCCGGTCTCGCGGCGACGATGCTGGCGCGCCTCGCGACTAGGCGCCGGTCGTCCCGGTCCCTCTAGGAGAGTCGGTGGTCTGGACCTCAGCGCCGGATTGGAGCGCCGCGCGATCGAGGGTCAAGCCTCCCGCTGATCGCGGCCGGTGGCGACCACGTTCGCCACGTCTGCGACCAGGCGCTTGCCGGTGGGCGCCGACGCGGTCCTGGGCCAGCGGGCGCAGACGAAGCGGTCCTTTGGCTTCGCGATGATCGAGACCTGGTCGCCTTGGTTGCCGCCGAGCAGCAGATAGTTCCCGTTGCGGTCCTCGCCGACGTAGAACCCTACGTGGCCCTTCCCGCTCTTCCTGTCTTCGCGCCAGAACACCATGACCGCTCCGGTCTGCGGCTCCGCCTTCTCGCCGAAGCGCTCGAACTGGCGCGCGCCGAGCGGGTTCGCGGGCAGCGGCTCCTGCGGCAGCTGGGAGGCGATGCAGTGGCTGACGAAGAGGCCGCACCACGGCACGTCGTCGTCGGAGTACGGGATCTGCAGGTCGCGGGCGAACTGGAGGATCTGCTCGTTGCTGCCGGCGCTCGTGTCCTCCTTCAAGCCGACGAGCCGGTAGGCCTCGTCCAGCCATGGCAGCGAAGACCCGAGCGTCAGATCCTCCACGGCGGCCTCAGGCATCAGCTCGGCGAGGGTCTGGCTTCCCACGATGCCGTCGGGCTTCAGCTTGCGGGCGCTCTGGAAGGCCATGATGGCAGCCGCGGTCCGGCGTCCCCTTTGGCCATCGAGCGGGCCCGGATCGAAGCCTTTCGCCTGGAGCGCCTTCTGTATGTCGAGCATGGTCGTGGTCATGACTTCCCCCGCTTTGAAGATTTGAACAAAGACGACGGACCCCGCGGCTGACGTCGCTGCCGCCCGCTCAGCTTCTCAGAGTGATCTCGCCCTGATCGCCGTAGTCGTGCCCGCAGCCCTTGCAGAGCGGGCCTAGGTACACTCCGGGCTGTGCGGAATCGAAGTCCGGCAGCGTCTCGCCAGCGCTGCGGCGATCCTTTCGAAAGAGGCTGAGCGCGCTTGAGGTGCCCGCGCCCACCACGCCGTCGATGCCCCGCGGATTGTAGCCAAGGTACGTCAGGTATGCCTGGATCTGCCGGATCGCCACGCTAGGTAGGCTCCCGCCTTCCGCGAACGCGCCGAAGGTAGCTTTGAGCTTCTTGTCATATCCATGCTTCGCGTAGTCTGATCCGTTGTAGAAGAACGCTACGGTCCGCCAATCTTGTCCTTGATAGGCCCGGCGAAGATCCGTTCTGGTGGAGATGAACTTCGCGCAGCCGAGTAGTTGTGCGTCTTCGCTTTCGGCGAACGCGTCGATTATGGCTTCGACGTCGCTGTAGCCCGCTCGTCGAGCGTTGAAGCCCATGACTTGCCCCAGCCCCCACGACGCGCTCTCCAGCGCGGCTCTACGGTCCAGCAGCATGGCGCGTTTCAGGCGCTGGTACTCGGCCGCGCCGCCGAGATAGCCGCCGGGTTTCGGATCGCTGAGATCCGGGTGGCTGTGCCGGTAGCGCCCTCCCGTCCGTCCGTTGAAGACGTGCCGCTCGAAGAGGATCTTGGGGCGGCGGTCGGGGAGGAAGCCGAAGCCGCGGGTCTCGACGCCGATTAGCGCCCAAAGCGCCGGCTCGACTCCACCGGCTTCGGCAATGAACGCGTCCACGCCGCTTTGCGACAGCGGCAGTCCGCTGCCGTCGAAGATGTCCTTCATGCCGCTGCCTCCTTGTTCGGCGTCGTCACGGGAGCGCGACTGGGGCGAGGTCGTTGTCGAAGCTGAGGGTGATCGTCTTCTCGTATCTGCGCCGCAGGCCGAGCGCGTTGCGGCTGGTCACCTGGACCGTGTGCGGCACGCCCATCTCGAGCGGGATCTCGATCAGTCCGTCCACCGGAAGCGGCTCGGGCTTCCCGTTGACGAACAGCTCGGGAGATTGGAGCTGATCGACGCCGACCGCGAGGCGCACGTGGCCGAGAGGCGGCCCCTCTCTGCCCGGCTGCTCGGGCGCCGGCGGCGCGGCCGCACGAGGAGCGGTCTCGTCGAGCTGCTCGGCGACGGGCTTCCCGCCCCTGCGATCCTCCGAACCTTCCGGAGGACTCTTCTCGTAGGGCTTGACCGTCGCCCTGATCACCATGAACTTGTTCAGCACGTCGAACCAGAAGGGCGCCCCCAGCGAGACGGCGATGGCAGTTAGGAGCCACCCTGCCACCATGAGCGCTATCCGTCCGACGCCATCCTCGGATGCATCACGGGCGGCCTTCCCGCCCGCTGCCGGGTCTGGTTGCGTACCCCAACCGATGAGGGTGCCCAAGCTCGCCTTGGCGTCCTCGATGTCTTTCTGGTCAGGTGGCGTCGGCCGACCCGGGTTGAGCGCATGGCGCTGGTCTTCGGCTCTCAGAAGGATCTGCTGTCGCACCGAGTTGTTGGAGGCGAGCGTGCTGGCGATACGGACTGCGTCGATGTTGAAGCCGACGGCGGTGACCAGGCCTATGAGGATCAGCACCAGCTGGCTCTCGCGCTTGTACCAGCCGCTCACCCGGTCCATTCCCGCGTCGAACCATGCCTCGAGGCTCTTGCGCGCCCGATCGAAGTCGTTCCCTCCTTCGGCGAGCGCGACGAGGATTGCGTCGCGGACCTTGCCGGGACGAAGCGTCATGGCGTTCGCCCGCAGCGTCTCCATGAGTTGCGAGTCGGACGCCCTCTGATCCCCGCCGCCCGCGCCGACGAGGTCCAGCAGCGCGATGGCGAAGTTGCGGGAGGGTATGTAGGCGGGAAAGCGCGACAGCAGCGGCAGCCGCTTGGCCTCCTCCTTGATGACGAAGCCGTTCTGCTGCACCTGCGTCTGTCTGCGTCGGGTGGACAGCGGATTCTTTCTGAGGAAAGGGACCAGCTTCGTCGGATCGTAGACCCCGTCGAAGAGCCCGTAGAGCTGCGGATGGTCGAAGAGCGACTTCGTAGCGAGTGTTCCCGTCGGATCGTCGAGTAGCTGCCTGATGCCGCGCTCGAGATGGATGGCGCGGGTCTTGAGCAGGCCCTCGATCATCTCTCGCACGGCCGTTGCGAGCAGACTGGCGACGAGGAAGACGAACGCGAGACCGATCCCGATCTCGAGCACCTGAGAGTTGAACATCCGGGCCCCCATGTTTGCCGGATTGCGGATAGGTCTTTTCTCGTTGCGACCCGCAGCTATTCAACTTGCTCTTTCATAGCGTCCGCCAAGCCTCTAAGCAACTGCTGGCACGGTCTTGTAAATTATCTCGGGAGCTCGCTTCCGTATAGCATCGGCTTGGCTTCGCGCGCTTAGGGCGTGTCCGCCAGGGACTCTTAGGCAGCGCGTCAAGGTTGGTGCGTACTCCGAGGTGAGCCGCCCCCCCCCGACCAGCCGCAGTTCGTTCAAGTCCTCAGGGCGATCGCTCGTCGAACAATTGGCCTCTCACCTGATTGATGCTGTCAGGGCCTCTTCGACGCGGCGGGCCAAGGAAGACAGTTCGTCTTGGCGCGTGTCGTCGAGGAGCTTCAGGTCGGGCCTTTCGTCGAGAGCGTCGAGAAGCTCGTAGGCGAGCTCCACCTTGTCCATCTCGCGACCAGTCGCTGCCCGGAAGGCTCCTCGGAGGTTCTTGGTCCGATGCTCATGACTGAGATCGCCGACCTCTAGCCTTCGCCCATTTGGGCTGTACTTGGCGATCAGCGCGTTGGCGGCGTCGAGGAGAAGGCCGGGGTTCAGGAAGTCCTCTGTCTCGACGGCTTGGCCGTTGGCGCTGACTAGTAGAAAGATGCGGCTGGTCGGAATGGCAGCTGCGCCGAGATGTCCCGCGATCGCCTCCCCTGCCGCGTCGCCATCGACGAGGTAGCACACGTTAGCGGCCTGTGAAGGCATCGTAGGCGCGAGCGTGCGGGCGGCCGACGACAGGCCCGGAACGAACTGGTAGCCGAGAGCATCCCTCTTCAGCGCTTCGCGGAACATCGTGGGCAGCAGAAGCATGTCGCTGGGTCCTTCGACGCAGACGGCGCGCCGTGTGGGGAAGAAGGCCAGGGTTGCGGCGCCGAGACCGAACAGCAGTGGGGAAAAGCCGCTGGCTGATCGTTGCCAGAACTTGTTTACGATCCTGCTGCAGGCTGGCTCCTCGGCGATCGGCTCGATCAGCCGCACGCCGTGACCGAGATCCTCTGGAAGGCAGCCGGCGGAATGCGTCGTGTAGATGACCTTCGACGCGAGCCGCTGCCTGGCAAGCATCTGCACGAGGTCCGCCTGCGCATCGTAGTGCAGCCGTTGCTCGGCCTCGTCTATTAGCAGGATGAATTCGGCAGCATGCGCCCGCGAAGCGAAGGCGTGCAGGGCGACGAACTGCCGAAGACCGTCGCTCCGCTCCGCGAGCCTGGTGTAGCGATCGTCCTCGTTCACCACCTGCACCTCGAGCAGGTCTGTCGACAGTCGTAGTGCGACCGTCACTCCGGATTGCCTCCAGGCCTCCTTGAACGAGCGCTCGAGCGTTCGGTTCGCCCGCCGTTCGATGGTGGTGAGGTCGTCGCGTGCGTCGCGCGCGATGGCCGACAGCATTTCCGCGACGTCCAGCCCGGCGACGGCGAGTAGCGACTCCAGGGCTTTCGGAACCGCTTTGGACAGGGAGGACATCGCGTACGATGACGACAGGTTCCGTGCCTCCTCGTCGAAGAACAGAAATTTGGGCACGCTTGGAAATAGTGCGGTAATGGCATGCCTGATGGGTGAGGGGGCGCTTTCGAGTGAGGACATCTCGGTCCAGACCTGCAGCGCCGCTTCGATCTGCAGAAAACGTTCTCGCGGCTCCTCTCCGACAGCGGCCAGCTCGGTGACTACCTTGGCGATCAGGTCCAAGGCTTTCTTGCTTAAATCAGGGCCTTTGTCGGTGATTGCTGCGACAGCCTCGGTCCACAGCTCTTCGAGATCAGGCGTCTCCCAACTCAGGGCCTCCATGCATTCCTTGTTGTGCAGTACCGCGTTCGCGATCTCGACGGCCTCTTTCCGGTGAGCGGTACTACGCGGCGGCGGCATCGGCCGAAAGCCGTAGGACAGATCCCCCTCATAATTTTTTCGGACGCGCATCCAAGCGGGATAAGGAAGGTGCGCGAGCGCCGTCTCGGCTTTCGTCAGCAGAAACAAGGCAACTAGCTCCGTCTCCTCCGTTACGCATCCGCGGGCATGATCGCTCTGCTCGAACGAGTCGTTCGAATTCATGCCGCTCAATGCCGAGAGTAGCGAAGACTTGCCTGCTTCGTTCGGTCCGACGAGCGCCACGAGCTTTCCATTCGTTCGAAGCGTGGTTTGGGCGCGGAATCGGCGATAGCCTTTCACGGCGAAGGAGAAGAGGTCCAACGTAGCTCCTTGTTCGCAGCCCGGCGATATGCCGCGCGATCTGCGAAGCATGACTCGCTCCGCAGGCTAGCCCGAGTCGATGGCGCTGACGAGTATGCATCGCGAGAGGACCGAGGAGCGTTCGAAGCGCTTGGACATGCGACCGGCAAGTGACGTTAGAGCCTCACGAAGGCCCGAAAGGCTCATACGGCGTGCCTGTAGGGGAGGGCGCGCTCAACAAGCGTCTATGAAGCCCATCCATGTGCATCCTCTGTGGGTTCGCGCGGCTTCACTCAGTCGCGGCTCTGCACGTCCTTCAGGACATCTATCAGAGCGCGAAGCGCTCGAGGCATCTGACGGTTGCGTGGATAGTAGAGGAGCAGCCTTGAGGCAGATGGGCAGAAGCGCTCGAGAACAATTGTCACGTGCCCGCGAGCGATGGCCTCGGCGGCGGCACCTTCCCACACGAACGCGATGCCTAGGCCGCGCGCAGCCGCATCGATCTGAAGCGTCACGTCGGTCAAGGTGAGCGAGCCTACCGGTTCGAGCGTGACCGACTCGCCCTCCCGATCGAACGACCATGGCAGAATGCGCCCCGAGGCCAGCCTCATCCTGATGCAGTCGTGCATGGTGAGGTCTTCGGGTCTTCCTGGTGAGCCGTGCCGCCGCAGGTATTCGGGCGAGGCGAGGGTGACGAAGCGCGAAGGTCGGCCGAACGGGATTCCGACCATGTCGCGAGGCACGACGTCGCCGAACCGTATGCCGGCATCGAACCGCTCCTCGACGATGTCGATCAGGCGGCCGTCGGCGACGCACTCCAGCTGGATCTCCGGCAGGCGCTCCTTGAGGAGCGGCACCACCTCGTCGAAGAGCGGCCGTATCGCCGCTGCGGCGGCGCTGATCCGCAACGTCCCTCCGATCGTCTCGCTGACCTGTCGCGCTTCGTCGAGTGCCAGATCGTACTCCTCGAGAACGGCGGTCATGCGCCGCAGAAGCGCTTCTCCCGCCGAAGTCGTGGCGACGCTGCGCGTCGTGCGGTTGAACAGGCGGACGCCGAGCTGACGCTCCAGTCCTCCTATGGTGTGGCTGAGCGTCGAGGGGCTCAGGCCGAGTTCGTCGGCCGCGCGGCGGAAGCTGCGGTGCGAAGCGACGGCGCAGAAGGCCTGCACCTCGTTGAGCGTAGGTCGCGTCATAGGTGGTCCACGTCGATTGCGTCATGCGATTGGCGACGCATTATCCGATCGGCAACCCTCCTCTATCTCGACGCGGCAGAGGAGGACCACGATGCGGACGATCAACCTTGTAGACCCCGCTTCGAGGGAGCTGGCGGTCGCCTTCGCGGCGTTCGACCCGTCGCGGCAGACCTTGGAGGATTACCGAAACGCGCTCGACGCGGCCATCGCGGCTGCGGCCCATGCCCAGGTCGCGCCTCCTGCGATGATCGAGACGGTGCGACGGGATGGGAGCGACGCGGCGATCCGCCTGCTCGTGTATGCGCCCGAAGATGCCGGGCGCCCAAGGCCTGCGATACTCTTCCTGCATGCCAGCGGCTTCATCGCCGGCAGGCCGGAGTCCTCGGCTCGGTCCAACCACGCGTTGGCGGTCGATCACGGAGCGGTCGTCGTGGCCGTGGAGTACGGTCTCGCGCCGGAGTCCTGCTTTCCCGGACCGCTCGAGGATTGCTACGCTGCTCTTCGATGGCTGACGGAGAACGCCGGGCGTCTCCGCGTCGATCCATCGAGGATCGTCGTGATGGGCGAGAGCGCCGGAGGCGGGCTCGCGGCGGCGCTCGCGCAGCTGGTCCGCGATCGCGGCGAGCTCCGGCTGGCCGGTCAGATCCTGGTCTACCCCATGCTCGATCCCCGCACCGGCACCGAGGAGGCTCCTCACGCCAACCCGATCGCCGGCGAGTTCGTCTGGACGAGCCGGCACAACCGCTTCGGCTGGGACGCGATGCGCGGGACCGCCGAGATCGCCCCGGCTCGACTCGGCCATCTGGCGCCTGCGCTTGCCGCCGACGTCGCCGGCCTCCCGCCGACGTTCATCGCCGTAGGCGCCCTCGACCTCTTCGTGGACGAGGACGCCGAATACGCCCTACGCTTGGCTAGGGCCGGAGTGTCTGTGGAGCTGCACATCTATCCGGCGGCCATCCACGGCTTCGACCTGACGGAGGCGGTCGCGACCCCGCAGTACCGGCAGGATCTGGATCGCGCGCTCCGGAGGATGCTCGAAGCGCCCAAGCAGGGGCAGGAGCAGGGCGTTCGGGTGGACGCGGGTACTACCGCCGGGCTCGTGCCCCTCGCTCCCTGCGCTCCGCCGTCGCAGGGGCTAGTGCGATGATGCACTCGGTCCGGAGCCTCCACCATGTCGCCGTCGTGGTGGAGGACCTTGCCGCCAGCGTCGAATGGTACGGCCGCAATCTCGGCTTCCGGCGGCACTACGACTTCGAGCTGCCGGGCGCCCGTGCGAGCATGATCGTACGAGGCGATGCTCGCCTCGAGCTGTACCAGGTCGAAGGCGCGGTCGAGACGGACCCGGGGCGGCGTGACGTCGCCACCGTCCTGCGCTCGACCGGGATCAACCATCTGGCCTTGCTGGTGGAAGACCTCGACGCCGTCGTGGAGGATCTTCAGGCACGAGCCGTGGAAGTCGCTATCCATCCCACGCTGATGCCGAACGCCTCCGGGGATCGCTTCGCCTTCATCCGCGACAACGAGGGGGCGCTCGTCGAGCTGTTCGAGCCGGCAGCGGTCGCGTGACGCCCAAGCGGAGGTTTGGCGGCACGGGGGACGAGTAAACCGGGCAGTCGGCCGCTCACCCCATTCACGAGGAGCTGTTCCGCCTGCATCGAGGCGGCGGCGCGAGCGCATCGGCGCACCGGGCCTCGAGCTCCGAGAAGACGTCGGCGATGCCGGCGGCGACCGTGTCGAGGTAGGTCGGCCCGAAGGTGGCGTAGCGGCGCGTCGTCCTGTGCAGGACGCGGTGGCCCAGCGCCACCTCGAGCTGCACCAGGTCCACGCCCCTGTTGGTGAGGATCGTGGCCATGCTGTGGCGGATGATCTTCGGGCCGTATCCCTCGCGGATGCCGAGCTGCCGGCGCGCACCGTCCCAGGCCGAGCGCACCGCGGCGACGCGTAGCTGCTCAGTCTTTGGTTCGCCTTCGGGATCTCGGATCGTCCGCTCGCGGCAGACCATCCACTCCTGCGTCCCTTCGAGCCACGCGGAAAGGGTCGGCACGACCGGGAGGGTCGGCCGGTGCTTCTTGGTCTGCAGCCGGCCGGCGGGATTGAGGGCGAAGAGACCTTCCTCGCGCATCCACTGCTCGCGCGCCGGATCGACGCTCATGTCGAGGATGGCGTCCGGACGCGCGAGCGTCGCGATGGCGGCGATGAGGTAGCGTCTGAGAGGCAGGAGGCGGTCCGCGTGTCCCGCGTAGCGGCCCGCGCCCTTGAAGCTGTAGTCCAGCAGTTCCCCGAGCGCTTCCATGGACAGCCTGTACGAGCGCTCGGGCGTGACCGCGTCCCGCGTGAGGTGCTCGAAGGCGGGCGCCGCCCGGATGCGCCTGGCGGCGTGGGCGTGGTTGAGGGCGGCCTTGAGCTGGATGACGCTCTCCTCGACCGTCGACGCCGAGCGGGGCCGGCTCTGACCGTCGGTCCAGGCGCCGTGCTCGTCCTTGCGACGCGCCACGATCGGGTCGGCCAGCGCCCAGCGCCGGAACCGGGCGACCAGCCGGTCGTCGACCTGCTCGGGCAGAAACGGGTCGACGAGCCGTCCGGCGTCCATCTCGGCGTCGATGAATCGCGTGACCAGCTTGAGGCGCGCCTTGATCGACTCGGCGCTGACGCGTCCCGAGCCGTGCTCCGTCCAGTAGTCGGCGAGCGCCTCGCTGACGGTGTAGGACGACTGCTCGTCGTCGGTGGCGCGGTGGGACGCGAGATACTGCCGATCGAGGAAGTCGGAGGCTAGTCGAACATCGCTCGTGCCCGTGCTCTTGCGCTTGAGGCGTCCGCTCGCGCGGTCGTACCACCAGACGTAGAGCCGGTCGTTGACGGGCTTGCGTCCAGTTCCCCGGACGTGGTCGAGCCAGAACTCGCCGCGGCGGTAGATCTCGTTTCTTGCTGGCGCCAACGTGCCTGTTCCTTGAGGATCGCCGCCTTCGCGCTGGCGAGATTGTCGATGAGCCCGATGGACGCTAGCGCGTCCAGCTGGTCGGGGCTGAGGGTCACGCCGCGCCGCGTGGCGATCGCGCGCGAGATCTTGCGGTCGAGCGAGACGATCAGTTCGTCGGGCGTCATCTAGCTGGCAGCCGTTCGGTCGACTGCGGGTTGTGCGCGCATCGCGTCGATTGGGTCGAACGGCGCCGGCCGAAAGACTTGTCGCATTTCATCCTCGATCTCCTTTCGGCTCGTCCGGCTCCACCTCTTCTTCCAACTAGCAGCTTCGCTTGACCCGGTACCGCGATCGTGAAAAATTGTCACATGGCCGATCAGGAAGAAGCCTTTTCCCGTGAGGACGTCGGCGGCACCCTGAAACGTCTCAGGAGCGACCGCGGGATGTCGCAAAGGGCTGTCGCTGACAGGGTCGGACTGTCGCGGCGGACTGTCATGCGGGCGGAGAGCGGAGCGCCGATGCGCCGCGAGACGCTCGAGCTGATCGAGAAGGCGCTGGATGCACCGCCGGGTACCCTCGTCGAAGCTCGTCCTGCCGGATCGCTGGACTCCGTCCTCGGCCGTCGCCTTCGGGACCGGCGGCGTGAGATCGGCTTGAGGCTCGGCGAAGTCGCCCGGTTTCTCGGCAAGAGTCCTCCGACCCTATGGCGGCTGGAGCAGGGACACCGCGACGTGCTGGCGAGCCCTTTGCTCACGACGGACTTCGCGAGGGTGCTGAACTTCCGCAACTACGACGAGCTGGTTGCCTTTCTCCGAGGAGAGGATCCAGAGTAGGATGGGCCACCGCAACCGTGGAGTGGCCGGGGCGCCGGGATCGGTCAGGCCCTAAGCCAAGATCCCCTGGCGCTGATATCATTTCAATCCTCGCTGAACTATTGAAATAATCGCGGGAGCCTCCATCTCAGCGTCCAAAGGAGGCGCCTGATGACGTACGCTGCCAAAGGATCGATCGCGATCGACGACCGCCCCCGCCGGATGCCGCCTTGGATCCCGGGCTGCTGTGACCCCGACCCTTCGCGCCGGGTCCGCCATCATGCCCCGAAGCCCGCACCGTCCGTAGGTGCCGGCCCTGACGGCCGCGAAGGGGCGCCACGGCTCATGTCGGCGACCGCGATCGTCTCGGTAGCCGGCTTCGTGACCGCCTTCTTCGTGGGCGCGGTGGTGCGCGACCAGGACGAGCTGCGCGCGTGCGTGGCGCGCCATTGCGGTCGAGGGGTCGCGGCGCTCGCGGACGTTCGTAGCGGCTTCGACCAGTTCGACCCCGTGGCAGTGTGGCTGGTGAGCGAGAAGACGGGCGACCTGCTCGCCGCCGCCGCGATCGATCCCGACGGACCCGCCTTCCGCGGGCTTCTGGTCGTGCTGCGCCAGAGGGTGGTGGCGTGACCGTCGATGGCCTCATGAGCGTGCCGGCGCCCGCCCTGCTCGTCGCTCAGGCGCTGGACCGTCATCCCGACTTCCGCGTGCTCCGCCGCATGCGCACCATGGACCGGCCGGGACACGCGGGCTGGCGCAGCGCGGTGTGCACGGGCGTAGCGATCGACGTGGAGACGACCGGCCGCGATCCGGACCGCCACAGCATAATCGAATTGGGGATGCAGGCTTTCGGGGTCGACCAGGACGGGAGGATCGTCGAGACCGGCGAGCCCCGCGGCTGGTTCGAATGCCCGGGGGAACCCATCTCCGCGGAGATCACCGGGATTACCGGCATCCGCGACGAGGACGTCAAGGGGAGGGCGATCCCCGATGGGGAGGCGGTGGGGACCATTCTGGGCTGCGACTTCGTGGTGGCGCACAACGCCGCCTTCGACCGGCCCTTCCTCGAACGACGCCTGCCCGAGATCGCCGGCTGTGCGTGGGCCTGCAGCCTCGCCGATGTGGATTGGGGCGGTCTGGGGTTCGAGGCCCGCAAGCTCAAGCATCTCGCGATGGAGATGGGCTGGTTCTACGAGCCTCACCGCGCCACCGTCGACGTGACCGCGCTCCTCCACATCCTAGATCATCGACCGTCGGCAGGTCCGAGCGTCGCGACGCTCATGCTGGAACGAGCCCGACGGGACACGTACCTTCTCGAGGCGACGGACGCTCCCTTCGGCAAGAAGGACATCCTTCGGGAGAGAGGGTGGCGTTGGGATCGAAGCCGGCGCGTGTGGTCGATCGAAGTGGATCACGCCGATCTCGAAGCCACGGAGGAATGGGCCACTCTCGAAATCTACGGCGCCCTGCGATGTCCGGAAAGGACGAGGCGGGATTGGCGTACCCGCTACTCCGGCTGAAGCCGGGGCAGGCTAGATGCGGCCGCGAGGTAGCGCTTGAGCGAGGCGGCAACGGAGCTGCCGAATCGACAGGATCGGACACCATCACGTCTCGGAACGGCGCGACGCGCGCACGGGAGGTCGGACCTGGTCCGGACCTCGCCCACCCCTGCGCGGTTCCAATTGGAGAGTTGACGATGGCACGAAGGACGGCCACCGATGAGCGGGCTGCCATTCCCCGGATCATGCTGGACGCTCCGGCGCGCATCGCCTTCGTCCGGTTCGCGGACGAGAATGTCATCCTGGCCGACGCTGAGGCCGACAACGCCGTTATCGCGCGGAGCCTTCTCGCCGCATCGACGAACCTCTCCGACCTGCCGGCCAGGCTGCAGGCGGACGACCACCTGACGGCATCGATCTACGTCGAAGCAGCAGCGATGAACCTGCGAATCGCTGCGACCTCGATCTTGATCAATCGAAGTGTCGACCCCAGTGAAGAGGAGCAGGACGAGATCGATCCCGCTCTACTTGATTGGCTCCGCTGATGCGGTCGAAGCGCGCCGCGCCGCGCGGGCGGCACGTCTTCGCTCCAGATCGGCCATCTGACTTTCGGAGGTGCCCAAATCCGCCTGCGCCGTCGCGGCCGCTCTCGCGACGATGCCGTTCCGCAAACCCTTTGCGATGGCCGCAAGGCGCTGATTCTCGCGCCGAAGCGCCTCGTTCTCCGCTGTGAGCTCCCTAATCAGCGATCGGTCCCGACTTCCGCGGACGTCGGGCGGGGGCGCCGCCTCGGCGTGCTTAGGCTTGGTAAGAAGTTGTATGCGGACGCGAACGTCTTCGTATCGTGCCGCTCGGCCCGAAATCAGCCCCCTAGCGCGGCCGGACCTCTTCGCCACGTTCGCGAAGGTGATCTCCTTTCCCTCCTCGACAAGCGCATCGATCGCGCCATGAAGATCGGCCGCGATCTGCTCGTTCCTCTTGGGCCGGCTCATTCAGGTGACTTCGCAGATTGGCCGCTTTGCACGTCCCGCGCTTGCCTGCTTCGAAGGGACCGTAGCACTCTCCAGGCCTGCCTCGCCTTCATCTCGAAGACCTTGGCAGGGCCGCCGTCTGGCGATCGATGGTGCGCTCGCTTTGCCGCATTGTTCTGCAGAAATCTGGTCCTCCAGTATGGAAGATGGCTCTGGTCGGCTACGAAGCATCGGCAGCCCGCGCAGATCTCCGGGCGCTGGTAGCTGAAGCTCGGCCTGTCGTTGAGAAAGCTCACGCTCCTGGCGAGCTCATGACATCTGGCCTTCGTGGGTGATACCGTTATGGCGCAGATGCCGTGGTCCGCGTGTAGAAGCCGGACGTCGGTGGCGACGAGAACCTCCATCATGTCTTTCCCGAGTTGCGGATGACCGGCCTCCTCCAGCAGGCGGATCCGCTTGAGGTTGCGTTGGACTATGCTGCCCGTCCTGCCGATCGTTCGACCGGGGCGTCTGGTCTGAGCTCGAAGGAAGGTCATGGTCTGCTGCAGCTGGGCTTCATCAACGTCCTCGAGGACACGGACGTCCCGTCCGACGTAGTCGCCTTCGGTGGTCGCAAGATGCATGTGCTTGAAATGGCGTCTGAGCGCGTTCAGAAGCCTCGTGTCGGTTCGAGCGATGTTGGCTGCGAAGGTCTTGCGCCACTGCGAGCAGGAGATGTTCATACCTCTTCGGGATTTGTACTCGATAAGTTCGTCTCCGTTTTCCGCGATATCGGGCAGATCCTGCCACTCCAGCAGCCGAGAGTATAGAAGCCGGACGTTCCTCGAAGTGGAGATGACGGTCGGGTGACTTACATGGGACGACTGGCTAGGGAGCGTCTTCGCTCCGTAGAACGAGACGATTAGAGGTAGGGAGCCGTCGGTGACCGTCAGCAAGGCGCGCCAAGGTGCAAGAAGGTCCTCTAGGAGCATGATCGCACGGACGGGGGTGGGGATCGCCTTCGAGCCCGCGGCGCAGCAGCCCAGCAGCCACGTCTCACGTTCCGGAACGTCTCGACCTTTGTTGACGATGCTTTCCGCGTAGAACAGATCGCGGTCGTTGCTGGCGCTCCGTCTCTTCACGATGCAGCTAGGGAGCGGCGCCTCAGGCTGCCAGCCGGCTCGGAGCGCGACGATCTCTCCGATGCGCATTCCGGTTAGTTGAAGGAGCGTGAGGACGCAGGCGTCGCGGATCGTCTCGATCAGATCGCGTAGGGTCTCGGCGAGCGGCAGTGGACCACCGTCTTCATCATGGATCGGCAGCGTTGGGTGCCATGGAGTCGTCTCACCGTTCAGGATCGCGAAGCGCCATGCGTCGAGGAGGTCCGTGCCGCCCATGCGAAGTGTTTTCCGCGTGGGAGCGACCTCTCTGCGCGCGAGCGCTCGAAGGGCTGCCTTCTGCAGCTTGAGCACGTCGTCAGCAGGCGCCCCAAGCAGTCGATCTGCGGCGATCATGAGAGGCAAGGCGATCTCGTCCGGGAGGGGAGACTTCGCCGGCACACCGGGCGCGCGGACACCGAGCGTCCAGCTCCGAGCCGTCTGGCCGTCCAGCGGATCTTCGTCACCGACGTGGACGCCAAGCAAGCGAAGCACTCGTCTTTGTCTATAGATGAGGGCGATGAAGTTGAAGACGGTATCCACGACGGTGAAGGAGAGTCGGCCGCGGGTGTAATGATCCGTCGCCGATGGATCCTGATGCTGGTGCGTCGATCTGTCCGCTGCGGCAATGCCATCGTCGTCTGCCCCGCCTTGATCCATGTACTCGGCTTCATCGATGCGGCTCGCAAGATCCCGAAGGTTGCGCTGCAGAAATCTGACGGCTGTCACGTCGAAATCGATGAGATCGTAATACTCGAATTCGGTCATGTACCGACCGAGGATCAGCATGCCGGAAGACTGGTTCGCAAGCGTTCTCGTGGCAGGTGCCCGCTCCGCAGGCTGCACCAGCGAGGACCAGACGACCTTTTTGAACAGCTCGACCAGTTCGGGATCTATGTCGGTCGGCCATGGCAGCGTCGCGCCATGGCTAGGTGCCCCGACGTAGGTCATGTCGAGACGCCACACCTTGTCGTTCCACCTGCTTCTTGACGAGACAGGTCGACTGGGATCGGACAGGTCGAAGGCGTCACGCTGAACCACAAGTTCCTGAGTGGTGGGCATTTTCATTCTGGACTCGGCAAAGCTGGAAGCTCGAGGGCGCGCGCTTGTTTATGAACGCCGCTTGCGAACTCCTTCAGGACGACGCGTAGGAGATGGTTGCGGATCGGCGCGAGCTGAGCGTGCCACGATGCCGGAGGCATGCTCTCGATAGCGCGCTCGATCGCGTCCACGAGCAGGTGGGCCTGAGCGCACGCTCGTGGCGATGAGAAGTCGATGGAACCGTGGCGGCACACCGGGCATCTGCCGTAAGCAAGGCATTGCTGATCGCCACGAGATCCGTCGAATGACGGCTTTGCTCCTCGCGTGCAGTTCCACCCGGGGGTGCACGCTTCGGTAGGCTCGTCGGTAAGGCGGCGAGGGTCGAACGATCCTCTCGTGGCGATCATCCGCGCGTGGCTGTTCATGGCTCGCGCAAGTGCCTCGTCCTCGCGCGCCATGCCTGCGGCAGTCACGTAGTGATCGCTCGTGGTCTGCGCCGACGTGTGGTTTGCGGCCGCCTTGACCATGAGGAGATCACCCCTCGATACGACATGGGCGAGATCAAGCACCGCCTTCCGAATGCGCGAGAAGGTGATGTCGCTCGCGTCGATCACGCCGTCGACGTGGTCCGCGGTCCTTGCGAGGAAGCGGCGGAGGGCGCTGTTCAACGTCGCTTCAACGTCTGGGCGTGCGACCGTATCGACGCTGATCGCGGGGCCATGCGGTATGTTCGGGCTCCAGAACTGAAAGAGCGTCAAACTGCCCGTTAGCCGCCTGAGCGGCTTTGCCCACTCGTCCAGGAGCTTCATCATCTCGGCCGGGTTGGTGGGGTCGTCGCTTACGGCCACCGACGCGGTCACACGGCGTCGTGCTCGCGGCTTGTACGCCGTGAGGAAGGCGCGCTCGCCGCCTATCCACGAACGCACCTCGAAGCCGGATCGCCTCGCTGACATCAGCACTCCGCCGTTGAGGCGGAACGCGATAGTGAAGAGCACGATGAACGGGACGAGTTCTTCCGGCTCAGGACGCGCTGATCGCATGATCTCTTCGCGGCCGAGATCCAGGATCCGCTGCGCCAAGCCGGGGTCTACTCCCTGGATCGTCGTCCAAGAACCACGACCCTGCAGAAGATGCACTCTCACCTCCGCCACGGCGGCTCTTCGCTGAAGGGCCAATTGCGAGACGTGGGATGTGCTGTGATCTAAGTTGAGGTCCGCGCGGACTCGCTCGGAGATGCCCCGCACAGCCCTGCCCGCGGACTTGACGATCGAGCGGAGCTCGTGCTCAAGCAGATCCGCGTCGGCCTCCTTTATACTTCTCTCTCGCTTCTGAACTCCGTGCGAAGGCATCTCGTTGGCGTCGATCACCGACTCACCAAGCATGGAGTCGGTTCTTAGATGCTCGAGCACCTGCGCTACGGCCTTGAAGTACGCGGCGCGGGTGTTGGGCTTGAATCTGGCCGCTCCGTTCGTGGTCGCGTTCAGCCAGTTGCGGAAGGCAAGCAGAAATGTCCTGTCTATCCCGGCGAGCGAGATCTCTCTGCGATCGGTTTCTTCGAGGAACAGGATTAGGCCTGACCCAAGCTGTTTCGACAGCGCTATCACGGAGCGTATGCTTGCGACGTTGCGAGATCCTGCATAGAGGTGCAAGCCGCGGGCCAGCGGCATCATCAGATTTACTGCGACGGCGAAGCGGCTGATGAAAATTGATCGCTCTCGACCGGTTGCCGGATCTGGGATGAGCATCGTCAGCTCTTCGCCATCGTGACGAACGTCGAAGGCGCTTGAAGGTGCTGCCAGGCGGTCTGCAAGCTCGGCGCGCTGCCGTGCTGCTGATGTCTTAATCTTCATCTGAAATAATCCAGGAATCAAACCTATTCTTTAGAAGATCGCTTATCTCCTGCTCATGATCCTCGATGAATGATAGGTAATACCGTTCGGTAGTCTCTAGAAGCCGATGTCCAAGCCTGGCTTGAATAATTTTCCATGGTCTCTGGACGCCTGACCTTTGCAGTGCGACGTAGGTCCATACGGCGTAGGTGTGGCGAAGATCATGAAATACGAAGCGGCGAGCGCTCGCGGAACCGTCGATCGTGCGACGTTGAAGACGCGCCTTGTCCACCGCGGATCGAAACCAGCGTGAGGCGGCTTCTGCTTGGACCGGAGCGCCATGTCGAGGAGAGACCGCCGGGTAGACGAAGAGAGCCTCTTCCGCTTGTGCCGACCTTCCAGCGAGGGCGCGTCGCCGCTCATTCTTCAGATAGATCTCCGTTTCTTTGACAAGATCCGGATGAACCCAGAGGTTGCGAGGAACGCCGCCCTTCGTTTTGATGAGGCGCAGAACGACCGCAGACTGACCCGAGGACGACGCGGCACGATTGATGGGTTCGAGCATCGAGCGGGTGAGGCCTAGGACCTCCACTCGGCGAGCTCCGGTCAACAGCGACCATTCGGCAACCAAGCGCGCCACGCTGGTTTCGCCTTGGCGCGCCTCGCTGGGTAGAGGTCCGAGCTGCTCCGCGACCACCTCCCACTCGGCAGGCGTTAGCGGATGGATCGTGGGAGCCGCGACGCGGCCACCGATCGGTACCAGCTTGCCGTTTACGTTCGAAGATCCGATCGTGCGGAACTCGGGAGATTCGAGAAAGCCTCTGACGTGTACAACCCGTCGCCGGATCGACGACGCGCTGAGCGTCAGGCCCGTGCGCAAGCTTGCGACTCGCGACTGATTCTCGGCGAACTTGTCGACTATCGCCTGATCGATGGCGCTGAAGTCACGCCCGTAGTGGTCCAGATGCTCCAGAAATTGGCAGATATCGTATGCTTGGGCTCGGGCGGTGTTCAGCGACCTCGTGCCCTGCAGGCCGGCCTTCGGCCTCGACCAACTGCGTAGCAGGTAGGCAGTTACGGCGTGCAGAGGCTCACCTGTCTCGACGTCGAACACAAAGGGGAATCCGTCCGGGACGAGTGCGGTCTCTGCCTTGGCGTCAGCTTCCGCAGCTCCGCAATCCAGAAGGGCGCTTTTTGCCCCGGCGCGATCGTAGCGACCCACAGCGTAGCAAACGCGCTCGGCGTCTTCAGACAAGTCCACATCGAGCGCCTTAAGCCCGCTCATAGCGACCTCCTCTTAAATGAACACGTTCATGGAAGAGCGGGGTCGCATAACCCCGGTTATACGACCTAAGATGTTCATCTAAGTGTTCAGCTAAGCTGGACGCGGAGTTACGAGGCGTGCTGTCGCCTCCGACCCGCGCGTGGAGAGGTTCACGCCCGTCGCAGACATCCGCTGACGTGAGCGGTGTTCGAGACCAGCAGTTTGTAGGAAGAGCATTCGCGGTGATCATTTCGTGTCCTTTCGGAGCGACGGCGGAAGGTGGCGCCTTCCGACTAGCGCGACGGTGGGATGTCGAACGGCCATTTTGAAAAACTGTCACCGTAAGCCTAACTTTTTGCTCGGGAAGGCTGGCCGCTTCGCGGCGCGGGCACGACGAGCAGGGGCGACCTGCTTGAGCGCGCGATCGTTTCCGTCAGCAGGTTCGTCCGTTCTTCGTGCAGGCCGCTTCCGACGGTTGGCAGCGGCCTTGCTCGGAGCCTCTAGGCGCCAAGCTCCTCCGGCGACACAAAGCGGCGGGCAACGGCTCTCTCCGACTGCGGATGGAGGTAGATGAGTCCCTCATGCATCCCGATCTCGGGCCAACCATCCTGGCGAGCGGGCGTCATCCATGAAGCATGGCGGGTCAGCAGCTCCGGGATCACCTCTGCGGCAGTCCGCCCTCGCCCCTTGATCAACTCCTCGGCGGCCAGCTCGATCTCGTACAAGGCGCTAGCAGCTGCGAGGCGGGCACGGATGCGCTCCCGGCGCACGTGCATCTGGCCGATCATGCGGAGCGTTCGGGCCATGCCGCGCGCGGTGTAGTCCTGGATGTGTTCGAGCGTCGCCTGGAGCATGCTGTCCCACGTCTCGATTGCGGCTTCGAGGCGGGACTCGTGCCAATGAACCGGGATCTCCAGCCGGTCCGCTCCCAAATGGAGCGAGACCAGCTTCATGCCGCCGTTGCGGACGAGGCTGGGCTCGAGCTTGCGACGGACGTCCTCGATGCGGTCGAACAGCCGCTTCTCCCACCGCAGCGCCTCCCTCAGGCGCGCCGCAAGCAGCTCCGCGAACCGCTCGTCCGGTCGCCGCTCCACGTACGGGCGCGCCAAGGCCACGCGCAGCGCGATCCGACCGACGGGCACGACGACGATCACGCTGCGATCAGCCGAGGTTCGCACCCGCCCGATCTCGAACGCGGCGGTCGCACCTGGAACGATCTCGTCGACGACGCGCTGCACGAGCGCGCCGAAGTCCTCCCGTGCTCGATCGAGCGCATGCGCGTCGCTGCTTGTGAGGTCTGCTTGGTAGGTCATCTTGGAAACCCTTTTCATCGATCGATGAGCAACACCGGCCCTTCGACCATCCCCGTGTCTTCTGATCCGCGCCGAGGCGGGATCCGCCATTCCCGATACGCCGCGTCCCGATGCCCAGATGCGGGTTGCCGGATGGGACCACCGAAGCTGCGTGTCGGGCCTCGCGAGCGCATGAGCGAAGCGGCCATTCACGCTGCGACCGTCGTCCCGACGTGCGGTCAGGACTTCATCGATCGCCGGAGGGCCGCCAGCCGGCGGCGCTGATGGGTGGCCAGCGCCTTGAGCTGTCTCGTGAAGTCCTTGACGTCGTGCCCACGTAGACGGTGGACCTCGGTCATTCCGTCCGGGCCGCCCAACTCGACGACGGCGGCGATCTCATGATCGTACCAGTCGAATTGCCAGCTCAGGAGGAGCGGCCACATGCCAACGGACGTCAGCCTGATCTGGAGATCGAGCTTGGCGACCGCTTCGTCGAGATGCTCGGTGATCTGGTTCATGCGGGCGGCGAAGAGGTGCTGGCTCTCCTCCGCCTCGGCAATGCGCTCCGCCACCATCGCGGCGAACTCGCCTGCGCGGGTCACCGGCATCTCGTCCATCTCGCACACGACCAGCTTCATCGACGCCAGCTGCACGGTGGCGAGCGCGACCGTGTCGTACTCGTCCCAGATCGCGAGCGACACCCGATCGGCCAGCGTCGCGTGGTCGGCGACGATCCTTCGCCAGACCGACATCTGCCGCTGCGCCAGCTCCTCGACCGTCCCCGACTGCACTTCCATGATCGCTTCCCATTTCATCGAACGACTGAGTTCAATCGGTAAGCGACCGAGCTTAACACTTCCGCGCGCCCCGCATTCGGCGGCTCCGCTCCGCCAGAAGCCTCCTCCCCTCGCGAAAAGTGACACTTGCGCATCTCGGAAGGCGCCCTTTCGATCTTCGCTCGGCTCTTCGGCGCGATGCCGCGCCCCGCCGGCCTACCATGAGGCGGCGCGGGTCGGATCGGCCCCGCGCCAGCGTCAGCACGGGCGCGAAGAGCATGAGGATCAGGAGTGGCGGACGGACGACCGACGAAGGGCGGAGCCGGCGCGGGCGGGTCGCGCGCCGTGGTATACGTGGCGCTTGCGGGCAACGTGCTCGTCGCGGCGAGCAAGTTCGTCGCCGCCGGCGTGACGGGCTCGAGCGCCCTGCTCACCGAGGCGGTGCACTCCTCCGCCGACACGACGAACCAGATCCTGCTGATCGTCGGTGGCCGGCGCAGCCGCGCTCCGGCCGATGGCACGCACGCGTTCGGATATGGCATGGAGATCTACTTCTGGACGTCGATGGTGGCGGTGCTGGTGCTGCTGGCGGGTGGAGCGGTGTCGCTGGTGGACGGGTGGCTGCACCTGCGCTCGCCTCGCCCGATCGACTCGCCCCTCGTCAGCCTCGGAGTGCTCGTCCTGTCGGCGGTCTTCGAGGGAACCTCCTTCCTCTTCGGCCTTCGCGCCTACCGCCGCATGACGGCGCGGCATGAGGCGCCGGACGAGGACGTCGGCGTATGGGCCTTCATCAAGCGGTCCAAGGACCCGAACCTATACGAGAGCCTGCTCGAGGACGGCGCCGCGCTGATCGGTCTCGCGCTCGCCGCGGCCGGCGTCCTCCTGTCGGCCTACGCCGGCGCGCCCTGGGCCGACGGTGCCGCCTCGATCGCGATCGGAGCGATGCTGGTGGCGGACGCCTACGTGATCATGGCCGCCACCCGGAGCCTGACGGCGGGCGAGACGGTGGCGCCGGCCTTCCATGCGGCGCTAGAGAGGGCGCTGGCGGAGCGGCACGCGGTGCTCGGGACCAGCAGGATCGACACGCTGCATCTAGGGCCGGAGGCGGTGCTGGTCGCGCTGTCGATCTCTCCGCCTGAAAGCCTCTCCCTGCCGGACCTGCGGCGGGAGATGGCCGACGTCCGTCGCGACCTCGTGCGGGTCGACGAGCGCGTGCGCTTCCTGCAGTTCCGGTTCGACGACTGACGCGGCGGTTCGCCGCTTCGCGCAACCGCCCCTTGCGCGCTGCGCAACGTGCGCGTCGCTGAAATCGGCTAGTCAGCCGAGGTAAGAGGAAGCTGGTTTGAAGGAGGTCGTCGATTATGGCTCGGAAGGACGAAGCGCAGCCGGCCTACGAGGTCGAGTACCGGACAATCCAGGAGTTCGGCAAGCTGTCGGACCTGCCGCTCGCGCTGGGCGAGAACTGCAGGAGGCAGAGCGTCGAGCTGCTCAACCAGGTGCTGGCCGACACCATGATGCTGCGGGACCTGTACAAGAAGCACCACTGGCAGATGTCCGGCGCCACGTTCTACCAGCTGCATCTCCTGCTGGACAAGCACTACGAGGCCCAGGCCGAGCTCGTCGACGTCGTCGCGGAGCGCATACAGGCGCTTGGCGGCATCAGCCTCGCCACTCCGCACGACGTAGCCGAGACGACGCGCGTGGAGCGTCCGCCGCGCGACAGGGAGGACGTGCCCACGCAGCTGTCGCGCCTCCTCAAGGCGCACGAGCAGGTGCTCGAGTTCTGCCATGCGGCGGCGAAGACGACCGCGGAGGCGGGGGACGACGGCACCAACGACCTGCTGGTCAGCAACGTCATCCGCACCAACGAGCCGCAGGTCTGGTTCGTGGGCGAGCATCTCGCCGCGACGACGCTCCAGCGGCCGGACGCCGCCGGCGGCTCGCAGGCGGGCCGCTAGGTGCTCGAGCGCGGAGAGGTGCGCATCGGATTCCTGGTCTACGCGGGCGTCGACCAGCTCGACGTCACCGGGCCGTTCGAGGTGCTCAGCAAGCTGCCCGGCGCCCGGTGCGGGCTCTATGCGCCCGAAGGCGGGCAGGTCCGCGACCTGGCCGGCCTCGTCCTCACGGCGGACGCCGCGATCTCGGAGGCGCCGCAGCTCGACGTCCTCGTCGTGCCCGGCGGGCCGGGGCAGGAGGATCTCATGGAGGCCGTCGACGTGCTGGGCTGGCTGCGGCACCAGGCCGCCGGCGCGAGCCTGGTGCTGTCTGTGTGCACCGGTGCCCTCCTCCTCGGGGCCGCGGGTCTGCTCGACGGCCGGTGCGCGACGACGCACTGGTCGGTCCGGCATCTGCTGCCCGCCTTCGGCGCGACGCCGGTCGACCAGCGCGTGGTCGAGGACCGCAGTCTGATCTCCGCGGCGGGCGTCACCTCGGGCATCGACGGTGCGTTCCTGGTCGTGCAGCGGCTCTGGGGCGACGAGGTCGCCCAGGCGATCCAGCTGTCGATCGAGTATGCGCCGGAGCCGCGCTTCGACGCCGGAATTCCCGATGCCGCTCCAGCGGCGATCGTGGAGCGCGTGCGCAGGAGCGCGGCCGACATCACGGCCCGAAGGGAGGCGAGCGCCTGGCGTCATGCGAAGTCGCAGGAGGTCTGATCGGCGACAGGGGGTCGCCTCACGGCGGAGACTTCGGCGCGGTTCGCCGTCGCGGCTGCGTAGTAGGATTGATGCCCGTTCACGCCGCTTGACGCGGCACGCAGATGGAGGTGTCGTGGATTGGATGCTCGCCGACCAGCCGGTCGAAGCCCGCCTCAGGGTCAACGGACGACCGCACGCGCTCAGCATCGAGCCGAGGGTCACCCTCCTGGACGCGCTGCGCGAGCACCTCGGCCTCACCGGGACCAAGAAGGGCTGCGACCACGGCCAGTGCGGAGCCTGCACGGTCCTCGTCAACGGGCGCAGGATCAACAGCTGCCTGTCCTTGGCGCTCGCGCACGAGGGCGACGATGTCGTCACGGTTGAAGGGCTCGCCGGCGGCGGCCGGCTCCATCCGCTTCAGGCGGCGTTCCTCGAGCACGACGGGTTCCAGTGCGGCTACTGCACGCCCGGGCAGATCTGCTCCGCCGTCGGCATGCTCGCCGAGGTGGAGGCGGGCTGGCCGAGCCACGCGACCGGCGACCTTGCCGGCGAGGCGGAGCTGGACGCGGCAGAGATAAGGGAGCGGATGAGCGGCAACATCTGCCGCTGCTCGGCCTACCCGAACATCGTAGCCGCGATCCGCTCCGTCGCGGAGGCCGCGTCGTGATTGCCTTCGACTATGCGCGTCCGCGCACGCTGGCGGGGGCGCTGAAGGCGTCCGCGGATCGCCCGGGCGCGCGCTTCATGGCGGGCGGTACGAACCTCCTCGACCTGATGAAGCTCGGCATCGAGCGGCCGGAGGCGATCGTCGACGTGAGCGCGCTCGACCTGCGCCGGATCGAGGCGCTGGAAGAGGGAGGGCTCCGCATCGGCGCGCTGGTGACCAATGCCGAGCTGGCAGCGCATCCTTTAGTTCGAACGCTCTACCCGATGCTATCCCGTGCGCTGCTGGCCGGGGCCTCCGGTCAGCTGCGCAATCAGGCGACCACCGCAGGCAACCTGCTCCAGCGCACCCGATGCTACTTCTTCTACGATCCGGCTTCGCCCTGCAACAAGCGCGAGCCCGGAAGCGGGTGTTCGGCCATTGGCGGCTTCAACCGCATCATGGCGGTGCTGGGTACCTCCGACGAATGCATCGCGAGCCATCCCTCTGATATGGCCGTCGCGATGCGCGCGCTCGACGCGCTCGTCGAGACCCGGCGGGCGGACGGGTCGACCCGCTGCATAGGGCTGGACAGGCTCTACCGGCTGCCCGGCGAGACGCCCCACCTTGAGCACAGCCTGCTGCCCGGCGAGATGATCGTCTCCGTGCGGCTCCCACCGCCGCCGCCCGGGCGCCAGACGTACCGCAAGGTGCGCGACCGCGCCTCGTACGCCTTCGCGCTCGTCTCGGTCGCCGCGGTGGTGCACGTCTTCGACGGACGCATCGCGTCGGCTCGGCTCGCCTTCGGCGGGGTGGGCACGATGCCGTGGCGCGACGCGGCGGCCGAGGCCGCGCTCATCGGCGCTGCGCCCACGTCCGAGTCCTTCGAGCGCGCCGCCGACGTCGTGCTCGCCGGCGCGAAGGGGCACGGCGGCAACGACTTCAAGATCCCGCTCCTCAGGCGGACCCTGACGGCCTGCCTCAAGCAGATCACGGAGGACCAGCGATGACCCTTGGACATGTCAGGATGGACGCGCCGGTGGAGCGCAGCCTGCTCGACGACGCCGCGGATCCGGTCGTCGGCCGGCCCCTCAGTCGAATCGAGGGACCGCTGAAGGTGTCCGGATCGGCGCGCTACGCCGCCGAGCACCGCTACCCGGGCCTCGTCCACGGCGTCCTGGCGCAGGCGCCCTTCGGCGCCGGCCGCATCAGCCGCGTCGACGTGGGCGGGGCCGAGCGGATGCCAGGAGTGCTGGCGGTGATCCAGGAGGGGCTCGCCCGCAACGCAGGCGACTTCGCGGGGCCCAAGGCGCCGTCGCAGGATCTCGAGAACGTGGTGTACTTCCGGCAGCCCGTCGCCCTGGTCGTCGCGGACACGTTCGAGCGCGCCAGGGCCGGGGCGCTGGCGGTCAGGGTCGAGTACGAGGCGGCGGCCGGGGCCTTCGACTTCGATGCGCTGGTCGGCCGCGCCGTCCCGCCTGACGACGACCTCGGAGGCGCGTTCAAGATCAGGACCGAGCAGGGAGACGTCGACGCGGCGCTTGCCGGCGCGGCGGCGACGATCGACGCCATCTACGAGACCCCCTCGCAGAGCCACGCGCCGATGGAGGCGCATGGCTCGGTCGCCGTGTGGGAGGAGGGGCGGCTGACGGTGCACGGCTCCTACCAGTCGCCGATCACCACGCGCGACCAGCTGGCCTCGAGCCTGGCGATCGACGCGGCGGACGTGCGCGTGATCTCCGACTTCGTGGGAGGCGGCTTCGGCAGCAAGCTCGGCGTCATGCCAGAGGCCGTCGCGGCCGCCCTTGCCGCACGGCAGCTCGGCCGGCCGGTCAAGGTCGTACTGAGCAGGCAGCAGGTCTTCGACGTGGTGGGGCGCCGGCCCGAGACGCGCCAGCGCGTGAGGCTGGGCGCGACGCGCGACGGCAGGCTGACCGCGATCTCGCACGAGACGGTCACCAGCCAGCTCGACGGCGAGATTTTCTTCGAGCCGGCCGGGATCGCCACCCACTTCCTCTACGCCGGCGAGAACCGCGTGGTCGACCACAAGCTGGTGCGGCTGAACAAGGTGCCCGCGATTTCGATGCGGGCGCCGGGCGAGGCAGTCGGCCAGCTGGCGCTGGAGTCCGCCATGGACGAGCTTGCGCACGATCTCGGCATCGATCCGGTCGAGCTGCGGCTCCGCAACGAGCCCGACCGGCATCCGGAGGAGGACATTCCCTACTCGAGCCGATCGCTCAAGCAGTGCCTCGTGCTCGGCGCGGAGCGGTTCGGCTGGGAGGAGAGGAACAGGCTGCCCGGGGGCCGCCGCGAGGGCGAGTGGCTGGTCGGTCACGGCATGGCAGTCGCTGCGCGAGGCAACCTGTTCGGCAAGAGCAAGGCGAAGGTCGAGATCGGCGGCGACGGCAAGGTCACGGTCGCCAGCGAGATGACCGACATCGGCACGGGAAGCTACACCATCCTGGCGCAGATCGCGGCCGACATGCTCGGCGTGCAGATGGAGGACGTCGCGGTGCGCCTCGGCGACACCGACGATCCGACGAGCGCGGGCTCCGGGGGCTCCTGGGGCGCGACGACGTCGGGCACCGCGGTCTACGCCGCCTGCGAGGTCCTGCGGGCGAAGCTCGCGGCGGCGGCGGGAGCGACGCCCGCCGACGTCTCGTTCGCCGATGGTTGCGTTGAGGCGGAAGGCGTGCGCCGCCCGCTCGCGGAGCTCGTCGGCAATGGGATCGAGGCGGAGGGCTCGTGCGAGCCGGGGCAGGCGACCCAGGGCTACAGCCAGGAATCGTACGGCGCGCACTTCTGCGAGGTGCGCGTCAACGCGACGACCGGGGAGACGCGGGTAGCGAGATGGACCAGTGTCTTCGCCGCCGGCCGCATCCTGAACCAGAAGACGGCCAGGTCGCAGTGCATCGGCGGGATCGTGTTCGGCATCGGCGGAGCGCTGACGGAGGACCTCGTCCACGACGTGCGGACGGGCAAGGTCGTCAACCGCGACCTCGGCGAGTACCACGTCGCCGCGCACGCGGACGTGCCCGAGATCGACGTCGTCCTCCTCGAGGAGCGGGACCATGCGGCGAACCCGCTGCTCGCCAAGGGCGTCGGCGAGCTCGGGATCAGCGGCGCAGGCGCGGCCGTGGCGAACGCGATCTTCAACGCGACCGGCGTCCGGGTCCGCGAATTCCCGATCACGCTCGACAAGCTGCTGCTGGACCTTCCGGCCTGACGGCGTCGGCTTCGAGCCGGCTCGCGGCGGCTGGTGCGGCGGCGGCACCTGCCTGTGCCGATCTGCGGTCCCATCAAGCCGGCCGTCGGGCGCCTAACCGCAAGAGCAGGAGCCTGAGGAGCGCACGGACCGGAGGGGGTGAAGGTGGCCGGGGGAGGTCGCCTCCTCGATCAGAGAACGAACGAGGGAACACGCTTGGCGAAGCGTCGCTACTTCAAGGTCTACGGGGGTCCTGACGGCGGATCGGTCCTCGGCCTGTCGTCGTCTCGGTTCGAGTGCCTGCCGCGACACGGCGCCCGGCATCTGAGCGGCGTCTTCCCGTACGTGCTCGTAGCCGCAAGCGATGCAGGCTTCGCGCTGGTGCCGGCTCGCGACGAGGATCTGCGTGTCGCCTTCCTACGCGCCTCGGGGGAGCACGGCGACCGCGAGAGGGAGACGCTCGCGATGGAGATCCGCCGACGCACGCTCTCGCGGTCTACGAAATGATTGTACGGTCGCGCCTGGTCCTGGGTACGTTCCAGGTTCTCACCGGCTGAGGCGTGGCCCGCCTAGAACTCGTCGCAGGCCGCCGCCGGCAGACCGGATCGGCGCCTTCGAGCCTCGTCCGGACCGGTTATCCATGGGCAGGCGGCGCGGCGGACGTGATACGTTGCATCAGCGTCCGACTGGAAGGCGAGCGAACATGAGTAGCAGCACGAGTGCGCGGCCGATGCCCGCGTTGTTCATCGGTCACGGCAGTCCCATGAACACGCTGGAGGAGAACGGTTTCACGAACTCGTGGAAGCGGATCGGCGCCGCCATCGGGAAGCCCCGCGGCATACTCGTGGTCTCGGCTCACTGGTTCATCGGGGCGACCGCGGTGACCGCCATGCCGAGGCCGCGCACCATCCACGACTTCTACGGGTTCCCTCGGGCCCTGTCCGAGTTCGAGTACCCCGCGCCGGGCATGCCCGAGCTTGCGGCTGAGGTCGTCGACCTGGCGAGACCCGATTGGGTCGGCCTCGACCATGACCAGTGGGGCCTGGATCACGGCACCTGGAGCGTGCTCGCGCATCTCTTCCCGGACGCCGACGTGCCGGTGGTACAGCTCTCGATCAACTCCTCCAAGCCGATGGCCTACCATCTGGAGCTCGGCGCGAGGCTCGACGCGCTTCGGAGCCGCGGCGTGCTGGTGCTCTCGAGCGGAAACGTCGTCCACAATCTGCGACGGATCGACTGGCGAGCCGGTGACACGGGCGAGCCGTGGGTCCGGCGGTTCGACGATGCGGCGACCGAACTGATGGCACATCGCCCAGCCGACGTGGCGACCCTCGCCGACCACCCGGACTTCGCCGCAGCGGCGCCCACGCCCGACCACTTCGCCCCGCTGCTCTACACGGCCGGGATCGCGGCGGCCGCGCAGACGGGAGCGGAGGCGCTGGTTCGAGGCTTCTCGCTCGGATCGGTGTCGATGACCTGCTTCGGCGTGTCGTGCGGGGCGCTTGGCTGCCGGCTGGGCCACGACGCGGCGATGCTGCCGGTCGACGTTCCTCCTGATCAGACCAACACCTGAGCTTGCGATGGCACACGCCCCGCTTCCCCGGCGATGGTGACCGCCCGACGAGTTTCCGCGCCGAGCGGCCACCGAAGCGGTTCGGGCTGTTCACACGTGATCGGTCGAGCTCATGGCTTTCCTCCTTGCCTTAAGATTCCTCCGAATGCCGTCCCCATTTTAAGGCGTAGCCAATCGCTGCCCTTCTTGGGGTTGAGCGCAGCATGTCGGTTTGGCTCGATGCGGCCTGAGAAGGGGAGCGCACGACACGCAGCTCCACGAGGCTGACGCATCAGCTAAGGACGTACTCTTGATTGCTCTGGTGCTCGCCGTGCTCCTCACGGCGACCGTCACCCTATTGTACGTACATCAGACAAACGCCCACGGCGGCTACCGCTCCGCCTAGCGCGAACGTTACGCCGGCAACGAAGAGTTCGGGAGGAGTTCGGAAGCGGGCGAGGCCGAACGCCCCCACCAGAAAGGCGGCCAGTCCACAGGAGGTCCACGTTCAAAGGAGAGCGCTGATCCGGAGCCCGGCATAGACTGCGAGGCGAACGCGACCGCTCGGGCTAACCTCGCGGGCAGCCAGGTCACCATGCTGGCCACCGCCGTGACGTTGAGCTTGGCGGTCATCGCCGCCATCGTCTCGGCTCTCCAGCTGAGCATTTTCGGGGTGCAACAACGGAGCCGCACGGGGCCGGTCATCGATCTGGTGGTCGAACGGGGATCCTTCATCTGGTCCGTCCACAACCCGGGCCCGTCCGAGGTGATCCTGAAGACCGTCGTGGCGAGTCTCGCCCCTCCCGGCACACCTCACCGCTCCCTGCTGCCGGTCGGCGCGGCCTTGGACGACATCGCCATACGGCCCGGCCGTACGCGCCGCTTCACTCGCGCGGTACCGGCCGGGCCCGGCAGTCTGTTCCTGGTCTCCCGCTTCGAGCTTGCGGACGGATCCGGTGGATCGGCCTGGGCGAGCTTCACCATGTCCGTCGCTCCCGGCAGCTACGACAAGAAGGAGGAGGGCGTGGCCTACTACTGACATTCGACGCTTTCTTTCGATACCAACTCCAAACCGAAGTTTATTCGTTCCCCTTCGGGCGGGTTGCGCCGAGCGGTGCAAGCGTCGGCGCGCGGCTCGCCCGAGCAGCGACCTTCCCGGCGACGAGCGCATCGCTCGTCAGCGGTCCCGGCCACCAAGCCTCAAGGTGCCAGCAGCTCGCCGTCGAAACAACGTGGAGTGAGGACGACCCTTGTCCCTTTCCCCATGGATGGCGGGTAGCCGGATGCGGCGCGGGAAGGCACAACCCGCGGGTTGCGCCTGGTTCCGGAAAGGGTGGCGACGAACGCCGGATGCTTGCCGCGGCTTCCTGATCGCGCGTCAGTCCGCAACGGTCTCGCGGTCGCTTGCGTAGCGGATGCTTCTCGGCTGGAAGGTCATGATGGGCAAAGTGGGAACCTGCGCGCCGGCCTGGCCCACGAGCGAGGCGACGAGCGCTCGGAAATAGGGGTACGCCGCGAGCTTGCCGACGCGGTCCATGAAGAGCTCTGCCATCGCCTGATCGCAGCCGCCCTCGACCCGGTAGCTGACGAAGTACTTGGCGGCGACGTTGATCACCCGCTTCCGCTTGCGTCGTGACACCGCCTCGAAGCGGACGAAGCCGTAGACGACGCCTTCGTCCTCCAGCGTCACCTCGACGTCGTGGGTCCGCAGCGAGTGGCTGAGCGGCACGTCGTCGGGATCAAGCACCTGAGGGCTCATGTCGAAGCGCGACTCGGTCATCCAGATGCCCCGCAAGGTGGCGTGGCCGATGAGGGCGTTGTAGACCTTGGAGTCGACGGTCGCGGCGTTTCCGGCCATGAGCGTTCAGGCCATCCGTCCCAGAAGCTGGTTCTCGGCGGCCATCCACTCGCTCGATCGCGACGGGCGCCAGTCGGCGGTCACGTCCCCTTCGGTCACCACCTTGGCGCGCGCGACCTCGAACGGCCCCACTTCGTCGGCTAGCACCGTCCAACCGGCGACGTTCTCGAGGCAGCCGTCCCGACCGGCCGTAATCCGCTCCAGATCCCGGACGGACAGGATGACCGGGGTCTCGCCTAGCTGTCGGTAGATGCGGGCTACCGTGCGGATCGTGAGGTTCGAGGCCTCGTCCCCGAACATGTGGCTTACCCGTGCCTCGCTCACGCCCAGCCGCTTCGCGAGATCACGGTATTTCAGCTGCTTCTCGTTCAGGAGGCGCTGCAGCGTCACCTGTGTGGCGAGCAGGAAGGACTCCTCGAACAGCTTGTCGTCCTCGTCGAGCCGATCCCTCTGATCCGTCTCAGCCATCGCCTTCTTCCTTTGCTGTCAGGAGCGCCAGCGCAAGCTGCCGCTCTCCACCATCCTCAAGCCTGCGCCGACGGCGGCCCGGCGGAGCCGGGACCGTCGGATCGACGGCGATCTCGGTCACGAAGAACACGCGATCGGTCGCGTGTCCTCGCAGCACGGTTCCTCTCGCCTCGAAGGCGCCCTCGCGCGCGGCGCCCCTTGGCCGACCCGACGCCGTCAGCCAACGGAACGCGCCGCGGGGGAGATCCCGTTCCCCATGGTCGCAGAAGTGCTCCATCACGGCGGTAAGACGCAGACGGGCGGCCGCGCAGATCGCCGTGCCGAAACGCTCCCACTCCGCGTCCCGCATCGCCACGGCCCAGCGTCGCCCCTCCACGCGGGCGGCCGCAAGCTGCGTCTCGCTCCTAATGCCCCGAAGCGCCATCGCCCGAACCTCTCGCGCTTAACGTAGGCGTTAAGTCGTCAACGGTCCAACGGTTTCGGCTTATCCACAGGAAAGAAGGGCGACAGCCTTGAAGCTGCCACTCCGCTTAACATATACGTTAAGACGGGAGCGACAGGCGGCGGGGCGCGGATTTTGAGAAAGGGATGACGAATGACGTGGAGCAGGTCGCGCGCCGAGGCGCGCATTCGAGGGTTCATGGCGTCGGCGCCGGTCGTGAAGGTCGAGCGCTACGCGGACGAGTACCTGCCTAGGCTGGCGCGGATGCGCGAGGCCGCGCGCGCGGCCGGCCGGGCGCCGCTGGCCGACCGGCCGCTGTTCGACCTGCCGAACGGAGCGGCGGTGCTCGTCGACACGGTCCAGGTCTACGTGCAGCTGCTCAACTACGACGACGTCAGGCTCGAGCGCGGCGTCGAGACGCCGACGAGCCACGCGCGCGGGCTCGCGCTGCTCTCGACCCTCTACTCGGCCGCCGACCGCGTGGTCGAGGGCGCGGGCGCCCAGCGCGTGGACTATCACGGAGCTCGCCTGCACGCGGTGGTGATCGAGCCGCGCGGCGAGGCGTCGACGGCCGAGCGCGTCGCGGCGGCGCTCGACCTGGCCGAGGAGATGACCGCCTTGGCCCGCCTGGGCGGAGACCGCTTCCTCTCCGAGCTCGGCGTGCAGCTGCGCTTCCGCGTCGGGATCGACCTCGGGCCCTGCGTCGCGATCAACAGCGGTAGGAGCGACGAGCGCGAGCCGATGTTCGTGGGGCCTTCGGCGAACCACGCGGCCAAGCTCGCCATGGGCGACGAGGAGGGAGTGTTCCTCTCCGACCGCGTGCGCGCGGCGCTGGCGTTCCGACGCGCGACGACGCTGTTCGAGGAGCGCGCGATGCCGGCTTCCGTGTTCGAGCTGGAGGCATTGCGGGCGAGATCGGCGACCCGCGACCGCGGCGCCGTCGTCACGGCGCGCCTCGACGAGTGGACCGGAGAGGTGCGCGAGGGACGCGCCAGGCCCCCCGTGCCCTCGGACTTCCGCTTTCACCAGCACACCCCGCCGCTGCGCACCATCGACTATGCGACGCTCTCGCCGAGCCGGTCAGTCAGGATGCCGCTTGCGGCGATCTTCGCCGACCTCGACGGCTACACGGCGTACATCGACCGCTGCATGGCCGAAGGCGGCCTCGGCGAGGCGGTGCGGCTTCTGCACGTGCTGCGCTCCGAGCTCAACGCCGTCGTGCAGAGCGAATTCGACGGCCGCAAGGTTCGCTTCATCGGCGACTGCATCCTCGCGATCATGGCGGAGGGCACATCGCAGGAAGTGGACCTGCGCTCGACGGTGGACCAGGCGGCGCTGTGCGCCGGCGCGCTCCGCTCATCCTTCGACCTCTGCGGCGAACTGATGCCCGAGACGCGCAAGCTGGGCCTCGCGATCGGATTCGAGACCGGACCAACGCCGGTGTCGCGGGTGGGCATCCGCGGCGACCGAGCGGTGCGGGTGGCGTCGAGCCTCGCGATCCGCGAGTCGGAGTCCTGCCAGCGCGAGTGCAAGGGGCATCAGACCCGCATCGGCCCGAGCGCCTACGCCGCCGCCTCGGTCGGCGTAAAGGCACTGTTCGGGCCCGGTCGGACGGCGGGCCACCTCGACTACGACGACGTGGCCACGCAGGTCGGTTCGGGGCGGGTTCCGGCGACGGTCGCAGGCTCGCCGACCCGCAGCCCCGCGATCCTCTCCTCGGCTGCCGCCGCCGCGGCAGCCGCGCCGCCGGCCCGCGCCTACCTCGACCGGTGACGCTCGGAGACGCCCTCTCCGCGTCCGCCCCGCCGTGGGCGGCCCCGCTCGGCGCCGGCGGCTGCGAGTGGATTGTCGCGCCGCCGCTGCCGAGCGGCGCCGTCGTTCCGGCCACCCTGGTCAGGATGTGGACGGAGGACGGGTTCATGCGCGTTGGCGAGCGTAGCCCGGGGACGCGGCTGCCGAGGCGCTGCCCGGAGCTGCACGTCAACGGCGACTCCTCGTTCTGCCTGGGCAGGCGGGGCTACCGCGTCGAGGATGCGGGCGAGCTCGCAGTATTCTGGCAGGATCTCGGCGAGTGGCTCGTCAACGAGCAGCGCGCGGAGCGGCGCGGCCGCTGGCCCGCGGGCCGGTGGCTGTCACACGGGCCTGCTGCGGCCGATCGGCAGGCCGATGCCGAGGCCGGCGCCGCAGCCATCGGCATGGCCGACGAGTACGCTCGGTGCATCGAGGTCGACGACGGGTGGTTCGCAGAGCGCCTGAAGGAGGGAGGGCGGCGCGTGCGGCGGGGCGCCGCGTGTCCGCGCGGCTGCCTCGATCTGACGGGGTCGCCGGTACGCTTCGACGCCTGCCGCCATCGCGCCTCGGTCGAGCGCGTGCTCGCCGCCGAGCGGGCGCGGCGGCAGGCCGAGGCGGACTACTTCGCGGCCGCTCGGCGCGCCGGGTACCGGTGCTGCGGCCGCATGCCCGGGTGCCCGCTCATCGACAGGAGGATGGTGGCGTGACGGTACAGATCGACCGCTTCAAGGATCGGGACGACCAGATCGAGGCGATGCTGAGCCAGAAGACGGTCCGCGGGAACCGGAGCGTTGCCGAGGCGCTCGTGGATGCCGGCGAGCTCGTCGCGTTCTCGCCGGGCGAGGAGCTCATGCACCAGGGCGCGAACGACGACGACTGCTGGTTCATACTGGCGGGATCCGTCGACTTGATCGTCAACGGCGAGAGGCTGCCGTACGGACGAGGCGCCGGCGACGTGGTCGGAGAGTTCGCCGCCATCAACCCGCGCCTTCCCCGCACGGCCACGGTGACGGCGCGCGAACCGGTGGTAGCGCTGCGCTGCGGATCGGCGGCGCTGAAAAGCGCGGGACGGGGCGAACCCGAGCTGTGGCGTCTGCTCGCGGTCGAGCTCACCCACAAGATCGAGCAGCGGAACCAGCTCATCGCGTCCGTCAACGAGCGGCCGCGCATCTTCATGATCGCATCGGAGAGCCGCAGGGAGATCGCGCAGCAGATCAGGCTCGCGCTTCTGAGGGATCACGACGTCGAGCTGTGGAACGTCGACGACCTCGTTCCCCCCGGGGAGCATCAGGTCGACGTCCTGCACGAGCAGGCGAGGGCGGCCGACTTCGGCGTGGTGCTGGCCGACCCCGACGACCTGTGCGATCCGCCGGAGCGGGCGAGCGGCGATCGGTGGCACACCGTTCGCTTCGAGCTCGGCTACGTCATGTCGGAGCTGTCGCGCCACCGCACGCTCGTGATGGTGCCCGAGTGGGGGGCAGGCGCGGCCCCGCGGCTGTTCAAGGGAATGCAGCCGATGACCTACTCCCTGCCGGACGAGGGCGTGCCGCCGCGCGTGGCGCTCACGCGGGCCATCGAGGCGATCACGGAGTTCGTCGCGGAGCGGAAGGCGAGGTCGAGGCTGCGCCCTACTTCTTGAGGGTGAGCGCCACGGCTGCGTACAGTTGCGGGCCGCGGCCGAAGACGGCGATGAGGAGGATGTCCGATGCGGGTGATGTACGTGGCCAGCAACCCGACGGGTCACGCCGACCTGGACCTGCCCGGCGAGATCAACGACCTGCAGGAGCTGCTTGAGCGCGGCGCCGGCGCGGATCCGATCGAGTTCCGCGTCTACAGCGACCTGAAGCTGAACGCCCTGACCGCGACCATCGGGCGCTTCCGGCCCGACGTGCTGCACTTCGCGGCGCACGGCGACGGTCGCTCGCTGCTGCTCTCGAAAGGAGACGGGAGCGAGGTCGAGCTAGACGGCAGAGCCCTTGCGGCGCTGCTGAAGGGATTGTCCGCCAGGCCCAGGCTCGTCGTCTTGAACGCCTGCTCGTCCGACAGCGTGGCGGCTGAACTCGTCGCGCACGGCGGCGCGGACTGGGCCATCGGCACGGACGCGACGATCACCAACGACGCGGCCCGCTCGCTGACGGCCGCGCTGTACCAGCGGCTCGCCGACGGCTCGTCGATCGGCGACGCCTTCGCGATCGCCACGACCCACGTCGAGGTGGCGGATCACGGAGACGTCGGCGCCACCCTGCATCCGACCGGGCGGTGGGACGAGGCGGGCGACGATCGCCTCGTCGACCCGCTGCGAATCGTCGCTTGTCTGCCCGTGCTGGATGGGTGGCTCGACGAGGGGCTGACCGAGCCGGCGGGGGACTTCCGGCCCGAGAACCCGCAGGTGCAGTTCTGCGTCGCCGGTGCACCCGCGGCGGCTCGCCAGACGGTGTTCTTCACCGACGACGAGTCGGTCAGGCCCGGGAAGGGTGAGAGCCTGGAGGAGGCGCGCTGCTGGCTGTTCGAGTCCCAGCCGGTCGCAGGGGAGATCTGGATCGCGGACGCGCACGAGTACTGGGGCGACATGGCCTGGTACGTGGCCGTCACCACGACGGACCGACGCGTCGTGAGCGCCTCGGCCATGACGAGCGAAGCGCTTCGGCGCTACTATCTGGACGAGCGGTGGCCGGGCGAGCTGCCGCCCCGCCTCAGGGAGCTCGTCGAGCGGACGATAGCGCATCTCGAGCGCGAGAGCGGCAGCCGGCGCGGCCGACGTCCCGCGCCTCGTGCGCCGTCGTCGCCGTGAATGGATCTCTGCCGCCGCGTCGGTCGCGTGAGGTCCCGATCGCGGACGATATGGATTAAGCGTCGCCGATGACGAGATGGCAGACGGACCAGGATCGCGATCCCGCGCCGCATCGTTTCCGGGAGACTCCTTAGCCACGGATCGGTGCGGAACAAAGATCTAAGGGCGAGCGGCATTTGAACCATCATGATGATGGATGGGTCGAAACGAGGTGTCGTCCGCGCGCTCGCAGGCGTGATGGTGGCTACGTTCGTCGCGGAGGCGGCGTGGAAGCAGGGTGGCTCCCGCTCGAACGACGTCGATCTGAGCAGCTTGCCAACGGCTGCCGCCCGAGGCGGCGCGTGGCATTGGCTGGCCTACGTGCTTCCGGTTCTGTTCGCAGCGATCGCCGCGTGGAGGATTGGCGCTCCGCTGCTCGACCTGTTGAGAGACGTCTGGCCGTCGCTGACCCTCGCGCTCTCCACGTCGCTGGCGGGCGTCGTCGTGGTCGCTCGAAGGGCGGGAAGAATCCTCGCAGGCTTGGTCGCCGGCCTCGCCATTGGGCCGCTCGTCGTCATATCGCTGATCAGCTGGACGCACCTGAGTTCAGTGGATGGTTGCATAGGCGGTCAGTGGAAGGATGGCGAGCACGAAGCCAGCTATGCCCAGGAGAGCGCAGTAGGCCGTCCGCGCGGGCGAGCGAGCCCTCTCAGCCTCGAGAACAGCAAGGCAGAGAAGAAGCACGCCGAAGCCAACCAGGACGGCCATGTCAGGCCCGTCGATTGCAGCGCTTTGACCAGCAACCCCGACAGGGCGATTGCCACCGTCACGATGCGCCTCACCTTCTTCGCCGTGATCGGAACCTTCATCTTCGGGGCCGTGGCTGTTTTTGCCCTCATCATGCAGAGCTTCCCCGATCGGCACCGGCAGCGAGGAGCTCGCCGTGTGAACGTTGCTACCGACGGTGCGGATGCTGTCTGTGGGCGCCGGCCATGCCACGGCGAGGACGATTAGAAGAAGCGGCAAGTCTCGTACCCCGTTGATGATCTCGACTTACCTGCCTTCTGCCGTGGAGCCCTTCTCCGACTGCTCGTTGCTCGCTGCTGGTCTCTCGATTGCCGATCGGTTGAGCGGAGCGGACTCCTCCTCGAGCAGCCAGTCGCCGAAAATTGCTTCCAGCGTCGCAACGGCGGCCTCTGCGTTCGCGGGCTTCTCCACGTAGCCGTTGTCGACGAGGTGGTTGACGTACCAGTCGCGGTTCCACGTCGTCGCGCAGGGCAGCGAGGACAACATGTGTCCCTCGGTATCGAAGTCCAACGCCTCGATGATCGCCTTGCGGCATTGATGAAGCGGGGTCTCCTCCCCGAGCTCGTTCCGCAGGACGTTCTTCAGCTTCTTGGAGAGACGGTTCGCGCGGTCCTGAGTGATGTAGGGCATAACGGTTTTCCTCTTCTTTGCTTCACCTTTGAGCAGAAGCTCATTCGCGGTCGGCGGAGCCAGCGACTTGATCGGAGATTGAGAGACGCGCCTCGCGACCGTCTCGAGACGGTCGCGAGGGATAGCACCCGACCCTAAACGGATTACGACCTGTCCGCGGGATCGATCGGCGGAGTGGTCGCGTCTTCACGTCTCGGGCGGAGCAAGGCACCGATCGGCGCCCAAGGCGTTCGCGCGCGGCGCGGCCGGGGAGGAGGGGAGAGAGGGGAGAGGAGGGGAAGGAAGAGGAGCGGTCGAGCGGAGCGGTTCGGCTCCGACAAGTCGGCGTCGGTCAGCGCTCCCTGTCACCCGCAAGCATGTAGAGCGGGTCGGGCTGCGCCGCGAGCGTCGCGGTCGTTTCCTTGGCGCGCGGGTCGCGGGCGCCGTTCCTACCCGAACTCCTCGGCGTGGGAGTGCGACCTGGCACGACTGCCGCCGCTTGCGCGGAGGCGGACGCGGCGTGTAGCGGCGACCTGGGCGAAAGGGGAAAGCTCGCGATCTCCGTCAGCGCTTAGGAGATGTGTCCTCGGTCGCGGCGGCCTCCCATCCTGGTGCGATCGTTCTTCCTTCCCTGATCATTGATGGCAGCGGGTTGCTGGCTTTTCCATCTCGTGGCTCCCTGATCCGCCCAGCGAACAGCGGAGCATCTATCGAGTTGCTCCACGAGAGGGTCATCGTGGAACGGGCGAAGCCGACGGCATTTCGTCCGGACGTAATGCCGATGGCCCGCCACTCGCCGTTCACGAGAATGAGCAACGGTCCGCCGGACATCCCATGTATGCTGCTGCAGCCGTCGACCAGTATCGGTCTCTGATAGTCACCGCGCCCGAGCCAAACGGCCAACGCGTAACATCCCTGCTTGACCATGACGCCACGAGCTCTGTTCCCCGGAAAGCCGAGCTTCATGGCTTTGTAGACATGGTCGTACTCGATATCGTCCCAATCGATGGGGTCGAACCAGCCGTAGCGATCCCCGACGCAACTCCTAAGTCGTACGAACGCAAAATCGTGCGTGCGCTCTGAGCCGGCAGACCGACCGGCGAAGCCATCGAAAACCGAGCCGGTCGTGTTGCCCTGGAAGGCAAAGCGCGGCGACGAGCCTATCCTGAACTTCCACTCGCCAAGGGCGATCTCGCCCGTCTGGTATGTTCGAGTGGACGGATCGGGCAGGACGTGCCCGGACGTGACCGCGATGCAGCGGGAAATCATGTATCCCGATCCCACGAAGAGCTCGCTGCTACCGTCGGGTTTCCGGACCTCGGTAGCGAATTCTCCGACGGGCGCCGACATCGCCTGCGTGAAGCGGTCCACCTCTTCCAATGGAGACGGCGCGGGAAAGTGGAACGTTAAAGCCTCGTAGATCTGCCTGTCGTTCCGCTCGTCCACCACCCACGCGTCGGACTGGCTGATTATCGGATTGAGCTCGTCGTCCGCCTTGCGACGGGATCTCAGAATGTCCGGGTAGATCCGCTTGAACTCATCACGAACGTAGAACGGTACGGCGGCAAGCTCCTTGGCCGATGGGTGGGGTGTCTTGATGACGTTGCCCATACCCGGCGCGGCGACGAGAAGAAGCGCTATCAGCATAGGATGTCCCCGATCAAGCGACGACGACGCAGGCTGGTGAGCATACTCCTTAGCATTAAGCTCTCCGAACGAGATGCTGCCGATCGCTAGATGTCGCAGACAGATGGCGTTGAGTTCCGCGACGGACGACGGAAAGTGCAGACGGGCGGCGGCGCGACTTCTCTTCCCCCACGGTCGCGGGCGGGCTCGTCCTCCTGGTCAACATGGGGGCGCTCGCCCAGACGACGCTCCCCCAGCAACACCCTGCAACCTTCGTAAGCTACGCCAAGGAGCACATCGGGCCATACGCCGCGTTCCTCACCGACGACCTTATTGGCGATGTGGGGCCTCGCCTGCGTGGCCGAGATCAGCGGGATCGCTGTATTCATGCACGTCAGGTTCCTCGACGTGCCGGGTTGAGTCTGATAGCTTCTGGCCTTGACGTGCATGCGATCTGCGAACCTGACAGCGACGCGGCTCTTCGGCGTTTTCGTTTACTGGTTGGCGCTGATCAAGCGGCAAGCTCCTCATCGACATCGACCTGTCCTGCGGCGCATAGGGCTCGACCTCACCGTGGGCGAGTGCGTGGCACTCATCGAGAAGCGCACCCATGCCGTGCTTGATCGGCGCTAGGCCTACTGTGACAAAGGTAGTAATGCTGTTTGCCGGTAGTGCGCCTGCGCCTATCCGGCTCGTATGAAGGTGACGTGCTGCCAGAATCGGCCGAAGAGGTTCATCCTCGAACGAGACGAGCCCGAGCTGCCGATGATCGGCGACTTCGTCGACCTGGAGGGCGCACGGTACCTGATCCGCCGCGTGGAGCGCGTGGCTCGTGAGGCGCTCGCGTATGTCGTTCGGGACTGAGCGCGAGCGGCGTTCGAGGGCCAGTCCGGCGCGTGATGCCTCTCAGGTTCAGCGATGAACCCTCGCCTCGTCGCTTAGACGTAGCCGCTTAGACGGGTCAGGCCGGCATCGAACGCATTCGAATATATTGCGTATGTTCACGCAAGCGTGGGTGCTCTAGCCTTCCCCGAGCTGCTGCGATACCGGCCGATCTTGATCAGCCGTTCTTGATCTCCGGCGCTCCGTCGAACCAAGCCGAGAGATCGTCGATCGCGTGATCCTGCATCATCCAGTTCGCGACCAGGCGGCCGGATCCGCGACCGTCAGGCTTGAACGCCCAGGACGTGATCCCGAGGCCACGGTCGAACGCGACGGCAGTCCGCCCGCTGTCGAGATCGGTGACCAGCAGCTGCTGCATGCTCTTGGCTCGGTGCACAACCAGCCTCCGCGTTCCGACCTGCATCCACTGCACACGCCAGAAGTAGTGCGACTTGGACGGCTGACCGACCTGGTCGAGCAGCGGCTCGCCGTCTTGGCCGAAGTTCTCGATAGCCAAGGGCGTCAGCTTGCCCGAGCGCGTGTCGAAGAGCGAGAAGTCGGACGCGGCCTTGCGCCCGACGCCGACCATCGAGAACAGGCTCTTGGCGGCCCTTAGCGCGCCGGCGTTGGCGCTCTCGCTGCGCTGGTCCCGACGCAGAAGCATGACGCCCGTCCGGCCCACGTCGCCGTGCTGGTAGTCGGCGGGGTAGTAGCCCTCGGGCAGAGCGTGGCTCGCGACTGGCGTGCCGAAACGGTAAAGGAACATGGCGTCATCACGCCACAGAGCGATGCCGTCCGGCAGGGTGATAAACTTGTCGCCCGAGATGCGGACACCGGTCCGGCCCTCGAACACGAAGCCGCCGCCGCGCTGTGACAGCCGACCCACAGGCACGGGCGACGACATGTCGGTGAGCGCGACGAACTTGACCGGCCGGCTCGCTCCACGACCGAGCAGGAACGTCGCGCCGTTCCGCTCCGCGTCCGCCGCGACGTTGGCCAGCTCGCCTTCCGGGTCCATGTACGGGTGCCCGCCAACAACGAGCCGCATGTCCGTCGTGCCGTCCAGAGAGACGGTCCCGGGCTTCGCCTTTCGCACCTCGGCGCCCAGCTGCGCCTCCGACAGCTCGGCGGTGGCCGCCGACTGCGCTGGCGCGGCAGAAGGGGCGGCCGCCATCAGGCCGAGAGCGCCGAGCTGCCCGGCCATCTGCCGCTGCCGCTCGGCGAGGCGCTCAGCCTGCTCCGGAGTGATCTGCATTCCCTGCGCCCTGGCGGCGCTCATCAGGCGCTCAGCTTCGGGCGACATCGTCTGCGCCACGGCCGTCGCAGCGCATGCCGCTGCGAGCCCAAATATCAGGATCTTCGTTCGCACGATCTCGACTCCCCAGCCCCGGAGTGCAGCGTGACACCGCTCGGGCAGGGTTACAATTCTGCGATGGCGCCATAATGACAGAGGTTCGCCTGCTTGGTCCTGACATCGTCACGGCCAGCCGAGCGCTTCGCTACGCCTCGTCCTACGCAGCGGCGAAACAGGTCAGATGGGCTTGAAAACCGCTGGCCTGATCCTGGCCATCAAGTCACGATGCAGGTCAGTGCGGGGGAAACTCGATGAACCGCTTGTTTTCTGTTTCGACGGCACCTGGAACAAGCTGGAGCCGGGACGGGCTACGAAGGTAGTGCTGACCGCAGCCAGCATCGAGCGGATGGGCGCGACGGCGTCCCGCAGATCATCCACTATGACGAGGGTGTCGGCACCGGCGATCTGGACCAGTTCCGGGGCGGCATGTTCGGCACCGGCCTGATCGACAACGTCCGCGAGGCCTAGCGCTTCCTCATCTTCAACTACGATCCCGGAGACGAGATCCACGTCTTCGGCTTCTCCCGGGGAGCATACAGCGCGCGCACCTTCGTCGGCTTCATCCGTCATGTCGGCCCGCTTCAGCGCCTGCATGTCGGCCGCATCGACGAGGCGCTGACGCTCTACGAGGAGCGGCGCAAGGGCGACGAGGGATCGGACGACGCGCTGCGGCAGTTCCGTTCGCGGTACTCCGGTTCCCTCTGCATCGGCGAAGGCGACGACAAGTGGCGGTGCGCGAACGTCGAGGGCTACGACCCCGGCTTGGCGCCGCAGCTGCGGGTCAGATTTCTGGGCGTATGGGACACGGTTGGAGCTCTCGGCGTGCCCGAAAAGCTGCCGTTCAGCGGATGGTTCAATCGCGAGTACGACTTCCACGACCCGAGCCTCGACGCCTTTGTCGAGAGCGCACGTCACGCCGTCGCGATCGACGAGCGGCGTGAACTGTTTCCGGTCGTTTCGTTCGGCGATCTCACCCAGCTCAACCGATCTGCCGGTGTCGAGCCGGACCACCCGGACGCGCCCTACCAGGAGAAGTGGTTTCCGGGCGTGCACGGTGCGATCGGAGGCGGCGGCGACATACGCGGCCTGTCGGACGACGCGCTCGTCTGGGTACTGGCCGGGGCCAGCAAGGCCGGGCTGAAGCTCGACACCGCCAACGGGACGCGAATCCACGGATTCAAGCCGGACGCGCTGGCGCCGCTGGCGAACGAGTCCAAGCCGGAGTGGAGCGCCACCCAGCTGCTCAGGGACGATCGCGACGGTCCCCGACACGTGTGGCAGGTCGCTCAGGCGGCGCAGCGCCGCTGGCGCACGCCGGCCCACCGTCTCGGCGGCGAGCCATATCGCCCCGACACCCTGAAGCACGTGGCTGCCGAACTCAACGCGATGGGCATGTGGACGTTCGAGCCGCCGGCCGACGTCCTCGCGGTCGAGCTGGTCAAGCCATCGGACACGCTCAGCCACTACGCGCATCGGCACTACGGCGATGCGAGTCTGTGGCGGACCATTTTCAAGGCGAACATCGACACGCTAGACGATCCCGACGAGATCTTCCCGGGCCAGGAGATCAGAATCCCCCGCCTGCCGGAGGCGACGGCGTCGGGCGATATCGGACGTGCTGGTGGGTGATTGCGGCGGAGGTCGACTCCGCCCTGATGTTCGCAATCGGCAGGAAGGCGGAATGGCCGCTTTAGGAGGCTGAGATGCGATAGCTGCCGTTGCCAGGAAAATAGCGGCGCGGTAGGAAGCCTGGCCCCGCACATGATCAATAGATCGGACGCCGGCATCGATTTCGCGTTTTTCGAAGATCGATCCCAAGGGGACGGCCCCGGCCGCCCCGCCCACCGATCGTTTGCAAGGCGGTTATTTGAAATAGGCTAGTTTTCTTCCGAACCGATCCACGATCAGTATCACCAGCACGGACGCCCCGAAAAGCGGAAGCAGGACGCCCAGCCCGACCAGCACGAGCGCCGCCCAACCGAGCTTCACTTGTTCTGCCGCAGGTGCTCCGAACCCGCTTGCGGGGCGACGTCGCAGCCACATCAGCACGCCGACGACGCTGAGGCCGATCAAGGCGACCGCAGTGAGCACGCCGATGATCTGGTTAGCGACGCCGAACAGCTGCCCTTCGTGCCAGGCGACGCCCGTATTCACGACCTGGTCGATCAGGTGCTGATCCGCGAAACCGCTCCGCCCGATTTCTGTTCCAGTAGCGGGATTGTAGGTCACCTGGCGGGTCAGGGTGCGGTTCTGCGCGGCCGACTTTATCGTCCACACATCACCGGTCGGTGGACCGAAAGCCTGCGGTGCATGGGGTGGTAAGATCAGCACCGGGAAGGCCATGCGCTCGGCCTCGGCCTTCGTCACGAAGGCGGAAAGCGGAAGATCTGCGCCCGGTACAACAGGCTGCGCCATTGGCATCGCCATGCCGTTATCGTGGCCGGCGTGACCGCCACCGACACCGATCTTCCAATCCTGCGGCCCCTCAACCCAGCCCAGCTCGGCACGGGTCCAGGCAAAGGCGCTGCCCCAGACACCGGCCCAAGGAAGGCCACTGGCGAGCATGACGAGCAGCAGCCCCGCGATCCAGAAGCCGGTGACGCGGTGCAGGTCCTTCAGCAGCGGACGCCCACGCAGGTACAGTCGCGGCCAGAGCGTGCCGGCGAGCCGAAGCGGACGCGGCCACCAGAGGTATAGGCCCGTCAGGATCATCACGATTGTCCAGCTCGCCGCCAGTTCGACCAGCCAGTCGCCCCAGCGGCCGATCAGCAGCGAGCCGTGAATGCGCGCCACCACCGCGGCGATGCGGGTGTCGGGATTGAGGCTTCCCAGCACGCGCCCTTGCGGCGAGACATAGACTTCGCGCAGCGTGCCGGCTGGTAGCCCGAGCTGGACCATTGCCGCGTCGCCGGCTTCGCGGGGCAGGCGGTAGTGGTTGAAACGCGCGCCGGGGTTCGCAGCGAGGACCGCGTCCAACTGCCGGTCGGGCGATACGGCGCCGGCCGTGCCCAGCCCGAGCCAGGACCGCTCCTCCCAGCGCTCGATCTGCGGCTTGAACAGGTAGATCGAGCCCGTGACAGACAGGATTAGGATGAAGGGCAGCACGAACAGCCCGGCATAGAAGTGCCAGCGCCAGAACAGCGGATAGAGCGAACCCAGGGTGGCGCGGCGCGGCTCGGACCGGAGCGTCGCGGCCGTCACCAGCGGTAGCGCAGGCCGCCGAATACGGCCCGTCCTATGCCCGGGTTGAAGATTTCCGAGGTCGCGCTCGCCACGCCGGCGATGGCGACGGTGGAGATGTAGTGCTCGTTGGTGAGATTGCGGCCCTCGACGTAAGCCGACCAGCGCCCGCTCGGATCGTAACCGAGTTTGAGGCCGAGCAAGGCATATGGGTCCACCGACAGGCTGTTGGCGTTGTCGGCGTAATAGTGACCCGGCGCCCACTCGACGTTCGGCCCGGCGTAGATGCCGGTCGGGTGCCGGTAGAGCGCTTCGGCACGGAGATAGTGCTTGGGGATGCCCGGCAGCTCGTTGTCGCCATAGCGGCTGTCGTCCCGGAAGAAGAAGTCGCTGTAGGTATAGGCCGCCGTGATCGCGAGGCTGTCCCCGGCGGCGAGCGCCGACAGGGAAAGATCGGCGTGCAGGCCCGCTTCGACGCCTTGGTGCACCGTGCGATCGACATTGATGACGCTGCATGCGCTGAACGGCCCGGTCGTCAGGCATTGCAGCTCGTTCCTGATCTCCGATCGGTAGAGCGAGATGTCCCACCCGATCCCGCCACGCTTCCCTCGCGTGCCGACCTCGAAAGTGGTGGCGCGCTGCGCCCGCAGGTTGCCACTTGCCGGCGTCGCGAACGAGTTGGCGTCGTAGGTCGGCACTTCGGCGCTGCGGGACACGTTGCCGAACACCTGCGCATCGGCGGTGACGTCCCACAGGACACCGGCGCGCGGGCTCCACAGGTCATAGCTCTTCGCGTCGGATTGGTTGCCGTCCGACAGGAAGCGATCCTGCCGGTCCCGTCGCGCATTCAGGTACTGGAGCCCGGCGACCACGGCGAGGTTCGGTGCCACGAACAGGGAGTCCTCGGCATAGGCCGAGAGGTTGCGCGACGTGTCGACCATCGAGGCGGCGAGCGCGCCCTTCACCGCGCCGTCCAGGTTGACGAACTGCTCGGTGTCGATCGTGCCGTTCTGAAGGTTCGCGCCGACGATCAGCCGGTTGCGAACCACGCCGAGCGAGCGATCGTCCACCGCGCGCACGAAAGCTCCATAGTCATCGACGGTGAAGTCGAGCCACTGGTAGATGGGATGCCGGACATGCCGGTTGTTGTAGAAGATGCCGGCTTCGACCGTGGTGTCGCCCAGGCGCGTGGTCGTCTTGTTGGCGACCCGGATCGAGCGGACGTTACGCTGCTGGTCTTGCCGGACCCATTCAGGGTTGGCTGAGCGCGGGTCATCCAGTGCCTGATCCTTGCTGACCTCGCCCGGGATGCGCTGCTTGGTGCTGGTCGCATAGACGTAGAAGCGGGTCTCTATGTCCGGTGAGAGGCGATAGCCGAGGTTGAGGTTGCCCCGGAACTGATGCCCGTTGCTGTGATCGCGGTAACCGTCGTTCGTCTGAGCGGAGGCGGTCGCAAAATAGTCGAGATCGCCCGCGACCCCGCCGGTGCTCGCCTGCCCCTTCACATAGCCGAAGCTGCCGACATCCAGTCGAGCATCTAACGGCGGCGCGTCGCGGCCCACCGGCGTGACGAGGTTGATCGCGCCGCCCAGCGCGTTCGATCCGTAGCGGAGCGCGTTCGCGCCTTTGAACACCTCGACATAGCGGTAGGCGCTGGGGTCGACCTCGAAAAAGTCGAGCAGGCCGTCTGACGTGTTCATCGGCATGCCGTCGATCGTCAGCGTGATGCCGCGCACGCCATAGGCGCGGGACAGACCGGAGCCGCGGATCGACAATCGCACGTCGTCGCCCATGCGGGGCTGGACGATCACGCCGGGCACATACTGGAGGATGTCCTTGATGGTCTGGACCGGCGTGTTCTGGAACACCGTGTCGGGCACCACCGCGACCGCTCCCGGTGTGCGTTCGATCTGCCGGGTGGCCTCGCCCACCGTCGGTGTGGCGGTGACGACAATATCTGCGGCGTCACGTTCCGCGTTGTCGGCTCGTTGCGATTGGCCGCGCGCCGGCATGGCGAACAGGAGGGAAGGCATCACAACGCCTGCCAGGAAGAGAGATCGGGCCATGGGATTGCCTTCAATTGATTTGACCCGCCTGCCGCGTCGGTCAGCGCGATGTTGGCGCCGAGAAGCTCGGGCCGGGTCATTGGAAAAAGCCGGCAGCACTACTCGGCCTGTCGGGTCGGTAATGACGCAAGCTGGCGAGACTGCATCCACGAAAGGAACTGGTCGAACCAATGGTCACTCGTGGTGCCCTGTCGATGCAGGTCAAAACCATGTCCGCCCCGCTCGTACAGGTGCAGCTCGGCGATGGCCCCGGCCTTTCGCCAAGCCGTGTAGAGCAGAACCGGATCGTTCGGCTGATACTCGTCGTCGGCCGCTCCCGCGATGAATGCGGGCGGCGCGTCGGCCAGAACCGGCGTCCGCAGACCACCGTAGATCAGGCCGACGAAGTCCGGACGCGAGGCCGCATCGCCAATCGCCAGATCAGCCGCGAGGTAAGCCCCGGCCGAGAAGCCAAGGACGCCGACACGATGGGGATCGATGCCCCATTCGGAGGCGCGCTGCCGGACGATCGTCATCGCCCGCACGCCGTCCTCGACGGCGTGCGGCTCGCCGGCAAAGCGCGGCATCTCGACCGGCTCGCCAGTCTTCGCCCGCGCCATGACGACGCCCATCTCCTTCATATGGACGTCGGGCATCCGCATCGGCCCGTCCCCGCTCCGGATCGTGCGGTATTTCAGCACGAAGGCGGTAATGCCTCGTGCCGCCAGCGCCCGCGCGATGTCAGTACCGCCCAACGTGTAGCCCAGCGCCACGAACCCGCCACCCGGTGCGACGATCACGGCTGTGCCGTTCGCATGACCGGGTGCGGGCCGATACAGCTCCAGCGTCGGCTCGCTGACGTCGTAGATCATCGTCTCGCCGTTCGGCAGCCGATCCCGCTTTTCGGGCACGCCGAGCGAGGGCACGCTGTCTTTCGGGTGTAGCGGGATGATGGTCTCGCCGGTCGCCGGCGTCTGCGCGCTGGCGATCGTCGCCGAAGGCACGGCCGCTACAGCCATGCTTGCCAGGGCAATCGAGCGCCATACGAGGCGCGCCTTGCTCATATCCGCACCTTCAGCGTGACATAGGCCGAACGGGGCTGGTTGGGCGCGACTACCGGATAGCCGAGGTAGGAATAGGGATCAAAGGACCGCCGGTTGCCTAGGTTGACCACCGACGCGCCCAGCGTGAACCGGCCGATGTCGTAGGACGCCTGCGCGTCGATCGCGGCATAACCGGGCACGGCGATCGTGTTCGGCAGCGTCAGCTCGCGCGAGGTGAAGGCGCTGATGCCAGCCCCGAGCGCGAGGCCTTTGGCGGGGCCGTGCAGCACCCGGTAGCGCGCCGAGATCCGCCCGCTGCTCTTCGGCACACGGATCAGCCGATCACCGTGTGCCACGCCGTCGTCGCGGGTGTCAGTGTAGGCGTAGTTGGCGAGCAGCGAGAAGGCGGGCGTCGGCTCCCACACCATGTCCACCTCGACGCCGCGGGCGCGCTGCCTCCCGCTCTGGACGTAGAAGCCGACGCTCGCGGGATCCGCGGTGACGACGTTGTCGTGGGTCTGTCGGAACACGGCGATCGTGCCGGACAGCCCCGTGCCGGCGAGTGCTAGCTTCACCCCGCCTTCGAAGTTGCTCGAGGTCTCCGGCACCGGCGCTTGCCTGCCGATGAAGCCGAACGGCGCGCGGAACGCGGTCGCATAGCCCGCGAACAGTGCGATACCCTTTACCACGTCGAGTGTGGCGCCGATCCGGGGCGAGAGGTGCGTGTAGGTCTTGTCGTTGGCGACGCCGATGTTGCTGTTCTCGACGAACTTGAGCGAGGTCAGGCGCAAGCCCCCGGTCAGGTGCAGCGGGCCATAGGTCGCCTGATCCTGGATGTAGCCGGCGAAGGTCGTGAAACGATCGTCGGTGTAGGAGTTGACCGGGAGCTGCGGGGTATAGAGCAGGTCGTAGCTGGGGTTCGACAGGTCGATCGTGCCGGAGGGACTGTCGCTGACAAACAGCCCCATGGCGCTGTAGAAGCTGGTCCAGTCGTAATTGACCCCGACGAGCAGCTTGTGCGTGCCCCCGAGCAGATCGACGTCGCCGGCGAGGTTGGCATCGACCGTCGCCTCTTTCGTGCGGTTTCGCATCGTGATCGGAAAGACGTCGTAAAGAGGCGCGACCGTCTCAGTAGGCGCGAGACCCGGATAGACGAAGCTGCCCTGCTCATCGATCATGCTCGAATAATACCGGCCGCTGACCGTCAGCTTCAGGCGATCCGCGAAGGCGTGGCGGAGCGTCGCCTGCCCCATGCGTATATCGTTGGTCGTCAGCGGCTGATCGATCGGCGACCCAGGAAAGGCGTCGCGGTGGATCGTGCCGGCCAGCGCCGCGTCGGCAGGCAGACCGGAATATTCGAGGTTGCTGCGCCGGCTGAACTGCCCTTGGAGCAGCAGATCGGTCGCGGGGTCGATTTGGAACGAAAGGCTGGGCTGTACGGACCAGCGCCGCGCCTTTACCTTGTCGATCCAGCCATCGTTGCTCTGATACTCGCCGGTGATCCGCGCGGCGATCCCGTCAGCCAAGGGCACGTTGATGTCGCCGTAGGGGTTCCAGGTCGAGAAACTGCCGGCGCGCATCGCCAGATAGCCGCCCGGCTTGTCGTTCGGCCGGACGCTTTCGAGGTTAATGACCCCGCCCAGCGGCGTGCCGATACCGCCCCCGTAGAGCGTCGCGGTCGGACCTTTCAGAACGTCGATCCGCTCGATGCCGACGAGGCTGTTGGGATCGTAGGCCTGCTGGTTGCCGGCGAAGACCGACAGCCCGTCGAGGTAGACCTCTGCAGGGAAGCCGCGGACGACCGGCGGGATGAACAGCACCTCGTCCGATCGTGTCGGGGTGACGCCCGAGACATTGACCAGCGCGTCGCCCAGCGTGCGGCGATCCTGTTCCTGGATCAGCGTGCGGGTCAGCACCTGTATCGACTGCGGCACCTGGATCAGGGGCGTGTCGGTGCGGGTGGCCGCGCTTGTTTCAGGGGCGGTGTATGTCTCGCGTGCTCCGGTGACGATGATGTCGCCCGTCCAGCTCTGTACCGTGGTGACGTCGGAAGTTGCGGAGGAGGTGTTCTGCGCCTGTGCGGCAGCCGGTATTGCCAGCAGCAGGCAAGGCGCAGCAACACCTGCCAGTAGGTGAATTCGAAGCATTGGAGATACCTTTGACCAACCTGACGCCGAAGGCGTGAGTCGCAGATCATGGTCGCGCCGGACGAAGCGGCGCGGGATGACAGGTCAGAGGTAGACTGGTGGTCCTCGCAGCGGAGGCCGTAGATGGACTGGACCTGAGGGTGCCGGCGGGATCGTCGCGACGAGGCCCACGGCCAGGATAAAGACGATCAGCGCGGCAAGCTGGATAGGGTCGATCGCGCCGGTCATCGCAGCCGACAGGCTGGAGAAGGCGCAGGGCATCTCAGCCTTGCCGTGATCCATGGAGTTGCCATGATCGGGCATGTCGCCGTGCATGCCCGGCATATTCATGTCCATCGGCGCTGGACCGAAGCCGGAGCAGAGCGTGATGCTGATCTGCCCCGCCGTGTTGTCGATCATGTACCCGGTCGGCACCAGCAGCTTCAGCAGCAGCGCCGCCGCGCAGAGCAGCACCGCGAGATGGCGTTGCGCGAGAAGACGGCGAACGGCGTGCACGGTCAGCGACTATCCGCATCAGCCGGGCATGTCACCCGGACATTCTGTCATATCGCTATGGCCTAGCTGGGTTAACGAGGTGTTATCTAGAGCGAATGCGGCGCGGCCCGCAGTCTTGAGGACCGTCGCTGGAGAAGGTGCGCCAGGCGAGAAAGCGCATCTGCGTTACCAGCCGATCTGCGGCCGCATATAAAGATATCTTTATATGAACTTGACGCGCCGCCTCGGCTCGCCGATGCGGTGCAGGTCAAGGTTCTCCGGTCGGCTCGCCGCGCCGGAGCTAAGACGGGAAGCCGGTGCGATGCCGGCGCTGCCCCCGCAACTGTAAGCGGCGAGCAGGTGGTCGCTCCGTGTCACTGGTCGCTCGCGCGGCCGGGAAGGCCAGACCATCCGCACCGACCCGCGAGCCAGGAGACCTGCCTAGACGCCATAACGTCCACCGGCGGGGTGCCCGGTCTGGCCGCTTGCATGCCGCGGCCGGGCCTCCCGTCCGCGCGCGCCGGTGTCTGGTCCGCGTGCCCCGTCCTTCATCGGGGTATATGAAGATGATCGACACCTACCGTCCGGCGGCGCATGTCGCCGCGCTGCTGCTCGTCACCTGTTCCTCCAGCGCGCTGGCGCGGGACGACGATCGCGTACCGCCGCGCGACGACATCCTCGTCGTCGGCCGCGGCGACGGCGCGCTCGACCGCCCGAGCGCGACCGGCAGCCGGCTCGGCCTCACGCCGCTCGAACTACCCGCCAGCGTGGCCACCGTCGACGGCGACGCGATCCGCGCGCGCGGCGATCTCACCGTGGTCGAGGCGGTCTCGCGCGCGCCCGGCATCACCGCCGCGGCCAATGCCGGGAACGGCAACACCGCGCTCGCCGCGCGCGGCTTCGTCGGCCAGGGTTCGGTGCTGCAACTGGTCGACGGCATCCGGCTCTTCCCGGTCGCTGGCACGATCACCTTCCCGACCGATCCCTGGAACGTCGAGCGGATCGAAGTGCTGACCGGCCCCGCTTCGGTGCTCTACGGCCAGGGCGCACTCGGCGGCGCGGTCAACGTCGTCTCGCACGCGCCGAGCGAGACCGCACGCTATGACGCTGAGCTGAGCTACGGCGCGCAGGACACATGGCATGTCGCCGCGGGGGCGGGCGGTTCGGTGGGTGAGCAGCTCGGCTACCGCCTGGACGCGAGCTACCGTCGCTCGGACGGCTGGGTCGACCGCGGCGACAACCACAGCCTCGCGCTCTCAGGCGCGCTGCGCTTCGCGCCAAGCGAACGGCTCACCGTCACGCTGCGCGGCGACTACGGTGACGTCAGACCGATGCGCTACTGGGGCACGCCGCTGATCAACGGCCGGCTCGACTCGCGCACCCGGCGCCGCAACTACAACGTCGCCGACGCCGACATCCGCTTCCGCGATGATCGCCAGACGCTCGTCGCCGAATGGAAAGTCAGCGACGCGGTGACGCTGACCAACGCCGTCTATCGGCTTGCCAGCAAGCGCAGCTGGTACGACCTCGAGAGCTACGCCTGGGCGCCGGCGGCCGGTCGGCCGAACGGCGTGATCGAGCGATCGGACAACCTCGGGATCGTCCAGGACATCGCCCAGTACGGCGACCAGGCGAGCGTGAAGCTGAGCGCGCCGCTGGGCGGAGGCTTGGCCAATGACCTGGTGCTCGGCGCCGAGGTCAACCGCGTGAACCTGCGTTACTCGAACAACTTCGCCGTCGCGGATCAGGCCGACGCGGTCGATCCCTTCGACTTCGTCCCCGGCACGCTGGAGGATCGCGCCGCGACGCTGCCGCGCTATCGCACTGCTACCACCGAGTGGAGCATCTTCGGCGAGGACCGGCTGCGGCTGCTGCGTCGGCTCTCGCTGATCGGCGGCTTCCGCTACGAGGTGGATACGGTGCGCCGCCGCAACATCCTCTACGACGCGGCGGGCGCTCCGGCGGGCGAGGCGAACGCCTTCCCGGGCGGCGCGCGCGAGAAGAGGTTCCGCGACACGACGTGGCGCGTCGGCACCGTCTACCAGCCCGCGCAGAGCGTCTCGCTCTACGCGCAATATGCCACCGGCGTGGATCCCGTCGGCACGCTGACCACCTTCACGAACAGCGCGACGCAGTTCGCCTTCACCAATGCCAAGGGCGATCAGGTCGAGGCGGGCGCCAAGGCAGCGCTCCTCGGCGGACGCGTCAACGTGACACTCGCCGGCTATCGCATCGTGAAGAACGATCTGGTCGCGCAGCGCGTCACCAACGGCCCGCTCGAGCAGATCGGGCGGCAGTCCTCCAGGGGAATCGAGGCGGCGCTGTCGCTGGCGCTCGCCGCCGGCTTCTCGGTCGAAGCGAACGGGACGGTGCTCGACGCCCGCTTCGACGACTTCCTCAACGGCAACGCGGATCTCTCCGGCAACACGCCGCCCAACGTGCCCGAGCGCGCCGGCAACCTGTGGCTTACCTGGGAGAGCCGCGGCGTGCGCGCACAGGCGGGGTTGCGCCACGTCGGTGCGCGTTTCGTTGACTCGGCCAACAGCGCGCGGGTGCCCGCCTACACCGTCGCCGATGGCGGCCTCTCGTTCGCTGTCACGCCGGCGCTCGCGGCCGACGTGCGCGTCTACAACCTCTTCGACACCCGGTACGTCACCTCGACCTATGGCGCGACGCAGTGGCTGCTCGGCCGGCCGCGCTCGCTCGACGTCGCACTTCGCGCAAGGCTGTGAGATGAAGCGCTCGTTCCTGCCCCCGGCGGTCAGGCGCTGGCTGTACCTGATCTACCGCTGGATTGGCGTGGCCAGTTGCCTGCTCTTCCTGATGTGGTTCCTGTCCGGGCTGGTGATGCTCTACGTCCCGTACCCGGCGCTCACCAACCGCGAGGCGTTGGCCGGTCAGCCGCCGATCGACTGGCTCAAGGTGCACGTACAACCACGAGAGGCTGAGCAACTCGCTGGCCTGCCCGAACAGCCGCGCGCGATGCGGCTGGAGATGATGGCAGGCCGTCCAGTGTGGCGCGTGACGGGCCGGGCAGGCGAGCTCGTGACGATCGACGCCGATACCGCGGCGCTGGTCCGTGGCGTCGGCAGCGCGGAAGCCGCGCGGATTGCGTCCGCCTTCGGTCGCGCACCGGCGGTCGACGTCGCGTCCGTGGAGCGCGACCAATGGACCGTCGCTGGTCGCTATGATCCGCATCGACCGCTCTGGCGCGCGGCGCTGAAGGGGCCAGACGGTCGTGCGCTATACGTCTCGAGCCGCACTGGCGCGGTCATGCTCGACACCGACGCGCACGAGCGCTTCTGGAACTGGCTTGGTGCGGTGCCGCACTGGCTCTACCCCACAGCGTTGCGCCAGCATTCGGAGGGCTGGCGGCAGGTGGTGATCTGGGTGGCGGGACCGTGCGTGCTTGCCGCGATCACCGGCATGTGGATCGGGCTGATGCGCGTTCGGCTCGGCCAACGCCGCTTCAAGGGCAGGCGTGTGACGCCGTACCGGGGCTGGATGCTGTGGCACCATATCGCCGGCCTCACAGGTGGCGTGATGCTGACCTCCTGGATCGTGAGCGGGTGGTTATCCGTCGATCCGGGGCGCTTCTTCCGAGGCGGCGGCCCAACCGAGCGCGCAATCCTGCGCTATGAGTGGGCGGAGCTGCCGCCGATCGACGTTCCAGGAACAGCCGCGGTAGCACCGCGCCATTCCGTGCGCCTGGAGGTCGTGCGCGCCGCGGGACTAGTCTCGCTCGACCTACAAAGCCCGGTTAGGCGCGTCGTTGTCGCTGCCGACGGCGGACGCACCCTACCCAACGTCAACCGCGTTTCGAGGGCGGCACGGGTACTGGTTCCTGATGGTGCCGCTCCGCGCTTGACCAGGCTGACCGCGCCCGATTTCTACTGGTACGGCGTCGATACCAAGCCGCAGCTTCCGGTCCTACGCCTTCGCTTCCAGGATTCGAGCGGGACCTGGCTGTACCTGGATCCGGCCACTGGCGCGGTACTCAGCAGGATCGATCGGCGAGGGCGCGTGTACCGAGTCGCCTACGATCTGCTGCATCGCTGGGATGCCAACGTGCTAATCGCGAACCCACCTGCACGCCGAGCCTGCATTTGGCTGTTCTCAACCGTCGGCATAGTCATTTCCGCTAGCGGGATCGTCCTCGGGTGGCGTCGCATGACTCGCGTCCTCTTCGCGCAGATGCGGCCAGAAGCCTCCTAAATCTTAAGTAGTCCAGCGGAGCAATCGGAGCAGCGTGCGAGCCTCAGACGTCGACATGAACGAACATGGGGTAATCGCGGGAGCGAGCTACCTCGATCAGCGATGACGTGGAGGCAGGTGGCTGTTCCCCGGTAGATGAAGGTGCGGGCTC
>NZ_JACIAY010000004.1 GCF_014194975.1 Sphingomonas sp. BK580 | reverse complement strand
ATCGGCTTCGACCGCACGCGCTCGGGCAGCGACGCGGTGGCGCAATATGCCCCCGCGGTGGCGAAGCGGCTCGCCGACCCCGCCACCACGCCCGAGCGCGAGCTGCTGTGGTTCCACCACGTCGCGTGGGACCGCCGCATGGCCTCGGGCAAGACGCTGTGGGAGGAGCTGGTCGCGCACTACGACCGCGGCGTCGCGGCCGTCGGCACGATGCGCGCCACCTGGGCGCGGCTGCGCCCGCTGGTCGACGCCGAGCGCTGGGGCAAGACCGCGGCCTACCTCGCGGTGCAGGAGCGCGAGGCGCGCTGGTGGCGCGACGCGAGCCTGGCCTATTGGATGTCGGTCAACGGCCGTGCCCTGCCCGCCGGCGCCGCGCCCCCCGCGCACGACCTCGCCTGGTACAAGGCGCAGCGCTTCCCCTATGCACCAGGTCACCCGGAATGACGCCCCTTGCGGCCGTCGCGCTCACCGCCGTAACGTTGTCCGAGAAAGGATGTTCATGAAGGAAAGCCGCGGCTCGCGTCGTCAGCGCAACGCCCCCACGATCAGCGACGTCGCGCGTCACGCGGGCGTCTCGCCGATGACGGTGAGCCGGGTCATCAACGCCGAGAGCAACGTGCGCGCCGAGACGCGCCACCGCGTGCAGGAAGCGATCGCGACGCTCCATTATGCGCCCTCCGCCGCGGCGCGGACGCTCGCGGGCGGCGAGGAATTCCGCCTCGGTGTGCTGCACACCAACACCAGCCTGTTCTACTTCAGCGAGTTCCTCGTCGGCTGCCTCGACCAGGGCAGCCGCCAGAACTGCACCATCGTGATCGAGAAGTGCGAGGAAGGCACCGAGCTGGCGGCGATCGAGCACCTGCTGCGCGGGCGCGTCGACGGCGTACTGCTGCCGCCCCCGCTCGGCGACTCCGCGACCGCGCTGGAGGCGCTGCGCGCGCGCGACGTGCCGGTCGTGGCGGTCTCGACCGGGCGCGCGCCGGACTGGGCGCTGTCGGTGAGCATCGACGACCGCAAGGCGGCCTATGAGATGACGCGCCACCTCGGCGCGCTCGGCCATCGCCGCATCGGCTTCATCACCGGCGCGGCCAACCAGACCGCGAGCGCCGAGCGGCTCGCCGGCTATCGCGACGCGCTCGCCGATATGGCGCTGCCGTCCAACGAGGACTTGGTGGCAGAGGGCTGGTTCACCTATCGCTCGGGGCTCGACGCCGCCGAGCAGCTGCTCGAACTGGCCGAGGCACCCAGCGCGATCTTCGCCGCCAACGACGACATGGCCGCGGCGACGGTGGCGATCGCGCACCGCCGCGGGCTCGACGTGCCGGGCGATCTCACGGTGGTCGGGTTCGACGACTCCGCGCTGGCGACGACGATCTGGCCCGAGTTGACGACGATCCGCCAGCCGGTCAGCGCGATGGCGCGCACCGCGGTGGACCTGCTCGCGCGCGAGATCCGCGCGCGGAAGACCAGCGATGCCGGGCTCGACCACCCGCACCTGCTGGCGGACTATCAGCTGGTCCGCCGCCAGTCGGACGCCGCGCCGCGCCGCCGGCCGAACGCGGCGCCGCGGCGCGTGCAGGCGGGGGTGATCTAGGCCGCAGGAGCGCCCGCCCGCCGCACTGCGTCAGCTCCGCAGGTCGTCGATCGGCCTGCGCTCCCCTTCCCCCGTCAGCCCGGTCCCGTTCCGGGGTCGACGGTTCGGACCGTCACCGGTCGTTGTCATGATCCCGGCCCGAGCCGGGATCCGTGGCCGCGACGGTCGCCGGCGCTGCTCTCACGGGCGGACGGATCCCGGCTCAAGGCCGGCAAGACGGAGCACCTCGGGGCAACGTCATCCTACGAGAGCGGCCGGCCGCCCATCGGACGACCGGCCGCGCTCACCTCGCGACCCGGCCTCGCCCGTCAGCGGGCGACGCCGCGTCTCTCACCCCACCATGTCCTCGAGCTCGCGCCCGCGCGTCTCGTGCACCATCGCGCGCACGAAGAAGAACGAGATCGCCGCGAAGATGGCGTAGCCGGTATAGGTGACCGCCAGGCCGGGCGACACCGCGAGCGCCGGGAAGCTCACCGAGATCGCGGCGTTGGCGATCCACTGCGCGAAGCCCGACACCGCCAGGCCCGAGCCGCGGATCTGGTTGGGGAACATCTCGCCCAGCATCACCCACATCACCGGGCCCCAGCTGGCGTTGAAGAAGATCACGTAGAGGTTGGCCGCCACCAGCGCGATCACGCCGTTGTTGCCGGGCAGGCTCACCGCGCCCGCGGCGTCGGTCACCGCGGTGGAGAAGGCCCAGGCGACCACCGCGAGCGTCACCGCCATGCCGGCCGAGCCGACCAGCAGCAGCGGCTTGCGCCCGATCCTGTCGACGGTGAAGATCGTGAACAGGCACGCGCCGATCGACAGCACGCCCGACAGGATGTTGGTCTGCAGCGCGTAATCCTCGGAGAAGCCGACCGCCTCCCACAAGGTCGCGCCGTAGTAGAACACGACGTTGATGCCGACGAGCTGCTGGAACACCGCCAGCCCGATGCCCGCCCAGACGATCGGGCGGATCTTGCCCGAGCCGCGATCGATCAGGTCCGACAGCTTCGGGCGGTGATGGTCGCCCGCGAGGCTGGCGCGGATCTCGCCGACCTTACGGTCGGCCTCGGCGCGGCCGAACAGCCGGGTGAGCACCGCGTGCGCGCGATCCTCATGCCCCTTGGCGACGAGATAGCGCGGGCTCTCCGGGATGATGAGCAGCGCGAGCAGGTAGACCAGCGCCGGGATCGCCTGGAGCCAGAACATCCAGCGCCACGCCGCGAAGCCGAACCAGAAATCGGCGGTCGACCCGCCGGCATAGCGCGCCAGCGCGAAATTGGCGACGAACGCGCCGGTGAGGCCGGTGATGATCATCACCTGCTGCACGCTCGACAGCCGGCCGCGCACCGCGGCGGGGGTTACCTCGGAGATATAGACCGGCGAGATCACGCTCGCCGCGCCGACGCCCAGGCCACCGATGATGCGGGCGACAATGAAGATCGCCGAGCTCGAGGCCGCGCCCGCCAGCAGCGCGCTGAACAGGAACAGCGCCGCCGACAGCATCATCACGCTGCGCCGCCCGATCCGATCGGCCAGGCGCCCCGCGCTGAACGCGCCGATCGACGAGCCGATCAGGATCGCGCCGACGTTGACGCCGATCCCGAGCTTGCCGAGATCGAAGGCGGCCTCGAGCCCCTTCTGCGTGCCGTTGATCACGCCCGAGTCATAGCCGAACATGAAGCCGCCGATCGTCGCCACCGCGACGATGGCGGCGATGAAGCCCATGTTGACGCGGCCCGCGTCACCCTCACTGAAAGCCGTTGCCATCCTCACCCGCTCCCACTCGTGTCTTCTCGATTATGATGCCGCCTCGACCGTCGCGACGCCGGCGACCCCGGGCTCGAACGCGAACAGGTCGCCCGCGAGCGGCTGGTCGGCGAGCGCGGCCGCGTCGAGCCCCTTGCGCGCCGTCGTGGCGTAAGCGGTGCGCAGCCCCTCGCCGCCGAACGCGATCTTGGTCACGTTGGCGCAGGGGAAGCGCACCGTCGTCATCAGCTTGCCCGCCGGATCGTAGCGGCGCACGCCCCAGCCGGCGAACAGCCCGACCCACAGGCAGTCCTCGGCGTCGAGCGTCGACCCATCGGGATAGCCCGCGCCGTCCTCGATCGTGACATGGCGCTCGGGCGTGCCCAGCGTACCGTCGTCGCGCACCGGCACGCGCCAGATCGTCTTGCCGAGCGTGTCGGTGTGGTAGAGCGTCGCCGCGTCGGCGCTGATCGCCGGCCCGTTGGTGATGACCACGGGCGCGAGCCCGCTGTCGGCGCAGTCCTCGCCCGCGAGGCGGTAGAGCCGGCCGGTCGCGGCGCCCTCGTCGTCGTCCATCGATCCGAACCAGAGCCGGCCGCGCGAGTCGACCGCGGCATCGTTGAGCCGGTCGCCGGGAAGGTGCGGCTCGGGCGCATGTAGCGGCGTGAAGGTGCCGGTGGCGGGATCGAAGCGGTGCAGCCCGGTCTTCACGCCCGCGATCAGGTCGCCGCGCGCGCTCGGCAGCACCCAGCCGACCTGGTCGGGCGCGGTCCAGCGCTCGTGCGCGCCGGTGGCGGGATCGAAGCGGTGGACCTGGTGCTGCTTGATGTCGACGAACCACAGAGCGTCGCGCGCCCACACCGGCCCCTCGCCCAGCGTCGCCCCGACCCGCAGGACCGACCGCGGCACCATCTCAGCGCCAGCCCGCGTCGACGAAATAGTCGTGCCCGGTGCACATCCGCGCGTCGTCCGAGGCGAGGAACAGCGCCAGCGCGGCGACGTCGGCGGGTTGGATGCGCCCGTCGAGGCACTGCGCCGCGACGATCTCGGCCTCGCCCTCGGGCGTGTACCATTGCTCCTGCCGCGGCGTCTGGACATTGCCGGGCACGATCGTGGTCACGCGGATGTTGTCGCGGCCGAGGTCGCGCGCCATGCTCCGGGTCATCCCCTCGATCGCGGCCTTGGCGGTCTGGTAGAGCACCAGGTCGGGCAGCCCGAGGTGCCAGCTGATCGAGCCGAAATTGACGATCGCGCCCCCGCCCGCGCGCTTCATGTGCGGCACCGCGGCCTGCGCGACGAAGAAGAGGTGGCGCAAGTTCACCGCCATCCGCTCGTCCCAATAGGCCGGGGTCACTTCGGCGATGGTGTGGCGGTCATCGTTGGCGGCGTTGTTGATCAGTACGTCCAGCCCGCCCAGCGCCGCCGCGATCTCGTCGACCATCGCGGGCAAAGCGGCGACGTCGGTGAGGTCGCAGCCGCGGAACAGCGGTGCCCCCTCCAGCTTGGCGGCGAGCGCCTCGCCCGCGGCGGCGTTGACGTCGACGAACGCCACTTTGGCGCCCTGGCGCGCGAACGCCTCGACTAGCCCGGCGCCGATGCCGGTGGCGCCGCCGGTCACCAATATCTTCTTGCCGCGCAGCGACGGATAGACCGCGCGCTCGCTCACGCCGCCTGCCCCAGCAGCCCACGCGCGGCGAGGTTGCGGATCAGCCCGCCGATGCCGAGTTCCCACGGCGCGGCGTCCCTGGAGGTCACCACGCGGTTGGTCAGCCGGCCGAGCCGCTCGCTCTCGATCGTCACGCGGTCCCCCACCTTGTGGGTGAAGCCGCGGCCGGGCTCGTCGCGGTCCTGCACCGGCGCGAACAGCGTGCCGAGAAACAGCACGAAGCCGTCGGGATATTGATGCTCGGAGAGCGTCTGGCGCACCAGGTCGAGCGGGTCGCGGCTGATCTCGGCCATGTTGCTCTTGCCGTCGAGCACATAGCCATCCTCGCCCTCGATCCGCAGCCGCACCTCGGCGCCGCGCACGTCGTCGATCGTGAAGCCGTCGTCGAACAGCCGCACCAGCGGGCCGAGCGAGCAGGAGGCGTTATTGTCCTTGGCCTTGCCGAGCAGCAGCGCCGAGCGCCCCTCGAAGTCGCGCAGGTTGACGTCGTTGCCGAGCGTCGCACCGATGGCGGTGCCGCGGCTGTCGACCAGCAGCGCGACCTCGGGTTCGGGATTGTTCCAGCTCGAATCGGAGCGGATGCCGATCTCGGCGTCAGGGCCGACGGTGGCGAGCACCGGCGCCTTGGTGAACACCTCGGCGTCGGGACCGATCGCGACCTCGAGATATTGCGACCACAGCCCGTCCTCGATCAGCGCCGCCTTCAGCGCCGCCGCCTCCGGGGTGCCGGGCACGACCGAGCGGATCGAGCCGCCGACGCGCGACTCCAGCCGCCCGCGGATCTCTGCCGCGGCGGACCAGTCGCCGCGCGCGCGCTCCTCGATGACACGCTCGATCGCCGACACCGCGAAGGTGACCCCGCACGCCTTGACGCATTGCAGATCGACCGGGCTGAGCAGCTCGAGCCCGGCGGCGTCGAGCGTGCCGAGCGAGCGACCGCCCGCGCCGGAGAGGTCACCGGCCTCGACCAGCATCGCCACCGTGGGCGCCACCGCCGACATGTCGAACGCCTCGCCGCGGACGATGAGCACCGGGATCGGCCCTTCGGCGGTCGCCGCGCGGCCGATGAAGCGGCCTTCCTTCCAGTCGTGCGGCAGACCCGACGCGGTCGCGTCCTGTTCGAGCGCCATCACCCCTCCCCAACTCAGCGGCTATCTTGATAGCGCTACCAACACGGTTGCGAGGGAAGTGTCAAGACGGTGCCCACGCGCCCCGACGGGGCCCCGCGAAGCGGGCGTCGAGGCTAGCCGATCATTCCCGCATAAGCGGCAGAGCGCAAGACAGTTTCGAGCCGCTCGGGGCGGCCGAGCAGATAGCCCTGGACCTGCGGGAAGCCCCAGCGGCGTAGCAGCGCGAGCTGCTCCTCGGTCTCGACCCCCTCGGCCGCCACGGGCACGCCGAGGCTCTCGCCCAGCGCGGCGATGCTGCGCACGATCGAGGCCGACGGCGCGTGGTCGAGCATCGCCGAGACGAAGCTGCGATCGACCTTGAGCTTGTCGAAGCGGAAGTCGCGCAGGTTGCCGAGCGAGGAATAGCCCGTCCCGAAATCGTCCATCACGATCCGGGCGCCGCGGTCCTGCAGCGCGCGCAGGGCCCCGAGCACGGCGTCGCGGCGGTGGCCGAGCAGCGTCGCGCTCTCGGTCACCTCGAACTCGAGCCGCTCGGGCGCCAGTCCATGACGCTCCGCCAGCGCGAGCAGGTCGGCGGCGAGGTCGGCCTGGCGGAACTGCACCGGCGACAGGTTGAGCGCGACGATCGCGTGATCGGGCCAGCCGCGCGCCGCCGCCATCGCCTGGTCCGCGACCCAGAGGCCGAGCGAGTCGATCCGCCCGCTCGATTCGGCGAGCGGGATGAACTGGTCGGGACGGATGTCGCCCAGCTCGGGATGGCGCCAGCGCAGCAGCGCCTCATAGCCGATCACGCGGAGCGTGCGCGCGTCCGCCATCGGCTGGTACACCAGCGACATCTCGCCGCGCTCCACCGCGCCCTCAAGGTCGCGCGACAGCCGCCAGCGTAGTCGCGTCTCCTCCTTGAGCGCCTCGTCGAAGAAGCGCGCGGTGTGGCGCCCCTCCGACTTGGCGCGGTACATCGCCATGTCGGCGAGATTGTAGAGTTCCTCGCGCGCCTGCTCCGCGCCCGAGAGCGCCACGCCGACGCTCATCTGCACCGGCACCTCGTCACCCGCGGTGGCATCGCAGGCGCGGAAGATCCGCATCAGCAGCGCCTCGGCCGCGCGCGGCTGATCGGGCGCGACCTGGATGATCGCGAACTCGTCCCCCCCGAGGCGCGCCACCATGTCGTCGGCGCGGACGCAGCCGGTCAGCAGCTGCGCGGCGCGATTCAGCGCGCGATCGCCGCCGGCGTGCCCGAACCGGTCGTTGACCGACTTGAAGTCGTCGAGATCGATCGCGAACACCGCGACCCGCTGGCCGGTGCGCGTCGCGCGCGTGAGATCCTGCGCCAGCCGCTCCTCGAACAGCAGCCGGTTGGGCAAAGCGGTCAGCATGTCGTGGTGCGCGAGGAACTCGATCCTCTTCTCGGCGCGCCGGCGCTGCTCCACCGCGTCGCGATACTCCCCCAGCCCACGCGCGAGGTCGCCGATCTCGTCGGCGCGCTCGCGCCCCGCGACCTGCACCTCGCCGTCCGCGGTGCCGAACTGGCGCAGCTGGTCGGCGATGGCGACGATCGGGTGCAGCACCTGACGCCGCAGCCACAGGAAAGAGGCGAGCAGCAGCAGCAGCACGCCGAGCACGCCGAAGACGATGCGCGAGATGCTGGCGTAGAGCTCGCGCGAGCTGCGCGCGACCGCGGCGTCGATCCGATCGACCAGCCGGCGCCGCGCCTCGGCGCGCTCACGCTCCAGCACGCGCAGCGCGGCGAGGAACTGCGGCATGTCGCGCGCGATCCGGCGCGGCTCGGCGCGCGCGTCGGCGATCAGGTTCCCCGCGAGGCGCGCGAAGTCCGTCGCCGCCGCGTCGCGCGCCGAAGCCGCGCCGGCGGGCGCACGGTAGCTCGCGCGGAAGGCGGCGAGCGCCTGGTCCACCCGCACCCATTGCGCCGGGGTGACCTGGCGTGGCCGCTCGGCCGCCCGAGTCACCTCGCCGATCGCGAGCCGCAGCTGCTGCTGCGCGCGGTCCTGCGCGTCCTCGACTCGGAGCCGCTCGCTGAGCAGCCGCACCGACTGGTTGGCGTGGCGCACGTCGCCCGCCACCATCCAGCCGGCGGCGAGCAGCAGCAACACCACCGCCACGACGGTTCCGAACGCGGCAATCACACGGGTCGAGATCGAGGTCGGCAGCACAGCTCCTCCGAGGGACGAGCGTAATATACGGCAAGGCTTACTCAATGATGAGCGGCGCCGATCGCTTGCTTACCCCGTCTCGCCCCGTCAAACACGCGGGGCATAGGGAGAAGCTCTTGATGAACAGGCGTGATTTCATCGGTGGCGCGACCGCCGGCGCGGCCATCGCGGCGCTGCCAGCGGCCGCGGCGACTCGGGCCGGCGGCGACGCGGCGCTGCGCGCGACGCTCGATCGCTTCTTCTACGCGCGGCTCGACGAGAGCCCCGAGCAGGCGACCCGGCTCGGGCTCGACAGCGGCGCGCGCGCCGGGCTGAAGCGCCGGCTCGACGACGGCTCGACCGCGGGTCAGACCAGCGCCCTCGCGCGCGCTCGGCAAGAATTGGCCGAGCTCCGGCGCTTCGATCGCGCCGCGCTGTCCCCCGCGGCGCAGCTCGACCTCGACGTCGTCACCTATCAGCTCAGCCGCGCGATCGGCGGCAGCGAGCGCTTCCGCTACGGCGCGACGATGGGCCGGTTCGCGCCCTATATCCTGAGCCAGCTCACCGGCGCCTATCGCGACGTGCCCGACTTCCTCGAATCACAGCACCGCGTCCGCGACGCCGCCGAGGCGGACGCCTATCTCGCGCGCGTCGAGGCGCTCGCCGGCGCGATCGAGGACGACAGTGCGCGTCAGCGCGCCGACGCCGCGCGCGGCGTGTTCGCGCCCGACTATATCCTCGACACGACGCTCAAGCAGCTCGCCGCCTTCCGCGACCAGGCGCCCGAGCAGACCGTCGCGGTGGTCGCCTTCGCCGCCAAGCTCGCCGCCGCGGGCCTGCCGGCCGAGCGCGCCGCGCGGGCGCGCGCGCTGGTGGCGGAGAAGGTCTTCCCCGCGCTCGATCGACAGCGCGCGCTCGTCACCGAGCTGCGCGCGCGCGCCACGCACGACGCGGGCTGCTGGCGCCTGCCCGACGGCGACGCTTACTACGCCGCGGCCGCGGAGGCAGCGACCACGGTGCCGATGTCGGGCGACGAGATCCACCGCCTCGGCCTCGCGCAGGTGGCGGAGATATCGGGCCGCATCGACGCGATCCTCAAGGCACAGGGCATGGCGCAGGGTACCGTCGGCGAGCGGCTCGTCGCGCTCAACAAGCGCCCCGACCAGCTCTTCCCCAACACCGATCCCGGGCGCGAGGCGCTGCTGGCGCAGCTCACCCGCCAGATCGCGGCGATGCAGAAGCGGCTGCCCGAGGCGTTCGCCTCGCTGCCCAAGGCGCCGGTCGAGGTGCGGCGCGTGCCCGCCTCGATCCAGGCCGGCGCGCCGGGCGGCTATTACGAGAACGCCTCGCTCGACGGCTCGCGCCCCGCGATCTACTATATCAACCTGCGCGACACGTTCGACCGGCCCAAGTTCGGGCTCGCCACGCTGACGCATCACGAGGCGGTGCCGGGGCACCACCTCCAGGTGATGCTCGCGCTGGAGAGCGAGGATATCCCGCTGATCCGTCGCCGCGGCTTCTTCTCGGGCTATTCGGAGGGGTGGGCGCTCTACGCCGAGCAGCTCGCCGACGAGATGGGGATGTACGAGGGCGACCCGCTCGGCCAGGTCGGCTACCTCCAGTCGCTGCTGTTCCGCGCGACACGACTGGTGGTGGACAGCGGCATGCACGCCAAGCGCTGGAGCCGCGAGCAGGCGACCGACTATCTGATCGCCACCACCGGCATCGCGCGCGGGCGCAGCCAGGGCGAGATCGACCGCTACACCGTCTGGCCGGGCCAGGCGTGCAGCTACAAGATCGGCCACACCGTCTGGACTCGGCTGCGCGACGAGGCGAAGGCGAAGCCGGGATTCGCCCTCAAGCGCTTCCACGAGGTGCTGCGGCTCGGCGCCATGCCGCTGACGGTGCTCGAGCGCGTGGTGCGCGAACGCTCGGCGTGAGGCCCACTGCCGTCATCCTGGGACGAGCTCAGGATGACGGTGGGGAGAAGCGGATCGAGGCGCCAGCCCTCACGCCGCCCCAGCCGCCGTCACGCGGCCGCTCCGCTCGAGCTTGCCCCAGCCGACGAGCCAGCCGCCGATCGCCGCCGCGATCGCGCGCAGCACCACCCAATACATGATCTGGCGGTACACCAGCCGCTGCGCCACCAACAGGTGCGCGGGATAGCGCGCGCGATGGCCGTCGAGGCGATAGGCGATCCAGCCGCACAGCACGTCGATCGCGGTGAAGGCGACCCAGTAGACGCCCATCCGCGCGACGTCGCCGCTGGTCTGCGCCCAGCCGTGCTGCGCCACGCGCAGCGCGGTGCCACCGATCGAGACGAGCAGCGCCAGGTCGATCAGCGGCGAGATCGCGGCGAAGGCGATCTGGAACAGCCACGCCTGCGGCAGCCCCACCAGTGCCAGCCCCGAGGGCTTGCGCGTGCGCAGCACCGCGCGATGCTTCCACAGGCATTGCAGCGTGCCGAACGCCCAGCGGAAGCGCTGCTTGGCAAGCGCGCGGAAGCTCTCGGGCGCCTCGGTCCAGGCGATCGCGCTCGGATCATAGGTCACGCGCCAGCCGGCGCGCTGGATTGCGATGGTGAGGTCCTGGTCCTCCGCCAGCGTGTCCTCGGGATAGCCGCCGACCGCGTCGAGCGCGGCGCGGCGCCACGCGCCGACCGCGCCGGGCACCACCGTCATGGCGTCGAAGCCGGCGAGCGCGCGCCGCTCGAGGTTCTGCGCGGTGATATATTCCACCGCCTGCCAGCGCGTGACGAGGTTGACTCGGTTGCCGACGCGCGCGTCGCCCGCGACCGCCCCGATCCGCTCGTCGGCGAACCAGCGCGCGAGGCGGCGGATCGTCGCCGGCTCGAACTGCGTGTCGGCGTCGAGCGCGATCACCACCTCGCCGGTCGCCGACAGCAGTGCGCGGTTGAGCGCCGCCGCCTTGCCGCCGTTGACCAGGGTGAGCAGGCGCACGCGCGGGTCGCCCGCGAAGGCGGCCTGCACCACCGCGCTGGTGCGGTCCTTCGAGCCGTCGTCGGCGACGATCACCTCGAGCTGGGGATAGTCGCTCGCCAGCACGCGCTGGATCGACGAAACGATCACGCGCTCCTCGTTGTAGGCGGGGATCACCACCGAGACGCTGGGCGCGAACACCGGCGGCTCGGGTCGCTTGCGCCGCGCCTGCACCCACGCGAGTCCGGCCATCAGCACCGCGCGCGCGATGCCGAGCGAGATGGCGAGGTAGAACAGCCAGGCCAGCGCCCCCGCCAGCGCGGCGAGGACGACGAACACCGCCACGTCGGTCCGCACCGCCCAGAGATCGCCCTCCGCCACCGGCGGCATCGCCTGCGCCGCGCTGGCGCCGACCAGCTGCGACGCGGTGACGAACGTATAGCCCTCGCCGCGCAGCTGACGGATGATGCGCGGCAGCGCCGCCACGGTCTCGGACCGGTCACCGCCGCCGTCGTGGAGCAGGATGACGTTGCCCGACTTCTCGGGCGTGGCCGAGTGGACCTGATCGAGCACCTGCTGCACGATCGCGTCCTCGCCCGGCCGCTGCCAATCGTTCGGGTCGACGTGGAGGCCGACGACCGTGTAGCCCGCCTGCTGCGCCTGGAGCGCGGGCTCGAGCTCGTCGGTCGTGGTCGGCTCGGCGTCGCCGAAATAGGGCGCGCGGAACAGCGTCATCGAGCGGCCGGTATAGGCCTGCACGAGCCGCTGCGTGGCGTTGAGCTCGAGCGCGGTCTCGCGCGGGCCCAGCCGCGCCATGTTCGGGTGCGTGTAGCTGTGGTTGCCGATCTCGTCCCCGTCGCGCACGATCCGGTTGAGCAGAGCGGGATGCTCCAGCGCGTTGCCGCCGATGACGAAGAAGGTCGCTGGCACGCGCGCCGCCTCGAGCACGTCGAGGATGCGCGGCGTCCAGGTCGCGTCGGGGCCGTCGTCGAAGGTCAGCGCGAGCTTCTTCGGGTCGGCGGCGCCGGCGCGGCGGACGACATAGGGGGTCGGCAGTGAGTCGTAGCGCTCGCGCCGGATCAGCCCCTGGCGATCGGCCCAGAGCGTGCGCTGCCCCGACGTCGGCGTGGCGGTGATGCGCAGGATCTCGCCCGATCCCTCGATGTCGGTGTTGAGCAGCGAGGCCGGGCGGCGCAGGTCGGGACGGCCGCCGGTGCGCATCGCGACGAGGTCGGCCCAGAAGCCCTGGTCCTCGCTGCCCAGCCGCCACAGCGCGACGCCGCCGATGTTGAGCTGGCGCAGCACCTGCATCTCGTTCCAGCTGGTCGCCGCGTCGAGCATCCAGATGGTGTGGCGCTGACCGTCCTCGTCGTAGGCGAGATTGGCGTTGCCGCTGGCGGGGTCGAAGCCGATCGGCGCCTCGCTGTCGTGCGCGGCGAGCCACGCCTCCTCGATCGACAGCGCGTCGGTCGAGTCGCCGTGCCAATCGTACGCGTAGCTGCCCAGCGCGACGACCAGCTTGTCGGCGGGCACGACGCGCCGCGCCGCCTCGACCTCGCGGATGAACCAGTCCTGCGCCGCGATCGGGCCGGGCGTGCCGCCCTCCCAATGCTGGTCATAGGCCATCAGGATGACCTTGTCGGTCGCCTGCGCGATCGCGGCGAGCGGCCAGCTGTCGTCCTCCGCCGGCGCGGTCACCGCGAGCGTGGTCCCCTTCGGCATGGCCGCGTGGAGCGTGCGCAGGAAGGCGACATAAGGACGCATCGCCGTCTCGGGCAGCGACTCGAAGTCCATCACCAGGCCGCCGGCACGCCGCTGCGCGACGTAACCCGCCAGCCGCTGCGCCAGTCCGGTGCGCGCGCGCGGGTCGGCGAGCAGCGCGGCGCTGCCCTTGCCGTCCCACTGCTCCTCGCCGAGGTTCTGCACCATCGGCAGCACCTTGGGCGCGTGCGGCAGCGCCGCGAGGCTGCGCTCGAACGCGCCGTCGCGCTCCACCGTCACGCGGTGCTGCGGCCCCGCGACGCTGACCAGCGCCGGCACGACCCAGTCGAGCGCGGCGGCGTTGCGGCGGAAGGAGGCGAGGCTGTCGTCGTTGCCCGGCACGTAGAAACCGATGCTGAGCGGGGCGTTGCCCGCGCTCTTCGCGGCCGCGCGCCGATGCGGCAACCAGGCGGCGAGGCCGTGCCGGCGCTGCTCGCCGCGCGCCGCGGCGGCATGCGCGCGCGGCAGCGGAAGGCGCAGGTCGACCCCGCGCGGCACGGCGACGAGCGTGGTAGCGAAGGCGATCGCGGCCGCCACCACCGCGATCAGCAGCGCCGCGATCACCCGCTTGGAGCGGCGGCTGCGGCGACCGGTGGGATCGAAGAAGACGGGGGCGGACATGGGCAGGCCTTGCATGGGCGCGCGACGCGCGGGAACGATCGCTCCCTACGCCGGCGCGGATAATCGCCGCGTGGGCCGAGGCTTACAAGTTCGTCATGATCCGATCGCGAGGCGGAGGGCGCACCGGCGGGCGTGGCGCGCTAGCCCAAGACCCCCGAGCGGTACCAGCGCCGGATCGCGGGCAACCGGGTCAACTCGCAGCCGCAGCGCCGGCAGCGCGCGTGCGCGGCACCGTTGGCGTCCACCGTCACCCGGCGGGCCGGCGCGTGCCGACCGGCGCGGCAGTCCGCCGGCATCGGCTCGGCCTCTGCCGCGGCGGTCACCTGCGCCTCGTCGCCGCCCGAGCGCGCGCCCAGTCCGACGGGTCTCACGACGAGGCGAGGTTGAGCAGGGCGTCGACGGGGCGCGGTGGCGTCACCGGGAAACGCGCCATCATCCCGGCCGCGCGCGGCGCCGCCGTCGCCGCCGCGGACGGCTTGCCGACCAGCAGCGACAGGTCGCGCAGCGCCTTGATCATCGCAAGTCCGCGCGGCGCGGCGATGTAGCGCGGCTCCCACTCCGGCGCGAATTTCTCCTTGTACGTGCGCAGCCCGCGGAAGCCGTAGAAGCGCTCGCCGTGGTGGAAGATCAGCGCCGCCGCGCGCGCCCAGGCCGGTGCCAGTCGCCGACCCGCGATACCGGAGAGCGGCGCGATGCCCAGCGAGAAGCGGCGATAGCCGCGCTCCCGTGCCCAGTCGATCAGATGGACGAACAGGAAGTCCATCGTCCCCGCGGGCATGTCGTCGCGGTGGCGCATCAGGTCGACCGAGGCCTCGCTGCGCCCCTCGGTGAGCCACAGGTTGGCGAAGGCGACGATCCGCCCCTCGACCACGACGAGCGCCATGTCGAAATGGCGGAGATAGTCGCGATCGAAGCGGCCCAGGCTGAAGCCTTTCTCGTGGTGCCCCTTGGCGCGCATCCACTCGTCCGAGATCGCGGCGAGCTCGTCGATGATCACCGGCACCGCCGCCGCGGGAACGATGCGGAACTCGGCGCCCTTGCGCGCGGCGGCGCGCTCCGCCTTGCGCACCGAGCGCAACCGCGGCACGTCGAGCACGAAGGACGGCAGGTCGACGATCGCCTCCTCGCCATATTTGACGATCTGCAGCCCCATGCCGATCGCGAGATCCAGCACCAGCCCGGTGACCTGGTACAGCAGCAGCCGACCCTGCGCGCGGTCGGCGAGGTCGCGGATGCGCCACAGCAGCTCGCCCCAGGTGTCGGCCGGTCCGATCGGGTCACCCATGATGATCCAGCTGGTGCCGCGCACCTGGTACATCAGCATCGCGCGGCCGTCCTCGGAGAGGAGGAAGCGCTTGTCGCCGGTCAGTGCCAGCATCGCGTCGGTGCGCTCGGCGTTCGCGAGCACGCGCGCCACCGCGGCGGGATCGGGGGGGACGTCGGGCACGCTGCGCGCCGGGCCGAGCAGCCGCCACAGCGCCACCGCCGCGAGCATCACCGCGACCGCCAGCGTCGCGCGCAGGAAGCGCGGCGCGTCGCCGTGGAGCGCGAAATGCCACCACAGATCGTCGTCGTACGGCACGTGGCGATAGGCGATCAGACCGGTCCAGGCGGCGACACCGACCGCCACGGCCACTGCCACCAGCCACGCGCCGGACAGCGGCGCCTGGGTCAGCGCGGTGCGGCGATAGAAGGCGCCGCGGGTCCACTGCAGCAGCACGGCGAGCGCGAGGCACACCGCGGCCTCCTCATAGTCGACGCCCTTCGACAGCGAGAAAACGGCGCCGGCGAGCAGCAGCGCGCGCGTGGCGACGAAGGCACCGTCCAGTCGGCGGTACAGGCCGGGCGCGAGCAGCAGCAGCCCGGTGCCGACCAGGCTCGCCGCGACGTGGCTCGCCTCGATGAAAGGCAGCGGCATTAGCGCGTGGAGGGCGCCGATGCGCGGCGCCAGCGCGGGCAGCGAGCCCGACAGCAGCAGCATCGCGCCGCCGGCGAAGCTGGCCGCGGCGAGCACCAGCGGCGCCACCTCGCTCGCCAGCGCGCCCGAGTCGCGCAGCAGCCGCGGCAGCCCGTGCTGGCGGCGGCCCTCGTGCCACGCGAGCAGCGCCACGCCGAGCGCGAGCGGCAGCACGTAATAGACCAGGCGATAGGCGATCAGCGCCGCCACCAGCGCGGCGCGGTCACCCGGCACCACTGCCAGCACCACCGCCTCGAACACCCCGATGCCGCCGGGCACGTGAGTCACCAGCGCGACGACGACGCCGAGCGCATAGGCGAGCACGAAGGCGGGGAGCAGCGCGACCGGCGCGTGCGGGATCAGCACGAACAGCGCCGCCGCGGCGGCGGCCGTGTCGGCCAGCGCGATCGCGACCTGCGCCACCGCCTGCGACGCGCTCGGCAGCGGCAGCGTGAAGCGCCACACGCGCAGCGGCCCGCGCGCCATGCCGCAGGCGGCTACCAGCGCGACGACTCCGGCGAGCACCGCCGCGCCGATCGCGTGCGCCGCGGCGGCGCTCAGCGTCACGTCCGCGAGCACGATCGCGCCGTCGCGCAGCGTCAGCGCCGCGCCGGCCACGGTGACGACGCCGAGCCAGAAGGTCGCGCTGGCGATGCCGACGACGCGCGCCACGTCAGGCCCGTCGAGCCCCGCGGCGGTATAGACGCGGTAGCGCGCCGAACCGCCGGTCAGCAGCGCGAGCCCGAGATTGTGCGACAGCGTGTAGCTGGTGAACGATCCGAGCGCGGCGACGCGCCACGGCAGCGGTCGCCCGATCACCCGCAACGCCATCGCGTCGTAGAATGTCAGCGCGAGATAGCTCAGCGCGGTCAGGCCCAGGGCCGCGGCGACCTGCACACCCGACAGGCCGTTGATCGCCGCGCGCACGTCGGCGAGGCGGATCTCGCGGGTCAGCCGCTCGATCGCGGCGAAGCCGAGCCCCAGCAGTATCGCCACCGCCGCGACGGCGACGGGGGTGCGATAGCGTTCGAGACGGGCGCGCAGCTCAGGCATGCGGCGGCTGCGCGACGCGGTGCCACAGCTGCGAGCGGCACACGAGACCATGGAGGATGCAGCCCTTCACGCGCAGCCCGTCGCTGCCGACCGGCTCGATCTTCGAGTAGAAGCGCCGCCCCATGTCGGGGACGAAGACGGTACCGACCCAGCCACCCGCGGTCGGCCGGTAATTCTCGAGCAGCTGGGTGCCGATCAGCCCGGTGACCCCGCCCTCGCGCGCGTCGGCCTGCGCCTCGGCGCTGGCCCAGACGATCCAGCCGCACAGTCGGTCGCCGCACGCGCCGGTCCGCACCGCGACCGATCCATAGGGATTGAGCCACGTCCCCAGCGGACTGGCGGCCGGGGCTGCCGTCGCCTCGGCCGGGAGCACGGACGCCGCCGCTGCCGCGATCGCCGCCGCCAACATCCCGCGCATGCTTCTCACGTGTTCAGTCCCCTGCTCTGTTTGACCGACCGTGTAGGACGGCGCGCATTGCGAGAGGCTCGTCGTCCACTGAACAATCGGTAATGTGGCGCTCAGCGGCCTCGCCGGACCGCCTGCCACAGCGTCGCGCACAGCCGATCCGGATCATGGTTGAGGTAATGGTCGCCCGGCAGCGTCACGACGCGCACGTTGCGCTGGCGCCACAACGGGCACAGGCTGTTCGCTTCCGTCGCGCCGTGGAGACAGACCACGGGCGCCCAATCGACGCGCCGCGCGCTCGGGAGCGCGCCACGGTCGGGCGGACCGTCGAACAGGCCGTTGGGGCTGGCGCGGAACAACAGGGTGTCGCCGGGCACCGCGAAGATCAGCTGCGGCACGCGCGCGCGCAGCGACGACGGCAGCAGGCTCGCGCCATATTGCAGCACGTCGGCGCCGAACGATTGGCCGACCAGCAGCACCCGCGTCGCACCCGGCAGCGCCAGCGCGCGGCGTGTTACCTCCGCCACCAGCGCGGCCGTCTCCGCCGCGCTGCGCCCCGCGCGGAAGGCGGTCAGCGAGTTGATCTCGAGCACGGGGATGCCGTGCGCCGCCAGCGTGCGCCCGATATGCGGCGTCATCCCGGCATCGAAACCCGAATCGCCCGAGAACAGCACCGCCACCAGCCCGTGCTGCGCCGGCGCGGGTGCCGCCGTCGGCGGCACCAGTCGGTACATCGAGGGGCTATAGTAGCCGAGCGAACCGAGATAGCCGAGCACCAGCAGCCCCGTGCCGGCGAGCAGCGCCAGCGCGACGCCGAGCGGATTGCGCCGACGCGGCGGGACGGGAAAGTCGGTCATGGCTCAGGCACTCAGCGCGTAGGTGATGACGAAGCACGCCGCGGTGAGAAGCAGCATGGCGAGGATGAAGCAGGCGTCGGCGAGCTGCTCCATGAGGTGCAGCCGACGGTGCGCGGCGCCGCGCAGCGCGACGTAGGAGGTCAGCGTTGCGACCAGGAACAGCAGCGAGTCGATCGCGAGCAGATCGTCCGCCACGCCGGCGCGACGACCGCCCGCGACGCCGAGGTGGAGCAGGCCGATGCCGGTGAGGCACACGCCCACCATCGCCGAGGCGATCGGGCAGATCAGCCGGCAGATGCGCTCGTCCAGCGCGGCGCGCGGGGAAAGCGGCGGCTCCATGCCGTCCCTCCTGCCCACCGCCGCCTGCCGGCGCGCTGACAAAAACATTAGCGATTCGTCATCTTACGCTCATCGCTCGAACAGCCCCGCGCGGGCACAACAGGCTCGACGCCCCGCGCCGCGGCGTCAGCGGAGACCGTCGCGCATGGCCAGCCACCCCGTCCACACGTTCGCCGCCCGGCTGCTCGGCAAGTCCCCCGCCGCGCTCGACGCGGAGGAGCGCAACGTCCTTGCCAAGATCGAGGAACGCCTGCCGATCGCGCGCGACGCGGGCGACGTCGACGAGGAGACCGCGAGGCTCGGCGACCGGCTCGCCGACCGCGTCGCGGCGGTGGGCGGCTCGTGGGGCTTCATCATCGGCTTCTCGCTGCTGCTGGTCGGCTGGATGCTGCTCAACAGCGGCGTGCTGTCGCGGCTCGGCCACGCCTTCGACCCCTACCCCTACATCTTCCTAAACCTGATGCTGTCGACGCTGGCGGCGATCCAGGCGCCCGTAATCATGATGAGCCAGAACCGCCAGGCGGCCAAGGACCGGCTCGCAGCGCGGCTCGACTATGAGGTGAACCTGCGCGCCGAGCTCGAGATCCTGCGGCTGCACGACATGATCGAGCACGCGGTCACGGCGCGGCTCGACGCGCTGCTCGAGCGCCGTCGGGAGGCGTCATGACCCGCCTGCAACCGCTCGACCGTGCGGTGCTCGCCTCCGCGCTGCTGGCAGCGCTCGGCTCCGCGCTGGCGCTGCGCGGCGTCCACCAGCTGCATCACGCCCGCGGAGACTCGGTCGGCGCCACCTTCGTCGCCACGGCTCCGCCACGCGGCGTGTTGCCGATGGTGACCAGCCTGCGCGCGGGCGGCCCGGCGGAGCGCGCCGGGCTGTGCGTCGGGGACCTCGTCGAGCGGATCGACGGCCGCGCGCCCGCGACGCTTGCGGAAGTGCAGCGCGAGATGGCAACACATCCGCTGGTGAAGCTGGTGGTGCGGCGCGGCGCGCGCGACCTGCCCATCGAGGTCCGCGGCCGGTGAGAGGAAGAGCGTGTCGCAGAAGATCCTGCTGATCGAGGACGATGCCGCCACCGCCGACTTCGTCGCCAAGGGGCTGAGCGAGGAAGGCTTCCTCGTCGATCGCGCCGACAACGGGCGCGACGGCCTGTTTCACGCCACCGACGGCAGCTACGACTGCGTCGTGCTCGACCGCATGCTGCCCGGGATCGACGGCATGGCGGTGCTCGCGGCGATGCGCGGCGCGGGCATCGAGACCCCGGTGATCGTGCTCTCCGCGCTCGGCTCGCCCGAGGACCGGGTCAAGGGCCTCACCAACGGCTCCGACGATTATCTGGTCAAGCCGTTCGCCTTCGCTGAGCTGCTCGCGCGCATCCGGCTGCTGGTGCGCCGCGGCCGTAGCGCGCCCGCGGTCGAGACGGTGTTGCGCTGCGACGATCTCGAGGTCGACCTGCTCGCGCGCCGGGTCAAGCGCGCGGGGCGGACGATCGAGCTGCAGCCGCGCGAGTTCCGACTGCTCGAGTTCATGCTGCGCCACGTCGAGCAGGTGGTCACGCGCACGATGCTGCTCGAGGGCGTGTGGGACTATCATTTCGACCCCGGCACCAACGTGATCGACGTGCACCTCAGCCGGCTGCGCAAGAAGGTCGACGAGGGCTTCGCGCGCCCGCTGCTGCACACCGTGCGCGGCTCGGGCTACCGGCTCGGCGTGAACCCCTGACGAGTGACCACCGCACACCCATCGCCAGCGTGGTCCTGCGCACGCGGGAGCCCAGGCTCACGAAGGTCGCCTCGGCGGCCCTGGGCTCCGGCGCCCGCCGGGGCACCGCTCGGCGTAGATGGATCACACTCCACGATGCAGGCGCGCTGAGGTGCACTGGCGCTCGACCACGGCGCGCTTCGCCGCGCTGGTCTTCCTGCTGCAGGTAGCCGCGGCGGCGACGCTGCTGCTGACGCTTCGCGCCATCGTGCGCGGGCAGGTCTACGATCGCGCGCTCGCCACCGAGGAGGTGCTGCGCCAGGACCTGCTCGCGATCCAGGGCGACGCTGGCACCGCCGGGCTGGCGCGCGCGATCGAGCTGCGCGGCGCGCGCCCTGCCCGCGCCGGCGCGGTGGTGCTGCTGGCGGACGCGGCGGGCAACCGGCTGGCCGGCAATCTCTCCGCCTGGCCGCCCAACATCCTCCCCGACGACGGTACGATCGCGGTGGAGCTCTATCGCCGCCGCCACGACGCGCCCGAGGCGATGCTGGTCCGCGCGACGCGGCTGCCCGGCGGCGCGCGGCTGCTCACCGGCAGCGTGGTGGAGGGCGAGCGTCGCACCGTCCGCCTGCTGGAGGCGGCGATGCTGGTGGCGTTGTCGCTCGCCATCGCCTTCGCCGCGCTCGCCGCCTGGCTGGCGGCGCGGATGATCGTCACGCGCCTCGACGACACGGTGACGACGCTGCGCGCGGTGCGCGGCGGTGACCTCTCGCGCCGCGTCGCCGACGATCGCAGCGGCGACGCCTTCGCCCTGCTCGCCGACGCGGTAAACGCCACGCTCGACCGGCTCGATACGCTGGTGAGCGAGCTGACGATCGCGACGGACACGCTGGCACATGATCTGAAGTCGCCGCTGACTCGGCTGCGCTCGGCGCTCGAGCGCGCCGCTGCGCAGGTCAGCGAACCCGCCGCGCAGGAGGCGGTCGATCGTGCGCTCACCGAGGGCGAGCGGGTGCTTGCGCTGGTCGAGACCGCGCTGCGCATCACGCGCGCGGAGGCGGGGATCGGGCGGGAGTCCTTCGCTCCGGTAGATCTGGCCAACGAGCTCGAGCAGCTCGCCGAGATCTACGGTCCGGTCGCCGAGGACGCCGAGCGCGCGATCCGCGTCGTCGCGCCGATCCCGTTGACGATGCCGCTGCACCGCGAACTGATCGCCCAGGCGCTCGGCAATCTGATCGACAATGCGCTGAAATATGGCGCCGGCACGATCACGCTGTCGCTCGTGGTGACCCCGCAGGCGGCAACCGTGAGCGTCGCCGACGAAGGCACCGGCATCGCGCCGGAGCATCGCGCGGTCGCGCTGAGCCGCTTCGGTCGGGTCGACGAGGCGCGCGGCGGCAGTGGCGCCGGGCTCGGGCTGTCGCTCGTCGCCGCGGTGGCGCGGCTGCACGGCGGCAACGTCACGCTCGAGGACGCCGCACCCGGGCTCGTGGTGGCGCTGGAGCTGCCGCTGCGATCGTGAGGCGAGCGCGACGGGTTGAAGGATCGAAGGGGCTCAGCACCGCCACTTGGGACGGCCCTCGCCTATCCCTGCCCCGCGGTGATCTTGGCGATCTCGCGCGCGACCATCTGCTCGACCAGCCGCGGGAGGTTGTGGTCAAGCCAGTCGCTCAGCATCGGGCGCAGCATGTCCCGCACCAAGCCCTCCAGCGTGCCGTCGCTGTCCGGCTCGGGCTTCACCACTAGCCGCGAGAGCGCACCGAGTGCGCCGCGCGTCGCCTCGACCGTCGCCGGCGACACCGCCGGCTCGGGCGCGGCGGCGGTGGCTATCGGGGTTGGCGCGGGGCTCGGGGCCGGCGGCGGCGCGAAGCTCTGCTCGGCCTGAATGAAACCGGGTGCCGGCGGCTCGGGCGCGCGCTGCTCGGCCGCACGCGGCTCCGGACCGCGCGCGGGTTCCGGGAAGCGCGCGGGCTCCGGCGCCGCGAGCGAGTCGTTGAGCTCGAGGACATGGTCGCGATCGTGGCCGCCGAGCGGCCGCGGCGCCGGGCGGCGCGTCGGCTGGGTCTCGCCCTCCTTGATCACGCGCTTGATCGAGGCGAGGATGTCCTCCATCGAGGGCTCGGCGTTCAGATCCGCCATCACTTGGTCCCCACAGCGTGTTTTCCCGCGCTAGATCAAGGGCGCGGTCGATCCACACCTGTCGTCAACGCGGGTGATCTGTCAACATTGCTCTCGAGCAGAGGATCCAGCGGCCGCGTCACCGTCGCGTCCTGGGCGCCGATCGCGGCGGTGCTGCCGGCGACCGGCTCGGCCGACCGCGTGCGCGCGAAATCGTTGAAGCGACCGCGCGTCGCGCGATAGTTGACGGTCGGATCGTACAGCGCGCCGCCGTCGAGCCCGAGGTCCTCCGCCTCGGCATGGCCCATCGCCGCGAGCAGCGAGAAACCGGCGACATAGGCGTCGCGCCGCGCGGTGACGAGCGTCACCTGGCTGTTGAGCAGCTCCTGCTCGGCGTTGAGGATGTCGAGGATGGTGCGCGTGCCGACGCTGTTCTCGGCGCGCACGCCCTCCAGGCTGAGCTTGTTGGCGTTGACCGCCGCCTCGGCCGAGGCGATCACCTCGAGCGAGGAGCGCCACACCGCATAGGCCGAGCGCGCCTGCGCCACCACCTGGCGCTCGGCGCCGGTGGCCTGCTCGATCGCCTGGCCGCGCAGCTCCTGCGCCTGGCGCAGCTGCGCCGCGACGCGCCCGCCCTGGAAGATCGGCAGGTTGATCGAGGCGCCGATCGCGGTGGCGGTGCCGGTCTGGCCGACGCCCAGCCCCGCGGCGTTGCCGCGCCCGAGCGTGCCGAGATAGTTGAAGTAATTCTGCCCGACCGTGGCGCCGAGCTGCGGCAGGCGCCCCGCGCGCGCGACCTTGACGTCATAGTCGGTCGCCTCGCGCACCTTGCGCGCGGCGAGCAGGTTGGGATTGTCCTGCAGCGCGATCTCGACCGCGGCGTCGGCGCTGTCGGGCAGCTTGGGCAGCGCGGGCGGCTGCTCGAGCGTGCCCGGGGGGGCGCCGACCAGCCGGACATAATTCTCGCGGCTCGAGATCAGCGTCGCCTGCGCCGACTGAAGCTGCGCGCGCGCGAGGCTGAGCCGCGCCTGCGACTGCGCCACGTCGGTGCGGGTGAGGTCGCCCACCTCGAACCGGTCGCGGCTGGCGCGCAGATTGGTCTCCAGCACGCGCACGTTCTGCGCGTTGAGCGCGACGATCGCCTCGTCGCGGATCACGTTGTTGTAGGCGCCGACCACGTCGGTGAAGGTGCTCGCCTCGACGCCGCGCAGGTTGGCCAGCCCCGCCTCGACCCGCGTCTCGGCGGCGCGGACGCCGTATTTCACCCGCCCGCCCTGGTAGATCGGCAGCGTCACCCCGGCCGAGGCGCTCAGCTGGCGCTCGGGCGTGGTGAAGCTGTTGCCGCCGCGCAGCAGGTTCTCGTTGATCCCGGTCGAGGTCGACAGCACCGGCCGCCCGTCCGCGCGCGCGATCGGAACGTTCTCGTCGTTGGCGCGCTGCGCCGCGCGCTGCGCGGTCAGCGTCGGGTTGTTCTGATAGGCCTTGGCCAGCGCGTCGCGCAGCGTCTCGGCGGAGAGCGGCGTGCTCGCCAGCGCGAGCAGCGGGAGCAGCGGCAGCGAACGTCGGCGCAAGCGGATACCTCGATCAGAAGGTGAAGCCGCGCGGTTTGGCGAAACCGGGCAGGCGGACGGAGTCGATGTCGGCGAAGGGCGTCAGCGCGGTCGCGGCGCCGCGATGCGCGCCGGCGGCGAGGCGGAACACGCCGCGCTCGATCAGCCCGGTCGCGATCCGGCCCCCGTCGGCGACCTGGGTGAGCAGGGTCGCGGGCAGCTCCTCGACGGCGCCGTCGACCAGCAGCACGTCATACGGCGCGCCAGCGGCATGGCCCTGCGCGAGCGGCGCCTCGACCAGCGTGACCTTGGGCTCGTCCGCGAGCGCGGCGCGCGCGTGCGCGGCGAGATCGGGCGACTCTTCCACCGCCACGACGCCCGCGACGATCCGCGCCAGCACCGCCGCGGTATAGCCCGCCGCCGCGCCGATCAGCAGCACGCGGTCGCTCGCGCGCAGCCGCGCCTCGACCAGCAGCCGCGCGGTGGCGAGCGGCGTGTTGAGCGCGCGCCCCTGCCCGAGCGCGACCGCGGTGTCGCGATAGGCCATCGCGGTCGAGTCCGCGGGGACGAAGCGCTCGCGCGGCACTTCCGCCATCGCCGCGACCACGCGCGGGTCGGTCACCGCGACGGTGCGCAGCTGGCTCGCCACCATCGCCTGGCGCATCGCGGTGAAGTCGTCGTCACGAAGGGTGGCTGCGGCGGTCATCGGACGTTCCTGTGACATAGCTGTTTTAGTAATGCAACACACGTTGCGCGTGGCCGGTTTGTATCGCGCGGCGGCGGCTTCGCCAATCACTTTGCCGCGCGGCGGCGCTTGACAGGCGGCGCCGCTGCCCGCAGATGCGCGCCTCCACGGCATCGAGGCGCGATGGCGGAGTGGTGACGCAGAGGACTGCAAATCCTTGCACCCGGGTTCGATTCCCGGTCGCGCCTCCAGATGCAGCGGCTCACACCCGCCCCACCGGCACGATGTACCGCTCGCCCCCCGCGGTGACCCCCGCCTCCACCGCCACCCCGTAGGTCGCCGCGATCGCCTCGGGCGTCAGCACCGCCGCGGTGTCGCCCGCCGCCACCACGCGTCCGGCGCGCAGCAGCACCACCGAGTCCGCCAGCCGCGTCGCGAGGTTGAGGTCGTGCACCACCAGCACCACGCCCGCCCCCGCCGCCGCGACCGCGCGGAGCCGCGCACCGACGTCGAGCTGGTGCGCCGGGTCGAGGCTGGCGAGCGGCTCGTCGGCGAGCAGCCACTCGGGCTCGCCCGCCAGCACGCGCGCCAGCAGCGCGCGCGCGCGCTCGCCGCCGGAGAGCTGCTCGACCGGCCGCCCCGCCAGCGCGGTCATCGCGGTCGCCTCCAGCGCGCGCTCCACCGCGGCGCGGTCCGCCGCGTCCGTCGCGCCGCGCCCGCGCCACGGCAGCCGGCCGAGCGCCACCAGCGCGCACACGTCGACGTCCCAGTGCACGTCCGCCTGCTGCGGCAGGAAGCCGATGCGGCGCGCCCGCTCGCGCGCGGGCAGCGCCGCCACGTCCATGCCGTCGAGCGTCGCCGCCCCCGCCTCAGGCCGGCGCAGCGCGGCGAGGCAGGCGAGCAGGCTGCTCTTGCCCGCGCCGTTGGGCCCGAGCAGCGCGGTCACCCGCCCCGGCGCGAGCGTGAGCGTCACCGCCTCGAGCACGCGCCGGCCGCCGAGCGACAGCGTCAACGCCTCGGTCGCCAGCGCGCTCATGCCAGCCGCCGCCGCAGCCGACGCAGCAGGTAGAGGAAGAAGGGCGCGCCGAGCAGCGACATGGCGATGCCGAGCCGCAGCTCGCTCGCGCTCGGCACCAGCCGCACGAGCGTGTCCGCCACCGTCACCAGCAGCGCGCCCGCGAGCGCGCTCGGCCACAGCGTCGCGCCGGGGCGGTGGCGCGCGAGCGGGCGAACGAGATGCGGCACCATCAGCCCGACGAAGCCGATCACCCCCGCGGTCGCCACCGTGGCGCCGACGGTGAGCGCGACGCCGAGCACGATCGCGCGCTGCAGCCGCCGCGGCTCGACCCCGAGCGAGCGCGCCGCCGTCTCGCCCAGCGTCAGCGCGTCGAGCGCGGGCGCGGTGCGCGCCAGCACCGCGACGCCGAGCGCGACCAGCGGCAGCGCGAGCCACACGTCGTCCCAGCTGCGGTCGGTCAGCGCGCCCATCAGCCAGGTGACGATCTCGGACGCGACGAAGGGCGTCGGGGCCAGGCTGATCGCGAGCGCGGTGAGCGCGCCGGTAAGGCTGGTCAGCACCATGCCGGCGAGCGTGAACACGACCAGGCTGGCCGAGCGCCCCGCGATCAGCGCGAGCAGCGCCATCGTCGCCGCCGCCCCCGCCAGCGCGAACAGCGGCAGCAGCCAGGCCTGCGCGGCATAGCCGAAGAAGAGCGCGCAGACCGCGCCCAAGGCCGCGCCCGAGGAGACGCCGAACAGGCCGGGGTCGGCGAGCGGGTTGCGCAGATAGCCCTGCATCGCCGCGCCCGCGACGCCCAGCGCCGCGCCGACGATGAGCGCGAGGACCGTGCGCGGCAGCCGCAGCTCGACGATGATGATCGAGCGCGGGTCGGCACTGGTCCAGGCGTCGAGCGGCACCCACACCTTGCCCGCGGCGAGCGAGCCCGCCGCGGCGAGCAGCAGCGCGAGCAGCAGCCAGAGCGTCGCACGGCTCATCGCCCCTCCCCGAACCGCGCGCGTGCGGCGCGCAGCAATGCCATCGCCTCGACGATCGTCGGTCCGCCGCAGTTCATCAGCCGCGCCGGGAAGGGAACGGTGGTGAGCCGCGGCGCGAGCCGGCGGAGCGCGGGATGGTGCTCGGCGCGCTCGCCCCCGCCCCCACCCGCGTCCTCGGCCGCGGCGACCGAGAAGAGCACGCGCGGCGGCGCGGCGACGAGATGCTCGAGCGGCAGCACGTCCCAGCGCGCCAGCCCGTAGCCGGCGCTGGCGTTGCGGAAGCCGGCGCGGGTCAGCAGGTCGTCGGGCAACGTCCCCGCGCCGGGCACGAGGCCACCCGCGCCGAAGATCAGCGCGGGCACCGGCGTCACCCGCGCCGGCCGCGCCGCCGCCTCGATCCGAGCCGCGAGGGCCGCGCCGCGCGCCGGGTGACCGACGCGCGCGGCGAGGTCGCGCACCTGGGCGACGCTCTCCTCCACGGTCGCGGGCACCGCGAACTGCGCGAGCGGCACGCGCAGCCGCGCCAGTGCGGCCACCGTCGCGGGGGCGACGTGGCCGCCCGCGACGACGAGGTCGGGACGCAGCGCCACCACCTCCTCCGCGGTCCCCGCGTTGGCGCGGAAGCGCCGCGCCAGCGCGAGCGGGATCGAGCTGGAGCGCGCGTCCTGCGAGTAAGCGCTGATCGAGGCGATCTGCGCGGCGTCGGCCACTCGCACCAGCACCGCGTCGAGGCACGGGTTGATCGACACGATCCGCGGCGCGCGCGGCGTCGCGGCGGAGACCAGAGCGGGCGCCGCGAGCATCAGCAGGAGAGCGCGCGCCCCCATCTCAGTAGCGCAGCCGCACCCCGCCGTAGGCGGCGCGCCCGGGATTGCCATAGTCCACCGCCACCACGTAGCGCTGATCGAAGGCATTCTCGAGCCGCGCGTACAGCTCGACCTTGTCGGTCAGCGGCAGCGCGGCGCGCAGGTCGGCGAGGACATAGCCGTCGAGCCGCACCTGGCCGACGTCGTAGCTGTCGCCGACCGCGGTGAGCGTCACCCCGGTGGAGAGGCCGAACGGCCAGCGATAGTCGGCGTTGACGGTGGTGCTGTCGCGCGGGCGGCGCAGCAGCGGCAGGCCGAAGCTCGCACCCGGCGAGCGGTTCTCGCCGTCGAGGTAGGTGTAGGCGGCGACGACGGTCAGCGCCTCGACCGGGCGGAGGGTGAGCGCGACCTCCAGTCCCTGCGCGCGGGTGCGTGCGACATTGTCGTAGATGCCGAACGGCCGCGTGTCGCAGATCGGCCCATCCACCGCCGGGCTGCACGCGCGCGTGTTGATCAGGTCGCGTGAGACGCGGCGGAACCAGGTCGCACTCGCCTCCAGCGTTCCGTCGAGCGCGCGCTGGGTCACGCCCGCGTCCCACCCCTCGGATCGCTCGGGGCGCAGGTTGGGGTTGCCGGTGCTGCCGTTGAGCTGGAACAGGGTCGGCGCCTTGAAGCCCTGCGACCAGCTCCCGCGCAGCAGGGTGGCGCCGTCATTGGGCGTCCAGGCGAGGCTCGCCGCGCCGACGGTGGCGCCGCCGAAGCGGTCGTGGTCGTCGTGGCGCACGCCGCCGGTCGCGGTGACGCCCGCGAGCGGGGTGAGCGCGAGCTGGCCGTAGACGCTGAACAGCCGCGCGCGCCCGCGATCGGTGCTGCCGTAGCCGCGCGTGTAGAGCCGGGAGATCTCGCGCTCGGCGCCGAACGTCGCGCGTGCGACCGCCCCGAGATCGGCGACGCCCTGATACTCGACCCGGTAGTTCTGTCCCTGCGAACGATAGGTCTCGCGCGGCGTGAGGTCGCGGTCGTAGCTGGTGCGCGCTATGTCGGTCCGCGCGTAGCCCAGCCGGTTGCGCAGCGCGCCGTCGAACAGCGCGACGTTGACGCCGCCATAACCGACCCACTGCTCGGCGTCGCTATACTCGCGGGTATCGTTGAAGGTGTAGTCGGGCGGCGGGAAGCCGTCGAACTCGGTGCGGCCGTTGGCGTAGAAGCCGCGCAGGTCGAGCGACACGTTGCTCGCCAGCGTCGCGGTCACGCTGGCGTTGCCGCCATAGTGACGGAAGCCGTCGCGCTCGCTGCCGCGCGCGTAGGACGAGATGCCGTCGGTGGTGTAATAGCCGCCGCCCAGGCTCGCCGCGATCGCGCCGGCCCGCCCCGAGACGTTCGCGAAGGCCTGGCCGGTGCCCATCGACCCGCCCTCGGCGCGCGCGTTGACGCTCAGCCGGTCGGTCGGCTGGCGCGTGATCATGTTGACCACGCCGCCGATCGCCTGGCTGCCCCACAGCACCGAGGAGGCGCCGCGCAGCACCTCGACCCGCGCGATGTTGCCGACCAGCAGCTCGCCGAAGTTGAAGCCGCCGCCGGGCGCGGACGGGTCGTTGATCTTCACGCCGTCGATCAGCGCGGCGGTCTGGTCGCTCTCGGCGCCGCGGATGAACACCGAGGTGACGCCGCCGACACCGCCGGTGCGCGCCACCGCGATGCCGGGGGTCTGGCGCAGCAGGTCGGCGAGCACCACGGTCTGGCGCCGCTCGATCGTCGCGGTGTCGAGCACGGTCACCGCCTGCGCCACGGTCTCCGCCGGCGTGGCGGCGCGCGCGGCGGTGACGATCACGTCGTCGCCCGCGCGGGTCGCCTGCTCGAGCGCCTCGGTCGATTGCGCGCTCTGCGCGTGCGCCGCCGGTGCGAGCAGCAGCAGCGGCAGCGCGGTCGCGATGCGGCGATAGGATATGGTCACGTCTTCCCCCACACGGTCGCGGGCGGACGCGCGGCCCCGTGCCGCGGCGCTGCCACCCGATCGTCGTCACGCGAGGACAAGACCTCGATCGCCCGGCACACCCCGTCCGCGCGAAGGACAACCGCGACGGGCAGGTCTCCTGGCTCCCGGGTCAGCGCCCCGGCTCCGGCCTTCCCGGACCGAGGGTCCAGTGGCACGCGCGGGAGGAGGCTCGCCGGTCACAGTTGCGGGGGCAGCGCCGGATCGCAGCCAAGCTACCGGCTTCCCTCTTACTTCCCCTCGCGGGGAACCTGTCGCGACGGCGCCCCTAGGCCAGCGCGTCGCCGCGGGCAAGCGACTCGCGCAGGATCGCGAGCAGCGGGACGTCGACCGGCGGCATCGGCAGCGCGGCGAGCGCGGCGGGCTCGTCCCAGCGCAGCGCCGCCGCGGCGAGCGGGCGTGGTTCACCCGACCACGCGCGCGCGACGTAGAGCAGCATCACCAGCGGCCGCGCGCCGGGTGCCGCATCCGCGGCGAAGGACAGCGGCACCAGCGCCGTGGGCTCCACCGTCACGGCGAGCTCCTCGGCGAGCTCGCGCACCAGCGCGTCCACCGGCGCCTCACCCGGCTCGACCTTGCCGCCCGGGAACTCCCACAGCCCGCCGTGGCGTTTGTCGGCCGGCCGCTGCTGCATCAGGCAGCGTCCCGCCGGGTCGAGTAGCGCCGCGGCGACCACCAGCATCGTCATCGAACCGATCCTTAACCAACCCCGCGCTACGATCGCGCCATGGCACGCCCTCGCACCAGACGCCCGCTCTTCTCGCGCCTCGGCCGCGACGGTCGCGGCGCGACCGCGGTGGAATATGCCCTGATCCTCGCCGCCGTCGCGCTGGCGATCACCGCGGGGCTCGGCCGCGTGTCCACCGCGCTCAGCGACGTTCTCACGACGGTGTCGACCAATCTTCTCGTCGGCCGCTGAGACATGACCTGCACTAACCTGCGTAAAATTCTGAGATCGTAGGAACAGGCTTAAGTCTTTCGCAACCGTGCCGCAGCTACACCGGACATCGCTGGAGCCCCAGAGGCTCATCGGCCGGGTAACTGAAGCCAATTTGTCTCGGAGATCGACATGCAGAAGATTCGCGCTTTCCTGAAGAACAACAAGGCCGCCACCGCGATCGAGTACGGCCTGATCGCCGCGCTGGTCGCCGTCGCCGCCATCGCCGCGATGAAGGGCCTGGGCAACCAGCTGACCAACACCTTCACCAAGGTGCAGACCACGATGAGCAGCAACGGCGCGTAATCTCGCTGGCCAGCTCTCGTAACAAGGGCGGCGGGACTTCGGTCCCGCCGCCTTTTTCTTGTCCCAACCTGCGACTCCTCCGCGCAGGGCGGGGAGGGGAACCAGCCGCAGGATGATGGAGGAGCCTGCCGGCAACGCTGCACCGCGGAGTGGGTCCCCTCCCACCACTCGCCTGGGACGCGCGGTCCCCCTCCCCGGTCGCAGGGCGGATTTGAGCGTTACGTCAGCTCAGCCGGCCCATGCGGAGGAATTTGTCGCGCCGATCCTGGCGCAGCGCCTCCGGGGTCAGCGACGTCAGCTCGCCGAGCGCGTGCTCGATCGAATCGCCCAGCGCGCGGATCGCCCCCGCGGGATCGCGGTGGGCGCCGCCGAGCGGCTCGGGGACGATCGCGTCGATCACGCCCAGTCCCTTGAGATCCTGCGCCGTCACCTTCATCGCCTCGGCGGCGTCGGGGGCGCGGTCGGCGGTGCGCCACAGGATCGAGGCGCAGCCTTCCGGCGAGATCACCGAATAGACCGCATGCTCGAACATCAGCACGCGGTTGCCGCTGGCGAGCGCGATCGCGCCGCCCGAGCCGCCCTCACCGACGATCGACGCGACCAGCGGTACGCCGAGCGCGAGACACGCCTCGGTCGAGCGCGCGATCGCCTCGGCCTGGCCGCGCTCCTCCGCCTGGATGCCGGGGAAGGCACCCGAGGTGTCGACCAGCGTCACCACCGGCAATCCGAAACGATCCGCCAGTTCCATCAGCCGGATCGCCTTGCGATAGCCCTCGGGCTTGCCCATGCCGAAATTGTGCTTGAGCCGGCTGGCCGTATCGTCGCCCTTCTCGTGGCCGAGCACCATGACGCGCCGGCCGCGGAAGGTGGCGAAACCGCCGAGGATCGCCTGGTCGTCCCCGAACGCGCGATCACCCGCCAGCGGGAGAAACTCGTCGAACAGGCCGGCGACATAGTGGCGGAAGTGCGGGCGCTCGGGATGGCGCGCCACCTGAGTCTTCTGCCAGGGCGTCAGCTTGGCGAACGTGTCCTTCAGCTGCTTGTCGGACTTGGCCTGGAGCTTGGCGATCTCCGCGGAGATGTCGATCGCGCCCGCGTCACCGGTGTCGCGCAGCTCGTCGATGCGCGCCTGCAGCTCGGCGATGGGCTTCTCGAAGTCGAGGAAACTAGGCATCGGCCGCAGCTAGTCGCGGTGACGCAACGCGTCAACGAGCGGGTGCCGCTCGTTGACCAGCTCCACCAGCCGGCGGCTGTCGACATGCGTGTAGATCTCGGTGGTGGCGATGTCGGCATGGCCGAGCATCGTCTGCAAGGCGCGCAGGTCGGCGCCGCCCTCCAGCAGGTGAGTCGCGAAGGCGTGGCGCAGCACGTGCGGGCTGATCCGATCGGGCGGGATCCCCGCTTCCGCCGCGAGCGCGCGCACCAGCTGGAACAGCCGCACGCGCGAGAGGTGAGTCGTTCCCGAGGGGAAGAGGAAGGCGCGGTCGCTCGCGACATGCGCGCGCCACGCCGCCACCGCGGCGCGCGCGCGATCGGACAGCGGCACCAGCCGCTCCTTGCCGCCCTTGCCGCGAAGGATCAGGAACGGCCGGTCGGGATGGATCGCGTTGCGCGGCAGCGACACCAGCTCGCTCGCGCGCAGCCCCGAGCCGTAGAGCAGCTCGATCAGCGCGGCGAGCCGCAGGTCGGTCGTGATCACGGGATCGCGCGCGAGTCGCTCGGCGATCGCGGCGAACAGCCGATCGACGTCGGCGTGGCTCAGCGTGCGCGGCAGCGCGCGGCGCGTCGCCGGCCGCGGCAGCGCCGGCGAGGGATCGTCGGGGCGCGCCCCCTCCTCCACGAGGAAGGCGAAAAAGCGCCGCAGCGCCGACGCCTTGCGCGCGACGCTGGCGCTGGCGAGCGCGGACCAGCCGTCGGCGAGCCGGCCCAAAGCGGCGGCATCGGCCTGCGCCAGTCCGCCGTCGAGCGCCTCGGACGCCAGCGCGAGGTCGCGGCGATAGGCGGCGAGCGTGTTCGCCGCCGCGCCGGCCTGCGCGGTCAGCATCTCGAGGAAGCGCTCGATCGCCTGCCGGTCCTCGCCCGAGGCGCCCGCCCCGGTCGTGCGCCCGCGCGCCGCCGTCACAGCCGCGCGATCGCCTCGGCCGCGATCATCCGCGCCTCGCCGTCGAGCCCGACCGCGCGCAGCGCCGCGACGACGCGGTAGAGCGACGCCGCCGGCACGGTCTCCCAGCCGCGCGCCTGCAGACCGACCGCGGCGAGCAGCAGCACGGTGCCCTGCCGACGCGCCGCCACCGCCTGATCGAGCGCGCGCGTCCAGCTGTCGACGCGCGTGACCGGCACGTCGAAGCGCTCGCCCTCGTCCGCCAGATCGGCGGCGGGCACGTCGCCCAGGCCGGCGAGCGCGGCGAAGAACAGCTGCCTCTTGCGCTCGGCGTTGGCGCCGCTCGGGGCATAGTCGCGCGGGCTGGCACCGCGCGCGCCGCCGTCGGGGTCGGCCAGCAGCAGCATCGCCCAGGCGTCGCTGCCGGCGCGCACGTGGCCGCGCCAGCGCTGCGCGGTGCGGTCCAGCCCCGCGCTCAGCATCGAGGCGACGAGCCGGTCGGCCTGCTCCACCTCGCCCGCCGGCAGCAGCCGCGCCGCGGCGCGCGCGGTGAGGATCAGGCGGCCGTAGCGCGCCGCCGGCGTCTCGGCCGCGTCCCACAGCCGCGCCATCGCGCCCAGCCGCGTGTCGAGGCTGTCGCCGACATAGGCGTCGCGCAGATCGTTGGCGGTGCGCGCCAGCGGCGCGGGCACGTCGTCGCCGTCGGCGAGTGCCGAGTAGAGGTCGACCAACGCGGCCGACGACAGCGCCCCCATCGCCGCCGCCCGGTCAGCGACCGCGGCACGCTCGGCGAGCGGGATCGCCGGCGCGAGCGCGCGCCACGCGGTGACCTGCGGGCCGACCGTGTCGTAGAGCTCGCCCGGCACCGCGACGCCGGTGGCGGTGGCGAGGCCGAAGCGCCACGCGGTGAGCTGGGTCACCGGCGCCCACTCGATCGTGATCGCCTGCCGGCTGTCGAGCCCCGCCCCCATCACCTTCTGCGCGAGCTGGAGATCGATGCCGCTGGCGACGCGGCGGCGGCGGATGTCGGCCAGCAGCGGCTGCGTCTTGGCGGTGCCGGTGAGCCCGGCGCACATCGCGCGCGCGACGATCCAGCCGCGCTCGCTGTCGCCCGCGCCCGGCGCCAGCGCGCACAGCGCGGCGGGGTCGGCGGTGGCGAGCGCGGCCTGCATCCACACCTGGCGCAGCTTGGGGGTGACCCGGTCCAGATCGACCGACTGCGCCACCGCGCGCGCGGTGACCGACTCGCCCATGCGCAACAGCAGCCAGGCGCGCTCGGCGGCGAAGTCGGCGCCGTTGACGTGCGCGGGCGTGACCAGCTCGGCGGCGAGCAGCCGGCGCAGCGCGATCTGGAGCCAGCGCGACGGCAGCGGCGCGGACAGCCGCCGCATCAGCCGCTCGACGTAGCGGCCGTCGGAACCGGCGAAGGCGTCCGCGGCGAAACTGTCGCTGGGACCGAGCTGCGCGAGCGAGCGCCGCGCGAAGGCGGGCATCTCGTACCGCGGCGCGGCCGGCGTGGGCGTCGCGCCCGGCGTCGGCATCGCCAGCGGCGGGAGCGGCGGCAGCGGGCCCGCCGGCGTCGTCGCAGTGACGCGCGGCGCGGTGGCAGGCGTCGCCCCCGACGCGCCCGGCGCGGGCGCGGCCGCAGAGGGCGCCGGAGACGGTGTGGGCGACGGCGCGTTGTCGCCGAAACCCGGCGGGAGCAGCGATTCGGGGCTCTGCTGCGCCGCCGCGGCGGCACCGATCGCGAGCGCCGCGGCGCCCGCGACGAGCGCGCGCCTAGTTCGCGAGGTTGCCAAGCTCGACCGCCTTCTCGACCCGCGTCGTCGGCTGCTCGGTCGCGCGCCCGGCGAGGAAGAACAGGGCGCCGAGCACGATCACCAGCAACACCACCACCGAGACGATCAACCGAGACATGGATACCCCATCGCGCACGCGCCCAACCGCCCCGGGAGAAGCGCGCGGCGCGCACGCTGTTGCCGGGGCATGAAGGCGCTGTATAGCCCTGCCGACGATGTTGCAAAGCCCGCCTGCCCCGCGCGAACGAGGAGCCGCCTGGATCGGCCAGCCGATCGTGCTGGTCGGGCTGATGGGCGCGGGCAAGTCCACCGTCGGGCGCCGGCTGGCGACGCGGCTCGGCCTGCCCTTCGTCGACGCCGACACCGAGATCGAGTCCGCCGCGGGCATGTCGATCAGCGACATCTTCGCGCAGTTCGGCGAGGCCTATTTCCGCGACGGCGAGCGCCGCGTGATCCAGCGGCTGATCGACGGTCGTCCCAAGGTGATCGCTACCGGGGGCGGCGCCTTCGTCAACGACGAGACGCGCGCGCTGATCCTGGCCGAGGCGCTGGCGATCTGGCTCGACGCGCCGGTGGAGGTGCTGGCCGAGCGCGTGCGCCGTCGCGACACGCGCCCGCTGCTGCGCGGGCGCGACCCGGCGGCGGTGCTGCGGGACCTCGCCGCCGTCCGCAACCCGCTCTACGCGCTGGCGCATCTTCGCGTCGCCAGCGCCAACGCCCCGCACGAGACGACCGTGCGCGCGATCCTGGAGGCCCTGGGCAGATGAGTATCGAGCAGACCGGCGCGCGCGTCACCGTCCCCGTACGGCTCGGCGAGCGCGGCTATGACGTGGTGATCGAGCCCGGTCTGCTGACGCGCGCCGGCGAGTGGCTCGCGCCGCTGGCGGGGCGGCGCCCGCTCGTGATCGTCGCCGACGTCAACGTCCCCGACCATCTCGCTGCGCTGGGCAGCGCGCTCGACTCGGTCGGGGTCGGCCACCGCTCGATCGTGCTCCCCGCGGGCGAGGCGTCGAAGAGCTGGGCCACGCTCGAGAAGCTGACCGACCAGCTGCTCGCGCTCGGGGTCGAGCGCGGCGACCATGTGGTGGCGCTCGGCGGCGGGGTGATCGGCGACCTGGTCGGCTTCGCCAGCGCGATCCTCAAGCGCGGCTGCCGCTTCGTGCAGATCCCGACCACGCTGCTGGCGCAGGTGGATTCGTCGGTCGGCGGCAAGACCGGGATCAACGCGCGCGCGGGCAAGAACCTGATCGGCGCCTTCCACCAGCCGCGATTGGTGCTGATCGACCCCGACGTGCTCGACACCTTGCCGCCGCGGCAGGTCCGCGCCGGCTATGCCGAGGTGGTCAAATACGGGCTGATCGACGACGCCGACTTCTTCGCCTGGTGCGAGCGCCACGGCGCCGCGCTGCTCGCCGGCGACGCGGCCGCGCGCACCCACGCCATCGCGCACGCGGTCGCCGCCAAGGCGCGGATCGTCGCCGAGGACGAGCATGAGACCAACGGTCGCCGCGCCTTGCTCAACCTCGGCCACACCTTCGGCCACGCGCTCGAGGCCGAGGCGGGTTTCTCCGATCGCCTGCTCCACGGCGAGGCCGTCGCGGCGGGCTGCGCGCTCGCCTTCGCCTTCTCGGTCGCGACCGGACGCTGCCCCGTCGCTGACGCCGAGCGCGTGGCGGCGCACTGGCGCGCGAGCGGCCTGCCCGACGGGCTCGCCGCCGCGGGCATCGACGCGCCGGCCGAGCGGCTGGTCGAGCATATGCGCCACGACAAGAAGATGGAGGCGGGCACCCTGCCCTTCCTGCTCGCGCACGGCATCGGCCAGACCTATCTCGACCGCGGCGTGGCGCTCGGCGACGTGACGACGTTCCTCGCCGCGCAGCCGCGCGCCGCGGCGAGCGCTGCCGTGGGTGCGACCGGCTGAGCGGAACGGGGCCGCGGGGCGGCGGTTAACGTGGCTTAGTTTCCCAAGGAGCGAGCCCATGCCCTACGTCAAGACGCGCGACGGCACCGACCTGTACGTCAAGGACTGGGGCGAGGGCCGGCCGGTGGTGCTGATCCACGGCTGGCCGCTCTCGTCGGACAGCTGGGACCCGCAGATGAAGGCGTTGGCCGACGCCGGCTTCCGCGCGATCGCCTATGACCGCCGCGGCTTCGGCCGCTCGGGCCAGCCGTGGGGCGGCTACGACTATGACACGCTCACCGACGATCTCAACGACGTGCTCGAGGCGGCGGGCGCGACCCAGGACGTCACGCTGGTGGGTTTCTCCATGGGCGGCGGCGAGGTGGCGCGCTACCAGTCGCGCTACGACGGCAAGGGCGTGATATCGGCGGCGCTGATCGGCTCGGTCGTGCCCTATATGCTCAAGACCGACGACAATCCCGACGGCGTGCCCGAGGAGACGCTTCAGGGCATCGCCAACGGCATCCTGAAGGACCGGCCGAACTTCTTCCGCACCTTCTTCAAGGACTTTTTCGGTGTGGGCTACGTCACCAGCCCGGTCAGCGAGGCGACGCTCGACTGGGCGTGGCGGCTGGCGATGCAGGCCGGGCTACAGCCGACGCTGAAATGCGCCGAGAGCTTCGGCCACACCGATTTTCGCGGTGACCTGCCCGCCTTCCGCGTGCCGACGCTCGTCCTGCACGGCACCGGCGACAAGACGGTTCCGATCGACGCCAGCGCGCGGCAGGCGGCACGCGGCATCCAGAACGCGCAGCTGGTGGAATATGACGGCGCCCCGCACGGGCTGTTCGCGACCGAGAGCGAGCGCCTGACGCGCGATTTGCTGACGTTTTTGGGACGGTGACAGGAGCGGGGAGCGCGAGCCGGGTTGAAGCGCTCCCTTATCCCAAGGAGTTAGTGCCCCGGCGAAGGCCGGGGCCCAGTTGGGAAGGCCGTAGTGATCACTCACAACCGTCTCCCACCTGAGCCCCGGCCTTCGCCGGGGAACACAGTTGCGGGGTGGGCGTGCCGCCACACTCACGACACCGCCCGCTCACTTCAGCGGGACGATCACCTCGTCGGGATGCGCCACGTTCAGTTCCTTGCGCACGAGCTCGTCCACCATGTCGGGATTGGCATGCCGCGGGTCGAGCAGCGCGACGCGGTTGCGCAGCATCTCGCGGCGCGCGTCGAGCGCGGAGAACTGCCGCTCGCGCGCCGCGAGCTGGCGCTTGTAGTCGCCCAGCGCGAGCACGCCGTTCGGCCCCAAGATCGCATAGGCGCCGAAGAACAGCATGATCGTCACCGCCAGCGCGGGCAGCGCGGCGGAGCGGAGCGTGGTCCGGAGACGATCGGGTTTGCGGGCGACCATGGCGGCGCGATTCTCGCGCGCCGCCATGTCCTTGGCAAGCCCCCTCAGCGCAGGCGCAGCACGTCGCGACCGGCGTAGCGCGCCACGTCGCCCAATTCCTCCTCGATGCGGATCAGCTGGTTGTACTTGGCGAGCCGGTCCGAGCGCGCCAGACTGCCGGTCTTGATCTGCCCGCAGTTGGTCGCGACAGCGAGATCGGCGATGGTGGAGTCCTCCGTCTCGCCCGAGCGGTGCGACATCACCGCGGTATAGCCGGCGCGCTCGGCCACGCGGATCGCCTCCAGCGTCTCGCTCAACGTGCCGATCTGGTTGACCTTCACCAGCAGCGAGTTGGCCAGTCCCTGGCGGATGCCGTCGCGCAGCCGCTTGGGGTTGGTGACGAACAAATCGTCGCCGACCAGCTGCACCTTGTTGCCGATCGCGTCCGTCAGCGCCTTCCAACCCTCGAAATCGTCCTCGGCCATGCCGTCCTCGATCGAGAAGATCGGGTAGCGCGCCGCGAGATCGGCGAGATAGTCCGCCATCGCGCCCGGCTCGAGCGTGAGGTTCTCGCCCGAGATGACGTACTTGCCGTCCTTGAAGAATTCGGTCGCGGCGCAGTCGAGCGCGAGCATCACGTCGTCGCCCGGAGTGTAGCCGGCGCGCTCGATCGAGCTCATGATGAAGTCGAGCGCGTCGGTGGTGCTGGCGAGATTGGGCGCGAACCCGCCCTCGTCGCCGACCGCGGTGGCGAGCCCCTTCTCGCTCAGCCCCTTCTTGAGCGTGTGGAAGATCTCGGAGCCGCAGCGCACCGCCTCGGCGAGCGAGTCCGCGCCCACCGGCACGACCATGAACTCCTGGAAGTCGATCGGGTTGTCGGCGTGCTCGCCGCCGTTGATGATGTTCATCATCGGCACCGGCAGCACGTGCGCCGCGACACCGCCGACGTAGCGATAGAGCGGCAGCCCGCGCGCGTCCGCGGCCGCTTTGGCCACCGCGAGGCTGACACCGAGGATCGCGTTGGCGCCGAGGCGGCCCTTGTTCTCGCTGCCGTCCAGCTCGATCATGGCGTGATCGACCTCGAGCTGATCCTCGGCGTCGAGCCCGACGATCGCCTCGGCGATCTCGCCGTTGATTGCCTCGATCGCGCGCTCCACGCCCTTGCCCGACCAGCGCGCCTTGTCGCCGTCGCGCTTCTCCACCGCCTCGTGCGCGCCGGTCGAGGCGCCAGAGGGAACCGCGGCGCGGCCGAAGCTGCCGTCGTCGAGCAGGACGTCGACCTCGACGGTCGGGTTGCCGCGGCTGTCGATGATCTGGCGTCCGTGCAGGTCGATGATTGCGGTCACGTAACGATCCTCTTAGCTTGCTGCCCCAACGGCGACGCCGCCGCGTGTAGCGATCACCGCGTTTGGCTGCAACGCGAGGGAACCCGGGCGAGCGGTGCCGGTTGTTCGACTTCGACCAGGGAAGGATGGATCATGGCCGACCAGCAGGACCGCGACACCGCGCAGCCGATCAGCGACGGCGATATTACGCCGCCGCCCGCCGACGCGAGCTTCACCCCCGCCGCGCCGCTGAAGGATGCCGGCGTGGATTTCTCGCCCGAGAGCGGATCGAACGATGACGCGGGCGAGGCAGGCAGCACCGTTGCCGGTGCCAAGCAGGCGCTGCGCGACAATGTCGCCAAGGGACGCGAGCAGGCCGCCGACAAGGCGCGCCTCTTCGCCGAGGACGGAAAGGCCAAGGCGACCGACGCGCTCGGTCAGCTGTCGCAGTTGCTGCGCGACGCCGCGCAGCAGGTCGACGACAAGCTGGGCGACCAATATGGTCAATATGCGCGCGGCGCCGCCGATCGCGTCCAGGGTCTCACCAGCGCGATCGACGAGAAGAGCGTGGACGACCTGCTCGCCGACGCGCGCGAGCTGGTGCGCAAGAGCCCCGCGGTGGCGGTGGGCGTCGCCGCGAGCGTGGGCTTCGTCGTCGCGCGGCTGCTGAGCGCGGGCCTCGATCAGCGCGACGCCTGACGCGATGGACCTTCGTGAACCGGTGATCGGGGAGCCCAGCATCCCCCATCTCGTCGCACGGCTCACGCACGACGCGCGTGACGTGGCCCGGGCCGAGATCGCACTCGCCAAGGCCAAGGCGGGCGCCGCGGCGACCCGCTACAAGAAGGCCGCGGTGCTGTTCGCCGTCGCGGGTGTGCTCGCGCTCGCGGCGCTGATCACCCTGCTCGTCGGCCTGGTGCTGACGCTCGCGACGCTGATCGGCCCCGGCCTGGCTACCGCCGCGGTGGTGGGCACCGTCCTGCTCGTCGCGCTCGTGCTGGGGTTGGCGGGCCGTTCGCGACTCAACGCGAGGCCGGGCGCATGAGCGGCGCCGACGTCACCGCCGCCGAAGCCCGAGCGGCCGAGGCACGCGCTCGGCTGAACGGCACGGTCGGGGCGCTCCAGGCCGAGCTCGAGCCGCGACGGCTGGTCACCGCGGCCAAGGCCGAGGTGCTGGGCGGCGGCAACCGGGCCGCGCGCGCCAGCCTCGAGGCAGCGCGGCGCAATCCCGCCACCGTCGCCGGTGCCGGCGCGCTGCTGCTCGCTTTCCTCAACCGAAAGCGGATCGCACGCGTGCTGAGCCGAAAGAAATCATGACATCAACGTCGTCCGCCAGGCCGAGAGGATAGAGACCATGACCGACCATCAGCAGCATGATCACGACGACACCAACGGCCGCCTTCGCGACGGTGTGGACCAGGCACGCGACAAGGCGGCGCATGCCTATGAGAGCGCGCGCCACCGCGCCAGCGACGCGGCACATGCCACCGCCGAGACGCTCGAGGCCAACCCGCTCGGGCTGGTCGTCGGCGGGCTCGCGCTCGGGGCGTTGCTCGCGGCGGTGATCCCGCGCGGCCAGCGTGAGAAGGACCTGCTCGCGCCGGTAGGCAAGAAGGTCAGCGCTGCGGCGACCGCCGCCTTCGCCGCCGCCAAGGAGGCCGGGCGGAATGAGATCGAGCAGCTCGGGCTCACGCCGGATGCCGCGCGCGGCCAGGCGAAGTCGCTTTTCCAAGGCGTTGTGAAGGCGGCGACCAGCGCCGGTGCCGCCGCGGCCAGGGCAGGCAAGGAGCAGGTGAAGAGCGCCAGCTGACCCCTTCTATCGCGCGGCGGGTGGCGCTAAGGGCGGTCTCACAACAGGTGATCGGCACCGCGGCACCGACAGCGCACGGGAACCAGGAGAGCAGTCGCACGCGTCGTGTCGGCTGCTCTCGCCTGTTCGGGTCACGCGGCGGCGATCGGTCGCCACTCACCCTCTCAGGAGCCGCCCCATGAGCAAGCTGCACCTCGTCTTCGGTGGACGCGTGAGCGATCCGCGCACGCTCGACTTCGCCGACCTCTCCTCGATCGACATCGTCGGCGTCTTCCCCGATTACGCCAGCGCCGAGAAAGCGTGGCGCGCCGCCGCGCAGCGCACCGTCGACGACGCTGAGATGAAGTATGTGGTGGTGCACCTGCACCGCCTGCTGGAGCCCGACCTCACCGCGTGAGCGGGAGTGAGCGGGGCGACGACCCACAAAGGGGGCGTGCGTTCGCGGTGGTCTGATCTGTCGCTAGGCTCTCGGGCGGGAAATGCGCGGCGATGAGGAGAACCGCCTCCTCGCCCTCCCGGTCATCACGGGCTCGACCCGGTTTGATCTACCGAGAGGGTTACGCCCGCGGCCTCGCGGACCGGGGATCCCGGGTCGAGCCCGGGATCACCGGTGGGGCGAGCCACTCCACGAAGATGAGCATCTCGAGTTCGGATCAGCCGAGCCACGCCACCCGGCCGGTCGCGAGGCTGACGGCGCGGTTGACCCACAACCTCTCCGAAGGTGACGAGGTAGACAGGTAAGTGGCTGGCACGGCGGCGACCGCTTGATCGGCTGACCGTCGACGCTGCTACTGGTGCCCACCCACCTGCGCCCCGGCGTCCGCCGGGGAACGACAGGAAGGGTCACCGAAGTTAGCTGGTACGGGCGGTCGGACTCGAACCGACAAGGATTGCTCCGGCGGATTTTGAGTCCGCTGCGTCTACCATTCCGCCACGCCCGCGTGACGCGCGCGCCTTGGCACGACAGGTGCCCCCGCGTCTAGGGTCTGATCGACCGAAGCGGGCTCATGCTCCGGCGCGCCGGGGACCGGGCCTGCGAGGCCAAGTCTCGTGGCGACAGGCGCCTGCTCCCGCAGGAGCGCGCGGCGGGCAGAAGGAGCGCTCACCCTCGGCGCTCGACGCCTGACTCAGTGATGGAAGATCGCGGCCGAGTCGATCAGCTCGTCGAACGCGATACCGGCGCGCCGGTCGATCTGCCAGGCGATCCGTCCCGCGACCCAGCCCAGCCCGGCCAGCTCGATCTCGACCGCACTGTCGGGCGCGAGCGGGTGCGGCAGCTCGGCCATCAGGCCGCCGGTCGAGACATTGCGCACGCTGACGTCGAAGCCGTCCGCCTGGCCCGCGAGCCGCAGCCGCGCGAACATCGCGACTTCGTCGCGGCCGCGCAGGTCACGGCGCTTGTCGGGCTGGCTGCCCAGTGCCCGGATGTCGTCGTCTCGCCCGCTCATGCCACCCACCGTCGCCAGTCGCCCGAAATGCTCCATCCTGCCCACCGCCTGCTGAACCCCGCCGAGCTTAGCCGGCGAACAGTTAAGCAGGCGTTAGCGCGTCGGGCCGAGCCGCGCGGCTCAGTCGTCGCGCGAGACCTTCTCGTTGCGCTCGTGGCGCTCCTGCGCCTCGACCGTCATCGTCGCGATCGGGCGCGCCTCCAGGCGGCCGAGGCTGATCGGCTCGCCGGTGACCTCGCAATAGCCGTATTCGCCCTCGTCGATGCGGCGCAGCGCGGCCTCGATCTTCGAGATCAGCTTGCGCTGGCGATCGCGCGTGCGCAGCTCGAGCGACCAGTCGGTCTCGCTCGCGGCGCGGTCGGTGAGGTCGGCCTCGCGCAGCGAGTCCAGCTGCAGCTGCGACAGCGTCCCCAGCGATTCCCGCAGGATCGCGTCTTTCCACTCGAGCAGCTTGCGGCGGAAATACGCCTGCTGTCGCGGGTTCATGAAGGGTTCGTCGGGGCTCGGGCGATAGCCGTCGCTCACCCCTCCGACATCAGCCTCGTCATTCGCCGCCGCCAGTTTGCCGGGCCCTTCACCGAAACGATTGATCGCCGTCGCCATCGACTTACTCCCGCTGCGCCCAGGATGTCGTTAGCACCGCTGTGCGCCCCCTCCGGGGCGCCTATAGTCGCGCGGGACGGCCACCACAAGCGAACACGCGCGCCTAGCCGCGCCGCCCTGTCCTCGTCATGAACAGAGCGACGCGGCATATGTGCGACGATGGGACGGCGCCGTGATCGGCGCCCGCACGATCAGGCCGAGAGCAGCGCCTGCTCGATGTCGGGGATCGTATGCCCGGTCAGGTCTTTGCTGAGCTCGCCGGTGAGCCGCTGGCTGACCTCCTTGTGATAGTGTTTGCGCAGCTCGCCCAGCGTCTTGGGCGGCGCGACCACGATGAGCGACTCGAAATCGTTGGCGAGCGCGCGGCGCTTGAGCAGATCGGCCGCGTCGGCCGCGAAGCGATCCTCCTCGAGCTGGTGGAAGTCGGTCTCGTCCATGCTGCCGCGCGACGGCGCGAACTGCGCCCCGCCGCCCTGCGCGTGCATCGAGCCGCCCTGGGCGACGTTCGGCGCGCCGGCGCCGCTCTGCGTCGACGAGCTGCCGCCCGCGGCGTCGGTCTTCTGATCGCGGTCGGCCGGGTTCACGCGCTCCTCCGCGTGCTCGACGGTGAGGTTGGGGTGAACGTCGTCGCCCTCGTTGCGCAGGAACAGCAGCTTACGGCCGTCCGCCACCAGCACCACCGAGTCATGGGGTACCTGCATCGCTCATTCTCCTCTGTCCGTGCGGGTGTGGGGCATGAACGCGGCGGGCGTGCACCGGGTTGCCTCGCCGCGGCGCCCCCGCCATAGCGCGGCGCATGCACGACATCCGCCTGATCCGCGACGATCCCGACGCCTTCGACGCCGCGCTGGCGCGGCGCGGTGCCGCTCTCTCGGCCGCGGCGATCGTCGCGCTCGACCGGCGCCGGCGCGAGCTGATCACCGAGGCGCAGGCGGCCCAGGCGCGGCGCAACGAGGCTTCCAAGGCGATCGGCGCGGCCAAGGCGAGCCGCGACGAGGCGGCGGCGCAGGCGCTGATGGCCGAGGTGGCGACGCTGAAGCAGCGGCTGCCCGAGCTGGAGGCCGAGGAGGCGCGGCTCGGCGGCGAGCTCGAGGCGCTGCTCGCGGCGCTGCCCAACCTGCCCTATGCCGACGTGCCCGACGGTGCCGACGAGGACGACAACCAGCTGATCCACGAGCGCGGCACGCGCCCGGAGCTCGACTTCACACCGCGCGAGCATGACGTGCTCGGCCCGGCGCTCGGGCTCGACTTCGAGACCGGCGCGGCGATCGCGGGCTCGCGCTTCACGCTGGTGCGCGGCGCCGCGGCGCGGCTGCAGCGCGCGCTCGGCCAGTTCATGCTCGACCGGCTGACTCGCGAGCACGGCTATGAGGAGGTCGCGCCCCCGCTGCTGGTGCGCGACGAGGCAGTGTTCGGCACCGGCCAGCTGCCCAAGTTCGCCGAGGACCTCTTCCGCACCACCGACGGGCGCTGGCTGATCCCCACCGCCGAGGTGTCGCTGACCAACATCGTGCGCGAGCAGATCCTGAGCGAGGACGTGCTGCCGCTGCGCTTCGCGGCGCTGACGCCGTGCTTCCGCTCCGAGGCGGGCGCGGCGGGGCGTGACACGCGCGGCTATATCCGCCAGCACCAGTTCGACAAGGTCGAGATGGTGTCGATCGTCGCGCCCGAGGCGAGCGAGGCCGAGCACGAGCGGATGACCGCCTGCGCCGAGGGCGTGCTCGACGCCCTCGGCCTAGCCTATCGGCGGATGAAACTGTGCGCGGGGGACATGGGCTTCACCGCGGCGCGCACCTACGACCTGGAGGTGTGGCTGCCGGGGCAGGCGCGCTACCGCGAGATCTCGAGCTGCTCGACCTGCACCGACTTCCAGGCGCGGCGCATGAACGCGCGCTACCGGCCGGAGGGTGAGAAGGCGACGCGCTTCGTCCACACGCTCAACGGCTCGGGGCTCGCGGTCGGGCGGACGCTGGTGGCGGTGCTGGAGAACTACCAGCAGGAGAGCGGCGCGGTGGCGGTGCCCGAGGCGCTGCGGCCGTATCTCGGCGGGCTGACGCTGCTGGAGCCGCGGGCGTGAGGATCGCGATGGGTAAACTCCTCCCCATCCTGGGGAGGATCTAGGCACATGCGCATCCTCCTCAGCAACGACGACGGCTATCACGCCCCCGGCCTCGCCGTGCTCGAGCGCATCGCCGCCCGGCTCTCCGATGACGTCTGGGTCTGCGCCCCGGCCGACGAGCAGTCCGGCACCGGCCGCTCGCTCTCGCTCACCAAGCCGCTGCGCGTGCGCCGCTTCGACGCGCGCCGCTACGCCGTCGGCGGGACGCCGACCGATGCGGTCATGTTCGCGCTGGCCGAAGTGATGCGCGAGACGCCGCCCGACCTCATCCTCTCCGGCGTCAACCGCGGCGGGAACCTCGCCGAGGACGTGATGTACTCGGGCACCGTCGCGGCCGCGATGGAGGGCGCGCTCGCGGGCATCCGCTCGATCGCGCTCAGCCAGAAATATGGCGCACGCGCGCCGGGCGAGGACGTGTCCTTCGCTTCGGCTGAGGGATGGGGCGAGCGCGTGCTGCGGCCGCTGCTCGACGCCGACTGGGCGCCGCGCTCGATGGTCAACGTCAACTTCCCCGCCCCGGACGTCGGCGCGGTGCGCGGCATCCGCGTCGTGCCGCAGGGGCTGCGGGATTACGGCCGCGCGCGGTTCGAGACGCGTACCGACCCACGCGGCCACGACTATCACTGGCTCGCGCTGGGCAAGGTCGCGGCCGCGGCGCCGGGCGAGAGCGACCTCAGCGCGGTCGCCGAGGGATGGATCACGGTCACGCCGCTCCAGCTCGACCTCACCCGTCACGCCTCGCTCGAGCCGCTCGCGCGCGCTTATGGCTGAGCCGGGTGCGTGAGGCGGGCGTGACTCGCGCGGCGGCGCTGGCGCTGCTGCTGACCGGGTGCATCCCCGCCGCCGACCGCCCGGCGCCCGCGCCGCCGATCGACGCACAAGCCGCACCTCCCGGCGACCAGCCCGACGGCGAGGCGGCACCATCGGCGACGGCGGAGGAAGTCGCCCCCGCCCCCGACCCCGCCCCCGCTCACGGTGACCGCCGCGACGTCGCCCAGCTACCGGCACCGCGGCCCGCCTGGGAGGCTCGCCCGGTCGCGCCCGACGCGCGCGCCGTCGCGGCGCAGCGTTACACCGTTCGCCCCGGCGACACGCTCGGCGCGATCGCCGCGCGCACCGGCGCGGGAGTCGACGCGATCGCGCGCGCCAACGCGCTTACCCCGCCCTACCCGGTCCGCGCCGGCCAGACGCTCGCCGTCCCCGGCGGCCGCTACCACCTCGTCCGCGCCGGCCAGACCGGCATCGCGATCGCGCGCGCCTATGGCGTGCCGTGGCGCGAGGTGGTCGCCGCCAACGCGCTGGACGAGCCCTATCTGCTCCGCGCCGGCCAGCGCGTATTGATCCCGCGCGCCCCCGGCGGTGCGGTCAGCGCGTCCGAGCGGGCCGCCGCCTTCACGCTCGACGTCGACACGATCCTCACCGGCGGCGAGCCCGCGGTGGTGGCGGGCCAGGCGCCCGCCACACCGGTGGCGAGCGCGCGCCGCGTGCTCGCCCCGACCGCGGCGACGGTGGCGCCGATGGCGCTGCCCGGTCGCTTCGTGTGGCCGGTCGACGGCACGATCGTTCGCCGCTTCGGTCCCGGCGCGACGGGCGAGCGCAACGACGGCATCAAGATCGCGATCCCGCTCGACACGCCGGTGCGCGCGATCGCCGACGGCACCGTGGCCTATGTCGGCTCGGAAGTGCCCGCACTCGGCGGGCTGGTGATCGTGCGCCACGGCGGCGGCTGGACCTCGGTCTACGGCCACGCCGGCACCCTGCTGGTCCAGCGCGGGCAGGCGGTGAGGAAGGGTCAGGTGATCGCGCGCAGCGGCGAGAGCGGCTATGCCGACCGCCCGGAGCTTCACTTCGAGCTGCGCCGCGGCCGCACCCCGGTGGACCCGACGACGCAATTGCCGCACCGCTGACGCGCGTGTAACGCCCGCGGCACCATGACCGACTATCAGTCCGACCTGCTCCGCCTGCTCTCCGCGCGCGGCTATCTCCACCAGCTCACTGACGCCGCCGCCCTCGACGCGCTGGCGCGGCGCGAGGTGGTGCCGGGCTATATCGGCTTCGACCCGACCGCGCCCTCGCTCCACGTCGGCAGCCTGGTGCAGATCATGCTGCTGCGACGGCTCCAGCAGACCGGCCACAGGCCGGTGGTGCTGATGGGCGGCGGCACGGGCAAGATCGGCGACCCCAGCTTCAAGGACGAGGCGCGCAAGCTCGCCGGCGAGGACGTGATCGCCGCCAATATCGCGGGCATCCAGCGCATCTTCGAACGCTTCCTGACCTTCGGCGATGGCCCCAGCGACGCGGTGATGGTCAACAACGCCGAGTGGCTCGACACGCTCGAGTACATTCCCTTCCTGCGCGAGGTGGGGCAGCATTTCAGCGTGAACCGCATGCTCAGCTTCGATTCGGTCAAGCTGCGGCTCGATCGCGAGCAGTCGCTCAGCTTCCTCGAATTCAACTACATGATCCTGCAGGGCTATGATTTTCGCGAGCTGGCGCGGCGCGAGGGCGTGCGGCTGCAGATGGGCGGCAGCGATCAGTGGGGCAACATCGTCAACGGCGTCGAGCTGGCGCGCCGGATGGACGGCACCGAGGTGTACGGCGTCACCACGCCGCTGCTCACCACCGCGGACGGGCAGAAGATGGGCAAGACCGTCGCCGGCGCGGTGTGGCTCCACGAGGACCAGCTGCCCCACTTCGATTACTGGCAGTTCTGGCGCAACACCGACGACCGCGACGTCGGGCGCTTCCTGCGGCTGTTCACCGATCTGCCGCTCGACGAGATCGCGCGGCTGGAGGCGCTGGAGGGGGCCGAGATCAACGAGGCCAAGAAGGTGCTCGCCAACGAGGCCACCGCGATGTGCCGCGGCCGCGGCGCCGCGGCGGAAGCGGCCGAGACGGCGCGCCGTACCTTCGAGGAGGGCGTGAGCGGCGCGGCGTTGCCCGCGATCGTGGCGAGCGGCGCGCTGCCGCTGGTCGACGCGCTGATGGCACTCGGCTTCGCCGCCTCCAAGGGTGAGGCGCGGCGCCTGATCAAGGGTGGGGGCGCGCGCGTCGAGGGCGAGAAGGTCAGCGACGAGGCCGCGGTGATCACGCTCGCCGGCGCGCCGGTGCGGGTCTCAGCGGGCAAGAAGCATCACGGCGTGGTGAACCCCGGCTAACCACGTTCCGTCGCGGCACGCTCATCCCGCGTTAACGGCCCGCCGCTACACCGACGTGCTGGTGAAGCGGGAGAAGCCGGATGGTCGCGCGTTCAGCGATGATGGCCTATGAGGATCGCGTCGAACCGCGCGACGAGACGCTGTGTCGCGCTTGGCTGTTCGACTCCGCCGGCGCGCGCCATGCGGTGACGGTGGTCAACCTCTCACTCAACGGCTTCATGGCGCGCACCGATGTGCCGCTCGCGAGCGGTGAGCGCGTGCTGCTCACCCTGCCCGTCGTGGGCGATCGCACCGCCGAGATCCGCTGGTCGCTGGGCGGGCGCGTCGGCGCCAAGTTCACGCAGGAGTTGCCCGCCGCGCTCTACCCCTGCGCGCTCGCCGCGATGCGCTGAGCCGGGGTCGATCAGCCGCGCCGCATCAGCAGCGCGCCCGCGAGCACCAGCGCGACCCCGCCGAGCCGCGCGGGTGACAGCGGCTGCTGCGGCAGCCCGAGCCAGCCGAAGCGATCGACCACCAGCGCGGTGACGAGCTGACTGGCGACCGCGATCGTCAACGTCACCGCCAGCCCGAGCCGCGGCGCCGCGAAGGCCAGCGCCGCGACGAAAGCCGCCCCGTAGACGCCACCGAGCCACGCCCACCAGGGCGCGCCGCGCAGGGCCGAGAGCGGCGTCCGATCCGCCGCTGCCCACACCGTGACCAGCACCGCCATACCGGTCGCGAAGGACACCAGCGCGGCGAGCCACACCGAGCCGCTCGTTCGGGCGAGCGCGGCATTGGTGGGCGGCTGCACCGCCACCCCGACGCCGGCGAGGACGACGAGCAGGAGCGGGAGGAAGCTTGGCATGACGTGATCCGGACGAAGTGGTCCGGGTGAACGCGCCTCGGCTCGGATCGAGCCCGACCGACCACCCCGACAGCGCGGCGGAACATGATCGCGTCGGGCTTATCTTGTCGCAGCCGCAGCAGCTTAACTGAGCGCCGCCGAAGCAGACCAGACTGGATCGCATGATAAAGCCGCGATCCTCCCGATTTTGGGTCAGCAACCTTCACCGGCCTGCCACCAGCTTATCTATACATCAGCAAGAGCAAAGTGATCATCTGAAGGGAAGATCATGTACACAAGGGTGGAATCTTCACGGAGCGTGCGGGCGGGCGCGCTTCACACGACGGCAATCGCCTTAGCGATCCTCGTCAACGCTCCGGTCGTGAGCGCTGGTCCCGCGGCGGATCGCGGCTCCGTCGCGGCGGACGAGCAGGCCGGTAGCGTGACACCGGCCGTGCCCGTGACTCTGCGCCGGAGCGGCCCGGTCGACGATGCCAACGACGGCGACGGTGCGGTCGTCAACAGCGCCGAGATCAACGGGCGGTTGCTGGTGGCACCGGCGTCCGATCTCGCGGGATCGCCCGTCCTCCCCGGCTCGATCGCGAAGACGGGCACGACCCACACGCTGATCACCGCCAACCAGGGGATCACCGGCCGCTACGCCAGCATGCAGGTGCCGGCGACGCTCGCCCTCGCGGTGACCCAGGGCACCGACCGGATCGCCGCGCTCAGCCTGTTCGCGCGGAGCACGCACTTCAGCCCGCTCGTCAACGCCAGCATCGATTATGCCAACCAGCGGCTGCTCGATCGGCCGAGCGCGGCGCTGGCGGCGCGTAGGTCGAACCTCTACGACGGTGACGGCAACTCGCTTCCCAAGGCGTTCGCGCGGCTCACGCCGGAGGCCTACGCGGCCGCGACGCAGATCGGCGTGGATGACGCGCTGACGCTAGGCCAGTCGACGCGGGGACCCGCCTTCGCCCCGTACGCGAAGGACACCGGGCTGTTCACCTTCGGCCAAGGCCTGGGCGGCTGGCACACGCTGCGCGGCGATCCCGCCACTGGCAGTGCGCCCGCGACCAGCCGCGCTTATGGTGCGCTCGGCGGCATCGGCTTCGCCGACGCCGGCTGGGTGGTCGGCGCCTTTGCCGGCAACCTGACCAACCATCAGGAGGTCGAAGGTCTCGGCAGCGAGACCCGGGTCGGCAGCCTGGTGACGGGCGCGCATGGCCGCTACAGCAGCGGCAGCGGCCTCGGCTTCTCCTCGGCGATCACCTTCGACGGCGGACGCGCCCGCACGCACCGCTGGCTGCCGGACGGGCGCCGCGTCTGGAGCCACTACGACCTGAACAGCATGGTGAGCGACCTGTCGGTGTTCTACGCGCTGGACGCCGGTCACGCGTGGACGCTCACGCCGCGCGCGGGCCTGACCTACGTTCGCACCGTGCGCGGCGGCGCGAAGGAGCAGGGTGGCAGCGTGTTCGCGCTCGACGTCACGTCGGAGCACCACACCGCCGGCGTCGCGGATGGCGCGCTCACCCTCGCGCGGAGCGACGGCTCGGCCGAGCCGTGGCGGCCGTACGTCACGCTGGGTGCGCGCTATCAGTTCCAGGGCCGGGGCGTCCGCACCCTCGCCGGCTATGCCGACGGGCCGCTGACGCTCGCGGCGATCGGAGCGAGCCGTGCCGAACTGGTCGGCACCGCCGGTGCCGGAGCCGGCTATCGCCCGAGCGACGCGATCGAGATCTTCGCGGGCGCCGCGGCGCAGACCGGCCGCGATGACCATCAGGAGTCGATCACCGCGGGGGTCCGCGCTCGCTTCTGAGCCAGCGCGGAGGCGGGCACGCGCGAGCGCGGCGCCCGCCCTCCGCCGCCCACCGCTGCTAAGCCGTCCCGTGCTGTTCGGAGCGCAGCGGGTGACAGCGGCCACCGAGCTGCGCTCCGGGCCGCCCACCGGAAGCGCCCGAACGAGATTGTACGAGAAGTCTGCTTGAACGACGGCGGTCGGCCGGCCGACGAAACGACCCCGCCGGCCCAGCGCCGTCACCCCGATCGCAGCAGCGCCACGCCGGCGTCGCGCTCGAACAGATAGAGCGCCACGCGCGCCGCCTGCCCCCTCGCCCCCTCGAGCCCGCCATCGCGGTCGATCAGCAGCCGCGCGTCGTCGGTCGCGGCGGGGAGTAGCTCGCCGAGCAGCTCGGGCGTGGCGAGCCGGAACATCGCCTCGCCCGACTGGCGCGTGCCGAGCAGCTCGCCCGCGCCGCGTAAGCGCAGGTCCTCCTCGGCGATACGGAAGCCGTCGTTGCTCTCGCGCATCAGCGCCAACCGCGCCCGCGCGGTCTCGCTCAGCGACCCGCCGCGCAGCAGCAGGCACACCGACTTGCCCCCGCCCCGCCCGACCCGCCCCCGCAACTGATGGAGCTGCGCCAGCCCGAAGCGGTCGGCATGCTCGATCACGATCAGCGTCGCGTTGGGCACGTCGACGCCGACCTCGATCACCGTCGTCGCCACCAGCACGCCCGCCGCGTTGGCCGAGAAGCGCGCCATCACCGCGTCCTTCTCGGCCCCGCGCATCCGGCCATGGATCAGAGCGACGCGATCGCCGAAGCGCGCCTGCAACGAGGCCGCGCGCGCTTCCGCCGCCTGGAGGTCGCTGGTCGCGCTCTCCTCCACCAGCGGGCAGACCCAATAGGCCTGCTTCCCGTCCGCGAGATGCCGGCCGAGCGCGTTGATCACCTCGTCGATCCGCTCCTCCGAGACGACGCGCGTCTCGATCGGCTCGCGGCCGGGCGGCATCTCATCGAGCCGGCTCTGGTCCATCTCGCCGTGGAGCGCGAGCGTCAGCGTGCGCGGGATCGGGGTGGCGGTCATCGCCAGCACGTGCGGCGGGGTCTGGCCCTTCGCCTGGAGCAGCATCCGCTCCGCCACCCCGAAGCGATGCTGCTCGTCCACCACCACCAGCCCGAGGTCGCGGTAGCGCACCGCCTCCTGGAAGATCGCGTGCGTGCCGACCAGCAGCTGGATTGAGCCGTCCGCCAGCCCCATCAGCGTCGCCTCGCGCGCGCGGCCCTTGTCGCGCCCGGTCAGCACCGCGATCCCGACCGGCAGTCCGGCGAGCAGCCGGCGCAGCGTGTCATAGTGTTGGCGCGCGAGGATCTCGGTCGGCGCGAGCAGCGCGCCCTGCGCCCCCGCCTCGATCGCGATCAGCAGCGCCAGCGCCGCCACCAATGTCTTGCCCGCGCCGACGTCGCCCTGGAGCAGCCGCAGCATCGGCGCGCTCTGCGCCAGGTCGCCCTCGATCTCGCCCACGCTCCGGGCCTGCGCGCCGGTGAGCTGATAGGGCAGCCGCAGCAGCTCGCGGAGCCGCCCGTCGCCCTGCAGCGACCGCCCGCGACGCTTGCGCGTGTCGGCGCGCACCAGCGAGAGCGCGAGCTGGTTGGCGAAGAGCTCGTCGTACGCGAGCCGCGCGCGCGCCACGGCGTCCGCCGGATCGGCGTGGATGCGCTCGACCGCACTGCGCCAGTCGGGCCAGTCGTGGCGCGCCTTGAGGCTCGGCTCGATCCACTCGTCGAGCACCGGCGCGCGGGCCAGCGCCTGCTCGACCAGGGCGGCGAGCCGGCGCGAGGTCAACCCCTCGCTGAGCGGATAGATCGCCTCGCGCGCGCGGAAGCCGTCCTCCTCACCGCCGATCTCGGGATGGACGATCTGGAGCACGTCGCCGTAGCGGTCGAGCCGGCCCGAGACCCGCTTGGGCTCGCCGAGCGGCAGCTGCTTGCGCGCCCAGCCCGAGCCGCCGCCGAAGAACACCAGGCTCGCGTGGTTGCCCGCCGCGTCGGTCGCCTGCACGCGGGTCGGCGCGCGCGGACTGGAGCCGCTGCGGTACTCGCGCGGGGTCAGCGTGATCGCGATCGTGCGGCCGACGTCGGCCTCGTCGAGGTCGTCGCGCGCCACCCGGTCGACCCAGCCCGAGGGCAGATGGAACAGCAGGTCGACCACGCGCGCGATGCCCAGCCGGTCGAGCGGCTTGGCCAGCGCCGGGCCGACGCCCTTGAGCGCGGCCGCCTCGGCGAACAGCGGATTGAGGATCTCGGGTCGCATGACTATGTAGCGCCCGACTATTCTGCCTCCCGCCGCCGCGCCAGCGAAAGCTTGCGGGCGGCGTTGTGGCAGCGCTCCGCTATGGCATAGACGGGCCGCGCGCGGCCGACGGGAGATCACGTGGACCAGGACATCCGGCTCAAGCGCCTGCGTTTCCGCGCCTGGCATCGCGGCACGCGCGAGGCCGATCTGATGATCGGCGGCTTCTTCGACACGCACGCCGCGAGCTGGACGCCGGATCAGCTCGACTGGTTCGAGCGACTGCTGGAGGAGCAGGACGTCGACATCATGGGCTGGGCGATCGGCTCGCTGCCCTGTCCGCCCGAGTGGGAGGGCGAGATGATGGAGGTGATGCGGCGCGTGGACTTCGTGACGATCCCGTGAGGCACGCTCCCCGTCAGCCCGGCCTTGAGCCGGGATGACCGTAGCGTGTGAGGCGGCTGACGTTCGAGACGCCGAGATCTCACGACGGAGGCGTGACCAACGCCCTCCCTCCGACCAAGGACCCGAATGCCCGACCTCAGCAAGATCCTCCGCGCCACGACCCCGCTGACGCTCGCGGGCGTCCCCGCCGGCTTCCTGCCCGCGCTGCTCGCCGATCTCGCGCGCGCGGCGCCGTTGCGCGCGGTGTTCGTCGCGGCGGACGAGGCGCAGATGCGCGGGCTCGCCGCCACCGCGCCTTTCTTCGCGCCCGAGCTGGAGGTCGTCCAGCTCCCCGCCTGGGACTGCCTGCCCTACGACCGCGCCTCGCCGACGCTGCGCGTCATGGCGGAGCGGATCGGGGCGCTCTACCGCCTCCAGCAGAAGCCGCGCGCGCCGCAGCTGGTGCTCACCACGGTCAACGCGCTGACCCAGCGCACGCTCACGCCGTTCCGCATCCGCCAGCTCGTCGCCGAGCTCAAGCCTGGTGCGCGGATCGACCGTGACCGGCTCGCCGCGCTGCTGCAGGCCAACGGCTACGTCCGCACCGATACGGTCCACGACCAGGGCGAATATGCGGTGCGCGGCGGCATCGTCGATCTCTTCCCCAGCGGCGAGGAGCAGGCGCTGCGGCTCGACTTCTTCGGCGACGAGATCGAGAGCGTGCGCAGCTTCGATCCCGCCGACCAGCGCACCACCGGGCGGCTCGACGGCTTCGTGCTGCTCCCCGCCTCGGAGGCCTTGCTCGACGACGACAGCGTCAAGCGCTTCCGCACGCGCTACCGCGAGACCTTCGGCGCCACCGCGACGGGCGACCCGCTCTACCAGGCAGTCAGCGAGCGCCGCCGCCTCGCCGGCATGGAACATTGGCTGCCGCTGTTCGAGGAGAAGCTGGCGACGGCCTGGGACCATCTCGGCGCGGATGCGGTGGTGGTACGCGACAGCGGCACGCCGGCGGCGGCCGAGAGCCGGCTCGACTCGATCGCGGACTATTACGAGAACCGCAAGCGCGCCGAGGCGGCCGAGCCCGGTAGCTATCGCGCGCTGCCGGCCAAGACGCTCTACCTCGACGCCGACGAGTGGGCGCGCGAGGTGGCGGCGATGCCGGCGCATCTCGCCACCGCCTTCCACGAGCCCGAATCCGTCACTGTGCTGGACTTCCAGGTCGACGGTCCGCGCGACTTCGCCCCCGAGCGCGCCGCGCAGGCGAACGTCTACGAGGCGGTGGTGGCGCATGTCGCCAAGCTGCGCCGCGACGGGCGCAAGCCGGTGCTCGCCAGCTACTCGCTCGGCGCGCGCGAGCGGCTGCGCTCGCTGCTCGAGGACCACGGCCTCACCGGCGCGCGGCTGACCGAGACGTGGCAGGAGTCGCTCGGCGCCGCCGACCGCGGCGTGGCGATGGCGGTGATCGGGCTCGACCACGGCTTCACCGCGCCCGATATCGCGGTGCTCACCGAGCAGGACATGCTGGGCGACCGGCTGGTGCGCCGCGCCAAGCGCCGCAAGTCGGCGGACGCCTTCCTGGCGGAGCTGGCGACGCTGTCGCCGGGCGACCTCGTCGTCCACACCGATCACGGCATCGGCCGCTACGTCGGGCTGACGCAGGTGCCGGTGGCGCGCGCGCCGCACGACTGCGTCGCGCTCGAATATGCCGGGGGCGACAAGCTCTACATCCCGGTCGAGAACCTCGAGGTGCTGTCGCGCTACGGCTCGTCCGAGGAGGGCGCCGCGCTCGACCGGCTTGGCGGCGAGGCGTGGCAGCGGCGCAAGTCGCGGATGAAGGAGCGGATCCGCGAGATCGCGGGCGAGCTGATCGCGGTCGCGGCGGAGCGCGCGCTGCGCCCCGGCGAGGTGGCCGAGCCCGACAGCGCGGGCTATCCTGCCTTCGTCGATCGTTTCCCGTACACCGAGACGGACGACCAGGACCGCGCGATCGAGGAGGTTCTGGCCGATCTGTCCGCGGGCAAGCCGATGGACCGGCTGATCGTCGGCGACGTCGGTTTCGGCAAGACCGAGATCGCGCTGCGCGCCGCCTTCGTCGCCGCGATGGCGGGGATGCAGGTCGCGGTGGTCTGCCCGACCACCCTGCTGGCGCGCCAACACTACCAGAACTTCTCGGCACGGTTCGAGGGCTTCCCGATCAACATCGGCCGGCTCTCCCGCCTCGTCCCCGCGGCCGAGGCGAAGCGAGTCAAGGACGGGCTGGCGAGCGGCGGGATCGACGTCGTCGTCGGCACCCACGCGCTGCTCGCCAAGACGATCGACTTCAAGCGGCTCGGCCTCGTCATCGTCGACGAGGAGCAGCGCTTCGGCGTGACGCACAAGGAGCGCCTCAAGACGCTGCGCGCCGACGTCCACATGCTCACGCTCACCGCCACGCCGATCCCGCGCACGCTGCAGATGGCGATGAGCGGGCTACGCGAGCTATCGGTGATCCAGACCCCGCCGGTCGACCGGCTCGCGGTGCGCACCTATGTCATGCCGTGGGATCCGGTGGTGCTGCGCGAGGCGCTGCTGCGTGAACATTATCGCGGCGGGCAGAGCTTCCTCGTCACCCCGCGCGTCGCCGACCTGCCCGATATCGAGGACTATCTGCGCCGCGAGGTGCCCGAGATCCGCTACGTCGTGGCGCACGGCCAGATGGCCCCGAGCGAGGTGGAGGAGCGGATGAGCGCCTTCTACGACAAGAAGTTCGAGGTGCTGGTCTCGACCACGATCATCGAAAGCGGGATCGACATCCCGTCCGCCAACACGATCATCGTCAACCGCGCCGACCGCTTCGGACTGGCGCAGCTCTACCAGCTGCGCGGGCGCGTCGGCCGCTCCAAGACGCGCGCCTACGCCTATATGGTCGCGCCGCCCGAGCGGCAGATGACCGACGCGGCGGAGAAACGCCTCAAGGTGCTGAGCGACCTCGACTCGCTCGGCGCCGGCTTCCAGCTAGCGAGCCACGACCTCGACATCCGCGGCGCGGGCAACCTGCTCGGCGACGAGCAGTCCGGGCACATCAAGGAGGTCGGCTACGAGCTCTACCAGTCGATGCTGGAGGAGGCGATCATGGAGGCCAAGGCGGGCGGCCTGCGCGAGCGCCAGCGCGACTTCTCGCCGCAGATCAGCGTCGACGCGCCGATCCTGATCCCGGAGGAATACGTTCCCGACCTCGACCTGCGCATGGGCCTGTATCGCCGCCTCAACGAGATCGACGAGGTGGCCGGGCTGGAGAGCTTCGCCGCCGAGATGATCGACCGCTTCGGCGCTTTGCCCGAGGCGACCGATAATCTGGTCAAGGTCATGGAGATCAAGCTCAACGCGCGCACGGCGTGTGTGGCCAAGCTGGACGTCGGGCCGAAGGGCGCGCTGGTCACCTTCCACGACGACAAGCCGCCCAACGTGCCGGGGCTGCTCGCCTATGTCGACCGGCTCGGCGGCGTGGCCAAGCTGCGACCTGACAGCAAGCTGGCGCTGTCGCGCGCCTGGGGCGATCCCAAGGCGCGGCTGCACGGCGCGCTGCAACTGTCTAAGGGGCTGGCCAAGGCCGCGGCGTGACGGGCGGCGGCGCTGCTCTGGTGAGTCACTATCCGCTGTTTCCTGCCACCCCGGCGGAAGCCGGGGTCCAGGTGGGAAGATCGCGGTAAATCCCGCGATCGTCACCCAACTGGAACTCGGCATCCGCCAGGGTAGTACGGTGTAGGTGTGGGCGGCGTTCGAATAACAAGCGGCGGGTATGAGCTGCGCGTCCTGACGTACTTCGTTCCGCGGCGAAGGGCGGGCCCAGCTGGGAAGGTCCTGGAGAGACTCGTTGCCGTGGCCCAACTGGACCGCGGCCTTCGCCGGGGAACAGTATAGGTGAGCGACGCGACATCTCACCGATGCTGCCGCTCACCGCTCCCCTCAGCTGCTGTGGTCCGAGATGATCCGCCACCCCTCCTTGCGTCGCTCGAACAGCAAGGTCGTCACCCCGCTCTGCGGCGCCGCGCCTCCGGTCGGCGTCAGCGTCCAGCGCGCGACATGGAGCAGGTGGACCGCGCTGAGCGGCCGCCACATCACCGGCGTGAAGCTCAGCCGCCCGCGCACGTTGCCCCCGCCGACGAAGCTCTTGGCGTAGCGCGCCGCGATCGCTTCCCTGCCCCGCGCCACGTCCCCACCGGCGACATAGACCGCGTCGGGCGCGTAGATGGCCGTGAAGCGCGCCAGGTCGCCCGCGTTCCAGCCGGCCGCGCTCTCCGCCATCACCGCCTCGACCTGCGCCTGCGGCGTCGCCGCCGCGGCCACGGCTGCCCAGATCAACATCGTCGCGCTCATCGTGCCACCTCCGCCTCGTCGCCGACCCCCTCGGCCAGTTCGTCCGCGTCGAAGCGCTCGCGCGTCATGGTGAAGCTGCCGGCATAGGTCGCGAACGACCAGTCGCCGCGCACCAGGGTCCCGCGCGGGTCGACGGTGCCGCGATAGTCGACCGCGTGCACCAGCACCTCGCCGTCATACTGCTTCACGAAGGACACCGCCGCGCCGTCGCGCCGGCCGCTCACCAGCGCGCGGCGCACCGGCTCCAGCCCGAGGTCGTCCGGCTCGCTGATCGTGCCGCTGAGCCGGCCGCCGCGCTCGGTCAGCCGCGCGATGAAGCTGTTCGGCCGATTGCCGCCGCCCTCGTAGCGCCCGTACCAGGTGCCGCCGAGGTCGCGCGGATCGCTCACGCCAGCCGCGCCTGCAGGGCCGAGTCCTCGAGCGGCTCGGCCCAGAGGAAGCCCTGGTAGAAGGTGCAGCCGCGCTGTGCCAGCAGCGCGCGCTCGCGCTCGCTCTCCACCCCCTCGGCCACCGTCTCCAGCCCGAGCCCGCCGGCGATCGCGATCACGCCTTCCACCACGACTCGGTCGCGCGCGTCGCCGGTGATCGTCTGCACCAGGCTGCGATCGATCTTGAGATAGTCGAGCGGCAGCCGCGTCAGATAGGACAGGCTGGAATAGCCCGTGCCGAAGTCGTCGAGCGCGACGCGGCAGCCGGCGGCGCGCAGCGCGGTGAGCGAGGTCGCGGCACCGTCGAGATCGTCGATCAGCCCGGTCTCGGTCACCTCCGCGGTGACTCGCTCGAACCCCACCCCCGAGGCGCGCACGCGCGCGAGAAAGCGCTCGACGAAGGGCGCGCGCGCCATGTCGGCGGCGGTAACGTTGACCGCGATCCGCAGCCCAGCCATCCGCGCCGGCCAGCGCGCCGCGCGCTCGAGCGCCAGCGCCTGCACCTGGTCGGACAGCGCCACGCCCAGGTCGGCGCGATGCGCCGCGGCGAGCAATGTCTCGGCGCCGAGCACGCCCAGCCGCGGGTGCTGCCAGCGTGCCAGGGCCTCCACCCCGGTGACCGCGCCGTCCACGATACGGATCTGCGGCTGGAAGCGCACGTCGATCTCGCCCCGCTCGATCGCGCGGTGCAGGTCGGCGGCGAGCGCGGCGAGCGGCACGCCCTCGTGCTCGGCGGCGACCCGCGTGGTCGCGCCGTCGCTGGCGCGGGCGCGCGCCAGCGCCTCGGCGGCGCGGCGCAGCAGGTGCTCGGCGGGCTCGTCCTCGGTCATCCGCGCGACGCCGATGCGCGCGCCGACGTGGATCGTCTCGCCGCCGATCAGGAAAGGGCGCTCCAGCGCGCGCTCGATCCGGCTGACCGCGGCGTCGCCGGTCGCGGCGTCGCCCGCGACCACGATCGTGAAGGTGGCGCCGCCGCGCACCGCCGCCATCTCGTGCCCGGCGAGTTCCTCGGCGAGCCGCTCCGCCATCGCCTCGACCAGCTGGTCGCCCGCGGCGCGGCCGTAGGCGGTGTTGACGATCTCGAAGCTGGTCGGCGCAGCGACGATCGCGGTCACGCCGCCCGCCGCATGCGCCTCGACCAGGCGCAGCTGCTCGGCGCTGGCCGCGCTCTCCCCCGGGCGCCGCCCGCCCCGCTGCATCGCCCGTGACCGCCGCTCCATCCCGCGCTTGGTAGGCGCGGGCGCGGCGCGCGGCAATCATCTTGCTCTGCCGTGAACGACTCCCTAGCTCTCTGCGTTGTGTCAGGCATGGACCCAGACCGCGCGCCCGCGCCCCTCGTCGACTCGTTCGGCCGCGCCATCCGCTATCTCCGCGTCTCGGTCACCGATCGCTGCGACCTGCGCTGCCGCTATTGCATGGCGGAGCACATGACCTTCCTGCCGCGCGAGCAGATCGCCTCGCTCGAGGAGCTGGCGATCATCGCCGAGCGCTTCGTGGCCCGCGGGGTGCGCAAGATCCGGCTGTCAGGCGGCGAGCCGCTGGTGCGGCGCGACGTGATGATGCTGGTCGAGCGGCTCGGCCGGCACGTCGGCGGCGCGCTCGACGAGCTGACCATGACGACCAACGGCACGCGGCTGCGCCGCTACGCCGCCGACCTGGTCGCCGCCGGGGTTCGCCGAGTCAACGTCAGCCTCGACACGCTCGATCCAGCGCGCTTCCGCTACATCACCCGCCACGGCGACGTCGCCGAGGTGCTCGACGGCATCGCCGCCGCGCGCGACGCGGGGCTCGCTGTCAAGATCAACATGGTCGCGCTCAAGGGCCTCAACGCGGACGATATCGCGCCGATGCTGCGCTGGTGCGTCGCGGAAGGCCACGATCTCACGCTGATCGAGACGATGCCGCTCGGCGCGATCGACGAGGACCGCACTGATCGCTTCCTCCCGCTCACCGCGGTGAAGGAACAACTCGACCGCGCCTTCACCCTGACACGCGACGCGGCGGGGACGGGCGGGCCGGCGCGCTACTGGCAGGTCGACGGCGGGCGCACGCGGCTGGGGCTGATCTCCCCGCTCACGGCCAATTTCTGCGACGGCTGCAACCGCGTGCGGCTGACCACCGAGGGACGACTCTACACCTGCCTCGGCCACGACGACCAGCGCGACCTGCGCGCGGCGCTGCGCGGCGGCGGCGTGGGCGCGCTCGACGCCGCGATCGAGGACGCGCTGCTCACCAAGCCGCGCCGCCACGATTTCCGGATCGAGCGCGACGCCGCGCCCGCGGTGGCGCGGCACATGAGCGTCACCGGCGGATGAGCCGCTATCCGCGGCGGGCGCTGGTCGCCTCGCCCACCGCCCCGGCGCAGGCGGCGCGCGCCGAGCTAGCCGACACCTGGGACTGGTGCGCGCTCGACGAGGCCGACATGGTGGTCGCGCTCGGCGGCGACGGCTTCATGCTGCAGACGCTGCACAACCTGCTCGAGCGACGCCGCGCGATCGTGCCCGTGTTCGGCATGAACCTCGGCACGGTCGGCTTCCTGATGAACGAGTGGCGCCGCCACGATCTCGACGGGCGGATCGAGCGCGCGCGCGCCTTCCAGGTCACGCCGCTCACCGCCACCGCGACGGGCGTGGACGGGCGTGTCCGCACGCTGCCCGCGATCAACGAGGTGTCGCTGCTGCGCGAGACGCGCCAGACGGCCAAGATCGAGGTCAAGATCAACGACCGGATCGTGATGGACGAGCTGTCGTGTGACGGCGTGCTGGTCGCCACACCGGCGGGCTCCACCGCGTACAATCTCTCCGCGCACGGGCCGATCCTGCCGCTCGGCTCGCAGATGCTCGCGCTCACGCCGATCAGCGCCTTCCGCCCGCGGCGCTGGCGCGGCGCGATCCTGCCCGATCGCACGCGCGTGTCGCTGCGCGTGCTCGATTCGAGCAAGCGCCCGGTGTCGGCGGTGGCCGACCAGCGGGAAGTGCGCGACGTGGCGCAGGTGGACATCGCGATGGACCGGGCGCGCGAGCTGACGCTGCTGTTCGACCCCGAGCACGCGCTCGACGACCGGATCGCGATGGAGCAGTTCGTCGCCTGATCGCCGATGCGGCACAAAGGGTATTGCGCCGCGCGAATCCACGGCTATAGACGCCCTCCACAGCGTTCCCCGATAGCTCAGCGGTAGAGCTCTCGACTGTTAATCGAGCGGCCGTTGGTTCGAATCCAACTCGGGGAGCCACTTCTTACATCGTTGGATCACTATGGGCACCCGGGTCCGGTAAGGCACTCGAACGCCCTTGGGACGCGTGCTTGCTTGCCGCACGTTCGCGTACGGTAACGCTACCACGCGAGCCTTTTCTCGGGAGAGCGCCGGACCCGGCTCGACCGGAAAACGAGGCCCCTGCGCCCTCGAGATGGTCGCGCGGGAGCGCTCGGGGCGACGGCGGCGCCACGCACACCGCATCAGGCCCGGCACGCCCGAAGCACGCGCAGCCGGCGTGAGCAGACGCGAGCGCGCGTTCCCGTTCCCCGACAAGCGAGACAGCAGTCTTTCGTCGCTGTTTTAGCCTTAGTCGCAATGACTTAAACAGCTGATCCCGTTATCAAAAGGGCCGCTGGTCTAGCTGCAATCTTGCGACGGCGGCGAAGGTAAGCGGTTACACTGGTCCGCCGTCCCAAGTGTCAGAAGTTTCACATTGATCGGACAAGGAGGTCGGGTTACAAGCCGCGTGGTAGCGCTCATCAAAGCGCACCATTGTGCCTCGCCACTTACGCTGGCGGGATAAGGGGGGGGATCATGGAAGACCGGCTTCGACTCGCACGTGCTGTTAACGTTCACCGGCGCTCGCTGCGCGCCGGCGCCTCGCTCGCGGCCCTGCTCGCCCTGGGGATGAGCGGCGCCGCATGGGCGCAGGCCGAGGTCCAGCCGATCGCTCCCGACGCCAGCCAGGCTGCCGCTCCGGGCCAGGACCAGGGTGAGCGTGGCGCCAGCGACACGGGCGACGTGGTCGTGACCGGTCGCCGTGCCGCGCTCCAGGCCGCCGACGACCGCAAGCGCCGCAGCGAGACCATCATCGACTCGGTCGTCGCCGACGATGCCGGCAAGCTGCCCGACAACTCGATCACCGAGGTGCTCCAGCGCGTCTCGGGCGTGTCGATCGTCCGCTTCGCCGCGCTCGGCGACCCTGACCATTATTCGGTACAGGGCTCGGGCGTGCAGGTGCGCGGCCTCACGGGCGTCGCGTCGCGCCTCAACGGCCGCGAGATCTTCAGCGCCAACAACGGCCGCGCCATCCTCTGGAGCGACGTCACCCCCGAGCTGATGGCCGCGGTGGACGTCTACAAGGCTTCCACCGCCGACCTGATCGAGGGCGGCACCGGCGGCCAGATCGACCTGCGCACCAAGCTGCCGTTCGACTTCGACGGCGGCTTCCACGTCGCCGGCACCGGCGAGCTGGCGCTGGGCGACATGGCCAACAAGGCCGACCCGACCGGCTCGTTCCTCGTCACCAAGAGCTTCGACACGGGCATCGGCCGCATCGGCGTGCTCGCCGACCTCGCCTTCAGCCAATTCAGCTCGCTGTCGCAGTTCCTGCGCACCAGCCCGTACTTCCTGACCAAGCTGAGCGACGGCACCGAGAAGTACGTGCCGAGCGGCTTCGCCTATGGCGACGAGGCGTTCCAGTATCGCCGCTACGGTATCTACGGCGCGGTGCAATGGGCGCCGAGCGACTCGCTGACCTTCACCGGCACCTTCTTCCAGTCGCGCTACAAGAGCCAGTCGAGCGACTATGGCACCCAGCTCGACTCGCAGACGCTGACCGTGAACCCGGCGACCAGCACCTTCGACAGCGACGGCCTGCTGCTGTCGACCGACGCGCTGTACAACCGCAACACCGACACGTTCGCGCCCACCAACGCCGCGATCACCAGCAGCGGCAACAAGGGCTTCGTCCAGAGCAACACGGTGACGCGCGACTACTCGCTGTCGTTCGCCTACGCGCCCGACGGCGGCCCGCTCTCGATCAAGGGCGCGATCCAGCGCGTCGACTCGCACCAGATCTACGACCGGATCGATATCTTCCGCGATACCGGCTTCGGCAACAGCTACGGCATCGACCTGACCGGCGACCTGCCGCTGATCAGCGTCGGCGCCGACACCCGCGCCGCGTTCGCCGATCCGTCGACCTACTTCTGGTCGGCGTCGATGCCGCACAACGAGAACAACAAGGGCCGGCTCGACAGCGCCCAGGTCGACGCCGAATATACGTTCGACGACGGCTTCTTCCGGTCGGTCAAGCTGGGTGCCCGTGCCGCCGAGCGCAAAGAGCGCGATTTCGCGAACGGCTACAACTGGACCGCGCTGGGCCGCGGCTGGAACGGTGACCCGCAGCTGACCTACGCCAATGCGGTGCCGGGCGACGTCGCGGTCCACACGTTCGACGACTTCTTCCGCGGCAACACCGCGCTGCCGGGCAACCTGATGTTCGCGACCCAGGCGCTGGCGTCGCGCTACAATCGCGACCGCACCGGGCTGGTCCAGTCTCCGCCGGCCGGCTTCTGCCCGGCGGGCACCGAGTTCAACTGCTCGGCCTCCGGTCCGCTGCCGGTGGGTAGCGGGTACGGTGGCGCCTCGGGCATCCGCCCGGTCGGCTTCGTGCTGCCGGGCGACCAGGTCGACAACCGCACCCGCAACATCGCGGGCTATGCGCTGCTCCGCTTCGGGCCGCAGGACAATATGCCCGGCATCGCGGGCAACATCGGCCTGCGCGTCGTCAACATCCGCAACCAGGGCAGCGGCTACGTCCAGCAGAACGGCGGGACAGCCTATCTGCGCAACGGCGTGCTCCAGACGCTGGCGAACACCTTCGTGCCGCGCGGCGGCGAGGCCGAGTTCACGCGCTTCCTGCCCTCGATCAACCTCGAGTTCTCACCCAGCGCCAAGGTGAAGCTGCGCGGCAGCTACAATGTGACACTCGACCTGCCGAGCTTCAACGCGCTGCGCTCCTCGGGATCGGTCGGCGTCGCGACGATCACCAACCCGGGCGGTACCGGGTTGACGCCGCTGTTCGCCAACTTCACCGCGGACACGGGCAACCCGCTGCTCAAGCCGACGCTGTCGCACAATTTCGACATCTCGCTGGAATATTACGCGCGTGCCGGCACGTCCTTCCACGTCGCGCCCTTCTACAAGCGCCTCAAGAACCTGCCGATCTTCTCGATCACCGAGCGGCAGGTGAACGTGGTCTTCACCGACGGCGCGACCGAGACCGTCACCGCGACCGCCTCGGACTATATTAACTCCAGCAAGGCCGCGACGGTGAAGGGCGTCGAGGTCGGCGGCCGCTTCTTCCTCGACATGCTGCCCGGCTTCCTCAGCGGCTTCGGCTTCGAGGGCAATTACACCTTCATCGACAGCAGCAACCCGGGCGACCTCTACCGCGACATCCGCGGCACGATCCGCAACGACGCGCCGCTGGTCGGTCTGTCGAAGCACAACGCCAACGCGACGCTGCTGTACGAGCGCAATCCCTTCTCGCTGCGCGTCGCTTACTCGTGGCGCTCCAGGTACCTGCTGTCCACCAACAGCAACGGCACCAACGGCACGTACAATTACTACAGCGCGCCCGGCGTGCTGACCGATCTCGACGGCGGCGCCAACACCAGCACGCAGATCGCGCTGCCGATCTACGGCGGCAACTACGGCTCGCTCGACGCCGGCATCCGCTTCAAGGTGACGGACAATTTCTCCTTCGGCGTGCAGGGCACCAACCTCACCGCCTCGACCCAGCGGACGCTGATGGGCGGTTACCCCAACGGCCGGCTCGTCGGGCGCAGCTGGTTCCAGTCGGATCGTCGTATCAGCACGGGCATCAACCTCTCGTTCTGATAGGATGCGCTGCCCCGCCGACCGCGGCGGGGCAGCGGGAGGACGGCCATGAGGAAGCGCGTGCTGATCGTCGGCGGGGGCACCGCCGGGTGGCTCACCGCCGGCTATCTCGCCCGGCGGCTCGGCGCCGACCTCGCCGACGGCGTCGCGATCACCCTGGTCGAGTCGAAGGACATCGGCGTGCTCGGCGTCGGCGAGGGCACCTTCCCGACGATCCGGCGCACGCTCGCCACGATCGGCGTCGACGAGGCCGAGCTGGTGCGCCGCTGCGGCGCCACCTTCAAACAGGGCGCCCGCTTCGTCCACTGGCAGCGCGCGCCGGGCACGCCCGGCCGCGACCATTACATGCACCCGTTCCAGGTCGCCGAGGCGCCGGGCGGGCTCGAGCTGCTGCCCTATTGGCTCAGCGGCGCCGCGGGCGACACCGAGTGGGACGAGGTCTCCACCCCGCAGAAGGCCGCCGCCGACGCGGCGCGCGCGCCCAAGCTGCCGACCCACCCCGATTATGTCGGGCCGCTCAACTACGCTTTCCACTTCGACGCGGTCGCGCTCGCCGGGCTGCTACGCGAGCGCGCGGTGGCGAACGGCGTCACCCATCTCGTCGACACCGTCACCCATGTCGCGCTCGATGACGGCGGCGCGATAGAGCGTGTCGAGACCGACCGTAACGGCGCGCTCACCGCGGACCTGTACGTCGACTGCACCGGCTTTCGCGCCGAGCTGATCGGCAAGGCGATGGGCGTGCCGTTCCGCTCGTGCCGCGACGTGCTGTTCTGCGACCGCGCACTCGCCGCGCAGCTACCCTATGACGCGGCGGACGCGCCGATCGCGTCGCAGACCATCTCGACCGCGCAGGAAGCGGGCTGGATCTGGGACATCGGGCTCGACCGGCGTCGCGGCATCGGCCACGTCTACTCGTCCGATCACAGCGACGACGCCGCCGCCGAGCGCGCGCTGCGGCGCTATCTCGGCCCGCGCGGGGCGGAGGCCGAGGTGCGCCGCTTCCGCTTCGAGGCGGGCTTTCGCGAGATCAACTGGCAACGCAATTGTGTCGCCGTCGGGCTGTCGAGCGGTTTCTTCGAGCCGCTCGAGGCGACCGGCATCGCCTTCGCCGAGGTGTCCGCCGCGATGATCGCCAACCTCTTCCCGTGGAGCGGCGATCACGAGACGTCGGCGCGCCAATTCAACGCCAACCTGCTGCGCCGCTACGAGCGCGCGCTCGACTTCATCAAGCTGCATTACTGCCTGTCCGAGCGGCGCGACACCGACTTCTGGCGCGACAATGTCGCCGATACGTCAAGCACCGCCAGCCTGCTCGAGCTGCTCGACCGCTGGCGCCACCGCTGGCCCAACGAGCTCGACATCGACCCGCAGGTCGACATCTTCACCGAGGCGAGCTGGCAATACGTCCTCTACGGCATGGGCTGGCGCACCGACCTGAGCGCGCGCGCGGGCGCGCTGCGCTACCGCGACGACGCGCGCCGCGCCTTCGGCGAGGTGCGGCGTCAGGTCGGCGTCGCGCTCGCCAACCTGCCGCCGCACCGGGCCTTGGTCGAGGCGGCGCAGCGGCGCGGCTTCGGCAGCGCCGCCGCCTGAGCCGGCGCTAGAGGTGCACGCCCGCGGCGCGCATCGCCGCCTCGGCGACCTCGACGCTGCCGCCGCCCGGCGCGGGCATCCCGATCGCGCGCGTGTAGCGAGTGAGAACGAGCGCGGCGAAGCCGTCGCGCCGCGCGTCGAGCGCGGACCAGGCGACGCAGAAATCATAGGCGAGACCGACGAGCACGCAGCGCCGCACGCCCTTGTCGCGAAGGTAGCCGGCGAGGCCGGTCGGCGTCGTCTTATCATTCTCGTAGAAGGCCGAGTAGGAATCGACCGCCGGGTTGGCACCCTTGCGCAGGATCAGCCCGGCACGCGCGACCGCGCCGGCGACGTCGGGGTGGAAGTCGGCACCCGCGCTGCCCTGGACGCAATGGTCGGGCCATAGCACCTGCTCCCCGTACGGCATGCGCACGGTGTCGAAGGCGCGCCGGCCGGGATGGCTGCTCGCGAAGGACGAGTGGCCCGCCGGATGCCAGTCCTGCGTGACGACGACGTGGCGGAATTGCTCGGCCAGCGCGGCGATCGGCGCCATGACCGAGTCGCCGTCCGCCACCGCGAGCGCCCCGCCGGGGCAGAAGTCGCGTTGCGGATCGACCACGATCAGCGCGTCCTCGGCGGTGTAATCGTCTGCGTCTTTCATCGGCGGCTCCTTCGCGCTGGCGTCATGAGGCAGGTGGGAATGCGCCAGCCTCGATCAGCCCTCCCCTTCGGGAGAGGTTGGGTGACGTCCTGCCTCAAGGGTCACCCTGGCGGAAGCGCCCCGCCCTCACCCCCCACCTAGACAGGCTACGGAGATATCCGCCGACGCCGTGCCGCGTTCGCCGCTCCGCCGCACCGTCTGAAGCAAACTCGCGCTTTCCCGCCGACGGTCAGCTCGCCTCGCCACCCCCGTGGCGGGCGGAGCGTTTCCGTTCATCGCACGTTCCACTCGCCTCGGCTACACGACGCCAGTCGTGCCGCCCTGGTGCGATTGGAGTGACTCGCCATGTTGAAGAAATGGGGCCGCACCGCCGCTGTCGTGGCGCTGGCGGCCAGCACCACGTTGGTCGCGGCGTGCGCGACCGAGACTGCCTATCGCCCGGCGACCGGATCGGGCTTCTATCGCACCGGCTACAGCGACACCCGCATCGAGCCGAACCGCTTCCGCGTCACCTTCGCGGGCAACACCGTCACCGACCGCGACGTGGTGGAACGGTACCTGCTGTTCCGCTCGGCCGAACTGACACTGCAGAACGGCTATGATTATTTCGTCATGGCGGATCGCGATACCGATCGCCAGGCGCGCACCTACTCGACGCCGGGCTACGGCGGCTTCGGTCCGGGCTTCGGTGCCTTCGGCGGCGGGCTGTGGGGACCGCGCTGGGGCTTCTACGGCCGCGGCTTCGGCTATCGCGCCTGGGACCCGTTCTGGGGCGGGCCGTGGGGCGGCTGGGGCGGCGGTGCCGACATCCGCACCGTCGACCGCTACGAGGCGTCGGCGGAGATCGTGATGTTCAAGGGCTCGCCCGAGCCGGGCAACGTCCGCGCCTTCAACGCGCGCCAGGTGGTGGAGACGATCGGGCCGTCGATCAGGCTGCCCAAGGCGTCCTGATCCGCCGACCGGTGACGAGGAAGGGGCCGCGACCGGCGAGGTCGCGGCCTCTTCCCGCGTTCGGCCCGGTGCGCTGCGCTCCGGCGACCGCGACGATCACGGCCCACTCGCTGCCCGGCCCGCTTCGCCGCGAGCGCGCCTTAGTCGCGCAGCAGCTCGTTGATGCTGGTCTTGCTCCGCGTCTGCGCGTCGACGCGCTTGACGATCACCGCGCAGTAGAGCGCTGGCCGGCCGTCGCCGCCGCCGATCGAGCCGGGCACCACGACCGCATAGGGCGGCACCTCGCCGCGGAAGGTCTCGCCGGTCTCGCGGTCGACGATCTTGGTCGAGGCGCCGAGATACACGCCCATCGACAGCACCGCGCCCTCGCCGACGCGCACGCCCTCGGCCACCTCGGCGCGCGCGCCGATGAAGGCGCCGTCGCCGATGATGACGGGATCGGCCTGGAGCGGCTCGAGCACGCCGCCGATCCCGGCTCCGCCCGAGAGATGGACGTTGCGCCCGATCTGCGCACAGCTGCCGACCGTCGCCCAGGTGTCCACCATCGTCCCTTCGCCGACATAGGCGCCGATGTTGACGAAGCTGGGCATCAGGATGGCCCCCTTGCCGACGAAGGCGCCGCGCCGCACCACGCTTCCCGGCACCGCGCGAAAGCCGGTGGCGCGGAACTCGGCCTCGCTCCAGCCGGCGAATTTGCTCGGTACCTTGTCGTACCAGTGGCCGGCACCGGGACCGTTGTCGATCAGCGCGTTGTCGTTGAGGCGGAAGCTCAGCAGCACCGCTTTCTTGAGCCATTGGTTGACGCGCCAGCCGCCCGCCTCGTCCGGCTCGGCGACGCGCGCCTCGCCCGCGTCGAGCAGCGCCAGCGCGCGGTCGACCGCCGCGCGGACCTCGCCCGCGGTGGTGAGGCCGAGCTCGGCGCGCTGCTCCCAGGCGGCGTCGATGGTGGCGGGGAGATCGGTCGTCATTGGTCCTCCAACAGGGTCTCGAGCCAGGCGGTGAGATCGGTGACCCGATAGTCGACGTAGGAGCGGTCGGTGTCGTGGTCCTGCTCGGACCCGTTGTCGACCCACACCGTCGCCATGCCGATCGCCTTGGCGGGTCTGAGATTGCGCGCCATGTCCTCGACGAACAGCGCGCGGGTCGGGTCGACGCCGAAGGCGTCGCACAGCCCCTGATAGGCCGCGGGTGCGGGCTTGGGCACGAGGTTCATCGCGGTGATGTCGTGCACCGCCTCGAAGCTGGTGCCCAGGCCGAGCCGATCGAGCACCTTGAGCGCATAGGGCTTGTCACCGTTGGTGAAGACCAGTTTGCGCCCGGGCAGCCGCGCCAGCGCGGCGGCGAGCGGGGCGTTCTGCTCCAGCGCGTCCATCTCGATGTCGTGGACATAGGCGAGGAAGGCGGCGGGATCGATCTCGTGGTTGGCCATCAGCCCGGCCAGCGTGGTGCCGTGGCCGAGAAAATAGTCTTTCTGCACGCGCCGCGCTTCCACCGGATCGAGCCCGAGCAGGTCGCCGACGAAGGCCGTCATGCGCCGGTCGATCAGCGCGAACAGGTCGGCGCTGGCCGGGTAGAGCGTGTTGTCGAGATCGAAGATCCAGGTGTCGATATGCGCGAGCGCTGGCAGCATGGCGCCGGGCTGTAGTGGCTTTGCCGCGACGCGTCATCCCCCGCGGCATCGCTCGGCGCACGGGGGAAAGCCATGGACAGGCGGAGCAACGGCTCCTGACGCCCCGGGCTCCCCGCCGCCGCGTGCGCGGGCAGCACGACGTGGCAGTGCGCGATGTCCTGAGCAGACGGGCGCACGCGCTCGCAGGCGTGAACGCGTCGCCGTGGAGTCCGACGATCCGTCTCACATCCGGCGGCGTGTTCCCCTGACGCGACGTCAGCGGCGAGCGCCGCTCGCGCGGAACATCGCCTGGAGCCGCGGGTTGGCCGCCGACAGGAGGTTACCGCATGTCTCACATCCCCAACGCCGCGATGAAGCACGCGGGCCCCGTCCACCACGAGACCAAGGCGGCGGCGCGACCGGAAGAGACTGCCGCGCCCCAACCTCACCGCCGCCCGGGGGCAGGCATATGGTGGGTCATCGGCGGAACGATCCTCGGGTCCACGGCGGCAGCCATCGCCCTGCCGCTGCTGCGTCGGGCTGAAGCGCCGGCGCCCGCTCGTCGCGACAAGAAGGTGAACAGCGCGAAGCGACGCGCGCGCTCGCCGCGCTCGTCCGCGCCGAAGACGAACCGGAGCGGCTCGTAAGCTGCCGCTCCGCCGCCTCACGGCTGGCGGAGCTGCACGTCCGTGTCGCCCGTTAGCTCTCGGCAGTTGGCTGGCTGGATGGGACAATCAGCCGGCGCGCTCATCTGTCCGCCGATCCGGACGCGGGGCTCAGAAGGCGCGGCTGACGGAAAGGACCAGCGCGCGGCGCGCCCCGGTGCGGCGGGTCTCGCTATAGCGGTCGTAACCGTCGCCCGCGCCGATCCACGCCAGGCTGAGCGCCGCGGCGCGGTCGAGCCGACATGTCGCGCCCAGCCGCCAGTCGGCGGTCACGTCGCGGCCGCCGCCTTGCCACCGGGGTGGCCGCAGCGCGCCGACATGCGCGAAGAGCGAGAGGGCGCCGCGCTCGTACGGTCGTCCGTCGAGCTGAAGATAGGTCGCCGCATGTCCCCAGCCGTCATAATCCGGCGCGTGGAACAGGTGCGCCGACACGCGGCGGCTGACCAATCCCGCGTACACTTCGGCGACGCGCCTGCCGTACTCGACCGTCGCGTAACGATCGTAGGCCCGGCGGACAGCGCCGACATCGACCGAGATCGCCGAGTCGACCCGGTGGACGTAGCCGACCTGTTGCACCGAGCTGAGCACGCGCACGCCCTCGCCCCGAACGATCCCGGCTGTGAGGGTCACGCCGGCGTAGAGGCCGCTCGCGTCATCGATCGACAGCGCCGCCGTCGCCACGGCGCGGCCGTCGCTGGTGGTCGCGCCGCGGAATCGGTCGTCACTCGCGACCGCGAGCGTATAGCCGAGCCCGGCCGCGGCAGGTCGCGCGACCAGGATGCAGGACGCGGCAGCGATCACCGCCGGCACCCAGCGTCTAGCAGCTAGGCGCCGCCGTCCTGGCAGCGTGCCGCACGGTCGCGCAGGCGTCGATGGCGCCGCCGTCGGCGCGTGCCGCCACCAGGTCATCGTCGCCGTGCCGAAGCTGCCGGGTGAGCGCCAGCAGGCCGCTGACGTGCGCGGCCGCGAAGGAATTGCCGCTCACCAGATCCCATCGTCCCCCCGGCTCGGTCGTCGGCACGTCGCGGCCCGGCGCGTTGTACACGCCGGCGCGCTGGCTCGCCACGCCGTCCTCCGCGACCCGCACGACGCCGGGCAGCGACGCGGGGAAGCCGGCGCCGGTGCGCGGGTCGACCGACGCCACCACCGCCGCGCCGCGCCGCTGCGCCAGCGCGACCAGCTTGGCGATCAGCGGGTCGCTTGGGCCGGTGAGGCTCATGTTGATCACGCCGGCCCGTCGTTCGGTCGCGAAGAGCAGAGCGCGCGCCAGGCTGATCGAGTCGCACACCGTCACGCTGGGCGAGCGTTGCCGACAGGCGCGCAGGCCGAGCAGCCGCGCCTCGGGCGCGACGCCCGCGATGCCGAGCCCGTTGTTGGCCTGCGCGGCGATGATGCCGGCGACGCCGGTGCCATGCGACTCCGCTCCTGCCGCCGGTGCCCCGACGAAGTCGCGGACGAGCGCCACCCGACCGATCAGGTCGGGGTGACGCGCGTCGACCAGGCTATCGATCACGGCGACATCGACACCCGCGCCGGTGGCGAGGCGGTGCAGCGCGGCGAGCTGCCATGCCCGCGCGGCGGGCTGCGCCGCGAAGAGACGGTCGTTGGGCTGCCCAGGCGCTGCCGCCTGGGCGGTGAACTCGTTCATCGGCTGCGACCAGGCCACGCCCGACCGGCGCGCGAGCCGCGCCGCGACTCGGTCGAGCGGCTCGCTGCCCGGCACCGCCATGATGACGCAGTCGACCCCGAGCAGCGGCATCGGCCAGGTGTCGAGCAGCCTCAGCCCCTGCCCGCGCGCCAGCCGCGCGGCGAGCCGGTGACGCGCCCGCGCCGCGGCGGCGTCGCCATAGCCTCCCCCGCCATAGTCGCCGCCGGCGCGGTAATGTTCGGGCGGCAGGTCGAGCATCACCAGGATGCGTCGCTCCGCGGCCGTCGCGCGTGCCTCGTCCGCCGCCACGGGCGCTGCGGAGGCAGGGGCAAGCAGCGCCAGCAGGGCGGCGGCTCGCCTCACCGCGCCGGCCCGCCGCGGTCGATCGGCTCGGCCAGCGTGACCGCGCGCCGCGCGCGGAGCCGTGCGAGCGCGGCACCGTCACCCGGCAGCGCGATGACGTAGGCGCCGGCCGCGGTAGGACCGTCGACCAGCCGCGCGTCCGCCTCGGCGAGCAGGCCGCGCAGCGCCGCCTCGCTCGTCTCGGGGCGGAACATGACCAGCGCGTTGCCCGCCCGCACCGCGGCCGGATCGCCGAGCGCGCGATAGCCTTCGTCGCGCTGCGGCGGCCAGGCGACGAGCGTGCCGAGCACCAGCAGCGCGGCGAACTGCGCGCCGGCGATCCAGCGCCACGCGTGCTGACCGCCGGAATCGAGGCGCGGCCGCGGCCGAGCGCGCGCGCGCCGGCGCGGCCTCGGCTCGGCGCGGTCGAGCAGCGCGCGCACCGCGTCCCACCCGCCGGCCGCCGCGGGCGCGGCCGAGCGCACCGCCACCGCGAGCGCCCGTTCGCGCACCAACTCGGCGCGGCACATCGCACAGCCGGCGAGATGCCGCTCGACGACCTGCTCGTCGGAGGGGTCCAGCGTGGCGGTCGCGTGCCACGGCAGCAGTCGCAGCACCGTGTCGCAGGGGTCATCGGGCATGGCGATCAGCTGTCCCACCGTCGTCCTCCTCAATACCAGTCGCCGGGCTCGCCGGGCAGCACCGCGCGCAGGTGGCGGCGCGCGTGGAACATGCGGGTCTTCACCGTGTCGGGCGGGCAGTCCATGATGGCCGCGATCTCACGATAGCCGAACTCGTGGAAATAGGTCAGCTCCACCACCGCGCGATGCGTCGGAGACAGCGTCGCCAGCGCGGCGTCGAGCCCGCGCCGCACTCGCGCCGCTTCGGCCCCGGCGCCGGGCGACGCGGCGTGATCGATCGCCTCGTCGCGCTCGTCGTCGACCGGTTCGTCCAGCCGGCGCAGCGCGGCGAGCGCCTGGCGATAGGCGATGCCGAACAGCCAGGTCGAGAAGCGGCTCCGCCCGTCGAACGTGTCGAGCCGGTTCCACACCACCAGCATCGCGTCGTTGAGCACCTCCTCAACCACGTGTGGCCGTCGCAGCAGCTTGTGCAGGAAGCGCGACAGCCGCGCGTGATAGGCGTGGTACAACGCCTCGAACGCGCGGCGGTCACCCGCGCGCACGAGCGCGAGCATCGTCGCCTCGGCGTCTGCCCCCGCGCTGTCCTGCTTCGCCGTCGTCGCCACCCGATCGCCCTCGCCCCGACGTAAGTGTCGCGATCGTGCCACCGGGTTCAATCGCGAGAAAAGATCGATCAGGGTGAACCGAGGCGCGCGCGCGCGCCACTCACCGAGAGCGGCCGCATCTCTCACGCGGGTGGCGGCCGTTCGCGCAGGCGTCGCACCGGCGCCGCGCGGCACCCGTTCGGGGAGAGTGATGATGCGCCATATGTTGATCGCAGCGGCCGCGCTGGTCGCCGCACCGCAGGCGGCGAGCGCCGCCACGGTGGTGGACGCCACCGGCGACTTCCTGCCGAGCTACACCGCCGGTCCGCGCCTGGCCGATCTCGACGTGACCAGCTTCTCGGTCAACTACGACGCCGTGGGCAAGTTTTTCACGCTCGGGGCGACCTTCGCTGGCGCGATCGACGCGATGACGGGGGGCCTGTACGTCATCGGGGTCAACACCGGCACCGGCACGATCCGCCCCTTCGCCGGGATCGGCCAGGCGAACGTCATCTTCAATCAGGCGATCGTCCTACGCAAGGACGGCACCGGCAGTGTCGGCGCGACCGCGCTCGATCCCGGTGCGATCAGCATCGCGGGGAACATCATCACCGCGCGGGTCGGTGAGTCGCTGCTGCCCTCGACCGGCTTCGCCGGGGCCGACTATGGCTTCAACTTGTGGCCGCGGATCGGCCTGGGCAGCAATGACCAGATCACCGATTTCTCGCCCGAGAACGCCAATCTCTCCACCCGCGGGCTCCAGCCGGCGGTGCCCGAGCCGGCGACATGGGCGCTGATGATCCTGGGCTTCGGCGCGGTCGGCGCGGCGCTCCGCCGCCGGCGGACCGTGGCGGGTGAGGCGTCGAACGTGCCGGCCTGACCTGACGCAGGTGCGCCGGTCGCCCCGGGCGAGCGACCGGCGCTTCCCTCTCGGCGGCGCGGCGGACGCCGCCACATCGTCGCGCGACGGTCGGGCCTGCCGCCGCGGGAAGTGACCGACGCCGCGCGATCGCGCCGTCGGTCACGACGTCAGTTGCTGTCCGAGTCGTCGCCGTCGTCGGCGATGATGATGATCCCGGCGATCACTGCCGCCGCCGCCACCGCGGCGACGATCGCGCCGCCGCCCGCGAGCATCTCGCTAGATCGCGACGAGCTCGCCCCCGCACGCGACGACTGTTTCACCGAGAGCGAGGCCGCGGGGTTGGCGGGCGCGGCGAGCGCGGGCGCGGCCGCCAGCGACAGCGCGGCGGCGGTGCTGAAGAACTTCACGATCATGATCGTCTCCTTGAAGCGGGGAGCGGACGCGGCAGCGTGCCGCGTCCGTCATCCCCGTCGCGAGACGGAGTCGAGCGCGCGCGACCTTGGTGCGGCGGCGACCAAGGTTCCGGCCGGGCTGCTCCGTCGTGCACCGTGAGAACACGACGAAGAGGGACTCACGTGCGTCGACTGCTTGCCTCCACCAGCCTGTCCACCCTGCTTGTCGCCGGCGCCGCGTCGGCGCAGACCGCGATCGACACGCGCCAGGCCACGCCGGTGCGCACCTCCACCGTGAAGGCCGGCGCGCGCGATGACGTGCGGATCGGCGCCAACGGCGCCGTCGTTCCGACCGGTGGCGTCGCCGTGACGATCGACAGCGACAACAAGGTCGCCAACGGCGGCCTCGTCCAGATCACGGACGCCAGCGACGCCACCGCGATCCTGGCGCAGGACAACGTGCGCGGCGACATCGCCAACACCGGCAAGCTGATCGTCGACGAGACCTACGCGCCGGTCGACACCGACAAGGACGGCGATCTGGACGGCGCCTTCGCGCAGGGTGCCCGCCGCTACGGCATTCGCACCGCGGGCCGCTTCACGGGTAATATTGGCAACGCCGGCGAGATCACGGTCGAGGGCAACGATTCCGCGGGCATCTACCTCGGCGGGGCGACGAGCGGGAACGTCACCCACGACGGCAAGACGACGGTCGTCGGCGACCGCTCCGTCGGCGTGCGACTGGACGCGGTGAGCGGCAGCGTGACGCTCGGCGGCACGATCACCGCCTCGGGTCAGGGCGCGGTGGGCGCGCGGCTCGACGGGGACGTCGGCGGCGCCCTGACCGTGCAGGGGCTGATCGGCGCGACCGGCTACCGCTACACCACGGCACCTGCAGGCGCGTCGAAGCTCGACGCGGACGACCTGCTCCAGGGCGGATCTGCGCTGATCGTGGCTGGCAACGTCGGCGGCGGCGTCGTGCTCGGCAACGCCACCGGCAAGGTCGCCGACGTGGTCAGCTTCGGCGGCGCTCCCGCTCTCCAGATCGGCGCGACGGGACGCACCGTCACGATCGGCGCGGTGGCTGGCAAGACGCCGGCGGCGGGGCTGGTGATCGACGGCAAGGTCACCGCGGACGGCGTCTACACCGGCGTCGCGTCGAACGCTCTCGCGATCGGTGGTTTGGGCGGCGCGGTCACGATCGCGGGCGGCGTGTCGGTCGGCGGCAGCGTCCAGGCGGGGGCGAGCGGCGGCAACGCCACGGCGATCCGCTTCGGCGCGGGCGCGACGACGCCCGAGCTGCGCGTGACCGGCCTCGTCAATGCCGCCGCGAGCGGCGGTACGACGCAGGCGATCGCGGTGTCTGTCGAGGCGGGAGCCTCGCTGCCGGCGATCCGCAACAGCGGGACGATCCGCGCCGGCGCGGGCACCGCCGCGACCGCGATCCTCGATCGCTCGGGCACGCTGCTGCTCATTGAGAACAGCGGCGCCATCGTCGCGAGCGGGGCGAGCAGCGCGAGCGGCAACGTCGCCATCGACCTGTCGGCTACCACTGCCGGCACGGTCGTGCGTCAGGTGGCGGGCGCGAGCGGCGCTGCCGCGCCGTCGATCACCGGCGCGATCCGCTTCGGCGGTGGCGACGACCTGCTCGAGATCGGCGCGGGCACGGTCGCGGGCGACGTGGCCTTCGGCGCGGGCGGCAACCGGCTCACCATGACGGGCGCGAGCGGTTATGCCGGGACGGCGACCTTCGGCGCGGGTGCCGACACGCTCGCCATCGGCGGCACCTCGAAGTTCGCAGGTACTGCCGACTTCGGCGGCGGCGCCGACCGGCTGGCGATCACGGGCACGGGGGTATTCGCCGGACGTCTGCTCAACGCTGGTGGAGCGGCGGTGAGCGTCGCGGCGGGGGGCGGCACCTTCGCGCCCACCGGCGCCACCAGCATCGGCTCGCTGGACCTCGGCGCCAAGTCCGTGCTCAGCGTCGGGCTCGACCGCGCCAACCCCGCCGCCAACCTCATCCAGGTCGCGGGCGCGACGACGATCGGCGCCGACACCAAGCTGGCGCTGCGCGTCACCGGCGGCAGCGACGTCGCGGGCCGCTACGTCGTGCTCACCTCGGGCACGCTGACCGGCGCGGCCAACCTCTCGCTCACCACCGAGAACGTGCCCTTCCTCTACAAGGGCGCGCTGGTGACGACGCTGCCCAACCAGATCGCGGTCGACGTGGTGCGCAAGGCGACCGGCGAGCTCGGCTTAAACCGCGCGCAGGCGAGCGCGTTCGACGCGATCGATGTCGCGCTGGCGGGCGACGCCAAGCTGGCGGCCGCGATCCGCGGCATCTACGACGGCGGCGAGTTCCGCGGCGCGGTCGACCAGATGCTGCCCAATTACGCCGGCGGCGTCTTCGAGGGCGTCACGCTCGGCTCGCGCGTCGCGGCACGCCAGCTGTTGGAGCCGAGCGGCCGCTTCACCGAGGAAGGCGGCTGGGGAGCCTGGCTCACGCCGCTCGGCTGGGACTCGTCCAAGGCGACCCGCGACACGCTCAGCTATGACGTGAACGGCTGGGGCGTCAGCGGCGGGCTCGAACGCAAGACCGGGATGGGCAACATCGGCGTGTCGCTGAGCTACCTGGCGGGACGCGACAGCGAGGGCGAGGCGCTCAACCGCGTCGATCACAGACAGTATGAGCTCGCCGGCCACTGGCGCGGCCATTGGGGCGGCCTCGCCGCGAGCGCGCGCGCCTCGGCGGCGTGGATCTCGCTCGACAGCGTGCGGCGCTTCGACGGCGCGATCGGCAACGAGGCGGTCAGCCGCCGCGCTACCGCCGACTGGAACGCCCAGCTCTACTCCGGCGCCGCGGCGGTCGCGTACGAGCAGCTGATCGGGCGCTTCTCGCTGCGGCCGACACTCGCGCTCGACTATTACCGCCTCAACGAGGACGCCTATCGTGAGCGTGGCGGCGGCACCGCGACGGACCTCGCCGTGCGCGAGCGCACCAGCGACGAGCTGGCGCTGACCGGCAGCCTCGCCGCCGGCCTGAACATCGGCGGCTCGAACCGCTACGACCAGTGGACCCGGCTCGAGCTCGAGGGCGGCTGGCGCGAGCCCGTCGCCGGCTCGATCGGCAGCACCACCGCCAGCTTCGCCAACGGCAAGGCGTTCACGCTCGACCCCGAGGCGCGCGACGGCGGCTGGGTCGCCAAGGCGCGCGCCGTGACCGGGACCAGCGAGGTCCGGCTCAGCGGCGAAGCCGCCGCCGAGCGCCGCTTCGGCGACGTCGCGCTCTCCGCGCGCGCCGCCCTGCAGTTCGCCTTCTAGGCGAACCGCACGTGCATGCCCCCCTCACGTGCGGACTACCGGAGCTCCACCCGTCCCCTAGCGGGTGGAGCTCCTTCTCTCTTCGCGTCGCGGCGGCTAGGGACGTGCTGTTCCCGCGACCACAGTCAGTGAGACCCATGCCCCCGACCGGGCTCGAAGCCGTCTACCTCGAGAACCGCGACCGGCTGGTCCGCTTCCTCGTCGCGCGCGGGGCGGGCGACGCGGCGGAGGACCTGTTGCACGACCTGTGGATCAAGGTCTCGGCGCGGCCGAGCGGGCCGATCGACAACCCGCTCTCCTATCTGTTCCGCGCCGCCGACACGCTGATGATCGATCGTCACCGCTCGCGCACGCAGGCGCAGGCGCGCGACCATGCGTGGAGCGAGGTGAGCGCGGGTGAAGCCGCCACGAGCGAGCGCGTCGTCGCCGCGCGGCAGGAGGTGGCGCGCGTCGCGCAGGTGCTCGCCGGGCTCGGCGAGCGCCGCGCGACGGTGTTCCGTCGGGCGCGGCTCGACGGCGTGCCACAGCGGCAGATCGCCGCCGAACTCGGCGTCAGCCTCAGCACCGTTGAGGCGGACCTGCGCGCGGCGTGCCGCGCGCTCGTCGCCCTGAAGGACGAAACATGACCGCTATCGACGAGCAGGCGCTGGACTGGGCGGCGCGGGTGGCCGACCGCGACTTCACCGACTGGGAGAATTTCACCGCTTGGCTCGAGGCCGATCCCGTCCATGCCGCGCGCTACGACGCGGCGGTCGCGGCGCTGGCCGACGCGGAAAGCGCCGTCGCGCAGCTGCCGCCCGGCGCCGTGCCCGCGACGCCGCCACCCCGGCGCGGATCGGGGACAACGCGCCGGTTCCGCTGGGCCGGCCTCGCCGCCGCGGCAGCGCTCGTCGGGGCGCTGAGTATCACGCTCCTGCCCGAGCGTGCCCGCCCCTACGAGGTCGAGACGCGCGCGGGTGAGCAGCGCGAGGTCGCGCTCGGCGAGGGCAGCAGCCTCGTGCTCGCGGGTGCCTCGCTGGTCGTGCTCGACCGCGCCGACGCCCGGCGCGCCACGGTCGAGCGCGGCGAGGCGCTGTTCCGCGTCCGCCACGATCCCGCCCGCCCGTTCCGCGTGCGTGCCGGTGGGCTCGCCCTCACCGACATCGGCACCGTCTTCGACGTCAAGCGCACCGGAATCGTGACCCGCGTCGCCGTGGCGGAAGGCGCCGTGCTGGTCGATCCCGAGGGCGCCGCGCTGCGGCTTGACCCCGGCGAGACCGCGACCGCCGAGGGCGATCGCCTCGTCGAGGGCAGGATCGCGGCGGCGGACGTCGGCGCATGGCGTGACGGCCGCCTCGCCTATGACGGCGCGGCGCTGGACGAGGTCGCAGCGGATCTCTCGCGCCAGCTCGGCCGCCCGGTGCGGGTCGCGCCTGCGCTGGCGCGGCGCCCCTTCCGCGGCACGCTCGATCTCACCGCGTTACGCGCCGATCCGGTGACGCTCGGCGCGCTCCTCGACGTCCGGGTCCGCACCGACGCGGGAGGCTGGACACTGGAGCCGCGCGAGTGAGCGCACCCAGGAACGATCGGCGCGCTCACGCCTGTCGGGCGGGCGCGCCGCCGCGCCGCGCCCGCCCATGGCTCTGGCGCTGGATCGCGGTGGCGATGCGACTGCCTTCGGCGGGCGTCGCGCTGGCACTGACGGCTACGCCTGTGTCGGCGGAGACGATCGCGCTCGACCTGCCCGCCACGACGCTGGGGCGACAGGTCATCGCACTCGGCCGGGCCGCGCGGCTGAGCGTCGTGGTATCAGATCAGGCGCTGTGGCACCGCCGCGTGCCCGCGCTGCGCGGTCGCTACGACGGCGCCGGGGCGCTCGCCGCGATCGCGCGGGTGGCCGGCGCGCGGGCCCTGCCGCTCGGCCCGGCGAGTTGGCGGCTGGTGCCGCTGCCGCGGGCCGCCGCGGTGGGACCGCGCCGTGCCGCGATCGCCTCGCCGCCGCTGCCCGCGACGCCCGCCGACGTGGTCGTCACGGCCAGCAAGCGCGACACGCCGCGCGATCGCTTCGCCGGCGACACCCATCGCGTCGAGGGCGCCGACCTCGACCTCGGCGGCACCGGCGGCACGGACCGGCTGACCACCCGGCTCGCCAGCATCGCCTCCACCTATCTCGGCGCGGGCCGGAACAAGCTCTTCATCCGCGGCATCGCCGATTCCAGCTTCACCGGGCCGACCCAGGCGACCGTCGGCCAGTATCTCGGCGACCTGCGGCTGAGCTACAACGCGCCCGACCCCGACCTGCGCCTCGCCGACCTCGCCGCGGTCGAGGTGCTCGAGGGTCCGCAGGGCACGCTGTACGGCGCCGGCTCGCTCGGCGGGCTGATCCGGCTCGTGCCGAACGAGCCCGACCTGACGGCGAGCTACGGCGGCACCACCCTGGGCGGCGCGCTGACCGCGCACGGCGCCGGCAGCAGCGACGCGCAGGCGATGCTCAACCTGCCGGTCGTGGACGACCGGCTCGGCGTGCGGCTGGTCGGCACCGCGACTCGGGAGGGCGGCTACATCGACAAGCCCGCGCTGGACCGCACCGACGTCAATGCGACGCGCATCTACGGCGGTCGCGCCGCGGCGCTGCTGCGGCTCGGCGATGCCTGGAGCGCCGAGGTGATCGCGGTCGGTCAGCGGATCCGCGGGGCGGACAGCCAATATGCCGATCGCGACGCGCCGCCGCTGACGCGCGACGCCGCGGTGACCGAGGGCTTCAGCGCCGACTTCGCGCAGGCACAGCTGGTCGTGTCGGGACATCTCGGCCGAGTGCGGCTGCGCTCGACCTCCGGCGCGACCGCGCATGACCTCACGGAGCGCTACGACGCCACGACGGCCGGCGGTCCGCCGCAGCTCTTCGCTCAGGCCAATCGCACGCGCATGGCCGCCAACGAGACGCGGCTGTGGCAGTCGGCGCCGGACGGCTCGGGCTGGCTCGCCGGGTTCAGCTACGTGCGCAACGATACGCGATTGCGGCGGCTGTTCGGCGCACCCGACTCGCTCGCACCGACCACCGGCGTCACCAACCGGATCGATGAGACGACGCTGTACGGCGAGGCCGGCGTGCGGCTGCTGCCCGGCCTGCTGACCTCCGCGGGGCTGCGGATCACCCGCACCGCGCTCAGTGGCGCGGGCGAGGACGTCGCGCCGTTCGCGCTCGCGGCCGCGCGCGCCACCTCGGCGCGACGACGGCAGACGATCGCCCTGCCTGCCGCCTCGGCGCTGATCGATCTCGCGCCGCACACCAACCTGTTCCTTCGCTACCAGCAGGGGTTTCGCCCCGGTGGGATCGCGATCGACGGCGATTACGTCCGCCGCTTCCGCGACGACCGCGTCGCCACGATCGAGGCCGGGCTGCGCACCGGACGCCCGCGCCGCGACCGCGCCGACCTCGCGCTGACGGTGGCGCGCACGTCGTGGCGCGACATCCAGGCCGACTTCATCGATCCCTCGGGCTTGCCGACGACCGCCAATGTCGGCGACGGCCGGCTGTGGACGGTCGAGGCGACCGCCGGCGCCGTGCCGCTGGCAGGGCTGCGGGTCGAGGCGGCAGCGACGTTCAACGACAGCGTGATCGACGAGCCCTCCGCCGATCTCGTGCGCGCGCTCACCGCCGGAGTCGTGTCGGACGCCGCCGCCGCGCGCACGCAGATACTGGCGCGGCTCCGGCAGATCCCGAACATCGCGCGGATCACCGCCCGGCTCGGCGCGAGCTTCGAGACGCAGGTCGGCGCACGCGCGCTCAAGCTCGACGGCTGGGCCCGCTACGTCGGCCGCTCGCGGCTCGGTGTCGGTCCCGTCCTCGGGCAGGCGCAGGGCGATTATGTCGACAGCGGGGTTACCGCGCGCGTCTCGTTCGGCGCGGTGGGGCTCACCCTGGGCGTCACCAACCTGACGGACGCGCGAGGCAACCGTTTCGCGCTCGGTACGCCATTCGTGACGGGCCGCGAGCAGGTGACGCCGCTGCGGCCGCGCACGCTACGGCTGGGGATCGACGCGACCTTCTGATCGATGCGGCCGTGGCGCCGACGTCGGTAGCGCGGGGGCAGCGGCCCGGCGAGTCTCGGCCGGTCATCGGCTCGACTGGGGCGGGTTGGGCAGGCGTTGCACGGTACCGCTGAACACTTTCGGGTCGGCGAGCGCCTGAGCCAGATCGTCCTGGCGGAAAGGCTTGGGCAGATGGGCGAGATCGGGCGAGAGCGTCTCGACGTCGGCGTAGCCTGAGACGATGAGCACCCCCAGTCCGGGCAGCAGCGCGCGCAGCTGACGCGCCAGCGCGGTCCCGGTCATGCCGGGCATCATGTGATCCGAGACGAGCAGGTCGGGCTGCCAGCCGTTCGCGACCATCCGCGTCGCCGCCGCGCCGCTGTCGGCCTCGAACACCTCATATCCGAGATCCTGCAACATCTGAGCCGCCGCGACCCGGACGACGTCCTCGTCGTCCACCAGCAGCACACGCCCGACGACGACGGAGACCGGCGTGGCGTCCTCCGCTCTCGTCGTGACCGCCGACGCGCTGCTGACCGGCAGCCATAGCTCCGCCTTGGTCCCCGCACCGAGCGCGCTCTCGAGCTGGAACGTGCCGCCGAGCTGGCTCGCCAGGCCATGTACCATCGACAGGCCCAGTCCGCTGCCGCGCCCGAGCCCCTTGGTCGAGAAGAACGGCTCGATCGCGCGGGTCCGCGTCTCCTGGTCCATGCCGATGCCGGTGTCGGCCACGCTCAGGCCGAGATAGGCGCCGGGCGGGACGGCCCCGGTCCCGTCGAGCACCAGCTTCTGGCTGATGCCGATCCGCACGGTCCCGCCCTCGGGCATCGCGTCGCGCGCGTTCACCGCCAGGTTGAGCAGCGCCATCTCCAGCTGGTTCCGGTCCGCCATCGCGGGCGGCAGGTCTTCCTGCGTCTCGATGACGAGCCGCACCTGCGGGCCGAGCGTCGTCGAGAGGAGCGACGACATGTCGCGCGTCATCGCGACCAGATCGACGGCGTTGGGTTGCAGCGGCTGCCGGCGTGCGAAAGCGAGCAGGCGCTGCACGAGGGTGCGCGCGCGTTCCGCCGACTGGATCGCGCCGTCGAGCAGCCGCGCGCTGCGATCGCCGTCGGCGAGCTTGCGTCGTACCAGGTCAAGGCTGCCCAGGATCGGGGTGAGCAGGTTGTTGAAGTCGTGCGCCACCCCGCCGGTGAGCTGGCCCATGGCCTCCATCTTCTGACTGTGGCGCAGGGCCTCTTCGGTCCGCCGCAGCGTGTCTTCCCTGGCGCGCGCCTCTGTGATGTCGCGCCCGGAGCCATACACCATGTCACCGTCCGCGGCGGTCAGCCATGAGAGCCACCGGATCGATCCGTCCTTCGCCAGGTAGCGGTTCTCGACGACGGGGATCTCGGCCCCGGTCAGCGCGGCGGCGAACGCCTCGCGCGTCGCTGTCACATCGTCGGGCAGGACGAAATCGAGGAAGTTGCGGCCGACCACGTCCTGCACGGCGTGACCGAGGATCGTCGTCCAGGCGGGGCTCACCGAGCGCAGCGTCCCATCCGCCGCGACGGTGACGAGCAGGTCGCGTGACAGGCGCCAGGCGCGGTCGCGCTCGGCCGTGCGCTCGACGATGCGCTGTTCGAGCGTGTCGTTGGCGGCCTGTACCGTCGCGAGCAGTCTGGCGTTCTCGATCGCGACCGCGGCCTGCGCCGCCAGCCCGGCGATCAGCTCCTCGTGCCGCTGCGTGAAGCAGCCGGCGCGCGGGTGACCGAACAGCAGACCGCCCAGCACCGCCCCGCCGCGGGAGACGACGGGGACGGCGAGGTAGCTGGTGATCACGGGATGCCCCGGCGGCATGCCCGCGTAGGGCGCGTTCAGGCCATAACGCGGGTCCGCGGTGATATCGTCGGATCGGATAATCTCGTTCCGAAACAAGGGCTCGAGCACGCGGGTGCCGCGCGGCCTGCCCAATCGCGCGAAATCATCCCGCGCCGCGCCGGTCAGCGTGAAGAGGTGAAGACGCTCGCCGCTCTCGTCGAGCACGTTGTGGAAGAAGGCGCCGACCGACGCGCCGGTCAACTCGACTCCGGCGTCCGTCACCATCTGCACCAGGCGTTCGAGATCATGTTCAGCCGCGAGCGCGGTGTTGATCCGGTTGAGCGACCACCGCGCGCTGGGCGCGTCGTTCCTCGCTGACGTCCTCGCAGGAGACCGCCACGCCGACGATATCGCCCGACGCGTCGCGCAGCGGCACCCAGTTCTGGCGCCAGACGCTGGTGCGGTCCGGCCGCGCCGCGGTGGGACCGATCAGTTCGATGCCGCGAATCTCTTCGCCCGCGAGCACGCGCTCGAACGCGGCGAGGGCCTGCGCCGAGAGATCCGGGATGACTTCCTGCACGGACCGGCCGATGTGATCGGCCGCCGCGATCCCGTTAAGTGCCGCGAGATGCTCGTTGATGCGAACGTAGCGCAGCTCGCGATCCAGAACAGCGAGGCCGATCGGAGAGGCGTCGTACATCGCCGCAAGCTGCTCGGACTGCTCCATCTCCGTGATCACGGCGCCTTCCTCATGGAACTTCTCCCCCGCCGCCCCTCTGAGACACTCTCCGTTTCTGTTCAAGTTCGCTGACCCGCTTCGTGGGACCGGGAGCAGTCGGGCCGCGACGCGAGCGTCTTCTTCCTGGACATGTTGATCGGCATCAAGACCTGCAGCGAAAGTATCTCGCGTGCAGACCGGTCATCATGTCCGACCGCCGGGAAGATACGCACGGACCGACGACGAGCGACAACTTGCCCCTGCCGACGACACGATTGCTCCGGCTCAGCAGGGCGGCCCTTCCGGCCGTCTACTGACGGGCCTCGTGCCGCCGATCCGCCGCTGGTCCGGGCGGACGATGATCCTGACCGCGCGACACCGCTGCGCCCCAGATCGGCGACCGTCACGCAGGCACGCCCATGACGCCGCTCGGCCGTGGCCGCGCGCCTACCGTCCGCCCGCGCCTTAGAAGCTCGACCAATCGTCCTGCGCCGCGGCGGCGACGGCCTGGCCCCGCTTCGCGCGGGCACTGGCCGCGATGCGCGCTCCGACCTGGGCAGCCCGCTCCTGCAGCTGGTGGACGGGCGAGTCGGGTCGGCTCTCCTTTGCCTCCGCCGGTAGCCGGAAGCGGGCGACCTGGCGTGCCATGTTCTCGGTCTCCTCGGCCAGGCTGCGCGCGGCGGCGGTGGCTTCTTCCACCATGGCGGCGTTCTGCTGAGTCACGCCGTCCATCTCGCTGACGGCGGTGTTGACCTGCTGCAGACCGATCGATTGTTGCTCCGCGGCAGAGGCGATGTCGGACACGAGCGCGCTGATCTCACCGATCCGACCCGAGATGCGGGTGAGCGTCTCGCCCGTCTGCGCGACGAGCCCCACGCCGACCTCCACCTGCTCGGTCGACGCCGTGATCTTCGCCTTGACGTCCTTGGCCGCGTCGGCGGATCGCTGGGCAAGCGCTCGAACCTCGCTCGCGACCACCGCGAACCCCTTGCCCGCGTCTCCCGCGCGCGCGGCCTCGACCCCCGCGTTGAGCGCGAGCAGGTTGGTCTGGAACGCGATACCGTCGATCACGGCGATGATGTCGCTGATCTCACCCGACGACCGCTCGATGTCGGTCATAGCCGCGACGGCCCGCTGCACGACGTCGGCCGATTGTACGGCGTCGGCGCGCGCTTCCTGGACGACGCCGTTGGCGCGCGTGGCGTTGGCGGCGGTGTCACGTACCGTGGTGGTGATCTGATGCATCGCGGCGGCCGTCTCCTCGAGGCTGGCGGCCTGCTGCTCGGTCCGTCGCGAGAGGTCGTCCGACGCCTGGCGGATGTCACCCGCGCCGTTGGTGATCCCGGCCGCGCTCGCGTTCACCGCCTGGAGCGTCGCCGAGACAGCCTCCATCGCGGCGTTGAAGTCGCCCTTCAGCGTGCCGAACGGTCCGGTCAGCTCGGCGTCGATCCGCGCCGTGAGATCGCCGCGCGCGAGCGCGGACAGGCCGGCGCCGACGCTCTGGACGATCAGCACGGTCTGCTCCTGCTTCGCCCGTTCAGCCGCGACGAGCTGATCGCGCAGCAGGGTGACCGACGATGCGAGCTTGCCGACTTCGTCACGCCGGCCATCCTGCCCCAGCACGACGTCGAGCTTGCCGGCGGCCATCTGGCCGATGGCGAGGTGCAGGTCGCGCAGCGGTCGCGACACGAGCCGAACCATGAGGAACAGCGCCAGCAGGATGACGGCCAGGGCGATCATCACCGCCGCCGCGATCACCAGCTTGGCGCCCGCGAAGTTCGTCGCGGCGGCGCTTTTCGCCTCTGCTTCTTGCGCCTGGAACAAGGTGCGCAGATCGGCGACCTCTCGGGCGAGTTTCTCGCTGTCGCTACGCACCGCGAAGAGCGCCTGGGTCGCGCCAGCGTCGTCGCCGGCGCGCGAGGCCACGAGCACGCCGTCATCGCGCCGGGTGATCTCCGGCAGGATCGTCTCGATCCGTGCCACGGCCGCCTTTGACTCGGGCGCGGTCACCAGCGCGGCCAACTCCTGGCTCGCCTTCATGGTGGCCTGGCGCGCCTTGGTCACGGCCTCGTCCGCCTCGCGCAGCTTCTCCGGGGGCGCCGCGATGTGCCGGTACATGGCGGTACGGTAAGCCGCGAACTTGCCTTCCAGTTCGCCGAGGGCGACCGCCTTGGGCAGGCGATTGTCGGCGAACGTGCTCACGCTGTCGTTCATCGTCGACAGCTTGGACACGGCCACCGCGCTCAATCCCAGCACGATCAGCAAGCAGCAGCCGAATGCCAGCAACAGCTTGCTCAACAGCGATAGATTTTTCACTTCCCTCGTTCCCCCTCGTACACGCCCGACGCCACCCCTTCCCGGCCGGCGAAGCATGTCACTCCCGCCCCCGGATCATGATGAGCTCCGAGCATCACCCCTGCCATCTGCCTCACCGTCGCATGAGGCGCTGCGCCTCGGTGGTCGCCCTGCGAACGAGGGCCCCGGTGTCTTCCAGCATCGACACGGCCGCGGTCCGATACTCGTTCCAGCGCGCCGCATTGTCGCCCGCACTCCAACAGCTGACGTAAGCGCGTAACGTCGCATGAAGCTCGTCCATCTCGGCGATGAGGCGAGCGTGCGGGCTGCCGCTGGCGCCCGCGCCCGGATGCAAGCTCGCGGTCAAGAACCAGCGGAAGTTACAAACCGCTTTGGTCAGCTTCCATCGCATGCAAGCGAGAGCGGCGATGTCGGGCGTCGCACCGGTTGACTGCAACATGGCCATCTTGGCGTCGATGATGCACCCGATGGCAGCCGCCAACGAAATCAGCCGCTCTTCCCTCGTCCTGCTTTCCATGCATCGCCAGTTACGCGCATCTGCTTACCACATCGTGAGGAAGGCGTTGAAAGTACTGAGAAAATGCGCAACCCAGATCAACGTGCCACGCGCCTCGTCGATGAGCACGGCACGTGAGATTGGGAGTCCCGCCCGACGTGTCGTCGGGGGACCTTGTTTCGCTCGGATACGTGCAGACGAGCCGCCCGTCCGCGGTCTCGACGCGCGCACTCGCGCCGAAGCTTTCGCGCCAGGCAAGCGGTGGTCGACTCGGCCGGAACGGTGATTTCGCGCCCCGGCGCCGCGGACAGCCGCCGCTCTCTCGATCAGCTCGCGATCGCCGCTTCAGCAGGAGCGGACAGCGTTTCGCCCCGCCTCTTTGGCCGCATACAGCATGGCATCGGCCGCCCGCAGCCAGTCGGCGAACGACGCGGTGGATGCATCGACCGGCGCGATACCGAGGCTCGCCGTCACCGGAAGCGACGAGCGATCCACCAGAGCGAGCGGACGCGCCTCGATCGCCCGCCGGATACGCTCCGCCGCGGTGACCGCATCGTCTCTCCCCGCCTCGGGCAGCAGGACCCCGAACTCTTCTCCGCCGAGCCGGCCGAGAACGTCGCTCGGCCTGATGGTCGCCTTGATCACCTCGGCCACGTGCCGAAGCACCTGGTCGCCGGTGTCATGTCCATGCTCATCGTTGATCGACTTGAAATGGTCCAGGTCGAGGATGATGAGCGAGCTGGGCCGCTGGTACCTGGCGAAGCGAGCGATCTCGAGCTCGACCTGCTCGACGAAACCCCGCCGCGTCAGCGCACCCGTGAGGTGATCGCTCTGCGCGATCATCCTGAGTTCCAGCTCGTCGCACACGATATTGGCGAAATTCGTGAGGATGCCGATGTCGCCGGGGCTGAAGCGGCGCGGGCGCGTGTCCATGGCACATAGCGCCCCGACGTTATATCCGTCGGGCGTGCGCAACGGCACGCCGGCATAGCTGCGCACGAACGGCGGGCCCAGCACCAGCGGACTGCCCGCGAAGCGCGGATCGGCTTCCGCGTCTTCCACGATGAGAGGATCGCGCTGCTGGATCGTATGCGTACAGAAGGAGACGGAGCGGGCCGTCTCGCTCGCGTCGATGCCACGCTTGGCCTTGAACCACTGCCGGTCGCGATCGACGAGCGTGACAGTGGCGATCGGTACCGCCAGGACCGTCCTGACGAGCGTCACGATCTTCTCGAACGGCTGCTCGAGGGGGGTGTCGAGGATCTCGAGGCGGCGCAGCGCCGCGAGCCTCGCGTCGTCGTCAAGGAGAAGCGGCTCAGTCACGAACGTCCGCCTCGAGCATCTGCGTGACCGCGGCGGTCAGCTCAGCCGCGTAGCTATCGACCAGCTCGCGAATGCTCGCCTCTACGGTCGCCTCGTCGACCCCCGCCGCTCGCAAGCTCTCGATCAGCGTGGCGAGATGGGCTTGATGGCGCCGCACGCTGCCCAGGAGCATTTCGGGTATCTCGAGCGATGCTGCGTCGGTGGGCGTCGGCTCTAGCTCATCGATGCGCAACCGGACCTCCGTTTTCCCTCGCCTGCTGCTACGCCGAGAATCTTATCACTGCATTAACCGCCCCTTTCGCGGCGCATGGCTTTGCGCCGAAGCGTGCGGATCGTGAGAGAAACGACTCCGCCGCCCCGCCCCGCCGGCTCCCGCGACCCGCGGTCCTTCGTGGCGGCAGCAGGGCGATGGTCCACCTTCGAGCACGTCGTGCGACGCTCGATCCGCATCGCTGTCGCCGCCCCTGGGCGGTCTCGAGATGCCGGTCGGCGATCGTCGTGCTCCTCGTCCGTTCGACAGGGTCGACGATGAAGCGACCTGCTCGATCGCGGCGATCGGCTCACCCAATCCCGGAGTCGCCCTGCTAGCGGCGAGCGGCGTCCGGCCCGGCGATCACGTCGCCGAGACCGGATCGAGGACGAAGGCGCTCCGCTCGGCCAGCCCGCCGATCTGCGCGAGATAGGTCTGGAAGTGCGGCGTCGCTCGGTGGGCGGCGACGGCGGCCGCATCGACGTACAGCTCGTTGAGGACGAAGCGGCGCGGCTCGCCCTGATCCTGCCAGAGGTCATAGCGCAGGTTGCCGGCCTCGGCACGGCTGGGTGCCAGCATCGCATCCAGCAGGCTGCGGAGACGCTCGACGGCCCCCTCACGGGCGGTCAGGACGGCGACGATCTTCACGTTGGCGGTCATGGCATCGATCCTCGTTGGGCGGTCGTCAGAGGCGCAGCCTTCCACGCGCCCCGCCGACGGCGGCGCCTTCTATCACGCCGCGGCCGCGCGCGACGGTCCGCGCGACAACCGGCGAGGAGCGGGCGCGTCGCGTCGGCGAACCGACGGACATGATCACGCATGACGCCAGCTCACCCGCCCTGGTCCTGCGGCGCGAGAAGTTGCTCCCGCCCGGCTCGCGCTCGCCCTCGGATCGAAATGTCGCGAACAGCGCCCTGATGAGCAGGCCCCTCCCCAAGCCACGCTTCGCCACCACCAAGCCACACTCGTCTGGCGAAGCGCCTCCCGCCTCCCCACCTCTCCTTCATGACGCTCTACTCGCTCCTCGATCTCGTCCCCGTCACCGAGTCCGGCTCGGTCGCGGAGTCGCTCCGCAACGCCGCCGACCTGGCGCGCCACGCCGAGGCGCTCGGCTACAACCGCTACTGGGTCGCCGAGCATCACGGCATGACGGGCATCGCCTCGGCCGCGACCGCGGTGGTGATCGCGCACGTCGGCCAGGCGACCGCTACGATCCGCGTCGGCGCGGGCGGGATCATGCTGCCCAACTCGGCGCCGCTCCAGATCGCCGAGCAGTTCGGCACGCTCGACGCGCTCTTCCCCGGCCGCATCGACCTCGGCCTCGGTCGCGCGCCGGGCTCGGACCAGCGGGTCGCCCACGCGCTGCGCCGCAACCTCAGCAGCGACGCCAACGAATTCCCGCGCGACGTGGTCGAGCTGCAGAGCTATCTCGCCGACGACGGCCGCACCGGCATCACCGCCACGCCCGGCGCCGGCGCCAAGCCGCAGATGTGGATCCTCGGTTCCAGCCTGTTCGGCGCGCAGCTCGCCGCGATGCTGGGCCTGCCCTACGCCTTCGCCTCGCATTTCGCGCCCGACGCGCTCGACCAGGCGCTGGCGATCTACCGGCGCGATTTCCGCCCCTCCGCGACGCTCGAGCGCCCCTATGCCATGGCGGGCTTCAACGTCTTCGCCGCGGACACGCATGAGGAAGCCGAGCTGATCGCCAGTTCGCAGCAGCAGCAGTTCGTCGCGCTGCGCACCGGCAACCCCGGCCGGATGAAGCCGCCGGTGCCGGGCTATCGCGCCGCGCTGCCGCCGCAGCACGCCGCCATCCTCGACCATGCACTGTCGGCGAGCGCGATCGGCACGCGCGACGAGGTCGCGCGCGGCATCGCCGCCTTCGTCGCGCGCACCGGGGTGGACGAGCTGATGATCACCAGCGCGGTGTACGACCATCAGGCGCGCCGCCGCTCGATCGCGCTGGCGGCGGACGCGATGCAGGAGCTCAAGCTCGCCGCGTGAATACGGGGTTTGCCGCCCACGCCCGCCCTTGCCCCGCCGCCGTCGCGCCGCTAACCGCACGCGATGGCGCGCGTCGGCATCATCATGGGCTCCACCTCCGACTGGGAGACGATGCGCCACGCGAGCGAGACGCTCGACGCGCTCGGCGTGGCGCACGAGACCAAGGTCGTCTCGGCGCATCGTACCCCGCAGCGGCTCTACGATTACGCCAGCGGCGCGGCGGCGCGCGGGCTCCAGGTGATCGTCGCTGGTGCGGGTGGCGCGGCGCATCTGCCCGGCATGGCGGCGGCGATGACGCATCTGCCGGTGCTCGGCGTGCCGGTGGAGTCCAAGGCGCTCAAGGGCATGGATAGCCTGCTCTCGATCGTGCAGATGCCCGGCGGCATACCGGTCGGCACGCTGGCGATCGGCAAGGCGGGTGCGATCAACGCCGGCCTGCTCGCCGCCTCGATCCTCGCGCTCGGCGACGAAGAGCTGTCGGCGCGGCTCCAGGCGTGGCGCGAGCGGCAGACCGACTCGGTCGCGGTCGATCCGGCATGAGCGAGTGGCCGATCCCGCCGGGCAGCACGATCGGCATCCTCGGCGGCGGCCAGCTCGGGCGCATGATCGCCAGCGCCGCGGCGGATCTCGGCTACCGCACGCACGTGCTCGCACCCGATCGCGAGAGCGTCGCGGCGCAGACGGCCTCGTCGCTGACGCGCGCCGACTATCACAACAAAGTCGTGCTCGCCGACTTCGCCGCGCAGGTCGACGTCGTCACCTATGAGTTCGAGAATGTCGCCGCCGGCCCGGTCGAGTGGCTGGCCGAGCGCGTGCCCGTCTATCCCGCGCCCCAGAGCCTCGCGGTGGCGCAGGACCGAGTGAAGGAGAAGAGCTTCGTCGAGCAGGTCGGCGGCCGCCCCGCCCGGTGGCAGGGGGTGACCTCGCGCGAGGAGCTCGACGCCGCCGTCGCCGCGATCGGCTGCCCCGCGGTGCTCAAGACGACGCGCTTCGGCTATGACGGCAAGGGCCAGGCGCGGCTCGCCTCGCCCGCCGACGCCGACGCGGCCTGGGAGGCGATCGGCGGGCCGGCGGTGCTCGAGGCCTTCGTCGACTTCAGCCACGAATTCTCGATCGTGCTGGTGCGCGGCCGCGACGGCGCGATGACGAGCTACGCGCCGCCCTGGAACGAGCATCGCGACGGCATCCTGCACCGCTCTACCCTTCCCGCCCCGCCCGAGATCGCGCGACAGTGGACCGAGGCGGCCGCGCTGACCGGGCGCATCGCCGACGCGCTCGACCATGTCGGCGTGCTCACCTGCGAGTATTTCGCGAGCGCCGACGGCCCCGTGTTCAACGAGATGGCGCCGCGCGTCCACAACAGCGGGCACTGGACGATCGAGGGCGCCGTGACCTCGCAGTTCGCCAACCACGTCCGCGCGATCTGCGGTCTGCCGCTGGGCGACACCGGGTTGACCGCGGCGCAGGTGACGATGGAGAATCTGATCGGCGACGAGTGGGAGCGCTGGCCCGGGATCGTCGCCGAGCCGGACGCCTACCTCCACCTCTACGGCAAGCGAGAGAGCCGCGCCGGGCGCAAGATGGGGCATGTCACGCGCGTGACGCGCTGACGTCAGCGGAGCAAAGCCGCCCGCGGCGGGTTGCAGTCGCGTAACGATCCCCGAGGTTCGCCGAATGACCATCCCGCGGCGCCGTGTCGAGAACGGCGGCTTGCTCCTGTTCCTGCTGCTCATCAGCGTCGCGCTGGTGGCGGTGGTGTCGAGCTTCCTCGGCGCCCTACTCTGGGCCGCGCTGGCGGCGCTGCTGTTCCAGCCGCTCTACCAGCGGCTGCTCCAGCGCTGGCCGGGGCGGCGCAACATGACCGCCGCGGTGACGCTGCTGATCATCACCGTCGCGGTGGTGATCCCGGCGCTGATCGTCGGCAGCCTCGTCGTCGACCAGGCGGCGGGCGTCTACACCCAGATCCGCGGCGGACAGATCAACTTCGCGACCTATTTCCAGCAGGTCCACGACGCGCTGCCGCGGCGCCTGCAGGGATTGCTCGACAATTCCGGTTTCAACAGCTTCGAGCGCGCGCAGGCGCAGCTGAGCGCGGCGGTGAGCAACAGCGCCAGCACGCTCACGCGGCGCGCGCTGTCGATCGGTGCCAACGCCGCGGCCTTTCTCCTAGCGTTCGGCGTCGGGCTGTACGTCACCTTCTTCCTGCTGCGTGACGGTGATCGGATCGGCCCGGCGGTGGTGCGCTCGCTGCCGCTCGAGCCCGCCGTGGCGGGGCAGCTGGCGGACAAGTTCGTCGCGGTGGTGCGCGCGACGATCAAGGGATCGGGCGTGGTCGCGATCGTGCAGGGGGCGCTCGGCGCGGTGACCTTCTGGATTGTCGGGCTGCCCGCGGCGCTGCTGTGGGGCATCCTGATGGCGATCGCAGCGCTGCTGCCCGCGGTGGGGCCCGCGATCATCTGGGCGCCGGTCGCGCTCTACCTCTTCGCCACCGGCGCGATCTGGCAGGCGGTCGTGGTGATCCTCTCGGGCGTGCTGGTGATCGGCCTCGCCGACAACATCCTGCGCCCGATCCTGGTGGGACGCGACACCGGCATCCCCGACTGGCTGGTCCTGGTGACGACGCTGGGCGGGATCGACCTGGTCGGGCTCAGCGGCATCGTGGTCGGGCCGCTGGTCGGCGCGCTGTTCATCACCGGCTGGCAGGTGCTGACCGAGCAGCGCGCGGCGCAACGGGGCGCGGGAGATGCTCCCTCCTTTTCAGGGGAGGGCCGAGGCGGGGCGTCGCCGTCTCACCGGGACCGGCGCGCCTAAGGAGACGCCCTACCCCAGCCCCTCCTCTGAAGAGGAGGGGCTCAGAGCTCACCCCACGCGCGTGCCCGACAGCGGGAAGCTGCCGAACGCGCCCGCGCCGACGCTGCCGGTGATGGTGTCGCCGTCGACCGTCGCGGAGATGTCGAGCGTCATCGGCATCGGCGAGGTCATCTGCTGCTTCCACGCCAGCGTGTCGCCGTTCACCGAACCCTGCACGTCCGACGCGCCCATCGCGCCCGAGGCCTGGCCGGTGAAGCTGTCGCCCTGCGACGTTACCGTCAGCGTCAGCTTCTGGTCGCCCAGCGGCGACTTCACGGTGCAATCGTAGGTTCCGTCGACTCCGGCCATCACGCTCTCCTCACTTCGTGGCGGCGGCAGGCGTCGCCGCGGGCGACGCGCCCGCGACCGCGGATGCCGCCATGACCTCCACCGGCAACCCCAAGGAGTCAAGCTGCGGCTTCACCTTTGCCGCCTCGCCCACGACCACCCAGACGAAGCGCGACGGATCGATCGCGGCCTTGGTCGCCGCATTCACCTGCGGCAGCGTCAGCGCGCGGTACTGCTGCGGGAGCGTCGCGTAATAATCGTCGGGGCGCCGGTAGAGGTCGTTCGACTGCATCGCGTCGAGCACGTTGTCCGACGTCTCGAACTCGCCCGAGAGCGAGCGCGTGCCGCCGTTCACCGCGCGCTCAAACTCGGCCTGGGTCATCGGCTGTGACGTGAGATATTGCGCGATGTCGCCGCGCAGCGCCGCGAGTGCGGGGCCGGTCTGGTCGGCCTGCACCGGCGCCGACACCACATAGGGCGCGGCGAAGGCGTTGCGGCTGAGATTGCCGCCGACGCCGTAGGACCAATGCTTGCTCTCGCGCAGGTCCATGTTGAGTCGGCCGAGGAAGCTGCCGCCGAGCGCGTCGTTGCCGACCTCGACCGGCAGCAGATCGTCGGTCCCCTTGAGGCCCGTCTGCACGCCGCCCGCGATCAGCGACTGCGGGCTGTCCGGGCGATCGATCACGACGATGCGCGGGCTGACCGAGGTGACCCGCGCCGGGAAGGTCTTGGTGCCCGCGGCGCCGTCGGCGCGCCAGTCGCCGAAGCGCGCCTCCATCACGCGCTGCACCTCGGCGAGTGAGCGATCGGAGACGACGAAGATCTTCGCCTTGTCGGGGCGCAGCCAGGCCCGGCGGAAGGCGAGCAGGTCGGCGCGGGTCAGCGACGCGACCGCCGCCGGATCGCCCGAGCCCTGCGCCTTCGCATAGGGCGAGCCGGGCGAGACCAGCTTGGGCAGCACGCGCCGCGCCAGCCCGTTGGGGCTGGTCAGCTCCTGCGCGATCGCGGTGAGCTGCTGCGTCTTGACGCGTCCCAGCTCGGCCTCGGCGAACGAGGGCTCGCGCGCGATGCTCGCCCACAGCGCGGCGCCGGCGTCGAGGTTGGCGCTGGGCACGCGCAGCCCGAGCGAGGTGCGGTCGGCGCTGCTGCCGCTCGAGATTGACGCGCCGAGCCGCTCGCGTGCCTCGGCGATCTGGATCGAGTTGAGCGCGCGCGTGCCCTCGTCCATCATCGCCAGCGTCAGCTGCTGCGTGCCGAGCTTGTCGGCGACGTCGGCGGCGACGCCCGCGTCGAAGCTGAGCACCGCCTGGGTGACCGGCACCGCGCCGCGCTGCGCGTAGACCAGCTCGATCCCGTTCGACAGTCGCGCGCGCTCCACCTTGGGGAAGCTGAGCGCGCCGATCGGGCCGACGTCGGGCAGCGGCCCGCGCGTGCCCTTGGCGGGCTGCTCGGGCGCTTCCTTCACCGCCGCGGGCGGCGGCACCTTGCTCTCGGCGTAGGCGTCGCGCTGGCCGTTGACGATCTGGAGCGAGTAGGCCGGGCGCGTCAGCCACTTGGCCGCGGCGGCGCGGACGCTCGCGGGAGTCTGCGCGGCGAGCGCGGCGAGCTGCTTCTTGTAGAAGCCGGGATCGTCCGAGTAGAGCGCGCCCTCGGCGAGCGCCACCGCCTTGCCGCCGAAGCCGCCGACCGCCTCGAGCCCGCCGATCCGCGACGAGACCGTGCTGGTGACGTAGCGCGCCACCTCGTCCGCGCTGGGGCCGTTCCTGATGAAGTCGGCGACGAGCTGGTCCATCCGCGCCTGCACCTGCGCCGCATCGACGCCGGGCTTGACCATGGCGATCAGCTGGAAGGTGCCGACCTGCGCGAAGCTCTCATATTCCGCGGACGCCTGGACCGCGAGCTTCTCGCCCTTGACCAGGACGTTGTCGAAGCGCGAGCTGGCCAGCCCGCCGAGCACGCCGGCGGCGACCTCCAGCGCGGGCGCGTCGCGGTCGTTGAGGCCGGGCACCGCCCATTCCTTCATCACCAAAGTGGCGGCGACCCGATCCTTCATGATCTCGCTGGCCTTGCCCGGCAGCGACGAGGGCACCGGCGCGGGCGGCGCGACGCTCTTCGGCCCCGCGGCGATCGCGCCGAAATATTTCTCTACCTTGGCGCGCGCGGTGGCGAGGTCGACGTCGCCGGCGAGCACGAGCACGGCGTTGTTGGGCCCGTAATGGCTGCGGAACCACTCCTTCACGTCGGCGAGGCTGGCGGCGTCGAGGTCGGCCATCGAGCCGATCGTCGTGTGGCCGTACGGGTGGCTCGCGGGGAAGAGCCCCTCGGTCGCCTTGTAGCGCAGCAGGCCGTAGGGCTGGTTGTCGCCCTGGCGCTTCTCGTTCTGGACGACGCCGCGCTGCTCGTCGAGCACGCTCTGAGTGATCGCGCCGGTGAGATAGCCCATCCGGTCCGACTCGAGGAACAGGGCCCGGTCGAGCGCGGCGGTCGGCACCGTCTCGAAATAATTGGTCCGGTCGAAGTACGTCGTGCCGTTGAAGTCGGTCGCGCCGACCTGCTGGAGCGGCTCGAAGAAGTCGCCCGGCGCATTCTCGCTGCCGTTGAACATCAGGTGCTCGAACAGATGCGCGAAGCCGGTCTTGCCCTGCGGCTCGTGCTTCGAGCCGACGTCGTACCACACGCTGACCGCGACGATCGGCGCCTTGCGATCGGTGTGGACGATCACGCGCAGGCCGTTCTTCAGCGTGAACTGCTGGTAGGGGATGTCGATCGCCTTCACCAGCTCGGACACCGGGGCGGCGGCCGGCAGCGGCGCGGCGGGCGCCTGGGCGAGAGCAGGGGCAGCGAGGAACGCCAGCGCCGCGCCGGCGGCCAGGTACGCACGATAGGTCAACGGATGATGCTCCCCGCGGGATAGTGACGGCAGCAACCATAGCGGTCGAGCGATCGCTCGCAAGCGCGCGCGCCAGCAATGTGACGACACAATTATTGACTGCGTCGGCAATGGTTGCTAAGGCAACGGAATGTCGTTCTACAACCGTGACAACTTCATGCCGGACGGATCGGCGGGGTATCTGATCAAGCGGTGCAACCAGCTCAACCTGGCGCTGCTCGACCGGATCTTCGCCGAGGAGGAGCTGACCGCGTCGCAATGGTCGACGCTGCTCACCATCCACCTCGACTCGGAGGCGACCTGCGCCTCGCTGGCGCGCGACCTCACCTATGACAAGGGCGCGATGACCCGCATGATCGACGTGTTCGAGGCGCGCGGCCTGGTCGAGCGCACGCGCAGCGAGGACGATCGCCGCGTCGTCAACCTGTCGCTGACCGACGCCGGACGCGACGCCGCGATGCGCTGCCGCGACAAGGCGATCGAGTGCTGGAACCGCCATCTCGCCGACTGGAGCACCGCGGAGATCGAGCAGTTCCTCGCGCAGCTCCGCAAGCTGCGCCGCACGCTGGAGGAGACCGACGCATGCGCCGACTGATCCCGCTCGCCGCCGCGCTGCTCGCCAGCGCCTGCGCGGTCCCCGGCTCGCCGCCGGTGACCGTCGCCAAGACCGCGCCCGACCTGGCGCTCGCCGGCCCCGCGGTGACGCTCGCGCCCGACTGGTGGAGCGCGATCGGCGACCCGCAGCTCGACCGCCTCGTCGCCGACGCGCTCGCGGGCAACCCGTCGCTCGACGCCGCCGCGGCGCGCGTGCGCCAGGCCGAGGCGGCCTTGGCCCGCCAGGACGCCGAGTTGCGCCCCGACGCCGCGCTCGACGTCAACGTCCAGGGCCAGCGGCTGTCGAGCAACTACATCATTCCCCCGCCCTTCGCGGGCACGGTGCGCGCGCTCGGCACGGGGCAGGCCGGGCTCAACTGGAACCTCGACCTGTTCGGGCGGCAGAAGGCCGCGATCGCGGGCGCCGCGGCGCAGTTGCAGGCGGCCGAATATGACCGCGCCGCCGCGCGGCTGATGCTCTCCGGCGCGGTGGTGCAGAGCTATGTCGAGCTGGCCCGTGCCGAGCGCCAGGCGGCGATCGCGCAGCGCACCATCGCGACGCGGGAGCAGTCGCTCGGGCTGGTCCAGGTACGCGAGCGCAACCGGCTCGCCAGCCGGATCGACATCACCGCGGCGCAGACGCTGGTCTCGCAGGCGCAGCTCGCGCTGGTGCAGGCGCAGGGTGCGCGCGCGCTCGCCGCCGACGCGCTCGCCGCGCTGGCGGGGCGCGGCGGCGACTATGCCCGCGCGCTCCAGCCGACCCGGCTCGCCGCTGACGCGGCGCTGCCGGTGCCGGCGACGCTGCCCGCCGACCTGCTCGCGCGCCGCCCCGACGTCGCCGCGGCGCAGGCGCGGATCGCCGCCGCCGCCGCGCAGCGCCAGGTCGCGCGCCGCGCTTTCTACCCTAACATCAACCTCTCGGCCTTGGTCGGGCTGCAGGCGATCGGCTTCGGCAATTTCGTCGATCTGTCGTCCGGGATCGCGGGGGGCGGCGCCGCGATCCACCTGCCGCTGTTCGACAGCGGGCGACGCACCGCCGAGCTGCGCGGCGCCACCGCCGCGGTCGACGTCGCCACCGCGCAGTACAATGAGTCGGTCGTCGCCGCCGCGCGCGACGCCGCCGATGCGATCGCGCGGGTCCAGGCCGCGGACGCCGCCCGCGTGCGCCAGCGCGAGGTCGTGACCGGGCTGGCCGAGACCAACCGGCTCAACGGCGTGCGCGTCCAGAGCGGGCTGTCGAGCCGGCTCGACCTCGTGAACACCGACATCCGCCTGCTCGACGCCGAGCTGGCCGACGCCAATCTCGCGATCGACTCGCTCGCGGCGCGCGCGCAGCTCGCCACCGCGCTCGGCGGCGGCTTCGCGCTGCCGACGCCCGCCACTCCTTCTCCCGCCACCGGCGCCCAGGACCTGTCCCGATGACCGACACCGCCGCTCCCTCGCCGTCGCCCGCCCCCGCCGCGACGCCCACGCCCACGCCCGCGGGTAAGCCGAAGGCGCGCCGCCGCGCGTTCCTGATCCTGGGCGCGGTGCTGCTGGTGGTGCTGATCATCTGGGCGATCATGCACTTCTTCTTCGCGCCGCCGGAGGAGGAAACCGACGACGCCTATGTCGCGGGCGACGTCGTCGCGATCACCGCGCGCGATCCCGGCACGGTGACCCAGCTCCACGCCGACAACACCCAGTCGGTCACCGCGGGCCAGCCGCTGATCGACCTCGATCCCACCACCGCCGACGTCAACGTCGCGGCGGCCGGCGCCGAGCTGGCGCGCGCGGTGCGCTCGACGCGCGCCGACTTCACGCGCGTGGGCCAGTCCGACGCCGGCATCGTCCAGGCCGAGGCCGAGCTCAACCGCGCGCGCGACGATTACGCGCGCCGCCGCGGGGCCGCGCAGCAGGGCGCGATCTCGGGCGAGGAGCTGAGCCACGCCGCCGACGCGGTGAAGGTGGCGACCGCCAACCTGCGGCTCGCGCGCGAGCAGCGCCGCCAGGCGCAGAGCGCGGTGCAGGGCACCGACGTCAACACCAACCCGGCGGTGCTCGCCGCGATCGCCAACTACCGTCGCGCCGCGGTGGCGCGCGGCCACATGCACGTGATCGCGCCGATCGCGGGCGTGGTGGCGCAGCGCACCGTCCAGGTCGGCCAGCAGGTCAACGCGGGCACGCCGCTGATGGCGATCGTGCCGCTCGACCGGCTGTGGGTCGACGCCAACTTCCGCGAGACCCAGCTCAAGGACCTGCGCATCGGCCAGCCGGTCAAGCTCACCGCGGACATGTACGGCGGCGACATCGTCTACCACGGCCGCGTGGTCGGCCTCGCCGCGGGCAGCGGCAACGCCTTCGCGCTGCTGCCGCCGCAGAACGCGAGCGGCAACTGGATCAAGATCGTCCAGCGCGTGCCCGTGCGGATCGCGCTCGACCCGCGCGAGCTCCGTGCCAACCCCCTGCGCGTCGGTCTGTCGGTCAACGCCACCGTCGACACCGCCGACCAGCGCGGCGCGCGGCTCGCGCAGGCCGCGGCGGCGCCCTATCACGGTGACACCAACGTCGGCACCGACCCCAAGGTCGAGGCGGAGATCCGCCGCATCGTGGCGGCGAACCGGTGAGCGGCGTCGCGGAGCGGCTCGGGGCGGTGACCGCGCTGCTGTTCCCCCATCCGTCCACCCCGGCGAACGCCGGGGTTCAGGTGGGGGACCTCAGCGTGGCGCACCCACGTCACCCGAGTGAACCCCGGCGTTCGCCGGGGTGGCAGGCAGAGGAAGCGGTCCTCTCCCTCATCGCGCGGACGGGCACCGATCATGGCTAGCGGCGCGCCGCAGGAACAGGCGCCGCTCACCGGCGTCCAGCTCGGCGTCACCGCCCTCGCGCTGGCGCTCGGCACCTTCATGATGGTGCTCGACAGCACGATCGCCAACGTCTCGCTGCCGACGATCGCGGGCAACCTCGGCGTGTCGAGCGACAATTCCACCTGGGTGGTCACCGCCTTCGCGGTCGCCAACGGCGTGGCGGTGCCGCTGACCGGCTGGCTGATGCGGCGCTTCGGCGTGGTGCGCGTGTTCTGCACCTCGGTGGTGCTGTTCACCATCGCCTCCTTCCTGTGCGGCGTGGCCTGGGACCTTCCCTCGCTGATCCTCTTCCGCGTGCTGCAGGGCGCCGTGTCGGGGCCGATGATGCCGGGCAGCCAGGCGCTGCTGATCTCGATCTTCCCGCACGACAAGCGCTCGACCGCGCTCGGCATCTGGTCGATGACCACGCTGGTCGCCCCGATCATGGGGCCGATCCTCGGCGGCTACATCTCCGACAACTACCACTGGTCGTGGATCTTCCTGATCAACGTGCCGTTCGGTGTCGTCACCGCGCTGGTGTGCTGGTTCAACCTGCGCAGCCGCGAGACGCCGACGATGAAGCTGCCGATCGACACGGTCGGGCTCGGGCTGCTGGTGCTGTGGGTCGGCTCGCTCCAGGTGATGCTCGACCTTGGCAAGAACGCCGACTGGTTCAACGACCCGCTGATCGTGGTGCTGACGCTCACCGCGGCGATCGGCTTCGTCGCCTGGGTGATCTGGGAGCTCACCGACGCCAATCCCACGGTGGACCTGACGCTGTTCGCGCGCCGCAACTTCTGGATCGGCAATCTCTGCTTCTCGCTCGGCTACGCGGTGTTCTTCGCCAACATCCTGATCCTGCCGCTGTGGCTCCAGACGCAGTTGGGCTACACCGCGACCTGGGCGGGTCTCGTGGCGGCGCCGAGCGGCGTGGTGGCGGTGCTCCTCACCCCGCTGGTGGCGCGCGTCTCGGGCAAGCTCGACGCGCGGTTCATCGCGACGATCGCCTTCGCCGGGTTCGCGATCAGCTACTGGATGCGATCCGGCTATACCGCGCAGGCGACGTTCGGCGACCTGGTGCTGCCGCTGCTCGTCCAGGGCGTGTCGATGAGCACCTTCTTCCTCGCGATGCTGACGATCTCGCTCGACAAGATCCCGCCGCAGCGGCTGCCCTCGGCGACCGGCATCTCGAACTTCTGCCGGATCACCGCGGGCGGGTTCGCGGCCTCGCTGATCTCGACCGCGTGGGACCGGCGCGAGGCGCTCCACCAGAGCCGGCTCGCCGAGGCGATCGGCAACGGCATGCCGTATCAGCTGGCGGCCGAGCAGATGCAGCGCATGGGGATGAGCGCGCAGCAGGCCGCCGCCGCGGTGACGCGGCAGATGGTGGGGCAGGCCTATCTGTTGGCGTCCGTCGACCTGTTCCGTTTGTCGGCGTGGCTGGCGGCGGGGCTGATCCTGCTGGTGTGGACCTGCCGCCGGCCGAGCGCGCCGTCCGGACCGGTGGCGGCGGACTGAGGCGCGCGGTGCCCCGGCGGAGGCCGGGGCCCAATGGGGAGACGCCGGTGAGATCCACTCCCGCCGTCCCGACTGGGCCCCGGCCTTCGCCGGGGCACGATGGGGCGCTGGAAAGTGCGGAGATGCGGTCCTCCCCCTTTCCCCTTACCACCCCGGCGGACGTCGGGGTCCAGTAGGGAAAGCCGTCGTGGGACTCGCCATCGTCCCCCAACTGGGCCCCGGCGTCCCCCGGGGCGGTACCGAGCGTGGAGCGGCAGCGCGCGTGCCGATTGGCCCGCCCCCTCCCCCGCGCTAAGACACGGACATGACCGACTTCGCCGCCACCCGCGCGCTGTTCCAGCTGCCCCCGGGCGTGATCTACCTCGACGGCAACTCGCTCGGACCGCTGCCGCGCGCGGCCGAGGCGCGCGCCGCCGCGGTGATCCGCGAGCAGTGGGGCGAGCGGCTGATCCGCGGCTGGAACGACTCCGGCTGGATGGCGCTGCCGACGCGCGTCGGCGACCGTATCGCGCGGCTGGTCGGCGCGCCCGCCGGGAGCGTGATCACCGGCGACACGCTCTCGATCAAGCTGTTCCAGGCGCTCGCCGCCGCGCTCGCGCTGCGCCCCGATCGCCGCGTGGTGCTCAGCGACAGCGGCAACTTCCCGAGCGACCTCTACATCGCCGAGGCGCTGCTCGACGCGCTCGGCCAGGGGCACGAGTTGCGAGTCGTCGCCCCGGAGGAGGTGGCGGAGGCGATCGACGACAGCGTCGCGGTGACGATGCTGACCGAGGTCGACTATCGCACCGGTCGCCTCCACGACATGCGCGCGCTCACCGCCCGGGCGCACGCCGCCGGCGCCATCGCGCTGTGGGACCTGGCGCACTCGGCCGGCGCGCTGCCGGTCGACCTCACCGGTGCGGACGCCGACCTCGCGGTCGGCTGCACCTACAAATATCTCAACGGCGGCCCCGGCGCCCCCGCCTTCCTCTACCTCGCGCCGCGCCACGCCGCGACCGCCCGGCCGATCCTGAGCGGCTGGCTCGGCCATCGCGCGCCCTTCGCGTTCGAGCGCGACTACGCGCCCGCGCCGGGAGTCGAGCGGATGCGCGTCGGCACGCCGCCGGTGATCGCGCTGTCGGTGCTCGACGCCGCGCTCGACGCCTGGGACGGCGTCGACATGGCCGACCTGCGCGCCGCCTCGATCCGCCTGTCACAGTGCTTCATCGCGGAGGTGGAGGCGCGCTGCCCGCAGCTCACGCTCGCCTCGCCGCGCGACCCGCACGCGCGCGGCAGCCAGGTGAGCTTCGCACACCCCCAGGCCTACGCGGTGATGCAGGCGCTGATCGGGCGCGGCGTGATCGGCGACGTGCGCGCGCCCGACCTACTGCGCTTCGGCTTCACACCCTTGTACCTCGGTGAAGAGGAGGTGGTGCGCGCGGTCGACGTCCTCGCGGACATCCTCGCCACCGACGCCTGGGATCGCCCCGAGCATCACGCCCGCGCCGCGGTGACGTGATGGGCGAGCATCACGACGCCGAGCTGAACTTCGCCGAGCGCATGGGCTATGGCGACTATCTCGCGCTCGACCGCGTGCTCGACGCGCAGCACCCGCTGAGCGACGCGCACGACGAGCTGCTGTTCATCATCCAGCATCAGACCAGCGAATTGTGGATGAAGCTGGCGGTGCACGAGCTGGAGAGCGCGCGCGACGCGATGCTGGCCGACCGCTTGCCGCAGGCGTTCAAGCTGCTCGCGCGGGTGGCGCGGATCCTCGAGCAGCTTAACGGCGCGTGGGACGTGCTGCGCACGATGACTCCGTCCGATTACACCACCTTCCGCGACGCGCTGGGGCAGTCGTCCGGGTTCCAGTCGTGGCAGTATCGCGCGGTGGAATACCTGTGCGGCAATCGCGTGTCGGCGACGCTCGGGCCGCACCGCCACCGCGCGCCGACGTTGGCGCGGCTCGAGGCGATCCTCGCGGCGCCGAGCATCTACGACGCCGCACTGACCCGCCTCCACGCCGCCGGGCTGCTCGCCGACCCGGCGCGCGACTGGCGTGCGGCGCACGTCGCGAGCGAGGCGGTCGTGGCCGCGTGGGAACAGGTGTACCGCGCGCCCGAGACGCACTGGCCGCTCTACGAGCTGGCGGAGAAGCTCGTCGACCTGGAGGATTATTTCCGGCGCTGGCGCTTCAACCACGTCACCACGGTGGAGCGCGTGATCGGGCTCAAACGCGGCACCGGCGGCACCGCGGGCGTCTCCTACCTGCGCAAGATGCTCGAGGTCGAGCTGTTCCCCGAGCTGTGGCAGGTGCGCACGCGGTTGTGAGGGGGCTCGCCACTTCTGCTTTCACCCCGGCTCCTCTCCACCCCCGCGACCGCCGGGATCCAGTCGGGGGACGCCGGTGCGACCCCCGACCGCCCCGGCGTTCGCCGGGATGGTCAAAGGGGCGGGCTGACGAGCGGACCGGGGAAGCGACGTCGCGGGGGATGCGCTCCGGTCGGTTCCGTCCTAGGCCCGCGGCAACCACCACGAAGGTCGCGCCCATGAGACTGCTTCTGCTCGCCTCCACCGCCCTCTTCCTCGCCGCGCCCGTCCTGGCGCAGCAGACGCACGCCGCCGCGGTCACGGCCGCCCCCGGGCCGGTCCCGCTCGGGCAGCTCCCCGACATCGCGCGCCCGAGCGCCTATCGCATCGACCTCACCGTCCGCCCCGAGCAGGAGCGTTTCACCGGCCACGCCGAGGTCGACGCCGAGCTCCGGCGTGCCGCCCCCTCGCTCTACCTCCACGGCAACGGCCTCGCGGTCGCTAAGGCGGTCGCGCGCGTCGGCGGCCGCACCGTCACCGCGCGCTACACCCAGGTCGACGCCTCGGGCGTGGCGCGGCTCGACTTCGCGACGCCGCTCCCCGCCGGCCGGGTCACGCTCGCCTTCGACTATGACGCGCCGTTCATGACCGGCGCCGAGGGGCTGTACCGTGCCAAGGTCGGCGACGACTGGTACGCCTGGACGCAGATGGAGCCGATCGACGCGCGGCGCATGTTCCCGGGCTTCGACGAGCCCGGCTTCAAGACGCCCTTCACGCTCAGCGTCACCGCGGCGAGCGCGCAGAAGGTCTTCGCCAACACGCCCGAGATCGCCGCGACGCCCGCCGGCGCGGGACTGACCCGGCACGTCTTCGCTCCCTCCAAGCCGCTGCCGACCTATCTCGTCGCGATCGCGGTCGGGCCGTTCGACGTCGTGCCCGGCGACGCGCCCGCCAACGCTGTGCGCACGACCGCGCTGCCCTATCGCGCGATCGCCACCAAGGGTCAGGCCGAGCGGCTTCGGCTCGCCGCGACCGAGGGGCCGAAGATCCTCGCGCTGCACGAGCGATATTTCGGCATCCCCTATCCGTACGAGAAGCTCGACCAGATCGCCGGCCCGGTGATGAGCGGCGCGATGGAGAATGCCGGTCTCGTCAGCTACAACGACACCCTGCTGCTGCTCGACCCGGACGCGCCCGCGTCGCAGCGGCGCGGCTTCGGCACGGTGGTGGCGCACGAGCTGGCGCACCAATGGTTCGGCGACCTCGTAACGCCGAAGTGGTGGACCGACATCTGGCTCAACGAGAGCTTCGCCGAATGGGCGGGCAACCGCGTCGGCGAGATCTGGCAGCCCGGGCTCGGCACCGACGTGGCGCAACTCGCCGAGGCGTTCGCGGCGATGGACACCGACAGTCGCGCGGTGGGCCGCCCGATCCGCCAGGAGATCACGCGCAACGACCAGATCGCCAGCGCCTTCGACTCGATCACCTATCAGAAGGGCGGCCAGGTGCTGACCATGGTGGAGCGTTATCTCGGCGCGGAGAAGTTCCGGAAAGGCGTGCAATTCCATCTGAACCGCTTCCGCTACGGCAGCGCGGCCGCGGACGACTTCTTCGAGTCGATGGCGACCGGCTCGGGCGATCCCGGCATCGTCCCGGTGTTCCGCAGCTTCGTGACGCAGACCGGCGTGCCGGTGATCCGCATCCGCGCCGACGGTGCCGGGCGGTGGCAGCTGAGCCAGCAGCGCTATCGCCCGATCGGCGTCGCCGCACAGCCCGCGCCGCAGACCTGGACGGTGCCGGTCTGCGCGCGCCAGGGCGCGACGCGCAGCTGCACCCTGCTCGGCGGTGCGACCGGCACGCTGGCGCTGCGCGGCAGCGGCCTGGCCGTGCCCAACGCCGATGGCGCCGGCTATTGGCGCTACAGCCTCGACGACGCCGGCTGGGCCGGGCTGCTCAAGGGCGCCGACACGCTGCCCGCGCGCGAGGCGATGGCGGCGGCTGACAGCCTCTGGGCCGACTTCCTCGCGGGCAACGCCAGTTTCGCGCGCGTGATCGCGGGAGCGCGCGCCTTCGCCGCGCATCGCGAGCGCAGCGCGACGCTGCAACTGCCGCAGGCGATCGCCGAGGTCGAGCAGCTCGACCTCTCCCCCGCCGCGACCGCGGGGCTGCGCCGGCTCGCGGGCGAGCTGTCGCTGCCGCGACTGCGCGCGCTCGGCGCCGTGTCGCTCGCGCCTGGCGCCTATGCGGGCGAGGAGACCGGGCAGAGCCTGCTGCGACAGAACCTGATCGACTATGCCGCGCAGACCGCGCGCGACCCGGCGCTCCGGTCGCAGCTCGCCGAGGCGGCCGAGGGCGCGCTCGCCGCGACGCCGCGGCCGGTCGATCCCTCCTATCGCGAGCTGGCGTTCGCCGTGGCGGTGGAGGATCGCGGCGTGCCCTTCATGGACCGCCTGCGCGACTCGCTGGCGGCGAGCGGCGATCCGCTGTTCCGCTCGCACGCGGTGCGCGCGCTCGGCCACGCCACCAGTGCCGCCGAGGTGGCGCGCGCGCTCGAGCTGACGCGCGACCCGGCGCTGCAATCGACCGAGCGGCTGACGCTCATGACCCGGCTCGCCTATCAGCCGCTCGGGCGCGACGCGTTGCTGGCGCTGTTCACGCGCGACTTCGACGGCGCGATCGCGGGCGTGCCGGCCTTCGCGCGCGCGCGCATCCCGACGCTGTTCGGTGGCTATTGCAGCGCGGACAAGGCCGACGCGGTCGAGGCATTGTTCCGCCCGCGGCTGGCGACGCTGGGCGGCGGCGCGCTGGAGCTGAGCCAGGCGCTCGGCGCGATCCGCCAGTGCGTCGCGCTGCGGGCGGCCAAGCGCGCGGAGGTGGAGGCGGCGCTGCGGTGAGGAGTGATAAGCGGGTAGCCGTGCTCCTGCGATAGCAGGAGCCTAGGATCACGAGCGCTGTCTCATGTGGCTCTAGGCTCCTGCGTTCGCAGGAGTACGCCCTCGGACACGTCGCGCCTGCTACGTCTAGGGTGGAGCAGGAACGGGTGTGGTCTGCGACCTTCGCCGACTTCCCCTACGCCCCCCGCAGCATCCGGATGATGCCGGAGAAATCCTCCCCGCCCTGTCCGCCCTCGCTGAACGCGCGGTACAGGTCGCGCGCGTGGCCGCCCAGCGGCAGCGCCGCGCCGCCGTCCGCCGCCGCGGCCATCGCCAGCTCGAGGTCCTTGAGCATCAGCGCGCCCGCGAAGCCGCCGCGATAGTCGTTGTCCGCGGGCGACTGCGGGCCGACTCCCGGCACCGGGCAGTAGCTCGTCATCGACCAGCTCTGCGCCGTCGCCTTGCTGGCGATGTCGTAGAACACCTGGGGATCGAGCCCGAGCCGCTCGGCGAGCACGAAGCCCTCGCAGGTCGCGATCATCGTCGCGCCGAGGATCAGGTTGTTGCAGAGCTTGGCCGCCTGGCCGGTGCCGCTCGCCCCGGCGTGGATCACCGCCTTGCCCATCGCCTCGAGGAACGGCCGCGCGCGCTCGAACGACTCGGCCGGGCCGCCGACCATGAAGGTGAGCGTGCCCGCGGTCGCCGCCGCGATCCCGCCCGACACGGGCGAGTCGACCGCGGCGACCCCGCGCGCGCGCGCCTGCTCGGCGACCGCGCGGGCGGTGGCGACGTCGATCGTCGAGCAGTCGATCAGGATCGCCGCGGCGTCGACCAGCGGCAGGATCTCGTCGTAGACCTGCGCGACGTGGCGCCCCGCGGGCAGCATGGTGACGACCGCCTCGGCGCCATCGACCGCCGCCGCGGCGCTCTCCGCGGCGAGGCAGCCGGCGGCCTCGGCGCGCGCCAGCGCCTCGGCGGAGAGATCGAAGGCGCGCACGTCGTGGCCGTGCTTCGCCAGGTTGGCGGCCATCCCGCCGCCCATGTTGCCCAGCCCGATGAACGCGACGCGTGCCATGTTGCCTCTCCTTCTCGCTGGGGCTTGCCCCCCATCCGTTCGCCTCGAGTAGCCGTCGAGCTTGTCGAGACGGCGTCTCGAGCGGTCAGCGCACGCGGCCCTCTCGACACGTGATCCCTCCAAGCTCGATCACTGCTCGCGGCGAACGGCGGAGAGACGACGAGGGTTTATCATTACCCCTCACCGCCCGCTCCACTGCCCGGCGCGCTTCTCCACGAACGCCGCCATCCCCTCCTTCTGGTCGGCGGTGCCGAACAGGGCGTGGAACAGCCGGCGCTCGAACTGGACGCCCTGCGCCAGCGTCGTCTCGAACGCGGCGTTGACCATCTCCTTGTTCGCGATCGCGGCGAGCGGCGCCATCTCGGCGATCGCCGCGGCGGTGCGCAGCGCCTCGTCGAGCAGCTCGGCCGCGGGCACGACCCGGCTGACCAGCCCGGCGCGCTCGGCCTCGTCGGCGTCGATCATCCGGCCGGTGAGCACCATCTCCATCGCCTTGGCCTTGCCGACCGCGCGCGCCAGCCGCTGCGAGCCGCCCATGCCCGGCGACACGCCGAGCTTGATCTCGGGCTGACCGAACTTGGCGGTGTCCGCCGCGAGGATGAAGTCGCACATCATCGCCAGCTCGCAGCCGCCGCCCAGCGCATAGCCCGCCACCGCCGCGATCAGCGGCTTGCGCGTCCGCGTCAGCTGCTCGTAGCCGGCGAAGAAATTGCCCGCGTACATGTCGGCGAAGCCCTGCCCCGCCATCTCCTTGATGTCGGCGCCCGCGGCGAAGGCGCGCTCGCTGCCGGTGAGCACCGCGCAGCGCTGCGCGGGATCGGCGTCATAGTCGGCGAGCGCTCGCAGCAGTTCGGCGAGCACCTGCGTGTTGAGCGCGTTGAGCGCCTTGGGGCGGTTGAGCGTCAGCAGCGTCACCGCGCCGCGTCGCTCGACCAGGATCGTCTCATAGTCGGCCATCGATCGGTCCCTCAATTGTGCGGAGTCCAGGCTTCGGCCTCGGGCAGCGGGGCGAAGATCTGGTCGATGACATGGTCGCTGACGCCCTCGGGGGTGGCGGGCTCCCAGCGCGGGGCGTTGTCCTTGTCGACGATCACCGCGCGCACGCCCTCGAGGAAGTCGTGGCGCTGCACCACGCGCGTGGCGACCGCATATTCCTGCCGCATCTCGTCGGCGAAATCGGCCATGCCCGCGCCGTCCTTGAGCAACTTGAGCGAGACCTTCATCGTCTGCGGCGACTTGGTGCGGAGGGTCTGGAGCGTCGCGCGCGCGAACGCGCTGTCGTCCGCCTCGAGCGCGGCGAACACCGCCTCGACCTCGTCGGAGGCGAACAGGCGATCGATCGCCTCGCGCTGGTCGAGCAGCGCGGCGGGGCCGGGCGCGACATGCGCTGCGTCGAGCACCGCGCGCAGCTCGGCCGGGCGCGCGGCGATGTCGCGCTTGACCGCGTCGAGCCGCGCGCTCTCGACATAGTGCGTCGCCAGCCCGAGCGCGTGGCACGCCGCGCCGTCGACGCGCGCGCCGGTGAGCGCGAGATACTGGCCGATCCGCCCCGGCAGGCGCGAGAGATACCAGCCGCCGCCGACGTCGGGGAACAGGCCGATCCCGGTCTCGGGCATCGCCAGCCGCGTGTGCTCGGTGGCGACGCGGTAGCGGCACGGTTGCGACAGGCCGACCCCGCCGCCCATCGTCACCCCGTCCATGAACGCGACGACGTCCTTGGCGTAGGTGAACAGCCGATGGTTCATCCGGTACTCGACGTGGAAGAAGGCGCGCGCGGCACTGCCGTCGCCCGCGCCGCTCTCGGCGAGCAGGCGGATGTCCCCGCCGGCGCAGAAGCCGCGGCCCGCGGCATGGTCGATCGTGACGCAGCGGATCGCGTCGTCACCGCGCCAGCGCTCGAGCGAGTCGAGGACGGCGGCGCACATCTCGGCGGTGAGCGCGTGGAGCGCCTGGGGGCGGTTGAGCCGCAGCCTGGCGACGCCGCCGTCGGCCTCGGCGATCAGGTCTGTCATGCGATCCTCCCCGGCACGGGGAGGGGCACCGCCGCGTGACAGCGCGATGGTGGAGGGGAGCTTCCCCGAGCGGTACACTCGACGACGCGCAGCGCTCGCGGAAAGCCCCCTCCACCATGCTGCGCATGGTTCCCTTCCCCGCTCGCGGGGAGGAATTGAGTCACCCCCCTCATTGCCGGGTCAGCTCGCGGCCGACGATCATGCGCATCACCTGGTTGGTCCCCTCCAGGATCGAGTGGACCCGCAGGTCGCGCCAGAAGCGCTCGATCGGATAGTCCTTGAGATAGCCGTAGCCGCCGTGGAGCTGCAGCGCGCGGTCGACGATCGACGAGCCGTTGTCGGTCGCCAGCCGCTTCGCCATCGCCGAGAAGCGCGACTTGTCGGGCGCGTCCGCGGTCACCTTGGCGGCGGCGAGGTAGAGCAGCGCCCGCGCCGCCTCCAGGTCGGTCGCCATGTCGGCCAGCGTGAACTGCGTGTTCTGGAAGTCGGCGATGGGCTGGCCGAACTGCTGGCGCTCGCGCGCGTAGCGGATCGACTCGTCGAGGCAGCGCTGCGCGCCCCCGAGCGAGCAGGCGCCGATGTTGAGCCGCCCGCCGTCGAGCCCCGCCATCGCGATGCGGAACCCCTCGCCCTCCGCGCCGACCAGGTTGGAGGCGGGCACGCGGCAGTCCTCGAAGATCACCTGCGCGGTCGGCGACGCGTTCCAGCCGAGCTTGCGCTCGGGCGCGCCGAAGGACAGGCCGGGCGTGCCCTTCTCCACCACGATCGCGCTGATGCCGCGGCTCTTCTCCTCGCCCGTCCGCACCATGCAGACGTAGACGTCGTTGTAGCCGGCGCCCGAGATGAACTGCTTGGTGCCGTTGAGCACGTAATGGTCGCCGTCGCGCCGCGCGCTCGTCTTCAGCGCCGCCGCGTCCGAGCCCGAGCCGGGCTCGGTGAGGCAGTAGCTGCCGATCGTCTCCATGGTGACGAGGCCGGGCAGGAAGCGGTCCCTGATCGCCGCCGAGCCGAAGCGGTCGATCATCCAGGCGACCATGTTGTGGATCGAGATGAAGGCGCTGGTGGCGGGGCAGCCATAGGCCATCGCCTCCATCACCAGCGCCGCCTCGAGCCGGCCGAGCGCGATGCCGCCCGACGCCTCGCTGACGTAGATCGCGCCGAAGCCGAGCTCGCCCGCCGCCTTCCACACGTCGACGGGATAGTGATGCGTCTCGTCCCACTCGGCCGCGTGCGGGGTGATGCGGTCGGCGGTGAAGCGGCGCGCGAGCTCCTGGATCTCGCGCTGGTCATCCGTGAGGTCGAACTGGTCGGTCATGTCCTGCCTTGCGGTCAGCAGCGCCGGTAGCGCTGGACGTTGGGTGCCTCGGTGCGGACGAGGATGGTACCGCCCTGCTCGAGCGTGAAGCGGTCGCGCCGCTCCCACGCCGCGCCCGCCCCGCCGTCGAAGCGGAGGTCCGCCACCACCTCATAGGGCGAGCGCTGCTCGAGCCGCTGCACGCGCGCCTTGGCCTCGTGGAAGCGGATCGTGTCGGCATCGACGTTGATCCGCCCGGTGGCCTCGGTGTTGGCGAGCTGGCAGTCGTCGTAGCTGACGCCCCAATAGCCGAGGAAGTCGGTCGGGAAGGCGCGCGATCGCGCCGCGGTCTCGACCGGCGCGGCGATCGGCACCCCGGCGCGTGCGGTGGTGGCGATGCCGTTCTGCGCCGCCGCGCGCTCGATCGCGGCCTGAGCGCGGGCCTCGTCCTCGGGCACGTCGTGGCGGTTGTAGTCCGCCGCGTTGGGCGAGCAGGCGGCGAGCATCGCCGCCACGCCCGAGGTCACCACCATCCGTCCGCTCCACCGCATATCGTCACCCCATCGTCGGGATCACGAACGCGTCCTGCACGCGCGAGGGTCCACCGTCCTCGCTCCCGGTCGGCAGCACGGAGCCGTCGGGCCAGCGCTGCGTCACGGTCTTGACCTTGGTCCAGAAGCGCACGCCCTCGGTGCCGTGCTGGTTGACGTCGCCGAACGCGCTGCGCTTCCAGCCGCCGAAGCTGTGATAGGCCACGGGCACCGGGATCGGCACGTTGATGCCCACCATTCCGACGTTGACTCGCGCGGCGAACTCGCGCGCGGCATGGCCGTTGCGCGTGAAGATCGCGACGCCGTTGCCGTACTGATGCTCGCTCGGCAGGCGCAGCGCCGTCTCGAAGTCGGGCGCGCGGACGATCTGGAGCACCGGCCCGAAGATCTCCTCGCGATAGGAGCGCATCTGCGGCGTCACGCGGTCGAGCAGGGTCGGGCCGACGAAGAAGCCCTGTTCATGCCCCTGCAGCGTGAAGCCGCGACCGTCGACGACCAGCTCGGCGCCCTCCTCCGCCGCGGTGCCGATCCACTCCTCGACCCGCTTCTTGTGCGCGGCGTTGACCACCGGCCCGTAATGCGCCTCGGCGTCGGTCGAGACGCCGACGCGCAGCGCGCGGATCGCCGGGACCAGTGCCTCACGCAGGCGTTCCGCGGTCTGCTCGCCGACCGGCACCACCACGGGCAGCGCCATGCAGCGCTCGCCCGCCGAGCCGAAGGCGGCACCGGCGAGATCGGCGACGACCTGGTCGAGGTCGGCGTCGGGCATGACGATGCCATGGTTCTTGGCGCCGCCCATCGCCTGGACTCGCTTCCCCGCCTCGACGCCGCGGCGGTAGACATAGTGCGCGATATCGGACGAGCCGACGAAGCTCACCGCCGCGATCGCGGGATGGTCGAGGATCGCGTCGACCATCTCCTTGTCGCCGTGGACGACCTGCAGGATACCCTCCGGCGCGCCGGCCTCGAGCATCAGCTCGGCGAGTCGCACCGGCACGCTCGGGTCGCGCTCCGACGGCTTCAGCAGGAAGGCGTTTCCACAGGCGATCGCGACCCCGAACATCCACATCGGGATCATCGCGGGGAAGTTGAAGGGGGTGATCCCCGCGCCGATGCCGAGCGGCTGCCGCATCGAGTAGACGTCGATGCCCGGGCCCGCGCCCTGCGTGTACTCGCCCTTCAGCACGTGCGGGATGCCGCAGGCGAACTCGATCACCTCGAGCCCGCGCTGGATGTCGCCCTTCGAGTCGGCGATCACCTTGCCGTGCTCGGACGAGAGCAGCCGCGCCAGCGAGTCCATCTCGCGCTCGACCAGCTCCTTGAACCGGAACATCACGCGCGCGCGGCGTTGCGGGTTGGTCGCTGCCCAGCCGGGCTGCGCCGCCTGCGCGGCCGCCACCGCGCGCTCCAGGTCGGCGGCGGTACCGAGCATGACGCGCGCCTGTATCTGGCCCGTGTTGGGGTCGTAGACGTCGCCGCCGCGCGCGCCATCCGACGGAGCGCCACCGCCGCCCGCGATCGCTGCCGCGCCGGCGATGTGATGGTCGATGGTGCGCATCGCCTCTCCTCTATCTCTCGGGATCGCTGTGCGGCGCGGCGCGATTGCAGGCAAGCGGCAATTCTGCAACCTCCACCTGCGATGACGCAGCCGATCGCCTGGGATGACCTGCAGGACTTCCTCGCGGTCGCGCGCGCCGGCCAGATCGCGCGCGCGGCCGCGCTGCTCGGCGTCGACGCCACGACGGTGGGGCGGCGGCTGCGCCGGCTCGAGGCGCGGCTGGGGCGGACGCTGTTCGAGCAGACCCGCGAGGGACAAGTGCTGACCGAGGCGGGCGAGGCGCTGCTCGCGCAGGTCGAGCAGATGGCGGCGGCGGCCGAGCGGATCGGCGAGGGAGCGGACCCGCCGGGCGCGCTCACCGGCACGCTGCGCGTCAGCGTGTCGGAGGGGTTCGGCACCTGGCTGGTCGCCGAGCATCTCCACTCGTTCGCCGCGGCGCACCCCGCGCTCACCGTCGACCTGGTCGCCAACTCGGGCTTTCTCAGCCCCTCGCGCCGCGAGGCCGACGTGGCGGTGCTGCTCGCGCGCCCGCGCCACGGCCCGGTGGTCGCGAGCAAGCTGGCCGACTACGCACTCCACCTCTATGCGGCGCGGGCGCTGATCGAGCGCGACGGCGCACCCACGCTGGCGACGCTGGGCAAGCGCCACCGCCTCGTCGGCTATATCCCCGACCTGTTATACGCGCCCGAGCTGCGGTACCTTCATGAGATCGACTCGGCCTTGGCGCCGACGCTGCGCAGCTCGAGCATCAACGCGCAGGCGCGGCTGATCGGGACGGGCGCCGGCGTCGGCGTGCTGCCACACTTCATCGGCGGCAACGATGAGTCGCTCTGTCGGGTGATCCCTGATGTGGCGATCACGCGGGGCTTCTGGCTGGTCACTCACCGTGACACGCGACAGTTGCGGCGGGTTCGCGCCTTCCGCGACTGGTTAACACAATTGGTCGATCAGCAGCGCGATCGACTGCTGCCACCTTGCAACACTGTCCCATGATAAACCTTTAACACAGGACATTTTTCTGGACTCACGCGGCAACCCACGTAGAGAGGGATCATCGCGCTTCCTTGACCGTTGTCGGTCCGGAAACAGGGACTCTCATCGATGACTAGCTGGCGTCGCCCGCTCACTGTGCTGTGGCAATTCACGATCGCGCGCGTCGCGGTCGGTGGGCTGGTCGGCGTGGCCGCGGTCGGCAGCTATGGTGCGATGGGCGGCACGATCGGCGGGCTCGGCATCGCCGACGCCTCGGCCAAGGTCGCGCGTCTCGTCGACCTGCCCGATCCGTCCGCCATCCTCGGCGCGCGCTCGCCGGGCGGTCGCGACGCGGGCGCGATGTTCACCACCAAGCCGGCCAAGCAGCGGCTGGCGTCGCGCCCGCGCGTGCCGCTGCCCGGCGCGCCGAGCGAGCGCGTGCTGAGCAACGTGCGCGAGCGGCCGAGCATCGGCTGGGCACCGCCCTATGTCGAGCTGCCCGAGACGCCGCTCGCTTTCGCGCCGGGGGTGCCGGTCGGTGACGTGCCGCTCACCCCGGCCGCGCTCGGCCCGCTCCCGCCGGGCGGTGGCTTCACCCCGTCGACGCCGTTCATCCCCGGTGGTGGCACGGGTGGCGGTGGCGGTGGCGGTGGCGACATCGTCACGCCGCCGCCCGCGGTGCCCGAGCCGGCGACCTGGGCGACGATGATCCTCGGCTTCCTGATGGTCGGCGGCGCGCTGCGTCGCGTCGCGCGTCGCCGCGCGGCGGAGGCCGACGCGGCGGCATGAGCCGGCTCGCCGGCGCGGCGGTCGCGCTGGCCGCGGCCGGCGTCGGCGCGCTCGGCATGGCGTGGTGGAGCCGATCGGCTGCCCCGCCCCCCCTGCCCGGTCCGCGCGCGACCGCGCCGGCGACGACGGTCGGCAGCTACGGCACGCGCGTGAGCTACCCGGTCGGGCGCGAGCCGGCCCTGGTGGCGCCCGACGGGACGCGGCTGCTGGTCCACAGCCTGCTCCGCGTCGATCGCCCGATGCGCTTCGGCGACTACGTGTGGAACGAGAGCGGCGTGCCCGCGGGGGGCGCCACCCGCATCCGGGTCGACCTGTCGCGTCAGCTCATGTCGGTGTTCCGCGACGGCCACGAGATCGGCACGGCCGTGATCCTCTACGGCACCGACCATAAACCCACCCCGACAGGGACCTTTCCGATCCTGGCGCGCGCGCGGCTCCACCAGTCGACGCTCTACGACGCCGAGATGCCGTACATGCTGCGGCTCACGAACGACGGCGTCGCGATCCACGCCAGCGCGGTGCGGCGCGGCTATGCCACGCACGGCTGCGTCGGCATCCCCGAGGATTTCGCGCGCCGCGTCTTCGCCGCCAGCGCGCGCGGCGACCTCGTCACGATCACCGCGTAAACATAGCTTACCCGCCGCTAACCGTGTTTGGCGACCGGTTGGCAAGTGGCGCCCCGGTACATCGCCCTCCTGGATCGAGCATCAGGAAGGGTTCCGGACATGCCGCGCGCCCACGCGCCCCGCCGGCTCATCGCCGCCGTCGCTGCCCTGCTGGCCGCCCCGCTGCTGAGCGGCGCGGCGAGCTTCTCACAGACCTTCGACGCCCGCGTTCTCGCGGCGCACAATCACGAGCGCGCCTCGGTCGGCCTCGCGCCGCTGCGCTGGAACCGCGAGCTCGTCCAGTCGGCGCAGCGCTGGGCCGACTATCTCGCCAGCACCGGCCGCTTCGAGCACGCGCCCGAGCGCCGCTATGACCCCGAGGGCGAGAACCTCTGGGCCGGCACGCGCGGCTATTTCACGCCCGAGGCGATGGTGAACGGCTGGATCCGCGAGAAGCGCTACTTCCGCCCCGGCGTGTTTCCATACAACAGCGTGACCGGCCGCGTCGACGACGTCGGCCACTACACCCAGCTGATGTGGCGCGACACCGACGAGGTCGGCTGCGCGGTGGCGCGCGGCGGCGCGGAGGACGTGCTGGTGTGTCGCTACAAGAACGCGGGCAATTACCTGGGCGAGCGGCCCTTCTGACGCGCTGAGCCAAGCCGCCGTCGCGCGGGCGACGCCGCTCACCCCAACCGGCTGGCGAGCACCCAGCGGCGGTCCGCCTCCAGCCCGAGGACGGAGAGCCGGTCAGAGGCATAGGCCCCGGTGTCGATGCCGATGCGGTTGCGCCGGACCTCGACCTTGTCGCTCACGGTATGGCCGTGAACCACCATCACCCCGTGGTCGACTCGACTGTCGAGGAAGTCGCGGCGGATCCAGCGCAGGTCGCGCTCGCTCTGCTCGTCGAGCGGCACGCGCGGGCGGATCCCGGCGTGGACGAAGAGATAGTCGCCGAGACGGACCTTGGCGACCATCCGCCGCAGGAAGGCCACGTGGAGCGACGGGATCGCCTCGTGGATCGCGCGGCGGAACGCCTCGGGGTCGCGCAGGTGGAGCGCCGGGTCGACACCGTAGCTCACCAGCGTCTCCACCCCGCCGACCGCGAGCCAGTCGTCGAGCCGCTCCCACGCGCCGTCGAGGATGTCGAGCAGCACCTGCTCATGGTTGCCGCGGATGAAGTGGCGCTGCCCGAACGCGGCGCGTCCGCTCGCGAGCATGCTCACCACCGCGGCCGAGGCGGGGCCGCGGTCGATCAGGTCGCCGAGGAAGACGACGTGAACCTCGGGGTAGCCGCCGCGCGAGTCGCTGTCCTCGCGGATCCAGTCGAGCATCGGCGCGAGCAGGTCGGCGCGGCCGTGGACGTCGCCGACGGCATAGGCGCGCACGCCCTCGGGCAGGCAGTAGCGCCGCTCGCGGTCACGGCCCAGCCATCGCCCGATCATCGCCGCATTGCTGCCTCACAAATGCCCGCCGTACTGCGGCGGCGCGGTCAGCCGCCGTCGAACAACAGCGTGTCGATCCGGTCAAGCACGGGATCGTCGTGCTCGAATTTGCGCGCGAAATGCGCGCTCGAGGCCATGATCGCGGGCAGGTCGGCGAGGCCGAGCTGCTGCGGGTGCGCCCCGCCACCGTTCCACTGCGCGTAGCGCCGGTTGTCGCGATCGAGCGTCAGCCCCGGCTCATTGCACAGCACGGTCTGGTAATAGCATTCCTCCGGGAGCGCGCGGCGGTGCAGGTGGCGCTGCAGCCGCAGGTGGCGCTCGCTCGGAGTCAGCAGCAGCCGCGCCGCACGCCGGTCGGCAGTGATCCAATGGTCGCCGTAGAAGCACGGGAAATCGCGCGAGAAGGGCGTCAACGGCGAGGCGAACGGCAGGTGCCAGGTGTATCGCCCGGGCCGCACGCGCCGCCCGCTGTCGTTGAAGCGCAGTATCGGGAACCACAGCTCCGCGCCCCGATAGTGGCTCTTCTTGAGCCGGCGGTTGCCGTCCGACTCGAACTGGCCGAGTTCGGGATTGCGCGGCCCGAACCGCTCGAGCGCGCTCGCCGCGGTGTCGCCGAGCTGGCGATAATCGATCAGCGCGTCGACCTGCGCCGCGGCCAGCTCGGCGCGGACCGCGTCGGCGGACTTGATCGGGTAATCGGCGCCACTGAGCAGCACGAACCAGTCCGGGTCAGCGTCGCGGTACAGCAGCTCCAGCGCGGCGAGGCAGGCGCGCACCACCGACCATTTCGCCCAGCCGGTGCGGATGCTCCGGACGACGAAGCGGACGTTGCGCGGGAAGAGCGACGCATCGATCGGGCATTGCGCCATATCGTGGTGGCACGCGATCGGCGGGTCGCCGTAGAGTCGATTGAGTGTGCGCACCAGCCGCAGCAACTGACGCGGCTCACGATGCGACAGGATCACGAAACCGATCTGCGGACTCATCCTCGACCTTCCCACCTCGGCGAACCCCCGCCCTGCGCCGATGCCGGCGGCGGGGCAACGCGAAAACGGCGGCCGCCCGGTAGGACGACCGCCGCTTGCTTCATAGCCTCATCCGGTCGGCGGGCCGATCAGATCGCCTGCGAGAAGCGAACCGCCGGGCGGCGGCGCATCGAATAACCGACCACGCCGAAGCCCAGGATCATCAGCGCCCAGGTGGCCGGCTCCGGCACCGCGGCGAAGCTGACGTTGGCGGTGTAGCTGCCGCCGCCCGACGAGTTGCCGCTGATCAGCAGCCGCTGCGGGTTGGCGATCGACGGGATGCCGGCGGTCGGCAGCGTCAGCGTGTACACATAGTCGCTGAGCTTGGTCAGCGTCAGCGCGGTGCCGTTGAGGCTGCCCGACATCAGCTGCAGCCCGCCCGTGATCGACAGCGAGATGACGCTGGCGCTGACCGAACCGGCGGTCGGCACGGCGAACTCGTAGGTGTCGTTGAAGGCGCCGACCATCGGCGTCACCGAGCCGGTCGTGCCCGAGTAGGTGCCATCCGTGCCCTGGGAGAGCGTGATGGTGGTAGCCGCCATGGCGGGGCTCGCGGCGACGAAGGCGCCGGCGACGAGTGCGGATGCAACGAACTTCTTCATGCGGATAACTCCCTTTCCTTAAAGACCTGAGACACCACGACCCGGACGGTTGAATGACGCGGTTGGCTCACCATCCGATCACTCGGCTGATAGTGGTCCACGGAAACTTCACCACCGCCGATTTGAAGCACCTCGGACAATTTCGGGACATGTCCTCAGTGTTACAAAGGGCAGGCTGCGTAAGATCCGCCTCACTTCGTCCTGCATATCTAAGAGCGCAGAGTGCGACACAGCGCAACGCACCGCTTTTCCAATAACGGGACGGATAGGTCACTTAGGTGATGGGATGAGTCTTGCCGACCGGCCGTCGATCGCTGCGTCCGCCCGGTCGGGAGCGCGCCGATAACTTAATACTTATAGTTAACGCGGGCCTCGCGGGTTTTGCGACACCGTCATCGCCCCCGCCGCGGCGATGAGGATCCCGCCCAGTTCCAGTATCCAATTGAGTCGAACGCAGAGGATCGTCTGGCTCAGCGCCCAGTCGACGTGGTGGAACGACGAAGCGCGCACGAGGATGAAGCCGTAAAGGAAGACGAGCCCCGCCAACGCGATGTTCCGCGCGCGCGGCTGGTGCCGCATGACATACGGCAGTGCAGCGAGAAGCGCCGCGCCGATCCCCGCGATCACGAAGATGAACAGCGCCTGGAACTCGCGCCGCCGCTCGTACCAGCCGTGCGCCTTCGCCCGATCCCGCAGGACTTGAGTGAAGAGCGACTGCAGGTCCAATTGCTTATTGATCCCCAGCAGGACGAGCAGCACGGCGAGCCACAGCCAGAAGAAGCGCGGGCGCGGGCCGGCGCCGTCGCGCCGCTGCGCCGCGGCGCACAGGAGCGCGGCGACGGGATAGGCCAGGACGGTGATCCAGCCGATCGCGGTGGGATCGCCGATCTGCGGGTGCCAGCGATCGTCCACGCGCTCAGTCCGGGACGACCGCGCCGCGTCCCGCGCGCCACGCCCGCGCCAGGCGGAAGATGCGCGGCCCCTCGATCAGATAGCGACGCCACAGCCGGCGCGGCTGCGACGCGAGGCGATGCGCCCACTCCAGCCCGAGCCGCTGCACCAGCCGCGGGGCGCGGCGCTGCCGCCCGACGATGAAGTCGAGCGAGGCGCCGACGCACAGCGCCACGCCGTGCGCCCCCGGCAGCGCGGCGATCCGCGCGGCGACGATCTCCTGCTGCGGCGAGCCGACCGCGAGCAGGAGGAAGCGAGCGCTCGAGTCGCGACCGAACGCCGCCGCCGCCTCCAGCGCCGCGGCATCGCGCAGCAGCCCCATCGGCGGGACGTGCTGGACGAGGTCGAGCGCCGGGTAGCGCTGTCGCAACGCCGCGAGCAGCGCCGCGTCCCCACCGATGATCGCGACACGGTCGCCCGGTCGCAACACCTCGTCGAACAGCCGGACGGTGAGGTCGCTCCCCGGCGCGACCGGCAGCGTCACGCCGCACCAGCGTGCCAGCCGCGCGAGCACGCGGCTGTCGCACAAGGTGAGCGCGGCGCCCTCGTAGGCGCGCCACAGCGCGGCGCCGGTCGGGTCCTCGCGGCCCGCGGCGTCGAGCCGCACGATATGGTCGACGTTGGGGGTCACCACATAGGCGAAGGGCGAGTCCGCGCTCGCGTCGCGCAGCCAGGCGAGCGCGGCCTCGGTATCGAGCGGATCGAACCGTAGCCCGAGAAAGGTGCGCGCCGCGCCGGGCTCAGTACGCATTCTTGTCGAACAGGATGTTGGCCGCGGTCTGGACGATGATCTTCAGGTCGAGCGTGAGCGACCAGTGATCGATGTAATAGCGGTCCAGCTCGACCCGGCGCTTGGCCCGCTCGATCGTCTGGATCTCACCGCGCAGACCGCGCACCTGCGCCAGCCCGGTGATGCCGGGCTTGACGCGGTGGCGCGCGGCATAGCCTTTCACCGCGTCGAAATAATAATGATCGCCCACTTTCATGTGGGTGGCATGCGGGCGCGGGCCGACGATCGACATCTCGCCGCGCAGCACGTTCCAGATCTGCGGCAGCTCGTCGATGCTGAGCTTGCGGATCAGCCGCCCGACGGGCGTGATCCGCGGATCGCCCTTGCGAGTCCGCTGCGCTCCCGAGACGTCCTGCCGGTCGACGTACATCGAGCGGAACTTGTAGACCATGATCTCGCGGTTGTTGAAGCCGAAGCGCGGCTGCTTGAACAGCACCGGCCCGCGGCTGGTCGCCTTGATCGCGAGCGCGGTGACGAGCAGCAACGGCGACAGGAACAGCAGCGCCACGGCGGCGATGAACAGGTCCTCGGCGTCCTTCAGCAAGGTGTCGCCGTCGCGCATCGGGCGCTGCCACAAGGTCAGCACCGGGATCGCGCCGACGAAGTTCACTCGATAGTCTGGCGCCAGCGCGATCGCCTCGCGCGGGATCAGCGAGATGTCGATTGCCACCTCGCTCAATTTGTCGAGGATGAGATCGAGCCGGTCGCGCTTCAGGTCGGCGAGCGCGATCAGCACCTGGTCCACCTCGCCGTCGCGCGCCATCGCGAGCAGCTCGGAGAACCCGCCGATGAACGGCAGGTCGCCGACCGTCTCGTCGCGCGAGCGCTGCGCATAATCGTCGGCCACGCCGACCAGCAGCAGCTGCGGCAGCGCCTGAAGATCGAGCATACGGCAGGTCCGCTCGACGATCTCGGTGTCGGCACCGTACAGCACGACTCGCTGCCGGATCCGCCCGCCGACCGCGAGGCGGTGCAGCAGCGCGCGCAACACGAAGCGGCTGACCAGCAGCGAGCCGACGCAGGAGCCGACATACCACAAGGTGAGCCCGCGCGAGAATTCATCGACCAGGCCGAACTGCCACACGATCGCGCTGCTCAGCAGCGCGGCGAAGACATAGTCGAGCGCCACCGCGGTATCGCTCGAGCGCAGCAGCGCGAGCGACTGGCTGTACACGCCGCGCGACTGGCGGATCAGGAAGAAGGCGACGCCGGCGATGAAGGCGGCGGCGGTGTGGACGCCCGGCACCACCATCAACCCGACCGAGAACTCGTACAGCAGCAGCGCCGCCGGCATGCTGACCAGCAGGCAGAGCAGATCGACGACGAAGATCAGCGACGGGATCACGTTGGACGTGAACCGCCTCACCTTGGTGGGTCGCACTACCGTCGCCACTCGCTCACGCCTCGCCGTTCCCTTCCCGCGCGAGAATATCTCACCACTGCGCCCGTGCTAACCGCTGCTGCTCTACAAATTGTTGACCCAGCTCGTCGAGTTCGTCGCTGCGCCCCGCCGCCACGAGATATCCCCGCAGCTCACGATAGAGCAGAGGGTCGCCGGGTATGTCCTGCAGGCCGCCGCGCAGCGCATTCTCCGCCAGCTGCAATTGCCCTGCCTGGCGATAGGCGCGTGCGAGTCGCACCCGGTCGTCGGGAGCGCGGGTCTTCTCCGCCACCAGCTTCTGCGCGTCGAACACCGCCTGGCGCCCGCGGCCGGTGCGCAGGTAGAGATCGGCGCGCGCGCGCAGTGCCACCACGTTGCTCCGGTCGAAGGCAAGCACCTGGTTGAGCAGCGACTCGGCCTCGCTGTCGCGACCCCGAGTGGCGCGGATCTGCGCCAGCAGCGCCAGCACCGAGGCGTTCTCGGCGGTCACCGGCGGTCGCGCCATCGGCGCCACCAGCGACTCGGCGTCGTCGGCCGCGCCGGACAGCATCAGGAAATAGGCGTAGCGCAGCCGATCGCGCGGCGCGGCCGCGGCGGCCAGCGCGCGGACGGTCGACACGCTCCAGCCGCGCGGCTCGTAGCGCCGCCACAGCGCGAGCACGTCGACCAGCGAGTCGCCGTAGGCGCCACCGCGGACCAGCCGCTCGGTCAGCGCGCGCGCCCGATCGTGCTGGCCGAGCGCGTAGAGCGTGTCGGCGTAGGCGACCCGCACGGCCGCGTCGTGCGGGCGCAGCGCCGCCAGCCTCTCGCGCGCCGCGGCGAGCGCCGGGAGCCGGTCGAAGCGCCGCGCCACCGTCACCATCGTGTCGAGCGCGGCGCCGTCGCGCGGATGGCTCGCGGTATAGCCCGCCAGCAGCTTGAGGGAGGCGTCCGGGTCGCCGCTCGAGGCGAGCGCGCGTGCCTTCAGGATCGTCGCGTTCGAGTCGTCGGGACGGCTGGCGAGCACCGTGTCGGCGCGTTTGAGCGCGGTGTCGAAGTCGCGGTCGTGCAACGCGACGAAGCCGAGCGTCGCCTGCGGCGCCGGGTCGCTCGGCAGCAGCAGCAGCACCTGATTGGCGTAGCGCCGCGCGTCCTCCACCCGCCCGCTCAACGCAGCGAGGTCGGCGAGCGTCTGGATCACGTTGGCGTCGGAGCGGTCAAGCTCGTTGGCGCGGACATAAGCGGCGAAGGCGCCGGAATAATCGCCCAGCGTCAGCTGCACGCGGCCGAGCGCTGCCCAATATTGCGGGTTCGAATCGTCGATCGCGACCGCGCGCTGCATCGCGAGCCGCGCCGTCCAGGGATCGTTGCCCGCCAGCGCCGCCTCATACATGCCGGCGAAACGGGCGGCGCGCTCCTCCGGCGCGCGGCAGGCCGCCAGGGTGGCCAGCGCCAACAACAGCGCGATTCCACCCGACGGCTTCGTTCGACGCACCAGAATGCTGCACATACTCAACAATCTCGTGCGTACATGGAAAGGAAAATGCGGTAAGGCGGCTGACGCTGCGCCCGGTACTCGATATGGGACAAACGATCAAATAAACTCGTGGCGCGCGCCGATCGCTTTGTGGATCAGGCCTTAGTAGTTGGGGGGTCAAGGAATGGTGAATAAGCTACTGTCCGGGGCGGTGTTGGCCTTGGCGCTGATCGGGGCTGCTCCCGCGTCGGCGCAGGCGGGGGCCGGCGGCTCGGCCACGGCGCTCGCGGCCTATCGTATCAACCCCGGCGACGAGCTCGACATCTTCGTCTGGGGTGAGGAGCGCCTCCAGCGCACCGTCCGTGTCTTGCCCGACGGCACCTTCTCCTTCCCGCTCGTCGGCAAGGTCGACGCGCTCAACGCGCTGCCCAGCGAGATCGAGGCGCGCATCACCAAGGGGCTGGAGAGCCAGTATCGCACCGCCGTGCCCCAGGTGACGGTGTCGGTGAAGACGCCTGCCGGGCTGCAATTCTCAGTCCTGGGCAAGGTCCGCACGCCGGGCTCGTTCAACCCGGGCCGCTACGTCAACGTGCTCGAGGCGCTGAGCTTCGCCGGCGGCCCGACCGAGTTCGCCTCGCTCGGCAACGTCGTGATCCTGCGCAAGACGCCCACCGGCGCGCAGGCGGTGCGCGTCCGCATCAGCGACTTGATGCGCGGCTCGACCGACAATCTCTCGAGCGAGTCGCTCCCGCTGGTGCGCGGCGGCGACACGGTGATCGTCCCGTGAGTGGCCTGACCCGTCGCCTCCGCGCCGGCGTGGCGCTGCCGCTCGGCGCCGCGCTGGCGGTGCTGCCGCCCGCGCTGGCGGACGCGCAGACCACGCGCCTCATCGTCGACGGCCAGGCCGGTATCGGTTACTCGACCAACCCATTCGTGATCGACGACAATGATACGGGCAGCGCCTTCTCCGAGCTGTCGATCACGCCGCAGCTCGTCCGCCTCGACGAGAAGGGCGAGGCGGCGCTGAGTGCCTATTACCGCCGCACCGATTATTTCACGCGCTACGATTCGGCCGACAGCTACGGCGTCGAGGCGCGCGCGCGGCGACAGCTGACCCAGACCTTCAACGCGCACGCGGTGGTGAGCTACGACAGCTCGATCATCGGCCAGAGCAGCTACGGGCTGGTCGGCGTCCTCGATCCGTCGCTGCCGCCCGACCTCGGCACGCCCGACATCGCGCTGCTCGGTCTGCGTCAGCGCCAGAAGAGCCTGGTCGCCGCGGTCGGCGCGGACCTGCGGATCAGCCAGCGCGACACCGTCAACGGCGAGCTGCGTGCCAGCCGGATCAGCTACGCCGACAGTGGCATCCTGACCTCGTCGACCACCAAGTCGGCGACGCTGGGCTGGTCGCACGCGGTGTCGGCACGCACCAGCGTCGGCCTGCAGGGGTCGGGCTCGTGGACGAGCTTTGAGCGCCAGCGCACCTCGGGCGCCTTCTACCAGCCGCAGGTGACGCTGACTCACCAGTTCAGCCCCTCGGTCACGGTGACGGCCGCGCTCGGCGCGCTGTTCATCACCTCGCGCACGCCGCTCGGGACGACTCACTCGACCGGGATGTCGGGCAATCTGTACGCGTGCAAGGCGGGGCAGCGCAGCAACACCTGCTTCCGCGCCTATTCGGACGCGCAGCCGACCGGCTTCGGCGACATCTCCAAGCGCCAAGGCGCGGGGTTGGACTATTCGTACCAGGTCCGCGAGAACGACGTGGTGCGCGCCTCGGTCGATTACTCGCGCGTGCAGGAGACGTCGAATCTTCTGCAGGCTCGCAACGCCTCCTTCATCACTGGTGGTGCAAGCTACGAACATGGCTTCTCGCGGCGCCTCTTCGGCGGCGTGGCGGGCGGCTATCGGCGGGCGACCGGCGGCGGGCGAGACTGGCCGTCGGATCTCAACGTCAAGGTATTCGTGCGAGCGAGATGGGGCGATACGCAGTGAGTGACGTCGACACGAACGAGGAAGAAGGCGGCGGCGCCGGCTTTTTCGGTTACATCCCCACGATCCTGTGGCAGCGCCGCTGGCTGATCATCGTCCCGTTCGTGGTGCTCTCCACGATCGGGGTGGCGCTCGCGCTGCTGCTGCCGCCGATGTACCGCTCGTCTGCCACGCTGCTGGTCGAGTCGCAGGAGCTGCCCTCGACGCTGGTCAGCTCGCCCCTGACCACGATCATCGACCAGCGTATCGCCAAGATCCGCGAGCAGGTGCTCAGCCGCGGCGACCTGATCGCGCTGATCGAGCAGAACAACCTGTACGAGAAGGAGCGCCGCTCCAAGCCGCTGTCCGAGATCGTCGAGACGATGCAGAAGGCCACCGCGGTCCAGGCGGTGAGCGGCGACATCGGCCAGGGGCAGCAGGCGCAGAACGGCGGCACCAGCACGATCGCCTTCACGATGAGCTTCGACTACGCCGATCCCGCCAAGGCGCAGGCGGTGATGCAGAGCATCGTCAGCCGCTTCCTCGAGATCGACGCGACCAGCATGGCGGCGCAGGCGACGAACACGGTCGACTTCCTGCAGGACCAGTCGCGCAAGCTGCAGGACCAGATCGGCCAGATCGAGGGCCAGATCACCCAGCTCAAGGCGCGCAACGGCAGCGCCCTGGCCTCGGGGGGCGTGGTCATGCCCTCGAACAGCGGCGGCTACAGCGCGCAGATCGCGCAACTGCAGAGCGAGAATCGCGCGCTGCTGGCGCAGTCGCGCAAGTCGGGCGGCAAGGACCCGCTGGTGCAGCAGGCCGAGCAGGCGCTGATCGCGGCGCGCGCGGTCTACAACGAGGGCCACCCCGACGTGATCCGCGCCAAGGCGCGGCTGGCGCAGGCGCAGGAGATCGCCAAGTCGCAGGACGACACGTCCGACACCTCGCTGGTGCAGAGCCAGATCCAGTCCAATAACGCGCAGATCGCGCAGCTCGAGTCATATCGCGCCAGCGACAATGCGCGCGCCTCGGCCAGCCTCGCCAATTCCTCGCGCGCGCCCGTGGTGCTCGAGCAGGTCAGCCAGCTGGAGGCACGGGCCAACGGCCTGCGCGACCAGCTCAAGGACATCACCGGCAACGTGCTGCGCGCGCAGAACTCGGCGCGGATGGCGCAGGAGCAGAAGGGCGAGCGGCTCACCGTGGTCGATCCGCCCGCGGCGCCCGATCGCCCGGTCTCGCCCAACCGCCTGCTGCTGATCGGCGGCGGCGTCGCCGGCGGGCTCGGCCTCGGCCTGGTGCTCGCGCTGGCGCTGGAGTTCCTGATGCGGCCGATCCGCGGGGTCGACCAGCTCAAGGCGCTCGGGCTCGAGACGCTGACGGTCGTGCCGACCTTCACCCCCGACCTGGCGCCGGGTCAGAAGCGGCGCCGCTGGCTGCCCGCGCTGCCGTTCCGCCGCAAACCCCGTCTGGCCGCCGACGCCGGCGGAGCGCTGTGACGATGACCGACATGCTCAAGGCCATTCCCATGACCAAGCCCGAGATCGCGCCGTTCACGGGCGAGACCTTCCCCGTGCTCGAGCAGAGTGCCGAGTTCGCCTGGAGCAGCGCGGAGTCGAAGCAGCGCGGCATCTACGGCTTCGACAGCCGCGACGTGCGCTCGCGCCCGTTCAACATGCTGCGCTCGCGGCTGCTCAAGCTGCACCGCCACAAGGGCTGGCGACTGTTCGGCATCGTCTCGGCGACGCCGGCGGTCGGCAAGTCGTTCTGCGCCACCAACCTCGCCGCGGCGCTGTCGCGCACGCCGGGGCTCGACACCTATCTGGTCGACCTCGACCTGCGCCGCGGCTCGATCGCGCACAACTTCGGCATCCCGGTCGAGCGCGGCATGCGCGACTACCTCGAGGGCGAGGTCGACTCGCTCGGTGCGTTCGCCTGTCACCCGCAGGGCGAGCGGCTGGTGGTCCTGCCGACCGACCGCGCCCCGGCGCACTCGGCCGAACTGCTCGCCTCGTCGCGGATGGAGCGCGCGATCGCGTCGATGCGCGCCGTCACGGCGCCGTCGATCTTCCTGTGCGACCTGCCGCCCGTCTTCGCCAACGACGACGCGACGATCGTGACGACCAAGCTCGACGCCTTCATCATGGTGGTGGAGGAGGGGCGCACGACCAAGAAGCAGGTCAAGGACGCGCTCCACGTGCTCGACCAGGCGCCCTGCGCCGGCGTGGTGCTCAACCGCTTCGACGGCGGCCTGCTCGCCGACAGCTACGGCTATGGCTACGGCGCCGGCTACGCGGACTACTACAAGTAAGCGGGAGGGCTGGCGTCGGGCGAGAGCGCGATCCGCCTGCTTGGACGTTGGCCCGGGGGCAGCGGGGGTCCGCCTTCCCTTCCCCTGAGAGTAAGGGTCGGCGTGGGGCCGCTTTCGCGAGCGCCACGCCGGCGGAGAAGGCCGCCCTCTTTGGCCCTGGATGCGTTCTTCGCAAGATCAACGTCATCCCGGCCTCGGGCGGGGATCCATGGTGACGCGACGGAATACTTCAGCGTCACCCAATCCGGTGGATCCCGGCTCGGGGCCGGGATGACGTTCGCTGATGGCGTGCCGTCGATCCGCGACGATCGCCCTCCGGGGAAGAGCTGCCGATCCCCGACGACGGATCGCGCCCGGTAGGACGACATCGCCCGGCGACGTCTCCCCGGCACGCGAGCGGCGGCGCCACGCGGCGCCGCCGCCCTCACCTCACTTAGCGGCAGCGGCCGGCGCACCGGAACCGGTCGGCGGCGGCGCATAGCCCGGCTGGTACTCAATCTCCGCGGTCGAGCGGAGCTGCCTCACCTGATCGTTGAGGCTCTTGTCTTCGTTCTGCTTGCGCAGCGCGGCGAGCGCGGCCTTGCGCATGTCGTCCGCCGACATCGCCACCGGCTCGCGCCCGACGATCACGTTGGCGAACAGCTTGCCGCCCGCGGGCAGCACGAACGGCTCGGTCGACGGCAGCGCGAAGATGCGCTTGAGCACCTCGGGCGGCACGCTGGCGGTGTCGAGCCTGCCGCTGGTGCGCGTGAACGGGATGTTGAGCTTGGTCAAAGCCGCGGCCACCGCGTCGAGCGAGTGCGCGTCCTTGAGCGGCTCCAGCGCCTTGGGATCGCTCGGCGGGTCGATCGCGATCTGCTGCAGCGCGAGCACCTGGCGCTGCGCGAAGGCCTGCGGGTTCGCCGCGATGAACTGGTCGACGGCCTTCTGATCGGGCAGCTTCTGGCTGCCGTTCTGGCGCTCCGCGTTCATGGCGATCAGCAGCTCGTCGGTGAGGCGGCGCTGGCGGCTGAGGAACTCGGGCGTCTTGTCGACGCCGTTCTTGCGCGCGTCCTGCGCCAACAGGCGGCGGCTGATGATATTCTGCAGCAGCTGCGCGCGCACCGCCTTCTGGTCGGCGCCTTGCGGCACATTGGCCTGCTGCAGTTCGGCGTTGAGCTCGCCGATCGAGATCTCGTCCCCGTTCACCACCGCGACCGTCTGCCCGGTCGGCTTGCGGTCACACCCCGCCGCGAGCAGCGCGAGCGAGCTCGCCGCGATCAGAGTCCCACGCCTGAACATCTCAATCCCCTTTTCACTGTTGATGGCCTACCTAGCACAAGCTGCGGATTTGCTGTACCGCTACCTCGTCAAGGATTGGACCGCCGGATGCAAACTGCTTACGATTGGGTGACTTTGGCCATTTTTGCCGGCCTTGTCGTGCTGTTTCTGCAACGATCTGTTTCCAGCGACCGGCAGGACTCGATGCTTGCCTATCTCGCCGGCGCGGTGATCTGCGCGCTCGCCAATTATTTCGGCAACTCAGGTCAGCATCTACTCGCGATCGCGCTGATCGTCGCCAATCTGGTCTTCATCCTCCTTGTGCTGAAGCCGATCGACCTGCCCAGCCGCCGCTCCTGACCCGGCTCAGCCGGCGGCGCCATCGAGCACCCGGCGCACGTCGGCCGGTACCGCGGCGAACAACGCGCGGGTGAACGCCGCGAGCGTCGCCATGCCCGCGTCGCGATCGTGTGTCAGCGTCGAGATCCGCACCAGCATCGCGTCGGGCACGTCGCCGCGCAGGTTGGCGCGCGCGACCGACCAGCGCTGCTGCGCCCAGCTCAGCGGCATGTCGCGCCCGACGCGCGTCCAGTACATCAGCTGCTCGACGCGGTTGTCGGCACTGGCGGTCATCACCGTGGCGTCGAGCTGCCCCCCCCGGGGCAGCGGCACCGAGCGGACCGCCTTGTCGGTCAGCTTGAACCCGCCCGCGGGGTAGCAATATTCGGGGCGGTGCACCTGGAGCACGCCGGTCTGGCCGCTGCTCTGCGCCATCAGCAGCATGATCGGCAGCTGGTCCGACGCCAGATACACGCGCGTGAGCAGCTGCGAGTAGAGCAGGTCGGAGAGCTGGTCGGGCGGCGGCGTCACCAGCCCGCTCTTCGAGTAGAAGGACCAGGGTCCGACCTGCGCCGGGATCAGCGGGTCGAGCTTCCGCTTGCCGAGCAGGTCGATGTGATGGCCCGGCACGCGCGCCGCCGCGACTCCCGCGGTGAGCAGGAAGGCGCCGCCCAGCAGGGCGCGGCGCCGGTCGAGCAGGCGCGTCTCGGGCAGCGTGGGGCCGTTCGCCTCAGTCATGGCCGTTTCCCAATGCGCGACGCAGCGGACTAGCCAGCGCGTCGATCGCGAAGATGGTGAGCACCGAGACCAGGAACATGACCAGGCCGGCGAAATCGTGCGCGAAGCCCTGCGCCGCCGCGTCACCGAAATAGTAGGTGATCAGGATCAGCAGGATGACCCGGATGAAGTTGGCGAAGATCGCGATCGGCACGATCGTCAGCATCAGCAGCCCGGCGTAGCGCCAGTTCGCGTGATGGCGCACGTAGATGTAGAACAGACAGATCGCGGTGAGGCTGATGATGGAGTTGAGCCCGGCGCAGGCCGCCGCCACCAGCAGGTCATATTGCGCGATCTGGATCGACACGCCCGAGCTGCCGATCGGATAACCCAGCGCGTAGAGTAGGTTCACCGCCTGCTCCGAGATCGCGATCTTGAGCGGCTGGGTGATCACCGCGACCAGCTGATCGGGCGGAGGAAAGACGAATCCGAGATAGACGATCGGGAACCACAGCTCGCGCAGCACCGTCCCGCCCAGCAAGGCGTAAGCGGCGACCAGCAGCGCGCCGTAGAGCGCGAAGCCCTCGATCTCGATGATGCCGGTGATATGTGCCGCGAGGTAGAGCAGCAGGCAGAGCGGCAGCAGCAGCGCCACCACCAGTGCCGATCCGGGGCGGCGCAGCGGCCACACGCCCGGCACCTCACGCCACAGCAGCCACAGCCCGGTGGCGAGCACCAGCGGGCCGTGGCCTCCCTGCTCGGTCGACCAGCTGAAGCGCGCGACCGTCACCATCGTCGGCGCCGCCAGCGCGATGCAGCCGATCAGCAGCAGCCAGGCCGAGGCCGGCAGCGAGGGAAGACGCGGCGCCGGCCGGCCACGCGGTCGATCGAGCTCGGCCGCGGTCGACATGGTCGCACTGTGCTGACTATTCACCTGTATCGAACTCGACGAGCGGGCACATACCGACGCGGCACCGGCGCCCCCTTCCGGCGGAACTTTGCATAAACATCAATCTACCCGCTCGCAACTGACCGGGCCGGTCATGCGCCACAGGGAATTGACGAAAGTGGCACGCTGTTAGGCAAACAAGCTGTTTACCGGACATTCACCCCGAGAAGCTAGTGGTCACCGCGCGCGCCGCTGCGCTAGAGCCGCGGCGGCGCCTCAGGCGGCGGTGTTCAAGGGGTAGGCGAGTGGCAGCAGTGGCAGTGATCGCGACCGTCGTCGCCGGGCTCGTCGCGGCGCCACTGCTGGCGCTCACCGCGGCCTTCGTGATCGAAGTCGTCGCCGGGCTGCGCTCGCCTCCCTCGCCCGCGCCGATCGGGCCGGTGCCGCGCGCGGTGATCGTGATGCCCGCGCACGACGAGGGGCCGATCATCGGTGCGACGGTGGCGCGCCTGCTCGCCGAGTTGCCGCCACAGTTCGAGCTGCTCGTGGTGGCCGACAATTGCCGCGACGACACCGCCGCGGTCGCCGCCGCGGCGGGCGCGAGCGTGACCCGCCGCGACGATCCGACGCGCCGCGGCAAAGGCTATGCGCTGGCACACGCGCGCGATCAGATCGCTGTGCGCTCCCCGGCCGAGCAGCCCGCGGTCGTGATGGTGCTCGACGCGGACGGCGCCACCGATCGCGCCTCGCTGCTCGCGATGGCGGGGCGCGCGACCGAGCGGCCAGTGCAGGCGACCAACCTGCTCGCCCCCGACCTGACCGCGGCACCCATGGTGCAGGTCTCGAACTTCGCGTTCGTCATCAAGAATCTGGTACGGCAGGGCGGGCTCGCCCGGCTCGCCGGGCGCGCCAATCTCACCGGCACGGGCATGGCGTTCCCCTGGCCGATCTTCCGCGACGCGCCGCTCGCCACCTCCGACATCGTCGAGGACCTCGCGCTCGGGCTCGATCTCGCGCGCCGGGGCAAGCTGCCGCGCTACGTGCCCGAGGCGACGGTGTGGAGCGCCGCGAGCAGCGCGGAAGGCACGTTGCAGCAGCGCCAGCGCTGGGAGGGCGGCTTCCTCGCCACCTCGCTGGCCCGGGCGCTGCCAGCGATGGGGACCGCGCTGCGCCGCGGCGACGCGCGCGCGCTCTGGGCCGGTCTGAGCCTCGCCGTCCCGCCGCTGACGCTGCTGCTGATGCTCGACCTCGCCGCTCTGGTCGTCACCGGCCTGCTCGTGCTCGCCGGCGCCTCGCCTTGGCCCGCGCTGCTGCTCGGCGCCGCGCTGACCGCCGCGGCGCTGGCATTGTGGGTAGCGTGGCGGCGCGTCGGTCGGCCGTTCCTCTCGGCGGCGGCGGCGGCGCGGCTGCCGCTCTACGTCCTGTGGAAGGTCCCGCTCTACCTCAAGCTGCTCGGCGGCCGCCCGACGTCCTGGCTGCGCGCGCGCTGAGCCAGCGCCGCTCGACGCGCTTGCCCAGCTCGATCATCGGCCGCTCGAAGCGGAAGGTGGAGAGATGCGCCGCGGCGAAGGTCACCGCGAACAGCAAGGGGCGCTTGGCATAGTGCACCACCGTGTCGCCGCTGCCGAGCCAGGTCGCCGCGATCATCGCGTGGAAGACATAGACGGCGTAGGACACCTCGGCGACGTAGCGAGCGGGCGCCGAGCCCAGCAAGGTACGCAGCCACGCCGGCGCGGCGTAGATCGAGCTGCCCACGCTCGCCGCGGCGAGATAGGGACGCAGGTACATCAGCGCGCCGGCGCTCTCGTGGCCAGAGGCGAGCAGCAGCGGCAGCAGCACCAAGGGCAGCATCCGCGGCAGCGACGCGGTCCAGCGCGGCGCGCGCGCGTGCAGCAGCGCCAGCGTCGCGCCGGCGAGGATCTCGTCGACTCGCTGCCAGGTGAAGATGCTGATCGGCGCGTGCTGCACCACGCGGGTCAGCGTCACCGCGACGCACAGCGCGGGGAGCAGCCACAAAGCCCGCCGACCGCCGACCGTCACCAGCAGCGCGACTCCGACGTAGAATTGCACCTCGACGCACAGGCTCCACAGATGCTCGCCGCCCGGCAGCAGCCGAGTCGGCGGCAAGTTGGCGACGAACAGCAGGTTGGCACCGAGCGCCTCCGCCCTCACGCGGCTCGCCAGCGCCAGCACGACCATCGCGCCCCAGCCGAGCGGCACGATGCGGAACAGCCGGCGGATCAGGAAAGGGACGACCTCGGGCCGGTGCAGCAGGAACTGCGTGATCAGGAAGCCCGACAGCGTGAAGAACAGCGCCATCCCGCTCGCCGCGACCGCGCCGTTGAGCCCCCAGCGGTGCGGCCCAAGCGGCAGCAGGTGCCCCGCGAGCACCAGCAGGATGCTCAGCGCGCGCCAGCCGTCGAGGATCGGGATGCGCTGCATCAATGGTCCCTTAGTCATTGGACGCCATGCTTGGCCAGCGTCGGCGACGTGACGACGGCTTTGTCTGAAAGCTTCCTTGTCGCCGCGGGGGATCATTGGCACAAGCACGCGCCCGGCGGTCGGTCGGGCGCCGGCCGGCGTTATCAGGGAGTTTTACCGTCTATGTCGCGCAACTATCAGTCGCGGAAGCGCGTGCTCGTCACCGGCGGCGCCGGCTTCCTCGGCTCGCACCTGATCGATCGCCTGCTCGATCGCGGCGACGAAGTGGTGTGCGTCGACAATCTCTTCACCGGCGCCAAGCGCAACATCGACCATCTGCACGGCAACCCGCGCTTCGAGTTCCTGCGCCACGACGTGTGCTTCCCGCTCTACGTCGAGGTGGACGAGATCTACAATCTCGCCTGCCCCGCCTCGCCGATCCACTATCAGTACGATCCGGTGCAGACCACCAAGACCTCGGTGATCGGCGCGATCAACATGCTGGGCCTCGCCAAGCGGCTCAAGTGCAAGGTGTTCCAGGCCTCGACCAGCGAGGTCTACGGCGATCCGCACGTCCACCCGCAGAAGGAGGACTATTGGGGCAACGTGAATCCGATCGGCATCCGCTCCTGCTACGACGAGGGCAAGCGCTGCGCCGAGACGCTGTTCTTCGACTATCACCGCCAGATGAACCTCGACGTGAAGGTCGTACGAATCTTCAACACCTACGGTCCGCGCATGCACCCGGCGGACGGTCGCGTGGTCTCCAATTTCATCATGCAGGCGCTCAAGGGCGAGCCGATCACGCTCTACGGCGACGGCTCGCAGACGCGCAGCTTCTGCTTCGTCGACGATCTGATCGAGGGCTTCCTGCGGCTGATGGACAGCGAGCCGGGCTTCGCCGGCCCGGTCAACATCGGCAATCCCAACGAGTTCACGATCCGCGAGCTGGCCGAGCTGGTGATCGAGCTGACCGGCTCCTCCTCGACGCTCGACTATCGCCCGCTGCCGCAGGACGATCCGATGCAGCGCAAGCCCGATATCGCGCTGGCGCAGTCGAAGCTCGGCTGGGAACCGACGGTGCAGCTGCGCGAGGGGCTGCAACGCACGATCGACTATTTCCGCGAGTTCGCTGCCTGAGGTGAGACGGGCGCGCGGAGGGGCACGCCGCGCGGCCACGTAGAGGTGGCGACGGCGAGCGGCCAGACTGCCGCTCCCCCGCGCCACTCGGGCGTTCGCGCCCTAAGTCCCCTCGCGCTCATCCATGCGACCGCGACGATCCAGGCACGCTGAGGCCACCGCTCCTGCTGCGAGGTCCGTGCCTGGGTTCCCGCCTCCGCGGGAATGACGGAGGGGCAAGGTCAGGGTACCTGGGCGGCCGCGCGCTCGCGGCTCGCGAGCGCCGCTCGCCTCACCCCGCCGGCGCGGCACTGTTGTCGGGTTCCTCGGCCGGTGTCGGCAGGTCCATCTCGCGCTGCTCGCGCGCGCGCTCGCGCTCGTCGCTGGTCACGGTGCCGTCGCGATTGGCGTCCTGCTGGTCGAAGCGCGCCAGCATCCACGCGCTCCACTCGTCGTTGGAGATGCGGCCGTCCTTGTCGCGGTCGATCTCGGCGAACCGGTCGGCCAGGCGCTGGGGCAGCTCGTTGGGCGTCAGATGGTCATCGTGGTTGACGTCGAGCCGGCGGAAACGGCGCTCCACCACGCCGCCATAGTCGAGCCGCGACATCACGAACGGGGGCACGTAATTGGCCAGCACCGCGGGATCGGCCGCCTCCTCCGCATTCTCCTTCGAGCAGGCGGCGAGCAGCACGGCCCCCGCCACCATCATCTGCCACCGCATGCGCCGCGTAACTCCCGTGTGTGTCACCCGCGGCGCGTCACGCCTCGAGCTCGACGTCCCAGTAGAGCCAGTCGTGCCAGCTTTCATGCAGATAATTCGGCGGGAAGCGGCGGCCGTGCTCCTGCAGCTGCCAGCTGGTCGGGCGGATCGGCTCGATCGCCAGCGGCATATGCGCCTGGCGCGGGGTGCGTCCGCCCTTCTTGAGGTTGCACGGCGCGCAGGCGGTGACGACGTTCTCCCAGGTCGTGCGGCCGCCCTGGGCGCGCGGCACGACGTGATCGAACGTCAGCTCGCGCGCGTTGCTGCCGCAATATTGGCAGGCGAAGGTGTCGCGCAGGAACAGGTTGAAGCGCGTGAAGGCGGGAAACTGCGACGGCTTCACGAACTGCTTGAGCGCGATCACCGAGGGCAGCCGCATCACGTGATTGGGGCTGCGCACCTCGCGCTCGTAATGCGCGACGATGTCGACCCGGTCGAGGAACACCGCTTTCACCGCGGTCTGCCACGGCCAGATGCTCAGAGGATAATAGGACAGCGGCGTGTAATCGGCGTTCAGCACCAACGTCGGGCAGCTGTCCGGATGCCGGATCAGGTCGGGATGGAACACGCTTGAACGTCTCCCTTACCTCTTCTTCGCGCCGGCGCTGTCGCGCAGTGGCGTGACGACATGATGACAGCCCGACTCGGTGGCTTCAAGACTGGTCGCGGCGCCGCGGCTGTGGCACGCGGTACGGCTTCGTCTCTCCACCACCGGGTCCCGTCCATGCCGATCCCTTCCGCGCGTCTCGGCGCGCTCCGCGACCAGCTCGTGCGCGACCAGCTCGACGGGTTCGTCGTCCCGCTGACCGACGAGCATATGAGCGAATATGTCGGCGACTACGCGCAGCGGCTGGCGTGGCTCACCGGCTTTGAGGGCTCGGCCGGCACGGCGGTGGTGCTGGCCGATGCGGCGGCGATCTTCACCGACGGTCGTTACACGATCCAGGTGCGCGAGCAGGTCGCTGGCTCGGATTGGTCGTTCGTCGGCGTACCCGAGAGCAGCGTCGCCGGCTGGCTCGCCGCACATGCCGGCGCCGGCATGCGTGTCGGCTATGATCCCTGGCTGCACACGCGCTCCTGGGTCGAGGAGGCGCGCGCCGCGCTCGCGGGCACCGATGCCGAACTGATACCCGTCGAGCGCAACCCGATCGACGCGATCTGGGCCGACCGCCCCGCCCCCTCGCCCGCGCCGCTCGCTGTCCATCCCGACCGGCTCGCCGGGCGCGGCGCCGCCGCCAAGCGCGCCGACGTGGCCGACTGGCTCGCCGCTGCCGACGCCGACGCGGCCGTGATCACTGCGCTCGATTCGATCGCCTGGCTGCTCAACGTCCGCGGCGCCGATGTCGCGAGAACGCCGGTGGCGCTCGCCTATGCGGTGGCGCACGCCGACGGCACCGCCGACCTCTACGTCGCGCCCGAGAAGATGACGCCCGAGGTCGCCGAGCACCTCGGCAACGCGGTGCGGGTGCACGACCGCGCCGCCTTCGCCGCCGCGCTCGACTCGCTCGCGGGCAAGCGCGTCGCGATCGACCCCGCGCTCGCGGTCGCCGCGATCGCCGATCGCGTCGAGCGCGCCGGCGGCACCGTGCTGCCGCTGCGCGACCCGACCGTGCTGCCGCGCGCCACCAAGAACGCGACCGAGATCGCGGGCCATCGTGCCGCCTCGCTGCGCGACGGCGCGGCGCTGACCCGCTTCCTGCGCTGGGTCGCCGGCGCGGCGCCGCGCGGCGGCGTGACCGAGCTCTCCGCGGCCGAGCGGCTGCTCGCCTTCCGCGCCGAGAGCGGCGTGTTGCGCGACCAGTCGTTCGACGCGATCTCGGCGACGGGGCCGCACGGCGCGATCCCGCACTATCGTGTCACGCCCGAGTCGAGCCTGCCGATCGAGCCGGGACAGCTGTACCTGATCGATTCCGGCGGGCAGTATGAGGACGGCACCACCGACGTCACCCGCGTGGTGCCGATCGGCGCGCCGAGCGACGAGATGCGCGACCGGTTCACGCGCGTGCTCAAGGGGCATATCGCGCTCGCCACCGCGACCTTCCCGCCCGGCACCAACGGCGGCCAGCTCGACTCGCTCGCGCGCCGGCCGCTGTGGGACGCCGGGCTCGACTATGCGCACGGCACCGGCCACGGCGTCGGCAGCTATCTCTCGGTGCACGAGGGGCCGGCGCGGATCGCCAAGCCGAGCTACCCGGGCGGCGGCCCGGCCGAGCCGCTGCTGCCCGGCATGATCCTCTCGAACGAGCCGGGTTATTACAAGGCCGGCGCGTACGGCATCCGCATAGAGAACCTGCTGCTGGTGGTCGAGCGCGCGCTGCCCGACGGTGACTCACCGATGCTCGGGTTCGAGACGCTGACGCTGGCGCCGATCGACCGCGACCTGATCGACCCGGCACTCTTGACCGACGCCGAGCTGACGTGGATCAATGACTACCATCAGCGCGTGGCGGCGACGATCGGGCCGGTGCTGGGGGGAGACGACGCGGCATGGCTCGAGGCAAGGTGTATGCGCATCACGCGCTGATCGTGGCGGGCGTGGGCGCGCTGTTCGGCGCGGCGTCGGTGAGCGTGTGGCACATGCTGTCGCTCGCCTTCACGCTGGGTCATCGCGCCGCGGGGGGCTGATCGGCGCGCGCGGGGCGGTGTCGTTGTCCTGACCGGCGCGCGCCTGCGCCTTGCGCCGCCGCAGGTTGAGGCGCAGCTGCTCGGCCAGACGGGCCGCCCGTTCGTCGCGGTCGCTCATGAAAAGCGCGCTAGAGCGAGTGAGGCACCTTGACAATCACCGGCGGCTCGTCTCTTAGGCGCCCTCCGCCCGACGAGGTCGGAAGTGCTGCCGTAGCTCAGTGGTAGAGCGCATCCTTGGTAAGGCTGAGGTCGTGAGTTCAATCCTCACCGGCAGCACCATTTTTCTCCTTCTTCTTCCTCCTTCACCCGGTTGATCCCGCCAACCGATCGGCGAGGAAATCGACGAACACGCGCACCCGCGCCGGCAGATGCGCGCCGCCGACGAAGACCGCGTGGATCAGCTCGATATCACCGGGATTATAGGCCTCGAGCAGCGGCACCAGCCGCCCGTCGGCGATCGCACCTTCGACGCTGAACCGTCCGACTCGTGCCACGCCGACGCCGGCCGCGGCGAGCTGCCCCAGCGTCTCGCCGTTGTTGGCGACGATCCCGCCCTCCACGCACAAGGTGAAATCGCGGCCGTCACGGCGGAACGGCCAGGTCGGCTCGGCGCGGCGGAAGCTGAAGTTGAGGCAATTGTGCGCGTGCAGGTCCTCCGGCACGATCGGCGTACCGTGTCGCGCGAGATAGTCGGGCGCGGCGACGATGACGCGCCCGCTCTGCCCGAGCTTGCGCGCGGTCAGCGCGCTGTCGGCGAGCGGGCCGAAGCGCACCGCGACGTCCGCCTGCCCCGCCGCGACATCGACCAACGTGTCGGTCAGCGCGATGTCGACCAGGATGTGGGGATAGGCGCGCGCGAAATCGCCGAGCAGCGGCACGACGCACAGCCGACCGTGCGAGAGCGCCGCCGAGACGCGCAGCCGTCCGCGCGGGCTGCCCTGATCGGCGATCTGCTGCTCGGCATCGTCGAGATCGGCGAGGATGCGCCGCGCCGCGAGCAGATAGGCCTGCCCCTCCGCGGTCAGCGTCAGCGCGCGCGTGGAGCGGAGCAGCAGCCGCACGCCCAGCCGCGCCTCGATCCGGTCGACCGCGCGCGCCACCGCAGACGGGGTCAGCGCCAGGATGCGCGCGGCGGCGGAGAAACTGCCCACCTCGACCACGGTGGCGAACAGAGCGAGCGCGCGCGCCCGGTCGCTGCCACCCGCCAGCTTTGCGTCCATCGCACAGATCCTTCGCCTGCTGCGGCGGTTCTACACCGCGTCATCCTTCGCCACTTAGTCGCCTCGGACCGGATGGCAAAAGGTGAAAGATGGACTATCGGCAACTGGGCGCATCGGGACTGCGCGTTCCCGCGCTGTCGTTCGGCACGGGGACGTTCGGCGGCAAGGGCCCGCTGTTCGGCGCCTGGGGGCAGAGCGACGCCGCCGAGGCGCGCCGCCTGCTCGATATCTGCCTCGACGCGGGGGTCACCTTGTTCGACACCGCCGATGTCTATTCGGAGGGAGCGTCGGAGGAGGTGCTCGGCGCGGCGATCAAGGGCCGCCGCGACGCGGTGCTGGTGTCGACCAAGACCGGCCTGCCGATGGGTGACGGGCCGCAGGATTGGGGCGCCTCGCGCGCGCGGCTGATCCGTGCGGTGGAGGACTCGCTGCGGCGGCTCGGCACCGATCACATCGATCTGCTCCAGCTCCACGCCTATGACGCGCACACCCCGGTCGAGGAGCTCATGGCGACGCTCGACCGGCTGATCACCGCGGGCAAGGTCCGCTACGCCGGCGTCTCCAACTATCCCGGCTGGCAGCTGATGAAGGCGCAGGCGGTGGCCGACCGTCACGGCTGGCCGCGGCTGGTCGCACACCAGGTCTATTATTCGCTGATCGGCCGCGCCTACGAGTGGGAGCTGATGCCGCTGGCGCAGGATCAGGGCGTCGGCGCGCTGGTGTGGAGCCCGCTCGGCTGGGGCCGGCTGACGGGCAAGATCGGGCGAGGACGGCCGGTCCCGCCGGGAAGCCGGCTGCATGACACCGTCCAGTTCGCGCCGCCGGTCGCGGACGAGCATCTCTACCGCGTCGTCGACGCGCTCGAGGCGGTCGCCGCCGAGACCGGGCGGACGCTGCCGCAGATCGCGCTCAACTGGCTGTTGCAGCGGCCGACCGTCGCCTCGGTGATCATCGGCGCGCGCGACGAGGCGCAGCTGCGCGACAATCTCGGCGCGATCGGCTGGGCGCTCAGTCGGGAGCATATGGCGACGCTCGACGCCGCCAGCGACGAGCTCCCGCCCTACCCCCACACGCCCTACCGCCAGCAGGAGGGCTTCGCCCGCCTCGCGCCGCGGCTGGTCTGAGCGGAGACGAGTCATGAAGCTCAATCCGGGCCTGTCCGCCCTGGCGATCGGCGCCTTCGGCATCGGCGTCACCGAGTTCGCGCCGATGGGCATGCTGCCCGTGATCGCCGCCGACCTGCGCGTCTCGATCCCCTCCGCCGGCCTGCTGGTCAGCGCCTATGCACTCGGCGTGCTGATCGGCGCGCCGCTGATGACGCTGACCACCGCGCGGCTCGATCGCCGTACCTTGCTAATCGCGCTGATGGCGATCTTCACCCTCGGCAACGCGCTGTCAGCAGCCGCCGGCGGCTACGCCTGGCTGATGGCGGCGCGCGTCGTCACCGCGTTCAACCACGGCGCCTTCTTCGGCGTCGGTGCGGTGGTCGCGGCGGGGCTGGTGCCGCCCGAGCGGCGTGCCGGCGCGGTCGCCGCGATGTTCACCGGGCTGACCGTGGCGACGATCGGCGGCGTGCCGCTCGCCACCTGGGTCGGCGAGGCGATCGGCTGGCGTCCCGCCTTCGCCGGCATCGCCGCGATCGGCGCGGTGGCGATGGTGACGCTGCGCCTCGCCTTGCCGCCGCTGCCCGCGCCGGCGGGGGCGGACCTCGCCGCCGAGCTGCGCGTGCTCGGCCGCCCGCGCGTGCTGCTCGCGCTGGCGCTGACCACGCTCGGCTTCGGCGGCGTGTTCACCGTGTTCACCTATATCGTGCCGATCCTGCGCGACGTCGCCCACGCCTCGACCGCGCTGGTCACGGTGTCGCTGATGCTGTTCGGCGTCGGCGCGACGATCGGCAACACGCTCGGCGGCCGGCTCGCCGACCGATCCGTGACGCGCGCGCTCGCCGCGATGCTCGCGCTGCTGACGCTGGTGATGCTCGCCTTCGCCTGGCTGATGCACGCGCCGCTCTCCGCCGCCGCCGCGATCCTGGTCTGGGGCATCGCCAGCTTCGCGACCGTGCCGCCGTTGCAGATGCAGGTGATGGCCGCGGCGGGCGAGGCGCCCAACCTCGCCTCGGCGATGAACATCGGCGCGTTCAACCTCGGCAATGCGATCGGCGCGGCGCTGGGCGGCGGGGTGATCGCCGCCGGGCTCGGCCTGCCCGCGGTGTCGCTGGCGGGCGCGGCGATGGCCGCGGCGGCGCTGGCGCTGCTGCTGCTGGCGTCGCGTCAGCCGCGGGTCGCCTGCGCCGGGTGACGCGCGAGGACGTGCGCGCGCTTGTCGGCTTGGCGCGCGACCTGGACGGCGACATGGCCGTCGCGCAGCGCCAGCGCGGCGCCTGCACCGCGCCGCCGCGCTCGCGCCTGACATAGCGGGGCGGGCCGTCGATCCAGCGCATCGCGGGCAGCACCGGCGGCGTGCCGCGGTGCTGGCGCGCCAGCCCGGCATGCCGCCGCCGTACGCGATCCAAGCGGCGCGCCCGCGTCGGCCATCGACCCCGGATGCGGCACGCGGAAGCGCGCTGCAGCCGGTTCCCCGTGTTGATCGTCCCGATCAGGCGCGTCCGCCACACCTGCTCGGCCTGCGGGCCCAGAGAGAACCGCCCGGTGTGACATGCGACAGCGCTCACCGCCCCTTATCGCCGCTGCCCGCGCGCGCTAGGCTGCGGCGGGGCGCGCGAGGCGCCGCGGGAGCCAGCACGATGCCGACCGGACCCGACCGCGCCGCGCTCGAGTGCGACCTCGTCATGAAGGGCGGCGTGACGAGCGGGATCATCTACCCCGGCGCGATCGCGGCGATCGCGGCGACGTACCGGCTGCGCGCGATCGGCGGCACCTCGGCCGGGGCGATCGGCGCGGCGGCCGCGGCGGCGATGGAGTTCGGTCGGCGGTCGGGGCGCCATCCGGGCGCGCGCGAGCGGCTCGAGCGGCTGGCGCTCGAGCTGGGCGAGCAGCACGGCGGCGCGCCGCTGCTCCAGCATCTGTTCGAGCCCGACGCGGCGACCGCACCGCTGTTCCAGCTGCTGCGTCGGCTTCAGGCGGCGGCGGGCCGGCGCGGCGTCGCCGGCGTGATCGGCGTCCTCGCTCGCGCGGCGCTCTGCTGGGCGGGGCTGATGCTCGGGCTCGTCGCGGCGGCGTTGCTGTGGCTCGAGCCGACGCGCGGTGCGGCGCTCGCGCTCGCGCTGCTGCTGCTCCTCGCCGTCGGCGTGCCCGCGCTGGCGCTGCTGCTCGCGACGCTCCTTTGGTCGCCGGTGCTGCGCACCGGGCTGCGCGCGATCGCCGCCAACGGTTACGGCTTCTGCTCGGGCGCGGCACGGGCGCGCGTCGCTGGTGAGACCTTGCCGTCGCTGACCGAGTGGCTGCACGCACGCTTCCAGGAGCTCGCCGGGCTGGCGGCGGACGAGCCGCTCACCTTCGGCGACCTCTGGGCGGCCTCGCACCGCGGCGCGGGGCCGACCCGCGACGAGGCCTTGGCCGCCGCGCTACGCGGCGCGCACGATCCGCGGCGCCCATCCCCGAGCCTCGCCACGATCGCCCGCGACATCGAGCTCGTGCTGGTCGCGTCCGACATCAGCCGGGCGCAGTCGGTGCAGCTACCGTTCCAGCGCCGCGAGGATCTGCTCTATGCCCGGCGGAGCGACCTCGCGGCGCTGTTCCCGCCCGAGATCGTCGCGTGGATGGAGCACCATCAGCGCGCGCCGACCGATCCGCGCGACGATCTCGCCGGCGTCGCGCTGCACGACGTCGACGCGGGCGACATGCTCCGGCTGCCCCGACCGGAGGACCTGCCGGTGCTCGTCGGCGTCCGGATGTCGCTGAGTTTCCCATTCCTGTTCCGCGCGGTACGACTTTACGTGCTGCGCGAGCGCGCCGGCGCGCTCGGCGGCGGGCGCGAGCTCGCGGAGCTGTGGCTCACCGACGGCGGGATCACCTCCAACTTCCCGCTTCACCTGTTCGACGCGCCGATCCCGACACGGCCGACCTTCTGCCTGAACCTGCTCTACCATGACGACGAGCTGCAGCCGGAGCGCGTGCCCGCCGAGGCCGAGGCGCCGGATCCGGGTCTCGCCCCCGCCGACGCGCCGCCCGAGGAGATGGTCTACATGCTGCGGACCAACCGCGGTCGGCTGGCAAACTATACCCGCCTCGCCGGCGGCTCGCCCGTGGCGCAGCTGCTGCGCTTCGCCGGGCGCATCATCACGACCGCGCGGCAATGGGGCGACAATCAGCTGATCGACGTGCCGGGCTATCGTGATCGGATCGTCCATGTCCGCATGCGCGACGGCGAGGGCGGCTTCAATTTCGCGATGGACGCGGCGACGATCGCCGACCTGCAGCGCCGCGGCGCGCGCGCGGGCGAGGTGATCGCCACCCGCTTCGTGCCCGACACCTTGGTCGACCCGCTGTTCGCGGGCGAGCCGCTCGTGCTCAACTGGGCCAACCACCGCTTCGTCCGCTTCCGCGCCTTTCTCGCGGGCCTGGAAGTGAGCGCCGCGCGCTTCGCCGCCGGCTGGCACGACGACCGCGCGCGCGCCGCACTGCCCGCGACCGACCCGCTCCACCAGGCGCCGAGCATCGAGCGCATGGCGGCGGAGGCCGGGACCGCCGCGGGCGAGTCGATGCCGACCCGCCCGGGCTATCCCTTCGCCAATGCGACGCAGCGCGCGCTCGCGCTCGACATGGCCGCGGGTGTCGAATCGCTCGCCGCGCTCGCGCCGACGCCGGCGATCGACGGCGTCGACCGCGTCAACGGCCGCCCCGGCGCACCGCGGCCCAAGCAGGCGCTGCGCCTGCGCCCCAGCATCGACTCGGACCCGCGCGCCGAGCTGCCGTGATCCGTGGCGACGCGCCCGCGGCTTTGTGGCACAGCGCGGCGATGGTCCAGCGCGTGCATATCCTCGTCGACGCCGACGCCTGCCCCGTGAAGGAGGAGATCTACCGGGTCGCCTACCGGCTCGAGATACCCGTCGCGATCGTCAGCAACGCGCACCTGCGAGTCCCCGCTCACCCGCTGATCGAGCGCGTGACGGTCAGCGACATGTTCGACGCGGCGGACGACTGGATCGCCGAGCACACAGACGCGGGCGCGATCGTGATCACCGCCGACATCCTGCTCGCCGACCGCGCGATCAAGGCGGGCGCGGCCGCGGTGATCGGTCCCAACGGACGGCCCTTCACCGCCAACTCGATCGGCAGCGCGGTGGCGGTGCGCGCGATCATGAGCGACCTGCGCGCGGGCGGCGACCGCGTGGGTGGTTCGCCGCCGTTCGCCAAGGAGGATCGCTCGCGCTTCCTCTCCGCGCTCGACGAGGCGATCCAGCGCGCGCGACGACGAGCCGGCTAACCATCCGGCATCACGGGCGATTGCGCGACGACGCGGGCTGACGCAGTCTCACCGCGGCGATGCTTCCCGCGTCGCCCGGCACCTCTCCCGGCGCCGATCACAGCGGAACTCCTGCCCCATGCCGATCCGTCCCGCGCGCCACCTCGCTGTCCTGCTCGCCGCTTCCGCCCTCGCCACCCCCGCGCTCGCGGCGCCGACGCTTGACGGCGCGATCGGCGAACATGCGGTGCTCCAGCGCGACCGGCCGATTGACGTCCGCGGCACCGCGGCGCCGGGCGAGACGGTGATGATCAGCCTCGCCGGCCATAGCGTCAGCGCCACCGCGGCGCGCGACGGCCGCTTCACCGCCCGCCTCCCCGCCCTGCCCGCGGGTGGCCCTTATGAGCTGACCGTCGCCGCACCGAGCGGCGCGACGCTGCTGGGGGACATCCTGATCGGTGACGTGTTCCTCTGCTCGGGCCAGAGCAACATGGAGCTGACCGTCGACGACGCGCAGACGCTGTTCGCCGACGCGCACCCGCCGCTCGACCCGCAGCTGCGGCTGCTGACGATCGCCAAGAACGCCAGCGCCACGCCGCTCGACCGCCTCGCCACGGCGCCGCGCTGGCAGGCCGCGGGGCCGGACAATGTCGGCGGCTTCTCGGCCGCCTGCTTCTACATGGTGCAGTCGCTGCGGCGGACGCAGAAGGTGCCGATCGGCGCGATCCACTCGAGCTGGGGCGGGTCGCGGATCAGCGCGTGGATGAGCGACGCCGCGCTCCGCGCCGGCGGCCAGGCGGATGCCGCGACGCTGATCGCTCTCTACGCGCGCGACCCCGCGGCCGCGGTGCGGCGGGCGATCGGGCAGTGGGAGGAGTGGTGGCGCGGCGCCAGCGGTGACCCGCGCGGCAAGGAGCCGTGGCAGCCCGACGCCGCGCTCGACTGGCGCGCGGTGCCGGCGCTGACCAACTTCGAGACCTGGGGCGTGCCCGAGCTGGCCGACTACAACGGCATGATCTGGTACCAGAAGACGGTCGAGCTCACGCCGGCGCAGGCGCGCGGGGCGGCGACCTTGTCGCTCGGCACCGTCGACGACGCCGACACCACCTGGGTCAACGGCGTCGGCGTCGGCTCTAGCAGCCTCGCCTCGCAGCCGAGAGTCTACGCGCTGCCCGCGGGCACGCTGCGCGCCGGGCGCAACGTCATCACCGTCAACGACGACGACGTCTACGCGCTCGGCGGGATGACCGGCCCGACGGAGCGGATGCGGCTGACCTTCGCCGACGGCAGCAGCGTCCCGCTCGACGGCGGCTGGCGCTACGCCGTGGCCAAGCGTGTCGGCGGCGGCGCGCCGCGCGTGCCGTGGGACGACATCAACGGCGCGGGCACGCTCGACAACGCGATGATCGCGCCGCTCGCGCCGCTCCAGCTCGCCGGCATCGCCTGGTACCAGGGCGAGTCGGACACCGGCCTGCCCGGCTACGACAGGCGCCTCGCCGCGCTGATCGCCGACTGGCGCCGCCGCATGGGCACACCCGAGACCGGCTTCGCGGTGGTGCAGCTCGCCGATTATGGCACGCGCGCCAAGGCCCCCGCGGAGAACGGCTGGGGCATGGTGCGCGACGCGCAGCGCCGCGTCACCGCGGCCGACCCGCACGCCGGGATGGCGGTGGCACTCGACCTCGGCGACGCGCTCGACATCCACCCGGGCGAGAAGCGCGAGGTGGGGCTGCGGCTCGCGCGCGCGATGCGCGCCGCCCGCTACGGCGAGCCGGTCGCGGCGGCGGGGCCGGCGATCGCGGGGGCGAAGCGCGGCGCCGACGGCGGCGCGGTGCTGCGCTTCACCGGCGCGACGGGGGCGCTCAGCGCGCGCGGCGCGGCGCAGGCGATCGGCTTCGAGCTGTGCGGCGCCGCGGCGGGATCGTGCCGCTTCGCCGCGGGGACGGTCACCGGGGACACGGTGACGCTGGCGGGCGACGGCCAGCCGGTGACGCACGTCCGCTACGCCTGGGCCGAGACGCCGGTGGTGAACCTGTTCGACGAGGCGCAGCTGCCGGTCGGGACCTTCGACGTGCCGGTGGACTGAGCGGGCGGGCGTGGGTGGCATGGGGTGTGCGGGCAGCGACCAAGCTTGACCCTCATAACAGGTGAGAACGACTCATCCTCCCCTGTAAGGGGAGGTGGCGCGCGCAGCGCGACGGAGGGGTGTCCGCGTCGGCGAGGGCGGGTGCACTCACCACCGGCCCCCCGTCAGGACTTCGGCCTGTCACCTCCTCCGTGGGGAGGATTGCTAAGCACCCTCGCTCGCTACGGCCGAGTGCGCTCGCCCCCAGCCACCGGCGACAGCGTGAACGAATCGACGTCCACCCATCCCCTGCTCTCGCCCGGCGCGTAGCAGAACAGGGCGAACTGCTCGCCCTGGAAGGTGCCGGTGCGCCACGCGAAGCGCAGCGGGAAGTCGCCGCCGAGCCCGCGCCAGCGGCGCCCGTCGTCGCTGTACGCGACGCGACCGGTGGAGGCCCGGAAGTCCATCTCGGTGCGGAGCCACAGCCGATCGCCCGCGAGCGGCACGGTGGCGCGGGTCTCGGTGCGCGCGCCCTCGAGCTCGTCCTCGGTCACCTCCATCGCCAGCGACGCGCGCCCGTCCGGCCCGCGCGTGGCGGTGAGATTGGCGCTCACCTGACCGAGCGTGCCGAAGCCGCAGCGGTCGCCCGGGGCGAGATGCGCCAGGTCGAGCACCACCTCGCCGCGGCTCGCCGGCCCCTGCCCCTTCTGGGTCAGCGTATTGCGCGCGTCCCAGAAGCGCGCCGCGCGCGTCGGGCGCAGCCGCAGCCAGCCCGGCCGCTCGGTCAACGACCAGCGGCGGTCGTCCGGATTGTGGTTCCACTGCCACTGAGCGCCCAGTATCGGGCGGTCGAACGTGTCGGACGAGGGCGGCTCCGCGAAGGCGCCGCCGGCGATCGGCTTGCGCGCGCGCGCGGGCACGCGACCGGGCGCGTCGGGCGTGCCCCAGACGGGCCAGTCGTCCTTCCAGAACACGGGCGAGACGTTGGTCATCCGCCCGATCGCGCCGCTGTCCTCCATCACATAGCCGAACCAGCCGCCGTCGGGCAGGTCGACCAGCGCGCCCTGGTGGCCGCCGCTGTGATCGTCGATCTGGTCGCGCGTCTCCCACGGCCCGAACAGGCTGCGCGCGCGCGACACGCTCAGCGCGAGGCGCGGCGGCAGCGCGTTGAAGAGGTAGTAATAACCGCCGCGGCGGATCAGCTTCGAGCCTTCCGCCCCCTTGATATAGTGGATCTTGCGCGCGCCGGTCACCTTGGAGAGCGTGCGGTCGAGCGTCAGCAGCGTGATCGTGCCGTCGGCGGTGGTCGCGGTCGCCAGATAGGCGCGGCCGTCGGGCTCGATGAACAGCCCGGGGTCGAACGCCTCGCGGTCCAGCTCGTGGTAGCGCCACGGGCCGCGGATGGTCTTGGCGTAGTAGATGCGCGTCTTCTGCCCCACCGGGGTGATCGCGAGATAGAAGGTGCCGTCGTGGTGGCGCAGGCTCGCCGCGTAGAGCCCCTTGCGATAGGCGTTGCCGCCGACGAGATCGTAGCGCGGGTCGCCATCGAGCTTCGTCGCGACATGGGTGGCGATCGTCCAGTTGATCAGATTGCGGCTGTGCAGGATCGTGATGCCGGGCACGTTCACGAAGGTGGTCGAGACGAGATAATAGTCGCGCCCGACGCGGATCACGTCGGGGTCGGGGTAGTCGGCGTAGAGCACCGGGTTGCGGTACGTGCCGTCACCCTGGTCGGCGCGCCACACCTGCGCGGTCGCGACCGCCGGGGCGGCGAGCAGCAGCGCCGCCAGCGCGACGCGCCTCACGGGAACACCAGAGCGCGCGAGAAGAAGGGGATCACCTGCTCCTGCACGCGCGTCGCCACGCCGCTGACATGGTCGCCGGGATAGACCGCGAAATCGTGACGGATGCCGTAGCGGTCGAGCGCGGCGTGGAGCGTCTGGGCGTCGGCCTTCAGCCCGTCGCGGTCGCCGACGTCGAGCCCGATCGCGCGATACTGGCGCAGGTTGCCGACATATTGGTCGACCATCGCCAGCGGGGCGTTGGCCGCCCAGCGCGCCACCACCTCCGGGCGCGGCTGACCGTTCTCCGTCGGCAGGTCGAGGAAGAGCGGCGGCTTGGTCGGGTTGGGCGACCAGGCCGCCGCGGCGGCGAGCTGCGCGCGCTGGCCCCAGCTCAGCGTCGCCGAGTCGGCGGGCGAGCGCAGCGCGGCGAAGGTCTTCTCGTCCGCGGCCGCGTCCCCGCCCGGGGTCCGCGCGGAGAGACAGCACGGGCTCATTATATACAGCGCGCCGAAGGTCTCCGGGTGCTTCATCCCGATCCGCGCGGTGCCGTAGCCGCCCATCGAGTGGCCGGCGAGCCCGCGGCTGTTGCGGTCGGCGACGGTGCGATAGTGCGAGTCGATGTAGGCGACGAGGTCGCGCGCGACGAAGCGCTCGAAGTCGCCGGTCGTCACCGAACTCGAATACATCGAGCCGTTGTGTGCGGTCTTGCTGTCGGGCAGCACCACGATCATCTCGCGCGCGCCCTGCGCGAAGGCGCCCTCGATCGTCTGCGGCACGTGGATCTCGCGGGTCCACTGCTCCGCCCCGATCGAATAGCCGTGGAGCGCGTAGACCGCCGGATAGCGTCGCTTCGGGCTGCTCCTGTAGCTCGGCGGTAGCACGACCAGCACGGTGCGGTCGGCGCTGTCACCCTCCAGGCTGCCCTCGAGCGAGCGGCCGTGGACGGTGATCCGCTCGACGACCGCTGCCTTCGCGCCTGCCACCGCAGGAGGCGCGGGCGTGGACACCTGAGCCGCCGCGGCGGGTGCCAGCAGCGCGAGCAGCGTCGCCGCCGCCGCGCGCACGGACCGAACCTTCTTCATCCACCCTCTCCTTGTTACCGCTATCTGCCTGTGGCGGGCGGCCTCTTCGCGCAGAGAGTAAGTAGTTGAACGAGCGGCCGTCAATGGCGCCCGCTTGATCCACGGCATATGGCGCCGCCTGATGTTAGCGCTATACATCTAGTCATGACCGGCGATCGACCGGCGCGAGGAGGACGAGGATGAGCAAGGCGCGGATCAGCATCGGTGTGTCGATCATAGCGATGCTGCTGGCGAGCGGAGCCCCGGCGCAATCGCGTCACGCGACGCCCGCGGCGAGCGAGCTGACGCTCAACGCGAGCGGCTATTACGAGGCGCCCGGCGCCGACGTGCTGGTCTTCTCCAACTGGTACGACGGGCTGTTCGCCGACTCGAAGATCAGCGGCGTGGAGATCATCCAGCAGGACGAGCGGATCGCCACCAACGGCGACGTGCGCCTCGCCGCCACGCCGGGCCAGTGGGACCCGACCGCGCGCTTCATCGGGCGCGAGGTCGACCAGCGCAGCGGCGCGATCACGGTGACGCTCGAATATCCCGACCAGCACTGGCGCTACCGCGTCCGCTCGGAGAAAGTGGGCGGCGTGGTGAAGATCTCGGTGCTGCTCGACCAGCCGGTGCCCGCCGCGCTGGCCGGCCGTGCCGGCTTCAACCTGGAGTTCCTGCCCGCCGCCTACTTCCACCACGGCTATCTCGCCGACGATCGCACCGGCACCTTCCCGCTCTACCCCGCCGATGCGATGACTCGCACGCCCGAGCGCAACGCCGCGAGCGGTCGCGCCGAGGGGCCCGGCGCCGAGCCGCAGCCGATCGCCGCCGCGCGGCGTTTCGTGCTCGCGCCCGAGGATGCGGCGCGGCGCGTGTCGATCGAGTCGAGCGAGCCCGTGCAGCTCTACGACGGGCGCAACCAGGCGCAGAACGGCTGGTTCGTGCTGCGCTCGCTGCTCCCGACGGGGAGGACCGGCGCCGTGCTGGAATGGACGGTGCGCCCGACCAGCGTGCCGGGCTGGCGCCGCGCGCCGGTGATCGCGCACTCGCAGCTGGGCTATACGCCGGGTGGGCGCAAGGTGGCGACGATCGAGCTCGACCGCTCCGACACGCGCGCGCTCACCCCGCGGCTGCTGCGCGTCGGCAGCGACGGCGCGATGGCGCCGGTGACGATCCCCGCCGCGACGCGCTGGGGCGACTATCTGCGCTATTCCTATCTGCGGCTCGACTTCAGCGCGGTGCACCAGCCCGGCCTCTACGTGCTCGAATACGGCACGACCCGCACCGCGCCGTTCCGGATCGCCGACGACGTCTATGCCGGCGCGTGGCACCCGACTCTCGACGTCTACTTCCCGGTCGCGATGGACCATATGTACGTCAACGAGGGCTATCGTGTGTGGCACGGCGAGGCGCACCGCGACGACGCGCGCCAGGCGCCGGTCAACCACGAGCACATCGACCTCTACGCGCAGGGCCCGACGACCGACAGCAAGTACAAGCCGGGCGAGCATATCCCCGGGCTCAACACCGGCGGCTGGTTCGACGCGGGCGACTTCGACATCCGCACCCAGTCGCAATATCAGGTGATCCGCTCGATGGTGGACAGCTGGGAGCGCTGGCGTCCGACGCGCGACACCACCGCGGTCGACGAGGCGCGCCGTCGCACCGAGCTGCACGTGCCCGACGGCACGCCCGACCTGCTCCAGCAGATCGCACACGGCACGCGCCAGCTGGTCGCACAGTTCGACGCGGTCGGCCATGCCATCCACGGCATCGTCGAGCCCGACGTCGCGCAATACACGCATCTCGGCGACGCCTCGACCAAGACAGACGGGCTGATCTACGATCCCGCGCTGAAGCTCGGCGAGGAGAAGGGCGGCCGCAGCGGCATGCCCGACGATCGCTGGGCCTTCACCACCAAGGCCTCGGCGCTCAACTACGGCTCGATCGCGGGGCTGGCCGCAGCGTCGCGAGCGCTACAGGCGTCCGATCCCGTACTGGCGAAGCGCGCGCTCGCGCTGGCCACCGCCACCTGGGCGGAGGAGCAGTCGCACCCGCCCGACCTCTACCAGCACGGCAACACCACCGGCGGTCCGCTCGAGATGGAGCGCTTCTCCGCCGCGGTCGAGCTGCTGCGCGCCACGCGCGACCCCCGCTACGTCACCGCCGTGGAGGCACTCTATCCCGAGGTGGAGAAACGCTTCGCGCCGAGCCTGCGTGACGCCGTCGCCGCGATCCCCTTCATGCCGGCTTCCTATCGAGAGCGGATGATCCCCGCGGTCCGCGCCTACGCGACCGAGGCGGACACGGCAGCGACCGCCAACCCCTTCGGCGTGCCGATCACCACGGGCGGCTGGGCCGGCAGCGGCACGGTGATGGGCTATGCGCTCAACGCCTATGCGCTGCACAAGGCCTTCCCAGACATCGTCCCCGCCGACGCGGTCTTCCGCGGCGCCGAGTTCCTGCTCGGACACCATCCCGGCTCGGACCGCTCGTTCGTCTCGGGCGTGGGGACGCTGTCGAAGGAGGTCGCCTATGGCAACAACCGCGCCGACTTCTCCTTCATCGCCGGCGGCGTCGTCCCCGGCGTGCTGGTGATCAAGCCCGACTTCCCCGAGAACCACGAGGACTGGCCGTTCTTCTGGGGCGAGAACGAATATGTCATCCCCGAGGGCGCGATGTGGATCGAGCTGGCGCAGGCGGTCGACGAGCTCGCGCGCGAGCGGAAGCGTTGATGTCGCTGTTCGATCATGTGGTCCGGCGTGCTCCTCCGCAGGCCGGAGCCCGGGGTCGCAGACGATAGTCTCCGTGTTCTGGGCTCCTGCTGGCGCAGGCCCACGCCGTTCCTGAGGCGACCTGGCTTCACTTCCGCGTGAAAAGGCGTTCTCCCCGAGCGGCGGTTCCGCTCGCCGTGGGCGCCCGTGCCGCGCCGTCGCGTTCCTGCCAGACAGCCGCTCGCGCGCGGCGCCGAGGCGGCGGACCGCGGTTCACCGGCGCAGGCAGCAGCAGCGGTGAGGACCGCGCGATGAGGCCGGCGAGAACGCCCCGGCCCCGCGTCTGTCCCCCGGCCGCGCACGTCAGGCACGCCCGCCACGGATCCCTCAGGCGAACGGTTCAGCGCGGCGCGAAGACGTGCATGCTCTTGGGCACCGCGACGTCGCGCTCGCCCGCGGCGAGGCGGTACGCCGCTTCGACCGCGCGGCTGAGCGCCGCCGTCGCGAACGGCTTGCCGACGCAGCCGATGATGAGCGGGTGATCCGCCACGGTGGGACAGTTGCCGCTGACGTAGAGGCACGGCACGCCGCGTGCGGAGAGCTCGCGCGCGACGGTGACGCCGCTGTCATTCTCCGCCAACCGCACGTCGCAGAGGGCGAGGTCGATCGGCTCGCGCGCGGCGATCGCCAGCGCCTCGCCCGCGCTCTCGGCCACGCCGACGACGATATGGCCCGCCATGGTGAGCGCGTCCTCGACGAGCATGGCGATGATCGCCTCGTCCTCGACGACGAGCAGGCGGAGCGAGCGGGTATCGGTGTCAGCCTGCATGGGCGAGCGGAAACCTCAGGTGGATCGCGCCAGCCTCCTCGTAGAGGCTGGCGTTGAGCTGGCGCAACAGCGAGCTGGCGAGCCGATCGAGCGGCGGCGCCGACGCGCCCTCCGCGGCGAGCGTGATCCGCGCTTCCAGGGTCGCGGCGCGGCGCGCCACCGCGACTCGCGCGCCGGGGCCGTCGCGGTCGCCGAGCAGCGCATGCACCAGGAGAGAGAAGGCGACCGCCTGCTCGATCGGGATCATCACCCGTTCCGCCGCCTCGACCCGCCCGTTCCCGCCGGTGGTGAGCTCGACCGCACCGTGCAGGATCTCGACCGCGTCGACCGCGAGCGAGGCGCCCTCGGCCTGGTAGAGCGGACGGTGCGCCAGCGCGATCAGCTCGAGCCGCTCGGCGACGGTGATCAGCGCCGGCGGCACGGGCTCGGCGCCGCGCAGCTCGTTGCGCACGACGCCGACCGCCATCTGCAGGTTGTTGCGGACGCGGTGGTTGAGCTCGGCAAGCAGACGGTCGCGCTCGGCGATGTTGCGGCACAGCTCCTCCTCGTGCCGCAACCGCAGCTTGGCCAGCGCGACATAGTGACACAGCGTGTGGAGCAGCTGGAGCTCCTCGGCGCTGAAACAGCGGCTGTCGCGCCGGCCGAAGCCGAGGGTGCCGAGCAGCCGCTCGCCGTCGAGGAGCGGGGTGCAGGCGTAGCAGTCGAGCCCCACCGAGCGGACGAAGGCGAGTTGCGGGTCGTCGGAGCGCTGCACCGCCTCCGCGTGGATCCGGCGACGCTCCAGCGCGGCGCAGCCGCACACCGCCTCCCCCAGGCGCAGCTCGGCACCGTCGAGCGCCTGCTGCGCGGTGAGCCCGGCATAGGCCTCGAGACGGAGCAAGCCGTCGTCGTGGCGATAGTTGAAGAAGACGTCGAGCCGCAACTCGGCGCGGATCAGCGCGAACAGCTCGTCGACCATGCGCGCCGGGTCGGTCGCGGCGAGCAGCCGATCGGCCGCTTCCGCAGCCAGCGCGAGATAGCGTCGCGACAGGTCGGGCGCCGCGACCGGGACCGCCTGAGAGGGTGGGAGTCCGCGCTCAACCTCCGACATGGCAGGGTGGTTAGCGCCCGCCCGTCGCTTTTCACAGCGAGAATCCATTTGCCTAAGTGAATCAGCGGTGCCGCGGTGACCTACATCGGCGAGGCGTAGAGCGCATGGTGGGTCAGGATGTACAGCGTGCGGCGGTCGGCGCCGCCGATCAGCACCTGGAGCGGCCGCTCGGGTACGTCGATCCGCCTCGTCTCGCTGCCGTCGGGCGCGTAGACGAAGACCTGGCCGTTGGCGACGTAGAGGTTGCCGGCGTCGTCGCGCGCGACGCTCTCGCCGCCGCGCTCGGCCACCACCTTGAGGTCGGTCACCTGCCCGCCCGCGCCGACCAGGCCGCTGTAGGTGCGGTTCTCCGAGGCGTTGGTCAGCGTCACGCGGCTGCCCGGCGCCGCCCCGACGAGCCCGTAGGAGTCGAGCGTGTCGGACCAGCGCCAGCCGGTATGATCGTCCGGTCCCTGGTTCCAGACGCGAAAGGCAGGGAGCACCAGCGAGCCGTCGGGCGAGACATATTCCTGCGGCTTGGCCTCGCCCATCTTGCTGGTGAAGAAGAAAGAGATCGGCGGGAACTCATAGGTTTTCGGGTCGATCCGATCGGCGAACTCGCCGTTCGCCCAGACGTTGACCGGCAGCAGCGTGGCGGCGCCGGGATGGGCGCGCGCCGCGGTCGGGGCGATCACACGCACGTCCTCGGGCCTGGCGGGATCGATGCTGTAGACGGTCCCGTCGCGCCCGGCCGAGGACTGGACGAGCAGGTCGCCCGATCGCGCGACCGCCAGGTTGACGGGGTCGAGCGGCGCCTGCGCCACGGTCGACAGCCCCTCCTCGCGCGACCAGCCGTGGATGCGGTGGAAGAAGCGGTCGATGAAGTAGAGCTTGCCCGCCTTGTCCACCGCGCCGCCCGCGATCGAGTAGAAGCCGTCGGCCAGCTTCTCAATCCCCGGTGACACCGGCACCCCCGCGGCGGTCGCGGCGCTCGCCGCCACGGCGGGCACGTCGAGCCGCGCGAACTCGCGCTCGCGCACCTCCTGCTGCCGGGTGATGTCCTTGATCGCGTTCTCGAACGGGAATTTGCTCGCGCGCAGGTAAGTGCCGCAGCCCTTGGCGTCGCAGCTGGCGAAGCCGCTCTCCGCGTTGACGTGGACGTTGCGGAAGCGGATGTCGCCCGACTGATACAGCTTCACCGCCGCGTCCATCGGCTTGATCGTCCGCGTCACGCGATAGCCGTGGTAGTTGGCGAAGAGGATGTTGCGCGAGTGGTGGATTTCGGTCGAGACGGCGTTGACGCCGTCGCGCACCTCCTGCTCGGTCTGCGGCGCGAGGAACTCCCAGTTCTCGACATGGTCGAGCACGATCTCCGCGCGATAATGATGCTCCGCCGAGAGCTCGTAGACGTGCCCCGGTGTCTTGGTGTCGGAGACGTAGAAGCCCGCCGACGCCAGGGTGTTGGGCGACCAGATCGCGGCGAAGGTGCCGCCGCCCCCGTCCGTGACCCAGATGCTCGGGTGCTGGCCGTCCTGGCGCGCCTGCGGGTCATTGGGCTTGATCGCGCTGCCCTTGGTCAGCACCGTCCCGCCGCCGCCCTGGATCTTGACGTCGTTGACCATCGAGGCGGCGCCGGCGCGCCACAGCAGCGCGGTCGCGCGCGGGTTGACGCTGCCGGTCCACAGCCCGATGCCGTGGACGATGGCCTTGCCGCCCTTGGCGCTCTCCAGCAGCGCGCGCGCGCCGCCGACACCCGCGTAGTTGGGCGCGTTGTCGGGTAGATAGAGGTGCGTCAGGCTGGGGTGCAGCGCGATCAGCACGCTGTCGGGACGCAGCTTGAGCGTGTCGGTGACGCGATAGCGCCCCATCGGCAAATAGAGCACGCGGTGCGTGTCGATCGCGCGTTGCAGCGCCGCCGTGTCGTCCGTGGCATCGTCGCCCTTCACGCCGAGCGTGCGCACGTTGACCCACTGGCTGACCGGGGGCAGCGCGGCGATGGCGGGGGCTGACGTGCGCGATGCGCGCGGCTCGGCGGCGATATCGAAGGTGGTCGCGGTCTTGCCGATCTCGCCGAGTCCGGCGAGCGCGAGACCGTGCGAGAAGTCGGCGACCTGATAGCGCCTTCCCTTGCCCGCGATCGTGCGCCCGCTGTCGCGGAAGCGCGCGAACACCGGCGTGTCGCTCGCCACCGCGTGGTCGAAGCCGATCTGGGTGAAGACGCTGCTCTCCTCCGAGATCACCACCGCCGCCTGGCTGACGCGCTCGAAGCGCACGTCCTTCCCCCACAAGGAGTCCGACCAGCCGCGATCGATGTCGATGCCGATCGGCGTGTCGCGGATGACGACGTTGACCAGCGTGAGATCGACCTCATGCTCGCGGATCGCGGCGTCGCGCTGTCCCTCGAATGCCGAGTCGATCAGCGTGAACTGCCACGCCGAGGAGGTCTTCTCGCTCAGGATGCCGTAGCGCCCGCCGTAGAAGCGCAGGTCCTCGAACTCGTTGCCCGCCTGATAGACGCCTGCCAGCGCCGAGCCGAGATGGAAGTCGGCGTGGCGGACATAGCCGTGCTGCGCGACGCGGAAGCGCACCGCCACCGCGCCCTCGTTGCCCGCGCCGACGCGGAAGTCGACGTTGGCGATCGCCGAGTAGAAGGTGCTCGACGTCGCGTCATAGACGGTGGGATCGAACGGCACCGTGGTGGGCGGCGGCACCGCGACCTTGCCGACGCGATACTGGTCCTCGCCCGTGAACGCGAGCATCGCCGCGACGCCGCTGCCGAAACCGGGGGTCGCGTCGCCCAGCACGATCTCGGGACGGGTCTTGCCGACGCCGAAGATCCGCACCGCCGGGCGCACGAGGATGGTCCGCGTGATGCGGTAACGGCCGGAGGGCAGGAAGACGATGCCGCCGCTGCCGCTCGTCGCGGCCTGGTCGATCGCCTGCTGGATCGCCGCGCTGTCGTCGGCACGCCCGTCGCCGACGCCGCGCACCGTGATCGCGCGCGGATCGTCGGGCTGCGTGAGATAGACCGAGGTCGAGCGCGCCGCCGCGGGCAGAGCCGTTCCCGCCGCCAGCGCCGCCGTCGCGGCGCCCAGCCACCCCTTCGCCCACATCGCGCGTCTCCAGTTTTCTATTCTATCACAGGTGCTTACTAACGGTTCTCGGGCAGCGCTAGCCGGCGTGAGCGGCGAGCGCCTCGGCCACCACCGCCACCTGCGTGCGATTGCGGACGTTGAGCTTGCGCATCAGCGCGGTCATGTGCGCCTTCACCGTCGCCTCCGCGATGCCGAGGTCGAAAGCGATCTCTTTGTTGAGCCGCCCCGAGCGCACACCGCGCAGCACCTTGACCTGCGTCGGGGTGAGTTGCGCCAGCGTGGCAACGCCGCCGGTCGGTTCGTGGGGGATAGCGCCCGTCGTCATCCTGCTCCTCCTTCGCGGTCGTCGCCGCGCAACCTTATCGGCTCGTCCACCAGCAATCGGTTGGACAGCTTTGTTCGATATGAGCCCGTTTCACTTGGGCGAGCAAGCGGATTCACCGCAATCTGTGCCAACCTGTCTGACAGGCATCATCCTCGCCACGAAGGCCGTGCTCGGTTATGCCAGGGCCGAGGAGAGGATCGTGAGCGAGGGACGGCTGACCGATCGCGCCTATGCCGCGATCGTGCGAATCATCAACGACGAGGCGCTGGCGGTGGGCGACCGGCTGCCGTCCGAAGCGCGCCTGGCCGAGAGCTTCGGCATGTCGCGCGCGATCGTGCGCGAGGCGCTGGCGCGGCTGGCGTCGGATGGGATCACCGAGGCCCGCCGCGGTGCCGGCTCCTACGTCAAGCGCCGCCCATCGGCGCGGCTCGACACGCACATGCCGATGGACACCTTGGCGTCGGCGATGGGCACCTATGAGGTACGCTTCGTGCTCGAGGCCGAGGCGGCGCGACTGGCGGCGCAGCGCCGCTCGCCCACGCAGATGGAGGCGATCGAGCGCGCGCTGGCCGCGCTGCGTGCCGCGCTGCTCTCCAATGCTCCGGCGCACGAAGAGGACTGGCGGCTGCACCGCGCGATCGTCGAGGCGACCGCCAACGCGTCCTTCCCCCTGGTGTTCGACCAGCTGCTCGACGGGGTGATGCGGGTGTTGCGCGCCGGCGTCGACATCTCCCGCTCGCGCCCGCCAGCGGTGATCGGCGCGATGATGGAGGAGCATGACGCGATCGTCGACGCGATCCGGGCGCAGGACGGCGAGGGAGCCGCACTGGCGATGCGCTGGCACCTGTCGCAAGGGCGCCGCCGGCTGATGCCGTGAGCACTCACGGCTCCCCCCGCTCACGGGGAGGGGGGCCAGCCGCAGGCTAGTGGAGGAGGTGGCTTCCCTGAGCGCTGCACGACGAGGAGAGCTCCCCTCCACCACCTTGCGGCGCGCAGCGTTCCCCTCTCCGTGCCCGGAAGATTAGAAGCGCCTCACCCTAGCCCCAACCACGCGTGCACCGCGGCGACCAGCTCGTCCGGCGGCCGGGTCGAGTCCAGCGTCAGCGCTCGCTCGTCCGCGGTGGGGGGCTCCAGCGTGGCGAGTTGGCTGTCGAGCAGAGCGACCGGCATGTAATGGCCCGAGCGAGTCGCCATCCGGCGCGCGATCGTGTCGTGATCCAGCGCTAGCAGCACGAAAGCCGGGCGCAACCCTGATGCCGCACCGAGTCGCTCACGATAGGCGCGTCGCAGCGCCGAACAGGCCGCGACCGCACGACCTCGCTCGCGCGCGGCGTCGCCGAGCGCCGCGCCGAGCCGGTCGAGCCAGGGCCAGCGATCGTCGTCGGTCAGCGGATGACCGTCGCGCATCTTCGCGATGTTGGCGGCGGAGTGGTAGGTGTCGCCCTCGAGCATCGGGCAGCCGAGCGAGCGCGCGAGCGCGGTGGCGAGCGTGGTCTTGCCCGTGCCGCTCACGCCCATCACCACGATCGCGAGCGCCGCCTCACGCTCGTCCCCGCTCGCCTGCCCGATCGCGCGCAATGCCTACCCCGTTCTCGGCGCGGCCCGGACGGGGCCGCCTCACCGGCCCTATCCCGCGTCAGCGGCAGCTTGACCAGCGCGACCTTGGTCGGGCTCCGCGCCGCCGCGACTTTGGTCGTAGATGATGCCGTGCCCCGCTTCGGCTATAGCGGCGCACAGCGTGCAGCGGCACCGCACCAGCAGCGCGGGCCGATCTCAGGGGATGGATCATGATCAAGGTCAAGCGAGCGTCGTCTACCCGCCAGCTTGGTAACGTTACCAGCTTAGCCGCACTGGCGCTGGTCCTCGCCGCCGCGCCGGCTGTCGCCCAGACGCAGACGCCGCCGGCCGACGTGCCCGCGACCACGCGCAGCGCCGATCCGGCGGCCCCCGACTCGCTGATCGCGCCGGCCGACCGGGGCGCCGAACAGGCACCGGCGAGCGAGTCGGATATCATCGTCACCGGCTCGCGCATCACCGCCACCGGCTTCAACGCGCCGACACCGACCACCGTGGTCGGCGAGGAGCAGATCCAGCGCAACGCGCAGCCCAACATCTTCAACACGATCGCGCAGCTGCCCTCGCTTCAGGGCTCGACCGGCGCGGCCACCGGGACGTTCAGCACGTCGAGCGGCACGCAGGGGCTCAGTTCGTTCTCGCTGCGCGGCCTGGGGACGATCCGCACGCTCACGCTGCTCGACGGCCAGCGAGTCGTCGGCGCCAACGTCACCGGCGTGCCCGACATCAGCCAGTTCCCGCAGCTGCTCATCAAGCGGGTCGACATCGTCACCGGCGGTGCCTCCGCCTCCTACGGCTCCGACGCGGTCGGCGGCGTGATCAACTTCGTCACCGACACGCGCTTCGAGGGGTTCAAGGCCAACGCGCAGACCGGCGTCACGACCTACGGCGACGGCGGTCAGGTGCTGCTCCAGGCAGCGGCGGGGCACGCCTTCGCCGACGACCGACTCCACCTCGTCGTCAGCACCGAATATGCCAAGGACCAGGGCGTCGGCCCGGGCGACTTCGGCGAGGATCTCGCCGGCAGCCGCGACTGGTATCGCGCCACCACGCTGGTCGACACCGGCGTCCGCAACAACGGCAACCCGCAGTTCCTCTACCGCGACCACGGCCAGGCCTATCAGTACACGAAGTACGGGCTGATCTCGGCCGGTCCCTTGCAGGGCACTGCCTTCGACGCCAGCGGCAACCCGGTGCCGTTCAACTACGGCTCGAACGGCGTGCCGTCGAAGACCGCGGGCGGCAGCGTGATCGGCTGCTATGTCGGCTTCTGCGTCGGAGGCGACCAGTCGGGCCATGTCGGATCGGGCACCTCGCTCCAGTCGGGGCTGGAGCGGATCAACGCTTATACCCGCGTCGGCTTCGACGTGACGCCCGACATGGAGCTCTACGTCACCGCCAATATCGCGCAGGTGAAGAGCAACAACCAGCCCAACCCCGGCGCCGCGCGCACCGGGCTGACGATCCAGTGCGCCAACCCCTATCTGCCCGCCTCGATCGCGGCCGGGTGCGCCGCGAACAACGTCACCAGCTTCTCCTACGGGCTGAGCAATGCGATCCTGCCCAACATCAAGGTCAACACCGACCGTCGCCAGTACCGCTTCGTCGGCGGGCTGAAAGGCAAGGCGGACCTGTTCGGGGACGACTGGACCTACGACCTGTACTACGAGCACGGGATCAACATCACCGACATCAACGTCGACAACATCAGCATCAACCGCCGCTACGACCAGGCGATCAACGCCGTCCGCCTCAACGGCGAGATCGTCTGCGCCAACCCGGTCGCGCGGGCACAGGGCTGTCGCCCGATCAACATCTTCGGCAATTTCCAGCCGTCGCCCGAGGCGCTGGCCTATATCGTGCCGGAGAACGGCCCGTTCCAGCATACCCGGCAGACGCAGGACGCCGCCGGCGCGAGCATCTCGGGCACGCCGGTCGACCTCTGGGCGGGGCCGCTCGCGATCGCGATGGGCGTCGAGTATCGCAAGGAGGCCTATCGCGTCCGCGCTGACCCCTATGGCGCGGGCGTGACCGACCTCAGCCCGAACTCGGCGCTCTACCCCGCCGACCCGATCCTCAACGCCACCGACGGCAGCAACTGGTACGCGGGCAATTACAAGAACGGCCGCGGCAAGTATGACGTGGTCGAGAGCTTCGTCGAGCTCAACCTGCCGCTGCTCGACTCCGCCGCGCTGGGCAAGGCCAACGTCAACGTCGCTGGCCGCTCGACGCGCTACTCCACCTCTGGCGTGATCTACGCCTGGAAGATCGGCGGCACCTGGGACACGCCGATCGACGGCTTCCGCCTGCGTGCGGTGACCTCGCGCGACGTGCGCGCGCCCAACCTCTCCGAGCTGTTCGCCGCGCCGGTCACCACCACCGTGCCCAACTTCACCGACCCGCGCCCGACCGCGGCCAATCCCAACGGCCAGCAGGTGCTGATCATCCAGAACACGATCGGCAATGCCGCGCTGCGCCCGGAGACGGCGCGCAGCACCGAGCTGGGCGCGGTGCTGTCGCAGCCGAGCTGGGCACCCGGGCTGAGCCTGTCGTTCGACTATTACAAGATCAAGGTGAAGGACGTCGTCTCCAGCCTGTCGGCGCAGCAGATCGTCAACCTCTGCGTGGTGTCGAACATCCCCGACACGTGCGGCGCCTTCAACCTCGACGGCGACTCCAAGTTCGTCAACGTCCAGTCGTTCAACCTCGCCTCGATCGACACCGACGGCTTCGACATCGAGGCCAGCTACCAGTGGCGCAACCCGCTGTCGCTCGGCGGCAGCTTCACCATGCGCGCGCTGGCGACGCACGTGATCAAGTTCGTCACCGATCCCGGCCTGCCCGGCACGGTGCCGGTCGACACCGCCGGCGCCAACTCGGGCGCGACTCCCGACTGGAAACTGCTCGCGATCCAGACCTACGAGAACGACAAGTTCAACCTCACGCTGCAGCAACGCTGGTTCAGCAACGGCGTGATCGGCAACCAATATGTCGTCTGCGACCCCGGCACCTGCCCCGTGTCGACCACCGCCAACCCGACGATCGACTTCAATCGCATGAAGGGCGCCTTCTACTTCGACATCGGCGGCGGGGTGAACGTGACCAAGGAAGTGAGCATGTATTTCAAGGTCGACAATCTGTTCGACCATGATCCGGAGCCTTCGCCGCAGACCAATACCGGGCTGGACGTCAACCCGGCGCTGTACGACACGCTGGGGCGGATCTACCGCGTCGGCGTCCGCGCGCGGTTCTGACGCTAACCCTCCGCCCCCTGTTCCCCGGCGAGGCCGGGGTCCAGTTGGGGAACAGCTGTGCCACTCTCCACGGCCAACCCGACTGGCCCTGGCATGCGCCGGGGACAGCGCGTCGCTCGCCCGCCTCCCCTATCTCACCCGCGCCCAACCCGGCGCCGCCGGCTCCAGCGTCTCGAGGAACGCGCGCGCGCTGTCGCGATACTCTGCCCGGCGCGCGTCGTCGAACCGACGCCACGTCGCGTAGACGTTGCGCATGCGCGGGTTGCGCGCGAACCGCTCCTCGTGGCGCGCGACGAAGTCCCAGTAGAGCGCGTTGAACGGGCACGCCCCCTCGCCCGTCTTCTTCTTCACGTCGTAGCGGCATCGCCCACAGTAATCGGACATGCGGTCGATATAGGCGCCGCTCGCGACATAGGGCTTGGACGCGATCACCCCGCCGTCGGCGAACTGGCTCATGCCGACGACATTGGGCAGCTCGACCCACTCATAGGCGTCGAAATAGACCACCAGGAACCAGTCCGAGATCGCCGCCGGCGCCACTCCGGCGAGCAGCGCGAAATTGCCGAGCACCATCAGCCGCTGGATATGATGCGCGTAGGCCTCCCGCCGCGTCTGGTCGACCGCCTCGGCGAGGCAGCGCATGTCGGTCTCGCCGGTCCAGTAGAAGTCGGGCAGCGGCCGCGTCGCTCCCAGCGCGTTGCGCTCGGCGAAGGCGGGCATGTCCCACCAGTACATGCCGCGCATATATTCGCGCCAACCGATGATCTGGCGGACGAAACCTTCCACCGAGTTGATCGGCGCGCGCCCGCGCCGATAGGCACCAACCGCTGCCTCGCACACCTCCACGGGCCCGAGCAGCCCGAGGTTGAGGCACAGCGACAGGCTGGAGTGGAACAGATAGTCCTGCCCCGCCACCATCGCGTCCTGGTAGCGGCCGAAGTCGGGCAGCGCCTCGGCGACGAACTGGTCGAGCGCCTGCAACGCCTGCGCGCGGGTGACCGGGAGCGCGAACGGCTCGAGCGCGCCGAAATGCGCGCCGAAGCGTGCCGCCACCAGGGCGAGCACCTCGCGCGTCGTCTCGTCGGGCGCGAAGCGAAGCGGTGCGGGATAGTTGCGCCCGGCGGTCGGCCCGGCGCGATTGTCGTGGTCGAAGTTCCACTGGCCACCATCGGGCTTGCCGTCCGCGTCCATCAGCAGCCCGGTGCGGCGGCGCATCTCGCGGTAGAAGAACTCCATGCGCTTCTCGCGCGTCCGCTGCGCCCAGGCGTAGAAGTCGGGCAGCGGGCAGACGAAGCGGTCGTCCTCGAGGATCTCGACGGGCAGGCCGGTGCGCTCGGCCCAGCCGTCCTGCGCCTGACGGACGCGATACTCGCCGCCCGCGACGGTGCGGATCGCGCCGGCGCGGTGGCGCTTGGCGGCGCGCTCGACCTCGCCGGTGAAGCTCTGCGTGTTGCCGCGCGCGTCGAGCGCGACATAGTCGACCGTCCAGCCGTCGTCGCGCAGCGCCGCGGCGAAGTGGCGCATCGCCGAGAAGATCAGCGCGATCTTCTTCTGGTGATGCCGCACGTAGGTGGCCTCGTCCCACACCTCCATCATCAGCACGACCGCCCGCGCGCGGTCGACGTCGCGCAGGCTGGCGAGCGTGGGGGTGAGCTGGTCGCCCAGCAGCGGGATCAGCAGCGTCATGCCAGCGCCAACGCGCGGGCGGCATGAAAGCAACGTGGGTTAGCGGGGCGACGCCCGCGTCTTCCTTTTCGTCATCCCGCCATACCGTCATCCCCGCGCAGGCGGGGATCCAGACGCGCTGACGCTCGCGATGGAGTTGCAACGTCAGTGTGTATGGATCCCCGCCTACGCGGGGATGACGGGTAGGATGGGGCTGCCCTTCTCCTATCCGGCGCTAAGCCGTCACCCTCACCAGATCTTCACCCGATCCTTCGGCGCGAGGTACAGCTTGTCACCGGGCTTGACCCCGAACGCATCGTACCAGGCGTCGACGTTACGCACGATGCCGTTGACGCGGTAGAAGGCGGGCGAGTGCGGGTCGGTGAGGAGCCGCGCGCGCAGCGCCCCCTCGCGGATCTTGCTCCGCCACGCCTGGGCATAGGCGAGGAAGAAACGCTGGTCGCCGGTCAGCCCGTCGATCACCGGCGCCTTGCCGTGCTCGGCCTGGTAGCGCTGGTAGGCCGAATAGGCCGCCTCGATCCCGCCGAGGTCGCCGATGTTCTCGCCGAGCGTCAGCGCGCCCTTCACCTTCACGCCCGGGATCGGCTCATATTGGTCGTACTGGCCGACCAGCACGCCGGTGCGCTTGGTGAAGGCCTCGCGGGTCGCGGGCGTCCACCAATTCTCGAACTTGCCCGAGGCGGAGAACTGGCTGCCCTGGTCGTCGAAGCCGTGGCCCATCTCGTGTCCGATCACCGCGCCGATCGCGCCGTAGTTCACGGCCACGTCGGCCTTCGGATCGAAGAAGGGCGGCTGAAGGATCGCGGCGGGGAAGGTGATCTGGTTCGCCAGCGGGTCATAATAGGCGTTCACGGTCTGCGGCGTCATGCCCCACAGGCTGCGATCGACCGGCTTGGGGAAGCGGCTGAGGTCTAGCTGATGCTCGAACTCCGCCGCGCGCATGTTGTTGCCCAAAGGATCGCCGCGCACGACCTTGAGCGAGGCGTAGTCGATGTAGGTCGCGGGGTGGCCGGTGCGCGGCTCGAACGCGGCCAGCTTGGCCAGCGCGGCCTGCTTGGTCGCGGCGTCCATCCAGCTGTTGCCCTCGATCCGCTCGCGATACGCGCCGCGCAGGTTCTTGATCAGCTCGGCCATCTTGGCCTCGCTCTCGGGCGGGTAGAAGCGCGCGACATAGACCTTGCCGACCGCCTCGCCCATCGCCCCGTTGACCAGCGCCACGCCGCGCTTCCACCGCGCGCGCTGCTCGGGCTGGTCGCTCAGCGTCTTGCCGTAGAAAGCGAAGCTGGCGTCGTCGAACGCCTTGGGCAGCACCGCGGCCTGGCTCGAGGCGAGCCGGAACTTCATCCAGTCCTGCCAGGTGCTCACCGGCGTCGCCGCGAAGATCTTGCCCAGCGCGGTCAGCGCGGTGTCGTCGCTGACGATCAGCACCGGCTGGTTGCCGTAGCCCGCCGTCGTCTCCATCGCCGCGAAGTCGAACTCGGGCGCGAGCGCGCGGCGCTGCGCCACCGTCATCGGCTTGAGCATCTTGGCGAGGTCGCGCTGCTCGACCGGCGACCATTGCACCTTCGCCATCGCGGTCTCGAGCGCGACGATCCGATCGGCGCGCGCCGAAGCGTCGCCGATCCCGGCGAGCGTCAGCACCTGCTCGACGTAGCGGCGGTAGGCGGCGCGATAGGTGTCGTACTTGGCGCCGGGCAGCAGGTAATAGTCGCGCCCGCCCATGCCGAGCGAGCCCTGCCCCCAGTTCGCCACGTAGCGCGTCGGGTCGGACGGATCGGGCAGCTGGCCGATCTCGACCGGCGAGGCATAGCCGACGGTGGCGAACAGGCGCTGGAGCTGTGCGCGGTCGCGCGCGGCGTCGATCTTGGCGAAATAGGGCTTGAGCGGCGCGGTGCCGGCGCGCTCGATCGCGGCCTGGTCCATGAAGCTCGCGTAGAGCGCGCCGATCTGCGGCGCCGCCGGGCCGATCGCCGCAGGGTCGCTGGTCGCCTCCTCGAGGATGCGGCGGACCTGCAGCTCGGCCTCGTCGCTCAGCACCACCGCCGGGCCGGCGGACTGGCGATCGGCCGCGATCGGCGTGCTCTTGTCCCACTGGCCGTTGGCATAGGTCCAGAAATCGTCGCCGGGCTTCACCGCGGTGTCGCGCGCCGTCAGGTCGACGCCGAACGCGCCGTAGCGCGGGCCGGTCGCTCCGGTCGCAGCGGTCGGCGCGGGCGCGGTCTGCGCCGCCGCTGGCGCCGCGGCGAGCGAGGTAACGAGCGAGAGTCCCAGCAGGATCTTCGAAGTCATTGGGTCAGGCGTCCTCATCGAGTCACTGTGTGACTCGATTAAGGCACCGCGATGCCGCGCGCAATCGCGCCTCACCGGCCCCGGTCAGCCGCTGCAACATCTTCAATCTACAGCTGAACCCTCACGGCTCCGGCACGTTCGCCGCAGGTGGCGCTCGCGACCGACTTTCCCCGCCCCGTCGTCTGGCGCCCGCGCCGGCTGCTGATCACACGCGCCGCGCGCGGCTTCGCTCACGGTCGCGCGATCGCCGCACGTGCGGGCGCCGCCGGGGTAGAAGTGATCGAGCTGCCCGGCGACCGGCTCACGCTCGACCTGCCCGACGACCAGCGCCGCGCCTATGCCGCGGCGAAGGCGACGCTCGCGGTCACCGTCGCGCCGCCGTCGAAACGGCGGCTCCAGCCGATCGCGCCCAGCGCCGACTGGCGCGTCGACCTCGCCGAGGGCTGCCCGGCGCACTGCAGCTACTGCTATCTCGCGGGCTCGCTGCAGGGCCCGCCGATCACGCGAGTCTACGCCAATCTCGAGGAGATCTTGGCGGTGCTGCCCGATCATCTCGGGCGCGGCACGGTCACCTCGCGTCAGCGCGCCCGCGCCGGCGAGGGCACCACCTTCGAGGCGTCCTGCTACACCGACCCGCTCGCGCTGGAGCCGCTGACCGGCTCGCTCTCCGCCGCGATCGCCTGGTTCGGGCGCTGGCAGGCCGAGGCGCAGCTGCGCTTCACCACCAAGTTCGCCGACGTCGCGCCGCTGCTCGCGCTCGACCACGGCGGCCGCACGCGGATGCGCGCCTCGATCAACCCGCCCGCCTTCGCACGCTTCGAGGGCGGCACCGCGCCCGTCGCGGCGCGGCTGGGGGCGCTGCGGCAGATGGCGGACGCGGGCTATCCCGTCGGGCTGACGATCGCGCCGATCATCGCCGCGCCGGGCTGGGAGAGCGCCTATGGCACGCTGATCGACGATTCCGCCGCCGCGCTGGCGGGCGCGCGCGACCTCGACCTCACCGTCGAGCTGATCACGCACCGCTACACCGCCGCGTCGCGCGCGGTGCTGGAGAGCTGGTATCCCGGCTCGTCGCTCGACATGACCGGGCAGGATCGCGCCACCAAGCGGACCAAGTTCGGCGGCGAGAAGCAGGTGTACGACGCCGCGACGATGCGCGCGCTGCGCGGCTTCTTCGAAGCGCGGCTGGCGACGGCGCTGCCCGCGGCGCGGCTGCTCTACTGGACATGACGGTCTGGTTCACCGCCGACACGCACTTCGGCGACCACCGCACGATCAACATCTGGCGCCGCCCCTTCGCCGACGTGGCGGCGATGGACGCGCTCCTGGTCGAGCGCTGGAACGCGACGGTCGCGCCCGGGGACACGGTGTGGCACCTCGGCGACGTCGCGCGCCGCGCCGAGGCGGTGGCGGGGCTGCTGGAGCGGCTGAACGGCACCAAGCACCTGCTGCGCGGCAATAATGATACGGGGGCGACGCTCGCCGCACCGGGCTGGGCGAGCGTCGGCGACTATGCCGAGCTCGAGCTCGGCGGACGCGAACTGGTCCTCGGCCACTATCCGTTCCGCAGCTGGAACGGGCAGCACCGCGGCGCGATCGACCTGCACGGTCACAGCCACGGGCGGCTCGCACCGATGAAGCGGCAGTACGACGTGGGTGTCGACGTGCACGATTTCGCGCCCGTCTCGCTGGATCAGCTGCTCGCCGCCGCGCCGCGCCGCGCGGGCGAGCGGGCGTGACGCCACCGCGCCACGCCCGCCGACGGCTCAGAAGTCGAGCCGTGCCGTCGCGGAGACCGTCCGCCCGTCGAGCACGCGGGCGCGCAGGATGCCGCTCGACGGGATCGCCGCGTCGTCGAAGCCGCTGATCGCCGTCACGTCGAACAGGTTGCTCGCATTCAGCGCGAGCGACAGCCGCTCGGCCGCGCGCACCTGCAGGAAGGCGTTGGTGGTGACATAGCCGGGCATCCGCAGTAGGTCGTTGTCCTGCGCGTAGCTGCCGGTGGTACCGATGAACACCGCGCCCAGGCTGAGCCGCTCGGTGACGAGCTGCGGCGTCGCCTGAAAGGTCAGCTTGGCCTGGTGCCGCGGAATGTTGCCGGCGACGCGCGGGTTGACCGCGTCGCGCGTGATCGCGGCATGGGTCAGCGTCGCGCCAGCGTTGAGCGCGAAGACGCCGTGCCGCACCCCGCTCTCCAGCTCGACGCCGTGCGCCCGATAGTCGCGCTCAATCGGGTCGGTCGTCACCTGATCGGTGTTGCTGTCCTGCGCCGTCGCCCAGAAACCGGTGACGTTGAAGGTCAGCCCGTCCTGCCGGAACTTGGCACCCAGCTCGGCCTGGCGCACCGGGTCGTCGGCGGCACGCGGCAGCGCCAGCGCGCCGCTCGCCGTGTCGACGATCGGGCTGAACAGCAGCCGGTCGGCGTTGGCGCGCGCGCCGCGGCTGTACCGCGCGAACAGCGCGAACGGCTCGGCGACACGCCAGGTGATACCGGTAGAGTAGGACAGATACTGATAGCCGTAGTCGAGCGGCGCCGGCGCGCCGAGCGGGGTGATGCCGACCTTGGTCTCGGGCGCGGAGACGCGACCGTCACCGTCGACGTCGCGCGTCACGGTGCCGACGCGTCCGCCGCCGAGATCCGAGCCGTACATCCGCCCGCGGGCGCTGCCCGTGTCGTAGCGCAGACTCGCGCCGATCGCGACCGCGCCGACATGGTAGTTGGCCGAGGCGAAGGGCGCGTCGACCGCATAATCGAGGTCCATACTGCGTCGCCGCTTCCCGGGCAGCAGCATGAACTGGTAGGCGAGTACGCCCTTGTCGGTCAGCCGCGCGCCGGTGGCGGTGCTGAGGTCGACGAGCGCCGCCCTGCCGTCGCCGCGCACGTCGGAGAGCATCGTGCTCCACAGGGTGTCACGGTCGAGCGTCTGGCGCGCCGCGTAGAAGCCGCCGGTCAGCGTCAGCTCGCCTTCGCCGAGGCGCAATACGCGGCTGGCGCGCGTGTCACTGGTGACGTTGCCGTAGTCACGGATGCGCAGGTCGAGGATGCTGAGCAGCCCGACCAGCCCGTTGCCGTTGAGGCCGGACGGGTCACCGATCGCCTGACCGGCGAGCGGACCGCTGGCATAGGACAGCTGCCCGCCGGCTCCGGCCAGTGCCGCCGCACGCGTCGCTGGCAGGAACACCGTCGCGAACGGGCTCACCAGCGCGCCCGAGACGCTGCTGACGCGAAATCGCGCGGTGACGATCCAGTCGGCGAGATCGAGCTGCGCCTCGATCCCACCGCTCAGCGAGCGCGTGCGCTGGCCGTCGCCGATGTCGTGCCGCGCCGGCCGATTGGTCCCGTCGAGCAGGAGAACGTCGCGGATCGAGCGCGACAGCAGCACGCCCGAGCCGATGTCGAAGCTCGCTACCGGGCGCGGCGCCGGGTGCCGCGCGGTCCCGGTCGCGCGCACCGGCACGACGTCGTAGAAGGGCGTGCGATCGTCGAGATACTTGCCGTACAGCCGCACATAGCCGCCGGCGACCGTCCTGGTGAGGTTGAGCTTCACCTGCCCACCGCGCTGCGCGTCATAGCCGGCGCTGCGCGACCCCTCGCCGCGGCGATAGTAGCCGCCGATATGGTAGCGCCACGTGTCGCCGAGCTGACCGCCCTCGTCGGCATCGATGCGATACTGGCGGTGATCGAGCCCGGCGGTCAGCGCCACCGCGCCGCCCTCGGCCTCCCCCGTCTTGGAGATGAAGTTGATCAGCCCGCCCGGCGAGTTGGAGGCGAAGGTCGAGGCGGAGCCGCCGCGGATCACCTCGACCTGCGCGAGGCTGAGGTCGGCGCGCACCAGCCCGTCGGCACCGAGCCCCTGCATGTCGCCGAACTCGAGCACGGGCAGGCCGTCCTCCTGGAGCTGGACGAACTTGATCCCCGAGGAGGCGAGCGGCAGACCGCGCACGCTGAGGCTCACCAGGCCCTCGCCCGTGGAGGCTTCGGAACGGAGGCCGGGGATATCGCGCAGCAGGTCACCGACCGAGCGCGGCGCCAGCTTCTCGACATCAGCTTCCCTCAGGCTGCTGGTCGAGGTGGCGCTGTCGAGTCGGTCACGCCCCCTGGCGACGCCGGTGCTGACCGTGTCCGGCGCCGGCGCGCTCGGCGGCTCGCCGGCGTCCGTCGCGGGCGCGACGAGTGCGGTCGACGACATCGTCGCCACCAGAAAGATCGAGATCAATGTTTTGCCCCCCAGGGACGACGAGGGCTCGCCGTCGCGGCGGAGCGCATAGAGTTGGCGGAAGGGTCGTCTCAATCATACGGGTGACGCAGAACGGTGACGGCCTGGCAGCGGCGCGATGCCTCTCGACCCGCCTACCCGCGAACTTCTCGTCTTCTTCTGATCGGTTATCCGACGTGTGCCGAGTTGCACGATGGCCGCTGCGGCCGGGCGTCCTCACCACGACGGGTCAGACGCTCGTCACCCCGCGCCACCTCGCAACCGGCGCGTGCGCACCTTATCTAGGTGCCAACGGAGGTTGCATGACGGACTATCGCAAGACTGACGAGGCGATCGCGCGGCTCACGCCCGAGCAGTATCGCGTTACCCAGCAGAACGGCACCGAGCGGCCCGGCACCGGCGAACTGCTCTACAACAAGGAGCCAGGGATCTACGTCGACGTGGTCTCGGGCGAGCCGCTGTTCGCCAGCGCCGACAAATATGAGTCGGGCTGCGGCTGGCCCAGCTTCACCAAGCCGATCGAGCCCGCCAACGTCGCCGAGCTGGTCGACCGGTCGCACTTCATGACCCGCACCGAGGTGCGCTCCGCGCATGGCGACAGCCATCTCGGCCATGTCTTCGACGATGGCCCGCGCGACCGCGGCGGTCTGCGCTATTGCATCAACTCGGCGTCACTTCGCTTCGTCCATCGCGACGACATGGAGGCCGAGGGGTACGGCGCCTATCTGCCTCAGGTCGAGGACGTACGCTGACGCGCGCGCGACGGCGTGCTCACCACAACACGCCGTTGTCGGGCTTGAGCGGCTCGGGCGCTTCCTCACCGATCGATTGAAGCAGATCGATCTCGATCGTGCGGCACATCGCCGACAGCGGCAGGTCGTGGACGGTGTTGGCGAAGGGGTCGACGAGATCGTCGCCGATCGCCAACACCGCCAGGAACATCAGTCCCGCCACGGTCGAGCCCAGCGGGGTGGCGAAGCCCAGCGTCTCGACCAGCCCGATCGGCAGCAGAATGCAGAACAGATGCGTGAACACCATCGGGAAGAAGCGATATTGATTGGGTAGCGGCGTGTTCTTGAGCCGCTCCATCCCGCCCTGCGCGTTGGCGATGTCGATCAGCACCCCCTCGATCGAGGCCTGCTGGATCGTGTCGATCCAGCCGTTCTCGCGCGCGAGATTGACGCGACGGCCGGTGCCATCGACGATACCGTTGGCGATGTTGGTGCGCGACAAGGCGAAGTCAGCCTCGCCTTTCGAGAGGAATCGCAGCACCTCGTCGTCCGCCTTCTGCCGCCGCAATTGGCAGCGCAGCGCGTTCACGTAGGCGATCTGCCGCAGCACGATCGTCCGCTTCATGTCGCGCGCGTCGGGATCGGGAAGATAGTTGCGCGCCGCACGCGCGAGGTTGCGGCTGGCGTTGATCATCAGGCCCCACAGCGACCGCCCCTCCCACCAGCGCTGGTAGGCCGAGTTGCTGCGGAAGCCGAGGAACAGCGCCAGTGCCGAGCCGAACAGCGTCAGCGGCAGTTCGGGGGCCTTGAACGGCAGGACGTAGTAGGTGACCGTCACGATCACGTCCCAGACGAACAACAGCGTCAGTGGCTTCCAGACTTCGCGGACGATCTGCGTGAGGCGGGGAACGGCGGTGACGATCATGCCCGGCTAACGCGCATTAGGCTGGGCCGTTGCACGTACGAAACCAAATGTTACAGAGCCAGGCGGCGGGACGCGTCGGCTAGGCGCGAGACCCGGTCGAGCCGCATCGTGCTCCGGCGACCGCCGGGGTCGCGGTCGTGGCACCACTGGCTCGGGGCTGCTGCGCCCGCAGCAGCTCCCCCCTCACCCGACCAAGGCGCGATCGCGCAGGCCGCGCCAGACGCGCAGCGCCTGCACCGTCTCGGCGACGTCGTGGACGCGCAGCAGCTGCACGCCCGCCCCCGCTCCCCTGAGCGCGAGCGCCACCGAGCCGCCGAGCCGCTGTTCCACGGGCGCCTCGTTGCTGAGCGCACCGATCAGCCGCTTGCGGCTCGCGCCCAGCATCACCGCGCAGCCGAGGCCGTGGAACATCGCGAGACCGTTGAGCAGCGCGAGATTGTCCGCGAGCGACTTGCCGAAGCCGATGCCGGGGTCGACGATCACGCGGGTGCGATCGACCCCGGCGGCGACCACCGCCGCCACCCGCGCCTCGAGCCAGTCGAACACCTCGCCGACCACGTCGTCGTAGATCACACGGCCGTGCCCGCCGGCCGTCGGATCGGGCGAGTGCATCAGGATCACCGGCGCGCCGCTGCGCACCACCACCTCGAGCGCGCGCTCGTCCCACAGAAGCGCCGCGACGTCGTTGACCATCGCCGCGCCGGCGGCAAGCGCCGCCTCCATCACCGGCGCCTTGCGCGTGTCGACCGAGACCAGCGCGCCGGCGCGGGCGAGCCGCTCGATCACGGGCGCGACGCGGCGTGCCTCATCCTCCTCCCAGACGAGCGCGGCGCCGGGGCGGGTCGACTCGCCGCCCACGTCGATCAGTGCGGCGCCCGCCCCTGCCATCGCCATCCCGGCGGCGGCCGCGGCGGCGGGGTCGTCCCGGTGGGCGCCGCCGTCGGAGAAGCTGTCGGGCGTGACGTTGAGGATCGCGGCGACCTGCGGCTGGTCCAGCCGCAGCACGCGCTCGCCCAACGCCAGCGGCGCGCGCGGTGACGTGAAGCGCGCGTGCAGCAGCGCGGCGCGCTCGCCGAGTGCCGCCACCTCGCCGACGGGGACGACCCGTCGCGGACCGTCGCCGCTCACCTCATACGCGGCATACCACTGCAGCCCGCCGGCGAGGCGCGCCACCGCGCCGTCAGGGTAGGCGAACGGCGCGTCAACGAAGTGGACGGGGCGGAGGCGCATCGAACGGACCTTCTGCTGGGCGGGTGCCGCCTGCTAGCGCGGTTGACGGCGCGGCCCAAGCGCCGGCCGGGCGCTCGGCGGGAACGACGGCACGCGAGCGCTCTACCGCGCCGCCTCGCTCACGGCTGCGTCGCCAGCAGGTACGTCTGGCGCACGCGGTCGATCGGCTCGAGCGCGCCGTCGAGCTCGCGGTGCCAGAAGGTCCAGCCGTTGCACGCGGGCGCCTGCTGCACGGTCGCGCCCACCCTGTGGATCGAGCCGCTCGCGCCGCACGCGCTCGCCAGCGAACCGTCGGCGCGCACCGTCGCGCTGTGCCGCCGCTTGGCGTCGACCAACACGGTGCCGGGCGTGAGATAGCCGTTCTCGACCAGCACGCCGAACGCCACCTTCGGCTGCGCGCGCGGGCTCTGCATCGTCGCCAGCGCCGATTCGTCAAGCGGCAGCGCGGCGGCGATCCGCTCCGCCGCGGCGTCGATATAGGTCAGTTCGCGCTCGATCCCGATCCAGCGACGTCGCAGCCGCCTGGCCACCGCCCCGGTCGTCCCGGTGCCGAAGAAGGGGTCGAGCACGACGTCGCCCGGCTTGGTGCAGGCGAGCAGGATGCGATAGATCAGCGCCTCGGGCTTCTGCGTCGGGTGCACCTTCACGCCGCCCTTCTTGAGCCGCTCCTGCCCGCCGCAGATCGGGAACTCCCAGTCGGAGCGCATCTGCAGCTCGTCGTTGAGCGTCTTCATGCTGCGGTAGTTGAAGGTGTATTTGGCCTTCTCGCCCTTCGACGCCCAGATCAGCGTCTCGTGCGCGTTGGTGAAGCGCGTGCCGCGGAAGTTGGGCATCGGATTGGCCTTGCGCCACACGATGTCGTTGAGGATCCAATAGCCCAGGTCCTGCACCGCGGCGCCGACCCGGAAGATGTTGTGGTAGCTGCCGATCACCCAGATCGTGCCGTCGTCCTTGAGGATCCGGTGCGCCTCGGCCAGCCAGGCGCGCGTGAAGGCATCATAGGCGGCGAAGGTGTCGAACTTGTCCCAGTCGTCGGTCACCGCGTCGACGTGGCTGCCGTCGGGGCGGAACAGCTCGCCGCCGAGCTGGAGGTTATAGGGCGGGTCGGCGAAGACCATGTCGACCGACTTGGCCGGCAGCGCGCGCATCGCCGCGATACAGTCGCCCATCACGATCTGGTCGAGCGGGAGCGGCGATTCTGCCGGCTCCGCCGCGCGCCGCGACCGCGCGACCTTGTCCATCACCCCCATCGATCAGCTCCCCTTTGCCCGCGCAAGAGGCCGCCGAAACGCCGCTCCGTCAAGCCGCCTTTTACCTCGCGACTCGCGGACCGAAGCCGAGTCGCTAGCGGAACAAGATGAGTCCACGTCTATATGTTGAGTCAACCGCGGCGAGGTCGACTCGATATATGGTGGTGTGACGGGAAAGACTCAGAGCGGCAGAACCGCCTGCGCGACGGGGGCAAAGCTGCGGCGATGCAGCGGCGATGGCCCGTGCTCGCGCAGCGCGCGCAGGTGCGCGGGGCAGCCATAGCCCTTGTTCGAGTGCCAGCCGTACTGCGGGTGTGATTCGGCGGCGGCGATCATGATCTGGTCGCGCGTGTGCTTGGCGACGATCGAGGCGGCGGCGATCGAGCGGCTCTGCGCGTCGCCTCCGACGATCGCCGTCGCGGCATAGCCCCAGCGCGGCAGCCGGTTGCCGTCCACCAGCACGTGACCGGGCACGTTTCCCAGCGCGCGCGCCAGTTCGTCCACCGCGAGCGTCATCGCCTTCATCGTCGCCCAGTAGATGTTGAGCGAATCGATCTCGGCGGGCTCGACGATGCCGACGCCGACGATCGCGCAGTCGCGCAGCCGCGCGTAGAGCCGCGCGCGCTCGCCCGCGGGCAGCTTCTTCGAATCGTCGATCCCGCGCGGCACTCCTCTCGCGGGCAGCACCACCGCGGCGGCGACCACCGGCCCGGCGAGCGGCCCGCGCCCGGCCTCGTCGACGCCCGCGACCGGCGGCAGGCAGCGCTTCTCGTGGAGCAGCCCCGGCATCAGAGCCGCCACGGCGGGAAGCGGCGGTTCTCGCCCGCCTGAAAGAGACACACAGCGTTGCCCGAGGGATCGCGCAGCCGCGCCTCGCGCCAGCCCCACGACCGGTCGCGCGCCTCGTCGACCGCGACGCCGGCGGCGCGCGCGTGCGCCACCGCCGCGTCGACATCGGCGACCTCGAGGAAGACGACAGGCGCGGCGCCGATCTCCTGCGCCGCCTCGATCGACAGCGTCGCGCCGCCGGCGCTCTCGAACCGCGCGTAGCGCTCGCCGCTGGCGACGATCGGGGTCAGCCCGAGCCCGCGGTAGAAAGCGAGCGTCGCGGCGTGATCCGTCATCGGCAGCGTCACCTGGTTGAGCGTCGGCGCCGCCGCGGCGACGTCGAGCCGGACGCGCGCGTGTCCCATCGGTCCGTGCCCGCCGCCCAGCCCCGGCGACTCGCGCAGCGCGACCCGGACGAACACCCGCGCGCGCTCGATCGCCTGCGGCAGCGCGAGGCCGCGCGCGAGCCCCTCGGCGATCGCGCTCGCCAGCGTGCAGCCGGTGCCGTGGCTGTGGCGCGTGTCGATCCGCGGCGCTTCCCAGCGCAGGATCTCGCCGCCGGGGCCGATCAGCCGGTCGACCACGATCTCGCCCTCGGCGTGGCCGCCCTTCACCAGCAGCGGCGTCCCGATCGCGGCGGCATAGTCGCGCGCCGCCGTCGTCACGTCGTCGGCCGCGAGCGTGTCGACCCCGCACAGCGCCGCCAGCTCGGGCAGGTTCGGCGTGACCAGCGCGCTGAGCCGTGCCAGCCGCTCGAACGCCGCGATCGTGGCGGCGTCGGCCAGCACCGCGCCGCTGCTCGCCACCATCACCGGGTCGAGCACGATCGCGCGCCCGTAGCGCCCGCCCGCCAGCTCCTCGGCGACCACCGCGGCGATGTCGGCGCCGCCGAGCATGCCGATCTTGACCGAATCGACGCCGAGGTCCGCGACCACGCTCGCCATCTGCTGCCGCACCATGTCGGGCGACAGCGCCGCGACCGCCTGGACGCCGAGCGTGTTCTGCGCGGTGATCGCGGTGATCGCGGTCATGGCATGGCCGCCGAGCATCGTGACGGTCTTGATGTCGGCCTGGATCCCCGCGCCGCCGCCCGAGTCCGAGCCGGCGACGATCAGCACGCGCGGCATCATCCGCGGTGGCGCCGCTCGGTCGCGGCGGGGTATCTCTTCAGCGTCGCGCCGACCCGCGCGGGGCGATCGAGCAGCTCGCCGCCGCAGCCCGGGCAGCGCTCGTCGAGGTCGTCGGCGCAGTCGGCACAATAGGTACATTCGAGCGAGCAGATGAACGCGCCGCCCGCGTCGGCGGGCAGATCGACGCCGCAGCGCTCGCAATCGGGACGCATCTCCAGCATGCGCGCGCCATAGCGCCGCGCGCGCGCGAGGTCACGCGGGATCAGGGTGGAAGAGTGCACACGGCCCGCTCCTCGGCGCCGTCGCGGGCCGACGGCGACGAACCTCCTTCCTCCACCCCGGCGAACGCCGGGTTCCGGTTGGGAAGGCCGTCATGGGACTCAGCGCCGTCCCCCACCCGGACCCCGGCGTCCGCCGGGGTGGGAAGAAGAGGAGGGACAGGCCCACCTACCCCTTCACGCCGCGGCGCGCACCGCGTCGCAGATGCGGTCCACCACGCGCTCGACCTGCTGCGGGTCATCGCCCTCGGCCATCACGCGGATCACCGGCTCCGTGCCCGAGGGGCGGATCACCAGCCGGCCGGTGCCCGCCAACTCGGCCTCGGCCTCGGCGATCACCGCCTTCACCCCGTCCTGCTCGAGCGGCTTGCCGCCGGCGAAGCGCACGTTCTTGAGCAGCTGCGGCAGCGGCTCGAAACGGTGAAGCACCTCGCTCGCCGGCGCGCCGGCGCGGCACAGTTCGGCGAGCACCTGGAGCGCGGCGACCAGCCCGTCCCCCGTGGTGGCATAGTCGGACAGGATGATATGCCCCGACTGCTCGCCCCCGACGTTGTAGCCGCGCCGCCGCATCGCCTCGAGCACGTAGCGGTCGCCCACCTTGGTGCGGATCAGTCCCAGCCCCTGCGCCGACAGATGCCGCTCCAGCCCGAGGTTGGACATGACCGTCGCGACCAGCCCGCCGCCGGCGAGCCGCCCGGCGCGCGCCCAGCCCGCCGCGATCGTCGCCATCAGCTGGTCGCCGTCGATCACGCGGCCGCGCTCGTCGACCACGATCAGCCGGTCGGCGTCGCCGTCGAGCGCGATGCCGATCGCGGCACCGTGCTCCACCACCGCCGCCGACAGCGCCTCGGGGTGGGTCGAGCCGATCCGGTCGTTGATGTTGAGCCCGTTGGGACTGACCCCGATCTGGACGAGGTCGCCGCCGAGCTCCCACAAGGCCTCGGGCGCGACCTGATAGGCCGCGCCGTTGGCGCAATCGACCACCACCTTGAGCCCGTCGAGGCGCAGGTCGTTCGGGAAGGTCGACTTCGCGAAGTGGATATAGCGACCGCGCGCGTCGTCGATCCGCTTGGCGCGGCCGATCTCGCCCGCGGCGGCCAGCGCCACCTCGCCGTCGATCGCCGCCTCGATCGCCTCCTCGTCCTCGTCGGAGAGCTTGTAGCCGTCCGGGCCGAACAATTTGATGCCGTTGTCGGCGAAGGGGTTGTGGCTGGCCGAGATCATCACGCCCATGTCGGCGCGCATCGACTTGGTCAGCATCGCCACCGCGGGCGTCGGCATCGGCCCGACCAGCGTGACGTCCATGCCGACGCTGGTGAAGCCCGCCTGGAGCGCGCTCTCGAGCATGTAGCCCGACAGGCGCGTGTCCTTGCCGATCACGACGCGGTGGCGATGCGCGCCGCGCAGGAAGTGTCGACCGGCGGCCATGCCGACCTTCATCGCCATCTCCGCGGTCATCGCGCCGGTGTTGGTGAGTCCGCGAATGCCGTCGGTGCCGAAATATTTCCTTGCCATCGCCTCTTCCGTTCGCTCCGCTGGTGGGCTCCCATAAACGATGACGAACGAAGGGCGAAGAGCGCGCTGATGTCGCAGGCCACCCGTATCCTCCTTGCCCTGATCGCCGGCCTCGCCGCCGGCATCGCGCTGGCGCGCGTCGCGCCCGGCGCGGTGCCGAACGTGGTGGCGGTGGCCGAGCCGCTCGGCACCGCCTGGCTCCACGCCTTGCAGATGACGATCGTGCCGCTCGTGGTCTCGCTGCTGGTCACCGGGGTCGCCGCGACCGCGGAGGCGGCGCGTGCCGGGCGGCTGGCGGCGCGCGCGATCGCGCTCTACGTCGCCTTGCTCGCCACCTCGGCGACGATCGCGGCGCTGCTGACCCCGCTGCTGCTGGCGCTCGCGCCGCTGCCCGCCGCCTCGGCCGCGGCGCTGCGCCGCGCGCTGTCCGACGCGAGCGCGGTGCCCGCGGTGCCGCCGCTCGGCGAGTTCTTCGCCGGCATCGTGCCGACCAACGTGATCCAGGCGGCGGCGAACGACGCCTTCCTCTCGCTGATCATCTTCACCTTGGCCTTCGCCTTCGCGATCGCGCGGATCGAGCGCGCGCAGCGCGACCTGCTGGTGCGCCTCTTCACCGCCTTGCGCGACGCGATGCTGGTGGTGATCGACTGGGTGCTGTGGATCGCGCCCGCGGGCGTGCTGGCGCTCGCGCTGGTGGTGGGCGCGCGCGCGGGCACCGGCGCGTTCGGCGCGCTGATCCACTATATCCTGATCGTGAGCGCCTCGGGCGTGGCGGTGATGCTGCTGGCCTATCCGATCGCGCGGCTGGGTGCGCACCTGCCGCTCGGCGCCTTCGCGCGGGCGACGCTGCCGGCGCAGGCGGTGGCGATCAGCACACAGAGCTCGCTCGCCTCGATGCCGGCGATGATCGAGGGCGCGCGCGGCCTCGGCGTCGAGGTGCGGGTCGCCGGCGTGACGCTGCCGTTGGCGGTCGCGATCTTCCGCGCGACCGGGCCGGCGATGAACCTCGCGGTAGCGATCTACGTGGCGACCTGGTTCGGCGTCACGCTGTCGCCGGCGACGCTCGCGATCGGCGTGGTGGTGGCGACGCTGACCTCGCTTGGCTCGGTCAGCCTGCCCGGCACGGTGAGCTACGTTAGCGCGATCGCGCCGATCGCGGGCACGATCGGTGCGCCGATCGCGCCGCTGGGGCTGCTGGTGGCGGTGGAGACGATCCCCGACATCGTCCGCACCGTGGGCAACGTGACGATGGACATCGCCACCACCGCGCTGCTGGGCCGACGCGGCGACGCGGATGACCCCTCGGGTCCGCCCGGCCCGGACGCTTGACGAAGGCGAACCATCTCCTTTATTGACAGGACTGTCAGTAAGGAGTCTTCGCGTGACCCGCATGCCCCCCTATCCCGGCACCAGCGGACGGCGCGACTGGCGCGGCGCGGTCGACGCGGTGCGGCGGCTGATGCGCGACCCCGACGACACGCGCCAGGTCTTCCGCATCATGCGCGCGCTCAACACCGGCAACGCCCCCGCCAACTACGCGCGCCTGATCGCCTCCTCGGCGGGCGGCCGGATCGCCTATGAGCGTGCCGAGCTCGCCGCGCTGCTCGCCGATCCCGCGGCGGTGGCGCGACACGTGCCGGGCACGGTCGGCGCCGCCTATCGCGACTTCCTCGCCACCACCGGCTATACCGCCGACGGGCTCGTCGCGGTCAGCGAGGCGGACCATGCCGACGCCTGGGGTGCCGAACATCCCTATGGCTGGATGGGCCGTCGCATCCGCGACCTGCACGATCTCTGGCACGTGCTGACCGGCTACCAGGCCGACGACCCGCTCGGCGAAGCCGCGCTGGTCGCGTTCAGCTTCGCCCAGGTCGGCGGCCTGGGCTGGGCGCTGATCGCGGTCGCGGCCTCGGTGAAGAGCCTCGCGGTGACGCGCAGCACGCTGTTCGCGCGCGCGGTGTGGGAGGGCTATCGCCACGGCCGTGCGGCCGTGTGGCTGGTGGCGGAGGACCCGAGGACGCTGCTCGACGAGCCGCTCGCCGCGGCGCGGGCGCGGCTGGGCATCCGCGAGCCGCACGCCTATCAGCGTGCCCGTCGCGTGCTGGGCGCGGCGATCGACTCGTTCGGCGGCGCGCGCGGGGCAGCAGCGTGAGCGTGCCAGTCGCTCGCGCAGGCTGCTGCACGACCTGAGCCGCACTGTTCTCGAACGAACGCCGGAGTCCAGCGCGGCGGGATAGACGTTCGTGGCTCCGGGCGCCTGCGTGCGCGGGAGCCCAGCGTGAGCGCGGATCGGGCGGCTCAGCTTCTCTCGCCCGGCGCCGCGCGCCAGCCCGCCGCCGCGTAGAGCGCGCAGGCGGTCCAGATCAGCGCGAAGCTCAGCAACTGCGCCGGGCGGAGCGGCTCGCCGAAGATCAGCACCGCCTCGAGGAACTGCAGCGTCGGCCCGATATATTGCAGCAGCCCCACCGTCGCGTAGCGCAGCCGCCGCGCCGCCGCGGCGAACATCAGCAGTGGTGCCGCGGTCACCGCGCCCGCGAGCACCAGCAGCAGGTCGAGGCGCGTGGTCTGACCGAAGGCGCCGCTGCCATGCGCATGCGCCCAGGCGACGATCGCGACGGCGGGCACCAGCAGCAGCGCCGTCTCGATCAGCAGCCCCCCCAGCGCGTCGATCGCCACCACCTTGCGGATGAGCCCGTACAGCCCGAAGCTCACCGCCAGCGCGAGCGGGATCCACAGCGCCCCGCCGCCGTCGAGCGCGAGCAGCACCACCCCCACCCCGGCGATCGCGACCGCGCCGGCCTGCACCCGCGTGATCCGCTCGCGCAGCACCGCGACGCCGAGCAGCACGTTGAGCAGCGGGTTGATGAAGTAACCGAGGCTCGCCTCGAGCACATGGCCGTTCTGCACCGACCAGATGTAGACGAACCAATTGACCGCGATCAGCAGCGCGGTCGCGCTGAGCAGCGCCAGCGTGCGCCCGCGCGCTTCCCGCAGGATCGAACGCCCGCGTCCCAGCGCGGCGACGATCGCGACCAGCAGCAGCAGCGAGAAGATCACGCGATAGGCCAGCACCTGCAGCGCCGGCACCGAGTCGAGCAGGTGCAGGTAGAGCGGCAGCAGCCCCCAGCACACGAAGGCGCCGACTCCGAGCAGCAGGCCGGTGCGGGTCGAGGCGGGACGGTCGGGCATGCCGGTCGCCATCGCCCGCCGACCGCCCCGGCGCAAGTCGTCGCGCTCCCGTCATGACCCAGTGCGGTGGCGCTGCCTTGCGCGCGCCCTCCGACGCCGACTAGGGTGTGGCGCGTTGCCGCTTCCGCTTGCAGCGCTTACAGCCGCGGGCGATGCTCGCGCGCCTGGTCCTCACCGATGTCCGCAATCACGCGGCGCTGAGCCTCGCCCCCGCGCCGGGCTTCGTCATCCTGACTGGCCCCAACGGGGCGGGGAAGACCAACGTGCTCGAGGCGGTGTCGCTGCTCGCGCCCGGCCGCGGACTGCGCCGCGCGCCCTTGTCCGAGATCGCGCGCGCCGACGGACCGGGCGGCTTCGGCGTCGCCGCGACACTGGGCGACGGCGTCGAGCTCGCCACCGGGGCGCTGGCGGGCGCGCCCGAGCGACGGGTCGTGCGGGTCAACGGCGCCGCGGCCGGCGCCGGCGCGCTGGCCGAGCGCGTCGCGGTTCTCTGGCTCACCCCGGCGATGGACCGGCTGTTCACCGAGGCGGCGGGCGAGCGTCGTCGCTTCCTCGACCGGCTCACGCTGGCGCTCGCCCCCGAGCACGCGCGCCACGGCATCCGCTACGAGGCGGCGATGCGCGACCGCAACCGCCTGCTCGCCGAGCCGGCGCCCGACCGTGACTGGCTCGTCGCGCTGGAGGCGCAGATGGCGCAGCACGGCGCGGCGCTCGACGCCGCGCGCCGGCGCACCGTCGCGGCGCTGGGCGACGCGCTGGCGGCGCAGCCGGCGGGGGCGGTACCGCGCGCCGCGCTCGCGCTCGCCGGCTGGAGCGGCGATGCCGAGACGCTCGCCGCCGAACTGCGCGCGGGCCGTTCGCGGGACGCCGCGGCAGGGCGCACGCTCGCCGGACCGCACCGCGCCGACCTGCTCGTCACGCACGTCGACAAGGCCCGCCCCGCCGCGAGCGCCTCGACCGGCGAACAGAAGGCGCTATTGCTCGGCATCGTCCTCGCCCATGCCGAGCTGGTCGCCACCGCGACCGGCCGCGCGCCGCTGCTGCTGCTCGACGAGATCGCCGCGCACCTCGACCCCGCGCGCCGCGCCGCCTTGTTCGAGCGGCTCGCCCCGCTGGGTCAGGTGTGGATGACGGGGACCGAGCCAGCGCTGTTCGCCGCGGCGGGCGAGGCGACGCGCCTGGCGCTGTGACCGGGCGACGCGATCCCCGCGTCGCAGCGGCGTTGCGTCGCACCGCAAAAGCGCGCAGGCGGCGTTGATCATCCGGCGCCGCGCGCGCCGCACGCAGGACCACGCCGCTGACCGAGCCCGCCTTCCCCCTCGCGACCGAGCGCGCACCGTCAGAGGGCGCGGGCGAGTGGCGACGGGGCTGGCCGCTGGTGTCGGCGGCGATGCTCGGTGCGGGGCTCGGCCCCGGCCTCTACCAGAATCTGTCCAGCCTGTTCACGCCCGGGCTGGAGCGCAGCTTCGGCTGGTCGCGCGGCGAGATCGCCACCGCGGCCGGGCTCGCTCTGCTGGGCGCGCTCGCGGCGCCCCTGATCGGGCGCATCGCCGATCGCTTCGGTGTGCGACCGGTGATCACCGCCTCCATGCTGCTGCTCGGAATCGCCTATCTGTGGCTCGCCTCGATCGGCGGCGCGATCTGGCGCTATCAGGTCGGCGTGCTGCTGCTGGTGCTCACCATACCGGGGACGAGCAGCCTGGCCTATGGCAAGCTGATCGCGGCGGCGTTCGACCGACGACGCGGGCTCGCGCTGGCGCTGGGCACGTCCGGGCTGGCGCTCGCCACCATCGTCGCCGCCCCCGCGCTCGGCTGGGTGATCGGACGCTATGGCTGGCGCTACGGCTTCGTCGCGCTGGCGGCGGGAAGTTCGGTGCTGGCGCTGCCGCTGATCCTGCTCGCGATCCGTCGCGCGCCGCGCGCGATCGTCGCCCCGCGCGCCCCGCCGAGCGAGGCGAGCGGCGTGTCGGCGCGCGACGCGCGGCGCGATCGGCGCTTCTGGATCCTCGTCACCTCGGCGCTGCTGATCAACGCGGCGACGACCGGGCTGGTGACACAACTGGTGCCGATCGGGCTCGAGTTCGGCCAGAGCGCGGCGCAGGCGGCGCTGCTGCTGACCGCTTTCGCCGCGAGCGCGATCGCGGGGCGGCTGATGGTCGGCGTGCTGGTCGACCGGCTGCGACCTCAGCCCGTCGCGGCGGGGTTCGCGCTGGTGTCGGCGGTGGCGTTCGTGCTGCTCGCGCTCGCGCCGCAGGGCCAGGCGACCTTGTTGCTGCTGGTGTTCCTCGCCGGGCTGATGAACGGCGCGGAGAACGACCTGCTGCCCTTCTTCGCGGCGCGACTGTTCGGGCTGCGCGCCTATGCCGAGATCTACGGCACCGCGATGCCGCTGGCCCTGTCCGGCACCGCGGTGGGGATCATCGGCTTCGGCCGGCTGCACGACGCCACTGGCACCTACACGCCCGCGCTGGCGTGCGGCGCCGGCGCGCTGCTGCTCGCCTGCGGCTGCTTTCTGCTGCTGCCCGACCGCGCGCTGCCGAAGGCTGGCGAACCGCTCTGACCCCGGGGCTGGCGCCCGCGTGGTGGGCGCGGAGACGAGGATCGCGCCGGTCTTCCTAGAGGAGCCGGCCACCATCGTTCTCCGCGGGGAAGCAGTGATCGCGTCGCAGCCTCGCGCCACGTCGCCGCCCGACATTCCGACCCAAGACGAACCGAAATGTACACGCCCGCGCTGGCCGCCTCGCGGCCAACCGTCCTAGGGCTTCGCGCGCATGGGTATACCGAATCACCGCGCCGGCGCCGAGTGGCGCGCGGGCTGGCCGCTCGTGCTGGGCGGGCTGGTCGGCATGGGCGCGGGACCCGGGCTGTTCCAGAACATCTCCAGCCTGTTCATTCCCGGCCTGATCGCCGAGTTCGGCTGGACGCGCGGCGAGATCGCCACCGCCGCGGGCGTGGGGCTGCTCGGCTGTGTCGCCATCCCCTTCTTCGGCCGCGCCACCGACCGCGCCGGGCCCATTCCCGTCATCGCTTTCTCGCTGCTGCTGCTCGGCGCCACCTATCTCTCCTTCACGCGGCTGGCGGGCGAGCTGTGGCATTATCAAGTGATGGTGCTGTGTCTCGCGCTCGGCGTGCCCGGCACCAGCGCGGTCGCCTACGGGCGGCTGATCGCGACCCGCTTCGTCGCGCATCGCGGGCTGGCGCTCGGCGTCGCGACCTCCGGCCTGTCGGTCACCACCCTGCTGATGCCGCCGATCGTCGGGGCGGCGATCACGCGTCACGGCTGGCGCGGCGGCTTCGTCGTCCTCGCCATCCATGTCGTGGCGGTGGCGTTGCCGCTGACCCTGCTCGCGCTGCGCCGCGTCGGACCGGTGGCGCCGGTAGACGCCGCGCGCGGCCCCAGCGCGCGCGCGGCGCGGCGTCAGGCGCGCTTCTGGCGGCTGGGGCTCACCGCCTTCTGCGTCAATTTCGCGACGGTCGGGCTGGTCACCCAGCTCGTGCCGCTCGGGCTGGAGCGCGGGCTGGGCGTGATCGAGGCGGCGCTGCTCGTCACCGCGTTCGGCAGCGCGCAGCTGGTCGCGCGCGTCGCGATCGGCGCGCTGGTCGACCGGCTCGCCCCGCACCGCGTCGCCGCCGCGGTGGCGCTGCTGTCCGCCGCCGGCTTCGCGCTGCTCGAGCTGCGCGCGCCCGGTCTCGCCGCGCTGTGGCTCATCGTCTTCGTCGCGGGGCTGATGAACGGCGCGGAGAACGACCTGCTGCCCTTCTTCGCGGCGCGGCTGTTCGGGGTCGGCGCGTACGGCGAGACGTACGGCTCGCTGCTGGTGATCGCCCTGCTCGGCACCGCCGCGGGCGTGGTCGGCTTCGGGCGACTGCGCGACGCGACCGGCGCCTATGATCTCGCGCTCGCGCTCGGCGCCGGGGCGATGGTGGCGGCGGCGCTGCTGTTCCTCTCGCTGCGCCAGCGCGGCGACGGCTGAGCGATGCTCGACCGTCGCCGCCACCCGCCCGGGCTCGCCTTCACGACCTGGCGCGCGCGCGACGGCTGGGCCTTACGCGCCTATGACTGGCCCGCGCCGGCGCCGCGCGGGCGTTTGCTGTTCCTCGGCGGACGCGGCGATTTCGCGGAGAAGTACCTGGAGGCGATGGCGCATTGGCGCGGGCGCGGGTGGAGCATCACCGGCTTCGACTGGCGTGGCCAGGGCGGCTCGGGGCGGATCGGGCGCGACCCGCTGGTCAACCACCTCGACAGCCTCGACCCGCTACTCGACGATCTCGCCGAGTTCGTCGCCGCGCGACCGGCGGCCGTGGCGGTGGCGCATTCGATGGGCGCACACCTGCTGCTGCGGCTGCTCGCCGAGAAGCGCGCGCGCTTCGACGCCGCGGTGCTGTCGTCGCCGATGCTGGGACTGCGCGCCGGCCCGCTCGCCACGCCGGCGATCGCCGCGCTCGCCGCCGCGGCGGCTCGCGCCGGCCGCGGCGAGCGGCGCGTGTGGGAGGGCGACGCGGGCAACGTCGGCGGGCGCATGACCTCCTGCCCCGAGCGGCAGGCCGACAAGGTCTGGTGGAAGACGAACCACCCGCAGATCGCCTCGGGCGCGCCGAGCTGGGGCTGGACTCGCGCCGCCTGCGCCTCGATCGCCCGGCTGCGCCCCGCCGCGCTCGCCGCGGTGGACACGCGCGCGCTGCTACTGGTGTCGCGGCGCGACCCGATCGTGTCGCCGCGTGGCGTGGCGCGTGCCGCGCGGATCCTCCCGCTCGGCGAGCTCGAGCTGCTGCCCGGCCGCGGCCACGAGCTGCTGCGCGAGGCCGACCCGATCCGCGAGCGCGTGCTGGCGCGGATCGACCAGTTCCTCGGCTGAGAAGGGCGCCATTTCGCTTCCGTTGGAGGGGCGCCGTGCCTATATGCCCGCTATGGCAGAACAGCAGAATTCCAGCGAGTACGGCGCCTCCTCGATCAAGGTGCTGAAGGGCCTGGACGCGGTGCGCAAGCGTCCCGGCATGTATATCGGCGACACCGACGACGGCTCGGGCCTCCACCACATGGTGTTCGAGGTGAGCGATAACGCGATCGACGAGGCGCTCGCCGGCCATTGCGACCGGATCGACATCTCGCTCAACGCCGACGGTTCGGTCTCGGTGACCGACAACGGCCGCGGCATCCCCACCGGCATCCACCCCGAGGAGGGCGTCTCCGCCGCCGAGGTCATCATGACCCAGCTCCACGCCGGCGGTAAGTTCGAGAACACCAGCGACGACAACGCCTACAAGGTCTCGGGCGGGCTCCACGGCGTCGGCGTCTCGGTGGTCAACGCGCTGTCGGAGTGGCTCGATCTGACGATCTGGCGCGACGGCGAGGAGCATTACATGCGCTTCGCGCATGGCGACGCGGTGGCGCCGCTCGAGGTGGTCGGCACGGCCGACGGCAAGAAGGGGACGCGTGTCACCTTCCTCCCCTCCCCCGCCACGTTCAAGATCACCGAGTTCGACTTCGACAAGCTCGAGCACCGCTATCGCGAACTCGCCTTCCTCAACTCTGGCGTGCGGCTCTTCCTCACCGACGCGCGTCACGAGGAGCCCAAGCAGGTCGAGCTGTTCTACGAGGGCGGCATCGCCGCGTTCGTGAAGTGGCTGGATCGTAACAAGCAGCCGCTGTTCCCGGACCCGATCTCGGTGTCGGGGATGCGCGACCAGATCGGGATCGACGTCGCGCTGGAGTGGAACGACTCTTATTACGAGAACGTCCTCGCCTTCACCAACAACATCCCGCAGCGCGACGGCGGCACGCACATCGCCGCCTTCCGCGCCGCGCTGACCCGCACGCTCAACAATTACGCGGAGAAGTCGGGCCTGTTGAAGAAGGAGAAGGTCAGCCTCACCGGCGACGACATGCGCGAGGGACTCACCGCCATCGTCTCGGTCAAGCTGCCCGACCCCAAGTTCAGCTCGCAGACCAAGGACAAGCTCGTCTCGTCCGAGGTGCGCCAGCCGCTCGAGAGCCTGATGGCCGACAAGATGGCCGAGTGGCTCGAGGAGAACCCGCAGCACGCGCGCGCGATCGTCGGCAAGATCATCGACGCCGCCGCCGCGCGGGAGGCGGCGAAGCGGGCGCGCGAGCTGACGCGGCGCAAGGGCGTGATGGACATCGCCTCGCTGCCCGGCAAGCTGGCCGACTGCCAGGAGCGCGATCCCGCCAAGTCCGAGCTGTTCCTCGTGGAGGGCGACTCCGCCGGCGGCTCGGCCAAGCAGGGGCGGGACCGCCACTTCCAGGCGATCCTCCCCTTGCGGGGCAAGATCCTCAACGTCGAGCGCGCTCGCTTCGACCGGATGCTGGGCTCGAAGGAGATCGGCACGCTGATCCAGGCGATGGGCACCGGCATCGGCCGCGACGACTTCAACCTGACCAAGCTGCGCTATCACAAGATTGTCATCATGACCGACGCGGACGTCGACGGCGCACACATCCGTACGCTGCTGCTGACCTTCTTCTATCGCCAGATGCCCGAGATCATCGAGGCGGGGCACCTCTACATCGCGCAGCCGCCGCTCTACAAAGCGACGCGCGGGCGATCCGAGGTGTACCTCAAGGATGACGCCGCGCTCGACGAATATCTCGTCGACGCCGGGCTCACCGCGATGGCGCTCGACCGCGGCGGAGAGGCGCTGACCGGCGCGCACCTGCGTCCGCTGGTGGAGCATGCGCGTCGGATGCGGACGCTGATGCGCTACGTGCCGCGCCGCTACGATCCGGTGATCATCGAGACGCTCGCGCTGGGCGGTGCGCTCGCACCCGAGCTGACGCGCGAGGCGCGTGCCGCCGCGGTGGCCGAGGTGACGCGCCGGCTCGACCAGGGCGACAGTGAGGCGACGTGGAGCGCGCGACTGACCGACGAGGGCGGCATCCACTTCGAGCGGCTGTGGCGCGGCGTGACCGACCACCATATCGTCGAGGCGGCCTTCCTCGCCTCGGCCGAGGCGCGCAAGCTCCACACGCTCGCCGCCGAACAGGCCGAGAGCTTCGCGCACGCCTCCAAGCTGGTGCCGGTAAAGGGCAGCACGGTCGAGACGCCGGCCGACGCGGTCGCCACCGACGAGGAGGGTGAGGAGACGGTGACGGTCGGGCGTGGCGAGTCGCTCGTCGCGCGCCCGTCGCAGCTGCTCGACGCGATCCTGGCGGCCGGGCGCAAGGGACTGGCGATCCAGCGCTACAAGGGGCTGGGCGAGATGAACGCCGAGCAATTGTGGGAGACCACGCTCGATCCGTCGAACCGCTCGATGCTCAAGGTGGCGATCGACCAGGCCGACGTGGCCGACGAGATCTTCACCCGGCTGATGGGGGACGTGGTCGAGCCGCGCCGCGAGTTCATCCAGGAGAATGCGCTGAGCGTCGCCAACCTCGACGTGTGAGGAGAGCGGCGCGGAGACGCATCGGCACGACCTGGGGGCGTGAAAGCGTGCTCCGGCGCACGCCGGCGTACCGCGCGGCGCCGCGCATGCGCGCCACCTTGGCTCCTGCCGCGCGATAGCCCGCTACAATGTGGTCCGTCGCGTGGGATCGTGCTCCGGCGAACGCCGGAACCCGGAGCCGCAGGCGTGACGCCAGCGCTCTGGGCTCCTGCGTGCGCAGGAGCACTCCGCTGGTTCACGCCAGATAGATCGTACGCTTGCGCTTCAAACGGCAGAGATCATCCGGCGCCTGTCACGCGCGGGGGCAGTCGCCCTTCCTACCCCGCCGCTCTCCGCGGCAAGTAAAAATGACGACGCCGCTGGTGCATAACTACCAGGAAACAATCTAGGTTAACGTGGTTCTTCTCTCGACAGGGGAGATATACCATGAGACCTTTCGTAGCGGCCGCACTCTGCTTGGCCCTGCTCGGCGCGACGTCGGCGTGCGTCGACCCGTCGGCGCGGATCGCGTCGTCGCTGGAGGGCTACGGCCTCGCGCCCGACCAATCGACCTGCGTCGGCGAGCACCTCGAGAAACATCTCTCGCTCGGGCAGTTGCAGCAGCTCGGCCGCGCCGCGCGCGCCGCGCGCGAGGGCGACACCACGCCCGGGCGCCTCACCATCAGCGACTTCGTCCGCGTCGCGGGTCAGGTGAAGGATCCCAAGGTCCCGCTCGAGGTCGCCCGCGCCGCCGCGGGCTGCGGCATCGTCACCGCGCCGCCCGCGCTCTGACGCGCGGTCTCACTCTACAGAAGGGCATCCCAACCCATGAACGACGTCACCTATGCGGGCGGTCAGGTCGTCTCGAACGGCCGGGAGATCGGCTCGCGCCTGCTCTATTATGTCGAGGAATGGGGCCCGCGCATCCTGGCGGCGCTCGTCATCCTGCTGATCGGCTGGGTCGCCGCGCGCGCGATCAAATGGGCGGTGGCCAAGCTGGTCAATCGCACCCCGCTGGCGCGCCACGCCAACGCCGCCAACCTCGGCGAGCGCCACCCCGACAGCATCGGCGTGCAGGTCGGTGACGCGGCCTATTGGATCGTGCTGCTGATCGCGCTGTTCCTCGCGGCCCAGCCGCTCGGGCTGACCGGCGCAACCGGGCCGCTCGGCGACATGCTGCGCGGCTTCGGCCACGCGGTGCCGCACATCATCGGCGCCAGCCTGATCTCCTTCCTCGGCTATGTGCTCGCCAAGGTGGCGCGCAAGGCGGTCGAGGCGGTGGTCACGGCCAGCCACGTCGAGCGCTTCTCCACCAGCCTGGGCGACGGCGCGCCGAGCGACCCGTCGATGCTGCCGCGCACGCTCGGCGCGATCGTCTTCGCGCTGATCATCATCCCGGTCGCGATCGCCGCGCTGGACACGCTCAACATCGCCGCGATCTCGCAGCCCGCCACCGCGATGCTGCGGCTGATCCTCGACGCGATCCCGCACGTCATCGCCGCCGCGCTGATCCTCGCGGTCGCCTATGCCATCGGCAAGTTCGCGTCACGGCTGCTGACCCAGTTCCTCGGCACCACCGGCTTCGATCGCGCGATCGGCGCCACCGGCCTGTGGTCGCAGGCGACCGCGAGCGAGCTGGGTGCGGCGCGCGCCGATCTTCGTCCCTCCGCGCTGGTCGGCAGGGGCGCGTTCGTCGCGGTGCTGATCTTCGGCCTGATGGAAGCCTTCCGCCAGCTCGACTTCGCTTATGGCTCGCGCATCATGGCCGAGGTGCTGGCGCTGTTCGGCCAGGTGGTGTTCGGCTCGATCATCATCTTCGCCGCGGTGATCGTCGCGCGGCTCGTCGCCCGGGTGGTCGAGGGGCAGAGCGGCGCGCGCGCCGCGGCGCCGCTGGTACGGGTCGCGATCATCGTGCTCGGCACCGCGATCGGGCTGCGCTTCATGGGCCTGGCCGACGACATCATCAACATGGCGTTCGGACTCCTCCTCGGCGCGGTCGCGGTCGCCGCGGCGCTCGCCTTCGGGCTCGGCGGCCGCGAGGCGGCAGGGCGCGTCGTGGCGCGGCTGCTCGAGCCTGACGCGACCGGGCGCGACCTGACGACGGCACCGCCGAAGGAGCACACCGCGGCACCGCGTCCCGCGCCGCTCACCCCGCACTTCAACGAAGGAGACGAATGATGAACACCGATACGTTCGCCGGCGCCGCGACCGACCTCGGCGGCAAGATCAAGGAAGGGCTGGGCAACGCCGCCGGCGACAAGACCCTGCGCGCCGAGGGCAAGGCCGATCAGCTCGGCGGCCAGGCGCGGCAGAGCTACGGCGAGGCCAAGAATGCGGTGGAGGACACGATCCGCCCCGCGATCGACTATGCGCGCCAGTTCATCCACGAGCGGCCGTTCACCGCCGCGGCGATGGGCGGCGTGCTCGGGATCGCGCTGATCAACACGCTGCGCGGCAAGTGATCGCGGGGCGAGGTGCCGGCCGGCGCCTCGCCCTCACCTCCCCTGCCCGCCGCGAAGATCGCCACGACCGTCCCGCTCGCAGCGGTCCCGATTATCCCGCCCCCGGCGCGTGGCGGCTGCGGTCCTGGGTGTCGCGCTCGTGTCGGGATCGACCGTCTTGACGAAGGCGTTCGCCGTCGGTGCCCACAGCGCCCGCGCGGACGACCGATCACGATCGCTAGCTCGGCGTAACGGATTGACGGAGCCAGTCTTTTCGGCTCCTACGGGCATTCGGGCCGGGGAGAGGAAAGAATGACGCAGGCGATCCAACGACGCTCGCTGCTCGCGGGAGCTGCTATCGGCGGCATGACGCTGGCGAGCGGCGCGGCGAGCGCGCAGCGCGCCGTCGCGACGACCGCGCCAGAAGTCTATGAGCTGCGCACCTATCACCTGGTGCGCGGGCCCATGCGCGAGCGGCTCGACACCTATCTGCGCGAGGCCTTCATCCCCGCCGCCCGCCGCGCCGGCTGCGGGCCGATCGGCGTGTTCACGGTCGCGATCGGCTATGGCACGCCGGGGCTCCAGGTGCTGGTGCCGCACCCGACGATCGCCGACTTCGCCGCCCTGCCCGACCGGCTCGCCGCCGACGCGCGCTACACCGCCGCGGCGGCACCCTTCCTCGGCACCACGCCGGACGCGCCGCCCTTCGTGGCGCTCGACGTCAAGCTGATGCGCGCCTTCCCGCACTTCCCGCGGATCGAGCTGCCCGCCGCAGCCGCCGGCAACAAGGGGCGCATCTTCGAGCTGCGCACTTATTACAGCCACAACGAGCGCGCGGGCACCACCAAGATCGGCATGTTCGACACCGGCGGCGAGATCGACATCTTCCGCCGTACCGGGCTGACCCCGGTCTTCTTCGCGCAGGACCTGACCGGCGCGCACCTGCCGAGCCTGACCTACCTGCTCACCTTCCCCGACCTGGCGACGCGCGAGCGCAACTGGGCGACGTTCGGCTCGGACCCGGCGTGGCGCAAGCTGATCACCACGCCCGGCCTGACCGATCCCGAGATCACCTCGGCCGCCGACAACCAGATCCTCAGCCCGACCGCCTACTCGCAGATCTGACGCGGCGGAGAAGCGGAGTCTCGCCGCTCGCCCGGCGGCCCGCGTTCGATGCCCCGACGAGACGGTCAGGCTAGAGGCCTGCAGTCACCCCCGCCTTCGGGGGTCGGTTCATCGTCGTGAACGCGCTCCCCACGATCGTCATCCCGGCCCTGAGCCGGGGGCGATGGTTCAGCAAGAGCGATGACTTAGGCGTGAGCGGCACGACGGATCGCGGCTCGAGGCCGAGATGACGGGAGTTCCGCAACGAACCGCGAAGGGAAGGCGCTTACCAGCGTGGGACCACCGAGCGGACCTAGTCCAGCGACAGCGGCAGCACCGCGGTGAACACCACGCCCTCGGGTCGATAGTCGATCTCGGCGCGGCCCCCCGCCTCGCTGGCGAGCACGCGCCGGATCAGCTGCGTGCCGAAGCCGCTGCGCTCGGGCGCGACCACGGGCGGGCGCGGCGCGCTCGGTCCAGTTCAGCCGCAGCAGCGCTGGGGTGGCCCGATCGATCAGCTCCCACGTCACCTCCACCACGCCCCCGGCGTTGGAGAGTGCGCCGTATTTGGTCGCGTTCGTCGCCAGCTCGTGCAGCGCCAACGCGAAGGCGACGACGAGGTGCGGCGGCAGGCTCATCGCCGGGCCGTTCAGCACGAAACGCTGGCCGTCGTCGATGCCGAAGGGCGCCAACGTGCGCTCGAGCAGGTCGCGCACCGAGGCGCTGGCGAAGTCCTCGCTGACGAGCAGCTCGTTCGCCGCCGCCATCGCTTGGATCCGCGCCGCGATCGACTCGCCCGCGTCCTCGAGCGAGCTGGCGCGGCGGATCGTCTGCGCCACCACGGCCTGGAGCGAGGTGAGCGTGTTCTTGACGCGGTGGCTGAGCTCACGTGCCAGAAGTGCGCGATGGCCCTGGTCGCGCCGGCGCTCGGTGATGTCCTGCGTGGTGCCGACCAGCGTGATCGGCGTGCCGTCGGCACGATGGTTGGCCTGGCCCCGAACCTGCACCCAGCGCTCCTCGCCCGACGGCAAGGCGAGGCGATATTCCGCATCGAGCATCGTGCCCTCGCTGATCGCGCGCTCGATCGCGGCGGCCTGCATCGCGCGGTCGTCGGGGTGGATGGTCGCCTGCAACTCCTCCAAGCTGAGCGAGTCGCCGGGGCGGCGGCCGCAGATCGCCTTGCAGCTGTCGGACGCGATCAGGTGGCGCGTCTCGAGGTTCAGGCTCCAGGTGCCGAGCCGCCCCGCCTCCAACGCGAGCCGCAGCCGCTGCTCGCTCGCCTGTAGCTCGGCGGTGCGCCGCGCGACCTCCGCCTCCAACTCGGCGCGGTCGCGCTCGAGCCGGGCAACGCGCTCGCGCTCGGGGGTGACATCGAACTGCGAGGCGAAGAAGAAGGTCAGCACGCCGTCGTCGCTGAACACCGGCGACACCAGCAGCCGGTTCCAGAAGGTGGTGCCATCCTTGCGGTAATTGAGCAGCTCGAGTTCGATCGGCTGACGCAGGTCGATCGCGGCGCGCAGCCGCGCCACTTCGCCGCGGTCGGTCGCGGGGCCCTGAAGAAAGCGGCAGTTCTTGCCGATGATCTCGGCGCGGGCGTAGCCGGTCAGCCGCGCGAAGGAGGCATTGGCGAAGACGATCGGATTGTCCGGCTGGCGCGGGTTGGTGATCAGCATCGGCATGCGCGTGGCGCGAACGGCCGAGGAGAAGGGGTCCGGCCCGTTCCCCGCACGCACCAGCTCGCGGATGATTCGCGCTTCTTCCTTGAAGTCGGGCAAGTCTCGGTTTTCCCCCGCGGCGATCGACTCGACGCCGCACATTCCTAATATGGATTAGGAGCGCCTGAGGAAAGCGCTCGTCGCGCGCTCGTGCCCGGCGGAACGGGACCAGGGCGCGGCCCCAGCTCCCGACATCGGCCCGACCTGGCGCCGGCGCGGCTGGCTCTGCTCAGGCCGAGGCGAAGAACTTGGTGCCGACGACCCCGACGATGATCAGCGTGATGAAGCCGATCTGCGCCAGGTTGAGCGTCTCGCCGAACAGCACGACGCCGAGGAGCGTCACGCCCACAGCGCCGAGCCCGGTCCATACCGCATAGGCGGTGCCCGCCGGCAGGCCGCGCATCGCCAGCGCGAGCAGCCCCATGTTGACGAAGCTGAGCGCGATCGGGATCGTTGAGACAAGCACGCCGGGGCGCATCGCCGCCCACTTCAGGCTGAGCGCCCAGATGATCTCGGTGACGACGGCAACGCCGAGGATGAGCCACGCCATGAGGAGGTTCCTTCTCGCGGGCTCGGTGGAGGTGTCCGCGGCCGGAAACCCGGAAGAGGCCGTGACGGCGCGCCCGATAGGCGCCCGCGTCGGCGCTGTCCAGCGGCGCCTTCCCTACGAGGCCGCACCCCTGCGCGCGCCGGAGGCGCCACGATGGGTCACTTCGGTGACTCTGGGCTCCTGCCTGGGCAGGAGCGACGGGGGCACGAACGTTATCGGCCTGATCCGGGGTGAAAGGCAGCATGCCGTCATGGCGAAGAGAAAACGTTACCTGATCGCGACGCTCTCCGACGGCTACGTCAAGACGATCGGGCCGACCGCGGCGCCGCTGACGCACTACTGGCGTATCGTCGCGCAGCTTCAGAACGGGCGCACCGAGGTGTTCTGGGGACATGAATCTTCGCGACGCGCGGCGCTCGCCAAACGGGTACCGGCGGAGGAGGCGGCGAAGCAACGCGGATGGCGATCGTTCGACTTCGAAGTGGTCGCGCTGCAGGAAACGACTGACGGACCATCGGGGGACACATAACAGCGCCAGCATCCGCGAGCGCTCCGGGATATTCTTCTCACGCAGCAGAGCGCTGTACGAGAAGAGGAAAACACCATGACTGTCGAATATCCTCCGGTCGTCCCCGGGCCGCACCACCGCCTCCAGCAGGCCGACTCGCCCGCCCCGGGCGCGCGGCCGCTGTTCCAGCTCGACCAGCTCGACGTGAGCTTCGACCCGGCGCTGGAGACGCTGTGGACCTATATGCGCCCGCGCACGCGGCCGAGCTTCAACCCCGACCTGCTGCGCGACTTCGTCTCCTGGCAGGAGGACATCGAGCTCGCCTGCGCCAGCGGCGCGATGCCGATCCGCTACCTCGTGCTCGGCTCGCGCTTCCCCCGCGTCTTCTCGCTCGGCGGCGACCTCGATCTGTTCGCACAGCATATCCGGGCGGGCGACCGCGAGTCGCTGGTGCGCTACGGCCGCGCCTGCGTGCAGATCCTCCACCGCAACATGACCGGGCTCGACCGGCCGATCGTGACGATCGGGCTGGTCGAGGGCGACGCCCTGGGCGGCGGCTTCGAGGCATTGCTGTCGTTCAACGTCGTCATCGCCGAGCGCGGCGCGAACTTCGGCCTGCCCGAGACGCTGTTCGGCCTGTTCCCGGGCATGGGCGCGCACTGCTTCCTGTCGCGCCGGCTCGGCGCCGCGCGCGCCGAGCAGATGATCCTGAGCGGGCGGACCTACGGCGCCGAAGAGCTGTACGAGATGGGGCTCGTCCACGCGCTCGCCGAGCCGGGCGCGGGGCGCGGCATGGTGGCGGACTATATCCGCCAGAACCGCCGCCGGCACAGCGCGCACTGCGCGATCTACGAGGCGTCGCGCGCGGTGAACCCGCTGCCGCTCGCCGAGCTGGAGGCCGTGGTCGATCTATGGGCCGACGCCGCGCTGCGGCTGACCGAGACGGACCTCAAGCTGATGCGGCGGCTGACCGGCGCGCAGACGCGCCTACTCGAGCGCGCCGCTGCCTAGGCGGTCCCCGCGCGCAGCCGCGTGCCGGCGAACATGGCGGCGACCATGTCCGCCGGCATCGGCCGCGCGAGCAGATAGCCCTGTACCGCGTCACAGCGCGTGCGGCGCAGCTGATCGAGCTGCGCCGCCGTCTCCACACCCTCCGCGACGGTGCGCATGCCCAGCTTCGCAGCGAGGTCGACCACGGTCTGCACGATCGCGATCGACGCCGGGCTGTGGTCCAGGTCGGTGATGAAGGACCGGTCGATCTTGAGCGTCTGGAACGGGAAGCGGGTGAGATAACTCAGCGCCGAATAGCCCGTGCCGAAATCGTCGAGCGTGGTGTTCACCGCCAGCCGGTTGAGCGCCTTGAGCGCGGCGAGCGAGGAGTCGACATCCTCGAGCAGTACCGACTCGGTCACCTCGAGGTGGAGCCGCTGCGGCGCCAGCCCCGTCGAGTCGAGCGCGCTGATCACCACCGCTGGCAGGTTGCTCGCGCGCAGCTGCACCGGCGACAGGTTCGCTGCGATCGAGACGTGCGCCGGCCACTCGCTCGCGGTGCGGCAGGCCTGGTGGAGCACCCAATTGCCGATCGCGACGATCTGGCCGTTGTCCTCCGCGATCGGGATGAACTCGGCCGGCGACACCGCGCCGTGGCGGCGATTGGTCCAGCGCAACAGCGCCTCGCACGAGCTGATCCGCTCGCCCGCGAGGTCGTAGATCGGCTGGTAGACGAGATGGAACTCGCCGCGTTCCAGCGCGCCGTGCAGCTCGGCGGCGAGCTGGCGCCGGCGCTCGATCTTCTCGTCCATCGCCGGCTCGTACAGCGACATCTGCCCGCGCCCGCTCTCCTTCGCGCGATACAGGGCCAGGTCGGCGTTCTTGAGGAGCGTGTCGGCGTCGCCCCCGTCACGCGGCGCCACCGCGACCCCGACCGAGACGCTGGAGCGCAGCCGGTGCCCGTCGCACTGCGCCGGCTCCCCGACCACCTCCAGCAGCCGCCGCCCGATCGCGACCGCCTCGTCGGGGCTGTCGAGCGCGCAGACGATCGCGAACTCGTCGCCGCCCAGCCGCGCCACCGTACCGCAGTCGGCGAAGGTGCGCCGCAGCCGCTCCGCCACCGCGACCAGCAGCGCGTTGCCGGCGAGATGCCCGAACGTGTCGTTGACCTCCTTGAAGCGGTCGAGGTCCAGCCACAGCAAGGCCAGCGCGCCCCCGTTCGCCTTCGCCGCGGCAAGCCGCGCTTCGAACTGCTCGCGGAACGCGGTGCGATTGGCCAGCCCGGTCAGGTCGTCGCGCCGCGCCATGCTGGCATTGTGCTCGGCCAGCGCCGCTTTCTCGTGAGAGACGACGACGGCGCGCAGGATCGTCTCGTAGGTCTGCAGCGTGATCTCCATCATCGCCACGACGAACAGCAGGATGACCGCCGCCAGGACCGCCTTGAGCGGATCGAGCGCGATCAGCAGGCCCACGACCAGCGGCAGCGAGGCGCCGCACAGCTGGCTGAGCGCGATCGACGGCCGGCCGGCGTTGCGTCCGGCGATGCCGGCGGCGTAGCCGATCGCGGTGGTGACCGCGAGCAGCTGGAGCACGCCATCGTCGGTGCGGGTGAGCGTGAGCAGCCCGAACAGCCCGAGCAGCCCGGCGTAGCTCAGAGCGCCGAGGCGGTAGCCGCGCTCCTGCCGGCGCACCGTCGCCCCCGCGACCGCCTGGCGGTGAAGTCGCACCGCGTCGACGATCCGCACCACGCCGACCGTCCCGATCATCACCGCGCAGCCGGCGAGCCACTCGTCGCGACTGACCGCGGCGACCACCGCGGCGATGACGCTGCTCGTCAGCGCGCCGATCACGAGCGACTGCGGCGAGGCATAGAGCGATCCGACCAGCGTGGCGCGCACCGCCGCGGTGATCCGCTCGTCGGGGTGTCGCAGCTGCCGCAGCCGGTGGATCAAACGCGCCATAACTTCCTCATGCGCAGCAACTATCTACTCTCCCTAAAGACGCACCTTAACCGGCGTTGGTATCGCGCGGTGATCAGCGCTCCCGCGCCGAGGAGCACCGCGCTGCCGCCGCATCGTGCGCACGGCCAGACGGGTGTAGAGCGGCGCTGAACGAGCGGGCGCCGCGCGCTCGAGGAGCCGCGCATGACCGACGATCCCCGCCGTGCCGTTGCCAAGGTCCCCGCGGTCACGCTGGGCTATTGGACCATCAAGATCCTGGCGACGACCCTGGGCGAGACCGGGGGAGACACGGTCTCGATGAGCTGGCTGGGCGAGACCAGTCCGGATGCTGGTGCGTCGGGGTTGAACGGTTATCTCGTCGGCACCGCCATCTTCGGCCTGCTCCTCGTCGTGCTCGTCGCGCTGCAGGTGCGCGCGCGACGGCTCGACCCCTGGCTCTACTGGGCGACGATCCTTGCCTCGACGACGGCGGGGACGACGCTGGCGGATTTCGCGACCCGCTCGCTCGGCCTCGGCTATGCCGGCGGTGCGCTGCTGCTGGTCGCGCTGGTAACCGCCGCGCTGCTGTTGTGGCGACGGAGCACCGGGAGCGTCGACATCGGCGCTGTCGCGGACCGGCGGAGCGAGCGCTTCTACTGGTTGACGATCACCTGCTCGCAGACGCTCGGCACCGCGCTGGGCGACTGGGTCGCGGGCTCGGGGCTGGGCTATGACGGTGCCGCACTGGTGTTCGGGGCGCTGCTCGCGGCCGCCGCGCTGCTGTACTGGCGAACGCGGGTACCGCGCGTGCTGCTGTTCTGGACCGCGTTCATCCTCACGCGACCGCTCGGCGCGACTGTGGGCGACTACGTCGACAAGCCGACCGCGCACGGCGGGCTCGGACTGAGTCGTCCGATCGCGAGCATGGCGCTGGCCGCCGCGATCGTCCTGCTCATCGTCGTGCTGCCGCAGCGGCCGGCGAAGCATATGTCTCATAATGAACCATAAGCGCCCGTCGGGAGGTCGGCGTCGACACGGACGTCACGGCGATAGCAACCGAGCATGCGGGCGCTGAACGCACCTTAGACCGCGACGGAGGAGCGGCGACGCGCTCCGCTCCCAGCCCGTCCGTGTTCGTCTTTTCCCGCCAGCCACCCGCCGCTCGGCCGGCGATCAATCCTGTTTCCCTTTGAGCCCATTGGCGTAAGGCGTTGATTAACCATTCGGTGCTGCCGGCGCCTACTCGGTGACGAGCACCGCGACGCCGCCCTCAGGGAGAGCCCGATGACCCACGACAGAACGGTACTCGCCGCGCTCGCCATCTGCGCTCTTGCCACGCCGGCGGCGAGCCAGGCGCTCGAGCCGCCCGATCGCCCTGTGCGCTACGACGGCACCAGCGCGATCTCGCCGTCGAGCGCGAACACCTCGGTCTCCGCCGCCACCGTGCCGCAGGCGATGGAGCGGCTCGGTCGCGACGACGCCGCGCTCGACGTGTCGCTCGGCGGCATCTACGGCGAGGGCGATTTCGGCACCGGTTCGACGACGACGATCTGGAGCTCCGCTTTGGGCGCCCGGCTGCGGCTGAACGATCTCACGCTCTCGGCCTCGCTGCCGTGGATGCGGATCCGCAGCCGCTCGACCGTCTTCACCGGGATCGACGCCACCCCGGTGCTGGTCGCACCCAACACCTCCGCGGTGAAGCGCACCGCCGAGGGTCTCGGCGATCTGACGCTCGGCGCCGCCTACACGATCGCCCCATCGGGCAGCCCGGTCGAGATCGAGCTGTCGGGACGCGCCAAGATCAACACGGCGACGCGGGGCAGCGGCCTGTCCAGCGGCGAGAACGACTATGCTCTCGGCGCCGACGCGTCGCTGCCGCTGGGCGCGCTTACCCCGTTCGTCTCGGTGACCTACCGCTTCCTCGGCGACACGGCGCTGTACGAGCTGCGCGACGGCCCGGCGGCCTCGGTCGGCGCCTCCTTCGCCATCGGGCCGGACGCCTATCTGCTCACCTCCTATCATTACGCGCGCGCGGCGACGCGGCTGGTCGAGGACTCGCACGAGCTGTTCGCGGGCGCGTCGACGCGGCTCGCGGGAACACCGCTGCGCCTGACCGGGTTCACGACGGCGGGGCTGTCGCGCGGTGCGGCGAGCTTCTCGGCGGGCCTCGCCGTCTCGGTGGGCCTGTCACGGGCGCGTGAGTGAGCGCGCGGGCGCGAGGGTGACGATGGGGTGAGCGGCGGCGAGCACGCGGGCGAGGCGGACCGGATCTACGCGATCGGCGACCTGCACGGCCGCTTCGACCTGTTCCGGGCACTGATGCGCCTGATCGAGCGCGACCATGCCGCGCGCGGGCCGGCCACGACGCGGATCGTCCTACTCGGCGACCTCGTCGATCGCGGGCCCGACAGCGCGCGGCTGGTGCGCGGCTGCCTGCGGCTCAGCCAGCTCAACCCGCGCTTCACCGTGCTCAAAGGCAATCATGAGGAGATGATGGTGCACGCACTGCGCGGCGACCTCTGGGCGTACCGCGCCTGGCTCGACTTCGGCGGGCGCGAGACGCTGCTCAGTTGGGGCGCCACACCCGAGGTGACCGGGGGGTTGCCGGGGCTGCGCGAGCTGCGCGCCGCGGCGCGGCTGGTCGGCCGCGACGTGATCGACTGGCTCGCGCAGCTGCCGCTCTCGCTGCGCCACGAGGATCATCTCTTCGTCCATGCCGGCATCCGTCCCGGCGTCGCGCTCGATCGCCAGGTGCCGCGTGACCTGTTGTGGATCGGCCAGGAGTTCCTCGAGGCCGAGGACGATCACGGAGTCACCGTGGTCCATGGCCACACCATCGCCGAGGACGGCCCCGAGGTGCGCGGCAACCGCATCGGGATCGACACCGGTGCCTATCGCACCAGCCGGCTCACCGCGATGGGGCTGGAGCGCGGCGAGCGCTGGTTCCTGCAGGCGGAGCAGGAGGGCACCGCGCCGGTCGACGCGATGGGCGAGCGCGCGAGCGCGAGCGGTCGCCTGGACGCGGTGGTCGCGCGATGACCAACCCGCCGACCGTCTTCGACGACGAGGAACTCGACGCCGCGCTGCTCTCCGTGCTGGGTAGACCCGGCGCAGCGAGCAGCGGTGCCGAGCCCGCGGCCGCCGCGCCGCGCGCACTCGCCCACGCGCTCGCTGCGTCGCGCCGCGCCTCGGCGACGCTCGGGCTCGCCGCCGCGGTGGCGATCGGCGGCCTCGCCTTCGTGACGATCGAGCGCGGTCAGCCGCGCGACGCGCCGCGCGATCGGGCGGCGCGGCCGGAGGCGCGCCCGCGCGAGCCGGTGAGCGCAAGCGTGTCGGTCAGCGCCTCGGTCGCGCCACTCGCTCCCGCGTCCACCGTCGCGGACAAGGCGTCGCGCCTGCCCGCGCCGCGGCGGGCGCTCGCCACTGCCGACGCGCGTGTATCGCCGCCACCGTTCCGGCCAGCCCGGCCCGACGATGGGCCACGCCCGGCCCTGATCGCGCTCACGGATCAGATGGTCGGCGCGCTCGAACCCGGTCCCGTCCCGGTCGCGGCGCCGCCGGCGCCCTCGCTCGAGCCGGCGACGCTGGCCGACACCAGTCCATCGTCGGCGCTGGCCGATCTCACCCCCCCGACACGACGCGCCCGCCGCGACTCCGTGGCGGCGATCCGAGGCTTCCGCCGGCAATGGTGAGCGGCCGGTCCGTCGCTCGGACGACGGACGGCGCGGACCACCACGCTCTTCCCCACTCACGCGCCGCGACCGGCGGTGCGCTCATGCGACGCGCCTCCGCGCCGCCCGACCCGCTCGGGCGACCCGATCCGAGGCGGGTCTTCTTCCACCGTTCATGGTCCTTCGGGTGCGCTATCGTTCCACCAACAAGACGGATCGTCTAGAATACGCGTCTATTCGGTCGATCATGGAACACGCATCTTCGCCTTCGTCAGCACGACACACGAAGGAGACCTCTCATGACCATTCTCGTCATCGGTGCCACCGGCCGCGTCGGCCAGCACGTCGTCAATCAGCTGCTCGCCCGCAACGCCGAGGTCCGCGTCCTGACGCGCGATCCCGCCAAGGCGAGTTTCCCCGCCGCGGTCGAGGTCGCGAAGGGCGACCTGCTCGACATCGATTCGCTGCGCGCCGCGCTCACCGGGGTGAGCACGCTGTTCCTGCTCAACGCCGTCACGGGCGACGAATTTACCCAGGCGATCATCACGCTCAACCTCGCGCGCGAGGCCGGGATCGACCGCATCGTCTATCTCTCCGTGTTCGGCGCGGACGAGGCGGTCAACGTCCCGCATTTCGCGGTCAAGTCGGGTGCCGAGCGGATGCTGGCGGCGATGGACGCGGGCGCGACGATCCTGCGGCCGACCTATTTCATCGACAACGAGGCGATGGTGAAGGACGTGATCCTGCAGCACGGCGTCTACCCCATGCCGATCGGCGGCAAGGGCGTGGCGATGGTCGACGCGCGCGACATCGCCGAGGCCGCCGCGATCGAGCTGATCCGCCGCGAGCGCGCCCCCGCCAAGCTGCCGCCCGAGACGATCAACCTGGTCGGTCCAGAGACGCTGACCGGCGCGGATGTCGCGGCGATCTGGTCCGACGTGCTCGGCCGCCCGATCGTCTACGGCGGCGACGATCCGAGCGGCTTCGAGCAGAACATGGCGACCTTCATGCCGCGCTGGACCGCCTATGAGATGCGGCTGATGGCGGAGCGCTACGTCAGCGACGGCATGATCCCGCACGAGGGCGATCGCGAACGGTTGACCCGACTGCTCGGCCGCCCACTGCACGACTATCGCGAGACCGCGACGCGTCTGGCCGAAGCCTGACGGTCACTCACGCGGCGAGAATAGCACCGCGCGTCATCGGCGATGGCCGGTGGCGCGCGACGGGCTCGAGGCAAAGAGGCTCTCACGAACGCCCCGCATCACTTGAAGAAAGGTCGATAGATAGCTAACTAACCGAAGTGCCCGTCGAGTCGTTCCCGCCCGAGCGTCAGCTCACCACGTTGCTCGTGCCGCTGGCACGTGCCTACCGGCGCCATCTCGACCGCGAACTCGCGGACCTCTCGCTGTCGCACTCCTCCGCGCTGGCCGTGATGCTGCTCGGGCGGATGGAGGACGGCGTACGCCAGGGCGCCCTGGCCGAGCAGCTCGGCGTCGAGCCGCCCACGGTCGTCCCGATGCTCGACCAGATCGAGCGCGCGCGGCTCGCCGAACGCCGCCCCGATCCCGCCGACAAGCGCGCCAAGACGCTCCACCTCACCGACGCGGGCCGCGCGCTGGCCGCCGCGGCGGAGGCGCGCTCGGCCGAGATCCGTGCCGCGCTGTTCGCCGGGATCGCTCCTGCCGAGGTCGCGGTGGCGAGCAAGGTGCTCGAGCGGCTCGCCCAGGCGCTGGCCGCGGCCGACGCGGCCTGATCCGATGCGCGTGGGTCCGCGCGAGGTCGTGTTCTCGGCCAATTGCTTCGCCGCGGCGATGCTGGCGCTGTACGTCTCGTTCGCGCTGGGGCTCGAGCGCCCGTTCTGGGCGATGGCGACCGTCTATATCACCAGCCAGCCGCTGAGCGGTGCGGTCCGCTCCAAGGCGGTGTTCCGCCTGCTCGGCACGCTCGTCGGCGCGAGCGCGGCGGTGGTGATGGTGCCGCTGCTGGTGGACGCCCCGCTGCTGCTCTCGCTCGCGCTCGCCGGCTGGGTGGCGACGTGCCAGTTCGTCTCGCTGCTCGATCGCACGCCGCGCTCCTACCTCTTCATGCTGGCGGGCTATACCGCGGCGCTGGTCGGCTTCCCTACTGTGGGCCATCCCGAGGCGATCTTCGACGTCGCGGTGCTGCGCGCGCAGGAGATCGGCATCGGCGTGACCTGCGCCGCACTCGTCCATGCCGCGGTATGGCCGCGCAGCGTCACCGCGCTGCTCGGTGCGCGCGTGCGAACGCTGCTGGCCGAGGCCGAGCGCTGGATCGCCGACGCGTTAGCCCCCGTACCGACGGAGCGCGCCGACCAGGAGCGCCGTCGTCTCGCCGGCGACGTCACCGAGCTGCACGTCATGGCGACTCATGTCCCGTTCGACACCGCCGCCGCGCGCCCCACCCGCGCGCTGCTGAGCGCGCTGCAGGACCGTTTCGTGCTGCTGCTGCCGCTCGTCTCCGCGGTCGAGGACCGGCTCCGCGCCATCGCCGTCGAGGGCGAGGTGCCCGCCGACGTGGCCGCGCTGGTCGAGGACGTCCGCGCCTGGGCGAGCGACGCGGGCGCGCACGACCCGGCCAGCCTGGCCGCGCGCGTCGACGCGCTCGCCGCGGCGCTGACGCCCGCGGACTGGCGCGAGCTGCTGATCGCCAACCTGCTCGACCGGCTGCGCGAGCTGGTCGAGGCACTCGACACCGCGCGACTGGTCGCGGCGCAGGCGATCGATCCCGGCGCCGCGCCGCTGGAGCGCGTGCGTGCGCTGCTGAGCGAACGGCGACGGCGACCGCTCCACCGCGACCTGCCGCTCGCGCTGCTCTCCGCCGTCGCCACCTTCGCCGCGATTCTCGCCTGCTGCGGCTTCTGGATCATGGCCGCCTGGCCCGAGGGCGCGGTCGCGGCGATGATCGCGGCGGTGGTGTGCTGCTTCTTCGCCACGATGGACGATCCGGTGCCGGCGCAGCGCGGCTTCCTGATCTGGACGGTCGCGTCGCTGCCCTTGGTCGCGCTGTACCTCTTCGCGCTGCTGCCGCTGGTGCACAGCTTCGAGACGCTCGCGCTGCTGCTCGCGCCGGCGCTGCTGGTGCCCGGCGTGCTGATGGCGCTGCCGCGCTGGTACGGGCGGATGATGCCCTTGCTGATCGGGTTCGCGGGCGGGCTCGCGCTGACCAACAGCTTCACCGCCGACGCGGCCGGCTTCTTCAACGGCAGCGTCGCGCAGCTCGCCGGGGTCGCCGCGGCGATGGTGGCGACGCGGCTGTGCCGCAGCCTCGGCGCGGGCGCCGCGCTGCGCCGGCTGCGCCGCGCCGGCTGGCGCGAGCTCGCCGAGCTGGCCGCGCACCCCGGCCGCGCGCCGCTGCCGGCGTGGCGGAGCCGCATGCTCGACCGCGTCGGGCTGCTCGGCGCGCGCGTCGGCGACCTCGAGCAGGGCGACCGCGACGCCGGCATGGCCGCGCTGCGCGAACTCCGCGTCGGGGTGAACATCGCGCAGCTCGCCCCCGCCAACGACGACTCGCTCGCCGCGCTGCGCGCCGACGTCGCCGCGCATTACCGCGCGCGCGCCCGCGGCGACGTGGCCGCGCCCGAGGCGGCGCTGCTCGCACGCCTCGACGCGGCGATCGCGACGGCGCTGGCGGAGGTGCCCGCCCCGCGCGACCGGCTGGCCGCGCTTACCGGACTGCGCCGCAACTTCTTCCCCGCCGCGCGCGAGCTCGACCACGCGAGGGCGGCGGCATGAACGGCGAGATCGACCTCGCGGGCGTGTACGTCCACCCGCTGCTGCTCGCCGCGGTGCTGGCCTTCGTCGCCGCGGAGACGATCGGCTGGGCGCTGGCGCGGCTCGGCCTCTACCGCTTCGTCTGGCACCGCGGGCTGTTCGACGTCGCGCTCACCGTCATCCTCTGGGCCGGCTGCGCCGCGCTCCTCGGCGGCACCGCGCCCGCCGCTGTCTTCGGCTAGGAATCATGAGAAAGATCGTCATCCTCCGCGTCGCCGTGACGCTGGTCGTGGTCGCCGTCGCCTGTCCCGCGGCGCAGCGGCTGTGGATCCACTATGAGGAGGAACCGTGGACGCGCGACGGCCGCGTGCGCGCCGACGTGGTCCAAGTCGCCCCCGACGTGTCAGGGCTCGTCACGCAGGTGTTCGTGCGCGACAACCAGCCGGTCGCGGCGGGGACGCCGCTGTTCGAGGTTGACCGGCCGCGCTACCGGCTCGCGGTGGCGCAGGCGCGCGCGGCGATCGCGGCGCAGCAGGTCCAGCTCGCGCAGGCGCGGCGCGAGGCGCGGCGCGACCGCGAACTCGGCGAGCTGGTCGCGGGCGAGGTGCGCGAGCAGAGCCTCGCCAGGGTCGCGCAGCTCGAGGCGACGCTGGCGCAGGCGCGCGTCGCGCTCGACACCGCCGAGCTCAACCTCGCGCGGACGCTGGTGCGCGCGGGCGTGGCGGGCACCGTGACCAACCTGGACCTGCGCCCCGGCGACTATGCCAGCGCGGGCCATCCCGCCTTCGCGATCATCGACCGCGCCTCGCTCCACGTGATCGGCTATTTCGAGGAGACCAAGCTGCCGCGCATCCACGTCGGCGACGCGGTGCGGGTGCGGCTGATGGGCGACGACGGCGCGCTCGCCGGCCATGTCCAGAGCATCGCCGGCGGGATCGAGGACCGCGACCGCAGCGCCGGCGCCAATCTGCTCGCCAACGTCAACCCGACCTTCAGCTGGGTGCGGCTGGCACAGCGCATCCCGGTGCGGGTCACGATCGACCGACTGCCCGCCGGCACGTCGCTCGTGGTCGGGCGCACCGCCACGGTGGAGGTGGTGCCCCCGGCTCCCGCCGTCGCCGCACGGGAGCATCGCGCGTGAGCCCGCGGCGCCTCGCCCCCGCGCTGCTCGCGGCGCTGCTCGCCGGCTGCGCCGCGGCCGGTCCGGAGTATCACCGGCCCGCCAGCGCGGTGATCGAGCGGCCGAGCGCGACCGGCGCGTTCGTCTCGGGCGATGCCGCCGCCTACGCGCCGGCGCCGCTGCCCGACCATTGGTGGCGTCTGTACCAGGACCCGCTGCTCGACCGGCTCGTCACCGCGGCGATCGCGCACAACACCGACCTGCGCGTCGCCGACGCCAATATCGCGCGCGCCCGCGCCGCGCTCGACCTCGCCGCGACCGACCGCACGCCGCAGACCCAGGTCGAGGTCGCGCCGGGCTACGCGCAGCGCTCGGCCGAGGAGGAGCTGTTGCCCGGCGCGGCACTCCCCTCCGCCCCGGTCTATGCGGGCCGGGTCGGCGTCTCCTACCAGCTCGACCTCGCCGGTCAGGTGCGCCGCGCGGTCGAGGCCTCGACCGCCGACGTCGCCGCGACGCGCGCCGCCTATGACGCGGTGAAGGTCACCGTGGTGGCCGACACGACGCGCGCCTATGTCGACGCCTGCGCCGCGGGACGCGAGATCGGCGTGGCGCAGCGCGCGCTGGCACTGCAGCAGCGCACCACCGCGCTGACGCAGCGGCTGGTGCGCGCCGGGCGCGGCATCTCGCTCGACGCCACCCGTTCCCGCGCGCAGGAGGAGCAGGTCCGCGCGACGCTGCCGACGCTGCTCGCGGCGCGACAGGTGGCGCTGTTCCGCCTGGCCACGCTCACCGGCCGCCCCCCGGCCGAGTTCGACCGCGACGTCGCCGCCTGCGCGCTCGAGCCCCGGCTCGACCGCCCGATCCCGATCGGCGACGGCGCCGCGCTGCTGCGCCGCCGCCCCGACGTGCGCCGCGCCGAGCTGCTGCTCCACGCCGCCACCGCGCGGATCGGCGTGGCCGAGGCGGCACTGTACCCACGCGTGACGCTCGGCGCCTCGGCGGGCTCGGTCGGGCTGCTGCGCAACGCGCTCGCGAGCGACACCTATAAGTTCTCGCTCGGCCCGCTGATCAGCTGGGAGTTCCCCAATCGCCGCCGCGTGCGGGCGCGGATCGCGGGCGCGGAGGCCGAGACCGACGCCGCGACGGCCAGCTTCGACGGCGTCGTGCTCGGCGCGTTGCGCGAGACCGAGACCGCGCTGACCGTCTACGCGCGCGACCTCGACCGCCGGGCGGCGCTGGCACAGGCGCGCGCGCAGGCGGCGCGGGCGGCGAGCGACTCGGAGCGGCTGTTCACCGCGGGGCGGACCGGCTTCCTGCCGGTGCTCGACGCGCAACGCACGCTGATCGGCACCGAGCAGACGCTCGCCGCGGCGGACAGCCGGCTCGCGGCGGACCAGGTCCAGCTGTTCCTCGCGCTCGGCGGCGGCTGGGAGGTGTGACGCTCGCCAATCCCCCCGCTCGCGGGGAAGTGGCAGCGCGTCAGCGCTGACGGAGGGGGCTCCCCGCGCACGGACCGGTCATTTGGGGCCACCCCCCTCCACCACCCGGCTGCGCCGGGCGGTCCCCCTCCCCATGCCGGGGAGGATCTCGACGCGACCTCGCGCACCCTCGCCGTCAGCGCCGATCCGCCCGTCTCACCGCCCCCAGCACGTGGCGGAGCAATCCTTCGGCATCATGGTTGATGTTGTGCCCGCCCGGCATCGCCACCTTGCGCAGGTTGGGCAGGTCGAGCAGCGGGCACAGGCTGTCGTCCTCCTCGGCGCCGTAGATGCAGGTGAGCGGCGTCCAGGTCAGCGTCCGCGCGGTGGTCACCGCGACGCTGTCGGGCGTGCCGTGATAGGCCCAGCCGGTCGGGTCGGCGCGATAGAAGACCGAGTCGCCCGGCAGCACCAGGATGATCCCCGCCACCCGCGCGCGCAGCTCGGCCGGCAGGTGCGCCATGCCGGTCTGGACGATGTCCGCGCCATAGGACTGGCCCATCACCACCAGCCGGCGCGCGCCGGTCCGCGCCAGCGCGGTGCGCACGGCGTCGGCGACGAAGGCGTCGACCTCGGCGCGGGTGCGGCGCTTGCGGAAGTAGACCGGCGAGGAGATGCCGACCACGCCGATATGATGCTCGGTCAGGCCGCGCGAGGTCGAGGCGCCGAGCAGGAAGCGCAGCCCCATGTCGCCCGAGACGTTGACCACCGCGACGTCGCGCACCGGCGGCGCCGCCGGATAGACGTGCACCGCGTCGCGGTCGAAATAGCCCGCCGCGGCCACCGCCGCGCAGACGAACGCCGAGCTGACCAGGCTCACCCGCACGCCGCGCCAGAAAGCGGAACGCGGGGGCCGCGCCGGGCGCGCCGCCGCGCGCTTTCCCCACCGCCGCGCTATAGCAGTTTGTCCAGCGTGATCGGCAGGTCGCGCACGCGCCGGCCGGTGGCGTTGTAGATCGCGTTGGCCACCGCCGCGCCGACCCCGGTGATGCCGATCTCGCCGACGCCGTGCGCGCCCATCGGCGTGTGCGGGTCGGGGATGTCGGTCCAGATCACGTCGATCTCTGGCACGTCGAGGTGCACCGGCACGTGATATTCGGCGAGGCTAGGGTTCATGATCCGGCCGTTGCGCTCGTCGAACTGGGTCTCCTCCATCAGCGCCATGCCCAGCCCCATGATGATGCCGCCGCGGAACTGGCTCGCCGCGGTCTTGGCGTTGAGGATGCGCCCGCAGTCGAACGCGCCGAGGAAGCGGCTGACCCGCGTCTCGCCCGTCACCGCGTTGACCTTCACCTCGCAGAACAGCGCGCTGTGCGAGTGCATCGACCAGTGCATCAGCTCGAGCGGCGGCGTGCCGGCCTTGGTGACCGTGACGCTGTCGCGCTGCGCGCGCGCCAGGATCGAGGCATAGCCCTCGCGCCGCGCGGCGTCGTCGAGCTTGGCCAGCCCGCCGTCCTCGCTGCCGACCTCGCCGGCCGCGAGCCCGGCGAGCGGTGAGTCGTTGCCCGCCAGCGTCAGCAGCTCGGCCACCAGCGCGTTGTGCGCGGCGATCACCGCGGCACCGATCGCCGCGGTCTGCTGCGAGCCGCCCGCCATGATCGCGCCCGGGATGGCGGAGTCGCCATAGGCGACCTCGACCCGGTCGAGCGGCAGGCCGAGCCGCTCGGCGGCGACGATCGCGGTGGTCGTGGAGGTGCCCATCCCCATCTCCGCCGCCGCTACCTCGACCAGCGCGCTGACGCGGTCGCCGTCGCGGCGGAGCGTGATCCGCGCCTCGGCACCGGGCATGCGGTAGTAGGGGTAGGTGCCAGTGGCGCAGCCGGTGCCGACCAGCCACTCGCCCTCGCGCCGCGCCCCCGGCGCGCCGCGGTCCGACCAGCCGAAACGCGCCGCGCCCTCGCGCCACGCCTTGTCGATGTGGCGCGACGAGAAGGGCAGCCCGGTGGTGGGATCCTTCTCGGGCTCGTTGCGCAGCCGCAGCTCGACCGGGTCGATCGCGAGCGCCACCGCGAGCTCGTCGATCGCCGACTCCAGCGCGAAGGTGCCCACCGCCTCGCCCGGCGCGCGCATGAAGGTGTTGGCCAACATGTTCATCTGCGTCACCTCCACCTGCAGCCTGATGTTGGGACAGGCATAGCCGGCGCGGGTGCCGAGGATGAACGGCTCGGGCATGTTGTTGTGCGGCGACATCACCGACAGGCCGGTGTGGATCAGCGCCTCGAACCGGCCGTCCGCGCTGGCGCCGATCGCGACGCGCTGCTCGGTCAGCGTCCGCCCGCCGACGACGCGGTACACGCCCTCGCGCGACAGCGCGATCCGCACCGGGCGCCCCGCCATTTTCGCCGCGGCGGCGCCGATCACCTGATGGTCCCACAGCCCCTTGCTGCCGAACCCGCCGCCTACATAGGGCGAGGTCAGCCGTACCTGCTCGGGGGTGAGATCGAACACCTCGCCGATCGTCTGCGCCTGCTGCGTCACCATCTGGCTGGCGTCGTGGATCACCAGCTCGTCGCCGACCCAGGCGATCGTCGCGGCGTGGGGCTCGATCGGGTTATGGTTGTGCCGCGGCGTGCGGTACACCGCGTCGACCTTGACCGCCGCCCGCGCCAGCGCACCCTCCGCGTCGCCGATCTCGTTGAGCAGCGGCTGGCCCATGAACAGGCCCTGCGCGATGCCGTTAACCTTGGCGCCCTCCAGCGAGGTGGTCGAGGGCTCGGCGACGTACGTGACCTCGACCAGCGCGGCGGCATGGTCGGCGTGCTCCTGCGTCTCGGCCAGCACCGCGACGATCGGCTGGCCGTTCCAGTGGACGCGATCGTCCTGGAAGATCGGGAGGTCGGCGGGGCCGACGCCGTGCGGCGTGGAGCCGAACGCGGGCGGCTTGTTCATCCGCGGCGCGTTGAGGTGCGACATCACCAGCACCACGCCGGGCGCCGCCTCGGCCGCGGCGGCGTCGATCGCGGTGATGCGCCCGCGCGCGATGGTGGCGTAGACCAGCGCGCAATAGGCCATGTCGTCGAAGCGGAACTCCGCCGCGAACGGCGCCGCGCCCTTCACCTTGAGCGGCCCGTCGAGCCGCGACACCGCCGCGCCGATCAGCCCGTGCTTGTGCTGGATCAGCGGATCGGGGACGCCGCCGGGGATCCAGCTGTCGGGCGCGAGCGGGACCAGCTTGGTCATCGCGCCCTGCACGAGGCCCTGGGCGCCCTGCTTGACCGTGTCGACGATGCTCATGCCGCCTCTCCCTTGACCAGCTCGCCCAGCACCGCGGCGAGCGTCCGCCCCGCCAGTGCCGGCTTGAAGGCATTGTGCCGCAGCGGCGCGGCGTCGGCGAACTCCAGGGCCGCGGCGGCGTGGAACGCCTCCGGCGTCGCCGGGCCGCCGCGCAGCGCCGCCTCGGCCTTGAGCGCGCGCCACGGCTTGTGCGCGACGCCACCGAAGGCGACGCGCACGTCGCCGACGCGGTCGCCGTCGAGCTCGATCGCCGCCGCCACCGAGATCAGCGCGAAGGCGTAGCTCGCCCGGTCGCGCACCTTGCGATAGGTCGAGCGCGCCGCCAGCGGCAGCGCGGGCAGCTCGATCGCGGTGATCAGCTCGCCCGGCGCCAGTATCGTGTCGCGGTCGGGCGAGTCGCCCGGCAGGCGGTGGAAGTCACCGATCGGCACGGTCCGCTCGTCGCCGACGCCGGCGACATGGACCTGCGCGTCCAGCGCCACCAGCGCGACGCACATGTCGCTCGGATGGGTCGCGACGCAGGCCTCGGACGCGCCGAGCACCGCGTGGATGCGGTTGAAGCCCTCGCGCGCGTCGCAGCCCTCGCCCGGCGAGCGCTTGTTGCAGCGCGAGCCGTCGGTGTCGTAGAAGTAAGTGCAGCGCGTGCGCTGGAGCAGGTTGCCGCCGACGGTCGCCATGTTGCGGATCTGCGCCGAGGCGCCCGCCAGGATCGCGCGCGACAGCATCGGGTAGCGCTCGCGCACCGCGCGATGCTCCGCCAGCGCCGTGTTGCGCGCCGCCGCGCCGATCCGCAACCTGCCGCCGTCGGTCTCCTCGATCGCGGCGGAGAGGCCGGTGACGTCGACCAGCGCCTCGGGTCGCGCCACCGTCTCGCGCATCAGGTCGACCAGGTTGGTGCCGCCGCCGAGATAGGCGGTGGCGCTCGCCGCGCCGAGCCGCAGCGCCTCGGCGGCGTCGCCCGCGCGGGCGTAGGAGAAGGGCGTCATGCCGCCCACTCCGCCGCGACGGTGGCGCGGATCGCGTCGACGATCCCGTTGTGCGCGCCGCAGCGGCACAGGTTGCCGCTCATCCGCTCCTGCACCTCCTCGCGCGTCAGCGCGACCGCGGCGGTGAGGTCGGCGCTGACGTGGCTCGGCACCCCGCGCCCCGCCTCGGCCGCCATGCCGATCGCCGAGCAGATCTGGCCCGGCGTGCAATAGCCGCACTGGAAGCCGTCATGCTCGATGAAGGCCTGTTGCAGCGGGTGGAGCCCGTCCTCGCCAGCCAGCCCCTCGATCGTGGTGACCGAGCGCCCCTCATACTGCACCGCCAGCGCGAGGCAGGAGAGGATGCGTTCGCCGTCGACCAGCACCGTGCAGGCGCCGCACGCGCCCTGGTTGCAGCCCTTCTTGGTGCCGGTGAGATGCAGTGCCTCGCGCAGGTGATCGAGCAGCGAGACTCGCGGGTCGGACGGCGGCGCCACCGCCTCCCCGTTGACGATGAGCGACATAAGGGCTTCTCCCTACCTCTCCGAAGCGGCGCGACCGCCGCGCTAACCTATACCAAGTTTCGGAAAGCGCGCGGCATCTTTCGCGGGAACGCGGCACTCGACCGGGCGCGGCGGCGCGTCATCGTGGCGCGCTCGCGCGGCGAGGCTAAGAGGAGAGTCAGAGGACGCGCCGAATCGTCGCCGCGCCGGTCACATTCGCGGAGGACCCCCGTGCCGCTCACCGCCGTCGCGATCCGCCATGTCGCCTTCGAGGACCTCGGCCACCTCGACGCGCCGCTGCGCGCCGCCGGCTATGCCGTCCGCTACGTCGAGGCGGCCGAGGGAAGCGTCGCCGCGCTGGACCCGCTCGCGCCCGACCTGCTCGTCGTGCTCGGCGGCCCGATGGGCGTCTACGACGCGCCGGAGCACCCGTTTCTCGGCGAGGAGTTGGCGTTGCTGCGCGCGCGGCTGGCGGCGCGGCGGCCGACGCTGGGGCTGTGCCTCGGCGCGCAGCTGATCGCGGCGGCGCTCGGCGCGCGAGTCTATCCCGGGCTGGTCAAGGAGATCGGCTACGCGCCGGTGACGCTCACCGCGGAGGGCACGGCCTCGCCGCTCGCCGCTCTGCCCGCCGGCCAGCCGGTGCTGCACTGGCATGGCGACACCTTCGACCTTCCGGCGGGCGCGACGCTGCTCGCCTCGACCGACGTCTACCGCCAACAGGCGTTCTCGGTCGACCGCCACGCGCTCGCCTTGCAGTTCCACCTCGAGGCGGACCGGATCGAGCGCTGGCTCGCGGGGCACGCCGCCGAGCTGAGCGCCGCCCAGATCGACCCCGCCGCGCTCGCGCGCGACGCGGCGCACCACGATGCCGCACTGCGCGACGCGGCCGAGGCGGTGCTCACGCGCTGGCTGCGCGATCCGTCGCGACACGGACCCGCCGACGCTTCCGGGAGTTGAGCGCGGCGCAGTCGAAGGGCACCCCGCCCCGTCGCGCTCTTCGCAGGTCGAATCCTTGGATCAGAACCAGTCCCCGGTCGCCGACAATCTGGCGATGTTCGCTCGCGACCCCGTTCACGGCTTCGGCGGGCCGGGCCATCACCGCGGCCGCGGCGCGCCGGCGGAGGCGCTCGCCGCGCTCGGCGACGCCGCCTTCCGCGCCGACATCCTCACCCCCAAGGGGCTCGACGACCGCACCAAGCGCTTCCACGTGATGGAACAGGCCGAGGCGCTGGCGGCGGATGCCTGGGGCGCCGACGCGGCCTTCTACGGCACGAGCGGGACGACGCAGAACCTTCAGGCGCTGCTCCTCAGCCTCGCCGCGCCCGGCGACATCTTGCTGGTCGCGGGCAACGACCATCGCGCCTCCTTCTCGCTCGCGCTGACGAGCGGGCTGACGATCGTGCCGCTCACGCCCGCCTATGACGCCGAGCGCGACGTCGAGAACGGCGTCACGGCCGCGGCGGCCGAGGCCGCGCTCGCCGCGCATCCCGGGGCCAAGGCGGTGGTGATCGTCTCGCCCACCTTCTTCGGCGTGACCAGCGACGTCCGCGCGATCGCCGCCGCGGCGCACGCGCGCGACGTGCCGCTGATCGTCGACGCCGCCTGGGGCGGTGCCTTCGCCTTCAGCGCGGCGCTGCCGCCCTGCCCGCTCACGCTCGGCGCCGACGCGATGGTGACGAGCGTCCACAAGACCATGGGCGCGCTCGCGCAGGGCTCGGTGATCCTGCTGCGCGGCGATCGGGTCGACCCCGACCGGCTCCAGCGCACGCTCGACTGCATCCAGACGACCAGCCCCTCCGTACCGATCCTCGCGAGCCTCGATCTTGCCCGCCGCGCCCACGCGCGCGACGGCGAGGCGCTGTGGCGCGGCGTGCTCGAGCGCGTCGGCACGGCGGCGTCGCGGATCGCCGCGCTGGGCGACTATCGCGTCTACGGCGACGAACGGCTCGGCGCGCCCGGAGTCGCCGACCTCGACCGCAGCAAGCTGGTGATCGACGTCACCGCACTGGGCGTCAGCGGCTTCGACGCCGACGAGTGGCTGCAGTCGCGCGCGCGCGTCTCGGTGGTGCTGTCCGACGCGCGGCATCTGGTCGCCACCTTCTCGGTCGGCAACGACGCGGGCGACGTCGACGCGCTCGTGGCTGGCCTGGCGGGGTTGCGGGACGCGGTCGCGCGGGGCGAGCTGCGGCGCTCGGCGCCGGGGGCCGGCTATGGCGCCCTCGAGCGCGGCACCACGGTGATGCTCCCGGCGCACGCGGCGCGTGCCGCGAGCGAACGGGTCAGCTATGCCGATGCCGTGGACCGGATCGCCGTCGAGCTGGTCGCCCCCGCTCCGCCGGAGGTGCCGCGGCTCATGCCGGGCGAGCGCGTCACCGCCGCCACCGCCGCGTGGCTCGCGCACGCTGACGCGAGCGGGGCCTTCATCCCGGGTGCCGAGGGCGACGAGCGCGGCACGATGCTGGTGGTGCGCGACCGCGCGTGAGCTTGGCGAGCGCGGATGGCGCGACCGCTGTACTGGCACGCGCCGCGGTCCCGCGACTCAGAGGGAGGTTCTCCGGCTCGCCCACACCGCGTCATCCCGGGCTCGAGCCGGGATGCATGCTTCCGCGCCAGCAACGATCGAGGCGCGCGCGGCACCATGGCTCCCGTTTCAAGACCGGGATGACGAGGTGAACACGGCCGCGGCTCGCCTCACCCCGCCGCCTCGCGTCGTGCCGCCATCATCGCGAGCCAGCGCCGCCGCAGCACCGCGCGGCGCTCGGGGTAGCGCTCGTCGAGGAAGCTGACGCTCGCCAGCCGGTCGGTGCGGAACATGCGGAAGTCGCCGCGCAGCTCGCACCAGGCGATCAGCACGCGCTTGCCATCCATATAGCCGACCAGGAACGGCCACACCGTCCGCTCGCTCGGCGCGCCGGCGGCGTCGGCATAGCCGATCCGAAGCTTGCGCCCCTGCAGGCTCCAGGCGCGCAGCCGCGCGACATCGACCCCGGCATCGGCGCGCTCGCTCCACGACGGCGGGGTGATCACGGCGGGCTCGTCGATCGCGGCGCGCAGCCGCTCCGGGATCACCGCCGCCACCTTGGCGAGCACGTCGGCCGCGGCACGCGCCAGCCCCTCGTCGGCGTGCACCAGCACCCATTGCGCGCCGAGCACCACCGCCTCGACCTCGTCCGAGGTGAGCATCAGCGGCGGCATGTCGAAGCCGCGCTCGAGCACGTAACCGATCCCCGCCTCGCCGCGGATCGGCACGCGCTGCGCCACCAGCGCGGCGATGTCGCGATAGACCGAGCGTCGGCTGGTCTCGAGCTCGGCCGCGATCGCGTCGGCGGTCATCGGGCCGGGCGCGCGGCGGAGCAGCTGGACGATCTCGAACAGGCGGTCGGCGCGGCGCATGCGGCCGAGCCTAGGGCCGCGCGAACGGCGAGGCGAGCCCGCAGAGCAGCGGCGTGGCGGCGCTCGCCAGGATGAGCAGCGCGGTCGCGACGAAGCCCACCGCCGCCCAGCACAGGTCGCGCGCGGTCACGCCGGCACCGCGTCACGCGCCATCGCGCGCTGGAAGGCGGGACGCTCGGTCAGCCGCGCGAGATAGGCGGGGATGACGCCGTCGTTCGGCATCAGCTGATGCGCCCAGCCGAGCGTGCCGCCGAGCATCACGTCGGCCGCGCTGAAGCGCGCGCCCAGCAGCCACGGTCCGTCCGCCAGCGCACGCTCGATCCGCGTCAGCGCGGCGGCGAAGGCCGGCGGGATCTCCCCCTCGATGGCGCCGAGCCGGGCGCCGATCGCGGGGCCGAACTCGCCCTCGATCCAGCTCAGCCAGGTGAGATAGGCGCCGCGGTCGCGGTCCCCGATCGCGGGTGCGAGCCCGCCATCGCTCGCCCGATCGGCGAGAAAGGTCGCCACCGCGGCGGACTCGGTGACGAGCACCTGCTCGTCGAGCAGCGCGGGCACCTTCTTGTCGGGGTGCGGGTTGGCGGCGTCGGGTCCCTCACCGCTGCCGTCGCGGTAGCGGATCGTGACGTAGCGGAGCTGGTACGGCACGCCGAGTTCCTCGAGCAGCCAGATGATCCGGGTCGAGCGCGAGCGGGGAGCGTGGAACAGCGTCAACATGGAAGGTCTCCTCGGGCCGGGGCGGCCGGTGGAGACGGTGTACGTCGGGCCTGCTGCCAACGTGGTGGCAGCAGGGTGGTGGTCGGCAGCCTGGTGCGGATCGGCGAGCGGGCGGAGCTATAGGACCGGTCGAGGCGGCCGGAGCTCGTCGTGCCACCGCCCCCTCTCGTCATTCCCGCGACGGCGGGCGTCCAGACACGCTGACGCTGAGGCAGGAAGCGCGACGACAGCGCGTCTAGATCCCCGCCTGCGCGGGGAGGACGGAAGAGGAGAGGCGGCAGATGGAAGGGAGCCGAAGCAAGCGCGGGCGGAGGAGGAGGTCGACGGCGAAAGATCACCGGCACCGCACCGCCCTTGATCTCGATCGATACCTTCGTCCCGCCGCGCGCGGAACTGCGCGCGCCATCCGCTCGTACTCGCGCCACTCGGACCGGAAGGACCTGACTCGATGGCATCCAGCCCCGGGCGCCCAGCGCTCGCTCCCCTCGCGCTCGCGGGGCGGCCGATCTACCCGGTGCTACTGCCGGTGCCGATCACATTGTTCCTCGCCGCACTGGTGACCGATCTCGCCTACGCCGCGAGCGCCGAGATGATGTGGCTCGACTTCTCGTCCTGGCTGCTGCTCGCCGGGTTGGTCGCCGGGGGCGTAGCGGGCGTCGTGCTGCTGATCGAGCTCGTCCGTGCCGGCGCCGCCCGGCGCGGCGCGCTCGGGCTGCACTTCACCCTGCTGCTCTCGGCCTGGATCGTCGAGGTGTTCAACTCCTTCATCCACGCGCGCGACGGCTGGACCGCGGTGGTGCCGACCGGGCTGACGCTGTCGGTGCTGGCAGTGCTGCTCGCGCTCGCCGCTGGCTGGTTCTGGCAGGCGGTGCCGCGGCGCATCGCGGGAGACGTGCGATGATCCGTCGGTTCGCCCCCGCGCTGGTCGCGCTCCCGCTCGCCGCGTGCGGCAGCGGGCAGCAGATCGATCAGAATCGCCAGTACGGCGCCAACCCGGTGCTGCCGGCCCCGCACGAGCAGCTCGTCGCCGACGTCGGGGTCTACGAGACCGTCGGCTGGAAGAAGGGCGAGACGCCCACCGTCCCCGCCGGCTTCCGCATCGAGCCGCTCGCCAGCGGGCTCAGCAACCCGCGCAACGTCGTCGCGCTCCCGAACGGCGACGTGCTGGTGGTCGAATCGCGCAACGAGGGAAAGGAGCCGGTGCAGCGGCCCAAGGACCCGATCCGCGACTGGGTGATGGCGCGCGCGCACTCGCAGACGCAGAGCGGCGACGCGCCCGCGCCGAGCAACCGCCTGACGCTGCTGAGCGGTGCCGGCGGCGACGGCGGCCCCAGCGCGCGCTCGGTGCTGGTCGACAAGCTCAACGCGCCGTTCGGCGTGGTCGCGCTCGGCGGCCAGCTCTATGTCGCGAACACCGACGCGATCGTGCGCTATCCCTTCGCCCCGGGTCAGACGCGGGTCACCGGCCCGGCGACGCGGCTGACCCCGCTGCCGGCGGGCGCGATCAACCATCACTGGACCAAGAGCCTCACCGCCAGCCCCGACGGCACGCGGCTGTATGTCGGCGTCGGCTCGAACAGCAACGCGATGGAACGCGGCAGCGACGCCGAGCGGGATCGCGCCGCGATCTTCGAGGTCGACCCGCGCACCGGCGCGTCGCGTCCCTTCGCGACCGGCCTGCGCAACCCCAACGGGCTCACCTTCTACCCCGGCACCAACACCTTGTGGGCGGTGATCAACGAGCGTGACGAGCTCGGCCCCAACCTGGTGCCCGACTATCTCACCTCGGTGCGACCCGGCGCCTTCTACGGCTGGCCCTACAGCTATTACGGCCAGCAACGCGACCCGCGCGTCAGGCCGCAACGCCCCGACTTGGTCGCGCGCGCGATCGCGCCCGATTACGCGCTCGGCTCGCACGTCGCGCCGCTCGGGCTCGCCTTCTACACCGGGGCGAGCTTTCCCGCGGGCTACCGCGGCGGCGCCTTCGTCGGCGAGCACGGCAGCTGGAACCGCACCGAGCCCCACGGCTACAAGGTCGCCTTCATCGCCTTCCGCGACGCGCGCCCCGTCGGCGTGCCGCGCGACTTCGTCACCGGCTTCCTCAAGGACGGCAAGGCGCGCGGTCGCCCGGTCGGCGTCGCGGTCGATCCGCGCGGCCGGCTGCTGATCGCGGACGACGTCGGCGGCACGGTGTGGCGGGTCAGCTATGTCGGCGGCTGAGACGCTGGCCAGCGCGGCGCGAAGCGCGTAGCGAAGCGCGATGGCCGACCGCTTCGAGAGACATCGCCAGCCGTGGCGCCCCGACGAGATCCAGAAGCTCCACACGCTCGCGAAGAAGGGCATGGCGCTGAAGGCGATCGCCAAGGCGCTCACCCGTAGTGAGGAGTCGGTGAAGGAGCGGGTGAAGCAGGACGGCCTGTCGATCGCCAAGCTGCACTAGGCGCGTCGCGCGGCCGCGCGCCGATCCGCCGCCGCGAGCGCCGCCCGCGCGGCACGCGGCAGCGATCGACCGTTTTCTTCTTTGATCTCCGACGTTTCCTCGTCTCGCGCGCTCCGGTACGCTGCGCCCATGACTCGTCGCCCCGCCCGCCTGATCGTCTCGCTCGCCGCCTCCGCCGCGCTCGGCGCGGCCCCGGCACCGAGCGCGATCCATCTGAACCAACTCGGCTTCCTGCCCGACACCGCCAAGCGAGCGATCGTCGCCGACCGCTCGACCCAGCCGCTCCGCTGGACCGTGCGCGACGCGCGCGGGGCGACGGTTGCCGCGGGCGAGACGCAGGTGATCGGCGACGACGCGGCCTCGGGTGACCACGTCCATCTCGTCGATCTCGGCCGGGTCACCGCGCCCGGCACCTATAGCCTCAGCGTCGGCGGGCGGACCAGCCGCCCGTTCGCGGTGGGCGCTGGCCTTTACCGCCCCCTCGCCGCGGCCGCGCTGCACTATTTCTACCAGACCCGTGCCGGCATCGCGATCGAGCCGCGCTACGCCGGCGACCCGCGCTGGGCACGTCCGGCCGGCCACGCCAAGGAGATCGCGCCGTGCTTCTCCGGCAAGGACGAGCGCGGCACGCCCTGGTCGGGGTGCGACTATCGCCTCGACGTCACCGGCGGCTGGTATGACGCGGGCGACCACGGCAAATATGTCGTCAACGGCGGCATCGCGCTGTGGACGCTGCAGGACCTGTACGAGCGCGACGCGCGCGCCGGTCGCTTCCCCTTCGCCGACGGCCGCGGCAACCTGCCCGAGAGTGGCAACGGGGTCGACGACCTGCTCGACGAGGCGCGCTGGGAGATGCGCCTTCTCCTCGCGATGCAGATCCCCGACGGCGCACGCGCGACCGTGCCCGTCGGTCCCGCCCGCGGCGCGGAAGCGCCCGCCTTCCGCACGATCGACGCCGGTGGCATGGCGCACCAGAAGGTCGCCGACCGCCGCTGGACCGCGCTGCCGACCCGCCCCGCCGACGACCGCGAGGACCGGCTGCTCTACCCGCCGACCACCGCCGCGACGCTCAACCTCGCGGCGACGGCGGCACAGGGTGCGCGCATCTGGCGCACGATCGACCCGCGCTTCAGCGCGACCTGCCTCGCCGCCGCGCGCCGAGCCTACGCCGCCGCGCTGCGCCATCCGCAGGTCTTCGCCACCAGCAGCTTCACCGGCAGCGGGGGCTACGGCGACGACGACGTGAGCGACGAATTCTACTGGGCCGCGGCCGAGCTGTACGCAACCACGGGCGAGCCCGAGTTCGCTGCGGCGCTGCGTGGCTCTCCGTGGCACACCGCGCCGGTGCGCGCGCCCGACTGGGGCCATGTCGCCGCGCTCGGCACGATCACGCTCGCGACCGCGGCGGGTGTGTCGGCGAGCGAGGCGACACCGGCGCGCGCCGGGCTGATCGCCGCGGCCGACGGCTTCCTCGCCGAGGAAGCGCGCAGCGGCTATCGCATCCCTTATGCCACGCTGGATTATCCCTGGGGATCCAACGCGGTAATCCTCAACCGCGCGATGATCCTGGGCGTGGCGCAGCGGCTCACCGGGGCAGCGCGCTACCGTGACGGCATGGTCGACGCGATCGACTATGTGCTCGGCCGCAACCCGCTCGACCAGAGCTATGTCTCGGGCTTCGGCGCGCGCCCGCTGACCAACCCGCACCACCGCTTCTGGGCGCACCAGCTCGACGCGTCGCTGCCCGGTCCGCCCCCCGGCATTGTCTCCGGCGGCCCCAACTCGACCGCGATGGCGGACCCGATCGCGGCGAAGATGAAGGGCCGGTGCGCGCCGCAGCGCTGCTGGGTCGACGACATCCGCGCCTATGCGCTCAACGAGGTGGCGATCAACTGGAACGCCCCGCTGCTCTGGGTCGCTTCAGCGCTCGACGAACCGGGCGCGCGCACGACTCGCCGCCGCCGCTGACAGAGGAGCCGGACATGGACTGGTCGCCGACACGACGCGAGGGATTGGCGGCACTCGCCGCGGCGCTGACCGCCGGACCTGCCATGAGTGCGAGCGGCGCGTCCGGGCTCGACGCCGTGGCTCGTCGGCGCGGGCGCCGCTTCGGCTCGGCGCTGTCGAGTCGACCGCGAGGCGCCTCTCCGGACAACCCCCGCTACGCCGCGCTGCTGCGCGCCGACTGCGGCGTGCTCGTCGCCGAGAACGAGACGAAGTGGCAGCATCTGCGGCCTACGCCCGACCAGTTCGATTTCGCCGCCTTCGATCGCATCGCCGACTATGCCGCGCGCGCGCACATGGCGCTGCGCGGACACAACCTGCTCTGGCAGCGGCGCAAGTGGATGCCGCGCTGGCTCGAGGCGCATGACTTCGGCGCGCGCCCGGCGGCCGAGGCCGAGCGCATCCTGCGCGAGCATATCGCGACGGTCACGCGCCGCTACGGCACGCGGATCACCAGCTATGACGTCGTCAACGAGGCGGTGACGCCGGAAACCGGCGCACTGGAGGAGACCGCGCTGAGTCAGGCGCTCGGCGGCACCGAGGCGACACTGGACCTCGCCTTCCACACCGCGCGCGCGGGGGCGCCGCACGCCGAGCTGGTCTACAACGATTACATGAGCTGGGAGCCGGGCAATGCGGCGCACCGCGCCGGCGTGCTGCGGCTGCTGGAAGGCTTCCGCAAGCGCGGCACGCCGGTCGATGCACTCGGCCTGCAGTCGCATATCGTCACCGCCGGCAGCGATACCGCCGCGAGCGCGCGCGCTTATGAGGGCGAGTGGCGGCACTTCCTCGATGCCGTCACCGCGATGGGCTATCGCCTGCTGATCACCGAGTTCGACGTGCGCGACAACGGACTGCCCGCGGAGGTCGCCGCGCGTGACCGCGGCGTCGCCGATTACGCGCGGCGCTACCTCGACGTCACGCTCAGCTATCCGGGGCTGCGCGACGTGCTCGCCTGGGGGCTGAGCGACCGCTTCAGCTGGATCGGCCCGTTCGAGCCGCGCCCCGACAAGGCGCCGCGACGTCCGTGCCCGTATGACGTCGACTATCGCCCCAAGCCGCTGCACGCCGCGATCGCGCGTGCGCTGGCGGAGGCACCCAGGCGCGCGTGACCCGCGGCGCTCACGGATGACAACGGGCCACCCATCGCGCGGCGGATCGTCACGCCGGGCGTGACCCGGCATCCATGTTTCCCGTCGCGCCACGGGCGTGACGCCCGCGGCATCCCGGGTCCGGCTCCGACCCGTATAAGCGGAGGGAGAGCGCGGCCGTGATCATCGACGGACCGACGCTCTCCGCACCACTCAGTAGTTGGCGCGCAGGATGATCGAGTAGCGCCGGTCGTTGGTGAAGTAGGAGCGCGGCGCGAGGTCGTCCGAGCCGCCCTTGTAGGCCTGGAGCAGCTTGGTCGTCGTGTTGGTCAGATTGACCCCCTGAACGCCGAGCTTGACCCATTTGTTCAGGTTGATGAAGGCCGAGGCGTCGAGCTGCCCGGTCGCGTCGTTGAAGATCGACGTGTAGGGGAAGATCACGTCCGCCGCGGTGAGCAGGAAGCGTGACCGCCAGTTGTACGCGGCGCGCAGCGACACCGGCCCCTTCTCGTAGAAGACCGTCGCGTTGACGTTATGCTTCGACAGGCCCTCCAGCGGCAGGTTGCCCTTGGCGATCGTCGAGTTCGACGAGGGCGTGCCGCCGTTGAGGAAGGAATTGGGCAGGCCCGAGCTGTCGATATAGGTATAGTTTCCGTTGAAGCCGAGGCCGCTGAGGAAACTTGGCAGGAAGTCGAAGGTCTGCTGGTAGGCGACCTCGAAGCCCTTGATCTTGCCCTTGCCGTCGTAGTTGGCGGGGCCGCGTGCCTGGATGTTCTGCGTGATGCCGTTGTTGGTGATCGAGCGGTTGACCAGCGACTGGTAGAAGAAGCCGTCCACCGTCTTGTAGAAGGCGTCGAGCGAGATCTGACCGACACGGCCGAAATACCATTCCACCGTCGCGTCGAACTGCCACGCGGTGGCGGGTTTGAGATACGGGTTGCCCGCGTTGATCGTCACCGTGCCCGAGCCCGGCTCGAGCGCGTAGGTCACGTACGGCCTGATGTTGGCGAAGTCCGGCCGGGTCAGCACCTTCGACGCGGCGAGGCGGACGATCACGTCGTTGGTGACACCGAACTTGAGGTTCGCGCTCGGCAGCCAGTAATTGTAGCTGTTGGTGAAGTTCGCCGGCTGCGAGGCATAGCCCGGCGTCGCGAAGGTGCGCAGCCGCTCATATTCGGTCTCGCCCAGGGTACAGACGCCGCCAGGCTGTACCGTCTCGGTGGTGCCATTGGGCAGCTGTCGCTGCGAGGTGGCGCAGCGGGTCGAGTAAGGATCGGCCACGCCGAGCTCGGTCCGATTAGGCACCGCCGTCTCGGTGCGCGATTGCACCGTCGTACGAACGTACCGCACCCCGATGTTGCCCGAGAGACGGATGTTGCCGAACACCGGCTCGTTGTTGCCGAACTGGACCATGGCATAGGCCGCGCTGTCCTGCTGATTGACGTTCGAGACCTCGGACGGGAGGAACGCGGTACCCGGGATCGCGCCGACGCGCTGCCCGGCGGCGAGGAAGCGATTGGTCGCGGTGGCGCCGTTGGTATTGCGCCAGATGTCGTTCTGCGTCTGGAAGAAGTTAGTAGCCCCATTATAGTCGCCGATCAGATCGCCGTTGTAATAATAGGCGCTCGGCGGGGCCGCGGTCTGGCCGCGGAAGAAATTGTCAAACGAATACAGGGATGAACGGCTCGTGTCGCCCTGGTTGAAGGATACGGGTGCACCGGAGAAGGTGTCGTTCACCCGGCCCGACCAGACTTCGCTGATCGCTCCCCAGTTGTAAGCGGTGTAACGCACATCCTGCGAGCGCTCGGCATATCGCGCACCGAACTTCACTCGCTGCAGGAAGTCGCCCTCGTCGAACTTGTAGGCGAAGTCGCCCTTGATCTGATATTCCGAGCCGACGCTGTGTTCGATGTGGTCCATCGCCGCCCGCCAGAACTGGAAGTCGCGGCTCTGGAAATAGTCCGAGTCGCTCGCCGCCGCCATCGCCGGGTTCGGTGAGGCCCAGTTGGCCGCCAGGGTCAGCGGCTTGTGGGGGATCACCACGGGCAGGTTGCCGGTGAGGTCGAGTTCCGAGTCGGCGAAGGTCGAGCCGAACACGCTCAGATCGGTGACGTCGTGCTTGGCATACGTATAGTCGACATCCAGCCCGATCGACCAGTGATCGTCCGGATTGATCTTGAGGTTGAAACCGGCGTCCTTGACGAGATTCTCGTCATAGACCTGGCGCCGCGACAGCGACTGCTGCGTCCCGCCCGTCGGCACCGTCGTCGTTGGCTGGCCGCTCGAGCTCGTACGCCAGCCGTTGCCGGGCAGCGTGATGAAGCCGCTCTGGAAAAGCCCGCTGTCGTCGTAGACGAAGTTCGGATAGGGCCCGCCGCCCGGATTATAGCCGTTGCCGCGCTGATTCTCGCCGAACTGGAACTGGCCCGCGCCGGTGAGCTGGCACTCCGCGCGCGTGGTGCTCTGGTTCGCGCCGTTGAGCGGTCCGTTGCCGTTCTGCTGGCAGCCCGCCGGGTAGGTGCTGTACTCGGACAGGTCGGGCGCGGTCTCGAACGTGTGCTCGCCCCAGGCGCTGCTCGAGTGGGTGCGCAGGAACTGGGCGGTAAAGGTGGTGCGCTCGTCGGTGCTCTGCCACTGCACCGCCAGCGCCTGGCCGTCGCGCTTGCGATCATAGTCCTGGCTGCGGAACTGGCCCCCGATCGGCGCATAGGCGATCGCGGTCGGGTCGGCATAGCCGTCCGCGCCCGCGGTGCCCTGCGCACCGCAGACATTGGCGGGGTTCGGGAAGGATTGGCCGCCCACGCCGTTCACCGTGCCGGGCAGCAACGTGAAGCCGTCGGTGGTGCCGGGCAGCTGGTTGCGGCAGGTCACCGTGGTGTTGGTGCCGGTGCCGGTCGCCGCCTGGACGCCGTCGCGCGTCTGGAAGTTGGTGACCTGGATGCCGTCGGCGCGGCTCTTCAGCCGCGAGTAGGAGGCGTTCGCCAGGATGCCGAACCGACCGATCGGCGTGTCCCAGGTGTTCGAGACCAGCAGCGAGCCCGTCGGCGCCCATTTCTTGGCGAAGTCACCGTAATTCGCCTCGACCCCGCCCCCGATGTGGAAGCCCTTGTTATCGAACGGCTTGCGCGTGTTGAGGTTGACCGTGCCGGCGAGCCCGCCCTCGATCAGGTCGGCGGTGGCGTTCTTGTACACCTCGACCGAGCCGAGCAGCTCGGAGGGCACGTCGGCGAAGTTGATCGCCTGGCCGCCGATACCGGCCGAGAAGGTGTCGCGTCCGTTGAACTCGGAGCGGACGAAGTTGAGCCCGCGAACGTTCACACCCGAGCCCTCGACCGAGAAATGGTCGGGGTCGTTGTTCCCGGCGAAGCGGTTGATCGAGACGCCCGGCACGCGCTGAAGCGCCTCGGTGACCGAGCGGTCGGGCAGCGCGCCGATGTCCTGCGCCGTGATCGCATCGACGACGGTGTCGGAGTTGCGCTTGATGTTCTGCGCGTTGGCGAGGCTCTGCCGGATGCCGGTGACGACGATGTCGCTCTCGCCGGCGGCGTCCGTGGCCGGCGTGTCACCGCTGTTCTGCGCCGCCGGATCCGCCCCCGGCATGTTCGGCGAGGTCGCCGCGCCGGCGGTGTTCTGCCCGGTCGCTGCGCCCGTCTGCGCCAACGCCGGCGCGGCCAGCGCGAAGGCGCACATCGCCGACACAGAAACGCCGGTCAGAACGGCCCTGTTACGAAGTCGGGTATGGCCGCCGCGGGCGGGCTTGTCCTCGATGATCATCACACCCCCTCCTGAATAATCATACTACGATGTCTCTCCGCGCCGATCGCGTGGCATCTTCCAGCAATCGGTACGACTGCCGCGAGCGCGCCGCAACGGAAATGTTTGCGCTATCATTTTTCATTATTCGGTGTGGCTTTCCGGCATTCCCGCGGCCGCCGCTTGCGCTATGACAAGCCGGGATCGCGGCGCCGGAACGGACGTCCGCGACGGGAGGTGGAGGCGGATGGAGCGGGCGGAACGACAGCGCGTGGTGGTGGTCGGCGGAGGCACGTCCGGCTGGATGACCGCGGCCGCGCTCGCCAAGCTGCTGCCGACGCGCTGCACGGTCGACCTGGTCGAATCGGAGGCGATCGGGATCATCGGCGTCGGCGAGGCGACGCTGCCGCACATCCGCGCCTTCAACGAGCGGCTCGGCATCGCCGAGGCCGAGTTCATGGCGGCGACCCGCGCCACCTTCAAACTGGGGATCGAGTTCCGCGACTGGGCGCGGATCGGCGACAGTTACATCCACCCGTTCGGCACCTTCGGCCGCGGCACCGGCGAGGTGCAGTTCCACCATTACTACGCGCGGCTGCTCCACGAAGGCGTCGCGCTGCCGCCGATCGAGGCCTTCTCGATGGCCTGCTCGCTCGCGCGCGCGAATCGCTTCGGCGCGCCCGCGACCGACCCGCGCCAGATCGCCTCCACCTTCGGCTACGCCTATCAGTTCGACGCCGTGGCCTTCGCGCCCTATCTGCGCCGGCTCTCGGAGGGCCTGGGGGCGCGCCGCACCGAGGGACGGATCGTCGACGTCGCGCGCGACCCGCTCAGCGGCGACGTCACCGCGGTGGTGTTGGAGGACGGTCGCCGCGTCGAGGGTGACCTGTTCATCGACTGCTCCGGCTTCGTCGCGCTCCTGATCGGCAAGGCGATGGGCGAGCCGTTCGACGATTGGTCGCGCTGGCTTCCCGCCGACCGCGCGGTGGCGCTGCCGTGCCGCACCGCCACCGCGGTGACGCCCTATACCAGCGCGATCGCCATGCCCGCGGGCTGGCGCTGGCGCATCCCGCTCCAGCACCGCACGGGCAATGGCTACGTCTTCGCCAGCGACTTCCTCGACGAGGGCGCCGCCGCCGACGCGCTGGTGGCCGCGGTGGAGGGGACGCCGCTGGCCGAGCCGCGCGTGCTGCGTTTCAAGGCGGGACGGCGGGCGCGCAGCTGGGTCGGCAATGTCGTCGCGGTCGGGCTCGCCTCAGGGTTCCTGGAGCCGCTCGAGTCGACCAGCCTGTACCTCGTCCAGCAGGCGATCACCGCGCTGGTCGAGCTGTTCCCGGAGCGCCGCATCGCTTCTGCCGATCGCGACGAGTTCAATCGCCTCGTCAACATGGAATATGACCGGGTCCGCGACTTCCTGATCCTGCACTATCACGCGACCGAGCGCGACGACTCGTCCTTCTGGCAGTACGTCCGCAGCATGGAGATCCCCGCCAGTCTCGCCGAGAAAATGGCGCTGTTCCGCCGCCGTGGCCGCGTGGTGAAGTATCGCGAGGGCGCCTTCCTCGATGCCAGCTGGGTGTCGGTCTACCTCGGCCAGCGCGTTCTGCCCGACGGCCACGACCCCCGGGCGGACGGGCCGGAAGCGGACATCCTCGCGGCGGGCATGCGGCGGCTTCGTGGCGAGATCGAGGCGGCGACCCGCGGCATGGCGGAGCATCGCGACTTCCTCGCGGCCTATTGCCCCATGCCGGCGGCGGCGTGACGATGCTGGACGCGCCGATCCGCAGCGTCGCGGTGGTGGGCGGCGGCATCGTCGGCTGGTCCGCCGCGGTGGCGCTGCGACGGCGCGTGCCGGGGCTGGAGGTGACGATCCTCGCCACCCCGCCGAGCCCCGACGCGCTCGCCGACCGCCTACCCCATACCCTGCCCTCGACGATCGGTTTCCACGACGACCTCGGGCTGCGCGAGGAGGACGCGGTGGTGCGCGCGGGGGGCACGTGGCGGCTCGGCACCCTGTTCGAGGGCTGGGTCGAGGGCGTGCCACCCTATGTCCACGCGTACGGCAGCTATGGCCGGCCGTTCGGCACGGCTTCCTTCCACCATCACTGGGTCCGCGCCGCACACGCGGGCGCCGCCGCGCCGTTCGACTCGCACGCTCCGGCGGCGGCGCTGGCGCGCGCGGGCCGGGTGGCGACGGGCGCGGCCGACCCGCTGATCGGCGACGTTCAGCCCGGGCTGGTGCTCGACGTCGAGCGCTATCGCGCCATGCTCGCCGCCTTCGCGCGCCACCTCGGGGTGGGCGTGCGCGAGGGGACCGTCGCCGCGGCACGGCTGCGCGGCGACGACGGGTTCATCGAGCGGCTCGTGCTCGACGACGGCGCGACGCTCGCGGCCGACCTCTACGTCGACGCCAGCGGACCGCTGGCCGTCGTACGCGACGCGATCGACCGGGAGCGCGAGGAGTGGTCGGCGTGGCTGCGCTGCGACCGACTCGTCACCGGCGAGGGCGCGCCCGAGCCGCTCTCGCCGCTCGATCGAGTCACCGCGACGGACGGCGGCTGGCGCTGGCGCAGCGCGGCGCCGGGGCGGACGCTGCACGGCCACTGCTACGCCGCCGCCGCGCTGGGCGACGCCGCGGCCGGCGAGGCGCTCGCCGCCGCGGGCGCCACCACGATCACCGCGCCGGTGTCGTTCCGCCAGGGCACGCGGCCCGCCCCCTGGGCGCGCAACTGCGTCGCGGTGGGGGACGCCGCGACGGTGATCGAGCCGCTCGACTTCACCAACCTTCACCTCGCGCAGAGCGCGATCGACCGGATCGTCGCGATGCTGCCGGGGCGCGCCTGCCACCCGCTCGAGCTCGCCGACTACAATCGCCAGGCGGGCGCCGAGGTGGCGCGCGTGCGCGACTTCGTGCTGTGCCATTACGCCACCGCGCGGCGGCCCGGCGCCTTCTGGCAGCCGCCCGCGGCGCTGCCCGAGAGCCTCGAGCGCACCCTGCGGCTGTTCGCCGAGCGCGGCCGCCTGCCCTTCTTCGAGGAGGAGACGTTCGCGCGCGACGACTGGCTCGCGCTGCTGCTCGGCCAGGGCGTCCTGCCGCGGCGGGTCGACCCGCTGATCGACGTCACCGCCGCGGCCGACAGCGACCGCGCGATGGCGGCCTATCGCGCCGCGATCGCGCAGGCGGTGGCGCGCTGCCCCACCGCCGACGATTATCTCGCCACCGCACGAGGACGGCTCGCCCGATGAACGACCATACCATCCGCCACGTCGTCATCCTGGGCGGGGGCACCGCCGGCTGGATGGCCGCCGCGGCGCTGTCGCGCTTCCTCAACAACGGCGTGACCCGGATCACCCTGGTCGAGTCCGAGGAGATCGGCACCGTCGGCGTCGGCGAGGCGACGATCCCGCCGCTGCTCACCTTCAACCGCATGCTCGGCATCGACGAGCAGGCGTTCATCCGCGCCACCGGCGGCACCTTCAAGCTGGGCATCGAGTTCGTCGACTGGGGCGGGCTGGGCGAGCGCTACTTTCACCCGTTCGGCGCGCACGGCCACGATCTCGGCGGGGTCCACTTCCACCAGCTCTACGTGCGCGAGCGCCAGCGCCGCGTGATGCAGGACATCTCGGCCTGGTCGATGAGCGCGGTGGCGGCGCAGGCTGGCAAGTTCGCCCCGCCCTCGCCCAATGCGCAGTCGGCGGTGAAGGAGCTGCTCTACGCCTATCACTTCGACGCCGCGCGCTACGCCGACTTCCTGCGCGACTATGCCGAGCGCAACGGCGTGCGCCGCGTCGAGGGCAAGGTCGCCGCGGTCGCGCAGCGCCCCGAGGACGGCTACGTCACCGCGCTGCGGTTGGAGGACGGCCAGGTGATCGCGGGCGAGCTGTTCGTCGACTGTTCGGGCTTCCGCGGGCTGCTGATCGAAGAGACGCTCGCCACCGGCTACGAGGACTGGCGCCGCTGGCTGCCGTGCGACCGCGCGGTGGCGGTGCCGAGCGCGCTCGCCGGCGACCCGGACCCCTATACCCGCGCCACCGCGCGCGGCGCCGGCTGGCAGTGGCGCATCCCGCTTCAGGAGCGGATGGGCAACGGCCTGGTCTATTGCAGCGACTATCAGACGCGCGAGTCGGCCGAGCGCGAGCTGCTCCACCATCTCGAAGGGCCGCCGCTCGCGCAGCCGCGCCACCTCGCCTTCACCACCGGGCGGCGCGCCCTGGCGTGGAACCGCAACGTGGTCGCGCTGGGGCTCGCCTCGGGGTTCGTCGAGCCGCTCGAGTCGACCTCGATCCATCTCGTCCAGTCCGGCATCGCCAAGCTGATCGCGCTCTTCCCCGACCGCCGCTTCGCCGCGGTCGAGCGCGACGAGTATAACGCGCAGATGCACGAGCTGTACGAGGACGTGCGCGACTTCGTCATCCTGCACTATAAGGCGACACGGCGCGGCGACACGCCCTTCTGGGAGCGCTGCCGCACGATGGACGTGCCCGCCAGCCTGCAGCGCAAGATCGACCTGTTCCGGGCAAAAGGCCGCGTCTTCCGTGAGGGCCGCGAGCTGTTCGCCACCACCAGCTGGGTCGCGGTCTGCCTCGGCCAGCATGTCGTTCCCGACGAGCACGAGCCCGCCGCCGACGCGCTCGACGAGGATCGCGTCGCGGAGGCGATCGAGCAGATGCGCCGCGACTATCTCGCCGTGGCGGACAAGCTGCCGCGGCACGGCGACTTCCTCCGCCACATCGGCGCCGGCGCGGCACCGGCCGCCCCGCCCCCGCCCGCCGCGCCGGACCCGGGGCCGACCTTCTCCTTCGCCTCGGAGACGCCGTTCAACTTCTCGGCCGACCCGCTGTGAGGACCGACTCGATCCGCCGCGTCGTGATCGTCGGGGGCGGCACCGCGGGATGGATGGCGGCCGCCGCGATCGCGCGCGTGCTCGGCGAGATCCCGGGCCTGTCGATCGAGCTGGTCGAGTCCGAGGCGATCGGCACCGTCGGCGTCGGGGAGGCGACGATCCCGCAGATCGTGCTGTTCAACAAGATGCTCGGCATCGACGAGGCGGAGTTCCTGCGCGAGACGCGCGCCACCTACAAGCTCGGGATCGAGTTCGTCGACTGGATGCGACCGGGCCATCGCTACGTCCACCCCTTCGGCTTCTACGGGCTCGACATGAAGGGGATCGAGTTCCACCACCACTGGCTCAAGGGCCGCGAGCTCGGCGACGACACCCCGCTCGACGCCTATTCGCTCGCGGTGGTGGCGGGGCTGCAGGGACGCTTCGCGCACCCGCGCCCCGACCAGCCCGGCTCGCCGCTCTCCAAGCTGGGCTATGCCTTCCAGTTCGACGCCGGCCTCTACGCGCGCTTCCTGCGCCGGCTGGCCGAGGCGAACGGCGCGCGCCGCACCGAGGGGCGGATCGTCGCGGTCGAGCGCGCCGACGAGAGCGGCCATGTCGCCGCCGTCGTGCTCGAGTCGGGCGCGCGCGTGGCAGGCGACCTGTTCCTCGACTGTTCGGGATTCCGCGGGCTGCTGATCGAGGAGACGCTCGAAGCGGGCTTCGAGGATTGGAGCCACTGGCTGCCGTGCGATCGCGCGGTCGCGGTCCCCTGCGCCAACGGCGGCGACCGCCAGCCACTGACTCGCTCCACCGCGCGCGCCGCCGGCTGGCAGTGGCGCATCCCGCTCCAGCACCGCATCGGCAACGGCTATGTCTATGCCTCGCAGCACCTCTCCGACGACGAGGCGGCGGCGACCTTGCTCGCGAACCTCGACGGCGCGCCGCTGGGCGATCCGCGCCCGCTGCGCTTCACCGCGGGGCACCGCCGCCGCGCCTGGGTCGGCAACACGGTCGCGCTCGGCCTGGCCGGCGGGTTCCTCGAGCCGCTCGAGTCGACCAGCATCCACCTCGTTCAGTCCGCGATCGCGCGGCTGCTCACCTATTGGCCGACGCGCCGCTTCGACCAGCGCGAGATCGACCGCTTCAACGCCGCCCATGTCGCCGACTATCGCGACATCCGCGACTTCCTCGTGCTTCACTACAAGGCGACCGAGCGGCGCGACTCGCCCTTCTGGGACTATTGCCGCACGCTCGAGCCGCCGCCCGGGCTCGCCGACAAGCTCGCGATCTTCGCCGCCAACGGCCGCATCTTCCGCGAGGGCGACGAATTGTTCACCGAGACGAGCTGGCTGTCGGTGATGGTCGGCCAGGGAGTCGCCGCCGGCGGCTATCACCCCGCCGCGGACCTGCTGAGCGACGCCGAGACGCTGGCGCGGCTCGATCATATCCGCCGCGTCGTGGCGGAGACCGCGGCGCTGCTGCCGCGGCAAGAGGATCACCTGCGCGGGCTCGGCTGCGATCTGGTGGGGCTGGCGGCGTGACCGCGCCGCTGCCCGAGCTGACCGGCGTCGACCGCCGTCGCTTCGAGGAGGAGGTGCGCCCCGCCGCGCGCCCGGTGGTGCTGCGCGGCATCGCGCGCGACTGGCCGGCGGTGGTCGCCGCGGGCGAGTCGGCCGAGGCGGGCGTGGGTTATCTCAAGCGCTTCAGCCGCCCCGCGCCGGTGCCCGCGATCCTTGGCGAGCCGGGGATCGCGGGGCGCTTCTTCTACACGCCCGATCTCAAGGCGCTCAACTTCGTGCGCGGGCAGACCCCGCTCGACCCGTTCCTGGACCGCCTGCTGCGCGACCGCGGCCATGCCGAACCCTATGCGATGGCGATCCAGTCGGTGCCGCTGCCCGAGCTGCTCCCCGGCTTCGCCGAGGCGAACGCCTGCGCGCTCGTGCCCGACGGCGTGGTCCCGCGCATGTGGCTGGGCAACGCGATCCGCGTCGCCACGCACTATGACCTGATGGAGAATGTCGGCGTGGTGGTGCTGGGGCGGCGGCGCTTCACGCTGTTCCCGCCCGACCAGATCGCCAACCTCTACATGGGTCCGCTCGAGCTGACCCCCGCGGGCACGCCGGTGAGCCTCGTCGACCCCGACGCGCCCGACCTCGAGCGCTACCCGCGCTTCGCCGACGCCTTGCGGACGGCGCAGAGCGCCACGCTGGAACCGGGCGACGGCATCTACATCCCGTTCCACTGGTGGCACGCGGTGGCGTCGCTCGAGCCCGTCAACGCCTTCGTCAACTACTGGTGGAACCCGGCACCGGCGGGGCTGGGCAACCCCTATGACGTGCTGCTCCACGCGCTGGTGGCGATCGCCGCGCTCCCGGCGAACCAGCGCGCGGCCTATCGCGCGGTGTTCGACCACCTCGTCTTCCGTCCGGACGGCGCCCCCGCGGCGCACCTGCCCGACGACGTCAAGGGCGTGCTCGGCCCGCTCGACCCCGGCACCGCCGCGCGCATCCGCGCGACCTTGGTGGATAGCCTCGGACGGTAGCCCGGGGGCATTCTTCCCCGCATCGCGGGGAGGAGTCTCACACGCGCCCGCCGAGCAGCCTGATCAGGAAGCCGCGCAGCCGCTCGGTCCTTGCCGCACTCGCCGGGCCGAGGATGCCGCGCGCGGCGGGCGGCAGGTGCGCGGCGGCCTGGTCGGCGTCGAGCGCGAAGACATAATGGTCGAACCAGCCGCGCCACGCCGCTTTCTGCTCGGGCGGCAGGTCGCGCACGCTCATCAGCGCGTGGACCAGCGCGCCGAAGGGTGAGGCGGTCGCCTGCTGCTCCCACCAGTAGTTGACGAGCACGTTGAGCGGGTCGAGCGCGCGGACATGGTGCCACCAGATCGCGGGGATGAAGATCGCGTCCGCGGGGCCGAGCTCGGTGACCTGGGCGTGCTCCAGCGCGGCGGCGAAGCGCGGGTAGCGCACCAGGTCGGGCGAGTCCGGGTCGACCATGCTCGATGGCGGCCCGGCCATCGTGTGATCGAGCGGGCCGACGTAGAGGTTGGCGATCTGCTCGGGCGGGAAGAGCGTGAAGCGCCGCCGGCCGTGCACCACGCAGGCGATGTTGTCCGATTGGTCGTAGTGGGTCGCGACCTGGGTGGCGTTGCCGATCCACAGCCGCGCGGGCGCGTTCCCGGTCGGCAGCCCCAGCGCGTTCTCGTCCTGCCAGCCGGGCAGATGCTCGGGCGCGGTCGCGGCGTTGGCGTAGAGCGCGTGCGGCGCCGCGGTCCGCTCCTCGGCGAAGCGGACGAGCTCACCGAGCAGCTGGCCCAGCGCCACCTTCTGGCGCGAGAAATTGAAGCCGGTCAGCGCCTCGTCGTAGAAGAAGCGCCCGTGGATCTCGGGCGCGCCGATCATCACGTCGAGCTTCTGCCCGCCGCCGAAGCGCGCGAGATAGGACGCCATCGCGCGATCGCCGCCCGCGCCGGCGCGCACCGCCGCGAAGTGGCGGACCTGACCGCGCAGCACGACCGGCGCGTAGGTCGGGACGATCTCGCGCTCGAAGGTCGCGGCGTCGACCGCGGGGCGCTCGGCGACGCGGCGGGGCGTCGGGATGGCCGCGCCGGACACGGGCCGCGCCGCGCCTAGCGTCCGCTCACGCCGCGCAGGTCTTCACCGCGCGCGCGAGCGCGGGCAGCGGATCGCCCCTGGGCACGAACTCGTGCGCGAGATAGCCGTCGAAGCCGGTGTCGGCGAGCGCGCGGGCGAACGCGCCCCAGTTGACTTCCTGCGTGTCGTCGAGGTCATGGCGCCCCGGCACGCCGCCAGTGTGGACATGGCCGATCCAGCGGATGTTCTGGCGTACCGTGTCGATCAGGTCGCCCTCCATGATCTGCATGTGATAGGCGTCGTACAGCAGCTTGACGTGGGGCGAGCCCACCGCCTCCATCACGCGCGCGCCCCAGGCGGTGTGGTCCGCCATATAGTCCTTGTGGTCGACCTTGCTGTTGAGCAGCTCGAGGCAGATCGTGACGTTGTTGTCCTCGGCGATCCTCTTGACGCGATTGAGCCCCGCGATCGTGTTCTCGGCGCCCTGCTCGTCGGACATGCCCTTGCGGTTGCCCGAGAAAGCGATGACGTTGGGCACGCCCGCCTTGGCCGCCTGCGGGATGCCGACGCGATACTGCGCCTCGATCGCGGCGTGGTTCTCGGTGCGATTGAGCCCATCGGGGATCTGCATCACGTCCGCGGCATAGCCCATCGTGCAGCGCAGCCCGTGGCGGCGCGGCACGTCATAGTCCTTGGGTTCGAGCAGATCGATGCCGTCCAACCCGATCTTGGCGGCGAAGGCGCAGAGCTGATCGAGCGGGATCTTCCCGTAGCACCAGCGGCTGACCGACTGTTTGAGGCGCTTGCGCGGCGGCGTCGCCGGCCCGGCGACGGCCGCGCTGGCGGCGAGGGTGAGTGACGTGCCGATGACCTGTCGCCTTGTGACCATCGGCCGAGTGTAGCGCACCCGCCCGCGGGGGCAAGCCGCCGCGCGGCGATCGACAAGAAGCGGCGGCGCTGCGATAGCATGCGCCGTGTCGACCGCGTCCCCCGCCCCGCTCCGCCGCATCGCGATCGACCGCGGCGGCACCTTCACCGACGTGGTCGCCGAGCGCGAGGACGGCACCATCGAGGTGGTCAAGCTGCTCTCGGTCGATCCGGGCCGCTACGACGACGCCGCGGTGGAAGCGGTGCGGCGGCTGACCGGCGTGCGCGACGGCACGCTGCCGCCGCTCGACGTGCGCATCGGCACCACGGTGGCGACCAACGCGCTGCTCGAGCGGCGCGGCGAGGCGGTGCTCCTCGCGATCACGCGCGGCTTCGGCGACGCGCTGACGATCGGCTACCAGGACCGGCCCGACATCTTCGCGCGCGCGATCGTCCGCCCGCCGCCCCTGCCCGAGCGCGTGATCGAGATCGACGAGCGCGTCGACGTCGACGGCACGGTGGTGCGCGCGCTCGATCTCGCCGCCGCGGGGCGCGACCTGCGCGCCGGGTACGACGCGGGCCTGCGCGCGGTCGCGATCGTGCTGATGCACGGCTGGCGCTACCCGGCGCACGAGGCGGCGCTGGAGGAGCTGGCGCGCGCGATCGGCTTCACCCAGGTGTCGGTGAGCCATCGCGTCGCGCCGCTGATCCGGCTGGTCGCGCGCGGCGACACCACCGCGGCCGACGCCTATCTCTCGCCGGTGCTGCGTCGCTACGTCGACGGGCTGGAGGCGGCGTTCGGCGGCGCGCCGCTGTTCATGCAGTCGTCGGGCGGGCTCGCCGCGGCGCGCGCGGTGAGCGGCAAGGACGCGCTGCTGTCCGGACCCGCGGGCGGGATCGTCGGCATGGCCGCCGCGGCCCGCGCCGCCGGGGTCGGGCGCGTGATCGGCTTCGATATGGGCGGCACCTCGACCGACGTCTCTTTGTGGGCGGGGACCTTCGAGCGGCGCCAGGAGGCGGTGATCGGCGGCGTCCGCGTCGCCGCGCCGATGCTGCGGATCGACACGGTCGCGGCCGGCGGGGGCTCGGTCTGCGGCTTCGACGGCGGTCGCTTCACGGTCGGGCCGGAGAGCGCCGGCGCCGACCCGGGCCCCGCCTGCTACCGCCGCGGCGGGCCGCTGACGGTGACCGACTGCAACCTGCTCCTCGGCAAGATCGTGCCCGAGCATTTCCCCGCGGTGTTCGGGCCCGAACGCGACCAGCCGCTCGACCGCGCCGCCGCGCGCGCCCGGCTCGAGGCGTTGCTCGACGCGGTGGAGCGCGCGACCGGCACGCGCCCCGATGCGCTCGCCGCGGCGGAGGGACTGGTGGCCATCGCGGTCGCCAACATGGCCAAGGCGATCAAGTCGGTGTCGGTCGCGCGCGGGCATGATCCGGCGAGCTACGCGCTGATGAGCTTCGGCGGCGCGGGCGGGCAGCACGCCTGTCTCGTCGCCGACGCGCTGGGGATGCGCGACGTGCTGATCCACCCGCTCGCCGGCGTGCTCTCGGCCTGGGGGATCGCGCTCGCCGACCGGCGCGCGGTGCGCCAGCGCACCGTCGCCGCGCCGCTCGACGCGGGCGCGTGGCGCGAGACGCTCGACCAGCTCGCCGCCGAGGCCCGCGACGAGCTGGGCGGTGAGGCAAGGATCGAGGCGGTGGGGACGCTGCGCTACGCGCGCACCGACCAGGGGATCGAGGTGGCGGTCGCGGACGCGGCGGCGATGCGCGCCGCGTTCGAGACGGCGCATCGCGAGCGCTTCGGCTTCACCGCGGACGACGCGCTGATCGTCGAGCGGCTCCAGGTCGAGGCGGTGCGCGCCAGCGCGGCCCCGGCGATGGCGGCGCCCGAGGCGGCGGCGTCCGCGCCCGACACGATCGAGGTGACGATGGCGGGCGCGCGCCACCGCGCGCCGCTGCACCGCCGCGCGACGCTCGGCGCGGACGCGCGAGTCGCCGGGCCCGCGCTGCTGGTCGACGCCACCTCCACCGTCGCGGTCGAGCCGGGCTGGGAGGCGGCGGTGCTGGACGACGGCACATTGCGGCTCACCCGCGTCGCGGCCCGCGCGGCGGCGGCGGGCGACGCCGCGGTCGACCCGGTGCGGCTGGCGATCTTCGCCGGGCTGTTCATGGGGCTGGCCGAGGAGATGGGGTCCGCGCTCCAGCGCAGCGCCGCCTCGGTCAACATCCGCGAGCGGCTCGATTTCTCCTGCGCGCTGTTCGACGCGGGCGGGCACCTCGTCGCCAACGCGCCGCACATACCGGTGCATCTCGGCTCGATGGGCGACTGCGTCCGTCACCTGATCGCGAGCCGTGGCAGCGACGCGCGCGGGATGCGGCCGGGTGACGCCTACGCGGTCAACGACCCCTATCGCGGCGGGACGCATCTGCCCGACATCACCGTCGTCCAGCCGGTGTTCGCGGGCGGCGACGCGCCCGCTTTCTTCGTCGCCGCGCGCGGGCACCACGCCGACGTGGGCGGCACCAGCCCCGGCTCGATGCCGGCGGACAGCCGCACGCTCGCCGACGAGGGCGTGGTCTTCGACGACGTGCTGGTGCTCGCCGAGGGCCGCTTGCGCGACGCCGAGGTGCGCGCGGTGTTCGCGGGCGGACCGCACCCGGCGCGCACGATTGACCAGAACATGGCCGACCTCGCCGCGCAGCTCGCCGCCTGCGCGCGCGGCGCGGCGGGGCTGGATCGGCTCGTCGCCGAGCAGGGGCGCGAGGTGGTGGCGGGCTATATGGAGCACGTCCAGGCGCACGCCGAGACGCTGGCGCGCGGCGCGGTGCGGTCGCTGTCGGACGGCGCCTTCGCCTATGCCACCGACGACGGCGCGGAGGTGCGCGTCGCGGTACGCGTCGATCGCGCCGCCGGGGCGCTGACGGTCGACTTCACCGGCACGAGCGCGCAGCGGCCGGGCAACACCAACGCGCCGCTCGCGGTGACTCGCGCCGCGGTGCTCTACGTGCTGCGGACCTTGGTGGGCGAGGACACGCCGCTCAACGACGGCTTCCTGCGCCCGGTGACGCTGATCGTGCCCGAGGGCTCGATGCTCAACCCGCGCTTCCCCGCGGCGGTGGTGGCGGGCAACGTCGAGACCAGTCAGGTCGTCACCGACGCGCTGATGGGGGCGCTGGGCGCGATGGCGGCCTCGCAGGGGACGATGAACAACTTCACCTTCGGCGACGCGACTCACCAATATTACGAGACGATCGCGGGCGGCGCGGGCGCGGGCGACGGCTTCGCGGGGGCGAGCGCGGTGCAGACGCACATGACCAACAGCCGGCTGACCGACCCCGAGGTGCTGGAGACTCGCTTCCCGGTGCTGCTCGAGGCGTTCGCGATCCGCCGCGGCTCGGGCGGCGCGGGGCGTTGGGCGGGCGGCGACGGCGCGGTGCGGCGGGTGCGCTTCCGCGCGCCGATGCGGGCGAACATCCTGTCGAACCACCGCGTGGTGGCACCGTTCGGGTTGGCGGGGGGCGGCGACGGCGGGGTCGGGGCGAACCGCGTCGAGCGCGCGGACGGGCGCGTCGAGGCGCTCGGCGCGACCGCGTCGGTGGAGCTAGCGGCGGACGACGTGTTCGTGATCGAGACGCCCGGCGGCGGCGGCTATGGGAGCGTGGCGTGAGCGGGTGGCGCTGTCGTTGCCGTCTGGAAGGTGCGGGCCGGACCCATGCGATCGTGGGAGCCCCGCCTCTTCCATCGAGCACGTACCCCGGCGCAGGCCGGGGTCCAGTAACGCGTCCCTCGCGTGAGCCGCGCGAGCTATCCCGACTTGGCCCCGGCCTTCGCCGGGGTGCGAATGAGGTGGTTCGGCCGGCCTCTCCTTCTCGCTACCGCCCCGGCGGACGCCGGGGTCCAGTTGGGGAACGGCAGCGGACCTCGCACAAGCTCTCCCACCTGGACCCCGGCGTGCGCCGGGGTGGTCAGAGGATGAGGAAGGGCCGAGCGCTGATTCAACACCGCTCGCCTCCCCTTTCCGACCGGAACCGCCGCTGATGCTCGTCCTCGCCGGCGTCGCGGTGATCGCGCTGGGGTTCCTGCTGCGCTTCAACCCGCTGCTGGTGATCGTCGTCGCCGCCGCGGTGACGGGGCTCGCCGCCGGGCTCGAACCGCTGACCGTGCTCGCCCACTTCGGCCACGCCTTCAACCAGAGCCGCTACGTCACCGCGATCTACATGGTGCTTCCCGCCATCGGCCTGCTCGAACGCGCGGGGCTGCAGGAGCGCGCGCGCGGACTGGTCGGCGGGCTGCGCGGGCTCACCGTGGGGCGGCTGCTCGCGGGCTATCTGCTGTTCCGCCAGCTCTCCGCCGCGCTGGGGCTCAACGCGGTGGCGGGGCCGGCGCAGACGGTGCGGCCGCTCGTCGCGCCCATGGCCGAGGCCGCCGCGGCACGCCAGGGCGAGGCGGACGGCGAGCCGATCCGCGCGCTCGCCGCGGCGACCGACAACATCGGCCTGTTCTTCGGCGAGGACATCTTCATCGCGATCGGCTCGATCCTGCTGATGCGCGGCGTGCTCGAGGGCTACGGCGTGCGCGTCGAGCCGTTCCAGCTCTCGGTCTGGGCGATCCCCACCGCGCTCGCCGCCTTGCTCGTCCACGGCGCGCGGCTGTGGTGGCTCGACCGCCGGCTGAGCCGACGCGCGCGATGATCGGGCTCAACTTGGTCTACGCGGTCGCCGGCCTCTTCTTCGCCGCCTGCGCCCTGCTCGGCGCGGCCGACCGGCGCTGGGCGAACGCGCTGTTCCACGCGCTGCTCGCGCTCTCCTTCTTCGCGGGAGACGCGATCGGCGATCTCGGCAACGGCGTGCTCGTGCTCGCGCTGGTCGCAACCGCCACCTCGGGCCGGATGCGGCGCGGCGAGCCCGAGGCCGCGCGCGAGCCGCGCGGCCCGCTGCTCGCGCTGGCGCTGGTGATCCCCGCCGCCGCGCTCGGCGGCACGCTGCTGTTCAAGCGCCTGCCGACGCTGGTCGACTCGCAGCAGGCGACGCTGGTGGCGCTGACGCTCGGCGTGCTGGTCGCGCTCGCGCTCGGCCACTGGCGCCTGCGCGCGGCGCCGCTCGCGGGGGTGCGCGCGGGGCGGCGCCTGCTCGACGAGATCGGCTGGGCCGCGATCATGCCGCAGCTGCTCGCCAGCCTCGGCGCGGTGTTCGCGCTCGCCGGCGTCGGCGACGTGGTCGGCGGGCTGGTCGGCGGCGCGATCCCGGCGGGCAGCGTGCTCGGCGCCGCGATCGCGTACGGCCTGGGGATGGCGCTGTTCACGATCGTGATGGGCAATGCCTTCGCCGCGTTCCCGGTGATGGCGGCGGCGGTGGGCATGCCGCTGCTGGTGCGCCAGTACGGCGGGGACCCGGCGGCGGTCGCGGCGATCGGCATGCTGGCGGGCTTCTGCGGCACGTTGCTCACGCCGATGGCGGCGAACTTCAACATCGTCCCCGCCGCGCTGCTCGAGCTGCGCGACCGCTACGGCGTGATCCGCGCGCAGGCGGCGACCGCGCTGCCGCTGCTCCTCTTCAACGTGCTGCTGCTATGGTGGGTGATCCGATGACCAGGCTCGACCCCGCGCTCGCCGCGCGCTTCGCGCGCATCACGCTCGACCATGTCGGGCGCGAATATCCGTACAAGCTCGACCATGTCCTCACCGGCGCGCACGACGCGGTGCCCCCCGCGGTGCTCCACCCGATCTTCCACGGCAGCTTCGACTGGCACAGCTGCGTCCACGGCTGGTGGCAACTGCTGACGATCCGCCGCCTGTTCCCGTCGCTGACGGAGGCCGAGGCGATCCGCGCGCGCGCCGATGCCATGCTGGTCCCCGGCAAGGTCGCGGGCGAACGCGCCTACCTCGACCGGCCGACGAGCGGCGGGTTCGAGCGACCTTATGGCTGGGCGTGGCTGCTCGCACTGCACGGCGAGGCGGACCGGCATGCCGCGCCCTGGGGCAAGGCGCTGGAGCCGCTGGCACGCGCCTTCGCCGCGCGCCTCGCCGCTTACCTGCCCAAGCTGACCTATGCGGTGCGCGTCGGCACGCATTTCAACACCAGCTTCGCGCTGGTGCTCGCGCGCGACTGGGCGCTCCGCCACGACCCCACCCTGGTCGAGCTGATCGACGCGCGCGCGCGCGGCTGGTTCGGCGAGGACCGTGCCTGCCAGGCGTGGGAGCCGTCGGGGGACGACTTCCTCTCCTCGGCGCTGTGCGAGGCGCTGCTGATGAGCCGCGTGCTGCCGGCGGGCGCGTTCGCGGCGTGGTTCGACGCCTTCCTCCCCGACGTCGCGCGCGGCGAGCCGGCCAGCCTGTTCCGGCCGGCGCACGTGTCCGACCGGAGCGACGGCAAGATCGCGCATCTCGACGGGCTCAACCTCAGCCGCGCCTGGTGCTGGCGCCAGCTCGCCGCCGCACTCGGCCCGCGCCACGCCGGGGCGGCGGCGATGCGCCACGTCGCCGAGGCGCATCTCGCCGCCAGCCTGTCGCACCTCGACGACGATTACATGGGCGGCCACTGGCTGGCGACCTTCGCGCTGCTGGCGGTGCTGGCGGGCTGAGTGCAACGAGAGCCCGGCGATCCTCCCCTTGCAGGGGAGGATCAGATGATGGTTGATCCGCCCTAGCCTCTCCGCCCCGCAACCAGCCGGCGCGCCGGCGGTTCACTGCGCATCACCGCAGGAGGCGCTATGCTCGAACATGTTCCCCACTGGCTCGGCAGCCTGTTGCACAATGTCCGCGCGGGCCACGCCAAGCTGGTGATCGTGCAGGATGGGATCGTGCCCGCGGGCGGCGCGCAGCTGACGCTCTCCAGCCCCGCCTTCGCCGACGGCGCGCGGCTGCCCGAGCGCTTCACCGCCGACGGCGAGGGCGTCTCGCCGCCGCTCACCTGGACCGGCGTGCCCGCCGGCGCGGTCGCGCTGGCGCTGCTGGTCGAGGATCCCGACGCGCCCGCACCCAACCCGCTCGTCCACGCCGTGGTATGGAACCTGCCGCCGGACTCGGCGGGGCTCGAGGAGGGCGCGATCGCGGCCGACGGGCGCGGCGCGTTCGACGGGTCGGACGTCGGCCGCAACAGCTACCAGCAGGAGGGCTGGCTGCCCCCCGATCCGCCGACCGGCCACGGCAGCCACGACTATGTCTTCCAGCTGTTCGCGCTGAGCGAGGCGGCCGCGCTCGACGTCAGCCCGGGGCGCAGCGCGGTGCTGGAGGCGCTGCGCGGGCGCGTGCTCGCGGCGGGCATGCTGAGCGGCACCTACTCGCGCGGCGAGCCGGCCGAGATCGGGCCGGTCGGCGCGGCGCAGCCCGCCTGAGCCGCGTGCGCGACCCGACCCCCCGCCCGCTGCCGGCGGCGCCGCGCTGGCTCGGCCTCGCGGGGTTGCTGCCGCCGGCGGGCTGCGTCGCGGTCGCGCTCGCGCTGCCGGCGCTGCAGCCGGCCGCGACGCTGGTGGGCGGGATCTACGCCGCGGTGATCCTGTCGTTCCTCGGCGGGCTGTGGTGGATGGACTCGCTCGAGCGCCGCGTCACCGCCGCCGCGCCGTACGTGCTGGCGGTGGCGCCGAGCCTGGTCGCCTGGGCGGCGCTGCTGGCGTGGCTGCTCGGCGGCGCACCGCCGGCCTCGTCGCTGCTCGCGCTCGGCGCCGCGGTGCTGGTCTCCCCGCTCGCCGACCGTGCCGCGTCGCCGACGGTCCGCGAGCTGCCCGGCTGGTGGGGCCTGCGGCTGACGCTGTCGGGCGGGCTCGGCGTCCTGACGCTGCTACTGGCGATGCTGGCGCGATGACGTCGACCGTGAGGGGCGAGCCGCTCCTCACCCCTCCGGATCGGGCGCGGTGAAGGGCGAGCAGCACGGCTCGGTCACGGCGTGGAACTCCATCAGCTCGACCCGGGTGCCGTCGGGGTCGTAGAGGTTGGCCTGCCACTTGCCGTCGAGCCCCATCTGCGGCCCGTCGTGGCGCCCCGTCATCTTCTTGCCGCGGTACAATTCGGTCGCCGCGGTCTGCATGTTGCGCACACCGAGCGAGAGGTGGTTGAGGACCCCGAGCTGGCGCGCGTCGAGCGACGCCTCGCTCACGCGCGAGCCCTGGCCGACCATCATATATTCGAGCCAGTCGCGCCCCTCGGGCGTCTGCTGCGACACCCAGTCGACCTTGGGGGGCTCGAACGAGCCGAACCAATAGGGGCGGAAGCCCAGCAGGGTGCGGTAGAAGCCGTCCTCCTTGGCGCGGTCGCGCACGGCATGGCCGATATGGATGATCCGGCCGCTCACCGCGCCGGGCACCGCCGCGGCGCTCGCCTCGGTCTCGACGAACTGCACCTCGTTGCCCTCGGCGTCGCGCGCGGCGAAGCGGCGCTCGCCCGCCCCCTGCTCCAGCGCGCCGACCCCGCGGGCGCCGCGCGCGAGGAGCCAGGAGCGCAGCGCGCTGGCGTCGGGGGTGCGATAGGCGGCGTGCGCGAACAGGCTGGCGCCGAGCCCCGCGGGAGCGGGCAGCACCTCGACGAACTGCGTGCCGCTGAACTGGTAGCGCGCGCCGGCGCCATTCTCCGGGTCGGCGACCTTCCGCGCGCCGAGCACGCCGGCGTAGAAGCGCTCCGAGGCGGCGAGGTCGCGGCTGTACACCGCCAGGTGCGACACGCCCGTGATGGGGGGCCGCTCGGGCGCGCGCGCGCCGACCGAGAAGAAAGCCGCGACGACCATCGCCGCCCGCGTGTGACGCATGTGAGACCCTCCCCTGCCGCGCCTAAGAAATGGCGTCGAGACGGTAGGTTAGCGGGCATCGGCGCGCGTGTCACGGGGCGTCGCGTGGGTGCGGCACGGCGCTGCAGGTAGCGAGGATCGTGCCGAAGCACCGGCCGACATGGCGGCGGCAGCGCTCCGGGGCAAGGCAAGAACGGGAGGACCTGAGCCGTGGCACGATCCGTCCTCGCGGCGGCGAAACGCAAGAACGATCGTCGATCGCGCCAAAGGAACACCGAGCTCGTCGGAGTGCCGTCTCGAGCATGTCGCGAGATGCGCCACGATGCGCCGCAGGGATCCTGCGGCTCGCGTGCGACGCCGAGCCCCGCGGCCCGGGCCCGAACCGGTCGCTTCACCAGTGAAAACGCGCTTCATGCCCGTTGCATCCGCCCGGTCGCCCGTTGTAGCGTCACGACAGGAGCGCTGCCCGACCGAGCGGCGGCCTCGGGTGAGGGAGAGGAAGCGTTGCGCGCATCGATCAGCTGGGCAGCCGCGGCGCTGCTCGCCACCGCGACCGTCGCGGCGGCACAGACCAAGGTGCCCGGTGACCCGTACGCCGACGATCCCTCGGGCATCGTCGCCGACCCCTGCCCGACGCATCCCAGGCCGGCGGACAAGGCGGCGGGAACGATCGCCAACCTCCACATGCTCACGCGCGACCACGGCCAGCTGTGCCGCTACGCCGCGGCCGATCGCGCGCTGACGGAGAAGCCGCGCGTGGTCTTCATGGGCGACTCGATCACCGACAATTGGATCAATCTCGCGCCCGATTTCTGGCGCGACGGCCGGGTCGATCGCGGCATCAGCGGCCAGACCACGTCGCAGATGCTGCTGCGCTTCCGCCAGGACGTGATCGCCCTCCATCCCCAGGCAGTCCACATCATGGCGGGCACCAACGACGTGGCGGGCAACACCGGCGCGACCACGATCGAGACGGTCGAGGGCCATATCCAGAGCATGGCCGAGCTGGCGCGCGCCAACGGGATCAAGGTGATCCTCGCCTCGGTCCCGCCCGCCGCTGCCTTTCCGTGGAGCCCGGACAAGCGGCCCGCGCCGCAGATCGCCGCGCTCAACGCCTGGCTCAGGGCCTACGCGCGCCGCAGCGGCGCGACCTGGGTGGATTATCACCCGGTGCTCGCCACGCCCGCGGGCGCGATGCGCGAGGGGCTGGCGAGCGACGGCGTCCACCCCACCGCGGCGGGCTATGCGGCGATGGCGCCGGTCGCGCTCGACTCGATCCGCCGCGCGCTCGGGCGCTGAGCGTGACCGCGATCCAGCGCCGCGCCTTCCTCGCCGGCTCGGCCGCGGTGCTCGCCGCGCGCGCCGGCCTCGCCGCCAGCCCGACCGGCACGGTGAGCGGGCCGGTCCAGCCGACGTGGGAGTCGCTGCGCTCGCACTACCGTGTCCCCGAGTGGTTCCGCGACGCCAAGCTGGGGCTGTGGTCGCACTGGGGGCCGCAGGCGGTGCCCGAGCAGGGCGACTGGTACGGCCGCTTCCTCTACATGCAGGGGCACCCGGTCTACGAGCACCACCTGCGCACCTACGGCCACCCCACGAAGGTCGGGATGAAGGACATCCAGAACCTGTGGAAGGCGGAGCGCTGGGACCCGCAGGCGCTGGTCGACCGCTACAAGCGCGTCGGCGCCAAATATTTCATGGCGCTCGCCTGCCACCACGACAATCTCGACTGCTACGACAGCCGCTACCACGCCTGGAACTCGCTGCGCGTCGGGCCGAAGCGCGACGTGGTCGGCACCTGGGAACGCGCGGCACGGCAGGCGGGGCTCAAGTTCGGCGTCTCGAACCATGCCGCGCACGCCTGGCACTGGTACCAGCCCGCCTACGCCTATGACCCCGAAGGGCCGCGCGCGGGCGAGCGCTACGACGCCTATCGCCTGACCCGCGCCGACGGCCGCGGCACCTGGTGGGAGGGGCTCGACCCGCGGCAGCTCTACACCGGCCGTCACATGGTCGCGCCCGACGGCATCCGCACCGCCGCGGCGATGGGCAAGTGGCACGAGGCGCACGACGGCCAGTGGATCGAGACGCCGCCCCCGGCCGACCCGCGCTACGCCGCCCGGTGGCTGCTGCGCCAGGCCGACCTGATGGCCAAGTACAAGCCCGATCTCTGCTACATGGACGATACCGCGCTGCCGTTCGGCGCGATCGGGCTGGAGGCGGCGGCGGACTATTACAACCGCGCGATCCAGTGGCACGGCGCGCCCGAGGTGGTGCTGACCGGAAAGAAGCTGGAGCCGCACCAGCTGGGCGGGATCGTCGAGGACGTCGAGCGCGGCTTCAGCGACCGGCTGCGCGCCGAGCCGTGGCAGACCGACACCTGCATCGGCGACTGGTTCTACAATGTCGCCAGGCTCAACGACCGCAGCTACAAGACCGCCGAGGACGTGGTGCAGCGGCTCGCCGACGTCGTCTCGAAGAACGGCAACCTGCTGCTCTCGATCCCGCAGCCGGGTCACGGCGCGATCGACGCCGAGGAGGAGAAGATCCTGGACGCGATGGAGCGCTGGATGGCGATCAACGGCGAGGCGATCTTCGCCTCGCGCCCGTGGCGGATCTACGGCGAGGGGCCGACCCAGGTCACCGCGGGCGCGCAGAACGAGGAGGCCGCCAAGCCCTTCACCGCCGAGGACGTGCGCTTCACCACGCGCGCCGGCGCGCTCTACGCTCTGTTCCTCAAGCCGCCCGCCGGCACCGCGCGCGTCGCCGCATTGGCCACGGGGCCGAACGCGCCGGTGGTCGAGCACGTCTCGCTGCTCGGCGGCGGCACGGTCGCGCACCGCCAGACGCCGCGCGGGCTCGAGCTCGACCTCGGCGGGCGCGCGCCGGGCGGGTTCGTCCCCGCGGTGCGGGTCGACGGGCGCGGGCTGGCATGAGCGGCGCGGCGATGCGGCGGCTGCCGCTGGTGCTCGTCGTCGCGCTCTTCTTCCTGTGGGGCGTCGCCAACAACCTCAACGACGTGCTGATCGCGCATTTCAAGAAATTGTTCGTGCTGAGCGATCTCGGCGCGGGGCTGGTGCAGTCGGCCTTCTACCTCGGCTATTTCTGCCTCGCCATCCCGGCGGCGCTGACGATGCGGCGCTTCGGCTATCGTGCCGCGGTGCTGCTCGGGCTGCTGCTGTACGGCGCGGGCGCACTCATGTTCTGGCCCGCCGCGGCGTGGCAGAGCTATCCCGCCTTCCTGCTCGCCTTGTTCGTGATCGCGAGCGGGCTCGGCTTCCTCGAGACCTCGGCCAACCCGCTGATGGCCAAGCTGGGCAGCGAGGACAGCGCGGCGCGGCGGCTCAACCTGGCGCAGGCGTTCAACCCGCTCGGCTCGATCACGGGCGTGCTGATCGGCAGCCAGTTCATCCTCTCGGGCCAGTCGGGTCCGGTCACCGGCGATGCCGCGCGCGCGGCCGAGGCGGCGGCGGTGCAGCTGCCCTACCTCGTCATCGGCCTGGGCGTGCTGGCCTGGGCGGTGCTGATCCGGCTGACGCCCTTCCCGCCGGTCGCGACCGAGCGCGACGTCGAGGAAGGCGTCGGCGCCGCGGGTGACTTCGCCGCGGTGGTGCGCTCGGCGCGGGTGCGCGGCGGCGTCGCGGCGCAGTTCTTCTACGTCGGCGCGCAGGTCGGCATCTGGAGCTTCCTGATCCGCTACAGCGAGGTGGCGGTGCCGGGCACGGGCGAGCGCACCGCGGCGCATTACCTGACGCTGTCGCTGGTGCTGTTCATGGCGGGGCGCTTCGCGGGCACCGCGCTGATGACGCGCGTCGCGCCGGCGCGGCTGCTCGCCGCCTTCGCCGCGATCGCGGGCGCGCTGACGCTGGCGGCGGCGCTGCTCGGCGGCGGGACCGGCATCGTCGCGCTGGTGGCGACCAGCTTCTTCATGTCGATCATGTACCCGACGATCTTCGCCGAGGCGGTGCGCGACCTCGGCGCGCTGACCAAGTCCGCCGCGGCGCTGCTGGTGATGGCGATCGTCGGCGGCGCAATGTTCCCGGCGCTGATGGGGCTGGTGTCGGACCGCAGCGGCTCGATCGTGGTGGCGATGGTCGTGCCCGCGGCCTGTTTCGCGGTGGTGCTGCTCTACGCGCTGTCGCTGCCGCGGGGGCGCGCGTGATCGACACGCACGTCCACCTCTGGCGCATCGGCGCCAACGGCCACCGCTGGCCGACGCCCGCCCTCCCCGCGATCCACCGCGACTTCCTCATGGAGGACTGGCGCGCGCTGCCCGGCGCGGCGACGGTCGCGGGCGTGGTGCTGGTGCAGTCGCAGCCCAACGCGCGCGACACCGACTGGCTGCTCGAGGTGGCTTTGAGGGAGCCGCAGGTGCTGGCGGTGACGGGCTGGGCCGACGTGGACGCGCCCGACGCGGTCGCCGCGGTCGAGCGGCGCGCGCGCGCGCCCAAGCTGCGCGCGCTGCGCCCGATGGTGCAGGACCTCGCCGCCGACTGGTACGACGATCGCTCGCGCGATCCGGTGTGGGAGGCGATGGCGCGCGCCGGGCTGGTCCTGGAGGCGCTGGTGCGCCCGCGCCACCTGCCCAGCCTCGCGCGGCTCGCGGCGCGTCATCCCGCGCTCACGATCGTGATCGACCACGGCGCCAAGCCGGTACTCGGCGACCTGACCGAGTGGCAGGCCGACATGGCCGCGCTCGCCGCGCTGCCGCGGGTGCGCTGCAAGCTCTCCGGCCTGCTCACCGAGCGCGGCCCCGCCGAGCCGTCCGCGGCGATCGCGCCCGCCGCCGCCGCGCTGGTCGCGCTGTTCGCGCCCGACCGGCTGATGTGGGGCAGCGACTGGCCCGTGCTCGCGCTCGCGGGCGACTATGGCGGCTGGCAGGCGCAGGCGCGCGCGCTGGTGCCGGCCGAGCATCACGCCGCCGTGTTCGACGCCACCGCGCGCGCCACCTACGGGATCGCCGCATGACGCTGACACTGCCGCCGCTCGGCATGGGCTGTGCCGGGATCGGCAACCTCTACCGCGAAGTCGACGACGCTACGGCCGACGCCACCGTCGCCGCCGCGCTCGCCGCCGGGATCGGCTATTTCGACGTCGCGCCGCACTACGGCTTCGGCCTGGCGGAGGAGCGGCTCGGCCGCGCGCTGGCGCGCCACGATCCGGAGGCGCGCGCGATCGTCTCGACCAAGGTCGGACGGCTGCTGGTGCCGACCGACAGCGACGCGCCCGAGCGTCACGGCTTCGTCGCCGCGCCGCCGCTCGAGCCGGTGTTCGACTATGGCCGCGACGCGATCCTGCGGAGCCACGAGGCGAGCCTCACCCGGCTGCGCCGCGATCGCGTCGAGCTGCTCTTCGCGCACGATCTCGGCGAGGTGACTCACGGCGCCGCGGCCGAGCGCCACCTGCGCGCCTTCCTCGACGGCGGCTATCGCGCGCTGCGCGACCTGCGCGACGCCGGCGCGATCGACGCGATCGGATTGGGCGTCAACGAGATCGCGGTGTGCGAGCGGCTGCTCGACGCGGTCGAGCTCGACGTGATCCTGCTCGCCGGCCGCTACACGCTGCTGGAGCCCGACGCCGCCGCCGCGCTGCTCGATCGCTGCGCGCGGGTCGGCACGCGCGTGGTGATCGGCGGCCCGTACAACAGCGGGATCCTGGTCGAGGGCAGCGCCGCGCAGGGCCATTTCAACTACGCCCCGGCCCCCGCCGAGGTGGTCGCGCGGGTCGCCGCGCTGGAGCGGGTCTGCGCGCGCCACGGCGTGCCGCTGCCCGCCGCGGCGCTGCACTTTCCCGCGCGCGCGCCGGCGGTGGCGAGCGTCATCCCTGGCCTGGTCGGAGAGGCGCAGGTGGCGGACACGTTGCGCTACGCGCGCCATCCCATTCCCGAGCCGCTGTGGGGCGAATGTCGCGCCGCGCTCGACCTTTCTTCAACGGAGACATCTGCGTGAGCGACCGTCTGGCGGGCAAGACCGCCTTCATCACCGCCGCGGGCCAGGGCATCGGCCGCGCCACCGCCGAGCTGTTCGCGCGCGAGGGCGCACGCGTCATCGCCAGCGACATCGATCCCGCCAAGCTCGACGGTCTCGACGCCGAGACGCTCGCGCTCGACGTGCGCGACGCCGCCGCGGTCGCATCGCTGGCGGGGCGGACCGGGCCGGTCGACGTGCTCGTCAACTGCGCCGGCTTCGTCCACAGCGGCACCATCCTCGACTGCGACGAGGACGCCTGGGCCTTCTCCAACGACCTCAACGTCACCGCCATGTACCGGACGGTGCGCGCCTTCCTGCCGGCGATGCTGGAGCGCGGCGGCGGCAGCATCGTCAACGTCGCGTCGATCGCCAGCTCGATCAAGGGCATCCCCAACCGCTTCGCCTATGGCGCGACCAAGGCGGCGGTGATCGGGCTGACCAAGTCGGTCGCCGCCGACTTCGTCGCGCGCGGCATCCGCTGCAACGCGATCTGCCCGGGCACGGTCGACTCGCCCTCGCTCCAGCAGCGGCTGCACGACACCGGCGACTATGCCAAGGCGCGCGCCGACTTCACCGCGCGCCAGCCGATGGGGCGGCTCGGCCGCCCCGAGGAGGTCGCCGCGCTCGCCCTGTACCTCGCGAGCGACGAGTCCGCCTTCACCACGGGGCAGGCGCACATCGTCGACGGGGGCTGGATCAATTGACCCAGCGCCACGTCCTGCTGCTCGACCTGATCGACGAGCCCGCGTCGATCGCGCGCTACGAGGCGTGGCACGCCGCCGGCGCGGTGCCCAAGGCGGTGGTGGCGAGCATCCGAACCGCGGGGATCGCGGCGATGCAGATCTTCCGCAGCGGCAACCGGCTGGTGATGGTGATGGACGTCACCGCGGCCTTCGATCCGGCCGCGAAGGCGCGCGCCGATGCCGCCGATCCGGACGTCGTCGCCTGGGAGGCGCTGATGGACGGCTTCCAGCAGCGCCTGCCCTGGGCGACGGCGGGGGAGAAGTGGGTGGAGGCGCCGCTGATCTTCGACCTGGCAGCGCAGGAATGAGCCGGCGCGGTGTCGCTAGGACGGCGCGCGTCGTGGCGTCCTCTCACCCAGCGCACGCCGGATCGCGGCCTCCGCTACCGGCGCCATCAGGGCATAGCCGGCGCGAAGCGGGTGGATGCCGTCGGCGGTGAGATCGGGGCGCATCAGCCCGCGCCCGTCGACCAGCGCGGCGTAATAGTCGGCGAAGCCATAGCCTCGCCGCGCGCAGAAGGCGCGCAGCCAGGTGTTGAGCGCGCGCAGACGCGCCGGATCGCGCTCGCGCAGTACGTCGCGCGCCGCCGCCGAGTCGCCGTTGACGGGTAGCAGCGCGCCGAACACCACCCTGATCCCGTGCGCGTCGGCGAGGTCGCCCAGCGTCTCCCAGTTCGCCTCGATCTGCGCGTCACTCTCCTGCTGCAGGAAGCCCTGCACGTCATTCACGCCGGCGAGCACCACCACGGCCGCGGGGCGCAGTGCGACAACGTCCTGGTGGAAGCGCAGTACCAACTGGCTCGTCACCTGGCTCCCGATCCCGCGATTGACATAAGGGCGACCCGGGAAGGAGCGCGCCAGATCCCAGCGATCGGTGATCGAGTCGCCCAGGAACACCACCCGTCGCTCGCCCGACCGCGGCGCACCGAGCGCGCGGTTGGCGGCGGCGTACAGGTAACGCTCGCCGAAGTCCTGCATCAGGCTGGGCACCAGCCGCGCCCGGAACGGCCCCAGCCAAGGGCCCCAGTCCCGCTCCGGGACGGTGCGGCGTTCTGGCGCGCTCTGGTAGACCGGTTCGGCCGCGGGCGCCTCCGCCCGCGCCGCCGTCATCGTGACCACTCCGACGATAGCCAACAGCAAACGATTGAATTGGCCCATCTTCCTCTCCCCGTCCTTGTCGAAGACTTAACATAGCCTAATCGCTGGTACTCGCTAAATTCATATATGAATATGATGGATCCTGCAGTAGTGAACGTTCTCGGGCGCCGCCGCAGCAACGAGACGCCCGCCGGTGACAGGGCCGCGGGCGCGATGGATGCGCCGGCGCAGGGAGGACGAGGATGATGACGGGTAACGGGTTCATCGCGCGCGGCGCGCGGGCGCGGCTGGCACTGACGGTGTCGGCGGCGGCGCTGCTGCTGGCAGGCGCGCCCGCGCACGCGCAGACGCAGGAAGGCTCCCCTCCCGCGGCCCAGCAGCCGGGCACGGGCAGCGGGGTCACCGCACCGAGCGGCGACCAGGGCACCGCCGATCCCGGCAACGGCAACAGCGATGCCAGCGGCGGTGACGTCGTCGTCACCGGTGTCCGCGCGAGCCTCAGCAGCGCGCAGGGGATCAAGCGCTACGCCGACCAGATCGTCGACTCGATCGTCGCCGAGGACATCGGCAAGCTGCCCGACCGCAACGTCGCCGAGGCGTTGCAGCGGATCACCGGCATCCAGATCCAGCGCAGCTACGGCGAGGGCAGCTCGATCGCGATCCGCGGGCTCAGCCAGGTGCGCACCGAGATCAACGGGCGCGACGTGTTCACCGCCAACAACGGCCGCACGCTCAGCCTGGAGGACGTGCCCTCCGAGCTGCTCGCCGGCGTCGACGTCTACAAGAACCCGTCGGCCAATCTGATCGAGGGCGGCATCGGCGGGCTGGTCAACCTGCGCACCCGCAAGCCGTTCGACTTCGACGGCTTCAAGCTCTCCGCCAGCGCGACCGCCAATTACTACGACCTGTACGACGGCACCAAGCCGCAGGCGAACCTGCTGGTGTCGGATCGCTGGCAGACCGGCGTCGGCGAGATCGGCGTGCTGCTCGACGTCGCCTATCAGGAGACCGCGTTCCGCCAGGACCAGATCTCGAGCCAGCCCTTCTACCTGCTCAACGACCAGCTCAACGCGAGCGGCGCGCCGGTCAACGCGACCGACTATGCCACCGCGCAAGGGCTCGGCCGGCTCGGCCAGCCGACGTACCTCTCGCACGGCGTCGGCATCGGGCAGTATCTCGGCGATCGCCGCCGCCTCGGCATTGACGCCGCGGTGCAGTGGCGCCCGACCGACACGATCGACGTCACCGCCGAATATGTCCGCTCGGACTATAAGTTCCGCTACGGCGACTACAGCTTCTTCGCCTACACCGGCGACAATCCGATCACGCCGGACTACACGCGACCGTTCACCTACGACAGCGAGGGCAACTTCCGCAGCGGCACGTTCGTCAACGTGCCGGTCAACGCCAACACCAGCCTCGAGCAGCGCCACTCGGTCACCAACGACTATTCGCTCAACGCCAAATGGCAGCCGAGCGATCGGCTGACGATCAACGGCGATTTCCAGTATATCCGCGGCGTCACCGACGGGCAGCGCTCGATCGTGATCCTCGCCTCCACCGCGGAGCGGCTGACCACCTCGGTCGGCAGCGGCGTGCCGTCGATGATCATCTCGCCCGACAGTGATCCCGCCAACGGCAACGGGCTGGTCAGCGATCCGGCCAATTACGCCTCGGGAGCGGGCTATCTCGACCATATCGAGCATTCGGTCGGCACCGAATATGCCGGGCGCTTCGACGTCGAGTACAAGGTCGACGGCGGCTTCCTGAAGTCGCTCGCGGGCGGCCTGCGCTATACCGATCGCTCGGCGGTGACCGACAGCTCGACCTACCAATATTACGGCCTCACCCGCGCGCTCTCGCCCGATCTCTACGAGCAGCGGCTGTTCCGCGGCGATCTCTACCGCGGCTTCCAGGACGTGCCCACCAGCGCGGTGTTCTTCGATCGCGACACGGTACTCGACTATGGCGCGACTCGGCAGACGCTGGCCCCGTTCGTCGATCCGTCGCAGCAGGCGGCGCTGCTCGCCGGCGTCGGCTACGTGCCGTCGGACCGCAATACGCAGGGCGAGAAGACCTACACCGCCTACGGCGTGGCGCGCTTCGGCAGCGGCGGCGCGGTGCCGATCGACGGCAACATCGGCGTGCGGCTGATCAAGACCAAGGTGAGCACCGCTGGCTTCGTCGGCTCGTCGCCGCGGGTGCAGACCGGGACCGACGCGATCACCGGGGCGCCGATCTACGGCAACGGCCCGATCACCTTCAATCCGGTGAACGTCGACTCCGACTATACCAAGGCGCTGCCGAGCCTGAACCTCGCGTTCCACTTCACCGACAAGCTGCAGCTGCGCCTCGCCGCGTCCAAGGCGCTGACGCGTCCGGGCTTCGACCAGCTCAACCCCAACATCACGATCTTCGAGAACAATCCCACCAACGGCCAGCGCACCGCGACCTCGGGCAACGCCGACCTGCGCCCGCTCACCGCGGACCAGCTCGACGCCAGCCTGGAATATTACTTCTCGCGCACCGGATCGATCTACGCGGCGGGCTTCTACAAGAAGGTCGATGGCTTCATCGCCACCATCACCGCGCCCGAGACCTATTCGTTCAACGGGGTCGACTACGTCTATCAGGTCACCCGTCCGGTCAACGGCGACGACGGCAAGATCAAGGGCTTCGAGGTCGGCGGCAACACCTTCCTCGATTTCCTGCCGGGATGGCTGTCGGGCTTCGGCGCGCAGGCGAACTTCACCTATGTCGACAGCAAGGCGCCGTCGCCCGACGCGCAGGACACCAGCGGCGCGGCGCTCAACGTGCCGCTCGAGCAATTGTCCAAGTACAGCTACAATCTGATCGGCTTCTACGACCGCGGCGCGCTGTCGGCGCGGGTCGCCTACAACTGGCGCTCGAAATATGTCGTGACCACGCGCGGCAACGGATCGGGCAACCTGCCGATCTTCAACGACGCGCGCGGGCAGCTCGACGCCTCGGTGACGCTCACCGTGACGCCCAACTTCGGCCTCACCGTCGACGGCACCAACCTGACCAACACCGAGAACCGCACCTATTACGGCGTCGCCAGCCGCCCGCAATCCTCGGTGCTCAACGACCGTCGCGTCAGCATCACGGCGCGGCTGACCTACTGACGCGATCGGACGCCCGCGCGGCCGCCGCGGGCGTCGCTCCGATGGTACCGCTACCGAATACCGCTTGAGCAATAACGTTCACATCGGCACAAGCTGTCTGACTAATCGGAGGGGAAGACGATGAACCGCAGGACGGCGCGCTGGGCGCGAACGCTACCGCTCGGGCTGCTCGCGCTCGGCACGCAGGCGGTCGCCGAGCCGGTCGCCACGGTGGACCGCAACGGCAGCCTCGTCGCGATCGAACCCTATGCGCCCAACATCGTCCGCGTCACGATCGCGACCGAGCGCGACCAGGCCGACGGCAAGCCCGGCTACGGCATCAGCGCCGCGGCCGACGCCGCGGGCTGGTCGCACAGCACCACCCAGGCGGGCGATGTCTTCGCCTCGGGCGCGCTGAACGTCACCGTGAGGGCGCAGCCCTGGCCCGGCGCGCCGAGCCAGATGCAGCGCTATTTCGCCCCTTCGCTGCCGCCGGTCTCGGTCGCGATCACCACCGCGGACGGGCGCACGATCAGCATGGGCGGCTGGTCGATGGCGCCGCATACCGTCTCGGGCGAGAAGACCTTCCTCGTCGGCGCGAATTTCGAGGCCGACCCGAACGAGCATTTCTACGGTCTCGGGCAGAACCAGGAGGGCATCCTCGACCTGCGCGGGCGCACGATCGACTGCCGCCACTGGTATGACGCGCCGGCGGGCGAGCAGGTCTGCGTGCCCGTCCTCGTCTCCAGCCGCAACTACGCGATCGTGTGGGACAATCCCTCCGCCACCCGCGTCTCGCCGGGGATCCACGGCCAGACCCGCTTCGAGAGCGAGGTGGGCGACCGGGTCAGCTTCTTCGTCATCACCGGGAACTCGAGCGACGAGCTCTACGCCGGCTATGCCAAGCTGACCGGCAAGACCCCGCTGCCGCCCAAGGCCGCCTTCGGCCTGATCCAGTCCAAGGCGCGCTACGAGAGCCAGCAGGAGCTGATGGCGGTGGCGGACGGCTATCGCAGCCGCGGCTACCCGCTCGATATGATGGTGCTCGACTGGTTCCACTGGACCCGCATGGGCCAGCTCGACATCGACCGGAACTTCTTCCCCGATCCCGCCGGCATGAACCGTGAGCTGCACCAGCGCGGGCTCCACTCGATCATCTCGGTCTGGCCGCGCTTCGAGAAGGAGAGCCGCTACTTCAACGAGCTGGACGCCAAGGGTTGGTTCCTCAAGGACGCCGACGGCAAGACCGTCGACGGCCTGCCGGTGCGCTCCGACCGCGCCGGCGCGCTGATCGATTCGACCAACCCCGCGGCCCGCGGCTGGTTCTGGGGCAAGGTGCGGGACAATATCCTGAGCCAGGGCTTCGACTATCTCTGGCTGGACGAGACCGAGCCCGATCTCGTGCCCGACGGCTATTTCTACTCGATCGGCTCGGGCGACCGTTACCACAACGTCTTTCCGCTGCTTCACACCGACGGCGCGGCCGAGGGATCGCGGCGCGATCGCCCCGACTTCCGAAACATGATCCTGTGCCGCGCGGCCTATCTCGGCACGCAGGCGAACGGCTGCCTGTTCTGGTCGTCGGACATCCAGTCGACCTGGGAGTCGCTGCGCCGCCAGGTGCCGACGGGGCTCAACATGACCGCTTCGGGCATCGCGCTCTGGTCGAGCGACACCGGCGGCTGGCAGTATCCCGGCAGCAGCAAGCCGGCGCACGCGCCGCTGCTCAGCCCGGCGGGCGCCACCGCGATGGGCGCGAACTATCCGGACTATCCCGAGCTGTTCGTGCGCTGGTTCCAGTACAACAGCTTCACCCCGACGCTGCGGATCCACGGCCAGCGCCCGGCGACCGCGATCTGGGACTATGGCGCCGCGGCCGAGCCGATCCTGGCGAGCTGGTCGAAGCTGCGCTACGCGCTGCTGCCGTACATCTATCCGCTGGCGCGGACCACCTATGAGACCGGCGCGCCGTTCATGCGCGCGCTGTGGATGGACTTCGCCGGCGACCCGCAGGTGGCGACCGTCGGCGACGAATATATGTTCGGCCCCGCCTTCCTGGTGGCGCCGGTGACCGAGCAGGGCGCGACCAGCCGGCGCGTGTACCTGCCCGCGGGCAGCGACTGGTACGACTGGTGGACCAACCAGAAGCACGCCGGCGGCCAGTGGATCGACGCCGCGGCGCCGATCGAGCGCATGCCGCTGTTCGTCAGAGCGGGCTCGATCGTGCCGATCGGCGCGCCGGTGGCGAACACGTCGGCGAAGCAGGCGCTCGCCGAGATCCGCGTCTTCCCCGGCCGTGACGCGACCGCGCGGCTGTACGACGACGACGGCACCACCAACGCCTATCAGAAGAGCGGCGGCCGCAGCGCGACGCTGCGCTGGGACGAGGCGGCGGGGCGGCTCACCGCCTCGGGCGCGCTGCCGACCGGCCAGGCGGTGGCGGGACTGGTGAAGGTGGTGGGGCGGTAACGCGGAGTTCCGCCCGACGCTTGGCCGAGCCCTGCCTCCGTCGGCCCGGAGTTGGTCCGGGATCCACCGGCCGCATCGTCGGCGGCCGGTGCCCTCGCGGATCGCTGGATCCCGCGACGCGTCCGGGACGACGGTGAGAAGGGACAGACGTCACCCGATGACGGACGCCGCTCCGTCGTGAGGACGAAGTCCTTGACCGCGGTCCCCCTCCCCCGCCTACACAGCGTCTGACAGACGCGCCGAGGCGCGACACCGGAGGGGGACGCCGATGATCGACGACAGCGCGGGCGAGGACGAGCGCCGCTACCGCGCGCCCGCGCTGGAGAAGGGGCTCGACATCCTCGAGCTGCTCGCCGCCGCCCCCGCCCCGCTCACCTTCACCGCGATCGTCAACCGGCTCGGGCGCAGCCACGGCGAGCTGTTCCGCATGGTGCAGGTGCTGCAGTTCCGCGGCTATCTCGATCAAGACCCGAGCGACGACGGCTATTTCCTCACCGACCGGCTGTTCTCGCTCGGCATGAAGCAGCCGCGCACGCAGAGCCTGGTCGAGGTCGCGCTCCCGGTGATGCGGCAGCTCTCGCTCGACATCCAGCAATCCTGCCACCTCGCACTCCACACCCTGGGCGAGATGGTCGTGGTGGCGCGGATGGAGTCGAGCGAGCAGCTCGGCTTCTCGGTGCGCGTCGGCTATCGCAAGCCGCTGGCCCAGGTCGCCTCGGGCGCGGTGCTCTATGCCTTCCAGCCCGAGGACGTGCGGCGGCGCTGGGAGGCGCTGTTCGACCCGTCGCTCTCGCCCGAGGAACTCGCCGACTTCCGCGCGCACGCCGACGCGGTGCGCGAGCGACGGGTCGAGCTGACGCCGAGCCCGTTCGTCACCGGCGTCACCGACATCTCCGCGCCGGTCATGCGCGGCGGCGCGGCGGCGGCGGCGCTGACCGTGCCCTTCCTCAAGAAGATCGGCGCCGACCTGATGCCACGCGGCGCGGCGAAGTCGGTGCGCGAGGCGGCCGACGCGATCTCGGCGCAGCTCGTCGAGGCGGACAGCCGGCTGTATTGAGCGGCGCCGACGGCCCTTCGGCTGGTGTGCTGCGCGCGTCCGGGGACCCGCCGTGCGGCACCTCCCGCGCGCGGCGCGCCCGCGGAACGTCGGTCCTGAGACGAGTGCGGGATGACGGCAGATCAGGGGGCAGCCACCGGCCCATCATCCCCGTTGTGCGCACCCGTGAACATTGGTAGCACCTGCGAACAGACCACCAGGGGGAGGCGGCATCATTTTGGGCTATCGCAACGCAGCTGTCGGCGCGCTCGAGACGGGGGTGGCGGCATGACCGTGATCACCGGCCTGCAGGTGCTCGACCTACGCTTCCCGACGTCGGCCTCGCTCGACGGCTCGGACGCGATGAACCCCGATCCGGACTATTCCGCGGCCTATTGCATCCTCGAGACCGACACGCCGGGCCTCGACGGCCACGGCCTCACCTTCACGATCGGGCGCGGCAACGATCTGTGCTGCGCCGCGATCGAGGCGCTGCGCCCGCTGGTCGTCGGCCTCGACCTCGCGACGGTGCGCGCCGACGGCGCCGCCTTCTGGCGCCGCGTCACGGGCGACAGCCAGCTGCGCTGGGTCGGTCCCGACAAGGGTGTGATCCATCTCGCCACGGGCGCGGTCGTCAACGCGGTGTGGGACCTGCTCGCCAAGCAGGCGGGCCAGCCGCTGTGGCGACTCGTCGCGGAGATGACCCCCGCCGAACTGGTGCGGCAGATCCCCTTCACCTACCTGACCGACTATATCGACGAGGAGGAGGCGCTGGCGCTGCTCACGGCGCGCGCCGCGGGCAAGGAACAGCGCATCGCCGAACTCGAGCGCTCCGGCTACCCCTGCTACACCACCTCGGCGGGCTGGCTCGGCTATTCGGACGAGAAGCTCGAGCGGCTGTGCCGCGAGGCGATCGCCGAGGGCTTCCGCCACGTGAAGCTCAAGGTCGGCGTCAGCCTCGACGACGACGTCCGCCGCGTCGGCATCGCGCGCCGCGCGATCGGCGAGGACGCGGTGCTGATGATCGACGCCAACCAGGTGTGGGAAGTCGGCCAGGCGATCGATCACGTCAACGCGCTCGCCTTCGCGCGGCCCTGGTTCATCGAGGAGCCGACCAGCCCCGACGACGTCGCCGGCCATGCCGCGATCCGCCGCGGCGTCGCCCCGGTCCAGGTCGCGACCGGCGAGATGTGCCAGAACCGCATCGTCTTCAAGCAGTTCATCGCCGAGGGCGCGATCGACGTGGTGCAGATCGATGCCTGTCGACTGGGCGGCGTCAACGAGGTGCTCGCGGTGCTGCTGATGGCCGCCAAGGCCGAGCTGCCGGTCTGCCCGCATGCCGGCGGCGTGGGCCTGTGCGAATATGTCCAGCATCTCGCCATGATCGACTATCTCTGCTTCGCCGGCACCGCCGAGGGGCGCGTGGCCGAATATGTCGATCATCTCCACGAACATTTCCTCGAACCCTGCGTCGTGCGCGACGGCGCCTATCAGGTGCCGACCGCGCCGGGCTATTCGATCGAGATGCGACCGGAGACGCTGGTGACGTTCCGGCACGGGTGAGCTGAAACGATCCTCGCCGCATGGCGGGGAGCACCTTCGCTTGGTCGCTTTGATCCCCCTCAACGCGCTCGCGCTACCCTCCCCGCGCGGCTGTGCTAGGGTGCGCCGCGACATGGGGCGGAGGAAGAAGTGCCAGTAACCAGCGCAGGCGACGCGCGTACCGGGATCGCCGGGCTCGATGACGTGCTCGGCGGCGGGCTGGAGCGAGCGCGCACCTTCCTGACCGAGGGCAGCCCCGGCACCGGCAAGACCACCATCGCCTTGCAGTTCCTGCTCGCCGGTGCGGCGCTGGGCGAGCGCTGCCTCTACGTCACGCTCTCGGAGACGGAGGACGAGCTGCGCGCCACCGCGACGGCACACGGCTGGGACCTCACGGGGGTCGACGTCTATGAACTGATCCCGCCCGAGAACCTGCTCGACGAGGAGCAGCAGCAGAGCCTGCTCTACTCCTCCGACCTCGAGCTGGGCGAGACCACCAAGCGTATCTTCCAGGCGTTCGAGCGCGCGCGCCCCGATCGCGTAGTGATCGACAGTCTCTCCGAGATCCGTCTGCTCGCGCAGAGCTCGCTGCGCTATCGCAGGCAGATCCTGGCGCTGAAGCATTATTTCGCGCGGAGCGGCGCCACGGTCGTGATGCTCGACGACCTCACCACCGATACCAACGACAAGACCGTCCACTCGGTCGCGCACGGCGTGATCCGGCTGGAGGAGCTCGCCCCCGATTACGGGGCCGAGCGGCGGCGGATGCGCGTGATCAAATATCGCGGGCGGCGATTCCGCGGCGGCTACCACGATTTCACCATCCTCACCGGCGGCGTCCACGTTTATCCGCGCCTGATCTCGGCCGAGCACAAGGGCGATTTCGCGCGTGACCTCGTCGCCACCGACACGGCCGAGCTCAACGGGCTGCTGGGCGGCGGCATCGAGCGCGGCTCCAGCGTGCTGGTGCTCGGCCCGGCGGGCACGGGCAAGTCGCTGCTCATGCTCACCTTCATCACGACCGCGGTGGCACGCGGCGAGCGCGCCGCGATGTTCGTGTTCGACGAGGAGGTCGGCACGCTGGTGCAGCGCGCCCGCGCGCTCGGCATCGATCTCGCCGCGATGGTCGAGGCGGGCCGCCTCACGCTCGAGCAGGTCGACGCCGCCGAGCTGACCCCGGGCGAGTTCTCCGCGCGCGTGCGCCGCTGCGTCGAGGAGCATGACGCGCAGACCGTCGTGGTCGACAGCCTCAACGGCTATCAGGCGGCGATGCCCGGCGAGCAGGCGCTGGTGCTCCACCTCCACGAGCTGCTGCAATATCTCAATCGCCGCGGCGCGACCACCTTCCTCACCGTGGCGCAGCACGGGCTGGTCGGCGGGATGAGCACACCGGTCGACGTCACCTATCTCGCCGACACCGTCATCCTGCTGCGCTACTTCGAGGCGCTCGGCCGCGTGCGCCGCGCCATCTCGGTGGTGAAGAAGCGCACCGGCCCGCACGAGGACACGATCCGCGAGTATCAGATCGGCGCGCGCGGCATCACGCTGGGCGAGCCGCTGACCGGCTTCCAGGGCGTGCTCGGCGGCATACCCGAGCTGCGCGGCGACCCCGTGCTGCTGCGACGCGAGGACGCGTGAAGCGCACCACCGTCTCGGAACGCGCGCTGGTGCTCGCACCGCGCGGGCGCGACGCCGCGGTGGCCACCGCGATGCTCGCCGAGGCGGGGCTGGAGGCGGGCGCGTGCGACACGCTCCCGGGGCTGGTCGCCGAGCTCGACCGCGGTGCCGGCTATGCCATCGTCACCGAGGAGGCGATCGCCACCGCCGACGTGCGCGCGCTCTCGCGCTGGATCGGCGAGCAGGAGGAATGGTCCGACCTGCCGTTCATCCTGCTGACCAGCCGCGGCGGCGGGCTGGAGCGCAACCCCGCGGCGGTGCGCCATCTCGAACTGCTCGGCAACGTCACCTTCCTCGAACGGCCGTTCCACCCGACGACCCTGATCAGCCTCGCGCGTGCCGCGATCCGCGGGCGGCGGCGGCAATATGAGGCGCGCGCGCGGCTGATCACGATCCGCGAGAGCGAGGCGCGGCTGCGCACCCTGTTCGACACGATGGACGAGGGCTTCTGCGTCATCGAGTTCCTCGACGGCCCGCACGGCCCGCTGAGCGACTATGTTCATGTCCAGGCCAACCCCGCCTACGAGCGCCACACCGGCATCGCCGACGTGATCGGGCGCAAGGTGCGCGACATGGTCGGCGATGAGGCGGAGGGCTGGATCGCGCTGTATCGCGGCGTGCTGACCAGCGGCGAGGCGATCCGCTTCGAGCGCGAGCTGGTCGCGACCCGGCGCCACCTCGAACTCGCCGCCTTCCGCGTCGAGCCGGCGAGCCGGCGCGAGGTGGCGGTGATCTTCCAGGACGTGACCGAGCGCAAGCGTGCCGAGATCGCGCTGCGCGAGCTCAACGAGACGCTGGAGCGCCGCGTCGCAGACGCGATCGACGAGCGCGAGCGAGCGCTGGCGCAGCTGCACGAGGCGCAGAAGCTCGAGACGATCGGCCAGCTCACCGGGGGTGTCGCGCACGACTTCAACAACCTCCTCACGCCGATCACTGGGGCGCTCGACCTCATCGGCAAGCGCTACGTCGAGGATCCGCGCGCCGCGCGGCTGATCGACGGCGCGCTCCAGTCGGCCGAGCGCGCCAAGACGCTGGTGCAGCGCCTGCTCCAGTTCGCGCGGCGGCAGGCGCTGGAGACCCGCGCGGTCGACACCGCGGCGCTGATCGAGGGCATGCGCGACCTGATCGCCAGCTCGGTCGGCAGCCGGGTCGAGCTCAAGCTGGTGCTGCCCGACGACCTGCCGCCCGCGCTCGCCGATCCCAACCAGCTCGAGCTCGCGCTGCTCAACCTGTGCGTCAACGCACGCGACGCGATGCCCGACGGTGGGCGGCTCACCGTGGTGGCGGAGACCGCCGCGATCGGACCGGGCGCATCGCTGCGGCTCGCGCCCGGCGCCTATGTGCGGCTGGCGGTGATCGACACCGGCACCGGCATGGACGAGGCGACGCTGGCGCGCGCGGTCGAGCCCTTCTACTCCACCAAGGAGCGCGGCAAGGGCACGGGCCTGGGCCTGTCGATGGTGCACGGACTCGCCGCACAGCTCGGCGGCGCCTTCGTGATGACGAGCCGGCCGGGCCAGGGCACGCGCGCCGACCTCTACCTGCCCGTCGCGGGGCGCGAGGCCGACACGGGCGCGCGCGACGGCGCGGGCGAGCGGGTGGTCGAGACCAGGCCGCTCCGTCTGCTGCTCGTCGACGACGAGGAGCTGGTGCGCGCCGGCACCGCCGAGATGCTGCGCGACCTCGGTCACCATGTCACCGAGGCGGACGGCGGCGCCGCCGCACTGGCGCTTCTCGACGACGGGCTCGCGGTGGACGCGGTGCTCACCGACTATATGATGCCGAGGATGAACGGCGCCGAGCTCGCCGCGGCGGTGCATCGCCGCGACGCGGCGCTCCCGGTGCTGGTGGTGACGGGCTATGCCGGCGGCGACCTCGCGCTCGAGCTGCCGCAGCTTGCCAAGCCGTTCCGCCGCGTCGACCTGGCCGCCGCGCTCGCCGCGCTGACGAGCGGCGGCAAGGTGGTGCGTCTGGCAGAGCGGCGACGTTGAGGGCGACTGCTCACCGGCTCAACCGCGCCGGCGAGCGTCGCCCCTTGAACCTGCGCCTTCGATCGCCTGCTGGCGTGTCTCCCCCGCGCCGCCGATCGACGGCAGGTTCGCAGCGACACGTCCGCGCGGGAGGACCGATCTTCCCGGCCGGCGCGAACCCACTAGTATATGAAGGCGCTCACCTCGCCAGCACCGCGTCGACCCATGCCGGCACCAGCACGCCCGCCGGCCCCAGTCGGGTCTCGTCGAACCAGGCGCTGCCCGCCGAGCGCTCGAGATTGAGCTCGAGCGTCGCCGCGCCCGCCGCCGCGGCGGCGCGAACGAAGCCGGCGGCGGGATAGACCGCTCCCGAGGTGCCGATCGAGACGAACAGGTCGGCGCGCGCCAGCGCCGCCTCGACCCGCTCCATCTCGTACGGAATCTCGCCGAAGAAGACGATGTCGGGACGCAGCGCCGGCGCCGCGCAGGCCGGGCAGATGGTCGCCGGCGGCAGCGCGTCATGCCAGGCGCGGCGCGAGCCGCAGGCGGCGCACAGCGCGGAACGCAATTCCCCGTGCACGTGGAGCAGCCGGCGCGCACCGGCGCGCTCGTGCAGGTCATCGACGTTCTGGGTCACGATCAGCAGCTCGCCCGGCCAGGCGGCATCGAGCCGCGCCAGTGCGTCGTGCGCGGCATTGGGCGTGACGGTGTCGAGCGCGGCGCGGCGCAGGTCGTAGAAGCGGTGCACCAGCGCGGCGTCGCGCGCGAGCGCCGCGGGCGTGCACACGTCCTCGACCCGGTGGCCTTCCCACAAGCCGCCGGGCCCGCGGAAAGTCGCGATACCGCTCTCGGCCGAGACACCGGCGCCGGTGAGGATGACGATGGTGCCGGCGGTGCTCATGCTCCAGGTGATATCGCCGCGGGCCCGGAGCCGCTAGCGCCGCGTTGAAGCGCGAGACTGTGGAGCCGATGATGTCGCGAGAGCCGGGCCGCTATGCCGCCAAACGCCTGCTGATCGCGATCGCCATCGGCATCGTCGCGATCGTGGCGGTGATGCTGGTGTTCAAGAACAGCGCGCACAATCCCCGACTGACCCAGCACAACCACCAGGTCGACGACTGAGCAGCGCCGCGCGACGATCAGTCGGGCATGACATAGGCGAGCGCCTCGCGCGCGATCCGCTCGACCCGGCGCACCGCGTAGCGCGCGTCGCCCAGCGCGACGAATCCGCCGGCGGTCGGCAGCGACGCCTCGTCGCGCTCGCAGAGGAAGCGCTTGGGCTGGTCCTGGCAGTACGTCACACGGGTCGTGCCCGCGAGCGACGGCGTGATCGGGCGGCTCAGCATGGTGCGATGGTCCTGACCGCCGGCGGGTCGGCCGGCGCGGGGGTGAGGGCGGCGCGACGGGCGCCGCCCTCGATGCGTCGACTCACGTCGACGCGCGGCGAGTGGGTCGTCAGATCGCCTGGCTGAAGCGCACCGCGGTGCGCCGCCGGCGCATCGCATAGCCGACCACGCCGAAGCCCATGATCATCATCGCCCAGGTGGCCGGCTCGGGCACCGCCGAGCTGATCGGGGTGAAGGTCGCCTGGCCACCGTACGCGCCGTTGCCGCGCGACACGCCGGTGACGACGAGGCGGTTGAGCTGGCCCGCCACGATCGGCACGCTGTTGACGAACGCCACCTCGAACGCGCCGCCCGCCGTCTTCGTGATCGAAGCGGCGATGTCGTTGATCGTCACCGAGGTGAAGTCCAGATCGTTGACCGAGCCGAGATCGGTGACGCTGGTCGACACCGTGCCGCTGCCCAGGCCGTTGGTCGGCAGCGTGAAAGTGAAGGTGTCGGAGAACACGCCGGCGGCGAGACCGGTGACCTGGAAGGCGCCCGCGAAGGTGCCGCCGGCGCCCGGGGTGGCCTTGAAGTTGTCCGAGCCGACCGGATAGGTGGCGGCGGCGGCTGGGGCGGCAGCACCGATCACCGCGGCGGCGGCGACGGCGATAGCGACGACAGATCTCATGTACGAACTCCCTGACTGGAACACGACTTCGTTGCACGAAGCCGTCGCTCAGAATGCCCGAGAGCGTCGATCGGGGTGACCCCTCATGTTAACCGTCACTGCCCCAGCGCGAGGCAGTCAAAACAAGCCTTTGATCAATTTTGCTGGGAACTTTCGCGCGACATCGGCGACGTCACCGTCGATCGGTCGTCCTCACGCGCTCGCGGGGGCGCGCGCGTGCGCCTGGGTGCCGCGCGTGATCACCGTGTCGTCGGGCAGGATCGTCGCCACGGGCACGTCGGGTTGCGCCAGGATCTCGCCGTAGAGCGGCGCGAAATCAGTTTCCACCGTCGCGCGCAGCAGCGCGTCGAAGCTCGGGATCACGAAGTAGTTCTGCTGGAAATCGTCGATGCGGTAGTCCGTGCGCATCACCCGCCTCAGGTCGAAGGCGATCCGATGCGGGCTGTCGCTCTCCAGCGCGAAGCGGGTCTCCGCCGCGGAGGAGACGATCCCCGAGCCGTAGATGCGCAGCCCGTCGCCTTCGTCGATCAGCCCGAACTCGACCGTGTACCAGTAGAGCCGGCCGAGCTGCTTGAGCGCGCCGAGCTCCAGCGCGCGCTGCCCGCCGCGGCCATAGGCCTCCAGATAATCCGCGAAGACCGGGTCGGCGAGCATCGGCACGTGCCCGAACACGTCGTGGAAGACGTCGGGCTCCTGGATGTAGTCGAGCTGGTCGGGGCGGCGGATGAAATTGCCCGCGACGAAGCGGCGATGGGCCATATGGTCGAAGAACACGTCGTCGGGCACCAGACCGGGCACCGCCACCACCTGCCAGCCGGTCAGCTTCATCAGCCGCTCGGACAGTTCGGCGAAGTCAGGGATGCCGGGCTTGGACAGGTTGAGCACCTCGAGTCCGCGCAGATACGCCTCGGACGCGCGACCGGGCAGCAGCGCGCGCTGACGCTGGAACAGCGTGTCCCAGGTGGCATGCTCCTCGGCGGTATAGTGGGACCAGTCCTGCGCGACGGTCCAGTCGGGCGCGGCGCCGGGCGGCGGGGAATCGAGCACATGTGTTTCCTCGGTCATGCCACACGGTATAGCATGGCCGCGTGGCCCGACTATCCGCCTCGCTCGGTCGCCTGCTCGCCGCGCTCGCGCTGCTGCTGTTCGGCTACGCGGTGGCCGGGACGATCGGCGGCCTGCTCCCGCGCAACGGCGGCTGGCACCCGCCGGCGCGGGGCGTGACGATCTGGGTCGAGGACAATGGCGTCCACACCGGGCTGGTGCTGCCCAGGCGCGCCGCCGGGATCGACTGGACCGCCGACTTCCCCGCCGGCGACCTCGCCGATCCGCGCTACGCCGGCTACGACCATCTCGCGATCGGCTGGGGCGAGCGCGGCTTCTACCTCGGCACGCCGACCTGGTGGGACGTCCGGCCCGGCGTGCTGCTCGGCGCGGCGTTCGGCAGCGACTCGACGCTGGTCCACGTCGAGCACGTGCCGCGACCGCTGCTCGGCGACGACGTGCGCGCGATCGTGCTGCGGCCGGAGGAGTATCGGCGGCTGGCGGCGAAGATCCGCGCCAGCCGCGCCGCGGGGCCGGCGGTGCGCGGCTACTACGGCTACGACGCCTTCTACCCAGGCGCAGGACGGTACGACGCGATCACGACCTGCAACGCCTGGACCGGGAACACGCTGGCGGCGGCGGGGGTGCGAGTCGGGCGCTGGACGCCCTTTCCTGTGACCGTGATGCGGTGGTTCTGACTCGAGCGGGTTCGGACCGCCCGTCGCGTACCCCGGCCTTCGCCGGGGCATGAGAACAGAGCCTCGACCGGCAGCCTCAGTTCGCCGCGCCGGTCTGGTTGGCCATCTCGCCGCGCGTGGCCGCGAGCGTGGGCGCCGGACCGGTGGCGGGGCGGAGCGACTCGCGCTCGGACGCGGGCACCGGCGCGGTCGGGTCCGGCCGGAACGCCTCGGGGGCGCGGCTCGTGCCCGGGGTCGGCGCGTCCGCGGCCAGGTCCGGCGCGGCATGCTCGGCGTCGTCGCCGGGGAAGTAGCGGTCGAACCAGCCGAACTTCAGCGCCGCGCCGACGCCCGCGGCGATCGCGCCGATCAGGCCGGCGGCCGCGATCGCGCGGTCGCGGCGGTGGTGATCCGGCTTGTAGCCGCGCTTGCTCTTGCCCTTCGGCTTGCTCTTCTGGGTCATGCGCGCGTCAACGGGCGGCACGCGCGCGCGTTCCCGCGTCCGCCGGCCCCGGAGGTTCCCGCCGCGCCGCCAACCTGCTAGCCCGGTCACCCGCAACCCGAGAGACGCGCCATGTCGACCCGCGACGACCTGATCCTGCAGACGCTCGAGCCCGCTACGCACGATCTCGGCGGCTTCAAAGTGTATCGCACCCTGCCCCATCGCGAGCGCACGATGGTGGGCCCGTTCCTGTTCTTCGACCAAATGGGCCCGGCGCATCTCGCCCCCGGCGACGGCGTCGACGTGCGCCCGCACCCGCATATCGGGCTGTCGACCGTCACCTACCTGTTCGACGGCGCGTTCCAGCACAAGGACTCGCTCGGCACCGACGCGCGGATCACGCCCGGCGCGGTCAACCTGATGACCGCCGGGACCGGCATCGTCCACTCGGAGCGCTCGCCCGCCGACGTCCGCGCCGACGGTCCCGCGCTCGCCGGCATCCAGACCTGGCTCGCGCTGCCCGACGGGCGCGAGGATATCGCTCCCGCGTTCGAGCATGTCGGTGCGGGCGACCTGCCGATCGTCGAGGCCGGCGGCGCGCGCGCGCGCGTCATCATGGGATCGCTGTGGGGGGCACGCGCGCCGACCACCACCTACGCCGACACGATCTACGCCGATGTCGTGCTCGACCCCGGCGCCAGCGTCCCGATCGACGTCAGCACCGACGAGCGCGCGCTCTATCTGGCAGAGGGCGAGGCCGCGCTCGACGGGCTCGTGCTCGAACCGCGCAAGCTCTACGTGCTGCGCCCCGGTACCGCCGCGACGCTGAGCTCGGCGCTGGGCGGGCGCGCGATGCTCGCCGGCGGCGCCGCCTTCGCGACCAAGCGCCACGTCTGGTGGAACTTCGTCCACTCGTCACGCGACGCGATTCGCGAGGCCAAGCGCGCCTGGATGGCGGGCGAGTTCGCGCGCGTGCCCGGCGACGAGAAGGAGTGGATCCCGATCCCCGAGGTGCCCAAGACCGTCAGCTACCCGTGACCGCGGCGAGCGCCGGCGAGGGCGTGGCCGCGCGCTCGGCGTAGCGGCGCGCCAGCACCGCGCAGACGAACAGCTGGATCTGGTGGAACAGCATGAGCGGCAGCACGATCAGCCCGACCGAGGCTGCCGGGAACAGGATCGCCGCCATCGGGATGCCGCTCGCCATGCTCTTCTTCGAGCCGCAGAAGACGATCGCGATCTCGTCCTCCGTGCTGAAGCCGAGCGCACGGGCGGCGGCGCGGGTGGCGAGGAGCACCAGCGTCAGCATCGCGCTGGCGATCGCGACGATCGCGACGAGGTCCACCACCGACACCTGCGTCCAGATCCCCGCCACCATGCCCGCGCTGAAGGCGGCGTAGACGACGACCAGGACCGAGCCGCGGTCGACCGTCGCGGTGAGCTTCGGGTGGCGCAGCAGCCACTGGCCGATCAGCGGGCGCAGCAGCTGGCCGACCACGAAGGGCAGCAGGATCTGCACCGCGATCTCCTCCAGCGCGGCGAGCGACACGCCCCCGCTCGCCGCGGGCATCAGCTGCGCGACGAGCAGCGGGGTGAGCAGCGTGCCGACGAGATTCGACAGCGAGGCGCTGCACAGCGCCGCGGGGACATTGCCGCGCGCGATCGAGGTGAAGGCGATCGACGACTGCACGGTCGAGGGCAGCAGGCTGAGGAACAGGAGCCCCGTCACCGCCGGCGCGGGCAGGAGAGGTCGCGTCGCCGCCGCGGTGGCGAGGCCGATCATCGGGAACAGCACGAAGGTGCTGGCGAACACCAGCGCCTGCAGCCGCCAGTGCGTGAGCCCCGCCCAGATCGCCTCGGGCGCGAGCCGCGCGCCGTATAACAGGAACAGCAGCGCGACCGCGACCGTCACGGCCCCGTCGGCGACGCTCGTGAAGGCGCCGCGCGCGGGCAGCAGCGCGGCGAGCGCGACGGTCGCGATCAGCAGCAGCAGGTAGCGGTCGACGCGCGGCCAGCGGAAGGGGCGGGAGAACATGCGGAGCCTTTCGTTCGGGGTGGCGTCGTTTCGTGAGGAGCGTTTTGGTCGAACCCTACCCCCCCTTTCGTCATCCCCGCGAAGGCGGGGATCCAGACACGATGACGCCGCGCCTCCAGCCTCGAGGTTCGCGCGTCTGGATTCCCGCCTTCGCGGGGATGACGAAAGGGCGGATGGTACCGCTTCAGTCTTCATTTAGGCGATCGTGCTTCATGCACAAACCCGATAGCCGCGATATCGGTGATCATCTAACGTGATGACCATGCCCGACATCGCGCTCGACCTCCTCCGCACCTTCCTCGCCGTCGCCGAGCACGGCAGCTTCACCGCCGCCGCGCGCTCGCTCGATCTCCGCCAGTCGACGGTGAGCCAGCACATCCGTCGGCTCGAGGATCTCGCCGGGCGGCGGCTGATCGATCGTGACACGCACCGCGTCGCGCTCACCCCCGACGGCGAGGCGCTGCTCGACCAGGCCCGCGCGGTACTGGCGGCGAGCGAGCGGCTGACCCGGCACCTCGCCGCGGTGCCGCTGCGTGGGCGGCTGCGGCTCGGCGCGTCGGAGGATTTCGTGCTCTCGGCGCTGCCCGACGTGCTCGCCGGCTTCGCGCGCCGCCACCCGGAGGTCGACCTCGAACTGCGCGCCGGGCTGAGCGAGCACCTCTACGAGGCGTTCGACTCGGGGCAGCTCGACCTCATCTTCGTCAAGCGCCGCAACGGCGACCGGCGCGGCACACTGGCGTGGGAGGAGCCGATCGCCTGGGTCGGGCGCGAGGGCTGGCGCGTCGAGGCCGAGGCCCCGCTGCCGCTGCTGCTCTACCCGCCGCCGAGCGTCACCCGCGCGCGCGCGATCGCCACGCTGGAAGAGGCCGGGCGGACGTGGCGCGTCGCCTTCACCAGCGCGAGCCTCACAGGGCTGAGCGCGGCGGCGCGCGCCGGGCTCGGCGTGATGCCGCACTCGGCGCGGCTACTGCCCGCGGGGCTCGCGGTGCTGCCGCCAGGGGAGTCGCTGCCGGCGCTGCCGACGATGGAGTTCGTGGTGATCGCACCGGGGCACGACCCCGCCACGGCGGCGCTGGCGGCGGCGATGCTCGGTTGGTCGCGCGGGGTGCGGTGAGGATGGCGCGATGACGCTGGCGTCGTAGGGCTAAGCTGTTCCCCGGCGAAGGCCGGGGCCTAGTCGGGATGGCCGTTGTGAAGACACCCGACGTCTCCCACCTGGGCCCCGGCCTTCGCCGGGGAACAGGTAAGCGCACGTCGGTCGCTAGAGACACCGCCGCCGCCGTCGGCCGGGCGGCTGCGCCCTCCTCGCCGTGCGGTCAGAGACCGACGACGCCGCCGTCGGTCTTGGTGATCACGATCGTCGCCGAGCGCGGGCGCGTCGGGGTGGTCACCGCGCCGGCCTGGTTCGCCGGCCAGCTCGACGTGATGTTCGCCGGGCCGCCGTTCTCGCCCGGATGCTGAATGTTGACGAAGAGCGAGCGGCCGTCCGGCGTCGAGGTGATGCCGGTGATCTCGCACTCCTTCGGCCCGACCAGGAAGCGCTTGAGCTTGCTGCCCGGCGCCGCGCCGATGCGCGTGGTGGTCGTGCTGGTCGTGGTGGTGTTGGCCGCCGTGGTCAGCGTGTTGTTGACCACGCGCGTGCCGCCGTCGCCGACGCTGCCCGGCATCGCCGCGAGCAGCATGCAGTTGGTGACGTCGGTATAGGCGCCGTCGTCGGTCTCGATCCACAGCACCGGCGCGACCTGCCCGCTGGCGTTGCTCGGCAGGCCGAACCACAGCCCGTCGGGCGAGGAGAAGTCGTTGCTGGCGTCGAGGCCCGAGAGGTTGATGTTGGTCGGGTCGAGGTCAGCGCCCGAACCGAAGGCGTAGATGTCCCAGGTGAAGCCGGTCGCCTCGGTGGTGTCGCCGGTCTCGCGCAGGCGGATGACATGGCCGTTGGCGTTGCCGCGCGTCGCCTGCGCGCTGGTGGGCGGGTCGGCGTTGACGACGTCGCCCTGCGGCAGCTTGGGATCGGTGTAGGCGCGCGGGTTGGCGGCGTCGGTGGTCGCCGGGGTGCGCGACGAGTTGTTGGTCAGCGTGCAGTACATCTCGCCGTTGACCGGGTTGACCGCGGTCCACTCCGGCCGGTCCATCCGCGTCGCGCCGAGCACGTCGGCGGCGAGGCGCGCGTTGATCAGCACGTCGGCCTGATCGGCGAAGGCGTAGCTGGCGTTGGACGCGGTCAGGCCGTTCTGCCCGAACGTCAGCGGCAGCCAGGTGCCGCTGCCGTCGGCGTTGAAGCGGGCGACGTAGAGCGTGCCGGTGTCGAGATACTTGTCGCCGGTGGCGAGACGGTCGCTCGGCGTCGCGTCGGCCGCGACCCAGGGCGTCGCCGAGACGAACTTGTAGATATACTCATTCTGCGCGTCGTCGCCCATGTAGAAGGCGGGGCGCACGCCCGCGACGACGCGGCCGGCCATGCAGCCTTCGTGGTTCATCCGGCCGAGCGCGGTGCGCTTCCGCGGCGTGGAGGTCTGCGTGTAGGGGTCGATCTCGACGACCCAGCCGAACTGGAAGGGCTCGTTGCGGAAGTCAGCGGTGCCGTCCGCGGCGGCGCTGGCGCCGGCGGTGGCGTTCCAGCGCGCGAAGACGGTGCTCGCCGCGTCGGACGGAGTCACCGTGGTCCAGCCGTAATTGCCGGCGCGGCCCTCGCTGATGCCGTAGCGGGTGAGCGACACGTTCTGCTTGGCGTTCCCCGCGGCGGTGCGGACCGCGGCGTCGCCCGCGGTGCGGCGGAAGTAGCCCGCCCAATTCTCCTCGTTGGTGAGGTAGGTGCCCCAGGGCATGTAGCCGTTGGCGCAGTTGTTGATCGTGCCGCGCCCGGTGGTGCCGTTGGCCGAGTAGAGCGTGCGCAGCGCGGCGTTGCCGCGCACCGGCCCGTTGAACTGCACCGGCGTGTTGGGCGTGATGCGCCGGTTGAGCGCGCTGCCCTGGACGTAGCTCCACGCGCCGGTGTTGCTGGCGCGGGTGACCTCGATCACCGAGACGCCGTGCGCCTCGATCTCCTTGATCGCCTCGGCCTCGGGGCGCGGCGACGGCGACGGGCCGTTGGCGTGAAGATAGGCCTGGGTGATGTTCTCGTGGTTGAGCACCAGCACGCCGCGCGTGTTGTTGGTGGTGTCGGGCGCGTTGCCGCTCGCGGCGAGGCCGAAGAACGACATGCCGTCGTGATGGTCGCCGGCGCGCTGCGCGAAGTTGGTATCGGTGCCGTTGTTGGCATAGGCCGCGACGCCCGCCGCGATCGGGTCGCCGAGGCGGTACAGCACGGTCACCTGATAGTCCGACGGTACGGTGACGACGTCGTTGAGGTTCTTCGCCACCGCGGTGAAGGCGAGCGTCGCGGGCAGCACGGTGACGGTCGAGCGCGCGCTGCTCGAGCCGCTGCCGCCGCTGGCGGTGAACTCGAACACGAGCGCGGTCGACTGGGCGACGTTGGGCGCGGTGAAGGTGATCGAGTTGCCGCTCGCGATCACCGGTACGGTCGGGCCGCTGACCTGGGTGAACTTGGTCGTGCTGGCATTGTCGGTCGCGGTGGCGGTGAGCGTCACCACGCGGCCGCCCTGCGTCTGGACGTTGACGCCGTCGGACACGGTGATGACGTCGTTGCCATTGTCGTCGCAGCCGGCGAGCAGCGCGCCGCCGAACACCGCGGTGGTCATCGCGCTCATCCCGCCCATCATCTGGCGGCGCGAGTAGCGACGCGCGACGAGATCGGCGAGGTGCGGGTTGCGGGTCGGATTGGTGTCGACGTCACCGTCGTCATAGGACGCGGTGGCGAGGCTGAGCTGCTGGTCGGTCATGACGCTCCCTGGGCGCTGTCTGCTTGTGCCGACGCTCTTTGGCCGCGCTCCAAGGCACCGCCACGACAGTTTGATGAGAGCGAGATGACGTGGGTGTTACGCCTACGTGACAGCGGCGACGTGCTTGACTGGCGCGCGCGATCCGCTATGTGCCGCCCCGCGCGTCCCGCCCCCGGGCGATGACGCACCGTCCGAGACAGCGGGTGGCCCCAGGGCCTTAATTCCCCGCCGAGGCGGGGACAGGACCAACGCGGCCGCGGTGCGCCTCTCGAGGGCACGTGCTGCCGCTGCCCGCACGGGCTCCCATTCCCCATCGCTGGACTTTATCGCCGGGCGCCTGCGCACGGCGGTTCGTACCCGGACAGGCGGCCCCGGCCTCCTGTCCCAACGTGGAGAATGGCATGGATCGTAGTCAGAAGACCGCGGCCGTCGCCGAGCTGAACGATACCTTCTCGAAGGTCGGCGTGGTGGTCGTCACCCGCAACCTCGGGATGACGGTGGCGCAGTCGACCGACTTGCGCAACCGGATGCGGGACGCCGGCGCGAGCTACAAGGTCTCGAAGAACAAGCTTGCCAGGATCGCGCTCGACGGCACGGACTATGGCTCGCTCAGCGATATGCTGACGGGTCCGGTCGGCCTGGCCTCCTCGACCGACCCGGTCGCGGCGGCCAAGGTGGCGGTCGATTTCGCCAAGACGACCGACAAGTTCGAGATCGTCGGCGGCGCGATGGGCGCGACGGCGCTCGACCTGGCCGGTGTGCAGGCGCTGGCGACGCTCCCGTCGCTGGACGAGCTGCGCGCCAAGCTCGTCGGCCTCATCGTGGCCCCGGCCACGAAGATCGCGACGATCACCCAGGCACCGGCCGCGCAGATCGCGCGCGTCCTCTCCGCTTACGCGGAGAAGGAAGCCGCCTGATCGGGCAGCTGACCGGCATTTGTTTGTGAACATGGGGCACCTGTCCCCGCTTGATAGGAAGTATGATCATGGCAGACCTGAACGCGCTGGTTGACCAGCTGAGCGAGCTGACCGTCCTCGAGGCCGCCGAGCTCTCGAAGCTGCTCGAAGAGAAGTGGGGCGTCTCGGCCGCCGCGGCTGTGGCCGCTGCCCCGGCCGCCGGTGGCGCGGGCGCGGGTGCGCCGGCCGCCGAGGAGAAGACCGAGTTCGACGTGATCCTGACCGGCGACGGTGGCAAGAAGATCAACGTCATCAAGGAGGTCCGCGCGATCACCGGGCTCGGCCTGACGGAGGCGAAGGCGCTCGTCGAGGGCGCGCCGAAGCCGGTCAAGGAAGGCGTGAGCAAGGACGAGGCCGAGAAGGTCAAGAAGCAGCTCGAGGAAGCCGGCGCGACCGTCGAGCTCAAGTAAGCCGATACCGGATCTCGCGGGTTCGCCCGCGGGTCACGGGCTCAGCAGCAGCGGGGCGGCCTTCCTGGCGGAAGGTCGCCCCGTTCGCGTTGGTGGGGTGTCACGGGGGGACGCGCCGCCGTCCTCGTGCGGTCGAGGGGCCCTGCGCGCCGCCGTCGCGCCCCTCCCCCGTCATCCCGGACGTCGTTCGGGATCACCGGGCCGCAGGAGCAGGTCCCGCGGCGTGCGCGGAGGATGTATCCCGGATCACGTCCGGGGTGACGGCCATGGCTTGGAGGTCGCCGCGCGAGCTCGCGACCGTGGGCGCGACCGCTGCGCACGACCGCGATCAGCGTCAGCGCCGTACCGGCTCGCCGTGTGGCCGCGCGCCGAGCGTCTCGTGCATCCGCGCGGGCGCATCGAGCCAGAACGGCGCGAGCTTCGACGCGCCGTCGCGCTCGACGCCGACCGCGAACGCCGCCGCACTCTGCGCCTCCCCCGCTCCGCTGGCATAGCGCACGTCCACCACCGCGACGGGCACGAACATCGCGCGCCCGCCCATGTCGATGGGTCGGATCGCGGACCGCGGCAAGGTCAGTAGCAGCCGCAGTGCACGCGCCTCGCCTGGCGCGAGCGCGAACGGTGCCACCGCGGGGCGCACACGGGGCTCGGCGAACAGCGCGTCCAGTTCCGCCTGCTGGTCGCGGTGCGCGCTCAGCAGCCGCGCCGCGACGTGTATCGCGTCCGCCGGCGCGTCGCCGGTGTTGACGATCTCCAGCTCGGCGTCGAGCGTCGCGGTGAGCAGGTTGATCCCGCCCCGCCGCGGGCGCAGCGCCAGCGCGAGACGCGCGCGCGCCGCGGCGGACGCGGGCCGGGGGGCGCCTGACGCGGGATCGGTGGGCGATGCCCGCTCCGAGGCGGACGGCGGGTGAGCGCCGGCCTCGGCTGCCGCCGGGGCGGCGGCGACCTCGTCGGCGTCCACCTCTTCCCTGTGTGAACGGCGCCGCCGCCACAGCAGCAGCGCGACGCCGCCCAGCAGGATGAGCCCGGCCGCGATCAGCCAGTCGGCCCGCCACAACGGCGCCGGCGGGCCGGAGGCGGGAGGAGGCACTGGTACGATGCTGGTCGCCGCGGCGCTGGGCAACGCCGTCGGCGACGGTGTCGCGACGGCGGCCGCGATGGCCGGTGTCAGCGACGGACTTGGTGCGGCAACCGGCGCGGCGACGGCGCTTGGCGCACTTCCGGCCGGTGTCGCGGCGCCGCGTGGGATCGGGGTCTGGGCGGCGCGCGGGGTCGCACTCGCCCGCGGCGACGGCACGGGTGTCGCGCGGGCGGTGGGCGCCGGGCGCGGTGTCGGCGCGACTCGCACCGGCGCGACCACCGCGGGGGCGCTCGGCGTCGCACCGGGGCCCGGCGGCAGCGACCAGGTGATCGGCGGCGGTACCGCCGAGTCGGCGGGCGGGACGGTGGTGACGGGCGCCGGCGTCGCCTGCTGCGCCGACGCAGGCAGAGCGAGCGGCGCGGCCGCCAGCAGGACGAGGAGGTTACGCGTGGACATCGCCGCATGCGCTACCGCGCTCACGGGCGAGGTCAACCGCCCTGCCCCGGGCCGCCGCGCCGCCCCCGCCCGGTTGACGCTCCAACACGACGAGCCTATATCCCGCTCACTTCCTTCGATCTCGGGACATGGCACGCCGTCGCGCAGCGGGCCATACGTATGGGTCGAGGGGTTCAGGACGCTGAAGGTCGCCGTCTCCCGCTTGGCTGGGATCAGACGCGCGGCCTTTCGCCGTTCGGTTCCATGCGCCCGTATATTCTGGCTGACGAGGCACACGCTCCTATGGCAACCAAGGCGATCGACGCGGGCTCCGCGCGCTCCGACCGGCTCAGCGGCACGCGCAAGCGGCGCATCCGCAAGGTCTTCGGCAACATCCACGAAGTCGTGCAGATGCCGAACCTGATCGAGGTCCAGCGCGAGAGCTACGAGCAGTTCCTGCGCTCGGATCCCTCGATCGGCTATGTCTCGGGTCTCGAGAAGACGCTGCGCAGCGTGTTCCCGATCCGCGACTTCGCCGGCACCGCCGAGCTCGACTTCGTGACCTACGAGCTCGAGCCGCCGAAGTTCGACGTCGAGGAGTGCCGCCAGCGCGGCATCACCTATGCCGCGCCGATGCGTGTCACGCTGCGCCTGATCGTGTTCGAGGTGGATCCCGATACGGAGACCCGCTCGGTGCTCGATATCAAGGAGCAGGACGTCTACATGGGCGACATGCCGCTCATGACCGAGAACGGCACCTTCTTCATCAACGGCACCGAGCGCGTGATCGTGTCGCAGATGCACCGGTCGCCGGGCGTGCTGTTCGACCACGATCGCGGCAAGACGCACGCGAGCGGCAAGTATCTCTTCGCCGCGCGCGTCATCCCCTATCGCGGCTCGTGGCTCGACTTCGAGTTCGACGCCAAGGACATCGTCAATGTCCGCATCGACCGGAAGCGCAAGCTGCCGGTGACGGCGCTGCTGTACGCGCTCGGCCTCAACTCGGAAGAGATCCTCAACCACTTCTACAACCGCGTCACCTACGTGCGCGGCGAGGGTGGCTGGCAGATCCCGTTCGCGGCGGAGAACTGGCGCGGCGTGAAGCCGACGTTCGACCTGATCGACGCCGCCTCCGGCGAGGTGGTGTTCGCCGCGGGCACCAAGGTGACCCCGCGCGCCGCCAACAAGGCGGCCAAGGACGGGCTGCAGACGCTGCTGATCCCCACCGAGGAGATCTACGGCCGCTACTCCGCCTACGACCTGATCAACGAGAAGACCGGCGAGATCTACGTCGAGGCCGGTGACGAGATGGGGCCGGAGAGCCTCGAGAAGCTCGACAAGGCCGGGATCGACCGGATCGAGCTGCTCGACATCGACCATGTCACCACCGGTCCGTGGATCCGCAACACGCTCAAGGCCGACAAGGCCGAGGAGCGCGAGCAGGCGCTGTCCGACATCTATCGCGTGATGCGCCCCGGCGAGCCGCCGACGCTCGAGACCGCGGAGTCGCTGTTCGCCGGCCTGTTCTTCGATCCGGACCGCTACGACCTGTCGGCGGTGGGCCGCGTCAAGCTCAACATGCGCCTCGACCTCGACGCCGAGGACACGGTGACGACGCTTCGCACCGAGGACATCCTCGCTGTCGTCAAGACGCTGGTCGACCTCAAGGACGGCAAGGGCGAGATCGACGACATCGACAATCTCGGCAACCGCCGCGTCCGCTCGGTCGGCGAGCTGCTCGAGAACCAGTATCGCGTCGGCCTGCTGCGCATGGAGCGCGCGGTGAAGGAGCGCATGTCGTCGGTCGACGTGTCGACGGTGATGCCGAACGACCTGATCAACGCCAAGCCCGCGGTCGCGGCGGTGCGCGAGTTCTTCGGCTCGTCGCAGCTGTCGCAGTTCATGGACCAGACCAACCCGCTCTCCGAGGTGACGCACAAGCGTCGCGTCTCGGCGCTCGGGCCGGGCGGTCTGACGCGTGAGCGCGCCGGCTTCGAGGTCCGCGACGTCCACCCGACGCACTACGGCCGGATCTGCCCGATCGAGACGCCGGAAGGCCCGAACATCGGCCTGATCAACTCGCTCGCGAGCTTCAGCCGCGTCAACAAGTACGGCTTCATCGAGACGCCGTACCGCAAGGTCGTCGACAACAAGGTCACCGGTGAGGTGGTCTATCTGTCGGCGATGGAAGAGGCCAAGCACACGATCGCGCAGGCCTCGGCCGACCTCGACGCGGACGGCCGGCTGACCGAGGAGCTCGTCTCCGCGCGTCAGGCGGGCGAGTTCCTGATGGCGCTGCCCGAGACGATCACGCTGATGGACGTGAGCCCCAAGCAGCTCGTGTCGGTCGCGGCGTCGCTGATCCCGTTCTTGGAGAACGACGACGCCAACCGCGCGCTGATGGGCTCGAACATGCAGCGCCAGGCGGTGCCGCTGGTCAAGGCCGAGGCGCCGTTCGTCGGCACGGGCATGGAGGAGACCGTCGCGCGCGACTCGGGCGCGGCGATCGCCGCCAAGCGCGCCGGCGTGGTCGACCAGGTCGACGCCAGCCGCATCGTCATCCGAGCCACGGGTGACGTCAGCGCGACCGAGTCGGGCGTCGACATCTACACGCTGATGAAGTTCCAGCGCTCGAACCAGTCGACCTGCATCAACCAGCGCCCGCTGGTGAAGGTGGGCGACGTGGTCAACGTCGGCGACGTCATCGCGGACGGCCCGTCGACCGAGTTCGGCGAGCTGGCGCTGGGCCGCAACGCGCTCGTCGCGTTCATGCCGTGGAACGGGTATAACTACGAGGACTCGATCCTCATCTCCGAGCGGATCGTGAAGGACGACGTGTTCACGTCGATCCACATCGACGAGTTCGAGGTGATGGCGCGCGACACCAAGCTCGGGCCCGAGGACATCACCCGCGACATCCCCAACGTCGGCGAGGAGGCGCTGCGCAACCTCGACGAGGCGGGCATCGTCTACATCGGCGCCGAGGTGGAACCGGGCGACATCCTGGTCGGCAAGATCACGCCCAAGGGCGAGAGCCCGATGACGCCGGAGGAGAAGCTGCTCCGCGCCATCTTCGGCGAGAAGGCCAGCGACGTGCGCGACACCTCGCTGCGCCTGCCGCCGGGCGTCGCCGGGACGATCGTCGACGTGCGCGTGTTCAATCGCCACGGCATCGACAAGGACGAGCGCGCGATGGCGATCGAGCGCGAGGAGATCGAGCGCCTGAAGAAGGACTCGGACGACGAGCGCACCATCCTCAACCGCGCCACCTGGTCGCGCCTGCGCGAGATGCTGCTCGACCAGGTCGCGACGGCGGTGCCGAAGGGCCTGAAGAAGGGCGCCACGATCGACATGGACCTGCTGGACAGCGTCGACCGCCACGAGTGGTGGAAGTTCGCGGTGCAGGACGACGCGGTCCAGGCCAACCTGGAAGCGGTCAAGGCGCAGTATGACGAGGCCGCCAAGAAGATCCGCGACAAGTTCGAGGATCGGCGCGAGAAGCTGGAGCGCGGCGACGAGCTGCCGCCGGGCGTGCTCAAGATGGTCAAGGTGTTCGTCGCGGTGAAGCGCAAGCTTCAGCCGGGCGACAAGATGGCCGGCCGCCACGGCAACAAGGGCGTGATCAGCCGCATCCTGCCGGTGGAGGACATGCCGTTCCTCGCCGACGGGACGCCGGTGGACCTCGTGCTCAACCCGCTGGGCGTGCCGTCGCGCATGAACGTCGGGCAGATCTTCGAGACCCACCTGGGCTGGGCCGCGCGCGGCCTGGGCCAGCAGATCTCGCACGCGCTCGAGGACTGGCGCGAGGCCAACCCCGACGCCACCGCGGGCGAGATGCCCGCGGCGGTGAAGGAGCGGCTCGAGACGGTCTACGGCGAGCATTATCTCGACGACATCCGCGCCCGCGACGGCAACGAGATCGTCGAGCTGGCGCAGAACCTGAAGGCGGGCGTGCCGATGGCGACGCCGGTGTTCGACGGCGCGGTGGAAGCCGATGTCGCCGAGATGCTGGAGCTCGCCGGGCTCGATCGTTCGGGCCAGTCGGACCTGTTCGACGGGCGCACCGGTGATCAGTTCGACCGCAAGGTGACCGTGGGCATCATCTACATGCTCAAGCTGCACCACCTCGTCGACGACAAGATCCACGCACGCTCGATCGGGCCCTACTCGCTCGTCACCCAGCAGCCGCTGGGCGGCAAGGCGCAGTTCGGCGGCCAGCGCTTCGGCGAGATGGAGGTGTGGGCGCTCCAGGCCTATGGCGCCGCCTACACGCTGCAGGAGATGCTGACGGTGAAGTCCGACGACGTCGTCGGCCGCACCAAGGTCTACGAGGCGATCGTCAAGGGCGACGACACGTTCGAGGCCGGCATCCCCGAGAGCTTCAACGTACTCGTCAAGGAGATGCGCTCGCTGGGTCTCAACGTCGATCTCAAGACGATGGACCTGGGCGTGGACGAGGACGGCGTCGCGATCGCGGCGGAGTAACGCTTCCTGTCCCCCTCTCCTTCGGGAGAGGGGCTAGGGGTGGGCCGTGCCGCGCACGCCCGCCCGCCGACGGCCCCCACCCCAACCCCTCCCCTGAAGGCGGAGGGGCTAAGGAGTGAAGAGATGAACGAACTGACCAATTTCGCCAATCCGCTCGCCAAGCCGGAGACGTTCGACCAGATCCAGATCGGGATCGCCTCGCCGGATAAGATCCGCAGCTGGTCGTTCGGCGAGATCAAGAAGCCCGAGACGATCAACTATCGCACATTCAAGCCCGAGCGTGACGGCCTGTTCTGCGCGCGCATCTTCGGTCCGATCAAGGACTATGAGTGCCTGTGCGGCAAGTACAAGCGCATGAAGTACAAGGGCATCGTCTGCGAGAAGTGCGGCGTCGAGGTGACCGTCTCGAAGGTCCGCCGCGAGCGCATGGGCCATATCGAGCTGGCCGCCCCGGTCGCGCACATCTGGTTCCTGAAGTCGCTGCCGTCGCGCATCGGCCTGTTGCTCGACATGCAGCTCAAGCAGCTCGAGCGCGTGCTGTACTTCGAGGCGTATATCGTGATCGAGCCGGGCCTGACCCCGCTCGAGAAGTACCAGCTGCTCACCGAGGACGAGCTGCTCGAGGCGCAGGACGAGTATGGCGAGGACGCCTTCTCGGCCGGCATCGGCGCCGAGGCCGTCCGCATCATGCTCGAGAGCCTCGACCTCGAGGGTGAGAAGGTCGCGCTGCTCGAAGAGCTGGCGACCACCAAGTCCGAGCTGAAGCCCAAGAAGATCATCAAGCGGCTCAAGGTCGTCGAGAGCTTCCTCGAGTCGGGCAACCGGCCCGAGTGGATGATCCTCGAGGTGATCCCGGTGATCCCGCCCGAGCTGCGTCCGCTGGTGCCGCTCGACGGCGGCCGCTTCGCCACGTCGGACCTCAACGACCTGTACCGCCGCGTCATCAACCGCAACAACCGGCTGAAGCGGCTGATGGAGCTGCGCGCGCCCGACATCATCGTGCGCAACGAGAAGCGCATGCTGCAGGAAGCGGTCGACGCTTTGTTCGACAACGGCCGTCGCGGCCGCACGATCACGGGCGCCAACAAGCGTCCGCTGAAGTCGCTGTCCGACATGCTCAAGGGCAAGCAGGGTCGCTTCCGCCAGAACCTGCTCGGCAAGCGCGTCGACTATTCGGGCCGCTCGGTGATCGTGACCGGTCCGGAGCTGAAGCTGCACCAGTGCGGCCTGCCCAAGAAGATGGCGCTCGAGCTGTTCAAGCCGTTCATCTACGCGCGCCTCGACGCCAAGGGTCTGTCCATGACCCTGAAGCAGGCGAAGAAGTGGGTCGAGAAGGAGCGCAAGGAAGTCTGGGATATCCTGGACGAGGTGATCCGCGAGCATCCGGTGCTGCTCAACCGCGCGCCGACGCTCCACCGGCTCGGGATCCAGGCGTTCGAGCCGGTGCTGATCGAGGGCAAGGCGATCCAGCTCCACCCGCTGGTCTGCTCCGCGTTCAACGCCGACTTCGACGGCGACCAGATGGCCGTGCACGTCCCGCTGTCGCTCGAAGCGCAGCTGGAAGCGCGCGTGCTGATGATGTCGACCAACAACATCCTCAGCCCGGCCAACGGCAAACCGATCATCGTGCCCTCGCAGGACATGGTGCTGGGCCTCTATTACCTGTCGATGGAGAAGCAGGGCGAGCCCGGCGAGGGCATGCTGCTCGGCGACATGGCCGAGGTGCACCAGGCGCTCTACGCCGGCGCGGTGACGCTCCACTCGAAGATCATCAGCCGCGTGCCGCAGACCGACGAGAACGGTAAGCAGTATCTCAAGCGCTTCGAGACCACCCCGGGCCGCATGCTGCTGGGCGAGACGCTGCCGAAGAGCCACAAGGTGCCCTTCGACGTCGTCAACCGGCTGCTGACCAAGAAGGACGTCGGCGACGTCATCGACGAGGTGTACCGCCACACCGGCCAGAAGGAGACCGTGCTGTTCGCCGACGCGATCATGGCGCTCGGCTTCCGCCACGCGTTCCGCGCCGGCATCTCGTTCGGCAAGGATGACATGATCATCCCGGGCGACAAGGAGCAGCTGGTCGACGAGACGCGTGACCAGGTGAAGGACTATGAGCAGCAGTATCAGGACGGCCTAATCACGCAGCAGGAGAAGTACAACAAGGTGATCGACGCCTGGAGCCGCTGCGGCGACCAGGTGGCAGCCTCGATGATGAACGAGATCAAGGCGGTGAAGGTCGACCCGGAGACGGGCCGCGAGAAGCCGATCAACTCGATCTACATGATGGCGCACTCGGGTGCGCGTGGCTCGCAGGCGCAGATCAAGCAGCTCGCGGGTATGCGCGGCCTCATGGCCAAGCCGTCGGGCGAGATCATCGAGACGCCGATCATCTCGAACTTCAAGGAAGGCCTGACCGTCCTCGAATACTTCAACTCGACCCACGGCGCCCGTAAGGGCCTCGCGGACACCGCGTTGAAGACCGCCAACTCGGGATATCTCACCCGCCGCCTCGTCGACGTGTCGCAGGACTGCGTCATCATCGAGGAGGATTGCGGCACCGAGCGCGCGCTCGAGATGAAGGCGATCGTGCAGGGCGGCTCGACGATCGCGTCGCTCGGCGAGCGCATCCTCGGCCGCACCACGGCCGAGGACGTGGTCGACGCCAAGACGGGCAAGGTGGCGATCCCGATCGGCACGTTGCTCGACGAGCCGATGGTCGCGCAGATCGAGGCGCTGGGCATCCCGTCGATGAAGATCCGCTCGCCGCTGGTCTGCGAGAGCAAGGTCGGCGTCTGCGGCAAGTGCTACGGGCGTGACCTCGCGCGCGGCACGCCGGTCAACATCGGCGAGGCGGTCGGTGTGATCGCGGCGCAGTCGATCGGCGAGCCGGGCACGCAGCTGACGATGCGGACCTTCCACATCGGCGGCGCGGCGCAGCTCAACGAGCAGTCGAACCTCGAGGCGCCGGTCGACGGCACGGTCGAGTTCCGCGACGTGCGCGTGATCGAGGACCAGCGCGGCCGTCGCGTCGTGCTGAGCCGCTCGGCCGAGATCGCGATCGTCGACATGGACGGGCGCGAGCTGGCGGTCCACAAGATCCCGTACGGCGCGTACGTGATGTTCGACGACGGCCACATCGTCTCCAAGGGCGACCGCATGGCCGAGTGGGATCCGTTCACCATGCCGGTGATCACGGAGACCGGCGGTACCGTGAAGTTCCAGGACCTGATCGAGGGCAAGACGCTCACCGAGCAGGTCGACGAGGCGACCGGTATCGCGCAGCGCGTGGTGACCGAGTATCGCGCGACCACCAAGTCGAAGGAGGATCTGCGCCCGCGCATGACCCTGCTCGACGAGGGCTCGGGCGAGGCGGCGCGCTACCTGCTGGCGCCGGGCGCGGTGCTGTCGGTGGAGGACAATGCGACGGTGCAGGCGGGCGACGTGCTCGCCCGTGTGGCGCGCGAGTCCGCCAAGACGCGCGACATCACCGGCGGTCTGCCGCGCGTCGCCGAGCTGTTCGAGGCGCGCAAGCCCAAGGAGAACGCGATCATCGCCAAGGTCTCGGGCCGTGTCGTGTTCGGCAAGGACTACAAGGCGAAGCGCAAGATCGGCATCCAGCCCGAGGACGGCGGCGAGGTCGTCGAGTATCTCGTGCCCAAGTCGAAGGTGATCGACGTTCAGGAAGGCGACTACGTCAAGCGTGGCGACAACCTGATCGGCGGCAGCCCCGACCCGCACGACATCCTCGAGGTGCTCGGCATCGAGCCGCTGGCGGAATATCTCGTGTCGGAGATCCAGGAGGTCTATCGTCTCCAGGGCGTGAAGATCAACGACAAGCACATCGAGACGATCGTCCGCCAGATGCTCCAGAAGGTCGAGATCACCGAGAGCGGCGACACCACGCTGCTCGTCGGTGAGCAGGTCGACCGCGAGGAGATGGACGCGATCAACGAGAAGCTGGAGGACGGCCAGGCGCGCGCCGCGGGCAAGCCGATCCTGCTGGGCATCACCAAGGCGTCGCTGCAGACCCGCAGCTTCATCTCGGCGGCGTCGTTCCAGGAGACCACCCGCGTCCTCACCGAGGCGGCGGTCCAGGGCAAGCAGGACACGCTGATGGGCCTGAAGGAGAACGTGATCGTCGGCCGGCTGATCCCGGCGGGCACCGGCGCGGGCATGAACCGCCTGCGCGTGGCGGCCTCGTCGCGTGACGCCGCGCTGCGCGTCCAGCAGCGCAAGCTGCAGGAGGCGATGATCGCGGCGGGCTCGGCCGGCACCGCGTCGCAGACCCGCGCCGCCGAGGTCGCGCGCAGCCCGCGCGACGACGCCGGCACCGGCAGCGATCCGCTGGCGGCGGTGGTGCCCTCGGGCACCGGTTCCGACGCCGACGCGGGCGAGTATCTCAACGAGGAGTGAGGCGCTCAGGGCCGCGCCGCGCGTCGCCCGGTGACCTGATCAAGCCGCCGCCCGGCGTGCCGGGCGGCGGCTTCTTTTTTACGCCCCGTCGCGGCTGCCCGGCCCCGGAGCGTCCTAGGATGAGAGGGTTACCCTCGAGGAGCCCGCGCGTGACCCACCAACCGCCCCGCCCGGCGCACGCCGAGGATGTGCTCGCCGACGGCGTGGACCGCGCCGACCGGGATCGGCTCGGCGCGCGGGAGGGAACGGTCGCGGCGTTCCTCCGCGACACCCGCCGCTGGGTGGAGCCGGACATCGCGCCGGCGGAGCGCACGCTGCTGACCGGCACGATCGCCGCGGCCGTACCGGTGCTCCGCGCGCTCGGGCTGTTCGACCTATTCGAGGCGCGTGATCCGGCGCTGCGCGCGCTGATCGACGCCTGCTGATCCATGCCGGTGCGGCGCGGCCAAGCGGCACGACAGGCGCCGCCTGATCCCGACGACGAGTCACCGCCACCTGCACCGCCGACGCCGCGCCGCCGGCGCCACCGCGCGCGACGCCAGCCCGCCCGTACCAAGCGGCTCGTGCTCGCGCTGTCGACGCTGGCGGCGGCGCTGTCGATCGTGATGCTGTCGACCAGCCCGCTCGAGTGGATCGGCGGCGGTGACGATTTGGCGGCAGCACCTTCCTGTGCGGTGCTGGGAGCCCGCGACCCCGCCCGACCGCTGCTCGCCGTTCTCACGCTGGTGCCGGTGGTGGCGCTGCTGCTCTGCGCCTGGCGCCGTCCACGTTCGCGGATGAGCCTGCTGCTGAGCGGCGCCACGCTGCTGCTATGGCTCTATCGTTTCCACTTGCGCGCGGCCGCCTGCTGATCGGCGAAGGGCTTGACGGCGCGTTAACCGCTCGGCCTGCAAGGAGAGGCGGTGTCCGCCGCACCGTCACTTCCCCCCACGCCGGCACCGGCGCGCCGCGCCGTCGCGCGGCTGCTACTGGCGGCGACGTTGTCGCTCGTCGCGATCGGCCTGCTCTCCCCTGCCCCGCCCCTCCCGCGCCCCGCCGCCTCCGCGGCGCGCGGTGACGCCGCGCTGTACCGTGCGATCGACGGTCGCCTCGCCGCCGGCCAGCGCTATTACCCCGCCGCCGCCGCCGAGCATCGCGCGCGCGACTTCCCGCTCCGCCCCTTCGTGGCGGTGCGCATGCCGACGCGCGCCTGGTTCTATCGCCTGGTCGGGGCCGAGGCGGCGCTGCAGTGGCTGCGCGCGCTCGCGCTCGCCGTCGCGGTGGCCACGGCTTACCGGCTGCGCGCCGCGGTCCGCTCGCGCGCGCTCTGGGGAAGTGCGAGCGCGATCGCCGCAGCCTCGACGCTGCCGCTCGCCAACCCCGTCGTCGCGCTCTGGCCGGAGTGCTGGGCGGGGCTGCTGGTCGCGCTGTCGCTCGCGCTGCGCGACGATCGCCGCTGGCGCCTTGCCATGCTGGTCGGGCTGGCCGCCGCGCTGGTGCGCGAACTCGCCCTTCCCTATCTGGCGGCGATGGCGCTCGCCGCCGCGCTCGAGCGGCGCCGCGGCGAGGCGCTGGGCTGGACCTCCGCGATGGCCGTGGCCGCGCTCGCGCTCGCCGCGCATGCCGCCGCCGTGGCGACGGTGCTGCGCCCGGATGATCCCTCGTCGCAGGGCTGGATACGCGCGGGTGGCTGGGCATTCGACCTGGCGATGGCGCGCGCGACCACGCCGCTCGCGCTCGCCCCCGCCGCCGCCACGCTGCTGGTGCCGCTCGCCCTGTACGGCTGGGCGAGCGCACTGGGCGGCCATGCGCGGCGAGTCACGCTGGCATTGGTCGCCTGGCTGGTGCCCGCGCTGCTGGTCGGCCGGCCCGACAACGCCTATTGGGGACTGCTGCTCGCGCCCGTGTGGCTCGCCGGTCTGCCGCTCGCACTGCCGGCGCTGATGACGGCGGTTGCACGCCCTGCAACGGCGAATCAACAGCTTGCATTTGCGCGCTTACCTCTCGTTGACCAGATCACGGTTAGTGCTGCGGCGCAGCATAAGCCATGAGGGTCAGCCATGTTCTCGCTCGTCTATCTTATCCTCAGCCATCGCCGCGCCGAGCGCGCGCGCGCCGTGGTGCCGATCAGCACGCCGCTCGCTGCGCCCCGCCCGGTGAACGAGCCGTACCGTTTGGCCGCCTGAGCGGACGCGGGGACGCTGCTCGGCCCAGTAGGAGCCGAAGTGCAGGTCCCAGATGCCCGGGCGAAAGCGGTCCAGCCCGGATCCGGGATAGAGCGTGAACTCGCCGAAATACGGCTGCCCGTCGACGTCATAGAGGTCGACTCGCGCGAAATCGTGCGGCGCGCCGAGCGTCTCCGCCGCCGCGATCATCCGCTCGAGCGATGCCGGCGGCGCCACCGAACGCGGGTCGGCGGGGAACTCGAAGGCCAGGTCGAGCCGCCGCCACGCGCGATCGAACATGACTCGCCGATGGCGGTGCTCGCGGTCCAGGTCGACCTGGATGAACTCGACCCGTCCACCGAAGACGAAGAACTTATAGTCGACGGGTAGCACGCGGCCGCAGCCGATCAGCGGCTCGACCAACAGCTGCGGCGCGATCTCCGAGTAGAGCCACTCGTGGAGCAGGGGCGCATAGGGGCGGCGCAGCCAGCGCGCGGCGCGCCGACGCACCGCCGCCCAGTCGAGCGGCTCGCCGACGCGGACGAACACGCTCTGCTGGCTCGCGTGCGAGGATTTGAGCACGAAGGGGCGCGGCCAAGGCGGCGCCTCGGGCAGCGCGGTGCCGTGCCACAAAGTCGGGATCACCCACGGGTCACCGAGCACCGCGGCGACATGCGCCTTCACGGCCACCTTGTCGGCGAGCGCGGGCCAGCGCGGGTCGCGTTCGAACAGCTTGCGCGCGTAAACCAGTTCGCTGAAGCGACGCGGCGCCGCGAGATCGGGGAGCCGGCCGAAGCGCCAGAGATAGATCAGCCGCGGAAGCACATGGGCCGCGCGGTGCGGGCGTGGTGGCTCGACGGATGACACGCTCGATCCCGGACTGCGGAACTCACCCGGCGGTACTCAGCCGCGGCCGTGGGAGCAAGCGCCGAGCGACGCCACGCTGGCGCAGCCGGACGCGGCCACGGACGATCAGCCCCGACAACAAGCGCCCGGCGCGGGGACGCGCCGGGCGGAGGTTGGTCTAGGGAGCACTAGACGGTCTCGTGCGGCGCCGCGGGTCGGGCGCCGAAGCTCGGATCAGAGCGTGTTGCCTGCGGTGGCGCTCACGTTCTCGCCCGTCGCGTTGGCGGGCAGCGCACCCAGGTCGGCGCCGTTGCCGACCGAGCCGAAGTTGGCGTCCGCGGGCAGTTCCTCGTTGAGCACCGTCTCATTCGCCAGCGTGTCGTTGGCGGCGGTGTCGTTGCTGGTCTTCGAACCGCAGGCGGCGAGCGCCAGCGCCAGGCTCATCCCGGTCACACCGGCGACGATCTTCTTCATCAACTCCGATCCCCTTCAATTAGGCGGCGCCTCGCGCCGTCACCGCCAATCTACACTGCTCCGATCGGAAAACAATAGGGTAGATGCGGCGGGTGACCCACGTAGGCGAACGGCGCCGCGGCCACGCGCGGAACAGCCTTCCGCGCGGGACAGGCGGGCCACGGTCCTCATTGTAGGACGAGGTCAGGGGAGGAGGAACGTGCCCTCGATCACGGTGACGCAGTCGCCGCGCAGGATCACCCGGTCGCCGTCGAGGCGGCAGCCGACCCGCCCGCCGCGCGCGCTCGCCTGGTACGCGCCGAACGTGTCGCGGCCGAGTCGCTCGGCCCAGAAGGGCACCATCACGGCGTGCGCGGAACCGGTCACCGGGTCCTCGGGGATGTCGAAAAAGTCGGTGAAGACTCGACTTACCACGTCGGCGGTCTCGCCGCGCGCGGCGACGATATGAACGAACGGTCCGAGCGCCTTGATCGCGCGACCGTCCGGCGCAGCGGCGCGCACCGCCGCTTCGTCGGCCACGATCACGAGCGCATAGCCCTTCTCGTGCCACAGGGTCTCGACCGCATCGACGCCGAGCGCCGCGACGATCTCGGGTAGCGCGCGCGGTGCCGGCTTCCACGCCGGCAGCGCCATCGCGTAGCTCGCCCCCACCGCGCCTTCCGCGCGGGCGACCTCGAGCACGCCTGCCTGGCGCGTGCGGAAGCGCACCGAGTCGCGGTCACCGTCCGACGAGAGCACGAAATGGCCGCTCGCCAGCGTGGCATGGCCGCACAGCGCCACCTCCGCGGCCGGGGTGAACCAGCGCAGCTCGAAATCGCTGTCGCCGCTCGCGTCCGGGACGAGGAAGGCGGTCTCGCTGAGGTTGTTCTCCTCCGCGATCTGCTGGAGCAGCCGGTCCTCGGGCCAACTCGTCAGCGGCATCACCGCCGCCGGATTGCCCGCGAAGGCGGCGTCGGCGAAGGCGTCGATCTGGGCGAAGGGGATGCGCATCAATAACCTACTCGCTTGCCGAACCAGTGCGGCGTGACATCTGCCTCGACCAGCGGATTGTCGGTGTCGACGTGGCCCTCGGGGTCGAGATGGATCAGCGTCTCCACGCGCGGGAAGGTCTGGCGCAGCGCCACCTCCACCCGCTCGACGATGTCATGCGCGTCGCGCACGGTCAGGCTCGGATCGACCTCCATGTGGAACTGCGCGAAATCGTGGCTCCCGGCGCGGCGCGTGCGGAAATCGTGGATGCCGCGGATGCCGGGCTGGCGCGCGGCCACCTCCATGAAGGCGGCGCGCTGGTCCTCGGGCCATTCCTTGTCCATCAGCATGTCGATCGCCTGGCTCGACGCCTGGAACGCGCCCCAGGCGAGCCACAGCGCGATGGCGATGCCGAACACCGGGTCCGCCCCCGACAGGCCGACATATTGATCGAGCACCAGAGCGGCGATCACCGCCACGTTGAGCAGCACGTCGGACTGGTAATGGACGTTGTCCGCCAGGATCGCGACCGAGCCGGTGCGCCGGATCACGCTGCGCTGATAGGCGAGCAGCGCGAAGGTGGCGAGGATGGCGAGCACCGAGACGCCGATGCCCAGCCCCGCGTCCTCGTTGGCGGCGGGTGCGGAGAAGCGCTGGATCGCGCGCACCGCGATGCCGATCGCCGAGGCGGTGATCAGCACCACCTGGAACAGCGCCGCGAGCGCCTCGGCCTTGCCGTGACCGAAGCGGTGGTCATGATCGGCGGGCTCGGCGGCGAGCTTGACGCCGTACAAGGTGACGAGGCTGGCGAGCAGGTCGAGCCCGGTGTCCGCCAGGCTGCCCAGCATCGCGACCGAGCCGGTGTGCCAGGCGGCATAGCCCTTCACCACCAGCAGCGAGGTGGCCATCGCCACGCTGGCGAGCGCGGCGCGCATCGCCAACGGGATGGCGCGGCGGCGTTCCTCGTTGGTCATGGGAACAGCAGCCCCTCGTTCCAGCCGTCGCCCGCTCGGGTGAACAGCCGGCGCTCGTGCAGCCGGTGCGCGCGGTCCTGCCAGAACTCGATCTCCTCCGCGGCGACGCGATGGCCGCCCCAGAACGGGGGGCGCGGCACGTCCTGGCCGTCGAAGCGCGCGCGCATCGCCTCGACGCGCGCCTCGAAGGTGGCGCGTGAGTCGAGCGGGCGCGACTGGTCCGAGGCCCAGGCGCCGAGCTGCGAATCCCGGCCGCGCGTGGCGAAATAGGCGTCGCTCTCGGCGTCGCTGACGCGAGTCACCGCGCCGGTGACGCGCACCTGACGGCGCAGCGACTTCCAGTGGAAGAGCAGCGAGGCCTGTGCGTTGGCGCCGATCTCCTCCGCCTTGCGGCTGCCGCGGTTGGTGTAGAACACGAAGCCGTCGGGGCCGTGCCCCTTGAGCAGCACCATGCGCGCCGACGGTCGCCCGTCGGCGTCCGCGGTGGCGAGCGCCATCGCGTTGGGGTCGTTGGGTTCGCTCTGTTCCGCCTCGGCGAGCCAGCGGTCGAAGAGCGCGATCGGATCGTCGGCCATGCCGCGCATCTAGGCGAAATGGGCCGTGATTTCCACGCCCGATCGGGCGTGGCGCAGGATGAGGGAACCCGTCTGCCAGCAAATGATTGAATCGCCTCCGGAACAAGGGAAGCGACATGGCCGCGCGGGCATATTGGCAGGGACAGATCCGGCTCGCGCTGGTGTCGATCCCGGTGGAGATCTACTCGGCGACCAAGTCGGGCGCGCAGGTCAGCTTCCACCAGATCCATGAACCCTCGGGCAAGCGGATCAAATATGAGAAGGTGGTGCCGGGCATGGGTCCGGTCGACACCGACGAGATCGTGAAGGGCTTCGAGGTGGAGAAGGGCGAGTACGTCCTGCTGGAGCAGGACGAGATCGACGCGGTCAAGCTCGAGTCGAAGAAGACGCTGGAGCTCACCCAGTTCGTCGACGCCAGCGACATCGACGTGCTCTACTACGAGAAGCCCTATTTCGTCGTCCCCGCCGACGATCTCGCCGAGGAGGCGTTCATCGTCCTGCGCGAGGCGCTGCGGCGGACCAAGAAGGTCGGGCTGGGCCAGCTGGCGATGCGCGGGCGCGAATATGTCGTCAGCCTGAAGCCGTGCGGGCGCGGCATGGTGCTCGAAACATTGCGCTACGCCGACGAGGTCAACAAAGCGCAGGGCTATTTCCGCGACATCCCCGACGAGAAGCCCGACCCCGAGCTGCTCGACCTCGCCGAGGCACTGATCGAGAAGAAGAGCGGCGCCTTCGACCCGCAGGACTTCCACGACCGCTACGTCGACGCGCTGCGCGGACTGATCGAGCGCAAACGCAAGGCGCACGGGCGCAAGATCATCGAGGACAAGGAGGAAGGCAGCGCGCGCTCGGGCTCGAACGTGGTCGATCTCATGGCGGCGCTGAAGAAGTCGATGGAGGGCTCGCGCGGCGCGGCCAACGAGAACGCCGGCACGAGCAAGGCCGCGGCCAAGCCGGCGGCGAAGCGCGCGCCGGCGAAGAAGCCGGCGGCGCGCAAGCCCGCGGCCAAGAAAAGCGCGTGAGGGTCGCTCTACTCCTCCGTCATCCCGGACTTGGTCCGGGATTCACCCGTCCGCGCGAGCATCCCCTTCTGAGTACGCCGCGCGGTGGACCCGGGACCAGGTCCGGGCTCACGGCGGTCGTGGCGAACACGAGGGGCGACGGTGCGGAGAAGGTCGCGTGACGAGGAAGAAAGACCAGGGTACCCCAGCCGCCGCTGCCGCCTCCCCCGCCGACCCGCTCGCGCGCTACAACGCCAAGCGCGACTTCAGCCGCACAGCCGAGCCCGCCGGCACGCTGGCACCGGGTAACGGCAACAGCTTCATGGTGCAGAAGCACGACGCCACGCGCCTGCACTGGGACTTCCGCCTCGAGCTCGACGGCGTGCTCAAGAGCTGGGCGGTCACGCGCGGCCCGAGCCTCGATCCCGACGAGAAAAGGCTCGCGGTGCGCACCGAGGATCATCCGCTCTCCTATGCCACGTTCGAGGGGACGATCCCGAAGGGCGAATATGGCGGCGGCACGGTGATGCTGTGGGACCGCGGCACCTGGTCGCCGATCGCGGGCAAGAGCGCGCGCGACCTCGACAAGGGCCACCTCCACTTCGTGCTCGACGGCGAGCGGATGAAGGGCGAGTGGCTGCTCATCCGGCTGCGCCCGCGTGGCAAGGAGAAGAACGAGAACTGGCTGCTGCGCAAGATCGACGACGCTCATGCCGGCGGTACCGACACGCTGGTCGAGACCGCGCTGACCAGCGTCGCCACCGGCCGCACGATGCAGGAGATCGCCGAGGGCGCGCCGCCGCACGAGGACGCCGCGGCGACAGCGAAGCCTGTCAGGGCGAAGCCGGCCAGACGCACGCGCAAGGCAGCCCTGCCCGCTTATGAGCCGCCGCAACTCTGTACCTTGGTCGACTCGGTGCCGAGCGGCAGCGACTGGATCCACGAGGTGAAATACGACGGCTATCGCGCGCTGGTCGCGGTCGCCGACGGGCAGGCCAAGGTCTACACGCGCAACGGCCTGGACTGGACCGACAAGTTCGCCGGCGTCGCCGCGGCCGCGGGCGCGCTCCCGGTGGGCAGCGCGCTGATCGACGGCGAGATCGTCGCCTTCAAGGACGGCCGTCCCGATTTCTCGACGCTCAAGGACGCGATCTCGGGCGGCGGCGCGATGACCTTCTTCGCCTTCGACCTGCTCGAACAGGACGGCGAGGACCTGCGCGGACTCGCCAACGTCCAGCGCAAGGAGCGGCTGCGCGCGCTGGTCGGCGCGGGCGAGGCGCGGCTCCAGTTCGCCGAGCACGTCACCGGGGCGGGCGAACAGTTGTTCGAGACGATGTGCCGCGAGGGTTTCGAGGGTGTCGTCTCGAAGAAGGCCGACGCGCCCTATCGCGGCAAGCGCACGCAGGCGTGGCTCAAGGTGAAATGCACGCGCCGGCAGGAGTTCGTCATCGTCGGCTGGACGCCCTCGGAAAAGCGCCGTGGCTTCCGCTCGCTGCTGCTCGGGGTCAACGAGGGCGGCGCGTTGCGCTACGCCGGCAAGGTCGGCACCGGCTTCTCGGGCGCGCTGATCGAGGAGCTGACCGCCAAGCTAGAGACGCTCGAGCGCAAGACGCCGACGGTCGCGGCGCCGCGCGCGGCGGTACGCGGCGCGCGCTGGGTCAGCCCGAAGCTCGTCGCCGAGATCGCCTTCACCGAGACCACCCCCGAGGGCGTGCTGCGCCACCCCAGCTTCCTCGGGCTGCGCGGCGACAAGAGCGCCGCCGAGGTGGTGGTGGAGCGGCCCGCGCCCGCGCCGAAGGTCGCCGCGGCGCCGACCACGTCGATCAAGGTCTCCAGCCGCGACCGCGTCATCTTTCCCGAGAGCGACGTGACCAAGGGCGACCTCGCCGACTACTATCTCGCCGTCGCCGGCATCATGTTGCCCTGGGTCGGCCATCGCCCGGTCAGCCTCGTGCGCTGCCCGCAGGGTCGCGCCAAACACTGTTTCTTCCAGAAGCACGACGCGGGCTCGTTCGGCGACACCGTCCACCAGGTGCCGATCCGCGAGAAGGACGGTTCGACCGAGAACTACCTCTACGTCGACTCGGCCGACGGCCTCGTCGCCTGCGTCCAGATGGGCACGATCGAGTTCCACGGCTGGGGCTCCTCCGTCGCGGCGCTGGAGCGGCCCGACCGCATGGTGTTCGACCTCGACCCCGACGAGGACCTCGACTTCGCCGACACCAAGCGTGCCGCCGAGCACCTCAAGGAGCAGCTCGCCGAGCTCGGCCTGACGAGCTTCCCGCTGCTGTCGGGCGGCAAGGGCGTCCACGTCGTGGTGCCGCTGACGCCCGCGGCGGAATGGCCCGCGGTGCGCGACTTCGCCGAGCGGTTCGCGCGCGCGCTGGCGCAGGCAGAGCCCGAGCGCTTCGTCGCCAACATGAGCAAGGCAAAGCGCAAAGGCCGGATTTTCATCGACTATCTGCGCAACCAGCGCGGCGCGACGGCGATCATGCCCTATGCCGCGCGCGCGCGCGCCGGCGCGCCCGTGGCCGCGCCGGTATCCTGGACCGAGCTGCGCGACCTCGACACCGCGGCGCGCTGGCACGTCGGCGATGCGGCCGAACTGATCGCGCGCGCCAACGGCCGCTCGCTCAAGGGCTGGGGGGTGGCGGACCAGGTACTGCCCGAGGTGTGAGGAGGTGGCGGCTGACTTCTCCCCGACACGGGGGGATCGGAGACCCTGACGGGTTCTCGCGCCGCCGCTACAATGACGCCATGTCGCTTCTCGCTCCCCTCCCCCCCGACGCGTCCGCTGCCGCCGCGACGCTCCCGCCCAGCTGGGTCGGCACGGTGCAGGGACGGCTCGCCGCCGACGCCGCGCTCCACGCGCTGAGCGACCGGCTCGCGTCCAGCGACAGCGCCACGTCGGTGCTCGACGATTGGTGCGCCGAGCATCGGATGGCCGCCGATCCCAAGATCAGAGCCGAGCGGATCCGCGGCGACGAGCGCCCCGCCCCGCCCGAGATCCGCGCCCTGCTCAAGGTCTCCGCCACCGAGCGGGTCGGCTACCGCCACGTCCGGCTGCGCTGCGGGCAGCACGTCCTGTCCGACGCCGACAACTGGTACGTTCCGGCGCGGCTCACGCCCGACATCAACCGCCAGCTCGACACCGGCGACACGCCGTTCGGCCGCGCCGCGCAGCCGCTCCGTTTCCGGCGCTACACGCTGTCGAGCCGGCACCTGTGGTCACCGCTGCCGCGACGCTGGGAGGCGCTACCCTCCTGGCGCTGGCCGCGCCGCGCCGAGATCGACGTCGCCGACACGGTGATCGAGAACCGCGCCGTGCTGCTCCTCCCCGACGGCGCGCCGATCAGCGCGGTGGTGGAGCGCTATACCGGCGCGGTGCTTGCTTATGCCGCGCCGCCGGTCGCGCGCTGAATCATCGCGCCGCGGCTTTGCACTGCACCGCGGCATCGCCTAGGGTCGCCCCTGCCCGCGCACGGAGGACCGAGTGGCGACCCAGCCTGCCCTGTTCGATGCCGGGACCAACGCCCGCCGCTGGCTCGACGATTACGCCGGCGGCGCGGACGACGCGATGCGCGCGGGCGATGCCGCCGCGGCGCTGGCGATGCTCGAGGAACTCGCCGCCCTCGCGGGCGACGACCTCGGCCACGCGCGCGAGCGCGTGCAGCGCCACGCCGCCGACATCGGCACCGGCTTCCGCATCATCGGCGAGGACAGCGAGCGGCCCTGGCCGGTCAGCCCGATCCCGCTGCTGCTCGACGCCGGGGAGTGGACGCGGATCGAGCGCGGCGTCGCCCAGCGCGCCGACCTGCTCGAGACGATCCTCCAGGACCTGTACGGCGCGGCGCAGCTGGTCGAGCGCGGCCACCTGCCCGCCACGCTCGTCACCGGCAGCCCCTATTTCCTCCGCCCGCTCGTCGGCCTGGCGCCGCCGGGCGGCTATCACCTCCGCTTCGTCGCGGTCGACCTCGGGCGTGGGCCGTCGGGCGAGTGGCGCGTGCTCGCCGACCAGCTGCGCGCGCCCACCGGCGCGGGCTATGCGCTGGAGAACCGGCTCGCGGTGAGCCGCACGCTCGGCGGATTGCAGGGCCGGCTCAACGTGCGCCGCCACGCGCCCTTCTTCGCCGCCTTCCGCGACGGGCTCGCCGCCGCGTGCCGACGCAGCGACCCGCGGATCGGTCTGCTCACCCCCGGCCGCTACAATCCCAGCTACCCCGAGCAGGCGCATCTCGCGCGCTACCTCGGGCTGCTGCTGGTCGAGGGCGACGATCTGGCCGCGCTCGAGGACCGGCTCTACGTCCGCACGATCGGCGGGCTCAAGCGGGTCGACGCGTTGTGGCGGCGGCTCGATCCGCGGCTGCTCGACCCGCTCGCCTTCGACTCGCACTCGCGCATCGGCGTGCCCGGCCTCATCGACTCCTGGGCGGCGGGCAACGTGGTGCTCGCCAACGCGCCCGGCGCCGGCGTGCTGGAGAGCGCCGCGTTCGGCGCTTTCCTGCCCCAGCTCGCCACCCGCCTCACCGGCGCTGACCTGATCCTGCCCAACATCGCCACCTGGTGGTGCGGCCAGGATCGCGAGGCGCAGCACGTCGCCGCCGAGTTGCCCTCGCTGCTGCTCTCCTCCGCCTTCGGCGCGCGCACGCTCGGCCTGCCCGGCGAGGCGCCGGTGGCGGGCGCCGACCTCTCCGAGGCGCAGCGTGCCGCGCTGCTGCGGGCGATGGCGGCGCGGCCGCAGGACTATGTCGGGCAGGAGATCGTCCGCCTCTCGACCATGCCGGTGGTGATCGCCGACCGGATGGAGCCGCGCCCCTTCACGCTGCGCGTCTTCGCCGCGCGCGACCGCGACGGGCGCTGGCAGGTGATGCCCGGCGGCTTCGCCCGGATCGGCGCCCACCCGGACCCGCGCGCGGCGGTGATGGGCGAGGGCAGCTGGTCCGCCGACGTCTGCGTCCACGGCCGCGATCCGGTCGCGAAGGTGTCGCTGCTGCCCGCGATCGACACGCTCCACGTGCGCCGCAACCCGGGCACGCTGCCGAGCCGGGTCGCGGACAATTTCTTCTGGCTCGGCCGCTACCTCGAGCGCGGCGAGGCGATGCTCGCGGTGATCCGCGTCATGCTGGGCAACTCGATCGACGCCGACGCCGGCGCCGCGCTCGGCACCGCGACGGTCGGCAAATTGGTCAACGAGCTGGTCGGCGCGGGCGCCGCCCCCGCGCCGCCGTCGCTGCGCCGCGCCGACCTCACCCAGTTCGCGCGCACCGCGATGGAGGCGCGCGCCGACGGGTGGCAGTCGGTCGCCGCGATCAACGCGCACGCGCAGCGGATCGCGGGCGGCTCGCGCGACCGGCTCTCCGCGGACATGATCCGGCTGCTCGACGCCCCCTTCCCCACCCACCGCGGGCTGCTCGACCGCGCCGGCTCGCTCCAGCGCCGCTACGCCGCGATCGCGGGGCTCTCGGCCGAGCATATGGGGCGGACCGCGGCGTGGCGCTTCCACGACCTCGGGCGTCGCATCGAACGCGCGCAGGCGATCGCGCGCGCCGCGCGCGTGTTCGGCGCGACCGGCGCCTCGCTCGACGACCTCTCGACGCTGCTCGACCTCGGCGACAGCCAGATCAGCTACCGCCAGCGCTATCTCACCGGGATCGCGCGCGTGCCCGTGCTCGACCTGGTGGTGCTCGACCCCGGCAACCCGCGCGCGCTCGCTTTCCAGGTGGAGGCGATCCGCGACCATCTCGCGCGGCTGCCGGTGCTGGAGGACGACGGCATGGCCGAGGCGCAGCAGATCGAGGCGACCGAGCTCTACGCGATGGTCGCGCCCGAGCAGGCCGCGACGCTGACGGGCGAGTTGCTGCTCGCGGTCGAGCAGCGGCTCGGGCGGCTGTCCGACGCGGTGGCGCGCCGCTACTTCCTGCAGGGCGCCGAGCCGCTGCGCGCGGGCGGGCTGACGCTGGCATGAGCGACGTGCTCGCGCCCGCGCCGCTCGCCGCCGACGCGGGACACGCCATGCGCTACGACATCGTCCACGTCACCCGCTTCGACTATGGCAACGCGGTCAAGTTCGCGCGCTGCAACCTGCGGCTGCGCCCGATCGACTGGCCGGGGCAGCGGGTCGAATCCTACGCGCTGACGGTCGCGCCGGCCGGGCGTGTCCAGCCGGCGCGCGCCGAGGCGGGGCTGGCGCATGTCGCGCGGCTGGTGATCGAGGAGCCGGTGCGCTCGCTGACGATCGAGAGCCGCGCGCGCGTGACGATCGATCGCACCGTGCCCGTGCCGCAGGCGGACGACCCGTCGCTCGCCGAGGTGGCGGCGCTGGCGCGCGCCTCGAACGACCTCTCCGCGGCCGGGCCGGCGGCCTATCTCTTCCCCTCGCCGCTGATCCCGCTCGATCCCGCCATCGCGGATTATTGCCGCGCCGATCTCGCACCCGGGCGCAACGCGCTGGAGGCCGGGATCGCGCTGGCGCGGCGGATCCAGCGCGACTTCGTCTTCGATCCCGCCGCCACCTTGGTCGACACGCCCCCGCACGAGGCGTTCCGCCAGCGCCGCGGCGTGTGCCAGGATTTCGCGCAGGTGATGATCACCGGACTGCGCGCCGCCGGTCTGCCCGCGGCCTATGCCTCGGGCTACATCCGCACGCTGCCCCCGCCCGGGCAGGAGCGGCTGGTCGGCGCCGACGCCACGCACGCCTGGGTGTTGCTGTGGTGCGGCCCCGCGCGCGGCTGGATCGGGCTCGATCCCACCAACGGCATCTGGATGGCGAGCGACCATGTCGTGGTCGCGATCGGGCGCGACTACGCCGAGATCGCGCCGGTGGACGGCGTCGTGCTCGGCTCGGGCGCGCAGGCGATGGACGTCAGCGTCGACGTCGCGCCGCTGGCGGACTGAGACCCGGGCGCGGTGCCGGGCGAGCGCCGCGCCCTTCGACCCGACGTGGCGATTCGCGCGGGTCGGCGCGCCGCTCAGCGGTCGAGCGTCGCCTCGAGCCGCGCGATCGCGCCGGCGAGCTGCCGAACGCTGAGCGGCGCGGCGAACTCGATCGCGAAGGCCCCTTCACCGGTCCAGGCGAGCTTGCCGCGCACCACCAGTTCGGCGTCGATCACCACCTCGATCGCGCTGCCGGCATCGGGCGGCGGCGCACCGGCGATGCGCACGCCGCCGAGCCCCAGATCGATCGCACGATGCTCGGTGAGCCGCGCGCCGCTGACGAGCTCGACCGGACCGTCGTAGCCGAAGCGCGGGCTTCGCGGCGTGGCGGCGACCGCGCGCAGCGTCTCGTCGCCGAGCGGCTCGTCGAAGGTGAGCCCCACCATCGGCTCGCGCACCCATCGCACCGTGGCGGCGCGCGCGATCAGCCCGCGCGTCTCGATCGTGACCGCGGTGCCGAGCGCGGGCGGGGTGTCCAGCTCGATCCCGGCGCCGCCCGGCCCGAGGTTGCGCACGGTGCAGACGTGCTGCTGCCCCGCGACGATGAGGCGACCGAGCGCGTAGAGCGTGCGTTCGCGCGGTGCGGCGCGCTGCTCCTCGCCTTCGCGCGACGGCACCTGATCGGCCCCCTGGGTCATCCTGTCCTCCGTCGTGCGCCAGTGCGTCGCGTGATTGGTCATCCTGCCCGCCCATCAAGGATCCGACGCTGTCGCGACCGAACGTCAGTCGCGGCGTCAGCTACGGCCCCCGCCCCGTGTCACGTTCCTGACCGATGGTCCGGTCACGACCGCCGCCAACGTTATAGCCCGCGCTGCTGCACAGGTCACGTGTCAGTGTCACGCCTCGGCGCGGCGCCCGCCACGATCCACTCGCCGGGGAGGCAGGATCGGTTCGCCTCGGCTCGCCACCTCCCACAGGCGTACGACGGGCCCGATCGACCGGAGCTGGCGTCCACGCCACCGGATCGTCGGACGCGGCGGCGGCGCGCGCCGCTTCCACCTTGCCTCGCGCGAGCGGCGCGTCCAGCATCCCGCCCGATGGATGCGTCCGTTCGGGGGCGTCACCGGGGGTGAGATGATGACCGATGCGCCCGCGATCCTGGTCGGTTGGAAACGTGACCGCACGCGTCACGGCTTCGTGGTGACGCTCCAGCTGGCGCACTCGGCCGAGGCCGTGCGGCGTCAGGACTACGAGCGGGTCAGCCTGGTGGTGAACGAACGCCAGCTGCGCTCGCTCACCCGCGACCTCGTCCGCGCGCTCGACGACCGCGGGCTCGACACCTTCCACCGCCCGACCGGCTGGCGCCGCTGGGCGGCGCTGCTACGCAAGAGCGGACGCCGCTGACGCCGTCGGCGGAGACTCTCTCCTCGTGGAGAAGGATCTCAGCCCTATTTCCCCGATCCCGGCGCGGCGTCGTGCAGCGGCGCGTGAATGCGCGCGAACGTGGCCGGCGGCAGCTTGCTCTCGGCGCGATCGTAGGTGAGCAGGCCGTTGATCTCGCCTTCGACGTCGGTGGTCTGGGTGTAGACCGCCGCGCTCAGCCCGAGCTCGCGCGCCTGGCGGATCACCTCGTCGTACTTGCGCTGGTAGCGCGCCTGATAGTCGGCCTTGTCCTTCGCGGTCTGATAGCCCCAGTTGTTGCGCGCGGGGAACCACAGATGCCCCGGCACGGGCAGGCCGATGCCACCGAACTCTCCGATGACGATCGCGCGGTGCGTCTGGTGCGTCGGCGCCTTGGGCACGTCCTCGTAGGTGTGGATGTCGTACAGGTCGGAGCCCGCGTCGCCGGTGTCGAGCCAGCCCGATACCTTGTTGACGAGCCGGCTGGGATCGAGCTCGTGGACCATCTTGGCGAGCCGCGTCGAGGCATACTGTCCCCAGCCCTCGTTGTTGACCACCCAGGTCACGATCGAGGGATGGTTGCGCAGGTCGCTGATCATCCGCGTGAGCTCATATTCGAACGCGTCGGTGGTCTCCTGCGGCATCAGCGCCTCGCCCTGCGACGAGGGGCGGACGAACTGATCGAGGCTCTCGTCTTCCTCGCCCGAGGGCATGTCCTGCCAGATCAGGATGCCCATCCGATCGGCCTCGTAGTAATATTGCGCCGGCTCGACCTTGATGTGCTTGCGCAGCATGTTGAAGCCCGACTTCTTGAGATAGTCGATCTCGAACCGGATCGCCTCCTCCGATGGCGGTGTGAGCAGCCCGTCGGGCCACCAGCCCTGGTCGAGCGTGCCGTTCTGGAAGAGCGGCCTGTTGTTGAGCATCATCACCGGCTGGCCAGGTAGGGCGCCCGCACCGATCGAGCTCTTGCGCATCGCGAAATAGCCGTCGACCGTGTCGCGCGCGCCGCCCTGCACCGCCGCGCTGCGATAGAGCGCCGCCTCCTGCGCGGTGAGGATCGAGTCACCGCGCTGGCGATGCGGGCTGTTGTCTGGCCCGGTGTACGGGCTGCGCACCTTCACCAGCTCGACCTTGAGATCGTAGAGGAACGGATCGTCGGGCGACCACAGATGCGCGTCGGGGATCGCCAGCGTGGCGGGGCGATTGCCGCGCACCAACGCGGACGCCACCGTGCGGCCCTTCTGCGAGGCGGTGATCCGCACCGCGTCATCGTCCGCGGCGCTATGGTTGAGCGCGACGTCGACCGAGAGCGTGCCGCGGTCGATGTCGGGGGTGATCTTCATGTCCTCGACGTGGAGCGCGGGCACGGGCTCGAGCCACACGGTCTGCCAGATGCCGGTGACGGGCGTGTACCAGATGCTGTTGGGCTTGAGCACCTGCTTGCCGCGCGGCTGCGCGCCGGTCGAGGTCGGATCGGTGACCTGCACCACCAATTCGTTGTCGCCGGGCTTGAGATAGTCGGTGACGTCGAGGCTGAAGGCGTCCGATCCGCCGCGATGTGAGCCGACGAGGCTGCCGTTGACCATGATGCTGGCCTCATAGTCGACCGCGCCGAAGTGGAGCAGCACGCGCTGTCCCTGCCAATCGGCGGGCACCGCGAAGCGACGTTTGTACCACAGCCGGTCGTCGGGCGTGACTGAACGCGCCACGCCCGACAGGCGCGACTCGACCGCGAACGGGACGAGGATCTTGCCGTCCATCTTCGCCGGCTGCGGCGCCGCCTTGGGGCGAACCGCATAGTCCCACTGTCCGTTGAGGTTGAGCCATTTGGCGCGCTTCATCTGCGGGCGCGGATAGCTGCGCCAGGCGTTGTCCGGGGTGACGGCGCGGCCCCAGCGCGTGACGAGATCGCTGGTGTAGACCTTGCCCGCGGGTGCGGCGGGAGCGGTCTGTGCCGCCGCCAGCGGGCAGGTCGCCGCGCCAGCGAGCGCCGCGACGATGATGGCCAGCTTGCTCATGTCTCTCTCCCTGCAGGGCGTTCCGCCCGTCTTGTCAGAGCGATGGCACAGGCGATCCGATAAAGGAAAGCGAATTGTCAGATTATAGGCGCCGTGCTCCTGCGTCGGCGCAACCTCGGGACGCGGTCAGAACAATTTGATCTCTGCCAGTCGCATCGTATGGGCCGCCGGCACGTCGAACAGCACGCGGACGCGGCTGGTGGTCAGCGGCTGCCATATCGCGTGGGTGATGCCGTTCGCCAGCGGCGCGGTGCCGCGCACCGCCACGTCGCGCCAGCGCGCGCCATCCCAGGCCTGCACCTTGTAGCTGCGCGGCGCGGCGACCTGCGCACCGTCGGCGAAGAAGGCGAGCTCGGCCCGCTCGAGTCGGGTCGGCCGACCGAGATCGACCGCGAACCACTGCGCGCCGCCGCCGTCGGAGGACCAGCCGTTGGGCAGTTCGGGGAAGAACCACACGCGCCCGTCGACCGCGTCGTGGAGGTTCTCCGCCGCGGTGCCGCTCGACGCCGAGGGCCTGGGGAACTGCCCTCGGACGAGCTGAACCGCTCGGTCGATCGGGCGCGCGACCGGCGCGGGCGCGGCGCGCGATACCGCCACCGTCAGCCGTCCGGCCGAGGCGCGATGCGCCACGCGGCGGCCGTCGAGCTCCACCGTCAACCCGCGCTCGCCGTAGTGGCGCCCGTCGACGTCCCACGTCACGCTCAGGCGGTGGCCGTGGTAGGGCACGTCCTGCGCGCGGAACCAGGCAAGCGCCTGCGGGTCGCCGACGGCGGGCAGCAGCGGGTTGACGACGACCGTGTCGTCCGCCTGCGCACGGATCCCGACCAGACCGCCGAGCACGAGGTCGACGAAGCCCGAGTGGAAATAATGATGGCTGCGCGCGAGCCCGACGATCGGCCGCCCGGTGTCGGGATGATAGTCCTCCTCCAGGTCGAGCCGGTCACCCTGGTAGTGCAGCGCGGCATATTGCCGGAGGAGCCGCAGATAGTCCGAGCGGGTCACCACCGTCTGGTCGTAATGGTCGAGCAGGTTGGCCATGCCGAGCAGCAGCTGCGTCGTCTGGAACGGCCAGCTCGGCCCGTTCCACTGACACTCGGGCGCGTTCCCCTCGTAGCGATACTGGCGCATATAATGAGCGTAGCTCGGCTCGACGGTGCGCGGTCCCGCGGCGCCGCCGAGCTCGTCGGGTGACAGGACGTGGCGCCAGGCGGCGGCGAAGCGCGCACTGTCGTCGGGTAGGTCGAACGTCCACGGCACGTAGCCGACCAGTTCGCGCCCGCGGACCGGCGCCCAGTAGCGGACGTAGCGATTGCTGACCTTGTAGCGGTCGACGAAGTGGCCGAGCGTGGGGCTCCACAGGTCACGCTGCACCAACGCCTTGATCGTCGCGGCGCGCGCGGCGAAGTCGGCGCTGGCGGTCCGGTCGCCCGCCAGCGCGTACAGCTGCGACAGGGCGCGCGCGTTGGCGAACATATAGCTGTTGATCGAGGGACGGAACGCATCGCCGCCGCGGAACCCGTCCGTGCCGCCCGAGGCGTCGATCGAGGCGATCGTGTACTCGGTCGCGTCGAGCAGCGGCTCTACCCAGTAGAGCCGCCTGGCCCGGTCGCGGTGATCGTCCCAGGCGTCGTACAGCCGTCGCATCGCCGCGAGATGACGCGTCGCCGCCGCGCGATCGCCGTCGACGAGATACCGGCGCCACACGGCGTCGGCCATGTAATCGGTGAAGTGGCGGTCGTTCCCGCCGGTGTACATGTGCGCGATATAATCGTCGGCGTAGCGCCGGTCGTGCAGCCAGCGCCCCTCGCCGAGGTGGAAGCCGGTGGCGTCGTTGAGGCTGGCCCAGGGCTCGAGCTGCCACGGCACATCGTCGAGGAACTCGGTCGAGATGTAGCCGCGCTCGCCGAGGTCACGCTGGTGCGCGCGGTACAGCTGCCAGCGGTAGTAGTAGACCGAGTCGAGCCGGGAGTCCGCCGACTCGAAGAGGGGAATGCGCTGCTGGTACCAGGGCGCGTCGTTGCCGTAGCGCTCGCGCGCGACCCGCTCGGCGTCGATCGCCTGCGCCGGTGCGGCGAACAGCAGCGCGGCGGCAGCGAGCCGGCGTGCGGTGCGGATCATTCCCTCTCCCCTGTCCCTGCGACCGTGATGACAGCGGCTCACCGCGGTGCGCAAGGCGCTGATGTCGCGAAATCGACAGGAACCCACGCAGATCAACGCACGGACGCGGTGCGCATGTCAGGTTGCGCGCATGTTTCCGGACGCTTCCCCGCCCGCGCGGCCGCTGATCCTGCTCGCCGAGGCCGAGCCCTTCCGCGCCGATTACCTGCGCCACGCGCTGCACGACGCCGGGGCACAGCTGCTCGGACCGGTGCGCGCGGTGGTCGAGGGACTGGCGTTGCTCGCCAACCTCCGCGAGCGACCCGCCGCGGCGATCGTCAACCTGCGGCTGGGGGATGGTGCCGCGCTACCGCTGCTCGACTCGCTGGAGGATATGGCGGTGCCGCTGCTGCTGATCGGCGAGGCCGGGATGACGCCGCCGCCGCATCTGGCCGCGCGGCCGTGCCTGCTCTCGCCCTTCGCCTCGTACCAGATCGTCGCGGCGGTGCGCGCGCTCTCGGTCCCGCTGGCGCCGCCGCTGCGCGTCAGCCCAGCGCTGGCCGAGGGAGTCCGGCATGGCTGACGCCACCGAGCCGACGCCGGGCGCCTCGGCGCTGCTGATCATCGACATGATCAACGACCTCGATTTCGACGGCGGCGAACAGCTCGCGCCAGCGGCCGAGGCGGCCGCGCAGCGCATCCGCACGCTGCGCGACCGTGCCGACGCGGCCGAGGTACCGGTGATCTACGTCAACGACAATTTCGGCCAGTGGCATTCGGAGCGGTCGAGCATCGTCGACCATTGCCGCCGCGCGGGGAGCCGCGGCACCGCGCTGATCGACGCGCTGCGCCCACGCGACCGCGACTATTTCGTGGTGAAGCCCCAGTTCTCCGGCTTCTACGCGACCAACCTGCCTGTGCTGCTGCCGCAACTCGGGGTGCGCCGGCTGATCCTCACCGGGGTCGCCGCCGACATCTGCGTGCTCTTCACCGCCGCCGACGCGCATATGCGCGACTACGACCTGTGGGTACCCGAGGATGCGGTGGCGAGCGAGCGGACCGAGCATCTCGACTGGGCGCTCGAGCTGATGCGCAAGAGCATGTGCGCCGAGACCGCGGCGAGCGGCGCGCTGAGTCTGGCCGCGTGGCTGGCGCGAGCCGACGAGTGACACGCCCCCCAAAGGGGGGACCGCTGCGCAACGATCCACCGGGCCCGTTCCCTGTCCGTGTGCCGGCAGAGGCCGGAACCCCGCGCTGAGCAGAGCCGCGCCTCGTCGTGCGCCGCGCCGGGCTCCTGCCGGCGCGCGAGCGCCCAGAACAGTCCCGCGACCTTCCCCGAATGCCGGGGCATCGCGGCTCAATAGTTCGGCCACAGCCCTGGCGTCGCGATCTCCAGCACATGCCCGTCGGGATCGTTGAAGTAGACGCTGCGGCCACCGGCCGGCCAATGGATCTCGCTGAGCTCCCGCACGCCCCGCTCGCGCAAGTGATCGCGCCACGCGTCATAGTCCGGCGCCGCGGTCTTGAACGCCATATGGAGCGGGCCGGCCCCGTCGTGCCCGGGGATATGGCCCTGCGGTGTGTCCTCGCCCGCGGTGGACTGACCGCGCGCGAAGATCAGCAGCACGCTGCCGCCGCCGGCGTCGAACGCGGTGAGCCGCTCCTCGTCGCGCAGGATCGCCAGCCCCATGACGTCGCGGAAGAAGGCGATCGAGCGCGCCTTGTCGTCGACATAGAGTGCGGTCTCCAGCACCCCGTTGAGCTGCGGCATGGTCGTCTCCCGTGGCGCGGCGCTCAGGCGCCGCCGGTCCGCTCAACGACCAGCCCCACGGCGGCGATCCGCTCGACCTGCTCATAGCCGGGCTGGTCGAGATCCTCGCTGAAAATGTCGGGGTCGAGCTCGCGATAGTCGAGCCGCACGCCGATCGCGGGCAGGCGCTCGCGCAGCGCGTCGCGGAGCACGTCCCGTCCGTCGACGATCGACACACCGGTGTGGAGGATCAGCCGCCCGCCCGGTGCGAGCAGCGCGAGCCCCTGCACCACCCATTCGAGCGACAGCCGCGCGCCGTACAGGTCGCCGCCGTCGCGGTAGGCGCGTCTGCCCGAGTCGATCATGAACGGGGGATGGGTCACGATCAGGTCGAAGCCGCCGGTCAGTTCGCTCGGCGTCTGCACCTGCTCGGTCGCGTGGGTGACCTGGGCATGTTCGGCGTTGACGCTGGCGAGCGCGAGCGCGCGCGGGTTGACGTCGGCGAGCGTCAGATGCGCGCGGTCGAGCAGCGAGGCCGCGACGATGCCGCCCACGCCCGCGCCCGCGCCATAGTCGAGCACGCGGGTGGCGCCCGGATCGAGCCGTGCCGCGATCAGCTGCGCGAAGCGATGGCTGTCGGGGCCGAGAAAGACCGAGTCGGGTGCGTCGGTGGGAAAGGCCGAGTGGAGGAACAACCGCCCTTCCACGCGCGACACCCGCAGCAGAGGACGCAGGCGCCCGTCGGGCTCGATCGCCACCGCACCGGCGGCGCGCAGACCGGCGAGCAGCTCGGGATCGAGGGCGTCGCGCTCGAAGCGCCGGCTCCAGCCGAGCACGTCGCGGGCGTCGCGACCGAGCCGCTCGGGATCGCGCATGAGTACACGCGCGTGGGTCCCCGGTGTGGCGGTGACATGATCATAACCGCGGGCGTCGAGCAACCGCAGCAGCGCCAGCAACGCGGGACGACGCTCGGCCGCGGCCCAGGGCGCGGCGGGCCGCTGATCGAGTTCGCTTACTTCGTTTAACATGTTGAGTTCTCCCGGTTTTCTGATGCCGAGAGAACGAGCGCACACCGACCGATGTCCGCCCGTCTTCACTTGAGTGAGCCTGTTTTCCCGCGCGCGCTCAGGCCGCGCGCGTGAGCGTCGCTGCGCGCGCGTCGGCCTGCTCGGCGAGTGCCTGCTTGAGCGGGCGCAGCAGCAGCAGCCGGCGCACCCGCGGCTCCTGGCCCGCGTGACCATGCCGCACGCGCCACTCGCCGGTGGCGCGGTCGATCAGCAGGTCCAGCGCGGCACGGACCAGGTCGGGCGCGTAGGTAAGCGTCGTCGCGTCGCGCGACGGCGGCCGGTCGGCCGCGAACAGGTCGTCGGCGACGACCACCAGGGTCGCGGGGGCGCGGCCCGGCGGGCGCGGTGGCGCGTCGCTCCACGATGCCTGGAGCCGCAATCGCGGGCGCGTGGGTGCCGAGCCGTTGCGGCGCGGATCGCCGTCGAGGTCGATCACCGCCCAGGCCTCCGGCGAGTCGGTGTCGCGCTCGCCGAAGACCAGCGGGATCGCGCGCTGCGCACAGGCCATGGCGAGATGCGGCGCGAGCGCGTTGTCGCGGCCGAGCACCAGCAGCGGCGGCACCGCGACCTCGCTGGCGTCACGATATGGTCGCTGCGCGGTCATCGCGGCGGGGCGCGGCACCGCGGCGTAAGCGAGCCGGTCCGCGCGCCGCCACCAACCCGGCACGTGCACCAGCGGGTCGCGCTCACCGCCCGACACCAGCGCGCGCAGCAGCGGCACCATCGCCGTCGCGCGCGGCACCCCATCCGAGACGTCGTAGACGCCCGGCTCGTACAGCCCGCTCCCGGTCAGCAACGTGTTCCAGCCCTGGCTCCCGAGCAGCGACCAGCACGTCACAGCGCGCAGATCGACGCCGTCCCGGCGCAGCGCCAGCGCATCGTCCCAGGCCTCCGCCATCCAGCGCATCTGCTCCTCGCGCGTGCAGCCGTTGTGCACTTCAGTCACCGCCAGCGGCAGGCGGTAGCGAGCCCAGGCCTCCCGCAGCACCCCGGCCAGCCCCGGCGCCCCGGGCTCAAGCACACGCACCGCCTCGACGTCGGCGAACCGCTGGCGATCGTTGCCGCCATGCGTGTGCGCCGGGTAGCGCTCGACGCGATGGTCGAGGAAACGGTCGCTGGTGAGATAATGATTCACCCCGATCACGTCGGGGGGGCACGGCGCCGCGGCGAGCGCGTCGAGTCGCGCGGCGAGACCGGAGTCGCTCAATCGAGCGTAGAGCGGGTGCGCCGGCCCGACCCGTCCACACAGCAGATCCCACGTCGCCCAGCGCCGGACGTTGTCGAAGGCGACCTGGTCGCGTGTCGCCACGGTGCCGAAGCTGCGCCCGAGATCCTCGGTCTGGATCAGCTGCGCGCGCGGGTTGACCGAACGGATCGCCGCCATCGCGCGCGCGGTGCCTTCGACCTGGTTGACGAGCGCGCGCCAGAAGTCGCCCTCGTCGCGGCGATGCGGGTACCAGTGGCCGTAGAGCGCCGCGAAGCGCGCGGTGGTGAGCGGCTCGTTCACCGGGGTCCATCGCTCGATCCAGGGATAACGCGCGGCCGTGGCGCCCGCATAGTCCGCGAGCAGCCTGGGAAAATCCTCGTCGAGCAGATCGGTGTAGCGCGGCCCGGAACCGTGATGAACCAGCCCCGCGATCACGCCGACGCCGCGCGCGCGGCACCGCTCCAGCCGCTGGTCATACCAGGCATAGTCGCGCGATCCCGGCCTCTCGGGCGCGACGGTCTCCCAATGGATAGGGTAGCGGAGGGCGCGGACGCCGAGATCGGCGACGAGGTCGACGTCGTCGGGACGGTCGCGATGGCCGAGCAGCGCGAATTGATCGACGTAATGGTCGCCGACGCGATTCACGGTACACTCCAGGCCGCCCCATAGCTCGAGTTCGCGCACGCTCCGCTCCTCTGCCCGATCGTGCCGCCAACGTCCGGCTCCGCGCGCCGTTGCCTCGCCGATGCAAAATCCTTGCCGCGGGTCCAAAGCTAAACTTAGGTTTGTCAGATACTTACACTGGAACATGCGGCTATGTTGCTGAGTTTCCCAATGTGTCCGCAACACCGGGAGACTCCTCCGTGACCCTGCCCTCGTCCCCCCTGCCGCACCAGGACAGCCGTGCGACCGCCAGCGACGACAAGGGCACGCTGATCTGCTTCAGCCACCTGCGCTGGGATTTCGTCCTCCAGCGGCCGCAGCACCTGATGAACCGCTTCGCGCGCGCGCGACGGGTATTGTTCTGGGAGGAGCCGATCGTCGCCGCGGCGGATGCCGCGCCGCGCGTCGAGCAGCGCCGCTGCGCCGACACGGGCGTGACCGTGTGCACCCCGCACCTTCCCGCCGGGCTGGACGGCGACGCGGTGTGCACCACGCTGCGCGGCCTGCTCGATGCCCTGATGGCGTCGCCGCGCGGGCCGGTGGTGCGCTGGTATTACACCCCGATGATGCTGCCGTTCTCGGAGCATCTCGCCGCCGATTGCGTCGTCTACGACTGTATGGACGAGCTGTCGCAGTTCAAGAACGCGCCGCACGACCTGCTGCCACTCGAGCAACGGCTGCTCGACCAGGCCGATCTGGTCTTCACCGGCGGGCACAGCCTCTACGAGGCGAAGCGCGCGCGCCATGCCGCGGTACATGCTTTCCCCTCCAGCGTCGACGTCGCGCATTTCGCCGCCGCGCGCTCGCCCGGCACGGTGCCCGCCGACCAGAGCGACCTGCCCGCGCCGCGGCTCGGATTCTACGGCGTGATCGACGAGCGGATGGACCTGGACCTGCTCGCCGCGCTCGCCGACGCGCGCCCCGACTATCAGATCGTGATCCTCGGGCCGGTGGTGAAGATCTCACCCGACGATCTGCCGCGGCGAGCCAACCTCCATTATCCCGGCGGTCGCGGCTATGCCGAGCTGCCCGACTACCTGCGCGGCTGGGACGTGGCGCTGATGCCCTTCGCGATCAACGAGGCCACGCGCTTCATCAGCCCGACCAAGACACCCGAATATCTCGCCGCCGGTCGTCCGGTGGTGTCCACCCCGGTGACCGACGTGGTGCGCAGCTACGGCGACGTGCCGGGCGTGTTCGTCGCGGCCGACGCGGCGGAGTTCGCGGCGATGTGCGACGCCGCGCTCGAGCTGGCGCGTGCGCCCGAGCGATGGCTGCCCGAGGTCGACGCCCTGCTGGCACGCGGTTCGTGGGACCAGGTGCAGCGCGACATGGCGGCGCTGATCGACGAAGCAGTCGCGCGCGGCAGCCATGTCCAGCCGATCGTCTCGCCGCTGGCCTGGCCCGTGACGACGCGCGAGCGCTACGACGTGATGGTGGTCGGCGCGGGGTTCGCCGGCGCGGTGATGGCCGAGCGGCTCGCCGCCGGTTCGGGCAAGCGCGTGCTGGTGGTCGATCGCCGGCCGCACGTCGCCGGCAACGCCTATGACCATCTCGACGCCGGCGGCGTGCTGATGCATCAATATGGCCCGCACATCTTCCACACCAACTCGGGCGAGATCGTCGACTATCTGTCGCGCTTCACCGACTGGCGGCCGTACGAGCATCGCGTCCTCGCCGACGTGCGCGGCACATTGGTGCCGATGCCGATCAACCGGACCACGCTCAACGCGCTCTACGGGCTGGAGCTGGAGACCGAGGCGGAGGCCGCCGCTTTCCTCGCCAGCCGCGCCGAGCCGGTCGATGTCGTGCGCACCTCGGCCGACGTGGTGATCTCCGCCGTCGGTCGCGACCTCTACGAGACCTTCTTCCAGGGCTACACGCGCAAGCAATGGGGGCTCGACCCGTCCGAGCTCGACAAATCCGTTACCGCGCGCGTGCCGACGCGCACCAACACCGACGACCGCTATTTCACCGACAGCTTCCAGGCGATGCCGCTCGACGGCTACACTCGCATGTTCGAGCGGATGCTCGATCATCCGAACATCGACGTGCTGCTGGGCGTCGATTACCACGAGGCGCGCGACGCCTACCCACACGACCACCTCGTCTTCACCGGGCCGATCGACGAATATTTCGGCTACCGCTACGGCAAGCTGCCGTACCGCTCGCTGCGTTTCCAGCACGAGACGCTGGCACAGGAGTGGCACCAGCCGGTGGCGGTGGTGAACTATCCCTCGCCCGACGTGCCGTACACGCGCGTGACCGAGTACAAGCACCTCACCGGGCAGCAGGCGCCGAACACCAGCATCACCTACGAATATCCCAGCGCCACCGGTGACCCCTATTATCCGATCCCGCGCGCGGAGAACCAGGAGCTGTTCAAGAGGTACGAGGCACTCGCCATCGCCGAGGCCGGGGTGAGCTTCGTCGGGCGGCTCGCGACCTATCGCTACTACAACATGGATCAGGTCGTCGGGCAGGCGCTCGCCACCTATCGCCGGCTGGCGGAGCGCTGGCGCGAGCCCGACGCGCCGCGGGTGGAGCCGCTGCTCCGCCCCGCGGCGGCCTGATCGGCTAGCTCAGAGCAGCAGGCGCAGCGCCAGCGAGGTGGTGCGCCCGTTGACCGAGCGGGCGCGGACGATGCCGCCGGCCGGGATCGTCCCGTTCTCGGACTCGGTGAAGCCGAGCTGGTCGAGCAGGTTGTTGCTGTTGACCCACAGCTGCAACCGCTCGCCGAGGTGCCAGGTGGCGAACGCACCGACCGTGGCGAACCCGGGCAGCTTCAGCCGGTTCTCGTCCTGCGCGAAGCTGCTGGTCGTGCCGACGACGTTGGCGCCGAGCTCGATCGGGCCCAGCGTCAGCTCGGGGGTGGTCTGGAAGATGAAGCGCGCCTGCCGCCGTGGCACGTGACCGACCGTGCTCGGGTCGATCTGGTCGATCGCGATCCTGCTATCGGTGAGGGTCGCGCCGGCGGTCAGGCTGAACACCCAACCGGTGAGCGCCCCCTCCGCCTCGACCCCGTGTGCACGATAGACCCGGTCGATGAACGAGCCGGGGGTGGTGATCTGCGCGTTCTGCTCGCCGGTTCGTGCCCAGAAGCCGGTGAGATCGAGTCGCACGCCGTCGTCGCGGTACTTCAGCCCTCCCTCGACCTGCTCGACCCGGTCGACCGCGGCGCGGCGGTTGGTCAGCGCGCCGGTGGCGACGTCCAGCCCTGGGCCGAACAGCAGCCGGTCCGAGTTGGTGCGGGCGCCGCGGCTGTAGCGCGCGAACAGCGCGAAGGGCTCGGCGACGCGCCAGTTGATGCCGGTCGAGTAGGACAAATAGCGCCAGCCGTAGAAGACCGGCGCCGGGCTGCCGAGCGGCAGCACCGCGACGCGCCGTTCCGCCGCCGCGATCGTGCCGTCGCCGTTCATGTCGCGCGCGGTGAGCGTGGGCCGTCCCCCGCCCAGGTCCGATCCGTAGATCAGTCCGGCGGCGTCGCCGAAATCGTAGCGCAGGCTGCCGCCCAGCGAGACGCCACCCAGCCTGTAGTTGAGCGAGCCGAACGGCGCATTGGTGTGATAGTCGACGCGGTGGCGGCGGCGACAGCAGTCACCGAAGAAGCTCGCGCCGTAACCGTAGAAGCCGTCCTGCGTCACCGCCACGCTCCGCGAGTCATACAGGTCGATCATCGTCGCCGTGCCGCGGCCGCGCAGCTCGAGCAGGTCCGACGTCCACAGCCAATCGGTGTGGACGTCCTGGCGCGAACGGTAGAAGCCCAGCGTGCTGGTCAGCTCGCCGCCTCCGACCGGATCGACGCGGCTCGCGCGCAGATCGTTGAACAGATTGCCGAAGCTGTTGATCTTGGCGTCGAAGACGATGTTCTCGACGAGCAGGCCGTTGCCGGCACCGAGCTGGCCGCGCCGGGTGATCTTCTGGCCGGGCTGCGCCCCCGTGGCGTAGCGCAGCGTCGCGCCGGCGCCGCCGAGCGCCGCGGCGACGTCGCTCGCGGCGGCGATCGCGGCGGGGAAGTTGGCGATGAAGCGGCCCGCGATGCGGGTGAAGCGGAAGCGGTCGATCACCGTCCAGCCGGCGAGCGTCGCCTGCGCCTCGAGCCCGATCGCGCCGACCACCGGGTGCATGCCGTCGCGCAGGTCGTGGACGCTGCGGCGGTTGGCGCCGTCCAGCGTGACGTTGCGGAGCGCGTAGCGCGACGAGAGCGCGTCACGGCCGATGTCGAAGCCCGGCAGGCTCTCGTAGTGCGGGTCGGCGTCGCTGCCCGTCACGCGCACCGGGTTGGGCATGTAGCTCACGGCGCGGTCGTCGAGCGATTTGCCGTAGAGGCGCACGTAGCCGCCGTCGAACTCCTTGGTGAGGTTCAGCTTGATCTGGCCGCCGCGGTTGCCGTCATAGCCGATCCGCCGCGGCCCCTCGCCCCGGCGGACGAAACCGCCGACGTGGAAGCGCCAGCCGCGGCCGAGCCGCCCGCCATAGTCCATGTCGAGGCGATGCTCGCCATAGTCGAGCCCGGTGAGCAGCTGCACCGCGCCCCCCTCGGTCTCGCCGGTCTTGGAGATCAGGTTGATCACGCCGCCGGGCGAGTTGGACGCGAAGGTCGAGGCCGAGCCGCCGCGCACTGAGTCGACGCTGGCGACGCCCAGATCGGCGCGCAGGAAGATGTCGGCATTGCCGAAGACCAGGTCGCCGTATTCGACGACCGGCAGACCGTCCTCCTGGAGCTGCAGGTATTTGCCCCCGCCGGTCGCCATCGGCAGGCCGCGGATCGAGAGATTGGCGTTGCCCTCGCCGCCCGAGCTCTCCGACCGGATGCCGGGGATGTTGCGGAAGATCTCGGCGATCGAGCGTGGCGCGATCTTGTCGATGTCGCTGGCGAGCAGCTGGCTGGTCGAGACCGCGGTGTCGAGCCGGTCGCGGCCGCGCGCCACCGCGGTGACGACCACGTCGCGCCGCGGCGGCGCCTCGGCGGGAGTCGTAGCGGCCTCGTCACGGCCGCCCGTCGCGGGCGCCTGCTGCGCGGCGGCGAGCTGCGGCGCTGTTGATCCCAGCGGCACGCAGGTGAACAGAAGCAAGGTCTTGATATGCACGAAGCGCCCCTTTTTATCTGGCGCCCCTATGATAAGTCGGATCCCTGGTGGTGCTGCGGCAGCGAAGATCGCACCAGATCAGATCAAAAAACGAAGGCTTTGATTATCGGGCCATTTATTTCCTCCAACGCCACGATGAATCGCCGATCTGCGCCAGCACTGGCTCTGCGAACACGGATACTGCGCCATTAACGCCCTGCTGCCGGCGTCGTCAGCCCCTGACCCACGTCGAGCGATCCAGGCCTCTGCGTCCGCAGAGGCACGCCGCTGGTTCACCAGCCGAACTACGCGCAGCCGACGCGACGGGGCGCGATCACTCCTCGCCGGTCGCGCTCGCCGCCCGGGCACGGTCGGGCGTGGTGCCCTCGCCCGCGAACGGAGTCAGGCGGAAGGTCACGCGCGTCGGCTCCAACCGCGTCAGATACTGCGGCATCGGCAGCCCCGCCTGGCTCCACTCGGTGTTGCCGCCGACGCCCCATTGCGCGGAGTCGATCAGCAGCGTCACCTGCCCGTGCGGCACCACGTCGGTCGACTTCCACGTGCCCGGTGTGTGGCGGTCGAGATCGGCATAGGGGAAGGCCAGCGCGTTCATCATCAGCGGCTGGTCACCCTGGACGCGCACGCCGCGCCCGCCGCCCGACAGCTCCATCCAGCGCACGTCGACCTTGTTGCCGGTCTCCTGCGGGCGGATGAAGTCGTGGTTCTGCTCGGCGATCCTGCCGCGCCAGAGCCCGATCGGCGCCGAGGTCTTGCGGTCGACATAGCTCTCGTGCGGCCCGCGGCCGTACCACTCCACCTCGGTCACGTCGGTCGGCATCGCGAAGGCGAGCCCGACGCGGAACGGCGCGGGCAGGTCGGCCTTCACCGGCGTGAACCGCCCGTCGACCGCGACGCTGCCGTCGGCCGCCATGGCGTAGCGCGTGGTGAAGGTCGCGGCGCCGTCGCCGAGCGCATAGTCGACCGTGACCTCGGCGCCGGCGTCGGTGCGCGCGCTGCGCACCGCGGTGACCCGCCGCGTGTCGCTCATCGCCTTCCACATGGCGAGCTTGCGATCGGTGCCGATGCCGATGTCATTGTCGGTCACCGCGCGCCAGAAATGCGGCGCGCCGCCGCTCGCGAGCGTGCGCCCGCCCTGCGCATAGTCGCGCACCAGCCCGGTCGCGCGATCGATCGTGAGCGTCGCGCCGTTCGCCGACAGCGTCACCGCGCCGCCCGCCTGCTTGAGCGCCACCGCCCCCGCGGCCGCCGCCGGCGCGCTGGCCGCGCCCGGCTGGACCTGGAACTGCTCGAAACCGAGCAAGGTACCGCCTCCCACGCCGGGGATCGCCCCCTCCCTGGCGCGGACGTTGACCGTGACGAAATACTCGGCGCCCGCACGGCGCTGGTAGCCCGTGAGCGGCAGCGTGATCGTCTCCGCGCCCCGCGCAGGGGTGGCGAGCGGCGCCAGCACGCCCTTCGCGACCGGCACCCCGTCCTCCTCCAGCTCCCAGTCGAAGCTGAAGCCCGACAGGTCACGGAAGTCGTGGCGGTTCCGGACCGTCACGCGCCCGCTCGCCGCGTCGAAGCCGTCGAACTGCGCCGGCGCATAGACCTTGCGCAGCTCGTACAGCTGCGGGTTGGGCGTGCGGTCGGACTGGAGCAGGCCGTCGCCGAACTCGATGTCGCCACCCGGGTTGGGGCCGTACTCGCCGCCGTCGCCCCAGTAACGCCGTCCGTCCTTGGTGTAGCGGTACATCGACTGGTCGACCCAGTCCCACACGAAGCCGCCCTGCAGCTTGTCGGGGTGGGCGTAGATCGTGTCCCAATATTCCTTCAGGTTGCCACCGGTCTGGCCCATCATGTGCGCGTACTCGCACTGGATCATCGGCTGCTTGAAGCGCCAGTTGACGGCATAGTCGCGCATCTTCTCGACCGTGTCGTACATCGGCGCGTAGATGTCGGCGAAGTAATTGGGGCGATGGTCGTGGACGCCCTCCCACGTGCCCCAGCCGAGATAGCTGAGCAGCCGCGACGGGTCGCGCTGCTTGGCCGCGGCGGCGCCCGCCTCGAAGTTCGGCCCGATCCCGGCCTCGTTGCCGAGCGACCAGAAGATCACCGAGGCGTGGTTCTTGTCGCGCTCGATCATGTTGGTGACGCGGCTGACATGCGCGTCCTTCCACGCCGGGTCGAAGCCGATCTGGAGTTTGGCGCGATCGTCGGGGTGGTTGTTGCCGGCCTCCATGTAGGCGTGGCTCTCGACGTTGGCCTCGTCCATCACATAGAGCCCGTAGCGGTCGGCGAGCTCGTACATATACGGGTCGTTGGGATAGTGCGACATGCGCAGCGCGTTGACGTTGTTGCGCTTCATCAGCTGAACGTCGCGCTCCATCGAGGCGCGCGTGATCGTGTGGAAGGTCTCGGGGTCGTGCTCGTGGCGGTTGACGCCGCGGATCGTGATCGGCCTGCCGTTGACCGTCACGCGCCCGTCGATGATGGCGACGGTGCGGAAGCCGATCTGGCGCGCGCTCGACTCGATCAGCGCGCCCTTGACGTCGTACAGTTCGACCAGCAGGGTGTAGAGGTTCGGCGTCTCCGCGGTCCACGGCCGCACGTTCGCCACGGTGCCGCTCAGCGTCGCCTTGCGCTCGCCCGTGCCCCCCGCCACCGCGGCGCGCGCCTGTTGGAGCACGCGGTCGCCCTCCATCAGCACGTAGCGCGCGCTCGTCGCGGCGGCGCCGGTGACCGCCACCTCGACCGCGAGCGTGCCGTCGCGATAGGCGTCGTCGAGCCCGGCGTGGACGAACACGTCGCGCACGCGCGTCTTCGGCGCGGCGAGCAGGTAGACCGAGCGCTCGATCCCCGAGACGCGCCAGAAATCCTGGTCCTCGAGGTAGCTGCCGTCGGACCAGCGGTGGATCTGGATCGCCACCGTATTGCGCCCCGGCTTCACGAAGCGGGTGACGTCGAACTCGCTCGGCAGCTTCGAATCCTCGGAATAGCCGACCTTCTCGCCGTTGACCCAGATCTCGTAGGCGGAGCCCGCCGCGCCGATGTGGAGGATCACGTCGCTGCCCTGCCAGCTCGCGGGCAGCTCGACGTCGCGGCGGTACGAGCCGACCGGGTTGGTCGCGTGCGGGATCAGCGGGCGGTTGGCGGGAAAGGGATAGGTGACGTTGTTGTAGCGCGGCTGGTCGAAGCCCTGCGCCTGCCAGTCGCCGGGGACCTTGATGTCCTTCCACCCCGCCACGTCATAGCTCGGTTGCTCGAACCCCGCCGGCAGGTCGTCCGAGCTGGGCGACAGCGCGAACTTCCACGTGCCATCGAGCGCGACATAGCGCGCGGAGCGCGCCTCCGCGCCCGCCAGCGCGAGCGCGCGCGTCTCAAACGGGAAGCCGGTCGCGTGCGCGGGCATCTTGTCGCGCGCGTTGACCGCGGGGTTCTCCCAATCGGGGCGGGACGGATCGACCTGTACCGGCTGCACCTGCGGCAACCCCTGCGCCGCGGCCCCCGATCCGAGCGGCATGAGCAGCGACGCGGCGGCGACGCCGGCGAGCAACAGCGAGCGCATTCCCTCTTTCCTCCCCTGCGGGCAGCCTTCCGCCACCCTGCTATTGTCTGACGATAATACCACCCGACGCGGGCACAAGCGCTCTCGCGCAAGTCGCTGATGTTCAGCGCAAACCATTGCTGCTGGCAGGAAGGACTCGGACGGCGGGAGAGAGTGTCACGCCAGTTTCACGCGCGCTTCCTAGGGCCGCGCGCATGATCCGTCTCGTCCGCGCGCTCGCGCTCGCCGCTGTCCTTTCCGCCCCCGCCGCCGCGCGCGACGCCGCGCCGCTGCGGCTCAACGACCTGCAGGTGATCGGCACGCACAACAGCTACAAGCGCGCGATGCCCGCCGCGACGATGGCGCGGCTGCGCGCCGCCGACCCGAAGCTCGCCGACGCGCTCGACTATGCACACCGCGACCTCGGCGAGCAGCTCGACAAGGGCGCGCGCCAGCTCGAGATCGACGTCAACTACGACCCGCAGGGCGGCCATTATGCGCGCGGCTCGGACGATCCCGCGCTGCGCCGGCCGGGGTACAAGGTGCTCCACATCCCCGGCATCGACAATTCGTCGAGCTGCGTGCTGCTGACCGACTGCCTGACGATCATCCGCCGCTGGTCCGACGCGCACCCGCGCCACGTACCGATCATGCTGATGTTCAACATCAAGGACGAGCAGAACGCGGCGCGGGGCGGGATCGACTCGGTCGTGCCCGACGCCGCGGGCTATGACGCCCTCGACGCCGAGGTCCGCGCAGTGCTGCCGCCGGCCAAGCTGATCACCCCCGACGACGTCCAGGGCCGCTTCCCGACGCTGCGCGAGGCGGTGCGGGCGAACAATTGGCCGACGCTCGAGCAGGCACGCGGCAAGATCCTGTTCGCGATGGATGAGACACCCGCCAAGGTGGCGCTGTATCGCGGCGGACGGCGGTCGCTGGAGGGACGCGTGTTCTTCATCAACACCGACGAGAACTCGCCCGCGGCGGCCTATCTGACGCTCAACGAGACGATGGCGGACGCCGCGCGGATCCGTCGCGACGTCGCGGCGAACTATCTGGTGCGCACCCGCGCCGACGCCGAGACGCGCGAGGCGCGGACCGACGACACGCGCCGCCGCGATGCCGCGCTGGCGAGCGGGGCGCACTATGTATCGACCGATTATCTCTGGCCCGACCCGCGCTTCACCGGCGGCTATCACGTGGCGCTGCCGGGCGGCGGTGTGGCGCGCTGCAACGCGGTGCGCCGGCCGAGAGGGTGCACGATCGACGAGCGGTGAGCATCGAGCCGGACGCGCCAGCGGCGGCAGCTTTCCGGCCACAACCTTAACTCATTTCACGCATCCACGGTGCGGCGCACTCAGGCGCGGGGGGTCCGCGGGCCGGTAAATCCTGAAACAAGGTCAGGATGACGCTCGCCCTTGGCCGGTGTTTCGTTCACCCTCTCGTGCGACTAACGCAACCTTCACCAATCCTTGGCTATGCCACGCGGCGATGACCGCGCATTTCCTCATCCAGGTCGACGTGCCGCGCGCGCTGGTGCGCATCACCATGTCGGGCTTCTTCGACGCCGCCGCGATCGCCCGCTTCGTCGCCGCGCGTGACGCCGCCCACGCGCTGCTCACCTGCGGCGCCAACGCGCACGTCACCCTCGTCGACATCCGGGACATGGATATCCAGGCACAGGGCAGCGTCGCCGAGTTCCGCGCCGTGCTCGCCGACCCGCGTCACGCCTCGCGGCGCCTCGCCTTCGTGGTCGCCCGCTCGCTCGCGCGATCGCAGATCCGCCGCGCCGCGGCCGAGCGCGCGGCCTGCTATTTCGAGACGGTCGAGCAGGCCGAGGCGTGGCTGCTCGGCGCGGAGTCGGCGGCAGCGTAGCGGCGGGCGCCGGCCCGACTCACATGCCAGCGCCGCGGCGCAGCGCCAGCGCCATCGCGGACCAGTCGATGTCCTCGCCCTCCGCCGCGATCGTGCCGCGCAGATGGTCGCGCACGATCCCCAGCAGCGGCATCGGCACGCGGTAGGCGGTCGCCGCGGCGTCGGCGAGCGTCATGTCCTTCAGCCCGAGTGGTGCCGGGAAACCGGCGGGGCGGAACTCGTCCCGCACCAGCAACTCGCCGTAGGTGCGATAGACCGGCGCGCCGAACAGCGTCTCGGTCAGGATCTCGAGCAGCGCGGCGCGCGCCACGCCGCCGCGCTCGGCCAGCGTCATCGCCTCGGCCATCGCCTCGACGGCGGCCATGATCATGAAATTGCCGCTGAGCTTGACGAGGTTGGCGGCAGGGGCGCGCTCGCCGACGCGGAAGGTGCGCTGCCCGATCGCGTCGAACAGCGGCTGCGCGCGGTCGATCGCGGCGTCCTCGCCGGCCGCCACGACGAACAGCTTGCCCGCCTCGGCTGCCGGTGGTCGCCCGAACACCGGCGCCGAGACATAGCCCCCAGCCCTGGACTCGGCGGCGAGCCGCTCCGCCAGCGCGACCCCGATCGTGCTGTGCGAGACGTGGAGCGCGGGCGCCGCGGCGATCCCGTCCTCGCCCCACACGACCGCCTCGACCGCGCGATCGTCGGCCAGCATCGTCATCACCACCTCGCCCTGCGCGGCGTCGGCGGGCGAGCTGGCGGCACGCGCCCCCGCCTCGGTCAGCGGCGCCGCCTTGTCGGCGGAGCGGTTCCACACGCTGACCTCATGCCCCGCCTTCAGCAGGTTGCGCGCCATCGCGCCGCCCATCTGACCCAGACCGATGAACCCGACCTTCATGCGCTGACTCCCTCGCTCGGCACCGGCGCCGCGTCGGGGATCAGCCCGTCCGCGCGCAATTCACTCCACAGCGCCGCCGGCAGCGGCGTCGTCATGAGCCGCGCATTCTCGCGCACCTTCTCGGCGCGCTTGGCGCCCGGGATCACCGCGGCCACAACGTTGGGAGCGGCGCAGAACTGGAGCGCGACGGCGCGTAGGTCGGCGCCGTGACGCGCGCACACCGCCGCGATCCGGTCGCGCCGCTCGATCATCTCGCGCGGCGCCTCGGCATATTCGAAGGTGGTACCGCCCGCGAGCAGCCCCGAATTGTACGGGCCGCCGATCACCACCGCGGCGTCGCGCTCCTCGCACAGCGGGAAGAAGCGGTCGAGCGCCGGCTGGTTGAGCAGGCTGTAGCGCCCCGCCAGCAGGAAGACGTCGGGGTCGGCCCGTTCCAGCGCACGCAGGCACGGCTCGACGAGGTTGACGCCCAGCCCCCAGCCGCGGATCACGCCCTGGTCGCGCAACGCGGCGAGCGCGCGGAAGGCGCCGCGCTCGGCGAGCGCGAACTGCTCCTCCCAGGCGTCGCCGAGATGGTCGGCGGCGAGGTCGTGGACGAAGGCGACGTCGATCCGCGCCAGCCCGAGCCGCTGCAGGCTGTCCTCGATCGAGCGCAAGGTGGCGTCATAGCCGTAATCGGGCTCGACGCGGAACGGCAGGCCGTGCCGGAACGGCGGGTTCTCGGGCCGGCTAGAGTCGGGGCGGAGCAGCCGACCGACCTTGGTGGACAGGACGAACTCATCGCGCGGATAGTCGCGCAGCACCGCGCCGAAGCGGTGCTCGGACAGGCCGCTGCCGTAATGCGGCGCGGTGTCGAAATAGCGCACGCCGCTGTCCCAGGCGGCGCGCAGCGCATCGGTCGCGATCGCCTCGTCGACGACCTCATACATATTGCCGAGCGGCGCGCCGCCGAAACCGAGGGGACCGGGTGGGTGGAAAGGCATGGCGGCTCCTGCGAATCGCTGGGAGAGTACATGACCAACCACCACCCTGGCGTCCGCCGAGGTGGGTGCGGGAGGTCGGGTACCAGCTCCGAGACTGTCCAAGCGCGACGCATCCCGACGCGTTCCGCCGTCCACCGCTGCTCGCCATCGTCCCGCCGCGCCTTTTCCGCCGCGACCCACCGCTTTGCGCTGTCCTACATGGAACAGGCATGGAACATGGGATCGGCGACGTGACCCGATTCGGTGATCTCGCCCGCTGAGATGGAGGTAAGCCGCCCGCCATGCGCCGACCCGTCCCGCCCACCGCCGCGCTCGCCGCCGCGCTGCTGCTCACCGGCTGCGCGACCAACGCCCTGCGCGCCCAGGCGGCGACCGATGTCGCCGCGCGCGGGCGCGAGGCGCTCACCGCCACCGCCGCCTATCTCGACTCGGTCGAGCAGCGCCGGCGCGAAGCCGCCGCGGCGCTGGTCGCCAGCGACCCCAGCTGCCTGCCCGCCACGCCGCTGCGCCTCCAGGTGCCGACCGGCGCCGGTGCGTCGCCGGCGCCGCTCTGCCCCGAGGGCGACACGCCAGCGCCCGGCTATGCCGCGCTCAGCATCGACGTCGGCACCAGCCCGCGCGCGCTGCTCGAACCGCGCGTCGCGCTGCTCGCCGCGGTGGGCGACTATGTCGAGGCGCTGGCGACGGTCGTCGCCGCCCCCACGACCGACGTCTCCGCCGAGCTGACCGCCTTCGCCGAGCGGGTCGGCCGCGTCGCGGCCGCGGCGGGCGTGGCCGACGCCGATCCGGCGGCACCGCGCGGCCAGGGGCTAGTCGCGCTCGCCGCCTTCGCCGCCGAGCTCGCGCGCGAGGCGCGCACCGCCGGCAAGGTCCGCGCGCTGGTGGAGGAGCGCGGCGATGCGGTCGACCGCGCGTTGGCCGAGCTGCGCGGCGAGGTCGAGGGTTGGGGCCGTACCGCCGCCCGCAGCGCCGACGACCTCTACGGTAACGCCTTGTTCCGCACCTATCTGCGCCACCGCGCCGACCTCACCGCCGAACAGCGCGAGCAGCTCGCCGCGCGCGTGTTCGCCGCACGCGAGGCGGCGCGCACCGGCCCGGCGCGCGCCGCGGCGGTGGCGGACGCGCTGGCGCTGGCGTCCACCGCCCAGGCCGATCTCCGCGCGGCGCTGTCGGGGCGACTGACCCCCGCGCAGCGCAGCGCCGCGGCCAAACTCAACCTCGACCGGATCGCGCGCGCGCTCGCACTGGTCGCCACCGTCGCGCGCCCGCTGTGAGGAGGACGGCATGACCCGCTATGCCGAGGCGCTCGCCGCCACCGACGCGCTCGCCGAGCAGGTGCAATCCTACGTCGCCGACGGGCGCTTCCTGCCGCGCTATTTCGACCGGCTGTTCGGGCTGCGCACCGCCTTGGGCGACGCGCTCGACCATTTCGCGGCGACACTGATCACCGTGCCGGGCGACGCCGCGGTGTTCGCCGCGGTGCTCGACCGCTCGATCGAGGCGCGGCGCGAGGGCGAGCGGCTGATGCCCACCGACGTCGCGGTGGAGCGCTACGCCGCCGCGGTATCGCGCGCGACCGCCGCGCTGCGCGCCGAGCCGCCCGGGATCGCCGCCCCCGCCCGATCCGCCGCCCTCTTGCGCGGGGCACTGCGGCTCGACCGCGCCCGCGACGAGCCGACGCGGCAGGTTCTCGCGCCGCTCCCCACGGCGGCGCCGATCGAGCCATATTACACCAGCGTGGCCAAGCTCTTCCCGGTCGAGGCGGTGGCGCTCTACCCGCTCGCCACGGGCATCGCGGGCGAGGACCGATCGGTGCGGCTGATCCTGATCGCGGTGATCGGCGTCTTCGTCGTCGCGCTGCGCTGGTTCGGCACGCAGGACAGCGGCGGCCAGCCCGACGCCGCCGCGATCGCGGTCGCGCTGGCCTCCTTCCTGCTCTACGCCGCCGCGCTCGGCGGGTTCGGCTACCTGCCCGGTGGCGCCGAACAGACGCGCCAGCTGCTCGCGTTCGTCACCATCATCTGGGTCGCGCTCGCGCCGCTGTGGCTGCGCCGCGCCCGCCGCTGATCTGCCAAGGAGAGACGCCGATGTGCACGCTCACCCACCGCCACTCGCTCCACTGCATCCTTCCCCCCTACATCCTCTCGCGCATCGCCGAGCACGGTCCGCCCGAACTGCGCGGCACGGCGATCCGCGCGCTGCTGGTCGATCCCTCGATCCGCATCGTCCGCGCCACCACCGCGGGGCCGGTGCTGGGCAGCGTCGCGCGGCTGCGCAGCGCTGCCGGCAACATCCTCACCCCCAGCCCGCTCCGCACGATCCGGGACGCCCAGCACAGGCCCGAGGCACCCGGCGCCACCGTCGTTCGCCGCGAGGGCGACGCGCCCACCGGCGACCCCGCCGCGGACGAGGCCTATGACGGGCTCGGCGCCACCTTCGCGCTCTATTGGGAGGCCTATCAGCGCAACTCGATCGACGACGCCGGCCTGCCGCTCGACGCCACCGTCCACTATGACCAGGACTATGACAACGCCTTCTGGGACGGCACGCAGATGGTGTTCGGCGACGGCGACGGGGAGCTGTTCAACCGCTTCACGCTCGCGCTCGACGTGATCGGCCACGAGTTGACCCACGGCGTCACCGAGAAGGAGGCGGGGCTCGCCTATTTCAACCAGTCGGGCGCGCTCAACGAGAGCATCTCGGACGTGTTCGGCTCGCTGGTCAAGCAGAAGGCGCTCGGCCAGGACGCGGCCGCGGCCGACTGGCTGATCGGCGAGGGGCTGTTCACGCCCAAGGTGAAGGGCAGCGCGCTGCGCTCGATGAAGGCGCCGGGCACGGCCTACGACGATCCCGTGCTCGGCAAGGATCCTCAGCCCGCGCACATGGACGACTTCGTCCGCACCAACCAGGACAATGGCGGAGTCCACATCAACTCGGGCATCCCCAACCGTGCCTTCTACCTCGCCGCGTCGGCGATCGGCGGCAATGCCTGGGACCGCGCCGGCACGATCTGGTATAATGCGCTGCTCGACCCCAATGTCAGGGCCAACACCGACTTCGCCGCGTTCGCGCGGGTGACGGTGGACGTGGCCGGGCGATTGTACGGCGCGGGCAGTGCCGAGGCGAGCGCGGTCGGTACGGCGTGGAGCGATGTCGGGGTGAGCTGATGGCGGACGGGTCGGGGTGCGGCGGCGAGGCGCGGATGCGGGTGGAGGGCGGCTTCGCGCATCTACCGGGCCGCGCCACCGACTCGTGCGTGCCGCTCGAGCGGCTGCCCGGTGACGAGCGCGCCGCGTTGGCGCGGCTCGCCGACGAGGCTGCCTTCTTCGACTGCACGCCCCAACCCGCCGCACCGCGCCCGGACGCGCGCACCTATACGATCGGGCTGACGATCGACGGGCGCAGCCGCGAGTTGCGGGTGGCGGAGCCGATCCGCGACCCGAAGCTCGCCGAGCTCGTCTCGACGGTGCGTCGTCTCACGCGCGAGCGCGGCGGCGCCTGATCGCGCCGCCTAGGCGACGGTCGCGACCCGCTCGTCGCGCGCTCTCTCCGAGCGGCGGCTGCGCGACGCCATCGCGACCCAGGCGGCCTCGGCACGCAGGCAGCGGTCGCGCACGTTGTCGAGCGTCGCCGCGTCCGCTTCCTCGCGGCAGCGCGCGGCATTGGCGGTGAAGGTCTCGCTGTCGCGCATGATCGGCTCCTCCTCGCCGGTGCGGGAGAAGCCCCGTGCCGGGGCGGATGCGTCGGCCGCGACCACCGGCAGCGAACACACGCTGGCCCATCGTCGTGACTGTCGTTCGCGTCCGCTCGACCCATCAACGCGCCAGCGCTGGATCCGGGCGCATCGGCACGGAGATAAGTCACCCGCCGCGGCGCCCCTCACCTGCCGCGCTGCTGCGCCGCCTGCTCCACCGCCGCCAGCAGCGTGGCGCCGCGATAGGGCTTGCGCAGCAGCTCGACGCCATCGGGCAGCGCGCCATCGTCCTCGACGTGACCGGTCACCATCAGCACCGCCGCGCGCGGCCATTCGGCGCGCACCTGCTCGACCAGCTCGGCACCCGAGCGACCGGGCATGATATAGTCGGTCACGACCACGTCGACCGCCCCGCGCGTGGCCAGCAGCGCCAACGCCGCGTCCACGTCCGCCGCCTCGAGCACCGCGTGACCGGCCTCGGCGAGCACCTCGGCGCTGGCGCGGCGCACGCGGTGGTCGTCGTCGACCAGCAGGATCGTCAGCGTACCTTCTTGCGTCACCGCGGCGGCGGTCGGCGGCGTGACCGGCGCGCGCGCGCTGCACGGCAGCAGGATGCGCGCGCTCGTCCCGCGGCCCGGCGCGCTCTCGAGCACGAAGGCGCCGCCCGACTGCGAGGCGAAGCCGTCGACCATCGACAGGCCCAGGCCGGTGCCCTTGCCGATCGGCTTGGTGGTGAAGAAGGGATCGATCGCGCGCGCGATCGTCGCCGCGTCCATGCCGCTGCCCGTATCGGAGACGGTGATCGCGACATAGTCACCCGCGGCCAGGCCCGCGGTGTGGCGCGGCTCCGCGCGCGCGACGGAGAGGCGCAGCTCGCCGCCGTCGGGCATGGCGTCGCGCGCGTTGATCACGAGGTTGAGGATGGCGAGTTCGAGCTGCCCGCGATCGGCCTCGGCGGCGCAGCGCTCGGGCGCGACCGCGACCGTCATCGTGATGGCGGAAGGCAGCGATTTCTCGATCAGGTCCATGAGCCCGTCGACCAGCGCGGCGAGCTCGACCGGCTCGGGCGACAGCTGCTGCTGGCGCGAGAAAGCGAGCAGCCGGCTGACCAGCAGGCGCGCGCGCTCGGCGCCGGCCATGGCGACGTCGACGTGGCGCGTCGACGCGGCGTCGGCGGCGTGGCGCCGCAGCTGCTCCAGGCTGATCATGATCGGCGTTAGCAGGTTGTTGAAGTCGTGCGCGACGCCGCCGGTCAGCCGGCCGAGCGTCTCCATGCGCTGGCGCTGCAGCTCGGAGGCGTCGCGACTGCGCTGCTGGCGCAGCTCGACCGCGAGCAGCCGCGCGAGCAGCCCCAGCAGCAGGATGCACAGCGCCGCCGCGGCGAGCAGCAGCAGCACGGCACGCCGGACCGGGACGAGGAACGCCTGCGCCGGCGCGGTGATGCGGATCGACCAGCGTGCGCCGCTCACCGGCATCCACAGCTCGACCGGGCGCGGGTCGATGTGGATGAGCGGCGCGGCGCCGCGCGGCACCAGCAGCGCGGGGCCGGCGGCGGTGATGACCGAGGCGGTCCAGCCCGGCGCGAGCGGCTCGACGCGGAGCAGCCGCTCGAGCCGCGCCGCGGGTACCAGCGCCGCCACGACGTAGCGCACGTGCCCGGCCCGGCCGACCGGCGCGGCGACCGGGAAGGCTCGCACGCCGTCGGGGGCGGTGAAGAAGGTGCCGACCTGCGGTTCGCCCTGGTCGCGCAGCCGCCGCAGCGCCGCGGCGTCGAAGGCGTCGAGCGGTGACGCCGCGCCATCGGCGCGCAGGGTGCTGAACAGCACGCGCCCGGTCGCGTCGGTCAGCGCGATCGCGTGCCAGTCGCGCTGGTTCGCCAAGATGCGGTGCGCCAATGTCGCGAACCGCGCCACATCCGGCGCGCCGCCGTCGAGCGCGGGCGATTGCGCCACCATCTCGACCGCGGCGAGGTTGCTGCGCAGCGTCTGCGACACCAACGCGGCGGCGAGGTTGGCGTCGGTGCGGCCGCGCGCCGCGACCGCCTCGCGCTCGCTGCGCAGCGTCAGCGCGCCGAAGGTGCCCCCCAGCGCCACGATCGGGATCACGCCCGCGAGCACGAGTAGAGCGAGCGAGCGCCTCATGCGTCGATCCTCCCCACGCGCGCTCGGCCCCCTGTCTCGCACGGGCGCGCCCGATCGCACCCGCTTCTTTCTAGGCTACTGACTTATCCGAGGAAGAACCAGCGATGATGATGGCGATGGGCACCTGCGATCGCGGCGTTGCCAGCGCCGGCGACGCGGCTATCCTCGGGCCGGTGAGCGCTCTCCCTCCCCGGCCCTGCCGATCGCCCCTCCCGCGGTTCGCCGCGTTCGTCGCGCTGCTCGCGCTCGTCGCGCCGGCCGATGCCGCCGGGCCCGACGCCGCGCGCTGGCGCCGCCATGCCGGTGCGGCGACGATCACGCGCGACGACTGGGGCATCCCGCACGTCCATGGCCGCAGCGACGCCGACGCGGTGTTCGCGCTGAGCTACGCCCAGGCCGAGGACGATCTCACGCGCGTCGAAGCCAATTATCTCACCGCGCTCGGCCGCACCGCCGAGGCCGAGGGCGAGTCCGCGCTCTGGGCCGACCTGCGCCAGCGGCTGTTCGTCGACGAGGCCGAGCTGCGCGCGGACTATGCCGCCTGCCCGCCGTGGCTGCGCGCGTTGGCCCAGGCCTGGGCGGACGGGCTCAACTTCTATCTCGCCACCCATCCCGCGGTGCGGCCGCGCGTGCTCACCCGCTACGAGCCGTGGATGGTGCTGAGCTTCACCGAGGGCAGCATCGGCGGCGACGTCGAGCGTATCCCGCTGAGTGCCCTGCGCAGCTTCTACGATCGCCCGACCCCGCCCACGCCGGAGGAGCGCGGCGTGGTACCGCGCGAGCCGTCGGGCTCGAACGGCATCGCGATCGCGCCGCGGCTCACCCGCGACGGCCACGCCCTGCTGCTGATCAACCCGCACACCAGCTTCTACTTCCGCTCCGAGGCGCAGCTGAGCAGCGACACCGGGCTGGATGTCTATGGTGCGAGCACCTGGGGCCAGTTCTTCGTCTACCAGGGCTTCAACGCGCACGCCGGCTGGATGCACACCTCGTCGACCGTGGACAACGTCGACGAGTTCGCGGAGCGGGTGGAGCGCCGCGGCGCCGGCTGGGCGTACCGCTATGGCACGGCCCGGCGACCGGTCACGGCGCGACCGGTCACGCTGCGCTACCGTCGCGCGGACGGGACGATGGCGGAGCGGCGCTTCACGACGTGGCGGACGCATCACGGCCCGATCACCGCGGCGCGCGACGGTCGCTGGATCGCGACCGCGCTGATGTGGCGACCGCGCCCCGCGCTCGAGCAGAGCTGGCTGCGCACCCGCGCCACCGACCTCGCCGCCTACCTTCAGGTCGCCGAGCGCAAGGCCAACTCCTCGAACGACACGATCTTCGCCGACGACAAGGGCGAGATCGCCTTCCTGATGCCGCAGTTCATGCCGCGCCGCGACGACCGTTTCGATTACACCCGCCCGGTCGACGGCAGCGACCCGCGGACCGACTGGCACGGCCTGCACGCGCTCGCCACGCTGCCGAGTGTTCTCCGCCCGCGCACCGGGTGGGTCCACAACACCAACGACTGGCCGTGGAGCGCGGCGGGCGCCGACAGCCCGCGCGCGGCCGACTATCCGCGCTACATGGACCAGACCGGCGGCAACGCGCGCGGCGAGCACGCCGACCTGCTGCTCGAGGGCAAGAGCGGCTGGACGCCCGAGACGCTGCGCGCCGCGGCCTACGACTCCTACCTGCCCGCGTTCGCGCGGCTGCTACCGCCGCTGGCGGCGGCATGGCGGGCGCTGCCGGCGACCGATCCGCGGCGCGCGGCACTGGCCGCGCCCGTCGCCGAGCTGGCGCGCTGGGACCATCGCTGGGCGGCGGGGTCGGTCGCGACCAGCCTCGCGGTGTTCTGGGGTGACCAGCTGTGGCGCGACGTGGGCGACGTCGCGCAGGCCGAGCGACTCAACGTCCCCGACTATATCGCGACGCGAGTCACTCCGGCGGCCAAGCTCGCCGCGCTGGAGGCGGCGGTGGCGCGGCTCACGCGCGACTTCGGCACGTGGCGCACAGCCTGGGGGCAGATCAACCGCTTCCAACGGCTCGACGACTCGATCGTGCCGCACTTCGACGACGCGCGCGCCTCCGTGCCGGTGCCCTTCACCTCGGCGCAGTGGGGCAGCCTCGCCTCGTTCGGCGCGAAGAGCTGGCCGAAGACGCGGCGCTACTACGGGACCAGCGGCAACAGCTTCGTGGCGGTGGTCGCGTTCGGGCCGCGGGTGCGCGCGGCGGCGGTGATGGCGGGCGGGCAGAGCGGCGACCCGGCGTCGCGTCACTTCGCCGACCAGGTGGAGCGGTACGCGAGCGGAGCGCTGCGGCCGATCTACTTCTACCCCGACGAGCTCGCCGGCCATGTCGAGCGCCGCTATCGGCCGGGGGAGTGAGGGGCCGCGCCCCGCGTCCTCACGCCGCTTCCCGCCGCCATCCTGGATCCGTTCCAGGATCCAGCTCGTCGCGCATCCGAGGCGTGGCGCGCTGGCGGGACAGTGGATCCCGAAACGAGTTCAGGATGTGGCCAGTAATGGAGGCCGGACAGCGGGCGGCGAGCGCCTACTCCCTGACCTCCAGCCGCGGCACCAGCAGGTGGACCAGCAGCAGCGCCAGCAGGTAGGCGCTGCCCGCCCAGACGAACACCGGCAGGTAGCTCCCCGCCCGCTCCAGCACCTCGCCGACGTAGCGCGCCATGATCATGCCACCCACCGCGCCGGCCGCGCCGCCGATCCCCATCACCGAGGCGACCGAGCGCGACGAGAAGGTGTCCGACACCATCGTGTAGAGGTTGCTCGACCAGCCCTGGTGCGCCGCCGCCGCCACACCGATGATCGCCACCGCCGCCCACAGGCTGGACACGGTGGTGGCGAAGAAGATCGGCAGCACCAGGATCGCGCTCGCCAGCAGCGCCAGCTTGCGCCCGGCGTTGACGCTATAGCCGCGCTTGATCAGCCAGGACGAGAGCCAGCCGCCGCCGATGCTGCCGACGTCGGCGAGCAGGTAGACCGCGATCAGCGGCGGGCCGAAGGTCTTGAGGTCGAGCCCGTGGCGCTTGGCGAAGAAATCGGGCAGCCAGAACAGGAACAGGTACCAGACCGGGTCGGTCATGAACTTGGCGACGACGAAGGCCCAGGTGCCGCGGTGACGGAACAGCGCCGCCCAGGACGGGCGCGGCGCCGCGGCATTGCGCTCGTCGGCGTGCTGATCGGAGATGATATAGGCCAGTTCCGCGGACGAGACGCGCGGGTGCTGCGCCGGCGCGCGATAGAAAGCGAGCCACGCCGCCAGCCAGGCGAAACCCAGCAGCCCCGTGATGATGAAGGCCGCCTGCCAGCCATAGCTGAGCGCGATGACCGGCACGACGATCGGCGTCGCGATCGCGCCGACGTTGGCGCCGGCGTTGAGGATGCCCGCGGCGAGCGCGCGCTCTCTCTTCGGGAACCACTCGGCGACCGACTTGATCGCGGCGGGAAAGTTGGCGGATTCGCCCAGCCCGAGCGCGAACCGCGCGAGCGCGAACCCGCCCGGACTACGCACCAGCGCGTGGCCCAAGGCGGCGAGGCTCCACACCGTGATCGCAGCGGCGTAGCCGATCTTCGAGCCGACCCGATCGATGATCACGCCGGACGCGAGCAGCCCGATCGCATAGGCCGCCTGGAACCAGGAGACGATCATGCCGTAATCGACCTCGGTCCAGCCGAGCTCGGACTGCAGCGTCGGCTTCAGGATGCCGATGATCTGGCGGTCGATGTAATTGATCGTCGTGGCGAAGAACAGCAGCGCGCAGATCACCCAACGCACCCGCCCGCGCGGCGCCACTGCCGGCGGACTCACCTCAGCTGCTGCCCTCACTCGACCCTCCCGCGGCGGCACGAGCCGCCCTCTCGTTTCAACCTTCGCGCAGTCTCGCGTCGAGTGCCGCGCGGTCTTCCGCGTCGGCGTGCCAGTGATCGGCGAACAGCCCGCGCTCGCCGAACAGCGCGGCGACGATCCCATCCGCGCCGACCTCGCGCCACAGCGCCGCCAACTGCTCCGCCATCGGATCGTTGACCGGCGCGCCGTCGCCGCGGACATGCCGCAGCCACGCCGCCAGCGCGGTCAGTGTCGCGGGGCAGCGTCGGTCCCTCGTGGCACTGGCGCGCAGGGTCGCGAGCCAGCGCTGCGGGATCTTCTGCGAGCCGTCCATCGCGATCTGGATCAGCGCGTGCGGCAGCGCCGGGTTGGCGAACCGGGCGAACAGCGCGTCGGCGTAGGCGTCGAGGTCCTGCTCGGGCGCCGGGGTGAGGCTGGCGGCGGCCTCGTCGCGCATGAGCGGCTCGACCGTCGCGCGAACCGCCGGGTCAGCGACCGCCTGATGGACGAACTGATGCCCGCGCTCCAGCCCGAGATAAGCGAGCGCGGAGTGCGCGCCGTTGAGCATGCGCAGCTTGGCGAACTCATAGGGTGCGACGTCGGCGACCAGCTGCGCGCCGGCTACTTCCCAGCGCGGGCGGCGCGTCGCGAATCGGTCCTCGATCACCCATTGCATGAAGGGCTCGGTGGTCACCGCGGCGGCGTCGTACAGGCCGATCGCGGCGGCGGTGCGCTCCAGGTCGGCATCGCGCGCGGCGGGGACGATGCGGTCGACCATCGTCGACGGACAGGCGCATTCCGCCTCGAACCAGCCGCGCAGGCCCGCGTCGGTGCGATCGAGCCAGGCGCCGAGCGAGGCCGCGAGCGCGGCGCCGTTGTGCGCGAGATTGTCGCAGCTCACCAGCGTGAGGCCGCCGGCGCCGGCGGCGCGGCGATCCGCGAGCGCGCGCGCCAGATGATGGTAGATCGTGCCCCCCGCCGCCTCGACCGAGGCGACGTCGAGCGCGCCGTCGGGGCCGCGGTGGTAGCCTTTCTCGGTGACGGTCAGCGTGACGATCGAGGTGGTCGGCGCGGCGAGCGCCGCGCGCAGCCGCTCGCCCTCGCGCGGCGCCACCAGCATCGCGCGCAGCGCGCCGACCAGCGCGATCCGCTCGCCCGCGGCGGAGCGCTGCGTCACGGTGTAGAGTCCGTCCTGCGGCAGCAGCGCCTCGGCCACCGCGGGCGAGCGCAGCGACACGCCGGTGATCGCGAAGTCGCGGTCGCCCGCCGACATCGCCGCGTCGGTGTACACCGCCTGATGCGCGCGGTGGAAGGCACCGAGCCCGAGATGGACGATCCCGGTCTGCTGCGCCGCGCGATCGTAGTCGGGCCGCTCGACGCCCGCGGGAAGCCGATCGACGGTGGCGGGCGACAGCCGCTGCGCGCCGCTCACAGCTTGTACGCCTTGCGCACGAGCCCGACGGTGAGATCGCGGGCGAGCTCGGCCGCCTCCCAGTCCTCGAGCCGATGCTCGGCGACGAGTCGCGCGAGATAATGGCAGTCGATCCGTCGCGCGACGTCGTGCCGCGCCGGGATCGAGAGGAAGGCGCGGGTGTCGTCGTTGAACCCGACGGTGTTGTAGAAGCCCGCGGTCTCGGTGGTCATCTCGCGGTAGCGCATCATGCCTTCCGGCGAGTCGTGGAACCACCACGCCGGCCCGAGCCGCAGGCAGGGGTAATGGCCCGCGAGCGGGGCCAGCTCGCGCGCGTAGGTGGTCTCGTCGAGCGTGAAGAGGATCAGCGTGAAGCGCGGATCGTTGCCGACAGCGTCGAGCAGCGGCCTGAGCGCTTCCACGAACTCGATCCGCAGCGGGATGTCGGCGCCCTTGTCGCGACCGTGGCTCTCGAACAGCCGGCGATTGTGGTTGCGGTACGAGCCGGGATGTAGCTGCATCACCATCCCGTCGTCCACGCTCATCTTCGCCATCTCGGTGAGCATCTGCGCGCGGAACAGCTCGGCGTCCGCCGCGTCCCAGCCGCCGCTCGCGATGCGGCCGAACAGCGCCTCGGCCTCGCCGCCGGAGAGGTTGGCGGTGCGCGCGCTGGGATGGCCGTGATCGGTCGCGGTGGCGCCCGCGGCGCGGAAGTCGGCGCGGCGCCGGCGGTGCGCCGCGAGATAGCCCTGCCAGCTCCACACGTCCTCGCCGGTCAGCTCGGCGAAGCGCGCCATCGCGGGCTTGAACTGCTCGTGCTCGACGTCGATCACGCCGTCGGGGCGATAGGTCGTGACGACGCGCCCGCCCCAGCCCGACTCGCGGATCTGACGGTGCGAGTCGAGCGGATCGTCCGCGCCCTCGGTGGTGGCGAGGAACTCGATCCCGAACCGATCGAACAGCGCGCGCGCGCGGAAGGCGGGCGTGGCCAGCTGCTCCTCGATGCGGTCGTAGTAGAGGTCGGCGGTGCCAGCCTCCAGCGCGACGTCGAAGCCGAACACCTCGGCGAAGACGTGGTCGAGCCACAGCCGCGACGGCGTGCCGCGGAAGAGGTGGTAATGGTCCGCGAAGACGCGCCACGCCGCCCGCGGCTCGGTGGCGGGCGTGCCGGCGCGCGACGGGATGGCGAGATCGTCGAGCGCGACGCCCTGCGAGTAGAGCATGCGGAAGACGTAGTGATCGGGCGCGAGCAGCAGCTCGGTCGCGTTCTGCCAGCGCGAGTCCGCGGCGAACCAGCGCGGATCGGTGTGGCCGTGCGGGCTGACGATCGGCAGCCCGCCGACCTCGGCATAGAGCGCGCGCGCGATGTCGCGTTGCGTCGGGTCGCTCGGGAACAGCCGGTCGGGGTGGAGGCGGAGCGCGCGCGTCATGCCAGCGCCTCCGCGCGCGCGCCGGCGGTGGCATGGGCGACGCCGCGCTCGACGCCGCGCAGCTCGGCGAGCCCGCGCATCCGGCCGAGCAGCGAGTAGCCGGGATTGGTCACGCGTGAGAGGTCGTCGAGCATCTGATGTCCGTGATCGGGGCGCATCGGGATCGAGCGATCCTCGCGCTGCTGGAGACGGTGGACCGCGGCGACGATCGCGGTCATCCCCGCGTCGCCCTCGAGGTGCGCCGCCTCATGGAACGTTCCCCCGCGGGCGTCGCCGCCCTCGCGCTGGACCGAGCGGAGGTGGAGGAAGCCGATCCGATCGCCCAGCCGGTCGACCATGCCCGGCAGGTCGTTGTCGGGCCGCGCGCCGAACGAGCCGGCGCAGAAGCACAGGCCGTTGGCGCGGCTCGGCACGCGCGCGAACAGGTCGGCGACGTCGGCCTCGGTGCTGACCACGCGCGGCAGGCCGAACAGCGCGAAGGGCGGGTCGTCGGGGTGAACCACCAGATGCACGCCGAGCTCCTCCGCCACCGGGCAGACCGCCTCCAGGAAGGCGACGTGATGGGCGTGGAGCGCGGCGGCATCCACCCCATCATAGGTGGCGAGCGCGGCGCGGAAGTCCTCGATCGAGAAGCTCTCCTCGCTGCCCGGCAGGCCGGCGATGATGTTGCGCGTCAGCCGGCGTCGCGCGTCCTCGTCCATGCCGGCGAGGCGGCGCTCGGCGCGCTCGATCAGGTCGGCGGCATAGTCGCGCTCGGCGCCGGCGCGGCGCAGCAGGAAGAGGTCGAAGGCGGCGGCCGCGTCATGCTCGTAGCGCAGCGCGCGCGCCCCGTCGGGCAGTTCCCAGCCGAGATCGGTGCGGGTCCAGTCGAGCACCGGCATGAAATTGTAGGTGACGACCCGGATGCCCGCGGCGGCGAGATGGCGCAGGCTCTCGCGATAGGCGTCGACCAGCTCGTCCCAGCGCGGCCCGCGGGTCTTGATCTCCTCGTGGACCGGCAGGCTCTCCACCACGGTCCAGCCGAGCCCCGCCGCGGCGATGGTCGCGCGCCGCTCGGCGATCGCCGCCGCGCTCCACACGGCGCCGTTGGGCACCTCGTGGAGCGCGGTGACCACCTCGGTCGCGCCGGTCTGGCGGATGTCGCGCAGCGCGACCGGGTCGGACGGGCCGAACCAGCGCATCGTCTGCGTCATCCATCGCACCCGCCCGTCCTGTCGCGCCATCCGCCCGTCCTCGCTGTCGCCCCGAAACATCATTCGCGGCTCAGAACACGAAATTCACCGCCAGCGCAAAGGTGCGGCCGAAATAGGCGGTGTAGAGCGGGTCCTTGCGCACCGTGTCGACGGTGAGCCGGTTGGTCTCGTTGGTGATGTTCTGCACCTCCGCGATGAGCTTCACGTTCTCGGTCAGGTTGTACGAGGCCGAGGCGTCGACGAAGATCGAGCTGGCGTTCGAGGTGGAGTCGGCGTCGACCGAGCCGCTCGGCACCGCGGTGAGGAACGAGGCGCGGTAGTTCACGGTCGAGCGAATGCTGAAGCGGCTGTCCTCATAGTAGAGCGTGCCGCTCGCGGTCTCGGGCGACAGGCCGACCAGCGGCGCGGTGCGCGAGAGCGTCGGTGAGATGATATAGTTGATGTTCGAGCGCACCCGCGTGAAGTTGCCCAGCGCGCCGAAGTTCTTGAGGAAGCCCGGCAGGAAGGTGAAAGGCAGCTGCACGTTCGCCTCGAAGCCGCGCAGTGGACCGCCCGGCGTGTTGTTGCTGCGCTGGACGGTGAACTGATCGCCGGGGCGCAGCTGCGTGCCGTTGAGCAGCGACAGCGGCAGACCGATGTCCTGGAAGGCGACGCTGGCGCTGGTCGTCTGGATGTAGGTCTCGATGTTCTTGTAGAAATACGCCACCGACAGCAGCGAGCCCGGGCGGAAATACCATTCCAGCGCGGCGTCGAACGTGTTGGCGCGGATGGGGTCGAGGAACGGGTTGCTGAACGAGGCGGTCTGGATCACCAGATTCGCCGAGCCCGAGGGGATCAGCTGCCCGTAGGACGGCCGCGACATCACGCGCGCCGCGGAGAGGCGTGCGATCAGGTCGGGCGTGACGTCCAGCGCCAGGTTCATCGACGGCAGCCAGTCCTCGTAGGAGCGGCCCACCTCGGAGATCACGTAGCGCGACGGGTAGGCTGACCCCGCCGGCGCGGCGGTGGTGATGGGGCCGTAGGTGTCGAGGCTGGTGTGGACGTAGCGCACGCCCGCGTCACCGCGCAGCGTCAACGGCAGGATGTCCTGCGTGTCGAACTTCACCATGAAATAGCCCGACTTGTATTTCTCGTCGACGCCGCCGTAGGTGCCCTTGGCGCACTCGATGCTGCAATAGACGTAGCTGTCGAGCCCGACCGCGTCGCGGAACTTGTCCGGATCGATCGAGACGAAGTCCTGCAACTGCCCGTCGAGATTCTTGCCGATGCCGGTGGTGGTGAAGGTGATGTCGGCGAGCGAGACGCCGGTCGGAAGCGCCAGCGGGTTGTTGGTGGCAAGCTGGCGCTCGCGCGCGGTATATTTGTTCGTGCGATACTGCCCGCCGAACTGGACGGTGAAGCCCTCGGCAGGCTTCCAGTCGCCGTTGAGCTCGAAGGTCTTGCTGACGATCGTGTTGCGGCGGATGAAATTGGAGAGCTGGCCGCGCTGGTCGCCGTTGGCGAGCGGCGGGCCGTATTGGAACAAGGTCGGGTCGGTCGTGTCGATGCCGTAGCCGATCTTGGGAATGTCGGGATTGTCGCGGAAGTCGATCGACCAGTCGCGGCTGTCGTTCGAGTCGATCGCCACCTGCAGGCGGTTCACGTCGAGCCGCGACTCGTTGATGCCGGCGAGACCGAAGACGCGGAAGCTATCCGAGAAGCGATGGTCGAAGTTGAGGTTCGCCTGCTTATACTCGGAGGTGAAGCGCTCGCTCTGCATCTCCGAGCGCAGGTCGACGCCATCGAACAGGCCGTGGATCAGCGAGCCGTTGTCGTCGACCTCGATCTCGCGCACCGAGGTGAGCGGCTGGCCATTGTTCGAGATCGCGCGGCCGAACGAGCGCGCGTCGAAATATGTGTCGAGCCGGTCGACCTTGAAGCGGGAGTAGAGCCCGTCGAGCGAGATGTCGGTATTGTCGCTCGGCTTCCACTGGAAGGTCAGCGAACCGGCGAGACGCTGTTGGTCCTGGCTGCTGCGCACCGGGCGCGGCAGGCGCGGCAGGTAGACGCCGCCGCCCGGGCGGCCGTTCACGCCGGTGCGGCTCATGATATAATCATAGGCCGCCTGGGTGCCGGTGCGCGGGTTGTTGGTGCTGCAATTGTTGGCGTCCGAGCCGATCGAGGCGCCGCTCGGCTGGGTATAGCCCACGCCGGGACTGGTCACCGCGCCGCCGTTATAGGTGTAGCCGACAGGGGTGCAGAAGGGGAAGATCACGCCCGCGTTGGCGCTGCCGGTCGGCTGGGCGAGGCCGTAGACCGTGGTCGGCACGACATCGACCGCCGAATAGGCATATTCGTCGATGCGGCGCTTCGAATAGGCGACGCTGGCGAGCACGCCGAACGTGTCGCCGAACTGCTTGGAGACGAGCGCGGACAGGCGCGGGTCGACGTCCTTCTTGATGTCGTTGTAGATCCCGCGCGCGGTGCCGGAGAAGACGAACGACTTCTTCTGGTCGAACGGCTTAGGCGCGCGCAGGTCGACGGTGGCGCCGAGCGAGCCCTCCTCGACGTCGGCCGAGGTGGTCTTGCGCACCGACAGCGCCGAGAAGATCTCGGTCGGGAAGGTGACGAAGTCGAACGAGCGGCCGGTGGCGACGCCGCCGCGGATGTCGCTGCCGCTGACCTGCGACACGCCCTCCATGCCGTTGATGCGGACGCGCGTGAACTGCGCGCCGAGGCCGCGCACCGAGATGTTGCGGCCCTCGCCGCCGTCGCCGCGCGACAGCGCCACGCCGGGGATGCGCTGCATCGACTCGGCGAGGTTGGAATCGGGGAACTTGCCGATATCCTCGGCGACGATGCTGTCCACCGCCGCGGTCTCGGCGCGCTTCTGATTGAGCGCGCTGTTGAGCGAGGCGCGGAAGCCGGTGACGACGATGTCGTTGATCTGCGCCTCGCCGCCTTCCTGCACGGGCGACTGCGTGCCCTGCGCGTCGGTGGCGGGCGGCGCGGCGGGGGCGCCGGCGGAGACGACGTCGCCGGTGGCGGAGGGCGACGGCTGGTCCTGCGGCGCGGTCTGCGCGGCGGGGGCGCCGGCGGAGACGACGTCGCCGGTGGCGGAGGGCGACGGCTGGTCCTGCGGCGCGGTCTGCGCGGCGGCGGCGCCCGCGATCAGCGCGGCGAGCGCGCTCGACGATACGAACAGAGCGCATTTGTGGCGACGATAGATGCCCACATCCCCTCTCCCAATAGGCGCACGCTCGTCTCAGGCTCGCTGTGCGCTGGTGGCGCCGCCGCCGTCTGTGCGGCGTGCGGTCGATGCGGAAGAGCTAACAGCTGCGAACCTGTCTGGCAACTGGCCTGACCAGATTATAGGAAAAGGAGTGCCAAGCTCCTCCCCGCTCGCGGGGAGGGGGACCGCGCCCGCAGGGCGTGGTGAAGGGGGCTTCCGCATACGATATAGCCCGTAGGTGGAGCGCCCCCTCCACCACCGCGCTGGCGCGCGGCGGTCCCCCTCCCCGTGCCGCGGAGGATCTTTTTACACCGTCCGTCTTGCCAGAGCGCGGCGGCGCTGGTCGGTCTCCTTGCGCGCGCGCTCCACCGCCTCGGTCTCGGTGACGTCGAGCAGATAGTCGATCACGCGGCTGAGATGGTCGCGCATGGCGTTGCGCGCGTCGATCGGCGAGCGCGCCTCCAGCGCGGCGAGGATGCGGCCGTGCTCGGCGAGCCGGCTCTCGGTGCCGAGACTCCCCGCCTTGAGCAGCACCTCGCGCGCCAGCGGCGAGCGGAAGCGCATGTCCCAGAAGTCGGTCACCGCCGAGATGATCACGGCGTTGCCCGTCGCCTCGGCGATGGCGATATGGAAGCGGCGGTCGGCGTCTTCCGCCACCTCGTCGCGCGCCATGTCGCCCAGCAGGCCGCGCAACTCGGCGAGCTGCTCGGCGTCGATCTCGGTCGCCGCCACCGCCGCCACCTCGCCCTCGAGCAGACGCCGCGCCTCGGTGATCTCGAACGCGCCGATGTCGAGTTCCTGCTCGACGTGCGGCGTCGCGGCGGCGAGCACGAACACGCCCGAGCCCTTGCGTGCCTCGACCAGCCCCTGCATCTCCAGCGCGATCATCGCCTCGCGGATCGTCGGCCGGCTCACGCCGAAGCGCTCGGTCAGGTCGCGCTCGGCGGGCAGTCGCGCACCGACGGGGTAGACGCCGGCGGTGATGTCAGCGACGATCGACTGCACGATCCTGCGGTACAATTTGCCGCCATGCTCGGCCACGCGCGTCAGCTCCTCGGCGTCGCGGCGCGCCCCGTTGCGCCGCGCCCGCACACCCTGTTCCTCGTCCTCACCGGCCAGCACGTCAAGCCTTCTCAGCGCGTCCCCGCGGCAAAATGTCTGACACCGGTCTTGCATGTGGTCCGACCACGATCTACGCCTAGCCCCGAGAGCGTCGCCCCCGAGAACCGGGAGAGTGGACGCCCGGGACATGATCGAGGGGAGAGACGGTGGTTCGCACACTCGCGTTGCTGGCGCTGACGGCCTGGTCGTCCGGCACTCTCCCCGCCGTGGCGGCGGCCCAATCGGCGCCGACGCGCAGCGCCGCCGCACCCTGGCAGGACCTCATGCCCAAGCCCGGTCTCGCCGGCTGGCACCGGACCGGCGGCAACGCCACCTATGAAGTGGTCGGCGACGAGTTGGTCGGCCGCGCGGTGGTCGGCAAGGGCAACAGCTGGCTCGTCTCGGACCGGCTCTACGGCGACTTCATCGTCGAGTTCGACGCCAAGACCGACCCCACGCTCAACTCGGGCATGATGATCCGCGGCCAGAGCCGCCCCGACTACCGCAACGGCGTGGTCTTCGGCTATCAGGCCGAGATCGACCCCTCGTCGCGCGCGTGGAGCGCGGGCCTGTACGACGAGCAGCGCCGCCAGTGGCTCTACACGCTCGGGCGCAACGAGGCGGCGCGCAAGGCTTTCCGCTCGGGCGACTGGAACCACTATCGTGTGGAGGCGATCGGCAACCGGCTGCGCACCTTCATCAACGGCGTGCCCGCCGCCGACATCGTCGACGACACCGACTCGCGCGGCTTCCTCGCCTTCCAGGTCCACGCGCTGCCCGACGACGTCGCCGCCAAGGGGCCCGAGGTGCGCTTCAAGGGCCTGCGCATCATCACGCAGGACCCGAAGCGCTACGCCATGCCCGAGAACCGGCTCGAGCAGCAGGGCTGGCAGTCGAACGCGCTCACCGCGGCCGAGCGCCGCGCCGGCTGGACCCTGCTGTGGGACGGGCGCTCGTCGAAGGGCTGGCGCGCCGCCAAGGGCGGTGGTTTCCCCTCGCACGGCTGGACCATGGCCGACGGCGTGCTGACGGTGGAGAAGAGCGCGAGCGAGGCGGCCCGCGGCGGGGACATCGCCACCGCGGCGACCTATCGGGATTTCGAGCTGTCGGTCGACTTCCGCCTCTCCGAGGGCGCCAACAGCGGGATCAAGTATCTGCTGCCGCCGGGGCCGAACGGCGGCGTGTCGAGCGTCGGCTTCGAGTATCAGCTGCTCGACGACGCGCGCCACCCCGACGCCAAGATGGGGCGCGACGGCAACCGCACGCTCGCCTCGCTGTACGACCTCATCCCGGCGCGCAACCTCTCGGACCCGGACAGCCCGGGCAAGCGCGCCAACCCGCCGGGCGAGTGGAACCGCGCCACCGTGCTGGTGCGCGGCAACCACGTCGAGCATTGGCTCAACGGCTTCAAGGTGGTCGAGTATGAGCGCGGCTCGGCCGAGCTGAAGGCGCTGATCGCACAGAGCAAGTTCGCGCAGGCGGCAGGCTTCGGCGAGACCGCGGACGGCGCCATCCTGCTGCAGGACCACGGTGATAAGGTCGACTTCCGCTCGATCAAGCTGCGGACGTTCTGATGATCGATCGATGACTTCTACGAACACCACCACCCCGGCGTACGCCGGGGTCCAGGTGGGAGACGACGGTGAGTCTCACCATGGCTTTCCCAACTGGGCCCCGGCGTTCGCCGGGGCGGCGACCAAGCGCTAGGAACACCATCACCCCAGGGGAGGCACCACGATGTTCGACCGTCGAACGATGATCAAGGGCGGCGCCGCGACGATCGGCGCGCTGGCGTTCACCGCCAAGAGCTACGCGCAGATCAAGGGCGCCAACGAGCGCATCCGCGTCGGCATCGTCGGCGTCAACGGCCGCGGCCAGGCGCATATGAGCGCCTTCTCGAAACAGCCCAACGTCCAGGTGACGCATTTCGCCGACGTCGACTCGACCGTGCTCGCCAAGCGCGCCGCCGAGTTCGCCGAACGCTCCGGCACCAAGGTGAAGACCGTCGGCGATTACCGCAAGCTGCTCGACCGCAAGACCGTCGACGTCGTCACCGTCGCGACGCCGGACCACTGGCACGCCAAGGTCGCGATCGACGGCATGGACGCGGGGCGCAACGTCTATATCGAGAAGCCGATCGGCATCGCCCCCGCCGAGGGCGAGGCGCTGATCGCGACGCAGCAGCGCACCGGGCGCGTGCTCCAGGTCGGCAACCAGCAGCGCTCCAGCATCGAGACGCGCCAGCTGCTCGACCTGATCCGCGCCGGCGAGCTGGGCGACGTCTACGAGGCGCAGACCTGGTATGCCAACAACCGCAAGTCGATCGGCAAGGGCGAGGAGATCGCGCCGCCGCCCAACCTCGACTGGAACATGTGGCAGGGGCCGCGCCCGCGCGGGCCGTATCGCTCCAACCTGGTCCACTACAATTGGCACTGGTTCTGGAAGTACGGCACGGGCGAGATCTGCAACAACGCGATGCACGAGCTGGACGTCGCGCGCTGGCTGATGGGCGTCACCTATCCCAAGACGGTGACCGCGCGCGGCGACCGCCGCTTCTTCCGCGGCGACGACTGGGAGATGTACGACACGCTCGCCCTCACGCTCGGCTACGACGACGGGCGCGTGATCCGCTGGGACGGCGAGAGCTGCAACGGCATGCTGCGCTACGGCCGCGGGCGCGGTACCTTGCTGCTCGGCACCAAGGGCTCGGCCGTGGTCGATCGCAACGGCTTCGAGCTGTACGACCTCGCCGGCAAGATGCTGCGCGAGGTGAAGGCGGCGTCCTCGTCCGAGACCACTGGCACGGTCGGCGAGGGCGCGCTCGACGTGCTCCACGCCGCCAATTTTCTCGCGGTGGTGCGCGGGCAGGAGCAGGCGCTCCACTCGCCGATCCAGGAGGGGCATATCAGCACGACATTGTGCCACCTCGGCAACATGGCCTATCGCACCGGCGGGTCGCTCACGGTCGACCCGGCGACCGGCAGAACCAGCGAGGCGGCGGCGCAGAAGCTCTGGTCGGTCGACTATGAGCCCGGCTGGGAGGTGCGCGCCTGAGGTGAGCGAGGTGGAGGCGAGCGTCGCGCGGTTCGCCGCGATGGGCACGCGGGTCGAGCTGCACCTGTTCGGCCGCGCCGCCCCCGACGCGCTCGCCGCCGCGCGCGCCGCGGTGGAGTCGGTGGAGGACTCGCTGACGGTGCGGCGCGAGTCGCCCGCGGTGGCGCTCAACCGGGCGCTGGCGCGCGGGGGTGAGACGGTGGTCGCGGACCCGCTGCTGTGGGAGACGCTGCTCGCGGTCGACGCGATGTGGCGCGCGACGGGTGGGCTGTTCGACCCGGGCGTGGGGGGTGATGTGTCTGCGCGCGGGTTGCGCGATGCCGCTGCCAATCCCTTCAAGCCTGTTCCCCGGCGGACGCCGGGGCCCAGTTGGGAAGGCTTCGGTGGCTCTTGCGAGGCGTTCCCCACCTGGACCCCGGCGTCCGCCGGGGTGGAGCGTGAGGGGGAGGAGACGATCTCCCGCCAGCGTTTCTCCAGCGGGGACGGGGCCGGCGTCGCGTCATCATCACGGCCGCCTTCCCAACTGGGCCCCGGCCTGCGCCGGGGCACGAGCGCGCCTAGCCGCGACCACATCACCCTCTCCCGCTGGTCCGCGCTCCGCGTCGATCGCGCCACGCGCCGCGTCGGCGCCACCCGCCCCCTCGCGCTCGACTTCGGCGGCTTCGGCAAGGGCTACGCGCTAGATCGCGCCGCCGCCGTCCTGCGCGCCGCGGGCGTCACCTCGGCCTTCCTCTCCGCCGGCGAGAGCTCGATCGCGGTGATCGGCGAGCACCCGCTCGGCGGCGGCTGGCCGCTCGCGATCCCGCACCCGGAGATCGACGGCGTCTGGCTGACCGAGCTCGAGCTCACCGACGCGTCGCTGTCGGTCTCGTCCACGGTCGGCGCCGGCGCGGCGAAACCCGGCCGCGCCGCGATGGTGCGCCCCACCGACGGCGCGATCGTCACCCGGCGCGCCACCGCCGTCGCCGTCGCCGCGACCGGTGCCGAGGCCGAGGCGCTCAGCACCGCGCTGCTCGTCGCCGACGCGCCCGCGCTCGCCCGGCTCCGCGCGGACGCGCCCGATCGCCGCTTCCTCTTCTCCCATGACGCGCCGACGCGCGCCGACCGACCGATGGAACTCACCGCATGACCGACGACGATTTCGCGCTCTCGCGCCGCACCTTCCTCGATCGCGTGCTGGTCGCCTCGGCGGGCGTCGGCATGAGCGTCGCCGCGCCCTGGACCGCGCTCGCCGCGGCCGAGCCGGCGAGCGGCCCGCGCGTGCGGCTCGGCGTGATCGGCACCGGCGACCGCGGCCGCGCGCTGATCCAGAACATCAACAAGACGCGCAACTGCACCGTCGCCGCGCTCTGCGACCCGTTCGCGCCGCACATGGCCAAGGCGCGCGCGCTGGTGCCCGCCAACACGCCCGTCTTCACCGACCACCGCGCGCTGCTCGACGCCAAGGGGATCGACGCGGTGGTGATCGCCACCCCGCTCGACCTGCACGCGCGCCACACGATGGACGCGCTCGACGCGGGCTATCCGGTGTTCTGCGAGAAGGCGATGGCGCGCACGATCGCCGACTGCGGCGCGATGGTCACGCGCGCGCGCCAGCGCGGCAAGGTGCTCCAGATCGGTCACCAGCGGCTGTTCAACCCGACCTATCTCAACGCGCTCAAGCGCGCCAAGTCGGGCGAGATCGGCACGATCACGCAGATCCGCGCGAGCTGGCACCGCAACCGTAGCTGGCGCCGCGACATCCCGGCCGGCGGGCAGGAGCGCGAGATCAACTGGCGGCTGTACCGCGCGCGCTCGGCCGGGCTGATGACCGAGCTGGCGACGCACCAGCTCCAGGTCGCCAACTGGTTCATGGACGGGCTGCCGACGCGCGTGATGGGTTCGGGCAGCATCTGCTTCTGGAAAGACGGACGCGAGGTCTACGATCAGGTCGCGCTGATCTACGACTACTCGGACGGGCGGAAGGTGATCTACACCTCGATGCTCAACAACGCGCGCTACGGCTGCGAGGAGCAGATCCAGGGCAGCAAGGGCACGATCGAGCCCGAGCTCGGCCGCATCTACCAGGAGGTCCAGCCCGCCGCCGTCCCCGCGCTCGCCAAGATGCGCAAGGACGTGCAGGCCGGGCGCAAGAACACCGTGCCGATCGGTGGCGCCACCTGGTTCCCCGAGCTGCCCGTCACCACGCCGGGCGACTCGCTCGGCTGGGGCGAGTATGACGAGACGATGCTCCAGTTCGAGGGCTTCGGCGAGGCGGTGCGCAGCGGCAAGGAAGTGCCCGGGCTGCTCGCCCAGGCCTATTACGCCAGCGTCGCCTCGCTGCTCGGCGAGCAGGCGATCGACACCGGCCGCGCGCTCGACTGGCCGACCGACCTCGTCACCGTCTGACCTTCCTTCTCCTGAGGACCTGTTGCCATGGACATGATCGATCGCCGCCTCCTGCTCGCCGGTGCCGGGCTCGTCGGCGCCGGGCTCGCCAGCGCGGCGGGGGCGCAGTCGACTTCGGCGGGCAACGGCGTCTCCGCCGAGGGCGCGCCGACCGGCCCCGATCCGAGCGCGAAGAACCGCCTGCGCTTTGCGGTGATCGGGCTCGACCACTCGCACATCTACGCCATCACCGACGCGCTGATCCGCGGCGGCGGCACGCTGGTGGCGGTGCACGCGGGCGACCCCAAGCAGCTCGTCCCCTTCCGCAAGCGGTACGGCGACGTGAAGGTGGCGCGCACCGAGGAGGAGATCCTCGCCGACAAGACGATCCAGGTCGTCGCCAGCGCGTCGATCCCGAACCTGCGCGCGCCGCTGGGCGTGCGCGTGATGCGCGCGGGCAAGGACTTCCTGTCGGACAAGCCGGGCATCACCAGCCTGGACCAGCTCGCCGAGGTGCGCCGCACGATCGCGCAGACCAGGCGCAAGTTCGCGATCATGTATTCCGAGCGGCTCGAGGTGCGCGCCGCGGTCAAGGCGGGCGAATTGGTCCATGCCGGCGCGATCGGCCGCGTGGTACAGACGATCAACATCGCGCCGCACCGCGTCAGCGCGCCGAGCCGCCCCGAGTGGTTCTGGGACGTCAAATATTATGGCGGGATCCTCACCGACATCGGCAGCCACCAGGCCGACCAGTTCGTCTTCTACACCGGCTCGACCGAGGCCTCGGTGGTGGCGTCGCAGGTCGGCAATTTCGCCACGCCGCAGCATCCCCGGTTCCAGGATTTCGGCGACATGATGCTGACCGGCAACGGCGGCGCGGGCTATGTCCGGGTCGACTGGTACACGCCCGACGGGCTGCCGACCTGGGGCGACGGGCGCGTCTTCATCCTCGGCACCGAGGGCTATATCGAGCTGCGCAAATACGTCGACATCGAGGGCCGGCCCGGCGGCAACCACCTGTTCCTCGCGGACAAGAAGGGCACGCGCTACATGGACTGCAGCAAGGTGCCGCTGCCGTTCGGGCCGCAGTTCGTCACCGACGTGGTGGAGCGCACCGAGGTCGCGCAGAACCAGGCGCAGGCGCTGCTCGCCGCCGAGCTGGTGCTGAGCGCGCAGGATAAGGCGCGCACGCTCTCGGGCGCGCGGCCGCCGGTGCAGGGCGGCTGAGCGGGGGCGGCGCCAAGGACAACGTCACTCCTCCCCGGCACGGGGAGGATCTAGCTCGCCACCTCACGCCGCCTTGGACAGCGCCGCGGGCAACAGCGCGGGCTCACCCGCCGGCACCGCCACCGGCGCCGCGCCGGCGTCGACGCTGCCGGTGCGCTCCAGCTTGCCCCAGCCCACCCTCGGCCCGGTCATCGCGGCATAGGCCGCGCGCAGCACCACCGCGTAGAGGATCTGACGGTAGCCGAAGCGCTGCAGCAGCAGCCGCAGCGCGGGGAAGCGCGCCTCACGGCCGTCCAGCCGGAACGCGATCCAGCCGCAGGCGAGGTCGATCGCGGTGAAGGCGAGCCAGAAGGCCGCCACCGTGGTCGCATCGCCCCCCGCCGCGTCCCAGCCGCGGTCATACACCCGCCACGCGGTGCCGCCGACGCCGGCGACCAGCCCGAGGTCGATCAGCGGCGCCACCAGCGTGAAGCCGAACTGGAACAGCAGCGCCTGCGGCAGGCCGACCCAGGCGAGCCCGCGCGGCCGCCCGCGCCCGATCAGCGCGCGATGCTTCCACAGGCATTGCAGCGTGCCGAACGCCCAGCGAAAGCGCTGCTTGAACAGGGCGCGCACCGTCTCGGGCGCCTCGGTCCACGCCACCGCGTCATTGTCGCAGGCGACGCGCCAGCCGGCGCGCTGCACCGCGATGGTGAGGTCCTGGTCCTCCGCCAGCGTGTCCTCGGGATAGCCGCCGACCGCGTCCAGCGCGACGCGCCGCCACGCCCCGACCGCGCCCGGCACCACCGTCACCGCGCCCAGCGCGGCGAGCGCGCGCCGCTCGAGCTGCTGCGCGGTGACATATTCCAGCGCCTGCCAGCGCGTGATCAGGTTGATGCGATTGCCGACCTTGGCGCAGCCCGCCACCGCACCGATCAGCGGGTCCGCGAACCAGCGCGTCAGCTTCGCGATCGTGTCGGGCTCGAACTGGGTGTCGGCGTCGAGCGCGATCACGACATCGCCGCGCGCCTGCGCCAGCGCGGTGTTGAGCGCACGCGCCTTGCCGCCGTTGCTCAGCGTCAGCAGTCGAACGCGCGGGTCGATCGCGAAGGCCGCACGCACCACGTCGGAGGTGCCGTCGGTCGAGCCGTCGTCGATCACGATCACCTCGACGCGCACGCCCTCGCTGGCGAGGATGCGGCGCACCGACGATCCGATCACGCGCGCCTCGTTGAAGGCGGGGATCAGGACCGAGACGAAGCCGGGCACGCGGTGCGGCGTTGCGGTCGGCGCGGCATCGCGGCGGCGCCACAGCGCGAGCGCGGTGAGCGACAGCGAGCGCGCCATGCCCAGCGCGATCGCGACCGCGAACAGCCAGCCGAGCGAGTCGCGCAGCCAGGCCGCACCGTCGAACAGCGTCCGCGCGCCCGCGGCGCGCACGCCGGTGCCGGCGGCGAGCCGCGGCATCACCGCCTCGCGCGAGAGTCCGGCGAGCCTCGAGACGGGCACCAGCTCATAGCCGCGCGCGCGCAGCCCGCGGATGATCGCCGGCAGCGCCGCCAGCGTCTGGGTGCGGTCGCCACCCGAGTCGTGCAGCAGGACGATCTGGGCGGGATGGTCCGCGGTGCCCACCGCGACGCCGGCGATGACGCGGCGAGCGATCGTGGCGGCGTCGGGCTTCTCCCAGTCGAGCGGATCGACGTTGAGACCGACGGTGAGATAGCCGAGTCGCGACGCGACGCGGCTGGCGTGCAGCTCGTCGCGCCGGTCCGGGTCGGCGTCGCCGAGGAAGGGCGGGCGGAACAGCGTCATCGCGCGCCCGGTATAGGCCTCGACCAGCCGCTCGGTGGCGCGCAGCTCGAGCGCGATGTCGGCCTCCGAGCGGCGCCCGAGATCGGCGTGGGTGGTGGAGTGGTTGCCCAGCTCGCTCCCCTCGGCGACGATGCGGCGCAGCAGCGGCCCCTGCCCCAGCGCGTTGGCGCCGGTGACGAAGAAGGTCGCGGACGCGCGCTCGCGCCGAAGCACGTCGAGCAGCCGCGGGGTCCAGCGCGGGTCGGGGCCGTCGTCGAAGGTCAGCGCGACCAGCCGGCGGCGCGCGCCGGTGCGCTCGACCACGTCGGGGCCGGGCAGCCGCCCCCAGCGCTCGTCGCGGATCAGCCCGTCGCGCGCGACGAAGCCGCGCTGACCCGGAGTTGCCGCGGCGGCGAGGCGGAGCAGCTCGCCCTTGCCCTCCACCGCGACCGTGTTTTCCGCCGGCAGCGTCTGGCGCGCGGGCAGCGCGCGGCCGGCGAGCAGCGGCCACACGCCGGGATCCTCGCTACCGAGCCGCCACAGCGCCACGCCCGCGGCGCCAATGCGGCGCACCGCGGCGAGCTGGTTGGCCGCACTGGCGGCGTCGAGCAGCCACACGTCGTGCCGCGCCGCGCCGAGCTGATAGGAGAAATGGCTGTTGCCGCTGGCGCGATCGAAGACCGGCGCGGTGCCGGCGCGCCGCGCGATCGCCCAGGCATCGGCGACCGAGCGCGGCTCGGTGCTGCGCCCCGCCCAGTCGTAGGCGTAGCTGCCGATCGCGACGATCGCCTTGTTCGCGCCCGCGCGCGCGACCGCCTGCGCGACGACGCGCGCGAACCACGGCTGCGACGCGATCGGCCCGGCCTCGCCGCCCATCCAATGCTCGTCATAGGCCATCAGCACGACCCGGTCGGCGGCGCGCGCGTAGGCGGCGAGGTCCCAGTCCGGGTCGGCGACCGGCGCGGCGAGCATCACCACCCAGCCGCGCGGGTTGAAGCGCGCGCGCAGCTCGCCGAGGAAGCGAAGATAGTCGCGGTGCGCCGAGGCGGGCAGACTCTCGAGATCGAGCATGACACCCGCGCCGCGCTGCTGCGCGACCAACGACTCCAGCCGCGCGGCGAAGGCGCGGCGCGCGCCGGCGTCGGCGAGCAGCGCGGCGGTGGCGGCACCGTCCCACTGCCCGTCGGCGCGTGCGTTCTGCACCATCGGCAGCAGCCGCGGCCGGCGCGACGCCGCGGCGAGCAGCGGCGCGAGCGTCGCGTCGTCCTCGACGATGAGGCGGTGGTCCGCGCCGGTGACGGTCGCGACGCCGGGGACGAGCCAGTCGAGCTCGCCCAGGTGCGCCCCGAGCGAGGCGCGCGAGGGCGCGTCCCACGGCATGTAGAAGCCCATCGTCTCGCGTTTCAGCGCGGCGCCGGTGGCGGCGGGCAGCCACGCGCCGGGGGCGCTCGCTACGCTTGCCGGAGCGAGCGCGCGCGGCGTCGCGCCGGCGTCGGCGAAGCGCGGCGCTATGCGGTCGAGCGGCTGCAGCAGCAGCGCGATCAGCAGCGCGAGCGCGGCGAGCGGCACCAACGCCGCGAGCGCCAGGGTCGCGCGAACGCGGCGCCCGCGTCGCCCGCTGGCATCGTAGAAGATGGACACGCTCGCTGTGGCTCCCGGTAGATCGGGGCGGCGCCTAGCGAATTAGGGTAAACAATGGGTTGCGGCGCGGAGGCGGGTTGGCCCGATCGGGTGAGCGCCGCGCTGGGAGAGCGCGACGGCCTCCTACCTCGGCTTGATCAGGATCGCCCGCACGTCGTCCCGGACGCGGTGCGAGATGCGCGAGTACGAGCCGACATGCTCCTCGTCGCGGAAGCGGCTCGCCCGCGCGTCGACCCGGGCTCGATGCGGGATGACGATGAGAGCTCAGCGAAGGGAGGATGTGACTCGACTATCCCCGCCCCGCCTCGACCGTGCTGCTGATCGATCGCTCGGGCTGCGGCGAGAGCGTGCGCACGATCGTCTCGAAGCGCCCCCCCGAGACGCGGATCTCGTTGAAGGCCGGCGGCGTCGCGCGCGTGCGCTTGGACAGCGTGCCCGCGCCGATCAGCCGCAGCGTCCAGCCACCGCGCTCGTACGGCACGTCGAACGGATCGTGGACGTGCCCCGACAGCACGGCATGCACCCCCGCCTCGGCGAGCGCCTCCAGCGCGGCGTCGCCGTTCCTGGTCTTGGCGGTCCCCTTGGTGCCGCCCTCGATCAGCGGATGGTGGCCGGCGACGAAGATGAGATGATCCTTGGGCGCCTCCCGCACCAGCGCGAGCGCACGGCGCAGCGAGCCGCGGCTCACCCGTCCCTTGGACCAGTTCCAGCGCCACTGCGCGCGCGCGGTGGTCTTGAGCGGCACGACGGTGATCCCCGCGACGTCGAGCGGCTTCTCGATCATCCGCTCCACCGCGGCGTAGCGCGAGTAAGGCGAGAACAGTCGGCGGATCGGATCCCAATAATAGGGCAGGTCGTGGTTGCCGACCTCGAGCGTCACCGGCACGCCGAGGCTGCGCAACCACGCGCCGCCGGCCTCGAACTCCTTCGGCGTGGCGCGCATCGTCAGGTCCCCGGTCATGATCACCGCGTCGGGCTTCTCCGCGGCGACGAGGTCGCGGAACCACGCCACCGCCTCCGGGTCCTCCGCACCGAAATGGACGTCGCTCACGTGAAACAGCTTGGTCATGCGTCGCCCTTGTTCGTCAGAGGGATAGGACGCGAGCACGCGCGCCGGGTTCCCGCCGCGCTCACACCTCCACCGGTTGGGTGATCCGCCCGCCGGCACCGAACACGCGCAGGTAGCGCTCGATCTCGGCCGGCGCGCCGGTCGCCTTGGCGGGATTGTCGCTCAGCTTCACCGCGGGATGGCCGTCCGCCTCCGTCACCTTGCACACCAGCGAGATCGGCTCGAGCCCGCCCGCACCGTCCGGATCGCAGCCGCGAAAGTCGTTGGTGAGATTCGTGCCCCAGCCGAAGCTCATCCGGGCCCGGCCGTGGAAGTGGCGGTAGACGCGCTCGATCGAGTCGACGTCCATGCCGTCCGAGAAGATCAGCAGCTTGGTGCGCGGGTCGCGGCCGTGCTGCTGCCACCAGCGGATGATCTGCTCGCCCGCCTCGATCGGCGGCGCGCTGTCGGGGCGGAAGCCGGTCCAGTCCGCCACCCAGTCGGGCGCGGCGCGCAGGAACGCCGCGGTGCCATAGGCGTCGGGCAGCGCGATCAGCAGGTTGCCGCCGTAATGCTGGCGCCACTGCTCGAGCACGCGATAGGGCGCGCCCGCCAGCTCCGCGTCGTCGCGCGACAGCGCGGCCTCCACCATCGGCAGCTCGTGCGCGTTGGTGCCGATCGCCTCGAGGTCGGCGTCCATCGCCAGCAGCACGTTCGAGGTGCCGATGAAGCGACCGCCCAGCCCTTCCTTGAGCGCCTCGACGCACCAGCGCTGCCACAGGAAGCCGTGGCGGCGGCGCGTGCCGAAGTCCGAGATGACGAGGTCGGGCAGCTGGCGCAGCCGCTCAACCTTCTCCCACAATTTCGCCTTGCCGCGCGCGTAGAGTACGTCGAGCGCGAACCGATCGTGGTCGCGCGTCGCGGCGCGCGAGCGCAATTCGTTGATGATCGCGAGTGCGGGGATCTCCCACATCGTCGTCTCGCACCACAGGCCGGCGAAGGTCAGCTCATATTGGCCGTCGACCCGGCGCAGCTCGTATTCGGGCAGGCGAAAGTCGGCGAGCCAGGCGAGGAAGTCGGGCGCGAACATCCGCGCCTCGCCGTAGAAGCTGTTGCCCGCCAGCCAGATCAGCTCCTTCTTGGCGAAGCGCACCGTCCGCGCGTGATCGAGCTGGGCGCGCAGCTCGGCCTCATCGATCACCTCGGCGAGGCGCACCGCCCTGGTGCGGTTGATCAGCGCGAAGGTCGCGCGCGTTTCCGGGTGGAGGCGGCGAATCATCTGCAGCATCAGCAGCTTGTAGAAGTCGGTGTCGAGCAGGCTGCGGACGATCGGGTCGAGCCGGAAGCTGTGGTTGTAGGTCCGCGAGGCGATGTCGGTGACGGTGGTCATGCTGGGGGCATAAGCGGTGCGCGCGCGCGGATGAAGGGGTGGCGAAGGCGCGCTCGTCGAGGCGAGAGTCGCGGGACGCCCGATCTCCCCCGCGTCATGCCGGATTTGATGCGGGAGTCACTCCTCCGCGAGAGCAACGGCGGTGCGGCTCGTGGCACCATGGACCCGGGTCACGCCCGGGATGACGGGAGGGCAGGGCGCGCTCCCCCCGCCCGCCTATCCGCCGAACGAGCGTCCCCCGCCCCAGCCGCCACTCGACCGCGCCGAGACGCGCCCGCCGAAGCCGCCGCGCGACACCACCGAGCTGCGCGTCTGGATCCGCTGCGTCGTCACCGGTGCGGTCACCGCGCGCGAGCCGACCTGGTAGGAATAGCCGCGCCCGCCGTAGCCGCCGCCGTACAGCCAGGCGCCACCCGGCGTGTAATAGCGGTCGTCGCGCCCGCTGCGGTACAGGCCCGAGTAGCGGTAGCCCGGCCCGTTGAGCAGGCGACCGATCATGAAGCCGGTCAGCAGCGGCACGAAGAAGCTCTGCCCGCCCTCGTTGCGGACGAGGCAGTTGCCCGCGCCGAACTGGTCCTCGCACACGTCGCAGTCGGCGAAGCGCGGCGCGGTCTTGCTGTCCTCGGCCGCGGCGTTGCGGGCTGCCTCCTCGCACGTCACCTGCGCGAAGGCGCCGCTGGCCTTGCACTCGTCGACGTTGTTGAAGGCGGCGACCTCGGTGGGCGCGCCGTAGCGCTCGCGCGAGACCTGCTCGTCGCTCGGCTGCGGGTCGCAGGCGGAGAGCATCGCCAGCGCGCTCGCGGCGGAGAGACCCGCGGCGGCGGAGCGCAGGCGGCGGCGCGGGGCGGTCGAGTCGGTCATGGCGACCTCAATAGGTCATGCTGGCGGCGTTGAGCAGCCCGACCGAGATCGACGTCGCCGCGGCATAGACGCCGCTGGCGACATTGCCCTCCTCGAGCCGCCGCGCCATGTCGCGCACCACCACGCGGCGCACCACCAGGCTGGCGAGCACCTGGATCGCGCCGGCGAGCACCGCCCAGGCGACGAACTCGACCGGGTCGGTGGTCTCGCTCAGCGCCGAGGCGAGCGGCAGCGCGAAGCCGACGATCGCGCCGCCGAAGGCGAGCGCGGCGGCGACATTGCCCTGCGCCACCAGCGCGCGCTCGTCATAGGGGGTCGATTTCTGGTAGATCGCCTTGAACAGCGCAAGCAGCACGCAGGCCAGCCCGAAGGCGAGCAGGAAATGGCTCACGCCGGCGAGATAGGCGGGAAGGTCGAGCGTCACGATGGCGTCTCCCGGGTCAGTGGCGGGGCGGATGAACGCTGGAGGATCGGAGAGCGCGGCAGGCCGGCGAGCCGACTGATCGTCCCCCATCCTCCTTCGTCATTCCCGCGCAGGCGGGAATCCAGACACGCTGACCTCCGCGATGGAGCCGCCATGTCAGCGCGTCTGGATCCCCGCCGCCGCGGGGATGACGGGGAAGAGAGGAGGAAATTCGGGAGTGAAGAGCGAAGGAGCCGCCCGCCCCCCGCTCACGCGCTGAACTCCGCCGGCGACAGCGGCAGCCCCACCATCAGGTCGTGCGTCGTGTCGCCGCCCTCGGGGCTGGTCGCCACCGCGAGCAACAGCTCCTGCCCCTCGGGCGCGAGGTCGCGCGCGTAGAGCATGCATTGCTGGCGGATATGCTTCACCGGCGCGCCGTCGCGCTCGTAGTAGAGCGCCTCCCACAATTGCACCGGCGGCTGGACGCGGTCGTCGCCCTCGTACCAGTAACGGCGGAACGGCGGCAGCCCGCCCTCCACCCACTCGGGCCTGGTCATCCGCTCGCGGAACGCGGCATCGTCCCAGCCGCCGCTCGCGTAGGTCGACGACCACGGGCGGAACAGCGTGAAATCGTCGGCATTGCTGCCGTCCGCCTGCTGGCTCACCGCCTGGAGCATCAGCTCGTCGTCGGTGTAGAAGCGGTGGACATAGCCCCCGTCGTCCAGCTTGATCAGCCCCTGCGCGGTGATCTCCAGCGTGTCGCGGTCGAGCGTGAACACGCCGCCGCTCAGTCGCCGCCACGCCAGCGGATCGAGCCGCACCATCCGCCCGATCGTGATGTCGCGCACCACCGCCACGCTGGGTCGCGTCGCCTCGTCGCGCCCGCCGCCGAAGAGGCTGCCGAAGATCATGCCGTCACCCGTCGCGCCTTTCCTTGCCCACGGGTGCGGGCTAATGCGGGGGGTGTCAACAGGCGTGAACGGCAGGAGCAGCGATCGGTGAGCGACACGGCGCGGGTATGGACGATCGGTCGGCTGGCGGACGCGCTCGGCGCGCACCGCGAGGAGCTGAGCGTCGAGCGGATCGAGTCGGCCGAGCCGGTGCTGCGCGTGACGATGCACGAGCACGGCGACCTCGCGGTGTTCGTCAGCTGCGCGGGCGAGCAGATCGTCGTCTCCACCCTGCTGTGGCCGGTCGACGAGCAGCCCGAGGCGGAGAAGTTCAACCGCTTCCTGCTCAAGGCGCAGAAGCTGGTGCCTTTGTCCAACTTCGCGATCACCGAGCTGGACGGGCGCGAGTATTACGAGCTGATCGGCGAGCTCTCGATCGAGTCGAGCGAGCGCGAGATCCTGACCGAGCTGCGCGTGCTGGCGCAGAACGCGCTGGACGCCGCGGCCGACCTGCGCGACGCCTTCGCCGCCGCCTGACCCTCATTCCCTCAAGGACCGATACGTCATGTCGATGTGGAAGCAGTTCGTCACCCTGGTACGCGGCACCGCGCACGAGGCGGGGCAGTCGGTGGTCGACGCGCGCGCGCTGACGATCCTCGACCAGCAGATCCGCGACGCCGGCGCGGCGCAGGCCAAGGCGCGCGACGACCTCGCCACGCTCACCGCCAAGCGCCGGCTGATCGAGAAGGACATCGAGGCGCTCGCCGCGCAGCAGGAGAAATATGAGGCGTCGGCGCGCGCGGCGATGGCGCGCGGCGACATGGACCTGGCGCGCGAGGTGGCGCAGCGGCTGGCGACGATCGAGCAGGAGCTCGGCGGCAAGCGCCCGCAGGTGGAGGAGATGCGCACCGCCGAGGACCGGATGCGCGGCATCATCAAGTCGGGCGACGGCAAGATCGAGTCGCTCCGCCGCGAGGTCGACGTGGTGCGCGCCAACGAGAGCGTGCAGCAGGCGCAGGCGCAGATCGCGGCCAATACCAGCGGCGCCTCGTCGCAGCTCGGCTCGGCGGCGGACAGCCTCAAGCGGCTCAAGGAGCGCCAGGCGGTGCGCGAGGAGAAGTTCCGCGCCGCGGCCGAGCTGGAGGACATGCGCACCGGCGCCGACCTCGACGCCAAGCTCCAGGCCGCGGGGCTGCTGCCGGGCTCGAGCAGCGCGGACGACATCCTCGCGCGGCTCGCGGCGCCGAAGGACGGCGGCGCGCCGCTGCGGCTCGACGACCGCAGCCGCGACACGTCGCGCGACTGAGCGGGCAGCGGCGGGTGGAGCGGATCGTCAGCGGCGAGCGTCCCGGATGGGAGGAGACCGCGCGCGCGATGGGCTTCACCTTCCACCATCTCGACGGCCAGCATTACTGGGACGAGCGCGCTTACTACCGTTTCTCGCTCGACGAGATCGAGGAGCGGATCGAGGCGCCCTCGGGCGAGCTGCACCAGCTCTGCCTCGACCTGGTCGAGGAGGTGGTGGCGAGCGACTCGCTGATGCAGCGGCTCGCCATCCCGGCCGAGATGCGCGACGTGGTGGCGGCGTCGTGGCGCGCGCGGGCGCCGTCGCTCTACGGCCGGTTCGACTTCGCCTATGACGGCACCGGCCCGGCCAAGCTGCTCGAGTATAACGCCGACACGCCGACCAGCCTGTACGAGACCGCGCTGTTCCAGTGGCAGTGGCTGGAGGATCGCGTCGCCGACGGCACGCTGCCGGCCGACGCCGACCAGTATAACCGCCTCCACGACGCGCTGCTGGAACGGTTCGCGACCCTGTTCACGCCGCGCAGCCTGGTCCATTTCAGCAGCGTGCCGGACTCGATCGAGGACCGGCAGACGGTGCGTTATCTCGAGGAGGTCGCGCGCCAGGCCGGGCTCGACCCGCAGTTCGTCGCGATCGACCGGATCGGGGTCGACGCCGAGGGCGCCTTCGTCGACGACGAGTCGCTGCTGATCGGCGCGCTGTTCAAGCTCTACCCGTGGGAGGACATGTTGCGCGAGCCCTATGCCGCGCAGCTTCCGACGACGAAGACCTTGTTCCTCGAGCCGGCGTGGAAGGCTTTACTGTCGAACAAGGGCATTTTGCCGCTGCTGTGGGAGCGCCACCGCGGCCACCCCAACCTGCTCCCCGCCGCCTTCGCCGACGATTCGGAGGGCGTCGCCGCGATCGGCCCGCGCCACGTCCGCAAGCCGTTGTTCTCGCGCGAGGGCTGGGACATCGCTCTCGTCGACGCGGGCGCTGGCGACGATGCCGCGCCGCTGGCCGGCGGCTATGGCGCGGAGGGGCATATCGTCCAGGCCTATCAGCCGCTGCCTGTGTTCGACGGCCAGCACGCGGTCGTGGGCTCGTGGATCGTCGGCGACGAGCCGGTCGCGCTGTCCATGCGCGAGGACGACGGCCCGATCACGCGCGACCTCGCGCGCTACGTGCCCCACGCGATCGTGTGACGCGGTCGGGCGGCGCGGGTGCGGGTACCTGTGGGTGCGCGGCTCTACCCTCCCACATCGTCATCCTGAACTCGTCTCAGGATCCACCGTGCCGCACCTCCGCAGCGGGAGGCGCTCGCGGGACCGTGGATCCTGATACGAGTGCAGGATGACGGAAATGGCGGGGCGGCCTCTGCACGCGGGGCAGTCGAGTGCCATTACTCGATCCTCCGCCTGTCGATCGCGCGTGAGTTTCGCCTTCTCGCCGCCTAAGAGGACGGGCGGAGCAACGAGGACCCGATGAAGCTGCTGATCGTCGAGGACGACTCTGACTATGCCGCGTCGCTGCGCGAGGACCTCGCCGCGCTCGACCATGAGGTGACCGTCACCGACAACGGCCGCGACGCGCTGCTGGCGCTCGAGCGCGACCGCTATGACGCGGTGATCCTGGATCGCATGCTGCCGCAGATGGACGGCGCCGCCGTCGTGCGCCACGCGCGCGAGCGCGGCCAGACCGTGCCCGTGCTGATCCTCTCCGCGCTCGGCCGCTCGGCAGAGAAGGTCGACGGGCTGGAGGCCGGGGCGGACGATTATGTCGTCAAGCCGACGCCCGCGAGCGAGATCGAGGCACGGCTGCGTGCCCTGATACGCGCGCGCGGCTGGCAGCAGCAGGGCGCCGAGAGTGACACGCTGCGCGCCGGCGACATCGTCGTCAGCCCGGGCCAGCACCGCGCCTGGCGCAACGGCCGCGCGCTCGATCTCGCCAAGCTGGAGTTCGGCGTGCTCGCCGAGCTCGCGCGCCACGCCGGCAGCTATCTCACCCGCGCGATGCTGATCGAACGGGTGTGGGGCTATGACTTCGAGCCCAGCACCAACATCGTCGACGTCCAGGTGCGCTCGCTGCGGCGCAAGCTGTGCGCTCCCGGCGAGATCGATCCGATCGTCACCAAGCGCAGCGTCGGCTACATGCTGCGCGCCTGACCGTGTCATCGCTGCGCGCGCTGACCTTGTTCTTCCTCGCGGCCTTCGCCGGGGCGGCGGTACTCGCGGGCTATCTCACCTATGCCGCGTCGCGGGCCGCGGTGGTGAGCGCGGTCGACCGGCGGATCGGCGAGGTCGGCGACGCGATGCTGAGCGCGGTGGCGCCGGGTGACTCGCGCGCGATCCTGCGCCGGATCGACGCCTTCTCGCGCCGCCGCGACACCGGCGACATCGGCTTCGAGCTGGAGGACACACGCGGGCGCCGGATCGGCGGCAACGTCGTGCTGGAACGCGCCGTGCCGCTCGGCTTCACCACGCTGCGGCGACGCGACGGCATCGTCGGGCTGAGCGCCGGCCGCGCGCAGGCGCGCGACACGGGCGGCGGTCTGCGCCTGATCACGATCGCCGAGACCGAGCCGATCGACGGCTACGATGCCACGCGGGTGCAGCTCTATCTGATCGGCTTCGGCGCGTTGCTCGCGGTGGTGCTCGCGGGCACCGCCAGCTTCGGCTGGATCGTCCGCCGCCGCATCGGCGAGGTGCGCGCCACCGCCGCGGCGATCATCGACGGCGATCTCAGTCGGCGCGTCCCCGTGCCGCCGCGCGGCGGGGCCTTCGCCGACCAGGCCGAAGCGTTCAACCGCGCGCTCGACCGCATCGCCGCGCTGGTCGAGCAGCTGCGCGGCGTCAGCAGCGACGTGGCGCACGACCTCCGCACCCCACTGGCGCGGCTGCGCGCGCGGCTGGCGCGCCTGGCGGAGCGGCCGGCGGTGTCGGGCGAGGAGCTGGAGGCGGCGCTGGCCGAGTGCGACGACCTGCTCGCGCTCTTCGCCGCGATCCTCCGCATCGCCGAGGTGACCGCGGGGGAGCGCCGCGCCGGCTTTCGCGCGGTCGATCTCGCCGCGTTGGCGGAGCAGGCGTGCGACACGCTGGTCGGCGACGCTGACGCGCGCGATCAGCGACTGACCGGCGGGCCATTCGCGCCATTGACGGTGCGCGGCGACCCGCAGCTGCTGAGCCAGGCCTTGATCAACCTGATCGAGAACGCGCTCCACCACACGCCGGCGCGCACGCGTGTGACGGTGACGCTGGCGCGTGAGGGGGTGGCGGCGGTGCTGCGCGTGCGCGACGATGGGCCGGGCATACCGATCGAGGCGCGCGCGCTGGCGTTGCGCCGCTTCGGTCGACTCGAGGCGAGTCGCCATCGCCCGGGCCACGGCCTGGGGCTGCCGCTGGTCGAGGCCATCGCGCGGCTGCACGGCGGGACGCTCACGCTCGCCGACGCGAGGCCGGGGCTGGACGCGGTGATGACCCTGCGGATCGAGGAGGCCTAGCCGCGAGGGCGGCGCTGACCGTGTGGCGCCGGTCGACCGCCCGCACGTCGCCGCCTCGCTTCTTGAGGGTGCTCCCTCGACCGGCGTCATCCTGAACTCGTCTCAGGAGCCATGGCGCCGCACACGCGAACCGTGGCGCGCTCGCGGGACGACCGGCCCTGAGACAAGGTCAGGATGACGGGAGTGAGCCGGGGACGGTGTCGCACGGCCGTGACCCAGCCGCGCTCCCTCCCCTCCCCTCAGAAGTTCAGCAGCGCCTCCAGCCCGAACGTCCGCGGCGCGTTGAAATTGCCGTAGTCGCCGAGCACGTTGTTGATGCTCCCGGCGCTGACGCTGCTGGTCGGCGCCGCGGGCAGGCTGTTCGAGGGATCGCGGCGATAGACATACTGCTCGTCGAACAGGTTGCGGCCCCACAGCGCGACCTCGAGCTTCTGCTTGCCCTCGCCCAGCGCGATGTCCGCCAGTGCGATCCGCCCGTTGAAGATCAGCGAGGCGTCGGCTCGGGTCGCGAACTGGTCGAACGCCTGGGTCGACTGCGCGTAATTGCCGTCGACGTGAACCCGGAAGGTGGTGCTGCCCTCGCCGACGGGCACGCGATAGTCGATCGAACCGCTGGCGGCATTGCGCGGCGTGAAGACGATATAGAAGTTCTGCTCGACGCTGCTCGTCGCGCCGCCCGCGGTATAGTTGATCTGCACCGGCGGGATCTTGGTATAGGTATAAGCGTAGGATCCGTTGAGCGTCAGCCCCTCGACCGGGTTGAGCGTGAGATCGGCCTCGATCCCCCTGATCTTGGTCGTACCCGGCGCGTTGATCGTCACCAGATTGTTGAAGTTGCTGCCGTTGAACGGCTGGATCGAGCTGATGTCGACCTGGCTGTTCTTGCGGTCCATGATGTAGCCAGCGAGATTGAGCCGTGCGCGGTGGTCCCAGAAGTCCGACTTGAGCCCGATCTCGTAGGACTTGATATCCTCCGGCCCGAACGACTGGTAATTGGCCGTGCGCGAGCTGGCGCCGCCGGCGCGATAGCCGGTAGCGTATTTGGCATAGGCGTGGACGTCCTGGGTCACGTCGAACGCGACGGTGAGCGCCGGGTTGAAGCGGTCCCAGCTGCGATCGAGCGGCTGATAGCCCGCCGCGGTCGCCGCCGCAGTGTTCACGTCATAGTTCACGTTGCGCGACGTGTGCAGCACGCCGCGCTTGGTGTCGTGCGTGTAGCGGCCGCCCGCGGTGAGGTGGAGCACGTCGAGCGGGTTCCAGGTGATCTGGCCGTAGCCGGCGTAGCTCTTCGACCAGACCTCCGAGGCGCGGTCGATCGAGCGGCAGCCCGGCTGCGAGCCGAAACCGCTCGAGCCGCGGCAGGGATCGAGGATGACGTAGTTGGCGCCGGTCACCTGGCCGGCGGCGTTGAGCACCGCGACCGCACCGTTCGAGTTGGGCGTCGCGGCGTCGTCGGTCACGTGCTCGTTGAAATAGTAGAGGCCGGCGACATAGTCGAACCGGTCGATCGTGCCGACCGCCTGGAACTCCTGGCTGAACTGGTTCTGATGGAGGTCGGCGAGGCTGTACCGGCTGAAGCCGCACGGCGCCGCGGCGGTGCAGGCGGCGGTGAGGTTCACCACCGGCACACGGTGCGCGCCGCCCGAATTATCCCACTGCGTCGCGTTGACCCCGCGCCACGCCGTGATCGAGCGCAGCTCCACCTCGGGCGATGCCTTGTACTTGAGCAGGTTGGTGAAACCATGCGTCTGGTCGACGCTGGGCTGCTGCGGCACGCCGATGTCCGCCACCTTCATCCGGCTGGTGCCGTTGACCACCACGCCCGGCAGCAGCGGCTTCACCGTGCCGGTGAGCGTGCTGTAGCTGGTGCCCGGCAGCACGCAGTTGGGCGCGTTGCTCACCGGGCCGGCGGTGCAGCTGTTGGGATTGTAGTTGAGCAGCTGGCTGTAGAAGGGCGAGTTCTTGTCGAGCCCATAGTCGTAGGAGAAGTCGTCGGTCAGCCCCTCGAACGGCTTCCAGCGCGCGGCGATGCGACCGCCGCGCCGATCGTAATAGTTGAAGCCGGTCTGGCCAGCGAGCGGGTTCTTGGTGGTCGGCCCCTGGTACTGGACGACGCCGTCCACCTTGACGCTGACGTTGTGATACTCGGGAAGGTCGAGGTGGAGCTCGCCATTATAGGCGCCGTAATTGCCGATGCCGGCACGAATGCGGCCCTCGAACTCGCCCGAGGGCGCGCGGGTGACGATGTTGAGCGCGCCGCCCTCGGTGTTGCGCCCGAACAACGTGCCCTGCGGGCCCTTCAGCACCTCGACCCGCTCGACGTCGAACAATGCGGCGTTGAGGCCGTGCTGACGGCCGAGATAGACGCCGTCGATGTAGATGCCGACCCCCTGCTCGCGCGCGGGCTGGTTGGCATCGAGCGGGACGATGCCGCGGATGCCCACGGTCAGCGCCGACTGACGCGCCTCGAAGGTGGCGACGCGCAGGCTGGGCACCGCGCCGTCGGCGAGGTCATACAGGCTCTGCACGTGGCGGTCCTGCAGCGCCTGCGTGCTCAGCACGTTGATCGCGACCGGGGTCGATTGCAGGTTGGTCTCACGCCGCGTCGCCGTGACCACCACCTCGTCGAGCCCGCCGGGCTGTGCCGCGTCGGGCGCGGCGGCGTCAGGCGTGGCGGTCGGGTCGGCGGCGGTGGCCGGCGCGACGCCACCGGGAGCAGCGAGCGCGTGGCTCGGCACCGTCAGGACGGCAATGCCAGCGAGCAACTGCAGGCGGCGACGCGAGATGTACGACATGAACTCCAACCCCTCTATGGCCCTTGGCCTTGCGAGGGGCCGATAGGGAGGTTGCGCGGCGCTAGCGTGACAATGCGATGACGGAGGTCGACTTGCTCACACCATTCTATTTTCATCATTCTCTATTTAGAACAAGTGCCGCCCCACTTTCAGCCCGGTTGGTTATAGTGTGATCGGCGGCGCCGCGCGCACGCGTCGCCGTCGGCTTAGCCCCGCTCCGCCGCGGCTCGCCGCCGCCCCGGGTCGCGACCTGACGACCGTCGCAGCAGCGGCTCCCCGTCGGGCGGTCAGGCCGCGACGGCATCGTCGCGCGCGTCCGGCCGCCGAGGATCACGCCGGCCACCTCCGCCCGCGTCGCCTAAGCCGACGATGTCCGGCGCGGACACGATCGAGTCGCCGCACGGCAGCTGCGGCTTCCGCGTGGCCCGGTCGTGTCGCACGCGCGCGAGGGGCAACGTCAGCGGCTCAGATCGCCGCCAGCGCCTGCTCCATGTCGGCGATCAGATCGTCGGCGTCCTCCACGCCGATCGAGATCCGCACCAGATTGTCGGTGATCCCCAGCGCCTGCTTGCGCGCGTCGGGCACCGACAGATGGGTCATCGCCGCGGGATGGCTCGCGAGCGTCTCGGTGCCGCCGAGGCTGACCGCCAGCTTGGCGATCTTGAGCGAGTCAAGGAAACGGAACGCCTCCGCCTCGCCGCCTTTGAGGTACAGAGAGAAGGTCGAGCCGCCGCCGGTGCAATGGCGCCGGTAGATGTCGGCCTGTCGCCCCTCCGCCTCGGCGAGGAAGCCGAGATAGCCGACATGCTCCACCTTGGGATGGTCGCGCAGGAAGGCGCACACCTTCGCGGCGTTCTCGCCGGCGCGGCTCATCCGCAGCTCGAGTGTCTCGAGGCTGCGCAGCAGCATCCAGGCGGTGTTGGGATCGCAGATCGTGCCGATCGTGTTGCGCATCGCGCGGATCGTGTCGATCACCGCCTTGGACCCGAGCACCCCGCCCGCGACCAGGTCGGAGTGGCCGCCGGCATATTTGGTGAGGCTGTACACCACCACGTCGGCGCCGTGCTGGAGCGGCTGCGACCAGAGCGGCCCGAGGAAGGTGTTGTCGATGGCGATCGGCGGCTTCTCGGCGGCATCGCCCCAGATCGCGTCGCGGCTCGCGGCGACCGCCTGGACGTCGACCAAGGCGTTGGTCGGATTGGCCGGGCTCTCGAGATAGATCAGCGCGACCCGGCCCGAGGCGGCCTTCGAGAGCACGGTGTCGATCTCCTCGCGCGTCGCGCCCGCGGGGAAGTCGAGCCAGTGGACCCCGAAGCGGCCGAGCACGCGCGCGATCAGCGTCTCGGTCGCGGCGTAGAGCGGGCCCGAGTGGACGATCGTGTCGCCCGGCCGCACCAGTGACAGGAACAGGGTGGCGATCGCGGCCATGCCGCTGGAGAAGGTCAGCGCGTCCTCGGCGCCTTCCCAGATCCCGAGCCGGTCCTCGAGGATCTCCTGGTTGGGCCCGTTGAAGCGCGAGTAGACCAGCCCCGCCGCGCCGCCGGGTCGCTTGCCCGTGACGCCCTCGAAATGGCGCTTGCCCGCCGCCGCGTTGGGGAAGACGAAGGTGGAGGTGAGGAACACCGGCGGCTTGAGCGCGCCTTCCGAGAGCGTCGGGTCATAGCCGTGGCCCATCATCAGCGTCGCCGGCTTGAGCTTGCGCCCGCCGATCGCGTCGACCTCGGGCTTGGGCGAGACGCGGGTCTCGACCCCGGTCAGCTCCTGCTCATTGGGTTCGTCGGCCATGCGATCGTTTCTCCTGATACTTACGGCGCCCGGTAGGGCACGAAAGCGCCCAGCGCGCAACTGCCCGTCGGGATTCGCGCGGGCAGATCGACCGTCTGCGCGATGTCGCCACGGCACAGCCGAGTCTGGAACTGGCGCGTGACCAGCGCGTCGCCGCGGCGTACCCGCTCGCACCCGCCGCCGGTCTCGCTGACATAAACCAGCTTGTTGCTCACCCGGTAGACCAGCTTGGTGCCGTAGGCGGAGAGATCCGGGCGGGTGAAGCGCGTGTCGATACACTCCTGCGGCTTGCCCGCGGTCTTCCCCGCGATCAGCTTCTGATAGTCGGCGTCGGGCGCACGGTCGCGCGGGGCGGCGGCGATCGCGCCCGCGCTCAGCAGCGCCGCCGCGGCGAAGGTGGGGAGGAAACGCATGACCTTACCTCGTTCGTCTCGATAGCCCCCCGTCGGCGTTCTAACGCACGAGGCGGCGAGTCGGGAACAGCGACGGCATGGCGCCGACCCCGACGATGGCGAGTGCTTGCTCGATCACCTCGCGCCGCATCGTGCTCCGGCGAACGCCCGGAGCGCAACGCCGCGACGGCTGGTGCTTGTCGCTCTGGGCTCCTGCATGCGCAGGAGCACGCGGGCGGACGGAGCGAATTGGATCACACGGGCGTGGAGCGACCGCGGTCACGCCGCCCGCCTCGCCGAGAAATAGACCGCAACATTTCACGATCCCGACACAATCGCGTCCTAGCGCGTGCGCCGCGGGGGGAGCCGCATGGATCGAGGGGCCGCCAGGGGGCCTCGTGCGACGGTGAACCGGTGCGCTGACCGCGCCGCGGCGTCGCCCCATGCCTCTTGCCGCGTACAGACAAGAGGACATCATGCGCTCACCCAAGTCGATCCTGCTCGCCACCGCCGCCACGGGCCTCGTCGCGCTCGCTCAGCCCGCGCTGGCGCAGAACGTGCCCGCCGCCGCGACCGACGCCGCCGCGGCCGGCACCACCACCGCGGACGACGGACTGGGCGACGTGGTCGTCACCGCCGAGCGCCGCAGCGAGAACATCCAACGCGTGCCTGTCTCGGTGGCGGTGGTCGACGGCGACTCGCTGCGCACCTTCCAGGCGGGCGGCGAGGACGCGCTCGCGCTCGCCGGACGCGTCCCCGGCCTCTACGCCGAGACCACGACGGGGCGCATCTTCCCGCGCTTCTACATCCGCGGCCTGGGCAACATCGATTTCTACCTCGGCGCGTCGCAGCCGGTGTCGATCATCCAGGACGACATCGTGCTCGAGCACGTCGTGCTGAAGTCCAACCCGGTCTATGACGTCGCCAACGTCGAGGTGCTGCGCGGCCCGCAGGGCTCGCTGTTCGGGCGCAACACCACCGCCGGCATCATCAAGTTCGACACCATCCGCCCGGGCCAGAGCTGGACCAGCCGCTTCAACGCCTCCTACGGCAGCTACAACACCGTCACCTTCGACGGCGGCGTCGGCGGCCCGATCGTGCAGGACAAGATCGCGATCCGCCTCTCCGGCCTGTACCAGCACCGCGACGACTGGGTCGACAACACGTTCACCGGCACCGGCGCCGACGGCACGCGCGGCGGGCGCGACCAGCTCGGCGGCTTCGACGAGCGCGACGCGCGGCTCCAGCTGCTGTTCACCCCGACCGAGGACCTGTCGGTCAACGTCTCGGGGCATGTCCGCTCCTACGAGGGCACCTCGACGATCTTCCACCGCGGCGCGCTGCTGCGCGGGCAGAACAACATCAACCGCGAGCCGCGCGACCAGGTCGCGCTCGACGAGGCCGCCGGCAATCCCCAGGCGTACAAGACCTATGGCGGCTCAGTGAACGCCGCCTGGGATTTCGGCGCGGCGACGCTGACCTCGATCACCGGCTATGAGACCACCTCGGGCTACAGCCGCGGCGACACCGACGGCGGCGCCGCGGTGAACTTCGGCGGCGTCGGCTTCGGCGAGAGCGAGGGGCGGATCCGCGACCTCGACCAGTGGACGCAGGAACTGCGCCTGGCCAGTAACGGCGACGGCGCGTTCAAGTGGCAGTTCGGCGGCTTCTACTTCGACAGCCGCGACGTCACCGACTTCTACCAGCGCGGCTACTTCCTGCGCCCGGGCACGACGGGCTACAACCCCAACAACTGGGTACGGCTGCACGACGTGAACACCAGCTGGGCGGTGTTCGGCCAGGCGAGCTATCGCCTCGCCGACCGGCTGACGCTGACCGCCGGGGTGCGCTACACCGAGGACGACAAGCGCACCGAGCTGGTCCGCTCGGGCCGCAATGCCGCCGGCACCGCCGAGACCTTCCCGGCGGGCGCGGCGCGCAGCGTGAAGCTCTCCGGCAAGGAGCCGAGCTGGGACGTCTCGGCGCTGTATGAGCTGGACGACGCCACCAGCGTCTACGCCCGCGTCGCGCGCGGCTTCCGCGGCCCGACGATCCAGGGCCGCTCGGCGGTGTTCAACACGCCCTTCACCACCGCCGACTCCGAGACGATCATGTCGTACGAGGCGGGCGTGAAGTCGCGGCCGACCTCCAACCTGCGCCTCAACGCGACCGCCTTCACCTATCGGGTCGACGACATCCAGCTCAACGGCAACGACGCCAACGGCAACGGCGTGCTGTTCAACGCCGATCACGCCAACGCCTATGGCATGGAGGCCGAGCTGGAGTGGCGGCCGATCCGCAACATCACCTTCTCGCTCGGCGGCAGCGCGATCCACACCGAGATCAAGGACAAGCGCGTCTACGCGCAAGTCTGCGCCTTCGGCGGCGTGGTCACCTGCACGGTGCAGGACCCGACGATCACGCGCACCATCTTCGGCGCGCCCGCGGTGCTGGCCCAGATCGACGGCAACCCGCTGCCCAACGCCCCGCGCTGGCAGCTCGACGCCGCGGTCCGCTACGACATCCCGCTGACGAACGAGGGCAACCTGTTCGTCTCGAGCGATCTCAACGTGCAGGGCTACACCAACCTGGTGCTGTACAAGACGCGCGAATTCTACGCCGACGGCAACCTCGAGCTGGGCCTCAAGGTCGGCTACACCACCGCGGACGGCAAGTATGAGATCGCCGCCTTCGCGCGCAACATCACCGACGAGAAGAACCTCAAGGGCGTGATCGAGAACTACAACGCCGCGGTGTTCAACGAGCCGCGCGTGGTCGGCGTCTCGCTCGCGGGCCGCTTCAACTGACGTGATGGCGGGAGGGGGTGGCGGCTCCCTCCCGTCTCGGCGTCGGTGTGTCTGCTCGCCGCTGCGTCACTCCGGCCGCCACCCCGGCGCGCGCCGGGGTCCAGGTGGGAAGGCCGTCCTGCGACTCGCTCACGTCGCCCGACTGGACCCCGGCGTTCGCCGGGATGGCGGCGCGCTTGGAGGTGAGGCGTTCGTAGGCCTGACGCTTCACTGACAGGACCCCGCTCCCCTCACAGCGTCGCGATCCACTCCGGCAGCTCGCCCAGCCGCGCCAGCTGGCGGAAGCGCGGGTGCGCCGCTGGCGTCGCCGCCGCCTCGTGGCTCCACGCCAACGGCTGCGGGATGTACGCGCCCCACGCCCCCGCCTCCAGCGCGGGCAGCACGTCGGAGCGCATCGAGTCGCCCGCCATCACCGCGCGCTCGGGCGCGCAGCCGTAGCGGTGGAACACCCGCACGAAGGTGTCGGCGCGCTTGTCGCTGACGATCTCCACGCCGGCGAACAGCTGCCCCAGCCCGGAGGCGGCGAGCTTGACCTCCTGGTGGAGCAGGTCGCCCTTCGTGACCAGCACCAGCCGAGCGGTCGCGGCGAGCCGCTCCAGCGTGGCGGCGACGTCGTCGAGCAACTCCACCGGGTGGTCGAGCAAGGTCCGGCCGATCTCGAGCAGCTGCCGCACGCTCGCGGCGGGCAGGTCGTCGCCGGCGAGCTCCAGCGCGGTCTCGATCATCGAGAGCGTGAAGCTCTTCGCGCCATAGCCGTAGCGCCTGAGGTTGCGCACCTCGATCGACTCCATGCGCGCGCGCGCCGCGGGCGCGTCGGCGAACGGCGCGACCAGTTCGGCGAACGCCTGCTCGGCGGCGGCGAAGAAGCGCATGTTGTGCCACAAGGTGTCATCGGCATCGAGGCACACGAGGTCGATGGTCATGGCGCGAGGATCATGGCGACGGGTCTCCGCCCGCGCGCTTAGGGCAGCGCGGCGCGCGAGTCAGCCGGGTTCGGCGAGCAAGGTGCGCGTGCGCCGCTCGGCCGCGGTCCGGTCGGGCGCGACCGGGGCGAAGCAGGCGTCGCTCATGCCAGCGCCGCCATCACCCGCGCCGAGCGCAACGCGCCCGCGAACAGCTCGCGCCGCTCGCGCCAGCGGCGGTCAGGACAGAAGCGGCAGTGCGGCAATCGGTCAAGACGCGCCGGGTCGGCGAGCAGCGCGCACAGCAGCGCCTCGTCACCGTCGCGGCTGAGCGCGCAGCAGCCAAAGAGCTGACGCCCGAGGCAGACCTCGCCCAGCGTCATCACGCTGTCGATCACCGGCGCCATCATCCCGTAGCCGAGCGGGGCCAGCAAGGCGTACAGCCGCTGCTGCGCCGGCGCGTGCGAGTCGCGCGCCCGCCGCCAGCAGCGCGCCGCGCGCGCGAGCAGCGCGGCGGGAAGCGGCGCGGTCACGATCACGGGCGTCGCCATGATCCCGACACCCGAGCGGGCTCAGAGACGTAACTGGTGTCGACCTGATCACCCAGGTGCCTCGTCGTGCGTACGTCTTCTCTACCCATCACATCGCCCCATAACGCTAATGCGAGGCTCTAGCACATCGACGGCGTGGCGACCAGCGAAGGCTTCCACCTTCGTGCCAGCGCGATGGCGGTCCAGCGTCGCGGATCGCGGACCCGAAAGGTGCGTTGAGGTGGGATGACTGACGATCGCCACCGCACCGCTGACCCCGAACACCACCGCCGGCCCGCGTTCGACAAGGACGACGGGACGTTCGGCCAGGGCTACAGCCGAGAGGACGAGCACAAGCTCGGTGAGCAGATGCCGGCAGGTTCGGTCGCGCCCGCCGGCTCGCGGGTGGGCGCGGGAGACCCCGCGCTGCCGCCGGAGAATGGCCGGCGCGCGTCGTTCGATCCGGCAAGCGGCGAGGTCCACGGCAGCGGCTCGGGCGCGGGCGGTGGGAACCCCGGAGAGGATCTCGAGGAGGATCGCAGCGGCGGCGACGGCCCGCCGCTCACCGGCAAGGCCGACGGCGAACGCTAGCGCCGACCCGGAGCGGCGCGCGCGCCGCTCCGTTCACGCCGGCGGGGCGCACTTTTTGCGACAAAAGTGAGCTACGGTGCACTCCAGGCGGATGGCTCACGCGGCGTCGCGCAACTCTCTCACGGCGGCGCGCAGCTCCTCGTCTGGTAGCGCCTCGCGCGTCAGCCGGTCCTCCAGCGCGGCGGCGAGCTCGCCCAGCCGCTCGCGGTCGAACAGCCGGGCCGTGCCGGCCAATTTGTGCAGGCCGTCGAGCGCCTCCTCCCTCACCGACGTGCCGTCCGCCAGTGCCTGCAAGGCCGCGAGGGCAGCGTCGGTGCGTGCTTCGAAGCGCGCCCGCAGCGAGGGGCTGATCGCCGCGCGCGACGGGGTCGCCGCGGGCGCGGATGCGACCACGAAGCGTCCCACCGCCTCGGCCAGCTCCGCGGCACGCAGCGGTTTGGCGACATGCGCCTGCATCCCTGCGGCGCGGCAGGCCGCGATGTCGTCGGCGAAGGCATTGGCGGTCAGCGCCACCACCGGCAGCGTCGCGGCGTCGTAGCCGGCGGCGCGCAGCCCGCGCGTCGCCTCGATCCCGTCCATGCGCGGCATCTGCATGTCCATCAGAACGAGCGCATACGGCTTACCCGCCGCGACCGCCGCGGTGACCGCCGGCAGTACCTCGTCGCCGTCGCTCACCAGCGTCGCCTCGAGACCGATCTGGCGCGCGACCGCGACCACGAGCTCCTGGTTGATGTCGTGATCCTCGGCGATCAGGACGCGCGCCGCACCGCCCGGCGCCGTGGCGGTCGATGGCGTCGGCACAGGCACGTTCTCTTCCGTCGCCTCGGCGGCGCGCAGTGGGACGTCGAGCGTGAAGGTCGCGCCCTGCCCCGGCGCACTCGCGACACCGAGTGAGCCGTCCATCAGCCCCGCCAGCTTCGCGCTCACCGCCAATCCCAGGCCGGTGCCGCCATATTGCCGCTCGGTCGTGCGGTCCGCCTGCGCGAACTCCTCGAAGATCGCGTCGAGCCGCTCGGGCGCGATGCCGATGCCGCTGTCGGCGACGCTGACGCGCAAGCGCCCGCCGCCGACCTCGGCGCGCACCACCACCTCGCCCGCGGGGGTGAACTTGATCGCGTTGCCGAGCAGGTTGAGCACGATCTGGCGGTAGCGCAGCGGGTCGCCGAGCAGGCGCGCCGGTAGCTCGGGTGCCAGTTCGAGCCGCAGCGACAATCCCTTCTGCTCGGCCACCGCGGTCATCAGACCGACGCATCGCCGCAGCACGTGGCGCAGATCGAGCGGCTCCTCGCTCAGCCGCATCTCGCCCGCCTCGACCTTGGCGAGATCGAGGATGTCGTTGAGCAGCCGCATCATCGCTCGACCGGAATCGGCCATCAGCTCGAGGTAGCGGCGCTGCTCCTCGGTCGGCGAGGCGGCGAGCAGCAGGTCGGTGAAGCCGAGCACGCCGTTCATCGGCGTGCGGATCTCATGGCTCATGTTGGCGAGGAAGCTCGACTTGGCCTGGGTCGCCACCTCGGCACTGGCGCGCGCGCCCTCCAGCGCCAGTTCGAGCCGCTTGCGCGCGGTGATGTCGCGCACCGCCGCGATGACGCCGCGCGGCGGCCGGCCCGGCACGTCGACGATCGCGCGCACGCTCGCCTCGAGCCAGCGCGTCGTCTCCTCGCTCTCAGCCCCCTCGTCGAGCTCGCGCGGCGCCTGACGACAGGTCACCACGTCGCGCAGCGCCTCGCCCGCGATCAGTCGCGCGAAGCTGGCGGAGACCGCGGCGCGGTCGTCACGATGGACGAAGCGGTGGAGCGGCTCGCCGATCAGCGCCGCCGGCGGCGCGCCGAACGTCTCCTGCGCCGACGGTGAGGCATAGAGGCAGACGCCGTCGCGCCCGAGCCGGATCACCGCGTCGGTGGCGTTGGCGGCGAGCAGCGCCAGTTCGGCCTCGGCACGCTCGCGTAGCTGCATGTCCTGCGCGAGCCGCGCGTGCGCGCGCTCAAGGTCGGCGAATTGGCGGCGGCGCTCGCGGTGGACGAAGGCGGCGAGCGCGAGCAGCAGCGTCGCGCTGGCGAGCCCGGTCGCGATCCCGAGCCGTTCCAGCCGAGCGATGCGTGCCTTGCGTGCGACGAGCAGGCGTTGCTCGGCGTCGCGCACGCGGGCCAGCGCCGCCACCACGGCCGCTGTGCCCTGCTTGCCGGCCGCCGATCCGGTGAGCGCGACCGCGGCGGCGGTGCGCCCCTCGTCGCGCCAGCGCACGGCCAGCGCCATCTCGTCGAACCGGCCGCTCAGCCGACCGCGCAGCCCCGCCACGTTGGCGCGCTGCGCTGGATTGTCCGCCACCATCTGCTCGAGCCGCGTCAGCGCGGGGCGCGCGCGCGCGACCGAGCGCGCGTAGGTGGCGCGCTGCACGGTGTCGCCGGTCATGACATAGCCGCGCCGGTTGATCTCGGCCCGCATCGCCTGGATCTGCACCGCGTCGAGCGCGGCGCCGACCTCGAACGTGTGCTGCACCCAGGCGAACGCCGAGCGGCTCTGCGCCGCCAGTAGTGCGGCGCTGCCGCCGCAGCTCACCAGCAAGGTGAAACCGGCGATCAGCGAGGGGCCGGAGCCCATCAAGGACGTGAGTGCGGGCGAACGGCGCATGCCCGACGAGCTAGCGTCTCGTGGTTAATTTCCTGACAGCGTGAGCGGAACGGCTTGTTCACGCCGTGGCGCTAGGAGGAACATGCCCTCGATCGACGAGTCACCATGCGTCTCTGGTCCAGCCCGCGTGCCCCCGCCCCCCGCCCCTCGCCCCTCGCACGGGCGCGGCGCGCCGACTGGGAAAGCCTCGCCGAGGAGCTCGACGAGATCGCCGCCGCTGCGGCCGGTCTGGTCGGCACACCCGCCGCGCTGATCACGATCGTCGACGAGCGGCTGTGGGTCGCCGGACGCTTCAACTCGCGGCTGCACGGGCTCGAGCGCCACGAGTGCGTCTGTGCGCACGGTATGACCGAGCCGGACCGCGTGCTGTGCATCCCTGATCTCCACGCCGACGCGCGGTTCGCGCGCCTGCCGATCGCGCAGGGGCCCGAGGCGGTGCGGTTCTACGTCGGCGCCGCGCTGGTCGACGTGAACGGCGCTGCCCTCGGCATGCTGTGCGCGGTGGACCAGCGCCCACGCGCCGCGCCGCCTGAGCCGCAGTGCCGCGCGCTGGAGCGGCTCGCCCGCGTCGCGGCGGTTCGGCTGGGTGCGTAGCGGCGTCGGTGCGGGAAGGTCTTCAAACCATCGCTGCTCGTCCCTGCGCACGCAGGAACCCGGGGCCGCGGCCGAACGAGCATGGCTCTGGCCTCCTGCGCGAGCCGGAGCACCCCCCAACGGGAGCCAGATGCCGCTCACGCCACCTCGGCCGGCACCTCCGGATAGGCCGCGACCACCTCCCCCAACGCCGCCTCTAGCGGGCCGAGATGCTCGGCGAACGGGCGCCAGGCGCGGTCGCCGCCGCGGAAGAGCGGCTGTCGCACCTGCTCGGACGAGGCGGTCCGCACCGCGCGCTCGGTCGCGTGAAAGCTGAGGCACGCGTCCTCGTAGTCGAGCCCGCACGCCGTGAGCAGCGCACGGATCACCGGCTCGGGCGAGTCGACCAGCTCCTCGTGGATCACGCGGTGCACCGCACCCGGCTGCACCGCGTCGACGCGTGCCATCAGCCGCACATAGTCGCGATAGTAGCGCCCCATGTCGGCGAGATCGTAGCTGAACCCCTGCCCGCGCGCGAAATGCTGCTTGTAGTTGGAGAAGCAGCAGGCGCGCGGCTCGCGGCGCGCGTCGATGATCGTGGCGTTCGGCAGGATCAGCCGGATCAGCGGCACGTGCGCCCAGTTGTTGGGTAGCTTGTCGACGAAGAACGGCCGGTCGGTGCGCCGCTGCACCGCCGCGCGGCGCAGATAGTCCTCGCCCAGCTCGCGCGCGCGCTCGGCGGTGAGCGAGCTCAGGCCGCCGGGGTAATCGTCGAGGCGACGCGCCATCGCCGGCAGATCGGGGAGCTCGGTCGTCCCCTCGACCTGGCTGTGCGAGGCGAGGATCTGCTCCACCAGGGTGGAGCCGGCGCGCGGCATGCCGAGCACGAAGATCGGGTCGCGCGCCGGGCAGCCCCAGCCGCTGCGCGTGGCGAAGAAGTCGGGCGTGGCGAGCGCGACGCTGGCGTCGACGAACGCCGCCGTCGCGTCCGCGTCGTAGACGATGCCGCGCCGCCGCAGCGCGTTGCCCGCGACATAGTGGGCGAAGGCGCGATCGGCCTCGCCGCGCTCCTCCCACGCCTTGCCGAGCGCGAAGTCGAGGTGGAAGCGGTCCTCGTCCTCACCCGCCTCGGCCAGCGCGCGCTCCATCGCCGCGACGTCGCCATCGTCGAAGCGCACCGTCTTGAGATTGGCGAGGCTCCACCACGCCTCGCCGAGCACCGGACGCAGCGCGATCGCGCGGCGATAGGCGGCGACCCCCTCGGCCTGGCGCCCGACCGTCTTGAGCATATGGCCTAAGCTCATCCACACCTTGGGCTGTGCCGGGGCGGCGGCGAGCACGCGCTCGTACAGGGCGATCGCCTCGTCGAACCCGCCGAGCCGCCCCAGCGCCGCGGCCTTGAGGTTGGCGTGGCCGAGATGCCCGGGCTCGATCGCGAGCAGCGCGTCGAGCTCGGCCAGCGCCTCGGTCGGCCGGTTCTGGCGATAGAGCACGATCGCGAGATTGGCGCGCGCCGCGGTGAAGCCGGGTGCCAGCTCGAGCGCGCGGCGCAGCAGCGTCTCGGCGTCGCGGTTGCGCCCGAGCCGCCCCGCCAGCTCGGCGAGCATTCGGATCGCGCGCGCGTCGAACGGATCCCGCTTAAGGTAGTCGCGGAGCAGCGGCTCGGCGACGTCCAGGCGATTGTCGTGGAGCGCCAGCGCCGCGTCGACTAGCAGGGGCGGCAGACGCCGGGGTTCGCGGACAGACACGAGGGACATGGAAGACCGAGACAATCACGCCGAGGCCGCGCGATCAAGCCGCGCGCTCACCTTCTGGGGCCTGCTGGCGCTGGTGATGGGCAATCTGATCGGCTCGGGCATCTACCTGCTGCCCGCGACGCTGGCGCCGCTGGGGGCCAACGCCACGCTCGGCTGGGTGGTGACGATCGCGGGGGCGATGACGCTGTCGTTCGTGTTCGCGCGGCTCGCCGCCGCGATCCCGCGCGCGGGCGGGCCCTATGCCTATGCCGACGCCGCGTTCGGGCCGGTGATCGGCTTCGCCACGGCGTGGAGCTACTGGACGCTGGTCTGGGCGGGCAACGGCGCGGTGGCGGTGGCGGTGGTGAGCGCGCTCAGCCTCGCCTTCCCCGCGCTGGCGCCGCACGCCGCGATCGCCGCGGTGGTGCTGGTGTGGCTGGCGGTGCTGGTCAACATCCGCGGCGTCGATCTCGCGGTGAAGCTGCAGATGACGACGATGGTGATCAAGCTGGTGCCGCTCGCCGCGGTGGTGCTGCTCGCCGCGTGGCTGCTGCTGACGCGCGGTGCCGCGGTGTCGCACGAGGTCGCGGTGCCGCTGACGGTGACGGGCACCGCCGGCGCGGCGGCGCTGACCTTCTGGGGCTTCCTCGGCGTCGAGTCGGCGACGGTACCGGCCGACCGCGTCGCCGATGCACGGCGGATCGTCCCTCGCGCCACGTTGGTCGGCACCGCCGCCGTTGGCGTCATCTACCTGATCGTGTCGAGCGCGATCACCGCGCTCATGCCGCGGGCCACCGTCGCCGCCTCGCCCGCGCCGATCGCGGCGTTCCTCGGCCTCGGCTTCGGCGGCGGCGTCGCGCAGGTGGTCGCGCTGTTCGCCGCGATCAGCGCGCTGGGCACGCTCAACGGCTTCGTGCTGCTCCAGGGCGAGGTGCCGCGCGCGATGGCGCAGGGCGGCGTCTTCCCGCGCTGGTTCGCGCGCGAGACCGCGCAGGGCACGCCGGCGCGCGCGCATGTCGTCGCGGGGTTGCTCGTCACCGCGGTGACCCTCGCCAATTTCACGCGCGGCATGGGCGACCTGTTCGCCTTCGTCGCCTCGGTGTCGCTCGCCGCGGGCATGCTGGCCTATCTCGCCAGCGCGCTCGCCGCGGTGAAGCTGCTGCGCGACGACCCCGCCGCGCGCGTCGTCAGCGTGATCGCGGCGGTGTTCGTCGGCTGGTTGTCCTACGGGCTGGGCGCGGAGGCGAACGGCTGGGCGCTGGTGCTGCTGCTCGCCGGCGTGCCGGTCTACCTCGCGGTCAGGCGCGGCGGCGCCAGCGCGCGCTGAGCCGCCGGTCGGCGAGGATGGCGTGCGCGGCATTGTGGCCGGGCGCACCGGTCACGCCGCCGCCCGGATGCGCGCCCGAGCCGCACATGTACAGTCCGCGGATCGGCGCACGATAGTCGCCGTGGCCGAGCACCGGGCGCGCCGACCAGAGCTGGTCGAGGCTCATGCGCCCGTGGAAGATGTCGCCGCCGATCAGCCCGAACTTGCGCTCCAGGTCGAGCGGCGAGTGGATCTGGCGCGCGATCACGCTCGCCTTGAAGTTGGGCGCATGGGCGGTGACGGTGTCGATGATGTGATCGGCGACCTCCTCGCGCACCTCGTCCCAGCTCCGCGCTTCGCCGTCAGGACCGGGCGGCAGCTCGGGCGCGAACTGCTGGCAGAACAGGCTGGCGACGTGCTGCCCCGGCGGGGCGAGGCTGTCGTCGACCGTGCTGGGGATCTTCATCTCGACGATCGGCTGGCGCGACCAGCCGTGGACGCGCGCGTCGTCATAGGCGCGGTCCATATAGTCCATGCCCGGCGCGATGATGATACCGGCGGTATGGTGCTCGGCGCGCTCGCGCCCGGGCAGCACGGTGAAGTCGGGCAGCTCGCTCAGCGCCACGTTCATCCGGAACGTGCCCGAGCCGGTCTTGAACCCGGCGACGCGGCGGCGGAAATCGTCGGGCAGCTCGTGGCCCGCGATCATCTGGCGGTACAGCATCGCCGGGCCGACGTTGGCGGCGACGATCGGCGCGACGATCTCCTCGCCGCTCTCCAGCACCACGCCCGCGGCGCGTCCGCCGTCGACCAGCACGCGCGCGACCGGCGCGTCCACGCTGATCTCGACGCCCTCGGCGAGGCAGGCCGCGGCCATCGCCTGGGTGATCGCCCCCATGCCGCCGACCGAATGGCCCCATGCGCCGTACTTGCCGTTCACCTCGCCGAAGACGTGGTGGAGCAGCACATAGGCCGAGCCCGGCGTCGACACGCCGGCGTAATTGCCCACCACCGCGTCGAAGGCGAAGGCGGTCTTGACGTGATCGTCCTCGTACCAGCCGTCGAGGAAGTCGCGCGCCGACTTCGTGAAGACGTCGAGCAGGTCGCGCTGCGCGGCGATGTCGAGCTTGGCGAGCGGCCAGGCCTGGCGCGCCGCGCTGACCAGCTCGAGCAGCCCGCCGCCGGCGTTGGGCGGGATCTCGAGCGCGAGGTCGCGCAGCACCTGCGCGACACGCTCCAGCGCGGCATCATAGGCGGGGTAGGCGTCGGCGTCGCGCTGGCTGAAGCGCGCGAACTGCGCCTGGGTGCGCTGCGTGCCCCCGCCGAGCGTGAGATAGGTGTCCGGGAAGGGGAAGAAGTTGCTGATCGTGCGCTCGATGATGCGATAGCCGCGATCGTGCAGCTTCATGTCCGCGATCACCTTGGGGCGCAGCAGGCTGACGGTGTAGCTGGCAGTGGAGTTGCGGAAGCCGGGGTGGAACTCCTCGGTCACCGCCGCGCCACCGACGACGTGGCGCCGCTCGAGCACGCGCACCTTGAGGCCCGCGCGCGCGAGGTAGAAGGCGCAGACCAGGCCGTTGTGCCCCCCGCCGATGATGATCGCGTCGTAGCGCTGTGTCATGGTGCCCCCTTGTTCGTGTCCTCGGACGTATTCGCCCCGCTCCGTCACCATCCCACCGGCGTCACCCCGAACTTGTTGCGGGGTCCAGCGCCCCGAACGCTCGGCTGTTTCGGCTCTCGCGGCATGGTGGATCCCGAAGCAAGTTCAGGATGACGGCAGTCGGTGGGCGAGAGCGCCCGCCCCGACCTGCCGCCCCCCGTCCCTCACACCCCGCGCACGCGCCGCGACCAGCCCGGCGGCGGGGCGCGGTGCTGGCGCGCCTCGGGGATGCGCTCGCGGATCTTGGCGGCGAAGCTGCGCAGGCACACCTCGCTCGCGCCGATCGGCCCGGCGGTGTAGCTCGACGACGCCATCCCCTCCTGCACGCGCTCGATCAGCCAGGTGTCCTCGGCGTTGACGGTGCGGTTGATCCGCCAGTTGGCATAACGCACCAGCCGCATCTCGCGCCGCTCGTCCGGCAGCGCGAAGCTCATCTCGCGCAGCAGGCTGGTGGTCGGCGTCAGCGGCAGCCACTGCATGAAGTCGATCTGGTCGGCGTAGAGGTCGAACGCCATGTTGGGCCACAGCTTGTAGTAGAGCCAGCGCCGCTGGTTCGCCTCGGGCAGGTGGTCGACGCGCGGCAGATGCGTCTGGTAGAAGCGCTCCCACCAGTCGCTCGAGGGCCGGTCGACCAGCTCGCCGGACATGCGATCGACCCAGCCCGCCGCCTCGATCGCGTAGCTCTTGCCGAACAGCCGCGTCAGCCCGTCGTGCGCGACCGGGATGTGGAGGTTGTCCGAGTAATTGTCGCCGACGTTCTTCCAGTTCACCCGCCGCTCGCGCTCGCGCACGTCGGAGAGGCGGCGCATCTCCTCGAAGCGATAGGGCGCGACCTCCTCGTCATAGGGCGCCATCATCGCCGCGACGCTCGGGCCGCCATCATCCTCCAGCCGCACGAAGACGAAGCCGCGCCACGTCTCGACCTCGACCGCGGCGAGCCCGTTCTCCTCGAGCCGCAGCGCGGGATAGTCGCGCTTCATCGGCACGCCCGTCAGGCGACCGTCGAGCTCGTACACCCACGCGTGGTACGGGCAGACCAGCTTCCTGGCGCAGCCGCTCGCCCCCTCCACCAGCCGCATCGCGCGGTGGCGGCAGACGTTGTGGAAGCCGCGGATCACGCCGTCGCCGCCGCGGACGGCGACGAGCTGCTCACCGAGATAGGAGAGCGTTCGCCACGCGCCCGGCTCGGCGAGGTCGCTCTCGTGGCAGACGATCTGCCACGAGGGGCGGATCACGCGCGCGCACTCGAGCTCGAAATATTCCGCGTCGGTGTAGAGCCAGCCGGGCAGGCTCCAATCCGCGTCGGGATCGGCGTAAGGCAGATCGGTCGAGCGATGCATGGAGGCCCCCGCGTGATTGTTGCACGAACGTATAACAACGCCGCGGCGTGAGCAAGCGCGCCGCTCCCGAGGCGCGCCGCGCCGAGCTGATCGCGGCGACCGCGCGCGTGCTGGCGGCGCGCGGCGCGGCGGGCGCCTCGGTGCGCGTGATCGCGGCGGAGGCGGGCGTGTCGCCGGGCCTGGTGACGCACCATTTCGGCGGGGTCGAGCGGCTGGTCGAGGCGACCTACGACCATGTCGCCGCGCAGGTGGGCGAGGCGCTGGAGGCGGCGGTGGCGGCGGCGGGCGAGTCGCCGCGCGCGCGGCTGGCGGCCTATCTCGACGCCAGCTTCGCGCCCCCGATCGCCGACCCCGCGCTGCTCGCGACCTGGATCGCCTTCTGGAGCCTCGCGCAGGGCGGCGCGACGATGCAGGCGAGCCACGCGCGGCACTACGCCGACTATCGCGCGCGGCTCGAGGTGTTGCTGGACGAGGCCGGCGTGGCGGCGGAGCGGCGTCGGCTGCTGGCCGTGGGGCTCACCGCACTGGTCGACGGGCTGTGGCTGGAGCTGTGCCTGTCGCCGGGGGCGTTCTCGGCGGCGGAGGCGCGGGCGGTGGTGGCAGGGTATGTGGAGGCGATGTGAGGAAGCGACCATCGTGCTCCCGCGAACGCGGGAGCCCAGCCTGGCTCAGCAGTGACGTTCACGACCCTGCATTCTCGCGTGCGTGGGAACACGGCGCTGTCCTCATTCCGCCGCCGCCCGCGAACACGCCGGTGGTGCCGGCGGTACACCCGATCCCATCATGATCCCCGGCGAAGGCCGGGGCCCAGTTGGGAAAGCGGGTGTGAGCCTCATCGGCGGCCCCCAACTGGACCCCGGCCTGCGCCGGGGAACGAACGGTCATCGAACCGCTCCGCCCTGAACCGCCTATGCGGCCGAGCTTCGACCTCACTTCGCGAGATCGCCGAACAGCGACACGTAATAGCGGATCCCCGGCGCGATGTTGCGCACCTCGGTGCGCTCGTTGAGGCCGTGGCTGAAATCGTCCGACTCCTTGATGAAGGTCGGGCTCGCGCCGTAGCTCGGCACATGGTGGTAGCGGAACCACATGCTGTCGCTCGCCCCCGCCGACATGCTCGGGAAGACCGGCACGCCGGGCCACGCCTTGCCCACCGCCCTGGTCACCGCCGCGACGAAGTCCGGGCGCATCGGCGAGGCGTCGTTGGCCACCGATCCCTCGCTCACGTCGCGGATCGTCAGCGCCGGCTCGGCCGCGACCTGCTTGAGCGTGGCCATGACGTCGGCGGGCTTCACGCCGGGGAAGATGCGGCAGTTGATGTTGGCGGTGGCGCGCTGCGGCAGCGCGTTGAGCGCGTGCCCGCCCGATACCATCGTCGACACGCAGGTGGTGCCGATCTGCCCGACATAGGCCGGGTCGGCGGCGAGGACCGCGATCGCTTTCTCGTCCTTGGGGTTCTCGGCGAAGGCGCGCATCGCGGCGGCGAGTTCGCCGGTCTTCTGCTTCGCCGCCTCGCGGAAGAACGTGCGGGTCACGTCAGAGAGCTGCGGCGTGAAGCGATACTGCCCGATCCGCACCAGGGCGGCGGAGAGCTGGTTGATCGCGTTCTGCGGGCGCGGCGCCGAGCTGTGCCCGCCCGGGTTGGTGACGGTCAGCTCGAAATCGGCGTAGGTCTTCTCCGCGCCGTTCCAGGTGAAGAACTGCGGCCTGCCGTCCTCGGCGAAGCGCCCGCCGCCGCCGTCGATGTTGATCACCAGCTCGGCGTCCTTGAGCTGCTCGGCGATGAGCGCGCTGGTCTTCATCCGCGTCTCCTCGTCGCCGGAGAACTCGAGCACGATGTCGCGGCGCGGCTTGAAGCCCGCGCGCTTCATCCGCAGCAGCGCGGTCATCGCCACCGCCGCGTCCAGCTTCATGTCGGTCGCACCGCGGCCGTAGAGATAGCCGTTCTCGACCACGGGGGTGAAGGGATCGCGCTGCCAGTCGGCGGGCTTGGCCTCGACCACGTCGATATGGCCGGAGACGACCAGCGGCTTGGCCGACGGGTCGCTGCCGCGCCAGCGCGCGACCAGATAGGCGGTGCCGTCGACCGGGGTGATCGTCACGTCCGAGTCGGCGAAGCCGCCAGCGACGAGCACCGACTTGAGATAGGCGGCGAGCTGCGGCGTCTGGTTGCCCTGCCCCGCGACGCTGCGGAAGGCGATCGCGCGTTTGGCGATGTCGAGCGCCTGCGCGTCGGAGCCGATCGCGGCGGTGTCCGATGAAGGAGTCTGCGCCAGACCGGGCGCCGTGATCAGCGCGAGCGCCGCGCCGAGAAGGAAGAGATTGCGCCCGATCGCCATGCACGATGCCCCTTTGTCGTTGGAGGACAAAGCGTATCGCACGGCCCCGCGGACGCAAGCGGGATCGCTGCGCCGGGCCGCGTCACTTGCGCGACGCGCGTCCCGGCGCCCGCCTAGGTCAGGCCTTCTTGGCGCTCAGGTGCGCGCTGAGGTGCTTGTTCATCTCGAACATGCTGGCCGACTTCTTGCCGAAGATCTTCTCCAGCTTGGCGTCGGCGTTGATCTGGCGCTTGTCCTTCTCGTCCTGAAGGTTGTTCTTCTTGATGTACTCCCAGACCTTGCTGACGACCTCGCTGCGCGGCAGGTCGTTCTTGCCGACGATCTCGGCCAGCTCGGGCGACGGGGTGACCGGGGCGGTGATGCCGCCGCGTGCGCCACCCGCGGCCTTGCCGGTCGACTTGACCTTCTTCTCGGCCGCGGCGGTCTCATCCTTGCCGCGCTTCTCCGCTGATCGTGCCATCACACTCTCCTCTTTCCGCAGAAATGGTCCCCACGGCGCATCGGCCGATGCTCTGCCGTCCCACTCTGCCCACGGAGCGAACGCCGCTGCAAGTGAAACGATGCGTCTCTGCCGCCTTCCTAACGGCTCGACGCGATAATCGCTCGCTATGCCGCCCGAGCGACGACGCCTGGCGCCGCCGCTCCGTCGCTCAGAAGCGCGTGCGCACGCTGACCGCGTAGAGGCTGTCGTCGGTGCGGGTGTCGCGCCACAGATAGTCCTCGTTGAAATAGCTGCGGTAGCGCGAGCGCAGGATGTTGCTGCCCTCGACCGTGACGGTGACGTTCCTGGTCACGTCATAGCCCAGGCTGAAGTCGAGCCGGCCGTTGGGGCGGACATAGTTGAGCCACGCCGGCGAGCCGACCGGGCGGACGTCCTGCGTGCCCGAGCGGTCCTCGTCGAAATAGCTCGACCGGTAGGTATAGACCACGCGCGCCGAGATACCGCGGCGATCGTAGAGCAGGCCCGCGTTGAAATTATACTTGGAGACGCCCTGCAGCGGGTAGCCGGACAGCGGGTCGTCGCCGCCCACCTCCGAGTCAGCCAGTGTGAAATTGCCGAACGCACCCAGTCCGGCGAGGTCGCCGGGCAGGAAGGAGAAGAAGGTCTGCGCGCTGGCCTCGATCCCCTTCAGCTTGGCGGTGCCGACGTTGCGCGGGCGCGAGATGTTGTAGGTGATGCCGTCGATCAGCTCGGCGGTGCTGGCGGTGATCACGCGGTCGCTGATGTCGCGGTAATAGCCCGCGAGCGCGACATAGCCGTCCTTCCAGTAATATTCGATCGTCGCGTCGTAGCTGTCCGACTTCTGCGGGCGCAGCTGCGGGTTGCCGCCCGAGCCGCTGTTGAGGATGTTGGGGTTGGTCGAGACGATATAGTTCAGCCCCGGGTTGAGCGAGCCGAACCCCGGCCGCGCCAGCGTCTTGGCGTAGGTGGCGCGGAGCTGGAGCCCGCCGCCGAGCTGGAGCCGCGCGCTCGCATTGGGCAGCCAGTCGGTGTCGCTCGTCTTGGACGTGGTCGTCACGGGCGTGCCGCTGACCAGGCCGGTGCCGCTGATCTCGCGGTCGGTCTTGCTGAGGCGGACGCCGAGGCGGCCGTCGAGCACCACCGGTCCGCTGCCGAACGGCACCTCATAGCCCGCCTGGGCGTAGGCGGCGTAGCTCTTCTCGGCGACGTCGAAGCGGCGGGTCGGATCGAACGGCGGCTGCCCGTCCGGGGCGCGGAAGAAGGCGCGCAGCGACTGCTGCCCCGCCCCGGACAGCAGATAGTCGGTCGATGGTAGCACGAACGGCGCGCCGTTGTTGATCTGCGGGATGCCGGGCGCGCGCTCGAGCGGCAGCTCGGTCGCGGTGATCGGCGTCGCGAACGAGCCTCCCGGCGGGTTCACGCCGAGCTGGACCTGCTGGAAATTGGCGGTGCGATCGGCGTAGCGGCCGCCCACCTCGATCGTCTTCAGGATCGTGTCGAAGTCGTAGCTCGCATCCGCCTTGGCCGCGAACAGCCCGCCGCTCGCGCGCGAATAATCCTGGAACAGCGCGTTGATGAAGGTGAAGCCGGCCGGGTCCGCCATCGGGTTGTTGGGCGCGGTGATCGCGGCGGTTTGGTTCGGGTCGGTCAGCCCCAACGTGACGCTCGGCACGCGCTTGCCGATGTCCACGATGAAATTGGCGTTGTTGGTGATCGAGCGCTCGTAGCTGACGTCGAGATTGGCCTTGGCCGGGCCCTGGTCGAAGCGGAAACCGCCGGCGGCGAGCCAGGTGTCGGTGCGATTGTCGTGCGCCTGGGTCGAGGTGAAGGCCTCGAGGTCGTTGAAGGTCGCCGCGTTGAACGAGCAGAGGTTCTGCTGCGTGATCGTCGCCGGATCGGTGGTGGGATCGGGGTTGCCGCGATTGGGGGCGATCGCCGCGGTGAAGCAATCGTTCGAGCGGTCGACGCCGCTCACGCTGCGCGCGGTGCTCAGCCGATATTCGTAGAAGCCGGTGGTGAACTTGCTGCGATAGGCCGAGTAGAGGCCGTCGACATAGATCTCCAGCGCGGGGCTGGCCTGCCACTGCAGCGAGGCATTGGCCTGGGGGCGCTGGTAGCGGCCATATTCGTTGAGGCCGCCGGTGGAGATCGGCAGGATCAGCCCCTCGGCGCCTTCGGGCCCGCCGTTGCCCGAGCGGCGGTCGGCGACATAGTTGCTCGGCCGGTTGTAGGGCATGTCGTACCAGGAGACGTTGATCAGCGCGCCGATCTCGCCGATCCCGGTGTCCCAGCGATCGGTCGCGAGGAAGCTCACCTGCGGGCCGAGCTTCTCGGCGTTCGACGGATAGTTGAGCTTGCCGCTCAGCGCGATCGTCGGCTGGGTATAGTTGAACGCCTTGTTGAGCCGCAGGTCGATCGTTCCCGCCACGCCGCCCTCGATCAGATTGGCGGTGTTCGACTTGAACACGTCGACCCGCGCCACCGCCTCGGCCGGCAGGTCCTGGAACGCGAAGCCGCGCCCCTCGGCGGTGAAGATCTCGCGGCCGTCGAGCGTGGTGAGGATGTCGGGCAGGCCGCGGACGAGCGGGTTGACGATCTCGTTGTTGCCGCCGACCGTCACCTGCACGCCGGGCACGCGCTGGAGCGCGGCGGCGGTGGTGGGATCGGGGAACTTGCCGATGTCCTGCGCCACGATCGAGTCGACCACCTGCGGCGCCGAGCGCTTGATCTCGGCCGCGCGCGCGAGACTGGCGCGGATGCCGGTGACGACGATCTCGTCGCCGCTCGTCGCCGCGTCGGGCGCGCTGGTCGGAGGGGCAGCCACGTCGGCACCGGGAAGGTGGGCGCTGTCGCTGCCCGCGGGCGCGCCGGCGTCGGTCGGCGGCGGGGTCTGCAGCGCGTTGGGCGGCGTGCTGCCCTGCTGCGCGAGCGCGGGTAGGGCGGCGGTCAGTGCCACCGACGATACGGACAGCGCGAGCATGTGGCGCATGGAACCTCTCCTGACATGGTCGTCGGGCCGTCCGCGTTCCCGCGCGACGGTCCGCTATGTCAGAGACTTATCAGATAAATAGACGGTACGTAGCGACAACCTTGCTGACCTGAAGCAAGAATACGCTCAGTCGTGGAGCGCCGCGGGGAGCGCCGCGTCGGTGAGCGGCACCTCGGGCACACCGGCCGCGTTCCATCGGACCCGCGCGACATGGGGCGCGCGGCGCGCGGTACAGCCCTGCCCCGCCGCCCGGTTGGCATGGTAGACGATCCATGTCTCGCCGCGCCGAGGCTGGAAGAAAGCGTTGTGCCCCGGCGCGAAGACGTGCGCGACGGGACTTGACGCGAGGATCGGGCGTGCCGCCTTGCTCCAGCTGCGGGGGTCGAGCAGGTCGGCGTCGCCGCGCGCGCGGAGCAGGCCCACCGCATAGCCGTCCGACCAGCAGGCGCTGCCCGAGTAGCTGAGGAAGAGGTCGCCGCGCGGGCCGCGGACGAAGGCGGGGCCCTCGAGGATCTGCCGGCCGCCCTGCCGCTCCCACGCCCGGTCGGGCCGGGCGATGACCCGCTCGGGTCCGGTCAGCGTCCAGGGGTCGCGCATCGCGGCGATCGCGAGGACGCTGTCGGGCCCGTCATAGGCGGAGTAGACGAACCAGGAACGGCCTCGTGCGGTGAAGACGGTACCGTCGAGCCCCGGCAGGCGCGTGTTGACCCGGCCGCGATCGATCCAGCGGCCGGCGAGCGGGTCGGCGGCGCGGTTCTCGAGCACGAAGACGCCCCGATGCGAGTCGTCGTCGTGCTCGGCGTCGGCCGCGGTATAGTAGATATACCAGCGACCGTTGAGGCGGTGGAGCTCGGGCGCCCAGATCGACCGCGCGTTGGCGCCGGCGGCGGGCGGCTGCCAGACGGTTCTCTCGGTGGCGTCGGCGAGGCGCGCGAGATCGCGCGTGCGGCGGATCGCGAGGCGGTCGCCACGGGTCGCCATCAGATAGTACCAGCCGCCATGGACCACGACATAGGGATCGGGCGCGGAGTCGAGGAGCGGACGCTGCTCGACATCCCTCGTGGGCGCGGCCGCGAGCAGAGCAGCGGCGACGGCGAGAGAGCGGAGCGCATGGGACATGCCTTGTCCTTGACGCTGGGATCTCTGGCTTTGCAAGGAGTTCGATACGCGCGCGGGCGGATTGGCCGTCGGCGGCGGAGACGTCGTGAATGGGTTCTTGTGTGATGGGTATGCAACGCGCGGGCTGCAATGCCTGGCGGCGACCTACTCTTCCACTGCTTAGGCAGTAGTACCATTGGC
>NZ_JACIAY010000003.1 GCF_014194975.1 Sphingomonas sp. BK580 | reverse complement strand
CTGTGCTAACCTCACTCACGGACGCCTCCTACAGTGGTGTTTCAACACCTCCACTCTGGCACATCGATGCCGTCAGGGGGCGTCCACCCCAACGATGTTGGTGCGTGCGAAGGGCGCTTCGGGTGACCGATTGTGGGTCTCAGGAGATCAACTGATGCTGCCGCAAAGTCTGTTCGCCGTTCGCCCCGCTAAGCGCCGGAAATAGGGTCACGATGCCCATCCTCGGGCCCGATCCCCGTGGCCGTGTGATTGCCCTCTGCGTCGCTACGGATCGTGTCACGCTCGACCTCACGGTCGTTGGCGTCGGCGCCCGCCTGACGATTGGCTGCCTCCAACCGGGCCTTGAGCAAGGGCATCTCGGACTTCTTCATGGATCAGCCCCTCGTGGTTGCGTGCCTAATCCCGTCGAGTTCCCAGCTCGCGCTGGCGTGCGAGCTCCTCGTGGTTGATCGACAGGATGCCGGCGGGTGCCGGCGAGCGCTTAGAGTCGTAGTTGGCGGTTGCAATCGGGCTGTGTCGGCGAGGCTGCATCGGGTCGTTGAAGGTCTTGAACATCGCTGCCCGTCTACACGATGTGCCGGGTAGGCGCCACCACATGACCAATCTAGGAGAGCTGTCCGGGACTGGCGCGGGTCACGTCACATCTGCGCCCCTCGAATCCGCCTCTCCGCTTGCCTGTCAAAGCAAACCAGCCGATCGTTCTGCAGCACGCCCCGAAGACGGGGCACCGAGGTGAACGAGCGGCCGGAGCTGGGAGGCGGGTGGGAGCCCTTGGATGGCTGCTTCTGGGTCTCGGCACGCAAGGGAGCGAGGGCTCGCAAGCGCCCGTGGGAATGTTACCGGGCCCTTCCCACGGTTTGCCATGCGCCTATGGCGCTCCTGCGGCGCCAGTGGACCTGGCATCGAGTGGCAACCACAGGACCGCCTCCGGCTGGCCCTTAGCCTCCAAAACCATGCTTCGTGAGGGAGAAGGCGGGAGCCACGGTTGTCGATTCTACGAAGGCACGCGATCGCCGGAGCGAATGACTCAACGCAGCCCGTATCCGCTGTCCGACACTGCCTAAATTGTTAAGAGAAAAAGAATATTTTACAAATACGAAACGTCTCCACTGAACAGGCCTGCATGTCATGTCCGTTCGCGTGGGGGGGGCGTACAGGTTCTTCTCCGGGGGACACTAGGAGCGATGGCCAGTGGCGCGTCGTTCGGGCTGCGGGCGCGAAAGGCCCGGAGTTACGTGGGCACGGGATGCGAGTATTTCTGCAGATTGCCTACTTAGTTGTGGGTGTTGTTCAGTTCTTTGCGGTTTGGCAGGGGACTGGTAAATTTCTTCACATTGATTCATTATTCGGGAATGTTGTGACACTGGTGCTCTCCGGTGGCCTGACATACATTCCACTTATTGGCTCTGCGGTTGGCGTCTATGGCGCTGTTTATGTATGGGGATGGTCACTCGTTAAGGCGCTCGTACTTTTCTATTGGTATGTGCCTTTTTTCATGATTATGTTTGTAGCCTCGGCGATGTCCGGGAGAGATAGATGATGTCCGTTCCTTCTCTCAATGGTTGGTTCTTGTTGGATATCAGAAGAAATAGAAAGAGCTTTATATTTGGCTATCTGTCGCTACTTACGACATTCGTTGTCATGTATGTGGTCTGGACCTTATTTGCTGAGACCCATGCGGCCCGCCGGGTTGGCCTTATTGTCCTTGGTGCCCCCGCGTTGATTAGTAGCTACCTCCTGATGGCGCAGCGTCTTCGCGACTTTGGCGTTAGTGGTTGGTTCGCGCTCTTATGGGCAACGGTAGGTTGGTTTGACACACCTCAGGTGAGGCTCGCGCTTACCGCCGCGTTCTTCCTCGTTCTGTGCGGCATACCAGGGAGTCAGGGTCCCAACCGTTACGGTGATGACCCCTTGGCGTGATTTTGCTCAACGCAAGCCGAAAGGGCCGCGCCCCGGAACGCTTCGAGAGCACGGGCACGGAGATGAACATGGGGTAATCGCGGGAGCGAGCTACCTCGATCTGCGATGACGTGGAGGAAGGTGGCTGTTTCCCGGTAGATGAAGGTGCGGGCTCACGACTGGCAGCCGGGCCCATAAATCGGAACGGAGAACAGCCATGGGTGAGTATATCGGGCTCGACGTGTCGTTGAAAGAGACAGCGGTTTCGATCCGTCGGGGTGGCAAGCGTGTCTGGCGTGGCAAGTGCGCGTCGGATCCCCAGCTGCTCGCCGCACTGATCCGCAAGCATGCTCGAGAGGCGGAGCGGGTGGTGTTCGAGACGGGGCCGTTGTCGGTCTGGTTCTTTCATGCGCTGACGGCGGAAGGATTGCCGGCGATCTGCATCGACGCGCGGCATGCGAAGGCCGCGCTCCACATGGCGGCGAACAAGACGGACGCCAACGACGCTGATGGTCTGGCGCACTTGGCGAAGGTTGGGTTCTACAAGGAGGTGCGGGTCAAGAGCTTCGACAGCATGCTCGCGCGCACGCTGGTCGCGGCGCGGACCCGCCTGGTGCGGATCGGCACCGAGCTGTCGAACCAGATCCGAGGCTTGATGAAGACGTTCGGGCTCGTCGTTCCACCGGCGTCGGGCAGCAAGTTCGAGCGGGAGGTGGAGGCTTTGCTCGCCGACAATGCCGACCTTGGCCGGATCATTCAGCCGCTACTTGAGGCCTGGCACGCGGTTCGCCTTCGCGCCGCAGAGCTGGGACGCAAGCTGCTGGCGGACGCGCGGCGCAGCGATGCCTGCCAGCTGCTCATGTCCATTCCCGGCGTCGGCGTCGTGACCGCGACCTCCTTCATCACCGCCATCGAGAACCCGACCAACTTCAAGCGGTCTCGATCTGTCGGTGCCTGGGTCGGGTTAACCACTCGCCGCTACCAGTCGGGCGAGATCGACTATGACGGCCATATCTCGAGGCGGGGCGACAGCCATTTGCGCGGGCTGCTCTACGAAGCCGCGACCGTACTGCTGGTGCGGAGCCGATCCGAGTGCGACCTGCGCAAGTGGGGGCTGCAGCTGCGCGAGCGGGTCGGCTTCAAGCGCGCTGCGGTCGCAGTTGCGCGCAAGCTGGCCGTTATCATGCACACTATGCTGGTCACTGGCGAACCGTTCCAGCAAACACGCGCCTCAGCCTGACACCCGAACTCGTCCGCGTCGCAAGGCGCTGCGAGACGTCCTGCCGTGACGTAGGCCGACCCACTCCGCGACGCTCGTTGCATCCGTTGCCTCAACGGCAGCAGAATGCGTGATGAACCTCGGAGGGGTCGCCCCGCGAAGCCCCATCATGCGGCGGCACATGCCGACCGCGAAGACGACCATGCTCCCGGCAGCGGCATCTCAGAAAACCCTTGCGCCCGACGCGATTAGACGACGAATGTCTGAAATCGGAACCGACGAACAAGCGCTGAGTGTCGCGTTGTGGGTCCTCGCCACGAGAGGGCAGGGCTGCAACCGCCTAGAGCCCGCTATTGGCGCAGGAGCTTCGGTGCCCCGAAAGCGGTCGGTCATTCGGGTAGGCGCGGTGTTGGAGTCCCATTCCGAGACTCAGCTCTCCGCCGACCGACAGAGGTTTGCAGCGTATGCATGCGCGCAAGCCGTAGGATGCGACCATTATAGCCAAGCTGAGGTCGGACGACCGGGGTGAGGCGTGGGGGCTGCACCTTCCAGCTGAAGAGCGCTGGCGAGTTTCGCTTTTCACCCGCGAGTTCGATGCACGTCGCTTAGCAAGGAACATGATGCGAGCGTCCGCTTAGAGGACGAAAGCCATACGCACGTTCAGCCTCGCTCAGCTCGAACGAAGCTTCGTGGATGCAGGGCGCACTCGGAAAATCCTTGCGGTCCGATGAGAGCACTATCTTTCTGCCGCTGACCTACTATACCGGTGGGGCTAAACGTCGCCTGTGACGGATACTGAGCCGCTGGCGGCTCCTCTTGTCCCTTTCTAGCCTCAAGAAGCCGGGATGCGCCGCTGTTGACGTATGCCCGTGACGCATCGGACAAGAGGATGCTCATATGATTACCGGCACGGTCAAATTCTTCAATGCCGATAAGGGCTACGGTTTCATCGCACCTGAGGGTGGCGGACCTGACGCCTTCGTTCACATTTCGGCGGTAGAACGGGCTGGCATGCGCACGCTCGATAAGGACCAGCGCGTCTCGTACGAGCTGGAGACGGATCAACGCGGTAAGACGTCAGCGGTGAATCTGCAGGCTGCCTGAGAAGGGCCTATCGGCGGGAGCATTAACGAACCTCGCCAAACCGTTTTTCTCTGCAGGAGCCGTCATGTTGATACAACTTGACCGAGACGAAGCCGCTCGGCAGCGCTTGTCCGCTGAAGCATCGCTTCTTCATAACGCGCGATGCAAGCGGGCCGTGCTGGCCTTGAACGAACTCGCGATCCGCAGCGAAGAAGCAGACGAGGGTCGCATCAAGGCCGCTTCAGTTAAGTCGCTGGCCGGAGCGAGCGTAAGCGCCGCCCCGGATCCTTCGTCGCCCGCACGGTGCGATAGCTGACGTTGTCGACGATCGAAGCCGCTGTCAGCGGCAGCCACGCAGAAGGCGTGCTCATCGACACGGCCGAGATACCGGGCGGCGGGGAATTGCGCCTCCTGCGTCACGGCCGGCATTTCGAGATTATGTTCGGCGGCGAGCAGCTGATGGCAAGCTGGTCCTACCGATCGGAGCAGGCGCTTGCGACGTTAGCCTTGGGCGGCGTGAGCGAACATGCGCGAGTTCTGATCGGCGGTTTAGGCATGGGCTTCACCCTTGCTGCAGCGCGAGCGTCACTGCCTCCTGGCGCCACCATCGTCGTTGCGGAACTTGTGCCCAAGATCGTGACATGGGCTAAAGGCGTCCTGCGTCATCTGTTCGGCGGCTCTTTGGAAGACATACGGGTGTCGGTTCAGGTTTCGGACGTACACGACGTGGTCGTCCAGCAGCCTGCTCGTTTCGATGCGATCTTGCTCGATGTCGACAATGGACCAGATGGATTGATCAGCCTCGCCAACGAGCGCCTTTACTCCGAATGGGGTTTGCGCGCGTTACGGATGGCGCTGCGGCCTGGCGGGGTGCTCGGCGTTTGGTCGGCCTATCAGGATGACAGCTTCACCTATCGCCTGTGCGCGGCTGGTTTTGATGTCGAAGAGGTCAGCGTCGACACGGAGGGCGGCGAGGATAACCCGTTTCATACGATTTGGCTCGCCACGGCGGATCGATCAGGCCACGGGTTGAATGAGGCAAGTGCCGTCGAACCATGGATAGAAGCTGCCGCGTAACATAACGCCGGCCCTCCACCGCGGTGGATGGTTTTGGGCCCGAGGAGCTTCGTACCTCGTGCGTAGGTGCTCCATTCCTGCATGAGGTATGCCCGCCTGTGTTCTCACGTAATTTTGGTGTTAATCCCAAGCAATACGTGCGTGGCATGTTCTGACGCATCACCATTGATCAAGCTTATGGCGCCACTTGGATTGTTGGCACTGAGCCTCTCACCACCAGCGCCGATGCATTGTCAAGCAGCAATTCGGATGCGACCCGTCTCAGGAACGCTGTACGGCAGCGGTGCTGACGCTAACCCCGCCTTAACCGTCGCGCTTTAGCAAGTCGCAATGGGCAGCCTGAGCAACATCGGCGAGGTCGGAATCGGTAAGCTTCACCTTGCCAAGAAGCTTGACCTATTCGGCTTTTCCGAAGCAGACGACCTGCTCGGCCGCCATATCTGGACCATTTTGCAGCCGCATGCACACCGGGTCGCAGAAGCGGAGCTTGATGGATGGTACCGCCTGCTACCGCAAGTTGGTTACCTGGCGCGTGACCAGCATATCACATCATTCAACGGCATGGTCCGCAACATGCTCTGCGATCTCAAGGAGGGTTGCTGGTTTTCGTTAAGCGCGGAGTGGATGATCACCGCTTTCAACGCTGGAGTGCCCCTGACAGCCGTCCTCGCGCTTAGAAGCGGCACGATCGCCTTGTGCGTCGAGCTGATGACCGAGGAGTATAATTGCTCTAAAGAGGAGCGGACCGCCATCAACCGCCTCTTCCTACGCCTGCAGGCCCTTCACTGCGACGTACTCGCGACGGTCCATGCCTCTCAAGTCGATGCCGCTGCGCAACGGCAGCGCGACACGACGGCTGAGAGCTTCCGCGACGGCATCGCATCGCTCGTCAGCGGCAGCGTTAGTGAAGGCTCCGCTCTGCGCGAACAGACGACGGCGACCGCGAACGCCGCCCGCGGCATGCTGGGGCAAGCGAGTGAGGTCGCCGCAGCGGCCGAGCAGTCGGCTGTCGCGATGCGCGACGCCGCGCGCACTGCCGCCGGCCTCATCCTGGCGATTGGGGAGGTACAGAAGGAGGTGGACGGCGCAGCGGCGGTCGCCGGTCAGGCGAGCAGCCAGGCCAACAGCGCGGTCGCTATGTCCGAGGCGCTGACTGGTCACGCTAGATCAATCGCATCGATCCTGGGCTTGATCCGGGACATCGCCGGCCAGACCAATCTGCTCGCCCTCAACGCGACGATCGAGGCCGCCCGCGCGGGAGAGGCCGGACGAGGCTTTGCCGTCGTCGCACAGGAGGTGAAAAGCCTTGCCAATCAGACCGCTCGCGCCACCGATGACATCGCGGCTAAGATCGCCTCCATACAGTTAGCTACCGAGGCTACGGTGAGTGTGAGTGCCGACATCAGAACGACGGTGGCCGAGGTGCAAGAGGGCGCCGACCGCATCCGGCGCACGATGAACGCGCAGGCGCAAACCGTCACCGCGATCACCGCGGCGGTCGATGAGACTGCGCTGGCAGCAGAGACGATGTCCATCACCATAGCCGCCATCCGGCAGCAGACGGAGACGGTCGCGGCTGAGATCGACAACGTAGGTCTTGGGTTCGATCGGCTCGATGGTCGACTGACCGTGCTCAGAGACAGCGCGGAGACATACTCGCGTACTGTGTCCAGCTAGACCAAGGAAGCTTGAGGTCGTGCGTCTGCTCAGCATCCGCCTTACTGCTGAGCGCTAACTTTCGCGTTATGTGCGGGGCAGGGTAATCGCGTCGATCTGGCGGCCCACAGCCGCGAGGGGTAGGGTGCGCTGGGTTCACCAAACCTTAGTTCGCCCCCGCTAGATCAGGCGACTACGCTCGAGGATCGGCGAATGCGGGCGAGTCTCCGTCTTCTTGAGGATCACGGCCGGTTTTGGCGGAGGTCGGCGACCGCCGCGCTTCTTCCTCTGACCTGCGTCCTCGGGTTCGGAGAGGCGCGGGCCGCATGCATGCGTGCGCCAACGACTGGTCTGCAGGCGCTGGCGGATGACGCGGGGCGCGATCCACCCGCGCTGCTTTTCTCGACAAGAGGCGATCCGCTGTGACCGGACGGCGATTTCGCCTGGGTGGCGACAAATGCCTAGGGGTGCCTTTCCCTGAGGGCATCCTCGACCTTCTTCGAAAACCAGAACTGCAAGATCCAGCAAACGAAGAATAGGCCGAAGGGGAGCAGTATCAGCGGGGGCACAGCCCGTTATGACCGCAGAGATCGGCTTCGTAAACGGACAGCCGGCCGTGTCTGTTCGCCGGGCCGCGGGGTCGCCAGTCCTCGTTCGCACCGGATATCAGCTGGAGTTGCCGCTTTAGGCGTCTCCGTTGAGAGTCGGCCGATATACGGGTTTCGAGCGTCGCCGACGAAGCATGTTTCCGCGCGGAACGTAGCCGACGCGCCAGACCGGAGCGGCACGCCGAGCCAATAGGACGCCAAAGCCGCTGCAAGCTTAGCAGCGGCGAGGCGCCACCTTGCTTGCGCAATCCGCTTCCCTTCATCGTTCGTCCCGACGCGTCGGGAACACTGGGCCTCTGACCGTCATGCGGTCGGCAGGATACGGCCGCTGTAGCTTCACAACCTTGTCGTAAGGGCAGGAGAGCCAGCGATCCTGATCCTCTGACTGAAGCACCGTGATCATAGCCTTGAGGTGCACCGGCACGACCAGATCGTTGGGATCGCAGGTCACCATCGTGAAGCCGCGACCTGCCTTGGTGTGTTGCCAGAACTCTGCCACGGCAAAGACAGGCTGGTCCGTGCACGCGAACCACATCTCGCCCTTCAGCGGGGGTTTACCGTCGCCGAGATCGCGCTTGTCGGGCGTCCACTCGCAATATTCGGTCAAAGGCACGAGACAGCGGTTCGCCGGGTTCTCCGCCAGTCGCCGCCATTGCGGCAGACCGAGTTTCTTACGTTCGTCATAGGCCATGCTGCTTGGCCGCCGAGCACGTCCCAGGCCATGACGTCGACGCCGCGTACGCCTTCCTGGTCTCGGATGACGTAGGCTCGGCCTTTGGGCCTCAGCTCGGTAGGGTCGAAGCGGTTGTCGTGCGGCTTCCCGGTCAGCCAGTCCGTAGAGCCGACGAGCCTATCAGGCTCGTGCTGAAGGCGCGCTCGGTTACACATGGTGCGACGGTAGAACGGCACAGGTTCGATCGGCCAGGATCTCCGCGGTTCGGCCGCTGTGCACTACCGGAGATCGCACCCGTCCCGAGAAGGGATCAACTCACCGAACCTGCGGTGGCGCCACTCGCGCGGAGTAGCCATATCCATGAGGTGCATTTCTCAAACGACAACGATCTTGAGCAGACCGCTGCGGCTCTCGTGCAGCGTTACGGGGTCAAGGCGCGGCAGCATGTCGTCGACCAGATCCTCGCAGCTATACGAATGAGCGATCTAGGAGCTGCGAAGCGATGGGACGAGGTTGGGCAGGTTGTGGACCGCAATCTTGCGGCTTAGCTAGCGCTCGTTGTGCCCGCGCGGTCGCTCAGGACAAGATCGCCGCTGCTTCTAGAGCATGCGCGCTGATGACCGCTCCTGAAGGCTACGGCGGCGACGTTCAGCCTCAAACCCTCGCATCCAGTCTTCGCGCTCGCTCGATAGAAGGTCTGACATGTAAGGGCAATCTTCTACACAGCCTTGCGGCTTCAGCCCGGTAAGCCGTCCCTCGTTGTACGGGTTCAAGAACATTCCCTCATCTAAATTTCCCGGCTCATACTCCAACCGGTTGTGCTAAGGCTAACATTATTAACGGCATGGTAATGGTAATAAGCCAGCTTCGCCTCACCGTGTGCCTTCTCAGGGGTGCTCGGCGCTAAAACGAGGGTGTAAGTGTTGGGCAAGTCCGAGCGCGCGCTACTCCAGGCTCGAGTAAGCGCAGCTAATCGCGAGCAATACGCTCGTGATTGCATGAAGCAGATTGAGCGCGAGCCGATCCGCAGTGACGCAGAAGGACGACACACGGCGCTCCAGCCTGGCTCCGAATAGCGCTGGCTGGAGGTCTAGGTCGCTCTTCGCCGTTGGGCTAGCAGTCTGCGTTGGACAGCAAGTTCCAGGCAGAAAGAGCGCCGCGCCCAGATCGGTTTTCACCGACCGGCACCTCCCGATACGGAAACGGCAACCATTCCTTCACGGATGGGCGCGAGCTTGGAAGGTGAAGCGGCTTGGCAAAAGCAAGTGGCGTCATTTCCCCGCCTATGGCGGTCCTGAAGATGGCGCGATCGTCATGATCCCAAAAGTTGCTGACTGGCACGTAGCGCGCCGTCATGAGGCCGACGGGTGCGAATTCGACTATGTGCTTGTAAACGTCATCAGAAACGAGCTGGTGGTGGTGCCGAAGCGAGACGACCAGCTTGTCTCCGCATATGGCTCTTCGCTGGCAGGGCAGTCTCGCAGTCACGACGTGTTAGCGGCAGAGGTCGAGCGGCGCGGGCTGAGCTTCTAAGCGCAGATGAGGAGCGGTCTCGCAAGGTTCGCGCTAGCTGCCGCTGTCCCGAGCGGCTTTGGAAAGGGCCGTGTAATGACCATCTCCGTTCCAGTATGATGCCGGCATGATGCACCGCTACTACCGGCAGAGCCCGCCCGCGTTCATTCTTGAGCGCCCTGAAAACGGCAGGCCAAAGCTAAACGGCATCGTCAGATTGCCAGATAAACCGCATCGCGTTCACCACTTCGTGGAACTTGGTGGGATTGTTACTGTGTACGTCGTGCCGGTTTAGCGCGCCGATGAGGCTTTAGGTCAATTGCGGGTTTGGTCAGCCGGGTGTCTGCACCTGCCAGCCGCGTGTCGTCGGACTCGCCGCTGCTCCATCCCGGAACCGTGCGGCGCTGTGGGTGTACGATCCACTATCGTGCACGTGACGCGTCCTCTTCCTTGAAGAGCCGTATCACCTCTTCGCACGTTTCCATAACGAAGAGGGCTGCTCCGTTCGCGGCGTAGATGGCGGTTTGCTCCTGATTGGCGGATCGGACGTGCCAAACCGTGGAGGGATTGACGGCAATTTTGGATCCGTCCTGCGCGGTAAGTTCAATCATGCCGCCACCCGTGAGGCAAGACGCGCCGAAGCGTCGGCGTGCTCATACATTGCGTTCACCTCGGCTGCGTAGAGATCAGCGAGGCCCTGGTGCGAGGTGCGGCTGGACGAGCATGCGGCGCTGGCAACGCGCCCAAGCGACGTCTGATGGCGGGCGAGAAGGTAGTTAAGGTCCATGAGCGGCTCCCGTCTTGTAAGCGGGAGCGCATAAGTCTCACAGCCGCCAGCGCTTACATCTGAAAGCCAACGATGTGTCGTATGTAGGGATTGGATTCTAGATTACCAGCAGCACCACTTCCGTCTGTCGCACAGATTAAGCGGCTGAATTCGAATCATCGTATGAACGACGACCGACCTTCGCTTACTCCCGAAGCGTTCGCCGGCTCGGGTAATCAGGAGCGGAACGCCGATTGGTCGAACACAACCTGGACGATGAAAATCACGCGATGGTCGCGCTTGTGGCTGGGGTAGAGCGACGCAGGCTCGATTTCTGAGGCGCACTGCCGACCGACCCTCGCCTACAAAGCCGTGAGCAATCACCTTTCCGGAGCAGCGGCGCCGGAAGGCTTCGCCTCAGGACCTTCTGGCGCGTTCTCGACGCCGGCCGTCTCAGGATCGGATGCTGCATTTACCCGCGACATGATGCCTTTGCCGGCTTTATCATCAGCGACATGGGCCTGTTTGCCCGAGCTATCTTGTTGATTTTCTATGATCGATGTCCTTGGCGTGGGTGGCGAGTGGACCCGGAACGGGTGACCGCATGCCGTGGACCCATAGTGTTCAAAATATCGTTGACAGGACCATTTACGCGCGGGCCGCGAAAGCGGAGCGCAATCGGCTGTGAGCAGCCCCCTCTTTCCCCCTGCACTAAGTATTCACTCACATTAGTGGGTTGCTGACTATGCAGGAAAGGCCTTTCATGACAGTCTTATGGCATGCGAACGTTTGGTCCACCGCAGACATCATCAGCCGCGTTCCGGGCACAGGCCGATCGCTGCCGCCGCTTGGCAGACGAAATGGGCAATGAATGGGATGCAGAGAACCTGCGAAGTATCGCGCGTGAAAACGATGAGCGCGCTTTCCACGCTCAGCTGATCGAGCATCAAACAGCAAAGAATCTCGATAAGGAGTAGGAAGCTGGGCCGGCATTATTCGTGAGGTCGGCCCGCGCAGCCTGTCGGCGCTTCAGCTCTGACGGAGCATCTCCGACGCTCGTTGACTTCATTTCAAATGACGGCCGCGTGCGTCGACGCAGTGCGAGCATTCACTCAGCGTCAGTAACGCTGGTTAGCTTGATGTAAGTAAACTCGGTGGCGCGAAGGACAGTACTACCGTACCGCCACGCCACGACCCCAGATCCTCAACCATGAGGGTCTCACCTTTGGCCCGGCAGATCCGTTTGCCGGGCCTCTTTACGCCACTGCTGAGCCGGTCGCTTGAAGGAGGCAGCGTGGACCAGAAGGCGAGCGAATGGGTGCCGCACAACGGGGGAGGGCTTCCGATCGACCCTGAGGAGCGCGTCAGGGTTCGCCTTCGATCGGGTAAGGTCATGCGGGTTGCCCGAGCTAAGAGCCGAGTCTGGGAGCATGCTCTGATCGGCATCCCAGCATATCAGATCGTACAGTTCGAGATTGTGCCGTTGAAGGTGCAAGGTTGAGACGGCTCTTCGCCTCTTGCTTTATCGCTTTTCTCCTGCGACAGGCGCTCCGCTCGCGGCGCCGGCTCTGCACTAGTCCGGGGCGTCGCGGGCAACCATATTTGGCGTTAATTGATAGCGGCTGTGTCTCGAGTGGATGCGGCGCGGGGCGCTCCGCCATTATCGCGCGTGCGGAGTGGGGTTCGGCTCCCGGCCCGCGACGAGGAAGGCACCCAGCCGCCGTCGCGTACCCTCGCGCTGCGCAGCGGTTCGTGCCGCGACTTGGCCGCGCTGTTCCTGTGGGCGGTGCGGCGGCTGGACTTCGCGGCGCGGGCGGCGTCCGGCTACCTGTTTGATCCCGGGAGCGTGGCGGGGGATGTCGGCGCCACCCATGCCTGGTGCGAAGTCTTTCTGCCGGGCGCCGGCTGGATCGCCTTTGACCCTACCCAGCGTCGATTGGGCAGCGCCGGGCTGGTCGCGACGGCGGTCGGCGTGACCAGCGAAGCAGTGTTGCCCGTTGTCGGCGGCTTTCTAGGCGATGCCTCCGATTTCGCCGGCATGGAGGCGAGCGTCGTCGTGACGGCCAGCGCATGAACATGTGGCAGCCTGATTGCTGCTCAACACAAGAAAGAAAACAAGCAGGCTGTTGAACGAACGCCCGTAAAGCCGCATCGGCGTCGAGAACGGACGTTCAGTTAGCCGGCAAGATTTGGCCAACGGAACAGCTACACGGCACGGCCAGCAGGTTCGAACCCCGGGATGAACGAAGATCCAAAGTTGGACGGCGGGCAGGTGGCCTTCGATGACCAGTAAATGCGTCCATAATCATCCCAAGCACTGCTTCCCGTCCTTCACTCGCGATCTCTGGCGAGCGCAGCCTCGAGATCCGCCTGGTTTACGGTCATTGTGCGTGTGGTACCGCCGCTGCGTAGGATGAGGAGGGTAGCGATGCGCCGGTATACCGTCCGGTCATTCCCCTCAACAATCTCCTCATCAACTTCCAAGTCGTACGTACCGGCGGGTTCGGGTCCGTCGAACCCGGTCAGTCGAAAGGCCGACCTAAAAGTCACCGTGGTTTTAGTGGTGCGAACCCCCGTCATCGTATCGACCGCCCTCGGCCTTCGAGGGTTACCCGGGCGCAGGCGCTGAGAGCCGCGCCGGTCGTTTCGGTCGACGCGGCTAGGCGCCCCCTACAGACAGGAGGCGTCGATGAAAGCTCACCTTGAGGCTGGAACGGCTTGATCAAGCGTGAGCCAGACCGCGATCGGGGTTCTCGCTGAGCGCTCGATCAAGTTGCTCGCGTTGGCAGCCCTTCTCGGCTTTAGTACGGGTAGCATCACCACCAATCCGTACCGGCCGTTGCTCCCGCTTTTCGGCCAGCTGTGCTTCTGCGCCCCACGCGTTTGCGGCGATCTGGGCTAGCTGACGAACATTCGCGAGCGGCGCTCCGGTCGCTCGCCTCCTCTGGAGAGCCTCTTGAGCCCGGCATAGTGCGGCTGAGGGATACATATGATGTTCTCCGATGGTCCGGTTGCAGTCTCAGATCTTCTTGGTGGTGGAAGCGGGTGGGGCGCCCTTGAGCGAGGGAGCGGACGCGTTCTGCTTCTCAGGGCCCGGCTTCTTAGGTTTGCGTGCTTCTTTGCTGCCTTTGCGCTGACTCTTCGCCATGTGGTCCTCCGAAGGTAGAATTTGATTCTTTGATGTTGTCGCTAAGCTCGCTCAGCTTGCCTTCGCGTGCTTTGTGACCCGGCAGCACGTCTTTCGCTGATGATGCCCAGAACGTTGCTGCTTTCATAATGAGCAGGTCGTCAACGGCATTGTGGCCTGGAATCGAGTACAAACCTCAATCCACCTCTGTCATGCCTTTAAACTTCGCTCCCCGATCGCCAATCTCAGGCGCGAGGATCGGCTTCTAAGTCGCCTCGAAGGAACTTAGCGTCAGATTAAGCCTTAGCGCCATACGTCGCAGATCAACGATCTCACGACCAAGCATCTGCGCCAGCTTACTGCCTGTGTGTCCCATAGAGACGCCACTTCGCAGGGCCGTGATGTCGCTTTGCGTCCAGCGTCGCGAAGGATTGCCCGCGGACGTCTCCGTCACGAAACGAGGTGTCGTAGAAGCCATTCACGTGCTCGTGCCGACGTCAACGAGCTAAGATAGAGCATGATGATCAGGGCGGTGGGGACGAGCCAGATGATGCTCAGCGTCACCAGGAGCCAGATCAAAGCTCTTGCTCCGACACCAAGTTAGCGAGGACGACATCAACGCTGCCAGCTGCGCTCACGACAGAATAATGATGAAGAATGGGCCGCTCCTCCCTTTGCTCGTCGAAATTCTTGATGCGATCGGCGTAGCCGGTGGCTAAGCGCCAGTGAGACGATTGCGCTTCGGGCGAAGCGGCTGTGGCTGCTCGTCCGACGGATACCTGTTGCCGCCCATGGAGTTCTGCGAGATTCATCCATTTCACTCCGCGCGTAAGCGGGAGCGCGAGGTCTCTCAGCCGCTGGCGCTTACGAAAGGAAGCCAGCGATGCGACCTATATGAGCGATAACGCTAGCAAATACAACAGACCGACTGGGCTAGCAGCCACACAGCTGGGCGGCCATCGGTCGTGCCCACAAGCGGGCAGCACGGCAGAGATACCTTCACCTCAGTCACCCGTCCCTTTGCAAACGCCGCCGATCATACCTGCTGTACCCCCACGCATTCCCGCTGCCACGTCCGTTTGGGCCCACTTGCAGGCCATCCAGGCAATTGCGCGAAGGGCCTAGGAACCTTGAACACTGAGACTAACGAGCGACCGAATCTGGGGGGCCGGCGAGGCGCCCGGAACGACCGTGTGTGGACGCCCCTTCGGATGCAAGAGGGTGTTGAAGAGATTTTAGCGCGGGTTCAGGTGCTTCCGTGTGTCCGGCCTGTCGATGCAGCCTTCATCACGGCTGCTGGCCTGAATGGAGATCGCGGATCGGGTCCAGATCGCTTTTGCGCGCTCAGGGCGCCTGGTCATTTCACTGGTTTTCCCGACCCCGTCTTCTGACCGTTGCGCCATTTCTCTCTGCTGACCTTCCCTGCGTCCCTGACGCCTCAAGCCTTGGCGGTTACCCCGCGGCCGGAGCTCTGTAGGTGCCGCCGTGCGCCATCAGCGCCCAGACGATCCGTGCCATCTTGGTCGCGAACGCGACGGTGACCAGCATGCGCGGCTTGCGCGCGAGCATGCCTGCCAACCACGCGCTGGCCTTATCGGGCTGGCGCGCCGCGACCTTCGTTGCCTAGCTTGCCCCGAGGATCAGCAGGCGCCGCAAGCTGCGCTCGCCCATCCTGGTCGTGCGCCCAAGCCGTTCCTTGCCGCCGCTCGAATGCTGTCGAGGAACGAGACCGAGCCAGGCGGCGGGCTTTGTCAAAGCTAATGCACCCTCGCAGGTGATTGGGGTAGGGAAGCGAATGCCCCGCCCGCGGAAGCCAGCCAGCCCGTTCCGCTACTTCAACTCGTCACCCGAGGTGATCCGGTTGGTGGTGCTGATGTACGTGCGCTTCCCGCTGTCTCTGCGTAACGTGGAGGACCTGCTGTTCGAACGCGGGATCGACATCTGCCATGAGACGGTGAGGCTGTGGTGGAACAGGTTCGGCCCGCTGTTCGCGGGCGAGGTGCGGCGCCAGCGGGTGAGCCGCATGCGCGGCTTCTGCCATTGGCGCTGGCACCTGGACGAGATGTACGTGAAGCTGAACGGCGAGAAGGTCTACCTGTGGCGCGCGGTGGACCACGAGGGTGAGATCCTCGAGAGCTACGTCACTAAGACTCGCGACAAGAAGGCAGCGCTCGCCTTCATAAAGAGGGCGCTCAAGCGCCACGGCTCGCCCGAGGCGATCACGACCGACGGTCTGCGCTCCTATGGTGCAGCACTGACCGAACTCGGCAATCGCGAGAAGCAGGAGCTGGGTCGCTGGGCCAACAACCGCGTCGAGAACTCGCACCTGCCGTTCAGGCGACGAGAGCGGGCGATGCAGCGGTTCCGGCAGATGCGAACGCTACAGAAGTTCGCCTCAGTTCACGCCAACGTCCACAACCACTTCAACCACGAACGCCACCTCGTCGACCGCCAGACCTACAAGCAGCGCCGCTCCGCGGCGCTGGCAGAGTGGCAGGCGCTCGTCGGCTGATCCAACGCGAGCCGAGGGCGAGGTGCATCGTGTAGAGACGAGTTCGCGTTAGACTGACAGCACCGGCGCGCATCGTTGAGCTGCTGACACACGGCCCCAGCACACATGCCACCGACGTTGATATAGCCGCTCAAACCGGTTGGATGGCAGGACGCGATGTTAACCAACCGCCAAGCTGATTAGGTTCATAATGGCGCAATGTCGCATTTGGCTCACATCGATAGAGAAGACGCGCGCTTAGCCGCACTGCGCGCGCTCGAGCTGCTCGACACACCTCCCGAAGCTGAGTTCGACGCCATTGTCGCCGGTGCTCAGCACCTGTTCGACTGCAAGATCGCCTATGTCGCGCTCATCGACGCTAACCGGCAGTGGTTCAAGGCGAGCTGCGGCCTAGACGCGTCCGAGACGTCACGCGAGGTGTCTTTTTGTACGCTCACGATCGCGAACGACGACCTGCTGGTGATTCCTGACACGCACGCCGATGAACGGTTTGCGCACAACCCCTTGGTCGTTGGACCGCCTCACGTCCGCTTCTACGCTGGTGTGCCGTTGCGGGTGAAGGACCCGACTTGTGAAGCTTTGCTGCCTATCGGTACCATTTGCGTGGCGGACGATCGGCCGCATAGCCCTGCTGCAGATAAGCTCGCCGTGCTCACCGGCATGGCGCGGGTGGTCGAGGCACTGATTGACGCTCGCCGGCTTAGCCGAGACAGCCTGCGCCTCGTCCTCGAGCGACAGGATGCGCTCGACGAGATGGCGCGGACGCAACGCCTGCTCACTCATGCCGAGAGGATGGCGCGGATTGGCTCGTGGCGGCTCGAGATTCCCACCGGACACGTTCATTGGTCCGAGCAGACCTACGCCATTCATGCTCTTGAGCCGCACTTAGACGAGCCACTCGCCGAGGCGCTCTCCTTCTACTCAAAGCCTGACCGAGCTCTGTTGAACGACGCGATCGAGCGTTGTGCCCGCGACGGCACGCCATGGGACCTGGAGCTGGACCTCACTGACGCCCGCGGCGTCGTGCGCCGCGTGCGGACGCTCGGCGAGATCGATCGTCGCGGCGGCGAGCGCGTCGCGATTATGGGCGTCATCCAAGACATAACGGAGCGGCATCACTTTGAACGCCACCTACTCGCCGCCGCGCGAACTGATGAGTTGACGGGGTTGCCGAGCCGCCGCGCGTTCAATCTTGAGGTAGAGCAGCTGCTCAACACCGCGGGTGACAGCCCGCCTTTGCCGTTCGCATTGGCTATCATCGACCTAGACCGCTTCAAGGAAGTGAACGATCGGCTCGGCCATGCCGCAGGGGACGATGTGCTGCAGCGCATGGCAGGGAAGCTGCAGGGGGCCGACTATCTCGGCGCGAACTTCGTCGCCCGTGTCGGGGGTGACGAGTTCGTCGTCCTCATGATGGGAGGTGACACTAGCGATCGCCTGCCGGGGTGCTTGAGCCGGCTACTTGCAGACCTACGACTTGAAGTCACCGATCGCGGGGACATTATCCAGGTCTCCGCTACGATCGGCGCCTGCCTCTGCGATGAGGAGTTGCGCAACCGATCAGCGCTTTTGAAAGCAGCAGACGACGCCCTTTATCGCGCAAAGGCTCGGCAGCGAGGTGTCGCTGCAATTGCGGGACGCGAGGAGGTTATCAGGCGTGATCCTCACAGCTGCTGAGGGATCGCGCTTGCTGGGCACCTGCGTCGGCACGCTTCTGTTCATGCGCTCAAGCCGGCGCTCGTTAGCGTCGTGCAGGAGTCGCTCACCTCGCTGGAAGACGATGTCACGGCAACCCCCGTCGCCATCATGCCCATGGATCCTCGCGGCGCCGCTCCTGCCCAGAGATGAACGTATGGCCAAAGTTGGGTAGCTTCAAAGAGCCCGTCAGCGTCCGGTTCTGGGTCGTGCCTCCATTCTAAGGGAGCGAGTGTCTGGTCGCTGTCGAAGGTACTGCCCATAGGGACAGATCTGCTCGTTCAGGGCCGCGCGCGGCCCCGCGGTGATCGTGAGCATATGAACCTCGGAGTTGAGACTGGAGCGCCACCGGCCTACGCTGGTCAGGATGACGCAAGAGCCTGAGCTTGGCCGCAACGTAACCGCTCAAGCGGTTATCGACGGGTTGACTCCGCCGCCTCAGCGGGCGGTGACTGATGGTGCCAGAGAACCTGAGCCGTTTATTCGTCAAAGAGCACTTGAGCGCTACCTTGCGCGGCTTCAGTTAAGCTCGAAGCTCTCCTCAACAGAGATCGAAGCTGTTGCTGGCCTAGATGGTGAGGTGAAGGTTGTGCGGGCTTACCGCGACATCACACGCCTTCCAGGCAGCGATATGAACGTCACTTTGGTTGCCAAGGGAATGATCGGGCGCTTTCACCTTTGCCCCTCTGGCAAAAGGGCAATCACTGCTGTCTACATGGCCGGTGACATAGCCGACTTGGAGTCAGCGTTTCTGCCGGCGATCCGCTGGAGCTTGACAGCTCTGACGCCGGCGACGATCGTTCGCATTCCTTACGCACAGCTTAGATCGGTGATCGTCGCCAATCCCGGTCTGGCTCTCGCGTTCTGGCATGACATGGCGATCGAAGCTTCCGTTCTTGAGCAATGGGTTATCAATCTGGCGTGCCGAAGCGCTGAAGCTAAACTGGTTCACCTACTATGCGAGTTAGGCCACCGGTTTGAACGAGCGGGATTGGGACGGCGAGACGACTACGTCCTACCGATGATCCAAGCACAGATCGGCGACGCCATTGGCCTCACCGATGTGCACGTGAACCGCATGCTTGGCTCGCTTCGTCGCGCCGGGCTCATCAAGCCGGACGGCCGGAGGATAACGATCCCAAGCTGGTCGAAGGTCGCAGCGATCGGCGGGTTCGATCCTCGTTATTTGCACGGCTTGGCGGCGGGAGCCTCGATCAACTGAACTTCCGTTGTAAACCGACAACCGTAAACGCGGGGGAAATACCCGGCGCTGTGCTCGCGTTGGCGAAGATCGGGGCGGAGGCAATCTCCGCCGCTATACCACCTCGCTGTCAAGGCTCGCACCTGAGTTACTCTTGGGTTACGGCGAATCGAAATCGGGCCACATACGATTAGCGCATGCCGGAATTTCGCATCAGCATCACAGACGACGAGGCGACCAGCGAGGGCATCGAGCGTCATGAGAGCTACGCCGCAGCACGAAGGTCTGCGGTGCAGACGGCATTAGCGTTTTTGTTCGATCGCGAAGTGCTCCCGCCAGCGCTAGCCGCAACCTGTGAGATACGAAACGAAGAGACGGGGCTTGCCAAGCGATTCAATGTGGATCTGCACGTTGGAGGGGACCGTCTGGTGTGATAGCGGCGAAGGTCACCCCCGCCGCGATCTACCCCTCCATGATGGCGTGAGATCAAGAGCTAGGGGTATAGATCAGACAGTAGCCGCGGGATCCGCAATGCGCGACGGAGTAGCGGGCTCGCCACACGGGGCCGCCGCAATTCATTACTGTTAGTTGCATGAGCCGAGATAGATTTTTGACTGCCTGCTCGCAGGTGGTGCGGCCCATCTTGAGACCGGTGGCCGGCGTCGCATGCGCTGACCGTGGCGGAGGCAACCTCCGCCGCGGTGCTCGGAACCGGCGTGATTGATCCACTTAGGCTTTGAACCTGGATCTAAGCGGCGTTGTAAGAAGCCGTCGTGATGGCGGCATGCCATCATTCTAAATCTCGATATCCGATGCCGCCGGCAGCAGCGAAGGCAACGAGCGACACACCACCTACTCGGCCGCGCGGAAGTCGGCAGCGCGCTCCGCCGTGAGCATTCTCTTGGAAAGGCGGCCGAGCTCGGCCCCGCGCATCGCCACCTGCGAGATCAGACGACGAACGCCGTTAGCCGGGTCGATGTCGAGGTGAAGGTCGGGCCGGATCGGCTTACTTGAACGCGGCGGAGATGACCTCCGCCGCAGTCATCCGGAGGGCACGTCCGGTAACGCCCATAGGCAGCCATTCAGCCCGATCCGGTGGCATTGCCCGCCGAACCTCATTGCGGCCGAGCCACGTCGCTTTAAGGTGGGCTGATGCAGCGTCGTCTCAGACACCTTGCCTTCAAGATCGGCCTGCCTGTGCTAGCAGGACAGTACCTGTCCGACTGGATCGATAGCGGCTTTAGTTTCGCTCTCGATCACTTCCCTGTGCGAGCCATCCTCCTCCTGTCGTTGCTACTCCTATGCGCAGCTTATCAAGAGCATCGCGCACGCAAGAAGCAGACCTTCCGCTAACTGCCAATTGCCGACATCTCGTCCGTATGACACGTTTGCTCGATGCGATCCGCACTCTTCCGTCCCGCTACGGCCCTGCTCATGCTGGCGATCCTCGGGATCGGCAGTTGCAGCCGGCCGCTCAAGCGCTTGAATGCGTCAGAGAGCCGGAGCTGCGTCTCGCAAGGCGGATACGAAAGTCGTGGCCCTTTCGGCTACCCGTTCTGTCAGTTCCGGTATTCCGACGGGGCAAGATCTGCTCAGGCAAATTTGATTGCCAAGGCCAATGCATTCTAGAGATCGCCGGCTCACCCGGGTCAGCCCCTGAACCTGGAGCACCTGCCCTCGGCGTCTGCGAAGCAGAACGGTCTACGTTCGGCTGCTATGCGACGGTCGAGGAAGGCAAGGTCTCACCCGAAGGCGGCGTCTGCGTCGACTAGCCGCAACGTCCGCTTTCCTGCCATCAGGCCAGCCCGACGCTACGTGAAGCGCCCGGAAGGCTCGAGCGGCGAGATGAACGAGCGGCCGGAGCTGGGAAGCGGGGAGGGGCACCTGGATGACCGGTTCTGGGTCGAAGCCACTAAGGCTCTTCCCGCGCATGTTACCCCGGCGTCACCGACCTTCAGGCCATCTCTGCACGGTGCGCCAACATCGATTCACGGCAATGAACCAACCTGATCGGACCGCTCCAGCGTCAGGCCATCGCGACGTGGCGTCGGCGCCGTCGCAACGCCGCGCCGATCGTGGCGCAGCCGGTCAGCATCCGCCCATGTCGCGGGCTCCGGCACCGGCGGCGCATAATCATAGGTTGGTTTGAAGTTCAGCCATCCGCAGAGATCCTCCGCTCCCGGGTCCCAAAGCACCGAGGAGCCCGCGGGAACCTGACAATAGCTCGCCCCGGCCAACCCAGGAAACACAGTGTCGCCCGGCGCGGACGAGAAATAGCCGAGGTCGAGATCCCGCCTGCGGCACCGGAGGCTTCCTTGCCTGCACCATCGACTAAAAGCAGCAGTTCGTTAAATCGCCGATGGTGAAGGGGAATGTTTCGCGTGTCGGCACATCGAGCGATCATGAGACAGATCGCAGGCGGCTACCTCGAATACACCTGAATTGCTCCCCTCCATCATAATCCCAACATATCGAGGAACACCGTGCGCTCGTGAAGCTCGGAGCGGAACGCGTCGTCGATCGGTTGCTCGAAGGGAAGGTCGAGCGTCTCCACCTCTCGCAGCACGAGGCGACGGCGGCGTCCAGCCGCCGCTGGCGAAAGTGACACCCGCATCGGCTGGTTGAGCGCACCTGAGATCTCGCTCCCTGGTACGCGTGTCCACGCACCGCCCCCTCCCTTCAGCGCAAGCAGCCCATCTGCTGGAGCGGCACCATCAGCTTCTTCCACTGCGGTCATCACGCGATTGAGGTGAGGACCGGCTGGTGCAACTCCCTCCAACGTCACGTCGAACCCACCGATGGCGGGCAAGATCGTCACCGTCCGATCGACCGGAAGCGGGAGGAAGTCCGTCAGGATGCTCGGCGACAGCTCCAACCCCGCCAGGCTGTTCGGCTGGTACCGGGCCAGGCGCAGGCGGACGAAGGGCGCATAGCTCTCCGCCGCCGCGCCCGGGAGCGCGACATCGGCGTGCCATCGCCCACTCGCCCGATCGTAGACCACGTCGCAGGGCATCGCGGTCACGGGCGTCCCGTCGTCCATGGTCAGCGGTATCGCGGAGGTCGGGTCGGCGAACATGCCTGCGTCCAGTCTTGAGGCCGGCAGCGCCGTATCCCAGATTGGATCGCGCAAAATGCGGCTGGCCCGCCCATCCGACGGCGCACCGTCCGCGGCGAGCAGAACCGCCAATCGCTCGCCGGCGCCGGATCTGTGCCACGGCCGTGCTAGTTCGATCCGGAGCCGTCCACCATGACGGCGTCGACGGATGGCACCGGCCGGCAGACCGGCCGCCGCGGGATCCACCGTCTCCCAGGCGTAGGCCGGGCCCGCCGCCAGGATGATGGGGGACAGAGGGATCGCCGCACTGGGGACGTGAGTGACGAGGGAGTCGCCGACGTTCGCGAACGCGGAGCCGGGCGCATCGTCGAAATAGTTCGCGAAGCGGCTGATCGCGGTCGCCACGTAGCTGATCGTCCGGTGCGCGGTGTCGCCCAGCTCGTGGTTCAGCGTGGGAAGCACGGCGATCCCCCGATCAAGCCGCAGTGGGGCTAACAGGTCCGTCCGTCGCGTCGGCGGCGGCATGGGAGCGTCCGGGGCGAGCCCGTCCAGCGCATAGGCGGGATAATCGACGAGTTCGTCCCAACTCGCGGCGACGTCCAACTGCGCGGTGCTGGGGATGTGAACGCCGATCATGGGAGTGGACGTAGCCGCCGTCAGCACCGCGACCGTGGCGCCCGGCGTCCGCGTCACCTCGAAGGCTCCGGAGGGCTTTCCCAACGGCCGGCGGACCGCGTGGACCAGGCGCAGGACGCGTGGCGGCGTCACCATCGGGTGGCGCCCGTCCACCACCGCGACGTCCGGCGCGGTCTCGGCCAGCCAGCTCGTGATTTCGAGATCGTCGATGTTGTCCGATGTCGGGAAGGATGAGAGTTCGACCTCGATGTCCGCGGCGGGCGGCAGGCGGACCGTCAGCACGGCGCCACTCTCGTCCGCGGTCCACACAAGCAACGGCTCGCCGTCGGACTGCGCAGCAAGGAGCAGCCGATTGCCAGTGAGTCTCGGCCATTCGCCCCAGCCGATGTCGGCCGTCGCCCCCACCTCGAAGCCCTCTGGATTTCTGCGGACGAACGCAGCGACGCCGAACGCGGCCGGATCGTGCAGCCAGTTGAAGGTACCATCCGTCGCGGCTTGCGGCGCCGCCATCGCACGACGCGCCCTAGACCAGGTCGCCGCATCGTCGCCGTCAAGTCGCCCGTGCTGCTCGGCGATCGCGAAGGATGTGGACGGGGGCAGCAGCCAGCGTCGATCGTTGTGGGGATAGCTTGGATGTTCCGCGACGAAGGCAGCGACGTCCTTCATGTCGGCGGGGTCACTGCGCAGAACCAGGCGGTCGATCGTGCCACCGGTGCCGAACGGGTTCTTGGGGGCTTCGTCCCGTGGCGCGTCCGCGGGCGGCTCGGGCGCGACGAGATCGGGCGGCGGCGCGATCTCCGGTGGCGGGATGGGTTCGTGTCGGCGGTAGATGATCGTGCCCGTCGCATAGTCCGTGCCGGTGAGCTCGTCCGCCTTCAATCCGCCACCGGCCATGTCCGCCACCCGCAGGCGCAGGCGATAGGCCTTGCCGAAGCGGAGCTGTGGCAGAGGTCGCGCAGCCCCGAAGGTCCAGTCGAATGCGAAGGGAAGGGGGAGGCGGCTCGCCGCGCCGGGCACCGCACCGCTTCCGTCCAGCACCGGTCGCGCGCGTGCGAGGCTCCATCCGCTCCACCGCGCGACCACCTCGCTCGTCTGGAGCTTCCCGTCGCTCCCCAACGCGACGGCATCGGCCTTGACCTGCCCGTCCTCGACGGCACCGGCCGTTCCGATCGTCCTGCCGTCGACGGTATAGGTAGCGCTGCGTTCGCATAACGACACCCAGTCGCCCTGCGATTGCGGGCGAACGTCGACCCGATAGCCCAGAACCAGATCGTCGGCGTCGAGCACGTGTTCGTCCATCGCAACCCGGAGCATGCCGGCGCGCCCCCGTGCCGCGCGCCGGCCGAACTCCGCCTGCCGCCCGGCGCGAAGGAGCGTCGGCCCGGTGGAGTGGAGCGCGGGCAGCGACACGCCGTCGGCCATATCGCTGCTGGCGCCCGCCGTCGCGGCGCCGTCGCGCAGACGACCCACCGCGCCGTCGACGTCGAAGGTGGCGACGCACCACTTGCTCGCCATCGGAGCGTCAGGAGCGCTCACCATCCGCGCGCCCCCGAGGTCGACCATGCCCTGCGCGAGGTCGCTGTCGGCCGCGGCGAAGGGGAGGAAGAGTGCACCGTCGAACGAATAGTTGGTCCACATCGCCGTGAACGTGATCGGCGGTGCGCCGGCGCCGAGCGTGCAGTCCACGGCGACGCGTCGCGGTGGCCCGACGACGGGGGAGCGTGGCAGGTCGGCGGCGGCGATCGACAGTTCGACGATGAGGCCGAGCTCGATGAGGACGGCGCTGTGTTCGCGCAACATCGACACGCTGCGATGAAAGTCCGGCACCTGCCATTCCTCGGGCGTCAACCCGCTGTCGGGGGCAACGGGATCCGCGTCGGTCCAGGTCGCATATTCGGCACGCACGACCGTCGCGGCATCCTTCACCGGGTCGACGTAGGAGCGGGCCGCTGTGGCATAGCTTGACGCGACGCGCGACGCCTTCGTCGCCGTACCGTCGACATGAGGTTCCGGGTAGGATTGCGGCTGCCATGGATCGACGGGCATGTCGGCGGAGAAGAAGGCGCGCCACGTCTCGCTGTCGCCGCGGGCGGCGGGCTGGCGCACGGGCAGGGAGGTGGCGGCGCCACCGTCGGCCGACGTCTGTGCGGAGAAGGTCGCGTTCACCAGCAGCGTCGGCCAGTCGTCCAGTACGTACGCCGAGAGCGGTGACGTCGCGTCGGCTCGGAGCCGCGGCACGAAGAGGAGTCGAAGCCGCGCCACGCCATCCCTCACCGCGCCGCTGGGGACGGCAACCATGAGCATCTCTGTTGTCGTCACGCGAAGTTCCTCCGGTAGGCCTGCCACGCTTCGAGGCCCGGCGCATCGTCCTCGAGCGCGGCCGTCTCCACGAAGCGCCGGGGCGACGCCCGGAGGCGCGCGTGTCCGGCAGGACCGCCGAAGATCCGCCACTCGCCGCTGTCCAGCTCGAATCGGTGCGAGTAGAGCGTCAGATCGACCGCGATCACGAGCTTGGCCCGGCCGACGAGGCTGTTGTCGGAACGGTAATCGAGTTCGACCCTCAGTTCGATCGCAACCGATATCAGGCCGAGCAGCTCCACGCTTCCGCCGATCTGAATGTAGCCGGTCAGCGACACGCTTCTATCGGGCAGCAACGCGTAGCGGATGCCGCCGAAGGCGTGCACCTCCGCCTTCGCCACACCTAGGTTCAACGCGATGGCGGCGCCGAACTGTAGCGATATCTCGAGCCGGCGCAGGCCTTGATAGGTCAGCTCCAGATCGACGTAGCCGCCACCGCCGAACATCAGCACGGTCAGGGTAAAGGGCTTCTCTCGCGAGGCGAAGCCCAGCCGCAACGCCACCGGGTCGGGAGTGAACGGCACCGTGAGCCCCGCGCTGAACAGCAGGTTGCTCATGACGAAGGAGAAGGCCTGCACGTCGGGAACGGGCAGTTGGAAGGTAGCGTCGGCCTGCGATGCGGTGACGTGTACGTTCGGGAGCTTGTCGCCCAGGCCCACCCGCTCCTGAAGCACCTGCAGCAACGCGAGCTTGCCGACCAGGGTGGCCGTGAGATTGCCGACCTTGAGGGTTGGCGTTTCGCCCAGCACCTGCCTGTATTCCAGGCCGCTGAAGTGAACGTTGATGAGGGGTTCGCCCGGCGGCATGTTGAGGCCGAAGCCGCCGAGGGTGCAGGTCGTCTCGCTCTTCGTCGAGGTGTTCACGACCTTGATCGAGAGGCTCGACGCATCGTCGGGGACGAAGACGGGTTTGTCCGCCGGCGTGGCCTTCAGTTCGATGCCCGACCAGTTCATCTCGACCGTAGGGGGGCCGCCGGCGAGCAGCAGCGTCTTGATCTCGGGCGGTACCTTGATGTTGGTGACCAGGTCGCGCAGATCAAACCCGAACAGCGAGGCGCCTTCGTCGAACAGCTTGCCGGGGTCGAGCATGCCCTGCGCGTCGCTCGCCACCTGCGCGGCGACGTTGATGAGGCCCTGCGCGCGGGAGATGCCGTCCGCGACCATGTTGGGCGCCGCGAGAGCGCCGACCCGATCCTTCGCCTCGGCGAAGTTGAGCTTCAACTGCTCGACGGCCCCGTCCGCCACGACCCGGCCGAGGATGCCGAACGGAACCTGGCTGACGCGCGACGCCGCATAGTCGGCCGCGTAGCGGAGGCGCACGGCCGGATCGGTGTCGAGGAGCGAGCGCAGGCTCGCCATGCCTACCTCGGCCGCCCAGGCGCGCGGATCGGCCGGAAGGTGTGGCACGTTGGGAAGCTGCGGGAGGCCGAGCGTCGGCAGGAAGCCGCGATCCAGCGCATTCCCCACGATGTTGAGCCGGCGTACCTCCTGGAAGCGCACGTTGACCGCGGGATCCGATCGGGTCACGCCGATCTGCGCCGGAAGCTCGGGAGCCAGATCGATGGGCACGCCGGGAAGCTCCACGATCCCGTCGTCGTTCTCGGCATGCGCCTGCTCAACGGCCGCTAGTACGCGCGCATCGGCCAGTGAGTGGAGAGGCGCGCGCAGATCACCGGCGATGTCGATGTCGGCGACGAACCACATCTTCAAGTTGAAGTGGACATCGGGACCAGCGCCGAAGCAGCGGATCGGGAAGGGAACTGGCTGACCGGCCGTGTGCGGCTGGAAGAAGACCTCGTGATCCTCCGTCCCGAGGCCGAGTTCGACGATCAGGTCGACGATCCTGCTCTGCGCTGCGCGCGCCGCTTGCCAACCGACGTACTCGGATGCCGCCTCGTCTCCTGCGGCGGCGCGATCCTCGACGACCGGACCGCCCATGTACACGCCTTCGCCGCCGTAGACTGCGTGCGTCAGCGCGGCCACTTGAGCGTCCATCTGCGCCAGCGTGTCATTGGCCTCGGCCAAGGTCAGCGCCTCGCGGGGGACGGTGTGCCACGACGCGTCATCCATATCCGTGAAGCGCCTCGTCATGATCTCGACGCCATCGAACGGGAAGCTGTTGATCAGCGCGGGCGTGGAGGTGGCGTCGCCGTGGCGGCGGACGGGCTCAAGGACGATGAGCTGCCTCGATTTGCGGAGCACCGCGGTCGCCTCGCCGCCGCTGCGTCGTGTGACCTGCTCGTAGACGGCGCGATGCCCAGTCGGGAAAAGCACGCCCTCCACCGCGGTCCGGACCTCCTGATCGCGACCGAGGACGATGCGCTGGTCCCACGAGAAGTGCGGCCAGCGCCCGGTCGCGTCGAGCGACCCACCGATGCTGGTCAGCGAGACGCGCCGGGCAAGAGCCGGTTCGGTCTGGACCTTGATGAAGAAGCGTTCGGCCTTTCCGAGTGGCGGTTCGAAGACGTCGGTCCGGCCCGCCACCACGTGCATCAAGCCGAGGTCTCCGGCATTATCGGCGTGCAGGTCCGTGCGCCACAGGGTGTTGGCGCCCGCCACGTCGAGCGGCTCGATGGGATGTTTCGCGTGGATCTCGGCGTTGCGTGCTCCCGGCGTGAAGGCGAGGCCAAAGGGCAGTTCCACGCGCGTGACGATGGGATCAACGCTCACCGTGGCGGTGGTCAGCGCCTGGAGGATGCCTGTCGTGGACAGCCCGACGACGGTGCCGGCCGCCGGTGTGAAGCCGATGCGGCTCGGGCCGGACAGTCGCGAGGGGCTGACGGCAGCCGGCGGGAACGAGTCGTCGCCGTTTACGACCCCCTCCACCACATGCTGGGGTGGGAAGGTCACGATCAGCCGCGCGTCCGGATCCTGCGCGATCAATCGGGCCCCATCGGGGTCGCGCACGAAGCCCGGCGCGGTCAGGCCGAGGACGAGCTGATCAGCCGCGCGCACGATGAGATATTCCGGCGGCGTGTCATCCAGGCCAGCGGCGAGCTCGTCCTCCAATGGCGTGGGGCGCACGACATCGAGCGTCCATTGCTCGACGGCCCAGGTGCCGGCGGCGAAGGTCCAATGGTGCAGCGAGCGGTCGCCCGCCCAGGCGAACACGTCCATCGTGCCCGCCGCGCGTGAGACGCCCGCCGGGTCGGACTGGAGCGCCTCCCCGCCGGGCTGAAGTCGCCCCCAGGCCCGTGCCCGGGCGTCCCACGACCAGTGTACCAGCGTTCCGTCACCGCCGCGCGCGAGCAGCTCGATGCTGTCGTCGCCAGTGGTGATGGGGAACGGCTTGGTGAGGAACGGTTCGGGGACGCTGGCCTCCGGACCGAACCAGCCACTCGGCGAGCCCGGAGCATGGAAGAAGCCGAAGCCCCAGTGCTTCAATCTCCCATCCTGCCCTCGCACGTAGACGTCCAGGCGCGGGAAGTTGCCGCTACTTGAGATAGACGTCAGCATGGTCGGCGCTTCGGGCATCTCGCCAGGCAGAAGGACCGGCGCCTTCCAGGCCCCGTCGACGTACTTCCACCACTCGGGAGTGCCGCTGTGACCGACCCCGACGACCACGTCCACGCCGTGGGGAGAGCGCGACACGATCGCCGGGCGTGCGATCGGATCCTCGTCCTTGATCCGAGGCGGGCCGAAATCCTCGGCGCCCTGGTCGTCGACGCTCGACGCCCAATAGCGTAGCGGCCCATCGATGCTGTGCGCGAAGATCATGATCCGTTCCGTACCCAGCGCGACCACGACCGGATCCGAGGCGATGCATCCAGGAAGGGCGCGTGGGCCGACGAGAGCGCGCGCCTCCTTCGACCAGCTCCACCACAGCAGCCTCTGGTTGAAGTCGCGTGCGAACACGTCGAGGCGCTCCGCTCCCCGGGTCACCGCCATCGGCGCGCCGGCGATCGCGCCACCCATGTCCAGCATCGTGGTGGTCGCGCCCTCCCGAAAGACGTGGAGCAGGGTGCTCGACGCTGAACGCAGGACCACGTCGAGGCGGTCCGGTCCCCATGAGGCAACCCCCGGCTGGTCGAAGCGTGGCATGCCCGTTCCTCCCACGTGGCGCTCCATGCGCCAGATCACACTCTGCCGACATCCGCTTGTCCGCGATCTGCCGCGCGGCGTTCCATCCTCACTGCCTTCCCCGAAGTCGGGGTGTTCAGCTCGCGAGCAACGTGTCGATGTCGATCCCACCGGGATCCCAGTGATCCTCCAAAGGCGCATGCTGATGACCGCACCAGCCCGAGAAGCGCTTCCACTCGTCCAGGGACATACGGTTGGTTGGATTGGCGTTGACACCATTGGCGTCGAGGAAGCGACGATCGGAGACGCGAGGAATCGGTACCAACGCCTCGACCGAACGCATGACGTCGCGCACGAAGGAAAGCTGCTCCTGGCTCCAATCAGGAGTGTTCTGGGCGCGTCCCACGATCTCGATCTGAATCGCGCGCGCGGCATTGTCCGGCATGAACTTGTCCGACAGCGCGCGAGACCCCACCGACAGCGAGATGTGTTGCAGCACGCGGTGGGTGTTCGGCTCGATCGTGAGATGCGGCCAGAAGTTGGTTCCGACGAACTCGTTGATCGCGCCGTCGATGCCGTCCCCCTCCGTGGTGTGCAGCACGCCCCGCCACGGCACCGGTGCAAAGCGGGGCCCGGTCACCGGCGCTCGGCGCACCTCGGCGGACTCGAGCCAGAGTTCGTCCACCAGATCCATCGTGTCGACGGGCGCGCGCACTCCCGGGCTCAGCCCGGGCCATTGCTGCGCGATCGGCAGGGGATAGCCGTCCATCACACGATCCGCCGCGATGTCGAACGCGAGGTATCGATCCCCCTTGAAGAAGTAGGCGCGACCGTTGCCCCAGTTGATCGCTCCGTCTAGCGAGGCTCCGAAACCGGCGGCGGCGAACCCGTTCCACGTCGCCGCGATCGACAAGGGATACCCCGCATCCACCCGGTCGCTCGCGACGTCATACCGCACGTACGAGCCGCCTTTGAAGAAGAACGCCTTGCCGTTTCCCCAATTCACCGCGGCGTCGAGGCCATCCGCGAACCCCACGCCTGCGAGTGTGGGCCATCCCTGCGCGATGGGCAGCGGAAAGCCGTCATCGACGCGATCGGTCGCGACATCGTAGCGGACGTAGGAACCGCCGCGGAAGAGGTACAGCTTCCCGTTCTCCCAGTTGACGGCGGCGTCGACGCGGTCGCTCATCCCGGCCTCGGCAAGCCCGGGCCAGTTTCCCGCAATCGGCTTGGGGTAACCGTCCGACGTGCGATCGTCGGCACGGTCGTAGCGCAGGTAGGTGCCGCTCGAGAAGAAGTAGACGCCGGTTCCCATCCGGGATCTCCTTTGCCAGGGCGTCAGCATCAGCCGACAGTCCGTTCAACCAAATCATAGCCGCCGTATCGGCCAACCTACCCCGCGCGTGTCAGCGGGCGGACGCCTGTGCCCGGCCTCGGCGCTGCCGGCGAAGGGCGGCGCCGACCGCGCCGAAGCCCGAGATCATGAGTGCCCAGGTCGCCGGCTCCGGCACGGCTGCGACCGGGCCGAAGGTGCTGCGAAGCTGGCTGATCGGAGCGCCGCTCGCTGACAGGTCGAGCACGGCCGTCCGCGCGTAGGACGTGGCGTCGGTGTCGAGGAACATGAAGTAGGACGATTCCCCTGCCGCGAGCGGCGTAGAGAACCGGAAGTTGATCGAGGTCAGCGAGTCCGGGAATACGTACGCCGAGTCGGGGCCGCGATCGCCGAGGCCGTCCGTCTGGTAATTGGCGTTGACGCCCAACACCCCCGATCCGAACGCGCCAAGCCTCAGCGCTCCGATCGACAGCGGCGGGCCGCCGGGTGCGGTGGCGACGTACGTGATGTCGCGAACGCGCCAGTAGAAGTCGTAGGTGCCATCGACGGACAGCACGACCCTGCTCTGGACCGACGCGTTGAGCGTGCCGTGCCCGTCCGAAAGGCTGAACGGATCGACCGTATCCTGCTGGACCACGCCGTTGAGCTTCGGTTCGGCCGCGCCTGTCGTGCCCTCTAGCGAGTTGGATCCGGCGACGAGCGTGGTGGCGGCGGCAGGTGAGGCTATCAGCGTGGCTGCCACGACCATGATGCGAAGAAGCATGAGCGTTCTCCCAAAGTTCTCCCGTCCGATAGGATCGGTAGTAACGGCGTCTGCGGCGTGGTGCCTACCGCACCCGTTCGAGCGTTTATTGGATAAATGTGCAGTGATGCAGTAACTTACAAATTCTAAACTTCAGCATTGACTATGCACTGAGTCCACGATGACCTTCGGCCAGAAGGAGTTCTAAATGCGACTCGGGTTAGGCCTGTTGGCAGGGGCGTTCCTCTTGATGCCGCCGCCGGCGTCGGCTCAGGAGAGCTTCAGTCGGGCGGTGGGCGGTGCGGGTGGGCGGCCGTTCACGCTGCGCTGTCCGGCCAACACGCATCTGACCGGTCTCTCGTCTCTCCAAGGGGCCTATATCAACTTCATCGCGCCGATCTGCGACGGCCAGGTGCAGCATGGTGCCGGCGGCCGTGGAGAGCGAAGGGATGCCTCATGCCCCAGCGGCATGTACTTCAGCACGATGATCGTTCAGACGCTGCGCAGCGACAATCGGCTCGTGAAGGCGGTCAAGATGCTGTGCGGCAACGATCGTCGCGAGGTGGGAGAGGCGGTTCTGCGCTCGCCGGGGCCGTACAGCGCCACCTTCTACTTCTTCGGCCATTCCTCGCCGTATCCGGTCTATGCGACGGGGTGCGATCACGGTCGCGCGATCGGGCTGCACGGCCGATCAGGCGCGGCGATCGACGCACTCGGTCTGATCTGCGAGAAATAAGGCGCGGCGGGTCGCGCGACGTCACGGCAGCGCCCTGCTGTCGGCGCCAAAGGCGAGGTGACGCGCGAAGGTCGCGTAGGCGGCGGGGTCGTGAAGGGCGTCGGCGGTGCTCATCAGGTCGTAGCGAGTGGCATATCGCGGATCGTCCGCCTGGAAGACCATGCCGAACAACGCGGCGACGGGCGCGGTCACATACCATTCGGGGATGTGGGTCGTGCGGGAGGCGCTGAGGTCGTCGTTCGCGTGCCATGCCTCATGGATGACGCTCAGCACGCGATTGTCCTCGCTGCGACGAAGGAAGTTGCCCGTGACATTGATCCGGGTGGCGGTCGTGACGGGTAGCGGCCAGGTGTAAGCGGAGTCGATGGCGACCGCGCCATCGGCCACCGCCTCCGCGTCCGTGCGGAAGCGGATCGTCTGCTCGTTGGCCAGCGTCGTCTGGATCGCGGCGAGATTGGCGCCTACCTGGGTGAGCGTCAGGGCATCGAGCGGGCCGGCGTGGAAGTGCGTCGCCAGCGCCGCCGCGACGATCGGTTGCGGAAGGCCGGTGCCGTTCAGCGCGTCCAGGTAGGCCGCGACCTGCCCGCGGGCGCTCACAAGCCAGGTCAGTGCAATCGACGTCGCCTTCGCCGCGGCCAGCATCTCCGCAAGGCCGACCCAGTTCCCCTGCACCGGCTGGTCGGGATTGCCATGCGGCTCGGCGGCTCCGGCCACCCAGTCGAACCTCACGTAGCGGTCCTCTCGGAACATGTAGCTGGCGTCTGCGAAGGATCCGCCACCGTCCACCCCGGCATCGAACCCGCCAGCGAACGCAGTCGGTATGCCGATCATGTTGGAAATCGGCTTAGCGCCACCGTCTGGTCGATCGGCAGACCAACTATAGCGTACGTAGCTCGGACCGCTGAAGAAGTAGCAGAAATCGTCGCGGTTCAGTGCCCCGTTAAATGAGGCGTCGACCCGCGCGAACGGCAGCTGCCATGCCGACGCATCGCTGATCGACGCCGGATCGAACGTCACGGCGGGTAGGGTCGTGAAGCGCACGTACCGCGAGCCGGAGAAGAGGTAGTGAAAGCCGTCGAAGCCGGCCTTGCCGCGCAGCGCCGTGTCGATCGACGCGCCGGGAGGCGTCGGTGCCAGCGGCGGGGCGGCGAAGAAGCCTTCCGGCGGACGGAGGGCAGCGAGCGCTCGCACGCCGTCCCGGCAGCGATCGTCCGCCCAGTCCCAGACGACATAACGATCCGAAACGATGAAATAGGCGGCGTCGCGACCGCCGTCGGGCACGCGAAGTGCCGCATCGACCAAATGCTCTGCCATCGAAGTCTCCGCCGTCGCTGATCGTTCCCATTCCGATCTTGAGCGCTCAAGCACTTTCAGAGCGCCCTCGAACCACCAGCCATTCGCGTCACATGGCGCCACTGCGCCGGTGGCGAGTGCCAACAGGGATGCTTAGGGCGGGCTACGCGTACTGATGCGTCCTTGCCGGCCGTACATCGAAACTGGAGGGCGCGAGCTCAGGCTCTCACGAGATCATGAAGCACGCAAGCACCAGTTCGTGCTGAGCCAGCTGCCTTGGCCGATTTTACTTACACCTTGATCAAACTTGCTGCGGGATCATAACAGATCGTCGCTGACGGGCCGTCGCGATGCTGGCGTTAGGGCATCTAACGGGGTATGTTCGTTGTGGGCCCAGGTGTTTTGGTTCAGCTGCCTGGCCCGCTGGCTGCTGCTTCGCCCGGCTCTTTTCCGTAAAGCTTCCGGAAGAGCTCCTCGACTCGCCCCGCTCGAAGCGGGGCCGCGCGCGCGTGATCGCTCAAACGGTTGAAGTGCGATCGGCTGCGCTGCTGCTCGCGAATGAGCGTCTCGTATTCGTCGATTTCGGCGTCCGTCACGCCACGGCCGTTGCGTTTCATCGCCTCGCGCTCGGCGGTCGATAGCGGTTCCACCATGGCGTCGGTCCTCCTCACAAGCCGGCGTTTCTGACAGTCAGCCTCTTCCTGCCTTCGCCGCGATTCGGTCGAGCAGGAAGCGTCGCGTTATCTGGTCATGCTGGCTCTGGATCTGATCCGCGAGTTCGCCGGGATCCTTGTATTGGTCCATCAGCGCCGTGCGCGACTGATTGACCAGCGCGCAGTGGTAGCTCGTCCAATCCGGCGGGTAGCCGAGCCCATCACGGGCTTGGTCGCTGGCGAAGTCCACTCCGTCGAGGTTGGCGAACGTGCCCGGGATCGGTCGCGCGGACTTCTTGTTGATCGTGACCGGACGATCCGATGCCGCGTCCGTGTACAGGTCGCAGACAAAGCCGTCCGAGGCGCTGGACGCCGCGTGGCCGAATTCATGCGCGGCAGTCAGCGAACTCGCGGTCGCGTGGATGGCCACGGCTCCTGGCACGAGGTTCCGACGCCAATGGTGGTAGACCGCGCCGTCGAAGGTGAAGGGAACGCCGTCCCGGGTTTCATCGTCCTGCGCTTCGAAGGCGGATGCGCGACGGTGCGTCGCTGATCCGGAGACGGCGAAGATCACATCGGCCACGATGCCGAACGCGCGGGCGAGGGCGTCGTAGTTTTCCTGGATGGGGCAGATGATGTTCGACGCCCACAATTCCTCGACGAGCGCGTGCGCCGCGTCAGTCGGAGCGATGCGAAGGAAGAGCGACTCCACCCAGATGCTTCCGCCGACGCTCGGATCCCACAGCAGCCGCTCCGCTTGCGTCGCCACGCCGCCGTCCGGTCGGACGCTCGTCATCTCTCCGAAGAGGCAGGCGTTGATGTAGTCGACCGCCGAGTTAAACATCGCTTCGTCGCCGATGATCGGATCCGCCGAGTAGCTGTCGGATCCTTCGGCCGGATGCCTCAGCAGGACGGGGTTTGCGATGATGAGGATTTTGTACGGTTCCACCCGCGTGGCATCGCCGCGACGTACGATCCGGTGGGAAAAGGGATACTGGCACTTCAGAAGAGCCTGTCTCGTTCGTGACAGCTCCATCTGCACGCCGGCTATTCGGGCACACGCCTGCCGCTGACCGCTTCGGCAGAGCTCCTGCAAATCGTCGACCTGTCCTTCGAGATCAGCCACCCGCGCGACGAGTTCGGCGCATGGGTCCGGCGGCGGCGGCGGCGGCGGAGGAGGTGGCGGAGGAGGAGGATGTGGTGGCGGCGGTGGAGCCGACGCCATGCACGTCTCATAGGCGCTTTTCGCCTCGGCGAGGCGCCTCGTTGCTGCCGCGATTTGCCCGCAGGCGCCCCGTATGCCGTCGTGGCACTGCGCCTTGAGGTCGTCCAAGAGGTCGCGCGCCGTTTCGAATGCGTGTTTCTGTCGTTCGCAGACCATCAGAAGGCTCCCTGTATATAACGCGGAACCAAAACAGACCTGAGCGCTTGGTGCGCTAACTTGTTCGTTCGAGGCCGGCGACGTGACTGTTTAGCATGAAGCGCCGCACTCGCCTACGCGGCGACCGGCTCATTTCCTTACAGGTTAAAGGCACGGTCGATGGTGACCGAAGACTTTCAACCTTGACGAGAACGTGGCTGAGGCCCTCGGCTTGCGAACATGCGAATTCGTCATGCTGGTCGACGGGCGCAATCCGGCCATGATCGTGCCGATCTGCGGTTTCGGAAGGACGACGGACGAGTCTCTCCTCTGCGTTGCAAAGGGGACTGTCGTTGTCGGCCCTCCGTTGAGGAGCCGGAGGTGGGGTGTGGAGGCCGCCCCAGCGAACTGCGCGTGGTCCGGCAGCGGTCGGCCTACGTACCGGGCAAAGACTGCAGCTCGCAATGTGAGGTGGCCCCCAATTCAGTTGCACGGAACGCCCAAGGCGGCTTGAGCGGCGAGATGAACATGGGGTAATCGCGGGAGCGAGCTACCTCGATCAGCGATGACGTGGAGGAAGGTGGCTGTTCCCCGGTAGATGAAGGTGCGGGCTCACGACTGGCAGCCGGGCCCATACATCGGAACGGAGAACAGCCATGGGTGAGTATATCGGGCTCGACGTATCGTTGAAAGAGACAGCGGTTTCGATCCGGCGTGAAGGCAAGCGAGTGTGGCGCGGCAAATGCGCCTCGGATCCGCAGCTGCTCGCCGCACTGATCCGCAAGCACGCCCGAGAGGTGGTGCGCGTGGTGTTCGAGACGGGACCGATGTCGGTCTGGTTCTTCCATGCGCTGAGCGCGGAGGGGCTGCCGGCGATCTGCATCGACGCGCGCCATGCCAAGGCGGCGCTCGACATGGCGGCGAACAAGACGGATGCGAACGACGCCGACGGCCTGGCTCACCTGGCAGAGGTTGGGTTCTACAAGGAGGTACGGGTCAAGAGCTTCGACAGCATGCTCGCGCGCACGCTGGTTGCGGCGCGGACTCGCCTGGTGCGGATCGGCACCGAGCTGTCGAACCAGATCCGGGGCTTGATGAAGACGTTCGGGCTGGTCGTCCCGCCGGCGTCGGGCAGCAAGTTCGAGCGCCAGGTTGAGGCTCTGCTCGCCGGTAACGCCGACCTCGGCCGGATCATCCGGCCGCTACTCGAGGCCTGGCACGCGGTTCGCCTTCGCGCCGCGGAGCTGGGACGCAAACTGCTGGCGGACGCCCGGCGCAGCGATGCCTGCCAGCTGCTGATGTCCATTCCCGGTGTCGGCGTCGTGACCGCCACTTCCTTCATCACCGCCATCGAGGATCCGACCAACTTCAAGCGATCGCGATCTGTCGGCGCCTGGGTCGGGTTGACCACCCGGCGCTACCAGTCGGGCGAGATCGACTATGACGGCCATATCTCGCGGCGAGGCGACAGCCATCTGCGCGGGCTGCTCTACGAAGCTGCGACCGTACTGCTGGTGCGGAGCCGATCCGAGTGCGACCTGCGCAAATGGGGGCTGCAGCTCCGCGAGCGGCTCGGCTTCAAGCGCGCCGCGGTCGCCGTTGCGCGCAAGCTGGCCGTCATCATGCACACCATGCTGGTCACCGGCGAACCCTTCCAGGAGACACGCACCTCAGCCTGACACCCGAGCTCGTCCGCGTCGCAAGGCGCTGCGAGACGTCGTGCCGGGACGTAGGCCGACCCACTCCGCGACGCTTGTTGCATCCGTTGCCTCAACGGCAGCAGAATGCGTGATGAACCTCGGAGGGGTCGACCCGCGAAGCCCCATCATGCGGCGGCACATGCCGACCGCGAAGACGACCATGCTCCTGGCAGCGGCATCTCAGAAGACCCTTGCGCCCGACGCGATTAGACGACAAGCGTCCAAAGTTGGGGCGGCGCCATATGGCCCTGAGTGACCGCTGTTGGGTCCTCGGCAGGAGAAGCAAGCGACCAACCGCGGTCGTTCGAAAGGACTGCACGAGTCGCCGAAATCATTCGTTCATCCAGCGCGAGCTCTTCCGTTTCCTCGTTGCTTACCCGATTGCCGACGCCACTGATTGATCTGCGGCAAAGTGACGTAGCGGGACTAGCGAAAGCCGGTCCTCATTCGCGTCAGATTACGACACGGAGTGACGCCCGCACGGTGCGGGGCGCGCCGGGGTAGATCCACAAGGCGCTGTACGAGCTCGCGGCATAGCGCTGAGCGAGCAGATTATCGGCCTCAAGACGGAAGCGGACTCCCTCAATCACCGGTGCTTCGATAGCCGTCTTTACCTTCACATATTCAGGTAGCACCACCGGATTAGCGGTGAGCGATCCCGCCCGATCGCCGACATAGGCGGCGCCCCCGCTCAACTGCCAGTCGCCACGAGTGGTCGGGATACTATGGACGACCAGCAAGTTGCCTGAGTGCTCCGGCACGTTCAGCACATCCGGTGTCGGGAAGGCGGTGTCATCCGCCGTCGCATCAAGCCATGCATAATTGGCGACGACCTGCCAGCGGTTGCCGAGCCGCGCTGAGGCGTCGAGTTCGATCCCACGGCTGACGATGCTACCCACGGGCGCCAGGAAGTTCGCATCGACCGGATCGGTCGTCAGGATGTCCTGCTTGCGGATATTGAACCACGTGGCCGCCAGATCCACACCCGGCAGCTTCGCTGCGACACCCACCTCGTAACCGCGACCTTGTTCCGGGCCAAAGCCCGCCCCGGCGCGATCGGTGCCGGTGTTCAGCGAGAAGATTTCCCCCCAATTGGCGTGCACCGCGATCACATCCGTGACGCGGTAGCGCGCACCGACACGGAAGCTAACGGGCTCATCGATGTTGCGGCCGACGCCGCCGGTATTGTTGTTGACGATCTTCTGCCGGTACGGGTCGATCCGTGCGCCTCCGACCAGCGTCAGCCGGTCGGTGACGTCCCACATGTCCTGCACGTAGAAGGTGCCTGCCCAGCGGCTCTCGTCATTGTTCGTGAAGGGCCGCAGGGAAGCTGCATCCGATCCATAGACCGGGTTGTACAGGTCGATCGCGTAAGGCGCAGAGGCTGAGGGATTGATACGCATCCAGCGCTCGCCGTAGAAAAAGCGATAACCTTTGATGCCTGCGCTGATGCGGTGTCGCCCGATCTGCCCGGCGAGCTCCAGGCGCGCTGACAGGTCATCGACACTGAAGTCACGCGATCGGCGCTGCCGCCACAGGGCGTTCGCGACGATGCGCGACTGGTCGGCGGACAAGCCCTTCAGCGAACCTGTTCGCCAGACCACACCGCCGTTCAGCGTCCAGCTCCCGCCGAGGTCCGCCAGAGCTGTCACCTGGTGTTGGTCCTGCCGTGATTTGGTGATGCCGTTTGATGGTTCGCCGTAGAAGTTTGAGAGCGGCAACGCGTTGGCCTTGCCGTCGATCGCGGGAATGCCGCGGTCAAACGGCGTGTCGTATTGGCTGAACTCGCCGGTGTAGGTGAGGCGCAGCGCATCGCTTGGCTGCCAGGTAAGCGACGGCGAAACGACGCGTCGGCGCAGGGTGACGGTATCGCGCCACCCATCACTGTCCTCACCTGCGACCACTATTCGGGCGGCCAGGGTCCGAGACAAGGGGCCCGTAGCGTCGAGTTCGACACGCCGCGTGTTGAACGAGCCATAACTGACCATCGCGTTCGCATGCGGCGTAAAGCGCGGCACCTTGTTCACGATGTTGACCCGGCCGCCGGGATCAACGTCACCGAACAGCGCGCCTGCTGGGCCTTTGAGCACCTCAATCCGTTCGGTCGTTGCGGGATCGCGTGGTGGAGCCATGCCGCGATTGGCGAGGAAGCCGTTCAGATAGTACTCCGCTCCTCCGTCTGGGGTGCCGAGAAATCCGCGAACCGCAAAATTGTCGATGACTCCGCCACGGTTGTTCTGCTGGCTGACGCCGCTGACGAGTTCGAGGGCGTCGCTTAGCCGGTACGTTCCCGCTGCATCCAGAATGTCGCGTTCGATCGACCGGCTCGATTGCGACATGCGCTCGGTGACCCGGTTTGACGATAGCGCGCGATCGACGGCGTTGCGGGTGCCCAGAACGACGATCTCGTCTTCGTCGTCACGCTTGCGAAATTCCTGTGCCTCTACGTCCAAGGGCGTCAAACCAAGCGCAATCGTGAAGGCGACTGTGGACTTCCGCAGTCGCGAACCAAGGGGCGTTAAGGACATTGCTACTCCGAGAACGGCTTAGATGCGCCGTGAGCGCACGGTATGTTGCAACATATCATACGGCCGTTTTGCCGCGAGGCAACTGGCGGCAGGTATCTGCCTGCGGCCTTCAAGGGTACGGTGTTGACGGGCGTGACCGCGTCGAAAGCAGAGAGGCTGGATGTAGCGGATCACCGTGTTCGCAGAGGCGATTGCTCGTCGATCCGCATCACCGCCCGCAAGCGGAGTGCCAGCGCGACGAGCCGCCGCCCGATTGGCGCTCGAGGAGCGCATCCCGCCGCGAACCAAGGGTGCTCGTCCTCGTCTCCGTCGTACCTGCGAGGCGTGCGACCTCAAGGCGCCGCTGTGATCGTACGCCGTGAGCAGGGAGAGAACCATGCGTTCCAAGTTCCGGGGCCCCGCGGCCGCGCTGAGCCGCACGGCGGCTCCGACGTCGGCAGCGCGAACGAAATCGAGGTCTGTCTCTCGACTCAAGCGACAGGCTAAAGAGTGGCGTACCGCCAAGAAAAGGGGAACGCCGCAGAAACCGCCGACCAAGGTGCCCTCGAACGGCTCATCGAAAATTAGCCTTACACCGCCTCGCGACCTCTACTCGGAGCTGCTTTTGACTAACGGACTTTGTGTCAGATGCGAGGCTGCACCGGCCGGTAGCGCTGGCGTATGCATCTACTGCTACATGATGGAAACCTCCGACGAAGCGTCGTAGAGGGCCACCGCGGGTGTGCCGGCATCTTGCCTAGCGCGGAGCCACTGCGCCGGCGGTAAGCCAATCGCGTAGCCCAGCGACCGAAGACGCCTACATTGCAGCGCTCTATTGCTAGCCGCGCTCAGCAGGACCTGCCATTCGGCAATGTAAGTTGGGACGTCGGCGAAGCCCCACTCTTCGCCTTATCCCCCGTTGCTGGTGGAGGCGTGGGACGAACATGAACGGATGTCTTAAGGTGGGGCGCGCGGAGCGACGGCTGAATGTCGTCTTTTGGGTCTTGAGCAGAGAGGACCACGGGTGAGGGCGCGTTGCCCGCCGGCCGCTTTCTGCAGATGCTAGCGGCTGATCGACTATCGCGGTCGATGCGGACGTACACGCTTCCGAAGCTCAAGACTGTGTAAGGCACACGTCCCATGCTGAGAGTGCCTCCCGCACGCGCGCGAGCGCGGCCGCTTCTGGCGCTGCTTCGCCCATCAGGGCCCAAGCACCACTGATCGCGAAGGAGCAGTGACCGTGGACTGTGGCGATGAGCGAGCGCGACAAGGCGGCGACCTCGTCATCGACCTCGCAGCCAACGGCACGCGCGATCTCCTCAACGACGATTCGGGTCAACAACGCCCGGCCGGTCTCGTCCGCCTCGGTCAGTCCACCATCAGGGGGCAGGCGGTGATCGAAGATCGCGGTCCACAAATGCGGGTGCTCGCGCGCGAAGCCGAAATAGCCATCTACCAGCGCTGCGATTCGATCGCCGTCCGGACCGACAGCATTCAGCCGCTCGCGTAGCGACGCCGCCCAATCCTTGAAGCTGCGCGTGTTGATCGCCGCCACCAACCGGTCGGCGGTGCCGAAGACGTTGTGGATCGTGCCGATGGAATAGCCAATCCGGCGCGCCACCTCGCGCGCCGAGAAACCGGCGAGTCCGGTTTCTGCGATCAGAGTCGATCCGGTTGACAGGATCAGCTCCTCGAGCTCGGCACGGCTATGGTCGGATCGGCGTCCCATGGAATGGATGTACGTCACAAATTGAGCACTGTCTATTTCTTATATTGAGCGATGCTCAGTTTGTGATATCGTCAGCCGAATCGAGGAGGTCGGCGATGTCGCTGCTGCTGTTGATCGTCTGTTCCGTGGCTCTCGCGCTGCTCTGGCAGGAGGTGCGGCACCTGCGCGACCGCATCGAAATGCTGGAGGCCGCAGGGCAGGCGCTGGTGGCATCGGACTTGCCGAACGAGAGCGTTGAGGTGATCCGGTCACCCGCGCTCCAGCGGGCCGCTGTCGTGCGTCCCGCCCCTGAGCCAGAATTCGGTTCTTTAGCTGCGGTGCGTGTTCCCATAATTGAACGCCCGCAGCCACCTTTCGAGGTCGCGGATGAATGGGAGGCCGAACGGCAGGACGTCCCAGCGCCGTCGTCATCGAGGTTTGAGGATGTGTTCGGCCGGCGGCTACCGATCTGGGCGGGCGGGCTGACGCTGGCGGTCGCAGGCGTGCTGATCGTTCGGTATTCGATCGAGGCGGGGCTGCTGTCGCCGTGGGTGCGGGTCGTGTTCGGGCTGATCTTTGGCGCCGGGCTGATTGGCAGCGCGGAACTCGCGTTATGCCGCGACGCGTCGATCCGCGATCCGCGCGTGCGCCAGTCGCTGGCGGGCGCCGGCATCGCGACGCTCTATGCGGTGATATTGGCTTCGGCTCATCTGTACAACCTGATCGGTCCAGGCTCGGCGTTCGCCGCAATGGTGTTGGTGACCGTGCTCGCCAGCGCGCTGTCCGTGCGCTTCGGTGCGCCGAGCGCGCTGCTCGGGCTGGCCGGCGGCCTGGCGGCGCCGACGCTGGTCGGTGCCGGCGAGCCGAGCGTGCCGCTGCTGACGCTGTACCTCGCGCTGACGGTCGGCGGATTGTGCGCGCTGGGGCGGCAGCAGCGCTGGTGGTGGCTGGGGGCGCTGGCGCTGGCCGGCGGGTTTGGCTGGGGGGCGATGCTGATCCTCGGCGGCGCGCTCGATCTCACCGCGGCGCTAACGGTCGGTTTCTACACGCTGGCGCTGGCTATCGCGCTGCCGCTGCTGCTCACGGGCGAGCGTGCCGCGCTGCTGCGGGCGGCGTCGAGCGCGCTGGGCTGCGCGCAGCTTGCCGCTCTGGTCGCACTGGGCGGCTTCGCACCCCTGCACTGGGGCTTGTTCGGCCTGATCTCCGTCGCAATCCTGTGGCTGTCGCGGCGGGAGGCGATCTTCGTCGACCTGCCTGCGCTGGCGCTGGGCGTGGCGCTCCTGCTCGGCTGCGCCTGGCCGTCGCCGAGCGGCTGGGAGATGACGGCGCTGCTCGTCGCCCTGGTCGCGATCCATGCGGTGCCTGCCGCACTGCGCGTGTGGCGTCAGGACGCGCGCCCGGTCGATGCACCGATGGTGGCGGCGGTCGCGGTCGCGATCGGCGTATTGCCGGCGCTGCACTTCCACGCGGCTGTCGTGACGCTGGTCGGCGTGGCGCTGGCGGCCGGTGTGGCGGCACGCGGGTGGCGCGTCGCCGGCCGCGCCGATGATGCGCGCTTCGCGACGCTGGTGATCACCGCGGCGGGACTGACCGCGCTGGCGGCCGTGCAGCTGTTGCCCCTGGCCGCGTGGGCGTCGGTGGCCGCGCTGCTCTGCGCCGGGATAATGGCACTGGCCGATCGGGCCGGCGACCGGCGGATCGAGCGCGCCGCTTCGGCCCTGGGTGCGGCGACCCTCGCGGTGCTGGGGATCGACCCGGGCCTCGGCCGCGCGTTCGGCGGGGCGGGGGACGGCGACTTTGCGTCCTGGATCGTGCCGGCATGCGTCGCGGCCGGCATGGCGGTGCGATCGCGCGGGCTGCGCGCCACGGTGATCCAGCCGGCAACGGTCGCCCTCGGCTATGCTGCGGCGGCACAGCTGGTGCCGGCCACGGTAATGCCGCTCGTGGCGGCGGCGCTGCTGACGGGACTCGCGATGACGCGTCGCGTCGCCGTGCTGCCGGCGAGCGTGGCGGCGGCGTGCATCGCGCTCGGCTGGTCGGTGATGCCGGCGCTCGCATGGGCACGCACCGCCGTGATCGCCGCGAGCGGCGCGATGGTCCCGGCCGGCGACTGGCCCGCCTTGCTCGACACGGCATTGCGGCTGGCGTGCCCCGGCGCCGCGCTCCTCGCGGCGGCGTTGCTCCTGCCGCAGCGTGCCGAGGTGCGCCGCGCCGAAATCGGGGTTGGGGGGGCTCTGCTGGGCATCACCGTGCATGTCGCGCTTCAGCATGCGGTCGGAATCGACGGCGAGGCGAGCTTCGTCGCGCGCACGACGATGGCGGACGCGCTGTGGGAGACGCTGCTGGCGCTGGCCGCCGTCGGCGCCTGGCGTCTCGGCGTCTCGGCGTGCGGGACGCGGCGCCGGTGCTGGGGGCAGCGGCGCTGGCGCATGGCCTGTGGTTCACCGGGCTGGTCCTCAATCCGCTGGTCGTGCTTCAGCATGCCGGACCCTGGCTGGCGCTCTCCTATGCCGTGATCGGGGCGATCCTCTGGGCGACGCCCCGTATCGTGCCGGGTACGGGCCGGGTGCGCGACGGGGCGCTGATGGGGGTGATCGTCGTTGCCGCCTTCACGCTACTGCGTCAGGCGAGCCATGCGCCGATGCCGCTCTGGACGGGCACCGACGCCGGAGAGCAGATCGCGCGCTCGATCCTGGCGCTGGTGCTGGCGGGAGCGTTTCTGGGGATCGGTATCCGCCGGCAGGCGCGGGACTGGCGGCTTGCCAGCCTGGCGCTGATGCTGATCGCGGTGGCCAAGGTCTTCCTGTTCGACGCGGCAGGGCTGGACGGGCTGGCCCGGATCGCCTCGTTCGCCGCGCTCGGCTTCAGCCTGATCGGGGTCGGCTGGCTTTACAGCCGGTATTTGCCCGACGCTTCCCGTTAAGAAATCAACGCTATCGCCTCGTATCAAGGGGAATTGCAACTATGTCCGCACCAGATCTGTCATTGCTGGGCAAGCGCCGTTTCGCGCCGCTGTTCGCCGTCCAGTTCCTCGGCGCGTTCAACGACAACCTGCTGAAGTTCGCGATGCTCTTCCTCGCCAACTTCACGCTCTATGCGGCGGCGCCCGCGCGTGCCGAGATGTTGGCGACCGTTGCGACGGGGCTCTTCATCCTGCCCTATTTCCTGCTGTCGGGCCTTGCAGGGCAACTCGCCGACAAGTGGGACAAGGCGGTGCTGGTGCGCGCGGTCAAGGCGGCGGAAGTCGGCATCATGCTGCTCGCGCTGTGCGGCTTCTGGTTCCAGTCGGTGGCGGTGCTGCTCGGCTGTCTGTTCCTGATGGGCATTCACTCGACGATCTTCGGCCCGGTGAAATATTCGATCCTGCCGCAGCAGCTCGGCTTCCACGAATTGATGGGCGGTACCGGATTGATTGAAGCGGGTACCTTCCTGGCGATCTTGGCAGGCCAGCTGGCAGGCGGGCTGATCCCGGTTTGGGCGGCAGGGATGGTCGCGGTCGCCGTCGCGGTGCTCGGCTTCGTCGCCAGCCTTGCCGTGCCGAGCGCGCCGGCGGCCGCGCCCGACCTGCCGATCGAGCGCAACGTATGGCGCAGCACGATGGAAATCCTGTCCGCCGCCCGTTCCGGCCGTGGCGTGTGGCTGGCGATACTGGGCATCAGCTGGTTCTTCTCGGTCGGTGCGATCCTGCTGTCAGAGTTCGCGCCGCTGGTCAGCGGCACGCTGGGCGCAGGCGCGGGCGTCGTCACGCTGTTCCTGCTCGTCTTCTCGGTGTCGGTCGCGCTGGGGTCGCTGATCGTCAACAAGCTGCTCGGTGGCGAGGTGTCGGCGCGCTTCGTGCCGATGGCGGCGCTGGGCATGGCCGCATGCCTCGTCGAGTTGTGGTTGGCGACGCGCAGCTTCGCCGTCGTTCACCCGGGCGCCGACGTCGCCGCGTTCCTGTCAATGTCGGGCAGCTGGCCGATTTTGTTCGGACTTGTCGGGCTGGCGATATCGGGCGGCATCTTCATCGTGCCGCTCTACGCGATCCTTCAGGTCCACAGCGATCCGGCGGAACGCTCGCGGGTCATCGCAGCGAACAACGTCGTCAACGCCTTCGTCACGGTGGTCATGGTGGTCGTGGTCACCGGGCTGCTGAAGCTTGGCACCAGTGTTCCGGGGATCATCGGCGCGATGGGGTTCGCGACGCTGACGATTGCGCTGATCTCGTGCTGGCTGCTGCCGGAGACGGTGTTCAAGGCGCTGGTCCGCGGACTGCTGGTGCTGTTCTACCGTGTCGACGTGCGTGGCGCGGAAAACATGCCTCAGCCGGGCGAGCGCGCGGTGGTCGTCGTCAACCACGTCTCGTTCCTCGACGGCCTTCTGCTTGCGGCGTTCCTGCCCGGCAAGCCGACCTTCGCGGTGGCGACGAAGATCGCCAGGGCATGGTGGATCAAGCCGTTCCTCGGCATGTTCGACGCCTTTCCGGTCGATCCGACCAATCCGATGGCGGCGAAGGCGATGGTCAAAGCGGTGCGCGAGGGTCGCACGCTGGTGATCTTTCCGGAAGGGCGCATCACGGTGACGGGCGCGCTGATGAAGGTATTCGACGGCCCCGGCATGGTCGCCGACAATGCCGATGCGCCGATCGTACCGGTGCGGATCGCCGGTGCGCAATTCACGCGCTTCTCGCGTCTCAAGGGCAAGGTGCGGCTGCGCGCCTTTCCGAAGATCGACCTGACGATCCTGCCGCCGCGGCGTTTCCAGGTCGAAGGCGACACGGCGCGCCAGCGCCGGGCGGCGGCGGGCGCGAAACTGTACGACGTGATGAGCGACATGATCTTCGCGACGTCGGATGTCGACCGCACGCTGTATCAGGCGCTGCTCGACGCCAAGGACATCCACGGTGCGAAGCGGCCGGTGGTGGAGGACGTGAAGCGCGAGCCGATGAGCTATTCCCGGCTGGTGACCGGCAGTATCGCGCTTGGCCGCCCCCTGGCAGCGACGACGCAGCCAAGCGAGGCGGTCGGCGTGCTGCTGCCGAACGTCAGCGCCGTCGCCGCGACCTTCTTCGCGCTGCAGGGCATCGGCCGCGTGCCGGCGATGCTGAACTACACGGCGGGCCTCGCCAATCTGAAGGCGGCCTGCACCGCAGCACAGGTCCGCACGATCGTGACGGCACGCGCCTTCGTGCAGCAGGCGAAGCTCGGCGAGGTAGTGGACGGGCTGGCGGCGGACAAGCTTCGCATCATCCTTCTGGAGGATCTGGGCGCGAGCATCGGCACGTTCGCCAAGCTGCGCGCCCTGATCGCGACGCGCTGGGCCGGGCGCCGGCATCGCCGCTTCGGCGTCAAGTCGGACGCGCCGGCGGTGATCCTGTTCACCAGCGGATCGGAAGGGCTGCCCAAGGGCGTCGTCCTGACCCACCGCAACCTGCTGTCGAACTGCCTGCAACTGTCGGCACGGATCGACTTCAACTCCGCCGACGTCGTGCTAAACGCCTTGCCCGTGTTCCACAGCTTCGGCCTGACCGGCGGCACTCTGCTGCCGATCCTGTCGGGGGTGAAGACGCTGCTCTATCCGAGCCCGCTGCACTATCGGATCGTCCCGGCGCTCGCCTACGATGCCAATGCCACGATCCTGTTCGGCACCGACACCTTCTTGTCGGGCTATGCGCGGATGGCGCACGGCTACGACTTCTATTCGCTGCGTTACATCTTCGCCGGCGCCGAGCGTGTCCGCGACGAGACGCGGCGGACCTATGCCGAAAAGTTCGGGCTGCGCATCCTGGAGGGTTACGGTGCGACCGAGGCAGCGCCGGTGATCGCGGTCAACACGCCGATGCATTTTCAGGCGGGCAGCGTCGGGCGCCTGCTGCCCGGCGTCGAGGCGAAGATCGAGCCGGTGCCCGGCATCGAGGAAGGAGGGCGGCTGTCGATCCGTGGACCGAACATCATGGCGGGTTACCTGAAGGCGGATGCGCCCGGCCTGCTTCAGCCGCCCGAAGACGGCTGGCACGACAGCGGCGACATCGTGACAATCGATGCCGCAGGGTTCGTGACGATCAAGGGGCGGGCCAAGCGCTTCGCCAAGATCGGCGGCGAGATGGTGTCGTTGCCGGCCGTCGAGGGTTATGCCGCCCGGCTCTGGCCGATTGCCGAGCATGCGGTGGTGACGCGACCAGATGCTCGCAAGGGCGAGCAGCTCGTGCTGTTCACCACTTATTCGGAGGCGACCGCCGGCGCCCTGCAGCAGTGGGCTCGCGCGAACGGCATCGCCGAATTGTCCGTGCCGAAGGACGTCCGCCTCGTCGATGCGCTGTCGGTCCTGGGCACAGGCAAGCTCGACTATGTCACGATGACCGCCCGTGCCGCGGCTCTCGGGCGCACCGATTGGGCGGACACAGCCGATGAGGAGACGGTATGATCGGGGCGTAGCGGGCAACGAGTGGTCGTTCCACGTGGCGTGGTTCGCGAGCGTACCGGTCCACTCACATTAACGAATGGCAGAAAGCGGGCAGCTGCAAGTGGCGCACGAATGACCGGAAATGGGTCTGCACCCTTATTGCTTAGTCTTGAGCTAAGACTTTCAGACGCTCCGTCGCGGCGAAGTGACGCTGGCATCAAGGATTTGCCCACAACGGGCGGGTTGCCGAGGACGATGAGACCACCCCTGCCACTTCAGCGCGCACGCGGAGCACCGCGGCGAAAAAGGCGAAGGTGTCGGAAAACGGCGGGCCAGCGTCTCGAGCGCACCGTCTGGCAGCCTGCCGGCCTGCCACGGCGCCTCAGCACTATCACCGATTTGGCCAGGCGGCGCTGGCGCTGAAGGTGGCGGCCGCTTGCCGCGCGCGAATGCAGAGGCTATCAGCACTTCGTGCAGGACGACCCTCTTCGCCAGGTTTTCTACCATAGCCAGGCTGCAGACGGTCTGGACGTGGACATCGATCAAATCGTCGCCTCCGCAAAGCGGAACAACGGCATGGATGGCATCACTGGCGTGATGTTTTTCGATGGTCACTCGTTCCTCCAGGTGCTTGAAGGCCCAGCGACGAGCGTTGATGCCACCTTCGCCAGGGTCATGACTGACCCGCGACATCACAGCCTAACGGTCATCAGCGATCGTGAGGTGGCGGAGCGCGATTTCGCCTACTGGAGCATGGAATTGTGCGACCCTGAGCACCCCTCGGATGAAGCCATCTGGCGCCTGCGTCGGCGGCTCGAGCGGTTCTCTCCTGATCTGCACCACTACTTTTTTCGGGACACCAGCGGCTCAGATCGAAAAGCCGGCTAAGGCACTGAACTAGCGTCGGATGGTTGGTACACCGACGGGAGATCAGTGTGACGTCTGAGCGGATAGTAGCGGTTGGATTGTTGACCGAGGAGGATGTGGCGGTCCTAGGAAAAGGCTTCAAGCGGCTGTTTCCGGTCCCAAACGACGCCGTGTTCGACGACCTTCTGGGTAAGCTGGATAGCGTGAACCCCGTAGCTCAAGGCGCGGCGAGAAAGCCGCAGCAGTAGGTACGCCTCACTGAGAGGCGAGCAAGCTGCCGGCAAGCTACCAAACGGACGCGGCGCGCCTGGTTTGATCGCGGCTCGCCCAAAAACCCGAGAGGATGGCTGCATCTGTCAAGGGTTTGTCGCACCTCACGTCAGCAGCAGACTCAGAGACGACGCGAAGGTACGGGCGCTCAGAGCTGAACGAAACACCGAACCTTCACGGCGACTCGAAGGCGCTAAAGTCAGGCACTTGATCCTTGGTACGATGGGGCAAATGACGCAACGTGCGGCTAGGTAAGCGCCGGCGGGAGCGCCGCGTCAATACGGTCCCCGCGTCGATGGACTGCGGCGTTGAAGGCGTTCGCAGGGACACGCTGTGCCGGCACCATCTGTCAGTCTTCTTGCAGGATCATTGCGGGCAACCCATCTACGCTGCAACGCACAAAGGCCGCGTGCGCGGCAGTCGCATCGCAGGTCTGTCGCTCCTAACTGCCGGCTAGGGGCTTGGTATGCGCTCGATTTCTGACACGATCGCTCGTTTGAAGAAGCCGCTGCGGCCTATGGATCGTGCGGGCGGACCTCACAGGCATCTCGCCTCGATGGAGAGTAGCGGGAGCAATCCCGGTGCTTTGCGCGCGCTGCTGCACGTCCCACTGGGGCTCCCAGCCGGCTCGCCGCTGGTCGTCGTGCTTCACGGGTGCACGCAGACTGCCGCAAGCTACGACCACGGCTCGGGCTGGTCTGAGCTCGCTGATCGGTTCGGCTTTGCCGTGCTGTTTCCAGAGCAGCAGCGGGCGAACAACCCTCATCTCTGCTTCAACTGGTTTTCGCCCGAGGACACGCGGCGCGGTAGCGGCGAGGTCGAGTCGATCCGCGAGATGGTCGTTTTCGCGGTCGAGCGCCACCGGCTCGACCCCGCGCGAGTGTTCGTCACAGGCCTGTCGGCAGGCGGGGCGATGACCTCGGCGATGCTGGCCTGCCATCCCGAGCTTTTCGCCGGCGGAGCGATCATCGCCGGGCTGCCGTTCGGCACCGCCTGCGGAGTGCCCGCGGCGCTGGAGCGAATGCGCGGCCGAGGCCATGATCGTGCAAATCTCGCCAACCGGGTACGCGCGGCGTCGTCGCATCGCGGACCGTGGCCCACCGTGTCGGTCTGGCACGGCAGCAGCGACACGACGGTCGACGTGGTCAACGCCACGATGATTGTCGAGCAGTGGCGTGGGCTTCACGGCGTTGGCGAACCCGACACGACCAAGCGTGTAGCGGGATGCGTCCATCGGGGCTGGCACGACGCCGACGGCCGCATAGTGGTCGAGGAGTACGTGATTACCGGCATGGGACACGGCACCCCGCTAGCGACCCGCGGTGACGAGGCGTGCGGCACGCCCGGGCCGCACATGCTCGACGCTGGCATCTCCTCCACCTACCGCATCGCGGCCGCGTGGGGCATCGTTCCGGCTGTTGCGTCGCCTCTAGCGATAGAGACGCCCGTCACCGCGCCTGCGTCGCCCGCGCGCTTCGACCCGGCGACGACGATCAACGACGCGCTGCTCGCCGCCGGGCTGCTCAGGCGGTGAGGCTGCACATCCGGCATCGCACCGTCTACCGCTATGCCCGACGAGTCCATTTTCTCGACCATCGCCTTCTGATCACCCCGAGGTCGGGCCGCGACGTCACTACAGTTTCTTCGATCGTGACGATCGACCCCGCGTCCGAACTGGTCTGGAGCGAGGACGCTGCGGGCAACACGGTTGCGCTAGCGCTGATCACCGACGCGGCACCGACGCTGACGATCCTCGCCGAGCATGACGTGCTCCATACCGCTGACCCCTATCCGATCTTCCGGCTCGACCCGTCCGCGTTTCGTCATCCATTCGCTTACGCAAACGGCGATCTGGCGCTGTTCGGCGCCGGACTGCTCGATTCTGGGGCAGGGGGTGACGCTGCGGCGGCAGCGTGGCTCGCCGGCTTTCGCGCGACCGCGCCCGACGATGCTCTGATGCTGCTGAACGCGCTCAACGAGGCTGTTGGCACCCTTATTGCGTATCGTACCCGTGACGAAGAAGGCACCCAACCGCCTTCGCTTACCCTTGCGCTGCGCAGCGGTTCGTGCCGCGACTTGGCGGCGCTGTTCCTGTGGGCGGCGCGGCGGCTGGGCTTCGCCGCGCGGGCGGCGTCGGGCTACCTGTTCGACCCCGGGAGCGTGGCCTACGACGTCGGTGCGACCCATGCCTGGTGCGAAGTCTTCCTGCCCGGCGCCGGCTGGATCGCGTTCGACCCTACCCAGCGTCGACTGGGCAGCGCCGGGCTGGTCGCGACCGCGGTCGGCGTGACCAGTGAAGCAGTGCTGCCTGTAGTCGGCGGCTTTTTAGGCGAAGCCGCTGATTTCGTCGGCATGGAGGCGAGCGTTTCCGTGAACGCCAGTGCATGAACTATGTAGCCTTGGCGTTGCCCAGTCCGTAAAAAAGAACATTAGTCGAGTGAATGAGCAGCCCACGAGCGCTCGGCGCAGCGCCTCAGAAATCAAGGCCTCGACGTTGTACCTCGACCGAGAGTACGTCGCTCTCTCTCGCGCCATGACTGGCGGCACTCTGCTGAAACGCCAGCAGCAAATCATTGTCGCGTTCTGGAACGAGCGCGTTGATGCCGTCGGATGTATGTACGAGCAGGTACGGGAATTGTGACATGGCAGGCGCCTGTTGGTGGGGAGCGACGAAAGGTGCTGTGATGCGCTCGTCATAGACGACGTAGCGGAGGACGCCTTCATCCAGCGATACCAGTGTGCCGGCGGCCGGCCCGCCATAGGCCATGACTGTCACTTGACCCGGCATCGGCCCTTACCTCCTGCTGCTCTCGTATGCGGCGGATTATTATGCCGAAGTACCAATTGTTCGCCTCAACAAATGAGACGGTCTCACGATGTAGGCGACGCCCCGGCCGCATTCTCATTGGCAATAAGCTTACCGGCATGATCAGCACGCCAGTTTCGCACTTGCTCATTCGCCCGTATGGCCGAGAAACGCTCCTCAGCACTCGCATCATGCTTCTTGATGCGAGCGGCATAGCCCGAGGCAAGTCGGCTATGCGACGATCGTGCCTCCGGCGTGATCGCAGCTGCGGCCATGCCGACTGAGATCTGCTGGCGCCGATGCAATTCGATGAGATCCATCGCTATTCTCCACACGTAAGCGGGAGCGCTGCGACTCTCAGCCGGTGGCGCTTACCGCGTACGTACCACCGGTCAACGGAACATGGCGATCTGGCGTGCTTTCCACAAGGGTTCGCACGATGTCGACGCCTGCGACAGCGTCAGAAATATTAGTGGTCAGATCTAGGTCTCTGCCGAGAGATCTGGGCGTACATAAAAACGTAAGTTCCAAGGTCGATTTCCACTTCCATTCCACGCTGATAAGCCTATATAGAAAAAGCTGACGTCGCGTGTGACGGATATACGAGCTGACGTCGTCGCCTCCTTGTCCCTTTCTAGCATCACTGAGGCCGGGATGCGCCGCTCTTGGCGCATGCCCGTCAACGATTGGGCAGGACATTGCTATGATCATTGGAACCGTCAAGTTCTTCAACAACGACAAGGGCTATGGATTTATCGCGCCAGAGAGTGGCGGCGACGATGCCTTTGTTCATATCTCGGCTGTCGAGCGTGCAGGCATGCCGACGCTCAACAAGGATCAGCGGGTCAGTTACGAACTTGAGACTGATCGACGGGGTAAGGCGTCCGCGGTGAACCTGCAGGATGCCTAGGAAGCTCGTGGCCGGGCGACAGCCCGGCTACCTGAGTGCGTGTGAGACGCGTCAGTCTGCGATTTCTATATCCACCCGTCCACCTGGAGGCACGAGGCATGTCGAGAAGCATCCCCAAGCCATTTTTGATCGCCAAGGATGACGAAGGTGCATTCCGGCTTACGCTGCGGCAGGTTCGATACAACTCCCAGCATTATCCGGTCGTCACGTCGACGCTTCAGCCGGAGAGCTTTGAGAGCGCTCACGCTGCTCGAGTTTTCGCAAAGAAGCATCATGGTGCGGTTGCTGGGGAATTCGCCGCCAAATAGGTAGACGAACGGCCAATAGGCAAATTTCTGAGGTCCATGGTGCTTGTCACTTTTTACGTCACCTAAATGGGCGAGCTGATCGCTCGCTAGGCTGATCGTCGCCGAGCACGTATTGCCAAATAGTTTTCAATCGACGAAACCGGGCTTTGCGTCCCTTTGCTGGATCGTCGCCGGGAGAGCCTGACCTTCGGTATCGTAGCGCGTCGGATTGTGCTCAACCCGACGGTCGTGTGCGTCTGCTTGATGATCGCGATTAGCGGCATTAAGCCGTGCTTTCAGAAGCTCTTGCTCACTCCTCTTCATGGCTTCGCCTTCTTTCCGACCCGTTTGAATGTTCTGGAACATGGCGTTGCGCTTCTAGAAAACGTTCACTTGCGTCGGCTTGGGCTGCGCGTTGGTCGTTGGTCGCAGCTAGGGTCATCATCAACGCAGCGTCTCGCTCACCTACTCCAACTGCTAGCCGCCTGCATCGCTCGGCATCACTGCGGTACTCGGCCGCCGATTTGAGTGGTTTTGGGAGCAAAGACATCCAAAGAAGCTGACATTCATCGATCCACGCCGCTATCAAACAAGCTTTGAACCTCGATCTGGATTAAGTGCCGTAGTGGCCCTCGTTCGAAGGGTCCTCATGCTGCGCACACTCGAATGGCATTAGACGCGAAAGGCTCAGGTCAGGGACCTCAGGTCGACTCAGCGCGGCCGAGTCAGATTCAGACGTCCGGCCATCCGCGAAAGATCGGCAAGATCGCGGCCCACGGCTTGAGCTAGTTCCATGTCCCGCGAGAATGCCGCGCCGGAGCGCGGTTATATCCGTTTGCGTCCATCGCCGATGAGCGACGGCAGTCGCAATCACCATCACGAAACCAGCTTACGTAGCAGCCAGCCACGTGCACGCGGCGACGCTAGAGAGCTGAGATAGAGCATAATGATCAGCGCACTGGGCATGATCCAGATGACGCTTAGGACGAGTAGTAGCCAAATCATTGCAGGCCGCACTTGATCGTCAGGGGCAGTTCGAGGAGGTCCATATACGTCACTCCGCGCGTAAGCGGGAGCTCGCTGTCTCTCAGCCGCCGACGCTTACGAAGCGAATGTCAGCGATCGTTGAACCATGAGCCTATACGAAAGTGCATGCAAGGACTTTTGGCAAGAGCGTAAAGGCGCCGAAATGACCTTACCCGTGAGGCGCTGGGGAGGGAGGTTAGAGTGGAAAGGCGAAGGGCAAAAAGCCTGTACTGATGTCGCCGAGGTGAGCCTTACTTTCGCTGCTCGCCGCGAGAAGCCGATAAAAACAGGCTAAGGTTCAACCTGAACAAGCGTCCGGAGTTGGGCGATCGGCGGGCGGCCCTGAGTGACCGGTTTTGGGTCTTTGTCACCTCGTTAGAAGAACAGGGGGAGACGCATTCTGACCCACAAAGCGCAGCTCACAGCACCGGTGTAGCCATATCGAACCTGCTGTTCGTCGGCCCGCCCGGCGCGGGCAAGTCGCTGATGGCGGCGTGCCTGCCTGGCATCCTGCCGCCGCTCGACTCGGCCGAGGCGCTGGAAGTGTCGATGGTCCAGTCGGTCGCGGGGACGCTCGCGGGCGGCGCGCTGACGCGCGTGCGCCCGTTCCGCGCCCCGCACCATTCGGCGAGCATCGCGGCGCTGACCGGCGGCGGGCTGCGCGTGCGACCGGGCGAGGTGAGCCTGGCGCACAACGGCGTGCTGTTCCTCGACGAGCTGCCCGAGTTCCAGCGCGCGGTACTCGACTCGCTGCGCCAGCCGCTCGAGAGCGGCACCGTCAGCATCGCCCGCGCCAACGCGCACGTGACCTATCCCGCGCGGGTGCAGCTAGTGGCGGCGATGAACCCGTGCCGCTGCGGCCATCTCGGCGACCCCGCGCTGTCGTGCGGACGCGCGCCGCGCTGCGGCCTCGACTATCAGGCGCGCGTCTCGGGCCCGCTGCTCGATCGGATCGACCTGCACGTCGAGGTCGCCGCGCTGACCGCGCTCGAGCTGGCGCTGCCGCCCGCGGCGGAGGGCTCGGCCGAGGTCGGCGCGCGGGTCGCCGCCGCGCGCGAGGTGCAGCGCGAGCGGCTCGCCGGCACCGGGCTGCGCACCAACGCCGAGCTCGAGGGCGACCGGCTCGACCGCTTCGCCACGCCCGACGAGGCCGGTCGCGCGCTGCTGGTCGAGGCCGCGACGACGCTGCGCCTGTCGGCGCGCGGCTACACCCGGGTGCTGCGGACCAGCCGCACGATCGCCGATCTGGCCGGCTCCGAGCCGGTCCGCCGCGCGCATGTCGCCGAGGCGCTGAGCTATCGGCGGCGGGCTGCGGTGAGCTGAGTGACCGCGTTAGATAACACAGGGTGACTAGCGGAGCGGCTCACGCGTCGCCGAACCGCTCCACCGGCCGCGCCGGACCGTCGCCCGCGGGCGCGCGCGCGGGCTCGATCGCGAGCGGCTCGGGCGGGTCGAAGCCGCCCTCCCATCTCGCGATCACGGCGCTCGCCACCGCGTTGCCGATCACGTTGGTGGCGGTGCGCCCCATGTCGAGGAAGTGGTCGATCGCGAGGATCAGCAGCAGGCCCGCCTCGGGCAGGTGGAACATCGGCAGCGTCGCCGCGATCACCACCAGGCTGGCACGCGGCACTCCCGCGATCCCCTTGCTGGTCACCATCAGCACGAGGAGCATCGTCACCATCTGCCCGAGCGACATGTCGATGCCGTACGCCTGGGCGATGAACAGCGACGCGAAGGTCATGTAGATCATCGAGCCGTCGAGGTTGAACGAATAGCCCAGCGGCAGCACGAAGCTGGCGATCCGCGGCGGCACGCCGAAGCGGTCGAGCGCCTCGAGCATGCGCGGATAGGCCGCCTCCGAGGAGGCGGTGGAGAAGGCCACCAGCAGCGGCTCGCGCACGTGGCGGATCAGCGCGCCGATGCGCGGACCGAGGAACAGGAATCCGATGCCCAGCAGCGCCGCCCACAGCACCAGCAGCGTAAGATAGAAGCTGCCCATGAAAAAAGCGAGCTGACCGATCACGTCGGGCCCGCGCTCGGTCAGCGTGCCGGCGACCGCGGCGAAGACGGCGAGCGGCGCGACGCGCATGACATAGTCGGTCACCTGCAGCATGACATGGACCAGCGCGTCGATCGCGCGCACCAGCGGCGCGGCTTTCTCGCCCACCGCGGTGATCGCGACGCCGACGAAGACCGACATCACGACGATCTGCAGGATCTCGTTCTTGGCCATCGCGTCGACCATCGAGGACGGCACGATATGGGTGAAGAAGTCCTTGAGGTTGAACGCCGCCGTCTCGAGCCCGCTCGTCCCGCCCGCGGCCGGCAGCGCCAGGCCCACGCCGACGCCGGGCTGGAGCAGGTTGACCATGATGAGCCCGAGCGTGAGCGACAGCAGGCTCGCCGAGAGGAACCAGGCGAGGCTGCGCGCGCCGATCCGGCCGAGCGCGCGCGTATCGCCCATCTGCGCGATACCCGAGACGAGCGTCGCGAACACCAGCGGCGCGATGATCATCTTGATCAGTCGCAGGAACAAGGTGGTGACGATCGAGAAATAACCGGCGACCTCGGTGGCGCGCTTCGCCCCCGCGGGCGTGCCGTCGTCGAGCCACACGTTGAGCACGAGGCCCAGCACGAGGCCGAGCGCGAGCCCGACGAGGATGTAGAGGGTCAGCCGTTTGGCCATTCGTCGCTCCGGTTGATGCGCGCGCGAGGGAAGGGGATTGCGAGCACTCGGTCAAGCGCCCTAGTGCCGGTGCATGACGACGCGAAGCCCCTATCGCCCCGCCCGCCGCGACGTGCTCACCGGCGGTGCGGCGCTGCTGGCGGGGACGAGCGCGGTGCCGGCCGACGCGTCCGCCGCGGTCGTGCGCGCCGCCGCGCCGGATCTGACCGCGCTGCATGACCTCACCGCCGACGCGCGCCCGATCGACGCCGCCGAGCGCGCGTCGCGGCTGGGGCGGGCGCAGGCGCTGATGCGCGCGCACGGGATCGGCGCGGTGCTGGTCGAGCCGGGATCGAGCCTGATCTATTTCAGCGGGGTGCGCTGGGGGCGCAGCGAGCGGCTCACCGCGGCGATCCTGCCGGTCGAGGGCGAGCCGTGTGTCGTCACGCCGTTCTTCGAGGAACCGTCGGTCCGCCAGACGCTGGCGGTGCCGGCGGAGGTGCGCGTATGGCAGGAGGACCAGGATCCGCTCGCGACGGTCGCGGGCTTCCTGCGCGACCGCGGGCTGGCGGCGCGTCCGGTCGGCGTGGAGGAGAGCGTGCGCTACTTCGTCTACGCCGGCCTGGCGCGCGCGCTGCCGGGGGCAAGGCTGGTCAGCGCCGATCCGGTCGTGCGCGGCTGCCGCATGATCAAGACCGCGGCCGAGATCGCGCTGATGCAGCGCGCCACGGACGTGACGCTCGCGGCCTATCGCTGGACCTATCCGCGGGTCGAGAAGGGCATGACCGGCCAGCAGATCGGCGCGCTGATGACCGCCGCGACCGAGAAGCTCGGCGGCGAGCCCGAGTTCGCGCTGGCGCTGATCGGTCCCGCCGCCGCGCTGCCCCACGGCAGCCGCGAGGTGATCCGCCTCGACGATGGTCAGGTGGTGCTGATGGACTGCGGCTGCACCGTCCAGGGGTACCAGTCGGACGTGTCGCGCACCTGGGTGCACGGCAGCGCCTCGGTTGCGCAGCGGCGGGTATGGGATCAGGTGAAGGCGGCACAGGCGCTCGCCTTCCGCACCGCGCGCGTCGGCGTCGCGGCCGGCGCGGTCGACGACGCCGTCCGCGGCTATTACGAGCCGCTTGGCTATGGCCCGGCCTACCGGCTGCCGGGCCTGTCGCACCGCACCGGACACGGCATCGGCATGGACGGGCACGAGCCGGTCAACCTCGTCCGCGGCGAGAGCACGCGACTCGCGCCCGGCATGTGCTTCTCGGACGAGCCCGGCCTGTACCTGCCGGGCAAGTTCGGCGTCCGGCTGGAGGATTGCTTCCACGTCACCGCCGACGGCCCGCGCTGGTTCAGCGAACCGCCCGATTCGATCGAGCGGCCGGTCTGAGGCGTCAGGCGGCCGCGCGATCGCCGACGGCGCGACGACGCCGGATCGCGGCACCGGCGAGGCCGAACCCGAGCACCATCATCGCCCAGCTCGCCGGCTCGGGCACGGCCGCGCCGAAGGGCGTGTAGTCGTAAGTGAGCGTATAGCGCACGCTGCCGCAGAAATCGTCGTCCGCGGGCATCGGCGTGCCGCCGAAGCCGAGCTGGCAGGAGCGCGACAGATGGGTCACCGCACCGCCCGTCGGCACGCCGGTGATCGTCGTGTCGCCCGCCGGCGGCGCGTTGAAGCCCAGGTCGAAGCCGTTGAAGTAGACGCGCTGCGAGCCGATGAAATAGCTGGTGTCGAGCGTTGCCGACCCGGTGCCGCTGCCGGACACCTCGAAATAGCCGAAGTCCGTGCCAGCGGCCGGCGAGAGCGCGACGGTGCTGCTGCCGCTGCCGACGATCGGGACCAGCAGCGGCGCCGCGAGACCGTTGCCGAGCAACTGCCAATCGCCGTTGACCGACCAGTCGAGCGCGACCGGCGAGGTCGTGCCGGAGGGCGCGCGGAGCAACCACGAGCGGAACTTCGTGACGCTCACGTCGAGCGTCACCTTGTTCAACGTGCCCAAGCTGGAGTCGAAGCGTGGGATACCCAGCAGGACCGACTCGCTGTCGGTGGCGACGATCGTTGCCGCCGAGGCACCCAGCGGCGCGAGCACAGCACCGGTCGCCGCGGCGAGAAGCCACTTCCGTACGTTCATGTCGTGTATCCCCCTGCTCCTGTGAGCGGTCATCTACCCGTTAACCATAGATTCACAAAGAGCCGCATCCTGTCCCGGAACGGGATAGGTCGGCATCGTTGCCGCTTTGCAACGCCTGAGGCTAGGCAGCGCCGCCATGGGCGATTAAGTCACCCGGCCATGAGCTCGACCAGCACCACCTCGACCAACGATCTCCGCCGCTCGTTCCTGGACTATTTCGGCGGCAGCGGGCACCGCATCGTGCCGTCGGCACCGTTGGTGCCGCAGAATGACCCGACGCTGATGTTCGTCAACGCCGGCATGGTGCCGTTCAAGAACGTCTTCACCGGGCTCGAGACGCGGCCGTACACCACCGCGACCAGCGCGCAGAAGTGCGTCCGCGCCGGCGGCAAGCACAACGACCTCGACAATGTCGGCTATACCGCGCGCCACCACACCTTCTTCGAGATGCTCGGCAACTTCTCGTTCGGCGACTATTTCAAGGAGCAGGCGATCACGCACGCGTGGACGCTGCTGACCAAGGAATGGGGGCTGCCGGCCGACAAGCTGACCGCGACCGTCTTCCACACCGACGATCAGGCGTTCGACCTGTGGAAGAAGATCGCGGGCCTGCCCGACCAACGCATCATCCGCATCCCGACGAAAGACAATTTCTGGGCGATGGGGTCGGACGGGCCGTGCGGGCCATGCTCCGAGATCTTCTACGACCATGGCGACCATATCCCGGGCGGCCCGCCGGGATCGCCCGACGAGGACGGCGACCGTTTCGTCGAGATCTGGAACCTCGTCTTCATGCAGTTCGTGCAGGAGGCCGACGCGATCGTCGGCGACCTGCCGCGCCCGTCGATTGACACCGGCATGGGGCTGGAGCGCGTCGCCGCGGTGATGCAGGGCGTCCATGACAATTACGACACCGACACGTTCAAGGCGCTGATCGCCGCGTCGGGCGCGCTGACCCACACCGCCACCACCGGCGACAATCAGGCGAGCCACCGCGTCATCGCCGATCACCTGCGCTGCTCGGGCTTCCTCGTCGCCGACGGCGTGCTGCCCGCCAACGAGGGCCGCGGCTATGTGCTGCGCCGGATCATGCGCCGCGCGATGCGCCACGCGCACCTGCTCGGCGCCAAGGAGCCGCTGATGCACCGCCTGGTGCCCGCGCTCGTCGCCGAGATGGGTGCGGCTTACCCCGAGCTGGTGCGCGCGCAGCCGCTGATCGAGGCGACGCTGCAACAGGAGGAGACTCGCTTCCGCCAGACGCTGGAGAAGGGCCTGCGCCTGCTCGACGACGCCACGGGCGGGATGCGGCCGGGCGACACGCTCGCGGGCGAGACCGCGTTCAAGCTCTACGACACGTTCGGCTTCCCCTACGACCTCACCGAGGACGCACTGCGCGCGCAGGGTTACCGCGTCGATCGCGCCGGCTTCGACGCGGCGATGGCCGAGCAGAAACGCGCCGCGCGCGCGGCGTGGAAGGGCTCGGGCGCCAAAGCCTCGGACGAATTGTGGTTCGACCTCGCCGACCAGTTCGGCGCGACCGAGTTCACCGGTTACGCCAGCGAGAGCGGCGAGGGCGTGGTGCTCGCGCTGGTCAAGGACGGCGCGCGAGTCGAGCGCGTCGCCGCGGGCGACCAGGTCGACGTGATCGTCAACCAGACCCCCTTCTACGGCGAGAGCGGCGGCCAGGTCGGCGACGCGGGCACGCTCGCCACCGACTCGGGTGTGGCGGCGCGCGTGACCGACACGTCGAAGCAGCTCGGCAAGCTCTGGGTCCATCACGCCGCGATCGACGCGGGTGAGCTGGCGGTCGGCGACACGGTGCGGCTGACGGTCGATCACGCGCGGCGCGGCGCGATCCGCGCCAATCACTCCGCCACGCACCTGTTGCACGAGGCGCTGCGCCAGCGGCTCGGCACACACGTGGCGCAGAAGGGTTCGCTGGTCGCGCCCGAGCGGCTGCGCTTCGACGTCTCGCACCCCAGCGCGATGACGCCAGCCGAGCTCGCCGATGCCGAGGCCGCGGTCAACGCGCAGATCCGCGGCAACGGCGCGGTTGAGACGCGCCTGATGACCCCCGACGACGCGATCGCGATGGGCGCGATGGCGCTGTTCGGCGAGAAGTATGGCGACGAGGTCCGCGTCGTGTCGATGGGCCGCGAGGCGGACGGCGCGACCTACTCGATCGAGCTGTGCGGCGGCACGCACGTCGGCGCGCTCGGCGACATCGGCCTGTTGAAGATCGTCGGCGAGAGCGCGGTGTCGAGCGGCGTGCGCCGTGTCGAGGCGCTGACCGGCGAGGCGGCACGCGCTTACCTCAGCGCGCGCGACGAGACGCTGCGCGCCGTCGCGGCGTCGCTGCGCACCACGCCGGACGAGGTGCCCGCGCGAGTCACCGCGCTGCTCGACGAGCGGCGTCGGCTCGAGCGCGAGCTGGCCGAGGCGAAGAAGGCGCTGGCGCTCGGCGGCGGTGCCGGCGGCGCGCCGTCGGGTCCGGAGCGGGTCGGCGACGTCGCCTTCGTCGGCCAGGTGCTCGACGGCTTCGACGCCAAGGGACTGCGTGGCGCGGTCGACGAGGCCAAGCAGCGCGTCGGCTCGGGCGTGGCGGCGGTGATCGCGGTCAACGACGGGCGCGCCTCGGTCGCGGTCGGGGTGACCGAGGATCTGGTGGGGCGCTTCAACGCGGTCGATCTGCTGCGCCGCGCCGTCGCCGCGCTGGGCGGGCAGGGCGGCGGCGGTCGCCCCGACATGGCGCAGGGCGGTGGCCCGGACGGCTCGCAGGCGGCGGAGGCACTCGCCGCGATCCGCGCGGCGCTGGAAGGGGCGACCGCGGAGGCGTGAGGGAAGCGTTCCTCAGGAACCCCGGGCCGCCAGCGTGTCGTTTGCCGCATCTCGGCCCCGGCGCGCGCAGGGGCTCGGCGGTCTGATCGAGGGTGAGCCGCTGCTCACCTGAGCTGCCGCCGCGGCGCACGCCGGGGACCACTTGCGACGGCCGAAGTGACCGCACGCGGCGTCACCCACCTGGACCCCGGGTTCACCGGGGTGGCAGAAGCGGGGAAAGCGTCCTCCCCGCCGCCACGCGCCACCGTTCGCATTGTCTCAGCCGTCACCTTCTGCTGTATCGTCGCGCGATGAACCGCACCTCCGTCGCGAGTCTGCTCGCGCTCGCCGCCGCCGCGCTCGCCACTCCCGCCGCCGCGCGTCAGCTCACCATCGACGATGTCACGATGCTGAGCCGCGTCGGCGCGCCCGCCATGTCCGACGACGGCCACTGGCTGGTCTGGGCACAGCGCGAGACCGACCTCGACGCCGATCGCGGACGCTACGATCTGTGGCGGCTCGATCTGACCCGCGCCGGCGCCGCCCCCGAGAAGCTCGCCGCCGACCCCAGGCTCGACGAGAACGACCCGCAGATCGTCGCCGGCACCGTCTATTTCAGCGCCGACGACGCGATCTGGGCGGTGCCCGTGACCGGCGGGACGCCGCGGCGGCTCACCGATTTCAAGGGCGGCTTCGGCGGGTTCAAGGTCGCGCCCACGGGCGACAAGCTCGTGGTCTGGGCCGACCGCAACCCCGGCGCGCCCACGCTCGAGCTGCCGATGGTGAAGAAGCGCGCCGACGCCGGCGCGGGCCGCACCTACGACCAACTGTTCGTGCGTCACTGGGACACCTGGGCGGACGGCACGCGCTCGCAGCTGTTCGTGCTGCCGCTCACCGCGCAGGGCGCGCGCGGCAACGGCCGCTCGGTGATGGGCGGGCTGGTCGGCGATACCCCATCCAAGCCCTATGGCGGGGGCGAGGAGGTGAGCTGGAGCCCGGACGGTCGCACGCTCTATTTCGCGCTGCGCGAGGCGGGGCGGATCGAGCCGCTGTCGACCAACCTGGACGTCTTCCAGGTACCCGCCGACGCCAGCGCGGCACCGACCAACCTCACCGGCGCCAACCGCGCCACCGACACGCAGCCGAGCGCCTCGCCCGACGGCCGCACGCTCGCCTATCTGGCGATGCGCCGCCCCGGCTACGAGGCCGATCGCTACGTGCTCACGCTGCGCGACCTCGCGACCGGGCGCTCGACCTCGCTGACCGAGCGCTGGGACCGCTCGGTCGGGTCGCTGCGCTGGGCGCCCGACTCGCGCTCGCTCTACGTCACCGCCGAGGACACGCAGGAGAACCCGCTATGGCGCGTCGACGCCGCGAGCGGGCAGGTGACGCGGCTGACTCAGCAGGGCAACGTCGCCGCGGTGGCGGTCGGCCCGCGCGGCGCGGTGGTCGCGATGAACAGCCTGATCGCGCCCGACGACTTCTACCGCGTCGCGCCTGGGCGCGCACCGCAGCGGCTCACCAGCGTCAACGCCGCCAAGCTCGCGGGCATCGACATACCGACGGTCGAGCGGTTCAGCTTCAAGGGCGCCAACGACGACACCGTCTGGGGCTATGCGGTGCGACCGGCGGGCAGCACCGGCAAGCTGCCGATCGCCTATATGGTCCACGGCGGACCGCAGGGGTCCAGCAACAACAGCTGGTCGTACCGCTGGAACCCGGCGGTGTTCGCCGGCGCGGGCTACGCGCTGGTGGCGGTCGATTTCCACGGCTCGACCGGTTACGGCCAGGCCTTCACCGACGCGATCCGCAACAACTGGGGCGGCTGGCCGCTCGAGGACCTGCAGAAGGGGCTCGCCGCCGCGACGGCCAGGTTCGAGTGGATGGACGGCGGCAACGCCTGCGCGCTCGGCGCGAGCTACGGCGGCTATATGATGAACTGGATCGAGGGGCGTTGGCCCGATCGCTTCAAGTGCATCGTCCAGCACGACGGCGTCTTCGACGCGCGCGCGATGGCGTACGAGACCGAGGAGCTGTGGTTCGACGAGTGGGAACATGGCGGCAAAGCCTATTTCGAGGACCCGCAGGCGTACGAGAAATGGAACCCGGTCAATCACGTCGACAATTGGAAGACGCCGCAGCTGGTGATCACCGGCGAGAAGGACTTCCGCATCCCCTACACGCAGGGGCTGGCGGCGTTCACCGCGCTGCAGCGCCGCGATGTCCCGTCGCGGCTGCTCGTCTTCCCGGCCGAGAACCACTGGGTGCTCAAGCCCAGGGACTCGCGCCAATGGTATCGCGAGGTGATCGGTTGGATGAACCGCTGGACGGGCCGCACGGTACAGTGAGGTAGGCCGCCGGCGGAACGCGCGAGGCTAACCTGGGTTGGTAGGAGCATCCGTCTAGGAGAGCCGACGATGTATGCTGCCCCGATCCGCTACCATCCCGACCTCGAGCAGGTGAAACCCGACGAGGCGGAGACGGTCGTGCAGCTCAACGCGACCTTCGACCGCATCCTGGAGACGACGCACGAGGACTACGGCCATGCCGTGCGCGCCGTCCACGCCAAGGCGCACGGCGTCCTCGAGGGCGTGCTCACGATCGACGCCGACCTGCCGCCCGAGCTGGCGCAGGGCCTGTTCGCGACGCCGGGCGAGCATCGCGTGATGATGCGGCTCTCGACCAATCCCGGCGACATCCTGGACGACGCCATCTCGCTGCCGCGCGGGCTGGCGATCAAAGTGTTCGACGTCGACGGCGAGCGGCTGCCCGGCGCGGAAGGACGCACGCAGGACTTCGTCATGGTCAACGGCAAGGTGTTCCAGGCCAAGGACGCGGACAAGTTCCTCGGCAGCCTCAAGCTGCTCGCGCCGACGACCGACGCGATCGAGGGCGGGAAGAAGGCGCTCTCCGCGGTGCTGCGAGGAGTCCGCAGCGCGATCGGCTCGGTCGGCCTCGAGAGCCCGGCGATCAACTCGCTCGGCGGCGCGCCCAACGTCGACCCCGTCGGGGAGACCTATTACAGCGTGACGCCGTTCCGCTACGGCGACCACGTGGCCAAATTCAGCCTCCGTCCGATCGCGCCGGGGCTGCGCGCGCGCAAGGGCGACATCATCGACACCGACGGCGAGCGCGACGCGATCCGCCGCACCGTTCAAGAGGACCTGCGTGACACCGAAGGCGAGTGGGAGTTCCGCGTCCAGCTCGCGCGCGACGTATCGCACCAGCCGATCGAGGACCCGACGGTCGAGTGGGACGAGGAGGAGGCGCCGTTCCACCGCGTGGGCGTGATCCGCACCGAGGCGCAGGACAGCTGGGACCCGGCGCGGGTCGAGCGGGTCGACGAGCAGATGCGCTTCAGCGTGTGGACCGGCCTCGCCGCGCACCAGCCGCTGGGCAACATCAACCGCGCGCGCCGCGACACCTACCGCCATTCGGCCGACTTTCGCGCGCGCGCCAACGCCTGCCCGATCCATGAGCCGGCCTGAGCGTGGCGCGCTAGCGTCTCGTTAACGCTGCGCATTTAACGTAATTGCCTCAGGCGATTGGGGAAGTGCGCGTGCGCGAGGGACCGCTGTGGGACGCGATCAAGCGATCGCAACTGGTGATCGAATTCCTGCCCGACGGCACGATCACCTGGGTGAACGAGCGCTTTCTAAGGGCGATGGGCTACGCCGCGCGCGAGGTCGAGGGGCGTCACCATCGCACCTTGTGCCCGGCCGCCTTCGCCGCCTCGGCCGACTATGCCGCACTGTGGCGCGCACTGGGCGAGGGCAAGCACCAGAGCGGACTCTTCGAGCGTGTCGCGCGGGATGGCAGCGCGGTGTGGCTGCGGGCGGTTTATACCCCGATCACGGGGGAGGATGGGACGGTCGAGCGGATCGTCAAGTTCGCCAGCGACGTCACCGCCGAGGTCAACCTCGCCGACGAGGTCGAGCTGCGGCTGCGCGAGAGCCAGCGCTATCGCGGTGAGGCCGAGCTCGACCGCGGCAAGATGGAGACGTTGGTCGAGCAGCTCGCCGGCGTCGTCGACGCGATCGCGGGCATCGCGGCGCAGACCAACCTGCTCGCGCTCAACGCCTCGATCGAGGCCGCGCGCGCCGGCGACGCCGGCCGCGGCTTCGCGGTGGTCGCGGCCGAGGTGAAGAAACTCGCCGGCGACACCCAGGCGGCGACGCTGCGCGCGCGGCAGATGATCGCGGCGTAGCGCACCGCGACAACGTCAGGCGGCTTCTACCCGACCCGCTACCGTCGCCGGATCAGCCCTTCCTGCGCCACGCTCGCGACCAATCGCCCGTCGCGCGCGTAGATCGCGCCGCGATTGAAGCCGCGGCCGCCGCCTGACCAGGGACTGTCCGCGGCGTACAACAGCCACTCGTCGACGCGCACCGGCGCGTGCAGCCACAGCGCATGGTCGAGGCTCGCGGTCTGCATGCCCGGCGTCGTCCAGCTCACGCCGTGCGGCAGCATCGACGTGCTGAGTAGCGCGGTGTCGCTGGCGTAGGCCAGGATCGCGCGGTGCATCGCGGCGTCGTCGCCCAGCGGTGCCACGGTGCGGAACCAGCTATGTTGCACTGGCTCGCGCGGCGCGGGGTCGGTCCAGCGGCGCGGCGCGACCGGGCGGAACTCGATCGGGCGCTCGCGCAGGAGCGAGTCGCGCCAGCGCTCCGGGATCGCCTCGCGCTGCGCGATCCGCCACGCGCGCTCGCTCCGCAGCGTCTCGGGTGCGGGCACGTCCGGCATCGTCGACTGATGGTGGAAGCCGGCCTCGTCACGCTGGAACGAGGCGGTGAGCGTCAGGATCGGTCGCTCGTCCTGCCACGCCACCACGCGCCGGGTGGCGAAGCTCGCGCCGTCGAAGTCACGGGTGACTCGATAGTCGATCGGCGCGGCCTCCGATCCCGGCCGCATGAAATAGGCGTGGAGCGAGTGCGCCGCGCGACCGTCGACGGTGTGCTGCGCCGCCTGGAGCGCCTGCGCCACCACCTGCCCGCCGAAGACACGTCCGACGCCGCCGGTCGAGCGGCGCCCGCGGAACAGGTCGACGTCGACCGCGACCACGTCGAGCAGGTCGACGAGGTCGGCGACGAGCGCGGCGGGCGTCGTCTCCGCCATCGTACCCCTCAATAGCCCGCCGCGCGCGCGAGCCGGTCGGCGTGGTAGTGCGTGTCGCCGAACATTTCGGCGAGGACGCGCGCGCGCTTCATGTAGAAGCCGACGTCATATTCGTCGGTCATGCCGATCCCGCCGTGCATCTGGACGCTCTCCTGCACCGACAGCGTCGTCGCCAGCCCGGTCATCGCCTTGGCGACCGAGACCGCCTCGTCGGCGGCGTCGCTGCCCGCGTCGAGCAGCTGCTGCGCCTTGAGCACCGCGGCGCGCGCCACCTCCATCTCGCTGTAGAGATGCGCGGCGCGGTGCTGCAGCGCCTGGAAGCTGCCGATCGGCACGCCGAACTGCTTGCGCTGCTTGAGATAGCCGATCGTCATGTCCATCGCGCCCGCGCCGACGCCGACCAGCTCGGCCGCCGCGCCGGTACGTCCCGCGCGTAGCGCACGGTCGAGCACCGCGCGGCCGGCATCGACCTCTCCCAGCACCGCGTCGGCATCGACCGTGACGTCCTCCAGCGTCAGCCGCGCGGCGACGCTCGAGTCGGCCAGCCGCTCGGGCGTGGCGGTCAGCCCGGCGACGTCGCGCGGCACCGCGAACAGCGTGACGCCCTCCGCATCGTCATCGCCGCCGGCGGTACGCGCGGCGACGATCAGCACGTCGGCGACATGGCCGTGCGTGACGAACTGCTTGGCGCCGGAGAGGCGGAAGCCGTTGCCGGCGCGCTCGGCGCGGAGCGCGACGCGGTCGCGGTGCTTGGCGCCCTCGTCGATCGCGAGCGCGGCGATCGTCTCGCCCGCGAGGATCCCGGGGTACCAGCGCTCCGCCTGCGCGCTGCCGCGCAGCGCCTCCACCGCCGCGACCGCCGTGGTGAGGAAGGGGGAGGGCGAGAGGTTGCGCCCGATCTCCTCGAGCACCACGCCGGCCTCGACATGGCCGAGCCCGAGCCCACCCTGGTCCTCGCCGATCAGGATGCCGGTGAAGCCCATCTCGCCGAACTGCTTCCACAGATCGCGCGAGAAGCCGGCGGGGTCGTTCGCATCGCGCAAGGCCCGAAGATGCGCGACGGGGGCGTTCTCGGCGACGAACTCCTTGGCGGTGTCGCGCAGCATCGTCTGTTCGTCGTTGAGGTAGAGCGGCATCCCATCTGGTCCCGTGTTCGGGCGGACGCCGGACCCCAGAGTCCCGGTCGTACCGCCGCGTGATTCTGGGCTCCTGCGTTCGCAGGAGCACGGCGGCGATCTAGGCGCCCGGCAGATCGAGGATCCGCTTGGCGACGATGTTGAGCTGGATCTCGCTCGTCCCGCCCTCGATCGAGTTGGCCTTGGTGCGCAGCCAGGCGCGCGCGCCCGCGCCGCCGCGCGAGCGCTCGCTCTCCCATTCCAGCGCATCCGCGCCGCCCGCCGCCATCATCAGCTCGTGCCGCGCCTTGTTCAGCTCGGTGCCGACATACTTCATCATGCTCGGCTGCGCGGGATGCGCACGCCCGGCCTTGAGCTCGTCGATGAAGCGCTCGGACATCGCCGCGAACGCCCTGGCGCGGACCTCGAACAGCGCGATCTGCGCGCGCAGCAGTGGGTCGGCGAGGCGCCCGTCGTGATCGAGCCCGACCGTCGCGATCGCGCCCTCGATCAGCGGGTTGCGCCCGCCGCTCGCCAGCCCCATGCCGCTGATCATCTCGCGCTCGTGCCCGAGCAGGTACTTGGCGACGTCCCAGCCCTTGTTCTCGTCATGGACGCGGTTGGCCTTGGGCACCTTCACGTCGTCCATGAAGGTCTCGCAGAACGGAGAGTAGCCGCTGATCAGCAGGATCGGCTTGGTCGAGACGCCGGGCGAGTCCATGTCGAACAGCACGAAGCTGATCCCGCCCTGCTTCGACTCCTTGCTCGTTCGCACCAGGCAGAAGATCCAGTCGGCCTTGTCGGCATAGCTGGTCCACACCTTCTGGCCGTTGACGATATAATGGTCGCCCGCGTCCTCGGCGCTGGCGGCGAGCCCGGCCAGGTCGGAGCCGGCGTTGGGCTCGGAGTAACCTTGGCACCAGCGGATCTCGCCGCGCGCGATCTTGGGCAGGTGCTCGAGCTTCTGCGCCTCGGTGCCGTACTTCAGCAGCGCCGGCCCGAGCATCGATATGCCGAAGGAGTTGAGCGGGTTGCGTGCGCGGATCGCGGCCATCTCCTCGCGCAACACCTTCGTCTCCGCCGGCGAGAGCCCGCCGCCGCCGTACTCGATGGGCCAGTCGGGCACGGTCCAGCCGCGCTCGGCCATCGCCTTGAGCCAGCGCGCCTGCGGCGGGTTGGCGGCGGGGTCGTAGCGTCGGCCGCCCCAGCAGATGTCGGTGTCGGCGCGCACCGGCTCGCGCATCTCGGGCGGGCAGTTCGCGGCGAGCCAAGCGCGGGTCTCGCTGCGAAAGGTGTCGAGGTCGGTCATCGCTGGATCCTCGCTGGGGAGATGATGGGGGCGGCGTGGAGAGCGGGGCCGCTCGCCCGACTCACTGCCGTCATCCCGAACTCGTCTCGGGATTCACGGTGCGGCGTACTCAGGTGCGGCGGCGCTTGCCGTAGGGTGGATCCTGAAACGAGTTCAGGATGACGCAAGGGGGAGCGGAGCGCCCCTCTGCCGCCGCTGGCTGACACCCTTCCGAGACGCTCCGGCCGCTCGCCACCGCTCGCCGTCACTGGATCGTGCCCGCGCGCAGGCTCCTCGCCACCGCGAAACCGTGCTTCTCCAGCCCGGCGACGACCTTGTCATAGCCCTCGGTCTTCGCCCAGAACATCGGTCCGCCGCGGTAGACCGGCCAGCCGTAGCCGTAGATCCACACGACATCGATGTCGGACGCGCGCTGCGCCTTGCCTTCCTCCAGGATCAGCGCACCCTCGTTGACCATCGGGTAGAGCGTGCGCTCGACGATCTCCTCGTCGGTGACCTGATGCTGCGGCGTGCCGGTCTTCCCGCGCCACTCCTGGATGATCTCGGCGACCCGCGCGGAGGGGATGGGCGTGCGCTTCTCGTCGTAATCGTAGAAGCCCGCCTGGCGCTTCTGGCCCCAGCGGCCCTCGGCGGCGAGCGCGTCTCGGACGTTCTCGATCCGGCTCGGGTCGCGGTGCCAGCCGATGTCGACGCCCGCGAGATCGGCCATCTGGAACGGCCCCATCGGCATGCCGAAGTCGGTGTGGACGCGATCGATCTGCTCGGGCGTGGCGCCTTCGAGCAGCAGCTTGTTGGCCTCGACCTGCCGCGGCATCAGCATGCGGTTGCCGATGAAACCGTAGGTGACGCCAGCGACGACCGCGACCTTGCGGATGCGTTTGGCGAGCGCCATCACCGTCGCGAGCACGTCGGGCGCGGTCCGCGCCCCGCGCACCACCTCGAGCAGCTTCATCACGTTGGCGGGCGAGAAGAAGTGCATGCCCAGCACGTCCTCGGGCCGGTTCGTGCAGGCGGCGATCGCGTCGATGTCGAGATAGGAGGTGTTGGAGGCGAGGATCGCGCCCGGCTTGGCGATGCCGTCGAGCCGGGCGAAGATCTCCTTCTTCACGTCCATGTTCTCGTACACCGCCTCGATGATGAGGTCGCAGTCGGCGAGCGAGTCGAAGTCGAGCGTCGGCGTCAGCGCCGCCATCGCCGCCTCGACCTGATCGGTCGTCATCCGCCCCTTGGCCGCGGTCGCCTCGTAGTTCTTGCGGATGACGCCGGTGCCGCGGTCGAGCGCTTCCTGCGCGGTCTCGACGATCGTGACGGGGAGGCCGGCGGAGAGGAAGTTCATCGCGATCCCGCCGCCCATCGTGCCGGCGCCGATCACGCCCACCCGCGCGATCGGCCGCAGCGCGGTGTCGGCGGGAACGTCGTCGATCTTGGCGGCCTGGCGCTCGGCGAAGAAGATGTGGCGTTGCGCCGCCGACTGCGTGCCGGTCATCAGCCGCACGAAGGCCTGCCGCTCGTAGGCGAGCCCCTCGGCGAAGGACAGTTCGGTCGCCTTGACAACGCAGTCGACATTGGCGGCGGGCGCGTCGAAGCCGCGGAAGCGGCGGGCGTTCTCTTTCTGGAAGGCGGCGACCGCCGCGGGATCGGCCGCGACGGCCATCTCGGCGGCGCGCGGGAGGGGGCGCTTCGCCTTGACCTCGTCGGCGAAGGCGAGTGCGTCGGCGGCGAGGCTGTCCTCGCCGACGATGCGATCGATCAGCCCCACCTCCCGCGCGCGCTGGGCCGAGATCGGCTCGCCCTTGGCGGTCATCTCCAGCGCGAGCGCCACCCCCGCGAGCCGCGGCAGCCGCTGCGTCCCGCCCGCGCCCGGCAGCAGGCCGAGCTTCACCTCGGGCGTGCCGATCTTGGCCGACGGCACCGCGACGCGGTAGTGGCAGCCGAGCGCCACCTCGCAGCCGCCGCCCAGCGCGGTGCCGTGGATCGCGGCGACGACCGGCTTGCCGCACGCCTCGATCATGTCGACCAACACCGGCAGCATCGGCTCGACGGGCGGCTTGCCGAACTCGGTGATGTCGGCGCCAGCGAAGAAGGTGCGGCCGTCGCAGCGGATCACCATCGCCGCGATCGACTGGTCCGCGGCACCCTCCTTGATCGCGGCCTCCAGCCCGATCCGCACCGCCGCGCCGAGCGCGTTCACCGGCGGGGTGTTGGAGACGATGACGAGCACGTCGCCGTGGCGCTCGGTGCGGATCGGGGAAGAGGCGGTCATGCGTGCGTTGCTCCTGGAGCCGGTGTGGGTGCTGGTCGGAATGGGTCAGCGAAGGCGCGGGCGGGCCTCGCGCTGCGTCAGACCGTCGCGCCGGATGGCGCGGCTGGGCTGCGTCAAACGTCTGGCGCACCGGCGTGTCATTGCCTTGCTGGCCATACCTCACCTTCTAAGCGTCTGGCGCTGTATCGCCTTGAGCACGTCGGAAATCAACTCTAGTCTAGTCCTGCGGCGAACCCGATGTTCGAGCGACGAGAGGTGGCGATGGGCATCGAGGACAGGCAGGGCGCCGGCTGGCCGGCGCGGTCGCACGATGAGGTGCGCGCGCTGCTCACCGCGCCGGGCGGCCTCTTCGAGATGGAGACGGTGACGATCCGCGGGGTGCCGACCCGCACGTGGAAGAACGCGCCGCCGACGCTTCGCGCGCTGCTGGACGCCAGCCGAGCGCACGACGAGCGCTTGATGACGATCCATGAGGACGAGCGGGTCAGCTATGCCGCGCATGCGCGGGCGGTGGCAACGCTCGCCGCCGAGCTCGCGGCGCGGGGGGTGCGCGCGGGTGACCGGGTCGCGATCGCGATGCGCAACCTGCCCGAATATCCGGCGGCGCTGTTCGCCATCACTGCGTTGAGCGCGATCGCGGTGCCGCTCAACGCCTGGTGGAGCGGCGAGGAGCTGCGCTACGCGCTCGACGATTCGGGCGCGCAGACGCTGATCGTCGACGCCGAGCGGCACGAGCGGCTGATCCCGCTCTACGGTCTGCTGCGGCACCTCCGCGACGTGCTGGTGGCTCGCGCCGCCGGTACGCTGGCACGGCCGGCCGTCGCGCTCGAGTCGCTGATCGGCGCGCCCGCGCGCTGGGGGTCGCTGCCCGAGCGGAGGCTGCCGGAGGCGGTGCTCGCGCCGGACGACGCCGCGGTGATCTTCTACACCAGCGGCACCACGGGAAGGCCCAAGGGAGCGCTGGGTACCCACCGTAATCTCACCACCAATATCATGAGCAGCGCCTATGCCGCGGCGCGCACCGCGCTGCGCCGGGGCGAGGCACCCCCGCCGTCGACGCCGCGCGTCATGCTGACCGCCATACCCCTGTTCCACGTCACTGCCTGCTCGGCGGCGTTGATGGGCGCGGTCGCGAGCGGCTCGACCTTGATCTTCATGCGCCGCTGGGACCCGGTCGGTGCGATGGAGCTGATCCAGCGCGAGCGGGTCGCGGTCACCGGCGGCGTCCCGACGATCGCGTGGCAGCTGCTCGGCCACCCGGAGCGCGGGCGCTTCGATCTCTCCAGTCTCGAGTCGATCGCGTACGGCGGCGCGCCGGCCGCGCCGGAGCTGGCGCGTCGGCTCCACGAGGAGCTCGGCGTCTGGCCGCAGAACGGCTGGGGCATGACCGAGACGATGGCGACGGTCACCTCACTCGCGGCCGAGGACTATCTCGCGCGGCCGGAGAGCGCCGGCCTGCCGGTGGCGGTGGCAGACGTGATCGTCACCGACGAGGGCGGCGCCCCGCTGCCGCCCGGCGCGGTGGGCGAGGTGCGTGCGCGCGGTCCGATGGTGGTGGCGGGCTATTGGAAGCGCCCCGACGCGACCGCAGAGACCTTCGTGCAAGGCTGGGTTCGCACGGGCGACCTCGGCCGCCTCGACGACGACGGCTTCCTCTACATCCTCGATCGCGCCAAGGACGTGGTGATCCGCGGCGGCGAGAACATCTACTCGATCGAGGTCGAGAACGTGCTGCAGGCGCATCCCGCAGTGAGCGAGTGCGCCGTCATCGGCGCGCCGCATCGCGTGCTCGGCGAGGAAGCGGTGGCGGTCGTGCGGCCGGTCGCCGGCTGCCATGTCGAGGAGGCCGAGCTGCAACAATGGGTGCGCGAGCGGCTCGCCGCCTTCAAGGTGCCCGCGGCCGTCCGTTTCACCGCCGAACCGCTGCCGCGCAACGAGAACGGCAAGATCCTCAAGCGCGAGCTCAAGGGCTTGTTCCGGGAACGTTTCGCGGCGTAGGGCTATTCCCCTTAACGGCGGGGGGACGATGATGCGCGTAACTCGGGATTTCCTGCGCGGGCGCGGCCGCGAGTCGATGAGCGAGGCCGACAAGGACGTCCTTGAGCGCGCGGTCGATCGCATCGACACGCTGCCCGCGCGTACGATCGTCACGCGACGCGGCGACCGGCTTCGCTACAGCACCCTGCTGCTCGACGGCGCGATGTGCCGCTACATGGACGCGCGCGACGGCTTTCGCCAGCTCGTCGCCTTGCAGGTGCCGGGCGACTTCGTCGACCTGCACGGTTACCCGCTGCACCGGCTGGACCATGACGTCGGCACGCTGACCGAGGCACGCGTGGCGGTGATCCCGCATGCGGCGATCGACTCCATCGTCGCCGATCATCCCCGGCTGGCGCGAATCCTGTGGCGTTCGACCCTGCTCGACGCTGCCCTGCATCGCGAGTGGATCTTCCGTATCGGCCGGCTCGATGCCGCCGGACGGATCGCGCATTTCCTGCTCGAGACCTATCATCGGCTCAAGGCGACCGGACGCGGCGGCGACGGCGTGTTCGAGCTCGCGCTGATCCAGCAGGACCTCGGCGAGGCGTGCGGGCTCACCAGCGTCCACGTCAACCGCACGCTGCGGCGGCTGCGCGAGGAGAAACTGGTCGAGGCGGTGCGCGGCACGGTGACGATCCTCGATGAGGTCGGGTTGGCCCGCGTCGGCGAGTTCGATCCCGATTACCTCTACCTCGAGGAAGGACCCTGGCAGGCCGCTGCCGCCTGAACCCCAGCGCTCTCGCGCCGCTTTCCTCTCACTAGGTTTTCCTCGATGGCCGATCACCCGCCGACGTCAGCGCCGGTCACGCTCCCGCCCGACGCCGCCGCTCTGTCGGCGGAGGGGCACCCGCAGGTGGTGTTGCGGCGCGACCGGCTGCTGGCGGCCCTGACGCTGACCGCCGGGATCGGGCTGATGCTCGGCCTGCCGTTCGCGCTCAAGGCGGGCGCCGAATTCTTCATGCCGACCGCGGTGGCGCTGGTGGTTGCGCTCGCGCTGATCCCGTTGCTCGAGTGGCTCGAGCGGCGCCGGCTGCCCTCGGCGGTGGCGGCGCTGGTCTGCGTGCTGCTGTTCCTGGTGATCGCCAACGTCGCGCTCGCCGCGATCGTCGTGCCCGCGACCGAGTTCTTCCGCCTGCTGCCGTCGCGGATCGGGCGCATCCAGGACAATCTCGCGCCGCTGCTCGATCTCTATTCCAGTCTGGAGAAATACGCCAACCGCACGCTGCGCCAGATCGCCAGCACGCCCGTGCGGCCGTCACCCACTGCCGCGGTGGCGCCGCCCAGCTCGATCGTCGAGCTCGCCGCCACCTCGGCGCCCGCGGTGATCATCCAGGTCTTCTACGCGATCCTGGTCGCCTTCTTCTTCCTGTCGGGGTGGACGCGCACGCGCGAGCGCATGATCACCGAGCGTGCCAGCTTCGGCGGCGCGATGGCGACCGCGCGCGTGCTGCAGGAGATGGTCGACGACGTCTCCTCCTATCTGGGCACGATCACGATCATCAACGTCGCTCTCGGAGCGATCATCGCGGGAGCGCTCCACCTGCTCGGCATGCCGTTCCCGCTCATGTGGGGCGGCATCGTCGCGCTGCTCAATTACATCCCGTATTTCGGCCCGGTGGTGGCGGCGCTGCTGCTCGCGGTAGGCGGGCTGATGACCTTCAGCGACGTGTGGACCGCGCTCTCGGCGCCCGCGATCATGTACGGCGCGCATCTGATCGAGGCGAACGTGGTCACGCCGCTGATCGTCGGTCACCGGCTCACCATCAATCCGGTGATGATCCTGATCTCGATCTCCTTCTGGGGTTGGGTGTGGGGCACGGTGGGCGCGCTGCTGGCGGTGCCGATCCTCATCATCGTGCAGACCATCCTGTCGGCCGCGGGACGCCCCGATATCGCCGGCTTCCTGTTCGAGCACGGTACGCTGACTCGCACCCGTGAGGGGCGCCCCGGCGTGCTCGCGCGGCGCGGCGAGAAAGACGCCGAATAGCCGTTGACAGCCCCCGGCGTGCCGCCTAGTTGGCGCGCCTCACGCTTCTGCAAGCGGGTGTAGCTCAGTTGGTTAGAGCGCCGGCCTGTCACGCCGGAGGTCGCGGGTTCGAGCCCCGTCACTCGCGCCACCCCTCGGGGAGGCCGCAGATCCAAGCATGACCGTCGAACGTCGCAGCGGGCCGGTTCGGTCCGGCGCGGCATGTTGCGGGTGTAGCTCAGTTGGTTAGAGCGCCGGCCTGTCACGCCGGAGGTCGCGGGTTCGAGCCCCGTCACTCGCGCCACGGTCGGTGGTATTGGTCCTACGCGGCAGCGCCTTCCCCACACGCCTTCCGAGCTTCATGCTCATTCCCATATACCGAATCCCCGCGCCGGCCGGGATCCAGACGCGCGGGCGCGTCAGCCCCAGCGCGAGCGCGGCGCATCGGGATGCGCGTCTTCGCGGAAATGCCGAATAGGGGCGAACCGCTGCGCGGAAGGACGCGTGAGGTGGAAGACGTCAGCGTCGCGCCGTCACCTCACCGCCAGCGCCCGGTCTCCATCCAGCGCAGCAGCGGCTTGAGCGGCGTGATCCAGACGATCCCGGTGACAAGATAGAAGCCGAGCTGCGCCAGCGCGGGCCAGCGCCCGATCACGCCGGAGAGCGAGGCGATCGCCACGCACCAGAGCGCGATCAGCAGCAGGATGGCGAGCATGCCCACCGGCTTGCGCCACGACGGCGTCATCGCGCCGCCTTCGCGAGCCAGCCGCGCTCCGTGACGATCGCGTCGAGCGGGGCGTCCCAGGGGTCGGGGGTGATCGAGTCGAGCTGCTGCACGCTCCATGCGATACCGATGCGGCGTGCCGCGGGATAGGTCGCGAAGGCGCGGTCGTAATGGCCCGCCCCCTGGCCGACGCGGTTGAGCGCGGCGTCGAACGCCACCAAAGGGGTGAGAACGATGTCGGGGACGAGCGACGGGAGTGTTCCGACGGGCTGTCTCAGGCCGAACGGCCCTTCCGAGAGGGCGTGCTCGGCGGCCCAGGCGAGGAAGCGGATCGGCGTGGCGCGATCGACCACGTGCGGCAGCGCGAGGCGGCAGCCGGCGGCGACGGCGGCGGCCTCCAGCTCGCACGGATCGGCCTCGCTGCCGACCGGCGCGTAGCTCGCCACCACCAGGCCGGGCGCGAGCAGCGCGACGAACTCGCGCGGGCAGGGCAGCGCAGGAGCACCCGCCGCGACGAAGGCGTCGCGCGTGGCCCGCGCGGCGGCGCGGAGCGCGCGCTTGTCAGTCATCGAGGCAAAGGGGGCGGGTGGCGGGACCGCCATGGCCGTTGGCCGATGTATCCACTGACGCCCAGTACGTCAGGTGGGGATCATGTACGTCGGACCAGGATCCGGGCAGGGACAACCCCCATGGAAGATGAATAGCCTCAGGGATATGTATAAGCTCGTACCGGGCAGAACCCGCCGAGCCCTACTTAGGACGTCGGCGGCGCCTGCTCAAGGGCCGCGGCGAGCTTCTCGAGCCGTTCCGACAGGCGGTCGAGCGCGATCCCCTCCGGCGTCTCGGGTGGGGGTGCCTCGCGCGCCTCGATCAGCGCGTCGGCCACCATCAGCGCGGCGAGCAGCATCGTGCGATTGACCCCGCCCGCGCCGGCGGCGCGGCGCGCGTCGTCCCAGCGCTCGTCGATCAGCGCGGCGGCCTGCATCAGCCGCGCCTCGCCGCCGTCGCGACAGCCCAGGTCGTAGCTCGTCTCGCCGATGCGCAGCGTCACGCGTGCCATCAGTCCTGTCCTCCGCGCGCGATGATCTCATCGAGCGCGGCGACCGCCTCGCTCATCTTCTCGCGGAGCGCGTCGTGGCGGCGCGCGAGCGTGGCGGCCGCGGCGAGGCGCTGTTCCAAGACGCGTTCGACGCGGGTGATGGCGGCATCGAGCCGGTCGATCGCTGGGTTGTCCATGTTGAGAGGCGATAGGATCGCGCGCGCGCGCCGACAAGATGGCGCGGAGACGAGTGGATGCACCGCAGCGGTTGACGGCCGCGCGCCGTCCGGCGCAAAGACCCGCGCGACACCGAACTTACGCGGAGACAGGCGCATGACCAAGGTAGCGATCAACGGCTTCGGACGGATCGGGCGGCTGGTGGCGCGCGCGCTGATCGAGCGGGGCAGCGACCTCGAGCTGGTGGCGATCAACGATCTCGCCGACACCAAGTCGAACGCGTGGCTGTTCAGCCGCGACAGCGTCCATGGCAAATATGCGGGTACGGTCGAGGCCGACGGTCAGGACATGGTGATCGACGGCAAGCGCATCCGCGTCACCGCCGAGCGCGATCCCGCCAACCTGCCGCACCGCGAGCTGGGCGTCGACATCGTGCTGGAGTGCACCGGCTTCTTCACCGATCGTGCCAGCGCGCAGAAGCATATCGACGCGGGCGCCAAGAAGGTGCTGATCTCGGCGCCCGCCAAGAACGTCGACCTCACCGTGGTCTACGGCGTCAACCACGACAGGCTCGAGGCCGGGCACACGATCGTGTCCAACGCGTCGTGCACCACCAACTGCCTCGCGCCCGTCGCCAAGGTGCTCAACGACGCGATCGGGATCGAGCGCGGCCTGATGACGACGATCCACGCCTACACGAACGATCAGAAGATCCTCGACCAGATCCACAGCGACCTGCGCCGTGCCCGCGCGGCGGCGATGAACATCATCCCGACGACGACCGGGGCGGCGCGCGCGGTGGGCGAGGTGCTGCCCGAGCTGAAGGGCAAGCTAGACGGCTCGGCGATCCGCGTGCCCGTGCCCGACGGCAGCCTCGTCGACCTCACCTTCACGCCGAAGCGCGACACCAGCAAGGAAGAGGTCAACCAGCTCCTCAAGGCCGCGGCCGAGGGCGCGATGAAGGGCGTGCTGCATTATTCGGACGAGCCGCTCGTCTCGATCGACATCGTCCACACGCCCTATTCGTCGACGGTCGACAGCCTCGAGACCGCGGTGATCGACGGCAAGCTGGTCCGCGTGGTCAGCTGGTACGACAATGAGTGGGGCTTCTCGAACCGCATGGTCGACACCGCGACCGCGATGGCGAAGCTCGGCTGAGGTGGAGCGCGGGGGCGGGACGGGCGTGCTGCTCGGCATCGCGCGTCACGCCCGCCCGCGCGCGCCGGTCGAGACGGTCGCGCGCGCCGAGGTGTCGCTCGCGCGCGGCGTCCACGGCGATTTCCGCGGGGCGATGCGCGGCAAGCCGTACAAGCGCCAGGTCACGCTGATCGAGCGCGGCGACTGGGAGGCGGCGATGCGGCTGGTCGGTCACACGATCGACTGGACCGAGCGGCGCGCCAACCTGCTGGTCGACGCGCTCGACCTGCCGCAGCGCGCCGGCGCGGTGCTCCGCATCGGCGCGGACGTGCTGCTCGAGATCACGCGCGAGTGCGACCCGTGCGAGCGGATGGAAGCGCTCGCCCCCGGCCTCAAGCAGGCGATGACGCCCGACTGGCGCGGCGGCGCCTGCGCGATGGTGATACAGGGCGGCACGATCGCCGTCGGTGACAGGATCAGGATCGAGGACCCATGGCCAAGTCTTTTCGAACGCTCGACGACATCGGCGACGTCGCCGGCAAGCGGGTCCTCGTCCGCGAGGATCTGAACGTCCCCTTCAAGGACGGCCACGTCACCGACGACACGCGGCTGCGCGCCACCGTCGCGACCGTCGCCGAGCTCGCCGACAAGGGCGCGATCGTGCTCGTGCTGGCGCATTTCGGCCGCCCCAAGGGGCAGCCCGCGCCCGAGTTCTCGCTCGCGCAGATCACCCGGCCGTATGAGACCGTGCTCGGTCGGCCGGTGCGCTTCGTCGACTGGGCGGGCGCCGCCGAGGCGGTCGCCACGCTCCAGCCCGGCGACGTCGCGGTGCTGGAGAACACGCGCTACTTCGCCGGCGAGGAGAAGAACGACCTCGAGACGATCGACCGCATCGCCGCGCTCGGCGACCTCTACGTCAACGACGCCTTCTCGGCCGCGCACCGCGCGCACGCCTCGACCGCGGGGCTGGCGCAGGTGCTCCCGGCCTATGCCGGCCGCGCGATGGAGGCCGAGCTCGACGCGCTGGAGAAGGCGCTCGGCGCGCCCGAGCATCCCGTCGCGGCGGTGGTCGGTGGCGCCAAGGTCTCGACCAAGCTCGACGTGCTCAAGCACCTCGTCGGCAAGGTGGATCATCTCATCATCGGCGGCGGCATGGCCAATACCTTCCTCGCCGCGCGCGGCGTGAACGTGGGCAAGAGCCTGTGCGAGCACGATCTCACCGGCACCGCCGAGGAGATTCTGGAGGCCGCCGACCGCGCCGGCTGCACCGTCCACCTGCCCTATGACGTGGTGGTCGCGACCGAGTTTCGCGCCAACCCGCCGGTGCGCACCGTCAACGTCCACGAGGTCGCCGCCGACGAGATGATCCTCGACGTCGGTCCTGCCGCGGTGGAGGCGCTGGGCGACGTGCTCAAGACCTGCCGCACGCTCGTGTGGAACGGCCCGCTCGGCGCCTTCGAGACGCCGCCGTTCGACGCCGCGACCGTGGCGCTGGCGCGCACCGCGGCGGCGCTGACCAAGGAGGGCAGCCTCGTCTCGGTCGCGGGCGGCGGCGACACCGTCGCGGCGCTCAACCAGGCAGGGGTGGCCGAGCAGTTCAGCTTCGTCTCGACCGCTGGCGGTGCCTTCCTGGAGTGGATGGAAGGCCGCGAGCTGCCGGGCGTGGCCGCGCTCCAGCGGTAACGAGGCTGAGGCGAGGGTAACGCCTCGCGCCGCCGTGCGCCTGCGGTTGCGGGGGCCAGCCGCGGGGGCGTCGCTCCGTCGTGCTGGGCTCCTGCGTGCGCAGGAGCATGGCGACCCTCAACCGGTCGGCCGCGTCGCGATCAGCGCGTTGGACACCATCGTCAGCACCGCGACGTCGTGCTGGTTGAAGGCGGTGAGGCGGCTCTTGTAGATCCCCATCTCGGGTCGGGAGCGTGAGACGCGCTTGTCGAGCACCTCGGTCTCGCAGCGTAGCCGGTCGCCCGGATAGATCGGCGTGAGCCAGCGCAGCTCGTCGATGCCGGGCGAGCCGAGCCCGGCCTGCTCGATCGCGCGCAAGTGCTCGACCAGCATCGCCATCACCATCGCGCAGCTGTGCCAGCCGCTCGCCGAGAGCCGACCGAAATGCGTCGCCGCCGCGGCCTCGTCGGAGAGATGAAATGGTTGGGGATCGAACTTGCGCGCGAACTCGATCACCTCGTCACGCGTGACGGCATAGTCGCCGAAGCGGGCGGTCGCGCCGACCGCGATGTCCTCGAAATATTGCACCCGCGCCGCTCTCCTCTCGCGATCTCATATCGCCAGATCCCCGTCCTTGGTTCAAGCGGCTGCGGCGCTCGTCAGCGCCGCAGCACGCGGCGGAACGGCGCGACGTCGCCGTCCAGCCCGACGCCGGCGGGCAGGCCGAGCAGGTCGCGCAGCAGCGGCGCCACGTCGGTGTTGTCGAAGGTCGGCAGCCGCTCGCCCGCGGCGAAGGACGGCCCGTTGGCGATGAACAATGCGCGCATGTCCGGTGAGTCGTTGTCATAGCCGTGCGCGCCGCGATGGGTGGCCTCGTCGGTCGCGTTCCTCGCGAGGATCCAGCCGCCCGCGGCACCGTCCTCGGCCAGGCAGAGGAAGGCGGGCACGCGCGCGTTGCGGCCATAGCGGAAGCGCGCCGGCAGCGCCTCCTTGCGCCAGCATGCCATGTGCGGGTGCGGGCGCAGCAGCGCCTGCGCCACCGCCGCGTCGCGTCCAGGCAGCGGCGCGAACGTCGCATAGGGGCCGCTCTCGACCACCCGCGCGTCGGTCGCCGGGACGATCGACTCGATCGCGATGCGCCGCTCGGGCGCGATCGGCGCCATGCCATGGTCGGAGACGATCACGAGGTTGGCGGACTGACCCAACGCGGCGAGTCCGTCCACCAGTCGACCGACGCTCGCGTCGACAGCGGCGACCGAAGCCAGGGTTCGCTGGTCAGTAGGGCCGTAATCGTGGCCGGCGGTGTCGACCTCGTCGAAGTAGAGCGTGACGAACCGCGGTCGTGCCTCTGGCGGGCGCCGCAGCCAGTCGACCACCGCCTCGACTCGCTGTCGGTCGCTCACCGCCTCGTTGTACTGCTGCCAGTCGCGCGGGCGGACGCCGGCGCGCTCGTGCGGGCGGGCGGGATCGCGCATGCCGCCCCAGGCGACGTTCGAGCCCGGCCAGAACATCGTCGCGGTCGGCATGCCGGCGCGCTCGGCGGTGACCCACAAGGGTTCGGCGGCGTTCCACCAGAACGGATCGTCGGTTGCCATGGTGAAGGTCTCGCCGGGCCGCGCCTTGTCCTCCATTCGATTGGCGACGATCCCGTGCCGGTCCGGCACCAGCCCGGTGACGAGCGTCCAGTGATTGGGGAAGGTCTTGGACGGGAAGGAGGGCCGCATCGCCGCGCTGACCCCGCCGGCAGCGAGCGCCGAGAGCCGCGGGGTGACGCCGCGGGCGAGATAGTCGGGGCGGAAGCCGTCAATTGAGACGAGGATCGTCACCGGGGTGGGGACGGGCGCGCGCGCCGTCGGTGCCGCGGCACCCGCGTGAGCGGCGGGAGACGGGGCAGGCGACGCGGGCGCGGTCACCGGCGGCAAGGACGGCGGCGTATAGGGATAGGCGCAGGCGCCGAGGGTGAGGAGCGCGGCGGCGAGAAGCGGGCGTAGCGTCATGCCGGGCGCTTACGCCGCTGCGATGACGGGGAAAAGTCTCGCGGCGACGGAGCCCGCCGTCGCGAGACGAGGGGCCGCGGCCGCTAGAGGCCGACCGCGAACTTGGCGAACAGCGTCCAGCTCACCGGCGAGTCGCCATAGACGGCGTCGAGCGCCGCCGGCTTGGCATAGGCCGCGACCGTGCCGCCCAGCGCGACGCCGAGCGGCCCGACGATCGGCAGCCGATAGGCATAGCCCGCCTCCGCCTTGGTGACGCGGAAGCGCCGGTCGTGGAGCGAATCGTCGTGGTCGGGGAAGAGTTCGTCGTTGGCGACATTCTCCACCCGCGCGAAGACCGCGTGCCGCGGGGTCAGCTCGTAGGTCGCCTCGGCGAGGAAGGCGTCGAGCACCTCGCCGGGCTGGCGATCCTTGCGCGACCAGGCCAGCGTCGTCGCCAACCCGGCGCGGGCATATTGCACGCTCGCGGTGGTACGATCCTCGTCCTCGCCGGGATGGAGCGCCTCGGGCTCCTTCAGCCGGCCGTGGCTGACCTGCAGTGCGACATAGGGCGAAGGCGTCCAGGTGCCGCGCACGCTCCACGAGTCGAGCCGCACGGGATCGAAGCCCCAGCGCCGCTCGTCGGGCTCGCGGCCCTTAAACCACGAACCCTCCAGCTGGACCTTGGGCGCGGAGACGCCCGCGGTGAGCACGCCATAGGTGATGTGGGTCGAGTCGAACCAATGGTGCGTGATCGGCGACATCGGGAGGTAGCGTGCCGAGCCGCGGTGCATGAAGGCGCTCGGCCCCAGGGCGGGCTCGCCGACGGGGGCGGCGTAGACGAACAGGCTGGTGTCGCCGCCGAGCCGATAGTCGAGCCGCGCGGCCAGCTCCATGAACAGGTCGTGCGGGTGCTGGCGGTCGACCAGCGCGCGGCCGTTCGCGGTCTCGCCGGTGGCGAGGAGGTTGGGGTAGCCGCGCGCGCCCATCGCGGGCTCCAGGCTCCCCATGCCGCGGAGCTGGAGGTGAACCCGATCGGTCAGATCGTTGTCGGCCATGATCATGGCCATGGATTGCACATAGGCGCCGTCACCGCCGCGCGGACCGCCCTGATCGGTGACCATCGTCCAGGCGTAACCGTGCGCCATCAGCATCCAGTCGCCGACGTGAAGCATCGCCCCGCGCATCGGCCCCTCGCCGGCGGGGTTGCGCGCGGTGCCGCTGCCGGGCGTGTACCAGCCGGCGGCGGTGCCCATCGTCATGCCAGGCATGGCGGCACCCTCGGGCGCGTGGGCCAGAGCGGCGTCGGATGCGTCGCGCCACCTGGTCGGTGCGGTGAGCGCCGGCACCATGTCGTCCATGCCGGCGTGATCGTGGGACGTGCCTGAAGCGTCCGGCGTCGTGCCGGCATGACCCAGCGCGTGATGATCCATCGCGCGATGATCCATCGGATCGGCGTCGCCCGGACCGGGGTCAGGCGTGGGCGAGGGCTTCTGTGCGGAGACGGGCGGGTGGTGCTGCGCCGACGCCAGCGTCGGGCACAGGGCAGCGGCCGCGGCGGCGGCACGCAGGGTGTGGCGGAACATCGATATTCTCCGGTTGCAGACATGACGGACCGGGGCGCATCGCCCCGGTGGTTCACGCCGCGCGCGGAGGCGGGGAGAGCGGCACCAGCAGCGCGCCGGCGGTCATGCTCGCGCGCATCGGCGGCCGCTGCCGCTCGGCCGGGCGCCACGGTGACACGACGATGCCGCCCGCGAGATCGAGTGGCGGCACGCAGCCGAGGCAATCGTGCGCCGCCGCCGACGCGGGGGCGGCGGGCCGGTGCTCGTGGTGCTGGACCGGCGCTGACATCGCGACGGTGGGCTCGTGGCACGCCGGTGCCGCCGTCGCGGGGAGCGCGAGCAGCAGCGCGAGGAGCGAGACGAACAGCCGGAGCATCGCCGCGGCCCTAGCCGCTCGCACGCGCTCGCGCCAGCCGGCGGGAACGTGCGGCGCGCTGGCGCTTTGTCCCGTCATGCGCGCATTCCCTCTCCTGCTTCTCCTCTCCCTGGCGGCCTGCGGTGGCGGCGGCAAGGAGAATGGCGGCAACCAGGCCGCGCCCGCGCCCAGCCCGACCGGGCCGGCGCCCAAGACACCGGTGATGCAGATCACGCCCGCACCGGGCAACGAGGCGGAGTGGATGGAACCGCGCGACGCGCCCGGCGCCCCGACCAGCGCGCCCTACGCCAACCTGCTCGACCAGCCCGTCGTGAAGGGCCCGCCCGCCAAATAGCGGTATGTGACAGCAGGTCCACGGCGACGCGACCGACCACCACCAGCGCGACCGCCGGCGGCGAGGTCACACGTTGAAGCGGAACAGCATGACGTCGCCGTCGTGGACGACATATTCCTTGCCCTCCTGCCGCAGCTTGCCCGCGTCGCGCGCGCCCGCCTCGCCGCCGCAGCTGACATAATCGTCGAACGCGATCGTCTCGGCGCGGATGAAGCCGCGCTCGAAATCGGAGTGGATCGCGCCGGCCGCCTGCGGCGCCTTGGAGCCCGCCTCGATCGTCCAGGCGCGCGCCTCCTTCGGGCCGACGGTGAAGAAAGTGAGCAGGTGGAGCAATTCGTACCCGGCGCGAATCACGCGCGCGAGTCCGGTCTCCTCCAGCCCGAGCTCGGACAGAAACTCGCCCCGCTCGTCCGCGGGCATGGTCGCGATCTCGGCCTCGATCGCGGCCGAGACCACCACCGCCTGCGCGCCCTCTGCCCTGGCCTTGGCGAAGACGCGCGCGGAGTAATCGTTGCCCGCCGCGGCATGCTCCTCGTTGACGTTGCAGACGTACAGCACCGGCTTGGCGGTGAGCAGCTGCGCCTGATCGAGCACGCGCGCCTCCTCGGCGTCGTTCGCCTCGGTCAGCCGCGCGGGCTTGCCGTCGCGGAGCAGGTCGAGCGCGCGCCCGAGCACGACCGCGGCGAGCTTGGCCTCCTTGTCGCCCTGCTGACCCTTCTTGGCGAGGTTGGGAACGCGTTTCTCGAGACTCTCCAGGTCGGAGAGCATCAGCTCGGTCTCGACCGTCTCGGCGTCGGCGATCGGGTCGACGCGATTGTCGACGTGCTGGATGTCGTCGTTCTCGAAGCAGCGCAGCACGTGGACGATCGCGTCGACCTCGCGGATGTTGCCGAGGAACTGGTTGCCCAGGCCCTCGCCCTTGCTGGCGCCGCGCACCAGACCGGCGATGTCGACGAAGCCGAGCTGAGTCTCGATCACTTTGGCCGACTTGGCGATCTCGGCCAGCTTGGCGAGCCGCGGGTCGGGCACGCCGACGTTGCCGACGTTCGGCTCGATCGTGCAGAACGGATAATTGGCGGCCTGCGCCGCGGCCGTCTCGGTCAGCGCGTTGAAGAGGGTGGACTTGCCGACGTTGGGCAGGCCCACGATGCCGCAGCGGAAACCCATGGGAAGAACCTGTGTGATGGGGAAAGCGCGCCAGATAGGCGAGGGGCGCGTCGCTGGCTAGGCCATGCTTTCCCCGTTGCCGCGCAGCCTCTAACAGGGGCTCATGAGCGACGAGATCAGCGTGGCGGCGGCGCGCCCCCTGCGGCGCGACGCGCAGGCCCGCCGCGACGCGCTGATCGAGGCGGCGCGGCTCTGCTTCGCGCGCGCGGGCTATTTCGTGCCGCTGGAAGACATCGCCGACGCCGCGGGCGTGGGGCGCGGAACGTTCTACCGCAACTTCAAAGACCGCATGGCGCTGGCCTTGGCAGTGTTCGAGCAGGAGGTCGAGCGCATGCAAGCGCGGCTCGATCCCGCGCTGGCGCTCGACCAGGCGCTGGCGCAGGTGGTGCTGGAGGGCGCCGACGCCGCGACCTTGTTCGCGCGGCTCGCGCTCGATATGCCGCGCGACGGCGCCGATCGAGCCGCCTTCGATGGACTGCGCCGCCGCCTGGAGGAGCTGTTCGAGCCGGTAGCGGCGCGCGCGCGCCGCGACGGTATGCTCGCGCCGGAGCTGGGCGCGCGCGACCTGGTACTGGCGATGCGGATGTTGAGCGGACTGCTGCTCAAGCATAGCAGCGCGGCGGAGCGACGTCAGCAGGTCGAGGATGCGGTGCGACTGCTGCTGGCCGGACTTAGACCGCGACCAATACCAACACCTTAGAAGTCAAGTCGCGATCGGGTCTCGAGCCCGCCCCTCGTGCCTCGACGAGTGTCCCGTGGGCGGCCCCGTCAGATCGGTGAATCTAGTGGCCGCGATCCGACCGCGGACGTGGCGAAGTCCGCTATATAGTTGGACAGCTACGGAGTACCTCGCGCGGCATTGTCCGTTTCTGGTGTTCGTCGATCGTGCTCCGCTGCGTTGGCAACCCCGCCGCGGGCCGGGGACGAATCGGGGAGCGACCATGAGCATCGTGACAGCAGTGAGCGCCGCACGACCGGTGCAGCACGTTCCGGATTATAGTGACCCTTCCGCCTTCGCCCTCGCGCGCGGCGACTGGGGGCGCGCCTCCTATGCCACGCTGTCGGAATCGGCGTCGCGGCCGTCGCGGCTCGCGGCCAGTGGCATGGCGGCGACGGAGACGCCGTTGACCCACCGCGACGACGGCGAGGCCAAGCGCCGCCTCCAGGTGATGGAGGAAGTGGCGGTGCGGATGGCCAAGCTGGCGGTGTCGAACCGCAGGCAACTGGCCGCTCGCGCGCTGGCGGCCCTGCGGCAGAAGCTGGCGCTGCTCAAGATGCAGGCGATGGCGGCGATCCTCCGCGGTGATCGAGGCGCGGCGCTCGCGCTGGCGGACGAACTCGAAGATCTCGCCCGCGCCATCAGCGCCGCCGAGCGTGACTGCGCCACCGCCGGGCGTAGTGGCGCCGACGTGGTCGCCTCGGTGCCGATCGTGGCGCCGCAAGCGTCCCACAAGGACGAGTCGCCGCCGCTTGCCGGCGAGGCAGCGGCCGAGATGTCGCTCCGGTCGGCGCCGATGGCGCTCGATGATCCCTCGAGCGACGCGGAAGAGGTCGCGCGCGCGGCGGCCGCGGTGCGCGGCATCGCAGGTGAACGCAACCTGCGTGGGCTCGGCGCGACGCTGGTGAAGCGCTCGTCCCGGCTTCTCCCGCTGTTCGACACGAGCGACGGTCCCGATGCGGTGGCGGGCGAGGCGGCCAGCCTGATCCGTTCGCTACGACGCGCCGGTCATCGCGGCGAGCGGCGGCACGCGGCGGCCGACGTCGGCGCGCGGATGGAGGCGAGCGCCATCGCCGCCTCGTTGGGACCCTCCGGGCTGCTCAGCGTGGCGGAGGTCAGCATCGCGTGAGACGTTGTCCCGGCGCGTTGCGCCCGTGATCGACGACGACGCTCTGAGAAGGTCGGCCGCCGACACGATCCGTCCACGCGCGATGACGAGGCCCGGCGTCAGCCGCGACCGGCCGGCTCGCTCGCGTCGCCGGGCACCGATCTCTCACCGTCGGCGGGCGGCGGTTCGCTCCACCCCAGCCCGAGGCTCTTCTGCACCGCGATGTAACTGTCGGTGAGCTGCGCCCTCGCCTGCGCCACCGCGATGGCGGCCGAGAGGCGCTGGCGCTCGACATCGAGCTGGTCGATCACGTTGCTCGTGCCGGCGGCGACGCGCTGACCGTTGAGCGTCGCGGCTCGAGCGGCGGACTGTTCGGCGCGGAGCAGCTGCGCATATTGCAGCCGAATGTTGCCGAAGCGCGAGAGGCTGGTCTCGGCATCCTGCAACGCCTCCAGCACGCGCTCGCGGTATTGCGCCGCGGCGAGGTCGCGCTGCGCCTTCGATTGGTCGATCGCAGCGCGGGTGCGGCCGAAATCGAGGAACGACCAGCTCAGCATCGGCGCGACCAAGGCGGTGAGCTTGTCGGGATCGACCACGTCGCCGATGTTGGTGCCGCCGAGCCCGAAGATGCCGAGGAAGCTCAGCGACGGAAACAGCTTGGCGGTGTTCACCCCGATCTGGGCAGTGCTGGCGGCGAGCGCGCGCTCGGCCGAGCGGATGTCCGGCCGGTGCGCGATCAAGGCGGCGGGGTCGCCGATCGGCACCTCAGCGGGCGGCAGCGGCACGGTCCCGGCGGCGGTGAGCGTCTGGTCGAGCGCGCCGGGGGTTCGACCGGTCAGCACCGCGAGCTGGTCGAGATATTGCGCGACCTGTGCGCCCAGCGGGATGCGCTGCGCGTCGGTGCTCTCGAGCTGGTTCTGCAACCGCTCGACCTGGAGCTGCGACGCCGCGCCCGCGGCGTAGCGCTGCCGGGTGAGCTCGAGCTGGCGCTGTTGCAGCCGGCTCGACTCGGCGTTGAGCCGCACACGCTCCTGCACGTCGCGCAAGCCGACATAAGCCTGTGCCACCTGCGCCGAGAGGCTGACCTGCGCGTCGGCGAGGTCGGCGAACCGCTCCTCGACCGTGGCGCGGGCGCCCTCGACTCCGCGGCGGCGCGCGCCGAAGAAGTCGGGCTCCCAGGAGGCGGTACCGCCGAGATTGTAGAAGTCGACGGCGCTGCTGCTGGATCCACCCGATGACCCGGCATCGCCCGCGTCGTTGCCGCCACTGCCGCCACTGCCGCCGAGCGCGGTGCCGGGCAGGCGCGCGTGGAGATAGGTCGCGCTCGGGCTGATGCTCGGCAGCTGGTTGGCGCGCTGGGTGCGCAGCCGCGCACCGGCCTCGCGGATGCGCGCCTCCGCCGCGTCGATGGTCGGGCTGTGCGCGAGCGCGTCATCGACCAGCGCGGTCAGCGTCGCGTCGCCGAGCCCCTCCCACCAGCGCGCCACGCCCGGTCCGGGGCGGAGCGCCGGGTCGCCGGCACGGACGAAGCTGCCGCGCTGCACGGCGTCGGCAGCGGTCGCAGGCGGGCCGTGATAGTCGGGGCCGACGGTGCAGGCGCCGAGCAGAGCCAGCGGCAGCAGCGCGAGAGCGGGGGAGGGAGCGTTTCGCATCAATGTGTCGCCGCCGGAGGGGCGCCCTTGGGTAGCGGGCGGAGGAACAGCACGAGCGGCAGCACCGCCAGCGTCCCCATGCCCATGATCCAGAAGATGTCGTTGTAGGTCATCACCAGCGCCTGGCCCTGGATCTGCTGGCCGAGCGCACGCAGCGCGGTCGACCGGCCACCCAGCGACTGCGCGGTGCCGTTGATATAGTCCTGCACCATCACCGAATTGGCGTTGAGCGTCTCCTCGATGCGGCGGCTGTGGAACCAGCTGCGCTGGTCCTGGATCACCGAGATGCCGGCGAGCGCGAAGCTGCCGCCGAGATTGCGCGCCGAGTTGAACAGCCCGGACGCGTCGCCCGCCTCCACCGGGGGCACCGAGCGCACCGCCGCCTGGCTGAGAAACAGCATCGCCAGGATCTGCCCGACGCCGCGCAGCAGCTGCGACTCGACGAAGTCGGCGCCGACCGCGTCGATCGTCAGCGTCGAGTCGAGCAGCGCGGAGACGCCCATGATCACCAGACCGGTGCCGACCGCTATCCGCACGTCGACGTGGCGCAGCAGGATCGGCACAATCGCCATCATGAAGAAGCTGGGGATGCCCGACAGCAGCACCACCTTGCCCGATTGCAGCGCGTTATAGTCCGCGATCGCGGCGAGGAACTGCGGGATCGCGTAGGAGGTGCCGTAGAGCACCACACCCACCACCATGCCCATCATCGCGACGGAGCCGAACTGGCGATCGAGCAGCAGCCGCAGCTTGATGATCGGCCGGCGCGCGAGGAACTGGCCCGCCATCAGCAGCGCGAAACCGAACAGCGAGGTGGCGGCCATGTAGCGGATCAGCTCGGATGAGAACCATTGCTCGCGCTGGCCCTCCTCGAGGAAGACGGTGAGCCCGCCGAGCCCGAGCGCCAGGCCGAGGATGCCGAGCCAGTCGGCCTCGCCGATCAGGTGCAGCTGCGCCTTCTCGTGCTTGAGCCCGACGAGCAGCAGCACGACGAGGACCGCGCAGATCGGCAGGTTGATGAAGAAGGCGTAATGCCAGCTGATGTTCTCGGTCAGCCAGCCACCAACCAGCGGGCCGAGCACCGGGCCGAGGATCGCGGTCATGCCGAAGGCGGAGATGCCGATCGGCTGCTGCTCGCGCGGAAGCCGCTGCGCGATGATGGTCTGCGCGGTGGGGATCATCGCGCCCCCGGTGAAGCCTTGGCCGATGCGCCCGACGATCATCTGCGGCAGCGTGTCGGCGGTGCCGCACAGCACCGAGAAGACCGTGAACAGCACCGCCGCGATCAGCAGGAAGGTGCGCAGCCCGAGCAAGCGGGTGAGCCAGGCCGACATCGGGATGATGACGATCTCGGCGACGAGATAGGCGGTCGCGACCCAGGCTCCCTCGGTACCGCTGGCACCGATCTCGCCCTGGATCGTCGGCAGCGCCGAGTTGACGATCGAGATATCGAGCGTCGCCATGAAGGCGCCGAGGGTACCCGCCGCCACCGCCAGCCACGCGGCGAGATCGGCGCGCTGCGGCGCTTCCCGCGTCGAGACAGGGGAAGCGCCGCGGCCCGGTGCGGCCGCGCTCGCCATCTCAGCGCTCCCGCTGGTTGAGCTGCTGCTGGCGCTCGCGCAGGCGGTCGATCTCGTCCTTGGCCGAGATCGTGTCGACCGTCGCGGTCACCGACAGGCCCGGCACGAGCAGGCGGCGCACCTCGGGCGTGGCCTCCAGCTCGATCCGCACCGGCACGCGCTGCGTGATCTTCGTGAAATTGCCGGTCGCGTTCTGCGGCGGCAGCAGCGAGAACTGCGCGCCCGTACCCGGCGAGAAACTGGCGACGCGGCCCTTGAGCGTGATCCCATCGAGCGCGTCGACCTTGATCTCGACCGGCTGGCCCGGGCGCATCAGCGCCAGCTGCGTCTCCTTGAAGTTGGCGGTGACGTAGAGCTTGTCGAGCGGCACCAGCGACATCAGCCGGGTGCCGGTCTGCGCATATTGGCCGACCTCCACCGTCTTGTCGCCGATGCGGCCGGCGATCGCGGCGCGGATCAGCGTCGCGCCGACGTTGACGTTGGCCGAGGCGAGCTGCGCGCGCGCCGCCTGCGCCTGCGCCAGTCCCTGGCGGATCTGGGTCTCGTACGAGGCGACGCGGCGGCGCTGCATCTCGACTGCGGCGGCCTGGGCGCGCGCCTGGTCCGCTGACTGACGCGCGGCGAGCTCGAGCGAGGCGAGCTGCTCGCGGCTCTCCGCGCCGGAGGCGGCGAGCGGGCGGTAGCGCCGCACCTCTGCGGCGTCGTGCGCCGCGCGCGCCTGCGCGGCGGTGAGCTGCGCCTGCGCCTGATCGATCGCGGCATATTGCTCCTCGACCTGCGCACGCGCGCTGTCGGCCTGCGCGTTGGCGACCGCGATCTGCGCGTTGGCCTGCTCGGCCTGCGCGCGCGAGTCGCGTGGGTCGATGCGGACCAGCGGCTGGCCGGCGCGAACGTCCTGATTGTCCCGCACGAAGACCTCGGCGACATAGCCCGCGACGCGTGGCGCGACGATCACCATGTCGGCGCGCACCTGCGCGTCGTTGGTGTCCTGCAGATACTTCCCGTGGCTCTCGTAGCGCAGGTACCAGATCGCGATCCCCGCCAGCGCGCCGAGCGCCAGCGCGATCAGGATCGTCTTGGCACGACCGCTCATCCTGCGCTTCGCGGGCGCTTGCCGCTCCCCGTCATCGCTGTCGGCTTCCTCTCCAGGCATGTCGTTCTCGTGCGCAGCCTGTTCAGCCATGTCGTCTCGTCCAGCAGCAGCAGACCGCCCGCGGAGGCATTCCGCGGGCGGTCGGCGAGTCGTTGTAAGCGGACAATATGTCCGGTTGTCGGCGTTGACAAGGGCGCGCCATCGCGGACGTAACGTCGCGGCGGGAGAAAGGTGGCGGGTGAGGGCAAGATCTTGCCCGGGACGGGGAGGCGCTGAGGAGTCGCCGAGAAGCCTAGGGCGTCATCCGGATCGGCGCGATGCGACCGTCGGGCAGGTAGCGGATCGTCTCGATCGCGACCTGGCGCTCGCCGCGGTAGGGACCGTCGCCGCTGACATGCTCCCAGCGATGATAGGCGATCTTCCAGCGCCCGTCCGCCGGATCGCGGAAGAAGCTGTGGTGTCCCGGCCCCTTGTAGCGCGCATCGCTGGCGAGCAGCCGCCCGCGATAGGTCCAGGGACCGACCACGCTCGGCGCGGTCTCATAGTGGATGGAATAGTCGCCGTGATTGTAGCGGCCGTGGCTGTACGACAGATAATAGGTGCCGCCTCGCTCGTGCAGATAGGCGCCCTCGGTGAACTCGGGCGGTGGCGTCACCGGCAGCTCGCGCGCGATCGAGACGCGGTCGGGCGCGAGCTCGAACATCCGCAGGCGCGCGCCCGCGCTGCCGCCCGCGAGCAGGTAGGTGCGGCCGTCGCGGGGGTCGGCGAACACCGCCGGGTCGATCGCCTCGAAGCCCGCGCCACCGGTGAGCAGCGGCCGGCCCGAGTCGACGAAGGGGCCGTCGGGGCTGGTGGCGGTGGCGACGCCGATGCGGCTCGGCGTCGGGTTCTGCGGCCCGATCGAGTAATAGAGATAATAGCGCCCGTTGGCCGCCAGCATGTCGGGCGCCCAGAGGAAGTGGCGCGGCGCGCCGTCGGGCGCCCAGCGGATATCGGCGAGCGCGATCAGCGGCGGCCCGGTGCGCCAGCGGCCGCGCTCGCGCACCCAGCCGCGCAGCGTGTCGCCGCCGCCGGTCGGCAGCAGCCGCACCGTGCCTCGCTCTACCAGCACCGCGGGGTCCGCGCCCGCGAACAGCGGGTTGTGCGCCGGCGTGGCGCAGCCGGCGAGCAGCGTGGCGGCGAGCGCCAGCGGCGCGCGGCGCCTCACCGCGGCGCGCCGTTGGCCTCGGTCGTCAGCCGCTTGATCAGCGCGACCTCGGCCGCCCGATAGGGCGTGCCATCGGCGCGCAGCACCTCGTGGAACCACACCGTCGGCTCCTCGTAGGTGTAGGGCTTCTTCCAGCTGTCCCACGGCATGCGGGTCTGCGTCTTGCCGTCGACGAAGCCCCAGTTGAACATCGCGACCCTCAGTTTCTTGCCGAGCGGCAGCGAGCCGTCGAAGGTGGAGCCGTTGCCGCGCGCCATATACTCGCTGCACAGCACGGGGCGGCCGTAGCTCGCCATCTGGCGCGCGCGCTTCTCCCACTGCTCGGGCCAGTTATAGTCGTGGAAGCTCATCACGTCGGACTGCGCGACCTGGATCTTCTCGACCGCGTCGAGCGTGTCCTGCCGGTCCCAGCTCTCGCCGATCCACAGGCCGCTGGTGAGCGGCTGGGTCGGGTCGACGCTGCGCGCCCAGTCGAACACCTGGCCGAGCAGGCCGGCGACCAGCGCGGTCTTGCGCGGGGTGGGCTTGTAGTTGCCGCCGCCCGAGTTGTTGGGCTCGTTCCACACGTCCCACGCGACGACGCGCTTGTCGCGCGCGAAGGTGCCGACGACGTCCTTCACATAGGCCTCGAACTTGCCGTACTGGCTGGCATCCGCGAGCCGCGCCGCGCCTGGCGCCTGCATCCAGCCGGAATTGTGTACGCCCGGGATCGGCGGCCGCTGCGGTCCGGCGACCGGGTCCGGGTCCCAGCAGCTGTCGAACAGCACGAACATGACGCGGATATGGTGCCGCTCCGCGATGTCAAGGAATTGCCCCATACGCTGCTTGAGCCCGGCGGCGTCGTTCTCCCACAACATGTTGTGGAGATAGACGCGCATCACGTTCATCCCCATCGCCTGGGCCCAGCCGAGCTCCTGGTCGATCTGGCCGGGATTGAACGTGTCCGCCTGCCACATCTCGAACTGGTTGATCGCGGAGCGGTTGGTGTAATTGGCGCCCACCAGCCAGGGCTGCCCGCCGTACCAGCGGTTCGCCTCGTCCTTCGACCACATCGCTCGGGCGTCGGCAGGCGACGCCCCCGCTAGGCCCGTCAGGGCGGCCAGCGCAGCCGTGCCGGCGAGCAGCAGATGCCGGATCATCTCGTCTCCTCTCTTATTTTCTCGCCCAGGAATAAGGCTTTGCCTGGCTTATCGCACCCTAAACGTGCCTGTGGTAAGCGAAAAGTAGTATAATCATATCAAAGCTTTGCTGCTGGTGCTGACCGCCCCGCCTGTCCCAGGCTGCGCACGCGCCAAGCATGATTAATCTTCTCGATACCGATCGTCCTCGCTAGGATCGTCCGTTGGGCCGATCAGGGCCTGACGTCAGCTACGGGGCTCCGCCAGTGCAGCATGAACTCGGTCGCAACCTCACCTATGGCCTTCAGGAGGTGCTCGGGCGCGCGATCGTGGTCGGCGATTATGCCGACCGACCTTTCCCGAATGAAGCCGAGATCGTCAAGGCGCACGGTGTCAGCCGCTCGGTCACGCGCGAGGCGGTCAAGATGCTCGCGGCCAAGGGCCTGCTCGGGGCGCGGCCCAAGCAGGGCACGTTCGTGCGCCCGCAGGACGCGTGGAACCTGTTCGATCCGGACGTGCTGCGCTGGTTGCTCGAGCGCAAGCTATCGATCGAGTTGCTGCGCCAGTTCAACGAATTGCGCATCGCCATGGAGCCGGAGGGGGCGGCATTGGCGGCGCAGCGCGCGACGCCCGAGCAGCAGGCCGCGGTCAGTGCGGGGCTGGAGCGGATGCGCGCCGCCGAACGCGGCGAGGACGACACGCTCGACGCCGACATCGCCTTCCACGTCGCCGTGCTGCGGGCCTCGAACAATCCCTTTTTCACGCGGCTGCGCGACATCGTCGAGACCGCGCTGCGCACCTCGATCCGCTTCACCAACCGGATCTCCGGGCGGTCGGCCAGCATCGCCGAACATACCGCGGTGCGCGATGCGATCCTGGCCCGGGACGCCGAGGCGGCGCGCGCGGCGATGCGCGTGCTGATCGTCAACGTGCTCACCCTGATCGATCAGGTCGAGGCGAAGGAGCGTGAGGCCGCGGCGCCTTGAGCCGCGCGGCCGAGCCGCTCGCGAGTCGTATCAGGTCGTCGGGTGTGTTGACGTTGGCCAGCACGAGGCCGGGACAGACCGGGACCACCCCGGCCCGCGCCGCCCAGCGCCGGATCGAGCGCTCGCCGCCCTCGGCGAGGTGGGCCGCGAGCGGCTCGGCCAGCGTGACGGGCCAATAACCCACCGTCGGGGCCTCGGCCGCGTGCGCGGCGCCCGCCGCGCGCAGCGCGGAGACGAGCGACTCCGGCAGCATCGGCGTGTCGCAGGCGGTGGTCAGCACCGCGTCGAAGCCCGCCCCCGCGGCGTGCGCCAGTGCGCCGGCGATGCCGCCGAGCGGGCCGAGCCCCGGGTGCGGTCGATCGCGCACCACCGGCACCGGTGCCTCGCCGCGCCCGACCACCACCGATGCGCTGACGTGCGGCGCCAGGCTCGCGAGCGCGTGATCGAGGAGCGCGGTCCCGTCCAGCGGCGCGAGAGCTTTGTCACTGCCGAAGCGGCGGGCCTGGCCGCCGGCGAGGACGGCACCGAGGATCCTGGTCATCGCATCCTTGTCGCGCGTCACGGCGCCGGAGGAAAGCGTGTTCGACACGTCAACTACGCGAGAGTTCCTCCGCACCATCGAGAGTAAGTCGCTGGTAGAAGGGTAATCCTCGTCAAGTCGGCGCGAACCACTGGCCCGATCTGGCGAGAATGGCGCGTGACGCATTGGCTTGTTCCGGTGCCCATTGTTAGTCGCGGGGCGAGATCAACCGCGGGATGGCGTCTTTTGTCGGAGAACGGCTCGTGGCGGGCGATCGCGGCATGGTCGCGACAGACCTTCGTGGACCGCGAGTTGTTCCTCCGCTCCGACGGTCGTGTCCGTTTCATCCGGATCACGCGGCGGACGCAGCTGCGCGCCGTGACCGTCGGCGCGCTGGTGCTGCTGACGTGGGGCGGCGGGACGCTCACCGCGGTGATATGGGGCCTGCGCGCGCCCGCGCCACGCCGCGCCGAGCCGCGCGTCGCGGTGCTCGCACCCGCACCGGGCGCGGCTCGCCCGCCGCGGACCGCACCGTCCCGCGCCGCAGCGCATGATCCGGTGGCGCTCCGCGAACTGCTGCGGCGCCAGCGGCTGATCGAGCAACTCGTCGCCTCCAAGCTGGGGCAGCCGCTGGTCCAGGACGGGTTGGACCGGCCGGTGCGGGGGGCGGACGATACGCTCGGCGCGCTCGACGCCGCGCAGCAGGCGTTCGCGCGCGGGCTCGGCACGTCGTTCGACGCCGACCGGGTGAAACGCACCGCGGCGCTGCGCCGGCTCGGACTCGACGCCGAGCGCCTCGCCGCGCGAGGCCGGCGAGCGGAGGGAGGGCCGCTGATCCCTTGGCCCGACGACGGCACCGCCGTGCCCGCCGCGCTGGAGGCGCTCGCCGCCGCGGTCGTTCACTGGGCCGCGGTCGGGCAGGGTGCCGCCGCGGTACCCTCCGGCCGCCCGACGCGCGGTTCGAGCCAGACGAGCAGCTTCGGCGTGCGCGCCGATCCCTTCACCGGCCGCCCGACCTTCCACGCCGGCCTGGATTTCCGCGGCCGCTACGGCGAGCCGATCTACGCCGCCGCGGCGGGGCGGGTCAGCTTCGTCGGCGAGCGCGCGGGCTATGGCCGGCTCGTCGAGATCGATCATGGCGACGGTATTGCGTCGCGCTACGGCCATCTCTCCGGCGCCGACGTCAGCGTCGGCGAGCAGGTGGTGCGCGGCCAACGCATCGCGCGGATGGGCTCGACCGGCCGATCCACGGGGACGCACGTCCACTTCGAGGTGCGCCTCCGCGGCAGTGCGGTGAACCCGCAACCGTTCCTCGCCTTCGGCGACACGAAAGGAAGATGACCATGTCGATGTTCGGCAGCCGGCATGCGCCGCCTCCGCCGCCGCCGCCCACGCGTGCCGCCGCGCTGGTGCCGCCCGCGCCAGCGACCGGCGCCAAGCACACGCCCTTCTCGCTGATCGGCGGCGACGTGGTGGTGACGGGCAACGTCTCGGCCACGGTGGACATCCATATCGACGGCCGGATCGACGGCGATCTGGAATGCGCCGCGCTGGTGCAGGGCGCGGAGAGCGTGATCCGCGGCAATATCGTCGCGAAGGCGGCGCGCATCGCCGGCCAGGTCGAGGGTAGCATCAACGCCGACAATCTCGTGATCGAACGCAGCGCGCGCATCTTCGGCGACTGCCGCTACGGCACGCTGGCGGTCGAGAACGGTGCGCAGGTCGAGGGACGCTTCTCGGCGCAGAGCACGATCGTGGTGCCGCCAGAGCTCACCGCGCCGGCCGAGGAATACGCCGAGGAGATCGAGGAGGAAGAACGCTACCTCGATTGAGCGCCGGTGCGGTTCCCCCGTGCGAGGGCAGGGCGGTTGCCTGTGACGATAGGATGCACCGAGCGATCGGCGCGCTGCCGTCGTCCCGGACATGATCCGGCAGCCATGGGGCCCGAGAACACCGGCGGAGGCGTGGGCGGCAGCGTGGTTTCCGGTCCGGTCCGGCCCGGCGCGACGGGACGGTTCCGGTGCGCGGACGCCGCACGAGCCGGCATCGGCGAAAGCCAGGGGCGTCCGGGGCGGAGCGGGCGAAGGGCGCCACCGGCGAGCCATCGGGCTGCGGTGGCGCCGCGCGAGGCTAGGCGCCGAAGACGCGCGTGAAGATCGTGTCGACGTGCTTGAGATGGTAGCCGAGGTCGAACTTGTCGTCGATCTCGGCCGCGGAGAGCGCCGCGGTCACCTCGGGGTCGCCCTTGAGCAACTCCTGGAGCGACAAGGCCCCGTCCGACTCCCACACCCGCATCGCGTTACGCTGCACCAGTCGGTAGGCGTCCTCGCGGCTCACGCCCGCCTGGGTCAGCGCGAGCAGCACGCGCTGCGAGTGGACCAGCCCGCCCATGCGGTCGAGGTTCTTCTGCATGCGCTCGGGATAGACGAGCAGCTTGTCGATGACCCCGGTCAGCCGCGCGAGCGCGAAGTCGAGCGTGATCGTGGCGTCCGGCCCGATGTAGCGCTCCACCGACGAGTGCGAGATATCGCGCTCGTGCCACAGCGCCACGTTCTCGAGCGCGGGCGTGACGTAGCCGCGCACCATGCGCGCCAGTCCGGTCAGGTTCTCGGTGAGCACCGGGTTGCGCTTGTGCGGCATCGCCGACGAACCCTTCTGCCCCGGCGAGAAATATTCCTCGGCCTCGAGCACCTCGGTGCGCTGCAGGTGGCGCACCTCGGTGGCGACGCGCTCGATCGAGCCGGCGATCACGCCGAGCGTCGCGAAGAACATCGCGTGGCGGTCGCGCGGGATCACCTGCGTCGAGACCGGCTCGACCGCGAGGCCGAGCGCGGCGGCGACATGTTCCTCCACGCGCGGATCGACGTTGGCGAAGGTGCCGACCGCGCCCGAGATCGCGCAGGTGGCGATGTCGGCGCGCGCCGCGATCAGCCGGGTCCTGCAACGGTCGAACTCGGCATAGGCCTGCGCCAGCTTGAGCCCGAAGGTGACCGGCTCGGCGTGGATGCCGTGGCTGCGCCCGATCGTCGGCGTGAGCTTATGCTCGCGCGCGCGGCGCTCGATCACCTCGAGCAGCCGGCCGAGATCGGCGAGCAGCAGGTCGGCGGCGCGGGCGAGCTGTACCGCGAGCGTGGTGTCGAGCACGTCGGACGAGGTCATGCCCTGGTGCATGAAGCGCGCCTCGTCGCCGACCTGCTCCGCGACCCAGGTGAGGAAGGCGATGACGTCGTGCTTGGTCACGGCCTCGATCGCGTCGATCGCGGCGACGTCGATCGCTGGCTTGGTCGCCCACCACGCCCAGAGCGCGTCGGCGGCGCTCTGCGGCACGACGCCGAGCTCGGCGAGCTTCTCGGTGGCGTGCGCCTCGATCTCGAACCAGATCGCGTAGCGCGCCTCGGGCGTCCAGATCGCGGTCATCTCGGGGCGGGAGTAGCGGGGGATCATGCGCGCGGTCCTGGAGCGAGGCGGGAAGATGCGCGGGCGGGTAGCAGCGCGCGGCGTGAGGGGCAAATGGCGCGGCGCTCGCTCAGATCAGCCCGCGCGCGCGCAGGCTCAGCTGGCCCGATCCAGCGACGATGACATGGTCGTGGACCGCGATGCCGAGCGGTCGTGCCGCGGCGACGATCGCGCGCGTGATGTCGATGTCGGCGCGGCTCGGCGAGGGATCGCCCGAGGGATGATTGTGGACCAGGATCAGCGCGGCCGCGCCGGTGTCGAGCGCGCGCTTGATCACCTCGCGCACGTGCACCGCGGCCTGGTCGATCGTGCCCTGTGCCATCACCTCGTCGCGCACGATCATGTTGCGCGTGTTGAGGTGCAGCACACGGAACCGTTCGATGGTGTCGTGCGCCATATCGGCATGAAGATAGTCCGCCAGCGCCTGCCAGTTCGACAGGATCGGCGCGGCGGTCGCGCGTTCGCGCAGCAGTCGGATCGCGGTGGCACGCGCGATGCGCAGCGCGGCGACGCTCACCTCGCCGAGCCCCTCCACCCGCGTCAACGCCATGGCGTCCGCTTCCATCAGGGCGTTGAGACTGCCGAAGCGACGCAGCAGGCCCTTGGCGATCGGCTTGGTGTCGACCCGTCGCAGCGTGAGGCCGAGCAGATACTCGATCAGCTCATAGTCGTGCAGCCCATCGGGATCGAGGAGCAACCGCTCGCGCAGCCGCTTGCGGTGGCCCTGGACGTCGCTCGCGGCGGTCTCTTCGTCGACCATCGCGGGTCGCCTAGGCGAGCGCGCGATCGTGCGCAATTGCGCGTGGCGGGCGCGCCGGCCTATGCTGGCGATCGAATGACGCGCGACGGAGATCCGAGGTGACCAGCGCGCGCCGTCGCGCCCTGATCGCGGTCTCCGGGCTGGCGCTCGCCGGGGGGACGACCCTGTGGCTGTCGCGCGTGCCGATCGCGACTCACGTGATCGACCGCGAGCTGGCGCGCCGCGGGGTCGCCGGCCGCTACGCCATCGAGGACCTGGGCTTCGGCCGCCAGCGCCTGACCGGCGTGGTGATCGGCGACCCGCGCGCGCCCGATCTGGTCGCGGACTGGGTGGAGACCGAGACCGACATCGGTCTCGCCGGGCCGAAACTGGTCGGCGTGCGCGCGGGGCATGTCCGCCTGTCGGCGCGGCTGGCGGACGGCAAGCTGTCGCTCGGCGCGATCGACCGGCTGCTGCCGGCGGGCGCCGGCGGCGGCTTCGCGCTGCCCGCGATCGACCTCGACGTCGCCGACGCGCGGATCGCACTGACGACGCCGCAGGGTGACGTCGCGCTGCGGCTGAGCGGGCGCGGACGGCTCGACGGCGGGTTCAGCGGTCGTCTGCTCGCGGCCGCGCCGCGGCTGATGGCGGGCGGCTGCGCGCTGCGCGGGCTCGACGCGCGCGTGTCGGTGCGGGTGGTGGAGAAGGCGCCACGGGTCGTCGGTCCGGTCACCGCCGCGGCGCTCGACTGTGCGGGCGGGCGGCTGGTCGCGCCGACGGTCACGCTGGACGCCGCGCTGTCGCCGGCGCTCGATCGGTGGCGCGGCAGCGCGCGGTCGGGCGCGGCCAGCGCCACGGCGGCAGCAGGCCGGCTCGACGAGCTGGGCGGCACCGTCAGCTTCGCCGGTGACGCGCGGCGCAGCGGCGGCACGCTGACCCTCACCGCGGCGCGGCTGCACGCGGCGGCGGCGAGCGGCGGCGCGACCCGCTTCACCGGCACGTGGCGGCTCGCCGGACGCGGCGCGACAATCGCCGGGCGGCTGGACGCCGCGGCGGTGGCGCTCGCGACGGGTGAGCGGGCACGGCTGCGGGTCGTGCGCGACGCGACGATCGGCACGCCGCTGGCGCCGCTCGGCGCCGCGCTCGCGCAAGACCTGGACGCCGCCGCCCGGCGAATGCGCATCACCGCTGACCTCGCGTTGGCGAGCGGCGCGACGACGCTGCTGACGATCGACCGCGCCGAGATCGTCGCGGCGAGCGGTGCGCGAGCGGCGCTCGACGATGGTGGGATCGTGCTCGGCCATCCTGCCGGCGCGCGGCTGGCTGGCCGGCTGAGGCTCGGCGGCGGCGGGCTGCCCGCGACCGCTCTACGGCTGACGCAGGCGGCGCCCGGTGCAGCGGTCGGCGGCACCGCGACGATCGCGCGCTACGCCCGGAACGGCGCCGTGCTGGACCTCACCCCGCTCACCGCCTCGCCCACGCGTGCGGGCGTGCGGTTCCGCACCAGCGCGACGCTCTCCGGGCCGCTTCCCGGCGGACGCGTCGAGCGGCTCAGCCTGCCGCTCGACGCGCTCCTCGGCCGCGGCGGTGCGCTGACGCTCGCGCCCGGCTGCGCGCCATTGCAATTCGATCGCCTCGTCGCGTCGAGCCTGGCGCTCGAGCGAACCGCGCTGACGCTCTGCCCCCTCAACAGCGCGCTGGTCCGCGTCGCGGATGGGCGGGTGAGCGGTGGGGCGCGGATCGAGCATGTGGCGCTGCGTGGTATGCTGGGCGGGACGCCGCTTCGGCTCACCGCGTCCGACGCGCGGCTGCGGCTCGCCGACCGCGGCTTCGCGCTGAGCGACGTCGCCGCGCTGATCGGCGCATCCGATCGCGTGACCCGGATCGACGCCGCGCGGCTCGATGGTACGCTCGGCGCCGCCGGCGTGACGGGGCGCTTCAAAGGGGCGGGCGGCGCGATCGCGAACGTGCCGCTGGTGATGAGCGCCGCCTCTGGGCAGTGGCGCTTCGCCGGCGGGGGGCTCGCGCTGGACGGCGCGCTCACCGTCGCGGACGAGGCGACACCGGCGCGGTTCGAGCCGCTAGCGGCGCGCGACGTGACGCTCACGCTGCGCGACGGCGCCATCGCCGCGGCGGGCACGCTGCACGAGCCGGGCACGGGCACCACGGTCGCCGACGTGACGATCGCGCACCGGCTCGCCGCGGGCACGGGTAGCGCGCACCTCGCGGTGCCGGGGATCACGTTCGGCGACTCGCTCCAGCCCGACAAGCTGACCCGGCTCACCTTCGGCGTGATCGCCGACGTGCGCGGCACCGTCAGCGGCGCGGGCGACATCGCCTGGAGCCCGGACGGCGTGACCAGCACCGGCCGCTTCACCACGCCGGGCACCGATCTCGCCGCCGCGTTCGGTCCGGTCGAGGGCGTGGCGGGGACGATTCGCTTCACTGACCTGCTCGCACTGGAGAGCGCGCCCGACCAGGTCGCGACGGTGCGCTCGATCAACCCGGGCGTTCCCGTGACCGACGGACGGATCATCTACCAGACGCTGCCGAACACGCGCGTCCGCGTCACCGAGGGGCGGTGGCCGTTCGCGGGCGGGACGCTGACGCTGGAGCCGACGCTGCTCGATTTCGGCACCGACCAGTCGCGCCGGCTGACCTTCCGCGTCGATCGGATGGACGCGGGCAAGTTCCTGCAGCAGTTCGACTTCAAGAATCTGAGCGCGACCGGCACCTTCGACGGCGTGCTGCCGATGCTGTTCGACGCGAGCGGCGGCCGGATCGAGGATGGACGGCTGGTCGCGCGCGCGGGCGGGGGCAGCATCGCCTACCTCGGCGAGCTGACCGAGAAGGACCTCGGCTTCTGGGGCAATCTCGCCTTCCAGTCGCTGCGCTCGCTGACCTATCGCGACCTGGCGGTGGAGATGAACGGGCCGCTCGCGGGCGAGATGGTCACCGGCGTGCGCTTCGCCGGGATCCGGCAGGGGCAGGGGGAGAAGAGCAACTTCCTGCTGCGTCGCCTCACGCGGCTGCCGATCCGCTTCAACATCACCATCCGCGCGCCGTTCCGCGGGCTGATCGACTCCGCGGCGAGCTTCTACGACCCGCAACGGCTGGTGAAGCGCAATCTCCAGGCGCTGATCGAGGAACAGAACCGTCGCGGCGGCACCGTTCAGCCGCCCGCAAGCGCCCCCGTGGCAGAACCGAAGAAGGATTGACGAACCCGATGCGCCTCCCGATCTTGACCGCGATGACGACGGCGACGCTGGTGGCGGCCACCGCGGGGTGCGTGAACATCTCCGCGCCCGACAAGCCGATCCAGATCAACCTCAACATTAACGTGACCCAGGAAGTGGTGTATCGCCTCGACAACGAGGCGAAGACATTGATCCAGCAGAACCCGGGGATTTTCTGAAGGTGATGACGATGAAGGCCCTACTGACGCTCGCCGGTGCGGTGACGCTCGCCGGCCTCTCCACCGCCGCGCTGGCGCAGCGCGATCCCGCTTATGCCGCGGCGCGCTCCGCCGGGCAGGTGGGCGAGCAGCCCGACGGCTATCTCGGCGTGGTCGGCGGCGGCAGCGCGGAGCTGCGCGCGCTGGTCAGCAACATCAACATCCAGCGCAAGGCGGCCTACACGCAGAAGGCGCAGGCCAGCGGCGCGACGGTGGAACAGCTCGCCTTCACCAGCGGCTGCAACCTGATCGCGCAGACGCAGCCGGGCGAGAAGTACAAGGCGCCCGACGGCAGCTGGCAGACGCGCGGGGCCGGCGCGCCGCAGCGTGACTCGCGCTGCGTGTGACGCGCGATCGCGACAGGGCGCCGCGCAACCTCCGTTAACCCCGCGTCCACACAGGTTGACACCCCCGGACCCCCCGGCTAACCGGACGGCGCCTTGGCGGGGCTGCTCGCCGCTCGCGCGCACTCTCTCCTGGTCAACGAACTTCAGGGCGAGGGTGGCGGCGTGGCGGAGAACGGCCCCGGACAGGATTTCCACGACGCGGCGGACCCGCGCCTGACTTCGCTCGACGATCGGTTGAGACAGGCGCGCCGGGACGAGGCGGTTCGCACGGGGGCTGTGCGCGACGGGGGTGATGCGGGCTACGCGCTCGGCAACCGCGTGCTCGCCGCCCTCATCGGAAGTCTCGTCGGCTCGGCGCTGATCGGCTGGCTCCTCGACCGCTGGTTCGGCACCACGCCCTGGGTACTGATCGTGATGCTGTTCCTCGGGATCGGCGTCGCCTTCAGGCAGATCATTCGGTTGACGACCAAGCGTCCGGACGACCCGGGCGCTTGATCTATGTTATAGGCGCAGGGACCAGCACGTGGCGGCAGAAGGCGGCAAGATCGATCCGATGCACCAGTTCCTGATCGAGCCCGTGCTCGGTCAGCGCTGGATCGTGGGCGGCTATGACGTGTCGTTCACCAACTCCGCGCTGTGGATGGTGATCACGCTCGTCGTGCTGTGGCTGTTCATGCTCGGCGGCATGAAGCGCGAGCTCGTCCCGGGCCGCTGGCAGGCGGCGGTCGAGGGCTTCACCGGCTTCGTCCAGAACATGCTGACGTCGAACGTCGGGCCCGAGGGCAAGCGCTTCGTGCCCTACGTCTTTTCGCTGTTCATGTTCATCCTGTTCGCCAACATCCTGGGCCTCATGCCCGTCGGCATCGTGCCGGGCTGGCACCCCTTCACCGTCACCAGCCACCTGACCGTCACCGGCGTGCTGGCGATCATCAGCTTCTCGATCGTGCTGATCGTCGGCTTCGGCCGGCACGGCTTCCATTTCTTCAGCCTGTTCGTGCCGCACGGTACGCCGGCGCTGATGGTGCCGCTGATCTTCGTGGTCGAGCTGATGAGCTTCCTGGTGCGCCCCTTCTCGCTGGGCCTGCGACTGTTCGTCGCGATGACCGCGGGGCACATCCTGCTCAAGGTGCTCGCCGCCTTCGTGATCAACGGCATTAACCTCGGGCCGGGCTATGCGGTGCTGATCACCGTGCCCAGCTTCGTGCTGATGCTGGGCATCACGCTGCTGGAGCTGCTGGTCGCGGCGATCCAGGCCTATGTCTTCGCGCTGCTGACCAGCGTCTATCTCAACGACGCGGTCAACCTGCACTGAGTTTCCACACCAACCTTTGTTTTCTGAACGGGAGTTACTGACATGGACGCAAACGCCGCCAAGCTGCTCGGCGCCGGTCTCGCCGCGATCGGCATGGGCATCGCCGCGCTGGGCGTGGGCAACGTGTTCGCCGCCTTCCTCGAGGGCGCGCTGCGCAACCCGGGTGCCGCCGACGGCCAGCAGGGCCGCCTCTTCATCGGCTTCGCGGGCGCCGAGCTGCTCGGCCTGCTCGCCTTCGTGACGATGATCATCCTGGTGTTCGTCGCGTAACTTGACGCCGACGGACCAGCCCCGCCCGACCACCGGGCGGGGCCGCAAGGATAGCGGATCACCATGCCTCAAATCAGTCAGATCGCCGCCACCTACGCCTCGCAGATCTTCTGGCTGCTCATCACCTTCGGTCTCCTGTATTTCGGGATCGGCAAGCTGATGGTGCCCAGGGTGCAGGGCGTGATGGACCTGCGTGAATCGAAGATCGCGCAGGACCTCGCGAGCGCGGAGAGCGCGCGCGTCACGGCGGACACGACCGAGGCGGCGTGGAACGCCGACATGGACGCCGCGCGCGCCGCGGCACAGGCCGAGGTCGCCGCCGCCAAGGCGCGCGCCGCGGCCGCGACCGAGGCGCAGCTGCGCCATGCCGATGCCGACCTCGCGGAGCGAGTCGCGCACCACGACGTCGCGGTGGCGAACGCCAAGGCGGCGGCGATGGTGAACGTTCAGACGATCGCGACCGAGGCGGCGCAGGAGCTCGTGCAGCGCCTCGCCGGGGTCGCCGTCCCCACCGAGGCCGCCAACGAGGCGGTGCGCAGGCAGCTGAACCATGGCTAACGCTCCCGCCCAACCGACCCAGGGTCCCGCCTCCGAGGGGATGGAGTCGCACGACCTCGCCAATGGCAGCGGCTATGCCGCTTCGACCGAGCATGGCGGCGCGGGCGACCATGCCGCGCCGACCGCGCTCGGCTTCAACGACACCGGCTGGGTCGGCATCGCCGCTCTGGTGGTGCTGATCGGCATGGTGCTCGTCCGCGTGCCCAAGACGATCGCGGCGATGCTCGACAAGCGCATCGGCGAGATCCGCCGCCAGCTCGACGAGGCCGCCGCGCTGCGTCGCGAGGCGGAGGCGCTGCGCGACGAATATGCCGCGCGCGCGCGTTCGGCTGAGGCAGATGCCGCGAAGATGCGCGAGAATGCGCATCACGAGGCCGCCGAGATCGTCGCCAAGGCCAAGGCCGATACCGAGCAGCTGATGGACCGCCGCGCGCGCATGGCGGAGGACAAGATTGCCGCCGCCGAGCGCGCCGCGATCGCGGAGGTCCGCGCCCGCACCGCCGAGGCCGCCGCCGCCGCCGCCGCGGCGCTGATCGCCGAGCGCCACGGCGCTGAGAGCGACAAGGCGCTGGTGGACCGCGCCATCGCCGGGGTGGGTCGGCTCAACTGAGCGGGTAGGGGCGTCTCGCGCGTCCCTCCTCCACGAGCGTGCTCCTGCGGACGCAGGGGCGCAGAGCCACGAAGCGCATCGCCCGCGATCCTGGGCTCCGGCGTTTGCCGGAGCACGGCGGCGAACGCGTCGGCCGAGCGCGTGTCATCCATGGCGACCTTCGGGAAGGCGCTCCTTCGTCCCCCCATCCGGCGTCATCCTGAACTCGTTTCAGGATCAACGGTGCGGCGTTCTCAGCTGCCGCGGCACGCGCGGTACGGTGGATCCTGAAACAAGTTCAGGATGACGGAAGGTGGATGGTGCGAGCACGCACTTCGGTGCATCACCGCGCCTCGCTCTGCCATGACGAACCGCTCACCACCATTCCACACCCGAGGTGACCTGATGTCGCGCCCGTTCGCCGTCGTCCTGCTGCTCGCGTCCGGCCTGACCGCGCCGCTGCCCGCGCTCGCCCAGACGGCCCCCGCCGCCGTCGCTCCGGGCGACTCCGCCGAGGACGCCAAGCTCAAGGCGCTGTTCGCCGCGAGCGACGAGGCCTCGCTGAAGCGCAACCCGGTCAACGCGCTGTTCCGCGGCGACCTGCGCTACGCCGACCGGCTCGGCGACCCTTTCTCCGACTCGTACATCGCCGCCGAGCGCGCCGCGGCGCGGGGCGACCTCGCCGCGCTGAGCAGGATCGATCGCGCCAAACTCACCCGCACCGACCAGATCGCCTATGACGTCTTCCAGCAGCAGAGTTCGGTCACGCTGCGCGGGCTCGCCCCCGATCTCGTCGCGCTCAACATCGTCCGCCCGCTCGACCACTTCTACGGGCTGCAGACCTTCTACCCCGAGCTCGCCTCCGGTCAGGGCGCGGCGCCGTTCAACACCGTCGCCGACTATGACAACAATCTGAAGCGCAACGCGCGCTACGCCGAGCTGCTCGATCAGGCGATCGCGCGCTTCCGCGAGGGCATGCGCGCGCGCATCGTCCAGCCCAAGCTGGTGGTGCGCAACATGATCGCGCAGTTCGACCATCTGCTCGAGGGCGGCGCCGCGGACTCGCCGCTGTACGGCCCGGTGAAGGCCTTCCCCGCGGCGATCCCGCCGGCCGACCAGGCGCGGCTCCGTGCCGCCTACACGCGCCAGATCACCGAGGTGGTCAATCCGACGCAGCGCCGCATGCGCGACTTCCTCGAGAAAGAATATCTGCCGGTCGCACGCGACAGCGTCGGCCTCTCGGCGATGCCGGGCGGCGACAGGCTCTACGCCTACCTCATCGAATCGAACACGACGCTGCCGCTCTCCGCGGAGAAGGTCCACCAACTCGGCCTCAGCGAGGTGGCGCGGATCACGCGCGCGATGGAGGCGCAGAAGGCCAAGGTCGGTTTCACCGGCTCGCTCGCCGACTTCTTCACCTTCCTGCGCGAGGACAAGAGCTTCCAGCCATCGTCGAAGGAGCAGCTGCGGCTCGGCTACGAGGCGATCGGGCGGCGGATCGACTCGCGCGTGCGCGAGCAATTCTCGCTCATCCCCAGGACCGCGCTCGAGATCCGTCCGGTACCCGCGTTCAAGGAGAAGACCGACGCGGGCGGCTCCTATCAGTCGGGCACGCCCGACGGGTCGCGACCTGGCGTGTTCTACTACAATACGTACGACCTGCCGGTCCGTTACATGTGGGAGATGGAGACGCTGTACCTGCACGAGGCGGTGCCGGGGCATCACTTCCAGATCAGCCTGGCGCAGGAGAATGAGGCGCTCCCCGCCTTCATGCGCTTCGGCGGCAACACCGCCTATGTCGAGGGCTGGGCGCTCTACGCCGAGACCTTGTGGCCCCAGCTGGGCATGGAGACCGACCCCTATCAGCGCATGGGCGGGCTCAACGACGAGATGCTGCGCGCGATGCGGCTGGTGGTGGATACCGGCATCCACACCAAGGGTTGGACGCGCGATCAGGCGATCGCCTACATGCTCTCGCACTCGCCGATGGCGCGCACCGACGCGACCGCCGAGGTGGAGCGCTACATCGCGATCCCGGGGCAGGCGCTGGCGTATAAGATCGGGCAACTGACGATCTCGCGGCTCAAGGCAGACGCCGAGGCCAAGCTGGGGGATCGCTTCGACGCGCGCGCCTTCCACGCGCAGGTGCTCGACACCGGCGCGCTGTCGATGCCGGTGCTCGAGGCCAAGATCGGCGACTGGGTGACGCGCGGGGGGAAGTAGCGGGCGCACCTCCCACCTCTTCTGCCGTCATCCTGCGCTCGTTTCAGGCGCCACGCGTCCCGAACGTGCCCCGGCGCCTGGAGATGCGGCACCCTGGATCCTGCAACGGGTTCAGGATGACCCCGGTGAGCATGGGACGAGGCGCCACCCCCGTTGTCCCGCGCCGCGCCAGCCCCTAGATCGCCCGCGATGAACGGCAGTTACGGCCCACCCGACCGCTTCAACGAAGAGCAGGCCACCTTCACCATCCGCGGCGCCGACACCCCCGACCTCAAGGCGGGTGAGGCGGCGATCCGCAACGTGCTCAAGACGCTGCCGCTCAAGCCCGGCGTCTATCGCATGCACGATGCCAAGGGCGACGTGCTCTACGTCGGCAAGGCGCGCGCGCTGAAGAACCGCGTTGCCAATTACGTCCAGGTCGAGCGGCTGCCCAAGCGGCTTCAGCGCATGGTGTCGCAGACGCGATCCATGACGATCGTGACGACGAACAACGAGGCCGAGGCGCTGCTGCTCGAGGCGCAGCTGATCAAACGCTACCGGCCGGCGTACAACGTGCTGCTGCGCGACGACAAGAGCTTCCCCTTCATCCTGCTGCGCGCCGACCACGACTTCCCGCGCATCCAGAAGCACCGCGGCGCGCGCCGTGCGAAGGGCGATTACTACGGCCCCTTCGCCAGCGCCGGGAGCGTCAACAACACCCTCAACGCGCTGCAGAAGTTGTTCCTGCTGCGGAGCTGCACCGACGGGTTCTTCAAGACGCGCGATCGCCCCTGCCTGCTCTATCAGATCAAGCGCTGCTCTGCCCCGTGCGTCGGGCGGATCGACACCGCGGGCTATGCCGATCTGGTGAGCGACGCCAAGAAGTTCCTCGCCGGCAAGGCCACCGACGTCCAGGCCAAGCTGGGCGCGCAGATGCAGGCGGCGGCGGAGAACATGGACTTCGAGCTGGCCGCGGTGCTGCGCGACCGGCTCAAGGCGCTCACCTTCATCCAGGGCACGCAGTTCATCAACGCGGAAGGCGTGGGCGACGCCGACATCTTCGCGCTCGCCTGCCACGAGGGCCTGATCGGGATCGAGGCCTTCTTCATCCGCGGCGGCCAGAACTGGGGCCACCGCAGCTTCTTCCCCGCGCACACCGCCGACGTGCCCGAGGACGAGGTGCTCACCCAGTTCATGATGCAATTCTACGAGGAGGTGCCGCCCGCGCGGACCATCCTGATCGACCGCGTGCTGCCCGAGGCCGAGCTGCTGACCCAGGCGCTGTGCGAGCAGGCCGGGCGCAAGGTGGAGCTGACCGTGCCCCAGCGCGGCGTGCGCAAGCGGCTGCTCGACCAGGCGAGCCGCAACGCCAAGGAGGCGCTGGAGCGACGTCTCGCCGAGAGCACCACCCAGGCGCGGCTTCACCGCGAACTCGCCGAGCTGTTCGAGCTGGGTGACTCACCCGACCGGATCGAGGTCTATGACAACAGCCATATCCAGGGCACCAACGCGCTCGGCGCGATGGTGGTCGCCGGGCCGGAGGGGTTCCGCAAGGGCCAGTATCGCAAGTTCAACATCAAGCAGGCCGCGACCGACGACGATTACGCGATGATGCGGGAGGTCCTGCAGCGCCGCTTCGCGCGCGCGCTGGAGGAGAATCCCGATCGCGACGGCGAGACCTGGCCGGACCTCGTGCTGCTCGACGGCGGTCGCGGGCAACTCAACGCCGCCAAGGCGGTGCTGGAGGATCTCGGGATCGAGGACGTGTGCCTCGTCGGCGTCGCCAAGGGGCCGCACCACGGCCGCGAGGGGCGCGAGGTGTTCCACCTGATGGACGGGCGCGAGCTGACGCTGCCGGTCAACTCGCCGTTGCTCTTCTACCTCCAGCGGCTGCGCGACGAGGTCCATCGCTTCGCCATCGGCGCGCACCGCGCCAAACGCGCCAAGGCGATCGGCGCCAGCCCGCTCGACGAGGTGCCCGGCATCGGCCCGGCGCGCAAGAAGGCGCTGCTGATGCACTTCGGCACCGGCCGCGCGGTGCGCAACGCCAGCCTGGAGGATCTGCGCAAGGCGCCGGGGGTGAGCGCGGCGGTGGCGCAGCAGGTCTACGACTTCTACCACGCGCGCTAGGGCTGTCGGCGGCGCGGGCGGCGCCCTATCTCGCTGTCATGCACCTCGCCGCCGACGCTTTGGTCCTCTCCGCCCGCGCGCTCGGCGAGCATGGCGCGGTGGTACGCGGCTTTACCCGCGACGACGGGGTTCGTCCGGGCTTCGTGCGCGGCGGTCACTCGCGTCGGCTGCGCCCGTCGCTTCAGCCCGGCAACGTCATCCGCGGGGATTGGCGCGCGCGCAGCGACGAGCAGCTCGCCGCGCTCACCGTCGAGCTGGTGCACAGTCGTGCGCCGCTGTTCGCCCAGCCGCTCCCCGCCGCCGCGATCGAGTGGCTGTGCGCGCTCACCGCCGGCGCCTTGCCCGAGGCGCAGCCCTATCCGCGGCTCCACGACGCGCTCGCCGCGGTGTTCGACGCGATCGAGGCGGCGCCGAGCGCGCAGGGATGGGCGGGCAGCGTCGCGCGCTACGAGCTGCTGCTGCTCGCCGAGCTCGGCTTCGGGCTTGACCTGAGCGGCTGTACGGTCACCGGCGCGCGCGACGATCTCGCCTATGTCAGCCCCCGCAGCGGCGCCGCGGTGAGCCGCGCCGGCGCGCTCGGCTATGAGACGCGGCTGCTCGCGCTGCCGGCGTTCCTGCTGTCGGGCGGATCGGCGACATGGGAGGAGGTGCTCGCCGCGCTGGCGCTCACGGGGCATTTTCTCGCGCGCGACGTGCTGGTCGATCGCCGCCGCGACCTGCTCGCCGCGCGCGAGCGGCTGGTGGCGCGGCTCGCGCGGGCGGTTGCGTGAGCGCGCGCGTCGCGCCATGCGGTGGGTATGACCGACTCCACCCTGATCGCGATCCTGCCCGGCGACGGCATCGGCCCCGAGGTGACGCGCGAGGCGCGCCGCGTGCTCGAGGCGCTCGACCTCGGCCTCCGCTTCGAGGAGGCGCCCGTCGGCGGCGCCGCCTATCGCGCCACCGGCCACCCGCTGCCCCCTGAGACTCTGGCGCTCGCCGATCGCGCCGCGGCGGTGCTGTTCGGCGCGGTCGGCGATCCGGCGTTCGACTCGCTCGAGCGCGCGCTGCGCCCCGAGCAGGCGATCCTCGGTATCCGCAAGCATCTCGGTACGTTCGCCAACCTGCGCCCGGCGCGGATCTTCCCCGGCCTGGAGGACGCCTCGACGCTCAAGCCCGAGGTGGCGCGCGCGATCGACCTGGTGATCGTGCGCGAGCTCAACGGCGACGTCTATTTCGGCGCCAAGGGCCGCGGCAGCACCCCGGAGGGCAGGCGCGAGGGCCACGACCTGATGCGCTACGACGAGGACGAGGTGCGCCGCATCGCGCGCGTCGGCTTCGAGACCGCGGCGAAGCGGCGCGGCAAGCTCTGCTCGGTCGACAAGGCCAACGTGCTCGAGACCTCGCAGCTGTGGCGGGACGTGGTCATCGAGGTGGCGGCGGATTATCCGCAGGTCGAGCTGACTCACATGTACGTCGACAATGCGGCGATGCAGCTGGTGCGCAACCCGGGCGCGTTCGACACGATCGTGACCGGCAACCTGTTCGGCGACATCCTCTCCGACCAGGCGAGCATGTGCGTCGGGTCGATCGGCATGCTGCCCTCGGCGGCGCTCGATGGCGCGGGCAAGGGATTGTACGAGCCGATCCACGGGTCCGCGCCCGATATCGCGGGGCAGGGCAGGGCCAATCCGTGCGCCGCGATCCTGTCGGCGGCGATGCTGCTGCGCCACTCGCTCGGCCAGGACGCGGCGGCGGACCGCGTCGAGGCCGCGGTCGCGGCGGCGCTGGCGCGCGGGCTGCGCACGCCCGACATGGGTGGCGACGCGTCCACGGCGGCGATGGGCGAGGCGGTCCTGGCGGGACTGTGAGCCTTTCACTCCTTCCCGGCAAGAAGAGGGGAACCGCCGGGCGCACGCCGGTGACGACAGGTTCCCGCTGCAGATGGCTCGTGCGGAGAGCCCCCTTCACCAGCCTGTGGCTGGTTCCCCTTCCGGTGCCGGGGTGGTGAGGTCTCGCGGCGTGAGGTGCCTCGCCCTCACACCCAGCTGGCGAACCAGGTCCAGCGGTGGAACGCCGCGGCATGCGCGAGCGGCGCGGCGGTGAGCACCGGCAGGAAGTAGAGCGTCAGCGCGAACGCCAGCAGCAGATACGCCTCGTCCCACCACCCCAGTCGGTCGCGCCAATGGTCGAGCGCCACCGCCAGCGCGACGCTGAGGAAGACGCTCGCCGGATAGTAATAATAGTAGAAGCCCAGTGACTTGGGGATCACCGCGAAGATCCCGACCGCGAAGGTCCACAGCACCGCGGGCGCGAGCAGCCGCGCCGCGCCGCACCTCACCCAGCCCGCGAAGCAGGCCGCCACTGCCGCCAAGCCGCCCCACATGACCGCCGGGTTGCCGAGGAGGATGATGCCGCGTTGCGCGCCGTCGACCGGCTCGTACAGGTACCAGATCGGCCGGATCAGCAACGGCCAGGTCCACCAGTTCGACTGATAGGTGTGGTGCGGCAGCTTCTGCGTCTGGCGCAGGTACATGTCCCACTGAAACGGCAGCAGCCGCGCGACCGTCATCGGCTCGTTCGCGTAGTAGAAGGCGGGCAGGAAGGTGAGGAAGTACATGACCACCGACACGCCACCCAGCAGCGCCAGCGCGCGGGTCGGGCGGAGTCCAGGCCAGCGTCCGGGTCGCTCGCGCTTCATCAGCACGAAGGTCACCGCTGCGGCCGCCACGTAGGGCGCGGCAACCCATTTGCACGCGGTAGCGAGTCCGAGCAGCGCCGCGCCCGCCGTCCAGCGCACGGCGCTGCCGTCGCGCATCGCCGCGGTGAGCAGCACGATACCCCACAGCAGGAAGGCGAGCAGGAACGTGTCCAGCATCGCGATCCGCGCCTGGACATAGACGGTGAAGCCCAGCACCGACAGCAAAGCGCCGATGAGCGCGGCGCGCGTGCGCCCGGTGAGCAGCCAGGTCAGCGCGAACACGCCGGCGACCGTCGCGCTCCCCGCCACCGTCGACATGATCCGCCAGCCGAGCGGCGTGTCGCCGCACACCCGCAACCCCAGCGCGATCAGCTCCTTCGCCAGCAACGGGTGCTCGATATTGGCCGGGCCGGTCAGGTCGCGCAGCGCGCGTGCGGCGGGGAGATAGTGGACCTCGTCGAACACCGGCTTGTCGGGCACGGTGACGCGGAACAGGAACAGCAGCTCCGACGCGAGCGCGACCGCCGACGCGAGGAGCCAGGGGCGGGGAGTCGTCACGGTCTCGTCACGCGCGGCCATCAACTTCCCCGTTCGTGCTCCCGCGCACGCAGGAGCCCGGGGCCGCGAGCGTGGCGGGTCATCAGCCTGGGTTCCTGTTGGCGCAGGAACACCCGGCTTCCTTGCGTCAGCCTCGCCGCGGCGACAAGCCCGCCGTCAGCTCCGCGCTGCCCCTTGTCTCATCGCCCCGCGGGGGGCAAAGCGTGCCGCCATGAAGCGGCGCAGCGGACAGGACCGGTCGGTCACCCAGAATTGGCGTCCCGCCACCCTCGCGGTGCGCGGTGGCACCGCACGTTCCGAGTTCGGTGAGACCTCGGAGGCGATCTTCCTCACCTCGGGGTACAGCTACGACCGCGCCGAGGACGCCGCGGCGCGCTTCGCCGGCGAGCAGGAGGGAATGACCTATTCGCGCCTGCAGAATCCCACCGTGGAGATGCTGGAGCGACGAATCGCGCTGCTCGAGGGCGCCGAGGCGTGCCGCACCATGGCGACCGGCATGGCGGCGATGACCGCCGCGCTGCTGTGCCAGCTTCAGCAGGGCGACCATGTCGTCGCCGGGCGCGCCGCCTTCGGGTCGTGCCGGTGGCTCGTCGACACCCTGCTGCCGCGTTTCGGCATCCAGTCGACCACGGTAGACGCACGTGACGCGGGCGCGTTCGAGGCGGCGGTGCGACCCAACACCAAGGTCTTCTTCTTCGAGACGCCGGCCAACCCCACCATGGACGTGGTGGACCTCCGCGCGGTATGCGGCATCGCGCGCGAGCGTGGGATCGTCAGCGTCGTGGACAACGCCTTCGCCACACCGGCGCTGCAGCGCCCGCTCGAGTACGGCGCCGACGTGGTCGCTTACTCCGCCACCAAGATGATGGACGGGCAGGGGCGCGTGCTCGCCGGCGCGGTGTGCGGCAGCGAGGATTTCGTCACCAACACGCTGTTGCCCTTCACGCGCAACACCGGCCCGACTCTCAGCGCCTTCAACGCCTGGGTCGTGCTCAAAGGGCTGGAGACGCTCGACCTGCGGATCCGGCGCCAGTCGGAGAATGCCGTCGCGGTCGGGCAGTTCCTCGAGGGTCGCGTGCCGCGCCTGCTCCACCCCGGCCTGCCGAGCCACCCGCAGCACGCGCTGGCGATGGCGCAGATGGAAGCGGCCGGGCCGATCTTCGCCTTCGAGGTAGCCGATCGCGCGCAGGCACATGCGCTGCTCAACGCGCTAGAATTGATCGACATCTCGAACAACATCGGCGACTCCCGGTCGCTGATGACTCATCCCGCCTCTACCACCCATTATGGCGTTTCGCCCGAGGCGCGCGCCGAGATGGGCGTCACCGAGGGGCTGCTCCGCCTCAACGTCGGGCTCGAGGACCCGCGCGACCTGATCGACGACCTCGACCACGCGCTCCGGCAGGTCGGCCTGTGAGCGGCGCGATCGGCATGGAGGCATTGTTCCCGCTCGCCGCCACCACCGGCACGGTGACGGTGCGCGTGTCGGTCAGCTATCTCCCCGAACAGTCCGAGCCGGCGCGCGGGCGCTGGTTCTGGGCCTATCATATCCGGCTCGAGAATGACGGCGATGGCGCGGTGCAGCTGCTCACGCGCCACTGGGTGATCACCGATGGGAACGGCGCGCGCCACACCGTGGAGGGCGAGGGCGTCGTCGGTGAGCAGCCGCTGATCGCGCCGGGCGCGAGCTACGACTATGTCTCGGGCTGCCCGCTGGCCACGCCGAGCGGCGCGATGCAGGGCAGCTACCGCATGATCGCGGAGGACGGGCAGCTGTTCGACGTCGCCATCCCGCGCTTCGCGCTGACCGCGCCGGCGGTCGCGGAATGAAACGCACCCACCTGCCGCTCAACGGCCTGCGCGTGCTCGACGCGGCGGCGCGCCATCTCTCCTTCACCCGCGCCGCGGACGAGCTGGCGGTGACCCCCGCCGCGGTCGGTCAGCAGATCCGCGCGCTGGAGGATACGCTGGGCGTCGTGCTGTTCCGCCGCACCACCAAGGGGCTGGAACTGACGCCGGAGGGCGAGGCCGGGCTCGCCCCGCTGCGGCAGGGCTTCCTCGAGTTCGAGGAGGCGGTGCGCGCGATGCAGGCGGGCCAGTCGTCCAAGTCGCTGACGATCGCGGCGCCGCGCGACGTCACCGAGAAGTGGCTCCTGCCACGCCTCGCCGAGATCGCGGTGAGCGACGCCGAGCTGCGCTTCGCGCTGGTCGCGGCCGACGACAACGTTGACTTCACCGAGGCCAACCTCGACCTCGCGATCCGTTGGGGCGAGGGCCCCGGCGCCCTGGAAGGCGAGGCGATCGAGAGCGAGGGCCTGGTCACGGTCGAGCGCGCGGGCGGCGGCGCGGCCGCGCTGATCCACTGGCCCGGCGCGCCTGCCGGCGAGGGCGGGGCGCAGGTGCGGGTCGGAGATGCCGGGCTGGCGATCGACGCCGCCGCGGCCGGTCTGGGCCGCGCGACCGTCCCTGAGCTGCTCGCGACCCGCGATATCGTGGCAGGACGGCTGGTCGTGGTCGGCGAGGCGATGCCCTCGCGGCTCGGCTACTGGCTGATCGCCCCGACGCCGCAATGGCGCCAGCGCAAGGTGCAGGCGCTGGTCGAGGCGCTCGGCGGGTGACGCCGCGGCTCGCGACCGCGCGGCTGGTGCTGCGCGCGCGCGTGCCCGACGACGCCGAGGCGCTGTTCGCCGCGATGGGCGATGCGGCGGCGATGACCTGGTGGTCGCACGCGCCGGCCGAGTCGGTCGCGGCGCTGCGCGAGCGCTTCAGCGCCCATGACGGCGGCAACTGGCGCACCTGGGCGATCACGCGCGAGGGCGACGTCGCCGCGATCGGATTCGTCGCCGCTGGAGAGAAGCGCGCCGGCGTGGTCGAGATCGGCTACCTGCTGGTGCCGGCGGCGCAGGGTCGCGGTTATGCGCGCGAGGCGGTCGGCGGCGTCATCGACCGGCTGTTCGCCGAGGGGTATCGGCGCGTGTTCGCCGACACCGATCCGGACAACGCCGGCTCCAACCGCCTGCTCGAGTCGCTCGGGTTCCGGCGTGAGGGGCTGCTGCGCGCCGAGTGGGAGACGCACATCGGCGTGCGCGACACGGTGCTGTGGGGGCTGCTCCGGGACGAGTGGCGCGGGGTCACACCCTTGTAGGCCAGTCCGGCGACGCTGTTCTTACTTTTGCCACCCGGCGAGGAGGGCCTCTGCGAAACTATTCGACGGCCGTCGCCCCGGCGCGGAGGCGAGATCCACGTGGCCGCGAGCGCGACGGTATAGCCGCACGCGGCACGCTGGGCCGTGGGTCAGGCGCCGGGATGACGAGGTGGTCGCGCGACCTCCCGCTGGAGCCGAAGGCAAGTTGGGCGCCTTTGGTGATCATAAGGCGGTCTTCCGACTTCGCCCCGGCTCGCGCCGGGGCGTCAGGTGGGTGATCGCCAGCGCCTCACTCCGGAACGGTATTCTCGTCGGCGATTTTGGCCTCGAACGACTTGCTCGAGTCCGTGCCGTCGGGCTGGTGCGCGCCGCCGTGCTTGGTGTTCGCCTCGCTCTCGGGCTTCCCGCCCGCCTTGCTCGCCGGCTTCGGCGCCGGATGCGCGGGCTGCTTCGGCGTCGAACTGCGCAGCGACAGAAGCGCCGCGGTCGCTGCCGCGCCGATCGCCGCCACGCCGCCCGCGATCGCCGCCGCGCCCCATTTGCCGCCGACCTTGTTGGTCGCGCGCGACGCGGCCTTGCCGGCGCCACGCGCGCCGCGGGTGGCGCTCTTGCGCGTGTCGGCAGCGGCGCGGGTGGCGCGCTTGCGCGCCGCGCCGGCGGTCCGCGCGACGCTCTTGGTCGCGGCGGTCACCGCCTCGCCGGCCTGCTCGAGCGTCGATGGCTCGGGCGCAGCCTTCGCCGCGGCGCGGCGCTTAGGAGCGGGCGTCTCGCCCGCGGTCTTGCGCTTCGCCGTGGGCTTGCTCGCCGTGCTCGCGCTGGCCTTGCGCGGCGCGCGGCGGCGCGGCGTCGCCGGCTTGGACGAGGCCGGCGCGGGGGTCGGTGTATCGCTGCTGTCGTCGGCCATCATCTGCTCCCTGGCGAAATGGTACGGCCGCGTAACGCGCGGCCGCCGCTTCGTTTCCCAGGTGCTGGCCCGCACTCAGCGGAAGGGCGGTTCGTTGAAGGCGCGCAACTTGCGGCTGTGCAACTTGGCGCCCTCGCGGCGCAGCTCCTCGCACGTCTCGATGCCGATCCGCATATGCTCGCTGATCGCGCGCTCGTAGAAGCGGTTGGCTTGGCCGGGCAGCTTGAGCTCACCGTGGAGTGGCTTGTCCGAGACGCACAGCAGCGTTCCATAAGGTACGCGGAACCGATAGCCCTGCGCCGCGATCGTGGCCGATTCCATGTCGATCGCGACCGCGCGGCTGAGCGAGAAACGTAGCGCCGAGCGCGCGTAGCGCAGCTCCCAGTTGCGATCGTCGGTGGTGACGATGGTGCCGGTGCGCAGCCGCCGCTTGAGCGCGTCGCCCGACTGGCCGCTGACCGTCTCCGCCGCGCGCGCCAGCGCCTGCTGCACCTCGGCGATGGCGGGAACGGGGATCTCGGGCGGCAGCATGTCGTCGAGCACATGGTCGTCGCGCAGGTAGGCGTGCGCGAGCACATAGTCGCCGATCCGCTGCGAGGGGCGCAGCCCGCCGCAGTGGCCGATCATCACCCAGGCCTCGGGCCGCATCACCGCGAGATGATCGCAGATCGTCTTGGCGTTGGACGGGCCGACGCCGATGTTGACGAGCGTGATGCCGGTGCGATCGTCCGCCATCAGGTGGTAGGCCGGCATCTGCAGCCGCCGCCATGCGCTGTCGTCGAGCATCGCCGGATCGTCACCGGCCTGGAACAGCACGCCACCCGGTCCCGACAGCGCGGTGAAGCGACTGTCACCGCCGACCTGACTCGCGCCCCAGCGCACGAATTCGTCGACATAGCGGTGATAGTTGGTGAACAGCACGTAGCGCTGGACGTGCTCGGGCGGGGTGCCGGTGTAATGGCGCAGCCGCGCCAGGCTGAAGTCGGTGCGCAGGCCATCGAACAGCGCCAGCGGGCGCGTGCCGTCGATCGAGGCCCAGAGGCCATCGGCGATCTCGTCGCCGATATAGGCGAGCTCGGTGGTCGGGAACCAGCGCGCCAGCTCGGCCGCGGAGACGGTGTCGAGGCTCAGCGCGTGGCCGGCGTCGATCACGTAAGGGAAGGGGATCTCCTGCGTCCCCGCTATCGCGCTGACGGTGACGTCATAGTCCTCGATCAGCAGGGTCAGCTGTTCGACCAGATAGTCGGCGAAGACCGCTGGCTTGGTGACGCTGATGCGATACTCGCCGGGGCTGACGAGCCGGCCGAAGGAGCGCAGCGGCGTGGGACGGTCGTCGCCGCCCGCGAAGCGCAGCCGGATCTCGGGATACGCGAAGGAGCCGTCGCGCCGTGCCTCGGCGGCGGGCGGCGTACCCTCGGCGATGTAGAGGGAGATCGCCGCCTTCAGCCGGTCGACCGACGCGCTGTAGAGGCGGTCGAGTTCCTGTACGATGTCGTTCGCTGTCATTCCCGACGGTTACATTTGCCGTGTGACCGCGGCAAGTCGGGGCAACGCGTCCCGCGCCGAGGAGCATCCTGATCCTCCCCGGCGCGGGGAGAGGGACCAGCCGCAGGCCGGTGGAAAGGGTGTCCGCAGGCGTGGCGCCGCCTGGAGCGCCCCGTCCACCACCTTGCTGGCGCGCGGCGCTCCCCTCCGACGCGCCGGGAAAGATCGGGATCTACAGCAGCGTCAGCAGATGCTCCGCCGAGCTGACGCGGAACTCGCCCGGCGCCTCGACCTCGAGCGACTCGACGACCCCGTCGTTAACCACCATGGCATAGCGCTGGCTACGCGTGCCCATGCCGTATCTGCTGCCGTCCATCTCGAGCCCGATCGCGCCGGCGAAGTCGCCGTTGCCGTCGGCCAGCATCGTCACGCCCTCGGCGCCGTTCTGCTTCGCCCAGGCGGCGAGGACGAAGGCGTCGTTGACCGCGGTGCAGGCGATCTCGTCGACGCCCTTGGCACGCAGTTCCCCGGCCTTGTCGAGGTAGCCGGGCAGGTGGCGCGCCGAGCAGGTCGGGGTGAAGGCGCCCGGCACCGCGAAGAGGGCGACGCGGCGACCCTTGAAATACTCGGCGGAGTCGACCGGCTCGGGTCCGTCCGCGGTGACCTTGGTGAGGCGGACGGACGGCAGGGTGTCGCCGACGCTGATCGTCATGAGCGGGTCTCCGGTACGAGGTTCCCGCGGGTGTCGCAGCCGACGCGGGTGATTTCAAGCTTTGGCAAGCGCCGTCGCAGGCACTAGGCTGGCGCGGATGGAGCAAGCCAATTATCTCACCGGTCAGTTCCTGCTCGCGATGCCGGGGATCGGTGATCCGCGCTTCGAGCATTCGGTGATCGCGATCTGCAGCCACGACGAGAGCGGCGCGCTCGGCGTCGGCGTCGGCGCCGTGGTCAACGGCCTCGGCCTGCACGACGTGCTCGAGCAACTCGAGATCGCGCCGGGCGAGGCACCCGACGCGCCGGTCCATTTCGGTGGGCCGGTGGAGACGCGGCGCGGCTTCGTGCTCCACTCCAGCGACTGGGGGGGACATGACACGCTCGACGTCGCGGGTCGATGGGCGCTGTCGGGGACACTCGACGTGCTGCGCGCGATCGCGGCCGGGAACGGTCCGTCGCGCTGGCTGGTCGCGCTCGGTTACGCGGGCTGGGCGCCGGGGCAGCTCGACGCCGAGATGACTCGCCACGGCTGGCTCAACGTCGCCGACTCGCCCGAGATGCTGTTCGACACGCCCGTGGAGCAGCGTTGGACCCGCGGTTTCGCCGCCGCGGGCGTCGATCCGCGGCTGCTGTCGAGCGAGAGCGGGCACAGCTGATACGCTCTAGCGACACGATATAAAGATATCTTTATATTTGATCGCCGGCCTGTAGCCGGCTAAGGCGCGCGGATGCCGATCGGTGCTTCGCGCCTTGGTCGGCCCTATCAGTCTGGAGACAACGCCGTGGCAACCGCCCCAGTGTCTGACCGCACGCTCGACACCAACGATTATGTCATCAAGGACATCGGCCTGGCCGATTTCGGCCGCGCCGAGATCAAGATCGCCGAGACCGAGATGCCCGGCCTGATGGCGCTGCGCGACGAGTTCGGCGCCGCTCAGCCACTCAAGGGCGCTCGCATCACCGGCTCGCTGCACATGACGATCCAGACCGCGGTGCTGATCGAGACGCTGACCGCGCTGGGCGCCGACGTCCGCTGGGCGACCTGCAACATCTTCTCGACGCAGGACCATGCCGCCGCCGCGATCGCCGCCGCTGGCATCCCGGTGTTCGCGGTGAAGGGCGAGACGCTCGCCGATTACTGGGACTATGTCGGCTCGATCTTCGACTGGGACGACGGCACCGGCCGGACCGCCAACATCATCCTCGATGACGGCGGCGACGCGACCATGTTCGCACTCTGGGGCGCGAAGCTCGAGGCGGGCCAGAGCTTCGGCGAGCCGGAGAATGAGGAAGAAGTCGAGTTCCAGCGTTCGGTCAAGGCGTTCATCGCCAAGAAGCCGGGCTATCTGACCGAGACCGTCAAGAACCTGAAGGGCGTGTCGGAAGAGACGACGACCGGCGTCCACCGCCTGTACGAGATCGCAAAGAAGGGCGAGCTGCCGTTCCCGGCGATCAACGTCAACGACTCCGTGACCAAGTCGAAGTTCGACAATCTCTACGGCTGCAAGGAGTCGTTGGTCGACGCGATCCGCCGCGCCACCGACGTGATGCTGGCCGGCAAGGTCGCCACCGTCGCCGGCTTCGGCGACGTCGGCAAGGGTTCGGCGGCCAGCCTGCGCAACGGCGGCGCGCGCGTGCTCGTCACCGAGATCGATCCGATCTGCGCGCTGCAGGCGGCGATGGAGGGCTATGAGGTCGTGACGATGGAGGAAGCGGTGAAGCGCTCCGACATCTTCGTCACCGCGACCGGCAACGCCGACGTCATCACCGCCGATCACATGAAGGCGATGAAGCCGATGTCGATCGTCTGCAACATCGGCCACTTCGACTCGGAGATCCAGATCGCCGCTCTGTCCAACTACAAGTGGACCGAGGTGAAGCCGGGCACCGACCTCGTCGAGTTCCCCGACGGCAAGCAGATCATCGTGCTGGCCAAGGGCCGACTGGTGAACCTGGGCTGCGCGACCGGCCACCCGTCGTTCGTGATGTCGGCGTCGTTCACCAACCAGACGCTGGCGCAGATCGAGCTCTGGACCAAGGGCGAGAACTACAAGAACGAGGTCTACGTCCTGCCCAAGCACCTCGACGAGAAGGTCGCGGCGCTCCATCTCGAGAAGCTCGGCGTGCAACTGTCGCAGCTGAGCGAGAAGCAGGCCAAGTATATCGGCGTGCCGGTCGCCGGCCCGTTCAAGCCGGACCATTATCGCTACTGATCGCTGTCGCGATCGCGAGAAAGGGGGGCGGTACCGCGAGGTGCCGCCCTTCGCGCATGTTGCTGCGGCGCAACACCGTGGCTGAATAGCACATTAACCCTTGCGACGATGATGCCGAGATGTCCCTAATGGGACAGAAGGGCTGCGGCTTCGGAACAGGGGAAGGCGATGACGATCTCGCATTGGCGGAGCGGATGTGCGCTGGTCGCGCTGGCGGCGGCTGGGCTCAGCCTGCCGGCGCACGCGCAGCAGCAGCCGCTCGAGACGGCGACCCAGCAGGACGCACCGGACGCGGCGCCGACCGCGGCGGATGCCGCGCAGGCCGATGATCCCGGCGATATCGTCGTCACCGGCTCGCGCATCGCCCGGCCCGAGATCGACTCGCCGACCCCGGTCACCAGTTACTCCTCGGCGTCGTTGCAGCAGTCCGGCCGAGTCAACGTCACCGACTTCCTGACGCAGAACCCCGCGCTGATCGGCTCGTCGACCAGCGCGAGCCAGTCGGGATCGACTGCCGACAACGGCGCTGCCGGCGTCAACCTGCTCAACCTGCGCAATCTCGGTGCGGACCGGACCCTGGTGCTGGTCGACGGCCGTCGACACGTCGCCGGCCTGCCCGGCACCGCGTCCGTCGACATCAACACTATCCCGGCCGACCTGATCGAGCGGATCGACGTCACCACCGGGGGTGCTTCGGCGATCTATGGCGCCGACGGCGTGTCCGGCGTGGTCAACTTCGTGCTCAAGCGAGACTTCGAAGGGCTGGTGGCGCGCGCGCAGACCGGCATCTCCGAATATGGCGACGCCGGCGGACGGTTCGCGTCAGTCACGGGCGGCAAGAATTTCGCCGGCGGCCGCGGCAATATCGCGCTCAACTACGAGTTTCGCGACGACGACCGGGTCAGCTCCTTCGCGCGCGAGCGCACGGGTAACCCGCTGCGCACCTACGGCATCGTTCGCGATGACGCGGCTGGCAGCCAGTATACGCGCGTGCGGACCAATGACCTGCGCTATGCCGATAGCTCGCGCGGCGGTGCCGTCGACCTCGACCTCGACGAGATCCCAGACTTCAACGGCGACGGCAGCGTCTACGATCGCGGCCGGCTGCTACCCGGTACCGGCTTCACGCAGGGCGGCGATAGCACGCCGCTCGCCGGCTATCAGGGCGATCTCCAGCCCAAGAACCGCATCCATAACGTCAACCTGCTCACCAGTTTCGAGGTCTCGCCGGCGCTGCGGCTCTTCGCGCAGGGCAAGTATACGAACACGCACAGTTACACCGTGTCGCAGCCGAGTTTCGACTTCTTCACTTACCTCGCGCCCGACAATGCTTTCCTGATCGATCGCTTCGGTGCCGACGCGGCGGCGAACGGCGCCTACATCTCGCGCGACAATTTCGATTTCGGCGTTCGCGGGGAATCGTCCAAGCGCGAGACCTATCGCTCGGTCGTGGGGGCGGACGGGCGGATCAGCGACCATGCGCGCTACGAGATCTCGTACACCTACGGCCGGACCGACAGCCGCTTCCTGTCCACCAACTACCGCATCAGCGATCGCTATTACGCGGCGCTCGACGCCGTACGGGACCCCGCGACGGGACAAATCGTGTGTCGCTCGAACCTGGATCCGACCGCCAATATCGATCCGAACAACTATGATTCGCCGGCGACGACCTTCACGCCGGGTGCGAGCAGCGGGTGCCAGCCGCTCAACGTCTTGGGCGAGGGATCACCCAGCGCCGCGGCGCTGGCGTTCGCTCAGGCCGACATGGTCAATTACTACCGGGTCCAGCAGCACGTCGTTTCCGGCTCGATCAGCGGCGATTTCGGCCAGTTCTTCGAGCTCCCCGGCGGTCCCGTCGGTTTCGCGCTCGGCGCCGAGTATCGGAAGGAGAGCAGCCGCTTCACGCCCGACCCGCTGGTCGAGGCGGGGGCGCTGCTGAACTTCTCGCAGACCTCGCGCGAGAGCGGCAGCTTCGACGTGAAGGAGGCGTTCGGCGAGCTGCGCGTGCCGCTGCTCAAGGACCTGCCTTTCGCGAACACGCTCGAGCTCAACGCGGCGCTTCGTGTCTCGGATTACAGCACCGTCGGCAACACGACGACGTGGCAGGTCAGCGGCATCTGGGCGCCGGTGCGCGACATCCGTTTCCGTGGCGGCTATTCGGAAGCTGTGCGCGCGCCCAATATCACCGAGCTGTACGCGCCGGTGAGCGGTGCCTATTCCTTCATCGATGACCCGTGCGATCCAGAGAACTTGCCTGAGGGCACGCAATACAGAGTTGCCAATTGTCAGGCTGCGCTGACCGCGGCCGGTCTGTCACCGGCTCAGATCGCCGCGTTTAACCCGGTCAACGATCCGGCGGCCACGGTCAGTCTGCCGGGCCGCTCGGGCGGCAACCGCACGCTGCGGGAGGAGACCGCCAAGACCTGGACCGCCGGCGTGGTGTTGTTGCCGCGCTTCGCGCCCGGCCTGTCGATTACCGCGGACTGGTACAACATCAACCTGACCAACGCGGTGAACCTGCCCACTGCGCAGCAACTCGCCGACCTCTGCGTCGACCAGCCGACGCTCGACAATCCATATTGCGCCAACGTCTCGCGCAGCGGTGCCACCGGCTATGTCAGCGATTACCTGCTTCAGCCGCAGAACGTCGCCGCGTTCCGCACGCAGGGCCTCGATCTTCAGGTCGCGTATAACCTCGATGCCGGCGATCTCGGACGATTCAATCTCAAGCTCGTCGGCAACTACCTCGATCGTCTTGATTTCGTTCCGACCCCCGGGGCCGAGCGCGAAGACCAGCTCGAGCTGCCGGAACTGCCTGCGCCGAAATACGCGGGTACGTTCGATCTGACGTGGACGAAGGGCGCGGTGACGCTCAACTACGGTATCAATTATTCCAGCAAGGTCCGACGCTTCACCCGCGACCAGGTCAGCGCCAACCCCGACATCGCTGCGCCGGAGTACCTCTACTACCGCGAGCGCTGGGAGCATGATATTCAGGCGTCGATCGCGGTCGAGAAGGGGTTCAGCTTCTACTTCGGCGCCAACAATCTCACCGGCGCTGGCGTGGAGCCCACCGGCTACAGCCCATTCTCTTACTCCTTCTTGGGCCGTTATTATTACGCCGGTGCTCGGATCGCGCTCGATCGGCTGTTCTGATCGGGAGAGCGGGCGGCCGCCGCGACGCCCGTTTTTCCTCGCCCAGACGCTTTTCCGGCGCGAAGGGCTTGCTAAATCACGGGACATGCCGTCCCTGCGTGCCATGGTGCAGCGTCCATGATCACGATCGCGCCCGCTACCGCGGTGATCGTCGGCACCGTCGTGGCGCTGCTGCTGGTCGCCGGTGCGGTGCTGCTGGCACTCGGGCTGCGCGCGCGCGCCGCCGCGGCGGGCGCGATCCGTGGGCGCGACGCGCTCGAGTCGCTGCTGGCGGTGGCGCCGATGCAGCCGGTGGTGGTCCACCCTGACGGGCGGGTCGAAATGGCGCGCCGCGTCGCCGACTGGCTGGGCCTCTCGGGCGTGCCGTCCTATCTTCAGGAGCTGGAGGCGGCGGGCTGGGGCATGGACTCGTCCGATGCCGAGGCGATGGCGCGCGAGCTGTCGGCGTGTCAGCGCTCGGCGCGCGGCTTCACGCGCAGCCTGCACGCGCGCGACGGTCAGCGCACGCTGACGGTGCAGGGCGAGCGACGCGGCAGTGCCGTGATCCTGTGGTTCTACGACTCGACCGTCAGCGAGGGCGAGCGTCGCCGGCTGCGCGCCGAATATGCCGAACTGTCCGACGCGTTCGACGCGCTGACCGGACTGGTCGAGGCGGCGCCCTTGCCGATGTGGTACCGCGACAGCGACCTGCATATCGCCATCGTCAATTCGGCCTATGTCAGCGCGGTCGAGGGCAGCGACGCCGCCGACGTGGTCGGGCGCGGACTCGAGCTGGTCGACGGCTCGGGGCAGGGCGGCCCGAGCGCGGGCGCCGCGGTCGCGCTCGCTGACGGGCGACCGCAGCAGCGCGTGCTGCCGGCCACGATCGGCGGCGCGCGGCGCTCGCTGCGGATCCACGACGTGCCGCTGCCGGTCGGCGGCGTCGCGGGCTATGCGATCGACATCGAGGAGCTGGAGCAGAGCCACGCGCGTGAACGGCGCTTCGCCGACGCGCAGCGCGCGATGCTTGACCGACTATCCGCCGGCGTGGCCCAGTTCGGCCGCGATCGCAGCCTGGTCTTCTGCAACCAGCCGTTCCGGCGCATGTTCGCCATGAGGCTCGAGTGGCTCGCCGACCGACCCGAGTTCGATCGCGTGCTCGAGCGGATGCGCGAGGCCAACCGCGTTCCCGAGGTGCGCGATTTCCCCGGATGGAAGGCGGAGCGGCGCGGCTGGTTCGTCGACGCCGAGGGCGCGATCGAGGAGAACTGGCACCTGCCCGGCGGCACGCACCTGCGCGTCGTCGCGCAGCCGCTGCCCGACGGCGGCCTGCTGCTGATCTTCGAGGATCGCACCGAGCAGGTCCAGCTCGCCAGCGCCCGCGACACGCTGCTGCGCGTCCGCACCGCGACCTTCGATAATCTGTTCGAGGCGCTCGGCGTCTTCGCCGCCGACGGCCGCCTCCAGCTGTGGAACAATCGCTTCCGCGCGCTGTGGGACCTCGACGAGGAATTCCTCACCGGCCATCCCCGCGTCGACGTCATCGCCGAGAAGGTCGCCGCCAAGCTGTCCAACCCGCGCCGCGCGCGCTCGATCGCCGAGCTGGTGCGCGTCGCCACCGTCGAGCGGCAGCAGCGCGCCGGGCACATCGCGCTCGCGGACGGGCGCAACTTCGAGTTTGCCGCGGTCCCGCTGCCCGACGGCAACGCGCTGTTCACCATGCTCGACGTCACCGACAGCCGCGCGATGGAACAGGCGCTGCGCGAGCGCAACGACGCGCTCGAGGCGGCGGACCGCGTCAAGACCGCCTTCGTCGCCAACATGAGCTACGAGCTGCGCACGCCGCTCACCTCGATCAGCGGCTTCGCCGAGATGCTGCACGGCGGCTATGCCGGCGAGCTGACGCCCGACGCCACCGCCTATCTCGACGCGATCCTCGACTCGGTCGACCGGCTCGGTCTGCTGATCGACGACGTGCTCGATCTCACCTCGACCGACACCGGCGCGCGCCCGCTCGAGCGCGGCGACGTCGACCTCGCCGCGGTCGCGCGCGCCGCGGCGGACGCGCTTCGCGCCGCCGCGAAGCGCCACCATGTCGAGCTGGTGGTGGAGGTGCAGCGCTCCGCCGGCCGGCTCACCGGCGACGCCCGGCGCATCCGCGAGGTGGTCGAGCATCTGCTTCGCCACGCCGTCGGCGCGGCGCGCAGCGAAGGACGCGTGCTGCTCCACGTCGACGGCAACGCCAAGAACGCGCGCATCATCGTCTCCGACGACGGCGAGGGCCTGCCGCCGGAGGTCGCCGCCCGCGCTTTCGATCGGTTCGCGCAGAGCGGCGTCTCCGCCGGCAGCGAGCGCGCGCTCGGGCTCGGCCTGCCGCTGGCCAAGCAGTTCGTCGAGGCGCACGGCGGGACGATCAGTCTGGTGAGCGAGCCGGGCGAGGGCACGCTGATCACGGTCGAGCTGCCGCGGCGATGAGCGTCGAGCGGGGATCGCTGCGGCTGAGCGACGCCGCCGCGACGCTGGCGCTCGGGGCTGAGCTCGCGCCGCTGCTGCGCGCCGGCGACGTGGTGACGCTGTCGGGTGGGCTGGGCGCGGGCAAGACCAGCCTGGCGCGTGGTGTCCTGGCGGCGCTCGGGCTCGCCGAGGAGGCGCCGAGCCCGACCTTCGCGATCGTCCAGCCTTACGCCCCGCCCGACGTGACGCTGCCGCTGCTCCACGTCGACCTCTACCGGCTCGACGAGCCAGGCGAGGTGGAGGAGCTGGGGCTCGACGAGGCGCGGCTCGACTCGGCGCTGCTGATCGAGTGGCCCGAGCGGGCCGGACCGGGGCGATGGGCCGACGCACTGGCGCTCACCCTCGCGGTCGAGCCGGACGGCGCGCGGCGCTTGACTTGGGCGGCGCCGCCCGCTTGGGGAGCGCGATGGCGACCCCGATGACGCCGCCGGCGGACGCCGCGGCTTTTCTCGACACCCACGGCTGGCACCAGGCGCGGATCGACCCCCTCGCCGGCGATGCCTCGTTCCGCCGCTATTTTCGCGTCGTCGCGGGCGAGCGGCGCGGCATCCTGATGGACGCGCCGCCCCCGCACGAGGATCCGCGTCCCTTCCTCGATGTCGCGCACTGGCTCGCCGAGCGCGGCTTCGCGGCGCCCGCCGTCCACGCGGTCGACCTTGAGCGCGGACTCGTGCTGCTGGAGGATTTCGGCGACGAGCGGCTGCGCGAGACCGCCGACGCGGATCCCGGCGCGGCGGTGCCGCTCTACGCCGCCGCGATCGACCTGCTCGTGGCGCTGCGCGGTCACCCGGCCGCGGCGGTGCGCGCCTATGATCGGACCGAGCTCCTGCGCGAGGCGGCGCTGCTCACCGATTGGTATTGCCCAGCGATCGGCGTCACGGTCGACGTCGAGGGCTATCGCGCCGCCTGGGACGAGGTGCTCGGCCACGCCGAGGCGGCGGTGCCCGTGACCGTGCTGCGCGACTACCACGCCGAGAATCTGATGCTGGTCGGTCCGGCGCGCTCGCTCGGGCTGCTCGACTTCCAGGACGCCCTGGCGGGGCACCCGGCCTATGATCTCGTCTCGCTGCTGCAGGACGCGCGCCGCGACGTCGACCCCGCGCTGGAGGAGCGGATGCTGGAGCGCTACCTTGCCGCGACCGGCGAGGGAGACGCGTTCATGCGCGCCTATCACGTGCTCGGCGCGCAGCGGAACGCCAAGATCATCGGCATCTTCACGCGGCTGTGGCAGCGCGACGGCAAGCCGCGCTACCCGGCGCTGTGCCCGCGGGTGTGGGGCTATCTCGAGCGTGACCTCGGCCAGCCCGTGCTCGCCCCGGTAGCCCGCTGGTTCGCGGACAACCTGGCGCCCGAGCTGCGCGGCGATCCGATGCTGATCGCCGGCGCGCGCGCGTGACCCGGCCGCGCTACATCCGCCCCGATCCTGGCGCGCGCGTGCCGCGCACCGCGATGGTGATGGCCGCGGGGATCGGCAAGCGCATGCGCCCGCTCACCGCCACGCGACCCAAGCCGCTGGTCGAGGTGGCCGGCCGCGCGCTGCTCGACCACGTCTTCGACCGGCTGCGCTCGGCCGGGGTAGAGCGTGCGGTCGTCAACGTTCACTATCTCGCCGACGCCCTGGAGGCGCACCTGCGTCATCGCGTCCACGGCATCGAGGTCATCGTGTCGGACGAGCGCGAGCGGCTGATGGAGACCGGCGGCGGGCTGGTGCAGGCGCGCGGGCTGCTCGGCGACGAGCCGTTCCTCGTCGTCAACAGCGATAACTTCTGGCTCGACGGGCCCACCGACGCGATCCGCCAGCTCGCCGCGCGCTGGGATGGCGAGCGGATGGATGCGTTGATGTTGATGGTGCCGTGCGCGCGCGCACACAATCATGGTGGGCAGGGCGACTTCCACCTCGCGCCAGACGGGCGCGTGACGGGGCGGCGCAAGCCGGGTCGCGTCGCTCCCTTCGTCTATACCGGCGTGCAGATCATGGCGCCGTCGCTTATCCGCGACTGGCCCGAAGGGCCGTTCTCGACCAACCTCTTCTGGAACCGCGCGATCGAGGCCGGGCGCGCCTATGGCTTCGTCCACCAGGGCCTGTGGTCCGAGGTCAATGTACCGGGCGCGATCGCGCGGACCGAGGCACTGCTCGCCGATGTCTGAGGCGCCCGGCCGCCAGCGCGGCCTGCGGCTCTACTCGATCCCGGCGCATCGCGCCTTCGCCGACGCGCTCGTCGCGGGGCTGCTGCGCCGCCACGGCGGAGACCGCATGGCGCTCGCGCGCGGTCTGGTGCTGGTGCCCAACAACCGCGCCGCGCTGGCGATCACCGACGCCTTCGTGCGGGCGAGCGGCGGTGCACTGCTGCTGCCACGCATCGTCGCGCTGGGCGGCGACGATCTGGAAGCGGCGGTCGGCGCCGCGCTCGACCCTGCCGACGCGGTTCCGCCGCTACCGCCAGCGATCGACCCGCTCGAGCGCCGCATGATCCTCGCGCGGCTGGTCAGCGAGGAGCGCGCCGCGAGCGGGCGCGGGGTCGACGCGGCGGAAGCGGTGCGGCTCGCGGGCGAGCTGGCGCGCACGCTCGACCAGCTGATCGTCGAGGAAGTGCCGCCCGAGACACTCGCCGCGATCGATCCGAGCGAGGGGTTGTCAGACCATTGGGAGGCGTCGCTGCGGCTGTTCCGGCTGCTGCTCGAGCGCTGGCCGCGGGAGCGCGAGCGGCTCGGCCGCATCGACGCGGCGTGGCGACGGGTGCAGCTGCTCGATCGGCAGGCGGCGCGGTGGCGCGCCGAGCCGCCGGCGCGCTTCGTCTGCGCCGCGGGCATCACCGACTCCGCACCCGCGGTGGCCCGACTGCTGCGCGTCGTGGCCGGCCTGCCGGAAGGTTCGGTGGTGTTCGCCGACCTCGACCTGCACCTCCCCGAGGAGGAATGGGAGGCGCTCGGCCCGCACCGGCGCGATCCGGTCACCGGACTGCGCCGTCGCGCCATCGAGGTTCACCCGCAGTTCCACCTCAAGCTGCTGCTCGAGCGGATCGGCGCCGCGCGCGGTGAGGTCGGTCGCTGGGGCGCGGCGAGCGAGCAGGACGCCGGCGCCGCGCGCGGCCGCGCGATCGCCAACGCGCTCGCGCCCGCCGCCTTCACCGCCAAGTGGACCCGGCTGGACGCCGGCGACCGTCGGCTCGCGGGAGTCGAGGCGGTCGAGCTCGCCAGCCCCGCCGAGGAGGCGCAGGCGATCGCGCTCAAGCTGCGCGAGGCGATCGAGACGCCCGGCCGCACCGCCGCGCTCGTCACGCCCGATCGTGCGTTGGCGCGCCGCGTCGCCGCGCACTGTCGCCGCTGGAACATCGAGGTGGACGACAGCGCCGGGCGGCCGTTGACGATCCTGCCGCCGGGCACGTTGCTCGCCGCGATCGTCGAGGTGGCGGCGCAGGACTTCGCGCCGATGGCGCTGCTGACCCTGCTCAAACACCCGCTGATCCGCGCGGGTGACGAGCGCGGGCAGTGGCTCGACGGGGTGCGCCGGCTCGACCGCGCGCTGCGCGGGCCGCGGCCGGGGCCCGGGCTCGACGGGATCGATCGCCATCTCGCCGGCGGGAACGAACGCGAGCGCGCGATCCGTTCGCGCGCGGCGGAGTGGTGGCGCGAGGCGCGGGCGCTGCTCGATCCGATCGCGCGCGTCTTCGGCGACGGCGAGACGAGGCTGGCGGTGCTGGTGGCGGGGCTGCGCGAGGCGGCGCAGCGGCTCGCCGGCGAGGAGGCGTGGCGCGGTCTCGCCGGGCGCGCGGCCGCCGATCTGCTCGCCGCGCTGGAGGCGCAGGCGCCGCACGGTCCGGCGCACGTCACGTCGGCCGGCTTCGCGACGATGCTGCGCCAGCTCATGGACGAGTCGGCGATCCGCCTGCTCCCGCGGGAGCGCCACCCGCGGCTGGCCATCTACGGGCTGATCGAGGCGCGGCTTCAATCCGCCGACCTGATGATCCTGTCCGGGCTCAACGAGGGTGTCTGGCCCGGTCTGCCCGCGCCCGACCCGTGGCTGGCGCCGCGCGTCCGCGCCGAGCTGGGTCTGCCTGGGCTCGAGCGCGGCATCGGCACGGCCGCGCATGACTTCGCGCAGGCGCTGGGGGCACCGCGCGTGCTGCTCACCCGCGCGCGGCGCGACCAGCGCTCGCCCGCGCTCGCCTCGCGCTTCTGGCTGCGGCTCGAGGCGATGGCGGGCGAGCGCTTCCCGCGCATGACCGCGCTAGCCGACTGGGCTCGCGCGCTCGATCATGGCGGACCGCCGCACCCCACGGCGCGCCCGGCGCCGCTTCCCCCCGCGACGCTGCGCCCGCGCGTGATCTCCGTCACGGAGGTCGATCGGCTCAAGGCCGATCCCTATGCTTTCTACGCGCGCCGGATCCTCAAGCTGCTGCCGCTCGACCCGGTCGACGCCGACCCGAGCGCGGCGTGGCGCGGCACCGCGGTTCACGCCGTGCTCGAGGCCTGGGCGCGCGACGATCGCTGCGATCCGGCGGCGCTGCTGCCGCGCGCGCGGCTGTTGCTGGAGGACCCGGCGGCGCACCCGCTCCTGCGCGCTCTGTGGCAACCCCGTCTGGTCGCCGCGTTCGAGTGGATCGCGACGCGCACGCTGGCCGATCGCGCGGAGGGGCGCGAGGTGCTCGCGGTCGAGGGCCGCGGTCGCGCCGAGCTCTCCGGGATCGCGCTCGACGGCCGCTTCGACCGGATCGATCGCATGCCAGACGGCGGGCTGGCGATCGTCGACTACAAGACCGGCAAGGCCCCGTCGGTCGCGGCGGTACGCGGCGGGTTCAACCTCCAGCTCGGGCTGCTCGGCGCCATCGCCGAGCAGGGCGGGTTCGACGGCGTCCGCGGCGCCGCCACCGCGTTCGAATATTGGTCGCTCGCCAAGAAGGGCGAAGGCTTCGGCTCGGTCAGCTCGCCCGCGGATCCCGCCGGCAAGGGCGGTCGCATCCCGACCGGCGAGTTCGTCGCTGCCGCGCGCGAAAGCTTCGCTCAGGCCGCGGCGCGCTGGCTCACGGGCGAGGAGGCGTTCACCGCCAAGCTTCACCCCGAGTTCGCGCCCTACGCCGAATATGACCAGCTGATGCGCCGCGACGAATGGTATGGCCGGGAGCAGGCGCGTGGCTGAGCGCGCGGTCGGACCGTTGCCCACCCTGCGCGGCGAGCAGCTCCGCGCCAGCCGGCCCGAGGCGCATGTCTGGCTCTCGGCCTCGGCGGGGACGGGCAAGACACAGGTGCTCGCCGCGCGCGTGTTCCGGCTGCTGCTGCGCGACGTCGAGCCCGGCGCGATCCTGTGCCTCACCTTCACCAAGGCGGGCGCGGCCGAGATGGCGGGGCGGATCAACCGCCAGCTCGCCGCCTGGGTGCGGATGGACGAGACCGAGCTCGCGGCCGACCTGCTCGCACTCGGCGAACGCACCACGCCCGCTCTGATCGCGCGCGCGCGCACGCTGTTCGCGAAGGTGCTCGACGCGCCCGGCGGCGGGCTGCGTATCCAGACGATCCACGGCTTCTGCCAGGGACTGCTCGCGGCTTTCCCGATCGAGGCCGGGCTGGTGCCGGGCTTCCGCCCGATCGAGCCGCGCGAGGAGGCGCTGCTGCGGCGCCAGGCCTTGTCGGACCTCATGGTCGAGGCCGAGCGCGAAGGTCGCACCGCGCCGGTCGAGACGATCGGCCAGCTCAGCCTGCGGCTGGGCGAGCAGGGCGCGGAACAGTTCCTCGTCGCCTGCGCGCGCGCCGGCGCCGCGCTGGAGGCGCTGCCGAGCGGGATCGCGCCGTTCGTTCGAGGCCAGCTGGGCGTCCCGCTCGGCGACCTCGACTCGCACGTCCACGACGCGTGCGGCGACGATCGCGTCGATCGCGCCGCGCTGGACCGGCTCGCCGCGCTCAACCGCGGCTGGGGCACCAAGAGCGGCGTCGAGCGTGCCGAGGCGATCGGCGCCTGGCTCGCCGCCGCGCCGGCCGAGCGCGCCGCCACGCTCGACACGCTCCACCTCGTCTGGGCGCGTAAGGACGGCGAGCCGCAGTCGTTCGGCAAGGGTCGCGCGCCCGCCGATCCCGAGTACGCCGACCATGCGCTGCGCCTCCACGGCTGGTGCGGCGAGCTGCTGCTGCTGCGCAGCCGCGCGGCCTACGCGGACCTGCTCGGCGCCGCGCTCGAGGTGGGGCGCGACTATGCGCGCGGCTATGCCGCCGCCAAGCGCCGCGCCGGCGCGGTCGACTTCGACGACCTGATCGGCGCCGCGGTCGCGCTGCTCCAGCAGGACGGGATCGGCGACTGGATCCGCTACAAGCTCGACCAGCAGACCGAGCACGTGCTGGTCGACGAGGCGCAGGACACCAACGTCGCGCAATGGACGATCGTCCGCGCGTTGGTGGACGAATATTTCGTCGGCCGCGGCGTCTTCGCGCCCTCGATGCGAACGCTGTTCACCGTGGGTGACCTCAAGCAGGCGATCTTCGGCTTCCAGGGCACCGACCCGTTCACCTTCCTCGCGGCGGAGCGCCACTTCCAGCGCAAGGCGGGCGAGGTGGCGGGCAGCGACGACATGCCCGACGACGAGCGCGGCCTGCCGTTCGACCGGCTCTCGCTGACCGAGTCCTTCCGCTCGACCGCGCCGGTGCTCGAGTTCGTCGACGCCGCGATCGGTCAGCTCGGCGCCGAGGCGCTCGGCTCGCTCGAGACCATCCCCGTCCACGCCAGCCGCGTCGCTGGCCCCGGCGCGGTGACGTTGTGGCCCGCGATCGCCGCGGGCACGAGCGACGCCGAGGAGGACGGTGAGGAGGGGTGGGCCGACGATGCCGTGCGCCGCAACGCCTCGGACATCGCGCGCCAGGTGCGCGACTGGCTGCGCCCGGTCGAGCACGGCGGTCTGCTGCTCGGCAGCAAGGGGCGGGGACTGCGCCCCGAGGACGTGATGATCCTGGTCAAGCGCCGCGGCGAACTCGCCCAGCTGCTCGTCGCGCGGCTCTACGCCGAGGGCGTGCCAGTGGCGGGCGTCGACCGGCTGCGCCTGTCCGCGCCGCTGGCGGTGCAGGACCTGCTCGCCGCGATCCGCTTCGTGCTCCAGCCCGAGGACGATCTCAGCCTCGCCAGCCTGCTCGTCTCGCCGCTGATCGGCTGGACGCAGGACGAGCTGATGGCGCGGGCGGTGCCGCGCGAGGGCGGGCTGTGGCGGCATCTCCAGCGCCACTGCGGCGACGCGGTCGCGCCGGTCGCCTCGCTGCTGGCCAGCGCCGACTATGACACGCCCTATCGCTTCCTCGAGCAGCTGCTGTCCGGCCCGCTCGACGGACGGCGCAAGCTGCTGGCGCGCCTGGGCGAGGAGGCGCGCGACCCGATCGAGGAGCTGCTCAACGCCGCGCTCGACTTCGAGCTCGATTCGACGCCCTCGCTCCAGCGCTTCCTCGACTGGTTCGAGCGCGACGAGGTCGAGATCGTGCGCGACGCCGCCGCGCCGCTCGACGCGGTGCGCGTGATGACCGCGCACGGGGCGAAGGGCCTGCAGGCGCCGCTGGTGATCCTCGCCGACGCCACCGCCGACCCCGACGCGACGCCTCGATCGGTGCTGGCCTGGACGCCGGAGGACATGGAGGCAGCGGTCCCCGTGTTCCGCCCGCGCGCGAGCGAGCGCGCCGGCGCGATCGACGCCGCGCTTGCCGCGGCCGAGCAGCGCGAGCGCGAGGAACATTGGCGCCTGTTCTACGTCGCGGCGACGCGCGCGGAGGAGCGGCTGGTGATCGCCGGCTCGCTCAGCGCCAAGTGGCAGGGCACGCCGCCCGAGGCGAGCTGGTATGCCGCGGCGGCGCGTACGCTCGACGCGCTCGGCGCCCCGTCGGCGGAGGACGGGAGCGAGCGGACGTTCCTCGGCCACGCGCCGACCGCTTCGGTCGCGGCCAGACGCGCCGCGGCGGTGAGCGCCCCCGCCGCGCCGCTGCCCGACTGGGCGCGTCGCGATGCGCCCGAGGACGCCAAGCCGCCGCGCCCGCTCACGCCCTCGTCGATCGGCGACGACTCGGTCGCCGACCCGCCGCCGACTCCCGCCACCAGCGCCGCGGCCGAGCGCGGGCGGTTGCTCCACGCGTTGTTCGAACGGCTGCCCCCGCTCGCGCCCGAGCGTCGCGCCGAGGCCGCGGCCGCGTGGCTCGGCCAACGCGGCGTCGCCGAGCCGGCACCGATGGTGGCAGCGGTGCTCGCGGTGCTCGACGGCCCCGCGCTGGCCCCCTTGTTCGGCCCCGACTCGCTCGCCGAGGCGCCGATCAGCGCGACCTTGCCGTCTGGGCGCGTGATCTCGGGCACGGTCGACCGTCTGCTGCTCGGCGACGGCGTGGTGCGCGTGATCGACTATAAATCGTCACGGGTCGTGCCGGAGAGCGCCGCGGACGTGCCCGACTATCACCTGCGCCAGATGGCGGCCTATGCCGCCGCGCTGGAGGTGATCGTGCCCGGCGCGCGTGTCGAGGCGGCGCTGCTCTACACCGCGGCGGCGCGGCTGATCGTGCTGCCCGAGGATCTGCTCGCGCCGATCAAGCGCCGCTTGGCGCGGCCGGAGCAAAGCTTGGGGCTGGACGGTTGAGCGCACGCGTGTCGCGCCCTAGCTAGGGAGCAACGAAGGAGAAACACGATGGCCACCAAGACGATCACCGACGCCAGCTTCCAGAGCGACGTGCTCCAGGCGGACAAGCCGGTGCTGGTCGACTTCTGGGCCGAATGGTGCGGACCGTGCAAGATGATCGGGCCGTCGCTGGAGGAGATCAGCGAGGAGCTGGGTGAGCAGGTGACGATCGCCAAGCTCAACATCGATGACAATCCCGACGCGCCGGGCCGCTACGGCGTGCGCGGCATCCCGACGATGATCCTGTTCAAGGGCGGTGCGCCGGCGGCGACCAAGATCGGCGCCGAGCCCAAGGGGCGGATTAAGTCGTGGCTCGAGGGCGAACTCGCCTGAGCCGCTGATCGCCGGAGCGGGTCAGCCCGGCCTCCCGGCAGCCGTTGCCCGCGCCTAGAGATAGGCGCGGGCTTCGACGTTTCAGGGGGATGCATGTACGCGATCGTGTTCGACCTCGACGCGACCATCCTCGAACGGCGCTATCCCAGCCCCTCGCTGCGCGACGCGTACCGCGAGGTGAGCGATATTCTGCGCCACCACGGCTTCGCCCAGCGAGACGGCGCCAGCCTTTACGTCAGCGAGGCCGCCAGAGCGGTCGACTGCGTGCTCGCGGTGCAGGACCTCAACCGGCTGTGCGCCTGGTTCGCGCCGTCGGTACTCGACATCCGCATGCTCCGCATCGACGAGGAGAGCGACCTCTCCGCCGCTTTGCGGTGAGAACCATCAGCCGTGCTCCTGCGCGCGCGGGAGCCCGGGATCGCGAGTGCCGGCATCGGCGATCTGTGCTCCGGTGTGCGGAGGACTACGGCGATGCGATCGGGGCTCGCTACGCCAGCAGCGCCTCCGGCTCGCGCGCGAGCAGATGGACGACGCTCTCGCTCGGCCGCGCCACCTGCCGGACCCCGGCGTCGCGTAGCGCCGCCTCGTCGATCGCCGCGCCGCTCAGTTCGACCCGTATCCGGCCGGCGTGGACGCTCGCTTCGCGCACGTTGCCGGCGCCGCCGAGCGCAGCGAGCAGCGCCGGCGCCAGTATCACCGTCGTGGTGGCGGCCGCCGGCTCCTCGACCGCCGCGACCGCGACGCCGCCGCCCGCCGCCAGCGCGTCGCGGATCTCGACCGCGACGCTGTCGGCGATCGGGCCGAGCACCACCTGGAGCGCGGTCGGGGAGGGGCGGATCACGCCGCGAGCGCCGAGCGCCTTGAGGGCGGTCTCGTCCACCGCCGCCTGGTCGCGCACGCCGAGCCGCAGCCGCGTCGTGCAGGCGCCGACGTTGGTGAGGTTGCCCCCCCCGCCGAGCGCACGCGCGAACGCCGCGCCGCGCTCACCCACCGCGATCGGCGCCGCGGCCGCCGCAGGAGCGTCGTCGCGCCCCGGCGTCTTGAGGTTGAGCCTGGCGATGAAGAAGCGGAACAGCCCGTAATAGAGCACGGCATACACCGCCCCGACCGGCAGCAGCAGCAGCGGCCGCGTCGCCTTGGAGAAGTTGAGCACGTAATCGAGCAGCCCGGCGGAGAAGCCGAACCCGAGCTTCACGCCCAGCGCTGCCATCAGCGCCATCGACAGCCCGGTCAGCACCGCGTGCACCGCGTAGAGCACGGGCGCGAGGAACATGAAGCTGAACTCGATCGGCTCGGTCACGCCGGTCAGCGCCGAGGTCAGCGCCAGGCTGAACAGCATGCCGCCCACTTCCTTGCGCCGATCGCGCGGCGCGGCGTGGTACATCGCGAGACAGGCCGCGGGCAGGCCGAACATCATGATCGGGAAGAAGCCGGCCATGAACGCGCCCGCGCTCGGGTCGCCCGCGAAGAACCGTCGCAGGTCGCCGTTGGCGCCGTGATAGTCGCCCATCACGAACCAGGCGATGTTGTTGATCAGATGGTGCAATCCGGTGACGAGGAGCAGTCGGTTGAGCAGCCCGAACAGGAACAGCCCGACGCTGCCCGCACCCGTGATCGCGTAGCTCAGCTGGTCGATACCGCTGCTGATCCCGGCGAAGCCGAGCCCGACCGCGACCGCCAGTACCAGCCCGGCGACGCCGCTAACGATCGGCACGAACCGTCGCCCGCCGAAGAAGGCGAGATACTCGGGCAGCTTCACGGTCGAGAAGCGGTTGTAGAAGCCGCCTCCGACGAGGCCGGAGATGATCCCGATCGGCACGTCGAGGCGCGCGATCGCCTTGGCTTTCCATGCCGCGACCGCGAGATCGACGCTCGCACCGGTCAGCCCGGCGGTGATCTCGGGCGGCACGGTCAGCAGCACCTTGCTCGCCTCGGTGGCGACGAGGAAGCACACCATGCCGGCGAGGCAGGCGGCGCCGTTGCCGTCGCGCGCGAAGCCGGTCGAGACGCCGATCGCGAACAGGAGCCCGAGATGGTTGAAGATCGCGTCGCCCGCCGCGCTGACGAAGGCGATGTTCAGGAGGTCGGGCTGGCCGAGCCGCAGCAGCAGGCCCGCGATCGGCAGCACCGCGATCGGCAGCATCAACGCGCGGCCGAGTGGCTGGAGCGTTCCCAGGATCGACTTCATCGTGCGAACTCCCGTGCGAGCTGGCGGACCTCGGCGGCACCCGCGCATTCGAGCGCGGCGCGGGCGTGATCGCGCGCGCGGATCATGTCGAGGTCGCGCACCAGCGCCTTGATGTCGGCGACCGCGGCCGGTGCGACCGACAGTTCGGTGACGCCGAGTCCGACCAGGATCGGCACCGCGAGCGGGTCGGAGGCGAGCCCGCCGCACACGCCGGTCCAGCGCGCGTGGCGCGCCCCGCCCGCGACGGTCTGCTCGATCAGGCGCAGCACTGCGGGATGAAGCCCGTCGAGCGCGCCCGCGACCGCCGCGTTGCCGCGATCCATCGCGAGCGCATATTGCGAGAGGTCGTTGGTGCCGATCGAGAGAAAGTCGGCCTCGCGCGCGAGCTGCGCCGCGGTCACCGCCGCGGCGGGCGTCTCGACCATGATGCCGAGCGCGACGCCGTCGCCGCCGCCGACGCGGTCGAGCGCGGCGCGCACCTGGCGCAGCTCGTCGAGCCCGACTACCATCGGCACCATGATGCGGCACTGGCCGGCGGGTCGCACCGCGAGGATCGCGCGCAGCTGGTCGTCGAGGATGTCGGGGTGGGCCAGCCCGACGCGGATGCCGCGCAGGCCCAGCGCCGGGTTCTCCTCCGGCCCGATCGGCAGATAAGGCGCGGGCTTGTCGCCGCCGATGTCGAGCAGGCGGACGATCACCGGCTTGCCCGGCAGCGCGTCGGCGACCGACTGATAGGCGGCGGTCTGCTCGGCGACGTCGGGGGCGGTGGCGCGGTCGAGGAAGAGCAATTCGGTGCGCAGCAGCCCGCAGCCCTCGGCCCCGTTGGCGGCGGCGACGCGCGCGTCCTCGGCCGAGCCGCAGTTGGCGACCACCTCGATCCGCGTGCCATCGGCGGTGCGGCATTCCTCGGCGGCGCGCGCGCGCGCGGCGGCGCGGCGCTCGGCGACGGCGGCGAGGCGCGCCTCGGCGTCGGTGACCAGTTCGGGCGAGGGCGTGACGTGGAGCAGCCCCTCGCTCGCGTCGAGCACGACGCGTGCGCCCTCGGCGAGCTCGCGTACCGCCGCACCGAGCGCCACCAGTGCAGGCAGTCCGCGCGAGGCCGCGAGGATGGCGACGTGCGAGGTCGGGCCACCCCGCTCGATCGCCAGCCCCGCGACGCGGTCGAGGTCGAGCGCCATCAGCTGCGACGGCAGCAGGTCGTCGGCGAGCAGGATCGCGCCGTCGGGCAGCGCCGCCACCTCCTGCTCCACTCCCATCAGCCGCGCGATCAGCTGGCGCTCGAGGTCGCGCATGTCGTCGGCGCGCTCGGCCAGCCGCGGGTCGCCGCCGGCGCGCAGCGCCTCGGCCTGCGGGCGGATCGCGTCGCGCCACGCCTGCGCCGCGCTCACGCCGCCGGCGATCGCGCGATGGGCGGCGTCGATCAGCGCCGGGTCGGCGAGCATGTCGGCGTGCGCCTGGACGATCGCGCGCGCCGGGCCGGTCGCGCCCGCCGAGCGCGCGGCGAGGTCGTCGACGAGCGCGGCGCGCGCCGACTCGAAGCACGCCTCCTCGGCGGCGATGCCGGCGCCGGTGGCGGGGACGTCGAGGTCGCGCACCTGCCAGCGCGCGACGGCGCCGATCGCCAGACCGGGGGACGCGGTGACGCCGGCGATGGCGCCCTCCGGCACCACGCGCGGGGCGGCCGGGGTGGAGGAGGCGGCGGGCGGGGCGCCCGCGTCGAGATCGGTGGCGAGCAGCTCGGCGATCGCGGCCACCGCCGCCTCGGCGTCGACACCGCGCGCCTCGATCGTCAGCTCGTCACGGTGCGCGGCGATCAGCGAGAGCAGGCCGACGGGGCTGCGCGCGCTGGCTGAGCGCTCGCCCTTGGTGAGCGTGACGTCCGCGGTGAAGGTCTTGGCCGCGGCAGCGATCTTGGCGGCGGGACGGGCGTGGATGCCGTGCGACAGGGCCACCGTGACGACGCGGCGAGCCGTAGGGCCGTCGCTCGCGTCCCCCACCGCCGCGGCCTCGCGCGCCACCAGCGTGAGCAGCGGCGCGCCGCTCGCCACCGCCCCGGCGTCGGCCCGCTCGGCGATGACGAAGCGCTCGCCGTTGGTGACGATCACCGGCGTGATCGCGGCCTGCGCCTCGCGCACGATCAGGTCGAGGTTGAAGCGGATCAGCGGCTGGCCGCGCGTCACCGTCGCCCCCGCCGCGACCAAGGGCTCGAACCCGCGCCCGTCGAGCGCGACCGTGTCGATCCCGAGGTGGATCAGCAGTTGCGCGCCCTCGGGCGTCTCCAGCGTGATCGCGTGCCCGCTCGGCTGCACCACCAGCACGCGTGCGTCACACGGCGCGACGAGTACGTCACCGGTCGGGTCGATCGCCAGCCCGTCCCCCAGCATCCGCTCCGCGAAGACCGCGTCGACGACCTCGTCGAGCGGGCTGACCCAGCCCTCCAGCGGTGCGGTCAGCGAGATGGTGGCCATGGATGCTCCGGACGGGAGAAGGGGAGGGGTCAGGCGACGCGCTCGCCGAGCGCCTGCGGCGGCAGCGCGACGCGCTCCTCGCCGCCGATCCAGGTGCCCAGCGGCTGGAGATCGGCGTCGAGCCGCACCCAGTCGGCGCGCAGCCCGGCCGCGAGCGCGCCGCACTCGGTCTCAAGGCCGAGGAAAGCGGCGGGGCTGGTCGCCGCCAGCGCCGCGGCGGTCTCGGGCGCGAGACCGAGCCGCCGGACCGCGTTGCGTACCGCGCCCGCCATGTCGAGGTCCGAGCCCGCCAGGGTGCCGTCGGCGCCGACGCAGCGCCCGTCCTCGACGTGGATCGGCTTGCCCTGGAGCACGAAATCCTTCCGCGCCGCGCCGACGCACGGCATCGCGTCGGACACCAGCATGAAGCGGTCGACGGGCCGCGCACGCAGCGCGATGCGCAGCGCGGCGTCGTCGACATGGAAGCCGTCGACGATGATCCCGCACCACGCGCGCTGATCGTCGAGCGCGGCGCCGACCACGCCGGGCGCGCGATGCACCAGCGGCGACATCGCGTTGAAAAGATGGGTCACGCCGGTCGCGCCAGCGGCGAAGGCCGCGGTGGCGGTGGCGTAATCGGCGTCGGTGTGGCCGAGGCAGACGCGAACCCCCGCCCGTGCCAGCGTCGTGATCTGCTCGGCGGTCACGCGCTCCGGCGCCAGCGTCACCATCACCACGCCGCGGCGGGGCTGGAGCAGCAGCGCCATCAGCTCGTCGTCGAGCGGCTGGAAGCGCGCGGGATCGTGGATGCCCTTGCGCGCGAGGCTCAGCACGGGCCCCTCGACATGGGTGCCGAGCACGCCGGGCACGCCCGCCGCGATCGCCGCGTCGGTCGCGTCGAGCCCGCGCGCGATCACCGCCGGGCGATCGCTGATCAGCGTCGGCATGAAGCCGGTCGTGCCGTAGGGCGCGTGCGCCGCGCCGATCGCGGCGATTCCCTCGACCGTCGGCGTATCGTTGAAGAGCACGCCCCCGCCGCCGTTGACCTGTGTGTCGATGAAGCCCGGCATCACCCAGCCGCCGGCGAGGTCGACCGCCTCGCGCTCGGCGCCGGCGCGCAGCGCCGCGATCGTGCCGTCGGCGGCCACCTCGATCGTCGCCGCGTCGAGCACGCCGTCGCGCGTCGCGATCCGGCCGTTGCGGAAGCTGTGCGTCGTCATAGCGTCTTGGTGACCTTGCTGAGATGGCGCGGCGAGTCGGGATCGAGCCCGCGCGCGACAGAGAGCGCGTTCGCCATGCGGTAGAAGCTCTGGATCATCAGCACCGGCTCGAGCGCGGGATGGTCGCGCAGCGCCGCCGGGCTGCCCGCGCCGTCCTGCGCGGCGTCGGCGAGCGCGACGCGCGCGTCGCGCTGGGCGAACTCGGCCGCCGCCTCGCGCACGCCGTCGCCGGCCTGGTCCGAGGTGGCGAAGGCGATCAGCGGGAAGCCGGCGTCGACGATCGCCATAGGGCCGTGGCGCACCTCGGCGCTGCTGAACGCCTCGGCGTGGAGCGCGCACGTCTCCTTCAGCTTGAGCGCCGCCTCCTGCGCGATGCCGAAGCCGAGCCCGCGCCCGATCACGAACAGGTTGCTGGCATCGCGCAGCAGCGCGACCACGCCGCTCCAGTCGAGCGCCCAGGCGGCGCCGAGCCGCTCGGGCAGCCGGTCGAGCGCGTCGGTCAGCGCGGCGTCCTGGCTCCACTCGGCGGTGAGCAGCGCCAGCGCGGCGAGGGCGGCGATGTACGACTTGGTCGCGGCGACCGAGCGCTCCGGCCCCGCCATCAGCGGCACCAACGTGTCCGCGGCCTCAGCGAGCGGGGAGGTCGTGTCGTTGACCAGCGCGACGACGTGGGCGCCCGCCGCTTTCTGCGCGGCGACGCTGGCGAGCAGGTCGGGGCTGCGCCCGCTCTGCGAGATCGCGATGCAGAGGCCGCCGGAGGGGGCGACGTCGGCGGCATAGACCGAGGCGACCGAGGGGGCGGCGGAGGCGACGGGCACGCCGACGAACGTCTCGATCAGATATTTGCCGTAGGTCGCCGCGTGATCCGACGAACCGCGCGCGCAGGTGACGACCACCGCGGGCGGCGCGGCGCGGAGCCGCTCGCCCAGCGCGGCGAGCGTCACGCGATTGGCGTCGAGCAGTCGCGCCACCGCGGCGCCGGCCTCGGCCGCCTCGGCGTGCATCAGCGTGGCGGTCGCGTCCTTGGCCGGTGGCTGGTCGGTCGTCGCGATCATGCTGGGCTCCCCTGCCGCGCGGGACCGCGACGGCGTTTCCCAGCGGGTTAAGTTATAAATTGGTATTGTTCAAGCGGCCTCGTCACGCAGCATCGCGGCGAGCCGCGCGACCGTAGCCTGATCGGTGGCGTAGCTGGTCTCGGCGACGAAGCCGAAGCGGCGCAGCGTGGCGTCGGCGGTGCCGGTGCGCGCGACCCGGCACGAGGCGTGGACCTCGCGCGCGCCGGTGGCGAGCAGGGCCGGCAGCGTCGTCGGCGAGACGCCGCTGCCGACCAGCAGGGTGATGCGATCGACCGCCGCGACGACGAGCGATGTCAGGGTGTCGATCGCGTCGGCCGCGCGCGGCGCGCCACCCGAGGTGAGGATCCGATCGAAGCCGAGCGCCACCGCCTGCTCCAGCGCGGCGAGCGGGTCCGGGGTGAGGTCGAAGGCACGATGCAGCGTCAGCGACAGTGCGTGTCCGCGCGCCACGTCGACCCATCGCGCGAGACAGTCGAGGTCGAGCGTGCCGTCGCGTTTGTTGGCGCCGATCACGACGCCCGCGAGCCCCGCGTCGGCCGCGGCTCGGATATCGTCCTCGACCAGCCCTCGCTCGCCCGCGTCATAGACGAAGTCGCCCGCGCGCGGCCGCACGAGCAGGTGCACCGCGATCGGCGCGACCGCGGCGGCGCGGATCAGCGAGGGCGGGGGGGTCAGGCCGCCGACGTCGAGCGCGGCGCAGAGTTCGATCCGGTCCGCGCCACCGTTCACCGCCGCGGCGATGCCGTGGGTGTCCTCGACGCAGACCTCGAGCAATCGCCTCACGCGCGGTACAGCGACGGGGCGGGGTGAACCGTCGTCGTCCCGCGCGCGTCGGTCACCGCATAGGTGAAGCCGGGCAGCAGGCAGAAGGCGCCGACGTTGCCCTTGGTGTCGAGCGCGAGGAAGCCGACCTGCATGCCCTTGATCGCGTCGCCGCGCAGCGCGGCGATGTGGCGCACCACCTCCTCGCACGCCGCCTGCGGCGAGCGGCCGGCGCGCATCGAGGCGACCACGCGCGCGCTGCCCGCGACGCGCGTCACCTCTTCCCCGACCCCGGTCGAGGTGGCGCCGCCGACCCCGCGCTCGACGTAGAGGCCAGCGCCCACCTGGGGGGAGTCGCCGACGCGCCCGCGGATCTTGAAGGCCATGCCCGAGGTGGTGCAGGCGCCCGCCATCCGCCCGTCGGCGGTGCGCGCGAGCAGCCCGATCGTGTCATGATCGAGCGCGCCCCCGGGGGTGCGATGCGGCGCGGTGGTGCCGTAGGTGCCGGTCTCGCTGTTGGCGACGGGCTGGTATTTGGCGGTCTTGAGCCACTCGCGCCACGCTTGCTCGGCGGGGGGCGTGAGCAGGTCGACCTTCTCGAAGCCCTGCTCGCGCGCGAAGCGGGTGGCACCCTCGCCGACGAGGAAGGTGTGCGGCGTCTTCTCCATCACGCGCCGCGCGACCGAGATGGCGTGGACGGTGTCCTCGAGCGCGGCGACCGCGCCGACCGCACCGGCGTCGTCCATGATCACCGCGTCGAGCGTGACATGGCCGTCGCGGTCGGGGTAGCCGCCGTAGCCGACCGAGTGGTTCTCCGGATCGGCCTCGGGCACGCGCGCCCCCGCCTCGACCGCGTCGAGCAGCGTGCCGCCCGCGCGCAGCCGCGCGAAGGCGGCATCGTTGGCGGCGGCGCCGAAGTCCCAGGTGGAGAGCACGCGCACGTCGCGCGCCGGCGCCGCGGCGGCACCGGCGCCGCGGGCCAGCGGCAGCGTACCGCCCGCCGCGGCGAGCGTCGCCAGCAAGGATCGTCTCGTCGTCATCCGCTCCCCTCCGTGTCGCCGCGGCGCGGCCCGGCGCACGCCAAGCACGGATCGACGCCGCAGCGCAACCGCTCGCGTGATTGGTCACGTCAGTGGTCCTGTCAGGTATTGACCTTCGTGGCAGATTGATGAAACAAAGACGAAAGCAAACTTTACCAATGAAAACAAATCAGAGGGTCCGCCGATGACGCCGCAGCACCATGTCTCCCTCGCGGCGCTCGCCGCGGCCCTCTTGGCGGCGACGCCCGCGCTCGCGCAGCAGGCGGGCACCCCGGCCGACTCGACCCAGACCGCGGGGCAGGCCACGCCGGAGCGCGCCGAGGCGATCGCGGGCGAGCAGGGCAATCAGGCGCCCGCCGCCGCCTCGACCGGCGACGTGGTCGTCACCGGTACGCGCATCCAGCGGCCCAACGTCACCTCCGCCGCGCCGATCACCTCGGTGACGACGCAGGACATCCGCGCGCAGGCGCCAGTCAACGTCGAGGACGTGCTCAACCGCCTGCCGCAGATCGCGCCGGACAGCCAGCAGACCTACAACGACTCGGACGGCCGCCAGCGCATCAAGCTGCGCAGCCTCGGCTTCGAGCGCACCCTGGTGCTGATCGACGGCAAGCGGCTGGGCACGCAGAACGGCCAGGACGTCGGCATCATCCCGCCCTCGCTGCTCGAGCGCGTCGACGTGCTGACCGGCGGCGCCTCCTCGGTGTACGGTTCCGACGCCGTCGCGGGCGTGGTCAACTTCGTCCTCAAGAAGGACTTCGAGGGGCTGCAGCTCGACGCCAACTACAATTTCTACAATCACAACAACAAGGACACGATCGTGTCGCCGCTGGCGCGCGCGGCCGGCCTCAGCAGCCCGCGCGGCTGGACCAATGACGGCGGTCGCGCGGACGTGACGCTGACCGCGGGCAAGAAGCTGTTCGACGGCGCGCTGCGCCTGAGCGGCTTCGTCAACTACCGCAAGACCGACGAGGTCGGGCTCACCGACCGCTCGAACGCCGGCTGCTACCTGACCCAGCTCCAGGCCAACGGCCCGCTGTCCTGCGGGCTGACGCCGAGCAGCTCGACCAGCGGCCTGATCACGCCGCGCGCGGGCGCCAACGCCGGCGCGCAATATGTCAACAACCCCGACGGCACGCGCAATTTCGTGCCCTTCGCGGCGGGCGCGGGCAACGCCTCCAACTACTTCAGCGGCTATGCCTATCAGCGGCCGTCGGAGCGGGTGAACGCGGGCGGCTTCGCCAGCCTCGACCTCGGGCCCGACGCCGAGCTCTACACCTCGGGCATCTGGTTCCGCGACAAGTCCTATAACAACTATCCGACGATCGCGAGCGGCACCGTCGACGTCAGCTGCGGCAACCCGTATCTGTCCGCGGCGCAGGCCGGCGCGATCGGCTGCGCGGCCGGCGTGGCGAGCGTACCGGTCGACCTGCGCTATCGCCTCGGCGAGGGCAGCGACCGGCCCGACACCTACATCAACACCGGCGTACGGCTGACCGGTGGCGTGCGCGGCAAGGTGGGCGACGCCTGGACCTATGACATCGGGGGCGTCTACGCGCGCAACCACCAGGACTACACGCCGAGCTTCGGCATCCCCGGTCGCCTCCAGGACGCCGTCAACGTCGGCGGCACCGCGGCGTCGCCGACCTGCGCGAGCGGCGCGGCGGGCTGCGTGCCGTTCGACATCTTCAGCGCGGGCAACAGCGACCCGGCGCTGATCAACTATCTGTTCGGCACGGGCACCTCGGCGACGACGGGCACCCTGTACGACGTCCAGGCCAACATGACCGGCGACCTGGGCAAATACGGCATCACCTCGCCCTTCGCCGAGCAGGGCCTCGCGATCGCGCTCGGCACCGAGTATCGCAAGGACACGCTCAAGTCGGTCGCCGACGCGTCCTACCGCGGCGTGCTGGGCGGCAACGACACCTACCTCAGCCAGGACGTGTGGGAGTCGAACATCGAGGTCCAGGCGCCGCTGGTCGAGCACAAGCCCTTCGCCGATCTGGTGCAGGTCAACGGCGGTTTCCGCGTGTCGAAGTACAGCAGCAATCCCAGCACCTTCACCACCTGGAAGGTGGAGGGCATCTACGCCCCGATCAGCGACCTGACCTTCCGCGCCTCGTTCAACAAGGCGCAGCGCGCGCCGACCGTGGTCGAGATCCGCCAGGCCACCAACATCGAGTTCGCCGCGGGCGGCTCGGGCACGTTCAACGACTTCTGCGCCCCGACCGTGATCAACGGGGCCAACGGCGTCAGCTACGGCGCGCCGGTCGCCTCGCGCGAGGTGTGCCGCGCCACCGGCCTGTCCGACGCGCTCTACGGCAGCCAGACGTTGCTGTGCAGCAACGGCACCACGCCCAACGGCACCGCGGCCTGCTCGGTGCGCTCGGGCGGCTTCACCGCCGACCCGGAGACCGCCTACACCCAGACCTACGGCCTGGTGGTGAAGCCGCGCTTCCTGCGCGGGTTCGTCTTCTCGGTCGACCGCTACCGCATCAAGATCAACGACTCGCTCGGCTACAACGACTATAGCTACTACACCGACGGCTGCCTGCGCTCGGGCGGGGACCAGTTCTTCTGTCAGGGCATCGTCCGCAACGCCAACGGCACCCTGTTCTCGGCGGCGGGGTCGAGCACCGGCTTCATCCGCCAGGGTACGACCAACTACTACACCTCGCTGGCGCGCGGCTGGGACTTCCAGGCGCAGTACACGCTCAACCTCGAGTCGGTCGGCCGCTTCGACATGTCGTTCAACGGCTCGCTGACGACGGACGCGGGTGGGCAGGACTCGCCGCTCCAGCCGGAACGCAACTGCGCCGGCTATTACGGCAACGGCTGCGGCCAGCTGATCCCGAAGTGGAGCCACGGGCTGCGCGGCACCTACACCACGCCTGACCAGAAGTTCGGCGCGTCGCTCAACTGGCGCCACGTCGGCTCGCTGACCAACGCCAACAACTCCGGTGATGAGGCGATCGGCGGCACGCCCGAGCGCGCGCTGACCGACTATTATCGCGTCGACCCGGCGGACTATTTCGATCTCGCGCTCAACTTCGCGGTGTCGAAGCAGTTCTCGCTGCGGCTGATCGCGAACAATCTGCTCGACAAGGCGGCGCCGATCGTCCCCGACTCGTACAACATCAGCCTCGCGCGCAGCAACACGATCCCGCAGCGCTACGACTCGCTGGGCCGCAACATCGCGATCGCCACGACGATCAAGTTCTGATCGGTCCGGTGATGCCTCCGAGGCTTCGCCTCGGGGGCGTCCCGCCCGGCGGGTAGACCGCTGCCGGTGGGGCGGCGGTCAGTTCATCGTCGCGTAGCTCTTCTCCTCGATCAGCTCGGACTCGAGCGCGAGATTGATCGCGCGCTTCAGTCGCGCACGCTCGTCGTTCTTGTGATAGACCGCGCGTGCGAGCTGGATGAAGTCGGAGCCGAACGACGCGGCCGCTTCCTCCTGCCGGATCGCGTCCTCGATCTCCCACAGTTCGCGGTTGACTGACTTGAGCTGACCGAACAGCGGCGCGATCGCCTGCTGGCCGATCACGCCGGCGCCGATGTCGCGGAGCGCCTCATGCTCGCGCGCCACGTTGGCGCGGGCGTCGGCGCGCGCGATCCGCTCGCGCTTGATCTCCAGGATCGTGATCTTGTCGAGCAACTCACCCCAGGACACGGGCACCGACGGGCTGGGCAGGCTGGCCATGGATCGTCTCTCCCTGATCGTCGAAGAAGGCGTCGAGTTCGCGGCTCACCTCGGCCACGACCGGCTCCCAGTCTCCCGGGCGCGCCTGCGTGTGGAGGCGGAGCGTCGGGTACCAGTCGCTGTCGTGCCGCGCAGGGTCCCAGCGCCAGTCGGGCTGGTGCTTGAGCAGCAGCCACGTCGGGCGGCCGAGCGCACCGGCGAGGTGCGCCACCATCGTGTCGACCGTGACCACCGCCGCGCAGCCCGCGACCAGCGCTGCGGTGGCGGCGAGATCGAACGGGCAACCGTCGGGGTTGATCACCGGCAGCCGCGACGGTGCGGCGACGAGCGTGAGGCAGCGGTGGCGCTCGGCGAGCGGAGCGAGCAGCGCCTCGGTCAGCGAGCGATCGACGTCCCAGTCGCCGGCCTGGTGGCAGAGCCCGGTCGTCAGCGGCGGGATCGGCGCCGGCGCGGCGCGAAGATAAGGAAAGGGGACGGCGCCGGGCGCCAACTCGAGCGCGCCGGGCAGTTCGGTGATCTCGACGTCGCAGGCGCGCGGCTTGAGCGGATGCGCAGGATCGAAGGCGTGGAGGCTCACGTCGGCGATACTCGCGAGCAACGGGTGCAGCCGCGCCTGAGCCTCGACCGTGACGCTTCCCGCCCGGCGCACGAGCGCGGGAAGGTAGCGCGCGAACTGGAGCGTGTCGCCGAGCCCGTGATAGCAGCGGACCAGCACGTCGGCCCCGTCGACGGAGCGCCCGTCCCACACCCAGCGCTGGTGGTAGGGCAGGCGCGGGTCGTCGCGGGTCGCCCGATCGCGCGAGGCGATCACCTCACGCTCGAGCGCCCAGGCGGCGGGATAGTCGCGCGCGCGCATCGCCTCCGCCCAGCTGCTATGTAGCTCCATGCGAGACGAACCGCGTGAGGGTCGCGTCGGTTCCCTCGTTGCGCCAGCGTGACGGATTAAGCGGCTGATTCAATGGTGGATGCGCGTCTGCCCGCGCTCCGCTCGCGAGCTACTCCCGTCATCCCGGCGCTGGGGCTGGGATACACGGCGCCGTCGACGCGCAGAGCGGGGCTCACGCTGGAAGATGGATCCCGGTCGAAGGCCAGCATGACGTCATGCGGCGAGTCTCATCGGAGTGCTCGAAACCCGCTGATGCAGCGCGAGGTCAGCAGCAAGTCGCGCGGCCCAGGCGGTGGCGACAAACCGGCCGCTCACTCCACCAGCTCGCGCCCGCCCTTCCACATGCGCAGCAGCTTGCCTTGCACCGGCAGTCCGTCGAACGGCGTGTTGCCAGCCTTGCCGGGCAGCGTGTCGGTGTCGATCCGCCACGGCGCCTCGGGATCGACGAGGATGACGTCGCCGGGCAGACCGGGCAGCAGCGCGCCCGTCTGCAGACCGAGCAGCGCCGCCGGCGCGCGCGCGAGCAGGGCGAACAGCCGCGGCAGCGACACGCGCCCGTCGCGCGCCAGCCCGAGGCCGAGCGCGAGCAGCGCGGACGCATCCCCTGCACCCGGACTGGCGTCGGCGAAGGGGAGGCGCTTCTCCTCCGGCCCGCGCGGGTCATGACCGGAGCAGAGCAGGTCGATCGTGCCGTCCGCCAGCGCGGCGAGCGCGGCGTGGCGGTCCTCCTCGCCGCGCAGCGGCGGCGACAGGTGCGCAAAGGTGCGGAAGTCGCTCATCGCATTGTCGGAGAGCAGCAGGTACGCCGGGGTGATACCGCAGGTCACGCGCACGCCGCGCGCCTTGGCCGCACGCACCAGCGCGAAGCCCGCCGCCGTGGTGACGGCGCGGAGGTGAAGCCGCGCGCCTGTCTCCTCCGCCAGCATCAGGTCGCGCGCGATCGCCAGCGCCTCCGCCACCGCGGGAGCGGCGGGCAGGCCTAGCCGCGACGCGGTCTCGCCCTCGCTCGCCACCGCACCGCGCGTCAGCCCGCCGTCCTCGGCGTGCGTGATCACGACGGCGTCGAGGTCGCGCGCGTAGCGCAGCACGCGGTGCATGACCCCTGAGTCGGCGATCCAGCCGCGGCCGGTGCCGACCGCGCGCGCGCCCGCGGAAAGGCAGATCGCCATCTCCGCCAGGTCGGCGCCCGCGAGCCCGCGCGTCGCGGCGGCGATCGGGTGGATCCACAGGTCCGGGCGACCGATCAGCGCGAGCCGCTGCACCGCGCCGGGCTCGTCGAGCACCGGCACCTGGTCGGGCATCGGCGCGACCCGGACGATCCCTCCCGCGCGCGCCGCGGCGCGGTCGATCCGCGCCACGCCGATGTCGATCAGCCCGGGCGCGAGCAATCTGCCGCGGCAGTCGATGGTCAGCGCGTCCGCCGGGGCTGGACCGTCCGCGATCGCGCCGTCGACGATCAGCAGCTCGCCGTCGCGCTCGCCGCGGTCGGGGCAGACCAGCCGGGCGTTGGTGAACAGGATCGCGCGGTTCATGCCCAGCCCTCCACGCCGCGGGCGCGCCGCGTCAGCACGTCGAGACAGGCCATTCGCACCGCCACGCCCATCTGCACCTGCTCGGTGATCGCCGACTGCTCGACATGATCGGCCACCGCCGAATCGATCTCAACGCCGCGGTTCATCGGCCCGGGATGCATGATCAGCGCGCCGGGCGCGTGCCTCGCGAGGCGCTCGAGCGTGAGACCGTAGCGCAGGTGATACTCGCGGCTCGACGGCACATAGCCGCCTTCCATCCGCTCGGTCTGCAGCCGCAGCATCATCACGACGTCGGCGCCCTCCATCGCACGGTCGAAGTCGGTGAAGGCGGTGACGCCGAAGCGCTCGATCGCGGGCGGCATCAGCGTCGAGGGCGCGCACACGCGCACCTCGGCGGCGAGCGCGGTGAGCGCGAGGATGTTCGAGCGGGCGACGCGGCTGTGGAGCAGGTCGCCGCAGATCACCACGCGCTTGTGCGCGATGCCGCCGAGCCGGCGCCGGATCGTCAGCGCGTCGAGCAGTGCCTGGGTGGGATGCTCGTGGCGGCCGTCGCCGGCGTTGAGCACGGGGCAGTCGACTTTGTCCGCGATCAGCCGCACCGCGCCCGACGACATGTGGCGGATCACGATCACGTCGGCGCGCATCGCGTTGAGCGTCTGCGCGGTATCGATCAGCGTCTCGCCCTTTTTCACGCTCGACTGCGCGGCGTGCATGTTGACGACGTCGGCGCCGAGCCGCTTGCCCGCGATCTCGAAGCTCAGCAGCGTGCGGGTCGAGTTCTCGAAGAAGGCGTTGATCTGGGTGAAGCCGGCCAGGCGGCGATCCGGCGCGGCGCGGGTGCGATTGGCCTCCACCCAAGTCTCGGCCTCGTCGAGCAGGAAGGTGATCTCGTGCGGTTCGAGCCCCTCGATGCCGGTGAGATGGCGATGCGGGAATACCGCGCCGCCGGGTATCAGGGTTCCGGGGCGGTGGTCCGACTGGGTCATCGAGCGCGGTGCCTAGTCCGCGCTCCCCGGCGGCGCAAGCGGTTCGCCCTGCTCGACCGGAGCCAGCACGAGCGCGTCGATGGCGGCCTGGAGGATCGTGGCGGCGGCGTGATTGTCGATCCGCTCGGCCCGCTTGGCGCGGCTCATGTCCTGCGCGATCAGCGCGCGCTCGGCGCTCACGGTGGACCAGCGCTCGTCCCACAGCAGCAGGGGCAGGCCGATGTCGGCGCAGTTGCGCGCGAAGGCCCGGGTCGACTGGGTGCGCGGGCTCTCGCTGCCGTCGAGGCTGAGCGGCAGGCCGATCACCCAGCCGACGACCTGCTGCTGAGTGGAGAGCGCCAGTAGCGCGGCCTTGTCGGCGGTGAACTTGGTGCGGCGGATCAGTTGCGCGGGGCTGGCGAAGCTCCAGCCGGCGTCGCACAGCGCGGTGCCGATCGTCTTGGTGCCGACGTCGAGCCCGAGCAGCCGGCCGCCGTGCGGGAGCGAGGCGCGGAAGGCGGCGGCGGTGGTGGCGATCGCGACCCGGGGCGCGGGGGCGGTCATCGGTGGTGGCCCGCTCTGCCGCTCATCCCGGTCTGGAGCCGGGGTCCATCGTGGCGCGTGCGAAGCGGCCGATGCTCCCGCGGGAACATGGATCCCGGCGCGAGGCCGGGATGACCGGGGAGGGCAGATCGCTGCTCCACGCTCACTTCGCCGCCAGCCGCCGCGCGGCGTCGGCGCGGAGGTTGGCCCAGAAGAGGCTGTAATCGTAGACGTGGTAGTTGTTGCCGGGCAGCGCGTACGGTCCGAGGTCGGGCGGGTTGCCGATCAGCAGCAGCCCGCGCCCGGCGCAGCGCGCCCCGATCGTGCCCGCGCGGATGGTCGCGCTCGACAGATCGGCGTTGGGGTAGAGCGTGCCCAGGTTGGCGCTCGCCGGCGCGCTGCCGCCGTTCGCCCCCGTGAGCGGGTTGGTGCACAGCAGCGGCGTGCCGCGGCGCGGGCGGCCGTCGAAGCCGGCGGTGCGATCGAACGTGTCGAGGATCAGCGACGGGTCGGCGGGCTCGGCGAAGCTCTGCCACGCCAGCACGCAGCCGCGCTGCTCGGGCGCGGCGCAGGCGGGAAGGCCGAGCGCGGGCAGGTCCGTGGTGGTCGAGATCGGCCAGCCGATCGCGTAAGCGGCGACGATCCTGTTCGCCAGCGGCTTGCCCGCGACACGGTCCTTGAGCAGGTGGGTCAGGTGCAGCGCGCCCTGGCTGTGCCCGGCGAGGATGATCGGCCGGTCGGGCGCGATCTCCGTGAGGAAGACGTCGAAGGCGGCGAGCAGGTCGCGATAGGCGAGCGCCAGCGCCTGGTCCGCCGCGGCCTTGTCGGTGAGGAAAGCGCCGAAGGTCGCCTGGCGGTAGCGCGGCGCCCAGATCTCGCCTGCCTCGTTGAACGCGCTCGCCTGGCCGCGAAGGAACAGGGCGGCGCGATCGTTCGCCTCGCGATCGTCGAGCGGCGCATTCCAGTGCGCGCGGCTGAGATAGGAGGTCGGGTGGATGAAGAACACCGCCGCGCCGCCGTGGGTCTGGCGGGGCCGATAGCCCGGCGGCGTCCAGCGCGACGGGTCGTTCGCCAGCGACGGGCGCGCCAGCCACAGGCGATCGGCGCGATAGTCGGCGGCGCTCAGCCCCGGCTGCGCGCGGAAGCTCTCGCCTGGCACGAGCGCGGCGCGCATGAGCGGAACGCCCCAGAGGCGGTAGGCGAGCAGACCGGCGAGCGCGAGCACGATCAGACCGGCGATGACGTAGAGGAATTTACGGACCAAGCGTATGTCACCATGCTGCGGTGCAGCAAAGTCGCCGGCGCCGCAATCGCAAAGGAGGTGCCTCAGAGTTGCGATCCGCGCAACCGCGCGCGTGCCGGCGCGGTTGCGTTGCGGCGGGGCTCGCGGTAGCGCGCCGGCTATGTCCGTTGATATCGCAACCGTGCGGCGCATCGCTGGGCTCGCCCGCATCGCCATCACCGAGGAGGAGGCCGAGCGGCTCTCCCCCGAACTGGGTAACATCCTCGACTGGATCGAGCAGCTCGGCGAGGTCGATACCGCCGGCGTCGAGCCGATGACCGCGGTGATCGCCAACCGGCTGCGACTGCGCGACGACGTCGTGACCGACGGCGGCATCCGCGAGTCGGTGCTCGCCAACGCGCCGCAGGCGGAGCACGGCTTCTTCACGGTTCCCAAGGTGATCGAGTAAATGACGACGCTGACCGATCTCGGCATCCGCGACATCCGCGACGGCGTGCGCGCCGGCACGTTCAGCGCGCGCGAGGTGGCCGAGGCCTTCACCGCCGCGGTCGCCGCCGCCAAGCCGCTCAACGCCTTCCTGGTCGAGACCCCCGAGCACGCGCTCGCTGCCGCCGACGCCGCCGACGCGGCGCGCGCCGCGGGCGCGGCGCCCAAGCCGCTCGCCGGCGTGCCGATCGGGATGAAGGACCTGTTCTGCACCAAGGGCGTGCCGAGCACCGCCGCGAGCCACATTCTCGAGGGCTTCACCCCGGAGTATGAGTCGACCGTCTCGCAGAAGCTGTGGGACGCGGGCGCGGGCATGCTCGGCAAGCTCAACATGGACCAGTTCGCGATGGGCTCGTCCAACGAGACGAGCCACTTCGGCAACGTGGTGAGCCCGTGGCGCCGCGCCGACGGCGGCAACGCGCCGCTCGCGCCCGGCGGCTCGTCGGGCGGCAGCTCGGCCGCGGTGGCGGCGCGGATCGCGCCGGGCGCGACCGGCACTGACACGGGCGGCTCGATCCGCCAGCCGGCGGCGTTCACCGGCATATCGGGCATCAAGCCGACCTACGGCCGCTGCTCGCGCTGGGGCGTGATCGCCTTCGCCTCGTCGCTCGACCAGGCCGGGCCGATGGCGCGCGACGTGCGCGACTGCGCGATCATGCTCGAGGCGATGGCGGGCTTCGACCCGAAGGACGCGACCTCGCTCGACCTCGAGGTGCCGCGCTGGGAGGCGGGGCTCAACGCCTCGCTCAAGGGCAAGCGCGTCGGCATTCCGAAGGAATATCGCGTCGACGACATGCCGGCCGAGATCGACGCTTTGTGGCAGCGCGGCGTCGACTGGCTGCGCGACGCCGGCGCCGAGATCGTCGAGGTGTCGCTGCCGCACACGCGCTACGCGCTGCCGGCCTATTACATCATCGCGCCGGCCGAAGCCTCGTCCAACCTCGCGCGCTACGACGGCGTCCGCTACGGCCTGCGCGACCTGCCCGACGGTGCCAACCTGCAGGATATGTACGCGCGGACTCGCGCGGAGGGCTTCGGCGACGAGGTCAAGCGGCGCATCCTGATCGGCACCTACGTGCTGTCGGCGGGCTTTTACGACGCTTACTACACCCAGGCGCAGAAGGTGCGCACGCTGATCGCGCGCGACTTCGAGCGCGCCTGGGAGCAGTGCGACGTGCTGCTGACGCCGACCGCGCCCTCCGCGGCGTTCGCGCTGGGCGAGAAGGCGGCCGACCCGCTGGCGATGTACTTGAACGACGTCTTCACCGTGCCCTCGTCGCTCGCCGGCCTGCCCGCCATGAGCGTGCCGGGTGGGGTCGACGCGGGCGGGCTGCCGCTGGGGCTGCAGATCATCGGCAAGCCGCTCGACGAGCAGGGCGTGCTCGACGCCGCGCTGGCGATCGAGGAGCGCGCCGGCTTCGTCGCGCGACCCGGGCGCTGGTGGTAGACGGTATTACCGCTAGCGAGAATACTCTTCCCATGGGCAAGCTGACGAATCTCACCGTCAAGGGACAAGTGACGATCCCCAAGGACGGGCGCGATGCGCTCGGGCTACGGCCGGGTGAGCCAGTCGAGATCGAGCTCCGTGGCGAGGGCGAGGCGGTGATCCGCCGCGGGCCCGTCGGCGCCGTACCCGATCCGGGGTGGGTGGCTGCGGCCCTAGCGCGCATCCGTCGTGTTCAGCAGGACCATCGTCACCTCGCCGAGGGGCTTGACCCCGATGCCTATATGGCGGAGCTGCGCGAGCCCGTCCCGCTGCCGAGCGGGGAGGCATGATCATTTTGCTCGACAGCAACGTCCTGCTCGACCTGCTCGCCCACGCGTCGACGTTCGGGGACTGGAGCACGGCGCGGCTCGCCACGGCGGCTGCGATGGGAACGGTGGCGATCAGTGTGGTCGTCCTCGCGGAGTGCGCGGGACGGTTCGCCGATCTTGCCTCGCAGCGTGATTATCTCGACCTTCTGGGCGTCGCGGTGCAGCCGGTCGACGCGCTGGCCGCGTTCCGCGCTGGGCAGGCTCATCGCGTCTATCGTCAGGCAGGCGGCTCCCGCTCGGCTGTCCTCGCCGACTTCCTGATCGGGGGACAGGCCGAGACGCTCGGCGCCGCGCTGATCACCCGCGATCGCCAACGCTTCGCCGCCGACTTCCCCGACCTTACCCTCATCACACCCGAGACCGATCATGGCTGACGCATCCACCCCCTATCGTATCAAGGGCGACACCGGCGACTGGGAGGTCGTGATCGGCCTCGAGGTCCACGCCCAGGTGACCAGCCAGGCCAAGCTCTTCTCCGGCGCGGCCACGGCTTTCGGCGCGGAGCCGAACACCCAGGTCTCGCTGGTCGACGCGGCGATGCCGGGCATGCTGCCCGTGCCCAACCGCGAGTGCATCCGGCAGGCGGTGCGAACCGGCATGGCGATCGACGCGCAGATCAACCGCTGGTCGCGCTTCGACCGCAAGAATTATTTCTACGCCGATCTCCCGCAGGGTTATCAAATTTCCCAGCTTTATCATCCGCTTGTCGGCGAAGGCTCGGTCGAGATCGAGGACGGCGAGACGGTCAAGACGATCGGGGTCGAGCGCATCCACGTCGAGCAGGACGCGGGCAAGCTGATGCACGATCAGCACCCGACGCGCTCCTATGTCGACCTCAATCGATCGGGCGTGGCGCTGATGGAGATCGTCAGTCGCCCCGACATGCGTTCTCCCTCAGAAGCAGGGGCTTACCTGCGTAAGCTGCGGGCGATCCTGCGCTACGTCGGCTCGTGCGACGGCAATATGGAGGAGGGCTCGATGCGCGCCGACGTCAACGTCAGCGTGCGGCGCCCCGGCGCCGAGTTCGGGACCCGCACCGAGACGAAGAACGTCAACTCGGTTCGCTTCGTGATGGCGGCGATCGAACATGAGGCCAGGCGCCAGGTCGAGCTGATCGAGGGCGGCGGCACGGTCGTGCAGGAAACTCGGCTGTTCAATCCCGACAGCGGCACCACGCGGTCGATGCGCTCCAAGGAGGACGCGCACGATTACCGCTATTTTCCCGATCCCGACCTGCTGCCGCTCGAACTCGACGACGCTTTCCTCGAGGCGTGTCGCGCGAGCCTGCCCGAGCTGCCCGACGCCAAGCGCCAGCGCTACGAGTCGCTCGGCATCACGCCGTACAATGCCGAGGTGCTCACCGCCGAGGTGGAGAGCGCGCGCTGGTTCGACGCGCTGCTGGAGCAGGGCGCGGCGCCGGTCGCGGCGGCGAACTGGGTGACCAGCGAGCTGTTCGGCGCGCTCAACCGGCTGGGCAGGTCGATCGGCGACAGCCCGGTACGGCCGGGCCAGGCGGCCGAGCTGCTCGCGCTGGTCGCGGATGGCACGCTCTCGGGCAGCCTCGCCAAGCAGGTGTTCGAGGCGATGCTCGAGAGCGGCGACGCGCCGGGCAAGATCGTCGAGGAGCGCGGGCTCAAGCAGACCAGCGATACTGGCGCGATCGAGGCGGTGATCGCCGAGGTGCTGGCCAGGAACCCGGGGCAGCTCGAACAATATCGCGGCGGCAAGGTGGCCTTGTTCGGCTTCTTCGTCGGGCAGACGATGAAGGCGATGGGCGGAAAAGCAAATCCACAGGTCGTCAACGACTTGCTGAAGAAGGCGCTGAACTGAGCCAGTCGCCCGCTTGCCGCTCGGCGGGTGGGCCGTCATCTCTTTCCTCGCCGGCGGGGTCGTCGACGAGGGGGAACGAATGTCGGTCTGTCGCGCCGTCGTGGTGGCCTGCTGGGTCGCACTCGGCTCCATTGCCGCCGCGGGACCAGCGGGGGCGCAGGAACGATCGGCGGTGCGGCCTGGCTTCACCCTGCCGCGCGGCGCCGCGCCTATCCTGCTGCTGCGCCCGCGTATCATCGTCGGGGCGCAGTCGACCGCCGGTCTCTTCCAGGCCAACGCTGACTGGACCGCGCAGGCGCGCGAGCAGATCGAGGCCGCGCTGGCGGCGGCGCAGCGCACGCTCGGCAACGAGGTGGTGCGCGCGCCCGAGGCGATCGGCGCCGACACGCGGCTGATCGCCGATTATCAGGCGCTGTTCGCGGTCGTCGCGCGGTCGGTGATCGACGATCAGTTCTTCAAGCGCAATCGGCTGCCCACTAAGAGGCGCGCGGGCCAGTTCGACTGGACGCTCGGCCCGGACGTGGCGCGGATCGCGCGCGGGCAGGGGTGCGGCTATGCGCTCTTCGTCGACACCGAAGACGCTTATGGCTCGACCGGGCGCAAGATCTTCCAGGTGCTCGCCGCGGTGACGGTCGGGGTGGGGGTCAGGTCGGGGGAGCACACGGGCTATGCCGGGCTCGTCGACCTGCGCACCGGGGATCTGGTGTGGCTCAACGCCGACCGGCAGATGGGCGGGGACGTGCGCACGCCCGAGGGCGCCGCTAAGCGGGTCGCCGAGCTGCTCGACGGTTTTCCCGGCCGCGCCGAGGTGCCGGTTACCTCCGTCGCCGCGCCCAAGGCGCGTTGATGTCGCGCCCGATCGTCCGCGTGGCGCTCGCAATCGCCGCACTCTGTCTGCCGGTCGAGGCCGTCGCGGCGCGAGCGGCCGACCTGACGCTGCCGCCGTTCGTGAGCGCGTATCAGCCCAGCACCGCGGCCGAGCGCGGCATCTGGATGCAGGCCGACGAGGACGAACGCCAGCTGCGCGACTCGCACCTGCTGATCGACGATGCCGCGCTCAACGCCTATGTCCGGCACGTGCTGTGCCGCACCGTCGGTGGAGAACGCTGCCACGCCGTCCGGCTGTACGTGCTCCGCATCCCGGCGATGAACGCCACGACCCATCCCAACGGCGCGATCTCGGTGTGGAGCGGGCTGTTGCTGCGCGTGCGCGACGAGGCCGAGCTCGGCGCGGTGCTGGGGCATGAGTTCGCGCATTTCGAGCAGCGCCATATGTTGGCACTCCAGCACCGCAAGCTCGGCGCCAGCGATCTCGTCGCCTGGACGGCGCTGTTCGCGGGCGGGGCGGCGCCGCTGGTCAGGCTGATCACGGCGGCCAGCACCTATTCGTTCAGCCGCGCGCAGGAGAGCGAGGCCGACTCGCTGGGCCTCCGCTTCGTCGCCGCCGCGGGCTATGATCCGCGCCGCGTCGCCGAGGTGTGGGCCCGCCAGATGGACGAGGCCGATGCCAGGGCGGCGGGGCGCAAGCAGCGCTCGCGCCGCTACGACGGAGTTCACCTTCTCTCGACGCATCCGACGGACCTGCAGCGCATGACCGCGCTGCGCGCCGCCGCGGCGACGCTGCCCGCCGGCGGCGTCACCGAGGCGGCGGCCTATGCCGCGGCGCTGCGGCCGTGGCGCGCGGCGTTCCTGGCCGATCAGATCAAGCTCAACGACTTCGGCGGCACCGACTATCTGCTCGGCCGGCTGGCACAGGACGGCTGGAGCGAGGATCTGCTGTTCGCCCGCGCCGAACTCTATCGCCAGCGCGGCAATCCGCGCGACTTGGTCGCCGCGGCCGACTTCTATCGCCAGGCGCTCGCGCTCGACCAGCGCCACGCCGAGAGCCACCGCGGGCTCGGCATGGCGCTGTTGCGCGGTGGCGAGACCGAGTCGGGGCGTGCCGAGCTGCGGCGCTATCTCGAGCTCGCGCCCGCCGCCGGCGACGCCGCGATGGTGCGCGCACTCGTCTCGTGAAGGACCGCCCGATGGATCGCTCTCTCGGCGCCTGCGCGCTGCTGCTCGTCGCCACCGCCACGCCCGCTCGCGCGGGCGATCGCCTGATCGATGCCGGTCGCCCCCGCGCGGTGGCGCATGGCACGCTGACGGTGACACCGGATCGCGAGTGGAACGAGCTCGGCCGGCGCCCCGGCCCGCGGTGTGACCGCTGGACGCTCGACGGCGAGGGGCTCAACGCGGTCACCTTCTGTGGCGCGATCGAGAGCGGTCGGCCGCTGTTCCGCGAGGTGTCGAAGCACGATCAGCCGTTGCCGCATTTCGCCACGACCATGCTGCTCACCGACGTGCCCGATCTCGTCGAGAAGAGCTATCGCATCGCGCTGGGCGCCTCGCTGATGACGATCGACTCGGCCGACCCGGCGCTGATCGACGGCGAGCGCGCGGTCCGCTTCCGCTACACCTTCACGCGGCAGGACGAGGAGGTCGAGCGGCACGGCGAGGCGGTCGCGGCGATCCGCGGCAAGAGGCTGTACTGGATGAGCTACGAGGCGCCCGCGATCCATTACTATGCGCGCGACCTGGACAGCTGGCGCCGACTCGTCGCGACCGCGCGGTTCCGGTGAACCGGCCGAGGCACGCGCGCCGGCCGGCTCAGCCGCGCCTCACTGCTGGTTATATTCCTGGTTCTTCACCTCGCCGCCGGTGCCGCTGTTGCCGTCGAACTCGCCGGTGTCGGTGAAGCGCGCCGGCTCCTTGCCGCCCTCGCCGCGCGCCACGGCGTCGCTGCGCGCCTCGACCGCCTGCTGGATGTCGGGGCGCTCGTCGTCGCGGTTCGGAATAGGGTCGATCTCTCGCTCGGTCATGTCGGTCTCGCTCAGATGCTGGGATTGGCCGGGGCCGGGTCGCCGGCGGGCGCGCCGGGGGCGGGGACGTCGATGTCGGGGCCCGGCGGGTTGATCTCGGGCGGCGGCGCGTCGGGCGTGCCCGGCGAGGTCGGCTGCGGCACGTCGGGCGGGCTGACGGGGTTGGTGGCCATCGGCTTTCTCCTTTCAGGGTCAACGTCCCGCCGCGCGCGGAGTTGCCCGTTCACGGCGCTTGCTCCGGCCGCGCCCGCGGTATAGAGCCCGCCGACCGGCGGTGTCCGACTTGCGGGCGTGGCGGAACTGGTAGACGCGCCAGATTTAGGTGCTTGTGTCCGCAATTGCAGACAATCGCCGTCTGAGACAGTCCGCAGACGCAGACTTTCGCCATTTTCTGCCCCTCGGGGCCTGACCCCTCAAGCGGTCCTCTGCCGAGCCTCGGTGGGGGACCGTTTTTCGTCGCGGCGACCGCTCGCCCCCAGCCATTTAATCCCACCCTCCCGGATTGACGCCGAGTCTCGCTGTGCCTAGAAAGTACTCATATGCGGACGGTCGGTCCGCGCAGACACCGCCAGAAGGACCCGCCATGTATCACCCCGACACGATCATCCAGGCCCAGCGCAACCTGGAGCTGGCCGGCCTCGAAGACGGCGCGAACCGCTACTACAACCGCGAGGACCTCAAGGCCCGCGCCGAGGGCTTCGAGCGCCGCGCGGACGTCCGGAAGATGAGCGCCGACGCCCTGCCGATCCTCACCGCCGCGATCGGTCGCTGGGTCGACGAAGCCAAGGCGAAGAAGGGCCGCCCCGCCGCCGCCCTCGCGCCCCTCAAGGAGGTCGCCGCCGACAAGCTGGCCCTCGCGGCCCTGTCGCGCACCTTCCACACCGTCGCGAAGGGCGAGGCCCTGTCGACCACCTCGGAGGCGATCGGCAAGGCCGTCCAGGTCGAGATCGAGGCCCAGATGATCGAGGAGACCGACCCCAAGGCCGCCAAGCGGTTCCTGGCGATGGTCGAGGGCGAGAGCAACGAGCGCGTCACCGCCAAGCGCCACAAGGCCCTCGCGGACGACCTCGGCGTCGGCCTGGAGTGGTCCCGCCGGACCCAGGTCCTCGTTGGCTCCACGCTCCTCAACCTGACCCTCACGAGCCTGCCGACCATCTTCGAGCGCGGCATGGTCCACGACCACCGCGGCACCACCCCGGTCGTGAAGCTCTCCGAGGAGGCCCTCGAGACCCTCGCGGACATGGCGGCCCAGGTCGCGTGGATGCAGCCCATCCTGAAGCCGATGATCGTGACGCCGCGCCCGTGGACCCGCTTCGACAGCGGCGCCTACCTGGAGCACCGGGTCTCGAAGACCGTCCCGCTCATCCGCACGTTCAACCGCGAGCACCAGCAGCTCGTCCGCGACGCCATCAAGGACGGCTCGATGTCGGAGCTGCTCCTGGGCATCAACGCCATCCAGGAGACACCCTTCGCGATCGACCGCCGCGTCTTCGACGTGATGCGGTGGGTCCGCTCGGAGAACAAGTCGCCCAGCAAGACCTTCGCGGTCGCCGACCCGATCGCCAAGCCGGAGAAGATGGGCCAGGAAGAGTGGGATCAGCTCAGCCCCGAGGCTCGGGTAGCGATGTCCCGCAAGCGTCGGTCCATCATCAACATCCGCACCGCGGCCCAGACGAACCTCGTGGTCCTGGAGACCGACCTGGGCGAGGCCGAGCGCCTCCTGGACGTCGATCGCTTCTACCTGCCGCACTCGCTCGACTTCCGCGGCCGGGTCTACGCGGTGCCGCACTTCAACCCGCAGCGCTCCGACCACATCAAGGCGCTCTTCCGCTTCGCCGACACGCACCCGCACGGCGCCGAGGGTGGCCGGTGGCTCGCGATCCATCTCGCCAACTGCGGAGACTTCAAGACCACGTCGGGCCGGAAGTGCAGCAAGGCTAGCTTCGACGAGCGCTGCGCCTGGGTGGACGAGAACGAGGAGATGATCCTCGGGATCGCCGCGGACCCTCAGGGCACCTTCGACCAGTGGGCCCAGGCCGACTCGCCCTTCTGCTTCCTCCAGGCCTGCTTCGAGTGGGCCGAGTTCGCCGCGACGGGCTACGACGAGTCCTTCGAGGGCTGCGTGGGCGTGGCGCTCGACGGCTCCTGCTCGGGCCTCCAGCACTACTCGGCGATGACCCGCGCGGCCGACGAGGGCTACCACGTCAACCTCCTGCCCCGCGAGACCCCCGGCGACATCTACCAGGTGACCGCCGACAACGCGACGCCGATGCTCCAGGCCCTGACCCTGCGGGATGACGACATCGGCGTGGCCGCGGGCCTGGTGCTCACCAACGGCTTCGGCCGCGGCGAGACCAAGCGGAACGTGATGACCTACTTCTACGGGTCGGGAAAGTTCGGGATGCGCGACCAGCACATGTCGGACCTCATGCGCCCCTTGGCCGACGAGGTGGCCCTCGGGGAGCGTGAGGCGCACCCGTACGCCATGCAGACCGTCCGCAAGAACAAGGAGACCGGCGAGGAGACCACGGCCCTCGACGGCGGCTTTACCTGCGCCCAGGTCTTGGCGAACACCGTCTACGCCGCGATCGTCACCGTGGCCCCCAAGGCCGACGAGGCGGCCAACTGGTTCCAGCAGGTCGCGGCGACCCTGGCCCATGAGAGCCTTCCGGTCATCTGGCGGACCCCCACGGGCCTCCCGGTCGTCCAGCGGTACAACGAGTACACGACGAAGCAGGTCAGCCTCTGGCTCTACGCTAGGGGCATCCAGGCCGCCACGGGCCACGACAAGGTCGACGCGGACGGCAACGTGATGACCGAGGTGAAGGTCCTGATCCGCGAGGCGCCCACCAAGCGCATCGACAAGAAGAAGGCGCGCTCGGCCATCTCGCCGAACGTCATCCACAGCCTCGACGCGGCGCATCTTACCCGGACGGTCGTCTTTGCGGTCTCCGAGGGCATCGGCTCGTTCCAGCTCATCCACGACAGCTTCGCCACGCACGCCGGCAACACCGGCCGGTTCTTCCGCATCATCCGCGAGGCCTTCGTGAACCTCTATGAGACGTACGACCCGTTCGTGGAGCTGGACCGCTACGCGCGGAGCGTTCTGTCCGAGGAGGGCCAGGAAAAGCTCCCGGCGATCCCCGCCAAGGGCACCCTGGACCTGAGCCACATCCTCACGTCGCCGTATGCCTTTGCCTAGATGGTACGCATATGAGGACAGTCGCCGATCGCGGCATTAATCCCACCGTATGCACAACCACTCCGGCCAGTGCCCACAATCTCCCACCGGGGGCCGTCCTTCTCGACGGCTCCCGGTTCTTTTTTCTCCACAATTGCGGACTGTCCCATCCGGCAGTCACCCGCACCCTACGGAATACCCTACGCCGTCATGGCAAAACGACCCACGATCGACGCGACCTTTGGTCCCTTCACGCTCTCGTTCCCGAACCTCGTCGAGCCCGATGAGAAGTACGACGTGTACACCGCGGACGGCGTCGACGATCCCAATTCCGCCGCGATGAAGGAGGCCAAGCGCATCCTCGCCGCCGCGGCCAAGTCCTTCGACCTCGACCCGGCCGAGATCAACCTGCCGCTCAAGAAGGAGATGGTGAAGGACCCGAACGCCCCGGCCGGCGCCAAGAAGCCGAAGAAGATCGCCACCGGCAAGCTCGTGCTGAAGAGCAAGAGCAAGCGCCCGCCGGCCCTCTTCGACGCCGCCGGCAAGGAGATCGACCCGAGCAAGGTGACGCCCCGCGGCGGCACCGTGGCGCTCGTGCAGGGCTTCCTGTCGCCGTACGACATGTCGGGCAACGAGGGCATCTCGTTCACGCTGACCGGCGTGCAGATCATCAAGCTCGTCGAGGGCGGCCGGAAGGCCAGCTTCGGCGCCTACCAGGGCGAGGGCGGCTACGTGGCCGACGACAGCTCGGCGGGTGACGAGCTGAATATCGGCGCCGATGGTGACGACAGCGGCGACGAGCAGGACGATGCCGGCGGCCTGGACATCTAAGGTCCGGGTCCACGGCCGCTCAGGCCTCGAAGACAAGACGATGGAGGACCTCGCCAAGCGCGGGGTCCCCTATCGCTACGAGGAGGTCCGGCTGGGCTACGAGAAGCCCGCCAGCCGCCACAAGTACACCCCCGACTTCATCCTCCCGAACGGCGTGATCGTTGAGACCAAGGGCCTCTTCGACAGCGACGACCGCAAGAAGCACGAGTTGCTCCGCAAGCAGCATCCCGCGCTCGACATCCGCTTCGTCTTCTCCCGGTCGGCCTCTCCGATCCGCAAGGGCTCGAAGACCACCTACGGCGCCTGGTGCGCCAAGCTCTCCATTCCATTCGCCGACAAGGTCATCCCCCAAGCCTGGGTCGATGAGCCTGACGACCCCGCACGACACGCCGCCATCGCCGCGGCCAGCGCCTGACCCCGAAGGAACCCCCATGGACGATTTGAACCGCGAGGTGCTCCGCGCCGAGCTGACGCGCGACGAGGGCGAGAAGCTCCGCGTCTATCGCTGCACCGCCGGCAAGCTGTCGATCGGCGTCGGCCGCAACCTCGACGACGTCGGCATCACCAAGGCCGAGACCGAGGCCCTCAAGATCACGAAGGCCTCCTGCATCGCCAAGGGCATCACCAAGGCCCAGTCCCAGGCGCTCCTGGACAACGACATCGACCGCTCGATCAAGGACCTCGACCGCGTGCTGCCCTGGTGGCGCAAGCTCGACCCGGTCCGCCAGCGCGTGCTCGTCAACATGTGCTTCAACATGGGGATCGGGAACGGCGGCAACGGGCTCACCTCGTTCCGCAACACCCTCCGGTACATCCAGGAGGGCCACTACGGCGACGCCGCCGACAACATGCTGGCCTCCCGCTGGGCCAAGCAGGTCGGCAACCGCGCCACCCGTCTCGCCGAGCTGATGCGCCTCGGCCCCCGCAAGCTCTGAAGGAACCCCGATGACCCAGAAGACCACCTACCTGACGCCCCGCGCCCGCGAGGTCCTCGACTACCTCCAGGCCAAAGGCTCCGCATCGCCCCGCGAGGCCCTCCTGGACCTCGACATCAACTCGGGCTCACTGACCCGTCGCATCACCGAGCTGCGTGACGCGGGCTACGAGATCGGCGCGGTCGCCAAGCGGCACCCGGTCAGCCGGCGTCGCTACACCGTGTACACCTACGCGGCTCACGCCTGATGGCCGCGGCACCCAAGCCCAAGCTGGGCACCCCCGAGGCCCTCGACGCCGCGGTGGAGAACCTCGTCGCAGCCGCTGAGGCCTTCGCCGCCGCTGACGGGACCACGACCCACGAGCACGTCTCGGGGTCCTACCGCGTTCGCTTCCAAGGCGAGCAGCTCTTCGGCGTCGAGCGCCGCTGATCCCCACGGGGGTCGATCACACCCTGGTCGGCCCCCGTTTTTATCATCTATAGTGGTTCGCAATCTCTTGCTGGAACGCCAGCTTCTGATTGGTCTCGTCGTGGCTGAACAATCTATGATGGCCAATTGTGACAGTCTCATCCTCAAACATGACGGGAACGACTCCAACAGGATTTCCGTTGAGGTACATCTCCAGTTTGTAGTTGAGTAGCGGCGCGTTTAGATTGTCATAGTAGCTTCGGTCCTCGACGAGGAGTGCCATGCTATTTGGACCGAACCTCTCGCCGAGAGCGCGGCTTGTTGCTTGGATCATATGAACCAGGAAGCTGTATTTCTCTAGCAGCCTCTTAGAGACTTGCTCGTAGCTCGGAGCCGCCGCGCTGGAGTCCGGCTGACTTCCAAGCGAGGCCACAAAGTCAGCCGCGTCCTTATCGATGTCGTTCAAGAGCCTGCTCCAGTCGTGTGCGCACGTTGAATAAGGCGTCCCCCATCGAACGCCAATAGCGGACCTCCGGTGGCCCCAGCGGGCTTTCTCCCTTTCACCGCTGAGGCCTCCCGAGGCTCGGAACACTCCCTCCGCCCACTGTAGCGGAGGCGGCGAACTAGACGTGCCGAGCAGGCCAGGAACGCGCGAACCTGCCACGGCCTCGACCCACCCAACACCACCGAGAACCACCATGACCAGCGAACGCGACGAGAGCGCCTTCGTGGGCCACGAGTCCTGCCCCAAGTGCGGCTCCAGGGACAACCTGGCCCGCTACGCATCCGGCCGAGGCCATTGCCACGGCTGCGGGCACAACGAGTTCCCAGACGACGACGGCCGGCCCCCGCGGCAGGCGACACCCAGGACCCACACCATCGAACCTTTTGAGCCCTACGAGGGCACCCTCGGCGGCGAGGAGGTCACCAAGGCCTACGGCATCGCCACCAGCGTCCGCCGGGCCCTCGGCATCTCCCTGGTCCCCATGAGCGTCACGCACCTCGACGTGGACTACCCCCGCAAGCCGTGCATCTCCTTCGAGTACCGGCTGGCCGATGGCACCCTCTGGGGCCAGAAGGTCCGCTACAAGCTCCCCGAGGGCGCCGAGGACGGGAAGACCTTCCGGTTTCCGCACGCCAAGGGGAGCGCCAAGCCGCCGCTCTACCTCCAGCACAAATGGCCGCTCGGCACCGATCGCCGCTCGCTCACCATCTGGGAAGGGGAGGGCGACTGCGCCGCCTACTACCAGGTCACCGCGGGCAAGTACCCGTGCGTGTCGCTCCCCAACGGCGCCAAGGCGGCCGAGGAGACGATCCGGGACCACTACGAGTGGCTCTCCGGCTTCGAGAAGATCGTCCTGGTCTTCGACGGTGACAAGACGGGCCGCGAGTGGGCCCAGCGAGCCGCCGCGCTCCTGCCGCCCGGCAAGGCGTTCGTCGGCGAGGTCGCAGGCCACAAAGACGCCCGCGAGGCGCTCATGGCCGGCGACGCCAAGGCCATCACCAACGCCTTCTTCAACGCCGAGCCCTACCGCCCCGAGGGCATCTTCCGGGTCCGCGACCTGATCGACGAGGCCCGGCGCCCCGTCGTGATGGGCCTGCCCTGGTGGAGCCCCACGCTGACCCGCTGGACCTTCGGGCGCCGGCCGGGCGAGCTGTACGTCCTCGGCGCCGGCAACTCGATCGGGAAGACCGACTGGACCACCCAGTCCATCTCCTACGATGCGCTCGTCCTCGGCGTGATGACCGCGGTCATCTACCTGGAGCAGCCACCCGTCGAGACCCTCAAGCGCCTCGCGGGCAAGAAGGCCGGCAAGCCCTTCCACATCCCGATGGAGGAGGGGGGCTATACACAAGACGAGCTGGACCGGGCCCTAGATGACCTGGAGGCCTCGCCGAACCTCATCTTCGGCGGCAACTTCGCGTCGACCCAGTGGGACGAGGTGAAGGAGAAGATACGCTACCTCGTCGTCGCCGAAGGGGTCCGCATCGTCTACCTCGACAACATGACCGCGCTGATCGACGAGACCAACGAGCGCGCGTCGGTCGAGGGCATCATCAAGGAGATGGCGCTGCTCTGCCAGGAGCTAGGCATCAACATCATCCTGCTCTGCCACCTCGCCACGCCGGACGGGAAGAGCCACGAGGAGGGCGGCCACGTCTCCCTCAAGCACTTCAAGGGCTCCCGAGCGATGGGCGCCTGGCCGCACTACGCCTTCGGGCTGGAGCGGAACACGCAGCACCCAGACCCGGCGATGCGTAACTACTCGACGTTCCGCTGCGTGAAGGACCGCTACACCGGCCGCGCGAACGGCAACACCATGTGCCTCCGGTTCCTCCAGGACACCGGCCAGCTCGTCGAGACCGAGTTCCCCGAGGGCTACGACGCCGCGGCCGAGAAGACCCAGACCAAGGGCTTCGCGGCGTACGTCGCCAGCCCCGAGGCCGACACCCTCCAAATCTGAGGTCCCCATGACCGACACCCTCGTCCTCCGTGAGGCGGACCTGGGAGACGTGCGCCTTGCGGCGTCACCTCTCTCGGGCTCAGCCCATCTCGTCCGCGTGCTCACCAAAGGCTCCACCCAGTACGATCGTATGATCGCGGTCGTGGAGGAGGAGGGCGGCGCCATGCTGCACCTCGTCGGCTGGGTCGGCCGCCCGCTTCTCCTGTCCCAGTGGCGCCGCGCCGCGGCCGAGCTGTTCCCCAAGGCCCGCGCGGTCCGCTTCGAGCGCCGCGGCGAGGGCGGGGACCTGCGGGCGGCCGTGCTGCCTCTCTAACACTCAAGGCTCTCCCATGCTCATCCCTGCCGCCTATGCGGCCACCCTTGCGGCCGTCCGCGAGGTGTTCCCTGGCGCCCTCATCGCAGGCGGCGCCCTCCGCGACCTCGACAACGGCCGAGAGGTCAAGGACCTCGACATCTTCGCGCCCAACGTGCCGGACCTCGACACCTTCCGTGCCCTCGCGGCTCGCTTCGGCGTCCTCCTGTCCGTGATGGGCGGCTACGAGTCCTGGGCCACCGCCGAGTGCGTGGGGGTCATAGACCTCCAGATCGGCGACCAGCCCTTCCAGCTCATCGGGCTCCGCTCGGGCCCCGAGACGATCCTGCCGCGGCTCGACTTTGGCATCTGCCGCATCGGCTTCGACGGCTCCGAGGTCATCCGCACCGACGAGTACCTGGCCGACCAGGCCACCCAGACCTTCACGCTCCTGCGGGCCGACGACGACGCCCAGCGGGACCGCAGCCTTCGCCGCTTCGATCGGCTGAGCGCCAAGTATCCCGGCTGGAAGTTGTTCGATCCCGACGCTCCAGACCTCGTCACCTTCTAACTACCACGGCGTCCAGCGAGACGCCCCAGGACCTCCATGAAATTACCACCGCGCCCCAAGTCTCGGGGTCGCTACGTCTTCGACTTGGAGACGAACGGCCTCCTGGCCGAGGTCTCCCGCGTACACTGTGCCGTCGCCTACGACATCGACACGGACGAAATCCACGACTTCCGGCCTCACGAGATCGGCAAGTTCCTGGAGCTGTACACCCGAGCGACGCTCCTCATCGGCCACAACATCATCGGGTACGACATCCCGGTCCTCGCCAAGCTCTACGCGGGCATCAAGCCCTCGCCGACCTGCGAGATCGTCGACACCCTGCCGCTGGCGCGTGTGGTCTATTCCGACATCAAGCAGTCAGACTTCCCGCTCGCCAAGGCGTGGAAGGCCTTTAAGGCGAAGCTCGACGCCTGGGACGCCCAGGAGGCCGACAAGGTCTCGCGCTCTGAGGCCGACCGCGACGAGCTGATCGCCTGCTACGGCCACGAGGCCGACCTGCCGGCGCTCTACGCCGCCCAGGCGTACCCGTACATGTCCGAGGCTCCGAAGGAGTTCCCCGGCCAGTTCGTCGGGGCGCACTCGCTGGAGGCCTGGGGCTACCGCCTCGGGGCCGAGCGGAAGGGCGACTACTCCAAGGAGATGAAGGCCCAGGGGCTCGACCCGTGGGAGGCCTGGAACGAGGCGATGCACGCCTACATGATCCAGGACAGCCGCGTGAACGTGGCCCTGTATCGCCACCTCATGGACGAGGGCATCGAGCCCCTCGCCGTGGCCCTGGAGATGGCCTGCCAGGCCCTCGTGTGCCGCATGGAGCGCAACGGGTGGCCGCTCAACGTGGCCGCCGCCCAGGAGCTGTACGCCCGCCTCTGCCAGCGCCGCCAGGAGCTGTCGACGGCACTCGCCGAGGCCTTCCCGGCCTGGGAGGTCCAGCTCGAAGACTTCATCCCCAAGCGCGACAACAAGGCCAAAGGCTACAAGGCCGGCGTCCCTGTTGAGCGGTGGGAGACCATCGAGTTCAACCCGGCGTCCCGAGATCACATCGCGGACCGCCTCACCAAGAAATACGGCTGGGAGCCCAAGGAGTTCACCGATGGCGGTTCGGCCAAGGTGGATGACGAGGTCCTCCAAGCACTCCCGTATCCAGAAGCCAAGCTCCTCGCCGAATACTTCCTGATCCAGAAGAGGATCGGACAGCTCGGTGAGGGCAACCAGGCCTGGCTCAAGCTCGTCACGAAGAAAGGGAAGATACATGGACGCTACAATAGCAACGGCGCTCTCACGGGCCGCGCGACTCACTCCTCCCCGAACGTCGGGCAGGTCCCGAGTGTGGGTGCGGAATATGGATGGGACTGTCGAAGTCTGTTCCATGTCCCGATCGGTTGGCGCCAACTAGGAGCCGACCAGTCCGGGCTGGAGCTTCGCTGCCTCGGCTCGTTCCTCGCCACCTTCGACGGCGGCGCGTACATCAAGACGGTCCTGTTCGGCGACATCCACTGGGAGAACGCCAAGGCCCTCTTCGGGCTCCACCCGGACACTGTTCGGGACGAGGAGAACCACCCCGAGCACAAGCGCTACCGCAACGTCGCCAAGACCTTCATCTACGCCTTCCTCTACGGAGCGGGGCCGGAGAAGCTCGGCTCGATCCCAGGCGTCACCGCCGAGGAGCGGAAGGAGTGGCTGGCATCCCCGGAGCACCGGATTGCCCTCAAAGCCATCCAGGAGCGCTTCCGTCGCCGCCGCCAGCCTGTGCCCAACGGGACCCAGCTCTGCCACATCTACAAGGGCGAGCTGCTCACCGCCCGGTTCCTGAAGTCCTTCCCGGCCCTCAAGAAGCTCCTCAAGGTCGTCAAGGCGGCCTCGAAGAAGGGCTACCTGAAGGGCCTCGACGGGCGAAAGCTCCCGATCCGCAGCGAACACGCTGCTCTCAACACCCTCCTGCAATCGGCAGGCGCCGTCATCTGCAAGAGCTGGATCACCATGGCCGAGAAGGCCCTGGTCGATGCCGGCTTGAAGCTGAGCGAGGGCCTGCATGGCGACTGGGACCCAGACGCCGACGTCGTGCTCCTCGGTTGGATACACGACGAGTTGCAGGTCGCCGTCCGCGACGGCCTGGAGGAGAAAGTCTCTGCCATTCTCATCGAGACTGGCCGTCAGGCGGGCTCTCCGTTCGCTACCTGGAAATGCCCCACCGACGTCGAAGTCAAAGCCGGCGCCAACTGGGCCGAGTGTCACTGACGACCACCCCGAGCTGCTCCCCGTCCTCCGCAGGGCGTGGGAGCAGCCCTTTCTAACCCGCTCCGACTTCGTCCGCGCTCATGCCGACGAGGTCGCAATCGCTGCGTGCCTCGGTCTCCTGACCGTCCGGCACGACCAGCAATCATGGGGCCGTGCGTGGCGCATCACCGCCGCCGGCCTCGCTCTCCTGGGCATCCCGGAGACACCGAAGGAAGTCATCCCATGAAGTTCCGTTTCTCCAATCCCTTCCGCACGATCGCCAACCTCCGCGCCGAGCTGGCCTCGTCCCGCTATGAGGCCGCCAACCTGGCCGACCAGCTCCGCTTCGTCCGCTCGAACCGCGACAACTACCGCCAGTCGGCCGCGCTGCTCTCGCAGGCCCTCCAGGTTGCCGACCAGGCCCTGGACGCCTTCATGGTGGAGCGCGAGGTCCTCAACCAGGTCGTCGACACCCACATGGACGAGCTGGGCGACCTCGGCGCCGCGATCGACGCCTACAAGGACGAGCGCATCGACCAGGCCCGCGACACCGTGACGGTCGTCGACTACGTCAAGCGCGTCGAGGCCGCCCTGGGCGCCGCAGGCATCACGATCGAGGACACCCTCGAAGGCCCCGCGGTCGTCGTCGAGCAGGCGAAGATCATCGAGTCCATTCGCACCTCGATCCCGACCGTGCCCGGCTTCAACCTCATCCGCGCCGCGGCCTGATGTTCGCCGCCGTGCGCCGGTTCGGGGGTGCCTTCAAGCACCTCCTGACCGCCAAGGACGGCAGGACCTACACGCCCGCCCGCGTCTACTGGCTCCTCGGGGCCCTGACGCAGGTCGGCCTGTCCATCTGGCACACCGTGGCCCTCCAGCAGGCCTTCAGCTCCACCGACTTCGGGACGGGCATGGGCCTGGTCTTGGCGGCCGGCGGTGCTGGCGTGTGGCTCACCCGCAAATCCGAACCCGACGACTGACGCCTAAGGAGGCAACCGTGCTCGACCCCAACACCAACTACCAGACCAGGTCGGGCCTCCGCGCCCGCATCGTCTCCGACCAGCTCGGCGGCGACTACCCGCTCGGCGTGCTCGTCACCCTGCCGGACGGGCGCGAGAGCTTCGCCAGCTACACGGCCGAGGGCCGCGAGTGGACCGATAGGGAGTCGCCGTCCGACCTCATCACGCCGCCGGTCGTTCGCGTCCAATACTGCAACCAGCTCCGCGACGGCTCGCTCGGGACCGTGGCTGACTACGTGCCCACCGCGCCCCGCGGCGGCTCGTCGGGCCGCATCGCCATCCTGCGGATTGAGACCCAGATCGAGCCCTCGATCCTGCCGCCGGTCTTCTCGGTCCACGAGGCTTTCACGGGAGCCGATGCCGACAGCCTCGTCTGAGACCTTCCGGCGCCCCGATGGCGCCTGGAGCTACCGCATCCTCGTCGACGGCACGCCGCGGCTGACCTCCGGGCCCTTCCAGCTCCAGCACGACGCTGAGCGCTGCGGCCGGCACATCGCCGCCGACCCCCTGATCCTGCTCGACTTCCTCACGAGGTAATCATGTCCCGCTACGTCACCCTCCCGCGGTGCGGCTGGGTGCCGTCCGTGGACCCTGACGACCACCACAAGGCCCCGGAGACGCACCTCCCGGACCTGACCGTCGACGGCCCTCGCGACCCTGTCGCCACCGGCCTCCTGGACCCCTCAGGGCGCCAGCTCTTCCGCCTGCCCGAGCCGCTCGGCTTCCATCATCCTCTCAAGGACTGACGATGTTTCCCTTCATCACAACGAAGCTGCTCGGCTACCTGTCGGGCGGCCTGGGCGCCTTCGCGCTCGCTGCGGGCGCCTTCGGGGCCGTGCAGACCCATCGGCTCCACGAGACCCAAGGCACCGTCAAGGTCCTGCGGGACTCGATGGCCCGAGCCGACAACGCCTTCGCGACGGTCGTGACCGCAGCCAACGAGCGCGGCGAGGCCCTCAAGGCCCGCGACGGCATCATCTCGGAGCAGACCGCCTCCATCGACGCCATCCAGGCCCAGCGGTCCGCCGACCGGGCCCGCTACGTCCGCTCGATCGTGGCCGCCGACGACGGCGCCAAGGTCCACGAGGCCCGCGCCGCCGAGCTGGTCCGCCAGCCCACCGTGGCGCCCGCCGATCGCTGCGAGGCCGCCCGGACCCTCATCATCCAGGAGCTTCAGAATGTCCGCTAATCCCCGGCGCCTCATTGCGCTCGTGGCTGACGGTCCGACGTTGATCGGTCAGCTCGCCCGCTACTGGGCCATCCGCGGCTTCGTCTTCGTGACGCCCGCGCTCGCCATCGCCTGCGCCCCCGCCAAGGCGCCGCTCCCGCAGCTCAACGCCGCGCCGCCGGCTCCCGTGATCGCCAAGGTCGCCGTACCGGTGGCCTGCGAGATCGAGCAGGTCCCGGCGCCCGCGTATCCCGGCGAGCTGATCCGCGACAACGACGACATCTACGCCGCCTCGCGCATCGCCATGGCCGACCGCCGCGCCCGGATCGCCGAGCGTGACCGCCTACGTGCCGCCAACTCCAACCCTTGCCCAGGAGGCGCCAGTGCTCCTCGGTAACAACCGCGGCCCGAAGGTCGCCTACGAGGTCCGCTACCAGGGCGGCCGGAAGACCTTCGAGCGCCTGGAGGGCACCAACCCGACCGAGTGCGCCCGAGCGTTCGCCGAGCAGCAGCGCGAGGAGCCCAAGGGCTGGGCCGAGATCGCCCGCGTCACCACCGAGATCGTGGAGCGCAAGCGGTGAGGATCACCCGTATTCGCGTGCCCGCCTCCTGGCTCACCGAAGGCGGCAGCACGCGCCACCTTCCGGCCGAGTTCACCCTCGGGCTGGGGCCCTGCGGCCTCACCGTCACGACCCTCCAGCTCTGGTGGAGCGACGGGTGCCTCTGCATCAAGCAGTCCCACACGGACGGCACCGTCAAGCGGTTCATCTACCCGCTCACGCAGCTTCATGGCCGCGTCGAGGTCGAGTACGGCGGATGAGTAGCGACTTGCCCATCCGGGCGCTCTGCCACAATCTGTATAGAGCGGTGGCTGCGTGCCTCATGCTCCACGCGATCCCGGTCGCGACCCCCATGCCTCCCTTCATCATCCCACAACCGCCCCGGTGCCGTTTCGCGCCGCGGTGAACCCGTAGGCACGACATGACCACCCAACTCCTGATCGACGCGGACTTCGTCCTGTACCGCGATTGCTGCGTCGTGCGCCGAGACCACGTCTGGACCAACCAGGCGGGCCAGAAGGTCCACACGCAGTCCGCCAGCGAGGACGAGGCGCTCGCCAAGTTCACGCAGTCCGTCGAGGGCTACGTCACCAAGCTCTACGCCGACGAGGCCATCCTTGTCTTCTCGGGCGAGGCCAACTTCCGCAAGGAGGTGTGGCCCCAGTACAAGGCCGGCCGCGCCTCGCTGAAGCCTCCCGCCTACTGGGCCGTCATCGACAGCCTGCGGGACGCCGGCAAGTACCGCGTCGTCTCCGAGGCCTGCTTGGAGGGCGACGACTACATCGGCATCCTGGCGACGCGCCCCTCAGGGACCCGCCGGGTCATCGTGTCCGAAGACAAGGACATGCAGACGCTGCCCAACGCCGAAATCTGGCGTCAGGACAAGCTCGTCGAGACCACGCCGGAGAGCGCCGACCACTTCTGGCGCCTCCAGACCCTCATGGGCGACACGACGGACGGCTACTTTGGATGTCCCGGCATGGGCCCGGTGAGTGCCGCCAAGGTCCTCGCGAAGGCCGGAGACCCCTGGGAGAACATCCTGGAGGCCTATCGCGCCGGATGCCGCAAGAAGCCCGAGGCGCTCGACAAGGCCGGCGTGGAGACCCCCGAGGACCTCGCGCTCCTCAACGCCCGGCTCGCCCGCATCCTTCGCCACACCGACTGGGACGGCACGCACCGCCGCCCGATCCTCTGGAGTCCCGAGGCATGATCGACGCCCTCCTCAACGTACTGCTCTTCGTGGTGCTGGAGCTGGCCGCGCTCCTCCTCTTCAATCCGAGCTTACAATGACCGCACCGCACCCCAAGCACCCCCACGACTGGATCGCTGCCGGCAACATCTTCGGAGGTGACGCCGACTGCGCCCGCTGTGGCGCAAACTCGTGGGACGTTTCGTTCCGCTCGGAGTGCCCCAAGCACCCGGCCGTCCTCACCCGCAACCTCTCGGACTTCGCATGGGCCGAGTGGGTCGAGACCGGGGGGCTTCCCGAATGACCCAGCCTGCCGACCACCTGGACGCCCAGGCCCAGGAGCTGCGCTCGATTGCTACGGGGGTGCTCCAGTCGGGGCGCCCCTTCGACGTCGCGTGGCCGAACGGGGGCCGCAAGACCCTCTACGCGCTCACCGCCCAGAACATCCTGGAGGACGCCGAGGCGTTCGAGCGGGACGCCGTGAAGCTGCGGGCCCTGCATAGCTGACCGACATCTAGCTGTACGACGACTTCGGCGAAGCGAGGCGAGTCGCTCCCAGATAACGGCCCTCGAACAAAAACCGACGCACCAGCTATGGCGCTGTATGGGGCTAAACACCCCTATATGTTGTGCTTTGGCCTCGCGGTGTGTCGGGCGTCGGTATTGCTCCGTACCGCGACTCGCCGTAAATCGAAGCCATGCCGCATTAGCAATCGCGGCCTTAGACCTGAACACGTGACCAGACTTGAAGTGTCCGGGCGGCCGATGATGGCTGCTTTCGGAAGTGATGAACTGCGCTTTGCGCCCTGGAGACACTGATATGCCCGAATTGAACACGACCCAGTCCGTCGAGATGTTCGACGAGGACGGCTTCGATACCCTTACCGTCGTCGACATGGGCGAAGGTATCTTCGCTCTTTCGCAGCTCGCCGAGGACGGCACGTTCCACAACAACGTCATCGGCCCCGAGCAGGCCGAGCGCCTCATCAAACATCTCATCAAGGTAATGGGCTAATGCTCTCCGACAACTACTGGTCTCACCAGCGCTCCAAGGGCCTGGACGGCTACGCCAAGAGCCGTAACGCCCTCACGGCCGCGGCGCTCGACGGGGTTCCGCTGGCCGACCTCGGCAACGAGAAGAGCGAAGAGCCGCCCGCGGTCGACCTTTCAGTCCTCTCGCTTCCGGACGACGACGCCAAGCGCGGCGAGTACCCGATGGCGGACGGCCTGCTCGACTACTTTCCCAACGCGCTCGCCGAGATCGCGAAGGTCTCGAAGATCGGCAACGACCAGCACAATCCCGGCCAACCCATGCACTGGGCGCGGGACAAGTCGACCGACCACGCCAACAAGATCATGCGCCACCTGGTCGACCGTGGGCGCCTCGACGGTCGCGGGGTGCGCCACACGGCCCGGCTCGCCTGGCGGGCCCTCGCGATGCTCCAGACGGAGATCGAGCAGGAGGAGGGCTTCCCGCAGTCCCGCCGCTCGACCGGCCAGGCTCCGATCCAATGACCAGGATAGACGTGATCGTATGCCCGAGCTGTAAGGGCATTGGGCACCAGTCCCACCACGAGTACACGAGTTATCATCGGGGCGAGTACGACGTGATCTTCTCCGACTGCCGCGCCTGCTCCAACTCGGGGCTAGTCAAGCAAACCACCGTGACGACCTATGAGCCCTTCGTGGCCGGACGTCCCGACCAGCGATGATCGAGGCGGCCTGGGGCTCCCCGATCGAGGTTGAGCGCCGTCGCCGCATCCGGCTGGCCGTCTGGGCCTACGCCTACGAGTTCCTCGACGTCTCCCTCGTCAGCGACCACCGCTTCGACGAGGAGGCCCAGCTCGTCGACCTCAAGGTCTCGACGGGCCATCGCCAGCTCGACGCCTTCTTCCGCAAGCACTTCCAGGCCTACACGGGCCAGTGGGTGCGATCCCATCCAGACCTGAGGCGCCTTGCCGCCTACACCCAGGCCGTCGTGGACGGCTTCCAAGCACAGAAAGCTCCCTGAATGTCCCTCACCGGCAAGCTCATTCTCGCGGCCCTCGCGGCCGTGCTCGCGGTCATCTTCGTGCCGCCGCTCCTGGCGACCCTCCTGGTCCTCGGCTTCCTCGTGGGCCTCTTCGGCGCCTCGGTCGCGCTCTGGGCCGTCGTGCTCCTGGGCGAGCGCTGGTACGACGAGGGCCTCGGGGCCTACAACTACCTCGACGCCCTCGACGATGCCCTCAACGACGTCTTCCGGGGCCTGCGGCGCCTGTTCGTCCCCAAGGCCCGCCCGAGCCTGAAGTCGCGTCTGGTGGCCTCCTGGCCGCTCCTGTCACGCCGATTGAAGCTCGCCGGGGCACTCACCCTAGGGAGCCCCGTGCTCCTTCTCGGCTTCCTGGGCGACGCGCTGCGCTTCGGCTTCCCGCGGGCCCTCCAGGACCTGCGTGACCTGCTCGTCCGTCACGTCCCCTACATCTGGCGCGGCGAACGCTCCTTCTGACCCTACCGACCCTCAGTTCCTTCGCGGAGCTGGGGGTCTTTTTTCGAGTGTCAGGTACGCACGTCAGCGGATTGCGTCGCCGAACGCGATGAACGCGCAACCGACGACGAGCACGAGCATGAGCGGCCACATGATCCTGCCGACCGCATACGCAAAGAGCGCGAGGATGGCGGACGGCACCCAGCCGAAGCCGAAGCCGAGGAGGAAGCCATACGTGTACATGCAGTACACCCAGGCACCGAAGAAGGCGATGGCCGCGGAGATGCCGCCAACCCAGCTACCAATAGCGGCCTGGAGGCGCTCGTCTGCGATGTGTCTCTGGGCTGGCGTCATGGCCGTCAGCATATCGCGGCCCGCCGGCAAGAGAAAGGGCCCGGCAGGTCATCCCCCTACCGAGCCCTCTCTGTTTCCTGCCGTCTCGTCCTAGCACATGCCCAGCATCCGCCTGAGGTCCTCCTCGCTCAGAACGAGGCTCTGCGCCTCGCCGTCGACCTCCTGGAACAGCACGAACATGCCGTCTCCCATGGCCTCCGCGTATCCATCATCCAGCGCCACGCGCAGCGCCCGACCGACCTCTCCCAACGCATCACTGTCCACCACGACCGTCTTTTCCCTGCACGATCCGAGCGCGACTCACCCGTTCCCCGTGTTCTACTTTCGTTCCGCGATGTAGGAAATATCCTCAGTCGGGACCGATGGGACGAATGTGCAACACCCGATGAGGCCCGATGGCGCGACGGGGCCTTGTCGCCGGGGGGTGGAAACCAGCTTCACAGACTGGTCGACGGTTTTTAAGCAAAGCCCTGGACATGACACGCCGCCCCCGGCTCGAAAGCCAGATTGGACGCGCCGCCAAGCGCTATCCCCTTTCAGCGCGGGCCCTGTGGGCCTCAAGCTGCCTATGTGAAGTCCGGGTTTCCACACCCTGCGAGCGCCCTACGGGTGCCCGCGGTTTGTCGCTAGAGTCCGCGCGGTTAACAAGCCCCTAACGCTGACCTAGCGAGTCTTTTTCGTCACACCGGGTCACGGGTCGGGGACGGGGAGGCCTGCGTGGGCCCTCTGGTCCGTGTTGAGCCATAGGCCGCGCTTCTCCAGCTCGGCCATGCAGGCCTTCTGGTCCTCGCCCGTGCTATGGACGCAGCGAATGATGAGCGCCCAGTCCTTGAGGCACTCCGGAGGCACGAGCCGCGAGGTCATCGGACCTGCTCCAGGCGCCCGTCGCAATACTCATCGGGGCACCGCAGCGAGCGGCCCTCCAGGTGCTTGCGGGTGACCCGAGCGGTCCAGCCGCACTCGTCGCAGCACGTCTTGAGGTAGCGGGTCGACTGCGGGGCCTTGGGGGCCGGCGAGGGGGCTGCGAGGGCCGTCATGCGAACAGCTCCGAGAGGGAGTCAGCGAGCGACCATGAGGCCGCGGCGAGGGCGCCCAGGAGGACGCTGGCGTGGAGGACGTCGGCGATCACAGCGACATCGCCAGGGCACGCACCCGCGCCTTGAAGAGCGGCTCGATAGCGGCCTTCAGGTTCTCGCAGGCCCCGTCACGCACCCGGTGACCGCGATCGTCGTGGAGCACCACGCCATAGTGGACGCCGCGGCGCACCCATGCCGTCGTGACGCGCTCGTGAGACGGCGAGGCCCAGAAGCGGTACGTCTTGCCCGTATCGGCCGAGACGATGACCCCGAGGTCGCTGTGGGTCCGCGAGGTGCCGTCCTGGATGCGGCAGGGCTTGGCGTCGTCGAACGTGATGGTGTGACCGGGCTCAGGATCGGCCTCGTAGGGATCAGCAATGGGAGCGACGGTCACCTTACCGTTCGCAATCGTGATTTCCGCCCAGCCGGACAGCTCGTTGCCCCGGTAGATGCGGCGGCCCAGCGTCTTCCCGCTCGGGTGGGCGTCCATGCCGTGCTCTGCGAGCCACTCGTGAGCGTCGCCGACGTACAGGAAGTCGCGCGGGCCATCCTTCGGCGATGGGGCGAGGGCGGGGTCGATTGAGGCGCTGTACGTGGTCATCGGGCTTCTCCTTCGAGGCGCCCGTGATCCCGCTGGACCCGTCTGCGTTGTGGGACAGTCTGTATATGCGGGAGAACGTGTACACAAGCCCCAACGTTCCGCAGTAGCGGACTATCCCGACTCGGTTCGTCGCAAATGTCGCCAGCTCGTGACCCGAAGGCCCTCGCAGGGTATTGAGGGCCCATGGACTACTCGCAGCAGCACATCCGCCCCACCGGGCCCTCCGAGGCCACCTGGAGCCAGAACCTCGCGATGCTGTGTCGAAGGGAGATCGACGGGGGCCGGCTGGTGCGTGTGGCGCTCCCAGGCGCCTCCCAGCCCATCCTGGTCGAGGATGCGTACGACTGGGCCCAGATGCTCGTCATCGTCGACCCGCAGGGCCGCTCGTACCACACAGCGAGCCCGGCCGGCGTGGTCGTCCTCTGTGACCCGGTGACGCCCTCGAAGCCCGGCGAGAAGCCCTACTGGATGAGCGTCGACGAGCCCGACTGACACGGGGGAACCGGGCGGCCCACGGCAAGTTATGCGGTTGAGACTGGAGCATAATCCCCCGACCCGGTGAACTCCCCAACGCCGTGCTCCAGCCGCCCGCCGAGGGTGAAACTTCTGCCATCCTCGGCGGGCTCTCGCCTTACTCCAAGGCTTGCGGCGCTAGGGTCGCACAGCGCCCCGCACGGCCTCGTAGGCGCGCTCCAGGCCATGCCGGCGCCCGATGTCCACCTCGGCGCTCAAGGCCTCCCAGAAGGCCCTGAGGAGCGCCCTGTCGACGCCCAGGCCCATGAGGCACCTGAGAGCCAGGCGTAGCCCAGCGTCCTCCCTCGGAGGCTGCTCGATGGCCTCTCGCAGGATGTCGAGGGATAACTCTGTGACGACTCGGCGGGACTTCGGGGACATGGTGTGTCCGGGAGAACACATGAGGAACAGAATGTGAAGGGCTGACGTACGGGCCCGATGGACGCCGGGGGCCGTTAGGTCCTTCGAGTGACCAGGAGACACACGATGGCCGAAGTAGAGACGAGTGACGGCAAGGTCCTGGTGTATGCCGGGACGCCCAGCCGGTGCTGCATGGCCCTGGAGAGCCACGAGGCTATCGACCTGGCCCAGCAGCTCATTGCAGCGGCCGTGGACGTGAAGCCCGCCGCCAAGTTCCGACCGGGTCTCGTGAGGGCCTGAGGTGCCGGCGAGAGCCTGCTCGGTCCCTCTGTTCCTAGTTAGCTAATGTAACCTCATCCCGGCTCTCTCCACTGGGCCTAATGTCCCCGGCGAGGGGCAGGCAGGCCTGCTCGATCGGCCGCAATGTCATGGCCCGACGAGGGGGAGTGGGGGACGCAGCAGCATCTGCATCCAGTGCCGACCCCAGGACTTCCGCGGCTTTCAGCCCAGGTGGGGGACGACGTGGAGGGGGAATAGCTGCCACGGGTCCCCTGCCGGGGGCGGACGGGAGCCCGCTGGGATCGAGGCATATCGGGCTCGAAATCGACGGCTTCGCTCAGCGCCGGAAATGCAGGTCCGAGCCTGCTCAACAGCGCGGTTTCCCTGGAGTTTTCAGGCCCTCGCCGGACCCTAAAGCCCCTCGCCGGCATCACCCGATTATTTTTCGGGTCCCATCCGGGTCCCATGCGGCGCCCCGCCGGCCCTGATAGGCACCACCCCGCCCCTTTCAGACGACCCCGTGCCTTAGCAGCTCAGGGGACCCCAGGGGACTCCCCGGCCACCCCGAGGCACACTCAGGCCCTCCCCGGAACTTGATCCAGATTTAATCCCACCGTATGCACAACTGTCTGCATCTGCGGACTGTCGTGCCCCTTAAGGCCCCTCAAGGACCCTTATGGGATGGTCTTATTGTATATCATCAAAGACCCTTAAGGACCCTCAAGGGCCCTTCAGTCTCTCGATGCTCGCCTAGATGTGAGCCACCAACGAAATCACCATCGCAGGCCGTCCGGGCCCTCAGGAACCCCATGGCCCTCGAAACTGCCCAGTTCGTCCACCAGCTCAATCCGTCCTACCCCGCCGGGTCCGATCGGCTGAAGCAGGGCGACGACCACATCCGTCTGCTCAAGGCGGCCCTCCAGGCGACCTTCCCGAACATAAAGGGCCAGGTGGACGTCAGCCACGACTTCCTCAACGCCCTCAAGTCCCAGCTCATCCCGGTGGGCACCATCACGCTCTTCTCGGGCGCCGCGGCCCCTTCGGGTTGGGGCATCTGTGACGGCACCAGCTACGCCAAGGCGGACGGCAGCGGGACCCTCGTCTCGCCGGACCTCCGCGGCCGAGTGGCGATCGGCGTCTCTGCCGACAACGCCCTCCTGAGCCTCGCCGGCCAGAACGAGCGGACCGTCACCTCCGAGGTCGCCGGGGCCCACACGCACACCGCGAGCGCCGCGGAGGCCGGAGCCCACACGCACACCGTCTCGGGGTCCGTGGGGTCCAGCAAGGCCGGCGTGACCGCGACCACCTCGACCCGCTCGGTCGACGGGGGCAGCTCCGCGACCAACCTCGTCACCGGGGTCACGATCAACGATCCGGGCCACAGCCACACCCTCGACGCCTCGACGGCCCAGGCCGGCGCCCATACTCACGGGATCACGGTCGAGCAGGCCGCGGCCCACAGCCACTCCGTCAAGGTCGACGTGCGTCAGCCCTCGATCGCGCTCCACTACATCATCAAGCTCTGATCCACATGCCCATCTTCCCGGTACGCCGGCTGGGGGCAGGGGGCATCATCGCGGACGCTCACCCCGCCGACATTGAGGACCCCGCGGTCTTCACGGCGGGCGTCAACGTCCGCTTCAGCAACGGCCGGGTCTCTCGGGGCCCCGTCGCTCGCACGATCGCCACCCTCGACTTCCAGCCAGGCCACGCCCTCGCGATCCCTCCCAGCTCGGGCGGCTACGACGAGATCATCATGGTCTCGAACGACTTCGGCAAGGTGAAGCGCCTGAACGGCGGCTCGCTGGAGGACCTCACCCCCGAGGGCCTCGTCGGCGTCCAGGACGCCAAGCCTATCACGAGCTGCTTCCTCGGCGGCGTCTCCTACATCAGCCGCGAGACGCACCACCCCATCTACAAGACGCCGAACGACGACCGCTATGCGCCCCTCACGGGCTGGCGGGCCGGCGACCGCGCCAAGGTCCTGCGGGCCTACAAGGACCAGCTCGTCGCCTTAGGGATCACCAAGGGCGGCGCCTTCTACCCGACCATGGTGAAGTGGTCCGACATCGCGACCTTCGGGGGCCCGCCGGGCTCCTGGGCGACCGACGACCCGACCAACTCGGCCGGCGAGAACATCGTCAACGAGATGCAGCACTCGTTGGTCGACGGCCTAGCGCTCCGCAACAGCTTTATCCTCTACTGCACGAACAGCGTGTGGAGCATGGACTACACGGGGGGCATGGAGGTCTACCAGTTCACCAAGCTCTTCGACGAGTCCGGGGTCATCAGCCCCAACTGCGTCGTCCAGGTGGGCGGGCAGCACTTCGTCTTCGACAAGAACGACATCTACGTCCACGACGGGATCGCGCCGCGGTCGATCGCTGACGGCAAGGTCCGCGAGTTCGTCTTCGACGCGCTCGACACCAGCCGCTCGCACCTCTGCTTCGTCACGCACGACAGCAAGCTCAGCGAGGTTCGCTTCTGCTACCCCTCGGCCGACCGGCTCGTCAGCTTCCAGAACCCGACGACCGGCTGCAATCGCGCGGCGGTCTTCAACTACGCCAACGGCACCTGGACGTTCTACGACCTGCCCAACGTCACCGGCTACTGCCGCTCCTCGCTCATCTCGGGCGCGAACTGGGACGACGATCCCGACGTGACCTGGGACGACGCCGCCGGCCTTTTCAGCTCCACCGAGGGCGATGAGAGCCAGCACGGGATGTACGTCTCGCCGTCCGACCCCTCGCAGGGCCTTAGTGCCCCGCGGCTCTACGGCTTCGACCTGGTGAGCGGCGGTCTCCTGACGAACCTCGCCGAGCCCGAGGCTCTCAAGCCCGCGTTCGTAGAGCGAACCGGCATCGACCTGGACATCGCCGGGAAGAACCTGACCCAGTACGTCCACATGCAGGCCATTTGGCCCCAGGCGTCCGTCGAGTTCCCTCAGGACGCCTACTGGCAGTTCGGCGGCAACGACCTCGTCAACGCCGAGCCCGTCTGGAGCGAGCGGCTGACCTACGATCCCGCGACCGAGGCCAAAATCGACATCAACGAGGCCGGCAAGTACCTCGCCTACCGCTTCGGCGTGGGCGGGACGGGCGACTTCAAGCTCTCGGGCTTCGACATCCAGCTCGTCACCCGAGGCCGCCGATGATCGACCCCGTCGACCTCGCGGCCATGCGGGCCCGAGTGGCCTCGCTGATCCCCTACCGGCGCAATCCGCGCCCCGTGGGCCCCGACAGCTTCCCTCCATTCGTGGAGCGGGAGCTGCAACGGGCCGCGGTCACCACCGCCGCGATCGTCCAGTCCCTCAAGGACCTCGACGAGCGGCTCGCCGCGCTCAGCGGCTGATCCAACCTCCGGGAGACCCCGAATGGGAGCCACTCTCCCGGAGCCAGACCACCAGCTCAAGGTCCCGGTCGTCCGCCGCCCCGGCTACACACTGTATCTGGAGCAGGCGACGCCGGCCCACACCTTCATCCATTGCGACGTCCATCGCCGCTGGTCGCCCCGCCTCAAGCGGGCGCTGACCGCCGACTGGACGACCCTTCAACAGCTCCACGGCGGGCCGCTGTACGCCCTGCACGAGCACGGCGACCGCAGGCACGCCAAGTTCCTCGCCATGTTCGGCTTTCGGTGGGCCGCGTCGTTCACCGATCGCCACCACCGCCGCATGGAAATCCACATTTCACACCAGGACCACCATGGGCGACCTCTTCGGCGGCAGCACCAAGCAGACCAGCACCTCGACGACCGATAGCGGGCCGTCCAAGTTCCAACAGCCCTACCTCCAGGGCGCCTTCGATGCCGCGCAGAAGGACTTCACGTCCAAGCAGGGCACGCCCTACTACCAGGGCGCCACGTACGCCGGCATGACGGACAGCGCCAAGGCGACGCTCGACAAGCTCAAGGCCTACGCAGGCTCGACAGGCCTCAACTCGGCCAACACGCTCAGCTCGATCGGCACGGACCTGGCCGGCTACGCCGGCAAGGCAGGCTCGACTATCGACAGCTACCTCGCGGCGGCCAGCGAGGACCCCACGGCCTCCATCACCGCGTCCGCCCGCGCCTACGCGGCCGATCCCAGCATCCAGGGCGTCATCGACGCCAGCACGCGCGACGTGGCCCGCACGCTCAACGAGGACACGCTCCCGACGTTGAACCGCAACGCTTCGGGCACGGGCAACATCAACAGCTCACGGGCCGGCATCGCCGAGGGCATCGCTCGCCGCGGCGCCGAGGACCGCGTTGGCGACATCTCGGCGACGATCCGGTCCGATGCGTACAACCGCGGGCTCTCGCTGGCCTCGCAGGAGCGCTCCAACAAGCTCAACGCGATGGGCTCGGCCGCGTCCGCCTACCAGGGCATCGCCGGGACCGGCATCAGCGCCCTCGGCGCGGGCACCGCGGCGGGCTACGGCGCCTTCGGGGCCATCGCCGGGGCCGATCAGTCGCTCCAGGCCGACCAGCAGGGCCAGCTCGACGCCGACTTCGACAAGTGGCGCGGCGAGGACACTCGGGCGGCCGACCTCCTCTCGCGCTACTACGGCATCATCGGCAACAACGCCTGGGGCTCGTCGGGCACCTCCACGGGCACGCAGGAGACCAAGCAGTCCCAGGGCTTCCTGGGCGGTCTCGCGGGGCTCGCATCCACCGGGCTCGGCATTGCCGGCGGCCTCGGTTGGAAGCCCTTCAAGTAACCCCACGGACGATCCATGAACCCGCTACTCATCCCCGCGGCGGCAGCGGCACCCTTCGCGCCGACCCGCCAGCCTGACCTCCCGCCGGCCCCGCCAGCCCGAGCGGGCCTTTGGGAACCCGGCAACCGCCACAAGACCCTCCTGGCGATCGGCACGGGCCTCCTGTCCGGCCGCAGCTTCGGCGAGGGCGTAGCCCAAGCCGGGGCGAACGTGATGGGCCTGGGCGACCAGCTCGACGCCCGCGCGCGCAAGCAGCGGGAGTTTGGCGGCCCGGACGATGCCTTCGAGATCATCACGGACCCGGCCACGGGCGAGCGATCCGTCCGGCAGGTCCCGGTCTTCCAGGACTACCTGGCCCGCAAGCGGGTCAAGGTCAAGGACACCGCCGACATCAACGGCCGCGCCATGTACGCTCTGGGGCAGCTCCCCGAGGCCGACCGCCCGGCGGCGTATGCCGCGATGCGGGCGAACCCCGAGCAGTACGGGATCGACCCGGACTCCATGCCCGAGCAGTACGACCCCCGCTACGTCGCCCTCACGGGCAAGATGGGGATGACGGTGGCGCAGGCGCAGACGCGCGAGCAGGCCGGGGCGAACGCCCAGGCGACCGCCGCCTACCGTGCCGATGTCCAGGAAGACCGCAAGGAGCGCACCGGCATCTATCGGGCGCGCTCGAACGCCGCGACGGCGCAGGGCGAGGCCCGCATCGGGATCGCCAAGGCCCGAGCCCTTCCCAAGGCAAAGCCGGCGGGCCGCGGCAAGGCCAAGGCCTCCAGCGGCAACGCCGACCTCTCCTACCTCCTCAAATAGGACCACCACATGGCAGACCCGCTCAAGGAGCGCATCAGCCTCCTCACCATGGGGGAGGCCCAGGGCAAGCTGAAGCCCGAGCACATCGCCGAGCTGGAGAACTACCGCCGGCAGGGCTTGGCGAAGCCGAGCGCCGCCACGGTGGCCGCCAGCGCTGACTCCGGCGGGGCTCTGGAGACCAGCAAAGGCCGAGACGACGCCCGCAAGGCGATCAAGACGATCGAGCTTCTCCAGCCCCAAATCGCCCGCGTGAGGGAGCTTCAGCGGAAGACGCTGGGCGCCACCGGATTGAGGGCGCTGGGGGAGTTCAATCCCTTCAGCGAAGATAACCAGCAGTACGACTCCGCGGTGGCTCAGCTCACGTCGGTCGCCCGTCCTGCTACCCGGACCCCCGGCGAAGGCTCGATGTCTGACTTCGAGACCAAGCTGGCGACCGCGACACTCCCGAACCGCTGGAAGCGCGACAAGTACAACGAGGAGGCCCTCAACGGTCTCCAGCGCCTCGTCGACACCAGCCGCACCCTATACAGCCGACAGCTCGGCCTCCCCGTAGCCCCGCCCTCCACGCCGAAACCGGCGAGCAGCGCCGGCTGGAAGATCACCAGGAAGAACTAATGGCTCAGACGTACGAGGTCCGCGGACCCAACGGCGAGACCTTCGAGGTCGAGGCCCCCGATGGCGCGACCGAGCAGGACGTGCTCGCCCAGGTCCAGAAGGCCTCGCGGCTGGCCCCGGCTGACGAGGAGGCATACGCCTCGCTCGCGGCCAACCCAAGCACCACCAAGGCGGACCTCAAGGGCTTCGCGTCCCAGCACGGCATCACGCTCCGGGACGGCGACATCGACGCCTTCCTCGCCGCCCGCAACAAGGGCAGCAGGGTCTCCAAGCGGGTCGTCTACGAGAACCTCCCGCGGGCACCCAAGGCCTCGCTGGCTCAGAATATCGGTGCCATGGTCGGGACTGCGGTCGACGGGGTCCTCCCTGGCGTCGCTCGCACCAATCGCGGCATCCACGGGGCCATCAGCAACGCCGCCAAGTCCCTCGTGGGCTCGGAGGAGTTCGACCCCGCCGCGGCCTTCCAGCAGGGCAAGGACGAGCAGGATTACGCCCAGGCCCGCTTCGGCGTGGAGCACCCTGACGCCAGCACCGTCGCAACCGCGGCCGGTCTCGTCGGCGGTCTCGCGCTCCCCGAGGCCCGCGTCGTCCGCGGCGCTGGCCTGCTTCCCGGCATGGCGAACGCAGCGCTCACCTCGGGCGGCTACGGGGCTCTCTCCGGCATCCTCAACGAGACCGGAGGGGGCAACCTGGAGAATATGGCGCTTGGCGCTGGCGTCGGGTCCGTCCTGGGCGCCGGAGGCACCGCAGCCTTCCGCGGCGCGGCCAACGCAGCCGGCGCAGCCCGGCGGACGATCCCCGGCGTCGACGCGACCGCTCGCTTCCTGGAGAACGTCCCCCGTCGCTTCCGCGGTCAGCCGCAGGCGCAGCCGGGCGACGCCGCACGAGCGCAGGGTGAGCGCATCCTGGCGAACGAGCTGGGGCAGGGCACGATCGCGACCGGCATGGGCGCGGGCACCGTACCCTCGTCTCCGGCCAACATCGCCGCCGAGGTCAACCGCCGCGCCGCCATGGGCGTCCCTGCCGTCCCCGCGGACGTCTCGGAGCCCGGCCGCCGGATCACCTCGTGGGCCCTCCAGGGCAACGGCCCGTCCACCTCACGCGCCCGGCAGATGCTGCTCGGTCGCCAGGCAGGGCAGGGCGCCCGCGTCCGCGGTCACATCACGGACGAGCTGGGCCCGGCGGTCGACCCGATCCGCGCTGTCGACGACATCAATCGCCGCGCGTCGGAGGAGGCCGCTCCGCTCTACGAGGAGGCCTATGCGCTCCCCATGAGGATCACGCCGGAGATCGAGGCGATCGCCCGCACCCCGGCCTTCCGGGATGCCGTGCCGACCGCCATCCGCAACATCCGCAACGCCGGCCGCGACCCCCGCGCCATGGGCTTCCGTGACCGTCGCATCCCCGGCGAGGAGCCCGAGTTCGACCTCCCGGCCGAGCAGGTCCGCACGCTCTCGACCGAGGGCTTCGACCAGGTCATCCGCGCCATGCGGGACAACGGTCAGGCGGCGATGGACACGAGCGGCTTCCGCCCGCGGAACACCACCAACTCGGTTCACATCAACGCCCGAGCTGGCGACCTGCGCCGGGCCCTCGCCGACCAGAATGACCCCTACGCTCGGGTCACCCGGCAGTATGCCGACGCTATGGACGTCCGCGGCGCTCTGGAGAACGGCCAGGACGTGGCGAAGCTCACCGGGCCGGAAATCACGGCCCAGATGGGCGACATGCGGGCACCGAACGCCCGTGAGGCCTGGGCGACCGGGGCACGGACGGCACTCGCCGACGACGCCACCCAGGCGGGCCTCAAGCCCACCGCGAACGTCGCTCAGCGCATCCGGCAGGCCATCGGGCTCTCCGGCGCTGGCCGGCAGGCCGCGGGTGGCGACGTCGCCAAGCAGCAGGCCATCGAGGCCATGGCACAGCGCCCCGGCGCCCTCGGCCGCCTCGACGATCGGCTCGAAGGCGAGGACCAGGCCTTCAAAACGGCCCAGGAGGTCTTCGGCAACTCGAAGACGGCTCCCCGCGAGGCGCTCGACGAGGCGCTCTCCGGCCACGGCCTGTCCGTTGCCGCGAAGGCGGCGACCGGCAACCTCGCTGGCGCCATCAGCTCGCTCCTGTTCCAGGGCAACCCGCGCGGCGCCTTCGCCTTCAAGCGGGACGTCCAGGAGCGCATCGCCGAGCTTATGACCGCCCAGGGCGCCACCAACGTCGGCGAGGCCATGCAGGCCATCATGCGACGCGCCCAGACGGACGCCGAGTTCGCCGAGATGCTCAACCGGGCCGGCGTGAAGCCGTCCAAGCTGGCCGCCGCCTATGCGGCCTCGATCGACGCCGACGCGGAGCCCGAGGACCCTGTGATCCAGGGCCCGGCGTACAGACGATAACCCGAGGGGCTGGGAGTAACATCCCGGCCCCTACAACCCCTCCAGGAAGACTATGCCTGCCAAGAAACCCGCCCCGGCGGGCTACGACTTCTCCGCGTTCCGGCGCGGCGCTCTCAGCGACATCACCGGACCCAATTTCAGCTCCCGACTGGGGGCACTCGCCGAGGAAGAGCGCAAGCGGCCCACGGGCAACGCTGTCCTCCGCTCGGCATCCAAGCCGCGGGGCGTGCTCACGCGCCTCGCCTCCGACGCCATCAAGGCGGGCTCCAGGGCCCTCGGCAGCTCCGAGCGCGACGCTACCCAGCGGGCCGCTCGCTTCGAGGAGTTCAACCACGACTGGAACCCTCTCGCCGCGGCGGACACCATCGGCACCCAGGCGGGCTACGCGCTCACCGGGGACCGCGACTTCAGCCGCAAGGCCCTCGCCGAGGCATCGGTCGCCACCGCTCTCGGCGCTCTGCCCGAAGTAGGCGCCCCGATCGTCAAGGCCCTCGGCAAGACCAAGGCCGGCAAGCGCCTCGCTGGCGCCCTGACCGAGGTCTCTCCGATCGTCGAGGACACCGCAGTCGACGCGACGGCCAAGCTCGTCCGCTCCGATCGCAAGCTCAGCCCGGTCCGCACGAAGGACGGCGCGATCCCGCAGCCGGCCCCCGCCGCGCCCCGTGGGGTCCTGTCGACCCCCGACGAGACCACGATCCCGGTCCGCCACTACAGCTCCAAGCGGGACCTCACGGTCGCCGATCCGGCGAAGATGGGGACCAACCCCCGCGGCAACATGGGGCGCGACGAGCGCTCGCAGAAGCCTCGCGTCTATCTGGGCGAGGCCCGTGGCGCGGCCACCGACTACAGCCCGGCCCGCGACACCGGCATCCCGCCCTTCAGCTACGACGGCGCCGTCCCGAAAAGGAAGGTTGTCGACGTGGGCTCCGAGCTGCACGGCCGCTTCAAGGCCCAGGCGGACCACATCAGGGGCAACCCGGACCTCATGGAGGCCTGGGGGCTCCCGCCGCACGCAGGGGCCCAGAAGGTTGTCGAGACGCTCCAGGAGGCCGCCGGCTTCCCGTACCGGCGCTTCTCGGCCGAGCAGACGCCCTACGGCGCCACGCTGCACTCCTTCGAGCCCGTGCCGCTCACCCGGACCCCCGAGGCTCCGCTCGCCGGCCAGCCGCTCAAGCTGGACGTCCAGGGCCCCGACCAGGCGCTCCGCGACACCGCCCGCGGCTACATGTGGGATCGCAAGCTCCCCTATCAGCCGACCCCGGATTACCTCCAGGTCGACCCGCAGCGGGCCCGCGCAATCGCCGACGCCTACGAGCAGATGCCGCACGCCCCGAACGATCCCGAGGTCCGCAAGGCCTACGGAGCGCTCTCGGAGGAGACGCTGGCCCAGTACGCCGCCCTCAAGCAGGACGGCTACTCCTTCAACTTCTACCCGCGCACCGAGGCGGGCGAGGTGGCCGGTGACTACTACCCGAGCCCCTTCGACGCCCTTCGAGACCTCCGCGGCTCCAAGCACATGAAGGTCTTCCCGACCGACGATGGCTATGGGGCAGGGGGCATCACCGAGGACATGATCGCCGACAATCCGCTGCTCCAGCTCGTCCCCGACGAGACCTGGGGAGGCCAGCCGGTCCGCGTCAACGACGTCTTCCGGGCCGTCCATGACGCCATGGGCCACGGCAAGAACGGTGTGGGCTTCCGCGCCGCGGGCGAGGAGAACGCCTGGGCCGCTCACCGGGCAATGTACACGCCCGCCGCACAGCGAGCGATGACGACCGAGACCCGCGGGCAGAACTCGTGGCTCAACTTCGGTCCGCATGGCGATGCCAACCGCAACGCGGCGACGGAAGACACCGTCTTCGCCCCACAAAAGATCGGCCTCCTGCCTGACTGGGTCCTCGACCCGGCCGGGATGCCACCCACCCCACACTAGGCCTCCATGTCCTTCAACACCCGAACGGTCCCCGTGGCCGACATGGTTCCGGTCACGCCTAGCGACACCGTCGTCTTCAACCCGCTCCCGCTAGGTATCTATGTGGGCGTGGGCGGCGACGTGGCGCTGACGGGATCGGGGCCGCAGGCTCAGAACGTCGTCCTCAAGAACGTTCCGAGCGGCACGACCCTCAACATCGCCGCCGCGGCGGTGCGGGCAACCGGAACCACCGCGACTAGCATCGTCGCGCTGTACTCCGCGCTCGCTTACCGCCCGCTCTACACCCCGCCGACTCCGGCACTCCCGGTCGGTATCCCCGACCCGATCCAGCCGCCTGAGAACCAGTTCCCCGCGAACGCTCTGACCAGCCCGATCGACGGCGAAATCCTCACCAGCCCCATCGACGGGCAAATCCTCACTGGACTGATTTAACGTGTCACGCGACATCAACTCGAACGACCTCATCGCCGCCGGGATCGGCGCAGCGGTTAGCGGCCTGGGCGTTCCTGCGCCTTACTCCGGCCCGCTCCTCCCGAAGTGGCGTAAGGCCCTCAACGGCCTTCGTGCCGGCAACGCGGGCAACATTCGTCTCGCTTTCTACGGCGACAGCAAGACTCGCTTCTTCCCGCTGGCGGGAGGTGCCCCCAAGAGCAAGTCGCGCCGTGTCGGCGAGCTTCTCGCATCGGCAGGCGTGCCCGCCATCACCGACACCATCTTCGGGTGTGGCGGCGCGGGTACGATGGCCGAGGCGGTCTCTTACGACCCGAAGCTGTCCGGCTTCTCGGGCTGGGCCGGCGGCAACGTCTCGCTCGGCGGCGCGGCCTTCTACACCGCCGGCACCAACCCCGGTACGTTCACCCCGTCGAAGCCTGTCGACCGCGTGACCGTCTACTTCGTCCAGGCTCCCGGCCAGGCGACTTTCTCGGTTACCAAGGGCTCCGAGACGTTCGCGCAGACCAGCAACGGAACGGCCGCGCTCGGCAAGGTCGATGTGGTGTTCACGACCAAGGACGCGAGCGCCATCACGATCGCCCGCACGGGCGGCGGCAACTTCAACCTTGTCGGCATCGTGGCATGGGACAGCGCAGTTTCGGCGGTGGAGATCGCAAACTTCGGCGTGTCCGGCGTGAAAAGCTCGTTCCAGGCCGACATCTCCGCGCCGCACAGTCCGCTCAATGCGCTCGGAAGCTACGCACCTCACCTCACCGTCATCAACCTCGGCACGAACGACCTCAACGCCGCCGACGTGCCGCTCGCGACATTCCTCGCAAACATGGGCGCCATCATCGATAAGGCGAAGGTGAGCGGCGACGCTATCATCCTTTGGCCCTCGATCGGAGGCGCGGGGACGAATGGCGGCAGCGACGCCGACCGCTTGACCTGGAAGACCGCCCTCCGGGCGCTTGCGGTGACCAAGAGCGTGCCCCTCCTTGACGAAGAGGTTCTCCTCGGCGGCCGTGCGGCGGCTGCGGCGGACTGGATGTACGACGCGCTTCACGAACTGCCGCCTGCTACGTTCCTCGAAGCCACGGCGCTGACGCACCTCATCCTGCGGGTCTAACCGCTAGATGCCGTCTAAGCCCACCGGGCGGCCTCGCGGTCGTCCGCCGGGCGTGCGGAACAAGCCGAAGACGATCGAGCACTTCGTCATCGCCCAAGTCTCCGAGCCCATCCAGCCGCCTCCAAGGGCCGCTAAGATGGCCGCTCGGGGCCCTTGGGCATCCATGACGCCTGAGGAGCGGTCGGAATACAGCCGCCGCCTCAACGCGGCCAACCACGCCCGCACCACCCGCCAAATCCCAGGCAAGCCGGCCCGCCTCACGATCCCCCAGTGGGAGGAGGTCCTGGCCGTCGCTCGCCTGGACACCAAAAGGATCATGCAGAAAATGAAGGACGCCGGACAACTCCCGGACGACCCGAGGGCCGTCGAGGCCCTGGAGAAAGCCGTCGTGACCCTCCGCGCCTCTGAGTCCCCCAAGGACGTCGCGGCGCTCGGGCGGCTCATCCTCGACTTCACGAAGGCCAAGCCGGCCGCGAAAATCGACCACACCATCCGCAGCCACGAGGACTTCCTCGACGAGCTGGCCGGGGAGGTCGACCCAGCGTGACGATGACCGTCGAGGAGCGGCGTCTCGCGATCCGCAAGCGGCTCCTGACGGACTTCGAGTTCTACGCCACGAAGTGCCTGAAGATCAGGACCAAGGACGCCCAGATCGTCCCCTTCCGCCTCAACCGGGCGCAGAAGGTCTTCCTGGAGGCGATCCTGGAGCAATGGCAGCGCACCGGCCGCGTCCGCGTGGTCGTGCTCAAGGCCCGCCAGCTCGGCCTCTCCACGCTGTGGGGCGGCTTCATGTATTGGTGGATCAGTCAGCACCGGGCCACCAAGGGCATCGTGGTGACGCACAAGGCCGACGCCACGTCCGCCCTGTTCGACATGACGAAGCGCTACCACTCGCTCATGGAACCCACGATGCGCCCCTCGACCGAGCGGGCCAACGCGCGGGAGCTGAAGTTCGACAAGCTCGACAGCGGCTACATGATCGCGACGGCCGGCGCTGACACCGTGGGTCGCGGCGAGACCCTCCAGCTCGCGCACCTCTCCGAGGCCGGGCTATGGCCGAAGAGCAAGGCCGCCGAGATCGGCAACGGCCTGCTCCAGGCGGTCCCGAACGTCGACGACACCTTCGTCTGCATCGAGAGCACCGCCCGCGGGAAGTCCGGCTGGTTCTACCAGCAGTACCTCGCGGCCACTACCGACGACCCCAGCATGGGCTCCGGCTACGAGCTGGTCTTCCTGCCGTGGCACGTCGACCCCGAATACACCGCGCCGGTCCCCGAGGGCTTCGAGCGCAACTGGGACGAGCAAAAGCTCGACGAGGACGTGTACACCCAGTGGGGCTATCACCTGACGGACGGCCAGCTCATATGGCGCCGCCAGAAGGTCGCCCAGGATGGCATCGACCTTTTCAAGCAGGAATACCCCTCGACCCCCGAGGAGGCCTTCCTGACCTCCGGCGCTCCAGTCTTTAACCTGGCGTACCTCGCCGAGTGCGAGAAGCGCGCTCCCGAGATCAAGCACCGGATGGAGTTCGACCCCGTCGAGGGCCGCTTCGCCCCGAGCGAGCGCGGCCGGCTCTTCATCTACGCCGAGATCGACCCGCACGAGACCTATGTCATCGGCGCGGACGTCGCGAAGGGCGTGGGCCGTGAAGAGCGCCGCGACGCCAAGGGCAACCTCTTGTCGGCAGGCGAGGGGGACTACAGCGTCGCCCAGGTCCTCGACAGCAAGAAGAGGATCGCCGCCAAGTTCCGCGGCCAAGTCGACCCGCACTACTACGCGGACATCCTCGAAGCGCTGGGCTACCTTTTCAACACCGCCAGGATCGCGGTGGAGTTCAACAACCACGGCATCCTGCCCAACTCTCGCCTCTGGCGCGACAAGGCCTACCCGAACCTCTACGTCCGCGAAGTCTACGACAAGACGACGGACCAGGTGAAGGAGGAGGTCGGCTTCTACACCGACGTCAAGACCCGGCCGCTCATCATCGACCAGCTTCGTGAGACTATCCGCAGTCGCGAGATGGACCTCACGGACAAGGACACCATCCGGGAGCTGACAACGTTCGTCGCCGACCCGGACACCGGGAAGATCGAGGCGGACGTGGGGTGCCACGACGACTGTGTCATGGCCCTCGCCATCGCCAACCACATCCACGAGGGATGCTGGGAACCCTTGGAGTCCTCGGATGACCTCTACTACGAAATGACCGGATAACCCCATGAAACTGAAGCCACAGGTCCTCACCGACGAGGACCTCGTGGGCGCTTGCGTGGCTCGTGCCGAGGCCGGCTCGTCCTTCGTGGACAGCAACCTCCAGGCCGAGCGCCGCGAGGTGACGATGTACTACCAGGGGAAGCGCCCGCTTCCTCTCCGCGAAGGCGGCTCGAAGTTCGTCTCCCAGGACGTCTACGAGAGCGTCGAGGCCATCAAGGCCCACATCACCGAGGCGTTCGCCGCCGGCTCCAACATCGTCGCGTTCCGCCCCCAGGGCGCCGCTGACGTCCCGCTGGCCGCCCAGGGCACCGAGTATTGCGAGCACGTCCTCTTCGCGCTCAACGACGGCCTGGAGATCATCAACGGCGTCACGCACGACAGCGCCCTCAACCGCGTCGGCATCGCCAAGGTCTACTGGGACCGCTCGGAGCTGACGACCGGGGAGACCTTCGAGGCCATCCCGATCGAGCAGGCTCAGCAGCTCATCGCCGATCCCTCGGTCCGCCTCACCGCGAAGCCGAAGATCGAGCAGGGCCAGGACGGGACCACCGTGGTCTCCGGCGAGTTCGATCGCGTCGAAGACACGAGCCAGACCCGCATCGAGGTCGTGCCCCCCGAGGAGTTCATCGTCGCCGGCCGGTTCAAGGACCTAAGTCGGGCGCCCTACCTGGCCCACAAGACCCGGCGGACCCTGGGCGAGCTGGTCGACGACGGCCACGACCCCGAGATCGTCTATTCGATCCAGGGCGCCGAGGACGACCTAGCGCTCGACCACGAGAAGCTCCTCCGCGAGGAGGACACCGTCGTCACCTACCTCGACGACGAGAGCGCGGACGAGGCCGGTAGGATCGTCACGGTCCACGAGAGCTACATCCGCATCGACAAGGACGGCACCGGCACGCAGCAGCTCTGGAAGGTCATCCACGTCGGTCGGACCCTCCTGGACAAGCAGAAGGTCGCGGACCACCCGTTCGTCACCTACGCCATGCTCCCGGAGCCCCACACCTTCTGGGGCGGCAACTTCGCGGCTCGCACGATCCAGCACGCCAACACCAAGACGACGCTGACCCGTGCGATCATCGAGCAGGCCGTGGACGCCACCAACCCCCGCTGGCAGGTCGCCCGAGGCGGCGTGGCTAACCCCCGCGAGCTGATCGACAACCGCCGCGGTGGCATCGTCAACGTCCGCGACGTCAACACCTCGGTCGCCCCACTCCCGCAGACCCCGATCAACCCCTTCGTCCTCCAGACGATCGGCATGGTCGACCAGGCCCGCGAGGACACCACGGGCATCTCGCGGCTCTCCCAGGGCCTCGATAAGAAGGCGCTCTCGCACCAGAACAGCGCCGGCCTCGTCGAGCAGCTCACGAGCAACAGCCAGGTCCGCAGCAAGGTCATGGCCCGCCACTTCGCGGTCCAGTTCCTCACCAAGCTGTACCTGAAAATCTACGCCATCGGCATCGAGAACGACCGCGACCGCATCCTGGAAATCCAGGGCAGCTTCGTCGAGGTCTCGCCGCAGTCGTGGAGGCGCCGCACGCACGTCCAGGTTAAGATGACCCTGGGCTACGACGAGCGCGACCAGGAGGCCCAGGAGCTTCTCACGTACGACAAGTACATGAAGGAGACCGGCGGCCGGCTCTACGACGAGACCAAGCAGTTCCACGTCCTGTCCCAGGTGCTCAAGACCAAGGGCCACAAGAACGTGCAGGACTTCCTGATCGACCCGGCGACCCTTCAGCCCCCGCAGCCGGACCCGAAGGCCGCCGCGGAGCTGGCGAAGCTCCAGAAGGAGACCGAGGTCCTCGACCGCGAGATGGTCCTCAAGGAGCAGAACGCGGCCCACAAGGTCCAGGTCGACACCTTCGAGGCTCGTCTCAAGGAAGCCATGCAGGCGGCCACGATCGACCTCAAGGTCCGCGACGCCGACCGCAAGGACGACGAGACGGCCAACCGCATCGACACCGCTCAGGCCGAGCTGGAGCTGGCGATCCACCAGGCGCTCAACGCGCCCGCGGAGAACGTCAAGGCGTCGGCGATCATCAGCCCGAACGGGTAAGGAGCCCATGTCCCAGGTCGTACTCACCGACCAGGAGCACGAGATCGTTGTAAAGGGGGAAGCCGCGCGCTTCCTCCTGGACAACCCTCTGTTCCTCACCGCGATCGAAGCCGTCCGCGCCCAGTGCGCCGAGGGCATCCTCACGAGTCCCCCGCAGGCCGTCCAGGCCCGAGAGGACGCCTACAACCTCTCGCGCGGTCTCTCTGCCATCACGGCCGAGCTGACCGCAATCGCCGCAGCCGGGGAGCAATTGCTCGCCACCGCGGAAGCCCAGACCGAAGCCGTGGACCAGGCCAAGCCCGTCCATGAGCCCGGCGATTACTGAAAGACCCCAGACCCTTGTCCATCCTCCAGGACGACAATGCCCCCCTCGACTCGATGAGTGAGGAGGCCGCCGAGGCCGCCCTCATGGCGAGCTTCGAGAAAGCCGCAGACAACACCAACGACGACCCAAGCGACGACGACGAGGCCGAGGAGCCTGGCGCCGACGAACAGGAGCAGGCCGCTGATGAGGACGAAGCCGACGACGCCGATGAAGGCGAAGAGGGCGACGACTCCGAGAGCGACGACGCTGACGCCGAGCCCGCCAAGGCCCCCGCGGTCACCGACGAGGCCGAGGTCGAGGTCACCGTTAACGGCGAGACCCAGAAGTTCACGATCGGCTCCCTGAAGCGCCTCGCCGGCCAGGAGGCCGCGCTGACGCAGAAGAGCCAGGAGGCCGACCTGGTTGGGGGCCGCGCCGCTGCGGCTCTCCAGGCGGCCATCGAGGCCGTCCAGGAAGACCTGAGCCCCTACGCCGACGTCGACTGGCTGGTCCTCCAGCAGCAGCTCGACCCGGAGGAGTTCGCCTGGCACCGCGAGAACGCCGCCAAGGCCCACAAGCGCTACACCAAGCTCGTCGGGACCGCGCAGGAGTTCGAGCAGACCCTCCAGGCCCGCCAGACCAACGAGAGCCGGCGGCAGGCCCAGGCGTGCCTCCAGGAGCTGAAGGCCGACGTCCCCGAGTGGAACGACAAGCTCTACAGCGACATCCTGGCGTTCGGCGTCAAGGAGGGCCTCCCCGAGGCTGACGTCTCCGCGATCACGAACCCGAAGGTCCTCAAGCTCCTCCGCAAGGCGATGCTCTACGACCAGGGCAAGGCCGTCGCGACCAAGAAGGTCCAGGCGGCGCCCACCAAGGTCCTCAAGGGCACCGCTCGGCAGGAACCGGCGAAGGCCGCAACCGCCAAGAAGGCCGAGAGCCGCCTCGCGCGGACCGGCTCGGACTCCGACGCCGTCGCGGTCCTCATGGGGCGCTGGGCCTAACAGCCCGGCCACCCCGACACCCAACCAAACACCCATTTTCTAAGAAGAAACACACCCACCATGGCAACTTTCAAGACCTACGACTCGGTCGGCGCCAAGGAAGACGTCTCGGACGTCATCTCGATGCTGGATAAGCACGAGACCCCGTTCTCCAGCTCGCTTACGACCCGCACCGTGACGCAGAAGCAGTTCCAGTGGCAGGAGGACGAGCAGGAGGGCGGCAAGGACAACGCCCAGGTCGAGGGCTTCGACGCCACCGAGGAGGACCTGAGCACGACCCAGATGCGGTCGAACACCACTCAGATTTACTCGCGCACGATCAAGCTCTCGGGCTCGGTCGAGGCGACGGAGCACTACGGCCGCAAGTCCGAGCTGGCCCGCCAGATCGTGAAGAAGGGCAAGGCCCTCAAGCTCGACCTGGAGCGCTCGTTCGTCGGCGTCGACCAGGCCTCGGTCCTCGGCTCGAACACCGTCGCGCGTCGCACCGCGTCGGCCAGCCAGCTCATCGACGCGAACAACAAGATCGCGAACAACGCGACCGCAGCGCCGCTCAAGGAGCAGACGCTGCGCCTCGCGATCAAGAAGAACTACGACGAGGGCGGTCGCGCTCGCCGCTTCATGGTCGCCCCGTACGTCGCGGAGCAGACCGCGGAGTTCGCCGGCAACGCGAGCCGCACCCGTGAGGTGACCGGCGCGAAGGCCAACGAGATCGTCCACGTCGTCGACGTGTACACGACCGCGCTGGGCACGCTGACGGTCGAGACCAACCGCGAGATGAAGGCCGACTTCGGCCTGCTCTGGAACCCGGCCAACTGGAAGAAGGCCGTCCTGAAGGGCCGCGGCTGGTTCCGCGAGACCCTCGCCAAGACCGGCGACAACACGAAGATCATGCTGGCCGGCGAGTACGGCCTGGAGCACGACAACTTCAAGGCGTCGACGCTCGTCACCAACATCGGCGCGTAAGCCGCAAGTGCCCCCGGCCCCTCACCGGGTCGGGGGTTTCTTTTCACCTCCCACCGAATACCGAATGACCTCCCCCTATCGCTTCGTCGGCCTCGACGAGGACTTCATCCCCGATACGGTCGACGGCGACCTCCAGGTCACCGGCACGATCGTCGCCGAGCAGGAAATCCCGCAGTCCTTCCTGGACCGCGTGGCCGCCACTCGGAACCATCAAGACGCCTCGACCTTCGCCCAGCTCACCAAGGGCGACGACATCGAGCGCATCCACCTCGCCCGCATCCCTGTCGCCGTCGTCAACAACTGGCGCCGCCAGGGCTTCGACATCTTCGAGGCCATCCATGACCCGAACGGCGCCGCGATCATCCTCGCGAAGCTCCGCGCCGAGGACCTGACGGCCTTCCAGACCACCTCTAAGAGCTTCTGATCCCATGAGCTTCGGCAAGTGCAAGCGACGCCTCCAGTCGATCATCAACCGGCGCGACCTCACCGACGCTCTCGCCGGAGACTTCATCACGGACGCCATCGCCGACATGGAGCGCAAGCTCCGCATCGGCTGCATGGAGACCATGCTCACCCAGGGCGAGTGGGACGGCGAGCGCAACGCCATCATCGTCCCCACCGGCTTCCTGGAGGGGATCAACCTGTTCACCGACACGACCGAGCTGGTCCAGGTGGACATCGCCCAGTTCCTTGCGATGCGCGAGACCGCGGGCGTCCCCACCCACTTCGTGAAGATCGGCGACCGCTGGCTCCTGAAGCCCACGCCGGCCCCGAACACGAACGTCTACTTCCACTACTACACCCAGTCGCCGCCGCTCGCCGCGGATGACGACGAGAACGTGTGGACACGCTCGGCGCTCAACGCCGTCGTCTACACGGCCGCGGTCCTCGCCGCCGACCACTTCCAGATGGAGGATGAGTACGCCCGGCGCTTTCAGGCCCGCGCGGACGGCTACGTCGCCGACATCTCCGGCCAGGACCTCGACGAGAAGTGGTCCGGCCGCATCAACATCCCACTCCCCACCGACCGAGGCGATTATTGATGTCTCTCGCCCAGACCTCCTTCTACGGCGACGGCGACCAGGAGCGCCTCCGAGGCCCCCGCGGGGAGCCCGGCAAGGACGGCATCCAGGGCCCTCCCGGCCCGCTGATCCCCCTCCCGACCTACACCACCAACGCCGCGGCTAAGGCCGCCGGCCTGCCTCTCGGCACCCTCTACATGCGAGCCGATGGGCAGGTGTTCGGGGTCATCTAGGAAACACCATGAACCAGCTCCCCTCCTTCTACGGGAAGGGCAACGTCGACCTCCGCGGCCCCCGAGGCGAGAAGGGCGACAAAGGCGACCAGGGCGAGCCCGGCCCTCGCGGCGAACGAGGAGAGCCCGGCAAGGACGCCACGGGAGGCGCAAGCCCCGCGGACCTCAAGCGCCTCTCCGACGACGTCGCGCTCCTCAAGTCCAACGTGATCGACGAGGTCACCGCACGTACCGATGGGGAGGAGGCTCTCGCCGGCCGCCTCCAGTCCGTCGAGGCCTCGTACGCCAAGCGGACCGACGTCGACTTCGCGCTCGATGCCCGCGTCTCCGAAGAGGCCACCGCACGGGCCAACGCGATCCTCGCCGAGGCCACCACCCGACAGGAGCTTGCGGCGACCCTGCGGTCCGAGACGACCACCAAGGTCTCCGCGGCCATCCAGGTCGAGCAGAAGGCCCGTGCCGACGAGTACGGGGCCATTGCGTCCCGCCTGGGCGCGATCGAGGCCGACTATACCACGGCCGGTGAGGTCGACACCAAGGTCACCGCGAAGGTCTCCGAGGAGGCCCAGGCCCGCGCCGATGCCGTCTCCGCAGTCGCCAGCCGCGTCCAGGCCCTTGAGGCCTCCTCAGGGTCCGGTGGGAGCGGGGAGGACCCTGTCGCCCGCGCCGCGATCCAGGAGGAGGCTCGGGTCCGCGCCGACGCCATCTCGGCCGAAGCGACCGCCCGCCAGAACCTTGAGACCAAGCTCCGGGGCGAGACCTCGGCGGCCGTGTCGAGTGAGGCGCAGGCCCGCTCCGACGCCGTGAGTGCTGAAGCAACGGCCCGCCAGAACCTTGCCGCCACCCTGAGGGGCGAGACGGACCAGAAGGTCGCCGCAGGGGTCCAGGAGGCCACCAGCGCCTCCGCTACGGCCCTCGGGTCCCTCGCGACCCGGACAGCGGCCGTCGAGGCTTCTGTGGGCGGCTCGCCGACCTACCTCAACCGTGCGGCCTACTTCGCAGACTGGCCCGACAGTCGCGGAGAAATCCCGAACGGGTGGGGCCTCGCTACGCAGACGGGAGGCGCCGTTGTCCGACGAGACGGGGTCATCGGTCGGTATGCGATGGAGACCTCCTGGCCTGGCGGCCAGGGCAACCTCTTCCATGCGGTGAGCGGGCTGTCCTTTGGCGATGCCGGAGGCGGAGTGGACCTCGGCATGATGATCGGGCCGGGCTGGTTCGTGGTAGAGGTCGACGTGAGCCTTGTCGAAGGACAGCTCAACGGATCGGGCTGCTACCTCGCCGGATACAACACGAGTGGCGTCGCGATCGTCACCGCTTCGTGGGACTTCGCGCTCCAGCCAGACGCCACCGATACGGCTCCGGGCGCAGGACTAGCAGGGCGCCGCTACCGTTTCGCCCTCCTAGTCGACTTCAGCGTCAACGACCTCGCTTCCCTGCGTTTCCACCCGATGACGGCTTGGGAGTCCTTCCTCCCCAACGTGCCGGCCAAGCGGCTGCGCTGGAACCTGGCGGGCGTCCGGCAGGCCACCGCCGAGGAAGTCGCCAATAAGAAGGCCCGAGTGAGCCTTGGGGCCCTCACCGGCCGCGTCGCCACGGAGGAGACCGTTCGGGCTCAGGCCGATGGCGTTCTGTCCCAGCGGCTCTCGACGGTTGAGGCACGTTTCGACGGGGGCGGTGACGTCGACCAGCGGGTCTCGGCCAAGGTCGCCGAGGAGGCTACCGCCCGAGCGAACCAGGATGGGGCTCTCGCGTCCCGCATCGACACCGTCGAGACCACGGCCAACGGTGCCAAGGCGTCCTTGCAGACCGTCTCCCAGGCCGTCTCGACCCTCGACGGCCGCCAGGAGGTCTACTGGGGCGTCACCGGCACCACCCCGGAAGGGCGGGTCGCCATCGGCCTCCGCAAGAAGGACGGTTCGGCCGGCGAGTTCCTTGTGGACACCAACATGCGGGTCACGGGGGACCTCCTCCTCGACGGCACGCTGACGACCCGCACGATCGGGGCCAACCAGGTCACCTCGACAGCCTACGCGGTCAACGGCACCGAACAGACTTCGCCTGCCGGGAGCGGATTGACGGTGCGGGACCTCGTCTCGACCACGGTGACCTCGTCCGCGACCGACACCTACCTCGTCAACGTCAGTGCGGACTTCGGAGGCTCTTCGCCGACCACGTCCTACCTGTACTTCCGCATCCTCCGGGACGGCGTGGTCATCTACGGCCCGCTCACGATCCGCCCGACTGCCTTCGGCCAGTTCGGCGTCACCTTCGGCGGGATGCTCGCAACCAGTGTCGTCGACCAGCCGGGTCCCGGCACGCACACCTACACGCTCCAGCTCTACGCCGACCAATCGGGGGCAAGCTGGACCAGCTCCTACAAAATCATGACCGCCACGGCGTTCAAGCGCTGAGAACCCAATGGAACACTACATCGTCTACGACACCGTCACCGGCCGCGAGCTGTGGCGAGGAGGGGCCCAGCCGGGCACCTTGGCGGCCATACCGCTCCCGGAGGGCGCCGCCATCGTCGCGGTCCCTCAGGCGGTCATCTCCAGTCCCGAGCTGGACCTCACGGCCCTCAAGGTCGCCGCAGCGGCCAGGATCGACGAGGAGGCCGAACAGGTGCGCCTCCGGTTCCTCACGCCCGGCGCAGGGCAGGGCATGACGTACCTCCGCAAGGAGGCAGAGGCTCGGGCCTACCTGAAGGACCCGAAGGCCCCCACGCCCTTCCTGGCCGCCGAGGCCGCCGCGTGTGACATCACGGTCGACGCTCTGGCGGCCGAGGTCGTCGCGCAGGCAGACGCCTGGGTCCCGGTGGGTGCCGCGATCGAAGGCCTCCGCATGGCCGCCAAGCGCAAGTCCGCTAGCGGTGAGACTGTGGGGGCCATCGTGTCCGCCGCAGCGGTGGCCTGGCCGGCCCCGTGAGGCCCCGAGCGCTCCTCTGGGGCCGTGCGTGGCTCATCGCGTTCGACCAGCTCCTCCACGTCACCTTCGCGGGCCCGCTGTACCTGGCGGGCTTAGCGGCCCTCCCGCGCCCTCAGGAGACCATCAGCTCCGTCGTGGGCCGTAAGTCCCTGGAGGGGCGCCGCTGGGCCCGAGTCGCTGAGAAGCTGCTCGACGGCCTCTTCGAGGCGCTGGGCGAGCCTCCGGGCCACAGTCGCCGCTCCATCATCTCCTTCTGAAATACCCATGGAAGAACACACCTCCCTGATCCTGGACCTCCGGGATCGCATGACTCGCATCGAGACCAAGCTCGACGGGCACAACGAGGCGCACTCGCTCATCGACCGGCGCCTCGACAAACTGGAGGCCGACTCGGCCACCCAGCGCCAGCTCCTCTCGGCCTTCCAGGTCCGGGCGGCTACCGTCGCCAGCATCTTCGCGGGCTTCGTCGCGATCCTCGGCGCAGTCGGCGATCACGTCTGGTCCCTACTTTTCTAACCACCTGTCCCAAAATGCCCCGCCTTTCCTGGCGGGGTCTTTTTTCGTTCCCCTTGTCGCTACAGACGGTCGGTGGAATGGAACCGGACATCATCACTGACGTTCCGCAGCGACTGACAGTTCACCGTTGCAGACCGTCGCAATTTGCAGTAGGGGCAGCACATGGCACGCGAAGCTAACGCATCTCTCGGCCTGAAGAAAATGGATCGGGCGCTCACCGCGTGGCGGCAGGCCACGAGCGGAGCCACCCCGGTCCAGCTCTTCCACACCTTCGTCCTGGTCTGCCTCAACGAGGGGATTGGGGTGCAGGCGCTGGCGGACAAAGCAGGGGCCTCGAAGGGAACGATGAGTCGCCACCTTCTGGACCTCTCGTCGACGCTCAGGAACGGCGAGGAGGGCTACGGGCTCCTTTCGCGCATCCAGGACCCGACGAGCCTGCGGAACGTGCAGTATGTCCTCACCAATAAGGGGAAGCTCCTCAAGAACCAGATTGAGGATGCTCTGGAGTAGAATGATCGACCGCAATCACAGACAGATCACCGGGGGCAGCGCCTACCGGGGTCGGCACAAGGAGGCCTGATCCCGTGGCAATCTATCCCGACAAGAAAGACGGCAAGCTCACCGGGCGGTTCCGGGTCGAGCTACAGCGCGGCAAGGAGCGCTATCGCAAGCGCTGGGACAGCCTGGCGCAGGCGCAGCAGGACGAGAAGGCCGTGCTGGCCTCCTGGGCGGCCGGAGAGGCCCTCCCAGGCCCTGGAGCGGCCGTAGGTGCCCCGGAGGTCCACACGCTCTCCTCGGTCATCCCGCTGGCTAAGGGGATGCTCTGGGCCGGCATGGACAGCGAGTCGGGGTGCTGGCAGCACATGGCGATCATGGAGACGCTCCTCGGCCGCAACCTGCGCCTGGACGACATCGACACCCACACGGTCGACGGGCTCATCAAGAAGCTCAAGGCCCTCGGGAAGGCGGACGGGACCGTGAACCGCTACCTGTCGCACCTCAAGACTTTCCTGACCTGGGCGCAGAAGCGGAAGTACCGAGTCGCGCCCGTCTCGGAGATTGAGTTCTCGTGGCGCGAGGAGAGCGTCGGCCGTATCCGCTGGATCACCGTCGAGGAGGAGCAGGCCCTGGGCGCGTTCCTGACCGGCCGGGATCACCCCAAGGCCCAGCAGGCCCACGCCGTCTGGAAGCTCATCCAGGTCGCCATCGCCACCGGGTGCCGCCGCGACGAGCTGCTCACGGTCGAGCCGGGCCAGATCAACGGCAACCGCCTCCACCTCTGGAAGACCAAGACCGACACGCCGCGCACCGTTCCCATGTCGGACCACACGAGGGACCTTCTGCTCGATCTTCTGCAATCGGGGACAATGCCGACGCGCCGCGGCCTGCGTACCTGGTGGGAGCGGGCGAGGGAGCACATGGGGCTTGCGGAGGACGAGAACTTCGTCTTTCACGCCTGCCGCCATACGTGCGCGACGCGCATGGTCGACGCCGACATCAACGTCTTTGTCATCAAGGAATGGATGGGCCACAAAGTGATCGAAACGACCCTTCGGTACGCACATGTGAAGCCCCAAAATCTTGAGGATGCGCTGGTGAAGGTGGGGAACTACGCTCCCTCGGCCGGCCAAAATCCGCAGTTTTCCGCGGGTTTCCAGCTCCCCCCACCGTCCCCCACGGGTGGGGCATATGGGCACTTTTCCCGAGCCGCCTGACCTGATAGAGCCCCTCGCTCCGAGGGTGCTCCCTTGCGGGCGTGGCGGAACTGGTAGACGCGCCAGATTTAGGTTCTGGTATCGCAAGATGTGGGGGTTCGAGTCCCTTCGCCCGCACCAGTCCCCGCGCTTGACGCGGGGTGGCCATCACTCATCCTATTCCAGACGAAAGCGGCCTATGCAGACTGTCGAGACGTTGAACGAGGGCCTGAAGCGCGCCTACACCGTGACCATCCCCGCCAGTGCGATCGCGGGCCGGGTCGACGCCGAGCTGAAGCGCGTCGCGCCGCAGATCCGCATGCCGGGCTTCCGCCCCGGCAAGGTGCCCGCCAACCTCGTGCGCAAGATGCACGGCCCGGCGTTGCACCAGGACGCGCTGAACACCTCGATCCAGGAGGGCATCCAGGCGCTGATCAGCGAGAAGCAGCTGCGCCCCGCGATGCAGCCGTCGGTCGAGCTGACCGAGGGCTATGAGGCGGGCAAGGACGCCGAGCTCAAGGTCGAGCTGGAGGTGCTGCCGCAGGTGCCGGCCCCCGCGATCGAGGGTCTGAAGCTGGAGCGCCTGACCGTGCCGGTCGACGATGCGGCGATCGACGTCCAGCTCAAGCGCTTCGCCGACATGCAGAAGCGCTGGGAGGATGCCGGGGACAAGGCGGCCGAGACCGGTGACCAGGTGACGATGGACTTCGTCGGCAAGACGCTCGACGGCGTCGCCTTCGAGGGCGGCACCGGTACCGACATGGCGGTCGAGCTCGGCGCCGGCCAGCTCATCCCGGGCTTCGAGGACCAGGTCGTCGGCGTCAAGGCGGGCGACGAGCGCCAGATCACCGTGACCTTCCCTGAGGAGTACGGCGCCAAGGAACTGGCCGGCCAGCAGGCGACCTTCGACCTCACCATCAAGGCGGTGAAGACCGCCGCCGAGAGCGTGATCGACGAGGAACTCGCCAAGCAGCTCGGGCTGGAGAGCCTCGACCAGCTGCGCGGGCTGCTGCGCGGCCAGATCGAGCAGGAGCACAACCAGCTCACGCGCACCTACATGAAGCGCAAGCTGCTCGACCAGCTCGCCGAGGGGCATGACTTCGAGGTGCCGCCGTCGATGGTGGAGGCCGAGTTCAACCAGATCTGGCAGCAGCTCCAGCACGAGGCGACGCACGAGCCCGATCCCCAGGCGGCGCTGGCCGAGATGGAGGCCGAGCGCGACGATTACCGCAAGATCGCCGAGCGCCGCGTCCGCCTCGGGCTGCTGCTGAGCGAGATTGGCCAGGCCAACGGCGTCGAGGTGACGCAGCAGGAGATGAACCGGCTGATCGCCCAGGCCGCGCAGCAGTATCGCGGCGAGGAGCAGCAGCGCTTCGTCCAGTACATCCAGCAGGAGCCGATGGCGGCAGCACAGCTGCGCGCGCCGCTCTACGAGGACAAGGTCGTCGACTTCCTGTTCGACAAGGCCGAGGTGACCGAGCGCGAGACGACGCGCGAGGAGCTGGAGGCGGCGATCGAGAGCGAGGACGGCTTCGCGACCGGCACGCACCATCACGACCACGACCATCACAAGCCCAAGCAGACGCGCGGCAAGAAGAAGCCCGCGGCGAGCGACGGCGAGGGTGGCGCCACCGAGGGCGAGGCGCCCGCGGCCGAGAAGCCGGCGAAGAAGCCCGCCGCGAAGAAGGCGGCCAAGGTCGAGGAGGCGGCCTCGTCCGACGCCTCCACCGGCGAGGCAGCGGCCGAGCCGGTCACGCCCGAGGTGGCCGCGAAGAAGCCGCGTGCCAAGAAGGCGGCGCCCGTGAGCGAGGAGACTCAGGTGCTCGAGTCTGACCCGGCGGCCGCCGCGGCGGCGGCGGGCGCCGAGGCCGCCGACGCGCCGGCACCCAAGCGCACGCGCGCCAAGAAGGCCGAGTAAGCGGCCGACGACGTCGTCGCGTAAGAGCAAGAGCCGGGCTGCCGCGACGCAGTCCGGCTCTTTCACGTTTCGACCGGGATCATCGCCTAGGATGGCGGTAGGGTGTGCGGATCAGGGGCGGCAGGACGGCGGATGCGGAGCGGGGTGAGGGCGGACGGGGCGCGGGCGGCGGCGCGGGTGGCGGTGCTGCTGCCGTGCTACAATGAGGAAGCCGCGATCGCGGACACGATCGCCGGCTTCCGCCAGGCGCTGCCCGACGCGGTCATCTACGTCTATGACAACAACAGCCGCGACGGCACTGTCGCGGTCGCGCGCGCCGCGGGCGCGGTGGTCCGGACTGAGCGGATCCAAGGCAAGGGTGCGGTGGTACGCCGCATGTTCGCCGACATCGACGCCGACGTCTACGTCATGGCCGATGGCGATGCGACCTATGACGCCGCCTCGGCGCCGGCGATGGTGGACCGGTTGCTCGACGAGCAGCTCGACATGGTCGTTGGCACCCGGGTGGGCGACGCGGCCGCCGCCTATCGCCGCGGCCACCGGCTCGGCAACAGCCTGCTCACCGGCATGCTGACGCGGCTGTTCGGGCGCAGCTTCAGCGACATCCTCAGCGGCTACCGCGTCTTCTCGCGCCGTTTCGTCAAGAGCTTCCCGGTGCTGTCGGTCGGCTTCGAGATCGAGACCGAGATCAGCGTCCATGCGCTCGAGCTCAAGATGCCGCTGGGCGAGGTGGAGACTCGCTATTCCGCGCGCCCCGCGGGCTCGGTGTCGAAGCTCAGCACCTACGGCGACGGCTGGCGCATCCTGCGCACGATCGCGACCTTGTACCGGATCGAGCGCCCTCTGTGGTTCTTCGGCGGGGCGGGGGTGCTGCTCGCGCTGCTCGCGGTGGTGCTCGCGCTACCGCTGGCGGTGACCTACGCGCACACCGGGCTGGTGCCGCGGCTGCCCACCGCGGTGCTGGTGACCGGTCTGATGATCCTGGCGGCGCTGTGCGGCTTCGCCGGGCTGATCCTCGACACGGTGGTGCGCGGCCGGCGCGAGGTGCGGCGGCTCGCCTACCTCGCGCATGCCGCACCCGGGCGGGCCCCCGGCGACGGGGCTTGAACAAGCTGGAGCGAGCGCCGATGTTGGCCGCCTTGAGGGCATAAGAGAGTCATTCCATGCACAATCCGTTCGAGACCGGCGATTTCGCAGGCGCTTTGGCGCGCGCCGGCGTCGGCATGCAGCAGACCCAGGCCGGGCTCGTCCCGATCGTCATCGAGCAGTCGAACCGCGGCGAGCGCTCGTTCGACATCTTCTCGCGGCTGCTGCGCGAGCGGATCGTGTTCGTCACCGGCGGGGTCGAGGACGGCATGGCGTCGCTGATCTGCGCTCAGCTGCTCTTCCTCGAATCGGAGAATCCGAAGAAGGACATCTTCATGTACATCAACTCGCCGGGCGGCGTCGTCACGGCGGGCATGGCGATCCACGATACGATGCAATACATCCGCCCGCGCGTCGGTACGCTGTGCATCGGGCAGGCGGCGTCGATGGGCTCCTTCCTCCTCGCCAGCGGAGAGCCGGGCATGCGCGTCGCCACCACGAACAGCCGCATCATGATCCACCAGCCCTCGGGCGGGGCGCAGGGCATGGCGGCCGACATCGAGATCCAGGCGCGCGAGATCCTCCGTATGCGCCACTTCCTCAACACGCTGTACGCCAAGTACACCGGCAAGCCGCTCGAGGAGATCGAGCGCGCGATGGATCGCGACAAGTTCATGAGCGCCGAGGAAGCCAAGGAGTTCGGCCTGATCGACGAGGTGTTCGACAAGCGCCCGGTGCCGAGCGAGGACGTCAGCGCCGCGGCGTGATCGGGTTGACCGGCGCGGCCCGTCGCGCCGCGCCGGCGTCGCGCGGCGGGCTCGGCGCTCCGGGTCAACGCCGCGCCGCTACGCCCTTGAAGCCGCGGGGTCGAGGATAGATATTGCGGTTCGGCGACACCGCGTGACCGCGCCGACCACGGCCCTAATTTACGCGGCTTTGTACGTTGTTGCTTAAGGTGCAGTGCGGTAGCCTGCGCCGCGCCCAGGGCAGGCGCCATGCCTGCGACGAAGGATGATCTGAATGACGAAACTCAGTGGCGGCGATAGCAAGAGCACGCTCTATTGCTCGTTCTGCGGCAAGTCGCAGCACGAGGTGCGCAAGCTGATCGCCGGCCCCACCGTGTTCATCTGCGACGAGTGCGTCGAGCTGTGCAACGACATCATCCGCGAGGAGACGAAGTCGGCGCTGGTCGCGAAGAAGGACGGCGGCGTGCCGTCGCCGCAGGAGATCTGCGACGTGCTCGACGACTATGTCATCGGGCAGAAGCAGGCCAAGCGCGTGCTCTCGGTGGCGGTGCATAATCACTACAAGCGGCTCAACCACGGCGCGAAGGGTGCCGACGTGGAGCTTGCCAAGAGCAACATCCTGCTTGTCGGCCCGACCGGGTGCGGCAAGACGCTGCTGGCGCAGACGCTCGCCCGTATCCTGGACGTGCCCTTCACCATGGCGGACGCGACGACGCTCACCGAGGCGGGCTACGTCGGCGAGGACGTCGAGAACATCATCCTCAAGCTGCTCCAGGCGTCCGACTATAATGTCGAGCGCGCGCAGCGCGGCATCGTCTACATCGACGAGATCGACAAGATCAGCCGCAAAGCCGAGAACCCGTCGATCACGCGCGACGTGTCGGGCGAGGGCGTGCAGCAGGCGCTGCTCAAGCTGATGGAGGGTACCACCGCGAGCGTCCCGCCGCAGGGCGGCCGCAAGCACCCGCAGCAGGAGTTCCTCCAGGTCGACACGACGAACATCCTGTTCATCTGCGGCGGCGCTTTCTCGGGGCTCGAGAAGATCATCGGGGACCGTCTCCAGGGCAAGTCGATCGGCTTCGGCGCCTATGTCGCCTCGCCCGAGGAGAAGCGCACCGGCGAGGTGCTGCGCCAGACGGAGCCGGAGGATCTGCTCAAGTTCGGCCTCATCCCCGAGTTCGTCGGCCGCCTGCCGGTGATCGCGACGCTCGAGGACCTCGACGTGCCGGCTTTGGTGAAGATCCTCGCCGAGCCGAAGAACGCGCTGGTGAAACAATATCAGAAGCTGTTCGAGATGGAGGACGTCAAGCTCGGCTTCACCGACGACGCGCTCACCACGGTCGCCAAAAAGGCGATCGAGCGCAAGACCGGCGCGCGCGGGCTGCGCTCGATCCTGGAGGCGATCCTGCTCGACACGATGTTCGACCTTCCGGGTATGGACTCGGTCGACGAGGTGATGATCGACCGTGACGTGGTCGAGGGTCGCAAGGAGCCGGTGCGCGTCTACGCCGAGAAGAAGAAAGCCGGCGAGGTCGCCTGATCGTCTCTCGGCCGCGCGCGTAGGAGAAGGGGTGAGATCGGCAGGTCTGCCCTGATAGACCGCCGTCCCGGACGAGGCGCGGGATCCCCCGCGTCGTAGTCTCCGCAGGTTTCTTACGGGCGGACTGGTCGATCCTGAGACAAGCGCGGGGGAGCCCCGCACCAGGGCGTCGCGGCATCACCGCGGCGCCCTTCTTCTTTGCTGATGACGTTCGGCGGATCGCACGGGACCGCTCGCGCATTGCCCTGGCATGCAGACGACGATCGACGCCTCATTGCCGCCGTCCCCGACGCTGATGCCCTGGTGGGCGGTCGGTTTTCCGCTTGCCGGCGTGGCCGCGGTGCTCGTCGGCCTGGCCACGTTCGGCACCGTCGGCACGGTGGCGGCCGCGCTGGTCCTGTTCGGCGCGGTGCTCGCCGCGGTTCACCACGCCGAGGTGGTGGCGCATCGCGTGGGCGAGCCGTTCGGGACACTGGTGCTCGCGATCGCGGTGACCGTGATTGAGGTGTCGCTGATCGTCTCGCTGATGCTGTCCGACGCGGGCGACGCATCGGCGCTGGCGCGCGACACGGTCTTCGCCGCGATCATGATCATCCTCAACGGCATCATCGGCCTGTGCCTGATGGTGGGTGGCGTGATCCACGGCGAGCAGCGCTTCTCGCTGCGCGGCGCGAGCGCGGCGCTGTGCACGCTCGCTGCCCTAGCGATCCTGACACTGGTCCTCCCGAACTACACCTCCACCACCGCGGGGCCGAGCTATTCGACCTCGCAGCTGATCCTGGTCGCGTTGGTCAGCCTGTTCCTCTACGGCGTGTTCGTGATGGTGCAGACGCTGCGGCATCGCGATTACTTCCTCGGCGCCGAGGGTGACGAGCATCACGGTGCGGTGCCCGACGCGCGCACGACCTGGATCGCCTTCGGGCTGCTGCTCGTCGCACTGGTCGCGGTGGTGCTGCTCGCCAAAGCGCTGTCCGCCACGATCGAGCGCGCGGTGCTCGACGCGGGGCTGCCGCTCGCCGTGGTCGGCGTGGTGATCGCGGCGCTGGTGCTCGCGCCGGAGAGCCTCGCCGCGGTCCGCGCGGCGCGGCGCAATCGGATCCAGACCAGCCTCAATCTCGCGCTCGGCTCGGCGCTGGCGACGATCGGGCTGACGATCCCGGCGGTCGCGATCGTCAGCCTGGTGCTCGATCTGCCGCTCGCGCTCGGGATCGGTTCGAAGAGCCTCGTGCTGCTGGCGCTCTCGCTCTTCGTCGCGACGATCTCGCTCGGCAACGGGAGGACGACGGTGCTACAGGGAGCGGTGCACCTGATGATCTTCGCGGTCTATCTGTTCACGACGGTGGTGCCATGAGCGGGGCAGCTCACCGTATCCGCTGTCGCGCCGCCAGCGCGATGCCGGCCGCGATCTGCAGCACCGCATAGGCGCGCCGCCGCCCCGGCCGGTCGACGAACGGCGCCACCAGCGCCTCCGCCCCGAGCGCGCGCTCCTGCCACAGCGCGACATGGCGGCGTGGCTGGAGCAGCCCGAGGATCCCGTCACCGATCATGAAGACCGCCGCCATCTCGGCGCTGCGTCGTGCCAGCAGCTGGCTCACTTCGAGGTCGTCGATCGCGTGCGCCATGCCTGATACTCCTCCACCGCGACCGAGCGACGCAGCACGCGCGCCGCCGGGTCGATCGTGACGTGCGCCCCGGCGGGGACGCGCACCTCGCCCGGCACCGCGACGCGGCGCACGTCCTCGCCGACCTGGACCTCGACCGGCATCGCGAAGGCGCGCGGCCGCTCGGTCGTCCAGGCCAGCCGCAGCACGTCGCCGTCACGCCTCGCCAGCAGCTCGGGTAACGCGCGATCGCGCAGATAGGTGTCGAAGAACCAACCGTAATCTTTGCCGGTCACGCGCGCGACGATCGCCTCGAACTCGCGCGTCGAGCCGTAGCGCGGACGGAAGTTGCCCGGGCGCGGGTCCGGGCGACCGTAGACCAGCCGTCGCACCGACTCGTAGAAGGCGGCGTCGCCGATCAGCCAGCGCAGGGTGTGGAGCGTCCACGAGCCCTTGTAGTAGATGTCGGTGCCCGCGCCGCCCTTGGCGGGCTCGTACACCTCCTCCTCGGTCAGCACGCGGTCGCGCACGACCGGCGCGCGGTTGGCGATCTGGTTGCGCTGCGCGTCCAGCATCACGGCATAGCGCGCCTCGCCCTCCCGCCAGCGTCCGTAGAGCGGCTGCATGTAGCTGCCGAAGCCTTCGTGCAGCCAGTAATCGTCCCAGTTGGCGGCGGTGAGCTGGTTCCCGAACCACTCGTGCGAGAATTCGTGATGGAACAGCCAGTCGAACCCCTCCGGCGCCTTGGCATAGCCGTTGCCGTAGGCGTTGATCGTCTGGTGCTCCATCCCCTTGTGGGGCGTCTCGACGACGCCGAGCTTCTCGTCGCCGAACGGGTAGGGGCCGATCACCGCCTCGAAGAAGTCGAGCGTCGGCGCGAACTCGGCGAAGAGTGCGCGCGCCTGCTCCTCCTCGCCGGGCAGATACCAGTAGGCGAGTGGGATCTGGTTGCCATAGCGGCTGCGATACTGGCCCTCGATGACCTCGTAGGGACCGAGGTTGATCGCGATCGCATAGGTGTTGGGCTGGCGTGCCCGCCAATGCCAGATGCTGCGGCCATCGGGCAGCGCGTCGACCCCGAGCAGCCGCCCGTTCGACGGTGCCTTCAGCCCGCGGGGCGCGGTGATGTGGAGTAGTGCCTCGCCTGGCTCGCCCTCGGGGAAGTCGAGACAGGGCCAGAGCAGGTCGCAACCATAGCCCTCGGTGGTGGTCGCCGCCCAGGGACGGCCGTCGGGCGTCCGCGACCAGACGATGCCGTCGTCCCACGGCGCGTTGACCGCGACGTGCGGCGTCCCGTCGTAGACGATGTCGACCGAGGCCGTCGCGCCCCTTGCCAGCGGTGCCGCGAGGGCGAGCTGACCGTCCGGGCGCTGCACGGCGGCGGCTGGGAGCGCGCGGCCGCCGATAGTAACCGAGCGCACCGCATAGTTGGAGTCGAGATCGAGCAGCAGCCGCGGCACTGTCGCCTCGGCGCGCAGGCGGAGCCGCGCGCGCGCCGCCAGCGTACGCCGCGACGGGTCGAGCTCGAACCAGAGTTCGGTCGAGACGAGCCGGAGCGCCGCCTGCTCGGGTGGGCGGACCCCGCCCGAGCGCTGCGTCTGCGCGCTGATCGGCGGCTCCCCCTTCTCGGGGAGGTGTGACCCGCGCGCCGCGGCGGCCCCGCCGATCGCCAGCGCCAGCGCGGGCGCGAGCACTGCCAGATTGATGCGGCGCCCCCACACACCATATAAAGCGCGTTGGCCGTCCTCGTCGGGCGGCGCCGGAGTACCCATGACGTCCACTTTCCCCGTATTGCCGCTTCGCGACATCGTCGTCTTCCCGCACATGATCGTGCCGCTGTTCGTCGGGCGCGACAAGTCGGTCGCCGCGCTGGAGGCGGCCATGGCCGCGGACAAGGAGATCTACCTGGTCGCGCAGCTCGACCCGGCGGAGGACGATCCCTCGCGCGACGATCTCTACACGATGGGCGTCACCGCCACGGTGCTCCAGTTGCTCAAGCTGCCCGACGGCACGGTGCGCGTGCTGGTCGAAGGGAAGGCGCGCGCCACGCTGGAGACGCTGGAGGAGAGCGGCGCCTATCTCACTGCCACGGTCGCGCCGGTCGCCGATACCGCGGTGGAGGGGCCGGAGCTCGCCGCGCTGATGCGCTCGGTGGTCGACCAGTTCGAGAATTATGCCAAGCTCAATCGTAAGCTTCCCGCCGAGCTGGCGGCGCAGCTGGCCGAGATCGAGTCCGCTGGGCAGCTCTCGGACACGGTCGCCGGCAACATCCAGGTTAAGGTCGCCGAGAAGCAGTCGCTGCTGATGGAGGCAGATCCGCTCAAGCGGCTCGAGATGGCCTATGCGCTGATGGAGGGCGAGCTCGGCGTCCTCCAGGTGGAGAAGAAGATCAAGAGCCGCGTCAAGCGTCAGATGGAGAAGACGCAGCGCGAATATTATCTCAACGAGCAGCTCAAGGCGATCCAGCGCGAGCTCGGCAACGAGGGCGAGGAGGGCGAGGGCGACGAGATCGCCGAGCTCACCCAGAAGATCGCCACGCTACGGCTCTCCAAGGAGGCGCGCACCAAGGCGACGGCGGAGCTGAAGAAGCTCAAGACGATGGCGCCGATGAGCGCCGAGGCGACCGTCGTGCGCAACTATCTCGACGTGCTGCTGGGCCTGCCCTGGGGCAAGAAGAGCAAGATCAAGAAGGACATCGCCGCCGCGCAGGCGGTCCTCGACGAGGACCATTACGCGCTCGAGAAGGTCAAGGACCGCATCGTCGAGTATCTCGCGGTGCAGGCGCGCACCAACAAGCTGAAGGGGCCGATCCTGTGCCTCGTCGGCCCGCCGGGCGTGGGCAAGACGTCGCTGGGCAAGAGCATCGCCAAGGCGACCGGGCGCGAGTTCATCCGCCAGTCGCTCGGCGGCGTGCGCGACGAGGCCGAGATCCGCGGCCATCGCCGCACCTACATCGGCTCACTACCGGGCAAGGTCGTCACCAACCTCAAGAAGGCGGGGACCAGCAATCCCCTGTTCCTGCTCGACGAGATCGACAAGCTCGGACAGGATTTCCGCGGCGACCCGGCCTCGGCCCTGCTCGAGGTGCTCGATCCCGAGCAGAACGCGCGCTTCAACGACCATTATCTCGAGATCGACATCGATCTCAGCGACGTGATGTTCGTCTGCACCGCCAACTCGCTCAATCTGCCGCAGCCGCTGCTCGACCGCATGGAGATCATCCGGCTCGAGGGCTACACCGAGGACGAGAAGGTCGAGATCGCCGAGCGTCACCTGATCGCCAAGCAGGTGCAGGCGCACGGGCTCAAGCCCGGCGAGTTCACGCTCACCGACGAGGGGTTGCGCGCGCTGATCCAGCGCTACACCCGCGAGGCGGGCGTGCGCACGCTCGAGCGCGAGGTGGCCAAGCTGTGCCGCAAGGCGCTGCGCCAGATCCTCGAGGGGAAGGTGGCGAGCGTGACCATCACGCCCGACAATCTCGCCGACTTCGCGGGCGTGCAGCGGTACCGCCATGGCCTGTCGGAGACCGAGGACCAGATCGGCGCCGTCACCGGCCTCGCCTGGACCGAGGTCGGCGGCGAGCTGCTGACGATCGAGAGCGTCACGGTGCCGGGCAAGGGCCAGGCGAAGGTGACGGGCAAGCTCGGTGACGTGATGAAGGAGTCGGTCCAGGCGGCGTACAGCTTCGTCCAGGCGCGTGCGCCCTCGTTCGGGATCAAGCCCAGCCTGTTCCACCGCAAGGATATCCACATCCACCTGCCCGAGGGTGCGGTGCCCAAGGACGGACCGTCGGCGGGTATCGGGCTGGTGACCTCGATCGTCTCGACGCTGACCGGCACCGCGGTGCGTAAGGAAGTGGCGATGACCGGCGAGGTCACGCTGCGCGGCCGCGTGCTGCCGATCGGCGGCCTGAAGGAGAAGCTGCTCGCGGCGCTCCGCGGCGGGATCGAGACGGTGCTGATCCCCAAGGAGAACGAGAAGGATCTGGCGGAGATCCCCGCGAATATCCGCGAGGGGCTGCGGATCGTGCCGGTCAGTCATGTCGACGAGGTGCTCAAGCTCGCGCTGACTCAGCCGCTCGAGGCGATCGACTGGACCGAGGCGGACGAGCTGGCGGCGCTGCCTCCCGCCCCGATCACCCCGGTCGGCGGCGAGCTGCATCATTAATTCAGGTTAACGCAGCGCGACTTACTGCCGCCGCGTCCTGTCCCGGGGCGCGGCGGTTTCGTTTGACTCGACGCCGGGCGCGCGCCTTACTGGAGGGATGCGGGCGACGCTCCGCGAATCCATCACGAACGCGTAACGGTAAGGAACGGGGTCTTCTCGCATGAACAAACAGGAACTGATCGCGCAGGTCGCGACGGCGGCCGGGCTCGGCAAGAGCGAGGCGAGCCGCGCGGTCGAGGCGGTGTTCGACGCGATCTCGACGAGCCTGAAGAAGGGCGACGAGGTGCGCCTGGTCGGCTTCGGCACCTTCGCGGTCAGCCGGCGCAAGGCGTCGACGGGGCGCAACCCGCGCACCGGGGAGCCGATGACGATCAAGGCCTCGAGCCAGCCCAAGTTCAAGGCGGGCAAGGTGCTCAAGGACTCGCTCAATTAAGGGCTGGACAGGGCCGGCGCGCTCCCGTAGGTGCGCCGCTCCCGACGCGGATGGGCGCGTAGCTCAGCGGTAGAGCACACCCTTCACACGGGTGGGGTCACAGGTTCAATCCCTGTCGCGCCCACCATCCGACCGGCCGAAGCGCCCCGCTTGTCCCAGCGACCGGCGGGGCTTCTCGTATCTGGCGGCGGTCCTCGCACGCGATCCCCCACGCGGCGTGTCCGACGCGCAGGCATCAGCCATGGTTCTGAGGCACGCCGCTTGTGGCGCTGAGTTTCTGTCAGCGCGGCATCACGTCCCCATCCGGCGTCAGGGCTGAGCGATTAACGGGGCGGACGCTCGCGTCCCTCCGCCCTGACTCCGGCCGATCGACGAGTCCCAGATCGGGGCACAAGCCAGGCTGTCACGTAAGCGTAACGGAAACGACGCCGAACCGTCTCCGAAGACTCATTCAGCTGTCATCGTGCGCGCCTAGCGGCGCTGCTCAGGGAGCGAGCGGGCGCACACAGTTCGACTCGCCGCACCGGGCCCCAGCGCGGGGTCCGTCCTAACAGGGAGTGAGTCATGGTCAGCTTCAGCCGTCGCAGCAAGTTCCTGCTGGCGACCTCCGCCACGTTGTTCCTCGCTTCGTGCGGTGCGGACGACGTCGCCTCGCCGGGCGCCGGCAGCCTGCCGATCACGATCGTCCAGCCCGCCCCGACCCCGACGCCGACCGGCACCCCGACCCCGACCGCCCTGACCAACGCGCAGATCGCGCTGGCGACGACCCAGTCGGGCGTCACCGTCACGGCGGACGAGCAGGTCGCGATCCTCAACGCCGGGCAGAACAACAACCTGCAGGGCTTCGGCAGCACGCTCAACGGCGTCTACCCGGTCAGCGGCACGTCGCTGGCCACCGCGAGCAACCCGCAGACGGTACTCGGCAACAGCAGCTTCATTCAGAACACCAGCTACGTCGGCGCGCTGAGCGGCCCCAATGACGGGGCCTTCTCCGGCTGGACCTGCAGCTCGACCGCGGCGAGCTTCCTCAACAGCGCGAGCTGCACCGCGGTGCCCTCGATCGGCAGCGGGACGCCGGCGGCCTCGTGCCCGACCGGGCTCACCGACGACGGGCTGAACACGTCGAATGGCGCCAGCAACCCGGCGACCTTCCGCTACTGCCGCCTGCCGCAGGTCATCACCGCGGACCTCACGCTCGCGAAGATCCCGGGCCTGGTCTACCGCTTCCGCGGCCAGACCGAGGTGGGCGACATCAACGCCGCCACCGGCGTGACGCTGACGATCGCGCCTGGCGTCGTGCTCGCCGCTGACTCGACCGAGTCCTCGAACGACCTGCTGCTGGTCAACCGCGGTAGCAAGCTCAACGCGGTCGGCACCGCGGACGCGCCGATCATCTTCACCGCGCAGCAGAACCTCGCCAACAACGGCGTGTCGGACGCGACCCAGGGCCTGTGGGGCGGCGTGATCCTGCTGGGCCGCGCGCCCACCGCGGTCTGCGCCGCGGGTACCGGGCCGAACGACGCCAACGGCAGCTCGGCCACCTGCCAGCAGGCGATCGAGGGCGTCACCGGCCGCTTCTACGGCGGCACCAACCAGGCCGACAGCTCGGGCACGCTCCAGTACGTCCAGATCCGCTACACCGGCATCGCGATCAGCGAGGGCAACGAGCTCCAAGGCCTGACGCTCGGCGGCACCGGCTCGGGCACGACGATCGACCATGTCCAGAGCCACAATTCCTCGGACGACGGCGTCGAGATCTTCGGCGGCGCGACCAACCTGAAGTATTTCGTCGTGACCGGCGCCGACGACGACGGCTTCGACGTCGACAACGGCTGGCGCGGCTTCATGCAGTTCATCATCGCCGCCCAGAAGGTCTCGGGTTCGACCGCCGACTCGTTCGCGACCGAGATCGACTCGAACGGCGCCGAGGACCTGCTGCCGCGCACCTATGGCCGCTACGCCAACTTCACCTTCATCCAGACCAACTCGGCCCCGGCCGCGATCCGCCTGCGCGGCGGCGCGGACTTCGCCTTCGTCAACGGCGTGGTGAAGTCGGCTGCCGGCGCGGCGTGCGTCAACATCATCGCCGGCGCCGGCGACGGGGCCACGCGCACCACGATCCGCGCCGCCGACAGCGCGCTCCAGGACGTCGGCCCGCCGACCTTCAACTCGGTCTACTTCCAGTGCCAGGGCCGCTGAGGCGCCACCGGCCCTCGTGAAGCTCGGCGGAGCCCGGGGAGCGCCTCGCAGCGCCGCCCCGGGCCCGCTCATAGAAACAGACTGGAACCTTCCGCCATGCGCCAGCGCACCTATGCCTCGCTCCTTCTCCTGACGACCACGTTGGTCGCCCCCGCGGCGCTGGCGCAGGTCGCGCCGCAGACGGGCGCGCCCACCACGTCCTCGCCCGCCGGCCCGCCGCCGACGAGCACCACCACCAACCCCGACGCCGCGCCGACCGCGCAGAACCAGGCCACCACCACCGCGACCCCCGGGACGGAGCAGGGCGCGGAAGGCACGGCCGACGAGCCCCAGGCCGAGGTCTCCGCCCCCGGTCTCGACGCCAGCGGCGGCGGCGACATCGTCGTCGTCGGGCGCAACATCCCCAACACGATCCGCGCCACCGCGCAGGTCGTCAGCGTTCTCTCGAGCGCCGACATCGCCCGCACCGGCGAGGGCGACATCGCCGGCGCGCTGACCCGCGTCACCGGGCTGTCGGTGGTCGGCAACGGCTATGTCTTCGTGCGCGGCCTCGGCGACCGTTACTCCTCGGCGCTGCTCAACGGCTCGCCGCTGCCGAGCCCCGAGCCGCTGCGCCGCACGGTGCCGCTCGACATCTTTCCGACCACGGTGGTCGGCTCGGCGCTGGTGCAGAAGACCTATTCCGCCAACTACCCGGGCGAGTTCGGCGGCGGCGTCATCAACCTGACCACCAAGGCGATCCCGGACGAGAATTTCTTCACCGTCGGCGCCTCGGGCGGGATCGACACCGAGACCACCGCCAAGCTCGGCTACACCTATTTCGGCTCGAAGACCGACTGGCTCGGCTATGATGGCGGCGAGCGCAACGTCCCCGACTTCATCAGGCAGGCGCCGGCCGGCAACGGCGTGATCCCGAGCGCGCAGGTTCTCCAGCTCTCCAACGCGCGCACCACCCTGCTACAGCGCACCACCGACACGCCGGCCAATTACTCGGGCAGCATGGACCTGGGCGTGACCGGCGACATCGGCGCGACCCGCGTCGGGCTGATCGGCAGCCTCGGCGTGTCGAACACCTGGCGCACGCGCGACGCGACGCAGCAGGACACGGTCAGCGTCGACGGTACGCTGCGCAACGACTTTCAGACCGTGATCACCGACAATCGCGCAGTGGTGAACGGACTGCTCGGCTTCGGCGCCGAGTTCGGCGAGAACAAGGTGCGCTGGACCAACGTTTACATCCATGACACGCTCAAGCAGGGGCGCGCCTCGGGCGCGACCGTGTACAACAACTCGAGCGGCAACCCGCTCTTCCAGCAGAACACCAACTGGTTCGAGCGCAAGCTGATCGAGACCCAGCTGGTGGGCGAGTTCAAGCCGATCACCGATCTGTCGATCGACGTTCGCGGTGCCTACGCCAACACGCAGCGTAACTCGCCTTATGAGCGCCAGTTCATCTATCTCTGCAACACCAGCCTGACCAACCAGACCGGGGACGTGCCGGTCAGCGACCGTGGGCTCAACTGCCCGGGAGCGTGGCAGGCCACCAACGCGTTCGACCGCTTCGCCACGGTGGTGTTCAGCGAGCTCAACGAGGACCTCTACTCGGGCCAGGCCGACGTCGCCTACAAGATCCCGGGCGAGCGTCCGATGACGGTGTCGGCGGGTTACTACTTCTCGGAGAACGATCGTACCTCCACGCGCCTTCCGTTCGTCTATCAGACCGTCTCGGGCGGCGCGATCCCGTTCCCGTGCAACCTGCTGCGGCCGGACTATCTGCTCTCGCCCGACGTCGTGAACGGCTGCCCGACGCCGATCTCGGGCGATCCCGCCAACACCGCGGTGCAGCTTCGCTTCGATGCGGGGCAGAACGGCTCCTACCAGTATGACGCGCTGCTGCGCGTCCACGCCGGCTACGCCCAGGTCGAGGCGGAGGCGCTCGACGGGCTGCGCGCGATCATCGGCGTCCGTTACGAGACCGCGACCCAGCGGGTCACCCCGATCAACGCCACGTCGACCCGGCTGAAGAACGATTACTTCCTGCCGGCGGCGACGATCACCTGGAACTTCGCCAGCAACCAGCAGCTGCGCCTGGCGGCCTCGAAGACGATCGCGCGGCCGCAGTTCCGCGAGCTCGCCCCTCAGGCGTTCCGCGATTTCGAGTCCGACCGCCTGTTCTTCGGCAATCCGCGGCTGAAGGACTCCGAGCTGTACAACCTTGAGGCGCGATACGAGTGGTTCTTCGCGCGCGACCAGCGAGTCACGCTGGCGGGCTTCTACAAGCGGATCGACAATCCGATCGAGCAGGTCGGCTTCTTCCCGACCCCCGATGCGCGTCTCCAGACCGGCTTCACCAACCTGCCGCGCGCCAAGCTGTATGGTGCCGAGATCGAGGCGCAGAAGTACGTCCCGCTCGACTTCCTCTCGGCGGGCATGGCGGGCAAGCGCGCGGTGCTGATCGCCAACTATACCTGGACCCACTCGGCGATCACCGCCGACGACAGCTGCGTGCCGGGTGTGCTCGAGGGAACGACGCTCGGCGGCTGCCAGGCGAACTTCGCGCCGGCGCGATCGCTCTTCCGCGACGGTGCGCCGCTCACCGGCCAGTCGGACCATCTCGTCAACCTGCAGTTGGGGTACGAGGACACCGAGAACGGCACCCAGGCGACGCTGTTGTTCAACTACGCCAGCGAGCGAGTGACCAATCGCGGCCCCTCGCTGCTCGACGGTTCGGGCTTCCAGCCCGACATCATCGAGAAGCCCGGCATCCGGCTGGATTTCGTGATGCGCCAGCAGGTGCAGCTGGTCGGCCAGAAGGTCGAGATCAAGGCCGAGGCGCGCAACCTCACGGGCACGCGCTACCAGGAGTTCCAGACCTTCGACGGCGGCGGGCGTGTCGACATCAACCGCTACCGGCTGGGGCGGCTCTTCACGCTCGGCGCCAGCGTGAGCTTCTGATGACGAAAGTGACCGGCGGCGGACGCCGCCGGTCACCGGTCAGCTCCAGGGTCGCTCGCGAAACCATTTGGTGATGACGTACTTGACGCCCGAACGCACCTTCATGCCGTGGTGCAGCGTGGCAGGGTTGGGCGTGTCGTCGGGGCGGCGGTTGTTCCAGCAGACCAGCTTGCCGGGCTCCGGCTGGATCGTCTTGTCGATGGTCTTGAACCGCGTCGCGCCGCCCGCCTCGGGCGCGTTGAGATAGACCATCATCGTCCACGTGCGATTTCCCGCGACGCTGCAGAAGCGCGCGAAGTCGGCCCCGGTCGGCTCGAAATAGTCGGTGTGCGCCTTGAATTCCTGGCCGACGGCGTAGCGCTGCCCCTGCAACGGCTCACCGTGGCGCGGGTCCAGCCCGGCGAAGTCGGCGAGACGCCTGTTGATCGCCGCGACGAGCGGCTCGTCGTCGCGCAGGTCGCAGGTCTCGCTGGTGCGGAAGGCGGTGTCGCCGTTGGGATCGGCGATGGTCGAGGGGCGCCGATCTGCGTCGATCAGCGCGATCAGCGCGGTGCACTCCGCCGCGGTGAGGAAGTCGCGTCGGATGAACAAGGTGAGCTTGGGAGAGGGGACTCGCTGGATCAGCGGCTGCGCACTCAGTCGCGCGATGATGGGGTCGGTCGCCATGAGCCTGCTATATTCCACCTGAAGCAAGTCGAGCCAGCCACAGAAATATTACACAAGCCGCCGACGCCGATGTAACAGGGTTCTCGTGGTGGCGCAGGGAGTTCAGCCGAGCGCATGCGTTTGAAGTTCGACGCCCGGGCACGGGCGATCCTGCGGCGGTTGCCGGCCGTGAACGCTTACTCGGCGGTCGAGCTGCTGCTGCTCGCCGGGCTGGCCGTGCAATGCGCCCGATTGATGTGGGTGATCGTGACTCCGGTCGCCCCGCTCGGTGCCTGGGTGCCGGCCGGGCCGACGGTCCCCGTCGACCCCGCCGGCGTGCTCGCCAGCGTCGATCCTTTCTATCGGGTCAGCGGAGCGCAGGTGCAGGGACCGGCGGTGGTCACCTCGCTCCAGCTCACGCTGTTCGGCACGCGGATGGACGACGCACAGGCGCGCGGCGCCGCGATCCTGGCGGGGCCGGACGGGTTGCAACGCAGCGTCAGCGTGGGCGAGGAGGTCGTGCCCGGCGTGGTGCTGCGAGCTGTCGCCTTCGACCACGTCACGCTCGAGCGCGGCGGCGCGCGCGAGGACCTGTTCCTCGACCAGTCGACCAAGCCGAGCGCCGAGGTGCCGCCACCCGGCGCCGCCCCCGCCGCGATGCCGGGCCCGGACCCGCGCGTGCCGCGCGACTCCGACGCCGGCGGCGGCGCCATGTCGCCCGACCGGCTGCGCACCGACATCACTGCCATCCCGCAGATCGAGGGTGGCCGCGTCGTCGGCCTGACCGTGCGCGGGCAGGGCGGCAACGCTTTTCGCGCGTCGGGGCTGCGCGACGGCGACGTCGTCACCCAGGTCGCGGGACGTCCGGTCTCGGGACCCGCCGACCTCGACCAGTTCACGCGCGAGCGCGCCCCAGGCGGCTCGGTCCCCGTCACCGTCCAGCGCAACGGCCAGACGGTCGCGCTCGCCATCCCGGTAAAATGATGAAGCGTTCTCAGGTCCTTCTCGCTCCCCTCGCGCTCGCCGCGGCGGCACAGCCGGCGCTCGCGCAGACGACGCTCAACGTGCGCGACGCCGATATCCGCGCCTTCATCGCCGACGCCGCCAAGGTGACCGGGCGCACCTTCATCATCGACAATCGTGTCCAGGGGAAAGTGACCGTCGTCACCGATCGGCCGCTGTCGCGCTCCGAGTATCTCGAGGTGTTCCTCTCGACGCTGCGCGCCAACGGCCTGGTCGCGGTGCCGAGCGCCAACGGTGCCTTCCGCGTCCAGCCGATCGACAATGCGGCGAGCCAGCCAGGGCGGATCGGCCTCGCCGGCGCGCCGCGCAACCAGCTCGTCACCGAGATCATCCGGCTTCGCTCGGTTGACGCCGCGCAGGCGGTCGACACGGTACGCCCCTTGGTCAGCGCGCAAGGGTCGGTCACGGCGAACCGCGGCGGCAACAGCCTGGTGGTGGTCGATTTTGCCGACAACGTCCGCCGCGTGCGCGAAGTGGTGCGTCGGATCGACTCGGATACCTCCGCGACGCGCATCATCCCGCTCAAGAACGCGCGTGCCAGCGAGGTCGCTACCGCGCTGCAGGGGCTGATCGGCGGCGGCGGCGCGGGGGGCGCCGCGGCGGCGGCGGGCGGCGCCTCGGCGGTGGCGATCGAGAGTTCCAACGCGGTGGCGCTGCGCGGTGACCCGCAGACCGTGGCGCGGCTGGCGGCGCTGGCGCGCGAGCTCGACCAGAGCGCGCGCAACGCCACCGAGATCCGTGTCGTCTTCCTCGAGAATGCCGACGCGAACCAGCTGCTGCCGGTGCTCCAGCAGCTCGTCGGCCAGGCGCCCGACGCGATCGAGGAGCAGGCGCTCACCCGCTCGGGGCTCAGCAGCTCGAGCACGGGCTCGACCGGCGTGGGCGCGACGCCGCAGCCCGCGACGCGCTCGCGGCCGACGCAGTCGACCACGCAGCAGTCGGGCAGCCAGCCGCAGCAGGCGGCGATCACCGGGCAGGGCAACCGTACCGCCGCGGTGGTGACCCGCTATGCCGGCGCCAATGCGATCGTGATCGCGGCGCCCGCCGACATCCAGCGTCAGCTCGCCGACGTGGTGAAGCAGCTCGACCAGCGTCGGCAGCAGGTGCTGGTCGAGGCGATCGTGGCCGAGGTGTCGGATACGACCGTCAACCAGCTCGGCGCGCAGTTCATCCTGGGCAACCTCGACGGCGGCGCCTTCGCCGCGTCGACGTTCAGCAACTCGGCGCCCAACATCCTCCAGATCGCGGGCGCGATCGGGGCGCGCTCGCTGGCGAGCTCGACGACCACCACGGTGGCGAACGGCGTCACCACGACCGTGACCAACAACGCGCCGTCCGACACGCTCACCCAGTCGGCGATCCAGTCGATCATCGGCTCGTCCGGCGGCTTCGGCGGCTTCGGCGGGCAGATCGGCAGCACCGTTTTCGGCGCGATCATCAACGCTGTGAAGCGCGACAATACCTCGAACCTGCTCCAGGTGCCGCAGATCATGACGATCGACAACCAGGAGGCGCACACGCTGGTCGGGCAGGAGATCCCGATCACCACCGGCGAGGCGCTGTCGAACAACTTCGACAACGCCTTCCGCACCACGCAGCGGCAGAATGTCGGCATCGGGCTCGACGTCCGCCCGCAGGTGAACTCCTCCGGCACGATCAAGATGAACCTGCACCTCGAGGTGAGCTCGATCGCGGGGCCGGTCTCGAGCAACAACTCCGACCTGATCCTCAACAAGCGCGAGGTCGAGACGGTCCTGACCGTCGACGACGGGGCGATCGGCGTGATCGGCGGGCTGCTCTCCGACGAGGAACGCCGTACGATCGAGAAGATCCCGCTGCTCGGCGATATCCCGGTGCTGGGCAACCTCTTCAAGTCGCGGGCCAAGTCTCGGTCGAAGACCAACCTGATGATCTTCATCCGCCCCACCGTGATCCGCAGCGCGAGCGACAACCGTCGCGTCACCGAGCAGCGCTACGGCTACCTTCGCCTCCAGCAGGCGGCGCAGGAGCCCTTGTCCGAGCCGTCGATCGACACGCTGGTGCGCGACTATATGGGCACGACGCCGCCGCTGCCGCCCGCGGGCCAGCCTGGCAGCATCGAGGACCCGCGCGTGGCGGTGCCGGTCTATCGCAACTCGACCACCGTCATCCCCGGAGGAGAGCGGCGCAAGTGATCGTGCGCACCGGAGCCGAGATCGACGCCGCCGCGGCGCCGCTGCCGCCGCCCGGCGACGGGGTGACGGTGCCGCCGGCGGTGCTGCCGCCGGCGGCGCTACCCTATTCCTTCGCGCGCAAGTTCGGCGTGGTGCTCGACCAGGGCGGGACGGTGGGGACGCCCAAGGTGGCGCTGCGCGAGGGGGCGGACCCGCGCGCGCTGATCGAGGTACGGCGCGTGCTCGGCCGCGCCTTCGACGTGGCGGTGGTGCCGGTCGCCGCCTTCGACCGGCTGCTCAGCGACAATTACGCGATGGACGGCCAGGCCACCGCCGCGGCGGCGGTCGGGATGGGTGACGAGCTCGACCTGCTCGCCGAGGGGCTGCCCACCGCCGAGGACCTGCTCGACACCGCCGACGACGCCCCCGCGATCCGGCTGATCAATGGCATCATCGCCGACGCCGCGCGCAACGGCGTGTCGGACATCCATATCGAGCCGTACGAGACCGGTCTGGTGGTGCGCATGCGGATCGACGGCGTGCTGCGCGAGACTCTGCGGATGCCGCCGCACGTCGCGCCGGTGGTGGTGAGCCGCATCAAGGTGATGGCGCGGCTCGACATCGCCGAGCGGCGCGTGCCTCAGGACGGGCGCATGGGGCTGACGCTCGGCGGCAAGCTGCTCGACGTCCGCGTCTCGACGCTGCCGAGCCGCGCCGGCGAGCGCGTGGTGCTACGTATCCTCGACAAGGAGAATGCGGGGATCGACCTCGACGCGCTCGGCATGACCGCGCCGATGTACGCGCTCCTCCGCGAGGTGATCGCCGAGCCCAACGGCATCGTGCTCGTCACCGGGCCGACCGGCAGCGGCAAGACGACGACGCTCTACGGGTCGCTGCGCCTGCTCAACGACGGCAGCCGCAACATCCTGACGGTGGAGGACCCGGTCGAATATGCGGTGGAGGGCGTCGGACAGACGCAGGTCAACAGCAAGGTCGGGCTCACCTTCGCCGCCGGGCTGCGCGCGATCCTGCGCCAGGATCCCGACGTGGTGATGGTCGGCGAGATCCGCGACCGCGAGACCGCCGAGATCGCGGTCCAGGCCTCGCTCACCGGGCATCTCGTGCTCTCCACCGTCCATACCAACGACGCGGTGGGCGCGATCACGCGCATGCGCGACATGAAGGTGGAGCCGTTCCTGCTCGCCTCGACCTTGCGCGCGGTGATCGCGCAGCGGCTGGTGCGGCGGCTGTGCACCAACTGCCGCCGCGCGGTGCGCGCGAGCGAGACGGTGGCGCCGTTGCTCGGGGTCGACCCGGGCGCGACCGTCTACGAGGCGGTCGGCTGCGAGCAGTGCAACCGCACCGGCTTCCGCGGCCGGATCGGCGTGTTCGAGGCGGTGCGAGTCGACGCGGTCGTCCGCCGCATGATCAACGAGGGCGGCGACGAGGACGCGATCGCGCGTCACGCCTTCGCGACCGGCGACACGCTCGCGACCGCGGCGCGCCGGCTGGTCGAGAACGGCCAGACCACCGCGGAGGAAGCGGTGCGCGTGTCCCGCAGCGAGAATGCCGACGCCGCCGAGGTGGCCATTACCGATGCGTGATGGGGTGAGCCGCTGCAACATACCCTTCCCGTCATCCCCGCGCCGGCGGGGATCCAGACGCGCGGACCTTCGCGATCGAGTCGCCACGTCAGCGTATATGGATCCCCGCCTGCGCGGGGATGACGGTGGGAGAGGGGGCAAGCCGGTGCGTGCCGGCGAGCGAGCGTCCCTTTGTCCGGCCACCCGCCATGGCTGACTTCGACTATCTCGCGATCGACACGCGCGGCAACGAGACGCGCGGGCACGTCGCCGCGGCGGACGTCGCCGCCGCGCGCGCGACGCTCGACCGCCGCCGCCTCTACGTCGTCCGCCTGGAGCCGGGCAGTGCGCCCGCGACGCGTCAGCGCCCACTGTTCGGGCTCGAGCTCGGCCGCGCCAAGATGTCGGGCAAGCAGCTGACGCTCTTCACCCGCCAACTCGCCACGCTCAATCGCGTCTCGCCGCTGGAGGAGTCGCTCCGCACCATCACGCGCCAGACCGAGCAGGAGAGCGTGCGCGCGATCGTCCAGACGGTCCACACCGGCGTCGTCGAGGGCCGCCGGCTCGCCGACGCCATGGCGCGCGAGCCGAAGAGCTTCCCGCCGCTCTATCGCGCGATGGTCGCGGCGGGCGAGAGCTCGGGGACGCTGCCCGAGATCATGGAGCGGCTCTCCACCCTGCTCGAGCGACAGGCGGAGATTCGCGGCAAGCTGCTGACCGCGATGGCCTATCCCAGCGTGCTGTCGGCGGTGGCGTTCAGCGTGGTGATCGCGCTGATGACCTTCGTGGTGCCGCAGGTCGTCGAGCAGTTCGACACCGTCGGGCAGGAGTTGCCGCTGCTCACGCGCATGATCATCGCCTTGTCCGACCTGCTGGTCGGCTGGTGGTGGCTGCTGCTGCTGATCGTGGTCGCGGCGGTCGGCGGCGCGGTGCTGGCGCTGCGCCAGCCGCCGATCCGGCTCGCGTTCGACACCTGGCTGCTGCGCGTGCCGTTGATCGGGCGGCTGCTGCGCGACCTTCACGCCGCGCGGATCGCGCGCACGCTCTCCACCATGGTCGCCAGCCGGCTGCCGCTGCTCGAGGGGCTGACGCTCACCGCCGGCACGATTCACAACCGGCGGCTCAAGGCCGCGTCGGACGAGATCACCGAGTCGATCCGCGGCGGCGGCAGCCTCTCCACCGCGATGCGACGTACCGGCGTGTTCCCGCCCTTGCTTGTGTACCTCGCTGCCAGCGGCGAGGCGGCGGGACGGCTCGACGAGATGCTCGAGCGGGCCGCCGATTATCTCGAGCGCGAGTTCGACCGCTTCACCGCCACCGCGCTGTCGCTGCTCGAACCGCTGATCATCGTCGTGATGGGCGCCATCGTCGCCACGATCGTGCTGTCGATCCTGCTCCCGATCCTCCAGCTCAACACTTTGGCCGGCCAGTGAGACCCTTGATGCATACCGAACAGACCCAGCGCCGCAAGAAGAAGAACGGCTTCACTCTCGTCGAGCTGATGGTGGTGATCGTGATCATCGGCCTGCTCGCCACGATCGTCGCGCTCAACGTGCTGCCCTCCGGCGACACCGCGCGGATCCAGAAGGCCAAGGCGGATATCGCCACGATCGAGCAGGGGCTGGAGCTGTACCGGCTTCAGATCGGCAGCTATCCGACCACGTCGCAGGGCCTCCAGGCGCTGGTGACGGCGCCCGCGGGGGCCGACGCGGCGCGCTACCAGGCCGGCGGCTACGTCAAAAAGCTGCCCAAGGACCCGTGGGGCCGCGACTATCTCTACGCCTCGCCGGGCCAGCACGGCGCCGCCGACGTATGGACCCTGGGTGCCGACGGCAAGGACGGCGGCGAGGGGATCGATGCCGATATCGGCTCCTGGCAGTAAGCGCGGACCGACCCGCGTCCCCCGACGCCGTCCGCGCGGCGCCCGGTGCGCCGTGGAGCCCTGCGCTACTCTCGCGCTCCTCCATCCCGGACGTCTTTCGGGATCCACCCGTCCGCGTCCTGCGCAGCCGCGGCTCTCGCGGGACGGCGGACTCTGGAACGAGTCCGGGATGGCGGTAGAAGAGGGGGCGCTCGTCGGCGCAGGAGCAGCGCGCGTGCACAGCCGCGAGCCTGCGCGTACCACCGGCGGCTTCACGCTCATCGAGCTCATGGTCGTGATCACCGTCATCGGTCTCGCCTCGGCCGCGGCGGTGCTGGCCATGCCCGACACGCGCGGCCGGCTGACCGACGAGGCGGCGCGCTTCGCCGCCCGCGCCCGCAGCGCGCACGACGCCGCGATCGTCGAATCGCGGCCGGTCAGCCTGTGGGTGACCGAGACCGGGTACGGCTTCGACCAGTGGCGCGGCGGTCGCTGGTCGCCGATGGAGCCGCCGCTCGGGGTCGAGCAGTGGCGTCCCGGAACCGCGGCCGCTGGGCTGGTGCGCGAGCGAGTCACCTTCGACACCACCGGGCTCGCCGATCGCCCGCTGACGATCACGCTGACGCGCGAGGGCGCGCGCACCGATGTCGTGATCGAGCCCGACGGGCGCGCGCATGTCGCGGGCTGAGCGCGGCTTCACGCTGATCGAGATCATGGTGGCGCTGGCGGTGTTCAGCCTCGCCGCGCTCGCCCTGGTGCGGCTGGAGGGGCAGACGATCCGCTCCACGGGCGTGCTCTCGGCGACGCTGCTGGCGCAGGCGGTGGCGCGCAACGTCGCGATCGAGGCGGTGACCGACGCCGAGCCGCCGGTGCGCGGGCGCTCCTCCGGCGTGGAGCAGAACGGCGGCCGCGCCTGGACCTGGGTGCGCGAGGTGCAGCCGCTCGGCGACGGCGATGTGATGCGGGTCGACGTCAGCGTCAGCGATCCCAGCGGCGCGGTGCTCGGCCGCATGACGATGGTGCGCCCGCCGGCGCCCGCGCTGTCGGTGGACGTGGCGGGATGAGCGCGCGTCGCGACGCCGGCTTCACGCTGGTCGAGGTCATGATCGCGCTGATGATCTTCGGCATGATCGCGGCCGCGGGCGTGGCGCTGCTCGCCTTCAGCGTTCGTGCGCAGGGCGCCAGCGCGATCGCGCTCGACGACACCGGCGCGCTGAGCCGGCTCTCCTCGATCCTCACCGCCGACCTGGCGCAGGCGCAGGACCGTAACACGCGCGACGTGAACGGCGTGCTGGTGCCCGCCTTTAGCGGCGATGCGGCGGCGACGCCGTTGCTGCGGCTGGTTCGCGCCGGCTGGAGCAACCCCGACCAGGCGCCGCGCGCCGAGCTGCAGAAGGTCGAATACCGCCTCGCCGGCGACGGCCTCGAGCGAGTCGCTTATCCGGCGCTCGACGGCGCCGCGCCGCTGCCGCCGGCGCTGCTGCTCGACCGCGTGCGCACGGTGCAGCTGCGCTTCCGCTATCGCGGCGCCTGGAGCGACACCTGGCAGGGCAACCCGCGCGCCGCGCTGCCCCAGGCGGTCGAGCTGGTGGTGACTCGCGCCGACTCGCGCCTGTATCGTTTGCTGTTCCTCGTCGGCACGGGTGCGGGGCGTGTCCAGGAGAGCGGTAGCGGGGCGCCGGGGGGTGCCGCGGGCGGCGGCGCGGTGTCGCCGGGCGCGGGTGCGCCGGTGCGGGCGCCGGGAGGCGGCGATGCGGCACGGTGAGCGCGGCGCGGCGTTGCTGACGGTGCTGCTCCTGGTCGCGGTGATCTCCGTCATGGCGGCGAGCGCGCTCGAGCGGCTGCGGCTGTCGACCCGGCTCGCCGGCAACGCGGTCGCGCTCGACGCTGCGCGCGGCTACGCCTACGCGGCCGAGACGCTGGCGACCACGCGCGTGACGTCGCTGCTGAGCCAGGCGCGCGATCGCGTCGCGCTGACGGGCGGATGGAGCGGGCGGCCGTTCGGGCTGCCGATCCCGGGCGGTTCCGCGACCGCGCGCGTCACGGACGGGGGCAATTGCTTCAACCTCAACAGCCTCGTCGCTCGCGCGCCGGACGGCAGCTACGCCGTCAACTTCGAGTCGCTCCAGCAACTGCAGCGGCTGGCGCGGCTGCTGCGTGTGCCCGACGGCGACCGCGTCGCCGCCGCGGCGGCCGACTGGATCGACAGCGACGACAGCCCGCTCCCTGGCGGCGCGGAGGATAACGACTACCGCGGCTACCGCACCGCGGGCGTGCTGATGGCGGACGTGAGCGAGCTGCGCGCGGTGCGCGGCGTCACCCCGGAGGTGTATCGCGCGCTGCGGCCGTATCTCTGCACCCTGCCGCTGGCGCAGCGCAACGTCTTCAACGTCAACACCTTGCTGCCCGAGCAGGCGCCGCTGCTGGCGATGCTGGTGGGCGAGTCGCTCAGCGTCGAGGCCGCGCAGGGCGTGCTGCTGCGGCGACCGCCGAACGGTTGGTCGACCGTCGACCAGATGTGGGCACAGCTCTCGACCCAGAGCGGCGGTGCGTCGCAGGTGGGCGCGGCGCAGTCGACCAGCGTGAAGACGGTGTGGTTCGCGCTGCGCGTCGACGTCACGCTCGGCACCGCGGAATTGCACGAACAGGGGCTGATCGACGCACGGACCCTTCCCGTCCGGCTCGTGACGCGGCAATGGGGAGATGCGCCATGACCGCTGCCACGCTCCTCTTCCTTCCGTCCGCCGACGACCAGCCGTGGCGCTGGTGGCGCATCCGCGACGACCAGGTCGAGCGTGAGGGCGAAGGCGTGCCCGCGCGCGACGAGGAGGTGCCGGTGATCGCGGTCGCCCCCGCCGACGCGGTGACGCTTCACTGGGCCGATCTGCCGGCGCGCTCGCCGGCGCAGGCGCTGGCCGCGGCGCGGGTGGTGGTGAGCGACGCCACCGCCGAGCCGGCACAGGAACTCCACGTCGCGGTCGGCGGCGAGAAGGGCGGGGAACGCGCGATCGCGGTTGTGGCGCCGGCGCTGATGCGGGGCTGGCTCGAGGCGCTCGCCCGCGCCGGGATCGACCCGGGCGCGATCGTCCCCGCGCCGCTGCTGCTGCCCGCGCCCGAGGACGGGTATGTCGCCGCCGACCTGCCGGGACAGCGGGTGGTGCGCGGCCGCACTAGCGGCTGGGCCGACGAGCCGCTGCTCACCGAGCTGATCACCGGGGGCGAGCGCCCTTCGCCGCTCGCGCACGACGCGGTGCGCGGCGCGGCGGTCGCCGCGATCGCCGCGCCCGCGATCGACCTGCGACAGGGCGCGTTCGCGCGGCGGCGCCAGCGCGCGGTCGATTGGGCACTGCTGCGCCGCATGGCGGTGCTGGTCGGCTGCATCCTGCTCGCCACCCTGGCGATCGATCTGGTGCGCATCCTCCGCTACTCCTTCGGCGCCGACGCGATCGAGGCCCAGGCCGACACGGTGGCGCGCCAGGCGCTGCCGCGCGGCGCGAGCGCGGGTGATTCGACGCGGCTGCTCGGCGAGCGGCTGACGCGGCTGCGCGGTCCGGGTCAGGGCTTCACCCGCACCGCGGCGGCGGTCTACGCGATCGTCGACGCGGTGCCGGAGAGCGAGGTCATCGCGCTCCAGTTCGAGCCCAACGGGTCGCTGCGCGTGTCGCTGTCGCTCGCCGGCGAGGCGCAGGCCAACACGATCAAGCAGCGGCTCGCGGCGGCGGGCTTCACGGTGGAGTCGAGCGTGTTCCAGCAGGCCAACAACCGGCTCACCGGCGACATGACGGTGCGGCCGTGAACGCGGCGCGCGCCTGGTTCGAATCGCGCTCGCTGCGCGAGCGGCGGCTCATCGCGGTGATGGTCGCGCTGGCCGCGGTCACGCTCGTCTGGGCGGCGGTGATCCTGCCGGTGCGCAACGGCCTGTCGTCGTCGCGCGCGCGCTACACCGACGCGGTCGTGCGGCTCGGCGCGGCGCAGAGCGGGCTCAGCCAGATCAAGGGATTGCAGCGTCGTGGCGCGACTGCGCTGGGCGGCTCGCTCGCCGATGTGGTGCGCGCGCGCGCCGATGCGGCCGGCTTCGCGCTGGCCTCGCTCGACGTGGTCGCGCCCGATCAGGTCCGCACCTCGATCACCAGCGCGCGCGCCGGGGCGCTGATGCGCTGGGTGGCGGGGCTGGAGCAGGAAGGCATCCTCGTCGACTCGCTCAGCGTCACGGGCAGCGGCGCGGGTAGCGTCACCGCGCAGCTCAGCCTGCGCCAGCGGGGCGAGTGATGCGGATCCGTCTCGCCACCGGGCGCCGCGCGCTCTTCATCGCGCTGTTCGCGCTGGCGGTGCTGGTCTTCCTGCCGATGCGACTGGCGCTCGGTTGGGCCGGGCTCGACGCGCAGGGCTTCACCGCGCGCGAGGTGACCGGCAGCCTGTGGTCGGGCCGGCTGGTCGAGGCGCGCTTCGGTGACATCGCGCTGGGCGACCTCGACGCGGGTGTGTCGCCGCTGGCGCTGATGATCGGGCGCGCCCGGATCGCGCTGGCGGGGGCGAGCGCCGACCCGTCGCGCCAACTGTCCGGCACGGTCGAGCTGGCGCGCAACCGCGCCGCGATCATCGGCGCCCGTGGGCCGCTGACGCCCGGCAACGCCTTCCGCCCGCTGCCCGTGACCGCGCTCGACCTCGACGACGTCACGGTGCGCTTCGTCGATTCGACCTGCGAGCAGGCCGAGGGTCGCGTCCGCGCGACGCTGTCGGGCCAGTTCCTCGGCCAGCCGCTGCCCGGTGCGATCAGCGGCGCGGCCCGCTGCGACGCGGGCGCCCTGCTGCTGCCGTTGAGCAGCGGCACGGGTGAGGGGGTCAACCTGCGGTTGTGGCCGGACGGCCGCTATCGCGCCGAACTGACCCTGGTGCCGACCGACCCGACGGTCGCGGCGCGGCTCGACGCCGGCGGCTTCGTCGCGAACGGGGCCGCGCGCACCTTCGCGGTGGAAGGAAGATTCTGAGCGCCTTGACGAGGGGCCACGCGCCCCGCTAGGGGACCGGCCTTCGCGGCGATCGTAGCTCAGTTGGTTAGAGCATCGGTTTGTGGTACCGAGGGTCGCGGGTTCAAGTCCCGTCGATCGCCCCATTTACTCCCATCTGCATTTCGCGCTGGCGTCTGCCGTCGGCTACGAATATTGCGCTACGCGGTAATATTCTGCTGCGCTTGACGGAGGCGTGATGACCTCGCTGTGGGACTATCCCGATTTCGACGCCCATGAAGGGCTCCACCTGTTCGCCGATCCGGCTTCCGGGCTGAAGGCGGTGGTCGCGGTCCATTCCACCGCGCTCGGGCCCGCGGCGGGCGGGGTGCGCTTCTGGCATTATGCCGACGACTCGCGCGCGCTCACCGACGCGCTGCGACTGTCGCGCGGGATGAGCTATAAGAACGCGATGGCGGGTCTGGCGCTGGGCGGCGGCAAGGGCGTGGTGCTCGCGTCGCGACCGGGCGAGACGATCAGCGAGGCGCAGCTTCGTGCCTTCGGCCGCGCGGTCGAGTCGCTCGGCGGGCGCTACGTCACCGCGGAGGACGTCGGCATGTCCGAGGCGCGCATGAAGGTGATCGCCGAGGAGACGCGCTATGTCTCCGGCCTGCCCGTGGCGCAGGGCGCCGCGGGCGGCGACCCGGGGCCGTACACCGCGCACGGCGTGTATCTCGGCGTCCGCGCCGCCGCCAAGCGCGGGCTCGGCAGCGACGACGTGCGCGGCGTTCGGGTCGCGATCCAGGGGCTCGGCTCGGTCGGTGGCGGGCTCGCCAAGCTGCTCGCGCGCGACGGCGCGGTGCTGACGCTCGCCGACGTCGACCAGGCGCGCGCCGAGCGGCTGGCGGCCGAGCTGGGGGCGACCGTGGTGGCGCCTGACGCGATCCTGAGCGCCGACGTGGATATCGTCAGCCCCAACGCGCTCGGCGCGATCCTGACGGAACAGTCGATCCCTTCGCTCAAGGCGAAGATCGTCGCGGGCGGCGCCAACAACCAGCTCGCCACCGCGGCGGACGGGCGACGCCTCCATGACGCAGGCGTGGTCTACGCGCCCGACTACGTCATTAACGCCGGCGGGATCATCAATGTCGGGCTCGAGTATCTCGGGCACGGCGACGAGGCCGAGGTGATGGCGCGCATTGCACAGATCCCGGGCCGCCTCGATCAGGTATGGGACGAGGCCGCGGCGACGGGCGACCCGACCGCCGAGGTGGCGGACCGGATCGCGCGGCGGCTGATCGGGCGGGAGTGAGGGGCGCGAGCGCCTCTGAGGCGGCGCGCGACAAGCGACTTACGTGGGCATGAGAAACGCCGTGGCGGGCGTAACCTCGTCATCCTCACTACCGTCATCCCGGACTTGGACAGGGATCCACTGACCCGCGCACCCAGACGCCGGTAGGTAAGCGGCACCGTGGATCCCGGACCAAGTCCGGGATGACGGCAGAGGGGGGGCGGGGTCCTTCGCCACGATCGTGCCTACCGCCTCCCGCCACCCCTGGCTCGCCCTACCGCGCCAGCCCCGCCGCCGCCCGCGCGCGCGCCTCGATCTCGGGCAGCGTTCCCTCGGTCACCCAGCTGCCGCCGACGCACAGTACCGGGTCGAGCGCGAGCCAGTCGGGCGCACTCGCCTCGGTGATGCCGCCGGTCGGGCAGAAGCGGCACTGGTAGAAGGGCGCTGCCAGCGCCTTGAGCGCCTTGATCCCGCCGCTCGTCTCGGCCGGGAAGAACTTGAAATGCGACAGGCCCATGTCGAGCCCGCGCATGATGTCGCCCGCGGTGGCGACGCCGGGCAGCCAGGGGATGCCGCTCGCCTGGATGGTCTCGCCCAGCTTCTGCGACAGGCCCGGCGAGACGATGAACTCGGCGCCGGCGTCCTTCACCTGCGCCACCTGCTCGGCCGTGACGACGGTGCCAGCGCCGACGATCGCGCCGGGCACTTCCTTCATCGCGCGGATCGCGTCGAGCGCGGCGGGGGTGCGCAGCGTCACTTCCAGCACCTTGAGCCCGCCGGCGACCAACGCCTCGGCCAGCCCGCGCGCCTGCGCGGCGTCCTTGATCACCAGCACCGGGATCACCGGGCTGGTGCGCATCACGGTCTCGATGTCGCTCATGGTCTCACTGATGCTCCTGCGCGAAAGCCGCCGCGGCGCCGAACAGGCCGGGCTGGGGATGGGTGATGAGCTTGACCGGGATCGCCGCCATCATCGACTGGAACCGGCCCTTGGAGACGAAGCGCTGGTCGAAGCCCGAGCGCAGCAGCTTGTCCTTGATCCGCAGCCCGAGCCCGCCGGCGATCACCACGCCCTGCGCGCCCTGCGCCAGCGCGAGGTCGCCTGCCACCGCGCCGAGCGCGAGGCAGAAGCGGTCGAGCGCGGCGAGCGCGATCGAATCGGTACCCTCGAGCGCCTCGGTCCAGATCGCCTTGTCGTCGCGGCGCAGCACCGCGCGGCCCTCGAGCTCGGCGAGCGTCTCGTAGATCGCGACGATGCCGGGGCCGGCGACGATCCGCTCGGCGGAAACGCGCGTGTAGGTCTTGCGCAGCCGCTTGAGGATCGCGTCCTCGATGCCGTCGAGCGGGGCATAGTCCATGTGCCCGCCCTCGGTCGGCAGCACCCAATAGTGCCCGTCGCGCTTGAACACCTGTGCGACGCCCAGCCCCGTGCCCGGGCCGCAGACGGTGGTGACGCCGTCGCCGGGCAGGTCGGTGTCGGGGCCGCAGAGATGCTCGAAATCGCCGGCGGGCAGCTGCGCCACGGCATGGCCGATCGCGCCGAAGTCGTTGATGATCGTCCACTGCTCGGCGCCGAGCCGCTCCGGGATGAGCGAGGGGCGGATCACCCAGGGGTTGTTGGTGAGGCGGATCACGTCGCCGGTGATCGGCGAGGCCACCGCGATCGCGGCGGCGGGGGGCAGGGTGCCGCCCTGGCGCGCGCGGAACGCCTCGTAGGCGGTCTGCAGGCTGGCGTGCTCGGCGGTCTTGAGCGTCACCGGCTCGCCGAGCGACTGGACGCGGCCCTTGTCGACCTCGGCGATCGCGAAACGGGCGTGGGTGCCGCCGATGTCCACCGATACGATCTGCATGCTCTTCTCCCTCTCCCCGCCGAGCGTCGGGGGCGAGCGCCCCGGTACCCTCCCGACCCTCCTCCCGCGGGAGGGGGCCTAGCGAATCACAATCCGGCGCCCGCCAATATCGCGCTGGCACCCTTCTCGGCTTCGTCGGCGAGCCCGCGGAACAGGCCGAACAGCTCGCGTCCCATCCCGCTGGCGGGCGGCGGCGCCGCGGCCGGCGCGCGCGCTGCCCACTCGTCGGCGTCGACCAGCGCGGTGAGCGTGCCCGCCTCGGCGTCGACCCGGATCAGGTCGCCGTCGCGGATCAGCCCGATCGCGCCGCCGCCCAGCGCCTCGGGCGAGCAGTGGATCGCGCACGGCACCTTGCCGCTCGCGCCCGACATGCGCCCGTCGGTGACGAGCGCCACCTTGAAGCCGCGGTTCTGCAACACGCCCAGCGGCGGGGTCAGCTTGTGCAGCTCCGGCATGCCGTTGGCACGCGGTCCCTGGAAGCGGACCACCACGACCACGTCGCGCTCGAGCTCGCCGTTGCGGAAGGCGGCGAGCACCTCGAGCTGGTCGGCGAAGACGCGCGCGGGCGCCTCGACCACCCAGCGCTCGCGCTCGACCGCCGAGACCTTGATGCAGGCGCGGCCGATGTTGCCCTGGAGAATGCGCATCCCGCCGTCGGGCGAGAAGGGCCGGTCGGCGGGGCGCAGGATCGTCTCGTCGCCGCTCGCCGGCACCGCCTGCCACGTCAGCTGCTCGCCCGCGATCACCGGGCGCTCGCCGTAGGCGGAGAGATCATCGCCGGCGACGGTCATCAGGTCGCGGTGGAGATAGCCGGCGCCGATCAGCTCGCGGATCACGAAGGGCATGCCGCCCGCGGCCTCGAACGCGTTCACGTCGGCTGAACCGTTGGGATAGACCCGCGCGACGGTCGGCACCGCGGCGGAGAGGCGATCGAAGTCCTCCCAGTCGATCACGATCCCCGCCGCACGCGCGATCGCGGGAAGGTGGAGCAGGTGGTTAGTCGAGCCGCCGGTGGCGAGCAGCCCCACGGCGGCGTTGACGATCGCTTTCTCGTCCACGCAGACGCCGAGCGGGCGGTAATCGTCGCCGTGCACGCCGATCGCGGCGAGCCGGTGGACCGCGGCGCGGGTCAGCTCCTGGCGCAGCTTGGTACCGGGATTGACGAAGGCGGCGCCCGGCATGTGCAGGCCCATCACTTCCATCATCATCTGGTTGGTGTTGGCGGTGCCGTAGAAGGTGCAGGTGCCCTGCGTGTGATAAGCCTGGATCTCGGCGTCGAGCAGCTCGTCGCGGGTCGCCTGGCCCTCGGCGAAGCGCTCGCGCACCGCCGCCTTGGCCTTGTTGGGCAGGCCCGAGGGCATCGGACCGCCGGGGATCAGGATCATCGGCAGGTGGCCGAAGCGCAGCGCGCCCATCAGCAGGCCGGGCACGATCTTGTCGCAGATGCCGAGCAGCGCCGCGCCCTCGAAGGTGCCGTGGCTCAGCGCGACCGCGGTGCTGAGCGCGATCGTGTCGCGGCTGAACAGCGAGAGCTCCATCCCGGCATAGCCCTGCGTCACGCCGTCGCACATCGCGGGCACGCCGCCCGCCACCTGCGCCGTCGCGCCGACCTCGCGCGCCCACACCTTCATCTGCTCGGGGTAGCGGTAATAGACCGCGTGCGCCGACAGCATGTCGTTGTAGGCGGTGACGAGGCCGATGTTCATCGCCTCGTGCCGCGTCGTCATCGCCTCGCGGTCCTCGGGCGTGCCGGCATAAGCGTGCGCGAGATTGGCGCAGCCGAGCCGCGGGCGGCCGATCCAGCCGTCGCGCTCGCGCTCGGTCAGCGAGAGATACGCCTGGCGGGTCGGGCGCGAGCGCTCGATGATCCGGTCGGTGACGGCGCTGACGGCTGGATTCATGCTGCTACCTTCGGCTCGGGCGGGTCGTCGCGCGGCGGCGCGGTTGTGCGGCAGCGCCCTGCCGCACTCAAGTCCCGCGCGGTCGGAATACGTGTTCGGTGGTGGACTCAGGCGGCCCAGTGGATGTCGACGGGCAACTCGACGTCGGCGAGCACGCGGCCGATCGGATAAGGCGAGCCCGCCCCCTCCTTGATGGCGTCCTCGATCACCTTGCGCTTGGCGTCGCCCGTCACCGCGATCATGAGCGCGCGCGCGGTGGCGATCGCCTGGCGGCTGAGCGTGACCCGCGCCACCGGCGCCTCGGGCGGCAGCGGATCCGGCAGGATGCCGAGCGCACGGCGCTCCTTGGGTCCGTTGAGCGCCTCGTCATAGTCGGGGCCGGGAAAGATCGAGGCGGTGTGACCGTCGCGGCCGACGCCGAGCAGGCACAGGTCGAGCGGCCAGTGCAGGTCCTGCATCAGCGCGTCGGCGGAGCGGCCCGCGGCCTTGTAGTCGTCGGTCGCCTTGGGCACGATCGGCATCACGCGCGCGCCCTTGGGGATGAAGATCTTGCCCAGTGCCGTGACGTTGGAGAGCGGGTCGCCGAGTGGGACGATGCGCTCGTCGCCGGGGATGATCGTCACGCGCTTCCAGTCGAGCTTGGCCTGCGCCAGCTTCTCATAGGCGGGCAGGGGGGTCTTGCCGCCCGCCAGGGCGATCACCGCCGAGCCGCGCGCGTCGATCGCGCTCTCGACGACGAACTGGATGTCGCCAGCGACGGCGTCGGCCAGCTCGGCCGCGTCGTCATATTCCCACCACTCGATCTCGGTCATGTCTCTCTCCGTCGCGGCGCTGCGGGCCGCGCTGGTCGCCGCGCGGTACGCGCCGGCAGGGTCGTCGCCCTGCTTTCGCAGGAAGTTCGGTCAGGTCAACCGAGCATTGCGATGGTAGCGGCAAGGGAGGGCCGCCGAGCGGTAAGCGGCGCGCGCCCTTCGCGCTTCCACCCCGGCGCGCCCGGGTCCCGCTGGGCCGGCGGTGGTGAGCCGCAATGCGGCCTATTCACCTGAACCCCGGCGTCCGCCGCGGCGTAGGCTATGTCAGCGACCCGCGCTCCGGCGAACGCAGGAGCCCAGAGCCACGAGCGCGCCGCCCGACGCTGCTGGGTTCCTGCGTTCGCGGGAACCCGCACGGCCTCAATCGTCGTGCCAGCTCACCCCGTCGCGCTCGGTCAGCGCGATCGCGCCGGCGGGGCCCCAGGTGCCCGCCGCGTAGTGCTTGGGCTTGGTCTGCGCGGCGGTCCAGCCGGCGCGGATGGCATCGATCCACTTCCACTGCGCCTCGACCTCGTCGCGGCGGACGAAGAGGGTCTGGTCGCCCTCGATCAGGTCGAGCAGCAGCCGCTCGTAGGCGATGCGGCGCCGCGTGCCGGCGAACTGGGCGTCGAGGCTGAGGTTGAGCGGCACCTCGCGCAGCTTGATCCCCTCGCGGTCGAGCCCGGGCTCCTTGGTCATCACCAGCAACTGGACATATTCCTCCGGCTGCAGCCGGATGATCAGCTTGTTGGGCTGGAGCAGCCCGCCGCGGCCGGAGAACATCGAGTGCGGCACCGGCTTGAACTGGATCGCGATCTCGCTGCGGCGCTTGGCCATGCGCTTGCCGGTGCGCAGGTAGAAGGGCACGCCCTGCCAGCGCCAATTGTCGACGAACGCCTTGATCGCGACGAAGGTCTCGACGTCGCTGTCATAGCCGAGCTCGGAATCATAGCCGCGCACGACCTTGCCGCTGACGGCACCTTCCTCATACTGGCCCGTGACGGTGTAGGTCTGCACCTCCTCCGGCTTCATGTGACGCAGCGAGCGGAACACCTTGGCCTTCTCGTCGCGGATCGCGGTGCCGTCGTACAGCGCCGGCGGCTCCATCGCGATCAGCGCGACCAGCTGGAGCATGTGGTTGGCGACCATGTCGCGCAGCGCGCCTGCGCCCTCGTAATAGCCGGCGCGATCCTCGAGCCCGACCGTCTCGGAGATGGTGATCTGGACGTTGTCGATCCCCGTCGCGTTCCAGATCGGCTCGAACATCGAGTTGCCGAACCGCAGCGCCAGGATGTTCTGCACCGTCTCCTTGCCGAGATAGTGATCGATGCGGAAGATCCGATCCTCGGGGAAGACCGAGGCGACGGTGTCGTTGATCTCGCGGCTCGATCCGAGATCGTAGCCGAGCGGCTTCTCCAGCCCGATCCGCACCGTGTCGCCCGCGAGGCCGACGCTCTCCAGCCCCTTCACCGCCGGCTCGAACAGCGACGGCGCGGTGGAGAGATAGATGGCCAGGCCACCCGAGACGTCGCCGATCTTGTCGGCCAGCGGCTGGAAGCTGGTCGGGTCGGACAGGTCGGCGGGTTGGAACTGCAGCCGCTGGAGGAAGCTGTCGATCGCGCCCGGGTCCTTGCGGTCGGCCGGCAGGAACTCGTCGAGCGCCTTCCGCGTGACGTCGCGGAAGGCGTCGTCGTCGAGGTCGCCGCGCGCCGAGCCGGTGATCGTCAGTCCGGCGGGCAGCAACCCGTCGGCATGCAGCCCGAAGAGCGAGGGTAGCAGCATGCGCTTGGCCAGGTCGCCGGTCGCACCGAACAGCAGCAGCTTGCCCACCGGATTGCGCTCCATCTGAGTCTCCTGCGTCGCTTTCTAGAGTGTCAGACCGGCGACGGGGTCGAAGCCGGCCATGATATTGAGGTTCTGCACCGCGGCCCCTGCCGCGCCCTTGCCGAGATTGTCCAGCGTCGCGATCAGCAGCGCTTGGCCGGTCGCCTGGTTGCCGTCGACTCGCAGCGTCATTCGGTCGGACCCGGCATCGTCCTCGATCTTCACCACGGTCGCCGCCTCGTGCGCGAAGCGGACGACGCGCCCGCCATCATAGGCCTCGGCGAGCACCTCGGACAGGTCGGTCAAGGTAGCGGCGCGCGCGAGCTGGCTGAGGTGCAGCGGTACCTGCACCACCATGCCGCGATAGGTCCGCGCCACCGCCGGCTGGAAGATCGGCGCCACGCTCAGCCCGGCATGGCGGGTCATCTCGGCGACATGCTTGTGCGCGAGCGCGAGCGCATAGGGACGGAAGGCGGTCACGGCCTCGCCGCCTTCGAACTCGGCGATCATCGCTTTGCCGCCGCCGGAATAGCCCGAGGCGGCGTTGACGCTGAGCGGCGCGTCAGTGCCGAGCAGACCCGCGCGCACCAGCGGGCGAACCAGCGCGAGGAAGCCGGTGGGATAGCAACCCGGGTTGGTGACCCGGCGTGCCGCCGCGATCCGATCGGCCTGGTCGGGCTCGAGCTCGGCGAGCCCGTAGGTCCAGTCAGAGACGGTCCGATGCGCCGTGGACGCGTCGATCACGCGCGTGCGATCGTTGGCGATCATCGCCACCGCCTCGCGAGCGGCATCGTCGGGCAGGCACAGGATCACCACATCGGCGTCGTTGAGCGCCTCGGCGCGCGCCGCCGGTTCCTTGCGTCGCGACTCCTCGACCGTGACCAGCGCGACATCGCCGCGGCTCGCCAGCCGCTCGCGGATCTCGAGCCCGGTGGTGCCCGCCGCACCATCGATGAAGACGGTGAGCGTCATGGTGCGCGTACCGCGGCGGCGTCGACGTAGCCGACGAGATTCTGATCGACCGCGATCCCCCAGGCGACGTCACCGGTGACGTCGAGCACGTCGAAGGGCGCGCCGGCGGGCAGGTCGGCCAGCGCGGTCGCGGCGGGATCACGTCCCTCACGCAGTGGCGTCGCTTCCGCGAGCGAACGGCGCAGTGGGGCAGCGTAATGCGGTGCGAAGACCTGGTCGGCGAGGCGGACGTCGGCGATGTCGGCGCGCACCGCATGGGTGCGCGGGTCGAGCGTGCGCGACCGCCCGGTCAGCGTGAAGCCACTACGCGGTGACGTGCTGCTGCTCGACGGCGCGGGCGGGCGGGTGGTCGCCGTCACCGATGAACTGGCCGAACTCCTCAAGAAAATCTGCCCCTTCGGATGTACGCGCGACGAAGATGTTGCGCTTGTCGCTGTCGTCGCGTTGGCGGCGCAGATAGCCGAGCGCACCCAGTCTGTTCAAGGCGCGCGTCACCACGGGTTTGGAGACGTTGAGCACACGCGCCAACCCGCGCACCGTGTGCGGCCCGGGCCGCAAGTAAACGACCAGGAGAAGCGCCATCTGGCGATTGGTGAGATCGGGCTCGCCCGAGCGCACGTAATCGACCAGCGCGTTCATCCACGAACTGAGTTCGGGTTGCGCCAATGTTGCCACGTCCTCGTCCCGCTGCATCGCGCCCGGTCCGTTCCGGGTTTGTGCGGGAATAACGCCCGCTTCCGCGGCTGGTTTCAGCCATGTCACGAATTAGCGGGGCGAATTCGTGCCGCCGCGGGCGGCGAGCGGCGCGGTTGATCCGCGCCCGCGGCTCCCCTATGTGCCCGCCATCCGGCGTGCGCGACCTGGTCGCGCGTGCCCCTCGCTGTATCGGACCCGCGTCGCTCCCATGTTCACCTTCCTGCTCGTCGTCCAGGCCATCATTGCGGCTGCCCTCGTCACCGTGATCCTGATGCAGCGCTCGGAAGGCGGCGGGCTGACCTCGTCGGGCAGCCCCTCCGGGCTGATGTCGGCGCGCGGTGCGGCGGATTTCCTGACGCGCGCCACCTCGGTGCTGGCCGGGATCTTCGTGGTGATGAGCATCGTGCTCGCCTTCATCGCGGCGCACCGCGGTGCGGTCTCGGTCGACACCTCGCTGCAGCGGCGCGTGCCCGCGGCACAGACCCAGCAGCCGGCGCCGACTCAGCCCGACGCCGCCGCGCAGGTTCCGCTCGCGGGTGGACCGGCGAACGCCGCCGCGCCGGCCCCGGCGCCGGCCGACAACGGCGTGCCGCTGGCGCGCTGATCGCCGTCACAGCGTCGACTCGTCGCGCGCGGGCGAACCGCGCGCTTGCCCTCGCTCGTACTCTAAGGTTAGGCAGTTCGCCCCATGGCGCGGTATATCTTCATCACCGGCGGCGTGGTCTCCTCGCTCGGCAAGGGTCTCATGGCAGCGAGCCTCGCGGCACTGCTGCAGGCGCGCGGCTATCGCGTGCGGATCCGGAAGTTCGATCCCTACCTCAACGTCGATCCCGGCACGATGAGCCCGTATCAGCACGGTGAGGTCTACGTCACCGACGACGGCGCCGAGACCGACCTCGACCTCGGCCATTACGAGCGCTTCACCGGGGTGGCCTCGCGCCAGTCGGACAACATCACCTCCGGCCGGATCTACAAGACGATCATCGAGCGTGAGCGACGCGGCGACTATCTCGGCGCGACGGTGCAGGTGATCCCGCACGTGACCGACGCGATCAAGGCGTTCGCGCGGGCGGAGACCGACGACCTCGACTTCGTGCTGTGTGAGATCGGCGGCACGGTGGGGGACATCGAGTCGCTGCCCTTCATCGAGTCGATCCGTCAGCTCAAGAACGAGGTGGGCCGCGGCAACGCCATCTCGGTCCATGTCACGCTGGTGCCGTACATCGCCGCCGCGGGCGAGCTGAAGACCAAGCCGACCCAGCACTCGGTGCGCGAGCTCGCCGCGCTCGGCGTCCAGCCCGACGTGCTGGTGTGCCGCTGCGAGAAGCCGCTTCCCGTCTCGGACCGCGCCAAGATCGCATTGTTCTGCAACGTGCCCGAGAGCGCGGTCATCCCGGCGCTCGACGCGGCCAGCATCTACGCGGTGCCGCTGCAATATCATGCCGAAGGGCTCGACTCGGAGGTGCTGCGCGCCTTCGGCATCACGCCCTCCTCGCCCCCCGACCTCACTCGCTGGCAGGAGATCGTCGATCGCCTCCAGCATCCCGAGGGCGAGGTGACGGTCGGCGTCGTCGGCAAGTACGTCGGCCTGCAGGACGCCTATAAGTCGCTCAACGAGGCGCTGGTTCACGGCGGCATCGCCAACCGGGTCAAGGTCAACGTCCGCTGGATTGACGCCGAATTGTTCGAGCACGACGACGAGGAGATCGTCAGCCAGCTCGAGCCGCTCGACGCGATCCTGGTTCCCGGCGCGTTCGGCGAGCGCGGCGCCGAGGGCAAGATCAAGTCGGTGCGGTTCGCGCGCGAGCGCGAGATCCCCTATTTCGGCATCTGCTTCGGCATGCAGATGGCCTGCATCGAGGGCGCGCGCGATCTGGCCGGGATCGCGGAGGCCTCGTCGACCGAGTTCGGCCCCACCGAGCAACCCGTCGTCGGCCTCATCACCGAGTGGATGGGGCGCGACGGGCTCGAGCAGCGCGAGGCGCAGGGCGACCTCGGTGGGACGATGCGGCTCGGCGCCTATGACGCCACGCTCGCCGGCAACAGCGTGGTCGCCTCGATCTACGGCGACACGCAGATCTCCGAGCGCCACCGCCACCGCTACGAGGTCAACACCGGCTATCGCGAGGCGCTGGAGAAGGGCGGGCTGGTGTTCTCGGGCATGTCGCCCGATGGCACGCTGCCCGAGATCGTCGAGCGCCCCGACCATCCGTGGTTCGTCGGCGTCCAGTTCCATCCGGAGCTGAAGAGCAAGCCGTTCGACCCGCACCCGCTCTTCGCCAGCTTCATCGAGGCGGCGGTGAAACAGAGCCGACTGGTGTAGCGCGACGACCGCTCCGGCGAGCGGTCATCTTATAATTGGGGCAGCGGAACCGCGCACCGGACGTCGGCGCGGGTCAACGGAGCGTGCCCCTGATGAACCAGCTACGCATCGCGCCCAGGCTCGTCCTGTCGTTCGCGGTGATCTTCGTCGTGATGCTGGGGATCAACCTGCTCGCGCTCGCCAATGTGAGCCGGATCGACGCCATCGCCGAGGATATCGGTGCGCACCGCCGTCTCAACTACGAGTCGATCTCGGCGCTGGGGCTCGCGGCCACCCAGTACCGTCTCGGCGAAGCCGGGCTGCTGACGGCGCGGGACGGCGCGGAGGCCGCGGCGGCGACGGAGGAGCTCGCCGAGCGCGGGCGCGCGGTGGAGAGCGGGATCGCCGAGCTCAACGGCCGGCTGCGCTCGCCGGTGACCCAGGGCATGCTGCGCGAGTTCGCGCACGACTGGGCGACCTATCGTGCGACCGAGGCGCGCCCACATGGCGGCGCTGCTGCGGCGCGGCTGGCGACGTTCCGCGCGCGCACGCCGGCCTTCGCCGATGTCGCGCGCGACTCGAGCCGGCTGCTGGTGCAGCAATCGGGCTCGCTCGACACCGGCGTGGCCACCGCGCGCGCCCTCGCCGACGAAGCGCGCTTGATCACCTTCGTCGCGATGGCGGTGACCGCGCTGCTGGTGATCGTGATGCTGGCGCTGCTGATCCGCGGCATCGCCCGTCCGCTCGACGCGGTGACCGGCGCGCTGCTGCGGCTCGCCGACGGGGATCTCGGGGTCGAGATCGCTGGCGCGGAGCGCGGCGATGAGGTCGGCGACGTCGCCGCCGCCGCGATCAAGCTGCGCGACCGGCTGCTCGCCGCCGATGAGGAGAAGACGCGGCAGACGGCGCTGATCGTCACCAGCGTGGGCGCCGGGCTCGACTCGCTCGCCCGCGGCGATCTGACGACACGGGTCGACACCGAGCTGGAGGGTGCCTTCGGCAAGCTGCGCACCGATTTCAACGCGGCGATCGGGGCGCTCGCGGCGGTACTCGCCGCGGTGCAGGAGAGCGCCGCGGGGATCAGCGACGGCGCGGCCGACATCCTCCAGGCGACCGACGACCTGTCGCACCGCACCGAGAAGCACGCCGCCGGCCTCGAGCAGACCTCGGCGGCGCTCCAGGAGATCACCGCGACCGTGCGCCAAACCGCCGACGGCGTCGCACGCGTCAACGGCGTGGTGGGGGAGACGCGCGGGGATGCCGAGCGCTCGGGCGAGGTCGTGCGCCGCGCGGTCGAGGCGATGAGCGGCATCCAGCGCGCTTCGCATGAGATCGGCGATATCATCAGCGTGATCGACGGGATCGCGTTTCAGACCAACCTCCTCGCCCTCAACGCGGGGGTGGAGGCGGCGCGCGCGGGCGACGCCGGTCGCGGCTTCGCGGTCGTGGCGCAGGAGGTGCGCGCGCTGGCGCAGCGCTCCGCCGAGGCGGCGCGCGACGTCAAGAAGCGGATCGGCGCCTCGACCGAGCAGGTCGGCGCGGGGGCCAAGCTGGTGGTGGAGGCGGGCGACGCGCTGACCCGTATCATCGCGCGCGTCGGCGAGATCGGCGTGTTGGTCGGGCAGATCGCCGAGGCGGCCGAGCAGCAATCGACCGGGCTCGTGCAGGTGAGCAAGGCGATCGCCGAGATGGACGGCGTCACCCAGCAGAACGCCGCGATGGTGGAGCAGACCACCGCCGCGGCGCGCGCGCTCGCCGGCGAGGCGGACGCGTTGGCGCAGGAGGTCGCGTGTTTCCTGCTCGACCGCTCGACGCCGACCCGCGCCGGCATGCCGAGCCACCGCCAGCTCGAGGCGCCGCGGCGCCGCTTGCCCAAGCCCGCGCCGCGGCTCGGCCATGCGGCGCGGGCACGAACGGCCGACGACGACGGCGCACGGCGCGCGGAGTAAGCCTTTGGGACGGCATTCGAGCCAAACCGTGCTCCCGCGGCTGCGGGAGCGCGGTTGGGCCGGCAGTGACCGCGTTAGCCGCAGCTTCGGCGTTCGCCGGAGCGCGCCGACCGTTCAGACGAGATGGATCAGGCGATCGCAGGGGAGCGCATCGCGCTGCCGCCTTCGCGGGCGCTCAGGCGCTTGGATCGCTCGTGATCGGGGTGGCGCTGGGATCCTCTCGCGTGAAGACGCTTGGATGGCGAGCGACAGCGTTGCCCTTCGAGACAGCGCGACAAGGGAAAGGCGCCCGAGCCTGTCGACCCGGACGCCCCCACCGGCGCCTCGAAAGGGAGCAAAGAGACGCCGATCCCGCTCGCGCGGCTGGCGTTACGCGGCTTTGGCCTCGTCGGCGGACTTCTCCTCCACCGCGGCGAGCTGCGGGCCGGTCTTGATCGCGATCGACTTCGGCTTCATCGCCTCGGGCACTTCGCGGACCAGGTCGATCACCAGCAGGCCGTCGTTCAGCCGCGCATCCTCCACGAAGACGAAGTCGGCCAGTTCGAACCGCCGCTCGAAGCTGCGGTTGGCGATGCCGAGGTGGAGAAACTGCGCATTCTCCGCACGATCATCCTTCTTGCCGGCGACGAGCAGCAGGTTCTGCTGCGCGATGATCTCGATCTCGTCGCGGCCGAAGCCGGCGACGGCCAGCGTGATGCGGTAGCGGTCGTCGGCGACTCGCTCCAGGTTGAACGGCGGGTAATTCTCGGATGCGCCGCGCGCGTTCGCCTCGATCATGTCGAACAGACGATCGAAGCCGATGGTCGAGCGGCGGTAGGGAGTCAGGTCGAAACGCATGTTCAAATCCTCCGATGAGCTATTTGAAGCAAGGCGCCCGGTCGTCCGCGGCGCCTTTGTCCGTGCGGCCCGGCCAGCGGCGCCGCACGCTTCGTAGATGGGAGTGGTGCGAAGCGTTTCAAGTCCCCCTGATACTCCTACTTCGTTGATAGATGATGCGGGATCAGCGATGCAGGACGGTGTCGAGACTAACAGGGGGAAATCGATGTCGCTGACGCTCGCGCTTCTACTGGCGCAGGCCGCTGTGCCGTCGGCCGCCGCTCAGACGACAGGCGCGCCGGCCGACACGACGTCGCAGGACGATGCGGTGGTCCGCGGCGCGAACGACGGCAGCGGCGACAACGAGCGCGGGCGGCTCGGACCGGCGCAGCAGGGCGGGGGCGACATCGTCGTCACCGCGCGGCGCCGCGCGGAGAGCGTGCAGCGCGTGCCGCTCGCGGTCTCGGTGATCGGCGGCACCGCGCTGGCGGAGACGGGCGCGTACAATGTCAGCCGGCTGACGCAGATCCAGCCGACCCTCCAGTTCTACTCGACCAACCCGCGCAATTCGGCGGCCAACATCCGCGGCCTGGGCGCGCCGTTCGGTCTCACCAACGACGGGATCGAGCAGGGCGTCGGCATCTACGTCGACCAGGTCTACTACTCGCGCATCGCCTCGGCGACCTTCGACTTCACCGACACCGAACGGATCGAGATCCTGCGCGGCCCGCAGGGCACGTTGTACGGCAAGAACACCACCGCGGGCGCGATCAACATCACCACGCGGCGGCCGAGCTTCACCCCCGAGGCGCGGGTCGAGCTCACCGCGGGCAACCTCGAGTTCCTCCAGGCCAAGGCCTCGGTCTCCGGCCCGCTGATCGACGACACGCTGGCGATCCGCTTATCCGCCTCCGTGACGTCTCGGCGCGGCACGATCTACAACACCCGCACGGGCGCCTACGTCAACGCGCAGGACAACCGCAGCGTGCGGGGGCAGCTGTTCTGGCAGGCGGCGTCCAACCTCGATCTCACCCTCGCGGGCGATTACAACAACCAGGATCCGGACTGTTGCGCACAGATCTTCGCGCGGGTCGGGCGCACGCAACGGCCGCTGTCGCGGCAATATGAGGCGCTCGCCGCCGCCTTCGGCTACGAGCCACCGTCACGCAACGCCTTCGACCGGCTCACCGACCTCGACACGCCGTTGCGCGCACGCCAGGAGCTGGGCGGCGTGTCGCTGGTGGCCAATTGGGACCTCGGCGCGGCGACGCTCACCTCGGTCTCGGCGTGGCGCTTCTGGGACTGGGATCCGTCGAACGACCGCGATTTCATCGGCCTGCCGATCACCACGGTGTCGGCCAACCCGTCGCAGCAGAGGCAGGTGAGCCAGGAGCTGCGCGTCGCCTCGAACGGGCAGCACCGCGTCGATTACGTCGCCGGCCTGTTCTACTTCCGCCAGACGATCGACACGCAGGGGCTACAGGTGCAGGGCCCCGCGGCGAGCCGCTGGCTGCTCAACCCGGGTGACCCGCCGTTCGGGGCCAACGGCTGCGCGCGCCCGAGCAGCGCGGCGTGCAACCCGGCGATCCTCGACGGGCTGACCGCGCGCAACACGATCGGCTTCACCAACACCTCCGCCGCGGCGTTCGGGAAGCTCACCTGGCATCTCGGCGACAGCTTCTCGATCGCGCCCGGCGTGCGCGTCAACTATGACAAGAAGCGCGGCTCCTACGTCTCGGTGGTGACGACGGGCAGCGGCTCGACCACGCTGACCAGCGATCAGCGCGGCGTCCTCGCGCCGCAGAGCTACGCGCCCGACTTCGACAATTGGAACGTCTCAGGCGATATCACCGCCGCTTGGGACCTCGCCGCCGACGTCCACGGCTACGCGACCTACGCGCGCAGCTACAAGTCGGGGGGGATCAACCTCTCGGGTCTGCCGCTCGACGCCGGCAACAATCCTATCCTCGGCGCGGCGACGGTGAAGCCCGAGAAGGTCAACCACTATGAGCTGGGGCTCAAGACCCAGTTCCTCGATCGCCGCGCGACGGTGAACCTGGCGGCCTTCTGGACCGACATCTCGGACTATCAGGCGACCGTCACCAACGGCCAGCTCGGGGTGCTGCGCGGCTATCTCGCCAATGCGGGGAAGGTGCGGACGCGCGGCGTCGAGCTCGACTCGGCGTTCCGCCCGACGACGCGGCTCAACGTCTACGCCAACGCGGCCTATACCGACGCCAAATACGTCGACTTCACCGATGCGCCGTGCCCGCCCGAGCTGTCGGGCGGCACGAGCAGCCCGGCCAATTGCGACATCTCGGGCCAGCGCTTGCCCGGCATCTCCAAATGGGCCTTCTCCTACGGCGCCGAATACGCGGTGCCGGTGACGCTGGGCGGCGAGGGTGGCAACGTCTATCTCGGTTATGACGGCAGCTATCGCTCCGACTTCTCGAGCAACCCGTCGGAGTCGATCTACACCAACATCGACGGTTACTCGATCTCGAACGTGCGGCTGGGCTATCGCAGCGACCGTGGGCTCAACGCCTTCCTGTGGCTGCGCAACGCCTTCGACCAGGACTATTACGAGCTGCTGGCGACGCAGTCGGGCAACACCGGGCTGGTGGTCGGCCAGCCGGGTGACCCGCGCACGTATGGGGTGACCGTGTCGGCGAGTTTCTGATCGGGGGCGGGCCGGCGGGCGCCGCTCCCGTGGGCGTGGTTCACCCATTCGGTAGCGCGCCTTCCCGGCACTGGACCGGGATCCTCGATGCTTCATCCGATACGTCGGAGGCGTTCGCGGCAGCATGGATGTCGGATGGAGTTGGGCAGGACGCGCCGGGGGCGCGACGTCGACGATCGCTGACCTACACCAGCGATCCCGCTTGAACGCGCGCGTGGCGTCACCACATTGCCGCCACAAAGCAAACGCCCGGGCCGCTCATCGCGACCCGGGCGCCTGCGTGACGATCGCTCGTCAGCCCCCTATCCCGCCGTCTGCCCGCGCGCTTCGGTGTGAAGCGGAGCTCGACGACATTCCCCGAACCACGGCCTTTGCCTGTGTGCCAGTGAGCGAAGGTATGCTGGTGCGGCGTTCGGCTGTCGACCGAAATGAACGCCGGCAAAACCGATTGCGGCAGCTCTGTGTCGAATCCGCCACACGCCCCGTTGCGCCGCCGCGCGCGCCATCCTAGAGGCGGCGGCATGTTGCTGTCGCGCTACGAGAGCATGATCGCGCGGCGGTATCTGCTGCCCGGTCGCGGTGAGCGGTTCATCGTCCTGGTCGCGGGCTTCTCGCTCGGCGCGGTGATGCTCGGTGTCGCCGCGCTGGTCATCGTGATGAGCGTGATGAACGGCTTCCGCGCCGAGCTGTTCGACAAGATCGTGGGGCTCAACGGTCACGCCGTGATCCAGGGCTATAACGGCCGGCTGCCGGACTGGCGCCGCGCGCTGGCCGAGGCGAAGGCCACCCCGGGGGTCACCAGCGCGATCCCGATGATCGAGCAGCCCTTGTTCGTCACCTACAACGGCCGCGCCGAGGGAATCATCCTGCGCGGCATGCGACCCGAGGATATCCGCGCCAACCGGACGATCAACTCCAAGGTGATCGTCGGCAGCCTCGCCAGCGTGACGCCGGGCAGCAACAATGTCGCGATCGGCGCGCGGCTGGCGGAGCAGCTCGGCGCGACGATCGGGTCCGAGATCACGCTGATCAACCCGCTCGGCCCGTCGACGCCGTTCGGCACCATGCCGCGCTACGTCAACTACACCGTCGGCGCGATCTTCGAGGTCGGCGTGTACGACTATGACAAGGCCTATGTCGTGATGCCGCTCGCCGACGCGCAGACGCTGCTGCTGAGCGGGGACAGTGTCGGGATCATCGAGCTGCAGACCAGCGACGCCGACCGCGTCGGCGAGATCCTCGCCCCATTGACCCGTAAGGTGCAGGGCTATGCCGCGGTGGCCGACTGGCGCCGGCTCAACGCCGAGCTGTTCGACGCGCTCGCGGTCGAGCGCGTGGCGATGTTCACCGTGCTGTGCATCATCATCCTGGTCGCCGCCTTCAACATCGCCTCGTCGCTGATCATGCTGGTGCGCTCCAAGACGCGCGACATCGCGATCCTGCGCACCATGGGCGCGAGCCGCGGCGCGATGCTGCGGATCTTCATCACCGTGGGCACGACGATCGGGGTGCTCGGCACCGTGGCGGGGCTGCTGCTCGGCTTCGGCTTCCTGTTCATCCGCCAATCGGTGGTGAACGCGGTCCAGGCGATCACCGGGCAGAACCTGTGGGACCCGTCGATCCGCTACCTCACCGAGCTGCCGTCCAAGCCCAACCCGGTCGAGATCATCGCCATCGTGCTGATCACGCTGCTGATGACTTTCCTGGCGACGGTCTATCCCGCGCTCAAGGCGGCGGGCACCGACCCCGTCGAGGTGCTGCGCTATGAGTGAGGCGATGCCGCGCACCGTTGGGAGTGAGGCGATGCTGCGTACCGGTGCGAGTGAGGCGGTCCTCCAGACGAGCGGCCTGGCGCGCAGCTTCACCCAGGGCGGGGCGACGATCCACGTGCTGCGCGGCGTCGACCTCGCCATCGCGCCGAGCGAGATCGTCGCGCTGCTGGGTCCGTCCGGCTCGGGCAAGTCGACCTTGCTCCAGGCGGTCGGGCTGCTCGAGGGCGGTTTCGCCGGATCGATCCGGATCGGCGGCGTGGAGGCGGCGCAGCTCGACGCCGCCGGGCGCACCGCGATGCGGCGCGACCGGCTCGGCTTCGTCTACCAGTTCCACCACCTGCTGCCCGACTTCAACGCGATCGAGAACGTGGTGCTGCCGCAGCTGATCCACGGCGCCGAGCGCGCGCCGGCGGAGGAGCGTGCCGCGGAGCTGCTCACCGCGCTCGGCGTCGGGCACCGGCTGACGCATCGGCCGGCGCAGCTCTCGGGCGGCGAGCAGCAGCGGGTCGCGGTGGCGCGCGCGCTCGCCAACCGGCCCGCGCTGGTGCTGGCCGACGAGCCGACCGGCAACCTCGACGAGCATACCGCCGACGTCGTGCTCGCCGAGTTCCTGCGGCTGGTGCGCGGCGAGGGCTCGGCGGCGCTGGTGGCGACACACAACGAGCGGCTCGCCGCCAAGATGGACCGCGTCGTGCGGCTGCACGAGGGCACGATCGCGTGAGCCGCTGGCGCGAGACGCCGCGGCTGGTCGGGCAGCACGTGGTGCTCCGCCCGCTCACTCCGGAGGACGCACCCGCGCTCGCCGCGGCGGCGGAGGATGGCGACCTGACCGAGTTGTTCTTCGCCAACGTCTCCGGCCTGACCGATCCCGACGCCTTCGTCGCCGCCGCGCTGCGCGAGCGTGACTTCGGTCGCGCGCTGCCGTTCGCGGTGGAGACGCCGGACGGTCGCGTCGTCGGCCTCACGCGGCTGATGCGGATGAGCGAGGCGCACCGCCGGGTCGAGATCGGCGGCACCTTCTACGCGCGCTCGGTGCAGCGCACCGGGGTCAATACCGAGGCCAAGCTGCTGCTGCTCGGTCACGCCTTCGACGCGCTCGGCTGCCAGGTGGTGCAGATCCGCACCGACTGGTTCAACAAGCGTTCGCAGGCCGCGATCGAGCGGCTCGGCGCCAAGCGCGACGGCGTGCTGCGCTCGCACCAGTTGTTCAACGGGCGGGTGCGTGACCTGGTGGTCTACTCGATCATCGCGAGCGAGTGGCCCGGCGTGCGGACCAACATCGAGTTCCTGCTGCGGAGGCACGGATGAGCGTGATCACCGACCTGAGCGTGAGGACGGCCGACGGCGGCGAGCAGTCGCTCGCGGACTATGCGGGCAGGGTGCTGCTGGTGGTCAACACCGCGTCCGAGTGCGGGTTCACGCCGCAATATGCCGGGCTGGAGGAGCTGTATCGTGCTTATGGCGAGCGCGGGCTGGTGGTGCTGGGCTTCCCGTGCAACCAGTTCGGCGCGCAGGAGCCGGGCGACGCCGCCGAGATCGCGACCTTCTGCTCTACCCACTACGACGTGACCTTCCCGATCTTCGCCAAGGTCAAGGTCAACGGCGCGGGTGCGGCCCCGTTGTTCGAGCGGCTCAAGCGCGCCGCGCCGGGGCTGCTGGGTTCGCGCGCGATCAAGTGGAATTTTACCAAATTCTTGGTCGCGCGCGATGGCGAGACGGTGCGCCGCTACGCGCCGACCACCGCGCCCGAGGCGCTGCGGGCCGAGATCGAGGCGCTGCTGTAGCGGCCGGACGGGGCAACGCACCGCCTCGCACCGACCGCGTCATCCTGAACTTGCTTCGGGATTGCCCCCGCCACACACCTATCGGTCAAGGCGCGCGCGATATCGTGCATTCCGAGACCACCGCCGGACGCCGCGAGGATGGGGCAAGGGCGCGCTCCGACGCGTTGCCCCTCACTGCTGCACCATCTCCTCGGGTACCGCGAAGGCGCTCGCGCCGCTGCGGTGATCGCTCGCCGCGGCGATCGCGGTCACGCCGCCGAACAGGAAGCTGATCCCCAGCACATAGCCCGGCAGCGTCAGCGCCGACCACGGCACCGTCATCAGGATGAACAACGCCAGCAGCAGGTTGATGGCCCCCAGCACGATCATCATGACGCGTCGGCGCCGCATCCGCGTGCCCGCGACGATCTCCAGCACGCCGCGCACGCCGAGCCACACCGCCACCATCAAGGTCAGCGACACCGCGCCGGTGATCGGCTCGAACACCATGATCGCACCCACGACGACGGAGAGGACGCCGAACAGCAGGGCGTAGAGGCGGCTCTCGCTGCCATGACCGAACACGCCCGCCGCGATCGAGAACACCCCCGAGATGAAGAACAGCGTCCCGATCACCACCGTCGCGGCGTAGGTCGCCACATAGGGCCAGATGATCGCCGCCAAACCGACCAGCACCGACACCACGCCATAGGCCATGATCCAGCCCCAGCCGGCGCCCATCGCGCGCGGCACGCCTCTAACATCGCTCATGTCCGTCCTCCTGCTGCGCCGGCGAACGGGCCGGCGCGGGCCGGGTTCCGGCGGTCGCGCGGCGGCTGGCCGAATCGGGTCGCGAGGCTTAGCTAGGAGCGATGCCACATTCGGGCTTCGTGCCGCTCCGCATCTTCTCCAGCTACACCATGCTCGATGGCGCGATCGAGCCCAAGGCGATCGCCAAGCGCGCCGCCAAGCTCGGCTTCCCCGCCGCGGCGCTGACCGATCGCAACGGCCTCTACGCCGCCATGGCCTTCTCGGACGCCGCGAGAGGTGCGGGCGTCCAACCGGTGATCGGCACGATGCTGGGCGTGGCCCGGCCCGACATGCCCGAGGGCGCCGCGACGGTCGTCGACTGGATCGCGCTCTACGCGCAGGACGCGGCGGGCTACGACAACCTCTGCGCCTTGGTCAGCCACGCGCATCTCGACCGTCCGCTCGAGCTGGCGCCGCACGTCGGCTTCGAGATCCTCGAGCGCCACGCCGCCGGGCTGATCGCGCTCACCGCGGGCGCCGAGGGCGGCGTGGCGCGACTGTTCGCCGAGGACCAGCCCGCGCGCGCGATCGCTTATGCCGATCGGCTCCATGCCACCTTCGGTGACCGGCTCTACGTCGAGCTGTGCCGCCGCGACGACCCGATCGAGGAGCGTGCCGAGGCGCCACTGCTGGATCTCGCCTACGAGCGCGCATGGCCGATCGTCGCCACCAATCCCAGCTGTTTCGAAGAAGCCGATTTCGGCGCCGCGCACGATGCCATGCTGTGCATCGCCAGCTCCAGCTACCTCGAGAGCGACGATCGGCCGAAGAGCTGCGGGCACGCCTGGATGAAGCCCGCCGAGGCGATGCGGGAGCTGTTCGCCGACCTGCCCGAGGCGATCGCCAACACGCTGGTGGTAGCGCAGCGCTGCGCGGTCGCCGCGCCGAAGCGCAAGCCGATCCTCCCCAGTCTCGCAGGCGACCGCGAGGGCGAGGCGACGATGCTGCGCGATCGCGCACGCGAGGGGCTGGCGGCGCGGATCGAGCGCATCGTCGCGCTCGGCCAGGCACCCGCCGACCCCGACTGGCAGGAGACGTACAAGCAGCGTCTCGAGTTCGAGCTCGACGTCATCATCCAGATGGGCTTCCCCGGCTATTTCCTGATCGTCGCGGACTTCATCCAATGGGCCAAGGCGCACGACATACCCGTCGGCCCAGGGCGCGGCTCGGGCGCGGGCTCGGCGGTGGCCTGGGCGCTGACGATCACCGATCTCGACCCGATCAAGCTGGGACTGCTGTTCGAGCGTTTCCTCAATCCCGAGCGCGTGTCGATGCCCGACTTCGACATCGACTTCTGCGAGACCCGGCGCGGCGAGGTGATCCGCTACGTCCAGGAGAAATACGGCCGCGACCAGGTCGCGCAGATCATCACCTTCGGTAAGCTCAAGGCCCGCGCGGTGCTCAAGGACACCGGGCGCGTGCTGCAGATGAGCTACGGCCAGGTCGACCGGCTCGCCAAGCTCGTCCCCAACCACCCGACCGACCCGTGGACGCTCGACCGCGCGCTCAACGGTGTCTCCGAGCTGGCGCGCGAATATGCGAACGACAACGAGGTGCGGCGCCTGCTCGACCTCGCGATGAAGCTCGAGGGGCTGCCGCGTCACTCCTCGACCCATGCCGCCGGCGTGGTGATCGGCGACCGGCCGCTGGCGCAGCTCGTCCCGCTCTACCGCGACCCGCGCTCTGACATGCCGGTGACCCAGTTCGACATGAAATATGTCGAGGGCGCCGGACTGGTGAAGTTCGACTTCCTCGGCCTCAAGACGCTGTCGGTGCTGAAGAAGGCCGTGCAGCTGCTGGCCAAGCGCGGGATCGAGGTCGATCTCGACGCGCTGCTGTGGGACGACGAAGGGGTCTATAAGCTGCTTCAGCGCGGCGACACCGTCGGCGTGTTCCAGCTTGAATCCGAGGGGATGCGGCGCACGCTCTCGGCGGTGCGGCCGACCAATTTCGGCGACATCGTCGCGCTCGTCTCGCTCTACCGCCCTGGACCGATGGACAACATCCCCTCCTTCGGCCGGCGCAAGCAGGGCAGCGAGGAGATCACCTACCCGCACCCGCTGCTCGAGCCGATCCTGAAGGAGACCTACGGGATCTTCGTCTACCAGGAGCAGGTCATGCAGGCGGCGCAGATCCTCGCCGGCTACTCGCTCGGCGGCGCCGACCTGCTGCGCCGCGCGATGGGCAAGAAGATCAAGGCGGAGATGGACGCGCAGCGCGCCACCTTCGTCGCCGGCTGCGCCGAGCATAACGGGATCAAGAAAGAATATGCCAACCAGCTGTTCGACTTGATCGACAAGTTCGCTGGCTATGGCTTCAACAAGAGCCACGCCGCGGCCTACGCGCTGCTCGCCTATCAGACCGCCTGGCTCAAGGCGCATCATCCGGCCGAGTTCTTCGCCGCCTCGATGTGCTACGACCTGCACCTCACCGACAAGCTGGCGATCTTCGTCGACGACATGCGCCGGCTCGGGGTCGGGCTGCTGCCGCCCTGCATCAACGCCAGCGCGGCCGAGTTCGACGTCGAGGTCGATGCCGAGGGCGTGCCGTCGGTCCGCTACGCGCTCGCCGCGCTCAAGTCGGTCGGCGAGGGCGCGATGGAGCGGTTGTGCGAGGAGCGCGCGGGCACGGGTGCCTTCCGCAGCCTCGACGATCTCGCCACCCGCGTCGACCCGCGCCTGCTCAACAAGCGCCAGCTCGAGACGCTCGCGGCCGGTGGCGCGTTCGACTCGCTCGAGCCCAACCGCGCCGGGGTCCATGCCGTCGCCGAGACGATGCTCGCGATCGCGGCGCGCACGCACGAGGGGCGCGCCAGCGGGCAGGGCGGGCTGTTCGGCGACGACGCGGGCGCGGGCGATACGATCAAGCTGCCCGATGCGCGTTGGTCGCTCGCCGAGCGGATGGAGCAGGAGAAAGAAGCATTCGGCTTCTATTTCTCCGCGCACCCGGTCGATCGCTACCGCCACCTCGCCAAGACGCACGGCGCGCGCAGCTACGTCGCGTTGGGCGAGCTGCCGATCGCCGAGGGCGCGCGCGTGATGGCGACGATGGCGGTGCTGGTCGAGGACGCGCGCTGGCGCACCTCGGCGCGCGGCAAGCGCTACATGATGGCGACGCTGTCCGACTCGACCGGCCAGTTCGTCGCGACCTGCTTCGACGACGGGCCCGCCGCCGATCTGGAGGAGGCGGCGCGCAACGGCGGCTGCGGGCTGGCGACGGTCGAGCTCGACCGGCGACCGGGCGAGGAGACGCCGCGCGTCACCGTCAAGTCGATCAGGCCGTTCGAGGGACTGGCCTCGTCGACCCGCTTCGCGCTCGAGGTTCATGTCAGCGCGGCCGCCGCGGTGACGGGGCTGGTCGCACTGATCGGCGACTCGCGCGGCGCGCGCGGCAAGGTCACGCTCAGGGTGCCGCTGGACGGCGACGAGCAGGCCACCGTGGTGCTCGGCCGCGACTTCGCGCTCGACGCCGAACTCGCCGAGCGGATCGAGCATCTGCCCGGCGTCACCAAGGTCGAGTTCGACATCGAGGAGACGCGGCTCAAGTCGGTCGGCTGATCCCGGCGACGTAGAGCGCGAGTACCGCGCCCACCTGCTCCGGCGGCGCGTCGACGCGCGAGTCGAGCGCGAGCGTGGCGAGCCCGTGGACGATCGCCCAGCAGCCCAAAGTCGCGTCGGCGTCGTCGCTGCCCATGACCGCGGCGACGCGATCGGCCAGGATGGCGAAGGCGGGGGCGTCCTCGCGCCTTTTCTCCGGAGCGCACTCGCTGTCCACCGGCCGCGCGAACATCAGCCGGAACAGCGCGGGATGAGCGCGCGCGAAGGCGACATAGGCGAGCCCCTGCGCGATCAGCCGCTCCCGGTCGCTACCCTCGGCGTCGGCCGCGACCAGACGCGCGGCGAGCGTGGCGAAGCCGCGCTCGGCGACGGCGGCGAGCAGCGCGGCCTTGTCAACGAAGTGCCGATACGGCGCCATCGCCGACACGCCCGCCGCCCGCGCCAGTGCGCGGATGCCGGGTTCGTTCTCCCCGGCCTCCAGCATCGCCTCGGCTTGGTCGAGCAGCTGGTCGCGGAGGTTGGCGGGAACATTCATCTGTTTACACCGTATACATGCCGAACTATGTTTACGGTGTAAACGAGGGAGGTGGTGATGCAAGCGGAGGTAGCGCGGCGCGTGACGGTGGACGTGTCGGCCTGGCCCGACATGGTGATGGTACTGCTCGGCTTCCGCGTCGGCGCGCTGCGGGGCTTGCCCTCCTTCCTGTCGATCGGGCGCGGGCTCGCCGCGATCCGACGCTCGCCGCCCAACGGGCTGCTTCACAGCGACGGCGCGCTCTACGGCTGGAACCATGTCGGCATCCGACAATATTGGCGCGACCTGGAGAGCCTGGAGGCGTTCACCCGCTCCGATCCGCACGGCGGCTGGTGGCGCACGTTCCTGGCCGATCGCCACGGCAACGGCTTCTGGCACGAGGCCTATGCAGCGCGTGGCGGAATGGAGGCGATCTACGTCGACATGCCCGAGCCGCCGGGAGCGGGCGCCTTCGCGCCGGTCGTGGCGGCGCAGGGAAGGCTGCTGTCGAGCCGCGGGCGGCTCGGACGGTAGAGGGCGCCGATCGCCAGGCGCCACCGCGCTCCGGCGATCGCCGGAGCCCGGGACCGTCAGGGCAACGTGCTTGGCTCTGGGCTCCCGCTGTGGCGGGAGCCCGACGATCAAAACGTGTCGGGTGATGCGGACGCCGCGACGGCCGCGGCGTCCGCATCACCCGACGCTTGCTCGAAGCTCGATACCGGAACGACGAGGGCGATCTCAGAACAGCTCGCCCTGCGCCCCCGCCGGCGCACGGAAGAGGTCACAGCGCAGGTCGAGCCGGCGCCGCTCGTCGCTGAAGCCGGCGCGCGCGCGTGCGATGCGGAAGCGCGTGCGCAGCAGCTCGGCCCAGGGCCCCTGGCCGCGCATCCGCTCGCCGAAGCGAGGGTCATTATCCTTGCCGCCGCGCAGGCTCTGGATGATCGCCATCACCTTGGCGGCGCGCTCGGGATAATGCTCGTCGAGCCAGGCGCGGAACAGCGGCGCCACCTCCCATGGTAATCGCACCGGTATGTACGATACCCCCAGCGCGCCCGCCGCGGCGCTGGCGGCGACCACCGCCTCCACCTCCTCGTCGGTGATCGCCGGGATCACCGGGGCCATGTTGACATAGGTGGGCACGCCCGCGTCGCTGAGCTGCCGCACCGCGGCGAGCCGCCGCGCCGCCGCCGGCGCGCGCGGCTCGATCGTCATCGCCACGCGCGGGTCGAGCGAGGTGACCGAGATCGCCACCGCGACGAGCCCCTTGGCGGCCATGGGTGCGAGCAGGTCGAGGTCGCGCACCACCCGATCCGACTTGGTGGTAATCACCAGCGGGTGATCGCAGGCGGCGAGCACCTCGATCACCTCGCGGGTGACTCGCCACTCGCGCTCGATCGGCTGGTAGGGATCGGTGTTGGTGCCCATCGCGATCGGCGCGCAGCGATAGTCGCGCCTGCCGAGCTCGGCGCGGAGCAGCGCGGCGGCGTCGGGCTTCGCGAAGAGCTTGGTCTCGAAGTCGAGCCCGGGCGAGAGATCGTGGAAAGCGTGGCTCGGCCGCGCGAAGCAGTAGATGCAGCCGTGCTCGCAGCCGCGATACGGATTGATCGAGCGATCGAACGGCACGTCGGGCGACTGGTTGCGCGTGATGATGGTCCGCGCTCGCTCGACCGTGACGGTGGTGCGCGCCGGAGCAGCGGCGCCGTCGATGGTAGGGCGCGAGTCGAGCCAGTCGCCGTCCTCCTCCGCTCGCGGCAGGTTGAAGCGCGTGCTCGCCGCGTTCAGCGTGGCGCCGCGAACGGCTCTGAGCTTTCGTTCGGCCATTGCGCTGGCCTATTGGAAAGCGTAGAACATAGCAAGAACGGAGCGGGGGGATCAGATGGCGCGGCTCGACTATCTCGAACTGCCGGTCGCCGACACGACCCGCGCCAAGGCCTTCTATGGCGCGGCGTTCGGCTGGTCCTTCGCCGACTACGGGCCGACCTATGCGGCGACGACCAGCGGCGACACCGACATCGGCTTCCAGGCCGATCCCGCGGAAGCGTCCTCGGCCGCGTTGCCGGTCATCGCGGTCGACGACCTGGAGGCGGCGCTCGCGGCCGTGGCGGCGGCGGGTGGGCGGGTGACCAAGCCGATCTTCGCCTTTCCTGGCGGACGGCGTTTCCACTTCACCGATCCCGACGGTCACGAGCTCGCGGCAGTGACGGCCGGCTAGTTCGTCGCTCGCTGAACGCCGCTCAGCGCTCGGTCAGCCGCGGCATGAGCTCGACGAAGTTGCAGGGGCGGTGGCGAATGTCGAGCTGGCTGGCGAGGATACCGTCCCACGCGTCCTTCACCGCGCCGGTCGAGCCGGGCAGCGCGAAGACATAGGTGCCGCGCGCGACACAGGCACAGGCGCGGCTCTGCACCGTCGACGTGCCGATCGACTGGTAGCTCAGCCAGCGGAACAGCTCGCCGAAACCGGGGATCATCTTGTCGGCGACGCGCTCGATCGCCTCGGGGGTGACGTCACGCCCGGTCACGCCGGTGCCCCCGGTGGTGATGACACAGTCGACACCCGCGTCGTCGATCCAGCGGCCGAGCTGCGCCACGATCGAGTCAACGTCGTCGCGCAGGATCGCCCTCTCGGCGAGCGCATGCCCCGCCTCGCTCAGCCGCGCCACCAGCGCGTCGCCCGACCGGTCCTCGGCCAGCCCGCGCGTGTCGGAGACGGTGAGCACCGCGATGCGCACCGGCACGAAGGCGCGCGTGAGGTCGAGGCTCATCGCTCGGCGTGGGTCGTCGACTGCGCCGCGACCGTGCCGTTGATCGCGATCGCGGTGACGGGCGACTGCGACGTCATCCGCACCGCGCTGTCGCCGGGAAGGCCGGGGAAGCGCGGCCACATGCCCTGCGCCAGCGCGACCCGGCTGGGGCTCTTCGCCTTGCCACCGAGCGACTCGTACATCCAGTAGTTGCGCAGCACCGTCACCACATAGCCGCGCGTCTCCCAGAACGGGATGCTCTCGATGTAGAGCAGCGGGTCGCCGCCGTCGCGCACCAGCGCGTTCCACTCACCGACCGGCTTAGGTCCGGCATTATAGGCGGCGATCACCTTGGGCAGCAGCCCGCCGGTGAGCCCCATGTCGCGCAGCTTCTCGATGTGGCGCTGACCGATGTCGATGTTGGTCGACGGGCGCGCCAAGGCGTCCTGGTCGATCGCGACGCCGCGCTCGCGCATATAATCGGTCGCCGCGGCGGGCATGATCTGCATCAGCCCGAACGCGCCGGCAGGGCTGCGCACCTTGTTGCGAAAACCCGATTCCTGAAGCGTGTGCGCGTAGACCAGCGCCTTGTCGATACGCCATCCGGTATCGGGCGTCCAATTGGGCATCGGGTAACGCGTGTCGGCGGTGGCGACCACGCCCTGCGGCATGTTGTGCGCGAGCCACACCGTCGTCGCGGGCAGGTCGAGCGTCTCGCTGATGTGGACGAGGCTGCCGAACTCGGCCGGATCGCCGATCCGTGCCTGCTGGCGCACGACCGCGTCGGCGCGCTCGCCCTCGCCGAGCTCGGCGAGCGCGGCGGCGACGCGGACGTTGGGACGACGCTCCAGCCGCGCCCATTCCTCGCTCACCAGCTCGGGGCGGACACGCTCGACGGGCAGCCCGAGCGCCTGGCGCGCCAGCAGCCCGTAGAAGGTCTCCTTATACTGCGCCGCGGTCTTGAGCCGCGCCTCGACGCGGTCGGGCCGGCCGCACGCCATGTCCGAGCGCGCCGCCCAGTAGAGCGCGGTGGCGCGCAGGTCGGTGTCGGTCGCGCGCGCGGCGACGTTCTCGAAGTCCACCAGCGTCGCGGCGCAGTCGTGCTGGCGCCACGCCGACAGCGCCTCGGTCCAGCGGCCGTGGAGCGCCCACTCGCCGCTGCCCGCCGTCGCCTTGGCCGCCATCGCGCGCGCCTGCGGGTCAAGCCCCTGGAGGAAGTAGATCCAGGCGATACGCGCCTGCCACTCGGTCTCCGCCTCGGGCGAGAGACCGTCGGTCGATTCGAGCAGCGCCTGCGCCTCGGCGCCCATGTCGGCCTTCACATAGGGCTGCATGCGCTGGGCGAGATCGGCGGCGACCTGGTCGCTGCGGGTGGCGCGGGCGCGGACGCGCGCCGGGGCGCCGTCTTGCCAGACCAGCCGCTGCGCGCTCGGCAGCGCCGGCAGGTCCGCGAAGCCGCGCGCGCTCGCCAGCCGCATCAGCGCCTCGGCCTGCGGCAGCTCGGGCGCCTCGGCGATAAGCCGGGTCAGCGCCTCGTCGCTGACGCGCGGCGAACCCTTGGCGAGCACCAGCTCGGCGCGCGCATAGGCGTGGAGCGGCCCGCTCGCCATCGTGTCGAGCGTGATCTGCGCGTCGCTCCAGCGCCCGTCGCGGATCGCGGCGAAGACCGCGCGATAGCTTGAGCGCTGCTCGGGGGTCAGCTGCGCCGGGATCCCAGCGGTCTTAGCGGTCGCGACCGTCACGGGGGGCGGCGCGACCGGGGCGGGCGCGGGCGCCGCCGAGGCCATGGCGGGGAGGGCGGCGACGAGCGCGGCGGTGGCGGCCAGCGCGGCGCGGCGGAGGCTCATGACGCGATCTCCCCGGTGAGCATGAGCAGGTCCTTCCAAGTCTCGGCTTTGGCGGCGGGGCGATCCAGCAGGAAGCGCGGGTGATGGGTCGCCACGACGTGCGTGATACTGCCCTGCTTATGGTTAATCAGGTGCGTACGTCCCCGCGCGTCGGCGACGCTCATCGCCAGCAGCGCACGGCTCGCCGCATCGCCCATCGCGAGCAGCCGCTTCGGCGCTGCCAGGGCGACATGGTGGCGCGCGATTTCGCCGAGCCGGTCGGCGATGTCGCGCGGCACGCGGCCGGTCGTCGGGCGGCGCGTGCAGACCGAGGCGAGCGCGGTGTCGGCGCGCGAGCGGCCGATGGCGGTGAGCATCCGATCGAACAGACGCCCGGTGTCGCCTTCCAGCAGCGTCTCACGGTCGTCGCGCTCCGGGCAGTCGACGAAGACCATCAGCTCGGCGTCCTGCGGCCCGCTCGCGGCGATCGCGGCGCCGCCCCAGCGCGCTTCGGGCGCGTCCTCGCCGAGCCGCCACGCCGCGAACGCCTCGCGCGTGTCGGGCAAGGCGGCGAGCGCGGGGGCGCTCGCCGGCGCGACGGGAGAGGGGAAGGCGAGCGGCGCGGCGGTCTCGACCGCCGCGAGCCAGTCGAACGGCGCGTCCTCGACGAGCGTGTCGACCCCCGCCTCGCGCCACCAGTCGAGCGCGCTCGCCGCGATCTTGGCCCAGTCGTGATTCTGGTCTGCCCCCATGAGAGCATCATAGGATCGCGGTTGACGTGAGCGTCAACTTTCTGGCACCGCCGGCCCGATCAGCCGTTGCGGCGATACGACGAGTGCCCGCGGTGAGGCGGCGCCGGGCGCTCCCGAGGAGAAGATGACGTGAGCGAACGCGAGTCCATGCCCTATGACGTGGTGATCGTCGGCGCCGGGCCGGCGGGCCTGTCGGCGGCGATCCGGCTCAAGCAGGTCGCCGCGGAGAAAGGCGCCGACGTCTCGGTCTGCGTGCTCGAGAAGGGCTCGGAGGTCGGCGCGCACATCCTCTCCGGCGCGGTGATCGACCCGCAGTCGCTCGACGAGCTGCTGCCCGACTGGCGTGAGCAGGGCTGCCCGCTCGCCGAGGTGCCGGTCACCGAGAACCTCCACTGGGTGCTGACGCGCAAGGGCAAGTTCACCCTGCCGCATCTGTGGACCCCGCCGTTCCTCCACAACAAGGGGACCTATACCGGATCGCTCGGCAACCTGTGCCGCTGGCTGGCGGGCAAGGCCGAGGAGCTGGGCGTCGAGATCTTCCCGGGCTTCGCCGCGGCCGAGATCCTGTTCCACGACGACGGCAGCGTGAAGGGCATCGCCACCGGCGACATGGGCGTCGCGCGCGACGGCACGCACAAGCCCGACTATCAGCCCGGGCTCGAGTTGCACGCGAAGTACACCTTCTTCTCAGAGGGTTGTCGCGGGCACCTCTCGAAGGAGCTGATGCGCCTCTTCGACCTGCGGCGCGACTGCGACCCGCAGGTCTACGGCCTCGGCGTCAAGGAACTATGGGACATCGATCCCGAGCTCCACACGCCCGGCAAGGTGATCCACACCCAGGGCTGGCCGCTCAGCGAGACCGGGTCGAACGGCGGCGGCTGGATCTATCACCAGGCCAACGGGCAGGTGAGCATCGGCTTCGTCACCTGGCTCAACTACAGCAATCCCTATGTCTCGCCGTTCCAGGAGATGCAGCGCTGGAAGACCCACCCGGCGGTGGCGGCGCTGCTCAGAGGCGGCAAGCGGGTGAGCTACGGTGCGCGTGCGATCAACGACGGTGGGCTCCAGTCCATCCCCAAGCTGATCTTCCCTGGTGGGGCGCTGATCGGTGACAGCGCCGGCTTCCTCAACGTGCCGCGGATCAAGGGCACGCACACGGCGATGAAGAGCGCGATGCTCGCCGCCGAGGCGGCCGTCGACGCGATCGTGTCGCAGCGGGCGGGCGACGAGCTGGTCGCTTATCCCGAGGCGTTCGAGCGCAGCTGGGTGAAGAAGGAGCTGTCGATCGTCCGCAACGTCGTGCCGCTGGTGAAGCGCTTCGGTGACCTGATCGGCTCGGGGCTGGCGGGCGTGACGATGTGGCTCGAGTATCTCGGGCTCCGCATGCCGTTCACGCTGCACCACCATCCCGATCACGAGACATTGTGGCGCAAGGATCTCGTCAAGAAGATCGACTATCCCAAGCCCGATGGCGTGCTCACCTTCGACCGGCTCTCCTCGGTGTTCCTGTCCAACACCAATCATGAGGAGGACCAGCCGGTCCACCTCACGCTGAAGGACCCGACCATTCCGGTGGCGTACGACCTCCCGCTCTACGACGAGCCGGCGCAGCGTTACTGCCCGGCCGGCGTGTACGAGATCGTCGGCGAAGATGTCGGTGACCCCCGGTTCGTGATCAACGCGCAGAACTGCGTCCATTGCAAGACCTGCGACATCAAGGACCCGACGCAGAACATCAACTGGGTCGTGCCGGAGGGCGGCGGGGGGCCCAACTACCCGAATATGTGACGGAACGGAGGGCCGGCGCGCGCACTTGCCCCCGGCTGCCGTGATCCCGGCCTCGATCCGTTATCCACGGAGCGGCAGACACAACGGCCGTGGTCGTCCGCGGCGCGACGGGATCCCGGGTCACGCCCGGGATGATGAAAGGTCTCGCAAGGTCGGACCAAGTCGGGGTGAGGGAGGCGGGGAGTGCGCCGCCTCTCCCTCGCCCTGCCGTTATCCCCACCGCGCGCAATAAACCCTGGCGGCGGGGTTGACGCGACCGCGCCCGAGCCGCGACAGCGGGTCATGCGGTTCAGCCCTCCCGGTCTCGCCTCCGCCGCGCTGCTGGTGCTGCTCGCGCCGCACGCCGCCGCGGCCGCGACGGGTGATCTCGGCGCGTACATGAAGGCGCGCGCCGCCGCGGCGGACGGTGAGGTCGCCGCCGCCACCAGCGACTATGCGCGCGCGCTCGCCGCCGCGCCAGACAACGCCGTGGTCGCGGTGCGCGCCTATCGTGAGGCGGTGCGTGCGGGTGACCTCGCGCTCGCCGACCGCGCGGCGGCGTCGCTCGCCGACCAGGGCGTCGCCCCCGCCGATGCCGCCCTGCTCGCGCTCGCACGCGCCGCGCGCACCGGCGACCGGGTCGCGGCGGCCGCCGCGATCGAGCGGCTGCGCGACGATCAGCTCCGCATCCTCGCCGCCCCGCTCGCCGCCTGGGCCGCGCTCGACGCCGGCGGCGACCCGTTCGCGCCGCTCGCGCGCGCGCCCACCGACGCGGTGTCGCGCCGCTTCGTCGAGGAGACCCGTGCGCTGCTGCTGATCGCCACGGGCAAGGTGGTGGACGGCGAGGCCGCGCTGCGCCCGCTGCTCGGCAACGATCTCGCCAGCCAGGACCATCGCGTCGCCGCCGCGCGGCTGCTGCTCGGTCGCGGCGACGGACAGGCTGCGACGCAGCTGCTCGCCGCGGGCGGCGAGTCCGCGATCACGACGCTGCGCGCGGCCGCGACCGACCCGGCGCTCGCCCAGCGCTACGGCGCGACGCCGTCGCTGGCGTTCGGCGCCTCCTACCTGTTCACGCGCGTCGCCTCGGACCTGGCGATCGGCGCGCCCGGGCCGCTCACCTACACGCTGCTCCAGGCCGCGCTGCGCGCCGAGCCGGGCAACGACCGGGCGCGCGTGCTGCTCGCCGGCGTGCTCGCGCGCGACGACGCGGTCGACCGGGCGCTCGCGGTGCTCGACGCGGTGCCGCCGACCAGCCTCTACGCGCCGATCGCCGCGACCGGCCGGGTCCAGCTGCTCGCCGACGACGGCCGCGACGCCGAGGCGCTCGCCGCGGCGCGCGTGCTGGGCGCCGCCCCCGACGCGGCGACCGAGGACGTGCAGCGGCTCGCCGACCTCAACGTCCGGCTCGGCCGCCCCGCCGAGGCGGTGCCGCTCTACCGGCGGCTGATCGATCGCGCTGGCCCCGCCGCCGATTGGGCCGACTGGCTGCAGTACGGCGCCGCGCTCGACGAGGCGAGGCGCTGGGACCAGGCGCGCCCCGCGCTGGAGCGCGCCGTGAAGCTGGGGGCGAGCGAGCCGCTCGCGCTCAACTATCTCGGCTACGCACTGGTGCAGCGGCGCGAGCGGTTGAGCGACGCGCAGAAGCTGCTCGAGCGCGCCGCCGCGCTCAAGCCCGACGATGCCGCGATCGCCGACTCGCTCGGCTGGGCGCTGCTGGTGCGCGGTCAGCGCGCGCGCGCGCTGCCACTGCTCGAACGCGCCGCGCTCGGCGATCCTGCCAACGCCGAGATCGGCGAGCATCTCGGCGACGCGTATTGGACCGCGGGGCGGCGCTACGAGGCGCGCTACGCCTGGACCGCGGCGCGTCAGGCCGCCGACGCCGACGTCGCCGCGCGGCTCGACGCGAAGATCGCGCGCGGGATCGAGGCGCTGCGGTGAGCGTCGCCGTCGATGCTGCGGTGTTGGTCGAGCCGGCACCGGCCAAGCTGAACCTCGCGCTCCACGTGCGCGCACGCCGCGCCGACGGCTATCACGCGCTCGAGACCCTGTTCGCCTTCGCGCGCGACGGGGATGTGGTGACGCTCGCACCGGCCGAGCGCGACAGCTTCGTCGCCAGCGGCCCGTTCGCCGCAGTGATCGGGGACGACGCCGACAATCTCGTCGTGCGCGCGCTCGCCGCCTTCCGTGCCGCTTTCGCCGTGGACGAGCGCTACGCGGTCACGCTCGACAAGCGCCTGCCGGTCGCCTCGGGGATCGGCGGCGGCTCGGCCGACGCGGCGGCGACGCTGCGGGCGCTCGCGCGGCGCCACGGCGTCGCCGGACACGACGCTCGGCTCGACGCGGTGGCGCGGGCGCTCGGCGCCGACGTGCCCGCCTGCCTGCTCGGCCGCGCCGCGCTGGGGACGGGTCGCGGCGACGATCTGGTGCCGATCGCTGGGCTGGGTGATCGTCCAGCGCTGCTCGTCAACCCGCGCGAGAAGGTCTCCACCGCCGCGGTGTTCGCGCGCTGGGACGGCGTCGACCGCGGCGCGATCGGAACGGGGGACACACTGGCGCGCGCGCTGGCGGGACGCAACGATCTCCAGCCCGCCGCGGAAGCGATCGCGCCCGTGGTGCGCGACCTGCTTCGGACGCTGGCGGATCAGTCCGGCGTGATCCTCGCGCGGATGTCGGGCTCGGGCGCCACCTGCTTCGGGCTGTTCGACGACGTCGCCGCACGCGACGGCGCGGCGCGCGCGATCACCGCGCAGCATCCCGGCTGGTGGCAGCTCGCGACCGCCGTGGGATGATCGCGCTCACCCTCCTCGACGATGTCGCGATCGTCTCGATCGAGCGGCCGGACGCCCGCAACGCGCTGCCGACCGGCGCCTGGCGGGCGCTCGCCGCCAGCCTCCAGACCCTGCCGACGCGCGCACGCGCGCTGCTGCTCCGCTCGGCGGTGCCGGGCGTCTTCTGCGCCGGTGCCGACCTCGCCGATCTCGCGCGACTGGTGGAGGATGTCGATGCTCGGACCGAGTTCCGGCGCGCGCTCGAGGATGCCGTCGGCGCGCTCGCCGCGCTGCCGATCCCGACCGTCGCGGCGGTCGAGGGAGGCTGCTTCGGCGCGGGCGTGGCGCTGGCGCTCGGCTGCGACCTCATCGTCGCCACGCCGGCGGCGCGTTTCGGCATCCCGCCGGCGCGGCTCGGGATCGGCTACCCCGCCGGCGACGTCGCGCGACTGGCGCGGCGGATCGGCCGCGCGCAGGCGGCGCGGCTGCTGTTCACCGCCGGCTCGATCGACTCGGCCGAGGCGCTGCGCATCGGGCTGGTGGACATGATCGGCGACGCGGCCAAGCTGATCGACGAGATCGTGCGCAACGACGAGACCGCGCTGTGGCTGCTCAAGCGCACGCTCGACGATCCGCTCGACGAGTCGCTCGACCAGGCTTTCGAGGGTTCATTCGGCAACCCTCGCTTCGCCGCCGGCGTGGCGCACTATCGCGACAAGGCTTGATATCGCGGCAGAGTTCTCTACTTGTTCTCTCAGAACAAAGAGAATACAAGATCGCGGTGCGTTGAACGCGACGCGCGGTTGCTCTAGCGAAAGGGTCCACGGCAATGGCCGCCAAACTTCAGGTGATCGATACCGGCATGGCTACCGCGAACGCAGACCGTCAGAAGGCGCTCGACGCCGCGCTGGCACAGATCGACCGCGCCTTCGGCAAGGGTTCGGCGATGAAGCTCGGGCAGAAGGAGACGATGCAGGTCGAGGCGATCTCGACGGGCTCGCTCGGGCTCGACATCGCGCTGGGCGTCGGTGGGCTGCCGCGCGGCCGCGTGATCGAGGTGTACGGGCCGGAGAGCTCGGGCAAGACGACGCTGGCGCTCCACGTCATCGCCGAGGCGCAGAAGAACGGCGGCACGGCCGCCTTCGTCGACGCCGAGCACGCGCTCGACCCGGTCTATGCCAAGAAGCTCGGCGTCAACATCGACGAGCTGATCGTGTCGCAGCCCGACACCGGCGAGCAGGCGCTCGAGATCACCGACACGCTGGTGCGCTCCAACGCGATCGACGTGCTGGTGGTCGACTCGGTCGCCGCGCTGGTGCCGCGCGCCGAGATCGAGGGCGAGATGGGCGACAGCCACGTCGGCCTGCAGGCGCGGCTGATGTCGCAGTCGCTGCGCAAGCTCACCGGATCGATCAGCCGCTCGCGCTGCATGGTGATCTTCATCAACCAGCTGCGCATGAAGATCGGCGTGATGTACGGCAACCCGGAGACCACGACGGGCGGCAACGCGCTCAAATTCTACGCCTCGGTCCGGCTCGACATCCGCCGCACCGGTGCGATCAAGGATCGCGACGAGGTGATCGGCAACGCCACCCGCGTGAAGGTGGTCAAGAACAAGGTCGCGCCGCCGTTCAAGCAGGTCGAGTTCGATATCATGTACGGCGAGGGCATCTCCAAGATCGGCGAGATCCTCGACATCGGGGTGAAGGCCGGATTGGTCGAGAAGTCGGGCGCCTGGTTCTCCTATGACTCGGTGAGGATCGGGCAGGGGCGTGAGAACGCCAAGACCTTCCTGCGCGAGAACCCCGAGATGATGCAGCGGCTGGAGAAGGCGATCCGCGCGCGCACGGAGCAGGTCGCCGACGGCATGATGGCCGGGCCGAGCGAGGACGACGACATCTGATCCGCTCGGTTACCGAGCGGCGCGCGCGCGGCGGTGGCATCGGCGGTCGAGTGGTGCCGCGATCCGCTCGTACCCGTCGCCGAGTGGTCGTGGGTTCGTCTGGGCCTGTCCCCACCGGTCGCGGCGCGCGAGAGGCTGGCAGGTGACCTCGGGGGCAGACTGGAGCGGCCGTGTCGGGGCGACCTGGGCAGCGGAGTGGCACCGCACCGAGCGTGCGTTCGCCGACATCGCCAGGGTCTTGGATGCGGCGATCACCGCGACCGCGCCGGTAGCTGGACGAGCGGCAGACGTCGGTTGTGGCGTCGGAAGCACCACGCTGGCGCTGGCCGCGGCGCGGCCGGGGCTTCGGGTGATCGGCGTCGACCTCGCGGCCCCGCTCGTCGCGGTGGCGCGGGAGCGGGCTCGCGCTTGTGCTCGCGAGGCGGACGATGACGCCGACAGGGAGCGGCGGGTCGATTTCCTGGTCGGTGACGCAGCCGCGGTGCTGCCGACGCTCGGCGGCCTCGACCTTATCGTCTCGCGCCATGGCGTCATGTTCTTCGACGATCCCGTCGTGTCCTTCACGGCGATGGCGCGCGCGGCGCGGCCGGGCGCGCCACTCGTGTTCTCCTGCTTTCGCACGCGCGAGGAGAATGATTGGGCGAGCGCGCTCGGCGCCGCGCTCGGCGCGACACCCCGTCCCACCGGCGCCTACGCCCCGGGTCCGTTCGGGTTCGCCGATCGCGCGCTGACGAGGGATATCCTCGCTGCCGCCGGGTGGCGCGACGAGGGTGCAACCCGCCACGACGTCCGTTACGTGGTCGGCTCTGGGGACGATCCGATCGCCGACGCGCTTGCCTTTTTCCGCCGCATCGGCCCCGCTGCCGCGGCGCTCGCCGCCGCGGAGCCGGACGAGCGAGCGGTGATGGAGCGACGGATCGCGGCAGCGCTCGCGCCGCGGATACGCGACGGCGCGGTCGCGTTCACCGCAGCGATCTGGGTCTGGGTCGCGCGCGCAGGGGAGCCGTCATGACGATCGTCGTCCACCATCTCGAGAACTCGCGTTCGCAGCGGGTGCTGTGGCTGCTCGAAGAACTCGGGCTCGCCTATGAGGTGGAGCGCTACGCGCGCGATCCCAGGACGATGCTCGCACCACCCGAGCTGCGCCGCGTCCATCCGCTCGGCAAGTCGCCGGTGATCGAGGACCGCGACGGCGCCGCGCCGGACGAGCGCGGCCGCGTCGTCGCCGAGACGGGCGCGATCGTCGAGTATCTCGTGGACCGGGCCGACGGGAAGGCCGGCGCACCGGCGAAGCGCGACGATGCGCTGCGCTATCGTTTCTGGCTACACTATGCCGAGGGATCGATGATGCCGCCGCTGCTGCTCAAGCTGGTGCTGTCGCGATTGCCGCTGATCGGCAAGCGCGCGGTCGCGCGGGTGCAGCCGATGATCGACCGTCACCTCGATTTCGTGGAGGCGGAGCTGGCGCAGCGGCCGTGGTTCGCCGGCGAGGCCTTCACCGCGGCCGACATCATGATGAGCTTCCCGCTCGAGGCGGCGCGCCACCGCGCCGGGCTGGGCGAGTCGCGGCCGGCGACCGTCGCGTGGCTGGCGAAGATCCACGCGCGGCCCGCCTATCAGCGCGCGCTCGAGCGCGGCGGACCCTATGCCTATGCACGCTGACGGCGCGCGCGGCGGCGCGGATCCGGCGCCTCCCGCCTGATCCGCGCCCCTGCCTCAGAAACGCGAGCGCAACGTCACACCATAAGTGCGCGGCTCGGCCAGGAAGGCGCCGAACAGCGCATTGCCGGTCGCGTAGGACGGAGCTCCGAACGCCTGTACCTGCGAACGGCTGCCGGCGCCCTGGAACGGCAGGTTGAACGCCACCTGCTGGTAATCGGCGTCGAGCAGGTTCTGCGCCCACAGCTCGACCGCCCAGCGCTGCTCGGGTCCGCGCACGCCGAGCCGCGCGTTCATCACGAAGAAGCCGTCCTGCGCCTTCTCGACGAACAGGTCCGAGCCGGTGTTATAGTCGCTGGTCAGCCGGCCATCGACGTAGAATAGGCCGGTCAGCCCGCCGCCGCCCAGCGCCGGGCTCCACGTCACCGCGCTGGTGACGGTGTGCTTGGGAGCGTTCGACATCTGGCTGCCCGGCAGCAGGAACAGCGCCGCGTTGAGCGGCTCGCCCGACCTGCTGCCGACGAGATCGCGCTGATACTTGGCGTCGGCGAGCGTGTAGCCGAGGTTCACCGTGAAATCGGGCGCCGGATAGAGGCCGAGCTCCAGCTCGACACCCTGGGTGACCACGCCCTTGCCGACCTTGCCGGTGCAGGCGCCGGTCGCCGAATTGTTGTCGTGATCGGCGTCGTTCAGCGCCTGATCGCAGCCGCCGATGTTCTGCACGATATAGTTGGTGCCGTTGAAGGTGTTCAGCTGGAAGTTGGCGAACTCCGAGCGGTACAGCGCGACGTTTGCGGTGAGCTGGTGCGCGCTGTACTTCAGCCCGAGCTCATAGGCGTTCACCGTCTCGGGATCGAAGCGCAGGTTGCGCGCATCCGCCGCCGTCGGCGTCGCGAAGACGGTCGCGGTCAGGTCCGAGCGGTCGAGGTTGTAACCGCCCGCCTTGTAGCCGCGCGCGTACGAGGCATACACGAGCGTGCTGTCGACGGGTTTCCACGACACCACGCCGGTGCCGGTCAGCTGGCCTTCCTTGAAGCGGTCGTTGAGTCCCACGCCGCTCAGCGCCGAGGTCGAGTTGCCGGTGCAGCTCAGCGTGATGATCCCCGCGGCGAGCGACTGGAGCGTCGCGTTGGTGCTCCGCAGCAGCGGTGCCAGCGCGGCCTGCTGCGCCGGGCAGATCGTGTTGTTGTTGTTGAATGCGGCGGCGAGCGTCTTGCTCTCGTGCGTGTAGCGCAGCCCGAGCGTGACGTTGAGCCGATCGGTCAGCTTGTAGATGTTGTGGGTGAAGAAGGCCCAGTTCTCGCTGGTCTGATCGTAGACATCGCGCAGGCTGCCGAGGTCGTTGAGGCGGCTCAGCCGATCGATCCCGCCGACGATCTGTGCGCCCACCGCGCCGGTCAGCGCGCCACGCCCGACCGGGCTGAGGCAGCCCGGGTTGGCGGGGTTACGCAGCGCCGCGAGCGGGTTGATCGTCGCGACAATGCGGCACGCGGCGAAGGCGCCGTACTGCGTGCCGAAGCGCAGGTTGTCGACGACCTCGAGGTCCTCGTGCGCGTAATAGCCGCCGATCAGCCAGTCGAGCTTGTTGCCCAAGATCGAGCCCGAGAACCGGCTCTCGTGCGTGAAGGTCTTGAAGCGGCGGTAGTTGTTGCCGTCGTCGGGGCGGTAGCCGATGTCGACGTTGCCGTAATCGATGTCGGCCGCGCCGGCGGACTTGTACTCGCGATAGGCGGTCAGCGAGGTCAGCTGGGTCGCACCGATGTTCCAGCGCACGCGCGCCGAGACGCCGCCGTCGGTGGTGAGGTTGGAATAGTCGCGGCCGGGCGTGAAGGCGATCTTGCGGTTGTACGGGTCGCCCTCGCTCGGCAGCACGCCGCCGAGGCTGCGCAGCACCGAAGTGATGCGGTTGCCGTTGGGGTTGAAGGCGAAGTCGCTCGCGACGCCGGGCGTCGGATCGCTGGTCTCGGCGGTGCCGACATAGACCGCGCCGCAGCATTTCTCGTCGCGGTGGGTATAGTCGCCGATCAGCCGGATCGCGAGATCGGGCGTGACGGTGAAGAGCAACTGGCCGCGGACGAAGTAGCGGTCGCGATTGTTATAGTCGGTGTCGTTGACGACGTCGCGCAGGAAGCCGTCGCGCTTCGAGAAGACGCCGTCGACGCGGAAGGCGAGCAGGTCCTTGATGACAGGCCCGGTCAGCGCCCCCGACAGGCGCACCGCGTCGAAATTGCCGTAGGTCGCCTCGGCGAAGCCGCCGAACTTGAACTCGGGCAGCTTGGTGTAGATGCTGATGGCGCCGGCCGAGGAGTTGCGGCCGGAGAGCGTGCCCTGCGGGCCGCGCAGCACCTCGATCCGCTCGATCTCGCCGAGATCGTTGAGCCCGGCGCCGGTGCGGCTGCGATAGATGCCGTCGATGAACACCGCGACCGAGCTCTCCAGCCCGGGATTGTCGCCGACCGTGCCGATGCCGCGTACGCGCGCCGCGGCATTCGCCTCCGAGCCGGTCGAGGAGACCAGCAGCGACGGCGCGATCTGGGTCATCTGGCGGATGTCGGTCGCGCCCGAGTTCTGCAGCGCGGCCTGGCCGAACGCCGAGACCGCGATCGGCACGTTCGACAGCCGCTCGGAGCGGCGCGTCGCGGTGACGACGATGTCGGCGGTGTTGGGCGAATCGCCGGATTTCGCGTCGCTCGGCTTGGCGTCGGCGGCCGACCCGCGCAGGTTCTGCGCTGCCGCCGGTACCGCGAGACCGGCGAGCACCGCCGCCGAGAGCAGGAACGCGGACTTCGACATAGATAGACATCCCCCCATGCGGCGCGTGCGCCGTAGCGGCGTGCAACTAGGCCGAGCCCGTATAATTAATGGTAAACGTCGCCGCGCCCGCTTGCGCCAGTTCGGCCAGCCGCTCGGCGATCCGGGAGAGGACGACGCTGTGCGCCGCGCGCGCACGGCTGTCGGGAGCGAAGCAGAGCGCGACGGTGCGGCGGTGGTCGAAGCCGGCGAGCGGCACCAGCGCGAGCGCTGGGTCGGCGTAGCAGGCAGGGAGCAATGTCGTCGCCACGCCGGCGCGCACGTACGCGAGCGCGCGCGAGTCGCTGTGTGTCCGCGCCGCCATGAAGGGCCGGATGCCGCGCGCGGTGAAGAAGCGGCTGGTCTCCGCCAGCATCTCGCAGTGGCGCCGCACCACCATCGGCTCGGCGGCGAGTTCCTCCGCCTCGACGCTGACGCGCGCCGCGAGGGGATGGTCGCGCGCGAACGCCATCGCATAGGGTTCGTCGAACAGAACGCGGTGCGGCAGCGCGGCGTCGAGCGGCGCGACGATCGCGTCGACGCGGCCGCGGTGGAGCGCGGCGCGCAGTTCGCCGGCGCGCCCCTCGACCAGCTCGAGCCGCTCGCCCGCCTCGCGTGCCGGAGCGGCGGCGCGCAGCGCTTCCTCGAGCCACGCGTCGGGGAGCGTGGTGCAGAGGCCCAGTCGGATCAGCTTGGCCGCCGCGGAGTCCCCCACCGCCTGCTCGGCGGCGACGAAGCCCGCCTCGATCCGCCGCGCGTGCTCGGCCAGCCGTGCGCCGGCGGCCGTGAGCGCGACGCGCCGGCTGCTGCGCTCGAACAGCGGATGCCCGAGCAGGGTCTCCAACTTGGCGATCCCGACCGAGAGCGTCGGCTGCGTCACCCGGCAATGCGCCGCGGCACGCGAGAAGGTACCCTCATCGACCACCGCCAGGAAGTAGCGCAGCAGGTAGCGGTCGATCATAGACGGTATCTATGGAATGTGTTCGCGCGCTTCAACTTGGGAAGGCGGCTCGGCGTTGGTATGACGATACGCGACAAGGGTCGGCGCGCGGTACCTCGAGCCGCCTCCCCGGCGGAAGCCGGGGTCCAGTCGGGCAGGCCGGCGTGGAAGCCATCAGCCTTCCCCACCTGGACTCCGGATTCAGCGGGGAAGGCGGTCGAAGTGGCCGAGGCGAACGGTCCGGAACGATAGCGCCGGAACGGTAGAGGATGCGGCCATGACGCCCGATTTCGACTTCGCGCTGGGCGAGAACGCGGAGATGATCCGCGACACGACCCGACGCTTCGCCGCCGACAGGATCGCCCCGCTCGCGGCGCGGATCGACGCCGAGGACTGGTTCCCGCGCGACGAACTCTGGCCGGCGATGGGCGAGCTCGGCCTGCACGGCATCACCGTGGACGAGGCGGACGGCGGACTCGGGCTGGGCTATCTCGAGCATGTCGTCGCGCAGGAGGAAGTGGCGCGCGCCTCGGCCTCGATCGGTCTGTCCTACGGCGCACACTCGAATCTGTGCGTCAACCAGATCCGCCGCTGGGCCGACCCCGAGCAGAAGGCACGCTTCCTGCCCAGGCTGATCTCCGGCGAGCATGTCGGCAGCCTCGCCATGTCCGAGGCTGGGGCGGGCTCGGACGTCGTCTCGATGAAGCTGAGCGCGCGCCGCAGCGACCGCGGCTGGGTGCTCAACGGCACCAAATTCTGGATCACCAACGCACCGTACGCCGACACCTTGGTGGTCTATGCCAAGACCGGCGAAGGCAGCCGTGGCATCACGACCTTCCTGATCGAGAGGGACATGCCCGGCTTCGCGATCGGGCAGAAGATCGACAAGATGGGGATGCGCGGCTCGCCCACCGCCGAGCTGGTGTTCACCGACTGTGAGGTGCCCGACGCGAACGTGATGGGGCCGCTCAACGGTGGCGTCGGCATCCTGATGAGCGGGCTCGACTATGAGCGTACCGTGCTCGCGGGGATCCAGCTCGGCATCATGCAGGCGTGCCTCGACACGGTGCTGCCGTACCTGCGCGAGCGTCGCCAGTTCGGGCGCGCGATCGGCAGCTTCCAGCTGATGCAGGCGAAGGTGGCAGACATGTATGTCGCGCTCAACTCGGCGCGCGCCTACGTCTACGCCGTGGCGCGCAGCTGCGACGCCGGGCGGACCACGCGCTTCGACGCCGCGGGCGCGATCCTGCTCGCCTCGGAGAGCGCCTTCCGTGTCGCGGGTGAGGCGGTGCAGGCGCTCGGCGGGGCGGGCTATACGAAAGACTGGCCGGTCGAGCGCTTCCTGCGCGACGCGAAGTTGCTCGACATCGGCGCGGGCACCAACGAGATCCGCCGCATGCTGATCGGGCGCGAGCTGGTCGGCGCGACCGAGCCGGTGGCGCAGTGAGCGCGCCCGTCCTCGCCTCGACGATCGCGCGCGACGACGACCGCTTCCGCGCCGCTGAGGCGCACCATCGCGCGCTCGCCGCCGAGTTGCGCGAACGAGTCGCCGCGGCGGCGCTGGGCGGCAGCGCGACGTCGCGCGAGCGCCACACCGCCCGGGGCAAGCTGCTGCCGCGCGAGCGGGTCGAGCGCTTGCTCGACGCGGGCGCGGCGTTCCTCGAGATCGGCCAGCTCGCCGCGGGCGGGCTCTACGGCGACGAGGTGCCGGGCGCCGGGCTGATCTGCGGCGTGGGTACCGTCGCGGGGCGACAGGTGATGATCGTCGCCAACGATGCCACGGTGAAGGGCGGCACCTATTACCCGCTCACCGTGAAGAAGCATCTGCGCGCGCAGGAGATCGCGCTCGAGAACCGGCTGCCGTGCGTCTATCTCGTCGACTCCGGCGGTGCCAACCTGCCGCACCAGGCCGAGGTCTTTCCCGACAGAGATCACTTCGGTCGGATCTTCTTCAATCAGGCGCAGATGTCGGCGCGTGGCATCGCGCAGGTGGCGTGCGTGATGGGCAGCTGCACTGCGGGGGGTGCCTATGTCCCGGCGATGTCGGACGAGACGGTGATCGTGCGCGGGCAGGGGACGATCTTCCTCGCCGGGCCGCCGCTGGTGAAGGCGGCGACCGGCGAGGAGATCAGCGCGGAGGAGCTCGGCGGCGCGGACACGCATGGCCGCCGGTCGGGCGTGGTCGACCATGTCGCCGAGGATGATCCTCACGCGCTGACGATCGTGCGCGACATCATCGCCACTTTGCCGCCGCCGCCGCCGACGACGGTCAATCTCGCGCCGGCGGCCGCACCGCTCTACCCGGCCGACGAGCTATACGGGATCGTGCCGAGGGACGTGCGCGCACCCTATGAGGTGCGTGAGGTGATCGCGCGGCTGGTCGACGGCTCGCGCTTCCACGAGTTCAAGCCGCTGTTCGGCAGCAGCCTGGTGTGCGGCTTCGCGCATCTCCACGGCATGCCGGTGGCGATCCTGGCGAACAACGGCGTGCTCTTCTCCGAGAGCGCGCAGAAGGGGGCGCACTTCATCGAGCTGGCGTGCCAGCGTCGCGTGCCGCTCCTGTTCCTGCAGAACATCTCGGGCTTCATGGTCGGGGGCAAGTATGAGGCGGAGGGCATCGCCAAGCACGGCGCCAAGCTCGTCACCGCGGTCGCCACCGCCAGCGTGCCCAAGCTGACGCTGCTGATCGGCGGCAGCTTCGGCGCGGGCAATTACGGCATGTGCGGTCGCGCCTACGGCCCGCGCTTCCTCTTCAGCTGGCCCAACAGCCGGATCAGCGTGATGGGCGGTGAGCAGGCCGCCGCGGTGCTCGCCACCGTCCACCGCGACGCGGCGACCTGGACGGCGGACGAGGCCGAGGCCTTCAAGGCGCCGGTGCGCCAGAAGTATGAGGACGAGGGCAACCCCTATTACGCGACCGCGCGGCTGTGGGATGACGGTGTGATCGATCCGGCGCAGACGCGCGACGTGCTCGGACTCGCGCTGGCCGCATGCCTCAACGCACCGGTCGAGGAGGCGCCCCGGTTCGGGGTGTTCCGGATGTGAGGCAGCGGGGTGGCTCAGTCGCGGCCAGTGAAGCCGTCCGCCCTGTCGCGATGCTGATCCGATCGCGCGAGCAGGTCGGCGGTAACGCCGATGTACAGCGTGCCTTGGCGCTGGCTCGCGATGATGTAGACGCGGGGCTGCTTGGCCGTCCTCTCTCTCGTGGGGCGGCGCGCGCGGCGCGGTGGCTGCTGAGACGCGCTCAGCACGACGCCAGAGCGGGAACGACGCTTCCGCCGCTCACCCCCGTGCTCCGGAGGTAACCCCATGCTGCCCTCGCTCCTCATCGCCAACCGCGGCGAGATCGCCTGCCGCGTGATCCGCACCGCGCGCGCGCTGGGCGTCCGCACGGTCGCGGTCTATTCCGACGCGGACGCCGACGCGCTCCACGTCCGCCTCGCCGACACGGCCGTGCGGCTCGGCCCGTCTCCCGCGCGCGACAGCTACCTGCGCGGCGACCTGATCCTCGCCGCCGCGCGCGAGACCGACGCCGCCGCGATCCACCCCGGCTACGGCTTCCTGTCGGAGAACGCCGACTTCGCCGCGGCGGTGATCGATGCCGGACGTGTCTGGGTCGGCCCCGACCCCGCCAGCATCCGTGCGATGGGGCTGAAGGACGCCGCCAAGCAGCGCATGATCGCCGCCGGCGTCCCCGTCACCCCGGGCTATCTCGGCGCAGACCAGTCGCCCGAGCGGCTCGCTGCGGAGGCCGAGCGCGTCGGCTACCCCGTCCTCATCAAGGCGGTCGCTGGCGGCGGCGGCAAGGGCATGCGGCGCGTCGACGAGGCGGCCGGTTTCGCCGCCGCCCTCGCCTCATGCCGGCGCGAGGCGGCGGCGGCGTTCGGCGACGAGCGCGTGCTGATCGAGCGCTACATCCTCGCGCCGCGCCACATCGAAGTGCAGGTGTTCGGCGACCGCCACGGCCACGTCGTCCACTTGTTCGAGCGCGACTGCTCGCTCCAGCGTCGCCACCAGAAGGTGATCGAGGAGGCGCCCGCGCCCGGTATGGACGCCGCCACCCGCGCCGCCGTGTGCGACGCCGCGGTGCGCGCCGCGCGCGCGGTCGACTATGTCGGCGCGGGCACGATCGAGTTCATCGCCGACGCGAGCGACGGCCTGCGCGCCGACCGCGTGTGGTTCATGGAGATGAACACGCGGCTCCAGGTCGAGCATCCCGTCACCGAGGCGATCACCGGCGTCGACCTGGTGGAGTGGCAGCTCCGCGTCGCGGGCGGCGAGCCGCTGCCGCTGCGCCAGGACCAGCTCGCGATGCGCGGTCACGCGATCGAGGCACGGCTCTACGCCGAGGATCCGGCGCGCGGTTTCCTCCCTTCCACCGGGCCGCTGACCGCCTTCCGCCTCGGCGGGGGCGTGCGGGTCGACAGCGGCGTCGAGCAGGGCACGGTGATCTCGCCGTTCTACGATCCCATGATCGCCAAGCTGATCGCGCACGCCGACACGCGCGACGCGGCCCGCGCGCGGCTCGGCGCGGCGCTGGCGGAGACGGTCGTCTGGCCGGTACGTACCAACGCCGGCTTTCTCGTCCGCGCGCTCAGCCACCCCGGCTTCGCCGCGGGCGCGGTCGATACCGGGCTGATCGAGCGTGCCGGCGCCGCGCTGATGCCGCCCGACCGTCCGAGCGAGGGGGCGCTGGCGGCTGCCGCGGCCGAGCTCACCGGCGTCGCGCTCGTGCCCGGCTTCCGTCTCAACGCGCCGGCGCGGCGCGAGGCGAGCTTCCTGCTCGACGGCGCGCCGGTGAGCGTCGCGTTCGCGGGCGGCGGCTCCGCAGGAACGCCCGCCGATCGCGCGCTGATCACCGAGGCGGGGCAGACCTACGCGCTCGCCCCGTTCCGCGCGGAAGGGGCGGGCGGTGGCGCCGCGGGTGACGGCATGGTTCTCGCGCCGATGCCTGGCCGGGTCATCGCGGTCGAGGTCGCCGCGGGCGAACGCGTCGTCGCGGGCCAGCGGCTCGTCACGCTGGAGGCGATGAAGATGGAGCATAGCCTCACCGCGCCGTTCGACGGCATCGTCGTCGAGCTCGGCGCCGCGACGGGGGCGCAGGTGGCCGACGGCGCGCGGCTGGCGCGGATCGAGCGGGAGACGACGTGATGGCAGGGCGATGCTATGACGAATGGGCGGTCGGCGACCGGGTCGAGCATCCGATCCGCCGCACCGTGACCGAGACGGACAACCTGCTCTTCTCGACGATGACGCATAATCCCCAGCCGCTCCACCTCGACGCCGAGGCGGCGCGCGCGTCCGAATTCGGGCGGATCCTGGTCAATGGGACCTTCACCTTCGCGCTGATGATCGGCCTGTCGGTGGCGGAGACCACGCTGGGCACGCTGATCGCCAATCTCGGTTACGACAAGGTCGTGATGCCCGCGCCCGTGTTCATCGGCGACACGCTGCGCGCCGCGAGCGAGGTCACCGCGCTGCGCGACAGCCGCTCGCGCCCGGAGGCGGGGCTGGTGACGTTCGAGCACCGGCTGCACAACCAGCGGGACGAGCTGGTGTGCCAGTGCCTCCGCACCGCGCTGCTGACGCGTCGGGAAGGGTGAAGCGCTGAGCGGGGCCCGGTCTCGCAGGCGACGGCTTCGACCGGGTGCGGGCGAAGGCGCGGGCCAAAGTGGGCAGGGTCTCGGGTAGCGCACGCGTGCCTCACATCCGGAACCCCGCCCCGCGGCGAGAAGACCTGCCCGCCCCCGGCCGGGCCCGCCGTGGCCACGCCATCCCGCGCCTGTTTCTGGGTGTTCCCACCGACCGCGCGGCGCTCTAGAGGGAGCGCGATGAACCAGCGTCCCGCTCTCTCGCGCCGCCGCCTGCTCTGGCGCGCCGGCACGTTCGCCGCCATCGTCGCGCTGGTCGCGCCCGCGGCCGCGCAGGTCGCCGCGCCCGCTGTCCCGCCGGCGCTCCAGACGCCCGCGTCCACCCAGGTCCCGGCCTCGCCGGTGCCGCCCGCGCCGGTCCCGGTCGTCCCCGTCCCACCGGTGGCGCCGAGCGTTCCGCTGCCGACGCTCGGCGCGGCGCAGCGCCAGCAGCTCGCCGCGCTGATCGCCGACGACGAGCTCGCGCAGGGGCTGCGGCTGACGCGGCGCACCGACCTCGACTCGCTCGGGTCCGAAGCGATGGTGCGTGCCGCGCTCGACCACGCACGGGCGGTCCATGCCGGGCGGCTGATGCCCGAGGACTTCCAGAAAGACTGGGGCGTACGCCCGACCGCGTATGACCCGTTGCCCGCGTTCGCCGAGGCGGTCTCGCGCGATCGGCTGTCGAGCTGGTTGCGCTCGCTGCCGCCCCCCTACCAGGGCTATGACACGCTCGTGGCCGGGCTCGCGCGCTATCGCGCCATCGCCGACAAGGGCGGCTGGAATACGCTGACCGCCACGCCCGTCTTCGGCAGCCGCGGCGCCGACGTGGCGAGGCTGCGCGAGCGGCTCGCGCTCGAAGATCCGCAGGTGTCGCCGTCAGGGGAGACGTTCGACGCGGCGCTGCTCGAGGCGGTCCGGCGCGCGCAGCGCCGCTACGGGCTCAACCCGGTCGGGCAGGTGGGCGCGCAGACGCTCGCCGCGCTCAACGTGCCGGTCGAGCGGCGCATGCGCCAGATCATGGCCAATCTCGAGCGCTGGCGCTGGCTGCCGCCCGAGCTCGACAAGAAGCGGGTCCAGGTCAACATCGCCGCGGCGGTGCTCACCGTCTTCGAGGGTGACGAGCCGGTGATGTCGATGAAGGCGGTCACCGGCCGGCCCGGCAACGAGACACCGATGCTCATCTCCAAGATCAGCAGCATCGTGCTCAACCCGCCGTGGAACGTGCCCACGTCCATCGCGACCAAAGAGCTGTGGCCGAAGGAGAAGGCAAGCCCGGGCTATCTCAAGCGCAACGGCTTCCGCGTGATCGACACGGGGAACGGCGGCAAGCGCCTGCAGCAATCGTCCGAGAAGAGCGCGCTCGGCCGCTACAAGTTCGATTTCCCCAACGACTTCGCGGTCTATCTGCACGACACGCCGGCGCGCTCTGGCTTCTCGCGCTTCGATCGGCTGTCGAGCCACGGCTGCGTGCGGCTGGAGAAGCCCGCCGACCTCGCCCGGCTGATGCTGCGCGACACGCCCGAGTGGCCGCCCGAGACGATCGACTCCACCGTGGCGGCGGGCAAGACGGTGCGCGCGGCGATGGCGACACCGGTCAGCGTCTATCTGCTCTACTGGACGGCTTTCGCCAGCCCGAGCGGGCAGGTAGGCTTCCGCGAGGACCCGTACAGCTGGGACGCGCGGCTCGCCGCCAGCGTCGAGCGGCGCTCGGCGGTGCAGGTGCAGGTGGCGGCGCGATGAGGATGATGACGATGACGAAGCGACTGATGCTACCGCTGCTCGCGACCGCCGCTTTGGCCGTCGCGGCGTGCTCGCGCGAGCCCGCGCCCGCACCCGAGCCGACGCCCAGTGCGGAGTCGTCGCCCACGCCCGAGCCCACGCCCACTCCCGAGCCCTCGCCGGTCGCATCGCCGAGCGATCTCACCAACGCCACCGCGGCGCTGCCGCCCGAGGAGACGCCCGCGCCCGACGAGCAGATGCTCGACGATGCGTCGGCGACGGGTATGACCGCGCGCGCGCGCCGCGAGACGGATCGCGACTGATCCGACCACCGCGCGGGTCTCCGCCGGAATGGATCGGTTCGCGCTTGACGAGGGCGAACCGGGGCCGGACTGTGCGATCTACTACGCCGGTAGTAGATTAAGAGGATGGAAGGGTGGCCTTCGTGCCGTTCGATGAGGAGCGACGCCTCCACGCGGTGGAGCGCGTGTGGCAGCCCGCGCGTGACCAGCACGCCGCGCTACAGGACGTAGTGGAGGAGGCGGCGCGGGTCGCGCACACGCCGATCGCGGCGATCTCGATCATCGATCGTCGCCGCCAGTGCTTCGTCTCCAAGATCGGCGACGTGGAAGACGAGATGCCGCGCGCGGTGTCCTTCTGCGCGCACGCGATCCACCGTCCCGGCGAGCCGATGATCGTGCCCGACGCGCGCCACGACAAACGCTTCGCCGACAATCCCCTGGTCACCGCGGCGCCGTTCATCCGCTTCTACGCCGGGCTGCCGCTGGTCGATCGCGCCGGCTACCCGCTAGGCGCGCTCTGCGTCATCGATGACAGGCTCCACGACGTGCTGCCCGACCTCTACCGGCTGGGCGAGCTCGCGCGCGGGGTGGAGCGCCTGATCGCGCATTGACGCGCCGCGCCGCATGCCCGACGAGGGCGATCGTTGAATGATAGAGCCGCCGGCTGCCGCGGTGCGCAGCCCAGCGAGGGAGACGGATGAAGAAGCGTATCATGCTGGTCGAGGACGATCCGAGCCATCGCAAACTCTACGCCTCCTGGCTGACGATCGGCGGCTACGACCCGCGCGTGGTCACCGACGAACGCGGCGTGCTCGATGCGGCTGAGACGATCGCGCCCGACGCGATCATCGTCGACATCCGCCTGCCCAACGTGAGCGGGCTCGACGTCATCGAGACGCTCAAAGGTGCGCCCGCGACTCGCACGATCCCGGTGATGGCGCTCACCGTGCTGCAGAGCCAGCACGACATGGACGCCTGCTTCGCCGCCGGGGCCGACGCCTTCGTGTCCAAGCCCGACCATATCGCGAGCTTCCTCGACAAGGTCTCCGATCTGCTGCGCTGAGAGACGTTCGTTCTCGCGGGCGGCGGGGCAGGCAGGTTCACGCCGCGTCGCTGCGAGTGTCATCCTCTTTCCCGCGGCGACCCTGCACCGCCATGCCTCGCGCCCGGTGTGCCGCGCGGCTCATGTGCGCGGCACGATGACTCGCCACTGTCCCCGGCGCGACGGACTGCGGGGTCGCATCTGAGCGATCCGAGGTCTTTTTCGGGAAGATCCCGTCGTTCGTCGAGCTCGCCCGTACTGAGCAGGCGATGCTTGCCCGCGTGCGGAGCCTCCGTGTCCCCGCACCTCCGCGCGAGCGTCTTACCTCGCGCCGCCGCGTGATCTCCCGCGCGTGGCGAACTCCCGCACCGGCGCGTCGGGATCTCACCGCGGCCGGTAGGCGATCATCGCGGTACCTTCCGCGCGCACCGGCAGGAACAGCCCCGCGCCGGTGACCTGCAACTGACCGTTCGCGACGGAGGTGACATCGGTGGAGAGGAAGAAGTCGCCCTGCTGCCGTGCTCCGATCGCGCGCTGCGCTTTGCCGAGCACCTGGGCATAGTCGTCGTGGAAATCGTGCTGGAGCGCGAGGGCGACCGCGCGCTGCACCTGCGTCTCGGCGAGCAGCCGGATCAGCAGGTCGATCGCCGTCGAGTCGGTGCGCGCGACCAGCTGGACGTCGCGCGCGCGCACCAGCTGCGAACCGGGATCGTTGTAGGGCACCGCGGTCAACCAGGCCTCGCCGCTGGTGGAGGCGCTGCCGACCGCGCGCGGCGTCACCTTCGCGCGCACACCCACCGCGAGTCGGCCGCCCTGGGTGGCGTAGACGGTGACCTTCCCGAACGCGACGTCGACGGGCCCGACCCCGGTCACGCTGATCCCGCGCGCGGCGAGCTTGCGCAGCGCGCGCTCGACCACCGGCTCGAGCGTGCGGTAGTCGGCGAGCACCGGCACCGAGAAGCGCAGTCCGGCGCGATCGCTGACCCGCGTCGGCGCGGGCAGTGGCGTCACCGCCGGGTCGGGGGGGCGCTGGCCGACGAAGGTTTCCGTCAGCGCCTCGGCGGCGAGCGTCAGCCGCAGCGTGCGACCGTCGACGCGATAGCCGCCGAAGCCGAGCGCGCGCGGAGTCACGCGCAACCAGGCGGGCGGGTTGCGCTTGCTCAGCTCGATCGACGTGAAGCCCTGCGGCCAGAGCTGCGCGAGCTGGTCGCGCAGGTGCAGCTTGGCGAGCTGGCGCGGCAGGTCGCGCTCGAGCTTGCCGACGATGCCGCGCAGCTTGGCGTCCGCGCGCGAGGTGAAGGTGACGCGCTGGCCCGCGACGTCGACGCCGGGTTCCTCGCGCCAATCATAGGCGATGTCGAGCTTGGCGGTGGGCTGCCAGTCGCCCACGATGCCGAGCCGCCCGGTGGCGCGCACCACGGCAGTGCCGGTGGCGGTCTTGCTCAGCACGCCGCCGACGTTCTGCGCGGTGATCGCCGCGCTCACCGGCATGACCAGGTCGAGCCGCTCGCCCTTGCCCGAGAGCCGGATCGCGCCGCGCGTGACCCGGCCGACGAGGCGGCAGCCGAGATCGGGCAGCACCTTCAGTTTGCCGATCCCGAGATCGATCTTCTTGGCCGCGACGCAACGGTCACGGTGCTGGTCGATCGTCCACAGCACGCGCGGCGTCTCCTGGTTGAGCCCGCGCTCGAGCGCGGCGAGATCGGCGGTGACGGGCACGACGATGGTCGAACTCTCCGAAGGCAACTGCCCGGCCTGCGCCTCGATGCGCAGTGGCGCCGGGTTGTCGCGCTGCTTGCCGCAGCCGCTCAGCAGCACCGCGGTGGCGAGGAGCATCAGGGTGGCGGAGCACGGGGGAGCGGGGAGGGCGGTACGGGGCACGATCGACTCCCCCGAGGTGCGGCTGAGCGTCGCACCCTCGGCCGCTCGATTGATCCGTGGCGTTGAGCTAGGTGTCAAGGGCGGGGGTGGATAGGCGGGCTGTGTCGCGCGCCACCTCGTCGATCGTGTCCACGCGCCCGCCACGGCCGCGCGTTGGCCCCGTCCAGCAGGCTGCCTGGGCTCGTCCGCTCGGGCCCCGCCCGGTTGACGAAGGCGCGGAGCGATCGGTGTTCGGTCAGCACCGCTTCGCCGCACGCAGTGACCATGCCGACGCGCCTAGAAGGCCGGCTCCTCGCCCGGCTTGGCCGCGACGTGGATGCCGCATTCCACTTTGTCCCAGCCGCGCCAGCGCCCCGCGCGCGGGTCCTCGCCGGGGCGGACCTTGGAGGTGCAGGGCGCGCAGCCGATCGAGAGATAGCCCTGCGCCTCGAGCGGATGATGCGGCAGGTCGTGCTCGCTGAAATAGGCGTCGAGCCGCTCCTTCGGCCAGTCGGCGAGCGGATTGATCTTGAGGCGGCCATCGTCGACCTCGACGCGCGGGATGGCGCGCCGGGTCGAGGCCTGGAAGCCCTTGCGCCCCGAGATCCACGCCGCGAAGGGCTGGAGCGCGCGCCGTAGCGGCTCCACCTTGCGCAGCTCGCAGCACCCGTCCGGGTCGTACGACCAGCGCAGCCCTTTCTCGTCCTTGAGCCGCAGCAGCCGCGGGTCGGGGCGGAACACGCGCAGGTCGGTGAAGCCGAGCCGTTCGGCGAGCTCGTCGCGATACGCCAGCGTCTCGCCGAACATCTTCTGCGTGTTGGTGAAGATCACCGGCACGTCGCGGTCGATGGCGGCGACCATGTGGAGCAGCACCGCGGATTCCGCGCCGAACGACGACACCGCGGCGACCCGCCCTTTCAGCGGTCCGGCGATCAGCTCGCCGAGCAGCTCTGGCGCGGTCGCGTCGGCGTAGCGCGCGTCGAGCGCCGCCGCTTCCTCCGCGGTGAAGGACGGCGCCACGTCGATCGTGTCGAGCTGGCGCGCTGGCTCAGCCATGCCGCAGCTTCCACACCGGCACCCTGGCGTCGGCGGCGCGCTGATAGGGCGTGGGATAGCGTGCCAGCGAGCGCTCCAGCACCGCGGCGTCGATCGCGGTCTCGGGCGCGAAACTGTCGAAGCCGCAGCGGCGCATGTGCGGGATCTGATCGACCAGCACGTCGCCAGCGGCGCGCAGCTCGCCGGCATAGCCCGCCTCGCGCAGGATGCGCGCGCTCGAATAGCCGCGGCCGTCGCGGAAGGTGGGGAACGATACCTCGACGAGCGCGAGCCGATCGAGGTGCGATAGCAGCGCGCGTGCGTCGTCGCCCGCCTCGAGCCGCACCGCGCCGGCGTTGGTCTGCCCGGCGACGAACGAGTCGAGCGTCACCGCGGGCTCGTCATGCGCCTCGTCGTCGCGGTAGCGCAGCACGTTGTCGCTCATGCGGGTGTCCTCCGGGCGCGCGGCTCAGCCATAGATCGCCTCCTTGAACGGCTGCATGCCGACGCGGCGGTAGGTGTCGACGAAGCGCTCGCCCTGTTCGCGTACCTGGAGATAGGTGTCGGTGACCCGCTCGATCGCATCGACCACCCCGTCCTCGTCGAAGCCGGGGCCGGTGATGCGGCCGAGGCTGACGTCCTCCGCGCCCGAGCCGCCGAGCAGCAGCTGGTAATTCTCGGTGCCTTTCTTGTCGACGCCGAGGATGCCGATGTGGCCCGCGTGATGGTGGCCGCAGGCGTTGATGCAGCCCGAGATCTTGAGCTTGAGCTCGCCCAGGTCGCGCTGCCGCCCCGCGTCGGCGAAGCACTGGCCGATCTTCTGCGCCAAAGGGATCGAGCGCGCGTTGGCGAGCGCGCAATAGTCGAGCCCGGGGCAGGCGATGATGTCGCTGATCAGGTCGAGATTGGCCTCCGCCAACCCCGCCTCGGTGAGCTGCTGCCACACGGCGTAGAGGTCGGCCTTGCGGACGTGCGGCAGCACGATGTTCTGCGCGTGGGTGACGCGTAGCTCGTCGGCGCTGTAGCGCTCGGCGAGATCGGCCATCACGTCGATCTGCTCGGCCGAGGCGTCGCCGGGGATGCCGCCGATCGGCTTGAGCGAGACGTTGACGATCGCGTAGCCCGGCTGCTTGTGCGGCTTGACGTTCTGGTCGAGCCACAATGCGAAGTCGGGGTCGGCACGGTCGACGCTGTCGGGCGCGGCGGCGTCGAACGGCGGGGGCGCGAACATCGCGCTGATCCGCGCCAGCTCGGCGGCGGGCGGATCGATGCCGAGCTGCTTGACGGCGAGGAACTCCTCCTCGACCTGGCGACGATACTCGTCGGCGCCGATCTCGTGGAGCAGGATCTTGATCCGCGCCTTGTAGATGTTGTCGCGGCGGCCGTAGCGATTGTAGACGCGCAGGCACGCCTCGAGATAGCTCATCAGCTCGTCAGCGCCGATGAAGTCGCGGATCAGCGGCGCGATCATCGGCGTGCGCCCCATGCCGCCACCGACATAGACGCGCGCGCCGAGCACGCCGTCCCGCTCGACCAGCTGGAGCCCGATGTCGTGGAGCCGCATCGCCGCGCGGTCCTCGTCGGCGGCGATCACCGCGATCTTGAACTTGCGGGGCAGATAGGTGAACTCGGGGTGGAAGGTGCTCCACTGGCGCAGCAGCTCGGCCCAGGGCCGGGGGTCGGTGACCTCGTCCGCGGCGGCGCCGGCGAACTGGTCCGAGCTGATGTTGCGGATGCAATTGCCGCTGGTCTGGATCGCGTGCATCTCCACCGTCGCCAGCTCGGCGAGGATGTCGGCGGCATCCTCCAGCTTGATCCAATTGTACTGGATGTTCTGGCGCGTGGTGAAATGGCCGTAGCCGCGGTCGTATGTGCGCGCGACATAAGCGAGCATGCGCATCTGGCGCGCGTTGAGCGTGCCATAGGGTACCGCGACGCGCAGCATATAGGCGTGGAGCTGCAGGTAGAGGCCGTTCATCAGCCGCAGCGGCTTGAACTGGTCCTCGCTCAGCTCGCCCGCGAGCCGGCGCCGGCACTGGTCGCGGAACTCGTCGACCCGCGCGTCCACGATCGCCTGATCATATTCGTCGTAACGGTACATAGATTGTCCTTAATCCTCCCCGGCACGGGGAGGGGGACCACTCGCCGCAGGCGAGTGGTGGAGGGGGCTCGCCACGCACGATGCGCTGGCGGAGGCCCCGCTCCACCACCGCGCTTCGCGCGGCGGTCCCCCTCCCCGTGCCGGGGAGGAGATCATATCACCCAGCTGCCCGCGTTCGGGTCGGCCGGCTTGAGCGTCAGGTCGGTGCGCACGGTCGGGCCGAGCGCGCGAATACGATCCTTGATATGCGCGGGGCGCGGGCCCTCGGGCGTCGCGGTCGCCTCGATCACGTACGGCACGTTGACGCGCCGCGCCGCCTCTTCCTCGCGCGCGATCGCCTCGGCGCGCTCGCCCGCGTCGACCGCGTCCGCGATGTGGCGGGACCAGCCGCCGCCGGCCCACCAGACCACATCACCGGTCGGCAGGTCGTTGCCCGTCACCAGCCTCATGCCGACAGGGTCCCGACGCTCTCGGCGACCCGCGCGTAGCCAGCGAGCCGGTCCTCGGCGTCGGACAGCCCGACCACCTCCCCGACGACGATGATCGCCGGGCTCGCCACGCCCTCGCGCGCCACCATCGCGCCGAGGTCGGCGAGCAGCGTCCGCAGCGCGCGGCGGCCCGGCAGCGTGCCCTTCTCCAGCACCGCGACCGGCATATCGGGGGCGACGCCGTCGGCCATCAGCTTGTCCGCGATCGCCTCGGCGGTGGCGACGCCCATGTAGATCACCAGCGTGCGCCCCTGGCCGGCGAGGCCGGACCAGTCCTGATCGGTCAGTCCCTTGCACTGGCCGGCGACGAAGGTGACCGCCGAGCTGTGGTCGCGATGCGTGAGCGGCAGCATGGCCTCGGCGGCGCAGCCCAGCGCGGCCGAGACCCCGGGGATCACCTCCACCGCGAGGCCAGCGGCGCGTACCGCCTCGACCTCCTCGCCGCCGCGCCCGAAGATGAAGGGATCGCCGCCCTTGAGCCGCACCACCACGCTGCCGGCGCGGACGTGCGCGACGATCAGCGCGTTGATCGCGTCCTGCGGCAGCGTGTGCCGCGCGCGGCGCTTGGCGACAGAGATGCGCTGCGCCGTGACGGGTGCCAGCGCGAGCACGCGGTCGTCGATCAGCCCGTCGTGGACGACGACGTCGGCCTGGCGCAGCGCTTCCACCGCGCGCACCGTGAGCAGCCCGGGATCGCCCGGTCCCGCGCCGACGAGGATGACGCGGCCGCGCGCGTCGGGATCGAGGAGGCTTGCCATGCCCGCTACATGGGCGGCGGGTAGGGGGCGGCGCAACCGTTGTTCGCTTGTCGCGTGCCTAGCCTGGCTTTTTCCCTGTGGAACCGGCGGGCGCGCCTCACCCCGCCGCCTCGCGCAGCACGCGCTCGCCCTCGGCCTCGCTCACGGCGGCGCGCACCGCGGTGAGAAAGCCGGCGACGTCGCCCTGCGACGAGGGGATGGCGCGTCGCAGCGTGATGAAGCCGTGGATGTTGCCCTGCGCCTCGCGGAAGGTGACCGCCACGCCGGCCTGCGCCAGGGCGGCGGCATAGGCGCGTCCCTGGTCGCGGATCGGGTCCAGCCCGGCGGTGACGATCACCGCGCGCGGCAGCCCCGCGACGTCACCGAGCAGCGGCGAGAAGCGCGGGTGACGCGGGTCCCCGGCGTAATGGTCGTTGAACCAGATCATCCCCTCGCGGGTGAGCAGATAGCCGTCGGCGTAGGCGTCGAACGACGCGTAGGGCCGGCTGGCGTCGGTGGCGGGGTAGATCGGCGCCTGCACGATCACCGGTACCGCCGCGGGGCGGTCGCGCAGCGCCGCGGTGACGATGATCGCGAGGTTGCCCCCCGCGCTGTCGCCGGAAAGCACCAGCGAGGTGACGCCGCGGCCGAGCGCCTCCGGCCCCGACGCTACCCAGCGCGCCGCCGCCTCGGCGTCGTCGGGCGCGGCGGGCCAGCGCGCCTCGGGCGCGAGGCGGTAGTCGACCGAGATCACCGGCAGATCGAGCTGGCGCGCCATCTCGGCGGCGAAACTGGCGTGCGTGTCGAGGTCACCGATGACCCAGCCGCCGCCGTGGAAGAACACGACCGCCGGTCCCGGCGCGCGAGTCCCGCGCGAGTCGAACAGCCGGGCGCGCAGCTCGCCGCCAGGACCGGGCAAGCTGAGGTCGTGCACCACCGCCAGCTCGCCGCGCGGCAGGTCGGCGACGTCCTTCATCGCGACCATCACCGCGCGCGCCTCGACGGGCGGCAGCTCGTGCATCTTAGGCCCAGGAACGTTGTTGAGATAGGTCAGGAACGCAGCGACGTCGGGACGGACGAACGGCGTCCGCTCGAGTTCGGGGGCGGTTCGGTCGGTCATGCGCGCTCCTGTGCGGGGGCGCGATGGCGCGCCGCGATCCTCGCCTTATCTTAGGCGGATGATCCGGGTCGTCCACCATCCCGCCTATGTCACCGAGGCACCCGCGCGCAGCACCTATCGCTGGGGCAAGAACGGCGCGATCCGCGACCTGCTGCTAGAGCGCGGCGCCGCCGTGGCGTGGCACGAGCCCGAGGCGATGCCGCGCGACTGGCTCGAGGCGACGCACGATCCCGATTACGTCGCCGAGGTGCTCGCCGCCGCGGTGCCGCGCGAGAAGGAGCGCCGCATCGGCTTTCCGGTGACCGAACTGGTGGCGCGCCGCGCGGCGCTGGTGCCCGGCGGCACCTATCTGGCGGCGCGGCTGGCGCTGGCGCACGGCTTCGCCGCCAACACCGCGGGGGGCAGCCATCACGCGCTGGCGGCCACGGGAGCGGGTTATTGCGTGTTCAATGACCTGGCGGTGGCGGCGGTGCGGCTCGCCGCCGAGCGGGCGGCGGAGCGGATCCTGATCGTCGACGTCGACGTCCACCAGGGCGACGGCACCGCCGCGCTCACCGCCGGCCATGACGCGATCGCGACCTATTCGATCCACGCCGAAAAGAACTTCCCGGTGCGCAAGGCGTGCTCGACGCTCGACGTGGGACTCCCCGACGCGATCGGTGACGACGACTATCTGGCGCGGCTCGAGGAGACGCTGGTGCCGCTGCTCGACGAGGTGCGGCCCGACCTGATCCTCTACCAGGGCGGGGTCGACCCCTATGCCGGCGACCGGCTCGGTCGGCTGGCGCTCAGCGACGAGGGGCTGGCGCGGCGTGACCGGCTGGTGGCGGGGCTGGCGCTCGCGCGGGGCGTGCCGCTGGCGAGCACGGTGGGTGGCGGCTACGGCGACGACGTGATGGCGATCGCGGCGCGCCACGTCGCGGTGATCGAGCGGCTGGCGGCGATGTACGAGAGGGTGCCCGCCTGATCATCCCGCGCTCGGGAGGCTCGAGCCCCGCCCACTCATCTCTTCCTGCGAGGAGAGGGGGACCGCGCCCGAAGGGCGTGGTGGAGGGGTGTCGCCGCTGGTGACGCCAGGTGGACTCATCAGGGTGCACGCCCCTCCGTCGCGCCGCGGGTGCCACCTCTCCTGGCAAGGCAGAGATCGAGCCCCGCACGCCCGAAAACCGGCTTGGTTCCGCCGCAAGCGCCCGCAGCCGGATGACATTCCCGCGACAGTCGCTATATGCGGCCGCGCACCAGGCGAGCCTCCGCACATGCTGACCACGAACCCGTTCGACGACGACCATCTGCACGAGGAGTGCGGCATCTTCGGCGCCTCCGGCTCCGAGGGCGCCGCGGCGCTGGTGGCGCTGGGGCTGCACGCGCTGCAGCACCGCGGCCAGGAGGCCGCGGGCATCACCAGCTTCGACGGCCACGACTTCCACACCCACCGCGCGATGGGCCATGTCGCGGGCAATTTCGACCGCGACGACATCATCCGCGCGCTCGCGGGCGAGGTGGCGTGCGGGCACGTGCGCTACTCCACGACGGGCGAGACCGCGCTGCGCAACGTCCAGCCGCTCTATGCCGAGCTCCAGTCGGGCGGCTTCGCGATCGCGCACAACGGCAACATCTCCAACGCGATGCGGCTGCGGCGCGAGCTGGTGCGGCGCGGCTCGATCTTCCAGTCGACCTCGGACACCGAGACGATCATCCACCTCGTCGCGACCAGCCAGTATCGCACGCTGCTCGACAAGTTCATCGACGCGCTCAAGCAGATCGAGGGCGCCTATTCGCTGATCGTGATGACGCCCGAGGGCATGATCGCGTGCCGCGACCCGCTCGGCATCCGCCCGCTCGTGATGGGGCGCCTCGGCGACGCCGTGATCTTCGCCTCGGAGACGGTCGCGCTCGACGTGGTCGGCGCCGAGTTCGAGCGCTCGGTCGAGCCGGGCGAGCTGGTGATCGTGCAGAACGGGCAGGTTCGCTCGATCCGTCCCTTCGCCAAGCTGGCGGCGCGGCCGTGCATCTTCGAGTGGGTGTATTTCTCGCGCCCTGACTCGATCGTCGACGACCACTCGATCTACTCGGTGCGCAAGGAGATCGGGGCGCAGCTCGCGATCGAATCGCCGGTGGAGGCGGATCTCGTCATCCCCGTGCCCGATTCGGGTGTGCCCGCCGCGATCGGCTATGCGCAGCAGTCGGGTATCCCGTTCGAGCTCGGCATCATCCGCTCGCACTATGTCGGGCGCACCTTCATCCAGCCGGGCGACAAGGTCCGCCACCTCGGCGTCAAGCTGAAGCACAACGCCAATCGCGCGCTGATCCAGGGCAAGAAGGTGGTGCTGATCGACGATTCGATCGTGCGCGGCACCACCAGCCTCAAGATCGTGCAGATGATGCGCGAGGCCGGCGCGGCGGAGGTGCACATGCGCATCGCCTCGCCGCCGACGCGGCACAGCTGCTTCTACGGCGTCGACACGCCCGAGCGCGCCAAATTGCTCGCGGCCAAGCACGACCTCGGCGGGATGACCGACTTCATCCACGCCGACAGCCTGGCCTTCGTCTCGATCGACGGGCTCTACAAGGCGCTGGGCGAGAGCCACCGCGCCGACATCCGCCCGAAATATTGCGACGCCTGCTTCACCGGCGACTATCCCACCACGCTGACCGACCATGACGAGAGCAGCGCGGTCGACCAGTTCGCGATGCTGGCCGAGCGGGTGAACTGAGCATCGTGAGCAAGCCACTGACGGACAAGCTCGCGCTGGTCACCGGCGCGAGCCGCGGCATCGGCGCCGCCACCGCGATCGCGCTCGCCGCGGAGGGGGCGCACGTCGTCCTCACCGCGCGCACTGCGGCGGGGCTGGAGGAAGTCGAGCAGGCGATCTTCGACGCCGGCGGTTCGGCGACGATCGCGCCGCTCGATCTCGCGCAGAGCGACTCGATCGCGCGGCTCGCCACCGCGATCGGCGAGCGCTGGGAGGCGCTCGACGTGCTGGTGCTCAACGCCGCGATGCTGGGTTCGCTCGCCGCGGTGCCCGCGATCGACGCCAAGGAACTGGCGCAGGTGCTGACGCTCAACGTCTCGGCGCAGGTGGCGATGATTCAGGCGTTCGACCCGATGCTGCGGCGCTCGGCGGGGGCGCGGGTCATCGGGGTGACCTCGTCGGTGGCGCGCACGCCGCGCGCCTATTGGGGCGCGTATGGCGCGTCCAAGGCGGCGTTCGAGACGCTGCTCGAGGCCTATGGCGACGAGATGGCCGAGGTGAGTAAGGTGCGCGTCGCGGTGCTCGACCCGGGCGCGACGCGGACCAAGATGCGCGCGCGGGCGTACCCGGGCGAGGACCCGGCGTCGGTCAAGCCGCCCGAGGCGGTCGCGGCGCGGATCGCGGCGCTGGCGAGCGACGGGTTCGAGCCGAATCACCGCGAGCGGGTGGGCTAGTCGGCGGCGCTTCGCGGGACCGTCATCCGGGACTTGATCAAGGACTCGATCCCCCGGGCGAGTAGCGTTCGCAGGACCAGCTGAGCCATGGCTGCCAGATCAAGTTCGGGATGACGGTTGAGTGCGGAGCGGCCGCGTCACCGCCTGTTACTCTTTGATCAGCGTGACCTGCAGCACGTCGATGCCTCCGCCGCGGAACCCGCCCTCGCAGTACATCAGATAGTAACGCCACAGCCGCTGGAACCGCTCGTCAAATCGGGCCGGCAGCCGCCCCTCGGCGGCGACGCGGTCGAAGCGGCGGCGCCACTCCAGCAGCGTCTCGGCATAGTCGAGGCCGAACCGCTCCTCGTCGTGCCACGCCAGCCCGTGCGCCGCGGCGATCGCCTTGAAGCGGCTGACCGACACCAGCGACCCGCCCGGAAAGATGTAGCGCTGGATGAAGTCGACGCCGCCGGCATAGGCATCCCACACGTCGTCCGCGATCGCGATGAGCTGGAGCGCGGCGCGGCCGCCGGGGCGCAGCACGCGCGCGAGTGTCGCGCAATAGGCCGGCCAATAGTCCGGGCCGACCGCCTCGACCATCTCGATCGAGGCGACCCCGTCGTACACGCCGGTGACGTCGCGATAGTCGCACAGCGCCACGCTGACGCCGGGCAGCGCGCCTGCGGCCACGTGGTCGCGCTGCTCGGTCGAGAGCGTCAGCGCGTGGACGCCGACTCCCGCCGCCGCCGCGGTCGCCGCGAACGAGCCCCAGCCGCAGCCGATCTCGAGCACGCGCTGGCCCGCGCTCGCCCCCGTGCGCGCGAGGATCGCCGCCAGCTTGCGCCGCTGCGCGGCGGCGAGCGGCTGGTCCGGCGCGTCGTAGCGCGCACTCGAGTAGGTCAGCGTCTCGTCGAGCCACTCGCGATAGAAGTCGTTACCGAGGTCGTAGTGAGCCGCCACGTTGCGGCGCGCGCCGCCGCGATCGTTGCGGCGCAGGCGATGGACGAGTCGCGCCGCCAGCTTCGCGCCGCGTTTGGCGCGCGCGACGTCGCCCAGGGCGGCGCGATTGCGCATGAACAGGTCGAACACGGGCACCAGATCGGGGCTGGTCCAGTCGCCCGCTTCCCAGCCCTCGTACCAGCCGATCGAGCCCGCGCTGACCAGACGCCACAGGGCGCGCCAGCGCACCACGCGCACCGCCGCGAAGGGGCCGGGCTCCTGCCCGCCGAGCAGGCGCCGCGTGCCGTCGGGCAGCTCGGCCTCGATCGCGCCCGTCACCAGGCCGCGGTCGACGCGGTCGAGGATGCGGTGGAACAGCGGCGCCACGATCCGGCTGCCGAGATCGGCGGGGGGAGGGCGGGTCGTCGCGGCATCCATGCCGCGCCGCCTATCGTACCTTCTTACCCGCCGCCAGCGCGCGTTCGCGTGCCTCGCGATGGCCGATCAGCATCGCGGGATAATCGTCGGGGCGGCGGCCCGCCGCCTCGGGATCGTGGATCGCGGCGTCGGGCAGATGCTTCAGCTCGGGCACCCAGCGGCGGATATAGTCGCCCGCGGCGAACTTCTCGGACTGGCCGATCGGCGCCATGATCCGGCTGAACATATTGGCGTCCACCCCAGTCCCGGCGATCCACTGCCAATTGACCGAGTTGTTGCCGTAATCGGCGTCGACGAGGCAGTCCCAGAACCAGCGCTCGCCCTCGCGCCAGTCGATCAGCAGGTGCTTCACCAGGAACGAGGCGGTGATCATGCGCACGCGATTGTGCATCCAGCCGCTCTGCCACAGCTGGCGCATGCCGGCGTCGACGATCGGATAGCCGGTGCGCCCGCGCTGCCACGCGCGCAGGTCGGCCCGCGCCGTCTTGCCCTCGCGCCACGGCAGCTTGTCGTAGCGATCGCGCCCGTTGGCGTCGGCATAGGCGGGCAGTGCGAGCACGACGCCGTCGGTGAAGTCGCGCCACGCCAACTCTTTGCGGAAGGTGATGTCGTCCGCTGCGGTGGCGTGCCAGACGGTGCGCGGCGATATCTCGCCGAAGTGCAGGTGCGGTGAGAGCCGCGACGTGCCCGGGTCGCTCGGGAGGTTGCGGCGCTCGTCATAGCCTTCGAGCGCGAGGTGCTCGACCTTCCTGAGCGCCTCCTCCTCGCCGGGCGTCCAGTCGAACCCGCCCGTCCAGTCGGGCGCGGTTGGCAGCAAGTGCCAGTCGCGAAGCGAGTCGCTCTTGGGCCAGGTCCCGGGCGCGGGGATATCACGCGGTGCGGCGAGCGGCTCCGCCGGCGGCAGGTGCGGCTGGAGCCCTTTCCAGAAAGACGAATAGATGCGGTAGGGCGCGCCACCGCCGGTGGTGACGTCCTCGATCCGCGCCAGATGATTCCCGTCATAGAGGCAGAGCCGCTCGCCCAGCACCCGCTCCGCGTCGCGCCACCACGGCTCGTAGTGGCGGATCGCGTGGACCCGCTCGGCCCCCGTCTCGTCGAGCAGCGCGGCGAGCACCTCGGCCGCTCTGCCGCGGCGAAGGATCAGCCGGCTCTGCTTTCTCTCCAGCGCCTTGCTGAGGGAGGCGAGGCTGTGGTGCAGCCACCAGCGCTGCGCCTTGCCGATCTTCCACGCGCCGGGCGCCTCGTCGTCGAGCACATAGACCGGGATCACCGCGCCGGCGTGCGCGGCGGCGACCAGTGCCGGCTGGTCGTGGAGGCGGAGGTCCTGGCGCAGCCACAGCAGGTCGGTCATGGCTGGGTTACGTTCCAGCACTCACGCTGGTTCCTGATCCAGATCGAGCGAGCCTCCGTCACGCTGTGCTCCCAGCGTCGTACCCCAGCGACGGCCGTGGCGCAGGTGGGTGGCTCCGGTGCGCGAGGGGACGCGCGCCATCACCTCTGGCAGGTTGCCTCGGCGAGACGAAATCGTCCTCCCGCGCCGGTGGGAGCCGAGGAGTGCCGCGCGCCGCGAGCCGCTGCTCCGCCCAGCCCTGGGTCCCGCGCTCGCGGGCAACCAGCGGCAGGACGAGTGGGAACGAAGCCGGCGAACGCGACCTGGCAGCAGGAGCTGGCCGGACCGCTCAAGTATGCTCGACCACGTCGGGTTCTGCCTAACGCCCGGGCGTGCGGAGCTGAGCGTCGGCGGCGCGATCCATATCCTGGCTTCAAACCGGCAGCGTCTCCATCTACGCGATCCCACATGACCGACGCGCGCGAGACTGGCACCGACTTCCTCCCCAAGTTCGACTCGGCCGGGCTGGTCACCGCGGTGGTGACCGATCGCACGACCGGCGAACTGCTGATGGTGGCGCACATGGACGCGGCCGCGATCGACGCCACCCGCGCCACCGGCGAGGCGACCTTCTTCTCGCGCAGCCGCGGGCGATTGTGGAAGAAGGGAGAGACCTCGGGCAACGTGCTGCGCGTCGCCGAGATGCGCGTCGACTGCGATCAGGACGCGCTGTGGCTGATCGTCGATCCCGCCGGCCCGGCCTGCCACACCGGCGCGCGCAGTTGCTTCTACCGGCAGGTCGCGCTCGGCGCGGCGCACGACGAGGGCGCGCTGAGTCCGCTCGCGTGACTCGGCGCGCGCTCGGGCTCGCGGCGCTCCTGCTCGCCGGCTGTGAGCGGGCAGTACCGGCTCCGTCCGCCAATGCTTCTGACGGCGTCGCCCTGGAACGGGCGGCGAGCGCGGCAGGGCTGATCGCGGCGCCGGCGCGCGAGCGGCCGGTCGGCGTCTTCGCCGCGGAGACGGCGCGGCTCTGCCTCGTACCACGGCGGGACGGTGCGCTGCGCGCGGGCGCCAGCCTCGACTACGGCGCCGGTCAGCGCTGCGTCGCGCGCGGTGACGCGCGCGCGGACTCGGCGCTGACGGTGGACTGGGGCGGCGGCTGCACGGTCGTGCTCCGCTATGACCGCGACGCGCTGGTCTTCCCGACGACGCTGCCCGCGGCCTGCGACTCGCGGTGCACCGGTCGCGCCTCCATGGCCGGGCTGCGGCTCGAGCGGCTGAGCGAGTCGGTCGCCGAGGCGAGCCGCACCCGCGGCGCTGACGGGCGACTGCTGTGCGGCGACGGGTGAGACGAGCCAGCTAGTTGACGTTCACGTAAAGGGAAGCTACCCCGCGGTTCATGAGCGACCTTCTCGACGCGTCTGCCGCTTATGCCGTCGTGCCGCCGCGCGCGGATCGCGATCATTTCACCATCACCGATCTCTCTGCCGAGTTCGGTGTCACGCCGCGTGCTCTGCGCTTCTACGAGGACGAGGGGCTGATCGCGCCCGAGCGGCGCGGGATGGTGCGGATCTACTCGCACCGCGATCGGGCGCGGCTGGCGTGGATCCTGCGCGGCAAGCGCGTCGGCTTCAGTCTCGCCGACATTCGCGAGATGATCGACCTCTACGACGTCGGCGACGGCCGGCAGAAGCAGCGCGCGGTCGCGATCGAGCGCTGCCGCGAGCGCATCGCCGCGCTCCAGCAACAGAAGCACGATATCGACGCCGCGATCACCGAGCTGGCCGAGTTCCTGACGGTGGTCGAGGGTGGCAAAGCCAAGGAAAGCTGAGACGATGCCGCAGTATATTCCCCCCGTCCGCGACACCCGCTTCGTGCTGGAGCAGGTGATCGGGCTCGACCGCTACGCCAACGTTCCCGGCTTCGCCGCCGCCACGCCCGACACGGTCGAGGCGGTGCTGGAGGAGGGCGGCCGCTTCGTCGCCGAGGTGTTGTTCCCGCTCAACCAGTCGGGCGACCAGGAGGGCTGCACGCGCCACCCCGATGGCAGCGTCACCACGCCGAAGGGGTTCAAGGAGGCGTACCAGCAGTTCGTCGCGTCGGGCTGGGGCACGCTGAGCGCGCCCGACGCGTTCGGCGGGCAGGGGATGCCGCACGTCGTCTCCACCGCCTTCCAGGAATATATGATCTCGGCGAACATGGCGTTCGCGATGTACCCCGGCCTCGCGCACGGTGCGATCGCGGCGCTGGTGGTGAAGGGCAGCCCCGAGCAGCAGCGGAAGTACCTGCCCAAGATGGTGTCGGGCGAGTGGGGCGGCACGATGAACCTCACCGAGCCGCAGTGCGGCACCGACCTCGGGCTGATCCGCACGCGCGCCGAGCCGCAGGCGGACGGCAGCTACAAGATCACCGGCACCAAGATCTTCATCTCGGCGGGCGAGCACGACCTGACCGACAACATCATCCACCTCGTGCTGGCGAAGACGCCGGGCGCGCCCGACAGCTCCAAGGGCATCTCGCTGTTCGTGGTGCCCAAGGTGCTGGTCGAGGACGACGGCTCGCTCGGCGCGCGCAACGCGGTGACGTGCGGCTCGATCGAGCACAAGATGGGCATCCACGCCAACTCGACCTGCGTGATGAACTATGACGGCGCCACCGGCTGGCTCGTCGGCGAGGAGATGAAGGGGCTCGCCGCGATGTTCATCATGATGAACGCCGCGCGGCTCGGCGTCGGACTCCAGGGGCTCGGTGTCGCCGAGACCGCGTACCAGAACGCGGTCCAGTACGCGAAGGACCGCCGCCAGGGGCGCGCGCTGACCGGGCCAGCCGAGCCGGGCGAGAAGGCCGACACTCTCTTCGTCCACCCCGACGTGCGCCGCATGCTGATGGAGGGGAAGGCCTGGACCGAGGGGCTGCGCGCGCTGTGCCTCTGGGGCGCGCTCCAGGCCGATCTCGAGCATCACGCCCCCGACGAGGCGGAGCGCCAGCTCGCCGGCGACCTGCTCGGGCTGCTCACGCCGGTGATCAAGGGTGTCGGTACCGATCGCGGCTATGAGATCGCGACCAACGCGCAGCAGGTCTATGGCGGGCACGGCTATATCGCCGAGTGGGGCATGGAGCAGTATGTCCGCGATGCACGCATCGCGATGATCTACGAGGGCACGAACGGCGTCCAGGCGATGGACCTGGTCGGGCGCAAGCTCGCGCTCAACGGCGGCCGCGCGGTGCAGGCGTTCGGCAAGCTGGTGCTGGAGGAGATCGCGGCGGGCAAGGCCGAGCCGGTCACCGCCGATCTCGCCGCGCGGCTGGAGAAGGCCGCGGGCGAGCTCCAGGCGGCGACGATGTGGTTCCTCGCCAATGGCATGAAGGACCCCAACAACGTCGGCGCCGGCGCGGTACCGTACATGCACCTCGTCGGCGTGGTCGCGGTCGGGCTGATGTGGCTGCGCATGGCGGGCGCGGCGGCGCGACTCAAGGCGGAGGGGGCGGGCGACACCGCCTTCCTCGACGCCAAGCTGGTCACCGCCCGCTTCTTCGGCGAGCGCGTGCTGCCCGAGGCGGGCGCGCTGCGCCGCAAGATCGAGGGCGGTGCGGAGGCGATCATGGCGCTGCCGCCGGAGATGTTCGCGGCGGCGTGAGGCGGCGGTGCTGCGCATGAGCGGGAGCGGGTGATCCCGCCCCGCTGGCGGCGGGTGCGGGCTTCGCCGTGCGCCCGGGCAAGCCGAGATCGAGTGCGGGGCGCACCATCTCGCCTATGCGGGCAAGCCGTCAGCGCTGACGAAGGGGGGCTGCGCCGACGGGCCGGTGTGTTCGGAGGCGAGCTGCCTCCGCACCGCGCGGCAGGCGCGGTCCGTCTCCCCGCGGACCGCGACGATTGATGCGCATCTCTCGCTGACCCTGCGGCGGGTCGTCGCGAGGGCGCCCGAGGGGCCTGGTGTGTAGCCGTGTTCCGGCGGGAGCCGGAACCCAGAGCCAAGCAGAGCGACCCATGCTGGCGCACGTACCTCTAGGCTCCCGCACGCGCAGGAGCGCAGCAGGGTACCGCGCGGCGGCGTCTTCAGGAAAGGGGCTTCGGCGTGAGGGTGTTCGCGGCGGCGCCAGCATCAGGTCGGTCCGGCCTCGCCTGCGCGGGGCGCGACTCACCGGAGGCTCCCGAAGGAGAGAGGCCTCGCACACCCGGTCCCTCGCGCCGGCGCACGCCGTCGAGCGGTTCCGGCCCCGACGGCAGCGCCCCCGACGGCGGCGCGAGCTGCGACACCGCCTGGCGGCGCATGCACAGCCCCGGACCGGTGCGCGGGAACTCCTTGCAGTTCCACAGCATCCGCTCGATGCCCGCGTCCTTGTTGCGGAGGTAGCTGAATGACATCGCCGCGATCTGCGACGGCGTCATCGTCGCGCTCCCCGGCAGCTGCGCGCGGTCGGTCCAGCCCATGAACTTGCAGCGCGCGCGCTCGCCGCATGCCGCGCGCGCGGCGTCGACGTAGCGCTCCGGCGAGTCGCCGCCCAGCAGCACCGCGAAGGCGTCGTCGTCGCCCGCCAGCGGAGTCGCCGCCGACGCCGGGGTGCCCGCCTCGGCGAGCGAAGGGGCCACCGCGGCGGTCACGGAGTCCGCCTCGGCCAGCGCGCCGCCCAGCTGATGGGCGGGCGACACCGGCGCGAGCGCGGCGATCACCGGCTCCGCGCTCGAGACCGTGCGGCGGAAAGCGGGGGGCGTGCCCCACCATCCCGTCCAGCGGAAGAACAGATGGGTGTGGACCTCGGCGATCTTGTCGAGGCTGGAGCTCCAATAAGGCACCACCCAGTCGGTGTGATAATGGGTCGCGTAGCCGACCTTCTTCTCGACCTTGCCCGACAGCGCGTCCGCCGCGACCTTGCGCGCGCGATCCCAGGCCGGCGCGCTCGGATGCCGCGCCAGCGCCCCGTCGCAGGTGAAGGTGAACTGGCAGCCGGTGCTGCGCTCCGACCCCTGGAACACCACGCCGCACACGGTCTTGGGAAAGGCGGGATGGCGCAGCCGGTTGAGCACGACCTGCACCACCGCGCGCTGGCCGGCGGGATCGTCGCCCGCCTCGTACCAGGCGGCGGCGGCGAGACAATCGGTCGCGCGCGCCAGCGCCGCCGCGTCACCGGCGAAGCGGAACGGCTGCGCCGCGGGCTTGGACCCGCGCACGAACGGGATGCCGGCGTTGTAGGCGCGCGCCTCCTCCGCGGTAAGGTCCTGCAGCTCGACCGGCTCGACCTCGGGCAGCTCGGTGGGCGGCGCGACCCGTTGGGACGGGCGCACCTTGGCCGCGATCGCGCGCGGCACCGCGGGTGTGCGCTGGATCACCACCAGCGGGCCGGCGATCGCCAGCAGCGCGATGCCGCCGAGGATCGCGCCCGTCCGCGTACCGACGCCGCCCAGCTCAGTTCTCCGGCAGGAAGTCCGGCACCGAGAGGTAGCGCTCGCCGGTATCATAGTTGAAACCGAGCACGCGCACGTCGTCGGGCAGGTCAGGCAGCTTCTGGAGGATCGCGGCGAGCGTCGCGCCCGAGGAGATGCCGACCAGCATGCCCTCCTCGCGCGCGGCGCGGCGCGCCATGTCCTTGGCCACCGCGGCGTCGACCTCGATCACGCCGTCGAGCGCCTGGGTGTGGAGGTTGGCGGGGATGAAGCCCGCGCCGATGCCCTGGATCGGGTGCGGCCCGGCCTGGCCACCCGAGATCACCGGCGAGGCCTGGGGCTCCACCGCGAACACCTTCAGGTGGGGCCACTCCTTCTTCAGCGTCTCGGCCACGCCGGTGATGTGGCCGCCGGTGCCGACGCCCGTGATGATGACGTCGATCGGCGAGTCGCGGAAATCGTTCAGGATCTCCTGCGAGGTGGTGCGGACATGGACGTCGACGTTGGCGGGGTTCTCGAACTGCTGCGGCATCCACGCGCCCGGCGTCTGCTCGACCAGCTCGAGCGCGCGCTCGATCGCGCCCTTCATCCCCTTCTCGCGCGGGGTGAGATCGAACTGCGCGCCGTAGGCGAGCATCAGCCGGCGGCGCTCGAGGCTCATGCTCTCGGGCATGACGAGGATCAGCTTATAGCCCTTCACCGCCGCGACCATGGCGAGGCCGATCCCGGTGTTGCCGCTGGTCGGCTCGACGATCGTACCGCCGGGCTGAAGCGCGCCCGACGCCTCGGCCGCCTCGATCATCGCCAGCGCGATGCGGTCCTTGATCGAGCCGCCGGGGTTGGATCGCTCGGACTTGATCCACACCTCCGAGCCCGGGAAGAGCTTGCGGACTCGGATATGCGGCGTGTTGCCGATCGTCTCCAGGATGGTCTGGGCCTTCATGGCTGCGCTACTCCGTGCTGGGGTTCGGTCTCTAGCATCTCGGGCGGGTCAAAGGTCCGCGCGTTCTTGAGTTCCGGGAACAACCGCGACCACAGTAGCGTGATCGCGATCGCGCCGACGCCGCCGAACACCACCGCGCCGACGGGGCCGAGCAGCGACGCCATCAGCCCGCTCTCGGCCTCGCCGAGCTCGTTGGACGCCGAGATGGTGAGCTGCGACACCGCGCTGACGCGCCCGCGCATCGAATCGGGGGTGTGGAGCTGGATCAGCGAGCTGCGGACATAGACCGAGACCATGTCCGCCCCGCCGGCGACGATCAGCCCGACGAGGCTGAGCAGGAAGTCGGTCTGGAGCACCGGCAGCCCAGCGCGCAACGCGACATGGGTGATGCCGAGCGCGTCGGTCACCTGCGTCGCCACCCCGAAGGTGAGGATCCCCAGGCCGAAGACGATCACCGAGGCGAGCATCTTCACCCCGACGTTGCGTCTCATGGGCCGGAACGAGAACCAGATGGCGGTGCTCGCCGCGCCGATGCCCATGCCCGCCGCCAGCACGCCCAACCCGGAGGCGCCGACGTGGAGGACGTCGCGCGCGAAGATCGGCAGCAGCGCGGTCGCACCCGCCAGCAGCACCGCGAACAGGTCGAGCGTGATCGCCGCGAGCACCAGCCTGTTGCGGCGGACGTAGGCGAAGCCGTCGAGGATGCGCTGGAGCGGGCGGCGGTCCTTCTGCGCGGGCGGCTGCGGCACCTTGCCGATCAGGAACATCAGCCCGAGCGCGAGCAGCAGCAGCCCCGCGATCACGCCATAAGCGACATCGGGGTGGACCGCGTAGAGCAGTCCGCCGACGCTCGGCCCAGCGATCGTGCCGAATTGCCACGCGATCGAGGAGATCGCGATCGCGGTCGGCAGGCTCTCCTTGGGAACGAGATTCGGCGCGAGCGCGGAATAGGCCGGTCCCGAAAAGGCACGCGCGATACCGATCAGCACGGCGGACACGAAAAGATACGGGAGCCCCAGCTGCCCGGACCAGGTGAGCAGCCCCAGCGTCGCGGCGTTGAGCACCAGCAGCGCGGTGGTACCGCGCACGATCCAGCGCCGGTCGACCGTGTCCGCCACCAGCCCGACGACGGGCGTCAGCAGGAACAGGGGGATGAACTGCACCAGCCCGATCATGCCGAGGAGAAAGGCGGCGTCGCGTATGTCCATCGTCTGGCGCGCGAGGCCGTAGACCTGCCAGCCGATGATGATCGCTTGCGCGCTGATCGCGATCGTGCCCGCGAAGCGCGCCAGCCAGTAGGCACGGAAGTTGGCGATGCGCAGAGGGTGGCGCGGCGCGGCCGGCGGGTCGATCGGGGCGTGCATCGGAGCAGCGGCCTAGACCTGCGCTGAAACCCTTGCAACCCGGTGGGGTTTGCAGTCGGACGCGACCCGCGCCTATAGGCCCCCATCTCCCCAAGGAATGAGGTCCTGTCCATCGTGGCAAAAGCCCCAGCACGCAGCCCGGCACTCGCCGGCGACACGCCCCCCGCCGACCCGACGAAGACGAATCGCGAGCGCCCGTCGGACCCGCGTCCGTACGAGGCGAGCAAGGAAGAGCTGCTCAAGTTCTACGAGGACATGCTGCTGATCCGCCGCTTCGAGGAGAAGGCCGGGCAGCTCTACGGCCTCGGCCTGATCGGCGGCTTCTGCCACCTCTACATCGGCCAGGAAGCGGTCGCGGTCGGGCTCCAGTCGGCGCTGACCGACGCCGATTCGGTGATCACCGGCTATCGCGACCACGGCCATATGCTGCTGTGCGGGATCCCGCCCAAGGACGTGATGGCGGAGCTGACCGGGCGTCAGGCCGGCATCTCCAAGGGCAAGGGCGGCTCGATGCACATGTTCAGCGTCGAGCATAAGTTCTACGGCGGCCACGGCATCGTCGGCGCGCAGGTGTCGCTCGGCGCAGGGCTCGCGTTCAAGCACAAGTACAGCGAGGACGGCGGCGTCTGCCTGGCATACTTCGGCGACGGCGCGGCCAACCAGGGTCAGGTGTACGAGGCCTTCAACATGGCCGAGCTGTGGAAGCTCCCGATCATCTTCGTGATCGAGAACAACCAGTACGCCATGGGCACCAGTGTCAACCGCGCCTCGTCCGAGGACCAGCTGTACAAGCGCGGCGAGAGCTTCCGCATCCCCGGCCTGCAGATCGACGGCATGGACGTGCTGGCGGCGCGCGGCGCGGCGGAGGAAGCGCTGGCCTGGGTGCGCGCGGGCAAGGGGCCGATCATCCTCGAGATGAAGACCTATCGCTACCGCGGCCACTCGATGTCCGACCCCGCCAAATACCGCTCGCGCGACGAGGTGCAGGCGGTGCGCGACAAGTCCGACCCGATCGAGGCGGTCAAGCGCGTCCTGAGCGAGACGCACGGCGCCAAGGAAGACGAGTTCAAGGCGATCGAGCAGCGCATCCGCAAGCAGGTCAACGAGGCGGCGGATTTCGCCGAGAGCACCCCCGAGCCGGATCCGGCCGAACTGTATACCGACGTCCTGGTGGAGAAGTATTGAGATGGCGATCGACATCAAGATGCCGGCGCTGTCCCCGACGATGGAGGAGGGCACGCTCGCCAAGTGGCTCGTCAAGGAAGGCGACTCGGTGAAGTCCGGCGACATCATGGCCGAGATCGAGACAGACAAGGCGACGATGGAGTTTGAGGCGGTGGACGAGGGTACCGTCGCCAAGATCCTGGTGGCGGAGGGCACCGACGGCGTGAAGGTCGGCACGGTGATCCTGCAGCTCGCCGGCGAGGGCGAGGAGGCGGGGTCGGCGGACTCGGCCGGTGCCGCCGCGACCAAGGACGATTCGCCGCGCGGCGACGCCCAGGCCGACGAGCAGAAGAAGCCCGACACGGTCGAGGATTCCGCGCACCCTGCGCAGGAGAAGGTCGACACCGGCGCGCGTCAGCTGTTCGAGGCCGCGGCGCACACGTCCGAGGTCAGCGATCCCGCGGTCCCTGAGGGCACCGAGATGGTCAAGCAGACCGTCCGCGAGGCGCTGCGCGACGCCATGGCCGAGGAGATGCGCGCCGACGCGCGCGTGTTCGTGATGGGCGAGGAGGTTGCGCAGTACCAGGGCGCCTATAAGGTGACTCAGGGCCTGCTCGACGAGTTCGGCGACAAGCGCGTGATCGACACGCCGATCACCGAATATGGCTTCGCCGGCGTCGGCACCGGCGCGGCGATGGGCGGGCTCAAGCCGATCGTCGAGTTCATGACGTTCAACTTCGCCATGCAGGCGATCGACCATATCATCAACTCGGCCGCCAAGACCAACTATATGTCGGGCGGCCAGATGCGCTGCCCGATCGTGTTCCGCGGTCCCAACGGCGCGGCGAGCCGCGTGGGCGCGCAGCATTCGCAGAACTACGGGCCGTGGTACGCCAGCGTTCCCGGCCTGATCGTGATCGCTCCCTATGACGCGGCCGACGCCAAGGGCCTGCTCAAGGCGGCGATCCGCAGCCAGGACCCGGTCGTGTTCCTCGAGAACGAGCTGCTGTACGGTCGCTCGTTCGAGGTGCCCAAGCTGGACGATTGGGTGCTGCCGATCGGCAAGGCGCGCGTGATGCGCCAGGGCAAGGACGTGACGATCGTGAGCTACTCGATCGGCGTCGGGCTCGCGCTCGAGGCCGCCGAGAAGCTGGCGAGCGAGGGCGTCGAGGCCGAGGTGATCGACCTGCGCACGCTGCGCCCGCTCGACACACAGACGGTGCTCAAGAGCCTCGCGAAGACCAACCGCCTCGTGGTGGTGGAAGAGGGCTGGCCGACCTGCTCGATCGCGTCGGAGATCGCCGCGGTGGTGATGGAGCAGGGCTTCGACGACCTCGACGCGCCGGTGCTGCGCGTCACCAACGAGGACGTGCCGCTGCCCTATGCCGCCAACCTCGAGAAGCTGGCGCTGATCTCCGCGGACAAGATCGTCGCCGCGGTGAAGAAGGTGACCTACCGGAAGTAACGGCGCCAGCCCCTCTCCTCGGCGTCCGCGGGGAGGGGCATCGCTCCCGCAGGATAGCGGACGACGCGGCGGCGCCTGGGTCTATCGCTGCCGTCCGGCACTCCATCATCCCGGACCGGGTCCGGGATGATGGGTGTTGTTGGCCGCTCCCTCCCGTTCGGCCGGGAGCGGAAAAGGGCCGGTCCCGCTACAATCCGTCCGCTGTCGTGCACTTGCTCTTCGCCGGGAACTGCGTGACGGGCGAAGGCGTCTGAAACTGCGTGCTGCGCGCGCGATAGGTCGCGGTGCGCGTGATGGCGGTGCCGAGATTGAGCCAGCCGAACGGCCGGCGGCTGATCAGCGGCTGATAGTCGTAGGTCACTTGGACGTGGAACAGGATCTCGTCGAGCGGCAGCGCGCGGCTTGCCGGCAGGTTCGCGAGCGCGCTCGTCTGCGCGCAGCCGAGCAGCGGCGTCGCCGCGACGTAATTGCCGTCGAAGCGCTGCCACAGGAAGCGTCTCTCGATCACGCCGTCGACGTCGTCGTCGGTGCCCTTGACGCTACTGATGATCACGCGGCCGTGATTGCGCAGGTCGAAGGGCTGGGCGGTGATGTCGATCGCGCTGAACAGGTCGTAGATCTGCTTCTCGCTCGCGCCGACCGAGCCGACGCCGCTCTGCGCGACCAGGTCCGCCGTCATCGAGGCGAGCCGCTGCGCGCGATTGTTCGCCATCACCCAATTGGCGAACTCAAGCCCGGTGAGCACGAACCCGAGGAACAGCGGCATCACCAGCGCGAGCTCGAGCATGGCGATGCCGCGGCGCTCGCGCGCGACACGGGCGAGGAGCGCGCGAGCGGTCACGAGGTACGGCTCACGGCTTCGTTGCGCACCACGGTGGTGGCGGAAAGATTGACCAGCGACCCCATCGCCCACTGCGTCCCGAGGAAGCCGAACAGCACCTTCTTGGGGTAGCGCACCGTGATGCTCAGCACGTCGCCGGCCCCGCCCATCGTGCCCGTGATCGGGGTAGCGGGATCCCATTTGCCGTTCCTGTTGCGATCGGTGAAGGTCTCGCCGAGGTCGTATCGGCCGTTGCCGTTGGCGTCGGCGTAGACCTCGGGATAGGCCGTGCTGAAGTCGGCGAACACGCGCGTGTCGATCGACATCTGCTGGCCGGTGGCGAGCGGGAAGCCGCTCATCGCCGCGGTGATGCTCTGGCGCATCACCGCGTCACGCGCGGCCTGGCTGTTGTCGACGCTCGCGGTCGCGATCCGCGCCGCCTCGATGACCGCGCCGTCCAGCACCATGCGCGCGACCAGCATATGGCCGAGCTCGATCGTGCCGCACACCGCACTGAGCACCGCGGGCAAGATCAGCGCGAACTCGATCACGGTCGCGCCGCGGCGGTCGCGGAGGAGGGAGATCGCGCGGATCATTGCGTGAGGTGGAGGTCGACGAGCTCGGCGGCGACGTTCTGGAACGCGGCGTTGAGCTGGGTGGCGTTGGTGGTGCGATACACGCGGCCGGGTGCACAGGCGTCGAACGCTGAGCTGATGTCGGCGCTGTTGGCCACGAGCGCGATGATATAGACCTGCGGGGCGTTATCTTCGCGCTGGATATTCGCGCACGTCTTGGCGAACCGCCGCAGCATCTGCGTCTTGACGACGTTCGGGTCGTCCGACGTCGACAGCGTCTTGTCGGACCAGCGACCATACCAGGTGAAGGTGCGATCGATATAGCCGTTCTGGTTCTGCCCGACCTCGTTGATGCCGTCGGTCATGAACACGATCGCGCGGCGCGGCTTCTCCGCGGTCAGGCCGAGCGGTCGCGGGCGCAGGAACACGTCGTCCCGCACCAGCAGCCGGTAGGCCCAGAGCAGGCCGGCGTGGTGGATCGTGCCGTTCGCCGGGTAGATCGCGGCGTTCGAATCGCGGATGTAGTTCGTGTAATCGGTCTTGGGCCGGTTGTAGAGCGGCAGCATCGCCTCTTCCGGGCACTGCCAGTTGGGGCTCTTGCCCGGCGTGGTGTTCTGCGAGCCATTGTCGGTGATGCCGCCGTTCGGGTTCACCTTCGAGGTACCCGGCGTCGACGCCCACTTGGTGTAATAGTTGGGGATCCGCTTCCAATCGACGTACCAGTTGGTCGAGGCGCGGTCGCCGGTGGTCGGGTCGTAATAGCCACCCTTGGGGTTCGCGAGCCGAATGACGTCATCGTCGCTCGTGGCGCCGCCATCGTTGAGGCCGATATAGTAATCGTACAGCCACGACCGGTAGGCAGCGCTGTTGGCCAGGTAATCGCCGCCGGCGTCGCCGTAGGATGTGGTGTCGAGCCGATAAAGATTGTTGCTCGGCTCGCTAGAGTAGATGTTGTAGAAGTCCCCCGCCTTATTGGCTTTCTGCGCGGCGGTCGCGGCGCTGGAGGCGAGCGCGGGCACGTACATCGGCGGGATGAAATAGGGCATGACGGGCTTGTTGTTGCCGCCCTCGCCCGGCAGCGTGCGCGTGACGTCCCACGCGCCGGGCTCGGACACGGTCCGGTCTGCGCTGAGGTCGCGCACCGTCGTGTCATTCATCACGCAACCCTTCCAGTAATAAGGGTTGGTCGGCCACGAACCGTAGCTGCTCGCCTCCGTGGCGGTGTTGAACCCCTGTACCTGCGCCACCGCGCCAGACCGACGCGCCAGCAGCAGGTTGCCGACGTTGACGGTGATGTCATAGGGCACGAAGCCGAGCGCGAGGTCCTTGCGCTGCGTGCCACCCTGGAAGAGGATGTCGACGAAGCTGTTGGCGGCTTCCTTGAGCGCGGTGATGCGTGTCTTGCCGTTCGACAGATAGTCTTTCATCGAGCCGGTGTTGTCCATGACCACCATGACCTCGAGCGTGCGTGGCTGCAGCTCGGCCTTGGCGACCGCGCGCATCGTCACCGAGCTGAAGCCGAACAACCGCATGAACGACATGTCGAGCGTGGCCGCGGCGTTGACGGTGGTGACGTTGACGCCGTTGACCACCGCGAAGGTCGGCGTGACGGTGACGTTGGTGGTGCCCATGTACGCGGGCGAGCGCGGAAAATTACCGTCAAAGTAGGAGTCGACCTGCTTGGTCCGGCTGTTGGGGCTGGTGTCGGTGACGCCGAAGGCGCGCGCGCCGGCCAGCGCGGCGGCGTCGACGCCGGCTTGCAGCTGCGACTTGACGATGTACATGCGCCCGGCGTCGATCGCACTGCCGAGCGAGCCGATGCCGACGATCAGCCCCGCGGCCATGATGCCGATCGTCGAGCCGCGCCGGTCACGCACCAGGGCCGCGAGGCGCGGGCGGAGCGACGGGAACAAGCGGGAATGGCTGCGCATCTGATACCTTCCGGTCCGCGGGCGGCGCGAACGAGGGGGGGCGAGCGTTAGCGTGATCAAGGTTGATAATTCGCGAACGCTGCCCGGGGCGACGACGGAGCGCGCGCTGGCGCTCAGCTACGCTCCCGCGGACGCGCGCGACGGCCTCGCCGCGCTGCTCGCGCTCGACGAGCGGCTCGGCGCGATCCTCCGCACCACGCGCGAGCCGCTGGTGGGGCAGATGCGGCTGACCTGGTGGTACGAGGCGCTGGAGGCGCTCGACCGCGCGCCGGCTCCGGCCGAGCCGGTGCTCGCCGCGCTGCGCGGCGCGGTGGTCGCGCGCGTGCCGGGCGCCGAGCTGGCGCGGCAGGTCGAGGGCTGGGAGGCCCTGCTCGAGACGCCGCTGACGAGCGCAGCGCTGGAGGCACATGCGAGCGCGCGAGGCGGCGGGCTCTTCGGCGCGGCGGCGGCTCTGCTGGGGGCGCCGACCGACGACACGATCGCGCGGGCCGGGGAGGGCTGGGCGCTCGCTGACCTGATGCGGCACCTCAGCGATCCCGTGCTCGCCGCCGCCGCGCGCGACGCCGCGCGGTCGCGATTGTCGGGCGCGCTCGACCGACGCTGGCCGCCGCGCGCGCGCGCGCTGGGGGCGCTCGCATGGCTGGCGCGACTCGATCTCACCGCGCCGACTCGGCCCGCGGGCCATCCGGCGCGCGCGGCGCGGCTGCTTTGGCACCGCCTTTCGGGGCGATAGCGGCGTACGCTTGCACACGCTCGGGGGCGGCCGATAGCCTCGCCGCACGTGGTGGGGAGATGACGCATGTGGCGGTATCTGGCGGGCGGCATGGCCGCCCTGCTGCTGGTGGCGGGTGGCTGGCTGATCGTCGGCGGTCAGGCGCATTCGGGCGCGCCGACCAGCGCTCCCCCGGCGGCGCGGCCGAGCGATACATCGGTGGCGTCCGCACCGGCACCCGATCTGCCCGAGGCGAGCGACGTCACGCGCGCGCACCGGCGCTTCGAGCGGTTCGATCGCGACCGCGACGGCAAGGTCACCCGCGCCGAATATCTCGAGCCGCGCCGTAAAGCCTTCGCCAAACTGGACCGGGACGGCGACGGCAAGCTCAGCTTCGACGAATGGGCGGCCCGCACCGTCGACCGGTTCGCCGCGGCCGATCGCGACCGATCGGGCGCGCTCGACGAGAAGGAGTTCGCGGCGACGGCGCCGAAACGCAAGCAGCGGCGCGCGAGCCCCTGCCCCGAACCGGCGCATGCCGACGATTGAGCGCGCGCTCTCGCCCGCAGTCGACCTGCGTCGCGCCGCCGCGGCTCAGGCCGCGATCCACTCCGCCAGCGCGGCGCGCGCGCGATCGGTGTACAGCTTCTTGCGATCCGCCTTCTTGGTGCGCCCGGGGATGGGCGGGAACAGGCCGAAGTTGACGTTCATCGGCTGGTAGCTCTCCGCCGCGGCGCCGCCGGTGATATGGCCGAGCAGCGCACCGAGGGCGGTCTCGACCGGCGGTGGCGCCATCACCTCACCGCGCAGCTCGGCGGCGGCGAAACGCCCTGCGAGCAACCCGATCGCGGCGCTCTCGACATAGCCCTCGCAGCCGGTGATCTGTCCGGCGAAGCGCAGGTTCGGGCGCGAGCGCAGCCGCAGCTGCGGGTCGAGCAGCTCGGGCGAGCGGATGAAGGTGTTGCGGTGCAGCCCGCCCAGTCGCGCGAACTCGGCCTTCTCCAGCCCTGGGATCGTGCGGAACAGCCGTACCTGCTCGGCATGTTTGAGCTTGGTCTGGAAGCCGACGATGTTCCACAAGGTCCCGTGGGCGTTGTCCTGGCGGAGCTGCACCGCGGCATAGGGCCACCGCCCGGTGCGCGGATCGTCGAGCCCGACGCCTTTCATCGGGCCGAAGCGCAGTGTTTCGCGCCCGCGCTCTGCCATGACCTCGATCGGCATGCAGCCCTCGAAATAGGGCACGTTCTCCCACTCGCGATACTCGCTCTTCTCGCCGGCGAGCAGGGCGTCGACGAAGGCGTGATACTGGTCCTTGTCGAGCGGGCAGTTGATGTAGTCCGTGCCGTCACCCTTGTTCCAGCGGCTCTGGAACCAGGCGGTGTCGAGGTCGATCGAGTCGCGGTGGACGATCGGCGCGATCGCGTCGAAGAAGGCCAGCGCGTCGCGGCCGGTCTCGCCCGCGATCCGCTCCGACAGCGCGGGAGCGGTGAGCGGGCCGGTGGCGACGATCGCCGGCGTATCGGGCAGCGTGTCGACGCGCTCGCGCACGATCGTCACGTTCGGGTGCGCCTCCAGGGCGGCGGTCACGCCGGCGGAGAAGCCGTCGCGGTCCATCGCCAGCGCCGAGCCGGCGGGAACGCGGTGGTGATCGCCCTCGCGAAGGATCAATGAGCCGAGCGCGCGCATCTCCTGGTGGAGCAGGCCGACCGCGTTGCTCTCGGCGTCGTCGGAGCGGAAGCTGTTCGAGCAGACCAGTTCGGCGAGCGAGTCGCCGTGGTGCGCCGGGGTGGTGTCGCCGCCGCCGCGCATCTCGGAGAGGCGGACGCGCCATCCCGCCTCGGCCAGCTGCCACGCCGCCTCCGAGCCGGCAAGTCCCCCGCCGATCACGTGAATGTCATGTTCCATGGGGTGCGCGATAGCGGCTCGCGCTTGCCTTGTCAGGTGCGCGCGCCCAGCGTGCCGCGATGACGATCTACACCATCGGCTATGAGGGGGCGACGGTCGACTCCTTCCTCGCCGCGCTGACGGCGGCGGGCGTGCGACGCGTGGTCGACGTGCGGGCGCTGCCGCTGTCGCGGCGGCCGGGCTTCTCCAAGTCGTCGCTCGCGGCGGCGCTGAAGGAGGTCGGGATCGACTATGTCCACCTCAAGCCGCTAGGCACGCCCAAGCCGGGGCGCGACGCCGCCAAGAAGGGCGACGTGGCGACGCTCACCGCGGTCTACGAGGCGCAGCTCGCGCTGCCCGAGGCGCAGGTGGCGGCGGCGCGGATGCTCGAGCTGGCCGACGAGCGGCCGAGCGCGCTGCTGTGCTTCGAGCGCGACCCGTGCCACTGCCATCGCACGCTGCTGCTGGCCGCGGTGGGCGAGGGGCGCGAGGTGGTCGACCTGTACGCGTGAGAGGCGGCGGCGCCGTGCTCCGGCGAGCGCAGGAGCCGAGGATGCACGGGTGCGACGCTGATCGCCCGGCTGCCGCGTTCGCGCGAGCACGCCTCGCGCGACCACGACCGTCACCTCGGTCCCGTCATGCCGGACTTGATCGGGATCCACCGTACCGCCTTCTCAACGGCCGGCAAGGACGCGGGATGGTAGGCCCGGGAACGAGTCCGGGGTGACGGCAGCGCGGGTGGCGACGGGAGACGACCGCATCGAGCCTCGTCACCCGTGGCGGCAGAGATGCCGGATCAAGTCCGGCATGACGGAAGGTCGTAGGCGACCACGTCGTCCTCCGCCCGCCTCACCCCGCCACGGGCAGCTTCACCGTGCCGTCGTCGCCCCGCTCCAGCGGTCCATAGGCAATCACCGTCTCGAGCAGCAGCGGCTCGTAGAGGTGCGGGAAGAGCTGACCCTCGCGGGCCGCCTCCCATCGCACACGGTCGCCATAAGCGACGAGGTCGACCGCGGCGACGTGGAGGTCGTCCTGACCGGCGAAATGCTTGTCCACCGTCGCGGTGAGCTGCGCCGCGGTCGAGAGGTGGACGTAACCGTCCGCCAGATCGACCGGCGCCCCGTCGAACCGCGCGTCACGCTCCAGCGCAGCGATCTGCTCGCCGGTGAGGACCTTATAGGCCAGCATCGGTCGCTCGTCCGCCATCACGCCGGCTCCCCATCATCGTCGTCGCTCTCGTCGACCTGCTCGCCGAGCGTGTCCGGCCCGGTGCCGTCGTCGAGCGTCAGCCGATCGCCCGCCGCGACCGGCGCCGCCTCGTCGAGCTCGGCCGCGACCGCCGCCTCGGCGGCGTCCTCGGGCTCGGGCTCCTCGTCGATCCGCGCCGCCGAGACGACATGCTCGTCCGCCGCGACGTTGAACAGGCGCACGCCGGCCGAGCCGCGCCCGATCACGCGCAGGGAGGCGAGCGGCATGCGGATCATCTTGGCCTGGTCGGTCACCAGCATCAGCTGCTCGGCCTTGCTCGCCGCGAAGCTCGCCACCACCGCGCCGTTGCGCGCGATATTGTCGATGTTGGTGATGCCCTGGCCGCCGCGCCCGGTGCGGCGATACTCGTAGGCGGAGCTCAGCTTGCCATAGCCGTTGGCGCAGACCGTCAGCACGAACTGCTCCTTGGCGCGCAGCTCCTCGAAGCGGATCTGATCCATCGCGCGCGGCGCGCGGTCCGCGTCCTCGGCCTTCCACGGCGCGTGGCGAAGGTAATCGTCGCGCTCCTCCTGGTCGCGGATGCCGGCGCGGTGCAGCACCGACAGCGAGATCACCTGATCGTCGCCCTTGAGCGCGATCCCGCGCACGCCGGTCGAGTTGCGGCTCTGGAACTCGCGCACCTCGTCGGCGGCGAAGCGGATCGCCTTGCCGCACTTGCTCGCCAGCAGCACGTCGTCGCCCTCGTCGAGCAGCGCCACGCCGATCAGCCGGTCGTCCGCGTCCTCGCCCTCGAACTTCATCGCGATCTTGCCGTTGGACGGGACGTTGGTGAAGGCGTCCATGCTGTTGCGCCGGACCGATCCCTTGGCGGTGGCGAACATCACGTGGAGCTTGCCCCATTCCGCCTCGTCCTCGGGCAGCGGCAGCACGGTGGAGATCGTCTCGCCCTGCTCGAGCGGGAGCAGGTTGATCATCGGCCGCCCGCGCGTGGCCGGGCCGCCCTCGGGCAGCTTCCACACCTTCATGCGATAGACGCGGCCGAGCGTGGAGAAGAACAGCACCGGCGTGTGCGTCGAGGTGACGAACAGCTTGGTGACCACGTCCTCGTCCTTGGTCGCCATCGCGCTGCGGCCCTTCCCGCCGCGCGCCTGGGCGCGGAAGGCGTCGAGCGGCGTGCGCTTGATATAGCCCGCCATGGTGACGGTGACGACCATCTCCTCGCGCTCGATCAGGTCCTCGTCGTCGATCCCGTCCGCCGCGGCGGCGATCTCGGTGCGCCGCGGCGTGGCGAACTGCTCGCGCACGTCGCGGAATTCCTCGCGCATCACGGCGTAGAGCTTCACGCGGTCGGACAGGATCGCGAGCAGCTCCGTGATCGAGTCGGCCAGCGTCTTGAGCTCGTCGCCGATCTCGTCGCGGCCGAGCGCGGTGAGGCGGTGGAGCCGCAGGTCGAGGATGGCGCGGACCTGCACCTCGCTGAGGCGGTAGGTGTCGCCCGCGACGTCGGTCTCGAGCGCCTCGACCAGGCGCAGATAGGGCGCGATCTCGGCGATCGGCCAGTCGCGCGCGAGCAGCGCCGCGCGCGCCTCGGCCGGGCTCGACGAGCCGCGGATGATCCGCACCACCTCGTCGAGGTTGGTCACCGCGATGACCAGGCCGAGCAAGATGTGCGCGCGCTCGCGTGCCTTGTTGAGCTCGAACTTGGCGCGCCGCGTGATCACCTGCTCGCGGAAGCTGACGAAGGCGGCGATGATGTCGCGCAGGTTGAGCAGCTCGGGCCGGCCGCCGCGGATCGCCAGCATGTTCGCCGGGAAGGAGCCCTGCGCCGGCGTGTGGCGCCACAGCTGGTTGAGCACCACCTCGGGCGTGGCGTCGCGCTTGAGATCGATGACGATCCGCACGCCCTCACGGTTCGACTCGTCGCGGATGTCGCTGACGCCCTCGACCCGCTTCTCCTTGGCGGCATCGGCGATCTTCTCGACCAGCGCGTTCTTGCCCTGCTGGAACGGGATCTCGGTCAGCACGATCGAGGTGCGATCGCCGCGCCCGGTCTCGATCGTGTGGCGCGAGCGCACGATGATCGAGCCGCGCCCGGTCTCATAGGCCGAGCGCGCGCCGGCGCGGCCGAGGATGATCGCGCCCGTTGGGAAGTCCGGGCCGGGGACGATCTCCATCAGCTCCTCGGTCGTGATCGCCCCGTTGTCGAGATACGCCAGACAGGCGTCGACCACCTCGCCGAGATTGTGCGGCGGGATGTTGGTGGCCATGCCGACCGCGATGCCGCCGGCGCCGTTGACGAGCAGGTTGGGGAAGCGCGCGGGGAGCACCTGCGGCTCGCGCTCGCTCGCGTCATAATTGGGCTGGAAGTCGACCGTGTCCTTGTCGAGGTCGTCCAGCAGGTAGTTGGCCGCCTTGGCGAGCCGCGCCTCGGTGTAGCGCATCGCCGCGGGCGGATCGGGGTCCATCGAGCCGAAATTGCCCTGGCCGTCGATCAGCGGCAGCCGCATCGACCAGTCCTGCGTCATGCGCGCCAAGGCGTCGTAGATCGCGGTGTCGCCGTGCGGGTGATATTTACCGATCACGTCGCCGACGATGCGCGCGGACTTGCGGTACGGCCGGTTGTAGAGGAAGCCGCTCTCGCTCGCGGAGAAGAGGATGCGGCGGTGGACCGGCTTGAGGCCGTCGCGCACGTCGGGCAGCGCGCGCGCGACGATCACGCTCATGGCGTAATCGAGGTAGCTGGTCTTCATCTCCTCGACGATGGAGATGGGGGCGATGTCAGACGGATCGGCGAGGACGTTGTCGTCGGCCAAGATGCTTCTTTCTTTTGCGGAATCGTTGCTGGGTGGGGTGTAGGCCGGCGCGGCCACAAAGTCACGCGTACGCGCGCGTGCGCGTGAGGGGCGTTACCCGATGCGGGGGGGTGCGTGGCCCGGCCTTCGCCGGGGCACGCACCTAAGGCGCGATCTCGACGCCGTCCCAGGCGAAGATCTTGCCGCTGTCGGCAGGGCGCAGCCCGTCGAGCACGTCGAGCAGCTGCACCGCCGCCCGCCCCGGCTGGAACAGGTCGCGCCCGCGCTGCTGGAACGGCTGGGACAGCCGCGTGTCGACCGTGCCCGGGTGCAGCGCCACCACCAGCCCGCGGTCGTTGCGGCGCTTGTCCTCGATCGCGAGCGTGCGGATCAGCTGGTTGAGCGCCGCCTTGCTGGCGCGATAGCCGTACCAGCCGCCGAGCCGGTTGTCCGAGATGCTGCCGACGCGCGCCGAGAGCGCAGCGAACACCGATCGGCCGGTGCGCGGCATGATCGGCAGGAAATGCTTGGCCACCAGCGCAGGCCCGATCGCGTTGACCGCATACTGCCGCGCCAGCCAGGCCGGGTCGAGGTCGCGCAATGCCTTCTCCGGCCCGTGCTCGGCGTCGTGGAGCAGCCCGGTGGCGACCACCACCAGCTCCGGCGTGCCCGCGCGCGTCGCCGCGGCGGCGACGCTCGCCTCGTCTGTGACGTCGAGGTCGGCGCGCGCGAGCCGGAGCACCTCGTCGCCTTCCTCCTCCAGCGCCTCCGCGAGCGCGGCGCCGATGCCGCCGCCGGCGCCGACCACCACCGCGCGGGTCATGCCGCGCGCTCGAAGGTCCAGCGCGCGTCATCGCTCCGGTCGGCGGCGAAGCGGTAGCCGGCGGTGTCGAACGCCTTCATGCCGTCCACCTCGGTGACATGATGCTCGACCAGATAGCGCGCCATCATCCCGCGCGCCTTCTTGGCGTGGAAGCTGACGAAGCGGCCATCCGCCTCGCGGAAGTCGACCGCGATCACGCCCACGTCGGCGGGCAGCCGGTCGGCGACCACCTCCCAATATTCCTGGCTGGCGAGATTGAGCACGACCCCCGACCCCTCCGCGGCGAGATCCTCCGCGAGCGCCGTCGCGACGCGATCGTCCCACCAGTCGGTCAGCTTCTTCTTCCGCGGCGCCCAGCGCGTGCCCATCTCGAGTCGATACGGGCGGATCCCGTCGAGTGGGCGCAGGATGCCGTAGAGGCCCGATAGCAGGCGGACATGGTCCTGCGCGAACCGCACTCCTGGCTCGTCGAGCGTCCACGCCTCGAACCCGGCATAGACGTCGCCCGCGAAGGTGTAGAGCGCGGGACGCTCCTCGGCCGCGTCGAAGTCGCGGAAGCGACCGGCGTTGAGCTTGGCCAGCGCGGGCGAGATCTTCATCAGCTCGGCCAGCCTCTTCTGCGTGAGGTGCGAGGCGGCATGTGCCAGCGTCGCGGCCTCTGCGGCGAAGCGCGCGGGCGTGGCGGGGAAGGGCGGCGGGGTCTCGAGGTCCAGCGTCTTGGCGGGCGACAGCACGGCGATCATGCCGCCGCCCTACGCCGGCCCCGAGGCACGTTCAATCGCGGTTCAGCGGCGACACGCAATGTCACCCACGCTTCCTTGAACCGCCGCGTGACCGGCACTAGAGCGGCGGGCGAGCGTTTCGCCTGAGCTTTTCTGGCGCGATTTTCTGGAGAGACCTGTCGATGAAGATGCTTTCGAACGCCGTCATGGCCGCGCTGCTCGCCGGGGGCGCCACGGTCGCGCTCGCGCAGCCCGCGCTCGCGCAGAAGAAAGATGAGAAGAAGGACCAGGGCTCGCAGCTGAAGCTGAGCAACGAGGTCCGCGGCCCCGCGGCGCAGGCGCAGACCGCGCTCGCCGCCAAGGACGCGGCCACCGCGACGCCGCTGGTGGCGCAGGTCGAGGCCGCGGCCAAGACCGACGACGAGAAGTATATCGCGGCGGCGCTGCGGCTGAACCTCGAGGCGATCAAGATGGACAGCGGCGGCGGTTCGACCGGCCTGACCGCGCCGCTCGACGCGCTGATCGCCAGCCCGCGCACCCCGCAGGCCGACAAGGCACGCTACGCCTATCAGCGCGGCGTGATCGCGGCCAACGCCAAGGATCCGGCCGGCGCGTCGCGCTTCTTCGAGCAGGCGCAGCAGCTCGGTTACAACGATCCGAACCTGCCGCTGCAGCTCGTCAAGCTGAAGATGGACTCGGGCGACGTCGCGGGCGGCTCGGCCGCGCTGGCCAAGATGGTCGACCAGCAGGTCGCCGCCGGCACCAAGCCGAGCGAGGACATCTACAAATACGCCATCGCCAAGAACAACCAGGCGAAGAACAACGCCGAGACGGTGGCCTGGATGCGGCGCTACCTGGCGGCGTATCCGACCAAGAAGAACTGGCGCGACATGCTGACCTTCTGGGGCATCCAGACGCAGGCGGTGGCGACGCTCGACAAGAACCAGAAGGTCGACCTGTTCCGCCTGCTGCGCACGGGCAAGGCGTTGGCCGACCAGTATGACTATGAGATCTACGCGCAGTGGACCTTCGACCAGGGCCTGCCGTGGGAGTCCAAGGCGGTGCTGACCGAGGGCAAGGCCGCGGGCAAGATCCCGGCCGACAGCGCCAACGCCAACAGCCTGCTCGCGGCGTCGAACAAGTCGATCTCGAACGAGGGCTCGATGGCCGCGGTCGAGGCACGCGCGCAGAAAGCGGCGGACGGCAAGCTCGCCGCCAGCACCGCCGACGCCTATCTGGGCACCGGCGAGTGGGCCAAGTCGGTCGCGCTGTACCGCGCCGCGCTGCAGAAGGGCGGGGTCGACGCGAACACGGTGAACACGCGCCTCGGCATCGCGCTCGCCAACTCGGGCGACACCGCGGGCGCCAAGACCGCTTTCCAGGCGGTGCAGGGCAGCCCGCGCGCGGACATCGCCGCCTGGTGGATCGAGTTCCTCGATCACCCGCCGCAGGCCTGAGGTGAGGTCACGGCCGCGCCTCCGCTGGGCGCGGCCGATCCTCCCCGCTGGCGAGCGGGGCAGCGTGCGCAGCATGGTGGAGGGGGTTTCCGCCGACGCGCGGCGCTCGATGTGGACGTCACGCGGCGACGCAGGGGCGGAGAGCCCCCGTCGGCGCTCCGTGCTGCGACCTTCCCGTGCCGGGGCGGAGTCAGCCGATCGGCACGCCGACCTGCGACTTGGAGGTTCGGATCGTCAGCGACGACTTCACGCTCGCCACGTTGGGCGCGGAGGTGAGCTTGGTCGTCAGGATGCGCTGGAAGCTCTCCAGGTCGGCGGCGACGATCTTCAGGATGAAGTCGATCTCGCCGTTGAGCATGTGGCATTCGCGCACCTCGGGGATGGCGGCGACATGGCCCTCGAAGGCGGCGAGGTCCTGCTCGGCCTGGCTGCGCAGGCTCACCATCGCGAAGACGGTGATGGGGAAACCGAGCTGCGCCGGGTCGCACTCGGCGTGGTAGCCGCGGATCACCCCCGCCTGTTCCAGCGCGCGAACGCGGCGCAGGCACGGCGGGGCGGTCAGCCCGACACGCTCGGCCAGCTCCACGTTGGTCATGCGCCCGTCCTCCTGCAGTAGCGAGAGGATTTGCCGGTCGATGCGGTCCAGGGTCATGACGCCTCTTAGCTGCTGATCGCGCAGTTTCGCGATAGCTTCGGAACGCCCCGCTACAATAAAATTACGCGGCAGCGCAATTGTGCCAAGCTGCGACATGGCCGCTTTTCGCGCCGCAATGAGCGTTAGCGACGGTCTCGGGCCGGCCCTATGTACGGCCGAGGCGAGCCGACGGCCCGCCGACCATCAGCAGCAGAGGGCTATCCACCGGTGCGGTTCGACGACAGTCTGAAGACCGTTCTCGCCGCCGACGTCTCGACGGCGTTCGGCGCGCGCGCGGCTTTCCGCCAGCTGGTCGACCTGATCGGGCGCGGGCGCGCGCCGGCCGAACCCGCCCTGGTGGCGCGGCTGCGCGACCTGCGCGTCACCGTGCCCGCCGAGGTCCGCGCGGCGGCGGCGCGGGGGCTCGCCCTGGCCGATCCGCCCGCCGCGCTCGTCGCCTTCTTCGCCGAGGACACGCCCGAGATCGCCGCGACGATGCTGCGCGTCGCGCGGCTGGCGCCGGAGGAGTGGGACCTGCTGCTGCCGCAGCTCGGCCCGCACGGCCGCAGCGTGCTGCGCCGGCGCAGCGATCTCGCGCCGTCGGTCGGCCGCGCGCTCGAGGCGTTCGGATCGACCGACTATGCGTTGCCCGAGCCCGTTGCGTCGCCCGCGACCGCGGCAGCGCCGCCCGCGGGCACGGGCGCGAGTGGTGCTGGCGAGCGGTTCGAGGTGGCCGACCTCGTCCATCGCATCGAAGCCTATCAGCGCCAGCGCGGCGCCGCGCTCGGCCTCACCGGTGCGACGCCACCGCCGGTGCACGCCTTCCGTTTCGAGACCGACGCCGCCGGCATCATTCGCTGGGTGGATACCGGCCCGCGCGGCGCGCTGATCGGGCTGTCGCTCAACCATGACGCCGCGCTGGCGCCGTCGCACCACCACGTCGATGGCGTCGCCGCTGGCGCCTTCCGCAAGCGCGCCACCTTCGCCGACGCGCGGCTTCATGTGCCGGGCGAGTCCGCCGTGGGCGGCGACTGGCGTATCTCGGGCGCGCCGATGTTCGATCTCGCCAGCGGCAGCTTCGTCGGTTTCCGCGGTCGCGCGCGGCGACCGCGGGCCGAGGAGAGCGCGGCGGCGACGCGGTCGATGGCCGGCGGCGCCGGGGCGGAAGGGCTCCGGCGTCTCGTCCACGAGCTGCGCACGCCGACCAACGCGATCGCGGGCTTCTCCGAGCTGATCGAGCAGGAACTGCTCGGTCCGGTGCCACCGCGCTACCGCGACCGCGCGGCGGCGATCCGACGCCATGTCGCCGGCCTCATCGGCGCGATCGACGACCTCGACCTCGCCGCGCGGCTCGAGGGCAACGCGCTCGACCTGCGCGACGACGTGGTCGCGGTCGCGCCGCTGCTGGCGCGCGTCGCGCAGGATCTGGCGCCGCTCGCCGCGTTGCGTGGCGGCGCGCTGGCGCTGCCCGAACCCGGCGCGGCGCGCTGGGCCGCCGACGCACACGCCGCCGAGCGACTGGTACAGCGGCTGCTCGCGACGCTGCTGGCCGCTGCGACCGGCGGTGAACTGCTCGGTCTCGCGGTCGAGAGTGCCGGCGAGGCGGTGACGCTGGTGATCGCGCTACCCGCGGCGCTGGCTGGGCGCGACGAGGCCGCGCTGCTCGCGCTCGACGATGAGGCGGTGAGCGATGACGACGGGGCGCCGCTGCTCGGCACCGGCTTCGCGCTGCGGCTGGCGCGCAACCTCGCGCTCGAGCTGGGCGGGCGGCTCGACTTCCTGCCCGAGCGGCTGCGGCTGGCGCTGCCGAGCGCGGCGACGACGGCCGCGCCGGGTGATGACGACGGCGACGCGCCGCGCGATCATGCGCGGGGCGGGAACTGAGTCGGCTTGCCAGTCGGCCCGGCGTGCCGCTACGTGGCCCCACCGACGCGGGCGGGCCTGTAGCTCAACGGTTAGAGCTGGCCGCTCATAACGGCTAGGTTGCGGGTTCGAGTCCTGCCGGGCCCACCACCGCTCGCGTCGGAGCACCTGACCTGGCGCAGCCTCGCGGCGCTTGCGTCGGCTTGAGCGAGGGCGCATGGGCGCGGTCATGGCGATGCCGGGCAGCCCCGTCGACGAGACCGGCACGTTGGTGCGCGAGGGCGGCGCCTTCATCCTCCAGCGCGATCGCGGCGGCACCTTCGTGCTCGAGCTTCAGCGCGTCCCGGTCGACCATATCGCCAAGCGCGTGCGCATCCGTGGCGTGCTGATCGATGCGGCGCGCGTCAGCGTCGACGGCGTGGCGGCGGCGTGAGCGCCCCCCGGCGCTGGCTCGCGGTGGCGCCGCTCGCGCTCGCCGGATGCAGCGCCGGCGTGCTCGACCCGCGGGGACCGGTGGCGCGCGCCGAGAAGCAGATCCTGTTCGACTCGCTCGGGGCGATGCTGCTCATCGTGGTGCCGGTGATGGTGGCGACGGTCGCCTTCGCCTGGTGGTTCCGCGCCGGCAACCGACGCGCGCGCTATCGGCCGGACTGGGATTATTCGGGCAAGCTCGAGCTGTTGATCTGGTCGGTGCCCGCGATGATCGTGCTGTTCCTCGGCGGTACCGGCTGGGTCGGGGCGCATCTGCTCGACCCGCGCCGACCGATCCCGGCCAACGTCGCGCCGATCGAGGTGCAGGTGGTCGCGCTCGATTGGAAGTGGCTGTTCCTCTACCCCGGCCAGCGCGTCGCCACGGTCAACCGCCTCGTCGTGCCGGCGGGCACGCCGATCCACTTTCGGCTCACCTCGGCGACGGTGATGAACAGCTTCTTCGTGCCGCAGCTGGGCAGCCAGATCTACGCCATGGCGGGGATGGAGGCGCAGCTCCGTCTCGCCGCCGATCACCCCGGACGCTATCCCGGCATCGCCGCGCATTATAGCGGCAAAGGCTTCTCCGACATGACCTTCACCGTCGACGCGCTGCCCGCGGCGCAGTTCACCGCTTGGGCGGCGCAGGCACGCGCGGCGCCGCCGCTGGACGAGACGCGCTACCGCCAGCTCGCGCGGCGCGGCACGCTGCCCCGGCCGCTGGTGTTCGGCACCGCGCCGCCGCGGCTGTTCGACGCCATCGTGGCGCAACGCGCGCCCGCGGCGGAGCGTCCGCGCGACGCCAGCAACCAGGGCGAGGCCGACGCCGAGGCGGGCAAGTGACGCTGCTCGGGCGGCTGAGCTGGGACGCCATCCCGCTGCACGAACCGATCGTGATGGTCACCGCCGGCGTGCTGTTCGTAGTGCTGCTGGGCACCGGGGCGACGATCCTGCTGAAGGGCTGGCTGCCGTATCTGTGGCGCGAGTGGATCACCTCGGTCGACCATAAGCGCATCGGCGTGATGTACTGTCTGCTCGCGCTGGTGATGCTGATCCGCGGCTTCGCGGACGCGCTGATGATGCGCTCGCATCAGGCCATGGCGGTTGGCGCGGGCAAGGGTTTCCTGCCGCCCGACCACTATGACCAGATCTTCAGCGCGCACGGCACGATCATGATCTTCTTCGTGGCGATGCCGTTCATGATCGGGCTGATGAACTTCGCGGTACCGCTCCAGCTGGGCGTGCGCGACGTCGCCTTTCCGACGCTCAACTCGGTGAGCTTCTGGCTCACCGCCACCGGCGTGCTGCTGATCAACACCAGTCTCATCGTCGGTGAGTTCGCGCGGACCGGCTGGCTGGTCTACCCGCCGCTGAGCGAGCGCGCCTTCTCGCCCGGGGTCGGGGTCGACTACTATCTCTGGGCGTTGCAGATCTCGGGCGCGGGGACGCTACTCGGCGGGATCAACCTGGTCACGACGATCCTGAAGATGCGCGCGCCCGGCATGCGCTACACCCGCATGCCGATCTTCTGCTGGACCGCGCTGGCGAGCAACCTGCTGATCGTGGCGGCCTTCCCCATCCTGACCGCGACGCTGATCATGCTGACGCTGGATCGCTACCTGGGCTTCCACTTCTTCACCAACGCGGCGGGCGGCAACCAGATGCTGTTCGTCAACCTGATCTGGGCCTGGGGCCATCCCGAGGTCTATATCCTGGTGCTGCCCGCCTTCGGGATCTTCAGCGAGATCATCGCGACCTTCAGCGGCAAGCCGCTGTTCGGCTATCGCTCGATGGTGCTCGCCACGCTCGCGATCTGCGTCCTCTCCTTCATGGTTTGGCTGCACCATTTCTTCACCATGGGGGCGGGGGCGGACGTCAACGGCGTGTTCGGCGTGATGACGATGATCATCGCGGTGCCGACCGGCGTGAAGGTCTTCAACTGGCTGTTCACGATGTACGGCGGGCGGCTGCGCTTCGAGGTGCCGATGCTGTGGGCGGTGGCGTTCATCCCCACCTTCGTCGTCGGCGGGATGACCGGCGTGCTGCTGGCGGTGCCCCCGGCCGATTTCGTGCTCCACAACTCGGTGTTCCTGGTGGCGCATTTCCACAACGTGATCATCGGCGGCGTGCTGTTCAGCGCCTTCGCGGGCTACAGCTACTGGTTCCCCAAGGCATTCGGCTTCCGCCTGCACGACGGCTGGGGCAAGGCCGCGGTGATGCTGTGGGTGAGCGGCTTCTATCTCGCCTTCATGCCGCTCTACGCGCTCGGGCTGATGGGCATGACGCGTCGGCTCCAGCATTACGACAACCCGGCGTGGCAGCCCTGGCTGGTCGCCGCCTGGCTCGGGGCGCTGCTGATCCTGGGGGGGATCGCGAGCCTGGCGATGCAGCTCTACGTCTCGGTGCGCGAGCGCCGCTCGCTCGCCGACGAGACCGGCGATCCGTGGGACGGGCGCACGCTGGAATGGGCGACGCGCTCGCCGCCGCCGCCGTGGAACTTCGCGCGGTTGCCCCAGGTCGAAGGGCGGGACGCGCTCGCGCTGATGAAGCGCGGCGAGGCGGAGGAGACGCCCGAGCCGCTGGAGCCGATCGAGATGCCGCGCAACAGCGCCTACGGCTTCGTCGGCGCCTTCTTCACCTATCTCACCGGCTTCGCGCTGGTGTGGCACATCTGGTGGCTGGTGGTGCTGGGCGTGCTCGCCGGCTTCGCGACGACGTTGTGGATCGCCTGGCACCAGCCCGGCGAGCAGGAGATCGGCGTCGCCGAGCTCCGCGCGCTGGAGCCGGCGGCATGAGCGGCGAGATCGCCGACCCGCGCCACGAGGGCGACAAGGGCTGGAGGAGCGATCCCCCCGGCCACGGGGAGGGCGGTCCCGCGCCCAAGCAGGTGACGGTGGCGTTCGGCTTCTGGATCTTCCTGCTCAGCGACATCATCATGTTCTCGGGGCTGTTCGCTGCCTATGCGGTGCTCGCGCCCAACACCGCCGGCGGCCCGGAAGGGAGCGAGCTGTTCGAGCTGCGGCTGGTCTTCGTCGAGACCCTGTGCCTGCTCTTCTCCAGCTTCACCTGCGGCGTGATGTCGATCATGGCGGTGAAGGAGCGTGCCGGGGCAACGTATCTGTGGGGGGCGCTCACCGCGCTGCTCGGGCTCGGCTTCCTCGCGATCGAGCTGTACGAGCTGACCCACCTGGTCCTCGAGGGCGCGGCGCCGACGCGCAGCGCCTTCCTCTCCGCGCTGTTCACCCTCGTGGGCGCGCACGGGCTGCACGTCGCCGCCGGGCTGGTGTGGCTGACGGTGATGATGGGGCAGGTGGCGACGCTCGGCTTCACCGACGCGGTGGAGCGGCGGCTGCTGTGCTTCGGCCTCTACTGGCACGCGCTCGACATCATCTGGGTCGCGCTGTTCACCGTCGTCTATCTGTACGGAGTGATGGGATGAGCGAGCAGAAGGGTGATCGTCACCTCGACCACGCCCCCGGCGGCCATCAGGAGGGGGCGGCGCGGCTCTCGACCTATCTCGCCGGATTGGGGCTGGCGCTGCTGCTGACGGTGGCGTCGTTCGCGCTGGTCGGCTCGGGCGCGGTCTGGGCGCCGGCGATCCCGATCCTGCTCGCGGTGCTGGCGGTGGCGCAGATGGGCGTGCACCTCGTCTTCTTCCTCCACATCACGAGCGGGCCGGAGAACACCAACAACACGCTGGCGCTGGCGTTCGGCGTGATGATCGTGGTGCTGACCGTGGGGGGCACGCTGTGGATCATGGCGCACCTCGACCACAACATGATGCCGATGGCGGCGATGGCAAAGCCGTGACGGGTCAGATCCTCACCGCCAGGCGGGGAGGATCTGCGTAGCGGCCGGCGCCAGCCCCTCAGCGCACCCCTAGGTCGCTCGGGCCGAAGGCATCCGGTAGAAGCTCGGACAGGCGATAGCTCGCCACCTCCTCCCCCTCGGCGCCGGCGCAGTGGACCGCGAGGTCGCGCCCGCTCAGCTGCGCCGCCTCGTTGAGCACCTGCCGGCAGCGGCCGCACGGCCGCACCGGGGCGTGGCCGGTGGCGCGCCCGGCGGGGTCCATCGCGCCGCCGATCACGCCCACCGCCACCACGCGGCGCAGCCGCCCCGAGGCGGAGACGGTCGCGATCGCCACCGTCTCGGCGCAGAGCGACAGGCCGTAGCTGGCGTTCTCGACGTTGGCGCCGGTCACCACGCTGCCGTCGTCGAGCAGCACCGCGGCGCCGACCGCGAAGCGCGAGTATGGCGCGTGCGCGTGCATCGCTGCCGCGCGCGCCGCCGCGATCAGCTGCCGCGCCTGCTCCTGATCCCGGTCGCTCATCCCAGCTCCACCACATCCCAGTTGACCGGCCCATCGACGCCGTCGACGCGGCGCAGGTCGGTCGCGCGCCACATCCGCCACACCCGCGCACCATAGCCGGGGCGGAGGAAGTTGCCGACCGCCCAGAGCGGCCGGTCGAACGCCTCGGTCAGGCGATAGTCGCGCTCGACGTCGCGCGCCACCTTGAGCACCACCGGCTTGCCCGTGTGGGTCTCGATCCGCGCGATCATGTCGGCCACCCCTGCCACCAGGGCGGCGCGCTCGGGGCGGTCGGGGCAGTCCTCGGCGTAGCGGAACGAGATCGCCACCGGCAGCGCGGCGGGGTCGCGCGGCACGACCGTGTTGAACGAGTCGGCCTGCGCGCGCGGCGGCTGGCAGAAGGAGAAGACGTGGATCGCGCCGCGGCGTAGGCCGGCGCGCGCCATCTCGTCCCAGTTGGTCTGGAAGGCGCGGTCGCGCGCGCGCGCGCCGCTCGTCGCCACCGCATAGCCGAAGTCGGCGCCCTCGCCCTTGAGGACAGGCCAGACGACGTCGCCGGTCGCCTCGGACACGTCGACACCCTGCACCGGGTAGCGCTCGACTCCCGGGCGCCAGCGTAGCGCGACCTGCCACGCGGCCACGCCCGCGAGCGCGATCGCGCTCAGAATCAAGAAGATCCTTCCCAAACCCCACATGATAAAACTTATGCCTTGATATGAAGAACGCAGATCAGCGTGAAGAGACGCCGCGCGGTGTCGAAGTCGATCGCCACCTTGCCGTCGAGCCGTTCGCGCAGCAGGTCGGCGGCCTCATTGTGGATGGCGCGCCGTGCCATGTCCACCGTCTCGATCTGCTGCGGCGTCGATTGGCGGATTGCCTGATAGTAACTGTCGCAGATCGCGAAATAATCTCTGATCGGTCGGCGGAAGCGCGCGAGCCCGAGCACCAGGGTCTCGAGCGGCGTGTCGTCGGCGCGACGGATCGCCAGTGCGAGCCGGCCCTCCTCGACCGACAGCCGCACCTTGTAGGGGCCGGCATAACCGTCGGGCTGCGCGCGCTGCGGGGCGAAATGATTGTCCTCGATCAGGTCGAAGATCGCGATCCGGCGCTCCTGCTCGATGTCGGCCGAGCGCCACAGGATGGTGCGCTCGTCCAGCTCGATGTCGATGATCCGCGGATCGGCCATGCGCCCGCTCGATAGAGGCGATGCGGCGTCGTCACAATCGAGTCATCCACAGGTTCCGCCGCCCGTGCCGTTCCGCTCGCCGCGTCGGACGCGTATAGGCCGGCGGATGGCCACCTTAGCATTCGCCCCGCCGGCATCGCCCGAGCCCGTCCACCTGCCGCGCAACGTCGAGGCCGAGGCGGCGATGCTGGGCGCGATGATGATCGACAATCGCCTCGCTGACGACATCGTCGACCGGCTCGAGCCGCAGCATTTCTACGAGCCGGTCCACGGCCGCGTCTTCGCCGCGATCAAGTCGCTGCGCGCCACCGACATGCTCGCCACGCCGGTGACGCTGCGCCCGATGTTCGAGGCGGACGAGGGGATGAAGGAGCTCGGCGGGGTCGGCTATCTCGCCGGTCTGACCGGCTCGGGCGCCGGATTGATCGGCGCGCGCCAGTTCGCGCAGCAGATCTACGACCTCGCGCTGCTGCGCGCGCTCGTCTCGGTCGGGCACACGATGGTCGATCGCGCGATGGACACCAGCGAGGAGGTCAACCCGCGCGCCCAGATCGAGGCCGCCGAGGAGGAGCTGTTCCGCGTCGCGGCGGACGGCGGCACCGAGAATGCGGTGAAGAGCTTCGCCCAGGCGAGCACCGCGGCGGTGAAGATGGCGGAGCGCGCGCTCAACTGGGGCGGCAACCTGTCGGGCGTGACCACCGGGCTCGACTCGGTCAACGCCAAGATCGGCGGCATGCATCACTCGGATCTCATGATCCTCGCCGGCCGCCCCGGCATGGGCAAGACCTCGCTCGCCACCAACATCGCGTTCAACGCGGCGCAGCGCTGGATGCGCGACATGCGCGACGGCATCCCGCCGGCCAAGTCCGTCGGCGCCAAGGTGGCCTTCTTCAGCCTCGAGATGAGCGCGGACCAGCTCGCCACGCGTATCCTCGCCGAGCAGTCGCGGATCAGCTCGGAGGCGCTGCGCATGGGCAAGATCAGCAAGACCGAGTTCGAGCAGCTCGCCGCCGCCGCGGCCGAGCTGGAGAATCTGCCCTTCTTCATCGACGACACCGGCGGCCTCTCGATCGGCGCGCTCCACACCCGCGTGCGCCGGCTGCAGCGGCGCCACAACAACGAGATCGGGCTGGTGGTGGTGGATTACCTCCAGCTGCTCTCGGGCTCGGGCAAGGGTGACGGCAACCGCGTGCAGGAGATCTCCGAGATCAGCCGCGGGCTGAAGACGCTGGCCAAGGACATGAACGTGCCGGTGCTGGCGCTCTCCCAGCTGAGCCGCGCGGTGGAGCAGCGCGAGGACAAGCGCCCGATGCTGTCGGACCTGCGCGAGTCGGGCTCGATCGAGCAGGACGCCGACATGGTGTGGTTCGTCTATCGCGAGGATTATTACACCGCGCAGCGCGAGCCCAAGCGGCCGATGGAGGGCGACTCCGCCAACGTCTTCGAGGATCACGCGCGCTGGGCCGCGGACATGGAACGGGTCTACGGCCTCGCCGAGCTGATCGTCGCCAAGCAGCGTCACGGCGCGACCGGCAAGGTGGTGCTCAAGTTCGACCCGACGATCACGCGCTTCTCGGATTACGCGGGCTATTGATCGCGCGGGCGCTTCTTCGGTAGCAGGAGCGCAAGGTCATGACGTGCGAGGCGTGCGGCTCTGGGCTCCTGCGTGCGCAGGAGCACGTCGGGTGGCGCGGAAGTAGCGCCGCCTCCCGTCATGACGGGCTTGACCCGGCAATCATGGTGCCGCGTGCGACACGCCCCGGGGTGGACGCGGCACCATGATTGGCGGCTTAAGCGCGGGACGACATTGAGGCGAGCTTTGGCCGAGGTCGAGCGAGGGGGCGGGCCACCCTCCGTTACTTGAGCACCAGCGGCAGCCCGGCGGCGACGAACACCACGCGGTCCGCGCACGTGGCAGCGCGCTGATTGATCGTTCCCGCCAGGTCGCGGAAGCGTCGCGCCAGCGCGTTGTCGGGGACGATGCCGAGCCCGACCTCGTTCGCCACCAGCACGACCCGCGCCGCGGTGTCGCGCAGCGCCGCTTCGAGCGCCTCCAGCGCCGCCGCCGTATCCTGCTCGCCGAGCAGCAGATTCGACGCCCAGAGCGTGAGGCAGTCGACCAGCAGCACCGACCCCCGCTGCCCCTCCGCCACGATCGTCTCGGCCAGCGCGAGCGGTGCCTCCACCGTGCGCCACCGCGAGTCACGGTCGGCGCGGTGTTGCGCCACGCGCGCGCGCATCTCGTCGTCGAGCGCCTGCGCCGTCGCGACGAAGACGAGCGCGCCGCCGGCCGCCTCTGCGAGCGCCTGGGCGTGGCGGCTCTTGCCCGAGCGTGCCCCGCCCAGCACCAGTGTCACGCGCGGTCCGGTCATCGTCACTCCCGCCTTGTGTTCGTTCGCCCGACTGGTGAAAGACGGGCCGCCGATGCTGCTGACCGACCCTTTCCCCGAGCCCGCCGCCGCGCTGACCTATCACGGCGGGCGCCCCGACGCTGCCGCACGCCTCTATCCCGACGCGCCCACGCCATGGCTCGATCTCTCCACCGGGATCAACCCCGTCGCCTGGGAGGGGGCGGAGGTGCCGCTCGCCGCGCTGCGCGCGCTGCCCACCCCGACCGAGCTGAGCGCGCTCCACCATGCCGCGGCCGCAGCGTTCGGTGCGCGCGACGCGGCGATCACCGCACTCCCCGGCAGCGAGGTCGGGCTCCGCCTGCTCGCCGCGCTCGCGCTGCCGCGCCCGTGGCATGTCGTGGCACCGAGCTATCGTACCCATGCCGCGGCACTTCCCGGCGCGGCGACGATCGACGCCGAGGCGGTCGATGCGGTCGCGCGCGGCGGCGGCACGCTGCTGCTCACCAACCCCAACAATCCCGACGGTCGCTGCTGGCCCGCGGCGCGGCTGCACGCGCTGGCGCAGGCGCTCGCCGATCGGGGCGGGGTGCTGGTGGTGGACGAGGCGTTCGCCGACGCGGTGCCCGGTGCGAGCGTGCTGCCGCTGCTGGCGCGCGACGATCGCGTGCTGGTGTTCCGTTCCTTCGGCAAGTTCTTCGGGCTCGCCGGCGTGCGACTCGGCTTCGCCGCGGGCGGGGCCGCGCTGGTCGGCGCGGTGGCGGCGCGGCTCGGCAGCTGGCCGGTCTCGACCGCGGCATTGCGGATCGGCACGGCGGCCTATCGCGACACCGCGTGGATCGCGGCGACGCGCGAGCGGCTCGCGACGACGGTGGCGGAGCTGGACGCCGTTCTGACCGCGCACGATCTCACGCCCGTCGGCGCCTGCCCTCTGTTCCGCCAGATCGAGCGCGACGACGCCCCGTTGCTGTTCGAGCGGCTCGCACGTGCGGGCATCCTCGTGCGCCCCTTCAACGAGGCGCCCGCGCGGCTGCGTATCGGCCTGCCGGGCGGCGCGGCGGCGCTCGCCCGGCTCGACGCGGCGCTCGGCGATCGCTGAGCCGGTCGCTCTGGTGGCGCTCGCGCTCGACGCCGCGCTGGGCTGGCCGCCGTGGCTCTACGCGCGCGTGGGGCACCCGGTCGGCGCGATCGCGCGCGTGATCGCGGCGGGCGAGCGGCGATGGAACGCGGCGGTGGTCGCTCCTGTCGCGGAGCGGGCGAGGGGGACAGTCTCCCGACTGAGCCCCGGCCCCGGCGGGGGCGACGCGGGGAGGGCGGGCGGTGATCACACGACGCCAGTCGTCGACCGCGGAACCGAAGCAGCATCGCGCGCTGCCGACGACGAGCCCGACCATCTTACCCCTGCGCGGCGACGCCTGCGTCGCCTGCTCGGCGCCGTCACCCTCTGCGCCGCCATCGTCGTCGCGGCCGGCACCGCCTGGCTGGCGGAGCGGGGTCTGCGCGCGACGCTCGGCGCGCCGGCGTGGCTCGCCGTCGCGCTGCTCGCCTGGCCTGGGCTCGCCCAGCGCAGTCTCGACGATCACGTCCGGCCGGTCGCCGCCGCGCTCGAACACGCTGACATCGCGGCCGCGCGCGTCGCGGTCGGGCGCATCGTCGGGCGCGACACCGCCGCGCTCGACCAGGCCGGCGTGGCGCGCGCGGCGGTCGAGAGCCTCGCCGAGAGCTTCTGCGACGCCGTCGCAGCGCCGCTGTTCTGGCTGCTGCTGCTCGGCCCCGCCGGCCTGTGGGGCTACAAGGCGATCAACACCGCGGACAGCCTGATCGGCCATCGCGAGCCGCGCTGGCGCGCCTTCGGCTGGGCGGCCGCGCGCACCGACGATCTCGCCAACTGGCTGCCCGCGCGGCTGGGCGGCGCGCTGCTCTGCGTCGCGGGCGGGGGAGGCTGGCGCGTGCTGTGGCGCGACTCGCGCCGCCACGCTTCGCCCAACGCGGGCTGGACGGAGGCGGCGATGGCGGGCGCGCTCGGCGTGCGGCTAGCCGGACCCGTCGCCTATGACGGCGCGGTCGCGCCCAAGCCGTGGATCGGCGACGGCCACGCCGATCTCGACGCGCGCGACATCCGCCGCGGGCTGGTCGTCTACCGCCGCGGCTGCCTGCTGCTGTGGTGCCTGGCGGGGGCGGTCGCGTGGGCGCGCTGATGCTCCAGGGCACCGGGTCGGACGTCGGCAAGTCGGTGCTCGTCGCGGGACTGTGCCGCGCGTTCGCCAACCGCGGGCTGTCGGTACGTCCGTTCAAGCCGCAGAACATGTCCACCAACGCCGCGGTGACCGCGGACGGCGGCGAGATCGGGCGCGCGCAGGCGACGCAGGCGCTCGCCGCGCGCGTGACGCCCCACAGCGACATGAACCCGGTGCTGCTCAAGCCGCAGGGCGACCGCACGTCGCAGTTGGTGGTCAACGGGCGCGTCCGCGGCGTGCTGCGCGCGAGCGAGTGGCGGCGGGGCCGCGAGGGACTGCTCGACCGAGTGCTGGCGAGCTACCGCCGGCTCGCGCGCGCGGCCGACCTCGTCGTGGTCGAGGGCGCCGGCTCGCCCGCGGAGATCAACCTGCGCGCGGGGGACATCGCCAACATGGGCTTCGCGCGCGCCGCCGACGTACCGGTGGTGCTCGTCGGCGACATCGACCGCGGCGGCGTGATCGCCTCGCTGGTCGGCACCCGCGCGGTGATCGATCCCGCCGACGCCGCGATGGTGCGCGGCTTCCTCGTCAACAAGTTCCGCGGCGATCCGGCGCTGTTCGAGGACGGCTATCGCGCGATCGAGCAGCGCAGCGGCTGGCGCGGCTACGGCGTCGTGCCCTGGCTGGCCGAGGCTGGGCGGCTGCCGAGCGAGGACGCGGTGGTGCTCCAGCGCGCGCGTGCCGCGGAGGGCGGCCGGATGGTGGTGGCATGCCCGATCACCCCGCATCTCGCGAATTTCGACGATCTCGACCCGCTCCGGCTGGAGCCCGACGTCGAGCTGGTGATGGTGCCGCCGGGTACGCCGATCCCCGCGGAGGCGGCGCTGATCGTGCTCGCCGGCTCCAAGGCGACGATCGCCGACCTGCGCGCGCTGCGGCGCGAGGGCTGGGACATCGACGTGCGCGCGCATGTCCGCCGCGGCAGGCCGGTGCTAGGGCTGTGCGGCGGCTATCAGATGCTCGGCCGCAGCGTGGCCGATCCCGACGGCGTCGAGGGGCCGGCGGAGACGGTCGAGGGACTCGGGCTGCTCGACGTCACCACGGTGCTGGGGGGTGACAAGCGGCTGGTCGCGGTCGCGGGCGCGGCACGCGGTGCTCGCTTCGAGGGCTATGAGATGCACCTCGGTCTCACCGCGGGCGCCGATGCGGCGCGCGCGCCGGTGCGCTTCGACGACGGGCGCGAGGACGGTGCCGCGTCCGCCGATGGGCTCGTGGCAGGCACCTATGTCCACGGGCTGTTCGCGCTCGCCGAGCAGCGCCGCGCCTGGCTCGCGCCGCTCGGCGTCGCGGGCGGCGGGGTGGACCACCGTGCCGACATCGACGCCGCCCTCGACTCGATCGCGGCGACGCTGGAGCGGCACCTCGACCTGGACGCGCTGCTGGCCCTGGCGAGCGAGGCGGGCGCCGCGTGAGGTGGGATGCTCCCGCGCGAGCAGCGGCGCTCAGCCCAGCGCGACGACGATCACGAGCAGCCCGGTCTCGACCAGTTCCACGCCAGCGCCGTGCGCGTCGCCGTTGATGCCGCCTAGCCGCCGCTTCAACCACCAGCCGTAGAGCCCGATGAGCGGCAGCGCGGCGAGCAGCGCCGGCTGGAGCGCCCCCGCGCCGAGCAGCAGCGCACTCCAGCCGGCGAGGTCACGCGCCCGCACCGCGCCCGCCAGCGTCGCACCGAGGCCTGGCTTGAGCGGCGGCAGCCAGCGCGCCCAGGCGAGCGGCCCCGCGCGCGCCGCCGCGGCGACCAGCGGCAGCGTCCACCAGCCTCCGGGCGGCAGCGCGTGGAGCAGCACCAGCTTGGTGAGCAGCTGGAGCGTGATCGCGACCACGCCGAAGCTTCCCACCTGCGGTTCGGCGAGGACGCGCAGCAGCCGCGCGCGGTCGCCGTGCGCCGCCCCGAGCGCGTCGGCGAGGTCGCTCAGCCCGTCGAGGTGGAGCGCGCCCGTGATCGCGGCCCAGCTCACCAGGGCAGCCAGCGCGCCGAGCCACGGGTCGCGCGAGCCCGCGAGCGCGCCCGCCGCGGCGACGATCGCGCCGAGGATCAGGCCGGCGAGCGGGTAGCAGCGGATCGAGGCCGCCCAGTCGTGCTCGCTCACCTCCACCCGCGGCAGCGGCAGCCGCGTGAGGAAGCCGAGCGCGACGATGAGCGCGCGGATCATCGCAGCGCGGTGATCTGGCTCACCGGCGCCGCGCCCGGCCAGCGGCGCAGCGTCACCGTCGCGGCATAGGGCAGGTCGAACATCCACACCTGGCGCGAGTCGAGCCCGCACGCGACCGCCAGCGCGGCGCGGATCGCACCGGCATGGGTGACGACGAGCGTGTCTCCGGCGAGCGACTCCAGCGCCGCTCCCGCGCGCGCTCTCAGCGTAGACCAGCGCTCACCGCCGGGCGGCGCGGCGCCGTCCGGATCGGCCCAGAAGGCGGCGAGCCGCTCGGGGGCGAGCGAGTCGGGGTGGCGGCCGTCCCAGTCGCCGAAGTCGAGCTCGCGCCAGCGCGCGTCCGTGCTGACGGGTACCTCGGCCATCCGCGCGATCGCGGCGGCGCAGTCGCGCGCGCGTGCCAGATCCGAACTCACCACGCGCTCGAAGCGGAGCGGCGCCGCCGCGGCGACGCAGCTCGCCATGCCGGCGGTCGTGACGGGCACGTCGCTGCGACCGTTGAGATGTCCGGCGCGAAGGGTGGCGCCGTGGCGCATCAGGTGGAGCGTGACCGGTGCGGTCACCCCGCGCTCACCCCCGCGTCGGCGAAGGTCGCCATGCGCTCGTGCGCGGCGAGCGCGGTGCGGACCAGTACGGCCGCGACCGCGCCGCCGCTCGCCTCGCCCAGCCGCAGGTCGAGCGCGAGCAGCGGGGTGAGACCGAGCCCGGCGAGCAGCCGCGCGTGCCCCGGCTCGGCCGAGCGATGGCCGGCGAGACAATGGTCGGTGATCGTCGGCGCCGCGACCGCCAGCGGTGCGAGCGGGGCGGTGGCGATGAAGCCGTCGAGCAGCACCGGCACGCGCGCGTGGCGCGCCGCGATCACCGCGCCCGCGATCGCGGCGAGCTCGCGCCCGCCGAGCCGGCGCAGCGCCTCGAACGGCGTGTTGGCGCGGGCGCGGTGGCGAGTCAGCGCGCGCGCGACCGCCTCGCGCTTGGCCGTCGCCGCCGCACCGCTCACCCCGCTGCCCGGCCCGACCCAGTCCGCCGCGTCGCCGCCCAGTGCTGCGGCGCAGAGCGCGGCGGCGACGGTGGAGTTGGCGATACCCATCTCGCCGGGAACGAGCAGGTCGAGCCCCGGCTCGACTGCGGCGGCGCCCGCCATCAGCGCCTCGCCGCACTCGGCCTCGCCCATCGCCTCGGTCTCGGCGATATCGCCGGTGGGGCGGTCGAGCTCGAGCGCGGTGACGGTCAGCTCCAGCCCGGCGACGTCGGCGAGCGCGTTGATCGCGGCCCCGCCCGCGGCGAAGTTCGCCACCATCTGCGCGGTGACCTCAGGCGGGAAAGCGCTCACACCGCGCGCCGCGACGCCGTGATTGCCCGCGAAGATCGCGACCCGGCCGTGCGCCAGCTTCGGGATGGCGCGGCCCTGCCAGCTCGCCATGAACAGCGCGACCTCCTCGAGCCGGCCGAGCGAGCCGCGCGGCTTGGTCAGCGCCGCCTGCCGCGCCGCCGCGGCCGCGCGCGCGCCGGCGTCGGCGGCGGGAAGGGTGCGCAGCGCGGCGTCGAGCGCGGCGGGGGTGTCGAGCCGGATCATGCGACCACGAAACCTTCCGGCGGCGTGCGGGTGAGGAAATGCCCCTTCACGCCGGCGGGCCACTCCTTGAACGGTACCTGGCCGGTCTCGCTCGCGGCATAGCGCGCGGCATAGTCGAGGATGGCGCGCGCGGCGTCATCACCGGGTGCGAACCGGCCGAGGACATAGCCGACCTTGCCCGGGGCGCGCAGGTGGACGGTGCAGAAATCGCCGCACGCGAACAGGCACGGCATCTCCTCGACCGACACCGCGGCATAGGCCGGGTCGCTCGCCTGCAGCGCGCGCAGCGCGGCGGCGAGCCGCGCACCGCCGCGCGCACCGTCGCCGTCCTCGCGCGCCTCGGCGCTGTGGCGGCAGGTGTTGCACGCCACCACCGACGTGCCGGGCGCGGCGGCGCGAAGCGTGACCATCAGAACTCCACTCCCGGCTGCGCCTTCACCCCGCCGCGGAACGGGTGTTTGACCTGGGTCATCTCGGTGACGAGGTCCGCGGCCTCGATCAGCGCGGCCGGGGCGTTGCGGCCGGTGACGACGAGATGCGTCATCGCCGGCCGGGCGGCGGCGACCGCGAGCACGTCGGCGACCGGCAGATAATCGTAGCGCAGGACGATGTTGAGCTCGTCCGCGATCACCATCGCGTACGACGGGTCGGCGACCATTCGCGCCACCTCGTCCCACGCGGCGCGCGCGACCGCCACGTCGCGGGCGCGGTCCTGCGTGTCCCAGGTGAAGCCCTCGCCCATCGCGCGGAAGGTGACGAGATCGGGGAAGGCGTCGAACACCGCGCGCTCGCCGGTGGTCATCGCGCCCTTGACGAACTGGACGATGCCCACGCGCATGCCGTGGCCGATCGTGCGGACCGCCATGCCGAAGGCGGCGGTGGTCTTGCCCTTGCCCGCGCCGGTATGGACGATCAGCAGGCCTTTCTCCTGCGTCTTGGTCGCCATCATCGCGCGCCGGCTCGCCTGCACCCGGCGCATCTTCTCGGCGTGGCGCTGCTCCGTCCCGGTCATCGTGCCACCCGTGGCGCGAGCAGCGGCTGGGCGAGCCGGCCGAACAGCTCGGCGGTGACGAGCCAGAAGATCACCTGCCCCGCGATCGCGGCGACGCGATACTGCCACAGCAGCGACGCGGGGAAGTCGGCGGGTACCTCGTCGACGGCCGGCAGCACCGCGGCGACCAGCGCGACGACGGCAAGATAGACGAGCCCGCCCGCGAGCCAGCGATCGAGCCGCGTCAACACCGCGCCGAGCCGCTGCGCCGTCCACGCGCCGGCGAGCGCGGCGAGGAGCGAACCCGCCAGCATCGCGAGGAAGGCACCGGTGCGCAGCCGTACCGTCTCGTGCAGCCCCACCGCGGGGGGCGTCGGCGGGTATTTGAGCGCGGGCGCGAGCACCAGCACGACGCAGGCGAGCGCGGCGAGCAGCAGCGCCAGCGCGCGCGGCGGGACCGCGCCGACGCGGCCGTGGCACGCCGCCACCACGATGGCGAGCAGCCCGCCCAGCGCGGTGCCGTAGAGCATCATCGCGGTGTACAGCCCCAGCGTCCTCTGGGTGGCCCGCGACACCAGCTCGACCCCGCCCGCGTGCGCGGCGTGGCGCGCCTCGAAGGCGATCGCGGCGTCGACGTGCGGTTCGGCGACGATCAGCGCGAACGTGGCGGCGACGAACGCGCCGGCGAGCCCGGCGAGCATCCCCCGCCAGAGCAGCAGCCCTGTCATGCTGTGACCGTCCGCTTAGTGGCAGGGGAAGCCGAGCAGGTGCCGCCCGTCATGGACGAACTCGTGGACGTACATGCCCTTGAACAGCGCGAAGGCGCCCTGCTCGGTGCTGACGAAGTAGAGCAGGATCAGCGCCACGATCGCGGCGAAGATCGCCCAGGGTGCGATCTCGGCGAGCGGGATCGCACCAGCGGGAGCAGGTGCGGGGGCGGCGAGCGGGCGCGCGGCGACGCGGCTGGTCATCGATTCGGCTCCAGTCCGGGGAAGCGCGCCCGGAATAGCGGGTTGACGCGCCGGGCGGGGTCTGACTCTCGACAGCCGCGGGGCCGTCGATCACAGTGGCGCGACCGCGCCGGAGTCTCACCGGCTTCCCGCCCGGTGCTGAGGAACGCAGCTGTGGCGGCTGCGCGGCACCGCGTCAACCGAGCAGGAGCCCCACCGTGACCGTTCGCCTGCTGCTGCTCTGCGTCGGCGCCACCGAGGCGACTCGGGCCGCGCGCTTCGCCGCACCCGACGACGCGCTCGATCCCGCGGGTCTCGCCAAAGCACGGGCGCTGCGGCTCGGCGCGGCGGCGTCGTGGCGCGGCGTCGTCGCGCCGGAGCGATCGGCCCGTGAGACCGCCGCGGCGCTCGGTCTGGCCGCGGCGGGCGAGGCGGCGCTCGCCGACCAGGACGCCGGCGCCTGGCGTGGCCGAGCATTGGAAACGCTGCCCGCGGCAGCGGTCGCGGCCTGGATCGCGGCCCCGGAGCGCGGCACGCCGGGCGGCGAGTCGCTCGAGGCGGTGCGCGCGCGCGTCGGCACGTGGCTCGACGCGCTCGCCGCGACGGACGGGGGGCGCTGGCTGGCCGTGACCCACGCGGCGGTGATCCGCGCCGCGCTGGCGCACGCGCTCGCGCTGCCGGTCGCGGCGACGCTGGCGATCGACGTCGCGCCGCTCGCCACGGTGGCGCTGTCCTTCACCGATCGCTGGCGCCTGCGCGAGCTGCGTCGCGGCGGAGGAGATAGCAGTCCATGATCCAGCCGTGCCGCGCGCGCAGCAAGGTGCGCTCGTCGCGGATCGCGGGCGCCGTCGCGGCGAGCGGACCCGCGAGCAGCGACTGCTGCGCCATGCCGAGATAGGCGCCCCACCAGATCGTCGTGCCCGCCGGGTCCATCCGCTCGAACGCGCAGCCCGAGTCGAGCATCACCGCCACCATCTCGATCCCGGCAGGCCAGCCCTCGGTACTGAGCCGGCGCCCGGTGGTGACGAGCAGGGGAGCGGCCAGAGCGGTGAGCGGGACGGCATGCGCGGCGGCGAGCGCCTGGAGGCTGGTGATGCCCGGCACCACCTCCACCGTCACGGGCATCGCGCCGGCGCCGAGCCGCGCGGCGATGCGCAGGCTGCTGTCGTAGAGCGAGGGGTCGCCCCAGACGAGCAACGCCACGCGGCCGCCGTCCGGCAGGTGGCGCGCGATCGCCGCGCGCCACGCCGCCGCGATGGCATCGTGCCAGGCGTCGACCCCGTCGAGATAGGGCAGCGCCGGGTCGCGGTGGGGCACGTCGAAGGTCGCTGTCGGCGCGCCGTCGCCGACCACCGCGGCGCAGATCGCCGCGCGCAGGTCGAGCAGCTCGGCGGTCTCGGCGCGCTTGCGCGGCAGCAGGATCAGGTCGGCCGAGCGCATCGCCGCCTCGGCCGCGCGGGTGAGATGGTCGGGGTTGCCCGTGCCGATCCCGATGAGGCTCAGCGCGATCATCGCGCCGCCGCGATCAGGTGGAAGAAACTGCCGCTCACGTGCCCGCGCGCCGAGCCGGTCTCCGCCACCGCGACGCCGTCGGCGTCGGTCACCGCGGCGAGCGGCGCGTCGGGCTGAGCGAGGATCGAGGAATAGTGGAACTCGTGCCCGAACAGCGTCGTGTCGGGCGCGAGGGCGCCGAGCCGTCGCGCCAGCGTCGCGCGACGATAGCCGAGGTGCAGCCGCCGCGCCGCGTAGCTCGTCACCAGCCCGAGCAGCCCCGCCATGCGGTGGTGCGCGCCGTCCGCGTCGACCAGCGCCTCGCCCAGCACCATGTAGCCGCCGCACTCGCCGTGGACGGGGCGCGTCTCGGCGTGTGCGCGCAGCCCCGCGAGGAAGCGCTCATTGGCGGCGATCCGGCCTGCGTGAAGCTCGGGATAGCCGCCGGGCAGCCAAACGAGGTCGGCGTCGGCGGCGGGCAACTCGTCGGCGAGCGGCGAGAAGGGGAGCAGCGTCGCTCCCGCCGCGCGCCAGCCGCTCAGCAGGTGCGGGTAGGAGAAGGAGAAGGCAGCGTCCTGCGCGAGCGCGATCCGCTGCGCCGGCGGGTCGATCCGAGACGTGGTCGCAGCGCTCAGCCCGCCCGCGGCGAGGGCACGCAGCGCGCGCAGATCAAGGTGCGCGCGGACGAAGGCGGCGTGCGCGGCGAGCCGCTCCTCCAGGTCGCCGTGCTCGTCCGCCTGGACGAGGCCGAGGTGGCGCTCGGGCAGGCGCAGCGCGGGCGCGCGCGGCAGGGCGCCGAGCACCGCGATCCCCGTCGCCGTCATGCCCGCGCGCGCGAGCCGCTCGTGCCGCGCGCTCGCCACGCGGTTGAGGATTACGCCGGCGATCCGTACCTCGGGGTCGAGCGTCGCGAAGCCGAGCGCGGTCGCGGCGGCGGACTGCGCCTGACCGCCCACGTCGAGCACCAGCACGACCGGCCAGCCGAACCGCCGCGCGATCTCCGCCCCCGCGCCGGTGCCGCTCTGCCCCGGTGACGCCACGCCGTCGAACAGCCCCATCGAGGCCTCGGCCAGCGCCAGCTCGGCGTCGGCCGCGCGCGCGGCGAGCGAGTCGAGCAGCGCGCCGGGCATCGCCCAGCCGTCGAGATTGTACGAGTCGCGCCCGCACGCGGCGCGGTGGAAGGCGGGATCGATATAGTCGGGGCCGCTCTTGTACGGTTGAACGGCCACGCCGTCCTCCGCGAACGCGCGGAGCAACCCGAGCATCACGGTGGTCTTGCCGCTGCCCGAGGCGGGCGCGGCGATCATCAGGCCCGGCGTCACGCCGCCGGCCCGGCGGCGGGGCGGAAGCGGCGGTCATAGTCGGGCGCGTAGAGCCGGCTCTCGTCGAAGCGCGCGGCGCCGAGCACGCGACCGACGAGGATCAGCGCCGTGCGCTCGGGCCCGCCCGCGGCGGAGTCGACGAGCGTCGCCAGCGTCGCGCGCACCACGCGTTCGTCGGGCCAGCTCGCGCGCCACACGATCGCCGCGGGGCAGTCGCCGGCGTGCGTCGGCAGCAACGTCTCCACGACCTCGGCGAGGCGATGGATCGAGAGATGGATCGCCAACGTCGCGCCGGTCGCGGCGAAGGCGGCGAGCGTCTCCGACGGCGGCATGGCGCTGGCGCGGCCGGACGTGCGCGTGAGCACGACGGATTGCGCGATGCCGGGCAGCGTCAGCTCGCTCTCCAGCGCGGCGGCCGCGGCCGCGAAGGCGGGGACGCCGGGTGTCACCGTGACGGGGATCCCGAGCGCGCGTAGCCGGCGCAGCTGCTCGGCCATCGCCGACCAGACCGACAGGTCGCCCGAGTGGAGCCGCGCCACGTCCTGCCCCGCGGCGTGCGCCGCGCCGATCTCCGCGACGATCTGGTCGAGCGACAGCGGGGCGGTGTCGATGATCCGCGCGCCTGGGGGGCAGTGGCGCAAGATCGCGGCGGGGACGAGCGAGCCGGCGTAGAGGCACACCGGCGCGGCGGCGATCAGGTCACGGCCGCGTAGCGTCAGCAGGTCGGGTGCGCCCGGGCCGGCGCCGATGAAATGGACGGTCATGGGGTTCCTTGCGCGAGCGCGCAGGTGGCGCGTCGATCGGGGGAGACGTGTCGCGTCGTGAGCAGGCGGCCGCCCGCTCCGGCCGCGTGGAGCGCGGCCGCCTCGGCGACGCTGCCGGTACCGCGCGCCGCGAGGCTGGCGGGTGAGCGCGTCGGGGTGCGCACCGCGCGGAGGGCGTCGTCCGCGACGGCGATGACTTGAAGGCCAAGCGCGCGTGCGAGCGGCGTCAGCAGCGCGACGCGGTCGGCCGGGGCGGCGAGCCGATCGACCGCTCTCCCCTCCGCCGCGGCGGCGAGCGCGGCGGCGAGCGACTCCACGGTGGCGCCGGCGCGGCAGCCGAAGCCGGCGACGATCACAGCGTCACGCTCCACTGCACGATCGGGAAACTCGCGCGCCAGCCGCGCCGCGTGCCGAGCGCCGCCGCCTGGGCCAGCTCCACCCGCAGCAGGGTGCCCCCCTGTGCCGCGTGACGCGCGGCGAGCAGCGCCTCGGACTCGAGCGTCACGGCGTGCGCCACCAGGCGGGTGCCGGTAGGCAGCGACTCGAACAACCAGTCGAGCAGCGCGTCGCAGAGGCCGCCGCCGACGAACACCGCGTCGGGCGGGGGCAAGTCGGCCAGCGCCGCGGGCGCCGCGCCCTCAATCAGCCGCAGTCGATCGACACCGAGCGAGTCGGCGTTGGCGCGGGCGCGGGCGGCGCGGACCGGGTCGCGCTCGATCGCCACCGCGGCGGTGCGCGGATGCGCGAGCAGCCACTCGATCGCGATCGAGCCCGATCCGGCGCCGATGTCCCACAGCAGCTCGCCCGCGCGCGGCGCGAGCGCGGAGAGCGCCAGCGCGCGCTGCGGGCGTCTGGTGAGCTGGCCGTCGTGCGCGAACCAGTCGTCGGGGAGGCCGCTCGCGCGGGGCACGACGCGGCCGTCGCCCGCCACCGCGATGGCGAGCGCGACCGGGTGCGCGACGTCGTCGAGGTCCCATGTCGCGGCGACGGTCGTGCGTACCCGCTCGCGCGCGCCGCCGAGGGCTTCCAGCACCGTCACCACGCTGGCGCCGAAGCCCTGCGCGACGAGATAGCGTGCCGTCTCCGCCGCGGCGTCACCGTCGCGCACCAGGACCATCGCGCGCTCGCCCGGCGCGAGCAGCGGGCGCAGCCGGCCGAGCGGCGCGGCGTGCAGCCCAAGGCAGGCGGTCTCCTCGAGCCGCCAGCCGAGCCGCGCCGCCGCCAGCGCGAAGGTCGAGCGCGCGGGGTGAGCCACCCACTCGTCGCGCGCGAGCAGCGCGGTGACCGTGCCGCCCGCGCCGAACCAGAAGGGGTCGCCGGACGCGAGCATCACCGTCGGCCGGCCGCGCCGTGCCAGCAGCCGCTCGACGCCGTCGGCGAAGGGGACCGGCCACGGCTCCCTGGACGCCGTCAGGCCAGGCAGCAACGCGAGCTGGCGCGGCGCCCCGATCACGTGCCCGGCGGCGTCGAGCGCGACGCGGCTTGCGGCACACAGTCCAGCCGGTCCATCCTCGCCGATCCCGACGATCGTCAGCCACGGACCCCGATCAGCCATGCCGCACCTCCTCATCCTCGGCGGCACCACCGAGGCGAGTGCGCTCGCCGCCGCGGTCGCGGGAAGAGGCATGCGCGCCACGCTGAGCTACGCGGGCCGCACCGCGCACCCGCGCGCGCAACCGGTGCCGGTACGAGTCGGCGGGTTCGGCGGCGCCGAGGGGCTCGTCGCCTGGCTGTGCGCCGAGCAGGTGAGTTGTGTCGTGGACGCGACACACCCGTTCGCGGCGCAGATGAGCGCCAACGCGGTCGCGGCCGCCGAGCGGGCGGGGGTGCCGCTCGTCGCGCTCACCCGGCCGCCGTGGCGCGCGGGCGCGGGCGATCGCTGGACACCCGTCGCCGACCTCGAGGCCGCGGTGGCCGCGCTCGACGGACCGCCGCGCCGGGTGATGCTCGCGCTCGGGCGGCTGCACGTCGAGCGTTTCGCGGCCCGGCCGCAGCACGACTATCTGCTCCGTTTCGTCGACGCGCCCGAGCGGGCGCCCTCGCTCCCGCAGCATCGTCTGGTGATCGACCGCGGTCCGTTCACGGTGGCCGGCGACCGGCGGCTGCTCGAGGCGCATCGCACCGAGCTGATCATCTGCAAGAACGCCGGCGGCGAGGGCGCCGCGGCCAAGCTCGCCGCGGCGCGCGCGCTCGGCGTGCCCGTGCTGATGATCGATCGTCCCGCGCTGCCAGAGCGGCGCACGTGCGACAGCGTCGCGGCGGTGCTCCACTGGCTCGATCACGCGACCGACCGCGGCGTGTAGAGCCAGGGCGCGCCGGCGCGCTCGATCAGCCGCGTCCGGCTCGAGCCGACGATCACCAGCGTCCGCATGTCCGCCATAGCGCCGCGTGCCTCCGGCAGCGGGACGACAAGCAGCGACTCAGCGGGCGTCGTCACCGCGCGCGCGAACAGCACCGGGCGCGAGTCGGCGCAGGCGGCGCGCAGCACGTCGAGCGCGCGGTCGAGCCCGTCCGGCCGCGCGGCCGAGCGCGGGTTGTAGAGCGCGATCGCGAAGTCGGCCTCCGCCGCCAGCCGCAGGCGACGCTCGATCAGCGCGGCGGGCTTGAGATTGTCCGACAGGTTGATCGCGCAGAAGTCATGACCGAGCGGTGCGCCGGCGCGCGCGCTGGCAGCGAGCATCGCGGTGATGCCGGGCAGCACGCGCACGTCGAGCGCGCGCCAGCTCGGCTGGCCGACTTCGACGGCCTCGAACACCGCCGCCGCCATCGCGAACACGCCGGGATCGCCCGACGACACCACGACGACCCGCGCGCCGGCCGCGGCGAGCGACAGCGCATGGCGCGCGCGGTCCAGCTCGACGCGGTTGTCCGACTCATGGCGGGTCAGTCCCGGGCGCTCCGCGACGCGGCGGACGTAGGGAATGTAGCCGACGACGTCGGTCGCGGCCGCGAGCGCCGCGCTCACCTCGGGGGTGACGAGCGCCTCGTCGCCCGGGCCGAGCCCCACGACGGCGAGCCAGCCAGCGCTCACCGGCACGGTCAAGGGCGCGCTCACGGCCGCCGCCCCCGACCATGGACGAGCACGATCGCGAAATAGGGCGCGCTCTCACCCGCCTCGGCGAGCGGCACGACCCGCTGCTCGGGCATCGCGGCATGCTCGACCAGCCAGGCGGCGTCCTCGCGTCCCGCGGCGGCGAGCGCGCGGCGCAGCTTGGGCAGGTGGCGGCCGATCTTCATCACCACCAGCGCGTCGGTGTCGCGCACGCGGCGGGTCAGCTCGGCCTCGGGCAGCGTCGCGGTGGCGACGGTGAGCACGTCGTCGCCCCAGGTGATCGGCGCGCCGCTGGCGGTCCAGGCGCCCGACATGCCGGTCACGCCCGGCACCACCGCCACCGGCACCGCGCCGGCGAGCCGCGCGTGCAGGTGCATGAACGAGCCGTAGAAGAACGGGTCGCCCTCGCACAGCACCACCACCTCCTCGCCGGCCACGGCGAGCGCGGCGAGGTGCGCGGCGCTCTCGGCGTAGAAGGCGGCGAGCTGCGCGTTATAGGCCGGATCGCTCACCGCCAGCTCGGTCGTGACCGGATATTCCATCGCATATTCGACGACGTCGGCGCGCAGCATGCCCTCCACCAGCCGGCGCGCGTGGCCGGGCCGCCCGCGCTTGCGGAAGAAGGCGAGGTGACGCGCGCCGCGTACCAGCCGGTCGGCGCGGACGCTCATCAGGTCCGCCGCGCCCGGTCCGAGCCCGACGCCGTGGATCGTGCCCGCGCTCACTCGGCCGCGCTCGCGAGCGCGTTGACCGCCGCGACCGTGATCGCGCTGCCGCCGAGCCGGCCCGTCACGATCGCGCAGGGCACGGGCGCCTCCGACCACAAGGCTTCCTTCGACTCGGCCGCGCCGACGAACCCGACCGGGCAGCCGATGATCGCGGCGGGGCGCGGGCAGGCGGGGTCGTCGAGCATCGCGAGGAGGTGGAACAGCGCGGTGGGCGCGTTGCCGATCGCGACCAGCGCGCCGCCGAGGTGCGGGCGCCACAGTTCCAGCGCCGCGGCGGAGCGCGTGGTCTGCAGCGCCGCGGCCACTCGCGGCACGGTGGCGTCGTGGAGCGTGCAGATCACCGCATTGTCGGCGGGCAGCCGCGCGCGCGTGACTCCCTCGCTCACCATGCGCGCGTCGCACAGGATCGGTGCGCCCGCGGCGAGCGCTGTCCGCGCGGCGGCGGCGAAGCCGGGCGAGAAGCGGATGGCGCCGGCGAGGGCGACGAGCCCCGCGGCGTGGATCATCCGCACCGCGACGGGCTCCTCCTCGACGGAGAAACGCGCGAGCTCGGCCTCGGCGCGGATGATCGCGAACGACTGGCGGTAGATCGTCGCGCCGTCGGTCTCGTGGGCAGGTCGCATTCAATCGGCTCCGAGATGGGCGAGCAGCGCCGCGGCCGTCAGGTCACGGCGGACGGGGGGCGAGTCGGCCCGTCCGTCGCGGACGAGGTCGTAGCGACCGCCGCGTCCCACGATCGTGAGCGCCGCGGGCGCACTCCGGGCGCAGCCCTTGGCGCAGCCGGAGACGTGGATCGGGCCTGCGAGCGGCGCCGCGGCGAGACGGTCGGCGAGCGCGCGCGTGACGACGCTCGCCCGTGGACAGGCTGGGGCGCCGACACAGGCGTCGACATGGACATCGGGAGGCGCTGAAGCGAGCGGTGACCTCGAACGTGCCTGTGCGGCGCCGCTGACGTGGACCTTACCCTTACTAGGAAGGGGAGGGGGGCCAGCCGAAGCCTGGTGGAGGGGGGGCGCCTCGGGTGAGTCCGGCGACATGCCCGAGCCGCGACACTCCCGCGAGAGGGCGCCGCCCTGAAAGTTCGGGCGAGAGGGTGTCGCCGGGACATCGCCTCGGCCGGTACGGCGGAAGCCGAAGCCCGCGTGCTCCTTCGAGGATAAGCGGCTGGAAGAGCTTGGCGGTGGCGGCACCCGTGCTGCGTCGCGTTCCATCAGCAGCGACCGCCACGGCGTGACCCGCAGCGCCTCGACCCCCGCGGCGAGCGACGCCAACTCAGCGCCCGTGAGGCGGCCGTAGCGCGGCGTCACCTGCTCGCTCTCCGACTCGCGCACGAGCGGCGCGACGCACCCCGACGCCCAGGCCGGCAGCACCGCCGGATGCCGCGCCATCCGGCCCGCCACCGCGCCCCCCGTCGTGACGAACCAGTCCGCGAGCGCCGCGATCGCCTCGACCTCCCGCCCACGCCGCAGGGGCGCGCCGGTCGCTCGCCCGTCGGCGCGCAGGATCAGCCCGCCGTCCGCGCCGCGCTCCACCCGCAGGTCCGCCGGCGTATCGCCCAGCACCGAGCCGTCACCCGCGTCGACCGCGATCCCGAACTTGGCCGGGAGGGGTGGCAGCTCAGCCCGGCGCGCCATGAGCGCGCGCGCGACACGATGCGTGTCGTCGCCCTCTCCCCAGTCCGGCGCCACCGTGAGCGCGACCGCCTCGATCGCGGGGTCGGGATCGACCAGCCCGGCCGACACCAGGCGATCCACCGCCGCGCGCCAGCCCGCCTCGTCGAGGCCGCGCAATTGGAGCGCGGCGCGACGCGTGAGGTCGATCGCACCGTTGCCGTAGGCCGTCGCCAGCTCGGCGACGAGCAGGGCCTGCGCGCGTGTCAGCCGCGCGAGCGGCGGCCGGAGGCGGAGCAGCAAGCCGTCGCCCGCCCGCATCGGCCGCCACGCGCTCGGGCACCAGCCGCGCAACGCGCTCATACCGCGTCTCCGAGCGCGGCGACGATCGCGTTGCGCCGCGTCGACCACAGCCCCGAGCGGTGCAGCGCGCGGAAACGGGCTTCCATCGCGGCCAGCGCCGCCGGATTGGCTTCGGCGAGAAAGTCGCGCACCGCCGCGTCGCCGAGCGTCGCATCGTGGTAGAGGTCGAGCAGTGCGGGCGGGACGACGCGCGCGAGGTGCGCGAAGGCGGCGAGATGGTCGAGCGTCGCCGCGATCTCGGCCGCGCCGCGATAGCCGTGGCGCATCATGCCGGCGAGCCAGCGCGGGTTGGCGGCGCGCGCGCGCATCACCCGCGCGATCTCCTCGCCCACGGGACGGGCACGCGGGCGCGTCGGGTCGCGACTGTCGAGGTGGAGCAACCGCGCCTCACCGCCCAGCAGCGTCTTGGCCGCCGCGAAGCCGCCGACATGAGCGGCGACGTCCGCCGCGGTGAGCAGGTCGCTCTCGGGCAGGTCGTGCGGGTGGACCAAAGCTTCGGCCGCGGCCACTCGACGCCGCAGGCCGGCCGCGTCGTCGAGCCCCGCTGGCGTGGCGACGGCGTCGTCATAGGCGTGCGACGAGGCGGCGAGCCACCGCTCGGCGGCGGCGGCGCGCCCCGGCTCGCCGTAGCGCTCGACGCTGTCGCCGAGCCCGACTCCGTAGCCGCCGGGCGCCGGGCCGTAGACCCGCGGCTCGGTCGCCTCGCCGACGAAGGGGTTCAGATCGCCCGGCTCGTCGCGCCCGTGGAGCGCGCGCACGGCCTTGCCGAACAGAGCGCAGAGTGTCGGGAAGGTGTCGCGGAACAGGCCCGATATGCGCAGCGTCACGTCGATCCGCGGCCGGTCGAGCAGCGCCAGCGGCAGGATCTCGACCCCGGCCACGCGATCCGAGCCATGATCCCACAGCGGCGCGGCGCCGAGGAGGTGGAGTGCCATCGCGAACTCCTCGCCCGCGGTGCGCATCGTCGCCGAGCCCCACAGGTCCACCACCAGCGCGCGCGGGTAGTCGCCTTCGTCCTGCAGATGGCGGCGCAGCAGCTCCTCGGCGAGTGCGATCCCCTGGCGATGCGCCGCGCGCGACGGGGTGGCGCGCGGGTCGACGCCGTACAGGTTGCGCCCGGTCGGCAGCACCGCCGCGCCCCTCGCGGGCGAGCCCGCCGGCCCCGCCGCGACGCGGCGTCCGTCCAGCGCCATGAGCAGTCCGTCACGCTCGTTCGCGCCGCTCTCACCGCGACCGTAGACGTGGAGTCCGTCGCCGAAGCGCGCGTCCTTCACGTCGCAGACGAAGGCGTCGATCCGGGTGACTCGCTCGGCGTCGCCGGTGCATGCGGCGAGGTCGAGCTCGGCGGTGAGCCCGGTCGCCGCTGCCTCGTCGGCGATGTCGCCGATCAGCCGCTCGCGCCGGCCCGGATCGAGCCCGTCGGCGGCGGAGAATTCATCGAGCAGCAGCTCGAGCCGCCCGAGCCCCGCGCCCGTCTCGGCGCGCACCAGCGGCGGGGGCAGGTGCCCGAGCGTCACCGCGGCGGCGCGGCGCTTGGCCTGCGCCGCCTCGCCCGGATCGTTGACGATGAAGGGGTAGATCAGCGGGGTCGCGCCGATCAGTGCCTCGGGCCAGCACGCGTCCGACAGCGCCACCGCCTTGCCGGGGAGCCACTCGAGCGTGCCGTGCGCGCCGACGTGGACGATCGCGTCGGTGCCGCGCGCGCGCAGCCAGAGGTAGAAAGCGACATAGGCGTGGCGCGGCACGCGCGCGACGTCGTGATAGTCGTCGCCGCGCGCGCGCGGGTGACCGCGCTCGGGCTGGAGCGCGACGAGCGCGTTGCCGCGCTGGAGGGCGGCGAAGTGGAAGTGGCCGCCCGCGACGGCGGGGTCGTCGGCGGGGGCGCCCCAAGTGGCGGTCAATGTGTCTTGGAGAGGGCGGGGAAGTGCGTCGAGGGCGCGCTCGTAGTCGACGAGCGGCCAGGTGAGGGCGGCCGCAGCGGCGTTCGGCTTAGCTGGAGCCGCTCCTTCCTCAACCCCTGCCCCGGCGGAGGCCGGGGCCCAGGTGCGGGCCGCTGCGGTCACGTCACGACAGTCATCGCAACTGGACCCCGGCCTGCGCCGGGAAACGGACGAGGGCGGCGTCGCGGGGTCAGTATTCCCCTGCAGCGCCTCGATCCCACCCGCGCCCATATCATAGCCCGCCGCGGCCAAGTCGCTCAGCATCGCGTCGGCGGAGGCGAGCGGGTCGAGCCCGACGGCGTGCGCGTGCTGATAGCTCTTGCCCGGATAGGTCGACAGCACGAGCGCGACCCGCCGCTCGCGGCACGGCTTACGCCCGAGCGCGACCCAGCCCGCGACCCGGTCCGCGATCGCGCCGACCCGTTCCTCGTCGGGCTGGTGCGCGCGACGCGCGAACTCCAGCGCCGGATCGCGCGCCCCCGCGTCCTTGAAGCTCGCCACCCCGGCGAAGATGCGTCCGTCCACCTCGGGCAACACCACGTGCATCGCTAGGTCAGCCGGCGAGAGACCCCGTACCGCCTCGGTCCAGTCGCGCCGCTCGGCGGTCGCCAACGCCACCTGGAAGACCGGCACGTCCGCGCTGTCGAGCGGCGACGGGTCCTCCGCGTCGCCGGCGGCGAAGGCGGTGGCGCTGACGATCGCCTCGGGCGCGAGCGCGGCGACCCAGCGCCGCAGCCAGCCGCGTGCCTCGGGCGCCTTGAGCGAGGGGACGAACAGCGCCGCCGCCGGCAGCCCGCGCGCGGCGAGCGCCTCGCGCAGCGCCGCGATCGGCGCGACGTCGCCGGCGAGCAGATAGGAACGATAGAAGACGATCAGCGCGCGCGGCCGCTCCACCGCGAAGGCGAGCGCGGCGGAACAGGTGGGCGCCGCACCCTCCGCCCAGGCGCCCACTGCGGCGAGCGGCGATGTCTCCGCCGGCAGCGCGGCGTCGAGCCCGGCGGCGCGCGCGAGCAGCGCCAGCGCGGCGCGCGCCGCCCCGGCGCCGCCCGCCTCGCAATGCCGCGCCAGCGCGCGCAGCTCGGCCAGCGGCAGCGTCGAGGCGGCGTCGAGCGCGGCATCCTCGCGCCCGTCGGCGGCGAGCACCGCCAGCGCGATGTCGCGCTCCCGCGCCAGCCGCGTGAGCTGCTGCAGCCCGTAGCTCCAGTAGGAGCGTCCGCCGATCAGCCGCACCAGGATCGCGCGCGCGTGCGCCAGCGTCGCCTCGACATAGGTGTCGATCGAGAGCGGGTGCGCCACCTCGGCGAGGTTGGCGAGCCGCAGCGACGGCAGCGCCGCACCGCTCGCCGCGGCGGCGCGCCAGCCGGCGGCGAAGGCCTGCAGGTCGCTGTCCGAGAAGGACAGGACGACGAGGTCGGCGGGCGACTGCGCGAGGTCGCGCGGCGCGGCCGCCGCGTCGAGCCCGTGCGTCTCGCGGAAGAGGACGTGCATGGCTGGCTCAGCCGGCGAGCGCGGCCCCGACGGTCGCGGCGTCGACCCGCCCGCGCTCGGCGATCACCACCAGCCGCGTGCGACGCGGCTCGTCGGCGCGCCACGGCCGGTCATAGCTGGTGCGCACGCGCGCGCCGACCGCCTGCACCAGCAGCCGCATCGGCTTGCCGCGCACCGCCGCATAGCCCTTCACGCGCAGCACGTCGCGGTCGCGCGCGAGCGCTGCCACCTTGTCGGCGAGGATGGCGGGATCGTCGATCTCGCCCAGCTCGTGGACGAGGCTGTCGAAATCGTCGTGCTCATGGTCGTCGAACCCGTCGTGGTGCGAGGGGCGTGCCCCGAGGTCGTCCTCCGCCGTGGCGCCGAGCCCGAGGATCACGCCGGGATCGATCGCGCCGTCGACCAGCGCGATGACCGGCACCGGTCGGGGTGCCTCGGCCAGCACGATCGCGCGCGCCGCCGCCACCGCGTCGGCGCCGGCGAGATCGGCCTTGGTGAGCAGCACCACGTCGGCGCAGGCGAGCTGGTCCTCGAACACCTCGGCCAGCGGCGTGTCATGCTCGACCTCGGCGTCGGCGGCACGCTGCGCGGCGACCGCGGCGGGGTCGGGCGCGAACCGGCCGGCGGCGACCGCCTCGGCGTCGGCCAGCGCGATCACGCCGTCGACCGTCACGCGCGAGCGGATCGCGGGCCAGTCGAAGGCCCTGAGGAGCGGCTTGGGCAGCGCCAGCCCGGACGTCTCGATCAGGATGTGGTCGGGGCGCGGCTCGAGCGCGAGCAGCCGCTCGATCGTCGGGATGAAGTCGTCCGCCACGGTGCAGCAGATGCAGCCGTTGGCGAGCTCGACGATGTTCTCCGCCGGGCAGTCGGGGATGGCGCACTGCTCGAGGATCGCGCCGTCGACCCCGAGCGTGCCGAACTCGTTGACGACGACGGCGAGCCGCCGCCCGCCGGCGTGGCGGATGAGGTGGCTGATCAGCGTGGTCTTGCCGGCGCCGAGGAAGCCGGTGACGACGGTGACGGGAACCTTGGACAGGTCGCGCAATGATGTTCCTTCGGGGCGCCGCGACGGTGCGTGGACCGGGGCCGAAGGTCGGCCGGCGCGCACCACGGACGGGCGCCCGCCGTCGCCCGTGCCACGCGCCGCTGCGGCCCCGGCCGCATGGCTTCGTCGCTCAGACGGAACACCGTGCCCGGCCATCCCCTGGACCAAAGGCAAGAGCGACCCTGCGCCGGCAGGTATCCTGGCTCGCGGGTCGTCGCTCCCGGCACGGCCTTCCCGGGACGGGGCGTAACCCCGCGCTCCAGTGACCGCCTCCCGCTTCTGCCGGGAGGCATGTGCCGCTCGCTCGCCGCTCACAGTTGCAGGGACAGCCGCGGATTCGGGGAGTGATCCCCTCACCGCATTCCCATTTGAGCCCCTCGTCGGGGCACCGGCGCGATCGTGGGACCGGATACCGGTCCCGTCGCGTCGCCTAGCCCATCGCCGCGGCTCTGCCAATACGCGGCGACGTCACCGCGCGGCGCGCACCGCCAGCGCGGCGGTGCCGAGCGCGATCGCGTCCTCCACCGCGCCCGTGCCGGTCTGGCCGTAGCGCCGCATCGCCGCCTTGCGCGCGTGGAAGGTGAGGTAAGAGGCTCCGGCCGCCACCCCGGCGCCGAGCACGGCCGCCAGCGTCCGCTGCTCGCGCGGGGCGAGGCTCGCCGCGGCGAACGCTCCCGTCGTCACGCGCGCGACCATGCCGGGCAGGATGATGCGATCGGGCGCGGTCTTCATCTTGTCGCCGGCGAGCTCACCCGCGGCGAGCGCGAGCGTGCCCGCGGAGACGAGCGGGTGCGCGAGCAGCGCGGGGGCGCCGCCGTCACGTGGCAGCTCGCCGCGGCGGGCGGCGTTGGCGACGGTGGCGAGCGGGGTCATCGCGCGCATGCCCGAGACGGCGGCGATCAACAGCGAGGCGAGCATGGCAGGTGGTCTCCGTGGGGATGCGGCGACAACCGGCGGGGCGGGGGAGAGTTCAACGACGGGCCTTGTTCCTGGGCACGAAGGAACCGAGTGGCGGAGCGTGGCGTGTCGGACCCGAGGCTGGATCTATAGCCATCTAAACTCCTGCACCGGGGATGGTCGCGTGGCTCCCGTCATCCCGGCCGTGAGCCGGGTCCCGTCCTGTCGTGAACGCTCATGCCGTCGCTTCTGCGGCGCCATGGATCCCGGCAAATCCGGGATGACCAAGGCGGGAGGCGCGATGACCGAGTTGCACCGGTCCCCAGCAGAAGAGGCTCGCGACCGAGCCGTTCACGCGGGCGCGGCGGCGAAGCGGCTCAGTAATCGAGCGGGTACAGCGCCGCGGCGATCTGGCGTTCCTCGGCCCGCAGCACGCCCCAGGCGCGCGCGGCGGCGCGACTGTCCATCGCCTCGATCCCGATGCCGCGCGCGTCCAGCGCCGCGACCAGCGGCTTGGGCGCACGGCGCAGCGTGTCACCCGTGCCGAGCAGCAGGAACTCGATCGGGCCGCCCAGCAGCGGTGCGAGCGCGGTCTCGTCCAGCGAGTCGAGTGCGGGCGGGGTCCATGAATCCGCGCGCACGGCGGTGAGCAGCAGCGCGGGATAGACCCCCATCGTCCCGTCGGGGGCATCGACGCGGTAGCCACCCGCGCCGAAGCCGCGCACGAGCGGCCCCGGCGCCGGACGCTCGCGGTCCATTCGCATCAGCTGCGCGGCCCGACACGCTCGGCGTTCTCGATGCCGCCGCGCTTCGGCGCGGCGCCGCCCTCGGGCTCGGCGCGCAGGCCGAGCGAGATCAGCAGCGACGACGAGACGTAGATCGACGAGTAGGTGCCGACCACGATGCCCAGGATCATCGCCGCGGTGAAGCCGCGCAGCACGTGGCCGCCGAGGAACAGCAGCGCCAGCAGTGCCAGCAGGATCGTCACCGAGGTCATCACGGTGCGGGGCAGCGTCTCGTTGACCGACAGGTTGATGATCTCGCGCATGTCCATCTTGCGATAGCGGCGCATGTTCTCGCGGATACGATCGTCGATCACGATCTTGTCGTTGATCGAATAGCCGATGATCGTCAGCACCGCGGCGACGATGTTGAGATCGAACTCGAACCGCGTGATCGCGAAGAAGCCGAGCGTCATCAGCAGGTCGTGAACGATCGCGACGATCGTCGAGACGCCGAACTGCCACTCGAAGCGGAAGATCGCGAACAGGCCGATGCCCAGGATCGCAAGCACCACCGCGAGCACGCCGTTGCGGATCAGCTCGTTCGACACCTTGCCCGACACGGTCGAGTAGCGGAGGAAGGTGCTGCCCGGGAACTTGGCGGCGAGCGCGCCCTCCACCTTGCGCACCGCGGCGTTGGTGGCGCCCTCGTCGCCGCCCTTCTGGACGGGCAGGCGGATCGTCAGCGTCTTGCCGTCGCCGATCGGCTGGATGTTGGCCTCACCGAGCCCCTGCGAATCGACCTGCGCGCGCACCGCCTCGATCGCGGGCGGCTGCGCGAACTTCTCCTCGATCATCAGGCCGCCCTCGAAGTCGACGCCGAAGTTGAGGCCCTTGTAGACGGTGAGACCGACCGCGAGCACGCTGAGCAGCAGCGTCAGCGCGAAGGCGACGCCGCGCAGCCGGACGAAGTCGATGTTGGTGTCGTCGGGGACGAGCTTGAGCAGTTTCATATTACCTCGTCACCGCGTGAAGCGGGTGCCGTGCGAGTGTTCGATCACCGTGCCAGCCTGCCACCCCGGCGAACGCCGGGGTCGAGGTGGGGGACGTCGCGTTCGTGCCACCAAGGCCTTCCCAGCTGGACCCCGGCGTTCGCCGGGGTGGCGCTGGGAGAAGCGTCGATCGACTGACGGCGTGGCTGCGCGACATCATATGTTGATCGTCTTGGGCTTGGCGCGGCGCAGCCACCCCGCCACGAGCATGCGCGTGAAGGTCACCGCGGTGAACACGCTGGTGGCGATGCCGATCAGCAGCACCACCGCGAATCCCTTCACCGGGCCGGAGCCCAGCAGGAACATGATGATGCCCGAAATGGCGTGGGTCACGTTCGCCTCGAAGATCGTGCGGCTGGCCTCCTTATAGCCGAGCTCGACCGCCTGGACGACCCCGCGCCCGCGGTGACGCTCCTCGCGGATCCGCTCGTTGATCAGCACGTTGGCGTCCACCGCCGTACCGATCGTCAGCACGAAGCCGGCGATGCCGGGCAGCGTCAGCGTGCCGTTGATCAGCGCCATCACGCCGAGGATGACGAACACGTTGATGACGACGGCGAGGTTCGCGTAGAATCCGAAGCGGCCGTAGGTGACGAGCATGAACGCCACCACCAGTGCCACCGCGACCGCCGAGGCGAGGATGCCGGCGCGGACCGAGTCGACGCCGAGGTCGGGGCCGACGGTCGATTCCTCGACCACCTTTAGGTCGACCGCGAGCTTGCCCGAGCGCAGCGCGATCGCGAGCTGGTTGGCGCTGTCGACGGTGAAGCCGCCGCTGATCGAGGCGCGGCCGCCGAGGATCGGCTCGTTGATGTTGGGCGCCGAGATCACCTGATTGTCGATCACGATCGCGAACGGCCGCCCGACATTCTCCTTGGTCGCCTGCGCGAAGCGGCGGCCGCCCTGGCTGTCGAAGGTGATCGCCACCTGCGGCGCGTTGGTCTCCGGCGCGAACTCCTGCCGCGCGTCGCTCAGCATGTCGCCGGTGATGATCGCCTGGCGCTTCACCGCGATCAGCGGGATGCCCTGCGGGTTGCCGGGATAGGGCAGGATCTGGTCGCCGGCGGGCGCCTGGCCCTTGGCGAGCGCCTGCGGGTCGGCGTTGATGTCGACCAGCTTGAACTCGAGCTTCGCGGTCTTGCCTACCAGCGCCTTGAGCTGCTGCGGATCCTGCAGGCCGGGGACCTGGACGACGATGCGGTTGGTGCCCTGGCCGATGATCGTCGGCTCGCGCGTGCCGAGCGCGTCGATGCGCTTGCGCACCACCTCCACCGTGTCGCTCATCGCGGTCTTGATCGCCTGGTCGAGCCCCGCCCGGGTCGGCGTCAGCACGAAGCGGCTGGTGTCGACGACCTGGATGTCCCACTGGCGCTGCCCGGTCATGCCCGCGCCGGTGCCGGTGATCTGGAGCAGGCGCTCGCGCGCGGCGTCGACCTGGCTGGGATCGCGCAGCAGGAAGGAGAGCTGGCCGTTGCGGCTCGAGATCTCGCCGATGTCGATGCGCGGCGTCTGGCGGCGCATCTCGGTCTGGACCTGCTCGCGCATCGCCTCCACGCGCGCCGCGGCGAGCCCGTTGGTGTCGGCCTCGAGCAGCAGGTAGCTGCCGCCGGCGAGGTCGAGCCCGAGGTTGATCTGCGGCGGCTTGAACCCCAGCCCCTGGGTCACCCGATCGGGCAGGAAACTGGGGATCGAGAGCGACACCAGTACCGCCAGCACGAGCCAGATGGCGGTCACTTTCCAGCGGGGAAAGTCGAGCATGTCAGTCGTTCGCCGGTTTGCCGCCGAGCGGCGTCACTTCCGCCAGCGTCGCCTTGACGACGCGGACGCGGGTGTTGGGCGCGATCTCGACCTCGACGAAGCCCTCCTCCACCTTGGTGACGCGGCCGACCAGCCCGCCCGCGGTGACGACCGAATCGCCCTTCTTGACGGCGGCGATGGCGTTCTGGAGCGACTTCATGCGGCTCTGCTGCGGGCGGATCATCAGGAAGTAGAAGACGACGAACACCAGCAGGAGCGGCGCCAGGCTGATGAAGCCGGCGAGGCCGCCGCTCTGGGCGGCGCCACCGGCCGTCTGCGCGTAAGCGGGAGGAATGAGCATCGGATTCCGTGCATGACATTGGGGCGGCCGAAACCCGGCCGCGCGAGGCCGCTGCCGCTATCATCGCCGGGGCGCGCGCGCAACATAAGCTCGCCCCGCCACGGCGTGCGCGCTGTCCGCCGCGGGGCGCGCCTAGCCGCTTGCAATGCCGGGCGACCGCGCGTAGAGGCGCCCCCTCGGTCGGGGCGTAGCGCAGCCTGGTAGCGCATCACACTGGGGGTGTGGGGGTCGCAGGTTCGAATCCTGTCGCCCCGACCAATCACGACATCGCTCGGGAAGGCGGCGTGCCGCGGTTCAGCGCGGCGCCGTCGCCCAACGCTCGATCGCGGCGTTGACGGCCCCGGGCTCCTCCAGCATCAGCATGTGGCCGCAGTCGAGCGTCACTTCGCTCAGGTCGGCGCATGCCCCGCGCATCGGCTCCGCCAACGCGCTGTGGACGGTGTCGCACACCGTGTCGCGGCGGCCGTGGAGGAACAGCACGGGCACGTCGATGCGGCCGAAGCGCGGCGCCTCGGCGGCGTAGGCGGCGTTGGCGGCGTCGTTGAGGTACCAGGCGTTGGCCCCGCGGAAGCCGGTGTGCTCGAATGCGGCGACGAACTGCTCGAAGGTCGCGTCGCTGAACATCGTCTCGTCCCTCGGCATCGCCGGCGCGCGTCCCGCCGCGCCGAAGAAGCCGCCGCGCGCGCGCACGTCGGCGAAGCGGGACGCGCGGCCGACGACCTCGGCCGGCGTGCGGCGATACATCGCCGCGAGCGTCGCGCGCACGTCGGCGTCCAGCGAGGCAGCGGCGGCGTGGGATCGCTCGCGGTGATAGTGCCAATAGTCCCACTGCCCGACGGGAAATCTGTCGTGTGGGTAGAGCGTGCGGTCGACCGTCGCCGCCGCCGACTCGGCGGTGAGGCCGAGCGGGAAATAGGGACAGGACAGCGCGACGACGCCGCGGCAGCGCCCGGGATGCCGCGCCGCCAGGCCCCACGCGGGCGCGCAGCCCCAGTCGTGCGCGACCCACAGCGCCGGTGCGGCGCCGAGCGAGTCGTGCAGCTCCAACAGGTCATCGACGATCGCGCGCACCTGATAGTCGCTGACCCGGTCGGGCACCGAGGACCCGCCGTAGCCGCGCATGTCGGGCGCGATGCAGCGCCAGCCCGCGGCGGCGAAGTGGCGGAGCTGGTGTTCCCAGATCAGCCCCAGCTCGGGCCAGCCGTGGACCAGGATCATCAGGGGCCCGTGCGCCGGCCCGGCCTCGAGGTAGGCGGTGCGGTGGCGCGCGGTCGCGACCTGGCGCGAGCGGAACGGCGCGGCGCTCACGCGTTCGCCCCGGCGGCGAGCGGCGCCGGCGTGGTGGCGATCAGCCGCCAGTCGGCGAGCGCGGCGCGACGATGCGGCGCGGCGATCTCGCGATAGGCAGCTGCGTCGACGATCGCGCGGAAGGCCGCGACGCTGGGATAGCGCACGATCACGACCTCGTCCCACGCTTCCCCGTCCGCACCCACTATCGCCGCGCCGACCGAGCCGCGCCACTCGGGCGCGATCGCCTGCCCCGCGGTGAGTTGGCGGAAGATCGCGACGTAGCGGTCATAATAGGCCTCGCGGCCCGAGCAGGGGGCGTGCCCGTCGCCCGGGTCGTAGCGCGCCTCGTCATGGAAGCGGAGCAGGTTCACCATCAGCAGCGGCGCCTCGTCGAGCGCGAGCTCGGCCGCGTCGAGCGGCGCGGCGGGGATGATCAGCGGGTTGGTCATACGTCCTCCGTTCGTGTCGCGGCGGAACATCGACCTCGGAACGCTCGTCGTGTAGTCCGTCCCGAAGCAAGTCCAGGTTGCCATCTTGTCCACACCGGCATCATTCCAGCGGCTGACCAACCTGCTCCACTTCGCGCGCGTGGTGGAGGCCGGGTCGTTCGCCGCGGCGGCGCGGCGGGCGGGCACCACCACCTCGGCGCTCTCCAAGGCGGTGTCGCGCTTCGAGCAGGCCAACGGCGTGCGACTGCTCAACCGCAGCACGCACGCCTTGTCGCTCACCCCCGAGGGCGAGCGGTTGCTGGAGGGCGCGCGCGACCTGCTGCGCGAGGCCGAGCGAGTGGAGGCGATGCTGGACCGTGCCGCGGGCGAGGGGGCAGGCGGCCGGCTGCGACTGAGCGCGCCCGCCGCGCTGATCCAGGCGCGGCTGTCGCGCCATCTGCCGGTGCTGCTGCGCGCCAACCCGGCGATCGAGCTCGACCTGCGGGTCGACGAAGGAACGCTCGACCTCGCCGCCGAGGGCATCGACGTGGCGATCCGGCTCGGGGCGCTCGGCGGTCAGCCGGGCTTGGTCGCGACCCCGCTCGGCACCTACCCCTGGGTATTGTGCGCGACGCGCCGCTATGTCGAGTTGATCGGTGCGCCCCAGACGCCCGCCGCACTCGACGACCATCGTCAGATCGGGCTGCGCGACGCGGCGACGGGGCGGCTCGTGACGTGGCAGTTCAGCGACCCCGCCGACGGCAGTGCGGTGCGGCACCGTCCGCGCCCGCGGTTGGTGGTGGAGGACGTCAGTGCGGCCTGGGCGATGATGCGGCGCGGGCTCGGGCTGGCGTGGCTGCCCGCCTGGGTCGGTCTCGCCGAGCTGCGGGCCGGCGACGTGGTCGAGCTGCTGCCGGCGTGGCGCACGCGTGAGACGCCGATCCAGGCGGTGCGGCTCGAACGCCGCCACACGCCGCCACGCGTGCGGAGCCTGCTCGACGGGCTCAGCGAGATCGCGCGTCACTGGCGCTACGACAGTCCCGCGACCGCCGCCGACTGACCCGCGGAGGCTTCCCACGCCGATCACGTTTTGCCACGAGGCGTGGATGACGACGCTCCACGGCATTACGAATTGCGACACGGTGAGGAAGGCGCGGACCTGGCTCGCCGACCATCGCGTCGCACATCGCTTCCACGACTTCCGCAAGGACGGGCTTGACCTCGCGCTACTCGACGCCTGGGTCGACCGGCTCGGCTGGGAGCCGCTACTCAACCGCGCCGGCACCACCTTCCGCAAGCTGCCGGAGCAAGATCGCGTCGAGCTCGACCGAGCGCGCGCGACGGCGCTGATGCTGGCGCAGCCCGCGATGATCAGGCGGCCGGTGCTGGTCCATGACGGCGGCGTGGAGGTCGGCTTCAAACCCGAGCGCTACGCCGCGCTGTTCGGCTGAGCCGCGTGCGCGCGCCGCTCTGGTATCGGCTGCTCGTCGGCGTGCTGCTGGTCTGGGCGGCGCTCTCGGCCTACGCCTGCGTCACGCAGCTGATGGCGGGCGCGGGCGCGGCGATCGATCCGGCGGACCGCGCGCTGCTCGCCGCGCTGCCGGGCTGGTACTGGCTCGACTATGCGGTGGCGAGCCTCGGACTGCTGGTCGGCGCGCTCGCGCTCCTGCTGCGGCGCCGGGTCGCGGTGCCCGCGCTGACGGTGTCGCTGGTCGCGGCGCTGATCCAGTTCGGCTGGCTGTTCGCGATGAGCGATCTGCTCGCGCGGCGCGGGGCGGGGACGCTCTTCTTCCCGCTGCTGATCCTGCTGGTCGGCGCGATCGCGCTCCAGCTCGCGCATCTCGCCGCGCGGCGCGGCTGGATCGGGTGAGCGCGCCGGAGTAGCAGGGCGCATGTCCACGACCTTCACGATCGACTCCGCCACCAGCCGCGCCACGCCCGTCGCCGCGCCGATGAAGCGGCTCACCGTCCCCGCGATCCGCCAGCGCAAGGCCGCGATCGCGGCGGGGACGGGCGAGCCGCTGGTGATGCTCACCGCGTACACCGTGCGCATGGCGCAGCTGATGGATCCGCAGTGCGACATGCTGCTGGTCGGCGACAGCCTCGGGCAGGTGATCTACGGCCTCCCCTCCACCGTCCCCGTCACGCTCGAGATGATGGCCGCGCACGCGGCCGCGGTGGTGCGCGGCAGCTACCACGCGCTCGTCGTCGTCGACATGCCGTTCGGCAGCTACGAGGCGTCACCGCAGCAGGCGTTCGAGAGCGCGGCGCGGCTGCTCAAGGAGAGCGGCGCGGCGGCGGTCAAGCTGGAAGGCGGCAGCGCGATGGCCCCCACCGTCGCCTTCCTCGCCGAGCGCGGCATCCCCGTGATGGGGCATGTCGGGCTCACCCCGCAGGCGGTCAACGCGCTCGGCGGCTACGGCGCGCGCGGGCGCAGCGCCGCCGAGGCCGCCAAGATCGTCGGCGACGCGCGCGCGGTCGCGGTGGCGGGCGCGTTCGCCGTGGTGATCGAGGGCGTGGTCGAGCCGATCGCGGTCGAGATCACCAACAGCGTCGCGGTGCCGACGATCGGCATCGGCGCGTCGGCCGCGTGCGACGGCCAGGTGCTCGTCGCCGAGGACATGCTCGGGCTGTTCGAGCGCACGCCGCGTTTCGTCAAGCGCTACGGCGACATGGCGGGCTATGTGTCCGAGCGGGTCACCGCTTTCGCCGGCGAGGTGCGCGCGCGCGTCTTCCCCGGCGCCGACCAGGTCTACGCGCCGAAGGAGTGAGCGTGCGGGAGGGCCCGGCGCGCGGTGCGGGACGAAGCGCTCGCGCGTGCTCTTTCCTCGCGCCGGCCGAGTCGCTACAGCGCGGCGGTTCCCCTTCAGCCCGGAGTGATCGGTGGCTCTGACGCCGCAAAACAATGAAGCGTTCCTGCGCGAGGTCGACGACGAGCTCCGGCGCGACCAGGCGATCCACGTGTGGAAGCGCTACGGTCGGGCGATCATCGCCGCCGTGGTGCTGGCGCTCGCCGCGCTCGCCGCCTTCCTGTTCTGGCAGCACCGCCAGACGGTCGCGGCGGAGCGCGAGGGCGAGCAGCTGCAGCAGGCGTTCGACTCGCTCGCCGCGCAGGACACCAAGGCGGCCGCGGCGCCGCTCGCCGCGCTGAGCGACTCGTCGCGCGACGGCTATCGCGCCGCCGCGCGCTTCACCCAGGCCGACGTGCTGCTGCAGAAGGACGACCTGCGCGGCGCCGCGGCGGCCTTCGCCAAGATCGCCGCCGACGCCTCGCTGGCGCAGCCGTTCCGCGACCTGGCGGTGATCCGCCAGACCAGCGCCGAGTTCGACCAGCTCCAGCCGCAGGTGATCGTCGAGCGGATGCGTCCGCTCGCGGTGACGGGCGGGGCGTGGCTCGGCAGCGCGGGCGAGCTGATGGCCGCGGCCTATCTGCGCGAGGGGCGGCGCGATCTCGCCGGCCAGACCTTCGCGCGCATCGCCGCCGACTCGGGCGTGCCCAGCTCGCTGCGTCAACGTGCGGTTCAGATGGCGGGCGTACTGGAGACCAAGGCGCCGACCGCGCCGGCCAAGAACGCCCAGGCGCCCGCCGCGCCGGCCAAGGATGAAGGTGTGAGCAAGCGATGAGGACGAGGTTCGCGACCGGCGTGGCGATCGCCGCGCTGGTGGGGCTGAGCGGCTGCGGCATCTTCAAGAGCGCGCCCAAGAAGACGCCCACGGTCGGCCAGCGTGTGCCGATCCTGGTGTCGGAGAACCCGGCCGAGATCGACAAGGGGCTCGCCGACGTCCAGGTCACGCTGCCGACGCCGGCCGCCAACGACGGCTGGACCCAGCCGGGCGGCAGCGCGGCCAAGTCGATGGGCCACCTGCTGCTCGCCGCGTCGCCGGCGAAGAGCTGGAGCGCCGAGATCAACGGCGGCAGCAACCGCGCGCGGCTCGCCGCCATGCCGGTGATCGCCGAGAACAAGTTGTTCGTGGTCGACGTGGACGGCGTGATCAACGCCTTCGCCGCCGACACGGGGGCCAAGCTGTGGACTCGCGCGATCACCGAGGGCGACGAGAACCGCGCCGCGCGCTTCGGCGGCGGGGTGAGCTACGACGACGCCAAGGTCTATGCCACCGACGGGTTGGGCGACGTGGTGGCGGCCAATGCCGCGGACGGCGCGGTGCTGTGGCGCGCCAAGCCGGGCGGCCCGCTGCGCGGTGCGCCCACGATCGCCAACGGCCAGGTCTATGTGCTGAGCCAGGACAATCAGATCGTCGCGCTCAACCAGGCCGATGGCAAGGTGGTGTGGACCCAGACCGCCAGCCTCGAGACGCAGGGCGTGTTCGGCGTCGCCGCGCCGGCGGCGAGCTCGGGCACGGTGGTGGCGGGCTTCTCCAGCGGCGAGCTCAACGCCTATCGCTACGAGAACGGCCGCTCCTTGTGGCAGGACGCGCTGTCGCGCACCTCGATCACCACCTCGGTGTCGAGCCTAGCCGACATCGACGCCGACCCGGTGATCGAGGACGGCCGCGTCTACTCGATCGGGCAGGGCGGTCGCATGATCGCGCTCGAGCTCGCCACCGGCCAGCGGCTGTGGGAGCAGAATCTCGCCGGCATCTCGACGCCGTGGATCGCGGGCGAGTGGATCTTCGTCGTCACCGACGACGCGCGACTGGTGTGCCTGTCGCGCGCCAACGGCAAGATCCGCTGGATCAGCCAGCTGCGCGCCTACAAGAACGAGGAGAAGCGCTCGGACCCGTACAATTGGTTCGGCCCGGTGCTTGCGGGCGAGAGATTGTGGCTGACCAACTCGCGCGGCGAACTGGTGGCGCTGTCGGTCGCCGACGGCAAGGTGCAGACCACGATCCGCGCCGGCGACAGCTTCTCGCTCGCGCCGATCGTCGCCAACCAGACGCTGTACACGCTGGACGAGAAGGGCGTGATCACCGCCTGGCGATGATCCTCGCGCTCCCGCTCATGCGGCAGCTCGCGGCACGAACGGGTGGGCGCATGGCGCCGTGTTCCCGCCCGCGCGGGAACACGGTGGCGGCGCTATCGCCGCGCCGAATTTTTGGCTAGAGCGGCCTTAACTCCCCTCCCGTTCAGGAGGGGGGTCGGGGGTGGGGCGTCGCCGCGAGCGCGTCGACCGAGGAAGCGCCCCACGCCAACCCCTCCCCGGAAGGGGAGGAGCACTCTCGCTCGAAGCGCTTAGGTCTCACGCAGATGTCCCGTCTCCCCACCGTCGCGATCGTCGGTCGCCCCAACGTCGGCAAGTCGACGCTGTTCAACCGTCTCGTCGGCAAGAAGCTGGCCCTGGTGGACGACCGCCCCGGCGTGACGCGCGACCGCCGCGAGGGCGACGCGCACCTGCTCGGGCTCGACTTCCGCGTGATCGACACCGCGGGCTACGAGGACGAGGATCCCGACACGTTGCCCGGCCGCATGCGCCGCCAGACCCAGGCGGCGGTCGACAGCGCCGACGTCGCGCTGTTCATGATCGACGCGCGCGCCGGGATCGTGCCGCTGGACGAGGAGATCGCGCGCTGGCTGCGCGGCGCCTCCACCCCGATCGTGCTCGTCGGCAACAAGGCCGAGGGGCGCGCCGCGGAGGCCGGGCTGATCGAGGCGCTGTCGCTCGGCCTCGGTGACCCGGTGCAGCTCTCCGCCGAGCACGGCGAGGGCGTGGCCGACCTGTTCGAGGCGCTGCTGCCCCACCTCGAGGCGCTCGAGGCACCGGCGGAGGAGGACGACGAGAGCCCCGACGCGCCGCTCAAGCTCGCCATCGTCGGCCGCCCCAACGCGGGCAAGTCGACCCTCGTCAACCGCATCCTCGGCGAGGACCGGATGATCACCGGTCCCGAGGCGGGAATCACGCGCGACTCGATCGCGATCGACTGGGTGTGGCACGGGCCCGACGGCCCGCGCGACGTCCGCCTGATCGACACCGCCGGCATGCGCAAGCGCGCCAAGGTCCAGGACAAGCTGGAGAAGCTGTCGGTGGCCGACGCGCTCCACGCGGTCGACTTCGCCGAGGTCGTGGTGCTGCTGCTCGACGCGACGCTGGGACTGGAGTCGCAGGATCTGCGGATCGCCGACCGCGTGCTGGAAGAGGGGCGAGCGCTGGTGATCGCGCTCAACAAGTGGGATGTCGCCGAGGACCCCTCCAAACTGTTCAACGGCGTCCGGACCGCGCTCGACGAGGGACTGGCGCAGGTCCGCGGCGTGCCGCTGCTCGCGGTCTCGGCGGCGACGGGCAAGGGGATCGATCAGCTGATCGGCGCCGCCTTCGCGACGCGAGAGGCGTGGTCGCGCCGCGTCGGTACCGGCGAGCTCAACCGTTGGTTCGAGCGCGCGATCGAGGCCAACCCGCCGCCCGCCCCAGGCGGCAAGCGCATCAAACTGCGCTACCTGACCCAGGCCAAGACGCGGCCGCCCGGCTTCGTGCTGTTCGGCACGCGCGTCGACGAGCTGCCGATGAGCTACCAGCGCTACCTCATCAACGGCATCCGACGCGAGCTCGGCTTCGGCGCGGTGCCGGTGCGGCTGATGCTACGCGCACCCAAGAACCCGTACGGCGGCAGCTGAGCCGAGGCGCTTACCTCCTCTTTACCTCTCGGGCGCTAAGTGCTTGCGCGCAAACGAGGAGGCGGCGCGTGGTGGATGAGGCGGTGACACTGGTGGACCGGGTGGCGCTGGCCCGCGCGCGCGCCGAGCTGGGGACCGGCTTCGCCCGCATCCTCGGCTACTTCCGCGAGGACGGCGTCAAGTCGCTGAGCGCGCTCGAGGACGCGATGCGCAAGGGCAATGCCGCCGCGATGGTGATCCCGGCGCACACGCTCAAGGGCGAAGCGCGCCAGTTCGGCGCCATCGTGCTCGCGGCGTTGGCCGAGAAGATCGAGGATCACGCGCGCGCCTGCGTCGAGCACCATGAGTCTCCGCAGGACGCCATCGAGGACGTGGTGGCGCTGCGACCGCTGTTCCTGCGCACGCTGGCGCTGTTGGAAGGCGAGGGCGCACCGGTCGCGGTGCGGCGGCCCGGCGGGTTCGGGCGGCGAGTGGCGTGACGGGGCCGCGGGCGCACCAGCGTTTCGATCGCTGGTTGGCAGCGCCGGCGGGCTCCTGCGGATGCGGGAGCCCGGAGTCACGAGCGTCCGCCGCCGAGCCGCGTCTTCCGGCGTTCGCCGGAGCAAGACGCGGCGCGCGTGGTATCAGACCCTGGCCGACCGCGACGGCCGCTTGAGGCTCACCCCTTCAGATACGGCGCCGCACCGCTCTCGGGCTTGTCATGCTCGCTCACCGAGTTGAGCTGGATGTAATTGTGGATGCCCATCCGCTCGATCATCTCGAACTGACGCTCCAGCGTGTCGACATGCTCCTCCTCGCTGGCGAGGATGTTGGCGAACAGCTCGCGGCTGACGAAGTCCTTTACCTCCTCGCAATAGGCGATCGCGGCCTTGAGCTGCGCCACCGCCTCGATCTCCATCGCGAGGTCGGCCTTGAGCGCCTCTTCCACCGTCTCGCCGATGCGCAGCCGACCGAGCAGCTGGAAATTGGGCAGGCCGTCGAGGAAGAGGATCCGCTCCGCCAGCCAGTCGGCATGCTTCATCTCGTCGATCGACTCGTGCCGCTCGAACGCGGCCAGCTTGTAGACGCCCCAGTGATCGAACAGGCGATAGTGCAGCCAATATTGGTTGATCGCGGTCAGCTCGTTCTTCAACGACTCGTTGAGGAAGTCGATGACGCGTGGGTCGCCCTTCATGCCAGTCTCCACCATAGGGAATGGCACGGCGAATAGCCTCGAACGCGACGAGAAGAAAGCCGAAACACCGTGAGGCTAGGGCGAGTACTTGCTGCGACCGCTACGCAGCCGCACGCTCCTCATCGATGATTGCTCGTGCGAATTGAACACATTGGCCGCACTTGGGCGATCGCCCAAGGCAGCGATAGGCCTGGCAGGGGGTGGCAGCACCGGATCGCGCCGCCTCGCGCACCTGGCACTCTCGAATCGCATTGCACACGCAGACGACCATGCGGCCTCCCTCCCGGCTGCGACTCGGTCTACGGGTATTGCGAGCCGTTCGCAAGCGAAATGAGACGCGTTCGCATTTACGGCGCCAGCCGGCGCAGCGGCTGCAGGCGCCCTCGCGCAGTCGAACGCCACAGCCACTCTGCCGGACCATATTGGAAGCGCGCCAGCCAGGCGGGCGGCCACGTCAGCAGAAGCGCCCATAAGGCCGGCAGCACGAGATAGGCCTCGGCGCGATCCCACGCCGCGAACTGCCCTAGGCCCCAGCCGTAGAAGGTGGCGGCAAGCACCCCGCTGGACAGCAGATAGTTGCTGAGCGCGGTTCGACCGAGAGAGGCGAGCCGCTCGCCCGCGCGCGTGCCGGGCAACGTCGCGAGCAGCAGCGCGGCATAGCCAAGCACCATCGGCGCGTGCACCGACGGCCCGAGCGCGAAGGAGGCGCTGACGACGGCGGGTACCGCGAAACCCTGCGCCGCGGTACGCGCCGCCAGCGCCGCCTCCACGGCGATCCCCAGCGGCAGTGCCGCCGCGGCGACCAGCACATAGCGTCGGCGCGGCCAGGCACCGGTGATGAAGCCGGTGCGGTAGCCGGCCATGCCGAGCAGCATGTAGCCGAGCGTCTCGGGGCCGTTGGCGAACAGTCCCGCGAGCGGTCCGGCATCGTGCCTCCAGCGCCACGCGGTGCCGTCAGCGAGCGAGCCGCGAAGGGCGGCGATCTCGCTCAGCAGCAGGGCGGGCGGTGGCCGACCGAAGCTCTGCTCGAGCGCGGCACGGGTCGCCGGCGCCACCGCCGCGCCGACCAGCCCGACTCCGCCGATCGTCGCCACCAGCAGCGCGGCGGCCGCGGCGAGCAGCAGCAGGCGAGTTGGCGCGTGGACGAACAACAGCGCCGCGACGCCGACCAGCGCGTAATGATGGAGGATGTCGCCGTACCACAGAAGGTAAAGGTGCGCGGCACCGATCAGGTACAGCACGCCCATGCGGCGGAGGTGCACCGCGGCGCCGTTCTGCCCGGCGGCGTCGGCGCGCTCCACCACCAGCAGCAGCGAGGCGCCGAACAGCGCGGCGAACAGCCCGCGCATCTTGCCCTCGATGAGCACGAAGGTCAGCGCCCAGGCGGTGAGGTCCGCGGGTGTCGTGCCGCCCGCGGCGAGCGGGGAGAAATATGCGGCCTGCGGCAGCGCGAAGCCGGGCAGGTTGGCGACGGTGATGCCGAGCACCGCGACGCCGCGCAGGATATCGAGCGCGACGAGGCGGTTGGCGGCGGTCATGGCGACGGCGTGCTAGGCGCAGCGCGTGGCACTGGCAACGGGGCGGGCGTCCGCGGCAGCCGCGTCGCCGTCCTCTTCGCTTCCGTGTCTACGTGCTTCGCCTCAGATCGCCGGCTCGCCGGCCATCAGCTTGGGGAAGAAGCCCTCGTGGGCCGCGCGCAGCTGATCGAGCGACACGCAATAATCGCCGTCGCGCAGCTCGAAGATCATGCGTGTGCCGATCGTGCGCCCGAGCGGGTCGGCGTCGACCCCAGCGTCGAGCGCTGCCTGGAGGAAGTCGAGCAGGGCATGGTCGTGGACGGTCACGATATACACGCCCTGCTCCTCGGCGAAGAGCGCGGCGGCGGTCTCGAACGGCAGCGCGCGGTCGATCATCGCGCCGATGTTGCCCGCGAGCGCCATCTCCGCGATCGCGACCGCGATGCCGCCGTCGGCGACGTCGTGGACCGCGCCGAGACGCTCCGCGTCGATCTGCGCGCGGATGAAGTCGCCGGTGCGGCGCTCCGCCTCCAGGTCGACGCGCGGCGGGGGGCCTTCCTCGCGCCCGTGCAGCTCGCGCAACCACAGCGACTGGCCGAGATCGCCGCGGCGCGTGCCGACCACGACGATGACGTCGCCGGTCTGCTTGAACGCGATCGTCGCGTTCTTCTGCCAGTCCTTGAGCAGCCCGACGCCGCCGATCGCGGGGGTCGGCAGGATCGCCGAGCCGCCGCCGGTCGCCTTGCTCTCGTTGTAGAGGCTGACGTTGCCGCTCACGATCGGGAAGTCGAGCGCGCGGCACGCCTGCGCCATGCCGTCGAGGCAGCCGGTGATCTGCCCCATGATCTCGGGGCGCTGCGGGTTGGCGAAGTTGAGGCAGTTGGTGATCGCGAGCGGGGTCGCGCCCACCGCGGTGAGATTGCGCCACGCCTCGGCCACCGCCTGCTTGCCGCCCTCGACCGGGTCGGCGAAACAATAGCGCGGGGTGCAGTCGGTCGTCATCGCCAGCGCCTTGTCGGTGCCGTGTACGCGGACCACCGCGGCATCGCCGCCGGGGCGCTGCACCGTGTCGGCGCCGACCATGTGATCGTACTGCTCCCAGATCCAGCGCCGGCTGGCGATGTCGGGCGAGCCCATCAGCGCGAGCAGGTCGGCCGCCGGGTCCTTGCAATCGGGGATGTTGACCAGCGCCCTGGCGGGCGGGGTGGGGACGTGCGGGCGATCGTACAGCGGGGCGTCGTCGGCGAGCGGCGCGAGCGGGATGTCGCACACCGTCTCGCCCTGCCATTTGAGCACCATCCGCCCGGTGTCGGTGACGTGGCCGATCACCGCGAAGTCGAGCTCCCATTTCTCGAAGATCGCGCGCGCGAACTCCTCGCGACCGGGCTTCAGCACCATCAGCATGCGCTCCTGCGATTCGGAGAGCATCATCTCGTACGGCGTCATGCCGGTCTCGCGCTGGGGCACGTCGTCCATCACCAGCTCGATCCCGACGCCGCCCTTGCTCGCCATCTCGACCGAGGAGGAGGTGAGCCCCGCCGCGCCCATGTCCTGGATAGCGACGATCGCGTCCGAGGCCATCAGCTCGAGGCACGCCTCGATCAGCAGCTTCTCGGTGAACGGGTCGCCGACCTGCACGGTCGGGCGCTTCTCGTCCGAGTCCGCGCCGAAGTCGGCCGAGGCCATGGTCGCGCCGTGGATGCCGTCGCGCCCGGTCTTGCTGCCGACGTAGACGATCGGATTGCCCACGCCCGAGGCGGCCGAGTAGAAGATCTTGTCGGTGTCGGCGACGCCCACCGTCATCGCGTTGACGAGGATGTTGCCGTCGTAAGCGGGATGGAAGTTTACCTCGCCGCCCACCGTCGGCACGCCGACGCAATTGCCGTAGCCGCCGATGCCGTGGACCACGCCCGAGATCAGATGGCGCATCTTGGGATGATCGGGCCGCCCGAAGCGCAGCGCGTTGAGGTTGGCCACCGGGCGTGCGCCCATGGTGAAGACGTCGCGCAGGATGCCGCCCACGCCGGTCGCCGCGCCCTGATAGGGCTCGATGTACGAGGGATGGTTGTGGCTCTCCATCTTGAAGATGACGGCCTGGCCGTCGCCGATGTCGACCACGCCGGCGTTCTCACCCGGGCCACAGATCACCTGCGGTCCCTCGGTGGGCAGCTTCTTGAGATGGATGCGGCTCGACTTGTAGCTGCAATGCTCCGACCACATCACCGAGAAGATGCCGAGCTCGACGAGGTTGGGTTCGCGGCCCAGCGCCTTGAGCACGCGCTCATATTCATCGGGGGACAGGCCGTGCTCGGCGACGATCTCGGGCGTGATGGCGGTCATGGCCGCGGCGCATAGCGGCTGTGCGCCGCGGTGGCCAGACGGTGTGGGCGAGCCGGGGTCAGTAGCGCCGCCGTGCTCCTGCGGAAGCAGGAGCCCAGGGTCACCGATCAGTGCGCTCACGGCTCTGGGTTCCTGCGTGCGCAGGAACATGCCGGTAGCGTTGAAGCATTTCGTCATCCCGGACTTGATCCGGGGTCCATGGTGCCGCGCACCTGACATGGGTGGCGCTCACGGGACCATGGATGCGGGGTCGAGCGCGGCATGACGACGGGCGGTGGGCCTAGCGCCGCTTCCTTCTCAGCCGCCGGAGCAGCCCGCGCTTCTCGAACGCCTCGAACATCTCGCCCGGCCCTTCCGGATCGAGCACCTCGTTGTCCGCGAGCCACTTCTCCACGGCGCTGAGATCGTCCACCTCATAGGGCACCAGCGTCCGCCCGCTGCCGCGCAACGCCTCGATCGTGGCGATCAGCCCGTCGCGCGCGACCCGCGCGCTCACCACCGCCGCGTCGACGCCGAGATGCTCGGCGATCAGGTCGTCGCGGATCGCCGCGATGGTCGCCGCGCCGTCGGTGATCGTGACATCGCACTCGGTGTCGAGCCGCAGCGAGCGGTTGTTGAAGTTGGACGACCCGATCCGGATCGCCTGGTCGTCGATCACCGTCACCTTGGCGTGGCAGTAGATCGGCGTGCCCCCCTCGTTGACCGGGTGGTACATCCGGAAGCGGCCGCGATGGTCGCGCCGGCGCAGCTCGGTGACGAGCCGCGCGCGCGCGGTGTCCATCGCGATCGGCTCGAGCCAGCCCTGCGCCGTCACCGGGTTGATCACGACGATCTCGGGCGGATCGTCCTCCACCAGCCGCGCGGCGATGGCCTCGGCGATGCGACGCGAGGCGAAATACTGGCTCTCGGCGTAGATGCGGCGCTTGGCCGAGGCGATCAGCGCCAGGTAGAGCCGCTCGATCTCGAGCACCTCGTCCTGTCCGTCATAGTCGGGCTGCGAGCGCGATACCGCGACATCGACGTCGGCGAAGACGGGGGTGAGCGACTCGGGCCAGCAACTGCCCTCGCGCGGCGGCGGCGGCGCGATCTCGGCACCGCCCGCGATCGCCCAGCGGGTGCGGCACAGTTCCCCCAGCGCCCCCGCGATCGGGCCCTGCAGCGCCGTGGTGGCGTCGTGCCACGGCTTGTACGCGCGCCCGCTCGGCGACGTGCGGCGCGGGTCGTCGTCGACGTGCGCGCGCGTGTCCCAGCGCTCGTCGGTCATGTCGATCCCGCCGCAGAAGGCGAGACAGTCGTCGATGACGACGATCTTCTGGTGCTGCGAGGCGGCCACGGGGTGGTGGCCGTCCAGCAGCAGGTGGATGCGCGGCTGGCGATAGCGCCAGTTGAGCAGCGTCCACAGCGTCTTGCCGCGCCCGAGCGTCTTGATGGCGCCCTTGTCCCAGCGGAGGATGTGGACCTGCAATCCCGGGGTACGGTCGACCAGCCACGTGATGAAGGCGCCGACGTCGGTGGGCGCCTCGGGATGGTCGTCGTCGTAGGCGAGATTGATACGCGCGTCGAAGTCCCAGCCGACCAGCAGGATCTGGTGCTGGGCGCGCAGCATGGCCTGGCGCGCGGCGCGGAAATAGGCGTCGGCGTCGATCACCACGGCCGCCTGGGTGGCGCGCTCGACGCGCCAGCGCGTGTCCTCGGGGAGGATCACAGGAGCTCGCGCACCAGCTCGGGCGGGCGTGCCAGTCGCACGCCCTTGGCCGTCTCGACCAGCGGCCGTTCGATCGTGGCGGGATCGCGCGCCATCAGGTCGAGCGCGGCGTCGTCGTCGGCCACCGCTGGCGCGTCGCGCCGGAGCGCGGAACGCGGTGCGATCCCGCCGCGCGCGAGCAGCGCGGCGAGCGTGTCGCGCGAGGGCGGCGTCCGGAGGTATTCGACGACGGTCACGTCGGCGCCCGCTTCCCGAAGGAGCGCGAGCGCCTGGCGCGACTTGGCGCAGCGCGGGTTGTGGTAGATCGTCGCCGCCGTGCCGCGCGCCACCGTCACGCGTCCTGGCGCGCCAGCCACTCCTCCAGCCATTTGATCGTGTAGCTCCCCTGCTGGAACTCCGGGTCGTCGAGCAGCGCCTGGTGGAGCGGGATCGTGGTCTTCATGCCCTCGATCACGAACTCCTCCAGCGCGCGGCGGAGACGACGCAGCGCACCCTGCCGGGTCGTACCATAGACGATCAGCTTGGCGATCATGCTGTCATAGTAGGGCGGCACCATATAGCCCGCATACAGTCCCGAATCGACGCGCACATGCATCCCGCCCGGCGCGTGGTACTGGACGACCCGGCCCGGCGAGGGCGCGAAGGTGCGCGGGTCCTCGGCGTTGATGCGACACTCGATCGCGTGGCCGCGGAACACCACGTCCTCCTGGCGCAGCGTCAGCGGGTGGCCCTCGGCGACGCGGATCTGCTCGCGCACCAGGTCGAGCCCGGTGATCGCCTCGGTCACGGGATGCTCCACCTGCAGGCGGGTGTTCATCTCGATGAAGTAGAACTCGCCGTTCTCCCACAGGAACTCGATCGTCCCCGCGCCGCGATAGCCCATGTCGGCCATCGCCTTGGCGACGATCCCGCCCATTCGGTCGCGCTCCTCGTCGGAGATCACGGGGGAGGGCGCCTCCTCCAGCACCTTCTGGTGGCGGCGCTGGAGCGAGCAGTCGCGCTCGCCGAGGTGGATCGCGTTCCCGTTGCCGTCGCCGAACACCTGGAACTCGATGTGGCGCGGGTTGCCGAGATACTTCTCCATGTAGACGGTGGCGTCGCCGAACGCCGCCTTCGCCTCCGTCCCGGCCTGTTGCATCAGCGTCTCGAGCTGGTCGGGCGACTGGCACACCTTCATGCCGCGCCCGCCGCCGCCGCTCGCCGCCTTGATGATCACGGGATAGCCGATCTGCTCGGCGAGCGCCTGGGCCTCGGCGACGTCGCTGATCGCGCCGTCCGATCCCGGCACCAGCGGCAGCCCCAGCGCGCCCGCGGTGCGCTTGGCCTCGACCTTGTCGCCCATAACCCGGATATGTTCGGGCTTCGGCCCGACGAAGATCAGGTTATGCAGCTCGACGATCTCGGCGAACTTGGCGTTCTCGCTGAGGAAGCCGTAGCCGGGATGGATCGCGTCCGCGCCCGAGATCTCGGCGGCGGAGATGATGTTCGGAATGTTGAGGTAGCTGTCGGTCGCCGCCGGCGGCCCGATGCAGATCGCCTCGTCGGCGAGGCGGACGTGCATCGCGTCGGCGTCGGCGGTGGAGTGCACCGCGACCGTCCTGATGCCCATCTCGTGGCACGCGCGGTGGATCCGCAGCGCGATCTCGCCGCGGTTGGCGATCAGCAGCTTCTTGATCTGGGGCAAGGGCGTTACTCGACCACCACGAGCGGCTGGTCGAACTCGACCGGCTGGCCGTTCTCGACCAGCACCACCTTGACCGTGCCCGCGCTCGGCGCGGTGATCGGGTTCATCACCTTCATCGCCTCGACGATCAGCAGCGTATCGCCCGCGGCGACGCTCTGGCCCACCGCGGCGAACGGCTTGGCGCCCGGCTCGGCGGCGAGATAGGCGGTGCCCACCATCGGCGAGCGCACCGCGTTGGCGTGCGACGGCGCGGACGGGCCGGCGGTGTCGACCTGCGGCGGCACGCCCGCCGCCGGGGCGGCGGCGGGCGCCGCCGCGTAGTGCACCGCCGGCGCGGCGACCGCGGCGGCCTTGCGCGCGACGCGGATCTTGCGCTCGCCGTCCTCGACCTCGATCTCGGTCAGCTGGGTGGTGTCGAGCAGCTCGGCGAGCTGGCGGACCAGATCGACGTCGACCTGCATCGCGCCGCCGTTGTGAGAGATGTCAGCCATGCAACCCTGTTTCCCCTAGATAGGGCGCGCCTCCTGTCAGAAGCGGGCCGCGGCTTCAAGCGCGAGCATGTACGACATCGCGCCGAAGCCGGCGATGGTTCCCTTCGCGGCGCTGCCCACCAGCGAGACGTGGCGGAAGCGCTCGCGCGTGTGCGGATTGGAGAGATGCACCTCGATCACGGGCGTCCGGATGCCCTTGATCGCGTCGTGCAGCGCCACCGAGGTGTGCGTGTACGCCGCGGCGTTGAGCAGCACCGCGCGCGCGTCCACCGCCTGCGCCTCGTGCAGCCACTCGACGAGATGCCCCTCGTGATTCGACTGGCGCAGGTCGACGCGCAGCCCGAGCTCGCGCGCGCGGTCCTCGAGCCGGCCGGCGATGTCGTCGAGCGTGTCGTGGCCGTAGATCTCCGGCTCGCGCGAGCCGAGCAGGTTGAGGTTGGGGCCGTTGAGGACGAAGACGGTGTCGGTCATGCGCTCCCTTGTGGTCGTTGCCCTTCGTGCAGGTGTCATTGCATCCGTCGCGACGCGGCGCAACGTTGCCCCTGCGGGTCTGCAGGCCTAGATGGCGCGCATGGCACATTCCGACGGCACCATCACCATCACCCTCAACGGCGAGCACAAGCGAGTCCCCGCCGGGCTCTCGATCGCGGGCCTCGCTGAGTCGCTCGGGCTGGTGCCCGAGAAGCTCGCGGTGGAGCGCAACCTCGAGGTGGTGCCGCGCTCGACGCTGGGCGAGGTGCAGGTCGAGGACGGCGACGAGCTGGAGATCGTCCACTTCGTCGGCGGCGGCGACCATGGTACGCCGCTCACCGACGACACGTGGACCGTCGCGGGGCGCACCTTCCGCTCGCGGCTGATCGTCGGCACCGGCAAGTACAAGGACTTCGCGCAGAACGCCGCCGCGCTGGAGGCGTCGGGCGCGGAGATCGTCACGGTCGCGGTGCGCCGCGTCAACGTCAGCGATCCCGGCGCGCCGATGCTGACCGACTTCATCGACCCCAAGCGCGTCACGTATCTGCCCAACACCGCGGGCTGCTTCACCGCCGAGGACGCGATCCGCACGCTGCGGCTGGCGCGCGAGGCGGGCGGCTGGGATCTCGTCAAGCTCGAGGTGCTCGGCGAGGCGCGCACGCTCTACCCCAACATGCGCGAGACGCTGAAGGCGACCGAGGTGCTGGTGCGCGAGGGCTTCAAGCCGATGGTCTATTGCACCGACGATCCGATCGCGGCGAAGCAGTTGGAGGAAGCCGGCGCGGTCGCGATCATGCCGCTGGGCGCGCCGATCGGCTCGGGGCTGGGCATCCAGAACCAGGTGACGATCCGGCTGATCGTCGAGGGCGCGGGCGTGCCGGTGCTGGTCGACGCCGGCGTCGGACAGGCGAGCGACGCCGCGGTGGCGATGGAGCTCGGCTGCGACGGCGTGCTGATGAACACCGCGATCGCCGAGGCCAAGGACCCGATCCTGATGGCGGCGGCGATGCGCGCGGCGGTGGAGGCGGGGCGGATGAGCTACCGCGCCGGCCGCATGGGCAAGCGCCGCTACGCCGACCCGTCGAGCCCGTTGTCGGGGCTGATCTGAGCCGCGTCGAATTGACGTACGTCAATCGTTTGCGGGAACATCGTCGTACCGGGTCCGTTGTCCTGTCACCGGGTTACACTAGACGGAGAACGACGATGGGCGAGCTCACCGACAAGATCAAAGGCAACGTCAACGAGCTGGTCGGCAAGGCCAAGCAGGCGATCGCGGACAAGGATCCGGCGGATCGCACGGCGTCCGACGACCGCCTCGCGGCCGAGGGCGCCGCGCAGGAGACGAAGGGCAAGGGCCAGCAGTTCGCCGGCAAGGTGAAGGGCGCGCTCGGCGACGACATCTGACCGTCGCGTCATGACAGCGAAGGGCCGTCGCGGGAGACCGCGGCGGCCTTTCCTCGTTCGTGGGTGAGGGGGAAAAGGGGCGTCTCCCGTTCGAACGGCGTCATCCTGAAGTCGTTTCAGCATCCACCGTGCCGCGTTCAGCAGCGTCGGAAGCCGCGGGCGCCGTGGATCCTGGAACAAGTCCAGGATGACGCCAGTGAACCTGATATCCGTTCGCCGGCTCCGCGCCCGCTTTCTCAGCCCTGCCGCAGCGCGCTCAGCGTCAGCCCCGCGGTGATCTGCTCGACGTCGGTGCGGCAGTGGATCAGCCGCACGCCGCGCTCGGCCAGCGCGCGGTCGAGCGCGGGCGCGAAGTCCTCGGTTCGTTCCACCGTCTCGCCCCAGCCGCCATAGGCGCGCGCCAGCGCGGCGAAGTCGGGGTTGACCAACCGCGTCGCCGACGGGCGACCGGGATACTCGCGCTCCTGGTGCATCCGGATCGTCCCGTAGGCGCCGTTGTCGACGAGGACGACGAGCAGCTCGGCGCCGTGCTGCACCGCGGTGGCGAGTTCCTGGCCGTTCATCAGGAAGTCGCCGTCCCCCGCCAGCGCGATCACGCTGCGCCCCGGCCGGCGCAGCGACGCCGCCACCGCGGCGGGCACGCCGTAGCCCATCGCCCCCGCGGTGGGCGCCAGCTGCGTCCCGGGGCCGGCGTAGCGCCAGTAGCGGTGCCACCAGCCGGAGAAATTGCCCGCGCCGTTGCAGATGATCGTGTCCGCCGGCAGTTTCTCGCGCATCGTCGCGACGCAGGGGCCGAGATCGAGCGCCACGCCGTCGCGCGGCCGGGGCGTGCTCCACGCCTCATAGGCGGCGCGCGCCTCGGCGGCATGGGGGTGGACGCCGCCGTCGAGCGGCACCAGCGCCTCGGCGAACTCGGCCATGCCCGCGCAGATCGCCAGGTCGGTAGCGTAGGTGCGGCCCAGCTCCTCGGGATCGGGATGGACGTGGACCAGCCGCTGGCCGGGGTGGTCGGGCGTGATCAGCTGATAGCCGTCGGTGGTCGCCTCGCCGAGCCGCGCGCCCACGACGATGAGCAGGTCGGCGCCGCGGACGCGCTCGGTCAGCGCGGGACTGGGGCCGTAGCCGAGGTTGCCGGCATAGGCCGGGCAGTCGTTGGCGATCGCGTCCTGGCGGCGGAAGGCGGCGGCGAGCGGCACGCCGGTGCGCGTCGCCCAGTCCGCCATCGCCGCCGCGGCGGCCACGTCCCAGCCGGCGCCGCCGACGATCGCGAGCGGGTTCTCGGCGGTGGCGAGCAGGTCGCGCAGATGCTCGATCGAGTCCTCGTCGACCGCCTGGGCGACGCGCTCGACGCGGGCGCGATCGGGCACGGTGACGGTGTCGAGCAGCATGTCCTCCGGCAGCGCCAGCACGACCGGGCCGGGGCGGCCGTTGATCGCGGTGGCATAGGCGCGCGCGACATATTCGGGGATGCGCGCGGCGTCGTCGATCCGCGCCGCCCATTTCGCGATCGGTGCGAACATCGCCTGGAAGTCGATCTCCTGAAACGCCTCGCGGTCGCGCGTCGAGCGGTCGACGTCGCCTATGAAGAGGATCATCGGCTGCGAGTCCTGCATCGCGACGTGGACGCCGATCGCGGCGTTGGTCGCGCCGGGGCCGCGCGTGACGAAGGCGATGCCGGGGCGGTGCGTCAGCGCGCCGTCGGCGCAGGCCATGAAGGTCACGCCACCCTCCTGCCGGCACGTCACCACCTCGATCGCTGGCGTGTCGTGGAGCGCATCGAGCACCGCGAGAAAACTCTCCCCCGGCACGGTGAAGAGACGGTCGCAGCCCTGGGCGACGAGCTGGTCGACGAGCAGGCGTCCACCGGTGCGGGGTTCGGTCATGCGGCGAGCGTAGCCGCCCGCGAGGGTCGGGCGATAGGGCTATTCGTTCCTAAGCGGTGCGGCTTTCCTCTTCTCCGCTCGCGAGATCCCGCTGCGCGGTTCCCGAACGCGCCTCACCTGCCGTCATCCCCGGACCCGGTCCGGGATCCACTTCTCCGCCGCAGGATCGCCTTCAGAAAGCGCGGCGCGGTGGATCCCGGATCAAGTCCGGTATGCCGGACGCGTGTCGCAGGAACTCGCAGGCAAGGACGATCCGATCATCCCGCCCGCGCGACATCGTCCCAGATCCACCGCACGCCCGGATTGCCTTCGCCGCGCCGACCGCTAAGGATCACGCGCATGCGGGACACGGTGATCTTCGACTTCGGCGGGGTGATCACTGCGTCGCCGTTCGCGGCGTTCAACCGACTGGAGCGCGAGCGCGGTCTGCCCGTCGACCTGATCCGCGGCCTCAACGCCACCGATCCGGACAGCAACGCCTGGGCGCGCTTCGAGCGCGCCGAGATCGACGCCGCCACCTTCGACCGCGCCTTCGCCGCCGAGGCCAGGGCGCTCGGCCACGAACTGCGCGGGCGCGACGTGCTCGCGCTGCTGTACGGCGACGTCCGCCCGCGCATGGTGCACGCGCTCGACTGGCTCAAGCGTGAGGGTTTCCACATCGGCTGCATCACCAACAACGTCCCCGCCGGCGACACGCCGCGCGACCCGGAGGCGGTCGCCGCGGTGGCGGCGGTGCTCGCGCGCTTCGATCACGTGGTGGAGAGCAGCAAGGTCGGCATCCGCAAGCCCGACCCGCGCATCTACCTGATGATGTGCGAGACACTCAACAAGCGCCCCGACCAGTGCGTCTACCTCGACGATCTCGGGGTGAACTGCAAGGCCGCCGCCCAGCTCGGCATGGCGGCGATCAAGGTGACCGGCGAGGGTCAGGCGCTCGACGATCTGTGCGCCGCGCTCGGCGTCGCGCCGGGCCATTTCTGAGGGAGACTGCGGGTGGTGGACAAGCTCTACGACAGCGCCGCGGCGGCGCTCGACGGGCTGCTGTTCGACGGCATGACGATCTGCGCGGGCGGCTTCGGGCTGTGCGGCATCCCCGAGCGACTGATCGACGCGATCCAGGCCGCGGGCGTGACCGGGCTGACGGTCGCCAGCAACAACGCCGGGATCGACGGCGAGGGGCTCGGCAAGCTGCTGCGGACGCGTCAGATCGCCAAGATGATCTCGAGCTATGTCGGCGAGAACAAGGAGTTCGAGCGCCAGTATCTCAGCGGCGAGCTGGAGGTGGAGTTCTGCCCGCAGGGCACGCTGGCGGAGCGCTGCCGCGCCGGCGGCGCGGGGATCCCCGGCTTCTACACCAGGACCGGCGTCGGCACGCTCGTGGCCGAGGGCAAGGAAGTGAAGGTGTTCGACGGCGAGGACTATATCCTCGAGCGCGGCATCCGCGCCGACCTGTCGATCATCAAAGGCTGGAAGGCGGACACGAGCGGGAACCTCGTCTTCCGCAAGACCGCGCGCAACTTCAACCAGCCGATGGCGACCGCGGGCAAGATCTGCGTCGCCGAGGTGGAGGAGGTCGTGCCGGTCGGCGCGCTCGACCCCGATCACGTCCATCTGCCCGGCATCTACGTGAAGCGGATGATCGTCGGCGCGCCCTACGACAAGAAGATCGAGTTCCGCACGACGCGCGCGCGCGCGGAGGCCGGCGCGGCGTGACGTCGCGGTTGCTGCTCTCGGCCGCTGGCGCGGCGCTGCTCGCCGGCTGCGCGACCGCGCGCCCCGAGCGTCCGCCGCCGCGCGCGGTGAGCGTCACGGCCGCGGCGCCGGCGCCCGCCGCACTGCCGCCGGGTGCGATGGCCTGGCTCTACGGTTCGGCCGAGGCGGCGGCGTCGAGCGAGCAGACCTATAACGCGCTCACCGCTTATGTGCGCGCCGTGATCGAACGCGCGCGCGACCGCCACGGGCGGTTGCCGACGCAGCGACGCGCCGGCACGCTGCCGCGCTGGCCCAACTCGGCGGTGCTGGTGCCGGGGGCGACCGCGGCGAGCGCGGAGACGATCCCGTGCAGCGCGCTGCCGCCCGCGGTGGTGCTCGACATGGACGAGACCGCGGTGCTCAATCTCGGCTACGAGTATAACGACGCGCGCACCGGCGCGCCCTATGATGCCAGACGCTGGGATCGCTGGGAGCGGACCGGCGCGGACAAGGTCGTCGCGGTGCCCGGTGCGGTGGCGGCGTTCCGCCAGCTGCGCGCGCTCGGCGTGACGATGGTGATCAACAGCAACCGCTCCGCCGACAACGCCGCCGCCACGGCGTCGGCGCTGCGCGCGGCGGGGTTGGGCGAGTTCCGCCACGGCGACACGCTCTACCTCAAGGGCGACGTCGACGGGCGGTCGGGCAAGGACGGTCGCCGGCTCGAGATCGCCAAACATTATTGCGTCCTCGCGCTCGTCGGCGACCAGCTCGGCGATTTCGCCGACCTCTTCAACCCGCCCGGCCCCGCGCCCGCGCTCGGCCGCCGCGCCCTCCCCGGCGTGGCGCCGATCCAGGCGCGCTGGGGGCAGGGCTGGTTCGTGCTGCCCAACCCCGTCTACGGTACCGGGCTCGGCACCGGCTGGGACGAGACCTTCCCGCAGGACAAGCGCTGGGGCGACACCCCGGGCGAAGGAGCGAAGTGATGGCCGTGGACGCCAAGGGATGGGACCGCGACGGCATGGCCGCGCGTGCCGCGCGCGAGCTGCGCGACGGCTATTACGTCAACCTCGGCATCGGCATCCCGACGTTGGTGGCGAACAACATCCCGGACGGCATCACCGTGACGCTGCAGAGCGAGAACGGCATGCTCGGCATCGGTCCGTTCCCCTACGACGACGAGGTCGACCCCGACCTGATCAACGCGGGCAAGCAGACGATCAGCGAGCTGCCGCAATCGGCCTATTTCGGCAGCGAGCAGAGCTTCGCGATGATCCGCGGCGGGCATATCGACCTCACCGTGCTCGGCGCGATGGAGGTGTCCGAGCGCGGCGACATCGCCAACTGGATGATCCCGGGCAAGATGATCAAGGGCATGGGCGGCGCGATGGACTTGGTCGCGGGGGTCAAGAAGATCATCGTCGTGATGGAGCATGTCGCCAAGGACGGCGCGCCCAAGTTCATCCCGGCGTGCACGCTGCCGCTGACCGGGCGCGACGTCGTCGACATGATCGTCACCGACCTGGCGGTGTTCCAGCGCGCCAACCATCACAGCGCCTTCCGCCTGATCGAGTTGGCGCCGGGGGTGACGCTGGACGAGGTCGCCGCCAAGACGAGCGCGCACTACGAGGTCTGACGCGATGGCGTACACGCTGATCACCGCCAACCGGAACTACTCGAGCTGGTCGCTGCGGCCGTGGCTGCTGATGCGCGCGCTCGGCATCGCCTTCGAGGACCGCGTCGAGCCGTTCGTCTCGCTGGACAATCACCAGGCGTTCCGCGCCTTCTCGCCGACCGGGCAGGTGCCGGTGCTGATCGACGGCGAGCGGACGGTGTGGGACTCGCTCGGCATCGCCTTGTACCTCGCCGAGCGCCAGCCTGGCGTGTGGCCGGCGGACGAGGCGGCGCGCGCCTGGGCGGTCTGCGCGGTGGCGGAGATGCACGGCGGCTTCGGCGCGCTGCGGCGCGAGCGGACGATGACGGTGGGGCAGCGGATCACGCCGACGCGCGGCTCGGACTCGCTCGCGCGCGACGTCGCGCGGATCGCCGAGCTGTGGGACGAGGGACTGTCGCGCTTCGGCGGCCCGTGGCTGGCGGGCGAGCATTTCACCGCGGTCGACGCTTTCTACGCGCCGGTGGCGTTCCGCGTTCGCACATGGGGGATCGACGTCGGTGCCGCGGGTAAGCGCTGGGTCGAGACGCTGCTGGCGCACCCGGCGACGCTTGAGTGGGAGGCCGCGGCGCTGGCCGAGACGTTCCGCGAGGACGGGCACGAGGCCGAGGTGGCGGCGTACGGCGAGGTGACCGAGGACCTTCGCGCCGCGGTGTGAGGCTGCGCGTCGCGGGGCGTGGTGCTCCTGCGCCCGCAGGAGCCCAGGTTGACAGAGCGGGGCCGCTCGCGGGGCTGGGTTCCTGCGAGCGCAGGAACACGAGGCGTTCAAGAGGCAAGCGACACTTCGTCCATGCGGCGTCATCCTGAACTCGTTTCAGGATGCACGGTCCCGCGGGCGCCGCGGCCGCCGAGTACAAGGCACCGTGCATCCGGAGACGAGCTCAGGATGACGCCGGTAAATGGGGTGACCTCGTTCGCCACTCGCGTGAGAGTCGTGCCTGGCCCTACCCATATCGCCGATCATCAGCCGCGACCCACGACATTTCCTGTCACTCCACCTTGGAGCCACAGACCTTTTCGGTTAACAGCCGCGGATCATGTCCAGCCCGCGCACCCTGTATGAGAAGGTCTGGGACGCTCACGTGGTCGAGCGCCGAGACGATGGTTCCTGCCTGATCTACATCGACCGCCACCTCCTCCACGAGGTGACCAGCCCGCAGGCCTTCGAGGGGCTGCGGGTCGCCGGCCGTCGCGTGCGCCGCCCCGACCTCACGCTCGCGGTGCCCGACCACAACTTGCCCACCACCGCGCGCACCGACGCGGCGGGGCAGGAGCTCCCGATCGCCGACCGCGAGAGCGCCGAGCAGCTCGCCGCGCTCCGCCGCAACGTCGCCGAGTTCGGCGTGCCCTATATCGACGCGCTGTCGGCCAGCCAGGGGATCGTCCACGTCGTCGGCCCCGAGCAGGGCTTCACGTTGCCCGGCACCACGATGGTGTGCGGCGACAGCCACACCTCGGCGCATGGCGCGCTCGGCGCGCTCGCCTTCGGCATCGGCACCAGCGAGGTCGAGCACGTGCTCGCGACGCAGACGCTGATCCTCTCGCCCTCCAGGACGATGGAGGTGCGAGTCGACGGCACGCTGGGCTATGGCGTCAGCGCCAAGGACGTGGTGCTCGCCATCATCGGCAGGATCGGCGCCGCGGGGGGCACCGGCCATGTCATCGAGTTCACCGGCGAGGTGATCCGCGCTCTGTCGGTCGAGGGCCGGCTGACGATCGCCAATATGTCGATCGAGGGCGGCGCTCGCGCGGGGATGATCGCGCCCGACGAGACCACCTTCGCCTATCTCAAGGGCCGCCCGATGGCGCCGCAGGGCGACGACTGGAGGCGCGCGGTCGACTGGTGGCGCACGCTGCCGAGCGACCCGGGCGCGCGCTACGACAAGGTCGTGCGGCTCGAGGCGAGCGACATCGCCCCGGCGCTCACCTGGGGCACCAGCCCGGAAGACGTCGTGCCGATCACCGGCAGCGTCCCCGCGCCCGACAGCTTCGCCGACGCCTCGAAGCGCGCCGCCGCGCAGAAGTCGCTCGACTATATGGGGCTCACCCCGGGCATGCGGATGCAGGACGTGCCGATCCAGCACGTCTTCATCGGCAGCTGCACCAACAGCCGCATCGAGGACCTGCGCGCCGCCGCCTCGGTGGCGAACGGGCGCCACGTCGCCGACGGCGTGCGCGCGCTGGTGGTACCCGGCTCGGGTCTGGTCAAGCGGCAGGCCGAGGCGGAGGGGCTCGACCGCATCTTCACCGCGGCGGGCTTCGAGTGGCGCGAGCCGGGCTGCTCGATGTGCCTCGCGATGAACCCCGACAAGGTACCCGCGGGCGAGCGCTGCGCCTCGACCTCGAACCGGAATTTCGTGGGGAGACAGGGACCTGGCTCGCGCACCCATCTGTTGTCGCCCGCGATGGCGGCGGCCGCGGCGGTGACCGGGCGGCTCGCCGACGTGCGCGAGCTGATGGGATGATGGCGCGATAGACCGAGGGGATAATCCATGAAGAAAGTGCTCATGTTCCTGATCGCCGGCTCGGTGCTGAGCGGCGTCGCGGCTTATGCGGCGATCGCCAAGCCAGCGATCCCGCCGAGCAACCCGGCGCGCTGATGCAGGCCGTCACCCGCGTCAGCGGCACCGCTTATCCCTGGGGCGCCAAGAACGTCGACACCGACGTCATCATCCCGGCGCACTGGCTCAAGACGATCACGCGCTCCGGCCTCGGCCGCGGCGCGTTCGAGACGGTGCGCGCGCAGCCCGGGAACCTCTTCGACGACCCGCGCTACGCCGGCGCGCCGATCCTGATCGCGGGCGACAATTTCGGCTGCGGCTCGAGCCGCGAGCATGCCGCCTGGGCGCTGGCCGACATGGGGGTGCGCGCGGTGATCGCGCCGAGCTTCTCCGACATCTTCTCGGGCAATGCGTTCAAGAACGGCATCGTCACCGTGGTGCTGCCGCAGGAGGCGGTCGACCGCCTCGTCGAGGTGGCGAGGACCGACCCGGTCACCGTCGATCTCGAGACGATGACGGTCACCACGCCGTACCAGGATCGCTATACGTTCGAACTCGACCCGTTCCGCCGCCGCTGTCTGATGGAGGGGCTGGACGAGGTCGGCCTCACGCTGGCAAAGGATACCGTGATTTCGAATTTCGAGGAGCGGCTCGGCGTCGAGCGCCCTTGGATCGGGCACGGGAGAGCGGATCATGCGGGCCTTGCTGTCGAGGGTGCCGGGCGGGCCTGACACGCTGGAGATCGGCGAGCTGCCCGATCCCGTCGCGGGCGCGGGCGAGGTGGTGGTCGCGGTCAAGGCCTGCGCGATCAACTATCCCGACGTGCTGGTGATCGAGGACCGCTACCAGATGCGCCCGCCGCGCCCGTTCGCGCCGGGGGGCGAGATCGCCGGCGTGGTCGACACGGTCGGGGAGGGCGTCACCCGCTGGCAGGTCGGTGACCGGGTCATGGGCAACACGATGATGGGCGGGCTGAGCGAGCGGCTGCGCTTCGCCGAGCACTCGCTCCACGCCGTGCCCGCGGGGCGCAGCTTCGAGGAAGCGTCCGCGCTGCTGCTCACCTATGCGACGACGATCCACGCGCTGGTCGACCGCGGCGCGATCGCGGCGGGCGAGCGGCTGCTGGTGCTCGGCGCCGCGGGCGGGGTCGGGCTCGCCGCGATCGAGCTGGGCAAGGCGCTCGGCGCGCACGTCGTCGGCGCGGTGTCGAGCGAGGCCAAGGCGGCGGCGGTGCGGGACGCCGGCGCGGACGAGGTGCTCGTCTACGGCCGCGCGCCGTTCGACAAGGAGCAGAGCAAGGCGCTGGCGGACCGCTTCAAGGCGGCGGCCGGGCCGGATGGCTTCGACCTGGTCTACGACCCGGTCGGGGGCGACTATGCCGAGCCGGCGCTGCGCTCGCTCAGCTGGGAAGGGCGCTACCTCGTCGTCGGCTTCCCCGCCGGCATCCCCAGGCTGCCGCTCAACCTCACGCTGCTGAAGAGCTGCGACGTCCGGGGTGTCTTCTGGGGCGCGTTCGCCGCGCGCCATCCCGAGCGCAACCGCGCCCACATCGCGCGCCTGTTCGAACTGTGGGGCGAGGGCAGGATCGCGCCGCGAGTCACCGAGGTGTTCCCGTTCGAGCGCGGCGGCGAGGCGATCGCGCGCATGGCCGCGCGCGCGGCAGTCGGCAAGCTGGTCGTGCGGGTGGGGGCGTAGCCTGCGGGCGAACGACCGGATCGGTCAATTCTTCGCTGCGGAGGGGAGGTGGCGCGCGTGGCGCGACGGAGCGGTGTGCCAGCCGGCGAGCGGATCGGACATGACCGCCGGCGCCACTCCCCCGGCGGCCGTTCCGCCTCCGCCTCCCCTCGCCGGGGAGGACGACGCGGGTAGGCAGGACGCGGCTCGGCCACCGTCCCCGCCGCCCATCACCCGCCCGCCCGTTGCACCGCGCCGCCGCGCGCACTATCCCGGTGCGCTACACGGTGGGGAACCAGCATGACCGCTTTCGAGGATCGCCAGCGCGCGTTCGAGGCCAAGTTCGCGCGCGACGAGGAAGTGGCGTTCCGCATCGTCGCGCGGCGCAACCGCCTCGTCGGGCAATGGGCCGCCGAGCTGATGCAGCTCACCCCCGCCGAGACCGACGCTTATGCCAAGGCGGTCGTCCAGGCCGACTTCGAGGAGGCCGGCGACGAGGACGTGGTGCGCAAGGTGTACGGCGACCTCACCGCCGCCAACGTCGACGTCGACGAGGCCGCGGTGCGCCGCGCGCTCGAGGAGAAGACGATCGAGGCGCGGCGCCAGCTGCTGCAGTCGGAGTAAGACGAATGCCGATGGAGGGAGCGGAGATCGCCGCGCTGATCAAGGCGGGCATCCCCGATGCCGAGGTGGAGATGACCGACCTCGCCGGCGACGGTGACCATTGGTCGGCGCGCGTCGTGGCGCCGTCGTTCGCGGGCATGCCGCGGGTGAAGCAGCACCAGGCGGTCTATGCCGCGCTGGGCGGGCGCATGGGCGGCGTGCTGCATGCCTTGCAGTTGACCACCGCCGTCCCGAAGTAGGCGCGGTACAAGAGGGTTGAAGCGATGACCGACGACACGAACGCCCGCATCGACGCGGTGGTGAAGAACAATCCGGTGGTGCTGTTCATGAAGGGCACGCCGCTGTTCCCGCAGTGCGGCTTCTCGAGCCGTGCGGTCGCGATCCTGGAGCGGCTCGGCGTCGCGTTCGAGAGCGTCGACGTGCTGCAGGACCAGGCGATCCGACAGGGCATCAAGGGCTATTCCGATTGGCCGACGATCCCGCAGCTCTACGTCGGCGGCGAGTTCGTCGGTGGCTCGGACATCATGATGGAGATGTACGAGTCGGGCGAGCTCGCCGAGCTGTTCCAGAACGCCGGCGCCGCGGCAGCCGAGGCGAAGTAGCCGAGGGAGGGGGGGGCATACCTCCTCCTCTCAGCCTCCTTGTCACTGAAGAACCTCTCGTCACCCCGGCGCGAGCCGGGTCCAGTCGTGCAGCCGTGGTGAGTCTCACGCGCGCTTCACGACTGGACCCCGGCTTTCGCCGGGGTGACGCGTGTGAGAAGGGGAATGCTTTCTCCCGCGATGGAAGCGCATGCGGTCCGCGCTCCCTCACCCGTGACCCGGAGCGGGGTGACCTGCAGGCACGCCACCAGCCGAGCGGGCTGACCGACGCGCGTGAGGTGAGACGAGCCACACTCTGCGTGCCGTGGAGCGCCCCGCGTGGCCGCGTCGGCATGTAAGGAAAAGCGAGAGCCTCGGTCCCGCCGCGCTATTGACTACACCCGTAATCGGTACGATTACAGCCGTAGTCAATGAGGAGCGAGTCGTGGCCGAGCGGATCAGCGATGCCGAGCACGCGGTGATGGAGGTGCTGTGGGACGACAGCCCGCTCACCGCGCAGGATGTGGCCGAGCGGGTCGACCCCGCGCGCGGCTGGAGTGCCGCGACGGTCAAGACCCTGCTCGGTCGGCTGCTCGCCAAGGAGGCGGTGCGTCACGAGGTCGACGGCCGCCGCTACCTCTACAGCCCGGCGGTGCAGCGCGAGGACTATGTCGAGGGCGAGTCGCGGCGGCTGATCGATCGGCTGTTCGGCGGTCGGCTCACGCCCCTGGTCGCGCACCTCGCCGAGCGCGACGCGCTCACCGCGCAGGACATCACCGAGATCGAGGCACTTCTGCGGGAGTTGAAGCAATGATTGCCTGGGCCATGGAATCTCTGCTCGCGTCGGCGCTGCTGATGGTCGCGGTGCTGGGGCTGCGCGCGCCGGTACGGCGGAGCTTCGGGGCGCCGATCGCTTACGCGCTGTGGGCGATCCCGGCGTTGCGGCTGCTGCTGCCGCCGCTGCCCGCGGGCTGGCGCGCCGAGGCGCTGCCGACGCTCGCGTCGCTGCCCGCGGGCGAGCCGATCGCACACGCGCTCGCGCCCGTCGCCGCGCTGCCCGCGCTGGTGCCGCAGACGGCGTCGCTGCTGCCGGCGGTCGTGCTGGGAACCTGGGCCGCCGGCGCGCTCGCGCTGCTGCTGTGGCAGGTCGCCGATTACTGGCGCTTCCGCTACCGGCTGCTGCGGCACGGTCTCGCGCTCGACCAGATCGGCGGCATCACGATCGTGCAGAGCGAGGCGGCGCGCGGCCCGGTGGCGTTCGGCGTGTTCGACAAGGTCGTCGCTTTCCCACGCGACTTCGCGGCGCGCTTCGATGCCGAGGAGCGCGCGCTCGCGCTCGAGCATGAGCTCGGCCATCACCGCCGCGGCGACCTCGTCGCCAACTGGGTGGCGCTGGTGGTGCTCGCGCTCCACTGGTTCAACCCGCTCGCCTGGATCGCCTTCCGCGCCTTCCGCGCGGACCAGGAGATGGCCAACGACGCGGGCGTGCTCGCCCGGCTCGGCGGCGCCTCGCGCCACGCTTATGGCTGCGCGATCGTCAAGGCGGCGCACGGCCGCGCCGTGACCGCCACCTGCCACCTCCACACCGTCAAGGACCTGAAAGGGCGACTGCGCATGCTGAGCAGGACGCGCGCCTCGCGCACCCGCACGACGCTCGGCGTCGCCGCCACCGCCGCGATCGCGCTCGGCGCGCTGGGGCTCACCGCCTCCGGCACCCAGGCGGCGGAGCGGATGCGCGGCGGGGTCGAGGAGGCGGTCGGGATCGATCCGCACGCCTTCGACGACGCGCTGTCGCTGATGGCGTCCTTCCCCGAGCCGCCCGCCGCGCCGGCGGTGCCGGACGTCCCACCCGTGCCCGCGCCCGGTCACCATGGCCAGCGAGTCACGATCGTGCACGACGGCGAGACCACGACCTACGACGGCCAGGAGGCGGCCGACTATATCGCGGCGCATCCGGTGCCGACGCCGCCCGTGCCCCCGGTCGCGCCGCTGCCGCCGGTGCCCGCCTTCGCGTCGGTCCCGCCGCTGCCGCCGGTGCCGCCGGTCGCGAGCCGCCGCTGCGGGGGCGAGCCGACTCGCTACGTGATGAGCGCGACGCAGAACGGCCAGCGCGTCACCGTGATCTGCACCGACCATGTCGAGCGCGCCGCGCGCGAGGCGAGCCGGGCGGCGGTGGAGGCGCGCGGCCAGCGCGACGGCGCGATGCGCACCGCGCTCGCCAGCCTGGAGCAGACCCGCGCGCAGCTCGCCGCCAACCGTGACATGCCCGCCGAGGCGCGCCGCGACGCGGTCCGGGAGATCGAGCAGGCGATGCGCGAGGTGCGCGACGAGATGGCGCAGCGCGACCACGACTGAGCCGCGCCGCTCGGGTCGCCCCCACTCACGTCGCCTCGCTCGCTTCGCCCCGCTTGCTTCGCCGTCGCGCAGCCGCCATCTGGTGGCGCGATGGCGAAGCCTCCTCCCACCGGCCTGGCCGTCCCGCTCGAGCCGCTCGTCGCCCGCGTGCTCGCTCCGAACGCCTCGGCCTATACCTACACGGGCACGCAGACCCATATCGTCGGGCGTGACGATGTCGCGGTGATCGATCCGGGTCCCGACGAGGGCGCGCATCTCGCCGCGCTCCATGCCGCGATCGCCGGACGCCCGGTCCGCGCGATCCTGGTCACGCACCACCATCGCGACCATTCCCCCGCCGCGCGCGCGCTCGCCGCGGCGACCGGCGCGCCGATCGTCGGCGCGGCCGCCACGGTGCGCGGCGAGGAAGGCGAGGGCGCCGCGGTCGACGCCGCCTTCGATCGCGGCTACACCCCCGATCACGTCCTCGCCGACGGCGACCGCGTCGGGGGCGACGGCTGGACGCTCACCGCGCTCGCGACGCCGGGCCACACCAGCCAGCATCTCGCGTACGCGCTGGAGGAGAGCGGGGCGCTCTTCTCGGGGGACCATGTCATGGGCTGGGCCACCAGCGTGATCTCGCCGCCCGACGGCGACATGGGCGAGTATCTCGCCAGCCTGGAGGCGCTGCTCGCGCGCGACGACCGTGTCTACTACCCCGGCCACGGCGAGGCGGTGGAGCGCCCGCAGCGGCTGGTGCGCGGCATGCTCGGGCATCGCCGGCAGCGCGAGGGACAGATCGTCCGGCTGCTCACCGCTTCGCCGCACACCGTCGCCGCGCTGGTCGAGCGCATGTACGTCGGGCTCGACCCGCGGCTCGCGGGCGCGGCGGCGCGCTCGGTGCTGGCGCATCTCATCGATCTGGAGCGGCGCGGCGTGGCGGCGCGGGAGGAGGGCGCGTGGCGGATCATCTGACCGGGCTGGGCAAGCTGCTGGTGTCGCTGGCGATCGCCACGGCGATCCTGGTCGCGACCTTCGTCGGCTATCGCTACTATACCGAGCGCTACGCCGTCTCGACCGACGACGACGGCGTGGCGGTGGCGCGCGTGGTCGCGGGGCGGCTGTACGGCAGCAGCGACCTGCGCGTCAGCCATCTCGCGGGCACGGTCCAGTCGACCGCGTCGACCACCCGGATGTTCGGCTGGCTGCGCTACGTGCGGCTGATCAAGGCCCCCTACGACGTCGACTATTTCGTCGACCTCGGGGCGCTGGCGCCGCGCGACTTCCGCTACGACGCGCGTCGGCGGACCTTGCTGGTCGAGGTGCCCGACGTCGTCGTCGGCAATCCCAACGTCGACGAGGGCCGTGTCACGCTCGACACCACCACGGGCTTCCTGCCGCCGCGCGGCGCGATGGCGGAGCTGCAGAAGATGGTGTCGGCCAAGGCGACGACGGTCGTCGCCGCCAAGGCGCGCGAGCCCGAGAACATGCGCAAGGCGCGCGAGAACGGCCGCGCCGCGTTGGAGCGATTGTTCGCGGGCAGCCTCGACGCCGCGGGGCTGCCCGTGACCGTGACGGTGCGCTTCGCCGGCGAGCCGCGCACCGGCAGCAGCGAGCGCTGGGACCTCACCCGCTCGCTCGAGGAAGTGCTCGGCAACAGCAGCTGACTTGATCCGGCGGCGCCGCCGGGCCATCTGCGCTCGCATGGACCAGCCGACCAGCCTCGCCGGGCTCGACCTGCGCGCCGAGATCGACCGCCTCCGCACGGAGCGCAACGCCGTGATCCTCGCGCATTATTACCAGAGGCCCGAGATCCAGGACCTGGCCGACTTCGTCGGCGACAGCCTCGACCTCAGCCGCAAGGCGCAGGCGACCGACGCCGACGTGATCGCCTTCTGTGGCGTGCGCTTCATGGCCGAGACCGCCAAGATCCTGTCGCCGCAGAAGACCGTGGTGCTCCCCGACATGGACGCGGGCTGCTCGCTCGAGGACAGCTGCCCGCCCGAGCAGTTCGCCGCCTTCCGCGCGCAGCATCCCGACGCGATCGCGCTCACCTACATCAACTGCTCGACCGCGGTGAAGGCGCTGAGCGACGTGATCGTCACCTCCTCCTCCGCCGAGACGATCCTCGCCAAGATCCCGCCCGAGCAGAAGATCATCTTCGGCCCGGACCGCAATCTCGGCGGCTATCTCGCGCGCAAGACCGGGCGCGACCTGATCCTGTGGCCGGGCGTGTGCATCGTCCACGAGGCGTTCAGCGAGACCGAGCTGCTCAAGCTCAAGGCCGAGCACCCCGGCGCGCCGGTGGTGGCGCACCCGGAATGCCCCGCGGTGATCCTCGACCACGCCGATTACGTCGGCTCGACCCGCGGGATCCTCGAATATGCGATGGCGATGCCGGGCGAAACGCTGATCGTCGCGACCGAGCCCCACATCATCCACCAGATGGAGAAGGCGCTGCCGGCCAAGCGCTTCATCGGTGCGCCCGGGGCGGATGGCAACTGCAACTGCAACATCTGCCCGTACATGGCGCTCAACACGATGGAGAAGCTGTACCTCGCGCTGCGCGATCTCACTCCGCGGATCGAGATCGAGGAAGGGCTGCGGCTCGAGGCCAAGAAGAGCCTCGAAGCGATGATGAGCCTGGCCGGCGCGACGGTGGGGCAGGGCGACCTCGGCAAGGTGAAGGTGACGGGGGACTGAGGGACGGGCGCAGTCGCCCCTCGTCGTCGTCCCGGCCTGGAGCCGGGATCCATGCCGCGGCGCACACCACGTGCCTCTCTCCCGCGGGGACATGGACTCCGGCTCAAGGTCGCGACGACGGTGTCGGAGCGGCGTGATGCCCTTGCCTGACGCCAACCGCGCGGTCGAACCGGCGCCGGTCACCACCCGCCGTCACCCGCGCGCTTCCCCTCCGTCGCCGCCGCCGTTACGCAGGGCGGCGATGAAGACCCTCCTCCCGCTCGCCCTCCTGCCGCTGATCGCCGCCGCCGCACCCATCGCCGATCCCTATCGCTGGCTCGAGGACATCGAGGGCGCGCGCGCGCTCGACCAGGTCAAGGCGTGGAACGCCGAGACCGAGGCGGTGCTCACCGAGGATCCGCGCTTCCAGCAGGACCGCGCCCGCGCGCGCGAGATCCTCGACGACGAGGCGCAGATCGCCGACCCGGACGCGGTGATCGGCCAGCAGGTGACCAACCTGTGGCGCGACGCGCGCAACCCCCGCGGGCTGTGGCGCGTGTCGCCGCTCGCCGACTATCGCGCGGGCAAGCCCCGGTGGCGCACGCTGATCGACGTCGACGCGCTGGGCAAGGCGGAGGGCAAGAGCTGGGTGTGGCACGGCGCGAGCTGCCTCGAACCCGCCTACACGCGCTGCCTCGTCGAGCTCAGCAACGGCGGCACCGACGCGCAGGTCGTGCGCGAGTTCGACCTCACCACCGGCCGCTTCGTCGACGGCGGCTTCGTCGTGCCCGAGGCCAAGAACGACGCCACCTGGGTCGACCAGGACACGCTGCTCGTCGCGACCGACTGGGGCAAGGGCTCGCTGACCGAGTCGGGCTACCCGCGGATCGTCAAACGCTGGCGGCGCGGCACCCCGCTCGCCGACGCACGACTCGTGCATGAGTCGCCGGTCACCGCGGTGGAGGTGACCCCGCTCGCCTTCGTCGACGCGACGCGGCGCTGGCCGATGATCAGCGTCGGGCGCAGTTTCTTCGATCGCGCGCTGCTGCTCGGGACCGACGACGGCCGCTTCGTCCCGCTCGGCCTGCCCAAGAACGCCGACGTGATGGAGGTGATCGACGGTCGCGTAGTCGCGCGGCTGAGCCAGCCCGCGCTCGGCTTCCCCGCGGGCGCGTTGGTCGCCTGGCCGCTCGCCGACATCGCCGCGGGCCGCCGCGCGACGCCCGAGCTGGTGCTCGCGCCGACCGAGCGTCAGGCGATCGAGGAGGCGGGCGCGAGCGATCACGTGCTCTGGGTCAAGCTGCTCGACGACGTCTCGGGCAGGCTGCTCGCGCTGCGCCGCGGCGCCGACGGCGCGTGGACTCAGCGCGCGGTGCCGCTGCCGGGCAACAGCACGGTGCATCTCGCGACCCAGGTCGGCGCCAGCGACGAGACCTTCGTCTCGGTCGAGGGCATGCTGACGCCGCCGACGCTGTACGTGGCGGGCGAGCGGGGCCCGCCGCGCGTCGTCCAATCACTGCCGGCGCGCTTCGACGCCAGCCGGTTCGCCGTGACCCAGCGCTTCGCCACCTCGCGCGACGGCACGCGCGTGCCATACTTCCTCGTCACCAAGAAGGGAGCGACGGCCCCCGCGCCCGCGCTGATCCACGCGTACGGGGGGTTTAAGCTCGCGCAGACGCCGACCTATCTCACCGGTCAGCCCTATCGCGCCGGTCCGCTGGCGCTCTTCTGGGTCGAGCAGGGCGGCGCCTATGTGCTCGCCAACCTGCGCGGCGGCGGAGAGTACGGACCGCGCTGGCACCAGGCGGGGCTGCGTGAGAAGCGCCAGAACGTCTACGACGATCTCCACGCGGTCGCCGAGGACCTGGTGCGCACCGGCGTGTCGGCGAAGAAGAAGATCGCGGTGTCGGGGCGCTCCAACGGCGGGCTGCTGGTGGGCGTCGCGCTGACGCAGCGGCCGGACCTGTACGGCGCGATCATCGCCGGCTCGCCGCTGGAGGACATGAAGCGCTACTCGCATTTGTCCGCCGGCGCCTCATGGATCGACGAGTTCGGCGATCCGGACAAGCCCGCCGACTGGGCCTTCATCCGGCGCTACTCGCCGTACCAGAACGTGCGCGACGGGGTGCGCTACCCGCCGGCCTTCTTCTATCTCTCGACCAAGGACGATCGCGTCCATCCCGGCCACGCGCGCAAGCTCGCGGCACTGCTGAAGGCCGAGGGCAATCCGGTCTATTTCCACGAGTACCTGGAGGGCGGTCACGCCGTGGGAGCCGACCACGCCGAGGATGCCTACCGCGCCGCACTGCTCGACGCCTTCCTCAGGCGCGAGCTGATGGGGAAGTAGGGGAGTGTGCCCGATGAAGGCGGGGGCTCAGGTGGGCGACGCCCGTCGCTGCCCGCCCTTCACCCCGGCGAACGCCGGGGTTCAGTTGGGGAACGCCTGTGAGTCTCACCGCGACCAACCCACCTGGACCCCGGCCTTCGCCGGGGTGAAGCGACGAGCCGGCACGTCGCCCTCTTCCAAATGCCTTGACTTGCGCCCGTCCGCTTCCAGACAAGGGCGCCATCCAAGACACTGACGGGAGCAAGCGCGTGGAGAGCAGCCGGCGGGACCTGATGATGATGATGGCGCTCGGCGGCGCCGGCGCGGCAGCCGCGACCGGGGTGGCGGGCGAGGCCGAGGCGGCCGCCCCCGCGATCCCGGCCAAGGTGGTCCACCACGTCTTCTTCTGGCTCAAGAACCCCTCCGACGCCGGCGACCGTGCCAAGCTGATCGCGGGGCTGCGCACGCTGGCGGGCATCCCGGCGCTGCGCGGGCTCCACATCGGCGTGCCCGCGCCGACCGAGCAGCGCGACGTGATCGACTCGAGCTGGGACGTGTCCGAGCTGATGTTCTTCGACACCGTGGCCGACCAGAAGGCCTATCAGGACCACCCGATCCATCGCGCCTTCGTCGCCGAGTGCGAGAAGCTGTGGCGCAAGGTGACCGTGTACGACGTGCTCAGCGCGTGAGGTAAGGGGCGGGAAGCAGTGGCCTAGCCCCTCACACGTGCCGACCCGGCGGACGCCGCGGCCCAGGTGGGAAGGTCGGTGTGAGGCCACGAGCGTGCCCCACCTGGACCCCGGCGTGCGCCGGGGTGAAAGCGGTGGGGAGCGCGCGCGCCTGGAGCCGCGCGAGTCTTCCTCGCCGTCCCCTCAGTTCATCAGCTCGACCGCCATCGCCACCGCCTCGCCGCCGCCGATGCACAGCGAGCCGACGCCGCGCTTCGCCCCGCGATTCTCCAGCGCCGCCAGCAGCGTCGCCAGGATGCGCGCGCCCGAGGCGCCGATCGGGTGTCCCAGCGCGCAGGCGCCGCCGTTGACGTTCACCACCTCGTGATCGAGCGCGAGCTCCTGCATCGCCACCATCGCGACGCAGGCGAAGGCCTCGTTGACCTCCCAAAGGTCGACCTCGTCCTTGCTCCAGCCGGCGCGCTCCAGCACCTTCTTCATCGCCGGCACCGGCGCGGTGGTGAAGCGCGCGGGGCGATGCGCGTGCGCGGCATGCGCGACGATCTGCGCGACCGGCGTGATCCCCAGCTTCTCCGCGACCGACAGCCGGGTCAGCACCAGCGCGGCGGCGCCGTCCGAGATCGACGAGGCGTTGGCCGCGGTGATCGTACCCTCCTTGGCGAAGGCGGGCTTGAGCGTCGGGATCTTGGTGATGTCGCCCTTGCTCGGCTGCTCGTCGGCGCTCACCGTCGTCGTGCCCTTGCGCCCGACCACGTCGACGCTGACGATCTCGCGGTCGAACGCGCCGCTCTGCTGCGCCGCCTGCGCGCGCTGGAGCGAGGCGATGGCGAAATCGTCCTGCGCCTTGCGCGTGAACTGATATTCCTGCGCGGTGTCCTCGGCGAAAACGCCCATCGCCTTGCCCGGCTCATAGGCGTCCTCGAGCCCGTCGAGGAACATATGGTCGAACAGGCGGTCGTGGCCGATGCGCGCGCCGCCGCGATGCGCCTTGGAGAGATAGGGCGCGTTGGTCATGCTCTCCATGCCGCCCGCGATCACCAAATCGACCGAGCCCGCCGCGAGCGCGTCGCTGCCGAGGATCGCGGCCTGCATGCCCGAGCCGCACACCTTGTTGAGCGTGGTGGCCTCGACATGCTCGCCGAGCCCGGCGCGGATCGCGGCCTGGCGCGCGGGAGCCTGGCCGACGCCGGCGGAGAGGACGTTGCCCATGTAGATCCGCTCCACCGCGGCAGCATCGACCCCGGCGCGCTCGACCGCCGCCTTCACCGCCGCCGCGCCGAGCTCGCTCGCGCTCAGCCCCGCCAGACTGCCCTGCATCGAGCCCATCGGCGTGCGCGCGTAGGACAGGATGACGACGGGATCGGTGGCCATGGCGGGGTTCCTCTCGTGCGATATGTTGCGGTGCATCTAATCGCTCGCGGGGTGCTTTACAAACCGCTAGGCGGTCGCGGGTGACCAGCGGGACGACAGCGAGCGAGCGAGCGGGGCCGGGTGAGCGCTCGAGCGGCGAGATCGTCGGTGATCGCTTCTCCCTACCTGTTCCCCGGCGCGGGCCGGAGCCCAGGTGGGAGGCGCCGCGGTTCCATCACTTCGGCCTTCGCAAGCGGGCCCCGGCCTTCGCCGGGGAACAGCGTGTTGTTCGTGGTGCGCTTCCGCCTCACCGTCGCCCGACGTCCGTCCGTGGCTGACCCGCTCGTCTGGCCCGCGCTGCTCGGTGTGTTCGGGGCGATCGTCGGCAGCTTCCTCGCGACGATCGCGGTGCGCTGGCCGGCCGGACGCTCGGTGCTGAGCGGGCGCTCGGCGTGCGACTCGTGCGGCCGCACGCTCGCCGCGCACGAGCTGGTGCCGCTCGTCAGCGGCGCCGTCGCGCGTGGCAGGTGTCGCAGCTGCGGCGCCGCGATCGACCAGCGCCACCTGCTCGTCGAGGCGGGCTGCGCCGCGGTCGGCGTCGCCGCCGGGCTCGCCGCGCCGGGCTGGAACGCGGCGGCGGGGGCGCTGTTCGGCTGGCTGCTGCTGGTGCTCGCGCTGCTCGACGCGAGCGACTTCTGGCTGCCCGACGAGCTGGTGGCCGCGCTCGCGCTCGGCGGCGCGGTGACCGCCTGGTGGTGCCCGCCCGACGTCGCCGAGCGGGTGATCGGCGGTGTGGCCGGCTTCGCGCTGCTGTGGCTCGTCGCGGTTGGCTATCGTCGGTGGCGCGGGCGCGACGGGATGGGCGGCGGCGATCCCAAGCTGCTCGGCGCGATCGGGCTGTGGCTCGGCTGGCGGCTGCTTCCCGCGGTGCTGCTGGTGGCGGGACTGGTCGGGCTCGGCTGGGTCGCCTTCCAGCATCTGCGCGGGCGCGGGCTGGCGCGCGACGACGCACTGCCGCTCGGCACGCTGCTGGCGATCGCGGCTTATCCGGCGTGGCTCGTCATGATAGTCTCGGCGCCATGACGCTCGCTTTCCTGCTCGCGCTCGTCCAGGCCGCGCCGGCGCTCCCGGCCGACTCGATCGACGGCCTCCCGCTCAGCACGCTGCCGCGCCAGGAACTGCCCGCGCGCGGCTGTGCCGCCTATCTCTTCTCCACCGGCCAGGTGCGCGGGCTCGCCGCGGTGGCCACCGCCGACCCGTCGACGCTGCGGATATCGCTCGACGGCTCGGTGCGCGACCTCGGGCGCGCCGGCGCGGCCGGCACGGTGTCGCTGGGGCTCAACGCCGAGTCGGTCTATCGTGGCGGCGAGGTGACCGCGACGGTGCAGCTCACGATCGAGCCGCGTCCCAATCTCAACAACGGTGCCGCGGTGCCCAGCGCGACGCTGCGGCTCGACCGTCCGGGGCAGGACACGCTGGTGGTGCCGCTCGCCGGGCTGGTCGGCTGCGCGCCCGCCGCTGCCGCCGCCGCTCCCCAGCCACGCTGAGCGCGCCCGCATGAGAAAGGCCCGGCGGAGCATGTCCGCCGGGCCCCTGCTCTCGGCCCGTGCCGTGGACGCGCGCGCGTCAGTGCAGCGAGTCGATCTCCTCTTTCAGCCTGAGCTTCTGCTTCTTCAGGTCCGCGATCACGATCGTGTCCGGCGCCGGTCGCTGCGACTCGCTGGCGATCCGCTGCTCGAGCGTCGCGTGCTTCGCTTCCAGGGCCGAGAGGTGCGCGGTCTGCATGGCAGTAGCCTCCTTCTTGGTTGAACGGGACTCCGGATAAAACCACGAAACGCACGGAGAGTCGCGTGTCATTTGATGTCGATCGATCGATCGCGGCGACGATGCGACGACTCGTGCGGGGCGCACCGAATGCGCTAGGGAGACGGCCGGGGCCGCTGCTAGGGACGGTGGCGCACAACCAGGGGATGGCGACAGATGCAGGCGGACGCGGACGAGCTGGAGATCGCGGCGCGGCTGAGCGCGCTGCGGGTCGAGCACCGCGACCTCGACGCCGCCATCGCGGCGCTGGGGGAGGGCGGCACCGCCGACCAGCTCCAGCTGATGCGGCTCAAGAAGCGCAAGCTGCGGCTGCGCGACGAGATCGCGTTGCTCGAGGATCAGATCATCCCCGACATCATCGCCTGAGCCCCGCCCGCGCGAAAGATGGTCAACGCGCTTGGCGGCGCCGGGCGGTTCGTGGCAGAATCAACGGCATGGCACAGCTACTCGACGCCGAGCGGATGCAGCGGCGGCTGATCGACACCTTCTACATGGAAGCGATGGTGCTGGCCGACGAGGCGCGCCACTATTTCGACGAGGGCGGCCGCGCCGAGCGCGAGTCGCTCGCGCCGATCGAGCGCGTGACGTTCAGCTGCGAGTCGCTCAAGGTGACGACGCGGTTGATGCACGTGATCGCCTGGTTGCTGACGCAGCGCGCGGTGATCGCGGGCGAGCTGAGCCCGGTGCAGGCGATCGACCCGGCGCGCCGGCTCGGCGCCGCGCCCGCGACCGAGCCGGGCGAGGTGGAGTCGCTGCCCGAGCGCGCGCGCGCGATGATCGCTGCGAGCAGCGACCTGCACCGCCGCGTCGCCCGCCTCGACCACGCGCAGCTGGCGCAGCAGCCCGCGGCGAGTCCGGCGCGCTCGATGCTCGATCGGCTCGCGACCGCGTTCTGAGGGCAGCCGTGTAGTCCTGAACGCGTAGAAGCGAGTAGGAGCGTCGGCGAATGTCGAGGAAGGAGCAGGACAGACCGGCTCTCTCGTCGCCGCTCTATCCCCTTCTGCCGTCATCCCCGCGTAGGCGGGGATCCAGACACGCCGACGATGCTGCTCCATCAAGGACCTGCGTGTCTGGATTCCCGCCTTCGCGGGAATGACGAAGAAAGGGGTGCGATCCGCCTTCGAGCCACCGACACCGATCCATACTGCCGCAGTCGCTCGCGCTAGCTCGTCGCGGCCCTCACACCCCGATGCGGGTCCGCGCCGCCGCATATTCCCGCGCGATCCGCTCCACTCGCTCCGCCACCGGCTCGATCCGGTCGACCGCGCCGATGCCCTGGCCCGAGCCCCAGATGTCGCGCCACGCCTTGGCCTTGGCGCCGCCCTCGTTGCCCGCGGCCGAGCCGAAGTCCATCGTGCGATAGTCGCCCTGCGGCAGGTTGTCGGGGTCGAGCCCGGCCGCGGTGATCGACCCGCGCAGGTAATTGCCGTGCACGCCGGTGAAGAGGTCGGTGTAGACGATGTCGGCCGCGCCGCCCTCGACGATGCCCTGCTTGTAGCGCGCGTCGGCGCGCGCCTCCTCGGTGGCGATGAAGGCCGAGCCGATATAGGCGAAATCCGCCCCCATCGCCTGCGCCGCCAGCACCGCGTCGCCGGTGGCGATCGCGCCCGACAGCGCGAGCGGGCCGTCGAACCAGGCGCGGATCTCCTGCACCAGCGCGAAGGGCGAGAGCTTGCCCGCATGACCGCCCGCGCCGGCGGCGACCGCGATCAGCCCGTCGGCCCCTTTCTCCACCGCCTTGCGCGCGTAGCGGTCGTCGATCACGTCGTGCAGCGTGATCCCGCCCCAGGCGTGCACCGCGTGGTTGAGATCCTCGCGCGCGCCGAGCGAGGTGATCGTGATCGGCACCTGCCACTTGGCGCACACCGCGAGGTCGCGCTCGAGCCGGTCATTGGAACGGTGGACGATCTGGTTGACCGCGAACGGCGCGGCGGGCCGGTCGGGATGAGCGCGATTATGCGCCGCCAGTTCCTCGGTGATCTGGTGGAGCCACTCGTCGAGCAGCGTTTCGGGGCGGGCGTTGAGCGCCGGGAAGGAACCGACGATCCCCGCCTTGCACTGCGCGATGACGAGCTCCGGCCCCGATATAATGAACATCGGCGAGCCGATGATCGGCAGCCGGAGGCAGGACAGGAGCGGCGGTGTCGACATGGGCCGGGTTATGTGGAGGCGCCCCGCCGCTGGCAAGGCTGACGCCACGTCAACCGTTCGGCGGCGTGTCGATACGCTCCAGCGTCGCCGCCGCGGCGTGCGCGTTCTCGACGTAGTGCGCCGCCGAGACGCGCAGCGCCGCCACCGCGGCGTCGTCGAGCTCGCGCACGGCGCGCGCGGGGCTGCCGATGATCAGGCTGCGCGGCGCGAAGACCTTGCCTTCGGTCACCAGCGCGCCGGCACCGACGAGGCAGTCGTCGCCGATCACCGCATGGTTGAGCACGATCGCGCCCATGCCGATCAGCACGCGCTCGCCCAGCGTGCAGCCGTGCAGGATGGCGCGATGCCCGATCGTGCAGTCCGCGCCGATCGTCAGCGGGGCGCCCGGGTCGGAGTGGAGCGTGCAGCCCTCCTGCACGTTGCTGCGCGCGCCGACCGTGATGTCGGTGTTGTCGCCGCGGACGGTCGCGCCGAACCATATGCCGACGTCCTCGCCGAGCCGCACCGCACCGATCACGTCGGCGCTGGGCGCGACCCAGGCGCGCGAAGCGAGCGTCGGCTGCTGTCCCTTGAAGGCGTAGAGCGGCATCGGTCGTCTCTCCTGTCGCTGCTGTCCCGCGGCGGGAAGCGTGCGCCGCATCGGGGACGTGGTCCTAAACGTAAATATCGCGTTAAAGCATAGTCATGGATCGCAGACTCGTCCTCACCAATGAAGGCGCCCGCCACCCGTTCCGCCGGTCGCTGCCGCCGCCCCCGCCGTTCGTGGGCGCGCCGCGGTCGCGCACGCGCGAGGACGCCAAGCTGTTCCTGCTGAGCTTCTCGGCGTTCTTCACCTGTTTCTACACGCTGATCGCCTAGCCGGCGGGCGTTGTGCCGCGCTTTGTGGCGCGGCGTGGCGGGTGACACCAGCGGCCTCGCGGCGACGCGCTCCCGGCGCGGGCAGGTTGCTCGAGTTCATCGGCGTCATCCTGGACCCGTTCCCGGATCACCCGCGGGCCCGCGAACCCTGAATCAAGTTCAGGATGACGCCAGCGGGCGTGTGGCTGAGCAATTTTGCCCCCACCGCGATCGCGCGCGCGCGTTCACCTCTTCGCGGCTGTCCTACACGCGCGCGCTCTGGCACGACGCACGACCGCGCGCGCTCTCATCGCCGGCGGTCGCGCGCGGCGACACGCGCCGGCACCACAACACAGCGGGCCGCGCGCGCGAGTCATCCAGCGACTCAACACCGGCGCGGATCGCGCCAGTGACTCAACTTTCGCCGCGTTCACGTGACCGGTAGCCTCGCTTTTTGACCACGGGAGGTCAGCTTTTCTCAAGCAAGAACAATCGCGTGCGGGGCGATTTTCACGCCCGCTCACATTCGCAGCGAATGTTGAGTCCTGTTGGATCCGCGCCGCCTCAGTCGCAGGCGCGATGCAGTCGCTGCGCGATCCAGGCGGAGACGACGCACATGCCCGCCACCACCAGCAGCAGCTGCGCCGGCGTCACACCCGCCGCGGTGATCGCCGCGACCACGATCGAGCCGATCGTCATCGCACCCGCGTTCACGACGTTGTTCGCCGCCACGGTGCGCGCGGTGTGGTCCTTGGTCACGGTGGTGGTGAGGAAAGCGTAGAGCGGCACGACGAACATGCCGCCGAAGACCGCCACCCCGAGCAGCGCCAGCAGCACCAGCGCGGCATGCGGCTGGTGCAGGAAGCCGGCCATGTCGAACAGATGCCCCGACGCGGCCGGTGTCCACAGCCCCACCACCCAGCGGAAGGCGAGCACCGCCACGCCCATCGCGATCACCGAGGCGGGCGAGTAGCGCGCCGAGATCTGCCCGCGCAGCAGCAGGTTGATCACCACCGATCCGATCGCGACGCCGACCGAGAAGACCGCCAGCACCAGGCTGGCGACGCTCGCGTCCGCGGTCAGCACGTTCTTCACCAGGGGCGGGAAGACGATGATCAGCACCGAGCCGATCGTCCAGAAGAAGCTGATCGCGCAGATCGCCAGGAACAGCCGCGGGATGTGCATCGTGCCCGCGATCAGGCGCCAGGAGGCGCGGAACGGGTTGAGGTCGACCGCCAGCTTGGGCCCGAGCCGCGGCGCGGGCGGCACCGCGCGCGCGGTGAGCCAGCCGAGCAGCGCCACCGCTATCGTCAGCGCGGCCACTAGCGCGGTGGAGCGGTAGACGAAGCCCGCCACGATCGTGCCGAGCAGGATCGAGAGGTAGGTCCCGGCCTCGACCAGCCCGGTACCGCCGAGCACGTCGTCCTCCTCGAGATGCTGGGGCAGGATGGCGTATTTGATCGGGCCGAAGAAGGTCGAGTGGACGCCCAGCCCGGTCACCGCGGTGAGCATGAGCACCAGCGGCAGCGTGACCGCGCCGGTGCGTGCCAGCATCAGCCCGGCGGTGCCGACCGCCATGATCGCGATCTCCACCGTCTTGACGATGCGGATGATCCGGGCCTTGTCCATGGTGTCGGCGAGCTGCCCGGCCAAGGCCGAGAGCAGGAAGAAGGGCAGGATGAAGAGCGCCGCGCTCAGCGCGTTGAAGAAGCTCTCCTGCGTCTCGTCGGCGAAGATCTCGTAGGTGGCGAAGAGCACCATCGAGGTCTTGAACAGATTGTCGTTAAAGGCACCGAGGAACTGGGTGGTGAACAGCGGCAGGAAGCGCCGCCGCTTGAGCAGCCCGAGGGCATTGATCATGACGCGGGACCAGGCCCTTCGGATAGTTGGTACTTGCCGCGGCCATAGCCCCTGGAGGCGCGCGTTCCAAACGCTGTTTTTCGCGGCCGCGGGTTGCGCCGCGGGCGTGCGCGGTCCACGTCGGCGGGCGATGCTGTCGCTGCCCAACCTCCTGACGCTCTCGCGGATCGTCGCGGTGCCGCTGCTGGTCGCCTTCCTGTGGTGGCCGAGCTGGCAGGCCGGCTTCGCGATCGCCTTCTGCCTCTACTGCCTGATGGGCATCACCGACTATTTCGACGGTTATCTGGCGCGCGCGCAGGGCACCGTCTCGAAGCTGGGCGTGTTCCTCGACCCGATCGCCGACAAGATCATGGTCGCCGCGGTGATCCTCATGCTGGTGGGGACGCGCCACGACGACGTCGCCGTGATCACCGGGGTGCATATCATCGCCGCGCTGGTGATCCTGCTGCGCGAGATCGCGGTGAGCGGGCTGCGCGAGTTCCTCGCGGGCCTGCAGGTGTCGCTGCCGGTGTCGCGGCTGGCGAAGTGGAAGACGACGCTGCAGCTGGTGTCGCTCGGCGCCCTGATCCTCTCGGGCGCGGTGCCCGCGGCGGTATGGGTCCACCAGGTCGGGCTCGCCAGCCTGTGGGGCGCGGCGGCGCTGACGATCGTGACGGGGTGGGATTACCTCCGCGTCGGCCTGCGGCACATGGATTGAGCGCGATGCGGCTGCTCTATTTCGCCTGGGTACGCGAGCGCGTCGGCGTCGGCGAGGAGGAGGTGGCGCCGCCGCCGTCGGTGACGACGGTGGCCGAGCTGGTCGCCTGGCTCGCCGCCGCGAGCGAGCGCCACGCCGCCGCCTTCGCCGAGCCGGCGCGACTGCGCGCGGCGGTCGATCAGGCGTTCGTGCCGCTCGACGCGTCGATCGCCGGCGCGCGCGAGGTGGCGATCTTCCCGCCGGTGACGGGCGGATGATCCGCGTCGCCGTCTCGCCCGCCGCGATCGACGTCGCGGCCGAGCTCGCGGAACTCGAGCGCGACGGCGCGGTGGCGAGCTTCACCGGGCTGGTGCGCGGCGACGACGGCGTCGCGACGCTCGAGCTGGAGCATTACCCGGGGGCCACCGAGGCGGCGCTGGAGCGGCTCGCCGCGGCAGCGAGCGCGCGCTGGTCGCTCACCGCGGCGACGATCGTCCATCGCGTCGGAGCGATGGCGCCGGGCGAACGGATCGTTTTCGTGGGCACCTGTGCGCCACACCGCGGCGCGGCGTTGGAGGCCTGCGCCTATCTGATCGACCGGCTGAAGACCGACGCGCCCTTCTGGAAGCGCGAGACGGTGAACGGCGCGGCACGCTGGGTCGAGGCGCGCGCGGGCGACGGAGAGGCGGCGGCGCGCTGGGAATAGACGCGTCCGTCGCCCGATGCCGCTGGGCCCCGACGACGGCCCGGGCCAGCCAGGTGACGCTGGTGAGAAGTCACCGACGCTGTCCCAACTGCTCCCCGGCCTGCGCCGGGGAACAGCCTCGTGTCGTGAGACGCGCCCGCTCACCTCACCGCGGCAATACCCAGTGGACGCGATCGGTGAAGGTGGCCGCGACGGGCGTCCCCGCCTCGTCGAGCGCCGCGGTGAAGCGGCCGCGGCGCTGGTAAAGCCGGCACGTCGCCTGATCGAGCGCGTCATGGCCGCTCGACGCGGTGACGCTGCACCCGGTGACCTTGCCGGCCGCGTCGACCTGGAGCGCGATCGCGACCACGCCCTGCTCGCCGGCGCGGATCGAGGAGGGCGGGTAATCCTCCGTCGAGATCCAGCGTGTGCGATCGCCGCGCGCGCGGACGCTGCTAGCCTTGCTCAGCGGCGGCGGGGGCGGGGTGATCTCCACGGTGCCGCTGCCACCACCGATGATCGGCGTGATCGGGATGATGGGGGGCGCGGGCTCGATCGTGAAGGATTTGTCCACGGCGGTCGGTACGACCGGCTCGGGCGTGACGATCGTCTCCCTCGGCTGCAGCTTGGACGCGACCTGCGTCGGCTGCGGCGCCGGATCAGGTGGCGGCGGAGTCTCTAACGGAATGTTGCGAATCGTCAGCTCTGTCGTCACCGACGTCACGAAGCTCGCCGCCATGCCGCTGACGAACACATAGCCGATCAGGCCATGGATCGCGGCGACCGCGGCGAGGGTGGTGAGGCGTCTCGAACTGGGGACCCGGTCTGCATAAGCCATGCGACAACCCTCCAACCTGGAGTGCCGTGGCGGCCATGTTGCCCGGCCATCGGCGAGCTCCGGACAATGGAGGCTGCGCCTCGGCCGCCGGGTGGTCAAGCCGGGGTTCCACCCATTGTGGGCGTGAAATGGGACAGGATCATCGAGCGGACGAAGTCATCCTGAGCACGTCTCAGGATCCGACGTGCCGCACGATCAGGTCCGGCGGTGCGAGCGGCGTCGTGGCCTCGGCGACGAGTGCAGGATGACGGAGGAGGAGCGTTCACCCGGCCGCCTTGAGCACCTCCCCGAGCAGCTGGAAGTCGCGCTCGCGCGGCGAGGCACGGCGCCACACCAGCGCCAGCGTGCGCATCGGATGCGCCGCGTCGAGCGGGCGCGCGGCGACGTTGGTATGCTCCAGGATGCCGGCGTCGAGCGCGATCTTGGGCAGCATCGTCACTCCCAGTCCGTTGTCGACCATCTGCACCATCGTGTGGAGCGAGGTACCCAGCATCGTCGCCTCGGCGCGCAGCTCGGCGCGGTTGCACGCCGCCAGCGCATGGTCCTTGAGGCAATGGCCGTCCTCGAGCAGCAGCAGCCGGGTCTCGTCGATCTCGGCCGGGCTCACCGCCGCGGGTGTCGCGGGCATCTCGCCCTCCGGGAAGGCGAGGAAGAGATGGTCGTCGAACAGCGGCAGCGTCGTCACCTCGCCGCAGGCGTAGGGCAGCGCGAGCAGCACGCAGTCGGTGCGGCCGTTGTGGAGCGCCTCGCACGCCGGGCCGCTCGGTTCCTCGCGCAGGAACAGCCTGAGGTCGGGATAGTCGCGGCGCAGACGCGGCAGCACGCGCGGCAGCAGGAAGGGCGCGATCGTCGGGATCACGCTCATCCGCATCTCGCCCGACAGCGGCCGCCCTGCCGCGCGCGCCATGTCGCCGAGCTCCTCCGCCTCGCGGAGTACGGTGCGCGCCTTGACGGCGATCTGCTCGCCCAGCGGGGTGAAGCGGACGACGCGGCGGGTGCGCTCGACCAAGGTGACGCCGATCAGCGTCTCCAGCTCGCGCAAACCGGCCGACAACGTCGACTGGGTGACGAAACAGGCCTCCGCGGCGCGTCCGAAATGGCCGTGATCCTTGAGTGCCACAAGATATTGCAGCTGCTTCAAGGTGGGAAGATAGATGGCCGCCATTCATCGCCTCGATCGATCAACAGCTTCGCGATAACCGACTTGATCGATCACGCGAACCCCCTTAGTGACGTCGCAACGAGAGGCGGCCCACCGCCCGCGCGTGAGAGGATGGCTGGAACTCCCTTTTTCCTCAGGAGGCTTCCATGCTGACCATCGGCGATACCTTCCCCGCCATCACCGTCCCCGTCCAGCAGGGCACCAGCGCGCTGCCCGCCGGCGAGACGCTTGACCTCACCACCGCCTATCCGGGCAAGTGGAAGGTGCTGTTCTACTGGCCGAAGGACTTCACCTTCGTGTGCCCGACCGAGATCGTCGGCTACAGCCAGATCAAGGGCGACTTCGAGGACCGCGACGCGGTGCTCATCGGCGCCTCGACCGACACCGCGCACGTCCACCTGGCGTGGCGCAAGTCGGATCCTGATCTGGCCGCGGCCGACTTCCCGTGGCTGGCGGACAACGGCCGCAAGCTGGCCGACGCGCTGGGCATCGTCGACAAGAACGAGCACGTTGCCTTCCGCGCCACCTTCATCGTCGATCCCGACAACGTGATCCAGGCGGTGCAGGTCAACGGCCTCAACGTCGGCCGCAACCCGGCCGAGACGCTGCGCGTGCTCGACGCGCTGCAGACCGACGAGCTGTGCCCGTGCAACTGGAACAAGGGCGACGACGTCCTCCAGGTCGCGGCCTGATCGATCCGGGGGCGGGGCCAAGCGTCCCGCCTCCTTCACTTACCCGTCGCCCCGGCGGCGGCTGACCCCCCGCGCACCCGCGGGGGCCGGTCGCGCCGGGGCGACTCACGTCCGAGAGAGAGACATGGCACTCAAGGAATTCGCGGGCATCTTGCCTGACTTCGCCAAGGACATCCGACTCAACGTCGGCTCGCTGCTCAACGAGACGGTGCTCAACGATCAGCGCAAATACGGGCTGCTGCTCGCCTGCGCGCACGGCTCGGGGCACAAGCCGCTGGTCGAGGCGACCGAGGCCGAGGTGGCCGACAAGCTGTCGACCGAGGCGGCCAACGCGGCGCGCGCCGCGGCGGCGGTGATGGCGATGAACAACGTCTATTACCGCTTCACCCACCTCGCCGGTAACGACGAGTACCAGCGCATGCCCGCCAAGCTGCGCATGAACGTCATCGCGGCGCCGGGGATCGACAAGGTCGATTTCGAGCTGTTCAGCCTGGCGGTCAGCGCGATGAACGGCTGCGGCATGTGCATCGACAGCCACGAGCAGGTGCTGAAGAAGGCCGGGGTCACCGCCGAGGTGATCCAGTCGGCGGTGCGCGTCGCATCGGTGATGAAGGCGGTCGCCACGGTTCACGCGGTCAGCGCCTGAGCCATCGCCCCGGTGCGCGTCGCGCGCCGGGGCCATCACGTCACATCAGCACGGCGCGCACGAAGCCGTAGGTGCTGGTGATCGTCAGCACCGTGCCGACCAGCACCAGCATCACCTTCATCGGGATGCGCTTGGCGAACAGGGCGCCGAGCGGCGCCGCGGCCACGCCGCCGATCAGCAGGCCGATCGTGGCGGTCGCGAAATCCTTCACGCCGAGATGGTAGATGAAGGTCGCCGACACGATCGAGGTGAGGAAGAATTCCACCGCGCTGACCGTGCCGACCACCTTGCGTGGCTCCACCCCCTGGACCAGCAGGTTGGAGGTGACGATCGGTCCCCAGCCGCCGCCGCCCGCCGCGTCCATGAAGCCGCCGATCAGGCCGAGCGGCTCGACCACCTTGGGCTTACTCACCTTGGGCGGGAAGACGAGGCCGCGGATCAGCAGGTAGACGCCCACCGCGATGAGATAACCGAGCACGAAGGGTTTGACCGTGTTGCCGTCGAGGTTGGTGAGCAGATAGGCGCCCGTGACCCCGCCGATCACGCCCGGGATCAGCAGCCGCAGGAACAGCCCGCGGTCGATGTTCCCATGCAGCGCATGGCTGATCCCCGACACGGCGGTCGTGAAGGTCTCGACGATGTGGACGTTGGCCGAGGCGCGCGCCGGCGCCACCCCCATCACCGCCACGAGCAGCGTGTTGCAGATCACGCCGAACGCCATGCCGAGCGCACCGTCGACGAGCTGGGCACCGAAACCGACGGCGATGAACGGAAGCAGGCCGGCGACGTCCAGCTGAGAGAGTAACTGCATGCACCTTCCTGATCGCTCCCGCCGTGGTGGCGATGCTAAGGGCTTGAGCGATCGTCCACAACCGCGATAGGAAATTCGCGTTTCGCGCGGCCAAGCTCTGCTTATGGAATCCGGCGCGCGTTCGCCTTATCTGTGGCGAACAACCATGCTCGAGCGTCGGCGCCGCCGGCGGTTAAGGAGCCGGCGGGGACACGGATGGCGCGACTGACCGATTATCTCGACTCGATCCGCGCGCGCGATCCCGCCCCGCACTCGCGGCTCGAGATCCTCACCTATCCGGGCGTTTGGGCGCTCGGCTTCCATCGTGTCGCGCACCGGCTCTATCGCCGTCGCTGGTTCCTCGGCGCGCGCGTGGTCAACCACGTGTCGCGCCTGCTCACCGCGATCGACATCCACCCCGGCGCGAAGATCGGGCGGCGTTTCTTCATCGACCACGGCTTCGTCGTCATCGGCGAGACCGCGGAGATCGGCGACGACGTCACCATCTATCAGTGCGTCACGCTCGGCGGCACCAGCCCGGACAACGGCGTCGCGGGCAAGCGACATCCCACGATCGCGGACGGCGCGATCATCGGGTCGGGCGCGCAGGTGCTCGGCCCTATCCTGGTCGGGCCGCGCGCGCGGGTCGGCGCGAACGCGGTGGTGACCCGCGACGTGCCCGCAGGCGCGGTGATGGTCGGCATACCGGCGCGGCCGACGATGGTCGAGGGCGGCGCCGCGCCTGAGCCGCGCTTCGTCCCTTATGGCACGCCGTGCAGCGAGATGTTCGATCCCGCCACGCAGAAGGTCGAGATCCTGCGCTGCGAGCTGGAGGCGATGAAGAAACGGCTCGACTCGCTGATCGCCGAGCAGGGCGGGCGCGCGGAGCGCGACCGCGCCTGATGGGGATCGTCACGCCTTTCCCGGGCGGTGCCCGACCTGATCAGGTCGGGTTCGACCGCCCCGAGCTCAACCGTATCCTCGACCTCTATGGCCGCATGGTCGCGGCCGGTCACTGGCGCGACTATGCGATCGATCTCGGCCGCGAGGCCGCGGTGTTCAGTGCATTTCGACGCGCCACCGAGCGGCCCGAGTTCCGCATCGAGAAGCGCCCGGCGTTACGCCAGCGCCAGGGCATGTGGGCGCTCGTGGGGGAGGCGGGGCAGGTGATCCGTCGCGGGCATGAGCTCGGTCCGGTGCTCGCGCCGGTCGAACGGCGGCTGATGAAGCTGGTCGAGGAATAGAGCAGCAGCGACGTCCCGCGCCGCGCCGGTCGGGGTTCATGCGAGTGTTCGTCGCAGCAGGAAGCCCGCCTCATGCGCGCGACTGCACGGGGGGAAGGCGCGTGGCGAGCCGGCCCAGTCGTGTCACGATCGACACCCGGATCGTCTGCCAGAATGCCGAGAGCGACAGCAGCGCCGCGCCGATCACCAGGGCGGTGAGCGCCGTCGACATGGCGACCGCACCCGTGGTGCGGATCAGCGTCGACAGCGCATACAGCACGTAGATCAGGCTGGAGACGAGCAGCGCGCGGCGGTCGATCGCCAGCGCCACTAGCGCGAACAGCATATACATCAGCAGCACGAGCAGCGCGGTACCGAGCGCGAGTCGGTCCTCGAACACGCCGAGCAACTGGAAGATCGGGTGCGCGATCATCGGTGCGGCGACGAGGTGGAGCCAGAACGCCACGTCGGCGCATCTCGTCTCGCGGCGTGGATCGCTCATGTCCCAGCGCATCGCATAGCCGAAGACCGCCATGCCGCCGACGAGCAGCAGCACCCAGGTGAGGGGCTTGGCCGCTGGGACGGCGGCGATGATCAGCGAGACGACGAGGGCGACCGCGGCGACCGCCGCGATCGCGGGCGTGATCGGAACGCTGAAGCGCCGCCAGTGGAGCGCGGCTCCCGTCCCTGCCGCCGCGCCAGCGAGGCCGATCGCGACCAGAGCGGCGCTGTCGACGACGCGGATCGCCATGAAGCCGATCGACGCGAGGACCGCCGCAGCGATGCCGCCGACGAAGGTGAGCAACAGCACGATGCTCGGCAGCGCCATTCGCCGACGCGCGGTGAAGTAGAGCGCCAGCACCCAGGACATCGCCGCCACGGCCGCGCCACCTGCCCAGTCGGCGACGAGGCCGCCGATCTGTGCCACCGCGACGAGCAGCAGGGTGATCGCGATCGTGACGAAGAGGTCGTTGAACCCGGTGAGGAAGCGGAAATGCTCCTCGTCGACCGCCGGGGTCGCGCGCAGCCCGGCGACGTGATCGCGAAAGGCGGCGGCGAGGTGCGCCGGTAGCACGCCGGCCGACACGGCCTGATCGAGGTCGCTGTCACTGTACATGCGCGCGACTGTCGCCCCGGCACCGACCCGGCGCAAGCCGCCGCGTGACCCGATCGGACGGAGCGATCAGTCGCGCTGAAGCGCGGCGCCGATCAGCAGCGCCTGCGCCGCACCCAAGTCGGGGACGATCTCGCCGGCGCGTTCGGTGATCGCCGCCCATTGCGCCGCGACACCTTCGGGCGAGAGCGCCTCGCCCTCGAGCAGCACGCCCGGGGTCAGCGTGATCTGGCTCGCCTGGAACACGCCTGCGCCGGCACCGATGATCTGGTTGCTCGGCGCCTCGTCGCTGACCAGGAACAGCGCGGCGGGCGCGACCTTCTCGGGGGCGAAGGCGGCATAGGCCTCGGCAGGGAACAGCTCCTCGGTCATCCGTGTCCCGGCGACGGGGGCGATGGTGTTGACGCGGATGCCGAAGCGCGCCCCCTCGAGGTGGAGCGTGCGCGCCAGCCCGACCAGCCCGAGCTTGGCCGCGCCGTAGTTCGCCTGGTCGAAGTTGCCGAACAGTCCGGAGGAGGACGCGGTCATCAGCACGCGGCCGTAATTCTGCTCGCGGAAGGTGTCCCAGCACGCCTTGGTGGCGTGAGCCGAGCCGATCAGGTGGACGCCGACGACGAAGGCGAAGTCCTCCGGCGTCATCTTCGCGAAGGTGCGGTCGCGCAGCACGCCGGCGTTGTTGATCAGGACATGGACGCCGCCCCAGGCCTCACGGGCGCGTGCGACCATCTCCTCCATCGCGGCATAGTCGGTGACGCTGGCCCCGTTGGGCATCGCCTCGCCACCGGCGGCGCGGATTTCCTCCACCACCGCCTGCGCCGCGTCCGAACCGCCCTGGCCCGAGCGATCGCCGCCGAGGTCGTTCACGACCACGCGCGCGCCGCGGCGGGCCAACTCGAGCGCATAGTGGCGACCGAGGCCGCCGCCGGCGCCGGTGACGATGGCGACCCGGCCGTCGAAGCGGATGGACATGAGAAAGGCGCCCCCTCGTGCGATGGAGCGCCTCTCCTAGTCAGGTGCGGGGCGGGCGAGAAGCCCGTCCCGTCCGGTCAGCGACGACGCGCGCGGGCGCGCTTCTTGCCGCCGGCGTCGCTCGCCTGCATGCAGCCATCGTACTGGCCCTTCTTGCAGATCGGGTATTCCGACTTCGCCGCGGGCGCCGGATAGGCCTGGTCAGGCGAGGGCGCGGGCTGGAAGCGCACCGTTGCCCCCGGCTGCGGCGTGCCCGACAGCGCCGGCTGCGACGGCTGATAGCCGCCGGCGGTCTCGGTGCCCATCGCGCCACCCGCGGCGGGCTGCGGCGAGGCGGGGCTGGCGGACGGCGGCGTCGCGGCGTCGCCGGTCGACGGCGCGCTCTGCATCGGCGCCTGCTGGCTCGTCGCCGGGTCGGCAGTGGTGTCGGCGGAGGGCGCCGGCGCCGCGTCGGCGGGCGCGGTGGCGTCCGGAGCGGTCGTGGTGTCGGGCTGCATCGTGCCCGTCTGCGGCGTCTGCTGCGGGGTGTCCTGCGCGATCGCCATCGTCGGGACGGCGATGACGGCGGCTGCTGCCAGAAGGATCGTCTTCATGTTCTCTCTCCTGCCGTGCGTTCGGTCAGAAACGCGTAAAGTCACGCGGGTCGGCCAACGATCCGGCGGCGAGAAAAGGTCCCTCGTTGCGCGCGCGCACCGAAGAAGAGGACGGGGAAAACGCCTGAGATCTAGAGTTCTCGGCCACGCGCGAACACAGGATGACGGGGGAAGCGCCCCGGACCGCTGGGCTCCCGCCTGCGCGGGAGCACGCCCATTCTTAGACGCAACTGATTGTAAACACGCCTCAATGCCCGGTGTCGAGCGCGTAGCCGGCGGAGCGGACGGTGCGGATGATGTCGGGCCGCCCGCCCTCGTTGATCGCCTTGCGCAGGCGGCGGATGTGGACGTCGACGGTGCGGCTCTCGATGTCGCTGTCGTGCCCCCAGACGCTGTCGAGCAGCCGCTCGCGCGAGAAGACGTGTCCGGGATGTTCGAGGAAGTGCTTGAGCAGGCGGAACTCGGTCGGTCCCAGCGCGACCACCTCGCCGCCGCGGCGCACCTTGTGGCCGACGGTGTCCATCTCGAGGTCGGCGTAGGTGAGCTGCTCGCCCGCCAGCGCGGGACGGACGCGCCGCAGCACCGCACCGACGCGCGCGACCAGCTCGCGCGGCGAGAAGGGCTTGGTCACGTAATCGTCGGCGCCCGTCTCCAGCCCGCGGACGCGATCCTCCTCCTCGCCGCGCGCGGTGAGCATGATGATCGGCACGTTCTGCGTCTCGGGGGCGCGGCGCAGCCGGCGGCAGACCTCGATCCCCGAGATGCCCTCCACCATCCAGTCGAGCAGCACGATGTCCGGCGGCGTCTCCTTCGCCATGAGGAGCGCCTCCTCGCCGTCGATCGTGTGCTGGACGGCGAAATGCTCGCGCGTGAAATGCCACACCAGCAGTTCGGCGAGGCTGGCGTCGTCTTCCACCAGCAGCATGCGGGCCTTGGCCATCAGATGGTACCCCCGTGATGAAGCTTGTCGCGCTCGGTCAATCGCGTCCCCGTCGCCGCGAAATAGACCATCTCCGCCACGTTGGTGGCGTGATCCCCGATCCGCTCGAGGTTCTTGGCGACGAACAGCAGGTGCGCGCACTGGCTGATCGTCTTCGGGTTCTCGACCATATAGGTCACGAGCGTGCGGAAGATGCTGTCGTAGAAATCGTCGAGCGCGCGGTCGCTCTCGCATACCGCGAGCGCCCGGTCGGGATCGCGCGCGGCGAAGGCGTCCAGCACGTTGTGCACCATCTCGGACGCCATCTTCGCCATCGCGGGCAGGGTGGAGATCGGGTCGATGCGATGCTCGCTCTCGATCTGCGGCACGCGGCGCGCGATGTTCTTGGCGTAGTCGGCGATGCGCTCGACCACGCCGGCGATCTTGAGCGCGGCGACCACCTCGCGCAGGTCGTCCGCCATCGGCGCGCGCAGCGCGATGATCCGCACCGCGGTGCGCTCCACCTCGGCCTCGAGCGCGTCGATCTTGCGGTCTCCCGCCGCCACGCGCGCGGCCTGCTCGGCGTCGCCGCGCTGCAGCGCCACCATCGCCTCCGCGATCGCGCTCTCCGCCAGGCCGCCCATCTGCGAGATCAGCCCGCGCAGCTGGCCGATGTCCTGGTCGAAGGCCTTGACCGTATGTTCCTGGCTGTTCGCCATCCGTCCCGTCCCGTCTCTCAGCCGTAGCGCCCGGTGATATAGTCCTTCGTCCGCTCCTCACGCGGGTTGGTGAAGATGTCGGACGTGTCGCCGTATTCGACCAGCTGGCCGAGGTGGAAGAAGGCGGTGCGCTGGCTCACGCGCGCCGCCTGCTGCATGTTGTGCGTGACGATCACGATCGCGTAGCGCCCGCGCAGGTCGTGGATCAGCTCCTCGATCCGCGCGGTGGCGACGGGGTCGAGCGCGCTGCACGGCTCGTCCATCAGGATCACCTCGGGGTCGACCGCGATCGCGCGCGCGATGCACAGCCGCTGCTGCTGCCCGCCCGAGAGCGCGGTGCCCGAGTCGCCCAGCCGGTCCTTGACCTCGTTCCATAGCCCGGCCCGCGTCAGCGAGCGCTCGACGATCTGCGCGAGGTCTGCCTTGGAGCGCGCCAGCCCGTGGATGCGCGGGCCGTAGGCGACATTCTCGAAGATCGACTTCGGAAAAGGGTTGGGCTTCTGGAACACCATGCCGACGCGCGCGCGCAGCTGCACCACGTCCATGGCCTTGGCATAGACGTCCTCGCCGTCGAGCCGGATGTCGCCCGAGACGCGCGCGCCCGGGATGGTGTCGTTCATGCGGTTGAGCGTGCGCAGGAAGGTCGACTTGCCGCAGCCCGACGGACCGATGAACGCGGTGACGTCCTCCTGGCGCACGTCGATGCTGACGTCGCGGATCGCCTGCTTCGTGCCGTAGAAGACGTCGACGCCGCTCGCGGTCATCTTGGGCGGGGCGTTGCTCATCACCAGCGGGTCTCGAAACGGTTGCGGAGGAAGATGGCGAGGCCGTTCATCGCCAGCAGGAAGACGAGCAGCACGATGATCGCGGCCGAGGTCTTCTCGATGAAGCCGGTCTGCACGTCGTCGGACCACAGGAAGATCTGCACCGGCAGCACGGTCGCGGGATCGGTCAGCCGCTCGGGCGGGGCGGCGATGAAGGCACGCATGCCGATCATCAGCAGCGGCGCGGTCTCGCCGAGCGCGCGCGCCATGCCGATGATCGTGCCGGTCAGGATGCCCGGCAGGGCCAGCGGCAGCACGTGGTGGAAGACGACCTGCACCGGCGAGGCGCCGAGCGCGCGCGCGGCGTCGCGGATCGAGGGTGGCACCGCGCCGATCGCGTTGCGCGCCGCGATGACGATCACCGGCGTGGTCATCAGCGCCAGCGTCAGTCCGCCGACCAGCGCGGCCGAGCGCGGCATGTGGAAGGTACCGAGGAACACCGCCAGCCCCAGCAGGCCGAAGATGATCGAGGGCACCGCGGCGAGATTGTTGATCGACACCTCGATCAGGTCGGTCCAGCGGTTCCGCGGCGCATATTCCTCTAGGTAGAGCGCGGAGAACACCCCGATCGGGAAGGCCAGCAGCAGCGTCACCACCATCGTCAGCAGCGATCCCTTGAGCGCGCCCCAGATGCCCGCGCGGGTCGGGTCGGTCGAGTCGGCGCCGGTCAGGAAATCGCGGTTGAGCCCGCGCGAGAGCTGTGAGGCAAGCGCCCGGGCGAGCGCCCGGTCAGCGCGGGTGCCGCCGCCCTTGAAGGCGATGTCGAGCCGCGACGCGACGGGAACGTCGATCGTGGCGCGGCGGCCGAGCAGGCTCGGGTCCCGCTTCACCGCCTCGCGTACGCGCAGCCACGCCGCGTCGGACAGGAGCGCCGCGCCGCCGACCCGTGGGAAGGCGACGTTGGCGGCGGAGTCGACCGCCGCCTCCAACCCAGCGCCGGCCAGCGCGAGATCGGCGCGCGGGCCGCGCAGCTGCGCCGGGGTCACGTTCAGCCCGGCGCGTGCGAGGTCGAGCGGCAGCGCGATCCGCGTCTCGACGAAGCCGCCCGCGCCGCGCGCCGCCATCGAGGCGAGCAGGAACAGCAGGAACGCGGCGGAGGTGACCACCGCGGCGAGCCCTAGCAGGCGGAAGCGTCGCTCGGCGGCGTAGCGCTGGCGCACGCGGCGCTGCATCGACGCGGTGCGCCAATCGGTCGGACGCCGTTCCGCCGGTGCGGCGGCGCTCACCGGCGCCGCGGGGACGAGCGTCTCGCTCACTCGTAGGCCTCGCGGTAGCGCCGCACCACGATCAGCGCGACGACATTGAGCAGCAAGGTGATGACGAACAAGGTCAGCCCGAGCGCGAAGGCGGCGAGCGTCTTGGCGGAGTCGAACGCCGCCTCGCCGGTGAGCAGGTCGACGATCTGCTTCGTCACGGTGGTGGTGCTGGCGAAGGGGTTCAGCGTCAGCGACGCCACCCCCGACGCCGCCATCACCACGATCATCGTCTCGCCGATCGCGCGGCTCACCGCCAGCAGCACGCCGCCCACCACGCCGGGGAGCGCGGCGGGAACGAGCACCTTCTTGATCGTCTCCGCGCTGGTCGCGCCCATCGCCAGGCTGCCGTCGCGCATCGCCGCGGGAACCGCGGAGAGCGAGTCGTCCGCCATCGAGGACACGAACGGGATGATCATGACCCCCATCACCGTGCCGGCCGCGAGCGCGCTCTCCGACGAGGCCCAGCTCACCCCCAGCGCGAAGCCGAGGTCGCGGACCGCCGGCGCCACCGTCAGCGCGGCGAAGTAACCGTAGACGACCGTGGGCACGCCGGCGAGGATCTCGAGCAGCGGCTTCATCCAGCGACGCGTCCCGGCGCGGGCATATTGCGTCAGGTAGATCGCGCTCATCAGCCCGAACGGGATCGCCACGGCCATCGCGATGATCGCGCCGATGAAGAAGGTGCCCCAGAACAAGGGCACCGCGCCCAGGGCGGCACCGGGATCGCGCGGGTCGATCACCTGCGGGCTCCAGTGCGTGCCGAGCAGGAAGTCGGTCACGGGTACGACGCGGAAGAAGCGAGCGCTCTCGAACAGCAGCGAGACGACGATGCCGATCGTCGTGACGATCGCGATCAGCGAGGCGGCGAGCAGCGTGCCCATGATCACGCGCTCGACGTGGGTCCGCGCCGAGAACCCGGGGCGCACGCGCAGGTAAGAGAGCGCGCCGCCGGCGAAGGCGAGCAGCAGCGCCGCCGCGGTGGCGATCCAGTCGTAGCGCGCCTGCGCCGCGGCATAGGACGGCGCGAGCTGCTCGGACAGCGGGTGGAAGGCGCCATAGGCGCGCCCGGCGGCGAGATTGCGCGCTTCCGCCAGGATCGCCGCGCGGTCGAGCCCGGGCGGGGGGAGCGTCGCGGCGCCGGGCGTGGCGAGTACCGCCTCGGTGACCAGCGCGGGCGAGGTGACATGCCAGACCGCGAGGAAGAGCAGCGCGGGCAGCAGCGTTCCCAGCGCGACGAACCAGCCGTGGTGCTGCGGCAGCGAGCTGAAGCGGCGCGCGGTGCCACGGCGGAAGCGCGCGGCGCGGGCACGCGCGGTGACCCAGCCGATCAGAGCGAGCGCGGCGATGACGAAGGCGAGCGCGAGCGGGGACATCAGCGCAACACCGCGGGATCGAGCGCGAACTCCTGCGTGATCACCGCGGCGGCGCGGCGCTGCACCGGCTCGGGCGAGGCGATCAGCCCGCGCCGCACCAGCGGCCCGCGGCGGTCCCACAGCGCGGCATATTGGCGCAGGAAGGCGCGCAGTCCGGGAATGGCGCGAAGATGCGCCTTCTTCACGTAGAGATAGAGCGGCCGCGCTCCGGGATAGCTGCCGTCAGCGATCGTCGCGTAGCTGGGCGCGACGCCGCCCAGTGTCACGCCGCGCACCGCCCCGGCATTCTCCTCCAGGTAAGCGTACCCGAAGATGCCGATCGCGTCGGGGTTGGCGCGCAGCTTCTGGACGATCAGATTGTCGTTCTCGCCCGCGTCCACATAAGCGCCGTCGTCGCGCAGTCGGTGGCAGCGCGCGGCGAACCGGTCGGGCGCGCGCTCGCGCAACGCGCGCGTGTCCGGCTCCACCGCCTCGCAGCCGGGGGCCATGATCAGCTCGACGAAGGAGTCGCGCGTCCCACTCGTCGCGGGCGGGCCGTAGACCTGGATCGGTATCGCTGGCAGCGACGGGTCGACGTCGCGCCACAGCCGGGCGGTGTTGCGGCGGCCGCCGGGCGCGGCGGCGAGCGCGCGATAGAGGTCGCTGGCGGTCAGTGCCATGCCCGGGCCGCGCAACGACTCGGCCAGAGCGATGCCGTCGATGCCGACCTGCACCTCGAGCACGCCGCCGACGCCGTGGCGCGCACACGCGTCATATTCGGCGCGGTGCATCCGCCGCGAGGCGTCCTCGATGTCCGGATGCGCCGCGCCGATGCCCGCGCAGAACAACTTCATCCCCGCGCCGGTCCCCGTCGACTCGATCACGGGCGGTTTGGCGCCGGGCGTGTTGGCGAGGAACTGCTCGGCGACGAGAGTAGTGAAGGGGTACACGGTGGAGGAGCCGACGATACGGATCTGGTCGCGTGACCCCGCCCCACCGCCGGCGGCCTGGTCGACGCAGCCGCCCAGCGCGCCGATCGCCAACGCCGCCAGCACGGCGTGCGGCAGCGGCGCCGGCATCTTGGCCGCAAGCGCGTTGACGAGGCGCGACATCATTCCCCCGAGCGGGCGGCCGATACGGCGGCCCCGGTGGCGCCGCCAATGTGACACGTGAGTTACGTCTTCATGACAGCGACCCCGGCGCGGGCGCCGGCGCCGCGGCGGGGAGGGTAACCGCGACGCGGGTGCCGACCCCAACGGTGCTGGTGATGTCGAGCCGTCCGCGGTGGCGTTCGACGATATGCTTGACGATCGCGAGCCCAAGCCCGGTGCCGCCGAGCGAGCGGCTCCGCCCCGGATCGACGCGATAGAAGCGCTCGGTCAACCGCGGCAGATGCTCGGGCGCGATGCCCTCGCCCTGGTCGGCGACGACGAGGCAGACGTTGCGATCGATGCCGCTGAGCGAGACCTCCACCGGCGTGCCGGCGCGACCGTACTTCATGGCGTTGCCGACGAGATTGTGGACCAGCTGCGACAGCTGCGCCTGGTCGCCGATCACGCGCGGCACGCCGTCCGCCAGCTCCAGCCGGATGTCGTCGCCGCGATTGCCATGGGTGGTGTAGAGCGAGTCGCACGCATCCTGCACCAGCTCGGCGAGGTCGACTTCGGCGCGCGGCAGGCGGAACTTCTCCGCCTCGATCCGCGACAGGCTCATCAGATCTTCAACGAGTCGCTCCATTCGCCTCGCCTCGTCGAAGACGATGCCGAGGAAACGCTGGCGCAGCCCCGGGTCCTCGCCCGCGGCCTCGGCGAGCGTCTCGACGTAGCCGAGGATCGAGGCCAGTGGGGTGCGGAGTTCGTGGCTGGCGTTGGCGACGAAATCGACGCGCATCCGCTCGGCGGCATATTGGCCGGTCTGGTCGATGAGGTGGACCAGTCGTAGCTCCGGCCCTAATGCGGCGGTGCGCATCTGCCAGCGCTGGTCCAGCGTGCCGATCCCGACGAGGTCGACCGGATGCTCGGCGCCCTCGGCGAGATGCTCGGCCGCGCCGGGATGGCGGATCGCCACGCGCGCGTCCTCGCCCAGGATATGCTGCCCCAGCAGCGCGCGCGCGGCGGCGTTGGCGACCACCACGCGGCCCCCGCGGAGCACCAGCACCGGCTCCGCGATCGCCTCGAGTGCGGCCTCATAGGGCACCTCGGCGCGGGTCGGCTCTGGGGTGAGGTCGGCGGGCGGCTCCTCCGGGATGGTGGCGACGATCACCACCAGTGCCGCGCAACCCGCCAGCGCCGCGAGCGCGGTCTGATAGTCGCCCGCCAGCACGAGCACGACCGCGGCGGTCGCGACCGCGATCGCGACCGCGAGCCAGGTGCGGAGCGGGATCTCGTCGATCACGTGCGGCGGTGTAGCGCAGATCGTCGCGGCTGGGCAGGGGAGGCGCGACGGCCGAGACGGCGAGCCGCGACGATCACCGCCAGCACCGCCGCGATGATGAGCGTGTCGGCGAGCCAATCCATCACGTCGCAGTCGCGGTGGAGCGAGGGTATCGACTGGAAGACCTCGATCAGCGCGCCCAGGAACGACATGCGCTCCCCGATCCGCAGCAGCGAGGTCATCGGAAAGGCCAGCACTGACAGGATCGTGAGCGTGCCGAAGGCGAACATGTGCTGCCACTTGTCGCTCACGTCGGCGACCTGCGGCGGATGCGGCATGAGCGCGAGGGTCACCGCACCGATCGTCGCGGCGATCAGAGCGAGGAGGAACAGCGGGCGCACCTGTGCCAGCGAGGTGGTCTCGGTCATAGCCGCTCCAGCGTGGGAATGAGTTGGTCGAAGCCGTCGATGATCGCGTCCGCGCCGAGCTCCTCGACCGGCTGCATCAGGAAGCCGAAGCGGCACGCTATCGCGGGTAGCCCGGCGGCGTGCGCGGCCTGGATATCGTAGATCGAGTCGCCCACGAAGGCGGTCCGCCCCCCACCGCAGCGCGCCACCATCGCGTCGATCGGCAGCCGTGAGGGCTTGCCGTTGCCCGGCCCCATCGTGTCGCCGCCGATGATGGTGACGAAGCGCTCAGTCAGACCGAGCTGGTCGAGCACCCGGCGCGCGAGATGCTCGAGCTTGTTGGTCACCACCGCGAGCCGCACGCCGCGCGCGGCGAGCGCGTCCAGCGCCTCGACGACATGCGGATAGGGGCGGGTGTGGACGGTGAGGTGCGCCTCATAATAGTCGAGCAGCCGGCGGTGGAGCACCGCCAGCTCCTCGTCCGAGCAGCCGCCGGTCGCGACCATGCCCTGCGCGAGCATGTGGCGCGCTCCCCCGCCGATCATCGGCTTGACCTGCTCCACGGTGAGCGTCGGCCGCCCGACGGAAGCGAGCGCGTGGTTGGTCGCCGCGGCGAGGTCGCCCGAGGTGTCGAGCAGGGTGCCGTCGAGATCGAAGCCGACGATCGGAAAGGGGAAGGAGGTCATGCGCGCGCCGCGTTGCCGCCTCATACTGGAATTGGCAAGCAAAGGGTGGCAGGGCACGCCCATGTCGAGCCAGCCGCCCGTCGCTATCGTCGTCCTTGCCGCGGGCAAGGGCACGCGGATGAAGTCCGATCTGCACAAGGTGCTGCATCCCATCGCGGGACGGCCGATGCTGCTCCACCTGCTCGCCAGCGCGGCGACGCTCGGGCCCGAGCGCACCGTGGTGGTGGTCGGCGCCGGGCGCGAGCAGGTCGAGGCGGCGGTGGCACCGCTCGGCGCCGCGACCGCGCATCAGGCCGAGCAGCTCGGGACCGGTCATGCGGTGAGGCAGGCCGAGGCGGCGCTGGCGGGCTTCGCGGGCGACGTGCTGATCCTGTACGGCGACGTGCCGCTGGTGAGCGCGGCCACGATGCGGGCGATGCTCGACCGGCTTCACGCGGCCGACTCGCCGGAGGTGGTGGTGCTCGGCTTCCGCCCCGCCGACCCTGGCGCCTATGGCCGGCTGATCGTCGCGGCCGATGGTGACCGGCTCGAGAAGATCGTCGAGTATAAGGATGCCAGTGCCGCCGAGCGCGCGGTCGACCTGTGCAACACCGGGCTGATGGCGGTGCGCGGTGAGCGACTGTTCGCGCTGCTGGGGCGGCTCGGCAACGCCAATGCGGCCGGCGAATATTATCTCACCGACGTGGTGGAGCTGTCGGGTCGGGCGGCGGTGATCGAGGCAGCGGCGGACGAGGTCGCCGGCGTCAACAGCCGCGCCGAGCTCGCCGCGGTGGAGGCGACGTGGCAGCAGGCGCGCCGGGCGCGCGCGATGGCCGAGGGCGCGACGCTGCTCGCGCCCGAGACGGTGTGGTTCGCGCACGACACGGCGATCGGCCGCGACGTGACGATCGCGCAGAACGTGGTGTTCGGGCCGGGCGTCCAGGTAGCGGACGGTGCCACGATCCACGCCTTCAGCCATCTCGAGGGCGCGACCGTCGCGGGCGCGGTCGAGGTCGGGCCGTACGCGCGGCTGCGCCCCGGCGCGGTGCTCGAGCCCGGCGCCAAGGTCGGCAATTTCGTCGAGGTCAAGAATGCGGTGCTGCACGCCGGCGCCAAGGCCAACCACCTCAGCTACATCGGTGATGCCGACGTGGGCGCCAAGGCCAACATCGGCGCCGGCACGATCACCTGCAACTACAACGGCTATCTCAAGAGCCGCACCGTCATCGGCGCGGGCGCGTTCGTCGGCTCGAACTCGGCGCTGGTCGCCCCGGTGTCGATCGGAGACGGCGCCATCGTCGCGGCAGGATCCGTTATTGTCCGGGATGTTACAGAGGATTCACTTGCCCTGGGGCGCGCCCGGCAGGAAGAGCGCGCGGGCTGGGCGGCGCGCTTCCGGGCGTCGATGAAGGCGAAGAAGGACGGCCAATAACATGTGCGGTATCGTCGGTATCCTCGGCCATGACGACGTGGCGGATCGCCTGCTCGACGGGCTCAAGCGGCTCGAATATCGCGGCTATGACTCGGCCGGTATCGCCACCGTGGTGGACGGGCAGATCGCGCGCCGCCGCGCCTCGGGCAAACTGATCAACCTCCAGCGCGAACTCGCCGCCGATCCGCTGCCCGGCCACACGGGCATCGCGCACACGCGCTGGGCCACGCACGGCGGACCCACCACCAACAACGCGCACCCGCATGCCACCGGCGAGGTGGCGGTGGTGCACAACGGCATCATCGAGAACTTCAAGGCGCTCCGCGACGAGCTGATCGCGCGCGGCCGCGTCTTCACCAGCGAGACCGACACCGAGGTGGTCGCGCACCTGATCAGCGAGAAGGTCGAGGCCGGCGCGGCACCCGAGAATGCGGTGCGCGAGGTGCTGCCGCGGCTCCACGGCGCCTTCGCGCTCGCGATCCTGTTCCGCAGCCACCCCGAGCTGCTGATCGGCGCGCGGCTCGGCTCGCCGCTGGTGGTCGGCCACGGCGACGGCGAGACGTATCTCGGCTCGGACGCGCTCGCGCTCGCGCCGCTGACCCAGCGGATCGCGTATCTCGAGGAGGGCGACTGGGTCGTCTGCACGCGCGACGGCACACAGGTCTTCGATCGCGACAACGCGCCGGTCGAGCGGCCGGTGACGATCTCGGGCGTGACGGGCGCGCTGATCGACAAGGGCAACCACCGCCATTTCATGCAGAAGGAGATCTACGAGCAGCCGATCGTGGTCGCCCAGACGCTGCGCAGCTACCTGCAGCGCTTCGAGGGGCGGATCGTGCTACCGATCCCCGATTTCGACCTCTCCGGCATCCGCCGCGTCACGATCGTGGCGTGCGGCACCAGCTTCTACGCCGGGATGGTCGCCAAATATTGGTTCGAGCAGTTCGCGCGCGTGCCGGTCGACCTCGATGTCGCCAGCGAGTTCCGCTACCGCGCGCCGGTGATGGAGGAGGGCGGTCTGGCGCTCTTCATCAGCCAGTCGGGCGAGACCGCGGATACGCTGGCGGCGCTGCGTCACGCGCGGGCCGAGAAGCAGACGATCGCGGTCGTCGTCAACGTGCCCACCAGCACGATGGCGCGCGAGGCCGACCTGCTGCTGCCGACCCATGCCGGGCCGGAGATCGGCGTCGCCTCGACCAAGGCGTTCACCTGCCAGCTCGCGGTGCTCGCCGCGCTCGCCGCCAACCTCGCCAAGGCCAAGGGCCGGCTGACCGAGGCGGAGGAGCGCAGCATCGTCCGCCAGCTCGCCGAGGCACCCGCCGCGATCAACGGCGCGCTCGCCTACGACGAGTCGATCGAGGCGATCGCGGGCGCGGTCGCCGGCGCGCGGGACGTGCTCTACCTGGGGCGCGGGACGGACTATCCGCTCGCGCTGGAGGGCGCGCTCAAGCTCAAGGAGATCAGCTACATCCACGCCGAGGGCTATGCCGCTGGCGAGATGAAGCACGGACCGATCGCACTGATCGACGAACATGTTCCGGTGGTGGTGATCGCGCCGACGGGCCCGCTGTTCGACAAGACCGTCAGCAACATGCAGGAGGTCCAGGCGCGCGGCGGCAAGGTGCTGCTGATCAGCGACTATGACGGCGTCGAGGCGGCGGGCGAGGGCTGTGTCGCGACGATCACCATGCCCAAGGTCCATCCGCTGATCGCACCGCTGGTCTATGCGGTGCCGGTGCAGCTGCTCGCGTATCACGTCGCGGTGGCGAAGGGGACCGACGTCGACCAGCCACGCAACCTGGCGAAGAGCGTCACGGTGGAGTGAGTCGGGTGCTCTGTCACTTCGCCTCCCCGCGCGCGTGCGCGCTCGTCGGCCCGCCGCCCTCGCGACCGGCTTCAACCTGAGCCCGTCCCAGGATCCGAGGTGCCGCGCGTCTGATGACCGCGGCCCCGCGGGCGCGGCGGATCCCGAGACACGCTCAGGATGACGGCAGGCACAGCGAGGCGTGCCTGCCGCATCACGTCTCACCGCCGCCTCGAAGGCCGTCCACCACCTCGCCCAGCACCGCGCGCTCGAGTCCGAGCCACGCCGCCATCCGGTCCAGCTCGATCAGCAGCCGCGGCATCGTGTCCGGCGGCGCACCCGGCTCGAGCGTGACGCGGCGCGCGACCAGCACGCGCGCGACACGATCGGCCTTGAGGTCGACGCGCGCCACCAGCGCCTCGTCGAGCAGGAAGGGCAGGACATAATAGCCGTGCTGCCGACGCTCCTGCGGCACGTAGATCTCGATCCGGTAGCGAAAGCCGAACAGTCGCTCCGTGCGGCCGCGTTCCCACACCAGCGGATCGAACGGGGCTATCAGCGCAGCGCCGCGCACCCGTCGCGGCGCGGTCGCGTCGCGGTGGAGCCAGGCTCGCTGCGACCAGCCCTCGACTCTCGCCGGCAGCAGTACGCCCGCCTCGACCAGCGTGACGATGGCGTGATCGCCTTCCTCGGGACGCAGCCGGAAATAGTCGCGCAGGTCCGCCGCGGTGGCGACACCCAGCGCGCGCGCGGCACGCTCCACGAGTGCCGCCTGCGCCTCCTCGATCGTCGGCGTCGGCAGCGCCAGCACGGCCGGCGGGAGGACCCGCTCGGGCAGATCGTAGACCCGCGCGAAGCTGCCCCGCCGGGTCGCGGTGGTGATCCGGCCCGACCAGAACAGCCACTCGAGCGCGTGCTTGGTGTCGCTCCACTCCCACCAGCCGCCGCGGCTCGCGCCGTTCTCGAAATCGGCCGCGGTCAGCGGGCCCTCGGCGGTGATCCGCTCCAGCACCGCCATGGCCGCGACGCGATCCTCCCCGGCGAAGCGGCGCAGCCGCCGATAGCCGGTCTCGCCGCGCGCTGCCCGATCCATCCGCCAGCGCAGCAGCGGGTGGAGCTCGAGCGGCAGCAGCGACGCCTCGTGCGCCCAATATTCGAACAGGCGACGGTGTCGCCGCGGCCCCCAGGCATCGCGTTCCAGCAGGGTGCGGTCATAGCCGCCGAGCCGCGCGAAGGCGGGGAGGTAATGCGCGCGAGTCAGCACGTTGACGCTGTCGATCTGGAACAGGCCGAGCCGCTCGGCGACCGCGCGCAGCGCCGCCGCGCCGGGGCGCGACCGCCGAGAGCGGCCGAAGCCCTGTGCCGTCAACGCGATACGGCGTGCCTCGCGCCGCGAGAGGGTCAGCGTCATCTCGGCGGCTTGGCGCTCAGCGCGGCCCGGCGTCAACCGTGCTCAGGCGGCGCGCGCCACCCGCGGCGCCGCGCCGGCGCGGATATGGTCGTGGATCGCGGAGACGATCGGATCGATGAGCTGCGGCGGCAACGTGTGCCCCATCCCCTCGATCTCGAGTAGCCGCGCGCCCGGGATGGCGCGAGCGGTCTCGCGCCCGCCCGCGGGCGGCACCAGCGGATCGTCGCTGCCGTGGATCACGAGGGTCGGTGCGTCGATCGCGCGCAGCCGTTCGGTGCGGTCGCCATCGGCGACGATCGCGGCCATCTGGCGGAGGAAGCCGGTGGGGCAGCGGTTGCGCAGCGTCTCGGCGCGGATCCGCTCTGCCATCATCGCGTCCTCCATCGGGAAGCGGCCGCTCACCGCGCGGCCGGCCATCGTGCCGTGCGCGACGATCGCCTCGATGTCGTCGCTGCGGGGATGGCGGAGCAGCAGCGCGGTGGCGCGCATCGAGGGGCGCGAGCAGCCGGGATGGCCGGTGGTCGACATGATCGAGGTGAGCGAGGCAGCGCGCTCGGGCCAGCCGGCGGCGACGAGCTGAGCGATCATCCCGCCCATCGACGCGCCGACGAGATGCGCGCGTCCCACGCCCAGCGCATCGAGCACGCCGACCGCGTCAGCGGCCATGTCGGTGAGTGTGTAGGGCACCTCGGGCACGCGACCGAACTGCTTCTGCATCACCGTCCAGACGATGCTCGGCACACCCGCGTGGTCGAACTTGGTGGAGAGGCCGACGTCGCGGTTGTCGAAGAGGATCACGCGATAGCCGAGGTCGGCCAGCGCCTCGACCATCGCCGGCGGCCAGCGCACCAACTGCGCGCCCAGACCCATGATCAGCAGGATAGCGGGACCGTCGCGCGGCCCGCGCTCTTCCACGTCGATCTCGATCCCGTTCGCCCGCACCAGCGTCATCGCTCGCTCCGTCCTCGCCCACCTCCCGTGGCGCCGCTCCGTTCTTTCATATAGACGTCATAACGACGTCACGTGAATGCAACATTTCCATTCCGGTTCCGCTCGACGCTGTCCCGTGTTAGCGCAGCGACGTCATGGCCGACCGCCTCCACCTCGATCGCTTCCTGCCGTACCTGCTGTCGGTCACCTCCAACCGGGTGAGCGACCGCATCGCGCGCGCCTATGACGCGCTGTTCGGGCTATCGATCCCGGAATGGCGGCTGATCACGCTGATCGCGGAGCACGCGCCGATCACCCAGGTCGAGCTCGGCGAGCGCAGCCGCATGGACAAGGTGACGGTGAGCCGCGCCGCGATCGCGCTGACCGGGCGCGGGCTGCTCGAGCGAAGCCCCAACGACACCGACCGGCGCTCGCATCACCTTCGACTGAGTGGCGCCGGCGAGGCGCTGTACGCGCAGGTCGCGCCCGAGGCCAAGGCGCTGGAACGGCGCATCTTCGGCCGGTTCACCGAGGTCGAGCTCGAACAGTTCAGGGACATGCTGCGGCGGATCGACGCCGCGGTGCAGGAGGAAAGTTGAATGGCGCAGTTGCCGCTGATCGCGGGCGTTGAACTCGGCGGGACGAAGTGCATCGCGGTACTGTCGCGCGGTCCCGACGCGATCCTGGAGGAAGTGCGCGTTCCCACCACGCGGCCGGAGGAGACCTTGCCGGCGCTGGAGGCGGCGCTCGACCAGTGGCGCGGGTTCGCGGCGATCGGCGTCGCGAGCTTCGGCCCGGTCTCGATCGACCCGCACTCGGGCGACTATGGCAAGATCACCTCGACCCCGAAGCCGCACTGGGCCAACACCGACGTCGCGCGCCGGCTGGGCGCGCGCTACGACGTGCCGGTCGGTTTCCACAGCGACGTCGTCGGCGCGGCGCTGGCCGAGGCGCGCTGGGGCGCCGGACAGGGACTTCCCGACCTCGCTTATGTCACGGTGGGCACCGGCGTCGGCGCGGGCATGATCGCGCACGGCCGCCCGGTCGACGGCCTGACCCACTCCGAGTTCGGTCATATCCGCCCGCCGCGTCTCCCCGGCGACGACTGGATCGGTGCTTGCCCCTATCACGGCGCCTGTGTCGAGGGGCTCGCCGCGGGCCCCGCGATCGCCGCGCGGACCGGGATCAAGGGTGAGGAACTCGGCGCCGACCATCCCGCCTGGGAGTCGGTGGTGAGCGCGTTGTCTTCGTTGTTCGCGACGCTGACGCTGACCGGCGTGCCACGCCGCATCGTGCTGGGCGGCGGCGTGATGGTGGGCAATCCCTGGCTCCTGCCGCGATTGCGCGCGGCGACCGCGGCGAGCCTCAACGGCTATGTCGCGCTGCCCGAGGTAGCGGACATCGAGACGTTCATCGTCCCCGCCGCGCTCGGCGGCAACGCCGGACCGCTCGGCGCGGTGCTCCTCGGCACGCTCGCGGTGGAGGACCGGCTCGGCGCCGCGCTGGCGGGATAGCGCGGCGAGGTAGCGCGCCGCACCGCACGCCCGCTCGACGATCGTCGAGGCCGGCCCGTCCTGACCTAAGGCGACGTCGCTCACTCTCGCGCGGCGCGGCGCGACCCGGCGAGCGCACCGAACCCGACCGGCGCCGGCACCGGCGCGGTCGCCCACCGCTCGGCCCATCGCGCACGCGACGATACCAGGAGGCAGGTGGGCGTGGAGCCTGCGCTTCTCCCCGGACGAGCGACGACGCGGGCTCCGGCAGTCCGCGGCGGGGCGACGGTCGGGGCGGTGCGCGCCGCCCTTCAGGGTGTCTTCGCGGACGGTGACCTGCCGCCGGGAGTGGCCGGATCTTCCGCTCGCCTCGTTGCGCTCTTTACCCGTGTCCGCACGCGACCGAACCACCCCGCCTCGCAGCGCGGACGCGACCCGGCCCGACCCCGACGAGAGCGCTCGCTCGGCGAGGCTGGGCGAGCGACCGTCACGTCGTCGGCACCTCCGGCGCCACCGGCGCGTCGAGCAGTGGCGCGAGCGAGTCGATCGGGCTGACCGTCGGCAGCGCCGCGAGCGCCTCCTCCAGCCGCGTCCCGCCCCGGCCGGCGAGCGACCCGCTCAGCAGGCCGAAGACATGGCCGCTCGGCTTGGTCGCGAACCCAGCGGCGTAGCGCTGGTGCAGCGAGTCGAGCTCGCCCAGCCGCCCGAGCATCGCCAGCGCGATGGCGTGACGCAGCACGATGATCTGCGCGACGTCGCTGAGTGGCGCCGCGGCGCGCGGCAGCAGCGACTGGTCGGCGGCGACGAGATCGGCCCAGCGCCGCTGCTTCCACAGGATCTCGCTGCGCAGCGCGGCGCTGTTCGGGACCTCAGCGAGGATCGCCACCGCCTGGTCGACCCGGCCGAGCTGCGACAGGGCGATCGCCTGGACACGCTGGCGGTCCGCGATCATCTCGGGCGTATAGTCGCTCCGCGCCGTGGTCCGCAGCAGCGTCACCGCGTCGCCCGGCTTGCCGGCGAGGATCTGTAGCGTCGCCACGCGCGCGGATAAGGGACCTTGCGCGATGTCGCTGGTGCGATTGCGTAGCTGGTAGGCGAGCAGGTCCGCCGCCTGCTGGTAGAGACCCGCCTGGACCAGACGCTGCGCGAAGGTCTCGATCAGCTGGTTGCCGCTCGTACCCGACGGCAGGATGTCGCGATAGTCCCACAGCAGGGTAGCCGCGCGCGGCAACGCCATGGTCGCGCCCGGGCCGATCAGCGCCTCGAGTTCGTGCTGCACCTGCGCGTGAAAATCGGCCGGTCGGCGGGTCACGTCGAAGTAGCGAAGCAGCGCGCCGCCCGCGGCGAGCGCGGCGGCATGGTCGCCGCGCTCGGCCGCGAGCCGGAAGGTGAGCGCGCGCGCGCGCTCCTCCACCGCGTCGCCGCGCCAGCCGAAGGTGAGCGCGCTCAGCTGTCTGATCGCCGCCCCGGGCGCGAGCTCACGGTCCGCCAGCCCGACCTCGATGAGTTCGAGCCGGGCGGCCGCACGGTCCGCCGGCGACCCCTCGCGTTCCACCTTGCCGAACAGCGTCCGGGCGGGGGCATATTGCCCCAGCAGCGCCTGCGCGCGCGCGCGCAGCAGCGTGGCACCGGGGTGATCGAGGGGCATGCCCGCGAGCACCGCGCTCGCCGCCTCCGGGCGCCCCGTCTCGAGCCCGATCGTCGCGATCGCCAGCGTGAACGGCATCCTCGCCGCGGCGGGACGGGCCATCAGCGCCGGGGTGGCGCAGCTCACCAGTGCGCGCGCCGCCTCATATTGGGCGAGCTCCGCCAGCGCGCGCAGCCGCCAGGCGCAGCGCTCGGCGCTGGGCGCGTCCGCTCCCCCCGGCGCGGGAGCGAGCGCGAGCAACGCCTCGCCGTCGTGATGCGCCAGCGTGAGCGCGGCGCCGTACGCGAGCCGGAACGAGTCGAGCAGGAGCAGGTCGGGCTCGTCCTGGCGCATGGTATCGAGCACGCCCATCGCCTCCGCACCGCGATCCTGCCCGATCAGGCTGCGCGCGTAGGCCCATCGCGCCGGCTGCCGCTCGGTCGCGGCGACGCTCAGCATGTGCCAGGACTCGGCGTCGGGCACGACCGGCCAGGCCGCCCTGCCGCTCGGCAGCGGCAATCGCGCGAGCGTCGGCGCGAAGGTGGCGCCCCTCGTCTCGGCGGTGGCGCTGCCCGCGGCGAGCGCCAGCGTCAGCGCCAGGGTGAGACGCGCCCTCACAGCAGCACGTCCGGGACGAGCCCGAGCAGCGCCGCCGCGGCGCCGCCCGCCGCGGTGGCGAGGAGGAACAGGCCGATCAGCGGCCAGGACGGCGGCTGCTCGATGATCGTGGGCGCGGCGGCCGGCGGCTCGCCGCCGAACGCCTCCTCGTCCCAGCGTCGCTCGGCTGATCCGGCGCGCGGCGCTGGATCAGCCGGCTCGCTGTCGCGAGTGATGACGCGGTAGCGGGGAGGAAGGTTTCGTCCGGGCATTGGCCATCCATCGAGTTGCTCGTCCTATCATAGGAGCGGATGAGCGGTGCGCGGTCGCGCCGCCTCGCTTTCGGAGGATCACGTGAGACGCTCGCTGCTGCGCGCCCTGCTGCCGCTTCTGCTGGTCGCGGCCGACCGCGGCGTGGAGATCCGCGGCTTCATCACCGACCGTCCGATCGTGTACGTGGATCCGATCGAGCTTCCATTGTTCGAGGGCGGCGCGATCGCGGGGCGGATGCGGGTGCGGCTGGCCCTGCAGGCGGCCAACACCGACAGCGCGCTGCGGCTCTATCTTCGGCGGCCCGAGACGCGGTCGGCGCTGCTGGTCGCGCTGGTCGATTTCGACCGCGCCGAGTGCGGTCCGCTGGCGCCGATCAATGCCGAGCACATGAGCGCCGCGCTCAATCGCGCCCTCCAGCGCGCGGGCATCACCGACGCGCGGCAGGTCCTGATCCTGGAGGTAAACAGCGAACCGGTCTGATCGCGCGACGGACCATGATCGGCCGGGGGGGGAGAGCCGCCAGGGCGGCGTGACGCGCGGCCTGGCCACGATCGGCGCACGGCGACGCGCGACGACGGGGACGGCCGAACGGATGTCTACCGGAGAGATGGCTGCGCGGCGATCGGTCGCGGGTCGAGTGACCCGGCGACGATACGACGCTGACCCCTTGCGACCGACTCGCGACGAAGCGGTCACTTCTTCGGACTATCGGTGGCGGAGTGCGCGATCGGGCGTGGGCGCGTCCAGCACGCAAGCGGGGTGGCCTCTGACCGGCCGGGCCGGACGTCCCCGCCGACGCGTGCCGTCGCGCTGGTGCACACACCGCTCGGCGGCCGATGGACCGCTGTGACGCGCGTTCTTGGCCGCGCGGCGATCGCCACCAAGCGCCGGACCATGGCACCCTTGGCTCGAGGGCGACGCCGCGCCCGGCGGTTTCCCGATCAGCGATCGACTGCCCTGCGTCAGCCGCTCGCCGGTCGAGGCGGCGTCGATCCCGGTCGGAGGGCGGGCACCAGGGTTCACCGCGGCGCACCGGACCTAGGTCGCGGGCCGTGCCGGCGGGGGCGCGGATCTCCCGGTCGACGCCGCGTTGTCAGCAGGCGCGAGCGGCGGCGCAGCGATGCGCGGGGGGCTCACCCGCGGCGCGCCGGCACCGACGCGCGGCGGCCCGGTGCGCGCCGGCAGCGGCGTCACCGCCGCGGCTGGGCGCGACGACGACGCGCGCGGCACGGCGGGCGGGAGCACGATCCCGGCCGCGCTGGCGACCCGCTGCTGGGCTATCGGCATCTCCGGCGCGGCGCGGCCGGCGAGCGCGGTACTGAGGCGCAGCGCGGCCGCCGGCGTCATCGCCCCCATCATCAGCGCCAGTGATCGGCCGCGCATCCGTCGCGCGACCTGTGCCTGCAGGTCGATGTCGAGCGCGGCGAAGACCGGCGCCGCGCGGTTCGGCTTCATCGTCTGGTAGACACGCGCCAGGTCCTCGATCGGCTGCGGCGCGTCGCCGTAGCCGCTCGCCTGGTCCGCGCGCGCGCTATCGCCGCGTCGGGCACCGAGCTGGGCTTGGACCCGTTGCTCCAGCGCGAGTGCGCTCTGCTCGCGCAGCTCCGCGGCACGATTGCGCCGCGCGATCGCCTGGTCGCGCTGGCTGATCCCCTGCGCGATGGCGTTGCCGAAGCGATTGTCGCTCACCGCCTCGGTCGCGCTCGTGCCCGCCACCGCATGCGCGATCGTGGAGGCTGCCGCGGCGCCGGCGGTGAGCGTCAGGAGCGAGGGCCGCAGCAGCCGCTTGGTCCAGCCACGCGCCGGCGCGGACGCGGCTTGGCGAGAAGGAGGGGTTGTCGGGGCAGCGACGGGCCCGCGCGCGGTGACGGGAGGGACGACAGGCTGGGTCATGACTGAGGCTCCTCGGCAGCGGCGCTGGCCGGCGCGCCGGCGAGGTCGCGCCTCCCGTCGGCAGACTGGCCGTGCTCGCCGATCGAGGACGGCGCATCGCTGGCGCCGACCACCGCGGGCGCGATGCCCTGGCCGTCGCGGCCCTTCCTCTCCGCCTGGCGTGAACCGGCGACCCGTGGCGGGGTCGTCGCGCCCGCGTCGCGGCGCCCGTCCGCCGCGTGGAGGGGGGTGGGCGAGGCCGGCACTACCGCGTCGTCGGCAGCGGCCCCGTCGGCGCCTCCCGCGCCGCGCGCGCCGTTCGCCGCCGCCAGGATGCGCTCGGCGACGCCGTTGCCGACGTCGATCATCAGCGACAGCTCGTCGCGCAACCCGGCGAGCTGCGCGCGCAGGTCACGTGCGCCGCGCACCGCGGCGTCGAGCGGCGGCCCCTCCGCGCTCAGCACCCTGGTGAGGTCGCCGAGCGCGCGTTGCGACGTCTCGGTCGCGGTTTCGAGCGAGGCGACCACCTCGATCAGCCCGGCGTGCCGAAGCTTGTGCACCGCGTGCGAGAGCCGCACCGTCTGTACCAGCACCGCGGCGCAGAACAGCGAGGTGATGACATTGGTGACGAAGGAGAGATTGATCATGGTGCCACCTGGCCGATCGAGGTGCTCAGTCGGACCGCGGCGAGCGCGCTGTGCGTGCCGATCGTCCCCGCCGCGAGCGGGACCCCGCGACACTCGAGCGCGACCCCGTCCTCGGGCGCACGGTCGAGCGTGATCGTGCGTCCGGGGCTGAGCGCGAGATAGTCCTCGATCCGCATCTCGCGCTCGCCCAGCATCGCGTCGACCTGCACCTCGGTGTGCAGCAGTTCCTCCGCGATATGGCTCTCCCACATCCTGTTGCGCCCCATCTTCTCGCCGACGAAGCGCTCGATCAGCTTCTCGCGCACGGGCTCGATCGTGGCGTGGGGAAGGACCAGGTGGAAGCGGCCGCCGCGGCCCTCCATGTCGATGCGGAAGCTCGCCACGGCGGTGAGGTTGGTCGGCGCCGCGATGGCGGCGAAGCGCGGCGTGACCTCGACCCGCTCGAGCGCGAAGTCGACGGGTTCGATCGCCTCGAACGACTGGGCGAAATCGTCCAGCGTCTGCTGCATCATCCGCCCGACGAGATGCGTCTCGATCGCGGTGAAGGCGCGGCCGTCGATTCGCATCGTGCTCGGCGCGCGACGGCCGCCCAGCAGCGAATCGACGACGGCGTAGACGAGCGAGGAGTCGACCGTCATCAGCCCGTAATTGCCCCATTGCTTGGCGAGGAAGACCCCGATCATCGCGGGCAGCGGCAGGTGATTCATGAACTCGGCGAACCGCATCGTGCTGACCCGTTCGGCATGGACGTCGAGCGAGTCGGCGGTGAGATTGCGCATGCTGGTGCCGAGCGTGCGTACCATGCGCTCGCACACCACCTCCAGCATCGGCAGCCGCTCGTGGTTCGCGACATCGGCCTCGATCAGCGCGCGCAGGCCGGTGCGACGCGTCGGCCGCGGCGCGCTCTCGATGCCGAACAGCGCGTCGATGCTCGCCTGGTCGAACGTGTCCGGCACGTCCTCGCGGGCAGGCTCGGCCGCCGCCAGCGGCACGGCAGCGTCGGCCGCATCTACCTGGGCCGGAGCAGCGGCGGCGGTCGCCGATGCGGGCGCGGCCGGGGGCGCCGCCGCGGTGGTGGCCGACGCGGGCGGCGTCATCGTCGCGTTCACGGCGCCCCCCGGCGCCGGCGTGGCGGCCCCGCCGACGGGCGCCGGGCGCGCGTCGGCCGGCCGCCTCGCGGTGGACACCGCCCTCTCGGTGACCGCTCGATCGGCCCGCGCCGAACCGACCCGCTCGGGGCGTGAAGGGGCGGGGGTGGGGCCGAACCCGCGGCCGTCGGGGTCGGTCGTCATTGCTCGATCAGGTCCTGGATGAGCACCTCGCTCACGCCGTCGCGACCGAGCGCGTCGCGCAGGCGCACGACGATCTCCTCCTTCACGCGGAAGACCGCCGCCGAGCCGCTGAGATCCTCCGGGCGGAGCTCGCGGAGGAACGACTGCAGCGTGTCCAGGATCAGCGGCATCGCCGCGGTGATCCTGCCGACCTGAGCGGTATCGGCGGCGACGATGACGAAGTGCAGCTTGAGAAAATGCTGGCGCCCGTCGGCGCTGCGCAGGGTCACCACCATCGCGGGCACGTCGACGTAGCGCGCGCTGGCGGCCTGGCTGCTCGGCGGCTGGGCCGTGTCGCTCGCGCCGAACGGCCACACGCCCGCGAGCGCCAGCCCGCCGCCGATGACCAGGAGGGCCGCGAGGCCGACGATCACTGCCAGCAGCGCGCGACGTCGCTCGTCGCGCGGGTCCGTCGTCACCGCCGCGGTGCCGCGGGACCGGTCGAATCTCAACACGTCGGCTCGTTCTGCCACGTCATACCTCTTGCTTGGCCGCGCGATTTCGGACGGTGAGCCACCACCCGGCGCGGTTGGTCCTATTATAGGGGCGAGCCTCGGGCGGTTGCCGCGACGCGCTGGTTTTTGGTGCGGTGCCCGCGCCGGAGCTCGGCCGCGCCGGCTGGCCAGCGGCGCTGGAGCGTAGAAGGACGGGCGAGAGAGACGGATGAGTTCCGACGTATCCACCTATGTGCTGCTGAGCCATCAGGCCGCGCTGCGGCGTCAGCTCGACGTCACCGCCAACAACATGGCGAACAGCAGTACGGTCGGCTTCAAGCGCGCGCAGGAAGTCTTCCGCGAACACGTGGAGCGCGTCCGCCGCGCCCCGATCGAGGACGCCAAGCGGCTGTCCTTCGTGCTCGATTACGGGCAGGTCCATGACACGCGCGCCGGCGCCTTCCAGCCGACCGGCAACCCGCTCGACGTGATGATCGACGGCCCGGGCTATCTCTCGGTCGAGGACGCGAGCGGTGCGACGGCGTACACCCGTGCGGGCTTCATCACTCTGCTCACCAGCGGCGAGCTGGGCACGCCCTCCGGCGCGCCGCTGCTCGACGAGAACGGCCGCCGTATCGCGGTGTCGCCGGAGGAGCAGGGCAGCCTCGCCATCGCCGAGGACGGCACCGTCTCGACCAGCGCCGGCCCGATCGCGCGGCTCGCTGTGACCCGGTTCGACGAGTTGCGCGTGAACGAGCGCGGCGACGGTCTGCTCACCGGCGCCGGCGGCCGGCTGCTGCCCGCGGCGGAGACACGCCTGCGCAGCGGCGGCGTCGAGGGCTCGAACGTGCAGCCGATCATCGAGACGACCAACATGATCGAGGTGCTGCGCGCCTACCAGCGCACCAGCGAGGCCGCCGCCAACATCGACACGCTGCGCAAGCTGGCGATCTCGCGGCTGGCAAAGCCCGACTGATCTTCTCCGACCCCTCCCACAACAGGACAACGAACATGCGCTCCCTGTCGATCGCCGCGAGCGGAATGCTGGCGCAGCAGACCAACGTCGACGTCATCGCGAACAATATCGCGAACATGAACACCACTGCCTTCAAGCGGCAGCGGCCCGAGTTCGAGGACCTGTTGTACGAGCAGGTGAGCCGACCGGGCGCGGCGACCAGCGCCGACGGCACGCGCGTGCCCGCGGGCATCCAGCTCGGCAGCGGCGTGCGCGCCGCGGGGGTGTACCGCGTGCTCGAGCAGGGCGCGACCACCGAGAGCAAGAGCAAGTTCGACATCGCGATCCTGGGCCAGGGCTACTTCCGTATCGCGCTACCCAACGGCGAAGTCGCCTACACGCGGTCGGGCGCGTTCAAGCTCTCCGACCAGGGCGAGGTGGTGACGACCGACGGCTACCGCGTCCAGCCCGACATCACGATCCCGAACGGCGCCACCGACGTCTCGATCAGCGCGACCGGTCTCGTCCAGGTCAAGCTCGCCGATCAGGTGCAGCTGCAGGATGTCGGCCAGCTCGACCTCGCCACCTTCGTCAACGAGGCGGGGCTCGAGGCGCTCGGCTCCAACCTGTTCCAGGAGACCGAGGCGTCGGGCCAGCCGACGGTCGCGAACCCGGGTCAGCCTGGTTTCGGCACGCTCAAGCAGGGCTATCTCGAGGCGTCGAACGTCAACCCGGTGGCTGAGATCACCGCGCTGATCAGCGCCCAGCGCGCCTATGAGATGAACAGCCGCATCGTGAAGACCGCCGACGAGATGCTCGCCACCACGACCCAGCTGCGGTGAGCGTGGTGAGGACCGGGCGTGGGCGCCGTGTCGCCGCTCTCTTGGCGTTGGCGAGTGGACCGGCGGTCGCACAGTCAGGGGCGCCCGCGACGACGGTCGTGCTGGCGCAGCCGGTCGCCGCGGGAGCGGTGATCGGGGTCGACGACCTGCGCGCCTGGGGAGCCGGCGACCCGCCCCCGATGCGCGGCGCGCTGGCCGCGGCGAACATCGTCGGTCGCGCCGCGGCGCGTCGGCTCGCCGCCGGCGCGGTGGTGCGCGCGGGCGACGTGCGGGCGCCCCAGGTGATCCGACGCGGCGAGCCGGTGACGGTCGTGCTGCGCAGCGGCGCGCTGACGATCAGCGCGGAGGGCCAGGCGCTCAATGCCGCCGCGCTGGGTGAGCCGGTGCGCGTGATCTGCGACTCGACCAGACGCACGGTCTCGGGCCGGGCCGAGGCGCCGGGCCGGGTCATCGTCGCCGGCTGAAGGAAGGAAGAGCGTGATGAGACTGCAGCCCTACCGCGGTGCCCTGCTGCTCGCCGCGATCGTGCCGCTGCTCGCCGGCTGCGGCTCGGTCGGGCGGCTCAAGGCGATCGGCAAGCCCCCGAGGATCGAGCCGTCGGAGCCGCCGGTCGCCCCGGCGGTCACCCCCTCGCTCGGCGACCAGGCGCGATATGGCCGCGACCCGGCGGCGATGACGGAGCCGGGCAACAGCGCCTCGCTGTTCCGCACCGGCGCGGGCGCCTTCTTCCACGACCAGCGCGCCTCGCAGGTCGGCGACATCCTCACGGTCCGCATCAGCATCGCCGACAGCGCCACGCTCGACAACAAGTCGAGCCGCGCGCGCAGCGGCAACGACAGTGTGGGCCTGCCCAGTTTCCTGGGGCTCGAGAACACGCTGAAGAAGGTGCTGCCCGCGGGCGCTAACCCGGCGTCGCTGATCGACACCAAGAACGCGTCCGGCAGCACCGGGACGGGCAACACGTCGCGCAGCGAGCAGATCAACACCGTGGTCGCCGCCACGGTGGTGGGCTTGCTCCCCAACGGCAACCTCGTGATCCGCGGGCATCAGGAGGTCCGGGTCAATTTCGAGCTGCGCCAGCTGCTCGTCAGCGGCATCGTCCGCCCACAAGACATCGCGCGCGACAATAGCGTGCTGAGCAGCCAGATCGCTGACGCACGGATCAGCTACGGCGGCCGCGGTCAGATCACCGACGTGCAGCAACCGCGCTGGGGTCAGCAAGTCATCGAGGCGATATCGCCGTTCTGAGCTGGACGGGGCACGGCCCATCGCCGTCGATTATTCGGGAGGAGGTGAGCGACACCCGGCCATGCCGCGGCCCGGCGCGTTCCGGCCGTCGGGGCGGCGTCGACCATCATGGCCGCTCGCCCGACCGCGCGTGGTGACGGCGAACGACCTCTATGAGGGCGTGACGGTGACGTGTTCGCGGGCGGCGGCGCCCGCTTCGCTCCGTTGACGTGGATCTCGGCCGTCGCGCGCGGATCGGCCGAGCCGATCCAGCCGTGGCCGAACGAGGCTGGCATGCGCTCGGGCGGAACGCCTCGACGACACGCGGCCGTCGCGTCCGACGATCGCGCGACGCGCCGCCGCGATGCGGCGCCGACCGCCGGGAGGATCCCGATCCGCCCGTCGCCGCTTCCCTGCAGGCCGATGCCGCGGTCACTCCGTCACCGCCTCGCGCGCGCGCGCGGGATGGCGCTGGCGGCCAGATAGGTCGACGCTTCCCCGACGCCGGGGTCGGCCGTCCCGACGGCGCGACGGGTCGACGCGCGGGCGGCTCCGTTGGTCGCTTGGTTAATGACCGCTCCTCCATCTCGTGCGCTGCTGCGAGGACAGGGAATGTCAGCGTCGCGACACGGGAACCGGTCGCGTCAAAAGGGAGAAAATGATGCGTGTTGGTACCGTCCTGATCGCCGCCTGCGGGCTGGCGATGCTCGCGGCCTGTTCGAAGAAGCCGGTCACGCCGCTGCCCCCGCCGCCGCCGCCGGGCGCGGTCGCCGGCAGCAGTGCCGCCGACCGCGACGGTGACGGCATCGTCGACGGTTATTACACCTCGGACGGCATCTATCACCCCTATGCGCCGCCGGCGCCGCCGCCTCCGCCGCCCGCACCGACCCGTCGCGGAGAGCGCGGCTGATCGCTCGCACGCGGGTGAGGCGCGTCGCGCACGGAGCGGCGGCGCTGCTGCTGCTGGCCGCGGCCGCGCCCGTCCGCGCCGCGGCGGGGGCGACGGTCGGCGCTCCGACCCCGGCGCGTGCCGCCGCGAGCGACGCCGCCGAGCGCGCCGTCGCCGCGTCGCTGCGCGAGCGCGCCGGCGGCTGGATCGGGCGGGTCTATGCCGAGCGCGGCTATCGGCCGCTCTGGGCCGCGGGTGGCCGGCTCGGCCCCGCCGCGGACTCGCTGCTCGACGATCTCGACACGGCCGCCCTCGACGGGCTCGGCTCGACCTATGGCGCGCGCGACCTGCGCGCTCAACTCGCTGGCGCGCGCCAGCGCGGTGACGCCGAGAGCGTCGCGCGCGTCGAACTGGCGCTCTCCAAGGCGTTCACGCGCTACGTCCGCGACCAGCGCCGTCCGCGCGAGGTGGGGATGATCTGGGCGGACGCCACGCTCAAGCCGAAGCGACCCAGAGCGGAGGCGGTGTTGCGCGCCGCGAGCTTCCCGCGCTCGTTCGCCGGCTATGTCACCGGCATGGAGTGGATGAGCCCGCACTACGTGCGCCTTCGCGCACTGGTCGCGCGCGCCCGCCGCGACGGCGTCGGCCGCGCGGAAGAGCAGAGGTTGCGGCGCAACCTCGAGCGCGCGCGCGTGCTGCCGGGGCCGTGGACACGACATATCGTCGTCGACGCCTCGTCGGGGCGGCTGTGGTATTATGAGGCGGGCCGTCAGGCCGGCACGATGAAGGTGGTGGTGGGCGCGCGCGAGACTCAGACGCCGCTGCTCGCCGGCGTGGTGCAGTGGGCGATCGTCAATCCTTACTGGAACGTGCCGACCTATCTCGCGCGCAAGAGCGTCGCGCCCAAGGTGCTGGCGGGCCGCTCGCTCGCCTCGCTGCGGATGGAAGCGCTGAGCGACTGGAGCGCGGCGGCGCGGCCGCTGCCCGCGAGCGCGATCGACTGGCACGCGGTTGCGGCCGGGACCCGCGAGATCCGGCTGCGCGAGCTGCCGGGGCGCGGCAACTCGATGGGACGGGTCAAGTTCCTCTTCCCCAACGAGGAGGGCATCTACCTTCACGATACGCCCGACCGCGAGCTGCTCGAGCGCGACGACCGCCACCTCAGCAACGGCTGCATAAGGCTGGAGAACGCGCCGGTGCTGGCCCGCTGGCTGACGGGTCGCCCGCTACCCGCGTCGACGCGCGACCCGGAACAGGCGGTGGCGCTCCAAGTACCCGTACCGGTCTATCTGACCTATCTCACCGCGACCGAGAGCCGGGCTCAGGTGGCGTTCCGCGACGACGTCTACGGCCGCGACGCCGCGGGCGGCTGAGGCGCCGGTCGGCGGGAGGCGCCTCAGCCCGGATGCGCGACGAAGGCGGGCAGCGCGGCGGCGCGCAGCGGCCGTGCCGCCCGCGCGGGCGCGCCGCGGCGTGACGATGCGGGGCACGATCTCTCTTCCATCGCCGGGCGATCGCCGCGGTATGTCGGCCCGAGACGGTCGGCGCTCGGCGAGCCATTCGTTTTTTCAGACCGAGCAGAAGTCGAGCAGGGTGTAGGCCGCGATCAGCGGCGCCTGAAGGCGCTCGAACGAAGGCTGGCGCTGCCACTCGACTGGACGGAGGCGACGCTCATCGGCGATCTGCATGGGCTTCTCGCAGGCGGGCAACGTCACGCCGATCACCCGCCGCGCCGTCACATCGTCGCTCATCGCCGGGGCCCGAGGTGACGCTCGGCGAGGGGGTGAGGCGCCCCGCACACGCCGGGATCAGCGTCGGAGCGACCAGCTGCGTCTGGTCCTCAAACACCAGCGTCGGCGCGTTCACCACGGGATCGATCGCGGCGAGAGCGTCGGGGTCGCGGAACACCGACACGGGCGCGAGCGCGGAGGAGAGGTGCCTCATCGCTGGAGGTGGCGACCCGGCGGACATTAGGTGGGGCCGAGCACGCCGACCGCGCGCATCATCGTCCTTGCGGCGCTCTCGCCAGCGAGGTCGCGACGACGACCCTGACGGCCGCTCGAGGTGTTGTGCCGCGCGCGTCTGCGCGAGGTGACCGCTCCCTGACAGCGGCCGAGGGGTTAGCGCAGTCGGCGTGCCAGCAGGATCAACAACAGCCCGGCGACCGCGAGCGCGCTGCCGTAATCGGCCCAGACCCGCTGATCGAGCATGAAACTCGATCGCGGCCAGTGGACGTAGCCCAGCCCCTGACCGATCCAGAGCGCACCCATCAGCGCCATCGCGACGCCGAGCACGATCAGGATCGGTCGGACCCGCATCGGCTCAGCGCTGCCCCAGCGGGACGTAGCTGCGCTCGGTCGGCCCGGTGTAGAGCTGGCGCGGGCGGCCGATCTTCTGGTCGGGGTCGGTGATCATCTCGTTCCACTGCGCCACCCAGCCGACCGTGCGCGCCAGCGCGAACAGCACGGTGAACATGCTGGTCGGGAAGCCGATCGCCGACAGGATCACGCCCGAGTAGAAGTCGACGTTCGGGAAGAGCTTCTTCTCGATGAAGTAATCGTCGCTGAGCGCCAGCTCCTCGAGCCGCAGCGCGGTCTCGAACAGCGGATCCTGCACGTTGAGCGCCGCGAAGACCTCGCGCACGGTCTTCTGCATCACCGTCGCGCGCGGGTCGTAGTTCTTGTAGACGCGGTGGCCGAAGCCCATCAGGCGAAACGGGTCGTTCTTGTCCTTGGCGCGAGCGATGAACTCGGGGATGCGCTCGGGCGTGCCGATCTCGTGCAGCATGTTGAGCGCGGCCTCGTTGGCGCCGCCGTGCGCGGGACCCCAGAGGCAGGCGATGCCCGCCGCGATGCAGGCGAACGGGTTGGCACCCGACGAACCGGCGAGCCGCACCGTCGAAGTGGAGGCATTCTGCTCGTGGTCGGCATGCAGGATGAAGATCCGGTCCATCGCGCGCTCGACCGCGGGGTTCACCTCGTAAGGCTCGGCCGGCACGCCGAACGTCATCCTCAGGAAGTTGCCCGTGTAGCTCAGCGAATTGTCGGGGTAGAGGAAGGGCTGGCCGACGCTGTACTTATAGGCCATCGCCGCGATCGTCGGCATCTTGGCGATCAGCCGGTGCGACGCGATCATGCGCTGCTGCGGATCGTGGATGTCGGTGGAGTCGTGGTAGAAGGCGCTGAGCGCGCCGACGACGCCGCACATGATCGCCATCGGGTGCGCGTCGCGGCGGAAGCCGCGGAAGAACTGCGCGAGCTGCTCGTGCACCATGGTGTGGCGCGTGATCGTATGGGTGAAATGGTCGAGCTCGCCCTGGTCCGGCAGCTCGCCGTTGAGCAGCAGGTAGCAGACTTCCATGAAGCTCGACTGCTCGGCCAACTCGCCGATCGGATAGCCGCGGTGGAGCAGGATGCCCTGATCACCGTCGATATAGGTCAGCTTGGACTGGCACGAGGCGGTCGAGGTGAAGCCGGGATCGTAGGTGAAGGCGCCGGTCTGGGCGTAGAGCTTGCGGATGTCGACCACGTCGGGGCCGACCGAGCCCGACAGCACCGGATATTCGAGCTCCTTGCCCGACAGGGCGAACTGGGCTGCTTCGGTCATGGATGATCTCCTGTCAGGCTTGGTGGTCCGCGATCCGAGCCAGGCTCTCGTCGCGCCCTAGAAGGACGAGTACGTCGAAGATGCCGGGCGAGGTCCTGCGCCCGGTGAGCGCGGCGCGGAGCGGCTGGGCGACCTGCCCCAGCTTGACCCCGGCCGCGTCGGCCACCTGCCGCACCGCGGCTTCGATGGTCTCCGTATCCCAGTTGTGCACCGCGTCAAGCGCGGCGTGCAGGCGCGCCAGCAGCGCCGGAGCCTCGCCCGCCAGCAGCGGTGCGGCCTCGGTATCGATCACCAGCGGACGCGTTGCGAACAGAAACGCGGTACCGTCGGCGAGCTCGTTGAGGTTGGCGGCGCGAGGCTTGAGCGCGGGCATCGCCGCGGCGAGTACGGCGCGGCGCGTGTCGTCGCGGTCGAGGCCCAGCTTCTCGGCGACCAGGTCGGCGAGCCGCGAGTCGTCGCTGGCGCGGATATAATGACCGTTGAGATGCTCGAGTTTCTTGAGATCGAAGCGGCTCGGCGACTTGCCCACGGCGTCGAGGTCGAACCAGCGCACCGCGTCCTCGCGCGCGATGATCTCCTCGTCGCCGTGGCCCCAGCCGAGTCGCAGCAGGTAGTTGTCGAGCGCCTCCGGCAGGATGCCCATCTCGTCGCGATAGGCCTCGATCCCGACCGCGCCGTGACGCTTGGAGAGCTTGGCGCCGTCGCTGCCGTGGATCAGCGGGATGTGCGCGTAGACCGGGTCGGGCCATCCCCCCTCGATCGCGTCCATCGCACGATAGATCGGCAGCTGGCGGAAGGCGTTGTTGAGATGGTCGTCGCCGCGGATCACGTGGGTGACCCCCATGTCGTGATCGTCCACGACGACCGCGAGCATATAGGTCGGCGTACCGTCCGAGCGCAGCAGGACGAGGTCGTCGAGCTCCGCGTTCTGGACGGTGACCTCGCCCTGAACCCGGTCATGGATCGTCGTCGCGCCCTCCGTCGGTGCGCGCAGCCGGACGACATAGGACTGGTCGGCGGGCCAATCGGTGCGATCGCGCCACGGCGAGCGGATGCGCAGCGGCTGCTTGGCCGCCTGCGCCGCGGCGCGCATCGCGTCCAGCTCCTCGCTGGTGAGGTAGCAGCGATAAGCGTGGCCGGCCTCGATCATCCGGTGCGCGACCGCGGCGTGACGGTCGGCGCGGGCGAACTGATAGACTTCCTCCCCGTCCCAATCCAGGCCGAGCCAGCGCATGCCGTTCAGGATGGCCTCGATCGCCGGCTGGGTCGAGCGCGCGCGGTCGGTATCCTCGATCCGGAGACGGAAGGTGCCGCCGTGGTGGCGCGCGAAGAGAAGGTTGAACAACGCGGTGCGCGCGCCGCCCAGGTGAAGGAACCCGGTCGGTGACGGGGCGAAGCGCGTGACGACGGCGCGCTCATTGATCTCGGTTGCGCTCAAGCGCGCGTGCTCCCAGGCTGGATGGTCGGATGGCTCGATCGGCCGCGCTCGCCCCTAGCAAAGCCTCTCTCCCGCATCAAATCGCGTCCTGCGCGGGCAACGCTTTGGAACGTTGGCTGGAAGCGGAGCGCGACCAACTATTCCTCTGGCTGCCGGTGGCGCTGGGGGCGGGCGCGGCGCTGTGGTTCGTGTTGCCAGAACGCCGCGAGTGGGTCGCGCTGATCCTGGTCGCCCTCGGCATCGCCTCGAGCGCGGCGGCGAGCTGGCGCGGCGGCCGGGCGGCACCGTTCGCGGCGATGCTGGGGCTCGCGGTCGCGACAGGGACCACGCTGGCGTGGACGCGCGCGCGACGAGTCGCCACGCCGGCGCTCGACCGCCCCGCGGTGGTTCGCTTCGCTGGCACGGTGGAGAAGGTCGAGCCCTTGCCCGCGCGCGGGCTGGTGCGGGTGACACTGGGGACGCTGCACTGGGAACGGTCGCCGCATCGTGCGCCGCTCCGCTTGCGTGTCAGCCTGCCGCAACGCGCCGTGCCGGCGACGCTGGGCACGGGCGCGGCGATGACGGTGCGGGCGCGGCTGATGCCTCCCGCATCGCCGGCAGTGCCCGGCGCCTATGACGCGGCACGCGCCGCCTGGTTCGACGGCGTCGGCGCGAGCGGGCGCGGCTACACGCCCGTCGCGCTGCGGGGGGTCGGCGCGCCGGGCGTGCGCGACCGGCTCACGGCGCATATCACAGCCGCGCTCGCGGGCAGCGCCGGCGGGATCGCGGCGGCGCTGGTCACGGGCGACATGGGCGCGATCGCCGAGGGCGACTCGCTCGCGATGCGTCGCGCCGGGCTGGCGCACCTGCTCTCGGTGAGCGGGCTGCATATCACGGCGACGGTGGGGATCGTGATGGCCGCGGTGCTGCGCCTCCTGGCGCTGTCGCGGCGGCTCGCGCTCACCGGCCTGCTCCCGCTCGTCGCGGCAGGGGCGGGAGCGGTCGCCGCGATCGGGTACACCTGGCTGACCGGCTCGCAGGTGCCGACGATCCGCAGCTGCGTGGCCGCGCTGATGGTGCTCGCTGCCTTGGCGCTCGGGCGCGAGGCGCTGACGCTCCGGCTGGTAGCGATGGGCGCGCTGGTGGTGCTGCTCGCCTGGCCCGAGGCGGTGGTGGGGCCGAGCTTCCAGCTCTCCTTCGCCGCGGTCGCCGCGATCGTCGCGCTGCACGAGCATCCCCGGGTCCGTGCCGCGCTGCTGGCGCGCGACGAGCCCTGGCCGCGCAAATGGCTGCGCGAGGCGGCGTCGCTGCTGGTGACCGGCGCGGTGGTCGAACTCGCGCTGATGCCGATCGCGGTCTTCTATTTTCACCAGGCCGGTGCGTACGGCGCGATCGCCAACATCGTCGCGATCCCGCTCACCACCTTCGCGATCATGCCCGCGGTGGCGGTCGCGTTGCTGCTCGACGCGCTCGGCTGGGGGGCGCCGGCCTGGTGGGTCGCCGGACGCGCGATCGCGTCGCTGCTGTGGATCGCGCACACCGTCGCCGCGCTGCCCGGCGCGGTACGGGCGATCCCGGCCATGCCGCTCGGCGCGTTCGCGACGATGGTGGCGGGTGGGATCTGGCTGACCCTGTGGCGGACGCGGTGGCGCTATCTCGGGCTGGCGCCGATCGCGATCGGCGCGGCATGGACGCTGGCCACGCCCGCGCCCGACCTGCTCGTCACCGGGGACGGGCGCCACCTCGCGGTGCGGCAGGCGGACGGCGGGCTGGCGCTGCTGCGTGATCGCGCGGGCGGCTATGTCCGCGACGCTCTGGCGCAGAACGGCGGGATCGACGGCGTGCCGGGGCTGCTCAGCGAGTCGAACGAGGCGCGCTGCAATCGCGATCTCTGCTGGTGGCAGCGTCGCGTCGCCGGGCGGTGGCGGCGTGTGCTGGCAACCCGAAGCGGCTACACGGTGCCGGCTGCTCGGCTAACGAGACTCTGCAACGCGGCCGACGTGGTGGTGAGCGAGCGCCGCCTGCCACGCCGCTGCCGCGCGCGCTGGCTCACGCTCGACCGCACTGCCCTGGCACGCACCGGCGGCGTGGCGATCACCTTCGCGAACGAGCGCGTAGTGGCGGTACGGAGCGAGCGGGACGAGCATCCGTGGGTCACCGCAGAGGGAACATCGCCGCAGGCTCCCGCGCGCGTCGGTGTCCGGCCCCACGAACGCTGTCGCGCGCGTGCCTGGGCCCCGCCATGCGCTGGCGAACGGCGCGATCCGCCGAGCGCCCGCTGACGTCGGCACGGGCGCGAGGCGGCCTGCGAGGAAGCGCGAGCGACCCGCCGCTTCCCCGTAGCGCCTGGGAAGCCGCCGAACGCTCAGTCGTAGCGGCGCAGGATGCCCGCCAGCTTGCCCTGAACACGAACCTGGGTCGGCGCGTAGCGCTGCGGGTCGTAGGAGCGGTTCGCCGGGTCGAGCCGGATCATCGCGCCCTCGCGACGAAAATACTTGAGCGTCGCCTCGCTCTCGTCGATCAGCGCCACCACGATCTCGCCGTCGCGCGCCACCTCCTGACGGCGGATCAGCGCATAGTCGCCATCGAGGATGGCGGCATCGACCATCGAGTCACCCGCCACCTCAAGCGCGAAGTGCTCGCCGCTGCCGAGCAGGGCGGCGGGAACGGGGAGGGTGGTCGCGCCCTCGAACGCCTCGATCGGCACGCCGGCGGCGATACGCCCGTGCAGCGGGATCTCGACGATATCGTTGGCCGGTACCGCCGGCACGGCCGCGGCGCGCTTGGCCGGTGCGGCGGCGCGCTTGGGTTCGCCGCGCTCGGGCGCCTTGAGTACCTCCAGCGCGCGCGCGCGATTGGGCAAGCGGCGGAGATAGCCGCGCTCCTCGAGCGCGCTGATCAGCCGGTGGACACCCGACTTGCTCTTCAGCTCGAGTGCGTCCTTCATCTCCTCGAACGAGGGCGACACGCCGCTCTCGGCGAGCCGATCCTCGATGAAGCAGATCAGCTCGTGCTGTTTGCGCGTCAGCATGTCCACACTCCCATTCGCGAACGGATGCGGAACCTTTATGGAACACGACAGGCCTCGTCAAGCGATGACGAGGATTTCCGCCGAGTCGCCCGCGCGCGCCGCCGGAGCGTGCGGCGGCCGCACGATCAGGCAGGTCGAGCGCGCCAGGGTGCGCAGCATCGAGCTGTCCTGGATCGTCGAGGCATAGGCCCGACCGTCGCGCAGCTCGGCGCGCAGATAGTCGCTGCGCTCGCCGTTGGCGGCAAGGTCTTCGCCGAGGATCGCGCTCGTCGGCGCGGGGAACGGGTCCGCGGCCCCAGCGAGATGCGCCACCAGCGGGCGGACGAAGAGCAGCGCGGTGACGAAGGCCGAGACCGGGTTGCCCGGCAGTCCGACGACGGTCAGGCCGCCGCGTCGCCCCGCCAGCATCGGCTTGCCCGGGCGCAGCGCGATGCGCCAGAAATCGAGCGTTATCCCCGCCGCCTCCAGCGCCGGCCGTACCAGGTCACGGTCGCCGACCGACGCGCCGCCGGTGGTGACGAGCACGTCGGCGTCGACCGCGGCGAAGGCCCGGGTAAGCGCGTCGAGGCGATCCGGCAGGATGCCGAGATCGACGATCTCCGCGCCGGTGTCGGCGAGCAGCGCGCGCAGCAGCAGCCGGTTGGACTCGGGCAGCGCCTCGCCCGGCGTCCCGGGCTCGACCAGTTCGTCGCCGGTCGCGACGAGTGCGACGCGCACCGGGCGAGCGACTATGACGCGGCTCACCCCTCCGGTCGCCGCCACGGCGAGCCGGGCGGGGGTGAAACGCTCGCCGCGCGCGACGAGCACGTCGCGCTCGGCGAAGTCGAGCCCGCGCGCGCGCACGTTGCGTCCCCGGTGTGCCGGGCCGTCACCCGCGAGCTCGACGCGGTCGCCGTCGCGCCGCGCCTCCTCCTGAACGAGCACCGTATCGCTGCCCGCGGGCATCACCGCGCCCGTGAAGATCCGCGCCGCCTCGCGCGGCGCGAGCTCGCCCACGAAGGGTGCGCCCGCCGCGCTCTCGCCGACGACGCGCAAGGGGCCGGGCAGGTCAGCGTAGCGGAGCGCATAGCCGTCCATCGCCGAGACGTCTCGGGCCGGCTGCGTGCGCCGCGCCACCACCGGCGCCGCGGCCCATCGTCCGAGCGCGTCGGCGAGCGGCACCTCCACCGCTTCGACCGGCGTGCCGAGCGCGAGTACGCGTGCCTGCGCCTCCGCGACTGCCAGCAGCGTGGAAGACGGCGGCGGCGCCATCAGGCGCGCCAGTCGCCCGAGCGGCCGCCGCGCTTGGCGAGCAGGCGCACGCCGCCGATCAGCATGGCTTTGTCGATCGCCTTGGCCATGTCGTAGACGGTGAGCAGCGCGACCGACACCGCGGTGAGCGCCTCCATCTCCACCCCGGTTTTGCCGTCGGTCGCGACGGTCGCGGTCGCGGTGACGCCGGCGTGGTCGACCGTGAGATCGAGCGCGACGCGGCTGAGCGGCAGCGGGTGGCAGAGCGGGACGAGCTCGCTGGTGCGCTTGGCCGCCATGATTCCGGCGACGCGCGCGACCGCGAGCACGTCGCCCTTGACGACCGCGCCGTCACGGATCGCCGCGGCCGCGTCCGGCGTCATGTCGATCCGCCCGGTCGCCACCGCCTCGCGCCGCGTCACCTGCTTGCTGCCGACGTCAACCATGTGCGCGGCACCGGCGTCGTCGAGGTGGGTGAGCCCGGCCATCTCAGCCGACCAAGGCGCGGGTCGCCGCGGCCACGTCGGTTTGGCGCATCAGCGCCTCGCCGATCAGGAAGCAGTGGACGCCGCGGCCTGCGAGCGAGTCGAGATCGGCGCGCGTGCTCAGCCCGCTCTCCGCGACCAGCAATGTGCCCGGAGGCGCGCGCTCGGCCAGCTCCCAGCTGCGCCGCACGTCGACCTCGAAGGTGCGCAGGTCGCGGTTGTTGACCCCGATCAGCCGCGAGCGCAGCCGTGCCGCGCGCTCCAGCTCGGCGGCGTCGTGCACCTCGACCAGCACGTCGAGACCCTGCTCGATCGCGGCGGCCTCGCACTCGGCGAGCAGCGTGTCGTCGAGCGCGGCGACGATCAGCAGGATCGCGTCGGCGCCGATGCTGCGCGCCTCCAGCGCCTGCCACGGGTCGACGGTGAAGTCCTTGCGCAGCACCGGCAGGTCGCAGGCCGCGCGCGCCGCGATCAGATACTCCTCGTGCCCCTGGAAATAGGGCGCGTCCGTCAGCACCGAGAGGCACGAGGCGCCCCCGTCGGCATAAGCGCGGGCGTGCGCCGGCGGGTCGAAGTCCTCGCGGATCAGCCCTTTCGAGGGGCTGGCCTGCTTGATCTCGGCGATCAGCGCGTGCCGCCCGGCGGCGACGCTCCGCTCCAGCGCCGCGCGGAAGCCGCGCGGGGCGGTCTGAGCGGCGGCGCGAATGCCCAGCTCGCTGTCGCTCACGGCGGCACGGCGCGCGCGCACGTCCTCGCGCTTGGCGGCGCAGATCTCGGCGAGGATGGTCATGCGTAGGCGATCCAGCGGTCGAGCAGCGCGCCCGCGTCGCCGCGGTCGAGCGCCTCGGCGGCGCGGGCGGCACCGTCGGTGAGGGAAGCGTCGCGGCCGGCGAGCACCAGCGCCGCGGCGGCGTTGACGAGCACCGCGTCGCGGTAGGCGCCGCGCTCGCCGCCGAGCAACTGGCGCAGCGCGAGCGCGTTATAGGCCGGGTCGCCGCCGCGGATCGCGAGCGTCGGGTGACGCGCGACCCCGGCGTCCTCGGGCGTGATCCGCGCCGGCAGCGCCACCGCGCCGATCGAGACCACCTGCGTCGGGCCGGCGCCGGAGATCTCGTCGAGCCCCTCCTCGCCGGCGACGACCAGCGCCGCCTCGCTGCCGAGCTGCTCGAGCGCCTCGGCGTAGATCGGGGCATAGTCGGGCCGAGCGATGCCGATCAGCTGGCGCGTGACATGCGCCGGGTTGGCGAGCGGGCCCATGAGGTTGAAGATGGTGCGGCGCCCGACCCTGCGACGGATGGGGGTGATGCGCCGCATCGCCGGGTGGTGGTTGCCCGCGAACAGGAAGCAGATGCCCAGGTCGCGCAGCGTCGCCTCCGCCTGCGCGCCGGCGCGCTCCATGTCGAGCCCGAGCGCCTCGAGCGTGTCGGCCGCGCCGGCCTTCGAGGAGGCGGCGCGGTTCCCGTGCTTGGCGACGGGCACCCCGCACGCCGCCACGACCAGGCTCACCGCGGTCGAGACGTTGAGCGTGTGCTGGCCGTCGCCGCCGGTGCCGCAGACGTCGATCGCACCCGGTGGCGCGGTGATCGGGATCAGCCGCTCGCGCAGCGCGCGCGCCGCCTCGGCGATCTCGATGCTGGTCTCGCCGCGCAAGGCCAGCTGGAGCAGGAAATCGGCGATGGCCTCCTCGCTCGCGCGCGCGTCGAGAATGTCGGCGAAGGCCTCGGCCGCACTCTCGCGCGACAGCGGCGAGGCCGGGTCGGGCAGCAGCCTGAGCGTCGTCACGCCGCGGCCCGCGCGCGATGGTCGATGCCGGCCAAGCGGAGGAAATTGGCTATCAGCGCGTGGCCGTGCTCGGTGGCGATGCTCTCGGGGTGGAACTGCACGCCGTGGATCGGCAGCTCGCGGTGGCGCAGTCCCATCACCGAGGCATCCGCCGCGGTGGCGTTGACCACGAGCGCGGCGGGAACGTCGGTGACGATCAGCGAATGGTAGCGCGTCGCGGTGAAGGGCGAGGGGAGCGCCGCGAACACGCCGGTCCCGTCATGCTCGACCGGGCAGGTCTTGCCGTGCATCAGCCCGCCGCGCACGACCCGGCCGCCGAAATGCTGGCCGATCGCCTGGTGGCCGAGGCAGACGCCGAACAAGGGTCGCCGCACCTCCGCGCAGGCGGCGACCAGCTCGAGGCTGATCCCGGCCTCGTTGGGAGTGCACGGCCCCGGCGAGATGAGGATCGCGTGCGCGCCGCTCGCCAGCGCCTCGGCCGCGGTCAGCTCGTCGTTGCGCACCACGCGCACCTCGGCGCCCAGCTCCATGACGTAATGGACCAGGTTCCAGGTGAAGCTATCGTAATTGTCGACCACCAGGATCATGCCGAGTGCCATAACCGATGCGGGGCGCATCGCAACACGCCGCAGCGCGGCGGTGGCGAAAGGATTCTTGCGCGGTGGCAAACATTCGACATAGCGGGGTCATCAGCCGGGCGGAGCCAGCGGCGCCGGCACGCGTTGTGGTGAGCGAGGAGAAGGTCGATGCTGCGTACGCTAGTCGTGATGGTCGCCGGTGTCGCGCTGCCGCTCGCCGCCGCGGGGCAGACCGAGAGCGCGGGGGATACGGGGCGGACGCCGCAGCGCGTGCGCAGCGTCACCCTCTCGGGCAACGAGCAATGCCCCAAGGCGCAGGGCGACGAGGTGGTGGTGTGCAGCCGCATCAACCCCGACGAGCAGTTCCGCATTCCCAAGGAGCTGCGCAACACCGCCGAGCCCGCCGCGAAGAACCAGGCCTGGACCAACCGCGTGGCGGTCGCCGACCGCGCCAGCCGGGTCAACGGCGGTGTGCCGGACAGTTGTTCGCCGGTCGGCAGCGCCGGGCAGTCGGGGTGCGCGCTCGCGATCAACAATGCCTTCGCCGCGGAGAAGCGCGCCGCCGAGAAGAACGACTCGATGATCCCCGGCGGGCGGTGACGCCCGCCCAGGGGCGCTGCTCCGTCCTATACCAGCCATCATCCCGGCCTTGAGCCTGGATCCATCTGTCGCGAAGCGCGACAGATGCTGCATGAGGGGCGCCATGGATGCCGGCGCGGGGCCGCGATGCCGACGACCTCGTGGGGGCGCTGCTTGGTAGCGACGCGCCTCGAGCGCTCGCTTGACCGCTGGTCAGCCTGTTATTGCCCGAACCCCGGCTCGCTCGCCTGACGGATCGCCTCGCGCGCGGCGGCGAGGAGCGCGCCCGACTTGGCCTCGCACTCGCGCTGCTCGGACTCGGCGTCGCTGTCCGCGACGATGCCCGCGCCGGCCTGGACGTGGATCATGCCGTCCTTCACGACCGCGGTGCGCAGCACGATGCACGAGTCCATCGAGCCGTCGGGCGAGAAATAGCCGACCCCGCCGGCATAGGCGCCGCGCTTCTCCGCCTCGAGCTCGGCGATGATCTGGCAGGCACGCACCTTGGGCGCGCCGCTCACGGTCCCCGCGGGGAAGCCAGCGAACAGCGCGTCGATCGCGTCGTGCCGGGGATCGAGCCGGCCCACGACGTTCGAGACGATGTGCATGACGTGGCTGTAGAACTCGATCCCGTAGCTGTCCGTCACCTGCACCGTCCCCGCCGCTGCAACGCGACCGACGTCGTTGCGACCGAGGTCGAGCAACATGAGGTGCTCGGCGCGCTCCTTCGGGTCGGCGAGCAGGCTGTCGCGGTTGGCGGCGTCCTCCGCCGCGGTACGGCCGCGCGGACGCGTGCCGGCGATCGGGCGGATCGTCACCTCGCCGTCGCGCGCGCGCACCAGGATCTCGGGGCTTGAGCCCGTCAGCGCGAAGCCGGGCAGGTCGAGATGGTAGAGGAAGGGCGACGGGTTGATCCGTCGCAGCGCGCGGTACAGTTCGAAGGCCGGGAGCGGGAAGGGTGCGGTGAAGCGCTGCGCCAGCACCACCTGGAAGATGTCGCCCGCGGCGATATAGTCTTTCGCCGCCGCGACCATCTCGCCGTAGCGTCCCGCGGGCAGCACCGGCGCGAGCACGAGCTCGGCCGCTTCGGTCCGCACGGGGGCGGGCAGCGTGCCGTGCGCCAGCCGCGCCTCGACGGAGTCGAGCCGCTCCGCCGCGCGCGCCACGATCGTGTCCGGCTCATCCTCCCCGGGCCAGACCGGCGCGACGAGGAACAGCGCGTCGGCGAGGCGGTCGAACACCAGCACCACGGTCGGACGGACGAACATCAGGTCGGGCAGGCCGAGCGGGTCGACCGGCGCGGCGGGCAGCTTCTCGACCAGTCCCACCGTCTCATAGCCGAAATAGCCGACGAGGCAGGCGAGCGCGCCGGGCAGCTCGGCGGGCACGTCCATGCGGATGCTGGCCACCAATTCGCGCAGCGCCGCCAGCGTCGGCTCGGCGCAGGGCGCGAAGCGGGTGCGGTCGTCGAGCCAGTCGCGGTTGATCTCGGCGCGCTCGCCCTGTGCTCGCAGCACCAGATCGGGGGCGAGCCCGATCAGGCTGTAGCGCCCGCGCACCGCGCCGCCCTCGACCGATTCGAGCAGGAAGTCGCCGCGGCCTGGCTCGATGAGCTTGAGCGCTGCCGCGACCGGCGTCTCGGTGTCGGCGATGCGGCGACGCCACACCAGCGCGGGGCGGCCCTCCGCCAGCGCGGCACGTGCCGCGGCGCCGCTATTGCGCGCCGCCACCGACCAGGTCCTGCTTGAGCTGCGCGATCGCGTCGTCGAAGCGCTTGGCGCCCTGCAGCTTGGCCACCGCATTGGCGAACTGCTGCGCGTACTCGGGGCCGATCGCGCGGCCGAGGTCGACGCGGGTGGCCTGGATCAGCGGCGGCTGCTTGCGCGCGTCACCCGGCACGACCTGGTCGAGCTTGAGCACCAGCCAGCCCTTGCCGTCGGGCGATGGCACCGCGCGCGCGCTGCCCGACGCCATGCCGAAGAGCGCGGCGAGCACCGGGTTGACCTGGCCGCGGGCGGTGATCTCGCCGCGCGACGCGCTGATCGGCTGCACGGGCGGCGCCTTCACCCCGGCGGCCGACAGTGCCGCGGGCAATGCGGCCCCGGCGTTGACCCTCGTCACGAGCGCGCTCGCCGCCTGCTGCGCCGCCTTCGCCGCGCGGTCAGCGGTGAGGTCGGCCACGACTCGCGCACGCGCCGCGGCGAGCGGCACCGGCGTCGGCTGGACCACGCGGTCGAGCGCGACCACCGCGAAGCTGCCGTCCTCGCCGAGATTGACCGTGGTCGGCGTGTCGCCTTCCTCGGCGGCGAAGGCGGCGGCGACGATCGGCGTCATGCCCGGGTCGGCCGGGGTCTGCGGCTGATCGGGGTTGGTGCCGTTCTGCAGCAGCGCCGGCGTGCTCTGCGCGCTGAGCTTCTGGTCGTTGACCACCTCGCTGATGTTGGCGTTGTCGGCGAGCGAGTCGTCGACCTTGTCGCGGATCGCGCCGATCGCCGCCTTGGTCTTGCTCGCGCGCAGCTGCGTGACCAGCTCGTCGCGCGCCTGTGCCAGCGTCTTGCCGGGATCCTGGGTGACCTTGTCGACGCGCGCGACGACGAAGCCGATCGCGCCGCGCACCGGGCCCACGACCGCGCCGCTCGCCGCGGCCGCGATCGCCTGCGCGACCGCGGGCGAGGTCTGCGACGCGAGCGCGCCCTGGTCGACGCCGGTGATCGAGCGCGGCTCCAGTCCGGCGGCGCGCGCCGCGGCGGCGAGCGGCGTGCCCGCTTTGACCTTCGCGGCGAGCGCACCCGCCGCCTTCTCGTCGAGTACGGTCACCAGCGTGACGTCGCGCAGCGTCTTGGGCGCGTAGGTCGATCTCGCGGCGTCATAGGCCTTCTGCACCTCGGCGTCGCTCGGGGTCACCTGGCCGGCGACCTGCTGCGGCCCGACGACGGCGTAGCGGATCACGCGCCGCTCGGGCGTGGTGTAGCGCGCGATGTTGCGCTGATACCATTGCTGCACCTCGGCGTCGCTCGGCGCGGCGCCGGTCGGCGCTGCCGGCACGAACGCGACCTGCCCGGTGCGGCGCTCGAGCAGCAGCGAGGCGTAGGTGAGCGCGAGCTGCTGCGGCACCTGATGCGCGCCGATCGTCGGCTGGGTGAGGAACTGCACCATGATCTGGCGTGCGAACTGCGCCTGCACCTGCGCGTCGGTGAAGCCGCGCTGCGCGATCAGCCGCTCATAGGCCTGCTGGTCGAACTGGCCGGTCGCGCCCGCGAAGGCGGGGATCGCCTTGAGCTCGCTGCCGATCAGCGCGCGGCTAACGCGCATGCCCTGATCGCGACCGAAGGTCTCGAGCGCGAGCGCGCTGACGTTGCGGTTGATCACCGCGTCGAGCCCGCCGAGCTGGACGAACTGTGCCATGTCGAGCGTCGGCTGCTCCTGCCGCGCCTGGGTGAGCTCGTCACGTGCCTGCTGGCGGACGTCCGCGGCGGTGACGCTCTCGCCGCCGACGCTCGCGATCGGGTGGCCGACCAGCCCGGTGCTGCTCGCCAGCCCGGTCACGTCGCCCGCGGCGAAGGCCAGCGCGATGACGATCAGGACGCCGAAGGTGACGATCACGCCGACCTTGGAGTGGATGATGCCGCGGAAGAAGGTGAGCATAAGCGAGCGGGGACCGGATCAAGGAGAACGCCGCGTCCTAGGGACAAGCCGAGGTGGCATCAAGCCGCGAGGCCGGTTATCGCGGGTCCGAAACGAGAAGGGGAGCGGGATGACTCGTCGGAAGCTGGTCGCCGGCAACTGGAAGATGAACGGCAGCCGCGCCGCGCTGGGCGAGCTCGAGGCGATCGCCGCCGCCGCCGCCGCCACCCCTGCGGTGGACGTGATGGTGGCGGTGCCCTTCACCCTGATCGCGCCCGCGGCCGAGCGTGTGCCCGCGCTGATGATCGGCGCCGAGGACGTGCACGAGGCCGACAGCGGCGCGCACACCGGCTGCGTCTCGGCCGCGATGGTCAGCGAGGCGGGCGCGCGCTTCACCATCGTGGGCCATTCCGAGCGGCGCCACGACCAGCATGAGACCAGCCAGGATGCCTGGGCCAAGGCGGCCGCGGCGCATCGCCGGGGCTTGCAGGTGATCCTGTGCTGCGGCGAGACCGGCGCGGAGCGCGACGCCGGCCGCGCCGAACGCGTGGTGCAGGCGCAGATAGAGAAGTCGCTGCCCGAGAATGCCGCGGGCGACTGGCTGACGCTCGCCTATGAGCCGCGCTGGGCGATCGGCACCGGCGCGACCCCGACGCTCGAGGACATCGCCGCGATCCACGCGATCGCGCGCGCCAAGATGCGCAAGCTGATCGGCGACGCCGCCGGCGGCGTGCGGATCCTCTACGGCGGCTCGGTCACCGGCGACAACGCGCGCGCGATCCTCGCGACTCCCGACGTCGACGGTGCGCTGGTCGGCGGCGCGAGCCTCACCGCCGCCAAGTTCGTGCCGATCATCGCCGCCGCGGCGGAAGTGTAGCGCGGGAAGCGGCGCGCTACACTTCCGCTGGGGGAGGGACCAAGTCCGAGATACGATATCATGACGCGAGACGGGCATGGCACGGCTGCGCCCGCGCGCGCTCACCTTAGCCGAATCGCGCCTTCAGCAGCGCGTAGGCGGCGCGCAAGCCGTAGGCCTCGCCCCCACGGGGGCGCGCCGACTTGGCGGTGGGGCGCCAGGCGAAGGTGTCGAGATGCGCCCAGGGCAGCGTCGCGGGCACGAAGCGGCGCAGGAACAGCGCCGCGGTGATCGCTCCCGCGAAGCCGCCGTCGGGCGCGTTGACCAGGTCGGCGACGTCCGACTTGAGCATCTCGTCGTAGCCGTTCCACAGGGGAAGCCGCCACAGCGGGTCGCGCACCGCCTCGCCCGCGCCGAGCAGCTCGGCGGCGAGCGCCTCGTCCTGCACGAAGGTCGCGGGCAGGTCGGGGCCGAGCGCGACGCGAGCGGCGCCGGTCAGCGTCGCGAAGTCGATCAGCAGGTCGGGCGAATCCTCCACCGCGCGCGCGAGCGCGTCGCCCAGGATCAGCCGGCCCTCGGCATCGGTGTTGGTGTTCTCCACGGTGAGGCCGAGCCGGGTCCGAAGCACGTCGCCCGGGCGGAAGGCGCTGCCGGAGATCGCATTCTCCACCGCCGGGATCAGCACGTGGAGCCGCACCCGCAGCCGCGCCTGCATCACCAGCCCGGCCAGTGCCAGGGCGTGCGCGGCGCCGCCCATGTCCTTCTTCATCAGCCGCATGCCCGCCGACGGCTTGATGTCGAGCCCGCCTGAGTCGAAGCACACGCCCTTGCCGACGAGGGCCACGCGCGGGTGCGCAGGATCGCCCCACAGCAGCTCGATCAGCCGCGGCGCGCGCTCGCGCGTCGCCGCCCGCCCGACCGCGTGGATCATCGGGTAGCCGGCGGCGAGTGCGTCACCGCGCGTGACGGTGACGGTCGCGCCGTGCGCGCGGGCCAGCGCGTCCGCCTCTGCCTCCAGCTCGGCGGGTCCGAGGTCGCTCGCGCCGGTGTCGACCAGGTCGCGCACGCGCGCGGTCGCGGCAGCGAGCCGGATCGTCTCGTCGATCGCGCCGACGTCGGGTGTGAGCAGCACGCGCGGCCGCGCCGGCTCGGGCTTGCGGTAGCGTCCGAAGCGGTGCTGCGCGAGCAGCCAGCCGAGCCCCGCCGCGCCGAGCGGGGTCGCTCCGGCGAGCCGGTACGTGCCCTCCGGCAGGGACTCGCCGAGCGAGGCGATCCGCCACGGCGACGCCGGCTCGTCGTCGCACACCAGCAGCGCCGCCCAGTCCTCCGCACCGTCGCCGGGCAGGATCGCGCGGTCGCCCGCCTTGCCCGTCACGCGCGCCGCCGCCGCGGCGGCGCGCGCGCGCGCCGGCTGGGTGGCGAGCCAGGCGTCATAGGCGTCAGGGTGGAGGACGTGGAGCAGCCGCGCGGGCTGGCCGCGATCGGGCTGGAGGAGCGCGGTGAGATCGGTCATCGCGCGACCAAAGCAGGACTCGGCCCCCTGCGCAACGCGCGGTTCCCTTCGCGCCGCCGGCACCTTACATCGCCGCCATGACCACGCACACGACTCGCATGCTGATCCTCGGCTCGGGCCCGGCCGGGCTCTCGGCCGCCATCTACGGCGCGCGCGCCGGCATGGCGCCGATCGTCGTCCAGGGCATCCAGCCCGGCGGCCAGCTCACCACCACGACCGACGTCGAGAATTATCCCGGCTTCCGCGAGGTGATCCAGGGTCCCTGGCTGATGGAGCAGATGCAGGCGCAGGCGGAGCATGTCGGCACGCGGCTGATGTGGGACACGATCGTCGAGGTCGACCTGACGCGACGCCCCTTCCGTCTGATCGGCGACGGCGGGGACGTCTACGAGGGCGAGGTGCTGGTGATCGCCACGGGCGCGCAGGCCAAGTGGCTTGGGCTCGACAGCGAGGACGCGATGAAGGGCAAGGGCGTCAGCGCCTGCGCCACCTGCGACGGCTTCTTCTATCGCGGCAAGAAGGTGGCGGTGATCGGCGGCGGCAACACCGCGGTCGAGGAGGCGCTGTACCTCACCAATCACTCGGACGACGTCACGCTGATCCACCGCCGCGACTCGCTGCGCGCCGAGCGGATCCTGCAGCAGCGGCTCTTCGCCCATCCGAACGTGAAGGTCCTCTGGAACAAGGAAGTCCGCGAGTTCGTCGACGGCGGCGGGAACGCCGGCCTCGTGGCGCTGGAACTCGAGGACACCCGCACCGGGGAGCGTTCGCGGCTCGACGTCGACGGCGGCTTCGTGGCGATCGGTCATCATCCCGCGACCGAGCTGTTCCGCGGCCATCTCGCGCTCGACGAGGACGGCTATATCGCGGTGGAGACCGGCTCGACGCGCACCAGCGTGCCCGGCGTGTTCGCGTGCGGCGACGTCATGGACAAGGTCTATCGCCAGGCGGTCACCGCGGCGGGCACGGGCTGCATGGCCGCGCTCGACGCCGAGCGCTTCCTCGCCGCCGCGGAGTTCGCCGAGATCAGCGAGGCGGCCGAGTAAGGCTCAGACCAGCGCCTTGCTCGCGGCGAAGCGGGTCAGCGCGCCGAACGTCTCGAGCATCTCGCCGTCGACTTCGTCGTCCTCGATGACGATCCCCAGTCGGTCCTCCAGCTCGGTCAGCACGCCCGCCACCGCCATCGAGTCGAGCTCCGGGAGACCGCCGAACAGCGGCGTGTCGGCGCGAAAGCTGTCGACCCGCTCGGGGGCGAGCGCCAGCACGTCGGCGAGTACCGCGCGGACCGTCGCCTCGACCTCACACATGCCTTCCGGGATCACGCTGCCTCCTCGCTCGCGCCGCGGTGAGCGGCGATGCGCGCGGCGTTAGGCGGCGACGCGGCGGAGCGCAACCGCGGGCGCTTTCCTCCGTGCGTGACGACGCGGGTGCTACTGTCCGCGCGCGATCCGCTCTAAGGCTGAGATCATGGTACCGCTCGATCCCGTCCCGCTGCCGATCGACCATGTCCTGCGCGGTGAGCCGGACACGGTCGCGCTGGTGGATCGCGCCGGCCATGTTCCGTACGCCGCAGCGGAGCAGGCGGTCGCGCGGCTCGCCGGCTGGCTCGCGCAGCAGCGGCTCGCACCCGGGGCGCGCGTCGCGACCTGGTTGCCGAAGACGCGCGAGGCCTGCTGGATGCCGCTCGCCGCGGCCCGCGCCGGGCTCGTCCATGTGCCGGTCAACCCCCTGCTCAAGCGAGCGCAGGTCGCGCACATTCTCGCCGACAGCGGCGCCGCGCTGCTGCTCACCCACCCGCCGCGCGCCACCACGCTGGAGGAGGGCGACCGGCCGGGTGGCTGCGCGCTCCACGTCGAGGTCGGAGAGGGGGACCCGCTGCCACGCTCCGAGGCCGACGCGGACTCGCTCGCGGCGCTGCTCTACACCTCGGGCTCGACCGGACGTCCCAAGGGCGTCATGCTGAGCCACGCCAACCTGTGGCTCGGCGCCATCAGCGTGGCCCATTACCTCGGCCTTGTCCCGGACGATCGAGCACTCGGCGTGCTGCCGCTGAGCTTCGACTACGGCCAGAACCAGCTGCTCTCGACGTGGGTGGCAGGGGCGAGCGTCGCACCGCTCGATTATCTCACGCCGCGCGACGTCGTGAAGGCGGTCGATCGGTTCGAGATCACCACGCTCGCCGGCGTGCCGCCGCTGTGGGTGCAACTGCTCGAGACGGACTGGCCGGCGGCCACCGCGGCGCGGCTGCGGCGGCTGACCAACTCGGGCGGCGCGCTCACGCCGGCGCTGGTGCGAGGATTGCGCGCGCGCTTCCCCGACGCGCGCCTCTTCCCGATGTACGGGCTGACCGAGGCGTTCCGCTCGACCTATCTCGACCCGGCGCTGGTCGACGACTATCCCGAGTCGATCGGTCGCGCGATCCCCTTCGCTGACGTGCTGGTGGTACGCCCCGACGGCCGCCGCGCGGCGAAGGATGAGCCCGGCGAGCTGGTCCATGCCGGGCCGCTGGTGGCGCAGGGTTACTGGCAGGATGCCGAGCGTACCGCGGCGCGCTTCCGCCCCGCGCCGCCCTTCGCGCGTGCCCCCGGGGTGGCGGTCTGGTCGGGCGATACGGTGGTCGAAGGCGCCGACGGACTGCTCCGTTTCGTCGCGCGCGCCGACGAGATGATCAAGACCGCGGGCAACCGAGTCAGCCCGCAGGAGGTGGAGGAGGCGGTGACGGCCGGGGGCGAGACGAGCGAGGCGGTCGCGATCGGGGTGCCCGACGCGCGACTTGGACAAGCGATCCTGGTGGTCGCGCGCGGCGATGGCAGCACCGAGGCCGGGCTGCGCGAGCGGCTGAAGCGCGCGCTGCCCGGCTTCATGCAGCCCGCGCGGTATCTCTGGCGCGCCACGCTGCCGCGCAACGCCAACGGCAAGCTCGACCGCGCCGCGCTGCGCGAGGAAGTGGCGTGAAGCCGATCGGCCCGCTACCGCCCGCCTTCGCACGGCGACGCGGCGCGCTGACGATCGCGGGCGCGGACGCGGCGGCGCTGGTGGCGGCGCATGGGTCGCCCCTGTTCGTGTACGACGCTGGTGCGGTCGCGGCGCAGGTGGCGCGGTTCCGCGCCGCCATGCCGGGCGCGGTGGGGCTGCACTATGCGATCAAGGCCAACCCGTTCGCGCCGCTGCTGGCGGTGATCGCGCCGCTGGTGGACGGGCTGGACGTCGCCTCGGGTGGCGAGCTCGGGCGCGCGATCGCGGTCACCTCACCCGCGGCAGTGAGCTTCGCCGGACCTGGCAAGCGCGACGACGAGCTGGCGGCGGCGATCGCGGCCGGGGTGACGCTCAACGTCGAGTCGATCGGCGAGGCGCGCCGCGTGCTCGCCGTCGGCGAGCGGCTCGGCGTCACACCGCGTGCCGCGGTGCGGGTCAACCCTGACCTCGAGCTGCGCGGGTCGGGGATGAAGATGGGCGGTCGCGCCTCGCCGTTCGGGGTCGACGCCGAACAGGCCGCCGCGGTGGTGCGGCTGCTGATCGACGGCGGCGCTGCGTGGCGCGGCTTCCATATCTTCGCGGGCAGCCAGGCGCTCGACGCCGCGGCGCTGATCGAGACGCAGGCGGCGACGCTCGCGCTCGCGGCGCGCCTGGCGGACGAGGTCGGCGCCGCGCCGCCGCTGGTCAACCTGGGCGGCGGCTTCGGCATACCCTATTTCGCGGGCGACGTGGCGCTCGATGTCGAGCGCGTCGGCGCGGCGCTCGGCGAGGCGATCGAGCGGCGCGCCGACGTGCTCGCGCAGAGCGCGCTCGCGCTCGAGCTCGGGCGCTGGCTGGTGGCCGAAGCGGGGGTGTATCTCACCCGCGTGATCGATCGGAAGGTGAGCCGCGGCGAGACCTTCCTGGTGGTCGACGGCGGGCTGCACCATCAGCTCGCCGCCTCGGGCAATTTCGGCACGGTGGTGCGGCGCAACTACCCCCTGGCGGTAGCGAGTCGCCTGGGCGCGGACGGCGAGGAGGAGGTCAGCGTCGTCGGTTGCCTGTGCACCCCGCTCGACCGCCTCGGCGATCGCGTGCTGCTGCCACGCGCGGGAGAAGGGGAGCTCATCGCGGTGTTCCTCGCCGGTGCCTACGGTCTCACCGCCAGTCCAAGCGCCTTCCTCGGTCACCCCGCGCCGACCGAAGTGGTGGTCGGGGGCTAGCCGCGCGTCGTCCGTTCGTCGGGGCGCGCCGCACCGAGCCATGCGCGCGGGGACGCGACGCCGCGGCGACGCTCCGATCGACCCTCGCGCTCGAGTGGCCGCGGTCATCGGTGCGTGGGACGGCGATCCGCGCTGGTAGGTCCCCGCCGCGCCCCCGCGTGAACGACTTCGCGCAGCCTCGGGCGCGAGAAAGCCCCCGCCGGATCGCTCCGACGGGGGCTCCCCTGTTCCACGCGGACTAGCAGCTCAGGCGAACAGCTTCGCCCAGGCGCGCGTCTCGCGGTCCTTCCAAAGCCCGCGGTGATAGGCGTCCGACGCCAGCAGCGGCATCACCGAGCCGGCCTCGGCGAACACCATCTGCTCGATGCCGGTGTTGACCTTGCCCCAGCTCGCCGCCTCCTGCAGCGTCGAGGACGAGCAGGCGCCGTCGCGCACGTCCGCGACGGTGATCTGCACCGCGTACTTGTGCACCGCGACGTCGTCGTGGCCGAGGATCTCGGCGCACACCACCGTGTCCTGGATGAAGTTCTTCGGCACGCCGCCGCCGATCATCAGCAGGCCCGTGGTGCCCGCCTTGATCTTGATCTCGGTGAGCTCGCGGAAGTCCGCCACCGCGTCGATCATCAGGTAGGGCTTGCCCGCCTTGGCCGAGTCGACCTGGTGCTTGACCAGCCCGAAGCCTGCCGAGGAATCGACGAACGCCGGGCAGAAGATCGGCACGTCATGCTCATAGGCGAGCTTGACCAGGCTGTTCTCCTTCTTGCCGTGCTCGACGAGATACTTGCCCATCTCGCGGATGAAGGCGCGGCTGGAGTAGGCCTTGGGCTCCAGCGACTCGGCGATCTCGAAGATCGTGTGGTCGACGTTCTGGAGCGCCTCCTCGTCGATATAGGTGTCGTAGATGCGGTCGATGTAGAGCGAGCGCAGCGTGTCGTCGTCGGGGATCTCGAGCGCCTGATAGTGCTTGTGGCCGAGGCCCTCGAAGAAATCCATGTCGACGATGGTCGCGCCCGTGGCGACGATCACGTCCACCATGTTGTTGCGCACCAGCTCGGCATACAGGTCCATGCAGCCGCCGGCCGAGGTCGAGCCAGCGATCACCAGGCACACCGTGCAGTCCTTGTCGGCCAGCATCTGGTTGTAGATCTTGGTGGCGCGGCCGAGGTCACGGCTGGTGAAGCTCATGTCGCTCATCGCGTCGACGATCGGGCGCGCGTCGAAGCTCTTGATGTCGACGTGCTTGACCTGCTTCGACAGCAGCTCCGCCTTGCGCGTGTCGTTGATCGTCGCCTGGTCGTGCGAGGGGGCGAGGGTATCGGTCATGGGGTGCTCCCACTGGGGTACACGTCGTTCACGGGGACGCGGAAACCCATCTGACGGCGGCACGCCATCGCGCGCCGCCGCCGATTCCTTGAAGTCGTAAGGTTACAGCTTGACGACGTTGCTCGCGACCGCGGGTTCCACCACGGTGTAGAGCGACTCCATCGGCTCGTCCGTCGCGATCACCGTCTCGTCCGAGCCGAAGCCGTTGAACGCGGTGCGCATCGCCGAGCCATAAGCGCCCAGCATGCCGATCTCGACATAGTCGCCGACCGTGATGTCCGCGGGCAGCGCGAACGGGCCGGGCATATGGTCGAGGTCGTCGCAGGTCGGACCCCAGAAGCTGAACGGATGATCGCGGACGGTCGACTCCGGCTCGCGCAGCAGCGCCACCGGATAGCGCCAGCCGATGTGCGCCGCGTCGAACAGCGCGCCGTAGGCGCCGTCGTTGATGTACAGCTCCTCGCCGCGACGCCGCTCCACGCGCACCACCACCGAGCTGTACTCGGCGCAGAGCGCGCGGCCCGGCTCGGCCCAGAGCTCCGCCGAATAGCTGATCGGCAGGCTCTCGAACGCGCGGTGGATCGTCTCGAAATAGCGCTCCAGCGGCGGCGGGGTCATGCCCGGATAGGCCGAGGGGAAGCCGCCGCCGACGTCGATGACGTCGACCGTCACCGCCGCGCCGACGATCGCCTGGCGCACGCGCTCCATCGCGTTGCTGTACGCCTCCGGAGTCATCGCCTGGGAACCGACGTGGAAGCAGATGCCGAGCGCGTCCGCCACCTGGCGGGTCGCCAGCAGCAGCTCGCGCGCTTCGTCCGGCGCGACGCCGAACTTGGACGCGAGGCTGAGCTTCGAATGCTCGGACGAGACGCGCAGCCGCACGCAGAGCGTGAGGTCCGCGGCGCCGCGGGTGGCGCGCACGATCTTCGCCAGCTCTTCCATGCTGTCGAGCGAGAAGGTGCGGACGCCGTGCGTGAAATACGCCTCGGCGATCGCCTCTTCGGCCTTCACCGGGTGCATGAAGCACAAGGTCGCCTGCGGCAGCGTGCGGGCGACCAGACGCACCTCGGCGATCGAGGCGACGTCGTAGGTCGTCACGCCGTTGTCATACAGCGTCCGTAGCAGCTCCGGGCTCGGGTTCGCCTTGACCGCATACATGGTCCGGCCCGGAAACTTCTCCGTGAAGAAACGGGCGGCCCGTGCCGCGGCGTGCGGACGAACGATCGTCACCGGTTGAACCGGGTGACGGGCGGCGATGTCGAGGGCCCCGGCGACGGAATCGGCGGGAACGGTCGAGAGGGGCGCTAGCCCCAGCGCGCGATGATGCTGGTGCAATTCAAGGGACCTCCAATTGCCTTGCGGCATACGGTGACAAAAAGCTGCCTTGCGGTTGGAAGTCCCATGGGGCAGCGGAGGCGCGAATTAGGATCGCCGGACCGCCTTGTAAAGTGGTTCGGTGGATGAAAGGTTCAAATGTGACTGTTCTGCGACAACCGACGCGAGCGGGGGTGCGCGACGCCGCCGCCAAGGTCGCCGCGATCCTCCCGCCGACTCCAATTTTCGTTCGCGAAATCAACGGCGTAGATGTGGCCCTCAAGGCCGAGTCGTTGCAGCCGATCGGCGCCTTCAAGGTGCGCGGTGCGTGGCATCGGCTGACCGCCCTGGACGACGAAGCGAGGCGTAGGGGCGTCGTGGCGTTCTCCTCGGGCAATCACGCGCAGGGGATCGCCTGGGCGGCGCGCCGGCTCGGCATCGCCGCGACGATCGTGATGCCCGCCGACGCGCCGCGGGCGAAGCGCGAGTCGACGCTCGCGCTCGGCGCCGAGGTGGTCGACTATGACCGCGCGACGCAGAGCCGCGAGGCGATCGCGGCGCGGCTCGCCGAGGCGCGCGGTGCTACGCTGGTGCCGAGCTTCGACGATCCCTGGGTGATCGAGGGGCAGGGCAGCGCCGGGATCGAGGCGGCGCGGCAGATCGAGTCGCTCGGCCTGCCCGCGCCGCGCCGCGTCGTGGTGCCGTGCGGCGGGGGCGGGCTGGCGGCGGGGATCGCGCTGGCGCTGCCCGAGGCGGCGATCACCGTGGTCGAGCCCGAGGGCTGGGACGACATGCGCCGCAGCCTGGAGGCGAGCTGGATCGAACCGGTGGGCGCCAACCCGCCGCCGACCGCGTGCGACTCGCTCCAGACCCGAGAAGTCTCGCCGCTGACCTTCGACGTGTTGTCGCGCCGCGACGCGACCGGCGTGGCGGTGAGCGAGCGCGCGATACGCGACGCGCAGCGCTGGGCGGCGGCGCAGTTGCGGCTGGTGATCGAGCCGGGCGGCGCGGTCGCGCTGGCGGCGCTGCTGACGGGGCAGGTCGCCGCCGCGCCGGGAACGCTGGCGATCCTCTCGGGCGGCAACGTCGACGCCGCCGCCTATGCCGCGGTGCTCGCCGGCGAGCCGGTCGAGCATGCGGCGACGAACGAGTCCGTCGAGCCGGTATGACGCCGGCGTTCGGCAGTATCGCCGCGGCGGCGCCGGCCTTGGCGATGCTGGGCGCGCTCGCCTGCCTGATCGGCGGGGGCTATCTGATCGCGACCCGGCGCGACCGCACCAAGGGGATGCTGATGCTGGTGATGGCCGCGGTGCTGGTCGGCAACGTGTTGATCTGGGTGGCGTGAGCGCGGCGGCGCGGCGCGAATGTTGAGGCGCTGCGCGTTGGAGCGCGGGACCGATGTTGAGTCGACGCTGGAGTGAGGCGAGGGCCGGGCGCATCCGCGACGCGTACAGCGGCGACCGTTATGTAGGACAGCGCTCGGCTCTGGCAGAAATCCTCCCCGGAGCGGGGAGGGGGACCGCTCGCCGAAGGCGAGTGGTGGAGGGGGCTCGCCTCATAGCGCAATGCCTGTTGAAGCCTCCCTCTACCATGCTGCGCATGGCCCCTCCCCGCTGCGCGCGGAGGATTCAGGAGGCCCGCTCGCGGGTCACTTGATCGGCGAGTTCGGGTCCAGCCGCATGTCGAGGTAGTTGTCGACCGACTTCATCAGGTCGTCCATCTCGTGCTCGAAGAAGTGGTTGGCGCGCGGGATCACGTCGTGGTGGATCGTGATGTGCTTCTGCGTCCGCAGCTTGTCGACCAGCTTCTGCGAGGCGAGCGGGGTGACCACCTCGTCCTCCGCGCCCTGGATGATGATCCCCGACGAGGGGCAGGGGGCCAGGAAGCTGAAGTCGAACATGTTCGCGGGCGGCGCGATCGAGATGAAGCCGCGGATCTCCGGGCGCCGCATCAGCAGCTGCATGCCGATCCAGGCGCCGAAGCCGAAGCCGGCCACCCAGGTGGTCTGCGCCTCGGGATGGAAGCTCTGCACCCAGTCGAGCGCCGCGGCGGCGTCGGACAGTTCGCCGACGCCGTTGTCGAACACGCCCTGGCTCTTCCCGACCCCGCGGAAATTGAAGCGCAACGTGGCGAAGCCGCGGCGCTGGAACGTCTTGTAGAGCTCCTGCACGATGCGGTTGTTCATCGTGCCGCCCGCGTTGGGATGCGGGTGGAGGATCATCGCGACGGGCGCGCGCGGGCGCGGCGCAGGGGCGAAGCGGCCCTCGATGCGGCCTTCGGGTCCGGGAAAGATGACTTCGGGCATGGTGACTCGTCTGGAGGCGGGGCGTTGGGCCCGGCGAGAAGCGCGCTATATAGGCCGCGCGCCCGATAATGGAACGATTGGTTGACCGAACCCCTGTCCCCCGACGATGCGACCCGACCGGATACGCCGGTCTATCTCGATCACGCCGCGACCACGCCGCCGACCGCGCGTGCGCGCGCGGCGGTGTCGGAGGGGCTGACGCACTGGGCCAACCCGTCGTCGCCGCACGCCGCCGGCCGCGCCTCCCGCGCCGCGCTGGAGCGCGCGCGCGCGCAGGTGGCCGCGGCCTATGGGTGGCGACACGAGACCTTGCTCACCAGCGGCGCCAGCGAGTCGCTCGCGATCGCGCTGGGCCGCAGCGTGGCGGGGCGGCGCGTGGTCAGCGCGGTGGAGCATGACGCGGCACTGCGCGCCGCCGGGGCGGCCGAGGTGCTGCCGGTCGACCCGCTCGGCCGCGTCGATCCGGCGCGGATCGGCGACGTCGCCGGCGCGGTGGTCGCGGTGCAATGGTGCAACAGCGAGACCGGGGTGCGCCAGCCGATCGCCGCGATCGCGGCGGCGGTCCATGCGCGGGGTGGCATCCTTCTGGTCGACGCGGCGCAGATGCCCGCCTGCGACGAGCTCGCCGCGCACGCCGACATGGTCGCGCTGTCGGCGCACAAACGCGGCGGCCCGCCGGGCGTCGGCGCGCTGCTGGTGCGCGACCTCGCCGTGCTGCACCCCAGCGGCGGGCAGGAGCGCGGCTATCGTCCCGGCACCGAGAACCTGCCCGGCGCGCTCGGCTACGCCGCCGCGCTCGCCGAGCCCGAGCCCGATCACGCCGCGCTGCGCGCGCACCTCGACGACCTGATCCGCCGCTCGGGCGGCGAGGTGGTCGGCGCGGGCGCCGAGCGCCACCCCGCGATCGGCTCCTATCGCATGCCTGGGATCGCCGCGGCGGCGCAGCTGATCCGCTTCGATCTCGACCGCATCGCGGTATCGGCGGGCAGCGCCTGCGCGAGCGGCAGCCTCAAGCCAAGCCACGTGCTGCGCGCGATGGGCTGGGGCGAGGAGGCCGCGCGCGAGGTGGTGCGCGTGAGCTTCGGGCGCACCACCTCGGTGGCGGAGGTGGAGCGTTTCGCCGCCGCCTGGCGCGCGGTCGCGCGGACGCGGCGGTTCGCGGCATGACCTATCTCGACTATCAGGCGACCGCGCCGCTCGCGCCCGAGGCGCTGGACGCGATGCTGCCGTGGCTGCGCGACCAGCATGCCAACCCGCACTCGCCGCACCGTCCCGGCCGCACCGCGCGCGCGGCGGTGGAGCTCGCGCGCGACCGCGTCGCGGCGCTGCTGCCCAGGGGTGGGCGGGTCGCCTTCACCGGGGGTGCGACCGAGGCGCTCAACTGGGCGACCAAGGGCGCGCCGGCGGGCCGGGTGGTGACGATCGCCACCGAGCATGCCGCGGTGCGCGACAGCGTCGCGGCGCGCGGCGACTCGGTCGTGCTGCCGGTCGGCGCCGACGGCCTGGTCGATCTCGCCGCCGCCGAGCGCGCGATCGTGCCGGGCGTGGCGCTGGTCGCGGCGATGCTGGTCAACAACGAGATCGGCGTGATCCAGCCGCTCGACGCGCTGGCGGCGATGGCGAAGCGTGCGGGCGCGCTGCTGCTGTGCGACGCGGTACAGGGTTATGGCCGCGTGCCGATCCCCGCCGACGCCGACCTGGTCGCGGTGTCGGCGCACAAGGTCTACGGACCTAAGGGCATCGGCGCGCTGTGGATCCGCGACGGCGTGACGCTCGCGCCGCTGCTCCACGGCGGCGACCAGGAGGGCGGTCGCTCGGGCACGCTCTCGCCGGCGCTGTGCTCCGGTTTCGGCGCGGCGGCGCTGCTGCTGGCCGAGCGGCGCGAGGCCGATGCCGCGCACGTCGAGCGTCTGTGGCAGGTGGCGCGCGAGCGGCTGCCCGGCTGGACGGTCAACGGCACCACCGAGGCGCGCTACCGCGGCAATCTCAGCGTGCGACGCGACGGGGTCGACGTGGCGCGGCTGATGAGCGACGTGCGCGACGTGGCCTTCTCCGCGGGCTCCGCCTGCGCCAGCGGCTCGGGGCGGAGCAGCCACGTGCTGCGCGCGCTCGGGCTGGGCGAGGTCGAGGCGCGGAGCTCGATCCGGCTCGGCTTCGGCCGCTACACGCGCGAGGACGAGCTCGCCGCGGCGCTCGACCGCCTCGACGCCGCCGCGCGCGCGCAGAGGATCGCGGCATGAGGATATGCTTCACCGACGGTGCCGCGGTGCGCGAGGTCGAGGCGAGGCCGGGCGAGCGGCTGCTCGACGTCGCGCGGCGTGACGGTCAGCCGCTGGAGGGGACCTGCAACGGCGAGCTGGCCTGTGCGACGTGCCACGTCATCGTCGCCGCGGACGACTTCGGGCGCCTGCCGCCGGCAAGCGAGGAGGAGGAGGACATGCTCGACCTCGCGCCCGACGCGCGGCGTACCAGCCGGCTGGCCTGCCAGATCGTGCTCACCCCCGCGCTGGACAAGCTTTCGGTTCGATTACCAACAAGTTCAGCATGAGTGCAGCGCCACTCCGCGATGGTCCTCGCACAGGGACATGTGAGGAGTGTTGCACATGAGATGGATGATGATGGGCCTCGCCGGCGTACTCGCGGCGACCTCGCTGGTGCCGGCCGCGGAGGCGCAGCGCTGGCGCGACGACGACCGCGGCTGGCACGACAACGGCCGGCATCGCGGCTGGGACCGCGGCGACCATCGCCGCTGGGACCGCGAGCGCCGCTGGCGCGACGACCGCCACTGGCGCGGTGACGGCCGGCGGTACGGCTGGAACGGCTATGGCCGCGACCGCGGCTGGGATCGGGGCCGCACCGTCTGTCGCTGGCAGGACGGGCGCTACGGCCCGGTGAAGCGGTGTTTCCGCGTCCGCGGCTGACGCGGGCTTGATCGCGCCGCCCGGCTCCGCCATATGGCGCGCGGGAGTCGGGCGGACGTGGTCGTCGCCAACCTGGTCAGGTCCTGACGGAAGCAGCCACAACGATTTCGCCGCGGGTCGTTCCGGCTCCCACCGTCGCCAGCACCGCGACCGGGCACTCCGCTCGTCACCTTACCGGGTCGTCACATCGCTGCGGCGTTGCAACAAAGCCGGACGTCGCCTGTTTCGCTACGCATGCGAAACCTCTCCCGACGCGACCTGATCAGCACGGCCGGCGGCGCTTCGCTGGTCTCCAGCCTCACCTGGGCCGTGCCCGGCCTCAGCCAAGGCGGAGGGGGGGAGACCCCCTTCTCCTGGGCGATCCTGCAGCAGCGCGCCGCCGCGCTGGCGAAGCGCCGCTACCAGCCGCCGCGCGAGAGCGCCGCCGCGAAGGCGCTCGACTTCGACGACGTCGGTACCATCCGGTTCAAGCCCGCTCGCACCGTCGCGGGTGGCATCCGGCTGTTCCCGCTCGGCAATGGGGCCGTCACCCCGGTGGCGATCAACCTCGTCGAGAACGGCCGCGTGCGCCCGATCGTCTTCTCGCCCGAGCTGTTCGAGGGCGGCAAGGTCTCGCCCCCGCCGGGCTTCGCCGGGTTCCGCGCGATGGAGACGGGGCGCGAGAGCGACTGGCTCGCCTTCCTCGGCGCGTCCTACTTCCGCAGCGCCGGGTCGCAGGACCAGTACGGTCTGTCGGCGCGCGGCATCGCGGTGGACACCGGGTTGGCGCGCGAACAATTCCCCAACTTCACCGAATTCTGGATCGAGCGCGAAGGCGACCAGAGCTACACGATCTACGCGCTGATGGACGGCGAGAGCCTCACCGGCGCCTATCGCTTCGTCAGTCAACATCCGAAGGCGGTGGTGCAGGACGTCTCGTCGGTGCTGTTCCTGCGCCGCGCGGTCGAGCGGCTCGGCGTCGCGCCGGTGACGAGCATGTTCTGGTACGACGACCGCACCCGCCGCGGCGCGACCGACTGGCGTCCCGAGATCCATGACTCGGACGGGCTCGCGCTGATCAGCCGCGAGGGCGAGCGCGTGTGGCGGCCGCTGCGCAACCCGCCGCAGCCCGCCACCGACAGCTTCGCCGCCGACGACGTGCGCGGCTTCGGCCTGCTCCAGCGTGACCGCACCTTCGACCATTATCAGGACGACGGCGCCTTCTACGACAAGCGCCCCAACCTGTGGGTCGAGCCGCGCGGCTCGTGGGGGCAGGGACGCGTGATGCTCTACGCCTTCCCGACCGACAGCGAGACGGTCGACAATGTCGTCGCCTTCTGGACTCCGGCAGCGCCGGTGCGCGCGGGCCAGCGGCTCCAGTTCGACTATCGCCTGACCTGGACCTCGGACGATCCGAGCCTCGACCGCGCCGCGCACGCCACCGACGTGTGGGTCGGCGCCGCCGGTCGGCCGGGGCTGCCGGCGCTGGCGGGGGCGAGCAAGCTGGTGGTCGACTTCGTCGGCGAGTCGCTCGCCGGTCTCGACCGCGACAGCAAGGTCACCGCCGAGATCGGCGTCACCCGCGGGACGCTGCTGAGCAGCGCGGTCTACCCCGTCGTCGGCCAGCGCAACCGCTGGCGTGTCACCGCCGACATCCGCCCCGCGGCGGCGGGCGGCTCCGCCGGCCCGGTCGACGTACGACTGTACCTCAAGCGCGGCGAGGCGGCGTTGAGCGAGACGTTGCTCGTGCCGATCTACCCGGCGTGAGCGCGCTGCCGTCGCGACTGCCGCCGGAGGCGCCGCTCGCGATGCCCGAGCAGCGCTTCGACGGTCCGCCGCCGGTGCCCTCGGCACCGCCGCCGATCGTGGGCGCGATCGGCTCGCCGACCGACGTGCTCGCGCGTCGCGCCATCCTCGTGCTGCTGACGCTGGTGCTGGCGCTCTTCGCCTCCACCTCGCTCAAGGAATCGGTGCTGAGCGACGGCATCGGCGTGACCGACGCGATGCTGCTCGCGATCTTCTTCCCGCTGTTCGCGCTGCTCGCCTTCGGCTTCATCAACGCGACCGTCGGCTATGTCGTGCTGACGACCGGTCTCCACCCCGGTTTCCGACCGGTGCCGCGCTGGTCCGAGCCGTTGCAGGGGCGTACCGCGGTGCTGATGCCGGTCCACAACGAGGACGTCGCCGACGTGTTCGGCCGGCTGGCGCACATGGCGGACGCGCTCGAGCGCGCCGGCGCGGCGGGATCGTTCGACTTCTTCGTGTTGAGCGACTCCGCTGCCGCCAACGAGGCCGAGGAGCTCGCCGCCTGGGAGATCCTGGCTCGCCGCAGCGCCTGCGCGATCTATTACCGTCGGCGGACGGAGAATGTCGGCCGCAAGCCGGGCAACATCGCCGAGTGGCTGCGCCGCTTCGGCGCCAGCTACGACTATATGCTGATGCTCGACGCCGACAGCCTGATGGGCGGCGAGACGATCCTCGGCATGGCGCAGATCATGGACCGCCGTCCCGCCGTGGGTCTGCTCCAGACCGTGCCGCAGGTGATCGGCGCGCGCACGCTGTTCCAGCGCTGGATGCAGTTCGCCAGCCGCATCTACGGCCCGATCGCCACCGCCGGTCTGGTGTGGTGGTCGGGGCCCGAGGCCACCTTCTGGGGCCATAACGCGCTGATCCGGGTCCGCGCCTTCGCCGAGAGCTGCGGCCTGCCCGTGCTGCCCGGCCAGCCGCCCTTCGGTGGCACGATCATGAGCCACGACGTCGTCGAGGCGGCGCTGCTGCGCCGGCGCGGCTGGCGCGTGCACATGGTCATGACCGAGGACACGTTCGAGGAATATCCGCCGACGATGATCGACGCCGCGGTGCGCGATCGGCGCTGGGCGCAGGGCAATCTCCAGCATCTCGCGCTGCTCCACGCCTCGGGCTTCCACTGGATCAACCGGCTCCAGCTGCTGCTCGGCGCCGCGGGCTATCTCGCTTCGCCACTGTGGCTGCTGCTCATCACGGTGAGCGTGGTGCAGGCGGTGCGCGGCGAGCGCGGGCTGATGTCGGGCGACTCGACGGGGACGGTGCTGTTCGTCACGCTCGCGCTGCTGTTCGGGCCCAAGCTGCTCGGCGTGCTCCACGCGGTCGCCGACGTGCGGCTGCGGCGATCGATGGGCGGGACAAGCGCGATCCTGCGCTCGGTCGCGCTCGACGTGCCGCTGTCGACGCTCGCCGCGCCAGCGATCGCGCTGACCCAGACGATCGACCTGATCGGCATCGCGCGCCAGCGCCGCGCCGAGTGGCAGCCGCAGAACCGCCGCGGCGACTCGCTCGCGCTCGCGGCGATCCTGCCGCGCTATCGCTGGCACCTGGGCCTCGGCCTGCTGCTGCTCGCGCTGACGCCGCTGATGCCGCTCACCGCATTGTGGCTGGCGCCGGTCACGCTCGGGCTGCTGTTGTCGCCGCTGGTCGTGCAATGGACGGCGAGCGAGCGCTGGGGGCGGCGGGTCGCCGCCGGGCGGCTGTTCCTGACCGACGTGGGTGTGCCCGAGCCGCAGCCGCTGCCGATCCTGGAGGGCGCGACCGGTCACCGTGCCTGAGCCCGTCACGAAAAAGGGGAGCGCCCGGGCGGGCACTCCCCCTTCCTCATCATGCGTGCTCGGTCAGCTCAGTTGCTGTCCGAATCGTCGCCGTCGTCGGCGATGATGATGATGCCGGCGACGACCGCCGCGGCGGCCACGGCCGCCACGATCAGCCCGCCGCCCGCGAGCGCCTTGCTGTCCTTCGACGTGGCCGAGCCGGCGCGCGCCGCCTTGGCGACCGACAGGCTAGCCGCCGGGTTGGCCGGCGCCGCGACCGCGGGAGCGACCGAGAGCGAGGCGGCCGCGGCCGCGACCAGATACTTACCGAGCTTCATTAGCTATCTCCCAGGGAAGAGTGGCGTGTCTTTCACGCCCTGATCGATAAGGCAATTCTGAACTGACCCAAAACGCGACCGGTTGAATACCCCCGGCGGCGGCGTGCCGGAGCAGGCGCCGCCCGCGGACGCGGTCACTCCTTGGCGGTGCCGGGCTCGGCCATGTTGCGGTGCATGTGCGCCGTCACCTCGGCGGGTAGGACATGCGCCGCCGCGGCCTGCAGCTTGTTCTTCCAGCCCGACACGATCGAGTGCTTCCCCGCCAATAGCGCGTCCCAGCCGTCGCGCGCCACCTTGGCCGGATCGGACTTGCTGTCGGATGTGCCGACGTCGGTGTCCATCATGTCGGCGCGGTCGAAGAACTCGGTATCGACCGGTCCCGGCATCAGTGTGGTCAACGTGATGCCCGGATGATCCTTGAGCTCGTCGCGCAGCGCGTCGGTGAAGTGGTCCACGAACGCCTTGGTGCCGTTGTACACCGCCTGGAAGCTGCCCGGAATGAACCCGGCGATCGAGCCGGTCACCAGCACCTTGCCATCGCCGCGCGCGACCATCTGCCGAAGCACCTTCTGGAGCAGATAGGTGGTGCCGGTGATGTTGGTGTCCACCACGCGCCGCCAGTCGGCCACGTCCTGGTCAAGGAAGGCGCGGCCGAGGCCGACACCCGCGTTGGCGCAGAGCAGGTCGATCGGCCGCCCGTCGGCGGCGGCGAGCAGCTGGTCGACGCCGTCGATCGTCGCCAGGTCGGCCTGGACCGAGCTGACCTGCGTGCCGAACTGCTCGAAGTCCGCCGCGGCGGCGTCGATCAGCGGTTCGTCGGCGACGACGAGGATATCATATCCGTCCTGGGCGGCGAGCGTCGCCAGTTCGAACCCGATGCCCGTCGACGCGCCGGTGATGATCGCGAATTTGTCCGCCATGCGTCTCTCTCCTCAGTCCAGACCGGGCTTGAGCACGATCTTGGTGACCTCGTTCTGCTGGTCGTGGAACATCTTGTAGCCCTTCGGCCCCTCGCTCAGCGGCATGCGGTGCGAGATCAGGAACTCGGTGTCGATCTTGTCCTCGAGGATCGCCTGGAGCAGCGCGGGCATGTAATGCTGGACGTGGGTCTGGCCGGTCTTGAGCGTCAGCCCCTTCTCCATGAAGGCGCCGAGCGGCCATTTGTCGACGAACCCGCCGTACACCGCCGGCATCGAGACCCGGCCGCCCTTGCGGCAGGCGATGATCGCCTGACGGTTGGCGTGCGCGCGGTCGGTGCCGAGGAAGGTCGACGCCTTGATCTGGTCGAGCACGTTGTCGACGAAGAAGCCGTGCGCCTCGAGCCCGACCGAGTCGATCACCGCGTCAGGACCGATCCCGCCTGTCATCACCATCAGCGCCTCGTAGACCGCGGTCTCCTCGAAGTTGATCGTCTCCGCGCCGAACCGCTTGGCGAGCGCGAGCCGGTTGGGGAAGTGATCGATCGCGATCACGCGCTCGGCCCCCATCAGGAACGCGGACTGGACCGCGAACAACCCGACCGGGCCGCAGCCCCAGACCGCCACCGTGTCGCCCGGCTCGATGTCGGCGTTCTCCGCCGCCATCCAGCCGGTGGGCAGGATGTCCGAGAGGAACAGCACCTTGTCGTCCTCGACGCCGTCCGGGATGACGATCGGGCCGACGTCGCTGAACGGCACGCGGACATATTCCGCCTGGCCGCCGGCGTAGCCCCCGGTCATGTGGCTGTAGCCGAACAGCCCCGCCATGGGCTGCCCGTACAGTTCCTGCGCGATGTCCTGGTTATCGGCGGGGAGGCCGTTGTCGCAGGCCGAATATTGGTGCTTCGAGCAATGATAGCAGCTGCCGCACGAGATGGTGAAGGGCACCACCACGCGCTGCCCCTTCTTCAGCGTCGATTTGGGGCCGACCTCGACCACCTCGCCCATGAACTCGTGGCCGAGCACGTCGCCCGACTGCATCGTCGGGATATAGCCGTCGTAGAGGTGGAGGTCCGAGCCGCAGATCGCGGTGGAGGTCACCTTGATGACGCAGTCGCGCGGGTTGACGATGCCCGGATCGTCGACGGTGTCGACGCGGACGTCATGCTTGCCATGCCAGGCGATCGCCTTCACAGCCCCATCTCCTCATATTGCTGGCGGTTCATCGCGGGGGTGGCGATCTCCCCGGTCTCGAGCAGCTGCTTGAGCCGGCGCAGGTCGCGGCGCGCCTGGATCGCGGGCTCGCGCTGGAACATCTTGGCGATCACCTTGCCGATCACGCCGCCGGGCGGGTCGTAGAGGATCGTCGCGACGACGACGGTGCCGCGCGCACCGGCGTCGTGGAACTCGACACGGCCCGAGTTGGGCACTTCCGCACCGTCCTCGCTGGTCCAGGCGAGAAGGCGGTTCTCCTCCTCCGCGGTGAGCCGCGCGTCCCACTCGACCGTGCCGCCCGCGGGCGCCTTCACGACCCAGTGCGAGCGCTGCCGGTCGAGCACCTCGATCCGCTCGACATTCTCCATGAAGCTGGGGAAGTTGGCGAAGTCGCGGAAGTAGGCGAACACCTCCGCGACCGGACGGTTGATCGTCACCGCGCGCGCGGTGATCTGCGTGCCGCTCGCCTCGGGGATCGAGGCCTTGGCGCGCTCGACCGCGTCGCGCTGCTTGGAGGTGGCGAGGGGGGCATCGTCGGACTGCTGGTGGAGCAGCTGGTCGGCCATCACGGGCTCCTTCGTGTCTGCTGCCCCACCAAGCGCCTGCTGGCGCGATGTGTTCCTCCCTTCTTCAACGACTTAATCTCGCTCAATGAGCTTCTATCATGGATTGCCCTTGCCACCGTGCGCGCCGAAGGCGGTGCCCGTGGTGAAGCTGGTCCCGTCCTCCGCCAGCGCGACGTAGAGCGGCGCCAGCTCGGCGGGCTGGCCGGCGCGGCCGAGCGGCGTCTCCTGGCCGAACTTGCCCATCTCACCCGGCAGCTGCCCACCGGCGACCTGCAGCGGCGTCCAGATCGGCCCCGGCGCCACCATGTTGACGCGAATGCCCTTCTTCGCGAGCTGCTTGCCCAGGCCCTTGGTGAAGATCAGGATCGCGCCCTTGGTCGAGGCATAGTCGAGCAGTTCCTCCTCGGGATCGTAGCTGTTCACCGAGCCGGTGTTGATGATCACCGAGCCGGGCGGCAGCGAGGGGATCGCCGCCTTGGCGATGCGGAAGGTGGCGAAGATATTGGTCTCGAAGGTACGCACCATCTGCTCGTCGCTGATCTCGGCGATGTCCTTCTTGCTCTGCTGGTAGGCGGCGTTGTTGACGAGCAGGTCGAGGCCGCCGAGCCCGCGCACCGCGTCGGCGACCAGTTTGGTGCAGGCGCGCTCGCTACGGATATCGGCGGGGAGCAGCACCGCCTTGCGCCCGGCCTGCTCGATCAGCGCCTTGACCTCCTGCGCGTCGGGCTCCTCGGTGGGATAATAGTTGATCGCCACGTCGGCGCCCTCGCGCGCGAAGGCGATCGCGACGGCACGTCCGATCCCACTGTCGCCGCCGGTGACGAGCGCGCGCCGGCCGGCGAGCTTGCCCGAGCCGCGGTAGCTGGTCTCGCCGCTGTCGGGACGCGGGTTCATCTTCGATTGCAGCGCGGGCCAGGGCTGGCGCTGCTCGGGAAAGGGCTGGTTGGTGTATTTGGTGCGCGGGTCGCTGAGCTTGGCGGGGCCGGACGGCGGCGTCCCCGCGGCCTGCGCCGCCGCACCGCTGGCGGAGAAGGCGAGGCCGGCGGCGGCGCCGCCCAAGATGGTGCGGCGGGTCGTACCCTGATCGTCCATGTCACTGATCTCCAGAGAGGATTTGCGCCGAACGGGTGAGACGCGCGGAGGTTCAGGGGGGAGGGCGAGGGCGCGCGAATGTTGCGAATGTTGAGTCGCCGGCGCGGCCGGTGGGTCGAACGTCGCGCGACTGACGACCGGGTATCAGTGGCTTGACGAGGGCGGCGACGTGGATGTTGCGGATCTTGAGTCACGGGCGCGTGGGGTACGGGGCACCTTGCTGCGGACGACATCGACCATGTTGAGGAGCGGCCGTCAGGATAGCTCGCTCCCCGCCAGGTAGGACAGCCCAGATCCTCCCCGCTGAGCGGGGCGGATCTAGGCGCTCCTCACGGCCCGTTCGCCGCCAGCTCCGCCAGCCATGCCCTGGCGGTCCCGTCCGAGGGCGCGCGCCAGTCGCCGCGCGGCGACAGCGCGCCGCCCGCCGACACCTTCGGCCCGTTGGGGATCGCCGAGCGCTTGAACTGGCTGGTCTGGAAGAAGCGGACCAGGAAGCGCTCGAGCCACAGCCGCACCGTGTCGAGATCATAGGCGGTGCGCGCGGCCTCGGGGTAGCCGATCGGCCAACGCCCCTGCTCCACGTCGCGCCAGGCGTGCCAGGCAAGGAACGCGATCTTCGACGGCGCCAGCCCGTGGCGGATCACGTAATGCGCGAAGAAGTCGTTGAGCGCGTAGGGGCCGATCTTGCTCTCGGTGCTCTGCAGCTCCTCGCCCGGCACCAGCTCGGGCGAGATCTCCTGCGACAGGATGGCGTCGAGCACGGCGTTGGTCGGCGCGTCATATTGGCCGGTCGCGATCGCCCAGCGGATCAGGAACTGGATCAGCGTCTTGGGGACGCCGGCGTTGACCGCATAATGGCTCATCTGGTCGCCGACACCATAGGTGCACCAGCCCAGCGCCAGCTCGCTGAGGTCGCCGGTGCCGACCACCAGCCCGTCGCGCTGGTTGGCGATGCGGAAGAGATAGTCGGTGCGCAGCCCCGCCTGGACGTTCTCGAAGGTGACGTCATAGACCTTCTCGCCGCGCCCGAAGGGATGGCCCATGTCGGCGAGCATCCGCGTCGCGGCAGGGCGGATGTCGATCTCCTCGGCGGTGATGCCGAGCGCGTCCATCAGCCTCCAGGCGTTGCTCTTGGTGCCCTCGCTGGTGGCGAAGCCGGGCAGGGTGATGCCGAGGATGTCCGCGCGCGGCCGCCCGAGCCGGTCGAGCGCTTTGGCCGCGACGATCAGCGCGTGCGTGCTGTCGAGCCCGCCCGAGACGCCGATCACCAGTCGCCGGGCGTTCGCCGCGATCAGCCGCTTGGCGATGCCCTCGACCTGGATGTTGAACGCCTCGTAGCAATCCTCGTCGAGCTTGGCGGGATCGTTGGGCACGAAGGGGAAGCGGCGCAGCTCGCGCTCCAGCCCGACGTCGCCGAAGTCGGGTCGGTGCGCGAAGCCGATGCGGCGGAAGCGCGTCTCGGGATGGCCGAGCAGCGCGGCGCTGTCGTTGAAGGTACCGTTGCGCAGCCGCTCCTGCGCGAGCCGCTCGAGGTCGACGTCGGCGATCACCAGCTCGGGCTCGTGCGCGAAGCGGGTCGAGTCCGCGAGCAGCTCGCCGAGCTCGTGCACGGTGCCCTGGCCATCCCAGGCGAGATCGGTGGTGCTCTCGCCCGGACCCGCGGCGGAATAGACATAGGCGCACATCGCGCGCGCCGACTGCGACGCCGAGAGCATCATCCGCTCGCGCGACTTGCCGATCACCACGTTCGAGGCGGAGAGATTGGCGCACACCAAAGCGCCGGCGAGTGCGCCGAGGGTGGAGGGTGGGGTCGGGGACCAGTAGTCCTCGCAGATCTCAGCGTGGAACACGAAGCGCGGCAGGTCCTCCGCGGCGAACAGCAGGTCGGTGCCGAACGGCACCTCCTCATCGTCGAGCCGGATCGTCAGCCCGGCCAGCCCGGCGCCGCTCGCGAACCAGCGCTTCTCGTAATATTCGCGGTAGTTGGGCAGGAAGGTCTTGGGCACCACGCCGAGCACGCGACCGCGCGCGATCGCCAGCGCGCAATTGTACAGCCGTCCTTCCCGCACCAGCGCGGCGCCGACCAGCAGCACGGGGCGAAGCTCGACCGACGCCGCCACCACGGTCGCGATCGCCGCTCGGCTCGCGCGCTGCGATGCCGACTGGAGGTGCAGGTCGTCGATCGCGTAGCTGCTGAGATTGAGCTCGGGGAAGACGACGAGGTCGACCGCGCCTGCGTGGGCGCGCCGCGCCAGTGCGACCGTCGCCTCGGCGTTGAAGGCGGGGTCGCCCACGCTGGCGGGCGGGGTGGCCGCGGCGACGCGCAGCAGGCCATGGTGATGGATCGAGCGGAAGGCCGGGTTCATGTCAGTGACCTAGCGGCCCGCGCGCCGCCTCACCACCCGGCGCATCTTAACTTCTCTCAGTCGCCGCAGCGCGCTAGGCTGGCCGACGCGATGAACCAACCGCTAACCTCGGCGAGCGACCCGACTTTATTGTTCGCGCACGGCGGCGAGATGGGCCAGCGGATCCTGGCGCACGACTGGTCATCCTCGCCGCTAGGCCCGATCGCCGGCTGGCCCGCGGAGTTGCGCAACGCGCTGGCGCTGGCCTTGCCCGCGCGAGTCGAGATCGTGCTGTTCTGGGGAGCCGACTACGTCGCGCTCTACAACGACGCCTATGCGCCGACGATCGGCGCCAAGCACCCGCGCGCGCTGGGCCGCCCGGCGCACGAGTCGTGGAGCGAGCTGTGGGACGATCTCGAACCGCTGCTCGCGCACGTGCGCACCAGCGGCGAGACCTTCGCCGCCAAGGACCGCCCGTTCTACATCGAGCGCGGCGGGCTGGGCGAGACGGTCTATTTCGACGTGAGCTACTCGCCGGTGCCGCTGGCGGACGGCGGCGTCGGCGGGGTGCTGTGCATCGTCTCGGAGACCACGGCGCGGGTGCGTGCCGCGCGGGCGATGGCGGAGGACCGCGAGCGGCTGCGCGAGATGTTCGACCAGGCGCCCGGCTTCATCGCGGTGCTGCGCCAGCCCGGCCATGTCGTCGAGCTCGCCAACGCGTCCTACCGCCGGCTGGTCGGCGGGCGCGACGTGGTCGGCCGCGCGCTCGCCGAGGCGGTGCCCGAGGTGGCGCAGCGCGGGCTCATCGACAAGCTCGACGGCGTGGTCGCGACGCGGCGACCCTATCGCGGGACCGAGGTGCCGCTGCTGCTGCCGCGCGACGACGGCGGCAGCGAGGAGCGGCGGCTCGATTTCATCCTCCAGCCGGTCACCGACGCGGACGGAGCGGTCACCGCGGTGTTCGTCGAGGGCACCGACGTCACCGAGCGGCACCGCGCCGAGAGCGCGCTGGCGCTGAGCCGCGACTCGCTCGAGCTCGCCACCGAGGCGGGCGAGATCGGCACCTGGGACTATGACCTCGCCGCCGACCGCTTCTCCTGCTCGCCGCGGACCTGGGCGATGTACGGCATCGCGCCGGGCCCGGCGCAGTCGCTCGCTGAGTTCGCTGCCTTGCTCCATCCGGAGGACCGGCCGCGCGTGCGCCAGGCGTTCCTCGCCACGATCGATCCGGCGCGTCGCGCGCGCTACGACATCGAATATCGCACCTGCCCGGCACCCGACGGGTCGTTCCGCTGGCTAGCGGTCCGCGGGCTCGGGCTGTTCGAGGGCGAGCGCTGCGTGCGCGCGATCGGCACCGTGATCGACGTGACCGCGCGCAAGCGCGAGGCCGACGCGCTGCGCGAGAGCGAGGCGCGCTTCCGCATGCTCGCCGACAGCCTGCCCGCGCTGGTGTGGCTGACCGACGCCGAGCTCAACCTCACCTTCGCCAGCGAGGGCTTCCGCACGATCCTCGGCGTCGCCCCCGACGCGGTGGTGGCAGGCGGCTGGCTCTCGCTGCTGCCGAGCGAGCTGCGCGCGTCCGCGGCACGGCGGCTGGTCGAGCGGCAGCGCGCGCGCGACCCGCTCAGCGGCGACTATCGCCTGCTCACCCGCGCGGCCGGCGAGCGCTGGGTCCATGCCGAGGCGCGACCGCGCTTCCTGGACGGCAGCTTCCTCGGCTATGTCGGCTGCGCGATCGACGTCACCGAGGCGCATCTCGCCGGCGAGCGGCTCGAGGCGCGGGTGGAGGAGCGCACCGCCGAGCTGACCCGCCAGATCGCCGAGCGCGAGAAGGTGGAGGAGACGCTCCACCAGCTCCAGCGGCTCGAGGCGGTCGGCCAGCTCACCTCGGGCGTGGCGCACGACTTCAACAACCTGCTCACCGTGGTGCTCGGCAACGTCGAGATGGTGTCGCGCGCCGCCGCACGCGGTCCGCTGACCCCGCGCGCGCTCGAGCAGCTCGATCACGTCCGCGCCGCGGCCGAGCGCGGCGCCACGCTGACGGCGCAGTTGCTCGCCTTCTCGCGCCGCCAGCGGCTCGAGGCCAAGGTGGTCGACCTCAACGCCGCGGTGACCGGCCTGGTCCCGCTGCTCGAGAGCACGCTCGGGCGGTCGATCGCGATCGAGGCGGCGGTGTGTGCCACGCCGTGGCCGGCGATGGTCGACCCGACCCAGCTCGAATTGATCCTGCTCAATCTCGCGATCAACGCGCGCGACGCCATGCCGGGGGGCGGGACGCTGCGGGTGAGCACCGCCAATGTCACGCTCGGTGCCCCGGTGCGGCCGGAGGAGCCGTCTGCCGGCGATTACGTCCGGGTCGCGGTGAGCGACACCGGCACGGGCATGACGCCCGAGGTGCTGGCGCGCGCGTTCGAGCCCTTCTTCACCACCAAGGAGGTGGGCAAGGGGTCGGGGCTGGGGCTGGCGCAGGTGTTCGGCTTCGCCAAGCAATCGGGCGGCGGGGTGCGGATCGACACCGCGCCGGGCGAGGGGACCCGCGTCTCGGTCTATCTGCCGCGTGCGACGGCGGCGCCGGAGGAGGCGGCGCGACGCGAGGAGCGCGGCGCCGGCGGCTCGGTGGCGGGACGCCGTGTGCTGGTGCTCGACGACGAGGACCGCGTGCGCGAGATCACCGCCGCCGCGCTGCGTGACGCCGGCTGCGGCGTGGTCGAGGCGGCGGACGGCACCGCCGCGCTCGACGCGCTCGACGCCGATCCCGCGATCGAGGCGGTGGTCGCGGACGTGGCGATGCCGCTGATGACGGGAATCGAGTTCGCGCGGCGCGCGCGCCAGCGGCGGCCGACGCTGCCGGTGCTGTTCGTCACCGGCTACGCCGACGCGGAGGAACTCGCCGACGTTCCCGCGCCGCAGGTGATCCGCAAGCCCTACACGCGCGCCCAGCTCGTCGAGCGGCTTGCCGCGCTGCTCGCGCCCGCCGAGCTGTCCCAAGGCTGACTCGCCGGTTCAGCGATCATTCTACCATCACGCGCTAGACCGTGCGCATGATGGGGCCGGCTGGTGCGCCGGCGAGCGAGAGTGGAAGCCATGATCAAGGCGTTGGTGGTGGGACTGCTGGCGAGCGCCGGGCTGTTGCCGGCGGCGTCGGCGCAGCAGGGCACGCTACGCGACGCGATGCGCGCGCGCATGCAGGCGCGGGTCGAAGCGCGCGGCGACGTGCCGCGCGGGCCTGGGCCGCAGGCGCCGGGGCCGCGGGGCGAGTGGAACCGGCCCGACCGTCCCGAGCACGTCGACACCGGCGGCCGGGGTCGGCGCGACCCCGGCAGCGGCGGGCGCGGTGGCGACCGTGCCGGCTGGGGCGCCCCTCCCGCGCCGGCGCCGGCGCCGGCGCCGGTGCCGCGCCCCGACGCGCGGCCCGGCGGGTGGAGCTATGGTGCCGCGCCGAGCGGAGGCCGCGGCGACGTCGACCGCTCGCGTGCCGAGTGGCGCAGCGGTCGCGACCGTTCACCCGGATGGGACCGCCGCGACGACGTGCGCCCCCGCGCGGACGGCGACTGGCGCAGCACGCGCCGCGACGGCGCCTGGGAACGGCGCGACCGGGACGATGGCGCGTGGCAGCGGCGCGACCGCGGCAACCACGCCTGGGGCGGCGGCGGTGACGGCGGCTTCGGTGGAGGCTGGGGCGGCCGCGACGACCGCGCGCGCTGGAACCGCGACTGGCGCCGCGACCAGCGCTACGATTGGAGCGGCTATCGCAGCAGCAACCGCTCCGCTTACCGCCTGCCGCGCTATTACGCGCCCTACGGCTGGGGCGGCGGCTACACGCGCTTCGGCATCGGCGTGCGGATCGCGCCGACCTTGTTCGCGCGCAGCTACTGGATCGACGATCCCTACGCGTATCGCCTGCCCGACGCCTACGGCCCGTACCGCTGGGTGCGCTACTACGACGACGCGCTGCTGGTCGACCTCGACAGCGGGCAGGTGGTGGACGTGATCTACGACATCTTCTGGTAAGGCGAGCGGGGACGCGGGGCGGCTTGCGCGCCGCCCCGCGCCGCGCGATGGACCCGGCATGGCACTGACGACCCTTCCCCCGGGCGGCCCCTCCGCCGCGCGCGCCGCGATCGGCGCGGCGGTGGCCGCCAAGCTCGACGCCGATCCCCGCATGCAGCGCCTGCCGAGCGACAGGGTCGCGGCGTGGCGCTGCCTCGACTTCCTCGACCAGGCGTGGTGCGACTGGCTCATCCAGGTGATCGACTCGAACCGCCGCCCGTCGTCGCTGCTGAGCGACCGCGGCGACCCGAGCAATCGTACCAGCGAGAGCTGCGACATGGACCGGTTCGCCGAGGGCATCCGACAGGTCGACGAGTCGATCGCCGCGCTGCTCGGCATCGCCCCCGACTACGGCGAGACGATGCAGGGGCAGCGCTATGCCCCAGGCCAGCTGTTCCGCACCCACCACGATTACTTCCACGAGGGCGAGAGCTACTGGCCGCGGATGCGTGAGAACGGGGGGCAGCGCACCTTCACCGCGATGATCTACCTGAACGCGGTGGAGGAGGGCGGCGCGACCTGGTTCCCGCAGGGCGGCCTGCGCGTGGCGCCGCGCCGCGGGATGCTGCTCGCCTGGGACAACATGAACCCGGACGGCAGCCCCAACACCGCCACGCTGCACGAGGGCATGGCGGTCGTCGAGGGCACCAAATACGTCGTCACCAAGTGGTTTCGCGAGGAGCCCTGGGGCCGCGCCGCGCGCGCGGCGGCGGAGGCTGCCGCGGCCGCCGCCGCAGCGTCGACGGGCGCGCCCGCCTCTGCTAAGCGGTGACATGCTTCAGGCCAGCCCCGGTTTCTCGCTCAGCACCCGCCCGCGCGCGATCGCGCGCTGGCTCTACTGCGTCGCCGCGCTGATCGTCGCGATGGTGGTGGTCGGCGGCGTCACGCGGCTGACCGAGTCCGGGCTGTCGATCACCGAGTGGAAGCCGATCTCGGGCGTGATCCCGCCGCTCACCACCGCGCAATGGCAGGCCGAGTTCGCCAACTACCAGCGCATCCCCGAGTATCAGCAGCTCAACCGCGGCATGACGCTCGATGGCTTCAAGGCGATCTTCTTCTGGGAATATGCGCACCGACTGCTCGGCCGCGTGATCGGACTGGCGTTCGCGCTGCCCTTGCTGTGGTTCGCGGCGAAGCGCCAGGTGCCGCGCGGCTATGGCTGGCGGCTCGGCGCGCTGCTCGCGCTCGGCGGGCTGCAGGGCGCGATCGGCTGGTGGATGGTCGCCTCGGGCCTCTCGGTGCGGACCGACGTCAGCCACGTGCGGCTCGCGGTGCATCTCGGCACGGCCCTGTTCATCCTCTCCGGCATCGTCTGGACCGCGCGCGACCTGGTCGCGCTCGCCGACAACCCGCTCGCGCGACCGGCGCCGTTGCGCGCGGTGCCCGCGCTGGCGCTGGCGCTGCTCGCGGTGCAGATCGTGTTCGGCGCCTTCACCGCGGGGCTCGACGCGGGCTATGCTTTCGCGAGCTGGCCGCTGATGGGCGACGCGCTGTTCCCGGCGGGTACGCCGATGGTCGCGCCGGCGTGGCGCAACGCGGTCGACAACCCGATCGTGGTGCAGTTCATCCATCGATGGTTCGCCTTCGTCGCCGCGGTGGGGCTGCTGTTGCTGGCGCATCGAGCGCGACAGGTGCGCGTCTACCGCGCCGCCGCGGCGGTGACGCTGTTGGTGGTCGCACAGGTGGCGCTCGGCATCGCCACGTTGCTCAGCGGTGTCGAGCTGCCGATCGCGGTGGCGCATCAGGCGAATGCCGCGCTGCTGCTGATCGCGGCGGTGGTGGCGGCGCACGGGGTGAGCCGCAACCGCGCCTGATCAGGCCTCGGGTATCACAATACCCGTCGACAAAGTGGCGGAAACCTTGACTTCGCGGGGTGGGGGCGGCATTGCCGCCTCATCGGCGCGCACGCCCGGCGGGGCGGCGCGTCTTTTCTATTCGAACGCGAACAGAGGTCACAGGCACCATGAAGGCGCTGATGAAGACCACCAAGGCGGCCAAGCCGCACGAGGTGGAGAAGAAGTGGCACATCGTCGATGCCGACGGCCTGGTGGTCGGTCGCGCCGCGGTGGTGATCGCCAACGTGCTGCGCGGCAAGCACAAGACCAGCTTCACCCCGCACGTCGACTGCGGTGACAATGTCATCGTGATCAACGCCGACAAGGTGCGCTTCACCGGCAACAAGCTGGGCGACAAGGTCTATTACAAGCACACCGGCTACGCCGGCGGCATCAAGGGCGTCACCGCGGCCAAGGTGCTCGAGGGGCGCTTCCCCGAGCGCGTGCTCGAGAAGGCGGTCGAGCGGATGATCCCGCGCGGCCCGCTGGGTCGCCAGCAGATGCGCAACCTGCGCATCTACAAGGGCACCGAGCACCCGCATGAGGCGCAGAACCCCGCGGTGCTCGACATCGCCGGCATGAACCGCAAGAACAAGGTGGGCGCATAATGTCCGACAACCGCCAGTCCCTCTCCGATCTCGGCGCGGCGCTCCAGCAGCAGCGCGAGGTCCAGACCGACGCCGCCGACGCCTCGGCCGAGGCTTATCTCGCCGGCAGCATCGACGAGCCGGTCCAGCGCGCCCCGCTGCGCGCGCAGGAGCTCGACAAGCAGGGTCGCGCCTATGCCACCGGCCGCCGCAAGGACGCGGTCGCCCGCGTGTGGCTCAAGCCGGGCTCGGGCAAGATCACGATCAACGGTCGTGACCAGGAGATCTATTTCGCGCGTCCGACGCTGCGTCTCGTCATCAACCAGGTGTTCGGGATCACCGAGCGCGAGGGCCAGTATGACGTGGTCTGCACCGTCAAGGGCGGCGGTCTCTCGGGCCAGGCCGGCGCGGTGAAGCACGGCATCAGCCAGGCGATCACCAAGTATGAGCCGGTGCTGCGCGCGCCGGTGAAGGCGGCGGGCTTCCTCACGCGCGACAGCCGCGTCGTCGAGCGCAAGAAGTACGGCCGCGCCAAGGCGCGTCGCAGCTTCCAGTTCTCGAAGCGCTAAGCGGCGGCGTGGCCCGGTGCTCCTGCGCACGCAGGGGCCCGAGGCCGCGCGCACCAGCCTTCGTCGCCCCGGGCTCCTGCGTGCACGGGAACACGGTGCGACGGGAGAAGAACAGAAAGGGCGGTCCGGCGACGGGCCGCCCTTTCCGCATCCGGCGCATGTCACTTCCGTAACAGCGGCGTGACAGCGCGCGTCACCGATCCGTCGTCAAGCTGACACGCAACAAGTGGAGAGAGGTCGGACATCACCGTCGCCCGACAGAGGGTCCAACGAAGGTAATGCGCTGACATGACAGCAGTGATGACGACGGCCGGGGTCGCCCAGGCCTATGATCGCTGGGCCCCGATCTACGACCTGGTGTTCGGGCCCGTCTTCCGCCAGGGCCGCGCCAGCGCGATCCGCGCGGCCGACCGGATCGGCGGCCGCATCCTCGAGGTGGGGGTCGGCACCGGCATATCGCTGCCGGGCTACGCGCGCACCAGTCGGGTGACCGGGATCGATATCTCCGAGGACATGCTCGACAAGGCACGCGCGCGCGTCCGCCGGCAGAACCTCCACAACGTCGACGCGATCCGCGTCGGCGACGCCGAGGCGCTCGACTTCGAGGACCAGTCGTTCGACGTGGTGGTCGCGCAATATGTGGTCAGCGCCGTCGCCAACCCGGCGCGCGCGCTCGACGAGTTCGCGCGCGTCTGTCGGCCGGGCGGCGAGATCATCATCACCACGCGCGTCGGCGCCGAGAAGGGCATGCGCGGTACGATCGAGAAGACGCTGATGCCGGTGACCAGCCGGCTCGGCTTCCGCACCGACTTCCCCTTCGCGCTCTACGCCGACTGGATCGCGCGGCGCGAGGATGTCGCGCTGATCGAGCGCCGCGAGATCCCGCCGCTCGGCCATTTCTCGCTGGTGCGAATCGCCAAGCTCGACCGGGAGGACCAGTGATGCCGACGATCCGCAAGCTCCGCTTCGAGGACGAGCAGGGAAATCCCGGCTTCCGCGCGCAGCTGAAGGAGCAGCGCTGGGACGACCATCGCTTCTACCACCACAATCTGGTCAACCAGAGCCTGCACTTCGTCAGCGCGTGCACCTTCCTGGTGGCCTACGCACTGCTGTTCGTCGACGCCGCGCTGGCGAGCCTGCTCGCCTGGGGAGTCGCGATGACGAGCCGCCAGGCCGGTCATTTCTTCTTCGAGCCCAAGGACTACGACCACGAGAACGGGGTCAGCCACGAGTATAAGGAAGAGGTCAAGGTCGGCTACAATCTCACGCGGAAGTACGTCCTGATGGGGCTGTGGCTGGCGATCCCGCTGGTGCTCGCGGCCGAGCCGACGCTGTTCGGGCTGCTCGAGCGGCCGGACACGGCGCTCGACTTTCTCCGGCACGTCGGGTTCGGCTGGCTGTGCTTCGGCGTGGCGGCGATCCTGTTCCGCGTGACGCAGCTGTGGATCGAGCGTGACCTGGAGACGGGGATCGTCTGGGCGACCAAGATCGTCACCGATCCGTTCAGCGACTTCCGCCTCTATCGCACCGCGCCCGCGCGGCTGCTCAAGGGCGAGCGCAGCGAGGATCACCACGCCGCGGCGTGAGGCTGTTAGGGGCGACTTCTGCTGCTCCTGACTGTTCCCCGGCGGAAGCCGGGGTCCAGTTGGGGTACGCTGGTGAGACCCACTACGGCCTTCCCAGCTGCGCCCCGGCCTTCGCCGGGGAACGGTCAGCAGCAGCGTTTCACCGCCTCAGCCGCGCCCGCAGCGACTCGCGCAGCGCCATTCGCCGCAGCTGCCTGTCGCTGACCGCAGGCCCGCTCCACCAGCCGTCCGCCTGCATCGCGCGCGCGGCGGCGACGAAGCGACGGACGATCTCGTCGAACAGGGCCTCGTCCACGTCGAGGCTGAAGATCAGCCGCCCGGTGCCGACCCAGCTCAGCGCCAGCCCCTCGGCGCGGAGGTAGTATTGCAGCATCCAATTGTAGCGCGACGGCCGCGCGTACAGCACGGTCCAGATCGTCGAGAGGTTGGCGACCGCGACCGGCAGGTCCTCGGCGGCGAGGGCGGCGTTGAGCTGCGCCGCGCGCGCGTCCCAGCGGGCGTCGAGCCCGTCGTACAGCGCCTGCACCGGGCGCGTCTCGAGCCGGCGCAGGAACGAGTCCATCGCCGCCATCACATAGGGATGCGCGTTGAAGGTGCCGCGCGCGAAGCAGATGTCGACCGGGCGGTCGTCGCGCCAGCGCTTCATCAGCGCGGCGCGCCCGGTGAGCACGCCGACCGGCAGCCCGCCCCCCAGCGTCTTGCCCCAGGTGATCAGGTCGGGCTCGACCCCGACGCGGCGGAGCAGACTGCCCGGCGCGAGCCGGAAGCCGACGAACACCTCGTCCGCGATCAGGACGATGCCGTTGGCGCGGCAGGTCTCGGCGAGGCGGTGGAGCCAGCGCGCATAGCCGTCGAGGTCGGCGCCGGCGCGGCGCGCGCTGTCGACCAGCTGGCTGTCCGACGGCGCGCCCGCATTGGGGTGGAGCGCCTGGAGCGGGTTGACCAGCACGCAGGCGATGTCCTGCCGGGTGGCGAGCACGCGCAGCGTCTCCTCACGCATCTCGGCGAGCGTCAGCGTGTGGTCGGCGGGGACGGGGTTGCCGATGCCGGGCTGCACGTCGCCCCACCAGCCGTGATAGGCGCCGGCGAAGCGCACCAGCCGGCGCTTGCCGGTGTGATAGCGCGCCAGCCGCACCGCCTGCATCACCGCCTCCGTGCCCGACATATGGAACGACACCTCGTCGTGCCCCGACAGGGCGCGCAGCCGGCGGACGTTGTCGGCCACGACCGGGTGGTAGGCGCCGAGCAAGGCGCCGAGCGGCTCGGCGGTGGCGACTGCCTCGCGCAGCGTCTCCTTGTAGAAGTCATTGCCGAACAGGTTGACGCCGTACGAGCCGGTGCAGTCGATCAGGCGGTTGCCGTCGAGGTCGATCAGCCACGCGCCCTCGGTCCGCTCGACGAAGGCGCCCGTCGGCAGCTTGGCGCGCACCACCTCGGCGAAGGGGAACGGGACTCGGTAGCGGCCGGTGAACTGCAGGTCGGAGAGTCCCGCACGCGTCTCCGCGGTGAGCGCCAGCGTCTTCGGGAAGCGTTCGGCGTAGCGCTCGCTCAACCGGCGGAAGCCGTCGCGCCGCCGCGCGGCGACCGCGTCGTCGCAGCCGTCGGCGCGGAAGAAGCGTTCCTCCGGGTGGCTGTAGTAAGGGATCTGGCCCGCCACCCGCTTGGCCATGCGGACGTGCCCGCCGAGCGAGGGATGTTTGGCGCGCGACAGGCGCAGCCGCTCGCGCGCCTTGCTGACCGCGAACACGGTGGTGGCGACCGCGCCGGCCACCGCGACGAACGTCTTCTTCTCCATGCCTCCCCACAGACCCTCACGATGACGCAGGTGTGACAATGCGCTCGGCTTTCCTCCGTCTGCTGCTGCAGGAGGATCTCAACTTCCTGCTGACGAACCGCATTCCGCGGCGCTGGGCGACCGCGCTGGTCGGCCGCATCGCCGCGGTGGAGCACCCGCTGGTGGCGCGGCCCGCGCTGGCGGCATGGCGCTTCTTCTCCGACGTCGACCTCTCCGACGCTGCGACCACCGAGTTTCGCTCGCTGCGCGACGGTTTCGTCCGCCGATTGCGCCCCGGCGCGCGCGCCTATGACCGTGACCCGGCGACGTTGGCGAGCCCGTGCGATGCCATCCTCGGCGCGCACGGCCGGATCGAGGGCGACCGCGTCTATCAGGTCAAGGGCTTCCCCTATCGGCTGGGCGATCTCGTCCCGGACCCCGCGCTGGTCGATCGCTTCCGCGACGGCTGGTACGTGACGCTGCGGCTGACCGCGGCGATGTACCACCGCTTCCACGCGCCGGCCGATCTGACGGTGGAGGGCGTGACCTATCTCTCGGGCGACTGCTGGAACGTGAACCCGATCGCGCTACGCCGGGTGGAGCAGCTCTTCTGCCGCAACGAGCGCGCGGTGATCGAGGTCAGCGCGGGCGGGCGGCCGCTGCTGCTGGTGCCGGTCGCGGCGATCCTGGTGGCGAGCATCCGGCTCGGCTTCCTCGACGTCGAGACCGTGCTGCGCGAGCAGGGCAGCGCGCGCGTGGCCTGCGACGCGCGGATCGGGAAAGGCGACGAGATGGGCTGGTTCGAGCACGGCTCGACCATCCTGCTGTTCCTGCCGCACGCGGCGCGGCTGCGCGACGGGCTGCGGCTGGGCGACACGATCCGCGCGGGGCAGGTGCTGGCCGACTGGTGAGGGGGAGGGGCTATTTGCCGCCCTAGCTTTTCCTGCCGCGGTCGTCGGCGCTCGCCTCGGGATCCACGGTGCCGCGCACTCAGAGGCTCGAGCGTGCGCGGGCCGGTGACGCCGCAAACGAGCTCAGGATGACGCCAGAAGAGGCAGGCGGGAGAAGGACAGACGCCCAGCTATCCCGCCGACCTTCACCCCACCCGATCCGCCACCAGCGCGTCCACCACCGACGGGTCCGCCAGCGTCGAGGTGTCGCCCAGCGCCCCGAGATCGTTCTCCGCGATCTTGCGCAGGATGCGGCGCATGATCTTGCCCGAGCGAGTCTTGGGCAGCCCCGGCGCGAACTGCAGCGCGTCGGGCGTGGCGATCGGCCCGATCTCCTCGCGCACCCACTGCCGCAGCGCCGCGCGCAGTTCGTCGGACGGCTGCTCGCCCGCGTTGAGCGTGACGAAAGCGTAGATGCCCTGGCCTTTCACCTCGTGCGGCATGCCCACCACCGCGGCTTCGGCGACGCTGGCATGCGCCACCAGCGCGCTCTCCACCTCGGCGGTGCCCATGCGATGGCCGCTGACGTTGATGACGTCGTCGACGCGGCCGGTGATCCAGTAATAGCCGTCGGCGTCGCGGCGGCAGCCGTCGCCGGTGAAATATTTGCCGGGATAGGTGGTGAAATAGGTCTGGAAGAAGCGCTCGTGGTCGTTCCACACGGTGCGCATCTGCCCCGGCCAGCTGTCGATCAGGCAGAGGTTGCCCTCGGTCGCCCCCTCGAGCACCTTGCCCTCCGCGTCGACGATCTGCGGCTGGACGCCGGGCAGCGGCCTGGTCGCCGAGCCGGGCTTGAGATCGGTGGCATAGGGCAGCGGCGAGATCAGGATGCCGCCGGTCTCGGTCTGCCACCACGTGTCCACCACCGGGCAGCGCGAGCCGCCGACGACGCGGTGGTACCAGTTCCACGCCTCGGGGTTGATCGGCTCGCCGACGCTGCCGAGCAGCCGCAGCGAGGCGCGGCTGTGGCGCGTCACCCAATCGTCACCCTCGCGCATCAGCGCGCGGATCGCGGTCGGCGCGGTGTAGAGGATATTGACGCCGAGCCGGTCGACCGTCTCCCACAGCCGGCCGTGGTCGGGGTAGTTGGGCACACCGTCGAACATCACGGTGGTGGCGCCGTTGGCGAGCGGGCCGTAGACGACATAACTGTGCCCGGTGACCCAGCCGATGTCGGCGGTGCACCAGAACACCTCGCCGTCGCGATAGTCGAACACCTCCTTGAAGGTCTTGGCGACCCAGACGAGGTACCCGCCGGTGGTGTGGAGCACGCCCTTGGGCTTGCCGGTCGAGCCCGAGGTATAGAGGATGAACAGCGGGTCCTCGGCGCCCATCGGCTCGGGCGCGCAATCGTCGTCAACGCCCTCGAGCGCGTCGTGGAGCCAGACGTCGCGGCCCGCGGTCATCGCGACGTCGCCGCCGGTACGGCGGATCACCAGCACGTGCTCGACGCCGGGGCAGTGCGCCACCGCCTTGTCGACGTTGGCCTTGAGCGGGATGCGCTTGCCGCCGCGGCAGCCCTCGTCGGCGGTGATGACGATCCGGGAGTCGCAGTCCTGGATCCGGTTGGCGAGGCTGTCGGGGGAGAAGCCGCCGAACACGATCGAGTGGATCGCGCCGATGCGCGTGCAGGCCAGCATCGCCGCGGCGGCCTCGGCGATCATCGGCAGGTAGAGCGTCACCCGGTCGCCGCGGCGCACGCCGAGCGACTTGAGCACGTTCGCGAAGCGGCACATGTCGCGGTGCAGCTCGCGATAGGTGAGCGTGCGGGTCTCACCGGGCTCGTCGCCCTCCCACACGATCGCGACCTGGTCGCCGCGCGTGGCGAGATGGCGGTCGACGCAGTTGACCGAGACGTTGAGCGCGCCGTCGGCGTACCAGCGGATGCGGAAGTCGGCCTCGTCGAACGACGTGTCCTTCACCTGGGTGAAGGGCGTGATCCAGTCGACCCGCCGCGCCTCGTCGCGCCAATAGCCCTCCGGATCGGCGACCGAGCGGCGATAGGCCTCCTCATAGCCGGCGCGGTCGATGCTGTCGGGCAGGCCCGCCGGCGCGGGGTGACACGTCTCGCTCATCGCTCGTTCTCTCTCCTCGATCCTCGTCGTCGTCGCGCCGGGCTCAGCCCTCGGGCGGTACCGGCGGCGTCTCGTCGCCAAGATTAAGCCCGTGACGCATCAGCATGGGCACGTTGGCCACCGCGAACAGCATCGTCACCGGGATGACCACCCATACCTTGTAGATCGCCCACAGGTCCCAGCCGCGCTGCGCGCCGAACGTGGCCGCGGCGCCGCGCCACACCGCCTCGTTGGCGAACGCCATGGCGACGAAGAACCACACCCAGTTGAGCGTCAGCCGGTGCCATCCGCGCTCGCTCAGCCCGGGGTAGCTCGACCCCATCAGCTGCTGGAGCAGCGGCCGCCCCGTTGCCGCACCGAAGCCCAGCGTGGCCGCCAGCAGCGCGTAGACGATCGTCGGCTTGGTCTGGATGAAGCGCGGGTCGCGGAAATACATCGTCAGCCCGCCGAACACGATCACCAGCCCGGCCGAGATCAGCAGCATCGGCGGCACGCGCCCGAGCTTGGCCTTGGCGATCACCAGCGCGACCACGCTCGCCAGCACGAAGGCGGCGGTGGCGACGATCACGCGCGCGAGCAGCAGCGCCTCGACGCGGGTGAGGTCGGACAGCGCGGGCGTCACCGCGGCGACGAGCCGCCGCGCGCTCTCGCCCGGCAGCAGGAAGTTGACCGCGAAGAACACCGCCAGCGGGCCGTAATCGACCAGAGCGCGCGCGCCCGCCGACTCCTTCGGCGTCGCGGTCACTTGCGCGGCCCCGTGTCGACCCCGGCGATGATGCGGCTGACCTCGCGCGCGTCGAACGGGCGCAGGTCGTCCATCTGCTCGCCGACGCCGATGGCGTGGATCGGCAGGCCGTAGCGCTCCGCCGCGGCCACCAGCACGCCGCCGCGCGCGGTGCCGTCGAGCTTGGTCATGACGAGCCCGGTGACGCCCGCCACCTCCTTGAACACCTCGATCTGGTTGAGCGCGTTCTGCCCGGTGGTGGCGTCGAGCACCAGCAGCACGTCGTGCGGCGCGGCGGGGTTGAGCCGGCCGAGCACGCGCCGGATCTTGGCGAGCTCGTCCATCAGCTCGCGCTTGTTCTGGAGCCGGCCGGCGGTGTCGACGATCAGCACGTCGGTGCCGATCTCGGTCGCCTTCTTCACCGCGTCCCACACGATCCCGGCGGCGTCGCCGCCCTCCGGGCCGGTGACGATCGGCACGCCGATCCGCTCCGCCCAGGTGCGCAGCTGGCCGATCGCGGCGGCGCGGAAGGTGTCACCCGCGGCGAGCATCACCTGATAGTCCTGCTCGAGGAACAGGTGCGCCAGCTTGGCGATCGTGGTGGTCTTGCCCGAGCCGTTGACGCCGATCACCAGCACCACCTGCGGGCGGGGAAAAGCGTCGATGCCGAGCGGCTTGGCGACCTGCGCCAGCACCTTCTCCACCTCCTCGGCGACGACGAGGCGGATGCCGAGCTCCTCCATGTTGCGCTCGAACGTGCCCTCGGCGAGCCGCGCGCGGACCCGGCCCGCGGTCTCCGGGCCGAGGTCGGAGCCGATCAGCGCCTCCTCGACCTCGTCGAGCGTATGCTCCTCGAGCCGAGCGCCGCCGAGGCCGGCGAGGTTGCCGACCAGCCGGTCGGAGGTGCGGCGGAAGCCGCCCAGCAGCTTGTCGTGCCAGCTCGTGCTCATGCGATGGTTCCGGTGAGATGGTCGGGCGCGGCGGCGACGATCGCGACGTCGTGCACGCTGCCGAGAGGGAGGGGGGCGGCGAGGCGGACCTCGCTGAAATCGGGGGCGTGGCCGCGGTCGCCGGGGCGCTCGACCAGCACGCGCTGCACCGTGCCGACCTGGCGCGCGAGGCGGCGTGCGAGCCGCGCGGCCGAGGCGGCGCGCAAGGTGGCGGCGCGGGCGCGCGCTACCTCGGGCTCGACCTGCGGCATGCGTGCCGCGGGCGTGCCCGCGCGCGGCGAGTAGGGGAACACGTGCGCGTGGGTGATGTCGGCCTGCTCGACGATGGCGAGCGTGTTGGCGAACATCGCCTCGTCCTCGGTCGGAAAGCCCGCGATCAGGTCGGCGCCGATCGCCATTTCGGGTCGTGCTGCCCGCAGCCGCTCGATGAGCGCGAGCGCCTCGGCGCGGCGATGCCGCCGGCGCATCCGCTTGAGGACGAGGTCGTCGCCCGCCTGGAGCGAGAGGTGGACGTGCGGCATCACGCGCGGTTCCTGCGTGAGCAGCGCGAACAGCGCGTCGTCGATCACGTGCGGGTCGAGCGAGGAGAGGCGGACCCGCTCCAGCCCCGGCACGCCGGCGAGCAGCCGCTCGACCAGCGCCGCGAGCCCCATCCCGCGATCGTCGTAGCTGGCGAGATCGACCCCGCTCAGCACCACCTCGCGCTGCCCCGCCTCGACCAGAGCGGCGACGCGCGGGACGATCGCGGCGATCGAGTCGCTGCGGCTCGCGCCGCGCCCCTGCGGGATGGCGCAGAAGGTGCAGGCATGGTCGCAGCCGTTCTGCACGCCGACGAAGGCGCGGGTCTGCGCGCGCGGCCGCGGCGCGTTGGCGCGCGCGCTTCCCCAGCTGCCCGGCAGCAGCTTGGCGGCGTTCGGGACCAGACGATCGACCTCGGGCATCGCGGCGAAGGCGGCGCGGTCCATCTCCGCGGCGCAGCCGGTGACCACCAGTTCGGCGTGCGGCAGGCGGCGCCGCAGCCGACGCACCGCCGCGCGGGTGTCGCGCATCGCCTGGTTGGTCACGCCGCAGCCGTTCACGACCGCCACGCCCGCGCCGGCGAGCTGGCGGATCGCCTCGCTCTCGGCGATGTTGAGGCGGCAGCCGAGCGTCACGACCTCAGGCTGGGAAACGACGGACATGGCGCGCGATCTAGGGGGCGGCGCGGTCGAAGTCGACCCTATGCTGTGGCGGAGTGAGGCGGTGAGCAGAGATCGGCCGGGCCGGGCTAGCGCCGCCCGATGGCCGCGAGGATATCGTGATAGCGGCCGTCATCGATCCCGTCACGCTGGTGTCGGGCAAGCCGGCTCTCATCCCTGCGCGTCAGGAAGAGCGACGGGCGCGTCGCCGGGTCGCGGAATGCGATGATCACCGGGGAGCCCAGCGAGCCGGTGTAAGGCGGCAGCGCGTTCGCCAGCACGCCGTCGCGCCGCGGCTCGGCGGTCGCATCCTCGTCGAAGATGTCGAGGTAGCGGTCGAAGGTCGGCCGATCGACCTCCGCCCAGGCGCCCCATCCGAACCGATCGGAGGACTGACTCAGCGGAACCTCGAGCACGCACCGGATGAAGCGCCGCTCGCCGAACTCACATAGGTCGTCGTTGAAGCGCGCGACCTCGCCGCGATCGGCTTCCGAATGGACCAGACCGCGTCGGGTAGCTTGTAGGCCACGTCGGTCAACAGACCGGCGTGGCCGTCGCCGCAGATCGAACAGGTATACTTCTCGCTCACGATCGATGTCAAAGTCGTTCCTAGGGTCGATAGCAGCTCGTCGTCGTGCGCCAAAGCGCGAGTACACCGCTTCGCCTCAGGGGGCTGACGACAGCGAGCGCCCGATGAGGTGGGAGGCTCTCGACCGTACCGGATCCGGTCATGCGAGACCGCGGCTCGGCGAGATAAAGCGCGCGATCGCCCTCTCAGCGAACTGGCCCTCGACCATTGGGGCGGCGACCTTCAGGACAGCGGCGGCGAGGAGTCCCGCGGCGCCATCACCTCGATCACCCCGGCCGCGACATGCGCGGTCACCGGCGTGTGCGCCAGCACCTCGCCGTCGATCGAGATCGGCAGCGGTGGGTCGCTGCGCACCCGGATCGACGTGCCCGAGAAGGTCACCACCTCGTGGTGGCGCTCGGGACGGCCGAGCCAGCTCGCCGCCCAGTTGGTCACCAACCGGCGCTTGTAATGGCCCTTCACCACCTGGACGACGATCCTGCCCGAATCGACCGCGGCCTCGTCCACCAGCCAGGTACCGCCGTGATAGGGACCGTTGGAGATCCGCACCTCGACCGCCTTCAGCCTCTGCTCGCCCTTGCCGTCGCCCGCGTCGACGTAAAGCGTGAAGGGCCGGAAGCGGGTCAGCTGATAGCCCGCCCAGCCGAGATAGCCGAGCCGCCCTGCCACCTTCTTGAGGCGATGCGGGACCGTCTCCGCGATCTGCGGGCTCAGCCCCATCGCCGCGCAATTGGCGAAGTAGTCGTCGTCGATCATGCCGAGGTCGATCCGCCGCGGCGCGCCGGTGCGGAACACCTCGATCGCGCCGTCGATGTCGAGCGGCAGCCCCAGCGTGCGCGCGAAGCTGTTGGCGGTGCCGAGCGGCAGCACGCCGAGCACGACGTCGTGGCCCACCATGAGGTCGACCAGCCCGCTGATCGTGCCGTCGCCACCCCCGAGGATGAGCAGGTCGGGCTTCTTCTCCAGCGCCTTGCGCACGGTGCGATCGAGGTGCTTGGGGTCTTTCACCGCGTGCGGCTCGACCTTGAACGGCAGCTCGCGCAGGCGCCGGCAGGCGCGGCGGAAGAGCTTGCGCCCGCGCCGCGACTTGGCGTTGACGACGAGCGCGGCGGAGCGGATCTCTCTCATGCTCGGGCTAACGCGCGAGCGGCAGTTCCGCTGCCGTAACGCTTGCATGGCGCGTCCGATTGCGGGAAAGCCGCTGGCATGCACGCTGCCTATCCCGCGCTGCGCCTGCGCCGCACCCGTGCCGCCGGCTGGAGCCGCCGCCTCCACGCCGAGCATATCCTCACCCCGGCCGACCTGATCTGGCCGATGTTCGTGACGGACGGCGAGCAGGTCGAGGAGCCGATCGCCACGCTGCCGGGCGTGTCGCGCTGGTCGATCGACCTCGCGGTGGCGCGCGCGAAGGAGGCGCACAACCTCGGTATCCCGTGCCTGGCGCTCTTCCCGAACACCCCGCGCGACCGCCGCAGCGACGACGGTGCCGAGGCGCTCAACCCCGACAATCTGATCTGCCGCGCGACGCGCGCGATCAAGGACGCCGTCCCCGACATCGGCATCCTCACCGACGTCGCGCTCGATCCCTATACGGCGCACGGCCACGACGGCCTGATCGACGCGGCCGGCTATGTCCGCAACGACGACACGGTCGAGCTGCTGGTCGGGCAGAGCCTCAATCAGGCGCGCGCGGGCGCCGACATCATCGCGCCGAGCGACATGATGGACGGCCGGGTCGGCGCGATCCGCGCCGCGCTGGAGCGGGACTCGCACGTCAACGTCCAGATCATGGCCTATGCCGCCAAATATGCCTCGGCCTATTACGGCCCGTTCCGCGACGCGGTCGGCACGCGCGGGCTGCTCAAGGGCGACAAGACCACCTATCAGATGGATCCCTCCAACCGCGAGGAAGCGCTGCGCGAGGTCGCGCTCGACCTCGCCGAGGGCGCGGACAGCGTGATGGTCAAGCCCGGCCTGCCGTATCTCGACATCGTGCGCGCGGTGAAGGACGCCTTCGCGGTGCCGGTGTTCGCCTATCAGGTCTCGGGCGAGTACGCGATGATCGAGGCCGCGGTCGCCGCGGGCGCGGCCGACCGCGACGCGATGGTGCTCGAGACGCTGCTGGCCTTCAAACGCGCGGGCTGCGCGGGCGTGCTGACCTACCACGCGGTGCACGCGGCACGGCTGCTCGGCGCGTGATCGTCACCGAGCGCCTGATCCTGCGCCCGGCCGAGCCGCGCGATCGCGCCGCGCTCCACGCGATGTGGGCCGACCCGCGCGTGATGACGGAGCTCGGGCCGGTGAAGGACGAGGCCGCGAGCGACGCCGCGATCGCGCGCCACGCCGGCTACCGCGCCGACGCCGGGCTGGGCTTCGGCGTGGTCGAGCGACGTGACGACGGGGCGGTGCTCGGCTTCTGCGGGCTCAAGCCGGGGGCGCCGACCACGCCGATCCGCGGCGAGCTCGAGATCGGCTGGATGCTCTCGCGCGCCGCCTGGGGTCAGGGCTACGCGCGCGAGGCCGCCGCGGCGTGGCTCGAATGGGCGTGGTCGCGCCGCGACGAGCCGCGCGTGGTGGCGATCACCGCCGCGAGCAATACGGCAAGCCGACGCCTCATGGCGCGGCTCGGCATGGCCTGCCTGGCCGGCGGTGACTTCGATCACCCGGACTTCGCCGCGAACGACCCGCGCCGCGCGACGGTGACCTACGCGATCGACCGGCCGCGATGATCGAGACCGAGCGGCTCACGCTGCGCGGCTGGCGCGCCGAGGACGTCGAGTCCTTCCACGCGATGGCGCAGGACGCCGAAGTCATGCGCCACATCGGCCCGCCCGAGACGCGGCGCGAGAGCCGCCGCGCGTGGCGGCGCATGGCCGCGGCGCAGGCGCGCTACGGCCATTGCTTCTGGGCGGTCGAGCGACGCGCCGACCGCACCTTCATCGGCCTGTGCGGGCTGCTGCCGCTGCCGCGCCCGGTGGCGGACGAGGTCGAGATCGGCTGGCGGCTCGGCCGCGCGCATTGGGGCAGGGGCTATGCCCATGAGGCCGCCTCTGCCTGCCTCGAGTGGGCGTGGGAGCATCTCGACGTGCCCACGATCGCGGCGGTGACGGTGCCCGGCAACACGCGCAGCCGTCTGCTGATGGAGCGGCTGGGCATGACTCGCGTGATCGGCGGCGACTTCGACCATCCCGAGCTGGAAGCGGGCGATCCGCTGCGGCGCCATCTGCTCTATCGCATCGCCCGGCCGACGCGTGGCTGAGCCGCGGTCGCGGCGCGGCGCCGTGGCGCCGCTGTTCGTGGCGACCATGCTGACGGGCTCGTTCCTGCTCTTCCTGGTGCAGCCGATGATCGCCCGGCTGGCGCTGCCGCGGCTCGGCGGCGCGCCGGCGGTGTGGAACTCGGCGATGCTGGTCTACCAGGCGTTGCTGCTCGGCGGCTACGGCTACGCGCATCTGATCAGCCGGCTCGCGCCGCGACGGCAGCGCGCGATCCACCTCGCGCTGCTGCTCGCCGCCTGTGCCTTCCTGCCGATCGGGCTGAGCGACCGCACGCTGCCCGCCGGCGCCGAGCCGGCCCTGTGGGTTCCCTATCTCTTCGCGCTCTCGATCGGTCCGCTGTTCTTCGCGGTCTCGTCACAGGCGCCGCTGATGCAGCGCTGGTACGAGCTGGCGCGCCCGGGCACCGACCCGTACCCTCTGTACGCCGCCTCCAACCTCGGCAGCTTCGCCGGGCTGATCGCCTTCCCGCTGCTGGTCGAGCCGCTGCTGCCGGTGACGCAGCAGCGCTGGCTGTGGAGCGGCGGCTACCTGGTGCTGGTCGCGCTCGTCCTGCTGTGCGCGACGCGACTGCCGCCGCGCGCCACCTCCGCCGCCGACGTGGCGCCGAGCGCGCCGCCGCCGCCGCGGTCGCGCGTGCTGCTGTGGGTGGTGCTCGGGCTGGTGCCCTCGGGCATGATGCTGGCGACCTCGACCTTCATCAGCACCGACCTGGTCGCGATGCCGCTGCTGTGGGTGATCCCGCTCGCACTCTACCTGCTCAGCTTCTCGATCGCCTTCGCCGCGCGACGCTGGCCGGCGGACTCGCTGACGCGCGCGGCGCCGGTGACGATCCTGCTGTTCGGCGGGATCATGATGGGCGGCTTCGCCGACAGGGCGACCGCGAGCACGCTGATGGCGCTGCTGCTGCTGTTCATGATCTCGGTCGCGCTGCACACGCGGCTCTACCGGCTGCGCCTCGAGCCGGCGCGGCTGACCGGCTTCTACCTCGCCATGTCGGTCGGCGGCGCGTTGGGCGGCGTCTTCGCCGGGCTGGTGGCGCCGATCCTGTTCGACTGGACCTGGGAATATCCCATCCTGATCCTCGCCGCGGGCGCGCTGGTCCCGCAGGCGCCGCTCGCCGCCGGCCTGCGCGTGTTCTGGGGGCGGCGCGGGGCGCGCTGGGCCGCCGTGGCGGCCGTCGCGGTCGCGCTGGCGGTGGTGGCGGGCGTGTTCGCGCACGAGGCCGGCGGACTCCGCACGGTGCGGCACACCGGCGCGACCTTCGCGGTGGTCGCCGGCATCGGGCTGCTGACGCTCGGGGCACGCGCGCCCTACCTGATGGTGCTGGCGAGCGCGCTGCTGCTGTTCGGCGGCTTCCGGTCGCTGTCGCTCTCGCTCGAGCCCGGCGCGCGGCTGCGCAGCTACTTCGGTGTCTACACGCTGGTGGAGGAGCCGCGTCGGCGCACGCTGGTCCACGGTACCACGCTCCACGGCGTCCAGCTCACCGGCACGCCCGCGCGCGAGCGCACGCCGACCAGCTATTACACCCCCGCCACCGGGGTCGGCCGCGCCATGCGCGCCGCGCCGCTGCTGTTCGGTGACACAGCGCGCATCGGCGTCGTCGGGCTCGGGACGGGGACGCTCGCCTGCTACGCGCGGCCCGGCCAGCGCTGGCGCTTCTACGAGATCGATCCCGCCATGGCCGAGCTCAGCCGCACGCACCGTTTCACCTTCCTGGCGGATTGTGCGCCAGACGCGGCGATCGAGCTCGGCGACGCACGCGTGTCGCTGGAACGTGCCGCGACGGGCAGCCTCGACCTGCTCGCGCTCGACGCTTTCTCGTCCGACGCGGTGCCCATGCACCTGCTGACGCGCGAGGCGTTCGCGGTCTACGCCCGCGTGCTGGCCCACAATGGCGTGCTGGCCGTGCACATCTCCAACCGCTTCATCGATCTCGGACCCGTCGTCGCGGCGGCGGCGCGCGCCGGCGGGTGGCGCGCGCTGATCCTCAACCATGTTCCGGGCGACGGCGAAGAGGAGGGGACACCCTCGTCCTGGATCGTGCTGACCCGCGATCCCTGGACTCAGGCGCTATTGGCCGGGGACGACGCCGACTGGCACGTGCTGCGCCGCCGTCCCGGGTTCGCGCCCTGGACCGACGACTACGCGACGATCCTGCCGCTGCTACGGTTCTGAGCGTGCGCGGCCGGGGAGACCCGACCTTCCCTCCGCCCTCTTCTTGAACCTCTCTCAGGATCGAGCGGCTGGCAAACGTCGCGACCGCCGGGCCGGAGCCGTGGATCCTAAGACGAGATCAGGATGACGCCGGCCGGACAGCTGACGCGTGATCCAGGCCTCTCGCCGTACTCAGCCGCTCGGGAGGGAGGCGGCGAGGGTATCGATGCGCTGGGTCTGTGCCGCGGCCGCGGCGCGCGCGGCGTCCAGCGCCTGCTCGAGCGCGGGATAGTCGGGCTGCAACGCCTGCGCCCGCGCGGCGGCGAGTTCCTCGAGCTGGTTGAGCGAGTCGGCATGGGCCGAGCGCAGCGAGTCGAGCTCGGCGATCGCGGTCTGCGCGTCGAGCCAGCGCTCGCTGCCAGCGGCGGCGCCGCGCGCCGCGGACGCCCGGGTGGCGGCGCGCTCGGCCGCGGCGTCGAAGTCGCGCGCCGCGGCCGAGCGCGCGGTCGCGATGGTGGCGAGCCGCGCGTCGAGCGCGGGGTCGGGGGCGACGGGGGCGGGCGGCGGGGCGGCGGGTTCCTCGAAGCCGAGCTTCTCGACCGGCCGCGGCGCGAGCGAGGGATAGCCGCTCATGTCGGCGCTGCAACCTGCCAGCGACAGCAGGGCGGCGCCGATCAGCGGGACGGTGGCGAGCGGCGACGGGGCGCGCGGGGAGCGTGGCATGCGATCTGCGTAGAGGCGCGAAAAACTTACCGCAACGCTCTTGCGCCCCCGCGCGGCGGCGTCTAACAGCGCCGCTCCATTGCGCGCCCGTAGCTCAGCTGGATAGAGCATCAGACTACGAATCTGAGGGTCGGACGTTCGAATCGTTCCGGGCGCGCCAATGGATACCCACCGCGAGGTGGGGCAGACGGCCGGCATCATGCCATGCCGCGATGCGCCCGTAGCTCAGCTGGATAGAGCATCAGACTACGAATCTGAGGGTCGGACGTTCGAATCGTTCCGGGCGCGCCATCGCTGACTACCGAAGAGCGGGCGGAGGCCGCGCCAGTGGCGGCCCGGCTTCGCGGCGTTCGAGTGGCGCCGCGTCAGGCGCCGCTGATCTTCTGCCCGCTGTTGTCGGCCTCGGTCGGCGTCTTCTTCTTCGTCGCGGCCTTCTTCGCGCCCGTACCCGTCCCACCGCCGCGCCCCGTCCCGAGGCTGCCGCGCGCGCCGTCGCCGCCTTTGGCGGTCACCGCTCCCGGGTTACCGCCCGCACCTTTCTGTGCCATCGTCTGTCTCCTCGATTTGCCACCCGAAGAACGTCGAGGCAGAGTGAGCAGTTTCAAGAGAATACAGTGACTTGGATCGACAATCTCGATCGAGCCGCAGCATGGCGATGGGAGATCGAGAGGGTGGCGGAGAGGGTGGGATTCGAACCCACGGTGAGCGTGAACCCACGGCGGTTTTCAAGACCGCTGCCTTAAACCACTCGGCCACCTCTCCGCAGGCGACCCGCTTACGCGCGACGCGGCGGCGAGTGCAAGCGCTCGCTCGATTTGCGGTTCCGTGCGCCGACCCGCTGTGCCAGAACGCCCCGACCATGACAGCGGTCGCAACGCTCGCCCGCGGCATCGCCGCCACGTTCCTCCTGCTCGCCGCGCCCGCCTCCTCGGCGCAGGGCGTCACCTCCGCCGGGATCGACGCAGAGGCCTCTGGCTTCCAAGCCTATCTCGCCCAGGTGCGCGCCCGCGCCGTTGCCGCGGGCGTGCGGCCCGCGACCGCGGACAGCGCGCTGGCGGGGCTCAGCTTCAACCCGCGCGTGGTCGCGCTCGACCAGCAGCAGCCCGAGGCGCGGCCCAACGCGCCGGTGCCGCTGTTCGCGCCCTATCGTACCGCGCACGTCGACACCGCGCGGATCACACGCGGTCGGAGCGCCTATCTTGCCAACCGCGCCAGGCTGGCGCGCGTGGAGGCCGAGACCGGGGTGCCCGAGCAGATCATGGTCGCGATCTGGGGGCATGAGACCAACTACGGCTCCTACACCGGCAATTTCGACCTGCTGCGCAGCCTCGCGAGCCTCGCCTACGAGGGGCGGCGTCGGCCGCTCTTCGAGGGGGAGCTGATCGCCGCGCTCAAGATGATCGATCGCGGCGTGCCGCGCTCACAGCTGACCGGCAGCTGGGCAGGGGCCATGGGCAACCCGCAGTTCCTGCCCTCGGTCTACCTCCGCCTCGCGCGCGACGGCGACGGCGACGGGCGCATCGACATCTGGAACTCCTCCGCCGACACGCTCGCCTCGATCGGCAATTACTTCACCCAGGCGGGCTGGCGCGCCGGCGAGCCCTGGGGTGTCGCGGTGAGCGTGCCCGCCGGCTTCTCGCGCGCGAGGGTCGCCAATCGCCTCGTCTCGCCGCGCTGCCCGCGCGTGTTCGAGCGGCACAGCGGCTGGCGCAGCATGGCGGAGTGGCGCGCGCTCGGTCTCGCGCCGCTCGGCGGCCGCTGGCCCGGCGACCAGGTGCAGGCGGTGCTGATCGAGCCCGACGGGCCCGGCGCGACGGCGTATCTGCTCACGAGCAACTATCGCGTCATCCTCGACTATAATTGCTCCAACTTCTACGCTCTGTCGGTGGGCTTGCTCGCCGACGCGATCGCGCGCTAGGGCGCGAGCCTCGACGCGCCTCCACGCACCCCCGACGCCTGCCATCGAACCGGATTTACGCCCCATGACCAAGCTGCTGACCGTCCTCGCGCTGCCCGCCGCCGTCCTCGCGGTCGCCTATCCCGCCATGGCGGCGGCGCCGCAGTTCGACACGCCCGCGCCGGTCGCCTTCATGGAGGACCTGTCCTCGGGCGCGGTGCTCTACGCCAAGGACGCCGACCGCCGCATGCCGCCCGCCTCGATGGCGAAGATGATGACGGTCTACACCGCGTTCCAGATGATCAAGTCGGGCGACCTCAAGCTGTCGACCGAGTTCGAGGTCCGCCCCGAGACCTGGAAGCGCTGGCACGGCCCCGCCGCGGGATCGACCATGTTCCTCTCGGTCGGCGAGCGCGTGTCGGTAGCGAACCTGTTGTACGGCATCGTCACGCTGTCGGGCAACGACGCGTGCGTCGTGCTGGCCGAGGGCGCGTCGGGGACCGAGCAGGCCTTCACCGAGCGCATGAACGAGAACGCCCAGAAGCTCGGGCTGACCAACAGCCATTTCGGCACCTCGAACGGCTGGCCCGACGGCGGCGTCACCTATGTCACCGCTCGCGACCTGGCCAAGCTGGCGGCCGCGACGATCACCGACTTCCCGCAGCTCTACAAGCAGTTCTACTCGCGCCGCGACTTCACCTGGGGCAAGACCATGGGCGCCGGCGCGGCGATCACGCAGGCCAACCGCGACCCGCTGCTGGGCCGCGTCGCCGGCGCGGACGGGCTCAAGACCGGGCACACCGACGAGGCGGGCTACGGCTTCACCGGCTCGGCCGAGCAGAACGGGCGCCGGCTCGTGATGGTGGTCGCGGGGCTGACCAGCTTCAACCAGCGCGCGCAGGAATCCATCCGCTTCATGGAATGGGGCTTCCGCGCGTGGCAGGCGCGCCCGGTGGTGAAGGCGGGGAAGACGGTCGGCACCGCCGCGGTGCAGCTGGGTGACTCGAGCGAGGTCGAGCTGGTCGCGCCCAAGGCGCTGGCGGTGACGGTCCCCTCGGGCACGCGCCCGCAGCTCTCGGGCAAGATCGTCTATGACGGGCCCGTGAAGGCGCCGATCAAGCAGGGCGCGCATATCGCCGATCTCGTCGTCTCCGCCCCGGGCCTGCCCGAGCAGCGCATGCCGCTGGTGGCGGCGCGCGACGTCGGCCAGGCGGGCTTCTTCGGGCGCGCCATGGCGGGCCTGCGCGGCCTGTTCTGATGCCGCGGGGGCGCTTCCTCAGCCTGGAGGGCGGGGAAGGGGCCGGCAAGTCGACCCAGGCGCGCGCGCTCGCCGCGGCGCTGCGCGAGCACGGCGTCGAGGCGGTCGTCACACGCGAGCCCGGCGGCAGTCCCGGCGCGGAGGCGATCCGCGCGCTGCTGCTCGAGGGCGAGCCGGGACGGTGGAGCGCGCGCGCGGAGACGCTGCTGTTCGCCGCGGCGCGCGCGGATCACGTCGAGAAGGTGATCCGACCCGCGCTGTACGCTGGGCACTGGGTGATCTGCGACCGCTTCGTCGACTCGACCCGCGCCTATCAGGGCGTGGCCGGCGGCATTGACGACGCCGACGTGCTGGCGTTGCACGCCTTCGGCAGCGAGGGACTGCTGCCGGACCGCACTTTCCTGCTGACGGTCGCGCCCGAGGTCGGAGCGGCGCGGGCCACGGAGCGAGATCGCGGGGCAACGGATCGCTTCGCGTCGCGCGACGCAGCATTTCACGTCGCCGTCGCCGCGGCGTTCGCTACCTTCGAGGGGCGCGCCGAGGGTAGCCCCGAGCGATTCCGCCGTATCGACGCCTCCCAGCCACCCGAACAGGTGACCGCCGCCATGCTCCACGACATGGCGGACTGGCTGCCGTGACCATCCTGCGCGGCCATCGCGCCGCGGTCGACGCCTTCGCCGCCGCGCTGCGCGGCGGCAACGTCCACCACGGCTGGCTGCTCGCCGGTCCCGAGGGCGTCGGCAAGGCCACGTTCGCGCGCGCCGCCGCGGCGCGGCTGCTCGCCGAGGCGATGACGCCGGGGCAGCTCGCCCCCGGTCTCGCGGTGCCGCCCGACCATCGTGCCGCCTCGCTGCTCGCCGCCGGCTCGCATCCCGACTATCGCGAGCTGCGCCGCCTGCCCAAGAGGGACAAGGACGACGAGCTGGCGCGCTCGATCACGGTCGATCAGGTGCGCGCGCTCGGCCCGTTCCTCGGCACCATGCCCTCGCTCTCCCCGCGGCGCGCGATCGTGATCGACGCCGCCGACGACCTCGAGCGTCCCGGCGCCTCCAACGCGTTGCTCAAGAGCCTGGAGGAGCCGCCCGCGGGCACGGTGTTCCTTCTCGTCAGCCACGCGCCCGGGCGGCTGCTCGCCACCATCCGCTCGCGCTGCCGCGTGCTGCGGTTCGAGCCGCTCGGCGAGGACGATTTGACCGCCGTGCTGCGCGGGGCGCTGCCCGAGGCCGAGCCCGAGGAGATCGCGGCGCTGGTCGCGGCGGGAGACGGCTCGCCCGGTCGCGCGCTCGGCTATGCCGGACTCGATCTCGGCGCCATCGAGCAGGCGCTGGCAGCGATCGCGCGCGACGGCGACCCGACGCTGACGCGGCGCGCCGCGCTCGCCAAGTCGCTCGCGCTCAAGGCGGCGCAGCCGCGCTACGAGGCCTTCCTCGATCGCGTGCCGACGCTGATCGCGCGCGCCGCCGCGACGCGCGTCGGCCCCGACCTGCGCGCCGCGCTCGACGGCTATGACGAGGCGCGCGCGATCGCCGCGGCGGCGCGCGCGCTGTCGCTCGACCAGCAGGGCACCGTCCACGAGCTCGCCGGCATCGTCGCGCGGCTGGCATCGCGCGAGGGAGAGCGTTAGGAGGCGCGGCATGGGCCATCCCTTCTACATCACCACCGCGATCAGCTATCCCAACGGCCGTCCGCACATCGGCCATGCCTATGAGGCGATCGCCGCCGACGCGATCGCGCGCTTCCAGCGGCAGGCCGGGCGCGACGTCCGCTTCCAGACCGGCACCGACGAGCACGGGCTCAAGATGGTCCAGACGGCCCGCGACCGCGGCGTCGAGGTGCGCGCGCTTGCCGACGAGATGTCGGGCCATTTCAAGGCGATGTGCGACAGGCTTGCGATCAGCTACGATCGCTTCATCCGCACCACCGACGCGGACCATCACCGCGCCAGCCAGGCGATCTGGCAGGCGATGGCGGACGCCGGCGACCTCTACCTTGACCGCTACGAGGGCTGGTATTCGGTGCGCGACGAGGCCTTCTACGACGAGAAGGAACTGACCGAGGGAGAGGGGGGCGCCAAGCTCTCGCCGCAGGGCACGCCGGTGACCTGGACCGCGGAGGAGACGTGGTTCTTTCGCCTCTCGAAGTATCAGCAGCCGCTGCTCGACTTCTACGCGGCCAACCCCGACTTCATCCGCCCCGAGGCGCGCCGCAACGAGATCCTGCGCTTCGTCGAGGGCGGACTGTCGGACCTGTCGGTGTCGCGCACCAGCTTCGACTGGGGCGTGGCGGTGCCGGGCAGCCCCGGCCACGTCATGTACGTCTGGGTCGACGCGCTGACCAACTATCTCACCGGCGCCGGCTACCCCGACGGCGAGCTGCGCTACTGGCCCGCGGACCTGCACCTGATCGGCAAGGACATCGTGCGCTTCCACGCGGTCTATTGGCCCGCGTTCCTGATGTCGGCCGGGATCGCGCTACCGAAGACGGTGTTCGGCCACGGCTTCCTGCTCCACCGCGGCGAGAAGATGTCGAAGAGTCTCGGCAACGTGGTCGAGCCGCTCGATCTCGCCGAGGCGTTCGGGGTCGACGGACTGCGCTACTTCCTGCTGCGCGAGGTCAGTTTCGGGCAGGACGGCAGTTACTCGGCCGAGGCGATCGTCACGCGGGTCAACGCCGAGCTCGCCAACGCCTTCGGCAATCTGGCGCAGCGGACGCTGTCGTTCATCGCTAAGAACCTGGGTGGCGCCTTGCCCGAAGAGGGCCGCGCGGAGGAGGCGGACGCCCAGCTGATCGAGGAGGTGGTCGTGGCCTGCGCCGGGCTGCGCGCCGGCTTCACCGACCTGCTGCTCAGCCAGGGAGTGGAGGCGTGGCTGCGCGGCGTGTTCGCGTGCAACCAATATATCGACGCGCAGGCGCCCTGGTCGCTGCGCAAGACCGATCCCGAGCGGATGCACGCGGTGCTGCGGACGCTGGTGCGCGCGATCCGCATGCTCGCGATCGCGATCCTGCCGGTGGTGCCCGAGGGCGCGGGAAGGGTGCTCGACCAGATCGGCGCCGACGAGCGCGACCACGCCGCGATCGATGACGACGGCTGGTACCAGCGCCGCCGCGATGGGGGCGGGGTGATCGCGCCGCCGACGCCGGCCTTCCCGCGGCTCGAGCTGCCCGCCGAGACGGAGACCGCCTGATGCTCGCCGACAGCCACTGCCACCTCAACTACGAGGGCGTGTTCGAGCAGCAAGTCGCGGTGCTCGAGCGCGCCCGCGCGCGCGGCGTCACCGCGATGCTCAACATCGCCACGCGCGAGCGCGAGTGGGACGCGGTGCTCGCCACCGCCGAGCGCGAGCCCGACGTCTGGGCCAGCGTCGGTATCCACCCGCACGAGGCCGACCAGCACCCGCATATCGACACCGCCAGGCTGGTCGAGCGCGCGCGCCACCCGCGCGTGGTCGGCATCGGCGAGAGCGGGCTCGACTATCACTACGACCATTCCGACCGCCAGCGGCAGCAGGCGAGTTTTCGCGCGCATATCGCCGCGGCGCGCGAGAGCGGCACGCCCATCATCGTCCACACCCGCGACGCCGAGGAGGACACCGCCGCGATCCTGCGCGAGGAGATGGAGCAGGGGAGCTTTACGGGCGTGATCCACTGCTTCACCGCGAGTGACAGCTTCGCCGATCAAGCGCTTGATGTTGGTATGTTTATCTCGATCTCGGGTATCATCACCTTCCGCAACGCCGAGGCGTTGCGCGCGACGGCGGCACGGATCCCGCGCGAGCGGTTGCTGATCGAGACCGACGCGCCGTTCCTCGCGCCGGTACCGCACCGGGGCAAGACCGGCGAGCCCGGTTTCGTCGCCGACACCGCCGCTTTCCTGGCGCAGCTCCGCGGCGAAGATGTCGAGGAACTTCAACGTTATACCGCGGAAAACTTCCACACCCTCTTCAGCAAGACCCGGTCCGCGTGAGAGTTCGCATCCTCGGCTCTGGCACGTCGTCGGGAGTGCCGCGCATCGGTGGAGACTGGGGCGCGTGCGACCCGACCGAGCCGCGCAATCGTCGCACACGCTCCTCGCTGCTGGTCGAGCAGGACGATGTTCGCGTCCTCGTCGACACCAGCCCCGATATGCGCGAGCAGCTGCTCGCCGCCGGGGTCGGCCGGGTCGACGCGGTGATCTGGACGCATCAGCACGCCGACCATGTCTTCGGGATCGACGATCTGCGGCAGGTGTATCACGCGCTCGGGCACGCCGTGCCGGGCTATGCGCGCGAGGGCTGCGCGGCGGCGCTGCGCCAGCAGTTCGGCTATGTCTTCGAGGGCGCGGGCGGCTACCCGCCGACGGTCGAGCTCACGCCGCTGCCCGACCGGCTCACCGTTGGGGACCTGACGATCGACGTGATCGACCAGCCGCACGGGTCGATCAGCTCCGCCGGGCTGCGCTTCACCTTCGCCGGGTACTCGGTCGGCTACGCCACCGACATCAGCGGCATGACCGCGCCCATGCGTGAACTGTATCGCGGCGTCGACCTGTGGATCGTCGACGCGCTGCGCCGGCGGCCGCACCCGACGCACCCCGATCTCGCCACCGTGCTCGGCTGGGTGGAGGAGCTGCGGCCGACGCGAACGGTGCTGGTCCACATGGATCAGTCGATGGACTATGCCGGCCTGTGCGCCGAGCTGCCTGCCGGCGTCGAGCCGGGCTTCGACGGATGGGAGAACGCGGCGTGAGCGATCGCGCGGGCACCGCACTGATCCTGCTGCTCGTGCTGGTGTTGCCGTTGTCGGCGCTGATCGCCCGACGCATGCCGGGGCGAACGCTACTTCGCTACGCGGTGGCGTGGAGTGGGGTCTTCCTCGCGCTCTTCCTGATCGTCGCTCTCTTTACATAATACATATTATCGCTTTCGCGGCATGTAAGCGCTAAGTACAGATGGCACCATCCCGCTAGATAGAAATGGCACTCTGCGGTGCTATCGGCGGGTCGCCGGTGTCATAGCCGTTCTCGGCAACGAGGACGCGCATTGTATGACGGTGCTGGCGATGAGTGCTGCTGAGATCACACGGTTCGACACGCTGATGCGGCTCGACCGCGGCGAGATCCGGGTCGCGGAGGCGATGGAGCTGCTCGGCCTTGCGAGGCGGCAGGTGTACCGGCTGCTGAGCCGCCTGCGAAAGGACGGCGCCAGCGGCCTGGTGTCGCGCAAGCGAGGACGCCCGAGCAACCGACGCTACAGCGACGCCTTTCGCGCCGACGTGGTCACGCTCGTGCGCGAGCACTACGCCGACTTCGGACCGACGCTCGCGCGCGAGTACCTCGCCGAGCGCCATGGCATCGGCCTGTCGTGCGAGACCCTGCGGCGCATCATGCTGGAGGCTGGGCTGTGGCAGGACCGAGCGGCCAAGCGCCCTCGCCCGTACCAGCCGCGCTATCGGCGCGACTGTCGCGGCGAGCTCATCCAGGTCGACGGCTCCAAGCACTGGTGGTTCGAGGGCCGCGGTCCGCAATGCACGCTCCTGGTCTTCATCGACGATGCCACCAGCGAGCTTATGCACGTCGAGATGGTCGAGAGCGAGAGCACCTTCTCCTACATGCGCGCGACGAGGACGTACCTGGAGCGCCACGGTAAGCCGGTGGCCTTCTACACCGACAAGCACAGCGCCTTCCGCAACAACACGGCCTCGGCGAAGGGCGACGGCATGACCCACCTTGGCCGTGCGCTCGACCGGCTCAACATCGAGCTGATCTGCGCGAACTCGCCGCAGGCGAAGGGACGCGTCGAGCGGGTCAACGCGACGCTGCAGGACCGCCTGGTCAAGGCGATGCGGCTCCACCGCATCTCGACCATCGACCAAGCCAACGCCTTCCTCCCCTCCTACATGGCACAGCACAATCGTCGGTTTGCCAAGGCACCGTTCGACCCGCGCGATCTCCATCGGCCGCTGGCCATCCACGAAGACCTCGAGGCGGAGCTGGTCTGGCGCGAGCAGCGCACCGTCACCGGCGCTCTCACCTTGCACTACAACAAAGCCATGTTCATCCTCGAGCCCTCGCCTGCGGCACAGGCGCTCGCGCGCAAGAAGGTGGACGTGTGCGAGTACCCGGACGGCCGGCTCGAGATCCAGCACGAGGGCACGGCCCTACCGTATCGCATGTTCGACAAGATGCGCCGCGTGAACCAGGCTGCCGTGGTCGACAACAAGCACCTGGACGCCGCGCTGGCGCTAGAGCGGTTTCCGGCCTTTCTGAATCATCGAGGATTCACACGGGCGCGGTTTTCTGATTCAGGCTCTGGGCCGGGTCAGGAGGCCGGCACGG
>NZ_JACIAY010000002.1 GCF_014194975.1 Sphingomonas sp. BK580 | reverse complement strand
CCATCGGCCGCATCCTCGACCTCTACCCACCACAGGAGTGCGCCAACTACTTCACCAACGCCGGTTACGATGCAGACTGATCGGAAACCGCTCTAGCCCGCGTCATACAGCAGGCTCAGCCGCACCACGCAAAGCGCAACAACAACGAGCCGGCGCGCACCGCGCAGCCCGCTGGCTTGTTTAAGGCACCCTCCCCGGCTTCATCCATCCCGAAGCTGGACCGCCGCACGCTCGGCAACAACAGGCTCAAGCGTGGTTCACGCCTCTCCAATGAGGAGCTCGTCGCGCGTGGCCTTGGCGAGTACGCCCCCTAGCGTCCGAACTGCGCCCCAATCTGACATCCCGGCGGAGGAGGCGTTCGTCCGGCGTAAAAAGAGTTAGAAGGCCCGCCAGTCGTCTTCGCTCGTCGCAACCTTGGCCAAAGCCGGACCGCCCTTGACGACACGAGGCAATGAACGAGCGTCCGAGGCGTTCCGCCCTACCTCCTGGCGCGGCACCATACGTGCGGACGAGGAACGTACAGGAAGACGGGTCACCTCGGCGGTACTGCCCGCGTCAAAGCGCGCCACCTCCTGCGCCATTTGATCGGCCTCTTCGGCAAGGCTACGCGCTGCGGCCGATGCCTCCTCGACCATAGCGGCATTCTGCTGTGTCACGCCGTCCATCTCCGTCACGGCTGTGGCGACCTGCTGGAGTCCCGTCGCTTGCTGATCGGCCGCAGCCGAGATGTCAGAGACCAGCGTGCTGATCTGTGCGATGCGGTCGCTAATCCGGGTCAGAGCGGCTCCGGCCTCTCCTACAAGCCCGACGCCGCTCTGCACCTGCTCGGACGATGCATTGATTTTTGCCTTCACGTCCTTGGCCGCTTCAGCGGAGCGCTGGGCGAGCGCGCGGACCTCGCTGGCAACGACAGCGAATCCCTTCCCTGCGTCTCCGGCGCGCGCTGCCTCTACGCCGGCATTGAGCGCGAGGAGATTGGTTTGAAACGCGATGCCGTCGATCACCGCGATGATCTCACCGATTTCGGAGGAAGATCGCTCGATACCGCCCATCGCCTCGACAGCGCGCTGAACCACCGAGCCCGATCTCTCAGCGTCGCGACGTGCCTCCAGCACGACGTCATTAGCACGAATAGCATTGCCTGCGGTTTCCTGCACCGTCACGGTGATCTGCTGCATCGCCGCCGCGGTTTCTTCGAGACTGGCGGCCTGCTGCTCGGTCCTACGGGACAGGTCATCCGACGCCTGCCGGATCTCGCCGGCGCCGATCTTGACCCGCTCTGCGGAGCTGCTGACACTCCTGACTACTTGGCTCAGCTGATCGACTGAGCCGTCGTACGAAGATCCGACAGCACGATACTCGTCAGGCAGTGTGGCACCGATGCGGTGGGTCAGCTTGCCCTGACCGAGAAGGTCTAGTGCCGAGGTGAGCTCCGATACGACCACCTGTTGTTCGGCAGCGGCGCGACGCTGCTGCTTAGCCGCGTCCCTGAAGGTCGCGACGCTGTTCGCCAGCTCACCAATCTCATCCTGACGGTCGAGGCCAGTCAGTGCTTGATCCAGATCGCCACCAGCCATGAGCTTCACGACATTCGACGTTGTGTCCAGCGGCAGCAGCGCACCGCGCATGAGCGCAGCGTACGCCCCAGCCATGAGTGCCAACAGCAAGACGCAGATTGAGCCCAGGATGATCAAGGCTGTCTGGACTCGAGCGTCGCTATCGGCGCCAAGTGCGGCCTTCCTCTCGGCCGCGGCACGAACGAGCGTGTCGATCTTGGCGCGATGCGCGGCATACGAGGATGATAGACGTGCGAAGCTCGCTCTCGCGGCCTGCACGTTCCCTGCCTGCACCGCCGGCAAGAAGTCCTCGTGCAGCCCGGTCCAGAATTTCTTAGCATCAGCGCCGGAGCCTTCGACCAAGGCATCGCGAAGTGAGGGGTCGAGAGTGGACGCTCGCCACTTCTGGATTGCCTGTGCGTAATCCCCTTCGAGCTGTTCCAATCGCCTGATGTGTTCGGATCGACTGCCCGCCCCGTTCAAGAGCGTCGACGCCTCAAGGTAGGGCTCAATGATGTAGGCCGGTGGAGGAAGGATGGCAGCCTGAAGGTCGTCGATCTGCTGACCCGCTTGATCGATCGGCCCGCCTACTCGGATCTGACTGACGATCAGGCCAGTTCCTGCCGACGCCAAGAGCAACACGGCAGCCATACCTGCCGTGGCGATGCGAGCCTTACTCTTGATCTTCATCAAATCTATCCAGCTAGGCAGGAGCGTAGAAGTTCATATGGGTGATGATTATTGATATTTCGTGATATCGAGTCCCTCTCGGGAACCACCACGCTGTTGTGTTGGTTACTGAGAGCTCACTGAATTTATACCTCAACGTAAATAGTTTTAGATTTTGTTTTTGTTTGCTTTATCCACCTGCTTCGCGGCGTCTTCAACGTCCTTACCTGCCTTCTTAGAGGCATCCTCGCTCGCCTTCTGCGCGGTCTTCGCGGCGTCGTCGGCGGCTTTCTGAGCATCTTTCGCAGCTTTCTCCTGCACCTTGGCGGCATCGGCAGCGGCCTTCGCGGCATCGCGCTCGGCGTCCTTGGCGGCCTTCTCCTGCTCCTTGGCGGCCTTGTCGGCGTCCTTGGCGGCTTTGTCGGCGTCCTTGGCAGCCTTGTCCGCAGCGGCCTTGGCGGCTTGGTCGGCCGCTTTCTGCGCCTGCTCCGCGGCCTTGGCCGCCTCCTGCGCCGCCTTCTGCACGGCCGCGTCGGTCAGCGTCTTCGCGGCGTCGCGCGCCGCCTTGTCACCCGCTGCCCGCGCCGCCGCTGCGGCCGCGCTGCTGGCTCCCTGCGATGCCGCCTGCGCGGCCGCCTGGGCCTTCGCGGCCTGCGCCTGTGCCGCCGCGGCAGCCTGCGTCGCTGCGGCGCTCGCGGCAGGATCAGCGCCCTGCTGCGCCTCCGCCGCTGCCTGCGCCGCTTCGGCGGCCTGCCGGGCCGCCTCTGCCGCCTCCGCCATCGTCGCGGCATTGGCTTCGGCCTGTGCCTGCGCAGCGCTCGCCGCGGCCGCCTCGGCGGCCGCCCGCGCCTGTGCTTCCGCTTCGGCCGCCTGGCTCGCCGCGAGCTGCTGCTGCGCCGCGAGCGCGTCCTGCGCGGCCTTTGCGCTCTGCTCGGCCTGCGCCATCGCAGCGGCGCGCGCCGCAGCAGCCTGCTCCTGCTCGGCACTCGCCTGTGCCGCGGCCAAAGAGGAGGCTGCGGCCGCCGCCTGGGTCGCTTCCGCTTGCTGTGCTGCCGAAGCGGCCGCCTGCTCGGCCGCCGCCTTGGCCGCTGCCGCGGCGCTTGCCTGGGTGGCACTCTTCTCCGCCGCGGCGCTAGCAACCGCCTGCTCGTTGCGCGCCGCCGCCATCTCGGCAGCAACCTCGACCGCCTTGACCGTCGTGGTCGACGCCTCGGTCGCGGTGCGGGTCGCGCTCGCCACGGCGGCGAGCGCCGCGCTGGCGCCGCCCGCAGCAGCGGTGGTACCCTGGACGAGCCCGCCGGTGGTGTCCGCCAGCGCCACCGGCGCGGCATAGACCGTCTCGCTCACCGCGACGACCGCCGGCGCATCCGCCGCCGGCGCGACGCTCGCCACCGCCGGCTCCGCCGTGATGGCGGGGGCGGCGGCGAGCGCCGTCGGCGCCGCCGCCTCGGTCGCGGCGGCAGCCGGCTCGGGCGCCGCGGCGGTCTCGACCGCGACCGGCAGCGCCGGCACCGGCACCTCCTTCGGCCGCGCCGGCGACTCGATCACGCGGCGCACGCCGTCGCGCTCGATCGCCATGCGGAAGCGGTCGTCCGCGCCGACCTGCGCGACGGCGCCCGGGGTGAGCAGGTCGTGCGCGCCGCCGTCGCTGGTGGCGACCTCGACCGCGCCCTCGATCACCTGCAGCGCGCTGCCGGCGCCGCCGACGCTGACGCTGAAGGTCGTCCCCTTCACCACCGCGGCGAGGTACGGCGTCTGCACCTCGAAGTGCGGCGTCATTTTCTTCTTGATCATGAAGACGACGTTGCCGAACTCCTCGACGATCCGCGTCATCCCCTTGGTCTCGGTCGCGGCGGGCAGCGTCAGCCGCGAGCCCGGTGCGACCAGCATGAATTCGGTGCCGCGCACCAGCACCGCGCGCGCGCCCTTGGCGGTGGTGACGGTGTCGCCCGCGGCGATTGCGCTGCCGCGGGTGGCGACCTTCGACACGCCCGCACGCGTGACCTGCACGTCGCCCATTGCCTCGCTGATCCGCCAGCCGGCGGGGCCGGCGCTCGCGGGCAGCGCGAGCCCAGCGGTGGAGGCGGCGAGCAGCGCCAGGATCGGCTTACGCATGTTATTCTCCCTCGGCCCGCCAGGCGTGCCGACTCAGCCGAGTAGAAGGAGAGCGTTGCGAACAACTTAGAGCGGATGGTTAGCGAAATGCCGCGGTCGTCGTAACCAAATCGGAACCCGCCCGCGCCTAGGCCGCCCCGCGACAACAGAGGCGTCCGCATGCGAGCACCATCCACGATTCGCCTGGCGCTGCTGGGCAGCGCCGCGCTGGCGGGCGCGCCCGCCGCGGCGCAGACCGCGCTAGACCGCGCCGACCCGACGATTGCGGCACGCGCGCTGCCGCGCCCCTCGCTCGAGCAGCCCGAGCGCGCGCGGACGACCGAGGTCGACGCCGCCAGCCGCGCCGCCGCGGGCGCGACGCTGACCCCGCCGGTGCGCGCGGTGCGCGTGCGCGGCGCGGCCGGCGTGCCCGAGTCGGCCTATGCCGCGGCGGTGTCGCCGGTGATCGGCCGCACGCTCGACCGCGCCGCGCTGGCGACGCTCGCCGGCGAGGTGGCGGGCGCGGTGCGCACGCGCGGCTATCCCTTCGCCACCGCTTCGATCGCGGCGCAGCCGATGACGGATGGCGTGCTTATGGTGGAGGTCGAGCTCGGCCGCATCGATGCGGTGCGCGTCATCGGCGCGCGCAGCGAGGCGGCGGACACGTTGCTGGTCCACGCGCTCACCGGGCGCGGCGCGGTGACGCAGAAGATGCTGGAACGCGCGCTGCTGCTGGTCGGCGACGTGCCCGGCGTGCGCGTGACCGACACGCGCTATGTCCGCCAGGACGGTTTCGGTATCCTTCTGGTGACGATCGCGAGCGACCGCGCCAGCGCCTATGCGCAGCTCGATAATCGCGGCAGCGCCGAGGTCGGTCCGGTGCGCTCCACCCTGCTCGCCAGCCTGCGCGGGCTCGCGGGCGACGGCGACGAACTGTCGCTCATCGTCGCGCAGACGCCGTTCGAGCCGAGTGAGTTCGCTTTCCTGCGCGCACGCTACGCCGCGCCGGTCGACTCGGCCGGCTCGGTGCTCGCGGTGGCAGGCTCGGTCGCGCGCTCCAACCCAGGGGCGGCGCTGGCCCCGCTCGACGTGGTCGGGCGCAGCGGCGACCTGTCGGTGAGCTACACGCGCGCGCTGGTGCGCACCCGCGCCCGCAGCCTGTGGGGCAATGCCGAGCTGCGCGCGGTGACGGTGACGCAGACGCTCCGCGGCGCGCGGTTGCGACGCGACCGGCTCGCCACCGCGACCGCCTCTCTCAACGGCCAGGCGACCGTGGCCGGCGGCACGCTGCGCGGCGAGCTCGCCGGCGTGGTCGGGCTGCCGCTCGCCGGGGTGAGCCGCGCCGGCGACGCGCTGCTGTCGCGCGCCGACGGCGACGCGCGCTTCGTGCTGGCGACATGGCAGATGGACTATACGCGCCGGCTCGGCGGGCCGTTCAGCGCGGTGCTGGCAGGCGCGGCGCAGCTCGCCTCGCGCCCTTTGCTCGCTACCGCCGAGATCGGGCTCGGCGGGCCCGGCTTCGCGCGCGGCTATGACTATGCCGAGCGCACCGGCGACCAGGGCGCGATGGCCTCGGCCGAGCTCCGCGCCGACGCCGGGCGCGTGCTGCCCGGTGTGATCGACCGCGCGCAGGGCTATGCCTTCGTCGATGGCGGGCATGTCAGCAACCTGCGCGACGGGTTCGGCGGCGGCACCCTGGCGTCGACCGGGCTGGGCGTGCGCGCCGGCGCGGGTCGACTCGACGGCATGGTCGAGGTCGCCTTCCCGCTCAACGCCGATCGGTTCGACACCGGCAACCGCCGTCCGCGTGTCTCGCTGCGGCTGTCGCGGGTGTTCTGATGCGCCAGCGTCGGCGACGCGGCCGCGTGAGCGCCTCGCTCACTAAGCTTGATCGACACACGCTGAGCAACAGCCGCCTCAAGCGAGGACCTCGCCTGTCGAACGAAGAACTGGTTGAGCGCGGCCGGAGCGAGTACGCATGATAACGTCCGTGATCGCGCCGGATGCGTATTGCCGGGATGCTTGAACTTGTGACTTTCCTGCCGTTCCCGCGTGCCATGCCTCACGGCTGCTTTCGCCCAAACTCGGCCGCTCAGGCGTGCTATCGCCCTTCTCGGAAGCGGCCATCCGTTCAGCCCGACCATTCCCGTTTCCCCATCCTCAAAGGCCAGTTTCGGGAAGAAGCAAGCGGGAACAGATTTTGGGAAAGCCGATGCTCCGACCGCCTCTCGGCGCGATTAGCAGGAAAACCGTCCCGCTATGGCTTCCCAATCGAGAATGCGTCGAGCGGTCACCTCGATGCGCTTACCGATCGGTGAGCTCTCAAACATTGGTAAATCTCATAGCCGCTGCGATCGTGGCGTAATCTCGTCGGAATTAAGCACGTTCGCGAGCTGGCACCGCCGATCTGTGTTGGCGGTGGGCCGGCGGTCGCTGATGGAGCCATGATCGGCGTGCTGATGAAGACTTTTCTGGGTCTGGTTTGCCTGACGGGTGCTTCAGCGGCCATCGCGTTCTCCGCACCGGACCGAACAGGCGAGCGTGCGCGAATGATCAGCTCGATCAAGGCAGCGGTTGCTGACGTTCCGGCACTGCGAGATGATCCCTTTTTTCGAGCAGCGGTTGCAGTCGAGGCAAAGCTTCCACGCGAGGATTTCGTACCCCGCGCTGACAAGCCGCAAGCCTACATCGGGGCACCGTTGGAAATCGGGTGGCAGCAGACGATTTCCGATCCTTACGTCATGGCGATCATGACGGCCGCAGTGCAAGTGCGGCGCAAGTCTCGCGTTCTGGAGGTCGGGACTGGCTCCGGCTACCAGGCCGCGATCCTGGCCGAGCTGGGTGCAGAGGTCTCGACGATCGAAATCGTCCCGCAGCTGGCGCGCCAGGCAGCCACGGCCTTGCGCCGGCGCGGCTATCGAAATGTCCATGCCCGGGTCGGAGACGGCTTTGCGGGCTGGCCCGAACGAGCGCCCTTCGACGCGGTGATCGTTACCGCCGGTTCTGCGAGCGTTCCAGCGCCGCTACTCGAGCAATTGCGGATAGGCGGCCGTCTGGTGATGCCGATTGGCCCCTCCACGGCGACCGAGCGGCTAGAGGTCTTTACAAAGCAGGGTGACGGTAGTGTCGTCGCGTGTTCGCTGGGTTGGGCAATGTTCGTGCCCCTAACGGGACGTGGGTATGCGCCCGATCGTCCAGGTATCGGTGATCATGGTAAGTCATGGTGCTTCGGGGCATCGGTCACCTGATCTATTGCAGACGACCGATGGAAAGTGAGCCGGACGCATAGACCCATTGCACCGTCAGGGATGGTGCAGTCCGCCTGATGCAGGGCGGCAATCGCAGCCACGAGTGCCAAGCCAAGCCCCGCGCCTTCTGTGTTGCGACTGGCATCCCGCCGGTAGAAGCGTCGAAACACCTTCTCACGTTCATCGAAGGGAATGCCGGGACCGTTGTCGCATATTTCCGCCACTGCTTCGGCACCAACGATATGCAGGCGAGAGACGATATGCGTTCCGGGCGGAGTGTGGACGATCGCGTTCTCGATCAAATTGGTGAAAAGCTGCGCGAGAAGGTCGGGGTCGCCGATGACGGTGACTCCTGCGGCATGGTGAGCAATGAACGTCTGCCCGGAGTCCTCGACCACGGGCAAATAAGCCGCATGGATACGATCGAGCAGTTCGGACAGGTCGACGGGAGCGAAGCGACGTCGCCCGACACCTCCCTCGATCGACCCGATCCGCAGCAGGGCCTCGAACGTCGCGAGCAGTCCGTTGGTCTGCTCGACGGCCGCGTCGATACTGTCGGGATCGCCGGCACCTGACGCCTGCAATCGTTCGAGCCGCTGATGGAGGCGGGTAAGTGGCGTGCGCAGATCGTGCGCGATATCCGTCGACACCTGCCGCAGAGCCTCCATCGCCGCGTCCTTCCGCTCGAGCATGCGATTGAGGTTGCGGGTTAGGTCGTCGAACTCCGGACCAAACCCGATCATCGGGAGCCGTTCCTCGCTGTCCCCATCGATGATCCGGTCGATGGAGCGATTGACCGTTGCGAGCCGACGCAGGAAGACGCGCCCCACCAGATACCCGCCGATCAATGCGAAGGCAGCGATGGCGATCCCACTCCAGATCGTGAAGCGTCCAAGCCGGTGGCGTAACTGCTGAACATCGAAGCTGTCGGTGGCCACGACGAGCAGCAACCCGTCAGGCAGTTGCGTTACCCTCGTTGCGAGACGTTCGACATGTCGCGTGCCGTCGAAATCCTCGGGCACCGTAACGCTTGCCTGACCGATCCTGGCGGCTTGCAGCGGCAGGTCGCCGGATAGCCGGTGTCCCGTTTTGTCGGTCAGGAGATATCGATAGGGCGGATCCGCGTCGCTACCCCTGTGCCGGGCGATGGCATCCGTCAGTCCCGAGAGACCCAGATCGGCATATTCCGCGGCCAGAACCGACGATTCCGCCCGAAGCATCCCATCACTGGCTTCTCGGGCGTAATAACCGATCTGCCTCTCCACGGTGAGCAACAGGGCGCCTGCGCCGAGCGCCACGACGACCGCCAGCATTAAGGCGAAGCGAAAGGCCGCGCTCCCGAACGCGGCCGGGATGCGCGACCTAACCCGCATCGATCCGGTATCCAGCGCCCCGAACCGTCTGGATCAGTTCACGTCCGAAGCCGCGATCGACCTTGGCGCGCAACCGGCTCATGTGGCTCTCGATGATGTTGGTCTTGGGATCAAAGTGAAACGACCAGACATTTTCGAGGAGCATTGTGCGGGTCACCACCTCGCCTGCGTGCAGCATCAGATATTCAAGCAGTTTCAGTTCCTGCGCCTGCAAATCCACTCGCTGACCGGCGCGCGTCACGTTGCGGCGGATGCGGTCGAGAACCAGGTCGCCGACCGCAATCGTGGCGGCGACGTCCGAGATCGGGGGGCGCCGCGCAAGCGCATTGATCCGGGCGAGCAGTTCGGTCGCCGCGAACGGTTTTGCCAGGTAGTCGTCGGCGCCGGCCTCGAGCCCTTCGACCCGGTCCTCGACGCCGTTCATGGCCGTGAGGAACAGCGCAGGTGTCCGTATCCCTGCCGCCCGGATGGCCTTGAGCGCCGGCAGGCCAGCGATGCCCGGCACCATCCGGTCAAGGATCAGAACGGCGTATTCGCTGGAAGATGCCAGGAAGATCGCGTCCTGCCCGGTCGTACAGGCGTCGACGACATGGCCTGCGCTGCTCAGTACGCGCTCCAGGTCCTCACGCGTCCCGGTATCGTCTTCAAGCAACAGGAGCTTCATTAGCTGATGATCCGGTTTCGCGCCGGAGACGGCAAGTTGGGCATAATCAATCTTGTCCTCACCTGCGGCGAAGGTTGCCGCTCCTAGAAGGGCACGCTGTAATCTGCCCCAAGGAATGTGTGTCATGAAAGACGTGCGATTGATGCTGGGTCTGCTGTCCGTCGCGGCGATGAGCGGGTCAGCCGCCGCGGCACCAACGAACCTGAAGGGACACCAGTACGCCGCTCAGGCGAAGGTCTCTCTCGCCATGGCACGGCAGACCGCACTCAAGGCGCGTCCCGGCACGATCACCGATCAGGAGCTGGAACGGGAGAAGGGCGGCAGCGGCCTGCGCTATTCCTTTGATATCACCAGCCACGGCAAGCCTTACGAGGTCGGAATCGACGCGCGAAGCGGCGTGATCCTCGAGAATGTTGCCGAAGGCAAAAACCCGGACTGACCAACATCGAGATGCCGACGCATTGGCCAGCGTCACCGGCCAGGAGGCGCGACAGAAGCATGCTGATCAGGGGGGCCAGGAAGGGCGTCCAGCCCATTTTGCTCGCAGCGTTGCTGGCGGGATGCGCGCATTATACCGCGCTTCCGCTCCCGCGAGACATACCGCTCGCGCCGTCTGTCGGCGCGCTGCAGGGTGCAGCGGAAGTTCATGGAGCGTTATCAGTCAGTGACGTCGTGACGTTGGCGCTGGCAAACAACCCGGATCTTCGCGCGGCGCGCCTGAAGCGGGGCATTGCCGAGGGGCAGGCCACGCAAGCCTCGATCCTCGCCAATCCGTCCCTGTCGGGCGCTTTCCTGCCTCTGCTTTCGGGGGCAGGCACTGTCTCGGCCTGGAATTTGGGACTGGCACAGGACATCAAGAGCCTCGTCACCTATCGCGCGCGACGCCGCGCTGCCACCGCCAGCACCCGGCAGGTCGCGGCCGATCTCGTCTGGCAGGAATGGCAGGTTGCCGGACAGGCGCGCCAGCTTGCCACCGACATCATCATCGGCACGCGCAGCCGCCCGACCTATGTCGCGGCCTACGACCTCCTGTCCGATCGCAACGGCAAGCTCGAGCGCGCCCTCGCTGCCAGAACCGTGACGCTCGTCACCGTCGCCCCGGACCGTGTCGCTCTTCAGGCGGCGCGCACGTCGCTCAACACGCTCGACCAGACGTTGCTCTCGCAGCGGCACCAGCTGAACGCCCTGCTGGGCTTGACGCCCGATGCTGTCGTGCAGCTTGCGACCGCGCCCGACCTCCCGCCGTTCGACCCCGCCGCGATCCGTACAGGGCTTGCGACGCTGCCTGATCGCCGGCCCGACCTTCTCGCACTGCGCCTCGGCTATGCAGCCGCTGACGAGCAATTGCGCGTCGCGATCCTGTCGCAGTTTCCTGACCTGATTCTTGGCGGTTCCGCGTCGAGCGACAGTTCGAAGGTCATCAACGGCGGGCCGAACGTGCAGGTCGGCTTGCCCATCTTCGATCGCAACCAGGGTAATGTCGCGATCGCCCGGGCGACGCGGGCGCAGCTTCAAGCCGATTATTCTGCGCGGCTAGCGGCCGCTACCGGTACGGTCGGCGCGCTGCTGCGCGAATATAAGCAGCTCGCGGCGCAACTGGCGATCGCGCGTCGCGATCTGCCTGCCGCCCGCATTGCCGCGTCCCGGGCACAGGCGGCGTTCGGTGCCTCCAATATCGACGAGCGGGGCTATGTCGACCTCGTCTCCAACCGCTTCGCCAAGGAAGAGGAGATCATGACCCTGGAACTCGCGCTGTTCGATCGTCAGATCGCCATACAGACGCTGGTCGGCGCGGGCCTGCCAACGATCGACTTTTCCGCCGAACAAGCGGGGAGCGGTCGGTGATACCGCCTCATCCAAGAGTATCTGCTGCTCTGCTCCTGCTTTTGGTCACGGCTTGCAGCAGCGGATCCCCCGCGCCGGATGCCAGCGATACCCCGACGCCCAGCGTTCTCGTCAACACCGTCGCACCCCGCCAGGGTGCGCTACCGGCGATCGTCACGGCTTATGGCTCCGTGGCGCCTTCCGAGATCGGCACCCGGACATTCAATGAAGCGCAGCCAGGCCAGGTGACGCGACTGTTCGTCGCTCCAGGTAGCGCCGTGAAGGCCGGACAGGCTCTTGCTATGTTCGTCACGGCGCCGACTTCGCGCAGCACCTACGAACAAGCGGTGAGCGCTCTCGCCGCAGCGCAGAAGGCGCGCGCCAGCACGGCGCAGCTGCTCGCGCAGCAGCTCGCGACAACCGATCAGCTGGTGCAGGCGGACAAGGCGGTGTCCGACGCACGGACCTCGCTCGCTGCGCTGCGCGCCGAGGGAGCTGGCACCCCTGTCCATACCATCGTGGCACCGTTTGCGGGCGTCGTCACCGCCGTCGCGGTTGCCCAGGGTGATCGCACCGCAGCGGGCGCGACCATCCTGACGGTCGCGCGATCGGGCGGGATTGTCGTCACAGTCGGGATCGATCCGTCGCAGCGCGGCGCGGTCGTTGTCGGGCAAGCGGCGTCGCTGAAGCGCTTGTCGGGCGGCGGTACGATCGAGGGCCGCGTCGTGCGGGTCGACGGCGCGTTGAATGCCGTGACCAAGATGGTCGACGTCGACCTGTCCTTCCCCGCGGGCGCACTCCTCCCGGGCGAGCCGATGCAGGTCGATATCCGCACTGGCGCGGTCAACGGATGGGTCGTGCCGCACGCGGCCGTCGTGACCGCCGGTGGCCGCCCGAGGATATTTCAGGTGCAGAGCGGCAAAGCCAAGGCGGTGCCGGTCACCATCAGACTGTCGTCGGACGCGGGCGACGTCGTGGATGGCACACTGTCTCCACAATTACCGCTGATCGTCTCCGGTGCTTATCAGGTCACCGACGGCGATGCCGTCCGGAGCCGTTGATGCTAGAGCGGCTCCTGCGCACCCAGTCGCGCGCCTTCGTCCTTGTCGGCTTGGCGTTGGCGCTCGCGGGAATCGTCGCAGCGTTGTCGTTGCCGATCGGGCTCTTCCCTCAGGTGTCGTTCCCGCGGGTCGTCGTCGATCTCGATTCCGGTAGCCGCCCCGCAGATCAGACCGCGCTGACCGTCACCCGTCCAGTCGAGGAGGCGATCCGCGCCATCCCTGGCGTAAACAACGTCCGTTCCGAAACGGCGCGCGGGACGGCGCAGATTTCGATCGACTTCGGTTGGGGGCGCGACATGATCACGAGCACGCTGCTCGTCGATACCGCGGTCGGCCGGATCCTGCCGTCGCTGCCTGCCGGCACGCAGTACAATGTCCGCCGGATGGACCCGACCGTCTTTCCGATCATCTCCTACGCCTTGGTATCCGACACGGCGGATCCAGCCCAGCTCCAGGACTTCGCACGACTTAAGATTACCCCGCTGCTGTCCTCGATCACCGGCCTTGCGAAGGTCGGTGTTCAGGGTGGTGACACCGCAGAGGTCGAGGTGCTCGCGGACCCGCAACGGCTCGCAAGCTACGGCCTGGCGATGGCGGATCTTGCGACCGCCATCCGCAACGGCAACGTGTTGAGTGCGGTCGGGCAGGTCCAGGATCGTGGTCGACTCTCGCTCGTCATCGCCGATCGCAGTGTCGCCAGCCCTGCGCAGGTAGGTGACATCGTCGTCAAGGCGGCTGCGGCGGGGGTCGTTCGGGTGCGGGATGTCGCCACCGTGCAGACCGGTGCCGTGCCCGTCTGGCAACGGATCGTCGAGGACGGAAAGCCTGCGGTGCTGTTCAACATCTACGAACAGCCGGACGGCAACGCGGTTCAGATCGCAAGGCAAGTGCAGGCGAAGCTGGCGGGTGTGAGGCTGCCGGCCGGGGTAAAGCTCGTCAACTGGTACGACCAGAGCGAGCTGGTGACCCAATCGGTCGCGAGCGTTCGTGACGCGGTGCTGATCGGCCTCGTGCTCGCCGCGCTGGTGCTCCTCCTGTTTCTGCGCAGCTGGCGCGTTACGCTCGTCGCCATCATCGTCGTGCCGGCAACGCTGGCGACCACGGTGCTGGTGCTGAGCATCCTCGGCATGAGCTTCAACATCATGATCCTCGGCGGCATCGCCGCAGCGGTCGGGTTGCTGATCGACGACGTCATCGTGATGGTCGAGCATATCGCCCGCCGCGCCGGCGAGGTGAGCCCGGATGGGGATGTCGCCGGCAACGCTGCGGTCATCCCGGCCGCGCGCGAGTTTATGGCACCGCTGACCGGATCGAGCCTGGCGACGCTGATCGTGTTCGTGCCGCTGTCCTTCCTGACCGGTGTGACCGGTGCCTTCTCCAAGGCGCTGTCAGTGACGATGGCGGCCGCGCTCGCCATCTCCTGGGCGATGACCGCCTTCGTCGTGCCAGTCCTCGTGCGATGGCTGGTAGACTTTCGCACATGGAAGGATCCCGGCGTCGCCGGTGAGGGGCGGCTCGCCGTGGTTCACGACAAGGGCCTTGATCGCCTGTCAGCCCGGCCGTGGCTGCTCATCGTCATCCTCGTGCCGCTCTTGGCGGTCGGGTATATTGGCTATTCCAAGGTGCCGACAGGCTTCATGCCAAAGGTCGACGAAGGCGGCTTCGTCATGGACTATTACACCTCGCCCGGTACGTCGCTGGACGAGAGCGGGCGTCAGGTCGGCCAGATCGACCGTCTGCTTGCCGCCAATCCGGAGGTCCTGACCTTCTCGCGGCGGCTGGGCACCGGTCTCGGCGGTGATCTCGGCCAGAGCTATCACGGCGACTATTTCGTCCGGCTGAAGCCGAACCACAGCCGCCCGACCGAAGAAGTGGCAGCCGATGTCGCCGACGAGATCGGGGTCAAGGTGCCAGGCGTTCAGGTCGAGGTCGCGCAACTCATCGAGGATCTGATCGGCGATCTCACCGCCGTCCCGCAGCCGATCGAGGTCAAGCTCTACTCGTCCGACCCAACCGTGCTCGACCCCCAGGCGAAGAAGGTCGCTGCCCTGATCGAAAAGATCGACGGCGTCGTCGAGGTGAAGGACGGCGTTCAACTGGCAGGCGATGCGCTCGATGTTCGGGTCGACCCGGTTCGCGCCGGCGTGGAAGGGGTCGTACCCGCAGACGTCGAGACACAGCTGTCGACTGCCCTGAGCGGCACTGTCGCCACATCCCTTGCCCGACCCGACAAGGCCATCGACGTGCGCGTCCGGCTTCCGCAGGCGATGACGATCAGCCAGGCCGGGCTTGCGCAACTACCCATCCGTGCCACTGATGGCCATGTATTCCCGCTGTCGCGCGTCGCGTCCATCGAGGCGGTCGTCGGACAACCGCAGATCGCCCGCGAGAACCTGGAACCGATGGTGGCCGTGACCGGTCGTATCCAGGGACGCGGGATCGGTGCGGCCGTCGCCGACGTGACCAAGGCCCTCGACCAGCCAGGCGTACTGGCACCCGGCATCCGCTACGAGCTGGGTGGTCTCTATCAGCAGCAACAGATCGCCTTCGCTGGACTCATCAAGGTGTTCGGCGCAGCGCTCGTCGCCGAGCTGGTGTTGCTCCTTGTGCTTTACCGGCGGTTCTGGCTGCCCGTCATCATCATCGGCTGCTCGCTCCTGTCGACCACGGCCGTGTTCACCGCTCTGTGGCTCGCCGGCGTCGACCTCAACATCACCGCGCTGATGGGCATGACGATGATCATCGGCATCGGCACCGAGATGGCGATCTTCTACGTCTCCGAGTTTGAGGAACTCTGCCGCACCATGCCGCCCGTCGTCGCGACGCGCGAGGCAAGCCGCAACCGCCTGCGTCCGATCACGATGACGACGCTGGCGGCGATCCTGACGCTCCTGCCGCTCGCCCTCGCGATCGGCCAAGGCTCAGGCATCCAGCAGCCGCTCGCGATAGCGATCATCGCCGGCCTGTTGCTGCAATATCCGCTCGTCCTCCTGGCAATGCCGATCCTCGTTCGGCTGACCCTACCGCATTCCGACCATGATCCTGCCATTTCAGCACAGGGAACTGCACAATGAAGAGGGTACTGACAACTGCGACCTTGGCGCTGACCTCCTTCGCTGCGGCGGGGGCTGCCCCGCCGGTGCCGGCGTATCGCGTCGCGGCTACCATTTCGGGTCCGGACGGCGGGGGATGGGACTATGCCCGCGTCGATCCAGTCGATCACCGCCTCTACATCGCCCGGTCGACGTCGGTCACCGTCATCGATACCAGACGTGAGCGGGCAGTCGGATCGATCGGCACGATCGCGCACGGTCATGCGGTCGTACCGCTTCCCGGCGGGCGCCTCATGGCAACGAGCGGGGACGATGCCTCGGTCCGCTTTCTTTCAACCTCCGATGGTCGCGAACTCGGTCGTGTAGCGGTCGGCGATAAACCCGATGCTGCGATCGTCTCGGCTGACGGCAAGACTGGCTTCGTGATGAATGCCAAGGCCGGCTCGGTATCGATCATCGACACGGCAGCGATGCGGACGTTGCGCACTGTGCAGCTCAAGCCGGGCCTTGAGTATGCCGCGTTGACGCCGGACGGTATGCTGTTCGTCAATGACGAAGACGCAAACGAGATCGAGGTTGTAGACATCCGGCGTGGCACGGCCGCCGCGCCGATCGCCCTGCCAGGATGCGCCGAGCCGTCTGGCCTCGCCTATGACGCGAAGACGGATCGCCTCATTGCTGCGTGTGCCAACGGCAAGGCGGCCATCGTCACTGGCTCGAGCCGCAAACTTTCGCAGCTAGTCGACATCGGCGTAGGCCCAGATGCCGTTATTCTGGATTCACAGCGTCGCTTGGCGTTCATTCCCTGCGGCAAGGACGGAGTGCTGGACGTTCTTTCACTCGAAGGCACCGTCGTGAAGCGCGTGGGCCGTATCAAGACTGCGGTGGGTGCGCGGACGGGGGCGCTCGATGCAGACGGCGGTGCCATCTACTTGCCGACAGCATCGTTTGGCCTGCCGGCCAAACCTGGCGCCCGCCCGGTCGCAACGCCTGGCACGTTCAAGGTCTTGGTCGTGAAGCCGGCGTGACGGGACCACATGGAATAAGTCGAGCAACTGTCCCCATACGGATTCTAAACGGGGGGGCACTGCTCGCGCTGGCCGCAGGGCTTCTACTCGTCGTCGCGTCGCTCTTCATGACAGGCCGGGTGACGGGTCTCGATGCGGCCATTCTCATGTGGGTGCGCGAGCGCACCGGCGATCATGGTTGGCTGATTGCCATTTCGCGTGTCGTGACGGTGATGGGGAACAATGTCACCCTGTGGATCGCGACTACGGTCGCGATCGCAGTGTACGCGGTGAGGCGACGCTGGCAGTGGTGCGCCTACCTCGCATGCACGACCGCAGGCGGGGCTGTCATCATCAGTGCCATCAAGGCGGCGGTGGGTCGACCCAGGCCGATGGTAGTCTCGCATCTCGTGCGTGTTCAGACTGCAAGCTTTCCAAGCGGACACGCCATGGACTCCGCCTTCGTCTATGGCTCGATAGCTATTGCCATTGTGGCAGGCGCTGGTGGCGGACGTCGATGGGATCTGGCGGTAATTGCTGCCATGCTTCTGGTGTTTGCTATCGGTGCGTCGCGGATCGTCCTTGGCGTCCACTGGCCAACGGATGTTGCAGCTGGCTGGGCAGTTGGCTTGTGCTGGACGGCCGCCGTTACAAAGGTCTTCGCCCGACGGATTCGCGGAGGGTCACAAACCTTCGGCAAGCAGACGCTGCGCTTGAGCGAACCCAAGTGAGCTGGCTGGCACGTTTCTTTGGAAGTTGGCGCGAACATGGTGGGCGCGATCGGTCGGAGCGAGCCGGCAGACACGTCCGGCAAGATGAAAGCTGCCCCAGCCAACGGGGCATGGATCCTGCGCACTCCCGAAGCCAAACTGTACCGACTGGATCAAACCTCGCTGCGCAAGGATGCCGTCATTTGGTGCGACATGGCGACGGCCCGGATGGCGCACGTCGGCAACCATGCCCGCCGACGCACTACCTCGCCATCGGCAAGCCGGGCGATCGCCGGGGCTATGTCACCGCTATCCGGGCCTTTGCGCTCAGCGGGAAGCTGGGTGATCGCCTGACGATGATCGGCTATGGTCGACACCGGCGCCGGCTCGAGCATTGGGCAAGGGCGCTGGGCATCGACGCAATCGTTGCATTCTCGTCAGTCGATCTGCCCCCCAACCTCGATGTGAGCTTGTTCGATGCCTTGATCCTCGTTTCGTACGAGCCTGAGCGTCTCTCCTCACTAGTGCGAACCGCTGTCGAACTTGATCTCGCGGTTGTGTTCCCCGACGATCACGCTGACGTGCTCGCCATCACGTCGCGGACGCAAACGTCGTATACGGCAACGCCATACGACAGTTTGTCCTACGGTCTTGCACTTTCGCAGATATCTGCGGCGTGATGCTCTCACATCCGATCCGCCTGGATAGCGCCGTCACCCGGCTGTCAGCGCTCGATGATCGCGATCCCCGCACAGGAATTTCAATATGACTGCGATCAGCAACCTGGTTGCAACGTTGGCCGGCTGCATCGTCGCCGCGATCGCTGCGACCGGATATATTGGCATCATCGGTTTGATGGCTCTCGAAAGCGCCTGCATCCCGCTGGCGTCTGAAATCATCATGCCGTTCAGCGGTTATCTGGTCTCGACCGGTCGCCTGGACCTTTGGCTGGTAGCGATTGCGGGAGCGGTCGGCTGTAATATCGGATCAGCTCTTGCGTATGAGGCGGGGCGCCGCGGTGGCCGTCCCATGGTCGAGCGTTACGGACGTTGGCTCCTGCTCACACCCGAGGATCTTGACCGATCGGAACGGTTTTTCGAGCGCTTCGGCGGTGCGGCTGTTCTGATAGGTCGGATGTTGCCGGGCATCCGCTCGTTTATCGCGCTGCCTGCGGGGATCGCCCGGATGCCGTTGCTGCGCTTTCACCTCTGCACCTTCATAGGGTCACTGCCTTGGTGCCTCGGGCTGGCCTATGCCGGCCAGGTGCTCGGGAGCCGCTGGAACACAGACCCAAGATTGTCGGCCTGGTTTCACAAGATCGACTTGTTCCTGCTGGGCGCGATCGTGCTGGCGGCAATATGGTTCGTCCGACGTCGCCTGACGGGGGTGCGAACTTCACGCGCCACAGAAACCGAATAAAAGTCGGGGTGACCTCGGGACTCCTCGTCTGCAACCAGAGCGGGGTGCCGCTACATTGGGGCTTTGTATAGTCGGCTCCAGCAGCGCCCACTCTTTCGTGACTAAGCCGTCACGATGCGCCACACTTTCCTTCTGATCCCGATCCTGCTTGCCGGTTGCGGCGAGAAGGCTGCGAAGCCGCCCGTACCGCCCGCTCATGCCGAGACGATGGCGCACGAAAGCGAGCTGCTGAAGCTGACGCTGACGCCCGAAGCGCAACATCGCTTGGGCATCGGCCTGGTGCGCGTCGGCGGAGGATCGGCCACGGCGACGCGCGAGGTGGCCGGCGAAATCGTGGTCCCGCCGATCAGCGCCAATGGTGTGCCGGTCAACTCGACGATCAATCTCCAACAGATCGGCAGCCAGCAGGCCGGGGCTGATGCCGAACTGGCGCGCGCATCGGCGCAGGCTCGCCTCGCCCGGATCGCGCTCGGTCGGGCCGAGAGCCTGGTGCGCGAGGAAGCCGGCAGTGTCCGGGCGCGCGACGAAGCCGCAGCAGCCCTCGCAGCAGCGCAGGCGGCGCTAGGCGCGGCACGTCAGCAGCGCCGTTTGCTTGGGCCTGCCGTCGCCTCGCTCGGCTCGCAAGCGGTGCTGTGGGTCCGTGCGTCCGTGTTCGGCAGTGACATGGGGAATGTGCGTCGGGAGACCGCCGCGATGGTCCGCACGCTCGGCGAGGCCGGCGCGCCACACAGCGCCCGTCCGGTGCAGGCGCCGCCATCCGCCAACACCGTCGCGGGCACCGTCGACCTGTATTACGCCGTCGACAATCGTGACCGTACCTTCCGCGTAGGCCAACGTGTCGCCGTTGACCTGCCGCTCGCGGGGCAGACCGAAGGACTGTCGGTGCCGTCCACTGCGATCCTGCGCGACATTCATGGCGGCGAGTGGGTCTATCAGAAGACCGCGCCCGACACCTTCGTCCGCCAGCGTGTCGAGGTGGCATCGGAAAGCGGCGGACGGGCGCTGCTCGCGCGCGGCCTGTCCGCCGGGGCGCACGTCGTGACCGATGGCGCGGCGGAACTGTTCGGCACCGAGTTCGGGGCGGCGCACTGATGCTCGGCCGGCTCGTCCGTTTCGCACTGGCGCAGCGCGTCCTCGTCCTCGCGCTCGCCGCGCTGCTGGTGGTGCTCGGGGTCCGCGCCGGGCGCGACGTGCCGCTCGACGTGTTTCCCGAGTTCGCCCCGCCATTGGTGGAAATCCAGACCGAGGCACCTGGCCTATCGACCGAGGAAGTCGAGAGCCTGGTCACGGTGCCGATCGAGACCGCGGTCAATGGCGTCCCCGGCCTGATGACGCTGCGATCCAAATCGGTGTTGGGCCTGTCGTCGGTCCAGATCCTGTTCGAGCGCGGGTCCGACGTGATCCGCGCACGGCAGATGGTCGGGGAGAGGATCGCGCAAGTGCAGCCGCGTCTGCCGCTCGCGGCGCGCCAACCGGTGCTGATGCCGCCGCTGTCCTCGACCAGTCGCGCGATGAAGGTCGGACTGTCGTCGACGAAGCTCGACCAGATGCAGTTATCCGAGCTAGTGCGCTGGACGATCCGGCCGCGATTGATGGCGGTCCCCGGCGTCGCCAATGTCGCGGTCTGGGGGCAGCGCGACCGGCAGTTGCAGGTGCTGGTCGATCCCGATCGTCTGCGCGCGGCCGGCGTGACGCTGGCGGAGGTGCGCGCGGCAGTGGGCGAAGCGGTTCTGGTCGGGGGCGGCGGGTTCGTCGACACACCCAACCAGCGGCTTGCGGTTCAGCAGGCGGGCACCGTCCAGACTGCGGCCGACCTCGCCCGAGCGATCGTCAAGCAGGCGGGCGAAGCGCCGGTTCGGATCGGCGATGTCGCGCGCGTGGTCGATGGCTTCAACGCGCCGATCGGCAACGCCATCATCGACGACGGCCCCGGCATCATGCTGATCGTCGAGAAACAGCCCACCGCCAACACGCTGGAGCTGACCCGCGCGGTCGAGGCCGCGTTCGCCGAGCTGAAGCCCGGCCTCAAGGACGTGAAGGTCGATACGACCATCTTCCGGCCGGCGACCTTCATCGAACGCTCGATCGACAATCTCACCCGTGCGCTGATGATCGGCTGCGCGCTGGTGGCGGCGGTGCTGTTCCTGTTCACCCGCGACTGGCGACAGGCGACGATCAGCCTGGTTGCGATCCCGCTTTCGCTGCTCGGCGCGGGACTGATGCTGCTGTGGTCGGGTGCGACGATCAACGTGATGATAATCGCCGGCCTCGTGATCGCGCTGGGCGAAGTGGTTGACGATGCGATCATCGACGTGGAGAATATCGCGCGTCGCCTGCGGCTGAACCGCGAGGCCGCCGATCCGAAGCCCGCGTTTGCGGTGGTGCTGGCCGCGTCGCTGGAAGTGCGCTCGGCAGTAGTGTTCGCCTCGCTGATCGTGATGCTGGTGTTCGTGCCCATCTTCTTCCTCGGCGGGGTCGCGGGCACCTTCTTCCAGCCGCTCGCCATCGCCTATGTGCTGGCGATCGGCATGTCACTGCTGGTCGCGCTGACCGTCACGCCGGCGATGTGCCTGCTGCTCCTGCCGAGCGCACCGCTGACCGGGGAGCGCGACACCCGCATCGTCGCCGCACTGAAGCGCCGCTATGTCGGCTTCCTGCCGCGCGTCGTCGGACGGCCGGCGCTGGCGGTCGGGATTGTCGCGAGCGGTCTGCTGCTGGCGGGTGTCGGCTATGCGACCTTCAAGGACCAGTTCCTTCCCGACTTCCGCGAAACCGACTTCCTGATGCACTTCGTCGAGAAGCCGGGCACCTCGATCGAGGCGATGGACCGGATCACGATCCGCGCCTCTAAGGAGCTGCGCAGCATCCCCGGCATACGCAACTTCGGCGCGCATATCGGTCGCGCCGAGCAGGCCGACGAGGTGGTCGGTCCAAACTTCACCGAATTGTGGATCAGCCTCGATGAGAATGCCGATTACGATGCGTCGGTGAAGCGGATTAAGGAGGTGGTCGAGGGCTATCCCGGCCTCTACCGCGACGTGCTGACCTACCTACGCGAGCGGATCAAGGAGGTGCTGACCGGTGCCGGCGCGACGATCGTCGTCCGCATCTACGGCCCCGACCAGACCGAGCTGCGCGCGGCCGGCGCACGGGTTCGCGATGCGATAAGCGGTATTCCGGGCGTCTCCGACCTGAAGCTGGAATCCCAGGTGCTGGTCCCGCAAATCCGCATCCGTCCGCGGCCTGCCGAACTGGCGCGGCTCGGCCTGACCGCGGGCGAGGTCCGCCGTCAGGCGCAGATACTGGTCGCGCAGGCCAAGGTCGGCGAAATCTATCGCGATCAGCGCGCGTTCGACGTCGCGGTGTGGGGCGAGCCGCGGGTGCGGAACAGCGTCCATGCGCTCCGCGACCTGATGATCCAGGCACCCGTCACCGGCGCGCCGGTGCGGCTCGGCGATATCGCCGATATCGAGATCGCTCCCGCGCCCAACGAGGTGAAGCGCGAGAACGGCCAGCGTCGGCTAGACGTGACGATGAACGTCGCAGGCGCGGACCTCGGCACGGTCGCACAGGCGGTCGACGCCGCGGTCGCGAAGGTGCCGTTCGCGACCGGCTATCACCCGCAGGTGCTGGGCGAATATGCCGCGCTGAAGGAATCGCGCAGCCGGTTGTGGAGCATCGGTGCGCTCTGCCTCGTCGGCATCCTGCTGCTGGTATGGATGGAGTTCCGCTCGCGCCGCATCACGGCGCTGGTCGCCGTCAGCCTGCCGTTCGCGCTGGTCGGGGGTGTGATGGCGGTCGCGCTGACCGGGGGCACGCTGTCGCTGGGGTCGCTGGTCGGGTTCGTCACCGTCATCGGCATCGCCGCGCGTAACGGCATCATGCTCCTGTCGCATTACCAGCATCTCGAACGGCATGAGGGGATGACCTTCGGCCGCGAACTGGTGCTGCGCGGGGCCGAGGAACGTCTGGTGCCGATCCTCATGACCGCCGCCTGCGCCGGCCTCGCGCTGGTCCCGCTGATCGTCGCCGGCAACGCGCCGGGGCACGAGATCGAGCATCCGATGGCGATCGTGATCCTCGGCGGCCTCATCTCGTCGACCGCGCTCAACCTGCTGCTGCTGCCTGCGCTCTATGCCCGCTATGGCGAGGAACGCGCCGTGCCGCCTGCTGCCGCACACAAGGAGGCGCTGGCATGATCCGCCGCCTGGCCCCCGCCGCAGCCCTACTCGCATCCGCCTGCATGAGCGTGCCCAAGCCGCCGCCCACCGTGGCGCCGGACAGCGCCACCGGGGCCTTCGCGTCGCTTCCGGTGGCCTCGATCGCGCCGGTGCCCGACGACTGGTGGCGGCTCTATGACGATCCCGTGCTCGACGGACTGGTGCGCTCGGCATTGGCTGCTAACGCCGATCTGCGCGTCGCCTATGCCAATCTCGACGGCGCACGCGCGGCCTTGCGACAGGCACGGGCGGCGCGGCTGCCGCAGACGACGATCGAGAGCGCGCTTGGAGTCGACAACCCCGCCGGACAGCCGAGCGCGTCGGGTAATGTCCCGACGACAGACTACGATATCGCCGCGACCGCGAGCTGGGATCTCGACCTGTTCGGCCGGCTTCGCTCGGCCGCGACTGCGGCGGGGGCGGACGCGGAGGCCCAGGCGGCCGTCGTCGACGGCTTGCGCGTCGCGGTCGTCGCCGACACCGTGCTGGCCTATGTCGACCTGTGCGGATCGAGCCGCGCCATCGCCACCGCGCGCGAGGTCGCTGCGGCGCAGGATCGGTCGGTCGGGCTGGTCCGTGAACAGCTTCGCGCGGGCGAGGTGTCGCCGCTGGAGGTGTCGCAGGTCGCGACGATCGCCGCCGCCACCCGCGCCGCCATCGCGCCATTCGAGGCACAGCGCGCTAATGCGCTGTATCGACTTGCGACGCTGCAGGGTCGCCCCCCCGCCGAGGCGCGCGCCTGGCGCTTCGCCTGCACCGCTGCGCCTCGCCTGCGCGGGGCGGCACCGGTCGGCGACGGGACCGCGTTGCTGTTGCGCCGCCCCGACGTGCGCGAGGCGGAGCGCCGCCTTGCCGCCGCGGCCGCACGGATCGGCGTGGCACGCGCGGACCTCTATCCGCGGGTCAATCTGGGCGCGGCTGTCGGGTTGCTGTCCGGCGGGATCAGCGCGGCGGTGACGCCGCTCGTCAGCTGGGCCTTTCCCAACCAGGCACCGGCACGCGCAAGGCTGGAACAGGCCCGCGCTACCGAGCGCTCGGCGCTGGCCGGATGGGACGTGGCGGCGCTGCGCGCGCTGCGCGAGGTCGAGACGGCGCTGGCGACCTACGACGCCGAGACCCGGCGCAACCGCGATCTGGCGACCGCCTCGCGCGAGGCGCAGGCCTATGCGCGGCGCGCGGTTGCCCGGGTCCGCCTCGGCGACGCACCCGGTCTGCTCCAGGTCGACGCGCAGCGAGCAACCGCATCGGCGACGTTGCAACAGGTCCAGTCCGATCTGGCGGTGTCTCAAACCGAGGTCGCTCTCTTCCGCGCTTTGGGCGGCGGTTGGCGAACTGACGCTGCTACGCGATAGTCGCGCGATGCGGATATTGATCGTCGAGGATGATAGCGACACCCGCGCCTTCGTCGCGCAGGGGCTGGGGCAGGCCGGACATCAGATCGCGGTCAGCGAGGATGGTCGCGACGGACTGTTCCAGGCGACCGGTGGGGGCTTCGATGCGATCGTGGTCGACCGGATGCTGCCCGGCCTCGACGGCCTGGCGCTGGTGAAGGCGTTGCGCGCGGCTGGCGACGCGACTCCGGTCCTGATGCTGACCGCGGTGGGCGGTATCGCCGATCGCGTCGAGGGGCTGGAGGGCGGTGCCGACGACTATCTGGTCAAGCCCTTCGCCTTCTCCGAACTCGCCGCTCGCCTCAATGCGCTGGCGCGTCGGCCGGCACCGCGCGGCGACTACACGCATCTGCTCCGGGTCGGCGATATCGTCCTCGACCTGCATCGTCGCGCCGTCGAGCGCGACGGCCGGCGCGTCACCCTGCAACCGCGCGAGTTCGCGCTGCTCGCCGAGCTGATGCGCAACCCGCGCCGGGTGATGACGCGCACCATGCTGCTGGAGCGGGTGTGGGATTTCGATTTCGACCCGAAGACCAACATCGTCGAGACGCATCTGAGTCGACTGCGCTCCAAGCTCAACGCCGGCTTCGACGCTGATGCAATCGAAACGGTGCGCGGTGCCGGCTACATGATCCGGGGCGAATAGATGCTCGCCCGCCTGTGGCGCTCGACTTTCGGCATCGTCGTGCTGGTCGCGCTGGCGTTCAGCGTCGCGACGCTGGCGATCGGTGCTGTCGCCTATGAGGTGACGCACGAGGCGTTGGAGGAGCAACTCGACCACCGCGTCGCGGTCGAGACGCATGCGCTGATGGCCGAGGCGCGCGAAGGCGGCTTGGCGGGGGTGGCGGACGCAGTCCGCCTGCGCAAGGATGCCCGCAACGAGGCGAGCCTCGATTATCTGCTCATCGACCGCGCCGGGCGGACGATCGCCGCGACGATCACGCCGCTGACGCCGGTCGAGCCGGGCTATCAGGAGCATTTGGGTTTCCGGCGCGGCGCTGATGCCGGCGTCGGTCAGGCGCTCGCCACGCCGCTGCCCGGCGGGATGCTGGTCGTCGTCGCCGACCGGCGCGATCTCGCGGCGATCGACCGGACGCTGGCGTCGCTGTTCGCGACCGCGCTGGCGACGATGCTGGCGCTGGGGATCGGCGCGGCCGTGCTGGTCGGATGGCTCACTCGGCGTCGCCTGTCACGCATCGATACCACTGCGCAGGCGATCATCGCCGGCGACCTGACGCAGCGGGTGCCACGCGACGGGTCGGACAGCGAGTTTGACCGCCTCGCCGCCACCCTCAACCGGATGCTCGATCGCATCGCCGCGCTGATGGATAATCTGCGGCAGGTATCGACCGACGTCGCCCACGACCTGCGCACGCCTTTGACCCGCCTGTGCAACCAGCTCGACCGCGCCGCGGCCGGGGACGCGGGCGCGATCGAGGCGGCACGGCGGCAAGCCGACGATCTGCTGGAGATATTCGCCGCGCTGCTGCGCATTGCCGAAGTCGAAGGGCTGGCTGAACGTCGGGCGTTAGGGTCGATCGACCTGTCGGCGCTGCTGGAGGACATGGCCGAAACTTATCGCCCCGACTTTGAGGCCAGCGGCCACCTGTTATCGGCGGATATACCGGCCTGCTTGCGTGTCGAGGGCGACCGCCGTCTGCTGGCTCAGGCGCTGTCGAACCTGTTGGAGAACGTGTTGCGCCACACGCCGCCCGGCACCACAGCGACACTGGCTGCAACGGCTACGCAGGATGCGATCGAGGTGGCGCTGGAGGATGACGGCCCAGGCGTTCACCCCGCTGATGCCAAACGCCTGTTTCAGCGTTTCGCGCGCGCCGAGGCGTCACGTACCACTGACGGGCATGGGCTGGGCCTTGCCCTCGTTCGCGCCATCGCCGTTGGTCATGGCGGCAATGCAATTCTGTCCCGATCCGAGCGGGCATTCGGTGTCACCATACGGCTTCCGAGATAGATGGATACGCGCTGGCGTTTGGCGTCAGGGTTCTTGAAATCTGAGTGGACGACGGCTTCTGAGAAGCCGCAGGCTTTCCCATTCGACCATCTCAATCGGGACGGTGAGCGGCGTAAGCCAACGTTAGCTATGAGCGCTGCCTCACCCGAAAGCGGCCGGTCCGCAAACCTGCCAATCTCAGACGTTCGACGTGCGTCCGGCCGTCGCCCTGGGTGATTGGCCGAAATTGGCAGGACAGCGGTCCGGCAGCTTTCGGGGCCGAGCAACTCGTTAGCTGCCGTTCGTGAATGTCGCGACCGCTATTGTGCGACGGTTCTGTTGAGAGCAGCATTGCCAAGCGCAAGGCCACCTCCAAATTCGGAGCGTGGACGGGAGTGTGATCGTTGCTAACACGTCGTGAAATGAGCGTGGCAAGTGGAAGTGCAGCTGTTGCGCTGGCGGAAACAGCGAAGGCTCAGGGGTCCACTGATCTTGTTCCTCCCGCAGAAGGTCGCGACGCGTACGGGCTCGATGGCGCGCTAGGGCAAGCGAACTACTTCGATCGCGTTCTTCGTGGTTTGGGAGAACCCGCCATCCTAACCGAGAATGCCAAAATCATTGGTGCGACCTTCAGGTTGACCGAGGACTATTCCCTACGCCGGCCTCGCGCAGCTCGAATTATATTTCTCGAAGAAGCAGAACCTCGAGCCGTTAGCATAATCAAGGATTATGGAACGCAGACGGCGACAAATGCAAAACCCATAGCTGTTTTGCGCTACTTCGATGGGCAGGCAGCGACACGTCTTCGCCTGCTGATCGATGACCGAGAACGCTTCTGGGATGCCTCGCCTGTTCCCCCGGACTGGTGGGCGATTGCTTGCCAAGCTCGCAATGGGAACCGGCCATGCCCGCCAGCCACTGATGGCGGCACTTCCCTGCTTGAAGGCAGGATTGGCCCGAAGAAACATGCAATCCTGCGGCATAATCCGGATAGCACAAGCCTTGTTCAGCAACTCGTTCGAGACGTGTTCTAAAGCTGGAGCCCTATGTGTCCGCTTCGAAGACGATGGTATCCGGACGCGAACCGCTGACCAGCAACTCTGCAAATTAGCTAAGGTACCACCAACTATCCTTCGGAGGTGGCGAGGTCGTTGCCGCTTCTACCATCATAAGAGCTATTAAGGGCGCCTCCACATTCGCGGCTCACAGTGCAATGATCCTGTCGGGAGGACAGCGAAGGGGCGAATATCAGGTTTACTTAAATGAAAGCTGAGCTTCGAGCTCCTGCCCACCGATTGCAAGCGATTTGGTGCTCCAGCACGTTGCGAGGCTACGTTCGGAACGAGACCACCAATCGACTACTGGTCCGGTGAACCCTGCAAGGGTAAGGTGAGCACCGAGACCAGCCATCCGATCAGGCGTCCCACTCACCGTTAGCAAAGGTGTCTCCGTGACCGTGCCGGGGCTTGATCGCTCGGGCGGAGCGAAGCCTACTACCGCAATTTGCGATAGCTTCCTGAGAGATGTTTTTAACTCAGGGCATGCATCGCCATCAATCCAATCATGGATGACCCTTTCACCTGGAGAGCATCTGCTATTTGTCCGGTCAGCGCACCAATTGTAATCACGCCGTAGTCGTTCAGCGATCCACCGCTCCCCCTCGCCATCGTCGAGTATGACAGAAATTAGGACCGTTTCGTCAACATCAACTCCAAGGCCGCCGCCCTGCAAAGTGACGCGGTAACGTTCGAATGAGCGGATCGGAGGCTGTCCAGATACGGGTACAGCTACCAACAAGGTTGCAAGAATTACGGCCATTCTCGGAGTGTACACGTTTTCTCTCCGGCTCTGGCTTCGCGGGATTATCGTGGCTGGTTCTGACCTACTGAACGAATGGCAACAAGGCAGGAGGAGGAGATTACGCTCACGAGGCTGAAATTTGGGCGTAAGCGGGCATCCACCGGCGTTACCGAGCCCGCTGCTGTCGCAGCGGGTCCGAGGGCGCAAGAGCCGCCAGGTCACCTTCTCAGCGGGAGCAGCGCTGCGCTGCTTGGGGGGCTCCACGCTGCCCCCGCTGCCACGAGGCGGTGTCTTTTCTATCTGGCAGCGAATGTGTCTTTTCTAACTGGCGGCAACACGGCAGCGGCAGAGATGCGCTCGTCGGCGATCATTCCTGATGGATATTAGCGCCCTTCCGCGCGCTATCGGCTGCGCAACCACCATGAGGGCTCGACATGGACGCCGCCGAGGTCTTCACCACGCTCGATCTCGAGCTCCAGCCGGATCCTGCGCGCACGGTGATCCGGCCGTTCAGCTTCGACTATCCCGAGGCGTTCGCCGCGGCGAAGCCGAGCCGTGCCAGCGCGGTCGCGTCGCGGCTGATGGCGCTCGACCTGCCGATGCGCCAGCGCATGCTGCGCCTGCTGCACGAGGCGATGCGACCGCGTCACCGCCGCGTCGATCAGGTCTTCCTGCGGCGCTTCGACGAGGTGCGTGAGGCGATCGGGATCCATGTCGATGCCGAGTGCGACCGCCTGCTGATCGGCGCCTATTTCAGCCAGGAATATGCGTTCGAGAGCGCGGCGCTGTTCAACCCCTCCATCGTCGCCGTGCCCGACCAGGATCCGGACGACGATCGCGTGTCCTTCCTGCTCTCGCTGCGCGGCGTCGGCGAGGGGCATATCTCCTCGGTGACGTTCCGCTCGGGCAGTTGGGACGGCGGCACCCGGCTCACCGTCGATCCGCCGAGCACGCAGGGCGTACCGCCGCGGATCGAGCGCGACGACGACGCGGGCTGGGTGCGGCTGCGCTCCGACGACAGCGAGGACATCTCCGAGACCGTCATCTTCCCGATCCTGCCAAGCCAGCGCAGCGGCGTCGAGGACCTGCGGCTGGTCCGCTTCACTGATCACGACGGCACGCAGAGCGTCATCGGCACCTACACCGCGTTCGACGGCCGCGTCGCCCGCGCCGAGCTGCTGCGCGGCATCGACGTGCGCACCTACGAGATGCGCCCGCTCACCGGCGCGATGGCGGGTTACAAGGGCATGGCGCTGTTCCCCCGGCGGATCGGCGACGAGTTCATCATGCTGGGGCGGCAGGACAATGAGAATATCTGGCTGCTCCGCTCCCACGATCTGCACCAATGGGAGCGCGGCGAGATCATCATGCGGCCGGAATATCCGTGGGAGTTCGTCCAGATCGGCAATTGCGGCTCGCCGATCGAACTCGACGAGGGCTGGCTGGTGTTCACCCACGGCGTGGGGCTGGTGCGCGGCTATTGCGTCGGCGCCTGTCTGCTCGACCGCGACGACCCCAGCAAGGTGCTGGCGCGCACCCCTTCCCCGCTGCTCTTCCCGAGCGCAGAGCAGCGCGGCGGCTATGTCCCCAACGTCACCTATAGCTGCGGTGCGCTGCTGCACCGCCGCCGCATCCTGCTGCCCTACGCGATCGGCGACGAGCATACGGCCTTCGCGACCGGGAGCGTCGACGATCTGCTCGGCGTGATGCGCTGAGTCGCGGCACCGCGATTGCCACGTTACCTTAGCTATGCTTGATAGAAGGCTGTAATCAGTCGAGGGTTTAGGATGCGGCGGCGGAACGGGAGAGCCCTGCTGGCAGTGGTCGCGCTGGCGGCGGCGATGGTCGGCGGCGCGGCGGCGCAGGACCCGGCGCCCGAGCGGCCGGTGCGTTATGACCGCATCCTGCTGTGGCCGAACGGTGCGCCGGGCGTCGCCCACCGTCGCGCCGAAGCCGAGGTGGCGCGCGACTATTGGGTGCGCAACATCCACGATCCGTCGCTGATCCCCTTCCCCGCCCCCGCCACCAAGCGCAACGGCGCCGCCATCGTGATCCTGCCGGGCGGCGGGCACAAATTGCTGGTGTGGACCAACGAGGGCACCAAGGTGGCGACCGCGCTCAACCGCGCCGGGATCAGCGCCTTCGTGCTGAAGTATCGGCTCGCGAACGAGCCCGGCTCGACCTACACGGTCGAGGGGGACGCCGCCGACGACGCACGCCGCGCGATCCGCTGGGTGCGCGCGCACGCCGCCGAATACGGCATCGACCCGGCGCGGATCGGCGCGATGGGCTTCTCCGCGGGCGGCGAGCTCGTCACCCAGGTCGCCGATCATCCCGAGCCGGCGGGGCGGCCGCGTACCGACGCGATCGACTCGCTGTCCGCCCGGCCCGACTTCCAGGTGCTCGTCTTCCCCGGCCCGCGCGGCGTGCCCGCGCCGGCGATCGCGACCGCACCCCCGGCCTTCCTCGTCGCCGGCAGCCGCGACGAGTGCTGCGCCGCACCGACCGTCGCCTTGTACGAGCAGCTGCGCCGCGTCGGCGTCTCGGCCGAGCTGCACATGTACGCGGACAGCGGTCACGCCTTCAACCTCGACGAGTCCGAGCGCCTCTCGATCCTCCACTGGCCCGATCGGCTGTACGACTGGCTCGCCGACGGGGGCTGGCTCTCGCCGCGACCACCCCGACGCTGAGCGGCGTTGCGTCATGGCGCGCTGACGCTACGCTGGTCGCGAAGGGGAAATCACATGCGCTACCTGCTCGCCGCGACCGCGCTGTCGCTCGTCGCCACGCCCGCGCTCGCCGCGCCTGATGATGCCGCCGCGATCGCCGCCGACTATGACAAGAGCTTGGGGGTCATGTGGGACGACTTCCACCGCCACCCCGAGCTCTCGTTCAAGGAAGAGCGCACCGCGGCGAAGATGGCCGCGGCGCTGCGCGCGGTCGCCGGCATGCAGGTCACCGAGAAGGTCGGCGGCACCGGCGTCGTCGGCGTGCTGCGCAACGGCACGGGGCCGGTGGTTCTGGTCCGCGCCGACATGGACGGGCTGCCGGTCGAGGAGAAATCGGGACTGCCGAACGCGAGCAAGGTGCGCCAGGTCGGTGTCGACGGGGTCGAGGCCCCGGTGATGCACGCCTGCGGGCACGACACGCATATCGTCGGGCTGCTCGCCACCGCGCGCCGGCTCGCGGCGCTCAAGGATCGCTGGGCGGGAACGGTCGTCTTCGTCGTCCAGCCGGCCGAGGAGCGCGTCGGCGGTGCCTCTGCGATGCTGCGCGACGGGCTCTACACGCGCTTCCCCAAGCCGCAGTACGCGCTGGCCTACCATTCCAACTCGGAGGGGCTGGCCGGGACCGTCTCGGCGTCGGAGGATATCCAGTACAGCTCGTCCGACAGCGTCGACATCATCGTGCCGGGGATCGGCGCGCACGGCGCGAGCCCGCACACCGGCAAGGATCCCGTCTATATGGCGAGTCAGCTCGTCATCGCCTTGCAGGGACTGATCAGCCGCGAGCGCCAGCCGCTCCGCCCCGGCGTGATCACCGTCGGCAGCTTTCACGCCGGGCTCAAGCACAACATCATCTCGGACGAGGCCAGGCTCCAGGTGACCGTTCGCGCGAACGATGAGGCGACCCGCAAGCAGCTGCTCGCCGGGATCGAGCGCGTCGCCCGCGGTATCGGGGAACTCAACGGCATGCCGGAGGACAAGATGCCGGTGGTCAAGGTGATCGAGGGCACGCCGACGACGATCAACGACGCCGCGCTGGCGCGCCGGCTCAATGGCGTGATGGCGGCGACGCTCGGCGCCGACAAGGTGATCCCGTTCCAGCAGAAGGGCATGGGGGCGGAGGATTTCGCCGCTCTCGTCCGACCCGAGCTCGGCGTGAAAGGCTATTACTTCGCGGTCGGCGGCACGCAGCAGGCGGCGTTCGACGCGGCGGCCAACGGCGGGCCGCCGGTACCGTCGCACCACTCGCCCTTGTTCAAGGTCGATCCGCGCGCGGTGGTGACCACCGGCGCGACGGCGATGACAGCGGCGGTGCTCGACCTGCTCAGGCCGGCTCAGGCCGTCGCGGGCTGAGAACCTTCAGAAGAAACTATCGGCGCCGCGGCATGCCTTCTTGCCGTCAGCCTGGCAGCGGCAGCGGCGACGGCCCGTTGTCGTCGGGCTCGATCCGGGATCCACGCTGCGGCGTACGCACGAGCCGTTGCTCTCGCGGCGGCATGGATCCCGGATCAAGTCCGGCATGACGAACGCCGTGATGAGCCCCTGCCCCGGTGCGACAGAGGGGAAGTAGAAGGAGAGGATGATGCGTTTCTCACTGGCCGCGCTCGTCGCGGTCGCCGGCCTCGTGCCGATCGCGGCATCGGCACAGGCGACGATGAACCACGTCGCGGTCAACGTCACCGATCAGGCGCGCAGCGTCGCTTACTATGAGGAAGCCTTCGGCCTCAGCGAGATACCGGCGCCGCTCAACGCCACGCCGGGCCGTCCGCGCTGGATGCGGCTGGGCAACGGGGTCGAGCTGCACATCCAGGCGATCAAGGTGCCCTTCACCCCGCCCCCGCGCATCATCCATTTCGCGCTGACGGTGAAGGACCTTGATCCCGTGATCGCGTATCTGAAGAAGACCGGTCGCACCTGGACCGACTATGCCGGCAAGGTCGGCGAGATCAAGCGCACGCGTACCGACGGCGTCCGCCAGATCTTCACGCAGGATCCGGACGGCTACTGGATCGAGGTCAACGACGCCGCCCATCGCCCGCCGCGCTGACGCTGGCCCCGCGCGCCCTCGGCTGCTAGCGCGTCCGCATGAGCGAGCAGCGAACGAGCGCCGAGATCGAGCGGCTGGTGGCGATCATGGCGCGGCTGCGCGGTACCGGCGGCTGCGAGTGGGACCGCGCACAGACCTTCGCGTCGATCGCGCCCTACACGATCGAGGAGGCCTATGAGGTCGCCGACGCGATCGAGCGCGGTGCGATCGACGAGCTGCGCGACGAACTCGGCGACCTGCTGCTCCAGGTGGTCTTCCACAGCCGCATCGCCGAGGAGGACGGCGCCTTCGCGCTGGCCGACGTCGCCGCCGCGATCAGCGACAAGATGGAGCGACGCCACCCGCACATCTTCGGCGACCGGGCCGAGGGCGGCCACCACCTGTGGGAGGAGGTCAAGGCGGCCGAGCGCGCCGACAAGGGCGCATCGGGGGCGCTCGACGGGGTCGCGGTCGCGCTGCCCGCGCTGATCCGCGCCGAGAAATTGCAGAAGCGCGCGGCACGCACCGGCTTCGACTGGCCCGACGCGAGCGGATCGCGCGCCAAGGTCGACGAGGAACTCGCCGAGGTGGAGGCGGCGCGCGACCAGGCCGAGCGCGTCGAGGAGATCGGCGACCTGCTGTTCGCGGTGGTGAACTGGGCGCGGCACCTGGGGGTCGACCCGGAGCAGGCGCTGCGCGCGGCCAGCGCCAAGTTCGAGCGCCGCTTCCGCGCGATCGAGGCGGCGGGTGGCGCGGGCTTCGCGGCGCTGCCCCTTGAGGAGAAAGAGGCGCTGTGGCAGCGGGCGAAGGCGGGATGACGGGGGATCGCGGCGGCTGATCGGCGCGGCATTCCCCCTGCCTCTCGCACCGCCCACTGGCGGCCCCTCGTTGGAGGAAGGTTAACTCCTCACCCCTGCCGCGACAGGAAACGCTCGTGCACCGCGGGCGCCATCCGCACTTCGTAGCGCACGCGGTCGCCCTCGACATGCTGGTCGAGCACCTCGCCGTTGGCGTGAAGCCACGCCGCCCCCGCGCCGTCACCCGCATCCAGCGCGATGGCGTAGCGCTGGTGGCCCTGCGTCAGCAGGTCGGCGACGTGGCGAACCAGCTCGTCCACCCCCTCCCCGGTCAGCGCCGACAGGGCCACCACGTCGTCGCGCCGCGCCGCCTCGTCGAGCAGCTCGGTGCGCGCCTCGCCGTGGAGCAGGTCGAGCTTGTTCCACGCCTCGATCCGCGGCGTCGTCTCGCTCACGCCGACGTCGGCGAGCACGCCCTCGACGTCGGCCTTCTGCGCGGCCGTATCGGGATGCGCCACGTCGCGGACATGGATCAGCAGGTCGGCCGAGACGACCTCCTCCAGCGTCGCCTTGAACGCCGCCACCAGCTGGGTCGGTAGCTCCGAGACGAAGCCGACCGTGTCCGACAGGATCGCCTTGTCGATCCCGGGCAGGCTGATCTGGCGCAGCGTCGGGTCGAGCGTGGCGAAGAGCAGGTCCTCGGCCATCACGTGCGCGCCGGTGAGCCGGTTGAACAGCGTCGACTTGCCCGCGTTGGTGTAGCCGACCAGCGCGATCACGGGCCAGGGCGCGCGCTGGCGCCGCTCGCGGTGCAGCCCGCGCGTGCGGGTCACCTGCTCCAGCTCGCGCCGCAGCCGCGCCATACGGTCGCGGATCAGCCGGCGGTCGGCCTCGATCTGGGTCTCGCCCGGGCCGCCGAGGAAGCCGAAGCCACCGCGCTGGCGCTCGAGGTGGGTCCAGCTGCGCACCAGCCGACCCGACTGATAGTCGAGGTGCGCCAGCTCGACCTGGAGCCGCCCCTCCGCAGTCGCGGCGCGCTCGCCGAAGATCTCGAGGATCAGCCCGGTGCGGTCGATCACCTTGATCTCGAGCGCGGTCTCGAGGTTGCGCTGCTGGATCGGGGTGAGGCTGCCGTCGACCACGACCAGCCCGGCCTCCTCCATCCGCGCGCGCGCGGCGAGCTCCTCGATCTGGCCAGCGCCCATCAGTGTGGCGGCGCGCGGCGTGCGGATGCGCAGCGCGACGCGATCGACGACCACGACCCCGATCGCCTCGGCGAGGCCGGCGGTCTCCTCCAGCCTCGCCTCGGCGTCACGGGACGAGCCGCCGAGATCAGGATAGACCACGATCGCGCGGGCGCCGCGGGAGAATTCGTCGCGGTCGCGCTCGAAGCCGGTGCTCATGCGCGCGCCCTCACTCGTCCTCGCCCGCGGCCTGCTCCTCGGCCAGATTGAGCGGGCGCGACGGCTGGATCGTCGACACGGCATGCTTGTAGACCAGCTGCGACATGCCGTCGCGCTGGAGCAGCATGCAGAACAGGTCGAAGCCCGCGATCGCGCCCTGCAGCATCACGCCGTTGACGAGGAACATCGTCACCGGGTCCTCCGACTTGCGCACCGCGGAAAGGAAGATGTCCTGCAACAGCTGCTTCTTGCCGCCCTCACCGAGCTGGCCGACGATGCCTGCGACGTCGATCGGGCCGGCCGGCATGATGGTGGAGATGGCGTGCTTGTAGATCAGCTGCGACTGGCCGTCGCGCCGCAGCAGCACCGAGAAATTGTCGAACCAGGTGACGATGCCCTGGAGCTTCACCCCCTTGACGAGGAACATCGTGACGGGGGTCTTGGACTTGCGCAGCGCGTTGAGGAACAGGTCCTGGAGCGAGGTCTGCTTGTCGGCCATGAGAAGGTCCTTGTTCTTGGCGGGAGGTTCCCCGCGGGGCGCGCCGTTGCCGGCGTCGGATAGGTCGCGCTGTAAGCGGCGGGGCTAAGGTAGGGTTCCGGCGTGGGCGCGTCTAGGTGGGGGTGGCGGTCACATCGGCCGCGTGCGTCAGTCTCCCTCCTCGTCCGCCTCGCGCAGGCGTCGAGCGAAGCCGAGAGGCCGCCCGTCGAGAGGTCGATGCTCGTGGCACTTCCCGACAAGCTCGACGGCTGCCGAGGCGAACGGTCGGGGGTGATCGGCGGCAGGGCATTCCCCCCTGCCCCGCTCACTCCTCCCGGGTCTCGGTGATCCCCAGCAGCTTGAGCTTGCGATGCAGCGCCGAACGCTCCATCCCGATGAAGCTCGCGGTGCGCGAGATGTTGCCCGAGAAGCGCCGGATCTGGACGCGCAGATACTCGCGCTCGAAGGTCTCGCGCGCCTCGCGCAGCGGCGCTCCCATGATCGCGGTCGCGCCCGGGCCGGCGTCGTGCCCGCCGAGCACCTCGGCGGGGAGCAGGTCGAGGTCGATGCGGCCGATCCGGTCGCCGGGAGCGAGGATGATGGTCCGCTCCACCACGTTGCGCAGCTCGCGCACGTTGCCCGGCCAGTCGTAGGACTGGAGCGCCACGAGCGCGTCGGTGGCGATCTCGGGGACGGGCACGCGGCGCTCGGCGGCGTAATGCGCGACGAAATGTTCGACCAGCGCGGGGATGTCCTCGCGCCGCTCGGCCAGCGGCGGGATCGTCACCGGCACCACGTTGAGGCGGTAGTAGAGGTCCTCGCGGAAGCGACCCTCGGCGATCTCCAGCGAGAGGTCGCGTGCGGTCGCGGAGACCACGCGGACGTCGACCTTGACCACGCGCGTGCCACCGACGCGCGTGAAGCTCTGGTCGGTCAGCACGCGCAGGATGCGTGCCTGAGTCGCCTGCGGCATGTCCGCGATCTCGTCGAGGAACAGCGTACCGCCATGCGCCTGCTCGAGCAGCCCGGTGCGGACGAGGTCGCCCCCCTCCTCGACCCCGAACAATTCCTCCTCGACTCGGTCGGGGCTCATGCCCGCGGTGCTGACGATGACGAAATTGGCATGAGCGCGCTGGCTCCAGCCGTGGAGCAGCCGCGCCGCCACCTCCTTGCCGACGCCCGCCGGACCGACGATCAGCACGCGGCTGCCCGTGCCCGCGACGCGCTTGAGCGTCGCGCGCACCGCGTTCACCGCCGTGGAGCTGCCGGTGAGATCGGTGCCGCGGCCGGATGCCGCGCGCAGGCTCGCCACCTCGGCGCGCAGCCGCTCGGTCTCGGTCGCGCGCTCGACCATCAGCAGCAGCCGCTCGGCCTGGAACGGCTTCTCGATGAAATCGGCGGCGCCCTTGCGGATCGCCGCGACCGCGGTGTCGAGCGTGCCATGGCCCGAGATCACCAGCACCGGGATCGAGGGATCGCGGCGCTTGATCTCCTCGAGCAGGTCGAGCCCGTCGAGCCGCGAGCCCTGCAGCCACACGTCGAGCAGCACCAGGCTGGGGCGGCGCGTCGCGATCGCCTCCAGCGCGGCGTCGCTGTCGCCCGCCATGCGGGTCTCATAGCCCTCGTCCTCGAGCACGCCGGCCACGAGTTCGCGGATGTCGAGTTCGTCGTCCACGACAAGGATGTCGATCGCCATAGCTGTCTAGATCCGATTCCTGGTCAAAGCGGCGATCGTGCGATCGTCGTCGGTGGAGCCCGCGCCGGGCGGAAGAGTTTCCTCGGCGGCGAGCGGGGCAAGCAGCGACGCGTCGAACGAGAGCGTCACCACCGTGCCGCCGCCGGCGCGATCGGCGAAGGTCATCGTGCCGAAATGCTCCTCCACGATCTTCTTGACGATCGCGAGCCCCAGGCCGGTGCCGCGCGCACGCGTCGTCATGTAGGGCTCGACGATGCGGTCGCGCTCGAGCGGCAGGCCGACGCCGGTGTCGGCCACCTCGATCACGACGCGGCCCTCGACCTCGCGCAGCGCCATCGTCACCGCGCCCTCGCTGACGTCGGCGGCCTCGACCGCCTCGACCGCGTTCTTGACGATGTTGGTGAGCGCCTGGCCGATCTGGCGACGGTCGCACACCAGGGTCGGCGCGGGCTCGTCGTGATCGAGCACGAAGCGGATCCCGGGATGCGCGACCTCGTGGAGGAACATCGTCTGGCGCGCGATGTCGACCAGCGCTTCCTCGCGGAACACGGGCTTGGGCATGCGCGCGAAGGAGGAGAATTCGTCGACCATGCGGCGCAGGTCGCCGACCTGGCGGACGATCGTGTCGGTCAGCCGCGCGAAGGTGGTGTCGCCCGCCTCGATCTTGCTGCCGTAGCGGCGCTGGAGTCGTTCGGCGGCGAGCTGGATCGGGGTGAGCGGGTTCTTGATCTCGTGCGCGATGCGGCGCGCCACGTCGGCCCAGGCGGCGCGGCGCTGGTCGGTCAGCTGCTGCGTGATATCGTCGAAGGTGATGATCGGCCCGGTGCCGTCGCGCGCGATCCGCGCCGCGAAGGTGCGCATCTCGCCCTGGACATTGTGCTGGACGTTCGCCTCGCGCGCGCCCTGGTCGAGCATCGCGTCGAGCTCGGGCGCGACCGCGCGCAGCACGCGGCCGACCGGTGGCGCGTCGAGCCCCAGCAAAGTCTGCGCCGAGCTGTTGACCAGCCGGATCGTGCGGTCCTGCGAGTCGATCGAGATCACCCCCGCCGACACGCCCGACATCACCGCCTCGATCAGCGCGCGGCGGTTCTCGAGCTGCGTGTTGGCGGTGACCAGCGCGGTGTTCTGCGTCTCGAGCCGCGCGGTCATGCTGTTGAAGGCGTTCGCGAGCGTGCCGACCTCGTCGCGCGCCGGCGTCTCTGGCACGCGCGCGGACAGGTCACCCTCCCCGACCCGACGCGCGGCGTCGACCAGCTCACCGACCGGGCGCACCAGCCGGTCCGCCACCGCCAGCGCGATCCACACCGCGACGCCGACGATCAGCAGTGAGACGATCAGCAGCGCGGCGTTGAACTGGAGCTGGAGCGAACGCGCGCGCGCGATCAGCTGGCGATAGTCGTTGAGCACCGCGGCGCCGCGGTTGAGCTGGTTGGCGAGCTGCGGGTCGAACACGCGTGCCGAGTAGAGATAGGTGTGCGGCTGGTAGTCGAGCCGGGTCAGCACACCCACGCGGTCGCCCGAGCGCACCACCACCGAGGCGGCGCCGCCCTCGATCTGGTCCACCATCGGCTTGGTGACGACGCGCTCGAGCTGACGATCGTACGGGTTGACCAGCGCGCGCGTGCGCAGCTCGCCGTCCTGCCCGCGCTGGACGATCAGCGCCTCGGACAGGTTGCGCAGGTACAGCTGATAGGCGAGCCCGGCGGCGAAGCGCTTGCTCTCGATCGGGTCGGCGCGGAGATAATCCGCGAGATCGCCCGCCATCGTCATCGTCTCGCGACCGACGCGATCCGATTCGTTGCGATAGCTCTCCTGCGCCACCGAGGCGGCGTTCTCGAACATGCCGCGCGCGCGGTCGGAGTACCAGAATTGGACACCGTATTGGAACAACAGCGAGGCGAAGATCGTGACGAGCAGCGCCGGCACCGCGGCGACGAGCGAGAAGAGCAGCACCAGCCGGACGTGAAGCCTTCCTTCTCCGCCGACCGGTGAGCGCGCCGCGCGGTTGAGCGCGATCCGTCGGCCCAGCAGGATCATCAGCGCGATGCCGGCGACGAGATTGGCCACGAGCAGCAGCGCGACGACCGGGGGCGCCAGCAGCGCGGCCGGACCGCCCTCACTGCGCACCGTGAAATAGCTGCCGACGCCGATCGCGACTGCCACCGCCAGCACCGCGAGCTCCAGCGCCGGCGTCACCGTCGGGCGCCGGCGAGCGGACGACGTGCTAGAGGAAGAGGGAGGGACTCCCGCGATCATCGCTCCCCCGCTACAACATCGGTGTTGCACAGAGAACACATATTTCGGGATCTTACCCTTCGTCCGATCCCGCCGACCGCGCGCCCGGGCTGATCCCCAAGGCGTCGAGCCGCTTGCGCAGCGTGTTGCGGTTGAGCCCGATGGCGCGGGCGGCGCGTAGCTGGTTGCCGCCGTGGCGCGCCAGCATCGCCGCGATCAGGGGCCGCTCGACCGCGCCGATCACGCGATCGTAGAGCGAGCCGTCGTCGAGCGCGCGCGGCTGCTCGCGCGCGAGCCGCTCGATCATCGCTTTGACCGCCGCCTCGATGCCCGGGTCGGGCAGCGCCTCGGCCGATGTGGGAACCGCGCCGATCGTCGCCATCACCTCCGCCGCGCCGATGCGATCGTCGCGCGACAGAGCGGCGAGACGCCGCATCAGGTTCTCGAGCTCGCGCACGTTGCCGGGCCAGTCGTGCGCCTCCAGGGCGGCGACCGCCTCGGCGGCGAGGGTCTTGCGCGGCAGTCCCGCCTCGGCGGCGCGGTCGAGGAAATGGCGCGCCAGCTCGGCGACGTCGCCGCGCCGCTCGCGCAAGGCGGGCAGCGCGATCGGGACGACGTTGAGGCGGTAATAGAGGTCCTCGCGGAACTGCCCGCCGGCGACCGCCTGCTGCAGGTCGCGGTTGGTGGCGGCGACGATGCGGACATCGGCGCGGATCGTGCGCGCGCCTCCCACGGTGGTGAACTCGCCCGACTGGAGCACGCGCAGCAGCCGGGTCTGCGCCTCGATCGGCATGTCGCCGATCTCGTCGAGGAACAGCGTGCCCCCCGCGGCCTGCTCGAAGCGGCCGGCGCTGCGCTGTGCCGCACCCGTGAACGCGCCCCGCTCGTGCCCGAACAGCTCGGCCTCGATCAGCTCGCGCGGGATCGCCGCCATGTTGATCGGCACGAACGGCGCGGCACGGCGCGCGCCGAGGTCGTGGATCGCGCGCGCGACCAGTTCCTTGCCCGTGCCCGACTCGCCCGAGACCAGCACGGTGAGGTCGTTCGAGATCACGCGCGCGATGACGCGGTACACGTCCTGCATCGCGGGCGAGCGACCGATCAGCGGCAGCTGCTCCTCCTCGACCGCACGATCCTCCGCCGCTGCGCCGCCGCGCTTGAGCGCCGCCGCGACGGTGCGCGTCAGCGTATCCAGGTCAAACGGCTTGGGGAGATAGTCGTAGGCGCCCGCCTCGGTGGCGCGCACCGCGGTGGTCAGCGTATTACGGGCGGAGAGCACGATGACGGGCATGTCGGGGCGCTCGGTCGCGAGCCGGCCGGCATGGTCGATGCCGTCGCCGTCGGGTAGCACCACGTCGGTCACCAGCACGTCGGGCGGGTGGGTGCGCAGCTCGCGCGCCATGTCGGCGAGGCTGGCAGCGGTGCGGACCGAGTGGCCGGCGCGGCGCAGCGCGTGCGCGACCACGGTGCGCACCGCGTCGTCGTCGTCGACGATCAGGATACGACCGCCGGTCACGACGCGCGCGGCAGCAGCAGGCGGAAGACGGTGTGATGCGGCTGGCCCTCGCGCGCATATTGCACGATCCCACCCATGTCACGCACCAGCTTGTCGACCAGCGCCAGCCCCAACCCCTTCCCCTCCGGGCGCCCCGACACGAACGGATCGAAGAGATGGTCGGCGATGTCGTCGGGCGCACCCGGCCCGGTGTCGATCACGCACAGCTCGATGGGCAGCGCGACTCGCTCCCGCCCCTTGCCCGTCGCCACGGTGATGCCGTGGCGATAGGCGGTGGTGAGCGTGATCCGCCGTTCGCCGCGCTCGCCCAGCGCCGCGGCGGCGTTCTTGAGCAGGTTGAGCACCACCTGGAGCAGCGCGTCGCGGTTGCCGAGCACCGGCGGCAGCGAGGGATCGTAGCGCTCGTCGATCGGGATATCGCGCGCGAACCCGGCCAAGGCGACGCCTCGCGCGTGCGCCAGCAGCGGGTAGATGTTCAGCGACGCCACCTCGCGCGGGCGGGTGTCGGTGAAATCCTCCATATGATCGATCAGCGCGGCGATCCGGTCGACCTCGGTGATGACCAGCGCGGTGAGCTCGTCGGGCGCCGCGCCGTCGGCGATCAGCTGCGCTGCGCCGCGGATGCTCGACAGCGGGTTCTTGATCTCGTGCGCCAGCATCGCCGCGGCGCCGACCGCGGCGCGCGCCGCCGCGGCGCGGTCGCCCGAGACGCCGAGCCGGCGCGAGGCGGCGGCATGGTGGAGCGTGATCGTGCGCCAGCCGGGCTGGTCGACCACCGCCGCCTCGACCAGGTCGACGCGGACGCGGGCACCGCCGCGCGTCTCCACCTCGACGTCGAAGGCGGCGAAGGCGTGGCCGGCGCGACGCGTCTCCGCGTCGGCCACGCCGAGCAGCTCGGCGACGGTCTGCCCGCGCATCGCTCGCTCGGAGAGGTTGAGCAGGGTCTCTGCCTCGGCGTTGGCGCGCTCGACGCGATCCTCGGGATCCACCACCAGCACCGCCACCGGCAGCGCGGCGAGCAGCTCGGCCTCGCTCGGCCCGCGCTGCGTCGATCTCACGCGGCGTCCCGCATCCGGTGCGGGGCGTAGAAGTCGGCGAGCATCGCCTTGACGCGCCCGGGGTCGGGCTCCTGGTTCACCGCGTTGCGGAACTCGGCCGAGCCGTGGATCCCCTTGGTGTACCAGCCGATGTGCTTGCGCGCCATGTTGACGCCGGTGACGACACCATAGTGGCTCAACATCATCTCATAATGTTCTGAGATCACGTTGTATTGCTTGTCGAGCGTCGGATCGGGCCGGCGTTCGCCGGTGGCGAACCAATGCATCACCTGGCCGAGCAGCCACGGCCGGCCATAGGCACCGCGCCCGATCATCACACCGTCCGCGCCGGACTGGGCCAGCGCGGTCTCGGCGTCGTCGATCCCGCAGATGTCGCCGTTGACGATCACGGGGATCGCCACCGCATCCTTGACGCGGCGGACGAAGCCCCAGTCGGCGCTGCCCTTGTACATCTGGTTGCGGGTGCGGCCGTGCACCGTGACCATGCGCACGCCGAGGTCCTCCGCGATGCGCGCGAGCTCGGGTGCGTTGAGGCTGTCGTGGCACCAGCCCATCCGCATCTTGAGCGTCACCGGCGCGTCGACCGCGCGCACCACTTCCTTCACGATCGCCGCGGCGAGCCCGAGGTCGCGCATCAGCGCCGAGCCGGCGTCGCCGTTGGTCACCTTGCGGACCGGGCAGCCCATGTTGATGTCGATGATCGCCGCGCCCTTGTCGCGCGCCAGCCGCGCCGCCTCGCCCATCTCATGCGGGGTGCAGCCGACCAGTTGCATCGACACCGGCTCCTCCGAGACGTGCCACATCGCCTTCTGCAACGACTGGCGCGTCTCGCGGATCGCCGCCTGGCTCGCGATCATCTCGGTGACGTTGAGCCCCGACCCGTAGCGCCGGACCAGGGTACGGAACGGCTGGTCGGAGACGCCGGTCATCGGCGCGAGCACGACCGGCTGGTCGACGCTCACCTCGCCGATGCGGATCGGCGTGAGCCGGGAAGGAAGAGGCTGGTTCATCGCTGCTGCTCGAAAAATGGGCAGGTAGTCGACGCGCACCGCTCTGGCAAGGACGACGCGGAGCGGCTAGGGCGCGCCGCCATGACCACGGTCGCCCTCATCGTCGCCGCCGGCAGCGGCTCGCGCAGCGGCAGCGCCGCGCCGAAGCAATATGCGCCCGTCGCGGGGCGGCCGATGGTGGCGTGGAGCCACGCCGCGCTCTCGGCCCATCCCGCCATCGACCGGGTGATCGTCGTGATCGGCGCAGGGCAGGAGGACATGATCGCGGCGGCGGTGCCCGGCTCAGATTGGGTGATCGGAGGCGCCGAGCGCCGCGACTCGGTGCGCGCAGGGCTGCAGGCCGCCGCTGGCGCGACGCGCGTCCTGGTGCATGACGCGGCCCGACCGTTCGTGCCGCACGCAGTGGTCGACCGGTTGCTCGCCGCGCTGGCCGACGCGCCCGGCGCGATCCCGGTGCTGCCCGTCGTGGACACGCTGGTAGCGACGGACGGCGCTACGATAGCGCGGGAGACACTCGCGCGCGTGCAGACGCCGCAGGCGTTCGACGCCGCCACACTGGCGCGCGCGCACGCGGCATGGGAGGGCGGCGCGGCCACCGACGACGCGCAGATGGTGCGCGCGCTCGGGCTGAGCGTGGCACAGGTCGAAGGGGACATGATGCTCGACAAGATCACCTACCCCGCCGATTTCGCCGCCGCCGCGGCGCGGATCGGCATGGAAACCCGCTCGGCCAGCGGCTTCGACGTGCACCGGCTCGAGGACGGCGAGGAGCTGTGGCTCGGCGGCGTGCTGGTCCCGCACCACCAGGGTCTCTCCGGCCACAGCGACGCCGACGTCGCGCTCCACGCCATCACCGACGCGGTGCTCGGCGCGATCGCGGCAGGCGACATCGGCACGCACTTTCCGCCGAACGATCCGCGCTGGCGCGGTGCCGAATCGGGACAGTTCCTCGCGCACGCGCGCTCGCTGGTCGAGGCGCGCGGCGGGCGTGTCACCTTCGTGGACCTCACGCTGATGTGCGAGGCCCCCAAGATCGGCCCGCACCGCGCGGCGATGCAGCGGCGCATCGCGGAACTTCTCGGCCTGTCGACCGATCGGGTCAGCGTGAAAGCGACCACCACCGAACGACTCGGCTTCACCGGACGTGGCGAGGGCATCGCGGCGCAGGCGGTCGCGACCGTGCTTCTGCCCGCCGAGCTGAGCGCATGAGCCGCCTCCCCTCGCTCGCCGCGGCGCTGGCCGCGGTCGCGCTCCTCGCCGCGCCGCCCGCCGCGGCGCAGGAGCGCTGCCTCTCGAGCACCGACGCCGAGTCGATCGCGCTGGTCGCCATGCCTGAGATCATCCGCGATGCCGGCCGCGTCTGCGCCGCGCTGCCGGCCTCCAGCCTGCTGCGGAAGTCGGACAGTGCGCTGCTCCAGAAATATGATCGCGAGGCCGACCGCGCCTGGCCCGCGGCGCGTACCGCGATCGCCAAGCTCAGCGACCCGGCGGTGGAACTGCTGCTGCTGAGCGACTATGCGCGCCCGATGCTGACCTCGCTCTTCGCGCCGCAGATCACCGGGCGGATCCAGCCCGGCGACTGCGCGACGCTCGACCGGCTGGTGACGCTGCTCGAGCCGCTGCCGGCGCGCAATACCGCGGCCATCGTCGTCGCGACGCTGCAATATCTCAAGGCCGAGAAGACCAAGGGCAAGCGCGACGCCATCCCCGATCTGCCGGTCTGCGCCGCGGCGGCCCAGCCGTGAGCGAGGAGGTCCTCCCCCAGCAGCTGGTCGAGGCGGCACGTCGCGTGATCGACGCGAACCGCGCTGCCAAGCGCCGCGTCGCGGTGGCGGAGAGCTGCACCGGCGGCCTCGTCTCCGCCGCGCTGACCGAGATCGCGGGTTCGTCCGACGTGTTCGACGCCGGCTTCATCACATATTCGAACGAGGCGAAGCAGCGCCAGTTGCGCGTCAGCGGCGACGTGCTCGACACGTTCGGGGCGGTGTCGATCGCGGTGGCGTGGAGCATGGCGCAGGGTGCGCTGGCGCAGTCCGCGGCCGATGTCGCCGTGGCGATCACCGGGGTCGCGGGTCCGGGCGGCGGGACCGAGAAGAAGCCGGTCGGCACCGTGGTGTTCGCTCGCGCCGAGCGCGCGGGAGATCCCGCCAACGTCGTCGCCGACAAGCGCTTCTTCGGCGACCTCGGCCGCGCCGGGGTGCGGCTTCAGGCGGCGCTGTGCGCGCTGGAGCTGCTGCTGCCCGAGCCCGACGAGGAGCCTGCGACCGAGTCGCCGTAGAGCGCGCACGCACGCTCCTCGAAGGCGCCGATCATCTTGCGCAGCGCGACGCCGAACACCTGCCCCGCGAGCATCTCGAACATCCGGTTCTTGAAGGCGAAGTCGACGGTGAAGTCGACCAGCGAGCCGCCCTCGCCGTCGGGACGGAAGCGCCAGTCGTTGTGGAGGTACTTCAGCGGCCCGTCGACGTACTCGACGCGGATCGTGTCCGGCCGCGCCTTCGCCACCTTCGACGTGAAGGTCTCGCGCAGTCCCTTGAAGCCGACGATCATGTCCGCCAGCGTCTCGGTATCGCCGTCGCGGCGCACACGCATCGCGGTGACCCAGGGCAGGAACTCCGGGTAGCGGCGCACGTCCGCCACCAGGTCGAACATCTGCTCGGGGCTGTAGGGCAGCCGGCGGGTCTCGCTATGCTTGGGCAAGCTTGGCCTCGCGCGCTGCCCGCATCTTCGCGAAATCGTCGCCGGCGTGGTAGCTCGACCGCGTCAGCGGCGACGACGCCACCAGCAGGAAGCCCTTGGCACGCGCGATCGCGGCATAAGCGTCGAACGCCTTGGGGGGCACGAACTCGGCCACCTTGGCATGGCGCGGCGTGGGCTGGAGATACTGGCCCATCGTCAGGAAATCGATGTCGGCCGAGCGCATGTCGTCCATCACCTGGTGGACCTCGAGCCGCTCCTCGCCGAGCCCGAGCATGATGCCCGACTTGGTGAAGATCGACGGGTCGAGCTTCTTGACACTCTCGAGCAGCCGGATCGAGGCGTAGTAGCGCGCCCCCGGACGGATCGTCGGGTAGAGCCGCGGCACGGTTTCCAGATTGTGATTATACACGTCTGGACGCGCCGCGACGATGGCCTCCACCGCGGCTTCGTGCTTGTTGCGGAAATCGGGTGTGAGGATCTCGATCGTCGTCGTCGGGTTGGTGCGGCGGATCGCCTCGATCACCCGTACGAACTGCCGCGCGCCGCCATCGGGCAGGTCGTCGCGGTCGACGGAGGTGACGACGATATGCTCCAGGCCCATCTGCGCGGCGGCGTCGGCGACGTTCTGCGGCTCCATCGGGTCGACCGCGCGCGGCATGCCCGTCTTGACGTTGCAGAAGGCGCAGGCGCGCGTGCAGGTGTCGCCCAGGATCATCACGGTCGCGTGCTTCTTGGTCCAGCACTCCCCGATGTTCGGGCAGGCGGCCTCCTCGCACACGGTGGTGAGGCTCTTCGAGCGCATCAGCGCGCGCGTGGCGGCGAAGCCCTCGCTGGTGGGCGCCTTGACGCGGATCCAGTCGGGTTTGCGCTGGCGCGCCGGAGCCGGAAGCGGAGTCATCTCGTTCATGCCGTCGCAGATAGCGGCTGGCAGTCTTCGAAACAACGGAAGGGTAACTGACGAATGAGCAAGTTCCACGATATGATCGACGGCTACTACCGCTTTCGCGGTAACGAGTGGCTGGAGGAACGCGAGCGCTGGACCGAGCTGGCCGCCGGCCAGTCGCCCAAGGTGATGGTGATCGCCTGCTCGGACAGTCGCGTCGATCCCGCGACCATCTTCGGCAGCCGCCCGGGCGAGGTGTTCGTCGTGCGCAACGTCGCCGCTTTGGTGCCGCCGTTCGAGACCGGTGGCGGGCGCCACGGCGTCTCGGCCGCGCTCGAGTTCGCGGTCACCGTGCTCCAGGTCGAGGAAGTGCTGGTGCTCGGGCATGGCGCGTGCGGCGGCGTCAAGGCGGCGCTGTCGGGCGACCTCAAGCAGGCCGAGCCGGGCCATGGCGGCTTCGTCGCGGCGTGGATCGACCTGCTCGACGACGCGCGCGAGAAGGTGATCCACGAGCACGGCCAGGGCGCCGAAGGTCAGACCGCGCTGGAGCAGGAGGGCGTCAAGGTCTCACTCGCCAACCTGATGACCTTCCCGTTCGTGCAGGAGCGAGTCGAGGCGGGCAAGCTGCGGCTGCACGGCGCGGTCTTCGCGATCGCCGACGGCAAGCTGCGCGTGCTGCAGGACGACGGCCACTTCGAGCCGGCGTGAGGAGGCTGGGGCGCTCGCGGGAGCGGGCGCCCCGTTACCCTTCAACGCACCTCTATCTACCCCGGCGAACGACGGGGTCCGGTTGGGAAGGCCGTGGTGAGACCCACCAACGTCCCCCTACTGCACCCCGGCGTTCGCCGGGGTGGCGCGTAAAGGTGAGGCGACCACCTCCTACCCTACTCCCCTCAGCCCGCCGCGGGCGCCACCAGCGCGTCCTTGTCCTTCGGCAGCTCGGCGGTGACCTTGATGTTCAGCTCCTTGAGCTGCTTGGCCGAGACGAAGCTCGGCGCGCCCATCATCAGGTCCTCGGCCTTCTGCGTCATCGGGAAGACGATCACCTCGCGGATGTTGGGCTCGTCGGCGAGCAGCATCACGATCCGGTCGATCCCCGGCGCCGACCCGCCGTGCGGCGGCGCGCCGAACTTGAAGGCGTTGATCATGCCCGCGAAGTTGGTGTCGACGTCGGCCCTGGTATAGCCCGCGATCTCGAACGCCTTGTACATGATGTCGGGGCGGTGGTTCCGGATCGCGCCCGACGACAGCTCGATGCCGTTGCAGACGATGTCATACTGATAGGCGAGGATGTCGAGCGGGTCCTTGGTCTCCAGCGCCTCCAGCTCGCCCTGCGGCATCGAGAAGGGATTGTGGCTGAAGTCAACCTTCTTGTTGTCCTCGTCATACTCGAACATCGGGAAGTCGACGATCCAGCAGAACTCGAAGCGCGACGTGTCGATCAGCCCGAGCTGGTCGGCGACGCGGGTGCGTGCGAGCCCGGCGAGCTTGGCCGCCTGCGCCTCCTTGCCGGCGGCGAAGAACAGCCCGTCGTCCGGCCCGAGCCCGAGCGCGTCGGCGAGCGCGTTCATCTTCTCCTCGCCGTGGTTCTTGGCGATCGGGCCGCCCCACTCGCCCGCCTTGCGGGTGGCGTAGCCGAGTCCGGCATAGCCCTCGGCCTGCGCCCAGGCGTTCATGTCGTCGAAGAACTTGCGGCTTCTGTCGGCGGTATTGGGCGCCGGGATCGCGCGCACCACGTCGCCCGCCTCGACGATCGCGGCGAAGCGGCCGAAGCCCGAGCCGACGAACTGCGCGCCGACGTCGCTGATGATCAGCGGGTTGCGCAGGTCGGGCTTGTCGTTGCCGTACTTGAGCATCGACTCGCGGTACGGGATGCGGCGGAACGGCAGCGCCGAGACGGTGCGCCCCTTGCCCTGCCAGTCCGCGAACTCCTCGAACACGCCGTGGAGCACGGGCTCGATCGCGGCGAAGACGTCGTCCTGCGTGACGAAGCTCATCTCGAAATCGAGCTGGTAGAACTCGCCCGGGCTGCGGTCGGCGCGCGCGTCCTCGTCGCGGAAGCAGGGCGCGATCTGGAAGTAACGGTCGAAGCCCGCCACCATCAGCAGCTGCTTGAACATCTGCGGCGCCTGCGGCAGCGCGTAGAACTTGCCCGGATGGACGCGGCTCGGCACCAGATAGTCGCGCGCGCCCTCCGGCGACGAGGCGGTCAGGATCGGCGTCTGGAACTCGGTGAAGCCCTGCGCCACCATGCGGCGCCGGATCGAGGCGATCACGCTGGAGCGCAGCATGATGTTGGCGTGGAGCTTGTCGCGGCGCAGGTCGAGGTAGCGGTTGCGCAGCCGGATCTCCTCCGGATACTCGGCGTCGCCGAAGACGGGCATCGGCAGCTCGGCCGCGGCGCTCTGCACCGTCGCCGCGCGCGCATAGACCTCGATCTCGCCGGTCGCGAGCGCGCCGTTCACCGTCGCCTCGCTCCGCCGCTTCACCTCGCCGTCGATCGTCACCACCGATTCGACGCGCACGCCCTCGAGCAGCGTCAGCGCGGGCGAGTCGCTGTCGGCGACGATCTGCGTGACGCCGTAGTGATCGCGCAGGTCGACGAAGAGCACGCCGCCGTGGTCGCGCTTGCGGTGCACCCAGCCCGAGAGGCGGACGGTCTGGCCCGCGTCGTCGGCGGTCAGCGCGGCGCAGGTGTGGGAGCGGTAGGCGTGCATGGGGCGGAAACTCTGGCTACGGCGCCGCGCTTCGCTCCGGGCGCCGGCACCGCGGGAAGCGGCGGCACGGCGGCCGGCGACGCGCCGCGACGGCGGTTGTCGGATGGTCGCCGCCCTCTCGCGTCATTACCCTCTTTGTCAACCCGCGCCTGCCCGGCTATGGGCAGGCGCTTATGCACGTTCACCCCCTGATCACCGACAGCGCGACGCTGGCCAATCTCTGCACCCGCCTCAGCGAGGCGCCCTATGTGATGGTCGACACCGAGTTCATGCGCGAGAGCACCTATTACCCGGAGCTCTGCCTGATCCAGATCGCCGACACCGAGGAGGCCGCCGCGATCGACCCGATGGCGCCGGGCATCGACCTCGCGCCGCTGCTCGCCCTGCTGGTGGACAATGAGGACGTGCTCAAGGTCTTCCACGCCGGCGGGCAGGACATCGAGATCATCTACAATCTCACCGGCAAGACCCCGCACCCTCTGTTCGACACGCAGGTGGCGGCGATGGCGCTCGGCCAGGGCGAGCAGATCGGCTATTCCAACCTCGTCGACAGCTGGCTCGGCATCTCGGTCGACAAGGGCGCCCGCTTCACCGACTGGGCGCGCCGCCCGCTCGACGCGCGCCAGATCGAATATGCCATCGGCGACGTCACGCATCTCGCCGCGATCTTCCCCAAGATGCTGGAGCGGCTGCGCAAGACCGGGCGTGGCGCGTGGCTCGACCAGGAGATGGAGCGGCTCGCCGACCCGGCCAATTACGCCAACGACCCCGACGTGGCGTGGAAGCGCGTCCGCGTGTCGAGCCGCAAGCCCGAGGTGCTCGGACGGCTCAAGGCGATCGCGCGCTGGCGCGAGTTGGAGGCGCAGGCCAAGGACCTGCCGCGCGGCCGCATCGTCAAGGACGAGACGATCGCCGATCTCGCCAGCCACCCGCCGCGCAAGCAGGTCGACCTCGCCAAGGTGCGCGGCCTGTCGCAGACCTGGGCTGGCAACGACATCGGCGCGCGGTTGATGGCGGCGATAGACTCGGCCGCGCCGCTGCCCGAGGCCGAGATGCCGCCGCGCGAGGACCGCAAGCCCGGGCTCGGGCGCGAGGGCGCGCTGGTGGCTGACCTGCTCAAGCTGCTGCTCAAGATCCGCGCGCGCGACATCGACGTCGCCCCGCGGCTGCTCGCGCGCGGCGACGAGCTCGAGGCGCTCGCCGCTGGGCAACGCCATGGGCTGCAGATCCTGCAGGGCTGGCGCTACGACCAGTTCGGCCATGACGCGCTCGACCTCGTGGAGGGACGGCTCGGCTTCGCGGTGCAGGGCGGCAAGCTCAAGATGACGCGGACGGAGGCGGCATGAGCCGCGCCGCGCTCGCAGCTGTCGTGCTGGTCGCGCTGGCGGGCTGCGCGCCCAAGATGGCGACACCCGTGGCTGCCGCGCCGGTCGCGGGCGGCGAAGCACCGGGCGCGCGCTGCGACGCTGGGGCAGCGGCGGCGCTCGTCGGGCGGTCGGCGGACGCGTCGATGGCGGAGGCGCAGCGGCTGAGCCGCGCGCGCACGGTTCGGCGCTACGCCACGGGCGATGCGCTGACGATGGATTACCGCGCCGATCGGCTCAACGTGGAGACCGACGCGCGGGGTACGATCGTCAGACTGAGCTGCGGCTGAGGGGGCTCGCGCCTTTGGACCCGACTTGGCCCGGGATCCACGTTGCCGCCACCTCAGCGGCCGGCGACGCTGCCGGCCCGGCGGGTCCCGGGCCAGGTCCGGGCTCACGAAGAGGCTGAAGTGACCGCCTCTCCTCTCACCCCAGCCGCGGCTGCAAACCCAGCGCCTGCGCCAGCGCCTTATGGCGCTTCTGCACCGTCTCGCCATAAAGCGCGGCGTCATCGCCCGTCAGCGTCACCACCAACTCGCCCGCCTCGACGCGGAGCGAGGAGCGCGCCAGCGGCCCTGCCACGCCGCCGCTGAGCCGCTGCCCCAGCCGCATCGCCGTGCCCCACGCGGCGGCACGCTTGAGCGACGGCTCGTCCGCGAGCAACGTCAGCGGCGGTGGCGGGGTCACCGCGCCGCCCATGCCGGTCCACAACGCCTGACCCAGCATCGCGCGGCCGCGCGCGTCGATCCCGACCCAGTTGCCGTGCAGCGCGATCTCCAGGCCACGCTCGGCGCGGAAATCCGGGTTGGCGCGCCAGCCGACGTCGGCGAGGTGGCAGGCGGCGGTGCGAAGCCGGGCGTCGCCCGCGTCCTCGCCCGCGAACAGCGGCGCGATCCACGCGTCGAGCAGGTCGCCATGCTCGGCGAAACGCCCGCTCACGCGGCCCTCCTCGCGCGTCGCCACCACGAGAGGATCGAGCGCGCGCTCGTCCGCGCTGAGTTCGTCGTAGAGGAGCCCCTCGCGCAGCCCGTAGGCCGAGACGATCGTCTGGGTGCTGCCGAGATGCCGCAGCACCGCGGCGAGCAGCGCGGCGGCGTCGCTGAGCGTCGGCACGCGCCCGCCCGAGATGCCGGGGATCTCGCGCAGTCGCGCCTTGCTGACATGCGCCAGCGTGCGCCGCAGTCGCGCGATCGTCTCGGCGGACATGCCATATTGGTGGATCACCGGCAGCGGGTAGTGCGTGACCACCATGTCGAGCCGCGCGAGCGAGCGCCACGAGCCGCCGACAAGGTACAGCGGCGTGCCCCGCCCCGCCCCGTCCCAGCCGCCCGCGGCGAGCAGGGCGGCTACCCGCTTGTCGAGCAGGTTCCGCTCGCGCAGCGCGCCGATGCGCAGCACGCCGAGCGGGAAGGAAGCGCGCTCGTGCAGTGCGCCGCCGCGCACGCGCACCAGCTCGAGGCTGCCGCCGCCCAGGTCGCCGACGATGCCGTCCGCCTCGGGGATGCCGGAGAGCACCCCCAGCCCCGCCGCCTCCGCCTCTTTCTCGCCGGGTAGCGTCTCGACGGCCAGGCCGGCCGCCTCCGCCACCGCGATCAGGTCGGCGCCATTGTCGGCGTCGCGCACCGCCGCGGTGGCGACGGTGCGCAGCCGCGTCACCTCCATCGCGCGCGCCAGCGCGGCGAAGCGCTCGAGCGCGGTACCGGCGGCGGCCATCGCCTGCTCGTCGATCCTGCCCGACTGCGCCAGGCTGCGCCCGAGTCCGGCGAGCACCTTCTCGTTGAAGAGGATTGAGGGCAGCCGCGGCGGGCCTTGGTAGACGACCAGCCGGATCGAGTTCGAGCCGATATCGATGATCGCGGTCCGCGGCGGGTCGCTCGTCTCGCTCGTGTCGGTCGCGCCGGCGCGAGCGCCGCGCCGCGACGGCAGCAGCCTCAACGCCGCCGCCGCAGCGACAGCACCGGCACCTCGTCGCCGTCGAGCGCGGCGCCGCGTCCGGAGAGCGACGGGTTGACCATGAAGTAGCGGTGAAGGTTGAAGGGCTTGTCCCCCGGCTCCACGCGCACGTAGCTGCCGTCGGGCTGCAGCTCCCAGCTCTGCTCATTGTCGATCAGATTGGCCACCATCACTTGGTCGAGCACTTGATCGTGCACCGTCTCGTTGTCGATCGGCAGCAGATATTCGACTCGCCGGTCGAAGTTGCGCGGCATCCAGTCGGCACTGGAGATATAGACGAGCGCCGCGTCATTGGGCAGCGCGGCGCCGTTGCCGAAGGCGGCGATGCGGCTGTGCTCGAGGAAGCGACCCACCACCGACTTGACGCGGATGTTGTCGGACATGCCGGGCACGCGCGGCTTGAGGCAGCAGATCCCGCGCACGATCAGGTCGATCTCGACCCCCGCGCTACTCGCCTCGTAGAGCTTCTCGATGATCGTGGGGTCGACCAGCGAGTTCATCTTGGCCCAGACCGCGGCGGGGCGGCCGGCGCGCGCGTGCGCGATCTCGCGGTCGATGTCCTGCATCAGCCGGTCGCGCAGGTCGCGCGGGCTGAGCACCACCTTCTCCATGTCGCCCGGCTCGACGTAACCAGTGATATAGTTGAACAACCGCGCCGCATCGCGCCCGACGCGCGGATCGGCGGTGAAGAAGCTGAGGTCGGTGTAGATCCGCGCCGTCACGGGATGGTAGTTGCCCGTCCCGAAGTGACAATAGGTGCGGAACTGCTGTCCCTCGCGCCGCACCACCATCGCCACCTTGGCGTGCGTCTTCCAGTCGATGAAGCCGTAGACGACCTGCACGCCGGCGCGCTCCAGCGCGCTGGCCCATTGCAGGTTCTGCTCCTCGTCGAAGCGCGCCTTGAGCTCGACCACCGCGGTGACCGACTTGCCCGCCTCGGCCGCGGCGATCAGCGCGCTGATCACCGCCGACTGCTTGCCCGCGCGGTACAGCGTCTGCTTGATCGCGACCACGTCGGGATCGTTCGCTGCCTGCTTGAGGAAGGCCAGCACGACGTCGAACGTCTCATAGGGGTGATGGACGACGATGTCCTTGGCGCGGATCGCGGCGAAACAGTCCCCGCCGAACTCGCGGATACGCTCGGGGAAACGCGGCGTGAACGGGACGAACTTGAGGTCGGGCCGGTCCTCGTCCGCGAGCAGCGAGAGGTCGCCGATGCCGAGGAACGAGCCCGTCTCGGTGACGATGGCGTCGGCGCCGCCGAGCTCGTCGCGCAGCACCGCGGCGAGCGTGTCGGGCATGCCGGTCTCGAGCTCGAGACGGATCACGCGGCCGCGACGGCGGCGCTTGATGGCGTTGGCGAAGTAGCGGACGAGGTCCTCCGCCTCTTCCTCGATCTCGATGTCGCTGTCGCGCAGCAGCCGGAACTCGGCCGCGCCGAGCACGTCATAGCCGGGGAAGAGCGCGGGCGCGAAGCGCTTGAGGATCGACTCGGTCGCGACATAGCGCGCGCCCTCGCCCGGCACGCGGACGAAGCGCGGCATCGCCGCCGGCAGCATCACCAGCTCGCGGATCGGCTCCTTGTCCGAGCGCCGCATGAGGTCGAACATCACCGCCATGCCGCGATTGGGCAGGAAGGGAAACGGGTGCGCCGGGTCGAGCGCCTGCGGCGTGATCACCGGGAAGAGCTGTTCGTGGAAGTGGGTCTCGAGCCACGCCTGCTGCTCGGCGTCCAGCGCGGTGGCGAGCGCATGGCTGCCGAGCACCGCGATACCCGCGTCGTTCAGCTCGGCACGGATCTCGCCCCACACGGTCTGCTGGCTCGCCATCAGCGAGTCAGCCTCCGCGACGATCGCGGCGAGCTGCTGGCCCGGCGTCAGCCCGTCGGCCGAGCGCGCCTCGACGTCCTGGAGCTGCTGGCCCTTGAGACCGGCGACGCGCACCATGAAGAACTCGTCGAGGTTCGCCCCCGAGATGGCGAGGAAACGCAGCCGCTCGAGCAGCGGGTGGGCGCGGTTGCACGCCTCCTCCAGCACGCGGCGATTGAACGACAGCCACGACAGCTCACGGTTGAAGTAGCGCCCGCCGTCGCGGTCGACGAACGGGTCGTCGAGCACGTCCTCGGCGTCGATGCGGGCGATGGTGATCGGTCGAGTCATGGATCGTCGCTCTGCGCGGTCAACGCCGCGTCGGGCTGGAGGGTTTCGCGCGCCAGCGGGATCGACAGTCGGCGCCGACCCGCCAGCGCGGCGCGGTCCAGTCTCTCTATAGCATCGATGACAGCGGCATGACTCCGCTCGACCCGCGCGGCGAGCCAGGCGATCAACTCGGGCCGCGCGTCGAGGTGACGGCGCGCGAAGCCCCGCTCGAGCAGCGCGCGCACCAGCGCGTCATCGGGCGCGCCGATCGTCGCCGCCGGGCTGGCGGCGAGGCGCGTGCGCAGGTCGGGCAGCGCGATCGCCCAGGCGGGCGGCAGCGCCGCGGCGAGCAGCAGCAGCGGGCGCCGCTCGTCCTGCGCCCGGTTCCAGGCGTGAAACAGCGCTTCCTCCTCGCGGGTCTCGGCATCGTCGATGAGATAACCGCCCGAGCGCGCCGCGAAGATCTGCCCCAGCAGCGTGCGCCCCGAGCGCGGCGGGCCGGCGACGATCGCGGTGCGCACCGGCCAGGTGGCCCAGTGATCGAGCAGCCGCACCGCGGCGGCGTTGGAGTCGGTGACGAGGAACTCGGCGTCGCGCGCGTCGATGGGCAACGCCAGCGGCAGCGCGAATTGACTCATCCCGCCGGTCCGCGCGGCGGCGCGGCGGCGGGCGCTGGCGCCGCGGGCGTCGCGCCGGGCGGCGCGCGCCGGATCCGCAGCGTCGTGCCGCTGCCGAACACCTGCCAGCCGCGCGCCTCCATCGCCGCGCGGAAGGCCTCGGGCGTGCCCGCGTAGCTCACCGCCATCAGCGAGACGCCGCCGAGCGCGAGGCTGGTCGTCGCCGCCGAGGCAACGCCGGGCACCCCGCGCAGCGCGCCCTCGGTGCCGGTCACCGCGCCCGCGTCGGGGGTGTCGAACTGCACCGTGATGCTGCTGGTGACCGCCGTCGGCGCGGTCAGGTCGGCGAAAGCGTCGGTGAGATCGATGGGGGTCGGGATCGCCTCGGGCATGATCGGGTTGAGCCCGCTGTCCGGGTCGAGCGCGCCGCCGCGCAGCGCCTCCTGGTAGATCGAGTCGAGCCGACGCACTGCCTCGTCGAGCAGCGCGGGTATGCCGCGCGCGCTCCCGACGCGCAGCGTGAAGCCGCGCAGCAGGCGATGATCGGGGCCGTAGCGCGCCTCGAAACTGCCCACCACCGGCCCGCCCGGCCACTTACGCGTCAACCGCGCGGTCGGCATCAGCACGTCGCTCGCCCCATATTGGTCGAGCACGGCACGCCACCAGCCGCGGTCGGGGCGCTGTGTCTCGCCGACGTTGAGCAGCAGCGGATCGGGCCCTGTGCCGCTCGGCCGGACATAGTCGATCGTGCTGCCGCCGGTGCGGAAACGCGCCCATGCTTCCTGCCAGAGCGTCCGCTGCTCGAACGCGGTGCCGACCCCCGTCGCCCATTGCACCGGCACGACGACGAACGGCGGCGAGCGCTCGACATAAGCCGAGACGCCGAGCAGCGCGGCGGTGCGCGCGCGATCGAACAGCAGGCCGAGGCGCGCGATGTAGCGGCTGGGCCCGATCTGCTCCTGCTCGACGACGATGCTCGACACGACCGAGTCGAGCGCGCCGTCGGGCAGCGTCCGCTCGCCCGCGCCGAGCCGCTGCGCGAGCTGAGTGAAGCCCTTGCGCTGCGCCTCGCGCCAGCCGGCGAGCCGCGCCGCCTCGGCGTTGGGTCCCGAGACGTCGACGCGCACGCCGCTGACCTCGAAGTCGTCCGAGCTGTCCACGGCGGCGACGCCGCGGTCGCCGCCCTCGATCTGCGCGACGACGGCGGCGGCGCCGAGCGCGCCCGCGGCCACGGCGGCGATGATGACGGGGAGGCGTCGCATGTCGCGCGTCTTTTGGCGAAGCAGGCGTGGAAATCCAAGCGCGATGTGGCTAGGCGCGTCGCCATGAGCAACGAAGGCTACACCTACGAGCAGGCCGGGGTCTCGATCGCCGCCGGCAACGCGCTGGTCCGCGCCATCGCCCCGCTGGCCCGCGCCACCCGCCGCGCCGGCGCCGACGCCGACCTGGGCGGCTTCGGCGGCTTCTTCGACCTGCGCGCGGCGGGCTTCACCGACCCGCTGCTGGTCGCCGCCAACGATGGCGTCGGCACCAAGCTGAAGCTCGCGATCGAGTGGCAGCGGCACGAGGGCGTCGGCATCGACCTGGTGGCGATGTGCGCCAACGACCTGATCGTTCAGGGCGCCGAGCCGCTGTTCTTCCTCGACTATTACGCGACCGGCCGGCTCGACACCGCGGTCGCGGAGCGAGTGGTCGCCTCGATCGCGGAGGGCTGCCGCATCGCCGGCTGCGCGCTCATCGGCGGCGAGACCGCGGAGATGCCGGGCATGTACGCCGAGGGCGACTATGATCTCGCCGGCTTCTGCGTCGGCGCGGTCGAGCGCGGCGACGTGCTCACCGGCACGACGATCGCGTCGGGCGACGTCATCCTCGGCCTCGCTTCCTCGGGCGTCCACTCCAACGGCTTCTCGCTGGTGCGCCGCCTCGCCGCCGACAAGGCGTGGAAGCTCGACCGCCCGGCGCTGTTCGACCCCGACAAGCTGCTCATCGATCACCTGATGGCGCCGACGCGAATCTATGTCGCGAGCCTGCTGCCGCTGCTGCGCGCCCACAGGATCAAGGGTTTGGCGCATATCACCGGCGGCGGACTGCTCGAGAACATCCCGCGCGTGCTGCCCGCCGGGACGCACGCGATGGTCGACGCCGACGCCTGGGAGCAGCCGCGGCTGATGGCCTTCCTCCAGGCGCAGGGCGCGATCGAGCCGGAAGAGATGGCGCGCACCTTCAACTGCGGCATCGGCATGGCGGTGGTGGTCGGCGCGGATCAGGCCGATGCCGTCGCCGCGGCGCTCCGCGACGCGGGCGAGACGGTCCACACGATCGGGCGGATCGAGGCGGGCGAGCGCGGCTGCACCGTCTCGGGCTCGACCGAGACGTGGAGCGCGCGCGCCGACTGGACCGCGACTCACCGCGCATGAGCGCGCCGGTGCGCGTGGCGGTGCTGGTCTCGGGCCGCGGGTCAAACATGCGCTCGCTCGCCGCGGCGGCCGGCCACGCATACGAGATCGCGCTGGTCGCCTCGGACAAGCCCGAGGCGGCGGGGCTCGCCTGGGCGCGCGAGCAGGGGCTGGCGACCTTCGCGCTGTCACCGCGCGGTATCGGCAAGCCAGCCTATGAGGCGGCGCTCGACGCGGCACTGCGCGCGGCGGGCGTCCAGGTGATCGCGCTGGCGGGCTACATGCGCCTGCTGTCGGACGATCTCGTCGCGCGCTGGCGCGGGCGGATCGTCAACATCCATCCCTCGCTGCTGCCTAAGTACAAGGGTCTCGACACACACGCGCGCGCGATCGCGGCGGGCGACGCGGTCGCGGGCTGCTCGGTCCACGTCGTCACCGAGGAACTCGACGGCGGCGCGGTGCTCGGCCAGGCGGAGGTGCCGATCGAGCCGGGCGACACGCCCGACACGCTCGCCGAGCGGGTGCTGGCGGCGGAGCACCGGCTGTATCCCGAGGAGCTGGCGCGCTTCGTGCGGGAGGGGAGCTGGCGGGAGGGTCGAGTGGCGTAGGGCGACGGCCAGCGAGCGGAAGCGTCCTTTCCCGCCCACCGCGATCGTCCTGAGCTTGTCTGGCGGCGCGGTGGATCCTGTAACGAGTTCGGGATGACGCCGCGAAAGGGCGCGACGCTCGCAACGACGGCGCTGCGTAACGTGTGGCGCGACCTACATCGTCCGCCCGTAGACGCGATCGTCGTGCCAGGTCGCGCCGACCAGGAAGCGACGCTCGCCCACCACCGCGAAGCCGTGCTTTTCGTAGAAGCGATGCGCGCGCCGGTTGCCGCCGTACACGCCGAGCAACATACGACGGCACCCGCTCGCGCGCGCGTCGTCGAGCGCGCGCGCGATCAGTGCCGCGCCCAGCCCGGTGCCGTGGTACGGCGCCAGCGCGTAGATCCGCTTGAGCTCGATGTCACCCCGCAGCGGTGCCACCGGCAGGTCGGGCGGGGTGAGCAGGGTGTAGCCGACCGGCGCCGCGCCGGGCTCGACCTCGGCCAACGTCGCCAGCGCGCCCGCGGCGAGATAGCGCGCGAACGCCGCCGCGCTGCTGTTGCGCGCGACGTGGGTGACGATATCGGCACCGTCGAGCACGCCCGCGAACGCCTCGAGGAAGGTCGCGCCCGCCACCAGCGCGAGCGCATCCGAGTCCGTCGCGCCGGCGCGGCGCAGTCGCCACGCCGGCGCCGTCATCTCAGCCGACGATCTCTTCCGGCTTGAAGAAGTACGCGATCTCGATCGCGGCATTCTCGTCCGAGTCCGAGCCGTGCACCGAGTTCGCCTCGATCGACTCGGCCAGCTCCTTGCGGATCGTGCCCGGCGCGGCGTTCTCCGGGTTGGTCGCGCCCATGATGTCGCGGTTGCGCTGCACCGCGTTCTCGCCCTCGAGCACCTGGACGACCACCGGTCCCGAGATCATGAAGCTGACCAGGTCGCCGAAGAACGGCCGCTCCTTGTGGACGGCGTAGAAGCCCTCGGCCTGCTCCCTGGTCATCTGGATCCGCTTGGACGCGACGACGCGGAGCCCCGCCTCCTCGAGCATCTTGGTGACGGCGCCGGTCAGGTTGCGACGCGTCGCGTCGGGCTTGATGATCGAGAAGGTACGGTTCGCGGCCATGACGGTCACGGGCTCCTGCTGAGAGATAGGGAAAGTGGCGCTCCCCTAGGCGGGGGCGCGGCGCTAGGCAAGCGCTACGCCGCCTGCTCCCAGCGCCCGCTCTCGTTCTGTTTCCAGTAGCGCCGCGCCACGCCGGGATGGTCCGCCAGCGCCTTCCATGCCGCGCGCGCGGGCGCGATCTGATCCTCGGCGAAGAAGTGGAACACGCGCTCGAAGTCGAGCGCGTCCTCGCGCCACTCCCCATCTACCAGCGCGACGTGGCGCGCGCCGTTGGCGGCGTCGAGCGTGCCCGCGATCAGCACCGGCTGGCGCTGGTCGTCGCTGCCGCCCAGCCGCGCGTGTGGCAGGAAGCTGGCGGGCGCGTAGCTCCACAGCAGCCGGTCGAGCGCCAGCCGCTGCTCCTCCTCGGCGGCGACGATCAGCAGCCGCGCGCCGTTCGCCACCACCTTCTCGGCCACCTGCGGCAGCGCGCGCTCGAGCGGCATGCGGGTCAGGTGGTAGAAGTCCACCTGCACCGTCCGCCCGCTCGGATCGCCCGCCACCGGGCTCACGCCTCGCAGGCGTCCGCGACGAAGCGGTCGAGCACGCGCACGCCATAGCCGGTGGCGCCCTTGGCCCAGGTCGGCCCGTCCTTGTCGGCCCAGACCATGCCCGCGATGTCGAGGTGCGCCCAGGCGACGCCCGCGTCGACGAAGCGCTGGAGGAACTGCGCCGCGGTGATCGAGCCGGCGCCGCGCGGCCCGACGTTCTTCACGTCGGCGATCGGCGAGTCGATCAGCCGGTCGTAGGCGTCGGCGAGCGGGAAGCGCCACAGCTGATCACCCGAGGCGCGCCCGGCGGCGAGCAGCGCGTCGGCCAGCGCGTCGTCGTTGCTGAAGAGACCGCCATATTCGTTGCCGAGACTGACGATCATCGCGCCCGTCAGCGTCGCGAGGTCGACGATCCGCGTCGGCTTGTGCTCGCGCTGCACCCAGGTGAGGCAGTCGCACAGCACCAGCCGCCCTTCCGCGTCGGTGTTGATCACCTCCACGGTCTGGCCCGACATGGTGGTGACGACGTCGCCCGGCCGCTGCGCGTTGCCGTCGGGCATGTTCTCGACCAGCCCCATGACGCCGATGACATTGGCCTTGGCGCCGCGCTTCGCCAGCGCGAGCATGGCACCCGCCACCGCGGCGGCGCCGCCCATGTCCCACTTCATGTCCTCCATCCCCGCCGCCGGCTTGATCGAGATGCCGCCGGTGTCGAAGGTCACTCCCTTGCCGACCAGCGCGGTCAGCGGCGCGCCCTCATCCGCGCCGGTCCAGCGCAGCGCGAGGACGCGCGCGTCGCGGGTAGAGCCCTGGCTGACGCCGAGCAGCGCGCCCATGCCGAGCTCGCGCATCTCGGCCTCGGTCAGCACCGTCACCTCCAGGCCCAGCCCGTCCACCGCGGCGAGGACGCGCTCGACGAAGGTCTCGGGGTAGAGGATGTTGGGCGGCAGCGTGGCCAGGAGGCGGGCGAGCGCGACCCCGTCGGTCACCGCGGCGCGGTCGCGCCACGCCGCGTCGCTGCCCACGACGGTGAGCGTCGCGAGGGTGGGCTTCTGCTTGTCGGCGAGCTTGGTGCGATACTCGTCGAAGCGCCACGCGCGCTGCGCCGCGCCAGCCGCGAAGCGTGCCGCCGCCAGCGGCGCCGCGCCGCTGAGGTCGGCGACGGCCGCGGTGACGCCGCTGGTGAGCAGCCGCGCCGTCAGCGCCCCGCCCGCGCGCTCGTAGGCGGCATCGTCACCCGCGCCGACGCCGAGCAGCAGCACGCGGCGCGCGCCAGCCTCGGCGGGGACGAACAGCTCGGCGACGCCGCCCGCCTCGCCGTCGAAGCGCTGGCCCGTCGCTGCCGCGGCGAGGAGGACGTCGGCGCCCTCCACCAGCCCGGCGGTGCCGCCACCCTTCTGTACCGGCAGCGCCAGCACCTCCCCCGCGGCGGGGGCGGTGTCGGGGCGGGTGGCGGCGAACGCGATCTTCATGCGACTGTCCTTCTCGATCATGCGCGTTGAATAAGGCCGAGCGCGTGAACTGGCAAAGCGTTGCAGCCGCGCGTGCGCGATGCGATAGGGCGGCGTTGCGCCGTCGCCATCCCGGCCGCGCGCGCGGGGGTGCAACGGAAGCGACGTGACGCGTAACGATCTTCTCGCCGGCGGCGCGCTGTGGCTGCTCGCCACCGCCCCGGCCGCGGCGCAGGCACCGGGCGCACCCGCCGCGCCGGCCGCGTCGTCGTCGGCGCCGGGGGCGACGACCGAGACCGAGCAGGTGCAGTTCAGCGCCGCCACGCTCGAATATGATACCGATGCCGACGTCGTGACCGCGACCGGCGAGGTGCGGATGACGCGCGCGGCGGATCGCCTGCGCGCCGAGCGGGTCGTGTGGAATCGCAAGACCGGCAAGGTGGTCGCCACCGGCAACGTCGCCGTGACGAACCCCGAGGGGGACATCGCCTATGGCGACTCGATCGAGCTGACCGACACGCTGCGCGACGGCGTGGTCGACAATCTGCTGGTGGTGCTCGAGCAGGGCGGCCGGCTCGCCGCGGTGCGCGGCACGCGCGAGCCGAGCGGCATCTACAATCTCGACCGTGCGGTCTATTCGCCCTGCGCGGTGACCGACTCGGACGGCTGCCCCAAGGAACCGGCGTGGAAGATCACCGCGGTCAAGGTAACCTATGACGCCGACCGCCAGCGCGTATCCTACCAGGGCGCGCGCTTCCATCTGTTCGGCCTGACCAGCCCGTCCCTGCCTCGCTTCAGCCACTCGGTCGCGCAGAGCAACGACACCGGTCTGCTCACCCCGTCGATCGGCCTCACCCGGCTCAACGGCGCCGAGTTGGTGCTGCCGTTCAACGTCGCGCTCGGCCCGAGCCGCTCGCTCGTCATCGCGCCGCACCTGTTCTCGTCCGAGGTGCCGATGCTCGAGGCGCGATACAGCGCGGTCGACGAGCTCGGCGCCTATTCGATCGCGGGCTATGCCACGAGCAGCCGACGCAGCGACGACCTGTCGAGCGGCTTCACCTCGGACACGACGCGTGCCTTCCGCGGCTATCTCGATGGCAGCGGGCGCTTCCAGCTCGATCCGAACTGGAGCATCTCGGGCTCGATGCGGATCGTCACCGACCGCACCTTCCTGCGCCGCTACGACATCTCCAACGACGACCGTCTGCGCACCACGGTCGCGCTCGAGCGGATCGACACGGACAGCTATCTGTCGCTCGCCGGCTGGGCGGTGCAGACGCTCCGCGTCGGCGATCGCCAGGGCATGCAGCCGGTGGCGCTGCCCGAGCTGGATTATCGCCGCCGCCTCACCGACGCGCCGCTCGGCGGCGTGCTCCAGCTCCAGTTCAACACGCTCGCGATCGGGCGCAAGGCGGGGCAGGACACGCAGCGCGCGTTCGCCAGCGCGCGCTGGGACTGGCGCGGCGTCACCGTGATGGGCCAGGAAGTGACGCTCACCGCCTATGCCCGCGGCGACGCCTACAATTCGGACGACACGGCGGCGACGGTGGTCGACCAGTATCGTGGCGTCGAGGGCTTTCAGACGCGCGCGATCGGCGCGCTCGCGGCGGACGTGCGCTGGCCCTTCGTCGGGGAGCTGTTCGGCGGCCTGCAGCGCTTCTCGCCGCGGGTCCAGGTCGTCGCCACGCCGCGCACGCGCAACATCCAGGTGCCCAACGAGGACGCGCGCGCGGTCGACCTGGAGGACTCCAACCTCTTCGCGCTCAATCGCTTCCCCGGCTACGACCGGTGGGAGGATTCGAGCCGGGTGACCTACGGCGCGGACTGGTCGCTCGATCTCCCCGGCGTCGCGATCACCACCAACGTCGGCCAGAGCTACCGGCTCAACTCGCGGCCGAGCATCCTGCCCGACGGCACCGGCCTGTCCGACCGCTTCTCCGACATCGTCGGACGCACCAACGTGCGGATCGGCGAGTTCGTCACGCTCACGCACCGCTATCGGCTCGACAAGGGCAGCTTCGCGGTACGGCGCAACGAGCTCGACGCCACGATCGGCTCGCGCCGGACCTACGCGACCCTCGGCTATCTCCGCCTCAACCGCGACATCACCGAGCTGGAGGATCTGCAGGACCGCGAGGAAGTCCGCGCCGGCGGGCGCGTCGCCTTCGCGCGCTTCTGGTCGTTGTGGGGCTCGGCGGTCGTCGACCTCACCGACCGCGCCGAGGACCCGCTGTCGCAGGCGGACGGCTTCACGCCGATCCGCCATCGCCTCGGCGTGGCCTATCAGGACGATTGTCTCGAACTGGGTCTGACGTGGAAGCGCGACTATCGCACCGTCGGCGATGCCCGCCGCGGCGACAGTTACCTGTTGACGCTTTCCTTCAAGAACCTCGGCCGCTAAGCCCCTGTTCAGTTCGCTCCGGGCAGGACCGGTCGTCCGCGACCGGTGTCCGGGAGCCGTGGTGGAAGCGATCGACGTGCGGCGACGCGATAGGGATTTCGAGACACACGTGATGACCAAGACGAGGGGCGCGGCGCTGACCCGCCGGTTGCTGGCGGCGCTGCTGATGGTGGGAACGGCCGGCGTGGCGATCGCGCAGACCGCCGCGGACCAGGACGGCGCCGAGCAGGAGGCGCAGGGCGTCGACCCGACCGGGCTCGGCCTGCCCGCCAACCTGCAGGTGTTCGGCAACGTCGACCCGAACGTCCGCAAGGCGACCGCGATCGTCAACGAGGCGGTGATCACGCGCACCGACGTCGACCAGCGCGTCGCGCTGATCGCCGCCGCCAATAACGTCAAACTGTCCGATCAGGAGCGCGATCGGCTCCAGCTCCAGGTGCTGCGTCAGCTGATCGACGAGACGCTGGAGATCCAGCAGGCCAAGACCGCCGACGTCACCATCACCAAGGACCAGATCGACCAGAGCTTCGCCCGGGTGGCGCGCAACTTCGGCAAGACGCCCGAGCAGTTCGCCGCCTTCCTGCGTGAGAGCGGTTCGTCGGACCGCTCGATCCGGCGCCAGATCGAGGGCGAGCTGGCGTGGAGCCGCTATCTCAGCAAGCGGGTCGAGCCGTTCGTCAACGTCGGCGACGAAGAGGTGAAGGCGATCCTCGACCGGCTCGAGGCGGCCAAGGGCACCGAGGAGTTCCACCTCAACGAGATCTACCTCGCCGCCACGCCCGACCGGCAGGAGCAGGTTTTCACCAACGCGCGCCAGCTGATCGCGCAGATCGGCCAGGGCAAGGCGCCATTCGCCTATTTCGCGCGCAACTTCTCCGAGGCCTCGACCCGCGGCGTCGGCGGCGATCTCGGCTGGGTGCGCGCCGCGCAGCTGCCCGACGCGCTGGCGCAGGCGGCGACGACGATGCAGGTCGGGCAGGTCGCCGGACCGGTGGCCACGCCGGGCGGCTTCTCGATCCTGTACCTGGTCGACAAGCGCCGCGTCGGCAGCGCCGACCCGCGCGACTCGCGGCTCAGCCTCAAGCAGCTGACGATCAAGTTCCCCACCGGCACCACCCAGGCGCAGGCGACCGCACGGACCTCGGCCTTCGCGGAGGCGATCCAGAAGCTGCAGGGCTGCGGCTCGGTCGACAAGGTCGCTGCGACGCTCAACGCGGAGGTGGTCAACAACGACGCGATCCGCATCCGCGACCTGCCGCCGCAGCTGCAGAGCATCATGGTCAACCTGCAGGTCGGCCAGGCGACCCCGCCGTTCGGCTCGCCCACCGAAGGCGTCCGTACGCTGGTGCTGTGCGGCCGCGACGAGGCGCAGGGTGGTCAGCTCCCCGGCGCGCAGCAGGTGCAGAACCAGCTCGAGCAGCAGCGCGTCAACCTGCGCGCGCAGCAGGCGCTCCGCGACCTGCGCCGCGACGCGGTGATCGAGTATCGCTGAGGACCGCCGGGTGACCCAGCCGATCGTGATCTCGATGGGGGATCCCGCGGGGATCGGGCCGGAGACGATCGCCAAGGCCTGGGTCGAGCGCGAGTCGCGCGCCCTTCCCCCTTTCGTCGCGGTCGGCGACGTACGCGCGGTGGCGCGCGTGTGGGACGGTCCGATCGCGCCGGTGAGCGACCTTGCCGCGGTCGATCGCGTGTTCGCCGAGGCGCTGCCGGTGCTCACCGTGCAGGACGCGGGCGAGATCGTGCCTGGCCAGCCCGACGCCGACGGCGCACGCTGCGCGCTCCATGCGCTGGAGCTCGCCGCCGGGCTGGTGCGCTCGGGTGCGGGACGCGCCCTGGTGACCGGACCGGTGTCCAAGTCACAGCTCTACGGCGTCGGCTTCACGCACCCGGGCCAGACCGAGTTCGTCGCCGAGCGCTGCGGCATCGCCCGCGACAATGCCGTGATGATGCTCGCCGGTCCGGGGCTGCGCGTGGTGCCGATCACGACCCACGTCGCGCTCGCCGCGGTGTCGGGGCTGCTGAGCGTCGAGCTGATCGTAGCCAAGGCGCGCGTGACCGCGCGCGGGCTGACCCGCAACTTCGGTATCTCCGCGCCGCGGCTCGCCTTCGCGGGCTTCAACCCGCACGCGGGGGAGGACGGCACGATGGGGCGCGAGGAGATCGACGTTCTTCGCCCCGCGATCGAGCAGCTGGTCGCCGAGGGGATCGACGCGCGCGGCCCCTTCCCTGCCGACACGATGTTCCACGCGCGCGCGCGGGCGCAGTATGATGCGGCGTTGTGCTGCTACCATGACCAGGCGCTGGTGCCGCTCAAGACGCTTCACTTCGACGATGGCGTCAACATCACGCTCGGCCTGCCGATCGTGCGCACCTCGCCCGACCACGGCACCGCCTTCGGCATCGCGGGACAGGGCGTCGCGCATCCCGGCGCGACCATCGCGGCGATCGCGATGGCCGACGCCGCGGCCCGCCAGCGCGCGCGCTGCGCCCCGTCGACGTGAGCGACGCGGCCGCGCCGGTCGCGCTGCCGCCGCTGCGCGACGTGATCGCGCGCTACGGTCTCAACGCATCCAAGGCGCTGGGACAGAACTTCCTGTTCGATTCGCAGCTGCTCGGCCGCATCGCGCGCGTGCCGGGCGACCTCGCCGGCGCGGCGGTGCTCGAGGTCGGCCCCGGCCCGGGCGGGCTGACGCGCGCGCTGCTCGCCGCGGGCGCGCGCGTGACCGCGATCGAGCGCGACCGCCGCTGCATCCCCGCCTTGGCCGAGCTGGCCGCCGCCTATCCGGGGCAATTGGACGTGATCGAGGGCGACGCCACCGCGATCGACGCGCGCGCGCTGTTCACGGTCGCGCCGCACATCGTCTCGAACCTGCCCTACAACGTCGGCACCGCGCTGCTGGTCGGCTGGCTCTCGGCGGAGTGGCGGCCGTGGTGGCAGTCGCTCACGCTGATGTTCCAGCGCGAGGTGGCGGAGCGGATCGTCGCGCCGGTCGGCGGTGACGCTTACGGCCGGCTGGCGGTGCTGGCGCAGTGGCGCGCGAGCGCGCGCATCGCCATGCCGGTGCACCGTTCGGCCTTCACGCCGCCGCCCAAGGTGATGTCGGCGGTGGTCCATATCGCGCCCGAGGACGCGCCGGACGGCGTAAGGCTGGATACGCTCGAGCGGCTGACCGCGGCAGCGTTCGGGCAGCGGCGCAAGATGCTGCGGCAGAGCCTGCGCGGCGTGCCCGGCGCGATCGCCGCGGTCGAGGCGGAGGGGATCGATCCGACACGGCGCGCGGAGACGGTCAGTGTGGCGGAGTTCGTCGCGGTGGCGCGGCGGCTGGGCTGAGGGCACCCACCCGGGTATCGCGCCCTTCGTACAAGAGCTGTTCCCCGGTGGACGCCGGGATCCGGTGGGGAGGGCTGTCGTGAGACTCACCCGCGTCCCCCAACTGGGCCCCGGCTTTCGCCGGGGAACAGTGAGGGGGACCAGTGTTCGGTGCGGAGCAGTGCTAGAAGTGCGACAACGAGCAGCAGCGCTTCTCAGATAAACTCGATTTTCGACACCACGTAGTAGCGGTCGCCCGCCGGCACCGCGACCTCGACCTCGTCGTCGACGCTGCGCCCGATCAGCGCGCGGCCGAGCGGCGAGTTGTAGCTGATGCGGCCGGTCTTGGCGTCGGCCTCGGTCTGGCCGACGATCTGATAGCGCACCGGCTTGTCGTCCTCGTCGATCAGCGTGACCGTCGCGCCGAACACGATCTTGTCGCCCGACAGGTCACGCGGGTCGATGATCTGCGCGCGGCTGAGCTTGTCCTCGATGTCGGCGATCGACGCCTCGATCTGGCCCTGGCGCTCCTTGGCGGCGTGATATTCGGCGTTCTCCGACAGGTCGCCGTGGGCGCGGGCTTCCTCGATCGCGTCGACGATCTGCGGGCGCTCGGTCTTGAGGCGCTTGAGATCAGCGTTCAGCTTCTCATAGCCCTCCTGCAGCATCGGCATCTTCTCGACCGTCGCCATCGTCCATCCTTCGAATAACACCCCCCGAGCGATCGCGTCGTCGCGATCGCCCGCACCATCCGGATTGTCTGGGGATCAGTTGTGCGGCTGCGAATAATAGGCCTGCAACGGACGCACTTCAAGCTTGCCCCCGGAATTGCCTGCGACACCGGCGCGGATCGCCGCCGCGGCCTGCACCGCCGCCGACGCGGTGGTGAAATAGGGGATCTTGCCGTTGACCGCCGAGGCACGGATCGGCTGCGAGTCCTTGAGGCTCTGCCACCCTTCCGTGGTATTGAAGATCAGGTCGATCTTGCCGTCCTTGATGCGGTCGACGATGTGCGGCCGCCCCTGCGCCACCTTGTTGATCCGCTCCACCGGCAGCCCGGCACGCTCGAGATGGTCCGCCGTTCCGGCGGTGGCGACGATCGCGAAGCCGGCCTCGACCAGAGCGCGCACCGCGGGCACGATCGCCTCCTTGTCGCCGGGCTTGACGCTGACGAACACCGCGCCGCGGCTCGGCAGCACCGTGCCGGCGCCGAGCTGCGACTTGGCGAAGGCGGTGGTGAAGTCGCGGTCGATCCCCATCACCTCGCCGGTGCTCTTCATCTCGGGCGACAGCACCGGATCGATCCCGGGGAAGCGGCTGAACGGGAACACCGCCTCCTTGACCGCGAAATAGTCGATGTCGCGGTCGATCCTCGGCAGGTCGGCGAGCTTCTCGCCCGCCATCACGCGCGCCGCGATCTTGGCGATCGGCGCACCGATCGCCTTGGCGACGAACGGCACCGTCCGGCTGGCGCGCGGGTTGACCTCGATCAGATAGACCAGCCCGTCCTTCACGGCGAACTGGATGTTCATCAGCCCGCGCACCGACAGGCCGTCGGCCAGCGCCTCGGCCTGCCGCTCGATCTCCGCGACGATCTCGGGCGCGAGCGAGTAGGGCGGGATCGAGCAGGCGCTGTCGCCCGAATGGACCCCCGCCTCCTCGATGTGCTGGAGCACGCCCGCGACGACCACCTGATCGCCGTCGCAGATCGCGTCGACGTCGACCTCGACCGCGTCGCGCAGATACTGGTCGATCAGCACCGGGGCGTCGCCCGAGACCTGCACCGCGGTCTGGATATAGTCCTCGAGCTGCTGGTCGCTGTCGACGATCTCCATCGCGCGCCCGCCGAGCACGTAGCTCGGCCGCATCAGCACCGGGTAGCCGATGCGGTTGGCGACGTTGAGCGCCTCCTCGCGGCTGCGCGCGATGCCGTTGGCGGGCTGGAGCAATTTGAGCCGGTTGACGAGCGCCGCGAAGCGCTCGCGGTCCTCGGCGAGATCGATCGCGTCGGGCGAGGTGCCGAGGATCGGGATCCCCGCCTGCTCCAGCGCGCGCGCGAGGTTGAGCGGGGTCTGGCCGCCGAACTGGACAATCACGCCGACCAGCTCGCCCGACTGCTGCTCGACGTGGAGGATCTCGAGCACGTCCTCGGCGGTGAGCGGCTCGAAATAGAGCCGGTCCGAGGTGTCATAGTCGGTGCTCACCGTCTCCGGGTTGCAGTTGACCATGATCGTCTCATAGCCCTGCTCCGCCAGCGCGAAGCAGGCGTGGCAGCAGCAATAGTCGAACTCGATCCCCTGCCCGATCCGGTTCGGCCCGCCGCCGAGGATCACGATCTTGCGCCGGTCGCTCGGCTGCGCCTCGTTCTCTGGCTCGCCGAACATCGGCGCCTCGTAGGTCGAGTACATGTACGGCGTCTTGGCCTCGAACTCGGCGGCGCAGGTGTCGATGCGCTTGAACACCGGGCGGACGCCAAGCTTGACGCGGCGCGCGCGCACCTCCTCCTCGGTCACGCCGCCGGTCATCGCCTTGACCGCCTCGTGGATCAGCCCCGACCCGCGCGCGATGCCGCGCTCCATGCCGCGCAGGTTGGCTGACTGGAGCGCGAGCCAGGCGAGCCGCTTGTCAGAGAAGCCCATCGCCTTGAGCCGGCGCATGCCGAGCGCGTCGATCGGCAGGCCGTGGGTCATCACCTCGGCCTCCGCGGCGACGATCTCGGAGATCCGCTCGAGGAACCACGGGTCGTACTTGGCGATGGCGTGCACCTCCGCGACGGTGAAGCCCTCGCGCAGCGCCTGCGCCGCGACGAGCAGCCGGTCGGGCGTCGGCGCGGCGAGCGCGGCCTCGATCTCGGCGCGCGGCGCGCCGACGAGCCGCTCGACCCGGTCGAAGCCCGACAGGCCGGTCTCCAGCCCGCGCAGCGCCTTCTGCATCGACTCGTGGATGTTGCGCCCGATCGCCATCACCTCGCCGACCGACTTCATCGCGGTGCCCAGCGTCGCCTGCGCGCCCTTGAACTTCTCGAAGGCGAAGCGCGGGATCTTGGTGACGACATAGTCGATCGTCGGCTCGAACGAGGCCGGGGTGGCGCCGGTGATGTCGTTCTCGATCTCGTCGAGCGTGTAGCCTACCGCCAGCTTGGCGGCGACCTTGGCGATCGGGAAGCCGGTCGCCTTGCTCGCCAGCGCCGAGGAGCGCGACACGCGCGGGTTCATCTCGATGACGATGAGCCGCCCGTCCTTCGGGTTGACCGCGAACTGCACGTTGGAGCCACCCGTCTCGACCCCGATCTCGCGCAGCACCGCGATGCTGGCGTTGCGCATGATCTGATATTCCTTGTCGGTCAGCGTCAGCGCCGGCGCGACCGTGATCGAATCGCCGGTGTGGACGCCCATCGGATCGATGTTCTCGATCGAGCAGATGATGATGCAATTGTCCGCGTGGTCGCGGACCACCTCCATCTCATATTCCTTCCAGCCGAGGAGCGATTCCTCGATCAGCACCTCGGTGGTAGGCGAGGCGTCGAGCCCCTTGCGGACGATCTCGAGGAACTCCTCGCGGTTGTAGGCGACGCCCCCGCCCGTGCCGCCGAGCGTGAAGCTGGGGCGGATGATCGCGGGCAGCCCGACCTTGTCGAGCCCGCCGAGCGCCTCGGCCTCGCTGTGGGCGATATGGCTGCGCGCGCTCTCCAGCCCGATCCTGTCCATCGCGTCGCGGAACTTGAGCCGGTCCTCGGCCTTGTCGATCGCCTCGGCGTCGGCGCCGATCATCTGGACGCCGTATCTCTCCAGCGTGCCGTCGCGGAACAGCGCCAGCGCGGTGTTGAGCGCGGTCTGCCCGCCCATGGTCGGGAGCACCGCGTCGGGGCGCTCCTTGGCGATGATCGTGGCGACCACCTCGGGGGTGATCGGCTCCACGTAGGTGGCGTCGGCCAGCTCGGGATCGGTCATGATCGTCGCCGGGTTCGAGTTGACGAGGACGATGCGATAGCCCTCCTCCTTGAGCGCCTTGATCGCCTGCGTGCCGGAATAGTCGAACTCGCACGCCTGGCCGATGATGATCGGCCCCGCGCCGATGACGAGGATCGAGGAGATGTCGGTGCGTTTGGGCATGCGTCAGGTCCTGCCTTCAAGGCTTCTTGTCTCGGGCGACGGCGCCGCCGGCCGCCCGCTATGTCGTCGCGGCGCGGCGTCAGGCCGGGCGCAGCGCTTCCACGAACCGCTCGAACAGATAGAGGCTGTCCTGCGGGCCCGGGCTCGCCTCAGGGTGATATTGCACGCTGAACGCGGGCCGGTCGGTCAGCTCGAGCCCGGCGTTGCTGCCGTCGAACAGCGACACGTGCGTCTCGCGCGCGTTGGCCGGCAACGTCTCACGCTCGACCGCGAAGCCGTGGTTCATGCTGGTGATCTCGACCGCGCCGTCGCTGAGCCGCTTGACGGGATGGTTGGCGCCGCGATGGCCCTGGAACATCTTGGTCGTCCGCGCCCCCACCGCCAGCGCGAGCAGCTGGTGGCCGAGGCAGATGCCGAACAGCGGCTTGCCGGTGTCGAGCAGCCGACGGATCACCGGCACGGCATACTCCCCCGTGGCGGCGGGATCGCCGGGGCCGTTGGAGAGGAAGATGCCATCGGGTGCGAGCGCCATGATCTCCTCGAAGGTCGCCGTCGCGGGCACCACCGACACCTTCGCCCCGGCCTGAACGAGGTTACGGAAGATGTTGAACTTGCTGCCGTAGTCCACCGCGACCACGTGCGGCCGCGCGCCCTCGCCGGCGCCCTCGTAGCCGAAGCCGAGCCGCCAGATGCCGCCCTCCCAGCTGCCGTGCGTCTCGCGCGTCACGTCCTTGGCGAGATCCATCCCCTCCAGCCCGGGCCAGCCGCGCGCCAGCTTGAGCAGCAGGTCGAGGTCGAACGCGCCGTCGGGCGCGTGCGCCACCACGCCGGTCGGCGCCCCGCCGCCGCGGATCCGCCGCGTCAGCGCGCGCGTGTCCACGCCCGCCAGCCCGACGCGCGCGTGCCGCTCCATCCAGCCGGCGAGATCCTCCATCGCGCGGAAGTTGCTCGGCGCGGTCGGATCCTCGCGCACGATCATGCCGAGCGCGTGCGGGTTGTCGGCCTCGACGTCGTCGGGGTTCGCCCCGACGTTGCCGATGTGCGGGAAGGTGAAGGTGATGATCTGACCGGCGAAGCTCGGATCGGTCATGATCTCCTGGTAACCCGTCATCGCGGTGTGGAAGCACACCTCGCCCACCGCCTGGCCGGTCGCGCCGAAGCCGCGGCCCCACGCCACCTCGCCGCTGGCGAGGACGAGGACGCCCGTCGCTCCATCCGGTCTGGGCGCGTGCGGAAACGTGGCGTCGGCCATGGCAGGCGGGCACTCCTTGTGTGGGTCGGCAATGTCGCTAAGCCCCGCCCGCTAGAGACGCGCGCCGGACGCGTCAATCGGTTAAGGACACGGGTATGATTCGGGACGACATCAAGGCCGCGCAGATCGCGGCGATGAAGGCGGGCGACAAGGAGGCGCGCGCCACCATCGGGCTGATCCAGGCGGCGGTGAAGAATCGCGACATCGAGCTGCGCACCGGCGCGGCGCCGGCGGACGACGACGCGGTCGTGGTCGAGGTGCTGCAGAAGATGGTGAAGCAGCGCCGCGAGTCGATCGCGATGTACGAGCAGGGCGGCCGCCCCGAGCTGGCCGCGGCGGAGCAGGCCGAGGTGGCGGTGATCGAGCGCTTCCTGCCGCAGCAGATGAGCGAGGACGAGACCCGCGCCGCGATCGAGACGATCAAGGCTGAGCTGGGCGCGGGCGGCATGAAGGACATGGGCCGCGTGATGGCCGAGCTGAAGGCGCGCCACGCCAGCACGCTCGACATGAGCAAGGCGAGCGCGCTGGTGAAGGCGGCGCTGGCGGGGTGAGCCCGGGAGGGGGTGAGGCTTGACGCGGAGGCGCGGAGAGGCGGAGGGGCCGCGAGCGCTTTGCCATGCCCGCCTCGCGCCCCGTTCCCGTCATCCCGGACTCGCTCCGGGATCCGCCGAGCCGCACCTCCGGGAGCCGTGACCCCCGCGGAACAGTGGATCCCGGGCCAAGTCCGGGACGACGGTAAGCTCTCCGGTGTGGCGGCCGGACGGGGGAAAACACCCCGTCCCGCCGCGACACGTTGCTCCCTGCCCGATCCGGCGCCATAAGGGTTATAATGCGGCGGTGAGTCTCACCCCCGCCTTCCTCGACGAGCTGCGCGCGCGCACCTCGCTCACCGCGCTGGTCGGCAAGACGGTCAAGCTCACGCGCGCCGGGCGCGAGTCGAAGGGCTGCTGCCCGTTCCACAACGAGAAGACGCCCAGTTTCTACGTCAACGACGACAAGGGCTTCTACCACTGCTTCGGCTGCTCGGCGCACGGCGACGCGATCCGCTGGCTGACCGACCACCAGGGGCTGCCCTTCATCGACGCGGTCAAGGAACTCGCCGCGGCGGCGGGGATGGAGATGCCCGCGCAGGACCGCCAGTCGGCCGAGCGCGCCGAGCGCGCCAAGTCGCTCCACGACGTGATGCAGGCGGCGGCCGACTTCTTCACCCAGCAGCTCGGCGGCAGCGAGGGCGTGGCGGCGCGCGCCTTGCTCGATCGGCGCGGCGTGAGCGCCGCGACGCAGCGCACCTTCGGCTTCGGCTACGCGCCCGACTCCCGTACCCGGCTGCGCGCAGCGCTCAGGGATTTCGGCGACGCCATGCTGGTCGAGGCGGGGCTGCTGATCCAGGTCGAGGGCAAGGAGCCGTATGACCGGTTCCGCGGCCGGCTGATGATCCCGATCCGCGACCCGCGCGGGCGAGTCATCGCGTTCGGCGGGCGGATCATCGGCGAGGGCGAGCCCAAGTACCTCAACTCGCCCGACATGCCGCTCTTCGACAAGGGCCGCACGCTCTACAATCTCGACCGCGCCGCCGCGGCCGCGCGCAAGACCGAGCGGCTGTTCGTGGTCGAGGGCTATATGGACGCGGTCGCACTGGCGCAGCACGGCATCGGCGAGGCGGTCGCGCCGCTCGGCACCGCGCTGACCGAGGCGCAGCTCGAGCGGCTGTGGCGAGTCGTCGACGTGCCCTATGTCTGCCTCGACGGCGACGCGGCCGGGCAGAAGGCCGCCATCCGCGCGGCGCAGCGCGCGCTGCCGTTGCTCGCGCCGGGGCGCAGCCTCGCCTTCGTCACCCTGCCCGAGGGTCAGGACCCCGACGACTTGATGCGCGCGCAGGGGCCGGGCGCGTTCGAGCCGCTGGTGCGCTCGGCGCAGCCGCTGGTCGACCGGCTGTGGCAGCACGAGCTCGCCGCCGAGCCGCTGACCACGCCGGAGCAGCGTGCCGGCTTCAAGCGCCGCCTCGGCGAGCTCGTCCAGTCGATCACCGACCCGAGCGTCCGCGCCGAGTATCAGGCCGAGTTCCGCCACCGTTTCGACGAGCAGTTCGCGCGCACCCGCCAGCCGTTCCAGCAGCGCACGCCCTTCTACCCGATGGCGCAGCGCCGCCCCGGGCAGAAGTGGACGCCGCCGCCCCCGCCCGTCACCGAGGACGCCAAGCGCGTCGGCGCCGCCGGCGGGATCGACCGCGTGCTCGCCAAGGCGGTGCTCGCCGGACTGATCCGCCACCCCGCCGAGATCGCGCGCCACATGGAGGTGCTGGGCGGCCTGCGCCTCGCCGAGGGCGCGCTCGGCCGCTTGTTCGAGGCGGTGGTGGATGTCGCGCTGGAGGATCGTCGCGGCGATCCGCTTGATAGCGGGCGGCTCGTCACCATATTGGCGAGGTCCGGTTTCGATACGGTCGCGCACGACCTCTTGAGAGCCGATACGATGCCCTATTCGTTCACGCGCGCCGGCGCCGACGAGAAGCAGGCGCGCGACGACCTCGACGAGGCGATCGCGATCCTGGTCGCCCGGCCGGAGGTCGATGCTGCGCTGGCGGAAGCAACTTCCGCGATGAAGGCGCGCTTCACCGCCGAGGCGTTCGAACGGCAAGTGGCGTTGGTGAACGAACAACGCGCGCTGGATGAGCGACTTGCAAATCTGGTGCAGGCAAACGAAGACGCCCGCGCGCTCGGACTTGAGGACGATTGATGGCGAAGATGAACGGTGGCGGTGGTGACGAGGGCGCGGAAGTGGCCGATGCTCCGCTGATCGATCTGAACGACGCGAGCGTCAAGAAGCTGATCGCGCGCGCCAAGAAGCGCGGCTACATCACCTACGACCAGCTCAACGAGGCGCTGCCGCAGGATCAGATGTCGTCCGATCAGCTCGAGGACGTGATGTCCGCGCTCAACGAGATGGGCGTGAACATCGTCGAGAACGAGGAGCAGGGCGAGGACGGCGAGACCGAGGAGCGCGCCGACGACGACGAGGCCGAGGCGGTCGATACCGACGGCGACTCCGACGGCACCGCCCCGGCCCCCGAGGCCAAGAAGAAGGAGACGGTCGACCGCACCGACGACCCGGTGCGGATGTACCTGCGCGAGATGGGCGCGGTGGAGCTGCTCAGCCGCGAGGGTGAGATCGCGATCGCCAAACGCATCGAGGCGGGCCGCGACACCATGATCCTCGGGCTCTGCGAGAGCCCGATCACCTTCAACGCCATCATCGATTGGTCGACCGCGCTCAACGAGGGGACGATGCAGCTGCGCGAGATCGTCGATCTCGACGCGATGCTCTCCAAGGGGCCGTCGGCCGAGCAGGTCGAGGGCGCCGAGGACGACAGCGGCGAGATCAGCGAGTCGAGCACCGGCCCGTCGTTCAAGGAGGAGGAGGAGCCCGAGGAGGCTCCGGCCGACGACGAGGACGACATGACGGAGCGACGCGCGCCGCGGCCGTCCGACGACGAGGAAGAGGACAACACGCTCAGCCTCGCCCAGATGGAGGAGACGCTCAAGCCGCTCGCGCTCGAGAAGTTCGCCAACATCACCGCGATCTACCGCAACTTCTCCAAGATGCAGGAGAGCCGGCTCGACGCGATGGCGTCGGGCGCGGATCTCTCCGACGCGCAGGAGCGCAAGTACCAGAAGCTGCGCGAGGACCTCACCGCCGAGGTGGAGAGCGTGCAGTTCCACCAGAGCAAGATCGAGTATCTGGTCGACCAGCTCTACAGCTACAACCGGCGCCTCACCGCGCTGGGCGGGCAGATGCTGCGCCTGGCGGAGCGCCACAAGGTGAACCGCAAGGACTTTCTCGACCAATATATGGGCCATGAGCTCGACGAGGGCTTCCTCGACGCGGTGCGCGGGCGCGACAAGAAATGGGCCGCCTTCGCCACCAACGAGGCGCCCGCGATCGATCGCATCCGCACCGAGATCAGCGAGATCAGCCAGCAGACCGGCATGGCGCTTGCCGAGTTCCGCCGCATCGTCAACATGGTGCAGAAGGGTGAGCGCGAGGCGCGGATCGCCAAGAAGGAGATGGTCGAGGCCAATCTCCGCCTCGTGATCTCGATCGCCAAGAAGTACACCAACCGCGGCCTGCAGTTCCTGGACCTCATCCAGGAGGGCAACATCGGCCTGATGAAGGCGGTCGACAAGTTCGAGTATCGCCGCGGCTACAAGTTCAGCACCTACGCGACCTGGTGGATCCGCCAGGCGATCACCCGCTCGATCGCGGACCAGGCGCGGACGATCCGCATCCCGGTCCACATGATCGAGACGATCAACAAGCTGGTCCGCACCAGCCGCCAGTTCCTCCACGAGCAGGGCCGCGAGCCCACGCCCGAGGAGATGGCGGAGCGCCTGAGCATGCCGCTCGAGAAGGTCCGCAAGGTGATGAAGATCGCCAAGGAGCCGATCAGCCTCGAGACCCCGATCGGCGACGAGGAGGATTCGCACCTCGGCGACTTCATCGAGGACAAGAACGCGGTGATCCCGGTCGACGCCGCGATCCAGGCCAACCTCAAGGAGACCGTGACGCGCGTGCTCGCCTCGCTCACGCCGCGCGAGGAGCGCGTGCTGCGCATGCGCTTCGGCATCGGCATGAACACCGATCACACGCTCGAGGAGGTCGGCCAGCAGTTCTCGGTGACGCGCGAGCGCATCCGGCAGATCGAGGCGAAGGCGCTGCGCAAGCTCAAGCACCCGAGCCGCAGCCGCAAGATGCGGTCCTTCCTCGACCAGTGAGTGCCACCCGCGTCGCGGGTCCGTGCCTGATGTCCGCGGCCGCGACGATCGCCCGATAGTCGCGGCTGTTTTTTCTTACGATTGATCGCGATCACTTCACAAGTAGGTGAATGATCTCGATCAGTTCTCTATGGTTGACACGGCTGCTCGCCGCGACACCGCGCGGCTTCAGGTCACGGCATCGGCGCTCGTCCGCCACTTCGGCGAGTGGCAGGAACGCGCCGCGCGCGCGCCGGTCTACGTGCTCCATCATGGTCGCCCCCGGCTGATCCTCGTCGGTGTCGATCTGATCGACACGCTCGCCGGGGACGAACGGTCGCAGCGCTCCCCCTCACCGCTGCTCGATCCCGTCCTGGACACGCTCGATCTGCCGCTGCTGTTGCTCGACGACACCGGCCTGGTCACGCTCGCCAATGCCGCCGCGCGTGCGCGCTTCGGCGATCGCGTCGCGGCGGGCGCCGATGTGGCTCGCCTGTCGCAGCGCGACGGCGGTGCGCTCGCCGCGGCGGTGCGGCGTGTGCTGGACGGCGCCGCGCGGGAGCGCGTCTCGCTCGCGGTCGACCGCTCGCCCGGCCGCACGCTCGCGGTGACGGTCGAGCCGCTGCCCCGCGGTTGCCTGCTGCGGATCGAGGACGAGACCGCCGCGATCGAGGTGCATGCCGCTGCCGTGGCGCGCGACTCGATCACCGCGGCGCTCGAGGCGACCGGGCTGGCCGCGCTCGCGCGGGTCAGCCTCCGCGGCTATCTCCTTGCACCCCGCCCCGCGCTCGCGGCGCTGCTGCAGGTGCCGCTCGCCTCGCTCACCGGCGCGCGCTTCCTGGCGCTGGTCGCCGCGGTCGATCGTGCCGCGGTCGGTGAGGCGCTCGAGCGCGCGAGCGAGGGCGAGACCGGCGCGACCGCGCGCGCGGCACTGCTGACCGATGATGGCGGGACGCTCCCCGCCACGCTCAGTTTCTGGCCGATCCGGGTCAACGGACGCGTCGAGGAGGTCGTCGCAGCGGTGGTCCGCGCGGCCGCGTAAACCGCGCCTTTACGTCGATCAGCTAGCTGGAGCGCGCGGCCGAGGCGTGCCGCGGCCAGCGTGGAGACGAGAGTGATGGCGGACGCGAGTCAGCGCCCCGAGGACGGGCCCGCCGACCTGATCCTCGCGATGGTCGCGCGCGACGGCACCGCCGCGTCGCCGCACGCCCAGGCGCTCGCCGACGCGGGCGCACCGCTGCGCGATCTCGCCGACGCGATCCACGCCCTGTGCGTCGTGCACGGCACCTTCCCGGGGCTGGTCGATCACGCCGCCGCCCACGGGGCCGACTCGCTCGCGTCGACGTGGATGGCGCGCACCGCGGGGGTCATGGCGAGCGAGCGCGCGCTGCTCGTCCGCCTCGCCGCCGCGGCCGGTCCGCTGCCGTCGACCCCCGGCCAGGCCAGTGCCGCCGCGGCGATCCTGCAGCAGCGCGACACGCTGGCGTTGCTCGCGCGCTCGGACCGGCTCGGCTGCGCCACTGGCGCCACCGCCGCCTTCGTGCTCGACTGGATCGCGGTCCGCGACCTGCTCGAGCGGTGCGCCGAGCGGCTGGGCGAGACGCCGGTGGCGAGCTTCGCCGCGGTACGCGACGATGCCGTCGCGATGCTGCGCGGCCTCGCGCTCGCGCCGCCGGGGATGCGCGCGCTCACCTTCGGCGCCGACCAACTGCTTCGCCAGCACCGCGGGCTGTGGCAGCTGCTCGAGTCCCGCGCCGCCGCGCGCGAGGGCTGAGCCGACTTGCCAGGTGCCGCCACGCACCGCATGACGGCGCGTATGGAGCGGTTCGAAGGCAGCGACGCCTATGTCGCCACCGATGATCTCAAGGTCGCGGTCAACGCCGCGGTGCGGCTGCGACGCCCACTGCTGGTCAAGGGCGAGCCCGGCACGGGCAAGACCGTGCTGGCGCACGAGATCGCGCGCGCGACCGGCTGTCCTCTCATCGAGTGGAGCGTGAAATCCACTACCAAGGCGCAGCAGGGCCTCTACGACTATGACGCGGTCGCACGGTTGCGCGACGGCCAGCTCGGCGACCCGCGCGTGAACGACATCGCCAACTATATCCGGCGCGGCAAATTGTGGGAGGCGTTCGAGCGCGACACGCCGGCGGTGCTGCTGATCGATGAGATCGACAAGGCCGATCTCGAGTTTCCCAACGACCTGTTGCAGGAACTCGATCGCATGGAGTTCCACGTCTACGAGACGGGTCAGACCGTGCGCGCCACCCAGCGCCCGATCGTGGTGATCACCTCGAACAACGAGAAGGAACTGCCCGACGCCTTCCTGCGTCGCTGCTTCTTCCACTACATTCGCTTCCCCGACCGCGCGACGATGCAGGCGATCGTCGACGTCCACTTCCCCGGCATCCAGACGACGCTGGTCAGCCGCGCGCTCGACCTCTTCTACGAGGTGCGCGAGGTGCCCGGGATCAAGAAGAAGCCCTCGACCAGCGAGCTGCTCGATTGGCTCCGGCTGCTGCTCCACGAGGACCTGCCGCTCGAGGTGTTGCAGCAGCGCGACCCGACCAGGGTGATCCCGCCGCTGCACGGCGCGTTGCTCAAGAACGAGCAGGACGTGATGCTGTTCGAGCGGCTCGCCTTCATGGCGCGACGGCACGCGCCGCGGCCCTGAGCCAGGCGCCATGTTCCTCGCCTTCCTCGATGCCCTGCGCGCGGCGGGGATCCCCGCGAGCCTCAAGGAGCATCTGCTGCTGCTCGAGGCGCTCGACGCCGCGGTGATCGACCGCTCGCCCGAGCAATTCTACTATCTCAGCCGCGCCATCTACGTGAAGGACGAGGCGCTGCTCGACCGCTTCGACCAGGTCTTCGCCGCGGTGTTCCGCGGCGCGTTGCCGGCGGAGGGTGTCGCGCCCGCCGAGCTGCCGGCGGAATGGCTCCGCGCGCTGGCGCAGCGCCATCTCACCCCCGAGCAGATGGCGGCGATCGAGTCGCTCGGTTCCTGGGACGAGATCATGCGGACGCTGCGCGAGCGGCTCGCCGAGCAGCACGCGCGCCATCAGGGCGGCAGCAAGTGGATCGGTACCGGCGGCACCAGTCCCTTCGGCAACGCGGGCTATAACCCCGAGGGCGTCCGCATCGGCGGCGAGTCGACCCACGGACGCGCGATCAAGGTGTGGGAGCAGCGCGCCTTCCGCGACCTCGACTCCTCCCGCGAGCTGGGCACGCGCAACATCAAGGTCGCGCTACGCCGGCTCCGCCGCTTCGCCCGCGAGGGCGCGGCGGAGGAGCTCGACATGGACGCGACCGTCGACGGCACCGCGCGCCAGGGTTGGCTCGACGTGCGCCTCCGCCCGGAACGGCGCAACGCGGTCAAGCTGCTGCTCTTCCTCGACGTCGGCGGCTCGATGGACCCGTTCGTCACGGCCTGTGAGGAGCTGTTCTCCGCCGCCACCAGCGAGTTCCGCGACCTCGAATTCTTCTACTTCCACAATTGCGTGTACGAGGGCGTGTGGAAGGACAACCGCCGCCGCTTCGACGCGCGCACGCCGACGCTCGAGCTACTCCACACCTATGGCCGCGACTACAAGCTGCTGTTCGTCGGCGACGCGGCGATGAGCCCGTACGAGATCACGCATCCCGGCGGCTCGGTCGAGCACCACAACGACGAGCCCGGCGCGGCCTGGCTGCGGCGGCTGACCGCGACCTATCCCGCCGCGGCCTGGCTCAACCCAGCGCCGGAAGCGCACTGGGGTTATTCGGCGTCGACCGCGCTGGTCCGCGATCTGCTGAACGGGCGCATGTTCCCCCTGACGCTCGACGGGATCGACGCCGCCACGCGCGAGCTGGCGCGACGGCGCTGATCGCGCGTCAGCCGCGCCAGACCCGCAGCGGCGCGCCCGGCCTGAGCCCGCCCTGGTGCGCCGGGCAGCGCGTGTACCGGAAAGCCTGGTCGACGCAGAACCAGAGCTCGTCGAGCCAGCCCTGCTTCGTCGCGGTCACGCGCATCATGTCGGCGCGCATCCCCGGGTTCACGCGCGCCATCGCCGCGGCCATCGCGCCAGCGGTCAGCGGGCGGCGCGACAGCGCCGCCATGTCGGGGAAGCGCAGCCGCGCGTACATCGCGTTCGACTGCGTGAAATAGCGCTCGGGCGAATAGCCCGCCATGCAGGTGCCGTGCTTGGCCCACTCGTGCTGGAGCAGCTGCGCCGAGGGCGTCGCGCAGAGGTGCCGGCGCAGCACCGCCGCCGGCAGGATCGGGGTGGCACGGCAATATTGCGGCCATTCCTTGCCCACGCCGTCCGGCCACAGGCCGTGGAGCACGAAACCGAAGCGATTGGCCGAGCCGCACTGGAAGCGCGCGTCGCGGTCGTCGCCGTGATCGCGGCAATATTGCGGGCTCCACGTCACCGCCAGCGTGTAGCTGCCGATCGGCACGCGCCGCGCCGGCTGCTTCGGGCTCGGCAGGTCGGGGCGCGGCGCCGCGATCGTGTCGGGCAGCGCGCAGGAGAGCGCCTGCGCGCCAGCGCTCCCGGGCAGCGCCACCAGCGCCGCGGCGGCCAGCCAGCGCGTCATGCCAGCTCCTCCCGATGACCGTCGACCTCGTCCTCGTCGTCCGCCCGATCCAGCCCGAACCAGTCGCGCGCCGCGGGCGCGAACAGCTGCGCCACCGCGGTCACCTCCAGCGCGACGCGGACCAGCCCGAGCAGCGTCGGTAGCGCGAGCGGCGCGCTGAACAGGCCGGGCAGCAGCCCCAGCAGGTGCAGCACCGTCAGCAGCACCACCATCCAGCGCACCCAGGCAACCCCGCGCCGCGCCACCGCATACCATTGGAACAGCGCGATCGCGACGTTGAGCGCCAGCGCCGCGGCGAGCATCCAGCCGAACGCGGCGGTGCGCGGGTCGGCCGCGAGCCGCGTCGACAGCTGATCCCAGGTCAGCGCCCAGATGAGCAGCCCCAGCGCGAAGGAGGTCAGGTACAGGCGCTCGAAGCGGACGATCGGGGGCGGACGCGTCACGATGACCTCTCATGGTTGCGCGCGCGCTCTGCGCCGGTGCGCGCGCCGACGCAAGGCGCCAGGTTCACGCCGCGGCGACGTCGAGCCCGATGTCCGCCGCGGGCGCCGACTGGGTGATGCGGCCGACGCTGACATAGGTCACCCCGCTCGCCCCGATCGCGCCGATCGTCTCGAGCGAGACCCCGCCCGACGCCTCGGTCGGCACGCGCCCGTCGACCAGCGCCACCGCCGCGCGCAGCATCGCGGGGGGCATGTTGTCGAGCAGCAGGTGGGTCGCGCCGGCGTCGAGCGCGGGCGCGATCTGGTCGAGCCGGTCGACCTCGACGATGATGTCGGCGATCCCCGCGGCGCGGGCGAGCGCGGCGGCGGGGCCGACCCCGCCGGCGACCGCGACGTGATTGTCCTTGATCATCGCCGCGTCCCACAGGCCCATGCGGTGGTTGCGCGCGCCGCCGGTGCGGGTGGCGTATTTCTCGAGCCGGCGCAGCCCCGGCAGCGTCTTGCGCGTGTCGAGCAGCGTCGCGCCGGTGCCCTCCAGCGCCGCGACATAGGCGCCGGTCAGCGTCGCGATCCCCGACAGATGCTGGATCGTGTTGAGCGCCGAGCGCTCCGCGGTGAGCACCGCGCGCGCCGCGCCGGTGACGCGCAGCAGCTTGCCACCGGGAGGGACCCGGTCGCCGTCGCGCACCAGCGGCTCGATCGTGGCCTCGGGATCGAGCCGGCGGAAAAAGGCGGCGGCGAGCGCCACGCCGCAGGCGATGATGGCGTCGCGGCTGTCCATCACCGCCGCGAAACGCGCCGCGGCCGGGATCACCGCGGCGGAGGTGATGTCCCCGATCCCGCCCAGGTCCTCGGCCAGCGTCGAGTCGACGAAGAGGTCGGTATCGAAGCCCTCCAGCACGAAGCTCATGGCAGCACCTCGCCGGGCGCCACGCCCCACAGCCGCTCGGTCTGCACGAACCCGGCCTGGCCGTGGACATCGAAGCGGCACCAGCCGTTGCCGCACTGGCTCAGCCGCCCCACCACCCCCGGCTGCGCGCGCCACAGCACGTGCGGGCCGCCGGGGCGGTCGCGCAGCTCGGCGGGCTCGCCGCCGGTGACGATCGCGGTGCGGGTGTGACTCACCAGCGTGCCGAGCATCCAGCCCTGCGTGCCACCCGGATCCTCGACCTTGCGCCATTCCTTGAACACCGCGACGACGCGCACCGGCAGGTCGGCGCGGACGTAGACCCAGCTCGACGGGAAGGTGCGCCCCGGCCCGGTCCGCATCCGCGCGCGCGACGGGCTGAGCGAGGCGTAATAGGGCGGCTCGCGCAGGTCGGGCGCGGCGTCCGCCGCCGCACCGCACGCCGTCGCCGCCATCACCGCCGCCATCGCGGCGCGCCGCCCCGCTGAGATCCCGCTGTCCACGCGCCAGTCTGTAAGAGGCGCACGGCGCGCCAGCAACCGCTTACCGTTGACGCCCGCGCGGGGCTGCGCCAATCCGGGCGCATGGCCGACCCGCGACGCTGCGCCCATCCCAAGGTGACCGTCACGCGCGAGCTGCCCGAGGTCGTCATGCGGCGGCTCGAGCAACTGTTCGACACCAGCAACAACCGCGGCGACCGCCCGCTCTCGCGCGACGCGCTCGCCGCCGCCATGGCCGACAGCGACGTGCTCGTCCCCGCCGTCACCGACACGATCGACGCGGCGCTGATCGCCGGCGCCGGCGAGCGGCTCCGCCTGATCGCCAATTTCGGCGCGGGGGTGAACCACATCGACCTGCGCGCCGCGCGCGCGCGCGGCATCATCGTCACCAACACCCCCGGCGTGCTCACCGAGGACACCGCCGACCTCGTGATGGCGCTGATCGTCTCGGTGCCGCGCCGCCTCGCCGAGGGCGAGAAGCTGGTACGCTCGGGCGAGTGGACCGGCTGGAGCCCGGGCGGGATGCTGGGCTATCGCATCGGCGGCAAGGCGCTCGGCATCGTCGGCATGGGGCGGATCGGCCAGGCGGTGGCCCGGCGCGCGCGCGCCTTCGGTCTCTCGATCCACTACCACAACCGCCATCGCCTGCCCGCGGCAGTCGAGCGCGAGCTCGGCGCGCTCTGGCATGCCGAGCTCGATGACCTCCTCGGCGCGGTCGACGTGCTGACGATCCACACCCCGCTCAACGCCGACAGCCGCGACCTCATCGACCGGCGAAGGCTGGCACTGCTGCGCCCGCACGTCTTCGTCATCAACGCCAGTCGCGGCGGCATCCTCGACGAGGACGCGCTGGTCGACGCGCTCGAGGCCGGGCGGCTCGCCGGCGCCGGGCTCGACGTATGGCGGCACGAGCCCGAGATCGACCCGCGGCTGCTCGCCCTGCGCAACGTCGTCATGACCCCGCACATGGGCTCGGCGACGTACGAGGGCCGCGTCGCCTCGGGCGAGCGCGTCATCGCGAACATCCGCAGCTGGGCAGACGGCCATCGCCCGCCCGATCAGGTGCTCGAGGGCTGGGCCTGAGCCCCCGCCGCGGCGCGCGAATGTTGAGCAAGTTGAGTCGCTCGACGGTTCCGCGCGGCGAGGCTCAACGTTCGCGCGATGTGACGGCTGATCTCGCCTTCCGGTCATAAACCCCTGAAATCACTCGGCTCGTCCGGATGGAAGGTGATGCCTCGCCGGGTCTACCACCGCGCGAATGTTGAGTCATGTTGGACATCTGGCGGAGGAGCGATCGTCACCGCCAGCAGGCGCTCTGGCTAGCAGCCATGAGAAAGATGCGGCGCGCAGCGGTGCGGTCGGCACGATGATCAGAGCCCCTCCCCTTCACGGGAGGGGAAAGGCGCCGAAGGTTGCCCCGCCCGTACGAGATCACCCCCGCGTAGGACAGCCCCGCGAACGCTCAGCGCCCGAACGCGGCGCGATACACCCGCGCTACCTTGGGCAGGTGCCCGTCGGTGAGCTTCGCGTTGATGCCGCCGTCGGAGCGGTTCCAGTAATTGTGGTGCGACAGGCGCGATCCCTGCGCGCCGATCCAGGCAGCGAGCAGCTGCGCGAACACCACCGCGCGGTCGTCGTCGACACCCCATTCCGACAGGCCGATCAGCTTGCCGTGACGCGCGCCGAAGCTCGACAGCCAGGCCAGGCCGAACGGCTGCGACAGGCGATAGCCGAAGATCGAGCGCCCGCCGTCGCGCAGGTTCTGGTCGTCGTACTGGCCCTGGTAGTAGAGGTCGAGGCTCACGACATCGACCACGTCGTCGCCGGGATAGCATTGCTCTGGGTTGATCCCGCCCTCGCCGATGTTCGGGCACCAGTCGAAGTAGAAGCGGCGCGATACCTGGCGGAAGACGCCGGCGATGCGACGCCACGCCGCGACGTAGAGCCGCGCCGCCCAGCGCCCGCCGGCGTCGCGCGCGGCGAGCGACTGCGAGGGGAGGTTGAACTCCCACGGCAGGCGGACGTAGATGCGGCTGTCGCCGCGCGGGTAAGCGGCGACGATCGCGGCGGCGACCCGGCGGTAGAGGTCGTCGCGCTGGCCCGCGGCGACGCTGTCATAGCCACCCGGGCCGCCGACCGGCACCGACCACTGCACCCGCCGCCCCTGCGCCAGCACCTGGCGACCGACGCCGGCGATGAAGTCGATCGACTGGTCGAACTGCTCCCAGCTGTCCTGGTTGAAGTAGAGCAGGTCGTGATCCTGCGGGCGGCCGAGCCACTGCGCCCATTGCCGCATCGCGGCGGGGTCGTTGCCCGTGATCGCGCCGATCTGGCGCGTCGGGATGCCGTCCTGGCGCAGGCCGGTCACCTCGACGGCCTGGCCGCGGCAGGCCACCAGCGCGGTGGCCGCCGCGCCCGCCCCGAGCCGCAGCGCGTCGCGTCGGCTGGCCTGACGCGGCTGATCGTTGTCGAACATCATCTTCCTCCTCGAACCCCGGCGCTCGCATAGGAGTTGCTGCGACTGCGAGATAGCCGGGCGGGAGCCCGCGCCCGCTCCGCTCGCGCCGCGTCGACCACCGTTCACCGGCTTCCGTGCCTTGGCTGCGACGAACCGCGACGATCGTCGCGTTCCCTCGCCGCCGCCCGCGTCGGCGGCGCCGCTAAGCCATTGTTATTTGCGGATCAGCCCGCGACGGCCGGGAGCGACCGCGCCGCCGCGGCGTTGAGCGCGGCGGAGGTGTGCATGACCGAGGAAGACGAACACTGGATGCGCGAGGCGATCGCGGTGGCGCGCTCGAAGGGATCGGACCCGTCCACCTCGCCGCTCGGCTCGGTGATCGTGCTCGACGGCAAGGTACTGGCGGCCGAGCGCAACCAGACCCACGAACTGCCCGACGCCACCGCGCACGCCGAGATGATGGCGATCCGCCGCGCCTGCGAGAACAGCGGCGAGCTCGAGCTGCGCGGCGCGACGCTCTACTCCACGCTGCAGCCGTGCGGCATGTGCACCATGGCCTCGATCTGGTCGAAGGTCGGGCGGGTTGTCTACGGCGCGGGGCGCGAGGACGTCCACGCGATGTACTGGGAGGCGCAGCACGTCGACACCCTGTCGTTCATCGCCGATGCCTATCGCGACGACATCGTGATCGAGGGCGGCTGCCTGCGCGAGGAATGCGCGTCGCTCTACTACCCGCCCGACGCCGAGCTGCCGGAGGAGGAGCAGGCGAACCTCTAGCTGCCGTGTTCCTGCGCGGGCAGGAAGCCAGGGCCCCGAGTGGCGCGTGGGATCTTAGGTTCCCGCGTATGGGCGGGAGCGCATCCCTCCCCTCCCGCCGCCGCGTAGACGCGAGCCGCGCGGTGCGTATGCCCGGGGTCGTGATCGCAGCACCGGCACGTCTGCGACGACCCCGCTCGGGCCGGCCTACCCCATCGCCGCCGCGTCCGCGCCGCGATAGCGCTCCACCATCGCGCGCACCTCGACCCGCGCGCCGAGCCGGGCGCACAGCAGCGCGGTGCCGCTCACCTTGCGCTGGACGAACAGCGTGTCGACCGGCGGCAGGTGCCACGTCGAGCGGTCGCGCGCCACCGCGGTGGCCTCCTCGCGGATCACGCCGACGAAGCGGCGGTCGCCGAAGTCGAACAGGCCGGGCCGGCCGAGCTCGGTCAGGATCACGTCGATCATGCGGTCGACCGCCGCGCCGTGGCGCTGCACCGCCGCGCTGCCCAGGAATCCAGCGGCGAGCGCCGCCTCGCGCACGCGCGCGCGGTCGCCGTCGAGCCCCGCCATCAGCAGCCGGTGATAGCCCGCGCGGGTCTCCGCACGGACGGGGCGCGCCGCGCCGAAGTCGAGCAGCACCAGTCGTCCGGTTTCCGCCTGCCAGCGATAGTTGGCGAAGTTCGGGTCGGTCTGCATCACGCCCCAGTCGAACAGCTCGCGCAGCACCAGCCGCACCAGCGCCGCGCCGGCGGTGTCGCGCGTCTCCTGCGGCGCCTCGGCGAGCGTCTCGACCGGCGCACCCGCGACGAAGTCCATCGCCAGCACGCGCCCGGTGCTCAGCGCCGGCTCGGCCGCGGGAAGGACATAGGCGGGATCGTCGCCGAGCAGGCCGCGATAGCGCTCGAGCATGGCCAGCTCGCGCGCGTAATCGGCCTCCTCACGCAGCTGGCGCTTGGCCTCCTCCAGCAAAGGGCGCAGGTCGAGCTCGCGCGGCAGCAGCCCGGTGACGCGCAGCAGCGTCGCGACATTGTCGACGTCGGCGTCGATGCTCTCCGCCACGCCGGGATATTGCACCTTGATCGCGAGCACGCGCCCGTCGCGCAGCTCGGCGCGATGGACCTGACCGATCGAGGCCGCCGCGATCGGGTGCGCCTGGAAGTGGCGAAAGCGCTTTCGCCACCCCTCGCCCCATTGCTGCGCCAGCACGCGGTCGAGCTGCGCCGGCGGCATGTGATGCGCATTCTCGCGCAGCCGCGCCAGGATCGCGGTGAGCTCGGGCGGCAGCACGTCGCCCGCGTCCATCGAGATCATCTGCCCCAGCTTCATCGCCGCGCCGCGCAACTGCGAGAGCTGGTCGGCGACGCGCGCGGCATTGGCGGGGGTGAGCAGCAGCTCGTTCATGCGCGGCCGCTCGCCCGTGGCCAGCCGTCGCGCGCCCTCGGCGATCACCCCGCCGGCGACGCCGCCCGCGAGCTTGCCGAAACCGCCCAGCCGCGACCATCGTCCGCTCGGCACCGCCCGCCCGCGCTCGTCCACCATCCGCTCACTCCTTCGCGCGCGTGCAACGGCCGGGCGCGGCATTCGGGTGCACGCGGCCACGCACACCATTGACAACCAAATTGGTTTATCCGTCTAATCAGAACCATAGCCGGGTGGCAGCGGATCACACGGCGCGTGGGAGACGGACGATGCGGCGGGCGACGACATGGGCGGGTGCGGTGGCGCTCGCGGCGCTGACAGCGAGCGGCGGCTTCGGCCAGCAGGCGAGCCGCTCCGGCGTCGACCTCGCCGACCCGCGCGTCGGCACCGCGCCGCTCGACCGCCCCGAGCTGATCGGCAACGCGCCGCCGCCGGGCGAGCCGACCTATTCGGGCATCACTTCGCCCGGCGCGCGGCTGCCGCACAGCGCGGTCGAGGCGGCGCCGGTCAACGTCAACGTGCCGCTCAGCTATCCCACCGGCGTCGCGACGCCCTATTATTACAGCAACCCGACGATGATCGGCTTCACCGCGGGCGGCGGGCCGACCTATGGCGGGCGCGCGCAGCCCTTCGTCATGCCCGTGGTGGGTGACTGGACCGTGCCGCCGGCCTCGACCCAGGCCTATTACGACAAGACGAAGGAAGTGGCGTCGCCGGGCTATTACGCCGTCGACCTCACCAGCATCGGCGTCAGGGCCGAGCTGACCGCGAGCCGCGCCACCGGGCTGATGCGCTTCACCTTCCCCGCGACCGAACGAGCGCACCTGATCCTCAACCTCAACCGCCGCGGCGGCGCGATCGAGGTGGTCAACGACCGGACCGTGCGCGGCGCCGCCACCGCCGACGACGATCACGACGCGCGCGACGGCCGCTATTTCGTCGCGGTCTTCTCCAAGCCGTTCAAGCGCTTCGGCACGTTCCGCAAGTCACCTGGCGGGGGTCAGGGCTATGGCATCGGGGGCGCGGACGTGATGCCCGACGCGCGCGCGATCGAGGGCGGGTTCGCCGGCGCCTACGCCGACTTCACCACGCGCGCGGGCGAGCAGGTGCTCGTCAAGATCGCGCACGGCGCGAGCTACGCCGACGCCGAGGCGCGGCTGCGCGTGGAGAGCCCGGGCTGGGACTTCGACGGCATGCGCCGCGCGGCGCGCGCGGCCTGGTCGGGGCTGCTCGACCGCGTGCAGGTGAGCGGCGGCAGCGAGAAGCAGCGGCGGCTGTTCTACTCCACCTTGTTCCAGTCCTTCGCCAGCCCGCGACTGATCGCGCGCAAGGGCGAGCGCTTCGCCGACAGCAACGGCACGGTGCAGACCGCGACGCACGACCGCTACGGCCCGGTGCCGTTCTGGGATACCGGGCGCAACCAGATCGTGCTGCTCGAGCTGCTCGAGCCCCAGGTCGTGCAGGACATCATGGCGTCCGAGCTCGACATGGCGCGCGAGCGCGGCTTCATGAACACCTCGTTCCACGGCGACAATGCGGTGTTCCTGTATCTCGGCGCGATGCGGCGCGGCATCCCGTTCAACTATGCCGCTGCCTATGAGTTCATGCGCAAGAACGCCACCGACCCCGCCGGGCCGCGCGGCTATCTCGCCGAGTACATGCGCCGCGGCTGGATCTCGGACGAGGTGCCCGCGGGCAACCCGAGCCCGCCCTATGCGGGCGGCAAGGCCGGCGCGGCGACCACGCTCGAATATGCCTGGGACGATCACGCCATGGCCGAGCTGGCCGAGCGGCTCGGCCGCCGCGACGATGCCGCCATGTTCCGCCGCCGCGCCGCCAACTGGCGCAACGTGTTCGACAAGCGCACCGGCTTCGTCCGCGGTCGTACGGAGGACGGCAAGTGGATCGCGCCGTTCGACCCGCAGGAGCCTTATTACAACTTCATGATGAAGGAGGCGTCGGGCTGGTCGACGCTGTGGCTGGTGCCGCACGACGTCGGCGGGCTCGCCGGCGCGCTCGGCGGGCGTGCGGCGTTCAACGCCAAGCTCGATCGCTTCTTCGCCACCCCCTACACGCCCAGGGGGATCTGTCGCGACTGCACCGGGATGGTCGGCCAGTACGTCCAGGGCAACCAGCCCGACCAGCACGCGCCCTTCCTCTACGCCTGGGGCGGCCAGCCGTGGAAGACGCAGGCGCTGACGCGCCGCATCCTCGACACGCTCTACGGCAGCGACGCCTCGGGCTTCGGCTATCCCGGGATGGACGACCAGGGCGCGACCTCGTCGTGGTACGCGCTGACCGCGCTGGGCTTCTACCCGGTCGATCCGTCGAGCGACGTCTATATGCTCGCGAGCCCGGTGTTCGACCGCGCCGCGGTGACGCTCGGCAACGGCAAGGTGCTGGAGATCGTGGCGAAGAACAACGGCGCGGCGAACCCGTACATCCAGTCGGCGACGCTCAACGGCCGCCCCTGGACCAAGGCGTGGTTCCGCCACGACGACGTGAAGCTTGGCGCGCGGCTCGAGCTGGTCATGGGGCCGACCCCCAACAAGGCGTGGGGGAGCGCGCTCTCCGACGCGCCGCCGACGCTGACGCCGATGCCGCGGTAGGTGCGGAGCGAAGCGGCGAGTCGGTGCTGGTCCCGGGAGGGTGACGACGGTGGTAGTCGGAACGCCGCGCCTCCCCGCCGCCACCCCGGCGGACGCCGGGGTCCAGTCGGGGACGCGCGCGGCTCCTGCGAGGATCTTCGCACCTGGACCCCGGCGTGCGCCGGGGCGGTGCGTTTGGGGCACCCCCCGTGTTCCTGCGAACGCAGGAACCCAGGGCCACGAAGGGCGACGCTTGCCACCCTGGACTCCTGCGTGCGGAGGAGCACGACACGGCCACGAGCGGGGCAATCGACCGCCACCAGCCTGTTCCCCGGCGAAGGCCGGGGCCCAGTTGCGTAACGGCGGGGACTCTCACGCCGACCTACCCACCTGGGCCCCGGCCTGCGCCGGGGCACGCCGTCAGCGAGGAGGCCTGACGCTCACCCGCGCGCCATGCGCCCGAACGACGGCGGCCGGTCCGCCGGCGCGGTGCCGAAGCGCGACGGCGCGGCGCCCATGGTGAACTCGAGCGTGCCGCCCTTCACCAGGTCGCGGTGCGCGATCCAGTTGCGCGTCCACGGCTTCCCGTTCCAGCGCACCGACTGGACATAGGGCCGGTCGGGCGCGTTGCCGATCGCGCGCACGCGCAGCCGGCGCCCGCCGCCCAGGTCCAGCTCGGCCGCGTCGAACAGCGGCGATCCGAACACATACACCGCGCTGACCGGATCGACGGGATAGAAGCCGAGCGAGCTCAGCACGAACCAGGCGCTGGTCTGGCCGCAATCGTCGTTGCCGATCACGCCGTCGGTATCGGCCTTGTACATCTCGTCGCACAGCCGCCGCACCATCGCCTGGGTCTTCCACGGCGCGCCCGCGAAGGCGTAGAGATAGGCGACGTGCTGGTCGGGCTCGTTGCCGTGCGCATACTGGCCGACCAGCCCCGAGATATCGGGCGGCGCGTTCTTGGGCAGCGTCGAGGGCGCACTGAACAGCGCGTCGAGCTTGGCGATGAACTTGGCGTCGCCGCCGAAATGCTCGATCATCCCGTAGCTGTCGTGCTGGTTGAGGAAGGTCGCCTGCCAGCCGTTGGCCTCGGTATAGTCGCGCTGCTTCTCGGGCGCGTGGCCGAGCTGGATCGGGTCATAGTCCTTCCACCAGCTGCCGTCGGCGAAGCGCGGGCGCGCGAAGCCGATCGACGGGTCGATCACGTTGCGCCAGTTGCGCGCGCGCCGGCGCAGCGCGGCGGCGTCGGCGGTGGCGCCCGCGGCCTCGGCGATCACCGCCGCGGCCCAGTCGTCATAGGCATATTCCTGCGTGCGGCTGACCGACTCCCACGTCTTGTCCGCCGGCACGAAGCCGAGATCCATGTACCAGCCGCGCCCGAGCGAGCTGTCCGAATCCTTGAAGTCGCGGTCGAACGCGCGGCGCCGCAGGTTGGGCCAGGCGGCGGCGTAATCGGCCTTGATCCCCTTGGCGCACGCCTCCGCCATCACCGACACCGCGTGCCAGCCGATCATCGTGCCCGTCTCGACCCCCTGGAGCGGCCAGACCGGCGGCCCGTACGGGCTCTCGACCGTCTGCCGGACGAGGTCGCGCGTCAGCAGCCCCGCCTGCTCGGGCTTCACCAGCGTCAGCAAAGGGTGGAGCGCGCGATACGTGTCCCACAGCGAATAGGCGCTGTACGCCGCCTCGCCCGCGGGGACGCTATGGACCTGGCGGTCGAGCCCGACGTAGCGGCCGTCGCGGTCGGTGAAGAGCGTCGGCCCGACGAGGCAATGGTACAGCCCGCTCGCCATGATCGTGCGCTCGGCCGGGGTGGCGCCCGCCACCTTGATCGAGTCGAGCTCGCGCGCCCAGCGCCGCCGCGCCGCAGTGGCGGTGGCGTCGAAGTCCCAGCCGGGCGCCTCCTCGGCCAGCGCCTGCCTGGCGCCGGCGACGTCGACCGCGGAGATGCCGGTCTTGATCAGGATCGGGGCGCCGCCCGCCTGGTCGTAGAACAGCGCGACCTTGAGCTTGGCACCGGCGGCCGCGCGCGCGCCGGCGGGCAGCGGCCGGTCGTCGTCGCCGTAGAACTGGACCCGGTCGGGCTGGCGCGAGAGCCGCATCGCGAAGTGGATGCGCCGCCCCTTCGCCCAGCGGTGGACGCGGCGGCTGCCGGTGAGCAGCCCGTCGGCATCGAGCTGGAGCGACGCCTCGTCGACCAGTACGCCCTTGTCCCACACGTCGAGGACCATGTGCGCGAAGTCGACGAGGATGTGCGCGGGGCCGTCGGGGAAGCTGTGGCGATGCCAGCCGGTGCGGTCGGTGACGGTCAGCTCGGACAGGACGCCGCTCTCGAGCCGGACGCGATAATAGCCCGGCTCGGCATGCTCGTCGGAGAAGCGCTGGCGATAGCCCTGGTCGGGGTCGCTGAGCGGTCCGGGCTGGAGCTGGACCGGCCCGCGCGTCGGCACCACCAGCACGTCGAGCATGTCGCCGATGCCCGTGCCCGACAGATGCGTGTGGCTGAAGCCCATGATCGACGTGTCGGTGCGGTGGTAGCCCGAGCAGGAGTCCCAGCGCGTGTTGTCGGTGTCGGGGCCGAGCTGGACCATGCCGTGGGGCATGGTCGGCCCGGGGAAGGTGTGGCCGTGGCCGCCGGTGCCGATGAACAGGTCGGGCGCGGCGGCGGCGGGCGCCACGCCGCCCTGCGCGCGCGCGGCGGCGGGGAGCGCGCCGGCCAGGCCGAGCGCGGCGGCGGAGGCGAGCGCCTCGCGGCGGGTGGTGGTCATCTCGGGTCCTTCGTCAGATCGGTCGGAGCGGCGCGGTTCCGCGCGACGGCCTCATGCGGGCTCATCCGCCGCTGTGCGCCCCGCCGGGCGCACTCATGGAGAAGGGACGGTCCGCCGTGGCGGTGCCCCATCGCTTGTTCGGCGTCGGCCCCATCACGAAGCGCAGCGTGCCGCCGGCCTGGAGCGCCTCGCGCGACAGCCACGGCCTGGCGTAGGGCGTGCCGTTGAGCGTCGCCGACTGGATGTAGACGTTGTCGCGGCTGTTGTTCTCGGCCTCGATCGTTAGCACCTTGCCGCCGGGCATGGTGACGCTGGTGCGGCGGAACAGCGGGCTGCCGATGGCATATTGCCCCACCGTCGGCGTGACGGGATAGAAGCCGAGCGCGGAGAAGACGTACCAGGCCGAGGTCTGGCCGTTGTCCTCGTCGCCGGGATAGCCGTCGGGCGCGGCGGAGTAGAGTTTCCGCATCACCTCGCGCGCGTGATACTGCGCCTTCCACGGCGCGCCGGCCCAGTCGTACAGGTAGATCATGTGCTGGATCGGCTGGTTGCCGTGCGCGTACTGGCCCATGTCGACGATCTGCATCTCGCGGATCTCGTGGATCACCTGCCCGTAATAGCTGTCGTCGAAGATCGGCGGGGTCGAGAACACCGAATCGAGCCGCGCCACGAACTTCTGGTCGCCGCCCATCAGGTCGATCAGGCCCTGCACGTCCTGCATCACCGACCAGCTGTAGTGGACCGAGTTGCCCTCGGTGAAGGCGTCGCCCCATTTGTACGGGCTGAACGCGGCCGACCAGCTGCCGTCCCTGTTGCGGCCGCGCATCCAGCCGCTCTGCGGGTCGAACAGCTTGCGGTAGTTCTGCGCGTGCTCGGCGTATTTCCTCGCGTCGTCGGTCTTGCCGAGCGCCGCCGCCATGCGCGACAGCGAGAAGTCGGCGGTGGCATATTCGAGCGTGCGCGCGGCATTCTCGTTGATGCCGACGTCATAGGGGACGTAGCCGAGCTGGTTGTAGAGCTCGACGCCCTCGCGCCCCACGGCGCTGAGCACCTTGCCGCTCTTGTCGCGCGGCCGCCCCTCGGAGGTGGTCGCGTTCTTGACCATCGCCTCGTAGAGCGTGTTCGCGTCGAAGCCGCGGACGCCGTGGAGATAGGCGTCGGCGATCAGATTGGCCGAGTTCGACCCGATCATCACGCTGCGGTGCCCGGGGCTGGCCCATTCCGGCAGCCAGCCCGATTCCTTGTAGGTGTTGACCAGCCCCTGCATGATCTCGCCGTCGCGCTCGGGATACATCAGCGCGAAGAAGGGGAAGACCGCGCGCCACGTGTCCCAGAAGCCGTTGTCGGTGTAGAGCGGACCGTCGTGGACCTTGCCGTCGTACGGGCTGTAGTGGATCAGCCGGCCGTCCGCGCCGCGCTCGTGGAACTCGCGCGGGAACTGCAGCATGCGCCACAGCGCCGAGTAGAAGGTGCGGCGGTTGTCGAGATCGGGGTCGTCGACCTTGATGCGGTCGAGCTCGGCCGACCAGGCGGCGCGCGCCTTGGCCCTGGTCTGGTCGAACGTGTCGCGGCCGATCTCGCCGTCGAGGTTGCGCTGCGCCTGCTCGGCGCTGATGAACGACGAGGCGACGCGCGCGCCGACCTGCTCGCCCTTCTTGGTCGCGAAGCTGATCACCGCGCCGACGTGATCGCCCTCGGCGCGGCGGCCCGCGGTCAGCGTGCCTTGGCCGTCGAAGGTCTGGCTGACGGTGAAGGGCTTGTCGAACTCGACCACGAACCAGTTTCGGAAGTTCGCCGGCACGCCGCCGTGGTTGTTGCTGACATAGCCGGTGATGCGGCGCCGCGCCGGGTCGACCGAGACCATCGAGCCGCCGGCATAGCCGTCGAGCAGGACGTGCGCGTCCTTGGTCTCGGGGAAGGTAAAGCGGAAGTGCGCGGCCCGCGCGGTCGGCACGATCTCGGTGGTGACGTCATAGTCGGCGAGATAGACCTTGTAGCCCCAGGCGCGGCTCTCCTCCGCCTTGTGGCTGAACCAGGAGGCACGCTCCTCCTCCTTCGCCTTCACCGCCCCGGTCATCGGCAGCAGCGCGAAGGCGGCATAGTCGTTCATCCACGGGCTCGGCTGGTGCGTCTGCTTGAACCCGTTGATCTTGTGGGCGCTGTACGTGTAGCCCCAGCCGTTCCCCATCTTGCCGGTGACGGGCGTCCAGGCGTTCATCCCGAACGGCACCGCGATCGCGGGATAGGTGTTGCCGTAGGACAGCTCGTAGCTGCTGTCCGTCCCCATCAGCGGGTTGACGAGGTCGACCGACGCCGGCGGCGCGTCCTGCGCCACCGTCGCCGCGGGGGAGAGGATCATGGCGGAGGCGCACAGCGCCGCGATGATGCCCCGGCGCTGCGCGCTTGCCATGTTCACTCTCCCTGAGACGTCAAATGTGATCAGAACTTGAAGGCGGCGCCGAGATAGACGCGGCGGCCGGCATATTCGTTCGAGACGAAGCGGTCCTTGGTGTCGTTGCCGAGATGGCGGCGCTGCTCCGACTTGGTGAGGTTGATCACCGAGGCGGTGATCTGGACGTTCTGCATCACGTCGAACGCCGCGTTCAGATCGACCTGCTCATAGGGGTCGTCATAGGCGTTGATGCCGGACAGCAGCCCGCGCACGACCTCACCGCGCCGGTTGTATGAGGCACGCAGCAGCACAGGGCCGTGCTCGTAGAACACGGAGGCATTCAGCTGCGTCTTGGCGCTGTTGACCAACTCCGACGTGCCGAGCTTGACGCCGTTGAGCGAGACATCGGCGGTCGACGTGTCGTTATACGTGAAGTTCACCTGAGCGCCGAGGCCGAAATCAAGCGTGTGCTGCGCATAGACCTCGACGCCCTGCGACACCGCGCTCGAACCGTTTGCCTGAGTCGAATATTGCTGCACCGTCACGGTCTCGCCCGCGACCTCCTGCGGGAGATCGATCACGACGGGCACGACGAAGTCCTTCACGTCCTTACGGAACAGCGTGAAACCGACGACCGAGCCGGGATGGAAATACCATTCCGCGCCGGCGTCATACTGCCAGGCATTGAACGGCTTCAGGTTGAAGTTACCGCCGCTGCCGAACCAGCCCGGCAATGCGCCAAACTCCGCGCGATCGAAGGTGAAAGCGTCCGAATTGAAGGTCAGCGACCGCGCCGCGGCGAGATCATTGTAGCCTGGGCGGCTGATCACCTTGGACGCTGCCGCGCGGAGCAGCAGGTTGGGGATCACCTCCCAGGAAATGTTGAAGCTGGGCAGGAAATCGGTGTAGCTCTTCGTCTCCGAATTCTGACTGAAGACACGCAGCTGCCGTTGATTCTCGGGAATGACGTCGCAATTGCCATCCGCACCGACGGGCTTGTTCGGATCGAAGGCGCCGCCGGGGCCGTTCCGGCAATATTCGTTCTCATAGATCAATGCGTCGGTCGAAACGCCGCTCTGCTTCGTATTTACGACGCGGAGGCCGATGTTGCCTCGTACCGTCTCGGTCTTGAAGTTCGCTTGCGCGTAACCTGCCCAGATCTTCTCTTCGATGTCGTAGACGTTCTGCGGCTCCGGAACGCGCACCGGACCGCTATACGTTCGGTTCAGGTAATCGATGTAGTTGGCGATGTTGATCGCGGGGAAAGCACTCGTCTCGAAACCGCCGGCGATGTTGCCGAGAGAGTTGGGATAGAAGATCTCGGGGAGCGCGAGCGCCCCGCCGGCCGTGTCCTGGAAGCGCAGCGTATTGGCGGCGTCAGAATACCATTCGAAGCGGCCGGTCTCACGATGAACCCGACCGTCACGCCACTTGGCACCCGCCTGGATCGAGGCGAGGAAGGGCGAGTCGAAGCTGCGGGTCACGTCGACTTGCGCGTAACGCTGCGAGATCGAGCTGTTGGTGAAGCCCGATCCGGTCGATCCGAGATCGATCTGCGCCACGCCGTTGAGCATGTTCTGGATGATGTCGGGCGAGAAGTTCATAGCGATCGACTGCTTGGTGTAGTTCCACGCGCTCAGGCTGTTGCCATTGACGGTGCCATTGCGCGGCTTGGCCTGAGCATAGAACTGGAACGATGGACCACCCGTCGCGCGCGTCTTGCCGAAGACGACATCGACGTTGAGGTGATCGACGTTCCATTTTGCATGAACGTCATAGGTGTTCGACACGCTGCGCTCGCGCACCAGCGTGTCCTGCGGCGCAGGAGTCTCCATGGTGCAGGGAGTTCTGTTGTCCTGCGTGACCGCTCGGCAGAGAGTGCCCTCCGGCGGTACCTGGAAGGTCGCGCTCGTCAGGATCGTCCCGCTCTTGTCGAGCGTGCCGCCGGTGAAGAACTTGCCATAGCCCCATTCGGGGATCTTGATCGTGCTGCTGGTATAGTCGCCGTCGAGTTGAAAGCGGAAGTAGTTGGCGGTGATCTCGAGATTGTCGAACGGCTTGGCCTGCATCGTCGCCTGGATGCCGAGGCGCTTGCGCTTCTGGTCCTCGATCGTCTCGCTGACCGACTGCGGCGCCCAATAGCCGTCGAAGGTCTGACCACCCAGCGTCTGCTGCCCGCCGCCGTCACCGTCGTTCCAATAGTCGATCGCCGAATCGTTCGCGTAGGGATTGCCGTTGACGTCGACCGCGGGCGTCTTCGTCCGGTCGTTGGTCCACCAGTGATAGCTGTCGGCGTTGGCGCGGAGCGTGCGGTTGGTGCGCTCCTGGTACGTCGCGCCGACGAGAAAGCCGAGCGTCTTGTTCTCGTTGTGCCACGACAACAGCCCCGAGACGTTCGGCTCGGTCTTCTTCGTCACGTCGGCGTAGGTGCCTTCGGCTGAGACCGTGCCCGACCACGGCTCAAGGTCGAACGGCACGCGCGTGTGGTTAATGATCACGCCGCCGACGCCGCCCTCGTCAAGCCGCGCCTCGGAGGATTTGAACACCTCGACGCTGCCGATCAGCGTCGACGGCAGCAGCAAGTAGTTGAAGGACCGCGACGGATTGTCGCTGTCCGCGCCGGCGATGAAATTGCCGTTGAGCTCGGTCAGCGTCAGGTCGGCGCCGAGGCCGCGGATGCTGACGCGGCTGCCCTCGCCGCCGTCGCGGTCGATGATCACGCCGGGGACGCGCTGGAGCGAGTCGGCGACGTTCTTGTCGGGGAACTTGCCGACGTCCTCCGCGGTGATCACGTCGACGAAGGCGTTGGCCTCGCGCTTGCGGCTGAGGCTCTGCTCGATCGAGCGGCGATAGCCGGTGACGACGATGTCGCCGCCGCCCGCGGCACCCGAGTCAGCGGCGGAGTCGGCGGCGTCGGCCTGGAGCTGGCCGGGGCTGTCGAGCGTGCTGTTGGCGGCGGGCGCGGAGACCTCGCCGGTGTTGCTCGACGGCGCCGGGACGGTCGTCTGGTCGGGCGCCTTGTCGGCCTGCTCGGCCTGCGCGCCGGCGGCGGTCGAGGGGCTGGTCTGCTGCGCCTGCGCGCCGCCGACGATCCCCGCGGCCAGGCTCACGCCTGCCAGCAGCAGCGGCATCCGGCGGCGCAGCGGCGCGCGCGACCGGGCTTGAGTGGTGAAACCTCGCATATCTCCATCCCTCCTCATCGCGGCGGGATTCGTTGCCCCGCCGCGTCCCTCGACCGACCGCCACCCGCGCGCCGCGGCGCGCCGCACCCCTCATGCCGAGCGGTGATCTCGATCATTATCTGACAATAGCAAAAGCAAATTGTCAAATGGAAGGGTTGGGAACGTTCGCGCAAACCTTTGCGAACAGGCTGTTTCAAGCGTGGCCTCAGTCGACCGCCTTCCACAGCGCGCCGGGCTTCGGCAGGAGGAAGTGGCTGAACGGCAGGATCGCCGCGCCCACCGCCGGCGCGTCCTCCGACAGCGCGGCGCGCTCCACCGGCGCCACCGCCGGCGCGTTGGTGACCGCGCCGAGCAGCGCGTTGACCCGCGCCGCCAGCGACTCGACCAGCGTCGCGGGCAGTCGCCCGCCGATCAGCACCGCGGCCGGGTCGATGAGGCAGCTGATCGCGTCGAGCGGGGTGCACAGCCGCCGCGCGGCGCGGTCGAGCCAGGCGTCGACGCTCGCGCGCGCGGCCTCGCTCGCGTCCGGCGCGAGCGCGGCGGCGATGGCGAAACCGTCGCGCGCGAGATGCTCCTGCAGCCCCGAGCGCGAGACGAGTTTCTGCACCTGCTCGCGCGCGCCGTCCTCTCCCGCCGCGAGCATGAAGCCGAGCTCGCCGCTGCGCCCGTGTGCGCCGCGGGCGTAGACGCCGTCGCTCACCACGCCCCCGCCGAGCCCCGAGGAGATCAGGATATAGAAGAAGTTGCTGAGCCGCTGCCCGCGCCCGAGCTGCATCTCGCCGGTCGCCGCCGCGGCGGCGTCATTCTCCACGAACACCGGCAGCGCCAGCGGCTCGGCGAACAGCGCCGGCATATCGACCCGCTCCCACGCGTCATAGGTCGCGGGACGACCGGGCAGGTCGACCGAGCCGAGATCGTCGGGCACCGCCACGCCGAGCCCGACCAATTTGGCCGGATCGACCCCGGCACCGCGCAGCATCGGCTTGATCGAGCGGCGATAGAAGGCGCGCACGTCGTCGGGCAGCGCGAAGTCGACTTCCTCCGACCGCCGCGCCAGCGTCTCGCCGGCGAAATCGACCAGCACGAGCGTGATATGGTCACGATCGACGTTGACGCCGATCGAGTAGCAGGCATCGCGCCTGACCTCGAGCTTGGTCGGCGGCTGGCCGCGCCCGCCGCGACGCTGCCCGGCCTCCTGGATCAGCCCGTCCTGCAGCAGGCGCCGCGTGATGTTGGCGATCGCCGGCCCGGTCAGCCCGGTGATCTGCGCGAGTTCCACTCGGGTCAGCGAGCCGCCGACCCGGATCGCGTGGAGGGTCACCCGCTGGTTGTGATCGGCGGCGCGCTCGAGATTGGTGCCCGACAGGCGCGGCGCTGCCCCGCTCACGCCGTCCGCCCCGTCGCGGTCCGTCCCGTCGCGGATCGTCGCATCCTGTCATCCCCCCTGCTCTGGTACCGCTTCCGTTCACAGCGCCTTTCGCCGCGCATCGCAAGCAGGAACGACCAGCACGACGAATTTGAATTATCCAATTTGATGTTCTAAACCCCCCAGGTTTAGGGATCAACGCGCGGCCTTCACGCGCGACGGTTGAGGGACGGGGGAGAGGGCGATGCGATATCAGGCGGACGGGCCGGCAGCGCGCGCGCCGCTCGCCGGCGTGGAGCTGGGCGGCACCAAATGCGTCGCGACGTTGGCGCATTCGCCCGAGGCGGTGCTCGACCAGGTGACGCTGCCGACGCTCGCCCCGAACGAGACGCTCCCCGCGCTCGCGGCGGTGCTGGCAGGCTGGCGCGAGCGCCACGGCCTCGCCGCGGTCGGCGTCGCCTCGTTCGGACCCGTGTGCCTCGATCGCGCCGCGCCGCGGTACGGCCACGTTCTCGCCACGAACAAGCCCGGCTGGCGCGACGCCGACGTGCTCGGCACGGTCGCGGTTCCGCTCGGTCTGCCGACCGGGTTCGACACCGACGTCAACGGCGCGGCGCTCGCCGAGATGCGCTGGGGTGCGGGCCGTGGGCTCGACGACTTCGCCTATGTCACGGTCGGCACCGGCGTGGGCGTGGGGCTGGTGGTGCACGGCCGGCCGACCCGCGGACTCGGCCACAGCGAGATCGGCCATATCCGCGTGCCGCGGGGACGCGGCGACGATGCGCCCAGCGCCTGCCGCTACCACGACGATTGCGTCGAGGGGCTCGCCTCCGGCAGCGCGCTGCGGCTGCGCCTCGGCGACCGCGACGTCGCGACGGTCGGCCCCGACGACCCGGTGTGGGAGCCGATCGTCGACGCGCTCGCGGCGATGTGCCACGCGCTCGTGGGCAGCACCGGGCCGCTGCGGATCGCGATCGGCGGCGGCATGCCGGTCAAGCAGCCGCACCTGCTGCCGCGGATCGCGGCACGGCTCGAGGCCAGCCTGGCGGGCTACATGGAGCTGCCGCACGACGGCTATATCGTACTGCCCGCGCTGGGTGACCGCGCCGGCCCGCTCGGGGCGATCGCGCTCGCCGCCGATGCGCTCGAGGAAGCGGCCGACGTCGCCGCGCGGATCGAGGCGGAGGCGATGCTGTGAGCCGCGCCGCGCGCCCCCGCCCGGCCGCCCGCCATCGTCTCGCCGCCGGCAGCGCCGCGCTCGCGCTGCTCGCCGCACCCGGCGTGGCGCAGCAGGCCCCCGCCCCTGCACGCGAGTCGGCGCCCGCGCCCGGCGGTGCGCGCACGATCGACGCGGTCGACCCGTTCATCGGCACCGGCGGCGAGGGCCATACCTTCCCCGGCGCGGTGGCACCGTTCGGCATGGTCCAACTGTCGCCCGACACCGACACCAGCTGCGTCATCCGCGAGTGCTACGCGCACGCCGCCGGCTATCGCCACGACGACCCGACCATCGAGGGCTTCAGCCACACGCACTTCTCCGGCGCGGGTCATTCCGATCTCGGCGACGTGCTGGTGATGCCGGTCAGCGGCGACGCGGTGGCGATGGACCCGGGCACGCCCGCGGCGCCGGGCTACCGCTCGCGCTTCGACCATGCCAGCGAGGTGGCACGCCCGGGCTATTATGCGGTGACGCTCGACGCACCGCAGGTGCGCGCCGAGATGACCGCGGGCACGCGCGTCGGCGTGCACCGCTACACCTTCCCGGCGGGCAAGGCGGCGCATCTGATCCTCGATCTGCGCCGCTCGCTCTACGATTACCCGGGCAAGGTGCTGTGGTCGGGGCTCCACCTGCGCGCCGATGGGACGCTGACCGGCTTCCGCGCGACGCGCGGCTGGGCGCCGGGGCGCAAGCTGTTCTTCGCGATGCGCTTCTCGGCGCCGCTCGCGGGCCATGCCCTGGTCGATCGCGACGCTGACATCCCCTACAAGGGCTTCCAGGCGCCCGGCCGCGGCAGCGACGCGCTCGCCGAGGCGCTCGGCAAGCAGCTCGAGGCGCGGCTCGACTTCGGCGCGCTCGACCGTCCGCTCGAGGTCCGAGTCGCGCTATCGGGGGTGGACGAGGCCGGCGCCGTCGCCAACCTCGACGCGGAACCGGGCGACTTCGACGCCACGCTGGCGCGCACCCGCGCCGCCTGGGACGCGGCGCTCGGCGCGGTCGAGCTGGAGGCGCCCGCGCCGACCCGGACGATCGTCGCCACCGCGCTCTATCACAGCCTGATCGCGCCGAGCGTGTGGAGCGACGCCGACGGGCGCTACCGCGGCCCGGACGACCAGGTTCATCAAGCCGAGGGCTATACCTTCCGCTCGACCTTCTCGCTGTGGGATACGTTCCGCGCCGAGCACCCGCTGCTGACACTGGTGCAGCCGGCGCAGACCACGAACGACGTGGTGCGCTCGCTGGTCGACAGCCAGCGCTACAGCCCGCACGGCATCCTGCCGGTATGGCAGTTCGCCGGACGCGAGACCTGGACGATGATCGGCTATCACGCCGTGCCGGTGATCGCCGACGCCTATCTCAAAGGCTTCCGCGGCTTCGACGCGAACGCCGCGTTCGACGCGATGGTCGCCAGCGCGGACTATGCCGCGTACGGCGGGCTCGGCGACTATGTGAAGCTGGGTTATGTGCCGATCGACCGCGAGCCCGAGGCAGCGTCGAAGACGGTCGAATATGCCTACGACGACTGGACCATCGCGCGGATGGCGCGCGCGCTGGGCCGCGCCGACGTGGCGCAGCGCTTCGAGCGACGCGCGACCAACTGGCGCAACAGCTTCGACGTCAGGACGGGCTGGCTGCGCGCGCGCAGGAGCGACGGCAGCTACCGCACGCCGTTCGATCCAACCGCGATCAACTACGGCTCCGACTACACCGAGGGCAATGCCTGGCAGTACAGCTGGTTCATGCCGCAGGACCAGGCCGGGCTCTTCCGCTTGCTCGGCGGGGACCGCAAGGCGATCGCCAAGCTCGACGCGATGTTCGACTATGACAATTCCAAACTGGACTACAGCCATGCCGAGGATATCGCGGGCCTGATCGGGCAGTACATCCATGGCAACGAGCCCAGCCACCACGTCGCCTATCTCTACAATTACGCCGGCGCGCCGTGGCGGACGCAGGAGCGGCTCAAGCAGATCGTCGACACGCAATATCACGCGAGCCCCGAGGGCCTGAGCGGCAACGACGATCTCGGCCAGATGTCGGCCTGGCTGGTCTTCACCGCGCTCGGCTTCTACCCCGTCGCGCCGGGCAGCAACCAATATGTGATCGGTCGCCCCTTCGTCTCCCGCGCGACGCTGCGGCTGCCCGACGGCAAGAGCTTCGCGGTGGTCGCGGACGGCCTGTCGGACGCGAACCGCTACGTCGGCGCGGTGGCGCTCAACGGCAAGCCGCTGACGCGCAGCTGGATCGGGGACGAGGAACTGCGCGCCGGCGGCGAACTGCGCTTCACCATGACGGCGCGACCCAACAAGGCGTGGGGCGCGGGGCGCGCGGCGCGGCCGTTCTCGACGACGCGCTGAGGGACGCGGCCCCCTCGTCATCCCGGCGCTGGGCCGGCGTCGATCCGTCCCCGCGCGGCGCCGGTCGGATGTGGACGCGGCGCCCTGGATCCCGGCTCAAGGCCGGGGCGGCGGCGAGAGGGAGCGACGACGCTGCACGCGTCGGGACGACGGCCAGCCGGCTCCCCGCCAGCCCGCCCTCACCGCCACACAGCCGCTCAGCGGCGCTCGGGCCGGCGCAGCCGCGCGCTGCTGATGCTGGCGAGCAGCAGCTCATAATGGTCGTTGGTATAGCCCGCGGCGAGGAAGCTCTTCACCGCGCTCACCGGCACCGCGAAGCCCTGGTGCCAGGCGTGCACCGCGAGCCGGCGCAGCGCCTCCAGCTTGGGATCGGCGAGCCGCGGGTTGGGCTGCTTGCCGAACAGCACGCCCATCGCCACCGCGATACGGCCAGGCTCGCGCAGCGACGAGAGCCGGTCACGCCGGGCGAGCGACACCACCAGCCACTCGAGCGCGCTCAGCGCGGCGCGGTCGGCGGTGACCTCGGGCTCGGCAGTCGGCGCGACGGGGGCCGGCGCGAGGTGGCGCTCGGCAGTGAGCGCGGCGGCACCGCCGATGGCGGACGTGAAATCGATGAAGGCCATGTCGTCTCTCCCCTTCGGAGTATGCGGGGCGCATGCCACCCGCCGGAGAACCGGGGCGAGAGCGCCGTGTCAGTCTAGAGCGAAAGTGCCGCGCGCTGGACGCGCCGCCGCGCCGGCGATCAGGTCGCTGGGTCGTGGGTGAGCGGTCGTGCCATCGCGGCGTCCCTCCGGTGAAGGTGCCGCCGGAGCGTCACCGCCGTTTCTATACTGTGTGGTATAGAAAGCCTTCCGGGGGACGTCAACGCTTTATGTACCGGTCGGTAGTGTTTTTTCTTACGAGCCGCTCAGCGCGTCGGCCACATCGCCAGGCTGGTGTCGACGACCTGCTCGAGCTCGGCGCGGGTCGCGCCCGAACCGGCCTGCACCGCCATGCCCTGCAGGATCGCGTAGAGATACTGGCAGAGTGCCTGCGGCGTGATGTGCGCGGGGAACTCGCCGGCCAGCTGCGCCTGCTCGAACCGCTCGACCAGCGCCTTCTGCGACGAGGCGCGGCGCGCGATCACGTCGTCCTTGATGGACTGCTGCTCGTCGCCGCAGGCGGTCGCGTGGATCACGCCCATGCAGCCCTTGGGGCCGCCGCTATTGCACTGCGCCTCGATGGCGCCGCGCATGAAATGTTCGGCCACGGCGCGCGCGGTCGGCTGGTTGAGCGCCTCCCGCGTATAGGCGAGCTTCTCGGCCTCGTAGAGGTCGAGCGCCTTGTGGAACAACGCTTCCTTGTTGCCGAAGGCGGCGTAGAGGCTGGGCTTGGTGATCCCCATCGCCGAGGTGAGGTCGGCCATGGACGCACCCTCATAACCCTTGGTCCAGAAGACGCCGAGCGCGGCGGCGAGCGCCTGCTCGGTGCAGAACTCGCGCGGACGGCCTTTCACGGCGGAGCAGACGGTGGCGGTCGATTCCATAACGGCCGGTATGTAATGTGCCTGCAACGCCGCGTCTAGGCCGCCACGGCTCGGCTCGTCCCGTCAGAGGGCCGCCGACATCGCCGACTCGCTCGTCGGTCGACGGTGTTCCGGCGCACGCCGGAACCCGGGGCTGAGCTGGACGGCGCCTCGCCGCCTATGCGCTCCCGGAGGGCTCCTGTCTCCGCCAGTGCCCGGACACTCCTCCGCCGGGACGGGAGCGGTTGACGACGTCGGCCGGCCACCGCTCAGCGATAGCGCCCCATCGTCACCTTGAGCACCTGCGGGCGGTCGACGAGGTTGATGCCATAGTCAGTCTGGTCGCCGTTCCACACGCGCGCCATCACCCACTTGCCGTCGCTGAAGCTGCCTTCCTCGACTCGAACGACCATCCCCTCCCCGCTCGCGGCGGAGAAGGTGACTCGGGCGTGGTCGCCCACCAGCAGGAACTCGTCGTCGGAGAGCTGCGCCACCGCGACGCCGCCGACCGGCTCGTCGGCCCAGGGCGTGGGATCGGCCTTGAGCCAGGTCCAATCGCGCATGCCGAACTGCCACTCGCCCCAGGTCGCCGCGATCTTCCACGCACCGAGCGTGGTGGAGACGGCCGCGCCGTCGTCGGGCTTGGCCGCCCCCCAGGTTGGGCGCGAGGACGCGATCCGCGCCCAGTCGCGCGCGATCGGCGCCAGTGTCGCATAGGGCAGCGCGATGGCGTCGAGCGTGGCGGAATCCAGCGCCTTGGCGCCGAGCGGGAAGTTGAAATAGCCGGTCGAGTCCATGCCGAACGGGGCATAGCCGATCGCGCCGCGGCCCAGCGCGGCGTAGAAGAAGCGCGCGAACTCGCGCGCGTTGCCGATCTCCGGCACCATCAGCGCATTGTCGGGACGCGCGTACTTGTCGAGATACTGGAAGACGTTGGCGCTCTTCCGATCGTAGATGTCGGGGGCGGCGAGATCGATCGAGGGCGCCGCGGCCTTCCAGATGTCGAGCACGTCCTGCTGCGGCCCGCCGCTGGCGACGCCGTCCGGATCGGGCACGTTCGACGGCCCGGCGAGCGCGGCGTTGACGTACATCGGCAGCGGCTTGGCCTTCTTTCCCGCCTCCGCGATGGCGTTGACGTAGGAGGCGACATACCAGGTGTTGAAAGCGCGGTCCGCCTGGGCGCCGAACGCCTGCGCCCAGGTGCCGTGCTTGCCGAGCCGCTTCGCCAGCGCGGGTGGGATCTGCTGCGCGAACAGCCGATTGCCCTCCGCGCTGTAATCGCGCGGGTTGCGGTAGCTGCCCGTCTCGTTCTCCGGCTGGACCATCACGACGGTGTGCTGCTGGTCGTGGTCGCGGAGATATTCCATCACCTTGACGAAGGCGCGCCGGTCCGCCGCCAGCGTGGTCTGCGCCAGCGGGGTGAGTACGCCGTGGTCCCTGCCGTCGCGCGTCTTCATACGCGGGAAGCGGCGGTTGTCGAGCTTGACCCAGTCGGGCGTGTAGCCCGGGCTGGTGTTCTTCCACGTGCCGAACCACAGCAGCACGACCCGCTTGTCGTGCGCGCGCGCCTGATCGAGCAGGGTCTGGAGAAAGGAGAGGTCGAACTCGCCCTCGCGCGGCTCGACCTGCTGCCAGGCGATCGGGACCTCGACCGTGTTGGCGTGGATCCGGTCGAGCACCGGCCAGACCTCGGGCAGCGCCGCGGCATAGTTGCTGGAGTTGTTGACCTGCGCGCCCAGCATCAGGAAGGGCGCGCCGTCGACCAGCAGCGCGTGGCGACCGTCCCGGCTCACCAGCCGCGGCAGCGGCGCGGCGCCCTGCGCCCCCGCGACCGTGGCGCCCAGAACGGCCGCCCCCGCCGTCGCGAGCATCGCGACGCGTCCCCACAACTTGGTCATTCACCCTTCCCCTTCGGATCGCCGTACATGATGCCGCGGCCATCGGTGCCGACATAGACCCGGCCATAGCGCCGCGGGTCGCCGCTGATCACGCGCAGCCGCAGTCCCCAGCGATGCGCAGTGTCGTTGATCTGGACCCAGCGCGCGCCACCGTCGGTCGAGCGGTAGATGCCGCGCGTGCCGTCGACCGTTGCGATCGCATAGAGCGCCGGCCAGGCGCTGCCCGGCGCGGCCTTGCCGAGGCCGTAGCGATCGATCTGCGCCGCGCCCGCCGCGCGGGTCCACCGCTCGCCCCCGTCCTCGGAGTGGTAGAGCGTGCCCGCGACGAGCAGCCACAGCGCGCCCGCGCGTCCGGGCACCGCCACCAGCGGGTTGGCGGCCTCACGCCCGACCGACCGGGCGCCCGAGAGATCGCCCGGCAGTCCCTGCCCCGCCACGGCCGCGAAGCTGACACCGCTGTCGTCGCTGCGCAGAAGGCGCCCGCGCTCGGCGTCGACCGCGTAGAACAGCCGCGCGTCGGCCTTGTCCGCTGCGACGCGCGCACCGACGGGCAGGCCGGCGACCGCGCGCCACGTCGCGCCGCGGTCGCGCGTCAGCAGCGGTCGCTCGCTCTCGACCAGGAACGTCGCGCCGTCGGCCGAGACGGTGATCGCGGCGCTGCCGGTCTGCGCGCGCGCGGCCGTGCCGTCGGGCCGCGACGTCGTCTCGCTCGCGGGGAGGCGGAGCGGTACCCAGGTCTCGCCACCGTCGCGCGACCAGGCGAGCGACGTATCGGGCACCACCGGCTTGTGCGTGTTGCCGCTGCGGACCAGCACCAGCGGCGCCGCGCCGGCATAGTCGAGCGAGTTGGTGTTGGTGAGGAATGGCGTGCGGTGGACGTGCGCGGGGGAGCGCGTGAGGTCGGCGTGGCGGAAGCCGCCGAGGTCGCCGAAGCCCGACACCAGCGGCGCGCCACCGGTCGGGCTGACCAGCGTGATGATCGCGGTCTGCTCGATCCCGCGAGTCCAGGGCGCCCAGCGCATCGTGCCCGGACGCGCGAAGGCGTCGGTCGCGTAGACGGTCGCGCCGGTGACGTAAGCGGCGTGCGCGGGATCGAACGGGTCGATCGCGAGCCCGGCGATCCAATGACCGAAGTTGGCCCGCCCGTCGAAGTCGAGGAAGGGCGTGGCGCCGACGTCGCGCGTGCTGCGGCGCCACAGCTCATCCCAGTGCGCCCCCGCGTCGGTGGAACGCCACACCGTGTCGACCGGCTGGTAACGGTTGACCGTGCTCACCGCGATGACCCGCGGATCCTGCGCGGCGACCGCTACGCCGAAGAAGCCGCCCGGCACCTCGCCCGCGGCGCGCGGCGGGGTGACGTCGCGCCACGTGCCCGCGGCGGGGTCATAGCGCCACACCGCGCCGTCCGTCACGCCGTTGGGCCCGATCGCGTCGCTGTAGCTGAGCGTCACCACGCCGTCGCCGCCGACCGCGGCCTTGACCGGGAGCAGCGCGGCGCGCGGCCCGCCCGCGACCGCGCGCCACGTCGCGCCGCCGTCGTCCGAGCGGAACAGGTGGTGCTCGCCGGGGTCCGCGCTGCCGACATAGATCCGACCGCGGCGCGCCGGGTCGAACAGCACGAAGGACAGGCCACCGTGGGTGGTCCGCGGCCGGTCGGGGCGGCCGAGCCCGGCGAGCGGGAAGCTTGCCACCTTGCGCCAGGTCGCCGCCGCATCGTCGCTGCGCCACAGCCCGTCGTGGCGCGAGCCGAAGAACAGGGTGGCGCGCGCGCTCGGGTCGATCGCGAGCCGCTCGCCCAGGCCGCGCCCGTCCTCGTTGCCGCCCATCGCGAACGGGACCGGGATGGTGCGCCAGTGCGCGCCGCGGTCGCCCGAGCGCAGGATCGCGGCGGGCGCGCGCGCGCTCATGCCGACGGCGAGGTAGACGACTGCGGGGTCGACCGGGTCGGGCGCGACGCTCTCGACGCCCATGTAGCTCGGCTCGGCCATGTCGTCCTGCAGCGGCACCCAGCGGCGCGCGGCGGCCTCCCAGCGGTAGGCGCCGCCCATGTCGGTGCGGAGATAGGCGAGACCGCGCTCGGCGGGGCTGAAGACGATCCCTGGTGCGAATCCCCCGCCGCCGACCGTCACGTTGCGCCAGGAGTAGGATGCCGTCGGCGCCGCGAGAACGTTCACCGCGGGCGCCGTGACGAGGGCAAGAAGCGTGGCAGCCGACCGGATCCTCACCCTTCTCCCTTTCGCGCGATTTATCAGATCACTTGTGCGACGACCGGCTATGGCATGGAAGATACCGCTACCACAATGGTTTCTCGGGCAGCCCCCACTCCGCGACCAGGGGACTCGCTGCGTTGCCGCTCTTACCGGACCCGCGCGCCGGGACGACGCCGCGGTGCCGCGTCCGACTGGCGCCGCACCAATGTATGGTCGAGCACAAGGTCGGGCGCGCCCGCCGCCGCGTCATCGCGGCGCGCGCGCAGCATCTGCGTCAGCATGCGCACGGCGGCACGGCTCATGTCCGCAATCGGCTGGTGGATCGTGGTGAGCTCGGGCCAGATCGTCGTCGCCAGCGTGCTGTCGTCGAAGCCGACGACGGTGAGGTCGCCCGGCACGTCGAGCCCGCGGCGATGCGCCACCGCGACGCTGGCGGCGGCCATGTCGTCGTTGCTCGCGAAGATCGCGCTCGGCGGGTCGGCGAGGTCGAGCAGCTCCTCGGTCGCGTCGAGCCCGGAGCGGTAGCTGAACAGCCCGCGTGCGACCAACGCCTCGTCGATCGGCAACCCCGCCCCGGTCAGCGCGTCGCGATAGCCCGCCAGCCGCTCGTCGCTGGCCGTGAGATTGGGGTTGCCGGTGATGAAGCCGACGCGCTGGTGCCCCAGCGCGAGCAGATGCGCCGTCATCGCGCGCGCGGCGGCGCGGTCGTCGATCGAGACCCGGCCGATCCCCGCGGGCGAGCTGCTCGTCGCCACCACCACCGTCGGCACGCGCGCGGCGAGCAGCACGTCGAGCACCAGCGGCGAGTCGCACAAGGGCGGCGGCAGGATGATGCCGTCCACGCCCGAGGCGACCAGCCGCGCGGCGACCTCGGCCTCATGCTCGCCGGGGTCGCATTTCTGCACCACCAGCTGGATGTCGCCGCGCCCGGCGGCGTCCAGGCTGCCGAGCAGGAAGGCGCTTAGATAGGCCTCGCTGGGGTTGCTGTAGAGCAGCCCCAGCCGCACCTGCGACGCGCCCGCCAGGCTGCGCGCGGCGCGGTTGGGCGCATAGTCGAGCCGCTGGATCGCCTCGCGCACCGCCGCGCGCGTCGCCTCGCGAACGTTGTTCTCGCCGTTGATCACGCGCGACACGGTCATGGTCGAGACGCCGGCGAGCTGCGCCACGTCGGCGATCGTCGGCGCCCCGGTCTGGCGCGATCCGGTGCCGCGTGCCCTGCGGATGTCCCCACTCATGGCTGCGATACGTACCAGTAAAAGCCGCCGCGCCTAGTCGCCGCGACGAAAATGCTGATAGCGTTCTCAGCGGCCGGCTTCTATGTTCGCGCGATCGACGGGATCGCGCCGCCACGGGCCGGCGACCCGTCCCGGGAGGGGAAGTATGGGGCGTTTCTCACATATCTCGCTGGCGCTGCTGCTCGCCGGTAGCGCCACCGCCGGCGCCGCGCAGGTGGCGCATCCGGGCCGCTGGCCGGCGGCCAAAAGCGTCGGGCTGATCGACGCCGCCACCGAGGCCAAGGTCACCGCGCTGATGAAGCAGATGACGCTCGAGGAGAAGATCGGGCAGATGATCCAGGCCGACATCGGCTCGATCAAGCCCGAGGACCTGCGCCGCTACCCGCTCGGCTCGATCCTGGCGGGCGGCAGCTCGCCGCCGCTCGGTAGCCCCGACCGCTCGCCCGCTGCCGCCTGGGTCGCCACCTCGCGCGCGTTCAACGCGGTGGCGCTCGAGAAGCGCGCCGGCCACGTCGCCATCCCGCTGATGTTCGGCGTCGACGCGGTGCACGGCGACAACAACGTCGTCGGCGCGACGCTCTTCCCGCACAACAGCGCGCTCGGCGCGATGCGCGATCCCGCGCTGATCCGCCGCATCGGCGCGGTCACCGCGGAGGAGACCGCCGCGGCGGGGATCGACTGGGCGTTCGGGCCGACGCTGGCGGTGCCGCAGGACGATCGCTGGGGCCGCGCCTACGAGGGCTATTCGGAGGATCCGGCGGTGGTCGCCTCCTACGCCGGCGCGATGATCGAGGGCTTGCAGGGCGTGCCCGGCCAGCAGGGGATCCAGCGCGGCCACGTCGCCGCCAGCCCCAAGCACTTCCTCGGCGACGGCGGCACCAAGGACGGCGTCGACCAGGGCGACACCCAGGTCGACGAGGACACGTTGGTGAAGGTGCACGGCGCCGGCTACCCGCCCGCGATCAAGGCCGGCGCGATGACGGTCATGGCCAGCTTCTCGAGCTGGAACGGCCAGAAGATGCACGGCAACCACTCGCTGCTGACCGACGTGCTCAAGGGCCGCATGGGCTTCGAGGGCTTCGTCGTCGGCGACTGGAACGGCCATGGCCAGGTGCCGGGCTGCACCAACACCGACTGCCCCGCCACCTTCGCCGCCGGGCTCGACATGGCGATGGCGCCGGACAGCTGGAAGGGCATGTTCGACACCACGCTCGCGGCGGTGAAGGCGGGCAAGCTGCCGATGACGCGCGTCGACGATGCGGTGCGCCGCATCCTGCGCGTCAAGATGAAGCTCGGCCTGTTCGACCCTGCGCGGCCCTGGGAAGCGCGCGGCGCCACCGTCGGCTCGGCCGAGCATCGCGCTGTGGCCCGCGAGGCGGTCGCCAAGAGCCTCGTGCTGCTCAAGAACAACGGCGTGCTGCCGGTCAAGGCGAGCGCCAACATCCTGGTCGCGGGCGACGCGGCCGACGATATCGGCCGGCAGGCGGGCGGCTGGACGCTGTCGTGGCAGGGCGACGGCAACACCAACGCCGACTTCCCCGGCGCGACCTCAATCTACGCCGGCATCGCCGCTGCGGCCAGGGCGGGCGGCGGCACCGCGACGCTGTCGCGCGACGGCAGCTTCACCGCCAGGCCCGACGTCGCGATCGTCGTCTTCGGCGAGCAGCCCTATGCCGAGATGCGCGGCGACGTGCGCACGCTCGAGTTCGAGGCAGGTGACAAACAGTCGCTCGCGCTGCTCAAGAAGCTCAAGGCGGCGGGGGTGCCGACGGTCTCGGTGTTCCTCTCGGGCCGGCCGCTGTGGGTCAACCCCGAGCTCAACCAGTCGGACGCCTTCGTCGCGGCCTGGTTCCCGGGGTCCGAGGGCGCGGGCGTCGCCGACGTGCTGGTCGGCGGCAAGCGCGACTTCACCGGCAAGCTCTCCTTCAGCTGGCCCAAGAACGCCGGCCAGTTCACGCTCAACAAGGGCGCCCCGGGCTACGACCCCTTGTTCCCGTTCGGCTACGGGCTGAGCTATGCCAGCCGCGGCAGCGTGCCGGCGCTGAGCGAAGAGGCCCGGGTCGACGCCAGCCTGGCCAACACCAGCCTGTTCTTCGCGCGCGGGCGCGTGCCGGCGCCGTTCCAGCTCGCGCTCGACGCGACGGTCGCGCGCACGGCGGTGGACAGCGCCACCGCGCAGGAAGGGGCGGTGCAGCTGAGCTGGCGCGGTGCGGGGAGCGCGCGGATCAGCGGGCCGGCGCTGTCGCTGGTGCGCGAGACCAACGCCGACCTCAACCTCCAGATCAGCTACCGGGTCGACCGGGCCGCGACCGGGCCGGTCTCGCTCGCGCTGGGCGGCGGCAAGGTCGATGTCGCGCGCGCGCTCGATCCGGGCGCCGGCTGGCACGTGCTGCGCGTGCCGCTGAAATGCTTCCGCGCCGCCGGCGCGACGATGGAGTCGGTCGACACGCCGATGGCGCTGACCGCGACCGCACCGTTCACGGTCGCGATCTCGGATATCCGTCTCGCCACCGACCCCGCCGGTGCGGTATGTCCGGGCGCATGACGATGGACCTGCCCAGCCGCCGCGCCGTGGTCGCCGCGCTCGCCGCCGCGCCGCTCGGCGCGCCCCTCGCCGCCGCCGCCGCGCCGGCCGCCCCGGACGACATTCCCGGCGCGACGATCCTGCTCTGGCCCGACGCGGCGCCGGGCGCGCCCGCGACGTTGCCGACGCCCAAGATCGAGCAGCGCTCGAAGGACTCGGGGTTCAACGATCGCTGGGTCACCGGCGTCGCCCGGCCGGGGCTGACGGTGCGGCGCCCGGCGCGCGCCAACGGCGCCGCGGTGCTGCTGATCCCAGGCGGCGGCTATGGCTTCATCGCCTGGGATAACGAGGGCGAGGAGCAGGCGCGCTGGCTCAACAAGCTGGGCGTCACCTGCTTCATCCTCTCGTACCGGCTGCCCGCGGAGGGCTGGGGCAACCGCGCGCTGGTGCCGCTGCAGGACGCGCAGCGCGCGATGCGCGTGATCCGCGCGCGCGCGGGCGAGTTCGGTATCGATCCGAAGCGAGTGGCGGTACTCGGCTTCTCCGCCGGCGGGCATCTGGCCGGCAGTCTCGCCGCGCGCCACGCCGAGCCGGTCTACGCGCCGGTCGACGCTGCCGACGAACAGCCGGCGCGACCCGACCTCGCCGGCCTGATCTATCCGGTCGTGACGCTCGCCGAATCGTTCACGCACGAGGGTTCGCGCGACAACCTGCTGGGCGCGCCGTCGAGCGACGCGCAGCGCCGCGACGCCTCGGTCGAGCGCCGCGTCACCGCGGACACGCCGCCGGTCTTCCTCGTGCACGCCAGCGACGACAACACCGTGCCGATCGCCAACAGCCTGGTGCTGTACCAAGCGCTGCTGGCGGCCAAGCGCCCGGCCGAGCTCCACGCCTTCGATCTCGGTGGCCACGGCTTCGGCACGCGCCTGCCCGACAGCGCGCCCGCGTCGGCATGGCCCAAGCTGTTCGCGGCGTACGCGGCGCGCCAGCGCGTGTTTCCGGCGACGTAAGTCGCCGCTGGGCGAGAAATGGGCGGTCGAGAACGACCGCCACCTCGCCTCCCTGCGTCATCCCTGCGGAGGCGAGCAACGGGACACGCCGAGCTTGCGGATAGAAGCGAGAGGTTCGCGCGACCGGATCCTCGCCGCCGCGGGGACGACGAAGTTCGGCGGCCGGAGGTTGCGCCCGCGGCGTCACCCGGGGATCCGCCCATCCGCTACACTTGTCGCCGCGGCGACATCCCCCTCACATCTCCCCGCGCGCACGCCGGATGGCGTACCAGCGCTGCACGTTGGCGTTATGCTGCTCGAGCGTGTCGGCGAAGACGTGCCCGCCGGTGCCGTCCGCGACGAAATACAGCGCGCGCGAGGGCGCCGGGTCGAGCACCGCGTCGATCGAGCGCCGCCCCGGGTTGGCGATCGGCCCGACCGGCAGCCCCGTCGAGGCATAGGTGTTGTAGCCGTTCTTGGCGCGGAGTTCGCTCTGCCGGATGCGCCGGCCGAGCGGCCGCCCCTTGGTGATCGGGTAGATCACCGTCGGATCGGCCTGGAGCGGCATGCCGAGTCGTAGCCGGTTGGAATAGACCGCCGCCACCATGCGCCGCTCGGCGGGCTTGCCGGTCTCCTTCTCGACGATCGAGGCGAGCACCAGCGCCTGCTGCGGCGTCGTCACCGCCGCAGTCGGCTTGCGCCGCGCCCAGGCGGCGGCGAGATAGGTGCGCATCGCGCCCTGCATCCGCGCCAGCACCGCGGCGCGCGCCTCGCCGCGCTCGAAGGCGTAGCCGTCCGGCAGCACCGAGCCCTCCGCGGGCACGGTGACATCGCCGCTCAGCGCGTCGGCCCGCAGCAGCGCGTCACGCACCATCACCGCGGGGAGTCCCTCGGGGATCACCACCAGCCGCTGCACCACCTTCCCGCTCTGGAGCAGCGCGAGCACCTGCGACGCGCTGGCGCGCGCGGGGATGGCGTATTCGCCGGCGCGGATCGGCGTATCGCTGCCGAACAGCCGCGCTTGCAGGCGGAAGCGATGCGCCGAGGCGATCACCCCGGCGCGCTCGAGTGCCGCGGCGGCGCCCGCGAGCGAGCTGCCCGGCGCGACGGTGACGGTCGCGTCGCGCCGCAGCGGGCCCGCGCCCTTCCACCCCTGCGCCACCCACACGCCCGCGCCGAACAGCAGCAGCGCGACGATCAGTCCCAGGCAGCCGAGCCGGCGCATGGCAGCCTACCTCAGATCGACGTCATCACCAGCGAGGCGTTCGTCCCGCCGAAGCCGAAGCTGTTGTTGAGCACGGCGCGCACCTGGCGCTTCTTGGCGGTATGCGGGACCAGGTCGACCCCGGCGCAGCTCTCGCTCGGGTTATCGAGGTTGAGCGTCGGCGGCACGATCTGGTCGCGCAGCGCGAGGATGCAGAAGATGCTCTCCACCGCGCCGGCGCCGCCCAGCAGGTGGCCGATCGCGGACTTGGTCGAGCTCATCGACAGGCCGGCGATGTCGTCGCCGAACAGCCGCCGCACCGCGCCGAGCTCGAGCTCGTCGCCGAGCGGGGTCGAGGTGCCGTGCGCGTTGATATAGTCGATGTCGGCGAGGCTCAGTCCCGACTTGCGCAGCGCCATCTCCATCGAGCGGTAGGCGCCCGATCCCTCCGGGTGCGGCGCGGTGACGTGGTAGGCGTCGCCCGACAGGCCGTAGCCGATCACCTCGGCATAGATCTTGGCGCCCCGCGCCTTCGCCCGTTCGTACTCCTCGAGCACGACGACGCCGGCGCCCTCGCCCATGACGAAGCCGTCGCGGTCGCGGTCATAGGGGCGGCTCGCCTTCTCGGGCGTGTCGTTGAAATTGGTCGACAGAGCACGCGCCTGCGCGAAGCCGGCGATGCCGAGCGGGCAGATCGCACCCTCGGCGCCGCCCGCGAGCATGACGTCCGCGTCGTCGAGCGCGATCATCCGCGCCGCGTCGCCGATCGAGTGCGCTCCGGTCGAACAGGCGGTCACCACCGCGTGATTGGGGCCCATGAGGCCGTATTTGATCGTGACCTGCCCGGTGATCAGGTTGATCAGCCGGCCATGGACGAAGTGCGGCGAGACGCGGCTCGGTCCCTTGTCGCGACACACCAGCGACTCGCTCTCGATTCCCGGCAGGCCACCGATGCCAGCGCCGATCGAGGCACCGGCGCGGAAGCGCTCGGCCTCGCTCATCTCGGTCAGCCCGGCGTCCTCGAGCGCCTGGCCGGCGGCGTCGATGCCGTAGACGATGAAGGGATCGACCTGGCGCTGGATCTTGTGGTCGACGCGCTGGGACGCGTCGAAGCCATAGGCATGGCCGGCCGGCTTCACCTCGCACGCGATGCGGCACTTCTGGTCCGACGCGTCGAAGCGCGTGATCGGGCCGGCGCCCGACTTGCCCGCGATCAGATTGGCCCAGACGGTCTCCACGTCGGCCCCGAGCGGGGTGACGAGGCCGAGACCAGTGACGACGACACGGCGCATAGACGTTCCTTCTTGCCCGGCGCTGCGCCACGCATCGCGCCGCCGGTCCTTCCAAACGAAACGGCTCCCCACCCCCTGGCCGAGGACGGAGAGCCGCTCAGATCAGCTCGCTAGAGCGGGAGGACTCCCCCCGTTCCTCAGCCCTTGTGCTCGTCGATATAGGTGATCGCGTCCTTGACGGTCGAGATCTTCTCGGCCGCATCGTCGGGGATCTCGACGCCGAACTCTTCCTCGAACGCCATCACCAGCTCGACGATGTCGAGGCTGTCCGCGCCCAGATCGTCGATGAAGCTGGCGTCCTCGGTGACCTTGTCGGCCTCGACGCCGAGATGCTCGACGACGATCTTCTTCACGCGGTCGGCGGTCTCGCTCATAGCTTTCCCTCTTTCAATTGGGGGGTAGGTTTCGAATTGCTGAACGCAGGTAGAACGGGCTCGGGCCCGTGGCAAGGGTGCGAATGGCTCGCGCCACCCCCCTGCCCGTCGCGGTTCGCCGCCCCAGCGGCTCAGACCATCGCCATCCCGCCGTTGACGTGCAGCGTCTGGCCGGTGACGTAACCGGCCTCGCGCGATGCCAGGTAGACGACCGCGGCCGCGATATCCTCGCCGCTGCCCAGGTCACCCGCGGGGATGCGGCCGAGCAGCGCGCTCTTCTGCGCGTCGGGCAGCACCTCGGTCATCGCCGAGCGGATGAAGCCCGGCGCGACGCAGTTGACCGTGATGTTGCGGCTGGCGAGCTCCTGCGCCAGCGCCTTCGACATGCCGACCAGCCCGGCCTTGGACGCCGCGTAGTTGGCCTGGCCGGGATTGCCGGTCTGGCCGACCACCGAGGTGATCGACACGACGCGGCCGAACCGCGCCTTCATCATCGGCTTGGCGGCGGCGCGGATCAGGCGGAAGGCCGCCTCCAGGTTGACCCGGATGACCTGGTCCCACTCGTCGTCCTTCATGCGCATCGCGAGATTGTCGCGCGTCACGCCGGCGTTGTTGACCAGGATGTCGAGTTTGCCGAGCGACTCGATCGCGCGCGGCACCAGCGCGTCGACCGCGGCGGCGTCGGACAGGTCGCAGGCGAGCGCGACATGCTCGCCGCCGAGCTCGTCACGGAAGCGCGCGAGCTTGTCGGCGTTCGAGCCCGAGAGCGCGAGCCGCGCGCCCTGCGCCGCGAGCCCGCGCGCGATGGCGGAGCCGATCCCGCCGGAGGCGCCGGTGACCAGCGCGGTCATGCCTGTGAGGTCGAACATGCTTCACTCCGTGTTTTCGTTCGCGCGGGGGCGTGGAGACGCGGAGGGGCGGTGGCGGTTGACGATCCGTCTCGCCCCTTCCTTCATCGTCTCACCCCCGAAGTTGATGAGCAGCCCGACGGGCTGCTCGATGAGCCTCAGATATGTCAGTAGCTGATCGCCGTGCACCGGCACCAGCTTCTCGACCGATTCCACCTCGACCACCGATCGGTTGTCGACCAGCAGGTCGATCCGAAAGGCTGCCGGAAAGACCTGCCCTTCGAAGCCGATGTCGACCGGATGCTGGCGGGAGACAAGGTAGCCGAGCGCCGCCGGACGCGCCGCGAGCACCGTCTCATCAACGCTTTCGAGCAGGCCCGGTCCGAGCCCACGGCGCAGACGAAGCGCGAGGTCGAGAACGTCACCGCGGAACGCGTCGACATCCCTCACTTCTTCTCCGCGTCTCCGCGCCTCCGCGTGATCTCACATCCTTTTCAGCAGCGCCTCGACGTCGTCCATCGACACCACGCTGACCGCCTCGGCGTCGGGCGCGATGCGCTTGACCATCGGGGCGAGCACCTTGCCCCCGAACTCGACGAACTCGGTCACCCCTGCCTCCACCATCGCCAGCACCGACTCGCGCCAGCGCACGCGCCCGGTCACCTGCTCGACCAGCAGTCGCCGGATCGCGCCGGGATCGGCCACGGCGGCGGCGTCGACGTTGGCGTAGACCGGCACGAGCGGCGCACGCAGCTCGGCCTCGGCCAGCGCGGCCTCCATCGCGCGCGCAGCGTCCTCCATCAGCGAACAGTGGAACGGCGCCGATACCGGGAGCAGCACCGCGCGCTTGGCGCCGAGCTCCTTGGCCAGCGCGACCGCGCGCTCGACCGCGGCGCGGTGTCCCGAGATCACCACCTGGGCCGGGTCATTGTCGTTGGCGACGGTGCAGACCAGCGGCTCGCCGCCCTCGGCCAGGATCGAGTCGACCGCCGCACCCGCGATCGTCTCGGCCTTGGCGACGTCGGCGCCGAGCAGCGCCGCCATCGCCCCCTCGCCCACCGGCACCGCCGCCTGCATCGCGCGGCCGCGTCGCTTGAGCAGTCGCGCCGTGGTCGCGAGATCGAAGCTCTCGGCCGCGCAGAGCGCGGTGTATTCGCCCAGCGAGTGGCCAGCGACATAATCGGCCTTGTCGGCGAGCCCGACCCCGCCCTCGCGCGTCAGCACCCGGAGCGTCGCGATCGCGTTGGCCATGATGGCCGGCTGCGCGTTCTCGGTCAGCGTGAGCTCGTCGGCGGGGCCCTCCGCCATCAGCCGCCGCAGGTTCTGCCCGAGCGCCTCGTCGATCTCGCCGAACACCTCGCGCGCGGCCACGGAAGCGTCGGCCAGCGCGGCGCCCATGCCGACCGCCTGGCTGCCCTGACCGGGGAAGATGAACGCGCGCATCGTGCCTCTCCTTGGAAAGGCTGCGCTGCTAGGGCGGTGCCCGGGAGCGGTCAACCGGCCAGGGACTTGCGCGCGCGGCGGCTTTGCGCCATAGCACACTCACTCGGGGCGGGAAGCTTGTGGCTTCTTCCGCCCCTTGTTGTTGCACGACAGCCGGAGGGGCGTGGCGCATGGGGTGCCCGTCAGCGATCGGCCAACATAGAGGTACATGCATGGCTCTGTACGAGCACGTGTTCCTTGCGCGCCAGGATCTGGCACAGGCGCAAGTGGACGCGCTGGCGGAAGCCGCGACCAAGGTGGTCACCGACCACGGCGGCACGGTCGTCAAGACCGAGACCTGGGGGCTGCGCAGCCTCGCCTATCGCATCGCGAAGAACCGCAAGGCGCATTACGTGATGCTCGAGATCGACGCGCCGGGCGACACCGTCGCCGAGCTGGAGCGTCAGACCAGCATCAACGAGGACGTGATCCGTTACATGACCGTGCGCGTCGACGAGCACGAGCAGGGTCCGACCGTGATGATGCGCAAGCAGGAGCGCGATCGCGAGCGCCGCGGTGAGCGCGGCGATCGTGGGGACCGCGGTGATCGCGGCGACCGTCCGCGTCGTGATCGCGAAGAGGAGATGGCATAATGGCGCGCCCGTTTTTCCGCCGCCGCAAGTCGTGCCCGTTCAGCGCGAAGGACGCGCCGCGGATCGACTATAAGGACGTCCGCCTGCTGCAGGGCTTCGTGTCCGAGCGCGGCAAGATCGTCCCGTCGCGCATCACCTCGGTGAGCGCCAAGAAGCAGCGCGAGCTGGCGCAGGCGATCAAGCGCGCCCGCCACCTGGGCCTGCTGCCCTACGTCGTGAAGTAAGGAGAAGAGCAGATGGACGTCATTCTGCTTGAGCGCGTCGAGAAGCTCGGCGGCATCGGCGACGTGGTGAAGGTGAAGGACGGGTTCGCCCGCAACTTCCTGCTGCCGCGCAAGAAGGCGCTGCGCGCCAACGAGGCCAACCGCAAGGTGTTCGAGGCCAATCGCGCGCGCATCGAGGCCGAGAACGCGTCGCGGCGCTCGGACGCGGAGAAGGAGGCCGGCTCGTTCAAGGACGCGCAGGTCACGCTGATCCGCCAGTCGTCGAACACCGGCCAGCTGTACGGCTCGGTCGCGGTGCGCGACCTGGTCGAGGCGCTCGAGGCCGACGGTCACAAGGTGACGAAGAGCCAGATCGTGCTCGACCGCCCGATCAAGGCGATCGGCCTCTACGAGGTACGCGTGCAGCTCCACCCCGAGGTGGCGGTGACCGTGAAGGTCAATGTCGCTCGCTCGCCGGAGGAGGCCGACATGCAGGCGCAGGGCGTCGACGTCATGGCGCAGGTCTTCGAGGAAGGCCGCGACCAGGGCGGCTTCACCGAGGATTACGATCCCAACGCCGAGCCGGGCGCGACCGCCGAGGCGCAGGACGAGCCGGCGCAGGGCTGAGCCCCGCGCCACCGTCCCGCGACGACAGAAAGGCCCGCCCGGAGCGATCCGGGCGGGCCTTTCCGTTTGGGCGCCGTGGGGGGGGGGGAGGGGAACGACGCCCGGGGGCTCTGGTTCAGGGCACCGTGACGACCGCGCCGACGACCGCGGCGAGCGGGACAAGTGCTAGAACTAGCGGCATAATCTTGCTCATGGCGCGACCTGTTGTGCTGGATTGTCGGTGAGAATGCGTGCCGCGCGCAAAGGTTGCCGCGGGCTGGACGAAAAGGCGCTGCGACAAAGCGTTTCCCGGTGCGACGAGCGACGCGCCCGAGCGGAACGCGCGCGATCCGGGCGGGTTGATCCGGCAGTAACGGCGACCGTGCACCGAGTGAGGTGCCGCGGGAGTCTTGTATAAGCGTAAGGACAATCGGGTCGTGACGGCGGCGGACAGAGACAGGAGAGAGCGCCTCACCGCGCTGGGCAAGGTGCTGCGCACGAGCGTGACGGTGCCGACCGACACCTACATCACCCACGACATCCCGCTGTTGCTGACGCGGCTGTCGCAGGTGCCGGCGAGCGGGACGAAGCGCGAGAAGTAGGTCCCGCGCCGCGACCGTGACGGGCGCGCCCCCGCGCTCACCGCCGCGCGAACAGCTTCTCGATGTCGGCGAAGTCGAGCTTCACCCAGGTCGGGCGCCCGTGATTGCACTGGCCGGAATGCGGCGTCGCCTCCATCTCGCGCAGCAGCGCGTTCATCTCCGCCAGCGAGAGCACGCGCCCGGCGCGGACCGAGCCGTGGCACGCCATCGTCCCCGCCACCGCGTCGAGCCGCTCGCGCAGCGACAGCGCCTCGTCGTAGGCGGCGAGCTCGTCGGCCAGGTCGGTGACCAGCGCGCTCGGGTCGCCGCTGCCGAGCAGCGCGGGGGTGGCGCGCACCAGCATCGCGCGCGCGCCGAACCGCTCGAGCTCGAGCCCGAACTCCGCCAGCTCGGTCGCACGCGCCTCGAGCCGGTCGCAGGCGGGCTCGTCGAGCTCGACCACCTCGGGGATCAGCAAAGCCTGGCTCGCGACACGCCCGCCGGCGAGCGCGGCGCGCATCCGCTCCAGCACCAGCCGCTCGTGCGCGGCATGCTGGTCGACCAGCACCAGGCCGTCCTGCGCCTCGGCGACGATATAGGTCTTGTTGACCTGCCCGCGCGCGGCGCCGAGCGGGAAATCGTCGCGCTCGGGCGGCGGCGCCCAGCTCGCCTCAGCGCGCGCCTGCGGCGGCGGCGCCAGGAAGGTGGTGCGGTGCTCGCGCAGGAGCGTTCCGCCGGGCGGCGGCGCAGGCATCGGCGCGGCATCGAAGCCGAACGCCGGCGACGCGACGGCAGCGACCGGCTCGGGCCGCCACAAAGCGCCGATGTCCGCCGGCGCCGAGTGCGCGACGCGGTGGCCGGCGGCGTCGAGCGCGCGGCGCAGCCCCGAGACGATCAGGCCGCGCACCAGCGCCGGATCGCGGAAGCGCACCTCGGTCTTGGCCGGGTGAACGTTGACGTCGACCTCGCTCGCGGGGACGTCGAGGAACAAGGCGACCACGGCGTGGCGATCGCGCGGCATCATCTCGGCATAGGCGCCGCGGATCGCGCCGATCAGTAGCCGGTCGCGCACCGGCCGCCCGTTGACGAAGAGATATTGGTGATCGGCCACGCCGCGGTGGAAGGTCGGCAGCCCCGCCACCCCGCCGAGCACGTGCCCGTCGCGTTCCAGGTCGACCGCGACCGAATTGTCGGCGAGCGCGCGGTCGGTCAGCGCGGCGACCCGCGCCGGCCGCCCCTCCGCCGCGGACACCGCCAGCACGCGCCGGCCGTCATGCTCGACCGCGAAGGCGATGTCGGGGCGGGCCATCGCGAGCCGTCTGACCACGTCGAGGCAGCTGGCATATTCGGAACGCGGCGAGCGCAGGAACTTGCGCCGCGCCGGCACGCGCGCGAACAGCCCCTCCACCACCACGCGGGTGCCCGGCGGCAGCGCGGCGGGCCCGTCGCGCTCGACCGTGCCGTTGTCGACGGTGCGCGCCCAGCCCTCGGCGCCGCGCGGGCGGCTCTCGATCGTCAGGCGCGCCACCGATGCGATCGAGGGCAAGGCCTCGCCGCGGAAGCCCAGCGTCCGCACCGCCTCAATCGCGTCGTCGGGCAGCTTGGAGGTGGCGTGTCGCTCGAGTGCGAGCGCGATCTCGTCCGGCGTCATGCCGCAGCCGTCGTCGGCCACCTCGATGCGCTCGACACCCCCCGCGGCGAGCACCACCGCGACCCGCGTCGCGCCGGAGTCGATCGCGTTCTCGACCAGCTCCTTCAACGCGCTGGCCGGTCTTTCCACCACTTCGCCCGCGGCGATGCGATTGACCAGATGCGAGGGGAGCCGGCGTATTGACACAGCGCAGCACCTAGCCCAAGCCGCCGCTTCCCGCGACCCCGCAGATAGAATTGCACGCATGATTCACGGCGGCGGCGTGCGGATCGGATATAGACGAACATGGCCGGTCGTCCCGCCCGGCGCGCACAGCAACGGACCCCAACGTCAATGGTATTCTCGCGCTTGTTCAAGATGACCTCGCACGACATGGCGATCGATCTCGGCACCGCGAACACGGTGGTGTACGTGCGCGGGCGCGGCATCGTGCTGAACGAGCCGTCGGTGGTCGCGGTCGAGACGGTCAACGGCCAGAAGCGGGTCAAGGCCGTCGGCGAGGACGCCAAGCTGATGATGGGCAAGACGCCCGGCTCGATCGAGGCGATCCGCCCCTTACGCGACGGCGTCATCGCCGACATCGACGTCGCCGAGCAGATGATCAAATATTTCATCGAGAAGGTGCACGGGCGTCGGCGCTTCATGCGCTGGCCCGAGATCGTGATCTGCGTGCCGTCGGGCTCGACCAAGGTGGAGCGCCGCGCGATCCGCGACGCCGCGCAGAACGCCGGCGCGAGCGCGGTCTATCTGATCGAGGAGCCGATGGCGGCGGCGATCGGCGCCGACATGCCCGTCACCGAGCCGGTCGGCTCGATGGTGGTCGACATCGGCGGCGGCACCACCGAGGTCGCGGTGCTGTCGCTGCGCGGCCTGGCCTATACCACCTCGGTGCGCGTCGGCGGCGACAAGATGGACGACGCGATCGTCAGCTACGTTCGCCGCAACCACAACCTGCTGATCGGCGAGGCCACCGCCGAGCGGATCAAGCAGGAGCTGGGCTGCGCCAAGCCGCCGATCGACGGCATCGGCAAGACGGTCCACATCAAGGGCCGCGACCTGGTCAACGGAGTCCCCAAGGAGATCCAGATCAACCAGGCGCAGATCGCCGAGGCGGTGAGCGAGCCGGTCGCCGCGATCGTCGACGGCGTCCGCATCGCGCTGGAGAATACCGCGCCCGAGCTCGCCGCCGATATCGTCGACCAGGGCATCGTCCTCACCGGCGGCGGCGCGCTGCTCCAGGGGCTCGACGAGGTGCTGCGCGACGAGACCGGGCTGCCGGTGACGGTCGCGGACGAGCCGCTGATCTGCGTGGCGATCGGCACGGGCCGCGCGCTCGAAGACCCGATGTTCCGCGCTGTTCTCCAGAACGGGTAAGCTCGAGGCGAGGAGATGGCGGCAATGGCGCCGTCACGGGATCGGCGTCCGGGCTTCTCGCGGCGCGCACAATATAGCCTGTTCCTCACCTACATCCTCGGCATCGCCGGGGCGGTGGTCGGCGGGGTGCTGCTCGCGCTGTCGACCTTCCATCCGGTCGCGTTCAACGCGGTGCGCGCGGCGGTGGCGGAGCTGACCGCGCCGCCCGCCGCGCTGCTCGCCGGCGCGGGCAGCCAACTCGCGTCGGTACCCGACGCGATCGCCAGCCATTTCCAAGTGCGCAGCGAGAACCAGCAGCTGCGCGAGCGGCTCAACCAGGCGCGCGGCGCGTTGCTCGCCGGACGCCAGGCGCAGATCGAGAACGTGCGGCTGCGGCGCCTTCTCGTGCTACGCGACCGGCTGCCCGAGACGATCGCGGCGGCGCGGATCGTCAGCACCAGCGCGTCGAGCACCCGCCGTTTCGGCCTGCTCAACGCGGGCAGCTTCCAGGGCGTGGCGGACGGCCAGCCGGTGACGGGGCCGGAAGGGCTGATCGGGCGCGTGCTGTACGTCGGCCCGGATACCGCGCGCGTGCTGCTCATCACCGACCCGGAGAGCGTCGTTCCCGTGCGGCGTACCCGCGACGGCCGCCCCGCGCTGGCGGCGGGACGCGGCGACGGGCTCGTCGACGTGCGCACGATCGACACCGCGGACGGGCGCTTCCGCCCCGGCGACCTGTTCGTCACCTCGGGCACGGGCGGCATCTTCGTCCCCGGCGTGCCGGTCGCGCGGGTGCTGCGCGCCGGCACCGACAGCGCGCCGGCGCGGCCGTTCGCGCGCCCCGACTCGCTCGACGTCGCGCTGGTGCACCGCGCCTTCATGCCGCCGCCACCCGCCCCGCCCGCTCCCGCGCCCAAGCCCTCGCCCTCCCCCACGCCCGAGCCGTGACGCTCCCAGCGCGCCCGCTGTTCAAGGAGCCGCTGCCGCCCGGCCGCGCGCGCCTGCTCCCCTGGGCGAGCGTGCTCGCCGGCTCGCTGGCGACGACGCTGCCGTGGAACGCCTCGCTCGGGCTGCTGCCGCCGCTGGGGCTGCTGATGATGCTGTCGTGGCGCCTGCTCGCGCCGCTGTCGCTGCGCGTCTGGGCACCGGCGCTGCTCGGGCTGTTCGACGATCTCGTCTCGGGCCAGCCGCTCGGCAGTGCGATGTTGTTGTGGACCTTGGCCTTCTTCCTGGTCGAGGCGCTCGAGGCGCGCTCGGGCGTGCGCGACTTCGCGCAGAGCTGGGCGATCGCGGCGGTGGCGATCGCGCTCGCGCTGGCGGGGGGACGGCTGTTCGCGAGCCCGCTCTCGGCCTATGTCGACGGCGTGCTCGTGATCCAGATCATCCTCTCCGTCCTGCTCTTCCCCGCCGCCGCCCGGCTGGTGGCGTGGATCGACCTCAAGCGGGCACGCTGATGGCGCGGCCGCCGCGCGTCATGACCGAGGCCGCGCAGGCCTACAGCTTCTCGCGCCGCGCCTGGCTGCTCGGCGCGGGCCAGATCGGGCTGGGCGGGCTGCTGATCGGGCGGATGGGCTATCTCGCGATCACGCAGAACGAGCACTACAACCTGCTGTCCGAGCGCAACCGCGTGAGCATGACGATGATACCGCCGCGGCGCGGCTGGATCGTCGACCGCAACGGCCAGCCGATCGCGAGCAACCGCACCGACTTCCGGGTCGACGTCATCCCCGATCGGCTCGAGGACAAGGACCGGACCCTCGCCCGGCTGCGCGCGCTGCTCGGGCTCGACGACGAGGAGGTGGCGCAGATCGAGGCCGAGCTGAAGCACTCGCCCGGTTTCCGCCCGGTCGAGATCGCCGAGAACATCGACTGGGACCGCTTCGCCGCGGTGCAGGTGCGCCAGCCCGAGCTGCCCGGCGTGGCGCCGTCGCGCGGGTTCGCGCGCCACTATCCGCAGGGTGCCGCGGTCGCGCACCTGATCGGCTATGTCGGCGCCGCGACCGCGGAACAGTATAAGAAGGTGCGCGACCCGCTCTATCTCACGCCCGGGTTCAAGCTCGGCAAGGACGGGCTGGAGAAGACGATGGAGCCGCTGCTGCGCGGCACCGCCGGCGCCAAGCGGGTCGAGGTCACCGCGCGCGGCAAGCTGGTCAAGGAGCTCGCCACCCGCGCCGACGTGCCCGGGCGCACGCTGCGGCTGACGATCGACGCCGGGCTGCAGGAATATGCCGCGCGGCGGCTCGGCACCAACTCGGGCTCGTGCGTGGTGTTCGACTGCACCAACGGCGAGATGCTCGCGATGGTGTCGATGCCCGCCTATGATCCCAACAGCTTCTCCGAGGGCATCAGCCAGCTCGAGTGGAAGATGCTCAGCGAGAACGACCACGTCCCGCTGATGAACAAGGTGACGCAGGGGCTGTACCCGCCGGGCTCGACGGTGAAGCCGATGAACGGGCTGGCGCTGCTCGCCGCGGGCGTCGATCCGAACGACCGGGTCTTCTGCTCGGGCGCGTTCCAGGTCGGCAACGGCGTGTGGCACTGCCACAAGCGCCACGGCCACGGCCCGCTCGACCTCAAGAACGCGATCATGCAGAGCTGCGACATCTACTTCTATGAGATGGCGCGGCGCGTCGGCTACGACAAGATCGCGCCGGTCGCGCGCGCGCTCGGGCTCGGGCAGAAGTTCGACCTGCCGTTCGCGACGCAGCGCTACGGCACCGTGCCCGACAGCGAGTGGAAACGGCGCAAGTACAAGACCGAGTGGAAGGTCGCCGACGCGATCAACGCCTCGATCGGCCAGGGCTACGTGCTCGCCAACCCGCTCCAGCTCGCGGTGATGGCGAGCCGGCTCGGCTCGGGGCTCCAGCTCCAGCCGACGCTGCTCCGCGATCCGTTCAAGCCCCGCGCCGAGCCGATGGCGATCGACCCGGAGCATTTCCGCCTCATCCGCGAGGCGATGTACGGCGTGGTCAACGCCGGCGGCACCGGCGGCGCGGCGCGGATGCAGGTGCCCGGCGTCGCGATCGCGGCCAAGACCGGCACCGCGCAGGTGCGCCGCATCACCATGGCGGAGCGACGTGGCGGCGTGCTCAAGAACGGGCAGCTGCCGTTCAAGCTGCGCGACCATGCCTTGTTCGTCTGCTTCGCGCCCTTTGACAATCCGCGCTACGCCGCGGCGGTGGTGCTGGAGCATAACGGCCACACCGTGCGCAACCTCGACACGCCGATGATCGGCCGCGACATCATGACCTATCTGTTCGATCGTGAGCGCGCGCTGAAGAGCCTCGCCGAGGTCGAGCCGACCTGGGGCGGTGACATCCGCACGCGCATGGCGGCGGAGGAAGCCGCCTACCGCGCCGCGCACGCCCCGCCCCCGCCTCGCCCCGACGTGGACGACGTTGCGGCGAGCGGCTCGGATTCGGTCGCGGCGGCGACCGATGCCTCCAACGCCACCGCCGAGGCACAGGCGGCCGACACCGCGCGCGGCGACGGCCCGGCGCGCACCGGCTCGCCCGAGCCCGACAGCGAGGGTGGTCGCGGCGACGGCGGGACCGGACGCGAGTGAGCGGCTTCGTCCCCGCCCCGCTCGCGGCGCTGCCGTGGCGCGTGCTGCTGCTGGTCGCCGGCATCGGTGGCTTCGGGCTGGTCGTGCTCTACTCGGCCGCCGGCGGCAGCCTGACGCCGTGGGTGGTACCGCAGGGCCTGCGCTTCGTCGTCTTCCTCGCCGGCGCCGTGGTGCTGTCGCGCGTGCCGCTCGACTGGTGGAAGCGATCGGCCTTCTGGATCTACGCGGTCATGCTGCTGCTGCTGGTGCTGGTCGAGCTGCTCGGCGCCGTCCGCGGGGGCAGCCAGCGCTGGCTCGGCTTCGGGCCGCTCAGGATCCAGCCCTCCGAGCTGATGAAGCTGGCGATCGTGCTGGCCTGCGCCCGCTTCTACGCGCTGCTCCCCGCGACCGAGACGCGGCGCTTCGCCGCGCTATGGCCGGCCGGCGTGCTGATCGGCCTGCCCGCGCTGATCGTGATGGCGCAGCCCGATCTCGGCACCGGGCTGATGATCTGCGCCGGCGGCGCGACGGTGATGTTCCTCGCCGGGATCCCGCTGCGGCTGTTCGTCGGCGGTGCGCTGGCGGCCGCGGTGGCGATCCCGCTCGCCTTCGAGTACGTGCTCCACGATTATCAGCGTCACCGCGTGCTGATCTTCCTCGATCCCGAGAGCGACCCGCTCGGCACCGGCTATCACATCAGCCAGTCCAAGATCGCGATCGGGTCGGGCGGGATCTTCGGCAAGGGCTTCCTCAACGGAACGCAGAGCCACCTCGACTATCTGCCCGAGGGCCACACCGACTTCGTCTTCGCCACCATGGCGGAGGAATGGGGGCTGGCGGGGGGCGCCTTCCTGATCATCGCCTTCCTGCTGGTGATCCGATGGGGCATCAACGTCGGCGTGCGCGCCGAGGACCGCTTCGCCAAGCTGGCCGCGGCGGGGCTCGCGACGACCATGTTCTTCTACATGGCGATCAACCTGATGATGGTGATGGGGCTCGCCCCGGTGGTCGGCATCCCGCTGCCGCTGGTGAGCTTCGGCGGCTCGGCGCAGATGACGGTGCTGATCTCGCTGGGCATCCTGATGGGGATCGATCGCTCATCGAAACTGCGCCAGCGCTGGTGAGCGGCTTTTCTCGCCGCACCGCGAAAAAAGGGGTTTGCAAAGGCGGAGCGCGTTGCTAGAGGCGCGCTTCCCGATCGCGGGGCGGCACCAACCGCTTCCTTCCCGCCGGTCACGGACGCATAGCTCAGTTGGTAGAGCAGCTGACTCTTAATCAGCGGGTCCTTGGTTCGAGCCCAAGTGCGTCCACCAGTTTTTTCAACGGCTCCGCAGCGATGCGGGGCCGTTGTGCTATGGGCCGGGACATCACCGGCCCCTTCGAACGGAGACGACTCAGGCATGGCAGGCTTCAAGGCCCCCGATTTCAACGACCGCGCGCAGGCGGCGCGCGAGGCCAAGCAGAAGGCGCTCGAGCTGCTCAAGAATCGACCCGCGCCCGATCCCGAGCAGGTGGCGGCGCGCGCCGCCGCGCGCGCGGCCAAGGAAGCGGCCGAGGAGGAGAAGCGCGCCGCGCACCGCGCCGCGATCGAGGCCAAGAAGGCCGCCAAGGAAGAGGCCCGCGCGCAGGCCGAGGCCGACGCCGCCGCGGCCGAGCAGGCGGCGGCCGAGGCCGCCGCCAAGCGCGCGGTGTCGCTGCCGACCGCGGCCGAGCTCAAGGCGGCGCGCGACGCGCGCTACGCCGCCCGCAAGGCGCGTCAGCGCAAGTGATCCAGCGCGAGCTGGTCGGGGTCGTCGAGGTCCCGGGCGGCGCGCCGCTGCGCCTGTTCCGGCGCGGCGCCGATCACATGATCGTGCTCGACCGCAACGAGCTGATGAGCACGCGCATGAGCGGCTCGGAAGAGGCGCTCGGCACGATGACCTGCGACCGGCTCGGCGATCGTCCCGCGCCCCGGCTGCTGGTCGGCGGTTACGGCATGGGCTTCACGCTCCGCGCGCTGCTCGCCCGGCTCGGCGCCGACGCCGAGATCCTCGTCGCCGAGCTGGTGCCGGGGATCATCGACTGGGCGCGCGGGCCGATGGCCGAGCTCACCGCGGGGTGCCTCGACGATCCCCGCGTGTCGCTCGAGATCGGTGATGTCGGCGCGGCGATCCGGCGCGCGAAGCGCCGCTACGACGCGATCCTGCTCGACGTCGACAACGGACCGGACGGGCTGACGCGCGAGGCGAACGACTCGCTCTACCACGCGCGCGGGCTCGAGGAGGCGCGCGCGGCGCTGGCACCGGGCGGCGTGCTCGCGATCTGGTCGGCCGCGCCCGACGCCGCCTTCGCGCGCCGGCTGGCACGCACCGGCTTCGCGGTGGACGAGGTGAAGGTCCGCGCGCGCTCCAACGGCAAGGGCGCCACGCACGTCATCTGGTTCGCGCGCTGACCCGATCACGCGGGTCGCACGGAACACCCGCGCCCGCCGCGGCTTTACCGCTCTTCTGTAGCCGTCGCATCAAAGGGAGACGTTATGGCCGCGAACGAGCTGGAGATCGACAACAACTCGCTGCTCGACAACATCGACGAGCGCCAGGTGGAGTTCACCGGTGAAGTCGACGGCGACGAATATGAGTTCGCGGTCCAATATGACGTCCTCGAGGCGCTGAGCGGCGACGCGCCGGACGGCGACGCGATCGACATGTTCAATCGCTTCGTCGACGCGATCAGCGAGGCGTCGCTCGCCGCATTGTCGCGCGGGAACGGCACCGGCGCCATCGTCGTCAGCGAGAACGACTTGGAATAATCTGGAAAGTTCTAGGGTCGGTCGGCGCAACAACACCGTTGCGCGGCCCGCCGACTCGCGTCACTCTCCTGTCACAACGATAGCCGCACGACGGCGAGGAGAGGATCATGGACGTACCTAGCGCGCTGGTGGTGGCGGTCGGTGGGATCGGGGCGGTGGCCACGCTCGGCATGGTGGTGGTGCTCGCGCGCCGTGCGCCGGATACGCCGCGCCGCTGAGGGATTCGGTATCGGCACGAGCGTTCAATCGGTCAGGCTGAACCTCTGCGATGATGGCGTTCGGCTCCGCGGGCGCGGACACGCGTCCGGCTTAGATCGGGCGCTCCGACCGATCTGAGAGCGCGCCTCGTCGATCCGCCTGTGATGTGCCCCTGCGCACGCAGGGGCCTGGAGTCACGATCGACTGTTCCCGTGGCCCCCGGCTCCGGCGATCGCCGGAGCACCGGCCCGGTTCCTGCCGGTTGCACTGGCCCGACCTATCGACCCCGTCGCGAGGGCGCCGCGCCGGTCTCCCGGCGCGGCGCCCTCACCCGTTCACCTCACGCGGTCGCGGCGTCGAAGCGGCGGCCCACCTCGTCCCAGTTCACGACGTCCCACCACGCCTTGAGATAGCCCGGCCGGTCGTTCTTGTAGGTGAGGTAATATGCGTGCTCCCACACGTCGTTCCCGAGGATCGGCGTGCCGCGGTCGCTGACCATGTCCATCAGCGGATTGTCCTGGTTGGGCGTCGAGGTCACCTTGAGCTGACCGTTCTGGTCGACGATCACCCAGGCCCAGCCCGAGCCGAACTGGCCAGCACCCTTGGTGTTGAAATCCTCCTTGAGCTTGTCGAGCCCGCCATATGCGTCGATCGCCTCGGCCAGCTTGCCGCTCGGCCCGCTGGTGGAGCCGGGCTTGCCCATGATCTTCCAGAAGAAATCGTGGTTCCAATAGCCGCCGCCGTTGTTGCGCAGCAAAGGTGGCAGTGACGAGATCTGGCCGAGGATCTGCTCGATCGACTGGCCCTCCAGCTTCGAGTCCGCCGCGACGCCCTCGTTGAGCTTGTCGGTGTAAGCCTTGTGGTGCTTGTCGTGATGGAAGGTCATCGTCTCCTTGGAGATGACCGGCTCCAGCGCATCATAATCGTACGGCAGCGGCGGGAGTTCGAAAGCCATGGAATCCTCCTGTGGGTTCGCGTGCGCAACGCGACGCTCGCCCAAATGGCTCCCGCGCGATCGTTACGCAACCGCCCCGATCAGGTCGTGGCGGCGCAGCGCGTGGCGCAGCTGATCGTAGCTGAGCCCCAGCGCCTCGGCGGTGGCGCGCTGGTTGAAGCGGTTGTCGGCGAGTGCCGTGGCGAGCAGCTCGCGCTCGAACCGGGCGACCCGGCTCTTGAAGTCGGACGGACCGACCTCGCAGGCGGCGACCTCCTCGTCGTCCGGCTCCGCTGCCGCCGCGCGCGGCGGCTCACCGGCTGGCGCGGTTGCCGGCGGGGGGCTCGACGCGGTCGGCCGCGGCGTGCCCGGACGGTAGGGCGAGGCGAAGGGATCGAACTCGATCTCGCCGATCGCGCCGCCGCGCTCCCAGCGATAGACCGCGCGCTCGACGACGTTGCGCAGCTCGCGCACGTTGCCGGGCCAGCGGTAGGAGCGCATCAGCTCCATCGCCTCGTCGGTGAACCCGTCCCACTCGTCGCGGCCGAGCTCGGCGGCCATGCGGCGGCCGAAGAAGTCGGCGAGCACGGCGATGTCGCTGCGCCGCGCGCGCAGCGGCGGCAGCGTCACCACCTCGAACGAGAGCCGGTCGAGCAGGTCGGCGCGGAAGGTGCCGGCGTCGACACGATCGGGCAGATGCTCGTTGGTGGCGGCGACGATGCGGACGTCGACCCGGCGCGGGCGCGAGGCGCCGATGCGAGTCACCTCGCCGTACTCGACCGCGCGGAGCAGCCGCTCCTGCGCGCCCATCGACAGGGTGCCGAGCTCGTCGAGGAAGAGTGTGCCGCCGTCGGCCTCCTCGAAGCGGCCGACGCGCGCCTTGGTCGCGCCGGTGAACGAACCCGCCTCATGGCCGAACAGCTCGGCCTCGATCAGAGTCTCGGGCAAGGCCGCGCAGTTCATCGTCACCAGCGGATGGTCCCAGCGCTGGCTGAGATGATGGAGCCGCTCGGCGACCAGCTCCTTGCCGGTGCCGCGCTCGCCGATCACCAGCACCGGGCGATCGAGCGCGGCGGCGCGGCTCGCGCGCTCGAGCGCGTCGAGAAAGACTCCGGACTGGCCGATGACCTGGGTCGTTCGCTCCATGCGCCAACTTCTGGCGCAGATTGCCAAGCGCTGGCAACCGTCGAAATCTTCCAAGTCGCTGGGTGATGGTACGACATGACCGAAAACGGCGGAAAAGCTGGAGTTATGAGCGGGTGCGGGTAATTGGCACGCCCCATGCAAAGCCATGGGCAACTCAGGACCAAGGAGACACACCATGACCCGCACCGATCGCACCAGCAAGCTCGCCGCGCTCGCCCTCACCCTCGTCGTCAGCGCCACGATGGTGCTCGGCGCCGTCGGCCCGGCCACCGCGCTCGGCGGCGCACCGATCCACCGCGTGGCGTGACACCCCGCGCGGCACGGCACCCTCCCCGCCGCCCGCGCGATCCGCTACAAGGGACCGACTACGCAGGAGTCCTTATCGAGATGGGCATTTTCTCCCGCACCCGCGACATCGTCGCCGCCAACATGGCCGAGCTGCTCGAGCGAGCGGACGACCCGGCGAAGATGGTCCGCATGATCATCCTCGAGATGGAGGAGACGCTGGTCGAGGTGCGCGCCTCAGCCGCCCGCACCATCGCCGATCAGAAGGAGATGCGGCGGCACATCCAGAAGCTCGCCGAGATCGAGGCGAGCTGGACCGAGAAGGCGGAACTGGCGCTGTCCAAAGACCGCGAGGATCTCGCCAAGGCGGCGCTGGTGGAGCGCGGCAAGGCGGCCGAGATGGGCGCGCAGCTTCGCGACGAAGTCGCCACGCTCGACGAGGCGCTGCGCTCGTCCGAGGAGGACATCGCCAAGCTGCAGAACAAGCTGCGCGAGGCGCGCGCCAAGCAGAACGCGATCGCGACCCGGCTGGAGAGCGCCAACACCAAGGCCAAGCTGCGCGAGATGTGGAACGGCCCCAAGACGCACGAGGCGTTCAGCCGCTTCGAGGTGCTGGAGCGCCGCGCCGACGAGGCCGAGGGCCGCGCCGAGGCGATGGGGCTCACCCCGCGCACGCTCGAGGACGAGTTCAACGCGCTGCGCTCGAGCGACAAGATCGACGCCGAGCTGGCGGCGCTCAAGGCCAAGCTGAACCGGGAGAATTGAGGTGGAAGACGTGTTTGTCCCGTTGATCGCGATCACCTCGCTCTTCATCGGTCTGCCCTGGCTGATCCTCCATTACGTCACCCGCTGGAAGACCGCGCCGCGAATGACCGACGAGGACGAGCGGCTGCTCGACGAGATGTACAATCTCGCGCGCCGACTGGAGGATCGCGTCAACACCGTCGAGCGGATCGTCGCCGCCGACAACCCCGATTTCCGCCCGGGCATGGCCGATTACCGGAGCCAGCCCGACTATCGCCTCGACCAGCCGGCGGCGCGCTCGATCGATCGGAGGAACTGATGTCCGACAGTCGCACGAAATTCTACCTCGACCGGCAACACAGCCAGTGGAAGGGCGTCTGCGCCGGTATCGCGGATTACACCGGGATCGAGGTGATCTGGGTCCGCGTCGCCATGGTCCTGCTCACCCTGGCGGGCGGCTTCCCCTGGACGCTCATCGCTTACGGCCTGATCGCCTGGATGGCGGAGCCCAAGCCGGCCGGCCTCTACCAGGACCGCGAGGACCAGAAATTCTGGCAGGGCGTCCGCTCCAATCCGACGCGGTCCACCGCCGAGGTGCGCGCCAAGTTCCGCGAGCTCGACCGGCGGCTCGCCGACATCGAGCTTCATTACACCAGTCGCAACAGCGCGCTCGCGCGCGAGATCGACAGCCTGCGCTGACGCCGCGCGAGAGGGAGGCACGGACATGGATATGGGTTGGATGGTGCCGGTGGGGATCGTCACCGCGGTGAGCGCCTCGCACGCCTTCCGCACCTGGGTGCGGGCGCGGCACGGCTACCCGCTCGACGAGGACCGGCGCGGGCGTCGACGTCACGGCGCGCACGCGCTGGCCGGCGACGCGATCGGCCCCGCCCGCAGCGTCGCGCTGCTCGAGGCCGAGAACGAGCGGCTCACCGGGCAGGTCGGCCGGCTGGAGGAGCGGATCGCGGTGCTCGAGCGCATCGCGACCGACCCCGCGGTGCGCACCGCGCGCGAGATCGAGGCGCTGCGCGACCGCTGACGCCATAACCGGAGGAGACACGCCATGTCGTTCGAACAGCTCAACGGCTTCACGCTCTTCATGATCACCTTCGTGGTGATCGGGCTGCCGGTGATCCTGGGGGTCGGCGGTGAGATGTTCCGGCGCTGGCTGGTCCACAAGGAGCGGATGGCCCAGGTGCTGACCGAGGCCACCGCCGAGAAGGCCGCGCAATATGCGGCACACACCGAGCGGCTCGAGGCGCGCGTCCGCGTGCTCGAGCGGATCGCCACCGACCGCGGCGCCGATGTCGCCGCCGAGATCGAGCAATTGCGCGACGACCGGCTCAACTGAGCGGCGTCGCTTTCAAGGGAGAGAGTAGATGGGTCCGTTCTCGATGGTGGTCGCCATCATCTTCATCCTGATGGTCGGGCGCGTGCTGCAGGAGCGCTACCGTGCGATCGGCCGGACGCGCGACGCGGACGGCGCCGGCTACCCCAGCGTCGACGCCGGCCGCGCGCAGGACGAGGTGCGCCAGCTCAAGGAGCGCGTCGCGGTGCTCGAGCGCCTCATCACCGACAGCCACGGCCGCGCCGATCTGGAACGCCAGATCGAGCAGCTGCGCGACCGCTGACATCAACCCGCCACGGAGACGACAGCCATGTCAGATCCCACCTTCTACCTCAGCATGGCCGCGACCGGCCTCGCCGGACTGGCGATGCTGATCTACGCCGCGCTCAACGGCTGGCGCGGCTGGCTCCAGCTCCAGCATGAGCAGCTCGGGCTCGACCGCCCGGAGCACGCCGCAGCAGCACCCAGCGCGGGCGCGCGGATCGAGATCGCCGACCTCAAGGAACGCATCCGCAAGCTCGAGGCGATCGCGGCGGGAGTGGACCTCTGAGCGGTGGAGCTCTGGGCGGTTGCGGCGCGCGCGCGCGGCGGCTAGCCCGCGCGCGATGACCGACACCACTCCCACGCTCGACGCGATCCGCGAGGAATATGAGTTCGTCGAGGGTGACGATCGCTATCGCCTGCTGGTCGAGCTGGGCCGGACGCTCGAACCGATGCCCGCGGCGCTCAAGACCGAGGCGACGTTGGTCCGGGGCTGCTCCGCCTCGGTATGGGTCTACCCGACGCGGGCGGAGAACGGCGCCCTCCACTTCCTCGCCGACAGCAACGCCGCGATCACCAAGGGCATCATCGCGCTGGTGCTGCTCACGGTGCAAGACCGCGCGCCGGGCGAGATCCTGGCGACCGATATCGAGGGCGCGCTGGCGCCGTTCGAGCTCAAGGCGCAGCTGAGCTCGAATCGGACGCAGGGTATCCCGAACATGATCGCGCTGATCCGCGAGACCGCGCGGCGGTACGCGAACTAAGCTGGTGCGCGTTCCGTCGATCGGATCACCGCTCTCCCGCTCCCTTCGTCATCCCCGCGCCGGCGGGATCCAGACACGCTGACGACAGCGAAGGGCCCGCGCGGTAGCGCCTCTGGTGCCACGCCTTCGCGGGAACGACGGAGGGAGTGGCGGCGATCGTGCATGCCACACCGTCTCATCCGGCCGCCCTCACCCCTCGCGGCGCAGCCCCGCCGCGAGCGCCGCGACGTCGGCGCCCGCCTCGACCAGCCGCCACCGATCGGGCACGCGCGTGTCGACCAGGGTCACCGCACCACGCGGACACACGCCGAGGCAGCGCACCTCGACCACGCCGAGCGCGGCCTTGCGCCCCCTGCCCAGCCCCGGCTCGTCGCGCAGCGCCTTGGCGAGCGACGTCTTGCCCTTGCGGCCGAAGCCGCCGTCGAGCTTCTTCGAGCATTTGCCGCACACCAGCAGCGCGCCGCCCCAGCGCGCGCGGAGCTCGCCTCTCACGCCTCCGCCCGCGGCTTCCAGGTCCGCGCGTCCTCGGCCGCGCGCAGCACTTCATAGGCCGCCTGGATCGCCTGGAAGCGCTTGGCCGCCTCGGCGTCGCCGGGTCGCACGTCGGGGTGGTTCGACTTGGCGAGCCGGCGCCACGCCAGCCGCACGTCCTCGAACGAGGCGTCGACCTCGAGCTCCAGCACCTCGAGCGCGCGCATCTCGTCGCGCGATCGCGTGCCGTCGCCCGGTCCGGCCCAGGCCTGGTGGCGCGACTGCTGGTAGCCGCCGGCATCGCGGCGCTCGTCGGCCTCGCGCGCCGCCGCCTCCTCGGCGGAGAGGCCCTCGAAATAGTTCCAACCGCGATTGTACTCGGCCGCGTGCGTCTGACAGAAATACCAGCGGTCGGGGCTGTTGGGCGACTTGGGCGCGGGGCAGTCGCCCGGCTCCTCGCAGCCGTGGCGATCGCACAGCCGCACGTTCGCCGCCTCGCGACCCGCGCCATAGCCGCGCCAGCGCGGGAAACCCCAGTCGTTCGAGCGGGTGGGAATACGTGCCATGCGCCCCGGCACATAGGGTCCGCCGCCGCGCCCGCCAAGCGAGCGCGGCGGCGAAAATGCCAGGGGGCCTGTAAGCCGGGTTCTGTCCATCCCTCTCGGGACTGGGCGACCATTCCTCTCGGCGCGCCGTCGCCGACGCGCTCCAGCAACCAACCCGGGCGGCGAGCGGGAACACGCCCCGGGCGCGCGAACGCGCCCCTGCCGCCCCTATTCGGTCTTGCTCCCGGTGGGGTTTACCGTGCCACGACCGTTGCCGGCCGCGCGGTGCGCTCTTACCGCACCCTTTCACCTTGGCCCGGCCGAAGCCGTGGCCGTCTGCTCTCTGTTGCACTGTCCCTGACCGCGGGCTCGCGCCCTTGGCCGGCGGGCGTTACCCGCCACCGTCGTTCCGTGGAGCCCGGACTTTCCTCGGCACGCTGACGCGTGACGCGGCCGCCCGGCCCCCTGGCGCGGCCGCCCTAGCGGCTGCGGCGCCGCGTGGGAAGCGTCAGTCGTCGCCCTGCGGCCGCGGCAGGAGCAGCGCGAGCAGGATCATGCGGCACTCGGCGTCGATCTCGCCGTCGATCAGCTCGGGGCGGAAGCGCCGCTGGAACGCCATGATCGCGGCCATGCGGTCGGTGACGTCATAGCCGAAGCGCTCGAGCGCGAGGCAGAAGGCAGGCTCGCTCCAGAACGGGTCGACCAGGTTCTTGGTCGGCCGCGGCAGCGCCAGCCGCAGCCGCGCCAGCCGGTGCCACGGGAACAGCTCGCCCGGGTCGCGCTTGCGCGCGGGTGCGACGTCGGAATGGCCGACGATGTTGCCGCGCGTGATCTCGTAGCGGTCCTTCAGGTGCGCGACGAGCCGGATCACCGCGTCGACCTGCGGCTCGGGGAAGGCGCGGTAGCCGAACTCGTGCCCGGGGTTGACGATCTCGATCCCGATCGCGGCCGAGTTGACGTCGTCGACGTCGCGCCAGTGCGACGCGCCGGCGTGCCAGGCGCGCTTGTCGTCGTCGACCAGCCGCAGCAACGTGCCGTCCTCGTCGACGACATAGTGGCTCGACACCTCGGCCGCGGGGTCGCGCAGCCGCGCGATCGCCTCCTCGGCGCCGCGCATCCCCGTGTAGTGAAGCACGATCATCGAGATCGGCAGCTTGCGCTCGTTGAAATTGGGCGACGGCGCCTCGACACATCTCATGCTCGTCGCTCACCCTTCGCCGCCGTCCGGATCGTCACGATCGCCACCCCCAGCATCGCCACCGCGCCCCCGGCCACCATCGGCCAGGTCAGCGGCGTGTCGAACCAATAGGATGCGGCGGCGACGCTGACCACCGGCGCGGCGAGCGTCAGCGGCGTGACGGTCGAGACCGGGTGGCGCTGCAGCAGCCACATCATCGAGCCGTGGCCGAGTACGGTCGAGCCGATGCCGGAGAAAGCGATCGGCAGCAGCGCCGCGACGGGCGCTTGCGGCAGCCGCGCGATCGCGCCGGGCTCGAAGCACCACGACGCCGCGGCCAGGGTCAGCGTCCCGAGAAGACCGATCCAGGCGTAGATCGTCAGCACCGGCACCCCGATCAGCCGGCGCTGGATCAGCGAGCAGACCGCCCACACCAGGCTGCTGGCCGCGGTCAGGGCGAGCCCCACCCCCTCGCGCGCCGCGGCGGGGTCGAACACCAACAGCCCGACGCCGGCGAAGGCGAGCAGGATGCCGATCACGCGCGGCGCGTGGATCCGCTCGCGCAGCACCGCGATCGCGAGCAGCAGCGAGAAGGGCACGCCGAGCTGCCCCGCGATCGCCAGCGCTCCGACATTGTCCGACACCGCCAGGCTGAGATTGATGAAGACGTAGAAAAGACCGCCCGAGAGCACGCCCAGCGCGAGCAGCGGCACCATCCTGCCCGGCACGACCCGCAGCGCGCTGGCGCAGACCAGGAGCACGATCAGCTGGCGCAACATGCCCGCGGTGATCGGCGGGACGAGCGCGACCGCCTCCTTCACCGCGACGATGTTGAGGCCCCAGAGCAGGTTCATCATGACCACCACGGCGAGGTCGCGCGCGCCGAAGACGGTGACCGACGGCAGGGCGGTGATGGTCGGGGCGGCGCTGCTCACGCCTCGCCGGATCGCGGACTTAGCGCGCGGTGTAAAGCCGCTCCGGCGTGTCGGGCGCGCCGACCCGCTCGTAGAAGCCGCGGGCGCGCCGGCACGGGCGCAGCCGCTCGGACTGGCCGATCACGGTCTCGCCCGCGCCGAGCAACAGCACGCCGCTGGGCTTGAGCGCGCCGGCGAGTCGCTCCAGCACTTGCTCGCGCAGGTGCGAGGCCAGGTAGAAGAGCACGTTGCGACAGAGGATCAGGTCGAACGTGCCGGCCGGCGGCTGATCCGTCACGAGGTTGTGGCGGCGGTAGGCGATGGTCGCGAGCAGCTTGGGCTGTGCCACCCAGTGATCGTTCGGCGCGCTCTCGAACCATCGCATCATGCGCCGGATCGGCAGCCCACGCTGGATCTCGAACTGGCTGTAGCTGCCCGCCCGCGCGCGCGCGATCGCGGCCGCCGAGACGTCGGTCGCGACGATCTCAGGCATCGGCCCGCCCGCCTCGGCGAACAGCATCGCGAGCGACAGCGGCTCCTGCCCCGTGGCACAGGCGGCGCACCACACGCGCGCGGGCGCGGGCTGCTCCTGCACCAGCTTGGCGGCGGCCTCGATCACCCCCGCATCGCGGTAGAAGCTGGTCTCCTGGTTGAGCAGCGAGTCGACGATCCGGTCGGCGAGTGCGGTGTCGTGACGTTCCATCAGCCTCGCCGTGAGTTGTTCGACTCGATCGAGCCCGAGCGACTGGAGCAACGGCTTCAGCGCCGCGTCGAATTTCCAACTGCGGCCGGCCGCGATGCGCTGGCCCGTGCGCGCCTCGAGCAGCGCGGCGAAGACCTGTGCCGAGCCGGCGTCGATCGTCGACGGTCCCTGCGGCGCCGCGCTCATCGGCTGCCCCCCGCGGCGATCGTCGCGCCGAGCTCGGCGGGCGACATCACGCCCTGCGCCAGCCCGGCCTTGGCGATCGCACCGGGCATGCCCCAGACCACCGAGCTGCGGCGGTCCTGCACCAGCACGGTGCCGCCGGCGTCGCGCACCGCGCGCGCGCCCTCGAGTCCGTCGCGGCCCATGCCGCTCAGCACGATCGCGAGCAGCCGTGGGCCGTAGACCGCGGCGAGGCTGGTGAACATCGGGTCGACCGAGGGCAGGTTGCCGGTCGGCGCCGGCGCCTGCGACAGGCGCGTCGCGGCACCGCCGTCGTGCAGCGCGTGGGCGACGAGATGGGCGTTGCCCGGCGCGATCACCACCTCGCCGGCGCGAACGCGGCCATGATCCTGCGCGATCACGCTCGGGCGCTTCGCCGAGACGCCGAGCTGCGCGGCGAAATAGGGCGAGAAGGACGGTGGCAGGTGCTGGGTGACCAGGATCGGCTGGGTCACCGCCGCGGGCACCTCCGCGAGCAGCGACGCGAGCGCGTGGATGCCGCCGGTCGAGGCGCCGATCGCGATCGCGTCGAACGCGGGCGCAGCGGCGACGAGCGGCGTGGGCGCGCGCCCGCGGCGTGCCGGCTCGGCGGCAACCCCCAGGCCCGCCGGTGTGGCCGGCGCGGCGAGCACGTCCAGCCGTGCCAGCAACGTGTCCCCGAAGCGGCTGGCGAAGGCACCGGCGACCGGCTTGACCAGCGTGTCCGCCGCGCCGAGCGCGAGCGCGCGCATGGTCACCTCGGCACCCTCCGCCGCGGCGCTCGAGACGATCAGCACGCGCGCTCCCGCGCCGGCGACGAGCAGCTGCGGCAGCGCGTCGATCCCGCTCTGTCGCGGCATCTCGAGATCGAGCAGGATCACGTCGACCCGCTGCGTCGAGAGGAAGGCGAGCGCCCGCGAGGCGTCGCCGACCGCACCGGCCAGCTCGAACCGGCCGCTCGCCTCGATATAGCGACCCAGCGCGGCGCGCGCGACCGCCGAATCGTCGACGATCAGGACGCGCGGCACGCCACGTGTCGGAGCCAGGGAGGACGCGAACTGCGGCATGGCAGCGGTCGGCCGGGGCGCGGCGGGCGCTGGCGTCAGGCCACGCCGACGATCTGGAGCTTGCTCTGCAGCGTCTCGCGATCGAACGGCTTCATGACATATTCGTCCGCGCCGGCCTCGATCGCCGCGCGAATGTGCGCCATGCCGTTCTCGGTGGTGCAGAACACCACCTTCGGGCGCGCCGGCAGCGACTCGTCGCCGAGCGCGCGCAGGAACTCCATCCCGCTCATCACGGGCATGTTCCAGTCGAGCAGGATGACGTCGGGGCAGGACGCGCGGCAGGCGGTGAGCGCCTCGCGACCGTCACCCGCCTCCGAAACGGTGAAGTCGAGCGTCTCCAGGATATGCCGGGCGACCTTGCGGATCACCTTGGAGTCATCGACGATCAGGCAAGTCTTCATGGGGCGGTCCTGCGATACCAAGCGTGGCCTGCTTGTGCCGCGCGAGGGGTAAGTTTGGCGTTAACGGCGACACGAACTTGTCGCGGTCGTGCTGTCACGGTGCGTGCGCAGGGATCTCCATCACGCCGTCGTTCCGGACGTGAGTCGGGATCCCCGTGTCCGCTCGAGCAGTGGCTGACGTGGCGCGTGCCGACGCGGACGCCGGGCCCGTCGCGGCACGATGGAGAAGAGGGCGCGCGCCGCCGCAGCTCGCTCGCCGACGTCTCAGGCCAGGGCGCTGGCGCGCGCCACCAGACGGTCGACGTCGAGTGCCAGCAGCGTCTCCTGCTCTCCCTCGCCGATGCCGGTGACGAAGTCCCACTCGCCCGCCGTATCGAGCCCCGCGGGGGCGGCGCCGAGCTGGAAGGTCGAGACGTCCTCGAGCGAGTCGACCGCGATGGCATAGAGGTGCCCGTCGACGATCGTTGCCACCGCGCGGCCGCCCTCGCGCCGCTTCTCCTCGGGACAGCGCGGGACGCCGAGCAGCGTGCGCACGTCCAGCACGGTAGCGACGCGGCTCCGCATCGCGGCCAGGCCGATCACCGCGGCGGACGCGCCCGGCGCCGGCACGACCGTACCGACCTCGACCACCGAATCAACCCGCTCGGCGTCGAACAGCACGCCGCAGCCGCCGATCCGCGCCACCAGTTGCAGCGACCCGATCATGCGCGATGCTCCTTCAGCGCGGCGACCAGCGCGCCGCGGTCATAACGGTAGAGCGGCTGGCCGCGCGTGCGGCTGAGCCGCAGCGCGGGCATCGGCGCGCTGTCCGCCTCCTCGTCGATCGCCAGCGCGATCGCGGGGCGCTCGCCCGGCTTCACCGACCGCACGACACGATAACCCGCCTGCACGATCGTCGGCTTGAGGAAGGCCTCCATCCATGCTCCCTCGCTGCCGTGGAGCAGGCAGAGCGGTCGCTCGGCGACGACCGGCAGCGCGGCGAACATCGCGAGCGGGTCGACCAGCTCGATCGGCTCGCCCGCGATCACCGCCAGCCCGGCGATGATGCCGTGCGGATCGGCAGCGGGCGCGAGCTCGCCGGGCAGCGGCACGATCTCGATCGCCTCCTCGACCGGATACGCGAGCTCGAGACCGTCGGCCTGGAGCCGCAGCACGGTGCGGACCGCCTCGGCGTGGGCGCCCTGTCCCGACCAGACCGGCACCGAGCGGCCATCGATCGTCAGCCAGGTCCCGCGCGCGAGCGAGCGCACCGCCCCGGCCGCGACCTTCTCGATCCGGTCGACCGCGTCGGACACGATCAGCCGGCGCTCGCCGTCCACGTCGAGGAACAGCAGCGCGCGCACCGGCTCGACCGCGGCGACAGCGCTGGCCTGCGCCTGGATCTGCTCGAAGGTCAGCCCCGCGCGGGCAGCGATCCCGGAGCAGTCGAGCAGCAGGATCGGCAACCCGTCGTCGGGCAGCATCTGGCCGGCGTAGATCCCCGCGCGCATCACCGCGGGCGCCGCGGGCTTGACCACCAGCTCCTGCGTGTCGCGCACGCCATCGAGCGCGAGCGCGAAGCGGCCCTCGCGCAGCGACACGATCGCGAGATAGCGCGGTGGCTCCGCGGACGTGCGATCCAGCAGGTCGCCCAGCTCGACCATCGGCAGCCGCTGCCCGCGCAGCAGCACGACCGAGCCGGTGCCCACTCGATCGACCCGCACCGCGCCGCCGTCGACCGCGACGATCTCGTCGACCGACTGGCGCGGCACCGCGAAGCGCGTGCCCGCGGCGTCGACCAGCACCGCGTTGAGGATGGCGAGCGTCAGCGGCACCTCGAGCGAGACGGTGAGCCCCTGCCCCGGCCGGTTGACCAGCGAGATCCGACCGCCGGCCTGCTCGACGTTGGCCTTGACCACGTCCATGCCGACGCCGCGTCCCGACAGAGCGGTGACCTCATCGCGCGACGACAGGCCCGGCTCGAAGATCAGCCGCAGCCGCGCCTCCTCGTCCAATCCGCGCAGCTCGCCGGCGCGCGAGGGCTGGTCGCGCAGGATCTTGGCGACGAGCCGGTCGGTGTCGACGCCGCGACCGTCGTCGACGATGTCGATGATGATCAGGTTGCCGGCCTGGCGCGCGACGACGCGCAGTTCGCCGGTGCCGGGCTTGCCCGCGAGGATGCGGTCGGCGCGGTCCTCGAGCCCGTGATCGACCGCGTTGCGGACGATGTGGACGAGTGGGTCGCGCAGCAGCTCGATCATCTCGCGGTCGAGCTCGACGTCGCCGCCCTCGATCACCAGCGTCACCGACTTGCCGAGCGAGGCGGCGGAGTCGCGCGCCAGCCGCGGCAGCGCCGAGAACAGCGCCTCGACGCGCTGCATGCGGGTGCGCGTGACGGTGTCGCGCAGCTCGTCGACCGAGAGGCTGAGCCGCTCGAGCATCGCCTCGAGCCGAGGGTCCTCGATCTGGCGGAGGTGGCGCGCGAGCTGGTTGCGCGCGAGCACCATGTCCGAGACGCCGCTCATCATCCGGTCGAGCAGGTCGACCGAGAGCCGCACCGAGCGCTTGTGCCCGGCACGCTGCGCCGTGGCGGCGAGCGCGGCGTCGGGCAGCGCGGGCGCGGCGGCGGTGACCGTGGCGACGGCTGGGGCGGCGTCGAGCGCGGCGATCAGCAGCGCCTCGCCGCCGTCGTCGAGCGACTCGCCCGCGTCGATCGCCTCGACCAAGTCGCCGATCCGGTCGATGATGGCGAGGATCGCGCTGACCAGAGCGCTGTCGGGCACGCGGTCACCGCCGCGCACCGCGGCGAGCGCGTCCTCGGCGGCGTGGCTGAGCCGCGCGAGCCGCGGCAGGTCGAGGAAGCCGCAGCTACCCTTGATCGTGTGGACGAATCGGAAGATCGAGTCGAGCCGTGCGCGGTCGCTCGGATCGGCCTCCCAGCCGACGATCTCGCCCGAGAGCGCCTCGAGCGTCTCGCGCGTCTCGGCGATGAATTCCTGCAGCAGATCGTCCATGCGGCCCCGTCGCGTCCTGTCGGCGAGCGCGGCAATGGCACGGCGGCGGTTAAAAGGGTGTTTACTGAGGCAGGTGCGGCGCCGCCTGGAGGAGTGGCGCCGCCGCGGGTGCACCGCTTACTGGAGCTTGCCGGTGAGCAGATCCACCTCATACGTGCCGTCAGGGAACTTCAAGGTGGCAATCAGCGCGATCTCCTTGCCGCCCGGGCCGAGAAGTCGACCGCGGAACTCGCCGGTGATCTTGCCGTCCTTACTCTTCAGCGAGCCGGTGAGGTGCTTAGCCCCGTCGATGGTGCCGAGAAGATCATAGTCGGCGCCTGCCCGATCGTCGTCGACGAGCGGGATGGTTCCGGCGACGGTGCTCTTCGCGACGTCGAGCGTCAGCGGTGCTGCCTTCACGGCGCCCTTCTCATTCTCGGACTCGGAGATGAGCGCGGCATAGGTGAGGGTCGTGCTCTGGTTGAGCTCGGCCGGGTTCGTGGCAGCGCCGACGAGGAAAACTCGGATCCTCGCCACCATCGCCGCGGGCGCTGAGCATCAGCGTCAGTGTCACCGCGGCTATCGTCCGTCGCATCATCGAGAAGCCCATAGGACGTCGTACATCCGCCGATCGGATGCACGATCATTCGAAGGCGTTTCGGTTCGTTCCGGCGTGGCGACCGGCACGACGGGTCGCCAGTTTCGATGCGATACCTCTATGACTTGACGGTCCGGGCCGCCACCATGAGGCAGCCCGATCGGCTCAACGGTTCGGCAGCGCCGCACCGAACAGCAGCGTCCCGTCGACCGCGTCGCTCACCATCACCGAGCCGCCCGCCTCGGCCGCGATCGTGTTGACCAGGAACGCCGCCGCGGCGCGCGGGGTGATCGCCGCGCCGTTCGCGCCATCCGTCAGCGTCGCGCGCAGCTCGGGGTCGAGCACCAGCCGCGGGCCCTCGGCGCGCAGCACGATCTCGGTGGTCTCGGCGCTCTCCTCCACCCCGATCGTCACCGTGCCGCCGCGCACCAGCGTGTCGCCCGCGATCAGCGCGAGGTTGAGCAGCACCTTCACCGCCGCCTTGGGCAGCTCGGGCTCCTCGATCAGCCATTGCAGCTGGAGCCGCTTGTTGTCACCGAGCAATCCCTCGACCGCCTGGCGCGCCTCGCGCACGTCGACGCGCTCGCCGAAGCCGCCCGCCGCGCCGAACGCCAGGCGGAAGAACTTGAGCTTGTTGGCCGAGACCCGCGCGCTCTCGTTGAGCAGCTCGAGACAGCGCGCGCGCATGTCGGGGTCGGTCTCGTCGTTGAGCAGTTCCAGCCCGTTGTTGAGCGCACCGACCGGGGACAGCAGGTCGTGGCACAGGCGCGAGCACAGCAGGGAAGCGAAGTCGACCGGGCTGATCGTCATGTCGTGGGATTACTCCGCGCGGGGGGCGTCGCCGCCTTGTGGCGGGTCCCCGCCACCTTCGCAACCGCCGTCGCGCATCATCGCCGGGTCGAAGCGGCCGTACAGCGCGCCCTCCTCGACCGCCCGCCACGCCGTGACCGACCGCCCGGCGACGATGAGCCAGAGGCTGCCGTCCGGCGCAGCGTCGGCGGCATCGCGCGGCGATGGATTCGGTTCGCCGCTCGGGTGCGAATGATAGTGGCCGAGCACCGCCGCCCCCCCGGCGCGCGCGGCGCGATGCGCCGCGAGCAGCGCGGCGGGGTCGAGCTCGAAGCGCGTCGCCGGCGTCGCGGCGACGTTGCGGCACGGCACGGCACGCTCGACGCGCTCGCCGCGGCCGAGCAGCAGACCGCAGACCTCGTCCGCGCTAGCCGCCGCGGCGGCGATCAGTTCGTCACGCAGGCGGATTGAAATCTCGACCATCGTCGCCACATAGCATGAAGCAATGGACCGGGGGGTTTCCATCATCTCAGCGACGATCGCGCCGGCCGCCGACGGCTGGCGGCTCGATCGCGCGCTCGCCGACGCCGTGCCGACGCTGTCGCGCGAGCGGCTCAAGGTGCTGATCAACGCCGGCCAGGTGACGCAGGCCGGCGCGGCGGTCCGCGATCCGTCGCGCAAGTCGCGCGCCGGCGACGCTTACGCCGTCACGGTCCCGGCCCCCGCCCCCGCGCACAACGAGGCGCAGGATATCCCGCTGGTCGTCGCCTACGAGGACGATCATCTCATCGTCGTCGACAAGCCCGCCGGGCTGGTCGTGCATCCCGCAGCGGGCAATCTCGACGGCACCTTGGTCAACGCGCTGCTGCATCACTGCGGCGGCTCGCTCTCCGGGATCGGCGGCGTGGCGCGGCCGGGGATCGTCCACCGCATCGACAAGGATACGTCGGGGCTGATGGTCGCGGCCAAGACCGACCGCGCGCACGAGGGGCTGGCCAAGCAGTTCGCCGCGCACACGATCGACCGCCGCTACCGCGCGATCGTCAACGGCCGGCCGATGCCCGCCGCGGGCAGCGTCGACGCGCCGCTCGCGCGCTCGGCGGCCAACCGCAAGAAGGTGGCGATCGTCGCGGGCGGCAAGCGCGCGGTGACTCATTACACGCTGCTTCAGCCGCTGCGCGACGCCGCGCTGGTCGAGTGTCGGCTCGAGACCGGGCGGACCCACCAGGTCCGCGTCCATATGGCGTCACTCGGACACGCCTTGCTGGGCGACCCGGTCTATGGTAGAACGAAACAGGCACACCGCGGCGTGATCGAAACGCTCGGTTTCCGCCGCCAGGCCTTGCACGCCGCCCGCCTCGGGTTCATCCACCCGATCACTGGCGACGCGCTGTCGTTCGACAGTGCGATGCCGCGGGACATGCAGGAACTGTTCAGTCAGCTCGTCGTATAGGTGCGAAGCGCGCACCGTCTGGCACTCGTCCGGGCATCGCCGCGTTTCCCGCCAGGAAGGGAGATCAAGGATCATGGCAGCACGCAGCAACGTCCCGGCGACGATCCCTGCGCTCGGCGGGGAGCAGAGCCTCAACCGCTATCTCGCCGAGATCAAGAAGTTCCCGATCCTGGCGCCCGAGCAGGAATATATGCTCGCCAAGCGTTTCCAGGAACACGGTGACACCGAGGCGGCGGCGCAGCTCGTCACCAGCCACCTCCGCCTCGTGGCCAAGATCGCGATGGGCTATCGCGGCTACGGCCTGCCCGTCAGCGAGCTGATCTCCGAGGGCAACATCGGCCTGATGCAGGGCGTGAAGAAGTTTGAGCCCGATCGCGGCTTCCGCCTCGCCACCTATGCGATGTGGTGGATCCGCGCGTCGATCCAGGAATTCATCCTGCGCTCGTGGAGCCTGGTGAAGATGGGCACCACCGCGGCGCAGAAAAAGTTATTCTTCAACCTGCGCCGCATGAAGGCGCGGCTCGACGCGTTCGAGGACGGCGACCTGCGCCCCGAGGACGTGCAGAAGATCGCGACCGACCTCGGCGTCACCGAGGCCGATGTCGTCAGCATGAACCGGCGCATGGCGATGGGCGGCGACACCTCGCTCAACGTCTCGATGCGCGAGGACGGCGAGGGTCAGTGGCAGGACTGGCTGCAGGACGACGCGCCGCTGCAGGACAAGGTCGTCGCCGACCAGCAGGAGGCGGACGTGCGCCACGACATGCTGGTCAGCGCCATGAGCGACCTCAACGACCGCGAGAAGCATATCCTCACCGAGCGCCGCCTGACCGACGATCCCAAGACGCTCGAGGAGCTGAGCCAGGTCTATGGCGTCAGCCGCGAGCGTGTCCGCCAGATCGAGGTGCGCGCGTTCGAGAAGCTCCAGCGCGCGATGATGCGGCTGGCGGGCGAGAAGCGGCTGCTGACCGCCTGACATGCCGGCCGGCGCGGACGCGGTGATCGTCGGCGGCGGTGCCGCGGGGATCGCGGCGGCGCGCCACCTGCACGACGCGGGCCGCGACGTGCTGCTGCTCGAGGCGGGTGATCGGCTCGGCGGCCGCGCGCACAGCATCGCCATCGATAAAGCGATGGTGGATCTGGGCTGCGGCTGGCTTCACTCCGCCGGGCGCAACCCCTGGACCGGGATCGCGCGCGCGCGCGGCTTCACCGTCGCCACCGATACCGCGCGGTGGGGCGAGCAGTGGCGTGATCTCGGCTTCCCGCGCGACCATCATCGGGCTGCCAACGCCGCGCGCGAGCGGATGACGGCGGCCGCGCACGCGTTGGCGGCAGCACCCGACCGAGCGCTCGGCGCGGCGGTACCGCGCGACGAGCGCTGGCGACCGCTGCTCGACGCCATCTCGCGCTTCGCCAACGGCGCCGCGATCGACCAAGTCTCGCTCCACGACTGGCTGGCCTATGAGGATGCCGCGACCGACGACAATTGGGCGGTGCGCGAGGGCTATGGCACGCTGGTCGCGGATCACGCGCGCGGGCTGCCGGTGCGGCTCGGCTGCGCGGTGACGCGGGTCGACCATCGCGGCGCGCGCGTGCGCGTCGAGAGCGCGGCCGGGACGATCGAGACCGACGCGGTCGTGATCGCTGTGCCGACGCCCGTGCTGGCACGCGGCGCGATCGCCTTCGACCCGCCGCTGCCAGAGAAGATCGACGCCGCGGCCGGGCTGCCGCTCGGCGTCGCGGACAAGGTGATGCTGCGGGTCGACCGACCCGAGTGGCCGGCTGATTCGCATCTGATGGGCAACCCTTACTCGGCCGACACCGCGAGCCACCGCCTGTCGCCGTTCGGCTACCCGCTGATCGAGAGCTTCCTGGGTGGCCCTACCGCCGACGCGCTGGAGGACTCGGACGCCGCCGCCGCCTTCGCGGTCGACGAACTGGTCGCGCTGCTCGGCGGCGCGTGGCGCGCGCGGCTGCATCCGGTCACCGCGACGCGCTGGCGCCACGCACCGTGGATCGGCGGGAGCTACTCGCACGCCGCGGTCGGCCACGCCGGCGCGCGCGCGGTGCTGGCGGCGCCGGTCGACGCGCGGGTGTACTTCGCCGGGGAGGCCTGCTCCCCGCACGATTTCTCCACGGCGCACGGTGCCTATGCGACCGGCGCGGCGGCGGCGAAGGCGATCCTCGGCGCAGCGTGAGAGAGGCGGGGGCCGTGCTCCTGCGCGAGCGGGAGCACGGGGCGACGTGCGCCACCCTTGCTGCCCAGGAGCTCCGGCGTCCGCCGGAGCACGGACGCGCTCGGTGCGACAAGCTCATCCCCCCGGAGGCTCCATCGCTGGCTCGGCGCGTCCGTTGTCGAACGGGAGGCGGGTAGCAGATCACGCTCTAAGGACAGATCATAAACGCGGGCCGTAGTCGCCCAGCGCCGCCCTCCCTTCTCACCGCCGCCCGCGCCCGCTACCTAGCGTCGCATGTTCCGCCTGCTCCGGTTCCTGCTCAAGCTCGCGATCGGCTTTGTCGTGCTCTCGGTCGCCTGGGTGCTGCTGTACGCTTTCGTGCCGGTGCCGTTCACGCTGACGATGGCGGGCGACCTCGTCGCGGGCCGCGGCGTCACCAAGGAATGGCGCCCGCTCGCCGACATCGATCCCGACATGCCGCGCGCCGCGATCGCGGGCGAGGACAGCGAGTTCTGCACGCACCACGGCTTCGACTGGGGCGCGATCGCGGGCGCGGCGATGCACAACGCGGAGGGCAAGCGCATCCGCGGCGGGTCGACGATCAGCCAGCAGACCGCCAAGAACGTCTTCCTGTTCCAGGGCGGCGGCTATGTCCGCAAGGCGCTGGAAGCGTGGTTCACGCTGCTGATCGAGACGATCTGGGGCAAACGGCGGATCATGGAGGTCTATCTCAACGTCGCCGAGACCGGGATCGGTACCTATGGCGTCGAGGCCGGGTCGATCCGCTACTTCCGCCACTCGGCCGAGCGGCTCAGCCCGATCGAGGCGGGGCGGATCGCCGCGGTGCTGCCGCTGCCCAAGAAGCGCGCGGCGATCGACCCGAGCGGGTTCGTGCGCCGTCACGGGGATCGCCTGGCGCGCTACGTCGGTGTGGTGCGCCGCAACGGGTTGGACGCCTGCCTGCGGTGAGGCGGGAGGCGGCGGCTCAGGCGCACCGCCCTCCCATCCCACCGCCGTCATCCCCGATTGGTCCGGGATCATCGCCCAGGATGACGCGAGCACGTGAGGCCGGCCCGGCGCCCCGACGCGGCAGGCCGTGGCCTACTTCGCGGCGCGATCGACCGCGGCGCCCGCCTTGTCAGCGGTGTCGCCGACGCTCTTCGCCGCCGAGGTGATCGCGTTGTTCTTGGCGACCTCGCTGTCGTTGCGGACGAGCAGCAGATAGGCGCCGACGATCACCGCGAGCAGCACCGCCAGCCCGATCAGCACACCGCCACCGCCGCCGCGGCGCTCGATCACCGTGGTGTGCGGGGTCTGGGTCACGCGGTCGTCACTCATGGCATCCTCCTCTCACAGACGTGAGCCGAGAAATGCCAGCGGCAGGCGCTTGTTCCCGCCGCGCAACGGTCCGGCTGTCCCGTCTCAAAACGGCAGCTTGAACCCCGGCGGCAGCGGGAGGCCACTGGTCATCTTGGACATCTCGGTCGAGGAGACGGCGTCGGCCTTGGTGCGCGCGTCGTTGAACGCCGCGGCGACGAGGTCCTCGAGCATCTGCTTCTCCGAGGGCACGATCAGCGAGTCGTCGATCGCGACGCCGATGATCCGCCCCTTGGCGGAGGCGCGGACCTTGACCAGCCCGCCACCCGCGACGCCCTCCACCTCGATCGTGTCGAGGCTCTCCTGCGCCTTCTGCAACTCGTTCTGGACGTTCTGGGCCATTGCCAGGATGTCGTTGAGATCCTTCACGTGATACTCCGCTTGGCTGGTTTGGGGTCGATGAGTTCGGCCTCGGGAAAGGCCTCGAACGCGGCCGCGACGATCGGATGCGCGCGCGCGGCATCGTGGCGCGCCTGCACCGCATCCTGCTCGGCCTCGAACATCGTCGGCGCGCCCGGCGCGTCCGCGACCGCGATCTTCCATGGCATGCCGGTCGCCTCGCGCAGCACCGCGGCGAGTTCGGTGAGCGTGTCGGTGGAGAGCGGGCGCGCGCCGCTCAGCACGATCTCGGGCGGCGCGTAGCGGACCACGCTGGCGCCGCGCTTGAGCCGGACGAGCAGCTCGAGCTTGTTGAGCTCGTCGAGCAGCGCGAGCACGCCCGCGAACTCGCTCGGCACGCGGTCGGCGGGTGACGGCGGTGCGGGCGGCGGCGCCGGCGCGGCGGCGGCAGGCGCGGGCATGGCGCCGCCCGCGAGCCGGCGCGCCAGCTCGCCGGGATCGGGGAGCGTCGAGGCATGGATCGCGCGTAGCAGCGCCATCTCGGCGGTCTCGATCGGCAGCGCGGCGCGCTGCACCTCCTCGTGGCCCTTGAGGAACAGCTGCCACAGCCGATGCAGCAGCGGGAACGACAGCTTGTCGGCCCAGTCGCGATAGGCGGCGCGCTCCTCGGCGGGCTGCGCCGCGTCGTCGGGTGCGCCGACCTTGACCTGGGTCACGCCGTGCACCGCCTCGAGCAGCGCGCGGATCACGCCGAGCGGGTCGACGCCGAGATCATACTGCCGGCGCAGCGCGGCGAGTGCCCCGGGCGCGTCGCCGGCCAGCACCAGCCCGAGCAGGTCGCGCACCGCGCTGCGGTCGGACAGGCCGAGCATCTCGCGTACTGCCTCGGCGCTCACGCCGCCGCCGGCGAGGTCGGCATGCGCGATCGCCTGGTCGAGGATCGACAGCCCGTCGCGCGCCGAGCCCTCCGCGGCGCGCGCGATCAGCGCCAGCGCCTCGGGCTCGGCCTGCGCCCCCTCGGCCTGGACCACGCGCGCGAAATGCGCGGCGAGCAGGGTCGCAGGGATGCGGCGCAGGTCGAAGCGTTGGCAGCGCGACAGCACGGTGACCGGCACCTTGTTCACCTCGGTGGTGGCGAACAGGAACTTGACGTGCGCGGGCGGCTCCTCGAGCGTCTTGAGCAGCCCGTTGAAGGCCGCCTTCGACAGCATGTGGACCTCGTCGACGATGTAGATCTTGTAGCGCGCCGAGACCGCGGCGTAACGCGACGCCTCGATGATCTCGCGCACGTCGTCGATGCCGGTGTGACTGGCGGCGTCCATCTCGATGACGTCGATGTGACGTCCCTCGGCGATCGCGCGGCACGGCTCGCACACGCCGCAGGGATCGATGGTCGGGCCGCCCTGCCCGTCCGCGCCGACGCAGTTGAGCGCCTTGGCGATCAGCCGCGCGGTCGACGTCTTGCCGACGCCGCGGACCCCGGTGAGCAGGAAGGCGTGCGCGATGCGGTCGCGCTTGATCGCGTTGGCGAGCGTCTGCACCATCGCGTCCTGGCCGATCAGCGCCGTGAACGACTGCGGGCGATATTTGCGCGCGAGCACACGATAGGGCTGCGCGCCCGCCGGCGGCGGCGTCGTGAGATCGAGGGATTCGGCCATCGCCTCAGGATATAGGGCGTGGGCTCGCGCTTGTCGAAGGAAGCTGACGGGCGCGGCTCACGGCGGGGCCTCCGGTTCGCGGCCCAGCCATCGTGGGAGGAAGCGGCGCGCGCACCGCTCCCTCGCTCATGCGGTGGCGGAGGCCATGCCTCGACCGCCGCCTCATCCCTGGCCGAGCGCCTCCGCGACGACGCGGTTGACGATCCGCCCGCCGCGCACGTTGACGCCCTCCATCAGTCCGGCGTCCGCCTCGGCCGCGGCATAGCCCTTGTCGGCCAGAGCCAGGCCGTACGGCAGCGTCGCGTTGTTGAGCGCGTGGCTCGACGTGAGCGGCACCGCGCCCGGCATGTTGGCGACGCAGTAATGGATCACGCCGTCGACCTCATAGGTCGGCTCGGCATGCGTGGTCGCGTGGCTGGTCTCGAAGCAGCCGCCCTGGTCGATCGCGACGTCGACCAGCACCGCGCGCGGCTTCATCAGCGCGAGCATCGGGCGAGTCACCAGCTTGGGCGCCGACGCGCCCGGGATCAGCACCGCGCCGATCACCGCGTCGGCCTCGGCCACCTCATGCTCGATCGCCTCGAGCGTGGACACGCGCGTGCGCACACGCCCGCCGAACAGCTCGTCGAGCTCGCGCAGCCGCGGGATCGAGCGGTCGATCACGGTCACCTCGGCGCCGAGCCCCACCGCCATCCGGGCGGCATGGGTGCCCACCACGCCGCCGCCGAGCACGACGATTCGTGCCGGCTGCACGCCGGGCACCCCGCCGATGAGCACGCCGCGCCCGCCGTTCACCGCCTTGAGCGCGGTGCCGGCCGCCTCGATCGACAGCCGCCCCGCGACCTCGCTCATCGGCGCGAGCAGCGGCAGGTGGCCGCGCTGGTCGGTCACCGTCTCATAGGCCACGGCGGTGACGCCAGAAGCCATCAGCCCCTCGGCCTGCTCGGGATCGGGCGCGAGGTGGAGGTAGGTGAAGAGGATCTGGTCCTCGCGCAGCTGCACCCACTCGCTCGGCTGCGGTTCCTTGACCTTGACGATCATCTGCGCGGCGGCGAACACCTCCTCCGCGGTGTCGACGATCGCGGCGCCGGCGGCACGATAGGCCTGGTCGTCGGCGGCGATGCCCGCCCCGGCGCCGGTCTGCACCATCACCTCGTGACCGCGCGCGACATATTCGCGCACCGCGCCGGGCGTGAGGCCGACGCGATATTCGTGGTTCTTGATCTCCTTGGGTACGCCGACGCGCATGTTCGAGGCTCCTCTATCCTGCGCGCAGGATAGCGCCGGCACGGCGCCGAGTCCGCGCGAAGCGGCGAGCGAGGGCGTGACTTTCCGCCGGGTTCATGCGCTAAGCAGAGCCATGGCGCAGGAATCCACCGCTCTCGACCGAATCGACCGCCGCCTGATCGCGCTGTTACTCGGCAACGCGCGCGCGACCGCCTTCACGCTCGCCGAGGCGATCGGGCGCTCCGCCACCGCGGTCGCGCGGCGTCAGCGCGCGCTGGAGGAGACGGGCGTGATCACCGGCTATGCCGCGCGGCTCGACCTCGCCAAGCTGGGCTGCGCGACGATCGTCCACATCAAGGTCACGCTGGAGAGCCAGCGCAAGGACGTCCTCGACTCGTTCGAGCAGGCGATCGCGACGAGCCCCTCGGTGGTGCGGTGCGACCTGATGTCGGGCAGCTACGACTATCTGGTGACGGTGCGCGCGCGCGACCTCGGCGACTTCGCGCGGATCCACCGCGAGGAACTGTCACGGCTGCCGGGAGTGACCCAGATGGAATCGGGCTTCGTGCTGCGCGAGGTGGTCGCGCCGCGGCTGCCGCTGACGCTGCTCGAGTGAGGGGCGGGCGGCGGGCGGAGCGTCAGGCCGTGTCGCCACCCCCGTCCTGTCGCCACCACCTGCCGTCATCCTGAACGTGTCTCGGGATCTACGGTATCGCGCCCTCGGATCCTCCGGTGGCTGCGGCTGGGTGGCCCCCGCGACAAGTTCACGATGACGCCGCGATGGAGCAGCCGCTATCGCGACAACGCCATGCCGCTCCCCCGGCTCACCCGCCGGCCCTAGCCCGCCGGCGCCATGATCCCCGACCGCCGCAGATAGTCCGCGTGGGTCGGCAGCGTCGCCACCGCCGCGGCACAGGCGGCGTGCATCTGCCGCAGCGCGGCGGCGACCTTGACCTCGTCGAGCGCGTCGACCGCGGGCTCGTAGTCGGCCGGCATCAGCCCCTGGCCGAGCCCGACCGCGACCCAACTCGGCGTGGTGAACAGCTCGGCAGTATCGCGGAACACCCGCCCCTTGCCCGCGAACAGCGCCATGCGCCGCCGCAGCGTCTCGGGCACATTCATCGTGCGCACCGCGTCCCAGAACGGCGTGTCGCCGCGTCGCGTCGCCTTGTAGTGGAGGATGATGAAGTCGCGCACGTCTTCGAACAGGTCGCGCATGTGGCGGTTAAACTCGTCGCGCTCCTCCGGATCGAAGCGCCGGTCCGGGAAGAGCGCGATCAGCTTGGCGATGCCGGCCTGGACGAGGTGGATCGAGGTCGACTCGAGCGGCTCGACGAAGCCGCTCGCCAGCCCCAGCGACACGACATTGGCGTTCCATGCCGACAGTCGCCGCCCCGCCACGAAGGACAAGCGGCGCGGCGCCGCCTGCGGCTCGCCCTCCAGCGTGCTGAGCAGCGCTGCCTCCGCCGCCTCGTCGTCGAGATAGCGGCTGGCGTAGACATAGCCGTTGCCGAGCCGGTGCTGCAGCGGGATGCGCCACTGCCACCCGAAGGGCCGCGCGGTCGCGCGCGTGTACGGCTCAGGGTCGCGCGGCAGCGCGCAGGGCACTGCCAGGGCGCGGTCGCACGGCAGCCAATGCCGCCAGTCCTCGTAGCCGGTGGCGAGCGTCTCCTCGATGAGCAGCCCGCGGAAACCCGAGCAGTCGACGAACAGTTCGCCCGCCACCTCGCGCCCGTCGGCGAGGCGCAATGCGGCGACATGCCCGCTGCCGCCGTCGCGCCGCACCGCGACGACGCGCCCCTCGACCCGCGTCGCGCCCGCCCCCTCGGCATAGCGACGCAGGAAAGCGGCGTAGCGCGCGGCGTCGAAGTGGAAGGCGTAGCGCAGGTCGCGCAACGGGGCGGGTGCGTCCGGCGCGGGGCGCGCGAAGCGGTTGGCCGCGGCGGCGACCGCGCTCACCGCCCAGTCCGCGATAGTGGGGGCGCCGCCGGCCTCGCGCGCGTGCCGTGCCGCACGGAGCCAGAGCTGATGGAAGTGGATACCCTGGAGGTCGCGGCCGTGCGGGCCGAACGGATGGAAGTAGCGCTCGCCGAGCGCACCCCAGTCGACGAACTCGATGCCGAGCTTGAACGTGCCCGCGGTCGCGCGCAGGAACGTGTTCTCGTCGATGCCGAGCATCTGGTTGAAGGTGATCAGCGGCGGGATCGTCGCCTCGCCGACGCCGACGGTACCGATCTCCTCCGACTCCACCAGGGTGACCCGCGTGACGCCGTTGCCGAGGAAGCGCGACAGCGCCGCCGCCGCCATCCAGCCCGCGGTCCCGCCGCCGAGGACGACGACGTCGCGGATGGTATGTTCGTTGATCACCGCTCTCCCCCTGGCGCGCGCGACGACGCGCGGCTCCCGTCTTTGACGCAGCCGCGCGGCGACGGGAAGCGGCCGCTTCGCTCCGCGCGGGATGGAAGCGGCCGGACCGCGCCTCGCGACGCGCTCCGGCCGCCTTCGCCGCGCCGGGCGACGACGATCACTTCTTCTTGTCGGTGCCCGACGCGTCGGAGACGGCATTGCCGGCCGACTTGAGGTCCTTGCCCGCGCCGTTGACGGTGTTGCAGGCGGTCAGCGCGAGCAGCGCGCCGAGGCCGATGCCCAGGCTAAGCGTCTTCGTCATTTCCAGGCTCCTTCCAGAGAGGGGGCGGCGGGTCCGGTACGCTGGCCCGCCGCCGGGTCATCAGCGCGGGCGGCGGCGGGTCGCCGTCGTCGCGCCGAACGCGGCCGCGCCGGCACCGGCGAGCAGTGCGAGCACGAGGATGAACGAGGTGCCGGCGGCAGCACCGGCGGCGGCGTCGGCGGCGGACCTGGCGGTCTGCACCGCGTCGTTCTTCGCGGCGACGAAATCCTGCTTGGCGCGCGTCACCTGCGCCTGCGCCTCGGCGCGGCTGACCTTGCGCTGCGCCGCGACGATCTCGACGATGCGGCTCTCGGCGCGCGCGCCGGCGCTGCCCCCGCGTGCCAGCGCCGGGAGCTGCTTGGCGATCTCCTTCTGCGCCTGCTCGGGCGTCATCTGCGCCGGATCGCTGGGCGCGTCGGCGAGATAGGCCGAGGCCTCGTCGCGCACGTCACCCCCGTCGATACCAGCGATCTGCGCCACCTTCGGCGCCGCCGCGCCGACGGTCGTGCCCGCGGCGCCGGCGACCGCGCCGACGGTGCGGAACGCGCCGCCGATGAGGCCGCCCACCGCGGACGTGAGCAGATACAGGGTCAGCAGCAGCGTCACGCCCCAGACCACCAGCCCGTGGACGAGCGCGTCGAACCGATCGGTCACGCCCGACAGCCGCGCCGCGGCATAGCCGCCGGCGCCGAGCGCGACGACCGTGGTGATCAGCCAGTAGAGCCCGGCGCCGATGCCGAAACCGGTCGCGCCCGGCGTCGTGCCCTCGACCGGGTCGACCATCGACAGGCCGATGCCCGTTCCGAGGATGCCGAGCAGCAGCTGCACCGCCATCGCCAGCACCACGCCAGCGAAGATCGCGCCCCAGGACACGCGCCTGCCGGCGCGCGCGAAGGCCACCTCGTCCAGCGGCGCGTAGCCGCCCGTCACATTCGTCGCCATAGTCACTCCTGTTCGTTCCGGTTGCGGGCAGGGTCGGACGTGCGCCCCGCCTCCTCCTGTTGCGCGCGCCCGTCGCGCACCGCGGCATCGTCGCCGATCAGCTTGCCGATCGCCGCGCGCGCCGCTCCCTTGGCGCGGCGACGGTCCGCCGCCTCGCCCCGCTCGGGATCCTTCGTCATGCTGGCACCTCCCGCGGCCCGACCGCGACCGTCTCGCTCTCGAATCCGCGCGCGCGCGCCCAGGCGGCCGCGGCGGTGCGTCGGTTGACGCCGATCTTGGCGTAGATCCGCGCGACATGGTTGCGGACGGTGTTGCCCGAGACGCCCAGCGCGCGCGCGATCGACTTGTCGTCGAGCCCGCGGCAGATCAGCGCCAGCACCTCGCGCTCGCGCGCGGTGAGGTCGTCGATCCCCGCCCCATCGGCCTCGGCCTGGGGCGCGCGCAGCCGCGCGAGCTTGTCCATGATCGATCGGCTGAACCAGCTCGTGTCCTTCATCACCGCCTCGATCGCCTCGACCAGCTCGAGCTCGGTCGCCTTGCGCTGCGTGATGTCCTGGAAGGCCCAGAGCAGGCACGCGTCGTCGCCGAGCGTGATGGCCTCGGTCGAGACCAGGCAGTCGATCGCGCCGCCGTCCTTGGCGGCGATGCGCGCCTCGTGCGCGCGCAGGTCGCGCCCGTCCTCGATCGCGGCCTCGATGTCGGCGCGCACCGCGTCGCTCGACCACAGGCCCGCGTCGGCGAGCGAACGGCCGATGATCTCGGTCGCGGCATAGCCGGTCAGCGCGGTGAAGCTCGCGTTGACCTCGCACAGCAGGTGGCCGTCACGCGCGCCGATCGCCATCGGCACCGGCGCCATCTGGAAGGTGCGGGTGAAGCGCTCCTCGCTGTGGCGCAGCTGCGACTCCGCCTTTCGCCGCGGCTCGAGATCCGCGAAGGTGAACAGCATGCACGGCTGGTCGCCCATGTCGATCGGCTGGCCGGCGACGATCACCAGCTTGGTGCCGCCGCCCGGCAGCTCGAGCTCGGCCTCCATCTGCGGGATCGTGCGCCCCTCGGCGAGCCGCTCCTTGGCCAGATCGCGCCGCTCGGCGCCGCGCAGCACGTCGATGTCGTAGACGGTCTTGCACAGCACCTGGTCGCGCGCGTGGCCGGTCATCTCGAGGAAGCCTTGATTGACCTTGACGAATCGAAGGTCGGCGAGGCGGCAGATCGCCGCGGGCGCCGGATTGGCGTTGAAGGACTGCTCGAACCGATCCTCGGCCTCGTAGCGCGCGGTGACGTCCTGGATCACCAGCACCACGCAGGATGGCGCATCGTCGTCGCCGTCGTTGAGAACGAGGCTACGAACCTGGTGGACCCAGCGCGGCTCCTTCTCGCCCGCGGCGGTGACCTCAACCACCACCTCGGAGAAGGAGTCGCCTGCCACCACCCGCTCGATCGGATAATCGTCCGCCTCGAGCCGATGGTTGTTGCGGTACCGCAGTTGGAAGCGCGCGCGATACGCGTCGACCGTCGCGCCGAGTTCCTCGAGCCGCTCGACCCCGTGCATCGCCAGGGCCGCCGCGTTGGCCCACAAGAGCGTCTCGTCCGGATCGATCAGGATCACGCCCTCGTCGAGGCCGGCGATGATCTGGCGCAGATGGCGCAGATCGACCGTCTCGCGCAGCGATTTGAGCGACGGTGCCACGCGCGCTCCCGCGTCAGCCGCGCTGGTCGCTGACGAGCCAGCCGAGCGCGAACCCGCCCAGCGCGGCGACCGCCGCCCACAGCAGCCGCCCGTCGCCGCCGCGCACCGCCGCGCGTGCCTCGTGCGCGCCGCGCCTTGCCGCATCCGCCGCGCGCGCGGCGGCGTCGCCCGCCTTCTCGCGCGCCTCCTCGATCAGGCCGGGCGTGGCGTCGGCGACCTCCTCGGCGATCGACTGGGCGCGGCCGAACAGATTCTCGGCGCCGCCGGCCACCTGGTCCTTGACGCCGCTGACCTGCCAGTCGCGGCTGTCGACCGTGTCGCCGATCGCCTTCTCCACTTTGCCGCCGATGTAGCGGGCACCGCCGTGAAGCTCATGCTTGTTCATCTTCGTTCTCCTGTCAGATGACGGGGCGGGTCGGTGCCGCGCGTCCGGACGGCCGCCGGCGCTCACCGGCGCGCGCGACCGTCGCATGATCGACCCCGCCCGAGTCACGCCGATCCCACGGGAGCCGCCCCGCAGCAGCGGAGCGGGCGGGATCGCGACCGCCACGGCGCCACGCTGCCGCGACCGTGCAGAGCGGGCGGCGCGAATGAGGCGACGCGGGACACGCCGATTGTTCGCGGCCGGGAACGCGGTGACGCTGATCCGATCAACCGTCAGGCGCACGATCAACCCTCCGTACCGGGCGCGACATGCAACCGGTTCGGGAGCTAAACCTATCGCAGATTAGCCTGTTCCTGGTAACTTTGCGCTGAGCGGCTAGTCCTGTTGTACCCGGCGTTCTCCGTTGGCACGCTGGCGGTACAAGTCGGCGAAGCGCTGGTGCAGCACGCGCGCGGCATCGTCGCTGGCGCGAGCGGCACGGATCAGATGCTCCTCGGAGCGGCGCAGCAGGTACGCCCGGTCGATCGTCTTGGCCGCCATGCTTGCCTCGCCCCTCATCACGGCCGATCAGGCCGGACCACCGGCCTAGGCGGCAGCGGGAGCCGACGAAATGAGCTTGAAGTACCAGCGACCTAGTAGGCTCGCCTGGTAAGGGTCGCGCGCCGCTCCGGCGCAGCTCTCAGGTCTGAGGGTGCGGCCCGGCGGCATTCGCGCGGGCGGCGGGACGAGGGAATGGTGGAGCCGAGGGGGATCGAACCCCTGACCTTCGCAATGCCATTGCGACGCTCTCCCAGCTGAGCTACGGCCCCATTCCGTCCCGGGAGGCAGCCCCCTAGCCGGGGACTGCTGGCTTGGCAAGCGGCCTGGGCCGCCTGCCATGCAATTTTTCGAACTTAGTTGTTCTCGTCGTCGTCGCTGCTGGTCTCGACGCCGAGATCGTCGTCACCGCCGAGGTCGACCTCGTCGTCGGCCGAGGGCTCCTCGTCCTCGTTGGTGTCGAGATCCTCGTCGTCACCGGCGAGATCGCTGTCGGGCTCCTGCTTGTCGGGCTTGGCCTGCTCGAACGGCAGCGGCTGCTTGGACTTGAGGATCGGCTCGGGCTCCCACGCGTAACCGCAGTTGATGCAGGTGACGGGGTCGTCCTTCTCGAGGTCGTAGAAACGCGTCGCGCATTTCGGGCACGTACGCTTCGTGCCCCATTCCGGCTTGATCATGCCGTGCAAAGCCTTTCGGATGGGTGGATCGACGATGGGTGGCCGTCGAAGTGGGGCGCGCCTTGCCATAGCACAAGCCGGCTGGCAAGCACCGCGCACAATGGCGCATTTCCCCCACTCCCCCGCTTCCCCGCGCGTGATCCGCGCACCCGCACGGCTCTCCGGCCGCATCCGCGTCCCCGGCGACAAGTCGATCAGCCATCGCTCGCTCATGCTCTCCGCGCTGGCGATCGGCGAGAGCCGGATCGAAGGACTGCTCGAAGGCGAGGACGTGCTCGCGACCGCCGCGGCGATGCGCGCGATGGGCGCCACGATCGACCGCGGCGACGATGCCGTGTGGCGCGTCCAGGGCGTAGGGGTCGGCGGCCTGCTCCAGCCCGCGCAGGCGTTGGACATGGGCAATTCGGGCACGTCGACGCGGCTGCTCATGGGTCTGGTCGCCAGCCATGCGATCAGCGCGACCTTCGTCGGCGACGCCTCGCTGTCCGGCCGGCCGATGGGGCGGGTCATCACGCCGCTCGCGCAGATGGGCGCTGACATCGCGGCGGCGCCGGGCGGGCGGTTGCCGCTGACGGTGCGCGGTCTCGTCCCCGCGGTGCCGATCGCCTACGAACTGCCGGTCGCCTCGGCGCAGGTGAAGTCGGCGGTGCTGCTCGCCGGGCTGAACACGCCGGGAGTCACCCGCGTGATCGAACCGGTGCCGACGCGCGACCACAGCGAGCGCATGCTCGCCGGGTTCGGCGCGCGGCTGACGGTCGAGCAGGGCTCGCGCGGTCGCGTCATCGCGCTGGAGGGTGAGGCCGAGCTGCGCGCCCAGGCGATCACGGTGCCGGGCGACCCGTCGTCGGCTGCCTTCTGGATGGTCGCCGCCACGGTGGTGCCGGGCAGCGACGTGGTGATCGAGAATGTCGGGCTCAACCCGACCCGCGCCGGGCTGGTCACCGCGCTGCGGATGATGGGCGCGGACATCACGGAGCTCGATCCGCGCACCGTCGGGGGCGAGCCGGTCGCCGACCTGCGCGTGCGCCATGCCGCGCTGAGCGGGATCGCCGTCCCGCCCGACCTGGCGCCGTCGATGATCGACGAATATCCGGTGCTCTTCGTCGCCGCCGCTTTCGCGTCGGGTGCCACCGTCGCCCGCGGCGCCGAGGAGCTGCGCGTCAAGGAGAGCGACCGTATCGCCGCGATGCGCGCCGCGCTGGAAGCGAACGGCGTGGCGACCGAGGAACACGAGGACGGGCTCACCGTCCACGGCAGCGGCGGCGAGACGATCGCGGGCGGTGGCACGGTGGCGACGCGGCTCGACCATCGCGTCGCGATGAGCATGACAGTGGCGGCGCTGCACGCGCGGGATCCCATCACGCTGGACGACGCGAGCCCGGTTTCCACGAGCTATCCAGCCTTTTATCAACAACTTGCCGAGCTTTCCGGAGAGGCGGCATGATTATCGCGGTGGACGGTCCCGCGGCATCGGGCAAAGGCACGATCGCGCGGGCGCTGGCCCGCCACTATCATCTGCCGCACCTCGATACCGGGCTGCTGTACCGCGCGGTGGCGCTCACCGTGATCCGGCTCGAGCTCGACCCGGCGATCGAGGCCGACGCGGTCGCCGCCTGCGGCTTCGACGAGACGCTGCTCGCCGACCCGGCGCTGCGCGACGACTCGACCGGCCAGACCGCCTCGATCGTCTCGGCCCACCCGCTGGTGCGCGCCGCGCTGCTGCAGCGGCAGAAGAGGTTCGCGCACCAGCCCGGCGGCGCGGTGCTCGACGGGCGCGACATCGGCACCGTGATCGCGCCCGACGCCGACGCCAAGCTCTTCATCCGCGCGACGCCGATGATCCGCGCGCAGCGCCGCCACGCCGAGCTGCGCGCGCGCGGCGACGACACCAGCTACGATCAGGTACTCGCCGACATCCGCTCGCGCGACGATCGCGACAGCTCGCGTGCGACGGCGCCGCTGGTGCCCGCGATCGATGCGGCACAGCTCGACACGAGCTTCCTGTCGATCGAGGCGGCAGTGGCCAAGGCGATCGCGCTGGTCGAGGCGCGGCTGACCCGGGCCGCCGCCACGGCGGCGCCCCTGGCGTAAGCGGGAGGCGCCGACTTGGGGAGCTTCACCATGCGCCTAGTCCCCAGCGTCATCCTGAACCTGTATCGGGATCCACCGTGCCGCGCCCTCGACGGCTGGGGCACGGGCGGCCCGCGCGGATACTGAGACGAGTTCAGGACGATGCCCGTGGTGGGGACGCCGGAAGCACCCCGATCGCGGCTGTGTCGCCCGCTTGTCCCGCCTTCGCTAATCCGCTATAGAGAAACGGTCCGGTGGGCTGGGGCTCGCGGAGGCACGGCGCGACAGGCAGGTCCTCTCGCGCCTTTTCGCTTATGGGCGGCGTCTCCTCGCACCTCGTGCCGACACGGATGTCGCGCGCGGCATGCGGCCGCCGCGACGGTGATGGCCAAGACCAGCGGACCCAACCGCTTGGCCGGAAACACGACTAGGACGAAGCATTTATGGCCTCTACGGCAACTCCCTCGCGCGACGAATTCGCGGCGCTGCTCGATGACATGTTCGGCGGTGCCGACAGCTTCGAGGGCCGCGTGGTGCTCGGCACCGTGACCGGCATCGAGAACGACCTGGCGGTGATCGACGTCGGTCTGAAGAGCGAGGGCCGCGTGCCGCTGCGCGAGTTCGCGCCGGCGCCGGGACAGAAGGCCGAGCTCAAGGTCGGCGACGAGGTCGAGGTCTATGTCGACCGCGTCGAGAACATGCACGGCGAGGCGATGCTCAGCCGCGACCGCGCGCGCCGCGAGGCCGCCTGGGACAAGCTCGAGCTCGAGTTCAGCAAGACCGCGCGCGTCGAGGGCGTGATCTTCGGCCGCGTCAAGGGCGGCTTCACCGTCGACCTCAACGGCGCCGTGGCGTTCCTCCCCGGCTCGCAGGTCGACATCCGCCCGGTGCGTGACGTCACGCCGCTGATGGACATCCCGCAGCCGTTCCAGATCCTCAAGATGGACCGCAAGCGCGGCAACATCGTGGTGTCGCGCCGCGCGGTGCTGGAAGAGACCCGCGCCGAGCAGCGCTCGGGCCTGATCCAGTCGCTCCACGAGGGCCAGATCATCGACGGCGTGGTGAAGAACATCACCGACTACGGCGCCTTCGTCGACCTGGGCGGGATCGACGGCCTGCTGCACGTGACCGACCTCAGCTACAAGCGCGTCGGCCACCCGAGCGAGATGATCAACATCGGCGACACCGTGCGCGTCCAGATCATCCGCATCAACAAGGACACGCAGCGCATCTCGCTCGGCATGAAGCAGCTCGAGAGCGATCCGTGGGACGGCGCGTCGTCCAAGTACCCGGTCGGCGCCAAGCTGTCGGGCCGCGTCACCAACATCACCGAGTATGGCGCGTTCGTCGAGCTCGAGCCGGGCATCGAGGGCCTCGTCCACGTCTCCGAGATGTCGTGGACCAAGAAGAACGTCCATCCGGGCAAGATCGTGTCGACCTCGCAGGAGGTGGACGTGGTGGTGCTCGAGGTCGACGAGGACAAGCGCCGCATCTCGCTGGGCCTGAAGCAGGCGCAGGCCAACCCGTGGGAGGCGTTCGCCGCCGCGCACCCGATCGGCTCGACCGTCGAGGGCGAGGTCAAGAACGCGACCGAGTTCGGTCTCTTCATCGGCCTGGACAACGATGTCGACGGCATGGTCCACATGTCCGACATCGCCTGGGGCGTGTCGGGTGAGGACGCGCTCAACCTGCACCGCAAGGGCGAGACCGTCCAGGCGGTGGTGCTCGACATCGATCCGGAGAAGGAGCGCATCTCGCTCGGCATGAAGCAGCTCGAGCGCGGCGGCCCCGTCGCGGCGGGTGCGGGCGACCGTCTGGGCAAGAACCAGGTCATCACGGTCACCGTGCTCGAGGTCCGCGACGCCGGCCTCGAGGTGCAGGCGGGCGACGACGGCGCGACCGGCTTCATCAAGCGCACCGACCTCGGCCGCGACCGCGACGAGCAGCGCCCGGAGCGCTTCCAGGTCGGCCAGAAGTTCGACGCGATGGTGACGGGCTTCGACCGTTCGAAGAAGCCGACCTTCTCGGTCAAGGCGATGCAGATCGCCGAGGAGAAGCAGGCGGTGGCGCAATATGGCTCGTCCGACTCGGGTGCGTCGCTCGGCGACATTCTCGGCGAGGCGCTCAAGGCGCGCGACACCAAGAAGTAAGCCATCGTCGTCACCGCGAGGTGAGTTCGAGGGGATCGGCCGCGAGGTCGGTCCCCTTTCGCGTTCGGTCGCAGCGCTGCAACCGTCCGTCATTGACCCATAATGCGTAAAAGCGACCAGATCGGTGCTATCGCACGCCGGGCCTTATCTGTATCAACCCGGCTTGTTTGGTATACGCCGGAAGTGGACGCAGGATGATACGCTCTGAGTTGGTGCAGCAGTTGGCCGCCGGTAATCCGGAGCTGGCGCAGCGCGACGTCGAGGCGATCGTGGCCACCTTCTTCGACGAGATCACCGCCCGACTCGCCGACAACGGCCGGGTCGAGCTGCGCGGCTTTGGCGCTTTCTCCACGCGGGGGCGCGGCGCGCGCGTCGGCCGCAACCCGCGCACCGGCGAGACCGTCGAGGTCGACGCCAAGCGGGTGCCCTTCTTCAAGCCGGGTAAAGAGATGCGCGTCCGCCTCAACGTCGGCGAGTGACGCGCCGGGTTGACGCGGTCCGTCGCAACCGCTTCGTGGGCGGCGATGGGCGGACGTGGCGGAATCGGTAGACGCTGGGGACTTAAAATCCTCTGCCATCGGCGTGCGGGTTCGAGTCCCGCCGTCCGCACCATCCTCGGGCGAGCGACCGCGACGGCGCTGCTGCTGACCACCGCCGGCTGCGGCCGGCGCGCCGACGTCGGGCCCGTCGTCGTCAGCGTCATCGGCGGCGCGCCCCAGCTCGCCGGGCGCGCGCGCGCCACGCTGACCGAGCCCGATCGGCTGCTCACCGACTCTCTCGCCGAGGGCCTGGTGCGGCTCGACGCCACGGGTCAGGTCGAGGCCGGCGTGGCCGAGCGCTGGATCGTCACCGACGAGGGACGCAGCTATATCTTCCGCCTGCGCGACGCGCACTGGGCCGATGGCGCGCCGGTGCGGGCGGCCCAGATCGTGGCGCTGCTGCGGCGCGAGATCACCGCCCGCTCGGGCAACCGGCTGGCGCCGTATCTCACGGCGGTGTCCTCGATCGTGGAGATGACCCCCGAGGTCATCGAGGTCGAGCTGGCGCGGCCGCGTCCCGACCTGCTCAAGCTCTTCGCTCAGCCCGAGCTCGCGCTGGTGCGCGACCGGCCACGCCCGCCCGGCGGCGCGGGCCCGTTGCGCCGCCGGGCCGAGCGCGGTGGCGGACTGCTGCTCACCCCGGCGCTCGACCCCGACCGCGACCCTGAGGAGCCTGGCCCCACGCCCGAGGACGAGGTGCTGCTGCGCGGCGAACGCGCCGCGACCGCGATCCTGCGATTCGTCGAGCGTCAGTCCGACCTCGTCGCTGGCGGCACGATCACGGACTGGCCGCTGCTGCGTGCCGCCAATCCCGCGCCGATCAACGTCAAGCTGGATCCCGCCGCCGGGCTGTTCGGGCTCGCGGTGGTGCGCCGCGACGGCTTCCTCGCCGACCCGGCGAACCGCGGCGCGGTGGCGATGGCGTTCGACCGCGGTGACCTGGTGGCGAGCGTCTCGAGCGACTGGGCGGCACGGGAAACCTTGCTGCCCGAGCAGCTCGACTCGGCCGCGCCGCCTGCCAATCCAGGGTGGAGCACCGTGCTGCCCGAGCAGCGCCAGGCCGCGGCGCGCGCGCGTGTCGGGGCATGGCGGCTCGCCAGCGGCGCGGCGCCGTCGCTGCGAGTGGCGCTGCCCGGGGGGGCGGGCGGCACCTTGCTCTGGGCACGACTGGCGCGCGACCTCTACGCCATCGGTGTGCGCCCGGTCCGAGTCCCCGCCGACGCGCCCGACGCCGACCTGCGCCTGGTCGACGAGGTCGCGCCCTATGACAGCGCGCGCTGGTATCTGTCCGAGGCCTGTGTCGCCTGCTCGGACCCGGCACGCGCGGCGATCGAGGCGGCGCGGCTCGCCGACACGCTCGACGCGCGCGCGCGCGCCAGCGCCACCGCCGATCGGCTGCTGACCGAGGACGTCGCTTTCATTCCGCTGGCGCGACCGTTCCGCTGGTCGCTGGTGGCGCTGCGGCTGCGCCAGTGGCAGCCCAACGCGCGGGCCTGGCACCCGTTGAACCGCCTGCGCGCCGACACCAACTAACGTCCATGAACGCTCGCCCCACCCCGCTGACCGCGTCGCTGCTCAACTCACTGCCGACCGGCAGTGACCCCGCCTCGGTGCGCCGCCGAGTCGAGGCAATGGAGCAGCTGCTGGAGGGGCTGTTCGTCATTCCCGGCCTCAATCGTCGCGTCGGGCTCGACGCCGTCATCGGGCTGGTCCCCGTGGTGGGCGACCTGGTCACCGCGGCGATGGGTCTGTGGATCGTCTGGGAGGCACGCAACCTGGGCATGAGCCGCGTCGCGCTGCTGGGCATGACCGCGCGGATCGGCTTCGACACCGTACTCGGCGCGGTCCCGCTGATCGGCGACGCGGCCGACCTGATGTATCGCTCGAACACGCGCAACGTGAAGCGGATCAAGCGTTATCTCGACAAGCACCACCCCGCGACGGTGACCGTTACGCGCTGACCTCAGCGCGAGCGGGGCCGGAACACGGTACCGCCGCACAGCGGGCGCGATGCGCCGGTGGTGCCGGGGAAGCTGATCGGCAGCCCGCGCAGCGTGCGCACCGCCATGAAGGCGAAGCCCTCCGCCTCGAGCGAGTCACCGTTCCAGCCCAGCACGTCGACCGGCTCGGTGAGTAGCCCGGTCTGCTCGGCGATCATCCGCATGAGCGTCGGGTTGAGCCGCCCGCCGCCGCCGACCAGCAGCCGCCGCGGCACGCGCGGCAGCAGCCGCAGCGCCACCGCGACGCTCGCGGCGGTGAAGGCGGTCAGCGTCGCCGCGCCGTCCGCCAGGCTCAGCCCACGCGCCGGCTGGATCGTGAAGTCGCTGCGGTCGAGCGACTTGGGATAGGGCGCGTCGAAGAAGGGGTGGTCGAGCATCGCGCCGAGCACGCTCTCGTCGACTCGACCGGACGCGGCGGTGGCGCCGTCGCGATCGAAGCGCTCGCCCGCTTCCTGCTCCATCCAGCTGTCGATCAGGCCGTTGGCGGGGCCGGTGTCGAAGGCGGCGAGCGGGGCGCCGTCCGCCACGAGCGTAATATTGGCGACGCCGCCGAGGTTGAGCACCGCCACGGGCTCGTCGAGCGCGGCCGCGCGCGCGGCGTGATAGACCGGCAGCAGCGGCGCGCCCTGTCCGCCCGCGGCGACGTCGGCGGAGCGGAAGTCGCCGACGGTCGTGATACCGGTGACGTCGGCGAGCGTCTGCCCGTCGCCGATCTGCCAGGTCCAGCCGCGGTCGGGGCGATGCGCGACGGTCTGACCGTGGAAGCCGATGACGTCGACCTCGCCCGCCGTCACCCCGGCGTCGCGCAGCAGCTTCTGCACCGCGAGCGTGTGCGTCCGCGTGATCAGCTCGGCCGCGGCCACGAGCGGCGGGCTGGCGCGCGGGCGCTGGAAGCCGAGCGCGAGCTGGGTCGCGGCGGCGAGCTGCGCGCGCGCCGGATCCGAATAGGGCTCGCCGCGGAACGCCAGCAGCCGCGCGGCGCGCTCGCCGTCGGTCTCGATCAGCGCCGCGTCGATGCCGTCGAGCGAGGTGCCCGACATCAGCCCGATCGCCAGCATCCTGTCTGTCTCCCGCCCGTTCACTTCGCGTTCCTATCGCTACGTCAGCGGTGCTGGCAAATCGGGCCGTCGCGCATTATGTGCGCGGCGTCTCATGGCAACTTTACTCCCCTCCCCGCCGCGCGTCGGCATGGTCTCGCTCGGCTGTCCGAAGAATCTGGTCGATTCCGAGCGGATCCTGACGCAACTGCGCGCCGACGGCTACCAGATGTCGCCCGACTATGCCGGCGCCGACGTCGTGCTCGTCAACACCTGCGGCTTCCTCGACTCGGCGAAGGAAGAGAGCCTCGAGGCGATCGGCGAGGCGATCGCCGAGAACGGCCGCGTGATCGTCACCGGTTGCATGGGCAAGGAAGCGGAGGCGATCCGCCGGCGCTTCCCCGACGTGCTCGCGATCACCGGCGCGCATGAATATGAGCAGGTGGTCGAGGCGGTCCATGAAGCCGCGCCGGTCGCGATCAGCCCCTATGTCGACCTGATCCCCGACGCCGGGCTCAAGCTGACCCCGCGCCACTACAGCTACCTGAAGATCTCGGAGGGCTGCAATCACCGCTGCTCCTTCTGCATCATCCCGTCGCTGCGCGGCGACCTCGTCAGCCGCCGCCCCGACGCGATCCTGCGCGAGGCGGAGAAGCTGGTCGCGGCGGGGACGCGCGAGCTGCTCGTGATCAGTCAGGACACCTCCGCCTACGGGATCGACATCCGCGACCAGCCGCGGCGCTGGAAGGACCGCGAGGTGCGCCCACACATGACCGACCTCGCGCGCGAGCTCGGCCAGATCGCGCCCTGGGTCCGGCTCCACTACGTCTACCCCTACCCGCACGTCGATCAGGTCATACCGCTGATGGCGGAGGGGCTGGTGCTCCCCTATCTCGACATCCCCTTCCAGCATGCCGCGCCCGCGGTGCTGCGCCGCATGAAGCGGCCGGCCAACGACGCCAAGGTGCTCGGCCGTATCCGCGCCTGGCGCGAGATCTGCCCCGATATCGCGATCCGCTCGACCTTCGTGGTCGGCTTCCCGGGCGAGACCGAGGCCGACTTCCAGTATCTGCTCGACTGGCTCGACGAGGCGCAGCTCGATCGCGTCGGTGCTTTCCGCTTCGAGCCGGTCGCGGGCGCCTCGGCGAACGACCTGCCCGACCCGGTGACCGAGGCGGTCAAGGAGGAGCGCTACGCCCGCCTCATGGAGAAGACCGCGGCGATCTCGACCGCCAAGCTCGCCGCCAAGGTCGGGCGCACGCTCGAGGTGATCGTCGACGCGGTCGACGCGGCGAGCGGCGGCGCGACCGCGCGCTCGCAGGCGGACGCGCCCGAGATCGACGGCGAGGTACAGCTGCGCGACGCCGGTCATCTCGTCCCCGGCGACATCGTGCGGGTGGCGATCGAGGATGCCGACGAGCATGATCTGTACGGCGTGCCGGTTGCCGCTTGACGGCACCGCGCGCCCTGCTAAGAGGCGCCCTCGCTTCGGCGAATGCCCGTGGGGCGGAGTAGCTCAGCTGGTTAGAGCAGCGGAATCATAATCCGCGTGTCGGGGGTTCAAGTCCCTCCTCCGCTACCAACACGATCGTCCATGACGTCGGTTCCTCCCGTCGGCAGTCGTCACGGTCTGCGGCGGGTCGTGAGACGTCGTGACGTGATGCGACGGCTTCTCTGGCATCGATCCGCGCTCAGCCGTCGAACAGGTGGCGCGACAGCGGCTCCCACGGACCACCCCGGTACCAGTGAGCCGCAAGCCCGGCGATCGTCACCGGCCGCGCGACGAACGCCGCCTTGAGCCGCTCGAGCAGCGCGCGCGCCTCGCTCGGCTCGACCTTGTTCTGCACCGTCACGTGCGCGCGCCAACCGGACTGGTCCTGTGGTGTCAGGAGCCCGCGGAACGACTCGGCAAGGCGCGCGCGGATCGCCTCCAGCTCGGCGCTCTCGACGCGATAGGCGACGCCGCGTCCGAGCGATATCACACCCGCCAGCCGCGCGCGCGGCGGCGGCACGCCGCGGGTCTCCGTCACCAGCCGCTGGCGCAGCTCGGCCGCGCCGCTTGGCGGCAGATGGTGGAACATGGTCAGGTGCGCGGCGAGCTGGTTGCGCTCGGGCGGGAAGAAGGCACGCCGCTGCGAGTCGAGGAAGTCCTGGTCCGCCGCGCCGAACAGAGCGGTGACGATGATCGGTGCCGGAAGCGGGGCGGCGTGCGCGCTCAAATCTCGATCTGACTGCCGAGCTCGACCACGCGGTTGGTCGGCAGGCGGAAGAACTCCATCGCGCTCTCGGCGTTGCGCAGCATCCAGCTGAACAGCTTCTCGCGCCAGATCGCCATCCCCGGCCGGTCCGAGGCGAGCAACGTCTGGCGGCTGAGGAAGAAGCTGGTGTCCATCATGCGGAACTCGGCCCCGCAGCCGTCATAGGCGCGCAGGTGCGCCGGCACGTCGGGCTCCTCCATGAAGCCGTAGCGCAGCACCACCCGGTGGAAGCCCTGCCCGAGATCCTCGTGGAGGAAGCGATCCTCCTCCGGGAAGTAGGGCATGTCGGTGACTCGCACGGTCAGCAGGATCACGCGCTCGTGCAGCACGCGATTGTGCTTGAGATTGTGGAGCAGCGCGTGCGGCACGCCCTCGGGGGTGGAAGTCATGAACACCGCGGTGCCCGGCACGCGCGTCGCGGAGGTCGCGGCCGAATCGATGAAGATCTTGATCGGCATCGCCGCCTCGCGCATCCGCTCGAGCATCAGCTTGCGGCCCTGCGACCAGGTGGTGAGCAGCACGAAGACGATCACCGCGACCAGCAGCGGGAACCAGCCGCCGTCGGGCACCTTGGTCAGGTTCGACGCGAAATAGAGTCCGTCGATCGACAGGAAGGTGATCTCGAACAGCGCGGTCGCCCAGATCGGCCAGTGCCACACGCGGCGGATCAGCACCCCGACCATGCAGGTCGAGATGAACATCGTCCCCGTCACCGCGATGCCGTAGGCGGCGGCGAGGTTGGACGACTCGCCGAACCCGAACACCAGCAGGAGCACCATGATCATCAGCGCCCAGTTGACCGCCGGGATGTAGATCTGGCCTGCCTCCGAGGCGCTCGTATGCGTGATGCGGATGCGCGGCATCAGCCCGAGCTGCACCGCCTGCTGCACCACCGAATAGGCGCCGGTGATCACCGCCTGGCTCGCGATCACCGTCGCCATCGTGGCGAGGATCACCAGCCACAGCCGCCAACTCTCCGGCGCCATCAGGAAGAAGGGATTCTCCGCCGCGGCCGGGTTCTCCAGCAGCAGCGCGCCCTGGCCGAGATAGTTGATCATCAGCGCGGGCAGCACGAAGCCGAGCCAGGCGTAGGAGATCGGCTTGCGCCCGAAATGCCCCATGTCGGCGTAGAGCGCCTCCGCGCCGGTGACCGCCAGCACCACCGAGCCGAGCGCGAGAAAGGCGAGCGTCCCGTCGTTGGCGGCGAAGCGGACCGCGTACATCGGGTTGAGCGCGTAGAAGATGTCGGGCCGCTCGACGATATGGATCCCGCCCATGACCGCGAGCACGATGAAATAGACCAGCATGATCGGCCCGAACAGCCGACCCACCTTCTCCGTCCCGATCGACTGGAGATAGAAGAGCGCGATCAGGATCGTCACCGCGATCGGCAGCACGAACGAGTCGAAGCCCTGCTCGACCGTCGCCAGCCCCTCGACCGCGGACAGCACGGAGATCGCGGGCGTGATCATACAGTCGCCGAAGAACAACGCGGTGGCGAGCACGCCGAGGATGACGAGGCTCGGACCCCAGCGTTTGCCCGCGCCCGAGCGGCGCTGGATCAGCGCCAGGAGCGCGAGGCTGCCCCCCTCGCCGTTGTTGTCGGCGCGCAGGATGATCAGCACGTATTTGAGGGTCACGATCAGCATCAGCGACCAGAAGACGAGGCTGATCACGCCGAAGATATGGAGCGGGTCGACCGCGAGCGGGTGATGCCCGACGAACACCTCTTTCATCGCGTAGAGCGGGCTCGTGCCGATGTCGCCGTACACCACGCCGATGGCGCCGAGCGCGAGCCGCGCGAGCCCGTCGCCGCTGCCGTGATGGTGACCCGACTGGGCCTGCGCCCGGACCGCCGGGTCGTCGGTGTTCACGCTCATGCGTTGCCGACCGTGCTCAAGGCGTCGCCCGCGTGTCTACCCATCGTGCTGGCGCGCCTAGCACGCGCGTCGGGGGCCGGCAACGCGGAACAGAGATGGAACAGCGGGGTTATAAACACGGTAAGGAGATGGTGATGAGCGACGACAACCCCAAGACCCACCCCTTCTCGAACGCGGAGAAGGATCCCGACGACTGGACCACCGGCGACGAGCCGATGACCGGCGCGCAGGCGAGCTATCTCAAGACGCTCAGCGAGGAGGCTGGCGAGTCGTTCGACGACACGCTGACCAAGGCCGACGCGTCGAAGAAGATCGACTCGCTGCAGGAGCAGACCGGGCGCGGCAAGGCCGACTGAGCCGATCGCGCGGGCGTCACCCCCCGTTCGAGGGGGCGACGCCCGCCGCGATGAACTGGTCGAGCACCAGCACGCGCCGCACCAGCTCGCGGCGATAGTCGGTGCCCGGCGTGGAGAGCGCCACCGCGCGCAGCCACAGTGCGCGCGCCTGGGCGAGTTGGCCCGCCTTCAAATACGCCATGCCGAGGTAATAAGGCGGCGCCGGATGCTCGGGCGCGAGCCGCGCCGCCTGGCGGAAGGCGAGCAGCGCCGGCGGCGAGAGTCGATCGCCCGCGTCGGCCGCGAGCGTCACGCCCGCCCAGGTCCACAGGATGAAGCTCTTCGGAAGCTTCGAGAGGCCCCCCACCACCACCCGCGCGGCGGCGCGACTGTTGCCGCTGCGGGTCATGGCGTCGGCGGCGACGAGATAGGCGGTGTCGGCGGTGTAGCGGCCGAGCAGGCTGTCGCGCAGCGCGATCTCGTCGGGGTCGATCGGCGCGGTCTCGGTGCGCGGCGACGCCGGCCGCGCGCCGAGCAGCGGCGAGCCCTGCCAGGCATAGCCGGCGCCGCCCAGGCACAGGGCCGCGGCGAGCAGCGTCCACAGCGCCCGCTCCGCGCGCAGCAGCGCCAAGGCACCGAAAGCGCCGGCGCCGAGCAGCAGCAGCGCGACGAAGCCCATCACTGCTTCTCCAGCGTGCGGGTCTCGTGCATCTTCCCCGCCATCTGCGGCGGCATGTATCTCTCGTCGTGCTTGGCGAGCAGGTTGGTCGCGCTGAACGAGCCGTCGGGGTTGAAATGCCCCTCGGCGACCACGCCGGAGCCCTCGCGGAACAGGTCGGGCGCGATGCCGCTGAAGCGCACCGGCGTCGTCGCCTGCCCGTCGGTCACCGTGAAGGCGATCGACACGCCGTCGCCCGCGCGTCGGATGGAGCCGCGCTCGACCATGCCGCCGAGCCGCACCGCGCGGTCCGGCGCGGGCAGGGCGCCGCGCACGTCGCTCGGCGCGTAGAAGAAAGCGGCCTGCCCGCGCAGCCCCGACAGGGCCAGCAGCGCGGCCGCGGCGAGCGCGACGAGGCCGAGCACCACCAGCGTCATCCGCTGCGACTTGGGCGTCACTTCTCGTGCTTCCGCATCGCGCGGTAGCTCAGCCAGCCGACCATCGCGCCCGCGCCGAGGACCAGCACATACGCCGCGGTGACGAAGGGCCAGGGGTTCACGCCAGCGCCCTCCGCCGCAGCCGCGCCTCGGCCTTGGCGGCGGCGAGGATCGCGCGCATCCGCATCAGCACGATCGCGCCGAACAGGCAGGAGAAGCCGATCAGCATGATCGGCAGCGGCCACAGCAGCGAGCGGTCGATCGTCGACGAGGTCAGCCCGATGCTCGCCCCCTGGTGCAGCGTGTTCCACCACACCACCGAGTAGCGGATGATCGGCAGCAGCACGGTGCCGGCGATGCCGTAGATCGCGGGCACGCGCCCGTCGCCGCCGCGCTCGCGGTCGGCGTTGGAGAGCGCGATGAAGCCGAGATAGACGAAGAACAGCAGCAGCATCGAGGTCAGCCGCCCGTCCCACTGCCACCACGTCCCCCAGGTCGGGCGCCCCCAGATCGCGCCGGTGACGAGGCACAAAGCGGCGAAGGTCGCTCCCGGTACCGCGGCCGCGCGCGCGGCGACCTCGGCGAGCGGGTGGCGCCACACCAGGAAGGCCGCGCTGGCGATCGCGATCGCGCTCCACCCGCCCATGCCGAGCCACGCCGCCGGCACATGGACGTAGAGGATCCGCACCGTCTCGCCCTGGAGATAGTCGGGCGGCGTCTGGGTCAGCCCGGCCCAGCTGCCGAACGCGACCAGCGCCACCCCCAGCCACCACAGCCAGGGGGTGAGCGGGCGCGCGATCCGCAGGAAGCGGGCGGGGTTGGCGAGGGCGTGAAGCGTCGGCAAGAGGCGGTCAGACGTGTGATTAGGCCAGGTGATGCAGCAGCTTAGCGACTCTCACCCGGCGACGCGAGCGGGTCAGTCGTGCGAGGACGGCGGCGCCGCGGGCGGCACGGTGCTGGGCGCGCTGACCTGCGCGGTGGTGACCGGCGGGCCCTTCGCGATCACGCCGGCGAGCTCGGTCGCCTGCGTGCACTGGCCCTGGCACAAGCTGCGCACGCGCGCGAGATTCTGCTTGGCGCGCTCCACCGCGCCTTTCGCGACCATCGCCTCGCCCTGCCCCGCCAGCGCGGCGATATCGTTGGGCTCGAGCAGCAGCGCCTCGCGATACAGCCGGATCGCCTTGCCCGGAAGCTGACGCGCCTCGGCCACCTGGGCGAGCGCGATGAAGGCCTGGCGGTTGCGCGGATCGACCGTCACGGCGCTCTCGAACAGGTCGGTGGCGCCGTCGAGGTTGCCCGCGGCGCGCGCCGCCTTGCCCTGCTGGAGCAGCGCCAGGCTGCGCGGATCGATCTGGTCGTCCGGGCGCTGGCCGTGCAGCGAGGTCGAGATCGACACCAGCGCCAGCGCCGCCGCAGTGGCGACCGAGGTGAAACGCATGAACGGCTCCAGCTTCGACACGATCGCCGTCGCCTAGCATGGTGCCCGCAGCCGCGCGACGAAAAAACCGTCGGTGCCGTCGTGCGCTGGGGTGAGACGGACGCCGGGACCGCGCGTGCGCCCGAACGGCAGCGCGAGCGGCTCGGCGGCCCACCCGCGATGGTCGGCGAGGAAACGCTCGACCTGGTCGGCGCCCTCGGCGTCGAGCAGCGAGCAGGTGACGAAGACCAGCGCGCCGCCGGGACGCACCGCCGACGCCCCGAGGGCGAGCACGTGGCGCTGCATCGTCGCGTAGCGCTCGAGCCGCTCGGGGGTGAGCCGCCAGCGCGCCTCGGGGTTGCGCCGCCACGTGCCGCTGCCCGAGCAGGGCGCGTCGACGAAGACGACGTCGGCGCTGACGTCGGCGAGCGCGGCGGCCTCGCGGCCCCCGTCGAGCAGGCGAGTCTCGATGATCGTCACCCCGGCGCGTTCGGCACGCGGCGCGAGCCGGGCGAGCCGAGCGCGGTCGACGTCGCTGGCGATGATCCGCCCCTCGTCCGCCATCGCGGCGGCGAGCGCGAGACTCTTGCCTCCGGCTCCGGCGCAGAGGTCGAGCACCGTCATCCCCGGCGCGGCACCGGCGGCGAGCGTCACCGCCTGGCTGCCGGCGTCCTGCGGCTCGACCAACCCGGCGAGCGGCGCGAGGTCCGTGCCCGCGGGTAGCCGCAGCGCGTCCGGGAGGCCGGCGATCGGTGAGGCGCCGTCGATCACGGGCGCCTCTCCGCGCCGCCGATTGACGCGAACGTCGAGTGGCGCGCGCTGCACCAGCGCGGCCTGCTCGTCGTCGCCGAGCCCCGATGCCATCAACCGCTCCGCGAGCCAGCGCGGCAGCACCCCGGGCGCCGCCGCGGGCTCGTCGCCGATCGGCGCAGGGCCGTGCGCCGAGCCGTCGAAGGTGGCGGCGAGCGCCGCGTCCTGGCGGGCGAGCGCGACCAGCGCCGCTCGCCCGCTCGCCGGCCGCTCGCCGAGCGCGCGGATCGCGGCATAGACCAGCTCACGCACCGCGCGGCGGTCCTTCGATCCGGCGTAGCGCCGCGCGGCGAAATAGCGCGCGATCAGCGTGTCCGCCGCGGCCCCGCCCTGTTCCGCGGCGATGACGATCGAGTCGAGCAGCTCGATCGCCGCCTGGGTGCGCGCCGCGGGAGTCACTCAGCGGGTCGGGTAGTTGGGCGCCTCGCGCGTGATCGTGACGTCGTGGACATGGCTCTCCTTGAGCCCCGCGCCGGTGATCTGGACGAAGCGCGCGCGCTGCTGCAGGTCGCGGATCGTCGCCGAGCCGGTATAGCCCATCGCCGCCTTGATGCCGCCGACCAGCTGGTGGATCACGTCGCGCGCCGGGCCCTTGTACGGCACCTGCCCCTCGATTCCCTCGGGGACGAGCTTGAGCTGGTCGCGCACCTCGCCCTGGAAATAGCGGTCGGCCGACCCGCGCCCCATCGCGCCCACGCTTCCCATCCCGCGATAGGACTTGTACGCACGCCCTTGATAAAGGAAGGTTTCTCCCGGCGCCTCCTCGGTGCCGGCGAGCAGCGAGCCGACCATGCAGGTCGACGCGCCGGCGGCGAGCGCCTTGGCGAGATCGCCCGAGGTGCGCAGTCCGCCGTCGGCGATCACGGGCACGCCCGCGACGGCGCCGGCCTCGGCGCAGTCCATCACCGCGGTGAGCTGGGGCACGCCGACGCCGGCGACGACTCGCGTGGTGCAGATCGAGCCCGGGCCGATGCCGACCTTGATGCCGTCCGCGCCGGCGTCGATCAGCGCGCGCGTCGCCTCGGCGGTGGCGACGTTGCCGGCGACGACCTGGACCGCGTTGGAGAGCTTCTTCACCCGCTCGACCGCGCGCGCGACGTCGCGGTTGTGGCCGTGCGCGGTGTCGATGACGATGAGGTCGCACTCGGCGTCGACCAACGCCTCGGTGCGCGCGAAGCCCTTGTCGCCGACGGTGGTGGCGGCGGCGACGCGCAGGCGACCGGCGGCGTCCTTGGTCGCCTCCGGGTACATCACCGCTTTCTCGATGTCCTTCACGGTGATCAGCCCGACGCAGCGATAGGCGTCGTCGACCACCAGCAATTTCTCGATGCGGCGCTGGTGGAGCAGCCGGCGCGCCTCTTCCTTCGCGACGCCGGTCGAGACGGTGACGAGGTTCTCGCGCGTCATCAGCTCGGCGACGGGCTGGTTGGGGTTCTCGGCGAACCGCACGTCGCGGTTGGTGAGGATGCCGACCAGCTTGCCGTCGCGCTCCACCACCGGGATCCCGCTGATCCGGTTGGCCTTCATCAGGGCCTGCGCCTGCGCCAGCGTCGCCTCGGGCGCGATCGTGATCGGGTTGACCACCATGCCGCTCTCGAAGCGCTTGACCTGGCGCACCGCGGCGACCTGCTCGTCGACGGTGAGGTTGCGGTGGAGCACGCCCATGCCGCCCAGCTGCGCCATCACGATCGCCATGTCGGCCTCGGTGACGGTGTCCATCGCCGAGGACAGGATCGGGATGTTGAGCGCGATGTCGCGCGTCAGCTTCGTGCGCGTGTCCGCCTCGCCGGGGAGCACCGCGGACTCGGCGGGCGTCAGCAGCACGTCGTCGAAGGTGAGGCCGAGGCGGATGTCCATGGGGCGCCGAATCCTTGGGAGCGAGGAGTGGCGCGCCATGTAACCGCGTTCCCCGCATCTCGCTAGGCCCCCCGCCCCGCACCGGCTATGATGGCGGCGTGAACCTGGTTCGATCGAGGGGGAGAGAGACGGTGACGGTGACGCTGGCCTTGTTGTTCCTGGCGCTGGTCGTCTTCTACCTGCTGACGAGCATCAAGATCGTCCGCCAGGGCTACCAATACACGATCGAGCATTTCGGCCGCTACACCGGCACCGCCGCGCCCGGCTTCAACTTCTACCCCGCCTTCTTCTACCGCGTCGGCCGGCGCGTCAACATGATGGAGCAGGTGATCGACATCCCCGGGCAGGAGATCATCACCAAGGACAATGCGATCGTCTCGACCGACGGCGTCGTCTTCTTCCAGGTGCTCGACGCCGCCAAGGCCGCCTATGAGGTGTCCGACCTCTATGTCGCGCTGCTCCAGCTGACGACCACCAACCTGCGCACCGTGATGGGGTCGATGGACCTCGACGAGACGCTGTCGAAGCGCGACGAGATCAACGCGCGGCTGCTCTCGGTGGTGGATCACGCCACCGTGCCCTGGGGCGTCAAGATCACCCGCGTCGAGATCAAGGACATCCGCCCGCCCGCCGACATCGTCGCCGCGATGGGCCGCCAGATGAAGGCCGAGCGGGAGAAGCGCGCCAACATCCTCGACGCCGAGGGATCGCGCGCCTCTGAGATCCTCCGCGCCGAGGGGCAGAAGCAGGCGCGCATCCTGGAGGCCGAGGGCCGCCGCGAGTCGGCCTACCGCGACGCCGAGGCGCGCGAGCGGGCGGCGGAGGCCGAGGCCAAGGCGACGCAGGTGGTGTCGGACGCGATCGCCTCGGGCGGGACGCAGGCGATCAACTATTTCGTCGCGCAGAAATATGTCGAGGCGGTCGGAAAGTTCGCGACCAGTCCGAACGCGAAGACCATCCTCTTCCCGGTCGAGGCGACCCAGCTGATCGGCACCCTGGGCGGGATCGGCGAGCTGACCAAGAGCGTGCTCGCGCCCAAGGACTCGCCCGAGCCGCCGCTCGACCTGCCGCGCTCCGCACTCGACCCGCGGTGACGGGCTGGGACTGGCCGGGCGACCCCGGCGCGGCGTGGCTCGCCGCGGCGCTGGTGCTCGGCATCGCGGAGCTGGCGGTGCCGGGCGTGTTCCTCGTCTTCCTCGCGCTCGCGGCGGCGGTGACCGCGGCGATCAGCTACGCGCTCGCGCCGCTGCCGCTCGCGGCGCAGCTCGTCTGCTTCGCGCTCTGGAGCGGGGTCGCGGTCGTGGTCGGGCGGCGTTGGTACCGCGACTATCCCGTGGGCGGCGGTGACGAGCGGCTCAACGACCGGGGCGCGCGACTGGTCGGCGAGGTGACCCGGCTGGAGCGCGCGATCGTCGATGGCCACGGTCGCGTCGCGGTGGGCGATGGCAGCTGGCCCGCGAGCGGTCCCGACCTGCCAGCGGGCACGCGGGTGCGGATCGTCACCGTGCGCGACGGCGTGGTCATCGTGGAGGAAGCGTGAGCGCTTCGGCGCGAGCGCACCTTATGCCGCGCCCGCTCCCCGCGCCGCGGAGGAGCAAGCAGTGACGTCGGCGTCTTCCTGGACCCGCTTCAGCATCCGGGACGCTGCTGGACCAGCGGCGGGAGGCGCCCGCGGTCCCGTGGGCGCTGCGACGAGTTCAGGATCACGCCAGAGAAAGCCGTCGCGCACTGACGCGAAGGCCGGGCCGCTCACTCGCGGCCCGCACCGCACCTCAGTGCGGCAGCCCGTAGCGAGTCACCAACGCCTCGAAGGTCTCGTCGGTCAGCGGCGAGAGGAACTGGCAGCCCGCCACCAGATCGTCCGCCCAGACCACGATCGCGGCGACCACGCCGAGCCCGGGGATCGTCAACCAGATCGACTCGTCGCGGGCCATGGCAGAGAAGGTCAGCAGCCGGCAGCCGTGCAGCGACAGGTCCATGACCTTGCACAGGGTGCGCGCCATGCCGCTCTGCTCGACCGGCGCCTGGACGGCGACGGGGGCGCGGCGTCCGCGACGGACGGGGCGCTCGGCAGGGGCATATTCGGCAGCGAACATGGCGGCGATGCTACGCCGCCATGCCTAACAACAGGTTTACTTACGCAGCGTGAGACCGCCGCCGAAGCGCTTGTTGAAGCGGGCGACCTGACCACCCTGGTCGAGCATCTGACCCTTGCCGCCGGTCCAGGCCGGATGCGCGAGCGGATCGATCTCGAGCGTCATCACGTCGCCTTCCTTGCCCCAGGTGGAGCGAGTCTCGTACACGGTGCCGTCGGTCATCTGCACCTTGATCATGTGGTAGTCGGGGTGGGTGTCTTTCTTCACGGTCACGCTCCTGTGCGGCTGGTTCCGACCAGCCTGGTATAGCAAGCCGCGCGCCCTACAGCGCGCGCGCAACAAAGTCAAAGCGCGGCAAGGCGGGCGACCGCACGATCCAGCGCGATCGACCCGCCACCATGCTCCGGCCGGAGCAGGAGCCCGAAGCCGCGAGCATCGTCCCCCACCGCCCTGCGCTCCGGCGTTCGCTGGGTCGCGGTCCGGATGGGAGGGATCGGCCGCTAGGCCGCCGGCGGGTCGGCGATCATCGCGGTGAAATTGGCCTCCGCGGCGACCGCGCCGTCGATCTTCGCCACGCCGGCGAACTTGCACACCGCGCTGCGCTTCTGGACGAACTCGACCTCGAGCGACAGCAGCACGCCCGGCTCCACCGGCTTGCGGAACTTGGCGCCCTCGATCGCCATGAAATAGACCAGCTTGCCCGAACCGGCGAGGCCGAGGCTCTCGACCGCGAGTACGCCCGCGGCCTGCGCCAGCGCCTCCACGATCAGCACGCCCGGCATGATCGGACGACCGGGGAAGTGCCCCTGGAAGAAGCCCTCGTTGATCGATACCGCCTTGGTGGCGCGGATCGAGCGGTCGCGCACCAGCGTCTCGACCCGATCCACCAGCAGCATCGGATAGCGATGCGGCAGCAGCGCCATCACTCGGGTGACGTCGAGCGGGCCGATCGGCCCGCCCGACTCACTGCCCGCCCCGCCGGGCGACTGACCGAGCGGGGCGTCGCTCATCGGCCGGTCGGCGCGCGGTTGTTGGTCGCGGGAGCGGCGGCGGCCGGCGCGGCAGCGGCACCGCCGTCCTGCTGCCCCGGCTGCCAGTTGGCCGGCGGCGTGATGCCGACGGTCGGCACGGTACGGTCGAGCTCGGCGGTGATCGCCGAGGTGATGTCCGCGGTCGGGTTGGCGAACAGCGCCGCGTTGGGGCGCAGCAGCAGGCTGACGTTCTTGGCGCGCGCCGCGGCGCTCACCGCGTCCTGCAGCTTGGCCGAGATCTGCTCGATCGCGTACGACTGCGCGCGCGAGGCGGGCGCGGTGAGGCGCTGCAGCTCGGCGTTGGCGGTCTGCTCGCGGGTCTGGATCGCCTGCGCCTGGGTACGCAGCGAGGCCTCGGTCGCGCCGGGGGCGGCGGCGGCCTTCTGATAGGCGGCGACGAGCGGCTGCAGCTCGGTCTGGATCGCCTGGCGGCGCGTGTTCGCCTGATCGAGCTGCGCCTTATACTGGGTCTGGATCTGGGTACGCGCGGTCGCCCAGGCCTTGGAGTTGGCGACCGCGGCCTCGGGATCGGCGACGGCGACGCCGCCGACCTGCGCGGTCGCGGCCGGGGCGGTCAGGGCCGCCGGCGCGACGAGCGCGGCGGCGAGCAGGAGGTGCTTGAAGGTAGTCATCAGAACTGAGTCCCTACGTTGAAGGTGATGAGCTTCTTGTCGTCGCCGGGCTGGGTCACCAGCGCCTTGGCGAGATCGATGCGGAGCGGTCCGAACGGCGAGTTCCAGTTGACGCCGATACCCACCGAGAGACGCGGACGCGCCGAATCGCCGAGGAACGTCTCCTGGAACGGTTGCGACGCGATCTGCGCCGTATTGGGCACCACGCCGTTGCACGCGCCGTTGGCGCCGGGGATGCCGGCGGCGCAGGTGGTGGAGACGCTGAGACCATCGGCATTGGTGTAATAATAGAGCGGAATCTTGTCGGTGCCGTTCGTGTACACTGGCAGCGGCAACACCACGGTGTTGCCGTTCGCGTCGGTCGTGGTCGGGAACACCGCGGTCGGCAACGGGCGGGTGATGTTGAAGAGGCTGCCGACCTGAGCGTAGATCGACGGGCGCAGGCCGAGCTCGCGGGCGCCCGAGCCGAGCGGGATCTCGATCTCGAACCGGCCGAGATAATAAGCCGTGCCGCCGAGCGCATCGTCGATCACCTGATCGCGGTCGGTGACGAGCACCTGTGCGCCGTTCGCGTCGGTGGTGTAATATTGACGCTTCACCCGCGGGCCGACGCCGCGGATGTCGAAACCGCGGAACTGCGGCTCGCCGAGGTAGAAGCGGTCGGTGATGCGCACCCGGTCGACGCCCTCGCCGCGCGACTTCTCGAGCGAGCGGATATAGCCGCCCTCGCCCACGATCGAGGCGATGAACCCGCCCCCGATGTTCCAGAACTTCGACCCCTCGACGCGGCTGCGGATATAACGCACCGAGCCGCCCAGTCCGGCGAAATCCTGGCTGAAGACGAAGCGCTGGCCCGCCGTCGGGCGCAGGCGGCTGTTGAGGCTGTCGTAGATCAGCGAGTAGCCGACCATCGAGGTCAGGCGGTTGCCCAGCGCCTCGCAGAGGTAGCGCCCGGCCTTGAGCGGGTCGCACGCGCCGTTGGTGAAGAAGGAGTTCTCGTCGAGCCCCACCTTGTCGTAGGAGAAGGTGTAGCGGCCGGCGAGCTGCCAATATTCGGTCAGCGGCACGCCGGTGCGGATCTGGAAGCCGGTGGAGACCTGACTGTAGGTGGTGCGGCGATCGGTGCCGTAGAAGTTGAACGAGTTGTAGTCGCGGCGGAACAGGTCGACGCCCAGCGCGATATTCTTGTCGAACACGTAGGGCTCGGTGAAGCCAAGCTCGATCGACTTGGAATAGCTGGAATAGTTCACGCCGGCGCGGAGCGTCTGCCCCTTGCCGCGGAAATTGTTCTGCGTGATGTTGGCCTGGATGATGAAGCGTTCCAGGCTCGAGAAGCCCGCCGAGAGCTGGAGCTCGCCCGTCGATTTTTCCTCGACGTTGGCCTCGAGCACGACCCGGTCGGCAGCGCTGCCGGGCGTCTGCTTGATCTCGAACTTGTCCTGGAAATAGCCCAGGCTGTTGATGCGATCCTGTGACCGCTTGACCTGGAAGCTGTTGAAGGCGTCGCCCTCGGCGAGGCGGACCTCGCGGCGCACCACCTTGTCCTGCGTCTGGGTGTTGCCCGTGATGTCGATCCGCTCGACGTAGGTGCGCTGCGCCTGGCCGATGTGGAAGTTGATCGACATCGTGTGCGCTTCGGAGTCGCGCTGGAAGTCGGGCTGCACCTCGGTGAAGGCATAGCCGAACAGACCGGCGGTCTCGCTGAGATGCTCGACCGTGTCCTCGACCAGTTTGGCGTTGTACCAATCGCCCTTCTTGATGCCGAGCGTGGTCGCCATCTTCTTGCCGTCGAAGTCGCGGATGTCGCTGTCGACCGTGACGTCGCCGAACTTGTAGCGCTCGCCTTCCTCCACCACGTAGGTGATGATGAAGTCCTTGCGGTCGGGCGTCAGCTCCGCCACCGCCGAGGTGACGCGGAAGTCGGCGTAACCCTCGGTCAGGTAGAACTGTCGCAGCTTCTGCTGGTCATAGGCGAGCCGGTCCTGGTCGTAGGACGTACCCGAGGAGAGGACGCGGAAGAAGCGCGCCTCCTTGGTGGCCATCTGCGCGCGCAGCTTGCCGTCGTCGAACACCTTGTTGCCGATGATGTTGATCTGGCGGACCTTGGACTTCGGCCCCTCGCTCACCTCGAAGATCACGTCGACGCGGTTCTGGTCGAGGCTGACCATCTTGGGCTGCACCGTCGCGGCGAAGCGGCCCTGGCGGCGGTACAGCTCGATGATCCGCGCGACGTCGGCGCGCACCGCCGAGCGGGTGAAGATCTGGCGCGGCTTGAGCCGGACCTCCTTGCCGATCTTATCCTCCTTGAGGCGCTTGTTGCCCTCGAAGATGACTCGGTTGATGATCGGGTTCTCGCGCACGCGGATCACGATGTTGCCGGTCGCGGCGCCGTCGATCGTCACGTCGGCGAACAGGTCGCTGGCGTAGAGATCCTTGATGGCCTGATCGAGCGTCTCGTTGGTATAGGGCTGGCCCTGGCGCAGCTTGGTGTAGCTCAGCGCGGTCTCGGGCTCGATCCGCTGCGTCCCCTCGACGCGCAACGTGGTGATCGTGCGCGCCGCCTGCGGCGCCGTGGTGGCGGCGGACGGCTGCGCCGGGGTCGCCGGGGTCGCGGCGGCGGCGGGGCGGGTCTGCGCCGCGGCGGCGAGCGGCACGCCGGCCAGCATCGTGCAGCCCAGCAAGGTCGCCGAGGCACGCGCCCGCGAAGTTGAAACGTTCAGCACCGTCACCTAAATCCCACCCGAGAGTAACCGCCGCGCGTGCGGGCCGCGCCGCCCTGCCCCACCTTGCTCACCCGATCAAGCCGGCCAGCTGCTGCCACAGCCCGCGGTTGCTGAGGTCGTTGAAGGTCACCAGCAGCATCAGCGCCAGCACCGCCGCCAACCCGCCGCGGAACGCCCATTCCACCAGCTGCGGCGGCGCCGGTTTCCGCCGCACCGCCTCGATCGCGTAGAAGAGCAGGTGACCGCCATCGAGCATCGGCACTGGCAAAAGATTGATGAACCCGAGATTGATCGACACGAGCGCGATCAGGAAGACGAACTCGTCGGGCCCCAGCGTGAGCTGCTCGCCCGAGGCCTTGGCGATCGAGAGCGGCCCGCCCAGCTCCTTGACCGAGCGCCGCCCGGTGACGATCTGGCCGATCGTCTCGACCATCATGCCGACGATCTGCCCGGTGCGTCGCACCGCAACGACCGGTGCCTCGAACACGCCGACTTCGGTGATGACCGGCGTGGTCGGCGCGATGCCGAGCAGGCCGACGCGGTATTCGTTGCCGAAACGGTCGCGCTGCAGCTGCGTACCGATGGTCGCGTCCACCGCGGCGGCGCGGTCGGCGCGGACATAGTCGACGCGGACGCGCTCGCCGGCGCGGATCTTCACGTAGCGGACCATGTCCTCGAACGTGTCCATCTCGCGCCCGCCGAGCGCGGTGACCCGGTCACCCGCGCGCAGGCCGGCGGCCGCGGCGGCGGTGCCGGGCAGCGCCTCGCCCACCACCGCGGGCGTACGCGCGTCGCCGTACGCCAGCGCGAAGCCGGCGAGGATCAGCACCGCCAGCGCGAAATTGACGATCGGCCCGGCGGCGACGACGATCGCGCGCTGCCACACCGGCTTGGCCTGGAAGGTGCGCGCGCGCTCCTCGGCGGGCAGCGCGAGCCACTCGGGCCCGGGCTGGCTCGCCGGGTTCATGTCGCCGGCGAAGCGGACGTACCCGCCGAGCGGCAGCCACGCGAGCTTCCACCGGGTGCCGCGGCGATCGGTCCAGCCGGCGATCTCGCGCCCGAAGCCGATCGAGAAGGCCTCGGCATGCACGCCGAACCAGCGGCCGGCGAGATAATGGCCCATCTCGTGGACGAAGACGAGCGGGCCGATCACCAGGACGAAGGCCAGAGCGGTGATCAATACGCCAGGGGTCTGGATCAAGCGACGCAATCCTTCACGCGCTCGCCGGCTCTCCTTCGCGCTTCCGCGTCGATCGCGAGCACCGCGTCGAGCGTCTCCGGCGCGGCCGGGTCGTAGCGTTGTAGCGTATCGTCCACGATTGCGGCGATTTCAAGAAAGCCGATCGCCCCGGCCAGGAAAGCGGCCACTGCCACCTCGTTCGCCGCGTTGAGGATCGCCGGCCGCGCCCCGCCCGCCTCGGCGGCATCGCGCGCCAGCGTCAGCGCGTGGAACCGCAGCGCGTCGGGCGCCTCGAAATCCAGCCGGCCCAGCTTGACCAGGTCGAGCGGCGCCATCGGCGTCGCCATCCGCTCGGGCCAGGCGAGGCAGTGCGCGATCGGCACGCGCATGTCGCTCGGGCCGAGCTGCGCCAGCATCGAGCCGTCCACGTAGTCGACCATGGAGTGGATCACCGACTGGCGGTGGATCACGATCTCGATCCGTTCGGGCGGCACCGGGAACAGCCGCGCCGCCTCGATCAGCTCCAGCCCCTTGTTCATCATCGTCGCGCTGTCGACGGAGATCTTGGCGCCCATCGACCAGTTCGGGTGCGCCACCGCCTGCGCCGGCGTCACCGCCGCCATCTGCTCGAGCGTCCAGTCGCGGAACGGTCCGCCGCTCGCGGTCAGGATGATCCGGCGGACGCTCTCGGGCCGGGTCGGGTCGAGGCACTGGAACACCGCATTATGCTCGCTGTCGGCGGGCAGCAGCGTGGCGCCGTGCGTCGCCGCGGCGGCGGTGATGATGTCGCCGGCGGAGACCAAGGGCTCCTTGTTGGCCAGCACCACCGTGCCGCCGCGCTCGATCGCCGCCAGCGTCGGCCGCAGCCCGGCGCAGCCGACGATCGCGCCCATCGTCCAGTCCGCGCCCGAGGCGGCGGCATCGCACACCGCCTGCGCCCCGCCGGCGACCGCCGTAGCGGTGTCGGCGAGCGCGTCGCGCAGCGCGGGCAGGCACGCCTCGTCCGCCACCACCGCCAGCTCGGCACCGGTGCGGCGCGCCGCCGCGGCGAGCCGTTCGACGTCGCAGTTGGCGGTCAGCGCGAGAACGCGGAAACGGTCGGGCTCGCGCTCGACGAGGTCCAGCGTCGAGGTCCCGACCGAGCCGGTCGCCCCCAGGATCGAGACGGTCCTCACCCGAACGCGCCGAGCGCGACGACCAGCAACGCCGCGACCGGCGCCACCGGCACCAGCCCGTCGAGCCGGTCGAGCACGCCGCCGTGGCCCGGCAGGATGTTGCCCGAGTCCTTCACGCCGGCGCGGCGCTTGAGCCAGCTCTCGTAGAGGTCGCCCGTCTGCGCCAGCACCGCGAGCAGCGGCGAGGCGAGCGCCAGCACCAGCGGCAGCCCGGCGGCCGCGTGCAGCAGCGCGCCGAGCAGCGTCGCCGCGGCGGCGCCGCCGATCAGGCCGGCCCAGGTCTTGTTGGGGCTGAGCCGCGGTGCCAGCTTGGGCCCGCCGATCGAGCGGCCGGCGAAGAACGCGCCGATATCGCAGGCCCACACAAGCGACATCGCCCAGAAGGTCTCGAGCAGTCCCTCGCCCTGCCGCCGCAGCACGACCAGCGCCAGCACGGGCAGCGCGCAATAGACCACGCCGAGCGCGAGCTGCGGCAGCCGCGTCACGATCGCGACGAAGAAGGCCGCCCCCGCGATCAGCCCGAGCGTGAAGAAGGGCCGCGGCTCGATGATCAGCCACGCCGGCGCCATCGTCGCCAGCGGCACGCTCAGCGCGAACTGCGCCAGCCGCTTGGTCTTGGCGGGCACCTTCTCCAGGTCGGCCCATTCCGCCATCATGAACAGCGAGATCACCACCGCGAGCAGCCAGAAGGCGATGTCGCCCAGCACCAGCGCGACACTCGCCACCGCGATCATCGCGACACTGGCGATCATCCGCAGCCGCAGGTTGGACGGGGTACGCAGCTTGGCGTCGGGGGTCGGCTCGGTCATGCCGTGACGGTCACAGCCCGCCGTAGCGGCGCTGGCGCTTGCCGAACGAGTCGAGCGCGGCGGCGAGCGCGGCGGCGTCGAAGTCGGGCCACAGCGTGTCGACGAACAGCAGCTCGGCATAGGCCGCCTGCCACAGCAGGAAATTGGACAGGCGCTGCTCGCCCGACGTGCGGATCAGCAGGTCGAGCGGCGGCAGGTCGCGCGTCTCCAGCTCGGCCTCGATCGCGGCGGCGTCGATCGTCTCGGGCACGAGCCCGTCGCGCGCGGCGCGCTCGGCGAGGCGGCGAGCGGCGGCGACCAGCTCGGCCTGTGCGCCGTAGTTGAGCGCGATCGCGAGGATCGGCCCGGTGTTGGCGGCGGTGCGCGCCAGCGCGTCGTCGACCAGCTCGACCACGTCGGCGGGAAAACGGCGATAGTCGCCGAGCACGCGCAGCCGCACGTTCTCGCGCACCAGCTCGGCCAGGTCGTTGCGGATGAAGAACTTCAGCAGCTTCATCAGCGCGCCGACCTCGTCCTCCGGGCGACGCCAGTTCTCCGAGGAGAAAGCGTAGAGGGTCAGCGCCTCCAGGCCCATCGCGCGCGCCGCGCGGGTGACCGAGCGCACGGCCTCGACCCCCGCGCGATGCCCGGCGGCGCGCGGCAGGTGGCGCTGCGCGGCCCAGCGACCGTTGCCGTCCATGATGATGGCGACGTGGCGCGGCAGCGCCGCCGGCGCCTCGCGCGGCATCGCGGCGGTCGCCATCACCCCTCCCCCCCAGGCGCGAGCGACGTCACTTGTTGAGGATTTCCTTCTCCTTGGCGGCCGAGACCGAGTCGATGTCGGCGATCGTCGCGTCGGTCAGCTTCTGCACCTCGGTCTCGAGCCGCTTGCGCTCGTCCTCGGAGATCACGCCCTTCTTCTCGTCGGTCTTGAGCGCGTCCATGCCGTCGCGCCGGACGTTGCGCACCGCGATCTTGGCCTTCTCCGAATATTGCCCCGCGAGCTTGGCGAGCTCCTTGCGACGCTCCTCGGTGAGGTCGGGGATCGGCAGGCGGAGCGTCTGGCCGTCGTTGATCGGGTTGAGCCCGAGCCCGGCGGAACGGATCGCCTTCTCGACCGGGCCGACGTTGGTCTTGTCCCACACCTGCACCGACAGCATGCGCGATTCCGGCACCGACACGGTCGCCACCTGGTTGAGCGGCATGTGCGCGCCATACACCTCGACCGTCACCGGGTCGAGCAGCGAGGTCGAGGCACGGCCGGTGCGCAACCCGCCGAGATCCCCCTTGAGCGACTCCACCGCGCCGTGCATCCGGCGCTCGAGGTCGGCCTTGTCATACGCGGGCATCGGTCGTCTCCACTTCCTTCTGCACCACCGTCGAGACGCCCTCACCGCGCAGCACGGCGGCGAAATTGCCGTGCTCGCGGATGTTGAACACGACGATGGGAATGTTCGAGTCCCGGCACAGCGCCACCGCGCTGGCGTCCATCACCTTGAGGTTCTTGGCCAGCACCATGTCGTAGCTGACCGTCTCGTAGCGGGTCGCCTGCGGGTCCTTCTTCGGGTCGGCGTCGTAGACGCCGTCGACCGAGGTGCCCTTGAACAGCGCGTCGCAGTTGAGCTCGGCGGCGCGCAGCGCGGCGCCCGAGTCGGTCGTGAAGAAGGGCGAGCCGACTCCGGCGGCGAAGATCACGACGCGCCCCTTCTCGAGGTGGCGCTCGGCGCGGCGACGGATGAACGGCTCGCACACCGACTGCATCGGGATGGCCGACTGGACGCGCGTGTCGACGCCGATCTGCTCGAGCGCGTTCTGCACCGCGAGCGCGTTCATGACCGTGGCGAGCATCCCCATGTAATCGGCGGTGCCGCGCTCGAAGCCCTTGGCCGCGGCGGCGAGCCCGCGGAAGATATTGCCACCGCCGACGACGATGCACAGCTCATAGCCCTGCGCCTTCACGTCCGCGATCTCCTCCGCGACGCGCGCGGTGACCGCCGGATCGATCGCGAGACCGCCCTCGCCCATCAGCACTTCGCCGGAAAGTTTCAGCAGGATGCGTTTGTAGCGGGGCTGGGTCATCGGGTCTCGTGATATAGGGGAGCGGAGCGGCGCGGACCCTAGGCGGCGGGTCGGCGGCTGGCAATGGGTTGACACAGTCGGGGAGACGAGTGGGAGAGGCCGTCGCGCCCCCAAGATTCTCCCCGCTCACGCGGAGGGGGACCATGCGCAGCATGGTGGAGGAGGGCTATCCGCGAAGGCCGCGCTGCGTGGAGAGCCCCCTCCACCACCCGGCTGCGCCGGCCGGTCCCCCTCCGCGTGAGCGGGAAGAGTTCGCCCAAAACGCCAACCGCCGCCCCGGCACGTGGGCCGGGGCGGCGGCGCATTGTCCTAACCGGACGGTCCGGCGTCAGACCGGCTGCGGCACGCCCGAGGCGGCGGCGACTTCCGCGGCGAAGTCGGAGACCTCCTTCTCGATGCCCTCGCCGAGCTGGAAGCGGACATAGTCCACCAGCTTGATCTCGGCGCCGGCGTCCTTGCCCGCCTTGGCGACGACGTCGCTGATCTTGGTCTTGCCGTCCATCACGAACAGCTGGCTGACCAGCGCATGCTCCTTGCGGTACTTGGCGATCGAGCCCTCGACCATCTTGGCGATGATGTCGGCCGGCTTGCCCGACTCACCCGCCTTCTCGGCCGCGATCGCGCGCTCGCGCTCGATCTCGGCCTCGTCGAGGTCCTCCTCGTTGAGCGCCTTGGGGAAGGCCGCCGCGATGTGCATCGCCAGCTGCTTGCCGAGGCCCTGCAGCACCTCGTCCGACGCCGCGCTCTCGAGCGCGACGAGCACGCCGATCTTGCCCAGGCCCGGCGCCTGCTGGTTGTGGACATAGGCCACGACCGCGCCCTGGCTCACCGACAGCGAGCGCGCGCGGCGGATCGACTGGTTCTCGCCGATCGTCGCGATGTTGTTGGTCAGCGCCTCGGCGACGGTGGTGCCCGACGGCATCTGCGCCGCCTTGATCGCCTCGACGTCGCCGCCGCTGGCGAGCGCGATCTGGGTGACCTCGCGGACGAAGTTCTGGAACTGCTCGTTCTTGGCCACGAAGTCGGTCTCCGAGTTGACCTCGACCGCGGCGCCCTTGGTGCCGCTCACCGCGACGCCGACCAGGCCCTCGGCCGCGGTACGGCTCGACTTCTTCTGCGCGGCCGCGAGGCCCTTGGTGCGCAGCCAGTCCAGCGCGGCGTCCATGTCGCCCGAGGTCTCGCTGAGCGCCTTCTTGCAGTCCATCATGCCCGCGCCGCTCTTCTCGCGCAGGTCCTTGACCATCGCTGCCGTGATATCGGCCATCGTCTTGTCCTCAGCTGTTTTTGCATCGACGCGCGACGATCGGTGAATCGCCGCGCGCCGAGGGGAAATGAGGGAGGCCGCGGCTTAGGCAGCCTCCGTGACAATCGTGCGTCCGCGCGAGGGCTGCCCGCGCGGACACCCGGGTCAGGCGGCGGCGGGCTCGGCCGCGGGCGTCTCGACCGTGAGCGCCTCCTCGGCGGGCGGCTCGCTCATCGCGCCCAGGTCGACGCCACGGCCGGCCTGCTGCTGCTGGCTGCCGCGCGTCGCCGCGATCGCGATCGCCTCGCAGTACAGGCGGATGGCGCGCGCCGCGTCGTCGTTGGCGGGCACCGGGAAGGCGATGCCGTCGGGCGACACGTTCGAGTCGAGGATCGCGACGACCGGGATGCCGAGCGTGTTAGCCTCCTTGATCGCGAGCTCCTCCTTGTTGGCGTCGATCACGAACATCACGTCCGGGATGCCGCCCATGTCGCGGATGCCGCCGAGCGACAGCTCGAGCTTGTCGCGCTCGCGGGTGAGCTGCAGCACCTCCTTCTTGGTGAGGCCGGCGGTGTTGCCCGACAGCTGCTCCTCGAGCGCCTTGAGGCGCTTGATCGAGTTGCTGATCGTCTTCCAGTTGGTCAGCATGCCGCCGAGCCAGCGGTGGTTGACGAAATGCTGGCCGGCGCGGCGCGCCGCCTCGGCGACCGGCTCCTGCGCCTGGCGCTTGGTGCCGACGAACAGCACCTTGCCGCCCGAGGCGACCGAGGAGCTGACGAAGTCGAGCGCGCGCGCGAACAGCGGCACGGTCTGCGACAGGTCGATGATGTGGACGCCGTTGCGCTCGCCGAAGATGTAGGGCTTCATCTTCGGGTTCCAGCGGTGCGTCTGGTGGCCGAAGTGAGCGCCGGTCTCGATGAGCTGCTGCATCGTGACGACAGGTGCCGCCATAGTCTGTGTTCCTTCCGGTTAAGCCTCTGGGGAGCGAGTGACGCGGCCTCGAAGGCAGCGCACCGGTGGCTGATGCTCCCCATGCGGGGTTGAGGGGCGCGCCCTAGCCGATCCTTCCCGTCGCCGCAACCCCGGAACAAAGGCTTGACAGCTGCGAACATAGATGGAACAAGACGTAGGAACACAGAGTGAACAGCGACGACACACCACCGTCGTTTCGGTACCGGTTCGGACCAGTACCGATCTGACGCTGATCCCGGAACCCTCTGGAGTCGGAGAGGTTCTACTGGCCAGGTCGCGGAACGGGAGTCGAACGATGATGAATGTGATGACCTTCGCGATCTTCGCCGGCGCGCTCTCGACCGCGAGCTACGCGCTGCACGCGACGCTGGCACCCAATCTCGAGAAGATCCTCGGCGCGCTGCGCGGCGAGATGGCGCCGGCGCGAGCAGCCCCGCTCGCCGCGCTGGTGCGCGCCGAGCGCCGCATCGCGGTCAGGCGCTGGGCGGGTGCGGCGGCGCCGGCAGTGGCGCCGCTCCGCCAGCGCGGAGCCGCCTGACCCGCGCGTAGCTGGCGACGCTGAACGGCATGGCGAGCAGATAGGCGATGCCCGCCGCCGCCGCGGTCTGCCACGGCGCGCTCACCGCGGCGGCACCCACCGCCACCACGACCGCGATTGCCTCGAAGCGGATGTTCGGGCGCAGCCGCAGCGACGTCCAGGAGAAGGTCGCGAGGCTGGATACCATCAGCAGTGCGATCAGCACGGTCCATGGGGCGACCAGCCGCGGATCGCGCAGCAGCGGCGCGTCGGTGACGAACCACAGGAACAGCGGCAGCATCGCCAGCCCCGCGCCCGCGGGCGCGGGCACGCCGGTAAGGAAGCCGGCGGACTTGTGCGGTTGGTCGTCGGCGTCGATGTTGGCGTTGAAGCGCGCCAGTCGCAGCGCGCAGAACACCGCCAGCACCAGCGCCGCCATCCAACCGAACCTCGGCAACGCGTGGAGCGACCATAGGTACAGGATCAGCGCGGGCGACACGCCGAAGGAGATCGCGTCCGAGAGCGAGTCGAGCTCGGCACCGAAGCGGCTCTCGCCGTGGAGCATGCGCGCGACGCGCCCGTCGAGCCCGTCGAGCACGCCCGCGAGCAGCACCATCGTCACCGCCAGCTCCCAGTGGCCGGAGATCGCGAACCGGATCCCCGACAGGCCGGAGCAGAGCGCCAGCGCGGTGACCGCGTTCGGCGCGACCGCCCGCAACGGTAGTCCGCCGGGCGGGCGACGCAGCGGGCGGCGGACGGGGCGGCGCATGATTATTGCGCGACGCCGCTGACGCGCTCGGCGCCGAAGCGCGCCAGCACCGTCTCGCCCGCGATCGCGCGCTGGCCGAGCGCCACCTGCGGCGCGTAGCCCTCCGGCAGGTAGACATCGACGCGGCTGCCGAAGCGGATCAGGCCGACGCGCTGCCCGGCGGCGACGATGTCGCCGATCTTGGCGAAGCCGACGATGCGGCGTGCCACGAGGCCCGCGATCTGGGTGAAACCGACGCGGCGCCCGTCGAAGCCCTCGACCACGAAATGCTGGCGCTCATTCTCCTCCGACGCCTTGTCGAGGTCGGCGTTGAGGAACTTGCCCGAGATGTACACGACCTGGCGGATCGTCCCCGCGATCGGCGAGCGGTTGATGTGGACGTCGAACACCGACATGAACACCGACACGCGCACCATCGGCATCTCGCCGAGGTCGCCGATCAGCTCGCGCGGCACGGGGACTCGCTCGATCATCGTGATCAGCCCGTCGGCCGGGGAGACGATCAGGTCGTCACCGATCGGGGTGGTGCGCACGGGATCGCGGAAGAAGGCGGCGACCCAGAGGGTGAGGCCGAGGAACGGCCAGAAGAACACCTTGGACACGATCGTCATCAGCAGCGTGATGCCGAAGGCGATCGCGGTGAACTTCTGTCCCTCGGGGTGGACGGCGGGAAAGCGCCACTTCACGGTCGTGGTGACGACCGGCGGCTTGTCGAGCGAAGTCATCGCTTCGTCCTATCGACCGGCGCGCGCGGTGACAACGCGCTTGCTGGCCGGCGTCACCGTCACAGGTTAGTCGTCCGGCACCAGCGGTAGTGCGCGCCGGCGCGCAGGTCGGTGTAGCTGGTGCGGCTGTCGACGCGGATCTTGAGCCGCTCGGCGGCGCGGTACTGGCGTGGGCCGCCATATTGCACGCAGCTCTGCCGAAGCGTGTAGCGCTGACCGATGCGGGCGAGAACGCGCGCGTGACACTGGCCGGCCTTGCTCGAGCCGATCCCGTCGCCCTGATAGTCACGCAGCGCCACGTTGGGGGCGCCGCGGCACGGCGTGCCGCTCTCGACATAATAGCCGCGCGTGAGCGGCAGCGTATCGGCGAGCGCCGGCGCCGGCAGCAGCGCGAGGACAGCGGGGTAGCGGATCGTTCGCATCGCGACACGAACGGCGGCGCGGGCGAAAGGGTCCCGCGCGCCGCGGCCGGCCCCTCCTGCCTCCTGGCTCGGGCGACATCCTCGCCCTCCCCGGCGAGAGGCCATCGGCGACCTCTCTCCCCGCCGCCGGTTGATCCCCCGCGCCCTTGCCCCTATCGACCGCGGCAACGCTTCTCAGCAAGGACACCGGCATGGCCAAGATCAAGGTGAAGACGCCCGTCGTGGAGATCGACGGCGACGAGATGACTCGCATCATCTGGGAGTGGATCCGCGAGCGCCTGATCAAGCCGTACCTCGACATCGACCTCGACTATTACGACCTTGGCATCGAGCATCGCGACGCCACCGACGACGCCGTCACGGTGGAGAGCGCCAAGGCGATCCAGAAGTATGGCGTCGGCGTGAAGTGCGCCACCATCACCCCCGACGAGGCGCGCGTCGAGGAGTTCGGCCTCAAGAAGATGTGGCGGTCGCCCAACGGCACGATCCGCAACATCCTCGGCGGCGTGGTCTTCCGCGAGCCGATCGTGATGAAGAACGTGCCCCGCCTGATCCCGGGCTGGACCCACCCGATCGTGGTCGGCCGTCACGCCTTCGGCGACCAGTACAAGGCGACCGACTTCAAGGTGCCCGGCAAGGGCAAGCTGACGATGAAGTGGGAAGGCGAGAACGGCGAGACGATCGAGCACGAGGTGTTCGACTTCCCCTCGGCCGGCGTCGCCATGGGCATGTACAACCTCGACGAGTCGATCCGCGACTTCGCGCGCGCCTCGCTCAACTACGGCCTCGGCCGCAACTGGCCGGTGTACCTCTCGACCAAGAACACCATCCTCAAGGCCTATGACGGCCGCTTCAAGGACATCTTCGCCGAGGTGTACGAGAGCGAGTTCGTCGACCAGTTCAAGGCCGCGGGCATCGTCTACGAGCACCGCCTGATCGACGACATGGTCGCCAGCGCGCTCAAGTGGAACGGCGAGTTCGTCTGGGCCTGCAAGAACTACGACGGCGACGTCCAGTCCGACCAGGTCGCGCAGGGCTTCGGCTCGCTCGGGCTGATGACCTCGGTGCTGATGACTCCCGACGGCAAGACGATCGAGGCCGAGGCGGCGCATGGCACCGTCACGCGCCACTATCGCCAGCATCAGCAGGGCAAGGCGACCTCGACCAACCCGATCGCCTCGATCTTCGCCTGGACCGGCGGGCTCAAGTATCGCGGCAAGTTCGACGGCACGCCCGACGTCACCCGCTTCGCCGAGACGCTGGAGCAGGTCTGCGTCGAGACGGTGGAGAGCGGCGACATGACCAAGGACCTCGCGATCCTGATCGGCCCGGACCAGAAGTGGATGACCACCGAGCAGTTCTTCGAGGCGGTGCGCGTCAACCTCGAGAAGAAGATGGCCAGCTGGGCCTGATCTGCGTGGGGGCGGTCGAGCGTCGCCCCCATGCAGCGCCGCTTCAGCGCCGTCGCAGTTCCACGATCAGACCGGCGTCGCCGCGCAGTACCGTCGCGGCGGCGTCCGGCATCGGCACCGTCTCGCGCAGCTCGATCGTCCTCGCGCCGCCGCAGGCGCCTTCGCCCGGACGTACCCAGCGGGCCGTCACCGACAGCGAGGACGCCTCACCCGATCCCTGCGGCACGAGCTGAACGCTCACCTCGTTCTGCGCGGCATAGGGATAGGCCGCGGCGCGCGGACAGGCGACGGGCTGGGCCTCCTGGATCGACTGGCGAAAGCTACTGATGTTCCGCGCCGACACCCACAAGGTCCCGTCCCACATGGTCGTGTTCCCCGCGCGCATCACAACGCCGAGCCGGACACGCTCACCGTTGCCCCTCCCGCGCTCGCGCTGCGGCTCGTCGATCATCACGTAGACGGGCGGGGGCGGCGGGGCGGTCGCGAGCACCTGCGCGACGAGCAGAAGCGAGAACATGGGAGCGATCCTTCCGGCGAAGCCGTCGGTCCTGGCCCAGCGCCGCTTAAGGAAGCGTGACCGGGCACGCGCCCCGGCGACTCACTTTTTCTCCGGGCACGACGCGACAAGCGCGCTCCATCCCGCTTACAACCCCTATCATGGCAATCGGACTTCAGAATGAGGGCTTCAGCGACGCGCTCGTGATCCTCGGCGCGGCGGGGCTCGTCATCCCGGCGTTCGCGCGCTTTCGCATCAGCCCGGTGATCGGCTTCATCCTCGTCGGCGTGCTCGTCGGTCCCGCCGGGCTCGGCGCGCTCGTGCCGCGCGCGCCCTGGCTCTACTACCTCACCATCTCCGATCCAGAGGCGATCGAGCCCTTCGCCGAGTTCGGCATCGTGCTGCTGCTGTTCTCGATCGGGCTCGAGCTCTCGTTCCGGCGCCTCTGGGCGATGCGACGCCTCGTCTTCGGCACCGGGCCGATGCAGCTGCTCGGCTCGGCGCTGCTGATCGGCGTCACGCTCCACTATCTCGGCCAGAACTGGAGCGGCTCGGCCGGGCTCGGGCTCGCACTCGCGCTGTCGAGCACCGCGCTGGTGCTGCCGCTGGTCGGCACGTCCAGCCCGGTCGGGCGCGGCGCTTTCGCCATCCTGCTGTTCCAGGACCTCGCGCTGGTGCCGATCATCTTCTCGCTCGGCGCGATGGCGCCGACCGCGGCGGCAGGCTGGGTCGGTATCGCCGGCGTGGCGCTGCGCGGCGCGCTCACGGTGGTGGCGATGTACGTCGGCGGCCGGCTGGTGCTGCCCCGGCTGTTCGCGCAGGCGGCGCGCACCAAGAGCCCCGAGCTGTTCCTCGCCGCCTCGCTGCTGGTGGTGATCGTCGCCAGCGTGGCCACCACCGCGGCCGGGCTGTCGCCGATCGTCGGCGCGCTGCTCGCCGGGCTGCTGATCGCGGAGACCGAGTATCACAGCGAGGTCGAGGTGATGACCGCGCCGTTCAAGGGCCTCGCGCTCGGCGTGTTCCTGATCACCGTGGGGATGAGCCTCGACCTCAAGCTGATCCTCGCCAACTGGGGGTCGCTGCTCGCCGCGGTGATCGGGGTGGTGAGCGCCAAGACGATGGTGACCTACCTGCTGCTGCGGGTCGCCAACGCGCGCCGCGGCATCGCGCTGGAGACCGGCCTGCTGATGGGCAGCCCGTCGGAGACGACGCTGATCGTGCTCGCCACCGCGGCGCAGGCGCAGCTGATCCTCGGCTCCACCGCCGCCTTCTGGCAGACCGTCACCGCCATCGGGCTGACGATCACGCCGCTGCTCGCCAAGCTGGGTCGCGTCGTGTCGCGCCGGATCGAGGGACGCGACCCTCTGCCCGACGCGGTCTCGGCCGAGCAGGGCACGCGCGCGGTGGTGTTCGGCTTCGGTCGCGTCGGTCAGCTCGTCGCCGACATGCTGGCGCGCCACCAGCAGCCGTTCGTCGCGGTGGAGGCCGATATCGACGCGGTCGCGGAGGCGCGCGCCGCGGGCTATCCCGTGGTGTTCGGTGACGTCTCGCGCGCCGAGCTGATCGATCGGCTCGATCTCGCCAGCGCGCGCGCGCTGATCCTGACGATGGACGACCCCGTGCTGACGGTGCGGCTGGCGCGGCGGCTGCGCGAGGCTTTCCCCGAGCTGCCGATCATCGCGCGCGCGCGCGACACCGTCCATGCCGCCGAGTTGTACAAGGCCGGCGTCACCGACGCGGTGCCCGAGACGCTGGAGAGCTCGCTCCAGCTGTCCGAGGCGGTGCTGGTCGATCTCGGCGTGGCGATGGGTCGGGTGATCGCGTCGATCCACGACAAGCGCGACGAGCTGCGCCAGACGATCCGGCGCGTCGCGATGCTCGATCGCGAGCCGCGCATCCGCCGGCTGCGGCGCAGCGACGAGATCGAGCCGGCCTGACCCGCGATGCCGATCAGCCGCGATTTTGCCGCAGAATCGGGCTAGCGGGCGCGCGATGAGCTCGCCTCCCGCCCCCTCTGCCGCCGACGGCAGCGCCCCGTCGCCGCGCGTCGCCTTCTTCAGCGGAAACTACAATTACGTCCGCGACGGCGCCAACCAGGCGCAGAACCTGCTGGTCGGCCACCTGCTCGACCGCGGCGTGGCGGTGCGCGTCTACTCGCCGACCACGCCGACCCCGGCGTTCGAGGCGCGCGGCACCGTCGTCGACGTGCCCGCCATCCCGATGCCCGGCGGGCGCGGCGAATATAAGCTCGGGCGTGGCCTGCCCGCGCGCCCGCGCCGCGACCTGGAAGCGTTCGCGCCCAATATCGTCCATGTCTCGTCGCCCGAGTTCCTCGGCCACGCCGCGGTGACCTGGGCGCGGCGGCACGGCATCCCGGTGGTGTCGGCGGTGCACACGCGCTTCGAGACCTATTTCGAATATTACGGCCTCGCCGCGGTGCAGCCCGCGATCAAGTGGATCCTGCGCCGCTTCTACGATCGCGCCGACCGCGTGCTGGTGCCGACCCCGTCGATGGCGGAGGTGATCCGCGGGCTGGGCGTGACCACGCCGGTCTCGCTCTGGGGTCGCGGCGTCAACCACCGCCGCTTCCATCCTTCCGCGCGCGACCTGGCGTGGCGACGCTCGCTCGGCATCGCCGACGACGAGCTGGCGATCGGCTTCCTCGGGCGGCTGGTGCTGGAGAAGGGGCTCGGCGTCTTCGCGGACGTGCTGGCGCGGCTCGACGCCATGGGGATCCGGCACCGCGTGCTGATCGTCGGCAAGGGCCCCGCGCGCGACTGGTTCGCCGAGCGCGTGCCGCAGGCCGCGTTCGCCGGCTTCCAGAGCGGCGACGACCTCGGCCGCGCGGTGGCGTCGATGGACCTGCTGTTCAACCCGAGCGTCACCGAGACCTGGGGCCAGGTGACGTCGGAGGCGATGGCGGCGGGCGTGCCGGTGGTGGCGGCGCGCGCGACCGGCGCGGTCGACCTGCTCGACGACGGCGTCACCGGGCTGCTGGTGACGCCGCGGGACGTCGAGGGCTATGCCGCCGCGATCGCGACGCTGGCGCGCGACCCGGCGCGGCGCCGCGCGATGGGCGCGGCCGCGCACGAGCACGCCAAGAGCTTCCGCTGGGACACCGCCAACGAGGCGGTGCTCGACGTGTATCGCGAGCTGCTCGCGGGGCGGTGAGGTGATTTGAGGCCCGTGTTCCTGCGCACGCAGGAACCCAGGGCCGCGGACGTCACGCTCGCTACCCTGGGCTCCTGCGTCCGCAGGAGCACGGCTGATCTCACCCCTCGTGCCAGTCGAAGGTGAGCGGCGCCTCGCGGAAGGCGAAGCGGTCGAGGTGGCTCGACACCACCTCGCGCATCCGCGCCACGTCCTCGCCCTCGGGCACGGTGAGCACCACGTCGAGCGTGTCGCTGTCGGCGCGCATCGCCAGGCGCGCGCCGTTGGGGAAGTCGATCTCGCCCGCTTCCGCCGAGTAGCGGACCGTCATCTTGTGGCTCCAGTGCTTGGCGAGCTGCTGGAGATAGCGGCTGGCCGAGTGCGTCGGCACGCGCGCGACCGAGACGCTCACTTCCGCCGCTCGATCGTCTGCGCCAGCTCGTCGATCAGCGCGGCGACCTGGAACATCTCCTCCTCGTCCGGCGCGCCGTGCAGCCGGTTCTGCACCGCGTAGCGCAGGTTGTGGAGCGCGCGCCGCACCGGGGCGTGGTCGCCGCGCGAGCGCTCGGCGCCCAGCCCGGCGAGCCGCTCGAGCAGCGCGGTTACCTGCGCCTCATGCTCGGCGAGATGCGCGCGCCCGGCCGCGGTGGCAGCGAAACGCTTGCGCGCGCCCTCGCTCGCCTGCTCCTCGATCTGCTCCATCTCGGCCAGCATCGACAGCGCCGGATAGACCACGCCCGGGCTGGGCGCATAGGCGCCGCCGGTGAGATCCTCGATCGCCTTGATCAGCTCGTAGCCGTGGCGCGGCTCGTCCGCGATCAGCTTCAGCAGCACGAGGCGCAGCTCGGCGCCGTCGAACATCCGCCGCCGCCCGCCGCCGCCGCGCGCGGCCTCGTCCCAGCGCGTCGCGAACTCCGCCGCGACCCGCTCCCAGCCGCCGCCGCGGCCACCGCGCGGCCCGCAGCCGCGCCCCATGCCGCCGTGGCGGCCGTGCCCATACATATGTCCGAACATCATCGACTCCTTGTCACGATGCCATCAAGATATATCGCAGTTCGCGGTCGTCAAGATGCTTTGCGATATATCTTGCGGTTGCGAGATGACGCGTCGGCCGCGTGCCCCTACATGCGCGTCATGGCCGACCTGTTCGCCGGGCTCGACCCGGCCGCTCCCCCTGATCCGCCCGCCGACGCGCCGCTCGCCGACCGGCTGCGCCCGCGCGCGCTCGACGAGGTCGTCGGGCAGGACCATCTCACCGGCGCGGAGGGCGCGATCGGGCGGATGGTGGCCGCGGGTCGGCTCTCGTCGATGATCCTGTGGGGGCCGCCCGGCACCGGCAAGACCACGATCGCGCGGCTGCTCGCGCAGGCGGTGGGGCTGCGCTTCGCCGCGATCTCGGCGGTGTTCTCCGGTGTCGCCGACCTCAAGAAGGCGTTCGCCGAGGCGCGCGATCACGCCCGGCTGGGCAAGCGCACCCTGCTCTTCGTCGACGAGATCCACCGCTTCAATCGCGCGCAGCAGGACGGCTTCCTTCCCTACGTCGAGGACGGCACGGTGACGCTGGTCGGCGCCACCACCGAGAACCCGTCGTTCGAGCTCAACGCCGCGCTGCTCAGCCGCGCGCAGGTGCTGATCCTCCACCGGCTCGACCGCGCCGCGCTCGAGCAGCTGATCGCGCGCGCCGAGGCCGAGGTCGGCCGCCCGCTCCCGCTCGACTCCGCCGCCCGCGACGCGCTGGTGGCGAGCGCCGACGGCGACGGTCGCTTCCTGCTCAACCAGGTCGAGACGCTCTTCTCGGTCGACCTCCCTGTTCCGCTCGACCCCGCCGGCCTGTCGAGCTTCCTCCAGCGCCGCGTCGCGGTCTATGACAAGGATCGCGAGGGCCATTACAACCTCATCAGCGCGCTGCATAAGTCGATCCGCGGCTCGGACCCGCAGGCGGCGCTCTACTATCTCGCGCGGATGCTCACCGCGGGCGAGGAGCCGCTCTACCTGCTGCGGCGGCTGACGCGCGCCGCGGTGGAGGATATCGGGCTGGCCGACCCGCAGGCGCTGGCGCAATGCCTCGCCGCCAAGGAGGCCTATGACTTTCTAGGGTCACCCGAGGGCGAGCTGGCGATCGCGCAGGCCTGCGTCTATCTCGCCACCGCGCCGAAATCGAACGCGGTCTATGCCGCGCAGAAGGCGGCGTGGAAGGTGGCACGCGAGACCGGCTCGCTGATGCCGCCCGCCAACATCCTCAACGCGCCGACCAAGCTGATGAAGCAGATCGGCTACGGCACGAACTACGAATATGACCATGACAGCGAGGGCGGCTTCTCGGGCGCGAACTACTGGCCCGACGAGCTGCCGCCGCAGCGCTTCTACGCGCCGACCGACCGCGGCTATGAGAAGCGCGTTGCCGAGCGGCTCGCCTGGTGGGATGAGCGGCGGCATGCGCACCGCGACTAAGCTCCTCCCCTTCGCCCTGCTCGCCCTCCCCGCCGCGGCGCAGTCGCCGCAGTCGGTGCGGTACGACGACCACCAGCGCTACGCGCGCGCGATCGCGGCGGGGTACAAGGCCTATAACCTGTGCGACGGTCTGTTCACCGCGGGGCGCAGCGAGCGCCAGGTCGAGGCGCTCGAGCTGCGCGGCATCTACCCGGAATATGACTCGATCGTGCCCACACTGGCGGCGCGGGTCGATCGTCCCGGCCGAACGGTGAGCGTCGCCTTCGATCCCGCGCAGCCGCCGCGGCACGCCAGCTGGGCGGTGGGCGCGGGCTGCACGCTCGCGCCGATCGGTGCCGAAGCGGTCGCGCGCGCCCCCGCGCCCGGCCTGCCGCGCGCGCCCGGCCCCGACCCGCGGCGCTGGCCGCTCGGCGACGCGGGCATCGCGCCCCGCCCCGCGCCCGCGCTCGCCGCCGCGGTGGCGCGCGCGTTCGAGGGTGGGTACGGCCGCGGCACCGAGACGCTCGGCGTCGTCGTGCTGCGCGACGGTCAGGTGGTCGCCGAGCGCTACCGCGAGGGCTTCGGCCCCTATGTCCCCAACCGCACCTGGTCGGTGGCGAAGAGCATCACCGGCACGCTGGTCGGGATGAGCGGGGTCGACCCGCTGCGCCCAGCGACCGTGCCCGAGTGGCGCCGCCCCGGCGATCCGCGCGCGCGGATCACGCTCGACCAGCTGCTGCGGATGAGCTCGGGGCTCCACAGCGACACCGCCGGCAACCGCACCGACGCGCTGTATTTCGGCGGCACCGCGGTGACCGAGCAGGCCACCGGCTGGCCGTTGTCGGCGCGCCCGGGCACGCACTTCCGCTACGCCAACAACGATATCCTGCTCGCGGTGCGGGCGCTGCGCGCGTCGCTCGGCGAGGCGCGCTATCGCGCGCTGCCGGCGCGGCTGCTCGTGCCGCTCGGCATGCGGCACACGGTGGTCGAGAGCGACTGGCAGGGCAATTACCTGCTCTCCAGCGCGGTGTGGACCACCGCGCGCGACCTCGCCCGGCTCGGCCAGTTCTGGCTGCAGGACGGCGTGTGGCAGGGGCGGCGCCTGCTGCCCGCCGGCTGGATGCGCTACCTGACGACCCCGCGCCTGCCCCAGCCCGAGCGCGACGAGGGCTATGGCGCCTCGATCTGGCTGTTCGGCGCGCGCCAGGGGCTGCCAGCGGGGAGCTACTCGGCGCAGGGCAACCGCGGCCAATATGTCATGGTGGTGCCGTCCGAGCGGCTGGTGGTGGTCCGCCGCGGCGAGGACCCGACCGGGGCGCGCTTCGACGTCGCGCGCTTCACCGCGGACGTGATCGCGGCGCGGTGAGCGCGCCGCCGCCCGGCCGTTTCACCGAGTTCGTCGCGATCGACTGGTCGGGCGCGCGCGGGCGTCGGCATCGCGGCATCGCAGTGGCGCGCTGTGGCCCCGGGAGCGACGCGCCCGCGCTGGTCGCGCCGTCGAGCCGTGACTGGTCGCGCGCCGAGGTGCTCGACTGGCTCGTCACGCGCCGCGACCGCGCCATGCTGGTCGGGTTCGACTTCAGCTTCTCCGCCCCCTTCGTCGCGCGCGGCGCGCATCTGCCCGGCGAGACCGAGACGCGCGACGCGCCCGCGCTGTGGCGCTACGTCGACGCGGCGAGCGCGGACGAGGACCTCGGCGCCGCGTCCTTCCTCGAGGCGCGGCGCGGACGCCATTTCTACCTCGGCGCGGCCGACGGCGCCAAGCGCGACTTCCTGCACTGGCGTGTGTGCGAGGTCGCGCATGACGGCAGCACCAAGCCCTCCACCGTCTATGACGCGATCGGCGCCGCGCAGGTCGCCAAGGCGAGCTTCGCGGGCATGCGGCTGCTCCACCAGCTCGGCGGGCGTATCGCCGTCTGGCCCTTCGACCCGGTCCCGCCGGCAGGCGCATTGGTGGTGGAGATCTATACCGCGATCGCGGCGCGTGCCGCGGGGTTGCGCAAGGGGCGGAGCAAGCTGCGCGACGCGGCCGCGCTCGACGCCGCGCTGACGGCGCTCGGCAGCGCGCCCCATGCGCCGCTCGCGCGCTACGACGATCATGCCACCGACGCGATCCTCGCCGCCGCCTGGCTGCGCGCGCGGGTGGGCAGTGCCGCTCTGTGGCAGCCGCGCGGGCTCACCGCGGCGGTGGCGCGGAGCGAGGGCTGGACCTTCGGCGTCGCCTGACGCATGAGGGCCGCCGCGCCGGTTTAGCTCAGCTGGTAGAGCAGCGGTTTTGTAAACCGAAGGTCGCGGGTTCGATCCCTGCAACCGGCACCAAATTTCCGCGGTTTGAACCCTTTACACAGTGGGTGGTGAAGGCGCGTCGAGATCTGGATAAGCACCAGCTAAGCGCCGCGTGATTGGTCCTGCGGCTACTCTCTTGCCCAGCCAACTCGTGGGAGCGTTAGGGCTTCGGCGCCTCGGCCGCGATCTTAATGCCCTCCAAGGCCCGCTCGGTTGCATATCGGAGCCTCAGCTCGCTTCGAACCGAGCCGTCTCAGTTTGCAACGCGCGAATTGAGTTGAATGAGACCGATGTCAGTGCCATTTAGGCAGCCGCAGCGGCAGTCGCGTCGCGGCATCGCATGCCGGCAGCAGCGGCCGTCCTGGAGAGATAGGATGCCCTACAGCGCAGCGAAAATCGCCAACGAGATGCTTGCTATCGCGCGGGAGCGTGGCGAAGAGCTATCGCCGTTGAAACTGCTCAAGCTCGTCTATATCGCGCACGGATGGGCGTTTCCGCTCTTAGAAGAGCAACTGCTGGACGAGCAGCCTCAGGCTTGGCAGTACGGACCGGTCGTTCCCTCATTGTATCGAGCGATTTCGGGGTATAGAGCTGGTCCGGTAACACGACCCATTCCGGACCATGATCCTCAGCAGTTGAGCGCTGACGAGCACGCCCTGATACGAAGCGTGTACGACACATACTCGCGCTATTCAGCAGTCCAGCTTTCTAATTTGACACACCTTCCTGGATCGCCTTGGTACGAGGCTTGGAATGAGCGCGGTCGAAACGCTGTGATCGGAAACGATCGGATCAGCGAGCACTATCGACAGCTATGGCGTGAGCGTGGCGCGGCCGCCGCGTAGAGTACCGACGCAACTTCCGGAACCAAGAGCTTCCGAAGTTGAAGAAGGCTCTTCAGCAATAGCTGAGGCGAACGCTGTTGCGCGTGGCGTCGATCTGTCGAGTCGCCGGGATCTTAACCGAGTTAATCAACTTCAGCGCCGTGATCGAATGGACGAAAATGTCCACAATCTGCTTACAGCGGGGCTATGGATAATAGGTCTTTCCATAGTCGCTTTAATCGTCGTTATCTTTTGGAACATGGCAGCTCCGGAGGCGGCTAGGTTTCTGACGCTGGATGAGACTAACCGCTTAAAAGATTTCATATTTAGCGGCGCAATTGGTTCCGCATTAGTCGCGGCGGGTCGACGGGTTTCCGGCCGGGAGGATAACTCCGAAGACGTTTAAAACGTCCTCGGCAAGCTATCTTTGCATCTACATCCTTCTATTTTAGGCTAGCCTTGCGAGGCTGTCGACGGTGCTTAAGGTGCGCCCAGCGCCTGCACTTTCGCGTCAGCCGGAGTCGCCTTCATCAATGGGCTAGAGCGCGGGCCGTAGCGGAGGGCCATCACTGCACCGCCTCGAACCCCGCCCATTCGTCCACGTCCGCCTTCATCGGCGCGCCAAAGACATTGCGGCGCACTCTCGCCTTCGCCTCCGCGCGCGCCTTCTTCATGACCTTGCCGACTGCCTCCTGACGATCGTCATGCGACATGGACCGCCACGGCCGGGCTCGCACCAGCGTGTCGAGATCGGGCTTCGCAAGCTGCCCGGTGATCTCCTGTAGACGATCGTACTGCTCCGGCGTCCACTCCACGCGCTTGCCAGCGTCGTTGTAGGCGCGCTGCGGTCGGCTGATCGCCACGCCAGCCTCCGACAGGCCGGTGAGCGTCGGATCATTGCGCGCTGTGCCGGTCCAGATTGGCGAAATGATGTCGGGACCGATACCTCCCTCGGCTTCCATGACGCGTCCCATCACGTCACGACGGGGCATCAGGTCGTTCGAAAGCCCCGGCACGCGCGAGCGGATGCGGTCCATGGGGCCGCGCGCCTCGCGCAGGATCGGGTCCGTCTCACGAGTAGCCTGCGCCAGGATCGAAGGCACCGCGATGGCCCCAGCAGTACGGGCCAGGAAGTTGGGGAGGTAGCGGTCAGGGTCGTTCACCGCTTCGATCGCCGAGCTGAGACCCGACAGCCACGTCTTGGATGACAGGTTGTTGAGGATGGCAGCAGCGAGCATCGTGGCCGAGCCGTCCTTCTCCTCGTCGGTCATGCTGTTCGACAGCTCGTGCAGGTCTGCCGCGGTGCCGATCGTCGTCGAGAACGGATCGAGGCGGGCATAGCTGTAGTAGCGGTCGCCGATGCGCAGGCTGTACGGCTGCCAGCCGTTCGCCAGCAGCAGGGCGCGCTGCGCCGGATCTGCCGGGCCACCACCCGTGATCTGCCCGTCGGCTGCCATCTCGTACATGGCCGCGCCCATGCCCGTGCCCATCGCCATGCGGGCAAGCGCCAGGTCACGGCGAGCACCACCCGCAGCCACTTCCTTGCGCCACGACTTCATCACGGGCGCGACCGGTGAGCGTTCCGCTGCGAACTTGAGGAGGTTCATCGGCGTACGGACAAACGGCAGCAGCAGCTTCAGCTCAGGCCGGCGCTGGGTGGCTCGCGATACACCCGCCGCGAAGCTGTCGTGTGCCAGCGGCGTCTGGAACGTCAGGTAACGCGCGTAGTCGAACGACTGCTTCAGCATGTCGTCGGGCGGGTTCAGGACGAGGTCGGCCGCTCGATCCCGAGCCGCCCTGCCCTTCAGCCCCTCTGCCGAGGCTTGGCGGATCGCTAACCCGCTTAGCTCCATGCGGCGCGCTACACCTTTGAACAGCTCGTCCTCTGCCGTGAGCAGGCGCGTCGGCGTCCGGATGATGCTGCCGGCCATACCTGGAATGGCGTTCATCTGCTGCGACTCGACCTTGCTGGCGGCGTCAGCAGCGTCGCCAGAGAGGAGTGAGCGAGCCGCAGCCCTCATGCCTTCCTTGGCCCCGCTGATCATGCCAGCAGCACGTGCTCCGATCTCAGAGAAGAGCACGCGATCCGTGTCGGCCTGCCCTGGCAGCAGACGCCGGGCCGCTCCTACGCCGGCCGCGGCAGCGTGTTCAGGCAGCTGAGCCAGTGAGGTGAGTGTATTGGACAGGATGTTGACCGCATGCGTCTGCGGCCCGGACAGTAGGCTGTTGATGTAAAGCTCGACCGCCCGGTCCTTCCAGGTCGGCGAGAGCGCCTTGACGACGAAGCGGTTCAGCCCGCCCGGCGTGGTGCCGGCAGCCTCAAGATCAACGATGCGCTCCGCGACGTCCTTCAGGCGCCCGCTTCCGCCGAGCGTCTCGCCCAGAGAGGCGAGCACACGCCCAGCGTCGCGGCTGTCGGCGGTCTGGCGGAACTGCTGGAGCGCACGGCCAGCCTCCGCGGTCATGCCGGAAACCTGCTCCTGGATGGCGGCATGGCGCAGCCACGCCTCGCGGAAAGCGGCCTCGGCCTCGTCGCCAGCGTTCTCGGTACGCGCGATCCGCTTGGCCATGTTGACCAGATCGGTCGCCGAGCGAGCGAGGATCTGGCGGGCAGCCAGCGCTTCCTCTGCGTTGAACGCCTGTCCCTTGCGGCGCTTCAGCAAATCGTCCGCGGTCATGCCCAGCTCGGCAGCCAGGCTCTGCGTCTCTGCCTGGGTGATCCGGCCACGGCGAGCGGCGTCGAAGCCGCCAGCTACCTTGTCCGTCTGCGACAGCGCTCGCTTGATCGCCTGAGGGCTGTCGAGCTTGTCGAGGCGGATGTTGCCGGCGAGGTTCGGCGCGTTCTCGCCCCATTCTTCATAGGCCCGCACAGGCGGTACGTTGGCGTCGAGATCGTCCAAGCCAACAGGCTGGCTACGATCGGAAGTGAGCGGCGCCCCATCCGTCTGCGCCTGCTCAACGTCCCAGCGCTGTCGCCGAGTTGCGTTGAACGCCTCCACTTCAGGAAGATCGTCAGGTCGGAAAAGCCGCTCACGTCCCGAGTGCGTGCCTGCGAGCGCATCGACAAACTCGTTTATGCTCGGCGGCTCGGTGCGGTCGGGAAAGAAGCCAGCCTCCCATGCACGATCGGCGGCGTCGTCATAGGACAGGCCGTCCTCTGTCACGAGCGGGCCCAACCGATCGCCGCCTGTCAGGTCCATACCTTTGCGCGGCGCATTGGTGATGCCAAGGTGTTCAAGCTCGCTGCCGGTCGGCTTGATGCCACCTTCCATCCGCAGCCACGACGAGAGGTCTAGCGGCCCGCGTACGTTGATCGGGCTGCCGGTCCGGGCATGCGGGATGGCGCGAGAGGCCAGCTCTCCGGCTTCGTTAGGCGCACGCACCGTGTGATAACGGCCGCCCTCAATGCGAGCGGCTTCTTCAACGCCGTCGACCGTGTTGGCGGAGATCGGGAGGACGTCGCCGGACAGGAAGCGGTTGGCGGCGGCAAGCCGATCCGAGTTGGTGACAGGCGTGGCCGACGAACCAGTGGATGCAACGTTGATCACGTCCAGCGTGCGCGGCTCGTCGAAGTCCGGTGCGTAGATGGACGGCTGGTCGATCTCGGACGGCATCGCACGAGAGGCACCGTGGGCCATTGGAGCGCCGAAGCTATTCGGCGCTGGTAGGTCAAGCGCATCGTTGTTCCCGATCGCCTTGCCCGCATCGACAGCGCCCGACGCGAAGTCGTCAGCCGTACGCTCCCCAGCGCGACCCGTGAGACGCGAGAACGGGCGCCCGACAAGCTGAGCGACGCGCGGCGCCAACACGCCCGCACCAACGCCCAGAGCGCCACCAGCAGGCGCACCGATGGCGGCGCCCTGCGCACGTTCAGCCCAGCTCTCGCCCTGACCAGCGCCAGCCAAGCCGCCCTCGATGGCGCCAGCTAGGGCGAGGCGACCCACGAAAGCGCGACGAGCTGCCTGCTCAGCGGCATAGCGGCTTCCACCACCGCGCAGCGCTGCACGGGCCGCGTTGAAGCCGACGCCCTCGACCGACGCTCCGGGCAGGGCCAGCCCGCTCGCGAGCTGCCCGCCAAAGCGAGCCCACTCGTGCTGCTTCTCGTCGTTGTCGAGGATGGAGCGGTTCTGCTCCAGGTTGTTGGCGTACACGTCGCCGAAGCGCCGGTTGCTGCCCCAGACGTTCTCACGTTCGCTGCCCGGCAGCAGACTGTCGACCACGGCGCCAGCTTCGTCGAGAACGTTGAGCGGGTCCGCGAAACCGCGCAGCGCCGCGCCGGTCCGCCCGTCGCCCAGGTCGGTGAGCACGCGCGGACGCGCGGCGGTCGGGATGCCGTTGCCGCCTGCGTTACGGTCGCGGTTGCGCTTGGCGAACTGCGTAGCCGCTGCCTCGGGATCGACCTGAATGCCGTTTGCCTTGGCGTAGGCGGCGTAATCGGCAGGACCTTTGCTGAAGTCCTGCCAGATGGACATGAGCCCCTTCTCTTGCGCCTCAGGCAGCCCCTGCGACGGAGTTGGCTCGTCCCAGAACACCGCCTGCGCGTTACCGTACTCACCCGACTTCGGTCCCTGGTGACGGTAATCGGCAGGCGTCTGAAAGGTGCCTGCGAACGCACCGCGACGATTGAGCCGCGCCAGCCGCTCTTCCTGCATGTACCGCGCGAGCAGCGGCATGTTGCCCTTGAGGTACTCGGGCGTGGTCACCGCCATGCCGTCATGCAGGAGGCTGGCACCAGCATCGCGCCCGCCCATTGCCACAGAGGCGACCGGGCGACCGTACGTCATGGCACCCGTGGGCGTGACCGTGGCACCAGGTTGGACAAACGGCAGGAAAGCCGAGCGCGCCTGCTGCCCAAGCGGCACCGGTTGACCCGCGGCGTTGCGGCCCTGTTGGCTCAACTCGAAGGCATCAACACCGTACAGGCGAGCGTTGCGGCCATCCTGGAGGCGGAAGGTGTCACCATCGTGCGCCTGACCCGTTGCTCGCAGAGGCGCGGCAGGAGCGGCGGGGTGAGCAGCCGGCTCGAAGCCGGCCCACTCGTCAGCGGCAGGCTCACGGCGGACTTCGCGAAAGCCGCTCCACTCGTCACGATCGCTCACCGGCGCATCACCTTGCCCTGCGGGTTGCGGAAGTAGGTGCCAGCCGGAAGGCGCATGGCTTCATCGCGTGTCGTGACCGGCACGGGATTGTCGGCGCTACCCTGCTGCGCCTGTCCGCCCTTCGCCGCCCGTCGCGGGCGGTACATGCTCCACGCCTGCTGCTCGCCAGGCGTCAGCGCCTCACCGCGCGATACCTTCGCCAGGATAGGCGCCATGGTGCCAGCCATCGTCTGGCGAGGAGGCGAGCCATTCCCAGCCCGCGAAGCTGGCGAACGAGGGTGTAGATCTCGGTAGGTCGGCACACCGCGCATCTGCACGCGGTTGGCCTGTCGCACGCCTTCCAGCGCCTCGCGCCCGGCCATGGCGGTAGGCCCGCCGCTTCGCAGAACGAAGTCCTGCAACGCGGTGTCGTAGCCATCGTCGCCGGGCTGGAGACCAAGCGATCCGGCATAGGCCTCGTAATCCTCCGGGCCGTCATAAACGACCGAGCTGTCGCCCGTGGCGGGATTGTACTGCACGCGGTCACGGCCACTCATGAAGTATTGCGGCGCGTTCTGCCGCGCGTCGCGATCCTCGACCTGCCACTGGCGATCCTCGGCGCGCTGAGCATCCTGGCGGGCCCACGAGGCCTGCTGCTGCTGCTGTTCGAAGCGCTGCCGCTGCCGATCACCGAGGCGCTGGTAGATCGACTGCGCGCCCATCGGGTTGCCACCAGCATTCATCAGTGATGCGGCAAGGAGCTGGATGCGCTCTCCCCAGCCGCCGGGTTCGTTGAAGCCGGGGCCGCGAACCTTCGTCTTGCTGATGTCGAGCGGCGTTTGAAGGGCGGCGGTGTCCACCTGCGGGGTAGCAAACGACATAGGCTCAGCCCCGTCGAAGCCGGGTATGATCTCCGGCACGACACCTGGCGTGCGGGTGTCACCCGACATGGGCGCACCGAAGATCGGGCGCGACTTGCGCGATGCTAGGTCGACCCGATTGGCAGTGCTCAGCTTTGGCCCGCCAGGCGCTCCGGTCGGGTTGGCTGCCAGCGCCATTATCGCCGCGGGCGACATACCCTCCTCATCAGGCACGTTCACGGGCGCGAACCCGCCGCCCGGCTGTCGGCGACCAACAAGCATCCTCAGCAACTCCCCTCAGGTTCAACATATGTCAGCGTGGGCGGGAAGGCGGTCGCCGCCAGGGCCCGCACGTCGGCTGGCAGCTCATCCACCATGCGCAGGCACTCGACCGTCGCCGTTGCGTCACCGACACTCGACCACTCGTGCGCGATGGAGATCGCCTCAACGACCCACCAGGATCGCACCTCGGCAGTTTCGTGCGCATTGCAGGGATCGGTCGCCCGCACGAAAAGAACGTCGACAAGGCGGAGCGCTGAGCCGGGAGTGCCGCTCGCAGCGCCGAGGCGGGCATACTGCTCGGCCTCAACCAGACGACGAGCGCGGCACACCTCACCGCCGTTCAAACAGCCCCTAACCATCACGGCGATGGCGCCGTCATCCCCGTTAGCAGCGTCGTGGTGCAGACCTTCGATGGCCACCAGCAGCCTTGCCGTGTCGTCATCTGGCGGCGTGAACGCAGGGTCGCGCAGCACATCGACATACCGCTCCGCCGCCTCGGTGATCCCGCACTTGGCGGCATGGCCGAAGCGAGCTGCGGCTTCCTGAAGGTAGAGCGTCGCCGGCTCAGAGGCGCCGTGCTGGGCGGCTTCTATTGCGCGATCGAGCAGGAGGGTGCCGAGCGCCAGCGCTTCCGCCGCACCGCCCACGGCAGCGGCAAGGCGAGCGTACACGACTGCGGCAGCGATGCTCTCATCCGCGGATGCGCGCCCTTCCTGCGCCGCCTCAAGGCACATGTCACGAAGGATAGAGAGCGCAGCTGGCGAGCCGAACGCCTGTAGGTGCTCATCGCCCACGACAGGACGAGCCTTAAGCTCAACTTGGGGGAGTCCGCCTTCGCCGCTGTTCTCGATCACGCGCACCACCATTGTCAGGTTGTGTCGCGGTGTTCGAAGAATGGGCGAGAAGCTTCCTTCGTCTACCAGACAGGGCGCTGCTAACAGATCCTAGGCAGAAAGTCCAGAGAGGTCAGGACGTCGATGATGTACGATTGACCCAGATCTATGCGCAGATCGAACGGGAGACATACTCGTGTCGATGCGACTACCTCGCTGTGTTCCTGCCCGGGGACCCGCTATGCTTCGCCTCGCAACTAAGCGGCTCGCCGCACAAGGCAGTCACGCGGTCGCTCGCCTCGCCGCCATCCACGCCTCCATCGTGGCGCTGGATGACGAGGATCTGCTCGACATCGCTGACATCTTCCGCGAACGCCGAGATACGCCTCTGGCGGCTTATGCGTTCGCGGAGGTCGAGCGGCGAAGGCTAAGTCTTTGACACGAGTGGCAAGAGGCCACGCTTTGGTGGTATCGGTTGGGCCGCACGCTGAAGGGTGAGGACCAAACGTTTCGGGGAAGCCACATCGCAGCACTGCTGCCTGCCTTGAGCTTTCTACCCTCCTGCCAGCAGAGTCCGAAAACTTGCAGCGCGGGCGAGACTTCCGGACAGCTGCTTCTAGAGCGAGCCGCAGAAAGGATATTCGCACGGGCCGCGAGCCGTCATGAGCCAAACGGCTTTAACGCGCAGGCTATCAAAGCGGGTTGCTGTTCCGTCACCAAGAGGGCTCCCAGCATCACCGACCGCTCAACGTACCACGTCACGATCTACTGGCGGAACGAGCGGCGCAGCACGTCACATGGCTTTGAGCAGAAGCTGGATGAGTGCGGCGGTGTGCTAGACGAGCGAGGCTACTGAAGGCCGGAGATGATGCCTACCAAGCACGGGGCGCGCCACCGACGCGCTCCGCTGCCGCAGCCTTCAGATCATGGAAAGCTCCGCATCGCTTAGGCGAACCTGCCCGAGGTTGGGCCGGATTGGGTAGGCGATCAAGCACCAAACACCGCTACTGCCCGCTATAAAGTGTCGCAGACGCGATCACACAGTGTCGCTAGGCATCGGAATGGCGTCGTGCCAAACATCCAGCACAATTGAGCTCAGCACCCAGTACCTAAACGCCTCCTCGTGTTGGCGACCAAAAACATCCACGTACGTCACGATGACATTTACTCGAAGGTCGTTCTCATGAACGGCGCCGCGATCAGGTTTGCGAACCTCATATTTCCACCATCCTTTTCCAAATTCCACCTCAGCAGGAGGAGCCGACGACGAAACCGTCTCCGGATAGTGCGTAAGGGCATTACCAGCTGGCAGTCGAATTTGCGGTGTAGCAGCTACAGACGCAGTACACACAATCTTAGCTTGCCGGGCAGGAGACTGGCCGACATTCTTATATGTTAGCTTAGCACGCAGCTGAAGGTCAGAACTTATCAGGATGGAGACGCTTAAAACGGACAGGTATGCACGGACTTGCGCCTCTCCAATCCTCTGGGTCTCAAGTATCGACCTCTCAGCCGCATCGGCACTTCTTTTCGCCTCGTCTGCTGCCCGCTTAGCAAAAATAGCCGCAGCTGCCGCCGCTGCGAGTGTGTACAAACCTACGATCAGACCGAAGACGGTAGCCTTGGATTGCCACTCAGCGATCCACACGGCCGCGGCGGCGGCATCAGCCGCCCTGGTCTGCTGTTTAAGATCGTTAGTACTGATACGATGCTGCTCAATGAGCGCTGCGCATTCATCCTGTCGACGCGAGCGCTCATCGTCTGACTTGAGGCGCCGGAGGGCGCCAAGCTTACATGCCTCACCTCCTGGTTCGAAATCCGACTCGGAGGTTTGCTGCCAGCTATAGGTTGGGAGGCTAGGAGAGCCCGGCCAGAGCACCCATGCGATAGCCGATCCCGCAACCAAAACTGCTACCAGAAAACCGACCAGGAAGAATGCGACACGTCTTCTAATCGCAATCATCAAGCCGCTCCCGAACAAATCGAGCTTCCCTCACCAGCGGAGTTTAAGACCGGGTTCTGATAACCAGTGCCTCGCCTAACGCACGTCACCAAGCGCGAGGCACACCGCCGACCCGCTTCGCCGCAGCCTCCTCGACCTCGTTCAATTGAGCTTGCGTCAGCACGCCGGCTGCAAGCACCTTGCGCATCAGCTCGTCCAGCAACGCGGCAAGAAAGTGAACCTCGGCGCGCTCTGACTCGGTGTCTTCACCCTCAGCGTTAACCTGCATGCCGCGACTCCCTCGATCGTTGGATGCGATGACGGCATGATCACGGCGGGGATGACCGCGCAAGAGGGACGCTCCAAGGTGGATCAAGCTGTCACTTGCGAGCACATGCACGCGCAGCCATGATGGACGTGACCGCCACCAGGGCGCCTGCGGGCAAATCCACCAGGTAATGGCCGCCAACGACCAGCGCGGACGCAAACATCGCGACGTTGAGCGCGACCATAGGCCAAGCCCGGCGGCCGAACGTGAGGAAACCCCACCCGAGCATCGTAGCGGCGGCAGCATGGAAGCTTGGAAAGGTGATGATCCCGGTAAGGGCACCGATCCCCAACAGGCGCAGATTGCCGTTTCGTGCCCCTTTTAGCACGTCGACGAAGTCGAGCACGTAGGGCGGTGTGCCGAAGGCTGGGAATAGAGGAAAGATGGTGAGTGACAGAAACAGCGCTGCTCCCCACGCGGTGAGTAGCGTCCAGGCTCGATGGCTGCGCCTGCTTAGGAACAAGGCGCCGAGTAGCACGATGGGCTGGAGTGTGAGGCTATTGTAGATCAAACCCCAGCTGCGTGAGGCGGTTGACCTTGGTTCGAGCCACGATGCCACCACGATGCGATCGAAACCGAAGAGGTAGGCGTCGGCCCGACGTAGCGCATCATCGGCCAGCGGTAGGTTAGTAGATGCCATGACGACCGCGCAGAGCGGAGCCAGGATCGCGAGACCGCAGAAGATGGCGAGCGCTTCGACGAAGCCTGCGATGCGCGGAAAATCGGTGCGTCGCAGCAGCCACGCAAACGCCACCGAGAGCGCCCATACGCCTGCAAGATCAGTCGCCCAGCTCGCATCGAGAGAGAACCGGCCGGACAGGACCACAACGCCAACGATGCAGGTGAGCAAACCCGTGATCAGGTAGGCTGGAGCGCTCGCCGTGTCATAGAACGCGGGCTTAGCGCGCATTCGCGGACTCAGGGCTAGGCCGGTGGCGCTGAGCATGACCATGACGGTGCTCGTAGCCGAGGCTGGTTGAGCACGCGTTAAGGGGGATTGCGGGCAATGAAGCATGACCCGACACACCTCGCAGCCGCTGCACCCCGCAGACCTGCGCACGTGTCACGCAACGTCACGCGACTGTCCGCGGACAGTTCATGGACTGCACTGTAGCGCCACCGTGACGTAACGCGTGACGCTCCCTCAAAGCAATCCAGTGTTCCGGTAGAACGGCCAAGTAACTTGCCGCGGAAAGCTACATGTCTCAGTCGGCGGCTTGTGACCTCATACGCGCCAATCCAGAAGCAGTCGCGATCACGAAAGAGAGTGCGTACAGCGCAGTAAGGAGGTTGAGCGCTGTGAACCTTACTGGCAAACCTATCTGGGCTAAGCCCGCCCACGCCAGCAGTAGCGGGCCGCCCACGCGAGAAGTGCGGAGCGCGAGTTGATCGTTCCTAAGCCGGCGCTCGGCTGAATAGCCGCGCCTCATCAGGTGCTCGGCCGCTGTCGTGCCAACCACGGCTACGATCAGGATGGCAATCGCGATGTTCTGGCCAAGCGGACCACCCGGGTAGGCCGCTCCAAGCGCAATCAGCATTATTCCTGCCAGCAGCCCGCATAGGCCACCGAGCGCCATGTTGAGCCGACCACGTGCAGGGGTCGTGCCCCACGTTGTTGCCTCCTTGCTGAAAGCATAAAGCAGACTCGCAGCGCCTATAAGACAGAGGCACAACCCTACGAAGTTCGCGTCGGCTTGGCCGCAGCCGCACGGCCGTGCGAACACGGACACGTGAGACACTGCCGTTCCCAAGGCGAATGATGCCGCCGTAACCAGAATGGCGATGAGCAGCTGTTTCACCCACTTACGCATCAACCAACAACCCCTTGCTATGACGCACGCGGCGCATAGGAAGCGGCAGCTTACGATCGGGTTGACACCCTCACAGCGTGCTTCGCTACGGAGGTAACTACCAAGCCTCCGCCCGCAAGGCCTTGAGCAAGCCCGCCCTGAATGAGCACCTCGTCCGAGCCATCTCTAAAGAGTGCGGTGAAGCGGACAGGCGTCGACACCTGCACTCGCGAGCCTCGCGTGACAAACGTAACGGCGTTACACCGTTTCCGAAACGGAAGAGGCAACGAGGCGTCTTCGTTCCACTTCAGCCGACAGCGTCTCCCATTCTCGGTCACCAGCACAGGGCTCGCACTCGGATAAGGCCGCCAGAAGGTCGGAGTTGCGACGAGGCACGAACGCCTGCGTGCCACCTGGAGCGTCCACGAGGACATACTCGTAAGGTAAAAGCCGGCCGCGGCGCCTGCTTTCCGCGCGTATGGTCGTGACGCCAAGCGACACGCTTACGATTGACCGGCTGTCGGAGCCACCGAACACACTGTAGTGCCGAAGACGGGTCATCGAAACATGGAACGAGCGGAGCCTCCCGGCGTGGATGAGGGCGCCGCCGATAATCGACTGGATTGATGGGGATCAAGGATCTCGCCGTTATGCGTCCATAACGAGAAGCCATCATCTGGACCGTCGTAGGAAAACCGGGTCATTTTGGACCTATCTGGACACCGGCGTTTAGCTCAGGTTAAGCGGCCGTGCCGCACCGCTGCTTCGAGCCAATCGGGTCCGATGGAAAACAACGGCCGGGATGCAGCATGAATGACAAACCTACAATTGAAGATTGGGTCGCGCTTGCGGAAGCTGCGCTAGCCGCCGCCAAAAAAGCCACCAGCGAGGAAGAACGGCGGCATCTACTAGAGCGCGCTGCAATCTACGCGGAGCTTGCTGAACACGCTCGCTGGCCACGTGCCTGATTGCCATCTTCATAGCTTGGGATAGGTGGTAACTACCGATCGCCCAATCCGCCCATTTCCTTAATCCACCTTAGTATTTGGTCTGCGCACCCGCTCGCGCTCAGGCGCGTGTTATCGATCGAGAGTCGGTGATCGGCTCCGTCATCAAACAATCTTCGGCTCTCTCGCAGCGTTTGGATCACACTTGGATCCGTCATCTTCATCCGTGACTTGCGGTCTGCGGCAACCATCCTGCGGGCCTGCTCACCGGGCTCACAGTCCAGTGTTACGGATAGAAGAGGAACCTTCCGCTCGGTCGCAAGGGCACGAATGGCCTGCCAATGCTCAAATGCGTAGTCGCTTGGCCCTCCTGAAGCTAAAACGTTGGTGAGGATGATCGACACATCGCGGGGAAGCCGGGCAGCAGATCGAAATGCAGCCTTCCGCACGCCTTGGATCAGCTCATAGTAATCCGGGCTACCATACGCGAATAGCGCCTTCGCTGGATTAATCAGCGTGTGATTGTCTAGAAGCCGCGCATGTAGGCGAGTGGAAATCTTCATGCCGACTGTATGCTTACCGACTCCAGGCCACCCATTCAAACTGAGTATCACAGCAGCACCTCCAGCGCGTTACCTCCGCCCAAGTGGGATCTTGAGCCGCACCATGCCCCTGTTGCTGACAAAGCCGCCTACGCCCGCCTGCTCGGTCTCCGCAGCGAGCTTCGCACGACCACCTAGGATCGAGGTTTCAGCTTTCGGCAGCGCTGCTGGGTTCGAGTCATAGCGCTCTGGTATCGCTCGCAGCCGGAATGCCTCCTGGTCGGGAACACGACCACAAACCACCACCTCGCTCCCGGCTGCGACACTCTCGCAGGGACGAGCGGGCGGTCGAGGCTTCTCGAGCGCTGGACCTGCGATGGCCGCTTGTAGAACGAGCCACATCAGCATCGCTGCATCCGCTCCACTTGGCCGGTTGACGTCGAGAGCGTACCATTATGCAGCGCAGAAGCATATGCGTCAGTCAGGCGCCCTCCTTGCACTGCAACAAGGTCCTGCTGTGACCCGGCCCACGAGGCGGTGTGTGTTCGACCGCCCAGCTGGCGTGTTGCCGTTTGAAGGTCGCTCTGCACCGTAGACGATCCGGCGCGGTCTGACCCCGAACGTCCTTAGGTCCACCATCCCTGATGAGGTCGAAGGCGCAGCGCCGCTTTCCTCGACCGTCGTCACAGACCAAGTTACGTATGTGTAGGTCTGGCACGCCATCCTCTCCTGCCTGATACCAGAGAGATGCGAGCAAGCTGCCGTTGCCGATCCATGAGTTAACTTCGAGATCGTACCAGATCGCGGCTTGAAGCTCGCCCTTCAACGGCTCAGCAGACGGCTGCATGGAGCCGAGCGCAAGCGCGAGAGCTACCGGTAGGGTGAGCAACTATGTAGCCCCAAGCATGCAGCATCACGCCCGAAGACGGACACCGGGCCCCGCCGCCGACTTACCCGGCCGCATCGTTGCGCCAGCCTCTACAAATTCGACGCCGCCGGTCTCAAGCGCACCTTGGATCGCGATGCTCGTCTCAGCTCGGATTTCGGCGCCTGTCTCAAACCTACGGATCGTGGCGACCCCTATGGACGCGGCCTTCGCGAGATCCTCAGCGGTCCAGTCGAGAAGTGCTCGCGCGGCCTTACACAGGCGATCGTTGAATTGCATACGATAGGAATAATATCGAAAGGGGCTTGACGCAAGCAGCTTGCGCGATATGTTTCATATCACCGCTTGAAGCGGAAGCGGCTCGGTGAGGTGCTACCAACACCACCACCGAGCCTGATCGCAGACCCTCCGTCGAAGGGATACGACTATGGAACGTGCTATCACGTCCGGGCGTGCGGTTCTACGCGCCCTCATCATTGTCACCGCCTACATCGCTGGCGCCGCTGCTGCGGGTGCTGGCCTGGCTGTCGTCAGCGAAGCGCACGCCGCTCCGATCGTGGAGGGTCGCTGACATGGCCGCTACCAACCGCCGGCAGCTCCTCACCGGGGCTGCCGCATACGCCGCTGGCGCCGCTATCGTTGCCGGGGGCGCCGCCCTCGCCAGCGAGGCTAAGGGCGCCACTGTCGATCGCTCAGCGTGGGAGCGTGCCATGCGCGAGTACGAGCGAGCTGAGGCCGCCGTCGATGCGGCGGCAACCGCGAGCCGACCAGCGCATGACGAATGGCTGGCAAACGAGCCCAGCGGCGACAACGTCGCGATGGAGGTGTTCTTCCCTTATACCCGGAACCACGTCCTGGAGCGGCTCGATCCCGACGAGTTTGAGCACAACCTGTTCGCCAGCGTCGGTGAGAACTGGTTCCCGCTTGAGGCTGACAAGGCCAAGGCGCTTGCTCAGATCCAGACGCTGCGCGATTATCACGCGGCCAAGCAGGCGAACCGCGACCGCTTCGGGATCGACGCCACGTACCATCGAGAAATGGTGCTGGATGAGGCGCTGTGTGGCGCGATCGACGCGCTGCTTCAGATGCCTGCCCCCGATGCGGAAGCACTCGCCTGGAAGTTCAACGAGCTGTTCTCTCCGACTGGAACCGGCGAGATCGCGGGCTGGGATCACGCCTACGTCAAGCAGACCCTCGCCGACGCCATCCGGCTGGCGGGCGGCACGCCTTCGGGGGTGCTGGCATGACGGTCTCCGTCTACTCCGTCGCCACCCTTGCGGCGCGTTGGGGCTGTGGTACCGACACGGTCTACGCGCTGGTCCGCAGCGGCGAGCTGCGTCATTTCAAGCTCGGTGGAAAGCTAATCCGCATCCGAGCGGATGAGGTCGAGCGCTACGAACGCCGGGAGCCCTCACCCGCCAGCGGCATCGACCAGGACGTGCGAGCGGCCGAGGTCCAGGCGCGGAAGAGCGACGCCGCCGACCTTCGCCTCGAGCGTCTGATCGATCGGCCTAGCCGTCCGAAGCTGGTGCACTCTAGCTCACGTCGGCGAGGTGACGCATGACGGCGCTGCTCGACAAGGCGGCGGCCTCGACCGATCCCGCTTTCGACGCGGCCGCATGGCTGACATCGTGGCAGGCGCACGGCGGTACCGTCCTGCTCACGGGCGAGCGCCTGTGGCTCGGGCGTGCCGCTCCGGTCGATACGAAGGCCGCCAAGGCGCTGAACGCGCTCAAAGGCGCCCTGCACGCGCCGGGCGCCTCAAACGCGCTGGCTGACCTCCTGAGGGCAAATACGGGGGCGCCGAAGCTATGATCACTCGCTTCGTCATCGGCTTTGCCGCTCTCACCTCCCTGGTCGGCGTTGGCATCCTCCTGCTGCTGGCCTTTCAGCGCAGCCCAGGCGTGGCATACCTCGGTGTCATGCTGATCGGCATCGGTAGAGCTTCGCGGATCGCACTCGCCATTCACGGTGACGGGTGATGCGGCCCCGCTACTCAGACGGGAGGGCTTCGGCTCTCCCGCTCCATGTTCTGCTGTCGACCATCCCTAGCCCGCCTCGAGCGCTACTCGCCCACCGTCTCGGCCGACTCATCCATGTGCAGGCTGACAGGCCTCACCAGCGGGGCGCATCGTCGGCCTGCCCGTCGCAAGCAGGATTGACGAAGCCGGCGCAGCGAGGGAGCTTCGACGACACAGACTGGTGAGGTGTCCGACGTCACGCAAGCAGGTTAGCTTACCGCAAATGCAGCCGCGACCATCGTGTTTGCTCTCAAGCGCGCGTCCTTTTGGCCACAGAAACAACAATAGCGACCAGCATCACAATAAGTACGGTCCAGATGGAGGTCGGCGAGGCCATAAGCCCCCATCTATCAACATCATAATATCCGACCGCTACTGTTAGGACCCAAATGGCCCACGCAACTGAGGGTGCCCAACGCTGGCTGAATGCCGACGTCAACACAGCTGCGATTGCACCTGCCGAAAGCAGCAGGTGAACGGCTGCGCGCCAGGCCGGAAAATCGAAGTGCTTTATCTCGACGGGATAGCCTTCCATCGCGAAGGCGAGTGAATATCCACGCTCGATGTAGATCCATCCGCTTACGGCAAACCATGCGAGAGAAAGGCTAGCTGCGCCCGCAAGAACCATCCGCTTCATGCAAGGAGCATGACTCGCGGGCGCCGCTGTATCAATCCTTCGTGCGCACCTGGCCGGGCTCAGTCGTCGTGCTCGTCCGTGTCACGATCGCTGAGGCCAACGCCGTACTGAGCCCGCCTGAACTGCTCTGGCGCATCGACCTCGATCGTCCGCATGTGCTCGACCCATTCTTCCGGCGTCAGGTCGCTCTTGCGCAGCTCGTCTGAAGGCGGCTCGTCGGGCTCCTCTTCCAGCAAGAACGTAGGCGCGGCGTGAAACTCGCCCTCGAACGTGCCCAAGTCGGTGTAGCCGAAGCTGCCGGCGCCACGCAACTCGACACGCTGGCCGTCGCAGTCGCCCTCGATGACGATCTGGGCACGCGACATCTCGACCATGTCGGGCACCTTCGAGTCAGCCACCGAGAACGACCAGATCGGCGCGAGGTGGATGATGTCGCCGTCGCGGCCAGATATCGAGAGCGAGCGGCCCTCCATGTAATCGACGTCGCGCGTCTCGACGACAGCGCCACCGCCATCCTCTAGGAGCGCTACGACACGGGCGTTCGTGAGTCTGTAGGTGCGAAGGCTGCTGGCGAGGGTCATGAATGTGGCTCCCAAAGGCTCCGCATCCTGCGCGCCTGGGAGCGCGGAGCTAGAGGCTTGGGCAGCAAGTGCGCTGAAGCGAGTCCTTCCTGAGTCCGCCTGTTTGCAGAGGATCGTAAAGCTTGAGTTGCGCCGCGTTCAGCCGGTGCGGCGGCTCAACGCGAAGCGCGTCGCACGCAGTTCCTGAGTCGCGACCTGCGCATCGCGCCGTTGTCGTACGATCCTGTCAGCTCGCATTTCGCACTCAAGTGCCTCAAGCCGCAGGCGTTCTGCGTCGGGGCCTCGTCCGAACATGACCGCAATTCGGCGGCAGCGATCGGCCTCGCGACGGAGGCAAATAGGATCATCGATCAACATCAAGGCAGCCCATCGATCCGTGCTTACAGCCTTGCTAGCGGGTAGGAACGAAGGTGGCATAAAGGGGATTGCCAAACGGGGGCGGTTAACTTGCATCTAAGCAGCAATCAGCTGCGGAGGATGGGGTTGACGAGTCACGTCGAACAGGCGCCGGTCAGGGCGTACTCATACCAGCGATTTAGCAGCCCCTCTCAAGCGAACGGCGATAGCCTTGCCAGACAGACCGCTCTGGCGAGGGCCTACGCTGAGCAACACGGCTTGCGCTTGGACGATGAGCTTACCTATCGCGATCTAGGCGTATCGGGCTTCCGCGGCAAAAATGCCGCTCATGGCGAGCTGGCTTGCTTCCTTGAAGCCGTTCGAACCGGTCAGATACCCGAGGGCAGCTTCCTGCTCATTGAAAGCCTGGATCGGCTCAGCCGCGACAACATACTTCGGGCACAAGCCATCCTCACAAACCTGGTGGTTTCGGGCATTAACGTTGTCTCACTGGCCGACAACCGCCTCTACTCAGAGGAGAGCCTGTCGGAGGATCCACTAGGTCTCATCTACGCTCTGATCGTCTTCATACGAGCAAACGAGGAGAGCGCGATCAAGTCCATGCGCGCGCGACAGGCATGGACGCGAAAGCGCGAGGCTGTTCAATCAAAAGTGCTAAGCACCAATCTGCCTGACTGGCTGACCTTCGAGAACGGACGCATCGTTCCCGTTCCTGAGCGAGCCGAGTTGCTCAGGCGCATCTTCAGCGATGCAGAGCGGGGTCAGCCGCCGCAGTTGATCGCAGAGGCGCTCAACATGGGGAATGTGCCTCGCTGGAGGATCGACGGTCCTTGGGAACGCACCACGATCGCCGCCTTGATCAATAATCGTCGCGTGACCGGCGCGTTGCCGCTGCATGAGTTTGTCTACAAGCGCAACGTGCAGCACCGGCTGCCGATCGGCGTTGTCGCAGGCTACTTTCCAAGGATCATCGAGCCTGAGACCTTCCTTCGAGTATGGTCCATTTGTAGCAATCGCCGCCGCGGAGGGAGCGCCGCGAAACGCAACGTCTTCGCCAACCTCCTGCGATGCGCCGACTGCGGCGCCGACATCCGACACAAGCCCATCGGCGAGGAAGGGAAAGGTGTTCTCGTCTGCGCAGGCGCCAGCATCGCGCATCGGTGCAGCGCTCCTGAGTACTCGTACGCTGCCCTGGAGAGCGCGATGCTGGCCCGCCTGGGGCCTTGGTCTGCTGAGGGCATCCTGTGGATCAGAAATGCTGACCCACGGGGCTGTCGCAATTCCCGCGGCGCTCCTTATCGGCTCCTCGGCAACGAGGCACTCTCATGGCATCACGATCGTCTCAGCAGCGACTTAGCCAAGCGCTTTCCCGAGAGGTCCGGGGAAGCACCGAGCTTGGCGGATTACCTGGTCACATCGAGCGGGCGCCGCTACCTAGTTAACGACTGCTCCACCTTGCTGACATCGGCTGAGACCGGCCTCACGACCTCGCGCAGGCGAGCGGACACGAACGCTGCGCTACGACGCATGTTCAACGACGGCATTGTGGACTTGAGAACAGGAAGATGCACCCTATCGTGCGGAGCGGCGGGCTCTGTCGAAATCAGTTAGTCCGCTTCGGTCAGTAGCTGGGCAAGGGAGTCCTTAACCGGTGATCGATAAAGACGAGTAAGTCAGAGCTGAACCGCTGACACGCTGCGCCGGCGGACCTCACGAAAGATGCCGGCGCAGCCCCTTCTAAGCGCGCCATCGCTCATCCGTTGGATCGGCTACCGACCCTTAGGTTCGAAGGGCCTCACGTCGGGATGCAGGTGAAGCCACTTACGAGCGCATTCACTTGCGGCGTAGCTTGGCGGGCTTGCGGGTAGCATGACGACTTTGCGGCCGTTGAAAACGCCTCGAACAACGCTTTGTCGAGGGTACTTACAAGCGAGCGCCGCACCCTCAAACCGCGTCAACGACAGTGGTGGCCCATACACTATCGTGGGAAGGGGGCTGTAAATCGTGGTGAGTACCAACAGGACCATCACTCAGACCTCCTCAACGGCAACCGCCCTTCGGTGCGCAGTCCTTGGTCGCTCCAAGTGGCAAGCGCTTCGGGCGTGAACCGGGGCGAGGCGTCGAGCATTGGTGAACGATAGAGCGGTGTGCTCGGCCGACAAGCATGTAGGTCGCTGCGAAGCCGTGCTCGCTTCATCCTGAAGCTTCCGCGGCACCGGTGGTAAGCCCGGCGCCGCGGGCGAGCGGGCGATGCGTGTGGAAGGAGGCGCCGCGCTGATCTCCGAGTCGCACGCCGTCGCGTGCAGATCAAGCCTGTTTGTTCCTGCTACGTTCCTGCACCATGGTTGCATGGTCGGCCCACCTCAGACGCTTCAGGACCTCCGCCGAGTCGAGGGCGCGGTGCGCGTGACCTGCCGCGTGTGCAAAGCGGTGAAGCAGTACGACCTTGAGGAGCTGATCATCGACCGCCGCTTTCGTCGACTATCGATGGAGTGGGAGGCGGTGCGGTACACGATGCCCTGCCGCGAGTGCGACTCGACCGACACGCGGGTGGACGGTGTGCCGTTCGGCCAGGACGACCGCGAGCGCCGCGAGCGCCGATCGCAGGCGTTATTGATGAACTTGGCGCTTGCCGTGCTCGACGATGCCAGCCGGCGTGCGCGGGACGAGGACGTCTGTGTGCCAGCCACCCGCCTGGCCCTGCGCGTGCTGCGCGCGTACCTGCCCGACCGCGAGCTGCTGGTGACCTTCTGGAGCGCAGCGGAGACCGGCCGTGGCAAGCCGCACGGGCCCGCGCTCCAGGCGATGCGGTGGATCGTCACTAAGCTGGTGGATGCTGGGCACCCGGTGTGGGCGGAGTTTCGGTGAGAGCACGCAGCCGTCGTTGGACATCCGCGCGCCACGTTCTATCGTTCGATCATGGCGACGAGATTGCAGTCCGGTTTGCTCGCGATCAGCCTGACGCTTGGTCTCTCTGGCTGCTGGAAGTTCGAGACGCCATACGTGCAGACGATGCTGCTTGGGATGACAGCGCCTGAGAAGGCGGCCTTTGAAGCACGTCTTCGTTATTTCGACTGCCTTCGACCTCACGCGGATGATGCGCTCGCCGGACCGCCGCTGACCGACGAGCAAGTCGAGCGGCTTGGGTATGCCTGCCCGACCGAGCTGCGGGAGGCGGCAGTCATCACGGAGCGCTATAATCGGACGCTACCGGCGGAGGAGTTTGACGAGACGCTATTCGGCGGGCGAACCGCCGAGGAGCGGGTGGGCAAAATCGAGCGGGAGCTGGCCTCGGCCAAGTGGTGCGACTTCAGGGATTGCGGACCTGTGATGTAGTCGCCCCCATGACGCACGGACACCTGCGCGATAACGAACCTTCTTCAAACGCACTGGCCTGCTGTCCTCCTGCTCGGTCGTGGGTTATGCGCGAAGCAGGCACATGCGAGACTGCACATGGAACGAGAGACCGACCGCTTCACAGTCCGCGCGGAGGACGGCCGGGCTTGGGTGTTCCGAAAAATGCAGAACTACAGGGCATTTCAGGGGCAGCATCTGCCAGGATCCTACCGGTACGAAAGCCTGGACGACGATGACCGCTATCACCTCGTCGAGGCCGGAGGGGGCTTTGCAGTGCGCGACTTCCGAGCGGATGGGCCGGACACCCCTGTCAGCCGGATTTGATCGAGCGAGGCGGTGCGGCTTGGACCGAGGCTCGCGTACTCTTCTCTAAAATAATCCGGGCCTCCCGTACTGCCGGACACTCAGGTTTGAGCCTATAGATATATACCTTACGCGCACGTGCGCGGTCTGCGTGTAAACGGCGGAGCCCCCGCTATTCCCCACCCCAGCGCTCTTCCGCTGCCTGAGCCGCCTTCGCCATGAAGAACGGATCCATGTCGATCGCCGCGACCAGCACCTTGAACGCCGGATGCGGGCTGTGCCGCCCCTGCTCCTGATCCTTCAGCATCGCGAGGCTGACACCGTACCGTTCGGCGAAGACCTCCTGGCAGACCCGCAGCTTGCGGTGTCGCATGTGGCCAAGGTCATGCGCGAACGTCGTCCTGTCCCTCATCTCCGTTTTCTCCCCCGTTTGTCGACCTGATATCGCTGTCGGTACACTAGGGGTATGTGGCGCCTTGAGCGCCCACCACCCGCCACCCGTCACCGGGCCCCCTTCTTCCACCACCACCCCCCCCACCCCCTACGGGGGAGGGGGGTGGTGGAAGGTGCGGAAGTCCACCACCCGCCACCGGTACACCACCCTTCTTCAGCCGGTGGTGGGTCATCCGTTGATGGCCCACTCGCCAACCCTGTAGATCGGCCGATGCTTGTAGTTGGTGCTAGCGTTCTTGATCGTGTCGACCACGAGAGCGCCGTTGGCTTCCCAGGTCGTGAGGAGTGACGAGGCACGCAGCCGATCGGCTTTTCGAGAGGCGTCGAGGCCGAGCACGCTGATCACCACGTCTCCTGCCCACGGCTGGCTTTGCTGGTCCTTCCGGTACTCACCTTGCGCAAGCAGATCCTGGACTGCCCTAAGGTGCGCGGCGGTGACGCCGTCGAAAGTCTGCGGCGGTGACCAGGGCACTACCACGGGGAGGCTGTCACCTCCATCAGCTCCGTTGCCGAGCGAGACGCTGTGCAGCCGATACCAGTCCGACTTGTCAGAGGGTGGTGCGCGGTTGTTCTTGTCGTCGTAGACGCGGAAGAAGCGACGGCGCTCTTCGCCTTCAATGCCGAACTTGGCGGCTTCCTCGTCCGACATGCGGTTGAGCGTCGGTACCGAGCGAGCCGCAGCGATGAGTGCGCTGGCGCCACGGGCCGTCTCAGCGCTCACCTCTCCGCCGGCCAGCTTGCGCGCATGATGCACCAGGACGATCGCACAGCCCGCTTGAGAGGCAAGGCGCGCCCACTGCTTGGCCACCATGTCGATCGCGCGGTTGTCGTTCTCGTTGACGCTGTGAGACGACACGAACGGGTCAACGATGAGCACGTCGATCTGCTCGTCCCTGAGCTGCGTCATCAGCGCTCCAACGACGGGAACGTTGATCTTCGTGCCAGTAGGCGTTTCAAGCGCCGTCTTCAGCTCGACGCCATCCATGCCGCTATCGACATAGAGACGGCCGCCGAGATCGTCCGGCTTGATGCCCCAGTGGATCGCGCCTGCCTGTACGCCGCGGGCCAGTTCGTCGCTCGCATCCTCCAGATTGAACAGCCACACACGCTTAGGGCCATGCCATACCTTGGGCCCGAGAAGGTTTCGCCCGGTAGCCAGCGCCATGGCTGTGCCGATCATCAGCGCAGTCTTGCCGGTAGCGCCGGGGGCGACGACGACCGTCAGGGAGCCGCGCAGCAGCATGTGGCCGTAAACCCACGCACGAGGCGGAATGCTGGCGGGGTCACGCCACTGGTACGGCGTCGCCTTGATCGCCGTGCTGATCGCCGGGTGCGGCACAGGCTCGTCAGCGATCATGGACGCGAGGTCACGCGACATGACGCGCCTCCATGGTCCTAAGTCTCGGCGCGCGGGTCGACTTGTTCAGTGCGCGCCCAAGCGACGCTGCGACCATGTCGTTGCCGCAGTCGATCTGAGCAAAGCCGCGGAGCCAGGTTAGATCTGGGCTGTCCCAGTCGAGCACGACGCCGCCCACCGCGTCAGCACGGAGCCAGTCGAGTGGCGTGGCGTGCAACCGAAGCCGATCGCCATCCCAACGGCTGGCGAAGCAGCTATCCGCATTGAGCAGCCAGCCAAGCCCATTCACCAGCCCCCAACGCATCGGCGACCCAGGCCGCCACGCTACAAGGTCGATCAGCTCGTGGTGCTCGACGATAGGCTGCACGACGTGCGCGCCACCTTCGCCAAGGAGAAAGCGACCACCGGTCTCCATCTCGCCACTGAGCACGCCGAAGGCAGGATAGGACTGGCCTATGCGGGCGATGGTATCGGGCCGCACCCCGACCGCACTTAGGCGATCGAGGTGGCCCTGGCTGACGGCGGCCACAGCAGCGGCGTATAACCTCTTGAGGTCACTTCCCCTCATACGCCACGCCTCCCTTGTGCTCGACCGGGCCGGCGAACTGCGGGAGAACCCAGACGATAGACGCGATGCCTGCTTCGCTTGGTCGGCGGTGCCGGCTGTCCATGATGCGGCCGAGCTTGCGCAGCTCTGCCGTCCGCGGGCGAACCCGGAACTTGTCCCAGCCGAGCTTGGCGGCGATCTCATCTCCAGTAGCGCCAAGCGGCCCAGCGCAGGCGATGACCTCGCTGACCAGCGCCTGAAGCTTCGGCAGCTGCGGCGTCATCAACTCGGCAGCTTCGACGCTGCCGCCGATGCCAAGATGCCCTGCGGCGTGTGGATAACGATCATTGTTCATGCGTCGCCTCCATTGGCGAGAGGGGGGAGACCAGCGCGCTCGACTAATTTCGAGAACCACGTACGCTGCTTCTCGGAGAGCGGCTGATCGGGCGCGACCGCGATCTGGCCGCAGAAGCCGCCAGCCTTTTGGGTCAGAGGTGCCGTGCCGTTACGGTGCGCGTCCAGGAGCGCCCAGGCGGTATCCTCGCGGGTCATGCCTGCACCTCTCCGGTCTCGTCGGTGAGAGGGAAGCCGCGATGCAGCGCGACCCCACGGGCGAACGTACGTGCGATGGCGTAGCTGTGGCTGGCCTTGTTAAAGTCGAAGCCGGTTACCTCGGGCTCAACCGACACGCGGTATTCGCCGTTGACCCGGCGCAGGTAGATCGTGTGCTGAGTATCCATCAGCGCTCTCCCCAAACGAGAGCGGCAATCAGATAAGCGCTGTGACCAGACGCGCCGAGGCGCATCAGCCGTTGCAGGCGAAGGGTGATCGCGCTATCTGAGGTGTCGCTGTTGCTACGAATGTTCAGTTTCGAATTGGGTCGGCCCGCCAGCCGGCCCTTTTCATTTCTGGGCTGCGGCGCCCGAGCCGTTGCTGATGCCATGAGCGCTCACGCGGCAGCCCGCTCGCTGGTGCTGGAAAGCACCTGCTTCGATGCCCAAGCATCCAAATCAGAAATAGCGTAGGTGATGATCTTGGAGCCGAGCTGGCGGAACCGCGGTCCACTGCCGTCGATCCGCTTCCGCTCTAGCGTGCTCCGTCCGACCCCCAAGTATTTCGCGGCTTCTGGTGTCCTAAGGTATCCCTGCACTTTCTTTCTCCTGTCGCGGTGACAAGAGAGGAGATGCGACATGTTGCGGCGACTTGCGATTTGTGCATGATTGCGCCGTATTGCGCCGATGACGAAAGCGGCGCGATTGCGCTATTCGGCTGATCTTGGCCCTGGACGGATTGTGCGCCCCCGCGCAGCGGCGCATTTTCTATATTCCTCTCGCACCCAGCCGCGATTGACCTTTTTTGGCGCGTGCGTCGTAATTAGCTGCCTTACGGTTTCAGCTTGAGTGAACCCCTTGTCAAAAAGTTCCCATGTTTGGCGCTCAATAACACTTCGGCCGACGCTTACCTGCTTGACAGGTTGTGGCGTTATTCTCAGCTCTGCCGGGCAGACGCTAAGAAGAGCATCTCGGTCAAATCGCAACCCGGACCATCGTTGCCCGTGCACCTTCAGACTTCCGAGCGGGTACAATCCGTCGGACCCAAATTGGCCTGCTTCAAAGGCGAGAGCTGACACTTCAACCAAGCCATCCTTGGGGTCGCGTATGCCAACTGCGCCGACCCTTCCTTCTGCGGCATAACCAAGAAGCGCTCGCCGCGCCTCTTCACGGGTCTGAGCGTCGATCATTTCGCTCAATTCTATCCATGCTGCGGCCACGGAAAGGTAATCTCCTCGCACGCGCCCAGGAGTATCCGCTGCAATGGAGGCAATATGCGCGGTCAGAGCTGCATCACGTGTTGCGATCCAGGTCACGGCTTCCACTAAGAGCATCCGGGTCATGCGCGCCGCTCCAGTACGACAACATTGCTGGCCGCAGACTTGCCGGTGATCGCCTCCATGACGTGCCGAGCCCACGCATCCAGTGCAGAGCGCTTCTCCGTCTCATAGCGATAGGTTTGGTACACGCCGACGATCCCGGCACGCGTGCCGCTGACGTGATTGATGACCGCCTCCGTGACCTCCACCGGGAAGCCGAGTCGCTGACAACCAGCGGCGAGCGTGCGGCGCAGGTCGTGGAGCGTCCACGGCTTGACAGACAGGGCGGCAAGCTCATCCTCACCTGCCCCGGCGTCCGCCGCCTCATGCTTCATCAGGTCCAGCATCGACGCGTCGAGTCGTGCCTTCACCTTGGAGAACCCCGACACCGGCGTCTCGCCAGTGGTCGTGAATAGCAGCCGCGGATCGGGGCGCTTGTCGCCGGTCTCACGCACCGCCCTGATGACGGGGAGGTCTGTGACAATCGACATCGCCGGGTCGCTGAGCGGCACCAGGTTGGGCAGCCCGTTCTTCGATCGCGCGCCGGGCAGCAACCATTGCCTCGCCTCCTTGTCGACCTCGACCCACGACATGCCGGCGACCTCGTCGCGGCGCTGGCCCGTCAGGATGAGCAGCCGGACGATCGGACCGAAGGGCCACCCGAGCCCGCCTGCCGCCAGCCACACGAGCCGCAGTTCGGCATCGGTCAGCGTCCGGTCTCGCTTGCCCATCTTTGCGGGCGGCTTGATCCCAGCCATCGGGTTCTTTCCTGCCGGAAAGTGGCGACGTTCTTTGTCGATGGCATACGCGAAGATCTGCCGTAGCGCCTTGTAGCCCTTCAGAGCGGCAGAGGGGCCACGTTCGCCCAGCGCCTCCAGCAGCTCGACCACGTCGGCATCCTCGATCGCTGTCAGCGGCGTGGTGCCAAACCGAGGGACGAGATCACGATTGATGACACCCTCGGTCTCGCGCCAGCTCTTCGCCTGATGCACCTTGGCGTACTTGTCGACATACCGACCCGCGAACGTCGAGAAGGCCAGCCTTTCAGAGATCACCGCCGAAGCCGTCGCCTTCGCCCTCGCCTCGCGATCGGCCGCTACCTTCGCCTTGGCCGCATCGAACGGATCGTCCTGCCGGCGCACCTGTTCCAGCAGCTCAGTGGCGCGCTTACGTGCTGTCTCGGCCGTCCAGGGAGAGCCATGCTTGCCGATGGTCACGCGGCGCGTGGGAGAGCCCCTGCCGCCAATCCGATACTGGACGATGTAGGAGCGAACGCCCCTGTCGGTCACCATCACACCGAAGCCCTTCAGACGCTCGTCCCAGAGGTGCTCACGCTTCCCTGCGGCCGGCAACGGCACCGCCTCCACGGAAAGCTTCGTCACCTTACCGACAGCCACGCTCTACACCTCCTAGATAAGCACCGGGATAACACGCAAGCAGCAACGTGGGAATACGCGCGAGGACTCCTAGCGAGACAAAGTGAGTACAGCGACGGATTTGCGCGGCTTGCGGCGATGTAGGATTGCCGCCGAGGCTATGTAGCACGGACTTTGTAAACCGAAGGTCGCGGGTTCGATCCCTGCAACCGGCACGTTGACGTCTCCGAAGCGCAGATTTCCGCGCTTTTGGCGGTTTTCCGTCACTTCCGGCCCTGGAATGGGTACATCGGAAGGTACACAACCGCTATGTCCCTGGTGATGGAAAACACCCGCACGCTGGCTTCTGGGCGCGTCATCTACCGCCGCGTCTATCCAGCGAAGCTTCGGCCATTCGTCCCGAAGCAGGCACGAGAGTTCAAGGTCTCGCTGGGGCGCAAGGATGCCGGGATTGGCGCTCGGTGTGATGCGGCCAAGCGGAAGTACGAGGCCATTATCGCCGAGGCGAAAGCACGGCTATCCGGTGCTCTTACGGCCCTCACTCCGCTCCACGCCACTAGCCTCGGAGAGTGGCTCAGGGCCGAAATGCTGTCGGACGACGAGGAAGCTCGGTGGGACCAGACCGAACGCAACCTCTACGACTCGGTCGCTAGCCAACTCGACGCCCTTGGTGTCGACTACAAGGCCGGTTGGAGCGGCAGGAGCAAGTTCCGTTGGAGCGAGAAGGCGGCCGCCACCGTCTCGGGCAACCTAGAGGTCCTCAAGCGCTACCGGGCCACCGGGGACTTGGACGCGATCGTGGAGACGTGGGGGCAGGAGGCCACGGAGCTTGCGGCCACGAAGGGCTTTGAGGTTCGCGCTGACGATGAGCAGAGCCTCGCCATCGTCTGTCGCGCTCTCAACGATGCAGCGATCCGAGCTGGAGAGGACCGGCTGCGTCGCATGGCTGGCGAGGATGTGCCTACCCCCGCTTTCCCGGACCTGGTCCTGCCAATGCGGGAGGTGGAAGCTCGACCGGCGCTCGGCCTGCTAGCAATTTTCGACGGCTACGCTGCGGCCCAGGGGATCAGCGCAGGCGTGCGGAACGAGTGGCGGAAGGCCGTCGAGCGCCTGGTCGAGTTCCTCGGCCATGACGACGCCTCCAAGCTGACGGCGGCCAACCTCCGCGACTGGCGAGACGCTCTGCTCTTGGAAACGACAGCGAAGGGCTCTCTCCGCACGCCTCGGACCGTTCGGAACAAGTATCTCACCCCGGTCAAGGCCGCGCTCAAGTGGGCCGTGGACGAGCAGCGTCTTGAAGCGAACGTCGCGAGCACCGTGGTCGTCAGGGTCCCGAAAGCCGCCAAGCTGCGCGAGAAGAGCTACACGAACGAGGAGGCCACTCGCGTCCTTAAGGCAGCGCTTGCTCCGTCGTCTGAGCGTTCGTCCGCCAAGTCCGCCCTTGCGAGACGATGGGTGCCATGGCTCTGCGCCTACACCGGGGCTCGCGTAAACGAGGTCACACAACTCCGCCGTGAGGACGTGATACAGCAAGATGGCGTCTGGCTGATCCGCATCACGCCTGCCGCTGGCCGAGTGAAGACGAACGAAGCCCGCCTAGTTCCCATTCACGAGCACCTGGTCGAGCAAGGCTTCCTCAGGGTTGTCGAGACGGCAGTAGCCGGACCATTGTTCTACGACGAGGCCCGGCGGAGGGTTGGGGAGGACACGGAGAGCCGGCAGCACAAGAAGATCGGGGAGCGTCTAGCCGCTTGGGTAAGGAACGAGGTCGGCATCGTCGATCCAGGCATCAAGCCCAACCACGCATGGCGCGACACCTTCAAGACGATCGCGCTGGAGGCCGGCATCCAGGAACGCGTCATCGACGCCATGGAGGGACACGCCCCAAACACCGTTGGCCGTACCTACGGTCACGCATCTGTGAAGACGATGGACGACGCCATGAAGCGCTTCCCTCGTTTCAACGTATGATGCCTTTGTCACCCCCTGCCCTGCCAGCTACCCTCAGCCCGCTCCTCTCAGAGCATAGCGCTAGGACCTCGTCGGAGGCTTGGGGCCGTAGCAGCGGCCAGGTGAGCCCCACCGCTCTCCCTCATCCTGTCAGGCCCATCCACATGATCTGCATGAAGGCGGTTGCCGTAAAAGCGATGACGCTTCCAAGCCGGGGACGTGACATCGCCGTCGATACGAAGCTCGCAAGGACGCAGATCGCCGCGACAGCGAATTCGGCGGCTGGAAAGGTGAAGAACGGCGTAGAGGCGTGCTGAAGGCTGTCCTGAGCCTCGAACCAACCCTGCAACCGCTTCGTCTCAAGCATGGTCCAGAGCAGCCAGATGGCGCTGAGGACGGGCAGCACATACCGAAGAAGGTGGCGGCCAGCCGTTGTCATGCGCGAGAACGTCATGTCCCCTCATAGCGGAGGGTTCACGGCAAGCCATCGGGTCCGTTCGTCGGCAGGCGCTAGGCCGTGAAGATGAACCGCGTACGCTCAGTCTCGGAAGAAGCCCCAGCCGTCTGCTCGACCCCGATGCGCTTGGGCCAGAGTATGCAGAAGCTCCTCGGTGACAGTGATGTTCTCACAGGTCGGCACCATGTCCTTGGAGGCCGTGACGTCCCAAGGTTCCCCTTCCCGATCAACCTTTTCGACGCTCACGGAAAAGCCTCGCTGCTTGGCCTCGCGGGCGAAGGCGTCAGCGCAAGCTCGGTCTGCAAAGACGTGTGAGAAGTCCACAGAGCGAGATGGGCCGAGGTCGCTCCCATCGGCTTCCATGTTCCGAAGGATGGCAGCATTCTCTTCGAACAACGTCAACACCGCCAACTTCCTCGGCATGATCCAACTCGCCTCCCTCTTGCAACGGGCCTCATGAGCCGTCGAGAGCCTAACGCCGTCGCTGAGCCGAGCGCTGGGACGAGCATGCCCTACAAGCCCCTCAGGGACTCACCAGACTCGATCGGGCCGCGCGAGCTACCCAGGTGGCCTGAGGGTCGCGGATCGCGTCCAGCGGGCTCCTGAGGCGCGGCAGACACCCTAGCCGCTTAACTGGCATCTAAGCGCGAGACAATCCAATCTGCGATCGGGTGGAAGGCCTTTTCTGTTTCAGCATACATGCGGTCCTTTTGTGATAGGGCCTCCTCCTGAAAGAAAAGTGCCAATTGACGCTTTGTCACTTCACCCACACCAAAATGAGCTGCGGACGCAGACCTTAAATCGCCCTTATATATTGCCTCACTAGTGCAGTTTTCAAGCGATCTATCTATATCACCTAATGTCGCGACCTCGTCGTCCTTCAGCATAAGTTCGTCAACATAGCGCTTTTTAGACCGTCTACCCGCCTGATCATCATCAAGAATCACAACAAACTTAACGCCCCAACCCCTAAACAACGATATAAGCGCCGGCAGCGAAGATGCGCCATTTGCTGGAAACAACTTTATGTCGCTGTCTCCTTTGATCCTACGGTAAAGATAATAGAAGGGGTGATAGTCGTACTTTCCCTCAACGATGACCGCCTTGGAAGCGCCGAGCAGCGGACTGATCGGCACCTCAAGTGCGTCAAGCACAGGCTGGAAATATGTGGTTTTGGTTGAATTATTGCCAACGAAGGTTCGGTACTTTACCGCACGAACATCAGTCTTTTTCGTAGAGAATGCATCAACATCATCTTCGTCATCATAGTTATTTGCAAGGTTTTCTATGATGTAGCTTTTCTCCAGCCACAAAGGATTGACCATGTAGTGGGAGTGCGTTGAGTAAATAATGTGGGTATCGCCATGCGCGATGCGTGCGAAGCTTTCCAGCAGTTTCATCTGAGCTCTACTATGCAGGTTCGCCGCAGGTTCATCAAACAAGAATATAGTACCGCCTTGATCCGCTCTATTTTTTCGAAACTGCGTGAATAGAAGAAATGAGAAGAACCATCGAAATCCTAGGGAGCGCTCAGATAGGCTGTATTTTGACTGCCCATCTACAATGTAGACTTCAAGGTAAGGAACGTTGTCGCGCTCGGCATCAAGAAGCCAATCTACCTGAACCCTTTTTCCGGAAAAATTTCGCCCAAGAATTTGGTTCCAGGAACCGAAAATGACGCGGCTCATTTCGTTGCTTGCTTTTTGCAAGACAGCATCAACTTGCTTCTTTTCGTCTCTACCGAAAACGAAAGCCATAAATGTGGCGACCGTGGGATGCTCTGACTTCAAGGCGGCTATACGTTGGATTATGTGCCTTTCAACATTGAGGCCTTCGCCCTGACTGTCTAAGACATCCTGGATGACCTGAACGTAATAGTCGTTTATCTCGCTGTCCTGATCGGTTAGGTATATCCTATCTGGGAAATCAAACAGAAAGGTTGGGAAATATACTATCTTAGGAATGTACGAAGACAAAAAACGAATACCGCTAAGCCAGATAGCGCGTTTGTCAGCATCCCCCCTTCCGCCGTCGTAGTTAGTGAATTTCTTCTGGCGCTTTCCTCTTAAATCAAAGAAGATCGTCCAAAATGTGCTTGTGTCAAGATGCTTACTGTCGGCGAATTCATATGACCTTGCGACCGTGATAGTCTTGTTAAAGGCACTTTCATCTAACACCAAGCCATAAGCCTTGGAAAAATGCTCAGCCAAAGACCTCACTTCGCTCTCATCGAAGGTGATAGTGGCTCTAATCGAAACATGCCCAGTAAAGGCGGCCTTTCTGTCTTTAGGTATAAGGTCCTGAAGAGCAGATTTTTGCTGTACAGTACTTACAAGATTGGCGGTGTCCTTGTCTTCAGTGATAAAGTGTGACAGAGCCTCTAAGATCGTGGTCTTGCCGCTTTCGTTCAATCCAATCAAAGTCGAAACGTTTCCGGGTGCAGCTTCGGTTATGTCAATCGATGTTTTAGATATGCCCTTGAAGTTAAGGATATCAAATTTACGAAGCTCCACGGAGTCCTCCCCCAAACCTTAAAGACGTTCAATAGCGGCTTTTCGGCCGATGTCGTTGAGGATGATGCCCACAGCCGCAGGGGACGGCAAGCGGGACCGAGTACCCAACGCCCGTTACGGCGGTGCCAAATTGACGTGTAGCCTACCGGTGAAGGGGTTGGGTCCAAAGCAGGCACGAGGTTGTAATTGGATACGGCCGTTCAGACGCGAGGAGCGCAGAGGCCGCAAAGCTCGCTACGCTCCAAGGTCTTCGATCAAGAACCCTCCGCCAGGAAACGGCTCGAACGACGGCCGTCGGACCGTGAAGGTGCTGTGAGCCTCCTCGATCCCGAGAACGTCGAGCGCCTCCTGGACCGCTCCGTCAGCCAGTATCTTCGGCAGCGCTGGGGGCTTTATCCCAACCGCGTGCGTGACTTCCTTTTTCCGGACTACGGCGTCGCGATCAGCCTCGAAGCGCTCGGCGAGATAGTGGACCACCTGGCCCTTACGCCCGCTCAGGCCGACCGAACCTTTCGGCATCCACTCGCGCCGATGATAGCCGGGGAAGCAGTCGTCGAGCACCGCCTCAAGGTCCGAGCCGGCCGAGATGCACAGATAGACCCTACAGCCCCCGGCGACACCGTTGCGAGCCACACGGGCCCGCGAGCGACACACGGCCTGGAGGAGGTTGTGGGCTATCTCGCCCTTGCGCAGCGCCAAGCGCTCACCGTCGGTTAGCTCCGGGACCTTGCCATCACCGATCGCCGCTGCCGCTATCGCCTCATAGCCATGGTCCCCGTAGTCGGGCTGGCCAACGACGATGATGTTGGGAACGTGGGCGAAGGCATTCGTGCCGTGATGGCGCCCCCACGTCAGTCCATGTATGCGGTTGGCCACCTCGGGATCGAGCTTGAGGCGGACCTCGGGCAAGAGGGTGGTGGCGTCCTTGTAGTGGACGATCAGCCACTCTTCGCCCGGCCGCTGGCGAACGGTCCCGACGATTGCCTCCACGATCGCCCGTCGCGCCTTCGCGTCCGCCAGGGTCCTCCGACCCGAAGCGTGGCGCCAGACGTGGACAACCATGTCGCTGTAGTCGTTGTGGGCGGACGGTAACCGCGTCAGCGATCCCGTGCGCTCCTCCCAGAGCCGATAGGCCTTCCGGACCCTGCCAGACGCATCGAGCACGATGGCGGGCGCGAAGTCGGCGGGGAGCGTCGGAGAGGCACCAGCGAGCCGAACGTCGCCATGGATGTTGACCACTCGCGCCTCGTAGCCTGCCAGTGCCGATAGCTCCGCAGCGCCCACGAAGTCCGCAGCCTTGCCCCAGCTACCGCCGAGGTCCTCAGGGATCGTTAGGACGCTGCCTGGAGCGGCCTGCCACGCGTCGATGATGGTGGACTGGACCAACGTCGCTACGGCCTTCTTTGAGGCCCTGAGAGGCCCCAGGAGAGCGCCAAGATCATCGACCTTCACGACCTGCTGAGCGCCGGGGAGGATGCTCTCATCCCAAATCCGAAGAGCCCTGGGCGCACCTCGGTAGAAGAAGGCCGGCAGGGCGCTCATCGTCGCCTTCGCACCACGCGCCGCGAGACGCTGCTGCGTCGTGAACATGACGGGCGCTTGGTCGTGAAGGGCCTCAGGGGCTCCAAGCGCATTGAGCGTCGGCTCGCCGGTAAGGACCGCAACCTCATTCCGGTCGAGCCCCGCTGCCGCCAAATAGGTCTCTATCTCCGCGAGGCGGGACACGAGCACGAGGACACCACTGGCCGGGAGGAACCCGGAGGCCTTGTAGGCCCGGAGGAACATGGCGACCGCGAGGGACTTGCCGGTCCCTGGGTCGATAGCGGACAGATAGAAGGAAGGTGGCAACTCGCCCCGCAAGCCGGACTCCATGGCCGTGAGAACGGCGAACAGAGCCTTCTCTGCGTCAGGCGACAGGCTGGAACCGTATGAGCTTAGGGTGGACTTAAGGTCCTTGAAGGCCCTTTCGGCTAGGACCGATCCGCTGCCAGGAGCGAGAGGCTCGTTGAAAGTTGGCATTATCATCGTCGTGGATTACCCTATAAGGGCTTTTTGCCAACTTCAAGGCTGAAGGCTCGATAGTGGTTGATCATCATGGTCCAACCCCGAAGGGACCGTAAGGAGCTAAACGGCCTTTAAGTGTCCCACTCCGTCCTTGTCTCGTCGGCGTCCTCAAGCCCGACCACACCACAGCGCAAGGGGTGCTGAAGACTTGGAAAGCCGCAGAAACGCGCCCGTTGAAGGCAATACGTCGCCCGAATATTCTCGGAGCGACCGGCCGCCATTATCGGGGTGAAAAGACGCGCGCGCCCCCGTCGGAGCGGACTGAGCCCGGAAGACCCATAGGCTTGCGGATGCAGGTGTCCGCGACACTCTGGAAGGTTCGAAGCCTGAGATTGGCAACGTCCAATCGACCAGTCTGAGCATCGGCGAACGACACCCAACTCGCGACGGTTCCCTCCGCTGGCAGAGGTGCGCTAGAAACCGTCGAGGCAAGGTCGCTGGACAGGAGCGGCTTCATGCACGCAAGGATCGCCGCCCTTGTTGCGTCTGGGTCCAGCTCGGATGGCAGAACTGAACGGCCCGTCACCAAGCCGGCTGCGAGTTCCTGCGGCACGGACACCGGAGAGAGCTTCGACACGATCTCGACAGCCCAACGCCGGCTAGGTGGCGAGCTTTCCTTCTGCGACAGGATGCTCATCGCCAACGCGACATAATCCTTGTTCGTCGCCGATCGTGCCGAACTCCAGGAGATTGCCGCAGCAATCACCGACGCGAGGGCGGCGATCGAGCTGGCTATGACCGCGCCCCAAACCGCCAAACGTCGAGCGGTCGCCCCGCCACTCATTTTCCTGCGCCCTCCTGTGGCCTTCGGCCGCTCGGTGGCACACGGGGCGAGGAGGAGCAATCACCCCGAGTACGAGCAGTATCGCGTGACCGTAGCCTTGCTGATCCCAAAGCGCTCCATGGTCTCTCGGATGCTCGCGGGCCCGTTAGCCGCCCTCCAGGCTCGCACCTCAGCAGCATCAGCCGCCACCGGCCGACCAAGGCTCACCTTGCCGTGATGCGTCCTCCCGGTCGCCTCCAGCGCCGCGCGGGCCGCCTGGCGCCCGCTCTCGCAGCGCTCCTTGATCCGCTGGCGCTCCATGTCCGCCATCTGGGCGAGGACAGCCACGATAAGCTCTCCCACGCCGCGCCCAATCACTCCGAGGCCGCGCACGTCCAAGGTCACCCCCATGTCCATGAGGCGCCTCACGGTCGCCTGGACGTCAAGTGCGTCACGGCCGAGGCGATCGATGGCGTAGAGATGGAGCGTGTCACCCTCGCGGATGTAGCTGAGGAGCTTGGCGAACCCCGGTCGGTCCTCAGCCTTCACGGAGCCGCTGACGCCCACGTCATCAAACTCGCGGTCGAAGCCGCCGCCGAGCGCCTGCCGCTGAGCCTCGATCGACTGGTCGCCTGTGCTGACGCGGTAATAGGCGATGCGGCTCATGGTAGCGGCTCCGAGGCTCGAAAGGTACGCGCCCTTATTGAGGCGGCTTGAAACCGCCGTCCAGTATCTTTTGAGCCATCCTGGTGCGGGCCAAGAGGGGTGACTTGAAACCTACAACTTCTTAGCCATCGATTGGCTAGGGCGGTTGCTCTGCGGTCCTCGGGGTCACAGATGCCTTGCTGCTCATCGACCAGCTCATCCAGGCCACCAGTGACGTCGCTGACAATGTCGGGGGCAAGCACACCTAGCCGGCCTAAATGTCGCTGAGCGCCACGGCACGGGCCCAGTCGGCAAGGCAATGTCGCCGCTCGCGAGCAGGCCAGCCCTAGGCGCTGAGCCCCATGGCACGGCTCGCTCGACCCGCCCCCATCCGGCACCCGACCGCCGGGCGCCGTCGAGAATGCCGAATGCTCTTTACGGGTCCCTCCTAGCCAGATCGGATTATACTGCTGGGATCGAGCCGGGTCCAATTCGTGATCGACGCTTTCGCTGCGGCGCTTGTGCTGCCACTCGGACCTCCGTTTCATCCACGCGGGTCCTGAGAACACACGGTGCCGGCAACGACGGTTGGCCCGAAACGAGACTTCTCAACATGGTGCTCGAACGCTGTTTGGCTTTATCGAGCCTTGCCCCTCGCACATCGCGAAGGGCTTAGGGGGACTCAATGACGCGTTATATCGCTGCCGCACTTCTCGCTGGTACCAGCATCGCAGCACCCGCCTCCGCTGCGCCGCTCCTATTCGACTTTGTCGCGAACGATCCGTCTTGGGATGTCAGCTTCACCCTCGACAGCTCGCCATCGCCGACCGAAGCCAATCCGGTCGTCTTCCGCATCAGTGATGTTGAGATAAAGACGCTTCGTGGCGTCCAGCTCGCCGAAGTCTCATTCTACACCGCCGGCAATTTAGGCGGGTTCAGCGCTTATTGGGACAACAACATGCTCGCAAACACAACGGGCGTGCAGGTTTATAACGGTAACACGTCCAACCCTACCTTTGCTCCAGGCTCGTATACCTTGACCGGATACAATGATGAGACTGGAGGAACGCTCAACATCCGCAGCGTGAATGCCGCGGTTCCTGAGCCCGCAACATGGGCGATGATGATCCTTGGTATGGGCGTAATCGGTGTCGCCATGCGGCGGCAGAAGGTTGCGACAAACGTCCGCCACGCCTGACGTCTAGCCGACCTGTCGAGACTTGAGGACCGCCGGTTTACCGACTGGCGGCTCCTCTCGGTCGCGCGGTCACCAGAGGGGCGCTGAGGAGCTCTAGGCGCTAGCGCCCCCATGCCGTGCTCGACCCCTCCATGGGGCTCCCCGATCGGTGCTAGGCCCGCTCGTGACAAAGGGGTAAACGCTGTTTGCCGGTAGCACGCCTGCGCCTATCCGGCTCGGATGAAGGTGACGTACTGCCAGGATCGGCCAAAGAGGTTCATCCTCGAACGAGACGAGCCCGAGTTGCCGATCGTCGGCGACTTCGTCGAGCTGGAAGGCACACGGTACCTGATCCGCCGCGTAGAGCGCGTGGCCCGTGAGGCGCTCGCCTACGTCATTCGAGACTGAGCGCCGTACCGACCCGAAAGGCTTTAAGTCGCATCGATTGCCCGGCAACGCTCGTCCCGCCGTGCGAGAGTGGCCGCTCGCGGTGGCTGAGGTGGACATGAACATGCCATCGGATCATGGCCGGCGCGAGGGAGTATGATCCATGCGAAGGCCGCACGTGTTCAATGTGACCCACCACGGGGAGGAGATAGTCGTCGACATCGAAGCGCCAAGCGGGACGTGCAACCTCACGCTTACACGCGAGGAGGCGAGCCTCCTGATAGCCGCTCTAGTCACGGCGACGCGGGATTTCAGCAAGGACGCGGCCAGCAACGACCGCTAGAGGAGCCGGGGTGGTCGCGGGGACAACTAAGCCCGCATGAGGCGCTTGGCGAACTTATGGGCCTCAAGCTCGCTGTGGAAGAGGAAGTCGAGCCAACGACCCTCATCGGGCAGGTAGATGCCCCACGTCATCTTCGGGTGAGCGGACCGGAGCTTCGCGATGATGGTCGGGTTCGAGGGCATGTGGTTGGTGTAGCGGCCAAGGGTTGAGGATACGCCAACAACTCGCTGGCGCCGTGGTCCAGCGAGGCGCCATGTCCTATACAGCGCCCGGCGAGAAGCCACATCGATGATGGTCGATGGAGACTACTGACGGCGAGAGGGTCTACAGATCACGGGAAGGTTGAGATTGAAAACATGACAATCGTGAAAACCATCGCCAGTAAGGACGGTAAGCACCTTCTCGACATCGGTGTCAGTTCACTTGGGCTCTATCGCTATACCACCTTCAAAGAGATGTATTGGCCGGCCCCTGATCTTCATGACTCGCCCGAGTGGACACCCGATGAGTTCTCGGGGTTATTCGAGACAGCGGACGAGGCCGAGGCTGATGCCAGAGCTAAGCTTGATTGGCTGCGCGAATAATAGTGATTGAGGCCTAGGCCAGCTCCGCCGTCGCAGCGCCCCTCACGGCCTCGAAGGCCCTCTCGACGCCATGCCGGCGCCCTATGTCCACCTCGGCTCTCAACGCCTCCCAGAAGGCCGTGAGCAGCGTCCTGTCCACGCCCAGGCCCATGAGGCACCTGAGGGCTAGGCGTAGCCCCGCGTCCTCCTCGGGCCTGTGCTCGATCGCTTCTCGCAGGATGTCGGGGGATAGCTCAAGGACGACTCGGCGGGACCTGGGGGACATAACGCCTGAGAGAACACACCGGGAACGATGTAGGAAAGAGGTGAGGTGACGGCTCGTCCTGCTCGGGCTATCAGGGCCGGCGAGAGTCGTGGGGGCTCAGGGGGTTGTACCGTGATGTTGAGGAAGAGCTTGCTGTGCGCTGCGTGTCTCACGGGCACTCTCGGGCTGTCAGAGGCCGCGATGGCGCAGGCAGGGCCGGTAGGAGGCTCGGGGCGTTACGTGATCGTGCACAGCCCTCACGTCCAAAAGGATACCATCCTCCTCGACACGGCCACAGGAAAGACCTGGCAGCTAGCAATCGACGGCTCGCGCGGTGATGCGGTGTTCTGGACCCCTTTGGCCCGCCAGGACAACGAGGCGGAAGTTGCGGCTTGGCAGTTGGTCAATCCGAAAGCAGTCACTCCGGTCGTCCCGGGCCGGTGAGAGAAAGTGTCTGGGAAAGGGTATCGAGGTAAGCCCTGCGCCTACTGTGGCAAGGAGGGAGCCTCTTCGACGGCCGATCACGTCGTTGCCCGATCTTTCTTTTTCCCGGAGGACAGAGACAACCTTCCGCAAGTGCCGTCGTGCAATCGCTGCAACAACGACAAATCGAAGCTTGAGCATTACGCTGCGTCAGCCCTTGTGGCGGGTTCAAACCATATAGAGGGCGATCGCTTCCGGACTCAGATGGTACGCCCCAGGCTGAAGAGGAACCGCAAGCTCGGCAGAGAGCTGGGGATCGAGCAGTCCTCCCCCGTCTGGCTTAACGTCAACGGCGTTTTTCAACCCATGTTCACTCTGAAGGTTGACGCCCGAAAGCTTCGAAGCCTCGTCGCCTACGTCGCTCGTGGCCTATTCTGCCATCACATCGGTCGCCCGCTATCGTCTGATTTCGCGCCAGACGTCAGCATGTGGAAACCAATGAGCGAGCCTGCATTATGGGCTAGTTTGGCCGAGTACTTCCCTCCCGAAAGCTTTCGATGCGTAGCCGACCTAGGCCGCGGAAGTTTCATTTACGAAGGTGCTCAGAGCATAGTGCACCCTGACTTCTCGGTGTGGCGAATGTCGTGGCATGGAGTGCGATTGCACGGGCGTGAGAGCCCTCCCGAAGGCATTGGTACATGGTGGGCTATCACGAAGCCCACCCCGGCGGCTTTGAGCGTCTCGGGGAAGTCTGCGGATTGCTAGTCGCTGCCGCTCTTCTTCCCTGGCCCGAACTCTACCCGCACGCCCACGCCAAAGCCCACGGCAGCTACGGTCACTCCAGGCGCGAGGTGGAAACGGAGCGGCGTGCTCAGGATGCTCTTGGGCTCGGGAAGGTCTGGCAGAGGACGTAGGCGGAACTGCTCCTGATCGGCCCGGCCGCACACGACGACCTCGCCGCTCGCGGTTGGTGGACACGGCGACGACGTGGCCTTGAGCCTGTCGGGGACCTGAAGAGGGCCAGCAGGCCTCGTCAGGTCTGAAGGCGCCGGAGCGGCAATCTCGGTAGCGACTTGCTGTGCATCCATCACGCATCGTCTCCCGAGCGGGAGGATGAAGCCTGATTGTGTCCGGTCGATGGCGGTGAGCGCGATCAGGCGGGCCTAATGTCTCCAAACGGCGGACGAACGACCTCGGCTCGAAGCCAATGTCCCCTCGCCACGCACAGCCCCTCCAGCACCCCACGTCACCACGAGGGACGACCTGGCCTCGGTTCGACCCGAAAGCCCGCAACCCCGCAGAAATCCTAGGGAAATGCGAATGCTCACGGGTCCCTCTGGGCGGCGGGGCGTGGTCCCAGCGGCGCAGGGCCGGGCCCAATTCGCAACTGACGGCTTCGCTGCGCCCGCCATGCTGCCGCTCGGAGCTCTACTGTTGATCCGGCAATTCTACATGGCAGTTGAGTGTACGGGTTCGAGCCTAGCTTATAGCGCCCCCGAATTAGACTGCCGCCACAGGTGCGATGTCCAGCCAAATATTCGACGACTTACTCTCCGCCGCTTTGAAGAGATCCGCCTGAGTTGGGGTCGACACTGACACCACCGCCGGCACCTGACATCCCATAGCCTGGATCACCTTCCCCTGAGCCCGGCTCCTTGATTTCTGTCCCGAATTCTTGTCGCCCCCACCAAGACGCGATCATGCCAGCAAGTCCTCCGGCCGCAGCCCCAACGAGGCCACCAACCATTCCTGCAAACCACTCGCCACTCGGGCCCCCTTTAGAGCCCAAATACTTTCCGCCCTCAGTTCCAAATGCTTCCCCGGCTTGCTCCCAATCCGATGGGTCTTGGAAGGCTGTTTGCAAACGTGGCGGATCATCAGACATGGTGCACCTCGCAAAGGTTGAACGACGGATTAGAGGTAGGCCCTATCGTTGGAGTGCAGACCTAGTCCTCTGGCTGTGCGTCTTCCCCAAGACTAATATCTCCATCGACCCACTTGCCCTTGAGGCATAGCATTCGTCGGCCGCGCACCTCAGCATAGCTCATGTGCGGATACCACTCGCCACCCCAGAAGCACTCGTTGCTACTGGTCGGTATATCAGGGCTCTTCTCTGCCACCTTCCACCGGATTTCTTCAAGATCGGGATGGTGGCCGTCCTCTGACGGATGCTGATCGTCGGCCATCAGCGACTCCATGCTACACTACAGGATTTTGCTCCTGCAATTCTTCGAAGTCAAACTTAACCGAGCGCGACTGTAAAAGATTGTATGAAAACTCCGCTTGTCGACGCATTCTATCGTCTCTCACCTGGGAACATGTCCGACTTAGTGGAAGTGGCATTGAGCCGCGAGAGCAACGCCCCGAGCGTGTTTGGCACCACAGCCTTCCGACGAGCCATACGGACCTGAAGAGGGAGGACCCTTCGACCGTTGCAGAACACGGTCCGTTGAGGTTCCAAACTTCGTAGATTGGCGAAGAAGGCGTGCATCGCCAGCATTCCAAGGTCGGAGCTGACAGTTGGGTGACCCTCCACACGTGGCGACAATCGCCATTAGTGCTGACTAGAGGACAGGGCCCCCCTCGAACACGACGAAGGTGGTCGCCAGTGAACCCTAAGTAAGAGACCTCAATGACCCCTCCACCCGCTCGACCCGGTGGCGGCGTGCTGCCGTTCCCCGGCTACAGCGTTCGCTACACCGTCGACCCCGATGGCACCGCGTGGCTTGTCGCACGTGACGTGCTCGCCATCCTTGACCTCGACGTGTCAAAGCATCCTGGGCGCTGGCTCAACAGGACGCCGGATGCCGAACGCGCCTATCGCCACGTCCCGTCAGTCTCGGGAACTCAGCGCTACTCGGTCGTCTCAATCCCGGCCGCTCTGGCGCTGACGAAGCGCCGCCGTAAGCGACCGATCGACGCGACTGTCCGCGCCTTTTTGAACCGTGAAGCGGTACACTTGGTGCGACGTGCTGATTGAGGTCGAGGAGGTCGACTTCGGAACGGCATCCTACCCGCGAGCCACCCTCGGCGGCCTTCCCGTTCCAATCGCTGTCCTGGATGGCAAGCCGTGGTTCTCTACGTCGCACATCCAGTTCGCGCTCCAAGGCCGCTTCGACCCTGTAGCCTGCGCCTGCTTCTCCTCGGCTCACGTCGGCGCTCATCGTTTCCCGTTCGACCCAGAGGACAACGCCTCGCACGTCATCTCCGCGTGGGCCGCTCGGGCTCTCGCTGAGACCCGGATGACCTGTTGGTCCAATCGGCGTCTGCGTGGCTGGTTGCTCCAGCAGGACAAGCGCCTCCGCACCGGGCTTCCTGACTCGCCCGGATCGCTCTTCGTCGACGCTGCGGCCGTAAGGTCATTCAGGACCGATGGGGGCCTGGTAGCGGAGGAGAAGCACCTGTGGGCCGAGCGGGCCGCATCCTCTCTCCTTGAACATACATGACAGAACAAACCCTACATTTCGGCAAGAAGCCCATCCGCATCGTCATCATGGACGGCGAGGTCTGGTGGGCCGCTAAGGACCTCTACGCCTCGCAGAAGGCGCTCACCGACAAACGGCACCTATCGTGCTTCGATCGGCAACACCTCAGGCTCCACACCTTCAATGCGAATGCCACTTCCGAGCGGCTGACCATCGTGTCCACGCTCGGCGCCTTGACAATCGCGACGCTCTTCCGGACTCCTGGCGACCGAATGGTGGACGGATGGGTCCGCAAGCAGGTCGAGCAACTCGGCTTCGTACGTCCTCCACTGGCCCTGTGTGCCGATGGAACGCTGCCCGTCCGGCCCAAGGCCTCGTGGATGGCCTACGAAGCGTGGGACGATCTTGCCCGCGCCCATCCCGGCCTGAAGCGAAACCCTGAGGCGTTCGACCTACCGGAACTCGACGACGACGATGACGGCAAGCCACCCGTTCCCACGCCCGAGCAGGTCGAGGCTGATCGGCAAGCGATGCTCAACAATGAAGCGGAAGTGCTTGCCGACGAGCCGTGCGGAACTCGACCAGCGACCAAGCGCGGCCGAGTAGCCGTCACTACTCGCTCTCCCCGAACCCGTAAACGCAGCGCTAAGCGCGCATAGGAATGATCATGGGCCTCTTCTCAGGCTCCAGCACGACCAAAACGAACGAGAAGTTCGACACAGGGCCTAGCAGCTTCCAGGCTCCCTACCTCAACAACGCTTTCGGCTCCGCGAAGGACATCTACGGCTCATCCAAGGGGACGCCCTACTACGAGGGCAAAACCTACGCAGCCATGAGCGCTGGTGCTCAGGACGCGCTCGCGAAGCTGAAGGCCTACGCCTCGGGGCAGGGGCTCAACACGGCCACCACCCTCGGGAACCTGGGGTCCCAGATGGCCGGCTATGGCGCGAAGGCGGGCTCTACGCTCGATCAGTTCGCCGCCATGGCCGGACAGGACCCGACGCAGGCGAACATCGCCGCCGCGACCGCCTACGCCAACAATCCGGCCATCCAGGGGATGATCGACGCGAACGCGCGTGACGTCACCCGGAACCTGTCTGAGAGCATCCTCCCCGGCATCGACCGCGCCGCTTCGGCCACGGGCAACATCAACTCCTCGCGAGCTGGCGTTGCCTCGGGCATCGCGCAGCGAGGCGCGGCGGATCGCATCGGCGACATTTCGGCTCAGATCAGAGGCGACGCCTACGATCGCGGCCTCTCGCTCGCGCAGTCGGATAGGTCCACCAACCTGTCAGCGCTCGGCCAGGCCGCCAGCTCCTACGGGAACCTCGCGTCCTTCGGGGTCGATGCGCTCGGCAAGTCCAACGACGCGGCCTACGGCGCCTTCGACGCCATCAAGGGCGCGGACGCCGCCGACCAGGCGGACCGTCAGGGCCAGCTCACCGCCGACTTTCAGAAGTGGCAGGGGCAGGACAGCCGCGCGACGGACCTCCTCGACCGCTACGCCAAGATCGTCGCCGGGAACCAGTGGGGCCAGTCGGGCACCAGCTCGGGCACCACGAAGAGCACACAATCCGGCTCAATCCTTAGCCAGCTCGCAGGCGCGGCGGCGGCCGGCGCCAGCATCTACACCGGGCTTAGCCCCAAGCAGTCATGAACACCTACAACTCCAACATCTCACCGCTCGCGGGCGGCTGGCTCAGTGAGCCTCCAAAGCCCCGCTCGTCGGCCTTCGCCCCCCTCGTAGAGCCGTTCGGCAGCTCTCAGTCCTACGCTCCAGTCGATCCTCCTCCGCTCCCTCAGCCGCCGCCGACCAAGAAGCCGACCCCGTGGGACAAGGCGCACATCTCGGAGACCCTGGCAGGCATCGGGGCAGGCTTCCTCTCCAGCCAGAACTTCGGCGATGGTCTTGGCGCCGCTGCTCAGTCGATCGCAGGCCGACAGCGCCAGCTCCGCGAGGAAGAGCGACCGGACATCAGCTACGGCGGGCCGGGCGACCAGTTCGAGATTACGACCGACCGCCGCACAGGCGCCAAGTCGTACCGAGAGGTCCCCGAGTTCCGAGCAGCCGTGGACCGAAATGCTACCCTGAAGGCACAGCCGGACTTCAAGACCATCGCGGACATGCGGTCCCGTGCGCTCGCTGCTGTGGCCCAGATGCCTCTTGAGCAGCGGCCGGCGGCGTACCGCAGCCTCCTCGCTCACGCCCGCGCGTACGGCGTAGACATCACAGGGATGCCGGCCGAGTGGGATGAGACCTATGGGGCACTTGGTGGCGCCATGGGGCTCAACGTCAACCAGGCGCACACCCAGGCTCGGCAGGACGACCTCGCGGAGTCGCTCAAGGATCACCGGAAGGTCCAGGAGGCGCACAGCGCCGCTCGTGTGGAGCAGGGAGCCGCTCGTGTGGCTCAGGGTGCCGCAAGGGTCGCTCAGGGCGCCTCCAGGCTTCGCACGCCGCCGGCCAGCGTCAGCAGGGGTGTCAGCACGCCCAAGAGCAAAGCTCAATTCGATGCCCTGCCTAGCGGGGCGAAATTCATGGCCCCTGATGGGTCTATAAGGATCAAGCCATGATGGCAGACGACAACTGGTGGGCCTCCTCGCCCTTCGCGACGGCGGCCTCGGCCCGAACGGCCACAGCGGCGCCCGCACGCGCCAAGACGACCGCACAGGATATGCAGATCCTCAGGGACTCCTCGGCGCTTGCGGAGTCGGAGCGAGATGCCAGGCGAACGTATTCAGGTACGAGAGCGGCGGTCAAACGCATGGGTACCGGAGCCCTTAAGGCCAACTTCCTCGACTCGATCACGCCCGAGGAAGACGGCACCCCGGTCCTTGATCAGGTGGGCGCAGCTCTCGGCCTTCTCGCCCGCCCCTTCATCAGCGACAGTACCTGGACCTCTCGCGACCAGTTGAAGACTGTTGGGGCTCAGATCGCGTTGGCGGCGGCCAAACAGCAGAAGGGCACGGCGTCCAACAGCGACATGGCGTTGATGCGTATGTCCGGCGTGAACCCGTACAAGTCGGTGACGGAGAACCTCCGCATCCTCGACGAGGCGGAGCGCCAAGGCGCCTTCGCGCAGCATCGAGCTACGCTCAAATCTCAGTGGATCAGTCGCTACGGCAGCATCTCGCAGCCTGGTCCGCGAGGCATGTCCTTCGAGCAGGTAGCAGCCGCGCAGGACAAACAGGTCCAGCAGGCTCTCGACGTCCGCACGAGGGGCCTGCCTCCCGCCCCGCCGTCCGTTCGACGTGGTTCAAGCCGGGGTCGCACGGTTATCGACGTCAACGGCAATCGCGTTCGTTAAGGACGCGGCGGCAGTAAGCGGCATCCTGAGGCGCACATGGCGGGCGCCGCTACACGAGCGGTAAGACTAACGACGCGCGTGAAGCCTCCTCGTGCGCCTCTCTTAACAATACGCCCGCAGATTGCGGAGCGATAAGGTACTCTACATGAAACAACCTTCGATCAATCTCTTCCACATGCTTCGTGATAGCGACGACCATCCGACGCTGGACGCATTCTACAACTGGGTCGATGGCTCGGTCCTGCCGAGCATCCTAGCTACTGGCGGCTACGTGTTGCGGGAGGAGTACCGGACCTTCGCCTCCGCTGACGATTTGGCCCTGATGCCTCTACCCGCAGCAGCGAAGCCGTCTACGCGTCCTCGCACCTAGAACCGCCGGTTCTACGAGGACGCCGCTGAGCCCGCTCCAGTTTACGGCGCAGCCTTGTTCCGCCAAGTGCCGGCTCTGCGCGACCATCCGGCCGTGAGGGGCCTCGACGACCGCGTGGACTCGCTGGTCTTGCCGGCGCTGTTCGCCCACCCAGGCGCCATGGTGCAGCTCCCCGCCATCCTCGCGGCGGCGACAGAGCCCGATGGTGGCGTCCTCGACATCTAGTTGCCATGCCCTGCCCCTTGAGCCCTCCCAGGCCCGAGGGGCTTTTTTCTCGTCAAGGCTCTGGATCGGCCGGGCGGCACGGAACGACCCCGAGCGGATCGGGTTGAGAGGAGGACTGATGTTCCTCAAGCACATCGGATCACTCGGCGCCCCGTTGCTCCCCCAACCCCCCGATGTGGCGGGGCGCCACTTCCCTCTCAGCTACCCCCGCTTCCACAGCGAGGCTGAGCTGCGTCCGTCAGGCGGTGGCCTCCAGCTTCTTCGCCTTGGACTTGAGGTACGCCTCGCCGCGCTCCGCCATTCGGTCCCACGACGCGGCGGCCTGGAGATGACGAGCTTTAACCTGGGCGAGTGTGGTTGCGGCGGCGGCAGAGCGCTCGACTTCAGCCCGCTCACGGCAGGCTACAGGGTCTTCCATCATATCTTGTTCCTCCCGCGTCACAAACGCGTGAGCCGAGTGGATGGATGCTGAAGGGCTCGCGAGACGCGAGAAGGGCCCCGGTTTGACTCGGAGCCCTTCCAGTGACGATGCGGGGTCCTTCCGCTCGTCGCCCAACCTTGGCGGCCTAGTTGCAGCTCGCCGCCTCGGTCGCGTGTCCTAGTGTCAGAGCGCCGCCATGAGCGCTTCAAGGTCCGACAGTTGCAGGACGACGCTCTTGACCTCTCCGTCATCAGCATCGCGCTGCATTACCACGACCACACCACACCCCATGCGTACCGCCTCCCCATCCGACAGGCGGATCACATCCCCTTGCTCCATCGTGCGTCTTTCCCGTGCCATGTGTGAAGTCGTTCGCGCTTCTAGGCGGCGCTGCGACCTAATTGAGGTACTACTAACAAAAGGTTCCCGCAAGCAAATTGATGCATTGTCCACAGGTGTGGAAACTCCACGATTGTAGAATGTCTTGAGGGTACTCATTTTGGTACTCACGATCCACTTGCCGTCATCACCAGCATTGTTCAAGAACGGACCCTTGAAGGGGGATGAACGATGGACAATGAGCGGTCGACGACAAAGCGGAAGAAGCAGATCACCTTGAGCGAAGCCGTCGCGCACTTCGTGACCAGGGACGATGCTCGGCTTACGACCAAGGGCAGCGCGAGCCTTATCCAAGGCTCCAGCCTCGGCCGGGTGAAGCTGCACCACCTCAAGACCAGCGCCATTCGGGCATGGGCCGAGAGGAGATTGGAGTTCGTTCGCCTAGCACGCGTCATGCAAGACCTACGCTTGATCCGGTTCGCCTACGAGGCCGCCCGTCATGATTTCGGGCTCACTCTCCCGGACAATCCCGCGATGGGCTTCACGCTCAACGAACGACGCAGGCATCTAAGCGCCGCTGAGTTGTCTTTCATATGCCAGGCGCTCGAAGATGAGCCCGCCCTCCACGCCATGGTTGTCGTCGCCGCCGAGACCGGCCTGAGCCGTGGAGCGCTCTCCAACCTTCAATGGCGCGACGTCGACCTGGACGCTGCCACTGCCAAGCTCCGCGACCGCTCCGCCGGACCGATCGTGCGTGAAGTACCTCTGAGCCCCACGGCCATAGAAGCGCTCCGGCCGCTCAGCCGAGGCTCACACCGTGTCTTTCCGGTCCGAGTCGATCGCGTGAAATGGTCGTGGATGGCGGCATGTCGCCGAGCGGGCGTGAAGGGCGTGAGGTTCTATGAGGCGCGACACGTCCTTCAGTACGAGGGGCGGCGAAGGTGACGCTTGCCGTTGTCGGAAAAGAGGTACAAAAAGGAGTACACAACGACCGCTTCTCGGACCCGAAAAGTGGCGGAAAACCGTTAGTTCTGGTTGTGGGGGAAGGTCCCTGCAACCGGCACGCGCCTCCCTTCCCCTCCGCCTGGATCGCCGTTCTGGACCATAAGCTCAGGGAGGGTGACCACTTGTCCACGGTCCCAGCCACGCGCATCCCCACCATCGATGACGATGCTTGAGGGGGCCGGCGTGATCGTGATGGTGGAGGCATGGGCGGATCAGGCGGCACTTGATGCCCATGCTCGGGCCGCCGCCTTCACCAGCCTCGCCGCCCGCTTCGACGAGCTGCTCGCCGAACCGTCTGCCATCGAGCGGCTGCGCCGCATCGACTGACGTCGGTCATCTCAGCCGGCGCGCATCGTCCGGCGCACGACCTGGGGCGGCCGGCGATGATGGCGCACGGAAAGCCTCGCGCCTGCGGCGCGAACGTGTCGCTGCGCGCGAGGTTGATCGCTTGCCGCTGGAGATCCTGCGTCGACACGAGCGCGAGGTGCTCACCGCGGCCGAGCGGGCCGATGAGGCCCGCGCCCGCCGTGGAAATCCGGTCGTCCGTTCGTCTCCGCGTTCAAGCCGATCGGGCGCTTAGCATCGCTGTCCGGCCGACCCGTTCGGGACGAAGAGAGACACACGACCGGTCAGAAGGGGGCGGGCGGCTCGTAAGTCATCGTCACTCGCTCGATGCTGCCATCGATGTTGATAAGAACCTCGATGTTCCAATACAGCTGCCCCAGCCCTGTCGGCGCATATGCAAGCCGAAACCGCTGAGGCAGCCGGGTGTCCGCGGTGAGGCGCTCGATGTTCCAGACGTCACCAAAAGGTAGCTTCAGGAAGGCATCGCGGGGGGAGAGCCTTGCCATGGCATCGGACGCCAACGAACCAGACAATAGGAAAAAGGGCAGGTCTTCTCCTTTGGCAAGATCGGTCTGAGCTGTCTTGAGCTTGAAAAGGAGAGCGTCGGCGTCGGCTAGCGAGAGACGGCTTAGCTGACGTTTCGCCGGCGTAGCGATAAAGCCTTCCGATCTGGCGCTTGTCGAGAAAGACGATCCGAGTAGGAGGGCTGTCAGCGCCGTGGAACGTAGCAGCATCGCCGGATCATCCAGCATCCCGCGAGTGGCCGCAAGTGGGCGCTGCGCCCCGCCCGTCTCGTGGCGAGGACCGACAAGCGGCCATCCAGCACGCGCTACTCCGCCCTCAACGTCTGCCGTTCGCCCGCCTCGAGCGTACCGAGCCAAGATGCCAAGGCACGAGAGACGGCTTCATCGGAGCGACGTCGAGGGCAGCTTACGCGGCTGCGCGCTCTTCTTCGATCGCGAGCTCCAGCAGGAGCTGATGAAGTTCATCGCCGTCGAAGCGAGACAGGTCGAAGCCGCTCGCCGCGCCGAACGAGGCGTAGCGTTCGACGTCGGCGGCCGACGCGCCGACGAAGCCCATCGCCCAATTCGGGAAGCTTCGGCCGGCGATCGGCTCGAGCGACAGAAGGGACACCTCACCGTGGCGCTCGTCCTGCTGGATCCGCTCGAACGCCGCTTCGACTCGCTCCAGCGGCCCTTCGAGCACCTGAGCGAAGCACCCGGCATTGAACATGAGCGCGCCCGTGATCTCGTCGCGAATGTTGTTCTCACGGCTCTTCGCTAGAATGTCAGCCAGCTCGCTGGCGAGGACGTCCAGCGCCACATGGTTGCGGCTGTAATAGACCAGTCGGTAGATCGGCATCGTGCTTCCTCACGCTCGCTCGGACAAGAAACCGGCGACCTGCGCCTGCGCCATCGGACGGCCGGTCAGGTAGCCTTGAACATGGGTGCAATGCTGCTCCCGGATGCGCGTGAGCTGCTCCATGGTCTCGACGCCCTCGGCGGTGATTGCCATGCCGAGGTTGGAGCCGAGTCCGGACACTGCGCGCAGGATCGCCTCGCTGTCGGCGTCGTCGCCCGAGACAAACGAGCGATCGATCTTGATCTTGTTGAAGGGGAACTTCTGCAGATAGCTGAGGGACGAGTAGCCGGTGCCGAAATCATCCATCGAGATCTTCACGCCGAGTGCGCGCAAGGCGTGAAGGGTTGCCAGGACGTTGTCGGTGTCGGCCAGAAGCGCGCCCTCGGTGATCTCGAGCTCGAGCCGGTCGGGCGCCAGTCCGGAGCGCGCCAACGCCGACGAGACCGTCTCCAGGAGCGTGTCGGCCTTGAACTGGAGTGGCGACACGTTGACCGCCACGATGAGGTCCCCCGGCCACCCGGCAGCTTCCATGCAGGCGGTGGTCAGCACCCACTCGCCGATCTTGACGATCAGGCCGTTCTCCTCCGCCACGCCGATGAAGCTGAGCGGGGGGACGTTGCCGCGGGTCGGATGGTTCCAGCGCAGCAAAGCCTCGAACCCGATGACAGTGTCGGTCTCGAGATCCACGAAGGGCTGATAAGCCAGCTGAAACTGTTTGAGGGCGAGCGCGCGACGCAGATCGATCTCGAGCTCGCGCCGTTCGTGAAGCTGCGCGTCCATACCGCTCTCGAAGAAGCGGTACCGGCCGCGCCCCGCGCGCTTGGCCTCGTAGAGGGCGAGGTCGGCGTTGCGCAACAGGTCGCGCGGCTGGACAGGGCCGCTGACGATGGCCACGCCGATGCTCACACCCACGTTGATCGTATGGCCGCTCAGCACATAGGTCCTGCCGACCAGGTCGACCAGGCGCCCGGCGAGTTTCTCCGCGTCCTCCGCGCCGGCGATCCCCCTCTGCAGGATGACGAACTCGTCGCCGCCGAGTCGGGCGATCACGTCTTCCTTCCGGCAGGCCGCGCGCAGACGGTCTGCGACTTTCTTCAGCAGCTGGTCACCGATCCCGTGACCCAGCGTGTCGTTGATCATCTTGAAGCGATCGAGATCCAGGCACAGCACGGCGACGTGCCGCGGCTCCGCCGTGCCCACGGCTGCCTCGAGCGCGGCCATGAAGGGGTTGCGCAGCGCTAGGCCGGTGAGATCGTCCTGGTACGCAGGCACCGAGTGAGGAGAAGTGCCGGAGCCTGGCCAAAGGCTGATGCACGTGCTGCCGCCGCCGAGTGGGTTGGCCAGTGCGTCGAAGCTCTCCCCCTGCCGCGTGGTCAGCCGCAGTGACGAGGGCGCATCCGCGTTGAACGTGGAATGCAGGACGTCGGGGAAGATGTCCGAGAACGACAATCCGACGATCCAGCCGCCCAGATGCGCGGCGGCCGCGGCGTTGGCGTAGCTTAGGTCGCCGCCGGCATCGATCACGATGACCGGGTTCTGCAGCGACTCAAGGACGCGCGCGGAAGACTCTGGGGTAAGGTCGGAATATGGCATCTGGTCTGGCCCGGCGCGATTTGTCGGACCGCATCTAGGAAGCCATTCAAAACAAAGCGTTAAGTGCGCCAAGGTTCGCGCGGGAGCACGGCAGGGCTAGCGCCTCGGCACATTGCTCAGCCCGCGTACCGGCGCCGGCCGTCAGCAGAGCGCATCCAAGAGGCGAAGACGTCCTCCTCCATCGGGCGGGCGAACCAATAGCCCTGCGCTTCCTCGCAGCCCAGCGCCGCGACGATCTCGGCGGCCGAGCTCGTCTCGACCCCCTCCGCGACGACGCGATGGCCGAGCTTGTGCGCCATCGCGACCATCGTCTCGAGGAGCACGTAGTCGGCTCCGCCGGCGTCGGTCAGCGAGCGCACGAAGGCCTGGTCGATCTTCACGACCTGCGCCGGGATCTGCTGCAGGTAGGCGAGACTGCTCTGCCCCGTCCCGAAATCGTCGATGGCGAGGCAGATGCCGGCCGCGGCGAGCTCGCGCAGTACCCCGATCGCCTGCTCGGGATGCTCCATGATCGCGCTCTCGGTCAGTTCCAGCTCGAGCTGCTCGGGCAACAGTCCTGCCCGCAACAAGCCGGCCTGAACGCGGGCGACGAGGTCGGGCTCGCTCAGGTTGACCGCGGACAGATTGACCGAGAGCCGGAACGTCAGGCCGCCGCGGTCCCAGCGGGCGAGCTGCGCCATGGCGGCGTCGAGGACCCACCGCGTGGTGGACAGGGCAAGCGACGTCTGTTCGATGATGGGGATGAACTCGGCGGGGGACACGTCGCCGAGACGCGGGTATCGCCACCGGAGCAGCGCTTCCGCACCGATGCACCGTCCCGTCGCGAGGTCGATCCGCGGCTGATACACGAGCCGAAGCTGGTCTCTCGCGGCCAAGGCGGCGGCGAAATCCTGCATCAGCACGTACTGCCGCTGGTGTGCCCGGTCGCTCGAGGAAGAATAGAGCGAGACCGATCCTGACACGCCGCGAGCATCCTGCGCGGCCGCAGCGGCGCCGCGTAGGAGGTCGTCGGGCGAGACCTCGCCGAGCGCGAACGGGCGAACCCCGATGGCCAGACTGGTGACGAAGCGGACGGAGGACGATGCTCGTATCGCCGCGGAGCCGGAGCGGAGATCCGCGGTGTAATCGTGCGGATCGGCGCCAGCCGGCGCGAGAAAGGCGAACTGGGCAGCACCGACGTGGTACAGCCGACGATCCCCGTCGAGGGCGGCGCGAAGCGAACGGGCAGCCTCTCGTATCAGATCGTCGACGCGCGCGCCGCCGAGTGCCCGACTGATCCGGCTGATCTGCTCGTCGCGCGCGATGTCCACGAAGACCACGATCTGCCGCTCGCCGTGGCGCTCGCGCGCGAGATCGAGCAGGTCGTCGCGGAATTGGCTGCGCATGGGCAGGCCGCTGACGGGGTCGATCCGGCCGAAGGCATGCTGCAGTTCGATCTGCGCCATCACCATGGCGGCCAGATCGACAAGCGCGGACAATTCCGCCGGCGCCGCCCGGCGCGGTTCGGTGCCGAGCACGCAGAGCGCGCCGAGCCCGTAGCCTTCGCTGGTGATCAGCGGCGCCCCCGCATAGAAGCGGGTACCGGCATGGGCGAGCACGCTCCCGGCATAATGCGGGTGGTCGAGCAGATCCTCGATGACGAGCGGCTGCCCCGCCTCGGCGACGCGCGCGCACGGCGCACCGTCGCGCGGGATGCTGGAATGATCAACGCCGACGCGGGACTTGAACCACTGGCGATCGCGATCGGTCAGCGATACCGCGGCGACGGGCAGCCCGAAGATCAGGCTGGCCATGCGGGTGATGCGATCGAAGCTCTCGCTCGCCGGCGTATCCAGCAGCTTGAGTTGAAGGAGCGCGTCGAGCCGCGCCTCTTCGTAGTTTGGCGACAGCGAGCTCATCGGCGGACCCTACAGCCAGGTTCTTAATGGATTGTTCCACATCCCTCGCAGCGCTGAAAAGCGCTCGACACCTCTACGCCACGGCTGGGCTGTCGAGCGAACATGGGTGCGTATGGGCCTGCCCGAGGTACGCCTCGGCGGCCGCCAGCGTCAGGAACACGTCAGTGTAGGAAGGATCATGCGAGCGCTTCGTCTCATGTTTCCGGGTTGAGTCGCGAACCACGACCGCGACGCGGTCTCTGGCGCGGTATAGGACCGGAAGAACCCGCTCGATGTGAGATGCGACCTCCGGCGGATGCGGCGTGGCGGCGCGAAGATCGATCAGCAGCCGCACGCCCCTTGTCGTTCGTCGCTCCGCGACCAGCAGCGATGAGAGCTCGCGGAAGTGCCGCTGAGCGTCGGCAAGGCTCGCCAGGCCGCTGCCATGAACGAGGATATGGCCAGGTCGCCGCTCGATCTGAAGGGGCATCAGAAGGCCGCCCAGTCTTCCTGCGCGGTCTGCCGCAGCGCCGCCACCCGCGGCGTCGGTCGCACGATCTGGAGCCGCTTGCTATCGTGCCCGGGCCGCGCGTGCTGCCGTCGATCCGTTCGATCGGTGCCCTCCTCCGCCAGCGTGAAGAGCGCGACCTCCTCCGCCAGCTTCTCGGCGTCCGCCGCCAGGCCGCGCGTCGCCGCCGTCGCCTGCTCGACCATCGCGGCGTTCTGCTGCGTCACGCCGTCCATCTCCGAGATGGCGGTGTTGACCTGCTGCAGTCCGACCGCCTGCTCCTTGGCCGAGGCGGCGATCGTCGTGACGATCGCGCTGATCTCCTCGACGCGCCCGTTGATCCCGCGCAACGCGACACCGGTGGCGTTGACCAACTCGACCCCCACCTCGACCTGGACGGTCGAGGCGGCGATGCGCGCCTTGACGTCCTTGGCGGCATCGGCGGAGCGCTGCGCGAGCGCGCGAACCTCGGAGGCAACAACGGCGAAGCCTCTGCCGGCGTCACCCGCGCGGGCGGCCTCGACGCCGGCGTTGAGCGCCAGCAGGTTCGTCTGGAAGGCGATGCCATCGATGACGCCGATGATGTCGGCGATCTCGGCGGACGTGCGCTCGATCCCGCCCATCGCGCTCACCGCGCGCTCGACGATGTCGCCGGAGGCCTGCGCCTCACCTCGGGCCTGCGACACGAGCTCACGGGCCTTGGCCGCGCCATCCGCGGTCTGGCGCACCGTCGTCGTGATCTCTTCCATCGCGGCGGCGGTCTCCTCCAGCGCTGCCGCCTGCTGCTCGGTGCGCCGCGACAGGTCGTCCGACGCCGCGCGGATGTCGCTGCTGCCGCTGTTGATGCCCGATGCCACGACCGACACCCTGTTCAACGTCGAGGCCATCGACTCTCTGGCAGCGTTGAAGTCGCGTCGGACCGTCTCGAACTGCTCCGCGAACGGTGTGACGATCGCTGCCGTCAGGTCGCCGGCAGCCATGCGCCCGAGACCCGCCCCCAATGCCTCGACCATCACCTGTGAGTCAGCGCTTGCTCGCCTGATCGTCTCCGCATTGTTTCGGAAGACCTGCATCGCGCGCGTCATGCGTCCCACGCAGTCGCGATGATCGGAGTAGAGGATAGCGCTGTCGAGATCGCCCGCTGCCAGCCCCTCCATGCGAACCACGGTGGTGACATACGGGTCGCTGATGAGCTTGCCGCTGTACCAGGTGAGGAGCACCGGCAGCGACGCGAGGGCCGTGCCGCACAACATGATGCGCGACAGCTCGGTGGCCGGCGACACCGCTGCCAGATAGATCAGCCCGAGGCTCAGCGCGGCTACCGCGATCTGGAAGGCGACCACCACGCGGAATTTGACGCGGATCGGGGCATTGTTGCGAAACCAGCTGACCATCTTTTTACTCCTGATGGCCGCCAAACTGGCGAACGAGAGTAAAGGTCCGCTGGCCCTACAGATTATAAAATTCATTTTGTTGATCGACACAGTGATATCGCATACGATTAACCTTCTGACGTCTACATTAATCTTGCTACCGCCATCATTCCGAGGGGACGGGACCGGCATATCTCCGTAAGGAAATCTGTACGTTCATGCTTTATGGGTTATTCATATTCCCGCCCAAGAATGCACGAGATCCACTTCTTTAAGCGACGTTAAAGCTCTTTCCCGCCCTGCGTCCGAATGTAAAATAGAAGCGTTTCCACATTGAGGATTGTCACCGGCGCCGGGCAGCGGTCGAGCTTCCTCGCGTTTCACAAGCCTCCTTCTCGGCTTGCTCTAGATCAGGTGCGAACCTTCGTTCTGCTGATCTTACGTTAAGACGAGCAGCCTAGTCCGGGCGCATGGGTGTCTTGCAAGCAATCGCGCACTGCATCGCGCATGGCCACGATCGCTGGCTCGTCAGCATGGCGGCGCTGGTCTGCGCCGTCGGCGTCTATGCGAGCTTCGCCATCGCCCGACATGCGGCGCGCGCGAACGGGACCACGCGGCGGCGATGGGCGGTTGTAAGTATCGTCGCGGGCGGCTGCACCGCCTGGGCGACCCATTTCATCGTACTGCTCGCCTTCCGGCCCGGCGTGGACGCCGCCTTCGATCCGGCAATCACGGTCGTGTCGCTGGTGTGCGCGATCCTTGGGATCGGCGCCGGCATGCTCGTGTCGATGCGATCACGCCGGAGTGCCAGGCAATTCGTTGCAGGGCTCATCATCGGTGTGGGCATCGCCGGGCTCCACTACATCGGCCAGTCCGCCTACCTGGTTCGGGGCTCGGTCAGCTGGAACCCTGCGCTCATCCTCTTGTCACTGCTTCTCGGTGTGCCGATCGCCGGGGCGGGCATGATGACGCTCTCGCATCGCCGGCACCGCGTCCGGCGTGCGGCGCCGGCTCTGCTTCTGCTCGCCATCGCCGTGCTGCACTTCTGCGGCATGGCCGCGATGACGCTGCGGGGCGACCCCGCCGTCGTCTTCCCCGATGACGCGATGTCGCCCGAGATGGTGGCACCCTGGGTCGCCGGCGTCTCCACGGCACTGCTTACGCTGGCGGTGATCGGGTGGCGCTTCGACCTCGCTGCGAAGGCGAGAGTTCGTCAGGACCAGCGTCGCATCCGCGAACTCGCCGACGTGGCGCTGGAAGGCCTACTGATCTGTCGCGGCGACGCGATCGTGACGGCCAATCGCAGCGTCGAGCGGCTCTCCGGCCACGCCGTCGGCGGTCTCGTGAGTCGATCCCTCAGCTCGCTGCTTCCCGGCGTCGAGTTCGACAGCCTGCCAGAGCGGGAGGAGCGCGAAGCACTATTGCTCAGCGCGGACGGCACGACGATCCCGGTTCGCGTCCTTCGCTCGCAGGTCACGCTCGGGCATAAGCTGCAGACCGTCATCGCCGTGCGCGACCAGCGCGAGCGCCTGCGCACCGAAGCACGGATGCGCACGCTCGCGTTCAACGACTCCCTCACCGGCGTGGCGAACCGGGCGCGCTTCTTCGACCTGCTGTCGCTGCACAGCGCGTCGCGGCGCGATCGCGACCGTTCCTTCGCGGTGCTGATGCTGGATCTGGACCGCTTCAAACCGGTCAATGACACACTGGGGCATGCCGCAGGAGACGTCATTCTGCAGATGGTCACGGAGCGGCTGCAGGCCACGCTGCGCGAAGGTGACGTACTGGCGCGGCTGGGTGGCGACGAGTTCGCGGTCCTGCAGGTCGCCGCGGATCACCTCGACTCCGTCGCCATCCTCTCCGAGCGTCTGGTGAGAACGATCGGTGATCGCCCTTTCCTGTATAGCGGGCAGGCGGTGCACCTTGGCGCGAGCCTCGGCTTTGCCTGGGCGCCAGACGACGGTGACGATCCCGCTGAGCTGCTGCGCAACGCCGATCTCGCGCTCTACGCGGCCAAGTCGGATGGGCGCGCCACATGGCGCCGCTACGATCCGGTGTTCGATGAGCAGACGCAGGAACGCCGCAGGCTCGAGATCGGCCTGCGCCACGCGATCAGCGTGGGCGAGCTCGAGCTTCATTATCAACCGCTGGTCGACGCCAAGACAGGTGAGATCACCGCGGCCGAAGCGCTGGTCAGGTGGAACCACCCTGAGCGCGGCCTCGTCTCCCCTATCGAGTTCATCCCGCTCGCCGAGGAGACCGGACTGATCCTGCCGCTCGGCGACTGGGTGCTGCGCACCGCGTGCGCGCAGGCGGCGACCTGGCCATCGCATATCGGCGTCGCTGTAAACCTGTCGCCGGCTCAGTTCCGCGATCCCGCTCTGGGCTCGATCATCCTCTCCGCGCTTCGATCATCCGGCTTGGGCGCGGGTCGGCTCGAACTCGAGATCACCGAGGGTGTCCTGCTCAGCGACGAGGCCAACACGCTGGCGACGCTGAAGGAGCTCAAGGCCGCCGGCATCCGCATTGCCATGGACGATTTCGGCACCGGCTACTCGTCGCTGAGCTACCTTCGCAGGTTTCCCTTCGACAAGATCAAGATCGATCAATCGTTCGTACGGCAGCTGCCCGACGATCTCGAGAGCGCCGCCATCGTTCGAGCGATCATAACGATGAGCGCGTGCCTCGGCATCGCCACGACCGTCGAGGGCGTCGAAACGGACGAGCAGCTTGCCTTCTCGGTCGCCGAGGGATGCGACACGATCCAGGGCTACCACATCAGCCGACCGCTGACCGGGGCTGCCTTCGACCAGGTCCTAGACCTTACGCAGGCGTGCAGGCCGCTCGCGGGAAGCTCGAGCTGGCGTAGATTCGAGGCAGTTTAGCCGTGACGCCATGCTCAGCGCGCCTGAGCGATCATCAGCGGCGTCGCATCGTCCCGCGCGGCTGAGCGGGTGCGCACCGCCGACCACGCACCGCAGACCCGCCGGTTCTCACGATCTTAATATGTCACGGTCAACGTCGAGCGCGACATGCTAGCTGCGCTGCCAGAACACATCCCGGAGCAGAGGGACCCCTATGCCGAGCGGGTCGCGAGCCTGTTCGCGACGAGGATGCCGGCGACCATCATGAGTGCTCTGTTCCTGCTGGTCGCCGCCCTGGTATCGCTGAGGTCGCACGATGGCGTCGTCGTGATGCTTTCCTTCACCGGCACGGGAGCCAGCGGCTGGCGGTTAGCGCTGCTCTATCGCGGCCGCGCGCGTTGCGCGTCAGCAGCCCTGACAAGGCTTGATGCCCGCGCGTTAGAGCGACGGTTCGGCGCGTCCTACCTTGCCTTCGCCGCGCTGTTCGGCTGCTTCGCGGCGCGCGCGCTGGTCCTGCCTGTGCCATCGCTCCATCTAGCCGTCGCGGTCCTCGTCGTCGGCTATGCCGCAGGTGCGGTCGCCACAACGGCATTGCGACCTTTCATCGCCGGGGGAAGCGTCCTTCTCGCTGTCCTGCCACCCGCCTGGATCCTGGGCGCCGGCGCCGACGCCGATCGTGCAGTCGCCGCGCTCTGCCTTGTCGCGCTGCTGGCCGGCGGGCTACGCAGCCTTGCCAAGCGACATATCGCGCAGGAGCGGCAGTCCGTCACCAGCACCGCGATCGCCGCCCTCGCCCGCCGCGACCACCTGACCGGATTGATGAACCGCTTCGCCCTCGCCGAAGCTATCGCTGACTCGGAACGGATCGGCGCGAGGGCAGGCGGCTACGCGCTCCACTATCTCGATCTCGACGGCTTCAAGCAGGTCAACGATCAGCTCGGCCATGCTGCCGGCGACGCGCTTCTCTGTGCTGTCGGCGAGCGATTGGCCCTCTCTGCCGCGCGCGGCGACGCGGTCGCGCGTCTGGGCGGAGACGAGTTCGTCGTCATGCAAGCTGGAGCGCCGTCACCGGACATCATCTCCGCCCGGGCGAACGACATCGTTCTCCGGCTGAGCGCTCCTTATTTTGTCAACGAACAGGCGGTCAGCGTCGGCGTCAGCCTTGGTTCGAGCCGCTTATCCCGCTGCGCCGGTGAGATGAACCTTCTCCTTGAGGAAGCGGACGCGGCGCTCCGGCGACAAAAGCTGGCTCGCCCCGCGCCGGCATGGGCGCGCCGCACGAGGCGCTCGGCCCACGCCTGAGCTTCTGAAGACTCAACCGACGGTCTCTCAAGGCGCCCTACCCGCCGCCCGGCTCCGGCCACTCGTCCTATCGGTGCCCGAGCCCTTCGAGCGTGCCGCGGAGCGCTCGAGTTGGCTTGGTGTGGGAGGATAGCAGACAAACAGAGTCATACTCAGATATATTAAAGTTTCGCTGAAAACGGTGCCCCCAGCAGATACCATTATTAATGTCTAAGATAAACCGGCGTCTACTTAGTTTATGCTTTCACCACTGCTATCGCATACAACAAAATATATAGATTTCACGATGCTTGAGGACAGAACGTAAACTGCTGACCTACCACCTGCTCGCCTGCGCTGCATGTCGAGCAATACGCGTCATCCGAGATACCGACACTGAAATCTGAAACCGATTCGAAACGGGTCGCTGCGTCACTGACGACGGGTGTCAGGGCTTTGCCAGTAGCGGGAACAACACCTACGAGATCGAGGTGTGCACCTCCGAGATCGAGCGGTTAGATTATCGGAGACACCCTGTCCTAATCTCCCGAAACCGACGGGTTTTCGGGTTCGATGGATTCTCGAACGATGCTGACGAAGACGAGTGATAAGCGCCGTTAAGAGTTGCCGAGAGAGCTTCTTCGCGAAATGCTCTTCGCTCCCGAACCTTGGGTCGACGCGATGGATCAGAACAGGCCGAATGACGCATGCGCCTACTGCAAAGAGCCAGTTGAGCCAGGTAATAGGTTGTGCGAAGATTTGCTGGGCGATGTTCGACGATGACAACTCACCTCGATTGCTACTGACTGTGTCGATCGCGCGGGCGACCGGCCAACATGCCAGCAGGGACGGGTGATCCAGCGCCATCGTCGCAACAATTGCTAGAATTGCGCATCCATTTTGCCGCCGCAACGGCAACTGCAGTCCCCATCGGTCAGTTATCTTCCAGGCGCGTCCGGTCGTCGCTGCACTTCAATCCGCCGCGGCGCTTTCCCGCGACGAGCTGACCGCGTCGAATGGTCAAAACCCTCACGGGCTCAAGAAGTCACGCGGCGAACATGTCGCGATGCCGGTGCGGAACCAGCGGGAACCGACGCGGCGATGAACGTGCGACTTCACGATCGGAGCCGGTCGCTGCGTCCGTAATCCGATCGAGTTCTAACGAGCGTCTCATGCAGCTGTTGTGGCGATATCTAGGGTACTTGCGCGAACGTTCTATGAAAATCATCGTCAGCACGAGGATTGATGTCGATCCCATAGCTGCAACCGGCACCACGGCCCCGTCCGGTCGCATTTCTCGTCGTGCTTCGCCGACAAGACCACTCGAGGCCTGTGTCATCTGCGCTGCCGTCAGCCAGGGCAGGTGAACGCCGGCAGAGGCAGGCCCTGCCGGCGTTCACCTGCCACACCCGGCCGCAAAGGCGGCCAGGCGAACGGCCGTCGCAGGCCGGCGCATGTGCGCGCCGGTGGACGGAGCGATCCCAACGTCAGAAGCGGAGCCGCGCACCGGCGTTGACCCGGCGATAGTTGAGGCTGCGGTCGATGAAGCGCGTTGCCACCCCGCCGTAGATCAGGCTGTCGGCGTCGCCCAGGTTCGTGACGTCGGCGAACAGCTGGAACGACGGATCGAGATCGTAGCGCAGCGCCACGTCGACCTGACCGTAGGCGGCATGGACCTGATCGACTCCGGGACCGTTCCAGTCGCATGCCATCGTCCAGCGCGAGCGCCAATTGTACGAGGCGCGCAGCTCGAGCCGGCCATCGTCGTAGAAGCCGCTCGCATTGTACGAGTCGGGTGAGATGCCGGTGAAGCCGCACGCGCCGGCGTCGCCGAGTGTCCTGGCGGTGACACGCGTGTAATTGGCGCTCGCACCCAGGCCGGAGAGCCAGCCGAAGCGATCGTCGAGCGTATATTGCGCCGCCACCTCGATGCCGTCGACGCGCCCGCGCGCGCGATTGACGGTCTGGGTGACGAACACGCGCTCGGGCGCGAGCGGCAGCGTCGCCTGGATCGTGCGCGACTGGAACAGGTCGGCGAGATCCTTGCGGAACCCCGCCACCGCGACGTAGCTCACCTTCGACACGTAATATTCGAGCGACAGGTCGTAGTTGGTCGCGAACTGGGGCTTGAGCGCCGGGTTGCCGAGCGCCAGCGTCAGCCAACCAGCCTGCCCGCCCCACGACTCGCCGTAGCGCAGGTCGTTGAGATCGGCGCGGCTCAGCGCTCGTCCGACCGCGCCACGCAGCAGCAGCTCTGGCGTGATCTCGAGAGTCAGATTGCCCGACGGCAGCACCGCCGCATAGCGCGCCGCCCGGGCCTGCGGACCCGCGGCCGAATAGGTGAACACGTAGGTGTTTCCGCCCTGCGGCAGCACGATCCCGGTGACGGTGGCGCCGTAACCGCGCGACTCCGTGTCGACACGGACGACGCGCGCGCCGACATTGCCCGACAGCACGCCCGTCGACAGCGTCGCGTCGGCATAGCCGGCGGCGACCCGCTCGCGCGTCGCGAAGCTGCCGCCCGGATCGTACACCAGCGCCAGCGGGCCGCCCGGCATCTTCGGGTCGGACTCGATCAGCGCGCAATCGCCGGTGCAGTTGGTCGTCCCGTCGGCGGCGCGCGTCGGCAGGTAGCTGCTGCTGTACTGGCCGCGCCGGTCGAGCTGCGCCGGCTGCGACAGCCACGCGATCAGCCGGCGCGGATCATAGCCGAAAAACTGGCGGCTCGGCGGCCGCACCGCGCCGCGCAGGAAGTCGTTCCCCAGGGTCATCGGCCGCAGCAGCGACGGGTCGACCGGGAAGGTCAGCGTGTCGTAGGGGTCGGAGCGCGAGCTGTAATTGTCCTGCCCCTTGGTGCGGTCCTGATAGTCCGCGCCGACGCTGATCGCGATCGGCGACCCGCTCGGGCGCCAGCGCGCGCTCAGCTGTCCCTCGGTGAGGCGATCGACGATCGTCTCGCCCCAGTTGCCCGAGTAGCCGAGCCGGATGCGCGCCGGATCGGTGAACACCGGGTCGCTCGTCGCGACCTGCGGGTTGCCGTCCCGGAAGGCATAGCGGACGTCGTTCGCGGCGGTGTTGCCGATCAGCACATAGGGGTCGAAGCGCTTGTCACCGGTGGCGCGGCCATGGGAGAGGTCGGCGGTGACGGTCAGGGCGTCGCTCGGCCGCCACACCGCGTTGGCACCGAGGTCATAGCTCTCGGCGAGCCGGTCGCGCGACCGGATCACCGAGAGATCCTGCGGCTGCGCCACCTTGCTCCCCGCGAGCGCGGCGGCGACCGCGGGCGCGCTCAGGAAGGCCTGGCCGGGATAGCGGCCCGCGGTGACGATGCCGTTCCGATCGACGGTCGGATCGATGATCGTGTTGCCGAACACGAGGTTGACGATCGAATCGCCGATCTTCTGGTCGAGCCGCGAATAGAAGCCGTCGGCGCTCAGCGTCAGTCGGTCGCCCGGCGCGACCTGGAGCGCGAGGCTGCCGAACGAGCGCCTGGTGCCGCCGTCATAGACACCGTAGCTCGCCTGCCGCGGGGCGTTGAGCTGCTCCGACGTGGTCACCGGTGCGGTCACGCTGCCGCGGACGACGTTGAAGGCGGCGGCGTCCCATTGGTTGATGCGGGCATAATCGCCCGACATGCGGAAGTCCGCGTAGGAACCGGACACCAGCACGCCCACGGTCTTGGCCGGATTGACCCAGGAATACAGGCCGCTGACATTCGGGCGGACGGTGTGGACGCGCTCCACGACCATGCCGCTGAGCGAGAGCGCGCCATAGCTCCTGCCGATCGTCAGCGGGCGCGGGGTGAGGATGTTGACGGTGGCGCCGATGCCGCCCTCGGTGAGGCTCGGCAGCATCGTCTTGTTGACGTCGATGCGCGAGATCATGTCGGCGGGCAGCACGTCGAAGTTGAAGCTGCGCCCGCGCCCGCCGCCGTCGGCCGACCAGGCGCCGGTGTCCGACGGCAGCGTGCGGCCGTCGAGCAGCACGTTGGTGAAGTCGGGCCCGAGCCCGCGCGCGGCGATCTGCTGCCCCAGGCCGAAGCCGCGCACCACCTGCACGCCGGGCACGCGCTGGAGCGACTCGGCGACGTTCACCTCGGGGAACTTGCCCGCGTCCTCGGCGGAGATGCTGTCGATCACGTTGGCGGCGCGCCGCTTGGCGGAGAGCGCCGAGGCGAGGCTGGCGCGGATGCCGGTGACGACGATCTCCTGCGCGCCCGTCTCGTCGCCCTGCGAGGAAGGTGAGACGTCCGCCGCCGAGGTGGTCGCCGGGGCGGCGGGCTGCTGCGCCGCGGCCGCGGGCGACAGCAGGGTCAGCGTCGAAACGCTCGCCAGAAGCGCGAGCCGCGGCATGATGGTCATGTCGTTTTCCCCCTCTCGATTGTGGTTGCCCGTCGCGCGTGGGCCGCGGCTCGCCGGGATCAGACGCGAAGCAGCGCCGCGCCGCCGCGCTGCGCGCCGTCGATCGCCTGGACCTCGACGAGCGCCGACGCCGTCCCCGCCGGCAGCGCGGCCGGGCCGTAGAAGCACCGGCCGTCGATGCGCCCGAGCCAGCGGCGCCCGCCGCCCCGCGAGTCGACGTGGAAGACGTCGAAGCGGCCGTCATCGTCCCAGCGCAGCCCCAGCCCGATCGCGCCGGTCGCGGCGTCGGTGACGCGGCGGTCGAGCCGCAGCCCGCGCGGCGCCGCGAGCGCCCGATCTTCCTGGCCGGTGATCGCGAGGCGGCCGACGCGCAGGTCGAGCGGGGTGGCGCCGCCCTCGCCGGGCTCGAACCCGAGGAGGATGCAGGCCACGCGGCGGCCGACGAAGCGGGCGAGTCCGAGCCGGCTGAGCGTCCAGCCGCCCTCGCCCGCGGCCGGCCGGCCGGGCGGCAGCGGCCGCCACTCCGGCTGGTCCGGCCGGTCGGCGAAGATCAGGCCGAGGCGAGTGCGCGCGCGGTCCGCCGCGCTGGCGAGCGTCACAACCTCGACCGCCGTCGCGCCCGCCACCGCGATGTCGCTCTTGAACAGATGGACCCGCGTCGCCGCGCCGGCGCCGAGCAGGCCGTGCACGCGCAGCGACGAGCCGCCGTCGTAGGCGGTCGCCTGATCGAGCCCGACCTCGAGCAGCCCCGGCGCCGCGGCAGCGCGATCGGTCAGCCCGTCGAACGGGGCGCGCCACCATTGCCAGGTCGGCAGCACGTCCTGGATGCCGAGGTTGAACCAGGCGGCGTCGGCGACGCGCCGGCCCTCGACGAAGAAGGCCCGCCCCTCGCCCTCGTTGAAGTGCGTGACGAATGGCGCCGCGCCGATCACCGAGCGCTCGGCGATGAAGTTGGCCACGCCGTAGGTGATCGGCAGATCGGCCTGGTCGGGGCGAAAGCGCGCCGGCGCGCCGTCGGTCGTCGCCCATTCGGACAGATGGTAGAAGGTGGTGCCGCCCCAGCTGAGCCGGCCGCTCTCATACACCGCCTGCTGCGCGGCGCTCGGCGCGTTGGACAGCGCCGGGTTCTGCGTCTGGCCGCTGTAGACCAGCCGCTCGACTGTGGCGACGTCGACGCCGTCGTCGAGGAAGGCCGCGCCGCGCCCCGCCTGGCGCGCGCGCCACAGGTTGAGGCAGCCGTCGTCGACCGAGTAGAGCTGGAGCCCGCCGCCGCGCGCGGTGCCCCCGTCCGGGCTGATCACGCGCGGCGCCGCGGCGCCGATGAAGCCCGGCCCGGGATAGAGCTGCAATCCGAAGAAGACGTGCTCGGGGGCACGGCGGTAAGCACTCGCCCCCGCGGCGAGCGTCGTCGGGTCGGCCGGCCAGCTGGAGCAGCAGCCGCCGGGTCCGTTGTAGCCGCTCCAGCCCTGGTCGACCATCACGGTGTCGGCGGCCGGCGCGCCGCTCGCGTCCGGCGCGAACAGGTCCCTGAGGTCGCCGTGTCCGTCGTAGTGCTGGAGGTGGAAGGGGGCGAGACGCGCCCGCCGCGCGGCCGCATGCATCGCCGCCATCAGCCCCGCGACCAGCGTCTTGGTCTGCGCGGCGCCGAGCTCATGATTGACGAAAAAGCCGTCGAAGCCGAAGTATCGCGCCAGCCCGACGAGCTTCTCCGCGACCTGCTCGGCCGGCACGACGCTGCCGTCGAACAGGCGCGCGTCAGGCTGCCAGATCGTGCCCAGGCAGAGCGCGCCGTTGCGATGCGCCGCGTCGGTCAGCGCCGGGTTGGGAACGATCCCGGTACCGCTCCACTGCACCACGATGTCGTGTACGCCGAGGCGGCGCGACACCTGCACGCCGCCGGCCGGCGTGGCCGCGTGCCGCACCGCCCGCCAGACGTCGGCGGCACCGGGCGCGATCGTCCGGTTGGTGGTGGCGAGCGTCGCGGCGCCCGCGCGCGGGTCGAGCCGCGGGTGCGCCTGGGTCGCGGCGAAGGGCGTGATCCGCGGCGCGAGCGGCACGGCCGAGCGGAAGTACACCGCATCGCGGTCGGTCGCCGGATCATAGGCCATCAGCCGCTCGAAGGCGTCCGCCGTGCCGCCGGGCAACAGCGGCAGGATCGGCGCCACCCCGGACGCGGCGTCGATGAGCACCGGACCGGCGCTCATCGATCTCACCCCTGTCCCACCCGCTTCCGCACGAGCGGCCGCGCTATCACCGCCGTCGCAGCCGGAGAGGAGCGCGGCGCTGCTCGCGCTGGCGAGGAGGGCCAGGCCAGCGACGACGACCTCGCGGCGCGCGACCGCCCGCGTGCCCCCGCCGCCGGGCACGTCGTCAGCGCCGCTCGAGCACGTGTCTCCCATCGCCCGTCATCCCCTCCGGCCGCCCCTCCACCGTTCGGCACCGCGCTGACGCGCTGCCGGGCAGGACGTGCTCGATCGAACTGAGCCTATGGTAGGAAGAGGCCGCACCGCTCGCGGCCATGCGTTCGGTTATTTTCGACCGATGCTGCGTACAGACGAGAGCAGGCGGTCGCGGACGTCCCTGAAGACAACTGACAAGGGGGAGCCGCTCGGTCTTATCATGACGGATGCGAGTTGCGCATGGGCGCGGCGCCGTCCGAGCGGACGATCCAGCGCGCCCGGGTCAGCGGCGACCTCGGCGCGGTGACGGGCAGCGAGCTGTTCTCCCCCCACGGCGCCCAGCGACCTCGGACGGATCTACGGCACCGCTCCCTGCGGCGGCGCTACGGCGACATCTGCCATCCCGTTCGGAGCCGCTGGCATCGGCTCGCGCCGCGCCGACGTCGTCCCGGCGGGGCCGGGACGAGCTCTCTGGTACGCCGGCGTGTCGGTCGCGAGCGAGAGGTGGCCCGATGTCAGGCTGTCGTGTCGGCGGCGCGGCGGCGCCGGCCGAGCCGCAACGTCGCGCCGACCAGGCCGAACCCCAGGATCAGCATCGCCCAGACCGAGGGCTCGGGCACCGCACTGGTCAGACCGAAGCGCTGGTCCATGTCGCGGAAGCCGGCGGCCTGTACCGCGCCGGTGACGTGGACGCCGTCGAAGGAGAAGAACCCTTTGCATCCGCTCGCCTGCGCGTTCGCCGCGACGCAGCTGGTGTCGGCGCGCAGCGGCGGCAGCCCGAACTGGTCGGGATGCTGCAGCACGCGCAGGTTGAAGTCGCTGAGGCTGTAGAAGTACAGGTCGGTGCCGGCGCTGACGCTCAGCCCGCTCAAGGCGGTGCGCAGGTAGCCGTTGGCCTCGACGGTCAGCGGATCGATCGCGTTCGGAAAATCGGTGAACAGGATGTTGCGCGCGCCGCGGTCGTTGAGCGCCTTGATCCCCGCGACATATTGGTTGGCCGCCGCCTCGAGGTAGCTGCTCACGTCGGGGTAGTTGCCGATCGCACCGACCTGGCCGAACACGCCCTCGGCGCCGAACACGTCGTTTCCGCCGAAGTTGAGGATGTACAGGCCGTTCGGATCGACCGGCTTGCCCGAGGCGGCGAAGGTGCTGAGCTGCGCGCCGAGGTCGGGGATGGCGTCGCCGGTATCGACCACGCGCGCGCCGCCGAACGCGTAGTTGCTGCCACCGGCGAGCGAGGGCTTGGTTGGCGCGCCGAAGAGCTTGAGGGAGATCAGGTCGGGATAGTCGAAGCCGTCGGTGAAGCGGTTCTGGAAATAGCCCTGGCTCGGGTCGGGGCGGGTGCCGCCGTTGGCGATATAGAGGTTCCCGGCATCGACCAGACTGTCACCAAACACCGTCACCGAAGTGAACTGCGCCGTGCTCCGGTCCGCACTCGCCGGCAGCGCCGCGAGCAGCCCCAGCGCGCCGAGCGCCAAGGTCCATTTCTTCATCGTAGGTCTCCCTAGTCGCCGACATGGCGCACCACGCGATGGACCGTGCCGCAGAAACGATGATCTGACTAGGGGTGGTTAACGCTATGTAAAGATTCTTTGCCGCCGGTCCGGTCGGATCAGTGACCGCTGGCCCCCGTGGCGCCGATGCCCGTCTCTGACCGGACTCGCTGCGCGACATAGCCGGCGCGGTCCACCGCCGCGCGTCCGCTGCGATCCAGCCGCGAGACGAGCCAGATCGTCGCGAACGCCGCGGGCATCGAGAAGAGCGCGGGCGAGCCGTACGGGAAGATCGCCGCGGCGTGCCCCAGCACCGCCACCCAGATCGCGGGCGACAGGATGGTCAGTCCGAGCGCGAGCGCCAGCCCGACCGCCCCGCCCGCGACCACGCCGCGCGTGGTGCAGCCACGCCACAGCAATGACAGCAGCAGGACCGGGAAGTTGGCCGAGGCCGCCATCGCGAACGCCAGGCTGACCATGAAGGCGACGTTCTGCTTCTCGAACAGGATGCCCAGCGCGATCGCGACCAGCGCGAGCACCACGACGGTCACGCGCGAGACGCGCAGCTCCGCCGCCTGGTCGGCGCGGCCGCGACGGAAGACGCTGGCGTAGAGGTCGTGGCTCACCGCCGAGGCGCCCGAGAGCGTCAGCCCGGCGACCACCGCGAGGATGGTCGCGAACGCCACCGCCGAGACGAAGCCGAGGAACAGGTCGCCCCCGATCGCGTGCGCGAGGTGCACCGCGGCCATGTTGCCGCCGCCGCGCAGCGCGCCCGCGGCGTCGAGGTAGCGCGGGTCGGTGCCGACCAGCACGATCGCGCCGAAGCCGATCACGAAGGTCAGCAGGTAGAAATAGCCGATCCACCCCGTCGCCCACAGCACCGAGGTGCGCGCCGCGCGCGCGTCGGGCACGGTGAAGAAGCGCATCAGGATGTGCGGCAGCCCGGCGGTGCCAAACATCAGCGCGAGCCCGAGCGAGATCGCCGAGACCGGGTCCTTGATGAAGCCGCCCGGCCCCATGATCGCGCGACCCGCGGCCAGCGCCTCGGGGGGCGTGGCGCCCTTGGCCGCGGCGGCGGCGGCCTTGGCCTGCACCGCGCGCGCGAACAGCGCCTCGGGCGAGCCGAACTGCCACAGCACCGCCGCCGCCATGAAGCTCGCCGCGCCGAGCAGCAGCACCGCCTTGACGATCTGCACCCAGGTGGTCGCGAGCATGCCGCCGAACAGCACGTACAGCGTCATCATCACGCCGACGATCGCCACCGCGTAAGGATAAGGTAGGCCGAACAGCAGCCGGATCAGCTGCCCCGCCCCGACCATCTGCGCGATCAGGTAGAACAGCACGACCAGCAGCGTCGACAGTGCCGCCAGCGTCCGCACCGGCGTCTGCGCGAAGCGGAACGAGGTCACGTCGGCGAAGGTGAAGCGGCCCAGGTTGCGCAGCCGCTCCGCCATCAGGAACAGCACGATCGGCCATCCGACCAGGAAGCCGATCGAGTAGATCAGCCCGTCATAGCCGTCGGCGAAGATCTGCGCCGAGATGCCGAGGAACGACGCCGCCGACATGAAGTCGCCCGCGATCGCCAGGCCGTTCTGGAAGCCGGTGATGCCGCCGCCGGCGGCGTAGAAGTCGGCGGCGGTGCGCGTCCGCCGCGCCGCCCAGCGCGTGATCGCGAGCGTCAGCAGCACGAAGCAGCCGAACATCGCCAGCGCGGGCCATCCGGTGCCGCCGCCCGCGCCGGTCACCGCCGCGCCTCGGCGACGATCGCGGCGAGCTCGGCGTCGAACTCGCGGTTGGCGCGGTACACGTAGATGCCGGTCAGCGCGATCGCGAGCAGGATCACGCCCAGCCCGAGCGGGATGCCCAGCGAGGTCGCCCCGCCCGCCAGCGACCGCGCGAGCAGCGGCTTGTCGAAGGCGACCAGCAGCACGAAGCCGAGATAGGCGACGAGCATCACCGCGGTCAGCGCCAGCCCGAGCCGCCCGCGGCGCCGCACCAGCCGCCGGTAGCGCGGGTCCTCCGCCAGCCGCTCGAGCGCGGCCTCGCCCTGCTTCATCCTCGCCTCTCCCCTTCGCCAGCGGATCATAGAGGCTCGCGACGGTTTGGCGAGCGGTGATCGCGTGTCGCCGTGTCCGGCGGGACCGCCCCGCGTCGACGGACGTTGGGGCGTCATTACCCGGTCGTCACGGAGCCGTCGCATGCCCTTCCCTGCCCCCTATGTCGCTGATCCCGCACGCTATGATGGCCGCATGCCGTACCGCCGCGTCGGCCGCAGCGGGCTGCGCCTGCCCGCGATCAGCCTCGGCCTGTGGCAGAATTTCGGCGGGAGCGACGTGTTCGAGACCGGCCGCGCGATCCTGCGCCGCGCCTTCGACCGCGGCGTCACCCACTTCGACCTCGCCAACAATTATGGCCCGCCCTACGGCTCGGCCGAGGAGGCGTTCGGGCGCGTGCTCGCGACCGACTTCGCGGCACATCGCGACGAGCTCATCGTCTCGACCAAGGCGGGCTGGGACATGTGGCCCGGGCCGTACGGCGACGTGGGCTCGTCGCGGAAATATCTCATCGCCAGCTGCGACCAGAGCCTGCGCCGCATGGGGCTCGACTATGTCGATATCTTCTACTCCCACCGGGTGGACCCGAACACGCCGCTGGAGGAGACGATGGGGGCGCTGGTGCAGCTGCACCGTCAGGGCAAGGCGCTGTACGTCGGGATCTCCTCCTATGAGCCCGGCCTGACCGCGCGCGCCGCGGCGATCCTGGCCGACGAGAAGGTGCCGCTGTTCATCCACCAGCCGAGCTACTCGATCCTCAACCGCTGGATCGAGCGCGGGCTGCTCGATACGCTGGAGTCGCTCGGCACCGGCTGCATCGCCTTCTCGCCGCTGGCGCAGGGCATGCTGACCGACAAGTATCTCGACGGCGTGCCCGAGGGCGCGCGCGCCGCGCGCGGCGGCTCGCTCGGCCATTCGCTGCTGAGCGAGCAGAACCTCGCCGCGATCCGCGACCTGAACGCGATCGCCGCGGCGCGCGGGCAGACGCTGGCGCAGATGGCGATCGCCTGGGTGCTGCGCGACCCGCGCGTCAGCTCGGCGCTGATCGGCGCGCGCACGGTCGAGCAGCTCGACGACTCGCTCGACGCGGTGAAGCGGCTCGACTTTGCCGCGGACGAGCTGGCGCGGATCGACTCGCTCGCGCGCGACGGCGGCATCAACCTGTGGGCGGAATCGTCCGACATCGTCGAGCTCCCCGCGGCGCAGGGCGTGCCCGCCTGAGCGTAGCGACTCGTGAAGGCACGCGCGGCGGCGCTTGAACGCTCGCGCGGCGACACGACATCGCCGCCCGCTCATCCGAGAAGCGAAGCATGAAGGACCCGACATGAAGGCCATGACGATCGGCGCCCCGCCTACCCTCGACACCCTCGGCTTCACCGAGCGCGCCGACCCGGGCGCGCCCGGCCGCGGCGAGATCCGCGTGGCGTTGCACGGCAGCTCGCTCAACTACCACGACCTCGGCGTGGTCTGCGGGCGCATGCCGGCGGGCGACCGCGTGATCGCGCTGGCCGACGGCGGGGGCACGGTCGAGGCGATCGGCGAGGGCGTCACCGAGTTCCAGGTCGGCGACGCGGTCGTCTCCTGCTTCTTCCCCGACTGGCAGGACGGCGAGCCGACGGTCGGCGACTTCCGCCGCACGCCCGGCGACGGCATCGACGGCCACGCCACCGCGGCCGTCGTCCGCCCCGCCACCGCCTTCACGCGCGCGCCCAGGGGCTATGACGCGGTCGAGGCGGCGGCGATCACCACCGCGGGGCTCACCGCCTGGCGCGCGCTGGTCGGCGACGGCGCGCTCAAGGCGGGCGACACGGTGCTGTTGCTCGGCACCGGCGGCGTCGCGATCTGGGGGCTGCAGATCGCCAAGGCGATGGGCGCGACCGCGATCGTCACCTCCTCCGCGGGCGAGAAGCTGGAGCGCGCGCGCGACCTCGGCGCCGACCATGTCGTCAACTATCGCGAGGTCCAGGACTGGGGCCGCGCGGTGCGTGACTGGAGCGGCGGCGGGGTCGATCACGTGCTCGAGCTCGGCGGTGCCGGCACGCTGACCCAGTCGATCGAGGCGGTGCGGGTCGGCGGTCAGATCGCGCTCATCGGCACCGTCGCCGGGGTGACTGGCGACGTGCCGACCGCGGCGCTGATGGGCAAGCAGGCGCGGTTGCAGGGGCTGATCGTCGGCTCGCGCCGCCAACAGCAGGCGTTCGTGCGCGCGATCGAGGCGACCGGCATCCGTCCGGTGATCGACCGTCGCTTCCCGCTCGAGCGGCTGCCCGACGCCTTCCGCTTCCAGCAGTCGGCCGGCCATTTCGGCAAGATCGGCGTCGAGTGGTGATCGTGCACCACTTGAAAGGCGAGCGAAAACAACCATCTCCGCGTCATCGTCAACAACGGGAAGGAGGTGATCGAATGTCTCATTGTCACAAGCCGGTATCGGCACAGGGCGCAGGCATGATCGCTTCTGCGGGGCACGCCGCCGCCTGACACACTGCCGGCCCCGGCCGACAATGGAGAGGCCGTCCCGCGAGGGGCGGCCTCTCGCTTATGCGAGCGCCCGATGGACGACCTCTTCGACCTGCCGCTGCTCACCGGCCTGTGCAGCGTCGCCGACTTCGTCGAGGCCGACGAGGAGCGCGGCCTGATTGAGCGGATCGACTCGCTCGCGCTCGCGCCCTTCCGCTTCCAGGGCTGGCTCGGCAAGCGGCTGACGCACAGCTTCGGCATCCACTATGATTTCGACCGCGCCGCGCTGGCGCGCACCGACCCGCCGCCGCCGTGGCTCGCGACGGTGCGCGACCGCGCCGAGACGGCACTCGGGCTCGCGGCGGGCACGCTCGAGCAGGCGCTGCTGATCCGCTACGATCCCGGCGCGGGGATCGGCTGGCATCGCGACCGGCCGCACTTCGACCACGTCGTCGGCGTCTCGCTCGGCGCGCCCGCGGCGATGCGATTCCGTCGCCGCAGGGGCGAGCGGTTCGAGCGCCGCACCGCACCGCTGCCGCCGCGCGGGCTCTACCATCTCAATGGCGAGGCGCGCTACGACTGGGAGCACAGCATCGCCGCGATGGCGGCGACGCGCTGGTCGATCACGCTGCGCAGCCTGTCGGAGCGCGGGCGCGCCGCCGTGGGCGACTGAGCCGCATATCGAGCGGGCTCAGGGCCGCGCGAAGGTGCGCGCCAGGCCGTGGTACAGCTTCTCGCGACACACCAGGCTGCTCGCCCCGTCCGCGAGGAAGGCGGCGGCGAACATCGGCAGCATCAGCCCGCGGCTCGCGGTCGTCTCGGAGAGGATGATCACCGCGGTCAGCGGCGCGCGCACCACGCCGGCGAAATAGCCGACCATGCCGAGGATCACGATCGCCGAGGCGGGCGTGTCCGGGAACAGCGGGCGCAGCAGGTTGCCCAGCCCGGCGCCCACCGCGAGCGACGGCGCGAAGATGCCGCCGGGCAGCCCGGCCACCGCGGTCGCCAGCGTGGCCAGGAACTTGGCCGGGCCGAACCACAGAGGTGCGTCGACGCCGACGATCATCGCGCGCGCCGCCTGATAGCCGGTGCCCCAGGTCAGCCCGGTCGTCACGCCCAGCCCACCGACCACCACGCCGCAGAGCGCCGCGAAGGCGACCGGGCGCTGCTTCGACCAGGCGGTCAGCCGGCCGCGACCCGTGGCGAGCGCCAGCATCAGCCGCGCGAACAGCCCCCCGCTCAGCCCACCCGCGATCCCGGCGACCGGCACCGCGAGCAGCGCCGGGCCGAGCGCCAGATGCGCGCCGATCACGCCGAAATAGACGTAATCGCCCTGCACCGACTGGGCGACCATGCCCGCGATGACGATCGCCGCGATCACCAGCAGCGTCACCCGCTGCTCATAGGCGGAGGCGAGCTCCTCGATCGCGAACAGCAGCCCGGCGAGCGGCGTGTTGAACGCCGCCGCCACGCCCGCCGCGCCGCCCGCGATCAGCACCGCGCCGCGCAGCGGCACGCGGAGCAGCCGGTGGCTCAGCCCCATCACCGCCGCGGCGATCTGCACGGTCGGCCCCTCGCGCCCGGTCGAGGCGCCGCCGAGCAGCGCGGCGAGCGTCAGCAGCGTCTTGCCCGCCACGGTGCGGATCGACACCAGCGAGCCGGTGGCGCGCTCCGGATCCTGCTGCGCCACGATCACCTGCGGGATCCCCGACCCGCGCGCGAGCGGCACCCAGCGCCGGGTCACCCATACCAGGGCGGCGAAGAGCAGCGGCGTGGTGAGCAGCGGCGCGTAGCGGTAGCGCCGCGCATAGTCCGCGAAAAGTTCGCCCGTGGCGTCGGCGGCGAGCGCGAACAAGGTGGCGGCGACTCCGATCGCGACCGCGCCGGTGAGGATCGCCAGCCGCGTGCGGAATCGCACCGAGCGTGGCCCCTGCGCACGGAGCAGCGCGCGGTAACGGCGGGCGGTCCACCGGCGCTGGCCGGCGGCGGAGGAGCGCGGTTCGGTCACGCCCCGCTCCTAATACGCCGCGCCGAAAAGGCCAGCGCCGGCCGCGACGCGCGCGTTACGGCCTGTTAAGCCTAGTGCGCGATAAGCGGATCATCGTGCGAGGCAGGTGGACGTGACGTGGAGCAACTGAGCGCAGGCGGCGACGACGTGTGGCTGGAGGCGGCGTCGTGGAGCGACAACCGCCGCGAGCTGCGCCTGCCGACCGCGCTCGAGGGCAGCCTGCGCCTTTTCCTGGGCGAGAGCGAGCCGGTCCAGGTGGTCGACGTCTCCAATCGTGGCTGCCGGCTGCGCGGTGTCGCGCTCAAGGCGGCGCAACGCGTGTGGCTGCGCATCGGCGGGCTCGAGACCCTGGTCGGCACGGTGGCGTGGTGCGACGACGGCGAGGCGGGCATCCGCTTCGAGCAGCGCCTGCCGCACGCGGTGATCGCGCTGCTGTCGGGCGACACGCCGCGCGACGACGGCTTCGAGGACATCTGAGATGAGCGCGCCGCTCGGCAGCGACTCGGTCGGGCGCGAGCATCAGCCGCGCGCCGAGCGCCATCGCGTGATGCTGGGGGCGCTGATCGAGCGCTTCGGTCAGGGCGGCGCGACTCGCCATCGCGTCCGCGACCTCTCGACCACGGGCGTGCGGGTCGATCAGGCGGAGCGGCTGCAGCGCGGCGCGACCGTGCTGGTGACGGTGGGGTCGCTCGCCGCGGTGGGCGCGACGGTGGTCTGGGTCGAGCAGGGCGCCGCCGGGCTCCGCTTCGCCCAGCCGATCAATCCCGACGACGCGCGCGCCAAGACCTTCGTCGCCCGGCCGAGCGCGCCGACCCGCCCGCGCGAGGAACCGCTCGGCAACGCCGGCTGGCTCGGCCATATCCGCGGCGCCTACGACCGCTGAGGCACGGGCAATCGGTGAAGGGGCGCTCCCGCGGACGCAGGAGCTCAGTCTCGTACCATCATGAGGTCGCGGACCACGGCCCGGCTGGGCAGCAGCGCGACTCAGCTGATCGTCGTCACGGCCGGCGGCGGCAGGACCAGACCAACGCGGCCAGGCTGCCGATCACCGCGGCCATCGCGGTGATCAGCGGAGCGTCGAGCAGGATCATCGGGCATCTCCTTCCACGCGCTCAGCCATAGCGCGGGCCGGCGATGTAGGACAGAACATATTGAGAACATTACGCTTGCGCTAGGGTGAGCGGCGCGATCGCGTTGGTCTCGCGCCGGCGTTCCGGCGGACGGCCCGCGGCTCGAACGCCGCACTCCCGGTCACCCCGGACCCGTTCCGTGATCGACCGGCGCGAGCGCGCGGCCCAGCGTCGCTCTCGCGGAGATCTGAGGACGGACGCAGCGCATCGTCGTCGCGAGAGACGACCCGGGCGACGCGTCATCGACGGCTCGACGCGATCCATGGCGCCGCGCAGGACGCCGACGTTGCTCTCGCAGAAGAAGGGAGTCCGGCCGCGACCGCTACGGCCGAGGGCCGCGACGCATGTCGCCGGGGGAGCCGACACCCTCTCGCTGGGCGAGGCGGCTCGCGCCTGGTGCGACGCTATGCTCCCTCGGTGCGCTCCTCGGCCATGCGATGCTGTCCGCGCGCGCGCGCGGCGCTGCGGATGAGATGCTCACTCATCTGCATCGCGACCTCGGCGCTGACCTCGAACGAGCGGCCGCAGCTCGACTCGATGACCACCACGCCGTCGCGCGCGGCGACCAGCGGCACGCTGGTGCAGACTCTGGCGCTCACCCTCACTCTCCGGTTCGTCGCGGCGCGCGGCGCCGCCCGCAGCGCACCCGCGTGCGCCATCGAAGTGTCACAAACCGGCCGGGCGTCGCACCGTTCCACGACGCGTCGCGCGCCCGTCACTGGTCGTCGCTGCCGCCCTGCACGATGAAGTCGGTGAAATAGGCGGCGTCGACGTGACCGACGTAGCCGTCGGCGGCGAGCTGGCGGTTGACCGCGCCCGTGATCGTGCCGAGCAGCTGCTGCTTGCCCGCGTCCGTCATATCGGCCGCCTCGCTGGCGTCGCCGAAGGCGAGGATCATCGCCGAGCGCAGCGCCGGATCGTCGCGCCGCAGCGCGTCGAGCACCTTCGGGTCGCGCGTGCTCACCGACACGCCCGCCTGCAGCACCGCGTCGGTGTCCTTGACGTTGACCGTCAGCGGCGGGTCGAAGGCGTAGAACTGCACCGGCAGGACCGCCGGGGCGATTGTCGCCGAGTCCGCGCGCACGTCCGACTCGACGGCGGCGGCGACGCCGTCGCGCGACAGCACCACGCCGCCGGCCGCGCCCAGCCCGATTACCAGCACCGCCGCCACCGGCACCAGCGCCAGCCTGATCCCTCGCTTCATCCCGCGTCCACCCGCTGCCTCGGCGCGCATCGTAGCGCGAGGTGATTACCGTCGCGCTAAGCGACGCCCGCGCCTGCAACCGCGGGGCGGGCCGACTCGTTACGCGTGCGATGAGGCTCAAGGTCGCCAGCTACAACATCCGCAAGGCGATCGGCACCGACCGGCGCCGCAACCCCGAGCGGATCCTCCAGGTCCTGCGCGAGATCGACGCCGACGTGGTGGCGCTGCAGGAGGCCGACCGCCGCTTCGGCCAGCGCGCCGCGGTGCTCACCCCGCACCTGCTCGAGGAGCACAGCGACTGGCGCTCGGTCGGGCTCGGCATGCGCGCGACCAGCATGGGCTGGCACGGCAACGCGCTGCTGGTGCGCAAGACGGCGACGATCCTCGACTGCCAGCAGCTCCACCTGCCCGCGCTCGAGCCGCGCGGCGCGGTCAGCGTCGATGTCGCGGTCGGGGGCGAGGCGGTGCGCGTGATCGGCATGCACCTCGATCTCTCGGGCCTGTGGCGGCGGCGGCAGGCGGCGGCGATCCTCCAGCACGCGGCGCACCGTGCCCCTGGTCCGGCGACGGTGATGATGGGCGATCTCAACGAGTGGAGCCGCGCCTCGGGCTGCCTCAGCGACTTCGCGCGCGACTTCCACTTCGCCGAGACCGGGCCGAGCTTCCACGCCCGCCGCCCGATCGCGCGGCTCGACCGAATCATGGTGTCGCGTGCCCTGCGCGTGACCGCCTGCGGCGTCCACCAGTCGCCCGCGGCGCGGGTCGCCTCGGACCACCTGCCGATCTGGGCCGAGATCGTCGCCGCATGAGCCAGGCCGCGGTGCGCGAGAAGGAGCTGCGGCTCGCGCTCGTCTGCTACGGCGGGATCAGCCTGGCGGTCTACATGCACGGCATCGTCAAGGAGGTGTGGCATCTCGCCCGCGCCAGCCGGGCCGCGCGCGACGACGCGCCCTGCGACGGTGCCAGCGCGCGCGTCTATCGCGCTTTGCTCGACGAGATCGAGGAGAGCGCGGGCTGGCGCGTGCGCGTGCTGCCCGACATCGTCGCGGGCGCGAGCGCGGGCGGGATCAACGGCGTGTTCCTGGCGCAGGCGATCGCGAGCGGCCAGTCGCTCGACCCGCTCACCGACCTGTGGCTCGACGGCGCCGACGTCGAGCGGCTGATCGACGCCGACGCCGCGCCCGCCTCGCGCTTCTCCAAGGTCTGGGCACTGCCGCTCGCCTGGATGGCGGCGGGGCGCAGCGCCGACCAGCTCGAGACGCTCGACGAGGCGACCCGCGACGAGGTGCGCGCCAAGCTCTCGCATTTCGTGCGCTCGCGCTGGTTCGAGCCGCCCTTCTCGGGCGAGGGCTTCACCGCGATGCTGCTCGACGCGTTCGAGGCGATGGCGGCGGCGCCGCGCGGGCCGCGGCTGCTGCCGCCGGGCCAGCCGCTCGACCTGTTCGTCACCGTCACCGACTTCGGCGGCCACCCAGAGCGGCTCCAGCTCCACTCGCCGCCTGAGGTGATGGAGACCGAGCACCGGCTGGTGCTGCCGTTCAGCGACCACGGCGTCGCGCTCGACACGCTCGCCGCCGTCCCCGAGCTCGCCTTCGCCGCGCGCGCCACCTCGAGCTTCCCCGGCGCCTTCCCGCCTTTCACGGTGGCCGAGCTGGACCGCGTGCTGCGCGCGCGGCGGCGGCGCTGGCCGGGGCGACGCGATTTCCTCGAGCGCGTGCTGCCGCGCCACGCCGCCGCGCGCGCCGCCGAGCGCGCGGTGCTGATCGACGGCTCGGTGCTCGCCAACGCCCCGTTCCGCCCCGCGATCGACGCGCTGCGCGAGCGCCCGGCGAGGCGCGAGATCGACCGCCGCTTCGTCTACGTCGACCCCTCGCCCGGCCACAAGCTGACGCTCGGCGCGGGGAGCGCCGGGCCGCCCGGCTTCTTCCAGACGATCCTCGGCGCGATCAGCGAGCTGCCGCGCCAGCAGCCGATCCGCGACAATCTCGAGGCGCTGGCCGAGCGCTCGCGCCGGATCGAGCGGATGCGCGCGATCACCGAGGCGATCCGGCCGCAAGTTGACGCCGCGATCGAGGGCTTGTTCGGGCGCACCTTCTTCCTCGACCGCCCCACCCCGGCGCGGCTGGTGGCATGGCGCCGCCGCGCGCAGGAGGCCGCGGCCGAGCGCGCCGGCTTCAGCTATGTCGGCTACGGCCAGCTCAAGGCGGCGGGGGTGGTCGAGTTCGTCGCCGCCTTGCTCCACGCCGTCGGCGGCGCGCCCGGCGCGCAGCGGTGGAGCCGCACGCGCCAGCGGCTCGACGCCGCGCTCGCCGCGCGCGGGCTCGGCGCCGACGCGGTCTATGCCGGCGGCGCCAGCGAGGCGATGGTCGCCTTCCTGCGCACCTTCGACCTCAACTTCCGCGTGCGCCGGCTGCGGCTGCTCGCGCGGCGTCTGGGCGAGTTGGAGCATGAGGCGAGCGCCGCGGCGCTTCAGCCGCTGCGCGACGCGATCTACGACTCGCTCACCGACTATCTCGCCGCCAAGCGCACCGACACGCACGCGGCACTGCGGCGCGAGGTGCGCGCGCTGCGCGACGACGCCGCGCCGCTGCTCGACGCCTTCGGCGCCTCGCTCGACCTCACCGCGCGCGACGCCGCCACCGACGCGCGCATGGCCGCGGCGCTGGCCGCGGTGCCGCGCGAGGTGCGGCGGCCGATGCTGCTCAACTATCTCGGCTTCCCCTTCGTCGACGTGGCGACGCTGCCGCTGCTCCAGGGCGAGGGGCTCGACGAGTTCGATCCGATCAAGGTCGACCGCGTCTCGCCCGACGACGCCCGCTCGATCCGCTCCGGTGGCGCGGCGGCGACGCTGAAAGGCATCCAGTTCAACAGCTTCGGCGCCTTCTTCAGCCGTGCCTATCGCGAGAACGACTATCTCTGGGGGCGACTGCACGGCGCCGAGCGGATGATCGACATCACCGTCTCCACGCTGCCCCCGGCGACGCGGCTGCGCCTGGGGCGTGTCGCCGCGATCAAGCGCGCCGCCTTCCGCGCCATCCTCGACGAGGAGGAGGCGCGACTGACGCACGCGCCCGGGCTGGTGGCGGCGCTGCGGCGCGAGCTGGGGTGACGGGCGGGGACGCGGCGACGTGCCCTCCCTGCCCCGGATGGTTGCTCGCGCTGTCGTCCTCACCGCTCTCTCTCGTCATCCCCGCGACGGCGGAGATCCAGACGCGCAGAGGTGGCGGCAAGAAGGGAGGCGTCAGCGTGTACAGATCCCCGCCCGGCCGGGGGTGACGAAGGGGAGCCGGGAACGACGAACGTTCGAGGAAGCGCTTCACCGAAGCGTCGATGCCGTTGTGAGGGTACTCACACCGTCCCCTCCCCGTTCCGGGCCGCGCTCGTCCCATTCCGTGCCGCCGCGGCGCGCCACCGCGCACTGGTAAATTCGGGACGCGCCGCCTAGCGTGCCGCGATGCAGTTCCTGAAGCTCCTGTTCTGGTGCCTGATGGCGTTCCTCGCCGCGGTGTTCACCTTCGGCAACTGGACCAACGTCTCGATCCAGCTGTTCGGCGGCCTCGTGGCGGAGGTGAACCTGCCGCTGCTGCTGCTCACCACCTTCCTGCTCGGCTTCGTGCCGACGCTCGTCTACCAGCACTGGCTGCGCTTCCGCCTGCGCCAGCGGCTCACCGCCGCGGAGCGGTCGCTCGAGACCGAGCGAGCGCTCGCCGCCGCGCGCGCGGGTGAGCCGGCCGCGCCGGGCACCGCGGTCCCGGTCACGCCGCCGCCCCCCGCCGCGATCCCCACCGCCGTGCCGCCGGGAGTCGCGTGATGAGCAGCCGCGTCTATGTCGCGCTCGACACGCCCGATCTCGCCCGCGCGCAGGCGCTCGCCGGCAAGGTCCGCCACCATGTCGGCGGGATCAAGCTCGGGCTCGAGTTCTTCTGCGCCAACGGCCCCGCCGGGGTGCGCGCGCTCGAGGAGGTCGGCCTTCCCGTCTTCCTCGACCTCAAGCTCCACGACATCCCCAACACCGTCGCCAAGGCGGTGCAGTCGCTCGCGCCGCTCGCGCCCGCGGTGCTGACCGTCCACGCCGCCGGCGGCCGCGCGATGCTGGAGGACGCCAAGGCGGCGGCGCACCCCGACACCAAGGTGGTCGCGGTGACGATGCTGACCAGCCTGGACGAGCGCGACCTCGCCGACACCGGCGTGGCGGGCAGCGCGCACGACCACGTGCTGCGGCTCGCCGAGCTGGCGCGCGCCGCCGGACTCGACGGGATCGTCTGCTCGGGCGCCGAGGTGCGCGCGGCCAGGGCGGCGTGGTGGGACGGCTTCTTCGTGGTGCCCGGCGTACGCCCCGCGGACGGCGCGGCCGGCGACCAGAAGCGGGTCGTGACGCCGCGCCGGGCCGCCGACGACGGCGCCTCGATCCTGGTGATCGGCCGCCCGATCACCCAGGCCGAGGACCCCGACGCCGCCGCGCGCGCGATCGCCGCGACGCTGTAGGACTGCGACCGCGGCGCCACGACCCGCCGCTGCCTTGGCGCGAGACCTGCCCTCGCCCACGCCTGCCGTCGTCCCGGGCTTGGTCCGGGACCCACCGTGCCGCACCTCCTGCAGGCGTAACGCTCGCGGAAGAGCCGATCCCGGAGCAAGTCCGGGATGACGGTTGAGGACGTTGGGGACGACGGATGCGGACGTCCGGGACGACCCCGGAGGCGGGCGCCGCCGCCACGCGAAGCTCGCCGGCGGTGACCCGGCCGTCTTGTTGCCCGCCACCACGTGGCAATCCCGTCCGGCCGGCCCTATGTCGCCGCCTCCATCGCTCGAGTCCTTCATGCCCATCACCGCCAAGATCTGCGGCCTCTCCGCGCCCGACACGCTCGACGCCGCGCTCGCCGGCGGCGCGAGCCATGTCGGATTCGTCTTCTTCCCGCCCTCGCCGCGCCACCTCGCCTTCGACCAGGCCGCCGCGCTCGCGGCGCGGACCGGCGACCGCGCGCGGCGCGTCGGCGTCTTCGTCGATCCGGCGGAGTCGCTCGTGGCGGAGGCGGTCGCCGCGGCGCGGCTGGACGCGATCCAGCTCCACAAGGTGACGCCCGCGCGCGCCGCCGCGCTGCGCCGGACCGCGGCCGTGGAGACCTGGGTGGCGCTCGCGGTGAAGACCGCCGCCGACCTCGCCGGAGCCCCCGCCTACGCCGGCGCCGCCGACCGGCTGCTCTACGACGCCAAGACCCCCGACGACGCCGCCCTGCCCGGCGGCATGGGCGTGCGTTTCGATTGGCGGCTGCTCGACGGCGCGCGCCACCCGCTCCCCTGGGCGCTGTCGGGCGGGCTCGATGCGGGCAACGTCGCCGCGGCGGCGGCGCGCACCGGCGCTCGGCTGGTCGACGTCTCCTCCGGCGTGGAGCGCGCCCCCGGCGCCAAGGACGTGGACAAGATCACCGCCTTCCTGCAACGGGTCGCCCAGCTATGACCGACACGCTCTCCCCCGCTCTCGATCCCGCGGCGCGCGCCAACAGCCTGCGCCAGCAGCCCGACACGCGCGGCCATTTCGGCGATTACGGCGGCCGCTACGTCGCCGAAACGCTGATGCCGCTGATCCTCGAGCTCGACCGCGCCTACCGCTCGGCGCGGCAGGACCCGGCGTTCAAGGCGCAGTTCGACGACCTGCTCGAACATTATGTCGGCCGGCCCTCGCCGCTCTATTATGCCGAGCGGCTGACTGAGACGCTGCGCCAGAGCGCCGATCACGGCATGGGCGCGCAGGTGTGGTTCAAGCGCGACGAGCTCAACCACACCGGCGCGCACAAGATCAACAACTGCATCGGCCAGATCCTGCTCGCGATCCGCATGGGCAAGACGCGGATCATCGCCGAGACCGGCGCGGGCCAGCACGGCGTCGCCACCGCCACGGTGTGCGCGCGCTTCGGCCTGCCCTGCGTGATCTACATGGGCGCCAAGGACGTCGAGCGGCAGCAGCCCAACGTGTTCCGCATGAAGCTGCTCGGCGCCGAGGTGCGCGCGGTGGAGAGCGGCGCGCGCACGCTCAAGGACGCGATGAACGAGGCGCTGCGCGACTGGGTCGCCAACGTCCACGACACCTTCTACATCATCGGCACCGCCGCCGGCCCGCACCCCTACCCCGAGCTGGTGCGCGACTTCCAGAGCGTGATCGGGCGCGAGGCGCGCGCGCAATTGCTCGACCGCACCGGTCGCCTGCCCGACCTGCTGGTCGCCGCGATCGGCGGCGGGTCGAACGCGATCGGCCTGTTCCACCCCTTCCTCGACGATGACGTCGCGATGCTCGGCGTCGAGGCCGCGGGCGAGGGGCTGGAGGCGAAGCATGCCGCCAGCCTCGCGGGCGGCTTCCCCGGCGTGCTCCACGGCAACAAGACCTATCTGCTCCAGGACGAGGACGGGCAGATCGCCGAGGCGCACTCGATCTCGGCCGGGCTCGACTATCCCGGCATCGGCCCCGAGCACGCCTGGCTCAAGGACATCGGCCGGGTCGAGTATACCGCGGTGACCGACCAGGAGGCGCTCGACGCGTTCCAGCTGCTGTGCCGCACCGAGGGCATCATCCCCGCGCTCGAGCCGTCGCACGCGATCGCCGCGGTGGCGCAGCGCGCCAAGCAGATGCCGGCCGACCGCATCATCCTCGCCAACCTGTGCGGGCGCGGCGACAAGGACATCTTCACCGTCGCCGCGGCGCTGGGAGTGAGCATGTGACGCGGCTGTCCGACGCCTTCGCCAAGGGCCGGGCCGCGCTCGTGTGCTTCGTCACCGCGGGCGACCCCGACGCGGCCGCGACGCCGGCGATCCTCGACGCTTTGGTCGCTGGCGGCGCCGACGTGATCGAGCTCGGCATGCCCTTCACCGACCCGATGGCGGACGGCCCCGCGATCCAGGCGGCCAACATCCGCTCGCTCGCCGCGGGTACGCGCACCGCCGACATCCTGCGGATCGCGACCGATTTCCGCGCGCGCCACCCGCAGGTGCCCCTGGTGCTGATGGGCTATGCCAACCCGATGCTGCGGCGCGGCCCCGAGTGGTTCGCCGCCGCGGCGCGCGACGTGGGCGTGGACGGCGTGATCTGCGTCGACGTCCCCGCCGAAGAGGACGAGGCGCTCGGCCCGGCGCTGCGCGACGCCGGCGTGGCGATGATCCGGCTCGCCACGCCGACCACCGTCGGAGAGCGCATCGGCGAGGTGCTCGCGGGCGCGGACGGCTTCCTCTACTACGTCTCGGTCGCGGGCATCACCGGCAAGCAGCAGGCGGTGCAGGCGTCGATCGAGGAGGCGGTGGCGCGGCTCAAGGCGGCGACCGCCCTGCCCGTCGCGGTCGGCTTCGGCGTGCGCACCCCCGAGCAGGCGGGCGCGATCGCGCGCGTCGCCGACGGCGTGGTGGTCGGCTCGGCGATCGTCGAGCTGGTCGCGCAGCACGGCGCGGCCGCGGCGGCGCCTGTCACCGCCTATGTCCAATCGCTCGCGGCGGCCGTGGCGGCCACCGCGGAGGCAAGAGAGATGACCGCATGAGCTGGCTCAGCAACGTCCGCAACGCGATCGGCGGCTTCGTGCCCGGCGCCAAGACCCAGGCGGCCGACACGCTCTGGCACAAGTGCAAGGGCTGCGGCACGATGGTGTTCAACAAGGAGCTGGAGGAGAACCAGTTCGTCTGCCCGAACTGCGACCACCACGAGCGCATCGGGCCGAGAGAGCGCTTCGCCTACCTGCTCGACGACGGCAGCGCCGAGGTGCTGGCGCCGCCGCGCGCCGCCGAGGACCCGCTCAAGTTCCGCGACTCGAAGCGCTACGCCGACCGGCTCAAGGCGGCGCGCGCGAGCACCGGCGAGCAGGACGCCTTCGTCAACGCGCGCGGCACGATCCACGGCCAGCGCGTCGTGATCGGGGTGCAGGACTTCGCCTTCATGGGCGGCTCGATGGGCCAGGCGGTCGGCGAGGCGTTCGTCCAGGGCGTCGAGGCCGCGATCAAGGACCGCGCGCCCTTCATCGTCTTCACCGCCAGCGGCGGCGCGCGCATGCAGGAGGGTATCCTCAGCCTGATGCAGATGCCGCGCAGCACGGTGGCGATCCAGCTGCTCCACGACGCCGGCCTGCCCTATATCGTCGTGCTGACCGATCCGACCTCGGGCGGCGTGATGGCGGCCTATGCGATGCTGGGCGACGTGCAGATCGCCGAGCCCAAGGCGACGCTCGCCTTCACCGGCCGCCGCGTGATCGAGAACACGATCCGCGAGAAGCTGCCCGAGGACTTCCAGACCAGCGAATATTATCTGGAGCACGGGCTGATCGACATGGTGGTCCACCGCCGCGAGCTGCGCGACCGGCTCGCCACCGTGATCGGCTACCTCTGCGGCGAGCGCCGCGCCGCCTGAGGCGACGCGTCCCCGCCCGATGGCCGACCACGCCGTCTCCGCCGACCCGCGCGTCCAGGCGCAGCTCGACCGGCTGTGGGCGCTCTCGCCCGGCGCCGACATGCTCGGGCTGGAGCGGATCACGCGACTGCTCGAACGACTGGGCGACCCGCAGCGCGGCCTGCCGCCGGTGTTCCACGTCGCCGGCACCAACGGCAAGGGGTCGACCTGCGCGTATCTGCGCGCCGCGCTGGAGGCGGCGGGGCACCGCGTCCACGCCTACACCAGCCCGCACCTCGTCCGCTTCAACGAGCGCATCCGCCTCGCCGGCCGGCTGATCGCGGACGAGGCGCTCGCCGCGCTGCTGGCGGAGGTGCTCGACGTCGCGGGCGACCTGCGCGCGAGCTTCTTCGAGGTGACCACCGCCGCCGCCTTCCTCGCCTTCGCGCGCACGCCCGCGGACGCCTGCGTGATCGAGGTCGGCCTGGGAGGCCGGCTCGACGCCACCAACGTGCTCGCCGCGCCGCTCGTCTGCGGGATCGCCGCGCTGGGGATCGACCACCAGGCCTTCCTCGGCGACACGCTCGCGCAGATCGCGGCGGAGAAAGCCGGGATCGCCAAGCCGGGCGCGCCGCTGGTGACGATGCGCTACCCGCCGGAGGCGGCCGAGCCCGTGGCGCGCGCCGCCGCGGCGGCGGGGGCGCCACTGCTGGCAGAGGGCGAGGCGTGGCAGCATCGCGTGACCGCGACCGGCGTCGCGCTCAGCGACCGCCGCGGCACCGTCACCCTCCCCCTGCCGTCGCTGCCCGGCGCGCACCAGGCGCACAATCTCGCGCTCGCCGCGACGATGCTGCGCGCGCAGGACCGGCTCGCGCTCGACGAGGCCGCGCTGGCCGCGGCGGCACGCCAGGCGCGCTGGCCCGCGCGGCTGCAGCGCCTCGCCACCGGGCCGCTCACCGCGCCGCTCGGCGCGACCCCGGTGTGGCTCGACGGCGGCCACAATGAGTCGGCCGGCCGCGCGCTCGGTGCCGCGATCGACCGGGTCGCCGGCGCGGGCGCGGCGCGCTCGCTCGCGCTGGTGATCGGCATGCTGGCCAACAAGGACCCGCGCGGCCTGCTCGCGCCGATCGCGCACCGCGTCGGGCTGCTCGTCGCCCTGCCTGTGCCCGGCCACGCGCACCATGATCCGGCCGATCTCGCCGCCCTCGCGCGCGAGCTGGGTGTGCCCGCCACCGCGACCGCGAGCTCGCTCGGCGCGGCGATCGCCGAGGTGACGCAGTTCGAACCCGGCGCGCTGCTCGTGCTCGGCTCCCTCTATCTCGCCGGCGAGGTGTTGACGGCGAACGACGAGCTGCCCGACTAACCACCAAGTTTGCGATTGACTATCAATAGCGCGTGAACGACCCTGCGGGCCGAACGAGGAGTCGCCCGTATGTCCGAGCTGTCCGCCGCCGCTACCCTCCAGGCCCTGCCCTATGCTCTGCCCGAGTGCGGCAACGCCCGCGTCGTCCTGTTCGCGATGCGGCGGATGGGCGCGCACGGGCTCGCCGATGCGCGCGCGGCGCACGTGCTGTTCACCGCGTTCGGCGAGGCGTTCCGCCGCCCGCTCACGCTGATCCGCGCGCTGATGGCGGACATGGCGGCCAACGCCGCCGCGCCGATCGCGATCGCGCCGTGCTGCTGCGCCCGCATGACACCGTCGGAGCAGGTGCTGCTGTCGATCCTGGCGCGCGTCGAGACGCGGGTGGAGAGCGCGCGGCTGCTGCTGCAGGACCTGCTCGGCCAGCGCCACGTCGACGGCGTGCTCGCCAGCGCCGCCGCGGTCGCCGCCGCCTTCGCCGACGAGGGACGGCCGGTGTCGCTGTGAGGGTGAGAGCAGACGGCCGCAGCAAGCGGACCTCCGTGACTCTCCGCTACTCCCCCACCCTCTCACCGTCATCCCCGCGGAGGCGGGGATCCAGAAACGCTGACGCTAGCGATTGAGCCACGACGGCAGCGGCTCTGCATTCCTGCCTGCGCAGGGATGACGTACCAGAGAGGAAAGCAGCGCGCCCCCTACGCCATCCGCCCGTCGCGCGCGTCGCCGGGCCCCTCGGTGCCGGCGCTGCCGACCGAGCGATCGATCAGCCCCGAGCGCCCCATCCAGAAGAACAGCAGCACCCCCGGCAGCGCGGCCGCGACCGTCAGCCAGTAGAAACCGACGTAGCCCAATCGCTCCACCAGCGCGCCCGCGGTGGTGCCGGTGACGATCCGCCCGACGATGCTCGAGGCGGCCGAGATCAGCGCATATTGCGCCGCGGTGAAGCGCAGGTCGCACAGCGCCGAGAAATAGGCCACCACGGTGACCCCGCCGATCCCCGACGCGACGTTCTCGAACAAGATCGCGCCCGCGAGCCCCAGGTTGCTGTGCCCCGCCGCGGCGAGCAGCGCGAAGCTGACGTTGGACACCGCCATCAGCACGAGGCTGAGCAGCACCGAGCGCTTCATGCCGAGCCGCGCATAGAGCCAGCCGCCGATGAAGATGCCGACGAGAAAGGCCCAGAAGCCGACGCCGACGTCGTACAAGGCGATCTCGTCGTTGCTGAAGCCGAGCGAGTCGAGCATCAGGCGCAGCACCAGCGAGCCCAGCGTGTCGCCGATCTTGTGGATCAGGATGAACAGCAGGATCACGGCCGCACCCGGCCGCTGGAAGAATTCGGTGAACGGCTGCCACGTCGCCGCGAGCGCCTCGCCGATGCCGCGGCGACGCACGGGATCGCGGTGGCGGCGCGGCTCACCCACCACCAGCGCGGCGAGCATGGCGGGCAGCGCCAGTGTCGCGCAGGCGCAATAGGCCGCGGTCCAGCCGTAGCGCGCGGCGATGACAAGCGCGAGCGAGGCCGCGCCGGCCGAGCCGATGCGCCAGCCATATTGGCTCATCCCCGAGCCGACGCCGAGCTGGCGCGGCTCGAGGATCTCGATGCGATAGGCGTCGATGACGATGTCGTAGGTCGCCCCCGCGACGCCGACGAGCACCGCGGCGACCGCGGTCGCGGCGATGCTCGCCCGCGGGTCGGCGAAGGCGAGATGCACCACCGCGGCGATCACCAGCGTGCCCGCGAACAGCAGCCACGACACGCGCTGGCCCAGCCGCCCGATCACCGGCAGCCGCACGCCGTCGACCACCCAGGCCCAGAGGAACTTGAGGTTGTAGGCGAGGAAGGCGAGGCTGAACGCGGTGACGGTCTTCTTGTCGATCCCGTCCTGCGCCAGCCGCGTCGTCAGCGTCGCGGCGATCATGGCGTAGGGGAAGCCCGAGGAGACGCCGAGCGCGAAGGCGGCGAGCGGCCCCCGCTCGACATAGGGCCTGATCCCGTCCCGCCAGGTCGTGCCGTCCGCGCGCGTCGCCATCAACTCGATCCGCTCCGTCCTCTGCCCCGCCGCGGCGCGCGCCGGACAGCGAGCGCTAGACGATCCCCGCCGCGAGCGGAAGGCGCGGGACGCGCGGGCTTGCGGCAGGGCGGTGCGGGCGGTGGATGGAGCGGCGCTTGTCGTGAGAACGCGGCGGCGCTCACGCGACGTCGCGACGGCCTGACCGAGAGCGTCCCGCGGAGGCGCGGAGATGGGGGCGTCGCCGCGCGGCGGCGATGACCCACGAGCGTCGTCCTGACGCGCGAGCCGCGCGAGAGGCGCGCCCTCTCCGCGCCACCGCGTTACCGCGCTCCCGCGTGAACAGTCCTTCTTCGCCGTGTCCTCGCGTGGGCCGATCTTCCGCCGCAAGCGTCGTCCCACGCCGAATAGCCGCGCGACGACCTCGGATCGGCCGCGCTGTCCTACACCCTCGCCGTCATGGCAAAGGGAACGCATGCCGATCCACGCCACTGATCATGCGGCCGCGACCGCCCGGCGCATCCCCGATCACTCGGAGGCGACTCAACGTTCGCCCCCGACGATCGCCGTGCCTCGGCTCCCCCGCCGAGCCGATACCTCGAGCGAACATCGCCGTCCTCAAGGGCTTACGATGACAGTCTCGAGCAGATCCTACGATCATCGCCTATGCTGAGTCCGGCGCGCGATCCGCGCCAGCGACTCAACATTCGCAACATTCGCGCGCGCTCAGGCGGTCGCGGCACCGCCGGTATGGAACAGCTGGAAGCCCCCGGGCAGCCGCCGCGGCGGCTTGCCGGCGACGCTCTGCTCGATCGCGATGATCGCGGCGAGCAGGTCCCGCTGCGCGTAGGGCTTGGCGAGGAAACCGCTCGCCAAGGTGGCGGCCTCCGCGGGACAGTCGCCGGTGACGAACAGTACCGCGACGCCCTGCGCCCGCGCGACCCGCGCCACCTCGACGCCGCTACCGTCGGCGAGCGTGACGTCGACCAGCACGAGGTCGACCGGGGTCTCGGCGGCGAGCACCGCCAGCGCGTCGGCGACTCGATCGACCGTGGCGACGATGCTGTAGCCCTGGTCGGTGAGCAGGTGTTCGGCGTCGAACGCCACCAGCGGCTCGTCCTCGACCAGGAGCAGCCGCTCGAGCATTCGCTGTTTACGTCCGAAGACCATGTGCCCTCACCGTCGTTACGCGGGCACAACGCGCGGGCGGGCGCGCGGGTGCAAATAAATGCCGCTAAGTGCGCGACGATCGGCTAAGCGGCCGCGATGGTCGATCCCCATCCCGAAGGGCGCGCGGAGCGACGCGCCGAGCATCGTATCGCCAAGCTGCTCGCGCGCGCCGGTGTCGCCTCGCGGCGCGAGATCGAGCGGATGATCGCCGAGGGGCGCGTGGCGCGCGACGGCGTCGTGCTCGACACGCCCGCGACGCTGCTCGCCTCGCTCGACGGCGTCACCGTCGACGGCCAGCCGGTCGCGGCGCCCGCGCCGGCGCGGCTGTTCCTGTTCCACAAGCCCGCCGGCGTGCTCACCACCGAGCGCGACTTCAGCGAGCGGCCGACGATCTACGACCGGCTGCCCGAGGACCTGCCGCGCGTGGTGCCGGTGGGACGGCTCGACCTCAACACCGAGGGGCTGCTGCTGCTCACCACCGACGGCGAGTTCAAGCGCGAGCTCGAGCTGCCCGCCACCGGGGTCGAGCGCAGCTATCGCGCGCGCGCCTACGGCGCGGTGACGCAGGAGCAGCTCGAGGAGCTGATCCACGGCGTCGAGGTCGAGGGCGTGCGCTACGGCGCGATCGACGCCAATCTCGAGCGCCGCACCGGCGCCAACGTCTGGATCGAGATGACGCTGCGCGAGGGCAAGAACCGCGAGGTCCGGCGCGTGCTCGAACATCTCGGGCTGCGCGTGGGGCGTCTGATCCGCACGCGCTACGGCCCGTTCGTGCTCGGTGACCTGCCGGTGGGCGGCGTCGGCGAGGTGCGCGCCGCCGACCTCGCCGGCTTCCGCCAGACGCTGCGCTCACCCGCGGCGACGCGGCTGCCGGTCGAGCCGGTGACGGTGCGCGACCAGCGCGCCGCGCGCGGAGCGGGGACGCGGCCGGGGGGCGACGGACCGCGACGTGCGCGGGTGGCGCGATCGATCGGAGGAGCGAGCGAGCGTTCCGCCGCTGCCAGGCCGGCGCGACCTTCCCCCGATGCGGCCGAGCGCGCGGATGCCGCCCGCGGCGCACGGCCGGCAACGCCTGGCGTGGCCGGCGCGGCACGGCAGCCCGCGGCGCCGCACCAGCGCGCGCGGGTGCGCGACGACGGCGCCGCGGCCGAGCGCCCGGCCCGTACTGCCAGCGACCGGCGCGCGCGCCGTACGACGTCGCACGCCGGCGCGCCGGCCGAACGGCCGACCCGCTCCGTCGAGGATCAGCGGACCCGCCGCGCCCCATCGCGCGCCGGCGCACCGGTCGAGCGACCGAACCGCACCGGCGACGACGCGCCGACTCGCCGCGCCCCTCCGCGCGCCGACGACAATCAACGCGCCCGCCGTGCGCCACCGCGCGCCGGTGCGTCGTCCCCGCGCGCGCCCGCCGACGGCGACGCCCCGGCGCCGACGCGCCCCGAGCGGCCCAAGCGCCAGCCGGGCTGGGCCAAGCCCAAGCCGCGCTCGGGTCCGCCGCGCAAGGGGCGGCGATGAGGATCGTCGCCGGCAGCTGGCGCGGCCGCGCGCTCGTCGCCCCCGCGGGCGAGACGACGCGCCCCACCGCCGACCGCACGCGCGAGGCGCTGTTCTCGATGCTGCTCAGCCGCGTCGGCAGCTTCGAGGGGCTGGCGGTGGCGGATCTCTTCGCCGGCTCGGGCGCGCTCGGGCTGGAGGCGCTGTCGCGCGGCGCGCGCTCCTGCCTGTTCGTCGAGCAGGACAAGGCCGCGCTCGACTCGCTGCGCGCCAACGTCGCGAAGCTGGGCGCGACCGGCGCGGACGTGCGCGCGGGCTCGGTGCTCGCGCTCGGCCCCGCGACCGCGCCGCTCGACCTCGTCCTGATGGACCCGCCCTATGGCACCGGCGCGGGCGCAGTGGCGGCGGACAAGCTCGCGCGGCTCGGCTGGATCGGCCCCGCCACCTGGGTCACGGTCGAGACCGCGCGCGGCGAGGCGGTGACGGCCACGGGGTTCGAGACGGTGGTGGAGCGAGTCTACGGCCGCGCCCAGGTCACGCTGCTGCGGCTCGCCTGAACGCGCGTCACGGCCCCTCGACCGGCACGGCGTCGACGTGGCGCGCCGGGCGCATGACCAGCAGCGCGACGAGGCTGAGCAGCGACATGGCGGCGAGATAGACGCCGACCGGGACGAGCCCGCCGCGCTGCGCCAGCGTCTGCGCCGCGATCGGGGTGAGCCCGCCGCCGATGATGCCCGCCATGTTGAAGGCGAGGCTCACCCCTGTGTAGCGCACCCGCGCGGGGAACAGCCCCGGCAGCCAGGCGCCGAGCGGACCATAGACGAAGCCCATGACGAAGAGCGCGAACGCCAGCGTCGCGAAGACCGCGAGCGGCGCGCCCGAGCCGAGCCCCGGGACCAAAACGAAACCGGCGACCACCGCGCCGACGCAGCCCCAGCGCAGCACGTGCGCGGGCGAGCGCCGGTCGCTCCACTCGCCCGACAGCGCGATGCCGAGCGCCATGAACAGGATCGCGCCGAGCTGGAGCGCGAGGAACAGCTGCCGGTCGAAGCCGCGCGTCACCGCATAGCCGAGCGCGAAGGCGGTCGCGACGTAGTATACCGCGAAACACGCCACCGCCCCCAGCGTCCCGCCCAGCGCGGCGCGCCAATGGTGGCGCAGCAGCTCGCCGATCGGCACCGCGGGCGGCGGGCCTTCCTCGATCATCGCCGCGAAGGCGGGGGTCTCCGCGATCGTCAGCCGCACCCACAGCCCCAGCGCGATCAGCACCGAGGAGAGCAGGAACGGCAGCCGCCAGCCCCAGGCCATGAAGGAATCGCGGTCCATGGTCGCGCCGAGCAGCAGGAACAGCCCGTTGGCGGCGATGAAGCCGACCGGCGCGCCGAGCTGCGGTACCATGCCGTAGCGGCCGCGACGGTGCGGCGGCGCGTTCTCCACCGCGAGCAGCGCCGCCCCGCCCCACTCGCCGCCCAGCCCGAAGCCCTGCCCGAAGCGCAGCAGGCACAGCAGCAAGGGCGCGACATAGCCCGCCCGGGCGAAGGTCGGCAGGAAGGCGATCGCCATGGTCGAGCCGCCCATCAGCAGCAGGCTCGCGATCAGCGTCGACTTGCGCCCGACGCGGTCGCCGAAATGACCGAAGGCCCAGGCGCCGATCGGCCGCGCGAAGAAGGCAACGGCCAGGCTGCCATAGGCGGCGAGCAGCTCGACCGCGGGGTCGCCGGTCGGGAAGAACAACGGGCCGAAGACGAGCGAGGCCGCGGTGGCGTAGATGTAGAAGTCGTAGAACTCGATCGACGTCCCGACCAGGCTGGCGAGCAGGATGCGACGATGCGAGGCGCCGGGGCGCGGGGCGATCGGGAGCGGGGGCGCTGACATGGCGGCGGTCATCGAGCGGGGGTCGGGCCCGGGTCAACGGGAAAAGTTTGCCGCACGGTCACGAAAGGCTCTGCGACCGACACACAGCAGCAACGTTGCGCGGCTATGACGAGGATGACGGCGCCGCTCCCCCTGTGTGGCGCCGTGGTGGTCGGACACTCCCCCTCGTCCGATCCTTCCCTGGACTACGGGGCGGCTCGTGAGGGCCGCCCCGGCTTTTCCGACAGCGCCGCACGACGGCACAATGCGTCGTCGGCGCTTAGCTCACGACAGCCCGGCGGTCCGCACCAGGGCACGCAGCAGCCAGTAGAGCGCGCCCGACAGCGCCATCGCGACCGGCAGAGTCAGCAGCCAGGCCGCGGCGAGCTGCAGCAGCGTGCGGCGCTGCAGCCCCTGCCCGCTCGCCACCGAGGCACCCGCTACGCCGGAGGACAGGATATGCGTGGTCGACACCGGCAGCCCGAACCGGTCCGCCGCCAGGATCGTACCCGCCGCGACCAGCTCGGCCGAGGCGCCCATGCCGTAGGTCATGTGCTGCTTGCCGATCTTCTCGCCGACGGTGACGACGATCCGCTTCCAGCCGATCATCGTGCCGAGCCCGAGCGCCAGCGCCACTGCCACCTTGACCCACAAGGGGATGAAGCGCGTGCCCCGCTCGAGCCGCTCCTGATAGTCGGCGAGCGCGTCCTTCTCCGGCTCGCCCAGCCGCGATCGCTTGTCGGCGACGATCATCCGCGTCGCGTCGAGCACCAGGTACATGTCGTTGCGCACGTTGGGCGCGGCCTGCGCCGGGACGTTGCTGAGCGCGCCATAGCCCGCGACGCGCTGTGCGAGGTCGCGCGACACCGCCACCACCGCGCCATAGGCCTGGGGCGACACCGCGCGGCGCTGCTCCAGCGCGTCCTTGAGCAGCGGGCGCGCGCGCTCGAGCCGCACCGCGGCGGCGCCGTGGCGGGTCAGCGTCGCGGTGGCACCCGCGGCGCTGCTGAGGAAGGCGGGCGTCTCGCTCGCGGGAAGAGTGCGGTTGAGCGCGTAGGCGGTCGGCGCACAGCCGATCAGGATGAGCATGATCAGCCCCATGCCCTTCTGCCCGTCGTTCGAGCCGTGGCTGAACGACACCGCGGTGCAGGTGAACACGAGCAGCGCGCGGATCCCCAGCGGCGGCGGCGCGTCGCCCTCGGGCGCCTGCATCAGCTCGGGCGAGCGCGCGACGCGACGCAGCACCAGCAGCAGCAGCGCCGCCGCAGTGAAGCCGATCAACGGCGCCATCCACAGCCCCGTCAGCACCTTGGTCGCCTGGCTCCAGTCGACGCCCGCGGTGCCGCCGGCGCCCGAGGTGAGCAACTGGTTGGCGAGTCCGACGCCGAGCACCGAGCCGATCAGGGTGTGGCTCGAGCTGTTGGGCAGGCCGACGTACCAGGTCGCCAGGTTCCAGATCACCGCGGCGAGGAGCAGCGCGAAGATCATCGCGAAGCCCGCGCCCGAGCCGACGTTGAGGATCAGGTCGACCGGCAGCAGCGTGATGATCGAATAGGCCACCGCGCCCGAGGACAGCAGCACGCCGAGGAAGTTGAAGAAGCCCGACCACATCACCGCGACGTTGGCCGGCAGCGAGTTGGTGTAGATCACCGTGGCGACCGCGTTGGCGGTGTCATGGAAGCCGTTGACGAACTCGAACCCCAGGGCGATCAGCAGCGCCAGGCCGAGGAACAGGAAAACGCCGACGGCGAGCTGCTCCCCGACCTGCTGCGTGTCGATGACGATGCTAACCCCGGCGTAGACCAGCCCCGCCACAGCGAGCAGCAGGAACAGCAGGCGCGCGCCGGGATGAACCGGCGCATCGAAACGTCGCCCCGCAGCGGGCGACGGCGGCGACTCGCTGGCCGCGAGGACGGTGGTTGCCATGGTGGCTCCGCCTTCCGCCCCGAACGTGACACTTTAATGACGATTAATGTCCCATGATGGGCCAGGAACGACGCCGCACGGTCGTGGCGATGTGCCGGCGGCGTGCCGCGCGAGTCCCCGCGACCGGAGGCGCGCGGCACGCCGTCCCGCCTCGAACCGGTCGCCGGCCCGGCTCAGTCCACGCCCGGATAGCCCGCGAAGGCGGGCAGGTCCGTCATCCCGGCGGTCCACGGGAGCCGCTCCTTGACCATGATCTGCGCACCGGGTGGGAACGCGGCCGGGTCGTCCAGCGTCCCCGACTGAACGTCGACCAGCCCTGGCAGCGCGCTCGCGTTGCGATAGAACAGGCCGGTACCGCAGCGCCCGCAGAACTGGCGCTCGCCGTGCTCGGACGAACGATACGTCACCGGCTCGCCCGTCGCGCTAAGATGATCCTCCCGGAAGGCGATCCAGCCGACCACCGGCGCGCCCGACCAGGCACGGCAGTCGGTGCAGTGGCACAGCGCGTGGTGCTCGGGCGCGCCCTCCGCCTCGTAGCGGATCGCGCCGCAGTGACAGCTCCCCGCGATTGTCGCCTGCTCCGCCATCCCACTCTCCCTCGACTCGGCCGATGTTGCCATGACGTTCTCACGACATCCGGCATCTGACAAGCCGCGCGCTTGCTCCGCGGCGCGTCGTTCCCTACCTGTTCGGGGGTGACCGAGACAGCCAACGCCCTCCAGGACCCGCCTTATCTCGCCGGGCTCAACCCGCCCCAGCGCGACGCGGTGCTCACCACCGACGGGCCGGTGCTCGTCCTCGCCGGCGCCGGCACAGGGAAGACCGCGGCGCTCACCGCCCGGCTCGCCCATCTGCTGTGGACGCGAAAGGCTTACCCGTCCGAGATCCTCAGCGTCACTTTCACCAACAAGGCCGCGCGCGAGATGCGCGAGCGCGTCGGTCGGCTCGTCGGTGACGCGGTGGAGGGCATGCCATGGCTCGGCACCTTTCACGCGATCGGCGCCAAGATGCTGCGTCGCCACGCCGAGCTGGTCGGGCTGCAGAGCAATTTCACGATCCTCGACACCGACGATCAGCTGCGCCTGCTCAAGCAACTGATCGTCGCGGCCGACCTCGACGAGAAGCGCTTTCCCGCGCGCAGCCTCGCCGGGCTGATCGACGAGTGGAAGAATAAGGGTCTCACCCCGTCCGAGATCGACGCGGGCGAGAGCGAGCGCTACGGCAACGGCCGCGGCGGCGAGCTCTACCAGCAGTACCAGGACCGGCTGCGCGCGGTGAACGCGTGCGACTTCGGCGACCTGCTGCTCCACGTGCTGACGATCCTGAAGCGCGAGCGCTCGGTGCTGGAGCAGTACCAGCAGCGCTTCCGCTACATCATGGTGGACGAGTATCAGGACACCAACTCGGTCCAGTATCTCTGGCTGCGGCTGCTCGCGCAGGAGCGCCGCAACATCTGCTGCGTCGGCGACGACGACCAGTCGATCTACTCCTGGCGCGGCGCGCAGGTGGAGAACATCCTCAAGTTCGAGAAGGACTTTCCCGGCGCCAAGGTGATCCGGCTGGAGCAGAACTACCGCTCCACCCCGCATATCCTCGCCGCCGCCTCGGGCGTGATCGCCAACAACGGCGGGCGGCTCGGCAAGGAGCTGTGGACCGAGCTCGACGCGGGCGAGAAGGTGCGCGTGCTCGGCGTGTGGGACGGGCCCGAGGAGGCGCGTCGCGTCGGCGAGGAGATCGAGGCGGCGCAGCGCGACGGCACCAGCCTCGACCATGTCGCGATCCTGGTGCGCGCGCAGCACCAGACGCGCGAGTTCGAGGACCGCTTCATCGCGATCGGCCTGCCCTATCGCATCGTCGGCGGCTTCCGCTTCTACGAGCGCGCCGAGATCCGCGACGCGCTCGCCTATCTGCGCACCGTCCACCAGCCCGCCGACGACCTCGCCTTCGAGCGGATCGTCAACACGCCCAAGCGCGGCCTCGGCGACAAGGCGATCGCCAAGCTCCACCAGCTCGCGCGCGCGGAGCGGCTGCCGCTGTCGATCGCGGCGGCGCGCATCCTCGACAGCGACGAGCTCACCCCGCAGGCGCGCAAGGCGCTCGGCCGCTTCGTCGGCGACCTCGCGCGCTGGCGCGACATGGCCAACGACCTGCCCCATGCCGAGCTGGCGCGACAGATCCTCGACGAGAGCGGCTATACCGCGATGTGGCAGGCGGAGAAGTCGGCCGAGGCGGCGGGGCGGCTCGAGAACCTCACCGAGCTGGTGCGCGCGATGGAGGAATACGAGACGCTCGGCGCCTTCCTCGAGCATGTCAGCCTCGTCATGGACAATGAGGCGACGCGCGAGGACCCCAAGGTGACGATCATGACGATCCACGCCGCCAAGGGGCTGGAGTTCGACACCGTCTTCCTCGCCGGCTGGGAGGAAGGGCTGTTCCCGTCGCAGCGCGCGCTCGACGAGGGCGGCACGCGCAGCCTCGAGGAGGAGCGCCGCCTCGCCTATGTCGCGATCACGCGCGCGCGCCGCCGCGCCACCATCCTCCACGCCGCCAACCGCCGCATCTACGGCCAGTGGACCAGCTCGCTGCCGTCGCGCTTCGTGGGCGAGCTGCCCGACGCGCATGTCGAGAGCGAGACGAGCATGTCGGGGGGCGAGAGCCTGTGGCGCGCAAACTGGAGCGAGCACGCCGACCCCTTCGCCGACGCCGCGCGCGGCACCGGGCGCGGTCCGGGCTGGCAGCGCGCGGCGGGGACGCTCGGCGCACAGGGCGGGAGCAAGCCCGGCGGCGAGTGGACCAGCCGCACCTTCTCGCGCGAGCCGGTCCGCGTGGTGGAGAGCCGCGCCTCGGCGGTGAGCATCGGCAACAAGGGGCGCGGCGATCTGGCGGTGGGACAGCGCGTGTTCCATCAGAAGTTCGGCTATGGCGCGATCGCCGAGATCGAGGGCAACAAGCTAGAGATCGACTTCGAACAGGCCGGGCGCAAGCGCGTGATGGACAGTTTCGTCAGCGCCAGCTGAGACTTTCCCGCCGCGCCGGGGTTGTCCGCGGCGGAGGTGCGCCATGTCCGAGACCGCCGAGAAGACCGACCCCGCCCTTTGGGAGAAGGTGAAGGACGAGATCACCGCCGGTGCGAAGGGCGGCCGGAAGGGCCAATGGTCCGCGCGCAAGGCGCAGATGGCGGTCGCCGAGTATAAGAAGCGCGGCGGCGGCTATAAGGGCGGCAAGGACGAGGACAACTCGCTCCACCAGTGGAGCGAGGAGGAATGGGGCACCAGATCGGGCGCCAAGAGCGGGGAAAGCGGCGAGCGCTATCTGCCCAAGAAGGCGCGCGAGGCGCTGTCGGACGAGGAGTATGCGCGCACCAGTGCGAAGAAGCGGGCCGACACGAAGAAGGGCCGGCAATTCTCCGCACAGCCCGACGACGTCGCGGAGAAGACGCGGCGCTACCGCGATCATCGCTCCAAGGCCGAGCTCTACGCCGAGGCGCGGAAGCGCGACATTCCCGGTCGCTCGAGGATGAGCAAGGACGCGTTGGCGCAGGCGCTCGCGGGATAGTTCGCCGACCTCGTCGCGTCGCCTCTGAGCTACGTGCCCCGGCGCGGGCCGAAGCGCTGTTGGGCGACGCCGCGTGAGAGCCATCACCGCCTTACCACCCAGGCTCCGGCCTGCGCCCGAGCACCTCGGGAAGCCGCCTCTATCTGCGCAGTTCCACCGCGCCGCTCCCCCACAAGGCCCACCACACGATCGCCGGCTGGAGCAGCAGCCGCGGCGCATGGTACCAGATCGGCAGGCCGGTGCCGCTGCCGAGATCGTGCAGGGCGTGATAGATGTTCGCCGGCCAGACGCCCAGCGCGTAGGCGGCGAGCCCCCAACCCGCGACGCGGCGGGTCGCGCGCGGCAGCAGCATCGCCGCGCCAGCGAGCTCGATCACGCCGGTCACCGCCACGACGGCGACCGGCATGGGAAGCGCGGGCGGCACGATCGCCGCCATCGCGTCGGTGAAGACGAAATGCGCGATCCCACCCAGCGCATAGAACAGCGCGAGCGCCCACCGGCCACAGCGCCGCGCGACACTCTCGCGCTGGCGCTTGAAGCCGTAGGAAGCGTAGCGATCGACCGGCAAGCCGGTCAGACCTCCACGGCCAGCAACGTCACGCCCTCGTACTTGCCATCGCCGGGCACGAACAGCTCGCTGGGCTTGAAACGCCGCGGCGTGATCCGCAGCCCATTGAGGCCTGACAGCTTGAACGCGCCGATCTTGGGCTCCTTCGGCGGCTGGCCGTCGCGTTCGAGCGTCAGCGCGTCGAGATAGATCTCGCCGTGCTTCGTATAGAGGATGTGCGGCGCCAGCGTGACCTCGCCGCGATTGTAGGTCGCCGCGATCGCCTGCTGCTTGACGATCGCCTCGAAGACGATCGGGACGGTGTCGGGAACGGCGCTTGGCTTGTTCATCGTCTGAGCATTCATCACGCTGCCCCTAGCCGATCGCGCTGCGTCGCAGCAAGAACCTCACGCGACCGGCTACGTTCCCATCATAGCACGAGAAACCCCTCAGCGCGGCATCAGCTTCTGTGCGAAATAGGTCATCTGCAGTGCCTGCAGCCGCGCGCCCTGCTCGATGTCCGCATCACCCGAATGCCCGCCGGCCGTGTCCTCGTAGAAGAGATAGGGCAGCCCATATTCCTTCAGCCGCGCGGCGAACTTGCGCGCGTGCTGCGGGCCGACCCGGTCGTCCTTGGTGGTCGTCCAGATGTACGGCTCGGGGTAGCGCACGCCCTTGCGGATGTTCTGGTACGGCGAGATCGTGGCGAGGAAGGCGCGCTCGTCGGGCACGCTGACCGAGCCATATTCGTCGACCCAGGAGGCGCCCGCCGCGATCTGCTCGTACCGCAGCATGTCGAGCAGCGGCACCTGGATCGTGACCGCCTGCCACAGTTCGGGATGCTGGTTGAACTCGACCCCCATCAGCAGCCCGCCGTTCGAGCCACCGTAGATGCCGAGCTTCGACGGGCTGGTCAGCCGCCGCGCGATCAGATCCTGTGCCACCGCGGCGAAGTCGTCGTAGATCACCTGGCGCTTCGTCTTGCGCCCGGCGTCGTGCCACGCGGGACCGAACTCGCCCCCGCCGCGGATGTTGGCGAGCACATAGGCGCCCCCGCGCTCGAGCCACAGCTTGCCGACCGTGGCGACATAGCTCGGCAGCATCGGCACTTCGAAGCCGCCGTACGCTGTCATGATCGTCGGCGTGGTGCCGTCACGCCGCGCGTCGCGGCGGTGGACGACGAAATAGGGCACCTTGGTGCCGTCGCTCGACGTCGCCTCGTACTGATCGGCGACCAGCCCCGCGGCATCGAACTTGGCGGGCAACGCCTTGATCGGCTGCGGCGCGGCGGCGTTCGCGACGTCGAAGCGCGCCAGCGTGGTCGGAGTCAGGAAGCCGGTGGTGGAGAGATAGGCAAGGTCGTTGCGGTCCGACGTGCCCGCGATGCCGAAGCTGGCATTGTCGGGCAGCGCGACGGGGCGCGACGTCCAGCCTTCTCCCTGCGGCGTGTAGACCGCGACTCGGCCACGGACGTTGTCGGTATATTGCAGCAGCAGATGGTGGCGGGTGGTGTCGAGGCCGGTGACTGCCTGGCGTGCGCTCGGCGCGAACACCACGGTCGGCGTCGTGCGCCCTGCCACGAGGTCGCTCAGCGCGACCGCGCCGACCCCGCCGGCGGGTACCCTGCCCCATGGCTCGCTCGTCTCGAAGACCACGCGGCCGTCGATCATCCCCGCCGGCGACGTTCGTTGCGGCAGGTCGAGCGGACGGATCCCCTGCGGGGTCCACAATGCCTTGTCGCCGCCGAAGAAGGTGCGGCGGCGCTCGATGAACACCGCGCGATGGCCTGCGCCGTCGGTGATCGTGCTGGCATAGGTGCCGAGCTGGTCGCCGGCGTCGCCGCGGAACACCTCCAGCGCCTGATCGAGCGGCTGCCCGCGCCGGAGCAGCTTGACGACGAACGGGTAGCTCGACGCGGTCATCGTCCCCGCGCCCCAGTCACGGCTGACCATCAGCGTGTCCTGATCGATCCAGGTCGCACCCTGCTTGGAGGTCGGCAGCACGAAGCCGTCCGCGACGAAGCGGCCTGCGGCGAGGTCGAACTCGCGGTAGGTCACCGCGTCCTCACCGCCCTCGGAGAGAGCGACGAGGCAGCGCGTCTCCTCGGGTTGCAGGCAGGTAAGCCCCTTGTAGACCCACTTGCGCGACTCGGCGCGACTCAGTGCGTCGAGGTCGAGCAACGTCTGCCAGCGCGGCTCCGGCCGGGCATAGTCCTCGACACCGGTCCAGCGCAGGATGCCCTGCGGATGGTCGGCATCGCGCCAGAAATTGACGATCCGTCCCATCAACTGCCCGGGCATCGGGATACGGTCCTTGGCGGCGGCGATCGCCAGCGCCTCGGAGCGGAAGCCCTCGTAGCGCGGGTCGCTCTCCAGTCGCGGCAGCGTGCGCTTGTTCTCCGCCTCGACCCAGGCGAGCGCCTTGGCACCGTCCTTGTCCTCGAGCCAGATATAGGGGTCGTCGCTCATCGCCCTGCTCTGCGCGAGCGTCGGCGCGCCCGCAAGCGCCGCGGCCAATGCCACCCCCATGCCGAACCGGCTCACTCGCGTCATCCTCGTCTCCTCTCACCGCCTTGTGCGGCCGGCCGCGACGCGGAACAAGCCGTGCGCTGACGAGTCACGCCTGCGACGATGCCCTTCGCTGACCCGATCCGCCGCATCCCCGCGCGCGCCACCACCTCCGCCGCGCTCGCCGACGGCCTCCCCACACCGCGCCGCTACGCGGCGGTGGCGGCGCTGTGCTTCGGCACCGCGCTGGTGATCATCGACGGCGGCGTCGCCAATGTCGCGCTGCCCACGATCGCACGCGACCTCGGCGTCGGCTCGTCGGCCGTCGTGGCGATCGTCACCGTCTATCAGCTGATGCTGGTCATGCTGCTGCTGCCCTTCGCCGGACTGGGCGAGCGGATCGGGCTGAAGCGCCTGTACCAGCTCGGTCAGCTCATCTTCACCATCGCGACATTGCTCTGCTTCTTCGCCAAGAGCCTGCCCTTCCTGCTGGTCGTGCGCGCGGCACAGGCGGTCGGTGCGGCGGGCGCACTGGCGGTCGCCTCGGCGCTGATCCGCCAGACCTATCCGAGCGCACAGCTGGGGCGTGGCCTCGGTATCAACTCGGTGGTCGTGTCGAGCTCGGCGGCGGCGGCGCCGACCATCGGCGGACTGGTGCTCGCGGTGGCGCCCTGGCCCTGGGTGTTCGCCAGCGCCATCCCCTTCGCGCTCGCCTCGCTGCTGCTCGGCCGCGCCCTGCCCGACGCGCCGCCGCGCGACCGCCACTTCGACGGCTATGGCGCGGTGATGTGCGCGGCGATGTTCGGCCTCGTGATCGGCGGCGCGGAGAGCGCGGTGCACGGCGACAGCCCGGTCGTTTCCGCCGCGATCGTGCTGCTCGGCGTCGCGGTCGGCGCGATCTATGTGCGGCGCGAGCGGGTGACCGCCAACCCGATCCTGCCGGTCGACCTGCTCGCACGGCCGGTGATCGCGCTGTCGACGATCGGCGGCTTCACCGCCTTCGTCGCCTCGATGACGCTGCTGCTGTCGACGCCGTTTCGGCTGACGCATGAGTACGGCTTCACCGCGGCAGAGGTCGGCGCCGCGATCGCGCCGTGGCCGCTGACCAACATGATCGTCGCGCCGTTGACCGGCTGGCTCTCGGACCGGGTACCCGCGGGCCTGCTCGGCGGCATCGGCATGTCGGTCTCGATCGTCGCGCTCGTGCTGATCGCGCTGATGCCGGCCGACCCGAGCTATTTCGACGTCGCGTGGCGGATGGCGCTGTGCGGCTCGGGGTTCGGCACCTTCCTGCCGCCCAACGCACGGCTGATCATCGGCTCCGCCCCGCGCGAGCGCGCCGCCGCGGCGGGCGGGCTGGTCAGCACGGTGCGGCTGGTCGGACAAACGACCGGGGCCACGCTGGTGTCGGCGCTGCTGGCGGCGGGCGTCGGCGCCGGCGCGGCGCCGCCGCTGGTCTCGGCCGGGCTGGCGCTGGTGGCGGGGCTGTGCAGCCTCGCGCGGCTGCGCCCATCGGTGCGCGACGCGCGCGGCGGCGAGGCGGAGGCGGCGCAACCGGCCACGGTGCGGTGAGCGGCGTCACAGGCGGCAGCGCCCGCGGCACTCGGCTCCCGCGTGCGCGGGAGCACCGCGCCGCCCGAGTAGCGTGATCGAGCTTAGCCTCGCAGCCCGATCCAGGCGAGCCACAGCCACCCAGCGATCAGCAGCGTGCCGCCGATGGGGGTCACCGCGCCGAGCCAGCGCGGCAGGCCGAGCGCCATCAGGTACAAGGTTCCCGCGAACAGGGCGCCGCCCGCGAGGAACAGCCACGCCGGCCCCCGCGCCTCGAGCCGCAGCGCCATCAACGCCGCGACCGCGTGGACGAGCTGATAGTGACTTCCCGTCTTGAGCCACTCCACCGCCGCGCCGCTCGCGCCATGCGCCCCGAAGGCGCCGGCGCCGACCGCCACTGCGCCCGACAGCGCCGCTACCACCATCAACCAGTTCACTCGCGCCGCCCCCCGCCCCATGGCGCCTGCTCGGCGACGAGCGCGCGCGCGGCGCGGAGGTCGCCCGCCTCGATCTGGATGCGCAGGCGCTCACGGTCGCGCGCGCGGTACATCTGCTCGGCGCGGTCGATCTCGGCGGGCGAAACGCCCAGCCCCTCCATCGCCAGCCGCGCCATGCGGATCGCCGACTCGAGCACCTCGCGCACCACCGCGCGCGCCGGCCCCGGCTTGAGCCGCACCAGCGCGCGGCGGTCGAACGCGCGAACGTAGATCGCGGCGCGCGGGAAGGCCTCGTGCACCGCCTCGAGCTGGCCGAGGTCGAGCTGGTCGCCGTCCATGCAGAACATGATCAGCTCCGCCTCCGCCGCGCCCGCCTGGCGCAAGAGGTCGAGCCGCGTGCCGTCGCCGTAATAGACCTTGGAGCCGAACTCCTCGGCGATGTCGATCATCTCGATGTCGGTGTCGATCAGCGTGACGGGGATGTCCTGCATCATCAGCATCTGCCCGACCGTCTGGCCGAACCGGCCGTAGCCGACGATGATCGCGTTGGCCCCGTCGGCCTTAGGCCCGTCGCGGGCCCCGTCGGCGACGATCGGCTCCTCGCGGAAGCGGCGCGTGAACATCATCAGGAAGGGGGTCGTCGCCATCGACAGCGTGATGATCGCGCCGAACAGGCTCGCCGCCTGGGGTGCGATCAGATAGGCGTTCTGCGCCTGGGCGAGCAGCACGAAGCCGAACTCGCCGCCCTGGCTCAGCAGCAGCCCGAGTGCCACCGCCTGCCGCCACTTCATGCGGAAGGCGAGCCCCAGCAGCGTGATGATCCCCGCCTTGGTCACGATCAGCGCCGCCGCCATCGCCACCACGAAGAAGGGCCGCTCGGCGATCGCGTGCAGGTCGAGCATCATGCCGACCGCGAGGAAGAACAGGCCGAGCAGGATCGAGCGGAACGGCTCGACGTCGGTCTCCAGCTCGTGGCGGTAAGGGCTGTCGGCCAGCATCACGCCCGCCACGAACGCGCCGAGGGCGGTGGACAGGCCGAGCCACTCCATCAGCGCGGCCGCGGCGATCACGGTGAACAAAGCGGCGAAGACGAACATCTCGCGCTCGCCGAGATTGCCAATGCCGCGGAACAAGGGACGGAGCACGAAGCGCCCGACCGCGACCAGTCCCGCGATCGCCAGCACGGTATAGACCACCAGCAGCCAGCCCGGCGGCCCCGCCGCCGCCGCGGGGTTGCGGCTCATCGCGGCGATGATCGTGATCATCGGGATGATCGACAGGTCCTGGAACAACAGGATCGAGAAGGCGCGCTCGCCGAACGGCGTGCGTAGCCGCCCCGAGGACTGCAGCATCGGCAGCACCTGCGCGGTCGAGGACAGTGCCAGCGGCATGCCGACCGCGAGCGCGGCCGCCAGGGAGAATTTCGCCGCGAGCGCGAGGATCGCGGCGATCGCCACTCCGCAGCCGACGACCTGGATCGCGCCTAGTCCGAGAATATCCTCCTTGAGCCGCCACAGCCGCGTCGGGCTCAGCTCCAGCCCGACGATGAAGAGCAGCAACGTGATGCCGAGCTCGGCGAAGCCCAGCTTGGTCTCGGCGTCGCCGACCAGCCCGAGCAGCTGCGGCCCGACCAGCGCGCCCGCGACGAGAAAGCCCAGGGTCGCGCCCAGTCCGAGTCGACGGAACAGGAGGACGAAGACCAGCCCCGCGCCGAGCAGGATGGTACCGTCGCGGACCAGCGAGCCGTCGGTGGCGTGTTCCATCAGGCGCTGACCGCGTTCGCGGCGCGCGCCTGCTCGGCGGCGTCCGCTGCCGCTTCGAACGCGAGCCGGATCGAGGGATGCCGCGCGGTCAGCTTGAGCCCCGGCGTGAAGACCGCGATCCCGGGCCAGTCGGGCACGTCGCCGGCCCCGGCGAGCCAGGCGGTGAGCGCGTCGCGCGCCGTCGCCAACTCCTCGGGCGTTCGTCCGATCGCGTGCCGCGCGAGCAGCGTCGACGACGCCTGACCGAGCAGGCAGGCACGCACCTGCGTGCCGAGGGCCGCCACGCGTCCGTCCCCGTCGAGCCCGACGTCGACGGTCACGCGGCTGCCGCAGATCGGCGACCGCTTCTCCGCCGAGCCGGCCGCGCCCTCGAGCCGGTCCGGATACGGGTTGCCGATCGCCAGCGCGCTGATCTCGGGGGTGTACAGGTCCAGGCTCATGACGTCGTCTTGGCTCCATCGGGGCGCGGCGGCAACCGCGGCCCGAACACGGGTTCGCCCGCGCGCCGACGCGCGACGAAGTCGGCGATCGAGCCGCTGGTCGCGGTGAGCAGCGGGTAGGTCCGCGCCCGCGTCAGCCACGCCGGCCGGTGCGACGGCCCGCCGCCGGTCACGTCGAGCACGAGGATGAGCAGAAGATAGGCGAGGCTCGCCAGGATCAACCCCTTGAGCGCGCCGAAGCCGAAGCCTAGCGCGCGGTCGATCGGGCCGAGCACCGAGGTGCGGGTGCGCCGCGCCACCGCGTTGACCACGATCTTGCTGAGGAAGTAGGTGCCCGCGGTGAGGATCACGAAGGCCAGCACCGCGGCGCCCGAGGCGCTACCCACGGTGGCGACGAGCGCGTGCGCGAGCGGGAGGTGGAAGATCTTGAGCGCGAACACCATCGCTACCCAGGCGAACAGGGCCAGCACCTCGCCGACGAACCCGCGCCGCACACCGCCGAGCGCGGTCAGCGCGACCGCGGCGAACACGGCGATGTCGAGCCCCTGCCAATTCATGTCCGCCTCCATATGGCGTGGCAGCGGCGCCGGCTAGCGCGAGTTGTGGTGAGAGCGCGCGCTGGAGCTGCCGCAGCTGCCCGAGATGGTGAGTTCACCCGGCCCAGACGGTCGCGCCGATCCTACTCGCAAGCGGCACAGCTATCGCGCGTCGCTCGCCGGCGGAGCCGGATCCTCCGCACGCCGCCGTGTCGCGCTCCACCCCGGATCGAGGCGGCCGCGCCGCCGCCGGCGTCGCTCCTGCTCCAGGATGGCACCCGCCTCGCGCCCGAGACGGCGCGACGGGTCGTGACGCCGCGCGATCGGCTGGCCGGATGCGACAGCCCTGCGCGACGGGGCGCATCTGCGGTCCGGGACGCTGCCGCCCTACCCTCTCCCGAGCAAGTGATCGACGAACTGCCCCAATGTCCGGAAGCTCGAGCGTCGCATCACCTCGCGCTCCGCGCCCGCGGCGCTGTCGGGCAGCAGCGCGCGCTCGAAGCCGAGCTTGGCCGCTTCCTTGAGCCGCAGTGGCGCGTGCGCGACCGGGCGCAGCTCGCCCGATAGCGCGATCTCGCCGAACGCCACCGCGTCGGCGGGCACCGGCCGCTCGCTCAATGCCGAGACCAGCGCCGCCGCGACCGCGAGATCCGCCGCCGGATCCTGCACGCGATAGCCGCCCGCGACGTTGAGATAGACCTCGCAGGTCGAGAAGCTGAGCCCGCAGCGCGCCTCGAGCACCGCCAGGATCATCGCCAGCCGTCCCGAGTCCCAGCCGACCACCGCGCGCCGCGGCGTCGCGCCGCTGGCGAGCCGCACCACCAGCGCCTGGATCTCGACCAGCACCGGCCGCGTGCCCTCCAGCGCCGGGAAGACGGTGGCACCGGTCACGCCCTCGTCGCGCTGCGTGAGGAACAACGCGGACGGGTTCGACACCTCCGCCAGCCCGTCGCCCGCCATCGCGAAGACGCCGATCTCGTCGGTGCCGCCGAAGCGGTTCTTGAGGCTCCGCAGGATACGGTACTGGTGACTTCGCTCACCCTCGAAGCTCAGCACCGTGTCGACCATATGTTCGAGCACGCGCGGGCCGGCGATGGTACCGTCCTTGGTGACATGCCCGACCAGCACCACCGCGGTGCCGCGCTCCTTGGCGAAGCGGATCAGCTCCTGCGCGCTGGCGCGGACCTGGCTGACCGTGCCGGGGGCGCCCTCGATCAGGTCGGAGTGCATCGTCTGTATCGAGTCGATCACCAGCAGCGTGGGCGGGCGATCCTGCGACAGCGTCGTGAGGATGTCCCGCGTCGAGGTGGCAGCGGCGAGCTTCACCGGCGCGTCGCCCAACCCGAGCCGACGCGCGCGCAGCCGCACCTGATCGGCGGCCTCCTCGCCCGAGACATAGGCGACCTCATGGCCGCCTCGCGCCAACGCCGCCGCGGCCTGAAGCAGCAGCGTCGACTTGCCGATGCCCGGGTCGCCGCCGATCAGCGTCGCCGAGCCCGCCACCAGCCCGCCGCCCAGCGCGCGGTCGAGCTCGGCGATGCCGAATGGCGTCCGCGGCGGCAGCGCTACCTCGGCGTCGAGCCCGATCAGCGCGATCGTGCGCCCCCCGCCCTGCAGGTTGTGCTTGGCCTGGAACGGCGTGGCCGCCAGGGGCGCCTCCTCCACCAACGTGTTCCACTCCGAGCAGTCGGCGCACTGCCCCTGCCAGCGGTGAGTCACCGAACCGCACGACTGGCAGACGTATCGCTTGTGAATTTTCGCCATGACCTCTCGTAGCGCATGAAGAACAGGAAGGGAACGACTGTTCGATGAACGTGCGGTTCACCTCAGGTGCAGGGCGAGTCGGCTATCACCGGGAACCCTCGTTGTGACGCGATCGTTTCAACGCCGATACTTTCTCGTAAACGACCACAGGAGTTTCTCGTGAAGCACTTCGCCGTTTTCGCTCTCGCTTCTGCCGCCACCCTTCCCGGGACCGCGTTGGCACAAGCGGCGGCGCCGGCCCAGGCGCCTGCCACGGGTGCGGCCACGGTCGCCACCGGCGCGACGGTCTATGACACCTCGGGAGGTGTCGTCGGTACCGTCGAGAGCACCGATGGCACCAACGCCGTGGTCAACACCGGCACGGTCAAGGCAGCGATCCCGTTGACCTCGCTCGGCCAGGGCGCGCAGGGCCCGGTGCTGGCGATGACCAAGGCGCAGCTCGAGGCCGCCGCCGGGCAGCAGCAGGCGCAGGCCACCGCCGATTTCAAGTCGAAGCTGGTCCCGGGCGCCACGGTCTATGGCACCGGCGGCACGCAGCTCGGCACGATCAAGTCGGTCGACGCCAGCGGCGTGACGCTGACCACCGCCGACGGGCCCGTCGTGCTGCCGACCAGCGGCTTCGGTCCCGGCCCGCAGGGTATCGTGCTCGGCATGACCGCGGCGCAGCTCAAGGCTGCGATGACCGCGGCAGGCGGCGGCAGCGCGGGCGCGTCGGCATCGACCGGGTCGTCGACCACCGCGGGTGACATGGCCGCCGGCACCACCGCCGCGACCGGCACCGAGAGCGCGTCGACGCCGGGCACCAACGCGGAGGCCTCGACCGCCGCGCCGGGCGCGACGACGACGACGACGAAGGCCAAGCGCAAGCCGCGCTGATCCAGGCCTCGGCTGAGACAGGAGCGCCGCCCGCGTCGACGGACTCGGGCGGCGCTTCGCGTTGAGCCGGTCGGTGCGAACCCGACGGCCGTTCCCCGGCACAGGCCGCGGCCAGTTTGGATGGTCGTTGTCGCCGGATCGCCGCCGCTGCCCACCTGGGCCCCGGCCTGCGCCGGGGCACTAGGATGAGGGTCTCACGCGCAAGCTTGGGAATCGGAGCAGCAGAGCTTGCCCGGCGACGCGGATGGGCGCAGCGTCGCACCGACTCCTCGGGCATGAAGAGGAAGATGTGCCGCGTAGGCGCCTGATCCGGGCCGCCGCGCCCGCACACGAACCGCCGTGGCACCCTCGCGACGGCGCGCGAGCCCCAACTCCCTCACACCGCCGCGACGGCCCTCGGCGCCGCGTCGCGCACGCCCTGGTCGACGTGCTCGGCGAATTGCGCGAAATTGTCGTTGAACAGGTCAACCAGCCGTGCGGCGGCGGCGTCATAGGCTGCCTTGTCCGCCCAGGTCGCGCGCGGGTCGAGGATCGCGCTCTCTACCCCCGGTACCGCCACCGGTACCTTGAACCCGAAGTTGGGATCGGTGCGAAACTCGACGTCATTGAGGCTGCCGTCGAGCGCGGCGTCGAGCAGCGCGCGGGTCGCCTTGATCGGCATGCGATGGCCGACGCCGTACTTGCCGCCGGTCCAGCCGGTGTTGACCAGCCAGCAGTCCACCCCGCCGCGCGCGATCCGCTCCTTGAGGAGATTGCCGTAGACCGAAGGATGGCGCGGCATGAACGGCGCGCCGAAACAGGTGGAGAAGGTCGCGTCGGGCTCGGTCACGCCGATCTCGGTGCCCGCGACACGCGCGGTATAGCCGGACAAGAAGTGGTACATCGCCTGGTCCGCGGTCAGCTTGGCGATCGGCGGGAGGATGCCGTAGGCGTCCGCGGTCAGCATGACGATGCTGCGCGGCGTACCGCCCATGTTGCGCTCGGACGTGTTGGGGATGAAGTCGATCGGATAGGCGCCGCGACTGTTCTCCGCGAGCGAGTTGTCGTCGAGGTCGAGCTGGCGCGTCACCTCGTCCATCACCACGTTCTCGAGCACGGTGCCGAAGCGCTTGGTCGTGGCGAAGATCTCGGGCTCGGCCTCGGGCGAGAGCCGGATCATCTTGGCGTAGCAGCCGCCCTCGAAGTTGAAGACCGCGTCGTCCGACCAGCCGTGCTCGTCGTCGCCGATCAGCGTGCGCTTGGGATCGGCCGACAGTGTCGTCTTGCCGGTGCCCGAGAGGCCGAAGAACACCGCGGTGCGCCCGTCCGCGCCCATGTTCGCCGAGCAGTGCATCGGCATCACGCCGGTCGGCGGCAGCAGATAGTTGAGGATGCCGAACACCGACTTCTTCATCTCGCCGGCGTAGCGCGTGCCCCCGATCAGCACGAGCTTCTCGCTCATGTTCACCGCGATCACGGTCTCGCTGCGGCAGCCGTGACGCGCGGGATCAGCGCGGAAGCTCGGCAGGTCGATGATCGTGTAATCGGCGACGAAGCCCTTGAGCTCGCGCTCCTCGGGACGAACCAGCATGGTGCGGATGAAGAGGTTGTGCCACGCCAACTCGTTGATCACGCGGACGCGGACGCGATGGCCCGGCTGCGAGCCGCCATACAGATCCTGCACGAACAGGTCGCTCCTGGCGCGCAGCGCGGTGAGGAAATCCTGCTTGAGCGCGGCGAAATGGTCGGGCGCCATCGCCTTGTTCGACTTGCCCCACCAGACGCTCGCCTCCGTCTCCGCGTCGCGCACGATGAACTTGTCCTGAGCCGAGCGGCCGGTGTGCTGCCCGGTCTCGACCACCAGCGGTCCGTCGGCGGAGAGCTTGCCCTCGTTGCGCGCCACAGCCGCCTCGACCAGCCGCGCGGTGACCAGGTTCCAGTGGAGCGTGGCGCGGGTCTCGATGCCCTGCGCCTCGAGCCCGGCGTCCGGAATGCGATCGCTCAATGGTCCATCCTCTGCTTCACCGCCGCGCCCTTGCCGAGCGGCCTGTGCTAAACATGTTTTACGCCCACGATCGCCGCGCGTCAAACATGTTAAACACGATCGTGAACCGGCTTGCCGCGTCCCATTGAGCGCGCGCGCGCTTTGGACTACCCACCGAGGCTATGACCCGGATCCTCCGATGACGGCCACGATCGCGCTGGTCGACGACGACCGCAACATTCTCACCTCGGTGTCGATCGCGCTGCAGGCCGAGGGCTTTCTCACGCGGGTCTATTCGGATGGCGAGGCGGCGCTGAAGGCGCTCACCGACAACCCGCCCGACCTCGCCATCTTCGACATCAAGATGCCGCGCATGGACGGGCTGGAGCTGCTGCGCCGCCTGCGCGAGAAGAGCCGGGTCCCCGTGATCTTCCTCACCAGCAAGGACGACGAGCTCGACGAGGCGCTCGGTCTGGCGATGGGGGCGGACGATTATATCGCCAAGCCGTTCAGCCAGCGGCTGCTTATCGCGCGCATCCGCGCCATCCTGCGCCGCACCGAGGGCAGCGCCGCGCCCGGCGGTGAGGATGCCGCCGCGCAGGGACCGATCGAGCGTGGCCGACTCGTGATGGACCCGGCGCGCCACCGCGTCAGCTGGGACGGTCATCACGTGACGCTGACCGTCACCGAGTTCCTGATCCTCGAGACGCTGGCGCAGCGCCCCGGTATCGTGAAGACGCGCAACCAGCTGATGGACGCGGCCTATCAGGACGACATCTACGTCGACGACCGCACCATCGACAGCCATATCAAGCGCGTCCGCCGCAAGTTCCGCGAGGTCGATGCCGGCTTCGACTCGATCGAGACGTTGTATGGCGCCGGCTACCGCTTTTCGGAGGAGTGACGCCGCCGAGCAGGCGCGCTCCTGGTCCGGCAAGGTCTCGCTCACTCCGCGCATCCTCGCGGTCAACATCCTGGCGCTGCTCCTCCTGGCCGGCGGCTTCTTCTACCTCGACTCGTTCCGCACGCGCATCCTCGACGAGCGAGCGGCGCAGGCGTCGCGCGAGGCGCGGCTGATGGCGGAGGCGCTCACCGCCATCCCCGACTCGCGTCGCGACTGGCTGCTGGCACGGCTCGCCACCGACACCGGCACGCGGTTGCGGCTGTATGACGCCGCGGGGATCGCGAGCGCCGACTCGCGCGCGCTCGGCGTCGCCAACTTCCGGCTCGACGACCCCGACGACGATTCGCTCGCCAAGCGCAGCGCGCGCTTTCTCGACGCGGCGATCGACCGCGTCGTGCGCGCCCCGCTCGCGCCGGGCTATCGCGAGCGCGCCGACGGACGACGCTGGCCCGACGTGCGCGCGGTGCTGGCCGGCGCACCCAGCGCGGTCACGGTCTGGCGCGCGCCCGATCGCACCCCGGTGATCACCGCGGCCGCCCCGCTGCCGGGCGGCCGCGCGTTGCTCTCCGCGGTCAACGCGCGCGACATCACCGAGCGGGTGCGGCTCGAGCGCTTCCGGCTCAGCGTGGTGCTGCTGGTGGTCGCGGCGATCTCAATCGGCCTGTCGCTGTTCCTCGCGCGCACCATCGTCAACCCGCTGCGCCGGCTGGCGCGCGCCGCGGTGCGGGTGCGGCTCGGCCGCGCACGCGAGGTGGTGGTGCCGCGACTGCCCGAGCGCCGCGACGAGATCGGCATGCTCGCGCGCGCGCTCAGCGACATGAGCCTCGCGCTACGCGCACGCATCGACGCCACCGAGGCCTTCGCCGCCGACGTCACGCACGAGCTGAAGAATCCCCTCGCCTCGCTCCGCTCCGCCGTGGACGCGCTCGGCCATGTCCGCGCCCCCGACGCGCAGGCGCAGTTGCTCGCGATCGTCGGCGACGACGTGCTTCGGCTCGACCGGCTGATCAGCGACATCTCCGACGCGTCGCGGCTCGACGCCCAGCTCAGTCGCGCGACCTTCGAACCGGTCGACGTCGAGGCGATGCTGGCGGCGATGGTGGCGCAGCGCGAGGCGCGCGGGGTGGCACGCGGCGTGCGCGTCTGGCTCGACGCGCGCGAGCACGGCGAGCTCCACGTGCTCGGCGAGGGCGCGCGGCTGGAGCGGGTCTTCGCCAACCTGATCGACAACGCCATCTCCTTCTCGCCCGACCGAGGTGTCGTCAGCGTCGCGGTTCGGCGCGACCGCTCGATGCTGGAGGTGCGGGTCGAGGACGAGGGCCCGGGCGTGCCCGAGGAGGCGCGAGAGGCGATCTTCCAGCGCTTCCACTCGGTGCGTCCGGCGGAGGAGGGCTTCGGCGAGCATAGCGGGCTGGGCCTCGCCATCGCGCGCACCATCGTCGACGCGCACCAGGGCGAGATCGGCGTCGAGTCGCGCGACGACCGGCTGAGCGGCGCGCGCTTCGTCGTGCGGCTGCCGCTCGCCGAGCGGGAGGCGGCGGCGTGACCGCGCCGGTGACGCTCCACGCCACCGCGGTCGCGCTCGGCGGGCGCGCGGTGCTGCTCACCGGGCCGTCGGGCGCGGGAAAGTCCGATCTCGCGCTGCGGCTGATCGACCGCGGCGCCGAGCTGGTGGCGGACGATTACACGATGCTGGTGCATGACGGGGGCGACCTTGTGGCGGGATCGCCCGCGACGATCGCGGGGCGGATGGAGGTGCGCGGGCTCGGCATCGTCGATCGGCCCTACCGGCGTGTCGCGCCGGTGGCGCTGGTGGTGGCGCTCGGCGAGGAGGGCGAGCGCATGCCCGAGCCGCGCTGGATCGAGCTCGCCGGCGTCACCCTGCCCGAGATCGTGATCGACCCGCGCTGGCCCTCGGCACCGATCAAGGTGGAATATGCGTTGGCACGGCTGAAGGAGATGCCGTCGTGACCGAGGTGCTGCTGATCACCGGCATGGCCGGGGCGGGCGTGACCACCGTGCTCAAGACGCTGGAGGACCTCGGCTGGGAGACGGTGGACAGCGTGCCGCTGTCGCTGCTCACCCGCGTCGTCGCGCTGCCGCCCGACAGCGGCGAGACCCCGCGCCCGCTCGCCTTCGGCTTCGGCACGCGGACGCGCAACTTCGACCCGGCGCGCGTGCTGCGCCGCTTCGAGCAGTTGCGCGAGGAGCCCGGGGTCGAGGTCGGCATGCTGTTCCTCGACTGTTCGGAGGGCGAGCTGGCGCGGCGCTTCGCCGAGACGCGCCGCCGCCACCCGCTCGCCGACGATCGCCCCGCCGCCGACGGCATCGCGCTGGAGCGGCGGCTGCTCGAGCCGCTGCGCGCGCGCGCCAACCGCCTGATCGACACGACCCGGCTGACCAGCAACCAGCTGGCGCAGGAGATCCGCCGCACGTTCCGCCGCGACGGCACCGTCGGCACGACGCTGACGGTCGAGTCGTTCGGCTTCGCGCGCGGCGTGCCGGCCGGGGTCGACCTGGTCTTCGACATGCGCTTCCTGCGCAACCCGCACTGGGTGCCCGAGCTACGCCCGCATACCGGGCTGGACTCTGACGTCGCCGCCTATGTCGCGGCGGATCCGGCCTATGATGAGGCAGTTGGCCGGATCGAGGAGTTGCTCCTGCTGCTCGTCCCGCGCTATCACGCCGAGGGCAAGCCCTACGTCACCGTCGCCTTCGGGTGCACCGGCGGCAAGCACCGCTCGGTGCACGTCGCCGAGCGGGTCGGTCGTCGGTTGCGCGAGGCGGGCTTTTGTCCCACCATCACGCATCGTGACCTGGCGGCGGCACCGCAGGATGCGCTCGAAGGACGACCATCGCGTCAATGAACGAAGTATCGAAGCCCATGCTCGGACCCGTGATCGGTCTGGTGCTCGTCACCCACGGCCGCCTCGCGGACGAGTTCGTGACGGCGATGGAACATGTCGTCGGCCCGCAGGGCCAGGTGCGCACCGTCGCGATCGGTCCCGACGACGACATGGAGGCGCGCCGCGCCGACATCGCCGGTGCGATCGCCGAGGTCGACTCGGGGCGCGGCGTGATCGTGCTGACCGACCTGTTCGGCGGTACCCCGTCCAACCTCGCCATCTCGCTGATGGAGCGCGGCCGGATCGAGGTGATCGCGGGGATCAACCTGCCGATGCTGATCCGGCTCGAGTCGGCGCGCAAGGCGATGACGGTCACCGCCGCGGTCGCCGCCGCGCGCGAGGCGGGGCGGAAGTATATCTCGGTGGCGTCGGAAGTGCTCGGCGAGGCGGCGGCGTGACGGTGTCGCGCACCGTGGAGGTGACCAACCGCCGCGGGCTGCACGCGCGCGCCAGCGCCAAGTTCGTCACGCTCGCCTCGGGCCAGCCCGCGCCGGTGAAGGTCGCCAAGGGCGATTCGGAGGTGGTCGGCACCTCGATCATGGGCCTGATGATGCTCGGCGCCGCCAAGGGCGACCAGATCACGATCAGCGCCGAGGGCGACTCGGCAGAGGACGTGGTCGCGACGATGTGCGCGCTGGTCGAGGGCAAGTTCGGCGAGGACTGAGGTCCGCGCCGCCATCCGCCGATGCCCCGCACCGTCACCGCCTATTCCAACCCGCTCGTCAAGCGCGTGCAAGGGCTGCGCGACAAGCGCCACCGTCGCGAGGAGGGCCTCTTCCTCGCCGAGGGTCTGCGCATCCTCACCGAGGCGCGCGAGACCGGGCGCGTGCCGGTCTACCTCTTCTACGCCGCGGCGAGCGCGCGCCATCCGCTGGTGCTCGCCCTGGTCGAGGCGGTCGAGGCGCGCGGCGGCGAGGCGATCGAGACCATCCCCGACATCCTCGCCAAACTCTCGGGCAAGGACAACCCGCAGGCGGTGGTCGGCGTGTTCGAGACCTTCGAGACGCCGCTCACCGCGCTCGACCGCCACACCGCGCCGATCTGGCTGGTGGCAGAGCGGCTGCGCGATCCCGGCAATCTCGGCACGATCCTGCGCACCGGCGACGCGGTCGGCGCGGGCGGGCTGATCCTAGTCGACGAGTGCGTCGACCCGTTCTCGACCGAGGCGGTGCGCGCCAGCATGGGGGCGCTGTTCACGGTGCCGATCGCGCGCGCACCCTGGGCCGACTTCCTGGCCTGGCTGCGCGGGGGCGCGGGGCAGCTGGTCGGGTTGAGCCTGCAGACCGAGCGGGGCTATCGCGCGGTGCGCTACGACGCGCCGACCTTCCTGCTGACCGGCAACGAGGCGCAGGGGCTCCCCGCATCCTATGAGGCCGAGTGCGACCTGCTGGTCAAGCTGCCGATGCTGGGCAAGGCCGACAGCCTCAACGCCGCGGTGGCGACAGCGGTGATGGCCTATGAGGTGCTGGCGCAGCATCGCACGTGACTGGTGTAGCGCGCCCCGGGGCGCGAACGTTGCGAATGTTGAGTCGGATGCGGGAGGAGCGGCAGGTGCCAATGTCGCGAACGTCGGGTCACTGGCGCGGGTAGCGAGCGAGACTGGCACGCGGGCGCGGATCGCCCGTGGCGGAGAGAACGGCGGGGTTGCGGCCGCACGGTCACGCCGCCGTGCCAGCGCCCCGGCCCCGACGTAGGACAGAGCCGCTGCGAGCACCATCGGCGGCGCAGCGGCGCACACCGGCGCGGTGAAGCTATCGAGAGAGGCACGAGCACGATCTTGGTCGCGATCGCCGCGGCGGGAACGTCAAGCGCCCCCACCGCCGACGTGTGCGTCGCTCACAGGCAGGTGACGGCGCCGCCTGCGGCCCCTTTCGACTTGGCGCAGAGCAGGATCGGCTGGGTCTCGACCAGTCGCAACGATCGCACCATCCGCTCGGTCGCGCTCTTGTACCGCAGGAAGTGCGGCGAACGGATATGCGCCTCATAAGCGGCACGACTGGCGTAGACTTCGAGGAGCCGCACCGACGTCGGCCGCTCGACCAGCGCGACCGAGTGGAGCATCAGCACGCCGGGTTCGAGCCGCACCGACGCCGCCTGTTCCTCGGCGAGGAGCCGCTTGTACGTCTCGAGCTGGGCCGGATCGATCTCGAGCTCGGCGATCCGTACCATCGGCGCGGGCTCGGGCGTCGGCGACGCACCGGTCGTGCCGGCGGCGAGCGCCGCGGCGGCGAGGAACGACACACTCATCGCGATACTCCCGTCATCTCGATGGCCAACGGGCCCCGCTATTCCGCGGCATCCTCCAGCGCCCCCTCGCTCAGCGCGAGCGGCTCTGCCGCTGCCAGCTTCGTCAACGGCCGCGCCGCCTGCTCGCCGACCGGGAGCGGATCGAGCGTCTTGTTGCCGGTGTCGACGTTGAGCGCCTCGAAGCGCCGCGCACTCGTCAGAACCTGGCTCTCCAGGCTGCCCACGAAGCTGTTGTAGGCGCCCATCGCGGTGTCGAGGTTCTTGCCGAGCCGCGCCACGTGCGTCCCCATCGTCGCCAGCCTCGCGTACAATTCCTTGCCGAGCGCGCCGATCTCCTGCGCCTCGCGCGCCAGTTTCTCCTGCCGCCACACCGCCGAGACGGTGCGCGCGATCGCGATCAGGTTGGTCGGCGTCGCCAGCAGGACGCGGCGATCGAACGCGAAGTCCCACAAGGTCGGGTCGTGCTCCAGCGCGGCGGAGAGGAAATGCTCGCCGGGGACGAACATCACCACATATTCGGGCGCGTCGGCGAACTGAGTCCAATAGGCCTTGGCGCCGAGTGCGCTGACGTGCGCGCGCATCGACTGGGCGTGCGCGGCGAGTCCGAGCTGGCGCTCCGACTCGTCCACCGCGCCGAACGCGTCCTGATAGGCGTTGAGCGATACCTTGGCGTCGACGATCAGCGACTTGCCGCCGGGCACGCGGACGATCGCGTCGGGGCGCAGCCGCCCGCCGTCCTCACCCGCGACGCTGACCTCCATCTGGAAGTCGGTGTGCTCGGCGAGACCGCACGATTCGAGCACGTTGCGCAGCTGTTGCTCGCCCCAGCGCCCGCGCGCCTTGGGCGCGTTGCGCAGCGCGTTGACCAGCTTCGCGGCCTCGCCCGAGACGCGCTCCTGCCCGGCGCGCATCGCCTCGATCTGGCCGTGGAGCTGGCCGAAGGCGTCGCGCCGCTCGGCCTCGATCTTGGCGACACCCTCCTCGTAGCGCTGAAGCCGGTCGTTGACCGGCTGGAGCAACGCCTTGAGCCCCTGCCCCGCCTGCTCCTCGGACTGGCGCAGCCGCGCCTCGGCGCGCTCGAGGAAGGCTTTCTGCGCGTCGGTGAGCGCGGTCTGCGCGGCGTCGCGGAAGCGCGCGCTGAGCTCGTCCGCGGCGAGCTTGAGGTCGGCGATGCGCTGCTCGGCGGCGCGCCCCTCGGCGCTGAGCCGCGCCACCTCGAGCCGCGCCGCCTCGCGCTCGTCGCGCGCCCGGGCGAGCTCGGCGCGGAGCGGCTCGGCGGCGCGCGCGCGCTCCTCCGCGCCGGCGAGATCGGCGATGGCGCGGCGGAACAGCTCGGCCTGCGCGTCGCGCTCGGCACGGATGCGCTCGGCCGCGGCGCGGGTCAGCAGCCAGCCGGCGAGCACGCCCAGCGCGAGCGCGATCAGCGCGACGGGAAGGATGTCGGTCATGGCCGGAACATAGATCGAACGGGGGCGCGGTCGCAAGCGGTGGATGGGTTGGCGGGATCATCAGCGGCGGCCGTGCTCCCGCGAACGCGCGACCTCCGGGGAAAGAGACGATGCCGCTCGTCGGCTAGCGCTTCTCCCGCGAGCGCGGGAACCCAGCCCACGAAACAACGGCTTCTGGCGCGGGAGTGCCTGGGCACCCGCGTGCGCGGGAGCACGTGAAGGAGTTCCGCAGAGGTCTCGAGAACGCGGGTTCAGCGGACGGCGACTGTGACGATGGCGACCCTGGGCTCCCGCGTGCGCAGGAACACGGGCGCGATCGGGCACTCCTCCTCGCGCACCTGAAGGCGTCCCGAACTCATTGCGGGATCCACCGCTCGCGCGTCTCACTGCCGTATGAAAGCGTCGCACCAGGGACCCTGAGGCGACTCCAGGATGACGCCAGCGGGAAGGGCGGCGCCCCTTCCCTTCCGCTCACCCCCCGCGGCGGAGCTTGTCCAGCTTCTTCAGCAACATGCCCCGCTTCAGGCGCGAGATATGGTCGATGAACAGCACGCCGTTGAGATGGTCGATCTCGTGCTGCATGCAGGTCGACATCAGCCCCTCGAACTCGGCCTCGTGGCGCTCGCCCGCGGTGTCGAGCCACGTCACCCGGCAGCGCTCGGGGCGGGTCACCTCGGCATATTGCTCGGGGATCGACAGGCAGCCCTCGTTGTAGCTCGACTGCTCGTCGCTGACCCAGCTGATCTCGGGGTTGATGAAGGCCTGGGGCGCGCGCGCCGCCTCGGGCGGCTCGCCCTCCTCCAGCTCGCGCTCCTGCAGGTCGATCACGACGATCCGCCGCAGGATGCCCACCTGGATCGCGGCGAGCCCGATCCCGCGCGCGTCGTACATCGTGTCGAACATGTCGGCGACGACGCCGCGCACCTCGTCGTTGACCTCGGCGACGGGCGCGCAGGTCTCGCGCAGCCGCGCGTCGGGTACCTCTACGATGGGAAGAATGGCCATGCGCGCGAGCTAGGGGGCCGCCGGAGAAGCGTCAAGCGAGCGCGCTCACGCCACCGGGCGCCGCGCGCGCAGCGCCTGCGCCAGCGTGCCCTCGTCGAGATAGTCGAGCTCGCCGCCGACCGGCAGGCCGTGCGCCAGCTGGGTGAGCCGCACCGGGAAGCGTTCGAGCCGCTCGGCGAGATAATGCGCGGTGGTCTGGCCCTCCAGCGTCGCGTTCATCGCCAGCACCACCTCGTCCACCCCGCCACCGGCGACACGCGCGAGCAGCGGCTCGATCGCGAGGTCCTCGGGGCGCACGCCCTCGAGCGCCGAGAGCCGCCCGCCGAGCACGTGGAAGCGCCCCGGGAACAGCCGCGACCGCTCCAGCGCCCAGAGATCGGCGACGTCCTCGACGACGCAGAGCGAGCGGTCGTCGCGGCGCGGGTCGGCGCAGATCGCGCACGGGTCGGTGGTGTCGACGTTGCCGCAGGTCGAGCAGGTCGACAGCCGTTCCTCCACCGCCACCAGCGCCGAGCGGAGCGGCGCCAGCGCGCCCTCACGCTTCTTGACGAGGTGGAGCACCGCGCGGCGCGCCGAGCGCGGGCCGAAACCGGGGAGCCGCGCCAGCGCGTTGGTCAGCGCCTCGATCTCGGGGGATGCCATGCGGAACAGATAGGGGGTTGCGTCGCGCCGCGCCAGCGTGTCGAGAGCTGGCGCCATGCGGATCATCTTCATGGGAACCCCCGAGTTCGCGGTGCCGACGCTCGACGCGCTGGTGGCCGCCGGGCACGACGTCGCCGCGGTCTACTGCCAGCCGCCGCGCCCCGGCGGGCGGCGCGGGCGCGAGCTGGTCGCGTCGCCGGTGCAGCGCCGCGCCGAGGCGCTCGGGCTGGCGGTGCGGACGCCGGTGACGCTGCGCGACGCGGGCGCACAGGCCGACTTCGCGGCGCTCGACGCCGACGTCGCCGTGGTCGCCGCTTACGGGCTGATCCTGCCGCGCGCGGTGCTCGACGCGGCCCGGCTCGGCTGCCTCAACGTCCACGGCTCGCTGCTGCCGCGCTGGCGCGGCGCGGCGCCGGTGCAGCGCGCCATCCTCGCCGGCGACGCCGAGACCGGCGTCGGCATCATGCAGATGGAGGCGGGGCTCGACACCGGGCCGGTGCGGCTCGAGGGGCGCACGCCCTGCGCGGGCAAGAGCGCGGGCCAGCTCACCGCCGAGCTCGCCGCGATGGGCGCGCGGCTGATGGTGCAGGTTCTCGCCGACCCCGATGCCCATCCGCCGCGGCCGCAGCGCGAGGAGGGCGTCACCTACGCCGCCAAGATCAGCAAGGACGAGGCGCGGCTCGACTTCGCCGCCCCCGCCGCCCAGGTCGAGCGCCAGGTGCTCGCCTTCGACCCCGCGCCGGGCGCGTTCGTCGAGCATGCGGGCGAGCGGATCAAGGTGCGTGCCGCGCGCGCCGAGGACGGCGCCGGCGCGCCGGGCGAGGTGCTCGACGACTCGCTGCTGGTGGCGTGCGGCAGCGGCGCGATCCGGCTGCTGCGCGTGCAGCGCGCCGGGCGCGGCGAGATGGACGCGGGCGAGCTGCTCCGCGGCTTCGCGCTGCCGCCGGGCACGAGGCTGTGACCGCCGCCGCGGCGCCGCGGGGCACGCGGCCGTGACCCGCTTCGCGCTCACCGTCGAGTTCGACGGGCGCCCGTTCATGGGCTGGCAGCGCCAGGCGCACGGCCCGAGCGTGCAGCAGGCGATCGAGGAAGCCGCGCACGCGGTCACGGGCGAGACGGTCGTGGTCCACGCCGCCGGTCGCACCGACGCCGGGGTCCACGCCAGCGCGATGCGCGCGCACCTCGACGTCGCAAAGCCGCTCACCGCCTTCCGCCTCGGCGAGGCGCTCAACGCGCGGTTGCGACCCGCCCCGGTGGCGATCACGGCGTGCGAGGCCGTGGCGGACGACTGGCACGCGCGCTTCTCCTGCCTGGGCCGCGCCTACACCTACCGGATCGTCAACCGCCGCGCGCCGCTGACGCTGGAGCGCGGGCTGGCATGGCACGTAGCGCAGCCGCTCGACGCCGCGGCGATGCACGCGGCCGCGCAGCGGCTGGTCGGGCAGCACGATTTCACCACCTTCCGCTCGGCGCACTGCCAGTCGGCGAGCCCGGTCAAGACGCTCGACTCGATCGCGGTGACGCGTGACGGCGACCGGCTGGCGGTGGAAGTGGCGGCGCGCTCGTTCCTGCACCATCAGGTGCGCTCGATGGTGGGCTGCCTCGCGCTGGTCGGGCTCGGCCGCTGGAGCGCCGACGACCTGGGTGACGCGCTGCGCGCGGCCGATCGCGCGCGGCTCGGGCTCAACGCGCCGCCGGACGGACTGTACTTCGTCGGCGCGCTCTATCCGGCGTGAGGTGTAGAGCCCGCGGATCGGCTGGTCGGCGCTGGACGCTATCTCCCTTCTTTCCCACCGTCATCCCTGCGAGGCGGGGATGACGGTGGGAAGAACGTGACGATCACGCCGTCTCTCACCCCTCCCGCGACAGCCGCGCCGCGAGCTCGACGTGGGTAGACCAGCGGAACTGTCCCACCGGCTGCACCCAGTCGAGCCGATAGCCCGCCTCGACCATCTCCTTAGCGTCGCGCGCGAAGCTGCTGGGATTGCACGAGATATACGCCACCGCTGGCACCTTGCTCGCGGCCAGCTGCGCGGCCTGCTCGCGCGCGCCGGCGCGGGGCGGATCGAGCACCACCGCGTCGAACCGGTCGAGCTCGGTCGCGGTGAGCGGGCGGCGGTACAGGTCGCGGTGCTCGGTGAAGACCGGGCGCCCGGCACGCCCCGCCGCCGCCTTGAGCGCCAGCAGCGCGTCGCGCCCGCCCTCGGCCGCGTAGACGCGCGCGGGCAGCGCCAGCGCGAAGGTGCCGAGCCCCGCGAACAGGTCCGCCACGGTGCGCGGCGCGCCGACCGCCTCGCGCGCGGCCGCGACCAGCGCCGCCTCGCCGTCCCGCGTCGCCTGGAGGAAGGCGCCGGGCGGCAGCGGCACCGCGACCCCGCCGAGCGTCACGGTGGCCGGTTCGGGCTCCCAGCGCGTCTCCGCGCCGAGACCGTCGTCGAAGGCGACGCGCGCGACGCCGTGCGCCTGGGCGAAGGCGGTGATCGAGTCGTGGTGCTGCAGACCCTCGGGCGCGACGCCCGTGACGAGCACGTCGGGCCCCTGGTCGGCGAGCGCGAGATGCACGTCGAGGCGCCGCTTGGCCCTGAACGAGGCGAGCAGCCGCTTGAGCGGCTTGACCAATGCGAACAGCTCGGGCGCGAGCACGTGGCATTCCTGCAGGTCGACGAGCTGGTGGCTCTTCTCCGCGCTGAAGCCGAGCCGCCCGGAGGGCTCGAAGTGGAGCGTCGCGCGGCGCCGAGTCCGCGGCGGCGACAGCAGCGGCGCGCGCACCGGCGCGGCGAGCCCCTGCGCCGCCAGCGCCGACTCGATCCGTTCCGTGATGAACCCGGCCCAGCTCGAGTCGTCGAGATGCTGGAGCTGGCAGCCGCCGCAGGTCGGGAAGTGGCGACACGGCGGCACCTGGTGGTGCGGGCCGGGAAGCACGCTGCCGTCGTCCGCGAGCGTGTCGCCGGGCGCGGCGAAGGCGGCGTAGCGACCATCGGCGGTGACGCCGTCGCCGCGACCGGCGACCTTGACGATGAGGCTCACGCGCGCGTCTCCCGGATCCCCGCGCCGAGCGCGGGGGCGAGCGCCTCGGCGAGATCGTCGGCGATGAAGGCAGCGGCGAGCCGGCGCGCCGCCGCGGCGTGGAGCCACACGCCCGCCGCGGCGGCGTCGAGCGCGTCTCCGCCCGCCGCGAGCCGCGCCGCGATCGCGCCCGCCAGTACGTCGCCGCTGCCCGCGGTGGAGAGCCAGCTGCTCGCTTCGCCGGCGAGCTGGGCGCGGCCGTCGTGCGCGGCGATCACCGTGTCCGGCCCTTTGTAGACGACCGTCGCGCCGGCGCGCGCTGCCGCGGCGCGCGCGGCGGCGAGCTTGGAGCCGCGGGCCTCGCCGAACAGCGCGTGGAACTCACCCGCGTGCGGCGTGAGCACGATCGTGCCGCCGCGCGCGCGCAGCCGCTCGGGCGTGACGAGATGGAGCGCGTCGCCGTCGATCAGCAGCGCGCGGTCGGTCGCCAGCGCGCGCTCGAGCAGGTCGCGCGCGTGATCGTCGCGGCCGAGCCCGGGGCCGACCACCAGCGCGCCGATTCGCGGGTCGGCGAGCGGATCGTCGCGCTCGAGCGAGCGGCGCACCAGCGCGTGCGGCGCCTGCGGGATGGTCGCGCCGAGCAGCGACACGTAGCCCGCCCCGGCGCGCATCGCGGCGCGCGCGGCGAGCTCACCCGCGCCCGCCATGCGCCCCCTGATGATCGCGACCACGCCGCGGCTGAACTTGTGGCTGTCGACCGGGGGAGCCGCCAGGCACGGCGGCGCGAGCGCGCGCGTGTCGCCGCTCAGCGCGATGCCGAGTGGCAGCACGCGCACCGCGCCGCAGCGTGCGGCGGCGGGCTGGAGCAGATGCGCGGGCTTGGCCGCGCCGAGCGCGAGCGTGACATGGTAGCGGGGCACCTCGCCGAGCACCGCGCCGTCGTCGCTGGCCACCCCGCTGGGCAGATCGACCGCGATCGCCAGCGCCGCGCCGGCGGCGAGCCGCGCGAGCGCGGCGGCCTCGTCCGCCGCGAGCGGGCGGCTGAGCCCGGTGCCGAAGAGCGAGTCGACCAGCACCGGCGCCGGCTTGGCCGCGGCGAGCGGCTCGACCGCCCCGCCCCAGGCCTCGCGCGCGGCGATGGCGGCGGCACCGCGCGGCTCGGCCGCGGCGGCGACGCGGACGGTGCGGCCGAGCGCGCGCAGCCGCGCCGCGGCGAGGTAACCGTCACCGCCGTTGTTGCCGGGGCCGCATACCACCAGCACCGCGTGCGCGCCGGCGAGGCGGTGGACCGCGTCCCCGACCGCGCGGCCGGCGCGCTGCATCAGCGACTCGACGCTCTCTCCGGCGGCGATCGCCGCCTCCTCGGCGGCGCGCATCGCCGCGGCGTCGAGCACGGTCGTGCCGTCGAGCGGCGTCATGGCGTCAGGTCCCTCATCTCACGGCGCGGGCGCGATCGGCGCTGGCGCGAGCGGCACGTCTGAGCCGCATGGCGGGGCGCGTGTCAATGCGGGGGTGCTAGCGTGAGCGTATAAGGCGCGCGGCGATGGGCGGTTCGCGGGCGCTGACACGGCGGGGTTCGAGGACCTGCCCCGGAGTGGTCGCGCGGTGCTGCAGGGGAATCCCGCCCCTTTCAGCTCTCCGTCATCCCGGACCTGGCGCGAAGAGCCGGGCGTCCCCCTGCATCCGGGCCTGCGAGTAAGCGGCACGGTCGATCCCGGACCAAGTCCGGGATCACGGAGCGAGGCGGGGCACCGCGCGACCTCAGCGAAAGGTAGCGTCATCCTCGGCGACGAGAGGAAGACGCCCAGACGAGCGGCGTCCCGCTCAGATGTCCGCGAACATGTGGCGCTCAGCCCTCGCGCCGGGATGCGTCACCGCGCCCTGGTACGCCGGCCCGACGTTCCGCGCGTAGCGCCACAGCGCGCCGGCGCCATAAGCGTTCTCGCGCCCCGTCCAGCGCGCGCGGCGCTCCGCCAGCACCGCGTCGTCGACGAGCAGGTCGATCGTCCCCGCCTCGGCGTCGATGCGGATCGAGTCGCCGTCCTCGACCAGCGCGATCGGACCGCCCTCGGCGGCCTCGGGGCCGACATGGCCGATGCAGAAGCCGCGCGTGCCGCCCGAGAAACGCCCGTCGGTGATCAGCGCCACCTTCTCGCCCATGCCGAGCCCGTAGAGCGCCGCGGTGGTCGACAGCATCTCGCGCATGCCGGGACCACCCTTGGGTCCCTCGTAGCGGATCACGATCACCTCGCCCTCGGCGATCTGGCGCGCCTCGACCGCGGCGAAGGCGTCCTCCTCGCAGTCGAAGCAGCGCGCCGGCCCCTCGAACTGGAGCCGGTGCATCCCCGCGACCTTGACGATCGCGCCGTCGGGCGCGAGCGAGCCGCGCAGCCCGACGACGCCGCCGGTCGGGGTGATCGGGGTGCGGACGTCGTAGATCACCTTCTGGTCGGGGTTCCAGGTCACCTCGTCGATGTTCTCGCCGAGGGTACGACCGGTCACCGTCAGGCAGTCGCCGTCGAGCAGCCCGCCCGCCAGCATCGTCTTCATCAGCATGTAGACGCCGCCCGCCTCGTACATGTCCTTGGCGACATACCTGCCGCCCGGCTTGAGGTCCGCGATGTACGGTGTCGTCTTGAAGGCCTCGGCGACGTCGAACAGGTCGAAGTCGATGCCCGCCTCATTCGCCATGGCGGGGAGGTGGAGCGCGGCGTTGGTCGAGCCGCCGGTCGCCGCGACGACTCGCGCCGCGTTGACGAAGGCGGCGCGCGTGCAGATGTCGCGCGGGCGCAGTTGGCGCGCGACCAGCTCCATCACCTGCGCGCCAGCGGCGACCGCGATCTGCTCGCGCGTGGTATAAGGAGCGGGCACCATGTTGCTGTTGGGCAGGCTGAGCCCGATTGCCTCGCCGACACAGGCCATGGTGTTGGCGGTGAACTGGCCGCCGCACGCGCCGTGGCCGGGACAGGCGACCTTCTCGAGCTCGTGCACCTCGGACAGCGGGCAGGCGCCCGCGGCGTACTTGCCGACGACCTCGAACACGTCGACCACGGTGACGTCGCGGTCGTGGAAGCGGCCCGGCAGGATCGAGCCGCCGTAGACGAAGATCGACGGGATGTTGAGCCGCAGCATCGCCATCATCATGCCGGGCAGCGACTTGTCGCAGCCGGCGAAGCCCACCAGCGCGTCGTAGCAATGGCCGCGGACGCTGAGCTCGACCGAGTCGGCGATCACCTCGCGGCTGACCAGGGAGGCCTTCATCCCCTGGTGCCCCATCGCGATCCCGTCGGTGACGGTGATCGTGTTGAAACGCCGCGGCATGCCGCCGCCCTGCTCGACGCCGCGGCGCGCGGCATCGGCCTGCGCGTCGAGCGTGGTGTTGCACGGCGCACTGTCGTTGCCCGCGGAGGCGAGCGCGACAAACGGGCGGGCGATCTCCTCCTCGCTCAGGCCCATGGCGTAGTAATAGCTGCGGTGCGGCGCGCGCTCCGGGCCGACCGATACGTGGCGGCTCGGCAGACGGGATTTGTCGAAGGTCTGGGTCATGTCGCGCACGCCTATGTCGCGGGAGGAGGCATTCGCGCAAGTATGTTGTGGCAGGTGGGAGGATCGAGCGGCTGGCGGTGCGTCAGCGTGCGCACGGTGGCCCTCCCTTTTCCGTCATCGCCGCGACGGCGGGATCGAGAGGCGCAGGTTCGCGACGGAGCCGCGAGCTCAGCGGTCAGGGATCCCGGCCCGTGCGGGGATGACGAGAGTGAAAGCGATGACGAAACGACGCTCCGAGCGGAGCGGCGTGGATGGCGAAGCATGCGAGACAGATCGAGGGGACCTGGAGTAGGACGCCGTGCCGATCTCACCCCAGATCGGCGAGCGCCTTCTCGACATTGTCCATCGTGAACGGCTTGGCCAGCCGCGGTCGCTCGCGATGCTCGGGCGCGATCTCGTCGCCGCCGCCGCCGGTGGCGAAGACGAACGGGATGTCACGCGCCGCCAAGGCGTCGGCGATGGCGAAGCTCTTCTCGCCGCCGCGCAGGTTGACGTCGAGGATCGCGGCGTCGAAGCCGCCCGCCTCGACCAGCGGCAGCGCCGCCTCCACGCTGTCGGCGGTGCCGGCATGGCCTTTGTCGAGCGCGTCGAGGAAGTCCTCGAGCATCATCGCGATCAGGGGTTCGTCTTCGACCAGGAGCACGCGCATCGTCATGCCGCGAGCCATAGCGCGCTCGCGCGCGGGCGCAACAGATGGTTGGACCCGTTATGATCCGCCGCGGGTCTCCTGCGCCAACAGCACGTCGCGGGTCGCCTCGGCGAGCTGCTGGACCGAGAACGGCTTGGGCAGGAACGCGACATTGTCGAGGTCGATCGAGCGGCGGAGCTGCTCCTCGGCATAGCCCGACATGAACAGGATCGGGATGTTGGCATGAACCTGCCGCAGCTGGCGCGCGAGCGTCGGCCCGTCCATCACCGGCATCATGACGTCCGAGATCACCAGTGTCGGCCGATCGACCCCCTGCATCAGTTCCAGCGCCGCCTCGCCGTTCTCGGCGGCGAGCACGGTATAGCCCTGCCGCGCCAGCGCGCGCTCGGCCACCGCGCGGACCATGTCCTCATCCTCGACCAGCAGGATCGTGCCGCTGCCCCACAGGTCACCCGAGCGCTGTCGAGGCGCCGGCTTGCTCGCGGCGGGCCCCGCGCCCGTCTCCGCCGCGCCGGCGGCATAGACCGGCAGGTAGATGGTGAAGGTGGCGCCCTGTCCCGGCTTGGCGTCGGCGAAGATGAACCCGCCCGACTGTTTGACGATGCCGTAGACGGTCGAGAGCCCGAGCCCGGTGCCCTTGCCGACGTCCTTGGTGGTGAAGAAGGGCTCGAAGATCTTGGGCAGCACCTCCGGCGGGATGCCCGTGCCGGTGTCGGAGACGTCGAGCGCGGTGTAATCGCCGATCGGCACGATGTCGCTGCCGCGGCGACGGATCTCGGCGATCGGCACCGACCGAGTCTGGATCGTCAGCTTGCCGCCGATGCCCTTGCTCAGCATCGCGTCGCGCGCGTTGACCGCGAGGTTGACGACGACCTGCTCGAGCTGGCCCGGGTCGGCGCGCACCGGCCCCAGGTCGCGCCCGTGCTTGACCTCCAGCGTCACCGTCTCGCCCATCAGCCGGCGCAGCAGGTTGGACACCTCTGACACGACGTCGGGCAGCTGCAGCACCTGCGGCCGCAGCGTCTGCTGGCGCGAGAAGGCGAGCAATTGGCGCGTCAGGCTGGCGGCGCGGTTCGAGTTGGCGCGGATCTGCTGGATGTCGTCATAGTCGCTGTCGCCGGGCGAGTGGCGCATCAGCATGAGGTCGCAGTGACCGATGATCGCGGTGAGGATGTTGTTGAAGTCGTGCGCCACGCCGCCGGCGAGCTGGCCCACCGCCTGCATCTTGGTGGCCTGCGCCACCTCGCGCTTGAGCCGGTTCTCCTCGCCGTTGTCCTTCAGGCTGAGCAGCACCGCCGCGTCGCCGAGCCCGCGGGCGGCAGCGATCGAGAGCGCCACCGGCTCGTCGGGATGGTCCTTCAATCGCACCGCCAGGTCCATCGGGCGCCCGCCCCCGCTGGCGCGCCGGATCGCGTCCGCCACCGCGGCCTTGTCCTCGCGGACGACCAGGTCGCCGGGATAGGTCGGGGTCGCGCCGGGCTCGACGCTGGCGGCGCGCGCGAACGCCCGGTTCATCTGCGTGAAGCGGCCCTCGCGATCGACCAGGGCGACGCCGAAGGGCATCAGCATCAGCAGTCCCTCGAGGTCCTCCGCCGCGCCGCCGCCGGCGATGCCGCTGTCGGCGTCGACCATCGCCACCAGGATCGGCGCATCGGCGTCGTCGCCGAGCGGGATCTGGAGCAGCCGCATCGGCGTCGCGCTCGCGCCCTCGGCGAGGAAGCGGACCGTGCCGCCCGGGTCCTCACTGAGGAAGCGCGCGAGATCCTCGTCGACGATCGTACCGTCGGGTGTACCCGTGGCGCGCGTGCGCAGCACCGCGTTGGCGGAGAGCACATGCCCGTTGGCGGTGATCAGCGCCGCCATCACCCCCGCGGCGCCGAGCTGGTGGCCGAGGCCACCGTCGATCGATTCGAGCAGCCGCGCGACCTGCCCGGTCGGTGCCACGGCGCCGAGGAAGCGCCAGATCAGGAAGTCCTGCTGCTGCCCGGTGCGCGCGATCACCGCGTCGATCGCGCCCGCCGCGCCGCGCAGCGCGGCGCGCGCGGTACCGTCGCGCCACGCCGCCCGGCCCGCCACCGCCAGCTGGCTCGCGCCGTCGCCGACCAGCGGCAGCGCGGGCGGGGTCGGGAAGCCGCCGAAGAGCTGCTCGTAGCGGTCGTTGGCGCAGACCAGTCGGCCGCCGCGATCGGTGATCGCGACCGCGTCGTCGCTCGACTCGGCGAGCGAGCGGACGAGTTCCCAGTCATGCTCGACCGCCGGTCCCGCCGCCTCGGGAGCGCGCAGCCGCATCACCGCGACGGCGACTCCGGCGAGCACCAGCGCCGCGGCGACGAAGCCGCACGCCACCGCCATGTCGCCGATCAGCCACAGCACCAGCGCCGCGGCGAGTGCACCGGCGAGCAGCGCGATGCCGAGCGCGCCGCGCTGGCCGCGCCACCAGCCGCGCGAGTCGAGCGAGGCGAGCGGGATCATCGTCCCGCGCTCACCAGATCGTCGCGCGCTGGTCGGGCGCGCGATGCGGCGTCCCGCGCCGCGCCGCGCCGGATCGCTGCGCGGGGGCACCATGCCGCGCGGTGCTGGCGCGCGCTGGTCGGACGGCGCCTGCCCGACGGTGCGCGACCGCCGCCCGAGACCGGTCGCTCCGTGGGTACGCCGCGGCGGGGAAGAGAGCGAGCAGCGACGTCGCGGCCGCGGCGGTCAAACGCATGTACGTGGCACCCTCTCGTCTGTCACAGCTCGGCTGCGGGCTTCCTTATCCATGCGGCGCACGCGGCGCCAGCGTCGCGGCGGGCTCAGTGGCAACCGGCGTGGCGGCGATGCTCGTGGCGATGCCGCCACTTGCGCGCGATCCACAGCCGCCAGCCCAGCGCCGCCAGCGCGTAGCCGAGCGCCGCGGCGACCGCCGTCAGCACCAGCAGCCCGAGCACCAGCGGCGGCCCCGCGTCCCACAGCCACTGCAGCCAGCCGGTCGCCGCTTCCGCCACCGGTTGGGCCACCGCCGGCGCCTGGGAGCGCAGCAGCCAGGCGCCGATCTGATAGGCCGCGAACAGGATGAAGGGCGTGGTGAAGGGATTGGTGATGAAGGTCACCAGCGCCGCCACGGGCACGTTGGCGCGGAACGGCAGCGCGATCAGCGCCGCGATCGCGATCTGCGCCACCGGGAAGAGGATCCCCGCGACCATGCCCAGCGCCACGCCGCGTGGCACCGAGCGGCGGGTGAAGCGCCACAGCTCCGGCGCGAGCACGCGATGCGCCACCGGACGCAGCAGCCGGCTGCGCTCCATCGACTCGCGCGTCGGCAAGTTGCGGCGGCTCCATGCCGCGATCCGGTCCCACGCGGTCATCGGTCGCGCCGGCACTCAGCTGTGCTCACGCAGCACGCGCCCGGCCTCGCGCTTCCACTCGCGCTCCTTGATATGCTCGCGCTTGTCGTGCGCCTTGCGCCCCTTGGCGAGCGCGAGCTCGACCTTGGCGCGGCCCTTGCCGTTGAAATAGACCGTCAGCGGCACGAGCGTCATGCCCTCGCGCGCGACGGCGCCGTGGAGCTTGTTGATCTCGCGCTCGTGCAGCAGCAGCTTGCGCGGGCGTTTCGGCTCGTGGTTGAAGCGGTTGCCGTGGCTGAACTCGGGAATGTTCGAGTTGACCAGCCAGACCTCGTCGCCCTTCACCTCGGCGTAGCTCTCCGCGATCGATCCCTCGCCGAAGCGCAGGCTCTTCACCTCGGTGCCGCTGAGCACGATCCCCGCCTCATAGGTGGTGTCGATGGCATAGTCGAAGCGCGCGCGGCGGTTCTCGGCGACGATCTTCTTCTTGTCGAAGGTGGCGGGCTTGGGACGCGACATGCGCGCGATGTAGGCGCAGCCGCGCGCCAGGGCAAAGGGAGACGTGCGGGCCGATCGGAAGAGGTGGGACGATCGCCTTTTGCCGCCGACTGTTCGTACCGCTTGCCGTCGCTATCCTCGCTGGACGTCGTCACCCCACTGGTATGTCATGCCATGCTTTCCGTCATCCCCGCGAAGTCGGGGATCCATAAACGCTGACGTGGCGGCCCCGTCGAGGACCTGCGTGTCTGGCCCCCCGCCTTCGCGGGGGTGACGGGAGAGGGGTGAGTGATGACGTATCAGGTCGCCCGAGTAGGAAGGAGCGGGGACGATGAGAGAGGACGCCCCCTCGCACCTCACAATCCCGCGTGCGCCAGCGCCGCGTCGACCGCCCGCCGGCTCGCCTCGCCCGGCCAGGTCATCGGCAGCCGCAGCCCCGCGGGGAACGCCGGCCTCACCTTCGTCATGGCGTATTTCACCGGCCCCGGCGAGGCATCGCTGAACAGCGCGACGTGGAGCGGGAAGAGCCGGTCGTGCAGCGCCAGCGCGCGCGCCATGTCCTTCTCCGCGCAGGCGCGCTGGAAGTCGGCGCTGAGCCGCGGCGCGACATTGGCGGTGACCGAGATGCACCCCACCCCACCCACGGCGTCATAGGCGAGCGCGAGGTCGTCGTTGCCCGAGAGCTGACAGAAGTCCGCTCCCAGCGCCGCACGGTGCTGCGACACGCGCTGGAGCACGCCCGAGGCGTCTTTGACCGCGACGAACACCCGCGGGAACGCGGTCACGATCCGCGCCAGCGTGTCGGGCAGGATGTCGGTCACGGTGCGCGCTGGCACGTTGTACAGCACGATCGGCAGCGGCGCGTCCTGCGCCAGGGCCTCGAAATGGCGGTAGATACCCTCCTGCGACGGCCGATTGTAGTAAGGCGGGACCATCAGCGCCGCGTCGGCGCCGGCCTCCTTGGCGGCGCGCAGGTTGGCGGCGGCGACGCGGGTGTCGTTCGAGCCGGCGCCCGCGATCACCGGCACGCGGCCGCGCGCCTGATCGACGCAGACCCGCACGATCGCGAACTGCTCCCGCTGCGTCAGCGTCGCGGCCTCGCCGGTGGTGCCGCAGGGGACGAGCGCGGACGAGCCCTCGGCGACCTGCCACTCGATCAGCTCGCGATAGGCGCGCTCGTCGAAGCCGCCGGCCGGGTCGAACGGGGTGACCAGAGCGGGGATGGAACCGGAGAACATGAGGTGAATTTGCTCCTGCGACCGATTGGGGGGCGCCGTTCAGCGCAGATACGGCTAGGGTCGCTAGTCTGTCCACCGGTCGCGTCGGTCAGAGAGTGAAGGCAGGTTCGTTGATCTTCGTCGTAGCAGCAGCAGGCGCCGCGGTTCTCGCGGCGAGCCAATATGGTAGCGTATCGGTGCCGCAGGGCACGCCGGCCCCGGTCCCCAGCCCGGCGGCGCCGTTGCCCGGCATGGCGCAGCCGCTGGCGCAGTGGAAGGTGCTCCAGCAGACCGACGCGCTGCCGTTCGACAGCTATGTCAGCTTCCTCACCGCGCACCCCGGCTGGCCCGGCGAGGCGGCGATGCGCCGCACCGTGGAGCGCAAGGCGTCCGACCCGAACGTCGCGCCCGCCAGCGTCGCGGCCTATTGCCGCCGCTGGGCGCCGCTGACCGCGGCGGGCTGGGTCGCGTGCGCGCGCGCCTACATGGCGACGGGCGCCAGCGCTCAGGCGCAGGAGGCGGCGCGCACCGCCTGGCGGCTCGGCGCGCTCTCGGCACAGGACGAGGCGGCGGTGCTCGGCCAGTTCGGCGGCGCGCTCACCCCGGCCGACCACGACCGCCGCTTCGACGCGCTCCTGTGGCAGGGCAACACCTCGGCGGCGGCGCGCGTGCTGCCCTACACCAGCGCGGCGGCGCGGCCGCTGTTCAGCGCGCGGCTCGCCTTCCGCAGCGACTCGCCCGAGGCCCCATCGCTGGCGGCGAGCGGCGACTCGATCGGGGCGCGCGACCCGGGCTATATCGCGGACAAGGCGACGTGGCTGCGCGACGCGGGCGCCTCGCCCAGCGCGCGCTCCTGGCTGGCGCGGAGCCGCAGCGGCATGGCGCTGCCGGGCAACGTCGAGAAGTTCTACGAGGTACTGCTGGTCAACGCGCGCGCCGCGGCGGCGGACGGACAGTGGCAGACCGCCTATGACATCGCGCGCCAGATCGACGACGCCTATCCGCCGGGCACCGACGTCTCGACCAAGGGCTATGGAGAGCGCGACGATTACACCTCGCTGGCGTGGCTCGCCGGCCAGGCCGCGACCAGGCTCGACCGCCCGGCGGACGCGCGCGCGATGTTCGAGCGCTACGGCCGCGCCAGCCAGGCGCCGCAGACGCGCGCGAAAGGCTTCTACTGGGCGGCGCGCGGCGCCGAGAAGGCGCAGCAGCCCGACGCCACCGCACTGTTCGAGCGCGCCGCGGGCTATCGCGACCAATATTACGGCCAGCTCGCGATCGAGCATCTCGGGCGCCGCCTCACCGCCCCGCCCGCGCCGCCCACGCCCGCGATCGACCCGGCCGCGCGCCAGGCCTTCTACGCGCGCGAGATCGTCCGCGCCGCGCAGTTCCTCGGCCAGACCGGCCAGTATCAGGACCAGACCGCCTTCGTGAAGCAGATCGCGGCGGTGGCGAAGGGCGACACCGACCATTATCTCGCCGACGAGCTGTCGCGCCAGCTGCGCCGCCCCGACCTGGGCGTGCTGGTCGGGCGCAGCGCGATGCAGAACGGGCTGACCGAGTATAGCGCCAACGGTTTCCCCACCGTCGCGGTGCCGGGCGGCTACGAGGACCAGTGGACGATGATCCACGCGGTGGCGCGGCAGGAGAGCCAGTTCGACCGCACCGCGCGCAGCCCCGTGGGCGCCGCCGGGCTGATGCAGCTGATGCCCGCCACCGCGCGCGAGCAGGCGGGCAAGCTCGGCCTGTCCTACGACGCCGGGCGGCTCGTCGAGGACACCGGCTACAACATCCAGCTCGGGTCGAGCTATTTCCAACGCATCTTCGGGCTGTACGGCAGTTACCCGCTGGCGATCGCGGCCTACAACGCCGGGCCGGGCAACGTGAACAAGTGGCTCCGCGCCAACGGCGACCCGCGCACCGGCGCGGTCGACATGGTCGACTGGGTCGAGGCCATCCCATATTCCGAGACGCGCAACTACGTGCAGCGCGTGCTCGAGAACGCCGTGGTCTACGACCTGATGAACCCGGCGCGCGCGCGCAGCCGCGGGCCCAACAACCTGAGCTGGTACCTGGGCCGCAGCCGCGGCGGCTGACCGTAGCGGGGCGGATCCGACCGCGCCCGCGGATCACTTCCGCTCGGCGGCGCTCCGATCGCGGGTGGCGGCGAACTCGCTGCCCGCGCTCCAGCTCGGCCAGACGCCCGGCCGCGCCAGCCGCGCGCCGACGTCGTGGAAGAGATCGACGTCCTGTGCCGCGCCGCGCAGGTCCCAGCCCGCGTCCCAGCTGTCGCAGGTCTTGTGGTAGCAGGCCATATAATCGTCCAGCCACTTCTGCCCGGCGGTGCGGCCGCCCTGCGCCAGGTCCGACGCGCCGCCGAGCGCCATCAGCAGCAGCGCGGGCACGCCGCGCCGCACCGTCGAGAAATGGTCGGCGCGATAGAACAGGCCGCGCTCGCTGAACGTCTCCGGCGTGATCGTCCGCCCCTGCGCGCGCGCCGCCGCGGCGAGCAGCGGGTCGAGCGTCGACTGGCCGGGGCCGACCAGCACCACGTCCTTGGCCGGGCCGGCGGTCTGGAGGATGTCGAGCGTCAGGTTCGCCGCGGTGGTGGCGAGCGGCATGGTCGGGTGCGCCGCGTAATATTCGGACCCGAGCAGCCCGCGCTCCTCGCCGGTCCACAGCGCGAAGACGAGCGAGCGCTCGGGCGCCGGCCCCGCCTTGAACAACCGCGCGAGCTCGACCACGCCGGCCGTGCCGAGCGCGTCGTCGTTGGCACCCGGGCGGAGCGTGCGCCCGCTCGCATCGGGCGGGCCGTCGCCATAGGCATCCCAGTGCGCCGCGAACATCACCGACTCGGTCGGGCGGGTGCGGCCGGGGATCTTGGCGAGCACGTTGGCGCTGGTGATCCGTTCCACTTTCACCGTCGCGGCGGCCGAGAAGCTCTTGCCCATCGCCACCGGCTGGAAGGACGCCGAGCGCGCCTTCACCCGCAGCGCCGCCAGGTCGAGCCCGGCCGCGGCGAAGAGGCGCTCGGCGGCGTCATGCTCGAGCCAGCCCTGCAGCGGGACGCGCGGGTCGTTGGCGGCGCGGACGATATCGTAATTCTCGCCGTTCGAGGCGTTGACGGTCGACCACGGGTAGCCCGCGCCCGCGGTGTCGTGGATGATCAGCGCCGCGGCGGCGCCCTGTCGCGCGGCCTCCTCGAACTTGTAGGTCCAGCGGCCGTAATAGGTCATCCGGCGGTCGCCGAAGCGGCCCTTGGCGTCGTCGCCCGGCTGCGCCTCGAAGTCGGGATCGTTGACGAGGAAGACCAGGGTCTTGCCGCGCAGGTCCCTGCCCTTGAAATCGTCCCACTGCGCCTCGGGCGCGCGCACGCCATAGCCGACGAAGACCAGCGGCGAGTCTGCGATGGCGATCGCCGTCGCCGGCCGCACGCTGGTCACCGCGACCTCCCGGCCCTGCGCCAGCGTCACGTCGCCGACGCGCATCACGGCGTCGGGCGCGACGCGCGTGTGGATCAGCGGCACCTGCTGGAGGTACTGGCCGTTCGGCCCAGCGGGTGCGAGCCCCAGCGCCTTGAAGCGCGCCACCAGCCAATCGAGCGTCTTTCGCTCCCCCGGCGTCCCCGGCGCGCGACCGCCGAAGTCGGGCGCGGCGAGCGTGCGGACGTCGTCGGAGAGCCGCTTCGGGTCGGCCTGCGGCGCGCCCTGTGCGAGAGCGGGTGCCGCGACCAGCGCGAGCGCGGCGAGGGACATGAGGCGTCGGGTCAAAAGGTCAGTCCTTCCAGCGTACGTAGACGTGGTTCTCGCGCCGATCGACGTCGATCGAGGGGATCGCGTCGACCAGGTCGGAGAGCCGCTTGTAACCGTAGTTGCGCACGTCGAAGCTCGAGCGGTTGGCGGCGCGCTGCCCGAGCGCGGAGAGACCCACGAAGCCGTCCTTGTCGGGCTTCAGCGAATCGTACGCGTCGTGAAGCAGGTGGAGCAGCTCGGGATCGTCGACCGTTCCCGCGGCGCGCGCGGCGGAGGCGGCGGCGGCGGTGCCGATCGCGGGCGGCACCGACTGGTCGAACGGCACCTCGACGCGGCGCGCGCGCTTGGGCTTGGTCGTCTCGAGCAGCGCGTTGACGTCGATGAAGCGCGTGCAGGCGTTGCGGAAGCCCTCCGGCGTGTTGCTGTTGCCGAAGCCGTAGACGTCGAGCCCGTCCTGCCGGATCCGCGTGGCGAGCGGCATGAAGTCGCTGTCGGACGACATGATCCCGAAGGCGTCGACGCGGCCGCGGTGGAGCAGGTCCATCGCGTCGATCGTCATCTTCATGTCGGTGGCGTTCTTGCCGCGCGTGAGATCGAACTGCTGCTGCGGCTCGATCCCGTGCTTGACGGTCATGTCGCGCCAGCCCTTGAGCGCCTCCTTGACCCAGTTGCCGTAGACGCGGCGGACGTTGACGCTGCCGAACTCGGCGAGCGCGGTCAGCACCGGGTCGAGCGCGTGCCAGGACGCGTTGTCGGCGTCGATCAGCAGCGCGATGTTGCGGGTGGGGAGGTCGTCGGCGGGCATGCCGCTGCATCGGCGGTGGGGCGACGCAGGTCAATGTTTATGACGATTGGGCGGCCACCCGGTCGAGTGCACTCATCCGGCGCGCGTCTCCGCCGCGTGCTTCGTGCCTCAGGGTGGCGTGGCGCGTCGCGCGCCACCTCACCCACCTATGCCGAGACCCGCCTCACCGCCTGTCGCTGCGATAGGCCACGCCGGCGTCGATATCGTCCTGCTTGATCGGCCGCACGCTGCCGTCGGGATCGTCGACCTGGCCGAGATCGGTCGCGCTGCCGACCTCGCGTGCCAGCGCGCCACCGCCGCTGCTCGGCACCGCCTCGCCGCCGGGGATCATGCCCTCGATCACGTCCTTGTCGTCGTGGTCGCGCGCGCTCTCGGTGCGCGGGTTCTCGTTCGCCATCGTCTTTCTCCTTGATGGGAGATCAACGGCTTGGCTCGCGTCACCGTTCCTCAGCCGGGCGGGTAGGAGATCGTGACAATCTCATAGTCGCGCTCGCCCGCGGGCAGGTGGACGCGGCGCAGGTCGCCCACCGCGGCGCCGCGCAGCGCGCGCGCCAGCGGCGCGTTCCAGCCGACCCGCCCCGCGCCGGCGTCGGCCTCGTCGTCGCCGACCAGCGTGAGGACGCGCTCCTTGTCATCCTCGTCGACGATGGTGACGGTGGCGCCGAACCAGACGCGCGCACGGTCGGGCTGCTGCGCCGGATCGACCACCTTGGCGGCCTTCATCCGCTTCGACAGCCAGCCGAGCCGCCGGTCGATCTCGCGCAGCCGCTTGCGGCCGTAGATATAGTCGCCGTTCTCCGAGCGATCGCCGTTGCCCGCCGCCCAGGCGATCGTCTCGACCAGCGCGGGACGCTCGGTGGCGAAGAGCTGGTCGTACTCGGCGCGCAGCGCGGCATAGCCCGCTGGCGTGATGTAATTGGGTCGGTCCATCGGCGCAGCTACGCCAGCCGAGGCCGCGAGGGAAAGCGGATAGCGCGGAGACGGCGCACGGGCGGCGGCGCGGGCACGATCACTCGCGCCCGCCACCCCGCCCTCTCCTCAGCGCGTCAGTTTCTTGTACGCGAGCCGCGTCGGGCGGTCAGCGGCGTCGCCCATGCGGCGGCGCTTGTCCTCCTCGTAGCTCTCGTAATTGCCCTCGAACCACTCGACGTGGCTGTTGCCCTCGAAGGCGAGGATGTGCGTGCACAGACGATCGAGGAAGAAGCGGTCGTGGCTGATCACCACCGCGCAGCCGGCGAAGGTCTCCAGCGCCTCCTCCAGCGCGCGCAGCGTCTCGACGTCGAGGTCGTTGGTCGGCTCGTCGAGCAGCAGGACGTTGCCACCCTCCTTGAGCATCTTGGCCATGTGGACGCGGTTGCGCTCACCGCCCGAGAGCTGACCGACCTTCTTCTGCTGGTCGGGCCCGCGGAAGTTGAAGGCGCCGACATAGGCGCGCGTGCCCAGCTCCTGCTTGCCGAAGCGGAACACCTCCAGCTCGTCGGAGATCTCCTGCCAGACGTTCTTGTTGGGATCGAGGTCGTCGCGGCTCTGGTCGACATAGCCGAGCTTGACCGTCGAGCCGACGTCGATCGTGCCGGCGTCGGGCTGCTCCTGCCCGGTGATCAGCTTGAACAGCGTCGACTTGCCGGCGCCGTTGGGGCCGATCACGCCGACGATCCCACCGGGCGGCAGGGTGAAGTCGAGGTTCTCGAACAGCAGGCGGTCGCCGTAGGACTTGGTCAGGCCCTTCGCCTCGATCACCTTGCCGCCGAGCCGCTCGGGCAGCTGGATCAGGATCTGCGCCTTGCCCGCGACCCGGTTCTCCTGCTTGGCCATCAGCTCGTCGAACGCGCGGATACGCGCCTTGCTCTTGGTCTGGCGCGCCTTGGGGGTCTGGCGCATCCAGGCGAGCTCGTCGGCGATCGCCTTCTGCTTGCCCGCCTCCTCGCGCTCCTCCTGCTCGAGCCGCTTGGCCTTCTTCTCGAGATAGCCCGAGTAGTTGCTCTCATAGGTGTAGTAGCGCCCGCGATCGAGCTCGAGCACCCAGTTGACGACATTGTCGAGGAAGTAGCGATCGTGGGTGACGAGGATGACGTTGCCCGCGTATTCCTTGAGGAAGTTCTCGAGCCACGACACGCTCTCGGCGTCGAGGTGGTTGGTCGGCTCGTCGAGCAGCAGGATGTCGGGCTTCTCCAGCAGCAGCCGGCACAGCGCGACGCGGCGGCGCTCGCCGCCCGACAGCTTGGTGACGTCGGCGTCGCCGGGCGGGCAGCGCAGCGCCTCCATCGCCACCTCGAGCTGGTTGTCGAGCGTCCAGCCGTCGACCGCGTCGATCTTGCCCTGGAGCTCGCCCATCTCCTCCATCAGTGCGTCGAAGTCGGTGTCGTCCTTCGGATCGCCCATCTCGGCCGAGATCGCGTTGAAGCGATCGACCAGGTCCGCGATCGGGCGCACGCCGTCCTTGACGTTGCCGATCACGTCCTTGCTGGGATCGAGCTGCGGCTCCTGCGCGAGATAGCCGACGCGGACGCCCTCGGCGGCCCAGGCCTCGCCGGTGAAGTCCGGGTCCATCCCCGCCATGATCTTCATCAGCGTCGACTTGCCGGCACCGTTGGGGCCGATGATCGCGATCTTCGCCGAGGGGATGAACTGCAGGTGGATGTTGTTGAGCACGGGCTTGTTCGCGCCCGGGAAGGTCTTGGTCAGACCCTTCATGACATAGGTGTACTGGACGGCCATCTGGCGCGCTGCTCCATGAACTGGGTGCGTCGGGAAATCGGTGGCGCGCATGTAAGCGCGCGCGGGCGCGTTGGCAAACTGGCAACCTTTGGTTACGCCGCGGCGCATGAACCGCTCCCCGCTCCGGATCGCCGCGCTCGCCTCGAGCGCCCCCGCCGCCCTCGCCGCCCTCGTCGCGCTCGCCGCGCCGGCCGCGGCCCAGCACGCGGTGCCGCGCGCGCCTGCCGCCGTCGCGCCCGAGGTGGCGGCGCTGCGCGACGCCGCGCTGAAGGACGAGCTCGCCTATGAGCTGGTCGAGGGGCTCACCACCGAGATCGGTCAGCGCCTCGCCGCCACCGACGCCGAGGCGCGCGCCCGTGACTGGGCGGTGAAGAAGCTCACCGCGCTGGGCTTCAGCAACGTCCGCGCCGAGCCCTTCACCATGCCGCTGTGGCTGCGCGGCGAGGAGGAAGCGGAGATCGTCGCGCCCTTCCCGCAGAAGCTCAAGCTGGTCGCGCTCGGCCACTCCGCCGCGACCCCGCCGAAGGGGATCACCGCCGAGCTGGTCGTGTTCCCGACCTACGGCGACCTGGTCGCCGCGCCGGCGGGCTCGCTCAAGGGCAAGATCGCCTATGTCGGCAACAGCATGCAGCCGACGCAGGACGGCTCGGGCTATGGCGCCAACGGCGTCGCGCGCTTCAACGGCCCGGGCGTGGCGGCGAGCAAGGGCGCGGCGGCGATCGTGATCCGCTCGATCGGCACCGACACGCACCGGCTGCCGCACACCGGCACCACCGACTTTCCCGAGGGCGTGAGGCCGATCCCCGCCGCCGCGCTGTCGGTGCCAGACGCCACGCTGATCGAGCGCATGGCGAAGCGCGGCCAGCCGATCCGTATGCACCTGCTGCTCACCCCGCGCTCGCCCGGACCGAGCCAGTCGGGCAACGTCATCGCCGAGGTGCCCGGCACCGACCCGAGCGCGGGGGTGGTGCTGGTCGGCGGCCATCTCGACAGCTGGGACCTCGCCACCGGCGCGATCGACGACGCCAGCGGCGTGGCGATCACCGCCGCGGCGGCGAAGCGCATCCTCGACAGCGGGCATCGCCCGCGCCGCACCATCCGCGTCGTCTGGTTCGGCGCCGAGGAGGTCGGCGGGCTCGGCGGCGCGGCCTATGCCGCGCGCCACGGCACGGAGCGGCACGCGATCGCGGCGGAGAGCGACTTCGGCGCCGATCGCGTCTGGCGCTTCGAGACGATGTTGCCGGATAGCGCCGCCGCCGTCGGCGACCGGCTCGCGAGCGCGCTGGCGCCGCTCGGCATCGTGCACGGCGCCGGCAAGGCGGGCGACGGCACCGATATCGCCGCGACGATCGCGACCGGCGTCGCCGGCATCGACCTCAACCAGTCCGGGCTGCGCTATTTCGATACGCACCACACCCCTGACGACACGCTGGAGCGCGTCGACCCCGAGCAGCTGCGGCAGAATGTCGCGGCGTGGACGACGATGCTCGCCGTCGTCGCCGACGCGCCCGAGGAGATCGGTCCGGTACCGCGGCCCTGAGCGCGCGACATCGGACCCGTGCGCACCGTTCGTCGCAACCTTTCCAAACGATGAATTTTGCTTATTGACCCCCCGCGGCGGTAGGGTATGGCGAGCGTTCGCGACGGCGTTGGGGTCGGCCGCGAATGGTTTATGATGCTTGGGAGCATTCAGATGAAGAAGATCCTGCTCGTCGCCGCCGCCGCGTCGCTGATGTCGGTCGCCGCCTGCTCGAAGTCGCCGGAGGCCGCCGCGGTCGAGAACAACGCCGACATGATGGCGGACAACATGGACGCGCTCGCGAGCAACGTCGCCGACATGTCGAACACCACCGCGAACCCGTTCGCCGAGGACAATGCCGAGGCGGTCGCCGAGAACATCCACTCGGCCGCTGACAACGTCCGCGACGCCGGCGAGGACGCCGCGCACAACATGTGATCGGGCGGGTCGGGTTCGGGGGGATGAGGCGCTCGCTGCTTCCGCTGCTCGCCGCCGTGGCGCCGCTCGGCGCTGCCGCGTGCGATCGCAGCCCCGAACCCGCCTCGATCGGGAACAATACCGAGATGATGGCCGACGCGCTCGAGCGCCGCGCCGACAATCTCGAGGCGATGGCCGAGGCCGCCGCCAACGACAGCGCCGCGGCGATGCTCGCCGGCGCTGAGACGAACTTCGGCGACGAGGCGGGCAATGCCGGCAACGTCGCGGCCGAACCGGCGACGCGCTGAGCGCGAGAGCCGGTCGGCGACGGGATCGGCTAGGGGCACCCGCGGGTGCCCCTTCGCTTGTCCGGCCGACCTTGCGCCGCCGCGCCGCGGCGACTAGGCCGGCAACCGCGTCGGGGAGTGGCGCAGTCTGGTAGCGCGCCTGCTTTGGGAGCAGGATGTCGCAGGTTCGAATCCTGTCTCCCCGACCACGGCCTTATCTCACCGCATCGCTCCATCCACCGTTCTGGGCCACAATCCCCTGCGTCGGCCGCCTGTTCGCGGGTATCGGCCGCGCGCTTCCGCACCCCGCCCGCCGCGACGCTCGGGGGATAGCTTCGGGGCACAGTCCGCGAACGCCGGGGATGCCGCTTGCCGACGGATCTGGCGTGCCGGCGTGCGACGCACCAGCCGTTCGCCTCGATCCGCTCTACCGCGAACTCAGCCGCCGAGAGCGAGGCCGCCCGCGCCACCCACCATATCGCTTAGGCCAAGGCCTCGAGCGATCAGCCGCCGCTCTTCGACAGCACGAACGCGGCGAGAAAGCCGATCACCGCGATCAGCCCCGAATAGTCGTGCGTCGCCTCCGTCGCCTCGGGGATCATCGTGTCCACCAGCATCGCCAGGATCGCTCCGGCCGCGACCGCGGTGACGGCAGCGATCACGTCGGGGCCGCTGCCCGCGAGCGCGACGTGACCGATCAGCGCCGCGAGCGCTGACGCGATCGCGATCCCGCCCCACACGCCGAAGATGTAGGCGGCGCTGCGGCCTGCGGCCTTCATCCCGGCGGCGCTCGACAGCCCCTCGGGTACGTTCGACAGGAACACCGCGCCGACCGTCACGGCGCTGACGCCGCTGCCGCCGAGCAGGCTCACGCCGATCACCACCGACTCTGGGATGCCGTCGAGCAGCGCCCCGATCGCGATCGCGGCGCCGGAGTCGCTCTGCGCGTCCGGCTGGCGCTCCTCGGGGTTGGAGCCAGAGCGTTTGCGGTGACGCGCGCCGCTCCGCGACACCACGATGTTCGCCGCGGTGTAGACGATCGCGCCGCCGAGGAAGCCGATCGCGGTCGAGTCGAAGCCACCGCGGCGGAACGCCTCGTCCATCAGGTCGAAGGCGACCGCGGAGATCAGCACGCCCGAGCCGATCGCCATGACGGCGGCGATCAGCCGCTGCGGCAGCGTGGCGACATAGGCGATCGCGGCGCCCAGGACGAGCGCGGAGCCGCCGACCAGGCCCCAGAAGAAGGCTTCCCACATTCGCGCACGCGTCCACTCACTGAGGATGACAAGCAACGAACGACGCGGCCGCACGATCGCTCCGCCAAGGACGAGGTGTCGACATGTGGCCGCGCGACGCGCCGGCGCCGGATCGATCGCGCGGCCCGAATGTTCTCGAGCCGCCAACTCGTGGTCGGTGAGGAGAGAAGATGAGAACACGCGCCGCAGCACGCACCAGCCACGTCAACCGGGTGGCAGGCGCGATCTACCTCGTGCTGGTCGCGGCCGTGAGCCTGTCGATCGCGGCCGGCAGCGGCTGGGTGGGGTAAGCACGGCGAGGCCGCAGCTGCGAGGAACCGCCCCGCCGACACGGGGCCGGGCCGCAGCGATGTGCCCCTTATGCGCTTCCGACCGTCAGCGCGGCGTGGCTCTCGTCGGACTTGCCCGACAGGCCGGGTACTTCATCGAGCTGCCGCAGATCCGTGAAACGCCCGCGCTCCTCGCGGTAGCGGACGATCTCGAAGCCATGCCCCCTCAGGCCGGGTACGGCGTCCAGCTCCTCCGCCGTCGCCGTGTTCACGTCGGTCCGCGATCCGTCTGTCATGCCATCCTCCAGGTTCGTCGACGCGCCGTCCGTCCGGCATGCGTGATCTGCGCGGGGAAGTCGATCGGGGTCCGCGCCCGCTCCCGAGACCGGCAGTGCCACAGTCCGCCGGCGTCCGCCCAGCGCCGCGCCACGCCGCCCGGTCGGCGCTCCCGCTGTCCCTGCGCGAGCCGCTCACCCGACCCCGCGCGGCCGGCCGACGTGCAGAGCATGCACCCGGCGGCGGCGTGGCCGACACCGCCGGCAGGATGGTCGTGGATCACACCGGCTCCCCCGGCGCCCAGGGGTCGCGCGCGCCGAGCAGCCGCTCGTCGAGCTCGAGCACGATCGCGAGGTGGCGTCGCTCGAGGTCGGGCAGTCGCCGCGGCGAGCCGCGCGCGACGTAGCGCGCCAGGTAACCGGGACTGCGCCCCACCTTCAGCGACAGCTGTGACAGGCTCTCGCCGCGCTCGGCGGCGACTCGGATGAGGGTCTCGCGGGCACTCATCGCCTTCCGATGGCTCAAACTTTCGAGTCGATCCAGCCTTTTTGTTCGCGCTATGTTCCGACATGCTGGCCGGATGGTCGGCCCGCCCAAGACACTCCACGATCTCCGCCGAGTCGAGGGCTCGGTGCGCGTCACGTGCCGCGCGTGCGGCGCGGTGAAGCAGCACGATCGCGAGGAGCTGATCGTCGGCCGCCACTTTCGGCGGCTGTCGATGGATTGGCAGGTGGTGCTGCGCGACCTGCCCTGCCACACCTGCGGCGGTAAGGACACGAAGGTCGACGGCGTCCCCTTCGGCGGCACCGCCCCGGAGATGCGCGCGAAGCGCGCGCGCACGACACTGATGAACTTGGCGCTGCGCGTACTGGAGGACGCGGCGCGCCGCTCGCGCGAGGAGGACGTCTGCACGCCGCCGCTGCGGCTGGCGCTGCGCGTGCTGCGGCTCTACCTGCCGGATCGCACGCTGCTGGTGGAGTTCTGGGACAGCGCCGCCAAGAGCCGCGGCGCCGCCTTCAGCCACGCGCTGGTGGTGCACCGCTGGATCGTGACGAAGCTGGTCGACGACGGTCATGCCGTATGGGCCGAGTTTCGGTGACAATCGCGTTGGACAAAAGTGAACGGCGCGTGATGTAAGTCCGTGAGGGGGACGAGCGCGATGAGGATCAAACCGGCGATGACCGGACTGTTGCTGGCCGTGGCCGCGGCCAGCGTTCGACTGCCGGCGGCTGCGCAGGACCTGCCGGACCCGATCGCCATGACGACGGATCCGGCAGACAGAGCCGTGTTGCCCGAGGTCGCGCGCGTGATCGGGTCCGGGAAGCCGGACAGGGCGGCGCTGGACGCGCTCCTGGTGAAACTGCCGCGGCCGACGCCACTCCGCGAGATGGTCCAGGCGATGCGTGCCGAGACGATCTCCTACGACGACACGGGCGGCGCGGCGAGCGCCATCGAGGAGGCACTGCGGCTGCTTCCCGACGATCCCCGGCCCAAAATGATCGCCACGCACATCTTCACCTTCAACGGTGCGCCGCAGCGGGCGGCCGACATCTGGCTGCAGGCCAGCCGCATCGCTCCCTGGCTGGCGCGGAGAAGTGACCGCTACGAGATGAACGCGCTGATCGGGCGGCTAGTCGACGTCGGGGACCGAGCGCGCGCGGACCGGGTGTCGGCGCGACTCGGCGAGATCGGCTACAGTATGGGTCTCGCGCCCGAACGATCGAGCGCCGCGCTCGCGAAGGTGCGCGAGGCGATCCGCGCCGGGGACGAGGCCGCCGCGCTGCAGGGCGTGACCGCGATCAGCGATCCGAGCCAGCAGCTGTCCCTCTACATCGACCGCAGGTACGCGACGCTCTGGCCGCGGATCGCGGAGTGGAGCGGTAGCGACCTGAGGCAGCAGCAGGTGCGCTACCTCGAGGAACTCCGCAGCGACTGGCAGGCGACGGACGATATCGAGACGGCCGTCCCCTACGCACGACAGCTGCAGAGCCTGCGCGCCTACGACGCGGTGGTGGCCTTGTTCCTGCCGCTGCTGGACAAAGTGGCCCCGGGTGATCCGGCGCCCGCGACCGAGTTCCTCACCTCCACCGTCTCGCGCGCACTGAACGTGCTCGAACGGCGCGACGAGGCGAAGGCGCTGCTGGCGCGCGTCGACGCCGCGTTCACCGATCGCTCGAACGCGCGCTCGCTCAACATCGAGGGAGGATATGTCAGCCTCCCGTCGATGGATGCGAAATGGGATGAGGTAATCGCTCACGCCGACGTGTTCCTCGCCCGCGCCAAGGAGATGGGCTATTCGGTGAACAGCTCGGCGACGGCGACGGTGCAGGGCTATCGCGCCTGCGCATTGTCGCGCACGGGGCGGGCAGAAGAGGCGCAGCAGGCGTCGAACGAGATCATGCGTGCCGCACGCCAGATGCCGAGCGTCGCGCTGAACCTGGTGATCTGCCGCGGCGAGATCAACGTGGGACGCAAGCTGCTCGTCTCGCTCCTCAGCGATGAGGCGACGCGCGACACCGCCCTGCGCTACGTTCAGCCGTTCACGGTGGAGCGCGAGACCGCCTGGAGCAGGTTGACGACGCCGACCTGGAAGGCGATCGCCGCGGCGCCGGAGGTGCGTGCTGCGGCGGAGAAGGTCGGACGGATCCTGCCGGCGCCGCTTCTCGAGACGCTACCGCCGGGCTTCGATCCGTACCGCCTGCCGCCCTCACAACGCGGTGGAGGGGCAACGAGCTAGGCACGACCGAGCAGATCGCTGGCGCTCATTCGACTTGGCGGGGTGGTGGCGCGCAGCCGTCCTGAGCGATGGCGCTGCCCGAAGCGCGACCCGTGCTCTCCGCCTCACGTCGCGCTATGTTGCTGATCGAACCACGATCGTGCAGCCTGCCGACGATGTGCAACCGCTATCGCATGACCGAGGCGCAGATCGCGCTGGCGACCCGCTACGGCGTCGCGGTGCCCTTCCCGCCCGACCTCGAGGTGCCGCCGCCCGAGCTCTTCCCCGACCGCCCCGCCTATGTCGTGCGCGCGACCGACACCGGCCGCGCGCTCGACGCGATGGCCTGGGGCTTCCCGCACCAGGTGCCGGGCAAGCGCATCGACAAGACGACCGGCCGGCCGGTCCTGCTCACCAAGAAGATCACCAACGTCCGCAATTACACCTCGCCGTTCTGGCGCTCGGCGCTGGCCAACCCGCGGCGGCGCTGCCTGGTGCCGTTCACCGCCTTCAGCGAGTACGGCCAGCACCGCGGCGTCGACGGCAAGCTCCCGCTCCACTGGTTCGACGTGCCGAGCCGCGCGGTCGTCAGCTTCGCCGGCGTGTGGCGCCCGACCGAGCAGGGCGCGGTGTTCGCCTTCCTGACGTGCGACCCCAACCCGCTGGTCGCGCCGATCCATCCCAAGGCGATGCCGGTGCTGCTCCATGAAGAGGATGAGGAGCGCTGGCTGAGCTGCCCCTTCGACGAGGCAGTCGCGCTGGCGCAGCCGTATCCGTCGCAGCTGATGGCGGTGGCAAGCGAGAGCTGACGACGTTTGATCGGGCGACGCTGCGGCGAGTCTCCACCGCTGAGAGCCCGCCGGTGGCGCTCGTCGCCGTGTGGCTGGCCGGTCGTGGAACGGGTCCTGCCGTCGCCGCGCGCGTGCTCAGCACTCCACGACATTGACCGCCAGGCCGCCGAGGCTCGTCTCCTTGTACTGGCTGCGCATGTCCTCGCCCGTCTGGCGCATCGTCTCGATCACCGCGTCGAGGCTCACGACGTGGCTGCCGTCACCGCGCAGCGCGAGATAGGCGGCGTTGATCGCCTTCACCGCGCCCATCGTGTTGCGCTCGATGCAGGGGATCTGGACGAGCCCCGCGATCGGGTCGCAGGTGAGCCCCAGATTGTGCTCCATGCCGATCTCGGCGGCGTTCTCGACCTGCCGGTCGGTCCCGCCCAGCACCGCGGCGAGCGCGCCCGCCGCCATCGAGCAGGCCACCCCCACCTCACCCTGGCACCCCATCTCGGCGGCCGAGATCGAGGCGCGCTTCTTGTACAGCATGCCGATCGCCGCGGCGGTGTAGAGGAAATGGCGTGCCCCCGCCCGCGTCGCGCCCGGTACCAACACCTCGTAGAAGCGCAGCACCGCCGGCAGCACTCCCGCGGCGCCGTTGGTCGGCGCGGTGACGACGCGACCGCCCGCGGCATTCTCCTCGTTCACCGCGATCGCCCACAGACTGACCCACTCGAACACCGCGGCGGGACGGTGCTCCGGGCCACAGCGCGACAGCGACTCATGCAGCGCGCGCGCGCGGCGGCGCACGCGCAGCCCGCCCGGCAGCGTACCCTCCTGCGCGATGCCGCGGTCGATGCAGGCGCTCATCGCGTCGCGCACCGAGTCGAGGAAAGCGTCGCTCTCGGCCGGCGAGCGCCACGCCTCCTCGTTGGCGCGGACGAGGGCGCCGATGCTGAGGCCGGTCTCCTCGCACCGTGCCAGCAGCTCGGCGCTCGACGAGAAGGGGTGCGCCACCGCGACATTGTGCGTGTCGCGCGGCGCGCCGAGCCGAAGGATCGCCCCGCCGCCGATCGAGAAATAGGTCTCCTCCAGCGTCGCGCCGTCGTCATAGGCCGCGGTGAAGCGCATCCCGTTGGGATGCTGCGGCAGGAAGGTCCGCGGGTGGAAGACGAGGTCGGCCGCGATATCGAAGTCGATCGCCCGCGCGCCGCCGAGCGGGAGCCGCTTGGTCTCGCGGACCGCGGCGACGATCGCCGGCGCGGTGTCGGGATCGAGCCGTTCGGGCAGCCAGCCAGCCAGCCCGAGCAGCGTCGCGGTGTCGGTGGCGTGGCCGCGCCCGGTCAGCGCGAGCGAGCCGTACAGCGCGCAGCTGACACGGCCTGGTGCGCGCTGGCCAGCGATGGCGCGCTCGGCGAAATCGTGCGCGGCGCGCATCGGGCCGACCGTGTGCGAGCTCGACGGCCCGACTCCGATCGTGAACAGCTCCGCCACGCTGATCGGGCGCGTCGCGCCGCGATCGAGCGGCGCCATCTCAGGATCGATCGGCACGCACTCTCCCCGACCGCTCGCCGCGGCCCATGCCCCTCTGTCCCTTGTGCCTGAGATCGCTATCCCGTCGGCGGACGCGTCACCGCGCCTCTCTCCAGATGTTGGCGTCGGCGGGTCCTTTTACCTGAGAGTTTCCGGGGCGGTTGCTCCTTCGGTGCCGGATCTGCCCCGGTCTCTCCCACGTCGACGCGCCCGCTATCCCGCGCCCTGCCGTGCCGGTCAAGCCGCCGCGGCGCGCGCTCTCTGCCGGAGCGGGTCAGCGCCAGCCGAGCGCCGGCGCGACATGCGTCATGATCGCCTCGAGCACGTGCGCGTTATAGTCGACGCCGAGCTGGTTGGGCACGGTCAGCAGCACCGTGTCGGCCTCGGCGATCGCGGCGTCGGCGCGCAGCTGCTCGATCAGGCGATCCGGCTCGGCGGCATAGGAGCGACCGAACACCGCGCGCATCGAGTCGATCACGCCGATCTGGTCCTCGCCCCCGGCGTGGCCGAAATAGGCGCGGTCGCGATCGTCGACCAGCGCGAAGATCGAGCGCGACACCGAGACGCGCGGCGCCCAGTCGTGCCCCGCCTCCGCCCAGGCCGCGCGATAGGCACGGATCTGGCGCGCCTGCTGGACGTGGAAGGGCTCGCCGCTCTCGTCCTGCTTCAGCGTCGAGCTCTGCAAATTCATCCCCTGCCGCGCCGCCCAGACCGCGGTGGAGTCCGACGCCGAGCCCCACCATATCCGCCGCCGCAGGCCCGCCGCGTGCGGCTCGAGCCGCAGCAGCCCCGGCGGATTGGGAAACATGGGCCGCGGGTTGGGCTGGGCGAAGCCCTCGCCCTTGAGCAGCTCGAGATAGACCTCGGCGTGGCGCCGACCCATGTCGGCGTCGCTCTCGCCCTTGCCCGGCGCATAGCCGAAGTAGCGCCATCCCTCGATCACCTGCTCGGGCGAGCCGCGGCTGATGCCGAGCTGGAGACGACCTCCCGCGATCAGGTCGGCCGCACCCGAATCCTCCGCCATGTAGAAGGGGTTCTCGTAGCGCATGTCGATCACGCCGGTGCCGATCTCGATCCGCTTCGTGCGCGCACCGACCGCCGCGAGCAACGGGAACGGCGAGGCGAGCTGGCGCGCGAAATGATGGACGCGATAATAGGCGCCGTCGACGCCGAGCTGCTCGGCCGCCTCGGCGAGTTCGATCGACTGCAGCAGCACGTCGCTGGCGGAGCGCGTCGCCGACTGCGCCGTCGGCGACCAGTGGCCGAACGACAGGAAACCGATCTTCTTCATGTTGTTCTCCCGCGCCTCGGCGCCCCGTTCAGCCGCTGAGGTGGCGGCGCGGCCGATCGGTGGCAAGCGCGGCGAAACGAAACGATGCGTTACGGCGCGTCGCGTCGCACCCGCGCGGCGACCGCATCGAAGGCCTCTCGCGCGCCCGCCACCGCACGCTCCTCCTCATCGGCCGACAGCGCGATCGCGTCCACTGCGGCGGTGAAGTCGCGCCAGTGTCGCGCGCGCCCCCCGGCATGGCCCGCCAAGTGACGCGCGCCGAAGCTCGGCCCGAGCCCCAGCGTCATCGCCGCCTTGAGCAGGATCGCGGCGCCCAGGCTCGAGCCCTCGGCGACGTAGAGCCACCCCAACGCCGTGCCGCGGTCCGGCGCGACCCCGGCGACGAAGCGCGGCGACGGCGGCGACGCGAGCGTCAGGTGGAGATCCGCCGCGTCCTGCTCGATCGCCGCCAACCGCGCGCGCGCGGCGAGATCGGGGATCAGCGCGGCAAGGCTCGGCGCGGCGTAGAGCGGCGCGATCAGCGCGTGAAAGTCGCGATGGATCGCGAGCAGACGCGCGTACCGCACGCGGTCGCCGAACGGATCGAGTGCCATCACCGCCTGGTCGAGCCGTCGGTGCGCGACATCGGTGGCGGCGCGGAGGCGCTGCGTGCGCGTCGCGGTCGGCGCGGCTGCTGGGGACGATGTGGTCACTCGTCGCGGCTAGCATCCCGGCGGCGAGGGGCGCAACGCGCGCTTGCCAGGAGGACGCGGTATCCCGCATGCGGTGCGTCGACGTCGATCCGGGGGGCAGTACGTGGACGAGAGCGAGCGGTATGACGTGGTGATCGTCGGTGCCGGCCACGGCGGCGCGGCGGCGGCGGCCGCGCTGCGCCAGCGCGGCTTCGCGGGCAGCGTCGCGCTGATCGGCGCCGAGCCCGAGCTGCCCTATGAGCGCCCGCCGCTCTCCAAGGAGTATCTCGCCGGCGAGCGCGCGTTCGAACGCATGCTGATCCGGCCGGCGGCGTTCTGGCGCGAACGCGAGGTCACGCTGCTGCTGGGGCAGGCGGTGACCGCGGTCGATGCCGCGGCGCATCGCGTCACGCTCGCGGATGACCGCGTGATCGGCTACGGTCGGTTGATCTGGTCGGCGGGAGGCAGCGCGCGACGGCTCGCCTGCGACGGGCACGACCTCGCGGGTGTCCACACCGTCCGCTGCCGCGCCGACGTCGACCGCATGATCGCGGAGCTTCCCGGCGTGGAGCGGGTCGCGGTGGTCGGCGGCGGCTATGTCGGGTTGGAGGCGGCGGCGGTGCTCACCGCGCTCGGCCGCCGGGTCACCGTGATCGAGGCGCGGGAGCGGCTACTTGCCCGCGTCGCCGGCGCCGCGCTCGCTGATTTCTACGCCGCCGAGCATCGCGCCCGCGGGGTCGACGTTCGGCTCGGCGCGGAGGTCGATTCGATCGCGGGGAACGGCGGTGCGGCCGCCGGGGTGCGGCTCCGCGGTGGCGAGCGGGTAGCGGCGGAGATGGTGATCGTCGGTATCGGCCTCGTGCCGGCGGTCGCGCCGCTGCTCGCCGCCGGGGCGGAAGGGGGAGATGGCGTGATCGTCGACCCGCTCTGCCGCACCAGCCTGCCCGACGTCTACGCCATCGGCGACTGCGCCGCGCACCGCAACAGTTTCGCCGGCGGCGCGCTGGTGCGGCTCGAGTCGGTGCAGAACGCGACCGATCAGGCGGCGACCGTCGCCAGGCATCTCACCGGCACTGACGAACCCTATGTGGCGGTGCCGTGGTTCTGGTCGAATCAATATGACCTTCGGCTGCAGACCGTCGGCCTCTCCGCCGCGCACGACGAGGCGATCGTCCGCGGGGTGCCCGCGAGCCGCCGCTTCAGCGTGATCTATCGCCGGAACGGGCGCGTGATCGCGCTCGACTGCGTCAATGCCGCGCGGGACTTCGTCCGCGGGCGCGCGCTGGTGACCGCCGGGGCGGTCGTCGAGGCGGCGATACTGGCCGACACCGACGTGCCGCTCTGAGCGGTCGGGCCCCATGGCTGGGGCGGCGGATCCGCCGGAACGCCCGGAAGACCGGCGCCGGCGGCACTCTCGCCCCGGACCGACGACCTCTTCGCCTCATCTACGGCATCGCGACGGCTTTACTCCACCGGCGCCCCACTTGATACGACCTCGCACCGTCACGGATCGATCGCGGTGAGCTGTTGCGGCGCGATGACAGGTGTGTCCGTCCAGCCACACGCCGCGCTCGCGGGTCAGCGCGACGCGATCGTCGATCCGAGACGCGACAGACCGCGCTGCGCCAGCGCATGCGACGATTGCACGCTGCCGTCGGGCAGGTCCATCGCGACGGGCGCCTGATCGAGCACCTGACCGTACAGGGAACGGGCCTGGGCAGCGCGCCCGGTGCGCGCGTAGACCGCGGCGAGGTTGAGCATCAGCTCGGGGCGGGTCGGGAAGATCGCCCGCTCCGCGTCGATCGTCTGCTCCGCCTGAGCGAGGCTGCCCGCCGAGATCGCCTGATAGCCGACCCTGTCCTTGGCACTCGCCGCCGTTGCCGCCATCGGCGCCAACGCGGCGGCGACCACCCATCCCGACATGCGCATGATCTATCTCCATCCTTTCACACCGGAACGCATAGGTTACGGTTTTGTGACGTCAGGATGTCACTTTTCTGACAGCGCCGCAACAGGCGCCGTGACTGCGGCGGTGGCTCTGGAGATCGCCACCGTGAGTAAGGCAGACGATGGTCGAACCCACCGTCCTATCGTGCTGACGAAGCAATCGAAACATGTAGATAGCAGCCAACCGATGATGGTCGAGCTGTCACAACATCGTAACCGGTCTGACATCCAGACGAGGAAATGCCCCAAGATCATAATAGTGAGCGCGGGGCGAGACGGAGTGTGGCAACTTCCCCACCATTTGCGTCTCGGCCAGCGGATGGCTAGCGCGCATCGGATGACGCGCCAGTCGAACGGACCCGATCGTGACGTCCCACTCGCCATCTTCCAGCCTGCGCCGCCCTATCGGCGGATCCAATGACCTTCGGCGGGACAACATCTTCAAGCGGAGCGTCACCGCCCGCCTGCTCACGCCGCTGCTGGGCGCGCTCGCGCTCCTGTGGCTCCTGGCCGCTCTCACCTGGTTCGCCGCCCAGCAGGTCCACGACGTCAACGCCGCGGCCGCCGCGACTCAGGACCGGGTCGTCCTGCTCAGCGAGGTCCGCTCGCTCAGCCGATCACTCCAGCGCGACGCGCTCAACCTCGTGACCGAGCTCGATCCGACAGAGCGACAGACGATCCTGTACAAGTTCGCCACTCGGTCTCGCACGATGCGCGCCGATCTCCGCACCTTGCAGCGCGGCGCCCTGGGTTCGCTGCCGCCGCGCTTCTTCATGCTCTCCGATCGCGTCGTCGATGCCCTTCGCGCGGTGGCGCGCCAGGCGCAGGAGGGCGATCGCGCGGGCGCGCTGCGCCGCTTCCACCGCGAGGTCCGTCCCGCCGAGCGCGCCGCTTCCAAGGTGGTGGACGCCGAGATCGACGCGCTTACCGCCCGCACCAGCACGTTGCGCAGCGACGCGGCGGCCGTCGAGACTCGCGTCGCGCGCCGACTGATCGCCGCCGTCCTGCTGCTCACCGCCAGCGGGCTGGTCGCAGGCCTGATCATCACCCGACGCAGCGTCATCCTGCCCTTGCAGCAGCTCCGCTCCAGCATGCACGCGCTCGCCGCCGGCGGGGCACCCGTCCTCGTGCCGCAGCTCGGCCGCTCCGACGAGATCGGGCAGATGGCGCAGTCTCTCGCCGACCTCCAGCGTCAGCTCGCGCTGGCGGAGGCGGCCAAGCGCGAGCAGGCGCGCCAGATCGTCGGGCAGATCGGGCGCGCGCTCGACTCGCTCGCCCGCGGTGACCTCAGCGCGCGGGTGGACGAGGCGATGGCGGGCGAGTTCGCCAAGCTCGGCGCCGACCTCAACACCGCGATGCTGGCGGTCGGCGCCGCGCTCGCGACGGTGCGCAGCAGCGCCGCCGAGCTCGCCACCAGCGCCGACTCGCTTCGCGGCGCGTCGGACGATCTGGCGCGCCGCACCGAGGGCCACGCGGCCTCGCTGGCCACCACCGCCACCGCGGTGCACGAGATCACCCAGACGGTGCAGGAGACCGCCAATCTGGCAGGGCTCGCCGACGCGATGGTGGCGGAGGCGCGCGCCGATGCGGAACAGATGGGGGGCACGGTAGGTCGGGCTACCGAGGCGATGAGGGCGCTGGAGCGCTCCTCCGCCGAGATCGGCGAGATCATCAGCGTGATCGACGGCTTCGCCTTCCAGACCAGCCTGCTCGCGCTGAACGCCGGGATCGAGGCGGCGCGCGCGGGGAACGCCGGTCTCGGCTTCGCGGTGGTGGCGAGCGAGGTGCGCGCGCTGGCGCAGCGCTCGGCCGACGCGGCGCACGACGTCAAGGCGCGGATCACCGGCTCGATCCGTCAGGTCGACCTGGGCGTCAGTCTCGTCGCCGAGGCGGGCAACGCGCTGGCTCGGATCAAGGCGCGCGTGATCGAGGCGGCCGACCTCGTCGCCTCGATCTCGCATGCCGCGCGCGAGCAGTCGATCGGGTTGCAGCAGGTCAACGACGCGGTCGCGCAGATGGATGGCGCCACGCAGGACAATGTCGCGATGGTCCAGGAGGCGACCGAGGCAGTGCGCCGACTCGACTCGCTGGTCCGCACCATGACCGAGCAGGTCGACCGCTTCCGCCTCGATGCGCCGACGGCGACGCCGACGCGTGGCGGCGCGGTGCTACGCCGCTCCTGACCGATCACACCCCTCCCCGCCGCGGCGCATGCGGCCGCCGCGCGGGCCGCGACGAAAAAGGGCGGCCCCGCGGGACCGCCCTGTCACTCTGCCGAGCCTGGGTCCGGCTCAGAATTCTTTGTAGAACTGTTCGTTGCCGACGAAGCCCAGCTTGGTGATGTTCGACCGCTTGATGTCGGCCAGCGTCTGGTCGACGACCGAGTAGCGCGTCGCCGGATCGGGCTGGAACTGCAGCTCGGGTTCGGGCGTCATCGCGGCCGACTGGTCGAGGTACTGGCGCAGCACCGTCGAGTTCACCGGCGTGCCGTTCCAGGTGACGTTCCCCGCCGCGTCGATCGCGATCTTGTTCTTGACCGGGTCGACGGGAGGCTTGCGCTGGTTGGGGTCGTTGACCGGCAGGTCGACCTTCACCGCGTGCGTCGGAACCGGGAGGGTGATGATGAACATGATGAGGAGCACGAGCATGACGTCGATCAACGGCGTCGTGTTCATCTCCATCATCGGCTCGCCGTCGTCGCGGCCACCACTCATTGCCATGTCAGCTACTCCTGTCCCTTGGCCTCAGCCGGCGTCGCCGGTCTTCGGCTGCGAGATGAATCCGACCTTCGCGAAGCCGGCCATCTGCATGTTGTAGATCGTCCCTGCGACGCAGCGCCAGTCCGTGTTGACGTCGGCACGCACGTGCGCCTCGGGCAGCTCGAGGTCGGGGTTGCCCGGCCCGCCCTGCCGATCGATCTCAGCCTTCAGCTTCGCCACGGCGCGATCGAGCAGCTCCTGGTGGGTCACCGGGGTGACGCCCCAGTAGACCTTGCAGGCGCCGTCCGCCGCGGTGACCGACAGCGAGACGTTCTCTGGCTTGGTCGTGGTCGGGTCGAATCGGACGTTGGGGAGCGTGATGCCCTTGACCGTCTGAATGGCGACCGGGACCGCGATCAGGAAGATGATGAGGAGCACCAGCATGACGTCCACGAGGGGCGTCGTGTTGATGTCCGACATCGGTTTTTCAGCAGCGGAGTCACCGCCAACGCTCATCGCCATGGATCAGGCTTTCCTATTCCTTCGTCCCGCCGCGTCCCGCTCCCTGTCAGAGCGGCAGCGCGGCGGCCGGTGATCGGCGGGGCCGCCGCGATGGCGGCCCCGCGTCGCACCTTGTGCCTTACGAGCGGGTCTGCACGCCACCGGCCTGGCCGGCGGTCGTGGTCGCCGTCGCGGGCTTCACCGGGGCCTTCGCCGGGGTGGTGCCGAGCGACGGGCGCACCGCGCCGTTCGACGCCAGGAAGCCGAGCACGTCGTTCGAGAAGGCCGAGAGGTCCTCCGCGATCGACTTGTTGCGGCGCTGCAGCCAGTTGTACGCGAGCACGGCGGGAACCGCGACGACCAGGCCGAGCGCGGTCATGATGAGCGCCTCACCGACCGGGCCGGCGACCTTGTCGATCGAGGGATCGCCCGACGCGCCGATCTTGATCAGCGCGCGGTAGATGCCGACCACGGTGCCGAACAGACCGATGAACGGCGCGGTCGCCCCGACGGTCGCGAGGAAGGCGAGACCGCCGCCGAGCTTCGAGTTGATCGCCGACTCCGAGCGCGCCAGCGAACCGTGCAGCCAGTCGTGCGCCTCGACCGGATCGGTCAGCTTCGAGTGTTGCTCCTGCGCCGCCAGGCCGTCGTCGACCAGCTGCTTGTAGGCCGAGTTCTTGTCGAGCTTGGCCGAACCCTCGCGCAGCGAGTTGCTGGTCCAGAAGTTCGAGCGCACGCGCTTCGCCTGGTTGATGATCTTCTGCTGCTCGAACAGCTTCGAGAACAGGATGTAGAACGACACCACCGACATGATCACCAGGATGGTGAACACCGACTGCGAGATGATGCCGCCTTCCTTGAGCGCCTGCTGCAGGCCGAACTGGTTCTCGGCTGCCGCGGTCCCACCCGCGGCGAGGATGTTGATGATCATTCTTCGTCTTCCTTAAGCCAAAATGTTGTCGGCAGACGCGTCCGCGCCGCCATCTTCACGCGGATCAATTCTCCGGAAGCACCCAGCGCACCGGAAGGGTGTAGCTGGACGCGATCGGGTTGCCGGCAGCATCTTGCGCGGGCGTGAAACGCACGCGGGCCTTGGCAATGCGGCAGGTCGCCTGATCGAGCGCCGAGGAGTTGCTCGACGTCGTCACCGAGCAGTCGGTCACGCGGCCATCGGTCCCGACGGTCAGCTTGGCGACGACTCGCCCCTGCTCGCCGGCGCGGATCGCCGAGGGCGGGTAGTTGTCGGCGCCGAAATACTGGCCCGGGTTGCCTTTCAGACCCGCGGCCTTGCTTACCGCCGGTGCCGGAGGCGCGGGCGGAGCGGGCGGTGCGGGCGGCGCGACGACCGTCGTCGGCACGTAGACCGGCGGCGGAGTCGGAACCGTCGCGACCGTCACGGGCGGCGGGTTAGGATTCTGCACGATCGGCGGCGGCGACACCACCGGCGGCGGCGTCATCGGCACGTCGGGCGGCGGGGGCGGCGGCTCGTCCGGCGGCGGGGGCGGTGGCTCCTCGACGTCGAACGTGTTCAGCTTCTCAACCTGCTTCTTGACGAAATTTGTCGCGAGGCCGGTAACGAAGGCATAGCCGAGAGCGACGTGGATCAGCGCGACGATCACCAGCGCGCCGATCTTACCTCCGCTCATCTTCTGGTCAGAATAGGCCATTCAGCAACGAAACTCCCTCATCCTGCGGCCCTTGGGTGGCCGGAGCGGATCCGGCCTGGGTTGTTAACCGTTCCGTAGCATCCCCAGGGGCAGGCCACAGACGGTCGAGTCCTATCGCGCCCGTTTTGGGGACGCAAACGCTTTGTCGGGCGCAACAAACGTACAAACAAACGGCGACAGATTTATTTCTGTATCGTTCAGGCAGGTTCACGTACCCAGCGACCATGATCCTACGCCAGATTCGATCCCCGAGGCGAGCCCCCTTCGCGCTGCTCCCGATCATGCTCGCTGTCGCGTCGCTGGCGCCGACACCGCTCGCCGCGCAGGCACCGGCGCCGTCCGCCGCCGCACCCGCGGTCGACTATGCCGCGCTCGCCGACCTGGTGGTGCAGAGCCCGCTGATCATCGACGCGACGATTCGCTCCGCCGCCAGGATCAAGGGCGACGAGGCGGCCGGGCTCGCACCGGGACATACACGCTTCTACGTCGAGGCCGATGTCGGGACGCTGGTGCGCGGAAGCACCGCGATCCCGCAGCGCGTCGGCTGGGTGGTCGATGCCGCGCCCGACTGGCGCGGACGCGCGCCGAACTTGAAGAAGCGTCGCGTCCTCGCCTTCGCGCGGCCGGTGGCAGGTCGGCCCGACCAGGTGCAGCTCGTCACCCCCGCGGCGCAGCGCGACTGGACTCCGGCGGTCGATTCGCTCGCGCGTCAGATCGCCAGAGAGGCGAGTGCGCCGGACGCGCCCCCGATCATCACCGACGTCCGCAGCGCCTTCCACGTACCGGGCGCGCTGCCCGGCGAGGGTGAGACGCAGATCTTCCTGACCACGCAGGACAACCGCCCGGCGGCGCTGTCCGTCCTGCGGCGCCCGGGGGAGCAGCCGCGCTGGTCGGTCGCGCTCACCGAGATCATCGACGACGCCGCCGCCGCGCCGCGGCGCGACACACTGCTCTGGTATCGTCTCGCCTGCGCACTGCCGGCGACGCTGCCCGAGCGCGCCACCGCGTCGCTCGAGCCCGGCGACGCGACTCAGGCGCAGGCCGACTACCGCTACGTCATCGAGCAGCTCGGCCCGTGCCGTAATGGCACAGATGCGACCTCGATCAGCGCCGGTGCCGGACCAGCGTGATCCCGATCGATTCGCCCGCCTCGGCGATGGCGAGCTTGACGATCTTCACCGTGACCCGACGCACTCGCCGATCCTGGAGGAACAGCGTCTCGGCGATATGATCCGCCACCGCCTCGATCAGGGTGAAGTGACCCGCTGTGGCGAGTGCGTCGGTCGCGGCGTGGCGCAGGTCGAGGTAGTTCTTCGAGGCGCTCAGCGGCGTGTCGGGAGCGTAGCGCGCCGGGGCGTCGAGCAGCACGTTGAGCGAGATCCGCAGTGGCTGCGGCAGGTGCGTCTCCTCCGAGTAGATCCCGGTGAGCACCTGCACCACCAGGTCATGCACCTCCAGTTCCAGCGTATCATCGTCCATCTCGGGGCTCCCGCGCTCGGCCGCGCCGCGGCCGCTCATGCCAGCGGGCGCAGGTGGACGCGGTGGCGATCCGAGTCCAGCGCGGCGGCGTGATGGCGCGATCGTGGCGATTCGGCGGCGATCGCGGTTGCGTTCGGGCACGGTCCCGCTAAAGCGCCCGCGCCCAGGCTCGCTGCCGGGCGCGTAGGGAACATGCTGTGGTCGAATTGGTGGCGATCGAGACGGTGGCGGCGACGGCGATCGAGGCGCTGCTCGACCGCGCCTTCGGCCCCGATCGCCACGCCCGCACCGCCTATCGCCTGCGTGCCGGCACGGCGCCGCTGCGCGCGCTGAGCTTCGCGCTGGTGGAGCATGCGGCGCTGCTCGGCACGGTGCAATGCTGGCCGGTGCGCTTCCTCGGCGACGACGGTCGGGAGGTGCCGCTGGTGCTGGTCGGCCCCGTCGCGGTCGCGCCCGAGCGGCAGCAGGCCGGCCTCGGGCGCCGCCTCACCGCCGCCGCGCTCGCGGCCGCCGATTCGCGCGCGCTCGACCTGATGCTGATCGGCGATCCGGCCTATTACGGACGCTTCTTCGGGTTCAGCGCGGCGGCGACCGCGGGCTGGCGCCTGCCCGGCCCGGTGGAGCGTCACCGGCTGCTCGCTCGCGGCGCCGGGGTGCCGCACGGCGCGGGCGAGATCGCACCTCGCGTCACCGCCGCGGCCTGAACCTTTACCGCCGCCGCCGCGCGCCCTAACTGGCGCGCATGCCGATGGCACCCCCACCCGATTTCAGCACATTGTCGGTCGCCGACATCGCGCGCCTGGCCGAGAGCGACCAGCTGCCCCCGGTCGAGCGCTGGAACCCGACCCATTGCGGCGACAGCGAGATGCGGATCGCACGCGACGGCACCTGGTACCATCAGGGCAGCCCGATCACGCGCGCCGCGATGGTGCGCGCGTTCAGTCGCATCCTGCGCCGCGAGCCCGACGGCGCTCACGTGCTGGTCACGCCCGTCGAGAAGCTCGACATCGCGGTGGAGGACGCCGCGTTCGTCGCGGTCGAGCTCAAGGCCGAGGGCGAGGGCCGCGGCTCGACCCTCGCCTTCCGGCTCAACACCGGCGACGTGGTGACCGCCTCGGCGGACCATCCGCTGCGCTTCGTCGAGCGCGACGACGGCCCCCGCCCCTATCTGCTGGTGCGCGGCGGGCTGGAGGCGCTGGTGGCCCGGCCGCTCTACTATGAGCTGGCCGAGCGCGCGCTCGCGGGCGACGACTCGCCGCCGGGCGTGTGGAGCGCGGGCGCCTTCTTCCCGCTACAGCCGCGATGACGCTGGCCGAGCGGCTCGCCGCCGCCCTGGTGTCCGACGAGGCGACCGCGCTGATCGCGGGCGACGACGGTGACCTCTCGGGCGGCGCCGCGCTGACCGAGGCGGCGGTGCTGGTCGCGGTGACCGACCGGGCGCGGCCCGGCGTGATCCTGACCCAGCGGACCGAGACGTTGCGCCGCCACGCCGGCCAGGTCGCCTTCCCCGGCGGCCGGCTCGACCCCGGCGAGGATGCGATCATCGCGGCGCTGCGCGAGGCCGAGGAGGAGATCGCGCTGCCGCGGGAGGCGGTGGAGGTGATCGGCGCGTCGGACCGCTATCGCACCGGCACCGGCTATTGCGTCACCCCCGTCATCGGCGTCGTGCCGCCCGACCTGCCGCTGGTGGCGAGCGAGGCCGAGGTGGCGGCGGTGTTCGAGGTGCCGCTCGACTTCCTGCTCGACGCCGCGAATCACCACGCGCGCACCGCCACCTTCCAGGGACGCGAGCGCGCCTATGTCGAGCTGCTGTGGGGCGAGCGCCGCATCTGGGGCGCCACCGCGGGCATGATCGTCAACCTGTCGCGGCGGCTGCGATGGGCGGCGTGACGCTGCCGGAGGCGCCGTGGCGCGCTCGCCCCGGCCTCGCGGCGCTGGAGCGCGCGCTCGACGCCGCCGGCGGGCGAGCACGGTATGTCGGCGGCGCGGTGCGCGACACCTTGCTCGGGCTCGACGTCGCCGACATCGATCTGGCCACCCCCTTCGTGCCGGAGGAGGTGGTGCGCCGACTCGAAGGCGCCGGGATCCGCGCGGTGCCGACCGGGATCGCGCACGGCACCGTCACCGCGGTGAGCCAGGGCTCGGTTGTCGAGGTGACGACGCTGCGCCGCGACGTCGCCACCGACGGGCGCCACGCGGTCGTCGCCTTCGCCGACGATTGGCGCGAGGACGCCGCGCGGCGCGACTTCACGATCAACGCGCTCTACGCCGACCCGGTCGGCGGCGCGATCCACGACTATTTCGGCGGCCTCGACGACCTCGCCGCGCGGCGCGTGCGCTTCATCGGTGACCCGCACCGCCGGATCGCCGAGGATCACCTGCGCATCCTGCGCTTCTTCCGCTTCCACGCGCGCTTCGGCGACGCGATCGACGCCGAGGGACTCGCCGCCTGCGTCGCGCGCGCCAACGACCTGATGGCGCTGAGCCGCGAGCGAGTCGCCGCCGAGCTGCTCAAGCTGCTCGTCGCTCCGGGTGCGGTCGCGGTGGTGCGGCTGATGCACGAGAGCGGCATCTTCCGCCCGGTGCTGCCCGAGATCGACCGCGACGGGGTGGCGCGGCTCGCCGCCGTGGCCGAGCGCGAGCGTGCCGCCGGGGTCGCGCCGGACTCGATCCGCCGCCTAGCCGCGCTCCTCCCGCCTGCCGCCGCCGAGGGAGTAGGCGCGCGGCTGAAGCTCTCGAACGCCGACCGCAAGCGGCTGGTGCAGGCGAGCGCGGGCCCCGGTGACGAGGGGGCGCGCGCGCTCGGCTATCGAGTCGGCACCGCCAGCGCGCTCGACCGCCTGCTGCTCGCCGGGGCCGATCCCGCGCCGCTCAGCGACTGGATGCCCCCTGTCCTGCCGATCGGCGGCGGTGCGCTGGTGGCGCGCGGGCTGACGCGCGGGCCCGAGGTCGCGCGCGTGCTCAGGCGAGTCGAGGATCGCTGGATCGCCGAGGGCTTCCCCGACGCGGCGCGCGCCGAGGCGATCGCCGACGAGGAAGTCGCTCAGGCGTTGCGGGCGACCAGGAACTCATAGGCCGCGTCGGCGTCGAGCGGGCGGGCATAGGCATAGCCCTGGCCGTAGGTGCAACCGAGCGCGCCGAGCGTCTGTCCCAGCTCGATCGTCTCGATACCCTCCGCCACCGTGTCCATGCCCAGCGCCTTGGACAGGCCGAGGATCGCGCGCACGATCGCGAGCTGATCGCGGTCGGTCAGCATGCCGGTGACGAAGCTGCGATCGATCTTGAGCAGGTCGATCGGCAGCGTGTGCAGCGACGCCAGGTTCGAGAAGCCGGTGCCGAAATCGTCCATCGCGATGACGGTGCCGAGCTCCTTCAGCGCCATCAGCACGCCCGCGATCCGGTCGGGGTCGGCGATGATCGCGCTCTCGGTCAGCTCGAGCTTGAGCCGCCCGCCGCCGAGCCCCGCCGCGCCGAGCGCGCGCTCGACCATCCCGGGGATCGAGTCGCGCTGCAGCTGGATCGGCGAGACGTTGACCGCCACCGCCGCGCCGCACGCGCCGCCCCAGCGCCGGTCCCAGCCGGCGAGCGTCTGCATCGCGGTGTCGACCGCCCATCGCCCGAGCGGGATGATGAGCCCGGACTCCTCGGCCACGGGGATGAATCGCACCGGCGGCACGTTGCTGCCCTGCTCGTCGGTCCAGCGCGCCAGCGCCTCGAACCCGCTGACCTTGCCCGAGGTGAGATCGAGGATCGGCTGGTAGACGAGATGGAGCTGCTCGTTCTCGATCGCGCGGCGCAGCGCGGTCTCCATCGCGAACTCCTCGCGCGCGCTGTCGAGCGCGCGGGTCTGATAGGCCTCGGCGCTCTTGGTCGCCTTGGAGCGCTTCATCGCCACCTGGGCGTGGCGGATCACGTCCTCGGCGTCGTCGGTGGCCGAGTCGCCGAAGGCGATGCCGATCGCGCAGGAGACGCGCAGCTCGAAGTCGCCCAGCCGGAAGGGGGTCGCCAGCGCCTCGCGGATGCGGCGCGCGACATGGTCGGCCTCGTGGTCGTCCTGGTCGATCGTGAGCAGCACGCCGAACTCGTCGCCGCCGGTGCGCGCCAGCACGTCGCGGCTGCGCAGCGCGCCCTTGATCCGACGCGCCACCGTGATCAGCAGCTCGTCGCCGGTGAGCGAGCCGAGGCAGGCGTTGAAGCGGCTGAAACGCTCCAGGTCGATCATCAGGACCGCCCAGCGCGCCGCGCCTTCCTCGATCATCGCCTCGAGCGAGTCGGTGAAGCCGCCGCGGTTGGGCAGGCCGGTGAGGCTGTCGGTCGCCATCTCGCGGCGCAGCGTCTCCTCGGTGCGCACCTCGGCGGTCTGGTCGACGAAGGAGACCACCGCGGTGGGTTCGGGCCGGTCGGGGATCAGCGCGAAGCTGAGGCGGTAATGGCGCCGCTCGACCGTCTCGCCGGTCGACCAGTTGATCTCGGCCTGGTCGTGGCCGGTGCGCAGGAAGGACGCGATCAGCGGGTCGATCGCGCGCTCCTGCTGCAGTCCCGCGCGCAGGAAGGCGGGATTGCTGTCCTCATAGTCGACCCGCCCCGCGCGCAGCCGCGCGATCACCAGCGGGATCGGCACGAGCTCGAGCGAGCCGTGCGCCGCGGACAGCCCGAGGCCGGGTGCGACCGCGGCGCGGCCGTGCACGGCGGAGATCGAGTCGGCCGATGCCGTCGCCAACAGGGGAGAGCGCGTTGCCATCACGACCTGTCCTAGATCGCAACGGTTAAGACCGGCTTACGGAAAGCAAGTTGGGCCGAAACGGTTGTATTTAGCGGACAGGCACGAGCGTGCCGGAACGGGACGCTGCGCCTCCGAGGGGGGAGGTCAGAAGCGATTGTCGCGCGGGAAGCCGGTGGGCGGCATGCGACCGGCCGCGCCGCGCGCCGTCCGCCACGCCGACAGGTCGGGCTCGGTGCGCACGCGCCCGCTGCCCCCGCCCATCGCCCAGCTCAGGCCCTCGGCGAACACCAGGGTGCGCGCGTCGGCGAGGCCACCCTCGCGGTAGCGCTGCAGCTGCACCCCCTGCCCGCGCGTCATCTCAGGCAGGTCGACCATGGGGAAGAGCGCGAGCTTGCGATTGTCCCCGATCACCGCGACGAAATCGTCCCCCGGCGCCACCGGGCGAACCACGATCAGCCGCGCGCCGGGTTTCGGAGTCATCACCGTCTTGCCCTTGCGGGTCTCGGCGATCACCTCGGCGCTCGGCACGATGAAGCCGCGGCCGTCGCTCGCCGCCACCAGCAGCCGCTCGGCCGCGCCGGCACGGAGCAGCGCCACGATCGGCACGCTGCCGTCCAGATCGATCGAGGCGCGCACCGGCTCGCCGAAGCCGCGACCGCCGGGCAGCTTGTCCGCCGCCAGCGTGAAGAAGCGTCCATTGCCCGCCGCCAGCAGCAGCTTGTCGGTGGTATGCGCGTGGAAGGCGAAGGCGGGGCCGTCGCCCTCCTTGAACTTCATCGTCTCCGGCGCGGACAGGTCGACGTGGCCCTTCATCGCGCGGATCCAGCCGCGCTCGGACAGGATCACCGAGATCGGCTCGCGCTCGATCATCGCCTCGAGCGGGATCTCGCGTGCGGCGGCCTGTTCCTCGATCGTCGTGCGGCGCGCGCCCAGCTTGGTCTCCGCGCCGTACCGATCGCGCACCTTGGTGAAGTCGCGCTTCAGCCGGGTGCGCTGACGCGCCTCCGAGCCGAGCAGCTGGGTGAGCGTGTCCTGCTCCTTCTCCAGCGCGTCGCGCTCGCGGCGCAACTCCATCTCCTCCAGCCGGCGGAGCGAGCGCAGCCGCATGTTGAGGATCGCCTCGGCCTGGCGGTCAGTGAGGTCGAACTCCGCCATCATCACCGCCTTGGGCTCGTCCTCGGTGCGGATGATCTCGATCACGCGGTCGAGATTGAGGAAGGCGATGATATAGCCGCCGAGCAGCTCGAGCCGGTCGGCGATCTTGCCGAGCCGATGCTCGGTGCGCCGGCGCAGCACCACGAACTGGTGCTCGACCCAGGCCGCCAGCGCCTCGCGCAGCGACATCACGCGCGGCGTGCGATCCTTGTCGAGCACGTTGAGATTGAGCGGGATGCGCGTCTCCAGGTCGGAGAGGCGGAACAGCCCGTCCATCAGCACCTGCGGATCGACGGTGCGGCTGCGCGGCTCGAGCACCAGCCGGATCTCGGCGTCGCTCTCGTCGCGCACGTCGGCCAGGATCGGCAGCTTGCGGTCGTTGATCAGCGCGGCGACCTGCTCGATCAGCTTGCCCTTCTGCACGCCGTACGGGATCTCGTTGACGACGATCGTCCAGCCGCCGCCCTTCTCGCGCTCGATCGCCCAGCGCGCGCGCACGCGGAAGGCACCGCGCCCGGTGGCATAGGCCTCGGCGATGATCGCGGGCGAGTCGACCAGCAGGCCGCCGGTGGGGAAGTCGGGACCGCTGACGTGCTGCAGGATCGCGGCATCGTCGGCGTCGGGCTGGTCGACCAGCAGGATCGCGGCCTCGAGCAGCTCGGCGGCGTTGTGCGGCGGCACGCTGGTCGCCATGCCGACCGCGATCCCGGCCGCGCCGTTGGCGAGCAGGTTCGGGAAGGCGCCGGGAAAGAGCTCGGGCTCCTGCTCCTCGCCGTTATAGGTCGGGCGGAACTCGGCGGCGTCTTCGTCGAGCCCGTCCATCAGGTCGATCGCGACCTGGGTCAGCCGCGCCTCGGTGTAGCGATAGGCCGCGGCGTTATCGCCGTCGATGTTGCCGAAATTGCCCTGGCCGTCGACCAGCGGGTAGCGCAGCGCGAAATCCTGCGCGAGCCGCACCATCGCGTCATAGACCGACTGGTCGCCGTGCGGGTGGTACTTGCCGATGACGTCGCCGACGACGCGCGCGCACTTCTTGTAGCCGGCGGCGGGATCGAGCCGCAGCAGCCGCATCGCCCAGAGCAACCGGCGGTGCACCGGCTTGAGCCCGTCGCGCACGTCGGGCAGCGAGCGCGCGGTGATCGTCGAGAGCGCGTAGACGAGGTAGCGTTCGGACAGCGCGCTGTCGAAGGGGGCGTCGAGCACGCCCACGGGCGGGTTGTCGGGGGGGAGAGCGGTCGCGTCGGTCGCCATGGCTCAGGCTGCTAGCAGCGCGCGCCCCCGTTCCACAACCGTTCCGCGTCGGCTGCGGGGCGGCTCAGCCGCCCCCGGCGGCGCGGTCGCGGTCCAGCGCCTCGATCAGCCATTCGCGAAAACGCCGGATCTTGAGTACCTTGGCGCGCGCCTCCGGGTAGACCAGCCAATAGGCCTCCCCCATCGAGGAGAGCTGCGCGAACGGGCGCACCAGCCGCCCCGCGACGAGATCGTTGTGCCAGAAGAAGGGCGTCAGCATCGCCACGCCCTGCCCCGCGATCGCCGCATGGCCCTCGTGCGCCTGCGAGTCGAGCCGCATGCCGGTCCGCCGCGCCTCGACCACGTCGAGCCCCGCCTCGCGCAGCCACTGCGCCCACCACGGGTCCTGCGCGCTGATCAGCGGCAGCTGGAGCAGGTCGACCGGGTCGAGTCGCCCGCCCTGCTCGGCGAGGAAGCCGGGCGAGCACATCGGCGTGAAGTCGAGCGGCAGCAGTACGTGCTGCGCCAGGCCGGGCCAGTTGCCCGGCCCCGAGCGGATCGCGACGTCGACCTCGTCGGCGGCGAAGTCGGTCAGCGCGTTGCTGGTCCATAGCCGTACCGCGGTGGACGGGTGCGCGAGGTGGAAGCCGCCGAGCCGCCACGCCAGCCAGGTGTTGGCGAAGGTGTTGGTGACCGAGACGGTCAGCACCGCCTCGTCCTCGGCGCGCAAACCGGCGAAGGCGGCGTCGATCGAGTCGAACGCGGCGGCGAGCTGCGCGCCGGCGCGGCGCCCCGCCTCGGTGAGCGTCACCCGACGGCGATCGCGGCGGAACAAGGGGACGCCGAGCCGCTGCTCCAGCAGCCGGATCTGATAGCTCACCGCCGCCTGGGTCATCCCCAGCTCGCCCGCGGCAGCCGTGAAATTCTCGTGGCGCGCGGCGGCCTCGAAGACGCGGACGGCGGCGAGCGGCGGGAGTTGGCGCATGTGCGCAGCATAAGCGTCACTTATCAACTCGGGCCAGCTCTTTGTTGGCGCACCGCGGCCGCACAGCGCATGTCGACAGCGCCAGCGATGGAGAACGGTCATGAACATGGATTTCGAGAGCGAAGCCTTTGCCCGCCATCACGAGACGCTGTCGGGCGGTATCCACACGTTCGTAGAATCACTCCTAGCGGGGATCGCGGCACTGCAGCGCCGCCGCTTCGCCGCACCCTGGCGCACGCCGCCGCGGCGCGCGCGCTGAGCGATCACCGCCGCGCTTTCCGGGACGAGCGGAGGCGCTGCGGGATCGATCGGCGCGGGTCGTGCGCTACACGCGGGGCGCCGGCGGGCCTCAGGCCGCCGCGTATCGACGCCACGCACGGGAGCCGCTGTTTGCCACGCTACGGGATGATCGACGGCCTGCGCGGTTTCTTCCTCGTCTTCATGCTGATCAACCACCTCGTCTTCCAGGGCGAGCTGTGGTTGCAGCGGATCAACCACAATCAGTTCGCCTATGTCGAGGACGCGCAGGGCTTCGTCTTCCTGTCCGGGCTGATGATCGGGCTGGTCTACGGCCGCAAGATGCTCAGGCTCGGCGCGCCCGCGGCGGGCCGGCTGGTCTGGGCACGCGCTTTCGAGCTGTATCGCTACGCCATCGGGATCGTGGTCGCGGTGCTGCTCGCGCGGCTGGTGCTGCCCGACGCGGCGCGGCTGTGGGGCAACTGGCTCGGCCACACCAGCCTCACCGGCGAGCCGCTGCGGTTGCTCGCGATCGCCACCTTCGTGTTCCAACCGACGGTGATGGACATCCTGCCGCAATATGTCCTCTACATGCTGGTGGCACCGCCGATCCTGAGACTGTGCCTCGACGGTCGCGTCGCCCTGGTGGCGACCGTGTCGGGGCTGCTGTGGCTCGCCGGGCAGCTCGGCTTCCAGCACGCGCTGACCGATCCGCTCGGGCAGTGGTTCACCGCCTCGGACGGGCAGGGACTGCGTGCCGGCTTCAACCTGCTCGGCTGGCAGATCGTGTTCTTCTCCGGGATGATCGCGGGCGCGCTGACCGCTTCCGGACGGATCGACTGGCATCGGCTGTTCCGTCCTGACCGGAGCGGTGCGGCCAAGATCGCGCTGGCGGTTTGCGTGTTCTTCCTCCCCATCCGTCTGCTCACCGCGCGCGGCATCCTGCCGGACGTCGCGATCAGACGGATCGAGCTGCTCGAGGTGCGCGCCGACTTCAGCCTGGTCTACCTCGTCAACTTCGCCGCGGTGGCGACCGGGCTGGCGTGGCTGATGATCGCCGGGCCGCGGCACGCGCGCGCCTGGGTGCGACAGGTCGCGGGCGCGGCGCGCGGGCTGTTCTCGCTCGCCTTCCTCCGCCTGCTGGGCCGCCACTCATTGTACGTCTACGTCTGGCACGTGGCGATCGTGTACGGCGCCTACTATGTCGACCAGCGCTACGGCCCCTTCCCCGTCTGGGCGCGGACACTGGCGGCGGTGATCGGCGTGGCGTTGCTCACGCTGCCGGCGCTGTGGCGCGAGCGCGGCAGGTCCTCCGCCACCGCGCCCCGGCCGGTGCCGAGCGAGGTGCGCTCATGAGCCGCGCGGCGCTTGCCGCGGCGCTGCTGCTCGCGTCATGCTCGCTCCCGATGACCGCCCCGAGCGCACCGCACCGACCGCTGACCTGGGCCGACCTGAGCGCGCGCGCTCGCCCGACCCCCGACCGCACCCTCTCCTACGGCAGCGATTCGATGCAGAAGGTGGACGTGTGGCTACCGCGCGGCGCTCGGCCGTATCGCACCGTGCTCATGGTCCACGGCGGCTGCTGGCAGACCGAGATCGCCGACCGCAAGCTGATGAACTGGGTCGCCGACGATCTGCGTCGCGCCGGCTATGCGGTGTGGAACATCGACTATCGCGGCGTCGATCGCGCCGGCGGCGGTTATCCCGGCACCTTCGCCGACGCCGCCGCGGCCGCCGATCTGTTGCGTGCGGAGGGGCCGGCGCTCGGGCTTGACCTGCGCCGCATCGTCGCGGTCGGCCATTCCGCCGGAGGCCACCTCGCGCTGTGGCTGGCCGGGCGCCCCCGGCTTCCCGCGAGCAGCCCGCTGCGCCGCGCCGACCCGCTGCCGATCGCGCACGTCATCAGCCTCGGCGGCCTGCCCGACCTCGAGGCGACCGCCGCCAGCCCCGACAACGGCTGCGGCACCGAGGTGGTGGGCCGACTGGTCGGCGGCGGCCGCGCCGATCCCTACGCCGACACGTCGGTGACGCGGCTGCTGCCGCTCGGCGCGCCGCAGGACCTCGTCAACGGGCGCGAGGACCGCATCATCCCCTATCGCCTCGCCACCGACTACGTGGCGCGCGCGCGCGCCGCGGGCGATCGGGCGGCGCTCCACACCGTGCCGGCCACCGGCCACGTCGAACTGGTCGCGCCCGAGACCGGTGCCTGGGCCGAGACCAAGCGGCTGCTCGCGCGGGCCTTCGCTGCCCCACGATGAGGCTGGCCCGCTCGGCCGGCGCTTGACAGCGGCGCCGTCGCGCTCGCCATTCCCATCGCAGGAAGGGGCATTGATGATCCGATCTCGTCTCACGCTCGCGCTGACCCTGCTGCTGATCGGCTGCGGCTGCGGCCGCGTCGACGAGAACGAGAGCGCGAACGCGCCCGCGATCAACGTGACCGCGGCGCCGGGCGTCGCCTTCACTTACGCCTATCTCTATACCCTGCCCCCGGCGGCGATCGCGCGCGTGCAGGAGGAACATGCACGCGCCTGCGAGCGGCTCGGCGTCGCGCGCTGCCGCATCACCGGTATGAGCTTCACCGTCCGCTCGGTCGATCGCGTGGACGCGACGCTGGCGCTCAGACTCGACCCGGCGCTGGCGCGCGCGTTCGGGCGGGAGAGCACGCTCGCGGCGGAACGCGCGGATGGCATGTTGTCGCGTGCGGACATCAGCGGCACCGACGTCGGGAGCGACATAGCCGCCGCGGAGCGGGAACGCGCCGCCATCTCCGACGAGCGCGCTCGGCTCGACCGCGAGCGTCTCGCGACGCACGATGCCAGCACGCGCGCGGCGTTGCTACGCCAGCGCGCGACGCTCGACTCGCAGCGACGCGCCGGTGTCGCCCTCCAACGCGACCACGTCGAGCGGCTCGCCGCCACGCCGCTGACGATTACCTATCGCTCGGGCGAGGCGATCCGCAGCCTGCGGCTTCAGTCGCCCGTGGTGCGCGCCGCGGACACCGCCCTGCGATCGCTGGAGGCGACCTTCACCGCCGCCCTCCAGCTGGCCGCGCTGCTGCTCGGGCCGGCGCTGCTCGCACTGATCGTCTGGCTGGCGTGGCGGTGGCGACTGCGCGGCTGGTGGGGTCGACTTCAGCGCACGTCGCGGGCGGATCACGAACAGCGCGTCTGATTTGCAGCGTCCCCGGCCTTACCCTATAGGCCGCATGATTCCCGCCCCGGCCGCGCGACCTGCTCCGCCGGGGCGCTCCTTTTCCGAGGGTGAGCGATGGCACGGCGGCGGCAGATCTACGAGGGCAAGGCGAAGATCCTCTACGAGGGTCCCGAGCCCGGCACGCTGATCCAGTATTTCAAGGACGACGCCACCGCCTTCAACGCCCAGAAGAAGGGCACGATCAACGGCAAGGGCGTGCTCAACAACCGCATCAGCGAGCACATCTTCACGCTGCTCGACCATATCGGCGTGCCGACCCATTTCATCCGTCGCCTCAACATGCGCGAGCAGCTGATCCGCCAGGTCGAGATCGTCCCGATCGAGGTGGTGGTACGCAACGTCGCCGCGGGCTCGCTGTCGAAGCGGCTCGGGATCGAGGAGGGCGTCAAGCTGCCCCGCACGATCCTCGAATATTATTACAAGGACGACGCGCTCGGCGACCCGATGATCTCGGACGAGCATATCGCCGCGTTCGGCTGGGCCAGCCAGGACGAGATGCACGACATCGCCGATCTGGCGATCCGCGTGAACGACTTCCTCAGCGGCCTGTTCGCCGGGGTCGGCATCCGGCTGGTCGACTTCAAGCTCGAGTTCGGCCGCATCTGGGACAATGATTACAGCCGCATCATCCTGGCGGACGAGATCAGCCCCGACGGCTGCCGGCTGTGGGACATGGAGTCGAACGAGAAGCTCGACAAGGATCGCTTCCGGCGCGATCTCGGCGGCGAGGTCGAGGCCTATCAGGAGGTCGCGCGCCGACTCGGCCTCTTCCCCGAGGGCGGCGAGACCGCGGTGCTCGACATGGAGAGCCATCGCAAGCGCCGCGGCAAGTGATCGCGTCCGCGCCGCCGTGGGAGGTTGCCCCGCGCGGCGCAGCGCGGCATAGCGCGCGACCATGAGACTGCGCATCCATGTCACGCTGAAGCCCGGCGTGCTCGACCCCCAGGGCAAGGCGATCGAGCACGCGCTCGCGGGGCTCGGCTTCCAGGGCGTCGCCGGCGCGCGCGTCGGCAAGCTGATCGAGCTCGACGTCGCCGAGGGCACGTCCGACGCGGACGTCGACTCGATGTGCCGCCAGCTGCTCGCCAACACGGTGATCGAGAACTACCGGATCGAGCGCGCGTGAAGACCGCGGTCATCGTCTTCCCGGGCTCGAACTGCGATCGCGACATCGCGGTCGCGCTCGAGCGGGTGACCGGGCGCGCGCCGGCGATGGTGTGGCATCGCGACACCGAGCTGCCCGAGGGCGTCGGCCTGGTCGCGGTGCCCGGCGGTTTCTCCTACGGCGACTATCTGCGCTCGGGCGCGATGGCGGCGCGCTCGCGGATCATGCGCGCGGTGGCGAGCGAGGCCGGGCGCGGCCTGCCGGTGCTGGGCGTGTGCAACGGCTTCCAGGTCCTGACCGAGGCGGGGCTGTTGCCGGGCGCGCTGATGCGCAACGCCGGGCTCAACTTCGTCTGCCGCGACGTCAGCCTGACGATCGACAACGTGCAGAGCGCCTTCACCAGCCGCTACGCCGCGGGCGAGCGAGTCGTCTTCCCGGTCGCGCACCATGACGGCAATTACGTCGCCGACGCCGAGACGCTCGACCGGCTCGAGGGTGAGGGCCGAGTCGCCTTCCGCTACGCCGAGCCGGTCAACGGCAGCGCGCGCGACATCGCCGGCGTGCTCAACGCGCAGGGCAATGTGCTCGGCCTGATGCCGCACCCGGAGCGGCGGGTGGAAGCGGCGCACGGCGGGGAGGACGGGCGGCGCCTGTTCGAGGGGCTGCTCGAGACGGTCGGCGCCTGAGAGCGGCGCGGCCGACGCGATGCTCGCAGCAGCGTGCGCGGGCCGACGGAGGAGCGCCGCCGCGAGTGTCGGGGCGGCATGACGTTGGCTGGCGTGCGCGAAGCGGCAGGACCACGGTGGCGGAGGCGCGGCAGCCTCACACCCGTGCGCGGAACGGCGTGAAGTTCGTCTCGCGATCGTAGACGTCGACGCCCTCGGCTCGCTTGAGCCAGCCGACCACCAGATAGGTCACCGGCGTCAGCGCCGCCTCCCACCCCGTCTTCAGCGCCCATTGCGTGAACAGCACGACCACTACGAGGTGCGGGGTCCAGCCCGGCGCGCCGAGAAAGGCGAGCGGGTAGAAGATCAGGCTGTCCACGCCCTGCCCCGCGATCGTCGAGCCGATCGTGCGCATCCACAGGTGGCGCCCCTCAGTCATCACCTTCATCCGCGCGAGCACGTAGGAGTTGACGAACTCGCCCGCCCAGAAGGCGCACATGCTGGCGAAGACGATCCGCGGCACCTGGCCGAACACCGTCTCATAGGCGGCCTGGTTGCCCCAGTCGGGCGCCGGAGGCAGCGCCACCACCACCCAGGCCATCGCCGCCATGAACACGGTGGCCGCGAAGCCGACCCAGATCACGCGTCGCGCGTGCGCATAGCCGTACACCTCGGTCAGCACGTCACCGATGATATAGCTCACCGGGAAGAACAGGATCCCGGCGCCGAACGGCCAGTCGCCGATCCCGGGCAGCGCCACCCGCGCGACCTTGCCCGCGCCGAGCACGTTCGACAGCAGCAGGATCGCGACGAACGCCGCCATCACCAGGTCGTAGTAGCGGAAGTGCGCCGCGCCGACGCGCGCGGCGTCGATCGGCGGCGGGGCATGCGAGGGTTCGGCCATGCGCGCGATCATGCCGGCCATTCCTTCCGGCTTCAATCCGCGCTAGGCGCTGCGACGGGCGCCCGTAGCTCAGCTGGATAGAGCAAGGAGCTTCTACCTCCTTGGTCGGGGGTTCGAGTCCCTCCGGGCGCGCCACCCCCTGTGTCGATCGACCTCGGTGAGTTCACCTAGTTACTCCTGTATTCACTAACCTGAGTACTTGCGTCACATACTATTGATCAAGATCTCGCGCATCTGCGACGCGGACACGAGACCGTTGATCGGTGAAGAACGTCGGATCGCCATTTCAGGTCAATCACGTGACCTGCGCCTTATCAGGTCAATTACCTGATTGCGGACCTTTCCATGCCCGAAGAGCCGCGAACCATTTACCTAAGTTTAGTGCATTTTCGTATACCGGCGGCCTGAGAGACGGCCCGCCGCGCGGTCCGACCCAGAGAAGAGGGAAGGAAGCTCCATGATTCAGTGGTTCAAGGCGCAGGCGCCGATCCGAGCGAAGTTCACCGCGCTGCTGGTCGTCTACACCGCGCTCGGCGCCCTGCCGGTCGCGACCACGGCGCTGGCAACGTCGGACGCGCGACTGCTCGGGATCGCGGGCGCGGCGCTGGCGGCGATCGTGATCGTGACGCTCACCGCCCGCAAATTGGTCTGCGACCCCTATGTCGACACGGTCGTGCGGATGGAGGGCCTCGCCATGGGCGACTTCACCACGCCGATCCGCTACACCGATCACGGCGACTGCGTGGGCCGCATGACCAAGGCGATGGACGTGTTCCGCCGCAACGGCGTCGCGCTGGAGCAGTCATCGGCCGCACAGCGGGTCGTGGTCACCTCGCTCGGCACCGGGCTCGAGCGGCTCGCCGCCAACGACCTGACCTACCGGATCGAGACCGCTTTCTACGCCGACTACGACCGGCTCCGCCTCGATTACAACCGCGCGATGGACGCGATGTCGGCGGTGCTCGGCGCGGTGACCGCTGCCAGCCAGGGCATCGACAGTGGCGCGGCGGATATCCGCAGCGCCTCGGACGAGCTCTCGCAGCGCACCGAGCAGCAGGCGGCGAGCCTGGAGGAGACCGCCGCCGCGATGGAGCAGATCACCTCCACCGTCCGCGAGACCGCCGATGGTGCCGAGCGCGCGCACCGGGCCGTCACCGGCGCGCGCGACGAGGCCGAGCATTCCGGCGGCGTCGTCCGCCGCGCGGTCGAGGCGATGGGCGGGATCGAGCGCGCCTCGAACGAGATCAGCGAGATCATCAGCGTGATCGACGGCATCGCGTTCCAGACCAACCTGCTCGCGCTGAACGCGGGCGTCGAGGCGGCACGCGCCGGTGACGCCGGCAAGGGGTTCGCGGTCGTGGCGAGCGAGGTTCGTGCGCTGGCACAGCGCTCCGCCGACGCGGCACGCGACGTCAAGGCGAAGATCACCGCCTCGACCGAACAGGTCGACGCCGGCGTCGGCCTGGTCAGCCAGACCGGCAGCGCGCTGGAGCGGATCATCGCGCGCATCAGCGAGATCAGCACGCTGGTGGCGACGATCGCCAACTCGGCCAAGCACCAGGCCACCGGGCTTCAGCAGATCAACACCGCGGTCAGCGAGATGGACGGCGTGACGCAGCAGAATGCCGCCATGGTCGAGGAAGCCACCGCGGCGGCGCGCAGCCTGGCCGACGAAGCCACCCAGCTGGCGGCGCAGGTCGCACGCTTCCGCCTTGCCAGGAGCCGCCCGACGACCGCGATCGTCCCCGCCGCGTCGCCCGTGCACGAGCTGCAATCGCGCGCCGCCAGCGCGGGTCGCGAGATCGCGCGCGGCGCGCGCCAGCACGGCGTGACCGGCACCAACGGCGCCGTGCTCGCGATGGCGCAGGACGATTGGTCCGAGTTCTGATCGGCAGCCCACCCCCTGTCACGCGGCCGAGGCGCCGACCCGCCGCGTCTCCGCCCCCCCCAGCGGCGGCCGGCGAGCGGGACCGCGGCCGGTCGCGACCGAGCTCGCCGCCGACCGATCGTCGCGCTGCGTCGCGGCGATCGCCGAGGTCGTCGCGCGGGACGATCATCACGCGCCCGCGCCCGGATCGACCGACGCGCGGTCGCACCGATGTCGTCGGGAGCGCAGGTCGTCGCGCGCGTCCTCGAGCGCATCGTCGCCCCCAGGGCGCTCGGCCGTCCCAGGCGGGCGCTCGCCGCGTGGAGGACCTACGGGTTCACTCGCTCGCCCGCCAGTCCGCCGCGCCGACGGGCGCGCCGCGAGCGTCCCTGACCATCCCGGCGCCGCGCCGGGCGCGGGGAGCGATCCGCGAGCTCGAGGCGAGCGTGACGGCGCTCGCAGGATATCGGCGCCGGCGGCGGGGCGAAATCGCCGCGCCGCGCGCTGGCGCGGGCACTCTACGGCAGCGGGTTCCGCGCTGGAGGATCTCACCTACCAGCGCGATGCCGGGCGGCGAGGCGACCGCTCCCGCTAAATCATCGCGATGAACGGACCCGGTGACCCCGCCGTGCCGGCGAACGTGAACCCGGCGAGACCCGCGTCGCCCGCCCGCACCGGCGCTCCGCGCTCACATCGGTACGCGCGCCTCACGGAACCGGATATCGTGGCTCACGCCATGCGCGACCCTGCCGTGCCGCACTCAGGCGAGCATCCTCAGAACGACGACCAATCCTCCTCCCTGGACGCGGCCCCGCTCTTGGCGACCAGCCGGATCGGACCGCGGGACGGCCGCGCGCCGGCGGCCGAGCGCGCGCCGGGCGCGGGCGCACTCGTCGCCCTGGCGACGCGGGTCGACGGCGGCGGCGCCTGCTCGACCGTGAAGATCGCCACGGCACCCGCGAGCTGCTCGGCCTCATGTGCCAGCATCTGCGAGGCCGCGGTCGATTCCTCCACCATCGCGGCGTTCTGCTGAGTCACCGAGTCCATCTCGCCGATCGCGATATTGACCTGGCCGAGGCTCTGCGCCTGATCGTCGGCCGAGCGCGCGATCGTGCCCATGATCGTGCTGACGCTGACCACGCGCTCGATGATCCGGTCGAGCGCCTTGCCCGTGGCATCCACCAGCTCGACGCCCGACTGGACATGCTCGATCGCCGAGAGGATGCGCGACTTCACGTCGGAGGCGGCGTCGGCGGAGCGCTGCGCCAAGGCGCGGACCTCGGAGGCGACGACCGCGAAGCCCCTGCCGGCGTCACCCGCGCGCGCCGCCTCGACCCCCGCGTTGAGCGCGAGCAGGTTGGTCTGGAAGGCGATGCCGTCGATCACGCTGATGATCTCGGCGATCTCGCGACTGGCCTGATCGATGCCGTTCATGGCCTGGACCGACTGGCGCACCACCGCCCCGCCCTGCTCCGCCTCGGTGCGCGCCTCGGCCATCGCGCTGTTCGCGTTGGCGGCGTTGGTCGCTCCGGTGCGCACGGTCGCGGTGATCTCGTCCATCGCCGCGGCCGTCTCGCGCAGGCTGGCGGCCTGCTGCTCGCTCCGGCCGGAGAGCGCGCGTGCGGCATGGCTGATCTCGTCGGCGTTGCGCTTGATCGTGTGCACGCTGCCGCGCACGTTCTTGGTGAGATCGGAGAGCTTGCCGACCGCATCGTTGAAGTCGTGCGCGATCTGCTCGAACGAGCGGGGCACGTCGGTGAGCCGCACCGTCAGATCGGCCTGGGCGAGCCGGCGCAAGCCGTCGCCGATCGCCGCCATCGCTTGTTCGCGCTCGATGTCGGCGGTCATTTTGGCGCGCGCCGCGTCGCGGAACACGATCACCGCGCGCGCCATGTCACCCAGTTCGTCGCGGCGATCGGCCGGCACGCTGACGTCGAGCCGGCCGTTCGCCAGGTCGGCCATGCGCCTGGTCAGCGAGCTGATCGGTCGCGCGATGCTGCGGCTGAGCATCACCGCCAGGATCACCGCGACCGCGATGAGCACCAGCCCCCCGATCACCAGCGCTACCGTCGCGCTGGTGAGCGCATTCTCCTGGCGCGCGGCGTTGCGCTGCATCGCCTCGGTCTCGCGGTCGCGCACGTCGCGCAGCGGCAGGATCGCCGCGCTGGTCAGCACCGCCTTGCCGGCGTCGCGCACCACTTGTTCCGCCGCGTCGCGCTTCCCGGCCTTGACCATCGCCACCAGCCGGTCGCTCCAGTCGCGGCGCCACTTCATCGCCTCGTTCCGCCCCGTCTCGAACAGTCGATGCTCGGTCGGGTCGGTCAGCATCGGGCCGAGCTCGGCCGCGGCGCGGTCGTATTCCGTGCGCGACTCGTCGTAGGACTTGAGGTAGCTCTTGTCGCCGGTGACCAGATAGCCGCGCAGCTGGCTGTTCTCGCGCAGCAGCGAGGTCTCGAGCGTCAGCGCCTTGGCATAGATCGTCTGCGCCCGGTTGTTGTCCTCGGTCGCGTCGCGGATCATCCAGACGCTGGCGAAGAATACCGTCAGCATGACCGCGGCGGTGCCGATGATGACGAAGAACGACATCGCCAGCTTGCGGGGGATGCTCATTCCCCTGATCATCGTACGATCCCTTCATCCGCGCGGCGATGGTGTCTCACTCGGTCGTCCCCTTTTATGATGCGAGACGTGAGCCATCCCGCACGTGATGGCGGGATGACCCAAATTGGTTAAAAATCGAGGCGCAAGGTCGCCGAAATCGTGCGACCAGTGAGCGGCCGCGCGCCGACCAGCGGGGTTCCCTCTACACCCTGGCTGTCCGCCGAGGGCGACGACGGGGCGTCGAGACCGGCCAGCGCCACTGTGTCGAAGAGGTTGCTGGCATTGACGATCAGACGCAACCGATCGGCGGGTCGTAGCTCGACGAAGGCGTTGGTGGTGACCGCGGCCGGGATCACCAGCTTGTTCTCCTCCTGCGCGAAGCTTCTCGTCGCGCCGATGAAGGTGGCGCCGAACGCGACACGCGAGAGATCGATTTCCGGGGACGCCTGGAAGCGCAGCCTGGGCTGGGCCCGCGGTACGTGGCCGCTCAGCCGCGGATCGAGCCGATCCTTGTCGATCGTCGCGTCGGTGTAGGTCGCCCCGCCGCGGAGGCCGAGAACGCCCAACCGCAGCGAGCCCTCGAACTCGATCCCCCTGGCCGAATAATCGCGCTGGATCGGCCGGCTGCGGATCGCATCGTAATTGTCGTCGAAGGTGGACGCCCAGAAACCGGTGAGGTTCAGCGCGAGCGTCTCGCTGCGGTACTTCGCGCCCGCCTCGGCCTGGCGAACGCTGTTCACGGCGGCCGACTGGTTCCGCAGGTGGCCGTTCGCGCTGAGCTCGCCATGGAACAGCAGGCGCGTGGCCGGCGTGCGGGCGCCACGGCTGTAGCGCGCGAACACGGCCAGCGGCTCGACCACCCGGTACGTGACGCCACTCGAGTAGGAGAGATAATGATAATGGTAGTCGACCGGCGCCGGCGTCTGGAAGGCCGTGGTCTGCACCGCCGATTCCGGCAACGACACGACGCCGTCGTGATTGATGTCGAGCGGGATCTGGGTCCAGCGTCGCTCGCGGTCCGCCCCCCAGGTCCGCCCGATCGCGCTCCCCCGATCGTAGCGGACGCTTCCGCCGATCGACACCTTGCCGACATGGTAATTGAGCGAGGCGAAGGGCGCGTCGATCGCATTGTCGGTCTGCACGGAGCGGCGCGACAGCGGCGCGAACGCGTTGCGGTAGAAGAAGACGCCGTGGTCCGTCAGGCTCTTACCGTCCTGCGTCACGACATCGGTCAGCGCCGCATTGCCGTTGCCGCGCAGGTCGGTCAGCATGGTCACCCACAGCGCATCGTTGTCGATCGTCTGTCGCGCGGTGTAGAGGCCGCCCGTCACCGTCAGCTCGCCCGCGCCGACGTCGTACAGCCGGCTGACTCGCACCTCGTTGGTGACGTCGTCATAGCTGTGGATCGGCAGGTCGAGCATGACGACCGCGGCGCTGAGGCCGTTGCCGTTCAGCGGGTGCGCCGCGCTCGAGACCAAGGGCTGGCCGGTCCGCGGGCCGGAGGCATACACCGCTTTGCCGCCGAGCGATCCGTCGAGCCCCTCGGTGATCTCGTTCACCCCATCGTTGATCTCGCTGTAGGCGCTCGTGAACGGCACGGTGACGACACCGTCCACGCCCGAGTAGCGCAGCCGCTCCTGTACCAGCCAGCCCCCCAGGTCGAACTGCGCCTCGACACCGACCGCGCGTTCGCGCAGGTGCTGGCCGTCGCGCAGATCGGCGGAGATCACGTCGTTGCGCCGGCCCAGCAGCAGGAAGTCGCGCAGGTAACGCGACGCGAGCGCGTCGTGCAGCGCATCGAAGCCCTTGATCCGGGTCAGCGTGGGATGGTCCTCGCTGCCGCCGTAGAAGAACGGTACGACGTCGTAGAACGGCGTCCGGTCGTTGAGGTATTTGCCGTACAGCCGCACGTAGCCGCCATCCAGCTCCCGCGTGACGTTGAATCTGACCTGCCCGCCCGTCTGCGCATCATAGCCGGTACGCCGCGGCCCCTCACCCTGGCGGAAGAAGCCCCCCGCCTGAAAGCGCCAGCCGCCGCCGATCGGGCCGCCGTACGTGACGTCCGCGCGCGACGAGCGGTAATCCAGCCCGCTGCTGAGCGCGACCGCGCCCCCCTGCACTTCGCCCGTCTTGGCGATGAAGTTGATCACGCCGCCGGGTGAGTTGGAGGCGAAGGTGGAGGCCGAGCCGCCGCGGATCACCTCGACCTGTGACAGCGTGAGGTCGGTGCGGACGAGATCGAGCGCGGCGGCGCCGAAGATGTCGCCGAACTCGAGCACCGGCAGCCCGTCCTCCTGCACCTGGATGAACTTGGCCCCGCTCGAGGCGGCCGGGAGGCCGCGCACGGTCAGCGTCCCGTTCCCTTCACCGCCGGCGGCGTCCGATCGGAGCCCCGGCACGTCGCGGAGCAGGTCACCCACCCCGCGCGCGCCGAGTCGCTCGACGTCCTCCTCGTGGAGGACGCTGGTCGAGGTGGCGCTGTCCAGCGGGTCTCGCGCGCGCGCCACGCCCGTGCTCACCGTGTCATCGCTCGGCGCGCGCGGCGGCACGTCGGCCGTCGCCAGCACCGGCACGATCAGCGCCGACACCGCGGTGGTGACAAATAAAAACCGAATGCTTTTCACTATTCTTTCTCCCTGCCCGGCAGAACCGCGGCGCTTCGCGCAGCGGCGGCGGCAGAGGAGAGATAGTTGAAACGCCGAGTCCCGACCGCGTGTTGATCGATAATAACTTACCCGATTCGCTGAGTTGAGCCGGGTTCTCTCAACAGCGTCAAGACGATACCATCTGCTACTTCGTTAACGAGGGGGCCGCCGGAGCGCGCCATGTGATCGTCGCGCCATAAGGGTGGCATTCGGCCAGCACCTCCATCCCGCCGTGCGGATAGCTGGTGAGTCGCAGCAGCACCGCGGCGCGGTCCTCGGTCCACTCGAACCCGATCCGGACCAGCGGCCGGTCCTCGGTCGCCGCGGCGCCGGCCGCGGCGATCACCGCGTCGAGCCGGGCGCGCGCCGCGTCGTCGAGATATTGGGTGACCATGGAGTGCACGACCGCGCGGCAGCGTCCCGCGGGCGCGGGCTCGGCGAGGCGATCGCGCAGCCACGTCACCGCATCGCCGCGCTCCACCCGGGGCGGCCACGCGCGCGCGAGCGCCAACGCACTCTCGAGCCGCCGCGATCTCGCCGACTGGTCGGCGAAGACGAAGGCCATCAGCCGCTCGCGTGTCGCGGCATCGGTGACGTCGAGCGGCGCCAGATCGACCCCGCGCGCGGCGACGACCTCGACCGGGGTACCGGGGGGCGGCGCGCCGATCCAGTCCGGCGCGATCCGGACCGGGGACGCGGGATCGCCCGCGGCGACCCCGCCGATCTCGTAGGCATAGCGGCACAGGTTGAGGTTGAGCCCCGCGCTCGCGCCGAGCTCGAGCAACTCGACCGGCAGGTCGAAACGCGTGCGCGCGACCTTGAGCGCGGCGAGGATCGCCGCCGCGCGCCCCACTTCGTTGGTCTGCGGCGTGTGCTGCATCCAATCGGCGATGAAGCCGTCATGCAAGGCGAGCGCCTCGCCGACCGCGCCGTCGATGTCGCGGTGCTCGCCGCGATACAGGGCGCCGAGCCGCGCCGGCGTGTTCCGTCGCGCGAGCGCGTGAAGCGCGGCGTTGAACCGCATCGCCAGCGCCGCGGCGGCACGGTCGCCGGGCCAGCGCGCGAACACCGTGGCGGTGAGCGGCGCGCGCGCCAACTGGTGCGCGCCCGACTCGAGCACCGCCGCGACGAAGGGCGACCCGATCGCTCGCGCGAGCGCGGCCTGACGCCGCAGCTCACCCGCGTCGCGCTCATCATCAAGAAGTTGCTTAGACACCCGTAAGTCTATCCACTGAAGCGGCAGCGCCACGCGCCGATCCCGGCAGTGATGGAAAGTGCTTTCCATCCACTTAACCGCATCGATCTCTTGGCCGACCGGAGCGCGCCGTGCCATCTCGTCGATGTCCGCGCAATCTCTCTCGCCGGATCCGTGTTTAACGTCATCTTAGGACGATGTGGCCATGAGGAAGTCGGCGCGTCGGCACCGCCCGGGAACCGACCCAGTCGCCCGACGCGCCTATATTGGGGGATGGGACAGGGTGAAGGCTGGTCCTCGCCGCGGCGAGCGATCATCCGACCCGGTTCCGCGCCCGACTGACCAGGATCTCGCCATGGCGTACGTGCTCCCTCCCCGTCTCGACACCGCCGCCGCGCCGCCGCTCCGCGTCGCGTTGAAGAAGCTGGTCGAGCAGGCGCAACCGCTCGCGATCGACGGCAGCGCGGTGGAGCAGATCGGGCAGGCCTGTCTCCAGGTCCTGATCGCCGCGCGCACCGCGGCGGCGGCGCAGGGGCAGCCATTCGCCCTGACCGCGGTCAGCATTCCCTTCGCCGACGCCGCCGCGCTCGCCGCGGTCGACCTCTCCGCCGCCTAAGCGCGCCCCGCCCGGTTCACAGGAGCAGACGTCTTGGATCTCGACGCAATCCAGCAGATCTTCTTCCAGGAGTGCGAGGAAGGCCTGGCCGGCATGGAGAGCGCCTTCGCCGCGCTCCGGTCCGAACACTATGACGCCGAGACGATCAACGGCATCTTCCGGGCGGTCCACTCGATCAAGGGCGGCGCGGGGGCGTTCGGGCACGAGCGGCTGCAGGCCTACACGCATCAATATGAGACGCTGCTCGACCTGCTGCGCAGCGGGGCGCTGACGCTCACCCCGGCGCTGACCAACCTGATCGTCGCGGCCTTCGACATGCTCGCCGACCATGTCGCCGCCGCGCGCGACTCGGGCGAGGCGCCCGACGACGCGGTGATGCTGGCGCGGCTGATCGCGGCCGCCAGCGGCGACGAGGCGGTCGAGCCCGTCGCCGCCGCCCCCGCGCCGGCCGCGGCGAGCGCGGATGAGATCGCCTTCACGCCCGCGCCGATCAGCCTCGGCGACGACTTCGACGACCTGATGGCGATGCTGGGCGACGTCGCCCCCGCCGCGGCGACCGACGCCGACGCGCCCGCGCCGGGCGCGGTGCAGGACTGGGTGGTCACCTTCAAGCCCACCCCGAACGCGCTGGACAACGGCGGCGAGCCGCTACTGCTGCTACGCGAGCTGGTGCGCATGGGCGGACGAGTGCTGTCGTGCGACACGTCGGCGCTGCCGCCGCTCGCCTCCATCGACCCGGAGATCTCCTATCTCGGCTGGTCGATCGCGGTGCCGGCGAGCGTCGACGAGGACGACATCCGCTCGGTGTTCGAGTTCACCGACGGCTGCGCGGTGACGCTCTCGCAGGGGGTCGCCGCGCCGGCGCCGGTCGTCGAGCCGGCGCCGGCCGCGCCTGCCCCCGCGGCGGCCGCCGCCCCGGCACCGGCGCCCGTGGCGGCCGCCGCGCCGACGCCTGCCCCCGCCCCGGTAGCGGCACCCGTCGTCGCGGCACCGGCGCCCAAGCCGGCGCCGCCCGCGCCGGTGGTCGCCTCGGTCGTCGCCCCCGCCCCCACCGCGGTGGCGCAGACGATCCGCGTCGATCTCGACAAGCTCGACCGCCTCGTGAACCTGGTCGGCGAGCTGGTGATCACCCAGGCGATGCTGGCGCAGCGACTGTCCGAGAACAACATGGCGGGCATCTCCGAGCTCACCGACCTCGATCACCTGACGCGCGAGCTGCAGGAATCGACCATGGCGATCCGCGCCCAGCCGATGAAGACGGTCTTCAGCCGCGTGCCGCGCATCATCCGCGAGCTGGAGGGCGAGACCGGCAAGCGCGTCCGCCTCGACATCGAGGGCGAGATGACCGAGGTCGACAAGACCGTGGTCGAGCGGATCGGGGAGCCGCTGACGCACCTCATCCGCAACGCCGTCGACCACGGGCTGGAGACGACGGAGGAGCGGGTCGCGGCCGGCAAGCCGGCCGAGGGCGTGGTCACGCTGTCGGCGGCGCACCACTCGGGCCGCATCGTCATCACCGTCAGCGACGACGGTCGCGGCATCGACCGCGCGCGCGTCCGCGCCAAGGCGATCGAGCGCGGGATCATCCTGCCCGACGCGGTGCTGAGCGACGAGGAGGTCGACAACCTGATCTTCGCGCCGGGCTTCTCCACCGCGGCGACGGTCTCGAACATCTCGGGCCGCGGCGTCGGCATGGACGTGGTGCGCAAGAACGTTCAGGCGCTCGGCGGCCGTATCGGTATCCAGTCCAAGTTCGGCTCGGGGTCGAGCTTCTCGCTCAGCCTGCCGCTGACGCTCGCGGTGGTCGACGGCATGATCGTCACCGTCGGCGACCAGACCTTCGTGATCCCGCTCAGCCATATCGTCGAGAGCCTGCGCCCGACCGACGGCGCGGTCACCGCGATCGGCGTGGACGGCGCGGTGCTCGACGTGCGCGGCTCCTACGTGCCGATCTACCCGGTGGCCGAGCAGCTCGGCCTGGGCGGCGGCGAGCGCGATCCCGCCAACGCGGTGCTGATCGTGGTGGAGGCCGATCACGGCCAGGCCGCGCTGCTGGTCGACTCGATTCAGGACCAGCGCCAGGTCGTGGTGAAGAGCCTCGAGGCCAACTACCAGGCGATCGACGGGCTCGCCGGCGCGACCATCCTCGGTGACGGCCGCGTCGCGCTGATCATCGACGTCGACGCGCTGACGGCGCACCGCGTCCGCACGCCGCGACCGATGCTGGCGCACGCGGCATGATCCCCGCGATCGCCCTTCCCAGCGAGTCGGCGCTCAAGCGCGAGTTCCACTTCGTGCCGGCGGATCACCAGGCGATCGCGCGGATGGTCTACGACGAGCTCGGCATCCTGCTGCCCGACGGCAAGGCGCAGCTGGTCTATGGCCGCGTCGCGCCGCGCGTGCGCGCGTGCGGGCTCGACAGCGTCGGCGCCTATATCAAGCTGATCGAGCAGGACGCCGACGAGCGGTTGCGCATGTTCGACGCGATCACGACCAACCACACCGCCTTCTTCCGCGAGGCGCATCATTTCGAGGATTTCGTCGAGCGGCTGTGGCCGAAGCTGTCGCAACGCGTGCTAAGCGGCGGGCGCGTGCGGCTGTGGTCGGCGGCCTGTTCCAGCGGCGAGGAGCCGTACAGCTGGCTGATGGCGAGCTTCGGCACCGACCGCGGCCTGGCGCAGCGCGTGCTGCGCGCCGACTTCAAGCTGCTCGCCACCGACGTCTCGCCGAGCGTCCTCGCCACCGCACGCGCGGGCACCTACCCGGCGGCGACGCTGCGCACCGTGCCGACGGCGCTGCGCAGCACGTGGCTGAGCGGCCCGAGCGAGCGCCAGACGGTGGACGCGATGCTGCGCGACGCCATCGCCTTCCGCCCGCTCAACCTGCTCGGCGCCTGGCCGATGCGCGGCCGCTTCGACGCGATCTGTTGTCGCAACGTGATGATCTACTTCGACGAACCAACCAAAGCGCGGCTGCAGGCACGGCTCGCTGACCATCTGGAGACGGGGGGCATGCTCTATATCGGCCATTCCGAGCGGCTCGCCGACGAGGTCGCGCACCGCTTCGAGAGCGTGGGGCGCACGGCGTATCTGAAGGTGGGCGCATGAGCGTCCGCACCCTCGTCGTCGACGACTCGCTCACGATGCAGGCGCTGATCCGGCGCACGCTGTCGGTCGACCCCGCGATCGAGGTCGTCGGCACCGCCGCGAGCGCCGAGGAGGCGCGCGCGAAGATCAAGGAGCTCGATCCCGACGTCGTCACGCTGGACATCGAGATGCCGGGGATGAACGGGCTCGACTTCCTCGAGCGGCTGATGCGGCTGCGGCCGACGCCCGTGGTGATGCTGTCGACGCTCACCTCAGACGGGGCGGAGGCGAGCATTGCCGCGCTCGAGCTGGGCGCGTTCGAGTGTTTCGACAAGCTGGCGCTGCGCCGCGAGGGCGAGGCGATCCGCCTGCCGGCGCTGGTGCGCGCCGCCTCGGGCACGCGCCGCCGCCTCGCGCCGCTGCCGCCGAAGAGCGAGCCGCTCGACGGCAATTACCAGCCGCGCGAGAATTCGCTGATCGCGGTCGGCGCGTCGACCGGCGGGGTCGAGGCGCTGATCGAACTGCTCACCGGCTTCCCTGCCAACTGCCCGCCGACGGTGATCGTCCAGCACATGCCGGCGAGCTTCACCGCGAGCTTCGCGGCGCGGCTCGACCGGCTGTGTCGCCCGAGCGTGGAGGAGGCGCGCGCGGGCGCGCCGCTCCAGGTCGGCAAGGTCTATCTCGCGCCGGGCGGAGACCGTCACCTCGAGGTCGCGGGCAGCGGCGGCAAGCGCCACTGCCGCCTGCTCCAGGGACCCAAGGTGAGCGGTCACCAGCCCTCGGTCGACACCTTGTTCCACTCGGTCGCGCGCTGCGCCGGGGCGGACGCGGTGGGTGCACTGCTCACCGGCATGGGCGCCGACGGGGCCGAGGGCATGCTGGCGATGCGCACGACCGGCTCGGTGACGATCGGGCAGGACGAGGCCACCAGCGTGGTCTACGGCATGCCCGCGGTGGCGCATCGGATCGGCGCGGTGGTCCAGCAGCTCCCGCTGCGCCGCATCGCGCCGCGCCTGCTCCAAGAGTGTCGTGCATGAACAGCATCACGCTCCGCGACGGTTTCCGCCGCCTCACCGTGGCCCAGGGCGAGACCAAGGTCAGCGATCAGCAGGACGTGGTCCTGACCACCGTTCTGGGTAGCTGCGTCGCCGCCTGCTTCTACGATCCGGTCGCCAAGGTGGGAGGCCTTAACCATTATCTGTTAGCCGAGGGGAATGTGTCCGATCCCGCCTCGATGCAGCGCTACGGTGTCTACGCCATGGAAGTGCTGATCAACGCCATGCTCTCGATGGGCGCGGTGCGGTCGCGCATGAAGGCGCGCATCTTCGGCGGCGCGACGATGCGCTCGGGCTTCCGCGACATCGGCGGCGACAATATCGCTTTCGCGCGCCGCTTCCTGCGCGACGAGAAGATCCCGCTGGTCGGCGAGGATGTCGGCGGCAACGGGGCGCGCCGGGTCGAGTTCCGCGCCGCGCTGGGGTTGGCGCGCTGCCGCGTCGTCACAGAAAGCGCGCCGCCACCGGTGCTGCGCGCGAGCCCCGCCCCCGTCTCCGCGACCGCCGACGTCGGCGACGTCGAGTTCTTCTGATCTACCGCATTGCCCAGGAGCCTTTTCCCGTGACCAAGACGATCATGACCGTGGACGACTCGCCCAGCATGCGGATGCTGCTGCGCGCGGCGCTGACCGATCTCGGCTACAACGTCGTCGAGGCCGAGGACGGGGTGCACGCGCTCGAGACGCTGCACAATTTCGAGCCCGAGGAGGAGCCCGACCTGCTCATCACCGACATCAACATGCCGCGCATGGACGGTTTCGGGCTGATCGAGCAGGTCCGCGCCGACGGCCGTCGCACGCTGCCGATCCTGGTGCTCACCACCGAGAGCTCGGACGAGAAGAAGCAGCGCGCGCGCGACGCCGGCGCGACCGGCTGGATCGTCAAGCCGTTCCATCCCGAGAAGCTCGCCGCCGCGATCCGGCGCGTGCTGCACTGATCTCCCTCCACCGTCATCAGCGTCCCCGAGGAGCCGCATCATGTCCCGTCAGCTCATCACTTTCCAGCTCGGCGACCAGCATCTGGGCGTCGACATCATGGCGATCCGCGAGATCCGCGCCTGGTCGCCCGCCACCCCGCTGCCCAACGTGCCGAGCCACGTGCGCGGCGTGGTCAACCTGCGCGGCGTCGTGCTGCCGGTGCTCGATCTGCGCCACCGCCTCGGCTGGGGTGTCACCGATCCGACCGCGCGCCACGTCATCATCGTCGTGCGCATCGGCGAGCAGCTCCAGGGCATCATCGTCGACGCGGTGAACGATATCGTCACGGTGCAGACCGAGGACATGCAGCCGCTCCCCGACATGGGCGACGCCGCCGCGGCACAGTTCCTCGACGGCCTGGCCACGATCGACCAGCGGCTGATCCTGGTGCTCGCGCTCGAGCGGCTGGTGGAGCGCAGCGCGATGGCGGACGCCGCCTGATCGACGTGATAAAAGGTGCGTTTACGAATAAAGTCTAGGACGGGGTCATGGCTGGAACGAAAGTATTGGTGGTCGACGACTCGTTGACCATGCGTGCCCTGATCTCAGGCGCGCTGGAGCGCATCCCCGGGGTGGAAGTGGTCGGCATGGCCGATGGCGCGGCCGAGGCGCGCGCGCTGGTGGCCTCGTCGCGGCCCGACGTGATGACGCTCGACGTCGAGATGCCGGGCATGAGCGGCCTCGAGTATCTCGCCGAGATCATGGACACCAAGCCGATGCCGGTGATCATGTTCTCGACCCGGACGCAGGATGGCGCCGCCGAGTCGATCGAGGCGCTGCGGCTCGGCGCGATCGACTGTTTCCCCAAGCCGCGCGTCGCCGCCCCGGCCGAGCTGGACGCGATCATCGCCAAGCTCGCCAAGCGGCTCAAGGCGGCCAAGAAGGCCGACATCAAGCCTAAGGCACCGCCCAAGACCGCGAAGGCGCCGCCGATCGACTGGAACGGCCGGCTGCTGCTGGTCGGCGGTGATGCCTCCAGCACGAAGTCGCTGTTCGACCTCTTCTCGAGCTTCCCCGCCAACTGCCCGCCGACCGTGGTGGTGCAGCACCTCGGTGCCGGGCTGGTCGAGAGCATGGCGGAGAAGCTGGCCGAGCAGGTCGCGCCCAAAGTGGTGGTCGCCGCTGATGGTATGAAGCCGGAACAGGGCACGATCTATCTCGCCCCGCACGGCGACGCGCATCTCGTGATCGACAGCTGGCCGAACGGCACGTTGCGGCTGCTGCCGCGTGACCCGGTCGCGGGCGAGCGGCCGTCGATCTCGCTGCTGTTCGCCTCCGCGGCCAAGGCGGCGGCGAGCAACGCGGTGGGCGTGCTGCTGCTCGACTCGAACGAGGACGGCGCCGGCGGACTCAAGGCGCTCAACGCCGCCGGCGGTTACGCCTTCTCGCCGTCGGACGAGGGCGGCTACACCCTGGCCCGCGGGATGGTATCACAGCCGGTCGCGAGCGACGCGCTGGTCGCGGGCGTGCTCAAGATGTGCTCGAAATGAGCGCGGCGACGGTCGCGCGACCGCTCGCGCTGGCGCTCGCCGAGGAACTGGTGTTCGCCTCCAACCTGCTCAACGAGCTCGCCTATGATCTCGGCAGCAACAGCGAGACGCTGCGCCGCCACATGGCGAGCATCCAGCGGATCGACTATGTCACGCAGATCCAGCTGGCGGTCGCCGGCCTGCTTCGCGTCGACGACGCGTCGGACACCGCCATCGCCGCGGTGACGCTGCAGGACATGGTCGACCGTCTCCGCGCGACCCTGGCCTCGCTCGAGCAGCCGTCGGCCGCGGCCTGACGGGCCGGCGCATGCGCGGGTAATCGCGCTGGTTGGGGAATGAAGCGTGCCCCGGCGACCGCCGGAGCCTTGACCCGCCGGCACGACGCTCGCGACGCCGGGTCCTGTCCTCGCAGGAGCACGCTGGCGGGAGCGGTCAGTGAAGATCAAGCGATCGCCACCACGCGGTCGCCGAGCCGCTCGGCCTCGCCGCCATCGTGCGTGACCATCAGGATCGGCACCGTTCGCGCGTCGCGCACCCGCTCGATCGCGCGCGCCGCTTCCTCGCGTCGCGCCGCGTCGAGCGAGGACAGCGGCTCGTCGAGCAGCAGGAAGGTGGCGTCGCTCAGCAACGCGCGCCCGATCGCGATCCGCCGCGCCTCGCCGCCCGATAGCGTGCGCGGCCAGCGATCGAGCAGGTGGGTCACGTCGAGCATCGCCGCCACTTCCGCCAATCGCGCCGGGTCGGGCGCGCCGTACAGCAGGTTGGCGCGCACGCGCCGGTGTGGGAACAGCCGCATGTCCTGGAAGACATAGCCGACGCGGCGACGTTCCGGCGGCAGGTCGATCCCCGCGGCCGAGTCGTACAGCGTCCGTCCGCCGACGCGGACATGCCCACGCGCCGGTCGCAGCAGGCCGGCGACCATATCGAGCAGGCTGGTCTTGCCCGCGCCCGACGGACCGACCAACACGGTGAGCCCCTCCCCCACCGCGAAACGCGCGCCCACGTCGGATCCGCCGCGCGTGGCGGTGACGTCGACGTCAAAGGACACGGACGCCCCGCCCGGCGCGCCGCACCAGCCACTCCGCCACCACCAGGGCGGCGAGCGACAGCGCCACCGACGCCGCCGCGAGCCGCCACACCGCCGCCTCGCCGCCGGGTGTCTGCAGCGCCGCGTAGATCGCGAGCGGCAGCGTCTGGGTCTCGCCCGGCACGTTGGAGACGAAGGTGATGGTCGCGCCAAACTCGCCGATCGAGCGCGCGAAGCCGAGTACCGCGCCGGCCGCGATCCCCGGCGCCGCGAGCGGCAGCGTCACCGTCGCGTAGCTGCGCCAGCGTCCCGCGCCGAGCGTGCGCGCGGCCTGCTCGAGCCGACGGTCGACCGCCTCCAGCGAGAGCCGGATCGCGCGCACCATCAACGGCAGCGCCATCACGCCGGCGGCGATCGCCGCTCCCGTCCAGCGGAACAGGACCGAGACGCCGAACCATCGCTCCAGCGCGCCGCCGATCGGGCCGGCCGGGGCGAAGGCGAGCAACAGCAGCCAGCCGGTCACCACGGGCGGCACCACCAGCGGCAGGTGGATCAGCCCGTCCAGCAGCACCTTGCCCGGGAAGTGCCAGCGCGCCAGCACCCAGGCGAGCGCGAAGGCGACCGGCAGCGTCGCCAGCGTCGCGCTGCCCCCCACCAGCAAGCTGAGCCGCACGATCGCGGCGAGCTCGCTCACCGCGGCACGAAACCGCGGCGTGCGAGGATCGTCTGCCCCGACCGCGAGAGCAGGAAGCGACGGAAGCCCTCCGCCTCGCGCGCCGCGGGACCGTCGGTGAGCCGCGCGACGGGGTAGACGATCGGCGGGTGGCTGGCGCGCGGGAAGACCCCCGCGACCCGGACCTTCGCCGACGCGCGCGCGTCGGTAGCGTAGACGATGCCGTAGGGCGCCGCGCCGCGCTCCACCAGCACCAGCGCGGCGCGGACGTTCTCCGCACGTACGACACGGCCGCTCACCGCGTCCCAGGTGCCGAGCGCACGCAGCGCGGCCTCGCCGTATTTGCCCGCGGGTACCGCCGCCGGGTCAGCCATCGCCAGCGGCGCGCCGCCAAGCCGGCGTGCCAGCGCGGCGCCGCGGCGCGCGCTCACGTCGGGTGTGCCGGGGCGCGCCACCACCACCAGCCGGTTGCGCGCCAGCACCGCGCGCGTGCCCGGGACGATCCGGCCGCGACGCTCGACCTCGTCCATCCAGTCGGCGTCGGCCGAGGCGAACAGGTCGGCGCGGCCGCCCGCGACGATCTGTCGCGCCAGCGCTGAAGAGGCGGCGAACGAGAGCACCGGGCGCGGGTGACCCTGCCCGGCCCAGACATCGGCGGCGTCGGTCATCGCCTCCTGCAGGCTCGCGGCGGCCAGGACGAGCGGCGCGGCGCGCTCCTGCGCCAGCGCAGGGGCGGCGAGCAGCAGCAGGAGCAGCGAGAGGAGGGCACGCATGCGGGTGCCATCGCATCGTCTTGGCAGGGATTCAACAAGTGCGCGCGCTCCGTCGCCCTGATGATTCGGTTCGTCGCGATGACGGGAACGTCGTGCCCGTGCGCGGCGCTCTCACGGCATGCGTGCGCATCGCCCCGCCTCGTCGCTGATCGAACGGCTCGTCTACGATGACGACACGCGCACGCTGTTCGTCACCTTCCGCGCCGGGCGGCGCTACGCGTATCGTGACGTTCCGCGCACGACCTACGACGCCCTGGTCGGCGCGCCGTCGGCCGGCGCCTATTTCAACGCCGAGGTGCGCGACCGCTTCGAGGGCGCGCCGGCGGACGGGCGGCGGCGCTACCCGCTCGACGAGCGCGCCGCCTGACCCTCAGTTCTCGTCCCCCATGCGGAGCGCGGCGATGAAGGCTTCCTGCGGGATGCTGACGCTGCCGTACTCGCGCATCTTCAGCTTACCCTTCTTCTGCTTCTCCAGCAGCTTGCGCTTACGCGTCGCGTCGCCGCCGTAGCATTTGGCGGTGACGTCCTTGCGCATCGCGCTGATCGTCTCGCGCGCGATCACCTTGCCGCCGATCGCCGCCTGGATCGGGATCTTGAACAGGTGGCGTGGGATCAGCTCCTTGAGCCGCTCGCACATGCCGCGCCCGCGCACCTCGGCGGTGCCGCGGTGGACGATCATGCTGAGCGCGTCGACCGGCTCCTCGTTGACGAGGATCGACATCTTGACCAGGTCGCCCTCGCGGTAGCCGATCTGGTGATAGTCGAAGCTGGCATAGCCCTTCGACAGCGACTTGAGCCGGTCGTAGAAGTCGAACACGACCTCGTTGAGCGGCAGCTCGTACGTCGCCTGCGCGCGCCCGCCGACGTAGGTGAGGTTCTTCTGGATGCCGCGGCGATCCTGGCACAGTTTCAGGATCGAGCCGAGATATTCGTCGGGCACGTAGATCACCGCCTCGATCCACGGCTCGCTGATGCTCTCGATCTTGTTGGGATCGGGCATGTCCGCCGGGTTGTGCAGCTCGACATGCCCGCCGCCGTGGGTCAGTTCGATCTGGTAGACCACCGAGGGCGCGGTGGTGATCAGGTCGAGGTCGTACTCGCGGGTCAGCCGCTCCTGGATGATCTCGAGGTGAAGCAGCCCGAGGAAGCCGCAGCGGAAGCCGAAGCCGAGCGCCGCGCTGGTCTCCATCTCGAAGCTGAACGAGGCGTCGTTGAGCCGCAGCTTGGAGATGCTCTCGCGCAGCTTCTCGAAGTCGTTGGCGTCGACCGGGAAGAGGCCGCAGAAGACGACCGGCTGGACTTCCTTGAAGCCCGGCAGCGCCTCCGCCGCGGGACGCTTGGCGTCGGTCAGCGTGTCGCCGACGCGCGCCATCGCCACGTCCTTGATCTGCGCGGTGATGAAGCCGATCTCGCCCGGGCCGAGATCGGTCAGCTGCTCGATCTTGGGGCGGAAACAGCCGACGCGGTCGACCAGATGCTGCGTGCCGGCCTGCATGAAGGTGACCTGCTGGCCCTTCCGCAGCGTGCCGTCGATCACGCGCACCAGGATGACGACGCCGAGATACGGGTCGTACCAGCTGTCGACCAGCATCGCCTTGAGCGGCGCGTCGGCGTTCCCCTTGGGCGGCGGGATCTTGCGCACGATCGCCTCGAGGATGTCGGCGATGCCGATCCCCGACTTGGCGCTGGCGAGCACCGCCTCGGAGGCGTCGAGCCCGATCACGTCCTCGATCTCCGCCCGCACCTTCTCGGGCTCGGCGGCGGGCAGATCGATCTTGTTGATCACGGGCACGATCTCATGATCGTGCTCGATCGACTGATAGACGTTGGCGAGCGTCTGGGCCTCGACGCCCTGCGCGGCGTCGACCACCAGCAGCGCGCCCTCGCACGCGGCGAGGCTGCGGCTGACCTCATAGGCGAAGTCGACGTGGCCCGGCGTGTCCATCAGGTTGAGCGTGTAGGTCGCGCCGTCCTGCGCCTTGTACGAGAGGCGCACGGTCTGCGCCTTGATCGTGATCCCGCGCTCCTTCTCGATCTCCATGTTGTCGAGCACCTGCTCGCTCATCTCGCGGTCGGTCAGTCCGCCGGTGGCCTGGATCAGCCGGTCGGCGAGGGTCGACTTGCCGTGGTCGATATGGGCGATGATCGAGAAATTGCGGATCGTGTCGAGCGGGGTGGCCATGATCCGCGGGTGCCTAGCGCAGCGTGACCGAGCGCGCCAGCCATTCGGCGGCCGACACCCGTCTCACCCCGCGGCGTGGATGGCGTCGAGCGCGTTGAGGTAGCGGCGGCTCCCCTCGCCGCTCACCAGCGCCCAGCGCACGCCGCGGCGCTCCAGCTCGCGCTTCGACAGGTCGAAGAAGCGCTGGCGCGCCGCCCGGTTGCCGAACAGGCGGGTGCCGTCCGGCTGCCACGGCAGGTCGATGTCGAACAGCAGGTACAGGTCGGCCACGTTGTCCCAGCGCGCGAACCAGGGATCGCGACGGCCGAACATCATGTCCGCCCAGACCGCGGTCATCAGCGGGTCGGTGTCGAGGATCACCGGACGCGCGCCCGAGTCGACCGCCTTGCGCGCCTTCATGTCCTGCGTGTGCGCGATCACCACCAGGTCGGCCATGGTGAGATCGGTGCCGTAGCGCTCGCAATAGGTCCGCCCGAACTCGGCGACGCAGACCGAGTCGAACTGCTTGGCGAGCCGCGGCGCCATCGTCGACTTGCCCGTGCTCTCGGGCCCATGCAGGCAGATCGTGCGGAGGGTCACGCCGGCACCGCCAGCGCCGGCGCGGGTTGGCGCGCACGCCGCCACTCGATCAGCCCGATCACCGATAGCGCGAGATAGACCAGGTAGAGCGCGGCGAAGAGGTACAGCTGCTTGGCGAGGTAGAGCGGCACCGACGCGATATCCACCGCGATCCACAACCACCAATGCTCGATCGCGCGACGCGCCATCAGCAGCTGCGCCGCGACGCTGGCGGCGGCGATAGCGGCGTCCCACCAGGGATAGGCCGCGTCGGTGAGGCGATGCATCGCCGCCCCCCACAGCAGCGCCGCGGCGACGATCGCGCCCGCCCAGCCGAGCCGCGCGGGCGCGCCCAGCCGCTCCACCGTCACCTCGCCCGCGAGTCGTCGCTCGCGCTGCCAGGTTGCCCAGCCGTAGAAGTTGGCGACCACGAAGAAGGCCTGGAGCAAGGCGTCCGAGTAGAGCCGCTGCGCGAAGACGACGGTACCCAGCAGGGCCACCGAGCCGATGGCAGTGGGGAAGGTCCACACGCTGCGCCGCGCCGCGAACGCGACACAGGCGATTCCCAGCAGCGTGGCGACCCACTCGATCAGCGACATGGCGCCGGTCTTTCCACGCCCGCGCGCCGCCGCCAAGAGGCTTGCGCGCGGGCACGCACAGCAATCGTTCGGAGCCTGCGATTAGCCGCTTGCGCGCCGACGAAGCGCTGATATAAGCCGCGCCCTGTCGCCGGCCTCTGGGCTCGACGGCACCCTGGTCGGGGAATAGCTCAGCCTGGTAGAGCACTGTGTTCGGGACGCAGGGGCCGGAGGTTCGAATCCTCTTTCCCCGACCAATTATCTCCTTGTGAGATCAGATCAGATCTAGGTCGATCGCGGGTACCGCCCGCACCGGCGGCTGCGCTCGCGACGTTTGCCGTCGTCGCGCGTTCTCCGGGCTTCCGCAGGAGGACGACCATGGACGATCACCGCCAGCCCGAGCCGAACGACCTGGATGAGCCGCCCGCGGGTTCGGACCGCGCACCCGCGCCCGCGGTTCCGGTCGAGCGCACCCCCGACGTGCAGGAATCAGAGGCGCACCCGAGCTGAGCCTCGCCATGGCGCGCGGTCGGTCGCGCCGGACCGCGCGCGACGGGAACAAAGCGAGAGCGACCCGGTTCTCCTCGCATGACGAGCGACAGATGTCCTGTCCCGTTGTGAGGTAACCATGAAGAGCAAGACGCTGAGCCTGTTCCGCACCAAGCCCGTCGCGAGCGCGACCAAGCGCGTCAACGACGACCCCCGCGCCGGCCTTACGCCGGTCGAGGTGGCGATGCTCGAGCGCGCTGGCGGTGCGCGCGCCTGAGCGCCGTCGGCCCCGTCCGATCGTCGCGGCCGCGTCACCCCATGGGTGGCGCGGCCGTGTCGTGTCAGGCGAGGCCGCGGACGAGGGTCGGCGCGGGCCGGCGCCGCAGGCGCCAGCAGGTCCGCGCCACCGCGGCGAGCGTGAAGCCGAAGCCCATGGCATAGCCGGCAGCGATGATCATCTCGGGTGTCTCCGTCGCGCTCGAGTGCGTCGACCGGGCTGATCGCACATTAGGGTAAATATTCCCTCTCTGCCTGCCGCGCGGCACCGGCACGCGGCTGATGCGTATCCCTCGCTCATCCCATTGAGGAGCCTCGCGTGAGCGGACCCAAGCTATTCGAACCACTCGAGGTCGGCGGACTGTCGCTGGCCAACCGAATCGTCGTCGCGCCGATGTGCCAATATTCGGCCGCGGACGGCTGCATGACCGACTGGCACCTGATCCATCTCGGCCAGCTCGCGTTGTCGGGTGCGGCGCTGCTGACGATCGAGGCCACCGCAGTCGAGCCCGAGGGCCGCATCACCTACGCCGACGTCGGCCTGTGGGACGACGCCACCGAGGCGGCGATGGCGCGCGTGCTCGAGTCGGTGCGGCGTCACTCGGACATGCCGATCGCGATTCAGCTGGCACACGCCGGTCGCAAGGCGTCGACCGACCTGCCGTGGAAAGGCGGCAAGCAGCTCGCGCCCGATCATGCCAACGGTTGGCAGACGCTCGCCCCCTCGCCGCTCGCCTTCGCCGGTGACGAGAACCCGCCCACCGCGCTCGACCGTGACGGACTGGCGCGGGTGCGCGACGCCTTCGTCGCGGCGGCACATCGCGCGGCGCGGCTCGGGATCGACGCGGTCCAGTTGCACGGCGCGCACGGCTATCTGCTGCACCAATTCCTCTCCCCACTGTCGAACCGGCGCGACGACGACTATGGCGGCAGCCTCGAGAACCGGCTGCGCTTCCCGCTCGAGGTGTTCGACGCGGTCCGCGCCGCCTTCCCCGCCGAGCGATCGGTAACGATGCGGGTGTCGGGCAGCGACTGGGTCGAGGGCGGCTGGGACGCCGAGCAGACGATCGCCTTCGCCCAGGCGCTGCAGGCGCGCGGTTGCGCCGCGATCCACGTCTCGAGCGGCGGCCTCGACCCGCGCCAGGACATACCGGTCGGGCCGAGCTACCAGGTGCCGCTGGCGCGCGCGGTGAAGCGGGCGGTGTCGATCCCCGTCGTCGCGGTCGGGCTGATCACCGACTATGAGCAGGCCGAGGCGATCGTCGGCACCGGCGACGCGGACCTGATCGCGCTGGCTCGCACGATCCTCTACGACCCGCGCTGGCCCTGGCACGCCGCGGCGCATCTCGGCGGGCGAGTGAAGGCGCCCGACCAGTATCTGCGATCGCAGCCGCGCCAGTATCGCTCGCTGTTCGACGTGGAAGGCAGCGCGGAGAGCTGAGCTCCGGGCGGGGCGGCGTGATCCGCCCCGCTACCGCTCCCGCGCCCGCGCGTAGATCGAGTCGAGCAAGGCAGCGGTGCGCACGAACCGCTCCGCCCCCTCGTCGAAGCGCGCGCCCGCGGCCAGCCGCTCGGCCCAGTCGACCGCGGCGCGGCCGCCCCAGTCGTCCGGCGGCAGCGCCAGTGTCTCGCGCGCGGTGCCGCGGAAATGCTCGGCCGTGAAATCGTAGAACGAGCCGCCGACGTTGCGCAGCGCCGCGCCCCCCGCCGCGCCGTAGAAGGCCGCCTCGATCACCGCGTCCTGCCCGGCGTGGAGCCGCCAGGAACAGGCCAACCGCAGCGTCACGCCACTGCCCAGCCGGACCGTCGCGACCGCATAATCCTCTACCGCCTCCGCATCGAGCGGTGCGCCGCCGGCATAGAGCGCGGCGTCGGTGACCTCCGCCTCCGGGAAGCCAGTGAGCCACAGCGCCAGGTCGGCGAGATGGATGCCGAGGTCCATCACGCAGCCGCCCCCCGCCTGTGCCCGGTCGTAGAACCACGGCTTGTCCGGGCCGTAGGCGTTGTGGAAGGTGAGATCGATCGCGAACAGCCGGCCGAGCGCGTCGCGGGCGAGCAGCTCCCCGATCTGGCGCACCCCCTCGGTGAAGCGGTACGACAGATCGAGCCCGAGCAGCCGATCGGCCGCGCGCGCTGCCGCCACCACCGCCGCCGCCTCGCCAGCGTCGCGCCCCAGCGGCTTCTGGCAGAACACCGCCGCGCCCGCCTCGAGCGCCCGGATCGACTGGTCGGCGTGGAGCGCGCTCGGCGTCGCGATCACGACGCCGTCGAGTTCGAGCGCGAGCAACGCGTCGAGCGACTCGACCGCCCGCAGTCCCGGCGCGAGCGCGAGCGCCTCGCGCCGGTTGTCTGATCCCGGCTCGCAGACCGCGACCGGCTCGATGCTGCCGCTCGCGATCATCGCCGCCATGCGGTGGCGCCCGATCCAGCCGGTGCCGAGGAAGCCGACGCGCGGCTTGGCCGCCCTACCCAAGGTCGATCACCGCCTTGACGAAGCCGAGCGGCTTGTCGCGCGTCGCCGCGATCGCGGTGTCGAGCTCGCCGAGCGGGTAATGATGAGTCAGCAGCGGCGCGAGATCGACCCGCCCGCTCGCCACCGCCTCGACCGCTTCTTCCAGGCCGCGCCGGTTGACGCGCGGGTCGCGCTCGTGCGCGTTGATCACGTCGATGCCCTTCCAGTTCCAGTCCTGCATGTTGACCTGGCGCGGCCCGTCCTGGTGATAGCCCGCCACGATCAGCCGCCCGCCGAATCCGGTGATCGCCGAGGCGAGGTCGAGCGGCCATTGCTTGCCGACCGCCTCGATCACGCGCTCGCACAGCGCCTCGCCGGTGAGCTGCCTGACGCGTTCGATGATCGCCCAGTGGTCGTCCATCGCGATCGTCTCGGCGGCACCGTAGCGGGTCGCGAGCGCGAGCGACTCAGGCCGCCGCGAGATCGCGATCACCCGCGCGCCCGCGTCGCTCGCCAACTTCGTCAACACCGCGCCGAGGAAGCCGATGCCGACGATCGCCACGGTCTGACCGGGCTCGATCGCGCTGCGGCGGAAGATGTTCATCGCGCACGCCAGCGGCTCACCCGGGAAAGCGCTCCCGTCGAGCGCCGCCGGGAGTCGCACCAGCTGGTCCACCGCCGCCACGTCGTACGGCGCGAAGCTGTGGGCCGACAGCATCGTGACCCGCTCGCCGAGCGAGACATCGCTGACGCCCTCGCCCAGCGCGTCGACGACGCCCCAGCCCTCATGCCCCATCCCGCCGGCCTCGGTGGGATAGGTCGACCACGGCTGCCCCTCCCACGGCTCGACGTTCGAGGCGCACACACCGCAGCCTTCGAGCCGCACGCGCACCTCGCCCGCGCCCGGCTGCGGTAGCGGTGCGTCGCGCACCTCGAACCGTCGCGGCGCCACCAGCACGGCGGCGCCCATCATGCTTCCATTATCGTACGACAATCGTTGGACTTTCCATGAATGAACCGCGTGATCTCAACGGCGCTCTCGCCGACAACATCCACCGCCTCGCCGAGCGCCAGCGCCGTGTCGAGGCCGAGGCGCCGTGGTCGGACCGACTGGCGGGACGGATCACCGCCTTCACGGGGTCGATGATCTTCGTCGCGCTGCACCTGACCTTCTTCGGCGGCTGGATCGTGTGGAACCTGTGGCTGTCGCCCAAGTTCGACCCGACCTTCGTCGTGCTGGCGATGATCGCGTCGGTGGAGGCGATCTTCCTGTCCACGTTCGTCCTCATCAGCCAGAACCGCATGGCCGCACAGGCGCAGGCCCGCGCCGACCTGGACCTCCACATCAACCTGCTCGCCGAGCATGAACTCTCGCGGCTCACCGCCCTCGTCCGGCAGATCGCCGAGCGGGTCGGTGTCGAGCCGCCGGAGGATACCGCCGAGATCGAGCGCGACGTGCGCGCCGAGGACGTGCTCGACACGCTCGACCAGGTTACGCCAGCGCCGCCTGGCGCGTGACGTCGGCGGGCGCGTAGCGGTCGATCATCCACGCGCAGAAATCGGCGAACGCCTGCGGGTCGCGCGCCGCGCTGGTGTGATGCGGCTGGATGCCGAGATGTTCGGGCGTGAAGCAGAAGGTCACCGTCGTATCGAAGTCGGCGAGCGCCTCCATCTGCCGGTCGAACCAGTCGACCGCGTTGGGCCGGAAGCTGTCGGCCCAGCTCAGACCGGTGCGCAGCTTCTTCGTCCCCAGCCGCTTCATCCACTCGACGGCATCATCGAGCCGCGGGTCCTCGAAATGGAACCATTGCATCAGCCCCATCTCGCTCGCCACCTTGGCATAGCTGTCGAGCGACGGCTTCGGCGTGCCGTCGGCGCGGATCAGCCCCATGTAGAAGTGGCGGTAGTAGCTCGACCCCTCGGCCTCGCGGTGGCGCGTGGTGGCGCCCCACTCCTGCGGCAGGTCGAACAGCGAGTACCAGTAGATCCGCGGCACGCGCCCGATCAGCAGCTCGGCGGTCTTCTCCACGCCGAACACCTGCACCTCTTCCGCGCCGAAGGAGCCGACGCCCACCTCGGTGACCCACACCGGCTTGTCGGTGACTGCCTCGATCTCGGCCACCTTGGCGGGCCAATCGTGGATCGACCACAAATTCCAGTCGAGCGGGAATCCGTGCACCGCGAGCACGTCGACGGCGTCGAGGCAGCCGTGCGCCTCGAGCCGTCTCACCCACAGCGGATCGATCGGCGACATGCCGCCGAGCACGCGGGTCACGCCGGGGTTGACCGACGCGATCGCCGCCCCGGCGCGCGAGACGGTGTCGGCGAACTTGCTCCAGTCGGGATCGACTTCCGGATCCCAGTGCGACTTGTTGTTGGGCTCGTTCCAGATCATCGCGGCTTCGATCACGCGCTCATTCCCCTCACGCTCGTGGCTGGGCCGGATAGACGGCGGCGGGCCCATGCTGCGCAAAGGGCACGTCGGCGACGCGGCAGAGATAGACGTCATCCTGCGGATGCGCCACCACCGCGAAGCCCGCGGCACGCAGCATCGCCTCCGAGCAGGCACGGTTGGGCGCCCACCAGTTCGTCCAGTCGCCCGCGAACTTGCGCTCGATGAAGTGCATCTTCGGATAGGCCGGATCGTCGAAATAGGGCGGCGGCGTATAGGTGCCGGGCAGGAAGAACGGGTGGTCCTCGGGCACGTCGCTGAGGCCGGTCGAGCCCTGCTGCATCGTCTGGAACAGCATCAGGTCGCGCGCGACATGCTCGCGGATCAGGTCCAGCGCGAGCAGCGGGTGGCGCAGATGGTAGAGCACCCCCATGAAGATCACGAGGTCGAAGCGCTCGCCCAAGGTCGTCACGTCATAGACCGAGAGTCGGCGGAACTCGACGCTGTCGCCGAAGCCGAGCGCATCGGTGGCAAGTCGCGCCTGCGCGAGATAGCGCTCGTCCCAGTCGATACCGACGACGCGCGCCGCCCCGCGGCGCTTCATCTCGACCGAGTAGAAACCGGCGTTGCAGCCGATGTCCAGCACCGACTTGCCAGTGAGATCATCGGGCACGCAACTGGCGAAGGCGCGAAATTTCTCGCGCGGATAGTCGCCCAGGAAGTGATCGGGAGCGGTGGTCAGCCCGCCGCCGAGATCGATATTGTGAAACCATGGCGCGAGCGCGTCGACCCGCTCGCGCAGCCCCTCCCCGGCAGATGGCATTCGATCCCCTTCACCCGTTCGTTACGCCAACGAACGATTTCGAAGGGCGTTCCATCTACTTAGCCGCGAGCCGCACGCCCCTGCGCCACGGTGCGGGGCGGTCGCCGGCGGCCAGCCGGACGAAGCAGCGACCGCCGCGCGCGCGATAGCCGCGGCACAGCTCGATCGCGTCGCCGCGCGCGATGCCGCCGACGGACAATCGATAGCGCGTGCTGCCCTTTCCCGCGGGGATCCCTGTCGGACGCAGCCGCGCGAGCACGGGCCAGCGCCGCAGTGCGCCGCGCCAGCCGTCACGTGCCACCGCGACGTTCTCATAGGCGCCGAGCTGGATGACGTAGCCGCCCGACCTGAGCGGCCGCTGGTACGACGCGACCGGCGCGCGCGAGGTCGGTGCGGTTGCGGCCGGCGGGACCGGGCGAGACACCAACGGCGGCGCAGTCGGCGGGACGATCTGCGACACGAACGCGGGTGGCGGCGGGGCGGCGACCGCGACCGGAGCCGCCGCCGGGACGGGCGCGACGAGCGCGAGGGCGAGCGGTAGACCGGGGTCGCTCACCGGCGTGATGCCGAGCAGCGCGGCGACCTGATCCGACGCCGCGCGCGGCTGTGCCAGTGCTGCCCAGGCGGCGAGCCGGCGGTCCACCGCGTCGGCCGGCAGATCATAGGCCGCGAGCGCGCGCGCCTGCGGCCACTGCCCCGCGAGCGCGAGCGTGAGCGCGAGGTTCTGTCGCGTCTTCGCATCGGCCTCGGCGCGGCGCACGGCGGGCATCAACACCTGCAGCGCTCCCGGCAGGTCGCCCGCGAGTGCGAGCGCCAGCCCATGGTCCGACGCGGCGATGCCGCCGGCGTGCGCCGCCAGCGTGGCGCGCGCGCGATCCCATCGCCCTAACGCGACTTGCGCCAGCGCGAGGTCGAGCGCGGCGGCATGGTCGTCGCCGCGGAGCGTCAGCGCGTCCTCGAAGGCGCGCGCCGCCGAGACGAAGCGGCCGGCGCGCAGATAGGCGACGCCGAGCAGCCGGCGGTGCTCGCCGTCCGCGGGGGCATCGGCGACCGCGACCTCGCTGTCGCGCACGGCGCGGTTCCACCGCTGCTGCGCGAGCGCCTGGCGCGCGCGCTCGGCGTACTTCGCGGCATCGGCGGTGCGCACGCCGCCGTCGCTCGTCGCCGACGCGGGCACGACCACCTCCGCCAGACCGACGCCGAGCAGCGCCAGGCTGAGCGCGCCGATCAGCGCGACCCGCCTCACGCCGCGTCCGCCGCGAGGCGATCGAGCGCCTCGGTCAGCAGGGCCTGTGCCGAGACGCCGCGAGCCGCCGCCGCTTCTCGCAGCCGCCGGTGGCGCTCGCCGTCGAGCCGCAGCGTGAAGGCGACCCGCTTCCCCGCTGCCAGCGCTGTCGCGCGCGCGGCCGGCGCCGGCGCGATGCCCAGATGGGCGATCAGCCGCTCGCGTGCGGCGAGCACAGCGGGCGGTGCGGCAGGCGTCGCCTCTCCCATGTCGTTCCAGCCCAGCTCATCACCCGCGCGTGCCAGCTCCGTAAGCGTGTCGACGCGCCGCATCGCCGGGCGCGCCTGCCCCTTGCGCGCGAGCAGCCCGGCGCTGAGCGAGGCCATCGGTTTGGTCCCGAACATCACGCCACCACACGCCGGCCGAAGCCAGCCCCTTGCGGCCGCGTCGGCGTCGTGCCCGGCTTGGGCGCCGCAAACACCGTGCGGCGGAAGTTCTTCTCGAGCCGGTCGGAGACATAGCTCCACAGCTCGACGATCTCACCGGCGGAGCGGCCCTTCGGATCGACCTCCATCACGGTGCGACCGTCGATCATCGAGGCCGCGAAATCAGTGCGCTGGTGGACCGTGATCGGCGCCACCGTGCCGTGCTGCGACAGCGCGATCACGGCATCCGAGGTGATCCGCGCCTTCGGCGTGGCGGCGTTGACGACGAACAGCAACGGCTTGCCCGAGCGCTCGCACAGATCGACCGTGGCACCGACCGCGCGCAGGTCGTGCGGGCTCGGGCGCGTCGGGATCACGATCAGCTCGGCGACCTGGACGACGCTCTGGATCGCCATGGTGATCGCGGGCGGAGTGTCGATCACCGCCAGCTTGAAGCCCTCCCCCCGCAGCACCTCGAGATCCGCGGCAAGACGGGACACGCTGGTCTGCGCGAAGGCGGGGAACTCGTCCTGCCGCTCGTTCCACCAGTCGGCCAGCGAGCCCTGCGGGTCGATGTCGATCAGCACGACGGGCCCGGCGCCGGCGCGCTGCGCCTGCACCGCGAGATGCCCCGAGAGCGTGGTCTTGCCCGATCCGCCCTTCTGCGATGCCATCGCGAGTACGCGCATGTCGCCGCCATGTCCCCCGTTGTTCCGTCGCCGGCATGCCAGCGCGAGGTGGACGAAGCGTTAACGACGGGCGCGAACCAGTCTGTCCTCTCGATCCTCTCCGCGCGCGGGAAGGATAGTGCCAGCCGCCCTGCCGCGGACAACGCCGCGATCGCTGGGAGCGATCTCAGCTGCACAACGGCCGAACGCGGTGTTGGAGGACGTCGGCGAGCGGCAGGCCACGTGAAGGCGCGGGCTCTCCACCACTCGCCGTCGCCGCTGAGCCTCAGGCGGACGTGGTGCCGTGGCGACAGGCCCCTCCCCGCCGAACCGGGAGGATCACCCTCAGCCCTTCGGCTCGTCGCCGTAATAGAGTTCGCCGATGCGGATCTCCTCGCGCCCCTGCGAGACCCGGTGCGCGTTGGTGTCGCGCAGCGAGTAGACGCAGCCGCAATATTCCTGCTGGTAGAAATGCTCGCGCTTCGAGATCTCGATCATCCGCGCCGCGCCGCCGCCCTTGCGCCAGTTGAACGTCCAGTAGCTGATGCCCGGGTAAGGCGCCGCGGCGCGCTCGCCGCAGTCGTTGATCTGGGCCATGTTCTTCCAGCGCGAGATACCCAGCGACGAGGTGATCACCGGGAAGCCGTGCTCGTGCGCGTACAGCGCGGTGCGCTCGAAGCGCATGTCGAAGCACATCGTGCAGCGGATCCCGCGCTCGGGCTCCTGTTCCATTCCGCGCGCGCGCTTGAACCAGTTGGCGGTGTCATAGTCGGCGTCGACGAACGGCACGTCATGCGCCTCGGCGAAGCGGATATTCTCCTCCTTGCGGAGGAGATACTCCTCCTTGGGGTGGATGTTGGGATTGTAGAAGAAGATCGTGTAATCGATCCCGCTCGCGGTCATCGCCTCCATCACCTCGCCCGAGCAGGGCGCGCAGCAGGAGTGGAGCAGCACCTTCTGGGCACCGTCGGGGGGCGTGAGGATCGGTCGCTGGAGGTCGCTGGTCATGCCCCGCGCTCTAGCCGATCGCTGCGCGAAAGTCATCGCATCGCGGCCACCTGACACCCTATATCGCGCGCGTGAGCGCCCCCGCGACCCGCAAGATCATCCATATCGACATGGACGCCTTCTACGCGTCGGTCGAGCAGCGCGACGCGCCGGAGTTGCGCGGGCGCCCGGTCGCCGTCGGCGGCGCACGCGCGCGCGGCGTGGTGGCGGCGGCGAGCTACGAGGCGCGCGCCTTCGGGGTCCGCTCGGCCATGCCCTCGGTCACCGCGCTGCGGCGCTGCCCCGAGCTGGTGTTCGTGCCGCCGCGCTTCGACGTCTATCGCGCGGTGAGCCGACAGATCCACGCGATCTTCGCCGACTATACCGCCCTGATCGAACCGCTCTCGCTCGACGAGGCCTATCTCGACGTCACCGACGACCCGCGCGGACTCGGCTCGGCCAGCGCGATCGCCGAGCAGATCCGCGCCCGCATCGCCGCCGAGACCCGCCTCACCGCCTCGGCCGGGGTCAGCTACAATAAGTTCATCGCCAAGCTCGCCTCCGACCAGAACAAGCCAAACGGCCTGTGCGTGATCCCGCCCGGGCACGGTGCCGCCTTCGTCGCCGCGCTGCCCGTCAAGCGCTTCCACGGCGTCGGGCCGGTGACCGCGGCGAAGATGGCCAGGCTGGGGATCGAGACCGGCGCCGACCTGCGCGATCGCGACATCGCGTTCCTGCGCGCGCAGTTCGGCAGCCACGCCGACTATCTCCACGCCGCGGCGCGGGGGATCGACGAGCGCCCGGTGCGCGCGCACCGCGAGGCCAAGTCGGTCGGCGCCGAGCGCACGTTCGAGAGCAACCTGTCCGAGACGGCCGCGATCGAGGCGGCGCTCGAGCGCGTCGCCGACGCGGCATGGGCGCGGATCGAGCGCGCCGAAGCGCGCGGCCGCACCGTGACGCTCAAGCTGCGCCGCGCCGACTTCGCGACGATCACGCGCGCGCGCTCGCTGGCGACGCCGATCCGGGACCGCGCGCAACTGGTGGCGATCGGTCGCACGCTGTTGGCGCCGCTCCTGCCGGTGGAGGGTGGAGTCAGGCTGCTGGGCCTGACGCTCTCGGGGCTGCAACGCGACGAGGTGCCGGCGCAGGCGGCGCTGCCGCTCGGGTGAAGGCCCATGCGGCGGCGCGGGGAGCGACGGGAAAGACGTGAGCCGACCTCGTCCGCCGCGCCGATAGCCCTGCTGATGTGCGCGCGGTTGCCGTCGCCACCCGTGACGCGACCGTTCGACCGCTTCTCGAGTGTTCACATGGTCTGCACGGTGTCCCCGCCTCCAGCCGGTGTGCGGGTGCCCGACGCGCTATGACGAGCACGGCGTCTCGACCCTGGTCGCGGCCGAGGCTTCGCGCGAGGCGCGGTGCAGCGACGTCGCCGAACCGCATCTTCGGCTCCGTTGACGGAGGAGAAGCCCTCGCTCATCGGCTATCGCGGCTCGCAGACGAGGAGAATCAGCGATGAAGCCACCGATCGGCCCGACCACCCGCCTGTGCATGTCGCTCGCCGCGCGCCCCGGGACCTTCGGCTCACGCTTCCACAACCACCTCTACGACGCGCTCGGGCTCGACTATGTCTACAAGGCCTTCACCACCGCCGACCTCGAAGGCGCGGTGCGCGGCATCCGCGCGCTCGGTATCCGCGGCTGCGCGGTCTCGATGCCGTTCAAGGAGGACGTCATCCCGCTGCTCGACGGGCTGCGCGACTCCGCCGCGGCGATCGACAGCGTCAACACGATCGTCAACGACGACGGACGGCTGTTGGGCTACAACACCGACTACAGCGCGGTGCGCGCGCTGGTCGAGCCGCTCGTGCGCGCGCCGTTCCTGCTGCGCGGCAGCGGCGGCATGGCGAAGGCCACCGCGACCGCGCTCGTCGACGCCGGCTTCGCCGCGGGCGTGATCGTCGCGCGCAACACGGCCAAGGGGCGCGCGCTGGCGGAGGCGCTGGGCTGCGACTGGGGGGTCGATGGGGAGACGCTGCGCGCGCCGGTGCTGGTCAACGTCACCCCCCTCGGCATGACCGGTCCGGACGCCCAGGCGCTCGCCTTCACGCCCGCGCAGGTCGAGGCGGCCGAGGTGGTGATCGACGTCGTCGCCAAGCCGGTCGAGACGCCGCTGCTTGGGCTGGCGCGCGCGTTGGGCAAGCGCGTGATCACCGGTGCCGAGATCGCCAAGCTTCAGGCGCTCGAGCAGTTCGTGCTCTACACCGGGGTGCGGCCCAGCGCGGCGCAGGTCGCGGCGGCGGAGGCCTATGCGTTGGCGGCATGATCGGCTGGGTCGCCGTGCACCGATCCCGTTCCAGCCAAGCGTCGGCGGCGACATGGCTCCGCCGGCGTGAGCGAGGGCGCGGCCTCGCGGCGCCGAGATGCAGAGGCATCGCGTTGAGGTCAGGAGGCGCTCGCGGAGCGGCTGATCGTTCCTGCGCCGGCGCTCGGCCGGCTGGTCCTCCGTCGGTGCGTTGGGCCAACCCTTCTCTCCCCAGATCGGCTCATCGATGCTCCACTGCTGCCTCGCGCCCGACGGCGCAACCAGGCGCGGGTCGGAGACGAGACGAGCGGCGCCCGTGCGGTCGGAGCCCGCTCAGGTAAGAGCGGCGCGCGTGATGACCGTGCGCGACACCACATCGGGGCCATAGGTCTTGAGCGCCGCGGCGTGGACGAGTTCTCGCAGCACCTGCAGTTGCGGAACGTAGCCGTCCGCCGGACCGGCGATGGGCGCGGCGAAACTGGTGCGGTTGACCGCGTCGGCGAGCACCGGCAGCCCCGAGCGTATCTCATGCTCGTGCCGGACCGGCACCTCGATCTCCGCGTCGAAGCTGAGATAGCCGAGCAGATGACCGTCGGTCCCGACCAGCGGCGCGGTCAGCGTGCCGATCGGCATGAACTCGCGCCGCGGGGCGGCCGCGAATATATTGTCACCTGCCACCCAGTGACTCACTTCGATGGCGCTCAGGCTGCCGACGGCGACACCGCAGAGTAACACGAGCAGACGACGCGCGAATGGAGGCACCGCGATGTTCCTTGAAGCTCAGAAGCGAAGGCTGACGTCGCGCGGCAGCGCGGAAGGTTCGGACAGCACGATGATCGCGATCCGTCGATTCTCGGGGCGGCTCGGCTGGTCGGGATAGACCGGCTGCGTACCGGCGCGCGCGACGATCTGCGCGAACCGGTCCGGCGACAGTCCGTCCGCCACCAGCGCGTCGCGCGCCGCCTCCGCCCGGGCGCCCGATAATCGCCAGTTCGCCGCGCTCTGCGCACCACCCTCGGCGCTCGTATGCCCCTCGATCGCGAGCTGCGCCTCGACATGCTGGAGCCGGCGCGCGACGTGCGCGAGCAGCGCGCGGCCGTAGCCATTCAGCTCGGCGGTCGGCCCGGCGAAGATGCTCTGCTGCGCGGTATCCATCAGCGTGATGCGAATGCCGTCACGCTCGCGCTCGACCTGCACCGCGCGCGGCCCCAGGGTAGCGTTGGGCGCGAGTTCGAGCGCGATCCTGAGCTCGTCGGCAAGCGCGCGCCGGCTGGCGGCCGGGATGTTCGCGGTGCCGCCGCGCGACGCGCCGACGGTGCCGGCCTCCGCGCTCAGGATACCGGAGGCCTCTGACTGGTCACCCTGCGCACGCCGCAGTCGCCCCCCGGTGCCCGGCTCGAGTTCCGGCTGATCGGACTGCGCCGCCGGCGCCATGGTCGTCACCGCGGTGGAGAAATATTGCGCCAGCCCCTTGAGCCGACCCTTGTCGGGCGTCGCGATCAGCCACAGCAGCATCGACGTGCAGCTGAGCTTCGGACCCGAGGGCGACCTCCGCGCCGTGGTCGCGAGCGACAATCGCGCCGCGCTCGACCTGCTGCGTCACGACCTCGATCAGCTGCAGCGGGCCCTGGCGGACGCGGGTGTGCGCGCGCACGCTCAGTCGTTCCACTTCTCGGAACGGCAGTCGGGGGGCGGTCAGCGGTGGGAGGCGGCCGTCGCGCGCGACCAGCGCTATGCCGCGCTCACGGAACCCACCGCGGACCGCCCCACCGCCACTGCCACGCCCCGCCGGCTGCGCTCGAGCGGCCTCGTCGACGTCTTCGCCTGAGGAATCGCCATCATGACCATCCCGATCAGCACGTCCGACACAAAAGCCGCTGCGGCGACCGTCGCCGCGCAGAAAGCCGCCGCACAGAAGGCAGCGGCCGACCGCGCCTCGCTCGACACCAGCGGCGACGCCACCGCCGCGCCTGAGACCAAGCCGGTGATCAGCGCCGACTTCAACATGTTCCTGAAGTTGCTGACGTCGCAGATCCAGAACCAGAATCCGCTCAGCCCGATGGACACGGCGCAATTCACCAATCAGCTGGTGCAGTTCGCGCAGACCGAGCAGTCGATCCAGCAGAACAGCACACTCAAGACGATAGTCGCCAAGCTGACCTCACAGGAGCTGGCGCAGGCGTCATCCTATATCGGGCGCGAGGCGCGGTTCGACACGCAGGTCGCGGGACTGACCGCCGACAAGCCCGCGACCTGGTCGTACCAGTATAGCCAGATGCCGGCGACGCTGCTGGCGGAGATCAAGGACAGCAAGGGCTCCGTCATGACGACGATCGCGCTGGATCCCGCCGCCAAGGGCAAGATCGTGTGGGACGGGCGCAGCGCACTCGGCGGCAAGGCGCCCGAGGGCAATTACACGCTCTCGCTCGTCGCCAAGGACGTCAACGGCGCGACGATCAACGGCGCGGTCACCGCGGCCGGTACGATCACGTCGGCGATGATGCTGGACGGCCGTGCCATCGTCACCGTCAACGGCGCCAATTACCCGCTCGACGCGCTGCTCTCGATCGACACCGCCGGCGCTGCCGCGAACGTCACTGCCTGAACAAGGAGGCACCGCGCCGGCCGCGGAGCATAGCAGATTTTACCGGGCCCAGTGTCATGGTGTGTCAGCGACGCGTGCCCGATCGCTCTTCGGGCCGGTTCCTCAGCGTCGCGCCGGGCCGAGCCCCCGATCACCATCGATCGGGGCTGGCCGGCGTACGTGATCCCGAAGGTCCGATCGCGGCTCAACCGCGCCCGCGAACCGCATCACCGAGCACCAGGGCGGCGAGCAGCCGGCCGATATAGCGCAGGCATAGTTCCTGGTGGATCGCCGCGGCCGCATCGCTGCTGGCGACGATGGCGCGGACCGCCTCGGCGCGCGCTCGAGCGGCGTGATAGTCGGCGTCGTGGTCGTGGTGCATGCGCGATCTCCTCGCACGCTCCCTCGCCCTCCCCTTTGTCGCCGGCATGTCAGCGATGTTGCGCCGGCGTCATCATTGTCGCGCGGCTGAAGGCTTGTCGCGGCCCGCGCGTGACGAAAGGTTGCGCGACGGAACCCATCGCCTCGCGCGTCATTGGAGCGGGCATCCCACAGCACAGGAAGTTGATCCATGCGTAAGATTCTTCTCTCCACCCTGCTCGTCGCCTGCGCGGTGAACATGTCGGCCTGCTCGACGCTGCGCGGCGCGGCGATCGGCGGCGCGGGCGGCGCCGGTGTGGCGGCAGCGACGGGCAAGAGCGTCGAGAAGGGCGCGGCCGTCGGCGGGGTCGGCGGCGCGGTCGTCGGCACCGTGGTCGACTGAGTCCGATCACTCCGGCGAGAACGGGGAGACGGCGGCCGCCGCGCGTCTTGATGACGCGCAAGCGGCGCTTCTCCCCGTCCTGCTAGGAACGAGCGGAAGATCGCCCGGCGGGTCCGCGGAGCAGATCGGCCCGAGCACGATCCTTGGGTCGGCCGAACAGAGCGAAGATCGCCTCGAGCTCCGCTCGCTCGGGCACATAGACGTCGCCCACCGACTGCCGCGTGGCGGGCCAAACCGCCACCCACCGATTTGCCGAACGGACCTGGAGTCCCGGCATCAGCTCGATCGGCAGCGTCGCGCCTTCCAACCGCGCGAACGGGACCGAGCGAAAGCGTTGGCCCGCCTCACCGACCACCACGTCGCCGCGCCAGGCCGACATCGCGTCACGCGCGTCGCGCGGACTGAGCAGCACGTCGACGTCGGCGACCGATGTCGCGGCCCCGTGCAGCCATGCCGCCGCGCTGCCGATCACCCACCATGCATCGCGCGCGCCGCGCAGCAGCGCCGCCAGCTCGTCCAGCGCGGCGGCGAGCGGCGTCACTCGCCTCAGTCGCCGGTGAGGATGCGGTCGACCAGCTGCTGCACCGTCGGCACGAAGCCGTTCGAGTAAAAGGGGTCGCGTTTGAAGTTATACGCGGCATGGCCGGCGAACATCAGGTTCTGGTCGGTGTCGCCGCCGTGCGCGATGTCCTGCAGCGTCTTCTGGATGCAGAAGCTTCGCGGATCGGCGAGGCGGCCGGTCGAGTTGGTCTCGGTGTCGGCCCAGCTCGAGAAAAGGCACTGGCTGAGGCAGCCCATACAGTCTGCCTGGTCCTTGCGGATCTCGGCCTTCTCGCCGGGCGAGACGAAGACCAGCGTGTTATCGGGCGTCTTGAGCGCGTCGGTGAAGCCCTCGCCGAACCACTGGCGCGCGCGCAGCAGGTCGTTGCGGGTCACCCAGAAGTTCTTGCCTTTCACGCCGACGTCGAGCTGGAAGACGTGGTCACCCGCCTCCTGCGTCGAGAAAGCGATCTGGCGCTCGGATCGAGCCTCGAGCGAGCGGAGGAAGGGGTTGCGCACCGCCGAGGAATAGAAGCCGGTCGGCGAGAAGCGGTGGAGCAGCACCTCGCCCTCCTCGATCTCCATCAGCTTGGCCTTCCAGCCCTCCGGGATCGGGCTCTCGCGCGTGAGCAGTGGGCGCGTGCCGTATTGGAAGGCGATCGTGCCGAGCTCGGGATTGTCGATCCAGTCGTTCCAGTCGCGCAGGTACCAGACGCCGCCCGCCATCACGATCGGCGTGCTGTCGGGAATGCCGCCCTCGCGCATCGTCTCGCGCAGCGCCTTCACGCGCGGATAGGGATCCTCGGGGGCGAGCGGGTCCTCGGCGTTGGACAGGCCGTTGTGCCCGCCGGCGAGCCACGGATCCTCGTAGACCACCGCGGCGAGCCACTCGCTCGCCTTGGAATAAGCGCGCTTCCACAGCGCGCGGAAGGCGCGTCCCGAGCTGACGATCGGCAGATAGCTGACGTTGTAGGAAGCGGCGATCTCGCTCAGCTTGTAGGGCATGCCGGCGCCGCACGTCACGCCCGAGACCAGGCCGCGGGTACGCTCGAGCACCCCGTGGAGCACGCGCTGCGCCCCGCCCATCTCCCACAGCACGTTGATGTTGATCGCGCCCTTGCCGCCCGCGATCTCCCACGCGCGCTGCACCTGCTGGACCGCGCCGTCGATCGCATAGGCGATCAGCTCCTCGTGGCGCTCGCGCCGGGTCAGTGCGCGGTAGACCTGCGGGATGATCTTGCCTTCCGGGTCGTAGCTGTCGGCGTTGACGGCGGAGACCGTCCCGATCCCGCCGGCGGCGGCCCAGGCACCGGCCGAGGCATGGTTGGTCGCGGCGACGCCCTTGCCACCTTCCACCAGCGGCCACACCTCGCGACCTCCATAGACGATCGGCTTCAGCCCCTTGAACACGCTCTTCCCACTTCCATCACTGACGTAGCGCGCGTCCGTATAAAGCAATCGGGCGGAAGCGCGACAAAATTGCGACTCAACCGAGACAAGCCGGGCGCCCCGCGGCCTCCGCATAGAGCCCCGCGTAGCGGGCGATCATATCCGCCTCGTCGAACTCGGCGCGCGCCTTCGCGCGGTTGGCAGCCCCGACCCGTCCGCGCAGCGCGGGGTCGCCGGCGAGCGCCTGGATCGCGTCGCGCAACCGCACCTCGCCGTGATGTTCGGTGACGAAGGGAAGATTCTCGGGTGCCACCATCTCGGCGACATCCCCGACCGGCGGGCTCACCACCGGCAGCCCCGCCGCCATCGCCTCGACCACGCTGGTCGGCGACTGCTCGCTCGTCGACGACAGCGCGAGGACGTCGAACAGCCCCATGTAGCGATAGGGCCGCTCGACCGCGCCGGTGAGCACGACCCGGTCGTCGATCCCCATCGCCAGCCCGGTCCGCTCGATCGCGTCGCGCTCGGGCCCCTCGCCCACGACGACCAGGCGGAAGCGGGTCGACAGCCCGCCGACCGCGCGCACCAGGGCGGGCAGGTCCTTGTGCGGCAGCAGCGCGCCGACGGCGCCGATCGTCAGCTCGCGCTCGTTGCGCGCGAAGCCAGGTAGCGCGCGCGGGTCGGGTCGCTCGGCGTAGAGCGCCGTGGCGACGCCGTTCGCGATACGATGGACCCGCGCGCGCGGCTGTCTCCACGTCTCGAGTGCGATCCGCTCGATCGCGCGGCTCGGCACCACCAGCGCGTGGGCGGCGGAGAGTGCCAGACGACGATAGATCGTTCGGTCGCGGCGTAGTCCGCCCGCCTCGGCGTCCGCGAAGCCGTCCTCGTGGTGGATCACCGGCGGGAGCCCGCGCGCGAAGACGCGGCGCGCCATCACCGCGTCGATCGCGGCCCAGTCGTAGGTGAGAACGAGATCGTGGCCGCGCATCAGCTTGGCCAACGCCTCGTAGCGCGCCAGCGAGGGCCTGCCCGCGAGCGGCGGTGCCTCCTGCGCGATCTCGTACCGCACCCCCTTGCCGATACGTTGCCGCGCCGCGAGCCGGGCGGCGTCGGCGACCACGAGACGATGCCGCGCACGATCGCCGAACGCGCTCATCAGCCGCGCCACCCGTGCTCCGCGCGCGTCGAGGTCGAAGCTCGGCAGGACATGCAGCAGGGAGAGCGGCTGTGGCATGGCCGCCACATAGCGGCGGGAAAGCGTCGACGCACCATGTTCTGGATGCCCTGTGCCCACCTCCCGTGCTTAAAGCAATTTGCGAGAGGTTCGGCCTTCGTCGTCGCTCGTGGAACCAAGGGAGTTCGTTTCTATGCTGAAGTCGATCATCGCAGCGGGCAGCGCGCTCGCGCTCACCGCCACCCCGGCGCTCGCCGCCGCCAACCCTGCTGCCTCGCTCTCCGTCGCCAAGTCGGCGCGTGCCGCGACCGGCGCCAAGGGCAAGAGCGAGCTCGCCGCGCCCGGCGCGATCGTTGGCCTGGTGCTGGCCGCCGCGGTCGTGGTCGCCGGCGTGATCATCGCGGTCGACGACGGCGACGATTCGGACAGCAACTGAGCTGTCCGCCGGCACCGCTCCCGGGCGGTGCCGGCTTCCCGGCACGATCAGCCGATCGCGCCCTTCGGTACGTGCGTGATCCGGCACGCCAGGTCCGCCTCCCCGCTCGCCACGACCCAGTGATCGCCGCCGTCGGCGATGCCGGTGGTGAAGACGACATTGTCCAGGTACATCTGCTCCTTGAGCGGCTCGGTCAGCGCCGGTGCCGGCTCCAGCAGCGCGTCGTCGCTGGTGGCGAGCGGGCGCGACGGGTCGTCGCGGTCGAGCAGCGTCCAATAGGTGCGATAGATCCCGACGACGCCCGAGGGCTCGACACCGTGCCACAGCGTCAGCCAGCCCTCCTGCCCGTTCACGGTCGTCAGCACCGGCGGCGCCCCGCCCCCCATGCGCGCGGTCGCCATCGTCTTGGCGTGCGGGCGGATGCCCGGCGCGTCGAGCGGCTTCCAGTAGAGCGCGTCGGGTGAGGTGGCCAGGTTGATCGACGGGCCGGCGCGCCACTCGCTGTCGGGCGGGTAAGCGAAGTACAGGTCGCCGAGCGGCCGAGTCTGCGCCCAGAAGGTGCCGCGCACCTTGCCCTCGAAGATCAGCATGTCCTTGTTCTGATGGTCGAGCACGATGCCCTCCAGCCGCCAGTCGAGCGCGTCGTCGCTGGTGTAGAGCGTGGTGCAGTGGCGCTCGGGGCTGACCGAGCAGCTCGTCATGTAGTAGCGACCGTCGACGCGGCTGATCCGCGCGTCCTCGACGCCATAGCACTGATAGGCGGCGCGTGGTGCGATCGCGCGCTCGTAGTGGACCGCCTCGACTTGCGTACCGCTCGCGTCGAGCTCGACCGGCAGGAGCCAGGACAGCGAGGTCAGCGCCATCACCTTCCAGCCGCCGCCGCGCATCATGAACTTGCGCGGGTCCGAGGTGTCGACCAGCGACAGCGGCCAGGCGTCGAGCACGTATCGCTCGCCGTCCCAGCGGATCGCGTGGATCTGCTGGTCGCGCACCGGGTGGCGCAACGCCTCGGCGACGCGCACCATCAGCAGCAGGTTACCGTTGGCCAGTCGCGTCATGCCCGGGTTGAAGGCGCCGAGCACGTAGGTCTCGGCGTCGAGATGCCCGGCGAGCGGCGAGCGCGACAGGTCGACGTCGCCGGGGCCGAACACCAGAGCGTCGTGCGGGAAGCCGGTCGCCATGGCGGTCAGTCCCCGTCCTGCACGCGCGGGCTGATCGTCAGCCGCTGGATCACCGCGCGGCGCGGCTGGGTGAGCAGGTAGTGCACCCCCACCGCGATGTCCTCGGCACGCAGCATCTTCTCCTCGCCGATCATCTCACGCTGCTTCTCGGGTGAAAGGTCGGGCAGTTGCATGTCCGAGCCGGTCAGGCCCGGCTCGACCAGCGCGACCCGCACGCCCCTGGGTCCGAGCTCGCGCCGCAGCGCAATCGAGAAGCCCTGCAATCCGCTCTTGATCCCGGCGTAGACGGTGGAATGCGGCCCGAGCACATAGGCGCTGGTCGAGCCGATCATCACCACGTCGCCCGCGCGCAGGTCGCGCGCGGCGCGCTGCGTCAGCAGCAGATAATGGGTGAAGTTGAGCGCGATCGCGTGCAGCAGCGCGGCCTCGTCCATCTCGGTCACGCCGCTCGCGGCCTCGGCGGCGTTGGCGACCACCACGTCATAGCCGCCCAGCGCCGCGCTCGCGGCGTCGACCGCGGCGCCGACCTGGTCGGGCTGGCTCAGATCGAACAGCCCGCCGTCGCCCGTGCCCACCTCCCGCACCCGCGCCAGCGCGTCGTCGAGATGCGCCTGATCGGTGCCCACGAGGTAGACGTGCGCACCCTCGGCGGCGAGCAGCACCGCGACGGCGCGGCCGATCCCGGTGGTGCCGCCGGTGACGATCGCGCGCCGCCCCTTGAGCGACGTCTGGGCGCTGTGCGCATCACTGATCTCGGTCATGCTGGTCCTCTCGCTCGCCCCGACCGAGCGAGACGAACCGCTAGCGCGCGGGTTCCGCGATGGCGGCGAGCAGTTGGTCGATCGCGGGCCGTAGCGCCGGCTCGTCGAGCAGCGGCGCGTGCCCAACGCCCGGCACCGTCACCAGCTCGGCGCGCGGCAGTGCCGCGACCATGCGGCGCGCGGTGGCCTCGCCCAGGATGTCGCTGCGCTCGCCGCGCGTCACCACCACGGGTGCCTCGCCCAGGGCCGCATAGGCGCGCCACAGGTCCGGCCCGGCCTCGCCGCCGGGCAGGCGGAACGGCTCGGCGATCTTGAGGTCATAGTCGAGCACGATGCGCCCCGCGCTGTTGAGCCGGTACAGCCGCTTGGCCATCGCGAGCCACTGGTCGATCCGCCAGCCCGGGTAGACGTCGCCGTTCGACTCCTGCAACCCGCGCGCGGCGTGGAGCCAGGTGGGGTAGACGCTGGGCCTGCCGACATAGCCGCGGATGCGCGCCAGCCCGCCGGGTTCGATCACCGGGCCGATGTCATTGAGCAGCGCGCCGGCGATGCGCCCGGGCAGCATGCCGGCGAGCAGCATCGTCACGATCCCGCCGAGCGAGGTCCCCACCGCGACGACGCGCTCCAGCTGCTGATCGGCGAGCAACGCCACCACGTCCTGCGCGTAGGTGAGCGGCACGTAGGTCATCGGATCCTTGGCGTAGCCGCTCTCGCCGCGGCCGCGGAACTCGACCGCGAGCACGCGCCGCCGCCCGTCCAGCGCGGCGACCAGCGGCTCGAAGTCGCGGACGTTGCGGGTCAGCCCGGGCAGGCACAGCAGCGGTGGGGCGGCGTCGCCCTCGGGGCCGGGATAGTCGCGCGCGTGCAGCCGCAGTCCGTCGGCGGACCACCAGTAGACGTCGCGAAATCCCGCCATGCTTGCCTCCCCGCTCCGGCGCCCCCCATATCCACGCATGCCCTTCGACCCGCAAGCATATCGCCCCGAGCGCCGGATCCTGTCGCTCGGTGAACCTTTCTACGATCCCGTCCGCGCCGCGGACTTTCCCGAGACGCGGCTGCGCTTCCGCAACGATCGCGCCGCGGCTGAGGTCGGGTTGCGCGGTCTCGACGACGCAGAATGGGTCCGGCATCTCGGCCGCTTCGCGCCGCTGCCGGACAGCCTCGAGCAGCCGCTGGCGCTGCGCTACCACGGCCACCAGTTCCGCTCGTACAACCCCGATCTCGGCGACGGACGCGGCTTCACCTTCGCGCAGCTGCGCGATCGCGACGGGCGCCTGCTCGATCTCGGCACCAAGGGATCGGGGCAGACCCCGTGGAGCCGCTTCGGCGACGGCCGGCTGACGCTCAAGGGCGGGGTACGCGAGGTGCTGGCGAGCGAGATGCTCGAGGCGCTCGGCGTGCCGACCTCGCGCAGTTTTTCGCTGATCGAGACGGGCGAGGCGCTGGAGCGCAACGACGAACCCTCGCCCACGCGCGCGGCGGTGCTGGTCCGGCTCAGCCACGGTCACATCCGGATCGGTACCTTCCAGCGGCTCGCCTACCACCACGACGAGGACGCGATGCGACGGCTGGTGCGCTACGTGCTGTCCGAGCTCTACGGCGAGCCCGGCGACGATCCGGTGCGGCTGCTCGAACTCGTGGTGGCGCGCACCGCGGTGCTGGCGGCGCGCTACATGGCCGCCGGCTTCGTCCATGGCGTGCTGAACTCGGACAACATCAACGTCACCGGCGAGAGCTTCGACTATGGCCCGTGGCGCTTCGCCCCGACCTGGGATCCGGCCTTCACCGCGGCCTATTTCGATCACGCGGGGCTGTACGCCTTCGGCCGTCAGCCCGAGGCGATCCTGTGGGACGTGATGCAGCTCGCTTCCTCGCTGCGGCTGATCGCGGAGAGCGACCCGCTGGTGGCGGCGCTCGACCGCTTCGCCGAAGCATATCAGCCGGCGGTCGCGGAGGCGCTGCTGTGGCGCATGGGACGTGCGGCCAAGCATGACTCGAGCGACCGCGCGCTGGTGCAGGCGGTGGAGCGCGCGCTGCGCGCGACCGGGATCGGGCTCGACCGCTTCTTCTTCGACGTCTTCGCCCAGGAGCTGCCGGGAAGCTACGGCGCCGAGTGGGACGCCGTGCGCGCGGCGCTGGCGGACCACGCGCCGCGCAAGCCGCGCGACCATGCTTACTGGCGGGGCGAGCCGTGCGCGATGCTGATCGACGAGGTCGAGGCGATCTGGGCGCCGATCGCCGAGCGCGACGATTGGGCCGCGTTCGACGCCAAGCTGGCGGCGATCCGCCAGATGGCGGCCGCGCTGGAATGAGATGGACGCGACGGGGTCGCGCACGCCGGCGCCCGGAGCAGCGAGTGCCGCGCTCCCTGATGTGGGCTCCTGCGTGCGCGGGAGCGCGGTCCGCGAAATAGCCGTCCCGTCCCCTCGCATCATCCCGAACTCGTCTCGGGATCCATCGCGGGCGAACATCGCACGGTCTGCTCCTGCCGCGCCGTGGATCCAGAGACGAGCGCGGGGGTGACGCCAGCAGAGCGGAGCGAGCGCCCCCTCCCGCGCACCCGATTGGCAAGTTACGCAAAGTGCGCGAAGAGGACGCCATGGCAGAACTGATCTCGTACGAGCCCGCCACCGGCGCCGAGCTCTGGCGCGGCCCGACGAGCGACGTCGATCAGGAGGTCGCCGCGGCGCGCGAGGGCTTCGTGCCCTGGGCCGCGCGCTCGCTCTCCTTCCGCATCGAGACACTGCGCCGCTTCGCCAACGTGGTGCGCCAGCGCGCCGACACCTTCACCGAGGTGATCGCGCGCGAGACCGGCAAGCCGTTGTGGGAGGCGCGCACCGAGGTCGACAGCGTGATCGCCAAGGTCGACATCTCGGTCACCGCCTACGCCGAGCGCACCGCGCAGCGCCGCATGGACGCGCCGATGAACAGCCGCATGGCGCTGCGCCACAAACCGCACGGCGTGCTCGCGGTACTGGGCCCGTACAATTTCCCGGCGCACCTGCCCAACGGCCACATCGTCCCGGCGCTGATCGCGGGCAACGCGGTGGTGTTCAAGCCATCCGAGAAGACCCCCGCGACCGGCCTGTTCCTCGTCGAGTGCCTCCACGCCGCGGGCGTGCCGGCGGAGACGATGCGCGTGGTGGTCGGCGGGCCGGCCGAGGGACGCGCGCTCGCGGCGCATCCGGACATCGACGGGCTGCTGTTCACCGGCTCGGCGCGGACTGGCATCGCGCTCAACCGCGCCTTCGCCGAGAAGCCCGAGAAGATCCTCGCGCTCGAGATGGGCGGCAACAACCCGATCCTGGTGTGGGACACGCCCGACCTGCACACCGCCGCGGTGCTGGTGGCGCAGTCGGCCTTCACCACCGCGGGACAGCGCTGCACCGCGGCGCGGCGGCTGATCGTGCAGGACACGCTGGCGGACGGGCTGCTCGGCGAGCTGACCAAGCTGACCAACCGGCTGATCGTCGGCGCGCCGTACGACGAGCCCCAGCCCTTCATGGGCCCGGTGATCGACAATGAAACCGCCGACGGGCTGAGCGAGAGCTTCCTCGCACTGATGATGAAAGGCGGCCGCCCGGTCCGCCACATGGCGCGGCCCGATCCCGAGCGGCCGTTCCTCACGCCCGGCATCATCGACGTCACCGACGTCGCCGAGCGGCCCGACATGGAGCTGTTCGGCCCGCTGCTCCAGGTCGTGCGCGTCGACGATTTCGACGCCGCGATCGCCGAGGCCAACGCGACGCGCTACGGCCTGTCCGCCTCGCTGATCAGCCAGACGCCCGCGCTGTTCGACCGCTTCTGGGCCGGCGCCCGCGCGGGTATCGTCAACTGGAACAAGCCGACCAACGGCGCCTCCTCCTCGGCACCGTTCGGCGGCATCGGCTGGTCCGGCAACCATCGCCCGAGCGCCTATTACGCCGCGGATTACTGCGCCTATCCGGTGGTGTCGAACGAGGCCGACGCGGCGCGCGCCTCGATCGGCATCGGCCTCGCCGACGGCTGAGTCCGCGCCACCCCTCGACAGCCCCGGGCGCGCCGGGCATCAGCGCGCGCGAACAGGGAGATAGATGATGCCCAGCGGATTGGTCGCGCTGCTCGACGACGTCGCCGGCCTGACACGGCTCGCCGCCGCCTCGCTCGACGACGTCGGCGCCGCCGCGGCCAAGGCGGGAACCAAGGCGGCGGGCGTGGTGGTCGACGATACCGCCGTGACGCCGCGCTACGTCACTGGCCTGTCGCCGCAGCGCGAGCTGCCGATCATCGGCAAGATCGCGCTGGGCTCGCTCCGCAACAAGATCGTCTTCCTGCTGCCGATCGCGATCGGGCTGAGCGCCTGGGCGCCCTGGGCGATCACGCCGCTGCTGATGCTGGGTGGCGCTTACCTGTGCTTCGAGGGCGCCGAGAAGGTGATCGAGGCGCTCTCGGGCCAGCACCACGACGACACCGCCGATATCGCGACCGACCCGGCCGAGCTCGAGCGCCAGAAGGTGTCGGGCGCGATCCGCACCGATTTCATCCTCTCCGCCGAGATCATGGCGATCGCGCTCGGCGAGGTCTCCGACACGCCCCTGCTGACTCAGGCGATCACGCTGGCGTTGGTGGCGGTGGCGATCACCGCGGGCGTTTACGGTGTGGTGGCGTTGATCGTGAAGGCCGACGACGTCGGGCTGCACCTCGCCAAGAGCACGTCCTCGCCGCTGCGCGCGATCGGGCGCGGGCTGGTCAAGGGCGTGCCGGTGCTGATGCGCTGGCTCGCGGTGATCGGCACCGCGGCGATGCTGTGGGTCGGCGGCGGCATCCTGCTCCATGGCGCGGAGACGCTCGGGTGGCGCGCGCCGCAGCATCTCGTCCACCACCTCGCCGAGCGGGTCGAGCACGGCGCGCCGGCGCTGGGCGCGGTGCTCGGCTGGCTGCTCACCGCGACGCTGTCGGGCGTGGTCGGGCTCGCGATCGGCGGCGCGATCGCGGGGCTGCTCCACCTCTTCCACCGCGGCGAGGCGGCGGCGCACTGACTTGCGCGAGCGCGCCGGCCGGCGCTTCACCGCGTCGCTCGGCCGCGCTAAGGCGAGCCGCATGACCGATCCCAGCACCCTTCCCTATCGCCCCTGCGCAGGCGTGATGCTGCTCAACCGCGAGGGCCGCGTCTTCGTCGGCCAGCGGCTCGATAACGTGTTGGAGGCCTGGCAGATGCCGCAGGGCGGGATCGACCCGGGCGAGGACGCTCAGGCCGCCGCGGTCCGTGAGCTATGGGAGGAGACCGGCGTCACCGCGGACAAGGTGACACTGATCGCCGAGGCGCCGGAGGAGCTCTACTACGACCTGCCGCCCGAGATGATCGGCAAGGTATGGAAGGGGAAGTACCGCGGCCAGCGCCAGCGCTGGTTCCTGTTCCGCTTCGACGGCACCGATGCGGACATCCGCATCGACACGCCGCACCCCGAGTTCCGCGCCTGGCGCTGGGCCGCGCCCGCGGACCTGCCGTCGCTGATCGTGCCCTTCAAGCAGCAGCTGTACCGCGACGTGCTGCACGCCTTCGCGGCGCACCTCGATCTGCCGGGCTGACGCCCGGCTGGCCTCGCGCCGCGGACCCCGCTAGGCTGCCCGCCATGGGGGAACTCACGAGAGTGGAGAGGGGCGCGGTCGAGCGGCTCGACGCGGCGCGAATGCTGGCGCAAGTCGAGCGTTGGGCGGCGATCAACAGCGGGACGCGCAACCTAGCAGGGTGCGCCGCGATGGCCGCGGCCCTCGCCGACGCCTTCGCCGCGCTGCCGGGCGAGGTGACGCTGGTCGAGCCCGGCGCGGCGGAGAGCGTCGGCGCCGACGGCAGCGTCGCTGCGCTGGCGCACGGCCACCACCTGCGCGTGACGGTGCGACCCGAGGCACCGGTGCGGCTGCTCCTCACCGGCCACCTCGATACCGTCTATCCGGTGGATCACCCGTTCCAGTCGCTGGAGTGGCGCGAGCCGGGCGTGCTCAACGGCCCCGGCGTTGCCGACATGAAGGGCGGCCTTGCGCTGATGCTCGAGGCGCTGCTCGCGGTGGAGGCCGAGGGCGCGCGCTTCGGCTACGACGTGGTGATCAACTCGGACGAGGAGACCGGCTCCTTCTCCTCCGCGGCGCTGCTCGCGGACGCGGCGCGCGGCAAGGTCGCGGCGCTCACCTACGAGCCCGCGCTGCCCGACGGCACGCTGGCGGGCGCGCGCGGCGGCACGGGCAATTTCTCGATCGTGGTGCGCGGACGTGCGGCGCACGCCGGCCGCAACCCCGCCGACGGGCGCAATGCCGTGGTGGCGGCGAGTGCGCTGGCGCTGCGGCTCCACGCCGAGCGCTCGCCGCGGCTCGCGGTCAACCCGGCGCGGATCGACGGCGGTGGGCCCAACAACGTCGTCCCCGATCTCGCCGTGCTGCGCGTCAACTTCCGCCCTGCCGACGCGGGCGAGATCGCGCGCGCGCAGACGCTGGTCGAGCGCGCCGCGGCCGAGGTGGCCGCGGTGCACGAGGTCTCGGTGGAGGTGCACGGCGGCTTCAACCGTCCGCCCAAGCCGATCGACGCCGGCGCGGCACGGCTGTTCGAGCTGGTGCGCGCGAGCGGCGCCGACCTCGGCCAGGCGATCGCCTGGCGCGATACCGGCGGCGTGTGCGACGGCAACAACATCGCCGCCTGCGGCGTCCCCGTGGTCGACACGATGGGCGCGCGCGGCGGCGCGATCCACTCGGCGGAGGAATATCTGATCGTCGACAGCCTGAGAGAGCGCGCGGCCCTGTCCGCGGTGACGATGCTGCGGATCGCCGAGGGAGCGCTGGCATGAGCTTCGTGATCCGCGCCGCGCAGCCGGGCGACCTGCCGCACCTGTACGAGATGGCGAAGCTGACCGGCGGCGGCTTCACCAACCTGCCGCCCGACCGCGCCGCGCTCGGAGCCAAGCTGGCGCGCTGTGCCGAGGCGTTCGGGCGCGACACCGCGAGCCTCCGCGACGAGCTGTTCGTCCTGATGTTGGAGAACACCGCCACCCGCGACGTGCGCGGCACGTGCCAGCTGATCACGCACGTGGGGCAGAAGCATCCGTTCTACAGCTACCGCATCGGCACGCTGACGCAGCACAGCCGCGAGCTGGAGCGCACCTTCCGCGCCGAGATGCTGACGCTCACCACCGACCTGGAGGGGGCGAGCGAGGTAGGCGGGCTCTTTCTCCATCCCGGCGAGCGCGCCGGCGGGCTCGGGCTGCTGCTCGCGCGCAGCCGCTACCTCTTCATCCGCGCGCACCGCCAGCGCTTCGCCGAGCGGACGCTCGCCGAGCTGCGCGGCGTGATCGACGAGGCCGGCGGCTCGCCTTTCTGGGACGGGCTGGCGGGGCGCTTCTTCGGGATGAGCTTCCAGCAGGCGGACGAGTTCAACGCGATCAACGGCCACCAGTTCATCGCCGACCTGATGCCGAAACACCCGATCTACACCGCGATGCTGACCGACGGCGCGCGCGCCGCGATCGGCCTGCCCCACCCGTCCGGTCGCGCCGCGATGCGGATGCTCGAGCACGAGGGGTTCGCCTTCGAGAATTACGTCGACATCTTCGACGGCGGCCCGACCATGACCGCGCGCACCGACCAGATCCGCACCGTGCGCGACGCGCGCGACGCCGCGCTGGTGACGATCGACGCGGCCGAGGACCGGGCCGGCGGCGGTACCGAGGCGCTGGTCGCGACGGGGCGGCTCGGCGCGTTCCGCTGCGCCTATGGCGCGGTCCGCGAGGTCGAGGGTGGGATCGCGCTCGATCGCGCCTGCGCCGCCGCGCTGGCGATCGAGCCGGGCGCGACGGTGAGCTGGATCGGGCGAATATGACGGTGCTGCGCGAGATCAATTTCGACGGAATCGTCGGGCCGAGCCACAATTACGCCGGGCTCAGCCCGGGCAACCTCGCCGCCACCGCCAACGCCGGCGCGGTGGCGCATCCGCGCGCCGCGGCGCTGCAGGGCGTGGCGAAGATGCGCGCCAATCTCGCGCTCGGGCTCGTACAGGGCGTGCTGCTGCCGCACCCCCGCCCGGACCACGACTGGCTCGCCGCGCTTCACACCGACTACGCCGCGGCAGCACCCTTCCTGCGCGCGCGCGCGCTGTCCGCCTCGGCGATGTGGGCCGCCAACGCCGCGACCGTCTCGCCGGCGGCCGACACCGGCGACGGGCGCTGTCATCTCACTGTCGCCAACCTCGTGACGATGCCGCATCGCAGCCACGAGTGGCCCGCGACGCTGGCGCAGCTGCGGCTCGCCTTCGCGCATCCCGCCTTCGCGGTGCACGCACCCATCCCGGCTCCCTTCGGCGACGAGGGCGCCGCCAATCACATGCGGCTGTGCGCCGGCCATGGCACTCCCGGGGTCGAGCTGTTCGTCTACGGCGCCACGGGCGGCCCCTTCCCCGCGCGCCAACACCTGGAGGCGAGCCGGGCGGTGGCGCGCGCGCACCGGCTCGACCCGGCGCGCACCCTGTTCGTCGAGCAGGCCGAGGCGGCGATCGCGGCGGGCGCCTTCCACAACGACGTCGTCGCGGTGGCGAACGAGCGCGTGCTGCTGGCACACGAGCAGGCCTTCGCCGATCGCGCCGGCGTGCAGCGGGCGCTCGCCGCGCTGCTGCCCGAGGCGGAGATCGTCGAGGTCCCCGCCGCCGAGGTGTCGCTGGAAGACGCGATCGGCTCCTATCTCTTCAACGCACAGCTGGTCACCCCGCCGGGGGGCATGACGACGCTGGTGGTGCCCGAGGAGACGCGCGCCAACCCGCGCGTCTGGGGCTGGGTGCAACGCCATGTCGCGGGCAACGGCGCGATCCGCCGCGTCGAGGTGGTCGACGTGCGTGAGTCAATGGCCAACGGCGGCGGGCCGGCCTGCCTTCGCCTCCGCGTCGTGTGCGATCCCGCGACGGTCGACCCTCGCTTCCTGGTCGACCCGGGCCGGCTCGACGTGATCGCGGCGGTGATCGAGCGCCACTGGCCCGAGTCGATCGCGCCCGACTCGATCGGCGACCTGCGGCTGATCGCGCAGATCGAGACGGCGCGGCGCGCGTTGCTGGAGGTGCTGGGGCTGGAGGAGCTGGGGTGAGGTGTGGTCTGAATGGCCCGTGCCCCGGCGAAGGCCGGGGCCCAGTTGGGAGACGTCCGCGAGACTCACCGCCGCCTTCTCAGCTAGGCCCCGGCCTGCGCCGGGGCACGATCGGCGAACTCGGAATGCAGCTCCGCTCCATCTTTGCGCTTGATTGACCTTCGACCATTATGAGCCACGCGTGACCCGCCGCACACCGCCTCATTCTCAAAGCGCGCCCGCCCGCCCCGGCCTTTGGCACCGGTTCAAGCGACTGTTCGCGGTCAAGACCAAGTTCGAGGCCTTTCTGGTGATCTACGCGCTCGCCACCGGCGCGGTGGAGCGCGGCTTCGGCTATGTGCATCGCCTCCCCGGGGCGAGCGGCTGGCTGATGTTCGCCGCCTGCACCGGGGTCGTCTTCATCGCCGGCGGCAAGATACTCGATGCGGTGGAACGCGACGAGCACGACCGCGATGCCGGCCTTGATATGTTGTAACATTGCGCTAGAGGAGCGGCTCCAGTCGGAGTCGTTCATGAAGAAGATCCTCCTCGCCGCGGTCGCGCTCGCGCCGCTTGCCTGCCCCGCCGCCGCTCAGACCAACCCCGTGCCTGCCGCGCCGAGCGAGGCCGATCCGAGCGGCGGTGCCGGGAACACCCGCCAGCGCGACCCGCACCGCTCCGACGACGTGATCGTCACCGCGCCGATCCGGCAGAGCGAATCGGACGTGCTGCAGGGCACCTCGGTGCTGAGTGGCGCCGAGCTGACCCGCGAGCTGCGCCCGACGATCGGCGAGACGCTGGCGCGGCTGCCGGGCGTCTCCGCCACCTCGTTCGGACCGAGCGCGTCGCGCCCGATCCTGCGCGGCTTCCAGGGCGATCGCATCCGCGTGCTGACCGACGGCATCGGCTCGATCGACGTCTCGAACACCTCGGTCGACCATGCGGTCGTGATCGATCCGCTGCTCGCCGAGCGAGTCGAGGTGCTGCGCGGCCCGTCGGCGCTGCTGTACGGCTCGTCAGCGATCGGCGGCGTGGTCAACGTGGTGGACCGTCGCATCCCGCGCGCTATCCCCGAGAACGGCTATCGCGCCGACGCGATCGGCAGCTACGGCAGCGCCGCGGACGAGCGCTCGGTCGGCGCCGCGGCGGACGCGCAGGTCGCCGGACCGCTCGTGCTCCACGTCGACGGCTCGTACCTCAAGAGCAACGACCTGCGCACCGGACGCGGCTATCTGCTGTCGCCCCAGGCGCGCGCCGCCGCGCTGAGCCAGGTCGGCCTGCCGCAGGACAGCGACGAGCCGATCGACTTCGCCGCCTCGGCCGCGCTGCGCGACCGGCTTCCCAACTCGGCCGCGGAGACCTGGACCGCGGGCGTCGGCGCCTCGATCATCACCGACACGGGCGACCTCGGCGTGTCGTACAGTCACTATGACAGCCTCTACGGCGTGCCGATCCGCTACGCCACCGCGGTCGGCCAGGAGCAGGAGGCGCCGCGGCTCAGCGTCGTGCAGAACCGCGTCGACCTGCGCGGCGAGGTGCAGACGGGCGGTGGCTTCCTCGATCGCATCCGCGTCCGCGTCGGCCACGCCACCTACCGCCACTTCGAGCTGGAGGAGGACGGCAGCGTCGGCACCGCCTTCTACAACAACGGCCTCGAAGGTCGGCTCGAGCTGGTGCAGGCCAACCGCGGCGGCTGGCAGGGCGCCAGCGGCGTGCAGTTCTTCAATCGCCAGTTCAACGTGGTGGGTGACGAGGCCTTCCTGCCGCGCAACGAGACCAACCAGGTCGGCCTGTTCACGCTGCAGCAGGTCTCGCTCGGCGGCTTCCGCGCCGAGGGCGGGCTGCGCTACGAGACCACCGATCTCGCCGCGCGCGCGCCCGGCGTGGACACGCGCTTCTTCAACGGCACGCGTTCGTTCGACGCGCTCTCCGGCTCGCTCGGCGCCTCCTACGAGGTCGCGCCCGAGGTGCGCATCGGCGTCAACGGCTCGCACACCGAGCGCGCCCCCTCGGCCGAGGAGCTGTTCGCCAACGGGCCGCACGCCGGCACCCAGGCCTATGAGCTCGGCAGTCCCGACTTCAAGGTCGAGAAGTCCTGGGGCCTGGAGGCGACGCTGCACGCGCACGGCGACGGGTTCAGCCTCGACGCCTCTGCCTATTACAACTGGTTCAGCGACTATATCTCGGAGAACCAGGTCGACCAGTCGGTCTGCCTTGCCCGATCGGCCGACGTCGACCTCCCCTGTTTCCAGTACCAGCAGCAGGACGCGCGCTACTACGGTTTCGAGGCGGACGCCTCGCTGCGGCTGGCGCAGGTGGGCGGCTACACGATCAACGCCGACGTGCTCGGCGACTATGTCCGCGCCAATATCGTCGACCAGGGTCCGGTACCGCGCATCCCGCCGGCGCGCGTGCTCGGCGGCATCGAGGCGCAGGGCGAGCGGGTCGGCGGGCGGGTCGAGGTGGAGCACGTCTTCCCGCAGAACCGCACCGCCGCATTCGAGACGCGCACCGACGACTATACGATGACGAACGCCTCCCTGTCCTTCCACCCCTTCGGCAGCGCCAGCGACCGCACCAGCATCCTGCTATCGGCGAACAACATCTTCGACGTTCTGGCGCGGCGCCACTCGAGCTTCCTCAAGGACTTCGCCCCGCTCGCCGGACGCGACGTGCGGGTGACGCTCAAGGTCGGGATCTGAGCCGGGCGCTCCTGGTCCTCTCCAGCGAGCGTCAGCCACCGGCGTACTTCTGCGTTCTCAGGAGCCCAGGACCACGAGCGCTTCGCTCGCGGTCCTGGGCTCCGGCCCGCGCCGAAGCACGCTCTACGTAGCAGGGTGAGTTGTTAACGCGGCCGCTCGTTGAGCGCGACCAATGTCGCACCGCCGCGCGCGTCGAGCGCCAGTGTCGTCACCGAGCCGGGGTCGCAGCCGAGCTGGAACATCCGCTCGACGCCCAGCCCGAGCCAATGCGTCACCGCGCCGCGGATGATGTCGCAGTGAGTGACGCACAGCGTCGTCCCTTCGCCAGCAGAGGCGAGGAAATCGACAGCGCGCGCCACCGCTTCCCCCATCGTCTCGCCGCCCGGGCAGCGCGCGCTGCCGCGCTCCGCGTTCCACCGCTGCCAATTGGGATCGCCTGCCAGCGCGGCGAAGTCATGACCGGTGAAGGCGCCGAAGTCGATCTCGTCGAGCGCCGGCGCGTGGACCACCTCGATCCCGCGCGGCCGCGCCACCGCCACCGCGGTCTCGACCGTGCGCCGGCGCGGGCTGGCGTAGATCGCGCCCAGCTCGACGCCGGCGAGGTGACGCGCGAGCGCGACGGCTTCATCGCGCCCGCGCTCGCTCAACGCGATCTCCGAACGCCCGCTCAGCACATGACCGACCTCGGCGTGGGTGCCGTGACGGGCGAGCAACAGGATCCGTGTCATGCCGAACCCCTAGCACGACTCGCGCCGCTCAAGGGAAAATTTCGGGTGCGCAATAAGTTAGGGAACCAAGCTAAGTAGAAGATGTTCCTCTTCCTGTAACCAAGCGGCAACGTGGCCGCCTGTCGTTGATCTCGATCAGTCGGACCGGGGCGGCCCGAATGGTCGAGCGAGTGGGAGGGTGGAATGGAGACGGTTCTCATCACCGGCGGCGCCGGCTTCATCGGGCGCTTCGTCGCCGACGAACTGCTCGCGCGCGGCAACAAGGTGCGCGTGCTCGACAGCCTGATCGAGCAGGTCCACGGCGACGTCGAACGCCCCCCGCTCCTCAACGACGAGGTCGAGCTGATCCGCGGCGACGTGCGCAACGGCGACGTCGTGACCAAGGCGCTCGACGGGGTCGACAGCGTCATCCACCTGGCCGCCGAGGTAGGGGTCGGACAGTCGATGTACGAGGTCGAGCGCTACACCTCGACCAACGACGTCGGCACCGCGGTGCTGTTCGAGAAGCTGATCGACAAGCCGGTGCGCCGCGTCGTCACCGCCTCGTCGATGTCGATCTACGGTGAGGGGCTGTACCGCGACGCCGACGGCGCGCTCGTCCAGGATGCCGAGCGCAAGGGGCTGCGCGACGGGCTCAGCAACTGGGAGCCGGTCGACGCGCAGGGGCGTCCGCTCGCCCCGGTCGCGACCCCCGAGTGGAAGCAGCCCAACCTCGCCTCGATCTACGCGCTCAACAAATACGTCCAGGAGCGCACCACGCACATCATGGCCGCGCCCTACGGCATCGAGGGCGTCTGCCTGCGCCTGTTCAACGTCTACGGCCCCGGCCAGGCGCTCTCCAACCCCTATACCGGCGTGCTCGCGATCTTCGCCTCGCGCCTGCTCAACGGCCAGAAGCCGATGATCTTCGAGGACGGCGAGCAGCGGCGCGACTTCGTCCATGTCTCGGACGTGGCGCGCGCCTTCGCCGACGCGCTGGTGCTGCCGCAGGCGGTGGGCGGCACGTTCAACATCGGCTCGGGCCATGACCGTTCGGTGACCGAGGTCGCCACCGAGCTGGCGCGCGCGATGGGCAAGAACGACCTCACCCCCGAGATCGTCGGCAAGGCGCGGATCGGCGATATCCGACATTGCTTCTGCGACACCTCGCTGGCGCGGGACAGGCTCGGCTTCGCCGCGACGCAGGACTTCCAGCAGGGCCTCGCCGAGCTGGCCGAGTGGGTCGCGCAGCAGACCGCGGTCGACAAGGTCGCGACGATGCGCGCCGAGCTCGAGAAGCGCGGGCTGGTGGCATGACGGCGCCGATCCTCGTCACCGGCGGGGCCGGCTTCATCGGATCGAACCTCGTCGACCGGCTCGCCGCCGAGGGACATGACGTCACCGTCTACGACGCGCTCGCGCGCGCCGGCGTCGAGCGCAACCTGGCCTGGCTGCAGCAGCGCCACGGCCAGCGCGTCCGCTTCGTCCACGCCGACGTGCGCGACGCCGCGCGCCTCGCCGACGAGGTGGCGCGGTCGCGGGCCGTCTTCCACTTCGCGGCGCAGGTGGCGGTGACCACCAGCCTCGACGACCCGGCGGACGATTTCTCGATCAACATCACCGCCACCTTCCAGCTGCTCGAGGCGCTGCGCACGCGCGCGCCGCACGTGCCGCTGATCTTCGCCTCGACCAACAAGGTCTACGGCGACCTCGCCGACCTCGACTTCGCGCTCGAGGACCGTGCCTATGTGCCGACCGACGCCGACGTGCGCGCGCACGGCATCGGCGAGGCGCGCGCGCTCGACTTCCACACGCCCTACGGCGTGTCGAAGGGGGCGGCCGACCAATATGTGCTCGATTACGCCCGCAGCTTCGGGCTGAAGACCTGCGTCTTCCGGATGAGCTGCATCTACGGCCAGCGTCAGATGGGCACCGAGGACCAGGGCTGGGTCGCGCACTTCCTGATCCGCGCGCTCAAAGGCCTGCCGATCACGCTCTACGGCGACGGCCACCAGGTACGCGATATCCTCGACGTGCGCGACGCGGTGAGCGCCTATCTCGCGGCGTGGCAGCGGATCGATCAGGTCGCGGGGCGCGCCTTCAACCTCGGCGGCGGCCCCGCCAACGCGGTCAGCCTGCGTCGGCTGCTCGACCATATCGCCGCGCTGATCGGCCGCCCGGTCGACCTGCGCCTGTCGGACTGGCGGGCTGGCGACCAGCGCTATTTCGTGGCCGACGCGCGTGCCGCGATCGCGGCGCTCGACCTGCCCGAGCGGCGTGACTGGCGCGACGGTGTTGCCGCGCTGACGGAGTGGCTGCGCGCCGAGCACGCCGAGGCGCCGCGGATCGAGGTCGCCGCATGACGCGACGGTTGCTGATGACCGCGGACGCGGTCGGCGGCGTGTGGCAATATGCGATCGAGCTGGCGCGGGGCCTGGTGCGCGACGGCTGGGCGGTCGACCTCGCCACGCTCGGGCCGGCCGCATCGCGCGCGCAGCGGCTCGAAGCCGACGAGGCGGGCGTCACGCTGCTCGACACCGGCCTGCCGCTCGACTGGCTCGCGGCCGACGCGGGCGAGGTGACCGCCGCCGCCGACGCGGTCGCGCGGCTGGCGCGCGAGCGCGGTGCGGATCTGGTCCAGCTCAACCAGCCGGCGCTGGGCGTGGCGAGCTTCGCCGTGCCGGTCGTCGCGGTGGTGCATAGCTGCGTCGCGAGCTGGTGGGAGGCGGCTGGCGACGGTCCGCTGCCGCCGAGCCTGCGCTGGCAGACCGACTTGGTGCGACGCGGACTGGGCCGTGCCGGTGCGGTGGTGGCGCCGAGCACGGCTTTCGCCGCCACCGTCTTCCGGCTCTATCCCAAGGCGCCGATACCGCTCGCGATCCACAACGGGCGGTCGCTGCCGCCCGCGAGCGGACCGATGCACGACTTCGCTTTCACCGCCGGCCGACTGTGGGACCGTGGCAAGAACGTCGCCACGCTCGACCGCGCCGCCGCCCGGCTCGGCATCCCGTTCAAGGCGGCGGGCGCGATCACCGGTCCGAACGGCGAGCAGATTCGCGTCGAGCACCTCCACTCGCTCGGTCACGTCGGCGACGAGGTGATCGCGGGCTGCCTCTCGGCGCGCCCGGTGTTCGCCTCGGCCGCGGTGTACGAGCCGTTCGGACTCGCGGTGCTCGAGGCCGCGCTGGCGGGCTGCGCGCTGGTGCTCTCCGACATCCCGACCTTCCGCGAGCTGTGGGAGGGCGTCGCCACCTTCGTGCCGGCGGACGATGCACGGGGCTTCGCCGCGGCGATCGAGGAGCTGGCCGGCGACGTGCCGCTGCGGGTGGCGCGCGGGGCGCTCGCGCGTCGGCGCGCACTGACCTACACGCCCGAGCGCAACCGTCGCGCGATGGCGACGCTGTACGACCGGGTGCTCGGCGGCGGCACCAAGGTCGCGGCATGAGGATCGTCTATCTCACGCACAGCCTCGACTCCTGCTGGAACCACGGCAACGCGCATTTCCTGCGCGGCGTGCTCTCGGAGCTGATCGCGCGCGGACACGACGTCCGCGTTCACGAGCCCGCCGACAGCTGGAGCCGCGCCAATCTGGTCGGCGACCATGGCGAGGAAGCACTCGCCGCCTACCGCACCGCCTATCCCGAACTCTCGTCGTCGCGCTACGCGGCAGAGGTCGACCCCGCCGCGCTGGTCGACGGCGCCGACGTGGTGATCGTCCACGAGTGGAACGACCATGGCTTAGTCGCGGCGCTCGGCAGCCTCCGCAAGGCCGGGGCGAGGTTCACGCTGCTGTTCCACGACACGCATCACCGCGCGGTCAGCGCGCCCGAGGAGATGCGCGCCTACGACCTGTCCGGCTACGACGGGGTGCTCGCCTTCGGCGAGGCGCTGTCGCGCGTCTATCGCGACTGGGGCTGGGGCGACCGCGTCTGGACCTGGCACGAGGCCGCCGACACGCGCCGCTTCTTCCCCGTGGCGGGCGAGCGATCGGGGCTGGTGTGGATCGGCAACTGGGGCGACGGCGAGCGCACCGCCGAGATCGAGCAGTTCCTGCTCTCGCCGGCGCATGACGCCGGGCTGCCGCTCGACATCTACGGCGTGCGCTATCCCGACGAGGGCAAGGCGATGCTGGCGCGCTATGGCGCGCGCTATCACGGCTGGGCGCCCAACGCCGCCGCGCCCGCGATCTTCGCGCGCGCGCTGGCGACCGTGCACGTGCCGCGGCGCTATTACACCACGATCCTGCCCGGCATCCCGACGATCCGCGTGTTCGAGGCGCTCGCCTGCGGCATCCCGCTCGTCTCCGCGCCCTGGGACGATGCGGAGGGACTGTTCCGCCCCGGGGAAGACTTCCTGTTCGCGGCCGACGGCGAGGCGATGACGCGCACGCTGGTCGCCCTGCGCGACGATCCCGACCTGCGTGCCGCGCTGGCGCGTTCGGGCCTGGAGACCATCCTCGCCCGCCACACCTGCGCGCACCGCGTCGACGAGCTGCTCGCGATCCTCTCGCGGCTCGACGCCCCTTCCCTTTCCGCTGCCCGGAGCACCGCCGCGTGAAAATCGCCTTCTACGGTTCCAGCCTCGTGTCGTCCTATTGGAACGGCGCCGCGACCTATTATCGCGGCATCCTGCGCGCGCTCGCCGAGCGCGGCTACGACATCACCTTCTACGAGCCCGACGCGTTCGAGCGCCAGCAGCACCGCGATATCGACCCGCCGCCCTACGCCAAGTCGGTCGTCTACCCAGCGACGGTCGAGGCGATGCGCGCGGTGGTCGCCGAGGCGGCGGGCGCCGACATCGTCGTCAAGGCCAACGGCGTCGGCGTGTTCGACCGCGAGCTGCTCGAGGGCGTCACTGCCGCGGCGCGGCCGGGCGCGCTGAAGATCTTCTGGGACGTCGACGCCGCCGCGACGCTCGACGAGATGCGCGCCGACGCCGACCATCCGGTACGCGCCGCGCTGCCGTCGATCGACATGGTGCTGACCTATGGCGGGGGCGCGCCGGTGGTCGACGCCTATCGCGGCTTCGGCTCGGCCGAGTGCGTCCCGGTCTACAACGCGCTCGATCCCACCACGCACCACCCGGTCGCGCGCGACGAGCGCTTCGCCTGCGACCTCGCCTTCCTCGGCAACCGCCTGCCCGACCGCGAGGCGCGCGTGGAGGAGTTCTTCCTGCGCCCCGCCGCGGCGCTGCCCGACCAGAGCTTCCTGATCGGCGGCAACGGCTGGGACAGCAAGGCGATGCCCGCCAACGTGCGCCACCGCGGCCATGTCTTCACCGCCGAGCACAACGCCTTCAACTGCACGCCGCGCGCGGTGCTCAACGTCGCCCGCGACTCGATGGCGCATGTCGGCTTCTCGCCCGCGACGCGCGTGTTCGAGGCGGCGGGGGCGGCAGCGTGCCTGATCACCGACGCGTGGGAGGGGATCGAGCTGTTCCTCGAACCCGACCGCGAGGTGCTGGTGGCGCGCGACGGGCAGGACGTCGCCGACCATCTCGCCGCGCTCACGCCCGAGCGCGCGCGCGCGATCGGCGCCGCCGCGCTGGAGCGCGTGCTGGCCGAGCACACCTATGACCTGCGCGGCGCGCAGGTCGACGCGCTCTTCCAGGCGCATGCCGCGCGCGAGCGGGTGGCGGCATGAGGCTCGTCGTCCTCGGCCTGTCGCTCAGCTCATCCTGGGGCAACGGCCATGCCACCACCTTCCGCGCGCTGCTCCAGGCCTATGCCGCGCGCGGCCATCAGATCCTGTTCCTCGAGCGCGACATGCCCTGGTATGCGTCGCACCGCGACGAGCCGGCGCCCGAGTACTGCCGCCTGGAGCTGTATGACCTCTTCGGGACGCTGGCCGACTGGCGCGAGGTGATCGCCGAAGCGGACGCGGTGATGGTCGGCTCCTACGTGCCCGACGGCATCGCGGTGGCGCGGCTGGTGCAGGACTGGGCGACCGGCGTCACCGCCTTCTACGACATCGACACACCGGTGACGCTCGCCAAGATCGAGGCGGGCACCTGCGACTATGTCTCGCCCGAGGTGATCCCCGGCTATGACGTCTACTGCTCCTTCACCGGCGGCCCGACGCTGCGGCTGATCGAGCGGCGCTACGGCAGCCCGGCGGCGCGCGCGCTCTACTGCTCGGTCGACGCCGAGCGCTACCGGCCCACCGGCGCGGCGACGCGGTGGGACCTCTCCTATCTCGGTACCTACAGCCTCGATCGCCAGCCGACGCTCGACCGGCTGCTGCTGGAGCCGGCGCGGCGCCACCCGGAGATGCGCTTCGTCGTCGCGGGGCCGCAATATCCCGACGATATCGACTGGCCCGCGAACGTCGAGCGGATCGAGCATCTGCCGCCCGCCGACCACCCCGACTTCTACTCGGCGAGCCGCGCCACGCTCAACGTGACCCGCGCCGACATGATCGCGGCGGGCTGGTCGCCCTCGGTCCGGCTGTTCGAGGCGACCGCCTGCGGCACGCCGATCGTCTCGGACCGCTGGGAGGGGATCGACGAGCTGCTGACGCCCGGTCGCGAGATCGTGCTGGCGGACTCACCCGAGGACGTCGAGGCGATGCTGGCGCGCGACGATCTCGCGGCGATGGGCGCCGCCGGGCGCGAGCGCGTGCTGGCGGAGCATACCGCGGTCCACCGCGCCGCCGAGCTGGAGGCCCATCTGGAAGAGGCGATGGCGGCGAAGCGCGAGGCGGTCGCGGCGTAGCCGGGCGTGCTCCTGCGCACGCAGGAGCACAGCCCCCCAGTGGCGTCCTTCGCCACTCTGGGCTCCCGCGTTCGCAGAAGCGCGGGCCTGGTTGATGGCGGTGAGAGCTAAGCCTCCGCCGCCCACTCCGCCTTCGGCACGCCCTGCGCCCAGAGCAGCGCGGTGAGGTCGCCGTGCTCCACCCGCGCCCCCGCGGCCGCCGCGACGATCGGCTTGGCGCGATAGGCGACCCCCAGCCCCGCCACCTCGATCATCGCGAGGTCGTTGGCGCCGTCACCCACCGCCAGCGTCGCGCTCTCCGCGAGCCCGAGCGCGGCGCGCGCCTCCAGCAGCGTCGTCCGCTTGGTCGCCGCACCGACGATCGGGCGCGCCACCGTCCCGGTCAGCGCGCCGTCCTCCAACTCCAGCACGTTGGCGATCGCGCGGTCGAAGCCGATCGCGTTCGCGACCGGCTCGGCGAAGCGCGTGAACCCGCCCGACACCAGGACCGCTGTCGCACCCCACGCGCGCATCGTTCGCACCAGCGCGATCGCACCCGGCATGAGCCGCACACGCTCGTCGAGGCACTCCTGGATCACGCTGCCGGGCAAGCCCCTCAGCAGTCCGACGCGCGCATCCAACGCCGCCTCGAAGTCGAGCTCGCCGCGCATCGCGCGCTCGGTGATCGCGGCGATCTGCGGCTTGAGCCCGGCGTAGTCGGCCAGCTCGTCGATGCACTCGACCGTGATCATGGTCGAGTCCATGTCGGCCACCAGCAGCATCTTGCGCCGCGTCTCGCGCGGCTGGACCACCACGTCGACGGCGTCGAACATGCCCTCCAGCGCGGTGCGCGCGTCGGCGGGGGCGAGTTCGAAGTGAAGGTCGGCGGCGTCGCCCTCGTCGATCCAGCCGAGCGTCGTCGGCGCGCAGCCCGCCGCGGCGAGCCGTTCCTGCGCCGCGGCGACGATGTTGGGCGTCAGCCGCCCGGCTGCTATCAGCGTCGCCGTGAACATGGGTTCTTCCCCTGAGACTTGTCGGAAACCGCGGGTCGCGCTCATCGCAGGGCCGACCGCGAGCGGCAAGAGCGCGCTGGCGATCGAGCTGGCGGAACGCGCCGGCGGCGTGGTGATCAACGCCGACGCCAGCCAGGTCTATCGCGACCTGCGGCTGCTCTCCGCCCGGCCGTCCGAGGCGGACGAGGCGCGCGTGCCGCACCGGCTGTTCGGCTATGTCGACGGCGCGGAGGCCTGCTCGGCCGCGCGCTGGGCGGCGGACGCGCGCGCGGCGATCGCGGCGGCGCACGAGGAAGGTCGGCTTCCAGTGCTGGTCGGTGGTACCGGCCTGTACCTGCGCACGCTGCTCGACGGGATCGCGCCGGTGCCCGAGATCGACCCGGCGGTCCGCACGGCGATACGCTCGCTCCCGGTCGCCGAGGCTCACGCCACGCTCGCGCGCGAGGACCCGCCCGCCGCCGCTCGGCTCGCGCCGGGCGACACGGCGCGGGTGGCGCGCGCGCTCGAGGTGGTGCGCTCGACCGGTCGCCCGCTTGCCGACTGGCAGCGCGAGCGGGCCGGCGGGATCGGCGCGGCGATCGATCTCAGCGCGCTGGTGCTGCTGCCCGGGCGCGACCGGTTGGTCGAGGACTGCGACGAGCGCCTGGAGGCGATGTTCGCCGCGGGCGCGATCGACGAGGTGGCCGCGCTGCTCGCGCGCGTCGACGTGCCCGAGGTCGCGCCCGTGCGGCGCGCGATCGGCGTGCCCGAGATCGCGGCGCACCTCGCCGGGGCGCTCACGCGCGACGAGGCGCTCGCCCGCGCGCAGCTCGCAACCAGGCGCTACGCCAAGCGTCAGTACACCTGGTTCCGCCACCAGCCACCGGCCGATTGGCACCGGAGCGAAAACGCCACTTTGGAATTTTATTTCTCTAAAGCGTGTTGACGGGCAACTTTCGATGCCGTAGCGCGCCCCGACTTCAGTTGAGGAGACGTGACGTGACCACCGAGAAGAGCGGAGCCGATATCCTCGTCGAGGCGCTGTGCGATCTCGGCGTGGAGGTCGTGTTCGGCTATCCGGGCGGCGCCGTCCTGCCGATCTACGACGCGTTGTTCCGTTCGCAGCGGATCAAGCACATCCTCGTCCGCCACGAGCAGGCCGCGACGCATGCCGCCGAGGGCTATGCGCGCTCTACCGGCAAGCCCGGCGTGGTGCTCGTCACCTCCGGCCCCGGCGCGACCAACGCGGTGACCGGCATCACCGACGCGCTGCTCGACTCGATCCCGATGGTGGTGATCACCGGCCAGGTGCCGACCAACCTGATCGGCAGCGACGCCTTCCAGGAGGCCGACACGGTCGGCATCACGCGCCACTGCACCAAGCACAATTACCTGGTGAAGGATCCGGCGCGGCTCGGCCCGGTGATCCACGAGGCGTTCCATATCGCCACCTCGGGTCGCCCCGGCCCGGTCGTGGTCGACATCCCCAAGAACGTCCAGGTCGCCACCGCGGCCTACGGCGCGCCCGGCCCGATCCAGCACAAGACCTACCGTCCCGCGCTCGCCGCCGACCCGGCGCTGATCGAGCAGGTCGTCGACATGCTCGCCGCCGCCGAGCGCCCGGTGTTCTACACTGGCGGCGGCGTCATCAACGCCGGCCCGCGCGCGTCCGAACTGCTGGTCGAGCTGGCGCATCTCACCGGCGCGCCGGTGACCTCGACGCTGATGGGGCTCGGCGCCTATCCTGCCACCGGTCCGCAGTGGCTCGGCATGCTCGGCATGCACGGCACCTATGAGGCCAACATGGCGATGAATCAGGCCGACCTGGTGGTGAACGTCGGCGCGCGCTTCGACGATCGAGTCACCGGGCGGCTCGACGCCTTCTCGCCCCATAGCCGCAAGGTCCATATCGACATCGACCGGTCGAGCATCAACAAGACGGTGCGGATCGACCTGGCGATCGTCGCCGACGCCGGCCACGCGCTCGCCGACATGGTGCGCGTGTGGCGCGAGCGCGAGCACCCGCGTCCCGACCTCGCCGGCTGGTGGCAGCGGGTCGAGGAGTGGCGCGCCAAGAAGTCGCTCAGCTTCCCCGAGAGCCGCACCGAGATCATGCCGCAGCGCGCGGTGCGCGCTCTCTGGGAGGCGACGCACGCGCGCGCCCCGATCATCACCACCGAGGTCGGCCAGCACCAGATGTGGGCGGCGCAGCATTTCGGCTTCGAGGCGCCCAACAAGTGGCTCACCTCGGGCGGGCTCGGCACGATGGGCTATGGGCTGCCCGCGGCGATCGGCGCGCAGCTCGGCAACCCCGACGCGTTGGTGATCGACATCGCCGGCGAGGCGTCGATCCAGATGAACATCCAGGAGCTCGCCACCGCCACGCAATACCGGCTGCCGGTGAAGGTCTTCATCCTCAACAACGAGTATATGGGGATGGTGCGCCAGTGGCAGGAGCTGACCTATGAGAGCCGCTACTCGGAGAGCTATTCCGACTCGCTGCCCGATTTCGTCAAGCTGGCCGAGGCCTATGGCTGGAAAGGCATCCGCATCGAGCATCCCGACCAGCTCGAGCAGGGCATCGCCGACATGCTCGCGCACGACGGGCCGGTGATGGTCGACTGCATGGTCGCCAAGCTGGCCAACTGCTTCCCGATGATCCCGTCGGGCGCGGCGCACACCGACATGATCCTCCAGGCCAACGAGGTCTCGGGGACGATGGACGACGAGGCCAAGGCGCTGGTGTGAACTCCAAGCTCCTCCCCGACACGGGGAGGACCGGGTGGCGGGAAGCGTACCCGCGCGACGTCGCGGCGCGCGCTTGCCTCCGACCTATCCTTCGGCCTTAACCCTCCCCCGGCCTCTCCCTTGCTGGGAGGGGAGTGAGATGATGACATGCAGATACGAGAAGAGAAGGCCGAGCGGCACACGTTGGCGGTGATCGTGGACAACGAACCCGGCATCCTCGCGCGGATCGCCGGCCTGTTCACCGCCCGCGGCTACAATATCGAGAGCCTCACCGTCAGCGAGATCACGCTCGACAAGGCGGTGAGCCGGATCACCATCGTCACCTCCGCCAGCCCGGCGACGCTCGAGCAGATCGTCGCGCAGCTCGAGCGGCTGGTGCCGGTCCACCAGGTGACCGACCTCACCGCGCGCGGCGCGCACGTCGAGCGCGAGCTGGCGCTGGTGAAGGTGGCGGGCAGCGGCGACCACCGGATCGAGGCGCTGCGCCTCGCCGAGGTGTATCGCGCACGCGTCGTCGACGCGACGATCGCCTCCTTCGTGTTCGAGGTGACCGGCACGATCGAGAAGATCGACAAGTTCGTCGAACTGATGGGCGAGGTCGGCTTGGTCGAGGTGGCGCGTACCGGCATCGTCGCGATCGCGCGCGGCGCCGAGGCGGCGTAACGACCGCCACATCTTCCGTCATCCCCGCACCGGCGGGGATCCACTACCACTAGCGTGTGCGGGTCTGGTTTCCCGCCTGCGCGGGAATGACAAGGGGTTTGAACATGAAGGTCTATTACGATCGCGACGCCGATCTGAACCTGATCACCGGCAAGAAGATCGCGATCCTCGGCTATGGCTCGCAGGGCCACGCGCACGCGCAGAACCTGCGTGACTCGGGCGTGAAGGAGATCGCGATCGCGCTCCGCCCCGGCAGCGCCTCGGCGAAGAAGGCCGAAGACGCCGGCTTCAAGGTGCTCGCCAACAAGGAGGCCGCCGCCTGGGCCGACGTGCTGATGATCCTCGCCCCCGACGAACACCAGGCCGCGATCTGGGAGAGTGACCTCAAGGGCAACATGAGGCCGGGCAGCGCGCTCGCCTTCGCGCACGGCCTCAACGTGCATTTCGGCCTGATCGAGCCCCCCGCGGACATCGACGTGATCATGATCGCGCCCAAGGGTCCGGGCCACACCGTCCGCTCCGAATATGTCCGCGGCGGCGGCGTCCCCTGCCTCATCGCCATCCACCAGGACGCCAGCGGCAACGCGCATGACGTCGCGCTGGCCTATGCCTCGGGCGTGGGCGGCGGCCGCTCGGGCATCATCGAGACCAACTTTCGCGAGGAGTGCGAGACCGACCTGTTCGGCGAGCAGGCGGTGCTGTGCGGCGGCGCGACCGCGCTGGTCCAGGCCGGGTTCGAGACGCTGGTCGAGGCGGGCTACGCCCCCGAGATGGCCTACTTCGAGTGTCTCCACGAGCTCAAGCTGATCGTCGACCTGATGTACGAGGGCGGCATCGCCAACATGCGCTACTCGATCTCGAACACTGCGGAGTACGGCGACATCAAGACCGGCCCGCGCATCATCACCGACGAGACCAAGAAGGAGATGAAGCGGGTGCTGGCTGACATCCAGTCGGGTCGCTTCGTGCGCGACTTCGTGCTCGACAATCGCGCCGGCCAGCCCGAGCTGAAGGCCAGCCGCAGCGCCGCCAAACGCCACCAGATCGAGCAGGTCGGCAGCGAGCTGCGCGCGATGATGCCGTGGATCGGCGCCAACAAGCTGGTCGACAAGGAGCGGAACTGACGCTCCGCGCGCGCGCGGCGGATTGAAGCCGCGCGCGCGCTCCTGTAGGCGCGCGCGATGCGGACGGCGACGTACCGAGACTCGTCGTATCGCACGCGCGCCGACACCGGCAGCCGGGCGCTGTCCTGGGCGCTCGCGCTCGGCATCGCCGCGCTGCTGCTCTACGCGTTGCTGCGCATGGGCGGCGTGGTGCGCGGCGACTTTGGCGACCACCGTCCACTCAACACCTTCGACGTCAGCGCGCAGGGTCAGCGCGCCGAGAGCGCGGCGACCAAGCGGACCGAGCGCGCGCGCCAGTCGGGCCGCCAACGCACCGCGCCGGCCGCGCGCGAGCGCCCGGTCGAGCGTACCGCCGAGACGCCGCCCCCGCCGCTGGCCGAGCTGAAGCTGCCCGGCGTGATGATCCTCAGCCGCAGTGACTATGCCGCCTCCGACATCGGCAAGATCAAGGGCACCGCGCCCGCTCCCGGCTCGGGCGCGGACGGGCAGCAGAGCGCCAGCGCCGGCGCCGGCGACGACACGCCCTCGGTCGGTGCCGGCCCGGGCGGCGAGCCGCTCTACGCTGCCGAATGGTATCGCGAGCCGACCCACGCCGAGACCGCGCCGTTCCTGCCGCGGGGTCAGGCCGGCTGGGGGATCGTCGCCTGTCGCACCGCGCCGCGCTACCACGTCGAGGACTGTCGCGAGCTGGGCGAGTCACCCGGCTCGGGCATCGCGCGCGGGCTACGCCGCGCCGCGTGGCAGTTCCTGGTGCGGCCGCCGCGTCGCGGCGGTCAGCCGCTCATCGGCGCCTGGGTCCGCATCCGCTTCGACGTCACCGTCGAGCGCGTACCGGGCGAGCCGTCGCGCGACTCGTCGGGCGGCGAGTAAGCGGGTCGAAAACGTCCGTTTCGCCGCGGCCCCTAGCCGCCCGAGCGATACTATGGTGCAAGAGGCGCACCACAGGAGGAACCAACATGCGTCATCTTCTCGCCGCCGGCCTCGTCGTCGCGCTCGCCGTCCCCGCCGCCGCGCAGCTCGCGACCGCGCCGGGCCAGCCTGGCCAGCCGAGCGCCGCCCGCGTCGCCGCCGGCACCTATCAGGTCGATCCCGCGCACACGCAGGTGACCTGGGAGGTGAACCATCTCGGTTTCTCGATGTTGCAGGGCCAGTTCGGCGCCTCGGGCGGCTCGATCACGATCGACCCGAAGAAGCCCGCCGCCACCAGGGTGGAGGTCACCTTCGCGGTCGACCAGCTCTCCGTGACCTCGCCGCAGTTCGCCAATCACCTCAAGTCGAAGGACTTCTTCGACGCGGCCAACAATCCCACCGCGCGCTTCGTGTCGACCACCGTGGCGCCGCGCGGGCCGAACAAGGCGACGCTCAACGGCGAGTTGACGATCAAGGGCATCACCAAGCCGGTCACGCTCGACGTCACCTTCGTCGGCGCTGGCGACAATCCGATGAGCAAGAAGGCTAATTTCGGCTTCGTCGGCACCGGCACGATCAAGCGCAGCGACTTCGGGCTCGGCTATGCCGCGCCGGCGGTGTCGGACACGGTCAAGCTCAACGTCAACGCCGCCTTCACGGCGTAAACGGAGGCACTCTCCCATCGTGGCGTCATCCTGACCTCGTTTCAGGGTGACGCTTGGGGAAGAGCGCCCGCTTCCGCCCTCAAGCCGCGCGTTGCAGCCGTGCGAAACTATCGAAGGTCGCGCGCACCGCGGGCGAGGCGTTGGCGACCAGGGCGGCGACGCGGCGCGTGAACGCCTCTCCGTCGGAGCCCGGGACGCGCTCGGCCATCGCCCAATCACCGAACTCGCGCTGCGCCACCTCGCGCCGCGACAGCACCACCAGCGCGCGGTGGCGCGGATCGGCGCCGATGCGCACGAAGGCGCGCTCCACCATCGCGGGCTCGCCCTCGAGCGCCTGGAGGAAGCGGCGTCCGTCGCTGAAGAGCAGGCCGGTGATCCGGTCGCGCGTGTTGTTGGTGCGCGACGCCGCCAGGATCGGGGCGGTGGCGACCTGCCCGACCGCGGTGCTGATATAGACCAGCTGCAACATGGTGAACTCCCTCTGACGCTTCCCTCTCGCCCACAAAGGTTTCGTTTTACTCAAGATTTTGCGAGCGCATCGACGCGCTGGACAAGTTGCGCCACCGCGCGCTACTCAGACCCGCGATGACCATGGCCCGCGGCCTCGCCCTGCTGCTTCGACTTACGCGCCCTTAGGCGCGTCACCGCTCGCGCGCTCGTCGCGCCGCGCCTAAGGGCTTGACCGTATCCCCTTCCGCTCCTGTCGAGAGAGCCACCGTCATGCTGCGCGACCCCGCGACCAAATACCGCCCCTTCCCTCCCGTCGAGCTGCCCGACCGGCGCTGGCCCTCGGCCACGATCACGCGCGCGCCGCGCTGGCTCTCCACCGACCTGCGCGACGGCAACCAGGCGTTGATCGATCCGATGGACGCCGAGAAGAAGACGCGCTTCTTCGACCTGCTGGTGAAGGTCGGGCTCAAGGAGATCGAGGTCGGCTTCCCCTCCGCCGGCGCGACCGAGTTCGACTTCATCTCGGGCCTGATCCGCGACGATCGCGTGCCGGAGGACGTGCAGATCCAGGTGCTCACCCAGTCGCGCCGCGACCTTATCGAGCGCAGCTTCGAGAGCCTCGAGGGCGCACACAGCGCGATCGTCCACCTCTATAACGCTGTCAGCCCGGCGTGGCGCAAGATCGTCTTCGGCATGTCGCGCGAGGAGGTGAAGCGGATCGCGGTGGAGGGCGCCAAGGTGCTCCGCGACGAGGCCGCCAAGCGCCCGAACACACGCTGGCAGTTCGAATATTCGCCCGAGACCTTCTCCACCGCCGAGCTCGATTTCTCGCTCGAGGTCTGCGAGGCGGTCGCCGAGGTGCTGGCGCCGACCCCCGAGGCGCCGATCATCTTCAACCTGCCCGCCACGGTCGAGTGTGCCACCCCCAACGTCTACGCCGACCAGATCGAATGGTTCGCGCGCCACCTGCGCCAGCGCGACGCCGCGGTGATCTCGCTCCACACGCACAATGATCGCGGCACCGGCGTCGCCGCCGCGGAGCTCGGCATCATGGCGGGCGCCGACCGGGTCGAGGGCTGCCTGCTCGGCAACGGCGAGCGCACCGGCAACTGCGACCTCGTGACGGTCGCGCTCAACATGTACACGCAGGGCGTCGACCCCGGACTCGACCTCTCCGACATCGACGCGATCGTGAAGACGGTGGAATATGCCACCAACATCCCGGTCCACCCGCGTACGCCCTATGCCGGCGACCTCGTCTTCACCGCCTTCTCGGGCTCGCATCAGGACGCCATCAAGAAGGGCTTCGCCGCCCAGGCGGCGCGCAACGACGGCCTGTGGGAGGTTCCCTATCTGCCGATCGACCCGGCCGACCTCGGCCGCAGCTACGAGGCGGTGATCCGGGTCAACTCGCAATCGGGCAAGGGCGGTGTCGCCTGGGTGATCGAACAGGACAAGGGGCTGCGGCTGCCCAAGCGGCTCCAGGCCGACTTCAGCCGCCACGTCCAGGCGCTGGCGGACGAGACCAGCCGCGAGCTCAACGCCGCCGACATCTGGGGCGCGTTCGAGCGGGCGTATCTGCCGGGGACGAGCGATCGCTTCGTGCTGCGCGACTATGACGAGAGCGGCGCCGCGGGCGAGCGCGTCTTCGTCGGCCGGATCGCCATCGACGGCGAGGAGCGCTCGCTGTCGGGCCGCGGCAACGGCCTGATCTCGGGCGTGATCGCCGCGCTCGCCGACAGCACCGGACCGACGCTCGACGTGGTCGACTATGCCGAGCACGCGATCGGGCACGGCGCGGGCGCGCAGGCGGCGGCCTATCTCGAGTGTCGGACACCCGACGGACGCACCGTCTGGGGTGTCGGCATCGACAGCGATATCGCCACCGCGAGCGTCCGCGCCGTGCTCTCCGCGGCGAACCGCGCGTGACGCGCCGCTACGCCGCCTTCCTGTTCGACATGGACGGGACGCTGATCAACTCGATCCCGTCCGCGGTCCGCGCCTGGACCGCCTGGGCCGAGCGACACCGCGTCGACGTCGACGAGCTGATGGCCGTGATGCACGGCGTAAAGGCGATCGAGACGATCCGCCGCTTCGCCCCTCCCGGTGTCGACCCGCAGCGCGAGTTCGAGCTGCTGCTCCAGGCCGAGATCGACGATGTCGCCGACGTGGTCGAGATCGCGGGCGCGGCGGGTTTCACCGCGGCACTGCCGCCCGAGCGCTGGGCGATCGTCACGTCGGCACCGCGCTCGCTCGCCGAGGTCCGCCTCAAGGCGGCGGGCGTCACCCCGCCGGCGGTGATGGTCACGGCGGACGACGTCGAGCGCGGCAAGCCGGCGCCCGACTGTTTCCTGCTCGCCGCCGAACGGCTCGGGGTCGACGCGCGCGACTGTCTCGTCTGGGAGGACGCGCCCGCGGGCATCGCCGCGGCCGAGGCGGCGGGCGCCGACGTGATGGTGATCTCGGCGACCCATCACGAGCCGCTGGACACGCGCTGGCGCCAGGTCGTCGGCTATGAGGCGCTCACCGTCGCGCTGGAGCAGGATTGGCTGGTACTCGGCGGGCGGTGAGCGCTCCCGAGCTCAGCGTCCCGGCGTCGAGTAGGACGGCGGGTCGCTCGCGGGGAAGGACTCGTCCGACCCCTCGTCGACCAGGTCCCAGCCGCGCGGCTCGACATCGGCCATGTTCTCCGGCCCGGCGTCGCGCACCGGCGGCGTGGTCGTCCGTGGGGGCGTCGCCTCGCGACGCGGTCGCGCTGCACGCTGGCCGAGTAGGAACCCGAGCGCGCCCGCGAGCAGCAGCGTGCCCCAGTCCGGCCCGGGCACCCGTACCGCCTCCATCGTCGTCGAGCGTCCACTCGCCGGACCGCTCGCCTCGACGAAGCTCACCCCGGATTGCTCCTCCAGCGTGAGCGTTCGCCCGTCGCTGGACGTGATCTCGTGGGTCAGTGACTGACCGGCGTCCTCGGGCGTCGCATTGCCCTCGCCGCGCATCCCGCCCGCCGGCGGTGCCTGATCGTTCTCGGGATCGGCGGTGCCGTAGAGTCGGAAGCCCTCGCCGCCCATCAGCCCCGCTCCCGGCAATCGCGCACCACGGCGGCGGCGCAGCCGATCGCGCCGCCGACCAGCGCGAACACCAGCACGTTGTCGGGACCGCGCGCCGGCGCGACATGCCACTTCACCGCGTACACGATCAGCGCCACCACGACGCCGATGGCGAACAGCGTCACGGCACCGCGCGGCTCACCTTTGATCGTCTCGAGCGACATCACTCGACCTCCTGCGACACGCGCCGTACGGCACGCGAGCGGGTCAACGTCGTGGTTTGATAAGCGTTCAAAAACAAATGACTGACGTGGATCACCCGGCTCTTGATCTGGCTCATGTGAGCGCGCGATGACAGGCTACCGCGGCGCTGGTAGGCAGGACCGCGACGGTACGAACCGGGCTTGGGGGCAAGCGACAGATGGGGGCACGCCCTCGCATCATAGACCGTCTGCCGTATGGCAGCGGGAGCGGGCTCCTCGGCCTGGCCGGGGCGGTGGTGCTCTCGCTGGCGGCCGCCGGGCTGCGCCACGCGCTCGACGATCAGTTTCCTCCGGGTTTTCCCTATATCACCTTCTTCCCGGCGGTGATCCTCTCGTCCTTCCTCTTCGGCGCGGGCGCTGGCGCGCTGGCGGGGCTGTTGTGCGGGCTGCTCGCCTGGTACTATTTCATCCCGCCCTTCCAGAGCTTCGCGTTGGAGGGCGGGACGTGGATCGCGCTGCTGTTCTACGCTGCCGCGGCCGGCCTCGACGTGCTGCTCATCCTCTGGTTACAGCGAGCCAATCGCCGACTGCGGGCCGAGCGCGAACGCAACCAGGCCCTGGCGGCGCGCAGCGATCTGCTGTTCCGCGAGCTGCAACATCGCGTCGCCAACAACCTGCAGATGGTCGGCGCGGTCCTCCACCACCATGAGCGCGACGTGACCGATCCGGTCGCCCGCGCCGCGCTCAGCGAGGCGGGGAACAAGCTCGAGCTGATCGGGCGCATCCAGCGCCAGCTCTACGGCAGCGACGGCAGCCCCGTCGCGCTCGACGGCTTCCTCGCGCAGCTCGTGGATGATGTCATGGCAGCGGGTGGTAGGCCCGGGATCCGCCACACCTTGCGCGTCGCGTCGGGAATCGTGCTCGCGCCCGAGGTGGCGATCCCACCCGCGCTGATCCTCGCCGAGGGCATCGCCAACGCGGTCGAGCACGGCTTCGCCGGTCGGACGAGCGGCTGCGTGGCGGTGACCGTGACCCGCGAGGCCGGCGCGATCGCGGTGGTGGTCGCCGACGACGGCGAGGGAGTCCCGCCCGACTTCGCCCTCGACGCCGCTTCCAGTCTCGGGCTGCGCGTGTCGCGCACGTTGGCGCGCCAGATCGGTGGCACGCTCACCTTGAGCGATCGCCCGAGCGGCACCGCCCTCCGGCTGGTCATGCCCGATCGCGCGGGTGGGGCGCTCAGTTGATCTGATCGGGCGGTGCGACCGGGAAGAGCAGCGGCGCGACCGGCACGCCGTCCTCGATCAACTCGCTGACCTCGGCGGCGCTCGCCTGGCCGTGTATCGCGCCCTCGGACCGCTCGCCCTCGTGGAGCGCGCGCGCCTCGGCGGCGAAGTCGCTGCCGACCCAGCGCGAGCGACGCAGCAGCTCGGCCTGGCGCGACGCGAGCTGGCGCAGCACCTCGGCGGGCGACCCCGGCGGCACGACCGCGGGCGCGCGGTTGCCTTTGGCGCCGACGTTGGGTGCCATCACCGCCTTCTCCACCACGGTGTCGCCGCATGTCGGACAGGAGACGAGGCCGCGCTCGCGCTGCTCCTCATAGGCGGTGGTGGAAGCGAACCACGCCTCGAATACATGGGCCTGGGTACAGCGGAGATCGAAGACGATCACGTCCCGCTCAGACGGCGAGCATCGCGTCGAGCCTGCCCGCTCGCTCCAGCGCCGCGAGGTCGTCGGAACCGCCGACGTGGATGCCGTCGATGAAGATCTGCGGCACGGTCGAGCGGCCCGCCGCTCGACCGATCATCTCGGCACGCTTGTCGCGTTCCACCCCGATATCGGTCTCCTCGACCGACACGCCCTTGCGCGCGAGCAGGTTCATCGCGCGCGAGCAATAAGGACAGAACGCCTTGGTGTAGATCTCGACCCGTGCCATGCCGCTTAGTTGTGGTCGCACTCGCGCCGTGTCAATCCGTCCGCGGCAGCACGCGCGCCCAGACCAGCACGGTCACCCGCGCCGCACCCGCGGCGAGCAGCGTCGCGGTGCAGGCGTCGGCCGTGGCACCGCTGGTGTAGACGTCGTCGACCAGCACGATATGCGCCCCGGCGAGACGCGCGCGGCGGCGCTCGGGTACACGGAACGCGTCCGCTACCGCGCGATGCCGCTCGCCCGCGCCGCGCTCGCGCAGCATGGGCGTGGCACGATGACGCTCGAGCAGACGGGGGTGCCACGCCACGCCGCTGCGTCGCGATACGGCGGTGGCGAGCAGCGCTGCCTGATTGTAGCCGCGCGACCACATCCGCCAGCGGTGCAGCGGCACGGGGACCAGCAGCGTCGCCCCGGCCGGTACCCAGCGGGTCATCAGTCGCGCGGCGGTGACGGCGTAAGCGGCGCGACCGCCATGCTTCAGGCGCAGCGCGAGCGTTCGCGCCACCTCGCCATAGGCCACTGCCGCGCACACGCCGGCATGGCGCGGCGGCGCGGCTCGGCAATCGCCGCAGCGCGCGCCGGCGCCCCGCGCGGCGACGAGCGGGAGATGGCACGACTCGCACCAGGGCGGTCCGAGAAAGTGGAGCGTGGCCCAGCAGTCGGCGCAGAAGCGGCCCTGCGCCGAGACGATCGCACCGCAGCCGGGGCAGCGCGGCGGCAGCACCTGATCGATCAGCCGGGTGAGCACGTCGCGCTTGTGGGCGGCGCCGCGAGCGGGCACAAGCGATCGGGCGACCCATGCAGCCTCCCGAGATCTTCGACCGCGCCGCGCGACGCCGGCACCGTGACCGTGCCGCTGCCGGCTATGCCGCGCACGACTTCCTACGCGCGGCGATGCTGGACGGCATCGCCGACCGCCTCGATGCGGTGAAGCGCGACTTCGCCGACGTGCTGGATCTCGGCTGCTTCCGCGGCGAGTACGCCCCTCCGCCGGACGCGCGCGTCGCGCGGCTCGACCCCGGCTTCGCCTTCGCGCGCGCCGCGGGTGGTGTGCAGGCCGACGAGGACCGGCTGCCCTTCGCGGACGGATCGTTCGACCTGGTCGTCGCCGCCGGCACGCTCGACGGGGTCAACGACCTGCCCGGCGCGCTCGCGCTGGCGCGCCGCTCGCTTCGACCGGACGGCCTGTTCCTCGGCGCGTTCGTGGGCGGGGGCAGCCTGGCGCAGCTGCGCGCGGCGTTGCGCGGCGCGGAGGAGCAAGCCGTGGCGCGGCTCCATCCACTGGTCGACGTGCGCTCGGCGGGAGACCTGCTCGTCCGCGCCGGCTTCGCGCTGCCGGTCGCCGACGTCGAGACGCTGAGCGTCGGTTATGCCGGCCTCGGCGGGCTGATCGACGACCTCCGCGGCACCGGTTCGAGCAACGCGCTGGCGGACCGCCACCCGCTGCGCCGCGACGCGCTGGCGCGCGCCGCCGCGGGCTTCGCCGCGCGCGCCGACGCGGATGGCCGCGTGCGCGAGCGGGTCGACCTCGTCTTCCTCACCGGCTGGGCGCCCTCGCCCGATCAGCCGAAGCCGGCACGGCGCGGCAGCGCGAGCACGTCGTTGGCAGCGGCATTGCGCGGGGATGGCCAACGCGCGTCGGAGGCGTAACGCGCGCCTCTACTGCGATCGCGCAGATCCTCTCCTGGCGTCATCCCGAACCGGGTTCAGGCGTCACACCGCCGCTCACGCGTCCGTCGCGGCGCGCGCGGCCCAGTGGATCCTGCGACGAGTTCAGGATGAGGCGCGATAATCGGCCGCCGCCTTCGCGGACGCGCCGCGATGACCGCCTCAGATCAGCTCGTCGTCGTCGCCCTCGGCGAGCAACCGGCCCATCGAGTCGAACAGCGCGTCCATCGCCACCGGCTTAAAGATGACGTCGTCCGCGCCCGCCTCCAGGCAACGCTGGCGCAGGTCGACCGCGGTATCGGCGGTGACGACGATGATCGGCAGGCGCGCCTTGACGTCGCCGCGGGCACGGATGTGGCGGATCGCGGTGATGCCGTCCATGCCCGGCATCCGCAGATCGACGAGGATCACGTCGAACTCGTCGCGGTCGATCAGCTCGAGGCCGAGCTCGGCGCTCTCGGCCTCGACCATGGCGACGCCGGCGACATCGAGCATGTCGCGGACGACGCGCCGGTTCATCCGGTCGTCCTCGATGAACAGAGCCGTCAATGCCGTCACTTCCGCGACCCCCTCCCGCTTCGGCAATGCGACCCGGCTTCTTCTCTCACACCGATCCTACCACATCATGCCGCGTCGCGCACCGTCGCGCGGGGCATCGCCAGCACTGCCGCGACCAACGCTTTCTTGGCTATCGGTTTCTCGATAACCTGGGTGATTGACGCGCCCCATTCGGCTCGCCGTGCCGCGATCTCCGCGGTGGCGAGCACCGCCACCGGCGCGCCCTGCGCCGCGGCGGCGATCGCCGCCAGTTGCGCCGGCAGCGCGGCGGTGTCCAGCGAGGAAGCGTCGACCAGCACGCGCTCCGGAGAGGCGTGCACCACCGCCGCGACCGCCGCCTCGCCGAGGTCATCGACGAAGCGGATCGTACCATGCGCCTCGAACAACGTCTTGTACATGGCGCGGGTGATCGGGTTGCGCTCGACCACGACGAGCGCGACCGCCTCGACCTCCTGCTCGATCCCAGCGGCGGCGACATAGGGCAGGTCGAGCACGAAGGTAGCGCCCTCGCCCAACCGGCTCGTCACGCTGACGTCGCCGCCCATCGCGCGCGCCAGGTTGCGACAGATCGCCAGCCCGAGGCCGGTGCCGCCGAACTGGCGCGTCGTCCCCGCATCGGCCTGGCGGAACGACTCGAAGATGAGCTCCTGCGCCTCGGCAGCGATGCCGATGCCGCTGTCCGAGACCGTCACGCGCAGCCGCTCGCCGGCGACCGCCACGTTCAGCGCGACGTGCCCCGCAGGCGTGAACTTCACCGCGTTGGACAGCAGGTTGAAGATGATCTGCCGCAGCCGCGCGGGGTCACCCATGATCCAGTGCGGCGCGTCCCCGGCGTCGACCTCGAACGCCAGCCCTTTGGCACGTGCGGGATCGCGCCACAGCCGGGTCGACTCAGCGAGGACCGCGCGCAAGTCGAGCGGCACCGTCTCGATCGTCATTCGTCCGGTCTCGATCTTGGCGACGTCCAGGATATCATCCACCAGCGCGCGCATCGTCACGCCGGCGCCATGGACGATGCCGAGCCGGTCGCGCGTCGCCGGATCGAGCGTGGAGTCGGCGATCATCACCTGGGTCATGCCGAGGATGCCGTTGAGGGGCGTTCGGATCTCGTGGCTGGTGGTGGCGAGAAACTCGGTCTTGGCGCGGAGTGCCTTGGCCAATTCGGCGTTGCTGGCGGCGAGATCGGCGTTCGCGGCGCGCACCTCGTTGCGGCTGCGCCGGATCGTGAAGAGGCCGATCGCGAGCAGCGCGATGATCAGCAGCGTGCCCGCGACCGTGCCGTAGAGCAGCAGCCGCTGCGTACGCGCGGTCTGTCGCTCGAACGCGACGGTCTTGGCGAGATCGGCCGCCTTGAGCCGCGCGATCCGCAGCTCCTGGTTGGCGTAATCGAAGCGCGCCGCGGCGAGCGCGGCGCTGTTCGAGCGCGCGATCTCGGTGGCCTGATCGTCGAGGCGCTTGACCGCGCGCAGCTGGGTCAGCGCCGCGGCGGAATCGCCGCTGGCGACGTAGATGCGGTAGGCGATGTCGTGCACGTCACGGTCGACGATCAGCGTATGCTCGGGGTCGACGCCGTCGAGTCGGCGACCGATGAGCACGCGTGCCTCCGCGACGTCACCGGACTGTAACGCGGCCTCCGCGGCGAGCGCGACGAGCTGCGGGCGCTGCACCTCCGCCCCGTCCCTGCGGGTCAGCGCCAGGCCGCGCTGGATCGTCTGGCGCGCGCGTTCGATCTGCCCCTGGCGCAGCTCGGCCTCCGCGACCCCGCTGAAGGCCTGCGCGAGCGCGAGCGGGCTGCGCAGCGTCGCCGCGGCCGCCACGGTGCGTCGGAACGCCGCCTCGGCCTCGGCATAGCGGCCGAGCGCGGTGAGCGATTGGCCGCGACCGTTCTCGATCGCCACGGTCAATCCCGGATCGTCGGCATAGCGTTCCGAGGCCTGCGAGAAGTAGCGCAGCGCCGTGGCATGGTCGTTGGCGCTACGATAGAGCAAGGCGATGTAGGTCAGCGCCTTGGCTTGGCTGCGCAGGTCATGCAGCGCGACATAGCGCTCGTGCGCGCGCTGCAATGCGCCGAGCGCCTCGGTGATCTGCCCCGAGTCGGTCAGCGCGCCGCCCTGCGACAGCAGGATGTCCGCGGCCAGATGCGAGCCGCTGTCCGCTCGCTCCACCTGGCGCTGCGCCGCGGCGAGCAGCGGCAGCGCGCGACGGGGCTGATCGATCCGGGTGAAGGCCTCCGCCTCCAGCCAGTTGAGCGTCGCCGAGCGGATGTAGTCGGCGCGCGTCGACACCGCTCCCAGCGGGCGCCGCGCCTGTTCGACCAGCGTGATCGCGCCGCGCGGGTCGACCAGCATCTGCTCCTGGACCCGCGCGACGAGGGGATCGCTGGTCTCGGCGCTCGCCGGCGTGCCCGTGACCGAGGCGAGCGCCAGCGCGAGCGCCGCGACGAGCCGCGTCAGGCGCGTTTCCACGTCGCGCTCAGCCGCGTGAACGACTCGCGCGTGTCGGCCGAGGCGCGATGGTGGCGCTCCTCCGCGAGGAAGCCGGCGAGCGTCTCCAATTCGACCGGGCGGCTGAGCACATAGCCCTGCACCATGTCGCAGCCCATCACCGAGAGCAGCGCCAGCGCGGCGTGCGTCTCCACCCCCTCGGCGACCACCTCCATGTCGAGCGCGTGCGCGAGGTCGATGGTGGAACGGACGATCAGCGGGTCGCGGTGCGAGCTGGTGATCCCGGTGATGAACAGTTTGTCGATCTTCAACTCGCGCGCGGGCAGCTGCTTGAGATAGGCCAGGCTCGACAGGCCGGCGCCATAGTCGTCGATCGAGACGGTGATGCCGATCGAGTCGAACCGCTGCAGGTTGGCGATCGCGCCATCGGGGTCGCGGATCACCGCGGTCTCGGTGATCTCGAAGCCGAGCCGCGCGTCCGGTGCCGCCGCGACATAATGACACACCGCCTCGGCGAAGGCCGCGTCGGCCAGCACCTGACCGGATATGTTGATGAAGATGCGGACGTCCTGGCCGAGCCGGCGCAGCCGGCGCTGATCCTGGATCGCCCGACGCACGGTCCACAGCGTCAGCGGCCCGACGCGACCGCCCTCCTCGGCCAGGGGGATGAAATCGGCGGGGGGGATCAGGCCGCGGGTCGGGTGGCGCCAACGGATCAGCGCCTCCGCGCTCTTGATCACCTGCTGACGGACGTGGAGCTTGGGCTGATAGAACAGCTCCATCTCATCCTCCGCCAGCGCCCGGTCGAGCTCGCTCGCCAGGTCCTCGCCGGCGACCAGCGCGGCACCGATGGCCTCGCCGCCGGGTGCCGCGAGCGCCTGGGCCAGCGCGGCCTCGCTGGTCTCGGCCAGCGTCACGTCGTCGACCTCGGGCGCCGCGACCGCGCTGCCCACCGCCCAGCCATGACGCGCGGCCGCGTCGCACCGCTCGTCTGCCGGATCGAAGAAGGCCCGCACTGCCGCCGAAACATGCTCCACCTCGTCGAGTGCGCCATCGCACCTAACACGTATCACATCCTGCCCTACCGCGACGACCTGCGCCAGCGGCAGCACGCGAGCGAGACGCGCGGCGACCGCGCGCGTCAGGTCGGCCGCGGCCGCGGCACCGAGCAAGCGCCGCACCACGGCGAAGTCGCGCAGTCCTGCCAGCCATTCGCCGCGGCGGAGGAGACCCGCGGCCTGGCTGATGCGTGCTTCGTCGACCGGTCCGGACGGCGTCGAGGGGCAAGGCATATCCATTCCGGAGCCACCCTAGGCAGGCGAGCTTAATGAATAGCTTAAGACGTCCCACTTTGGGTTAACCACTGGTTAACGTCGTTGAGAAGTGGTGAAAAAAGCGTTACCTGCGCGTTACCCTTCGGGGGGGTTGAGCAAGAAATAGGGAGAAGACCCATGTTCGCATTCGTTCTCGCGCTGATCGGTTTCGTCGGCACCACCATTCGCCCCTGGTAATCGGGAGTAGATCGATGCTCGCTTTCGTTCTCGCGCTGGTCGGCTTCGTCGGCACCACCATCCGTCCCTGGTAATCGGAGGCACGTGATGTTCGCTTTCATTCTCGCGTTGGTTGGCTTCGTCGGCACGACCATCCGTCCCTGGTAATCGGAGACAATCGATGTTCGCTTTCATTCTCGCGCTGGTCGGCTTCGTCGGCACCACCATCCGTCCCTGGTAAGCGGATCCTTGGCCCGGTGCGCGTCGCGACTGCCGCGCCGCCACCGGGACCAAGTATTGGGACATTATCTCTTCATCCGAGTGCCTGATCGGTCCGCGCCGAACTCGACGGCCTCGGCGACCGAGCCGAAGCGGAGCGCCAGCACGTCGAGCGCGTAATTCTGGTTCAGCCGCCATGGTCTACGATGCCCCTGGCGCGGCAACGACGACAGCGCGCGCCGGATATAGCCCGAGCTCAGATCCGCGAACGGCACCTCGGTCACGCTGCCAAGCCGCACGCGCGGTGTCGCACTCACCGCCCCGCGCCGCCGCATCGTACGGCGCAGACGACAGAGATAGGCGGCGACCAAGTCCGCCTTCAGCGTCCACGAGGCGTTGGTGTAGCCGAACGCGAAGCTGAAGTTCGGCACGTCGGACAGCATCATCCCCTTGTACTGGAGCGATCGGGCCGGATCGATGATCGTCCCGTTCCGGGACAAAGCGAGTCCGCCGAACAATAAAATGTCGAGGCCGGTGGCGGTCACGACGATCTCGGCCTCGACATGGGTGCCGTCGAGAAGCAGCAGGCCGTCGCGGGTCAGACGGTCGATGGTTCCGGTGGCGACGCTGGCGCGCCCATCGCGCAGCGCGGCGAAGAGATCACCGTCGGGGACGAGACAGAGCCGCTGGTCCCAGGGATCGTAGCGCGGGGTGAAATGGGTCGCGACGTCATATCCGGCGCCGAGCTCGTGGCGCACCATCGCGATCAGACGCCGCGCGACCGCACGCGGTCGCCTCCTCGCCAACCGATAGAAGAATTGCCCGAGCAGCACGTTCTTCCAGCGCGTGGCAGCATAAGCCGCGCGTTCCGGCAGCACCTTCCGCAGGCGGTCCGCGATGCGGTCGCGCGCCGGTCTCGACACGACATAGCTCGGTGAACGCTGCACCATCGTGACATGCGCCGCCGTGCGCGCCAGCGCCGGCACCAGCGTCACCGCGGTCGCACCGCTGCCGATCACCGCGATGCGGCGTCCGGCATAGTCGAGCCGCTCGGGCCAGAATTGCGGGTGGACGATCGTGCCCGCGAACGCTTCCTCCCCGGCGAAAGCGGGCCGATGCGCGCGATCATAGGAATAATAGCCGGTGCAGGCGTGGAGCCAGTCGCAGGCGAGCGAGACCGGCGCTGCGCCCTCCCGCTCGATCGTGAGGGTCCAGCCCGACTCGGCGCTCGACCAACCCGCCGCGGTGACGCGATGACCGAAGCGGATGTGCTCGGCGACGCCCTCCTCGCGCGCGGTCTCCTCGATGTACGCGCGGATCGCGGGGCCGTCGGCGATCGCCTCGGCGGCGCGCCAAGGGCGGAAGCTATAGCTGAGCGTGTGCATGTCCGAGTCCGAGCGGATGCCGGGATAACGGAACAGGTCCCACGTGCCGCCGATCGCGTGCCGGGCCTCGAGGATCAGGAAGCGTTGGTCGGGTAGTCTCCGCCGCAACTGGCAGGCCGCACCGATGCCCGACAGGCCCGCGCCGATGATGATGACGTCGTACCGCTCCACCGCGCCTCTCCCCGTGACGCGGTAGAGATAGCGGTTGGGAGCGGCGACGCCAGCGAGCGGGCGGCCGAGCGGGCACCGCCCCTCGGCCGCCTCGCTGCGCTAGAAGTCGCGCGAGTAGCGCAGTTGCACGTTCGACCCGCCGAACGACCCCGCCTGCGACAGCACGCTGATCGCCCGCGTCAGCGCGATCGTCAGCTGCGTCGCGGTGAAGCCGCGCGCGTCGGTGACGATCTCGACGTAGATGTCGTCGGTCAGATACTTGCCCGCGGCCAGCGCCGAGCCGCGCCCGCTCGCCTCGTCCGCGCCGAGGATGCGCAGCCGGTCGAAACCGGTGGCGGAGCGCAGCTTGCCGAGCGGGTTGAGCCCGCCGCCCGAGCCGCGCAGCGAGTTGAGCGCGCTCGCCAGCTGGATCGCCTCGGTCGCCGAGAGATTCTCCGGGTTGGTGCCGAACAGCAGGCGGCTCAGCACCTCGTCCTGCGGCAGCGAGGGAGTCGAGGTGAAGGCGATCTGCGGTCGCTGGCCGGTACCGGTAATGGCGATGTTGAAGGTGACGTTGTCGTTGGTGGTGGTCGCCAGGATGTTGATGTCCGGATCGGTCAGCGCGCCGCCGCGGAAGCGCACCTGCCCGCGCTCCACCTCGAAGCGCTTGCCCGCGAAGGAATAGGTGCCGCGCACGAGGTCGAGCCCGCCGTTGATCACCGGCGCCGCCGAGGTGCCGCCGACGCGCATGTCCATCTGCCACTCGCTCTCCAGCCCCATGCCCGAGACATAGAGCTGGTTGTCAGCGCGGAGACGCAGGTCGAGCTTGAACAGGCCCGGCGGCGACGCGGGCGCGGGCGGCTGTCCCGCCGCCTTCGCCGCGGCCGCGGCGGCCTGCTGGGCGAGGACCTCGCTCTTCTTGCGCACGCCGGTGAGCTCGGGCACCTCGGCGGCGCCCTGTCGGATGATCTCGTAGCGCGCGTTGGGCACGTTGATCTGGCCGCTGATCAGCCCGCCGCTCGCGCTGTTCTGGATGCGGATGTCGCCGCTGGCGGTGGCGCCGAGCGCGTCGGAGCGCGCCAGCTGCGCGTCGCGCATCGCAACGCGGAGGTCGAGCGGGAAGCCTTGCGCCGCCGCGAGTCCGACATTGCCCTGCGCCTGCACGCTCCCCTGCCCGGCGCGCGCCTGCAGCTGCTGCAGCTCGAGCCGGTCGTTGTTGAAGCGCGCCGCGATCTTCATGTTGGTCAGGCGCGTGCCATAGGCCTCGTTGTCGTAGGTGAGGTTGTCGGCGCGGATCAGCCCGATCACGCGCGGCGCCGAGACGGCGCCGCCGAAGTCGGCCGCGATCGCCATCGGCCCGGTCAGCTGCTGCTGCGCCAGGCCGGCGAAGCTGAACAGCACGCCCGCGGGCCCGTTGTAGCGGATCCCGCCGCCGAGCGGCCCCTGCATCAGCCGGGTCGTCCAGCTGCCGCTGCCCGACGGGGTCAGCGTCGCCACCAGGCGCCCGACCGGCGTACCGGCGCGCTTGATCAGCGCGCGCCCCTCGCCCGCCGCGCTCGACAGCCGGCCCTGGAACACGACGTCGACCGGCTCGGACACCGCGACCAGGCTCGATCGGGTAAAGTTGGTGACGTTGAGCCGCGCATCCGCGCGCGGGAACGCCTCGCCCTTGTCCTGGACATAGTCGAGGCTGCCGGTCGCCTGACCGTTGACGCCGAGGTTGGGCACGAGCGCGCTGATCAGCGACAGGTCGAGCCGGTCGAGCCGCATCTGCGCCTGGGTCGCGCCGCCGCCGAATCGACCGGCGAGCCGCAGCGAGCCCTTGTCGAAGTCGAGCCGCGCCGGCTCGAGCCGGTAACCGCCGTTCGCCGGCACGATCCGCGCCGGCTGGGCGGTGCGGAAGGCGACGTTGTTCGCCGCGCCGCTCAGCGCGACCAGATAGAGGCTGGGCGACAGCCGCGAGTTGACGGCGAGGCGGAAGGGCACGCCGTTGGAGCCGTTGAACAGCGCCTGAGCGGTCCCCGCGCCGTCGCGATAGTTCACCTTGACGCGGCCGGTCTGGAGCAGCGTCGCGCCGTAGCGCAGGTTGGCGACCTGCGCGTCCGCGACGATCTGCGGCTTGTCGTAGAGCACCGCGTCGGCCGTGACGATCGCGCGGCCGATGCTGAAGCCGGCCATGCCCGGGATCGTCGCGCCGGCGGCGCGCGCGTCGACGCTCGCGCGCTGATACTTGCCCTGCGCGCCGAGCGCGACATTGCCGTTCAGCCCGTTGCCGGCGAAGCGCACCTGCCCCGCGAAGGGGCCGGCGGCGGTCTGTACGACGCGGCCGGCGAAGTCGATGCCGGCGAACAGCACGCGGCGGATGTCGACCGCGAGCCGGTTGCCCGGCGTCACCAGCACGTCGGCAGTGAAGGCGCCGTAGTTGGTGCCACCGCTGGCGTTGACCTGATAGGCGCCGCCGCGACCCACCACGCGCGCGTCGAGGTTGGCGAGTCCAATCCCTACGCCGGGTCGTGGCGCCCGCAGCCGCACGACGGGCGCGGTCGAGGAGCCGGTCACGCGCGCGTAGAGCGGGCCGTACTGGGTCGAATAGGCGTCGGCGTCGACCAGCAGCGCGCCGTTGGCGGGGTCGAAGCGACCCTGCCCGCGGGTGACCCGGAACTGCGGCGCGTTGAGCGACAGGCTCTGGAACGTCACCACCCCCGTCGGCGAGTAGCCGAAGCGCGTGCTCATCACCGCGTTGCCGCCGAGGAAGTTGCGGACGCCCTCGTTGAACAGCTGCTTGGTCTGGAGCGCGACCTTGCCGGTGATGCCGAACCCGCCGTCCGGCCCGGGCACGAGCTTGGCGTCGGTCTGGACGTTGATCACGCCGACGCTGTCGACGCGGAAGTTGTTGACGCGGCCCTGCAGGCCGCCGGTGTAGCGGCCGGTGGCGGTGTTGGCGGCGATGATCGCGGTCGCGTCGATCGTGTCCGAGCGGATGCGGAGATTGTCGGACAGGATGTTGGGCATGGCGATCGCGAGGTCGCCGTCGATCCGCGCGTTGGTGGTGAGCCCGCCGAGCGCGGCGTTGAGCCCGGCGATGCGGCGCGCACGCGCGTGCACCGGCACCAGGATGCGGTCGCTGTTCACCCGCGCCAGACCCTCGGCATACAGCCCCTGCACCGAGGTCTGCTGGAAGCCGAGCGCGGCGGCGCGGATCTTGTAGTCGACCGTCGGGGTCGCGAAGGCGCCGTTGAGCACCACGCGCGCGAGCACGTCGCGCCCGCTCACGCCCGGCATGATCGCGCCGGGCGTCAGCAGCTTGGCATCGACCGCGAAGTTGCCGAAGCTGCTGTTGGCGAGGTCGAGCAGACCGCCCGCGTCGACCGCGAGCGCCTGCGAGGCGAGCTTGATCCGCGTGTCCGCGCGGCGCTCGGCGAGCGTGACGTCGGCTGCGACGGTGAGCGCGGGCGCGGTCAGCCGCTCCACCGGCCCCTCGATGTAGAGGCCCGGCCGCGTCGGGCCGCGCACCTCGATATGGCCGTCGCGCGCGGTGATGGCGAGGTTGGCGAGCTCGCCGCCGCCGAGGTTCGCCAGCAGGCGCCCCTGCCACGCGGCCCAGCTGCCGCGGCCGCCGATCGTGGCGGTGAGCGGCGCCTTGAGCCCCGCGAGCTGCGCCACCGCACCGTTGGCGGGGGCGCTGAGCCGCACGTCGAGGTCGAGCTTGTCGTCGTCGGGCACGGCGTCGAGCCGCACCCGCGCGACGTCGCCGCCGGCGACGCCGGGGGCGCGCAGCGTCGCCGCGTCGACCACGAGCTGCGCGCGCCGGTCGGCGATATGTGCCTGACCGTCGAAGCGTGCGACATGGCGCGCGCCGGCGACCGGCGGCTCCATGACGAAGCGGCCGACGCGGAGCCGGTCGATGTCGATGTCGAGGTCGGGCAGCAGCGGCGCGTTCTCGTCCTCGGGCGTGGTCGGCGTCGGCTTCAGCTCGGGGTTGCGCCGCAGCGTGATCAGGTCGGCCGAGACGCTGCGCACGTCGACGTGGTTGCGGACGAAGGCGAACGGGCGCCAGTCGAGGTCGAGCCGCGGCGAGGTCAGGAACACGCCCTTGGGATCGCTGACCCGCACGTCGCTGAGCCGGAGCTGGCCGTAGAGCGAGCCGTCGATCCGCCCGACCTTGATGTTGAGGCCCGAGGCGGTGGTGTAGCCGCCGATCTTGTCGGCGACGAAGCGGCGGCCGGGGTCGGTGTTGATCCCCAGCACGATCGCGACGACGAGCAGCACCAGCGCCACGATCGCGATGCCGACCCACTTCAGCACGCGTTGCCAGAGAGGACGGCGGACGACGACGGTCTCGCCCGCGGTCGGGAGCGTGTCCTCGGCCATCAGAATGCCTGCCCGATCGAGATGTAGAGCGCGATCTTGCCGTCCCCTTCGCGCGGGTTGAGCGGGGTCGCCACGTCGACGCGCAGCGGCCCGAAGTTGGTGTAGAAGCGGCCGCCGATGCCGGCGCCGATGCGCAGGTCGCTGCCCTTGGGCAGGCTGCTCTCATAGGCGTTGCCCGCGTCGACGAAGGGCACGATCCCGAAATTGCCGAAGCGGTAGCGCGCCTCGAGCGCGAACTCGTTGATGCTGCGGCCGCCGAGCGGGCGCAGGTCGGCGCGGTCGACGTTGCCGCTCGAGTCGGGGGTGAGCGAGGCGACCGGCTCGAGCGGCCCGAGCCGCTGGAAGCCGTAGCCGCGCACCGAGCCGCCGCCGCCGCCGTAATAGCGCCGCGACGGCGCGATGTCGTCGCGCGCGATGCCGAAGATGCTGCCCGCGCGCGCGCGGCCCGCGATCACCAGGCTGTCGCTCACGGGGTAATAGGCCGTGCCCTCGATCAGCGTGCGCGCATAGGGCTTGGTCTGGCCCGAGACCGACACCTCGGGGCTGACGTTGAGCTTGAGGCGGTAGCCGCGGGTCGGGTTGAGCAGGTCGTCCGACGTGTCGAACAGCACCTGCCCCGGCAGCGCGAACACGCCGTAGGTGCGGCGGTCGCGGTCGAACTTGTCAAAGTCGAACACGCTCTCGTTGGTGCCGACCAGCTCGAACCCGTAAGCGTAGGTGAACTTCTTCTGCCAGATCGGAGTCGAGTCGTAGCTCACCCGGCCCGACAGCGTGCCGGTGAAGGCGTCGAACGCGTCGTAGCTGGAGTGGTTGGCGCTCGCGAGCAGGCTGACGGTGCGGTCGCGCTTGCCCGCGTTCTGGCGCCGCAGCCCGACCGACAGGCCCTGCTGCTGCGTGCCCGCGATCACGCCGAGGATCAGCGCGCCCTCGGGCGGGAAGCGGTTGCGGTTGGTGAAATTGGCCTCGGCCTTGACGCCCTCGCCCGTGTTGAAGCCGACCGAGCCCGACAGGCTCTTCGCCGGCCCCCGCGTCTGCCGCACCAGCAGGTCGACCTGCTCGGTCCCGTCCGCCGCGGTGACGCCGGTGCGCACCGGCTCGACTCCGACGCCGTTGAACAGACCGGTCGCGACCAGCGCCTCGCGCAGGTCGTCGGTGAGCCGCGCGTCGTACAACTGCCCCTGGTCGAAGCGCGGAAAGACGTTGAGATGCTTGAGATCGAACACCGGATCGCCCTCGGTCCGCAGCACGCCGAAGGAGGAGCGCGGGCCGGTGTCGACCGGCAGGGTGTAATCGCCCTTGCCGGTCTGCTCGTCGAGCAGCACGTCGCGCTCGCCGACCTTGACGAACGGATAGCCCTGCTGCGGCAGGCGCAGGCTCACGTTGGCCTCGGCGCCCTGGATCCGCGCCGCCTCGATCGGGTCGCCGACCTTGAGCGGGAGCTCGCGACGGACGAGCTCGGGCGGCTGGGTAGCATCGGCCTTCACCGTGACGCTGCCGAGGTTGTACTGCTGCCCCGGCGAGGCGGTGACCAGCGCGCGCAGTCTCGCCGGCGTACCCGCGACGGTCTCCACCGTCGCCACTGCGGTGCCGTCATAATAGCCGAGCGACTTCATCAGACGCAGCGCCAGCTGCTCGTCCTCGCGCGCGCGCGCCGAGACCTGGGTGGCATTGTCCGCCTTGCCGCCGCCTTTCTTGAGCGCGGAGAGCGAGTCGAACTCGTCGGTCAGCCCGAGCGGATCGAGCCCCTGCACCTCGCTGGCGTAGCGCACGTCCGGCTGGTCGCCGCTCGCCGGGTCGGCGACGGTCTGCAGCGGCGCGGTGTTGAAGGTGGAGAGCGGCTCGAGCGGCTGGGCGAGTTGCGGGTCCTGCGGCGGCGCCGGCGGCAGCGCGCCGGGCGTGATCGGCTGCTGCGCCGCCGCCCGCGCGGGAGCCTGGGCGGGATCGGCGGCGGTCGGCGCGGGCGTCGCCGCGGCATCGGCCGGAATCGGCTCGAGCGGCGCGTTGAGATCGCCCGACAAGGGCGGCAGCGCGGCGTCGAACTCGGTCTCGGGAACGATCGGCGTGCTGTCGGCAGACGGCGCGGCCTCGGCGGGCTTGGGCGTATCGGGGCCCTGAGCGGGGGCGGTGCCCGGCTTCTGCATCTGCGCCGAAGCGGCCGCACAGCCCAACGCCAAACCCGCGGTGGCGAGCAGCAGGCGCGAGCGACGAACAGAAAAAGACAAGAATTACGCCCCTTTAGGTGAGGCATGCGGCGTTCCGCTGAGCCCCCGTCAACCGTTAACGTACCAGCGCGGGATCGGTTGCCTCGCGCTGTCCCGGCGGCAGTCGGCCCGATCGCCGAACGGGGTCGGCGAGCCGGAAAATTCTGGCACCGCTGCGAAACATTTGCGACAAATTGCGGTTAGGCGCCGGGGCAGCCCGAAGTCTCTCGCGGGGAAAAGACTGAGAATGCGTATCGAGGTTCGGCCGGGCCGCCAGGTCATGGGTGGTGCGGCAGTGTCGGCGCTGCTCGCGCTCGCTGCCTGCGGCGGCGGCGGGGGTGACGCGGCGAACGCCAAGGAGAAGGGCGGCGCGCCGGGCCAGTCGGGCCCGGTGACGGTCGGCTATGTCGTCGTCCAGCCTACGTCGGTGCCGACCACGAGCGAGCTGCCCGGCCGAACGGTCGCCTATCAGAGCTCGGAGGTGCGCCCGCAGGTCTCGGGCGTGATCCAGCGCCGCTTCTTCACCGAGGGCGCGATCGTGAAGCGCGGCCAGCCGCTGTACCAGATCGATCCGTCGCTCTACCGCGCCAGCGCCAACCAGGCGAGCGCCAACGTCGCCAACGCCCAGGCGACCTACGAGGCCGCCAAGATCCGCGCCGACCGCTACAAGCCGCTCGCTCAGATGGAAGCGATCAGCGCGCAGGATTATACCGACGCTGTCGCGACACAGCGCCAGGCGGCGGCGACGATCGCGGTGAACCGCGCGCAGCTCGATACGGCGCGGGTCAACCTGCGCTTCACCACCGTGCCGGCGCCGATCACCGGGCGCATCGGTCGCTCGCTCTTCACCGTCGGCGCGCTGGTCAGCGCGACCCAGACCGACCCGCTCGCGACGATCCAGCAACTCGACCCGATGTTCGTCGACATCCAGCAGTCGAGCGCCAACCTGCTCGCGCTGCGCCGCAGCCTCGCCGCCGGCGGCGCGGTCCCGGCGCGCGCCGAGGTGACGCTCAAGCTGGAGGACGGCAGCGATTATGGCATCAAGGGCGCGGTCGAGTTCGCCGAGGTAGTGGTCGATCCCAGCACCGGCACCGTGACGCTGCGCGCGCGCTTCCCGAATCCGAACGGTCTGCTGCTGCCGGGGATGTTCGTCCGCGCGGTCTTCTCCCAGTCGATCCAGCAGAACGCCTTCCTGGTGCCGCAGACCGCGGTCACGCGCGATCCGAAGGGGAATGCCACGCTCTACGTCGTCGGCGCCAACAACCGGGCCGAGCAGCGCACCGTCACCGCCGAGCGCACGCAGGGCGCCTATTGGGTGGTCACGGCCGGGCTCAAGGCCGGCGACAAGGTGATCACCCAGGGCCTCGCCAACGTGAAGCCCAAGACGCCGCTCCAGCCCGTGCCGGCCGACACGCCGCAGAAGGTACAGGCGCCCTCCCCCGAGCAGATGGACAAGATGTCGTCGGCCAAAGGCAAGGCCGGCTAACCCACCATGTCGCGCATTTTCATCGATCGGCCGATCTTCGCCTGGGTGCTCGCCATCATCGTGATGCTGGCGGGCGTCGGCGCGATCCTCTCGCTGCCGATCGCGCAATATCCCGACGTCGCGCCGCCGCAGGTCTCGATCCGCGCGACCTTCCCCGGCGCCAACGCGCAGACGCTCCAGAACAGCGTCACGCAGGTGATCGAGCAGCAGCTCACCGGCATCGACGGACTGCTCTACTTCCAGTCGAGCTCGTCGAGCCGCGGCTCGGTGACGATCACCGCGACGTTCAATAAGGGCACCGATCCGGACATCGCGCAGGTCCAGGTGCAGAACCAGGTCCAGCAGTCGCTCAGCCGCCTGCCGCAGCAGGTGCAGCAGCAGGGACTGGTGGTGCGCAAGTCCAACCCGGACTTCCTGCTGATCGTCGGCGTCTATGACGTCACCGACAAGCTGACCAACCAGGACGTCTCGGACTATCTCGTCTCGAACCTCCAGGACCCGCTCGGGCGCATCCAGGGCGTCGGCGACACCAACGTGTTCGGCTCGCAGTATGCGATGCGCGTGTGGCTCGATCCGGAGAAGCTCAACAGCTACCAGCTGATGCCCGGCGACGTCGTCACCGCCATCACCAACCAGAACACCGAGGTGGCGGCGGGCGAGATCGGTGGCCAGCCGATGCCGTCGACGCAGATGCTCAACGCGATCGTCACCGCGCAGTCGCGGCTGCAGACGCCGGCCGAGTTCGCCAACATCATCCTCAAGACGCAGAGCAGCGGCGCCACGGTGCGGCTCGCCGACGTGGCGCGGATCGAGCTGGGCGCGGAGAGCTACAACGCGTTCAGCCGAGTCAACCGCCACCCCGGCGCCGGCATCGCGGTGCTGCTCGCCCCGGGCGCCGACGCGCTCAAGACCGCCGAGCTGGTCAAGGCGCAGGTCGCCGCCGCGGCCAAGGGCTTCCCGCCCGGGCTCGAATATGCCTTCGCCAACGACACCACCGACTTCATCAAGCTGTCGATCGAGGAGGTGGTGAAGACGCTGATCGAGGCGATCATCCTCGTCGTCATCGTCATGTTCGTCTTCCTCCAGAGCTGGCGCGCCACGCTGGTGCCGGCGATCGCGGTGCCGGTGGTGCTGCTAGGGACGTTCGCGGTCTTCTACGTCGCCGGCTTCTCGATCAACACGCTGACCCTGTTCGGCCTCGTCCTCGCGATCGGCCTGCTGGTCGACGACGCGATCGTCGTCGTCGAGAACGTCGAGCGGCTGATGGACGAGAACCCCGGCATGACGCCGCGCGAGGCGACGATCGAGTCGATGAAGGAGATCACGGTCGCGCTGGTCGCGATCGCGCTGGTGCTCTCCGCGGTGTTCATGCCGATGGCCTTCTTCGGCGGGTCGACCGGCGTGATCTACCGTCAGTTCTCGCTCACGATCGTGTCGGCGATGGTGCTCTCCGTGCTGGTCGCGGTGATCCTCTCGCCCGCGCTCACCGCGACCCTGCTCAAGCAGAGCCACGACGAGAACGGCGATCCGATCGAGCAGAGCTGGCTCGGCCGCAAGTTCCCCAAGGTGGCGCACTTTCTCGAGCGCGCGCGCGACAAGTTCAACGACACGTTCGACAGGGGCGTGGCGCGCTACGTCGCCGGCGTGCGCCGCGTGATCGACCGCAAGTGGATCTTCCTGCTGGTCTATGCCGCCACCGTGGCGCTGCTGGCGATCCTGTTCCTGCGGCTGCCGACCGGCTTCCTGCCGACCGAGGACCAGGGCAGCGCGCTGGTGCAGTTCCAGCTCCCCGCCGGCGCGACGCGCGCGCGCACCGAGGAGGTGCAGCACCGCGTCGAGGACTATCTCGCCGGCAGCGAGGGGAAGAACGTCACCACCATGTTCACCGTCAGCGGCGGCGGCGGCGGCGGCGTCAGCGGGCAGAACACCGGCCAGGGCTTCGTCAACCTGACGCCATGGGACGACCGCAAGGGCAAGGAGAACACCGCGGACGCGATCGTGGCGCGCGCCTCGGCGGCGTTCCGGGGGCTGCGCGACGCGCGCGTCTTCGCGCTGGTGCCGCCCGCGATCCGCGGGCTGGGCCAGTCGAACGGCTTCACCATGGAGCTGCAGAACACCAGCGGCATGACCGCGGAGAAGTTCAACGACGCCAAGGACCGGCTGCTCGCGCTCGCCAACGCCGACCCGGCGCTCACCGCGGTGCGCCTGACCGAGCTGCCCGACGTCGGCACGCTCAAGGTCGACGTCGACCAGCAGAAGCTCGCCGCCTTCGGGCTGAGCCAAGCCGACGTCAACACGACGCTGTCGACCGCCTGGGGCGGGCGCTACGTCAACGACTTCGTCGACCGCGGCCGGGTCAAGCGCGTGTTCGTCCAGGGCGACGCGCCGTACCGTGCCGCGCCGACCGACCTCAACCAATGGTTCGTGCGCGGCAGTGGCGGGCAGATGGTGCCCTTCTCCGCCTTCGCGCGGATCGGGTGGAGCCAGGCGCCGGTGATCCTGTCGCGCTTCAACGGCGTGCCCTCGTTCGAATTCCAGGGCTCGGCGGCGGCGGGCAAGAGCTCGGGCGACGCGATGACGCGGATCCAGGAGCTCGCCGGGCAGATTCCGGGCACCAGCGTCGCCTGGGCCGGCCTGTCCTACCAGGAGCGGCTCTCCTCGGGGCAGGCGCCGCTGCTCTACGGCCTGTCGATCCTCGTCGTCTTCCTGTGCCTCGCCGCGCTGTACGAGAGCTGGTCGATCCCCTTCGCGGTGCTGCTGGTGATCCCGCTCGGCCTGGTCGGCGCGATCCTGTTCACCACGCTGCGCGGGCTGGTCAACGACGTCTACCTCCAGATCGGCCTGCTCACGACGATGGGGCTGGCGGCGAAGAACGCGATCCTGATGATCGAGTTCGCCGAGCAGGAGGAGAAGAAGGGCAAGCGCGTGATCGACGCCGCGCTCTCCGCCGCGCGTATCCGGCTCCGCCCGATCATCATGACCAGCCTGGCCTTCATCTTCGGCGTGCTGCCGCTGGCGATCTCGACCGGCGCTGGCGCCAACAGCCGGATCGCGATCGGCACCTCGGTGATCGGCGGCATGCTGACCGCGACGGTGCTGGCGATCTTCTACATCCCGCTGTTCTTCGTGCTGGTGCGCCGCGGCTTCCGCGACGGACTCAAGGGCCTGCGCCGCGGTGCCGACCCGAGCCCGGACGAGGGCGAGGGTGGTGGGGGTGACGACCGCGGCGGTCCGCAGGGTGGCGGCGGAGCCGGCGGCGAGCGCCCGCCGCAGCTGCCGCGCCCGATCGACCACCCCGCGCTGCCCGCGCCGGAGCCTGCCCGATGACCCGCCTCCCCGCGCTCGTCGCGCTCGCCGCCGGCACCGCGCTGGCAGGCTGCTCGCTCGCGCCGACCTATGTCCGCCCCGCCGCGCCGGTGCCGACCTCCTGGCCCGTCGGTGACGCCTATCTGCGCCAGTCCGAGGCGCGGCTGCCGAGCGTCACCTATCGCGACATCTTCCGCGACCAGCGGCTGCAGGCGATCATCGACCAGGCGCTCGCCAACAACCGCGACCTGCGCGTCGCGGTGGCGAACATCGAGGCGACGCGCGCGCAATACCGGATCCAGCGCGCCGACCTCTTCCCGCAGGTCAACGCGACCGGCGCCTACAGCTATCGCGACAGCGGCAGCAGCGGCGTGGTGACTGGCACCAACGGCGGCGGCACGACCGGGACCGGCACGGGTACGGGCGGCACCGGCACCGGCACGGGCACCGGCGGCACGGGCGCGGGCGGAACCGGGACCGGGACCGGCGTCACCACGGTCTCCTCGGCGCGGAGCACCTTCCAGGCACAACTCGGCGTCACCGCCTTCGAGATCGACCTGTTCGGCCGAGTCCGCTCGCTCACCAGCGCGGCACTGTCGCGCTATTTCGCGCAGGCGGCGGCGGCGCGCGCCACCCGGCTGACGCTGGTGGGCGACATCGCCAACGCCTGGCTCACCTACGCCGCCGACCGCAGCCTGCTCGCCGTCTCGCAGCAGACCGCCGAGGCGGCGCGCGCGAGCGTCAAGCTCACCGACGCGCGCCTCCGCGGCGGCGTCGCGCCGCGCACCGACCTGCGCCAGGCGCAGCAGATCCTCGCCACCGCCGAGGCCGATCTCGCGCAGCAGACGACGCTGCTCGCACAGGACGTCAACGCGCTCCAGCTGCTCGTCGGCGCGCCGGTCGACCCCGCGCTGCTGCCGGGCTCGATCGAGCAGGCGGCGGCCACGATCGGCGAGCTGCCCGCGGGGATCGACTCGGGCGTGCTGCTGCGCCGCCCCGACGTGGTGCAGGCGGAATATTCCCTGCGCGCCTACAACGCCGAGATCGGCGCGGCGCGCGCCGAGCTCTTCCCGCGCATCTCGCTCACCGGGCTGGTCGGTTTCGCCAGCACCGCGCTGCGCACGCTCTTCAACAGCGGCTCGTTCAACTATTCGGTCGCGCCCAACGCGAGCTATCCGATCTTCCGCGCCGGCGCGGGCCGCGCCGGGGTCGCCTATAGCGTGGCGCAGCGCGACGCCGCGCTGGCGAGCTACGAGCAGACGATCCAGACCGCCTTCCAGGAAGTGTCGGACGCGCTGGCGCGGCGCGGCACGATCACCGAGCAGCTCGCCGCCAACCGCCGTTTCTACGAGGCCGCGCTGGACACGCTCAACCTCACCAACGCGCGCTACCGCGGCGGCATCGACACCTTCCTGTCGTCGCTCGACGCGCAGCGCCAGCTCTACTCGGCGCAGCAGATCCTGGTGCAGACCCAGCTGACCCGCGCGACCAACCTGGTGACACTGTACCGCACCCTCGGCGGCGACTCGCTGCTCGACGCCACGCCGCAGGGGCCGACGACGGCGACGGGCGGCGAGGCGGACGCGGCCGGCGTGCGCGCACCGGCGGGGGCACGGTAGCCGATCTACTTGCCCTGCTCCTGCGGAAGCAGGAGCCCAGGGCCGAGATCGCGCCGCCATGTCGCTCTGGGCTTCTGCGTCCGCAGGAGCACGGCCTCAGGCATCGAGCGCCCTCTCGGCCACCTCCGTCATCCTGAACTCGTTTCAGGATCCACCGTGCCGCACCCTCAGATCGCGCGGTGCGTGCGGGACGGTGGATCCTGAGACAAGCTCAGGATGACGCCAGGACGGGCGCGGGCGGGATCCACTATTCCTCCCGCTTCGGCTCCTCGCCTCGCACCTCGCCCCGTCCGCCCGGCTGGATCGCCTCGCGACCGAACTGCATGATCAGCTGCCCGATCTCGCGCGCTTGCTCCATCGAGCGCTGGCCCTGTTCGCGGAGGTACTCGCCCTGGATCCGCATCACCTCGGTGAGGTCGCGCGCGCCCGCGGCGGAGCGGAGCGCCGCGAACGCCTCGCGCGCGTTCGCCTCCGCCTGGTCGATGATCGTCGTTCCCAGCGCCGACCCGTTCTGCACGACCCGCTCGCCCGAGGCGCGCATCGCCTCGCCGGCGCGGCGCGCCGGATCAGCGACATGCTCGTTGAAGGCGTCGCGCATCTGCTCGGCACCGCGCCATGCCGCGTTGGCCGACCCTCCGCCAAGCGAACCGGTGCCGCCCTCGCCTGCTTTGCCCGCGCCGTCCTCGCTCGAGTCGCTCATGCTCGCTCTCCTGTGCCGGCGGCCTCGCACGAGCGTGATCGCACCGTCTCGGGTCGCCTCAATGGAACAACGCCGAACTCGCGGGCTGGATGCGCACGCGGCAAGGGCGTAGAGAGAGGCTCCCCATGGAGCCCTAGATGTCCACTGTCTCGCTGCTGTTTCCCCTGCTCGCCGCGGCCGCGCCGATCGCGCAGGCACCGGGGGTCGAGCCGACCGGCGATCAGCGCTGCTCTGTGTCGCGGCCGGCGCTGCCCGCCGGGATGACCGGTTGGGCGCGGCGCGCGCCGCTCGCCGCCGGGACGAGCACGCGCAGCGCGCCGGTGATCGTCGTGGGCCACGGCGCCGACCTGCGGCTCGCCCCGGTCGAGCAGGTCACCCCGGCGGTCGCGCCGCAGCGCGAGCCCGACATGGGCGAGACCGCGGGCCTCGCCTTGTTCCAGGTCGCGCGTCCCGGTACCTATCGCGTCGCGCTGGGTGACGCCGCTTGGATCGACGTGGTGCGTGCCGGCCGCGCGCTCGCGGCGAGCGCCCACGGCCACGGCCCGGCCTGTTCGGGTATCCGCAAGATGGTCGATTTTCGGCTCGAGCCGGGGCGCTACGTTCTTCAATTGAGCGGGACCAAGGCGTCGTCGCTGCCCGTGATGATCGCGCGCGCGCCGCAGGTGGCGGCATGATCGCCGCGCTCGCGCTGCTGCTCGCCGTACAGGGCGCGCCGGCGACGTCGCCCGGCGCTCCGCCCCAGGCGCCCGTCGCCGCGCCCGCGATCCAGGCGGCTGCCCCGACGCCTGCTCCCGACGCCGAGGCGCTCACGCGCGTGCGCCTCAGCACCGAGGCCGGCGACATCCTGGTCGGTGTCGACACCAAGGCCGCGCCGATCACCGCGGGCAATTTCCTGCGCTACGTCGACCAGCACAAGCTCGACGGCGTCGGCTTCTACCGCGCGGTCAAGGTGGCCGACGGCTACGGCCTCGCGCAGTTCGGCACGCGCAACGATTCCAAGCGCACGCTGCCGCCGATCAAGCACGAGCCGACCACGCTCACCAGGCTGAGCCACCGCGACGGCACGCTGTCGATGGCGATGGCCAAGCCCGACACCGCCGCGGGCGACTTCTTCATCACCGTCGGCGACCTCAGCTCGATGGACGCCACCGCCGACACTCCCGGCTTCGCCGCCTTCGGCCGCGTGCTGGAGGGGATGGACGTGGTGCGGCGCATCCTCGCCGCGCCGACCTCGCCGACGCTGGGCGAGGGCGTGATGAAGGGACAGATGCTCGCGCCCGTGATCAAGATCACGGCGGCGCGCCGCGTCGACTAGCGCCGCGCCAGGGTCTAAATCGGGCCGAGAAGGAGTGTCCCCGATGTCCCCACCGCTCGACTCGCCCACCGACTGGACCGCGCTCGGCACCGAGCAGCTCGCCGACGTCATCGCGCTGCGCCGCGCGATCCATGCCGAGCCCGAGATGGGGCTGCACTGCCCGCTGACGACCGCCAAGGCCAAGGCCGCGCTCGCCGGCCTGCCGCTCGAGATCCACGACGGCACGCGCACCACGGGCTTCGTCGCGATCCTGCGCGGCGGCCGGAGCGACGGCGGCGCCGGCTCGAACGCGCGCACGGTGCTGCTGCGCGGCGACATGGACGCGCTGCCGATCACCGAGGAGACCGGCCTGCCCTTCGCCTCGACGCTGCCGGGCACGATGCACGCCTGCGGCCATGACGCGCATACCGCGATGCTGGTCGGCGCCGCCAAGGCGCTGTCGGCACGACGCGACCAGCTCGCCGGCACCGTCGTCTTCATGTTCCAGCCCGGCGAGGAGGGGCATCACGGCGCGCGCGAGATGATCGCCGACGGCCTGCTCGACCGCGCGCGGCCCGACGCCGCCTTCGCGCTCCACGTCCTGCCCAACGCGCCCGCGGGCGTGTTCATCGGGCGCGAGGGCGCGCTGCTCGCCTCCACCGACACGGTGCGCGCCACCGTCCGCGGCCGCGGCGGCCACGCCGCCATGCCGCACGACGCGATCGACCCGATCCCGGTCGCCTGCGCGATCGTCACCGCGCTCCAGCAGCATGTCGCGCGGCGCGTGCCCGTCGCCGACCCGGCGGTGCTCACGATCACGCAGATCCACGCCGGCGCCTCGCACAACATCATCCCCGACGAGGTCCAGCTCGCCGGCACGCTGCGGACCTTGTCGCCGGGCACGCGCGACGCGATGCGCGCCGCCTTCCACCAGGTGGCGCGCGGCGTGGCGGAGGCGCACGGCTGCACCGTCGCGTCGAGCATCGACGAGGGCTATCCCGTGACGATGAACGACCCGCGTGCCACGCGGCTGATGCGCGAGCTGGCGCAGGAGATCGGCGGCGCGCAGGGTTGGGCGACGATGCCCGCGCCGATCATGGGCGGCGAGGACTTCAGCTACGTGCTGCGCGAGTTGCCGGGCGCGATCGCCTTCGTCGGCGCGGCGGCGCCGGGCTCCACGCCCGAGACCAACCCACCGCTCCACAATCCGCGAATGACGATCGACGAGCAGGTCTTCGCCACCGGCGTGGCGATGCATTGCGCGCTGGCGGAGCGCTTCCTGGAGCGCGGTTTCGACTAGGCGCGGGCCGGGTCGGTCGACGCGACGGTGCTCCTGCCTACGCAGGAGCACGTAGATGACGTGAGCGGGTCAGCTCTCGGCCTCGGCCGCCGAGCGCATGACCTCGTCGTCAGAGCCAGTCCGGCCTGGGCCGCAGCGGCTGGAGCACGATGTCGGCCAATGCCGAGCTGCCGACCTGGAAGGCGCGCTGATAATCGGGATCGTCGACCATCGCCTTGAACGCGGCGCGGCGCGGATATTCCACCAGCAGCGCCGCGTCCCACCCCGCGTTATCACCGGCGGTCAGCACGGGCAGGCCCTCGCCGCCGACGAGGATCCGCGCGCCGAAGCGCGCCAGGATGGGGCGCGCCAGTCCTAGATACGTCGCGTAGCGCTCGCGACCGCCGTCTTCGGCGAAGCGCAGGAGGTTGAGCATGACGACGGGCGTGTCGTCCTCGTCGGCCAGGAAGGCGGCGAAGATGTCAGGGGAGAAGGCTACCATCTGGACTATCGCTCCGATCACGCCGCCCCGTACGAGCGGCCGGTGCGATGTCCTTTAGGTGGGCGGAGCGTCAGAAACTGTCAGCAGCGAGCGCCAGTCGCGATCCTGCTCGCGCCATCGCAGGAACAGCGCGTGACGGCGGCCCGGGTAGCGCTCGTCCAACACCGCGCGTACCGCGACCCGGTCGACGCGGAAATGCCGGAAGGCCGACCGCCGCTCGCACCAGGCCGCCAGCACGCGCGCCTCGTCGAAATAGACGACCGCGATGGGCCAGATCACACGCTCGCTGGCGGTGCCGGCAACGTCCCGGTAGGTGATCTCGAGCTTGCGCTGGCGGCGGATCGCGTGCCGCAGCACCGCGACCTGCGCGGCATCGGCTCGCCGCGACAGCGAGGCCGCGGCGAGCAGCGCGGGCGAGGCGCCGTCCGGCGTCGCATCGCTGGCGCGCGCCGCGTCGATCTTGGCGAGCGCGCTCTCACCGGAGCGGACCAGATCGGGGTCGCCGCGCTCGCGCACCCAGCCGAGGCCGAGCGCCAGCACGTCCAGCTCGTCCTGCGTGAACGCGAGCTGGGGCAGGAAGAAGCCGGCGCCGAGGCGATATCCCACGCCCGCCTGCCCCTCCACCGGCGCCCCGAGCGAGCGAAGCATCTCGATGTCGCGATAGATGCTGCGCGGCGACACGCCCAGCTCGGCCGAGAGCTCCAGCGCGGTGACCGGCAGCCGCCGCGCGCGGAGCACCCCGATCAGCTCGAACAACCGGCCCGTCCGCGACATCGCCGTCCCGCCCTCGACGCCGCACCGCGGCTACCGTCAGTCGCCCTCGATCGGCGCGGTGAGCAGCGCGCGCGTGCCAGGATCATTGGCCTGGAACTCGACCGTGCCGCCGATGCGCTGCACCACCGCGGTCATCATCCGGCTGCCGAAGCCGCCGTCGCCGCCCGCGGCCTTGCCGACGCCGCGATCCGCCACGATCAGCCGCAGCAGATGGCCGTGCTGCTCCAGCACCACGTCGATGGCGCCGCCGTTCTGCGCCGGGTAGGCGTATTTGGTCGCGTTGATCACGAGCTCGGCGGCGATCAGCCCGACGCTGACGGCGCGGTCGGTCGGGATCAGCACCGGCGCGAGGTCGAGTGTGAGATGCCGTCCCCATTCCTCGCCAAGCGAGGAGCGCAGGTCCTGCATCAGCTCGCCGATGTAGCGGCTGAGGTCGATCACCTCGATCTGATCGTCGCGGTAGAGGCGCCGGTGCACCAGCGCCACGGCGGAGAGCCGCGAGCGTGCCTCGAGCAGCTGGTCGGCCACGGCGCCCGCGCCGGCGTCGCGCGCCTGGATGGCGAGGAAGGACGAGACCAGCTGCAGGCTGTTCTGCACGCGGTGGTCGACCTCGCGCATCAGCAGGTCCTTCTGCGCGAGCAGCGAGTCCTTCTCCGCGCCGGTGCGCTCCAGCTCGCGGTTGAGCCGGCGCAGCTCGGCCGCGGCGCGCGCCTCGCCCAGCAGGCGGCGCAGCCGGGCCGCGCCGTCGACCTGCTCGAGCGTCCAGCGCCGCGCGCGCCCGCGCACCTGCTCGCGCCACGATTCGAACGAGGCGCGCGGGCGCAGCGTCGCCTGTGGGTCGTGCGGTACCGCCTTGTGCGGGTTGCCGGCCCACTCGATCTCCTCGATCTTCTCGGCGCGCAGCCACAGCAAGGCGTCCCCCTCGCCGAGCGCGAAGCCGAGCACGCCCGCGATCGGCGCGGCCCGCTCGGCCTCGGCCCAGTCCTTGCCGAGCTCGCGGGTGGCGAGCGGCGCGGCGTCGTCGCGCGTGCCGAGCCAGCGCGCCAGCGCCACCAGCGCGGCCGCATCAGGGACGATCCCGACCGTCGTCGCGCGGCCGTCACGGACCAGCGCGAGCCCGTCGGCGCCGAACGCCTGGCGGACGTCCTCGGCGCGCGCCTGCACCACGTCGAGCGGCGAGTCGCTGGTGAGCAGCAAGGCGCGCAGCGAGTCCTCCTCGCCGCGCAGCGCGAGCCGCTCGCGATAGGCCTCGGCCTCTTCCTTGGCCCGGAGTTGGCGTGCCAGGCCGCCCGCGAGAGCGGCCGCCGCGGCGCGGACGGCGCGCGGCAGCAGCCGCGGTGTCTCATGGTGACAGGCCACCAGTCCCCAGAGCAGCCCGTCCTTGACGATCGAGATCGACGCGGAGGCGGACACACCCATGTTGCGGAGATATTCGACGTGGACCGGTGACACGCTGCGAACCGCGACGTCGCTGAGGTCGGTCAGCTCGAAGCCGGCGGGGCGCAGCGGTGCGGGGATATAATCCACGTCCGGGATCACGCGGGTGCGGTTGCGCACGTAGAGCGCACGCGCCTGGCGCGGGATGTCGCTTGCCGGGAAGTGGTGGTGGAGGAAGGTCCCCAGCCGCGGTGCCCGGTCCTCGGCGACGACGCAGCCCGCCTCATCGTCGAGGAAGCGGTAGATCATCACCCGGTCGAAGCCGGTGAGCGCGCGGAAGGCCACCGCGGCGCGCTCGCACAGCGCGACGAAGGTCGTGGTGCGCTCGAAGCCCGCCGCCATCGCGTCGAGCCAGCCGAGCGTCTCCGCGACGCTGCCGCCGCCTTCCCCCATCGGCTCCAGCTCGGCGAGCAGCCACTGGCCGGTGCGGTGCAACGCGACGTCGTGCCCGTGCACCGGTGCCGCCAGGATCGTCCCGCCGGGACCGATCGGAACTGCCTCGGCCAGCGCGTTGACATCCTGTGCGAGCAGCGCGTCGAGTCGCGCGCCGAGCCAGTCGTCACCGAACAGCGCCTCGAGCGCACCGGCGCCCGCGACCACCTCGAGCGAGAGAGCGTCGGCGACGAGCAACAGCCCGTGGGGCTGCACCGCGCCTGGAACATGGATCGGCTCGCGGTCGCAGGCCGTCAGGTTGAGCGACTCCCCGTTTGGGTCGCGTTGCACGATGGGACCTGCCATCGCGTGCTTATGGCAGTATTCGTCGGGGGAGCAACTGATACAACGCTACTTTACATACTTTATGCCCGATCCTGAGACAGCCTCTGCTTCGTCGCCGCGTCGGGAGAAAACGGATAGCGCTCGTTAGGGAACTGGATCTAGAGCTGCCCGCATGTCGACTCCTCCCCGCGAACCGCGCAGCAGCGTGATCCTCTACGCCTTGGTCGATACTGGCACCCAGGCCGTCGAGTGCCGCGTCCGCAACCTCTCGATGACCGGCGCGTGCGTCGACAACAGCGCGGCGCTGACGCAGGGGGACGAGGTGCGCGTGACGATGGGGACACTCGAGCAGCTCGCTGCCCGCGTGATGTGGGCCAAGGCGACGCTGGCGGGTCTGCATTTCGAGACTCAGGTCGATATCGCAGAGGCGCGCCGCCCGCGCGCGCGCCACACCAGCGTTCAGCCCAGCGCCGGCTGGATGCAGCATATCCGCGACGCGTACCGCGAGCGCGGATGACTCGGCTGACGGTCAACAACGAGGCGGTCGAGTATCGCCTTTCCCCCGAGACGCCGCTGCTCTGGGCATTGCGCGACGCGTCCAACCTGACCGGCGCCAAATATGGCTGCGGCACCGGGAGCTGCGGTGCCTGCACGGTGGACGTCGACGGCCGCGCGGTGCGCTCCTGTCAGCTCACGCTCGCCGCGGCGGAGGGGACGTTCGTCACCACGATCGAGGGCCTGTCGCGCGATCGCACGCACCCGGTCCAGCTCGCGCTACTGGCCGAGAATGTGTCGCAGTGCGGCTTCTGCATGCCGGGCATCGTCATGGCCGCGGCGGTTCTGCTGCGGCGCGACCCGATGCCGTCCGACGACGCGATCGCGGCGGCGATCACCAATATCTGTCGTTGCGGCATCTACCCGCGGCTCACCGCAGCGATCCAGCGCGCCGGACGCGCGATCCGCGGCGAGGAGCGCCTGCCCACCGGCGCGCGGCCCGGGATCGAGCCCGCCGGCGCGGCGCGGCAAGTCCCCGCGCTCGACCCACGCCAGCGCTGAGCGCGGCTCAGCCGGCAGGCAGCGCCAGCGTGAAGCGCGCGCCTTCTCCCGGCGCGCTGTCGACCGTGAGCGTGCCGCCCATCGCCCCCGCGAGCCGACGCGCGATATAGAGGCCGAGTCCGCTGCCGCCGGGCTCGCCGGGATCGACCCGCTCGAACTTGCCGAAGATCCGCGCCTGGTCGGCCGCCGCGATGCCCTGGCCGGCGTCGGCGACGGTGAGCAGCGCGCGCGCCCCCTCGCGTCGCAGCGCCAGCACGACCGCGCTGTCGCGCGGCGCGTAGCGGACCGCGTTGGCGATCAGGTTCACGGCCACCTGCAGCATCCGGCGGAACTCGCCGACCGCGAGCAGCGCCCGCTCGCAGCCGGATCGGTCGATCGTCACGCCCGCCTCGACGGCGCGCGCCGAGAGCAGCGCGGCGGCGCGGCGCGCGACGTCGGCGAGATCGACCGGCGCGCGCTCGGTGGTGAAATCGGCGCGCTCGATCGCCTCCAGGTCGACCAGATCGTCGATCAGGCCGAGCAGGTGGCGACCGGCGCCGGCGATATCGGCGGCATAATCGACGTAGTGGCGGTCGAGCGGGCCGTCGCCGGCGGCGCTGATGCCATCGGCATTGGCGATGATGCGCGCCAGCGCGCCGCGCAGCAGCGAGTCGAGCCGGTGATCGAAGGGACGCAACTGCGGCGACGCCGGCTCGCTCGCCGTGGCATAAGCGCCGCCGACGAAGCCGCCGAAGCCGCCCCCGCCGTCGAGCCGGACATGCCCCGCGAGCGTCACGCGCTTGCCGCCGCCGTGCAGGCGCGCGGGCTGGTCAGCGAAGTCGCGCCGCTCGGTCAGCGCGTCGAGCAGCGGCATCGTGCCGTCGCGATCGGGTTCGAGCACGAACAGTCGGCTGAGCGGACGGCCGAGCGCGGCGGCGGGATCGAGCCCGCTCCGCGCCGCGGCGCCGAGCGACAGCCGCGTCACGCGCAGTTCCGAGTCGACCTCCCAGATCCAGTCGGCGTCCTCGGGCGCGGTCACCTCGCCGAGCGTCGCGGCGCCGGCGCGAGCATGGCCGGCGGCGCGCTCGCGCAGCAGCGAGATGGTCAGCGCCACCCCGTTCTCATCCGGCAGCGCCTTGACCCAGCAGTCAAGGTCTCGCTCGCCGTCGGCGATCGTCACCGCGCGCGCCACCAGGATGTGCAGGCGCCGTGCCAGCCGTACCAGCACCGCCACCTGCGGGATCGCGACGAGTGCGCCGGGGCGCCCGCCGGCACGGGCGTTGAGCGCGGCGAAGGCGTCGTCGGCCTGGGCAAGCCGGTCGTGGCGGTCCACCGCCGCGTGCAGCGTCGCCGGCATGGTCACGCGCGCGGGCTGCGGGCGAGCGCGCGCACCGCGGCGCGGAAGTCGCGGTGCAGCCGCAGCGGCGCCACCGCGCGCGCCGCGGTATCGGGCGTGAGCGCGACGACCCGATCCAGTGCCTCGGGCAGCGTCTCGACGTCACGCTGGGGATCGGCCTCGCACAGCACGAAGCCGATCTGCGCGATCACATGGCGCTCGATCCCGAGCGCGCGCAGCGCCAGCCACAGCCGGTCGCTCTCCCCGTCGAGCGCCAGGCCGCGCGCCTCGGCGGGCTCGATCCCGAGCGCATGGGCGAGCAGCGCGACGAACAAGGTGGTACGAGACTCACCGAGCGATCCGATCATCAGCTGCGGCAGCGCGCTGGCGGCCGGGTCGAGCGCGCCGGCGAGCTGCGTCGCGGCGGCCTCCACGCGCTCGGCGTCGTCATGCGCGGCGATGCTGCGCTGGCTCGCCTCGGACAGCGCGCGGTCCACCTCGGGCGGCACGCCGTGACCGAGCCGCTCGCGCAGCGCCGCCGCCACCCACCAGGCGAGCCGCTCGTGCAGTGCGGCGGGCAGTTCGGCGCGACGGTCGGCGTGCGCCAGGCGCCGCCGGCTGTCCGCCACCAGGTAGGTCACGGTGCGAGCACGCACCACGCCGTCGGCGCTCTCCGCGAGGCCGGCGAGCAGCGCGGCGCTGCTGCCGGGCGCGCGTTGCGCCGCCAGCGCCTCGTCGATCAGATCGATCCGCGCCTGGGCGATCAGCTCGCCCATCACCTCGGGGTCGCGGATCAACCCCGATTCGACCAGCCGCGGCAGCGTCATCGCGCGATTGCCGGCGAGCAGCGCGGCGGCGTCGGGCAGGCCGCGCGCCTCCAGCAGCCGGGCGGCATGCGCCGCGATATCGCGCTCGATCGCGGCGACGGTCGTCTCGGCGAGCCGGTTGATCGCGACCCGGCTGCGCTCGTCGAGGCGATCGCGCTCGGCGGCGAACACGTCCGCGATCGCCGCCCCCAGGCGCGCGCCCGCGCGACCGTCGGCCGACGCCGCCTGTGCCGCGACTCGTGCGGCCAGGTCCGAATCGATCGCCTGAGAGGGTTGGACGGGCATCTCCCCACCCCTTAGCGAACGATCCTTAACCACGCTCTAAGTCACTCGCCGCAGCCACTCGACCGCGGCCACCAGCGTCAGCGCGGCGTAAGCGGCGACAAGGCCGAGCCCGAGGGTCGGCCAGCCGAGCAGCGTCGCCAGCGACAGGAGCGCGAGATACCCCGGCGCGGTGCCCCACCAGGCGCGCCGGGGCGCGGCGCCGGCGGCACGCTCGCCCACCCCCGCCGCGACCAGCGCGCCGAGCGCGAGCAGACGCGCGCTCGCGGTCGCCGCCTCGCGGTCGACGACATGCGCGAGCAGCAGCGCCGCGACAGCGGGGACCGCCATGATCAGCGCGCGGCTGGCGCGCAGCAGCGCGGGCTCGTCGCGGAACAGCGCCAGCGCGCCGGCGATCTCCGCGAGCAGCACCGCGGCGAGCGCCACCACCATGCCGGGGCCAGGCGCGCCGAGCGCGATCGCGGCGCAGCCGACCAAGCCCGCCGCTCCCGCCGCCGCGGTGCACGTGCCGGTGCCGATCGCGCGGCGCGCGATCACCGGGATCACCGCGCGTGCCAGCGGGCGCAACACCAGCCGCTCGAACCAGCTCGGCCGCACCGCCATCGAGGCCGACAGCACCGCCCGGCCGCGCTCCTCCAGCGCGCTGGCGCGGCGCTCGATGCCGTGGCCCAGCTCCATGTCATCGATCCGCAGGGAGATATGCCGTGCCCCCGCCTGATCGGCGGCGCGCAGCAGCGTCGACTGCAGGTCATAATCGTCGGGCAGCCGCGCCGCCTCGGCGATGCGGCGCGCGTCGAGCCGCGCCACGCCGGCCCAGGCCGATCCGCCACCGACGCGCTCGAACAGCGGCGAGGCCTGCGCGCCCGGGACGACCAGCAGCGCGTCGCCGCCCTCGCCCGCCAGCGCGTGGACGACCCCCTCGGTGGTGACCAGCCCGTCGGCCATCATCACCACGCGCGCGAGCGGATGCAGCCGGGCCAGCGCCTCGGCCGCGGTGTGCACGACGTCGACGGCGACACCGCGGCGCCCGATGCGCGCGAGCGCGCCGACCAGTTCGGGGGTCTGACGTGCGACCACGACGACGATCTGCGCGGCGTCACACGCCACCAGCAGCCGCGCCTGATACTCGATCAGCGACGCCGCGGCGAAGGGCAGCGTGGCCGCGAGCGTCCCCGGTCGGTCCTCTGCCTCATGGATCGCGAACAGGAGCCCGGCCAGCATGGCATGGCTGTTACGGGGTGGCGTGTGCTGCGGCAACATCCGTGACGCGGCGCAGCGACGCGCCGGGCCGAACGGCTGTGCCCCTTCGAGACGGCTTCCCGATGCGGGCAAACGTGTTAGATGGAGCGGATGAACGGGGGGCCGACTTCACTATCCGACGCGCGTGCGGCCGAGCCAGGCGCACGCTGGCCAGAGCATTGGCCGGAGAGCTGGCCCGATCCCGCCACCACGCCGTCTTCGGAGCCAGCGCCGCACGTGACCGACCCGTTCTTCTCCGACGACGCTACCGACCGCCCGGCGCCGGGCGGGCCGCGGCCGGTGCTCGGCTGGATCGCGATCGCGCTCGCGGCGCTATGGGTCGCGGCGCTGCTGTGGCTCGCGCGCGGCTCGTTCGGGACGATGACGCCGCTGGCGCTCGCACAGTTCAGCGCCGCGCTGGCGACCGTGCCCGCGCTCGCGGGAGTGATCTGGCTCGCCGCGCTGCGCAGCAGCACGGCCGAGGCGCAGCGGTTCGGCGCCACCGCGCGCGCGATGCGCGGCGAAGCCGTGGCGCTGGAGAACACGGTAGCGGTGCTCGGCACCACGATCGAGGAGCAGCGCACCCAGATGGCCGAGCAGGTGCGCCTGCTCACCGCCCTGGGCGACGCCGCGACGTCGCGGCTCGCCGACATCGCCGGCACGCTCTCCGCCGAGGTCCAGCGCGTCGACGCGCAGACCGGCGCGCTCGCCGCGACCGCCGGCGCGGCGCACGAGCGGCTCGACGCCCTGCTCGCGGCGCTGCCCCGCGCCGCGGACGAGACCCGCGCGCTGACCGAGACGATCGACCAGGCCGGTCTGGTCGCCTATGAGCATAGCGCCGGGCTCGACGCGCAGGTGGCGGCCCTGGTGGCGCGCGGACGCGACGCCGAGGCGATCGCCGGCGGCGCGGCGGAGAAGCTCGCCGCGTACATGCAGCGGATGGAGTCGACCAGCCACACCGCCGGCGCGCGGCTCGAGGCGGTCACCTCCGCCGCGGCGGGGGCGGTCGACGCGCTGCTCGATCGCACCGCGCGCGCGATCGACGAGTCGCGCAAGGCGATCGCGGCGCAGGGCGACGCGATGCTGGCGATGGTCAGCACCAACCAGACCGCGCTCGACCATGCCGCGCGCGAGAGCGCCGAGGCCCTGGCCGAGCGGATCGGGCTGATCGAGGTGGTGATCGAGCGGATCGCGGCGCGGCTCGACGCGCAGCAGGGCGCGGGGCGCGAGTTGTTCGACTCGCTCGACGACGCGATCCTGCGCGTCGACCAGCGTTTCGTCGCGCTCCACCGCGACGGCGGCGAGCGCACGCAGCAGCTCGCCGCGTCGGTGAGCGCGCTCCACGCCTCGGCCGAGGCGCTGGCGCGCGCGATGGACGCGGGCCACGCCTCGGCGCAGCACACGATCTCGACCACCGAGCACCTGCTCGTCGCGCTCGACGCCGCCGCGCGCGAGATGGACGAGACCATGCCCGAGGCGATCTCGCGGCTGGAGAGCCGCGTCGCCTCGACCAAGCAGGTGATCACCGCGGCCAAGCCCGAGCTGCTCGCGCTGGTCACCGCGGCGGAGAGCACGCACGACGCGATCGAGGCGGTGGCGCAGGTCGTCGCGGAGCAGCGCCAGACGGTCGAGTCGCTCACCAGCCGACTCCACGACGGGCTGGCGCGCGGGCGCAGCCAGGCCGACGAGATCGGCGAGGCGATGGGCGACGCCTCGCGCCAGATCGACGACCTGACCGAGCAGGCCGCACCGCGGCTGGTCGAGGCGCTGCTGCGCGTGCGCGAGACCGCCTCCGCCGCCGCCGACCACGCGCGCGAGGCGATCGCGCGAGTCATCCCCGAGGCCGCCGACGCGCTGGAGAGCGCGGGCGCCGCCGCGCTCAGCCGCGCGGTGGAGAGCGGCGTCCAGGGACAGGTCCGCCAGGTCGCGCAGGTCGCCGAGGCGGCGGTCGCGGCCACCAATCGCGCGGGCGAGCGGCTCCAGCAGCAGCTCGACGCGATCGAGGCGACGATCGCGCTGATCGACCAGCGGCTCGAGGAAGCACGCGCGGCCGGCGAGGAGAACGAGCGCGACAGTTTCGCGCGGCGTGCCTCACTGCTGATCGAGTCGCTCAACTCCGCCTCGATCGACCTCACCCGCACCTTCGCGCCCGAGATCTCGGACAGCGCCTGGGCGGCCTATCTCAAGGGCGATCGCGGCGTGTTCACGCGGCGCGCGGTGCGGCTGCTCGACGGCGGCGAGCAGCGCGACGTGGCGCGGCTGTACGATGAGGACGGTGCCTTCCGCGAGCAGGTCAACCGCTACATCCACGACTTCGAGGCGATGCTGCGCACGATCCTGGCGCAGCGCGACGGCTCCCCGCTGGGCGTGACGTTGCTCTCATCGGACATGGGCAAGCTGTACGTCGCGCTGGCGCAGGCGATCGAGCGGCTGCGCTGATCGCGGTGGCCTGACACCTCGCTCTCCCGTCATCCCGGGCCAGCTCCGAGCCCCACCGCGCCGCTGGAGCGACAAGCGCCAGCCACGCGGAACAGTGGACCCCGGCCCGGGTCCGGCCTGACGCGTCGCAGGATGGCGGAGGCGCGAACGGGAGGCGCGAGCCTCCGTGCCTCCGGCGCCGTCTTCTACACCGCGTTGGCCGGGTCGGCGAAGTCGAGCATGCCCGCCGTCACCCAGCCGAACTCGTAATTGGCCACGAACAGCCCGAACAGCAGGGTCGCGACGATCGTCGTGCGCACGAGCACGCGCTTGAGCGAGAAGCTGTGCGGCGAGCTCTCGGCGGTGCCGGGGACGTGCTCGGCGCCCATCTCGGCCGAGGTGCGCACGCCCCAGGGCAGCACCAGGAACACCGAGAAGGCCCAGAACAGGATGTAGATCGCCAGCAGCGACGTCCAGCGCATCCGCCCCTCCTCAGACCTGGACGATCACCACGTCGATCACCGGCTTCTTGCCGGTCCAGCGCGTGGCGACCTTGCGCACCGCGAGCCGCACGTCCTCGCGCAGCCGCTCGCGGTCGCGCACGCGGCCCTTCATCGCCTCCGCCGCCGCCTCGGCCGCCTCGGCGAGGAAGGGCTCGCGCTCCTCCTCCACCGGCACGCCCTGGATGCGGACCTCGGGCGTGCCGCCGGCGCGGCCGTTGCGGTCCACCGCGATGCCGACCGAGACCTGGCCGTTGACCGCGATGCGCCGCCGATCGTTGATCGTGCCGCCGTCGGACGGCAGGATCACGTCGCCGTCGAGCACCAGCCGCCCGACCGGCACGTCGCCGATCTTCCTGGGCGCACCGGGCGCGAGCCGGACGAGATCGCCGTTGGTCTGCACCAGCACGTCGCGGATCCCCTGCGTCTGGCCGTAGCGCGCATGCTCCATCAGATGGCGCATCTCGCCGTGCACGGGCAGCAGCGCGCCGGGACGGATCCAGCCGTACATCTGGGCGAGCTCGGGCCGACCCGGGTGGCCCGAGACGTGGACGTGCGCCTGCTTCTCGGTGACCATCTCGACGCCCTTGGCGGCGAGCTGGTTCTGGATGCGCCCCACCGCCACCTCGTTGCCGGGGATCTGCTTGGCGGAGAAGATCACCATGTCGCCCATGTCGAGCCGCACCGGGTGCGAGCCGTCGGCGATGCGCGCCAGCGCGGCGCGCGGCTCGCCCTGGCCGCCGGTGGCGATGATCAGCACCTTGTTGCGCGGCATCCGCATCGCCGCGTCGACGTCGATCGTGTCCGGGAAGTCCTTGAGATAGCCGGTCGCCTTGGCGACGCGGATGATCCGGTCGAGCGAGCGTCCGGTGACGCACAGGCGCCGTCCGCTCTCTTTGGCGACTTCGGCCAGCGTGTGGAGCCGCGCCGCGTTGGAGGCGAAGGTGGTGACCACGACGCGGCCGCGCGCGCGCGCGACGCTCTCGCTCAGCCCCTGCCGCACGCTCGCCTCGCTACCCGAGGCCTCATTGTTGAAGACGTTGGTCGAGTCACACACCAGCACGTCGACGCCCCGCTGGCCGATCGCGGCGAGCTCGTCGGGGGTGGAGGGCTTGCCGATCACCGGCGTGGGATCGAGCTTCCAGTCACCGGTGTGGAAGACGCGCCCGGCGGGCGTGTCGATCAGCAGCGCGTTCGCCTCGGGGATGGAGTGCGACAGCGGCACGACCTCGACCGAGAAGGGGCCGACCTTGAAGGGCTTGCGCGCGTGGACCAGGCGAATCTTGACGCGGTCCTCGATCCGCTCCTCCTCCAGCTTGCCGCGCACCAGCCCGGCAGTGAACGGCGTCGCGTAGATCGGCACGCCGAGATCCTCGGCGAGATAGGGCAGCGAGCCGATATGGTCCTCGTGCCCGTGCGTCAGCACGATGCCGACGAGCGAGTCGAGCCGCTCCTCGATGAAGCGCAGGTCGGGCAGGATCACGTCGATCCCGGGATAGTGCGAGTCAGCGAAGGTGACGCCACAGTCGACCATCAGCCATTTGCCGGCATGGCCGTAGAGCGTGACGTTCATCCCGATCTCGCCCGAGCCGCCGAGCGCGCAGAAGAGCAGTTCCTTGTTGTTGGGAGTCATTGAAGTCCTTTGTCGTCTCGCGCGGGGCGCCGGATGCGCCGATGAAGCGAGAGGGAGTGAGAAGGGCCGGACTGCGCGCCGGCCGGGCGTTCACTTGGATATATGGGCGCGTTCGTACATGATCGCCAGCCCTTGGATGGTGAGATCGGGCTCGATCGCGTCGAACGCGTCGGTGTGGCGCTCGAACAACGTGGCGAGTCCGCCGGTAGCGATCACCTTGACCGGACGCGCGATCTCGCGGCGCATCCGGGCGACCAGCCCCTCGATCATCGCGATATAGCCCCAGTAGATGCCGATGTTCATCTGATCGACGGTGTTGCGCCCGATCACGCTGTCGGTCGCGGGCGCCTCGATCGCGACGCGCGGCAGCTTGGCCGCTGCCATCACCAGCGCGTCGAGCGAGAGATTGATGCCCGGTGCGATGATCCCGCCCTTGTAGGCACCGGTGTAGTCCGAATGGTCGAACGTCGTGGCGGTGCCGAAGTCGATCACGATCAGGTCGCCGGCGTGGAGCGCGTGCGCCGCGATCGTGTTGACCGCCCGGTCGGCGCCGAGGCTCCTGGGCTCGTCGACGTCGATCGCGATGCCCCAGTCGAGCGGTGCACGGCCCGCGATCAGCGCGTCGGTGCGGAAATACTTGGCGGCGAGCACCTCGAGATTGTGGAGCGCGCGCGGCACCACGGTGGAGACGATCACCGCGGCGACATCGTCGCGGCTATAGCCCTCGAGCGCGAGCAGCTGGCTGAGCCACACCGCATATTCGTCGGCGGTGCGGCGCGGGTCGGTGGCGATGCGCCAGCGCGCGCGGATCGCGCGGGTGGCGGTCTCGACCAGCGCAAAGACCACGTTGGTGTTGCCGGCGTCGACCGCGAGCAGCATCGCACCCTCTCTCACAGCAGGAATATATCGCCCGCGTGCATGACACGCGCGCTGCCGTCCGCCAAGCGCAGGACGAGCGCCCCCCCCGGTTCGAGCGTCTCGTAGCGCCCGTGCCACTCGCTGCCGTCCGGCAGGCGCGCGCGCAGCTCGGTGCCGGGCGAGTGCGCGCGCTCGCGCCAGCGCTCGGCGACGGGGGCGAGCCCCTCCTCGCGCCAGCGCGCGTGCCAGTGCGACAGCGCCGCGGCGAGCTCGCCCTGGAGCGCCGCGGCGTCGATCGTCGCGCCCGCGGCGTGGAGGCTGGTGGTGGCGCGATCGGCGAGATCCGGGTGATGCGTCACGTTGACGCCGAAGCCGATGACCACCCACTCGTCGACGCGCTCGAGCAGGATCCCCGAGAGCTTCGCCCTGCCCAGCAGCAGGTCGTTGGGCCATTTGATCCGGAGCGCACCGGCGTCGGCCAGCACCGCGCGCACCGTCTCCTCCAGCGCCACCGCGGCGACCAGCGCGAGCGTCGGCGCGGGCGGGTCACCCGCGGCGAGGCGGACGAGCGTGCTGGCGTATAGGTTGCCGACCGGCGAGTCCCACGCCCTGCCCTCGCGCCCGCGCCCCGCGGTCTGGCGGTCGGCGCGGAGCCAGAGGCCGTGCTCGCCGTAGCCGTCGCGCGCGAAGGACCGCAGGTCGGCGTTGGTCGAGCCGGTCTCGGGTACGTGGAGCGTGCGCGTCAGAACAGGCTCGCGGCCGCCGCCAGCGTCCAGGCCGACAGCGCCGGGATGGCGAGGTAGCCGAGCGGCGAGACGATCACCGCCGCCGCGGCGATCAGCCCGCCCTCGAGCCGGTCCCCCTCACCGAACACGCCGACCGGCTCGTCGAAGTACATCGTCTTGACCAGGCGCAGGTAGTAATAGGCGCCGATCACGCTGAACACGACGCCGACCACCGCCAGCGGGAACAGCCCCGCCTGCACCGCGGCGTAGAACACCGCGAACTTGGCGTAGAAGCCGAACAGCGGCGGGATGCCGGCGAGCGAGAACATGAAGATCGCCAGCGCCGCCGCGAGGCCCGGCCGCGTGCGCGACAGGCCGGCGAGGCTGGCGATCGTCTCGATCGGCTGGCCGTCGGCGTCGCGCATCTGCAGCACGACGAGGAAGCTGCCGAGCGTCATCGCGATATAGATCGCCATATAGGTCAGCACCGAGGCGACACCCTCGGGCGTGCCTGCGGCGAGCCCGATCAGCGCGAACCCGACATTGTTGATCGACGAGTAGGCGAGCAGGCGCTTGATGTTCTGCTGGCCGATCGCGGCGACCGCGCCGAGCAGGATCGAGGCGAGCGCGGCGAAGATCACGATCTGGCGCCACTGCCCCTCGGCCGGTCCCATCGCCTCGACCGCGACACGCACGCCAAGCCCGATCGCCGCCACCTTGGGCGCCGAGGCGAAGAAGGCGGTCACCGGCGTCGGCGCGCCCTCGTACACGTCGGGCGTCCACATGTGGAAGGGCACGGCCGAGATCTTGAAGGCGATCCCCGCGAACACGAACACCAGCCCGAACAGCAGCCCGGTCGACTTGGCGTCGCCGGTCAGCGGCGCGGCGGCATAGGCGCCCGCGATCTCGTCGAACAAGGTCGAGCCGGTGAAGCCGTAGACCAGGCTGATGCCGTACAGCAGGATCCCGCTCGCCAGCGCGCCGAGCACGAAATACTTGAGCCCCGCCTCGGCCGAGCGCTGGTCCTGCCGCATGAAGCTCGCCAGCACGTACGCCGCGAGGCTCTGCAGCTCGAGCCCGACGTACAGCGTCAGCAGGTCCGCGGCGGAGACCATCATCCCCATGCCCGCCGCGGACAGCAGGATCAGCACCGGATATTCCGGGCGAAGGTTGTCGCCCGCGGTGCGGCGGAAGAAGTCGGGCGCCATCACGATCGCCACCGCGGCGGCGACGTAGATCAGCACCTTCGAGAAAGCGGCGAAGCTGTCGGCGCGGTAGAGGCCGTAGAAGGCCTGGCCGCCCGACGACGCCGGGCCGATCAGCGCGACACAGGCGCCGGCGAGCACCGCCACCGCGGTCCAGGACACCGCCTTGGTCGAGGCCGGTCCGCCCCAGGCGGCGACCAGCATCAGCGCGATCGCGCCCAGCCCGAGCACCACCTCGGGCAGCGTCATCGCAAGATTAGCGGCATAGTCCATCAGTGCGCGCTCCCCTGCGCGTGAGTTTCGGCATGGGCGGCGGGCACGATCCCGCTGCCTTTGGTGGGCAGCGAGTCACCCGCCGGCCGCGCGCGATCGATCCGCGCGAGCAGGATCTGCGTGTCCTTGCGCATCGGCGCGAGGAAGCTCTCCGGATAGACGCCCATCCACAGCACCGCGGCGGCGATCGGTGCGAGCAGCCACAGCTCGCGCGGGCTGAGGTCGGACATGGCCGCGACCTCCTCCGACTTGATCTCGCCGAACACGACGCGACGATACAGGTACAGCATGTACGCCGCGCCCAGGATGATCCCGGTGGTGCACAGCAGCGCCACCGTGGTCGAGACCTGATAGGTCCCCATCAGGCTCAGGATCTCGCCGACGAAGTTGCTCGTCCCCGGCAGGCCGATCGAGGCCATGGTGAAGAGCAGGAACAGCAAAGCATAGCGGGGCATGTTGATCGCCAGACCGCCGTAGCGGCTGATCTCGCGGGTGTGGAGCCGGTCGTAGATCACGCCGACGCACAGGAACAACGCGCCCGACACCAGGCCATGGCCCAGCATCACCATCATCGCGCCCTCGATCCCCTGCGCGTTGAACGCGAACAGCCCGATCGTCACGATCGCCATGTGCGCGACCGAGGAATAAGCGATCAGCTTCTTCATGTCGGACTGCACCAGCGCGACCAGGCTGGTATAGATCACCGCCACCGCGCTCAGCCCGAACACCAGCCACACCAGCTGCGCCGACGCCTCGGGGAACATCGGCAGACTGAAGCGCAGGAAGCCGTAGCCGCCGAGCTTGAGCAGCACGCCCGCCAGGATCACCGAGCCCGCGGTCGGCGCCTGGACGTGCGCGTCGGGCAGCCAGGTGTGCACCGGCCACATCGGCATCTTCACCGCGAACGAGGCGAAGAAGGCCAGCCACAGCCAGGTCTGCACCTGCGGCGGGAAGTCGTAGTTCATCAGCGCCGGGATGCTGGTCGTCGCCGCGGTGATGCTCATGTAGAGCATCGCGATGAACATCAGCAGCGAGCCGAGCAGCGTGTACAGGAAGAACTTGTACGAGGCGTAGATCCGGTTCGCGCCGCCCCAGATGCCGATGATCAGGAACATCGGGATCAGGCCGGCCTCGAAGAAGATGTAGAAGAGGAACAGGTCCTGCGCCGCGAAGGTGCCGATCATCAGCACCTCGGTGAACAGGAACGCGCTCATATATTCGGGCACGCGCTTCTCGATCGCCTGCCAGCTCGCGCCGATGCAGATCGGCATCAGGAACACCGACAGCACGATCAGCAGCAGCGCATAACCGTCGATGCCGAGCGCCCAGCCGAAGCGGCCGAACAGCGGCGCATACTCGACGAACTGCCACTGCGCGCCGCCGACGTCATAGGACAGCCACAGCACGACGCCGAGCGCGAGGTTCACCAGCGTCGCCGCCAGCGCGGTCCAGCGCGCGGTCGAGGGTGAGAGGAAGAGGCACGCGACCGCCGCGGCGGCCGGGATCGCGAGCATCAGCGAGAGGATCGGGAACGACACGTGATGGAGCCCCTCAGCCCGCGATCGCCCAGGTGATCGCGGCGGTGAGCCCGATCAGCATGACGAACGCGTAGGTATAGACATAGCCGGTCTGCAGGCGGCCGGCGACGCGGCTGCCGACCTGCACCACCCAGGCCGAGCCGTTGGGCCCGAACCGGTCGATCGTCCCCTCGTCGCCGCGGTGCCACAGCAGGCGACCGATCGCGAAGGCGGGGCGGACGAACAGGAAGTGGTACAGCTCGTCGAAATACCACTTCCGCAGCAGGAACTGATAGAGCGGCTGGAAGGTGTCGGCGAACTTCGCCGGCGCCTCGGGCGAGCGGATGTAGGTCAGGTACGCGATCAGCAGGCCCGTCAGCATCACGATCGTCGCCGCCAGCTGCACCAGCAGCGGCACCTGGTGCATCTCGTGCATGAGATGCTCGTTGAAGTAGAGCGCGCCCTTCCAGAAGCCGCCCGCCGTCTCCGGGTCGATGAACCAGTGATGGAAGACGAAGCCTGCGGCGACCGCGCCGATCGACAGCACGATCAGCGGGATCAGCATCGGCAGCGGGCTCTCGTGCGGGTGATAGCCGCCGGTCCCCTTGGGGATCTCGTTGAACCCGCGCGACTCCACTGCCGGCGCGTGGCCCGAATTCTCGCCCGCGGGATCGGGCTGGTGCGCGTCGTCGTGCCCGTGCGCGTGCGCGCTGCCGTGCTCGGCCGCGTGCGCCTCGTGCCCGTGCGCGTCATGCGCGTGGTCGTGGCCGTGCGCGTCATGCAGCGCGTGCTGGATATGCTCCGACGCGGCCCAGCGCGGCTCCCCCCAGAAGGTGAGGAACATCAGGCGCCACGAGTAGAAGCTCGTCAGCAGCGCGGCGAACACGCCCACCATCGACGCCACCGGCGAGCCGGCCGCCCAGGCCACCTCGATGATCGCGTCCTTCGAGTGATAGCCGGCGAAGCCGCCCACGCCGTAGATGCCGACGCCGGTGATCGCCAGCGTGCCCAGCAGCATGCCCCAGAAGGTGATCGGGATCGCCTTCCGCAGCCCGCCGTAATAGCGCATGTCCTGCTCGTGGTGCATCGCGTGGATCACCGAGCCCGCGCCGAGGAACAGCAGCGCCTTGAAGAAGGCGTGCGTGAACAGGTGGAACATCGCCGCGCCATAGGCGCCGACGCCCGCCGCGAAGAACATGTAGCCCAGCTGCGAGCAGGTCGAATAGGCGATCACGCGCTTGATGTCGGTCTGCGTCGTGCCGACGGTCGCGGCGAACAGGCAGGTCGCGGCGCCGATGAAGGTCACGAAGCCCATCGCGGTCGGCGAGGTCTGGAACATCGGCGACAGGCGGCACACCATGAACACGCCCGCGGTCACCATCGTAGCCGCATGGATCAGCGCCGACACCGGGGTCGGGCCCTCCATCGCGTCGGGCAGCCAGGTGTGGAGGCCGAGCTGCGCCGACTTGCCCATCGCGCCGACGAACAGCAACAGGCACAGCACCGTCATCGTGTCGGCGCGGAACCACAGGAAACCGATCGTCGAACCCGCCATCGACGGCGCCGCGGCGAGGATCGCCGGGATCGAGACGGTGTTGAACACCAGGTACGTGCCGAAGATGCCGAGCATGAAGCCGAGGTCGCCGACACGGTTGACGACGAACGCCTTGATCGCCGCGGCATTGGCGCTCGGCTTGCGGAACCAGAAGCCGATCAGCAGGTAGCTCGCGAGGCCCACGCCCTCCCAGCCGAAGAACATCTGGATCAGGTTGTCCGCGGTCACCAGCATCAGCATCGCGAAGGTGAACAGCGACAGATAGGCGAAGAAGCGCGGCTGGTCCGGGTCCTCCGCCATATAGCCCCAGCTATACAGATGGACGAGCGCCGAGACGCTGGTGATCACCACCAGCATCACCGCGGTCAGCGCGTCGACGCGCAGCGCCCAGGACACGTCGAACGTGCCCGAGTGGATGAAGTGCAGCACCGGTGTCACCGTCGCCGCGTTGGCGCCGGTGAGGAAGCCGATGAAGATCGGCCACGACAGCGCGCTCGCGAGGAACAGCCCGCCGGTGGTGATCGCCTTGGGCAGCGTCGCGCCGAACGACTTGTTGGCGAAGCCGGCGACGATCGCCGCGACCAGCGGCACGAAGACGATGAAGTGGATCGACGTCACGGGCGGATTACCCCTTCATCCGGCTGGGATCGTCGACCGAGATCGAGCCGCGGCCGCGGAAGAAGATCACGAGGATGGCGAGCCCGATCGCGGCCTCGCCGGCCGCGACGGTCAGCACGAACATCGCGAACACCTGGCCGACCAGGTCGTTGAGCGCCGCCGAGAAGGCGACGAGGTTGATGTTCACCGCCAGCAGGATCAGCTCGATCGCCATCAGGATGACGATGATGTTCTTGCGGTTCAGGAAGATGCCCAGCACCCCCATGGTGAACAGCAGCGCCGCCACCACCAGATAGTGGATCAGGCCGACCCCGCCCGACATGGCTCCGCTCACAGCTGTACCCCCTGGCCGATCTCCGGCCGCATGTTGCGCGTCGCGTCCTGCGGCCGCCGCGCGTTCTGCCGCGCGATATTCTGGTAGCGCGAGCCCGACCGCTCGCGGTGGGTCAGCACGATCGCGCCGATCATCGCCACCAGCAGCACCAGCCCTGCCCCCTCGAAGATGAAGAGGTAGCGCGTGTACAGCAGCTCGCCGATCTGGACGATGTTCGACTTGGCCGCGACGGTCGGCGCCGCGCGCCGCGCGAGATCGATCCCGCCCGCGCTCCACGCGCCGACGCCGATCAGGATCTCCGCCACCAGCGCTACTGCCAGCACCAGGCCGATGCCGAAGTAGCGCACAAAGCCCGCGCGCAGTTCGGCGAAGTCGATGTCGAGCATCATCACGACGAACAGGAACAGCACCGCGACGGCGCCGACGTAGACGATCACCAGCAGCATCGCGATGAACTCGGCGCCGACCAGCACCATCAGCCCCGCGGCGTTGAAGAAGGCGAGGATCAGCCACAGCACCGAGTGGACCGGGTTGCGCGACGAGATCGTCATCGCGCCCGAGACCAGCACGACGAGCGCGAAGAGATAGAAGGCGATGGCCTGGATCATCTCACGCTGCCCCCACGTCGGCACCGCGGCGGCGCGCGGTCGAGAAAACCGCGGCCGTGGCCGCGGTGGTGTCCGTCAGAATCATGTCGACCCCTGAAATCACGCGAGCGCCTACCGGTACGGCGCGTCGGCGGCAAGGTTGGCCGCGATCGCGCGCTCCCACCGGTCGCCGTTGTCGAGCAGCTTCGCCTTATCGTAGATCAGCTCCTCGCGCGTCTCGGTGGCGAACTCCAGGTTCGGCCCCTCGACGATCGCGTCCACCGGGCAGGCCTCCTGACACAGGCCGCAGTAGATGCACTTGGTCATGTCGATGTCGTAGCGGGTCGTGCGGCGGCTGCCGTCGTCGCGCGGCTCGGCCTCGATCGTGATCGCCTGCGCCGGGCACACCGCCTCGCACAGCTTGCACGCGATGCAGCGCTCCTCGCCGTTGGGATAACGGCGCAGTGCGTGCTCGCCGCGGAAACGCGGGGACAGCGGGTTCTTCTCGAACGGATAGTTGATCGTCGCCTTCGGCTTGAAGAAGTACTTCAGCGTCAGCGCGTGCGCCTTCACGAACTCGTAGAGCGTGAACGCCTTGATCGTCTGCGCGATACCCATCTTAAACTCCCACGCGCATGAACATCAGCACGCCCGACACCAGGAACACCCAGAACAGCGACAGCGGCAGGAACACCTTCCACCCCAGCCGCATCAGCTGGTCGTAGCGGTAGCGCGGCACCGTCGCCTTGATCCACGAGAACACGAAGAAGAAAGCGAGGATCTTGATGAACAGCCAGATGATCCCCGGCACCGCGTACAGCGGCGCCCAGTCGAACGGCGGCAGGTAGCCACCCCAGAACAGCGTCGCGTTGAGCGTGCACATCAGCAGCACGTTGGCGTACTCGCCGAGCCAGTAGAGCGCGAACGCCATCGAGCTGTACTCGGTCTGGTAACCCGCGACGAGCTCGCTCTCCGCCTCGGTGAGGTCGAACGGCGCGCGCTGCGTCTCCGCCAGCGACGAGATCAGGAACACGATGCTCATCGGGAACAGCAGCGGGTTGAACCCGAAGCCATTGATGAAGCCGTACAGCCCCTTCTGCGCCTCGACGATCGTGGTCAGGTTGAACGAGCCCGCCCACATCACCACCGAGATCAGCACGAAGCCGATCGCGACCTCGTAGCTCACCATCTGCGCCGCCGCGCGGATCGCCGAGAAGAACGGATATTTCGAGTTGGACGACCAGCCCGCGAGGATGATGCCGTACACGCCCAGCGACGAGGCCGCGAGCACGTAGAGCAGCCCGACGTTGATGTCGGCGAGCACCACGCTCGGCTGGAACGGCACCACCGCCCAGACGATCAGCGCCACGGTGAAGGTGATGATCGGCGCGAGCAGGAACAGCCCGCGGTTCGCCGCCGAGGGGACGATCGTCTCCTGTAGGAACACCTTGAGCCCGTCCGCGAAGGACTGGAGCAGCCCGAACGGGCCGACCACGTTGGGGCCGCGGCGCAGCGCCATCGCCGCCCAGATCTTGCGGTCGGCGTAGATGATCATCGCCACCGACAGCATCAACGGCAGCGCGATGGCGAGGATGCCCACGATCGTCGCCAGGAACCACGCCCAGCCATAGGGCAGGCCGACCGTCGTGTTGAAGAAGCTGGTCACTCCGCCGCCTCCGCGAAACTCTCACCGTGGACCAGTTCGGCCGAGCAGCGCTGCATCGTCGGCGACGCGCGGCAGATCGCGTTGGTGAGGTAGAAGTCCTTGATCGGATAGCCGTCGAGCACGCCCTCGGCGCTGCCGCCGAGCGCCGGCGGGTTCCACGCGAAGGTCTTGAGCCCCAGCGTCGCCAGCTCGGGGCAGTCGAGCGCCATCGCCGCGCGCAGCTCGTCGATCGTGTCGAACGCCAGCGTGCGACCGAGCTTCTCGCTGAGCGCGCGGAAGATCGTCCAGTCCTCGCGCGCGTCGCCCGGGGGGAACACCGCGCGCTCGCCGCGCTGCACGCGCCCCTCGAGGTTGACGTAGGTGCCCGACTTCTCGGCATAGCTCGCCGCCGGCAGGATCACGTCGGCGTGGTGCGCGCCGCGATCGCCGTGGTGGCCGACATAGACCTTGAAGCCGGTGAAGCTCGCGTGATCGCACTCGTCCGCGCCGAGGAAGAAGCTGAGCTTGGCGTCGTACAGCGCCGAGATACCAGCTTTCTGCGCGTAGCCGAGCATCAGCCCGCCCATCCGGCTCGCGGCCATGTGGACGACGTTGAAGCCGTTCCACCCATCCTTCACGAGACCCAGCGTCTCGACCAGACCGAGCGCCGCGCCGTGTGCGCCCTTGAGCGCGGCGCCGCCGACGATCACCATCGGCTTGGCCGCCTTGCCGAACGCCTCGGTGACGCGCTCCGGCAGGCTGCCGAGCACCGCCAGATCGGCGCCGAGCCACTCGACCTTGTAGGTCAGCTCGGTCTCGGGGCCGATCGCGAAGACCTTGGCGCCCTTCTTGATCGCCTTGCGGATGCGCGTGTTCACCAGCGGCGCTTCCCAGCGCAGGTTGGTGCCCACCAGCAGGATCGCGTCCGCCTCCTCGGCTCCCGCGATCGTGGTGTTGAAGTTCACCGCGGCGAGGCTGGACGCGTCATAATCCATGCCGGTCTGCCGCCCCTCGAGCAGCGACGAGCCGAGCTCCTTGAGCAGCGCCTTGGCCGCGAACATCGTCTCGCAGTCGACCAGATCACCCGCGACGGCGGCGACCGAACCGCCATGGTCGACCGATGCGATCGCCGCGAACGCCTCGTCCCAGGTCACCGGGTGGAGCTTGCCGTCACGCCGGACATAGGGGCGGTCGAGCCGCTTGCGCACCAGCCCGTCGACGGCGTGGCGCGTCTTGTCGGTCGCCCACTCCTCGTTGACCTCGTCGTTGACGCGGGGCACGCAGCGCAGCACCTGGCGGCCGCGGCTGTCGAGCCGGATGTTGGTGCCGACCGCGTCCATCACGTCGATCGTCAGCGTCTTGCGCAGCTCCCACGGGCGCGCCTCGAACGCGTACGGCTTGCTGGTCAGCGCGCCGACCGGGCACAGGTCGACCACGTTGCCCGACAGCTCGCTCGACACCGCCTCCTCGAGGTAGGAGGTGATCTGCATGTTCTCGCCGCGATAGATCGCGCCGATCTCCTCGACCCCGGCGACCTCCTCGGCGAAGCGGACGCAGCGCGTGCACTGGATACAGCGGGTCATGATCGTCTTGACGATCGGGCCCATGTACTTCTCGGTCACCGCGCGCTTGTTCTCGGCGTAGCGCGAGTGGCCGCGGCCGTAGGCGACCGACTGGTCCTGCAGGTCGCACTCGCCGCCCTGATCGCAGATCGGGCAGTCGAGCGGGTGGTTGATCAGCAGGAATTCCATGATGCCCTCGCGGGCATGCTTCACCATCGGTGTGGTGGTGAAGATCTCCTGGTTCTCCGCGGCCGGCAGCGCGCACGAGGCCTGCGGCTTGGGCGGTCCCGGCTTCACCTCGACGAGGCACATCCGGCAGTTGCCCGCGATCGACAGCCGCTCGTGGTAGCAGAAGCGCGGGATCTCCTTGCCGGCGAGCTCGCACGCCTGCAGCACGGTGGCGCCCTGCGGCACCTCGATCTCGACTCCGTCGACTTTGACCTTTGGCATTACTCGGCAGCTTCCTGCATCGGGGCCAGGTCGCCCCCGTTTCCGTTGCGGTCGTTGATGCGGCGTTCCAGCTCGGGGCGGAAGTGGCGGATCAGCCCCTGGATCGGCCAGGCCGCGGCGTCGCCGAGCGCGCAGATCGAGTGGCCCTCGACCTGCTTGGTGACCTGCTGGAGCATGTCGATCTCGGAGATATCGGCGTCACCGGTGCGCAGCCGCTCCATCACGCGCCACATCCAGCCGGTGCCCTCGCGGCACGGCGTGCACTGGCCGCAGCTCTCATGCTTGTAGAAGTAGGACAGCCGGCTGATCGCGCGGACGACGTCGGTCGACTTGTCCATCACGATCACCGCGGCGGTGCCGAGCCCCGAGCCGACCGCCTTGAGGCCGTCGAAGTCCATCGGCGCGTCCATGATATCCTTGGCGGGCACCAGCGGCACCGACGAGCCGCCAGGGATCACCGCGAGCAGGTTGTCCCAGCCGCCGCGGATGCCGCCGCAATGCTTCTCGATCAGCTCGCGGAACGGGATGCTCATCGCCTCCTCGACCACGCAGGGCGTGTTCACGTGCCCCGAGATCTGGAAAAGCTTGGTGCCTCGGTTGTTCTCCGCGCCGAAGCTGGAGAACCACTCGGCGCCGCGGCGCAGGATCGTCGGCGCGACCGCGATCGACTCGACGTTGTTCACGGTCGTCGGGCAGCCGTACAGGCCCGCGCCCGCCGGGAACGGCGGCTTGAGCCGCGGCTGGCCCTTCTTGCCCTCGAGGCTCTCCAGCATCGCGGTCTCTTCGCCGCAGATGTAGGCGCCCGCGCCGCGGTGGACGAAGACGTCGAAGTCGTAGCCCGAGCCGCAGGCGTTCTTGCCGACCAGCCCCTTGTCATAGGCCTCGGCGACCGCCGCGAAGAGCACTTCGGCCTCGCGGATGTACTCGCCGCGAATGTAGATGTACGCCGCGCGCGCGCGCATCGCGAAGCCCGCGACGAGCGCGCCCTCGATCAGCTTGTGCGGATCGTGGCGGATGATCTCCCGGTCCTTGCACGAGCCCGGCTCGGACTCGTCGGCGTTGATCACCAGGAAGTTCGGCCGGTCGGGCTTGGGCTCCTTGGGCATGAACGACCATTTGGTACCGGTCGGGAACCCTGCCCCGCCGCGCCCGCGCAGCCCCGACGCCTTGACGACGTCGATGATCTTGTCCTGCCCCAGCTCGAGCAGCGCCTTGGTATTATCCCAGTCACCGCGCGCCATCGCGGCGTCGAGCCGCCATGACTGGTAGCCGTAGACGTTGGTGAAGATGCGGTCCTTGTCGGCGAGCATCACGCGTTCCCATCCCGCAGGTCGATCCGGCGCTCGATCCGGTCGAGCCTGCCCTCGATCCGGTCCAGCCGATGCGTGATCCCGGCGTTGGACACGGTGAGGCCCGAGAGATGATCCTCCACCGACGCCATGCGCATCTTCAGGTCACCCAGTTCCAGGCCGAACGAGTCCATCTTGCCGTTCAATCGCTTGAGCAGCTCCAAGGTGTGGCTGGCGATGTCGATCTCAGCCATCACGCCCACTCCCCACGATAATCGTGGTTCTCGGTCACCATCGCGGTGAGCGAGGTCGGGCCGCCCTTGGGCTCGACGGTGTGGCGGCCGGGCTCCTGCGTGCCGGGCCTGGGCATCTGGCCATTGGCGAGCGCCTCGATGATCGCGACGGTGCGATCGTAATCGAGGTCCTCGTAATTGTCGTCGTTGATCTGGACCATCGGCGCCGAGGCGCAATTGCCCATACACTCCACCTCGGTGAGCGTGAACAGGCCGTCGGGCGTGGTCTTGCCCTTGATCAGACCCTTGTTCTTGCACGCCGCGAGCACGTCGTCCGAGCCGCGCAGCATGCACGGCGTGGTGCCGCACACCTGGACGTGGAAGCGACCGACGGGAGCGAGGTTGAACATCGTGTAGAAGGTCGCGACCTCGTACACGCGCATGTACGGCACGCCGATCTCGCGCGCGACGAACTCGATCACCGGCACGGGCAGCCAGCCCTGCGTCTGCGTATCGGCGCCGACCTGGCGCTGCGCGAGATCGAGCAGCGGGATCGAGGCCGACTGCTCACGGCCCTTGGGATAGCGCGCGAGGATCGCGTCGCGCTTGGCGCGGCTGTCGTCGTTCCACTGGAACGCGCCCCAGCGCGCGCGGGTCTCGGCCTCGTCGGGAATGGTAGGTGCGTCGGCCATTAAATCGCGTCCTTGATGTCCAGACGACGCTCGACCCGCGAAAGTCGTTCGTCGAAGCGATCCATTCGAGAATTTAACCCGACGATGCTGGTCTGCACGCTGGTTAGATGCTCTTCCACAGCGGTCATTCTGATCTTGATGTCCTGCATGTCGCCGCGCAGATCGCCCACGCCCTGATCGATCCGGCGGAGCCGCTCCAGGATCAGGTTCTCGACGTTCTCCGTCACCGATCGCACTCGCCGAACACGATATCCATCGCGCCCAGGATCGCGGTGGTGTCCGCGAGCATGTGGCCGCGGCTCATGAAATCCATCGCCTGGAGGTGCGAGAAAGCGGTCGGGCGGATCTTGCAGCGATACGGCTTGTTCGAGCCGTCGCTCACCAGATACACGCCGAACTCGCCCTTGGGGCTCTCGGTCGCGACATACACTTCGCCCGCGGGGACGTGATAGCCCTCGGTGTACAGCTTGAAGTGATGGATCAGCGCCTCCATCGAGCGCTTCATCTCGGCGCGCTTGGGCGGCACCACCTTGCGATCGGTCGAGGCGATCGGCCCCTCCGGCATCTCCGCCAGGCACTGCTTCATGATCCGCGCCGACTGGCGGACCTCCTCGACGCGCACCATGAAACGGTCGTAGCAGTCGCCGCGCGTGCCCACCGGCACGTCGAAGTCCATGCGGTCGTAGACGTCATAGGGCTGCGACTTGCGCAGATCCCAGGGGATGCCCGCGGCGCGGATCATCGGCCCCGAGAAGCCCCAGCGGATCGCGTCCTCGCGGCTCACCGTCGCGATGTCGACGTTGCGCTGCTTGAAGATGCGGTTGTCCGCGACCAGGCTGATCGCGTCCTCGAACAGCCGCGGCAGCCGCGTGTCGAGCCAGTCGGCGATGTCGGTCAGCAGCTTGAGCGGCACGTCCTGGTGGACGCCGCCGGGCCGAAAGTAGTTGTGGTGCATCCGCGCGCCGGTGGCGCGCTCGAGGAAACCGTAGCAATCCTCGCGTATCTCGAACAGCCACAGGTTCGGCGTCATCGCGCCGACGTCCATGACGTGCGAGCCCAGGTTGAGCATGTGGTTGGAGATGCGCGTCAGCTCGGCGAAGAAGACGCGCAGATACTGCGCGCGGAGCGGCACCTCGAGATCCAGCAGCTTCTCGATCGCGAGCACGAAGGTGTGCTCCATGCACGCGGGCGAGCAATAGTCGAGCCGGTCGAAGTACGGGATCGCCTGCGCGTAGGTCTTGTACTCGATCAGCTTCTCGGTGCCGCGGTGGAGCAGTCCGACGTGCGGGTCGATCCGCTCGATGATCTCGCCGTCCAGCTCCATGACCAGGCGCAGCACGCCGTGCGCGGCGGGATGCTGCGGGCCGAAGTTGATCGTGTAGTTCTGGATCGCGACGTCACCCTCGCTCGGGTGCGAGGCGTCGGTGGCGTGGACGATCTTCTCCAGCGCGGGATCCACCTCGCGGTCGACCGCCTGGTCCTTCTCGACGAGCATGTCGGTCATTGGTTCTGCCCTCCGCCCTTCGTCGGCACGACGTCGGGATCGGCCGGCTTGGGCGCGCCGGCGGATTCGCTGCGACCCGCGCCGGTCTCGGCGGTGCTGGTCGCGTCCTTCTTGGCGTACGGCTCGCTCGAGGCGGGCGCCGCCTGCTTCGGCGTCTCGGTCGCACCGGCCTTCTGGATCTCGGTCGCGGTCACGGGAGTCGGGGCGCCCTTGGACTCGGGCAGCTTCGCCTTCTCGTCGCCGGGCAGCACGTACTCGGCGCCCTCCCACGGGCTCATGAAATCGAAGTTGCGGAAGTCCTGCGCGAGCTTCACCGGCTCGTACACGACGCGCTTCTGCTCCTCGGAGTAGCGCATCTCGACGAAGCCGGTCAGCGGGAAGTCCTTGCGGAACGGATGACCGCGGAACCCGTAGTCGGTGAGGATGCGGCGCAGGTCGCGGTTGCCCGCGAACAGCACGCCGAACATGTCGTACACCTCGCGCTCGAGCCAGCCAGCGACCGGCCACAGCTCGGTCACCGACGGCACCGGCGTGTCCTCGGTCGCGCCGACATGGACGTGCAGCCGGTGGTTGCGGGTCAGCGACAGCAGGCAATAGACCACCTCGAACCGCTCCGCGCGATCCGGATAGTCGACGCCCGCGATCTCCATCAGCTGCTGATACTCGAGCCCCGGCGTGTCGCGCAGCGCGGTCAGCGCGGGCACCAGCGCCTCGCGCGTGACGTGCAGCTGCACCTCGCCAGCGATCTCGATCGCGTCGAGCAGGCCGGCGCCGATCGCACCGCGCGCGGACTCGATCGTCGCCTCGTTCAGATTGGCCGCGTAAGCGGGAGCGGGCGCCCTCACCGTTCGATGCTCCCGGCGCGACGGATCTTCCGCTGCAGCTGCATCACGCCGTACAGCAGCGCCTCCGCGGTCGGCGGGCAGCCGGGCACGTAGATGTCCACCGGCACGACACGGTCGCAGCCGCGCACGACGCTGTAGCTATAGTGATAATAGCCGCCACCGTTGGCGCACGAGCCCATCGAGATGACGTACTTGGGCTCCGACATCTGGTCGTAGACCTTGCGCAGCGCCGGCGCCATCTTGTTGCACAGCGTGCCCGCGACGATCATCACATCCGACTGGCGCGGGGACGCGCGCGGCGCGGCGCCAAAGCGCTCCATGTCGTAGCGCGGCATGTTGACGTGGATCATCTCCACGGCGCAGCACGCCAGCCCGAAGGTCATCCACCAGAGCGACCCGGTGCGCGCCCATTGGAACAGCTCCTCGGTCGAGGTGACCAGGAAGCCCTTGTCGTTGAGCTCGCCGTTGAGACCGTCGAAGAAGCCCTGGTCGGGCGCGACGATGCCGCCGGCGGGCTCGGGATTATTGACGAGCCCGATCGGCCCGGAGTGCGCCTCTACTCCCACTCCAGCGCTTCCTTCTTCCATGCGTACACCAGGCCGAGCGCGAGTTCGGCGATGAAGATCATCATCGAGATCCATGCGGTCCATCCGAGCGAGAAAACGCTTACTGCCCAAGGATATAGGAACGCCGCCTCCAGATCGAAGATGATGAACAGGATGGCAACGAGATAAAAACGGACGTCGAACTGCGAGCGGCTGTCTTCGAACGCGGGGAAGCCGCACTCGTACTCGGACAGCTTCTCGGGCGTCGGCTTGGCGGTGCCGGTCAGCTTGGCGACCGCCATCGGCAGGAACACGAACGCGCTCGACAGCAGGAGCGCCACTCCCAGGAACAGGAGGATCGGCAGATATTGCGACAGATCGACCACTATGTCTCTCTCGCCTCTCTCGCAGGTGCGAATGGAATGCGGACGCTCTAGACCCCTGCCCCATGAGGGGCAAGGCCGCGGGCGGTGAGAATGAATCGCAGGTGAACTGGCGGCGCGCCGGTGCATGCCGCGGCCGCCCGGGGCTCACCCCGTCAGGAAACGCTCAGCGCAGCGCCTGCGCCACCATCTTGTGCAGCTTGGAATGCAGTCCGTCGTTGGCGGCGAGGAACTCGTTCCGCTCGATCGGCTTGTCGCCGCCGCGGAAGTCGGTGACGAAGCCGCCCGCCTCCTTCACCAGCAGCATGCCCGCGGCGACGTCCCACAGCTTGAGGTCGCTCTCCCAATAGGCGTCGAACCGTCCCGCGGCGACCCAGGCGAGGTCGAGCGCGGCGGCGCCGAGCCGGCGGATTCCCGCGACCTGCGGCGCCACCGCGCCGAAGATCCGGGTCCATTGCACGAAGTCGCCGTGCCCCATGAAGGGGATGCCGGTCGCCACCAGGGCCTCGGACGGGTCGCGCCGCGACGACACGCGCAGCCGCTGGTCCTGCAGCCAGGCGCCGCGCCCCTTCTCGGCCCAGAAGCTCTCGTCGGTGAGCGGCTGATAGACCAGCGCCGTGGTGATCTCGCGCTTGCCGTTGGGGAGCGGCTCCTCGACCGCGATCGAGATGCAGAAATGCGGCACGCCGTGGAGGAAGTTGCTGGTACCGTCGAGCGGATCGATGATGAAGCGCGGCTTGCTCGGGTCACCCTCGATCGTGCCGCCCTCCTCCATCACGAAGCCCCAGTCGGGCCGCGCCTTGGAGAGCTCGTCGTACAGCGTCCGCTCGGCGCGCTGGTCGGCCTGGCTCACGAAGTCGGCGGGGCCCTTGCGGCTCACCTGGAGGTGCTGAACCTCGTTGAAGTCGCGGCGCAGCCGCGGCGCGGCCTTGCGCGCGGCGCGCTCGATGACCGTGAACAGGCCGGAATGGGAAGGCATGCGATCATTCTCCTCCCCCTGCCCCGGAGAGGATGCCGGGCCGGAGGAACATGGGGCGGTACTAGCTGGGGCCGCCCCTCACCCCGCCCGCCCTCATCGAGAGCGGGAACGTCTCTCATCAGTCGGCGCGGCGGACGTAGGTCTGCTCGTAGACGTCGACGACGATGCGCGTGCCGCTGCTGATGTGCGGCGGCACCATCACGCGCACGCCATTGTCGAGGATCGCGGGCTTGTAGCTCGACGAGGCGGTCTGCCCCTTCACCACCGCGTCCGCCTCGACGATCGTCGCCTCGATCGTGTCGGGCAGCTGCACGCTGATCGGCTCCTCGTCGTATAGCTCCATCACCACGTCCATCCCGTCCTGCAGGAAGGCGGCGGCGTCGCCGAGCAGGTCGCGCGGCAGCGTCACCTGGTCGTAGGTGTCCTTGTCCATGAACACCAGGCCATCGCCCTCGGCGAACAGGAACTGGAAGTCCTTGGTGTCGAGGCGGACGCGCTCCACCGTCTCGGCCGAGCGGAAGCGGACGTTGTTCTTGCGGCCGTCGCGCAGGTTCTTGAGCTCGACCTGCATGTACGCCCCGCCCTTGCCGGGCTGCGTGTGCTGGATCTTGACCGCGCGCCAGATGCCGCCTTCGTACTCGATGATATTGCCGGGACGGATGTCCACGCCGCTGATCTTCATGGGGCTGTGCCTATGTCAACAGAACTGGGGCACCGCCGCTGGTCAGCGGGGCGCCGGAAGGCGCGGCTCTAGCGGTTGGCGGGGCTTACGGCAAGGTAAGGAAAGGGATCGAGCGGCTCGCCCTGCCACCAGCGCGCGCCCGCGGGCATCCGGCTGAGGCCGAAATGGAGGTGGTAATTGCCCGCCGCGGCGTCGCCGGTGTCGCCCACATAGGCGATCACCTGACCGGCGCGCACTGCCTGCCCCTCGGTGAGGCCGGGGGCGTAGCCGGAGAGGTGCGCGTAGTAGAACTCCCACGCGCCGTCCGCGGAGCGCTGGTAGACCGTCGTGCCGCCGAGTCCGCTCTGGAACAGCTTATCGACGTGCCCGTCCGCCGCGGCGAGAACCGGCGTGCCGGCGGGCGCCATGATGTCGAGCCCCTGGTGCCCGCGCGTTCCACCGCCGCGCGCGTCGCCCCAGGACGAGCGCAGCGCCGCGCGCGCCACGCCCGCGACCGGGACGAGCAGCTTGCCGGGCACCGCCGCCACCGGCGTCGGCGCCATGGCCGGCGTGGCGGAGGCCGTCGGCGCGCCGCCATCGCCCCGCCCGGGACGATGCGGCTCGAGCAGTGACACGAAGCCCGCCACCGCGACGACGATCAGCGCCAGGATGCCCCAGCCGAGCTTCGTCACGCGCGCCTCACGCCTGGAACACCGCCTTGGCGCCGTTGCCGATCATCAGCGTCAGCCGCGCCACGTCCCAGTTCGCCATCCGGATGCAGCCGTGGCTCTCGCTGCGTCCGATCGTCGACGGCTCGGGCGTACCGTGGATGCCGTAATGCGGCTTGGAGAGATCGATCCACACCACGCCGACAGGCCCGTTCGGCCCGGCCGGCAGCATCGCCTTCTGGTCGTCCTTCTTCGCGTCCCAGAACAAAGCGGGATTGTAGTGGAACTTGGGGTTATAATCCTTCCCCTGGATCTTCCACGTGCCGAGCGGCAGCGGGTCGTGCTGGCTGCCGGTGGTCACCGGAAATTGCGCGATCAGCTTCCCCGCTTTGTCGAGCACGCGCAGCGAGCCCTCCGACTTGTCGACGACGATGCTGTCGCCCTGGGGTGAGGCGGCGTCGACGTTGAGCATGGTCAGCGTCTGGCGCCACTCCGGCTTGATGTCGCCGGGGTAATTGCGCGAGGTCGGCAGCGCGTTGGGGAAGGTCACCGTCGCCCCCTGCGCGATGCGGGTCGCGGGCGAGTTGAGCGCCATCAGCACCGCGGGGGTGGTATGGAACATCTCGGCCAGCTTCTCCATCGGCGAGCGGTAACCGAGCGTCGGCAGCTCGGCCTGCTTATTATAGTCGTGCGGGATCGCGCCGAGGAACGGACCGCGCACCATATCGGGGGTCAGCCTGATCGTGACGGTCGGCCGCGCCGCACGATAGGGGTAGAGCGCGCGCATCGTCGCCGCGTCGGGCTTGCCCGTCCTGGGCAGGCCACGGCTCTCCTGAAAGCCGCGCAGCGCGAGCTCTAGCGACTGGCCGCCGCGCCCGTCGAGGATCCCCGGGGCGAAGCCGAGATGGTCGAGGATCACCTGGACGTGGAGGATATTCCGGTCGAGCGGCGGCGCGGCGGCGGGCGCCTGCGCGGCGGACGCGACGGGAGCGAGTGCCGCGGCCGCGGCGATCAGAAGGAACTTGGAACGCATCGACACCACCTCTCACGGAACGTGTGAGAGGCGTAACGACTCAGCGGCTTCCCGGCTCCAGCACTGCGGCGAAGGCGCGCACCGCCGCCGCCTCGTCGCCGCCCCACACCGCACCCGACACCGCGAGGAAATCGGCGCCCGCAGCGATCAGCGGGGCGGCATTGGCGGGCGTGATGCCGCCGATCGCGACCGCGGGCAGCTCAAACACCGCCGACCACCACGACAGGATCACCGGCTCGGGGCGATGCTTCACTTCTTTGGTGGTGGTGGGATAGAAGCTGCCGAACGCGACATAGTCCGCGCCCGCCTCGCCCGCCTCCATCGCGAGATGCCGGCTGTCGTGACAGGTCACGCCGATCTGGACCGAGGGGCCGAGGATCGCGCGGGCCTCGCGCGGGTCATCGTCCTCCTGCCCGAGGTGGACGCCGTCGGCGCCGAGCCGCTTGGCGAGGCTGACGCTGTCGTTGACGATGAAGGCGACGTCGCGCGCGGCGCAGAGGCGCTGGAGCGGCTCCGCGAGCCGCGCCGCCTGGTGCTGATCCACGTCCTTGACGCGGAACTGGAACGCCGCGACCGGGCCGGCGTCGAGCGCGCGCGCGAGCCGGTCGGGGAAGGCGCCGGTCACGTCGAGCGGCGAGATCAGGTAGAGCTGGCACGGCGGCCGGCGATCGTCGCGCTGGAAGTTGACGGCGAAATCGGAGTCGAGCGGGCCGAGCGGGTCGTCTGTCATGTGGCTGCGCCTAGCGGGTCGGGCGCGCGGGGGGAAGCGGCGGGCGGTTCTGGTGTCAGCCCCTCGCCAACCGTGCCCCGGCGATGACCGGGGCCCCGTCGCGCGATGCTCGGCGAGCGCCCCGCGGCCCTCCCTCCAGGGCACCGCCGACACGGAGCCCCCCCGCGACGAGAAGATCGCCTTCCCTCACCCCTCGCCGCGGTAGATCGCGACCAGCTTCTCCAGCATCGCCAGCGCCTCGCCGCGCTCGCGCTGGAAGGTGTTGCGCCCGATGATCGAGCCGTTGCCGCCGCCCGCGAGGATGTCGCGCGCGTCCTGGTAGACCGCGTCGATCCCCTTGGCCGCGCCGCCCGAGAACACCACGATGCGCCGCCCCGCGAAGCTCGACTGGACGACGTGGCGGACGCGATCGGCCTGGTTCGACCAGTCGGTGCCCTCATAGGCCTTCTGCGCCTCGGGCTGCTCGATGTGCGCGGTCGGCAGCTTGACCTTGATGATGTGCGCGCCGAGCAGCGCCGCCATGTGCGCCGCATAAGCGCCGACGTCGAGCGCCAGCTCGCCCTCCTTGCTCAGCTTGCCGCCGCGCGGGTAGCTCCAGATCACGGTCGCGAGGCCCGCCGCGGCGGCTTCCTCGCGTAGCCCGCGGATCTGCTCCATCGACTCGAAGATGTCCTCCGAGCCGGGATAGATGGTGAAGCCGATCGCGGCGCAGCCGAGCCGCAGCGCGTCCTCAACGCTGCCGGTCTGCGCCTGCGCGTTGCGGGTCGCCCAGCTGTTCGAGCTGTTGAGCTTGAGGATGGTCGGGATCCGCCCCGCGAACGTGTCCGCCCCGGCCTCGAGCGAGCCGAGCGGCGCGGCATAGGCGGACAGGCCGGCGTCGACCGCAAGCTGGTAATGATAGTGCGGATCGTAGGCGGGCGGATTGACCGCGAAGCTGCGCGCCGGGCCGTGCTCGAAGCCTTGGTCGACCGGCAGGATGATCAGCTTGCCCGTCCCGCCCAGCTTGCCGTGCATCAGGATGCGCGCGAGGTTGGCTTTGATCGCCGGGCTGGTGGCCTCGTACTTGTCGAGGATGGACTTCACGATCGGGGTCATATTCCGTCCCTATCCAGTTGAACTTAAAGCGCTAACCAGCGGCGCAGCGCCTGATCGACCTGCTCCATGCGGGTCGCCGACGCGTGGCCGATCACCTTGACGATGCGATGACGCCGTACCGAGGTGATGCGATCGACCTGCACCTCGCACTCGACCGTCAGCCCGGTATGCTCCTGCGGCGAGACGGCGACGCGGAACAGCGACTCGCCCCCCACCACCGCGGTGAGCGGGCAGAGCGTGACGGTGGCGTGCGTTTCGTTGAAAAGATCGGCCTGGACCACGACGCACACGCGCGGGCCGCCCGCGGCGTCATCCGGCGCGGCGAGCTCGACGATCGCGCCGTGGGTGATCACGGGCGCGGTGTCGCCCGTATCGGCGAAGGGCTCGGCCAGCGTCACCGCCATGCCGAATCCTCCGCCTCGATCGTCTCCCAGAAGGCATAATCCTGCTGCGTGTCGCGCCGCGACGCGCGCAGCGACTGGCGGCGTGCCTCGCGCCGGAACGCCTCGTCGTGCAACTCGACATAGCGCCGCACGGCCTCGCGCGCGATGTCGCTCTTGCTGCGACCCTGGGTGCGCGCGACCGCGGCGAGCCGCTCCTCCAGTTCCGTATCGAGCCTGACCCCGAGCAAGCGCACCTCCGTTTAACGCGTTAAACGATAGGCCGTCGCGGCTAGGTTGGCAAGCCTCGTCTGTCCTACGTCGGCGAGGATGTGCGACGATCCCGTCGCTCTTTCTCACCGTCGATATAGCGGACGCGTTCGCCGGCCCGCCGCGGACGTTGAGTGGTGCTGCGCCAGCGGCTCAACTTTCTCAACATTCGCGCGGCGTGGGGAGCGGAATGCGTGAAAGCGTTACGGGTTGCGGCTCGTGACGCCGCGGCGCGTGAGACTCAGATCCTCCCCGCTCGCGGGGGGGATCTATCAGCTCATCCTTTCCGCCAGATACCGCACCAACGCCGCCACGTCGGGCAGATCCGTCACCAGCAGCGCCTCGCGCTCCACCTCGCGGCACAACCCCAGCCGCGCCGCCGCGTCGAGCGCCACGTCCTCCACCTCGCTCCGGTCGAGCTTGAGGAAGCGGCGCAGCGTATCCTCCGGCCGCGGCACCACGCCCGCGCCGTAATAAGGCGCCAACGCGTCCCGCACCGCCGGCGCGACGCGCGGGTCGAGCTCAGGAAAAACGGCGTCGAAGTCCGCCGCGGTCCAGGCGGCGCGCGCCGCCACCGCGCCGCGCACGCGCCGCACCATCAGCCAGTTGGCCCAGAGCGCGCCGATCACGTACAGTGCGGTGAGCGCGCCGACCTTCTCCCAGCCGGTCACGCCCGCGTCAGGCGCGCGCGACCGCGCCCGCCTCGTTGTAGCGCAGCGCGGTCAGCACGGTGCGCACGATCGCGTCGGCATCGAGCCCCGCCTCGGCGTATTGGACGTCGGGCTTGTCCTGGTCCTGGAACAGGTCGGGCAGCCGCATCGTGCGGATGCGCAGGCCGGCGTCGGTCAGCCCCTCGTCGGAGGCGAGCGTCAGCACGTGCGCGCCGAGGCCGCCGATCGCGCCCTCCTCGATCGTCACCGCCACCTCATGCGAGGTGAGCAGGCGTCGGATCAGCGCCTCGTCGAGCGGCTTGGCGAAACGAAGGTCGGCCACCGTCGTCGAGAGGCCCTTGGCGTCGAGCGCGTCGGCCGCCTTGAGCGCCTCGCCCAACCGCGTGCCGAGCGACAGGATCGCCACCTTCTTGCCCTCGCGCACCACCCGGCCCTTGCCGATCTCGAGCGCCCGCGGCTCGGCGGGCAGCGCCACGCCGGTGCCGTTGCCGCGCGGGTAGCGCACCGCGATCGGACCCGAGTCATGCTCGACGCAGGTCTGCACCATATGCGCCAGCTCGGCCTCGTCCGCCGCCGCCATCACCACCATGTTGGGCAGGGTGGCGAGATAGGTCACGTCGAAGCTGCCCGCGTGGGTCGCGCCGTCGGCACCGACCAGCCCGGCACGGTCGATCGCGAAGCGCACCGGCAGGTTCTGGATCGCCACGTCGTGCACCACCTGATCGTAGGCGCGCTGCAGGAAGGTCGAGTAGATCGCGCAGAACGGTCGCATCCCCTGCGCGGCGAGGCCGGCGGCGAAGGTCACCGCATGCTGCTCGGCGATGCCGACGTCGAAGAAGCGCTCGGGATGCGCGTTGGCGAACAGGTCGAGCCCCGTGCCAGAGGGCATCGCCGCGGTGATCGCGCAGATGCGCGGATCCCTGTCCGCCGCGGCGCTGAGCACCTGGCCGAACACGTTCTGATACGCCGGCGGCCCCGGCGGCGCCTTGGCCTGGGTGCCGGTGATCACGTCGAACTTCTGCACGCCGTGATATTTGTCCGCCGCGTTCTCGGCGGGCGCGTAGCCCTTGCCCTTCTTGGTGACGACGTGGACGAGGATCGGCCCCTCCTCCGCGTCGCGCACATTCTCCAGCACCGGGATGAGATGGTCGAGATTGTGGCCGTCGATCGGGCCGACGTAGTAGAAGCCCAGCTCCTCGAACAACGTGCCGCCCATCGTCATGCCGCGGGCATATTCGTCGGTCTTGCGCAGCGAGGTGTGGAACGGCCGCGGCAGCCGGCGCGCGAGCCGCTTCGCCAGCTCGCGCACGCTGAGGAACTCGCGGCTCGACACCATGCGCGACAGATAGGCCGACAGCCCGCCGACCGGCGGCGCGATCGACATGTCGTTGTCGTTGAGGATCACGACCAGCCGGTTGCCCGCCGCCTCGGCGTTGTTCATCGCCTCATAGGCCATGCCAGCGGACATCGCGCCGTCGCCGATCACCGCGATCGCCTTGCCGGGGGCGCCGCTCAGCTTGTTGGCGGTGGCGAAGCCGAGCGCGGCCGAGATCGAGGTGGAACTGTGTGCCGCGCCGAACGGGTCATATTCGCTCTCGCTGCGCTTGGTGAAGCCGGAGAGCCCCCCGCCCTGCCGCAGCGTACGGATGCGATCGCGCCGCCCGGTCAGGATCTTGTGCGGGTAGCATTGGTGACCGACGTCCCAGATCAGCCGGTCGCGCGGCGTGTCGAAGACATAATGGATCGCCACGGTCAGCTCGACCACGCCCAGGCCGGAGCCGAGGTGGCCGCCGGTGTGGCCGACAGCGGAGATCGTCTCCTGGCGCAGCTCGTCGGCGAGCTGGCGGAGCTGGTCGGGCTTCAGGGTGCGGAGCGCGTCGGGCGTCTCGACCGTGTCGAGCAGCGGGGTATCGGGGGCATCAGCCATCTACGCGGAATAGCTGAGCGACATCAGCCTGTCGATTACCGGTTTTGGCGGTTCAGTGCGTGGCGGCGGCACAGTCGCGGCACCGCCCGCGCAGTTCGATCACCGGCCGCTCGGCGGCGAAGCCCGAGGCCGCCGCGGCGTCGCGCAGGCCGCGCGTGAGCGAGTCGTCGTCGAGGTGGGTGGTGGTGCCGCAACCGTCGCACACCAGGAAGATACAGTCGTGGCGACAGCCTGGATGCGCGTTCGCGACATAGGCGTTGGCGCTCTCGACTCGCTGCGCCAGGTTGGCCGCGACGAAGAGGTCGAGGATGCGGTACACGCTGTTGGCGGCGATCCGCCGCCCCTGTGTCCGCGACACCTGCTCGGCGATGTCGTAGGCCGAGGCCGGCTTGGTGAAGCCGCTCAGCGCCGCGTAGACGCTCTCGCGCATCGCGGTCCACTGCTCGCCCGAGCGCTCGAGCGTGCTGCGTGCCGCGGCCAGCAGATCCGCGCCCTCGGGTTCGTGGTGACGATGCGCCATGGTCGATCCAGATTAAGAGCGGCGTGCCCGCACAGCAAGCGCCGGCTCAACCGTGCGCGCGTCGGTTGATCGTGTGTCCCGTCGCCAGCAGCACGACGCCCGCGATGGTCAGCAGCGACTCGACCAGGTGCGAGTCCCCGTGCGGCACGACGATCGCCGCCGCCATCAGTGCCAGACCGCCGCCGCCGAGCGCGACCGGCAGCAGCCGCCGGTGTGCCAGCACGCCGCGACCGAAGGCGAGCAGGCCGAGCGCGAGCGCGAGCACCAGCCCGACCTCATGGATCAGCGGGCTACCGAGCAACCCGCCCGCGGTCGACAGCAGCGCCACCGCGGCGGTGGTGGCGAGACAATGGACGACGCACGCGGCCGACAGCCAGACCGCCCAGCGGTCGATCCGACCGGGGCGCGCGCTGTGGGGGACGGGCGACGACGACATGTCGCGCCAATTAGGTCATGCGGCGCGATGTTACAATGTCTCATCGCTGATTTTTCTCGCGCACGCCGGGGCACGTGACTTGTCCCCGCTGGATGCGGTAGGAGCTCCGCGATGCGTCACGTACTCGATGTCGAGCGCTCGATCCTGGGCCAGCCGTGGCGCTGGCGCGCGCTGGCGGCGGACCAGCGCGACCGGTTCGTGCCCGACGATCTCCTCACCCAGCTGCTGCTCGCGCGCGGCTGCCCTCGGGACGGATTGGAGGCGCACAAAGCGCCGTCGATCCGCGGCTTCATGCCCGATCCCTCGATCTTCCGCGACATGGACGCCGCTGCCGAGCGGCTCGCCGACGCGGTCGTGGCAGGCGAGCAGATCGCGGTGTTCGGCGACTATGACGTCGACGGCGCCACCTCCTCGGCGCTGCTGGCGCGGCTGCTCGGCGCGCTCGGGCGCGGGCCGCGCGTGTACATCCCCGACCGACTGACCGAGGGCTATGGCCCCAGCGTGGCGGCGATGGAGCGGCTCGCGGTCGAGGGCGCGACGCTGATCGTCACGGTCGACTGCGGCGCGCAGGCGTTCGAGGCGCTCGCCGCGGCGCGCGCCGACGTCATCGTGGTCGACCACCACCAATGCGCCACCGAGCTGCCGCGCGCCCACGCCGTGGTGAACCCCAACCGCCGCGACGAGACCGACGGCGCCGCGCACGGCCATCTCGCCGCGGTGGGGGTCGCCTTCCTGCTCGGCGCGGCGCTGCTGCGCGTGCTGCGCGCGCGCGGCCATTTCGCGAGCCGGCCCGAGCCGAAGCTGCTCGAGCTGCTCGACCTCGTCGCGCTCGGCACGGTCGCCGACGTGGCGCAGCTGCGCGGGCTCAACCGCGCCTTCGTCGCCCAGGGGCTCAAGGTGATGGCGCAGCGGCGCAACATCGGCCTGGCGGCGCTCGCCGACGCGGCACGGCTGACGCGCGCGCCGACCGCGACCGATCTCGGCTTCGCGCTGGGTCCGCGGATCAACGCGGGCGGCCGCGTGGGTCGCGCCGACCTCGGCGTGCGGCTGCTGACCACGAGCGACCCGGTCGAGGCGCGAGCGCTCGCCGCCGAGCTCGACCGGCTCAACGAGGAGCGCCGCGCGATCGAGGCGATGGTGCAGGAGGCTGCCGAGGCACTGCTTGGCCAGGATCGCGCGGTCGGCGTCGTCGCCGGCAGCGGCTGGCACCCTGGCGTGATCGGCATCGTCGCGGGCCGGCTCAAGGAGAAGACCGGGCGCCCCGCGATCGTCATCGCGCTCGACGATCATGGCGTCGGCAAGGGCTCGGGCCGCTCGATCACTGGCGTCGATCTCGGCGCGGCGGTTCTCGCGGCGCGCGAGCACGGCCTGCTCCTGGCCGGGGGCGGCCACGCCATGGCGGCGGGGCTGACGATCGCCGCCGACCAGGTCGCCGCCTTCGCCGACTGGATCGAGGCCAGGCTGGCCGACACGGTGGCAGCGGCACAGGCCGGCCGCGCGCTGCTGGTCGACTCGGTGCTGGCGCCCGGCGGCGTCACCGCGGCACTGGTCGAGACGCTCGAGGCGGGCGGTCCGTACGGCAGCGGCTGGCCCGCGCCGCGGGTCGCGGTCGGGCCGGTGCGCACGATCAAGGTCGACGTGGTCGGCAGCGGTCACGTCCGCGCCATCGTCGCGGGCGACGACGGGCGCAGCCTCAAGGCGATGGCGTTCCGCGCCGCCGACACCGCGCTGGGCCAGGCGCTGCTCGCCGCCGGGCCGTCGCGGCGGCTGTGGCTCGCCGGACGCGCCCGGCTCGACGAGTGGAGCGGCCGCGGCGCCGCCGAACTCCACCTCGACGACGCCGCCTGGGCGGTGTGAGCCGTGCGGCGGAGCGGCGAAGCGCCTTGACCGCTCGCCGCTTTGCCCCTAACCGACCAGCCGCCTCACGGCCCCTTCGTCTAGTGGTTAGGACGCGGCCCTTTCACGGCTGAAACACGGGTTCGAGCCCCGTAGGGGTCACCATCTCTAAGCCGTCTCGGCGGAAATCGGCGGATGGAGGCCGGGGCGACGATGCTCGTCGCTCTCAGCGGGGCGAAGCGGCGGCACCGGCGAGCGTTGAACGCGCGCGGCGTGCCGCCTTTTGCATGATCTCCGCTCGGCGAGGCTGATCGTCGACCCGTCGCTCGTCGTCCGACGCATGCCAGCACCACGCCTCGAGAGCGAACACCCGTCCAGCCCGTCCGAGATCGAGCGGAGCAGCCGACGCTGGCTCCGCGGCGACAGGACGCTAAGGGCGAGGACATGGATGTGACAGTACGGACCGCCAGTCGCGCGGATGAGGAAGCGGTGATGGCACTCTGGCGTGCCTGCGGTCTCGTGACGGCGTACAATGATCCGGTGGCCGATCTCGCGCGTGCGATCGCCGGCCCGTCGTCCTGCGTGCTGGTCGCGGAGAAAGCGGCTGGGCTGATCGTCGGGACGGTGATGGTGGGGCACGACGGACATCGCGGCTGGCTCTACTACGTCGCGACGGATCCGAGCGACCGCAGGGCGGGTGTGGGCCGCGCGCTGATCGCTGCCGGCGAGGGCTGGTTGCGCGACCGCCAGATCGCCAAAGTGCAACTGATGGTGCGCGAGGCGAACGCCGCCGTCCTACCGTTCTATGAACAGCTCGGCTTCGAGGAGACGCCCCGCATCGTCATGGCGAAATGGCTGACGCCGTCCGATGGTGATCGGCAGAGCTGACGCCGCCACGCAGGCCGACGCGTCGGCGGTTTTCCTCCGACATCCGTCACCGCCCCGATGGGCATCCCCGACCGCCCCGACCCCGTGCGATCATGGCTGCCGTCACCGTCCGCGGCGTACCGGCTTCGCGGGGTAGACTCCATGAACAGCGTGCTCACCGACGAGGACCAGCCGCCAGTCATTGGCGTCGTGGATGGTGTGGACGCGGGCATTGCGCCAATGCCGATCATAGCCGTGGCGGCTCTCCGCGGCCGATGCGCCCGACAGCGCGAACAGCAGGTTGGCCGAATCGATCGCGACGTCCTCCGCCAGCGCCTTCACCGCGAAGGCGGCGACGGCGGCTCTGCCCGACGCCTCCTCGTCGATCCCGGCCGTCGCGGCTCGATCGTGCTGCACCGCCGTGGCGCCGAGCAGCGCCTCCAGCGCGTGGAGCTCGACCGCCGCACGCCCCAGCCGCGCCTGGAGGAGGCGATCCTCCTCTGCCGATGGCGCGCGCGCGCCGAGCCGCGGCCGCTGGCGCTGCCGCACCGCGGCGATCAGATCCTCCAGCGCCGCCCGCGCGATGCCGACGTCGATCGCGGCGTGGAGCAGCACACCGTAGGAGTGGAAGAGCGTCGGCCGGTCGAACAGCCGCCAGTGCGGCACCACATCGCCGGCGGAGACGAGCACGTTGTCGAAGCGCGCCGTCCCGCTAAAGGTGACGCGCTGACCGATCACGTCCCAGTCTCCGAGCACGTCGACGCCCTCGGCCTCGCGTCGGACGAAGGCGAGCACCTGCCGCTCATCCGCGTCGATGGCGGCGACCGGGATCCACTGCGCCGTCAGTGCGCCGGTGCAATAATATTTGGTGCCGTTCAGGCGAAAGGCGTCGCCGTCCCGCGTCAGTCGCGTGCGCAGGTCGAGCGCCGAGGACCCGCGCTCGGCCTGCGCGTTACCGAGGCGGGCGCCGCTGAGCACCTCGTTGAAGAAGCGGCGTTGCTGGTCGGGCGTGCCGTCCTGGCGCAGCGCCTCGACGAAGAGGAAATGGTTCTGCGGCAACTGGCCGATCGCCGGATCGGCGATGGACAGCAGCCGGAAGACCTCCACCACCGTGGCGTAAGCGGCATCGGCGCCACCGAAGGCGCGCGGCACGGTGATCGCGAGCAGACCCGAGGCAGACAGCGCGTCCAGTTCGCGCTGCGGCACGGTCCGGTCACGATCGCGCGCGATCGCCCCGGCCGCGATCTCCGCCGCGAGCGTGCGCGCCACTGCGATCGCCTCCTCATCGCCCGTGATGACGTGCGCCCTTCGCGACGGCGCTCGCTCGCGCGCAGCAGCGAGGCTCACAGCCGTGCCTCCGCGGCCAGCAACGCCCGTCCGATCGCAGCGTGGTGCAGGTGGAGCGCCTCGTCGCTACGCTCCGGCGTCCAGGTCACGCGGGTGGGGAACGTACCGAACAGGTCCAGGAGCAGCGCGCGCGCCAGGACCGCGGCCTCATCGCCCGCGCCGTCCCGCGCGGCCAGCGCGGCGGCAGCGTCGAGCCGGGTGCGCAGCCGGCCGATCTCGGCCAGCGTGCCGGGATCGTGGGCGAGCGCGTCGTCGGCAACGCCTGCGCTTACCTCGGCCAACAGTCGCTCGCCGGTCGCGAGGTCGTCACCTGCCGCCATCAGCTGGCACTCGCGACGGGCGCGCGCGTCTTCGCCGGCGCGAAGGGCACGTCGGCGGCCCCGCTCTCGGCGAGTCGACCGGCCGGGTGACGCCACAGACCATCGCGCTCGAGGATCGGCAACACACCCTCGCCGAACCAATAGGCCTCCTCGAGGTGCGGGACGCCCGAGAGCACGAACTCGTCGATCCCCACCGCGGCATATTCCTTGATGCGCTCCGCCACTTCCGTGTGGCTGCCGACGAGCGCGGTGCCGGCGCCACCGCGCACGAGCCCGACCCCCGCCCACAGATTGGGCGCGATCTCCAAGTTGGCGGTGGAGCCTTGGTGCAGCGCGATCATGCGCTTCTGCCCCTCGGACTCGCTTCGCGCCAGTCCCGCCTGCACCGACGCGATGGTGGCGGGATCGATCCCGCGGAGCAGCCGCTCCGCCTCGGCCCAGGCCTGTTCCGAGGTGTCGCGGCTGATGACGTGGAGCCGGATACCGTAGCGTAGCGTCCGCCCCCGCTGCGCGGCGAGATCCCGTATCCAGGCAACCTTCTTGGCCACCGCGTCGAGCGGCTCGCCCCAGGTGAGATAGACGTCGCTATGCGTCGCCGCGACCGGTCCCGCCGCGGCCGACGAGCCGCCGAAGTAGAGCGGCGGCACCGGATCGGGCAGGCGCGGGATCGTGGCACCGACGACGCGCAGGTGCTCGCCGTCGAAGTCGGCGCGGCCGTCGCGCCACAGCGCGCGCACGATCGTCAGGAACTCGTCGGCGCGCGCGTAGCGCTCGTCCTTGGACAGGAAGTCACCGTACGCCTGCTGCTCGTGCTGCTCGCCGCCGACCACGACGTTGAGCAGCAGCCGCCCCTGCGAGTGGCGCTGGAAGGTCGCCGCCATCTGCGCCGAGAGCGTCGGCGAGATCAGGCCGGGGCGGAAAGCGACGAGGAACTTGAGCCGCTCCGTCACCTCCACCAGCATCGCGGTGGCGAGCCAGGCGTCCTCGCACCACGCCCCGGTCGGGGTCAGCGCGCCGACGAAGCCGAGCTGCTCCGCGCTGCGCGCGATCTGGCCGAGATAGGCGATCGAGGCGGGTCGCGCGCCACCCGCGGTGCCGGCGGGGACGCCATGCCCGCCGCCGACGATCTCGCGGCTGTCGCCGTAGGTGGGCAGGAACCAGTGGAAGTCGAGCGTCATGACTGCATCCTCGCGTTGGCCTGGAGCGGCGCGGCCTCGACGAGGCGAAGCGGCGCCGCGGGATGGGAGAGCGCGCCCGGATCGCGGTAGCGCGCGCCGTGATGGTCGGCGGGCAGGCGCGCGTGGCCGGCGCCGAACAGCCGCTCGCGCAGCGTCTCGCCGGGCACGTAGCCGTCGCGGTAGCGGCCGCGGCGGCGCAGCTCGGGGATGACCAGCTCGATGAAGTCGCGCGCGGTCTCGAAGGAGAGATACTGGCGCAGGTTGATGCCGTCGATCCCGTCCTCGTCGAGCCAGCGCTCGATCGCGTCGGCGACGATCTCGGGCGTGCCCGCGACGAAGAAGCGGTCCTCGTCGAAGCCGGCGAGCGCGTCGAGCACGTCGCCGACCGTCACCGCGGTGCCGCCCGCCAGCGCCAGCCGCGCCCAGCGCGACGGATCGGCGCCGGGCACCTGGGCGAGCGGCGTGTCGCGCGGGTAGCGCGTGTAATCCACCTTCGACATGGCGTGGACCAGTTTGCCCTCGACGCTCAGCAGGCGGCGATAGGCGTCGAGCTTGGCGGCGACCGCGTCGCTGTCCTTGGCGACGATGATGCCGGCCTGGACGACGAACTTGATGCCGGCCGGGTCGCGCTCCTGCGCGACCGCGGCGACGCGCATCGCGGCGATGTTGGCGCGCACGTCCGCCTGGGTCGCGCCGCCGGTGAACACCACCTCGGCGTGGCGCCCGGCGAAGGCGATGCCCGCGCGCGAGCCCGTCGCCTGGTACAGGACCGGGGTGCGCTGCGGGCTGGGCTGGGTCAGGTGCGGACCGGCGACGCGGAAGTGCGTGCCGTGATGGTGGATGTAACGGACCTTGGCGGGGTCGGTGTAGACGCGGTTGGCGCGGTCGACGATCACCGCGTCGTCGTCCCACGAGCCCTCCCACAGCTTGTACAGCACGTCGAGGTACTCGTCCGCGATCTCGTAGCGGTGGTCGTGCGCGACCTCGTCGGCATGGCCGAAGTTGCGCGCCGCGTTGGGAAGGTAGGAGGTGACGATGTTCCACCCCACCCGCCCCTTGGTGAGATGGTCGAGCGTGCTCATCCGCCGCGCGAAGGCGAAGGGCGGCTCGTAGGTGGTGGAGAAGGTGACGCCGAAGCCGAGGTGCCGCGTCACCGCCGCCATCGCCGGGATGACGAGCAGCGGGTCGTTCGACGGGATCTGCACCGCCTCGCGCAGCGCGGTGTCGACGCCGTCGCGGAAGCCGTCATAGGCGCCGATGACGTCGGCGAGGAAGACGCCGTCGAACTCGCCGTGCTCGAGCAGCTGCGCCAGCTCAGTCCAATAATCGAGATCGTTGAATCGGTGCCGGTTGTTGTCCGGATGCACCCACAGGCCGTGGACGATATGGCTGACGCAGTTCATCTCGAACAGGTTGACGTGGAGCTGCTTAGGCATGGGCTGACCTCACGGGATCGAGCGACGGAATCGCGGCCAGGAGCGCGCGCGTGTAGGGATGCGCCGGCGCGGCGAAGAGCCGGTCGGCCGGCCCGTCTTCGACCAGCCGGCCCTCGTGCATCACCGCGATCCGGTCACTGACGCGGCGCACCACGCCGAGGTCGTGGCTGATGAAGAGGCAGGCGAGGCCGAGCCGCGCCTTCAGGTCGTCGAGCAGCGCGAGCACCTCGGCCTGCACCGAGACGTCGAGCGCGGAGACGGGCTCGTCGCAGATCAGCGCGCGCGGCTCGAGCGCGAGCGCGCGCGCGATCGCGACGCGCTGGCGCTGTCCGCCGGAGAGCTCGATCGGCCGGCGCGCGAGCAGCCCGGCGTCGAGCCGCACCAGCCGCAGCAGCGCCGCGGCGCGGTCGTGCCGATCACCGCGCGCGACACCGCGCAGCGCGAGCGGCTCGTCGAGCACGCGGCGCACGGTATAGCGGGGGTCGAACGAGGCGAGCGGGTCCTGGAAGATCACCTGGACGCCGCGGCGCCGCACGCGTCGCTCGCGCGCGGGCAGGTCGCGCCAGTCGTCGCCCGACCAGCGCACCTGGCCGGCGTCGGGCGCCTCCAGTCCGAGCAGCATGCGCGTCAGCGTCGTCTTGCCCGAGCCCGAGGCGCCGACCAGTCCGATCGTCTCGCCCGCGTGCAGCGCGAGGCTCACGTCGCTCACCACCGTGCGGCGCTGGCGGTCGGCGCCGGGATAGGACTTGCTCACGCCCGCGGCGGCGAGCAGCGGTGCCGCCGGCGCGAGCGGGACCACCGCGGCTGGCGAGGCGGCCACGCGCGGCCGGGCACCGTGGATCGCGGCCGCGGCCTCGACCAGCGCGCGTGTGTACGCATGGCGCGGTTCGCCGAGGATGGCGGCGGCGCTGCCCTGCTCGACGATCCGGCCGTGGCGCATCACCGCGATCCGGTCGGCCAGCTGCGCCACCACCGCGAGATCGTGGCTGACGACGATGAGCGCGCCGTCGCGCGAGCGCAGGCCGCGCAGCAGCTCGAGGATCTGCGCCTGCACCGCGGCGTCGAGCGCGGTGGTCGGCTCGTCGGCGATCAGCAGCGCGGGGTCACTGGCGATCGCGGCGGCGATCAGCGCGCGCTGGCGCAGCCCGCCCGAGAGCTGGCGCGGATGCTGGCGCGCGCGCAGCTCGGGCTCGGGCACGTGCACCGCGCGGAGCAGCTCGATCGAACGCTCGCGGCGCTCGGCGCGGGTCAGCCCGCCCGCGGCGCGGAGCGGCTCCTCGATCTCGGCGCCGACGGTGCGCAGCGGGTCGAGCGCGCCGAGCGCGTCCTGCAGCACGAAGCCGACGCGCCGCCCGCGCAGCGCGCGCCAGTCGCGCTCGCGATAGCCGAGCAGGTCGTCGCCCGCGAACGCCAGCCGGGCTGCCGCGGTGCGCGCGCGCTGCCCCGCCAGCCCGATCAGCGAGCGCGCGGTGACGCTCTTGCCCGAGCCCGACTCACCCACCAGCGCGAGGCACTCGCCCGGCGCGACGGTGAAGCTCACCTCGCTCAGCACCGGCGCGGCGTCGCCGAAGGCGACCGAGAGCCGGTCGACCTCGACGAGCGGTGCGCGCGGAGCGGGGAAGGCGATCGTCACAGCCCGCGCCCCTCGCCGTGGCGGATCGCGGCGCGGCCGAGCGCGGTGACCGCCAACACGGTGAGCGTGATCGCAGTGCCCGGCGCGGCGACCAGCCACCAGGCGTTGGCGAGGAAGTTGCGCCCGACCGCGAGCATCGCACCCCATTCGGGCGCGGGTGGCGGAGCGCCGAAGCCGAGGAAGCTGAGTGCCGCACCCGCGCCGATGCTCACCCCGACCCCCATCGCCGCGACCAACAGGACGGGCCGCACCGCATTGGGCAGGACGTGACGCCAGATCAGCACCGGGGCGGGCTGACCGAGCGTGCGCGCCGCCTCGACATAGCCGCTGGCGCGCACCAGCTTGGCCTGCGCCCGGACCATGCGCGCGTAGCGGGGGGTTGCCGCGACGCCGACCGCGACGATCGCGTTGCCGAGCCCCTGGCCGAAGAAGGTGATGATGACGAGCGCGAGCAGCAGGTCGGGGAAGGCCAGCAGCGTGTCGAGCAGGCGCCCGACCAGTGCGTCGGCGACGCGTCCGCCGAGACCCGCGACGAGGCCGAGCGCGGTGCCGGCCACCAGCGCGAGCGCGGTCGCGGCGAACCCCATCAGCAGCGACGGGCGCACGCCATGCACCAGACGCACCAGCACGTCGCGCCCGTTCTCGTCGGTGCCGAGCCAGTGCGCGGCGCTCGGCGCGTAGAAGGCGTCGCGCCCGCTCCCGACCAGCGGGTCGCCGCCGATCACCAGCCCGGGGGCGAGCGCGGCGACGAGCAGCAGCGCGAGGAACAGCGCGGCGAGCGCGAGGCCGAGGGGCACGGGTCGCCGCGCCACGGGTTCGATCGGCGTCACCGCTTGCGCCCCGTTTGGCTGCTCCGCCGCCGTGGCCGATAGGTCCAGCGCGGTGCCGACATAGGGCCAGGCAGCGGCACGCGCGGGGCCGGTCTCGGCGAGCGCGCGGATCGGATAGGTGCTCATGGCGGCGTCTCCGGTGGGTCAGGCGCGCGCGCGGGCGGCGGGAAGGGCGGCGACGAACTGGCTGGGCGGGCGGTCGAGCCCGAGATGGTCGCGCAGCGTCGTGCCGGCATATTCGTGGCGGAACAGGCCGCGCGCGCGCAGCAGCGGCACCACCTCGTCGACGAAGATCTCGGCGCCCGACGGGAACATGTCGGGCATCAGGTTGAAGCCGTCGGCGGCGCCGGCGCGGAACCACTCCTCCAGCGTGTCCGCGATCTGCTCGGGGGTGCCGACCGCGAGCCGGTGGCCGCTGCGGATCCGCCGCGAGAGCTGGCGCACGGTCAGCCGCTCGGCGCGCGCGAGGTCGAGCTGCGCCTGGAGGAAGCCGTGCGAGCCGGTGGTGAACGAGGCGACGTCGCCGATCCGCGCCCAGGGCAGCTCGGCGTCGGGGTCGAGCTCGGCGGCGGGGATGCCGACCCGCTGCGCGATCTGCGCGACCAGCCCGTCCTTACCGAGATAGGCGTCGAGCGCGTCACAGCGCGCCTGCGCCTCGGCCTCGGTGCTGCCGATCACGGTCGACAGGCCGGGCATGATCTTGAGCTGGTCCGGGTCGCGGCCCCAGGCACGCGCGCGCGTCTTCATCTCGCGGTAGAAGGCCACGCCGTCCGCCAGCGTCGTCTGCGTGGTGAAGATCGCGTCGGCGCGGCGCGAGCCGAGCGCCTTGCCGCCCTCCGACGCGCCCGCCTGCACCAGCACGGGCCGTCCCTGCGGCGAGCGCGGCACGTTGAGCGGCCCGCGCACCTGGAAGTGCGGGCCGACATGGTCGAGCCGGTGGACCTTCCCCGGATCGGCGAAGCGGCCCGCCGCGGCGTCGCCGATGATCGCGTCATCCTCCCAGCTGTCCCACAGCTTCTGGACGACGTCGACGAACTCGTCGGCGCGGCCGTAGCGGTCGCCGTGCAGCGGCGCGCCGGCGAGGCCGAAATTCTGCGCCGGCAGGTCGCCCGCGTTGGTGACGATGTTCCACGCCACGCGCCCGCCGCTGAGATGGTCGATCGAGGCGAGCCGGCGCGCGAGGTTGAACGGGTCGTTGTAGGTGGTCGAGCAGGTCGCGATCACGCCGATATGCGTCGTCGCCAGCGCTACCGCGGTGAGCAGCACGGTCGGCTCGAGCCGCCCGCCGGGGTTGGTCGCGACATTCTCCTGCAGCGCCGGGCCGTCGGCGAGGAAGATCGCGTCGAGCGTGCCGCGCTCCGAGATGCGCGCGATGTTGATGTAATAATCCTTGTCGAGATAGGCGGTCGGCGCGACCTCGCCGAGCCGCCACGCTGCCTGATGGCCGCCCAGTCCCAGGATGTTCATGCCGATGCTCATCTGGCGCTGTGCCATGGCTCAGCCCTCCTTCGCCGCCGTCGCGGAGTCTGCGGCCGCCTCCTCGCGCGCCTTGGCGAAGCGCTCCGCCCAGGCGGCGCGCGGGTTGGTGCCGTTGAGATGATAGTCGCCGAGCGCGCGCTCGCGCTGGATCGCGGGGTTGTGCGAGGCGATCACGCGCGCGTTGCGCCAGTGGCGGTCGAGCCGTCGCGCCTCCTGCGTCGCCGAGGCGCCGCCGACCTCGAACAGCAGCCCCGTCGCCTCCAGCACCAGGTCGATCGCGAGTTGCTGGCCGTGATAGGCGGCGATGTCGGCGGCGAGGAAGGCGGGATCGTCCGAGTCCGCCCCGTGCCGCCACGCCGCATGCGCCGCCTCGAGCCGCTCGGACACGCCGCCGACGATGCTGTCGAGCGCGAAGGACAGACTGCCGAGGCGCCCGACGACGCGCTGGACGAGCGGGTCGGCGGCGACGTCGGAGGTTCCGGGCACGCCGAAGGTGCGGGTCTTGGCGCGGACGAAGGCGACCGCGTCGCGCAGCACCGCGCGGCCGATGCCGGCGAAGGCGGCGAGGTGAAACTGCTGGTAGAAGGCGGTGAGATAGGTGTCCGCCTTGAACTCGCCGGCGGTGAAGCGGCGCAGGATCTGGTCCTCGGCGACGGTGACGTCCTCGAAGCGCGTGGTGCCGCTCCCGGTGAGGCGCTGGCCGAAGCCGTCCCAGTCGTCGATCCGGCTGACCCCCGGCGCGGTCGCCGAGACGATCACGCTCAGCCGCTCGTCGCCGTCGGCCGCGGCGGCGTGGATCCAGTCGGCGTAAAGCGTGCCGGTCGAGTAATATTTCTCACCGTCGAGGCGCCAGCGCTCGCCGTCGCGGGTCAGTTTCACCAGCGTCTCGGTCCCGGTGCTGCGCTCGGCCATCGCCGCGCCGAACAGCTCACCCGCCGCGATCCGCTCAAACCAGCGCGCGTTGGTCGCCGAGTCAGGGTGGTTGAGCCGCCCCTCGACGAAGGCGAAATGCGCGCGGAGCGTCTGCACCAGGTTCGAGTCCGCCTCGCCCAACTCGATCAGCAGCTGGAAAAGCTGGGTCAGCGTGGCGCCGGCGCCGCCCTGCGCGATCGGCAGCCGGATCGCGCCGAAGCCAGCCCGGGCGAGCGCGGCGACGGCGTCATAGGGCAGCTCGCGCTCGATCTCGCGTCGCACCGCCGCGCCGACGACTTCCGCGAACAGCGGGCGGAAACGCGCGGCGAGCGCCTCGTAGGCGGGCGGCCCGGCGCTGCTCGGTGCCGGCCGCGCCACGACGGGTTTCAGTTCGATGACGGCCATGACGGGCTCCTCGGAATAGCGGGAAGGACGGAGGCGACGCTCATGCGGTGGCCCCGCGCGGGTCGATCGCGGCGGTGAGCAGGTCGACCACGAGGTTGACCAGGACGTAGCTGGCGGCGACCAGCAGGGTGATGCCGACCACCATCGGGATGTCGGTCGCCGCGGTGGCGTCGGCCATCAGGCGGCCGATGCCCTGGCGCGCGAACAGCGTCTCGGTGATGATCGCACCGCCGAGCAGGTAGCCGAACATATGGCCGAACAGAGTCACCAGCGGCACCAGCGCGTGGCGCAGCGCGTGGCCGTAGCGGACCGCGGCCTCGCCCAGCCCCCGGGTGCGCGCGGCGAGGATGAAGGGCTGCTCCAGGATGGCGTCGAGCTCCTGGCGCAGCACCTGCGCCATCGTCGCGGCGAGCGGCAGCGCGAGCGTGACGACGGGCAGGATCAGCGCCGCGCCCCCCTCCCCCGCCACGGGCAGCAGCCGAAGCTGGAACGACAGCAGGAACAGCAGCAGCAGCCCGAGCACGAAGGTGGGCATCGCGGTCAGCACCAGCTCGGCGCCCGACACCGCGGCACGCGCGGGCGTCTCGCGCCCGGCGGTGAGCGACGCGACGACCACCGCGATCAGCAGCGCGAGCGCGCCCGCGGCGAAGGCCAGCCGCACCGTCGCGCCGGCCTGCTCGGCGATCGCCCCCGTCACCGGCACGCGCAGCCGGTAGGACTCGCCCAGGTCACCCGTGGCGAGCCGGCCGATGTAGCGCGCATATTGGACCGGCAGCGGCTGATCGAGCCCGTATTCGGCGCGCACCTGCGCCACGATCTCGGCGGTCGGCAGCGCCTCGGGGCCGCCGAGGATCGCGATGGCGGTGTCGCCGCCGGTGACGTTCATGGCGACGAAGGTGATGCTCGCGGCGGCCCACAGGACGCCGACGCCGGCGAGCAGCCGCCACAGGATGATGCCGACGAACCTCATGCGGCGGGTCCTTCCAGCCAGACGGTGGTGAAGAGCGGAGTGTTGTGCGACGTGTCGAACACCAGCCCGCGCACCTCGCGGCGGTAGGCCACGAGCGTGCTGTTCTCGATCACGGGGATCGCCGGCACGAGCTCGGCCAGTCGACGCTGCGCCTGCGCGTACAGGCCGGCGAGCGTCGCCTCGTCGCCGCCACGCCGCGCCGCCGCCAGCAGCGCGTTGAGGCGCGGGTCGTCGAGCCGGGTGATGTTCTGCCCCGTATACCCGCCGCGATTGATCTGCTGGCCGTGGTAGACGATGTAGAGTCCGTCGGGCGTGTTGGTGTGCCAATAGCCCGCGCCGGTCGCCTGATAGTCGTTCGCGGTGCGATGCTGCGCGAACTGCGCCGCGGGGATCGGCTCGAGCCGAAGGTCGAAGCCGATCTTGCGGAAGTCGGCCTGCAATCCGACGATCACGAAGCCGAGCGGACTGGCGTCGGTGGTCAGCACCGTCGCCTGGAGCCGCTTGCCGTTCCTGGTCCGGATCCCGTCCGCCGTTCGGCCGGTCCACCCCGCGGCGTCGAGCAGCCGCGCCGCGGCGGCGGGATCGTAGCCGAGGCCGCGCGTCGCCGCGGCATCGTAGAAGCGCGTCGAGGCGGACAGGAAGCCGGTGGTGGGACTATATTCGCCGAGCCCGGCGCTCCGCGCCAGCCCCTCGCGATCCACCGCCCGTGCCAGCGCCTGCCGCACCCGGACATCGTCGAACGGCGGCTTCTCGACGTTGAAGCTGATCCCGCGCAGCGGGTTGCCCAGGTTGATCCGGCTGCGCAGCACCAGCCCGGGGTCGGCGCGGATCGCCGCGGCGTTGGCGGCGGGCGCGTCAGTGGTGAAGTCGCGCTCCCCGCTCGCCAGCGCGGTGTAGCGCGCCAGCCCCTCCGGCACGGTCGCGATCTCGATCCGGTCGAGATAGGCCGGGCCGCTATGACGGATCACGTCGGGCGCCCAGTGGTAGTCGCGGCGCTTCGCCAGCGTCAGCACCTGGTTGCGGACGTAGCGCTCGACCGTGAACGGCCCGGTGCCGATCGGCCGCGTCGCGATCGTGCCCGGCGCCGCGCGGATCTGGCGCGGCGACACCATGCCGAACCAGCTCTGCGCCAGCACGTCGAGGAACGACGCGTAGGGCTCGCTCAGCCGCGCCTCGAAGACGAACGGCGCCACCACGCGCCCGCTGGCATAGGGCGCGATATAGGCCGTCGTCATCGCCGTGCGCGTCGCGGGATCGCGGATGCGGTCGAGATTGGCTTTCACGGCCGCGGCGTCGAACCGCTCGCCGTCCGAGAAGGTGACGTCCTCGCGCAGCGTGAAGGTGTAGGTGCGGCCGTCGGGCGAGACCGTCCAGGAGCGCGCCAGCCACGGCGTCGGCCGCCCGCGCTCGTCGAGGTAGACGAGATTGTCGAAGGTGGTGCGACCGAGCCACTTGGTGTTGGTGTCGGCGAGCAGCTGCGCGTCGAGCGTGCCGTTGTCGCGCGCGGCGACGACGCGCAGCGTGCCGCCGGGCCGCCCCGGCGCCTGCTCGACATAATCGCGGCTCGGATAGGTGACGGGCTGCCCGTCGGCGACGCGCGGCAGGGGATCGCTCGCGTCGCCCCCGCGTCCGCTATCGCCCGCGCCGCCGCAGGCGGTGAGCGCCAGCGCCAGCGGGAGGAGCGCGCGCCAGCTCATCGCGCCTCCCCGTCGAGCCAGGCGCCGGTCAGGACCGGCGTGTTGTGCGAGGTGTCGAAGATCACGCCGTTGAGCCGTCGCGCATAGGCGACCAGCGAGTGGTTCTCGTCGAGCGGGACACCGGGGACGATCTCGACGAGGCGACGCTGCGCCGCGCCGTACAGCCGGCGCAGCTCGGCGGGATCGCTGCTCTCGCGCGCGTGCTCGAGCAGGCGATCGAGCGCGGCGTCGCGCACGTGCGCGGTGTTCTGGCCGATCCGCTTGGCCGAGCTGATCTCGCCGCTGTGGTGAAGGATGTAGAGCGCGTCGGGCGTGTTGGTATGCCACACGCCGGCGGAGAGCGTCTGATAGTCGCCCGTATGCTGCCGCTCGGTATATTGTGACAGCGGCATCTCGACGATGCGCAGATCGAAGCCGATCTTGCGCAGATCGGCCTGTACCGCGACGTTGATCGGAGTCAGCGTCGGGCTGCTCCAGGTGAGTACCTCGGCGCCGAGGCGCTCGCCGCGCCGCAGGCGGTAACCCGCCGCGTCGCGCGCTGTCCAGCCGGCCGCGTCGAGCAGGCGATTGGCCGCGGCGGGATCGTAGCGCAGCACACCCGCGGCGGCCGGATCGTAGTAAGCGGTGGTGCCGGCGAGGAAGTCGGTCTTGGGCAGCACCTCACCGAAGAAGACGCTGCGCGTGATCGCCGCGCGGTCGACGGCCTGCGCCACGGCGCGGCGCACGCGCACGTCGGTCCAGGGCGCGCGATCGAGATTGAAGGTCAGGGCGCGGAACGGCAGGCCGGTGCGGATGCGGCTGTCGAACACCAGTCGCGGGTCGGCGCGGATGGCGGCGGCATTCTGCGGCGGCGCGTCGAACACCAGCTGCGTCTCGCCGGAGGCGAGCCCGGCATAGCGCGCCATCGCCTCGGGAACGAAGGCGATCTCGACCCGCTCGAGATAGGCGGGCCCGCGATGCCGGAGGTAATCGGGCGCGCTGTGATAGTCGGCCCGCCGGCGCAGGGTCAGCCCCTTCTGCCGCTCGTAGCGCTCGACCACGAAAGGCCCGGTGCCGCTCGGTCGCGTCGCCAGCTCTTCGGGATGGAGTCGGATCTGGCGCGGGCTCATCATCGCCAGCCAGCTCTGCGCGAGCACGTCGAGGAACGGCGCGTAGGGACGGCTGAGGTGCGCCTCGAACGTCGTCGGATCGATCACGCGACCGGCGACGTACGGGGCAATATAGGCGGCGGCGAGCGGTGACTTGGTACGCGGGTCGCGCATATGCTCGAGGTTGAGCCGCACCGCCTCTGCGTCGAACCGGCTGCCGTCGGAGAAGGTGACGTCGTCGCGCAGGTGGAAGGTATAGGTGAGCCCGTCGGGCGAGACCGTCCACGATCGCGCCAGCCACGGCGTCGGCTCGCCCTTGTCGTCGAGATAGACGAGATTGTCGAAGATCAGGCGCCCGATCCACTGCGCGTTGGTATGGCTGATCGCGTGGAGGTCGAGCGTGCCGGTGTCGGTGCCGACGCTGGCGTGCAGCGTGCCGCCCGGCTTGCCGGGCCGCTGCTCGGCATAGTCGGTCGCGGGATAGGTGAAGTCGCCGTTGGGACCGCCGCGGCGCGCGCGCGGGTCGGCGTCACCGCCGCCCGCGGTGCAGGCGGCGAGCAGGCCCGCGCTCGCGGCGAGCGCCAGCCGGCGCAGAAGGTGCTCCCACCGCCTCACAGCGCGACCGAGACCCCGCCGATCACGGTGAAGCCGTCGCCCGGCGTCAGCCGCGGGTTGGTGCGATCCGAGCCGTTGAGGTCGAACGCCGGGCTGACCACCGCGCCGTAATGCTTGTTGGTGATGTTCTGGAAGTCGGCGAAGATCCGGTAGCTGGTCTCGGGGATCTTGAGGCCGGCGGTGCCGCCGAACAGCTGATAGCCGCGGGTGGAGACGCTGTTGGCATAGTCGAGCCAGTTCCTCGCGGCGACGCTGGTGTTGACGTTGCCGTAGAAGCCCGAGGCATGGTCCACCGCCAGCTCGGCCTGGTAGATGTGCTTGGGGATGCCGGGCAGCTCGTTGCGGCCGAAGGTCGCGTCGCGGCGGAAGGTGAAGTCGTTGTAGGTGTACGACTGGCGCAGGCTGACGCTGCTCCCCGCCCCGTCGCGCCACAGCGGCGTATCCAGCGCCACCTCGACGCCCTGGTGACGGGTGGGCGAGGCGTTCGACTCCGCGGTGACGTTGAGCACCGTGTCGACCACGACCGAGAGCAGCTCGTTGCGGATGTCGGCGCGGTAGACGCTGAGGTTCCACCCGCCGAGTAGTGGCAGCGTGCCGCGCGTGCCCAGCTCATAGGTGGTCGCGGTCTGGTCCTTGAGGTCGAGCCCGTGCGCGGCGAGCCCCTGCGCCGGGTAGCCGGCCGGGATCGCGGGCGGCGTGGTCAGGAACGCCCAGTCGTTGGGCGGCTCGACCGAGCGGCTGACGTTGCCGAACAGCTGCACCTCGGGCGCGAGCTCGTAGCGGAAGCCGGCGCGATAGCCATAGTCCCAGCTCTCGCGGCGGTACGGCGTGGTGAGGTCCGGGATCACGGGATAGGTCACGCCGGTGCCGCGCTTGATGCGGATCAGCGACCCGCCGAACAGCAGGTGCAGCCGCTCGACCGGCTCGCTCTCGTTGGTCAGGAAGAGGTTGCCGTCGGTGCCCTTGTAGTAAGCGTCGCGCACCAGCGCGCCGACCGGCAGCCGCGCGGTCGCGCCCGAGGGCACGCGGACATAGTTGCGCAGATAGGCCTTGTCCGGGTGGGTGGTGTAGAGCAGCCCGAGCACCGTGCTGCTGTCGCGGCCGAACAGCGTGTCGGTGCGGGTATAGCGCAGCGAGCCGGTCAGGTCGGTGTAGCCCCAGCGCCCGCGGTTGACGCCGAGCTGCTGATCGATCGGATAGTCGTGATAGACGACGCCGAGCTCCAGCGCGGAACGGTCGCTCAGGTCGAACTCGGTCTTGTTGGCGATCCAGAACGATCCCGGCTGGATCCGGTCGGCGTCGAGCGCGACCTGCTGCGGGTTGGCGACGCGCGGGTCGGCCTCGACCTGCGCGACCGTGATCAGCCCCGGCGACTGGTTGGCGGTGCGGCGGTAGCGGAAGAAGAAGCGCGTGCGGACGGTGGGCGCGATCTCGTAGCCGAGATTGGCCTGCACGCCGAAGCTGCGGCCGCGCGTCTGCTGCTGATAGCCGTCGCGCTGCGCGCCGGTGACGCTGACGTAATAGTCGAGCGGGCCATAGTCGCCGCCCGAACTCACCTGGTACTTGCGATAGCCGTAGCTGCCGCCCTCCAGCCGTATCCCGAGCGGCGAGCTGAAGTCCTTGCCGGTGAGCGAGACATAGTTGATCACGCCGCCGAGCGTGACGGAGCCGCGATCGAAGCCGTTGGCGCCGCGCAACACCTCCGTGCGACTGTTGCCGAGCGGCTCGAACAGCTCGTACGGCGTGCCGCCCGGCCCGCTCACCGGGAGCCCGTCGAACTCGAACAGCGCGCCGGAGCGGAAGAAGCCGGAGCCGCGGTTGATCGCCGATCCGCGGATCGAGATCTTGATCCCGTCCGAGCCCCCGCCCGCCTGTGCGAAGATACCCGGCTGGAACTTGAGCAGGTCGGCGTTGGTGACCAGGCCGCGGTCCTCGGCCTGACTGTTGTCGATCAGCGCGGTACCGCCCGCCACGGAATCGAGTACCCTGCGCGCCTCCTCCAGCCGCCCGTTCCGATGGCCGGTGACGACGACCGTCTCACCCTCGTCGGACGCCCCACCGCGGGCATCGTCGGCGAACGAACCGGCGCCCTCCTCTCGCGGGCCGCCCTGCGCAAAGGCGGCCGCAGGCGCGAGCAGCAGCCAGGCGAGCGCGGCGCTGGCGAGGGCGCGGCGACGACGCGGTAGGCGCTCGGGTGAGAGATGGGTGTGGGTTGGCATGTGTCGTTCCCCCGAAAGCGCCGCGGACCCCAAGCCGCGGCGATGCGATGCCCTCGCTCCTTGCCGGCGCCGTCTGCAGCGACGTCCAGCCCCGCGACGGTGATCGACGCGACACCCGACATGTCCCTAATTCCCACCAACTTAGTCAACTTTATCTGTGCCTCGTGCGCAGCAAGATAATCTACTAGCATGATAGGGTATGAAAGATCGCCGACTCTGCTGGCATTCGGCGCAGGATGTGGCTGTTCCGTAGGGGAACCAAGGCCAGTCGGGACAACTGACATCACGCTCTCTGACGCAAATACCTACTTGTCTGATAGGTCATCAGATGGTGTACAGACCACGGGACGCGTGGGCGTCTCCCATTGTCGTCGTCCGCGCATCCCGACGGTGCGAAGACCGGGACGCCTTTCGGATCAGCAACGAGGATCGGGATGTCGCCGACGGCTCTCGTGAGCGCTCTGGCCGCGGTTTCGGCGAGCGCCACGAGGCGACGGCGCCGCCGCAGACGTCAGCCCACGCGTGCGCCTCGGTCCGCCAAGACACCGCCGCAGTCGGAGGTGATGCGGCGCCTAACCCGAGGTAGGACTCGCAGATCGACGCGCTGAGCGCGACGCGCGCTCGCTTCCGGTCAGATCGTCAGCACGACCTTGCCGCCCCCGCCCTTCTCCAGCCGCTCGTGTGCGGCGCGTGCCTCGCCGAGCGGCAGGCGAGCGCTCACCGGCAGGAGGAAGCGACGATCACGAACGTCGTCGGCGAACTCGCGCAGCTTCGACGCGTCCGGCCGGGCAAACACCCGCGTCACCTCTACCATGGGGAAGCGCGCCGCCGCATCGTCGGGCAGGACGGAAGCGAAGCCGAACCGGCCGCCGGCCCTCACCCTCTCGAACAATCTGGCCGCCGTATCACCCCCGACAGTGTCGGCGACGCCGTCGATCGGACCGAGCCGGCCGATCGAGTCCTCGTCGTCCAGAGCGAGCACCCCGTCGACATCGAGCTCAGCCGCCTCTGCCTGCTGGCGCGCGCGCACGCCCGCGATCACGCGCGCGCCGAGCTTGCGGGCGGTGTGCACCGCTGCGCGGCCGACACTGCCGAGCGCACCCGTGACAACGATCGTCTGCCCTCCCCTCGCGCCGGTCGCCACGCGGACGAGTTGTTCGCCCGTCATCGACACGAGCGGGAGCGCGGCGGCGTCCACCGGATCGACCCCGTCGGGCAGGTGCGTGAGAATGTCCGCGGCCACGGTGACGCGTTCGGCATAGGTCGCCTCCGCCAGCGCGATCACGCGATCGCCCGGTCTGAACGTCCGTACCGCGCTGCCGACCGCCCGCACGATCCCGCTCACGTCCTTGCCCAGGATCGCCGGTAGATCGAGCGGAAAGTCCTTCTGCCGCGCGCCGGATCGGATCTCCCAGTCGATCGGATTGACGCTCGTCGCCACCGACTCGATCAGGACGGCATGCGGCGTCAGCGTCGGCTCGGGCGCGTCGCTCTCATCGACCAGCACCTCCGGACCGCCGTAGCGGTGGATGCGGATCGCCCTCATCGTCTCTGCCTCCGCGTCATCTCGCCTCACTGGCCGACCATCAGAAGATGCACGACCAGCCGCGGTTCCAATCGGCCGCCCTCTCTTCCTGAACGACGCGGGGACGAGCCGGAAGCACCGTGCCGGCTTCTCAGCGCCAGTCCGACGCTGCCTTGATCCCGCCGGTGGCGGCGCTCATCCCCTGGCGACCGCCCCGGGCCGGTCCAAACTCGTCACCCGGTGGCGTATTCCATCTGCGGCTCCAGCACCGCGTCGCCGTCGCTGTGGATCGTCACCGGGATCGACTTCGCCGCCGGCGTCTTGCTGCCGACCGCATGATGCCACACCGGCATCAGGACATTGCACTCCGGATAATAGCCGCCGATGCAGCCGATCGGGATGTCATAGGCGACCACGATCAGGCCGGAGAGATGGCGGTCAACGCCGTCGTCGGCGACCGTGCGCAGCGTCACCGCCTGCCCCACCTTGAGCCCGAGCCGGTCGATGTCCGAGCGGTTCATCAGCACCACGTTGCGGATGCCGTCGATGCCGCGGAAGCGGTCGTCGTAGCCGTAGACGGTCGTGTTGAACTGGTCGTTCGAGCGCAGCGTCATCAGCCGGAGCACGTCGTGGCCCACGCCGGGCATGTCGAGGTCCTCGTCGAGCCCCTCGGGCGTGACGAACTGTGCGCGACCGCTCTCGGTATGCCACTCGCGCCGCTTGGCGGGCAGGTCGCGCTGGAAGCCGCCCGGCTCCCACATCCGGACCTCGTAGTCGTGGAAGCTGTCGGGCAGCGTCGCGGCGATCTCCTTCCGGATCTCGGCATAGTCCGTCATGTAATCGTCCCAGCGGACGCGGACGTTGGCCGGCAACACCTGCTTGGCCAGCTCGCACAGCAGCCGGATCTCACTGATAAGGTGCGGCGAGGCCGGCGCGCGCACCCCGCGGTTACCATGGACGCAGCCCGACGTATCCTCCATCGACAGCACCTGCTGTCCCGCCGCGGTCTCGTCCTTCTCCAACCGGCCGATCACGGGCAGGATATAGCTCACCTCGCCCGGGAGCAGCGCGCTGCGGTTCAGCTTGGTCAGCACGTTGACGGTGAGCCGGAGCGTGCGCCAGGCCGGCTCCATCTGGCCGTGGTCGGGGATGGCGCGGACGAAATTGCCGCCGAGCATGAAAAAGGCCTTCACCTCGCCCTTCAGGATCGCCTCGCACGCCTCGACCGTGTTGTAGCCCGGCTCCTTGGGCGCGACGAAATCGAACTGCGCGCCCAGACGATCGAGCGGGAACAGCTCGGGCTTCTCGGTGACCCCCATCGTGCGCTGACCCTGGACGTTGGAATGGCCGCGCACCGGGCAGATGCCGGCCCCGCGCCGGCCGATGTTGCCGCGCATCAGCAGCAGGTTGACCAGCATCTGCACGGTCTCGACCCCGGCGCGATGCTGCGTCAGCCCCATGCCGTAGACCCCGATCGTCGGCCCCGCCGCGGCATAGACGCGCGCGGTCGCCTCCATGTCGGCGCGATGCAGGCCCGAGCGGCGCTCGAGCTCGTCCCAGTCCTGCTCGCGCAGCCAGTCAGCGTAGCGCTCGAAACCGCTGGTGTGCTCGGCGATGAAGGCGAGGTCGAGCACCGCCGGCCCACCGCGTCCGATCGACTCGTCGTGCGCACTCAGCACCGCCTTGCCGATGCCGGCCAGCGCAGCGAGGTCGCCGCCGTTCTTCACCTGATGATATTGCGAGCTGATCCGCGTCTCCTTGCCGGTCAGCATCTCGGTCGGCGACTGCGGGTTGAGGAAGCGCTCCAGCCCGCGCTCGCGCAGCGGGTTGTAGGTGATGATCGGCACGCCGCGCTGGCTCGCCTCCTGCAGCGGGTGGAGCATGCGCGGCGAGTTGCTGCCCGGGTTCTGGCCGAAGAACAGCAGGCACTCGGTCTCGGCGAAGTCGGCGAGATCGACCGTGCCGACGCCCTGGCCGATGCTGACCGGCAACGCCACCGAGGTGGTCTCGTGGCACATGTTCGAACTGTCGGGCAGGTTGTTGTTGCCGTAGAGCCGCGCGAACAGTTGATACAGATAGCTCGCCTCGTTCGAGAGCCGGCCCGAGCTGTAGAAGACGGTGCCCTTGAGCTTGTCGTCCACAGCGCGCAGCTCGCGCGCGATCTCCTCGATCGCGTGCCCCCAGGAGACGGGCACATATCTGTCCGTCGCGGCATCGTAGCGCAGCGGATGGGTGAGCCGGCCCGGCTGCTCGAGATGATAATCGTCCCAGCCACGCAGTTCGGTCACGCTATGCTCGGCGAAGAAGGCGGGGGTGCAGCGGTGCGCCGTCAGCTCCCATGCGACCGCTTTCACGCCATTCTCGCAGAACTCGAACGGGAGCGGCGTGGCGGGCTTCACCCAGGCGCAGCTGTTGCACTGATAGCCGTCGACCTTGTTGTGGCGCGACAGCGCGAGGCCGGCGCTGCCGATGACGCCCTCGCGCCGCAGGATATTGGCGACCGAGCGCGCCGACCCCCAGCCGCCGGACGGGAGACGATAGGGTTTGAACGTCGGCTTCATGGGAGACCTCCGGTCGCGGCGCGAGGTCACGGAGCGCAACGTTCGCCGCGAGCTCACGTTGTTCCCGCATCGCCGGAGACCGTCGACCACATCGGTTAGGCTACTGGCGGAAAAGGAGTATTATCATGTCGGTCGGTCGTGACTACATGCTCCGCAAAGGCAGCGGCCCGTCCGCGCCGAAGGTCTTCCTCGACACGCAGGTGGTGCCGCGTCTGGTCGACGCGGCCGGCGGGGCCGAGGTGGCGCTGGACCGCGCCGCGCGCGCGACCGGCGTGCGGCCCAGTCTTCTGCTCGCCGGCGCGACGGGAGCGCTGTCGCTCGCTGCGGCGGCCGCGCTGCGCGCCGTGCTCCCGGGGCGCGGCGCCGGCGACGCGCGCGCCGACGCAGCCGCCGCACCTACCCAGATCAGCGACGTGCCGCTGTCCGCCCCCTAGCGTCGCCGCGACACGCCGCGAGAGAGAAGGACGTCGATGAGCGATGGACAGGGCGCCGCGAGACATCGACCGCACGGCGACGGCGAGATGCCGACGCGGATTCGCGCGCACGACTGGGCCGCGACACCGCTCTGGCCATCGAGACCTGGCCCCCTCGCTCCGCACCGCGGTGGAATTGATGCTCGCCATGGCGCGGCCGGCAACATCGGACCCGCAACTCGATGGACGCGGTTCGCCACCTGGCCGACCGCACCAGCCGCGCCAGCACCGACCTCGCGGATGTCGGCGCGCGCTTCCGCGACCGGCTGAGGGCGCGCGCGTCCAGGGGCTGCTCTCGCGGCTCGCCGACGTCGACCGGGTCACGTTCGAGGAGTTGCTCCGCAGCGAGCTGGTGTCGACGAGCGACGACATGCGCCCGGTGACGAGCTCGCCACCGACTCGGTGAATACGGCGCGCCCGGGCGGGCCGGTTAATCTCTCGATCTGCTGGCGGCCCGATGCGGCGGGTAGCGACGGCAGGTCATCGCTGCGCATGACTTGGCGGGAGCGCGGCGTGACGATACCGCTAACCGACGGGGTCGCGCGGCGGCGGACGGGGACGCGAGCTGATCGAGCGGGCGCTGCCCTATCAGCTCGGTGCCGAGACGAGCTGCGTTTCAGGACCCGAGGAGATCCGCTGCACCATCACGCTTCCCGTCTCCGCGATGATGGGGGTGCGGTGCGGGAAGCCGGTCAGTGTCCGCTCGATCACGCGCGCGATCAGGCGCGTGATGCACCGGTGGTAGCGCGAACTCAACATGGGCCATTATCCGCTGTAATAGACCGATGGTGCATCGACGTGACAATCCGGCGGAAACAAGGGGATAGTGATGATCGACCGCAAGAAGCTGAGTGGCTGTGTCGTCCTCGTCGTCGAGGATGAATATTATATCGCGAGTGATACCGCGGCCGCGCTGAAGGGTGCCGGTGCCGTCGTCCTCGGTCCCTGCCCCAACCAGGATGAGACGATGCGGGTCCTCGGCGAGTTCAAGCCGTCGCACGCGATCCTCGATCTGAACCTGGACGGCCAAGGCCCCAGCTTCGAGCTCGCCCGCGAGCTACAGGCGCAGGGCGTGCCGAGCATCTTCGTGACGGGATATGATGAGACCGTGGTGCCGAAGGACCTCGCGTCGACCCGATGTCTACAGAAACCGGTCACCTACGGTGAGGTCGTCTCAGCATTGAGCGCGCATGTCGGCAGCGGCGCCAGCCCTCATGTCATCGCCCTGCGACGGATGACGTCGACGCTCTGACCCTGGCCACTGCGTCCATCGCTGCCCGGACGCGCCGTCGACGCACCGCAGGTCGAGGCAAGGTCGCTCCGCTCGCCCGAGGCCGATCCGGGCAGCGGTCACGGTCGCTCTCCCGGGCGCCGCGCCCGTATCAAGGCCAACGCGTCTCCAGGATCGCGACCCCCGACGCGCCGCCTGATCTCGCTTAACATCATGTATCTGGAAGTTCATCCTCAGATACTTGCGACAGCGACAGGCGGCCCGACGAGTTCAGGTAGCAGCGAGATTATCCCCGATCGCGGGACAATACTTCCTCCCGTATTCCTTTTCCACTTCGATTGTTAAGCCATTTGAAAGCCGTGTCCCCTGCCGCGGGTTAGAGATGAGACGGAGAGCCGGGAGACGATCGTGAGCAGCACCGATGACGCCTTCACCCCGAGTGAGCGCCGGACCGATCGGCCGATCGACGCCGCCGACGTGCGCGCCCGCTCCGAGCGCGCGATGGAGACGCTCGATCCCGCACTCGATGGCGTCGCCGCCCACGACGTCAACATCCGCAACTACACGATCAACTTCGGCCCGCAGCACCCTGCGGCGCACGGCGTGCTGCGGCTGGTGCTCGAGCTCGACGGCGAGATGGTCGAGCGCGTCGATCCGCATGTCGGGCTGCTCCACCGTGGAACGGAGAAGTTCATCGAGACCAAGCCCTACCTGCAGACGATCCCCTATTTCGACCGGCTGGATTACTGCTCGCCGATGTGCATGGAGCACACCTACGTGCTCGCGATCGAGAAGCTGATGGACCTCGAGGTACCGCGCCGTGGCCAGTATCTTCGCGTGCTGTTCGCCGAGCTGACGCGGATCATGAACCATCTGCTCAACCTCGGCAGCCACATCATGGACGTCGGCGCGATGACGCCGAACCTGTGGCTGTTCGAGCTGCGCGAGGACACGATGAACTTCTACGAGCGCGCCAGCGGCGCTCGCATGCACGCCAACTATTTCCGCCCCGGCGGAGTGCGCCAGGACGTGCCACTCAAGCTGCTCACCGACATGGCCGACTGGCTCGACACCCGGCTGCCGCGGCTGTTCGAAGACTCGATCAGCCTCGTCGCCGACAATCGCATCTTCAAGCAGCGCAACGTCGACATCGGCGCCGTCTCGCGCGACGACGCGATCGCCTGGGGCTTCTCCGGCCCCTGCCTCCGCGCCTCAGGCATTCCGTGGGACCTGCGCAGGGCGCAGCCGTATGACGTCTACGCCGACATGGACTTCGAGGTCCCGGTCGGCACACGTGGCGACTGTTACGACCGGTTCATGGTGCGCGTCGAGGAGGTTCGGCAGTCGGCGCGGATCATGCGGCAGTGCCTGCGCGACATGCCTGACGGCGCGGTGGCGAGCGACGACCGCAAGGTGAAGCCGCCGCATCGCGCCGAGATGAAGCGCTCGATGGAAGCGCTGATCCACCACTTCAAGCTCTACACCGAGGGCTTCCACGTGCCCGCCGGGGCGGTCTATGTCGCCACCGAGAGCCCCAAGGGCGAGTTCGGCGTCTATCTGGTCAGCGACGGCAGCAACAAGGCCTATCGCTGCAAGATCCGCCCGACCGGCTTCAGCCACCTCCAGGCGATGGACTTCATGTCGCGCGGGCACATGCTGCCCGACATCACCGCGATCCTCGGCTCGATCGACATTGTCTTCGGCGAGGTGGATCGCTGACGCTCAGCGTACCGCCCCGCCACCCGCGGCGGGCCGCCGGCCGAGGTACAGGTAGCGCGGGTCGAACTCCGCGGTGCGCCACAGCGCGTCGCGATCGAGGATCGAGACGCGCCCCGCCGTGACCGACGCGGCCCTCGCCTCGCGCAGGTCGCGTAGCACGCGGTTGACCGACACGTTGGTGAGCCCGGTGCATTCCGCGATGTCGGTCTGGGTCAGCCGCAGGTCATAGCCGCGCGCGTCCGCGAGGCCGACGATCAGCAGACGCTGGTGCAGCTCGCTCAGCAGCATCGCGACGCGCGCCGCCGCGCTGCGGCGCCCGAGCGACACCTCCCACTCGCGATGGATCGACGCGTCGAGGTTGGTACTGAACCAATAGCTGCGCGCGAGCGACGGGAAGCGCTCAGTCAGCGCGAGCAGCGCGCGATGCGGCACGATCGCGACGCGGCACGGCGTCAGACTCATCACGTCGTGGTCCAGGTAGGTGAGCGTGAAGCTGTGCAGGTCGGCGAAGTCGCCCGCGACGTGAAGCTCGGTGATCTGGCGCTGACCGTTGCGCAGGTCCTTGTAGCGGCACAGGACACCGTCGAGCAGCAGCGTGCTGTGGTCCTGCACCTCAAAGGCGCGCACGACCAGGGTGTCCGCCGGAACGGTGCGAATCTCGGCGACGCTGGCGCGGACCGCCTGCTCCTCCTCCGACGACACCGTCCCGCGGGCACGAAGCTTGGCAAAATGACGCTCGATCAACGCGTGCTGTCTCCCGCTTCGACGCGCCGGTCGAGTGCGCCGTCGAGTCCTCTCGGAAAGAGACGGAGAAGCGTTCGTTCCGATTCTACACCTGAGTTACCCGCCTCGGCCGGAGGATGGCGCTCAGTCGGTCGGGCTGGTCGAGCACGCGCACCAGCCGAGGGTATCGCAGATGTCCCGGCGTGCGCAGCGCGATCGTGCGCACCGTCGCGCCGCGCCGCACCACCATCTCCACGCGCTTATCCGCGCGGTCGGTCAGGGCCGCGCGCAGCCGCTCGACCGAGAAGGGCAGCCGATCCACCGCGACGATGACGGTGCCGATCGTCACGCCCGCGTCGAAGGCGGCTCCGCCCCAGAGCACGTCGGTGACGCGACCGTCGCCGCCGACGCTCAGACCGATCGTATGGGTCAGGTCGGCGATGCCGGTCTCGCCCTCCAGACAGCGCTGGTAGGCATTGAGCGTGCCCGCATAATCGAGCCGATAGCCGCCGCGCGACAGGCCGCCCAGCAGCGTCCCCTCCCGCGTGTCGTGCACGGCCTCCAGGAGGAAGGCACGCCAGTGGAACGGCGCGATCGCGTCGAGCCGATCGGCCACCTCCTCGAGGTCATACGGCCGTGTCGACCAGTCGCCTTCCGCCCCGCCGAAGAAAGATCGTGCGAAATCATCGAGCGAGCGTGTGTCGCCCGAGAGTTCGCGCAGCCGCGTATCGACCTCGAGCCACAGCAGCGCACCTTCGGCGTAATAATCCTCGCTGCGCTGCCAGCTTGGCCAAGGGAGCGGGCTGCGCGCCGCGATGATCGGGTCGCGCGTCGTGTCGAGGAGCGGGCGCCAGCGGCTGCCGGGGCGCGCCTCGTAGCGCGCCGCGGTGAGCGCCAGCGCACCCAGCGTCTCCTCCTCCGTCCACAAGCCCGACCGCGCGCACAGCACGTTGGTCCAATATTGCGTCTGTCCCTCGTAGACCCATAGCAGATCGTTCCGGATCGGACGATCGAACGAGGGCGCGCACGAGTCGGCGCCGCGCCGGTGCTTGCCGTTCCAGCTGTGAACAAACTCGTGCGGGATGGTGTCGCGCCGGGTGACGTGCTTGTCCCAGTCGGTGACATAGCCGGGCACGGTGACTGCCTCGAACGAGCGGTGATGCTCCACCCCGGCCGCGGTCAGCGTGTCGCTGAGCGCGAGCAGCATCTCGAAGCGGTCGAACGACCGGGAGCCGAACAACTCCACCGTCTCCGCGACGACGGCGCGGTGGAGAGCAAGCTGATCATTCGCGAAGGCGGTCTGGCGCGGCTCATCGGCGGCGACGTGCAGGCTGACGTGTTTCTCGAGCGGGAAGGTCATCATGTGCCGTCCGGCGAGCACGGGCGAGTCGACCAGCGTGTCGAGCGCGCTCCGCTCGAAGACGACACGCTCTCCTTTCCGATGCGCCGATGCGATCGCGCACGCCGCGCTCCAGCCTTCCGGCAGCGTGAGGCTGGCGTCCAACATGATCTGGCCCGCGGCGTGGCCCGCGGGATAGAGGACGGTCGCGTTCCACGGCAGGAGCAGCATTTCGGGCGAGCTGATGACGCGTCCCTGCGCGGGATCGGTCGGCGACAGGAACTGGAACTCCGCCGTGACCGCTGCGACCCCGTCGGGCACGGACACGGCGAAGGCATGAACCATCACCGGGTGCCGCCGCCACTCCAGCGCTCGACCGTCCGCCTCGAAGTGGAGCCCGGCGAGCAGCTCGATCGGCGCCACCGGCGCGTGGAACCCCGGCAGCCATTTGGGATAGAGCAGGATCAGGTCGCCGGGGGCGTCGACGGGGACGCGCTCGCTCACCCGCAGGATCCCGCGCCAACGATCGCTCGCGTCCACATGGAGCGCGAGCGGATGCCCGTACGGCCGGTCGGCCGGCTCGGGAATGGTGAACGCTGCCGGCTCGTCGCCGGCGTCATCGACGCGCATCGCGGTCACGACATCGCAGCGATGGCTTCCGCGCAATAGATGCGCGCGACGATGACACCGTCCCGGTCGAGCACGTCGACCCTCCCCTGCGGGTCCAGTGTCGGCACGCGCGAGCCGACGAAGGAACGGTGAAGGCGTCGGTTAGCACAGGCCATCGCATGCCAGACGTCGGGCGCACGAAGGCGATGGTCCTCGAGCAGCCGACTGGTCTTGTCCATGAAGTGGAGCGAGAAACGAAGCATGTCAGACTAAACGCTTCACGCGGTACCCGGCCTCGCTCTTTAAAGTCCTTTAAGCTGATTCGCCCCGCACTCGATCACGTCGACGCTAGGTCTTGAAGTGCATCAATTCGCCCGTCCGATCGAGTGCTGGATGTTGCAGCGCATCAGCCGCCGGCGGCCGGCTCGAAGGTCGCCGCGGACGTCGGCCTTCAGTTCGCGGCGGCGAGGCTCCGGCGTCTCGACGCCTCAGAGCTCCACCGCGACGAAGATCGCGCCGGTGCGCTCCTTGTCCTGGGCGACGTCGAACGCCTCGTTGATCCGCTCGAGCGGGAAACGGTGCGTGATCAGCGGCTGCGTCTTCAGCACGCCGCGCGCGACCAGCGCCAGCACCTGACCCTGCTCGGGATCGATGTCGTGCAGCGCGAAGCTGGCGCTCGGCAACAGACGGATCTCGGACATCTGGATGCGCTGCCACTCGAGCGGGATCGCGGTCTCGCCCGCGTCGAAGCCGCCGACGATCACCACCGCCCCGCCGCGCCGCGCCATCCGCGTCGCCCAGGGCAGCGTCGTCGGCATCGACTCGCCGCCCGCGCACTCGAACGCCACCTCGACGCCGCGGCCATCGGTGAAGGCCAGCACCGCGGCGACGGGGTCGTCGCGATCGGCGCGCACCACCGCGTCGGCGCCGAGCTCCCGGGCCACCGCGAGCGAGTGCTCCACCGTGTCGATCACGATCGCGCGCGCGCCGCTCGCCTTGGCCAGCATCAGCTGCCCCAGCCCGATCGGCCCGGCGCCGATGATCGCCGCGCTGTCGCCGATCGCCAAGCCGGCGAGATGGTGCGCGTGGAGGCAGACCGAGAAGGTGTCGATCAGCGCCGCGTCGTCGAAGCCGACATGGTCGGGCAGCCGGTAGAATTTGTGCTGCGGTCCGACGACGAACTCGGCGTAGGCGCGCGACACGCTCCTCGTGCGCGTCGGATAGAGATCGGGGCAGCGATTGTACTGGCGCGCGCGGCACCAGTCGCACTGCCCGCAGCCCAGTACCGTCTCGATGACCACCCGGTCGCCGGGCGTGACGCGGGTGACGTCGCGACCGACCTCGACCACCTCGCCGGCGAGCTCGTGCCCCATGACGTGGCAGGCGAGCTCGGGCTCGTGCTTCTTCCAGTGGCGCAGGTCGGTGCCGCAGATGCCGGCGACGCGGACTCGCGCGCGGACCCAGTCGGCGGCGGCGAGTTCGGGCGGATCGATCTCCTCCACCGTGAAACGACCGTCGGCGGTCTTCAGCGCGGCGCGCATGTCATCGTCTCTCCCGGTCGGTGGCGAGGAAGGCGGCGCCGGGTACGTTCAGCCGCTGCGGCGTGCCGGCGGCGCGTCCGCCCTCGTCGAGGTCGAAGATCGCCACCGTCCCGTCCTGCTCGTGCGCGACGAGCAGCTGACCATCGAGCGGCAGCAGGTGGCGCGGCGAGGCGCCACCGCTCGGCACGCGCGCCAGCAGCGTCGGCAGGCCGCGGGCGTCGAGCGCGAAGGTGAGCAGCCGGTCGGTGCCGCGCGTCGTCACGTAGAGCCGCTGCGCGTCGGCGGAGAGCACGATGGCCCCACCCAGCGCGTCGCCGCTCGCCTCGGCGGGATCGAGCAGCGGCTCGCGATGCACGGCGACGAGTCCGTCCACGCCGGGAGCCAGCACCGTCAGTTCGGGGACGAGCTCGCTGACGAGATAGCCGATCGGCAGCGTCGGGTGAAAGGCGAGGTGTCGCGGGCCACTACCCGGTGGCGCGGCGTAGAGCTTGCGCGGCGGCGAGAGCGCGCCTCGCTCCTCGACCGCGTGAACCACGACCCGGTCCGCGCCGAGGTCGACCGCGATCAGCTCGCCGGAGGGGGAGAAGCCGACCCAGTGCGCGTGCGGCGACTCCTGTCGCTCGCGGTTGGGCCCGCTGCCCGCGTAGACGTACACGTCGTCACCCGCGGGCAGCCCGCGCGCGTCGAGCGCGAGCAACATCACGCTGCCGCTCGCGTAATTGGCCACCGCGAGGAAGCGCTCGTCGGCCGACAACGCGAGATGGCACGGCGCCTCGCCGCCGCTCGGCACCTCCGCGAGCAGCGCCCAGCCGCCGGCCGCGCTGTACACGGCGATCGTGCCCGCGACCTCGTCGACCGCATAATGGTGGCCGGACCGCGCCGATGTCAGCACGAACGAGGCGTTGGTGACCGGCACCGCCGCGAGCACCCGCCATGCGCGCTCGTCCCCGCGCGCGAGTTGCACCAGCCCGGCGCCGCCGCCTGCCGCGTAAGTGCCCACCAGCGCGCGAGTCACGGCAGTTCCTGCACGCGCGGCTCGACCCGCAGCGTCACCACGTCGACCCGCGGCGGGCGCGAGAGCACGAAGCCGATCGTCTCGGCGATGTCCTCCGCCAGCAGCATCTCGTGGCGGGCGACTTTCGCGCGCTGCTCCTCCGCCGTGCTCTCCTGCATGTCGGTGCCGACCGTGCCCGGCTCGATCAGGCTGACGCGCAGCCCGCGCTCTTCGACCTCCTTGCGTAGCGTCTCGGCGAAGGCGCTGAGCCCGGCTTTGGTGGCGGAATAGACGCTCTCGCCGGGCGCATGGATCGCGGCGCTGATCGAGCCGACGATCACCACTTGCCCGCCCCGGCCGAGCCGCGCCAGCGCCGCCCGGGTCGCCGACATGGCGCCGACCAGGTTGACGGCGACGACGTATCGCCAAGCCCCTCCTCCATCGCGTCGATCGGGTCGGCGCCGAGCGCGGCGTTGGACACCAGCGCGTCGAGCCCGCCGAGCCGCTCGTCCGCCGCGGCGAACAGCGCCTCTACTCCCGCGCGCGTGCCGAGGTCGGCGGTGATGCCGTGGACGCGGCCGGGCAGATCGCGCATCGACTCGAGCGCCGCGGCGAGCGCGTCGGCGTCGCGGCCGACGGTGACGACGTGCGCACCCTGCTGCGCCAGCAGCCGCACCGTCGCCCGGCCGATCCCGGTGGTGCCGCCGGTGACGACGATCCGCTTGTCCCTCATGCTATTCGCTCCAGGTGAGGATCAGTCGGCCGCTCGCGGGTACGCGATAGTCGACCCGGTCCTTCGAGGTGGCGACCGGGCGGAGCTGGTCGCCCCCCGCGGTGGTCAGCACGGCTTTGGGCAGGGTGCGGCGCTTGACCCGTACCAACGCGAGATCGGCGTGGCAGGTCTCGCCGCCGTCGAGCTGCAACGTCAGCGCGCGATCGCCGGTGCGCTCGATCGCGCGGACGAACAGGTTGCAGAAGAGTCGGAACGGCGCGCCCTCGACGACGTGCTGCGAGCGCGACGCGAACACCATCGCGGCGCCGCAGCCGTAGATCTCCTGCCCCACCTGCCCCGCGGGCTGGCCGTCGCCGTAGAGGTCCTCCAAAGGGAAGGAGAGCTTCGGCACGATGACGCCGCTCTGGTGTGGTGGCCCGGCGATCACCTCGGCGGGCAGCACGTCCGGATAATAGAACCAGGCGCGATCGAGCGCGTATTTGCAATATTCGCTGATCAGCATACGCGCCGCCGGCTCCAGATCGGGTCCGCTGTCGGCGAGATACGCCTCGAAGGCGACGAAGCTGTCGAAACACTCGTAGATCGCCATATAAGGCGCGTCGTGGAGACAGGTCGCCCCGAGGAAGGTGCGATAGTGGCGCGCGTGCCCGACGTCCGACTCCCACAACTCGCAATTGTGGAAGAAGCTGGCGAGATAGACGTAGCTCTGCGCGAGATAGCGGCCGTCGTCGGTGATGCGCCACAGCCGCATGCACGCGGCCGCGCCCCAGGCGGTGAGATTGGCCTGATACTCGAGGTTGAAGCGCATGCCGACCGCGGCGTCGATCGCGGCGCGCGCCTCGTCGAGGAAGCGCTGCTCGCCGGTCAGCGCGTAGCATTGCAGCATGACATAGGCGTAGAGCCCGCCGACGTCGGTCTGACCGAAGCGGTCGTCGTTGCGCGCGCGCGTCTTCACACTGAAGTCGCGCACGTCGTACATGATCGGCCAGACGTAGCGGAAATGGTGCGCGGCGCGGATGCCATAGTCGACCGACTTGAGCAGCAGGTCCCGTGCCAGCGCGTCGCCGTCGAGCGCCAACCGCGCGAGGTTGAGCATCGGGTGATAGAGGTACCAACTGTCGACCGCGTCGGCGTCCTTGTCGTCGCCGACGTTGGGCAGGTAGCGGCGGATCGTGCCCAGCTCGGCGTCGTAGAAGCGCGGCAGGCCGCGGCGCAGCTCGTCCTCGAGCGGCAGCGGCGCACCCGCCCAGCGGCCATGATCGTGCACCGCCGCGAGCACCGAAAGCTGCACCATCACATCGGGATATTCACCGCCGGGATAGGGCATGACGTAGCGGTGGCCATAGTGGCGCACGGTGGCCTGCGGCGCGGTCTCGAGGTCGCGCAGCGTCCGCTCGGCGCGCCAGAGCCAGTCGCGATAGTCGGTGCGCGGCAGCGGCAGCGCCTGGTACGCGGTGCCGAGCATCTGCAGAAACTGGCGCGCCATCTCCAGCTCGTCGTCGTAAGCGTGGTCGCGGAAGACCAGGATCGCGTCGGACAGCCGGACCTCCTCGCCCGCGGGCAGCGGATGAGTCGGCGGCGTACCGCTCTGCGGCGGGGTGGGCGGCAAATAGCCGAGCTCGGGCCACTCGCCGCCGACCGCGGCGTCCGGTACGGTCTGTGTGGCGGCGAAATAGTCGTTCAGCTCGGTCAGGTTCTGCAGGTACAGCAGGCTGCCGAAGCTGGGCGCATCGAAGCGCAGGTAGAGCAGGCCGCCGTTGACGCCGCGCTGCGCCGCCTCGACCCGGCCCTCGGCGCCGAGCGGGTCGTCGCGGCCATCGAGCACGTAGAGGTCGCGCGGGTGAAAGGGTACCAGCAGCGGTGCGCGCGGGGTGAGCCAGGCCTGTAGCTGCAGGCGGTGAAGGTCGGCCTGGGTGACGCGCACCGCCACGACGTGGCGACCGATGACACTGTCCGCCTCGAGTCGCAGCACTTCGCCGGGCATGGGGGTGATCAGCCGCGCGTCGAAACCGCCGTCGGGCGTATAGGCGGCACGCAGGGCGACACCGCCCCGCCCGCCATCGCGCCGCACCACCAGCCAGATCGAGTCGGCGCCCTGCAGCAGCTCGATCGACAGGTCGCCGAGTGCCTCGCTCGCGAGCCGTCGCATCGCGCCGCCGCGGAGCTCGGCCCGCAGACCGAGCACATAGGCGCTGACGCCGGGCACGTCCGCAGGAAGGGCAAGCACGTCCTGAAGCGTGGCGGCGGACATGGTGCGGTAGGCTCCTGCTCGCGTGATCGTCACTGCGCCGCGGGCCGGACGGACGGCCGCGCCACGAAGCCGGCGTAACCGGCGATGGCGGCGAGCAGCGCGTGAAGCCAGATGTCGTTGCCGTAGAGCGGGACCAGCCCGAACAAGGTATCGGCGCCCGGCACCAGCCCGGCGATCGTCAGTACGGCGTAGATGACCGCCACTGCTCTGGCGTAGAGCCGCGCCGCCGCCTCGCCGCGCGCCGCCGCCAGGCCCCACAGGCCGAACAGCAGGTGGACGAGATTGTGGAGCACGTTGACGGGAAAGAGGCCCAGGGCCAGCCGCGACGCGCCCGCGACCGCGACGCCAGGATGCGTGTGCTCGGGCGAGAGGCCGGGGATGAAGCCGGCGATCCCGGCGAGGAGGAAGACGGCCCCGTAGAGTGTGGCGAACCCGCGTAGCGTCATGTCCCGTTCCTCCCGATCCGCTCCCCTGCCTTCGGCGGCTGACGGCCGCTGGACGATGGAGGAGCGTCCGGCTTCCCGGGGTCGACGCCACGAGGGCGTCCGTGCCCATCCACCACCCTGCGGCTGGTTCGCCTCGCCGCGACGACGAGAGAGGTCACGCGAGTACGCATGATCGGGCGATGGGGTGCCCGGTCAGTAACGTAGGTTTCGCAGATTCTCGGCCTCTCCGGTGCGCCTGCGCGAGCAGGAGGACAGTGCCGCACGAAGCATGAGACGTTTCGCACCTGATCGGTGCCGGCTTTCACCGGACCGCCGTCAGAGGACGCGCCGGCTCACGACGATCACCAGCGGGAGCGGACGATGTCTGTGGCGTCTATCCTGGCGCGCATCACGCCGCCCAGATCTTCGCCGCAGCTCAATAGGCGCGCGCGACCGCGAACTCGACCGCCTCGATCATCGAATCCTTGGCCGCGCTCGCGGGGAAGAGCGCGAGCGAGTCGATCGCGAGCTGGCCATAGTGGCGCGCGCGCGCGAAGGTGTCGTCCACGGCGCGGGTCTGGCGCACCAGCGCGACCGCCTGGGCGAACTCCTCGTCCCCGGCGCGCCGCCCCGAGACCGCGTCGCGCCAGAAGGCACGCTCGTCCTCGCCGCCGCGGGCGTAGGCCAGGATCACCGGCAGCGTCATCTTGCCCTCGCGGAAGTCGTCGCCCGCGTCTTTGCCCATCGTGCCTGAGTCGCTGGTGTAATCGATGGCGTCGTCGACCAGCTGGAAAGCAATGCCGAGGTTGCGGCCATAGGAGTCGAGCGCCAGTTCCTCCGTCTCGCCGCGGTCGGCGACCACCGCGGCGATGCGGCAGGCGGCGGCGAACAGCGCCGCCGTCTTGGCTCCGATGATGTCGAGGTAACGCTCCTCGCCCAGATCGATCCGCCGCACCGCGGTGAGCTGGTTGACCTCGCCCTCCGCGATCACCGCGCTGGCGTTCGACAGGATCTCGAGCGCGCGCAGGCTGCCGCCCTCGACCATCAGCTCGAACGAGCGCGAGAACAGGAAATCGCCGACCAGCACGCTGGCGGGATTGCCCCAGATGATGTTGGCGGTGCGCTTGCCACGGCGCAGATCGGACCCGTCGACCACGTCGTCGTGGAGCAAGGTCGCGGTATGGATGAACTCCACCGCGGCGGCGAGCAGGTGGTGGCGCGTCCCGCCATAGCCCAGCAGCCGAGCCCCCGCGAGCGTCAGCATCGGGCGCAGGCGCTTGCCGCCGCCCGCGATCAGATGCCCGGCCAGCTCGGGGATGAGCGGGATCTCCGATCGCATGCGGTCGACGATCACGCGGTTGACCGCCGCCATGTCCTCGGCGACCAGATCGATCATCGGATCGAGCGACGGCGACGTGCCGGCGAGACGGTGGAGAGTGGCGCTCATCTACGCTCGCCCTTAGGGGCTCGCACGCGCGCAACGCAAGCGCGGGCTTGCTGTTCGTCATCTCGATCAGCATGGAGACCGCGCACGCGAGGGAGCCAGCGATGACCGACGACGTCCTGAGACGCTACCGCAAGAGCATCGACAACATCGATGCCGCCTTGGTCTGCCTGCTCGCCGAGCGCTTCAAGATCACCCAGGCGGTCGGCGCGCACAAGGCGACGACGGGCCTGCCCGCGGCTGATCCGGGGCGCGAGGAGGCGCAGATCGCGCGGCTGCGCCGGCTCAGCGAGGAGGCCGAGCTCGACCCCGAATTCTCCGAGAAGTTCCTGCGCTTCATCATCGACGAGGTGATCCGCCACCACCGCGCCGCGCAGCAGGGCTGAGCCGCCTCAACGCGCCTGAAGCCGTTCCAGCCGCGCCACCACCATGCCGGCCTGGCGGCGCAGATAGCCGCGGTCGCTGGTGGAGAAGCGCGCGCGCGGCTCCCGGTCGAAGACGCACAGGGTGCCGAGCGGCAGGCCGGCACCGGCGAGCAGCGGTGCCGCGGCGTAGAAGCGCAGCGAGTCGCGCTCGGTCAGCGCAGGGTTGCTGGCGAAGCGCTGGTCCGCGGCGATGTCGGCGACGTGGAACACCTCGCCCGGCGACAGGATGGCGTGACCGCACAGCGACGTGCGACGGCTGTAGGCACCGGGGGCGTAACCCGCCCCGGCGATGATGTAGTGCCAGTCCTTGTAGACGATCGACACCGCCGCGGCCTGGGTCTGCAGCGTCTCGCGGACGTCCTCGACCAGCGACTGGAGCGCGCCGTCGTCGCGGACGCCGAGCGCGCCCGATCCCTCGACAAGGCGCTCACGCGCCGGCTCGTCGGGCGGCACTGACGCCGGCTCGTAGACGGTGATTCCCATGAGATCCTGCTGCCCTGCCGCGGAGGCGCGAATGTAGCGCGGGAGTGATGAAGGGCGCGCTTACATCGCCTCCGAAACGGCAACGATCGCGCCGTACGTCGCGGCGACGCGGCACCTTGTCGCGCTCGCGCGTTGGCGGCATCACCGACGCGTCCCGCGCGGGATTCAAGGAGACGGCATGGCCACGCTCGCCGCGCGGGTGCGCGAGAATATCGTCCTCTACGGCGCGCTCGCGGCCAACGTCGGCATAGCGGTCGCCAAATTCGTCGCGGCCGCCCTCTCCGGCTCGTCGTCGATGCTGACCGAGGGTGTTCACTCGCTGGTCGACAGCGGCAACCAGATCCTGCTGCTCTACGGCCAGCGCAAGGCCCGCCGCGCCCCAAACGCGGCGCACCCGTTCGGCTACGGGCGCGAACTGTATTTCTGGTCGTTCGTGGTGGCGATCCTGATCTTCGCGGTGGGCGCGGGCGTGTCGATCTACGAGGGCTGGAAACACTGGCGCGAGCCCGAGCCCCTCACCGATCCGTTGCTCAACTATATCGTGCTGGCGATCGCCTTCGCGCTGGAGGGCACCTCGTGGTTCATCGCCATGCGCGAGTTCGCCGCCGCCAAGGGTGAGACCGGCTGGTGGCGCGCGATCCGCGAGTCGAAGGATCCGCCCGGCTTCATGGTGCTCTTCGAAGACTCGGCCGCGCTGGCCGGACTCGTCATCGCCGCGGCGGGCGTGTGGGCGAGCCATGCCTACGCCGACCCGCGCATCGACGGACTCGCCTCGATCGCGATCGGCGGCATCCTGGCGCTGGTGGCGATACTGCTCGCGCGCGAGAGCAAGGGCCTGCTGATCGGCGAGCGCGCCGACCCCGCGGTGGTAGCGGCGGTGCGCGCGGTGGTGGAACGCCAGCGCGGCGTCACCGCCGTCAATCATGTCCGCACGATCCACACCGCGCCCGACAGCATCTTCGTCGCGATCAGCGCCGACTTCGACGACTCGCTCACGATGGGCGAGGGCGAGCGGATGATCGAGGCGATAGAGGATCAGCTGCGCGCGGCGGAACCGCGGCTCTCCTCGATCTACATTCGACCGGAGCGACGCGAGGATGCCGCCGCCCTGCCCGCCGAGGCGCGCGCGTGATCGCCCGCCGCCTGACCGCGTTGACCGCGCTGCTGCTCGCGCTCGCCGCCTCGCCGGCCCAGGCGGCGGTGACGATGACCTTCTGGAGCCGCGACTTCGGCAACTACTTCCCGCACGCCTTCTTCCAGCTGCGCGGCACGCTCGACGCCGGGGGCGCGCCGGTCGACGCGAGCTACGGCTTCACCGCGCGATCGATCACGCCCGCGATCCTGTTCGGCAACGTCGCCGGACGGATCGAGCGGCCGAAGCTCGGCTACATGCAGGGGAGCAGGGTGCGCTTCGCGGTGACCCTGAGCGACCCGCAATATGCCGCGGTGCTGGCGCTGGTGCGCGCGTGGGACGCGACGACCGGCGATTCGACCTACAATCTCGGCAAGCGCAACTGCGTCACCTTCGTGCGCGAGGCCGCCCGGCGCGCCGGTCTGGTCACGGTGGACTTCCCCAAGCTGATGAAGAAGCCGACGAGCTTCCTTCGGGCCGTGGCGACGGCGAACGCCGCGCAGGTGCGCGTGATCGAGCAGGACGGCAGGACCTATCTCGCGGAGCACCCGCCGCTCGACGGCGTGGTGCCGGTGGAAGCGCCGGTGTCGACGCCGGGGACGCTGCCGGGGGAGAAGGCGGACGCGCCGAAGGAGTAGCGGCGCTGCTCACGCGGTCGCGTAACCGAGTATGCGGCCCTATTCCGTCCTGATGCGCTCGCCCCCGCGTTCAGGCCGCCGCGCGCGCCCGAGCCGTGGTGTACGCGGTGGCATCGGGCCCGGGTCACGCCCGGGGTAGCGGTCTAGGATCGGCCGCGTCATGCTTGTCTGCCCTATCCCGCGGGCACCAGCTCCACCACGTCGAGCAGCGACTCGAAGGCCGGCTGTGGCAGCGTCACGCGCCAGCGCGCGGGGCCGATCCGCTCGACCCAGCCCGCCAGGTCGCGCGCCGGCTCACGACCGTAAGGGTAGGGTCGCGCCTCGTCGCCGAGGATCATCACGCCCAGGAACACGGCGCGCAGCCCGTTGTCGGCGAAGATCACCCCGGTCGGTCGCTGCGAGCCCGTCAGCTTCTCCAGCCGGAGCGCGCCGTCGTCGACCGCGACGCGGCAGACGAAGGGAGGATAGTCGACATAGTCGAGCTGTCCTGGCTGCCGCGCGCCGAGCTTGTACACGCGGCACGCGTAACGGCCCGCCGGGGGGATCGGCTGGTCGAGCGCGCGATCATAGTCGAACAGCGCACCCTGCGCCGCGATCGCGTCGGGCGCGGCACGACGCGCCGCGGCGAGCGCGCGCTGCCAGGTCTGCCGCCAGGAGCGCAGCCGCTCGCGGTCGGTCGGGGTGGCGATCCGGCGCCAGTCGCTGCCGGCGGCGGGCGGGGCCAGTCGCGGCGCCGCGCTGTTGCCGCAACCGACGAGCGCGGCGGCGAGCGCGAGCGCCGTGGCGCGCCTCACGCCGCGGTCCAGCCACCGTCGACCGACAGGTTCGCGCCTGTGATCGCGCTCGCCGCGTCGCCGCACAGGAACAGGACGAGCGCGGCGACCTGCTCCGACGTGACGAACTGCTTGCTCGGCTGCGCCGCGAGCAGCACGTCGTCGATCACCTGCTCGCGCGTCAGCCCGCGCGCCGCCATCGTCGCGGGGATCTGCTGCTCCACCAACGGCGTCCAGACATAGCCGGGCGAGACGCAGTTGGCCGTGATGCCGTCGGTCGCGGTCTCCAGCGCCACGGTCTTGGTCAAGCCGACGAGGCCGTGCTTGGCGGCGACATAGGCCGATTTGTTCGGGCTGGCGACGAGGCTGTGCGCCGAGGCGGTCGAGATGATCCGACCCCACCCGCGCGCGCGCATGTGCGGCACCGCGGCGCGGATCGCGTGAAAAGGGGCGCTCAGCCCGATCGCGAGGATCGCGTTCCATTTGTCTGCCGGAAAGTCGGCGATGGGCGAGACGAACTGGATGCCGGCGTTGTTGACGAGGATGTCGGGGCCACCCCAGGCGGCATGGGCGCGCTGGATCATCGCCGTGATCTCGTCGGGTCGGCTCATGTCGGCGGAGTCGTGCAGTGCCTCGGCGCCGCTCGCTCCCGCGAGCTCGGCGAGCGCCGTCGCGATCCCCGCCTCCTCGCCGAAGCCGTTGATCATCACGTGAGCACCTTCGGCGGCGAGCGCGCGCGCGATCGCCAGGCCGATGCCCGAGGTCGACCCCGTCACCACCGCGCTCTTGCCTGCTAGGACCATCCGCTCGTCTCCTCCGCGCGCCCCATCGGTGAGCGGGCCCGCGCTTGCAACCCGCCCGCCCCTGAACGCATTCATGCCGCGACGGCAACGAAACGCCTGGGGGGACCCGATCGATGCGGCTCGACGATTATGACAACGACATCAACGTCGGCGAGGCGCGCGGCGGCGGCGGGCTGGGCGGCGGGGGCGGCGGCGGCGGGCTGCTGCTGGGGCTGCTGCCGCTCATCGGCAGCCGCTTCGGCTGCGGCGGCATCGTCGTGGTGCTGCTGCTGCTCGCGGTGTTCGGCGGGCTCGGCAACCTCGGCGGTCTGCTCAGCGGCGGGGGCAGCACCTCGGCCCCGACCGCGCAGGTCGGCACCTCGGAAGGCGGCGGCGTGCGCCAGATCTGCGATGCCTCGCCGCAGCGTCGCGAGACCTGTCAGGCGTTCAGCAACGCCCAGAATACCTGGGAGCAGATCTTCGCCAAGGAGGGCCAGCGCTTCAGCCCGCCGATGCTGCGCTTCTTCGACGGTAGCGGCCAGTCCGGCTGCGGCCAGGCGATGTCGGCGATGGGACCGTTCTATTGCCCGACCGACAACGGCATCTACCTCGACACCGAGTTCTTCGACGAGCTGACCAACCGCTTCAAGGCACCGGGGGACTTCGCGCAATATTACGTGATCGCGCACGAGTTCGGCCACCATATCCAGAAGCTGCTCGGCACCTCCGACCAGGTCCAGCGCGCCCAGGCGCGCGGCGGCGAGCGCGAGGGCAACGCACTGTCGGTACGGCTCGAGCTGCAGGCGGACTGCTACGCGGGCGTGTGGGCGGCGCAGAACCGGCAGCGGCTCGATCCCGGTGACGTCGAGGAAGGCATGCGCGCGGCGCAGGCGATCGGCGACGACACGCTCCAGCGCGAGGCGCAGGGCCGCGTCGTGCCCGACAGCTTCACGCATGGCACCTCGGCGCAGCGTCAGTCGTGGCTGCGCCGCGGGATGGAGAGCGGTGATCCGGCGCAGTGCGACACCTTCTCGGGGGCGATCTGAGCGGGCGCCGTCCGCCCCGCCCCTTCCACCGTCATCCGGAACTTCTTCCGTCATCCACGGGGCGGCGCACTCACCGGCCGGACCCAAGGGGAGCGCTGGATCCCCGAACAGGTCCGGGATGACGGTAAGAAGAGCGGGGTTCTTCTCGCCGTGGGTCACTCCTGACCCAAATTAGTAGCCGCATCTTAAGTATTTTCGATCACGTACGGCGAAGATCGGCGCGCCCGGCGCGCCCCCCTTAAGCTGAACGAAGATCGGGTCTGTACATGCGAGCAGTGGCGAAGACGCTGGCGGGGCGGGGCCTGTCCGCCAAGGTGACGATGCTGATCGTGCTGTCGCTCGGCCTGCTCGCCCTCGTCACCGCAGGCGTGACCGCCACCATCCTCGGCGCCAACGCCGAGCAGCGCGCCAACGAGCGCCAGGAAGCGAACATGCGCGTCGCCTGGGACGTGCTGCACCGCTACGGCCGCGCCGCCCAGCTCGACGGCGCCACGCTGATGATGGGCAGCCACGCGCTCAACGGCGACAATGCCGCGGTCGACCATGTCAAAGCGCTGGTCGGCGGCACCGCCACGATCTTCCGGGGTGACACGCGCGTCGCCACCAACGTCAAGAATCCCGACGGTTCGCGTGCGGTCGGCACCACGCTCACCAGCCAGGCGGTGCGCGACACGGTGCTGCGCGACGGCAAGCCCTATCGCGGCCGGGCCGACATCCTCGGAACCGCCTTCTTCACCGCCTACGACCCGATCACCGACTCCAACGGCAAGGTCATCGGCGTGCTCTACGTCGGCATACCGGCGGCGCAGTTCCTCGCCGACCTGCACGAGGTGCAGCTCAGCATCGCGCTCGCCGCGCTCCTCGTCACCGTCGTCGCGGCACTGAGCTGCCTCGCCGTGACGCGGCGCATGTTCCGGCCGCTGGGCGAGATGCGCGGCGCCATGGAGCAGATCGCGCGCGGGCAGCTCCAGGTCAGCGTACCCGGGCTCGACCGCGCCGACGAGATCGGGACGATGGCCAAGTCGGTCAGCGTGTTTCGTGAGGGAGCGCTGGCCAAGGCCCGGGCGGACGCGGAGCAGCACGAGGTCGTCGAGACGCTCGCGCGCCATCTCGCCGCGCTCGCGGCGGGGCAGCTCACCGCCCGCATCGACGGCCCCTTCCCCGAGAGCTACGAGCGACTGCGCGCCGACTACAACAACGCGCTCGACGAGATCCGCGGCGCGATCGGTGCGATCCGCGACGGCAGCGCGGCGGTACATGGCCACACCGCCGAGCTGAGCCAGGCTTCCGACGACCTCTCCCGCCGCACCGAGCACCAGGCCGCGAGCCTCGAGGAAACCTCGGCGGCGATGACCGAGATCGCCGGCACGATGCGCCAGGCCGCCGACGGCGCCTTCAAGGCACATGAGGCGATGGAGACGGTACACGACGAGGCGCAGCGCGGCGGCACGGTCGTGCGCGACGCGGTCGCGGCGATGGGGCGGCTGGAGCAGGCCTCGGCCGAGATCGGCGCGATCATCGCCGTGATCGACGCGATCGCCTTCCAGACCAACCTGCTCGCGCTCAACGCTGGAGTCGAGGCAGCGCGCGCCGGCGACGCGGGCAAGGGCTTCGCTGTGGTCGCCAACGAGGTGCGCGCGCTCGCCGCACGCTGTGCCGACGCCGCCACCGACGTGCGCCAGCGCATCACGCAGAGCGGCGAGCAGGTCGATACCAGCGTCCGCCTCGTCAACGAGACCGGCGCCGCGCTGGAGCGGATCACCGGGCAGATCGGCGCGATCGGCGGTCTCGTCGCGGAGATCGCGAGCTCGGCTCGCGCGCAGGCCAGCGGACTCGATCAGATCGACGTGGCGCTCAACCAGATCGACGGCGTGACGCAGCAGAATGCCGCGATGGTGGAGGAGATCACCGCGGTCGCGCGTAACCTCGAGACCGAGGCCGATTCGCTCACCCAGGAAGTGTCGCGCTTCGTCGTCGACATCCGCGCGAGCACCCGGATCGAGCCGCGCCGCCCGCTCGCCGCCTGACCCGATCCGGAGAAGATGGTGGTGTCACGCCTCTCACGATGCCGCTAGACTGACCGCGGGCGGAGCAGACCGTGGGGGAAGCGCGATGCGGACGATGGTCGGAGTGACGCTGACGCTGGCGGCCTTTCTCGGGAGCCCCGCGGCGGGCGCGGCGCGCACACTGGCGGTGCCCGCGGACAAGGGCTGGATGCACGCGCAGACCCGGGTCGTGCTGCGTCCGCAAGTCGCCGGCCTGACTCGCCGCTCGCTCAGCGATTCGACCGAGACCGAGCATGACGTCACCGCTCAGTTCGAGAGTGCCGACCACGCCACGTTCGCCACGCTATACCTGTTCCACTCGGCCTTACCCGAGGTACCAGTGTGGTTCGATCGGGCCCGAGCGGCGCTCGAGACGCGCGATCTCTTCCGTCACGCCGCACCGGCGAGCGAGGCGCCGATCGCTTTCGTCGCGAGCGGGACGATCCCGGCGGCATTGCGCCAGACCTACGCGATCGTCGACGGCCCCAATCGCAGCACTGCGCTGGCGGTCATGCCGCTGGGCGAGTGGCTAATGGTGCTGCGCATGACCGGGCGCGGGAACAGCGCCACCCTCGACCGACAGCTCACCGACTTCGTCACCGCGCTCCGCCTTCCCCAGGACGCCGCGGCGCACCCGGCCGCGCCGATCGTGGCCTGCCCATCCGCGCTCGCCTACGGCAAGGCCAAGATGGTCAAGCCCGAGACGACCGACCTGCTCCTGTCGTTCCTCGGTGCCATGGCGGTGGAGGAGAAGAAGACCGAGCCCGCACCAGTCTCCACGCGCCCGTGGTGCCGTGAGGGAGAGCCCGGTGACGGCTTCGCCGCTTATCGCCGCGAGGACGAGACCGACGGCTTTGGTCTCGCGCTCCAGGATGCCGGTCGGGTCGCCTGGACGCGGCTGAGCGTGGCGTCGCAGTTCGCGGCGCAGCAGCGTGCCGGCGAGCGACTGGTCAAGGCGTCGACCTGGGCGGTGACGCTCAGCGACGTCGACGGTCGCACGCTCACTTTCCCGTCCTTCACCGCGCTGCCCACGCCCAAGCAGGTGTTCGAGGACATCAGCAAGCAGCGACCGCTCGGCAGCGCACTCGGCAAGCAGGTGACGATCGACTCGAAAGCGATGCAGTAGAGCGCGTTCGATGCCGCGACGTCGCGCCTGACTGTTCGGTCCGGAACCGTCCGCCCCCTCACAGATCGAGAAGAAACCCCGGGCGTCGCCGCCCGGGGTTTCTCACCGCATGGGTCGGTGACCCGCGAATGCGATCAGCTCGGCTCAGTACGTGCCCGAGAAGCTGCGGTTGAGGTTGGTCGACCCGGTGCTGTCGCCCGTGGCCGCCGACCCCGACGTCGCACCGGAAGTGGCGCCGCCGGTCGTGCTGCCGCCCGACGTCGCACTCGTGCCCGAGGTCGTGCCGCTGCTCAGCGCGCTGTCGCGCTGGCGGTCGCCGTCACTGCCGCGATCGCCGTAGCCGAACATCGCCTGGTTCTTCTCCTCGGTACGCCAGTGCTGCTTGGCCTCGTCCGCGGTCTTGCTCAGCGTGACCTTCTTGTCCTCGACCGACTTGATCCAGCGCGACGGGATCGAGTGGTGCTGACCACCCGCGTCGGCGTCGTTCTTGGTCAGCAGGATGCGATCGCCGCGCACCTTGTCGACGGTGCCGACATGGCTGCCGTCGGAGCCGACGACCTCGTCGTGCTCCTGCACCTTGTCGAGCGAGTCCCGCTGGCCCTGGCGCTCGGTGCGCCACGAAGCGAACTCGTTGTGGAACTTGGTGCGGTTCTCCTGGCGGTACTCGTCATAGTCGCGGTCGAACGACGCGATCTGGCTCGAGCGCCAGCTGTGGTAATCGCCGTCGCGGTCGCGGTCGCGGTCGCCGTCGTTCCGCTGGTTGTAGTAGCGCTCATCGTAGCGGTTGTCGGCCTCGCGGCGGCGCTCGGCCTCCTCATCGCCGAACCAGCTGCGCACCTCATCCCCGGCGCGCGCGAGGAAGCCGCGCTCGTCATAGTCATAGCCCTGCGGCTGCCGGCCATAGTCGCGGCCGCCCTGCTGGCGCCCGCGGTAGTCGTCGTCGTCCGCATGACGGCGCGAACCGACGTCTTCGAAGCGCCGCCCGTCCGAGGCATAGCTGCCGTGATACTCGCTGCTACCCTGCCCCTGCTGACCGTAGCCGCGGCCCTGCTGCCCGTAGCCGCGGTTGCCGTAGTTCTGGTTGCCGTAATCCTGCCGCTGGAAGCGGTCGCGATCCTGGCCGTAGCCCGACTGGCCGTATTGCTGCGCACCGTAGCGGCCGCGATCACCGCCGCCGAAACCGCCCTCGCCGTAGCCGCGGTCGCCGTAGCTGCGGTCGTCGTAGTTGCGATCACCGTAGTTGCGATCACCGCGGTTCTCGTCGCGGTAGCCGCGGGCGTAGCCGGCATTGCCGTACTCGCGGCGACCGTAGGACCCGCGATCATCGTCGTCGCGGTCGAACGAGCCGGCGGCCTGATAGTCGCGCGCGCTCGAATAGCTCTGGTTGCGGCCCGAGCCGTAGTCGCGGCCGTAATCCTGAGCCTCACTGCGGCCGTAGTAATCGCCCTGCGAATTGGTACCGCGCGGATTGCGTTCGTAACCCATGATGGTTCTCCTACGTGACACGTCGCGCGGCGCGTTGCGTCGTCGCGAGCGAGCAACCTGATAAGGATCAGCCCGGCGGTTCGTTCCTACCGTTGCGCTGCCGCAACGGCGCCTCGTCGCGATCGGCCAACGGCTCGCCATCGCGGCAGGATTTCTCGGGCGGGAGCGATTCCGTGTTGCATGCCCCGGATGCGCCGGCTAAGGGCGGCGCTCCCCGGCGATGCTGGGGAAGCGGGCGGGGCTGTAGCTCAGATGGGAGAGCGCTGCAATCGCACTGCAGAGGTCAGGGGTTCGATTCCCCTCAGCTCCACCACCCGCCCGATCGCTCCCCACCGCGGCCGCTGAGACCCACCCCGCGGGGAGCGGACATGACCACCGATATCGAACCTGACGCGACGCTGCCGCCGGCGATCCCCGCCGCGACGCTGATCGTGTTCCGCGACCGCGCCGATGCGCCGTCCGAGCTGCTGATCGTAGAGCGCTCATCCCGGCTCGCCTTCGCGCCCGGTGCCACCGTCTTCCCCGGCGGGCGGATCGACCCGGGCGACGTGGCGCTCGCCGGCACGCTCGGATCGACCGCGCCGGCCGACGCCGCCGCGCGCCTCGCCGCGATCCGCGAGACGATCGAGGAGACCGGCGTCGCGCTCGGTGTGGCTGAGCCGACCCGCGTCCAGGCGATCCGCGCCGCGCTTCAGGAGGGCGCGACATTGGCCGACGCGCTGGGCGACGTGGCGCTCGATCTCGGCCGCCTCGTACCGTTCGCGCACTGGCGGCCGGGTGAGCGCCACGCGCGCGTGTTCGACACGCTCTTCTACCTCGCCCGCCTGCCCGCCGACGCCCCGCCCGCGCGGGTCGACTCGAGCGAGAACGTGCGCCTCGACTGGGCCAGCGCGCGCGACATCCTCGCCGCCGCCGCGCGCGGCGAGCGCGCGCTGATCTTCCCGACCCGGCGCAACTTGGAACGGCTGGCGCAGTTCGCGAGCTATGACGAGGCGGTGGCGCACGCGCGCGCCACGCCGCTGCGGCGGATCACGCCGTGGATCGAGCCTCGCGACGGAGTCGACCACCTCTGCATCCCGGACGATCTCGGCTACCCCGTCACCGCCGAACCGGTGGATCGCGTGCGACGCGGCTGAGCAACGGCGCGCGCCTGTTACGCGGCGCGCGGCGCGCGCTCACGGCGGCGACGGCGCTGGCGCTGCTCGCCGCGGCGGCGCTGGTGGCATGGAGCGGCCTGCGCGGGCGGCCGCAGGACCTGCCCTGGGCACCGCTCGAGCTAGGCCAGCCGGTCGGCCTGTTCACCGGGCGGAAGCTCGTCGCGCTGGGCGAGCAGCCGGTGCGGTGCAGTGCGCTGCTCACCCAGGCGGGCGTGCGCTACGCCGCCATGCCGCCGCGGCGGCCCGCGCAGGCGCAGTGCGGCTACGAGTCGGCGGTGCGGCTCGAGCGTGGCGGCGCCCGGCAGATCGCGCTCGCGCCCGCGACCGTCGCCGTCAGCTGCCCCGTCGCCGCGGCACTGGCGATGTGGGAATGGGACGTCGTCGCGCCCGCGGCGCAGCGTCACTTCGGCGCGCGCGTCAGCCGGATCGACCATCTCGGCAGCTACGCCTGCCGTCGCCTGTACGGTCGCAGCAGCGGCGGCTGGAGCGAACATGCCACCGCCAACGCGCTCGACGTCGCCGGCTTTCGGCTCGAAGACGGGAGGCGCATCAGCGTCCTGCACGACTGGCACGGCGAAGGTGCCAGAGCGGCGTTCCTGCGCGACGTGCGCGACGGTGCGTGCCGGGTCTTCGCGACGGTGCTCTCACCGGACTATAACGCCGCGCACCGCGACCACCTCCACCTCGATCAGGCCGCACGTGGCGCGACGGGCTGGCGCGCATGCCGGTAGCGTGACGTCCTCGTCGCACGCGAGGAACGAGATCGAGGCGCGGGCGGGAACGACGGTCCTTCTACTTCCACGCGCGGCCGGAAACGCGTCAGGCGGCGTGATCCGCGCGGCATGATCGGCGAGCAGCGCCAGCTCCATCCGCCGCCGCGGCCGCGCCCCCCGACGCGATCGCGGCGCCAGCGGCTCAGTGGGGTAGCGCGGTCACGTCGACCTTCTCGACCCAGGCCGGGAAGAAAGCCGGCTGGCGCGACGACCAGCCCGAGGCGGTCGCCGCCGCCTCGCTGATCGACTGGAGCAGCGCGCGCCGCAGCTCCGGGTGGAGGTGCGGCATCGCCGCCGCGGCACAGAAGGCCGAGGGCAGCCAAGGCCGCACCTGCGCGCCGACCAGCCGCTCGTAGAGGAAACGATAGGCCGAGAAGGTGGTGATCCGCCCCTGCCCCAGGTCGAAGGCAGAGAGCGTGATCAGCGGTGCGAGCAGCTGCTCGGCGGCCTCGAGCCCGCTGTCGTCGGGCACCAGCGCGCGGATCGCTGGCAGGCGGCGGTAGTGATGCGCCTGCGCGCGGATGCTCGCCGCCTCGACCACGTCGCGCGACCAGCGCGTCATCGCGTCGTCGCGGTCGAGCCCGACGTCGAGGCTGCGCCGCACGTACCGCTGCGTCGCCGCCGCGAAGCTGGCGAACTCCTTCATCTCGGCCAATGTCATCGCGCCCTCGGCCGGCTTCCTTCTGGCACCCACGATCCGTACCCCGCCCCAGCGTTTCAACCGGGAGGATCATGCGCGAAAAGGGTTAACGCAGCCCTTAACGCGCGTGCCTTCCGATTGTCATTAATCCATCACGATCCGTGCCGCACCGCAACATGGATGCGACCAGCGGTTGTATCATGGTGAAAAAGGCGGTGTCGGCGCGACTTTAAAGCAACATTCGATCGCTGGGGGTGGTGAAGTGATGTGCCGGCCGGGCAGTGGATCGACGGAGCGCCTCGGGTACCGTCACCCTGACGACGGCCGCGGTACGATACGGTGCGGCAGTCGAACTCACCACTGCCACCACCCTCCCCCGGACCCCGTCGTTCTTGGGATGACGGGGGTGAGGCACTCCGGCGCGACGCTGACGGCGCGCCCGCTACGCTCAGGCGTCGCGCTGACGCTCTGCTTCCTCGGCCTCGTCATAGCCCGAGGAGGGCGCCGGGTCGTTGCGCCCCGGCTGGGTTGCGGAGACCGGGTCGGACGCATCCATCGACTCGTCCAATCCTTGGTCGACCTTCGCGTCGGCGCTGTCGGGATGCTTCTGCAGCCGCTTCTCGATCGAGCGGTCCTGGCCGGCGTCCTGGCGCGGGTCCTTCGAACCGCCCGCGTTGCCGGCCTCCGGCGCCACCGAGAGGCTGTCGAGCGCGCGGTCGTCGATCGGGCTCTGGTCGGTCATGTCTCTCTCCTGCGATGCGAGCAACAGTCTGACACGCCCAACGCCGCGTCACGGGCGCGCGTTCCTGCGCGATCAGTCCGGCAGGCGCGCGACCTGCACGGTCTGCGTCCACAGATTGGCGGTGCCGAACACGGTCATGAAGGCGATGTCGGTGGCATCGCGCCCGACCGTGACCACCGCCATCTCGTCGGCGCGCGCCATGCCGGTGGCATCGACGAGGTGCCAGCCGCCGTCGAGCCACAGTTCGGCGACCGCGTGGAAGTCCGGCGGGTCCACACCGGGAGCGTAGACCGCGACGCAGCGCGCCGGGATCTCCGCGGCGCGGGCCAGCGCGACGAGCAGGTGCGCATAGTCGCGGCAGACACCTCGCCCCGACGCGAACGTCTCCATCGCCGTGGTGCGGGAGTCGGTTTCGGCCCCGTCATAGCGAAGGTGACCGCGCACGAAGTCGGCCAGCGCGAGCGCCAGCGCACCGCCGCTCAGCCCCTCGAAGCGGCGACGGACGAGATGCTCGAACCGGTCCGACTCGCAGTAGCGGCTCGGCAGCAGGTACGGGATCGTCACCGCTGGTAGGGACGTGACCGGCGTTGCGAGCAGGCCGGAGAGGTCGAGCGCCGCGCGCTCGATCGCGACCACGGCCTCATAGCGCGCCACCAGCCGACGCTCGCCGCGCGCCCAGCAGCGCTGCCCGACCCCCTCCTCGCCCGCCACCGCGCGGATCGGATGATCCGACTCGATCACCAGCGCCTGCGTCTCGAGCCGCTGCGCAGGCAGCGCCGCGGCCTCGATCTGAAGCAGCACGTCGGCGGGCTCGGGGAAGCCGTAGTCGAGAAGGACCTGGATCGAGAGGCGCATGGGACGGGTCTCCGGCCCGCCAGCGCGAACCCACAAGAGAAGGGGCCCGGCGGTCGCCCGCCGAGCCCCTCCGAAACGCCGCCGATCGAGGATCGGCTATGCGGCTCAGTCGCGATTGCCGCCGAACAGCCGCAGGATGAAGAGGAACATGTTGATGAAGTCGAGGTACAGGCTCAGCGCCGACATCACCACCGCCTTGCCGACCATCTCGGGGCCGTAGCCGGCGACCTGGAAGTACAGGCTCTTGGTGCGCTGCGTGTCATAGGCGGTGAGGCCCGCGAACAGCAGCACCCCGACGATCGAGATCACCAGGCCGAGCGGGCCCGAGTTCACGAAGAGGTTGATCAGGCTTGCGACGATCAGGCCGACCAGACCGATGATCAGGAACGCGCCGAACGCCGAGAGATCGCGCTTCGTCGTATAGCCGTAGAGGCTGAGCGCGGCGAAGCCGGCCGCGGTCGCCGCGAACGCCTGCGCGATCGCGACGGGCGAGTAGACGAAAAAGATCGACGAGAGCGACAGACCCATCGCTACCGCGAAGCCCCAGAACATCGCCTTGAGCGTCGAGGTCGTGAACTTGCCCTGCCCGAAGCTCATCGCGAAGACGAAGCCGAGCGGCAGCAGCGCGATCACCCAGCGCAGCGGCGACTGGAACGCGGCCTGGGCATAGCCCGACAGCGCGAACGCCAGCGCGACGATGCCGGTGAGCAGCACGCCCGAGGCCATGTAATTGTAGACGGACAGCATGTACGACCGCAGCCCGGCGTCGAACGCCGCGTCGCGGGTGCCCGAAGCGGTTCCGCCGAACGCGGCGGCGGAGGGCCGGGGATCGGACCAGTTGGCCATTGTCTCAAAACTCCTTCGCCCGGCACTCATGCCGGTTGCGACGAATATCGCCGCGCGCCGTTTCCTTTTCAAGGAACGGGCTCCCCGTTCCGACGACAGCAACCGTTCGTTACAGAGATTTCATGCACCGTCTGTTCGTCGCTCTGCGTCCCCCGCCGGCGATCCGCGCCATCCTGCTCGCCGCCTCGGGCGACGCTGTCGCCGGCGTGCGCTGGCAGGACGACGAGCAGCTTCATCTCACGCTGCGTTTCGTCGGCGAGGTCGAGCGGACCCAGGCCGAGGACATCGCCGCTGCGCTCGCCGGCGTGATCGCGCCGGTGCCCACGGTGCGGGTCGAAGGCGTCGGCGCGTTCGACCAGCGCGGACGAGTCGACACTCTGTGGGCACGGGTCGTGCCCGCCGCGCCGCTCGCCGCGCTCCACCGCAAGGTCGACCAGGCGCTGGCCCGGGCCGCGGTGGCGCCGGACCCGCGCCGCTACCTACCGCATGTCACGCTCGCGCGACTGGCGCGCCGCGGCGTCGATCCCGCCGCAGTGGCGCGCTGGACCGAGGCGCATGCCGCGCTCGCCACGCCCGACTTCAGGCTCGAGCACCTCCTGCTCTATGAGAGTCATCTCACCGCTGGTGGCGCGCGGTACGAGGCGGTGGCGCGCTGGCCGTTGGCGTAGAGCGGCGCTCTATTCCTGCGCGCTGACCTGGACCTCGACTTCCAGACACTCACGCCCTTCGCCGAGCCGCGAGCCCGCCACGGGCGAGGAGCCGGTCGCGTCGAGCGCCACCGCGACGCGGACGTGATGCTCCTCGGGTGACTCACCGAGCGTCGGGTCGAACCCCACCCAGCCGAGGTCGTCGACCCAGGCCTCGGCCCATCCGTGCGGCGTGGCGCGGCGGCCGTCCTGCAGGTCGCAATAGCCCGTGACGTAGCGCGCCGGCACCGCCAGTGCGCGCGCTGCCGCGACGAACAGCTGCGCGAGGTCGCGCGGGGTGACGCCGTCGCGCGCGAAGGCGTCGACCGCGGTGAGACCCGGATCGGGGCGCTCGGACGAGACGGCGAAACGCTCGTGCAGCGCGCGGTTGAGCGCGTGCAGCGCCGGGATCGGCGCGGCGCCGCTTACCGCCTCGCGCGCGAACGCCTCGATCGCCGCATCGGCGCTAGTGGTCGGGGTAGTGCGCAGGTACAACGCCGGCGGCAGCGGCTCGAACGTGCCGTGCAGCACGCCGCGCGAGGTGCTCGTCACCACCTCGCCCGCGACCGCGATGTCGATGCCGTCGAGCGGCCCCTCGGCGTAGAGCATCGTGGTGCGATTGCCGAAGCCGTCGCGATGCTCGCGCAACCGCGCGTCGCAGTCGATCGAGATGTGCCACTCGGCGACGGTCTGGTCGTGGCTGTTGCGCGGGGTCATGCGCAGCAGCTGGACGATGCGCGATTGCGGGGCGGTGAAGCGATAGCTCGTGCGGTGCTCGATCGAGAGGCGCATCAGGCGAACTTGAACTGCCGGCCGATCGCGTCGTGGAGCTGCGCATTCTCCACGATGATCGCCTGGAGGTGCTCGTGGAGGCCGGCGGTGATCACATCGCTGGTGCGGGTGCGCGCGATCCGCGCCTGGCGCGTGCGCGCGGTCCGGTCGGCCTCACCCTGCGTCCCACTGGACCGCGACAGGCCGGTGAGCGCCGTGACCGTCTCCTCGGTCGCGGCGGCGACGCTGCGCGGCAGCTCGCCGCGGCTGAGCAGGAGATCGATCACGTTGGCGGGCGCCAGCCCGTCGCTGTAGAGCCAGCGATAAGCGGTCACCGCCGACACCGTCTGGAGGATCGTGGTCCATTGATCGCGATCGACCGTGCCGCCCACCGGCTCGCCGGCGGGCAGCAGCAGGTGGTATTTCACGTCGAGCAGGCGCGCGGTGTTGTCGGTCCGCTCCACCGCCTGGCCGAGCCGGATGAACAAGGTCGTCTGGTTGCGCAGCATGCGGTGGACCGCGCCCTCGAAGCCGCGTGTCTCCGCCTTCACCGAGTCGACCAGCGCCAGTGTCGTCGCGGGATCGAGTCGCGCGACGCGCTGATCGAACAGCAGCCAGGCGCCGTTGATCGCCTGCCACGCCTCGCGGCTGAGCGCGGTGCGCACCGCGCGCGCATTGTCCCGCGCCATGCCGACGCAGCGTATGATCGATCCGGGGTGGCCGCCGTCGGCGAGCAGGAAGCGCGCCACCTCCTCGCGGGTCAGCTCGCCGCCGACCGCGGCGAAGGCGCGCTCGGTCTCGGTCACCGCCAGCGCCGAACGCCACGCGTCCTCGCCCGCGGGGCGGGTGGAGAGCACGTCGAGCCGCAGCGTCGCCTCGACCAGCCGCGCGATGAAGTCGGCCCGCTCGACGTAGCGGCCGAGCCAGTAGAGCGAGGCGGCGGTGCGGCTGAGCATCAGCCCTGCCCGCCGAGCGTCTGGGTCATGCCGCCCATCGTCTGGGTGCCGGGCGACTGGGACATCGTCGGCGCGCCGGGCATCAGCACGAAACTGTCCTTGGTGCCGCCACCCTGCGACGAATTGACCACCAGGGAGCCCTCGCGCAGCGCGACACGGGTGAGCCCGCCCGGCACCACCTGCACCCCGCGCGCGCCGCTCAGCACGAACGGGCGAAAGTCGACGTGGCGCGGCGCCACGCCCTGCTCCACCAGCGTCGGCACGGTGGAGAGCGCCAGCGTCGGCTGTGCGATATAGCGATGCGGCTCGGCCACCAGCGCGGCGCGGAAACGCTCGATCTCGGCGCTGGAGGCGGTCGGCCCGACCAGCATGCCATAGCCGCCCGAGCCATCGACCAGCTTGACCACCAGCTCGTCGAGATGGTCGAGCACGTAGCGCAGCGCGTCGGGCTCGCGGCAGCGCCACGTCTCTACGATCGGCAGCTTGGCCTCTCCGCCCGAGTAGAAGCGCACGATCTCGGGCATGTAGCTGTAGATCGCCTTGTCGTCGGCGATGCCGTTGCCGGGCGCGTTGATGATCGCGACGTTACCAGCGGCGTAAGCGGCGATCAGGCCGGGCACGCCGAGCAGCGACTCGGGACGGAACACCAGCGGATCGAGGAAGTCATCGTCGACTCGGCGATAGATGACGTCGACCTTCACGCGCCCGGCGATGGTGCGCATGTAGACGAGATCGTCGTCGACGACGAGGTCGGCCGCCTCGACCAGCTCGATTCCCATCGAGTCGGCGAGGAAGCTGTGCTCGTAATAGGCCGAATTATAGTGGCCGGGGGTCAGCAGCACGCAGTTCGGATGCTGCCCGCTACCGCGCGGTGCCACCGACTTCATCGTCTCGAGCAGCATGTCGGGGTAGCTGTCGACCGCCGCCACGCGGAACTTGGCGAAGAGCTCGGGGCACAGCCGCACCATCGCCTCGCGGTTCTCGAGCATGTAGCTCACCCCCGAGGGCGTCCGCGCATTGTCCTCGAGCACGTAGAATTGATCCGGCCCGGTGCGCACCAGGTCGATGCCGCAGATATGCGCCCAGACGTCATGCGGCGGGCGGATGCCGGCGATCTCGGGGCGGAACTGCGGGTTGCCGAGGATCAGGTCGGCGGGAAGCACGCCCTCCTTGAGGATGCGGCGCTCGCCGTAGATGTCGACCAGGAAGGCGTTGATCGCCTCGACTCGCTGCACCAGCCCCTCGGACAGGCGCGCCCACTCGTCGGCAAGGAAGACGCGCGGCACGATGTCGAACGGGATGATGCGCTCGCTCGCCTCGCTCTCGCCGTAGACCGCGAAGGTGATGCCGAGCTGGCGGAAGGTGACCTCGGCGGAGCGCTGGCGGCGACGCAGCTCGTCGGACGGCGTCTCGTCGAGCCAGCGACACAGGTCCGCCAGCTCGGGGCGGGCACCGTCACGATCGGCCGCCCCCATGATCTCGTCGAACGCCGTCTTCCCCATCTACCCCCGTCAACTCACGAGCCGAGCTTTCGACCCATGCTGGCGAAGTTGGTTGCGCTGCACAAGCGGCATATCGCCTCCGATCCGGCTCAGCGCTCGACGGGCAGCGCGGCGAGCATCCCGCTGGTGAGCACCTGGGGCAGCACGCGCGGCGCAGCGGCGCCGGGCTTGTACCAGAGATAGAGCGGCACGCCGGCGCGGTTGTGCGCCTCGATAAAGCGGCCGAGCACCGGGTCGCCGTCGGTCCAGTCGCCGACCAGCACCGCCACCTTGCCCCGCTCGAACGCGGTCGCGGTGGTGGCAGTCTCGATCGCGGCCTTCTCGTTGACCTTGCAGGTGAGGCACCAGTCGGCCGTGAAATAGGCGAAGACCGGCCTGCCCTCCGCCCGCAGCGCGGCGAGTCGCGCCTCGCTGAACGGCTCGGCGCCGGGCAGCCCCGCCACCGCGCTGGCGCCGCTCGCCGCCGGTCGCACCAGCGCGACGCCGCCCAGCGCGAGGAGCAGCGCGACGCCGGCGGGCCACCAGGCCGCGCCGCGCCCGGCGTGCTGGCGCAGCCCGGTCCACCACAGGCCGACCGCGGCGAGCAGGGTCGCGGCGAGGCCGAGCGTCATCCCGTCCACCCCGGCCTGGCGCCCCAGCACCCAGGCGAGCGCGAGCGCGGTCAGCCACATCGGCAGCGACAGGACGCGGCGCAGCCGAGTCATCCACGCGCCGGGCCGCGGCAGCCGGGCGCGGAGTGCGGGCACGAAGCCGATCAGCAGGAACGGCAGCGCGATCCCCAGCCCCAGCCCGGCGAACACCCCGAGCGCCGCCGCGGCGGGCAGCACCAGCGCGGCGCCGAGCGCGGCCCCCATGAACGGCCCGGTGCACGGCGTCGCCACGAACGCCGCCAGCGCGCCGGTCGCGAACGCCCCCGCCGCGCCGCTCTTGGCGGCGAACCGCGGCGTCGGCAGCTCGAAGAGCCCGGCGAGGTTGAGCGCGATCGCGGTGACGAGCAGCAGCAGCGCGCCGATCACGCGCGGGTCCTGCAACTGAAAGGCCCAGCCCGCGCTCGATCCCGCCGCGCGCAGCGCCAGCAGCCCCGCGCCGAGCCCGACGCACACCAGCAGCACGCCCGCGGTATAGGCCAAGGCCTCGCGCCGCGCGTGCGCCGCGCTCTCGCCCGAGCGGGCGAGGCCGAGCGCCTTGAGGCTGAGGATCGGGAAGACGCAGGGCATTACGTTGAGCAGCAGCCCGCCCAGCACCGCGCCGGCGAAGGCGACGAGCGCGGTCGCGAGCATGCCGTCGCCGCCTCGCGGCCCCGCGACCGTGCCGGGCCGAGCGGTGAGCGCCAGCCCGCCGCCCTCGCCGGTGGCGAGCACGCCCGTGATCTCCCCCGTCGCCGGCTGGGCCGCGGCCTTGGCCTCCACCGTCAGCGTGTCACCGTCGCGCGTGACCGTCTGCGGCGCGGCATAGTCGATCGCCCCGCCATTCGCCGGGTAGAACCACGCGCCGCTGGCAGGCGCGTCCGCCGGGATGGGCACCGCCAGCCTGAACCGGTCACCGGCGTGCTGCCACGTCGCGGGGGTCGAGAGCGGACGCGGCAGCGCGCGCCGCCAGCCGTCGAACACGGCCCGGCGCGCGGGATCGATCGCCCCCTCGCCCACCGTCAGGTCGAGCGTGAGCGTCTGCGTCTCGGGGACGCAGATCTCCGCGGTGCAGACGAGGTAGTCGAGCTTGGCGGCGAGCGGCAGCCGCGTGCCCGGCGCCAGCCCCGCGGGCAGGCGGAGGGTCGTCAGCAGCGCCCAGGGCTTCTCGTAGACATAGTTCATCAGCCCCGCGATCAGCAGCCGCGACGGCACCGGATAGTCGAGCTCGCCCGCGCGCGCGCCGGCGGGCAGCGTCCAGGTCACGCGGGTCGGCACGCCCGCGTCGCCGGGGTTGCGCCAATAGCCGTGCCACCCCGGCTGCGGCACGGCGCGGAACGCCAGCGCCACCTCGCTGCCGGCGGCGGGCCGGTCGCTCTCCGCCACCAGCGTCAGCGCGACGTGGCGCGCGGGCTGCGCGAGCGCACCGCTCGCGACCAGCAGTGTCACGAGGATGAAAAGCGCCGCGCGCACAGCTTGCCTGACCATCGGACGCGGACCATAGCCGCGGTCGCTCCCGCATGCATCAAGGTTGGCCATGAAATCGCTCCTCCTCGCCCTGCTCGCCACCGCCGCCGCGGTTCCCGCGACCGCGCAGACCGCCGCCCCCGCGGCGCCGGCCGCCGCAGCGGCGCCGCGCACGCCGCCCAAGCTGATCGTGGCGATCTCGGTCGATCAGTTCTCCGCCGACCTGTTCGCGCAATATCGCAACCATTTCACCGACGGCATGGCGCGGCTGCTGACCGGCGCGGTATTCCCCTCGGGCTATCAGAGCCACGCCGCGACCGAGACCTGCCCGGGCCATTCGACCATCCTGACCGGCATGCGGCCGGCCCATACCGGCATCGTCGCCAACAACTGGCTCGACCAGAAGGTCGGCCGCGCCGACAAGACGGTCTATTGCGCCGAGGACGAGCGCGCCGGCGGTGACCACGAGCATTACACGCCCTCGGATCTCCACCTGAAGGTACCGACGCTCGGCGACATGATGAAGCGTGCCGACCCGCGGTCGCGCGTCGTCGCGGTGGCGGGCAAGGACCGCGCCGCGATCATGATGGGCGGCCACACCACCGACCAGATCTGGTTCTGGGGCGAGCAAAAGTTCATCTCGCTGGCGGGGCGGCAGGAGCCGGCGGTGGTGACCCGCGCCAACGCCGCGGTGGGCGCGCTGCTCGCCGAACCGCAGGAGGCGCTGCCGCTGCCCGGTTACTGCAAGACGCTGTCGCGCCCGATCGCGGTCGGCGGCCAGACGCTCGGCACCGGGCGGTTCGAGCGCGCCGCGGGGGATGCCAAGGCGTTCCGCGCCTCGCCCGCGCTCGACGGCGCGGTGTTCGCGCTCGCCGCGGCGATGATCGAGGACATGAAGCTCGGCCGCGGCCCCGCCACCGACCTGATCGCGGTCGGCGCCTCGGCGACCGACTATGTCGGCCACTCGCTCGGCACGCAGGGGTCGGAGATGTGCATCCAGATGGCGCAGCTCGACGAATCGATCGGCGGCTTCCTCGCCGAGCTCGATCGCACCGGCGTCGACTATGAGGTGGTGCTCACCGCCGATCACGGCGCGCACGACATGACCGAGCGTCAGCAGCAGCGGGCGATGCCGATGGAGCAGCATGTCGCGCCCGAGGCGTCGGCGACGACGATCGGCGCCGCGATCGGGCGCGATCTCGGCATCGCCGGTCCGGTGCTGCTCGGGCCGGAGGGCGACGTCTATCTCGCCGACTCGGTGCCCGCGGCGAAGCGCGCCCAGGTGCTGGCGGAGGCGAAGAAGCGCTTCCTCGCGCAGCCGCAGGTCGCCGCCGCCTTCACGCGCGACGAACTCGCCGCCACCCGCATGGCAACCACGCCGCCCGAGACCTGGACGCTGATCGAGCGCGCGCGCGCCTCGTTCGATCCGGAGAGGTCGGGCGACCTGACCGTGCTGCTGCGCCCGCGCGTCACCACGATCAAGGCGCCGGGGCCGGGCTATGTCGAGACCCACGGCAGCCCGTGGGACTATGACCGCCGCGTGCCGATCCTGTTCTGGCGCAAGGGGCTCGCCGGGTTCGAGCAGCCGCTGTCGGTGGAGACGGTCGACATCGCGCCGACGCTGGCGGCGACGATCGGGCTGAAGGTGAGCGGCCTCGACGGCCGCTGCCTCGACCTCGACGCGGGCGCGGGCGACACCTGCCCGGCGGGGTGAGGTTCGCGGGTCACACCCACTCCCACCAGCGTCATCCTGAACTCGTTTCCAGGATGACGCACATGTCGGTGGTTCGGCGGCCTCACCCCACTTCCTCCTCCAGCCAAGCGAGATAATCCAGCCCCGCCGCGACGATCGGCTGCGCCAGGATCTCGGGCACGGCGTAGCTGTGCAGCGCGCGGATGCACGACGCGACCGCGTCGAAGCGGCGCGCCAGCGTCTTGGCGGTGAGCAGCACTTCGTCGCCGCGCTGGGTCTCGCCCTCCCAGCGGTAGACGCTCTCCACGGCGCTGAGCTGGACGCACGCGGCGAGTCGGCGATCGACCAGCGCGTTGGCGATGATCCGCGCCTGATCACGCCCGGCGCAGGCGCAGCTGATCGTGATCGCGCCGCTCATCGCGCGAACCGCTCCGGCGCGTAGCGCGCCGCGTCGATCGCCGACGGCGGCGTCTCACCGAGCAGCAGCGCGGCGCCGACCGCCGCCGCCGCGGGCGCGGTCTGGATGCCGAAGCCGCCCTGCCCCGCGAACCAGAAGAAGCCCGGTTCGGCGAAGCCGTATACCGGCAGCCGGTCGGGCGCGAACGAGCGAAGCCCGGCCCAGCTGCGCTCGACGCGGCGCACGCGCCAGTCGACCGCCCCCTCGAACCGGTCGATCGCCACCGCCACGTCGAGCTCCTCCGCGGCGACGTCGTGCGGGACGACGGGATGCTCGTCGTGCGGGCTCAACCACAGTCGGCCTCCTGCCTCGGGCTTGAAGTAGAAGCCGCCGCCGGCGTGGATCACGAAGGGCGTCGCGGCCGGCACCGGCGGATCGGTGGCGAGCTGCGCGACGGTGCGGCGGTACGGTCGGATGCCGAGCGGGCACGCGCCCGCGAGTTCCGCCACCGGATCGGCCCATGCGCCGGCGGCATCGACCAGCACCTCCGCCCGGATCTCGCGTCCGTCGGCCAGCATCAGCCGCCAGCCGCCGCCGGCCCGCTCGGCCGCGGCGAGCCGCGCCGCTGTCAGCAGCGTCGTACCCGCGCGCCGCGCCGCGCCGAGATAGTCGCCGTGGAGGCGCGCCACGTCGATATAGGCGCAGCTCGGCTCGCGCACGCCGAGCGACCAATCGTCGCGCAGTCCCGGCACCACCGGACGGGGGTCGACCGCGGTGAGCTCGACGCTGCTGCCCGCGAACTCGGCGAGCAGCGCGTCGATCGCGCGCGCGTCCTCCGCGCGCCCGACATGGATCGCGCCGAGCGGGTCGAGGTACCCGCCCGCCCGCAACCATGCCCCCGACCCGGTGGTGAGCGGCTGGATCGCCGGGCCGCCGTAGGTCTCCGACCAGAAAGCGGCGGAGCGGCCGGTGGCGTGATAGCCGGGCTGGTCCTCGCCCTCGAGCAGCAGGACCCGCGCGCGCCCGCCGATCGCCGCGGCGAGGCTCGCCCCCGCGATCCCCGCGCCGACGATGGCGATGTCCGCGGCGAGAATATCCGCGCTCACGCGGCATGCTCGGCGAGGAACGAGTCGATCGCGGCGAGCGCGCGGTCGCGCACCGCGTCGCGTTCGCGCAGCAGCTCGTGCGCCGCGCCGTCGCCGAACCGCACCAGCGTGGCACGCCGGAGCCGCGCCGCCACGCGCCGCGCCGCGCGCGAGTCGACCAGGCGGTCGCCGTCCGCCACCAGCAGCAACACCGGCACATTGAGCCGTGCCAGGGCGGGGTCGCGTCGCAGCCGCGCGGTCGCGGCGAAGGCCTCGTCGAGCCACGCCCAGCTCGGCGGCCCCAGCCGCAGCGTCGGGTCGTGCTCATACCACCAGGCCTCATCGGCGTAGCGCGCCGCGTCACCGGTGAGCAGCCGCTGGCGCTCGGCGACGCCGGGGCGCTCGCTCTTCCACGCCGCCCGAGCGGGATCGCCGCGCCGCCGCATCAGATGCGCGACTCGCCCGCCGAGCCACGCGCCGACCGGCGATGCCAGCCCGAGCATCGGCGCCGCCAGCACCGCCGCGCTCGGCCGGAGCGCGCCGTCGAGCAGCGCTCGCAACGCGAGGTAACCGCCCATCGAGTGGCCGACGATCACCTTCGGACCGGGCATCGCCGCGACCCAGTCGCGCCACTGATCGGCGAGGTCGCTCAGCCAGGGTGAGAAATCGTCGCAATGCCCGACCTGCGCGTCGGCGCACAGCCGGCCCGAGCCGCCCTGCCCGCGCCAGTCGAACGCCGCGACGCTCCACCCTTGTGCGTGCCAATGCGCGAACGACTCCAGATATTTCTCGAACACGTCGGCGCGCCCGGACTGGAACAGGATCGTGCCACGCCCCCGGCCGGCCCACTCGAAGCGGCGCAGCGGCCAGCCGTCCGCGGCGCGCGCGGTGGCGACTCGCGCCTGGGCGGGGATCAGGCGGCGGTTCACGGGGTCCAACATCATCCCGATCATGGTTACGGTTTCTCAAACCCTGTCGTCTAGCACCGCCGACATGGGTCAATCTCTCCTCGCCTGGCTGCTTCCCGCGATCATGGGGGCACTGCTGCTCTCGGCCGGCGTGGAGGACGCGCGCTCGCGCGAGATCGCCAATTGGAAGAACGCGGCGATCGCGCTGCTGGCACCCGTCTGGTGGTGCGCGATCGGGCTGTCGCCCTGGCCCGAGATGGCGCTGCAGCTCGGCGTCGCACTCGCCGTCTTCGCGCTCTTCATCGGCGCCTTCGCGATCGGGCAGATGGGCGGCGGCGACGTCAAGCTGATCGGCGCGCTGGCGCTGTGGCTCCCGCCGATGCGCCTGCTCGACACGCTGCTGGTCATGTCGGTGCTGGGCGGCGTGCTCACGCTCCTCTTCGTGATCGAGCGCCGCTGGAAGCCGAGCGAGGCCGCGGTCGAGGTGCCGTACGGGGTCGCGATTGCGGTGGCCGGGCTGATCACGTTAGCCGAACCGCTTCTTAACCAATTCCGCCCATAACTTACGTGACGTTGGCGCCGAGTGGCGCGCTCAGAGGATGCTCTCCCCGATGGACAGTCGCAAGCTCATCATGCTGGTCGGCGCGCTGGTGGTCGCGGTGGTGACCGCGGTCGCCGCTCGGACGCTGGTCGCCGGCGCCGCCGCGCCCGAGGCGGCCGCGGTGGCCGCACCGGCCGCGCCCGTGGTCGACGGCCCCGAGGTGCTCGTCGCGACGCGCGCCCTGCCCGTGGGCACCATCCTCGACGCCACCGCGCTGAAGTTCCAGCCCTGGCCCAAGGAGCTGGTCGAGAACGCCTATTACCAGAAGGACCAGACCGATCTGGCCAAGCTGATCGGCACCGTGGTGCGGCTGCCGGTCACCGCCGGCCAACCGGTGACGCAGGGCCAGCTGGTCAAGCCCGGCGACCGCGGCTTCCTCGCCGCCGCGCTCGGCGCCGGCATGCGCGCGGTCACCGTGCCGGTCTCGGCGCAGACCTCGGTCGCGGGCTTCGTCTTCCCGGGCGACCATATCGACCTGATCCTCACCCAGTCGGTCGACGGCGGCGGCGACGGTCCCCCGCTCAAGGCGAGCGAGACGGTGATCCGCAACCTGCGCGTGCTCGCCACCGACCAGCGCACCGGCGACCAGAAGGACGCGAACGGCAACACGGTCGTCCAGACCTTCTCGAACGTGACGGTCGAGGCGACGCCCAAGATCGCCGAGCAGATCGCGGTGGCACAGACGATCGGCACGCTGTCGCTGTCGCTGCGCTCGATCGCGGACAATGCCTCCGAGCTGGACCAGGCGATCGCCTCGGGCGCGATCAGCCCCGGCGACGCCAAGGACCCCAAGGCCGAGGAGGCGATGCTGAGCCGCCTCGCCAACACGCCGCAGGCGGGCGACAGCACCTATGCGGTCGGCGCCGACGTGTCGCGCTTCCAACGCCGCACCGTGCCCGCCAAGTCGGCCGCGCCGGCGGGGCCGGTCGTACCCGGCGCCCCGATCGCCGCCGGCGCCGCGCCGACGCCGGCCACCCCGATGGTGCGGATCGCGCGCGGCAACAACGTCACCGAAGTCTCCGTCGCAGGGAAGAACTGAGATGCGCCTCCACTCCCTCCTCGCGCGCAGTGTCGCGCTGGCCGCCGTGGCCGGCGTCGCGCTGCCCCCGGCGAGCGCCGCTCCCGCGACCCGCCGCAACGTCTCCGCCAGCGTGGCCGCGACCGGCCGCCCGGCGCGCGCCGGCCTGCCCCCGGTCGGCATCACCAAGCCTTCCGTCGAGAAGTGGTTCTCGGTCGGCGAGGGCGAGCTGATCACCTTGCCGGCGACGGTCAGCGAGGTGTGGACCTCCAACCCGGAGACGGCCGACGTCTATGTCGCCAACCCGCGCCAGATCCACCTGTTCGGCAAGGCGTTCGGCGAGTCGACGGTGTTCGCCACCGATCGCAGCGGCGCCGTGGTGTTCTCCGCCAGCGTCCATGTCGCGCAGAACTCGACGTCGATCGATCGCATGATGAAGGCGGCGATGCCGGGGGCGGACATCCATATCACCCAGGTCGGCCAGATCGCCGTGCTCAACGGCACCGTCGACTCGCCCGCCGACGCCGAGCAGGCGCAGCGACTGGTGCTGGGCCTGCTCAACCCCGGCGTCGACACCAGCGCCGACAATGCGGTGCTGAAGATCGGCGTGGTCAACCGGCTGCGCACCGCGACGCCGCTGCAGGTCAACCTTCAGGTCAAGTTCGCCGAGGTGAGCCGCTCGTTCCTGAAAAACTTCGGCAACAACATCACCAACCGCGACCACAGCGGCGGCTTCCTGTTCGGGGTCGGCTCGGGTCGCAGCCCCGGCACGATCGGCGACGTCGACGTCTCCAAGCTGCCGTCGCTCGACGCCTCTTCGCTGTACGGCCTGCCCGCGGGCTCGATCTCGCTGCCGTTCGATCCGGCGACGCGCCAGTTCGTCACGCGTCCCGGCACGCAATACTCGTTCGCCAAAGATACCAGCGGCACGCGCACGACGCTCAGCCTCGCCGGCCGGCTGCTGGGCATGGACGTACTGTCCGCGATCGATCTCGGCGAGACGATGGGCCAGGTGACGACGCTCGCCAACCCGAACCTCACCGCGCTCTCGGGCGAGACCGGCACCTTCCTGGCGGGCGGCGAGATCCCGATCCCGGTGAGCCAGGCGCTCGGCACCACCACGATCGAGTACAAGCAGTTCGGCGTCAGCCTCGCCTATACGCCGACGGTCATGTCGGACGGGCGCATCTCGCTGCGCGTCCGCCCCGAGGTGTCCCAGCTCGACTATGCCAACGCCGTCACGGTGGGCAGCGGGCGCGTCCCAGCGCTTACCACGCGGCGCGCCGAGACCACGGTGGAGCTCGGCTCGGGCCAGAGCTTCATGATCGCGGGGCTGATGCAGAACACGCACAACAACACGTACGACAAGACACCGGGCGTCGCGGACCTGCCGGTGATCGGCGCGCTGTTCAAGTCGAACGGCTTCCAGCGCAACGAGACCGAGCTGGTGATCGTGATCACGCCGTACCTGGTGAAGCCGGTCAACGGCAACGACATCAAGCTGCCGACCGACAGCTATCGCGCGCCCAGCGACCTCGAGCGCGTGTTCGTCGGCTCGCTGGAGGGCGGCGACCGCGCCGCCGACCGTCCGAAGCCGGTGATGCAGGCGCCCGCGCCCGCGGCGGCGCCAGCGGTCGGCGCGGTCGCGCCCGCCCCGGTCGTCCCCGAACCGGTCGCCCCGGTGGAGGCACCCGCCGATCGCAAGGCGGTCAAGCCATCGAACCGCAAGGCCGCGGCGCCCGCGCCCGGCTTCTCGATCAACTGAGGTTCCCGACGATGCTCCACCGCCCGCTCCTCCTCACCGCGCTCGCGTTCGCCGTGCCGCTCACCGGCTGCAACAGCTATCGCGGGGTCGAGTCGATCCACCAGCCGGTCGTGTCGCGCAGCGACTATGCGCTCGACGTGCAGACCACCGCCGACGGGCTCGCGCCGGGTGAGCCCGAGCGGCTGCGCGGCTGGCTCGACGCGCTGCGCCTCGCCTACGGCGACACCGTCGCGCTCGACCAGGGCGGCGCCGAGAACGGCGGCGCGCGGGCCGACGTCGCCGCGATCGCCGGTCGCTACGGCCTCCACCTCGCCGAGGCGGCGCCGATCGCCGGCGCCGCGATCGCGCCGGGAACCGTCCGGGTGACGGTGAGCCGCGCCACCGCCGCGGTGACGAGCTGCACGCCGCAGAGCAACCGCGGCATCCTGAACTTCGACTCGCACACCAGCGGCAACTACGGCTGCGCGGTCAACGGCAACCTCGCCGCCATGGTCGCCAATCCGACCGACCTGGTGCGCGGTGTCGCCGACAGCGGCGACTATGACAATGTGACCGGCGGCAAGGCGATCGCCGCGCGCCGCCGCGCCGCGCCCACGGGCGGCGGTGGCGCCACGGTGAAATCCGAGTCGACGGGAGGCAAGTGAGATGAACGCACCCTGGAAGCCCGGCGTTGCCGGCAGCCGCGCGCCCTTCCTCGCCTTCGCCTGCGACGACGGCTCGGTCGAGGCGCTGCGCCCGATCGCGGCCGAGCTCGGCTGGCCTACCGAGAACGTCTACAAGGGCGGGCTGCGCAACGCGGTGCAGACGCTCTCGGTGACGTCGAGCCCGCACGTGCTGTTCGTCGACCTCGCCGAGTCGAGCGACCCGCTCGGCGACATCAACGGGCTCGCCGAGGTGTGCGAGCCCGGCACGATCGTGATCGCGGCGGGCCAGGTCAACGACGTGCGGCTGTACCGCGACCTGCTCGCCAGCGGGATTCAGGACTATCTGCTCAAGCCGCTCCACCCCGAGGCGGTGCGCGACGCGCTCGGCCAGGCGCAGGCGATGCTCAACGCGCCCAAGCCGGTCGAGGTCTCGCTCGATCGCCCGCACTGTTCGGTGGCGGTGATCGGCAGCCGCGGCGGCGCGGGCGCCTCCACCATCGCCACCTCGCTGGCGTGGTTGATGAGCGAGCGCGGCAAGCGCGCCACCGCGCTGCTCGACCTCGACGTGCATTTCGGCACGGGCGCGCTCGCGCTCGATCTCGAGCCCGGCCGCGGCCTGACCGACGCGATCGAGAATCCCAGCCGCATCGACGGCCTGTTCATCGAGCGCGCCATGGTGCGCGCGTCGGACAAGCTCTCGGTGCTCTCGGCCGAGGCGCCGATCAGCGCGCCGGTGATCACCGACGGCGCCGCTTTCTACCAGCTGCAGGAGGAGATGCGCGCTGCCTTCGAGGCGACCGTGATCGACCTGCCGCGCCCGATGCTGGTGCAGCACCCGCACCTGCTCGCCGACGTCAACGCCGCGGTGCTCGTCACCGAGCTGACGCTCGCCTCGGCGCGCGACTCGATCCGGCTGCTATCCTACCTGCGCAGCAACGCCCCGCAGGTGCAGGTGACGGTGCTCGCCAACCGCGTCCACGCCGGCGCGCAGCCCGAGATCTCGCGCAAGGACTTCGAGGGCTCGATCGAGCGCAAGATCGACCTGATCGTGCCGTTCGACCAGAAGCTGGCGGCCCAGGCGGCCAAGCTGGGCAAGCCGCTCGCCGAGGCGGGCAGAGCGAGCAAGACGGTCGCGCCGCTCGCCGAGCTTGCCGACCAGCTGCTGCGCAGCGCCGACGAGGGTGAGATGCCGGCAAGCACGGTCCGCGGCGGCTCGCTGCTGTCCAAGTTCGCCGACCTTAAGGGGCTGATCCCCAAGAAGCCGGCCAAGGCGAAGTGATCGCCCGTCCGATGGTCCCGGAGCCGCCATGCCGATCCTGCCGCTGATCCTGCTCTTCGCCGGCGCCGCGCTGACGCTGCTGCTGCTCGTCGCCGCGCTCGCCGGGCCGTCGACGAACAAGGCGACGACGCGCCGGCTCGCCGCGCTGCGCGAGCGCCACACCGCCTCGCCGGCCAACGCGATCGAGGCGCAGATGCGCCGCATCACGGGCAAGAGCGCGACCCGCGCCGATCTCGCCGCGATGCGACTGCTGCCCAACGTGGCACAGCTGCAGAAGCGCCTGTCGATGACGGGGAAGAGCTGGACCGTCGGGCATTACGGCGGCGCCACGGTCGGCGTCGCCGTCGTCGTGGCGCTGCTGCTGCTGCTCAAGGGGATGCCGCTTCTGCTGGCGCTGTTCCTCGGCGCGGCGATGGGCGGGCTGCTGCCGCACCTCGCGATCGGCTTCCTGATCAAGCGTCGCATCGCCGCCTTCACCGCGAAGTTCCCCGACGCGATCGAGTTGCTCGTGCGCGGCCTGCGCTCGGGCCTGCCGATCTCGGAGACGATGCAGGTGGTCGGTGCCGAAGTCCCTGGGCCGGTCGGCGAGGAATTCCGCTCGGTCTCGGACAAGATGAAGATCGGTCGCGCGATGGACGTGGCGCTGCAGGAGACGGCGGATCGGCTCGGCACGCCCGAGTTCCAGTTCTTCGTCATCACCATCGCGATCCAGCGCGAGACCGGCGGCAACCTCGCCGAGACGCTGCAGAACCTCGCCACGGTGCTGCGCCAGCGCGGGCAGATGAAGCTGAAGATCAAGGCGATGTCGTCCGAGTCCAAGGCGTCGGCCTATATCGTCGGCTCGCTGCCCTTCATCGTCTTCGGCGTGATCTACACGATCAACGCGCCCTACATGCTCAACTTCTTCGCTGATCCGCGGCTGATGGTGGCGGGTGGCGGCGGGCTGGTGTGGATGGGGATCGGCGCCTTCATCATGGCCAAGATGGTGAGCTTCGAGATCTGATATGGAACCTGCGCACGCCACCTTCTTCGGCATCGACGTGGTCTGGGCCGCGACCCTGCTCTCCGGCATCGCCGCCGCGGCGGTCTTCGTCGCGATCTACGCCGCGCTCGGCGTGCGCGACCCGATGACCAAGCGCGTCCGCGCGCTCAACGACCGGCGCGAGCAGCTCAAGGCGGGCATCACCGCCTCGACGAGCAAGCGCCGCGCCAAGCTCGTCCAGAAGAACGAGACCGCCGACCGGCTGCGCGCCTTCCTGTCGTCGCTGCGCGTGCTGCAGGACGAGCAGCTCAAGGTCGCGCAGCACAAGCTGATGCAGGCCGGCATCCGCAAGAAGGAGTGGGCGGTCGCGGTCATCTTCGGCCGGCTGGTGCTGCCGATCGTCTTCGGCGGCCTGATGATCGTCTACGTCTACCTGCTCGACTCCTTCCCCGACTGGAGCCCGCTGAAGCGCTACGGCCTCGTCGCCTCGACGCTGGTGCTCGCCTACAAAGCGCCCGACCTGTTCCTGAAGAACAAGATCAACAAGCGCAGCGACGCGATCCGCAAGGGTCTGCCCGACGCGCTTGACCTGCTGGTGATCTGCGCCGAGGCGGGACTCACCGTCGACGCCGCCTTCCACCGCGTCTCGCGCGAGCTCGGCAAAGCCTATCCCGAGCTCGGCGAGGAATTCGCGCTCACCGCGATCGAGCTGGGCTTCCTCACCGACCGTCGCCAGGCGTTCGAGAACCTCGCGATGCGAGTCGATCTCGACGCCGTGCGCGGCGTGGTGACGACGATGATCCAGACCGAGAAATACGGCACGCCGCTGGCCAGCGCGCTGCGCGTGCTGTCGGCCGAGTTCCGCAACGAGCGGATGATGCGCGCCGAGGAGAAAGCCGCACGGTTGCCCGCGATCATGACGGTGCCGCTGATCCTGTTCATCCTGCCGGTGCTGTTCGTCGTCATCCTCGGTCCGGCGGCCTGCTCGCTCAACGACTCCTTCATCAACGCCAAGTGACCCTGGGCGATGTTCCGATGCGTTCCGACGCACCGGAACACCGCGTCGGCGCCGGTCGTTGCTATGACGTTATGGAGGCGCCGCGGGCGTCTCCGGCGGCAGGGAGGATGCCATGCTGTTCACGACGTCGACGCAATATATCGCGCTCGCGGTGGCACTGATCGCGGGTTGGCTGTTCGGGCTGGCGAGCCATCCGGGCGGGCGCAAGTGGAAGACGCGCTACGCCGCCGAGCGTGACGCGCACGCGGCCACCGCCAGGCGCGTGGCCGAGCTGGAGCGCGATCACGGCCGCCTCGCCGAACTGGAACGCGACAACGCGCGGATCGGCGACCTCGAGCGGGAGAACGCGCGGATCGCGGAGCTGGAGCGCGAGAATGAGCGCCTGCGTGCCGCGCCGCCGATGGTGGAAGAGCGCGTCGTACGAGACGAGCGGCCGATCCTGGGCGACCGGCCGGGCGACGACGAGCGCGCTTTCCGCGACGAGCGGGTTTATCGCGACGAGGGCGTGGTGCCCCGCTCCTCCGCGGCACCGGCGCACCCGACCGATCGCCGGATTATCTGAGCCTTCGATCCGGTGAGTGGGCTCCCGTTCGCACGGGAGGATGTTACCGCGCCGCGAGTGCCGCCTGCGCCGCCGCGAGCCGCGCGATCGGCACGCGGTACGGCGAGGCCGAGACGTAATCCAGCCCGACCTGCTCGCAGAAGGCGATCGACGCCGGGTCGCCGCCGTGCTCGCCGCAGATGCCGAGCTTGATCGCCGGCCGCGTCGCGCGCCCGCGCTCCGCCGCCAGCGCCACCAGTTCGCCCACCCCCTCCACGTCGAGGCTGACGAACGGGTCGCGCGCGTAGATGCCCTGCTCGACATAGGCGCCGAGGAAGCGCGCCGCGTCGTCGCGGCTCACCCCCAGCGTCGTCTGCGTCAGATCGTTGGTGCCGAACGAGAAGAACTCGCCGCTCGCGGCGATCTCGCCGGCCTTGAGCGCGGCGCGCGGCAGCTCGATCATCGTGCCGACCAGATAGTCCACCCGCCGCCCGCGCTCGGCGAACACCGCCTCGGCGGCGCGATCGACCACCGCCTTCATGAGGTCGAGCTCGCGCTTGGTCGCGACCAGCGGGATCATCACCTCGGGGATCGGCGCCTCCCCGCTCCGCTCCGCCACGTCGAGCGCGGCCTCGAAGATCGCGCGCGCCTGGGTCTCGTAGATCTCGGGATAGGTCACCCCTAGCCGGCAGCCGCGATGCCCGAGCATGGGGTTGAACTCGTGGAGCTCGGCGGCGCGGCGGCGGAGCACGTCCGCCGCCACCCCCGCCGCCTCGGCGACCTCGGCGAACTCCTTCTCCTCGTGCGGCAGGAACTCGTGGAGCGGCGGGTCGAGCAGCCGCACCGTCACCGGCAGGCCTGCCATCACCTCGAAGATCGCGGTGAAGTCGGCGCGCTGCGCGGGCAGCAGCTTCTCCAGTGCGGCGCGGCGGCCGCGCTCGTCGCTCGCCAGGATCATCTGGCGCACCGCGGTGATCCGGTCGCTCTCGAAGAACATATGCTCGGTGCGGCACAGCCCCACGCCCTCCGCGCCGAAGTCGCGCGCGGTGCGGCAGTCCGCCGGGGTCTCGGCGTTGGCGCGCACCTTCAAGCGGCGCACCGCGTCCGCCCACTCCATGAGCGTACCGAAGTCGCCCGCCAGCTCGGGCTGGATCGTCGCCACCGCGCCCGCCATCACCTCGCCGGTGGCGCCGTCGATCGTCAGCACGTCGCCCTCGCGCAGCTCGCGCCCGCCGACGCGCGCCACCTTGGCGCGGGCATCGATCGACAGCGCGCCCGCGCCCGAGACGCACGGCCGCCCCATGCCGCGCGCCACCACCGCGGCGTGGCTGGTCATCCCGCCGCGCGCGGTGAGGATGCCCTTGGCGGCGTGCATCCCGTGGATGTCCTCGGGGCTGGTCTCGGTGCGCAGCAGGATCACCGCGCGCCCGTCGGCGGCCCAGCGCTCGGCGGTGTCGGCGTCGAACACCGCCGCCCCCGAGGCCGCGCCGGGCGAGGCGGGCAGGCCCTTGGTCAGCACGTCGCGCGCCGCCGCGGGATCGAGCGTCGGGTGCAGCAGCTGGTCGAGCGCACTAGGGTCGACCCGCGCGATCGCCTCCTCGCGCGTGATCAGTCCCTCCTCCGCCATGTCGACCGCGATCTTGAGCGCGGCCTTGGCGGTGCGCTTGCCCGAGCGCGTCTGGAGCATCCACAGCACGCCCTGCTGCACCGTGAACTCGATGTCCTGCATGTCGCGGTAATGCGTCTCGAGCGTGTCGAACACGCGCGCGAGCTCGGCATAGACCTCGGGCAGCGCCTCCTCCATCGACAGCGGCCTGGCCCCCGCCCGCTCGCGCGCCGCGCGCGTCAGATATTGCGGCGTGCGGATGCCCGCGACGACGTCCTCGCCCTGCGCGTTGATGAGGAACTCGCCGTAATAGGCGCGCTCGCCGGTCGAGGGATCGCGCGTGAAGGCGACGCCGGTGGCGCTGGTGTCGCCCATGTTGCCGAACACCATCGCCTGGACGTTCACCGCGGTGCCCCAGTCGCCCGGGATGTGGTTGAGCCGGCGGTAGACCTTGGCGCGATCCGACTGCCACGAGCCGAACACCGCGCCCACCGCGCCCCATAGCTGGTCGTGGACGTCCTGCGGGAAGGCCCTGCCCCACAGCTGCTCGACCAGTCGCTTATACTCCGCGACGAGCGCGCGCAGATCGTCGGCGGACAGCTCGGTGTCGAGCGTGTAGCCGCGGTCCTCCTTGGCGATCTCCAGCGCTTCCTCGAACGCGCCGTGGTCGAGCTCGAGCACCACGTCGGCGTACATCTGGATGAAGCGGCGGTAGCTGTCCCAGGCGAAGCGCGCGTCGCCGCTCGCCGCCGCCAGCCCCTCGACGGTGGCGTCGTTGAGCCCGAGGTTGAGGACGGTGTCCATCATCCCCGGCATCGACACGCGCGCGCCCGAGCGGACCGAGACGAGCAGCGGGTCAGCCGCGTCGCCGAAATGCTTGCCGGTGACGCCCTCGATATGCGCGATCCCCGCAGCGACCTCGGCGCGCAGCGACTCGGGGAAGCGCTCGCCCTCCTCATAGTAACGCGCGCACATCGCGGTGGAGATGGTGAAGCCCGGCGGCACCGGCAGGCCGATCGACGCCATCTCGGCGAGGTTGGCGCCCTTGCCGCCGAGCAGGTTCCTGTCGCCCGCCTTGCCCTCCGACACCCCGCCGCCGAAGCGATAGACGTACTGCTGGGTCATGCTTCCAAGTCCTTGTTTCGGCGAGGGCGGGCGCGCGAATGTTGAGAAAGTTGAGTCGCTGGCGCGGTGCGACTCAACCTTCGATCTTGGCGAAATCGGCGACCGTGTGGACCGCGGCGCGGACGCGCGCGAGCAGCGCCAGCCGCGCTTCGCGCTTGGCCGGATCGGGGTCGTTGACGGTCACGGTGTCAAAGAAGGCGTCGATCGGGGCGCGGAGCGTCGCGAGCGCGGCCATCGCGCCCGCGAAGTCCTCGCGCGCGACCGCGTCGGCGGCGGCGGGCTCGGCCGAGTCGAGCGCGGCGATGAGCGCGGCTTCGTCCTTTTCCGGCGTGTAGGACAGGGATTTGTGCTGCGGCGTCGGCGCGTGCTGCTGCGCGGACACGTGCTCCTGCGCGAACGAGTGCTCCTGCGAACGCAGGAGCCCAGGGCCACCGGGCGCCTCGCCATCCTGGGCTCCTGCGTTCGCAGGAGCACGGTCGGGGATGCCCTCCTTCTTGAGGATATTGGCGGCGCGCTTGTAGCCGGCGAGCAGGTTGGCGCCGTCCTCGGTGCCGACGAACGACTGGAGCGCGCGCACCCGCGCGAGCAGCCGGACGAGATCGTCCTCGCCGCCCAACGCGAACACCGCGTCGATGAGATCATGACGCACGCCCGCCTCGCGCTGTTGCACCTTCAGGCGGTCGGCGAAGAAGTCGAGGACGTCGCGCGACGCGACCTGGCCGAGCGCGAAACGCAGCCCGTTGTCGAGGATCAGCGCGATCACGCCCAGCGCCGAGCGGCGTAGTGCGAACGGGTCCTTGGAGCCGCTCGGGCGCAGGTCGGCGGCGAAGAACTGCGCGATGCTGTCGAGCTTGTCGGCGAGGCTCACCGCCACCGTCACCGGCGCGGTCGGCACGTCGTCGCCCTGCCCGACCGGCTTGTAATGGTCGCGCACCGCCTCGGCGACCGCGGCGGGTTCGCCCTGCGCCGCGGCGTAATAGCCGCCCATCAGCCCCTGCAGCTCGGGGAACTCGCCGACCATGCCGGTGACGAGGTCGGCCTTGGCGAGCCGTGCCGCGCGCTCCGCCATGTCGGCCAGCGTTTTCACATCCTCTCCGATAGCGGGAAGGATCACGCCCTCTTCCACCAGCCAGCGCGCCAGCTTGGCGACGCGCTCCACCTTGTCGGCAACCGTGCCGAGCTTCTCGTGGAACACGATCTTGCCGAGCTTCTCCGCCTGCTGCGCGAGCGGCACCTTGCGATCGGTCTCGTAGAAGAAGCGCGCGTCGCTCAGCCGCGCCGCGAGCACCTTGCGGTTGCCGTCGACGATCCGCGCGCCGCCGTCGCTCGCGGCGATGTTGGCGGTGCACACGAAGGCGTCGGCCAACCGCCCCTCGCGGTCGCGGCAGACGAAATACTTCTGGTTCACGCGCGCGGTGAGCTGGATGACCTCGGGCGGGACGTCGAGGAAGGCGGGGTCGAAGCGGCCGAGCAGCGGCACCGGCCACTCGGTCAGCCCGGCATTCTCCGCCACCAGCCCCTCGTCCTCGACCAGCACCAGCCCGGCCTCGGCCGCCAGCGCGGTGGCGCGGTCGCGGATCAGCGCGGCGCGCTCCTCCTGGTCGACGATGACGTGGCAGGCGCGCAGCTTCTCGACATAGTCCGCCGCCGAGCCGATCGTGATCGCGCCAGGATGATGGAAGCGGTGCCCGAGCGTCGCCGCGCCGCTCTCGACGTCCGCGACGCTGACCGGCACGACCTGTTCGCCGAACAATGCGACGATGCCGTGCAGCGGGCGGACCCAGCGCAGGCTCTCGGTCGAGCGCGACTCCGCGCCCCATCGCATCGACTTGGGCCAGGGGAAGGCGCGGATCACCGCCGCGACCGCCTCGGCGAGCACCTCTACGGTGGCGCGGCCGGGCTTGTCGCTCACCGCGTAGAGCACGCCGTCGCGCTCGGTCAGCTGCTCGCGGCTGAGCCCAGTCTTGCGCAGGAAGCCCTCGAGCGCCTGTGGCGGGGCGGACGCGCGCGGACCCTTGATCTCCTCCGAGACGGCGGCGGTCGCCTCCGGCAGGCCGCGCGCGATCAGCGCGAGCCGGCGCGGCGTGGCATAGGTGACGGTCTCGGTCACAGCGAGCCCGGCGCGCGCGAGCTCGGCGGCGAACAGGCGGGCGAGGTCCTCGCGCGCCTTCGCCTGCATTCGGGCGGGGATCTCCTCCGAGCGGAGTTCGAGCAGGAAGTCGGTCATGTGGTTCACGCCGCCCACCCGTTCTTCTCCATCCACGCCCCGCAGGCGCCCTTCGCCAGGTCACGGACTCGGCCGATATACGCCTGGCGCTCCGCCACCGAGATCACGCCGCGCGCCTGGAGCAGGTTGAACGTGTGGCTCGCCCTGATCGCCTGCTCGTACGCCGGGATCGGCAGCCCGGCCGAGAGGCTGTTCTCGCACTCGGCCGCGGCCTTGCGGAAGGCATCGAACAGCGTCTCGGTGTCGGCCACCTCGAAGTTCCACGCGCTCATCTGGCGCTCGTTCTCGAGGAAGACGTCGCCGTAGCTGACGCCCGCGTCGTTGAAGCGCAGGTCGTAGACGTTGTCGACGTCCTGGATGTACATCGCCAGCCGCTCGAGCCCGTAGGTCAGCTCGCCCGCGACCGGCTTCATGTCGAAGCCGCCCATCTGCTGGAAATAGGTGAACTGGGTCACCTCCATCCCGTCGCACCAGACCTCCCAGCCGAGCCCCCAGGCGCCGAGCGTCGGGCTCTCCCAGTCGTCCTCGACGAAGCGGATGTCGTGGACGCCCATGTCGACCCCGATCGCGGCGAGGCTGCCGAGGTACAGCTCCTGCAGGTCGGGCGGGCTCGGCTTCAGGATCACCTGGTACTGATAGTAATGCTGGAGCCGGTTGGGGTTCTCGCCGTAGCGCCCGTCGGTGGGGCGGCGGCACGGCTGGACGAAGGCGGCGTTCCACGTGTCCGGCCCCAGCGCGCGCAGCGTGGTGGCGGGGTGAAACGTGCCCGCGCCCATCTCCATGTCATAGGGCTGGAGGATCACGCAGCCGCGCTCCGACCAATATTGGTGGAGCCGCAGGATCATCGCCTGGAAGCTGAGCGGGCGGTTGGCGCTGGTGTCGGTCACGTCGGCGCTGTGGCGGAAGCCCGGCGGGGAATCAAGCGAGGGACGCGGGGCAGCGATGGCACCCCCTCCCGCCCGATGCGGCCAAGCCTCTGACAATGGTAGCGCAACAAGATGCCTGCCCGCGTAAGGCGCACGCTGGCTGTGCGCACGACGCGCAAGTCCAGTCGGCCGCGGTTCAGCCAGCCGTTGCTAGCGCTCCCATCACCAGATCAACGAAAGGAGTGATCCTCTTGGCCTATCCCTTTCTCGTCACTGCGATTCTCCTCGGCGCGTCGCCCTCACCGTCGGCCTCCACCGCTTCGACTACCGCCGGACACACCGCGCGCGGGCTACCGGCCTGCCGCCCGCTCGGGCTCGCCCCCGGGGTCGTGCCCGCGACCTCGGTGCTGGCGGCGCGCGCCAACGTGCTCGAGACCGGCATCGCCGCGGCGCGCAAGGCGCGCACGCTGACGCAGCCGCAGGCCGACGCACTGTGGCAGCAGGCCGATCAGGTGCGGCAGCGCGTCGCGGGCAAGGTGCGCCTCCCGGTCGCCACCCGCGCCGAGGCGCGTCGCACGCTCGAGTCGATCGCGACACGGCTCTGCCACCGCTGACGCTCCGCCCGACGTGCGCCGCGCTTGCCGTGCGCGGCGCCCGCGCCGATAGCGCACCCTTTCCTTCGCCGGGACGCCGCCGCATGAACGCTGCCATGAAGACCGCTCTCTCCGCCCTCGCGCTGCTGCTCGCGCTCCCCGCCTGCGCCCAGCAGGCGCCCGCCCCCGCCGCGCCGGCCGACGCCGATCCCGCGCTGTGGGTGGTCAGGGACAAGGACACGACGATCTATCTCTTCGGCACGATCCACGTGCTCAAGCCCGGTCTGTCGTGGTTCGACGAGGGCGTGAAGAAGGCGTTCGACCGCTCGCAGACCCTGGTGCTCGAGATGGTCGAGCCCGACCAGCAGACGGCGCAGCAGATCGTCGCGGCCAAGGCCTTCGCGCCCGCGGGCAGCGCGCTGACGACGCAGCTGCCGCCCAACTATCGCCCCGCCTTCGCCAAGGCGATGAGCGAGGGCGGCGTCACCGCCCAGGCCTATGACAAGATGCGGCCGTGGTTCGCCGCGGTGACGCTGTCGCTGCTGCCGGTGCAGAAGCTCGGCTACCAATCCGCCAACGGCCCCGAGAAGGTACTGACCGAGGCGGCGCGCGCCGCGGGCAAGCAGGTCGTCGGGCTGGAGACGTTCGAGGGCCAGCTCGGCATCTTCGACACGCTGTCGCAGCCGGCGCAGCTGCAGCTGCTGGAGAGCACGCTCGACGAGCTGCCCACCGCCGAGCGCACCTTCGACCGGCTCGTCACCGCCTGGTCGAAGGGCGATCCCGACGGCGTAGCGAGCGAGATGAACGACTCGCTCAAGGACTCCCCCGAGGTCGCCCAGGCGCTGCTGGTCGACCGCAACAAGCGCTGGGCGGCCTGGATCGCCGAGCGGATGAAGCAGCCGGGCACCGTCTTCGTGGCGGTCGGCGCCGGGCACCTCGCCGGCGCGCAGAGCGTGCAGGCGCAGCTCGGCGCGTACCGGCTCAGGGCGGTGCGGGTGAACTACTGATTGCGTTCCGGGCGCGTCGCGGCTAAGCGCGCGCACTTCCGTCATGGTCATCCCTGGAGGCGTGGCGGAAGCATATCAGTCATTCCACGTTTCGGAGCACCAACATGAGCGATACCATCACGCTCGCGGCCGAGACGCGTGACCGGGTTGGCAAGGGAGCCTCCCGCTCGCTGCGTCGCGAAGGCCGCGTCCCCGCCGTGATCTACGGCCAGAACCAGGCGCCGTCGGCGATCCACCTCGAGGAGAAGGCGCTGGTCAAGGCATTGATGACCGGCCACTTCATGAACTCGGTGATCATGGTCGACGGGCAGCGCACGCTGGCCAAGGACGTCGCCTTCCACCCGGTGACCGACCGCCCGACCCACGTCGACTTCCTCCGCATCGCCGCCGACGCGACCGTCACCGTCGCGGTGCCGGTGGTGTTCGCCGACGAGGAAGAGTCGCCCGGCCTGAAGAAGGGCGGCGTGCTCAACGTCGTGCGCCACGAGCTCGAGCTGGTGGTCGACGCCAGCAACATCCCGACCGAGATCACCGTCTCGGTCGCGGGCAAGGACGTGGGCGACACGATCCACATCAGCGAGGTGACGCTGCCGCAGGGCGCGCACCCGGCGATCGAGGACCGCGACTTCACCGTCGCGACGCTGGTCGCGCCGTCGGCGCTGAAGTCCGAGGGCGCCGCCGACGAGGCGGAGGACGCCGCGGCGACCGAGGGCTCGGGCGAGGCCTGATCGGCGCGCTCGCTGTGAGCCGTACGGGGGCAGGGTGGCGGCGACGCTCCCCTGCCCTTCGCCTTTATGGGGCGACCGCGCCCATCCCTTCTCCGTCATGCCGGGGATCAAGGCCGGGATGACGGCAAGGCCGACGTGACGGAAGGGTGAGGCGCGGCCGGTCGCTGCGCTCGCCCCATCAGGAGACCGAGATCGTGCAACTCTGGGTCGGGCTCGGCAATCCGGGCGCGCAATATGCGATGCACCGGCACAATGTCGGCTTCATGGCGGTCGACTCGATCGCCGAGGTTCACGGCTTCGCCGCGCCGGCCAAGAAGTTCCAGGGCTGGCTCCAGGAGGGGCGCGTCGATGGCGTGAAGGTGCTGCTGCTCAAGCCGGCCACCTTCATGAACGACAGCGGCCGCTCGGTAGGCGAGGCACTGCGCTTCTACAAGCTCGGCGTCGAGGCGCTCACCGTCTTCCACGACGAGCTCGATCTCGCGCCGATGAAGGTGAAGGTGAAACAGGGCGGCGGCACCGCGGGGCACAACGGGCTGCGCTCGATCGACCAGCACCTCGGGCCGGATTTCCGCCGCGTGCGGATCGGCATCGGGCATCCGGGGCACAAGGACCGGGTGACCGGCCACGTGCTCGGCAATTACGCCAAGAGCGAGATCGACCCGCTCAGCGACCTGCTCGGCGCGGTCGCGGGCGAGGCGGGCTGGCTCGCCAAGGGCGACGACGTGCGATTCATGAACGACGTGGCGCTGCGGCTGGGGGCGTAGGCGGACGTCGCGAGCGAGTATCAAATCCTTCCCGCTTCTCGGGGAGGATCTGTCCCCGTCGGTCGCCCTTGGCCAAGCCCCATACCCATCACGAAAGCCCTACTATGCCGACCCGCCAGCTCTTCCCGACCCACTTCTACGAAGCCCGGCTCGACCAGCCCGCGCTGCTCGCCGAGCTGGCCGACTCCTGCCGCGCGCTCGCCACCGAGGACCTCGCCGGCAAGCGCTGGTCCAAGGCGCACAATTACCGCGGCTATACCAGCTACGCCTCGCTCGACGACCTGCCGCAGCGGGATCCCGCCTTCGCCGACCTCAAGCGCCTGCTCGACCGCCACGTCGCGACGTTCGCCGCCGAGGCCGGCCTCGATCTCGGCGGGCGCAGGCTCAGGCTCGACAGCCTGTGGGTCAACGTCATGAAGCCCGGCGGCACCCACTCGGGTCACCTCCACCCGCACAGCGCGGTGTCGGGCACCTTCTACGTCGCGGTGCCGCCCGGTTCGGGCGCGCTCAAGCTGGAGGACCCGCGGCTGGCGATGCTGATGGCGGCGCCGCCGCGCGACGGCACCTTCGTCTACGCCGAGCCCGCGCCGGGCACGCTCTTCCTGTGGGAGAGCTGGCTGCGCCACGAGGTGATGCCCAGCACCGCCAAGGAAGAACGCGTCTCCGTCAGCTTCAACTACCGCTGGTAACGTCGGCCGGGAAGTCGGCGCCGAGCGCGGCGTCGCGCTGCGCCTCGATCTCCGCGACGCGCGCGTGCAGCCGCTCGGTCACGGCGTCATAGCCCCACTTCCCGAGCACCAGATGGCGCGGCGGGGTGTCGCGCTCGACCGCCGCGATCATCGCTTCCGCCGCGCGGACCGGGTCGCCCGGCTGGTTGCCCGAGACAATCTTGGTCGACTCCATCCGCGCCTTGGCGGTCTCGGCGTAATCGGCGATCGTGCTCGGCGTCTGCCGCAGCGAGCGCCCCGCCCAGTCGGTGCGGAACGGCCCCGGCTCGACGCAGGTGACGGCGATGCCGAGCGGCGCCACCTCGGCGGCGAGCGAGTCGGAGAAGCCCTCCACGGCGTGCTTGGAGGCGGCGTAATAGCCCGAGGACGGGAAACCGACGAGGCCGGCGACCGAGGTGATGTTGACGATCGCGCCGGCGCGGCGCTCGCGCATGCCCGGCAGCACCGCGCGGGTGAGCGCGAACAGACCGAAGACGTTGGCGTCGAACTGCGCGCGGATCTCGCGATCGTCGCCCTCCTCGATGCTCGACTGATAGCCGTAGCCCGCGTTGTTGACGAGCACGTCGATCCGGCCGAAGTGCGCGGTCGCGGCCGCCACGGCGGCATCGATCTGCGCCTGGTCGACGACGTCGAGCGACAGCGCCAGCGCGCTGTCCCCGTATCGGTCGACCAGATCGGCGACCCGGCCCGAGTCGCGCGCGGTGACGACCGCGCGCCAGCCCCGCTCCAGCACCAGCCGCGCGAGCTCGCGCCCGAAGCCGGTCGAGCAGCCGGTGATGAACCAGGCGGGGTCGTTGACGAGCGCCATATCGCGTCTATCCTACCGTGATCAGGGGAAAAGCGCCGAACGTCCCGCGCCATCGCGCCGTTCCCACTGGCAATTTTCCGCCATCGCGCCCATGTGCGCAGTCCTCATGGACTTTCCGAATCTTCCTGCCGCGCTGGGCAGCGCGCTCGCCGCGCGTGGCTATGCCGCGCTCACTCCCGTCCAGTCCGAGGTGACGGCCGAAGCCGCGCACGGCCGCGACCTGCTCGTCTCCGCGCAGACCGGCTCGGGCAAGACCGTCGCCTTCGGGCTCGCCATGGCCGAGCAGCTGCTGAGCGAGGACGGCGCGCTGCCGCCGGCCGCGGCGCCGCTGGCCCTGGCGATCGCGCCGACGCGCGAGCTCGCGCTCCAGGTCGCCAAGGAGCTGGCGTGGCTCTACGCCGACGCGCGCATCGCCACCTGCGTCGGCGGCATGGACGCCAGCCGCGAGCGGCGCGCGCTCAACCACGGCGCGCACATCGTCGTCGGCACGCCGGGCCGCCTGCGCGACCACGCCGAGCGCGGCGCGCTCAAGCTCGGCCAGCTCCGCGTCGCGATCCTCGACGAGGCCGACGAGATGCTCGACATGGGCTTCCGCGACGACCTCGAGGCGCTGCTCGACCAGACCCCGACCGAGCGCCGCACCCTGCTCTTCTCGGCGACGCTGCCGCGCCCGATCGTCCAGCTCGCCAAGACCTACCAGCGCGACGCGCTGCGCATCTCCACCGTCAGCGAGCAGCGCGGCCACGGCGACATCGCCTATCGCGCCGTCACCGTCTCGCCCGCGGACATCGAGCACGCGGTGATCAACCTGCTGCGCTTCTACGAGGCGGAGACCGCGATGTTGTTCTGTGCCACGCGCGACAACGTCCGCCACCTCCACGCCGGGCTGGTCGAGCGCGGTTTCGCCGCGGTGGCGCTGTCGGGCGAGCATTCGCAGAACGAGCGCAACCAGGCGCTCCAGGCGCTGCGCGACCGTCGCGCGCGCGTCTGCGTGGCGACCGACGTGGCCGCGCGCGGGATCGACCTGCCGACGCTCAGCCTCGTCATCCACGTCGAGATGCCGCGCGACGCCGAGGTGCTGCAGCACCGCTCGGGCCGCACCGGGCGCGCGGGCAAGAAGGGCACCGCGGTGCTGATCGTGCCCTATCCGCGGCGCCGTCGCGTCGAGATGATGCTGCGCGGCGCGCGCATCGCGACCGAATGGGGCGAGGTGCCGAGCGCGGAGGAGATCCGCGCCAAGGACCGCGAACGCCTGCTCGAGACCTTGCTCGCGCCGGTCGAGGTCGACGACGACGACCGCGCGCTCGCCGCCGAGCTGCTGGCGCAGCGCTCGCCCGAGGACATCGCCGCCGCGCTGGTGGCGGCGCAGCGCGCGGCGCTGCCCGCGCCCGAGGAGCTGACCGGCCAGGCGCCGAGCGAGAGCGCGCAGAAGGGTCATCGCGACGGCTTCGACGACGTGGTGTGGTTCCGCATGAACATCGGCCGGCGCCAGAACGCCGACCCGCGCTGGGTGCTGCCGCTGCTGTGCCGCCGCGGTCACGTGACCAAGAGCGAGATCGGCGCGATCCGGATCGGGCCGATGGAGACCCAGTTCCAGGTGCCGCGCGCGCTGGCGGGACGTTTCGCCGCGGCGGTGCGCGCGTCCGCCAACAGCGACGGCGAGGACGAGAACGGCGTCCGCATCGAACAGATGGAAGGCGCCGCGCCGCCGCGCGCCGCGCGCGTGCCGCAGCGGCGCCCGGGTGGCGCCGCGTCGGGGCCGCGTGGGCCGCGGCGGCGGTGAGAGGGTAAGGGCGCGCGGGGAGGCGCAGGAGCGCTTCGCGTGCAGTGTTCCCCGGCGCAGGCCGGGGCCCAGTTGCGACAACTCTCGTAAGATCCACTGCCGTTCCCCAACTGGGCTCCGGCCTGTGCCGGGGAGCAATAGTGGACGCGCAGGTTCGGCATGACGCCGTCGTCCTCGCCGCCTACACCCGGCATCTCCCTCACCGAGGCGACGCCATGACTCTTCCCCGCGCGCTCGCGCTCGCGCTCGTCACCGCGCCCACGCTCGCCGCGACCGCCCCCTCCGCGATCGTCGCCAGCGAGTTCGTCGACCCCACCCCGTCCTACCCGCAGGCGCATGCCTCCACGATCGTCCAGCTCGCCGACGGCGCGCTCGCCGCGGCGTGGTTCGGCGGCAGCGGCGAGGGGCGCGGCGACGTCCGCGTCTGGTTCGCGCGCCGCACCGCCGCGGGCTGGGACAAAGCGCGCGCGGTCGCCGCGGGCGACGGTCAGCCGACGTGGAATCCGGTGCTGTTCCAGCCCGCGGGTGCTCCGCTCCAGCTCTTCTACAAGGTCGGGCCGAACCCGCGTGACTGGTGGGGCATGGTGATCGAGTCGCGCGACGGCGGGCGCCACTGGGGCGCGCCGCGCCGGCTGCCCGCCGGCGTGCTCGGCCCGATCAAGAACAAGCCGATCGTGGCACCCGACGGCGCGTGGCTCGCGCCGTCGAGCCGCGAGGTCGGCAGCCCCGCGCACAACCGCTGGTACGCGCTGGTCGAGCGCTCCACCGACCGCGGGCGGACGTGGCACGCGCTGCCCGCGATCGCCTCACCGCGCGGGCTAGAGGCGATCCAGCCGAGCCTGATGACGCTGCGCGACGGGCGGCTGCTGGCGGTGGCACGCACGCGGCAGGGCGTGCTCGCGCAGAGCTGGTCACGCGACGCGGGGCGGCACTGGTCGCCACTGACCGCGCTCGCGCTACCTAATCCCAACGCAGGGACCGACGCGGTGACGCTGGCCGACGGGCGCCAGCTGCTGGTCTACAACGACAGCACCAACCGACCCGGCAGCGATACCGGCCCGCGCTGGCCGCTCGCGGTGGCGCTGTCCGACGACGGGGTGCGCTGGCGCAAGGTGCTGACGCTGGAGCGTGAGCCCCGGCCGGACGGCTATGCCTATCCGGCGGTGATCCAGGCGCGCGACGGGCTGGTGCACGTGACCTACACGTGGAACCGCGTGCGCATCCGCCACGTCGCGATCGACGCGCGACGGCTGCGGTAGCGTCTGATCCACCTCATCTATGCCGCCAGCGTGCTCCGGCGAACGCCGGAGCCCAGAGCCACCAACACGGCCGCCTGCCGTTCTGGGCTCCCGCGTGCGCGGGAGCACGGTTCGGCTTGCGTGGAACGGACTCCAGGGCGAGTTGGCTGAGTCTCGCCAGCCGACGACTCCCCGCGGAAAAGGCGCCGCATCTCGAACGCGGCCGCCCTTCACCAACGTCATCCCGGGCTCGACCCGGGATCCATCGTCCCGCGTACACCCACGCCGATGATCTCGCCGAAGCATGGATCCCGGCTCAAGGCCGGGATGACGGTAAAAGGTTGCGGATCAAGTTCGCTGGTCGATCATGGGAATCAAGGGCGCCCGACTGACCAAGGACCTCCGCTCACCGCGGCTCGCTCAGCGCCGCGTCGGGCAGCGTGATCCCCGGCCCCTCCTCCGCCGGCGCGCCCGGCGCGACCCACGCCGCATGCGCGTGCGCGCTCGCCACCGTCTCCCACCCGCGATCGTCCGGCCAGGTGCGCACGCGCACCAGCTGGCGTGCGCTCGCGCGGTCCGGCTCCATCATCACCCAGGCGAGCGGACGCTCAGGGGTCGCGCGCGCGCCCGCCGCGGCCATCGCCGCGCGGACGCGGTCGGCGCTCTCGGCGGGCAGATATTGCCACACCACCGAGTGGAGCAGCACGCGGGTCAAGCCCGCCGTCTGCGGCTCGGCCAGTCGTGCCTCGAGCCAGTCGGCGGCGTCGGCGCGGTCGAGCGCGACGCCGTGCGCGCGCACCATCGTCACCGCCGTGCGCAGCCGCTCGAGCCGCTCGGGCGCCTCCGGCCACACGTAGGATTCGAGCCGCCGCGCCTGCGCCGGGTCGCGCGCGTCGAGCGGGGCGACGTCGCAGCCGCGGGTCGCGACGATGTCGAGCGCCACCTTCGCTGGCGGCTCGCCGCGCCACGCGGGACGGAGCGTCAGCGGCGCGTCGGCGGGGCCGACCAACGTCCCGCCAAGATCGAAACGATAGCGGTCGATCAGCAGGTTGAGCCCGGCGCTCGCACCGATCTCCAGCGTCTCCAGCCGCGGCCCGAGCCGCCGCGCCACCGCGATCAGCCCGACCATCAGCGCCGCCGCGCGCCCGGGCTCGTTGGTCTGCGGCGGCCCGTCGAGATACGGCAGCAGCCGCGCGGCGTGGCGCTCCAGCGTCGCGGCGAGCACCGCGGCGATCGCGTCGGGGGCGATCACCGCGCCGGCGAAGACCGCCGCCAGCGCGTCGTCGGCACCGTCGAGCACCAGCGCGTGCAGCCCGCCGATCAGCCGGAGCGGCAGCGCGTCGCGCGTGGGCTCGCCCGGCCAGTCGAGCACGCGCCGCGCCACCTCACCGTCGCGCGCGAGCCGGTCGGCGATCACCTCGCACAGCCGCGCGTAGATCGGCGCGTCCATGCGCGCGCAGTAGAAGGCCTGGATCCGGAACGCCTCGCGCACCGCGGCTTCGCTCATCGTCGCTTCCTCCTGCCTGCCCGTTGCTCCCGCGCGGGTGCCGCCGTAAAGCCCCGCCATGTCTCAGCCGTCCGCTCCCGAGCCGATCGTCATCGCGGTGCCCAAGGGCCGCATCCTCGGCGAGGCGCTGCCGCTGCTCGCCGCCGCCGGGATCGTGCCCGAGCCCGCCTTCGGCGACGAGAGCAGCCGCGCGCTGCGCTTCCGCACCGCCGATCCGAGCATAGAGCTGATCCGCGTCCGCGCCTTCGACGTCGCCACCTTCGTCGCGCATGGCGCCGCGCAGCTCGGCATCGTCGGCTCGGACGTGCTCGCCGAGTTCGACTATCCCGAGCTGTACGCGCCGGTCGACCTCGACATCGGCCACTGCCGCCTCTCGGTCGCCGAGCCGGCCGAGCTGGCCGCGCGCGACGACCCGCGCGGCTGGAGCCACGTCCGCGTCGCGACCAAATACCCCCACGTCACCGCGCAGCATTTCGCCCGCCGCGGCGTCCAGGCCGAGTGTATCAAGCTCAACGGCGCGATGGAGCTCGCGCCGACGCTCGGGCTCGCGGCGCGGATCGTCGACCTCGTCTCCTCGGGGCGGACGCTCAAGGAGAACGGCCTTGTCGAGGTCGAGCCGATCATGGCGGTGTCGGCACGGCTGGTGGTGAACCGCGCCGCGATGAAGACGCGCGCGCACGTCTTCCCGCTGGTGGAGGCGTTCCGCGCCGCGGTGGGGAAGAAAGCGGCATGATCCGGCTCGACACACGCGACGGCGACTTCGCCGCGCGCTTCGACGCGCTGGTCGACGCGCGCCGCGAGACGGCGGTGGACGTCGCGCGCGACGTCGCCACGATCGTCCGCAGCGTGCGCGACGGGGGCGACGCCGCGCTCCACGCCTTCACGCAGAAGCTCGACCGCCACGATCTCGACCAGACCGGCTGGCGCGTCGACCGCGCCGCCTGCGCCGCGGCGTTCGAGGCACTGGAGCCCGAGCTGCGCGCCGCGCTCGAACTCGCCGCCGCGCGCATCCGCGCCTATCACGAGAGGCAGCGGCCGACCGACACCGACTTCACCGACGCCGCGGGCGTGCGGCTCGGCGCGCGCTGGCGCGCGGTCGACGCCGCGGGGGTGTACGTGCCGGGCGGTCGCGCGGCTTACCCCTCGACGCTGCTGATGAACGCGATCCCCGCCAAGGTGGCGGGCGTGGAGCGGCTGGTGGTGGTGACACCCACCCCCGACGGGGCGATCAACCCGCTGGTGCTCGCCGCGGCGCATCTCGCCGGCGCGGACGAGGTGTGGCGCGTCGGCGGCGCGCAGGCGATCGCCGCGCTCGCCTATGGCACCGAGCGGATCGCGCGGGTCGACGTCGTCACCGGGCCGGGCAACGCCTGGGTCGCCGAGGCCAAGCGCCAGGTCTATGGCGTCGTCGGCATCGACATGGTGGCGGGGCCGAGCGAGATCGTCGTCGTCGCCGACGGCGCCAACGACCCCGAGTGGATCGCGGCCGATCTGCTCAGCCAGGCCGAGCACGACACCACCACCCAGTCGATCCTGTTCACCGACGACGGCGTCCTCGCCGAGCGCGTCGCGCAGGCGGTCGAGCGCCAGCTCGGCGCGCTGCCGACCGAGGCGGTGGCGCGCGTCGCCTGGGAGGACAATGGCGCGATCGTGGTCGTGCCGACGCTGGCCGAGGCGATGCCGCTGGTCGACCGGCTCGCGCCCGAGCACGTCGAGCTCGCCTGCGACGACCCGCGCGCCCTGTTCGACCTGCTGCGCCACGCCGGCTCGGCCTTCCTCGGGCGGCACACGCCCGAGGCGATCGGCGACTATGTCGCGGGGCCGAACCACGTGCTGCCGACGGGGCGCCGCGCGCGCTTCGCCAGCGGGCTGGGCGTGACCGACTTCATGAAGCGCACCAGCTTCCTCCAGCTCGACGAGAGCGCGCTCAACGAGTTGGGGCCGGCGACGATCGCGCTGGCGCGCGCGGAGGGGCTGCCGGCGCACGCGCAGTCGGTGGCGCTGCGAATCCGGACGAACCGGTGAGATGCTCCTGCCCGCGTTCGGGAAGAGGGTGCCGGCTGAGTAAGACGAGTCGGCCGAGTGAGACGATCCGTTCCGGTACGGGGGTGGGACCATGCGCAGCATGGTGGAGGGGAAGTTCCGCAGGCGCTGCGCTGCGGGAAGAACCCCTCCACCACTCGCCTTCGGCGAGCGTTCCCCTCCCCGTGCCGGGGAGGATCTACGCGCTATCAGGACCCGTGCGCCCTCACCTCCCGCTCAGAACGCCAGCCCCATCGCGGTCTTCACGCCCGGCAGCGCCTTGACGCGCGCGAGCAGCTCGGCGTCGACCGGCTGGTCGACCGAGAGCAGCAGCACCGCCTCGCCACCCGCCTGGCGCCGCCCGAGATGGAAGGTGCCGATGTTGACGCCCGCCTCGCCCAGCAGCGTACCGATGCGGCCGATGAAGCCCGGCGCGTCCTCGTTGACGACGTAGAGCATCGCGCCGGTGAGATCGGCCTCGACCTTGATCCCGAACAGCTCGACGAGGCGCGGCGCCGAGTCACCAAACAGCGTCCCCGCCACCGAGCGCTCGCCGTCGGCGGTGCGCACCGCGACGCGCAGCAGCGTGTGATAGTCGCCCTCGCGCTCGGTGCGGATCTCGCGCACCTCCATGCCGCGGTCGCGCGCCAGCACCGGCGCGTTGACCATGTTCACCGTGTCGGTCTGCTGGCGCAGGAAGCCGGTGAGCACCGCGCTGGTGAGCGGCTTGGGGTTGAGGTCCGCCGCCGCGCCCTCGCGGTGGATCGAGACGCGGTCGATGGCGCCCGTCGCGAGCTGGCCGACGAGCGAGCCGAGCTTCTCCGCCAGCCCCATGTACGGGCGCAGCTTGGGCGCCTCCTCGGCGGAGAGGCTCGGCACGTTGAGCGCGTTGGTGACGCCGCCCGAGACGAGATAGTCCGCCATCTGCTCGGCCACCTGGATCGCGACGTTGACCTGCGCCTCCGTCGTCGACGCGCCGAGGTGCGGGGTCGAGACGAAATTGGGCGTGCCGAAGAGCGGGCTGTCTTTGGCGGGCTCGGTCACGAACACGTCGAGCGCGGCGCCGGCGATATGGCCTGAGTCGAGCCCCGCCTTGAGCGCCGCCTCGTCGATCAGGCCGCCGCGCGCGCAGTTGACGATGCGCACGCCCTTCTTGGTCTTGGCGAGGTTCTCGGCCGAGAGGATGTTGCGCGTCTGGTCGGTCAGCGGCGTGTGCAGCGTGATGAAGTCGGCGCGCGCGAGCAGCTCGTCGAGCGTCACCTTGGTCACGCCCAGCTCGACCGCGCGCTCCTCGGTGAGGAACGGGTCGAAGGCGACCACCTTCATCTTCAGCCCGAGCGCGCGGTCGGCGACGATCGACCCGATGTTGCCCGCGCCGATCAGCCCCAGCGTCTTGCCGGTGACCTCGACGCCCATGAAGCGGTTCTTCTCCCACTTGCCCGCCTGGGTCGAGGCGTCGGCCTCGGGCAGCTGGCGCGCGAGCGCGAACATCAGCGCGATGGCGTGCTCGGCGGTGGTGATCGAGTTGCCGAAGGGCGTGTTCATCACCACCACGCCCTTGGCAGAGGCGGCGGGAATGTCGACGTTGTCGACGCCGATGCCGGCGCGGCCGACCACCTTGAGGTTGGTGGCGTGCTCGAGGATGTCCTTGGTGACCTTGGTCGAGCTGCGAATCGCGAGCCCGTCATACTGGCCGATGATCGCCTTGAGCTCGTCCGGGGTCTTGCCGGTGATCTCGTCCACCTCGACGCCGCGCTCGCGGAAGATCTCGGCGGCGCGCGGGTCCATCTTATCGGAAATGAGTACCTTGGGCATTGCAGTGCCTTTCGATTTCGGCCGTCATCCCCGCGGAGGCGGGGATCCAGAGCCGCTGACGATGCGACTCACTCGACGACCTGCGTGTCTGGATCCCCGCCTACGCGGGGATGACGGATGGGGGTGAGTTAGGCGGCCGCCTTGGCGGTGGCGTAGGCCCAGTCGAGCCACGGACCGAGCGCCTCGATGTCGGCGGTGTCGACGGTCGCGCCGCACCAGATGCGCAGCCCCGGGGGCGCGTCGCGATAGCCGCCGATGTCATAGGCGGCGTGCTCCGCCTCGAGCAGCGACACCATCTTCTTGATGACGGCCTCGTCGGCGTCGACCGTGAGGCAGACGCTGGTCTTCGACCGCGACGCCGGGTCGGCGGCGAGATGCCCGAGCCAGTCGCGCTCGGCGACGATCGCGTTGAGCGCGGCGGCGTTGGCGTCGGAGCGCGCGATCAGCCCGCCCTGCCCCAGCGACTTGGCCCATTCGAGCGACCAGATCGCGTCCTCCACCGCCAGCATCGACGGCGTGTTGATCGTCTCGCCCTTGAACACGCCCTCGGTGAGCTTGCCCTTGGAGACGAGGCGAAAGACCTTCGGCAGCGGCCAGGCCGGGGTGTAGCTCTCCAGCCGCTCGACCGCGCGCGGGCCGAGGATCAGCACGCCGTGCGCGCCCTCGCCGCCCAGCACCTTCTGCCAGGAGAAAGTGGCGACGTCGATCTTGTCCCACGGCAGGTCGTAGGCGAACACGCCACTGGTGGCGTCGGCGAAGCTCAGGCCCTCGCGGTCGGCGGGGATCCACTCGCCGTCGGGCACGCGCACGCCGCTGGTGGTGCCGTTCCAGGTGAACAGCACGTCGTGGCTCCAGTCGACCTGCGCGAGGTCGGGCAGCTGGCCGTAGTCGGCGCGGATCACAGTGGGATCGATCTTGAGCTGCTTGACCGCGTCGGTCACCCAGCCCTCGCCGAAGCTCTCCCAGGCGAGCGCGGTGACCGGGCGCGCGCCCAGCATCGTCCACATCGCCATCTCGTAAGCGCCGGTGTCGGAGCCGGGGACGATGCCGATCCGGTGCGTGTCGGGCAGGTTCAGCAGCTCGCGCATCAGGTCGATGCCATATTGCAGCCGCTGCTTGCCCAGCTTCGAGCGGTGCGAGCGGCCGAGCACGTCGGTGGCGAGCTTGGCGGGATCGTAGCCGGGTGGCTTGGCGCACGGGCCGGACGAGAAATGCGGGCGCGCCGGCCGGGTGGCGGGCTTCGCGGGCGCGAGGGTGGCGTCGGCGGCGGTCGTATCAGTCATGTCTGACTCTCCTTACAGAGAGCACGCGCGGCGTTGGGACCGCGTGGCCCGTCGACCGCGCTACAGACGCGCGATGCCGCTGGCAAGCCGCATGATCGTCGCGCGTGCGGTTCGGCCAGCGGATCAGGCGTAACAGCGGTCGTCGCCTTTAGCTCGGCGCGATCCGCCGTTACACGGGGCCGATGGCGTCGTGGCGTAACCATACTTCCCTCATCCTCCTCGTGGCACTCGTGCTCGCCGGCTGCGGGCGGGTGGAGCGCCCCGCCCTGCCGAGCACGCGCGCTGAGGTCGAGGGACCGAGCCCGCGCGAGACGCGCCAGTGCTTCGCCGACCTGCGCGCGCTGGGCGTCGACTTCCAGCCGCTGCCCGACAAACAATATGGCGGTGGCTGCGCGCTGGTCGGCACGGTCAAGCTGCTCGACATCGGCGTGCCCACCGCCAATCTCGGGGCGGTGCGCTGCGGCGAGGCGCGCACCTACGCCGCCTGGGCCCGCAACGGCGTCGCGCCGGCAGCCTATCAGATCCTCGGCTCGGAGCTGTCGCGAATCGTCAGCATGGGCAGCTACGCCTGCCGCAACACGATCGGGACCAAGGGACCGGCGCGGCGCTCGGGCCACGCGCTCGCCAACGCGATCGACATCGCCGCGTTCGAGCTCAAGGATGGGCGCCGCATCTCGATCCTGGGCGACTGGCGCTCGCCCGATCCGGCGGTGCAGCAGTTCCTGCGCACCGTCCATGCCTCGGCCTGCCGCCGCTTCGGCACAGTGCTGTCGCCCGATTACAATGCGGTGCATCGCGATCATCTGCATCTCGAGGACGACGGCGCGCGCTTCTGCCGCTGACGTGCCCCATGTTCTTGCGACCGTCATCATCCCGTCCTATCGGTCCGCGATGACAGATACCCGCGTACCCAGCCGCGTCTTCCCGCGCGCCAAGCAGGATGCCGAGGTCGCCAAGACCAACGTCTCCACCCCGCAGACCGAGAGCCCCGCCTATCGGCTCGCCTTCCAGGACATGGACTTCCTGCTGCGCGAGGACCTGCGCCCGGTCCGCTTCCAGCTCGAGCTGCTCAAGACCCAGCTGATCTTCGAGGAAGCGCACATTGGTTCGACCTTCGTCTTCTACGGCTCGGCACGCATTCCCGAACCCGCCAAGGCACAGGCGCTGCTCGATCTCGCCACCGACGAGAAGAGCCGCCGCGTCGCCGAGAAGCTGGTGGCGAAGAGCAGATATTACGACATGGCGCGCGAGCTGGCGCAGCTCTGCTCCAATTTCCCGCGCGACGAGGCCGGCAAGCGCCACTTCGTGGTCTGCTCGGGCGGCGGCCCCTCGATCATGGAGGCGGCCAACCGCGGCGCGGCCGATGTCCACGCCGAGTCGATCGGGCTCAACATCGTGCTGCCGCACGAGCAGGCGCCCAACCCCTATGTCACGCCGGCGCTGAGCACGCAGTTCCACTATTTCGCGCTGCGCAAGATGCACTTCCTGCTCCACGCGCGGGCGCTGGCGGCCTTCCCGGGCGGGTTCGGCACGTTCGACGAGCTGTTCGAGCTGCTGACGCTGATCCAGACCGGCAAGGTCGAGCCGATCCCCGTGCTGCTGTTCGGGCGCGAGTTCTGGGAGCGGGTGGTGAACTTCGAGGCCTTGGTCGAGGAGGGTGTCGTGTCCGAGCGCGACCTCGGCATCTTCCGCTACGTCGAGAGCGCCGCCGAGGGCTGGGCGGTGGTGCAGCAATTCTACCGTGACCGGCACGAGCGGGGCGACGTGCCGCGGTGATCGGTGCCGCGGGGAGGACGGATTCGCTGCAGGGGCCTTCCTTCACCTGCGCCGCCGTGCCTCCACGCCTCCCCATCGTCAGCCCTGCGCCGGCACGGATCCAGACACGCTTAGGCCGGCGCAGGACGGGCGACGTCAGCGCGTCTGAGTCGTCGCCGGCGCGGGGATGACGGCGCCGGAGAGGGCGCGCGCTCCGACCTGCCCCGCCGCCGTTCCCGCGCCGCCCGCTCCCGGCACGCTCACCCACCCCGGGGCGGGATCGCGTACCGCGGCATGGATGAGCCACAGCAGCGCTACCGCGCGAACGCTCGCGGCGACGAGAACGTCCGCCTGAGTCGCCGAGACATTCGCCCCTTCCCAACCCGCGAACAGCCAGAACTCGGCGAAATACGCGGCCAGATCCCCGAGCAGGAACAAAGCGAGCGGGCGAACGCGGGTCGCGGTGAGCACCAGCAGCGGCCATAACCACACGTCGAACTGCGGCGAGTAGACCTTGTTGGTCAGCAGGAACCAGGCGAGCACCGGGGTGAACAGCAGCCACGCGCGCGCGCCGTGGCGGCGCCAGCCGACCGCCACGATCGTCGCCGCGCCGCCGAGGAACAGCAGCAGCGACCACAAATTACGCGTCGACACGTCGGTCTGCCACCAGCCGAACTGCGCCATCAGCTCCCAGACGCTCGCCGCGGTACCGCCGCGCTCGCCCGAGAAGACGTAGAACTCGCCCCAATTCTCGCGAGCGAACCAGGCCACCGGCAGGTTCACCGCGCCCCAGGCGCCGACCGCCACCGCGACCAGCACCGCCGCGCGACGCACGCGCGACGGGATGTCGCCGCGACCGACCACGGCACCGAGACCCAGAAGCGGCAGCAGCAGCACCGGGAAGAGCTTGGCCGCGCCCCCCAGCGCGGCCAGCGCCGCCGCGCGCGGCGCCTGCTCGCGCGACGCGGCGCGCATCGCCGCGACCGCGAAGGTGGCGGCGAGCAGGTCCCAGTTGTGGCCGAGATAGAGCACCAGCGGCGGCGCCAGCGCCCAGGCATATTGGCGTGCCAGGCTCGCACCCGCACCCCGGATCACTTCTAGGATGACGAAGGCGAGAAGGGCGTTGCCGAAGGTCACCGCCACGAGGAAGTCGCCCGCGTTCGCGCGCGGACCGTCGAGAAGACGAGCGAACAGCCCTTCCACCCAGATCAGTGCGCCGGTGAGCACGGGATATTCCATCCGGGCCTGGAAGTAGGGCACCTGCCCGGCAGAGACCCCGCGCGAGCCCCAGAACGGCACCGCGTCGCTGTAGCAGCCAGTGACATATTGCTCACTGCCGCTCCAGGCCGCGCCGCAATGCGCCTTGAAGCCCCAGCCGAGCAGGCAGGTCAGCGCCAGCGCGAGATAGGGACCGTTGGGTCCGAGCCGATCGACGATCCTTCGCACGGGGCTGATCCATGGCAGGTCGCTTCGCCCTCGACAAGGCGAGGAAGTGAACATACATCGAACACATGGCGCAGCTCGATGTCCGCCGGAAACTGGAAATCCTTGCCGACGCGGCGAAGTACGACGCGTCGTGCGCGTCGTCGGGGACCTCGAAGCGCACCTCGGCCGACGGCAAGGGGCTAGGCTCGACCGAGGGCATGGGCATCTGCCACGCGTACGCGCCCGACGGCCGCTGCATCTCGCTGCTCAAGATCCTGCTGACCAACAGCTGCGTGTTCGACTGCCATTATTGCATCAACCGCAAGAGCTCGAACGTACGCCGCGCCCGCTTCAGCGCGCAGGAGGTGGTGAACCTCACCCTCTCCTTCTACCGCCGCAACTATATCGAGGGGCTGTTCCTCTCTTCCGGCATCATCAAGTCGACGAATTATACGATGGAGCAGCTGGTCGAGGTCGCGCGCTCGCTGCGCGAGGATCATCATTTCCGCGGCTATATCCATCTCAAGACCATCCCGGACGCCGACCCCGAGCTGGTCCATCAGGCCGGCCTCTACGCCGACCGCGTGTCGATCAACGTCGAGCTGCCCACCGTCGGCGGGTTGCGCCGACTCGCGCCCGAGAAGGATGGGGCGCGGATCGAGGGCGCGATGGGCGAGATGAAGGCGGCGATCACCGACACCGCCGACGCGCGCTCCCGCTACAAGTCGGCGCCGCGCTTCGCGCCGGCGGGCCAATCGACCCAGATGATCGTCGGCGCCGACGCCGCGACCGACGGCGACATCGTCCGCAAGGCGTCTACGCTGTATGATCGTTTCGGGCTGCGGCGCGTCTATTATAGCGCGTTCAGCCCGATCCCCGACGCGTCCGCGGTGCTGCCGCTGCAGCGCCCGCCGCTGATGCGCGAACACCGCTTGTACCAGTCGGACTGGCTGATGCGCTTCTACGGCTTCTCCACGGACGAGGTCGTCGCCGCGGCCGATGAGGGAACGGGGATGCTCCCGCTCGACATCGACCCCAAGCTCGCCTGGGCGCTCAAGTTCCGCGATCGCTTCCCGGTCGACGTCAACCGCGCGCCGCGCGAGCTGCTGTGGCGCGTGCCGGGTCTCGGCACGAAGGCGGTGAAGAGCATCCTGACGGCGCGGCGCTGGCGACGACTGCGGCTGGACGACGTGGCGCGGCTGACGGTCTCGATCGCGCGGGTGCGTCCGTTCATCATCTGCGAGGACTGGCGGCCGGTGGTGCTCGCCGACCGCGCCGAGCTCAGACCGCTGGTCGCGCCCAAGGCGAAGACCGAGCAGCTCGAGCTGTTCGCCGCGTGAGAGTGACTCGCGGGTGAAACGGATCGTCGCAGTGGCGCGCTGTGACGAGGTGATCGTTCGACGTGGCCCAGCGGTGAAGCATACCTCTTCCCTCCCCTTCAGGGGAGGGGTCGGGAATGGGGCGTCGCCGCGAGTGTTTCACCTGCGGGAGCTCCCCACCCCGACCCCTCCCCTGAAGGGGAGGGGCTTGGACGTTCGCTAGCCTTGCGCGTCGTCACCCTCTCCGCGCCCGACGACGTCGACGGTTGGCGCGATGCCGCGCGTGGGCTGCTCGCCGAGCATGTCGCGCCCGAGGCGGTCGTGTGGCAGGTCGGCACCGCCGCCACCGATCTGTTCGCCGCGACGGCCGCCGAGCCGCCCGCTGCCCCGCGCCACGACGCCACCGCGCCGGCGACGCGCGTGCCGCGCGCCTTCCTCGATCTCGCCAACAGCGCCGCGCTGCACCGTGACCCCGAGCGGTTCGCGCTGCTCTATGCGATGCTCTGGCGCCTGCGCGAGACGCCGCGGCTGACCGACGACCATGCCGACCCGCTCGTCCGCCGCATCGAGGCGCTCGCCAAGTCGGTGCGGCGCGACATCCACAAGATGCGCGCCTTCGTGCGCTTCCGCTCGGTCAGCGACGACGCGGGCGAGCGCTACGTCGCCTGGTTCGAGCCCGAGCATCACATTGTCCGCGCCAACGCGGCGTTCTTCGTCAACCGCTTCGCCAGCATGCGCTGGTCGATCCTGACGCCCGAGGTGTCGCTCCACTGGGACGGCGCGGCGCTCCGGGAGGGGCCGGCGGCGGAGCGCGGCGACGCGCCCGAGGGCGATCCGATCGAGGAAGTGTGGAAGACCTATTACGCCAGCATCTTCAATCCGGCGCGCGTGAAAGTCGGCACGATGCTCCGCGAGATGCCGCGGAAGTACTGGAAGAACATGCCGGAGACGGCACTGGTGCCGCAGCTGCTGGCGACCGCACAGGCACGGGAGAGCGGGATGATCGACAAGGCGCGCGCGAGCGCCGTCGGCGACAATGCGTTGGCGGCGTGGGAGGCACTTCGGGACGAGGCGTCGGCGTGCACGCGCTGTCATCTCTACAAGCCCGCGACGCAGACGGTGTTCGGCGAAGGCCCGGTCGACGCGACGATGATGTTCGTCGGCGAGCAGCCCGGCGACCAGGAGGATCTCGCCGGTCATCCCTTCGTCGGCCCCGCGGGGCAGGTCTTCGACCGCGCGCTCGCGGCGGCGGGAATCACCCGCGCGGAGACCTATATCACCAACGCGGTCAAACACTTCAAGTTCGAGCCGCGCGGCAAGCGCCGGATCCACGCCAAGCCCGATGCGGGGGAGATCGAGGCGTGCCGCTGGTGGATCGAGCAGGAGCAGATGCTGCTGCGCCCGAAGGTGACCGTCGCGCTCGGCGCGACCGCGGCGCGCAGCCTGTTCGGCAAGGTCATGACGATCGGCCGCGAGCGCGGCCGCGAGCTGCGCCTGCCCGACGGCGGCGCGGCGTGGATCACGGTCCACCCGAGCTACCTGCTGCGCCTACCCGACGAGGCGGCCAAGGCGAGCGAGTATGAGCGCTTCGTGGAGGACCTGCGGATGGCGCACGCGGCGGCCGGGTGAGAAGACGATCCGTCGGGCGAGAGCCGCCTCGCTCACGGGGAGGGGACCAGCCGAAAGGTAGCGGACGGGGTCTCCGCGAGCGACCGTCGCGTTGATGAGGAACCCCCTTCACCACCGCGTCAGAGTGTGATCGATCGCAGCGGAAGCGTGCTCCCGCGAACGCCAGAGGCCGGGGCGGCGGGGACAGCGTTCGTGTCGCTCAGCTCCTGGCGCAGGAGCACGCCCGTATGACCAACGTGGCGGATCATGCTCGAGCGCGCGGCGATCTCCCCGCCAAGCGGGGAGGATTTCACTCGTGCCTCACAGCTCGCGCGGGTCCGGACCCATCCGCCCGTCGGGATCTTCCATCGCGTCGATCGCGGCGACGTCGTCCTCGCTCAGCCGCAGCTCGGTCGCCCGCCAGTTGCTCGCGAGGTGATCCGGGTTACCGGCCTTGGGAATGACCGCTAGCTCCTTCGCGAGGTGCCAGGCGATCAGCACCTGAGCGGGCGTGGCGTCGAGTCGCTCGGCGATCGCGACCACGCGCTCGTCGCGCAGCGTCTCGCCCTGCCCCAGCGGCGACCAGCTCTGCGTGACGATGCCGCGCTCGCGGTTGTAGGCCTGGACCTCGCGCTGTTGGAATGTCGGGTGCAGCTCGATCTGGTTGACCGCGGGCACCACACCGGTGGCGTCGATGATCGCGTCGAGATGCTCGGGCAGGAAGTTCGAGACGCCGATCGAGCGCGCCTTCCCCTGCTCGCGCAACGCCACCAGCGCCTTCCACGCGTCGACGAAGCGGCCGCCCGAGGGGTGCGGCCAGTGGATCAGGTACAGGTCGACCTGATCGCGCCCGAGCAGCGCGAGGCTCGCGTCGAGCGCGCTCTCCGCGTCGCCGTGCTGGTCGTGCCACAGTTTCGTGGTGAGCCAGACGTCGTCCTTGCCCAGCCCCTCGCCGACGCCGCGCTCGTTGTGATACAGCGCGGCGGTGTCGACCAGGCGGAAGCCGAGGTCGAGTCCGGCGCGTACCACCGCGGCGACCTGGGAGTCGGGGATCTGATAGGTGCCGAGCCCGAGCTGGGGCATCCGGCGGCCGTCGTTGAGCGTGAGATCGGTCATGCGCGTCGAACCGTTGCTGGACGGCACGGTTCCACTTTGCGGCTTCCCTTTCGCAGCCGCGTGACGCAAGCGCAGCATCATGGTCGAGAAGATCCTTACCGCGCTCGCCGGCTTCGCCATCGCCGTGATCTCCGCCGGCGGCTATTGGGGAATCGCGCTACTGATGGCGATCGAGAGCGCGTGCATCCCGCTCCCGTCCGAGATCATCATGCCGTTCGCGGGCTACCTCGTCTCCACCGGCGAGCTCAACCTGTTCCTCGCCGCGACCGCGGGCGCGATCGGGTGCAACATCGGCTCGGTCGTCGCGTATGAGATCGGACGCCGCGGCGGGCGGCCGATGGCGGAGAAGTTCGGCCGCTTCGTGCTGGTCGGCCCGGGCGAGCTCGACCTCGCCGACCGCTTCTTCAACCGCTGGGGCGCCTGGGCGATCCTGATCGGGCGGATGCTGCCGGTGGTGCGCACCTTCATCGCCTTCCCCGCCGGAGTCGCGCGGATGAAGCTCATCCCGTTCCACCTCTACACCTTCCTGGGTTCCTGGCCATTCTGCCTGCTGCTCGCCTGGATCGGCATGACGTTGGGCGACAAATGGAACAGCGACCCGCGGCTGAAGGCCTTCTTCCACCGCGCCGACGCGGCGATCGGCGTGGTGCTGGTCGCGGCGATCGCCTTCTACGTCTGGCATCGGGTGCGCGGCCTCAAGAAGCACGGCTGAGCCGTCAGCGCGGACGCTCCCCGCGCCGCGGCCCCGGTCCGCGATCCGACCGGCCGCGATCGGGCCGCGGCGTACGATAGCCCTCGGCGCGGTTCTCGCGTCGCGTCTCCCGATACTCGCGCCGCACGTCGCCGCGATATTCCTGCCGCGCGTCGCGCCGCCCCTGACGGAACTGGTCGCGCGTGATCGTGCCATCGCGATAGGCGTCGCGGTTGGCACGGAGATCGCCGCGATAGTCGCGCCGCTCTCGCCCGACATCCCGGCGGAAATCGCGCCAATTGTCGCGCACGTCGCGCCCGTTGTAGCCGCCGCGGCGCTGCTGCCAGAAACGCTGCTGGTTGTCGTTCCAGCGATACGGGCGACGGTAGCGATCGTAGACGTAGACGCCGGTGCCCGGGTAATAGAAGCCGTCGTTCCACCCGTAATAGCTCGGCGCATAACCGTAGCCGCCGTAGCCGTACCCGCCGTACGGGTCGTCGTAATAGCCGCCGCTGCCGACGCCGAAGCCGACCCCGCTATAGCCATAGCCGGTCGAGCAGGCAGAGGTCATGGTCGCCAGCCCGCCGAGCAGGCCAGCGGCGACGATGTGGGTCCATCTCATCGGAACTCTCCGTACCTTGGAGGAAGCGGCCGATACGCGCCGCCCATGCGGAGCCAACGGCGCGGGGCGGCCGGCGGTTCCGGCGAGGCTCAGTGCCCCTCGAACGCCACCAGCGCGCTGACCGCGATGTCGTCGGCGCGCAGCCGCTCGGCGCCGCCCAGGTCGGGCAGGTCGACGACGAACTGCGCCTGCCGCACCTCGGCGCCGGCCTTGCGCAGCAGCCGCACCGCGGCGCGCGCCGTGCCGCCGGTGGCGATGAGGTCGTCCACGAGCAGCACGCGCGCGCCCGGCGCGCAGGCGTCGGCGTGGATCGCGATCCGGTCGCTGCCATATTCGAGCGCATAGTCCTCGGCGATGGTCGCGCCGGGCAGCTTGCCGTCCTTGCGGATCAGCAGCACGCCGGCGCGCAACGGCACCGCCAGTGCCGCGGCGAAGAGGAAGCCGCGCGCCTCGATCCCCGCCACCAGGTCGATCGGCCCCTCGGTCGCCGCCACCATCCGCTCGACGCAGGCGGCCACGCCGGCCGGGTCGAGCAGCAGGGTGGTGATGTCGCGGAACTGGATGCCGGGCTTGGGGAAGTCGGGGATCGTGCGGATCAGGGCCCGAAGGTCGTCGTTCATGCGCGGCTCCGCTGGGCGATGATGGTACGGCACACCGGGGCGGGACCGTCGCGGGGTTCCTAGCCGGTGCGGGGCGGAAGTCCACAGCGGCGCATCGTGCGCTTGCTCAAGCACCTGCGAACGCGCCAGAAGAGCGAAGATAGTGAGGAGCAGTCGATGCGCGCGACGATGACGGCGGTGGTTCTCGCGGCGGCCTTGGCGGCGCTGCCCGCGGTCGCGGCGCCGCGGGTGGAGGAGGTATCGCTCGAGCAGCTGAGCGCGCAGCTCGCCGCGGGGAAGACCAGCAGCGTGGCGCTGACCCGCGCCTATCTCGCCCGCATCGCCAGGATCGATCGCAAGGGCCCGACGCTGCGCAGCGTGATCGCGCTCAACCCCGACGCGCTCACCCAGGCGCGCGCGCTCGACGCCGAGCGCGCCGCCGGCCGTGTCCGCGGGCCGCTCCACGGCGTGCCGATCCTGCTGAAGGACAATATCGAGACCGCCGACCCGATCCCGACCACCGCGGGCAGCCTCGCCCTCGCCGGCAACGTGACCCGCCGCGACGCGCCGCTGGTGGCGCGGCTGCGCGCGGCGGGCGCGGTGATCCTCGGCAAGACCAACCTGTCCGAATGGGCCAACATCCGCTCGACCCGGTCGATGAGCGGCTGGAGCGCGGTCGGCGGGCTGGTGCGCAATCCCTATGCGCTCGATCGCACCGCCTGCGGTTCGTCGTCGGGCTCGGGCGCCGCGGTCGCCGCCAGCCTCGCCGCCGCGGCGGTGGGCACCGAGACCGACGGCTCGGTCACCTGCCCCTCCTCGATCAACGGGCTGGTCGGGCTCAAGCCGACACTGGGACTGGTGAGCGCCGAGCGAGTCGTGCCGATCAGCCACAGCCAGGACACGCCCGGTCCGATGGCGCGCAGCGTGCGCGACGCCGCGCTGCTGCTCGGCGCGATGACCGGCGGCTCCACCGACTATGCCGCCGCGCTCTCCATCAGCGCGCTGAGCGGCGCGCGCGTCGCGGTGATCCGCCCGCCCGAGCTGCGCCCCGCGCTCGCGGCGCGCTACGACGCCGCGCTGGCGGTGCTGCGCGCCGCCGGCGCCGAGCTGGTCGAGGTCGCGCTGCCCAAGCTCGACGGGCTCGGCGAGGCCGAGCAGCTGGTGCTCTCGACCGAGCTCAAGGCCGATCTCAACGCCTATCTCGCCACCACGCCCGCGAGCGTCACGACGCGCACGCTCGCCGAGGTGATCGCCTTCGACCGCGCCCATGCCAGCGCCGAGATGCCCTATTTCGGCCAGGAGTTCTTCGAGGGCGCGGAGAAGACCAAGGGACTCGATGACCCGGCCTACCGCGCCGCGCGCGCGACCTCGCTGCGGCTCGCCGGCGCGCAGGGGATCGACGCGATGCTGCGCCAGGCGCGCGCGACGCTGCTGGTGGAGCCGAGCTACGACGCCGCCTGGCCGAGCGACCGGGTCTATGGCGACCAATATGGCGGCCCGTCGGCGTCGCAGCTGCCCGCGATCGCGGGTTACCCGCATCTGACCGTGCCGATGGGGCTGGCCGACGGGCTGCCGGTCGGCCTCTCCTTCATCGCGACCCGCGGCGGCGATCAGGCCGTGCTCGGCGCGGGTTATGCCTATGAGCAGCGGGCGCGCGCGAGGGTGGCGCCGCGCTACCTGGCGCAGGCCGGCGTGAACGCCGCGGCGGACGCCGGCACCGCGCGTTGACGCCCGCCTGCGCAACGCGGCGTCGCCCGCCGCTCAACGCCATACGGGGGAGACGGTGCGCGCGCGCCGCGTTGAGCGCGCATCATCTCGCGGAGACGTACCCATGAAGATCACGCGCAGCGGCGACATCGCGTCATCGCGCGGCCCGGCGGACTATTTCACCGGCGAGGTCCGGCTCGACATGCCCTTCGAGGGCAGCGGGGCGCTCGCCGGCGCCACCGTCACCTTCGAGCCGGGCGCACGTACCAACTGGCACACGCATCCGCTCGGCCAGACGCTGCTCGTCACCTTCGGACGCGGCCGCGCGCAACGCGAGGGCGGCGCGATCGAGGAGATCGCCCCGGGCGACATCGTCTATTTCGCGCCGGACGAGCGCCACTGGCATGGCGCCGCGCCCGACACCGCGATGACGCATGTCGCCATCGCCGAGAAGAAGGACGGTGGCGCGGTCACGTGGCTCGAGCCGGTCAGCGACGCCGACTATCGCGGCGACGCGGCGGCATGACTCGCCCGCGCCTCACCTGCCTGATGGCGGGCTCGCTCGACGGCCGCCTGCACCCGAGCCGCTGGACCGAGAGCCCCGACGGCACCGCGGCGGACTGGACCGACGCCTACGAGGCGATCCACGACCGCTATGACGCGGACGGCTGGATCGTCGGCCGCGTCACGATGGCGGAGATGGCCAAGGGTCTGCCGCACCCGCCCGCCGACGTCGGCACCCCGCCGCGCCCGCTCCATGTCGCGCGCGATAGCGGGCCCTATGCGATCGCGCTCGACCGCGCGGGCAAGCTCCACTTCACCGCGGGAGAGCTGCACGGCGACCATGTCGTGGTGCTGCTCGGCGCGGACGTTCCCGACGCGCATCTCGCCGAGCTGGTCGACGACGGCGTCTCCTACATCGTCGCCGACGCGCGCGACGATGGGCTCGATCTGGCCGCCGCGCTGGACGTGCTGGGCGAGCGCTTCGGGGCGCGCCACCTGCTGCTCGAGGGCGGCGGCGGGGTGAACGGCAGCTTCCTCGCCGCCGGCCTGGTCGAGCAGTTCGACCTCCTGCTCGCCCCCGCGCTGGACGGCGGCGACAGTCGGGCGATCGTCGAGGCCGGCGCCGCGGGGTTGAAGGGCAAGGTGCGGCTGAAGCTGCTCGGCGCGGAGCAGCTCGGCCACGGCGCGCTCCACCTGCGCTATGCGGTGACCTCGGCTCAGGACGCGGTGTAGCGGTCGCAGGTGTAGCGCTGCGCGGCGGGCGCGGGATTGTAGACCATGTCGAAGGTGCGGCGGTCGCGCACGATGAACGAGGCGGTGTAGCGCATCTGCTGCACGCCCGCGCTCAGCCAGCGGCTGCTGATGATCGGGTTGTAGAGGTAGTTCACCTCGACGAACATCACCCCGGTACCCGGCGGCGCGGTGACCTGCGCGCCGGCATTGCCCATGCCGGTGACCACCGTCCCGGCGTAGGCGCTGCCGGTCTGCGTGCCGGCGTCGGCCGGGGCGGTGCCGTAGTGCGAGTCATAGGCCGCGCCGCTCTGCGTGCCGAGGCAGCGCTGCCAGTGGATATACTGCTTGCCGCCGCTCTCCTCCAGCGAGGAGACGATGATCCGCCCGCGCGTGGTGAGCCCCAGCTTGGCGCCCTGCAGCCGCGCCGCGGTGAGCACGTCGTTGATGTCGACCTCGCGCAGCTGGGTCGAGTTGTCGCTCTGCATGCTGCCGACGCGCGAGGCGTTGTCGGCGAGGTTGAGCGCGAGCTGGCTGACCTGGAGCGAGGTCAAGGCCACGTTGCTCGTCTCGATGCCGTAGCAGCCGAGCGTCAGCACCACGGGCAAGGTGAGCGCGAACTCGATCATCGAGACGCCCGAGCGGTCGCGCCGCAGCCGCGCGGCGAGCGGGGCGAGGCTCAGGTGCATATCGACCTCACCACGTTGCTGGTCTGGGTCTTGTACGGCTGGTTCTTGAGCAACGTGGACGCCGACAGCGACTGGGTCCGCGGCCAGCCGACCAGCGCCGCCATCGGGAAGATGCGGTTGTAGGTCAGCGTGACGGTGTAGTTGGTGACGTCGTTGGCGCCGCCCTGCCCGCCGACGCCGGGATCGGCATCCCAGATGCCGTTGCCGTTGACGTCGTCGAAGCACTCGCCGGCGTCGCGCACGCCGTTCCTGTTCTGATCGTCGAACGCCTCCGGCTTGACCAGCGAGAAGCTGGCGTAGCTCTTGCGCGACGTGGTGATCGTCATGCCGCCGCCGAGCGCGGCGAGCATGGTGCGCACCTTGGTGTCGATCGCGCTCTGGTCCGCGGCGTTGTTCTCCAGCGCGCTGTCGCGCCCCGCCTTCACCACCGCGCCTTCCAGCACCGAGCGGACATAGACGCCGTACATCAGGTCGAAGAGGCCGAGCACCACCATGAACAGGACGGGCGCCAGCAGCGCGAACTCGATCGTGCTGACGCCGCGGCGATCGCGCGCGAACTGGCGCGGCGCGGTCACTGGTCGATCCGCAGCATCGCGACCTGCTTGGCGATCTTCTGGAAGATCGCGGAGAGCCCGCTGCCGGTGGTGGTGTACAGCGCCTGCGAGCTGTTGCGCGCGCATTGCGTCAGCTGGTCGCTGGGCGCGTCGTCGATCGCGACCGTCCACACGTCGATGCCGAGCTGGCGCGCCCGGCCGCACTCGTAGAGGAAGCGCGCGTTGTGATAGTTGGTGAGATTACCGGTGTCGCCGCCGCTCACGCGCTGATCCACCCCCTCGAGGCCATAGAGGCCGTAGATCGAGGGGCTGGGCGACATCACGCCGTCGGTCAGAAAGACGATGATCTTCCGGGGTGAGGGCTGGCCGGTACGTCCGCTGTTATCCGCGGCGAAAATGCCCGCTGACGCAAGCAGCCGCGTCCCCCAGATCATGCCCGTGTCATGGTACGTGCCACCGAGCGGCTTGAAGTCGGGCGCGTCGACGTAAGCGGCGATAGCGGAGGCCGTCATGGCAGAGAGGCGATGGATCGGCTTGCCGCACGAGTAGAAACCGGACTTCCGCTGGCTTGCGCTGCCGAGATTGGCGTGATCCTCCCCGATGCCGGTATCAGCCGCCGTGTCTTTTCGGAGGTACTCGACGTCGGCCCACATCGGCCGCCAACGCGTCTGTACCAGTGTGGCGTTGGGGATCAGTTCGGGATCGAGGTCATAGGACGCGGAGGTGAAGTTCGTTGTCCCGGCCTGCGTCTGACGCTCCTCGACACAGCCGTCCCATTTGGAAGTGGCGCCGGTGACGGCGAGCTTGCTCGGGTCGGTCACCGCCGCGCCGGTGATGTACTTGGACACGTCGAGGTTGAATTTATCGTACGCATAGTTCGGCACCATGTTGCGGGTGACATTGCCGTAACATCTGCCGCCGCTCCACACCTGACCACCAGTGTAGCTGGCGGTGGCGGTGGCGTCGAAGGTACCGGCGGTGCCGTACGAACGCGTGCCCATCACCGCGGTACAGTCCGCCTGCGCCTTATAGTTCGGGCTGCCTGTCGCACTCTCGACGGACTCGCCGGATGCCGGAGTGCGCGATTGATACCACCATTTCTCGCCCGAGGTCGCGCCGAGCAGATAATTGGGAGACATCTGGTAGATCGCCTTGCCGGCGTTCACAGTCGACGTGTAGGTGACGAAGCCGTAGCGCACCCGCGTGCTGCTATCCATGGATGATGTGATCACCGCGGCGAAATCCTTCACCGCCTGACGCAGCGCCTTGATGCGCGAGCCGTTGCCAGCGGTGGTCTCGGGCACGGCATAGCCAGTCGAGTTGAGATAGCCCGCGACCGCATCAGGATCGCTCCCCGGGCGTGTATAGGCCTGCGCCGGATTCGCGTTGACATAGCTGCTGCACTGCGCGTCGGTGTCCTCCGGGCGACACGCCATCGATCCGGTGGTGTCGAGCACGAAGACGATGTCGGTATCGGCGATGTCGAAGCGCGCCTTGCACGTCACCGTCAGGTTGGCGGTGGCCATGGAGAACATCTTCATCACCGTCATCGGCACCTGTACCGTCGCGGTGCCTGCCACCTGCTGGTCGCTGGTCTTGGTGGGGGTGAAGGTGGCGTTGGCGGCGCCGAAATAGCCCGTGCCGAAATTGTTGTTGAAGAACGTCTTGGCCTGCGCCGTCGCGGTGGCGTCGAGCGTCGTGCCGCCGTCCGTCGCCATGAAGCGCCGCCCGGCCAGCACGCCCGCGTCGCACGCCTGCTGCAGTCGCGACTTGACCACGTACATCCGCGACACGTCCAGCGCCGAGCCGGCCAGCGCGGCCAGCGGGAGCATCGCCACCGCCATCATCGCCGCGACGTTCGCGCCGCGGTCGCGGCCCAGGCGGGTCAACCAGGAGAAGCTCGTCATACGCATGCGACCGCCTTGGGACCCGACGCGTCGCTGGCGCGCGCGGCGGGCGGGATGACAGTCGCCCGCTCCCGTTCGCGGAGCTGTGGGCGACCGGGGTCAATGACCTCGTCGCCTGCCTGTAAGTTACTCGTACTTAAGGATTCGTTCGCGCGACCGTATACGCCGCGGATCGCGTCATCCGTCCGGTGCGCCGCGCACGGCGACGGTGGCGACGATGACGTTGAGCAGCGGACGGCGGCTCGCATCCTCCACCGTCACGCGCCAGTGTCCCTCCTCGGCGTAGCCGGGGTGCGCCGAGAGGTAGCCGCCGAGCCGCCGTACTGCCTCGTTGCGCGCCGCAGCCACATCGGCACACTCGATCCCGGTCGCGTCCCGCTCGCGACCGGCTAATTGAAAATAAAACAAGGCCATGGCTCTCAGAAACGCGGCGGAAGTCGATCGTTCCGGCACTTGATGCAAGGCAACGGATCAGTCCTACCCGCGCGTGGCCACGTCAGCGTTTCGCGCCGATCCGCCGCAGCTTGATGTTGCGGAACGCGACCGGCTCGCCATGGTCCTGCAGCGCGATCACGCCGCTGGCGAAGGTGCCGTACAGCGGCATCTTGGCGAACTTGGACTTGGCCACGCGCGCCTTCCAGGCGGCATCGCCGTAGGACACGTCGGCCGTCGGCACGCCGTTGAGCCATTGCCGGATGCGACCGGGCTCAACCAGCAGTCGCGCGTGATTCCAGCTGCCCGCCGGGCGCGACACGCCCGCCGGCGGAACGGTGATGTCGTAGAGCGAGCCGGCGCGATGCGACGGGATCTTGCCGTCGGGATGGCCCTGGTCGTCGAGCACCTGCATCTCGAGACCGGTCTCATAGCTCTGCGTCGTCCCGGGCTCGTCGCGCGCGAGATAGATCACGCCGCTGTTGCCGCCCTTCTCGACCTTCCAGTCGAGCGTGAGTTCGAACGGGCCGTAGCTCGCCGCCGTGGCGAGATCGGCGCCGCTCATGTGTCCGCCCGAGGCGGTGAGCTCGAGCGCGCCGTCGCGCACCACCCAGGAGGGCGCGGGCGCGCCGCCCTTGAACGAGCGCCAGCCGGTGAGATCGCGTCCGTTGAACAGCAGCGTCCAGCCGGCGGCGCGCTCTCCGGCGGTGAGCGTGTTGGGCGCACTCGCGCCGCGCTGCGCTACGCTCGGCGCCGCCGACAGCGCCAGGGCGAGTGCGGCCACGCCAGCCTTCGTCAGATTCCGCATCATGTCTCTCCTTCTCGACCGCGCTGCCCCATCCTCGGGCAACGCCGGCACGACCCGGGCGCACTCAAGCGCATGCGTCCGTCCAGCGCAACGCCGCTCAGCGCGTCTCCTCGCGCAGCGTGCGCTCGAAGTCGACCCGGGCAGCGCGCGCCATGTCACCGAGCAGCCGCGGGGCGACCAGCGTGCCCGATCGCGCGCGGCCGAACACGTCCGCCGCCTCGGGGTGCATCGGCAGCACCACGTCGGCGCGCAGCCGCTCCATCCGAGCGAAGGTGGCGCGATAGTCGCGTACGATCGTCGCATAGCGGCGATTGTTCACGAGGCGGTTGCCCGCGACGGTCATGCTGCCAGCGAACACCACCTCGCGCGGGCGCCCGCGATCGGTCACGCGCATCACCCAGCTGGTACAGCCGGGCGTGTGCCCCGCGGTCGTCACCGCGCGCAGGCTGACATCACCGAGCGTGACTCGCTCACCGTCGGCGACGCCGGTGACGCGCGCGACCGGCGCGAAGCGGCGGACACCGTAGCTGGTCTCCCCCGGCGGCGTGCCGGTGCGCAGCGCGGCGACGTCACCGCGCCCGGCGAGCACGCGCGCGCCGGTGTCGCGGCGCATCCGCTCGAGCCCGCCGACATGGTCGAAATGCGCGTGGCTGACCAGGATGAGCTTGACGTCGTTGAGCTTCAGCCCGAGCGAGCGGATGTTGCGCTCGATGGCGGGGACGTTCTCGTCCATCGTCGCGTCCACCAGGATCGCGCCGGCGCTGGTGCGGATCAGGTACGCGCCCAGTCCGCGCGACCCCACATAGGTGATGGGGCCGAGCAGGTGCAGAGGGGCGCGCGGCTGCGTCCACTCGGGCGGGTCGCCGCTCGCTGCGGCGACCGGCGCGGCGGGAAGCGCGAGCGCGGCCGCGAGAAGCGTCAGGAGAGGAACGATCCGGGCGGTCGACGTTCTCTTCATCGATGTCCGAGGCCCGTCCGGCGAGACAACCGCGTGCGCCTGCGGTTGCAGCTGCCCAGAGCGGCCGGCAGACCGCTTTCGGCTCTGGAAGCCGGCATCCGCGGGGGCACGATCTCGGTCGAACGGCCTGATCCTCGGCATGGGGTCCCGCGCGCCGCCGAGTGACGCGGGCGAGCAGCCCCCGGCCGCTCGCTCGTCCCGCGCGCCGCGGCGGCTCGCGCCGCCGAGTGACGCGGGCGAGCAGCCCCCGGCCGCTCGCTCGTCCCGCGCGCCGCGGCGGCTCGCGCCGCCGAATGACGCGGGCGAGCAGCCCCCGGCCGCTCGCTCGTCCCGCGTCATTCCCACTCGATCGTGCCCGGGGGCTTGGAGGTGTAGTCGTAGGTCACCCGGTTGATGCCCTTCACCTCGTTGATGATCCGCGTCGCCACCCGCGGCAGGAAGTCGCCCGGGAACTGGAACGCCTGCGCGGTCATGCCGTCGGTCGAGGTCACCGCGCGCAGCGCCAGCACCGAATCATAGGTCCGCCCGTCGCCCATCACGCCGACCGAACGCACCGGCAGCAGCACCGCGAACGCCTGCCAGATCGTGTCGTACAGACCCGCCGCGCGGATCTCCTCGAGGTAGATCGCGTCGGCCTTGCGCAGGATGTCGCAGCGCTCCTTGCTGACCTCGCCGGGGATGCGGATCGCGAGACCCGGCCCCGGGAACGGGTGGCGGCCGACGAAGGCGTCAGGCAGCCCCAGCTCGCGGCCGAGCTCGCGCACCTCGTCCTTGAACAGCTCGCGCAGCGGCTCGACCAGCTTCATGTTCATCCGCTCGGGCAGGCCGCCGACATTGTGGTGACTCTTGATCGTCACCGACGGGCCGCCGGTGAAGCTCACGCTCTCGATCACGTCGGGGTAGAGCGTGCCCTGCGCGAGGAACTCGGCGCCGCCGATCTTGCGCGCCTCGTCCTCGAACACGTCGATGAAGGTCTTGCCGATGAACTTGCGCTTCGCCTCGGGATCGGTGACCCCCGCCAGCCCGCCGAGGAACAGGGTCTCCGCGTTCACATGGACCAGCGGGATGTTGTAATGGTTGCGGAAGAGCCCGACGACCTGGTCGGCCTCGCCCGCGCGCAGCAGCCCGTGGTCGACGAAGACGCAGGTGAGCTGGTCGCCGATCGCCTCGTGGATCAGCACCGCCGCCACCGCCGAGTCGACCCCGCCCGACAGGCCGCAGATCACGCGCCCGCTGCCGACCTGCGCGCGGATCTCGGCGATCTTGGTGGCGCGGAACTCGGCCATCGTCCAGTCGCCCGCCAGCCCGCAGACGTGGCGCGCGAAATTGGCGATCAGCTTGCCGCCGTCGGGGGTGTGGACCACCTCGGGGTGGAACTGCATGCCGTAGTAGCGGCGCGTCTCGTCGGCGGTGAGCGCGAAGGGCGCTCCCCTGGACGAGGCGACCGGGGCGAACCCGGGCGCGAGCGCGGCGACATGATCGCCGTGGCTCATCCACACCTGATGGCGCTCGCCCGACTGCCACAGCCCGTCGAACAGCCCGCAGGCGGCGTCGACCTCGACATAGGCCTCGCCGAACTCGCCGGCGTTGCCCTTCTCGACCTTGCCGCCGAGCTGCTCGTTCATCACCTGCTGGCCGTAGCAGATGCCGAGCACCGGCACGCCCGAGTCGAACACCGCCTGGGGCGCGCGCGGGCTCCCCTTGTCCACGACCGAGGCGGGACCACCGGAGAGGATCACGCCCTTGGGGCGCATCCGCTCGAAGGCGTCGGCGGCGGACTGGAAGGGCGCGATCTCGCTGTAGACCCCCGCCTCGCGCACGCGGCGCGCGATCAACTGGGTCACCTGGCTGCCGAAATCGACGATGAGGATGCTGTCGGGATGCTCCATGGCGGGCCTGTAGCGGCTGTACCCCGGGCTTGGAAGGGGCGCGAATGTTGCGAATGTTGAGTCCATGGCGGGGTGCGCACCGGCGAATGTCGAGTCGGACGTAGCGTGCGTCGCGCCACGCCGCGCCGCAGCCCCGAGCGTCACGCCGCGGCGATCTCCGCCGCCATCGCGACCAGCTTCGCTACCGTGTTGACGTTGCGCGCGGTCCCCTCCGCCGCCGCCGACAGCTTGAGCCGCGACCGCCCCATGCCCGCGCCGTAGGCGACGTAGATCTCGCGCACGCCGAGGGCGAGCCGTTCGCCGCCCGGCGCTAGCGCGTGTTCGAGCGTGTCGGTCGGGGGCGGCGCGTCGAGGAAGACCATCACGGTGGTAGACGGCGGCGCGTCGGCGAAGGGGTTGGCAGCGAGCGCCGCCGCCAGCTCGTCCGCGGTGCGCACCGCGACCCTCACCTGCCGCCCGGTCGACTCCTGCAAGGCCTCTTCCAGGCGCCGCTTCGCCGCCGCCGCGTCGAGCGGACTGGTGAAGACCACGTTCCCGCTCGCGTTATAGGTCCGCACCGCGGCGAAGCCCGCCGCCTCGCACGACCGCCGCAGCTCGGCCATCGCCAGCGCGCCCGTGCCGCCGACGTTGACCGCGCGGAGCATTGCCACATAGGCCGTCATCCCCGGCTCACCGCGCACAGCTTGTTGCCGTCGGGATCGCGGACATAGGCCAGCACCGCGCGGCCGAAGCTGGTCTCGCGCGGGCCGGGGCCGTCCTCGATCGAGGTGCCGCCGTGCGCGACCGCGACGTCGTGGAAGCGCTGCACCTGCTCGGCCGAGTCGCAGCGGAAGGCGACGGTGCTGCCGTTGCCGACGCTCGCCGGCGCGCCGTCGATCGGCTGACTGACACCGAACATCGTACCGTTGTGGCGATAGAACAAGCGCTCGTGCCCGCTCGGCGCGGTGTCACGGCGTGCCGGCGGGGCGCCGAGCACGCCGAGGACCGCGTCGTAGAAGCGCGCCGAGCGCGCCAGGTCGTTCGACCCGACCAGGACGTGGTTCAACAAGACCGATCTCCTTCTCTCCCAGGATCACGCCACGTGACAGATCGCGCGGGCGTAGGACAGCCCGCGGGCCGCCGCGCTGGGAGGCGAGCCGACGGGTCGCGCGCCGGACGGGCCGACGTGGCCGACCGACGGCGAGCGCCGCCTCACACCGCGGTTCTGCCGTAATCCTGCCGCGTCACCGGGTGGCTCGACGACAGGCCGCCGTCGACCACGATCGCCTGGCCGTTGACGTAGCTGGCTTCCTCGCTGGCGAGGAAGAGCGCGACACGCGCCAGTTCCTCGGGCTGCGCGCCGCGGCGCAGCGGGTTGAGCCGGCCGAGCCGGTCGAGCTTACCCGCCTCGCGCGCGTAGTCGAAGGTCGGCCGCGTCATCCCCGTCTCGGTCAGCCCGGGGCAGATCGCGTTGACCCGCACGTTGCTGCCGCTCAGCTGCTGCGCCGCCACCTGCGCGAGGTTGATCACCCCCGCCTTGCTCGCCGAATAGGCCGGCGACCCCGCCCCCGAGCGCAGCCCGGCGACGCTGGCGGTGAGCACGACCGCGCCGCCCCCGCGCGCCGCGATCAGCGGCGCGGCGTGCCGGAGCGCGAGGAACGGGCCGATCAGGTTGACGCGGAGCACCTCGGTGATCAGCGCGACGTCGGTGTCGAACAGGTTGGCGAGCCCGCCCGAGATGCCCGCGTTGGCGAACATCACGTCGAGCCCGTCGTGCCGCTCCGCCGCCAGCGCGACCAGCCGCGCGACGTCGCCCTCGTCCGCCGCGTCGCCGCGAAAGGCCAGCGCGATGCCGCCCGCGTCGGCGATCGCGGCGGCGGTGGCGTCCGCGCCCTCGCTGACGTCGGCGGCGACGACGCGGCCGCCCTCGCGCGCGAACAGCAGCGCGGCGGCGCGGCCGATGCCCGAGCCCGCGCCGGTGACGACGATCGACTTGCCCGCGAACCGCATCCGCTCCCCCTCCGCGCTCATGCCCCCGCGCGCCCGGCGAAGTGCCACGCCGCGCTCACCAGCAGCGGCAGCCGCGCCGCGGTCTCCTGCGCGCGCGCGTTGGCGGCGGTGCCGACCAGCACGCGCTTGCGAATGCCCTGCACGATGCTGGCGAGGCGGAAGAGGTTGAAGGCGAAGTACCAGTCGATCGCGACCGGCTCGTCGCGACCGGTGCGCGCCGCGTAGCGCGCCAGCATCTCCTCGAGCGTCGGGATGCCCGACGCGTCGCCGGTCAGCCCCATGACGCCGGAGCGCCCCTCTGGCTCGGTGACCCAGCTCATCAGATAATAGGTCAGGTCGGCGACCGGATCGCCCAGGGTCGACAGTTCCCAGTCGAGCACCGCGGCGACGCGCGGCTCCTCGCCCGGCGCGAAGCGCATGTTGTCGACGCGGTAGTCGCCGTGGACGATCGCGGTGCGGGTCTGCGGCGGCACGGTGCGCGGCAGCCACTCGATCAGCCGCTCCATCTGGGGCAAAGTCTCGGTCTCGGCGCCGCGATACTGCTTGGTCCAGCGCGCGACCTGACGCTCGAAGTAATTGCCCGGCCGACCATAGTCGCCGAGCCCGATCGCGCCCGGATCGACGTTGTGGAGATCGGCGAGCGTGTCGATCATCGCGTGATAATGCGCCCGCCGCGCCGCGGGCGCGAGCACGGGCATGGCACCGTCCCAGATCGTCCGCCCCTCGACCATCTCCATGACGTAGAAGGCCGAGCCGATCACCGACGCGTCCTCGCACAAGGCAAAGGGCCGCGGCACCGGGAAGCCGGTGGGGTGGAGCGCGGCGATGACGCGATACTCGCGCTCGACCTGGTGCGCCGAGGGGAGCAGCTCCCCCATCGGCTTGCGCCGCAGCACGTAGCGCCGCTCGGGCGTGTCGAGCAGGTAGGTCGGGTTCGACTGGCCGCCCGCGAACTTGGCATAGTCGAGCGGGCCGGCGAAGCCGGGCACGTGCTCGGCCAGCCACGCGCCCAGCCGCGCGGTGTCGAGCCGGTCGCGCTCGGCGAGATCGCGCTGGAGCGAGGGTTCGTCGCTCATGCGAAGACGATCACGCTGCGCGTCGAGTCGCCGCGGCGCAGCTCGTCGAAGGCGTGGTTGATGCGTTCGAGCGGGAGGCGCTCGGCGATCAGCGTGTCGAGGTCGAGCAGCCCGCGCCGGTAGAAGTCGACCAGGCGCGGCACGTCGATCGGGAAGCGGTTGGAGCCCATCAGCCCGCCCTGCAGCCTCTTGCCCGACAGCAGGTCGAGGGCCGAGAGGCCGACCGATTCCATCGGCGGGAGCATGCCGAGGATCGTCGCGGTACCGCCGCGGCGCAGCACCGCCACCGCGGTCGCGGCCGACTGCGGCCGGCCGACCGCCTCGATCGCGTGGTGGACGCCGCCGCGCGTCGCCTCGACCACCGCCGCGGCGACGCCCTCGACGGCGCTGTCGAACGTGTCGGTCGCGCCGAGCCGCTCGGCGATGGCGCGCTTCTCGGGCACCGGGTCGAGCGCGACGATCCGCCCCGCCCCCGCGATCCGCGCGGCGTTGATCGCCGCCAGCCCGATCCCGCCGCAGCCGACCACGCACACCGTCTCGCCGGGCGACACGTCGGCGGTATTGAACACCGCGCCCGCGCCGGTCGTCACCGCGCAGCCGATCAGCGCGGCGCGGTCGAGCGGCATGTCGCGGTCGATCGCGACGCAGGCGTGCTCGTGCACCAGCATCTGCTCGGCATAGGCGGAGAGATTGAGCATCTGCGCCACCGCGCCGCCGTCGGCGAGGCGCAGCCGCGGCTCGGCGCCGCGCGGCCGCCGCGTCTCGCCGCTGACGCACAGCGACATCCGCCCGCTGAGGCAGAACTCGCAGTGCCCGCAGAAGGCGGAGAGACAGGTGACGACATGATCGCCGGGCCTCACGGTACGCACCTCATTGCCGACCGCCTCGACCACGCCCGCCGCCTCGTGGCCGGGGATGGCGGGGAGCGGGTGCGGGTAGAGGCCGTCGACGAAATGCAGGTCGGAGCGGCACACGCCCACGGCCGCGGTGCGGATCAGCACCTCGTGCGCAAGCGGCGTGCTGACGGTGACGTCGGCGATCGTGAGCGGCTCGCGCGCGGCGGTGAGGACGGCGGCTCTCATCGGCGAGCCACTGCGAAGGCCTGCGGCACGCCAGCCGCCTTGCCCGGCGTCATCCCAAATTCGTCCCGCGCTCTCAGACGACATGGCGCTCGCGGCAGGGTGGATCCCGGAGCAAGTTCAGGATGACGCCAGGGAGGAAGAGTGACGCACCTTCCCAGCCCGGATGAACGCGGGACCGTGGATCCGCGAACGGGTCCAGGTCGACGCCGCGACAGGCGGGAAGAGAAAGCTTCCACCCCCCTCACCGGCTCACCCCGACGTCGCCACTCGATGCCGCGGCGCGCCCGCCGGCGTCACCGTATTTTCCGAACTCGTGCCGCGCGATGGCTCGGCAGTGCACCTCGTCCGGCCCGTCGGCGAAGCGCAGCGTCCGCACCGAGGCCCAGGCATGCGCCAGCCCCGCGTCCTCCGCCACGCCGGCGCCGCCGAACGCCTGGATCGCGTCGTCGAGAATCTGCAGCGCCATCGTCGGCGCCTGCACCTTGATCATCGCGATCTCCTGCTGCGCCGCCTTGTTGCCCGCCTTGTCCATCATGTCCGCGGCCTTGAGGCAGAGCAGCCGGGTCATCTCGATGTCGATCCGCGCGCGCGCGATCCGTTGCTCCCACACGCTGTGATCGGCGATGCGCTTGCCGAAGGCGACGCGGGCGAGCAGCCGTCGCGCCATCTTCTCGATCGCCACCTCGGCGACCCCGATCGTGCGCATGCAATGGTGGATCCGCCCCGGCCCGAGCCGCCCCTGCGCGATCTCGAAGCCGCGCCCCTCGCCCAGCAGCACGTTCTCCACCGGCACGCGCACGTCGGTGAAACTCACCTCGCCGTGGCCGTGCGGCGCATGGTCGTAGCCGTAGACCGAGAGCAGCCGCTCGACCGTCACGCCGGGCGTGTCGAGCGGCACCAGCACCTGGCTCTGCTGGCGGTGGCGCGAGCCCTCGAGGCTGGTCTTGCCCATCAGGATGCCGATCCTGCAGCGCGGATCGCCCACGCCCGAGGACCACCATTTGCGACCGTTGATGACGTAATGGTCGCCGTCGCGCTCGATCCGGGTCTCGATGTTGGTCGCGTCGGATGAGGCGACCGCGGGCTCGGTCATCAGGAAGACCGAGCGGATCTCGCCCTCCATCAGCGGGCGCAGCCACGCCTCCTTCTGCGCGCGCGTGCCGTAACGGTGAAGCACCTCCATGTTGCCGGTGTCGGGGGCGGAGCAGTTGAAGCACTCGCTCGCCCAGCCGATCCGCCCCATCTCCTCGGCGCAGAGCGCATATTCGAGGTTGGTCAGCTGCGTGCCCTGGAACTCGAAGCTGTCGTCGACGTGCTGCTGGCCCGAGTGCGGCGGCATGAAGAAATTCCACAGCCCCTCGGCCCGGGCGGCGCGCTTGACCTCCTCGATCACGGGGATGACCTTCCAGCGCTCGCCGCTCGCCAACTGCTGCTCATACTCATGGTCGCGCGGTGCGATATGGCGCGCGATGAAGGCGCGGACGCGATCGCGGAAATAGGTCTCGCGCTCGCTCAGCGTGAAGTCCATCGCCACCCTCTCCTCGTTCGTCGAGGCTGGGCTTAGGCCATACCGTGTATTCGGTAAAGCGCGCTTCGTCGCGCCGCCGCAGCTACGATCCATGTCGATGGAAAAGGGACTGTATCTTCGAAAGCGACGTGCTACCCATCGCGCCATGGGGGATCTGAGGACCGACGACGCCACCGCCACGCGGCGCTTCCGCGAGAAGCGCGAGGCGATCCTGGCCGCCGCGGCGGACGCGATCAACGAGCAGAGCGCCAAGGGCATGACCTTCGCCGACGTGGCGCGTCGCGTCGGGCTCAACACCACCAGCGTCACTTATTACTTCAAGCGCAAGGAGGATCTCGCCGCCGCCGCGTTCGAGCACACGCTCGACTATCTGCTGGCGATGCTCGACGCGGCCGCGGCCGAGCCGACCCCGCCCGAGCGGGTCGAGCGGCTGGTCACGCTCAACCTCGCGCGGCTCGCCCGGATCGAGCGCGGCGAGGAACGCGCCTTCGCGGTGCTCTCCGACCTGCGCGCGATGGACGAGCCGGTGCGCGCCCGGCTGATGGCGCGCTGGCGCGAGGTGTTCCGCCGCACCCGCGCGCTGTGGGGCGAGCAGCGCGCGCGCGGCGCGGTCGACCTCGCCGGCGCGCGCGCGCACGTGCTGCTGGAGAACATGTTCTGGCTGCCCGCCTGGCTGCCGCGCTACGACGCCGACCAATATCCGCGCGCCGCCGAGCGACTGATGGACCTGTTCCGCCACGGCCTGGCCGGCGCGGACGCGCGCTGGGCGCCGCGCCCGCTGACGCTCGCGCAGGACGATGGCATGCCGGGGCGCGACGCCTTCCTGCTGGCGGCGACGCGGCTGATCAACGAGCTGGGCTATCGCGGTGCCTCGGTGCAGCGGATCGCCTCCGAGCTGAACGTCACCAAGGGCAGCTTCTACCACCATCTCGACGCCAAGGACGATCTGGTCGCGGCCTGCTACCGCCGCAGCTTCGACACGATCGCGGCGGCGCAGCGCAGCGCCGACGCGCGCGGCGGGACGCACTGGCAGCGGCTGTGCGACGCGGTGGCGACGCTGGTGGCGGTGCAATTCTCCGACAGCGGCTCGCTGCTGCGTACGACCGCGCTGAGCGGCCTGCCGCCGGGCGAGCGCCAGCAGATGGTCGACCGCTCCACCCGCATCGCGCGCCGCTTCGCCGGGACGCTGATGGACGGCGCCGCGGAGGGAACGATCCGCGCGGTCGACAGCCTGATCGCGAGCCAGGCGCTGATGGCGCTGCTCAACGCCGCCTTCGACATGCGCAAATGGGCCTCGACGATGCCGCGCGACCGCGCCGTGGGGCTCTATGCCTCGACGCTGCTGTTCGGGATGTTCGACGACCGTCTGCTCGGGGAGTGAGCCGACGAATGGGGCCGCCGTGCGCCGGGTCCGCTGCCGCTCCCGGTCGCTCACCCCAGGCAAGGCCGAGCGTCGCCGATCCGGCCGCCGCCGCTAGACCGGCGCGCCGAGCGCCTCGGTGCGCGCGCGGATGGCGAGCTGGTTGTGCGGCCCGCGCCGGCGCGAGAACTCGCGCACGGAGCAGCCCAGGAACAGGTGGCTGTCGCGCAGGAAGTGCGAGCGGTCCCAATAGCCCGCTTCCTCCAGCGTCATCGGCGCCGCCTCGGGCTGGGTCAGCACCGCGCTGAGCGCACGCAGGAAGCGGGTGCGGCGCAGCAGCAGCTTGGGAGTGAAGCCGAAATTGAAGCGGGTCAGCGCGGCGAGCGCGCGCGGTGTCATGTCGAGCGACTCGGCCACCGCCTCGATCCGCGTCGTGGCGGGGTCGCGCAGCATGGTGCACAGCCGGTCGATGCGCGGGTCGGCGACCGGGCGGCGCTGCAGCCGCGCCTCGAGCCAGGCATCGAACACCTGCTCGAACGGCTCGCCCGACTCGAGCGCGGCGCGCAGCATCTCGGCGCCGGGGTCGAGCTCATCGAGCGACACGACCCGGTTCGACAGCCGCGACACGTCGCCGCCGAACAGCTGCGCCCAGCCGTACGGCAGCAGCCCGGCACCGACCAGGATGCCGCCCGAGCTGGTGACATAGCCAGCGTAGCTGGTGGGTCCCGTCAGCGCGCAGGTCGGCATCGGGTCATAGCTGCGGCTCCCGATCCGCAGCCCCCAGGAGGGGCTGCCCGCCAGCGTGACCCGGATCGTCGCGACGCTCGGGAAGAAGGCGTCGTGGAAGACATGCCCCGGCACCACTGGCGCGGCGAAGCGATGATAGCCGGTAACGTAGCGCGTCAACGCGTCGCTCGGGCGGCGGTACGCGACCCCGACGCTCTCCTGATCCCCCACCGGCGCCCCCCAGCAACCCTTATTTACATCTCATTACCGCGCGGATCGCGCGGGACAAGCCTTGGTCCCGGTTCGATCCATATTCTTTTCACATAGATCAGCTTGTTCGGGAGGCGAGGACAGCGCTGCCGGGCGGCGCTATGGACGAACCATGCCTCGCTTCGCGCATCGCGCCGTGCCGATCGTCCTCGCCGCCGTCACGGTCGACGTGATCGGCTTCGGCATCGTCATGCCGGTGCTGCCGGGGCTGATCGTCGCGCTCGGCCGCACCGACCTGGCGCATGCCACGCTGATCGGCGGGTGGATGCTCGCCGCCTTCGCGTTGGCGCAGTTCGTCGCCGGGCCGATCCTCGGCAATCTCGGCGACCGCTTCGGCCGGCGCCCGGTGCTCGTCGCGGCGATGGTCGCCTTCGCGCTCGACTATGCGCTGATGGCGGGCGCGCCGACGCTCGCCTGGCTGTTCCTCGGCCGCGCCATCGCCGGCGCGGCGGGGGCGAGCTACGGGCCCGCCGGCGCGGTGATCGCCGACGTCACCCCGCCCGAGCAGCGCGCCGCGGGCTACGGCCTGCTCGGCGCGGCGTTCGGCCTCGGCTTCATCGTCGGACCCGCGCTCGGCGGGCTGGTGGCGCATTGGGGGCCGCGCGCGCCGTTCGCGCTCGCCGCCGCGCTGGCCGCCCTCAACGCGGTGGCGATGCTGCTCTTCCTGCCCGAGACGCTGGGGCGCGAGCATCGCCGCCCGTTCCGTTGGCGCGACGCGCACGTCATCGGCGCCTTCCGTCCGCTGTTCGCCGCGGGCAACGCCGCGCCGCTGCTGGTCGCCTGGTTCCTGTGGCAGCTCGGCGGCATCGTCTACCCGGCGGTATGGAGCTTCTGGGCAACGCTGCGCTTCGGCTGGAGCCCCGCGGCGATCGGCTGGAGCCTCGCCTGGGTCGGCTTCCTGCAGCTGCTGGTGCAGCTACTCCTCACCCGGCGTGCGGTGGCGCGGCTGGGCGAGCGCCGCGCCGCGCTGATCGGGCTGGCGGCCGGCGCGGCGACGCTGCTGGCCTATGCCTTCGTCACTCGCGGCTGGCAGGTCTATGCCTTCTTCCTCGTCGGCGCGCTCGGCGCGCTGGCGTGGCCGGCGATGAACGGGCTGCTCAGCCGCCTGGTCGACGCGACTCGCCAGGGCGCACTGCAGGGTGGGCTCGGCAGCATGAACTCGGTGGCGGCAGTGATCGGGCCGCTGATCGCCACGCAGAGCCTCGCCTGGGGCGCGCGGCACGGCTTCGACGGGCTCGCCTTCGTCGTGGCGGGCACGCTGATCGGCGCGGCGGCATTGATCGTGGCGGTCGGCGTCCCCACCCTTCGCGCACACGACGGAGACGCGCGATGATCGACCTGCATTACTGGCCCACGCCGAACGGCCACAAGATCACGATCTTCCTGGAGGAGGCCGGGGTCGACTACACCGTCCACCCCGTCAATATCGGCGAGGGCGAGCAGTTCCGCCCCGAGTTCCTGGCGATCTCGCCCAACAACCGCATGCCCGCGATCGTCGACCATGCGCCGACCGACGGCGGCGCGCCGGTCAGCGTGTTCGAGAGCGGCGCGATCCTGCTCTATCTCGCGCACAAGACCGGGCAGTTCGGCGGGGCGACGCCGCGCGCCCATGTGGAGGTGCTCGAGTGGCTGATGTGGCAGGTCGGCGGGCTCGGCCCCATGCTGGGGCAGAACCATCACTTCACCCGCTACGCGCCCGAACGGGTGCCCTATGCGATCGATCGCTATCTGAAGGAGACCAACCGGCTGTACGGCGTGCTCGAGCGGCGGCTGGAGGAGCGCGACTATGTCGCGGGCGGCGCGTACAGCATCGCCGACATGGCCTGCTTCCCCTGGATCCTGCCCGAGCCGCAGGGCCAGGACATCAACGACTTCCCCAACATCGCGGCGTGGCACGCGCGGATCAAGGCGCGTCCCGCGGTGGTGCGCGCCTATGAGCAGGGCGCGCGAGTGCAGGCCCAGCCGGCGGAGATGAGCGAGGAGCAGCGGCGCGTGCTGTTCGGGCAGACCGCGCGATAGGTCGAGTCGATCAGGACGGGGAAGGCTTGGTCTGGGCGCATGCCGCCGTCGCCGCCCGCCCCCCTCGTCTCTTCCCCTCACCTCCTGTCGTCACCGCGGAGTCGGTCCGGGATCCACCGGGCCGCACCATCCGAGAACGTCGTTCTCGCGGAGGAGTGGATCCCGGACCGAAGTCCGGCATGAGGGAGGTGTCACGTTGTCGCGATCCTCATCCCCCCTCCCGCGTCGGCCACACCTCCGCCGCGGTGACCACCGGGATCTTCGAGCCGAGCGCGGCGAGCGCGACCTGGTGGACGAAGTCGGTCGGCGCGGTGCACAGGTCGCCGATCACGCCGCGGTCGAGCACCGTCGCCTCGGGCGCGAGCGCGGTGTAGGTGACGCAATTCTGCGTCATCATGCCGCAGATGAAGAGCTCGCCGGTGTCGAGCAGATGCGCGCCGAGATCGGTCTCCTGGAACGCGTCGGGGAAGCTCTTGGTGATCACCGCGGCGCCCTCCGCTACCTCCATGATGGCGGGGCGGATGACGCTGCCGGGCTCGTCCTCGGCGAAGGGACCGCCGGCGGCGACGTGACGGACCAGCACGATCTGATCGCCCGCCGCTCGCGCCGCGGCGACCGCGGCGACGATCCGCTCCTCCACCGCCTCGGCGCGCCACAGCGGCAGCGCGCCGCGCGCGAAATAGGCATTCTGGACGTCGATCACCAGCAGCGTGCGCCTCATGTCATCTCCTCGTCGTCGCAGCCTCCTTCATAGCGGGCTCCACGGGGCCGACGTGCCGCGCGGCCGACTCTTCTCGCCCCGCCGTGGCGCGCGGCATTGATCCGTCGCGATCCGCCGTTAGCGTGAGGCGATGACCAACCCAGCGTCGCCCACCCCGCTCGGCCAGCTGCTCGCCGCGTTCGTCCGCGACGGCGGCGCGGCGCGCTGGCACGGCGCGATCCCGCCCGATTGGCAGCAGGGCCGCACCGCATTCGGCGGCCTCTCGACGGCGTTGGCGCTGCACGCGGCGCACCAGCTCGAGCGCGAGCTGCCGCCGCTACGCTCGGCGCAGGTGGCGTTCGTCGGGCCGCTCGCCGGGGCGGTGACGGTCTCCGCCGCGCTGCTGCGGCGCGGGCGCAACGCCGCCTTCGTCGCCGCCGAGGTGAGCGGCGAGGCCGGGCTCGGCGTGCGCTGCACCTTCGTCTTCATGCGCGCGCTGCCCGAGGCGCTGGCGCACACGCGCGGCGCCGCGCCCGCGGCCGCTCCGCCCGGACCCGACGACCGCGTGCTGCGCGGCGGCCACCCGCAGGTGGCGTTCACGCGCCACTTCGAGTTCGTCGACCCGCCCGGCCAGGACGATCCGGCGGCGTGGCTACGCTGGGCGCGGCTTGCCGAGCGCGACGGGCTCCATCCCGAGGTCGAGCTGCTGGCGATCGGCGACTGCCTGCCGCCCGCGGCGCTGCGGCTGCTCGGCGTCGGCGCGCCGGTGAGCTCGATGACCTGGCAGCTCAACCTGCTCGCCCCCGCGCCGGCGACGCGCGACGGCTGGTGGCTGCTGCGCTCCGCCACCGACCACGCGCGCGACGGCGCCTCGTCGCAGCAGATGGCGATCTGGGACGCGGACGGCCGCGCGGTCGCCGAGCAGACCCAGTCGGTCGCGATCTTCGGCTGATACAAATCGCGACAATATTCCGGCGCTCCGACATCCCGGCGCGACACACGCGGCCTAGTGCCGCGACACTGATGGGGCCCGAGCCCCGTCGAACGTGTCGAGGGGTGTATCCGATGAAGACCTTGCTCTCCGCCGCGGTGCTCGGCGCCGCCGCGCTTACCAGTGCCGCGCCGCTGCTCGCGCAGGACCTGCCCGCGGCGCGGGCGGACGCGCCGCCGCCACGCCCGATGGGGCCGCACGACCCGCTCGCCGCCGCCGACGCCGACCGCGACGGCGTGGTGACGCGCGAGGAGGCCGCGGCCGAGGCCGACCGCCGCTTCGCCGCGATGGACACCAACGGCGACGGCAAGATCGATCGCGACGAGCGCCGCGCGTTCCGACCGCCGCACCGCCCGCGCGGCGACATGGCGCCGCCGCCCGGCGAGAACGGCCCTCCGCCGCCGCCGCCCCCGCCGGGTGCGGACGCGCCGCCGCCGCCCCCGCCGCCCGGCGCGGAGCGCGACGGCGACCGGCACGAGCGCGGTGACCGCCCTCACCGCCGCGCCCCGCGCGAGATGACGCGCGAGCAGTTCCGCGAGCGTGCGCTGCGCATGTTCGACCGCGCCGACACCAACCATGACGGCCGCGTCGACCAGCAGGAGCGCGAGGCGATGCGGCTGATGATGCGCGCGCGCCGCGTCGGCCCCGACGGCGACCTGCGCGGCCCCGGCCCACGCGGCGGCGGACGCGAGGGTGAGGGAGGCGACCCGCACGACGGCGCCGCGCCCGAGCGCGACTGACACTGCGGCCCTTCCCATCAAGGCATCAGCTATGGCAGGCCCCGACGACATGGCCGACACCCCGCATCTGCTGCTGGTCGACGACGAGCGCTCGATCCGCGAGCCGCTCGCCGTCTACCTCACCAAGCAGGGCTTTCGCGTCACCCAGGCGGGCGACGCGGAGAGCGCGCGGACGCGCATGGCCGCCTATGCGATCGACCTCGTCGTGCTCGACATCATGATGCCGGGCGAGGACGGGCTGTCGCTGTGCCGCCACATCCGCGCCACCGGCGAGACGCCGGTGATCCTGCTCACGGCCAAGAGCGAGGAGACCGACCGCATCGTCGGGCTCGAGATGGGCGCGGACGATTATGTCGTGAAGCCCTTCTCGCCGCGCGAGCTGGCGGCAAGGATCAAGGTCGTCCTGCGCCGCACCGCGGGCGGCGCGGTGCGGCAGCACGCCCCCGAGAGCGGCGCCTATGCCTTCGCCGGCTGGCTGCTCAAGACCGGCGAGCGCGCGCTGGTCGACCGCGAGGGCGTGTCGGTGCCGCTGTCGACCGGCGAGTACAACCTGCTGCTCGCGCTGGTGCAGCGCCCGCGCCAGGTGCTGACGCGCGACCAGCTGCTCGACCTGACGCAGGGGCGCGAGGCGGCGGCGTTCGACCGCGCGATCGACAATCAGGTGAGCCGGCTGCGCCGCAAGATCGAGGCCGATCCCAAGGCGCCCGAGATCATCAAGACGGTGTGGGGCGGCGGCTACGCGCTCTCCACCGACGTGACGCGGCTGTGAGCGCGGCGATGAGCGCCGCGTGACCTGGCGCCGCCTGCCCTGGCCGCGCAGCCTCGCCGGGCAGATGGCGCTGCTGGTCGCGCTCGCCCTGTTCGTGGCGCAGGCGATCAACCTCGCGCTGCTGCTGCGCGAGCGGAGCAGCTTCCGCGTCGCGCAGGCGTCACGCCCCGCCGCCTTCCGCCTCGCCGACGCGCTCGACCAGGAAGCGAGCGGGCGCCGCATCGCGCCCGATCGCGGCCGCGTCCGAGTCGCCGCGCGCAGCCCGATCACCGCCGAGATGGCAGCGCAGCCCGAGATGGCGCGCGAAGTGCGCGCGCAGCTCGACGAGTTCGGCGTGCGGATGCGCCGGGTGGAGGTGGCGATCGCGCCGCCGGGCACCTATCAGGTGCCGCTCAGCCGGTTCGAGCGCCGCATGGCCGCGCGCCACGGCCCCGAGCCGCCCCCGGAGACGATCGTGGTCGCCGCGCAGCAGCCCGGCGGGCGCTGGCTGGTGCTGGCGGGCGGACTGCCGCGCGGCGACACGCGGCTGTTCTGGCGGCTGCTGGCGCAGACGCTGATCCTGTACGGCATGGTGCTGCTGCCGGTGCTGTGGGTGGCGCGTCGGATCTCGCGCCCGCTGCGCGAGCTCGCCGCCGCGGCGCGCGCCTACTCGCCGCGCACCCCGCCGCGCGCGCTCGAGGAGGAGGGGCCACCCGACGTCGCCGCGGTGATCGCCGCCTTCAACGCGCTGAGCCTGCGCGTCACCGCGATGCTCGACGAGAAGGACCGCATGCTCGGCGCGATCGGCCACGACCTGCGCACCCCGCTGGCCGCGCTGCGCGTGCGGATCGAGTCGGTCGAGGACGAGCAGGACCGCGCGCGCATGGCCGACACGATCGCCGAGATGAACCGCACGCTGGAGGACATCCTGTCGCTGGCGCGGCTCGGCCGCCCGAGCGAGCCCGAGACCGAGGTCGATCTCGCCGCGCTGGTCGACGCGGTGGTGGAGGACTTCCGCGACCTGGGCGACGATGTCGCGTTCGAGGAGGCCGCGCGGCTGCGGATGCGGCTGCGCCCGTCGCTGATCCGCCGCGCGGTGCGCAACCTGATCGAGAATGCGGTGAAATATGCCGGCGCCGCGGAAGTGTCGCTGCGCGCCGAGGCGGCGAGCGCGGCGATCGTCGTCGCCGACCGCGGGCCCGGCATCCCGGCGGACCGACTGGACGACGTGTTCGGCGCCTTCATCCGGCTGGAGACGTCGCGCAACCGCGAGACCGGCGGGATCGGCCTGGGGCTCGCGCTGGCGCGCGCGATCGTCGAGGAGGCCGGCGGCGCGATCGTGCTCGCCGCGCGCGACGGCGGCGGGCTGGTCGCGACCATCACGCTGCCGCGGGGGTGAGCGGGAGGCTGGGCCTCTGCCGTTTGGCCCTCCGCTACCGTTCGGCCCTCCTCCTCCGTTCGTTCCTCCAACCGTTCGGCTCGAGTAGCGATCGAGCTTGTCGAGAGCGCGTATCGAGAGCGCGCCACCTGCGGCACCTTCTCGATACGCCGTCTCGGCAAGCTCGACGGCTACTCGAAGCGAACGGGTTAGTGGGGCGACCCGACGACAGACACCCCCCTTGCGCTCGTCCGGCGCAGCGCCGAAAGCGTCCGCTCACCTGGGAGAGCCTGTATGTCGATCCTGTCGGACCGCTGGATCCGCGAGCGCGCGCAGGGCGAGGGCATGATCGAGCCCTTCGTCGAGGCGCAGCGCCGCGACGGCTGCATCAGCTACGGCCTGTCGAGCTACGGCTATGACGCACGCGTGGCCGACGAGTTCAAGATCTTCACCAACGTCGACAACGCGATCGTCGACCCGAAGGACTTCGCCTCGAACAGCTTCGTCGACCGCAAGACCGACGTGTGCATCATCCCGCCGAACAGCTTCGCGCTGGCGCGGACGGTGGAATATTTCCGCGTGCCGCGCGACGTGCTGGTGATCTGCCTCGGCAAGTCGACCTACGCGCGCTGCGGCATCATCGTGAACGTCACCCCGCTCGAGCCGGGCTGGGAGGGGCACGTCACGCTGGAGTTCTCGAACACCACGCCGCTGCCCGCCAAGATATACGCCAACGAGGGCGCGTGCCAGTTCCTGTTCCTCCAGGGCAACGAGCCCTGCGAGATCAGCTACGCCGACCGGGCGGGCAAATATATGGGGCAGCGCGGGGTGACTCTGCCGCGATTGTGAGGGTTGGCGAGTCACCCTTTGCCTCTCCTGTTCCCCCGCGGAAGCCGGGGCCCAGGTGGGAAAGCTGTCGTGAGACTCACCCGCGTCTCCCGCCTGGGCCTCGGCTTTCGCCGGGGAACAGGTTGCGTGTGTGGAGCGTCAGCGCCGTGATCCTGCCGCCGAGCAGTTCGGTTGAGTCGCTGCTGCCCCCACCTTCCGTACCGTGGAGGGAACCCCCACCGGCGCGCACGTCTTAGAAAGAGCCTATCAGCGGGAGAACCGGATCTTGGAAGTCGTCACCCTGTGCCTGTTCCTGTTGCTGGCGGTGGTCGTCAGCGGCACCGTCTCGCGACTTCTGCCCTCCGCTCTCCCCCGCCCGCTGGTCCAGATCGCGCTCGGCGCGCTGATCGGTGCCTTCGCCGGCATCCGCGTGGAGCTCGATCCCGAGCTGTTCTTCCTGCTGCTGGTCCCGCCGCTGCTGTTCCTCGACGGCTGGCGCATCCCCAAGGACGAGCTGCTCCGCGACCGCGGCGCGGTGCTCGGGCTCGCGCTCGGTCTGGTGTTCCTCACCGTGCTGGGGCTCGGCTTCTTCGTCCACTGGCTGATCCCGGCGATGCCGCTGGCGGTCGCCTTCGCGCTCGCCGCGGTGGTGTCGCCGACCGACCCGATCGCGGTCGGCGCGATCGCGCAGAAGGTGCCGATCCCCAAGCGCATGATGCACATCCTCGAGGGCGAGTCGCTGCTCAACGACGCCTCGGGGCTGGTCTGCCTGCGCTTCGCCATCGCCGCCGCGCTCAGCGGCACCTTCTCGCTCGGCGAGGCGCTCGGCACCTTCGCCTGGATGGCGCTCGCCGGGGTCGCGATCGGCGCCGGCGTGACCTGGCTGGCGATCGGCGGCAAGTCGCTGGTAGCGCGCCGCACCGGCGGCGACGACGCGGGCTCGAACATCCTCGTCAGCCTGCTGATCCCGTTCGGCGCCTATCTCGCCGCCGAGCATGTCCACGCCTCGGGCGTGCTCGCCGCCGCCGCCGCGGGCATCGCGATGACCTTCGTCGGCAGCGGCGTCGCGGTGAGCGCGGCGACGCGGATCCGCCGCCGCGCGGTATGGGACATGCTGCAGTTCACGCTCAACGGCGTGATCTTCGTGCTGCTCGGCGAGCAGTTGCCCGCGCTGTTCGCCGGCGCGCGCGCCGCCGTGGCGGGCACGGGGCACGACAGCCTCGGGTGGCTGCTCGGCTATGTCGCCGCGATCGTCGCGGTGCTCGCCGCGCTGCGCTACTGCTGGGTGTGGGTCGCGCTGCAACTGACGCTCTATCGCGCCAAACAGCGCGGCGACGGTCCCAAGGGCAGTCCGCCGCGGCGCGTGATCGCGGCCATGTCGGTGGCGGGCGCGCGCGGCGCGATCACGCTGGCGGGTGCGCTGACGCTGCCGCTGGCGCTGCCGAGCGGCGCCGACTTCCCCGCGCGCGACCTCGTCATCCTGCTCGCCTCGGGCGTGATCCTCGCGTCGCTCGCGATCGCCGCGGGCGGGCTGCCGCTGCTGCTGCGCGGGCTGACCTTCCCCCCCGAGGAAGGCGCCGCGGGCGAGCGCGACCGCGCCCGCGTCGTCACCGCCGAGGCGGCGATCGCCGCGATCGAGCGGGTCCAGCACGCCATGGCGCAGGACCGCGGCGACGCCGATCGCTACACCGACGTCGCCGCCCGGCTGATGGCGCAGTATCGCGATCGTATCGCCCACCTCGACGAGGACAGCGGCGCGCGCGACGAGCGCTCGCAGGACAAGGAGATCGAGCGCGAGCTCCGCCTCGCGGCAGTGCGCGCCGAGCGCCAGGCGCTCTTCGAGCTGGGCCGCCGCCGCGAGATCGGGCTGACGCTGGCGGAGCAGCTCGGCCGCGAGCTCGATCTCGCCGACGCGCGCCTGACGCGGAAGGGGCTGTGATCCGGACATGAGCGAGACGATCGCCGAGCTGCACGCCGCGATGGAGGCCGCCGCCGCCGCGCTCGACTTCGAGGAGGCGCGCCGGTTGCGCGATCGGATCACCCTGCTGCGCGGCGGCGCGAGCGCGGAAGACGCGGCCGCCGCCGACCTCAGCGGGCTGGAACGCCAGCGCCCCGGCGCGATGGGGCTGGGCACGAGCCAGCAGCGTGTCACGCCGCCGCCCGGCTGGACTCCCCCGCCCCGCCCCGATCCGATGACTCGCGGCCGCGGCACGCGCCGCCGCTGAGCGGTCACGGGCGGGACACCATGTTGCGCTAGGAGAGAAGGCAGATCGCGGGCGCCCGGCCAGCCGATCTGGCGCTACAGAAGAGGCGCGCCGTGGCAGCGAAGAGCCCGCCTGGGTCGGAGTCCGCTCGATCCTCGCCTGAACCGCCAGCGTGCGCCGGCGAACGCCGGTGTCCGGGGCCGCCTACCATACCGCGCGCCGGTCTGGGGTCCCGCCTGCGCGGGAGCACGGTCCGGCATCGGCGGCGCGGACGTCGACCCTCACAAGCCTCGTCTGCGCCGCACCTCGCTCCTCACAAGCCGATCGTGTCGAGCGCGGCGGCGAGCTCCGCGTCGATGGTCTCGCCCTGCCGCGGGGTCAGCCGGTTGAGCGCGGTCCGGACGCGGCGCTGCGCCACCTGGAGCGTCTTGTGGCGCACGGCGCGCACCTGGTTGGTCCGCCCGGAGCGGCTCTCGCCCAGCAGCGCGGCCCATTTCTCCTCCTCCGCCGCGAGGAGGGCGAGCGCGAGCCGGAGGCCGTCGCGCTGCCCGCGCGCGTGATCGTCACTCATCCGCCGTCGCTCCGCCATGCTGCCGGCCTGGGTGGCACGGCGCGTCCGATGCTATACGGCACCGCCGTGCCCCAGTTGATCCCGATCGTCGACCCTGCCGACCCGCGCGTCGAGCCCTATCGCGACATCCGCGAGCGTGACCTCGTCGGGCGACGCGGCCTCTTCGTCGCGGAAGGCACCGTCGTGCTCGAGAAGCTGGTGGAGAGCGCGACCCATCGCGCTACCTCGCTGCTGATCGCCGACAAGCGCGCCGCGGTGCTGGCGCCGCTCCTGGCGCGGTTGCCCGAGGACACGCCGGTCTATCTCGCCGCGCCACGCGTGCTCGACGCGGTCGCCGGCTTCCCGCTCCACCGCGGCGTGCTCGCGATCGGGCAGCGCGCCGCGGACCTGTCCGCCGACGCGCTGCTGGGCGGCGCGACGCCGCCACGCGACGTGCTGCTGCTGAGCGGCATCGCCAACCACGACAACATGGGCGGGATCTTCCGCAACGCCGCGGCTTTCGGCACGGGCGCGGTGCTGCTCGACCCCGACTGCTGCGACCCGCTCTATCGCAAGGCCATCCGCGTCTCGGTCGGCGCCGCGTTGACGGTGCCGTTCGCGCGGCTCGGGCGCGACGAGGACGCGCTCGCGCTGCTGGCGCGGTTCGGCCTCGAGGCGGTCGCGCTCAGCCCAGCGGGCGCGACCGCGCTGCCGGCGTGGCGACCCGCGCCGCGCAGTGCGGTGCTGCTCGGCGCCGAGGGACCTGGGCTGGCGCCGGCGCTGATGGCGCGGGCGCGCACGCTGCGGATCGCGATGGCGCAGGGCTTCGACTCGCTCAACGTCGCCACCACCTCGGGGATCGTGCTCCACCATCTCGCCACGGCGCGCGCCGGCGGGGCGTAGCGTTATGGGGCGACGCCGCGCGCCGCGGCGTTGCCGTGCCGGGCCGGTGCGGCATAAGTCTCGTCCCCATGAGTATCCTGTGTACCCTCGGCCTGCACCGCTGGCAGAGCCAACCGACGCTGCGCCCCGGCACCACCGTCCATCGCTGCGCCTGGTGCGGGGCGCGCGCGCTGACCCACGGCGGGCGGCAGCGGCGCCGCAAGCGCATCGTCTTCGGCGTCGCGCTGCTGGTCTCGGCGGGGCTGTGGTTCGTCAGCTACAATCTGCTGGTGCACGGCCGCACCCGCGTGCTTCACACCGCCTCGACCTCGGCGCGTAAGGTAGCGGCAGCGGCGTCGCACGGGCGCAACGTCGTGCATCGGATCGAGGGCGACCGCGGCAGCTACGTCGAGGGCACGGACTGAGGCGCCTGCCGCATCGGATTGCCTGGACGGTCCGCGTCCGCGCGCGATCGTTCGACGGGAGCGGCGCGTTGGAACGCCCTCGAATCTGGTGGCGGGAAGATCGGTTGCCGACTGACAGGTCGGGCGGCGGCGCCGAACGATCCGAGGTGGTGCCCCACAGAGGACGAAGAAGGGCACTCAAATCATTGGACAATTGTTCAAACGCGATCTCAGATGTGATGCGGAAGAGTCCCATTCGATCGTGTGGCGACTTGGGCGACTTGACGGTAGCGTCCCGACGGGTTCACCCTGTCAGCCACATCGCGGCCGGATGCGTGCTCCACGTAGCTAGGCTGCTTCTGGAACAAATATGCCGTCGCGAACTCGCGCGAGCGAAGGCGGGCTTTCTTCAACAGCCTTGCCTTGCAGCTGGAGACTCCGCCGGGATCTGTCGTCGAGTCGCGCTCGAAGACTGGTCAGCGTGGCACGAGTGATGCGGGGTCGCGCCGCAATTCCTCCACAATCTCGTCGTGACGGCGGATCGCGTCGCGCAGCCCCCTCTCCACATCCTGTGCGAATGCGTTGTCCCAAGGGATACCCGCTACTGCGGATGTGTCGACCTGCCGTTCTGTCCACAAGCCGATTTGGATATGCTCCATCATCGAGTGTTCGATATAATTGTAGAAACTGTCGGGCATCGTCGCCCCCTCGATCAGGTGCATGTTGTCGCGCATCAACGCTCGGATGCGCTCGTGGTACGCACCGAAGTAACGCTCGCCCAAATATTGCTCGACCTGCGCGTACGCATCGGGGGCCAGAACACCCTTGAAGCGCTGCTTTACGTCCCACGTTGCCCAGATCTGGTGAATAAGGCCGTGGACCGGACCGTAGAATTGCGAGATCTGGGCCTCGGCCTCCTTCAGCAGGATCTCTAGACGGCGTACCCGGTCGGCGGCCTGACTCGCCGATACGCGTGCTTCGCGATCACGCGTCACGGTCAGATGGTGGACGACCAACCAGCCAACCGCAGTGGCAAGCACGGTAAGCACCCCAAGTGCGAGCGTCACCGTTAGTTGTTGTATAGCTTGGCCGCCCGCTCCGACCGCCTTTGCGGCGGTGCTCATCGACTATGCTCCTAGCGCGACCTGCGGCGCGTCGGCGCTCGTCATCTCCGCATGGTGCCGCGTGTTCCTGTTTACCGGTACGCCGGACAACCCGGAAGAGCGAAGCCTTACAATCCGGATCACCTCCGGTCGGGAGCTCTCGGTTAAGCCTCGTTGATGTCTGCGGCATAGAGGAGGTTGCATCGGCATCTTTTCGCGAGGTCCACCGGCGCAGCCGGTTGGCTCGTCCAGGTCCGACCATGCCTAGTCGGCCCAGCTTCCCAACTCGAGGTTGTTGCCCCTGAGGTCTCTTCACGGAGACAGGACCAAGCCCTCTTGATCTCCCAACTGCCTCCTGCGACGAACGCTTCGCTCGCGGCGCTGGCTCTGCACCAAGTCCGGTGCGCCGCGGGCACCTTCTCCGCAGGCCGCGAGTGCTGCTACAGCAAAACGGCCGATCCCAGCCGCTTCAGACATCTTAGAGATTGTCGCGAGCGAAGCTCGCTATCTCGCGTCATTCGCAGGCCATGCCTTACATGGACGGGCAGCCCGCCAGCACTCCCAGCATTTTCTCGCGGTCGAGCCTTGATCACGACGCCGATCCTGCAGCCACTTAGCCCCCCCAAACCCCAGCGCCGATGTCGGTACATCGATAGCTCCATAAAGGAGAATGTAGATGACCGACGTTGACGACCAACTCACCGACCTCGCGCGTGACGACAGCGCCACCTACGCTGCCTGCCCGCTCTTCGCATTCACGGCAACTCCCCCTCCGTAAGCATCACGACCAAGCCGAAGCGCTTTGCCAAGGTCCCAGTATCGATGGTTCAGGAGTGGCCAGAGGCGCCGGTCCTTGCGAAGGACATGGACCCGGTCGACCTCGCACGCGAGGTCGAAATCTTCGCCGAGTGCGGTCAGCGCGCCGCCATCATCGCTCGCCAGCTGCCGGATGGTGTCCTCGAGGCGGTCGCCGGCCTGCACATCCTCGCCGCAGCTCGCGTGCACCAAGAGCTTCACACCGAGGCAATTGTGGAAGTCATCGTTGACCTCCACGTCATGAGCGCGGAAGACCCATATCGCTTCGCTACTGCAGAGATGGAAGGTGGCCCTGCCGTCAGCAGCTTGCAGCGCGGCCTCTTCTACCAACGTGCGGTAGCGGCGCTCGGGTCAGAGGCCGAGGTCGCTCGCGTGTGCAAAGTGCACAAGAGCACCGTCAAGCGCGCTTTAGATGTCGCCCGAACGGTTGAATGCATCAACGACAAGATCACGATCCACAATCAGGTAAGCCAGCGACAGGCGGAGTGGTTTGCCCAGCACGTCGGCTTCTCCAGCGACTTCTCGGACACTGAGGATCCCACGACCGCAAGGCGCCTCGCACGGCTCGTCAACAACAGCGAGGTCGTGCCCGCGGCGACGCTCTTCCGCCAGTTGCGCACGGCGCTGAATGGCGGTCGCCGCCAGTCAGCGGCCGTAGACCTCATGGTAGGGGATGCAGCGGTGGGCACGATCTCGCGTGCGAAGAGCGGTCGCATCAAGATCGACCTCACCAAAGCGGGCGATGTCGACCTCGACACGCTTATCGCGGCGATACACCGCTGGATCGCCGCGGCGCGAGCACCGAGCACGATCTGATCAACCGGGCGAGTTGCGCATGCGCAACTCGCCCTTCTTTTTAGCCACAGACCAGAAAAGTTATGGGGCGCGCGATAACGTATCCTGATCTGCGCGGCGCGCGTCAGGATGTGTGAGCCCCATAACTCTTCCTTGAGGAGGAGGCATCGATGAAGCGAGCCACGTGGCAGGTGCGCGGCAAGGAAGCGACACCGCGTGACCTGATCGAGGCGCTGGCGCTCGCCCGCGCCGACCGCAAGAAGCGGTCTCGCCTGGAGCACGAACGGCGCAAGGCTGAGGCAGACCAGCGCGCCACCGGCGCCGCGATCAGGCGCAGCATACGCGAGCAGGAGCGCTCGAGCTTCTCGCTCACCTGCCGGCCGACACCGCTCTCGGGGCGGCGGAAAGGCACGACGCGGAGCCGCTACATCGAGACGATTTCCGGCCTCACCTTCCCGGGTCGCTCCTATGTGGCGCGTGACGGCTTCTCGTCCTTTCACCTCAAGTTCCGCAGCCGCGGGCTCGGCGATCGGCGCAAGGACCGCGGCCAGGTGTACCGGCCGGGCGAGGCGGTGCGTATGATCCGTTACATCATGCGGGACGATGCGCGCGAGCTCGTCGACGGCGGCATCGTCTCCAACATCTCGACCGATCCAGATGTCATCGCCGGCCTGTTGCCGCGCTGGAGGAACTCGAGGTCACCGCCGGCATCGCGGACGCGCACGTCTACACCACCATCGTCGTCAGCCTGCCTCACGAGTTGACAGCCACCGAGCGCGTGGCGCTGCTGGAGCGCATCTGCGCGCTTCTCGGCGAGCACGGTCTCGCCTTCGCAGGCGTGCTGCATCGCCCGGATCGCGACGGCGACCAGCGCAACCACCACGCCCATATCGCGGTGAGCCTGCGACCCTGCCGTGCGCGCGGTGATGGCAGCTTCGACCTCGCCGCGTCGACCGCAGCCGATCTGAATGACGGGAGCTTCATCGGCGCTTTTCGCGCGCATGTCGCGAAAGAGATGAACGCGGCAATGGAAGCGGCCGGCCATGCACGACGTTTTACCGCACAGAGTCGCGCCGCTCGTGGGCTCGCACCTGTGACCGCTCGACAAGCCAAAGCCACACCAGGGCAGAAGCATCACGAGCGTCGCGTCGAGGGGATCAAGAAGGCGCAGGCGGAGCTCAGCTGGCTGCGCGAACTGCGCGCGATCAACGACCGCGTGATGAGCCTGCTCGGTACGGTCCAACGCTGGTCGGAAGGTGGCCGAGCTCGCCGGCTTGCATCACTGCGCGGTCGCGAAGCGACCTGGTCTCTCCCGCAGGATCGTGGTGCTCGGGTGCCCGACATCGTCCGCGATGCGCTCGCCGCCGAGCGAGTTGCGCGCGCGCAACTCCCCGTTCAGCACCAGCCCGCGACCGAACCGCCGCCTGCCCGGCCAGACAAAGCAAGTGTGGCGGCGACGCTCCAACATGAGCTGCAACGCCGCATCGTGGCGCTTCGTGACGACGGCTGGAGGCAATTGCGGAGAGACGGCTTCGAGGTCGAGCGCACCGGCGCGTCATACACGATCAATCTGGCTGGCCTGTCGCATGAGCAGCGCGAGGCGCTGACCCGGGCCGATTTTGCCGGCGAGTGGCAGCGCCGGCTCGCTGAGCTGTTCGCGCAGCAGGAAGCCCTCAGACGTCGGCGCCGCAAGGAAGAGCAGGACACAGCGCCAAGCTCAACCGTCGTCGCCCCCTCCTCCACGGACGTGGACGAGGAGGCCGAGGCTTTGCGCCGCCTGTACGAGCAACGGCAGCACGGCAGGACGCGCGGCGACTGATCGCCGTGGCCGGGCGTCGCCGGCCGTGCCGGAGATCAGGGGAAGAGCGGCAGCCGTTCGGCTGTGCCAGTTGGTGAAATCAGCAGCGCCCGCGCGAGCAGCCACGCGCCCGCCCCTGACGATGGAAGATGACATGAAGACCAAGACGCCCGACGCCACCTCGTGGCTGAGCCCGAGCGAGGTGATGGACGCGCTCTACGACGTGCGGGCTGCCGAGTGCGAAGCGTTGGGCTACGCACTGCTGCGCCAGCGCGCCAAGAACAAGCCGAATGCCGCCGGGCAGCTTATCCGCTCGAAGCTCGCGCCGGTGCGTCCCGACGCCAGCGCGCGTACGACCTCCTGCGGGGTCGCAACAACGGCGCGCGACCACCGCGTTATCCTCGCTGCCGGCGCGCCCGATGCGCCCCTCACGCACCTGCTCGACGACTATGACGCTGCGGTGCGTCCGCACCAGAGGCTGCTCGCAGCCGTGCTGACGCTTCGCTGCGCCTTCGACCAGCCGCTGCACGATCTGTTCGACGCCGCAACCGCGTTCACCGCCATGCAGATCGCGCGTCGCAGACGCCTGAGCAGCGTCATTATCGCTCATGCGCCAGGCGATGAGCTCAGCGACGCCGCGCCGCACGTCCACATCTGCCTGCTCGCGCGCCGACATGGCCCGTCGGGCTGGGGCGCCGTCGACGCCGATCTTACCGATACCGCGCACCAAGCATGGTGCGACGAGTGGCAGGGCTTCAACGCCGCTTGGCAGAACATCACGCCGAACGCTTGAGCTCGTGGCGGCTCAGCGAGGTTACCTGCCCGACCGGGCCGCCCACCCCTGCGCCTTTCTCAACGGTGCGACCACAGCACAGGTTGGGCGTGCTCAGCTCCCTGAAGATGCCCGCGAGTGAGGGCGAGTTAAAGCTTTCGCTGGGTGGAAGATGTCGCAATCCAACCAAATCGAATGAAACAATAATCTATCATTGCCTCGACCGATTGCACCGGCGAACCAGCTTGAACGGCTGGCGGATCTCGCCAGCCGTCTTGTAGTCACCCACGCACTGCCCCTCGAGGTCCTCACGCGTGGGATATGCATCGAGCAAACGGACACGGTTGCGCTCGTCGCAACCGGGTTTATGGCGCCTGCTTCAAATCCGGCTGCGAGGGAGCGACTGCCGGTCGTTGTCGATGTCTTGCTCCGGCTCGAACACCGGCTTCAGCACGACAGTCGTGCGATCCGCGACGCGATTGCTGCAGCGCAGCCAGCTGTACCGCCCGCTCAAGCGCCTCCGACGAGATGGCGCGGCCGGTCTCGTGTCCCGCAAGCGCGGGCGGCCTAGCAACAGGCGATTCAGCGACGCTTTCCGCGACCAGGTGGTTGGCATCGTGCGCGAGCGCTACGCCGACTTCGGTCCGACGCTGGCGTGTGAGTACCTGGCTGAGCAGCATGGCATCACGCTATCGCGCGAGACGCTGCGGCAGATGCTCATGGCGGCCGGCGTGTGGAAGGCCAAGGTTGCGAAGAAAGCCCGGCTTCACCAGTCGCGCTATCGGCGCGAGTGTCGCGGCGAGCTGGTGCAGGTCGACGGGTCGGACCACGACTGGTTCGAGGGCCGCGGCCGGCGCTGCACGCTGCTGGTCTACATCGACGATGCCACCAGCGAGCTGATGCATCTGGAGATGGCGGAGAGCGAGAGCGCTTTCTCCTACATGCGCGCGACCCGCAGCTACCTCGAGTGCCACGGCAAGCCGGTGGCCTTCTATTCGGACAAGCACAGCGTTTTCCGGAACAACAATGCGACCGCCGACAGCGACGGCATGACGCATCTCGGCCGGGCGCTCGACAAGCTCGGGGTCGAGATCATCTGCGCCAACTCGCCGCAGGCCAAGGGCCGCGTCGAGCGCGCAAACGGCACGTTGCAGGACCGTCTGGTCAAGGCGATGCGGCTGGCGGGCATCTCGTCCATCGACGACGCCAATGCCTTTCTCCCCTCCTATGTCGCCAGGCACAATGCCCGCTTCGCCTGCGCTCCAGCGGACCCGCGCGACGTCCACCGCCCGCTGGCCGCGCACGAGAACGTCGAGGCCGAAATGGTGTGGCGTGAGGAGCGGACGGTGACCGCGTCACTGGCGCTGCACTTCAACGAAGCCATGTTCATTCTCGAGCCGACGCCCCTCACCCGCTCGCTGGCGCGCAAGCGCGTCCACGTCTGCGAGTACCCGGACGGTCGAATCGAGATCCGCCACGGCGAGCGCGTGCTGCCCTACCGCGTGTTCGACAAGATGCGGCAGGTGAACCAGGCCGCCATCGTCGACAACAAGCACCTGGGTGCCGCCCTCGCCATGGCTCAGGCTATCCAGGCAGCGGCGCCGCATCATCCCAAGCGCAACAACAATGAGCCGGCGCGCAGCTCCCGGTCCGTCGGGGTGTTCGCACCCCCCGCCCCGGCCACGGGCAAGTCGACCGACGCCGGCTGTGCACGCCGAAGCTGAAGCGCGGCCTTCGCCTCTCCCACGAGGAACTCGTGGCACGCGGCCTGGGCGAGTACGTCCGTTAGCGCCCAATCGCGCGCATGCAAATTGTGAGCGGTCTGTTCAGACTGCTTGCTTTAACGACCCTACAGAGCTTCGGAACCTGATAGAGCGACTGGGCAAAGTCGTTACGTCCACTTGTATAGCCCTGTGGCTCATAGCCGAACCCTTTAAAGCAGACAATCAATGCAGAGACGACATAACTCGTCGCACGCATCTCGGCAGGGGAGGCAACGTTGAACGAAGCGACAACATCGGTCGACTTTATCCTTTCTGGAGACCCAGCGGCAATCAAACGACCGTTTATGCTGTTAACATCTTCCGCAATGGATGAGGCGATGGCGATCTGGCCTTGAAGATAAGCATCTTCTCCGTCGATTGACGTTAGAATACCCTCTCTCACGACGCGGTTGCCGTTTAATACAGGAAAACGCTTGATTCTCAACGGATAGGAACTATCGGCTAGGCATTTCTCGATAGCGACCGCTGTCGGCCAAGTCGCAGCCGGCAACGCAACATAGAAGTTTACACTCATGATGGTTCATCCTAGGAATTAGCCGAGGTAGTAGAGTTCACTTAGGTTTCCGAGATCCTGCGGCCAAAGCGGACGGCCTGCAATCCTGCCAATTACGGCCATTCGGGCCGGTCGTCACGGACGTACCTGAAATGCCAAAGATTCAGGGTCCAGACGCACGGCTTACTGGGGTGACCTCAAAATTTGGAAACGAATAGTGCTGGTTGGAACATAACGCCACCGCTTCAGAGGCATGCTTCCTGAGCCTGCTTCAGATCGGTTCCGGCGTAGCAGGGCCGCCCGAGGACTTGGTCGAGCGCGGGGCGGTGAATCATGAGGTGGCTTCCACCGAACACCACCAGGACGCTTTCGCCCCTGTTGAGGTGCGCGATGATCAGATTGTGCAGATAAGCGTCTCGCGCCCTCGAAACGGCTGACGCAATCCTGTTGGTGCCGTGTCGCCCGTCGGCAAGCGGCCCGACCTCCTCAGTGTCAAAGGTCGTATCGATCGGCTTTCCGTTCTTCTCGCGGTACCAGGCCGCCCAATCGGAGAAGCGCGGGAGAACGCTTGCCGGCAGGCCCAGCATCGCGCGGTTGTAGTCCAGGGAAGCTTGAACCAACGACACCAGGCGGGGATCACCGGCATTGCTAATCTTGCGCTCGCCGATCCACTGGGGGATTGCCCGCAGCACGTAGAAGCCGAGCAAATCCTGGCCGGAGAAGCCCTGAGCGTAGATCGGCCGTTCGAGGTCCGGGTCGTCGGCCTCGCCGCCAATCAAGACTGCGCCCTGTCGGCGAGCGCCCAGCACTGTAGGCACGGTTTCGCCCCCCTCCACGAACCCGTCGCCGCGCCAGCCGTTCTGGGCCACGTAGGCGAAGATGCGGGCGGAGTTTGCGCCCCAAGAGGTCGGGAAGCCCTCCGCAATCACAGTGTCAAATTTGATCTTGGCATAAGCGTCTTCGATCAATCGGAAGGTCCGACTTTTGCTCTGGTTTTCGTGCTGTGCCCCGATGAACACCAGGCGATGCGGCCCGACTCGATAGACGGAGGCGAATGCGTCGTCGGGCTGCCGGTCGCGTAGCGCGGTCGTCCATGGAGCGAGTTGGTTGGGGGCCGGCCGCAACGCCGAAGAAGCGCCCCTCGCCTCCATCGCCTCAGTCACGCCGGCCGGGAGGGTGGCAGGAGGTGACCCGAACATCGAAAGCGCGGTTGCGATAGCGACCATTTGGCGATCCGGCATGGCCAGAAGCTGGAGGAAAACGGCGCGGCCCGCAATGGCGAGCCGATCGACCCCGGCCCACCGACCGACGGGGTTTGTCTGCCAGCTATTCTGGTCGATCGAGCGCCCGATAGATCGTCAAGTAATGGCGTTTTGAGCACCCTGGCCGCCTTGCGAACGGAGGTGCCTTCGCCGACGAGACGTTTCCCAAGCGAGATCTGACCTAGCGTGAGTTGGGGCAACGCGCTGATTAGGTACTGGCCGGATTGGACGCTTCCGCCCATAGCTAGACGCTTACCCGTTCGCAGAGCGAACCGAAAACCGACGATCGTTCATGATTAGGAAGCCGATCCCCGCGCCTTGAGAGGGTAACTCAGAAATGCCAGCGTACGGCATGTTTCGAGCTACTGCGACTCGCGCCCTTGCTTCGGCTTCAATCCGCCTTCTAGCGACCGCCTGCGAGTGGACGTGGATGGAACAAACAGTCCGATTCCAAGATGGTCTGGTACTAACCTTTCAACATCGCTCAAGTGGCACATTCCGCACCATCGCTAGAAATGAGAATGGTAGCTTCACTACCGACCTTAATACTGGCCAAGACGGCCGGCATGTCAGCTTATACCGTTCGCCAAGCCGACGGATTATTGCGGCTGATTATGGCGAGACTCCTCTAGTTATTACATTCGATCAGTCGGGTTCTCCCCTAATGGCCGGTGCTGAAATCCTGAAGGAGGAATTCAAGATTGCGGGCCAATGGCGATATATGGGCTCGGTGCACCGCGACGCCGAGAATCATTTGGTGTATTATCCAAAAGATTCAGAGTGCCAAATCTTTGACGATGGACCGCCCGGACGGGTGGCTCGATCCACTCCTCCATGTTCTGGATTATACTCTTGAGCCTGGCGCCGATCAAGGAGGGGGCGATGCCGCTTTTGATGCTCGACTTTGTGGCTGCCGTGCTGGTGATCGTCGGAGTGCCGCTCGCCCCTGGGCTCGCCTATCGACGCAGAAGGCGGCTTGCGCTTTGGTGCGGACTAGGCATCGCCGTGTTCGTTGTCGGCGGCAATCTCATTGAGAAGCTGGCGACCGGTAAGTCAGGGCTGTTCTAACACACGTCTGCGTCTGTTCTCACAAGCAGAGGCCGTTTTCCCATGGGCGGACGAGCCGTGAGCGCCCACTAGCCGCCGCTAGACTCGCGTGGCAGTCTTCTTCAGATGAAGCCCAACCGATTCGAGTGGCTAGACCAAGAACGGGAACGTGTCGCCCGTGAGGGCACGGGTGCTCAATACGTCAGCTATGTATATACTCGATATTCGAAGCGCTCGGCTGGCATGGCGCTCGCGGTGATTCTCATATTCTCCCTCTTGGGGAAACTTCCTCTAAGCTCAGAGGGCACCCCCGAACCTCTTCCAGTCCTTGTGACTGGCATCGTTTTGGCAGCGCTTTCGACCATGATTCTGCGGAGGTTGAGACCCGCCGGTCTCATGTTGAAGTCTGGGTTGTGGACGACTGTAGGCTTTGGTTCGCTGCTGACGGTAGCGGGGCTGCTCCTTTTAACCGGCGTCCGCTAACCTGCCAATTCCAGACGTCTGATGTGCGCCCGGCCGGCGGAGTGGCTGAATGGCCGAGATTGGCAGGTTAGCTGACATTCGCGCAAGCGACCCCGCCCGGGCGGAACGGAACGTCTTCGTCCGTGCCCTTCAGCGCAGGCTACCCCCGAACGTGCCGATCACTTGCTGCGAGTTGCGGGCGAGCGCGAAGGCGAGACCGATCTCCGCACCCTGCGGGCCATACAGCTCGCCGTTGAAGGTGCCCGTCCCTCCATCGGCGGTGGTGACGCTACCGGCCAGCCGGTTGCCCGTCGCACTGAGCTGACCCGTCACAGTCAGGACGATGCTCGATGCGGAACCCGACGTCGACGTGGCAGTGATCGTGCCGGTGATGGTGCGCGTCACAAAGTCGAGCGACAACGTCGCGTGCGACGCGGCATACCCGTCCTCTCCGGTGGCAGACACCCCTTCGGCCAGCAGGACGGCTTGGAACGTCGCCGTGCCAGATCGCGGCACGTCTGACGCGGCCGTCGACGCGCCGGCCACCATCCGGCGCTCCAGCACGTCGAAACCGCCGCTCGGACGAAAGGACGACTCATACTGGTTGAGCACGAATGAATAGCGCAGATGAGCGGGCAAGCCGCCCAGCTGCGGCCCGAGCTGGCCGATAGCGAGGAAGCCTGTCGGCGATTGATAGGTTGTGCGGTCGCTTTGCTGCAGCGTGATCTGCGATCCTGGGTAGGTCTGCCCGGCGAGATTGCCGACCGACACGCCCGCCTGTTTGGTCGAGCTGGCGAAAGTGAAGAAGGGCACGTCGCTGGGCTCGTACAGCTTCGCAGAGATGGACGCATATGTATTGCCGGCATTTGTCTGCGTGCCGATGGCGGTCAGCTGTGCGCCGTTCGGCTGAAAACTGCGGTCTCGGCTGAAGTCGAAGGCGAGGTCGTAGGTCGCCGCGGGTGTAGGGGTCGCTGTCGGCGTCGGGCTGGGTGATGGCGTGGGCGCGGGCATGGGCTTTGGTGGGGTCCCCACCGCGACTGCCCCGGCACTACCGCTGCCACCGCCCCCGCACGATCCAAGCACCAGGGTCGCCATCAGCCCCGGCAGCACTCTAAGTCGTCCTAACATTTTTCCTCTCTGGTCACAGAGAGCAGCAAATGCCTTGGCCGGCGTCAAGTCAAGCGGCAGGAGCCGCGCTGGCCGCGCGGGATAGTTCAATCAAGCAGCTCCTGCACGATAGCCATCCGGCAATATCGCCTATTGGCAGGTGAACGGTCCGGCGGCTTTCAGGACAACGGAAGGCAAAGCGGACGCTACCCGCCTAGCATTTCTACCCGCTCGTCCTCTGTGCAGAGCGCGATAGCCGCCAGCGTATGCTGCCCTTTGGCATAGGAGACGACGGCCAGAGCCCCCCTGACCGTAAGGTCGTCCTGTGCTCCTGCAAGGTCCCGTAATGCTATCGGGAGTATAGCGGTCCAAGCGTTTTCGTATTGCTGTGCAAGTTCGGAAGGGATCGGCGTACTGCCCTTAGCCAAGCGACCGTCCTCAATTGAGGCGACCAACGCGTAGGCATTCCAATCGGGCTCCGCTTGCTTCTGCATCATCAAGACAATCTCGCCGACTGCTGCGTACGAGGCCGAATTTACCGTCCCTTGATGGTAGAGTTTATCCCATAGTTCCTGCACGGCATCCTCGACGTGTCCGGTACGCCAAGCCTCTATTGCGGGCCGGGGATCATAAGGTTCACCATATGCGCTTAGCCACGGATTGTCGGGCACATCTCGCTCCAGCTACGAACGTCCCGTTCTAGCGCCCAAACATAAGCTGCGGAATGGCAGAGATTGGGCGCTTGCGGCATCCTTCCTCGGGCCGAGAGACCCAAAAGCAGTCACTCAGACGGCGCTGATCGCTTCCTAATTCTCGCCGTTCGTTCAGCTCAATGCGTCGACCTCCGCCGGCTCGCAGAACGCGCCGCCTCTTCCCCCGCTTAGGCAGTGCCTCGGATTGCTGCCGCGAGTATAGCGGCGAGCGCTTCCTCTGCCCTTTGCTCAAGGCAGGATCGGTGGATGACAGATCCCGGCGGATCCAGTCAGGTGCCCGACTCACAACAGAGGCAATCACAGCGAGCTGCTCTTCCGTCATGCCGTCAGTTTTCCCTTTTGTTCTCGCGCTTGCTGACTCATAGAATCGAAATGCCGATACGTCTCAAGAACCGCTGGCTCTACCCCATTGATTGAGAGCAGCTGTCAGCAGCTGTGCGCTTCAAGCGCGCAGGTTCGAGGTGCGATCACTGTGGCCGCCCTCACCTGCGTAGGGTCATCCACCTGGGAGACGGCAGGTGGTGGGACGCCGACGCCCGGTGCTGGCGGTCACATTGGGGGCGACGAATGCTTTCCGGCTATCTCGCAATCTCGGCTGTCCGAACGACCAAGGTCGTGCTCGCTTGCGCTCACCTCGACCACGATCCCGGCAACAATGCGCGGTCCAACCTGGCTGCGCTCTGCCAGTGTTGTCACTTGGTCCACGACGCCGCGGAGCATAGCTGGCAGCGTTGGTGGAACGGGTTCCGGCGCCGAGCCATGCGCGACCTCTTCGAGGATCCACGTTTGACCAGAAGGCGTATCGTTTACCCGGCTGCCAGCTCGCCTAGACCCACTGCGAAGCGAGCTTAAGTGCGGATACCCAGCGTCTTGCGTGCGGCGCCGAGTGCGGCTTTGCCGCCCTTCTCCACGTTGCCGACGACGTCCTCGGCCACCTGCTCGATGGCAGCGCCGACGCCCTCCACCGCGGTCGCAGCCTTTCGCCCCAATCCGATCTGCTTGGCGAGCGCTCGCCGGCCCTCGCTGTAGCCCGGTGCCACCATTGGGTAATCGGCCTTGAGGTTGAAGCGCTCACGATACTCGGCGGGCGTGAGCCCGTGGCTCGCGAGATGGCGCTTCAAACTGGCGTACGGCTTGCCATCGATCATGCTGATGATGCGGGCCGGATCGGCGAGCGACTTGCGGACCGACACGGCCGGTACATGCTCAACCCCGGGCGCAGCTCCTGCGGTTGGAGCAGGACGCGACAAACCCGCCACAGCGGCGTGCATCGACGTTAAGAAATTGAGTACGTCGGCTGAGCCTGCGCGCGTATGCGGGTTCGTGAGCCACGCCGCCGTCAACTCCGCGGCGAGCTCAATTGTATCGACGTGCGCGTCCGCGCTTTGCTCAGAGGATGTGGTCATTCTCACGCTCTAACGTGCGCGGCTTTTGCTTGCCAGCTATCAAGCTGTTCTAGCTGTGTGCGCTGTTCAGTTCTGGGCCTAACCCCCTCAGTCTGATGACCAAAACGATCAGTCACGGACCCTCTCACGTCTCCCGAAATCAGCCGTCGGTTCATCTCGGGTCATAGGCTTGGCAAGCTGGCTTCGGATGCCGCATCGATTTACTTACGCCAGCTACAGACGCTGTCGGGTCATGCTGCGTACTCGGCAGGCAGCGCACGCTCTCCGACAAGTTCGAAGGCCGCCCCGTCAACGAGCACCTGCGGGCTCAGCGGGCGGCAGTTGTAGCTGGAGGCCATCGAGGCACCGTAGGCACCGGTCGCATGGAAGACCGCCAGATCGCCTCGCGCGACCCGGTCGATCTCCTGGTCCGTGCCGAAGGTGTCGCCGGTCTCGCAGACCGGACCAGCCAGATTGGCGACCATCGTCTCGCCGGAGGGCTGAACGGCGGCGAAGCGGTGGTAGGCGCCGTACATGGCCGGCCGCGCCAGATCGTTCATCGCCGCGTCGACGATCACGAACGGAGCCGCAGTGCCCGGCTTCACCCATATCACACGCGTCATCAGCACGCCGGCGAGCCCCGCGATGACCCTTCCGGGCTCGAAGGTCAAACCGACGTTCCACGACGGAGATACGCGCGCGACCATGGCGGCATAGTCGGCCAGCGAGGGGATATGATCCTCCTCGCGGTACGGGATGCCGAGCCCTCCACCCAAATCGACGCGGGTGATGACATGCCCGCGCGCACGAAGTTCCAGGATGAGCTCGCCGACGCGGCGGTATGCCGCCTCGAGCGGGGCGAGGTCGCTGAGCTGGCTGCCGATGTGCAATGCCAACCCATGCAGGTGCAGCCCATCGAGACGGCTCAGGCGGTCGTAAATGTCGGCGGCATCGGCGATGCCCACGCCGAACTTGTTCTCGCAGCGGCCGGTCGAGATCTTGGCATGGGTGCCCGCGTCGACGTCGGGGTTGACGCGCAGCACCGCCGGCGCGCGCCGGCCTCGGACGTAGGCCAAGCGCGAGAGCACGCGGCCTTCCTCTTCCAGCTCGAGGTTGAACTGGCCAATGTTGGCGTCAAGCGCGTCGCTGAGCTCGCGGTCGGTCTTGCCCACGCCCGAAAAGACGATGCCTGCCGGCGCCATGCCGGCGTCGAGCGCACGACGCAGCTCACCACCCGAGACGATGTCGGCACCGAAGCCACGCCCGGCAAGCAGGCTTAGCACTGCGCTGTTCGGGTTGGCCTTCACGGCGAAGGCGAACCGGGTCGCAGGCAGCGTTCGCAGCGCCGAGCGGAAAGCGTCCGCTGCATGACGCAGCGCGGCGGCCGAGTAGACGTGCACCGGCGTGCCGACCGCCTCCGCGATCGCCGACAGCGGCACGTCCTCGGCGTGGAGGGCACCTTGCTTGTACGCAAAGAAGCTCATCGTCGATCCGTCGCTCACAGGCCGAAGCCGTCGCTGTTCTGCCCACGCCGACGCACGCGTGCGGCATGGACCGCGGTTGCGGTATGACAGTGGCCGCGCCGCTCGGCGCGGAACACCTGCGCCACGCGCTTGCCGTGTACCATCAGCGGCAGCCCGAGCAGGGCGACGATGAAGAGCGGCACCATCAGCGGCGAGTGGTCCAGCATGAGACAGGCTGCACAGGCGCCGGCGAACAGGGCGAAGCCGGTAGCCTTCCAGGCAAGGTCGCGATGGGTCACCCGAGCATACCCCCGATCGTCACGGCGGCCGGTTCCCCGACGACGCGGTCACCCGCGGCTGCCAGCAGCTCGCTGAGACCGGCCCGATGATCGTCGCGCGCGGTGCCGTGCCACAGCACGATGTCCGCCGGGAAGACCGCCTCCTGGGCGAGCGCCTGCGCCATGTCGACCTGGTCGAAGACGAGGCCAATCGCTCCGTCACGCATCATGCCCGCGGCCGACCGCGCACGGGCGATCATCGCGGGCGACCCGTCGATGCCACGCGCCTCGATGGCGGTGAAGCCGAGCGCACGTGCCTCACGCGCCGCCTCGATCAGCAGCGCGCCGTTGCCGCAATCGGCATCGACGATCCGAACCGAGCAGCGGTGCCGCTGCCGCAGATCGGCGAGCGCCGCGATAAGCGGCAGCCAGCGCGGATCGGCGTGCACCGTGCGCGAGCCCGGCACCGCGAAGTCGCGCGCTGCGCGGGGACCGTTGGCCATCGACAGGCCGGCCTTTTTCATTGTCGCTGTCATCGTGACCTCCTTCAGGCCGCGCGCACGAGCGCGCGCTCGCCGGCGGGGACCGGACCGAACGGGACGAGGGGCTTGAGCAGCGTGACCGCCATCTCGAGGCTGGCGTGGTAGATCTCGCGCTCGGCGTGGGCGAAGCTGAGTGCGGCGCCGCGGGACGTGAAGCGGCCCTCGAGCTTGCCTGCGCCGTCCTGGACGAGCCAGTGACCGGCATGGTCCTGACCGACGTAGATGACGGGGCCGCGTTCGTCGGGCTCCGGGAGAGGTTCAGACGACATGATCGCTGCTGATGCCTTCGATGAACGGGCATCGCGTGCCCGCCCATCTCAGCTACGCACGCTTCCATAGTCTTTCGAGATCGATGCCTGGGATCGGCATAGTGGCGGCATAGTGCGTCAACGGCTCGTCGCATCTCGCCGCTGGCTCACAGCCAGCGAGCGCGCCTGAACCGCCAGTACAGCGCCGAGCAGATCATAAGAATGGCCACCAGCGTGGCGGGGTAGCCGTAACGGCTGTGCAGCTCGGGCATGTGCTCGAAGTTCATGCCGTAGATCCCCGCGATGGCGGTCGGCACCGCCAGGATCGCCGCCCAGGCGGCGAGCTGGCGCGCGATCGCGCCGGTGCGCTGCTGCTCGATCAGATTGCTGAACTCGAACACCGAAGTGAGCAGCTCGCGCAGCCCACTCGTCATCGCCTCGACGCGGCGGACGTGGTCGAGGACGTCGCGGAAATAGTGGCGTGCCTCCGTGTCGACGCACGGGAGCTCGTTCTTGGCGAGCTTGCGCGCCACCTCCTCCATCGGCACCAGGATCCGATCGAAGCGCATCAGATCACGGCGTAGGGCGAAGATCCGGGCGATCTCGGCACGATCGAGAAAGGTGTCGAGCATGCGCTGCTCCATCGCCGACACCTCCTCCTCCAGCGCGGTCACCAGCGGCAGATAGCCGTCGACGATGAAATCAAGTACCGCATGAAGGACATAGTCGCCGCCCTTGCCGAGCAGGTCGGGCGCGGCCTCGAGGTGTTCGCGCAGCGGCCTGTGCGAGCGGGTCGAGCCCTGGCGCACGGTGATGATGTGACTGTGGCCAAGGAAGGCGGCGGTCTGGCCGTAGACGATGCGACCGTCGCACAGATAGGCGGTGCGGCCGATCACGAACAGTTGATCGCCGTAGACGTCGACCTTGGGCAGCTGACCGTCCTTGAGCGAGTCCTCGACTGCGAGCGGATGCAGGCCGTAGAGCCGCTGCAACGTCTCGATCTCTTCGGAACACGGGTCGCTGAGCCCGATCCAGACGAACTCGGAACGGTCGCTCGGACAGCTGACCTGTTCCTCGATCGCGATTTCGCGAACACGCCGGCCATGGCGATACAGATACGCGGCGACGACCGGCACGAGCTGAAGCGCTTCAGCGGTGCCGGTGAGCGAGGCTCGTGATCTGCCGCACCTTCGCCGATCGGGCACGAGCAACCGCGATGACGTGACGGGCCTGCATCAGCGATGCGGAGCGCCGCGTATCGAACGCCCGACTGGCAGGCGAGATCGGGCTCGTGAACCGCTCCTGCAGCGAGGTCGCTCGTTCCGGGCGAGCTTGCGGTAAGGGCTCGAGCAACTTTCGTCCGTGCACCAGCAGCAGGATACCGCCGATCGCCAGTAGGAAGCTGACCAGTCCCAGAGCGAACTCTGCCAGGTGTGCCGGTCCCGTCGCGACCATCTCGTACACGGCACGGTGGAGCAGAGACGTGCCGGCCGCGGCGACAAGCAGCAGGACGCCGAGCAGGCGAGCGGGGATCTTACGCACTTGCCGCCGCCTTCGCGTCGACGATGCGCAGGCTAAGAAGTCCATCGATCTTGGGCACCGTGCCCGCCGACGATGCGATCGCGACCTGTGGCTGCCCAGCTCTCTCCGCCTGCGCGAAACGCCGCACCGCTTCTGCCGAGGCGAAGCGACCGAGCAGCATTCCTGCGCTCTCGCGCACGGTCCAGCTGCCATCGGCATCACGTCCGACGACGAGAAGCGCGGGCTCCTTGATGTAGTCCACCGAGAGTTGCTCCATTGAAGAAGAGACGTTCACACGCGAGTGGTGTCGCCACCGAGCGCTCACCTCCACCTCGTCGAACAGGCGCCGACCCAGCGTGAGCAGCAGGCCGCCTGCGCTCGCCGCCACGAAGCCGAGCGCGGCGAGCACGAAGGAGGTCAGGCCTGCTCTCATCGGGGGCACATGCATGGATGCCAGCCTCGAGGTGGCCATGTACGCGAGCGCGCACAGAGACAGACCGCCGGCGCGAAGCGCGAGGTCACCGGATCTCGATCGATGCCACCGTACCATCCCACCATCCTCGTTGAGGTGGCGATCCAGCTATCGCGCGCGGCGTAGCAGTTCGAGATCGAAAGTTGAGATCTCCATAGCGGCGACGTAGTGGTGCGCCGAACCGCACCGATTGAGAAGTCAGGAGGGAATGGTGGTGACCTCTACGTTGGACCTCCGTTATATCTCCATCGTGACCCAGAAGCAGTCACTCCCGGCGCCCTGCCCGACCCCCAACTGCGGACGTCCGTTCATCTCCGCGGCCAGCACGCGTGACGCGCCGCGAAGCTGTTGGCCCGGTCGGGTCTGGGCGCACACGGACGTCGGGCAGAGTGCTAGTTGGTTATGCCTCTCGCGGATCGGTCACTGCCCCCTGCCTCTCGGCCGGAGGAGCGTGATGCTTATGTCCGGTTCGGGGGCGCTTGCGGCCCCCTGCCCTCTCGTGCCGAGGACCCAAAAGCCATCCTTCACCCGGGTAGTGGCGCTCTCCAGAAGCAGACCCTCCTTCATGCAAGACGTACATATCAACCCGGTCATTTACGTCTTGTGTGACGATCGGCATCATAACCGGCTGAGGCAGGCGCAACGATCGATGCACGGCCGCGTGATCGCGGCACGGCTAGGCCTGCGCGGTAGGCCTGATCACGATTTCGCCGACGTTCACCCCCGCGGGCTGCCCGATGGCGTAGGCGATGGCTTCCGCTATGGCTTTCGGCGACATGGCGATCGACCCGCCCGCCGCGATCTGCTCTCGAAGGGCCGCATCGCGAATGTGGTCAGCAAAGCCGGTAGCTGTGAAGCCAGGCGTCAGAGTAGTCACGCGCAGATCTCCGGCAAGCTCCTGACGCAGGCCATCGCAGATCGCGACGACCGCCGCCTTCGTGCCTGAATAGACCGCCATGTTCGGGGCGATCTTGCGCGCTGCCGTCGACGCCACAGCGATGAAGTGGCCGGAGCCCTGCTCGCGGAAAATCGGGAGCGCCGCGGCGATGCTCCAAAGAACGCCCTTAACGTTGACGTCGACCATCGTCTCCCAGTCGTCGAGGGCGAGTTCGTCGACAGGACCGATCGGCATCGCGCCGGCATTGGCGACGAACACATCGAGGCGACCGAAGGTCGCAACCGCGTGCCGTGCCAACCTAGCCACGTCATCGCGCCGCCGGACATCGACGGGAACGTGGGTCGCGGCTCCACCGCTCGCCCTGATCTCCTCGACAAGGAGTTGCAGCCGCTCGTGGTTCCGCGCGCCCAGCACCACCCTCGCGCCCCGTTCGGCAAGATAGCGAGCGGACGCTTCTCCGATACCGCCGCTCGCCCCAGTGATCGCCACCACCGCACCGTCAATCTGCATCGTCGTCTTCCCTCCAGTTCGAAGGTTCGTGCACCCGTGGAATGCCCGTCGCGCCTCCTATGCGGCGCGGGATCGTCACGCGCCCTCCGGGAAGCAGACCCCGGTAAGCTCCTCAGAAGCTTGCCAGAGGCGTACTGCTACATCCTGGTCCAGCGCCTGCGCCGGCACTTTCGCGAGGGTCGGATAGCCACGCACCTCGGCGATGCCGTCGGGACCATAATACGCGCCTCCGACCGCATCGCGCGCAGTCGCCGCGTAGAGCGTCGGTAACGCGCCGCGGTCGGCTGGCTGAAAGAGGAACGGCAGCAGCGTCCGCGCGAGCCCGTGTGCGCTGCGGCGCCCAGGCCCGTTGTGGAGCAGATCCGTTCGCGCGATCCCCGGGTGCGAGGCGATGCTGAGGATGCCCCAGCCCTGTGCATCACTCCTCCGCTGCAGCTCCAGTGCGAACATGAGGCAGGCCAGCTTCGACTGGCTATAGGCCTTCATCGCGGCGTAGGCGCGTGTCGAGTTCAGGTCGTCGAAGTCGATGGAGCCAGCGCGCGCAGCGACGCTCGACAGCGAGACGACGCGAGCGCTCTCGCTCAGCAGCGGCAGCAGGTGGGCGGTAAGAGCGAAGTGACCAAGGTAATTGGTCCCGAGTTGCAGCTCGAAACCGTCTGCGGTGACTTTGCGACGTGGCGGCACCATCACACCGGCGTTGTTGATCAGCATGTCGATCATCCCGTGACGTTCGGCGATGCGCGCGGCGAACGCAGCGATCGAAGCGAGATCGGCCAGGTCCAAAGCCTCAAAGTTCACGTAAGCCAAGGGCACGGCCGCCTGTATCCTGCTCACCGCCTCAGCGCCCTTTGCCGCGTTCCTGCCTGCAACGACGACGCGGGCGCCTGCGCGTGCCAGTGCAAGAGCATCCTCGAAGCCTAGTCCGCCGGTACCGGTCACGATCGCTGTTCGATCATGCTGTGGCGACATGTCGGCGTTCGTCCACCTTGCCATGCTAAGACCCTTTCGCTAAACTTGCACTCGGTGTAACGCCATATTTGCACTGAGTGCAAGCATTTCTGAAGGTGGAGTTGGTGACTGATCGCTCTGCAGCCTCCCGGCCGCCCGGTGTCCGAGAGCGCAAACGTCGCGAGACACAGCGGCGGATCACGGACGCGGGCGTGTGCTTGTTCATCGAGAAGGGCTTCGATGGCGCGACGGTGGACGAGATCGCGGCAGCGGCAGGCATTTCGCGCCGAACCTTCTTTCACTATTTTGAGTCGAAGGACGACATTCTGCTCTCGTTGCAGAATGATATCGGTGAGCTGTTCGCTTCTGAAATCCGCAGGGCGCCGGCAAGCGACTCGCCGTTTGAGCTCGTGCGCGGCGCGGCGCTGAGCGTATGCGCGTCGCTCCCGCACGACGACATGCTAGCCTTGGATAGGCTGATGCGAGGCAGCGCCTCGGTGCAGGCCCGTAAGCAGGCGAGCTATCGCCAGCAGGAGGAAGCGCTACTCACCGCGCTGCGCGAGCGCTGGCCCGAGCCAGAGCGGGAGACGAGGTTGCGGGTACTCGCAATGATCGCTGTCGGCACTACCCGCCTCGCGTCTGAGACCTTCAGCCAAGAGGGCGGCGCCCGGCCGTTCGACGAGGTTCTTCGCGGCGCTTTCGATGCGGTCACCGCCGAGTTCGCCCCGGGGTAAGTTACTTGCTTCTCTGAGCGGGCGGGACCCAAGAGCGGTCATCCAGACGCCCCTACCCGCTTCCCAACTCCGGCCGCTCGTTTACCTGCGCCATCTCTGACCGACTGAGCACCCCTGTTCGCAGACAGCCTGATGAAGAGCTTAGGGCATGTCAGCGCTCGTGCGAGTGGCGCATCACAGTGTTTCGGGCGCGTAAGTGCCCGCGCAGGAGAATCCCGAGCATAGTTGTTTTGGTTGACCGACAACGCGCGATGTAACGCTCTCGGCGGCTCGCAGCCTTCTGGCTAGTCCCAGGTTAAGGCAGCCTTTGGTTTGCCTGGGTTATGAACCAAGGTGAAGCACCTGCTGAGGATGCGTGTTGGCATAGGTAGTGGCGATGTCACTAGCACCGTTTGTTGAAAGACTGAAAAGGCTCGCTCGGCTGACCGAGCAAGACGAGCGTGCATTACACCAGCTTCCCTTTGCAAAGCGGCATATCGACAAAGGCCGTGACGCAATCATTAAGGGCGAGGCGCCGTCCTACCTATACGTCATCTTGGATGGCTGGGCTGGAAGGTATAACCTGCGGCCGAATGGAAGCCGGCGTATGACTGGATACCTTCTGCCAGGAGACTTTTGCGGTATCCACGCCGTGTGTCATGCGCCGATGGATCACTCAATAACCGCGCTTACAAATTGCTCCCTCGCCAAAATCGAGCTGGCCAACTTCAACGCCTTAGCGACCGACTCTCCGGCGATAAGCAGAGCGCTTTGGCAGGCGAAACTTATCGACGAGGCTACTCTGCGAACATGGCTCGTCAATTCTACCGACGCGCTTAGAACAATCGCTCACCTGCTCTGTGAACTTGAGGCCCGACTCATTCCAGATGCTATGGATAACGAACGCAAATTGGAGCTGCCGATCACACAGGAGCAGCTTGGCGACGCGCTCGGCATCACTCCGGTGCACGTAAATCGAATTATGAGGCAGCTACGAGAGCGTGGACTCGCGACCGTTCACCAAGGAGCCCTGCACATCCCTGATTTAGCGGCCTTGCGTAAAGAGGCTTCTTTTGATCCCAGCTACCTGCATCCCACTCACGCCAGTAAGGTTTGATGGCGCATATGGGTTGTGTTGACCCACGACGATGTGGCAGCCGTTAGGCAATCCGCCACCGCCAACGCACTCGCAGCGTCTTAGCGGATAGCCTTACCCGGACGCGCGATCAAACTGGTGCCCGCGCCAAGGCTCGAGGGGCGAGATCAACAAGCGTCCGAAGATGAGATGGCGCTAAGCGGCCCTGAGTGACCGGCTTTGGGCGCTTGCCGCCTCTGCCCCTCCGCGCCGAGACCCACAAGCGGCCATTCAGGCGTCCATCCCCGCTTCCCAACTCCAGCCGCTCGTTCATCTCGCTGCTCGAGGCTTCTGGGCGTTCCGCGCGAAGGTAAGGAGCCTCGTCAATACGTTCCGCATGATCGGAGTGTCGCAAACGGATGTGCCGTCCGCAATCGGGCGGAGGCCGAGGAAGCTCCTGCTTCCGAGTTTGAGCGCAGAGGCGCACCTGCTATGTCCGCGGGCTATGAACAAGAGAGTGCGCGGTCCCCTCAAAAGATTCTTCTGGGCAATCGGAGGACTCTACGTCCTCGCCGTCACGGTGCGGGAGATGGCTAGCGGCGTGATCCACTGCGGATTTGGACAAGAGATTGCCCGCGTCACCCAGCCGCTGCCCTTCTGGATCGTCGCAGCGATCTACATTCTTGCAGGCGGTACACTGCTCTACTTGGCCGCTGCGCAAGCCCGAGGTTCCCGGCCCAGCTAGCGAAAGCGCGCTTCACAAGTGGGCGTTGCGACCCCTCCGCCCTCGTGCCGAGGATCCACTTAGCGCTCACTCAGGGCCTCTGCCCGCCTCCTCAACCCGGCCGCTTGTTCATCTCGGTGCCCAAGCCGTTCGGCGCCTCGAAAAGCGTTTAGCTTGGTTCGGAACGGCAGCGATCATGCACTTGCTGCGTCTCGAGAGCACCGATATCTTCTCGCGATGGTCACGGTTTTTGATCTCTGGTTCACCCGCGAGTATGATCATCGCGAGGACACGGAGCTTCATATCGGCATCTACGCAACTGAGCCGGAGGCCCTGGCGGCGATCGAGGCGCTCAGGGAGAAGCCTGGCTTCTGCGAATATCCCGACGGCTTTGACGTTATTCCCACAAAGCTCGGGTTGACCGGATGGCAAGATGGTTTCGTGACGAGCATCGGACCGCCGCCAAAAGACGCGACCGGAGAAGCATTCGACCTTCCCGCCTGGTTGTAATAAAAGTTCGAAGCTAGGCGCTTGCGGCTTCCTCCCCGCTCGTAGCGAGGACCCAAAAGCGTTGGGGTGGACGCCCCCTGACGGCATCGATGTGCCAGAAGTGGAGGTGTTGAAACACCACTGCAGGAGGCGTCCGTGAGTGAG
>NZ_JACIAY010000001.1 GCF_014194975.1 Sphingomonas sp. BK580 | reverse complement strand
GCACGCGCGGTGTCGCGCACCATCCGCTCGTCCTCGCTCAGCTGATCGTCGAGCAGGAACGGGTCTGCCCAGTCGAACCGGCCCATCTGGGTCATCGTCTACCGCCTTGTGTCGGGGTCATGTCACAGGTCATCGGGGATCACCGCGGTGGTCTCGATCTCGATCAGCGCGGCATCCTCCATCAGCGCGACCACCTGCACGACCGCCATCACGGGGTAGTGGCGCCCCATCAGCGCGCGGTAGATCTCGCCGATCCGCCGGGCGTCGCGCAGATAGGCTTGTTTGTCGGTGATGTACCACGTCATCCGCACCACATGCTCGGGCGCCGCCCCCGCCTCGGCGAGGATCGCGAGCAGGTTAAGCAGGATCTGCTCGAACTGGCCGGGCAGGTCGGTCGCCTCGAACCGCTCCTCGGCGGTCCAGCCGATCAGCCCCGCGACGAACAACTGGCGGCCGCTGGCGATGACCGCGTTGCTGTAGCCGCGCGGGCGCGGCCAGCCGGGTAGCTGCACGATTCTCATGCGGCACCGCCTCCCGCCGCGGCCGCGATGGCGGCGCGCGCGATCACCACTTTCTGCACCTCGCTCGCTCCCTCGTAGATGCGCAGCGCGCGCACCTCACGATACAGTCGCTCCACCACGTTACCGCTCACCACACCCGCGCCGCCGAACAGCTGCACCGCGGCGTCGATCGTGCGCTGCGCCGTCTCGGTGGCATGGAGCTTGGCCATCGCTGCCTCGCGGGTCACGCGCGGCTGGCCGCGGTCCTTCGCCCAGGCGGCGCGGTAGATCAGCAGCGCGCTCGCGTCGTTGCCGAGCGCCATGTCCGCGATCGCGGCCTGGGTCAGCTGCAGGTCGGCGAGCGGCGCGCCGAACAGCCGCCGCGTCGTCGCGCGCGCGATCGCCTCGTCGGTGGCGCGCCGCGCCAGGCCGAGCGCCGCCGCACCCACGGTGGAGCGCAGCATGTCGAGCACCGCCATTGCGATCTTGAAGCCGCCACCCGCCGTGCCGACCAGGTGATCCTCGGGGACGACGCAGCCGTCCAGTCGGATCGTGGCGAGCGGGTGGGGCGCGATCACGTCGATCGTCTCGGTCACCGCGAAGCCGGCGGTGGCGGTGGGCACGACGAAGGCGGAGAGGCCGCGCGCGCCCTCGCCCTCGCCGGTGCGCGCGAACAGCGTCAGCACGTCGGCGATCGGGCCGTTCGAGATCCACGTCTTCTCGCCGTCGATCCGCCACCCGCCCGGCACCCGCGTGGCGGTGGTCGCCATCGCCGCGACGTCGGAGCCGGCCTCCTTCTCCGACAGAGCGAAGCCCGCCACCCACTCGCCCGCGGCGACCCGTGGCAGATAGGCGAGTCGCACCGACTCCTCGCCGAACAGCGCGAGCGCGCCGGTGCCGAGCGCCTGCATCGCGAAGACGAAGTCGGCGAGCGCGTGATGATAGGCCAGCGTCTGGCGCGTGAGGCACAAAGTCCGCACGTCGACGGACTCTGCCGCTCCCCCATAGGCGGCGGGCACGGCGTGGCGCAGCACGCCGGCGTCGCCGAGCAGGCGGGCGAGCGCGCGGCAGTCGGCCCCGACGTCGCCGCTTTCCCGATGAAGCGCGTCGCCCTGCGCGCCGCACCAATCGTCGAGCCACATCGCATGGTCGCGGTGGCGCTGGTCGAGGAAGGGCCAGTCGAGGAAGGTCGTGTCCGCCATCTCAGTCTCCCTCGAACACCGGCGTCTGCTTGGCGGCGAAGGCGTGATAGGCGCGCTCGAAGTCGCGCGTCGCCATGCAGATCGCCTGCGCCTGCGCCTCCGCCTCGATCGCGGTGTCGAGCGACATCGCCCATTCCATGTTGAGCTGGTTCTTGGTCATCGCGTGCGCGAACGTCGGACCGCGCGCGAGCGTGGCGGCGAGCGCCTGTGCCTCGGCGAGCAGCGCCTCGGCCGCGCACAGCCGGTTGAAGAAGCCCCAGCGCTCGCCCTCCGCCGCGTCGAAGGCGCGCCCGGTGAACAGCAGCTCGGCGGCGCGGCCCTGGCCGATGATCCGCGGCAGGATCGCGCATGCCCCCATGTCGGCGCCGGCTAGGCCGACTCGGGTGAAGAGGAAAGCGGTGCGCGCCGCGGGTGTGGCGAGGCGCAGGTCCGACGCCATCGCCAGGATCGCGCCCGCGCCCGCGCACACGCCGTCGACCGCGGCGACGATCGGCTGCGGGCAGTGCCGCATCGCCTTCACCAGGTCGCCGGTCATGCGGGTGAAGGCGAGTAGCTCGGGCATCGTCATCGCGGTGAGCGGACCGATGATCTCGTGCACGTCGCCGCCCGAGCAGAAATTGCCGCCCGCGCCGGCGAGCACGACCGCGCGCACCGCGGGTGCGTAGGACAACGCGCGGAACAGGTCGCGCAGCTCGGCATAGGATTCGAAGGTGAGCGGGTTCTTCCGTTCGGGCCGGTGCAGCGTCACGGTCGCGACCGAGTCGGCGACCTCGATGACGAAGTGCGAGGGATGATAGGTGGCGGGATCGAAGACGGTCATCGGGTCGGCCTCACATGACTTCGCCGCCGGCCACCGCGACCGCCTGGCCGGTGATCGAGCGCGCCGCGTCGGCGACGAGCCACAGCACCGTCGCGGCGACCTCGTCGGGCGCGATCAGCCGGCGCTGCGGGTTGGTGGCGGTGAAGACGGCCTCGGCCGCCGAACGGTCGCGCCCCGTGCGCGCGACGATCGTGTCGACCGCGTCGCGCACGATCGCGGTGTCGGTATAGCCCGGGCACACCGCGTTGACGGTGATCGCGGTCCCGGCGAGCTCGAGCGCGAGCGAGCGGGTGAGCCCCAACAGCGCGTGCTTGCTCGCGGCATAGGCGCTGACATAGGCGTAGCCCTTCAGCGCGGCGGTGCTCGCGACGTTGATGATGCGCCCGCGCGGCAGCGTCCGCATGCCCGGCAGGACCGCGCGGGTCAGGTGGACCGCGCCGAGCACGTTGGTGCGCCAGGCCTCGTCCCAGACCGGGTCCTCGGTCTTCTCGAAGGCCGCGGTGCGCGCGACGCCCGCGTTGTTGACCAGCACCGCGACGGGACCCGAGCGCTCGCGCGCGGCGGCGAGCGCGGACGCGACCGAGCTGGCGTCGGTGACGTCGCAGGCGACCGGCAGGGCGCCGGGCAGCTCGGCGCAGGCGCGTTCGAGCCGCCGCGCGTCTCGCCCCGTGACGGTGACGCAGTACCCGGCCGCGGCCAGCGCGGCAGCGATCGCGAGGCCAATGCCGCTGCCACCCCCGGTGACCAGAGCGTGTGCACCGTCGCTCACTTGATCGCGGTCAGCTGGCCGGCGCGCGCCGCGTTGCGCTTCAGCTGAGAATAGCCGCTCTGGTACTGCGGCGGCACGGGCGCGTCGTCGAGCTGCTGCTGCGCGGCGGCGCGGATCGTCCAGTTCGGGTCCATCTGGTGCGGGCGCCCCATCGCGCACAGATCAGCGCGCCCGGCCGCGACGATCGAGTTGACGTGGTCGACCTCCCAGATGTTGCCGACGGCCATGGTGGCGATGCCGACCTCGTTGCGGATACGGTCGGAGAAGGGCGTCTGGAACATCCGGCCGTAGACCGGCGTCTCGCGCTTGGTAACCTGGCCCGAGGACACGTCGATCAGGTCGACTCCGGCGGCAGCGAAGGCGCGGCTGATCGCCACTGCGTCGTCGGGCGTGTTGCCGTCGGCGCCGACCCAGTCGTGCGCGGAGATGCGCACCGACATCGGCTTCTCCGCGGGCCACACCGCGCGCATCGCCGCGAAGATCTCGAGCGGCCATCGGATCCGGTTGGCGAGCGTGCCGCCATACTCATCGGTGCGGCGGTTCTGCGTGGGGCTGAGGAAGGCGGAGAGGAGATAGCCGTGGCCGCAGTGGAGCTCGATCATGTCGAAGCCGGCCGCCTCGGCCAACTCTGTCGCGCGCACGAACTGGTCGCGGATGCGGTCCATCGCGGCACGATCGAGCGCCACCGGGACCTGATTGTCGGGTGTCCAGGCGACGTCGGACGGCCCGACCACCGGCCAGTTGCCGACCTCGAGCGGTCGGTCGATCCCCTCCCATGCCAGCCGCGTCGACCCCTTGGCGCCGCTGTGGCCGAGCTGCACCGCGATCCGCGCGCCCGGCGTGCGATGGACGAAGTCGGTGACGCGACGCCAACCCGCTGCCTGCGCCGCGTTCCACAACCCCGTGCAGCCCGGCGTGATCCGGCCCTCGGGCGAGACGCAGGTCATCTCGGTGACGATCAGCGACGCGCCGCCGAGCGCGCGCGCGCCGTAGTGGACCAAGTGGAAATCGTCGGGGACTCCGTCCACCGCCGAGTACATCGCCATCGGCGACATCACCACGCGGTTGCGCAAGCTCATGTCGCGCAGCTGGAACGGCAGAAACATCGGCGGGATCGGCTCGTCCGTCTCGCGCCCGAGCGCGCCGGCCACCAGCGAACGCTCCAGCGCGGCCAGCCAGGCGGGGTCGCGCAGCCGCAGGTTCTCGTGGCTGACGCGCTGGCTGCGCGTCAGCAGCGTGTAGGTGAACTGCTTGGCTTCCATCGCCAGGTAGCGGTCGAGGTTCTCGAACCACTCGGTCGAGTTGCGCGCCGCGTTCTGGAGCTTGACGACCTCGAGCTGGCGCTCCTCCTGATAGTCGCGCAGCGCCGTCGCCATGCCGTCGCGCGTGTCGAGGCCGGGGCGGCTCATCACCTCGGCGAGCTTGATCGCGTCCTCCAGCGCCAGCTTGGTGCCCGACCCGATCGAGAAATGCGCGGTATGCGCGGCGTCGCCGAGCAGCACGACGTTGTCGTGGCTCCAGCCGTGGCAGATCACGCGCGGGAAGCGGATCCAGGCCGACCCGCGGATGTGGCCGGCGTTGGACATCAGCGCGTGCCCGCCGAGGTGATCGGCGAAGATCGCCTCGCAGAGGCGGCAGCTCTCGGCCTGGCTCATCGTCGCGAAGCCGGCGCGCTCATAGGTCTCGGGCGCGCATTCGACGATGAAGGTCGCGGTGTCCTGGTCGAACTGGTAGGCGTGCGCCCAGATCCAGCCGAACTCGGTCTTCTTGAACAGGAAGGTGAAGGCGTCGAAGCGCTGGTGCGTACCGAGCCAGACGAAATGGTTGCGGCGCGTGTCGATGTCGGGGCGGAAGCTCGCCTCGTAGCGGCGGCGCAACTTGCTGTTGAGCCCGTCCGCCGCGACCACCAGGTCGTTGTCGGCGAGGAAGGCGCTGTCCGGCTCCACTTCGGTCTCGAAGGCGAGCGTCACGCCCAACTCGCGTGCGCGTGCCTGAAGGATGTCGAGCAGGCGCTTGCGACCGATGCCGATGAAGCCATGGCCGGTCGAGCGGTCGTCGGCGCGTCGCACCCCGTCGTCGATATGGACCGCGATATCGTCCCAGTGCGCCAGCTCGTCGATCATCACGCGCGCGCTGACCGGGTCGTTCTCGCCGAGCCGATCCATCGTCTGGTCGGAGAAGACCACGCCCCAGCCGAACGTGTCGCCAGCGCGGTTGCGCTCGTAGACGGTGACGTCGTGCGACGCGTCGCGCAGCTTCATCGAGATCGCGAAATACAGCCCGGCGGGGCCGCCGCCGACGCATGCCACCTTCATCGCACTCTCCTCGACGGGGACGCAGGCCAGATTATCGGACCGCCGAGATACTTCAAGCTTAAAATACTTTCGGGATCACGCCGCCGTGGCGAGCGCCGCGGCGAGCGCGTTGCCCTCCTCGTCTGCCAGCGCGGCGGCGCGCAGCGAGCGCAGCTGCGCCGCCGCGTCGGGTCGGCCGACGAGCCGTCGCGCCGCCTCGATCACGAGCGTGAAGTGGCGCAGGCCGCGCTCGAACGTGTCGCTATAGCCCTTGATCAGTTCCTGCGTGGCGGCGATCTCGGTCGCGAGCGCGACATCGGTCGCGGCGGTCGCGGCGACGAGCGCGAGCCACTCCTCGATGCGCGCCTGCTCCTCGGCGAAGCGCCAGGTCGAGCGGCGGATCCGCCGCATCTCCGCGACCGTCCGCAGCAGCAGGAACCAGCGCAGCCGGGTGACGCGGACGTGGCGCCCGCGCGAGAACAAGGGCTCGAGCCGTCGGCGCAGCGCGGGACGGTGCCAGATCCCCGCGCCGATCCGCGCCGGCAGCGTCTCGCATACCTCGCGCAGCCGGGGGTGCATATAGTCGGTGACGGTGAGGAGCTGGGTGGCGCCGACCCGGACCTCGCTCGCGAAGCGTGCCGAGCGCGCCGCGCGCACCTTCAGGTCGGCGACGCGGATCGTGTCCTCGTAGCTCATCCACAAGGCGAGATGCCGCGCCACCGCCTCGGTCAGCACCGGCTCGCCGCGTGCCGCGATCGGTGCCAGTCGGTCGAGGTAGAGGTCGGCGTAGCGCGCGTCCTGATAGTCCATCAGTCGGCGCACGCCCTCCAGCGCGGAGGCGTGCGCGGCGCCGGGCAGGGTGGCGAGGACGCGCGCCTGGCGTTCGGCCCCGGCAGGTGTGGTGGCGGCCGGCGGCGCGGCGGCGGTCTCGATCGCCGTGCGGCGCTCGCCCGCCGCGGCCATGCCAGCGGCGAAGCCGGCGAGGTTGGCGGCGACCGCCTTCCCGCCGCGGCGGATCGCCGCCTCGAACGACTCGCGCGGGAAGGGCAGCGCCTCCGCCCCGGCGAGCGCGCCGAACATCACCGAGCTGATCACACTGCCGGCCCCCGCCGCGGCTGCTTCCATGTCGAAGCCGACGAAGCGCCTCGATCGCCGCGCCGCCGCGTCGAGGATGCGCTCGCCCGCGCCGGTGCCGTCCCCCAGCGCCGACTTCTCGGAGATGGCGTAGATGCGGTGGGTCGATCCGATCAGCGTCGTACGGTCGGCGCTGACGAAGCCGCGCAGAATCGCGCGCCCCGTCTCCATCAGCTCGGACGCGATCACGACGTCGACATCGCCCGGCACCGGCGTCATCGCGAGCACCGGCGCGGGGCGGTTCGCGCCTGCCGCGTCGCGTCGCACCATCTCGATGTAGTAGATCGTCGAGCCGGTGCGCTGCGCGACGCCGGGGACGGAGGTGCCCTGCGCGACATAGCCTTCCGCCTCGGCGAGGGAGAGGATCCAGTCGGCGAGCACGCCGCCGCCCTGGCCGCCGAGTGCCAGGATGGCGACGGTGAGGCGATCGCGCTCCCCCGCGGTCGACGCGGCCATCAGAAGGCCCTCGCCGCGAGCGCGCGCGCGTCGCGCGCCTGGATCCAGCCGATCAGCGCGGCGCGCCAGCGCGCCAGCAGCCGCTCGAGCCGGCCGGGGTTGGTCACGATCTCGGCCTTGTAGAACGAGGGGCACAGCACCGCGGCATGCGCCACCTCGCCGCAATTGCCGCAGCCGACGCAGCTGTCGTCGATCGCGGTGACGGGGTGGTGGCGCAGCGGATCGGGGTTGGCCTTGACGCTCAGCGACGGACAACCCGACAGGCGGATACAGGCGTGGTCTCCGGTGCAGGTGTCGGGATCGACCCCGAACCGCTCGCGCACCACGCGCTTCCCCTCGCGCGCCGCCTGCGCCAGCAGCGGCCGCACGCGGCGCTGCTTGTTGAGCATGCACTCCGACTGGGCGACGATCACCTTCGGCCCCTTCTCGGGGGTGGTGAGCGCTTCCTTGAGCGTGTCGCGCATCCGTGCCACGTCATAGGTGCGCGTCAGCGTGCGCGCCCAGCCGACGCCCATGCCGCGGAGCGCGCGCTCGATCGGGTTGTTGGTGCGCCGCGTCGTGCTCTCGGCGCGCGAGGACAGGATGTCCTGCCCGCCGGTCGCGGCCGAATAGCCGTTGTCGACCACGATCGTCACGGTGTCGTCCTGGTTGAAGACCGCGTTGCCGATCCCCGAGGTCAGGCCGTTGTGCCAGAAGCCGCCGTCCCCCATCATCGCCACCGCGCGCTGCGCCCCCGCGCCCTCGCTCGGCTTGAAGGCGGAGGCGCCGGCGGTGCCCAGGCCATAGCCCATCGTCGTGTTGCCGATGTGGAACGGCGGCAGGATCGAGAAGAGGTGGCAGCCGATGTCCGCCGAGACGTGCAGCGCGCCGAGCTCGCGCTGGACGAGCTTCATCGCCGAGAAGATCGGCCGCTCGGGGCAGCCGGTACAGAAGCCGGCGGGGCGGGGCGGCACCGTGCGCGCCAGCTCGGGCTCGGGCGGCAGCGGCGCGGGGGGCGCGGCGGCGACCCGCCCCGGCGCGTGCGCCGCGAGGAAGGCGAGCAGCGCGTCGCGCAGCACTTCGCCCGAATATTCGCCCGCGCGCGGCAGCAACTCCTTGCCGACCAGGCGCGTCGAGAGGTCGGCGCGGCGCAGCAGGGTGTTGAGCTCGTGCTCGATGAACTCGGGCTGGCCTTCCTCGACGATCAGCACCGCGCGCTTGCCCGCGCAGAAGGCGGCGACCTCGTCGGGTAGCAGCGGGTAGGTGACGTTGAGGCAGTAGACCGGCACGCGCGCCGCGCCGTGTGCGTCCGACAGGCCGACCAGCTCGAGAGCGCGATTGAGCGTGTTGTACAGCCCGCCCTGGACGATGATGCCGACGTCGTCCTGCGCCGGCCCGAACCATTCGTTGAGCCGCCGCTCGGCGATGAAGCGCTGTGCCGCGGGCCAGCGCCGCTCGATCTTCTCGCGCTCGTGCAGGAAGTTGGCGGGCGGCAGCACGATCCGGTCGACGTCGCGGACCGGGTTGGCCGCGGCCTCGCCGACGGTGAGCGGCGGCCGGCGATTGTCGCGCGCGGTGAAGCTGCCGGTGACGTGGCAGGCGCGCACGCGCAGCTCGATCATCACCGGCGTGTTCGACGCCTCGGAGAGCTCGAAGCCGGCCTCGACCATGTCGACGATGCTGGGCAGGTTGGGGCGCGGGTCGAGCAGCCACATCTGCGACTTCATCGCGAAGGCGTGGGTGCGCTCCTGCATGATCGAGGAGCCCTCGCCGTAATCCTCGCCGACGATGATGAGCGTACCGCCCTTGACCCCGCCGCTGGCGATGTTCGACAGCGCGTCCGAGGCGACGTTGGTGCCCACCACCGACTTCCACGCCACCGCGCCGCGCAGCGGGTAATTGACCGACGCGGCCAGCATCGCCGCGGCGGCGGCCTCGCTCGCGTTCGACTCGAAGTGAACGCCCAGCTCGCGCAGCAGCGGGTCGGCGTCGGCGAACACGTCCATCAGATGGCTGATCGGCGAGCCCTGGTAGCCGCCGACATAGGCGACCCCGGCCTGGAGCAGCGCCTTGGTGACCGCGAGGATCCCCTCGCCCGCGAACGTCTCGCCGGCGCCGAGGCGGAGCTGCTCCACCTCTCGCTTGAAGGAGCGCTCCGCCATCGTCTCAGCCCGCCACCAGCGCGAGCACCCGCAGCGGGCTGCCCGATCCGCCCGCGATCTTTAACGGCGCGGCGATCACCACCGCGCCGGTCGGCGGCAATCGATCGAGATTGGCGAGGCATTGCAGTCCGTAGCGGCCGGCGCCGTGGAACAGCGTGTGCGCCGGATAGGCGGGATCGAGCAGGTGCGCCTGCCCCGCGTCGGTGCCGATCGTCTCCACGCCCAGGCCGTGCGCGTCGCGCTCCTCGATGAGGAAGCGCACCGCCTCCGCCGAGGGCCCCGGCGTGTGCGCGCCGTCGTCGCGGCGGTTGGTGTAGGCGTCGCTGTCGCGCTTCGACCAGTCGGTGCGCAGCAGCACCCAGCTGCGCGGCGGGATGCGGCCGTGTGTCGCCTCCCAGTCGGTGATGTCGGCGACGGTGAGGAGATAATCGGGGTCGGCCGACGCGGCGGCGGAAACGTCGATCACCACCGCCGGCGCGACAAAGTCCTCGGGCGCGATCGTGTCGACGGTGTTGCGCGGCAGGTCCTTGCCCGTCACCCAGTGTACCGGCGCGTCGAAGTGCGTGCCGGTGTGCTCGCCCACCGTGAAGTTGTTCCAGTGCCAGGCGACGCCGCGATCGTCGTAGCGCGAGATCTCCTGCCGACTGAACGGCGCAGTCTGGCCGAACGGGTCGGGCAGGATCAGCACCGGCGTGTCCTCCGACAGCGGCTGAGTCAGGTCGATCGTGCGGATCGAACCGCGCTGGAGCGCGGCGGCAAGGTCGGCGAGCACGGCATGCGACATGCGATCTTCTCCGATGGTCTGGAAGACGACGTGGGAGGGAGCCTGTCACGAGAAACGTGCACATGCAATTAAATTCGGATCGTGCGTTGCGGCCTGGTCGAGGCCCCGATAAGGCCCGCTCGGGGAGGGCGCACGTGGACAACCGACAGCTTGGCAATCCTGGTACCGCCGCCTTCCAGGTGGAGCGATATCCCTTCTACCTGCTCAATCGGATGGTCTCCCGCTACAATGGCGTGATCGGCGCGCGCCTGCGCACGATCGACCTCGATATCCCTTCCTGGCGCGTACTGATGATCCTGGGCGAACGTGCGCCGCGCGGCGTGCGTGACATCGCGGACGCGGCCGTGATCCCGCTCTCGACCATGACCCGCATCATCCAACGCATGACAAGCGCCGGCCTGGTCGCAGTGAGTGACAGTGCCGACGATGCGCGAGTCACCGAGGTGTCGCTCAGCCCCGAGGGAGAGCGCCGCTTGGCGGCCGCGCGCGAGGCGAGCGCGCCGGTGTACGAGCAGGTGATCCGCGGCCTCAGCGAACGCGACTTCGACCAGCTGCTCGACCTGCTCGGTCGCGTTCACGCCAATCTGGACGACGTCGCGTGAGCGAGCTGCGCGAGAAGCACGACGGCGCCTTCTCCGAGCAGATGGACGTGCGCGTGTGGCTGCGGCTGCTGAGCTGCTCCACGGTCATGGAGAAGCGGCTCCGCCGCCGCCTCGTCGCGCACCACGCCACCACGCTGCCGCGCTTCGACGTCCTCGCCGCGCTCGACCGTCAGCCCGTGGGCATGACGATGAGCGAGTTGTCGCGCGCTTTGCTGGTCTCCAACGGCAACGTCACGGCACTGGTGCGACAGCTGCAGCAGGACGGGATGGTGGCCAGCCGCCAGGCGAGCGGCGACGCGCGCTCCAGCATCGTCGCGCTCACCGAGCAAGGGCGCGCGCACTTTCGTACCTTAGCCGAGTCGCATCATCGCTGGGTTCAGGCGATGCTCGCGGGCGTGCCGCGGGACGAGTTGGCGACGCTCTATCGGCTGCTCGCGCTGGTGAAGAGTTCGATCGCCGCCGAGCGCGAGCCGGGCGAGGAGGATCGATGAGCTTCGTGTCGCGCCAGATCGTACGCTTCGCGCACGTCGATGCCGCCGGCATCGTCTTCTACCCGCGCTATTTCGAGATGCTCAACGCCGCGGTCGAGGATTATTTCGCCGCGCTCGGCGCCAGCTTCGCGCAGATGCACGCGACGCGACGCCTGGGGGTGCCGACGGTGTCGCTCAGCGCCGAGTTCGTCGCCGTGAGTCGCCTCGGCGACGAGCTCGATCTCGCGCTGTCGGTGCGGCGCGTCGGCAGCTCGTCCGCGACGATCGGGGTGGAGGTCAGCTGCGGCGGGGAGCAGCGCTTCCGCGGCGAGGTGGTGCTGGTCTGCATGGACCTCGATCGCGCTCGCGCGGTGCCCTGGCCCGAGGACATGCGCCCGCGCTGAGCGGGCACGTCACAGCACGCCGTCCCAGAGCCGCCGCTCGGCGCCGGCGAGATCGTCGACGACGCGCGGCACGGCGTCGAGCCGCATCGTCGCGCGCCGGCGCACATCGTAGCTCGGCCAGTTCGCGGCGGGCGCCCGCCCGCGCAGGAAGCGCAGCCACATCGCGTGCATCGCCGCCGACAGCCGCTCCGCCGACGCGCCGACCGGGCCGTAGACCGCGGAAGCGGGGTCGTCGAGCCGCGCCCAGGTGAGCGGCAGCTCGGCGCCGTGGATGGCGTAGCCGCGGCGCGCGCCCGTCGTGAGCGGCAGGTCGAAGCGGTAGAGAAAGGCCGTGCCGCCCGCGCGCGCCTGCGCCGCCGCCAGCCGGATCGTCGGTATGCCATATTCCTCCGCGCTCACCGCGGCGTAGCGGCGGGCGAGCGGGTCGGGCACGAGCGCCGCGTAGCGCGCGTAGACCGGCGCGAAGGCGGCGACATCGAGGTTGGCGAGCTCGCCCGCGCGTACGGCCTCCGCGCCGGGCGCGGGCGGTCCCCAGAACGCCACCTCGTCGCGGTTCCAGCCGAGCAGCAGCGGCACGTCGCGCGCCGTGCCGGCAGCGATGGCGGCGAGCGGCGCCTGCGGGAGGAGCGCGCCGCCGACCACGGCGCGGAAGGGATACTTGCGGGGGTACGCCGCCACCACCGCGGTCTGCGCCGCGAGCAGCGCGCGCGCGGGCAGCTCCCGCAGCGCGGCGGGGGCGACGCCGGCGGCGGCGGCGACGCGGCGCGTCAGCTCGGCGGCCCGGCCGCGATCGGCCACGGTGTGACCGCCGCCGCTCTCCACGATCGCGCGCGCGAAGAGGCCGCGTGCCGCGGGCGCGGTGAGCAGCGAGACGACGTCCTTCGCCCCCGCGCTCTGCCCTGCCAGCGTCACCCGCGCCGGGTCGCCGCCGAACGCCACGATGTTGTCACGTACCCAGCACAGCGCCATGATCTGGTCGCGCAGGCCGTTGTTGCCGCTGTCGTGATAGGCCGCGCCGAGCGCCTCCTCGAGATCGAGGAAGCCCCAGCAGCCGGTGCGATAGGTGATCGTGACGCAGACGACGCCGGCGCGCGCGAAGCCGTTGCCGTCGAACACCGGGAAGCGTGTCGAGCCGGTGACGTTGCCGCCGCCGTGCACCCAGACCTGGACCGGGTGCGGCCCGGGCCGCTCGGGCGCCCAGACATTGAGATAGAGGCAGTCCTCCGAGGTCGGCAGCGGCACGCTCGGGTCTTCGGGTATCGAGCCGGGCTGGATCGGCGAGGGCGCATAGGCCAGCGCCGCCAGCGGCTCGCGCCAGCGTGGCGCCTGCTGCGGCGCGCGGAAGCGCAGCGCGCCGAGCGGTGGGCGCGCGAACGGGATGCCGAGGAAACGCGCCACCGTTCCGTCGCTGGTGCCGCGGATCGGCCCGCATCCCGGCTCGCGCAGCACCGACGTCGTCGCGCCCGCCGCACCGCCGGGATACGCGCCGAGCGCGACGAGGCCGGCACCGCCGCGCCGCAGCAGCTCGCGCCGGTTCACGCGACCGCCAGCGGCGCGCGGCCGCGGCGCAGCGCGGCATCGAGCACCAGCACCGTCGCGCCATTGAGCAGCAGCGCCGTCAGCCCGAGGTCGAACCCGGTCGTCGCCGCCCAAGCCGACAGCGGACTGGGAAGCAGCATCGCGGCATAGCCCACCGCCAGCCCCGCGCCGAGCGCGACGGCCGGTACGCCCGGGCGCAGGAAGGCGAGATAGACGCCGGGTGCGAGCATGCCGATCGTGGCGTAAGCGGTCAGCCCGATCGTCACCAGCGACTGGTTGGGCCCGACCGAGAGCCAGGCAGCGAGCGCGGCGAAGGCGACCATCGCCGCGCGCGAGGCGAGCAGCTGCGCACGCTCGTCCAGCACGGGGCGCAGCGGCAGCACCACGTTGCGCGTGAAGATCGTCCCGATGGTCAGCAGCAGCACCGAACCCGGTACCAGCGCGAGCAGCGCCGCGGTGCCGCCGAACAGCCCGGTCACCCAGGCCGGATAGCGGTCGGTGACGAGCTGCAGCAGCACCGCGTTGGCGTCGCCGGCGGGCGGACGCGTGCCCGCCACCAGCGCGGCCACGCCGAGCAGGATGATGAACAGGTAGGACAGCGAGTAGAGCGGCTGGAAGATCGCGTTGCGGCGCAGCGTCTGCGCGGCGTCGGCGGCGTAGCAGAGCTGGAACATGTGGGGGAAGATATAGGTGCCGACCGCGACGCTGATCGCGGTGGTCATCAGCCAGGTGACGCCTAACCCGGCGGCGGGGTCGCGCCCGGGCAGCGTCGCGGCGGCGGGCGCCATCGCCTCGGCGCGGCGGAACAGGTCGGCGATCGAGCTCGCGCCGACTTCGCGCGCCACGGTGAGCGCGAGCCCGCCGACCAGCAGCACCATCAGCACGTCCTTGACCCCCGCGGCGAAAGCGGCCGAGCGCAGGCCAGCGAAGAAGACGAACAGCAGCATCGCCGCCGCGGCGAGCGCGGCGGCGGTGGCGGGATCGACGGCGCCCAGCGTCACGCGCAGCACCAGCCCCAGCGCGGTGATCTGGATCTGCACGTAGATCACCAACGCGGCGATCCCGACCAGCGCGACGAGGATGCCGAGCCAGCGCGAGCGATAATGATGCGCGAAGAAGTCGGCCTGGGTCATCAGCCCGCTGACGCGCCCGCTGCGCCAGATCCGCGGCGTCAGCCAATAGCCGATCGCGGCGGCGAGCGAGACCGAGCACAGCGCCAGCGTCGCGGGCGCGCCGTGCGCCCAGGCATAGCCCGAGATGCCGAGCACCGCGAAGGTGGTGTAGATCTCGCCCGCGTTGAGAAACCAGAAGACGAGCAGCCCCAGGCTGCGCCCGCCGATCGCCCATTCGCTGATCGTGCGCGCGCGCGCCTGCATCCGGCCGTAGGCGACGGTGCCCAGCATCGTCGCCGCCACCACCACCACCGTAAGCGCCGTGGCGATCATCGCGGCGCCGCCGCGGCGTCGAGCCGGTAGACCAGGGCAATGGCGAGGCTGGCGACCACCACGCCGGCCAGCTCCCACAGCAGCAGGAAGGGCATGTGCCACGGCCGCCACGCCACGCCGTTCGCCCAGGGCACGCCGCCGACCTGCCACAGGAAGGGCAGGAGCAGCGGCAGGTGGCGACGGTGCAGGCCCCCCGAGGGCGGGCTGTCGGGTTCGTCCATGGCGCTACGCTCCTTTCCGGCGAGCAGCCAGGCTAGCCACACCAGCATTGCGATGGGTGCGCGCTCATGTCGTGCTGGACGCAACGTCGGCCGCGCCCGCCTCGTCGTCGGTCCATTGACGAAGTTGTCGCTCGAGCACACCCAACATCTTGAGCGGTGCCCCCTCGAGCTGGCGGCCGCTGCGCGTGATCAGGCCGATCGCGGTCTCCTCCACCCCCTCATCGTGCAGCGGCACCGCGCGCAGCGATCCCTCGCGCAACTCGGCCAGCACCGAGATCGACGGCAGCACGGTGGCATAATGGCCGGACAGCGCCGCGGCGCGCATCATCTGGATCGAGCTGCTCGTCATCACGGGTTCCAGGAAGAGCCGCTGCGACGCCTCGGCCAGGCTGAGGATCTGACGCAGTCGGAACTGCTTCGGGGCGAGGCACAGCGCATGGCCCTGAAGGTCGCGCAGCTCGACCCCGCGCCGTTCTGCGAGCGGGTGGCCCGGCGCGACGATCACCTTGAGCGGCTGCCGCGCCGAGCCGCGCAGGCGGATCTTCGCTTCCATCGGCGGCTGGAAGATCAGGCCGACATGCGCCTCGTCCTCGAGCACCATGCTGACGATTTCCGCCGTCGACGGCGTCAGGATCGTCAGGCGCACCGCGGGGAAGCGCTGCTGGAACTCGTCGAACAGGCTAGTCAGCGACTGGCCGAGGAAGCCCTCGCCGACCGCGATCTGCACGTGCCCGGAACGGACGCCGCGAAGGTCGCCCAGCCGCGTGCGAAACGTCTCCTCCTGCGCCAGCTGCGCGTGATAATGTTCGACCGCGACGCGCCCCGCCTCGGTCAGCCGGATGGCGCGGCGCCCGCGCTCGATCAGCGGCAGCGCATATTCCTCCTCCAGCTGCGCGATCTGCCGGCTGATCGACGAGACCGCGATGTCGAGCTTGTCACTGGCGGCGCGCATCGTGCCCGCCTGCGCCGCCTCGAACAGATACCGCAGCCCCAGGTCCGCCATGCCATGCTCCTCCGGACACGATGCTGACGCTTTGTTGCGCGAGACGCAATGAAAACACCGCGTGGCGGCGATTGCACGAGCGGGCGCCGCGATGACAACTGCGTCGGTGGCACAGGGGAGCGATGCGTGATGGCAGACACCGGGAAGCGGGCGCGGGTCGGCTGGCGGGGCTATATACCCGCGATCGTCACCCCCTTCGATGCCGAGCTGGCGCTCGATACGCGCGCGCTCGGCCGCTATCTCGAGTGGCTCCACGCCGAGGGCATGCACGGGCTGGTGCTCGCGGGGACGACGGGCGAGTGGACCAGCCTGTCGCCGCAGGAGCGAAAGGCCTTGTTCGACGCGGCGGGCGCGCAGATGCGCGGCAAGCTGCCGCTGATCGCGGGCTGCACCTGGTTCACGCCGGACGAGGTGGTGGAGTTCGCGCGCCACGCCCACGCCGCCGGCTTCGACGGCATCCTGGTGACGCCGCCGCCGTACATCCGCCCGCGCGAGGACGAGATCCTCGGCTTCTACAAAGCGGTGAGCGACGCCTCCCCGCTGCCGATCTGCGTCTACAACTGGCCTCCGGGCACCGGTATCGATATGTCGGCGGAGCTGCTGGAGCGGCTGGCGGATCTCGACGGAGTGGTGGCGATCAAACAGTCGACGAGCAACCTGGCGCGCTTCGTCGAGACCTTCTTCGCTTTGTCGGAGAAGGTGCGCGTGTTCGGCTTCTCCATGGACGAGCATGGCCTGGCGCTGCTCCAGGCGCGCGGCGGGGACGGCACGATGGGCGCCGGCGCGGTGCTCGGCCGCGACCACCCCGACTTCTACAACCTTTTGTGGGCGGGCGACGTCGAGGGCGCGCGCGCGTGCGGGCGCAATGACCGCCGCGTGCTGACCGACTGGTACACGCCCGAGCTGGTCGGGCGCTTCGGCTCGGGGCCGGCGATCCTCAAGGCCGGGTTCGCCGCGCGCGGCATGCCCTTGGGCGGGGTTCGCCCGCCATTGCTTGACGTGTCCGCGGAGGCGCGCGAGCGCATCGGCGCGACGCTGGCGGCGCTCGGCAAGGCCTGACGCGCGTGGACGCCGCCGACGTGCTGATCATCGGCGGCGGGCTGATCGGGTGCGCGGCGGCGTGGCACCTCGCGCGCGGGGGCACCGACGTGCTGCTGGTCGAGCGCGGCGAGCTCAACGCCGGCGCTTCCGGGCAGAACGCCGGGTCGCTGCACTTCCAGATCGAGCGGCGCTTCCTGGAACATGGCGAGGCGCTGGCGGACCAGGCCGCGCGCACCGTCGCGCTCAGCCGGCTGGCGGTGACCGAGTGGCGCGACCTGCCGGCGGCGCTCGGCGACGACCGTCTCGATGTCGCGATGCACGGCGGGCTGATGGTGGCGCAGAGCGACGATGAGGTGCGCCTGCTCGAGCGCAAGGCAGCGCTGGAAGCGCGCTGGGGTCTGCCGACCCGGTTGATCGACGGCGCGGAGGCGCGGGCGATCGCGCCCTATCTGGCGGACGACGTGCGGGCCGCCAGCTTCCTCGCGGACGAGGGCCACGCCAACCCCCGCCTAGTCACGCGCGCGCTCGCGGACGCCGCGGGGGCAGCGGGCGCGCGTTACCTTCCCCGGACGGCGCTGCGCGCACTCGTCCCGGTGTCGGGCGGGTGGAGAGCGACGTTGCGGCGCGGCGCCGCCGACGTGGAGGTGGCCGCCGCGAGCGTGTTGATCGCGGCAGGGGCGTGGACCATGGCGGTGGGCGCGCTCGCGGGGGTGCACCTGCCCGTCTTCCCGATCGGGCTGCAGATGAACGTCACCGAGCGTGTCGCGCCGTTCCTGCCGCACCTCGTCCAGCACGTCGGCCGCCGCCTGTCGATGAAGCAGGCGCATGACGGCAACGTGCTGATCGGCGGCGGCTGGCCATCACGGCTCGCGCGCGGTGGAGACGGGTTCGATCTCGCGCGCGCGCCGACGGTGCTGGCCGACTCGCTCACCGGCAATCTCGCGGTCGCGGCGGCGACGGTGCCGCAAGTCGGCGCGCTCAACCTGATCCGCACCTGGACCGGGGTGGTCGCGATCACCGCCGACCAGCTGCCGCTCGCCGGCGCGGTGCCGGGCCGCCCCGGTCTGTTCGTCATCGCCGGCGGATCGGGCTTCACGCTCGGCCCGACGCTCGCGCGCGCGGTCAGCGCGGAGATGCTCGGCCGGTCCGTGGGCGACGCGGCCGAGGCGATGGCACTGGTCGCCCCCGCGCGCTTCGCGCACCTCAACGCGATGCTGGCGTGATGGCGCGCGTGGCGGATACCGCGCGGGGCGTGGCCGGCGAGATCATCGTGGATGGCGCATGCGTGTCTTTTCACCCCGGCGAGACCATCGCCGCGGCGATGCTCGCGGCCGGGCACGCCGCCTTCCGTCGTGATCGCCACGACCGCCCGCGCGGCCTGTGGTGCAACATGGGAACCTGCTGCGAGTGCCTCGTGCTGCTCGAGCGCGACGGTGAGCCGCGACGGGTGCGCGCCTGCCTGGTCGATGCGGCACCGGGGCAGCGGGTGACGACGCGGGACGGTGCGGCGTGAGCGAACCCTGCTACGACCTCGCGATCGTCGGCGGCGGCCCGGCGGGGCAGGCGGCGGCCGAGCAGGCGGTGGGGGCCGGGCTGTCGGTGGTGATGCTCGACGAGCAGGCGCGCATGGGCGGGCAGATCCTGCGCCAGCCACCATACGAGATGACAGTGGCGAGCTGGCTGGACGGTCGCGGCTATCGCGCGCTGAAGCGGCAGCTCGCGCGCGCTGAGGCGCTGCCCGGCCTCACCTTCCTGGGGCGCACCTCGGTGGCGGGCGTGCTGCGCGACGCGGCGGGCTTCGCGCTGATCGCGGTGCCCACCGACGGCGCGCCGGGTCGCCGGGTCGCCGCGCGGCGCTTGCTGGTGGCGGCGGGCTGCTATGACCTGCCGGTGCCACTGCCGGGATGGACGCTGCCCGGCGTCATGAGTGCGGGCGCGATCCAGGCCTTCGTCAAGAGCCAGCGGTTGGTCCCGGGCGAGCGCTTCGTGCTCGCGGGCACGCACCCGCTGCAGCTGATCCTGGCCGATCAGCTCGTCGCCGCGGGCGGCACCGTCGCGGCGCTGCTGTTCGCGCAGGCGCCCGGCGCGGTGGCACACGCGCTCGCCGGCCATGCCGGAGCCGCGCTGCGCCACGCTGCGCCGCTGGCCGCGGCGGCGGCGAGCTACGCGCGCCTGCGCCGTGCCGGCGTGCCGATCCAGTTCGGGCGGACGGTGCTGGCGGTCGAGGGCAGCGACGAGGTCGTGGCCGCGCGCGTCGGCGTGCCGGGCGAGGCGGGTGAGGCGATCGCCTGCGACCGCGTCGGTCTCTGCTACGGCTTCCTGCCCCAGGCCGACCTGCCGCGCAGTCTCGGCGCGACCGCGCGCTGGGTCGAGCGCACGGGTGGCTGGGCCACCGTGGCGGACGCGTGGCAGCGCGCCGACGTGCCCGGCCTGTACGTCGCGGGCGAGACCACCGGCGTCGCCGGCGCGCCCGCCGCTTTGGAGGAGGGGCGTCTCGCGGGGATCGCGGTCGCGCGCGACGCCCGGCGGATCGATGCGGCCGCTGCCGGGCGCGCGGCGGCGGGGCCGCGGCGTCGGCTCGCCCGCCTGCGCGGCTTCGCGGCGCTGCTCGACGCCGTCGCGGACCCACGCGCGGTGATGACGCGCCTGGCCGGCGATGACACGATCGTCTGCCGCTGCGAGGATGTTACCCGCGCGCAGCTGCTCGCCGCCGCCGGCGGCATCGCGGCGCCGTCCGACGCGAGCGCGCTCAAGCTGGTCACGCGCGCGGGTATGGGATTGTGCCAGGGACGCGGCTGCGAGGCGGCGGTGCTGCGGCTGCTGGCGGAGCGGACCGACGTCGCGCCCGAGGCGATCGGCGGCTTCACGCCGCGCTTCCCGGTCCGTCCGGTGCCGATCGCGAGCGTCGGCGAGGTAGGTGACCGCTGACGCGACGGGGCGGGTTGCGCTGACGCCACGGGGCGGGTTGTCGCTGACGCAACGAAGTCGTCGCCCGCGCGCGCTTGTCCGCCCCCGGTCGGGCCCGCACACTCCCCGCCAGACGCGACCAGCAGGAGTATGCGCTTATGGCCGACCACGATCGCCCGCTCTTCATCGAGGCCGACCATGTCTCCTGGACCGTGCCCGACCTTGACGCGGCGGTGCGCTTCTACACCGAGGTGTTCGGCGCGACCGAGCTGTTCCGCATGGGGCCGCTCGACGCCGCCGATATCCCGCGCGGCGATGACGGCCGCGATTGGATGGCGTCGCACGTCAACGTACCCGGTGCGCGGCTGACGCTGGCGATGCTGAAGCTCACCCCCAACCTGAACTTCCAGCTGGTGCAATATGACAAGCCCGACGATCGCCGCACCGAGCTGCCGCGCAACTGCGACCGCGGCGGTCATCACCTCGGCCTGCGCGTCGACGACGTCGACAAGGCGGCGCGCTACCTGGCGGCGCACGGCTGCACGGTGATGGAGACGATCGTGATCGATGCCGGCCCGCTCGCCGGCCACAAGAACCTCTACGTGCTCGATCCTTTCGGCCATCAGCTCGAGATCGTCGACTGATCGCCGCCCTGTCCGCTCCAGACCCAGGAGATCTCATGCCGATCGAACGTCTCAACCCGCCCGCGCTCTACGACAGCCTGCAGTTCGGTTTCAGCCACGCGACGGTGCAGCACGGTGGTCGCACCCTGCACCTCGCCGGCCAGGTCGGCTGGGACCAGGAGCTGAACGTCGCCGCGGGCGACCTCGCCGCGCAGACGCGCCAGGCGCTCGCCAACCTCCGCGCCGTGCTCGAGGCGGCGGGCGCGAGCGCGGCCGACATCGTGCGGCTGCGCACCTATGTGGTCGACCACGAGCCGGCCAAGCTCGGCATCGTGCTTCAGGAGGTCGGCGCCTTCTACGGCGAGGCGACGCCCGCACCCAATACCTTCATCGGGGTGCAGGCGCTGGCATTGCCCGATTTCCTCGTCGAGATCGAAGCGATCGCGGCGCTGCCGGAGTGATCAGCCGCGGACATCTCAGTCAACGCGCGTGCCGTAACACTCAGATATGCTAGCTTTATCTTGCACTTACTTAGGAACACTCGTCCGTTCGCGATAACGATACCTTATCGCGACAATGTTGTGCGCGGCGCAACGAAGTCCTCGCCGCTGCCGCATTGCAGGAAGCGCAGCCAAGATAGATCATGATCTCACGCTCACCGACGGCTCACACGTCGGAAGCGTCCGCAGGCGGGCATCGTACTCTTACCAACCCTTGCAGGGGAGGATTTCCATGCGTTGTCCCAACATCATCGCTTTCTCTTTATCGGTCAGCGGCGCAGCCATGGCGGCAGCGCTGTTCGCCGCCCCCGCGCATGCGCAGCAGTCTCCCGCGACGGGTGACGCGCAGAACGCCACCGTCGAGACCGAGCCGAGCGCTGGCGCCGCGGCGGGTGACATCGTCGTCACCGCCTCCAAGCGCGTCGCCAGCACGGTGCAGGACACGCCGATCTCGGTCCAGGCACTGAGCGGCGACGACCTGAAGGCGCGCGGCGCGGTCGATTTCGCCGACTTCTATCGCTCCGTCCCGGGCCTGTCGGTGCAGGACGAGGGGCCGGGCGACAAGCGCTACGTCATCCGCGGCATCAACTCGAACGGTGCCGGTACCGTCGGTCTCTATCTCGACGAGACCGTGATCACCGGCGAGAACGCGCAGGACGGTTCGGGTCAGGCGCCCGACATCAAGCTGTTCGATATCGATCGCGTCGAGGTGCTGCGCGGGCCGCAGGGTACCACCTTCGGGGCCAGTTCGATGGCGGGCACGATCCGCTACATCACCGCCAAGCCCAAGCTGGATCGCTGGACCGGCTACGTTCAATCGGGCCTGCGCGCGACGCGCGGCGCCGACCTCGGCTTTCAGACCGACGGCGCGATCAACATACCGGTGATCGCGGGCGTGCTCGCCGTGCGCGCCTCGGGCTTCTACGCCGATCTGCCCGGCTATATCGACAACCGCTTCCAGGAAGGCGCCAACGCCGAGAAGAGCAAGGCCGGACGGCTGCAGGCCCGGCTTCAGATCACGCCGGATCTCACGCTCGACGGCATGGCGATGTACCAGAAGGTGCATCAGGACGCGAAGAACTTCTACAATCGCGAGGACTTCGCCGGCACCCCGCTGACCGGCTACCGCTATCAGCAGGCCGATGTGGCGCGCGCGCCCTACGACGACGAGAGCGAGATCTACAACGCGACGCTGACCTATACGCGGCCGTTCGGCACGGTCACCGCGACGGGCTCGCGCTTCGTGCGCGACACCGACTTCAACCGCGACGCCTCGCTGGCGGCGCAGGCATTCTTCGGCCTGCCGTATGACGGCGCCGGCCGCTCGCTGCTGCGCCAGGTCAAGCACCGCCGCGTCGACAGCGCCGAGCTGCGCTTCGCCTCCGACTTCGGCGGCCCGTTCCAGCTGCTGTTCGGCGGCTTCTACCAGGACGAGAACCGCGACTATCGCAGCTATTGGCCGACCGTGAACGCGCAGGGGGTGATCGACGCCAGCTCGCGACTGCTGCTCGATCGCACCGTCGGCACCGACATCAAGGAGAAAGCACTGTTCGGCGAGGCGAGCTACGCCTTCGTGCCGAACCTGACACTGACGGTCGGAGCGCGGCTCTTCGACTTCAACCTGGAGCAGCGCTCGGTCGCGATCGTGAGCGCCGGGGGGGGCACCGGCGCGGGGCCCGGCCCGCTGCTCAAGACGAGCGACAGCGGCCTGATCGGGCGCTTCAACCTGGCGTGGAAGGTCAACGAGCAGGTCAACGCCTATGTCCAGGTGGCGCAGGGCTATCGCTCCGGCGGCACCAACGACCAGACCGCCGCCGAACTCGCCAACGTGTCGATCCCGGCAGGCTACGGCTCGGACTCGCTGTGGAACTATGAGGTTGGGCTCAAGACCGCGCTGATGGACCGCAAGCTCTACCTCAACGGCGCGCTCTATTACATCGACTGGTCGAACATCCAGGTGACCGACCAGGCCAGCAACGGCACCGTCTCCTTCCCGTTCACCGGCAACGGCGGCAAAGCGTCGGTGAAGGGCGCCGAGCTGACGCTGGACGCGCGCCCGGCCGCCGGGTTGCAGCTCAACCTCGGGCTCAACTACAGCCTGGCCGAGCTGAGCGAGGACAATCCCGTCCCCGCCACCGGGCGCAAGGGCGACCGCGTGCCCTACGTGCCCGAGTGGACCGGCTCGGCCGGCTTCTCCTACAGCGCGCCGATCGGCGACGCCGGGCTGGAGGGAACGGTCGGCGCCGACGCGAGCTACCAGGGGTCGATGGCGACCAAGTTCAACTCGGCGATCGCCAATTACCGCGCGCTCGACTCCTACTGGCTGGTCGGGCTGCGCGCCGGTGTCTCGCGCGGGCCGTGGGCGCTCAACCTCAACGTGACCAACCTGTTCGACGATAACACGCCGATCAACTACAACGAGATCGTGCCCGGCGTGTACCCCGACGGCTTCTATATCAGCAGGCCGCGCACCGTCACGCTCGCCGGCACGGTGCGGTTCTGACCCGCCCCGTCCAGCTCCGGCGGCGCGCGGTCGCGCTCGTCGCGCTCACCGCCGCGACCGCCGCCACCGCGGGGGAACCGCGCCCCTGGGCCGACCGCGCCCGACCGGCCGCCGAGCGCGCGCGGCTGATCGTCGCCGCGATGACCGAGGCGGAGGAGCTGGCGCTGCTCGAGGGCGACACCACGCTCGACGCCAATGGCACCGGGGTGAACCCCTGCGTCGGCCATGTCAGCGGCATTCCGCGGCTGGGCCTGCCCGCCTTGTGCATGGGCGACGGGCCAGCCGGCGTCGGCAACGGCATGACCCAGGTCACACAGTTCCCGGCACCGATCATGGGCGCGGCGACGTGGAACGCGGCACTGATGGAGCGATATGGCGCCGCACTCGGTGCCGAGCATGCCGCGAAGGGGCGCAACGTCGTGCTCGCACCGACGATCAACATCATCCGCACGCCGCTGTGGGGGCGCACCGCCGAGACGCTGAGCGAGGACCCTTATCTCACCGCGGCGCTGGGCACCGCGATCACGCGCGGGATCCAGGCGCAGGGGGTGATCGCCACGCCGAAGCATCTCGCCGCCAACAATCAGGAATGGCTCCGTCTGGGTGACGCGCCGGCCTATGAGGCGATCGACGCGCGCGTCTCCGCCCGCGCCTTGCACGAGATCTATTTGCCCGCCTTCGAGGCGGTGGTGACGCGTGCCGGGGCGGGCTCGATCATGTGCGCCTACAATCGCGTGAACGGCCATTATGCGTGCGAGAACAAAGATCTGCTGAGAACGCTGCGGGGCTGGGGGTTCGACGGCTTCGTCGTCGCCGACTGGTATTTCGCGCATCGCAGCACCGTGGCCGCGGCCAAGGCGGGGCTCGACATCTCGATGCCCGGCGGCGCCAGCCCGTTCGGCTTCGCCGACTTCTACGGCGCGCCGCTCCGCGCGGCGCTGGCGCGCGGCGCAGTCTCGCGCGGCGACATCGACGCGATGGTCACGCGCATCGTCACGCCGATGTTCAGGCTCGGGCTGGTCGACCGGCCGATCCGCGGCAGCAGCGCCGCGGACGCGCGCACGCCGGCGCATCTCGCGCTCTCGCAGGAGATCGCCGAGCAGGGCAGTGTGCTGCTGCGCAACGAGCGCGGCGTGCTGCCGCTGGCGCGTACGCTGCGCTCGATCGCGGTGATCGGCGACGACGCCGGCGCCAACGTTCAGACCACCGAGCGCTACGGCGGGTTCGTCAAGAATGACGCGGTACACCCGCGCGCGCCGCTCGACTCGATCCGCGCCGCGCTGCCCGCCGGAACGCGGGTACGCTACGCGCGCGGCACGCTCGGCATCGGTGCACTGCCGGCGATGCCAGCGAGCGCGTTCCGCGGGCTCACCGCGCGCTACTTCGCCGGCGCCACGCCACAGGGTACCGCGCTCGTCACGCGCGCCGAGCCGCGCATCGACTATGCCGAGGCGGGGGTGGCCGGGCTGCCGAAGACCTGGTCGGCGCGTTGGGAGGGGCAGATCGTGCCGCCGCGCACGGGAACCTACCGCTTCTCGCTCGACGGCGGCGGCGACGCGCGGCTGACGATCGACGGGCGGCGTGTCGCCACCGTGCCCAAGAACAGCTTTCGTCTTGCCACCCACGGTGTGGCGGAGCTGCGCGCCGGCGTCCCGGTCCGCTTCCAGCTCGACTATAGCAACGCGCCGACGCTCTCGCCGACCGAGCTGCGGCTCGGCTGGCAGGTGCCCGACCCCGCCCTGATCGACGAGGCGGTCGCCGCGGCACGCGCGAGCGACGTCGCGGTGGTGTTCGTCGCCGATCACGTCTCGGAGGGAGCCGACCGTACCGACCTGCGCCTGCCCGGTGATCAGGACGCGCTGATCGCCGCGGTGGCCGCGGCCAACCCGCGCACCGTGGTCGTGCTGCACACGGTCGGTCCCGTGCTGATGCCGTGGCGCGACCGCGTGGCGGGCATCGTCGCGGCCTGGTACCCCGGCGAGCAGGCCGCGGACTCGATCGCCGCGCTGCTGACCGGCCGCGCCAACCCCTCGGGCAAGCTGCCGGTGACCTTCCCCGCCGACATGACCAGCGGGCCGACCGATCGGCCCGAGCGCTATCCCGGCGTCGGTACGACGGTGCGCTACGACGAGGACCTGCTGGTCGGCTATCGCTGGTACGACCAGCAGCGCGTGGCGCCGCTGTATCCGTTCGGTTTCGGGCTGTCCTACACGCGCTTCCGCTACGACGACCTCAGTGTCACGCCGCGGCCGAACGGCGGCTGGCGGGTGCGCGCGACGGTGCGTAACGTCGGCGCGCGCGCGGGCAGCGAGGTGGCGCAGCTCTACGTCGGGCTGGCACCCGGGAGCGGCGAGCCGCCGCAGCAGCTCAAGGGCTTCGCGCGGGTCACGCTGGCACCCGGCGCGGCCGAGACGGTCGACTTCACGCTCACCGAGCGCGACCTGTCGACTTGGGACGAGGCGGCGGGCGGCTGGAGACTCCATCGCGGCCGCGCCGAGGTCTTCGTCGGTGGCAGCTCACGTGATCACGCGCTCAGCGGGGCGATCGACGTGGCGGCGCGCTGAGCGGCAGGTGTCGGCGAGCTTGGGGATCAGGGCTCAGGCCGCCGACCAGCTCGCCACCGCCTGTTCCAGCACCGCGAGCGGGACCGGGCCCGACTGCAGCACCAGGTCGTGGAAGCCGCGCATATCGAAGCGCGCGCCCATCGCGCCCCGCGCGCGCTCGCGCGCGGCGACGATGCGGTTGGCGCCGACCTTGAAGCTGCACGCCTGCCCGGGATACACGCAGTAGCGCGTGACCTCGCGCTCGGTCGCGAGCGGCTGCTCGCCGGCGTGCTCGACCATCCAGGCGACCGCCTGCTCCTTGGTCCAGCGCTTGTAGTGAATGCCGGTGTCGACGACGATGCGCGCGGCGCGGAACAGCTCGGACTGGAGATAGCCAATCCGCCCGAGCGGGTCGTCCTCGAAGAGGCCGAGCTCGTCGGCCACCTGTTGCGCGTAGAGCGCCCACCCTTCTGTATAGGCGGAGAAGCGCACCATGCGGCGGAACAGCGGCAGCGCCGGGCTGTGTGCCAGCACGCTGTACTGGAAGTGATGCCCCGGCACGCCCTCGTGGTGCGCGAGCGTCGGCAGCCGCCACGTCGTGTGCTCGGCGGGGGTCTTGAGGTTCAGCGAGAAGACGCCGGGCTCGCCCTTGCTCCCCTCGCTGTAGAAGGCGCCCGGCGCGCCGCCCTCGATCGCGACCGGGATGCGGCGGACCACGATGGGGTCGACGGCGACGTTGCCGAAGGCGCGCGGCAGCCGCTCGATCACCCGGCGCAGCGCGGTGTCGGCGATCGCGAGCAGCCGCGCGCGGCCGGCGTCGTCGTCGGAGACGCGGAAGCGCGCGTCGGCGTTGAGCGAGGCGATCCGCTCGCCCACGGTGCCGTGGCTGAGGCCCTGCGCGCGCAGGCTCGCGTCGATCTCCGCCGCCAGCGCCGCGCACTGTGCGAGCCCGGTCTCGTGCAACTCGGCCGGGGTGAGCGCGGCGGTGGTATTGGCGCGGCACGCGGCGGCGTAATAGGCCTCGCCGTCCGGCAGGCGCCACACGCCGGCGGTATCGACCGCGCGTGGCGCCAGTGCCGCCAGCGCGGCGGCCTGCCGGTCGAGCGCCGGCGCGATCGCGTCACGGAACACCGCCAGCGCGGCGTCGTCGCGGTCGCCCAGCCCCTTGGCGCGGATCCGCGCCAGCGCCGGCGCGAGCAGCGCGGACTCGAGCGGGGGGGCGTCGCGCAGCGCATGGATCTGCGCCACCGTCTTGGCGATGACGAAGCCCGGCGGCGCGACCCCGATCGCGGCGTCGTGGCGGATGCGATCGGTCTCCTGATCGAGCGCGGCCGGCAGTGCCGCGAGCCGCGCGCGCCAGGCGTCGATGTCGGTGGCGTCGTCGATCGGATGCCGGCTGCCGATGAAGTCGGGCAGCCAATAATAAGCGCCGTTCATCTGGCTGACGACATAAGGGCTCGGGCGCAGGTTGCCGTCGACATAGCCGTAGCGCGCCAGGAGATCGTCGAGCGTATCGTAGACGAAGCGCGCGACGTCATGGTCGAGCGCCGACCGCGGCGACAGGCGCGCGCGGTCGATCCCGGCGAGCTGCGCGCGCGCGACGCGGATCGCGACCCGGTCGGCGGCGCGCGCCGCCATCGACCGATCGTCGAGCCGGTAGCGCAGCGCCGTATGGGCTCCGGAATCAAAGTCGTTGGCGGTCGCCTCCTCGGGCGAGCGTGCCAGATAGGCCTCGCTGTGGCGCTGGAGCAGCGCGGCGAGCGCCGCGTCATCGGCGCCCGGTGCCGCCTCCGCCGGCAGCGCGGCGGCGAGCAGCCCGACCGCCGAGCTGCCCAGGAACTGTCGCCGGTCGATCATGCTCTGTCCCTCAATCGTTGATCGTCCGGCGCTGCCGCCGATGCCGTCAGAACTTGTAGCCCAGCGTCCCGCCGATCACGCGGTAGGACGGCTCGACCTGCACGCCGCTGTAGAAGGCTTTCTCGTACGCGTTGGCGAAATAGCGCGCCTTGAACAAATTCTCGACGAACACCGTGGCGCGCAAGCGGTCGTTCTCGAGCCCGGCGCGCAGGTTGACGTTATGGTACCCGGGCGAGACGAACGGGTAGACGGTGTAACGATAAGCGAGCGGCGTCGACAGCATCTCCGAGCGATAGCTCCACTCGGCGCGCGCGAAGCCGTCGATCCGGTCGGTGATCGGCCGCTTGTACTGCGCCTGTGCGCCGAGCGTGAACTTGGGCGCGTTCACGAGCGGTCGGCCGGTGATGTCGATCACCACGCCGTCGATCAGCGCGTTGCGATAGTCCTTGAACTTGGACTCGTTGTAGCCGGCATTGCCGCTCAGCTTGATCGCGTCGCTGACGCGAAGGTCGAAGCTGCCCTCGACACCGTAGCTATCCGCCGCGGCGGCGTTGGCGATCCCGCTGACGCCGCGCAACAGGCCGGTGACCGGATCGATATATTGGAAGCGGATCGTCTGCTGGACGTCGTTCCACTTCATGTAGAAGCCGGTGACATCGACGCGCAGGCGACGGTCGAACAGGTCGAATTTCGACCCGAGCTCGTAGTTCCACAGCGTCTCAGGCCGGAAATCGTTGGCGAGGTTGACGTTGTTGCTGGTCTGCGTGCCGCCCGACTTGAACCCGCGCGAGGCGGTGGCGAACAGCAGCAGGTCGCGCCGGAGCTTGTAGCTGAGCGTCAGCTTGGGCGAGATATCCTCGAACGCGGCCGAGCGGTTGTTCACCGCGGTGAGGATGTCGTTAGAGCGGTTCTCGGCGTAGTTGCGCGTTTTCTCGAACGAGTAGCGGCCGCCCACCGTGGCCGAGAAGCGCTCGGTGAGGTTGAAGGTGCCCTGCGCGAAGATCGCCATATATTTGGTCGCGCTGTCGGAGATCAGCCCGGTGACGGCGAGGCCCTCGCAGTCATTGGCGCGCGCGGCGGGGCACAGCGGGCTGTCCGCGCCGTGGAAGGTCTGCTGGCCGGTCACGCCGGTGTCGCGCCCGACCGAGGCACCCAGGCTCCAGTCGAGGAAGTTGGTGCCGTTGGACTGGAGGCGGAGCTCGCCGCTGGTCGACTTGCGGGTGAGCTTCAGGTTCTCGTAGAAGAAGTCGCGGCTGCCGCCGTCGACGTCGCCGTAGTTGAACACGTCCGACTTGAGGTGGCCGACGACGGCGGTGATCGAGGCGAGGCCGACATCCCACACCGCTCGGGTGCTGTAATATTGATATTTGCTGCCGACCCGCTGCGGTCGGTTGAAGTTCACGCGGTCGGTATTGTCGGGGAAGAAGCCGACGCCATCGGGGTCGCCGATCAGCCCGGCGGTGCGGCCGTAATAGACCGAGGCCCAGGTCGCGGTGACGAAGCCGGTCGGCACGCCGTTGCGCATGCCGGTGGCCTCGTCGGAGTAGCTATAGGCGAAGTCCCAGGTTAGCCCGTCCAGCGGGGTGAGCCGCGCCTGGATCCGGCCGGTGTAGAACTTGCTGTCGTTGCCCCCGCCGATCGGGTAGATGTTCTTGATGTAACCGTCCGACGCTTCGTACTGCCCGGAGGCGCGCAGCGCGAGCACGCCGTCGATCACGGGCACGTTCAGCACGCCCTGCGCGCGCTTGGTGTCGAAGCTGCTGTAGCCCAGCTCGATCTCACCCTCGAAGTGATTGACCGGCTTCTTGGTGATGATGTTGATCGCGCCGCCCACCGAGTTGCGGCCGAAATACGTGCCCTGCGGCCCGCGCAGCACCTCGATTCGCTCGAGGTCGACGATCTGCGGGTTGCTGGTCGCGGCGGCGACGTTGAACTCGTCGATGTAGAAGGCGTAGCTGCCCTGGCGCACGTCGGCATAAGGATTGAGCTGGTTGGAGATGCCGCGGATCGACAGGTCCTTGCGGTCGCGCGAGCCGTTGGACTGGAAGCTGACGTTGGGGGTGAGCGCGAAATAGTCCTCGACGCTCTGCACGTTCTGATCGCGGAGCGTCTGCGCGGTGATGGCGGTGATCGCGATCGGCACGTCCTGGATCGACTCGGCGCGGCGCTGCGCGGTGACGACGATGTCGCCGCCCGGCGTCTCGCCGCTCGCCTCGCTGACGGTCTCGTCCTGCGTTGCCTGCTGCGCCGTCGCAGGCGCGGCGAACGCGGCGAGGAGGGTCGCCATGACGGCGCCGTGTCGAAGCTGTGGTACGCCGCGGCGGGCGCCGCGCATGCGATCGTTCATGCCATGCCCCTTCGTTCACCGGCGCGCGATCGCGTACCGGCATGTCTTTCCACGTTCCCCTGACGGTCGCCCGCCGTGTCGGCGGTGCGCGGCCTTAGCGGCTCACTTGGTCCAGCAGGCCGGGTCGGGCGGCCCCTTGGCGAGGTCGACCGGCGCGCGGACCAGGGTGATCGACGCGATCTTCCCGCCGCGCAGCTCGGCGTGGCCGGCCGCGAGCACGCAGCCGAGCTTGCCGTCGCGGCGCGAGCGGATCACGTGATAGGTGTAGAGGCGGTCACCCTGCTGGAACGCCGCCTTGAACGGCACCACGATCTCGACGTCGCCGCCGCCCGCCTGGATCTTCTGGAAATGAGTCGCCCACTGGTCGACGCCGCGGATCACGGTGCGTCCCTCCAGCGTCAAGGTCGCGTCCGGCGTGAAGTAACGCGAGAAGTTCTCGGCCGTGAATGCCCCTGGGGTCTTGAACGCCTGGTCCCACCAGACAAACATCCGCGATAATGCATCGGTCGGCTGCTGCGCGATGACCGGTGTCGCCAAGATCATGGCTGCGGTCATGGTCGCGATCAGGCGCTGTCTCATCGTCGCTATCTCCCCGTGACTGCCGCGCTACCTTGCCCCTGTCGCGTCGGCTCCGTGGTGGAGTGTCGGTGAGTTGCGTTGTTGTTACAACGCCTTCGCAAGGAAGCGATCGTTGCTTTGGGCGCAACGATTGGCGGTGTCAGTGCGTGACGCGCGCCGGATCGCTGTCGTCGCGAACGATCGCGCCGCCCTTCATCACGAACGAGATGCGACGCAGCGCGGCGATGTCGGCGGTCGGGTCCGCGGGCAGCGCGACGATGTCGGCATACTGGCCGGCGGCGATCTGGCCGACACTCGCCTCGCGGCCCAGCATCGTCGCGGCCCGGATCGTCGCGGACTGAAGCGCCTGGAGCGGCGTCATGCCCGCCTTCACGTACAATTCGGCTTCGGCGACCGTGGCGTTGGTCCCGCCGTTTGGCTCGAACGGAAATTGGTCGGTGCCGAGCGCGACATTGACGCCGAGGCGGATCGCCTTCTGCAGCATCGCCCAGTGATCCCTGCCGGTCGAGGCGACGCGCTCGAGATACCAGTCGGGCGACCCGATCTTGCGGTAGAACTCATAGGCGCCGGGCTGGCTCACCACCATCGTCGGCACCAGCCACACGCCCTTGGCCTTCATGTCGGCGAGTACCGCGTCGTCGAGGTGGTAGCCGTGCTCGAAGCCGTCGATGCCGAACCGCAGCGCCTGGCGCGCCGCCTCGACCGAGCCGTTGTGCGCGGTGACCTTGACGCCGTTGCGATGCGCCACCTCGATCAGGGTCGACAGCTCGTCGTCGGTCATCGGCGCGGCGGAGATGCTGCCGTGCGTATCGGAGATGCCGCCCGAGATCGCGATCTTGATCCAGGTCGCGCCCAGCTTGATCTGCTGGCGCACCGCGCGCGAGAGCGCGGCCGGGCCGTCCGCCTCGAGTGAGCCGTGACCGCCCGTGGTCACGATCACCTCGCCGGCGGTCTCGATCCGCGGGCCGGGCACCTCGCCGCGGTCGATCGCGCGCTTGAGGGCGAAATCGGTGCCATGGTCCTCGCCGGTGAGGCGCACGGTGGTGACGCCGGCGAGCAAGGTGCGGCGCGCATTGTCCGCCATGCGCAGCACCTCCTCCGGGTCGGTCTCGTTGAACAGCGCGTTGCCCTGCGCGCCGGGCAGCTTGAGCCCGAGGTGCACGTGCATGTTCATCAGCCCGGGGATCAGCCATCGGCCACGCATCGGCACGACGGTCGCACCCGCGGGTACCGCCACTGTGCCCGAGGCGCCGACCCGTACGATCCGCTCGCCCTGTACCAGCACCGTGGCGTCGGCGATCTTGGTGCCCTTGGCGACGTCGACCACGGTGCCGCCGACCAGCGCCACGACCGGCACAAACGGCGCCGCGGCGTCCTGCGCGAGCACGGGGCCGGTGGCACAGGCCGCGAGCAGCAACGCGACGAACGATCGCTTCATGGTAAAATCCCCCGATTGCCCCGAGGCGTCTCGGCCCCGGTGTCGCAGCATGGGCGATCACCGCACGCCCACAAGCGTGTTCGCGCGAGTAAGTCGTTGCGTCAGGCGCAACATCCCGCGCCACCGAGCGATCGCTGCGCGATCAGGTGAGCGCGAAAACGGGAGGAATCCTTGCCTTTAGGCACCTTCGCTGGTGCGGCGAACGCCGCCCGCGCGCGCCGGCGGGTGTCTTGGCAAGGTCGCGTTCGTTGCGCAGACTGCGCGCGAATGGGGGCGGTATGGGTGACGACATAGCATTGGGTCTCTCGCGTCGCGCCGCTCTTCGGCTGCTCGGCACGACGATGCTGGCCGCGGCGGCGCCGCTGCGCGCCGCCGACAGCGACGCGTCGCGGCGGCTGCGCGCACTGCTCGACGACAGCGCCGCGGCCGACGCGCGGCTCGATCCGCTGGGCGCGGCGCGCAAGGGCGCGGCGGCGGGCGGGCCGGTCTTCGTCGATCCGCTCAGCGACGCTTATGCGACCACGCTGCGCGCCAACAAGAGCGCGGAACTGGCGCGGCTCGGTGCGATCGATCGCGCGGCGCTGCCGCCGGTCGACCAGATCGCCTATGACGTGTTCGCCTATCGGCTGCGCCAGACGCTCGCCTATATCGCCGACGGCTCGTTCAAGGTCGCGCAGCTCACGCCGCTGAACCCGTCGTTCGGGTTGCAGGTGGAGTTCCCCGACTTCGTCGCCGGCCCGAGCGCGCCCTTCGCGACGCTGGCGGACTATGAGGATGGACTGCGGCGGCTCGATGGCTTCGCCGGTCATCTCGACCAGAACGTCGTGCGACTGCGTGAGGGCCTGGCGCAGGGCCATGTGCAGCCGCGCATCATCGTCGAGAACATCCTGCGCCAGGTCGACGCGCTGCTCGCCATCCCGGTCGACGACAGCCCCTTCTTCAAGGCGATCGGGCGCATGCCCGCGAGCGTCACGCCGACCGACCGGACGCGGCTGACGCTTGCCTATCGTGCCGCGATCGTGGGCAAGGTCTATCCGGCTTATGCGCGCTGGCAGCGTTACCTGCGCGAGACCTATCTGCCGCGCGCCCCTGAGGCGCCGGGTCGATGGGCGCTCAAGGGCGGCAACGCGCTCTACGCCGCGGAACTCGCCCGCCATACCACCACGGCGCGCTCGGCGGACGACATCCACCGGCTGGGGCTCAGCGAGGTCGCGCGGATTCGCCGCGAGATGGAGCAGGTGCGGGGCACGATCGGCTTCAGCGGCGACCTGCACGCGCTGTTCGAGCACGTGCGGACCGACAAGCGCTATTATTACACCCGGCCCGAGCAGTTGCTCGCACGCTTCGCCGCGATCGAGACGCAGATCTGGGCCGCGATCCCGCGGCTCTTCCACGATCGGCCGAAAGCGCCGTTCGCGGTGCGCCCGCTGCCCGCGCTCGGTGAGCAACGCGGCACCGGCTATTACCGCCCCGGCGAGCCCGACGGGGTGTCGCCCGGCATCCTCTATTTCAACATGGCGATGCTCAGCACGCGCCCGATCCCGACGCTGGAGACGCTGACGCTGCACGAGGGCATACCGGGCCACCATTTCCAGCTGACGCTCGCGCGCGAGAACCTGGCGCTGCCGCCGCTGCTGCGCTTCGGCGAGGCGACTGCCTATACCGAGGGATGGGGCCTGTACGCCGAGTCGCTCGGCCGCGAGTTGGGCATGTTCACCGACCCGATGCAATGGTTCGGCCATCTCGACATGGAGATGCTGCGCGCGGTGCGGCTAGTGGTGGATACCGGCCTCCACGCGCAACGCTGGGATCGGCAGCGCGCGATCGATTATATGCTTGCCAATACCTCGATGGCCGCCAAGGACGTGGCGGTAGAGATCGATCGCTACATCGCCTACCCGGGCCAGGCCTGCGCGTACAAGATCGGCGAGCTCAAGTTCCGCGAGCTGCGCGAGCGCGCCGCCGCCGCGCGTGGCGCCAGCTTCGACGTGCGCGACTATCATCGCGCGGTGCTCGACACCGGCGCGTTGCCGATGGACGTGCTCGACGCCAAGATCAGCGCGTGGATCGCCGCGCGCTGAGCGACCCGCACCGCACGACGCCACGCTGGAACAGGACCACACGATGCCCGACGCTTTCCTCTGCGACGCGGTGCGCACCCCGATCGGCAAGCTCAACGGCGCGCTCGCGGGCGTGCGCGCGGACGATCTCGCCGCGGTGCCGCTGCGCGCGCTGGTCGAGCGCAACCCGTGCGTCGACTGGGCGAGCGTGGACGATGTCCTGCTCGGCTGCGCCAACCAGGCGGGGGAGGACAATCGCAACGTCGCGCGCATGGCGGTGCTGCTCGCCGGGCTGCCCGAGACCGTGCCGGGAGTGACCGTCAACCGACTGTGCGGCTCGGGGCTCAACGCGCTCGGCATGGCGGCGCAGGCGATCCGCTGCGGCGACGCCGCGCTAACGGTCGCGGGCGGAGTCGAGAGCATGACCCGCGCGCCGTATGTCATGGGCAAGGCCGCCGGCGCGTTCGACCGGGCGCAGCAGCTCGAGGACACCACGCTCGGCTGGCGCCTCGTCAACCCGGCGATGCGCGCGGCCTACGGCGTCGACACGATGCCGCAGACCGCCGAGCATGTCGCCGAGCAATGGGGTGTGTCGCGCGCCGAGCAGGACGCCTTCGCACTCGCCAGCCAGGAGAAGGCCGCGGCGGCGATCGCCAGCGGGCGGCTCGCGGCCGAGATCGTCCCGGTCACCGTGGCGCGGCGCGGCGCCGAGCCGGTCATGGTCGCGGTCGACGAGCACCCGCGCGCGACCAGCCTCGCGGCGCTGGCGCGGCTCACCCCGGTGGTCCGCCCCGACGGCACGGTGACCGCGGGCAACGCCTCGGGGCTCAACGACGGCGCCGCGGCGATGCTGGTGGCGAGCGAGGTCGCCGCGACGAAGAACGGGTTGACGCCGCGCGCGCGCGTGTTGGGGCTGGCGCTCTCGGGCATCGCGCCGCGGATCATGGGGGCGGGGCCGATCGAGGCCGCGCGCAAGCTGTGCCGGCTCACCGGCGTGGGGCTCGACCAGCTCGACGTGATCGAGCTCAACGAGGCCTTCGCCGCGCAGGCGATCGCGACGCTGCGCGACCTCGGCATCGCGCCCGACGACCCGCGCGTCAATCGCAACGGCGGCGCGATCGCGCTCGGCCATCCGCTCGGCATGTCGGGCGCGCGGCTGGCGCTGACCGCGGCGGAGGAGCTGCACCGCATCGGCGGCCGCTACGCCATGGCGTTCATGTGCATCGGCGTCGGCCAGGGCATCGCGCTGATGTTGGAGCGGGTTTGATCCGGGCGAGAGTGGGTCGGTGACGTGGGCCGGATCCGGTTAGTGAGGTCCTGCCAAAGCTAATGCGGCGGTGCTGGTGGGCGGGGTAGGGCAGGGCGATGCCCCAAGAAGGCCGCGCTCGCCTTCACGATGAAGGCGCTCAAGCGCCATGGCTCGCCTGAGGCGATCACCGCCGACGGTCTGCGCTCCTACGGTGCTGCGCTGAGCGAGCTTGGCCGTCGCGAGAAGCAGGAGGTGGGTCGCTGGGCCAACAACCGGGTGGAGATTTCGCACCTGCCGTTCGCGCGACGAGAGCGAGCGATGCTGCGACTCCGCCCGATGCGAACGCTGCAGAAGTTCGCCTCGGTCCACGCCAACGTCCATGACCACTGCAACCACGAACGCCACCTCGTCGGTCGCCAGACCTACAAGCAGCTTCGCTCCGTGGCGCTGGCAACGTGGCAGGCGCTCGTCCGCTGAACCATCGCCTATGGAGCCCGAAGTGTATCGTGTAGAGACGAGTTCGCGTTAGACTGACAGCACCGCCACCCAGTCTGAGGCTTCCTCGACTTCTTCAATCCTCCTTTCCAAAACGGCGCACTTTCGCGGGGCGACGCGCACTTCTCGGCAGCGTGGAGAGGGTCTGCTATGGGCACGACGTGGCGCTTCCCGCTACAGCTTCGTTTTGGGAAGGGGCGATCACTTACAAACCGTCGCGGCAGGAACTGGCTTCACCCTGAACGTCACGATCTCTAACTGGCGGCGCGTGTCTTCGCAGGCGCGGGTTTCGACGGCGACTGGATCCAGTGGGCCGGGAACATCGTGCTGATCCACATCGAGCTCTATGACGATCCTCTTCAAGGTAGGGATTTCTGGCTGTTCGACGACGAGCTTATCCCGGCGAACGCGTTCGCCGAGGCATTGTGGGCGGTCGTAGAGTCCGACCCGTACAGCGTGCCCGAGCTGCTCGCCGCATCTCCGTCGGATGCGACGGTCCGGGAAACCGCCGCCACTCTCGTTGCCACGATCGAGCGGAACGGGCGCGGTATCCCGGACAGCCTCTCGAACAGCTTAGCGGAGGCTGCCGCCATCAGGCGTTCTGAGAACAGCGTCCGCGCCTGGTGGTCGAACGTCGTACCGCTGCTCGCCAAGCGGGAGTAGCACGGCCCCGTATCGATGACGCCGCTTGTCTCGTCACCGGCCGGCGCTCCCGTTGCACGCTTAGCGACGAGGTGTGAGCGTCACCCATGCGCCGACGGGCTGCCCACCGCGCAAAGCGGGCTCGAACCGAAAGTCCGCCACGTAGCGCTCGCCGTAGCGCCGCTCGGCAGCGGAAGCACCCTCAATGCGTACCCGATCCACGCGGCCATTGGGAGCGGCGCGCAGGCAGGCTGTCTCGTTGCGGGGTACCGCAACCCGAACCGACCCGAGCAGGCGTGGGAAACGGTCGAGCCGCGCTCGATGGCGGCAACCGCTTAACGCGATGGCGAGAGTGGCGATTTCGGGGGAGACGCCCGCCACGAGCGGCGCGTCAATCGAGTAAACGGCAGGCGGCGTCACGATGTTCGGGTCGATGAAAGCGAAGTCGGGATCCACGTAGACGAGCGGAATGGGCGAGAAGACGCCTGCCAGCGTCCCGCACAGCATGACATGCACGATTGACGTCCCCAGAGCGGCGCGGAGATCGATCACACGCACACGCTATGCTCGACACAGCCTGGACGCTAGCCCGAACCCGCTTAGCTGTGGCGCGGGTTACCTGTCAGTCTGCCCGAGAGACCATGCAGAGCCACTAAGGCGTTGCCGGCCCCAGCGTTTAATTCCTAGTTGTTCCGCAGGTACCGGCGCGATGGTCGGCCAAGGGCCGTTGTCCAGCAGTCATGCGAGGATGCGACTTGACCTGTCACTAAGCGGGACGTGCAGAACGTGATCCGCGCTGGCGAGGCAGGCTGGAAGCGGATGAAGGAGAGCGGCACGGCCGACTTCGATCCGTTAAGCGGAATGTGAGCCGCGCGTCAGAGCGTCAGCGATCATCGCAGAGCGGGCGGCGTCCCGCGGTCGGCCAATCACCCGCGATAGCGGTGCCAATCGTGATTGACGCGCCGCTTGCGAGACCTAGGTTTGAACGGGGGACAAAAGGGGGATCGTAGCCGATGCGCGGCTGGTCGAGGATATTGGCGGGCGGACTGGCGCTTGCGGCATCGGCATCGGCACCGGCGGCGGCGGCATGGCAGGAGGCGAGCTCATCTCACTTCCTTGTCTACTCGGACGACGATCCCGCCGCGGTGGCCGCGTTCGCCACCAATCTCGAACGATTCGATAAGGCGATGCGCGTGACGCGCGGTCTGCCCGACGTTCCCGTCAGCGCCGCGCAACGGCTTACCGTATTCGTTCTCAAAGACGTTCGTGCGGTGCAGCGACTTCTCCGCAATGACGAGGTCGCGGGCGTCTACCTGCCAAGGGTGGAGGGTGCCGTCGCCTTCGTCCCACGTGACACGCGCGACAAGGGCAAGCTGGCACTCTCCGCGCAGGCGGTGCTGCTGCACGAATATGCCCACCATTTCATGTTCACTAATTGGGGCGAGCGAACCTTCCCCGCCTGGTTCGTCGAAGGATTTGCCGAATTTAACGCTACCGCCCGGTTTGAGCCTGATCGCCTGCTGTTCGGCGCGCCCCCGCTGTACCGCGCAGTCGGGATGATCGACAGCGCAGAGGTACCCGCGGGCGTGCTGCTAACGCGCTCGCCGGCGGACCGGATGACGCCGGACCAGACTCAGGTTTTCTACGGCCGTTCCTGGCTGCTTACTCACTACGTGACGCTCGGCAAGCGCGAGAGCACAACCTTCCACGACTATCTCGAAGCGCTCGACCGCGGAAGCGCGAAGGAGGCGGCGAAGGTGTTCGGCGATCCGCGCACGCTCGACAAGACGCTTAATAGCTATGCGCGTAGCGAAACGCTGCCGATGATCGGACTCAAGCTCGGCGATCTGCCGATCGGGCCGGTGACGGTGCGCGCGCTTAGTGAGGCAGAGGCCGCCATGATGCCGATCCGACAGCGCTCGCAGCGGGGCGTCGATGCCAAGGTCGCGCGCGGCGTGGTAAGCGACGCGCGCGAGGTGGCGGCGCGTTTTCGGAATGACCCGGCAGTCCAGGTTGCGCTCGCCGAAGCCGAGTACGACGCGGGCGACTATGCAGCCGCTGACGCGGCCGCAAGTAAGGCACTTGCCAGCGACCCGCGTTCTCGTCGCGCGATGATGTACCGTGGGATGGCGCAGCAGGCCCAGGCGCTGCGAGATAAGAGCAAGGACGCGGCGCGCTGGCGCGCTGTGCGCGGCTGGTTCCGCGACGCCAACAAGCTCGACCCGCAAGATCCTTGGCCGCTGGTTGCATTTTATCGCGCCTACGCACTGTCCGGCGCGCCGACGAGCGAGAATGCAGAGACAGGCCTGGCTTATGCCTATCAGCTGGCGCCATTCGACCGCGGCTTGGGGCTTGAGGTGGCAATGATGCACCTCAAACGACAGCGTCGGGACGAGGCCTCGGCGGCCCTGCGCCGTATCGCGTATGATCCGCACGGGGGCGCGCTGGCGCAGCTCGCCGCGACGCTTCTCACGGCAGTTCAGAGCAACGATGCGGCGACGCTGAAAGCGCTTACGGAAGCCGCACAGGAGAACGCCGTGGCACGCTGAGCAGGACGTCGGCAGTAGGCTCAGGCGAGATCACGTTTAGGCTGACAGCGACCTTCCAACCTGCAAACAGGCGTTGCCCAGTTTAGAGATTGCGACACGCGGTTATCCGTTTCAAGCCTACGACCACCCACTACTTTATTTACTAAAGCGCATCTGAGCCCGCTAATCTCCGGGGCTTGCACGACCTTATGAGCGATTCATCGTATTCACGGACCGGCAGATGTGCAACACGTCGAGCCTCGTATCGTAAGTTTGGCGGGCTGTTGTCCAAGTCCAGTCCGAATTCAGCAGAGCTGCCTGGGCAACGCCAGTTTGGGCAGTGGCTGTTGGCGCGGCCGCTGCGTCAATATATTTCACCGACGTCGCCGGAGAGGTAGGAACCGTTGAGGCATACAAACGCCTCCTGATCTTCACATTGATAACGCTGCCGCTCACCGCGTTCGTGATCAAAGCTACGAGCAATGATGGCGCGCGCTTCCGAGCAGCCTTCCGCTCGGAGCGTGGATCCGTCGGCCCGTTCAAGGTGCCCTCGCCGGCTTCATCCATCCCGAAGCCGAACCGTCGCACGCTCGGCAACAGGAGGCTCAAGCGCTGTGCAGGCCGCTACAAACAGGAGTTGGCCGCACGCGGCTCGAGCGAGTGCGCCTGCTAACCTCCTAACGCGATCAAAATTGAGGTTGATAATCATGCGGACAGCGCAGTCACGTGTCGCTAGCGGCGCATTCGGACGGATCAAACGTAGATTGATCTGGATCATGTTAATACTGATGTCCGCGTGTGGCCCAGCTCTTGGATTTTTCAACGACACGCGGGATGAATATGGGTTGATGTTGTTGACCCGCGTTCTAGACCGGGACGACTACCTTGGAGAATCAAGGCAGGTAGTTCGCTTTCGCTACCTCACTGTTGGAAAATATATAATAGGTTGTATATTTCTGGGAAAGGGTCGAGCGGTCTGGATGGTCTTTCGCTGAAGAAGCTTTGTGCTCCTTCATCCTGCTCTTGCTCGATCACTGCCACGCAAGTCACGGACCGAATGAGCAATGAGGTACGATGAGCTCAGCGGCCGGCGCCGCTGTCCGCCTGCGCCAACAGGCAGCCATTCAGCCCCATGCGGTGGCATCGCTCGCCGAACCTCGTTGCGGCCGAGCCACGTCGCTATATGGTAAGCTGATGCGGCGTCGTCTCAAACACCTTGCGTTCAGGATCGGCCTGCCTGTGTTAGCAGGACAATACTTGTTCGACTGGATGAATAGCGGCTTTACCTTCGCTCTCGATCACTTTCCTGTGCGAGCCATTCTCCTCCTGTCGCTGCTGCTCCTACGCGCAGCTTATCAAGAGCATCGCGCACGCAAGAAGCAGTCCTTCCGCTAACCTGCCATACGCGACCCGGCCGCAAGCGCCCAGTTCGTTCAACGGCGGACGTTCACGCAGTTTGGCATGATACCCCGATGAAGGCTTCACCATTCCGTGGTCTGGCCAAATCGCGGGCGGTCCGTGGAACGGAGGTGTCACTGTCCCGCGTGTTGTGCAAGTTTACACGGCAGATGCACTGCGTGGTTGGCTGCGACGATCCGTTCACCCGAACACCGCTGCAGGCCGGGATGTACGCTCAATCGAAACGTGACGTGCTGTTACATTCGGCTATGACGGGCGAGCCTTCCTGGCGGCAGGAGGATGCACCTCCAACTTCCCCTGACTTGTCGCTCGCCGTGGTAGCGGAACGCCCGGATTTGCTTCGGAACACTGATTGGTTCAACGGTCGGATCAGAAGCGGACCCGAGATTAAGAGCGACCGCCGAGCGCCTAATTGCGGGCACGCGCGAGATCGGCTGCGTCGACGGATGACCATACGAACCATCGTGCTCGCGATCCTCGCCTCCTTGCTGGCTGGTACCCTGATAGGCGGAGGACTAGCTACAAGGTTTGTGAAGCCGGTTCGATCTGACGATCCCTTTCTGCGGGCGCGAGAGTATGCGCCACGCCAGTACCGCAAGGATTGCCCAAATGCGACCGAACTGGCGTACTATGGGCGCGAAGCAGGCGACGTTTGGCTGGTCGAATTGTCGGACGCGCAGATGGTTGGAGGAAGTGTTCGGTTTCTTGTTTTTGGCAATGGCGACCGGGAAGAACTTGGTCGATGAACTCAATAGGCTTGCGGAAACGGGCGTGAGCGGTTTAGCCGGTGTATACTATCGCTGAATTGCAATCACCTGATTGTTAGCCGCTTGTTTTTCACAGAACGCTCTTAGATGCTTGCTTGCGCACAGGGCGGGAAGGCTTCAAGCCATAAAGGCCCTTGTCACTCTACGACTTCCAGATGAGTCTCACATTCGCGTCGCCAGTGCGACATCGCATCAAGCCAGCTAACCGCTCGACGGACCTTGATGTGGATCGTCTTAGGCGTGAGACCGGTCAGCACGGTAGCCCGAGCATGCCCGCATGCCTTTCTGATCGCTCTCGGATCGCCGAGTTGAACATTGATGCACTTAGCGTAGAGCTGAACCTGGCGGGCGACTTCAAGACCGTTGCCCGTAAGAGCCAACGTGGAGGGACAGTCCTGCGGTACCGCCTGTGCAGCAAGCCACATAGCAACGAGCATTTCCATCCGAGGCTCTCCTGCGACAGTGAGTTCCTTTAAGCAAACCTTCTCTCGCCAGCCACCTTCCACCCTGACCTTTCGAGCGCGGCCAGTTGGATGGCCGGTTAGGGTCCACTCTCAGCCAGACGAACGGCTCGGCGAAACGCCCGAAAGTTTCGAAATGGGAGATGAACGAACAGCCGGAGTTGGAAAGCGGGTAGGATCTCCTGAGTGACGGCTGTTGGGTCGTCGGCTTCAAACAATCGCTTTCAAGGCTCGAGATTAACGCGCGACGAGCTCCTCACCATCACCTCGACCACATGCTCACCCATTACTTTTGGTCGACGTCGGTTGCCAGCGCCTCACGCGTGAACGCATCGAGGCGGTCGAACAGCGCGTCGGAGGAGAACTCCATCGACCACATCCTCGTTGGTCACGAACGCCGCTGGTTCCGGTCGCGGCTGGCAGTGCTGACGTTGCGGTGAGGCTTCCTGAGTCGAAGGCTCAGTCCACCTTCCCGAAGAAGCCGATACACCTTCTTGAGGTTCACGATCCCTCTTTGCGCAGCAGCATGTAGATGCGGAAGGCGCGCAGTGCTGAGCAGCTGTGCGGCTCACTGACGTCGTCGAACGCTCGGACGTGCCCAACGAGCTAGTGCCGCCGTCCAGGCCTCGGGGCTTCTTTGCCAAAACATCATGCCGGATGCTTGTTCAGGCTTAGGTCGGCGACCGGCTGCATGAGATTGCGGTTCCCTCCCCAAGCAGCTTCAAATGGCGCAGATCGCTCAGGCCGAGGTTGCCGTACACCTTCTTTCAGAAGTAGGATGCCCTGCTCCGAGATTCCCATCCGCCGGAACATGTCCGCCGCCGACATCCCATTTCGAGATGTCCTCCCCGATGTCCTCATGTTACCCAATCACTAATCGATTCATACTCCCACTTGCCGCTTAGCCAGCGCATTCTATAGGTGCCGCCAGCCCATCCGGTCGACCAGCGCACAAACCCACGATCGTGGGCGCGATTGAAAACGATCGACGGCAACTCGAAGGCGTGGAAGTCAGGAACACCGCGCTTAAGTGCTTCTATGTCCTTTGAGCTATAGATGATCATTGGTCGGGTGGGACGCAGGCACTTATAGTCCTCAGGTAGCCCCAGCAGAAAGAGTGGCTGACTCGCCGAGGCGGCAGCTCGCTGCGTGCCGATGGCTATCTGGTTGTTCGGTCGGTCGAAGGGTTCGACGATTGCGGCTCCGCGCGGGTCGAGCAGCTTACTGAGGAGGCCGATGCGCGCCTGCTGTTCACGAGACGGCGTGGTAGTGCAGGCGGATTGGAGGTCGCTGCCTACGACAAACGGCGTTCCGCCCGCGCCCCTACGGCTGTCGAGCAGCAAGTGATGCGAAGCGATGTCGGTCCAGCCATCGCCATCGCTATCTCGGCGAAGTTCGGCAATTGGCAAGGTTAGATATAGATTGCGCGCGCGGCGGCGGGTGCGAAGCCCCACCGGCGGATAGGTTATCGTGGCGGTATCGATTTCTGCCACGTCAACGGCGATTGTAAGCGTATCGCCCTCGATCAGCGGCAGCCGAGACGACGGGGCCACGACGTAGGGAAAGCGCTCGGCCAAGCCGGTGTACAGCGGAGGCGCCCATTGGCGACCTCCATCAGCCGATAAGTGGACCCAATATCCCCCGCCCGAGATCTCACCGGTTGGGTCCAGCGTTTGCGAGACGCTGATTGCGACGGCGCGCTGACCGACTCGCTCAGCGCGGACGAGCGAAAAGCCCTCAGGCAGAGGAGCGAGGCCAATCGGCGAGATGCCGGTGGTGCGGTCCCGCCGCTCTGACGGTATCGGTCGCTCAATGAACGGCGATGTTGGTGCAACTACACTGACCGGTGCCGCGCGCGCAGGTGGAGACGGCGATTGCGGACCAGCCTCCATCAGCAATGGCGTTCGAAAAGCGTCGTAATCGGGGATCACTCGCCGCAACATCGCCTCGCTTGCCGCGACTTTCGCATCGCTGCTGATAGTCCGATCCAGGTCTAAGGCAGTGCTGGGTTCTCCTTTTTCGCATAGGCCGGGGAAGTCTTGTGCGGGAAACAGGCGGCATCGAACTATAACGCCAGCGTGGGTGTCGTTTCCCATCCCGTCCGCCAAGACCACCTCAGCGACCGGGTATGGATCCGCCGCCGGGTTGTTCAGCAGCTGGTCCAGTATCAAGGCATTCATCGGCAGACGAGACGTGTTCGGGGCTGGTGCCTGGTCGCCCTCCGAGCGCGAATATAGGTTGCTTGCGACGGCTTTCGCTGCAGCTAGGCCTGGCAAGGTGCTGAGCAATTGCCGGGCTTCGGCGTCGCGGCCTGCCGCAGCAAGAGCCATCGCAAGGGGGAGGATGGGCGCCAACGTGGCGCCCTCGTCCGCGAGGACGTCCGTCTGAGGCATGGGCGGGGGCGCGACTGCTTCCTTAATCACCTTGCGATCTTCGGGGGCGAAAGTCGCCGCATCATCGGCAAGCGCTGCTAAGGTGTCAGCCATTACGTCAAGCGATTCCGATGCACTTAGGGCCGTCGTCCCGCCGACATGGAAAAAGGTCATCGGAATGTCGTCAACTACCACCCGTTCGGGCAACCGATAAGTTGGCGACAGCACCGCAGCACGCACTTCGAGCGACAGTCCGTCGAACAATGCAAGCGCTCGAACGTCGAGCCCGGCCTTGAGCAGCGCCTCCAGGTAACGCTGCCAAAGCAGAACGGTTACAGCCATCCGGTCTGGTGCCGCGACCCGGGACAGCGCCGCAGGACTTGTCAGCCAGGAATACAGGGGCAGTGCATCACGCGGTGGCAGACCGCCCCAGTGGGCAATGCGGATCAGCGTAGGCATGGCGCGATCTGGGGCAGCGAGCGCGGCGCGGGTAAAGTTGTCGTCACATGCAGCAGCGCTGGCAATGCGATAGGCGTCGGCGGCTCGGTCCTGCGCACCGCTGAGCAACGCAGTGAAATCCGCGGCGGAGCAATCGTGGATCGCGTCTAGTGCTTCGGCCAGTACCGCCAATCCGATGGGCGCCCGCCGCAGGGCCGGAGCCATAGACAGTAGCTCGGCTCGCAGCGAAGGCTTCCATGCTTCAGATTGACCGTACTGGCGGGCCTTCGCGACGATCCATGCAGCGACAAAGTGCCGCATGACGGCGGGGGCGATATCGTACCGCGCGGCAATCGCGTCGGCGGCCTTCGCAGGAGTGGCGTGTGCTAGGTGCTCGCGGAGGTCGCGTTCCCATGCGACCGTCGTTGCCTCAGGGTAGGATCGGTGAGTCGATCCCTCCAGATAATTCCTGACATCCTCGCTCGTCGGCTGGATTTGTCCACTTGCTGCGGATTCGACCAACAAGGCAAACGCAGATGCCAAAACCCATTTCGCCATATGATCCTCGCCGCGGCAGCTCGTTGATCCCACTAGCCTATGACGAGGATGCGACCATTACCAGCGAGCCATCCAGACAGTAGGGTCTGGCGAACGCCAGCCCGCGTGAAACTTACCCTCGCTGACGTCCCCCCCTGTCTTTTCATCCATGCCGAGCAAGAGGTACGGGTCGATGAGGCCTGCGCCCGAGGCGTGGATGTTGCTGTCAGTTAGAAGAGACACATCCCGCGGCAGACGGGAATGGCACTCGTCGTGGCAGCGGGGCCAGCGTGGAGCACCCCAAGCAGTGCAGCGCTGCCCCCGCTGTGGCGGTGACCTATCGACTCTTATGCCCTCGGCCCCGCTGCACCAGCAGCGGGCTCGGTCAAACCTTTGAAGGATCTCCACGATGCCGCACTCCTGCGCTGCCGCTTGGAAGCCTTTAGAGGGTACCTGACTTCTAATTAGGTCCATTAGCGCCATAGATCAGTGTTTGAGCAGCGAAGCGCATAGATGCGCCTGTCGCACCCGCATGAGTGCCGGATCTCGGCGGAACCGAGTACCGGCGCGTGTTTGCGCCATCACGCGGCAGGCAGCAGTAAGCCGAAGGTGAGTGCGGCGGCGCGCAGCATCGGCAGGACTCTTAAGATGACCTGCCCCGACGCTATCAGCTGAGCCTGTCGCGTGATCGCGCCCGGATCTCGGGTCAGCGCACCACCGCGCCCGCCTGTCGCGCCGGGGCTTCGTACTCGCCAACGTACCCCGTCCCTTCATCGGATGGACCGCCGGAAATAGGAGGCGAGCTGGAGCCTCTGAACGGGCGATGTTGGGTCCTCGGCACGAGAGGGCAGGGGGCCGCAGCTCCCGATCTCCGTCATGTAAGCGCTTACGCGCTCCTCCCGGTTGCCGCCTGTCGTTCAGGTGTTAGAACGCGTGCAGTACAGGAGAGGATTGGATGACGGGCATCCTGTTAGGTGCCGCATGGTCGGCAACCTCCTGCCCGGTCGAGCGAGCGGAGTATGCTTTGCGGAACGACTCAAGCGTGACTGCCTACTTCCGCCCTGTGGAGAGCGGTCCGGATTGGCCGAGCCGCATTGCTTTGGCAGTGCATTACAGCAAGACGGGCCGGACGTTTTGGTGGCTACCCTGGAATGGTGGATCGGATGGCCTGCAAAACGTGGCGTCAACGGAGGATGTTACGGTACCGGGGTGGAGACCTCCGAGCCCTGACGGGGGATCCCGCCCCTTTGGGAACAGGCAGTACATCGCAACCGATCCGTCCTATAACATCATAGATCACGTGCCTGTGCGAGGAGATCCTGCGCCGGGATATATGCATTTTCGAGATTCTGCAGGATCTGGTGATTTGGCGTTCTCAAGCAGGGGTTTCTTCGACTTCGTGGCTGCAGTAAAGCCGGCGAGTAGGAGCATCGGTTTGGACACGTAAGCGGACAGGCTGCTTCCCTGCCAATTAGGCCTGCCGGACAGTTGCACGGAACGCCCAAGGCGGCTTGAGCGGCGAGATGAACAAGCTCTCGAAGTCGGGCGGGCGCCAGGTGGCCCTGAGTGACCGGTTTTGGGTCCTCGCCACGAGAGGGTAGGGGCCGCAAGCGCCCAAGAGTGAGCATTGAAGACGCGCTGCACGCATCTCGATATCGCTCTCTCGTTGAGCGGGATGGTCTCGACGCGAGCGAACCGGTCTCGAGCCGCAGATACAGGAAACGCGACCGTAACCATGTTGTCACAGCAGTCGGCGAGGGAGTTGCTACTTCCTCTCACCGGCGCGCTCTGGCGTAAGCGCCACTTGGGGATATAGACAATGAGCGAAGGCGCTCGTTCGACGCCGCGATGGCCGGCCGTTGCGCCAGTTCCTGCGCCATGCCGGACGCCGAACTGTCGACCAGGATGCCGCCGAGCATGGCGGAAACCACTCGGCGTGCGATGCGCTGCATAGGTGTCGCGACTCTGTGCTCAGGTGCTGATCGAAGCTTCAATCTGCGTCTCTCGTACCGCCGTCGCAGCGGCAGATGCGAGCGAAATACGCGTGCAGCGTCGCCGGGCGCGCCGGTATCGGCTCGAAAGCATGACTCCACCGAGGTTTGCCTGGCTGGTACTAAGTCTGTCGGGTGCGCTCGGAGAGCGGGCGTACGAAGCCAGCCTTTCACGAAGTGGCTCGCCGCCAGATCGCACAGACTGGTACGGGTGAAAGAATTCACAAACCCGAACGAGGCGGATTCACCGAAACTGCTGAGGACTAGAGCATCTTCAGCGCAATCGCTCATGTGGAAGCGGACTTGACGATGATCAAGTTCCGTGATGTTATCTCCCCGCGCGTAAAGGATCATCTCTTAAGCGTACCTTATTTACAAGCGCTCGCTGGTTGGTTGACAACTCCGAGGTGGACCTTCGCGCCGAAAGCCAATGACTGTCCATCGATGGAGGGCATGCGATGACGTCGCAATCGTTGACAAAGGTCTTTGAGCGTCTCGCCAGCGACAAGGGCTTCGCTGATCGGATCAGGCAGGATCCCGTCGTCGGCCTCGCTGAGTTCGACTTGAGCACGGTAGAACTTTTCGCCTTGAGCTGCGCTGACGGCGATGCCTTGAGGCGTCTCGTCGATCAGGCGGGCGTATCGGTCGACTATGATCTGAGCTTGTTCGAGAAGGCGTTCCTCCCTGCCATAGATGAAGGCGCGCAGGCGCGATATCTCAAAGTCGTGGAGGCGAATGCGACAAATTCGGGCAAGACGAGCAAGGTGACCTCGGCCGGCGTGACGAAGTGCTGCTGGCCATGAGCTCGAGGCGGATCGCCGACTCCGCACCCGGCAGGTTGCATGATCTCATAACGTCCTGTTGTCCCTGGGTGAGCTCGTCGGCGATCTTCCTCGTTCAGCATCTATCCTCGAGACCCACGCCTCGCCAGGGTTGGAAACTGCATGTCAGTGCGACGCCGGGTTCCGCGTCGGGGGTGTTCGAGCGCGTGTTCGCCATCCTGCTGCGCGAGGGCGTGAGTTGGAAGGTAGTCGGTAGCGAGGTCGATCTGCTGCTGCTGAACAACGGGATCTACGGCCTGAGCCAAGCGGGCAAGTTCCTGACGATCTACCCTTCGGATGACGCACAGGCGGTCCGTCTCGCGCGGGCGCTCGACGAAGCGACTCTTGGCGCGCGAGGCCCGCGGATCCCGACGGATCGGCGTCTTAATCCTCACAGCGTCGTCCACTACCGATATGGAGCCTTCGTCGATATAGGCCAGGCGCCCAGACCTGACATGCCGCCATATCTGCGCGGGACGCTTCTTGATTGTCGAGGGCTTCTGATCGACGATCGTCGAGGCGCGACCTACGGCACGCCTCCGGCGGGCGTCCTCGATCCGTTCGAGGCCGCGTCGCTCTACGTGCCGCCTCCTTCTCGGAGCCCGCCGTTTGCGGGACGGTACCTCATCGTGGAGCCTCTCGGCTCCTCGGCGTGCGGCGGCACCTTCCTTGCGATCGATCTTGATGCCGATCCGCCGCGCCGATGCGTGCTGAAGGAGTTCCGCGCGTGGGCGGGCGGAGACGAGCAGGGGCTCTTCGCGCCGGACTGGGGTTCCAGGGAGGCGGCTCTGCTTCGGCGACACGGCGGCACGGCGAGGATGCCGCAGTGTTTCGACGAGTTCGAAGTCGATGAAGATCATTTTCTGGCTATCGAGTACGTCGAGGGTGTCACGTTGGCCGCGATGGTCTACTCTGCGCGTGAAAAGGAGCAGGCTCTCGGCATCCAGGATATTATCTGCATAGCCGAGAACCTGCTTGTCGCGATCAGCGACATCCACGACGTTGACGTTATCTGCCGCGACGTCAGCCCCAAGAACGTGGTGGTGAGCGGAAGCCATCAAGTTAGACTTATAGACTTCGGCGCCTCCTTCGACCTTGCGACCGGAGAAGTGGCTCCAAGCGAGCGCGGCACCTTCGCGTACTGCGCTCCCGAGCAATGGAAGGGCCTTGTTCCGGACGTCAGGGACGACGTGTTTTCCTGGGCGGCAGTAGCATTCGAGCTGCTGACGTTTGCTCATCCGCCTCGCGATGGCGTCGTCGAAGCCGGCGACGTTCTTGCCCGAAGGCCGGACTGTCCGGCTGGTCTGGCGGAGCTGGTGTCCTCCTGCCTCGGCGCGAGGGGCCGCCGGCAGCCGACAGCGGCGGCGGCGCTCGAGGCGCTTCGCAGTCTTCGTCACGACACAGGTAGCGCGCAGGAAGGGCGGGCGAAAAGGTCGAGATCGTCGCAGCCGCTCGCCCTTTCCGCAACACAGGCGCTTGAGGAGGCGAAGCGCATAGGAGACCACCTCCTCGAAACCCGCATCGACGTCGATGGCGGTACGTGCTGGTCCTCGCACGTGGACGGGGAAAGGTACTGCAGCGCCGATCTCTACCACGGAGCAGCCGGCATCGCGATGTTCCTTGCCAGACTTGGGCGCGCGACGGACGTCGCCGCCTACGCCGATGCCGCCCGCGCGGCCATTCGGTGGACAGCCGGTGAGGCTTGGGCCCATCCGCGCGCGCTTCAGGGCCTCTACGTTGGCGAGGTCGGTTGCGGTTGGTCGTACCTGTGCGTGTCGCGCCTCCTTGGCGAGCGATCCTACGTCTCGCTTGCCGATCTGCACTGGCGCAGGATCAGGGGGATCGCGGTGGAGGACGCCTCCCTGGGTGAGGGGCTGGCCGGAAGGCTTCTGCTGATCGTGAACTTGGCTCAGGCGACCGGCGACTGCTCATATGCTGAAGAGGGGCGTCGGACGCTCGCTCGGCTGATCGAAGCTTCTCGACGGGAAAGGAAAACTCCCGCGCAGGGCGCGACCCTGCTCCGCCGACCGCGTCCCTTCCTCGGTCTGGCGCACGGACTGGCGGGGCACGGATACGCAATGCTCGAGTGCTGGCGTCACACGCGCGATCCTGCCGCACTCGAAGAGGCGTTAACGATTGGAGGGGAGCTGCTCTCGGCCCGCAGGTCCGGTGAAGCGGAATCGTCATGGGGCTTGCGCGCCGCCGACGCCGGGTCGGACATGGCCGCCCAATGCCATGGATCTGTAGGCATAGGACAGTTCCTGGCTCGTCTCGGGCGGGCAACGGGTGAGAACGGCTTCATCGATGCCGTGCTCCAAGCAGCACGCGTCGCCGGCGCTGCTCTCGAGGGCAGGGCCTCGATCGGCTTGTGCCATGGTCAAGCCGGCATTGGCAGCGTCGCACTCGACTGCCTGGCTCTGTCCGGCGCCTCCGAGTTCGCGGAGCAGGCCGGACGGTGCGGCGCCCTGCTGGCGCGGCGCCTGGAGGAACGCAGGAGGCGGAACGATGCCCTTTCCTCCAGACCGGAACTCATGAACGGCCTTTCGGGAGTGGGATGGTTTCTGCTCAGAATGTCGGCTCCGGAGTTCGGCGAGGATCCGATACTTGGAGGCGTGAGCGAGTTCGCGAGAGCGGCGGCACCAGAGCACTCCTTTCAGAAGCCGGCGCCTGACGCTCGGACGTCGCAGTCGGTGATGGCGTCCTCGGCGTAGCCGATTGACGGAGGCCTCGTGCAAGCTCCAGGATCGATCGAGCGTGGCCAACCGAAGAGGATCGACTCGTCAGGATTGCTAGGACGCGTTCGACTAGACCTGCACCATCGCGGAAGCATCGGCGTCGTGCGGCCGACGGGTCGTGCCGGAACGCGTCTTAACTGGCCGAGGCCTCCTCGGGCGTCGACATCACCGTACCGGGCGTTCCCGGATTTCTGGTCCGCATGGCGTGCGGCAAGAGCAAAGCGGAGCACAAACGAAGGCGCTGTCAAAGCTAATGCACCTGCGGCAAGGGACGGGGTAGGGGACGGCCATGCCTCGCCCGCGCAAGCCAGCTAGCTAGCCCGTTCCGCTGCTTCAACTCGTCACCGGAGGTGATCCGGTTGTTGATTCTGATGTGCGGGCGCTCACCGCTTTCCATGCGCAACGTCGAAGACCTGCTGTTCGAGCGCGGGATCGACATCTGCCACGAAACGGTGAGGCTTTGGTGGAACAGGTTCGGTCCGCTGTTCGCGGGCGAGGTGCGGCGCCAGCGGGTAAGCGCATGCGCGGCTTGCGTCATTGATGCTGGCACCTGGACGAGGTGTACGTGAAGCTGGACGGCGAGATGGTCTACCTTTGGCGAGCGGTGGATCATGAGGGCGAGGTGATCGAGAGCTACGTAACTAAGACCCGTGACAAGAAGGCTGCGGTCGCTTTGATGGAGAAGGCGCTCAAGCGAAACGGTTCGCCCGAGGCGATCACCACCGACAGTCTGCGCTCTTATGGTGCTGCTCTGACCGGGCTCGGCACCCGCGAGAAGCAGGAAGTGGGGCGCTGGGACAACAATCGCGTCGAGAACTCGCACCTACCGTTCAGGCGACGAGAGCGGACGATGTTGCGGTTCCGGCAGATGCGAACGTTACAGAAGTTCGCCTCGGTACACGCGAATGTCCACAACCACTTCAATCACGAACACCACTCCTTGGACCGCCAGACCTACAAGCAGCGCCGCTCCGCGGCGCTGGCTGAGTGGCAGGCGCTCGCCAGCTGATCCGTCGCCCACCAAGGCCGAGGTGCATCGTGTAGAGACGAGTTCGCATCAGACTGACATCACCGCCACCGTGCCGCCAGAATTGGCAATAAACCTCTGTTGTTTGCTTAGATTGACTCTAAGTTCCCACGAGTGTTCCCACATGTCGTTGTGGATGCGGGCGGTTGGCACTGAAATGATATGAAGGCTGAGTGGATAGCTCGACTCGCTGCTACTAAGACCGTTGGCGCGCCGTGAGCGCTTCTGTTTCCGGTTCCGGCTCCCTGATCCGGCGAAAGTTTTGTCGACGACGTGCCAGGCGCGTCACTGACAAGGCTGTCAAAAGGTTGAGCCTCCGGGGGGGCGGGACGTGGTGCGGCGGACGCCGCGGTCTCTTAGAGCGGTTCCATTCGGTGTGTTCACGCCCGCCGGGGTCAAACCTTTGAGTACTAGCCCCTATCAAGATAGACGTTCGCCTGGGAAGGTGCTCCGCGGTCCGGTGAGCTCGGCCATACAGGAAGAGCGCGGTCGCGAGCACGAGGATCGTCGACAGCGCCAGCTCGACCCATAATGACGGTGCCACGAGCAGCCCGCTAGAATCTCCGCGCCTCGTGGCCGATGGTGTCGCATGTACCGCGAAAGCTGTACGAGGCAGCGCCGTCGACGGTGATGCGTCCCGTGCGACGATCGATCACCAGCGTCGGCTTGTTGAGCCCGTTCAGGCGGTAGCTCGCACGAATGATGTCTGGCCCTTCGACCACGTCGTGGAGGTCCCACCAGCCGTTATCGCCGCCCGAGTGCAGCGGCGGTATGAGCAACTTGGGCAGGCGGATGCGACCGCCGCCTTCCCACGTCTGCACCATCAGCGAGGCGTCGAACACCTCCGTGGTGGTCTCGTTGTAGCGGCCATAGTCGTAGCGGTTCTTGTCGCGATTCCACGTCCAGGTCGTGCCGCTGGCGATCCCTGCCTTGCTGCCATCGCCGAAGCAGACCAGGCCGAGGTCGACGTTGCGGCCATCAACCATCGGCGCATCGTTCCCCACGTAGCTCGGGGCAGCCTGCTGGCGCTCCGGTGGGCGCGAGTAGCCACGATCGGGCTCGTAGCCGGCAGGCGGCCGGGTGGCGGGTTGCCCGGTGTAACTGGCGTTCGGACGAACCTTCGCGGACTTGCCGCAGTCGGGCGGCAGGGTCGGCTGGATCGAGCTGTACCGCCCGTCCATCGTGGCGATGGTGACGCACTGGCGGCGCTCGGTGTTCCACCAGTTGGTATAGGCGCGATCATCGCCTTGCTCTGCGCGCACATCGACGTAGCCGCGACGCCGGATCTCCAGCTCGCCCTGTCCTGCACGGGCGCCGACCATGTCCTCGAGACCGGTCGACTGCGCCGTGGCGGCGCTCGGCATCACGGGTAGCAGCAGCGCGGCGGCGAGGAGTGGCGAGGCGTTCGTCATCGTCATGGCATTTCCCCTGCTTGCCGGCCTGGCTCCGGCCGGGCGTTCGCTCGTCACGGCTGCGGCACCACCGCGTCCATCACGGTCAGCGGCTCTCCGCCGCTCGAGCCCACCCGCGACTGCGTGATGAGGATGGTCGTGCCCGGCCGTAGGGCGGCGCGGACCTGCTCGTAGAAGGCACGCGGCAAGCGCAGCCGGTTGATCACGCCTTCGTCGAGCGGGCGTCCTGCCTCATCCCCATGTCCGGGGAGGCCGATGTATGCCCAGCGCGGTGATCCATCAGGCGCGCTCGTCAGCGTAATGACATGGCTGCCGGGATCGTCGTCGTTCACCGCCGCGACGCTGCGCCCGATCTCGACGCCACCCCGCATCACGACCACCTGCCGGTCCGACTTGGAGACGCTGGTTGTCATCGGACCACTCATGGACCGTTCGGGTTGCCAGCTGAACTGCTGCTGGTCGAGCAGCGTGCGCTCGACCCGGCGACCCTTCGCATCGACGGGTGCGAGCAGGCTCGTCTCGGTGCTGCGGACGTGGCTCGCGGCGTTGCCGTTGATCACGACCGTTGCACCGAGCGAGGTGATGCCGAACAGTTCGCGCGAGAAGCCATACGGCAGGTGCACGCAGCCGTGGCTCTCCGGATAGCCGGGCAGCCCGCCGGCGTGGAGCGCGACACCGTCCCAGGTGAGCCGCTGCTGGAACGGCATAGGCGCGTTGTTGTACTTGCTCGAGCGGTGTTTCGCGTCCTTCTGGAGGATCGTGAAGACACCTGTCGGCGTCTCGTGCCCCGGCTTGCCGGACGAGACCGAGCTGACCCCGATCCGGACGCCGTTACGGTAGACGGTCGCCAGTTGGCGCGAGAGGTCGACGTAGACGACGACCTGTCCATTGGGCGCGACACCCGGCGCCCACACCCACTCGCCGGGTTTGAGCCGCTCGGCCATGTGGACGAACTCGGTTGGCGAGCTGGCGAGCGCGCCCTGGGCAAGGGCCGGGAACGCGAACGCGATAGCGGCTCCAGCTAGCATCGCCTTGAACACAGGGCATGGCATGTCGCTATTCCCCCTTGATCGCGATCAATGTGAGAGCGTCCGGCGCTGATTCGCAAGCAGATATTGCACCGCACCGGCCAGTCGCTCAGTGTGAGGCATGGACTTCATGAAGTGGCTCAACTCGCTCGACGAGCTCCTCTACGAGGTCATGAGTTGGCTGCTCTTTTTTCCACTTACGCTGTGGCGCGCCATCTTCCGTCCGATCGGCATCATGCGCGAGATCGAACGCGAGGCTGCTCTCCCCGACGACGAACGCTACGGCGCCGTGCTGAGCCCGCCGCTGTTCCTCGCGCTGGCATTGCTGCTCGGGCATGCCGTCGCCACGGCGCTGGGGCAGACCGACAAGATCATCGCGAGCCATCATGGACTCGCTGACCTGATCAACGACAACGCCAGCGCGCTCGTTCTCCGGGTGATCGTGTTCGCCGCTTTCCCGCTCTTCTTGGCAGCGCGTCTGGTGCGGCGCCGCGGCGTGAAACTCGACCGCGCCTCGCTCCAGCAGCCCTTCTACGAGCAATGCTATCCCGCCGCCGTCTTCGCGCTCGGCGTCAGCATCGGCACCAGTCTCGGCATCGACCCGCATCCGACCGCGCGTCTGATCGGCCATTGGCTCGTCTCGGTGGCCGTCGTGAACTACTGGCTGGTGGGTATCCGCTGGTTCGCGGGCGCGCTCGATGTCGGCGTCATGCGAGCCGCCGGTAACGTGCTGATCGGCTTTCTTGAAGGCACCATTTTTCTCATCGGCGTAGGCTTTCTGTTTACCCGGTAGGCTCTCACGTCTTCCCGGCCGGTTCGCGCGTCACCGTTCCCACAGAGATCGCGGCCTTCCCCGGTCCGGACTTCCCACTTCCGCCGCGCTCGCTCGCCGCACACAGCTACAGGACGGGTCCTGGACGGACATGGAGCGTGGCGGCCATGTCGCGGCATTCGAACAGCCCGATCTGCTGCTGGCCGATCTTCGTGCGTTCGTGAAATAAGTTCGATGACGCGGTAGTCGCCTTTTTGTCACTCGGCGAAGGCTGCTGGGACGCGCGGATGGAGGCGTTCGGAAGATGAATAGTGGCCGGAGCTGGAAGGCGGGCAGTGACCTTGAAGTGGCCGCTGTTGTGTCGCGTTGCTATCAGGCGGCGTCAGAGCCGGTCTCCCGGCGCGCTAAACCGGCACTTTCCGCCTTGAGCGGGCGCGACACGGGGCAGACCTCCTGGACATAGGCGTTGAGCGTGTTGGCAAGATTGTCCGCCACCAGCCTGTAAAACACAAACTGACCACGCTTCTCACTGGCCACTAGCCCGGCGTTCTCCAGCACGGACAGGTGCTGCGACACGGCGGGCTTGGACATCTCGAACCGTGACGCGATCTCGCCCGCGCTCAACTCAGCGTGAGCGAGGTAAGCCAGAATTTCCTGGCCGGACTTCGGCGAGTTTCTACCCCGTTCGCTTGCTGCATAGGCTCGACGTCGGGGAAGCGGCGCCAGCAGATGAAGGCAAGCTTCCTGCTAGCAGCTACCCAGCTCACCGATGGCGTGGCGCCAGCCGCCGCCCCGACAATTGCCGCAGATCAGATGCAGTGATACCCACGTCACCGAAGGTCGTAGTGGATCGGGCGTTCGTGAACGAGCGAGGCATCCCGCGGAGTTGGGATGAGATCGCATCGATCATCCACGGGCGTTCAAGTTCGACCGCCTGGGGTAGAATCTGGTCAGAGAGAGAACGCCATCCACTGAGCTGGAGGCTTGCAGCCCGACCCGCAACGCGCACGGGCGTCCAAGATCGAGACAATCAGGCGGCAGGCTGAAGTGAGATGGCTCACCGGGGCGGCAGCCAAGAGCCTTGCCGCAGGTTAACGCAGCGGGCACTGCCGCGATCGGCGCCGCTTAGTCCAGGTGTCCACGTTGGAATTTGGCCTGGATGAGAACCGAAGACCTTCGCGGCGGCACGAACCGGATTGGTGTACCCTCAGAAGCGTTTGCGATGCCGGACGGCCTCGCAATACGCTATGACCTACCCGCAGCCGGTTTACGCGAGTCCGTGAGCGGCTACGCCACCTACGCGGCATGCGACCGCGCTGAGATGATCAATTGGTTCCTGCCGGCGCCGCCGATGATCTGCGTGCTACTCGACGCGGGACCGGTGACGATCGCGCTTCGACGGCACCGGTTCGATGTGGATATCGTCAGTCTATACGGACCAACGAGCCGCGCCTTTCGCGCGACTACTCATGGCGGTATCCAGGTCGGCGTTGGCCTGACCGCGCTAGGTTGGATCCGCCTGGTCTCAGGATCCGCTAGTGCAATCCATAACCGGGTGGTGCCGCTGCGGGAAGGTGCGAGCGCGGTACTCTCCGCGCGGCTTCTGGACGATCTTCTTGCGCTCACCGATGAGAAGGATATCGCCCCAACGTTGGACGCGGTTTTAGCACCGCTGTTCGCTCGTGAGCACCGTTACGACGATATCGTGAGACGCTTCACGGAACTGATGCTTGTGGATGGCGTAATCGAGATCGCCGACGCCGCGGACCGGCTTGCTGTCTCCGCGGCAACGCTACGCCGGGTCGCTTCGTATGCGTTTGGGATGCCGCCCAAGCTGCTGCTTCGGCGCGCACGCTTCCTCCGCTCGTTCATAGGCCTGCTGTCGTCGAGCGGGATGCAGAGCTACGATCGGATCGACAGCAGCTACCATGACGCCTCGCACTTCCTGCGAGATGCAAACAGCTTCCTCGGCACCACGCCGCGCCGTTTCATGGCTAAAGACACGACCTTCATGGCCGCAAGCCTCGTCGCGCGCGCTGCGTCGATCGGGGCGCCGGCACACGCGCTTCACGCGCGCGTATCTTAGCCGGTTCGAGGAAATGGGGCGTATGCAGGCGCTTCGTCGGTAGCGGGTATAACAAGGAGCGTAGCCGCAGCACGTTGAGTCTTTTAAGGCGGATCTACCAAGACGTATGGCTGATACTTATACAGGATCGGGCGAATCCACATCCATTCGCCGCTGTACTTGACACCTAAGGGTAACCCGTTGTCTTTTTGCAACAAGCCGTAGTTGTTAATTGTGAGGAAACCGATCAGGCCGGCTTCGGTTCAAGATTGCGGGCATGAGGCGTTCGCGTCCACGATCATGAACCGTGACGCTTGGGAGCGGACACCCGTCCCCGTGCGCACCTTGTCCAACGTTTCGGGTGTGCTCTTCAGGTCGATATGATCTAACTCCGGCCGAGGCTCCATCTTCTCGACAGATCGCGTCCGGTCAGACCGTGGCCGAGGCGGCTGAGGCCATCGGTGTCGGTCCGAGCACGATCAAGACGCACTTACCGCGCGCGTACGACAAGACCGGATCGAAGCGATCGCATCTCGTGCGCCTCGCGTCTGTGCTGTCGATGCCGCCGAGGGCTTCCGAGGCCTGGCGGCCGGACGGGCGTGCTCGGGTCGGCGACGTCTGAGCGACGTTACTCCTGATCCAGGGTTATGGTCCGTCCGGTCTTCGCCGAGCGACGCGCGGCATCAAGGATGCGCGCCACAACGAGCGCGTTGTCGAGCGACGTGGGGTCCGTCTCGTCCACCTTGGCGCGCCCGCGGACGGCGGAGGCGAGGAAGGCGAACGGGTCGGTGAACGCGCGTGCCGGCGTCGCGAGCACGCGATCCGTCGACTCACCGCGGCGCCGCAGCACCAGTGTCTTCCCGTCGGGCGTCGACAGCACGCCTGTCTCCCCGAACAGCTGAATGTCCTTGCGATGGTCGGGCCAGTTCCACGAGGCCTGCAGGACAGCCGTGGCGTCGGGGTAGGTCAGCACGATCGTCGCCTCGTCGTCGACTCGCGCGTAGACCGGGTCGCTCTTGAGCCGCTGCGTTACCGCGGTGACGCTGATCGGCGGCTTGCCCTGCATCAGCCAGGTCATCAGATTGGCGCCGTAGCAACCGAAATCGACGATGGCGCCGCCCCCGTTGGCGCTCGGGTCGACCAACCAGGCGAGGAACTCGGGCGGGACGCCGATCTCCTTGGGGCCATAATGACCGTCGCGGAACACCACCTTGCGGATCGCGCCGACGCTGCCGGCGGCGAGCGCCTGACCGAGCGCGCTACGGCTGGGATACCAGCTGGTCTCATAGTTGGTGAGCAGCCGGACGCCGTATCGCCGTGCCAAAGCCGCCATGGCCTTGGCGTCCGCCGCGGCGAAGCTCAGCGGCTTCTCGACCATGACGTGGATCCGCCGCGGCGCGGCCGCTTCGACCACGGCGCGGTGCTCCGCCACCGATCCGAACGCTAGCACCGCCTCGGGTCGTACCTCGTCCAGCATCGGTGCGAGCCGATCGTGCACGAGCGCGGGGTCGAGGTGATACTCGCGCACGTAGCGCGTGGCGACGGCGCGATCGGGCTCATAGATGCCGACGATCTCGACGTCGCCGATCGCGCGCCGACCGAGAAGTCCGCCGACATGGCCGTGGGTGAGGCGCGCGATCGCGACGCGAACCGGCCGATCCGGCGCGGCCGCCGCCGCCGTCGCGGCGAACATGATCATCAGAAGAGCGATCAGCCGGTACATCTCACCTCCAGCGGACCGTGCAGGGGCCGGCCCGTCCACCTCTGGTCCGATGCGCGGCAGGGCAGGCGCAGGATCAGATCACCACCTTGCCGCATCCGAGCCGCTGCCGCGCCCCTCTGACCCGCCGCGCCAACGAGCGTGACGCGGCATCGCCAACGTCAAGGATCGAGCGACGCCAGATAGGCCGCGAGATCCACGATGTCCGCATCGGATAGCCGCGCGACCACAGGCTTCATCGCCACCGCGTTCTTGCCGTCGCGCGTGCCGCTTTTGAAGTCATACAGCTGGCGGGCCATAGCGGTCGGCGATCGGCCGGCGATACCGGGAAATTCGGCGCCCGATCCCCTCATGCCGTCACCATGGCACGAGGCGCAGGGCAAAGTCCTGCCCCCTCCGCCGCTCGTCGCCAGGGCCTTGCCCTTCTTGATGCTGCCCGACGGTACATAGGCGATGAAGCCGGACGACGGGTCGCGCAACGAGGTGCGCTCGAAGTTCTGCGGCACTTCGATGATCCGGGTTCCGATCGGCTCGGTGGCGCCGCTCGGGTCAACCTTCTGTATCGCGTGCGCCGCTGGGTGGGTGACGGGCACGACGTCGCCCTCGATCAGGCGGAGTCTCTTCACAGGCTTGATCGAGTGGAAATACTCGGAAGCTTGTCGCGCATCGTCGAGCGGCAGTGCCTTCGCGATCTCGATCATCTTGGCCAGCGGCGCACCGTTGATCGACGCGTGGCGATGGTCGTCCCTCATGTCGGCGAGCTGTTGCAGCATGTAGTCGACGGGCAGACCGCGCAGGTCGCTCGTGTCCGGCTTGCCTCCGCCATCGATGAGATGGCATTGTCCGCAGGCGTTGTAGGCACCCTCTTTCCCGCTGATCACGGGCGACGGCGGTGCCGGATGACGCTCCGGGAACCAGTCGATCGTCGCCCGCTTCCCGTTGATCTGGGTAAAGGTGAAAGCCTGCTTGCTCCCGGGAACGTGGAACAACTTGCCCTCTTCCTTCTCAAGGTCCGGGATGCCGCGCGGGTACGGCCACGCCGGGAAATCCGTTCGTGCCAGCGCTGGCGGGGGATCGAACGAGACCTTCTCCGCGGCGAAAGCCTGATAGGCGCGGCAGGCGACGAAGCCGGAGGCGAGGACCGCCACGACCGCACCGTTCCAGAAGGCGGATTTGATTGAGAACATAGAGTGTCGCCTTCGTTGTGTTACCGCCCCTCGACTGCTGGAGCCAAGGGCCGCTCCCCGACGCGTCCGAATAGCGATCTCCTTCGAGTGGGCATAGAGTGCCTTGCTCCTGCTGTATCGGCGCTCCGGCGCTCGAGCGCCGCAACCTCGTCACTCGGCGCATCGAGGAAGCTCCGGTCGCTCATCCGGTCAGCGAGCGGCCATGGAGATCTTGCCCGATCCCGACGAGCGGCATCGCAGCGTCGCCTGCCTCCGCCGCGATCGAGTCATTCAGCCGGACGTAGTTGCACGAAGGTTGAAGTGGCCAGCCGCAGGCGAGTGGCGTACAGGAGCAGGGGCCTGATAGCACGAACGAGGCGACGTACCCGATGCGCACGGTGCCAATCGCGTTTAGCTCGCCCAAGCGAGGCGGCATCGAGCACAGAGCGGTTCGCCATCTCGTCCAGCCGAAGCGACGAACCGCGAGGGAGCATCGCTCGATGAGATCGCTGCTGATGCTGTTCGCTGCCATCGTACCGCAGGCCACGCTCGCGCAGGTGCCGCTTGAGCGCACCATCCAAGTCACCGGCACGGGGGTGGTGCGCACACCACCGGACGTGGCAACGCTGGTCGTGTACCTGCGCGGCGAGGGACCGAGTTCCGAAGCGGCGACACGCGATATCGCTGCCAAGCAACGCGCCGTGACGGACGGCATCTCCAGCTTTCTGGGTGCCGGAAGCGAGCTTACCACGAGCGAAGTCGTCGTGATCGAAGCGCGCGGCCAAGCTTGCAACAGCCAGGGCGGCTACGGCAACCAACCCCGACTGAGCAGCGGCGACTGCGCGGTGGTCGGGTACATCGCGACGATGCAGACGCACGTCCGCACGCCGGCCGTGGAGAAGGCGGGAACCGTGGCCGCGCTGGCGGCACGGCTTGGGGCTAGCGACGCTCGCGTACAGGGCTTTCTCCTGTCCGACCTTCAGGAGGCGCAGGCTCGTGCAAATGCGGCGGCGTTCGATGATGCACGCCGTCGTGCCACGGCGCTGGCACGCGGTGCCGGGGTGAAACTCGGCGCGATCACGTCGGTACGCGATCAAGCGAGCTACGAGCAGGTCGTGGCCGGCGCCATGCAGCGGGTGAGTCCGCCAGCGCCGCCTGCGCCCGCGGTCTCGACCGTGACGCTGGATACCCGGCCTGCTCCGATCGAGACACGAGCGCAGGTGTACGTCACCTACGCCATCGAAGGCTGAATCAACCCACAGCGTGCGGCCGGTAGCGCCTAGTGGAAGGCATGCGAGTTTCCGGTCATCATCGGACCATGCGTTCCTTGATGATCACTGTTCCGGCCCTGTTGGCGACCACCGCTCCTCCCGTCGCCTCGTTGCGGGTTCACGGCGAGCGCTCGACCTTTTCAGTCGTGGTCGAAGAGAACACCGAGACGGGCTACGATATCCGGATCAGATGCGTGTCAGCGTGCGACCATCCGATCGACTTCATCGAACCTATCGATGACGTCCCCATGGGATTAATCACCCGAGATCAGGGCGAACTTGTTTACTCGTTGTGGAGCGGCGGCTCTACCTACCGCGTTCGCGTCTGGAAGGTGAGCGACCGCGGCGTTCGCAAGGTGGCAGAACTTTCGAGCCGCGGGAGGCCTGACTTTCTGACGGACGAAACGGGCCGTCCGGCGATCCGCACATACGAGTCCGACAGGGGCATCGGCCCGCTGAAACCGGTGCTGAGGTCGTTCATCCACGACCGCTTTGTGGTTGCGCCCTGACGGCCGCATACCTCCGAGATGAGGCCAGCGAGACAGCTGCGCGGAGCGGCCAGATGCCTCCAACGTCGCGATGGATGAACGACCGATGTTGAGAGGCGCTTAGGAGACCCGAGCGGCCGATATCGGTGCTTGCGACAGGGGAAGGGCAGCGCGTTCGCCACTTACCGACGTCGTCGGATTGATCCCCAGCGCACGGCTCGGCGTCACGAGCGAAGTCGGCGATCACGGTACTGCTGCGCGGACGACGTACATGGTCGTGGCGCTCCCGCGACCGGCCTAAATCACACGTCTTCCTCTCTTCGAATTATAGTTAATCCTCCTCAAGGCGGCGCCGTGATCCGGTGATCGCGTCGCCGTGCAGCCGCGGACCGCCGAAAAATCATGCATTTGTCTTCATTTCGCACCATTTCGCTGTGCGACTTGCTGGACAAGGTCGAGCAGGCTTCATAATCCGCTGGTCGGGCGGGCACAGGGGTCGCTGCCCACGGGGGAATAGAGGATGGCTGTTCAGCGCTCGGTGCGGTTGCGCCGGTGGTCGCTCGCGCTCGGCGTGAGCGTCGCGGCAATGGGTTTCGCTTCGTCGGCGGAGGCGCAATGCGCGCCCGATCCCACCACATCCTCCACCACTACCTGCAGCGGCACCGAGCCCGATGGTCTGGTCATCACCGAGACGGGCGCGCGTGTCGCGGTGCAATCGGGCGCGACGGTGCAGGCTGGCACCGCCGCGGCCGCGATCGAGACGCGTGCCTTCTACGCCAATTTCGCGATCGACGGGAGGGTCGACGGCGCCGCGAAGCCGGCTTTCCTCGCCGTCAACGGTGCGCCCTACCTCGCGCCGTGCGATCCCTATGCGGGAGCGACGCCGATCGTCTGCCCGCCGGGTCTGGTGACCTATTATCCGTCCGCCGACGCCACCGTGACAGTGGGCACCGGCGGCTCACTGACCGGCGCACAGGCGCTGGTGAGCCGACGCTCCCCGGGCAACAACACGGGCCGGATCACGGTGACGCTGACCAACGCGGGCACCGTGACGGGCACGACGGGCACGGCGATCAGCGACCAGAGCGAGGTGCTGGGAGTGCGCAACGCCGTTGGAGCCACGATCTCGGGCGTCGGCACCGCCATCGACACGGACGGTGTGCTTCGGCTCGACAATGCCGGGACGATCATCGGCTCGGTCACTGCGCGCGGGCAGGTGTCGAACCCAGCTGTCAGTGGCGGCAGCACGGTCAACACGCTGGCGGGCGAGATCCGCGGCGACCTCACGCTGGGCGCTGGCGATGACGTGCTCGAGGCGCGCTATGAGGCCGGCCGCGTCGTCACGGGGGTGACCGGCGCGGTCGATGGTGGCGCCGGGATCGACACGCTCAATCTGCGGGTCGCCACCGACGCTACTTTCGCCACGCTGCCGCTGCTGACGCGCTTCGAGCGGCTCGGGCTGGTGCTGAGCGACGACGCGGCCGTGACGCTCGGCGCCGCCGGTACCATGATCGATGGAATGCTCGCGGCCGCCGGTCGCGGCACCGCGACGCTCGCGGGCACGCTCGCCGGCGCCGGCGAGGTCGTCACGGTGGGCAGCTTCGGCAGCGACGGCGAGCCGATCTTCGTCAACGCCGGCGAGGTCCGGGCCGGTGCGGGCGCCGTCAACGGCTATGCGATTCGCGTGTTCGGCGCGCGGCGCTTCCAGAACGACGGACTCGTCGAGGCGGCAGGTAACGGCGTGAGCTTCTCGGCGCAGGGTAGCTTCGTCAACACCGGCACGATCACCGCCGCGGGCACCGCGCTCGATTTCTGGGGCGGCGCCTTCGATAACAGCGGCACGATCCGATCGACCGCGGGCACCGCGGTGACGCTGAACGGTTCGTCCAGCACCGGCCGGATCAACAGCGGCCTGATCGAGGGCGCGACCGTCGGCGTCGCGCTGAGCAGCGACCTGACCAACAGCGGCACGATCCGCTCGGGCGGCACCGCGGTCCAGATCGGCTTCTACGGCGTGCTGACCAACCTGGCCGGCGGCAGGATCGAGGGCGACATCGCGCCCGTCGCGGGCCCCGGCTCGGTCTTCAACGCGGTGGTGGCGAACGCGGGTACGATCACGGGTGACGTCCGTTTCGGCAACGGCGCGCAGGGCTCGAGCTACTCGAGCAACCGCTACATCGCGCTGCCCGGCGGCGTGCTGCAGGGCGACCTGACTCTCGCCAGCGGCGAGCAACTCGTGACCGAGGCGGTCAACACCGGTTCCGGCGCCTTTGCCGGGATCGACGGTACGGTCAACGCCAGCGACTCGCTGCTGCGCTACCGCGTGCGCGGCGATCTCAGCACCGCGGCGGCGGCGCGGCCCGGCTTCCGTGAGATCGGCTATGACCTGTACGACGGCGCGCGGCTGACGCTGACCGGGGCCTCCACCCCGCTGCTGCTCTCGGGCAACGGCAGCGTCGACCTCACCGCCGACATCGCCGCGACCGCGGCGCCCGCGCTGTCGGTCGGCAGCGTGATCGTCGCGCCGGGCGAGACGCGGCCGGACACGCAGGCGCTGTCGATCACCAGTCGCGGCACGCTGACGATCGACCGCGCCACCGGCGGCAGCGGCGCCTACACGGCGGTCGCGCTCGACTATGACGCCAGTTTCATCAACGCCGGCACCATCGTGGTACGCGATCGCGCGGGCGCGAATTTCGGCAGCATCGCCGGCATCAGCGGCGGCAAGGACGTGACCAACGGGGGCGCGATCCTGCTCGACGGCGGTATCGGCGTCGCGGTCAACGGCCGCTTCGTCAACAGCGGGATCATCACTCAGGTCGCCGGCGGCCGCACGTCGACCGGCGTGTCGGGCTTCAGCAGCTTCACTGTTGTGAACAGCGGCACGATCGAGGTCGCCGGCCGCGCGATCGACAGCGGCAGCTCAGTCACGATCGATAACATCGGGCGCCTCGCCAGCACCGGCACGGTCGCGATCGGCAGCGGCAACTACGATACCTATGCGGCGATCACCAACCGCGCCGGTGGCACGATCGCGGGGAGCGGCACCGCGATCCGGATCGCGGGCGGGACGCTCGACAACGCCGGCACGGTCGACGGCTCGGTCGACCTTGGCGCCTCCACCTACGGCTCCGGTCGCTCGGTCGTGGGCAGCACCTATGTCGCGCGCGGCGGCACGATCGCGGGCGACCTGCGCTTCGGCGACGGCGACGACGTGCTGATCGCCTACGACGACGTGACGGGCGTGAGCGGCGCCGTCGACGGCGGCGGGGGCACCGACACCTTTATCCACGCGCGTGCCAGCTCAAGCGACGTCGCGTTCGGCGGCGCGCTGCCGAGCCAATTCGAGCGCGAGGGCGCGCTGGCGAGCGGCGCGGGCACGGTGGTGACGCTGCGCGCCGCCGCGCCCATCGACGGCGGGCTTCGGCTGTACGGCGACGCGGGCTTCGTCAACACGGTGTCGTTCGGCGGCACGGTGACGACCTATGAGCGCGACTTTTACAGCACGGGCGGGCTGCCGAGCGCGGCGCTGGCGTCCTTCGTCAACCAGGCGCGGATCGGGGGCGGCTTCCGCGGCGATGTCGCGGCCTTCACCAACGCCGGCAGCATCGCGGCGGCAACGAGCGACGGGGTCAATTACAATGCGGCGGCCGTGTCGCTGCGGCACCTGGGTGACCTGAGTTTCAGCAATACCGGTGACGTCACCGGCGCGGAGATGGATGGCCGTGTCGCGGTCGACATCGCCGCTTCGTCGGGCGTCGCGAGCGCGACCAACGAGGGCCGCCTCGTGGGCGGACTGCGTGCCGTGTCCGGCAACGGCTACACCGGCCTGCCCGGCGATACCACGCCTCCCGCGCCGGTCGCCGCGGCGGTCACGCTGGTCAACCGCGGCACGATCACGGCGCAGGGAACCCACGCCATCGATGCGCAGGCGATCGACTCGGTCGGGGCGGGCGCGACGCTCGGCTTCACCAACGCGGGCACGATAAGCGCGACCGGGGCGGGCACCGATGCGGCGGCGCTGCGCGTGTTCGCCAATGTCGCCGCCGACGGCGTGGCGGCACGGATCACGGCCGCCAACAGCGGAACGATCAGCGCCAACGCAGGCGGGTATGAAACCTCGTACGTGGACTGGATCACCGGGCAGACGATCAACTATGTCGTGGCCGCGCGCGCGATGGCGCTCGCAGCGCCGACCGGGAGCAGCATCGTCGTCGATAACGCCGCGACCGGCGTGATCGAGGCGACCGGCGAGTTCTCCACCGCGCTCAGTGCCGGCAATGGCGCGCTCGACCTCACCAACGCGGGTACGATCCGCGGTGGTGCCGGCTACACGCTGGCCGGCACCTATCACGGCGGCGCGATCGACACCGGGCGCGGCGATGACCGGATCATCAATACCGGCACGATCGTCGGTGCGGTGAAGACCCAGAGCGGCGACGACCGCTTCGAGAACGCCGGTCTGATGGCTGGCGACATATGGCTGGGTGACGGTAACGACACGTTCGTCGTGAAGGGTGGCACCGTGCTCGGCACGATCGACGGCGGGGCGGGTGACGACATGGTCGCCGTGACCGGCGGCAGCGCCGCGGCGCCGGCGCGTCTCAATTCGATCAGCAATGTCGAGCGGCTGGCGATGAGCGGCGGCTACGCGCAGATCGCCGGCACCGCAGTGCTGAACGCGATCGACCTGACCGGCGGCCGCGTCGTCGGCCTCGCCGGCTCCACGATCACCGCCTATCGCACCTCGGTGGGCGCGGGCGCGACCTTCGGTTCGGCGGGTATCGTCGACGGCGACGTCTCGGTCGCGGGCACGCTCAGCCCCGGCGCCTCGCCGGGAACGATGACGGTCAACGGCAACGTCCTGCTCGCGACCGGCGCGCGCGCGCTGTTCGAGCTGGCGCCCACCCTCTCCGACCGGCTGGTGGTGAACGGCGCGCTGGCGATCCAACCGGGCGTGACGCTGGAAATGGTGCCAGTCGGCGCGCTGCGGCCGGGCGCAAGCTACCGTCTCATCTCCGCGAGCGGCGGGATCAGCGGCAGCTTCGACTCCGTGGTGGCCTCCAGCGGCGTGCCCGGCGTGATCCTGCGCCAGAGCGCGTCGGAGATCGACCTGCTGGGCCAGTTCCAGGCGGTGACCGGCGCCGCGCCGCAGGTCGCACGTAGTATCGCCTACGCGAACGCGGCGCTGGCGGTGCAGGCCGACGGTGGCTCGCTGCTGGTGGCGGTGCCGGCGCTCCTCGACGCGACCGGCGGCTCGCGGTCGGCGGCGTTCGCGCGCCTGACCCCGGAGCCCTATGCCGCGGCGACCCAGCTCGGTATCGACGACGCGCTGCTGCTGGGCCAGGCGGCGCGCGGCCCCGGCTTCGCTACCGGCCGCGACGAGCCCGGCGCCTTCACCTTCGCGCAGACGCTGGGCCAGTGGCACACGCTGCAGGGCGACGCCGACGCGGGCAGCGCCACGGCTCGGGCGCGTAGCTACGGCTTCCTCGGCGGGTTGGGTTTCGGTGACCGGAGCTGGTCGGTCGGCGTGTTCGCCGGCTATCTGAACGGGCGCCAGCAGATCGATCAGCTCAGTGCGCGCACGCGCGCGGACGGCGTGGTCGGCGGCGTGCACGCACGCTTCGGCGAGGGTGACGGCTGGAGCGTCACGGCCTCGCTGATGTACGACGGCGCGAGCGCACGCACCGATCGCGCGCTGCCCGGCGGTGCTGGCGCCAGCGGGCGCTTCTCCTTGCACAGCTGGGTGAGCGACGTCGCGGCGCAGTACGACGTCGCGGTGGGCGGCGACTGGATGCTGCGCCCGCGCCTTGGCGTCACCTATGTGCGCACCACGCGCGGCGGGGTCGACGAGGAGGGCGGCAGCGTCTTCGCGCTGACGGTGGCGCGCGATCGCCACGTCGCGGGCTTCGCCGACGCGGGGCTGGGCCTCGCGCGGAGCGAGGCGTCGACGGCGCCGTTCCGGCCTTGGGTCGCGCTCGGTGCGCGCTACCAGATCGAGGGGCGCCGCGCCGACGCGCTGGCCGGCTATTCGGGCGCGGGTCTGGGGCTGACCGCGGTCGGCGCGGGCCGCGCCGCGATGGTGGGCACCGCCGCCGCCGGGGTCGGCTATCGCCTGCCGAGCGGACTGGAGCTGTTCAGCACCGCGTCCGCGCAGACGGGCGCGGACGATCACCAGGAGACGATCAGCGCGGGCGTGCGGCTGCGCTTCTGAGCCCCGCCGGCCGGCGCCTGCATCCTCCGCGGGCGTCGGTCGGTGACGCGGTCGCCTCGCCGGAACGGAGTCAGTCCGCCGAGGAACTCCTACTCCTGCGCCACCGCGGCGCGTTCGCGCACCAGGAAGCCCGTCACCGCGCCGCGGAACGATGCCAAGGGTGCGTCATGCGTCGACCACGTCGGCAGCGGGGCATGCCGCGCGCCTACCCGCGCTTGTCCTGCGCGCCCGCCTCGACCGTCGCCAGCGCCCGGGCGATCGCGGCGTCGATCCGGGGCACCTGCGGCCCAGTCACCTGGTAGCCGGCGCCAGCGACGGCGGCACTGTGTGCGATCGTTCGCGATCTCACGGCAACATGCGAAGGCGCGACCTACGTCGCTGGTCGGGTATGGGGAGCGGCGCTACGATGCGACAGCGACGAAGCAGCGGGCCTCATCAGGGCCTTTCTGTCGCGCCAACGAAGAGCTTTCGGCGAAGAACCCGGGCGTGCCGCGCACGTTGTACGGCTCGAGTCGCGCGATCGGCACAGGAGGCGCACCGTGAAGCACTACGTTCTCTTGTTCGACTTCGACGACAGTTATGAAGCGCGCCGCGCCGAGTACCGGAACGACCATCTCACGCGGGCATGGGCGGCAGCGGATCGCGGCGAGCTGGTGCTGGCCGGCGCGCTGACCGACCCGCTCGATACCGGCCTGCTACTTTTCAAGGGCGAGGCGACGGAAGTGGTCGAGCGCTTCGTGCGCGACGATCCGTACGTGAACAACGGCCTCGTTCGACGCTGGCGGATCCGTGAATGGGCGACCGTGGTCGGCGCAGATGCCGCGTCGCCCCTGCGGCCCGCCTGACGTGCGTCCCGCCATCGGCAAGGAGAGACGATCATGCTGACGCGACGCCGCCTCGGACAAGGCGGCCTGGAGGTTTCCTCTCTCGGTCTGGGCTGCATGGGGATGAGCCATGCCTACGGCGAGCCCGACGACGCCGAGTCGATCGCCACGATTCACCGCGCGATCGAACTCGGCTGTACCTTCTTCGACACCGCCGAGGTGTACGGTCCCTTCACCAATGAGGAACTGCTCGGCCGGGCACTGAAGGACCGGCGCGACGGCGTTCAGATCGCGACCAAGTTCGGTTTCGTCATCGGTGACGGGCTGTTCTCCGGCGCCGACAGCCGGCCCACGCACATCCGCGAGGTGGTGGAGGCGTCGCTCAGGCGATTGCAGACCGACCGGATCGACCTGCTCTACCAGCATCGAGTCGACCCCGCCGTGCCGATCGAGGATGTCGCGGGCACGGTCCGCGATCTGATCGTCGAGGGCAAAGTGCTGCACTTCGGCCTGTCGGAGGCGGGCGTGACCACCATTCGCCGCGCGCACGCGACACAGCCTGTCGCCGCCTTGCAGAGCGAGTACTCGATCTGGGAGCGGAACCTCGACGACGAGATCCTGCCGCTGCTCACAGAGCTGGGCATCGGCCTCGTCCCTTTCAGTCCGCTCGGTCGTGGGTTCCTGACGGGTACGGCCAAGCGCGCGGAGGACTATCCTGCCGGAGATTTCCGCTCGACCGGCGATCCCCGTCTGCAGGGTGCGAACTTCGACGCCAATCAACGTATCGCGAACTTGGTACGCGAGATCGCGGCACCGTACGGCGCGACGCCGGGGCAAGTGGCGCTCGCCTGGTTGCTTCAGAAGAGGGATGACATCGTCCCGATCCCGGGGACGAAGCGACGAAGCTATCTGGAGGAGAATCTCGCCGCCGAGGACTTGATGCTCTCGCACGACGATGTAGCGCGTCTGGACGGCGCGTTGGCGACGCTCGGCGTATCAGGCGAGCGCTACGGTGAGAAGGCGCTGACGATGGTGGATCGCTGAAGCCGGCGGGTTCGCATAGGGCTGGCATGCTTCTCATCGCAGACTTCAACAGGGTATCGACCGCAACCGCGACCGCGATCATTGCAGTCCCTCTTCTCGCTATTCCCTACCCGATTCTGCACTCCGGTTCGGCATGCTACGACGGCGGTCATCCGGCATCTCAGCTTGGCGCTCGCGGGGCACGCATACGCCGATGAGATGGCGAGCGGACATGCCGCGACTCGTTCGCCGGCAGCGTGTCGCCTGGGATCGAAGCCCCCTCGCCGAGGTGACGCGCGGCGCCGCCTTCAGCGCGCCGTGAGCAGGGCAGCGAGCGTGTCGGCGTGGCCCGCGATGCGCTCGAGCCGCGGGTAACGCAGCGGCCCGGTATAAGGTAAAACAATCTCGGACGGCGCGCCATTCTGGTCGATGCCAAGCGAGAGGGGACGCCGTGCTGAGGTGCGGACGGCTTCGAGCAGGACCGCGCGGGTGAACGCTGCGCCGTTTACCCTCGAAATCCGAACGCCCGACCGTAATCCCGTGCGGAAAGCCGGACCGTTCCAGGCTACCGACCGGATGACCCCGTCGTCGCGAACCGTCAATCCGATCGCATAGGTCAGGTCGGCCACACCGGCTTCCTCCTCACTGGCGCGAAAGGACGCGGTGGGCGTATCGGTGAAGATCAGCCGCCAGCCGTGACGATTCAGCCCGATGGTGGTGTCGAGTTCGTCATGGCCGTCCGTCCAAGCGCGGAGGAAATTCGACCAGTCAGCGGGCGCTATCTCGTTCAGCGTACGGCATAGGTCTTCGAAGGTGTAGAGGCGGGTCGGAGCATCCGGGGTGGCGCCCGCGAAGAAGCGGCGCGCGAAGTCATCCAGGCCGCGACGCCCTCCACTGCGATCGCGCAGTTCGGCATCCACTGCGAGCCACAGCATGACGCCCTCGGAGTAATAGTCGCGGCGCCGCTGCCAGTCGCGCCACGGCACTGGCTGGCGAAGCATGAAGGACGGATAGTTGACGTCGTCCGACAGCGAGCGCCAAGCGCGGCCCGGCCGCGCCGCGATCTCGGCGGCCTCGATAGCCAGCCGGTCGCGAAGCTCGCCCGGCGTAAATTGGCCGGCCCGCGTCGCCAGCACGCGTCCCCAGAACTCGGTCTGCCCTTCGTACACCCAGAGGAGGCTACCCGCGACCGGGACATTCGGCGTTGGCGCCCACAGGTCGGCGGGGGTGCGGTAGAAGCCGTTCCAGGCGTGGACGATCTCGTGCGCGATCAGGTCGCGGAACAGGATCTGGCCCGGCCAGTCGCGGAAGTATGACGATGCGAGGCCATTCTCGCTCGACCCGCGATGTTCGGTGCCGCCCGAAGATCCATCGTCGCTCAGCCGCGCCATTATGTCGTAGCGCTCGAACGGCGCCGGGCCGAACACCGCCCGTATCTGCGCGACCAGCCGACGCAGTTCAGCCGATCGTTCCGGCGGTACGAGCAGGTCGCTGTGCCGCGGCGCCACGATGTCGAGGAAGATCGCCCCCGGGCCGGCAGCGGTAAGCGGCATCGGCGCCGTGTAGCGCCCGGCGAGCACCGGCGCATCGAGCAACGTCTCCAATGTCGTCGGAGCGAACACGATACGACCGTTGGCGGAATGCTGGACCGACAGCGGCGTGAACGGGCGCAATCCCTCCGGCAGGGCCAGCGAGGCGGCCACTGCCATGTTCCGGGCATACCATCCGGCCGGATAGAGGACGAGTCGCTGCCAAGGTACCGACACGATGTCGGGCGTCAGCGATTCACCGCCAGCCACCATCTGGAACCGAACATCAATCGCGTCCACGCCCGGCGGGACCGAAAGATGAAAGGCATGAGGATCATACGGATCACGTCGCCAGCGAAGAGGCTTGCCCGCGCCTTCGACGACCAGCCCTGCAAGGTCCGTGACGGTCAGGCTCGGTCCATGACTGGCCGGCTCCCATCGGGGATAAAGCAGCGTCATCTCGCGCTCCCGCCCGACCGGGACGCGCTGACGTACCGAGAAGATGCGGCGCCGCGTGTCGGTCGCGTCGACCTGCAACTCGATCCTGCCTTCGTACGGCCGATCGGCGGGCGCGGGCACCGTGGAGGCTGGTGAGACATATGTCGGTCCGGGCGACGACTGCGCGCGTGCCGGACGGCTGACGCCGATGAACGCCAGCGACACGCCTAGTGCGCTCACGAAGCCGATCATGCCGGCGCCAAGGGAGCGGGGCGACCTTGGCCCTGTGGACACGGGGTCGGTCAACGGACCGACCGGAAGCTCGCGCGCACGTCATCGACGAAGGTGCTCGATCGCTCCCCCGCAGGATGATGCCCGCCACGGGGGAGTTCGTCGTGATAGGCCAGCATGGGATAGCGCTCCTCGACGCAGCGGCGGCTGCTCTCGTGGGTGTCGTGCGGGAATTGGCTGCAGCCGAACGGAACCGCAATCTCGTGCTTACCGTCGCCGCGCATGCTGCTCCAGCCGGTGCGTGCCGTTGGCGCCGCGGTGCCGCTCAGCCAGAGGGACGTGAGGTCGTCGAGGGTCGCGTCACGGCCGATTCCGCTTCCGCCGCAGCCAACTCGACCTGTCGTCGCGCGGTCTCATACCTGCTTCTCCGATGGGTGGGCCGAGCCAAGGGTGCGGTCGAGGAAAGCGCAGATGCGTGTCGCGATCTCCGCACAGTGTGTTTCCAGCGCGAAGTGCCCGGCATCCAGCAGGTGGATCTCGGCGTCGGGCAAGTCGCGGCGATACGCTTGCGCACCGGCCGGCAGGAACGCCGGATCGTGGCGGCCCCAGACGGCCAGGAGGGGCGGTTGCTGTGCGCGGAAATAGGCCTGGAAGGCGGGGTAGAGTGCGACGTTGCTGCGATAGTCGAGGATCAGGTCTAGCTGGATGTCCTCGGCGCCGGGTCTCGCCATATAGGCGATGTCGAGCTCATAGCCGTCCGGCGAGAGACGCGACGGATCAGCGCCGGTGCCATATTGCCAATCGCGGATCGTGTCGGGTGACAGCGAAGCGCGGCAGGCCTCGCGATTGGCGTCGCTGGGGTCTCGCCAATAAGCCTGCCATGCGCCCCACTCATCGCTGAAACCGTCCAGATAGGCATTGCCGTTCTGCGAGATGATGGCTGTCACCCGCTCCGGATGACGCATCGCCAGCCTCAGGCCGGTGGGCGCGCCGTAATCGAAGATATAGAGCGCGTAGGATTCGAGGCCGAGCGCCTCGGCAAAGCCACCGAGTACGTCTGCCATCATGTCGAAGCTGTAGGTGAAGGTACCGCGCGGCGGCGTCTTGGTCTGCCCGAAGCCGGGCAGGTCAGGAGCGATCACCCGGAAGCGATCGGCGAGCAGCGGGATGAGATCGCGGAACATGTGGCTGGCGGTCGGGAAGCCGTGGAGCAGCAGCAGTACCGGGGCGTCGTGCGGTCCCGCTTCACGGTAGAACAGGTCCACCTCTCCGACCTGCTGTCTGCGATAATGAACGATCGGCATCGAGCACTCCTCATGTGCAAACCTCTGGGGCTGAGAGCCAAGCTGGGTGTTGCGAGAAACGAGAGTAGAGGCGCACATCGTCATGCTGAATTGCAGGGCCTGAAACGATGGACAGACTGGATGCGATGGCGTTGTTCGTCGCGGCCGTAGACGAAGGCTCGCTCGCGGCCGCCGGACGACGTCATGGGCGATCGGCCGCTTCGGTCACCCGCGCGATCGCGCTGCTGGAAGAACAGGCGGGCGAACCGCTCCTGCTGCGCTCGACGCGTCGGCTCAGCCTGACGGCGGGTGGCGAGCGGCATCTGGCCATCTGGCGCGAGGTGCTGTGCTCGCTCGCGCGACTGACGCCGGGTCACGGGGGAACAGCACTCCGCGGCACCATCCGCGTGACCGCTCCCGAGCTGTTCGGGCGGCTTCACCTGCTGCCGCTGGTCGAGGCCTTCCTCGATGCGCATCCCAGCGTGTCGATACGGATGACGCTTGCCAACCGGCTTGTGGATCTGATCGGGGGCGGGATGGACGTGGCCGTCCGGCTCGCGGCGCTTCCGGACTCCAGCCTGTCCGCCATTCGGGTCGGTGCGGTGCGAGCGTTGCTCTGCGCATCCCCGGACTACCTTCGGCGGGCCGGAAGCCCAGCGACGCCGGAGGACTTGTCCAACCATCAGACCATAGGCTTGGACCCGACCAGCGAGGTGGAACTGTGGCCCTTCGCCATGCCGGAAAAGCCGGAACGGCGGCGCACCGTCCGGGTCAGGCCCCGCCTGCGCGTGGACAGCGCGGCTGCACTGATCGACGCGGCCGTTCGGGGGCGCGGCATCATCGCTGCGCGCTCCTATCAGGTCGCCGAGCTTCTTGCCGCCGGAAGGCTCGTCCGTCTGCTGCCTCGGTTCGAGGCCCGTCCGGTCCCGGTGCACGTGATCTTCGCGGCGAGCGTCGGGGCCGACGCTGCACGCCGCGCCTTCATCGATCATGCGGCGCAGGGTCTGCGGACGACGCTGCGCTCGCTCGCGGAAGCGGTACCAGGACCGAGCGCTTGAGCCGTGCCGGCCATGCTGCGGGAATGCGGGCGACGACCTTGATCTCGAGGCCGGGCTCGGGCGAGCCGAGGGCAGTGGGGGCGGAAGACGGCGTGGCGTCACATGGGGTTGCTGCGGCTGGGAAAGGGAAGCGCGAGCGGCGCACGCCATCTCATTTACGCCGCGCATATAAGTCGAACTGATCTGCGGAGCCAATTAGCAGACGGAACGTATGCCACCGCGGTCCCCTCCCGGCTTGTCGTCGCCGAACGCCCTGTAGCTCGTCCGTCGGTGAGAGGCGGCGCCATTAGATCGGCTCAGGGAGGACAAAAAGGAGGGTCCAAGGTCGAACAACTCCCCGGCAGGGGTGCTCGACCGTTGCTATCCTTGCGTTTCAATGGCTTGCAGCAAAACCTCAGGGGAGGAACCCTGATCGGAGCGGACGCGATCGCGATTGCGCTGCTGCGCCTCTCTGCCAGATACGCTGCGTGGGCGAGCTGAAAGGCAGTCAGCCCGCCGCGTCGGTTCTCGGCGAAAACACTGGCGGGCTGACCGACCCTTGCTCTTGAATGACGTGAGAAGGAGTTTGGCCTCGCGTGCTGTTCGACGGTCGGATCATCTCTGGGATAACCGTGTTCGTCGCTGTTGCGCGCGCCGAGAGCTATGGGCGCGCGGCCGAACAGATAGGATTGTCGCGGTCGGGTGTCGGCAAGGCGATCGGGCGTCTCGAGGAACGGACAGGGATGCGGCTGTTCGACCGCACCAGCCGGCACCTCAAACTTACCGATGAAGGACGTGCGTTGCTGGAGGAGGTCACTCCGCTGCTGGCCGAGCTCGGCCGCATCGCGACGCCGTCTCAGCCCGACAAGGTGAAGGGCCGGATCAGGATCACCACCGACGGGGCGTTCGGGCCGTATCTGCTCATCCCACTTCTCCCGCGCTTTCTCGTCGAATACCCGAATGTGAAGGTCGATGTGCTCGTGCGAGACCGTGTTGATAATCTCCTGGCGGAGGGCGTCGATCTCGCCCTTCGCTTCGGCGAGCCGGAAGCGCGTGATCTCAACAAGCAGCTGCTGCTGCAAAGTCGCGTGGTAACCTGCGCCAGTGCAGCGTATATCGCCAGGCACGGCACGCCGGCCGCGCCGCACGACGTGCTGAGCGGTCATACCTGCGTGCGCATGTTTGATGACACGACGGGCAGGCCCCACCTCTGGCACTTCGTCAACGCAGCGGGTGAGCAGCACGTCGTGGCGCCCGACTGTGGCCTGACGTTGAACGATGCGCCCACGCTCGTCGCCGCCGCACTCAGCGGTTTCGGGATTGTCCGGCTCCTCGACGTCGTAGCGTCAGAACACCTCCGTACCGGTCGTTTGGTGGAGGTGCTGCCGGAGTGGAACCACCTGCAATGGCCGGGGTACCTTTATACGCCGGCACAAGCGCATCAATCGCACGCGATCGAGGCCTTCAAAGATTTCATCCGCCGCCGTGGGGAGGAATGTGAGGGAACCGTCGCCTGGTCATCCTCGACGTGACTGACCGTCCGTCTACGCGAGACGTTTAGGCGACGGACGCTCGCTGGCCCTGTGTGTTAACGCCTCAACCGCGCATCGTTGCACGTGGGAGGCTGTCGCAGATGACACCGGTAATTGTGTCGGCCCTGGCTTCGTTGGCTCTCATCGGCATCGGGTCTGCGCCAGCGCTTGCACAGGAGAGACCGGCCGTGACTGCGTCAACGACGGAGGGCAGTCGTGCCTTCATCGCCGAGGCGTTCGCCAAATGGGCGAGAGGCGAAGGCGATGTTTTCAGCCTGCTCGCCGATGACGTGGTATGGCACATCACCGGCAACGATCCGGCGGTCTCGCGAACCCACCGTTCGCGCCAGGCGCTTCTCGACGCTGCGGCAGTGCCGCTGCGCGAGCGACTGGCGGCGCCCTTGAAGCCGGAGGTCAAGCACATCTGGGCCGATGGCGACGATGTGATCGTGCAATGGGACGGAACGGCTCCGTTTCCCGACGGCACGCAGTACCGCAACACCTATCTGTGGATCTTGACGGTGTGCGGGTCGCGGATCGTGGAGGTCACGGCCTTCCTCGACATTCCGACGTTCAAGGCGGCGCTCGCGCGTCCCAGGCCCTGACGGGGCGGCGGCGATGGATTGGATCGACGCCGAGGTCGAAGCCCCGCTCACGTTGCGGGTCAACGGCGTACCACATTCGGTGCGGATCGACACCCGCACCACGCTCCTCGATGCGCTGCGCGAGCGCTTCGGACTGACCGGGACCAAGAAAGGGTGCGATCATGGCCAATGCGGCGCCTGCACCGTGCTGGTGAACGGCCGACGGATCAACAGCTGCCTTTCCCTGGCAATGATGCACGCCGACGACGAGATCACCACGATCGAGGGTGTGGGGGCACCCGGCGCGCTGCACCCGTTGCAGACTGCGTTCATCGCCGCGGACGGCTTCCAATGCGGCTATTGCACGTCCGGGCAGATCTGCTCGGCCCTCGGCATGCTGGAGGAAGTCGCTGCGGGCTGGCCGAGCCATGTCAGTGGTGACCTGATGCCCGCGCCGTCACTCGATCTCGCCGAGATCCGCGAGCGGATGAGCGGTAATCTCTGCCGGTGCGCAGCCTACCCGCGGATCGTGGCGGCGATCCGAACCTATGCTGCCAGCCGGGAGGGGGAGGGGGCATGATCGCCTTCGACTATCTGCGCGCGGCGGACCGCGATCAGGCACTCTCCGCCGCTCAGGCGCGCGACGGCGCGCGGTTCATCGCCGGCGGCACCAACCTGCTCGACCTGATGAAGTTGCAGGTCGAGGCGCCGCGCCGACTGGTGGACATCGGCGCACTGGATCTGCGCCAGATCGAGCGGACCGACGACGGTGGGCTGCGCATCGGCGCCCTGGTGTCGAACGCGGATCTCGCGGCGCACCCGCTCGTCCGGGCACGTTATCCCGTCCTGTCACGCGCGATCCTGGCCGGCGCGTCAGCCCAGCTTCGCAACAAGGCGACCACTGCGGGAAACCTGCTCCAGCGGACGCGCTGCTACTTCTTCTACGACCCGGCCGTGCCGTGCAACAAGCGCACGCCTGGATCGGGCTGCTCGGCGATCGGCGGGTTCAACCGGATCATGGCGGTTCTGGGCACGTCCGAGCAGTGCATCGCGTCTCACCCGTCGGACATGGCGGTGGCGATGCGCGCCCTCGATGCGCGGGTCGAGACGGTGCTGCCATCAGGTGAGCGCCGCGCGCTGAGCCTGGACGAGCTCTACCGGCTGCCCGGCGACACGCCGGAGGTAGAGACGCACTTGCAGCCGGGCGAACTGATCATCGCGGTGCTGCTGCCCTCTCCCCCCACCGGCCGGCAGACGTATCGCAAGGTGCGCGATCGTGCTTCCTACGCCTTCGCGCTGGTGTCGGTCGCCGGCATCGTCTCGATGGAGCAGGATCGGATAAGCGGGGCCGCGCTGGCCTTCGGCGGCGTCGGCACCATGCCCTGGCGCGATCGTGCCGCCGAAGACCTTCTGGTCGGCCAGCAGCCGCGCCGCGCCTTGTTCGATCAGGCGGCGGACACCTTGCTCGCAGCGGCGATCGGGCACGGCGAGAACGACTTCAAGATACCCCTGCTGCGCCGCACGCTGGCAGCGGTGCTGGGCAAGCTGACGGAGACGGTCGCATGAGCGAGGCGAGCATCACCATGGACGCGCCGTTCGAGCGCTCGTTGCTGGACACCGCGCCCGCGCCGCTCGTGGGCACTTCGGTGAGCCGCGTCGACGGGCCGCTCAAGGTGACCGGGCAGGCGCGCTATGCCGCCGAGCACGGCTTCGGCGACCTGGCTCACGGTATGTTGGTGCGCGCTCCAGTCGGTAGCGGGCGTATCACACGGCTGGACACTGCGGCTGCAGAGGCGATGCCGGGCGTGCTCGCCGTCGTCACCGACGCTCGACTGATCCGCAACGGCGGAGACTTCGCCGGGGCTGCGGCACCGCCGCACGGCTCGCGCGACGTGGTGTATTTCGGCCAGCCGATCGCTCTGGTCGTGGCCGACAGCTTCGAGCGGGCGCGCGCAGCCGCGTCTGCGGTGCGGCTCTCGTATGAGCGCAGGCCCGGCGTTTTCGACCTGGCAGAGGTGCTGGACTCGGCAGAACCGCCGACCGACGACATCTTCGGCCTGTTCCTGATCCATACCGAACAGGGCGATGTCGCGGGCGCGCTGAAGCAGGCAGCCGTCGTCGTCGACGCGGTATGGACCACGCCCAGTCAGAGCCATGCCCCGATGGAGCCGCATGCCACGGTGGCGCAGTGGGACGGCAGGCGCCTGACAATGCACGGCAGTTATCAGTCACCGGTGACGACGCGCGACCAGCTGGCGACGCTGCTGGGACTGGAGACGGCACAGGTGCGGGTGCTGGCGCCGTTCGTGGGCGGTGGCTTCGGCAGCAAGCTCGGCCTCATGCCCGAGGCGGCGGCTGCGGCGATCGCCGCGCAACGGCTCGGCCGGCCGGTCAAGGTCGCGTTGCCGCGCCAGCACGTCTTCGAGATGACCGGCCGACGTCCGGCCACGCACCAGCGCCTGCGCTTAGGCGCCGACGCGGACGGCAAGCTCACGACGATCGCGCACGAGACGATCACCGATCAGCTGGAAGGTGAGATGTTTTTCGAGCCAGCCGGCATCGCCACGCATCTGCTGTACGCCGCGCCCAATCGCCTGGTCGATCACAAGGTCGCGCGGGTGAACAAGTTGCTGGGCGTCTCCATGCGCGCGCCCGGCGAGGGGGTGGGGCAGTTGTCGCTTGAGTGCGCGATGGATGAGCTGGCGGAGAAGCTCGATCTGGATCCCGTCGAACTGCGCCTGCGCAACGAGCCCGAGGTGCATCCTGAGACCGGCCAGGCGTTCAGCAGCCGTTCGCTCGCCGAATGCCTGCGCGTCGGTGCCGAGCGGTTCGGCTGGACGGCGCGCAACCGCACTCCCGGGCGATGCCGGGACGGCGAGTGGCTGATCGGGCACGGCATGGCCGCGTCGGCGCGCGGCAACCTGTTCGGACCGGCCAAAGTGCGCGTGCGGATCGACGCGGACGGACTGGTAGCGGTCGAAACCGAGATGACCGATATCGGTACCGGCACCTACACGATCCTGTCACAGATCGTCGCCGACCTGCTGGGAGTGGCGCTCGATCGGGTCGAGGTGCGGCTGGGCGATACCGACGATCCGACCAGCGCCGGATCGGGTGGTAGCTGGGGCGCGACCACCGCCGGCTCCGCCGTCTACGCCGCCTGCGAGAAACTGCGCGCCATGCTGGCAGAGGCGGCCGGCGTGACACAGCGTGATGCGGTCTTCGTCGACGGCATGATCGTGGCCGGTGAGGTTCGGCGGCCGCTCTCCGAGCTGGTCGGCAACGGCATGGTGGTTGATGGTGCCACAGCTCCCGGGACGAGCAATGCCCGTTTCAGCCAGTCGTCCTATGGCGCCCATTTCTGCGAGATGCGCGTGAATGCCGTCACGGGAGAGATGCGCGTGGCGCGTTGGAACAGCGTGTTCGCTGCCGGCCGCATTCTCAACACCAAGACAGCGACTTCCCAGGCGATCGGCGGCATCGTGTTCGGGATCGGCGGCGCTCTGACCGAGGAGCTCGTTCACGATGTCCGCACGGGCAAGGTCGTGAACCGCGACCTCGGCGAGTACCACGTGCCGGTGCATGCCGACGTCCCGGACATCGACGTGCTCTACCTCGAGGAGCGGGATCGTCTGGCCAACCCGCTGCTGGCCAAGGGTATCGGAGAGCTAGGCGTGTGCGGTTCGGGTGCGGCGGTCGCCAACGCGATCTATAACGCGACCGGTGTACGGGTTCGGGATTTCCCCATCACCCTCGACAAGCTGTTTCCCGGGATCATGCCGTGAGCGCGCCTCTGACCTGGGCAGTGCGGGTGAGGATCCGCAGCGATGGCGATCCCCGAACAGCTTACGCGACGAGTGATGGTCGGCGGCGCGGCCGCCGCGATCGTCGCGGGCGCGAAGACGGCTCTCGCGGGGCGACGAGATCCGCTGGCGTCGACGCATGACCAGCAGGTGGAGGCGATGAAGCCTAAGCAGATCGGCATCGTCCTGTTCGATGAGTTCGAGACGCTGGACGTGTTCGGCCCGGCGCAGATGTGGGGTCGTTTGGCGGACCATGGACTGACGTTCGTGTCGGCGGACGGACGCGCGGTGCAGTCATCGCACGGCGTCCGGATTACACCGGACCATTCGTTCGCCTCCGCCCCGCCGCTCGACGTGCTGATGGTGCCCGGCGGGACGGGCACCCGCCGCCTCGTCGATGACGCGACGCTGCTCGCGTTCGTTCGCCGGCAGGACGAGGGCAGCGCGTGGACCACGTCGGTCTGCACAGGTGCGGCGATCCTGGCGAGCGCGGGCGTCCTCGATGGCCGGGCGGCGACCACCAACAAACTCGCTTTCGAATGGGTCAGATCCCAGTCGGACGCGGTGACCTGGCGTTCCCGGGCGCGCTGGGTCATCGATGGCAAGTACGTCACCTCCTCCGGCGTGTCGGCGGGAACCGACATGGCGCTGGCGCTGGTGGAGCGTCTGTATGACCGCACGGCGGCGAGAGCGGCAGCCGCCGTCGCCGAGTACCAGTGGAACGACGATCCCGACAACGATCCCTTCGCGATCCGACATCTGCAGGGCGGGTAGGGGGCTCTCGGCGACCGTCTCTGGGTCACCGCGTGCCTGCGAGCGAGGTTCCTTCAAGGGCGGTCAACGCACCGACGACCCCTCGATTGACGATCGAGAGGAAGACGCGCTTGGCGGCCTGCGCGTCACCCGTCCGGCTCAGTTCAGCGTGCGCCCGCAGGAATGCCGTGCTCCACGCCGAGGCGATCAGCGCCGCTGCCAGAAAGGCAGTGTTCTCGTCGTCTTCGTCGGTCAACTCCTGCCCGAAGAGTATCGCCAGATCCTCGACGAACTTGTCGCGCATCTGCCGCGCGCGCGCCTTCAGCGTCTCGCTCGCCTGTGCCGTCTCGACGAACACCCGCGTAGCTTCGAACAAGGGAAAGGCCTCCGACGGCTGCTCGATCATGCGGTGCGCGAGGGCCCCCAGGGCTTCGATCGGCGAGCTACCCGGCGGGCGTGACCGAACCGTCTCGAACGCCAGCGCGCGTGCCTCCTCCTCACGGTCGAAGAACATGTCTTCCTTGCGGGGGAAATGGTTGAACACCGTCATGCGGCCAACGTCAGCGGCGTTCGCGATCTCGTCGATGGTCACCTGATCGAACCCGCGCTCCATGAACAGGCGCGTCGCGACGTCAGAGATCGCCTGGCGAGTGGCCAGGCGCTTGCGGGTACGCCTGTCTGGCCGCAGATCGTTGTCCGTATTGCGCATCAACATGTACCCGGTATATGCTCGTAGCTTGTCCAGATTGAGGATGTTGCGATGGTGCCGTCAACCTTTAACGAGCGTGGGGCAGACGTAGGTCGCCGCACGGCCCTCATCAGCGGTGCCAGCTTCGCCGGCCTGGCGACCGCCTACGGCCTGAACCGGCTCGGCTATCAGGTCACCGTCGTGGAGGCGGCCGCGGGATTGCGGCGCGGTGGAACGCCTGTGGATATCGAGGGCGAGACGATCGCGATCCTCGAGCGGATGGGCCTCGTCGAGCTCGTTCGTGCCAAGGCACTGCCGTCGCGCCGCTTCGAGTTCAAGAACGCGGACAATACGACGCTGGGGTCGATCGGAGTCAGCGGCGATCAAGCCTCCGAGCTACGATACGAGATCCATCGCGACGATCTGCTCGACATCCTGTTCGGCGCGGTGGCCAACGACGTCGAGGTGCTGTTTGGCCGATCCATCTCGAGCCTCGACGAACAGGCCGACAGCGTGTCCGTGACCTTGGACGATGGCGAGAGCCGCGACGTCGCGTTGGTGGTGGGGTGCGACGGCAACCGGTCGAACACGCGGCGGCTCGTGTTCGGGGACGGAGACCGATTCACCCATTTCATGGGCGGGTATTTCTTCCTGAAGGTCGTGCCGGAGACAGGGTTGCTGGCCCCCGACACGAGCGAGGTTTTCCGCGCGCCCGGGCGGATGGCCATGCTCAACGGCTACGATGATCGGACCGACATCGGCTTCGGTTTCCGCACCGACGCCGAGATCGCCTATGACTATCGCGACCCCGCGCAGCAGCGGCGGCTGATCCAGCAGCGGTGCGGCGACCTGGGCTGGAAGGTGCCCGCCATGCTGGCCGCTGTCGCGGGCGACGATGATTTCTACTTCGACAGGATCAATCAGATCCGGATGCCATGTTGGTCCCGTGGGCGGGTCGTTCTGGTGGGCGACGCGGGCTACTGCGTCTCTCCGCTCGCTGGTCTCGGCGGCTCGATGGCGATCATCGGTGCCGGTCGCCTGGCGGCCGCGTTAGAACGATTTCCCGACGATCATGCTTCAGCGTTCCGTCATTATGAGGACGAGTTGCGGCCGTTCGTCGAGCAGATCCAGCAGCGGGCGGCGGACGACGGCATGTCGACGATGTGTCCGGCCGACGAGGCGGAGCTCGCCGCTCGCGATCGAGAGATCGCCGCGGGTCACATGGGCTGGTGAAGGCTCCCAGACAGCTATGAGGAGCGTCACGAGCGTTGCCCGCCCGATCAACGAGTGGCCAAGATAGGGAGCGGACTTGGGCGCCTGCAGTGATCGTTCCCGGGTCAGGTCACGCGCGAAGCGCGTCGATCAGCGCGCGCAATGCCGGAGAGACCCGACGATCGGGGTAGTAGAGACGGCAGCCGGGGTAGGGCGGGCACCAGGGCGCCAGCACCTGGACCAGCCGACCATCGGCGATCTCGTCGGCGACGTCGTGCTCCATCATGTAGCCCAGGCCCACGCCGGCGCGCACCGCCGCGCCTGCCAGCACCTCGTCGTTGACGATCAGCTGCCCCGGCACCTTGAGCCTCACGTCACGCCCTGCCTCCTCGAACTCCCACGGCAGGAGGCCACCCCCGCCGAGCAGGCGGTAGTTGACGCAGACATGCCGATCGAGCTCGGCGAGGGTTGCAGGCGGCGGGTGCCGCGCGAAGTAAGCGGGGGTGCCGACCACGACGGTGCGCAGGTCTGGGCCCACCGGCACGGCGACCATGTCCTTCTCGACCGCCTCGCTGAGCCGGATGCCGGCATCGAAGCCGCCGGCGACGAGGTCGATCAGCCGATCCTCGACGATCACTTCCACCGACACGTCCGGATGATCGAGCAGGAACCGCGGCAGGCGCGGCGCCAGGATCGTCCGCGCGGCATAGCCGAAGGTCGCGAGCCGAACGGTGCCGGACGGGGCGCCGCGCCAGTCCGCGAGCGATGCCAGGCCCTCCCGCACCTGCGCCAGCGCCGGATCGAGCGATTGCAGTAGCTGCTGTCCGGCGGCGGTGGGTGCCACGGAGCGCGTCGTGCGGGCGAGCAGCCGCACGCCGAGCCGTCGCTCGAGCGCCGCCATCGCGTGGCTCAGCGCGGACGGGGATAGCCCCAGCTCAGCCGCCGCGCGCGTGAAGCTGCGTGCCCGCGCGACGCTGGCGAAGGCTGCGAGATCGTCGAGGTCGCCGCGCCGCATTGATGCATCCTGCTCACAGACCCTTGCGATCGGCAACGGCTAATCCTGACGAGGCTCGGGGCTTACCTGTGTTCGGGAACGAGGAGTGCTGCACCATGGACCTGACCTCTTATCGCACGCTGGGCCGCTCGGGACTGGCGGTGAGTCCGCTGGCGCTCGGCACGATGACCTTCGGCGCGGGCAGATGGGGCGCCGAGGAAGACGGAGCGCGAGCGATCTTCGACGCCTATGTCGACGCTGGTGGAAATCTCATCGATACCGCCGACGTCTACTCGGGCGGCGAGAGCGAGGCCATGATCGGCCGCTTTCTCCGGGAGCGCGGCGGTCGCGACCGTCTGGTGATCGCCACCAAGTCGGGCTTCCCGCGCTGCCCGGGCAACCCGCTCACGGGCGGCAACTCGGCGCGCAACATCCGGGATGGTCTCGAGGGATCGCTGCGGCGGCTCGGCTGCGGCCATATCGACATGTACTGGACGCATGTGTGGGACCGCACGACGCCGCCCGAGGAGGTGCTGCGCGCGCTGACCGATGCGGTGAGCCGCGGCGACATCCTCTACTACGGCCTGTCCAACGCCCCCGCCTGGTACGCCGCGCAGGTGGCCACCCTGGCTCGTGCGCACGGACTGCCGCAACCGATCGGGCTGCAGTACAGCTACTCGCTTCTTGATCGAGGCGTCGAGCTGGACCTGATCCCCGCGGGCCGATCGCTGGGCCTGGGGCTGGTGGCCTGGAGCCCGCTCGCCTTCGGCATGCTGACGGGCAAGTACGGGCGCGACAAGCTCGCAGCATTTGGGCCGGCGGGCGGTGTTCCCAACAAGCGGGGAGAGCCGGGCGGCGGCAGCGATGGCCGCCTGAACGGCGACAATCCCTATGGCGGGATGCTGTTCACCGAGGCGAACTTCGGCATCGTCGACGAGCTGCGCGTGGTGGCGGAGGAGATCGGTCGCCCGATGGCGCAGGTCGCCCTCGCCTGGGTCGCGAACCGCCCCGGTGTCTCGTCCGTGTTGCTCGGCGCGAGCCGACCCGAGCAGGTCCGGGAGAACGTCGCGTCCCTTCACATCGTGCTGTCCTCATCGCAGCAGCAGCGTCTCGACGCGGCGGGAGCGCTGCCGCCGCTCAACCCTTACTTTATCTTCGACCTGCCACACGAGAGCATCTTCGGTGTCACCGACCTCAGGGGCTGGGGCGAGGCGAGCTGAGCATCGGCGAAGAACCGCGACACGCGGCGGCGCGGTGTTCCCCGGCCGTGAGTACCGTCGTCAGCGACCGGCGGGGATCGGAGGGCGCACAGCAGCAGACACCCATCAGTGTGCAGCGGACGTGTCGACGTTCTTGCGAGGCGGCGGAGCCATCCAGATGAGCATCGCCGAGATGAAGAAGATGCCCGCTGCTAGCGCGAAAAGATGGGTGGTCGCCAGCGCGAAGCTCTCCTGGTCGACCAGGCGTTCGATCATGCCGCGACCCTGCTGCGCCGAGAGCCCCGCCCGCTGAGCGTTGGCAACGATCTGGTCGCCGCCGTTCAGCAGGCCGCTAAGCTCAGCCCGGTTCGTCTGCGCCTGGTTCTGCCAGAGCGTCGCGCCGATCGAGGTGCCGATCGCGGCCGCGAGCGTGCGCAGGAAGCTCATCACGCCGGCCGCGGACGCGGTCTCGCTCGGCTCCACCGCGCCCAGCGCGATGATCGTCAGCGGGACGAAGAAGAAGGGCATGCCGAGGCCTTGCACCAGCTGCGGGAAGGCGAGGATCCAGAAGTCGGCTCCACTGAACCAGTAGGTGCGCAGCAGGGAGGTGAGGCCCAGCCAGAAAATGCCGAAGCACACCAGCGCCCGCGGATCGAACTTGTTACTCAGTTTCGCCACGATCGGCGAGAAGATGACGGCCAGGACGCCGTTGAAGGCCGTCACGTAGCCGGCCTCCGTCGCGGTATAGCCCAGGCTCGTCTGCAGCCATTGCGGGATGATGACGACGGAGGAGAAGAAGGTCCCGAAGCTGAACGACAGAGCGGCCACGCTCACGGTGAAGCCGCGGTGCCGGAACACCTTGAGGTCGACGATCGGGTTCCTCTCGGTCAGCTCCCAGATGAGGAACAGGACGAAGCCGATCGCCGCCACGATCGCGCAACCGACGATGAAGCTGGAGCCGAACCAATCCTCCTCGCGGCCGAGGTCGAGCATGACCTGCAGCGCCGCGATCCAGATGATCATGATCGCCAGGCCGAACCGGTCGATCGGCACGACCTCGGTCTTGGTCTCGGACTGCCGGAGGAGCGCGAACACGCCGACGATGCAGAAGATCGCGACGGGAAGGTTGATGTAGAAGATCCACGGCCACGACCAGTTGTCGCTGATCGTACCACCCAGGATGGGCCCGAGGATCGGGGCGGTGACGGTCGTCATCGCCCACGCGCCCATGGCGGCCGCCTGCTTCTCCTTGGGGAAGATCTTGAGGAGCAGCGTCTGGGTCAGCGGCATGAGCGGGCCGCCGCAGAAGCCCTGTCCGATGCGGAAGGCGACCATGGCACCGAGCGACGAAGCGACGCCGCACAGCGCCGAGAAGGCGGCGAAGCCGATCATCGCTGCCATGAAGACGCGGATCGTGCCGAAGCGTCTCACCAACCATCCGGTGAGAGGCACGCAGATCGCCTCCGCGACGGAGTAGGACGTGACCACCCACGTGCCCTGGGTAGGGGACACGCCCAGACCGCCCGATATGTGAGGCACCGAGACGTTCGCGATCGTCGTGTCCAGCACGACCATGAAGTTCGTGAGGGCCAGCACGAAGCCGGCGAGAACGAGCCGGCCGCCGGTGAGCGCCGGCCCGGCTCGGTCCTTCGACGGAGCAGCGGAAGCCATCCTCGATGCCTACTCTGCGTCCGAGAGGTCGATCTTGGCGTCCATCGACAAGCCGACGCGAAGCGGATGCGCTCGGAGCTCACGGGGGTCGAGCGCGATGCGGACGGGTAGTCGCTGGACGACCTTGATCCAGTTGCCGGTGGCGTTCTGCGCGGGGATGAGCGCGAAGGCCGATCCCGTGCCACCCGCCACGCCGACCACCTTGCCGTGGTATATAACGTCATCGCCGTAGAGGTCCGAGACGAGGGTGGCGGCTTGGCCGACGCGGACATGGGAGAGCTGCCCCTCCTTGTAGTTCGCGTCGACATACAGGCGATCAACCGGCACGATCGACATGGTGACCGTCCCGGACGAGAGCCGCTGGCCGACCTGGACATTCCGCTGCGCGATCACGCCATCGATCGGCGCGCGGACGATCGTCCGCGATAGGTCGAGCTTGGCCTGCCGCAGGCGTGCACGTGCGGTGAGCACCTCCGGCGCCGTGCGGCTCGTCGTGCCTCGTGTCAGCGCCGCGTTGGCCGCACGGTCCCGCTCGGCCGAGGTGCGGGTCGCCTGAGCTTGCGAGACGGCAGCTTCCGCTACGACGACGTTCGCCCGTGCGGTGCGTAGCGCGTTCGTGGCCGACGTGACCTCGTCGCCTGAGACGGCGCCCGCGGAGACAAGCGCCTGGCGTCGCTGGAAGTCGATCTCGGCACGCTCAAGGGTGCCTCGCGCGGCCGCGAGCTGCGCGCGTGCACTGTTCACGTCCGCGGCCCTCGCGGCCACCTGCGCCTGAAGCGCCTCGCCCGTGGCCGCAGTTTGGCCGTAGCGGCGCTCGGCCGCGGCCAGATCTGCCTCGGCTTGCGCCACGGCGATCTGGAGATCGGCGTCGTCGAGACGTAGCAGCGGCTGTCCGGCGCGAACGGTCTGCGTGTTGCTGACGCCGACCTCGACGACCTGACCGCCCACCAGCGGCGTGACCTGCGCCGTCTCCGCAGCGACATAGGCGTTGTCGGTCGTCACGCGGCGCGAGAGCACCAGGTGATCGTAGATGAAGTAGGCCGCCGCGACAGCAGCGACCACGACGGCGAAGATGATGATCAGCCGTCGGCGCCTTGCGGGATTCGGCTGAGGCTTGTCTGCGCTGCCGTTCTCCGGCTTCTCCGCCGGCGCGGGCGCTTCGGCCTTCACGCCGCCCGACTGGTTCTCGTCGTCCATCATCGCGTCTCGCCGCTGGGAGTGTTGGGGTCCTGGAAGCCTCCGCCCAGTGCGCGGACGAGCTGGACGTCTAGGGTGAAGCTGCGTGCCTCGACGTCGGCGAGCGAGCGCCTGGCGCTGAGCACGTTCTGCTCGGAACTGAGCACGTTCAGGAAGGAGGACAGGCCACCGCGATAGCGCAGCTGCGCTACCTGGTAGGCGCCTTCGGCATCATTCAGCGCCGCACGAGCATCGCTTACCTGCGAGGCCAGCTGCCGCCGGCTCGTCACCGCATCCGCCACCTCGCGCAGAGCATCGATCAGCGTGCGGTTGTAGGTGGCGACCGCCTCATCGTAGCTGGCGCGCGCCTGGCGGTACTGTCCGCTGCGCTCTCCGCCGTCGAAGAGCGGAAGGCTCAAGGCCGGCCCGACGTTGCCGATGCTCGAGCCGCTCTTGAACAGCTTGTCCAGGCCGAGCGATTGCAAGCCGATAAGACCTGAGAGGCTGATGTTGGGGTAGAATGCCGCTCGCGCGACCTTGATGCGGTCGCCGGCGGCGGCGGCGCGTGCGCGAGCCGCGACGATGTCGGGCCGCCTCGCGACGAGGCTGATGCCGGCATCGCTTGGCAAGGCCGCGGCGGTCAGGATCACCTTTGGACGCTCGATCGAGCGACCTCGGTCCGGTCCCGCTCCCACGAGGGCGGCCAGCGCGTTCCTGGTGAGATCGATCTGCTCGGCGTTCGCTGCGAGCTCGACCCGGGCGGCAGGTACCGACGAGCGAGCCTGTCTAAGTTCGCCTTGCGTGTCGAGCCCGGAAGCCACCCGGTCACCGACCAGCTTCACGGTAGCGGTTCGTACTGCCAGCGCACGGAGAAGCACGTCCTGCTCCGAGTAGAGGCGCGCGAGATCAGCGTAGGTGGCGGCAACGGACGTGGTCAGCGCGAGCGCGGTCCGGTCTGCCTCGAACCTGGCCGCCTCGGCCTCCGACGTGGCGGCGGCGAAATTGGCGCGGTTTCGCCCGAAGAGATCGAGATCGAAGCTGCCCTCGAGCGCGATCCTGCCGGTGTCGTTCCAACCCTTCGGCACGAACTCGGCAGGTATGCCGTTGTTGTAGCTCTGCTTGTTGAGGCCAGCGGACCCCTCAGCATCGAGCGTGGGGAGGCCACGGGCGCCGGCTCGCTGAGCAGCGCCGAGTGCCGACCGCAGACGCGCGGCGGCGATTGCTATGTCGGGGGAGCCCTTCAGCGCCTCGGTCATCAGCGTGTCGAGTTGCGTATCACCGTAGCCCCGCCACCAATCGCGGCGTGGCCACGCTCCGTCTCCCGCCACGCGGTCGTGGAGGCTCGCGCTGCTGACGACGTCGCTCGGCCTCGCGAGTTCGGGTTTGGGCCCAAGGTCGGGCACGCCGCAGGCGGCGAGCGTCGTGGCAACGCTGAGAGCAAGAACCAACCGCATCGGCAACCGTACTCCTTGGTACGGTACGCGCAGATGAGCCGGCGCGCTCCTCTTGTCAATCTACAATCGTACTGTATGGTACGAAGATGACGCAGGCTGGAACTCGCCGAAGCCAGAGCCGGGAGGCGAGACGCGCCGCGATCGTGGCGGTGGCGAGGCAGGCCTTTCTCGAGAACGGGTATGCGGCGACCTCGATGTCGACGATCGCGAGCGAGCTAGGCGGCTCAAAGGGCACGCTATGGGCATACTTCCCCTCCAAGGAGGAGCTTTTCGCGGCCGTGCTGGACGACGTCACCGCGACCTTTCGGATGCACCTTGAGGACGCTCTGCGGCCGGGACGGGACTGTCGCACGACCCTGGTGGACTTCGCGCAGCGCTTCCTGGGGAAGATGACGAACGCGGACACTCTTCGCCTGTCGCGACTGATCATCGGGGAGGGCGGACGCTTCCCGGAAGTCGGACGACTGTTCTACGAAAGCGGTCCTCGGCGCGTCTTGGAACGTCTGTCGGCCTACCTGGCGGAGTGCGTGGCGGCAGGCCAGCTTCGCGCGTGCGACACGACCGACGCCGCGGTTGTTCTGGTGCAGCTCATCCAGTCTCAGCAGACTTTCGTTCTCTGGGGCATAAAGGCGCCGATGCGCGGCGCCGAGGCTCGCGCTTTCTGCGAAGAGATCATCTCCATCTTCTTCCGAGCTTTTGCACCAGCCGGCGCCAGTGTGGCGGAGTGAGGCAGGGCGGCGAACGAGGCGACGTGTCTGCGGCTGCCCGACGACCGGGTGAGTCGTGAACCATCCTGTCTCGGAAGCAGGCGGGGGCCGCCGGCGCGCTCGCGAGACCGTGTCCGAAATTTAGCCGAGATCAATGAACCAGATTGCTCGCGTCTCGTTGGAAAGGCCGGGGCGAAACAGTGAGTTGGCGATGGTCGCCGACGCGTGCGACGCCGAGCGCGGGGGCATATGGCCGAGCTGACGTTGCACGAGCTGTCGCGAAAGATGGCAAAGCTGGATTTCGCCATGCTGGCCACGCGATCCGCCGCGGGCGGGCTAACCGCGCGGCCGATGAGCAACAACGGTGACGGCGAGTACCAGGGCGACAGCTATTTCTTCGCCTACGACGACTCGCGCAAGGTCGCCGACATCCGCGCTGATCCCGCGGTGACGCTGAGCTACACCGGTGCCGCCGGCATGCTCGGCGGCCCGCCGCTGTTTGTCGCGGTCGAGGGACAGGCCGCGCTGATCGCGGACAAGACGCAATTCGAGGCGCACTGGACCAAGGACCTCGACCGCTATTTCCCGAATGGCGTGGACACCCGCGGCGTCGTCATGATCGTCATCCGAGCGGACCGCATCCGCTACTGGGACGGCGGCGACGAAGGCGAGATCGCCGCTTGAACCACGGCGTGGGGTCCGAGGACGCGCCGGCCAACCTCGCCATCTGCGTGCCCGCCCGCGACGAGGCAGCGCGCCTGCCGCGGCTGTTCGAAGCGTTGGAGCGGCTCGCGGTCCCGCTCAATCGCACGGTGCACGTCTGTCTGCTGCTCGACTCCTGTAGCGATCACAGCGCGGCGATCGCCGCCGCCTACGCGCATGTCTCCGCGCATCGAGTCCATCTCGCCGAAGCGCCACGGTCCGCGCCCAACGCCGGCGTCGCGCGGCATCGCGCGATGCTGCTCGGCGCGGCCGCGCTCGGGCCGGAAGGAGGCATCCTGCTCAGCACCGACGCCGACGGCTGGCCAGCGCCCGATTGGCTGCACACCACCCTCGCCGCGCTCCGCCATGCCGAGCTGGTCGCGGGCGATGTCGTCCGCGGCGGGCCGCGCGTCGACGAAGGGCAGGACCGGGTCGAACGCTATTACGCGCGCTTGCACGCGCTGCGTCGGCGCGCCGACCCGGTCCCCTGGGAGGCGGCGTCGACGCACCACCACGCCAGCGGTGCCAACATGGCGCTGCACAGCGCCATCTACGCGGCGCTCGGCGGCTTCGCCCCGCTCGCCAGCGGCGAGGACGCGCGGCTGATCGACGACGCCGCGCGCGCCGGGCATCGCGTGCGCCGTGACGCCGCGAGCATCGTCCACACCTCGGCGCGACGGAACGGTCGCGCGCGCGGCGGCCTCGCCGCGGCGCTGCGTGCGCTCGACCACGAGGGTCTGGCGAGCGTCCGCGTCGCGCACCCGCTCGACCAGCTGTGGCAATACGAGCGTCACGCGCTCGCGCGCGGCGCCTTCGCCGCGGGAGATCTTGCCCCGCTCACGCCCGCGATCGGGCTGGACGCGGACCATCTGCTCGGCGTCGCGCGCGATTGCGCCAACAGCGAGGCCTTCGCGATGCGGGTCGTACCCGTGGGGCCTGAGGGTATGCGCCAGGTACCGCTCGCCACCGCTGAGCGCGCGCTCGCGACGCTGCTCGGTGAGGCGACGTCGATGCGAGCGGCATGAGCGGCCTGCGCGCCCGCATCGCAGCGCTCGACTCGGAGCGCGGCGCGCCTGACGACCCGAGCGACGCGGCGGCGCTGCTGTCACTGCTGCGCCTGCTCTATCGCGTCGGACGCGCGGACCTGCCGCTCGGTCGACTCTTCGAAGGACATGTCGACGCCACGCAGATCGTCGCGCGCTACGGCGATCCGGCGCAGCGCGCGGCGCTGTCGTCGGCGGTGCGCGCGGGCGCGGCACTGGGTGTGTGGAACGCCGACCTGCCCGGCGAGCCGCTGCGCCTGGATCACGGCCGCCTGTCCGGCGGCAAGAGCTTCGCTTCGGGCGCCGGGCTGCTGTCGCACGCGCTGGTGACGGTCGAGACGGTAGGCGGGCGTCAGTTGGTGCTGCTCGACCTCGCCGCGGCACCGCCCGCCATCGACCGGGGCGTGTGGCACGTCGTCGGCATGCAGCGCTCCGAGACGCACGTGGTGCGCTGGCACGGCGCGTCCGCAGGGGCGGCGACGCTTATCGGCGCGCCGGACGATTATGTCCGCGAGCCCTGGTTCAGCGGCGGCGCGCTCCGCTTCGCTGCTGTGCAGGCGGGCGGCGTGGCGCGCGTGGTCGACCAGGTGCGCGACCATCTCGTCACGGCAGGACGCGCGGCCGACCCGCATCAGGCGGGACGCCTGGCCCGATTGTACGCGCTGGCGGAACAAGCGGCCGCGGCGGTGCGTCGCGCCGCGGCCGGCTGGTTCGCCGACGCGGACGCGCGGCTACCGCTCGTCGCCGCGGCGCGCTGCGCGGTCTACGCCACGGGCGGCGAGGCGCTCTCGCTGGCGCAGGAGGCGGTCGGTGTCCAAGCCTTGTTCCTCGACCACCCGCTCGCCGCGACGATCACCGATCTGGCGATGTACCTGCGCCAACCCGGGCCGGACACGCAGCGGATGCTGGTCGGTGCGGCCGTGGCGGCGGGCGTCCTGAGGCCGGCGCTATGAGGGCGCAGGTCGGTCGCCCGCGTGCGCTGCTGGTCGTGGCGCCTCATCCCGACGACGAGGCGATCGCGGCGCATGCGCTGATCGCGCGGCTGGCGCGCCGCGCGACGCGCGTGGCGGTGCTGGTGGTGAGCGACGGCGCCGCGTCGCATCCCGGCAGCCGGGCCTGGCCGCGCGCACGGCTGGTGCGCGAGCGTCGTCGCGAGACCCGCCTGGTGATGCGGCGCATCGGGGTCGCCGCCGGCGCGATCACCTTCCTCGACCTGCCCGACGGGCGGCTCGCCGACTACGAGGGCGCGGTTCGCCGCGGCATCCGGCGCGCCGTTGACGCACTGCCCGCGCCGCTGCTGGCACTCGCGCCGTTGCCCGGCGACGCGCACCCCGACCACCGCGTCGTCGCGGCGGCGGCGCGGCATGGTCCGGGTGTGCGCTGGTGGCGCTACCCCGTATGGCCGGCCGGACAGCGGCTGCGCGGCGCGCGCGCGCTGCCACTCAGCGCGCAGGAGCGGCTCGCGAAGCGCCACGCGATCCGCGGCTATCGCACCCAGGCCGGACGCATCACCGACGACCCGAACGGCTTCGCCATGACGGCGCGTCAGATCGCCGCATTCAGCCGGCCGCGCGAGCTGTTCGCTACGGCGACCGTGCGGTGAGGGCCATCTCGCTCGCCGGCTTCGAGCGCACCTTCGCCGCCGATCCCGACCCTTGGCGCACCTTCTCCGACCGCGACGAAGCGGTGAAGCGCGACGCGATCGTGCACGCGCTCGGTGCCGGGGCGCACGGCCGCGTGCTCGAGCTCGCCGCCGGCAACGGCTCGAACAGCCGCGCGCTCGCGACGCGCGCGCTGCGGCTCGACGCGACAGAGGCGACCGCGGCGGGAACGCGGCTGGTCGCCGCGGCGCTCGCCCACCGTGGCGGGCGCGCGCGCGCGATCCGGCTGGCGGTGCCCGGCCGCTTTCCTCGCGCGCGCTATGACGCGGTGGTGGTGGCCGAGTTGCTCTACTATCTGACGCCACGCGCCATGGCCCAGACGGCGCATGACGTCGCCCGTGCGCTCCGCCCCGGCGGCACACTCGTGCTCGCGCACCATCGGATCGACTTCCATGACTTCGCCCAGCACGCGGCCAAGATCCAGCGGCTCTTCCTGGCGACAACAGGACATCACTGGCATGTGAGGACCGTACGACGCTCTCAGCGCTGGGTCGTCCTCGGGTGTCGGCTTGCCTCGGCTCGGCGTCATGTCGCACCGCCGCTTGGCTGAGATGACCTGAGCGCCGCGGCAGGGGATCGTCGCTGCGCCACCGGGGATGTTTCGGGAAGAAGATCCACGAGGGGTCGTTCCGGTCGGCTTAGCTGCCGCCCGCGGCCGGACGGCGGTTCAGGGTTGCCGAGACGACGTGACGCGCCGTGGGGGTGGCGGCTCTCAACCTATCATAGGTTCGGAGGTCATCGTCGCTGGATCAGCATCGTAGTCGATCGCGCGACCTTGAGCTCCGCTAGGTGCGCCGGGCGCGATTGACGGCTGGTGCGGCCGTCGACCGGGACCGGCGCCTCGTCGTGGATGGTGACGCGGCGGACGACGCGGCGCTGATCGGCGTCGTCCGCGAGCGCGTGTCGTTGCGTCGCCTGATTGTCCCACATCGCGACGTCGCCCTCGCGCCGCACCCGGCGGCGGGTGTTCTCCCTCCGGATCACATGCACCTGGAAGGTCTCGAACAGCCGCTGCGATCCGCTGCTGCCGAGCCCGACGAAGCGCTTGAAGAAGGCGCCGAGCACCAGCGCGCGCTCGCCCACGAGCGGGTGTTCGGCGCGGAGCAGCGTGCGGCGGCTGATCGAACAGCCCTGCCTGTCCTCCTCGCTGTCGGGCTCACTCCGCGGCGCGCGCGGCCCATTTGCGCCACAGCGCCGGGTCGTCGAGCATCTTGATGTACACGCCGCCGACCACCGCGCGCGCCTGGAAGCCGACCTGCGCGCCGTCGCTGGTCTCGTACCAGTCGCTCAGCGGCACGCGCGTCGGCGTCTCCTGCATGTAGCGGTGGAGCGGCTCGACCAGGCCCTCGAAGGTGGCGCGGTCGTCGGCGAGCGTGGCGCTCCACGTGATCCAGTCGAGCTTGGTGTAGGTCTTGCGGCTGTCGAGCGGCAGGCCGTACTTGCCCTGGTGGCGCTGGTAGAAGGCCAGCTCGCTGCGCCGGAGCGACGCCGGGAACAGCCCGCGGCCCAGCACCTTGTCCCAGACGAGATTGTACTTCTGGCTCCACGTGCCGGGTTGGTCGAAGGCGAGCCTGGTGTGGTCGCCGTCCCGCGCCATCACCTGCCAGCGCGCCGCCATCTGCCGGGCGGTGGTGCGATAGCGCGCCGCGTCCTGCTTCTTGCCGAGCAGCCGCGCCAGCTCGGCATAAGCGTCGATTGCGCTGATCGCCTTGATCGACAGGTTGGTGTTGTGCGCGAGATGCCCGGCGAAGTCATCGGTGCTGAGCTGGTTCTCGGGATCGAGCCCCTTGTCGCGCAGGAACTCCGCCCATCGCGTCAGCAGCGGCCAGTAGCGCCGGGCGAAGTCGGCGTTGCCCTGCACCTTGGCGAGTGCGCCGATCATCAGCAGCATGTTGCCGCTCTCCTCGACCGGCATCTGGTCGTCCTCGCTGCGCTCCCCGCCGCCATAGACCTGCCCGTTGGCCTGCGGGTAGGTGCCGATGTCGTGGGGCGCGAACGGGAAGCGCCACCGCGGCATGGTCGCGTAATCGAGGATCGGGCGCAGCTGCGCCTCGAGCAGGCGCGGGTTGAGCAGCAGGTAGAAGGGCGAGGTGGGATAGGTGATGTCCACCGTCGCGATGCAGCCGTTGCTGAAATTCTCCTTGGAGAAATAGAGCGGCGTGCCGTCGATGTCGGCGACCAGCTTGTGCGCGGCGAGCGTCTGTCGATACGCGAGCACCGCCAGCTCGGCATAGGCGCGGCCGCCGGCTCGCTCGAGGTCGGCGGTGAGCTCGCGGTCGAAGGCGGCGGCGCGCTCGCGTAGCGCCGGCTCGTCGTGCTCGGCGACCTGGAGCAACTGCGCCATCGTCATGCCGTCGCGGCGCCAGTAAGCGGGCAGGCGGCGCTTGAAATATTCGATGGAATCGATGTCGTCATAGGCGAGCATCGCGCGTCGCGTCACCGCCTCGGCGCCGACGCTGCCGAGGTCGAAGCGCGCCGCGAGCAGCGGGCGGTTCTGGTGGGCCAGCCGCGGCATGGCGAGATCGTCGGGTAACGGCGCGGTGCCGTCGCGGAAGGCGGCGCGCTCGCCCTCGCCGATCGTGGCGGTGGTGGTGCCGGGCTGCTGCGGCACCGCGAGCTGCGCCCAGCCCCAGTCGATCCGCACGTTGTCACCGACCTTCTGGAGCACCTGCTGCGAGGTAGTGCCGACGCGCAGCACCGCCATGTCGCCGACGCGGCTGCTGCCCCACACCACCTGCTGCTGCTCGTCGTTGACCGCGAGCTGCGCGCTGGCGTCGACATAGACCTGCACCGCGTGCGCGCGCCCGTCGATCGAGCGGACCGTCCAGCTGAGATAGCTGACCGGGCGCGAGACGAGGTCGAGGTCGTCGGGCAGCGCGGGCGAGAGGAAGGTGGCGGTGAGCCGCACCCCGCCGCCGTCGAAGTCGTAGCTGGTGCGCGTCGGGGTGAGCTCGCGCGACACCTGCGTCATCGTGTCGCCGCGCCCGCCGCCCATGAAGCGCAGCGCCTTGCCGTCGACACGGACCCAGCCGCTGATCTGCTGCTCGCTGCCGGTCCAGTGCCGCGTCGGCGCGTCGTTGAGCTTGTCGGTCAGGCTCCACAGGCTGAAGTACGGATCGTGCGCCACCAGCGGGGTGGCGGGCGTGCGTGTGGTGACCGGCGCCTGCGCGTGGAGCGGCGCGGTGAGCGGCAGCGCGACGAGGCAGGCGAGCGTGAGCGCGCGGGCGGCGAGACGTTTGCCCCTGATCGTCATGTAAACTCTCTCCCCTGCCCCTCTTCTAAGCGGCTTGCGGAAAGAGCTATCCCGGCCAGTCCATAAAAGAAAGCATGTAATCTTATTAACCTAGCCGGTCGCGTGAGATACGTCACGTCTGCCACCTTGGCGTCCGCGGAGCCAGGGCGTCCCGCACGCTTATGCGCCCTGAGCCGATCATTCGGCGGGGCGAGTGGCTCGACTTTGCCCAGGACGCAGCTATCTTCCATCATAAGTGGCTGCTGCCGTTCACCTTTATGATGACGTCGCGTCGAACACTCCTCGGCGGTCTGGTGATCGATGAACGATCCCGAGTTCCCGCCGCTCTCACCCTTTACTGGACATCAGCCGGCTCGCCGACCTGGGCGCGTGCGGTCGCCCGATGGTCGCGTCGAGTAATCGGACGAGGGCCGTGGCCACCGCGGCATGTCCGGCGGCGGTCGGATGCCATGACGCCCCTGTGTCCGAGTGGCCGACGGCATAGGGCTCGGCCGAGCAGGAATCATGACCGCGCGACAGCGCGCCGGCGCGCAGCAGCGTCGCGCGCTCGCGCCGCGCCACCGCGGCGGTGAGTCGCGCGAGCCGGCGGAAGGTCGCGCGCGCGCGCGCCAGCGCGGCCGCATCATAGGGGATCGAGGCGCACGGCCGCGCCGGCAGCATGTCGAGATAGCCGACGAAGGCGAGCTGGGCGCGCGGGGCGCGGCGGTGCACCGCGCGCGCGACCCGCGTGAGGTTGCGCTCCAGTCGCGCCCATTCTGCCGCGGTCGGCGCGGGTGGACGGTCGCAGCGCGTCGCGCTGCCCTCGCGCGGCGGCACACATTCGGCGCGCGCGAGATCGGCGACGAGATGGACGTCGTTGCCCCCGATCGTCACCGTCACCAGCCGGGTCGCGGGGGTGAGATGGTCGAGTTGGGCGGGAAGCTCGTCCCACCGGTGGAGCAGATGCTCCGTGGTGGCGCCGCCGCAGCTCGCGTCGACGAGGTCGAGGTGGAGCCGCGCCGCGACCAGCCGGGGGTAGTTGTTGACGGTCTGGCCGCAGCGCACCGGCGTGGACGGCGCCGGTGCGCCGATCCGCGCGCCCGCCGCGTAGGAGCTGCCGAGCGCCACATAGGTCGACGCCGCCGGCAACGGATCGGGAGAGGCGGGCGCGGCTGACGCGGCGGTGAGCGCGAGCAGCGCGACGGCACCGCGCATCAGTACAGCATCGCCCAGTCGGTCGGTCGCCACGCCGACACCGCCTCCACCTGCACCAGCGCGGCGGTGTCGATCAGCTCGGCGCGGCGCCCGGCGAACTGGACGAGCCCGTCGGCGTTGCGGCGCCGGCGCCATATCCGGTCGGCGTAGCCGCGCATCGCGTCGCGGTCGCGGCGGTCGCGCGTCGCGTCGGCGAGCAGCAGCAGGTTCTTGAAATAGATCGCGTTGAAGGGCGGGGGCTGGTCGTCGACCTGGCCGGCCGCGACGATCTGCTCGCGGCTCGCCGCGGCGATGCGGCGCGCCTCGGCGAGATAGCGCGCCTCGCCGGTGGCGCGCCACAGCAGGACGTTGACGCCGACCGGCACGCCCTGGTTGTAGCTCCACACCCGCGGCTCGATCGTGCCGTCGCGCTTGATATGGTCGGCGTAGAGGCCGTCGCGGCGCTGCAAGGTCGCGTTGGTCCAGCGATAGTAGCGCAGCGCGTCGTCGAGATAGGCGCGCTCGCGCGTGATCAGGTACAGGCGCACGCCGAGCTCGGCGGCGGGCATGTTCGACACGGTGTTGCGGTCGCCATTGTCGCTTTTCTGCGTCCACACCACCCCGCCCGGTGAGGGCAGCCCCTTCTCCTCGGACCAGCCCGAGCGCACCAGTGCGAAGATCGCGCGTGCGCGGCGCAGCGACTCGGCGTCGCGGCGGAACAGGTGGTGCTGCACCTCGGCGAGGCCGACCCACTCATTGTCGTCGTAATAGAGGTCGTCGCCGTGGCCGAGCGGCGCGACCACCTTGGCGAGGTGACCGGCGATCCCGGTCGTCGAGCTCGTCGACCAGTAACGCTGCTGCGCCGCGCGCACTCTGTCGAGCGCGGGCGCGAAGCGGCGCCCCGCGGCGCCGGGCATCATCGCGAGGTCGAGCAGCGCGACATGCGCCTGCGAGAAGGGCCACTCGGTCGAGTAGCGTTCGTCGCCCGCGCGCGGCGGGTGGTACTCGCGGTAGAGCCCGGTGCCGTCGCCCACCGCGAACGCCTTCTCGAGCGCCGAATGCCAGGCGAGCGCGCGCGCGCCCGGGGCGGGGTCGGTCGCCGCGGTACCGCGCGCGCCGGCGAGCGCGAGCGCGCCGCCGACGAACGCGCGGCGCGTCGGATGCGCCGCCATCAGAAGCGGAACCGCGCGCCGAGCGCGAAGACGCGGCTCTCGTAGCGCACGTCGCGCGGGTAGCTGGCGTTGGCCAGCCCCGGCACCGCGCGCAGCGCGCGATAGGGCGAGCCGGTGATGTTGCTGACGTCGAAGGTCAGCGTCACCGCCTCGACCGCGGCGACCGAGAGCGAGAAGTCGAGCCGCTCGATCGGTCGGTTGAACTCGGCGCCGATCAGCTGCCCGGCGTTGTCGGTGGCGAAGAAATTGGTCACGCGCGAGCGCCAGTTGTACGCCAGCCGCGCCGACACCGGCCCCTTCTCGTAGATGCCGACCGCGTTGTAGCTCCACTTCGACACGCCGGGGATATCGCTGTCCTGCCCGGCCTCGCCGAGTGCGATCGGCAGCGCCTGCGACGCGTCGATATAGGTGGCGTTGAGCTGGGTGCCGAAGCCGCTCAGCACGCCCGGCAGGAAGTCGAAGAAGGTCTGGAACGCCACCTCGGCGCCCTGCAATCGGCCCTTGCCGCCGTTCTCGGGCCGGTTGACCGTCACGAGCGTGGGGTAGCCGAGGTCGACCTGGCTGTTGAGGTTGGTGATGAAGCCCTGCACGTCGCGGCGGAAGATCGCACCGGTCAGCGAGCCGGTCTTGGAGAAATACCATTCCAGCGAGGCATCATAGTTGGTCGACAGGATGGGTTGCAGGTTGATGTTGCCGCTGTTGCCGGTGATCGGGGTCACGCCGGGGCTGCCGATCGTCACCGCCGGGTTGAGCTGGTTGTACTCGGGCCGGGTGCGCGTCTCGGTCGCGGAGAGGCGGAGCTGGAGCTGGTCGGTGAACTTGGCGCGGAACGAGGCGCTGGGCAGCACGTCGACATAGTTCTGCCGCGAGGTGGTGGTCTCCAGCACGCCGCCGACCAAAGCGTTGCCGGTCAGCTGCGCCTTGGTGTTGACGATGCGCGCGCCGATCACCCCGTCCACGGGCACGCCGCCGACGTCGAAGCCGTAGTGGAACTGGCCGTAGAAGGCGTAGGATTTCTCCAGCGCGTCGAGCCGCTCGTTCTGGACGTAAGCGGGAATCTCGGAGTCCCAAAGCGCGCGCTCGGTCAGCGCGGCGGGGGTGCCGATCTGCTCCAGCCCGCTCCGCGCGAGATCGCGCAGCGCCTCGATATTGTCGACGATCCCCGCGCGCGTCGGCGCGTACCATTGGCTCAGCCCGGGGGCCTGGCCGCCGCGGAAGCCGCGGTCGATCGGCGTGCCGGTGTCCCCGCCGGGGATGTCGGAGAGGCGCAGGCCGAGCGGGCGCAGCGTGGCATAGCGGCCGCCGCTCTGCAGCCGCGCGTCGCGGTCCGTCAGGCGGAAGCCGACGTCGAGCTGGGTGATGACGGGCAGCTCGGTGTCGAGCTTGAGGTCGACGCGCCACTGGATGCCCTTGCCCGTCGCCAGCGAGCGGCGATCGTAGATGCCGCGCAGGATGTAGCTGTTGGGATCGTTGGCGGCGAAGCCGGGTAGGCCGAACTGGGCGCCACCGTCCTGCCCGCCGATGTCGAACACGAGGTTGGCGGACTGCGCGGTCGCCGGCGCGAAGTCGACGTTATAGTCGGTATATTCGGCCTTGGAGTCGGTATAGGCGAAGTCGGTCGTCAGCGTCGCGCGGCCGGTCTTCCACGATCCGCCGATCGCGCCCTGATAGGCGTTGGTGCGCCCCGCGCGTGTGCTGCGCGAGAAGTCGATGCCGCGGCCGTTGGCGAAATCGGGGGTGACGGTGACGCTCTCGAGCGTGCCGGGCTCGGCGGCGTTGAGCACGATGTTGGTCAGCGCCGGGTTGTTGTTGACGAGGTCGAAGCCGGCGAAATCGTTGGCGACGTCGGTCCGCGCGCCCTGGAACAGCCCGTCGACGTAGAATTCGAGGTTGGGGGCGGGGCGCCACTGGAGCGTGCCGTTGACCGATGGCCGCCAGCGCTTGCCGCGGTCGTAATAGACGCCGGCGCTCTCGGGCAGCACGAAGTCGCGCGGGCCGTCGACCGGCTGGTTCGCGCCCGGGCTGACGATGTTGCCGTTGATGTAGCGCGACGAGGTCAGATAGTGGAGCTGGGTGTAGGACACGTTCACCAGCGCGCCGAGCTCGCCGATCGCGGTGTCCCAGCGGTCGGTCACCAGCACGTTGAAGTTCGGGTCGTACTTGCGCGCCTGGTCGCCGTAGGTGCCGCGCACCGCGCCCGCGATCTGGAAACCGTCGAAGTCGAACGGGCGGCGCGAGCGCACGTTGATCAGGCCGGCGATGCCGCCCTCGATCAGGTCGGCGCTGGTGGTCTTGTACACCTCCAGCCCGGCGAGCGCGCCGGCGGGGAAGTCCTGCAGCGCGACGTTGCGCAGCTCGGCGGTGAACATCTCGCGGCCGTTGTAGGTGGTGGTCAGGTTGGGCAGGCCGCGAACCTGCACGCCGCCGGCCTCGTCGCTGCTGCGGTTGACCTGCACGCCGGTGATCCGCGCCAGCGCCTCGGAGGCGTTGTTGTCGGGCAACTTGCCGATGTCCTCGGCGACCACCGCGTCGACGATCTGGTCGGAGTCGCGCTTGAGCGCCTGCGCGGTCTGGAGGCTGCGGCGCAGCCCGGTGACGACGATGTCGTCCGAGCCCGGTGCCGCGGCGACCGCGCCGTCCGCCGCGGCCGGCGGCCCGGCCTCCGCCGGCGCCTCTCCCTGCGGCGAAGCGGGCGGCGCGTCCTGCGCCACTGCGGCGGCGGGCCACAGCGAGGCCGCGGCGAGCGCGAGCGCGGAGGTCCGCGCGAGCTGGTGCAACTGGATCATGGTCACTCTCCCCTGCGTTCTTGTCGTCGCTGTCGTTTACTGGTCGGTCGGTCGCACCCAGGCGCGCATCACCGCGCAGGTCGCGCCGGGCGGCGCGAGCGAGCGCAGCCGGTAGCGGCCGAGCGCCGCCGGGATCACGAAGGTCTCGGCATAATGGACCTCGAAGGGCGCGAACGCCTCGGTCGGGCTCTCCACCACCGCCGCCGCGCCGGCGACGAGGTTGAGGACGTTGAGCGTGCCCGCAGTGTCGAGCTCGACGCTCGTCTCGAACCAGGCGCGCTCGGTCTCGATGAATTCCAGCGGGTGGAGCCCGGTGCGCTCGCGGCGCCAGTCGCTCCCGCTGGCGACGGGCGTGACCTGGTTGACCAGCTCGGTGCGAGTCACCGTCTCGCGGCGCGTCCAGTCGATGTTGGCGAGGCCGTGCTCGAGGTGGATCGGGCGCGGGCGACCGTCGAGCCCGAGCCGGCCCCAGTCCCACAGCTTGAAGGTGAAGATATACGGCGTGGCGCTGATCTCGAGCACCATCGCGTCGCACCCGGAGCAGTGGATCGTGCCGGCCGGGATCAGGAAATGGTCGTGCGCGCGCGCGGGCAGGCGGTTGACCAGCGCGTCGACGTCGGGCGCTGGCCCGCCCGCCTGCGCCACGATCAGCGTGGCGGCGACGCCGTCTGGCTCGGCCGCGTCGGTGAGCCCGAGATAGACGCAGGCGTCAGCCCCGGCGTCGAGCAGGTAATAGCTCTCGTCCTGGGTGTAGGGCAGGCCGAAGGCGGCGCGCGCGTAGTCGGCGCGCGGGTGGACCTGGAGCGAGAGGTTGCCGCCCTCAATCGTGTCGAGCAGGTCGAAGCGGATCGGGAATTCGGCACCGAAGCGCGCGACGATGTCGCCGCCGAGCAGCCTGTCGGGGCGGAGCCGCACGAGGTCGAGCGCGGGGAGCTCGAACGCCTCCTCGCCGAAGCCGAGCAGCAGGCTGTTCTCCTCCGGCACGCAGTCGAAGCACCAGGCGTAATTGGGCGGGCCCTCGGGCAGGTCGAAGGTGCGCCGCATCCACTGCCCGCCCCACGGCCCGGCGTCGAAGAAGGGGACGACGCGGAATGGGCGCGCGGCGACCGCGTCGAGCGCGCGATGGTAGGTGTCGCCCGCGATCATCCGCGGCACCGGCCCGTTCGCCTCCACCACGAAGTCGGCCTCGCGCAGCAGCGCGTATTTGACCGCGTCGCCGACGCGCCAGTCGACGAAGAAGGCGCGACGATAGAGGTCCGCCGCGCGCGCTTGGCGTTCGCTTCCTCCGAGGTTGGCGATCTCACCGCGGCGCTGGCGCTGCTGGAGCTCCCAGCGCGCCATGGCGACATAGACCAGCCGGTCGCGCGCGGGCAGCACGGTGGCGGCGCCCGGACCGACGACGATCGTGCGACGACCCGACACGCGCCCCGCGCGCCATGCCCCGACCTGGGCCGCGTCGAGCAGGTCGGCGATGCCGATCGACGGGAAGCGCGCGAACACCGGGTCGTCGCCGAGCAGCGCGTCGATCTCGGCGTCGAGCACCGCGGGGTCGCGGAACAGCGCGGCGGTGTCCACCACCTCTGCGTCGGGCCAGGCCTCGCGCAGCACCGCGACGATCGCCGCGACCGGGGCGCCGGGATAGCATTCGACGCAGAGATCGCTCGCGACGGCGAGGTGCGGCAGGATCGCGTCCCACCCGACCAGGCAGGCGTCCGCCGCGTCGTCGACGCGGACGACGGGCCGCTTGTCATAGCTGGTCACGATGGCTCTCCCACAGCGGCGTGGCGGCGAGCAGCGCGGCGTCGGCGCCGAGCGCGCCGCGCAGCACCAGCGGCGGCTCGCCCAGACACCAGGCGTGGCGGCGGACATGCGCCTGGATGAACGGCACCACCTCCGCCGCCGCGGCGACCCCGCCGGTGACCAGCACGCGGGTCGCGTCATAGGCGTGCACGAGGTTGAGCGCGGCGGCGGCCCAGGCGGCGAGGCAGGCGGCGCGCACCGTGCCCGCGCCCGCGTCGCCGCCGCGCGCGAGGTCGAACACCGCCTTGACGTCGGGCGCGGCGAGGTCGTGGAGCGCGCCGCGCCGCGGCAGCGCCGCGATCAGCCGCGGCAGCGCCCAGCTCGACGCCAGCGCCTCGGCGCAGCCGACGTTGCCGCACCGGCAGGCCGGCCCGTCGATCGCGACGGTGAGATGGCCGCCGAGCACCGACGCATGCCCGCTCCGCCCGCGCACCACCGCGCCCCGCATCAGCGCGGCCGAGCCGATCCCGGTGCCGAGGCTGAGCAGCACCGCGTCGTCGGCGTCGCGCAGCGCGCCGAAGCGATGCTCGCCGAGCAGCGCCATGCGCCCGTCGACCTCGAGCAGCAGCGCGAGGCCGAGCCGCTCGCGCGACCAGCCGGCGAAGTCGAAGCCGACCGCGTCCTCGAACTTGCCCGCCGGGGTGGAGACGACGCGGCCCGAGCGCGGGTCGACCAGGCCGGGGAAGGCGACCGTCACGCCGGCGGCGGGTTCGCTCCCGCGCAGCGCCGCCAGATGCGCCTCCAGCGCTGGCAGCAGTGCTGCGAGCGAGGTCGGCGCGGTCACTTTCAGCTCGCGCCGGCCCTCCACCGTGCCGCCGCGGACGCGCGCGCAGGCGACGTGCGAGCCGCCCACGTCGACCGCGAGATAGGCGGTCATCGCGCCGTCTCCGCCGCGCCGCGCATCTGCCGCTCGATCTGCTCGAGCGACGCACCGCGCGTCTCGGGGAACCAGCGGGACACCAGCACGCACTGCGCCGCCATGCACGCCGCGAAGAACAGGAAGGGCGCGGCCGGCGACGCGGCGGCGGCGACCGGGAAGATCGCGGCGACCAGAGCGTCGAACAGCCAGATCGTGCCCGCGCCCAGCGCCTGGCCCGCGGCGCGCGCGTGCGCCGGGAAGATCTCGCTGAGATAGACCCAGATCACCGCACCCTGCGAGGTGGCGAAGGCGGCGATGAAGCCGACCAGCACCGCCAGCATCAGCGCGCGCGGCAGCAGGCCGAGCATGATCGCGGTCGCGGCGAGCAGCAGCACCGCCATCGCCGCGCCGCCGACGAGGAGGAGCGGGCGGCGGCCGAGCCGGTCGATCAGCGCCATGCCGACCAGCGTGAAGACGAGATTGGCCGCGCCGACGGCGATCGCCTGCAGGTCGGCGGAGACCTGGCGGAACCCGGCCGCCGCGAAGATGTCGTTGAGATAATAGAGGATGGCGTTGATGCCGGTGAGCTGGTTGAGCGCCCCCAGCACGATCGCGAGGATCATCGGCCGCGGCGCCTCGCGCCACAGCGACGCCAACGACACCGCGCGCGACGGCGGGGCAGGGGGCACGTCGACGGCCTCGTCGCCGTGGAGTAGCAGCGCCGCCGCCGCGGCCTCGTCGCGGCGGCCGCGCAGCATCAGCCAGCGCGGACTGTCGGGCACCGCGACGAGCAGCAGCTGGAACAGCGCGGCGGGCAGCGCGGTGAGCCCGAGCTTCCACCGCCACGCCGTCGCCGCGTCGGCCAGCAGCGCGCCGACCGCGGCGTTGCTGGCGTAGGCAAGCAGGATGCCGGTGACGATGCTGACCTGGAAGCTGCCGACGATCGCGCCGCGGCGCGCGGGCGGCGCCACCTCGGCGAGATACACCGGCGCGAGCACCGAGGAGGCGCCGATCGCGACGCCGGCCATGACGCGGAACAGGATCAGCGCGGCCCAGTCCCATGCCAGCGCGCAGCCGAGGCCAGAGACGAGGTAGAGCGCGGCGGCGAGCCGTAGGCCCGCGCGCGCGCCGCGGCGATCACCGTACACGCCGGCCACCGCGGCCCCGACCATCGTGCCCAGCAGCGCGGACGAGACCGTCACGCCCAGGGCAGCGGGCGACAGGCCGAACTGCGCGCGCAACGCGCCGGTCACGCCGGCAATCACCGCGGTGTCGAAGCCGAAGAGCAGCCCGGAGAGCGAGACCGCGAACGCGGTGAACAACAGGCGCGCGCGCGGTGCTGCACTGCCCATGGCACGCTCCTCCCTACCGGAGGCGACACGATGCGATCGCGCCACCCTCTCCCTCCTGCCTCGCCGTGTTGCGCTTCGTGTCACACGCTCCAGCGTGCGCCGCGATCGGGGCAGTTGCCGTTCTTTCCCGCGAACCAGCGGGCACGTCAATTAAAAAAGAAAGTAAGTGTAAGTTTGATGGCGGGCGGCAGTTGTGCGCGGCAGGCGTGGCGTTTACCTGTGAAAGACCGCTTCCCCGCACCCGATCCGGAGACCCGTCTTGTCCCTGCCACCTCATGCGACGGGAGCGAGCGAGTCGGGCCAGCGGTCGCTGCACGGCACCAACCCGGCGCGCGCGGGCGAGCGCAACGAACGTCTCGTGCTCGAGGCGATCCTGCGCGCGGGGGAGTCGACGCGCCTTCAACTCGCGGAGCAGACCGGCCTGTCGCCCGCGGCGATCGCGAACATCACCCAGCGACTGACCGATCGCGGCTTCGTGTTCGAGAAGGGTCGGCGCACCGGCGTGCGCGGCATGCCCGCGATCCGCTTCGCGGTGAACCCCGACGGCTGCTTCAGCTACGGCGTCAACATCGACCGCGACCATGTCACGCTGGTGGCGCTGGATCTCACCGGCGCGGTGCGCGCGCGCTACACGCAGGAGATCGACTTCGCCGCGCCGCGCGCCGTCACCGCCTTCATCGGCGACGCCCTCGCCACGTTGCGGGGTGAGCGGCTGATCGACGGCGACCGCGTGCTCGGCATGGGGGTGGCACTGCCGGGCGGGCTGGGGCACGTCGACCTGCCCGGCCTGCCGCGCGCCTACGCGGAGTGGGACAGCGTCGACCTGCCCGCGCTGCTCGCGCCGCTCGGCACATGGCCGGTGATCACGGAGAACGACGCGGCCGCGGCGGCGATCGGCGAGGCGCGCTTCGGCAGCGGGCTGACGCACCGCAGCTTCTTCTACGTCCTGCTCTCCGCCGGTCTGGGTGGCGGGCTGGTCGTGGCGGGCAGCTATCACCACGGCGCGACCGGCCGCGCCGGGCGGATCGGCTTCCTTTCCGACCGCGCCGGCGCGCCGCTCCAGTCGATCGTGTCGCTCTCGGCGCTCAAGGCCGATCTCGCCGCGCACGGCATCGCGCCGATCGCGCCCGCCGAGCTGGCGAGCGCCGAGGCCGACGCGACCGCGGTGATCAACGGCTGGATCGAGCGCGCCGCCGCGGCGCTGGCGAGGCCGGTCGCGACGATCAGCTGCCTGATCGATCCCGGCGCGATCGTGATCGGCGGGCGGCTGCCGGTGCCGCTGATCGACCGGCTCACCGCCGCGATCGAGCGGCACCGCGACGCGGTGGACGATCCGGTGGTGCCCGCCGCGCCCGTGCTGACCGCGCAGCTCGCCGCCGACGCCCCCGCGATCGGCGCGGCGATCCTGCCCTTCAACGACCTCGTCTTCCTGTCCGCCGCCGACTGAGCCGCGCGCGCCTCAGAAACGCTCGGCGAGCAGCCGCGGGTAGCGCGCGTCGACCGCGCCGATCATCTGCCCGAACATGCCGTTGACCCAGGCGAACCACGCGCGCGTGAAGCGCGCCGGATCGTCCTTGTGGAAGGACTCGTGCATGAAGCCGGTGCCCGCGTGCGTCGCCTTGAGCGTGCGCAGGCAGTCGCGCACCACGCCCTCGTCGCGCGTCACCATCGCGCGCGCGATGAGCGCCATCGGCCACACCTTGTCGAGCCCCATGTGCGGGCTGCCGATGCCGCTCGCGGCGCTGCCCTGCACGAAGAAGGGGTTGCGCGGGCTCCACGCCAGCGCCGCGGTGCGCTGGTAGAGCGGGTCGTCGACCGAAGCGGCCTCGATCAGCGGCAGGCCGTACAGGCTCGGGATGCCCGCGTCGTCGGCGAACAGCCAGTTGCCGAAGCCGTCCACCTCATAGGCCCAGACCTGCCCGCCGCGCCCGTCGGGCACGATCGCGTGCGCGCGCAGCGCCGCCTCGAGCTCGCTCGCCAGCGCCTCCGCCTCGCGCGCTGCGGCGGCGTCGCCGCGCGCCTCGCGGTGGACGCGCGCGACCTGGCGCAGGCTCGATACCGCGAACAGGTTGGCGGGCACGAGAAAGGGGTAGACGCAGGCGTCGTCGGAGGGGCGAAAGGCGGAGTGGATCAGCCCGACCTTGTTCGAGGGCGGCCCGTAGCCGTCGAGCATCAGGCTGTCGGTCGGGATCTTGGTGAGCCGCTGGTAGCGGTACGGGCCCGGCGTCTCCTTGCGCTGCTGCACCCGCAGCGTCTCGACGATCAGCGCGGCCGAGCGGCGCCACCGTTCGTCGAAGGGTGCGCGGTCGCGCGTGGTCGCCCAGTAATCGTGCGCGAGCCGCATCGGGTAGCACAGCGAGTCGATCTCCCATTTGCGCTGCGCCACGCCGGGCCGCATCTCGGTGTCGTCGAGCGTGGCCGAGTCGAGGTTGGAGCGCGCGGCGGGATCGCGGACGAAGGCGTTGGCATAAGGGTCGATCAGGATGCAGCGCGCCTGGCGCTGGATCAGCCCGTGCAGCATCGCGCGCAGCCGAGGGTCGCTTCGGGCGAGAGGGAGATAGGGCTCGACCTGCACCGCGCTGTCGCGCAGCCACATCGCGTCGATGTCGCCGGTGATCACGAAGGTGTCGGGCTTGCCGTCGATCGTGCCGGTGAAGACGGTGGTGTCGAGCGTGTTGGGGTAGCAGTTCTCGAATATCCAGGCGAGCTCCGGGTCGGCGATCCGCGCCTTGAGGCGGCTGAGCTCGCGCTCCACCGCGGCGCTGACGAAGCGTCGCTTCGCCAGCGGCGGCCGCTGGCTGACGAAGCTGGGCGGCGCTGCGGCGGCAGGTGCGCCGATCGTCAGTGCGGCGGCGGCGCCCATCACGTCGCGGCGCGTCGGGTGCATGTCTCTCTCCTGGTCTGCCCCGGGGCTACCGGTACCCGAGCGATGTGGCACGCCGACGACGATGCGACAATCAAAAAGAAAGTAGGTGGAAGATTGGTGGGCGGTTATGCTACCGGGCGGATGTGAGGCGCGCGCCGATGCAGTGCGGGCTGGTAGACGAGGAGGGTGGGGCATGGACGGTCGACACGGCGCCGGAGCGGGCGCGACGCTGGGCATCGACCGACGCACCCTTCTCGCCGCGCCGGCCGCGCTCGCGGCCGCCCGTCCCGCCTGGGCCGCGACCTCGGCGCGACCGTCGAAGCGCCCGCCGCCGTCGGCCCGGCGTTTCCACAGCGCCGCGGTGGAACGCGAGATCGTGCGCGTGAAGCGGCTGATCGCCGACCCGAAGCTCGCGTGGATGTTCGAGAATTGCTACCCGAACACGCTCGACACGACGGTGCTGTCGGTCACCGACGACGACGCCTTCGTCATCACCGGCGACATCCCCTGCCTGTGGCTGCGCGACTCCTCGGCACAGCTGCGCCCCTATCTCCATCTCGCCGCGGGCGACCCGGCGCTGACCAGGCTGTTCCGCGGGCTGATCGCGCGCCAGGCACGCTGCGTGCTGATCGACCCCTACGCCAACGCCTTCCTGCAGGACCCGAACGCGCGCACTGACCTGGACTCGTCCCAGCACGACCAGACGGAGATGAAGCCGGGCGTGGCGGAGCGGAAGTGGGAGGTGGACTCGCTCTGCTACGTGCTGCGGCTCGCCTCGAGCTACTGGCGCGCCACGAAGGACCGCGCGCCCTTCACCGCGGAGTGGGCGCAGTCGGCGCGCGCGATCGTGCGGACCTTCCGCGAGCAGCAGCGCCGCGACGATCTCGGCCCGTACCGCTTCCAGCGCAGCAGCGTGCAGCCGACCGAGACGCAGCTGTGGAGCGTCGGCAATCCGACGCGCAAGGTCGGCCTGATCCACTCGAGCTTCCGCCCCTCCGACGACGCGACGATCCTGCCGTTCCTGATCCCCGCCAACATCTTCGCAGCCCGCACGCTGCGCGAACTCGCCGCGGTCGCGGCGGAGGCGCGCGGCGACACGGCGCTGGCAGGCGACGCCGCCGCGCTGGCGACCGAGATCGAGGCCGCGCTCGCCGCGCACGGCCGCATGCGGCTGGCGGACGGAAGCGAGGTGTGGGCGTTCGAGGTCGACGGCTTCGGCAATGCGCTGTTCATGGACGATTGCTGCGAGCTGTCGCTCTCGGGGCTGGCGTTCCTCGGCTGCGCCGCGCCCGATGATCCGCTATGGCGCCGCACCGAGGCGGCGGCGTGGAGCGAGCGCAACCCCTGGTTCGTGCGCGGTCGCGCCGGCGAGGGGCTGGGCGGACCGCACGCCGGCTTCGACCTGATCTGGCCGATGGCGACCCTGGTGCGCGCCGCCTCCGCCGACGACGAGGCGCTGGTCCGCGCGTGCCTTCGATCGATCCGCGACACTGACGCCGACACCGGCTTCGTCCACGAGACCTTCCACAAGGACGATCCCACGCGCTTCACGCGGCCATGGTTCGCCTGGGCGAACGGGCTGCTGGGCGAGTTGATCGTGACCTTGGCGCGGGACAGGCCAGGAGCGTTACGACAGCGTCTGTGACGGCACCCACTGACGTGCGATGAGGCGGTCACCGCGCTGGCTCCCACGCCGGCAAGAACACGTTGCCATTGGCCGTCTTGGCTGATTGGGGAAACGGATCCTTCCCGCGCGTGCGCGCTTCGCTGGCGCCCGATCCCCACCTACGTTATGGCGACCGAAGAAACCTTGGCACATGAGCCACTTGCTCGGTGCCGTGAACGGAAGGTGGGACGGCTTCAAGGGCGCTTGGAGGTGCCCTGATGGCCGTCGACTTCACCAAAGACACCGTTGTTGTCGGTGGCTCCGCGGGAAGCAGTGCTCCGTTGAAGCAGCTTCTGGCGGGTCTGCCGGCCGACTTGCCGGCAAGCGTGTGCATCAGCACTCACATCCCAGCCCACTCACCGAGCCTCCTCGCTGAGGTTCTATCGGGCAGCTCGAGGCTTCCGGTCACGCAGGCCGTCGACGGACAGCCGATCCAGCGCGGGCACGTCTACGTTGCTGCACCCGACCGACACATGCTGCTGATGGACGGCACGATCCGGCTCGGGGCCGGGCCGCGGGAGAATATGGTTCGCCCGTCGATCGACCCGATGTTCCGCTCGGCGGCGCTGTCCTTCGGCTCACGGGTGGTCGGCGTGGTGCTTAGCGGCATGCTGAACGATGGTTCGGCCGGGCTCCACTCGATCAAGGCGGCGGGCGGGACCGCCATCGTTCAGCACCCGCTCGACGCCGAGGTCGATCAGATGCCGCTCGCCGCGCTCGAGGCCGTGGAGGTCGACTATGTCGCGCCTGCAGCCGATCTCGGCGAGCTCCTCGTCACCCTTGCGTCGACCGCCGCGGGCGCCTCGCCCAAGCCGCCGGAAACGCTCCGCCTGGAAGTGGAGATCGCGGCTGGTGCGCGACTGGGCAGCGAGAACCTGATGCGCCTAGCTCGCCCCAGTGCACTCAGCTGCCCCGACTGCCACGGCGTCTTGTCGGAGGTGAGTGCGGGAAGGCCGCTGCGTTACCGGTGTCAGATCGGCCATGGCTACACTGCCGAGACACTCGCCGCCCACATCGATGAAGTCGACGAGGCGATACGCGTCGCCATGCGCGTGATGGAAGAGCGAGTGACGCTCGTCGACCGCATGGCCCAGGACGCGCGCAGGAGCGGGAGAACCGCCGTGGCGGAGCTCTACGAGGCCAGGGGGGAGGAGTACCGCCGCTACGCAGCGACGCTCCGCGAGGCGGCGGTCACATCGCTCCGGCTCGGACGCGCGCCGCGTGAGCAAGACAGCTAGCGCAACTCCCTTCTGCGTGGCTGGTGGTGCGCCTATGCTGCCTCGGCGCAAGCTGGAAGACGATATGACAAGCATCAACGACACGCCTGATACGACATCCCCCGGAGGAGGGCAGCAGGCCGTGATGATGCCGGTGGTGGGCATCGGCGTCTGCGCTGGGTCGCTGCGATCGCTCGAGACGATGTTCGCGAGCGTCGGGCCAAGCCTCAACGCGGCCTTCCTGATCGCGGTGCGACAACAGGAAGGGCTCGATGTCGGCAGCGTCGTGGACGTGCTCTCGCGTCAGTCTTCCCTGCCGATCAGCATCGCGCAGGACGGCGAGCCGATCGAAACGGACCATATCTACGTCGGTGGGCCGGATGACCTCGTCGCCATCGAAGACGGCCGCCTGCGCGTTCGTGCCGCGGAGGAGCCCGTGGGGCATCGCGGCACGATCGATACGATGCTCATCTCGCTGGCGGAGCATGCGCAGGACAAGGCAGTGGCGGTGCTGCTCGGGGGGCTCGGAAGCGACGGAACCGCCGGCGTCACCGCTACCAAGAAATTCGGCGGCCTCTCGATCGGCGAGGCTAACACTCAGGACGATGAGAATGGCGATCACGGTGTCGCCGGACCCTACGGCGTCGTCGACGTGCACCTGCCGGCAGAGCGGATCGGTACCCAGATCGCGCTCTACCTGAACAATCTCGAGACCACCGCCGCGCCGCTCGAACAGGAAGAGGTGCCGGAGGAGGTCGAGGCACAGGTGACGCAGATCACCACCATCCTGCGCAACGTCACCAGCCACGACTTTCACGGCTACAAACGCGGCACCTTCCTGCGGCGCGTGCACCGACGCCTTCAGGTGCTGCAACTCGACACGATCGATGCCTATATCGCCCGCCTGCGTAATGATCGCCAGGAGGTGCAGGACCTTTTCCAAGACCTGCTGATCGGCGTCACTCAGTTCTTCCGTGATCCTCAGGAATTCGACGTGGTCGAGCGGGAGCTTCCGCGTCTGTTCGAGAACAAGGCTCCGGACGATCAGTTCAGAGTCTGGGTGCTCGGCTGTGCGACCGGCGAAGAGGCGTATTCGCTCGCCATCCTGCTGCGCGAGCAGATGGCGAACATGGCGCAACCGCCGCAGGTGCAGATCTTCGCGACCGACCTGGACGCTCGCGCCTTGGGTCTCGCTCGTGCGGGCCGTTACTCGATGGCCATCGAGAGCCATGTGCGCCGAGACCGGCTGGATCGATGGTTCGTTCGCGAGGGAGACACGTATTGCGTCTCTAAAGAGCTGCGAGAGATGTGCATCTTCTCGCCACACAATCTGATCAAGGATGCGCCGTTCTCGAGAATCGATCTTCTCTCCTGCCGCAATCTGCTCATCTACCTGAATGCCGAGCTTCAGAACCGGGTCATACCGATCTTCCACTTCTCCCTTCGGCCCGCCGGCGTGCTATTCCTTGGTAATTCGGAAAACATCACGCGTCATCAGAAGCTCTTCGCGCCGGTGGACCGTAAGAACAGGGTATTCCGGCGGCTCGAGACCGCGATGCGCGTGGTGCCCGACTTCCCCCTGAGCCCGCGCGCTCGGGCGCTCGATCCGCTGCAGCTAACGACATCGGAGATGCAGCCCTCCGTCCGGCTCTCCGGTGCGGTCAGCCGTCAGGCCGAGGCGATCGCGGAACGTTATGCGCCGGCTTACGTCGTCGTCGATACACAGGGAGACGTGCTTCATTTCTCTGGCAGGACGGGACGATTCCTGGAGCCGGTCGCTGGCGCCGCTAGTCTGAATATCGTCAGCCTCATCCACCGCGACCTGCGCGTGGACCTGCGAGCCGCTCTGCACCGCGCCGTCTCGGAGGGGCGCCGGATCGAGCTGCCGCGGCTCGTGCTGCGACAGGACGAGCGCTCCGTCGGTGTCAACCTGGTGGTCGAGCCGATCGCGGGAAGTGACATAACCTCCCTCGTGATCCTGTTTCAGGATACCGGACCGGTACCAGATCCCGGATCGAGTGACCGGCCCGGGGACGGCGAGCACATCGAGCGGTTGGAGAATGAGCTGCGGCTCACGCGTGATCGGCTTCAGGCTACGATCGAAGAACTCGAATCGACGAACGAGGAACTCAAATCCTCGAACGAGGAATATCAGTCGATCAACGAGGAGCTTCAGTCCGCTAACGAGGAGATGGAAACATCCAAGGAGGAACTGCAATCCGTCAACGAGGAGCTGCAGACGGTAAACGGTGAGCTTGGCCACCGCGTGGCTGAGCTGGGACGGAGCAACTCCGACCTGAAGAATCTGCTGGAAGCGACGCAGATTGCCACGTTGTTCCTAGACAACGATCTGCGAGTACGCAGTTTTACGCCTTCCGCCACCGATGTCTTCCACCTGCTGGAAACCGATGTCGGGAGGCCCCTGGGTCACGTCGTATCGCGCGTCATCTACCCGCAGCTTCAGGACGACGTCCGTCGAGTGCTGAAGACGCTGACCCCGGTCGATCGGACCGTCCTGGATTCTAGTGGTGAGCGCCACTTCGTCGCCAAGGTGCTACCGTATCGTAGCGTTGATAATTATATCAGCGGCGCGGTAGTGACCTTCACCGATCTCACGGCCGTACACAAGGCAGAGGCGGCGCTTCGTGAGAGCGAGCAGCGGCTCCAGGCACTGCTGGCCGCAAGCTCGCAGCTCATCTTCCGGATGAGTCCGGATTGGTCGGAGATGATCGACCTGGTGGGCAAGGACTTCTTGGCCGATACACGCGAGAGCACGGAGTGGCTGTCGCAGCACATCCCACCGGACGAGCAGCCGCTCATCCTCGCCGCCATCGCGCATGCGATCCGCGAGAAGAGCGTCTTCGAGTTGGAACATCGCGTGTGGCGACTGGGCGGCAGCGTCGGTTGGGCCATGTCGCGAGCCGTCCCGATCACCGACGGCGACGGCGAGATCATCGAGTGGTTCGGCGCGGCGAACGACATCACCGCTCGCCGCGAGGCGGAGGAGGCGCTGCGCGAAAGCGAACAGCGGCTCAAGTCACTCGTGACAGGGTTGCCGCATTTCGTGTGGCGCGCGGTGGACTCCGGTCGGTGGACCTGGGCGAGCCAACAATGGACCGACTACACGGGCCAGAGCGTGACCGAGAGCGAAGGCTGGGGTTGGGTCGAGCCGATCCACCCTGACGATCGCCCCCTCGCGCGAGAAGCCTGGAGCCACGCCGCAGAGGAAGGCGGCTTCGTCGTCGAGTTCAGGATCCGCCGAGCCGCGGACGGGCGCTACCGATGGTTCCAGGTCCGCGCGACTCCGGTACGAGACGAGAAGGGGCTCATCCTCGAGTGGATCGGCTCCTCCACCGACATCGACGACCTGCGCGACCTCCAGGAGCGGCAGGGCGTCCTGGTCGCTGAACTACAGCACCGTACTCGGAACCTTATCGCCGTTGTCCGGCAAGTCGCCGACAAGACCGCCCGGGCGAGCGCCGATCTATCGGATTTCCGCGCTCGTTTCCGCGACCGGCTCGACGCCCTGGCGCGGGTGCAAGGCCTTCTATCACGATTGAAGGACCAGGACCGCGTCTCCTTCGACGAGCTGATCCGGACTGAACTCGCTGCACATGGGGCAGAGCCGGATCAGGACGCCCGGGTGCACCTGTCTGGCGTGACGGGCGTGCGTCTTCGCTCCTCGACCGTGCAGACCCTTGCTCTGGCGATTCACGAACTCGCGACCAACGCGGTGAAGTATGGGGCCCTCAGCCAGCCGGCTGCACATCTGATGATCCGCTGGAGCATGATCGAGGAGGGCGGGGAGCACTGGTTGCACATCGACTGGCGCGAGACCGACGTCCTCATGCCTGAGTCGGCTTTTGCACAGGGAAGCGGGCAAGGGCGCGAGCTGATCGAGCGCGCATTGCCATATCAGCTGGCGGCTAAGACAACCTATGTGCTTGAAAGTAATGGCGTCCACTGCACGATCATGATGCCCGTATCGGCTTCAAACGCACTCGAAGGGGATCGCGGTGACTGATCGACAGCTCGCCCGGTGCCGCATCCTGATCGTGGAAGACGAGTATCTCCTCGCAGATGAACTGGCGATAGAGCTGGCCGAACTCGGCGCGACGGTACTCGGGCCCGCTCCTGACGTACAGACGGCGCTGCGTTTGCTGAGCGACGGAGAAGCTTTGAACGGCGCCGTCCTGGATATCAATCTTGGCGGAGAGCCAGCTTTTCCCGTCGCTGATCGTCTGATCGCTCAAGGGGTGCCGATAGTCTTCACCACCGGCTACGATGCAGCGGCGATGCCCGATCGCTTCAAGAACGTTCCGCGCTGCGAGAAGCCCTTCAGTATCGCGCGAATGACGGCAGCCATGGTGAAGGCGTTCCGACCCTCTTTCGGAGCTTCCTTAGCAAGTACCTGCCGCGAATGCTCGGTTGCGCTCGCCGGGACGCGTCCGCGGTCGCGGCCGGCCTGACGAGCCGGGGCGAAGACGATCCGTCGCGTCGACGACTTGTCCTGCTGCGCGGGACGCCCACCGTACCACGGCGATCACAGCCGCCCGCGCACACCGAAGAAGAAGGCCCGGCCCGAATATTCGTAGAAGTTGGGCACGTTGCGCAGATCGTTGAAGCGCTTCACCGCCTGTCCGAGCAGGTTCGAGCCCTGCGCGTAGACGGTGAGGTGGCTGTTGAGATCATAGGACAAGGTCGCCGAGACCTCGTGGTACGGATCCTCCTTCACCGGCAAATAGGCGAGGTTGCCGGACTGCGCGTAGGTGAAGCGCGACTGGAAGCTGTACGAGACCTGCGCGCCGATCCCGTGGTTCTCGTAGAACAGTTTGCCATTGGCCGAGAAGGGGATCGCGCCGGGCAGGTCGGTGGTGACGTCGCCCGACGTGGCGCGCGAGCGATTGAAGGTGAGGTTCGCCTGCACGCCGAAGCCGTTGTCGAGGAAGTATTGGCCGCCGACTTCCACGCCGTAGACGTCGGCGCTGTCGCCGTTTCGCACCTGATATTCGACGAAGTCGAAGTTCTGCTGCTGGTTGGCCGGCTGCGCGGTGGGCGTGACCACCACGTCGACCGGCACGGTCGAGACGAAGTTGGTGATATGCTTGTAGAAGGCCGCCGCGGTCAGCGCGAGGCGGTTGGACGGGTAATATTCGAGCGAGAGGTCGAGCTGGTTGGCCTCGGTCGGCTTCAGGTTCGGGTTGCCCGCGTCGTAGATGATATAGGTGCCCGACTGCGCCGAGGTGGCGTCCTTGGCGGGCGACAGCTCGGCGAAGGTCGGGCGCGAGATCGCCTGCGACGCCGCGAGCCGGACGCGCAGCCCGTCGGCGAGATCATAGGCGAAGTTCGCCGCCGGCAGCAGCCGCAGATAGTCGCCGCCGCCCGTGATCGGCTCGACCTCGTTGAAGGCGACCGCATTGTCCTGCGTGCCCGCGCGCGGGATGATCGTCGCGATCGAGGCTCCGTAGCCGACCGACGACACCTTGGTGGCGACCAGTCGCCCGCCGATGTCGGCGCGCCAGCGCTCGCCCGCCAGGTTGAACTGGACGTAGCCTGCCCAGGTGCGCTCGCGGATGCGATAGGAGGCGGGCAGGTCGTCCTGGATGATCTGCGTCGAATAGCCGGCGGGGTAGGGCGACAGCGCGCAGCCCTCGATCGTCGCGCCGCTCGCATCGAGGCAGCTGTTGGGATTGAGCACCGCCGGGTTGTTGTCCGCGCGCGGCAGTGCGGCGAGATAGGTGTCGATGTCGAAATTGGGGAAGTTGCGCGGGAAGTTGCCCGGCAACTTGCTCAAGATGTTGCCCTGTCCGGGGCGCACCACGTCGGCCCCGATCTGCCCGAAGGTGAAGGGGTAGCCGCAGTAATTGCACGAGGTGGTGTATTGGTTGTCGACGGTGGTGACGTTCTTGCGTCGATCGGTCCAGGCGGCGCCGAAGCTGATCGCCTTGAACGCGCCGTTGTCGACGCGATACTCGCCGTCCACCTTCGCGCTCTTGATCTCGTCCGAGACGTCCTGCCCCTGGATGCCGATATAGTGCGCGCGATAGTCGTCGTTGGTGGCCTGGTCGATCGTGCGCCCGCCCGGCAGCGTGATCGCGAGGTCGGGCAGGCCGTTGTCGCGCGTCGCGAAGGTCGCCGAGGCGCCGGGGACGCCCGCGACGACGAAGCGGTTGCGGCCGCCGGTGTTGTTGGTCGCCTTGCCGTAATAGCCGTCGAAGGCGAGCTTGAGCTGGTCGACCGGACGCCAGTCGATGCGGCCGCCGATCTGATAGGTCTGGCTCTGCCGCGGCTCGTCGGTGGTCAGCACCTCGGAGACGAGGTCGTTGATCGCGAAGCCGGTGACCACGTTGTTGCGGTCGACCGAGATCGACGCCGGGTCCCAGCGCGGCGAGCCGTCGTCGCCGAGCGGGTTGAGATAGTTGGACGAGCGGTAATTGTGCTGGGTGACGTCGAAGTGGCTGTAGACGCCGTCGATGGTCAGCTCGAAGCGGCTCGACGGCTTCCACTGGAACGCGCCCGCCGCGCCGATCCGCTCGCGCTCGCCGGTGACATAGCCGACGCTGTAGTAATCGGGCCAGATATAGGCCGGGCCGGCGACGTTGGGATCGACCTTGCCGTCACGGTTGAAGTCGAGGCCATAGCCCGCCTCGGTGCCGTCGGTGATCGAATACTCGCCGAGATTGTCGGTGCGGAACTTGTACTTGTTGTAGCTGGCGCCGACCAGCAATCCCATCGTGTCGTCGGCGAAGGTGGTGCTGACGACGCCGCTGGCCTTGTAGCCGCCCTTGTCGACCAGGTCGTTGTACTGACCCTCGAGCGCCGCCGAGGCGTGGAAGCCGGGGCGGTCGAGCGGGCGCGCGGTGCGCAGGTCGACGTTGCCGCCGATGCTCCCCTCCAGCTCGGACGCGCGCACCGCCTTCTTCACCTCGGCCCCCGAGATGATCTCGGAGGGCAGCACGTCGAACTGGAACGAGCGGTCGGTGCCGTCGGTCGGCAGGATGCGGCCGTTGAGCGTGGTGATCGCGAAATTGGAGCCGAGCCCGCGCACGGTGATGTCGCGACCCTCGCCGCGACCGTCGCGCCCCACCGTCACGCCCGGGATGTTGGCGAGCGCCTCGGCGACGTTGCGGTTGGGAAACTTGCCGAGCTCCTCGGAGGAGATGGCGTCGACGATCGTGTCGGCGTTGCGCTTGGCCTGGATCGAGCGGAGCAGGCTGCCGCGGACGCCGCGCACGACGATGTCGCCGCCGGTGGTGACGGGGCCGTCGGTCTGGCCGGTCTCACCGGGCTGCTGCGACGGGTCGGACAGCACCGCCTGCGGGTCGGGCGAGGCGGTGGAGGACTGCTGCGTTCCGTCGACCGGGGCGGTGGCGTCCTGCGCCGCGGCCTGGCCGGCGACGAGCAGGGCGGCCAGGCTCGCGCCGGCCAGGATCTTGCCGCGCCCGTGCTGCAGCTGCGTCATCGCCACTCTCCCTCTTCCCCGCACCCGGTGCGAAACGTTGCGACTTGCTATCGTGAGCGTCGCAATACTGTCAAATAGAAAAGAAACGAAACGTAGCGTGAGCATTGTAGCCGTCGGTCGCCGCTGGTAAGCCGGCGCGTGAACGGGAGGATGCGATGTCCACGGTACGGGACACCAGCGGCAGGCGGCAGCAGATCAGCGCGATGGTGAGGGAGCGCGGCAGCGTCCAGGTCGCGCCGCTCGCCGAGCGCTTCGGCGTGTCGATGCAGACGATCCGCAAGGACCTGCACTTCCTCGCGAAACGCGGCGTGGCCGAGCGCTCCTACGGCGGTGCGATCGTGGCCGACGCGGTGAACGTGATCGCCGAGCCGGCGGTGGAAGCGAAACGCGCCGCGCACGTCGACGAGAAGACGCGGATCGGCGCGCTGGCGGCGGCGATGGTGCGGCCGGGCGAGTCGGTGGTGCTCGACTCGGGCACGACGACGCTGCAGATCGCGCACCATCTGCCCGACGACGAGGAGATCACGGTTCTCACCAACGACCTCGACATCCTCTGCGCGCTGGCGCGCAAGGAGCGGATCCGGGTGGTGATGCTGGGCGGCGCGCTACGCCGCCGCAACCGCGCCTTCTACGGCGCGCAGACCGAGGCCGCGCTCGACGACCTGCACGTCGACAAGCTCTTCCTCGGAGTCGACGGCTTCGACCTCGAGCGCGGCATCACGACGCACTACGAGCCCGAGGCGATGCTCAACCGCAAGATGGTGCGCGCGGCGCAACAGGTGATCGCGGTGACCGACCAGTCGAAGTTCGGCCGCGTCTGTCTCCACCGCATCCTCAACGTCGCCGAGATCGACGACCTCGTCACCGACGCCAGCGCGCCCGAGGGGCTGCAGGCCGCGGCGGAGCGGCTGGGGTTCCGCCTGCACGTGGCGTGAGGGGGGCGGTCAGCGTACCCGTGCTCCTGCGCACGCAGGAACCCAGGGCCAGGTGCGGTGTCGCCCGTGACTCTGGGCTCCTGCGTGCGCAGGAGCACGGGGGTTTGGAGTGAGCGCGAGCTCCACCTTCCGTCATCCCGGGCTTGACCCGGGATCCATCGTACCGCGCACGCTTCGGCCGTTGCTTCTGCGGCTACATGGATCCCGGCTCAAGGCCGGGATGACGGAGAGTCTTTGGCGAAGGCTGAAGCGACCTCTGCGGCACACACCTCATGCCGCCAGATGGAAGAACCGCCGCGCGTTGCCCCAGTAGATCTTGTCGATCACCGCGCGGGGCAGGTTGAGCCCCTTGGCGTCGGCGCGGATCGCCTCGACCCGCTGCGGCAGCGGGGTCGCCAGATAGCGCCAGTCGGCGCGCCAGACGCGGTCGGCCTCCTTGGGGAAGTCGCTGGTGGCGGGTGGGTTCTGCGCGCGCGCGGCGGGGTCGGGCGGGCTGTCGGTGAGGTCGGTGCCGTAGAGGATGCGGTCCTGGTACTTGATGAAGAAGGCGCGCACCTTCTGGAGGTCGGCGTTCGACTGGACCTGCAGGTTGGAGAGGCGCGCGGCGAGATCGACCACCGTGTTGGGATAGCGGTCGAAGAAGCGCGCCAGTTCGTCGACGCTCCACTCCAGGCTGGCCATGTGCGCGCCGTCGAACGCGAGCTTGGGATGGCGCGCGACGAAGCGGTCGCGCGCCGCCATCAGCGCCTCGTAGCTCGGCTCCTCCGGGTGGAGATACATGTAATATTCCGGATGCGCCTTGAAATACTCACGGTCGTTGTCGGTGGTCATCTGGTCGAGCGGGAGCCAGCAGTTCTTGGGCTCGGCCTGGTGCGCGATCAGCGGGATGCCGCGCTGCTCGAGATGCGCCATCACGCCGTCGAACCGGGGATCGTCGAGGAAGACGCGCTTGCCGCTCGCGTCCTTGGCGACCATCCCGATGTTCTTCCACACCTTCACCGCGATCGCGCCGCGCGCGAAGGCCTGGTCGAGCTGCGCGATCGTGCGCTCGGTCCAGCCCGGCGCGCCGAAGCCCGCCATCGAGAAGGTTGTGGCGTGTCGGAAACGCGCCGGGGCGGCGGCGCGCATCGTGCGCGCGATCGCGGCCTGGCGCGCGAGCGGGGGAAAGTCGGGATAGTCGACGTTGATCGACAGCACCTCGAAGCGGTCGCGCTTGGCGAGGGCCAGGAAGTGCGGATCCTCGACGTTGGCGTGGAAGTGCGAGTCGAACTTGGCGACGCGCGCGAAGTCGGCCTCGGTATAATGCGTCGCGGGCGTCGCCGCGCTCGCCATCAGCAGGGCCGCGATCAGGCTCATCGTCTCTCTCCCACTCGCGCGTAACGAAAGAAAACGCGCCTTGATGTTGCGATTTTCGTTTGCTCGCCCGTCCGCGTTGGTGCAAGCTCTTTCTCGCCGGCCGTCGAGCCGCCCAGGAGAGTTTCAGCGATGCCGTTCACCTCCGTCACGCGCCGATCGTTGCTCGGCCGCCTGCTCGTCGGCGGGGCGGCGGTGACGCTGCCCGATCTCGGCCAAGCGGTCTTTGCGGCAGCGCCCGCGGGCGTACGGCTGAGCGACGGCACGCTCACGATCGACTATGACCGCGCGATGCGCGCCACGGTCGCGCATCGCGGCCAGGCGATCACGCCGCGCGCGCAGCCCGAGGCGCTGTTTCTCGCGGGCGCGGTGCCGCTCGGCAGCTTCCTGCTGCTCGACCATCATGAGGAATCCGCGGCGGGGCCGCACGGCGAGGGACGGCGCCACGTGCTGCGCGCCACCGCGGGCGGGCAGGTCGAGCAGACCGTCGCGGTGACCTTCCTGGAGGCCTATCCCGGCCTCGCGCTCTACGAGGTGAGCTATCGCAACACCGGCGCGGCGCCGCTGGCGATCGCCGGCTGGCGCGTCGCGACGCACGACCTCACCGCGCACGCCGACGGTGCCTGGACCTTCGCGGGTGCCTCCTATCCTGACCGGCGCGACTGGGTGCAGAAGGTCGCGCCCGGGTTCGAGCAGCGCAATTTCATGGGGATGAACGCCTCCGACTATGGCGGCGGGACGCCCGTGGCGGTGGTGTGGCGCCGCGACGTCGGGCTCGCGGTGGGCCATCTCGAGACCAGCCCGCGCCAGGTCGCGCTGCCGGTGGCGGCGCAGCCCGGTGCCACCCGGATCGGGCTGAGCGGCGACCAGCCCGCGCTGCTCGCGCCGGGCGGGACGCTGACGCTGCCGACCGCCTTCCTGATGGCGCACACCGGCGACCATTTCCGCCCGCTCGACGCCTATCGCCGGCTGATGGCCGAGCGCGGCGTCGCGGCGCCCGCGATCCCCGAGTCGAGCTACGGGCCGATCTGGTGCGCCTGGGGCTACGAGCGCGACTTCACGCTCGACCAGGTCTACGGCACGCTGCCCAAGGCCAAGGCGCTCGGCTTCGAATGGGCGGTGCTCGACGACGGCTGGCAGACCGCGGAGGGCGACTGGAAGCTCAATCCCGCCAAATTCCCGCGCGGCGACGCCGACATGCGCGCCTTCACCGACCGCATCAAGGCGGACGGCATGCGCCCGCGGCTGTGGCTCGCGCCGCTCGCGGTCGATCCCGGCACCGACCTGCTGCGCGACCATTCCGACATGCTGCTGCTCGACCGCGACGGCTCGGCGCAGAACGTCAGCTTCTGGAACGCTTTCACGCTCTGCCCGGCGTATCAGCCGACGGTCGACTATTTCCGTGCTCTGGTGCGCCGGATCGTCACCGACTGGGGTTATGACGGGCTCAAGCTCGACGGCCAGCATCTCAACGGCGTCGCGCCCTGCTACAATCCCGCGCATCGCCACGCGCATCCCGAGGAATCGAGCGAGAAGCTGCAGGATTTCTGGAAGGCGATCCACGACGAGGCGGTGGCCGCCAACCCGCAGGCCGTGCTCGAGCTGTGCCCGTGCGGCGACAGCTTCGCCTTCCACAACCTGCCCGCCACCAACAACACGCCCGCCTCGGACCCGCTGTCGTCCTGGCAGATCCGGCTCAAGGGCAAGACCTTCAAGGCGCTGATGGGCCCGTCCGCGCCCTATTCGGGCGACCATGTCGAGCTCAGCGACGGCGGCGACGATTTCGCCTCCGCCTATGGCATCGGCGCGATCCCCTCGACCAAGTTCACCTGGCCGCGCGACACCCCCAAGCCGATGGAGAAGCTGCCGCCGGGCGGGTTCGTCCTCACCCCCGCCAAGGAGGCGCTGTGGGGCAAGTGGGTCGCGCTGTACCGCGAGCACATGCTGCCCAAGGGGCAGTACCTCGGCGGGCTGTACGACATCGGCTTCGACAAGCCCGAGGCGCACGCGATCGCCAAGGACGGCGTGCTCCACTACGCCTTCTACGCGGAGAGCTGGTCCGGCCCGATCGCGCTGCACGGGCTGGGCGAGGGGAGCTACGCGCTCGTCGACGGCTTCACCGGCCGCTCGCTCGGCACCGCCTCGCGAGGCCGGCCGACGCTGACGGCGACGTTCGAGCGCGCGCTGCTGGTGCGCGCCACCCCGGTCGCGCGGGGCGCGGCATGAGCGGGGGTATAAGCACGGGGGCGCCGGCAGGGCGCGGCTGGCTCGTCAACGCGCTCGTCACGGTGGTGCTGTGGGGCGTGTGGGGCGCCTTCTCGGGCCTGTCGCCGCAGCGCGGCTTTCCCGAGACATTGGTCTATGTCGTCTGGGCGCTGACGATGGTGCCGCCCGCGCTGGTGGTGCTGAAACAGGCGGGCTGGCGGCTCGACCGCTCGCCGCGCGCGATCGGCTACGGGTTGGCGGTCGGGCTGCTCGGCGCGGGCGGGCAGATGCTGCTGTTCTACGCGGTGGCGCGCGGGCCGGCCTATCTGATCTTCCCGATCATCTCGCTGTCGCCGGTGGTGACGATCGCGATGTCCTTCCTGCTGATGGGCGAGCGCACCGGCAGGCTGGGAGCGCTCGGCATCCTGCTCGCGCTGCTGGCGCTGCCCACCTTCGACTTCGCGCCCGGTTCGGGCGGGGCGGGGGCCTCGGCGGCGTGGCTGCTGCCCGCGGTGGCGGTGATGCTGTGCTGGGGCGTGCAGGCCTATTTCATGAAGGCCGCCAACCATGTCACCTCGGCGGAGAGCATCTTCGTCTACATGACCTTGTCGGGTCTCGCGCTCGCCCCGGTGGCCTGGGCGATGACCGATACCGGGCGCGCGATCAACTGGGGGCTCGACGGGCCCGGGCTGGCCGCGGCGATCCAGCTGCTCAACGCGGTCGGCGCGCTGACGCTGGTGTTCGCCTTCCGCTACGGCAAGGCGATCATCGTCGCGCCGCTCGCCAACGCGGGCGCGCCGCTCGCCACCGCGCTGATCTCGCTCGCGGTGCTCCATGTCGTGCCCGGACCATTGAAGACGCTGGGGATCGTGCTCGCGCTCACCGCCTCGCTGCTGCTCGCGATCGAGCCCGACGCGGTCGATCCCGACACCGAGGACGAGCCAACCGCGGCGGCAATTTAGTTTCGCTAAGTTTCGCTTTCTTGTGTTCTGCTGCGGTCGGCGTTATGTCGGCCGCGTGAAGGGAGACGCACGTGCAGATACTTCTCGACCTGGTGAACCGGCATAAGGCGGGAGAGCGCGTCGGCGTGACCTCGGTCTGCTCGGCGCACCCGCTGGTGATCGAGGCGGCGCTGCGCCACGCGCTGGCGCACGACGCCCCGTTCGCGCTGGTGGAGGCAACTTCGAACCAGGTGAACCAGGACGGCGGCTATACCGGCATGGTCCCGGCCGACTTCCGCGCCTTCGTCGAGCGCATCGCGGCGCGGGTCGCCTATCCGCTCGACCGACTGGTGCTCGGCGGCGACCATCTCGGCCCCAACGCCTGGACCGCGCTGCCCGCGGCCGCGGCGATGGCCAAGGCCGAGGTGATGGTCGCAGACTATGTCCGCGCCGGCTTCGCCAAGATCCACCTCGACTGTTCGATGAGCTGCGCCGACGATCCCGTGCCGCTGCCCGAGCGGACCATCGCCGAGCGCGCCGCGCGCCTGTGCCGCGCCGCGGAGGACGCCTATGCCGGCGATCCCGCCGCCGCCCCGGTCTATATCATCGGCACCGAGGTGCCCGTGCCCGGCGGCGCCGCCGAGGACCTCGACGAGCTGGCGGTGACCGATCCCGAAGCGGCGATCGCCACCGTCGACATGCACCGCGACCTGTTCCGCGCCGCCGGCCTCGCCGACGCGTGGGAGCGCGTGATCGCCACCGTGGTGCAGCCCGGCGTCGAGTTCGACCATGACAAGGTGGTCGACTATCGCCCCGAGCGCGCGGTGGCGCTGAGCCGCGCGATCGAGCCGGTGCCGCACCTCGTCTACGAGGCGCACTCGACCGACTATCAGACGCCGCGGGCGCTCGCCGCGCTGGTGCGCGACCATTTCGCCATCCTCAAGGTCGGCCCCGGCGTCACCTTCGCGCTGCGCGAGGCGCTGTGGGCGCTCGACGCGATCGAGCGCGAGACCGTCGCCGCGGGCGAACGCGCGAACCTGCGCGCGGTCACGCTCGAACGACTGCGCGCCGAACCGAAGAACTGGGCGAAATACTACCACGCCACCGGCCCCGCGCTCGACCTTCAGCTGCAGTACAGCCTGTCGGACCGGATCCGCTATTACTGGCCCGACGCGACGATCGCGGCGGCGCAGGAGCGGCTGTTCGCCAATCTGCGCGAGACCCCGCCGCCGCTGCCGCTGCTCAGCCAGTACCTGCCCGCGGCCTATGCCGCGGTGCGCGCCGGCCGTGCCGGCCTCGACCCCGCCGAGCTCGTGATGGCGCAGATCGGCGCCACGCTCGACGCCTATCACGGAGCCTGTTTTCCCCATGACTGACACGCTGATCGCCGCCCCCGCCGCGGAGCCGGGCGACTCCTCCTGGACGCGCCGCGAGATCGCGCAGCAGCCCGCCACGCTGCGCGCCACCCAGAAGCTGCTGAGCGACTCGCGCGCCGAGATCGAGGCGTTCCTCGCGCCGCTGCTCGCGCGCCCCGAGCTGCGCGTCGTGCTGACCGGCGCGGGCACCTCGGCCTTCATCGGCGAGTGCCTCGCGCCCTGGCTGTCGCGCGCGCTCGGCCGCTCGGTCGAGGCGATCGCCACCACCGACATCGTCGGCGCGCCCGACCTCCACCTGCGCGCCGACGCGCCGACGCTGCTGGTGTCGTTCGGCCGCTCGGGCAGCAGCCCCGAGAGCGTCGCCGCGGTCGAGCTGGTCGACCGCCGCGTCGCCGAGGCGCACCACCTGATCGTGACCTGCAACGCCGAGGGCGAACTGGCGCGCCGCGGCGGCGCGCGCGCGCACGTCATCGTGCTGCCCGAGGCGACGCACGACCGCAGCTTCGCGATGACGTCGAGCTTCACCGCGATGACGCTGGCGGCGCTGTCCGCGCTCGGCGGCATCGCCGCGATGGACGCGCGGGTCGGGGCGATCGCGGCGGGCGTGGAGGACATGCTGGCGCGCGCCGAGCCGGTCGCGGCGGCGCTGGCCGCGCGCGGGTTCGACCGAGTCGTCTATCTCGGCAGCGGCGTGTTCAGCGGGCTGGCGCGCGAGGCGGCGCTCAAGCTGATGGAGCTGAGCGACGGCGCGGTCGTCACCGCCTTCGACAGCGCGCTCGGCTTCCGCCACGGCCCCAAGACGATCATCACCGACCGCACGCTGGCGGTGGTGTTCGTCGCCAACGACCCGCTGACGCGTCGCTACGACCTCGACATCGTCGCCGAGCTACGCGCCGACGCGCGCGCGGGCGAGGTGGCGGTGATCTCGGCGCGAGCGGACGAGGGCGCGACGATCGCGCTCGCCGGGATGGACGACTCGCCCGACGCCGACCTGCTTTTCCCCTATATCGTGCCGGCGCAGTTGTTCGCGCTCCACGTCTCGCTCGCACTCGGGCTCACCCCCGACCAGCCCAACGCGAGCGGCACCGTCAACCGCGTGGTGCAGGGCGTGCGGATCCACGCCGACGAGGCATGAGCGCGCGCCGCTATCTCGGGGTCGACGGCGGCGGGACCAAGACCGAGTTCGTCTGCATCGACGCCGCGGGCGCGGTGATCGCGCGCGCGGTGACGGGCACGACCTACCATCTCGAGGTCGGCGAGGCGGAAGCGGTGCGGCGCATCGCCGAGGGGGTGAGCGCGGTCTGCACCCAGATCGGCGCCGCGCCCGCGCACCTCGACCACGTCTTCCTCGGGCTGCCCGCCTATGGTGAGGACAGTGCCGTCGACCCGCGGCTCGACGCCGCGGTGCGCGACCTGCTCGGCCACGCGCGCTACCGCTGCGACAATGACATGGTGTGCGGCTGGGCGGGATCGCTGGCCTGCGCCGACGGGATCAACGTCGTCGCGGGGACCGGCTCGATCGCCTATGGCGAGCGCGGCGGCCGCGGCGCGCGCGCGGGCGGGTGGGGCGAGGTGTTCGGCGACGAGGGCTCGGCCTATGGGATCGCACGCGCCGGGCTCGCCGCTTTCTCGCGGATGAGCGACGGGCGCGTACCGGTCGGCCCGCTGCACGCGCTGCTGCGCGAGGCGCTCGCGCTCGACGATGACCTCGCGCTGTGCGAGCGCGTGATGGGCCCACGGGGCATGGCACGCGGCGAGATCGCGGCGCTGGCGACGATCGTGTCGCGCGCCGCCGACGCGGGCGACGCCGCGGCGCGCGCGATCCTGGCGGAGGCGGCGGACGAGTTGGTGCTGCTCGCGACCGCATTGTGCGCGCGGCTCGGCTTCGAGCCGGGCGAGCGCGTGCCGGTGTCCTGGTCGGGCGGGGTGCTAGCCAACGTGCCCGCGGTGCGCGACGCTTTCGCCCGCGGTCTGGAGGCGGCGGGCTGCGCGCCGGTCGAGCCGCTCCACGCGCCCGGCTATGGTGCGGCGCTCTATGCGCGGCATCTTGCCATGCGGTAGCGATTGACCGTCTCGCCCGATACGCTGCTGTGCTCCTGCGCACGCAGGAGCCTAGTGCGACTGACGCTGGCGGCCGTGGCCCTGGGCTCCGGCGTTCGCCGGAGCACGGCGGAGCGAGCGGCTGTCATCCCGGCCTTCTCACGCGCCGGAGAGAAAAACTATGATGTGGCGAACAGCGAGGTTCCGTCCGATGCGCCTGCCGATCCTGCCTCTCGCCACGCTCGCGCTCGTGCTCGCCCAGCCGGCCGCGGCCGCGGCCGACCCGCTCGCCCCGAGCGGACGCTGGTCGGCGCCCGAGCACGCCGCCGCACGCACCCCACCGATGGGGTGGAGCTCGTGGAACGCCTTCCGCACCGAGGTGGACGAGGAGAAAGTGCTCGGCGCCGCGCAGAAGCTGGTCGACAGCGGGCTGGCCAAGCTCGGCTACCGCTACGTCAACGTCGACGATGGCTGGTGGCTCAAGCGCCGTACCAGCGACGGGCGGCTGATGATCCGCACGCGGATCTTCCGCTCCGCCGCGGTGACGGGGGGCGACAGCAGCTTCCGCCCCTTCACCGACCGGCTCCACGCGATGGGGCTCAAGGCGGGGCTGTACAGCGACATCGGGCGCAACGCCTGCTCCCAGGCCTATGACCTCCACTCGCCCAACCTGCCCGAGGGCACGACGGCGGAGCGCGAGGTCGGCCTCTACGGCCACGTCGACCAGGACGTGGCGCTCTACTTCCGCGACTGGGGCTTCGACTATCTCAAGGTCGATGCCTGCGGGATCAACGTCTACGCGCCCGGCGCCCCGGTGGTGGTGCAGAACGGCTATCGCGCCTTCCCGCCGCTGATCGACCAGGCCTCGATCAACCGCACCGACGTGGCGCAGGTGCGCTCGCTCTATGCCGCGGTCGCCGCGGCGATCGCGCGCTATCGCCCCGACGGTGACTCGATCCTCGCGCTGTGCACCTGGGGCAGCGCCGACGTGCGTCGTTGGGGCAAGGAGGTCGGGCAGATGTGGCGCACCAGCCAGGACATCACGCCGCACTGGACGCGCATGCTCCACTCGTTCGACAGCGCGTCGACCCGCGCGCTCTACGCCAAGCCCGGCGCCTGGAACGATCCCGACATGCTGTTCATCGGCCAGGGCGATTTCGACGCGCAGCACCTCACCGAGGCGCGCACGCACTTCGCGCTCTGGGCGATCATCAACGCGCCCTTGTTCATCGGTTACGACCTGCGGCAGGCGCCCGACAGCCTGATGAAGATCTGGGGCAATGCCGACATCGTGCGCGTCAACCAGGACCCGGGCGGCCACCAAGGCGTGATCGCCTACGCCTCGGACGACGTGCAGACGATCGTGAAGACGTTGAGCACCGGTCACAAGGCGGTGGTGCTGCTCAACCGCGGGCTAGCGCCGGCGGAGATGAACCTCACGGCCGCACAGCTCAAGCTAGCGCCCGACGCGCCGGTCACCCTGCGCGACCTGTGGAGCGGTCGAACCCTCGCGCCCTTCACCGGGGAGACGACGTTCACGCTGGCACCGCGCGAGAGCCGCGTCTTCGAGGTGAGCGGCACGCGACGGCTGCGCGACGGCATGTACCTCTCGGAGGTGCCCGGTGACGTCAATGTCGCGATCGACGGCGTGGTCGCGCCCGAGCCCGACCCGTTGGTGCACCGCATGATGGGGCAGTGGAGCGGCACGCGCGACACCGGCGAGCGTCCGATCTACGCCGGCTGGGGCGGCGCGCAGGCCGACGCGACACCCTACGACCAGACGCTCCAGGTCGCGGGGCGCAGCTACGACACTGGCATCGGCGTGCTGGCGCAGTCTCGGCTCGAGGTGCGCACGCGCGGTGCCGCGCGGTTCGAGGCGATGGTCGGCGTCGACGATTCCACCCGTGACACGCGCGACGCCGCCGAGTTCCTGGTCTACGGCGACGGCCGGCTGCTCGCGCGCTCGGGCGCGATGCGCTTCGGCATGGCGGCGCGCCCGCTGCGGGTTGAATTGCGGGGCGCACGCGTCGTCGAACTGGTCACGCGCAAGGTCGGCCATGCCACCGATCTGCCGCTCGTCACGACATGGGCAGAAGCGGCGTTGCGCGGCGGCGGGGCTGGCCCCGCGTCGCGGCGATAGGGCATCCGCTCCGTGGCGTGAACGCGCGACCCTCATCGGGCTCTGTCGCGGCATCGGCCGAACCGCTCGGGCCCCGGCGCGCCCGCCGCAGGCCGCACCGACGACAGAGACTGTGCGGCGCACGTTTGTTGCGCAGCTGTCGCCCCCAGCGTTACCTTCCAGCCATATTCTTGTGCTTTCGCTTCTTTTCCAATTGCCGTCTATGTTGCGAGCACGATAGCACAGCGAAAGAAAGCGCGCGGACGTGAGCGGGCGATCGGCCCGGTGGAGCGGAAAGCCGGGCGCTTCTGGTCAGCGTTCTCGGGATGGATGACGGAACAGACCGCGGGATGGCCGCGCGATCGGGTGAGGCCGGCCAAGGCCCGCGCGAGCAGCAGCGACGCCGGTGCGACGAACAACGATGTAAAACGAAACAGGGGGCTAACATGAAGAGCTGTGCATACCGCCGACTGCGTCGAACCCTCCTCATCGGTAGCGCGATCGTCTCGGCCGGCGCCGGCGCGCAGGCGCAGACGATTGGCGCGAACGCCCCCACCGACGGCACCGAAGTCGCCCCCTCGGAGGCGGAGGGCACCGACGTCGTGGTCACCGGCCTGCGCGCCGGCATCGAGCGCTCGCTCGCCGACAAGCGCCGCTCGATCTCGGTCGTCGACGTGATCTCGGCGCAGGACATCGGCAAGTTCCCCGACAACAACCTGGCAGAGTCACTTCAGCGCGTGCCCGGCATCACGATCGACCGCTCGGTCAACGGCGAGGGGCAGACGATCAACCTGCGCGGCCTCGGCCCGCAGTTCACGCGCAGCGAGATCAACGGCGGCACCGCGCTCAACGGCTTCGACTTCAGCGTCCTCGCCCCCGAGTTGTTCGCCAAGGTGACGGTCGAGAAGTCACCGACCGCCAGCACCGTCGAGGGCGGGCTCGCCGGCACGATCCTGCAGGAGACGCCCAAGCCCTTCGACATTCCCGGCTTCCGCGCCACCGCCACGGGCGGCGTCACGATCGGGCAGAAGGGCAAGGCGGTGCCGCGCGTGTTCGGGCTCGTCAGCCAGAACTGGGACGACCGCTACGGCATCACCGTCGCCGCGGCCTATTCGAAGACCGACTTCCGCACCAACGAGGTCGATTTCGGGCCCTGGGTCGCCTTCCGCAACATCGCCTCGGCCGACGTGCTCGCCACCGCGCCGGCGACGCTGCTCGACGCCGCCACGCCGCGCACCACTGCCTTCTACAGCTACCAGCAGAAGCGCGAGAATCTCGGCGTCACGGTGGCCGGACAGGCGCGCCCGACCGAGCGGCTCGAGCTCACCGCCGACTTCCTCTACGCGCGGCGCAAGGGAACGCAGATCGACGATCGCCCCGACGCGCCGATCGAGGGGACGAGCTTCTTCGCCGACGGCACCAGCTCGCCCGGCAACCAGGCGCCGACCGACTATGTCATCGAGAATGGCGCGGTCACCCAGGCGACCTTCCGCAACATCCAGAACCGCGTCGGCTACAGCTACCAGCCGCAGGAGAACAAGGTCTACCAGGGCACGCTGCGCGCCAAATGGGAGGCGGCGGATCATCTGACGATCACGCCGGGCTTCAGCTACGCGCACCAGCGCTCCAGCAACGAGCTCGACCTCTACTCCTTCGCCGCCTACGGCGCCGACGTGACGTATCGCGTCGACGGCGACGTGCCGCGATTCTCCTCGACCGCGACCGACTTCAGCAGCAACCCCGATCGCTTCGGCTACAACGTCTTCATCTTCAACCGCGCGGTGAACACGATCGACGAATATGTCGGTCGCGTCGACGCGACCCGCGAGTTCGAGGGCGTGCCCGGGCTCACCAGCGTCCAGGCCGGCGCGCGCTACACCCACCGCACCTCGCGCCAGGAAGCGCGCAACGTCGGGCTGTACAACGGTGCCGAGCTGCTCGGGGCGAGCCCGCTCGGCCTCGGTGCGTTCGCCGCCACGCTGCCGTTCAGCGTGCGCAACGCGACCACGCCCGATCGCATCCTCTCGGTCGACCGCGACAAGCTGATCCAGACGATCTACCCGGGGCTGGACCCGTTCACCTCGGACCAGTTCGCGACCGATCCGCAGGGCGACCAGCTCAACTCCTTCCAGGTGGTGGAGCAGACGTACGGCGGGTACCTCCAGGGCAATTTCACGATGGGCGCGCTGTCGGTCAACGCCGGGCTGCGCGTGATCGTGACGGACACGTCGTCGGACGGCTTCGGCCTGATCGGCACCGAGCTGACCCCGAGCAACGTCGACGCGCGCTACACCAACTTCCTGCCCGCCATCAACGCGCGCTGGGAAGTCGCGCCCAACATGCTGATCCGCGGCACCTACTCGCGCGCGATGACGCGCCCCACGCTCGATCAGCTGAGCCCCGCGACGACGATCAACTCGGGGCCGCGCACCGGCAACCGCGGCAATCCCAACCTGCGGCCGTATCTGGCCGACCAGGAAGACCTCGGCTTCGAGTGGTATTTCCACCCGGGCGCATTGCTGACGATCAACGGCTTCGCCAAGCAGATCGGTTCGCTGATCTCGCAGACGACCGTGTCGGAGCTGGCTAGCTTCCCCGATCAGGAGACCGGCCTGCCGACCAGCGGCATCATCGCCTTCACCCAGCCCACCAACGGCGACAGCGCGACGATTCACGGGCTGGAGGCCGGGCTCCAGTCGCCCTTCTTCTTCCTGCCCGGCGCTCTGAGCTACTTCGGCACGATCCTCAACTTCACCTATGCCGACAGCAAGGCCAGCGTGCGCAGCGCCGACGGCGTGTCGCGCACCACGCCGCTGCCTGGCCTGTCGAAGAAGAGCGCCAACGCGGTGCTCTACTATGATCATGCCGGGGTCGACGCGCGGCTCGCTTATGCCTGGCGCAGCGCCTATCTGCGCGACGACAACGTGGGTCGCCAGTTCGGCGCCGAGCGCTACGTCCGCGACTACGGACAGCTCGACCTGTCGGTGAACGCCTTCGTCACGCGCAACGTCCAGCTCGGCTTCAACGTCAACAACCTGCTGGATACGCAGCGCAAGGAGTACATCCTGATCGGTAGCGGCGCCGAGCTGCCGGCCAGCTTCCTCGAGCAGGAGCGCCGCTTCGTCCTGACGGCTCGCCTGATCATGTAACGCGCGGGGGGACCGGTCGAGCGTGGACCTTCTCGGCTTCCCGGATCCCGACGACGGGGGCGAGGGTGGGAGGGTCGCGATCGAACGCGGTGCGCCCCTTGTGCGATGCTTTCGCCAGCGATCGACGTGAGGCACCTGGACGCTTGCTCCCGCGACCGAACGAGCGAACGAAGGTGGGGGGCGGGCAGGGTGTCGGGAGTGACTGCTATCGAGTCGTCCGCACCCCGCCGTCTCCGTCCTTAGCTCCCGCGTTCATCCAGCAGGACCTGCAGCCGCGCAGCGTCATCGCGAGTAGCAGGGTTGTAGATGATCATCCCTAGTTCGGGCCGTCCCTCGACCGCGAACGACGAGAACTCCATCGCCAGCAACCCCGCGTCGGGATGGTGGATCCGCTTCACCCCCTCGCCATGAGCGACGACGTCGTTGTCCTGCCACAATGCCTCGAACTCGGGGCTGAGCCGCGACAGCTCCGCGACCAGCTTCGTGACCTCGGTGCTGGCGCTGGCGCCCGCGCGCGTCACGTCGGCGCGGAACGCGCCGACGACGAAGCGGGCGATGCTGTCGAAATCCGCGTTGCGGGCGCGGACACGGTCACTGCCGAACATCAGGCGGAGGATGTTGCGTCCCTCGCGCGGCAGCTTGCCGTAATCGGTCAGCAGCACCGCGGCCGCGCGGTTCCAGCCGACTACGTCCCACATCGCGGTCTTGATGATCGCCGGGCTCAGCACCATCCCGTCGAGCACCCGTTGCAGGCGGGGAGTGATGCCGTCGACCGGCTCATAGCGCGCCTCGGGAGGACGCCCCAGACCGAGCATGTAGATGTGCTGGCGCTCCGGCTCGGTCAGCATCAGACCCCTGGCGATCCGGTCGAGGACATCCGCGGATGGCGCGCCGCCACGGCCCTGCTCGAGCCAGGTATACCAGGTGGGGCTGATGTTCGCGCGGCTCGCCACCTCCTCGCGGCGAAGGCCGGGGGTGCGGCGCCGGCCGCCCGTGAAACCGAACGTGGCAGGGTCGAGACGGAGGCGGCGATCGCGCAGGTAGGTGCCGAGCGCGTTGGGTGAGTCGCTGGCCATGGCCGATCCTGTTGCTGCTTATACCATGATACGCTCACTACTTTAACAGGGTCGATCGCGCGGCGATACGTCCTTCGTCAGCGAGGAGACTCCCATGCGCGTATTTCTGACCGGCGCGACCGGCTTCATCGGCTCCCACCTCATCCCGGCGCTGCTCCAGAGCGGCCACGATGTCCTCGGGCTCACTCGGTCCGACGCCGGGGCGCACCGGCTCGAGGCGGCCGGGGTCGCAGTTCATCGCGGCGACCTGGAACGACCCGAGACGCTTGCCGTGGGGGTCGCCGCGGCCGATGCGGTGATCCACTGCGCGTTCGATCACGATTTCGCGAAGTTCGTCGAGAATACCCGGAAGGACGAACGCAACATCGCCGCGATGGGGGCCGCGCTGGCCGGGACGAACAAGCCGATCCTGATCACCTCCGGCATCGGCATCGGTACGCCGCGCGGGGGCGGTCCGGCGACCGAGGATGTGCTCAACCCGCTCCATGCCAATCCGCGCATCGTGACGGAGCTTGCCGCCGCAGCGCTGATCGCCGAGCGCGTCGACGTGCGCACCATTCGCCTGCCGCAGGTGCATGACACCACCAGGGCCGGTCTGATCACGCCGCTGATCGCCGAGGCGCGCCGCGCCGGGGCGGTGGCCTATCTCGGCGAAGGGAAGACGCGTTGGGCTGCGGCGCATATCAGCGATGTTGCCAGGCTCTACGTCCTGGCTCTGGAGAAGGGCCAGCCGGGCGCCCGATACCATGCCTCGGTCGAGGAGGGGATCGAGGCACGCGCGATCGCCGAGGCCATCGGCAAGGGAGCCGCGCTGCCGGTCCGCTCGATCGCCGCCGACGAGGTCGAGCGCTACTTCGGCGGGATGGCGCCGTTCGCTGCACTCGATATGACTGCGTCGAGTGTCTGGACCCGGGCCCGACTGGGATGGGAGCCTAGCGGTCCCGATCTGCTCGCCGACCTCGCCAGGATGGATTACTCGCAGCCTGTGACCGCGTGATCGATCGCCGTTGCACGCCGGCTTGAACCATCGTCGGGCTTAGTGGCAGGCTCGTAGCGTAGCTCGCGCCACCGACGGTCTCGGAGGCTGGCCGGTCGGCAACCTCTCACCCTGTTCGGCGGTTGCGAGCCAACCTCGGACGGAGACGTCTATGCGCCTGATCGCGATCGAAGAACACGTCTTGCCTCACAGCGTCCGTGAGGCGTGGGCCGCTGCTCCACCGCCGCATGACCCGGTGTCAGCGATCGCGGATGGGGGCGAGACGGGCGAGCGCCTGGCCGACTTAGGTGAGGGTCGCCTCGCGTTGATGGACGAGCAGGGCGTCGACATGCAGGTGCTCTCCTTGACCACGCCGGGTCTCCACAACCTGGAACCCGTCCCGGCGGTCGAGGCCGCCCGACGCGTCAACGATCTGATCGCCGGAGCGTGCGCCCGCCACCCGAGCCGCTTCCAAGGCTTCGCGGCCCTTCCCACCGCCGACCCCGACGCCGCGCCCCGCGAGTTGGAGCGTGCGGTCCGCGAACTCGGGCTCAAGGGTGCCTTGCTGTGCGGGCGCACGCGCGAGCGGCATCTCGACCATCCTGCCTTGAGGCCCATGCTGGCCAAAGCAGCGGAGCTCGGCGTTCCGCTCTTCATCCATCCCCAGACACCGTCTCCGGCAGTGCGTGAGGCCAATTACTCGGGGATCGGCGAACGGGCCGACCTGGCACTCGCCGCCTTCGGCCTAGGCTGGCACTACGAGGCAGGCTTGGCGTGGGTGCGACTTGCGGCAGCGGGTGTCTTCGACGAGCTGCCCGGGCTTCAGATCATCCTCGGCCACTGGGGCGAGGTGGTGCTGTTCTACCTCGAGCGCACTGCGGCCGTCCTGGGCCGCGCGCTCGAGCTCGATCATTCCCTCGCCGACTACGCGCGCAGCAATCTTTACGTCACCGGCAGCGGTATGTGGAGCGAACCTTATCTGCAGCGCTGCCTGGACATCGTCGGGGCGGATCGCCTGCTCTTTTCGACCGACTACCCGTATCAGTATCGCCCTGGTGGCGAACCGCGTCGCTTCCTCGACACCGTGACGCTGGACGACTCGGCGCGACGTGGCTTGGCCTATGCCAACTGGGAACGACTGACCGGGGCGGCAAGCGACCGGGGCCGGTAGCTGTCGCCGCGGATCGGCAGATCTAAGCCGATGTAGAACGATCCTGAACAAACGGCGGCTTCGAGGAACCAGTAGATCGCTTCCGAAGACCGCTCGCCGGCAACCCATCATAGCAGGCGACCGATTAACAGCTCACGCGAGCCGCGCTTCTTCATGGTACCGGTATTCGCTCCGTGTAGAGAATATGGTCAAGCGAGGGGGAGGCGCCGGCATGACGATGCCGGAACATGGGCTTTCGCTGCAACATCGGCACACCCATGAACGCGACTAACAAAGCGATAATCATAGCCCTTAGCTACGACCTAGGTATAAGTGTCTCTCTATTAACCTAGTAGATTTCCAGCTGTTAACCAGCGGACGCGATCCCGTCTCCATCGCTCAGACGGGGGTTGAGATGTCCGTTTCCATTCGCGCCGCACGTCGCGCCAAACGTTTCCGGCTGCGCCAGTCGACCTGCCTCACGCTGCTCGCCGGTGCCGCGGCGTTGCAGTCCGCGTCCGCGCCCGCGCAGATCCTGTCATTGTCGGGCCTCAACGACAGTCTCAACGCGCTGACCACCACCGTCACCGCCCAGGGCACGCAGATCACCGCGACCACCAACCTCGCCAACTCGCTCAACACCAACGTCAACACGTTGACCACGACGGTCGCCAACCAGGCCGCGACATTGCAGACGGTGCAGGCAGCGACCAGCGCGAACATCAGCAACCTCGCCACGGTGACCGCCGCGGTGAACCTGCAGCAGACGCAGCTCACCGCCAACACCAGCCTGCTCAACACGGTCAGCTCGGGGCTGGGCACGCTCGGCTCGACCGTGGCGGCGCAAGGGACGACGCTCCAGGGGCTGCAGACCACCGTCGCCGGCAACGTCACCAACCTCGCCACGCTGACGACCACGGTGAACCAGCAGGGGGCGCAGGTCAGCGCCAACACCAGCCTGCTCGGGACGGTGAACGCGGGCCTCGGCACGCTGGGTGCGACAGTGGCCACCCAAATGAACGCGCTACAGGGGCTGCAGGCGACGGTGGCGGGCAACGTCGCCGAGGTCGGCACGCTGACGACCACAGTGAACCAGCAGGGCGCGCAGCTCACCGCCAACACCAACCTGCTCGGGACGGTGAACGCGGGGCTCGGCACACTCGGCTCGACCGTCGCGGACCAGGCGACCGCACTGCAGGGACTTCAGGCGACCGTCTCGGGTAACGTCGCCGACGTGGCGACGCTGACGGCGTCGCTCAACCAGCAGGGCGCGCGGATCAGCGCCAATCTGGGGGCGCTCACCACGCTGAACGATGGGATGACCGCGCTCGCCACCAGCGTGGCGGGGCAGGGCCAGACCGTGCAGGCGCTGCAGGGTTCCGTCGGCACGCTCACGGGCGATGTCGCGATCGCCGTAAGCGAGATCGCGCGCCAGTCGACCGATATCGGCGCGCTCCAGGCCAGCGTCGGCGCCAACGTCACCGACGTCGCCGCGCTGCGTGCCACGCTCGGCACCACCGGCAGCGACGTGACCGGTCTGCAGACCCAGGTGGCCGACCATGAGGTGCGCATCGCCGCCAATATCGCGCAACTGGGTACGCTCGGCGTCACCGTCGGCGCGCAGGGCGCGACACTGACCCAGCAAGGAAGCGATCTCGCCACCGCGGCCGCCAATATCGCCAGCCTCCAGGGGTTGGTGGCCGCGCAGGCCGGTACGCTCGGCACGCTTGGTACCGCGGTTGCCGCGCAAGGTACCCTGCTGGGCGACCAGGACGCGCGCATAACGGCGAACGCCGACGCGATCTTGTCGCTGCGCGCCATGAGCGTGAGCGGCAATGTCAGCCCGGTCCAATATGTCACTCCCGGGGCACCGACGGTGGCGACTACGACCCCCACCAACGACGTTGCCGTGCTGGGCGCCCAGCACGGCCCCGTTCGGGTCCACAACGTCGCGGATGGTCAAGTAGCGGCGGGGTCGAGCGACGCGATCAACGGCGGGCAGCTCTATGACGTGAGTCAGCAGGTCAGCGGTCTCGCCGCTGCCACGGTGCGCTATGATGACTCGACCCGCGCGCGCATCACGCTCGGCGGCGCCAATGCCGCGCCGGTGATGCTAGCCAATGTGGCGCCAGGCAGCACCGCGCCGGGCTCGACGGACGCGGTCAACGGCGGGCAGCTCGCCGACACGAACGCGGCGGTGGCGGCGTTGCATGATGACGTCACGAGCCAGGCGGGCGATCTCGCGACCGCGCGAAGCAGCCTCGCCGCGCTCGGCACGACAGTGACCGCGCAAGGCGTGCTGCTGGGTAGCAACGCGAGCGCGATCGCTGCCGTGCGTAGTGACACCGAGCGTGGCGCGATCGGCCCCGTGCGCTACTCCGATCCGGCGATCCCGACCGTGCCCAACGGGGGTATCGTGACGCAAAGCCTGACCTTGGTCGGACGCGATCCGGGCCCGGTGTCGCTGCACAACGTCGCGGAGGCGCAGCTGTCGAGCGGCTCGACCGACGCCGTCAACGGCGGCCAGCTGTTCGCGCTGGCACAGAGCTTCCAGGGATTAAGCGATCTCGCGCTCCGCTACGACGACTCCGGCCGCGGCTCGGCGACCTTGGGGACGGCGGGTGTGCCGGTCGGATTGCGCAACGTCGCCGCCGGGACGCTCGCGGCGGGCTCAAGCGATGCCGCGACCGCGGGCCAGCTGTTCGACACCAACCAGACCGTCGGCACGCTTACCAACGTCGCCGCGCTCCAGGCCGGGCTGATCGGCGCGCTCGACTCGCGCGTGGGTGGGTTGTCGCAGGATCTGGATCAGCTCAACACCGCACTCGACGGCGGTGCGCGCGGGCCGGTACGCTACTCCGATGCCGCCACGCCGACGACGCCGAACGGCGGTCGCGTCTCGCAGGATCTCACGTTCATCGGCGCAGGCAGCGGCCCGGTCCGGCTGCACGGCGTTGCCGACGGCTTGGTCGCGGCGGGTTCATTCGACTCGGTGAACGGCAACCAGCTCTTCGCGCTCGGCAACGCCACGGCGAGCGCGCTCGGGAGCGGCTTCCGCTACAATCCCGCCAGCGGTTTCACGGGCAACTTCACCTTCAACGGCCGATCGTACGGCTCGGTCCAGTCGGTGTTCGGCGCGATCGAGACGTCGCTTGCGACCGCACCGGCCACGGGGTCGGGCGGGAGCGGAAGCACGGGCGCGGGCGGCGCGAACACCGCCGGAACGAAGTATTTCCGCGCGAACTCGACGATGGCGGACAGCGCTGCCTCCGGCTTCGACTCGACCGCTATCGGCCCCGCGTCGGCCTCGTCGGGCGAGGCGGCGATCGCGGTGGGCCGTAATGCAGTCGCTGGCGGCACGAGCTCGGTCGCGATCGGCGACGGCGCGAAGGCGATGGACGGCAAGGCGGTGTCGATCGGCCTCGGCAACGTCGCCTCGGGCGATGGCGCGGTGGCGATCGGTGACCCGAACTACGCGACCGGCGCAGGCGCGACCGCGCTCGGCAAGGACAACAACGCGACGGGCATCGGCGCGATCGCCCTCGGCAACGTCAACGTCGCGAGCGGCGACGGCAGCACCGCGATCGGTTCCACCAACCAGGCGAGCGGCCTCGGTGCGGCCGCGCTCGGCTTCACCAACGTGGCATCGGGCAATGGCGCGATCGCCATCGGCACGAACAACAGCGCGACCGGGGATGGGGCGCTCGCGATCGGCGCGAACGTCGTGACCAACGCCGCCGACACGCTCGCGATCGGCAACACCGCGAGCGCGCAGGGCACGCGTGCGGTCGCGATCGGCAACATGGCCGCCGCGACGGCGACGTACGCCGCGGCCTTCGGCTTCAATGCCGAGGCCCGGGACTCCTACTCGACTGCCGTTGGCACGGTCGCGCACGCCGAAGGCTTCGGATCCACCGCCGTGGGTACGCTGGCCAGCGCCAGTGGATTCGCGACGAGCGCGATCGGCTCCGGCGCGATCGCCGACAAGGACGGCAGCGTCGCGCTCGGCTCGGCGTCGCAGACCACGCGCGGCGCGGTCAGCGGCTACACTGCGTTCGGTCTCACCGCGCCGCAGGCGTCGCTCGGCGAGGTGGCGATCGCACGCAACATCGCCTACCTCAACCCGGGCACCAACACCTACTCGCCGATCGGAAACCGCCAGATCACCGGCGTCGCCGCGGGTGCCGCAGACACGGACGCGGTCAACGTCTCGCAGCTGCGCGGCGTGTCGAGCGCGATGGGCGCGGCTCTCGTCGCGGGCTTCGGCGGCGGGGCGAGCTACGACGGCCTGACCGGCGCGCTGGCAGCACCGAGCTACACGCTCGACGGTGTCACTTACTCGAGCGTGGGCGACGCGCTGCAGGCGATCAACGCGCGGCTGAGTGGCGCACCGGCGGGTACGCCGGGCGCCCCGTCGAACGGCGCTGCGGGCGGCGCTCCTCCGCGCACGAACACCGATGGAGGCCCCACGCCGGCGCCGGTCTCGGCAGGCGATGCCGGCGCTGGCGCGAGCACCCAGCTGACGGCGACCACGACGCGGGTCGCCGCCGTCGAGACTCGGGTCAGCTCGGTCGAGACCAAGGCGGAGGCGGCGCTCGCCGCCAGCAGCCGTTCGATCCAGTATGACGGCGACGGCAGCGACTCCGTCACGCTGGGCGGCGAGAAGGCGGTCGCGCTGCACAATCTCGCGCCCGGCACGTCGGACGGCGACGCGGTGAACGTCGCCCAGCTCAACGGTGCGATGGGCGCCGCGGTCGACGCCGCCAACAGCTACACCGACCAGCGCGTCGCGGCGCTCTCGTTCGACCTCGGCCGCGTCAACCGCGACCTGAGTGCGGGAGTCGCCGGGGCGCTGGCGATGGCCGGGATGCCGCAGCCCTACGAGGAGGGAAAGAGCATGTTCTCGCTCGGTGCCGGCACCTTCCAGGGGCAGTCGGCGGTAGCGATGGGCGTGTCGCGGATCATGGAGGACGGCCACACGATCGTGAAGCTCGGCGCCACCTATAACAGTCGTAAGCGCATCGGGGCCAACGTCGGGATCGGCTATCAGTTCTGATCCGTCGACGCGGCGAAGACAGGGCAGGGGCTGATCGACCCTGCCCGTCAGTCCTGCGAGATCGTGCCCGCCTTGGGCGAACGATAGCCGGGCAGCATGCCGGCGAACGATTGCGCGAAGGCGTGATGGCGCTCGACGGGCACCGAGGAGACCATCGCGTCCGCGATGGCCTTGATCTCGTCCTGTGTCAGCGCGCCCCGGTTGTGCAGCGTCTGCAACAGCGCGACCACGCCGATGTAGGCGGTGTCGGCCTGATGCATCACCGCCTCGATCGCGCCCGCGATCTTGTGAACATCGGCTACCGCCACGATCAGCGTCCTCGTCCCGTTTGTCTCGCGTCGCACCATGATGATCGAACGCCGCGCCCGCAAGCCGGAACGCGCGTGACGCGTATGCGCCTTATCTGCGCGAACGATCGCGGCGACGACAAACCGGCCGCGATCGTTCGACCTTGGTCTAATCGCGGCACAAGCCTTCCAGCTTGTTAAGGGCGTTCATCTACCCAGGCCGCCGACCACTTCCTTCGCCACCATGCGTCATTTCGGGGGGACACTGCCATGGCTGATGTTGTTTCAGCACGTCGTCGCGCGGCCAAGAGCAAGATCTTCGTTTCTGTTGCGGTGCTTGCCGCCATCGCGGGCGCCGCGCCGGCGGGCGCGTCGACCCAGGGCAGCCTGGGAGCCACGTCGACCGGATCGGTGACGATCACCGCCAGCGTTGCCAACCGCGCGCAGATCACCGGGCTGACCGACGTCGCCTTCACCAACGTCGATCCCGCGAGCGCGGCGACCGCGGCGCAGAGCAACTGCGTGTGGAGCAACACCGCCACGAAGGGCTATAGCATCACGGCCACCGGCAGCGGCACCAGCGGCGCCTTCACCCTCGCCAACGGCGGCCTCAGCGTGCCCTACTCGGTGCAATGGAGCGCCAGCGGCGGGCAGACCAGCGGCACCGCGCTGACCGCCGGCACCGCGCTGCCGGGGATGACGAGCACCGCGGCCAACCCGACGTGCAGCACCGGCGCGGCGACCACGTCGAGCCTGATCATCTCGATCGCCGCCTCGAACCTGCAGGGCATGACCTCGGCGACGAGCTACACGGGCTCGCTCACGCTGCTCGTCACGCCGCAGTAAACGGCGACGCGGGGCTGGCGGTGTCGGCGATGCGACGCCTCGCGGCGGCGGCCCTGGCGCTCGCCGTCCATGCGCCTCCCGCCGCGGCGCAGAACGTCCAGGTCAGCGGGCTCAGCGACGTCGCCTTCGGCACGATCACCGGGTTCGGCGCCGATCTCGTACGCAGCCAGTCGATCTGCGCGTTCAGCGGGCTGCTCGGCGGCCGCTACACCGTGACCGCCGTGGGCTCCGGCACTGGCGGCGCCTTCACGCTGTCCAACGGCGCCGCGGCGCTCCCCTATGAGGTGCAGTGGAGCACGTCGGCGGGGCAGAACTCGGGCACCGGACTCACCGCCAATGTCCCGCTCAGCGGACAGACCATGCTGCTCAGCTGCCCGGTGCTCCAGGTCACCAACACCAGCCTGATCGTGATCCTGCGCGCTGCCAGCCTCAGCACCGCCACCGCGGGCAATTACAGCGGGACGCTGACCGTGATCCTGTCGGCGAACTGACGTGACGGCGCGCGCGGATCTACGCGTCCTGCCCCGGGCGCAGGCGCTCCGTCGCTTGAGCGCGCTGCTGCTCGCGCTGCTGGGCGCGATGCTCTCCGGCGCCGCCGCGCACGCCGCCGAGACGGCGCCGCCGCAGGTCACCGCGGCGATGCCGGCCGAGTTCGCCACGCTCGCGGCGACTCAACAGATCGTGGTCGACGTCTACGTCGCCGATCGGCGGATCGGCCAATTCGCCGCCGAGGTGGGCCTCGCCGAGGTGCGCCTGCTCGACCCGGCCGCCGTCGCCGCGGCGATCCCCGACCTGCTCGATCGCGCCGCGATCGTCGCCGCGCTGACGCGCCCGCTGACGGTCGCCGCGCACCCGCGCTGCGACGATACGTCGGGCTGCGTGGCAGGGGCGCGCGCGCGCGTGGCGGCGTCCTACGATCCTGCCGCCTTCCGGCTGAAGCTGACGCTCGACCCACGGCTGCTGGCGGTGCGCGGCGGGACGGCGCACTACCTCGAGGACGCCCACGCCGCTTTCTCCGCGGTTGACACGATCGGCGTGGCGCTGGCCGGCGGCGGCGGCCTCGGCGCCAGCTACGCGCTCCGCAACCGGCTGGTCGCGGGGCGCGGCGCGGTGCATCTGCTCGCCGACAGCTCGCTCTCGTCGTGGGATGGCGGCCGGCTCGACACCCTCGCCGCCGAGGTCGATCGCCGCGACGTGCGGCTGCGCGGCGGGCTGTTCTACGCGCCGGGGGCGGATCTGGTCGGGCGGCGGCGCATCGTCGGCATCGGCGTTGCCACCCAGTTCGACACGCGCGCGGACCGGGTCGCGCTCAGCGGCACGCCGCTGGTCGTGTTCCTGCCGCAGCGCTCCCGCGTCGACGTCTACGTGCAGGGCCGGCTGGTCAGCTCCCAGACCTACGAGAGCGGCAACCAGGCGCTCGACACCAGCGGCCTCGCCGACGGCTCCTATCCCGTCGAGCTGCGCATCCAGGAAGCGGGCGGCGCGACGCGGGTGGAACAGCGTTTCTTCACCAAGAGCGGTGTGCTCGCTCCCGCCGGGCGGGTCGTGTTCGACGCGCAGCTCGGCGTCCTCACCCGCGACCGGCAGGATCGCGCCGGCGCCCGCATCGCGATCGCCACCGGCGGCGCGCGCGGCCGGTTCGGCGCGCACCTCGCGTGGGACGCGGCGGCGATGGTGACGCGCGACAACGCGGTGGTGGAGGCCGGCCTGGCGCTGCTGACCGCCCCGGCGCAGGCGCGGGTCGCGCTGCTCGGCTCGCGGCGCGGCGACCGCGGCGTGGCGGCGCAGCTGAGCTCGAGCGGCGGCAGCGCACTCAGCTACAGCCTCGACGTGCGGCATGTCCGCAGCGCCGATGGCACGGCGTTGATCGCGGTGGATGATGCGGCGCGCGACATGGCGCCGCTGGTGCGCGCGCGCGACGATCGCGCGGGCTCGAGCTACAAACAGATGCTCGGCAGCCTGTCCTACTCGCTGCCGCGCGGGCAGATCGGGCTGTCGGGCTATCTCTTTCAGACCGCGGGGCGCGCGGCGAGCTACTCCGTCGGCCCCAGCGCGCGCTGGTCGGTGCTGCAGCGCGATCGGCTCCAGCTCTCGCTCACCGGTCAATTTGCGCGCACGCAGCGCGGCGACGCGGTGGCGTTCGGGATCCAGCTCCAGCTGCTCGGGCCGCGCGCGGCGCTCAGCACCGCGCTGGGGGTACAGAGCGGCGCTGGGGACGACGATCGCGGCCTCTCGCCCGCTGTCGAGACCGCCGCCTCGCTGCACCGCGACGATCCGCGCGGCGGCGCGCTCGACGCCGGCGCGCTGATGCAGCGCGGCTCGGCGGGCACCATCGTCCAGCTCAGCGGCGAGCGTCGCGGCGCGCACGGCCTGGCCGCGCTCAACCTCACCGGCCGCGCTGGCGCGATGGGTAGCGGACTGCAATATGGCCTCACCGCACAGACGTCACTCGCGATGACGCGGCGCGGCCTCGGGCTCGGCGCGACCGGGCAGAACGACAGCCTGATCGCGGTGACGGTGGGCGGCGATGCGCGCGCCACCTTCGAGCTGCTGGTCGACGACGCGGTGCGCGGTACGCTGCGCGGCGGGCAGCGGCTGACGCTCGCGGTGCAGCCCTACCGCCGCTACAAGGTACGGCTGCGCGCGGTCGCCACCGAGCTGATCGCGTTCGACACGCGCCCGCGCACGATCGACGTCTTCCCCGGCAGCGTGGCCGCGCTCGACTGGACAGCGCGGCCGGTTCGCGCGATGTTCGGGCGACTGGTCGACCGTGGCGGCGCGCCGATCGCGGACGCCGATCTGACCGCCGAGGACGCGATCGCCGCGACCGATTCGAACGGCTATTTTCAGATCCAGGCGGCGGCCGGGGCGCGGCTCGGCGCGCATACCGGCGCTGGTCTCGCCTGCACCGCTCGCCTCGCCGCCGTGAGCGCCGCCACCACCACCGCCTATACCCGCCTCGGAGATGTCACATGCCTGCCCTGACTGTCCGCTTCGCCGCCGTGATGCTCGCCACCGTCGCGCTCGCCCCGCCCGCGCACGGCACGATCGTGCTCAGCCAGGTCGTGGTCGATTTCGCGGCGGGGAGCGATCTGGCGCAGGACATCGAAGTCGCTAACGACGGCAAGGAGATCGCCTACGTGGCGGTGGCGCCGTTCGAGATTACCGCGCCCGGCACGCCCGAGGAACGCCGGACCGCGATCGTCGACCCCGAGGCGGGCGGGCTGCTGGTCTCGCCGCAGCGGTTGATCCTACAGCCGGGCGAGCGACGGGCGATCCGCATCGCGGCGGTGCACCCGCGCGCTGCCACCGATCGCGTCTACCGCGTCACTGTCAAGCCCGTCGCGGGTCCGGTATCGGCGGCGGTGACCGCGCTCAAGTTGCTGATCGGCTACGACGTGCTCGTGATCCAGCGCCCCGCCGCCCCGGCCGGTCGCGTGGTCGGCAGGCGCGACGGCGAGACGCTGCTGCTGCGCAACGAGGGCAACACCAACACCGAGCTGTACGACGGCAAGCTGTGCGCTGACGCGACCCCGGCGACCTGCCGCGCGCTGCCGTCGCGTCGGCTGTACGCCGGAGCCTCATGGTCGCAGACGCTGCCAGGCCCCGGCCAGATCAGCTACCGGGTCGCGGTCGGGTCATCGAGTCACGAGGAGCGCTTCTGACCTCGCGTTCCGACTCGCCGGCCCCGGTTCGGCGTCAGCGGCGCTCAGTCGCTGAGCAGCGCGCGGATCCGCGCGGACAGCGACAGCGGGTCGAATGGCTTGACGATCACCCCGCGCGCGCCGATCGCGTGTAGCGCCGCGACGTCGCGCTCGCGCCCGTGGGCGGTCATGAAGATCGCCGGCAGGTCGAGGGCACGGTCGTGCAGCGCGGCGAGCAGCGCGGGACCGTCCATGTCGGGCATCGACACGTCGAGCAGCGCGGCATCGGGCGACCATGCGGCCATCGCGTTCAGCGCCTCACTCGCGCTCGCGGCGACGTGCAGCTGGACGGTCGGATCGAGCCCGAGCGCCAGCTCGACGATGGTGCGGATGTCGGGATCGTCGTCGACGAAGAGCAGACGCAGCGGCATCAGGCTTCCACCAGCGCCCACCGGTCGGCGAGCAGGCGCCGCACCGTCGCGACCAGCTCGGGCAGGTCGTGGCGCCCCTTGGTGAGCACCGCCGCGGCGCGCGCGGCGAGCGCGGGCGGCACCGACTGGCCCGAGTAGATTATGACGGGGATCGGCGCCCCGCTCGCGTCCATCAGCTCGGGTGCGAGTTCGGGGCCATGACCGTCGACCACCTGCATGTCGAGTAACGCGAGGTGCGGCACGCCGTCGCGCAGCAGCGCGCGCGCCGCGGCCAGGCTCGCCGCCGGCAGCACGCGCGCGACCCCGGTGAGCGCCGCCGCGACGGTGGCGCGGACGTCGGGGTCGTCGTCCACATGCAGCAGCAGCGGCAGCGGCGTGTCACGGCCGGGCGCGTCCCCGGTTCCGGACCCGGCCAGCGGCAGCGCGAAGGCGAAGCGCGAGCCGCCGCCGTCGCGGTCCTCGAACCAGATTGTACCGTCGTGGCGGCGCACGATCTCGCGCGAGATCGCCAGTCCCAGTCCGGAAGCGGGCGCGTGAGTCGCGGCGCGGCCGCTCTCGAACCGCTCGAACAGACGCGGTCGCACCTCGGCGGCCACCCCGCTCCCGCGATCCTCGACCATGATCAGCGCGCGAGCCGCCTCGACGCGGGCCGAAATCGTGACGGTCGCCCCAGCGGGGGAGGCGTGGATCGCGTTGGAGACAAGGTTGGTCACCACCTGCAGCAGCCGCCCCACGTCGCCCTGGACTGGCACCGGGGTGCGCGCGGACGCGTCGGCCAGCACCACCTCGCGGCTGCGCGCGAGACCGTCGCTGTCGAGCGCGGCGTGCGCGACGACGTCGCGCAGGTCGATCGGCGCGCGCACCATCGTCAGCTGCCCCGACTCGATCCGATCGATGTCGAGAAGGTCGTTGATCAGCCGGATCAGTCGGCGCGCGTTATTGTCGGCGATGTCGACCAGTCGCACGGCCTGGGGGGGCAGCTGTGCCACGGCATCGCCGCGCAGCAGCGCGAGCGACCCGACCACCGAGGTCAGCGGGGTCCGCAATTCGTGCCCGATGGTGGAGATCAGCTCGTCCTTCACGCGTTCGATGCGCGCGCGCTCGGAAGCGTCGCGCAGCGAGAGCACGAGATGGTCGCCGCTCGGCACTCGCATCACGCCGATGGCCACGTCGACGCGCCGCTCGCTGCCGTCGCGATGGCGCGCGACCCGGTCGGTGAGGAGGTGCCGGCCGAGCCGACCGTCGCTGAGCCCGACGCGTTCGTGGAAAGCGCCGCTGCCCTCCGCGATCTGCAACACCGTGGCGATATCGCGTCGCTCGAGTTCCTCCGGCGTGTAGCCGAGCAGCGTGCTGGCGGCCTCGTTGATCATCTCGATCGTACCGCTGGGATTGAGGATCAGCAGTGCGTCGCTGGTGCCGCGCAGGATCGCCACGTTGCGCTCGCCTTTCTCATAGGCGTCGAGCGCGGCGTCATAGGCCTCGCATCGCGACCGCCACAGCGAGCGCAGCGTCACCGCCAACGCCAGTGTCAATACCGCGGCGGTGGCGAGCAGCAGCAGCCGGAGCTCGCTGCGCTGCTGCGCGAAGGTGGCGCGGCGTTCTTCCGTCAGCGCGCGCTCGCTGGTGCCCGCACGCGCGAGCGCGGTGCGCAGCCGGTCCATGACACGGCGCCCTTCGCCGTCGGCCACGGCGGCACGCGCGGCCTCGCGTCGTCCAGCGCGAAACAGAGCGAGCGTGCGGTCCAGCTCGGCGAACTTCATGTCGATCAGCGCCGCCACGTCGGGAGCGGCGACCCCCTCCACCGCTCGCAGTCTCGACGCGAGGCGGCGGGCAGGGGCGTAGGGATGGAGGAAGGCGGGGTCCCCGGTGAGCAGGTAGCCGCGCTGCGCGGTCTCGGCGTCCTTCACCGCGGAAAGGAGCATCACCTGCGCGCGCTCGCGATCGAACGAGCGGGTCGCCGCCGCCTGCAACCGCAGCGAGCGCGCATATTCCGCGTCGGTCCACGCGATCAGTGCCGCCATCAGCAGCGGAATGAGCGCGGCGACCAAGAGGAAGCGCGGGCGCGAGGGAGGTTGCGGGCGCGCCACCGCGCTCACCGCGGTGCGGCGCCGAGCAGCGGCTGTACCGCCAGCATCGCCTGCGCGCGGTTGGTCACGCCCAGTTTGCGGAAGATCGCGGTCATGTGTGCCTTGATCGTCGCCTCGGTGACGTCCAGGTCGCGCGCGAGCTGCTTGTTCGAGCGGCCGTCGGCGAGCGCGATCAGCACGCCGCGCTGCGCCGGCGAGAGCGTCTCGATCCGCGCCCGCAGGTCGCCGAGCTGGGGCGCGGCGCCGCTGGTCGGGGGAAAGGCGGTGTGGCCCGAGTCGATCCGGCGCAGTCGCTCGGCCAGGACGTCGAGGGGCAGGCTCTTGAACAGGTAACCGGCGGCGCCGAGCGCGCGCGCCGCCTCGATCAGCGCGGGTTCCTCGCTGGCAGTGACGAGCACGACCGGCGTCCGGGGTGCGTGCATCTGCAGCGTCAACAGGCCCGAGAAGCCGTTCGCGTCGGGCAGATGGAAGTCGAGCAGGATCATGCGGAAGGGCCCCCGTGCCGCCGCCTCGCTCGCTTCGCTTGCGGTTCCCACCGCGACGACCGAGACCCCGGGCAACGCCGCGCGAGCGGCGAGCGACAGGCCCTCGCGCGTCAGCGGGTGGTCGTCAGCGACGAGGGCACGGCCCCCTAATCTCTGCTCCGGTCCTGGCATCATACCGACTTGCTTATCTTTTTTGCGGTATGAAGGTTTCGCGACGGGGCCGGTCTGTCGAGCGCTTTTTCGACCGGAACGGTGGAACTTTGATGCGGATAATGAAGGATCACTGCCTTATGCTCGTCGGGCTCGCCGCGGCGACCGTCCGGGTCGCCGGATGGCGGGTATGCGCTGGGGCTGCCGGTCCCGGTGCCGACGCCCCGCCGCCCGACGTCGCGCTCGTCGCGATCGTGCGCGGCACACCGTCGCCCGGACGAGTACGGTCGCTCTCCGGCTCGCCGTACCTCCCGGTGCTCGCGCTCGCTCCCGACGACTGGATCGAGCGGCATGACTGGCGCGCGCTCGGCTACGACGGGGCGGTGGCGGGAGAGGCCGTGCCCGAGGCGCTCGCCGACGCGCTCGCGGCGTGGCACCGCGACGCCACGCTGGCGACGCTCGACCGGCTCGAGGCGAGCTTCGGTGTCGCGGAGGTGGCGGCACTGGTCGACCGCTTCGGCGCGATGCTGGCCGGGGCGCGCGACGAGCGCGATCCGGCGGCGCTGGCGCATATGGCGCATCGCGTCGCCGGCATCGCGGGGACGCTCGGCTTCGCCGCGCTCGGGCGGCTGTGGCTGCGCTTCTCCGAGGGCGAGACCGGGCTGGCGGACAGCGCGCGCCGCGCCGCGGCTTACGCGATCGCCACCATCGCGATGTATCGCGACGCCGGGGTCGCTCGCCAGCCAGTCGCGGTCGGTGACGGCGAGGCCGATCCGACCGCGCGGGGAACCGCCCCACGGCAGTAGGCGTGGGTGGTCCCGGCGCCGGCGAGCCGCCCCGATCCAGTTGGCGCAGGCGTTCGACTATGACCGGAGGCGCGAGCGCCGCCACACCCGCCGCGCACAGCCTTCTGACTGTCCAACTCCTGGCACACGCCGACGCGGCGCTCGCGCGGCTCCGCACCGACCGGCATGTCGACCAGCGAGGGGGCTCGAAGGACGAAGTCGCTTCGACGTTGGCGCGCGCGCCGATCCTACCGCGCCGTGTCGCGCTCGTGGGCCGCGCGCGTCACTCCCCTGCACGACACGCTCCGCCCGACGCCGTCCGGCGAAGGCGACGTAGCAGCAGTTCCTCCAGGCGCCGGCACCGATCTTCTGACGAGCGGATCCGATCCGTGACAGAAAATGGCCCGGCAGCTTGGGTCTGCCGGGCCAAGGTCAGTTCCTCGTGGCGGAGGATCTGTGGGTCGCGAGGCACCGGTAAGGCGCCACCGGGCTTCCCTGCCATCGACTTTCCTTACATCAAGCTAATCGGCTTTACTGACGTTCATGTACCCGGCGCCCGTGTCGCGACGGTGATCGACGGCGAGCTCGCAACCGCATCCAATTCGTCGTCGATCGAGCAGAGGTTGGTATCGCCTGAACCGGCGGGCGGGCTGCGCCGGCCGTTTCAGCCGTCAGGTTGGCGTCGCTCCGTCCCTCGGCCGTATCGTCGCCGGAGTGCTTATCCAAATTTCATCGTAAGCTCACGAGCTTACCGGAGCACCGAGACGCATTCTTTACCTCAGTGACGTACATCGGCCTTCGTCGGCTCCAGCACCGACGGGCTGCGTTGGCCCACCTCGCGAGGCAGGCCAGCGCAGCCCACAGCGGTCATAGCGTGGTGACCCGCGCAGAGGCCTCCGAGCCTCTCGGACTGGGTGACAACGGTCACTTAACTATTCCCGCGTAGAGCATGTTCATGGCTCGGTGGGCGAGCCTTACCGGAGACGCCAACATGATCCGTCGTTTCATCAAGAACAACAAGGGCGCCACTGCTATCGAGTACGGCCTCATCGCCGCTCTCGTGGCCGTCGCCGCCATCGCCGCGATGAAGGGCCTGGGCAACCAGCTGACCAACACCTTCACGACCGTCCAGACCAAGATGGCGAACGCCTGAGATTGATCAGCGTGGCGACACGCTGACTGACTTCATCGACGTCCTGGCGAGCTCACGGAGCCGAGCGTTCCGGAGCTCGCCAGCGTCGGCCTCGCGACGTCATAGGGGGCGCTCTTCCGCGACGCTGAGAACGCGCGCAACCCGGTTGCCCCTGCAGCATGACGTCGGAGAGCCTGCGGCCGCCCGTCAAGCGTGCCCTGCATGCATCTACCTGAAACAGCGTCCGCTTCAGAGCGGCGCGGGCGCTGGCGTGAACCTCGACTGCAGGATCCTCACGGGAGACGGCGCGCGCCTGCGGTCGACGATGGTGGGCGCGGCCTGCCATCCGGCCGCCGGGGAAGGAAAAGCGAGCGCCATGCCTCTCAACCGTTTAGCAGCATCGCTGAGCGGGCGGAAAGGTCGAGATGGCGGGTGGGACGGCAGGAGGCGCGATCGACGCCGCGCGCAGAAGGCAGACCGCCGTCTGGGTGGCGCGCGAGATCCTGCCGCACGAACACCGCGTCCGCGCCTGGCTCCGGCGCTCGGGTACCTGCTCTGAGGACGCGGACGAGCTGATCCAGGAGGCCTATTGCCGGCTCGCCATGCTGGAGGCGGTCGATCACATCGACAGCCCCTACGCGTATTTCTTCTCGATCGTGCGCAACCTGCTGGTGCGGCGGCTCAAGCGCCAGCGCATCGTGCCGCTCGAGACGATCGCCGAGATCGACGCCTATCACGACGATCGCCCCTCGCCCGAGCAGCTCGCGGCGGGGCGGCTGGCCTATGGCAAGGCGCTCGACCTGATCGCGCGCCTGCCCGAGCGCTGCCGCCGCATCGTCCAGCTGCGCAAGATCGAGGGCTGGTCGCAGCGCCAGATCGCCGAGCATCTCGGCACCACCGAGAAAGCGGTCGAGAAGCAGGTCTGGCTCGGCGTGCGCTTCCTGCGCCAGGCCTGGAGCCAGGCCGAGCAGGACGCCGACGATCTGATGGGCGAGCACGAGCAGCGCGGAGGGCGTCGGCGATGACGGGTCCGGTGACAGGTTCGGGGAACAGGCAGGGCGCGGGCGAGATCGCGGACGAGGCGGCGGCCTGGGTCGCGCGGCTCGACGCCGACGGCTGGTCGGCCGATGACGAGGCGCAGCTCGAGCGCTGGATGGCGGCCGACCCGCGCCGTCGCGGCGCGCTGCTCCACGCCCAGGCCTGCTGGGTCGCGCTCGACCCGCCGGCGCCACGCGCGCGCGCGACGATGCGGCGGCGCGGGCTGTTCATGGCGGCGGGCGGCGCGCTCGCCGCCTCGGTGGTCGGCGGCTTCCTGTGGCTCGCCGGGGGCACGACCTATCGCACCGAGATCGGCGAGATCCGCCGCGTCCCGCTAGCCGACGGCTCGACCGCGACGATCAACAGCGACACGCAGCTCGAGGTCACGCTGGCGAGCCGCCGGCGCGAGGTCCGCATCGCCAGCGGCGAGGCGTGGTTCCGCGTCGCCAAGGATCCGGCGCGGCCGTTCGTGGTGGAGGCGGGGCAGGTGGTGGTGCAGGCGGTCGGCACCGCTTTCTCGGTGCGGCGTCGCGACGGCGGCGCGGACATCATCGTCACCGAGGGCGTGGTGCAGGTCTGGGCGGCGCAGGCGGACGGCTATCGCACCAGCCTGGTGGCGGGGCAGAGCGCCTTCTTCGGCGACAATGCGGCGGTGCGGATCAGCGACGGACCGCCCTCGGCGGTCGACCGCGCGCTGGCGTGGCGCTCGGGCGCGATCGACCTGAGCGGCCAGACGGTCGCGCACGCGGTCGAGGATTTCAACCGCTACAACCGCCGCAAGCTCGTCCTCGCCGACCCGCGGCTGGCGGGCGAGCAGATCGACGGCATCTTCCGCACCGACGACCCGGAGGGCTTCGCGAGGGCGCTGCACGACAGCTTCGGGGTGCCGCTCGACACCTCCGGCGCGGCGATCCGCATCGGGCGCGCGAATAATATATCCGCCGAAGAAGGAACTTCATCGCTCACGTCTCTCCACCAGCACGGAAAAGCAACGAGACCGTGAGGAGTGGATCGATGGGGGGAATGAGGCGGCACCTGTGGCTCGCGACGGGCGCGGCGGTGGTGGTGGCGGCGCAGCCGGCGATCGCGCAGGCCAAGCAGTTCGACATACCCGCGCAGCCGGCCGAGAGCGCGATCACCGCGCTCGGCCGCCAGGCGGGGGTGCAGATCGTCGCGGCGCGGTCGTTCAGCCGCGGCAAGCGCACCAACGCGGTGCGCGGCGCGATGAGCGTCGACGCCGCGCTCACGCGGCTGCTCGAGGGCACCGGGCTGCGCGCGCAGCGCAGCGGGCCGCAGACCTATGTCGTGCTCGGCCCGGTCGCGGCGATGTTCACGCCGGCCCAGGCGACCGCGCGGCAGGTGTCGGCGAGCGAGCCGCAGCTGCCCCCCGGCGTCACCACCGACCAGCCCGCCGACGGCGCGACCGGCAGCACCACCGCCGCCAACGTGCCGGGTGAGGGCCAGGCGGAGGAGCCAGCGCGCGACGTCGTCGTCACCGGCTCGCGCATCGTCTCGAGCGGCTTCACCGCGCCGACGCCGACCCAGGTGCTGAGCTACGAGGCGATCACCAAGAACGCCCAGCCCAACGTCTTCACCACGGTGGCGCAGCTGCCCGCGCTGCAGGGCTCGACCGGCGCGACCGTCGGCGCCAACGGCACCTCCACCGGCGTGCAGGGGCTCAGCACGCTCAGCCTGCGCGGGCTCCAGCCGATCCGCACGTTGACGCTGATCGACGGCCAGCGCGTCGTCGGCGCCAACGTCACCGGCGTCGCCGACGTCAGCCTGTTCCCGCAGCTGCTGATCGAGCGCGTCGACGTCGTCACCGGTGGCGCCTCGGCCTCCTACGGCTCGGACGCGGTCGGCGGCGTGGTCAATTTCGTCACCAACACGCGCTTCACCGGCTTCCGCGCCAATATTCTGGGCGGCATCAGCACCTACGGCGACGACGCCAACTGGACCGTCCAGGCGGCCGCGGGCAAGTCGCTCGCGGGCGACCGGCTGCACCTGATCGTCAGCGGCGAGTACAGCCACGAGGACGGCATCCCCTCGGCCGGCTTCGGCGTGGGCAACGATCCCAACGGCGACGGGCCCAATGGCCGCACCTGGCTGGTCGCGCGCGGCGTGCAGAACCGCGGGATCACCACCGACGGGCTGCCGCAATATCTCGTGCGCGACCACGTCCAGTCGACGCTGTTCGGGCGCTACGGCCTGATTAATTCGGGCCCGCTCGCGGGCACCGCCTTCGACGTCAACGGCAACCCGGTGCCGTTCCGCTACGGCACCGGCTGTCTGCCGGGCTCGTGCATCGGCGGCGATCTCAGCGGCAGCGTGACCAACGGCAACAGCTTCAAGTCCGAGATCACGCGGCTCAACTCCTACGGCCGGATCGGCTTCGACGTCGATCCCGACAACGAGATCTACGCCACGCTCAACGTCGCGCGCGTCGACACGAGCAACACGCCCAACCCCGGCTCGGCGCAGGACAATCTGACGATCCAGTGCGCGAACCCATTCGTGCCGGCGGCGATCCAGTCGGCCTGCGCGGCCAACGGCATCACCAGCTTCCGCTTCGGCACGGTCAACCCGATGTTCGATTTCATCGACGTCAACACGCGGCGGCACCAGTATCGCGGCGTGGTCGGGGCCAAGGGCAAGGTCGCGGCGTTCGGCACCGACTGGCGCTACGATGCGTATTACGAGCACGGCACCGGCATCACCGACATCAACGTCAACAACATTCCGCTGATGCCGCGCTACCGCGCCGCGATCCAGGCGGTGCGCGGCGCCAACGGCGTGATCACCTGCGCCGATCCGGTCGCGGTGGCGAGCGGCTGTTCCCCGCTCAACGTCTTCGGCGGCCAGGCGCCGACCGACGCGACGCGCTATTACATCGAGCCGCAGAACGGCCCGTACCAGCACACCCGCCAGACCCAGGACGTCGCCAGCTTCTCGGTCAGCGGCGAGCCGCTCGCGCTGCCGGCGGGGCCGCTCGCGGTCGCGTTCGGCGCGGAATTCCGCCACGAATTCTACCGCGTCACCGCCGACCCGTACGGCAACGGCGTGCTGACCGGGACCGGCTACACCGACGATTACCCGGCGGACCCGCTGCTCAACCCGCAGGGCGGCAACTGGTACGCGGGCAATTACCGCAACGGCAGCGGTGGCTATGACGTGCTCGAATCCTACCTCGAGCTCAACGCGCCGCTGTTCGACAGCGAGTCGATCGGCCGCGCCAACCTCAACGTCGCCGGGCGCGCGACCAACTACAGCACCTCGGGCACGGTCTACACCTGGAAGGTGGGCGGCACCTGGGACACGCCGCTCGACGGCTTCCGCCTGCGCGGCGTGACCTCGCGCGACATCCGCGCGCCGAACCTGTCCGAGCTGTTCGCCGCGCCGGTGACGAGCAACCGCACCGGCACGATCGACCCGTTCAACGGCAACCGCTCGATCACGGTGCTGCAGACCACCACCGGCAACCGCGCGCTCACCCCGGAGATCGCGCGCAACACCGAGGTCGGCTTCGTGCTGTCGCGCGCCAGCTGGCTGCCGGGCTTCAGCCTGTCGGTCGACTATTTCCGCATCAAGATCGACGACGCCATCTCCGCGCTCGACGCGCAGACGCAGATCAACCTGTGCTACGGCGGCGTGCAATTCACCTGCGGCTCGTTCGACCTGAGCAACCTCGACTCGGCGTACGTCACGGTGCAGCCGTTCAACTTCGCGTCGATCTTCACCGACGGGCTCGACATCGAGGCGAGCTACACCACCAAGCTCGACGGCATCGGCCTGCCGGGTCGGCTCAGCCTGCGCGGGCTGGCGACGCACACGATCAACTTCGTGCAGGACACCGGCCTGCCCGGCACGATCCCGCGCCAGCTCGCCGGCACCAACATCGAGGCCACCGCGGTGCCGCACTGGAAGGTGCTGGCGTCGCAGGACTGGAGCACCGACACGGTCAGCCTCACGGTGCAGGAGCGCTGGTTCAGCGCGGGCGTGTTCTCGAACGAGAACATCGTCTGCCAGACGAACTGCCCGGTCTCGACGGTCAACCACCCGACCTACGACTATAACCGCGTGCCGGGCGCGCTCTACGTCGACCTCGCGGCGTCGTACCGCTTCACGCGAGCGTTCCAGGCCTATGCCAAGGTCGACAACGTCTTCAACCGCGACGGCGAGACGGTGCCGGGCAACATCACCACGCCGACGCTGTACGACGTGGTCGGCCGCGCCTTCCGCCTCGGGCTGAGGGCGAACTTCTGATTGACTCGGTTCTCCCCGCTCGGCGGGGAGGGCCGGATCCGGGTCGGTATGGACATGAAGCTCGTCGATCCTGCCCTGCAAGGGGAGGTGGCAGGCCGAAGGCCTGACGGGAGGGGTGTCGCGGGGTGGTGAGTCCTTTCGCCCTCGCCGGCGGCGACACCCCTCCGTCGCGCTGCGCGCGACAGTGCGGGCGAGATGGTGCCCCCCAGGCACCATCTTGGCTTGCCGGGGGCAAGCCAAAGCCCGCGCTCCCCTTGCAGGGGAGGATCAGCTGACTGCCAGTACACTCTAGGAATTGTCGCCATGCTCCCTCTCCTGCTGATCGCGGCGCAGGCCGACACTGCCGCGCCCGCGATCGAGCGCGCGATCGCGGCGATGTCGCTCGAGGAGAAGGCCGCGCAGCTCGGCAACGCCGCGCCGGCGCTGCCCGCGGCCGAGCTGCCCGCCTATGATTACTGGAGCGAGGGGCTTCACGGCCTCGCGCGCGACGGCGTCGCCACCGTCTTCCCCCAGGCGATCGGGCTGGCGGCGAGCTGGGACGTCGACCTGCTGCGCCGCGTCGGCGACGTGGTCTCGACCGAGGCGCGCGCCAAGTACAACGCGCTGCCCCGCGGCGCGGCGCGGCCGCGCTTCGCCGGGCTCCACCTGTGGTCGCCCAACATCAACATCTTCCGCGACCCGCGCTGGGGCCGGGGGCAGGAGACCTACGGCGAGGACCCGTATCTCACCGGCCGGCTCGGCGTCGCCTTCGTCCGGGGCGTGCAGGGACCGGACCCCGCTTCCCCAAAAGCGATCGCGACGCCCAAGCATCTCGCGGTCCATTCCGGCCCCGAGGCCGGGCGCAACGCCTTCGACGTCGACGTCTCGCCGCGCGACATGGCGGAGACGTACACGCCCGCCTTCCGCCTCGCGCTGACCGACGGCGGCGCGCTGTCGACGATGTGCGCCTATAACGCGCTCCACGGCGTCCCCGCCTGCGCCTCGGCGGCGCTGCTGAACGAGCGGGTGCGCGCGCGCTGGCGCTTCGGCGGCATGATCGTCTCCGACTGCGACGCGGTCGGCTATATCGAGAGCTTCCACAACTACCGGCTCGACCTGCCCTCCGCCGCCGCGGCGGCGCTGCGCGCGGGCACCGACCTCGACTGCGGGCCGAGCTACGACGCGCTGCCCGCGGCGGTGCGGCAGGGTCTGGTGAGCGAGGCCGAGGTCGACACCGCGCTGCGCCGCGTGCTCGGCTCGCGCGCCGCGCTCGGCATCGCCTTCGGCCGGCGCAGCCGGTGGGACCGCATCCGCCCCGACCAGGTCGACACCCCGGCGCACCGCGCGCTCGCGCTGGAGGCGGCGGAGAAGTCGCTGGTGCTGCTGACGAACAAGGACCGGCTGCCGCTCGCGGCCGGCACGCGGCTGGCGGTGATCGGCGCCAACGCCGACTCGCTCGACGTGCTCGAGGCCAATTACCACGGCACCGCCGCGGCGCCGGTCACGCCGCTGGAGGGCATCCGCGCGCGCTTCGGCGCCGCGCGCGTCCGCTACGCGCAGGGCAGCGTGCTCGCCGAGGGCGTCGCGGTGCCGGTGCCCGAGACCGCGCTCTCCGCCGATGGCCGGCCGGGCCTGCGCGGCGAGTATTTCCGCGGCGCAATCGCGGGTGGTCGCCCGCTGCTGACGCGCCAGGACCGCGTCATCGACTTCGACTGGGACCGCGCGCCGCCCGCGCGCGGGCTCGAGGACCGCCGCTACGCGGTGCGCTGGACCGGGCAGCTGACGCCGCCCGCGCCGGGCAGCTACACGCTGCGGCTCGAGGTGCCGCGCTGCTTCGACTGCGACGGCCACGACCCGGTGCGGCTGTGGGTCGACGGCAAACCCGTCATCATAGATCGCGGCAGCGACGAGGGGGTGGAGGCGAGCGTCACCTTCGCCGACGCGCGCCCGCGCGCGCTCCGCGTCGAGCTCGACCATGTCAGCGCCGACGGCGGCGTCGGATTGCGCTGGGTCGCGCCCGCCGCGGCGCAGCTGGCCGAGGCGGTGGCCGCGGCGCGCGACGCCGACGTGGTGGTCGCCTTCGCCGGCCTGTCGCCGACGCTCGAGGGCGAGGCGCTGCGGCTCGACGTGCCCGGCTTCGTCGGCGGCGATCGCACCAAGATCGAGCTGCCCGAGCCGCAGCGCGCGCTGCTCGCCGCGCTGGCGGCGACGGGCAAGCCGCTGGTGGTGGTGCAGATGACCGGCGCCGCCATCGCCGATCCCTGGACCAAGGCGACCGCCGACGCCGCGGTCGCGGCCTGGTACCCCGGCCAGGCCGGCGGCACCGCGATCGCGCGGCTGCTCGCGGGCGACATCAGCCCGAGCGGGCGGCTGCCGGTGACCTTCTACGCCGCCACGCGCGATATGCCGGCGTACATCGACTATAGCATGAAGGAGCGCACCTACCGCTTCTTCACCGGCACGCCCTTGTACCCGTTCGGCCACGGGCTGAGCTACACCCGCTTCGCCTATGCCGCCGCCTCGCCCGCGGCGGTGACGGTCGCGGCGGGGGACGGGCTCGGCGCCGCGGTGCGCGTGACCAACACCGGCGCGCGCGCCGGCGACGCGGTGGTGCAGGCCTATCTCGCCCCGGTCGCGCCGCAGCCGCGGGGGCGGACCGTGCCGGTGCTGCAGCGCCAGCTCGTCGGCTTCGCGCGCGCGTCGCTCGCGCCGGGGGAGTCGCGCGAGGTGCGGCTGACGATCGACCCGCGCTCGCTCAGCCTGGTGGCGCGCGACGGCACGCGCGCGATCGTGCCCGGCGCCTACCGGCTGTTCCTGGGCGGGGGCCAGCCCGGCGACGCCGACGGCGCCTGGACCGAGCTGACGATCACGGGCGAGCGCACCGTCCTGCCGGAGTGAGCCTGCCTCGGCTCGTGCTGCTGCGCAGGGAGGAGCCTAGAGCCACCGGCGTCGTCCTTCGTCACCCTGGGCTCCTGCTTGCGCAGGAGCACGGGCCGCTCGTCACACCAGTGCCGCCCGGCCTAGCGTCAGCAGCGTCCGGCCGTGCTCCTGCGCACGCAGGAGCCCAGGGCCACAGAGGTCATGCCTCATGATTGAGCTTCTACTCCCGCAGGCGCGCATCGGCGCTCACACCAGCGCGGACAGCCCCAGCGTCAGCACCAGCGCCACCACCGAGATCAGCGTCTCGCACACCGTCCAGCTGCGGATCGTGTCGGCGACGCTGAGCCCGAAATATTCCTTCACCAGCCAGAAGCCGCCGTCGTTGACGTGGCTCAGCACCACCGATCCCGCGCCGGTGGCGAGCACGAGCAGCTCGGGCCGCACCCCCGGGTTGGCGGCGGCGAGCGGCGCGACGATCCCCGCCGCGGTCGCCATCGCCACCGTCGCCGAGCCGGTCGCGACGCGCATCAAGGCCGCGATCAGCCAGGCGAGCAGCACCACGGGCACGTGCAGCTGCGCCGCCAGCGCGACGATCGCGTCGGAGGCGCCGCTGTCGGTCAGCACGCGGCCGAACCCCGCGCCGACGCCGACCACCAAGGTGATCATCGCGGTCGGCGCGAGGCACTCGTTGGTGTAGCGCTGCAGCGTCGCCGCGCTCAGCCCGCGCGCCAGGCCGAGCGTCCAATAGCTCACCAGCACCGCCGCGAGCAGCGCGACCACGGGCGTGCCGAGGAAGCGCAGCGCCTGGTCGAGCGGCGTGCCCGGCGCGGCGAGCGACGGCGCGAGGCTGCCGAGCAGCATCAGCGCGACCGGCATGAGGAGCGTCGCCACCGTGATGGCGAAACCGGGCAGCGCGCGATCGGGCACGTCCGCCGCCGCGGGCGAGGGCGGCACCGCGGGGGCGAGCCGCGGGACGATGAGCCGCGCGTAGAGCGGCCCCGCGACCGCCGCGGTGGGCACGCCGACGATCAGCGCGAACAGCACGGTCAGCCCGACGTCGGCGCCATAGGCCTGGGTCGCGAGCATCGCGGCGGGGTGGGGCGGTACCATCGCGTGCACCACCGACAGCCCCGCCGCCATCGGCAGGCCGAGCCGCAGCGAGTGCTGGCGCAGCCGCCCCGCGACCGCGAAGACGATCGGCACGAGCAGCACGAAGCCGACCTCGAAGAACACCGGCAGGCCGACGATCAGCGCCACCGTCATCGCCGCCCAGTCGGCGCGGCGCGCGCCGAACAGGCCGATCACGGTGCGCGCGACACGGTCCGCGCCGCCCGACTCGACCATCATCTTGCCGAGGATCGTGCCGAGCCCGACCACCAGCGCGATATGCCCGAGCGCGCTACCGACCCCGGCCTCGAACCCCTTGACGATGTCGGCCGGCGCGATCCCTGCCACCAGCGCGAGCCCGAGCGACACCAGGGTCAGCGCGACGAACGGGCTGAGCCGCGCGCGCACGATCAGCAGGATCAGCAGCGCGACCGCGCCGGCGGCCTCCAGCAGCAGCAGCGTGCCGCCGCTCACTCAGGGCTGCTTCCAGGCGACGCAGTCGACCTCGACCTTGCAGTCGACCACCATCTGCGAGACCACGCAGGCGCGCGCCGGCGGGTGGGCGCCGAAATATTCCTTGAAGATGCGGTTGAACGACATGAAGTCGCGCGCGTCGTCGAGCCACACGCCGCAGCGCACGACATGCTCCGGGCCGTAGCCGGCTTCCTCGAGGATCTTGAGCACGTTGCGGATCGCCTGGTGGGTCTGGGGGATTATGCCGCCGTCGATCACCTCGCCGTCGACCATCGGCACCTGCCCTGAGACATAGAGCCAGCCGTCGGCCTGCACCGCGCGCGCGAACGGCAGGTGCTGCCCGCCGGTGCCGCTGCCGCCCTCGACGCCGTAGCGCTTGATGCCGTCACTCATCGATGATGTCCTTCGTTGTTTGATCACTAGAGATCCTCCCCGGCACGGGGAGGGGGACCAGCCGCAGGCTGGTGGAGGGGGGCTTCCGCAGACGCTGCGCCATGAGGCGAGCCCCCCTCCACCACCGGCCCGCGGCCGGCGGTCCCCCTTCCCGCGAGCGGGGAGGAGTTGATCTGCCCCGCCGCCACTACCGCGCCGCGCCCGGGCGCCGCAGCAGCCGCCCGCCGCGCGCGCCGGTGACGCCGCCGCGATCGAGCGTGGCGACGCCGTTGACCCACACGCCCAGCACCCCCTCGGCGGCGCGCACCGGGTCGTCGTAGCTGGCGCGATCGAGCACGCGCGCGGGATCGAACAGCACCAGGTCGGCGGCGAGCCCGGCGCGGACATAGCCGCGGTCGCGCAGGCCGAGCCGGTCGGCGGTGAGCCCGGTCATCTTGCGGATCGCCTCGGGCAGCGCCAGCAGCCCGCGCTCGCGCACGTAATGCGCCAGCACGCGCGGGAAGCTGCCCCACAGCCGCGGGTGCGGGCGCGGGTCGCACGGCAGCCCGTCCGAGCCGATCATGGTGAGCGGGTGCGCCAGGATGCGGTCGACGTCGCTCTCCGCCATGCAGTGGTAGACCGCGCCGGCAGGCTGGAGCCGTTGCGCCGCGTCGCGCAGCGCGCAACCCCAGTCGGCGGCGATGTCGGCGAGCATCCGCCCGGCCTGGTCGGGCTCCTGCTCGGACCAGGTGATCAGGATCGGCGTCTCGGGCACCACCTGCTTCAGGTCGAGCGTCGAGGAGCTCGCGGTATAGGGATAACAGTCGCAGCCGGTCGGGTGAGTCGCCGCGGCCGCCTCGAGCCGCGCCAGGATCTCGCCGCTGCGGCCGTACTGGCTCGCGCCGGCGCATTTGAGGTGCGACACCACCAGCGGAGCGCCGGCGTGGCGCGCGATCGCGACCGCCTCGTCGATCGCGGGCAGGATCGCGGCGCCCTCGCTGCGCAGGTGCGTGGCGTAGAGCGCGCCGGTGTCGCGCAGCGCCGCGGCCACCGCCATCACCTCCTCGGTCGAGGCGTGCGCGGCATTGGCATAGGCGAGCCCGGTCGAGAAGCCGAAGGCGCCGGCGTCGAGCGCGGCGGCGAGGTCGGCGCGCATCGCTTCGCGCTCGTCCTCCGCGGCATCGCGATCGAGCCGATCGAGGTGGCGCGCGCGCAGCGCGGTGTGGCCGACCAGGGCGACCACGTTGGTCGCGGGCATCGCCGCGTCGACCGCGGCGGCGTAAGCGGCGAAGTTGGCGTAGGCGAAGTCGCCGGGCGGGCCGAGCAGCACCATCGGGTCGGGCAGCGCGTCGCCCGCGCGGCCAGCGCCCGCGCTGATCCCGCAGTTGCCGACCACCACGGTGGTGACGCCCTGGGTGATCTTGGGAGTCATCGCCGGCGCGGTGATCGCGACCAGATCGTCGTGCGTGTGCGCGTCGATGAAGCCGGGCGCGAGCGCGAGCCCGCGCGCGTCGATCGCGTCCTCGGGCGGCGTGTCCGCGGCGGGAGCGACCGCGGCGATGACGCCGTCGCGCACGGTCACGTCGGCGCGGTAGCCGGCGGCGCCCGAGCCGTCGTACAGCTCGGCGCCGGCGATGATCGTCTCGGTCATGGCTCCTCCCCGTCGCGATGCCGTCGCCACTGTCTCCCGACGGAGGATTAATGTAAACAATTTTAGGTATCTGGGAGACACGAGGTGGACGAGCTGAACAAAGGGGTCGGGCAGGGCGGCAGCGGGTGGGACCTGCTGGCGGGCGACGTGCCGCTCCCCGCCGCGGTGCTGAGCGGCCCCGACATGGCGCACAATCTCGCCTGGATGCGCGCCTTCATCGATTCCTATGGGCTAGCGCTGGCGCCGCACGGCAAGACCACCATGGCGCCCGCGCTGTTCCGCCGCCAGCTCGACGCCGGCGCGTGGGGGATCACGGTCGCGACCAGTCAGCAGGCGCGCGTCGCCGCGGCGCACGGGGTGGAACGGATCCTGATTGCCAACCAGGTGGTCGGCGCGGCCAATGTCGCCGCGGTCGCCGCGCTGGCGGCGCGTCCCGGGCTCGACCTGCTCTGCCTGGTCGACAGCCCCGCGGGCGTGGCGCAGCTCGGCGCGGCGTGCCGCGCGCGCGGCGCCACGCTCGACGTGCTGATCGAGCTCGCGCCCGAGCGCGACCAGGAGGGGCTGCGCTGCGGCGTGCGCGACGCGGCGCAGCTCGCCGCGGTGATCGCGGCGCTGGCGGAGTGGCGCGGCGCGCTGCGGCTGGCGGGGATCGAGTTCTACGAGGGCGTGCTCGCCGACGAGGCGTCGGTGCGGCGCTTCGTCCGCCGCGCGGTGGCGACGGTCGAGCGGCTCGTGGCGGAGGGGCAGGTCGAGCGGACCCCGGCGATCCTGACGGGGGCGGGATCGGCCTGGTACGACGTGGTCGCGGAGGAGAGCGCCGCGGTGGCACGCGCCGGCGCGGTGCAGGTGGTGCTGCGTCCCGGCTGCTACATCAGCCACGACGACGGGCTCTACCGCGTCGCGCAGGAGCAGATCCTGCGCCGCAACCCGGTGGCGCCGGGGCTGGGCGCGCCGCTGCGGCCCGCGCTGCGGGTGTGGGCGGCGGTGCAGTCGATCCCCGATCCCGCGCGCGCGGTGGTGGCGATGGGCAAGCGCGACGTCGCCTTCGACGCCGGCCTGCCGCGCCCGGCGACGCGCTTCCGCCCGGGGCAGGACGCCCGACCGGCCGAGGCGCCCGCGCACTGGACGGTGACCGGGCTGATGGACCAGCACGCCTATCTGGCGATCGCGCCGGGCGACGATCTCGCGGTCGGCGACGTGATCGCCTTCGACATCTCGCACCCGTGCCTCACGTTCGACAAATGGCGGCGCATCCTGGTGACCGACGCGGCGCATCGCGTGACCGAGGTGCTCGAAACATTCTTCTGAGGACGCTCGGCGGTTCTCAGGCGCAGCAGTCCTTGGCACCTGTTTCCTACCGTTCGGCACGAAGGAGCGGGATCGAGTGATCGCAGGGACGGGCGGACTACTTGCCGGTGCGAGCCGGCCCGGCAACCGGTCACGTCGACGCACCGGCCTCGGACATCGATACGAGCGGACGGTAGAACGCGGGTGGCTGTGGGGACCTCTCCGCTAACCGCTTCTGCGTCCATTCCCGCGCTCCTCCTAGAAGAACCTTGTTCCCAACGTTCGACGCGAGCGGCGTGACGACGCAGCGCCTGCCCGCCGCTATCAAAGCGTCGGCCCGTTCGATCGGGTTACCCGGCCGAGCGAGTAGGCAGGGTCCGACCAGTAAACCCTGGCCCAGCGGCCGCAGTGCGCTCGTCGCACTGGCGTCGGGCGTCAAGCCGACGATTGCTCGCTCAGCGCCGCGGAAAAATGTTTACCGTGCGGTACATAATCGATTGACGGCGCGAGCGGCCCCTTCTATACCGCCCAGTATAAATGATCTGGCGGCCTTCCGGTGACGTCGTGATGAAAGGGTGCATCATGACGTCGTCGCGCCCAGGCGTCGTATCAGCATAGCTCAAGGGTGCGGACGCGCGTTGCTCGGCGGCGCGGCGCCCGATTTCGACACGTGCAGCGTCTGTGGCTACCTCGGTGCGTTTGTCCAGGGGCGGCGGTGCGCTGACAACCGCAGGGGAGAAACTACATGGCCTTCATCGACTTCTCCTCCGCACTCGGTTGCGCTGCTACGGCCATCAACGTCGAGCGGTCATCGGCGGTCGGCGGGCAGCGCGCGAGCTTGGGCGCCGAACGCTCGCGCTCTGCGGCCAGCCATGCCTCGCTCAGCGCGCTGGAGTGGCTGGTGGTCTCGCTTGCGCGCGGCGACCGACTCTCCTCGCTGCGCACGCCGGGCAAGATGGCCACCGCGATGGGCATGTTGTTCGGTCGGCGGCCCAATCCGCGGCTGGCGGATCCGAAGCTGGAGGCGCTGAGAAGGTTGTCGGTACACGCCTGGCACCGGGGCTTCGCCGTCCCGGTCAGCGCGGTGAAGGCGTTCGTCGCCGCAGGCTATACCAGCGACCACTACGAGCTGCTGCTCGCCAGCGTCAGCAAGGCGCGCCTGCGGCGGGGAAGGGCGGGCTGATCGCCGACCTCGAGTCGCCCCGCGTCCGATCGATCTCGCTGTTTGCCCGCGTGCCTGCTCCGCTCCTCGATGCCGGCGTCGCCGCCCGCGGCCGCGATGCTGTGGCCGCGCCGGCTCTAGCCGGAAGCCGCGTCGTCGCACACCGACGCGAGGAGACACGCGACCAATCTGCTGCTCGCGGGTCCGACCAGCTCCGCCTCCACGATCCGCGTGAAGACCGATCCGACGGATATCATCATGAACGCTTCCGCGAGCAGCTGATGCTCCCGGGTCACGGCGTCGCCCCCCGTCAGGCCGGCGAACGCCCGGCTGATGTTATCGAACATCATCGTGCGAACACCGAGGAAAATCTGCTTGATGCGATCGTTCCGGGCAGCCTCTGCCGCGATCTCGAGAAAGAGGCGGTCGCCTTCTTCGTCCTCGCGGCTGGTAGCCGAGGTGAGCCATTCGCGCACACCCTCGCGGCTCCGCATCGCCAGCGCCTTGTCGAGGGTCGCCAGGTCGGCGAACTTCTTGCAGTCGTCCTCGACGATCGCCGCGATGATGTCCTCCTTCGCAGGGAAGTCGCGATACAGCTGCTGAACCGCGACGCCGGATTCGCGGGCGATCAACGCGATCCCCGTGTTGTGGAAGCCATGCTCCACGAAGAGCCGGCGAGCCGCTTCCTTGACATGTTGGCGGCGCTGCTCGGCGCGCGTCTGACGGGTTCGATCAACGACGGGCAACGGAATACCTTTGCTACTCAGGTTGACGCTATTGTGCAGTGCGGCTAACGACGCGATCTGGAAGTGATCGCTCCCTTACAATTTATCAAGCGAGAAAGTGTCATGGTCTCGAAGCGGCTGACCGGCTGTGTGATGGCGTCCAGCGCGTTGCTCGCGCTCGCCGGGTGCGGTGACGCTGGCAAGGGGCAGCAGCAGGCGCCACAGGCCCCGCCCCCCGTCGGCTACGTGGTGGCGCATGAGGAGCCGGTCGCGCTGACGACCGAGCTTCCGGGACGGACGACCGCCTACGAGACCTCCGAGGTGCGGCCGCAGGTCAACGGCCTGGTGCTCGCGCGCCTGTTCGTCGAGGGCGACGTCGTCCGGAAGGGGCAGCCGCTCTACCGGATCGATCCGTCGCCGTACCAGGCTCAGGTGGCCAGCGCCCGTGCGGCTCTCGCCCGTGCGCGTTCCAGCATCGCCTCGAGCACGGCCCTGGCGCGGCGCTACGGCGAGCTGGTGAAGATCAACGCGATCGCGCGACAGGAGTTCGAGAACGCGCAGACATCGGCCGCGCAGGCGCAGGCCGACGTCGCCGCCCAACAGGCGGCACTGCGCTCCGCCCAGATCGATCTCGGCCGCACGACCATTCGTGCGCCGATCACCGGCCGCATCGGCCGGTCGCTCTTCACCACGGGCGCGCTCGTCTCGGCCGCGCAGGCGAACCCGCTCGCGACGATCCAGCGCATCGATCCGATCTACGTCGATATCCAGCAGTCGAGCGCCGACCTGCTGAAGCTGCGCCGGCAGATCATGAGCGGCCAGTTGACCCGCAACGGCGACGCGAAGGTGAAGCTGAAGCTGGAGGACGGCAGCGAGTACGGGCCGGAGGGCAGCCTCCGCTTCGCCGACGTCACGGTCGATCCGACCACTGGATCGCAGGTGATCCGGGCGCTGATCCCGAACAGCGGGGGTCTGCTCCTGCCTGGCATGTTCGTCCGCGCCTCGCTCGCGCAGGGCACCGCGCAGAAGGCCATCCTCGTGCCGCAACGCGCCGTGGGCCGCGACGAGAAGGGCCAGGCGACCGTCATGGTCATCGGCAACGATGGCAAGGTCCAGGTGCGAAGCCTGCAGACGAGCCGCGTGATCGGCGAGAACTGGCTCGTGTCCGGTGGCATCAATCCCGGCGACAAGATCATCGTCGAGGGCGGCATGATGCTGCGCCCGGGGATGCCGGTGCAGGGGCATCCGTTCGATCCCAACGCCAAGCCCGCAGGCGGTCCGCCGCCCTCGGGTCCGGCGCAGGCGCAGGCGAAGTAATCGGCCATGTCACGCTATTTCATCGATCGTCCGATCTTCGCCTACGTGCTGGCGGCGATGGTCCTCATCGTCGGCATCCTCGCCGTCCGCACGTTGCCGATCGCGCAATTCCCCGCGATCGCGCCGCCCGCCGTGTCGATCACCGCCAACTACCCGGGCGCCGACGCGCAGACGCTCGAGAACACGACGACCCAGATCATCGAGCAGCAGATGAAGGGGATCGACCACCTTCGCTACTTCTCGTCCTCGTCGTCCTCATCGGGCACCGTGACGATCACGCTTACCTTCGAGCAGGGCACCGATCCGGACATCGCGCAGGTGCAGGTGCAGAACAAGCTGCAGGCAGCGACTCCGCTGCTGCCGCAGGAGGTCCAGCGCCAGGGCATCATCGTCGCCAAGGCGACGCAGAACTTCCTGCTGTTCGTCGGCCTGTACTCCGAGAACGGCAAGCACGACGCCGACGACCTCGCCGACATCGTCGCCTCGCGCATCCAGGATCCGCTGTCGCGGGTGACGGGCGTCGGCGACACGCAGATCTTCGGCTCGCAATACGCCATGCGGATCTGGGTCGACCCGCTCAAGCTGAACAACTTCGCGCTGACGATGTCGGACGTGACCAGCGCCGTGACCGCGCAGAACGCCCAGGTGTCGGCCGGTCAGATCGGCGCGCAGCCGGCGCCGAAGGAGCAGATGCTCAACGCGACGGTGTCGGTGTCGTCGCGGCTCACGTCTCCGGAGCAGTTCGCGCAGATCCGGTTGAAGAGCAATCCGGACGGCTCCGTCGTGCGCCTCGGCGACGTCGCCCGGGTCGCGATCGGCGCCGAGAACTACAGCTTCTCGGCCGAGTGGAACGGCAAGCCGGCCTCCGGCATCGGCATCAAGCTGGCTCCCGGCGCCAACGCGCTCGACACCGTCGTGGCGGTGAAGGAGCGGGTCAACGAGATCGCCAAGCAGTTCCCCTCGGATGTGAAGGTGATCTTCCCGTACGACACGTCGCCGTTCGTGCGACTGTCGATCGAGCAGGTGATCGAGACGCTGGTCGAGGCGGTCATCCTCGTCTTCCTCGTGATGTTCCTGTTCCTGCAGAACTTCCGGGCGACGCTGATCCCGACGATCGCGGTGCCCGTGGTGCTGACCGGCACCTTCGCGGTGCTGGCGGCGTTCGGCTACTCGATCAACACGCTGACCCTCTTCGGCATGGTGCTGGCGATCGGCCTTCTCGTCGACGACGCGATCGTCGTGGTGGAGAACGTCGAACGTCTGATCACGACGGAGCATCTGTCGCCGCGCGAGGCCGCGCGGAAGTCGATGGACGAGATCACCGGCGCGCTCATCGGCATCGCCATGGTATTGTCGGCGGTGTTCCTGCCGATGGCGTTCTTCGGTGGCTCGACCGGCGTCATCTATCGCCAATTCTCGATCACCATCGTCTCGGCGATGATCCTGTCCGTCGCAGTGGCGCTGATCCTGACACCGGCGCTGTGCGCGACCATCCTCAAGCCGCACGATCCGAACAAGGGAGAGGGCAACGGTCCGCTGGCGCGCTTCTTCCGCTGGTTCAACGACCGCTTCGACCGGGGCCGCGACCGCTACGAACGCGGCGTACGCTCGACGGCGAGGCGATGGGGTCGGTCGCTCGTCGCCTATGCCCTGATCGTCGCCGGCATGGCATTCCTCTTCATGCGGTTGCCGACGGGCTTCCTGCCCGACGAGGACCAGGGCGTGATGATCGCGCTCGTACAGGGCCCGCCGGGGGCTACGACGGCGCGCACGCAGAAGGGTCTCGATCTCATCCGCGACCAGTTCCTCGGCGACGCCAAGGACGCGATCCGGGGCGTCTACACCATCAACGGCTTCAGCTTCGCCGGCGTCGGACAGAACAGCGGCATCGCCTTTATCCCGATGAAGGAGTGGAAGGACCGGCCGGGTGCGGCGAACAAGGCGCAGGCGATCATCGGCCGCGCCATGGGTGCTTTCGCGCGCTACAACGACGGCCTCATCTTCGCGGTGATCCCGCCGGCGGTGCAGGAACTCGGCAACGCGACGGGCTTCGATCTCCAGCTCGTCGACGACGGCGGCCTGGGTCACGAGAGGCTGCTCGCCGCACGCAATCAACTGCTCGGCATGGCATCCCAGAACAAGTCCCTCGTCGGGGTCCGCCCCAACGCGCTGGACGACGCGCCGCAGCTGAAGGTCGACGTGGACCAGGACAAGGCGCGCGCGCTGGGCCTCGATCTCTCCAACGTCAACAACACCATCGCGACGGCATGGGGCGGTTCGTACGTCAACGACTTCATCGATCGCGGCCGCGTCAAGCGGGTCTATATCCAGGCCGACGCGGCCTACCGCATGTCGCCGGAGGATCTCGGCGACCTCTACGTGCGCGGCGCGAGCGGCAGCATGGCGCCGTTCACCGCCTTCTCCAACCTGTCGTGGGGGCAGGGGCCGATGCAGCTGACCCGTTACAACGGACAGCCGGCGATGGAGATACTCGGGCAGCCTGCGCCGGGCGTGTCGTCCGGCGCCGCTCTACGGGCGATGCAGGAGATGCAGGCCAAGCTGCCACCCGGCACGCGGCTCGACTGGACGGGGCTGAGCTACGAGGAGCAGCTGTCCGGCGGCCAGGCGCCCGCGCTGTACGGCCTGTCGCTGCTGATCGTCTTCCTCTGCCTCGCTGCGCTGTACGAGAGCTGGTCGGTGCCGATCTCGGTCATGCTGGTGGTGCCGCTCGGCGTCGTCGGCGCGCTGCTGGCGGCCTGGCTGACCGGGTTGAACAATGACATCTACCTTCAGGTCGGCCTGATCACCACGATCGGTGTCTCCGCGAAGAACGCGATCCTCATCGTCGAGTTCGCGGAGGAGAAGATGCGCGAGGGCCTGAACTCCTTCGATGCGGCGATCGAGGCGGCCAAGCTGCGGCTTCGCCCGATCCTGATGACCAGTCTCGCCTTCGTTTTCGGCGTGTTCCCGCTGGCAGTGTCGAACGGAGCCGGCGCGGGCGGTCAGAACGCCATCGGTCGCGCGGTGGTGGGCGGTATGCTGTCGGCGACGGTGCTGGCCATCTTCTTCGTGCCGATGTTCTTCGTGGTGGTGCTCCGGCTGTTCGGCAAAGGCGGCAAGGCGGAACCCGCCGCGCAGGATCGCCCGGACGATCATGGGCGCGACAATGACGATGGTCGCGTGCACGCGCCCACGCCGCAGGGAGTCTGAGTTGTGTTGAACAGCAGAAACGCGTCGGCCGTGCTGGTCGCGGTAACGCTCGCCGGCTGCAATCTCGCTCCGAAGTATGTCCGGCCGATCGGCGAAGTGCCCGCGGCTCTGCCGCAGGGCGGCGTCTTCCCCGCAGCCGCGAGCGACGCGCCTGACGTGAGCAAGACCGGCTGGCGTACCTTCTTCACCGACGAGCGGCTCCGCCGCACGATCGCCCTCGGCCTCGAGAACAACCGCGATCTCCGCATCGCCGCGGCCAACGTGCTGCAGGCGCGCGCGCAATATCGCATCAGCCGCGCGGATCTCGTTCCCTCGACCGTCCTGTCGGGCTCGGCCACCTACACCAACAACATCCAGGGCGCCGCCGGTGCGCTCGGCGGAGCGGCCGGCGGCGGTACCGGCGCAGGAACGGGAACGGGAACGGGAACGGGAACGGGCGTCGGCACCGGAGCGGGTGCGGGCACGGGAACTGGCAGCTCGGGCGGTGCCGGTGGGGTCGGAGCGGGCGTGGGATCCTCGTCCAACAACCTCGAATTCTACTCGGTGAATGCCGGCTTCTCGGCGTTCGAGCTCGATCTGTTCGGACGAGTGCGGAACCTCAACCGCGCCGCGCTGGAGCAGTATTTCGCGACCGAGGAAGCGCAACGCTCAGCGCGGATCAGCCTGATCGCGGAGATCGCGACCGCTTGGCTGACCTATGCCTCCGATCAGGACCAGCTGAGGATCTCTCAGGACTCGCTCAAGTCGTTCGAGCAGTCGCTCGAGCTTACCCGCGCGCAATTCCGGATCGGCGTCGCGTCCGAGCTCGAGGCGCGACAAGCGGAGACCAGCTACCAGGCTGCCCGCAACGACATCGCGGTGTTGAGGACGCGGCTGGCGCAGGACAAGAACGCGCTCGATCTGCTGGTCGGATCGCCGCTTCCCGCCGACCTGCTGGCCGAGGGACTCGGGTCCGGCGGCGCGGCGCTGCAGACGCTTCCCGTCGGCATCTCCTCCGACGTGCTGTTGCGCCGGCCCGACGTGCTCCAGGCCGAGCACCAGCTCATCGCGCAGAACGCCAACATCGGAGCGGCGCGGGCCGCGCTGTTTCCCCGCATCTCGCTGACGGCGACGCTAGGAACGATCAGCACCGCGCTCAGCGGTCTGTTCGCCGGCGGCAGCTTCACCTACACCGGCGCCCCTGCGGTCTCGCTGCCGCTCTTCGACGGTGGGCGTCTCCGCGGCGGCGTCGACGCCGCGCGCGCGCAGCAGCAGGCGGCCGTGTCGACGTACGAGCGTGCCGTGCAGACGGCGTTCCGGGAGGTCGCGGACGCCCTAGCGCAGCGCGGCACGATCGACGAGCAGATCTCCGCGCAGACCGCGCGCGCCGACGCGGCCGCGGCGGCGCTGAGGATCTCCGACGCGCGGTACCGCGCCGGGGTGGAGTCGTTCCTCACCACCCTCGACTCACAGCGTTCAGCGTATGCGGCGCAGCAGCAGCTGGTTACGACGAGGCTGAACCGCGAGAGCAACCTGGTCGAGCTCTATCGCTCGCTCGGTGGTGGGATCAGCGACGACGGTGAGGCGCAGCGACGATAGTCGATCGGGTGTGAGCGGGCCGCTCGAACGGCGGAGCGAAGCGCCCGGCTGCGCCGAGGAGGCTAGCGGGCGGCGGAAGGCTGCCGGGCGACTGCAACGGCCTGATCCCGTCGCGCGCGAACGACGGCGATGGCGCCCCGCACGCAGCGTGGCTGCGCGTTCGTCGCCGAGAGATCCGTGGGTGAGGGGGTGCCGCAGGCCTCGTCGGCCGCTCGCGCGATACGCGCGTCCAAGCGTGCGATGTCGCGCGCCTGCGCGAGATCCAGGTCGGCGTGTCGGACGACGACCGAACGGGTCACCGTCTCGCCGTCGGCAGGCACACAGAGGCAGTTCGTGGCCATGGCCACGATCAGCGGGAAGCGGGGCATGTGGTTGTCCTCCGAGCGCGGCGAGGCCGCGATGTCGACCGAGAGTAGGGTGGCCGGGGCGGATCCAGAAACAACGATGTTGCGAGAGCGCTCTGCAAAGATGCAGAACACGCCCATGTTCGACTGGGATGACGCGCGGTACCTGATCGTCGTTGCAGCGACCGGCAGCACGCTCGCTGCCTCGCGCCGGCTGGGTGTCAGCCAGACCACGGTCGCGCGGCGCGTGAGTGCGCTGGAGTCGGCACTGGGCCTTCGACTCTTCGAGCGACGTGCGGCCGGATACCAGCTCACCGACCAGGGGCGGGCGTTGCTGCCCGCCGCACTCCAGCTTCAGCAGGTAGCCGAGCGCTTCGCCGATGCGGCGAGAACCGCGGTCCGCGACATCAGCGGCGTCGTACGGATCACGATGCCGGAGATCTACGCGACGACCATCCTCGCGCCCATGCTGCGCGATTTCCATCGCGCTTATCCTGCGATCCGGATCGAGCTCGACACCACGGACGCGTTGCGCGACCTCGCCGCAGGCGGCGCGGACATCGCGTTGCGGCTGTGCGTGCGCCCCGAGGGAGGCGGGCTGATCGCGCGGCGGGTCGCCGTCGACGCGTGGAGCGTGTACTGCAGTCGCGCCTATGCGGCCGAGCGCGGTCAACCGAGAAACCGGCGGGAGCTTGCCGATCACGTGCTGATCGCGGGCGGCGAGCCCGCGATGCGGCGCCACTATCGTGAGTGGCTAGCGACCAACGACCTCGAGGCAGCCGTCGCGATGGAGCACGACACCGCCGTCGGCATCTTGTCGGCGGTCCGCGCGGGAGCGGGTGTCGCCGCGATGCCGTGCCTCGTCGCCGATCGTGAACCCGAGCTGATCCGTTGCCTGCCCTCCATGCCTCAACATGACCGTGGGCTGTGGCTGATGACGCACGAGCGATCGCGCAACGTGCCGCGCATGCGCGCCACGCTCGACTTCGTCGCCGAGCGGTTCGCCGGCCTGCGAGGCGAGACTGGCGCCGGCTGAGGAGAGGCGGGCCTCACATAACGAGACGTCTCGGTGCGGCGCGACGACGGGCTGCCCTGAGAACTCGTAGTGGCCGGTTCCTGGGTCCTCGGCACGGCGGAGCGTGACGCAAGCGCCCGCTCGAGGTCGTCGCGGCATCGCCGGGACAGACGTACGAGCTGCGCGTCCTCCGACGACGAGGTCGACGGGACGACGGGAAGGGAAACGGCGAACCCCGACCGACAGCTCAGCTCGCGTCATCACGGCCAGCAGGCGGAAGGGTCGCGCCGCTGCGGAACGGGTCTCGCAGCGGCGCGTGCTAACTGATCAGAAGCGGAAGGCGGCTGTGGCGCGCAGGGAATGCCAGCGGAACTTGTCGTCGCTACGGATGAAGTCGGTTCCCGACGCGCTGCCGCCGTTGTTGGCGTTGGTGAACGGCGTGCCGGCCGGCCCGGTCGCGCGGACGACGTAATCATCGTCCTGATACTGGTGGTAGATATATTCGAGGCCGATCGAGAAGTGCCGGCCGAGCCGCTGCTCCACGCCGCCGCCGCCCTGGAAGCCGAACTGGTTGCGCTTGCCGCTGCCCTCGAAGGTGTTGGTCGTGTTGGTCGAGCCGAAGGCGCGGTCGATGCGCGCATAGCCCGGGCCGAAGGTGCCGTAGAACAGCGTGGTGTCGTTGGGCGTGTAGCCGGCGCGCGCGCGCACGCCCGCCTCCCAGTCGATCCCGCGGTTGAAGACGTAGCTCGCCGGCGTGCTCGAGAAGGCGCTCACCCCGTCGGTGATGTTGGTGGTGCCGAACTCGCCGACCACGCCGACGACGATGCGGCCGCGCTGCGCGTCGAACCCGACCCGGCCGTAATAGGCCCAGTCGTCCTTGTCCTTGGCGCAGCGTCCGCCGTTGGCGGGGCTGAGCTGGCTGGTGGCGCGCCCGCCGCAGAAGCCCGGCCCGAACGCGTCCGCGCCCGAGCCGGTGCGCACCACGTCGCCATACTCCCCGTCGAGGTTGCGGTCGAACAGCACGCGCGAGCGGCCGCCGTCGTTGGGCTGGACGTCATAGCCGCCGGCGGCGCCGACGTAGACGCCGCTGAAGCCGCCGTCGCGCTCCTGCGCGGTCGCGGGCAGCGCGTAGGCGGCGAGCAGCGCCGCCGCGGTAAATCCGATCACCTTCATGTCTCACTCCCTCGTGAATCGTCGGGGAGGAGGCGGTGGCCTCCTCCCCTGTCGTGGTCATTCCCGTCGAGCGGCGGCCGCGCGGCGCGGCCGGCGCGGCATCAGGGCAGGCCCACCCGCAGCGTCGGGTTGGGGTTGTTCGTCCCGTTGGGGAAGAAGCCGCCCCCGTTCTGGTTGGCGCCGGTGGCGTTGAGGTAGACGATGTTGTGCACCTGACGGCTGTTGCGGCTGTAGGCGATCGCGTCGGCATCGGCCGGGACGAGATTGGCCGCGCCGCCCGTGCCGGTGAGGCCCTGGTCGGTGTCGCCGCCCTGGTCGAGCGCGTCGCGCGCGTCCGAGATCTTCCCGGCCGCGGTGACCAGCGCGGGGGTGGCGATGCCCTTGGCGTAGAGCACGGTGCGCACCAGCCCGGCGTGGTACGCCTCGGCCGCGAGGATGCCAGCCGCGGCCTCGAGGAAGACCTTGCTCGACAGCAGCGGCGCCGCGCCCTTGTAGGCGGTGACCCCGACGTCCTCGAACAGATAGGCGCCGAGCAGGAAGTTCTCGGGCGAGGAATAGGGATTGAACGTGTCGCTCGCGCCGATCACGCCGGCCGCGCGCGCCGCCGCGGTGAAGGCGCCGCTCGCATCGCCAGAGATGTTGATGTTGGGCATGGCGATCGCGGCGGAGCCGAGCGCGGCGCGCAGGAAGGCGACGTGCGCGGCCTCGTCCGCGGCGATCTCGCGGGCATAGGCGCCGACCAGCGCGTCACCCGAGAAGTCCACCTTGGCGCCGCCGGTGACGCTGCCGCCCGCGGTGCCGGTGCCGCTTGCGGTCAGATTGGCTGCCAGACCGCTGCCGTTGACGGCGAACAGATAATATTGCGCTTCGAGATATTCGAGGTTGAGCGCCAGGTTGAGGATGTCGCTGTCCGTCACCGCGGCGGGTGTCGGGGTCGGCGTCGGCGTGGGCATCGGGGCGTCGGAGCCCTCGGAGTCGAAGCAGCCGGACAGCAGGCTGACGCCGCCGAGCGCGAGCGTGCCGCCGCCCGCCACCTTGAGAAAGCGGCGTCGCGCCGCGCGGCGCGTGTCCGCGGCGGCGAGCAGGTCGAGGGCTTTGCGATGATCGATCATGTGCGTGATTCCTGTGATGAGGGAGGGACGGAGAGGCAGGGAAGCCGCCGCACGCTCACGTGGTCGATCGGATGTTGCCGTTGACGCCGTTGGGGAAGAACCCGCCCATCGTCGCGGTCGCGGCGTTGAGGTAGACGATGTTGAGCACCTGTCCGGTGCTGCGGCTGTACGCCAGGCCGTTGGCGTTGAGCGGCGCGATGTTCGAGGTCAGCGTCGCCCCGCTGCCGCTCGGCGTGATGCCGAAATCATCCTTCGGCGCGATGCCGCGGACCTGATCCTCGGTCGGGCTGCCGTCGAGCGCGTCGCGCGCCGCCGATATCTTCTCGGTCGCCTCGACCAGCGCGGGCACGCCCTTGGCGTAGAGCGTCGTGCGGACGATCGCGGCGTGGTAGGCCTCGACCGCGAGGATCCCGGCCGCCGCCTCGAGGAAGGTCTTGTTGCTGAGCAGCGGCGCCGCGCCCTTGTAGGCGGTGACGCCGACGTCCTCGAAGATGTACGCGCCGAGCAGGAAGCTGGTCGGGTCGGCATAGGGGTTGAACACCCCGGTCGTGGGATCGACCACGCCGGCGGCGCGCGCCGCCGCGGTGAAGGGGCCGTCGGCCGCGCCCGAGATGTTGATGTTGGGCATCGCCACCGCCGCCGAGCCGAGCGCGGTGCGCAGGAAGTTGACGTGCGCCTGCTCGTCCGCCGCGATCTCGCGCGCATAGGCGCCCACGACGGGATCGGTCGTGAAGTTGACCTGGGCGCCGCCCGTCACCGTGCCGCCGGCGGTGCTGCCGCTGCCGGTCAGCGTCGACGGCAGGCCCGTGCCATTGACCGCGTACAGGTAGAATTGCGCCTCCAGGTATTCGAGGTTCAGGGCGAAGTTGAGCACGTCCGCGTCGGTCACCGCGGTCTGTGCCTTGGCGGGATCCGCGTAGACGAAGGCGGACCCGACCGCGGCGGCGCCGAGCGCGGCGGTGAACAGGGCCCGGCGATCATGGCGTCGCTGCGCGCGGGTCTCGAGTGCCTCGAGAACAAGATCGTCTTCATTCATGAGTGGCATCTCCCTTGGCTCGGGGCGGGGACCTCTCCTCACGCGCGAGCGCGATGAGCTACGACGCCCTGCGCGGGGCGGATGCGCTCCGATCTGAGAGAATATATCTGCGAGCGCCGGGAACCTCGCGTCGCTTGGAACGTACCGGACACCCCGACCGCGCCGGGCCTCTGACGCTTGGCTTCCCTCAACTTGCGCGAGCCGGGCGACGTCTCGGCCTCGGAGCCGTGAGACCGACGCCGCTCGCGCCGCCACGGACCAGCCGACACGGGAACGCCGGCGGTCGCGGTCGTCGCGCGCACCGCCGACGGCCGATCGGTTCGTGGAGGTGTCCCCGGGGGCGACTGCGACCGCTCGTTGCTTGAGGACGGCCAAGCCTCCTGAAGGTAGCGCTGCGTGCGAGCGCTACTTTCTCAACGGATCGCCGCTCGCGCCAAGGCTCATCGCGCGCTGACTGGCGGCCCCTGGGGCGCCGAGAAGATCACCTCCGCGGCGATCGAGCATACTCTCACCGAACCACCGAGGCGCTCGAAGAGGTCGCCGCGCACGCCGGGTGCGCGACGGTCGCGGCGTCGTACCCGCACCGTCAGCAGTCACCGCCAGATGCTGACCCGCTGCTCCGGCGGCAGATACATGGCGTCGCCGGGCTTGACCCCGAAGGCCCGGTACCAGGGCGCGAAGTTGCGGACGATGCCGTTGACCCGGTACTTGTCGGGCGAGTGCGGGTCGCTCAGCAGCTGCTGACGAACGGACTCGTCGCGCCGCTTGCCCTGCCACGCCTGCGCGAAGGCGAGGAAGAAGCGTTGGTCGCCGGTCATTCCGTCCAGCACCGGCGGCTCGCCGTGGCGCGCGACATAGCGCCGATAGGCGGCGTAGGCGGTCTCCAGCCCGCCCAGGTCCGCGAGGTTCTCGCCGAGCGTCAGCCGGCCCTTGATCTTCACGCCAGGGATGGGCTCGTACTGGTCGAACAACGCGGCGAGCCGGTCGGCCTGGACGTTGTACTTGGCCGCCGTCTCCTTGCTCCACCAGTCACGCAGCCGTCCCTTCTCGTCGAACTGCCGGCCCTGGTCGTCGAAGCCATGGCCCATCTCGTGCCCGATGGTGGTCGCGCCCGTTTCCGCATAATTGACCGCCGGATCGGCGTTCGCGTCGAAGAAGGGCGGCTGCAGGATCGCGGCCGGCAGCGTGATCTGGTTCATGGTGGGGTCGTAGTAGGCGTTCACCGTCTGCGGGGTCATATACCAGAGGCCACGGTCGACCGACTTGGGGAAGCGCTGAAGTTGAAGCCGCCACTGGAAGTCGGCGACTGCCAGATTGTTCGCGAGCGGATCGGTGCGGCTGACCTCCAGCGTCGCATAGTCGATCCACTTTTTGGGATGCCCGACCCTCGGGTCGAACGTCGCGAGCTTGGCCAGCGCCGCCTTGCGCGTCGCGTCGTCCATCCACGTGGCGGCCTCGATCTTGTCGCGGTATGCCGACCGCATGTCGGCGACGAGCTCGTCGGCCTTCGCCTGGGTCTCAGGCGACCAATATCGCTGAACATAGATCGCGCCGACCGCCTCGCCGAGCGCATCGTCGATCAGCGCCATGCCGCGCTTCCAGCGGGCGCGCTGCTCGGGCACGCCGTTCAACGTCTTCGCGTAGAAGTCGAAGTTGGCTTGGTCGAAGGCCCGCGGCAGGGCCGGCGCGGCGTTCGAGATGAACCGCGCCGTCATCCATTCCTTCCACGTCGACAGCGGCACATCGCCGAGCCGCTTCGCCGCCGCCGCGACCGCGCTCGGTTCCGACACGTTGACCTTCGTCGCCGCGCCCAGGCCCATGCCCGCGAGCGTGGCCGTCCAGTCCATCTCGGGCGCGAGCTGGGCCAGCTGCGCGGGCGTCATCGGGTTGTGCGTTTTCACCGGATCGCGGCGCTGCTCCGGCGTCCACTGGTCCTGACTGAGCCGCGTCTCGAGCCGGATGATCCGGTCCGCCTTCGCGCCCGCATCGGGCACGCCGGCGAGCTCCTGCACCTTGAGCAGATAGGCGCGATACGCGCGGCGGATCGCGTCGTACTTCTCGCCTGTCAGCAGGTAATAGTCGCGCGTGGGGAGCCCGAGCCGTGCCTGGCCGGCATCCGCCATGTAGCGCGTCGGGTCGTCCGCGTCGGTCGAGATGCCGATGTTGACGGGCGACGGGTAGCCCGGCCGCATCATCAACCGGACGAGCTCCGGCCGGGACCGGACCGCGTCGATCTTGGCAAGCCAGGGCTTGAGCGGCGCGAGCCCGCGCGCCTCGATCCCGGCCTCGTCCATCCAGGCGGCGTAGAAGTCGCCGACCTTCCTGGCCGAGGGCGTGATCGGCTGGGCGGCCGCCTCCTCCACGATCCGGCGCACCTGCGCCTCGATCTCGTCGGGCAGGTCGTAATTGTAGCCGGCGCCTACCTTGTCCGCCGGGATCGGATGATCGCGCAGCCAAGTGCCGAGCGCGAAGGCGTAGAAGTCGTCGCCCGGCTTCACGCTGCGGTCCATGTCCCGGAGCTCCAGCCCCCAGGGACGATAGCGCGGGGCGCCGTTCTGGGCGGCGAGCAGGGCGGGAACGGACGCAAGCGCAAGGGCGAGCAGGGCGGTGCGGCGCATCATATACTCCGGAACGGATCGACGGAGGGCAGAATAGGCGAATGGTCTCCCTGTCGCCACCGAGCATCCACGATCACGCACCTTCAGCGAACGTCGTCGGTCGAGCCTGCGGTGTCTCCATCGGGGGTGACGCGCATCGGTCGGCGAAGCGGGCCCACAAACCTGCGGGCCCGGCCGGTTGCCTAGTGCGCCTGCGCCGAGGCGACCGCGTCAGCACCCGCGGGCAGGTGCGCCGGTGCCCCCGTGTCGGTCACCGCGCGCCAGACCGCCTCGGCAACGTCCTGTGACGAGGTTGTCGGTCCAGCGTCCTGGTGCCAGCCCGCCATCACCTGCTCGACCAGCGGAACATAGGCCTCGGGGAAGCCGCCGGTCATCAGCGCGCGGGCATTGTCTCCGAAGCGAGTGGCCGGCGCGCGGCCCGGGAGCACGACGCGGACGCGCACGTTGAACGGCGCCAGTTCTAGCGCGACACTGTCGGAGAAGGCGTTCACGGCCGCTTTGCTTGCCGTGTAGACGGACAGCAGCGGCAGCGGCCGGTACGTCACCGAGGAGGTGACGTTGACGACCACGCCGGCCCGGCGCTCGCGCATCTGCGGCAGCACCGCCTGCATCATCGCGATCGTGCCGAGTGTGTTGGTCTCGAAGATCTGGCGCGCCGCGTCGACCGGCGTTCCCTCCAGCGCGTTGAGAAAGCCGATGCCGGCGTTGTTGACGAGCGCGTCGATCGGTCCCGCCGCCGCGACCGCGCTGGCGATGCTGTCGGTGCTGGTCACGTCGAGTTGGAGCACCCTGATACGCTCGGACGCGGGGAGCACTTCCTCGCGCGCGGTGCGCATGGTCGCGATGACGTCCCACTCCCGCGCGGCGAAGTAGCGGGCGATCTCGAGGCCGAAGCCGGAAGAACAACCGGTGATCAAGATGGTCGGCATGCTAGCTCCTGTCGTTGGTACAGGATCAGATGGCATTTCGGCCGGGACCTGCTACGGTCGCCCGTCCGCATCTGTTTGGCGAGCGTCCAGAGTTGCCCGATCCCCTCGCCCAGATCGTCAGCCTGCTTCAGCCCGACCTGTCCTATGCCAAGGTCGTCGAGGCGGCAGGATGCTGGCGCATCCGCCGGGTGGAGAACGGCTTCGCCTTTTTCTTCGCGGCTCTCGCGGGCGCCGTGCGCCTCGACATCAAGGGCCAGCAGACGCTGCTGATCGAGCGTGGTGATTTCGTGCTGATCCCGGCGGCCTGTGAGTTCACCTCGTCCAGCATCGACGGCGCCCCCGCGTCGGGTCGCGACAGCATGCCGGTGGAGATCAGGCCCAACGTCTTCCGTCTCGGCGACCAGATGGGCGAACCCGACGTGCGCATGCTTGTCGGTCATTGCGCCTTCGCGTCGCCCGACGCCGCGTTGCTCGTGTCGCTGCTGCCGTCGCTGATCCACGCACGCGGGGAGCCGCGCCTGACCACGTTGATTCAGCTGGCGGTCGAGGAGTCCCGGGGCGAACGGGCAGGGCGCGACGTCGTGCTCGCCCGACTGATGGAGGTGCTGTTCATCGAGGCGCTACGCTCGTCCGGTCCGCACTGTCCGTCGGGCATCCTGCGCGGGCTCGGTGACGAGCGGGTCGCGGCGGCGATGCGTGCCATCCACGAACGGCCGACCGCGGCTTGGGACGTGCCGGGCCTGGCCAAGGCCGCGGCGATGTCGCGCTCGGCCTTTTTCGAGCGTTTCCGCCGTACCGTCGGCATGGCGCCGATGGAGTACCTCCTGCACTGGCGCATGGTGCTCGCCAAGCGATTGCTCGAGGATGGCAAGATGGCCGTCGCCGAGATCGCCAGGCAGGTCGGCTACAGCTCGGCGAGTACGTTCAGCGTCGCCTTCTCCCGCCATGTCGGCGCGACCCCGACCATCTACGCGCGACAGCGGTCCGTCGCCGATGTGTCCGAACGGGCCACGCTCGCCCAACCTGAACCGGTATCCGCTTTCGGGTAGCGCCTAGGGGGCACGGCGCGGCCGGCTCTGGTTCACTGACCTTCGCGAGCGCGAGCGTCGAGTGAAGTGAGCGATGGCCCAGCGCCTAGCTGGCCCTTGACCCGCTCGGCGCCCTCCATCACCCGCAGCACGTTGCCGCCCGCCAACTTGGCGATGTCGGGATCGGACCAGCCCCTGCGCATCAGCTCGGCCAGCAGCGCGGGATAGGTCGAGACGTCGCCGAGCCCTTTCGGCAGCCTCTGGCCGACGCCGTCGAAGTCGGAGCCGAGCCCGACGTGGTCGACGCCCGCCACCTTGGCGACGTGGACGATATGATCCGCGACCTGCGCCAGCGTCACGGTCGGGGCCGGGTGTGCGCGAAGCCAGGCGGCGTAATCCGCCGCCGCCTTCTCCGGCTGGCCGATGTCGAGCCCGTTATACGGCGGCGAGTTGAGCCGCGCCTTCTCGGCGAGCGAGTCGGCGGACCAGCGGCGGTAGGCGTCGGCGACATAGCCCGGCGCATAGTCCACCATCACCACGCCGCCGTTACGCGCGACCAGCCGCAGCACGTCATCCGACACGTTGCGCGGGTGGTCGTTGAGCGCGCGCGCGCCCGAGTGCGAGAAGATCACCGGCGCGCGCGTCACCGCCAGCGCGTCGCGCATCACCTTCTCGCTGACATGCGACAGGTCGACCAGCATGCCGAGGCGGTTGAGCTCGAGCACGACCTTCCGCCCGAAGTCGGTGAGACCGTCGTGGCGCGGATCGTCGGTGGCGGAATCGGCCCAGTCGATCGTGCGCGAGTGGGTGAGGGTGAGATAGCCCGCACCCAGCGCGGCATAGGCGCGCAGCACCGAGAGGCTGCCGTCGATCTGTCCGCCGCCTTCCACGCCGATGAGGCAGGCGATCCGCCCCGCGGCGTAGGCGCGCCGCACGTCGGCGGCGGTGCGCGCCAGCGCGAACGTGTCCGGGTAGCGGTCGGCGAGCGAGCGGACGAGATCGATCTGCTCGAGCGTCTGCTCCACCTGCTCCTTGCCGGGCAGGTCGGGCGAGACCCACACCGACCAGAACTGGCCGCCGACCAGCCCGCGTCGCAGCCGCGCGATATCGGTGTTGTAGGCGGGATCGCTCGCGCCGAGGTCGCGCAGGTCCATCGTCCAGCGCTTCTCGCCCTCGCGCTCGCGCAGCGCCTCGGGCCAGTCGTTGTGACCGTCGATCAGCGGCGTCGCCTTGAGCACGCGCGCGACGCGGGCGCCATAATCCTGCGCGGCTGCGGGCGCGGCGGCGATCAACGCCGCGGCGGCGAGCAGAGCGGCCCTCATCGTGCACCCCCGCGGCGGCGCGGCGATGCGGGCGGGTCGTTCTCATTCTCGGCGCCTGCGCCGCGCTGGCCGTGGTGGAGCGTCAGCAACGATTCCATCAGTTCCTCCTCGGCGCTCGACATCACCGCCAGCACCTCGGCCTCCTCGCAACCCGTCGCGGCGAGATAGGCGTGGCCCATGCTCGAGTCGATGTAGATCGCCTGACCGGGCTCGAGCGTGACCGGATCGTAGAATTCGGTCTGCACTTCCACACGCCCGCTCAGCACGTAGAGGAACTCCTCGCCCGAGTGACGCACCAGCTCGCCGAACTGCTCGGCCGAGCGCGCGCGGATCTTGGTGACGACCGGGATCATGCGCTTTCGCCGCAGCTCGGTGCAGAGGTAGTAATAGTCGTAGTTGGGCGTCTCAACCCGCACGGAGTGCGCCACGTCGCCGAGGCTGCGCCGCGCCGTGACGGCCTGCGCCGCTTCCTCGCTCTCCTCGGCGAACAGGTCGGTCATGCGCATGCCGAGCCGCCGGGCGAGGGCCTGCAACTTGTCATAGGTCAGTGTGAGCCGATCGTGCTCGATCTTGGAGAGTGTCGAGACCGGGATGCCGGACTTGGCGCTCATCTCCTTGAGCGTCCAGCCCTCGCGCGCGCGGAGCCCCTTGAGGAGCGCGCCCAGGGTCGGGGGCGATGTCGGCAAGGCGGCGTCCTCCATGAGGCCATTGACGAAGCGCCTAAACAGGATAACCTTGTCCTGATCAGGATGATACCTGAGGATAACGACAAGCGGAGGCGGCGGCAATGGGGACGGGACGGATGCTCGCGTGGCTGTCGGCGGCGTTCGGCGCGGCGGCGGTCGCTGCGCTGGCGCCAGCACAGGCGCCGGTGACGCCAGGCGCACCGACGGTGGCGCAGCCGGCCGCGCCCGCCCCGCCGGCTATTCCTACGACCGGTCGAGCGCTCACCGGCGAGGACGTTACCGCCTGGCTCGACGGCTATATGCCCTACGCGCTCCACAGCGGCGACATCGCGGGCGCGGTGGTGACGGTGGTGCGCGACGGCCAGGTGATCGCGGCGCGCGGCTACGGCTATGCGGACGTGGCGAAGCGCCGCTCGGTCGACCCGAACCTCACCCTCTTCCGCCCCGGCTCGGTCTCCAAGCTCGTCACCTGGACCGCGGTGATGCAGCAGGTCGAAGCCGGGAAGCTCGACCTCGACGCCGACGTCAACCGCTACCTCGATTTCGCCATCCCCGCCTTTCATGGCCAGCCTATCACGCTGCGCCAGATCATGACCCACACCGCCGGGTTCGAGGAGGCGAACAAGAAGCTGATCACCTATGACGCGCGCGACGTCGAGCCGATCGGCGCCTATCTCAAGCGCCACGTCCCCGCGCGCGTCTACGCGCCGCGCACGACCCCGGCCTATTCCAACTGGGCGACGACGCTGGCGGGCTATATCGTCGAGCGCGTCAGCGGCGTGCCGTTCGACGACTATGTCGAGCAGCGCATCTTCCGGCCGCTCGACATGCGCACGGCGAGCTTCCGCCAGCCGCTGCCGCCGCGGCTGCGCGGGCTGATGGCGCAGGGCTATCCGCTCGGCTCGGGCGATCCCAAGCCGTTCGAGATCGTCGTGCCCGGCCCGGCGGGGTCGCTCTCCGCCTCGGGGCTCGACATGGCCAAGTTCATGATCGCGCACCTCGACGGCGGGCGCGGCGTGCTGCGTCCGGAGACCGCGGCGCTGATGCACGACAGCCCGCTCGCCAAGGTGAACCCGCGCTCGCTGATCCCGCCGCTCAACCGCATGGAACTGGGTTTCTTCGAGACCAACATCAACGGCCGCCGCGTGATCGCGCACCTGGGCGACACCAACCAGATGCACACCTCGCTCCACCTCTTCCTGGCGGAGCGCACCGGGCTGTACGTCTCGTTCAACTCGGCCGGGCGCGACGGCGCGGCGCATGTCGCGCGCGGGCAGCTTTTCCAGGATTTCGCCGACCGCTACTTCCCCGGCGCGACGCTGCCGGCCGGGCGCGTCGATCCGGCCACCGCGCGCCGGCACGCCGCGGCGCTCGCCGGCCACTGGCAGGTGAGCCGCTCGTCCTTCACCAACTTCGTCGATATCGCCAACCTCTTCGGCCAGGCCGAGGTGGGCGCCGACGCGCAGGGGCGGCTGATCATCCCCTCGGTCAAGGGCGCCAACGGCGTGCCGGTCACCTGGGTCGAGGTGGCGCCCTATGTCTGGCGCGATCCTGCCGGGCACGACCGGCTCGCCGCGCAGCTCGTCGACGGGCAGCCGGTGCGGTGGAGCTTCGACCTGGTCTCGCCCTTCATGGTGTGGGATCGCGTGCCGGTCTACCGCGACGCCGCCTGGCTGCTGCCCGCGCTCTACGCCAGCCTCGCGGTGCTGCTGCTGACCGCGCTGTTCTGGCCCGCGAACTGGTACCTGCGGCGCCGCTACCAGGCCGCCGCGCCGCTCGCCGGCGTGTCGCTGCGAGCGGCGCGCGCGGCGCGGGTGATGGCGCTGGCGGTGCTGCTGGTGCTGGGCGGCTGGTTCTGGCTGGTCTCGGTGCTGTTGGGCGACAGCGCGCCGGGCGATGCCGCGCTCACGCTGCTGCAGCTCGCCAGCATCGTCGTGTTCGTCGGCGCGGTCGGCATCGCCGGCTGGAACGCGGTCGTGACACTCCGCGGCGATCGGCCGTGGACGCGCAAGCTGTGGGCGGTGCTGCTGCTGCTCGCCACGCTGGTGGTGCTGTGGGTCGCCGCGGCCTTCCACCTGCTCGCGCTGACGGTGTTCTACTGATGCTGCGGCTCGCCACTCAGACCGCGACGCTGCGGCTGGCACAGCCCTTCCGCATCTCGGGCTATGTCTTCGAGACCGCCGAGGTGCTGGTCGTCACGCTCGACGACGGCACCCACCGCGGACGCGGCGAGGGCGCCGGCGCCTATTACCTCGGCGACGATCTCGCCAAGATGCTGGCCGACGTCGAGGCGGCCCGCGCGGCAGTCGAGGCGGGGCCGACGCGCGAGCAGCTGCGCGCGCTGATGCCAGCGGGCGGCGCGCGCAACGCGGTCGACGCGGCCCTGTGGGAGCTGGAAGCGCGGCGCAGCGGCACGCCGGTGTGGCGGCTCGCGGGGCTGAGCGAGCCGCCGCGCCCGATCGTCACCACCTTCACCGTCAGCGCGGACACGCCCGAGGCGATGGCGGCGGTGGCCCGCGGCTACGCGCGGGCGCGCTCGATCAAGGTGAAGCTGACCGGTGAGCTGGACCTCGACCTCGCGCGCGTCGCCGCGATCCGGGAAGCACGCCCCGACGTGTGGCTCGGCGTCGACGGCAACCAGGGCTTCGCGCGCGCCGAGCTCGACGCGCTGGTCGCGGGGCTGCTGCCGCACCGCGTGTCGCTGCTCGAGCAGCCGCTCGCGCGCGGCGCCGAGGCGGCGCTCGACGGCTATCGCTCCGCCATCGCGGTCGCGGGCGACGAGAGCCTGCTGACGCTCGACGACGTCGCCGGGGCGGTCGGGCGGTTCGACGTGGTCAACATCAAGCTCGACAAGTGTGGCGGGCTCACCGAGGGGCTGCTGATCGCCGCCGAGGCGCGCCGGCTCGGGCTGGGCGTGATGGTGGGGACGATGATCGGCACCAGCCTCGCCACCGCGCCCGGCTTCGTGCTGGGCCAGCTCGCCGACCTGGTCGACCTCGACGGCCCGACCTTCCTCGCCGAGGATCGCGCGCCGGGCGTGCGCTACGACGACGGCCTGCTCTACGCCGGCGCGGAGGTATGGGGCGGGTGAGCGCCGCCGCGCCGCCCGCGCCGACCTGGTTCGGTCAGCCGCGCGGGCTGACGGTGCTGTTCCTCACCAACATGTGGGAGCAATTCTCCTACTACGGGATGCGCGCGCTGCTGGTCTATTACATGACCAAGCAGCTGATGCTGGGGCAGGCACAGGCCTCGCTGATCTACGGCGCCTATACCGCCTGCGCCTATTTCACCCCGATCCTCGGCGGCGTGATCGCCGACCGGCTGCTCGGCAAGCGGCGCGCGATCGTGCTGGGCGGATCGATCATGGCGCTGGGCCATTTCATGATGGCGTTCGAGCCGCTCTTCTACGTCGCGCTGGTGACGATCGCGCTCGGCAACGGACTGTTCCTGCCGAGCCTGCCGAGCCAGATCGACGACCTCTACGCGCCCGGCGACCCGCGCGTCGGCTGGGCGTACAACGTCTATTACGTCGGCGTGAACATCGGCGGCTTCCTCGCGCCGCTGCTGTGCGGGACGCTGGGCGAGCTGTACGGCTGGCATTACGGCTTCGGCGCGGCGGGCGTCGGCATGGTGGCGGGGCTCGGCATCTACCTGTGGGGGCAGCGCTACCTGCCCGCGACGGCGCGCGCGGCGCCGGTGCGCCATTCCGCGCCGCGCGGCCGCTTCACGCGCGAGGTGGCGCTGCTGCTGGTCGCGGTGGCGCTGTGCGTCACCGTCTTCCGCGCCGCGTATGAGCAGGTCGGCAACACCGTGGCGCTGTGGGCCGACACTGGGGTCGATCGCCGCGCCGGTGACGCGATCGTGCCGATGACGTGGTTCCAGTCGCTCAACCCGCTGTTCGTCATGGCGATGACGCCGCCGCTGCTGGCGCGCTGGCGACGTCGCGCCGAGCGCGGCGGCGCGGAGCGGCCGGTGCGGCGCATGGCGGTGGGCGCGCTGATCGTGGCGGGCGCCTATCTCCTGCTCGCCGTGCTGGCGGCGCGCGGCGGCGCGTCGCACTGGCTGTGGCTCGCGCTGTTCTTCGCGCTGCTCACGGTGGGCGAGCTGCACATCCTGCCGACCGGTCTGGGGCTGTTCGCGCGGCTCGCACCCGCGGGGATGGGCGCGACCACCGTGGCGGCCTGGTATCTCGCCACCTTCGCGGGCAGCCTCGCCGCCGGGCTGGTCGGCACCGCCTGGACCGCGCTGGGACACGGCGCCTTCTTCCTGCTGCTCGCCGGACTGGCCGCGCTCGCCGCGGCGCTGCTGGCGGCGATCGATCCCGCATCGGTCGCGGTGGTGCGGGCGGGAGAGCGGCGCTGATTAGCGGTTGACTATTCTCCGATCAGGACATTAGCATCCTGATCGGCAACACCGAGGGGGAAGCGATGAGGAACATTCGTCGTAGCGCGTCGGTCGCGAGTGCGCTGGCGCTCTTCCTCGGTGGGGCAGCGGCGGCGCAGCAGGCGTCGCCCGATCCCGCGCCGCCCGAGCGCGAGACGGCGCAGGTCGGCGACATCATCGTCACCGCGCAGAAGCGCGAGCAGCTCCTGTCCGACGTGCCGCAGTCGATGTCGGTGCTCGGCGGCGAGGCGCTGGAGCAGCGTCAGGCGCGCACCATCGCCGACTATGCCGCTTTGGTCCCCGGCCTGTCGTTCGAGTCGGGCAACCCCGGCCAGACCCGCGTGGTGCTGCGCGGCATCAACGCCGGCGGCGCGAGCCCGACCGTCGCGGTCTATCTGGACGATACGCCGTTCGGCTCGAGCACCGGCCAGACCAACGGCGCGACGTTGGCGGGCGACTTCGACACGTTCGACATCGAGCGGCTGGAGGTGCTGCGCGGGCCGCAGGGCACGCTCTATGGCGCCAACTCGCTGGGCGGCGTGGTCAAATATGTCACCGTCGCGCCCAAGCTGGGCGAGTGGGAGGCGCGCGGCCAGGGCGGCGTCGAGACGGTGCGCGACGGCGGCACCGGCTATTCCGGCAACGCGCTGGTCAACGTGCCGCTCGGCGACGCGGTGGCACTGCGCGCGAGCGGCTTCTACCGCCGCACCGCGGGCTATATCGACGCGATCGGCATCGCCGACGATGACGTCAACCGCGCGCGCAGCTACGGTGGCCGCGCCTCGCTGCTGCTCAAGCCGACCGACCGGCTGTCGCTGCGGCTCACCGCGGTGCTGCAGAACATCGAGGTCGACTCGCGCAATGCCTTCGACGCCGACGCGGCGACGCTGCGCCCGATCACCGCCGACCCGTTCACCGGCGCGACCACCGGCGGGCGCGAGGTGCGCTACCAGCTCTTCCCCGACCGCAACGAGGTGAGCTACCGCCTGTACACCGGCACGCTCGACTATGACCTGGGCTTCGCCAGCTTCACCTCGGTGACGAGTTACAGCCGCCAGGTCGCGACCGATCGCAGCGACGTGTCGTACAACGACCTCGGCGGGATCACCCTGGCGCAATATGCGTCCTCGGCGATCTACGGCCTCGCGCCCGACGCCTACGGCATCTATTATCCCAACCGCTCGACGCAGAAGAAATTCACACAGGAGCTGCGGCTGGCCTCCAACGGCTCCGCCACGCTCGAATGGCTGGTGGGCGGCTATTACACACGCGAGCCGGGGCAGCTGTACCAGCGCTATTACCCGTTCGACACCGCGACCGGGCGCCCGGTCACGCCGGTGCCGAAGATCCCCGGCTTCAACGGGCTGGTGCTGGCGCAGCTCGACTCGACCTACAAGGAGTTCGCCGGCTTCGGCAGCGCGACGCTGCACCTCAGCGACAAGTTCGACCTCACCGCGGGTGGGCGCTACAGCCACAACGACCAGCGCACCACCCAGACGCTCGACGGCGCGCTGTTCAACGGCGCGTCGCAGAACCGCGCGACCTCCAAGGAAGGCGTGTTCACCTGGTCGGTGTCGCCGCGCTACGAGTTCGCGCCACACAGCGAGGTCTACGCGCGCGTCGCCAAGGGCTATCGCCCCGGCGGCCCCAACGTGGTGCCGCCCGGTGCCGGCCCCGACTATCCGCTGCAGACCGACGCCGACACGCTGATGAGCTACGAGGCGGGCATCCGCGCCGAGACCGCCGACCGGACCTTCGGCATCGACCTGTCGGGCTACTACCTGGACTGGGACAAGACGCTGATCGTCGCGACCTTCCAGACCGACGCCGGCCCGATCTCGGCCGACGCCAACGGCGAGGGCGCGCGCAGCTACGGCGTCGAGGCGACCGCGACGCTGCGCCCGACGCGCGGCTTCACCGTCACCACCACGGTGGCCTACAACAACACGCGGCTGCGCGGCGACACCTCCAACGGCGGGCGCGACGGCGACCAGCTGCCGTTCGCTCCGACGTGGAACGCCAACGTCTCCGCCGAATACAGCTGGGACTGGGACGGCGCGCGGCCCTATGTCGGCGCCGATGTCTCGACGGTGAGCGACCGGCTCGGCAATTTCGACGCGGCCTATCGCGACCTGTTCGGCCGTCGCATCACCTTCGACGGCTATACCACCGCCAGCCTGCGCGCCGGCGTGTCGCTCGGGCGGTTCGACCTGTCGGTCTACGCGCGCAACATCGGTGACTCGCGCGGGCTGATCTCGGCCGGGACCTATCCGACCCGCCCCAACGGCGCGATCGAGGTGAGCCCGATCCAGCCGCGCACGATCGGCGCCACGCTGGGCGTCGGGTTCTGATCGTGCGCGAGGCTCCCGCTTCTCCCCCGCGCGCGGTGCACGCGCTGGCGGCGCCCTACCTGCTGTTCCTCGGGGACGCGACCGAGCCGGGCTTCGCCAAGACGGCGCTCGGGCTGCGCGACTGGGCGGCGGACAGATGCCTCGCCGAGCACGCGCTGCCCGCCGCGACCGTCTCCACCGGGCTGCCGCGGATGACGCCAGCGGTCGCCGCGGCGGCGGGCGCGCGCTCGATGGTGGTCGGTGTCGCCAACCAGGGGGGCGTGATCCCGGCGGCGTGGATGCCCGAGCTGCTCGCCGCGGTGGAGGCGGGGCTCGACCTCGTCGCCGGGCTCCACACCCGGCTCGGCGACATCGCCGCGCTGCGCGAGGCGGCGAAGGGCGCGGGCACGCGGCTGGTCGACGTGCGCGAGCCGCCGGCCGCGCTGCCGATCGCGACAGGCGCCAAGCGCGCGGGGCGCCGGCTGCTCACCGTCGGCACCGACTGCGCGCTCGGCAAGAAATACAGTGCGCTGGCGATCGCGCGCGGGCTCCAGGCGCGCGGCCAGGATGCGACCTTCCGTGCCAGCGGGCAGACCGGCATCATGATCGCGGGCGAGGGCATCGCGATCGACGCGGTGGTGGCCGATTTCGCCGCCGGTGCCGCCGAACTGCTCAGCCCCGACGCGACACCCACCCACCTCGACGTGATCGAGGGACAGGGCTCGCTGTTCCATCCCTCCTATGCCGCGGTGTCGCTGGCGCTGCTCCACGGCAGCCAGCCCGACCTGTTCGTCGTCTGCCATCAGCCGACGCGCGCGCAGATCCTCGGCACGCCGGGCTACCATGTGCCGTCGATCGAGGCGGTGATCGAGCAGACGATCGCGGTCGGGCGGCTGACCAACCCCGCGATCCGCTGCGCCGGCGTCAGCCTCAACACCGCGGGCATGGTCGAGGCCGAGGCGGCGGCGGAGATCGCGCGCACGGCCGAGCGGCTCGGCCTGCCGGCGGCCGACCCGATCCGCGGCGGCGACCCCTTCGAGCGGTTGCTCGACGCATGCGCGGCCTGAGCCCCGCCGCGGCCGACCGCTTCCGGCGGTACGTGCTGCCCGGGCTCGCGTTCAAGGCGGTGGTGATCGGCGGCGGCTATGCCACCGGGCGCGAGCTCGCCGAGTTCTTCCTTCCCGCGGGCGCCTGGGGCGGGGTGCTGGCGATGGCGCTGGCGACGCTGATCTGGGGCGTCGTCGCCGCCGCCACCTTCCGGCTCGCGCATGCGGTCGGGGCGCGCGACTATCGCACCTTCTTCCAGGCGCTGCTGGGGCGCTACTGGGTGCTGTTCGAGGGCGCCTACGCGCTGTTCGTCGTGGTCGTGCTCGCGGTGTTCGGCGCCGCGGCGGGGGAGATCGGCGCGGCGACGCTGGGGCTGCCACCCTTGGCGGGGACGCTGGCGCTGCTCGCCGGCATCACTGTCTGCGTCGCCTGGGGGAACGCAGGGGTGGAGCGCGTCTTCCTCTGGGTCTCGGTGCTGCTCTACGCCACCTACGCGCTGTTCCTGCTGCTCGCGCTCACGAGCGTGGGCGGGCGGATCGGCGAGGCCTTCGCCGCGGCCGGGCCGCCCGCATCGGGCTGGGCGCTCGGCGGGCTGACCTATGCGGGCTACAATATCGTCGGCGCGGTGATCGTGCTGCCGGTGACGCGCCACTTCCGCTCGGGCCGCGACGCGGTGATCGCGGGCGCGCTGGCGGCGCCGCTGGCGATGCTGCCCGCGCTGCTGTTCTTCGTCACCATGGCCGCGTTCCTTCCCGAGATCGCGGGGGCGGTGCTGCCGTCCGACTATATCCTGGTGCGGCTCGGCCACCCGCTGTTCCACCTCGGCTTCCAGCTGATGATCTTCGCCGCGTTGCTGGAGAGCGGCACCGGCGCGGTGCACGCGGTCATCGAGCGGGTCGCGCGCGCGGGCGGCCGCGACACGCTCTCGCCCGCGACGCGCGCGCTGCTCGCGCTGGCGCTGCTGGCGCCGTGCATGCTGCTGGCCGAGCGCGTCGGCCTGGTCGGGCTGATCGCGGGTGGCTACCGGCTGCTCGCGGCCTTGCTGATCCTGATCTACGTCGTGCCGCTGCTGCTGCTCACCATGGTGGGCCGGGGCGGGTCGGCCCAGCCGGAGCCGACCGCATGAGACACGCCGCGATTGTCCTGCTCGCAACGCTCGTCGCCGCGCCCGCCTCCGCCGCGCCGCCCAAGGGCTTCGACGCGCGGGTCGAGCAGGTGATGCGCGCCTCGGGCACGCCGGGCATGGCGGTGGCGATCGTCGAGGACGGCGAGGTCACGCTCGCCCGGGGCTATGGCGTGCGGCGACAGGGCGCGCCCGAGCGAGTCGACGCGGACACCGCCTTCCTGATCGGCTCGACCGCCAAGGCGATGACCGCGGCGGCGATCGCGACGCTCGTCGATGCGGGCACGCTCGGCTGGGACGACCGGGTGGTCGACCATCTGCCCGGCTTCCAGATGTACGATGCCTGGGTGACGCGCGAGATGACGGTGCGCGACCTGCTGGTGCATCGCAGCGGGCTCGGGCTCGGCGCGGGCGACCTGCTGTACGTGCCCCGCGGCAGCTATTCGCGCGCCGAGATCGTGCGGCGGCTGCGCTATATCGCGCCCGCGACCAGCTTCCGCAGCGGCTATGCCTATGACAACGTCCTCTACACCGTCGCCGGGCAGCTGATCGAGGCGGTCAGCGGGCGACGGTGGGAGGAGTATGTCCGAGCGCACGTGCTCGCCCCCGCCGGCATGGCGGGCGCGACGGGCGAGCTGGCGGCCTTCTGGGCGATGCCCAACCGCGCGCTGCCGCACGCGCGCTTCGGCGGCGCGGTGCGCGGCACCGGCACGATGCGCGGGCTCGACGAGCGCGACCAGCTGCCCCAGGCCGCCGCGCCCGCCGGGCTGATCGCGGCGAGCGCCACCGACATGGCGCGCTGGCTGCAACTGCAATTGGGCGGCGGTGTCGCGGCGGACGGCACGCGCGTCTTCTCCGCCGCGGCGGGGCGCGAGATGTGGGCGCCGGTGACGCCGATCCCGATCACCCCGCTGCCCGAGCCGGTCGCGGCGACCACCCCGACCTTCGACGCCTATGCGCTCGGCTGGGAGGTGCGCGATTATCGCGGCGAGCGGATCGTGTGGCACGCCGGCGGGCTGTTCGGCATGACCTCGGTGGTGGTGATGATCCCCGCGCGCCATGTCGGCTTCGCGATCGAGCTCAACAGCGAGGAAGCCGCGCCGCGGCATGGTCTGATGTGGGAGCTGATCGATCATTATCTAGGAGCGAAGCGGCAGGACTGGCCGGCACGCTTCACGCGCTATCGCGCGCAGCGGATCGCCGCGGCCGAGGCGGCGGTGCGCGCCAAGGCGGCGGCGCCCGCCCAGGTCGGGCCGTCGCTGCCGCTGCCGCGTTATGCCGGGCGCTACGTCGACCGCTGGTACGGCCCGATCGAGGTCGGAGGCGACGCCGCCGGGCTGACGGTGCGCTTCGTGCCGACGCCGCGCATGGCGGGGCGGCTCGAAAATTATCAGTATGACACGTTCGTCGCGCGCTTCGACGATCCCGCGATCGAGCCGGCCTATCTCACCTTCGCGCTCGACGCCGCGGGCAAGGTGGCGCGCGTCACGGCGCGGCCGGTGTCGCCGATCGCCGATTTCAGCTTCGACTATGCCGACCTGCTGTTCGAGCCCGAGCCCGCGAGGTGAGAGGATGACGATGAAGACGCTTCTGCTGGCGCTCCTCCCCGCGCTGCTCGTCGCCGCGACGCCGGCCGCGCGCCCGCCCGTAGCGCCGCCCGCGGCGCCCGGCATCGAGACGCCGCCGGCGCCCGCCACGCCCGCGAGCGCGCCCCAGCTCACCGAAGCCGACGTCGGCGCCTGGCTCGACGGCTACATGCCCGCCGCGCTCCAGGCGGGGAAGATCGCGGGCGCGCAGGTCGCGGTTGTCAAGGACGGCGCGATCCTGTTCGAGAAGGGCTACGGCTACGCCGACGTCGCCGCCAAGACGCCGATGGACCCGCGCCGCTCGCTGATGCGGATCGGCTCGACCTCCAAGCTGCTCACCTGGACCGCGGTGATGCAGCTCGTCGAGCAGGGCAGGATCGACCTCGACGCCGACGTCAACCGCTACCTCGATTTCCGCATCACCCCGCCGGGCCGCGCGGTGACGATCAACGACCTGATGCAGCACCGCGGCGGCTTCGAGGAGGGGCTCAAGGACCTGCTCGCCAGCGACCCGAAACTGCTCAAGACCACTGAGCGCTATCTCAAGGAGAATACGCGCCCCTTCCTGTTCAAGCCGGGTGAGGCGCCGGCCTATTCCAACTACGGCGTCGCGCTCGCCGGCTATATTGTCCAGCGCGTCTCGGGCGAGCCGTTCGAGGCTTATGTCGCGCACCACATCACCGGCCCGCTGGGCATGGCGCACACCACCTTCGTCCAGCCGCTGCCGCCCGCGCTCGCGCCGCTCGCCGCCAAGGGGTATGACACCAGCGACGGGCCGCCGCACGCCTATGAGCTGGTCGGCACCGCGCCGGCGGGCAGCGTCGCCTCCACCGCGGACGACATGGCGCGCTTCATGCTCGCGCACCTCGGCGGGGGCAGCTACGGCGGCGCGCGCATCCTGCGCCCCGGGACGGTCGCGTTCATGCACCGCCCGCCGACGCCGCCCGCCGCCGGCTTCGACACGATGGCGCACGGCTTCTTCTGGATGCAGCGCAACGGCACGACCGTGATCGGCCACGGCGGTGACACGATCGTGTTTCACACCGACCTGGCGCTGCTGCCCGAGAAGAACGTCGGCCTGTTCATGAGCTTCAGCAGCCGCGGCGAGCGCGACGCGGTCTATGGCGCGCGCGAGCGGCTGTTCGACCTGTTCATGGACCGCTACTTCCCCGCCACGCCTGCGCCGCTGCCGCCCGCGATCGCCAGTGCCGCGGTGGACGCGCGCGCGCTGGCGGGGCATTACGAGAGCTCGCGCCGCGTCGAGACCGGCTTCATCAGCCTGTTCTACCTGCTCCAGCAGGACGTGGTCAGCGCCAACGACGACGGCACGATCAGCGTCTCCTCGATCGAGGGCAAGCGTTTCCGCGAGATCGCGCCGGGGCTGTGGCGCGCGGTCGACGGCACGCGGCTGCTGCGCGTGACGGAGCTGCGCGGGCGGCGCACGCTCGTCGACAGCCAGAACCCGGTAGGCGTGCTCCAGGCGGTGCCGGCGGCGCGCGACTCGACGATGTTCCAGACGATCGCCGGCCTGTCGCTGCTGGTGCTGCTGCTCACCGTGATCGCTTGGCCAGCGGGCTGGTGGATCCGCCGCCGCTACGCCGCGCCGCCGGTGGCGACCGGGCGCGCCGCGCGCGCGCGGCTGCTGGTGCGCGTCGGTGCGGTCGCCGACCTCGTCTATGTCGCCGGCTGGTACACCGTCGTCGCGCCGATCCTGAGCCAGCAGGTCGACGCCTACAATGCCACGCTCGACGGCACGATCCGGTTGCTCCAGGTGGCCGCGGTGATCCCGATCGCGGCAGCGCTGATCGGGCTGTGGAACCTGGTGGAGGCGTTCCGCGGCGCGTTCGGCTGGGGCGTGCGGCTGCGGGCGGTGATGGTCGCGCTGGCGTTCCTCGGCCTGTTGTGGGTCGCCGCGATGGCGCACCTGATCGGCTGGAGCCTCAACTACTGAGCGTGGCACTCTCCACCAGCACCAGCGCGCGCATCTTGGCGAGGAGCAGCTCGGCGACGCCGTCCTCCAGCCCGCTCACCGCGACGCCGATGCGGTACGTGTCGCCGTCGCGCTCGACCGACGCCGCGTCGAACGCGATCGAGCGGAGCGCGAGCAGGTTGAGCACGCGCAGCGGCAGGTCGGGCGAGGCCTCGCCGGCGACGAGGAAGCGGACGGTCATGCGGGTGAGCCTCGGTAAGATCGTTGGCGCACAGGATGGCAGCGCCGCCGCGGAAAAGGTCTCCTCATCCACGTTGCTGCCGCTACGTTGGGGCATGTTCATCCCGCATGTACCCGGATCGCGGCACGAATGACCCAGCTCGACGACTATGAGCGTCGCATCCTGCGCGAGCTGCAGCGCGACGGGCAGCAGACCGTCGCCGAGCTCGCCGCCAAGGTCGGCCTGTCCGCCTCGCCGTGCTGGCGTCGCATCGACCGGCTCGAGCGCGAGGGCGTGATCCGCGGCCGCGTCGCGCTGGTGGACCGTCGCAAGGTCGGGCTGAGCGCGCACATCTTCGCGCAGGTGCGGCTCAACGCGCACGGCCGCGCCAACCTCGACGAGTTCGCCGAGGCGATCCGCGGCTTCCCCGAGGTGCTCGACGCCTATGTGCTGATGGGCACGACCGACTTCATGCTGCGCATCGTCGCGCGCGACATCGACGCGTACGAGCGCTTCTTCTTCGACAAGCTGAGCCGGCTGCCGGGCGTGCAGGAGATCACCTCCACCGTCGCCTTGTCCGAGATCAAGTCCACGTCCGAGCTGCCGATCTGACCCGATTTCGCCGCCGAGGAGCCGCCATGAAGCGCCTGATATCGCTCGCCGCCCTGTTGCTCGCCCCGCTGCCGTTGGCAGGTGCCGCGTCGCCGCCGCGCTACGACGTCGTGATCCGCGGCGGGACGATCTACGACGGCTCGGGCGGCACGCCCTTCGTCGGCGACGTCGCCATCGCCGGTGACCGGATCGCGACGGTCGCGCCGCACGTCGCGGAGCGCGGCGCGACCGAGCTGGACGCGCGCGGCAAGGCGGTCTCGCCCGGCTTCGTCAATATGCTGGCGCATCCAGAGGAGAGCCTGCTGGTCGACGGCCGCGCGCTGTCCGACCTGGCGCAGGGCATCACGCTGGAGGTGATGGGCGAGTTCTCGATGGGGCCGCTCAGCCCGACGATGCGGCGCGACATGGTCAAGGAGCAGGGCGACCTCCGCTATCCCGTGACCTGGACGACGCTCGGCGGCTATCTCGACGTGCTGTCGCGCCGCGCGATCGCGCCCAACGTCGCCTCCTTCGTCGGCGCGGGCACGGTACGCGAGGCGGTGCTGGGTGCCGACGACGTCCAGCCGACGCCGGCGCAGCTCGAGCGGATGCGCGGGTTGGTGCGCGCGGCGATGGAGCAGGGCGCGCTCGGCCTGACCGACATGCTGATCTACACGCCCGCCACGTTCGCCAGGACGCCCGAGCTGATCGCGCTGGCGAAGGTGTCGGCGGCGTGTGGCGGGATCTACACCGTCCATATGCGCAGCGAGGGCGACCGGCTGGAGGGGGGCGTCGCCGAGACGATCGCGATCGCCGAGGCGTCGGGCGCGCCCGCCGAGATCTACCATTTCAAACAGGCCGGCCGCGACAATTGGGGCAAGATCGACGGTGTCATCGCCGCGATCGAGGCGGCGCGCGCGCGCGGCGTGCGCGTCTCCGCGAACATGTACACCTACACCGCCGGCGCGACCGGGCTCGACGCGGCGATGCCGCCCTGGGTGCAGGCGGGCGGGCTCGACGCGTGGATCGCGCGGCTGAGGGATCCGGCGACGCGCGCCAAGGTCGCCGCCGCGATGCGCGACCCGCACCCGAGGGACTGGGAGAATCTGCTCGCCGGCGCGGGGGCGGAGGGCACGTTGCTGCTCGGCTTCAAGAACCCCAAGCTCAAGCCGCTCGCGGGCAAGACGCTGGCCGCGGTGGCGCGCGAGCGCGGTAGCTCGCCCGAGGAGACCGCGATGGACCTGGTGGTCGAGGACGGCTCGCGCGTCGGCATCGCCTATTTCCTGATGAGCGAGGACAACGTCCGCAAGGCGATCCGGCAGCCGTGGATGAGCTTCGGCTCGGACGAGGCCGCGCCCGCGCCGGAGGGCGTGTTCCTGCGTACCAAGGACCATCCGCGAGCGTACGGCAATTTCGCTCGGCTGCTCGGCCATTACGTCCGCGACACGCACGACGTCACGCTCGCCGAGGCGGTGCGTCGGCTGACCAGTCTGCCGGCTGACAATCTCGCGATCAAGGATCGCGGCCGGCTGCGCGCCGGGCAGTTCGCCGACGTGGTGGTGTTCGATCCCGCCACGATCACCGATCGCGCCACCTACGAGCGCCCAGCGCGATTGGCGACGGGGGTCGGCACCGTCCTGGTCAATGGGCGGTTCGCGCTTCGCGATGGTCGACCCACGGGCGCGCGCACGGGCCGGGTGGTGCGAGGCCGTGCGTACCGGAGCGGCGCAGCGGGCGGCTGCCGCGGCGCGGCGTCGGACTGGCGTTGGTACTGATCAACGGTCGAGGCGAGATCGCCTCCCCGTCGCTACCCGCTGCTGGAACCCCGGTGTTCTGCGGTGCTGCGCCGGGATCGATCAGTGACGTTCTTGGCGACGCATCGGCATCGCGTCGATCGTTTCTTCGAGGTCGGCCGCAGCGATCGGGTGCGTCCGGCGCAGCTTGGTCCCACCATCCTTGCCGATCAGGAGGGCCGAGAAGCCGTCTCTCGGTAGTCGGAAGCGCTCGCGCAGGCTTGCCGACGTATCACTCGCGCCTGTCACGTCGTTCCCGACGATCTCGACCACCGCGAGGTCGCGCTCGGCCGCGGCGGCTGTCCATCGGCGCATGATCCGTCGCTGCTGCTGAAGTAACGGGTCCTGCTCGCCGGGTGCGGCGATGAGCAGCACGCGCTTCTCCCACTTCATCGCCGATAGGCTCGGGGGAGCCGCTGCCACCAGCGACAGCGCCAGGAGAAATCTGGTTGCGATCATATGGCTGCAACGCGCCGCCGGTGGTCCCTTTTCGTCGCGCCCGCGGCCACGACCTCGTCGTCTCACGAACACGGAAGCGAGCGAGACGAATGACCTCACTCCCCCGCGAAGTAGCGCGCGAGCGGCTCGATCATCTCCTCCGGGATCCGCCGCGCGATGACCGGCATCACCTGCTGCGGCTGGCGCGCGTCGACGATCTTCTCGTCACCGCGCCAGTGACGCAGCCGCTCGGCGAGATATACCGCGCGCTGGCCCGCGAGCACCGGCTGCGGCTTGCCCGGCGCGTGGCAGCTCGCGCACGCCGGCAGCTGGCGCTCGGGCAGCCCGCGCTCGACGATCAGCCGCGCGCGCGCGTCGCGCCCGGGCGCCGCGCCGAGCCCCGGCATCGCGGCGAAACGCGCGGCCAGTGCGCGGCGCTGATCCGGGGTCAGCACCGCGGCGACATTGGCCATCACCGCGCTCTGCCGCCGACCGTCGGCATAGGCCGCGAGCGCCGCCTCGAGGTAGCCGGCGCGCTGCCCGCCGAGCACGGGGATGTCGGGCTGCCCGCGCCCGCGCCCGTCGGCGCCGTGGCAGGCGGCGCAGCCCGCCAGCGTCGCGCCGGCGAGCGCGCGCGCGTCGGTGGTCCCCGCGCCGGTCGCGCCGCCGCTGAGCAGGCGATATTCTGCCACCGTCATCACCGGCAGCCGGCGCACGAAGGCGACCATGCGGCGGATCTCGTCGTCGCGGCCTTCTCCGCCCCAGGCCGGCATGCCGCTATACTTCACGCCGTGGCGCAGGATGTAGAACAGCTGCGTGTCGGTCCACTGCTTGGCGTTGACCGACAGGTCGGGCGCGGGCGGCATCGCCCGCTGCATCACCGGCGAGGGGCGCTGGCCCGGCGCGCCGTGGCAGGTCGCGCAGGCCGCCGCGAAATGGCCCGCCGCGCTGACCATCGCGCCGTCGCGCGCCACCGGGTCGGCGGGCGAGTCGAAGAAGCTGTGCGTCTTGACCGAGTTGCGCATCGTCCAGTGGAGGAACCACTCGGTCACCGCCCAGTGGCCCGACGAGGCGGCGATGTTGAAGATGCCCGACCAGGCGAACAGCAGCCCCGCCGCCGCCAGCGTCGCCAGCGCGGCGACCAGCCGCTTCCAGGTCACCCGGATCGTCATGCCGCGCGCGGCTCCCGCAAGAGGGTGGCGAGCAGCCACAGCCCGCCGAGGCAGTAGCTCGCGCCGCCGACCACCAGCATCACCACGCCGCCGAGCTGCTGGTCGGCGAGCGCGTCGAGCCCCGGCGCCGGGTGCATCGCCATCATCGCGTAGAGCGGGCGCGGCGCCAGCCCGATCAGCGCGCCCAGCAGGGTCATGTGCATCGAGGTGAGCAGCAGCGCCGCCGCGCCGGCCGCGGGCTGCGCCAGCGCGGCGCGCCACAGCGCGACCCCTGCGGCGAGGAACAGCGCCTGCTCGGCGAGCGCGACGGCGGCGTGCGCGTCGGCGAGCGCGCGCAGCGCGGGGAAGTGCCACGCCCAGACGATCGCGAACTCCACCATCGCCCAGAGCAGCGGCGCCCCCGCGCCGTGCGGACGCCGCGGCAGCGCGGCGGCGAGCGCTGGCGCGGCGACCGCCACGGCGCCCATGTGCGCCGCCATATGCCCGGTCATGCCGAGCCCGGCGAAGGCGAGCGCGGTGGTGCCGAGCGCGAGCGCGAGGCCGGGCGCGGCTCTCACCGGCAGTCCGTCAGCAGCAGCGCGGGCGCGGCGGTGAATAGCACCGCGACGAAGCTGAGCCCCGCCAGCAGCAATGTCGCGGTGGCGAGGAAGCGGAGCCGGTCGATGTCGGTGCCCTCGTCGTGCGGCGGGTCGTCGCCGGGCGTGCGCGACTGCACCCAGGCGATCCAGCCCGAGGCGAGGATGATCGCCAGCGCCGCGCCCGTCCCGACCACGAAGGCGACCGGGAAGCGCGGGAAGGCGCCGAGCTTGGCACAGCTCACCGCCACCCAGAGGTAGCAGAACAGGAAATGCACCGCCCAGACGGTCGGCGGCACGATCAGCGTCCACAGGGTGACGCGCAGCCCGCGGATGCGCTCGCCCAGGCGCTGCCGGCCGCGGGGGGCGTCCTCCTTCATGCCGCCCCCGGAAACAAGCCGATCGTGGCGTAGGTCACCACCGCGGTCAGCGCCATGAAATGCTGGTAGACGGTGATGTTGCGCAGGTCGGCGTCGTGGCGCGACGTCATCCGCCCGGCGAGGCTCCGCGCCAGCGTATAGAGCTGCATGATCGCGCCGACCCCGCAATGCGCGGTGGTCCAGATCGCCAGCGTCCACACGATCGCGGGATAGACGTGGAGCTCGGGCTGCAGGCCGCTGAGCCACGGCCCCGCCAGCCCCGCGCCGATCGCGCCGAGCGACAGCAGCGCCGCGGTCGCCAGCGCCGCGCGCGCGGCGCCGACCGCCTCGCGCCGGTTGAGCTCGCGCGCGGCGACGGTGAGTGCCCAGCTCGCCAGCATCACCGCCATCGCCAGCATCGGCCAGAAGCTGCCCGGACCTTCCATGCCGGGGCCGCCCGGCGGGAAGTCGTCGTGCCGCGTCCAGAAGAAATAATAGCCGAACACCAGCCCCGAGAAGGCGGTGGCGTCGGCCATCATCGTGATGAACATCGCCCACCAGCCGCTCGCCGACGCGCCCGAGAGGTACAGCGGCAGCGCGATGCCGTGCCCGATCGGCTTGCACGCCTTCTCCGGGATCTCGGCCGTGCCGGTCCACAGCCAGTAGAGCACCATCGCCAGCGTCGCCCCCGCCCCGACCAGCGCGGCCCAATAGAGATGGTAGGTGGTCAGGATGAACACGCTGCCCAGCGCGATCGCGGTGAGCATCGGCACCACGCTCGGTCCGCCGAGCCGCAGTACCTGCACCGGGCGCGCGTCGAGCACGCTGGTGACGATCGTCTCGCGCCGGCCTTCCTCCGCGTCGGGCAGGAAGAAGCGGCCCTCGTCGACCTTGGCGACGAAGTTCGCCTGGTCCCAGATCGGGTAGCGGCTCTCGATCAGCGGGATCGACCGGATTCCCCAGTCCTCGTCGTCGGGGTGGGCGAGCCACTCGAGCGTCCCCGCCGCCCAGGGGTTGCGCGGCGACTTCGACCGGCGCGGGCTCAGCGCGAGGTCGACGCACACCAGCAGCACGCCGGCGGCGAACACCCAGGAGCCGATCGTCGAGGCGAGGTTGAGCCCGCCGATGCCGAGCTCCTGCGGGTAGGTGAAGACGCGCCGCGGCATCCCCATCAGTCCGGAGAAATGCATCGGGAAGAAGGTGAGGTTGGCCCCGCCGAACAGCAGCCAGAAAGCGGTGCGTCCGATCCGGTCGGACAGCTTCTTCCCCGTGATCAGCGGCCAGTAATAGTACAGGCCGCCGAACAGCGGGATCAGCGTGCCGCCGATCAGCACGTAGTGGAGGTGCGCGACGATGAAGTAGGTGTCGTGCGCCTGCCAGTCGAACGGTGCGATCGCCACCATCACGCCGGTCAGCCCGCCGATCACGAAGATCGCGATCGAGCCGGTGACGAAGAGCAAAGGCGTCGACCAGGTGACGCGCCCGGCCCAGAGCGTCGCGATGAAGGCGAAGATCTGGATGCCGGTCGGGATCGCCACCGCCTCCGACGCCGCCGAGAAGAAGGCCAGGCTGATCTTGGGCAGACCGGTGGTGAACATATGATGCACCCACAGCCCGAAGCTGAGGAAGGCGGTCCCCACCGCCGCCAGCACGATCCAGGGATAGCCCAGCAGGTGCCGCCGCGCGAACGTCGGCACGATCATCGCGAACAGCGCGATCGAGGGCAGGAAGACGATATAGACCTCGGGATGGCCGAAGATCCAGAACAGGTGCTGCCACAGGATCGGGTCGCCGCCTTTGGCCGCGTCGAAGAAGGGCCAGCCGAGCAGCCGCTCCAGCTCGAACAGCACGTCGCCGGCGATCAGCGGCGGGAAGGCGAACAGGATCATCACCGCGACGACCAGGATGTACCAGGCGTAGAGCGGCATCAGGTTGAGCCGCATGCCCGGCGGGCGGCATTTGAGCACGCCGGTGATCAGCTCCACCGCGGCGGCGACCGAGGACACCTCGATGAAGCTCAGCCCCAGCATCCAGATGTCGGCGCCGAGCCCGCTGAGGTCGGTGCGCGTGGTGAAGGGCGGGTACATGAACCAGCCGCCGTCGGGTGCGGCGTCGAAGAAGATCGAGCCCGAGACGAACACGCCGCCGATCAGGAAGCTCCAATAGCCGAACGCGCTGAGCCGCGGGAACGGCAGGTCGCGCGCGCCGAGCAGCTGCGGCAGCAGGATGATCGAGACCGCCTCGAACATCGGTACCGCGAACAGGAACATCATCATCGAGCCGTGCAGCGTGAACAGCTGGTTGAAGGTCGATGGCGTGACCAGCTCGTTGCCCGGCTGCGCCAGCTGCACGCGCATGATCAGCGCGAGCACGCCGGCGAACAGCATGAAGCCGAAGGCGGTCAGCGTGTACCACACGCCGACCTGGTTGTTGTTGGTGTCGGTCCAGCGCAGGAACAGTCCCTTGGGCGGCGCCCAGACGGCGCGCAGCCGCTCTTCCTGCGCCGCGCGCAACGCGGGATCGTCCTGCGCGTGGAGGCTCATCGGTTCGTCTCCAGCCAGCGCGCGATCGCGGTGGCGTCGGCTGCGGACATCTGCGGGTAGGCGGGCATGCGCGCGCCGGGCTTCACCGCGGGCGCGTCCCGGATGAAACGGGTGAGGTTGGCGGTGGTGAGCGGCTGGATTCCCGCCGCCAGGGTCGCGCGCGCGCCGAGATGGGTGAGGTCGGGGCCGATCGCGCCCGCCGCCCCGGTGCCGCGCACCGCGTGGCAGCCGCCGCAGCCGTGGGCGTCGAACAGCCGCGCGCCCGCCGCGGCGGCGGTGGTGACCGGGCGGCGCTCGGCGGCGAGCCAGGCATCGAAGGCGGCGGGCTCCATCGCCACCACGTCGAACGCCATCAGCGCGTGGCTCAGCCCGCAGAACTCGGCGCATTGCCCGCGGAAGCGCCCCGCGCGCGTGGCATGGACGACGAGCGTGTTGGTGCGCCCCGGCACCATGTCCATCTTGCCGGCGAGCCCGGGCACCCAGAAGCTGTGGAGCACGTCCCCGCCCTCGAGCGCGAGCACGACGTCGCGCCCGACCGGCAGGCGCAGCTCGTTGGCCGAGGTCACCGCCGCGGCGCCGGCGGGCTGATAGGCCATGCGCCACCAGAATTGCTCGCCGGTGACCGTGACGCGCAGGTCATCGCGGGCGGCGCGGATCGGGCGCATCGCGGGCAGGGTGACGATCAGCAGCGTGAGCAGCACGGCGCTGGGCACGATGCCGCCCGCCCACAGCACCAGCCGCATGCCCTGGCGATGGGTCAGCGCGCCCTCGCGCGAGCGCGACGCGGCGATCATCAGCGCGGCCAGCGCCAGCGCGATCACGACCGCGCCGAGCACCATCCAGCCGGTCAGCCCGGCGAGCCAGTCGGCCTCCGTGCCGAACGTCGTGAATGCGGATTGGCGCCCCGAGCCGATGACCTTGTCCCCCTCGATCGAGAAGGATCGTGGCGAAGCTTTGTTCCTGCTCCGGCCGTGACGAAGTGTTGCCACGGGATCGATCGCGCCGCGTCCGCGCCGGCCCGTCGCGCGGCGGAGCGAGCGCGACCGGCACCGGCAGTGCCGCCATATGTCTGTCATACTGACCTACTACGTCGCTCTTAAACTTGCAGATTCTCTCCAACGTGAGTGCCGGTGATGCCTGACGTCTTCATCAACGAGATCCACTATGACAATGTCGGCACCGATGCCGGCGAGGCGATCGAGATCGCCGGCGTCGCGGGCACCGATCTCAGCGGCTATCGTCTGGTCTTCTACAATGGCACGAACACGCCCGCCGCTGCGCCGGCGTACGACACGCTGGCGCTGAACGGCACGATCGACGACGAGGGCGCTGGCTATGGCGCGCTGTCGTTCGCGCGCGCGGGCATCCAGAACGGCGGTGCCGACGGAGTCGCGCTGATCGCGCCCGACGGCAGCGTCGTCCAGCTGCTCTCCTACGAGGGCAGCTTCACCGCGGCCGCCGGCACACCGGCAGCGGGCGTCACCAGCACCGACATCGGCGTGTCGGAGGATCCCGCCCCCGCGATCGGCCTGTCGCTCCAGCTCACCGGCGCCGGCTCGAGCGCGGCCGACTTCACCTGGGCGGCAGGGCAGGCGAGTAGCTTCGGCAGCGTCAACGCCGGGCAGAGCTTCCTCTCCGCCACGGGCACCGGGCGGATCAGCGTCGCCGACGCGCAGGTGGCCGAGGGCGACGACGGCGTCACGCAGCTGGTCTTCACCGTGCGCCGCGCCGGCGGCACCGCGCTGGCGGCGAGCGTCGACTATGCCATCCATCTCGACGGCACGGCGACCGCCGACGACCTCGCCCCCGGCGCGGCGCTCGGCGGCACGGTCCGCTTCGCCGCGGGCGAGGCGAGCAGGACGATCGTCGTGCCGGTGCACGGCGACGTCGTCGGCGAGCCCAATGAGACGCTGTCGCTGACGCTGGGTGCGACCACCGGCGACGTGGTGGTCGACGTCGCGCACGCCACCGGCACGATCGTCAACGACGACCCGATCGCGCTCAGCATCGGCGCGATCCAGGGCGAGGCGCACCGCTCCGTCTATGTCGGCCAGAGCGTCACCACCACCGGCATCGTCACCGCGGTCGACAGCAACGGCTTCTATCTCCAGTCGGCGCACGGCGACGGCAACGACGCCACCTCGGACGGCATCTTCGTCTTCACCAGCACAGCGCCCACGGTCACGGTGGGCGACGGCGTGTCCGTCGCCGCGACGGTGACCGAATATGCCGGCGACGCGCAGGGTCTGACGCTGACCGAGCTGACCCGCCCGACCGTGACGGTGGAGAGCAGCGGCAACGCGCTGCCCGCGGCGGTGGTGATCGGCCAGGGCGGCGTGCTGCCGCCGAGCGCGGTGCTCGACGACGACAGGCTCAGCCAGTTCGATCCGACGCACGACGGGCTCGACTTTTGGGAGTCGCTCGAGGGCATGCGCGTGACGATCGACGCGCCGCAGGCGGTCTCGAACACCAACGACTTCGGCGAGACCGACGTGGTCGCCTCGCACGGGCAGGGCGCGACGGGCGTCAACGACCGCGGCGGCATCACCATCTCGCCGGGTGACTATAATCCCGAGAAGATCCAGATCGACGACGACAGCGGCGTCTTCGCCGGCTTCCACCCGGGCTACACCATCGGCGACCAGCTCAGCAGCGTCACCGGCGTGGTCAATTACTCGTTCGACCAATATGAGGTGATTGCCACGGAGGCGGTGAGCGTCACCCGCGACGTGACGCTGGCGCGCGAGGTCACGTCGCTGGCGGGCGACAGCAACCATCTCTCGATCGCCACCTACAATCTCGAGAATCTCGACACGTCGGACCAGAAGTTCGACGTGCTGGCGGGTGACATCGTCTACAATCTCAAGGCGCCCGACGTCATCGCGGTGCAGGAGATCCAGGACGCGGACGGCGCCGGCAGCGGCGGCGACCTGTCCGGCACGGTCACCGCGCAGGGGCTGATCGATGCCATCTACGCGCAGTCCGGGCTGCACTACGCCTATGTCGAGGTGGCACCCACCGTCGCCGGCTCGACCGGGGGCGAGCCCGGCGGCAACATCCGCAACGGCTATCTCTACAACACCGACCGCGTCGGCTACGTCGACGGCAGCGCCGAGCTGATCACCGGCGCGGCCTATCAGGGCACGCGCAACCCGCTGGTGGCGCAGTTCACCTTCGCCGGCGAGACGGTGACCGCGATCAACGTCCACCTCACCTCGCGGCTCGGCAGCGAGCCGCTGCAGGGCGCCGACCAGCCAGCGGTCAACGCCGGCGACGCCGCCCGCACCGCTCAGGCGGCGGGCGTGAAGGCCTATATTACCGAACATCTCGCCGACGACCCGGCGCTCAACATCGCGGTGCTGGGCGACTGGAACGGCTTCTACTTCGAGGACGCGCAGACCCAGCTGACCGATCCGGCCAAGGGCGGCGTGCTGACCAACCTGAACACGTTGCTGCCCAGCGAGGAGCGCTATTCCTATCTGTTCGAGGGCAACGCGCAGCAGATCGACAACGTCCTCGTCACCCAGGGGCTGGTCGGCGGCGCCAGCTACGACTCGGCCCACCTCAACTCGCAGGCGGCGGGAGAGCGCCCGACCGATCACGATCCGCAGGTGGCGCTGCTGTTCGTCGGCGCCGCGCCGAGCGACCTGACACTCAGCCACGCCAGCGTCGCCGAGAACCTGGCCCCGGGCACGGTCGTCGGCACGCTGTCCGCCACGGACACGCCCAACGACACGCTGCACTACGCGCTGATCGACGACGCCGGCGGCCGTTTCGCGGTCGATGCCGGGACGGGCGTGATCACCACCACGATCCCGCTGGATCACGAGGCTGCGGCGAGCCACGCGATCGTCGCGCGCGCCACTGACAGCGCGGGCGCCGCGACCGAGCACGGCTTCGTCATCGCGGTGGGCGACGTCGACGAGGCACCCGCCGCCGCGGCGGACGCCGTGCGCGTCGACGAGGACGCCACCAGCCCCAACCTCTGGGCGACGCTGCTCGGCAACGACCGCGACCCCGACGCCGGCGACACGCTGACGATCGCCGCGGTCGACACGCAGGGCACGCTCGGCCACGTCGCGTTCGACGCGGCGAGCCAGACGCTGCGCTACGTCGCCGACGCCGACTCGTTCGACTCGCTTGCGACCGGCGCGACCGCGACCGACCGCTTCAGCTACACCGTCACCGACGCTGCCGGGCTGACCAGCAGCGCGACGGTGGAGGTGACCGTCACCGGTATCGCCGACGGGATCACGCGCACCGGCACGATCTTCGCCGACCGGCTCACCGGCACCGCGGGTGAGGACCGGTTGTCGGGCGGCCTGGGCAACGACACGCTGTCGGGGCTGGGCGGGCACGACCGGCTGATCGGCGGCCTGGGTCAGGACACGCTCGACGGGGGCGACGGCAACGACCTCCTCTTCGGCGGGCTCGGCAACGACGTGCTGCGCGGCGGTGCGGGACGCGACGCGCTGTTCGGCGGGCTCGGCAACGATCAGCTGTGGGGCGGAGCGGGAGCTGACAGTTTCCACTTCGGGCGGATCGAGGGCAGCGACACGATCGGGGACTTCGACACCGCCGCGGACCGGATCGTGCTCGACGACGGCCTGCGCGTGCTGCGCACGCAGGTGAGCGACGTCGACCGCGACGGCGTGAACGACCTGCGGGTGACGTTCAGCGGCGGCACCTCGGTGACGCTGCTGGGTGTGAGCGACGCCGCCAAGGTGGTGTACAGCGGGCCGGACACGGACTCGGGTCATCTGCCGGGACTCGACGGGCTGCTCGATGAGGTCGGCGACATCCTGGTCGGCCTGGCCGGTCCGTCGCGCGCCGAGATCCTGCATCCCTGGCTCTGAGGTCGGGGTCCGGCGGCGCCGAACGCTCGAGTGAGGGGCGCGGCATGATGGCGACGCCGGTGCCCGGGGCGGGTCGTCGCGATGGAGCGCGACGGCGCGGTCATGCTCGAGCGTGCCGCGGCCGCGCGGGTGCGTCCGCGCCGCCGGCCTCCTCGGCCGGAGCGTGATCGGTTCTTCGCTCGCTACGTGCCGGCGCGCGCCACGTGCGGGGTGGCGGCGGGATCGCCCGGTGGCCTAAGGCAGGGCCGTGAGGATCGCGATCATCGACACCAGCACGACTCGCGCGGCGATCATCGCCGACGGGCTGCGCGAGGCCGGGCTCGACGACCGGGTGGTGATCGACCCGGCCGGGCCGCTGGTGAAGCAGATCGAGGCGTGTGCGCCCGAGGTGGTGCTGATCAACCTCGAGAACCCCAGCCGCGACCTGCTCGAGGACTTCTTCGCCATGTCGCGCGCGCTCGACCGCCCGATCGCCATGTTCGTCGACCAGTCCGACGCCGAGGCGGCGCTCGCCGCGGTCGACGCCGGCGTCTCGGCGTATGTCGTCGACGGTCTCGCCAAGCAGCGCATCAAGCCGGTGCTCGACGTCGCGATCCGGCGCTTCCAGGCCTTCTCGCGCCTCCAGGCCGAACTCGCCGAGGCGCGCACCTTGCTGGCCGACCGCCAGACGATCGATCGCGCCAAGGCGATCCTGATGCGTCGCCGCGGCATCGACGAGCCCGCCGCCTACGCGCTGCTGCGCGACCATGCGATGCGCTCGAATCGGCGCATCGCCGAGGTGGCGGAGGCGATCGTCACGAGCGACGCGCTGATGGGAGACCTGCCGTGACCTTGGAGACGCTGCGCCTCGGCTTCCTGCCGCTGGTCGACGCCGCGCTGCCGATCCTGGCGCACGAACTGGGGTTCGCCGAGCGGGAAGGGCTCGCGCTGGAGCTCGTCCGCGACGTCACCTGGGCGACGGTGCGCGATCGGCTTCTGTATGGCCACAGCGACGCGGCGCACATGGTGGCACCGCTGGCGATCGCCACCGCGCTCGGGCGCGACCGGCCCGCGGTGCCGATCGCCGTGCCCTTCGTGCTCGGGCTGAACGGCAACGCGATCACCTTCTCCACCGCGCTCGGCACCGCCTGCGGCCTCGGCGAGTCGCTCGGTGACCCGGCGGCGGTCGGCGCCGCGCTGCGCGCCGTCGCCGCGGCACGACACGCGCGGGGACAGCCGCTGCGCTTCGGTGTGGTGCATCGCTACTCCAGCCACAATTACATGCTGCGCTACTGGCTCGCCGGCGTCGGCATCCGTCCGGACCGCGACGTCGAGATCGTCGTCACCAGCCCGACCTTCGCGGCGGACGCGCTCGCCGCGGGCGAGGTCGACGGCCTGTGCGTCGGCGAGCCGTGGAACTCGATCGCGGTCGATCGCGGCGTCGGGCGGATCGCGCTGGCGACCGCGCAGATCTGGCGCCGCGGAGTCGAGAAGGTGTTGGCGATGCGCGCCGAGGTGGCGGCCGAGCGCGCCGACGCGACCGCGCGGCTGATCCGCGCGCTCCACGCCGCGGCGGCGCATTTCGTCCTGCCCGACAGCGCCGAGGAGAGCGCGGCGATCCTCGCCCGCCCGGTCTATCTCGACGCCCCCGCCGAGGCGATCCGGCGCGCGATCACGGACCGGGTGCGGCTCGTCGCCGGCGGCACCCCGGTCCATTATCCCGACTTCATGTTCCAGTACCGTGAGGCCGCCAACTTCCCGTGGCGCAGCCAGGCCGCCTGGCTGTACGCGCAGATGACGCGCTGGGACGGCCGCGCCTTCGACGCCGGCGAGGCGGGGGTGGCGAGCGCGACGTTCCGCCCGGACCTGTACCGCGCCGCGCTCGCCGGCACCGGCGCGCCGCTGCCCGGCGCCAGCTCGAAGCTGGAGGGGGCCCTGGACGAGCCGATCGGCGCGGGCTCGACGCAGGGGCGGCTGGTGCTCGGCACCGACCGCTTCTTCGACGGCCGCGCCTTCGATCCCGACGACATACCGGGGTATCTCGCCGGGCTGCCGTGATCGCGCGGCGGTGCTGCACTTGCGAGAAAGGGCTTGTGCGCACGCCGCGAATCAGGCAGCTTCAGCGTCGCCCGGCAATGGCGTCGGGCACGAGATAGCAGCGTCGTTCGCTCCAACGCCGGGGTGACGACGCTGACCGACGACGGGCCGACGGCCCGTCCGACGAGGCAACGAAGCCGCCAGGACGCGCCCGCCACGGGCCGCCGTCCTGGCGGCTTTTTTCGTTTCTGGTTCCGCGAAGGAGCAGCGATGGCGACGGCATATTGGGATCGGGCGGCGGACAAGACGGGCGGCTTCTGGCGCAGCGGCCACACGCCGACGCTGATCGCGGCCTTCCTCTATTTCGACCTCGCCTTCAAGGTGTGGGTATTGCTCGGCCCGCTCGCGCCTGAGATTGCGCTGACACTCGGCCTTACCCCTGCGGAGAAGGGGCTGATGGTCGCGACGCCGACGCTCGCCGGGGCGGTGCTGCGCGTCGTCAACGGCCTCGTCGTGGACCGGATCGGGCCCAAGCGCGCGGGCGCGATCAGCCAAATCATCGTCATCGCCGGGCTCGCGATGGCCTGGCTGCTGGGCGTGAACAGCCTCGCCGGCACGCTGGCACTGGGGGTGATCCTCGGCTTCGCGGGCGCCTCCTTCGCGATCGCCCTGCCGCTGGCGAGCCGTTGGTACCCGCCCGAGCATCAGGGCAAGGCGATGGGGCTCGCCGGCATGGGCAATTCCGGCACGGTGCTGGCCGCGCTGTTCGCGCCGGCGCTCGCCAAGGCGTTCGGCTGGAACGCGGTGCTGGGGCTCGCCTGCCTGCCGCTCAGCGCGGTGCTGCTGGTCTATCTGGCGCTCGCCAAGGACGCGCCCAACCCGCCGGCACCGCGCTCCGTCGCGGCCTATCTCAGCCCGTTGCGCCAGCGCGACGCCTGGTGGCTGATGGGCTTCTACGCGGTGACGTTCGGCGGGTTCGTGGGGTTGGCGGCGAGCCTGCCGATCTACTTCACCGATCGCTTCGGACTGAGCACGGTCGCGGCGGGCTATGCCACCGCGCTCTGCGTCTTCGCCGGCTCGCTGGTGCGCCCGGTCGGCGGCGCGCTGGCGGATCGCGTCGGCGGGGTGCGCGCGCTCTCCGCCGCGCTGGCGCTGGCCGCGCTGGCGCTGGTCGGCGTCAGCGCCGCGCCAACGGTGCAGGCGGCGCTGACCCTGTTCGCGCTCGCGATGCTGGCGCTGGGCGTCGGCAACGGCGCGGTGTTCCAGCTCGTGCCACAGCGTTTCGCCGCCGAGATCGGGGTCATGACCGGGCTGGTCGGCATGGCGGGGGGCGTGGGCGGCTTCTACCTCGCCTCGTCGCTCGGCGTGGCCAAGCAGGCGACCGGCAGCTTCGCGCCCGGCTTCCTCGTCTTCGCCGGGCTCGCCGGGCTCGCGCTGCTCGGCCTCACCCTCGTCTAGGCGGACTGGCGCCGCCGCTGGAGCGCCGGCGGCGGCGTCCGGATCTGACCTTACCCGACACCTCCGACTGACAGGGAGCTATCGTGAAACACGACCCCATCGAACCGCCCGCGGGCGACCTGCGCGAGCATCTTGTCGTGATCGGCAACGGCATGGCCGGCTGCCGCGCGGTCGAGGAGCTGCTGGCACGCGACCCCGATCGCTACCGCGTCACGATCATCGGCGCCGAGCCGCTGGTGAACTACAACCGGATCATGCTCTCCCCCGTGCTGGCGGGCGAGAAGACGTTCGACGACATCGTGATCAACGATGCCGGCTGGTATGCCGACAACGGCATCACGCTGCTGAGCGGCGATCCCGTCGCGGCGATCGATCGCGCCGAACGCACCGTCCTCACCCGCTCGGGACTCACGCTCGGCTACGACCGGCTGCTGATCGCCACCGGCTCGGACCCGTTCGTCATTCCGGTGCCGGGCCACGACCTGCCCGGCGTGGTCAGCTTCCGCGACATGCGCGACGTCGAGGCGATGCTCGCCGCGGCGGCGCGCGGCGGCAGCGCGGTGGTGATCGGCGGCGGGCTGCTCGGGCTGGAGGCGGCGCACGGGCTCAGCCTGCGCGGCATGCGCGTGACGGTGTTGCACCTCATGCCGACGCTGATGGAGCGCCAGCTCGACGAGGCGGCGGCGTGGCTGCTGAAGTCCGCGCTCGAGGCGCGCGGTCAGACGATGCTGACCGGCGCCGACACCGCCGCGATCACCGGCGACGGCCGCGTCGAGGCGGTGCGGCTCAAGGACGGCACCGAGATCGCCGCCGACCTGGTGGTGATGGCGGTCGGCATCCGCCCCGCGGTGGCGCTGGCGCGCGCTGCCGGGCTCGACGTCGGTCGCGGCATCCGCGTCGACGACCATATGGTGACGAGCGACCCGGCGGTGCTCGCCGTGGGCGAGTGCGTCGAGCACGACGGCCAGGTCTATGGGCTGGTGGCGCCGCTGTGGGACATGTGCCGCGCGCTCGCGGATGGGCTGGTCGGCACGCCGAGCGGCTACCGCCCCGCGCCGACCGCGACCAAGCTCAAGGTCGCCGGGCTCGACGTCTTCTCCGCGGGCGATTTCGCGGGCGGCGACGGTGCCGAGGACATCGTGCTGCGCGACGCCAGCCGCGGCATCTACAAGCGCGTCGTCGTCCGCGACGACCGCCTGGTCGGCGCCGTGCTGTACGGCGACACCGCGGACGGCAACTGGTATTTCGACCTGCTCAAGCGGGGCGAGAGCGTGGCGCCGTTCCGCGACGCGCTGATCTTCGGCCAGGCCTTCGCCGCGGAGGGCGCCCCCGCGGACCCTAGAGCGGCCGTTGCGGCGCTCTCCGACGCGGCGGAGATCTGCGGCTGCAACGGCGTCAGCAAGGGCAAGGTGCTGGCCTGCATCGACGGCGGCGCGCACGGGCTCGACGCGGTGCGCGCCGGGTGCAAGGCGTCGGCGAGCTGCGGCGCGTGCACCGGCACGGTCGAGGCGCTGCTCGCGTGGCGGCTCGACGGCGCGGTCGAGACCGGGCCGAAGACGCTGTGCCGCTGCACCAGCTTCGGCCACGACGACGTGCGCCGTGAGATCGTCGCGCAGGGCATGCGCTCGATCCCCGAGGTGATGCAGCGGCTGCACTGGGCGACGCCGGACGGCTGCGCCTCGTGCCGCCCGGCGCTCAACTATTACCTGCTGTGCGCGCTGCCGGGGGAGTATGTCGACGACCAGCAGAGCCGCTTCGTCAACGAGCGGCTCCATGCCAACATCCAGAAGGACGGCACCTACTCGGTGGTGCCGCGGATGTGGGGCGGGATCACCAGCCCGCGCGAGCTGCGCGCGATCGCCGACGTGGTGGAGAAGTATGACGCACCGATGGTCAAGGTGACCGGCGGCCAGCGGCTCGACATCTTCGGCATCCGCAAGGAGGACCTGCCCGCGGTGTGGGCCGATCTCAACGCCGCCGGCATGGTGTCGGGCCACGCCTACGGCAAGGCGCTGCGCACGGTGAAGACCTGTGTCGGCAGCGAGTGGTGCCGCTTCGGCACGCAGGACTCGACCGGGCTGGGCGTGAGGATCGAGCGCGCGACCTGGGGCAGCTGGATGCCGCACAAGTTCAAGATCGCGGTCAGCGGCTGCCCACGCAATTGCGCCGAGGCGACGATCAAGGACTTCGGCGTGGTGTGCGTCGACTCGGGCTATGAGCTCCACGTCGGCGGGAACGGCGGGATCAAGGTCCGCGCCACCGACCTGCTGTGCAAGGTCGCCACGGAGCGCGAGGCGATCGAGATGTGCGCCGCCTTCATCCAGCTCTACCGCGAGGAGGCACGCTACCTCGAGCGCACCGCGCCGTGGATCGAGCGCGTCGGGCTCGCCTACGTCCAGTCGCGTCTGCTGCCCGACGCGGAGGCGCGCGCCGCGCTGGCCGAGCGCTTCTGGTTCTCGCAGCAGTTCACGCAGGAGGATCCCTGGGCGGCGCGCGCCGCCGGAGCCGAGCGCGAGCATCACGCGCCGATGGCGCGCTTCCAGCCGCGACCCCAGCCGCAGGAGGAATGGGCATGACGGGTGAGTGGCTCGACATCGGCTGGATCGACGAGATCCCGCTGCGGGGCAGCCGCGTCGTCCAGGTCGACGGCGGCGACGACATCGCGCTGTTCCGCACCGGTGACGGGCAGGTGTTCGCGCTGCGCGACCGCTGCCCGCACCAGCACGGTCGGCTGAGCCAGGGCATCGTCCACGGCGCGACGGTGACCTGCCCGCTGCACAATTGGCGGATCGCGCTGTCGAGCGGCGAGGCGCAGGGAGAAGATCGCGGCTGCACGCCGACGGTGCCGGTCAAGCTGAGCGGCGGACGCGTGCTGCTCTGCCGCGCCAGCACGCTGCGGGCGGCGGCGTGAGCGTCCGCACCACCTGCGCCTATTGCGGCGTGGGCTGCGGCATCGTCGCCACCCGCACCGGCGAGCGGGCGGTGCGGATCGAGGGCGACGTCGACCATCCCGCCAATCGCGGTCGGCTCTGTTCCAAGGGTACGCACCTGGGCGAGACGGTCGGGCTCGACGGCCGCCTGCTGCACCCGATGATCGGCCAGCGCCGCGCAGGCTGGGACAAGGCGCTGGAGCTCGTCGCTCGCCGCTTCCGCGACGCGATCGCGGAGCACGGCCCCGACAGCGTCGCCTTCTACGTCTCGGGCCAGCTGCTGACCGAGGATTATTACGTCGCCAACAAGCTGATGAAGGGCTTCATCGGCTCGGCCAACATCGACACCAACTCGCGGCTGTGCATGTCGAGCGCGGTGGCCGGGCACCTGCGCGCGTTCGGCGAGGACGTGGTGCCCGCCAGCTACGACGACGTCGACGCCGCGGATCTGATCGTGCTGGTCGGCTCGAACACCGCCTGGTGCCACCCGGTGCTGTACCAGCGGGTACGCGCGCGCTGCGCCACGGGCGCGCGGATGGTGGTGATCGACCCGCGCCGCACCGAGACCGCCGACGAGGCCGACCTCCACCTCCGCCTCCGTCCGGGCAGCGACGTCGCGCTGATGAACGGGCTGCTCGCCTGGTGCCGCGACCATGACGCGCTCGATCGCGCCTTCCTCCGGGACCATGTCGCCGTCCCGGACGGCTTCTGGGCCGCGCTGGCCGACGGCGGCGACCTCTGGTCGGTGGCGCGCGCGTGCGATCTCGCGCCCGCCGAGCTGCGCCGCTTCTACGAGCTGTTCGTCGCGTCGCCGCGCACCGTCACGCTGTTCAGCCAGGGCGTGAATCAGTCGGTGACGGGAACCGACCAAGTCAACGCGATCCTCAACGTGCACCTCGCCACCGGACGGATCGGCAAGTCCGGCGCGCAGCCCTTCTCGGTGACCGGTCAGCCCAACGCGATGGGCGGGCGCGAGGTCGGCGGGCTCGCCACCTCGTTGGCGGCGCACCTGGACTTCTCGGCGTCCTCGCGCGCGCTCGTGCGGCGCTTCTGGGCCGCGCCGACGATCGCGGCCAAACCCGGGCTGAAGGCGGTCGACCTGTTCCGCGCCGTGAAGGAGGGCCGGATCAAGGCGCTCTGGGTGATGGCGACCAACCCGGCGGTCTCGATGCCCGATGTGGGGCGAGTCCGCGACGCGCTGGCGCGCTGTCCGTTCGTGGTGGTGAGCGACGTGGTGGCGAACACCGACACCAGCCGCCTCGCGCACGTGCGGCTGCCCGCCGCGGCCTGGGGCGAGAAGGACGGCACCGTCACCAACTCGGACCGCACCGTCAGCCGCCAGCGCGCGATCTTCCCGCTCCCGGGCGAGGCGCGCCCCGACTGGTGGATCATCGCGCAGGTGGCACGCCGGATGGGGTGGCGCACCGCCTTCGCCTATGACCGGCCCGCGGAGATCTGGCGCGAGCATGTCCGCCTCTCGACCTACGGCAACGACGGTGAGCGGCTGTTCTCGCTCGCCGGCCACGCCGCCGGCGGCAACGCCGGCTATGACGCGATGGCGCCGTTCCGCTGGGGCGGCACGCCGTTCGCGGACGGTCGGTTTCCCACCGACGACGGGCGCGCGCGACTGGTCTCCGTCGCACAGAAACCGCTCGCCGCACCGCTGCGCGACTGGCCGCTGCTGCTCAACTCCGGGCGCTACCGCGACCAGTGGCACAGCATGACGCGCACTGGCCTCTCACCCAGGCTCGCCCGACACCGTGACGAGCCGCTGGTCGAGCTGCACCCGGACGACGCCGCGACCGCCGGCGTCGTCGACGGCGGGCTCGCGCGCGTGACGACGCCGCAGGGCGCGACGCTGTATCGCGCGCGCGTCACCGATGCGCAGCGGCGGGGCGAGCTGTTCGTGCCGATCCACTGGACCGACCAGAACGCGAGCGGCGGGCGCACCGGCCGGCTGGCGCGCGCGCAGGTCGACCCCGTCAGCGGCCAGCCCGGCTTCAAGTCGTGCCCCGCGGCGGTGAGCGCGGTGACGTGCGGCTGGCGCGGGTTCCTGCTCGTCGCGGGCGAACCGGCGCGTCGCCCCGACTGCCTGTGGGCGACACGCGTGACCCTCGCCGCGGGCAGCCTGTGGGAGCTCGCCGGTGACGGTCCGCTCGCACCGATCGAGGCGTGCCTGCCATCGGGGGAGCGGATCGAGGCGGCCGACCGCGCGCGCGGCACGCGGCGGATCGCCGTCATGGCAGAAGGCCGACTGCGCGCCGCGCTCTTCCTCACGGCCAGCGGCGCGCTGCCGCCGCGCGACTGGCTGATCGCTCAGCTGAACGCGCCCGCCGCGCCGACCCTGCTCGCCGGCCGCCCTCCCGGCGGCACGGCGGACCGCGGGCCGATCGTGTGCGCCTGCCTCAACGTGGGGCTGCGCACGATCCTGGACGCGATCCGCGAGCAGTCGCTCGCCGACGTCGCCGCGATCGGTGCCGCTATCGGCGCGGGCACCAATTGCGGCTCGTGCCGCCCGGCGCTGGCGCGCCTTCTCGCCACGGAGACGACCGATGCCGCATGACGATTTCCTCCCCGGCATGGTGTGGCTGGTCGGCGCCGGCCCGGGTGACCCGGAGTTGCTCACGCGCAAGGCCGAGCGGCTGATCCGCGCGGCGGACGTGGTGTTTCACGATGCGCTGGTAAGCGCTGAAGTGCTCGATCTCGTCGCGCCGGGCGCGCGTCGTGTCAGCGTCGGCAAGCGGTCCGGGCGCCACTCGGTCGCGCAGGAGACCATCGACGGTCTGATCGTCGCCGCGGCGCAGGAGGGCGCGCGCGTCGTCAGGCTGAAGGGCGGCGATCCCGCGATCTTCGGCCGCACGGCGGAGGAACTGGCGGCGTGCCGGACGGCAGGGGTGCCGGTACGAGTCTGCCCCGGCGTGACCGCCGCCAGCGCCGCCGCCGCGGCGGGCGCCAGCGCGCTGACGTCACGCGGCATCGCCCGACGGCTGGTGTTCGTCACGGCGCACCTCGACACCGGCGCACCGGCCGAGCTCGACGCCGCGGTCCTGGCGGACTCGGGCGCGACGCTCGCGGTGTACATGGGGCGCGCCGCGGCCGGATCGGTCGCACGGCAGCTGATCGCGGCGGGGCGCCGCGCCGACACGCCGGTGCTCGTCGTGGTGAACGCCTCGCTGCCGCGGGAACGTGTGGTCCATGGACGGCTCGACGCGCTCGCCTTCCTGGTCGAAGCGGTCGGGGCCCGTGAACCGGTCATGCTGTTGATCGGGGAGGCCGTACGAGGCGGCGAGCCGGTGGGGCATAGCCGTGCGCGCAGGTCGGCACTCGTATGAGGCGTCCCTCGGTTCGGCTGGCCACTCACCTGCAAACACCGGCATGCGGCTGGACCGCCTTCGCGTTCTACGTGGCGGTTTGTTGTGCGATAACGATCATGGTCCTGGGACTGCGGTAGAGTGAGATCTGAGCGACTGAAGGCTCGCGGGAAGGCCGCGCGAACCCGAGGTCGCCGAGGCGTACCTCTGGACGGATCGTGATGTGCCACACCGACGATGGTCTTCGCTCCGTCGATCGCCGCATCAGACCGGGCCTGGGCCGACCGCGGTGAGGGCCGTGGCGGCGTGACGGAAGAACTCGGTGGCGCTAGTCCCTGAGAAAACCCAAGCTGAAGGCTCCGCGAACGATGTCACGCGTGTTCGGAAATCTCCTCCTCCTCGGTTGTGCCACGGCGATCGCGGCGGCGCCGGCCCGCGCGCACGAGAAGGACCCGCTCGCCCCGACCGCGCGCTGGTCGGCGAACACCGATGGCGGCGCGGCGACCCCGCCGATGGGGTGGAATTCGTGGAACGCCTTCTTCACCGACGTCGACGAGGAGAAGGTCCTGGCGTCGGCCAAGGTGATCGTCGACACGGGCCTCGCCGCCAAGGGATATCGCTACGTCAACCTCGACGAGGGCTGGTGGGATCATCGCCGCGCCGACGGGCGCATGCTGGTACGAGCGGACAAGTTCCCCTCCGCGCGGACCGCCGACGGCGCCACCTCGTTCCGGCCGTTCACGGATCGGCTGCACGCGATGGGGCTGAAGGCCGGGCTCTACAGCGATCTGGGACGCAACACCTGTGCCCAGGCCTACGGGCCGAACGAGGTCAACCTGCCGCGGGGCAGCGTCGCCGAGCGCGAGGTGGGTCTATACGGGCATATCGAGCAGGACATCCGCCTCTACTTCGGTGAATGGGGCTTCGACTACATCAAGATCGACGGGTGCGGGCTACGCGCCTATGGCGCGGACAGTGCGCTGGTCACCTCGGGACGCTACCGGGAGCTGCCGCCGATCCTGAATCTCGAGACGGTCAGCCTCGCCGACATCCCGCGCGTCCGCGCCTTGTTCGGCGATGTGAAGGACGCGCTGAAGCGCTACGCCACCCAGGACTATCTGCTGTCGCTCTGCATCTGGGGCTCGGCCAACGTCCGTGCCTGGGGCAAGGACGTCGGCAATCTCTCGCGCACCAGCGACGACATCACGCCCGACTGGGGCCGGATGCTCACCAACTTCGACAGTGCTGCCCGACGCGCCCTCTACGCCCATCCGGGCTCCTGGAACGATCCCGACATGCTGTTCGTGGGCAAAGGTGATTTCGACGAGCACCATCTCGTCGAGGCGCGCTCGCACTTCGCGCTGTGGGCGATGATCAACGCCCCGCTGCTGATCGGCAGCGATCTTCGGACGACGCCGCCCGTGCTGATGGATATCTTCGGCAACGCCGCGCTGATCGCGGTCAACCAGGACGCCGCCGGCAATCAGGCGGTGCCCGTGTTCGACACCGACGACCTGCAGATCTTCGTCAAGACGCTGTCCACGGGAGAGAAGGCGGTCGCGCTCTTCAACCGCTCGTCGCGGCCGATCGAGGCGCAGCTCACCGCGCAGCACCTGCGCTTCCGCCCCGACGCCGTCGTCCGCCTGACCGATCTGTGGGACGGGAGATCGAGCAGCTTCACCGGCGAGACGGTCCTCAAGGTGGCACCGCGCGAGACGCTGGTGTTCCGCGCCGCCGGCACGCGCGCGCTCGCCGACGGCGTCTATCTGTCGGAGACGCCGGGGGACGTGAACCCGGCGGTGGACGGGGTCACCGCGCCGCAAGCGGACCCGACGATCCACCGGGCGCTCTCGCCTTGGGGCGGGGGGACGCGCGGGGCGGGGCCGCGGCCGATCTATGCCGGTTGGGGCGGCGCTCAGCCCGACGCGACGCCGTACGGACGGGAGCTGCAGATGGCGGGTCGTCGCTACCCCCAGGGCCTCGGCGTGCTCGCCGGTTCGCGTCTGGAGGTTCGCAATCACGATTACGCGCGGCTCACCGCGACGGTCGGCGTGGATGACTCCGCCGCCGACGGCGCCACGCCCGTACGGTTCGAGGTGTACGGCGACGGACGCCTGCTCGCCGCGACCCGCCCTCTGCGCCGCGGTGCCACGCCCGCGCAGCTTGCCGTGGACACGCGGGGCACGCGCATCGTCGAGCTGGTCGCGCGGGCGGCCAATGCGGTGGGGGAACGGCTGCCGGTGTCATGGGGAGACGTGGCCCTGCGCCACTGAGAGCGAGGCCGATCCCAGCGTCGACAGCCGCCGGCGCGCGCTCGCGCGACGGCCACGTCGGTCGGTGCGTCACTCCCCGTGATCGAACCACGGGCGCCGAGATCGGGAGGTGGGCAGGGCGGCTCTGAGTGGCGGGTTCGAGACCGGCGGTGATCCAGACATCATCGCGCCGGCGCGCGCATGATCGCGCTGGGCGGTGCCCGCTCCTCTGTCCTGCTTCAGCCGCGCAGCAGCCGCATCACCATCGCTCGCAGCTTGCCTCCTTGCCCGCGGCCAAGCAGCCCGTGGCGCTCCTCGGGCAGGTGCGCGAGCGGGTGACCGTCGGGGCGGAACACGTAATGATCGAAGAAGGCGCGCCACGCCGCGCGCTCCCTCTCGGGTCGCTCCGCGATCGCGGCGAGGGCGAGCAGCATCGCGGTATAGGGGGAGTCGGGCCCGGTCGCGAACGCGTCCCACCAATAGTTCACCAGCACGTTGACCGGGCTGGTCGCCTCCACCTGATGCCACCACAATTTCGGCAGGAACAGCGCGTCGCCCGGCGCGAGATCGGCTACCAGCGCGCGCTCGCGGGCCGCGGCAAAGCGCGGGAAACGTGGATCCTCCGATGCGCCAGCGGCCAGGCTGACCGGCTGCCCCGCCATGTTGTGGTCGATCGGGCCGACGTACAGGTCGGCGATCGCGTCGGGCGGGTATAAGGTGAAGCGGCGCTGCCCCGCGACGACGCAGGCGAGATTGTCCGAATTGTCGTGGTGACACGCCACCACCGAGGCGTGCCCGAGCCAGATCCGCGGCCGCGCCGCGGCCGGCAGCAGCGGCAGCGGATTGTCGTCGGCGAAGCGCGGCAGGTAGGCCGCGGTGGGGAGCGAGCCGAGGTAGAGCGTCGGCGCCCCGGTCACGCCGGCGGTGTCGATCACCCGCCGCAGCGCCGCGGTGACGCCGATCGTCTCGCGGGTGAAATTGAAGCCGTCGAGCGACTCCCCGTAATAATAGCGCCCCGCGATCGTCGGCGCCCCCACGAACGCCTCGGCGGAGCGGCCCGGATCGAGCGCCGCGACATAGTCGGCGAGCGCGTCCGCCGAGTCGGTCGACGCGCGCGTGATCGGCCAGTCGCCGCAAAGCCCGCGGATCACCGCGGGACGGCAGGTCGCGACGATCGCATCGAACGCCGCCGGCGTGGCGACGTCCGCGGCGGCATGTTCCGCAACGTGCGCCGCCGTGCTCATGCCAGCGCGAGTCGCTCGTTGCGGCGGTGGGCCAGCCGCGCGATCTGCTGGAGCGAGTCGATCAGCGTGTGTGCATGGTGGAGCTGACCGGCGCGGAACAGCCGGAGCGCCGTCGCGTCGTCGAGCTCCGCCAGCGCGTCGCGGCCGACGGTGTAGAGCCCCTCGAGCCGCAGCCGCTCGCCGTCGTCGAACGATAGCGAGACGTCGATCGGCTCGATCAGCCGGGCGTCGAGCAGCGCCTGCATCAGCGCCTCGCTCTCCGCCACGCCGGCGTGGAGGAGCCCCAGCGCGCGCTGGACGCGACGCAGGTGCGTCGAGGGCGTGCCATCCAGGTCGAACAGCGCAACCCGCTCGACGCCCGCTTCGAGGTCCGCGGCGAAGCGTGGCTGGTCGAGATCCACCGCGATGTCCGTGTCGACGATGAAGAAGCCCTCGCGCTCGAGATCGAGCGGCATCACGCCGTCGAGATTGCCGGCCAGGTTCTCGCCGGACGTGAAGCCGAGCAGCGCGCCGGCGTAGAAACGTCCGGTCTCGGGATGCTTCGTCAGCACGATGGGACAGCAGGTGGCCAGCTTGGCGAACTCGCCGGGCACGACCTGGACGAAGTGGCGACCGGCTGCATCGGCACGCCGCATCGTCAGCCCGGCGTGCCGCTCGCTCGCCAACAGCTCCCACCGTGCCATCGCTCCCCCTCCGTCTCGCCGGGCCCGTTCTCGCCTCGTTCGACTGGGTTAGAGCCTCGCGCGGCCAAGCGCCAGCAGTTAGCGCTAACTGAAATGTTTATGGACGCTTGCCACGTCCCACGAAGCGAATATGGTAGCGCTACTTTCCCATGACGTACGCGCCCGCAGCGGCCGCGGCGCCATAGGGGAGGCATAAGAAGCCGAGTCGATCGGCACATCATGAGGAGGGGCTATGCACAAGCCTGAGAGCGTTCGTTCCGTCCGCCGTGGCCGAGTCGCGGTCACCAAGCGCGGCCTCGCCGCCGCGTGCAGCATCGCGGCTCTGACCGCCGCGCTACCCGCGGCCGCGCAGCAGGCCGACCCGCAGAGTCTCCAGAATAGTCAGGCGCAGCCGCCGGTCGCGGCGCAGCCCGCGGTGCCGTCCACCGCGAACTCGCTCAGCGCGAGCGAGGCGGGTCGCGCGCAGGACGAGTCCAGCGCCCCCGACGCCAACGGTGCCAATACCGCGGCGGACGGCGACCCATCGCGCGACATCATCGTCACCGGCCTGCGCGGCTCGCTCCAGCGCAACCTCGACATCAAGCGCACCTCCACCGGCGTGGTCGATGCGATCTCGGCCGAGGACATCGGCAAGTTCCCCGACACTAACGTCGCCGCGTCGTTGCAGCGCCTGCCGGGCGTCTCGATCCAACGCTCGGGGACGCGCGGCGAGGCGACGGGCATCACCGTCCGCGGTTTCGGCGGCGACTTCAACACCACGCTGTACGACGGCCGCCGCATCTCGACAGGCACCGGCGGGCGCCAGATCGACTTCTCGACGGTCGGCTCCGACTTCATCGGCCAGCTCAGCGTGCTCAAGACGCCGGACGTGACGCTCGCGTCGAGCTCCATCGGCGCCACCGTCGACATCCAGTTCCCCAAGCCGTTCGATCACCCCGGGCTGCGCGTCGCGGCGAGCGCCTCGGGCTCGATCCAGGACCGCTCGGGCAAGGTGGTGCCGACCGCGGGCGTGCTGTTCAGCAACACCTTCGCCGACGATACGCTCGGCGTGCTCGCAGATGTGATCTACACGCGGCGCGATACCAAGACCAACCGCGTCTCGGTATCCGGCTGGGCGGGCGGTTATTACGCGCCGTGCCAGCTCCAGGGCAGCACCGCCGCCACCTGCAACCCGACCAGCGACGCCGGCGCCGCGGCGGCGCAGCGCCAGACCGTGGTGGGCTGGTTCCCGCAGCAATATGTCGTCGACCAGCAGACCACCAAGGACGAGCGAGTCGACGCCCGCCTCGCGCTGCAATGGCATCCGTCCGAGGACGTGATGGTCACGCTCGACGACAATTTCTCGCGCCAGAAGATCGAGACGCAATCGTCCGCGCTCGGCGTGTGGTTCAACCAGGGCGCGCTGCGCAACGTCGAGCTCGACGACAACGGCACCGCGATCGACTTCACCCAGGCCGGCTCGCCGACCGACTTCACCGCCGCGCTCAACACGCAGATCCTGCGCACCAACCAGATCGGCGGCAACGTCAAGTGGGACGTCAGCGAGAACTTCACGCTGGAAGGCGACCTCTCCTATGCGAAGAGCTGGCTCAACCCCGACGACGACACGATCGGCAGCCAGAACGGTGACATCGGCTATGGCGGCCAACTCGCCAACAACACCGGGTTGCAGATCAACGGGAACAGCAACAACAGTTTCCCGTCGCTGACCGTCGTCGGTCCGAACGGGAACGCGGCCAACTTCGCCGATCCGTCGCTGATCGGGTCGCACGTCACCGTCAACCAGACCCAGCAGAACACCGACGAGTTGAAGCAGGCGCGCTTCACCGCGACGTGGAAGCAGGACGACCTGACCATCCGCGCCGGCGGCCAGTATGTCGAGGACGATTTCCGTCTCTCGAACAAGAGCACGTTCATCAACAACTTCTGGCAGGCCTATGCCGGCTACGGCGGGCCGTCGGGGCAGGGCAGCGGGATCGCACCGCTGCCCGCGTCGCTCTACCAGGGCACGATCGGGCTCGGCAGCAACTTCATTCCCGGCTTCAAGGGCACGCTGCCGCCGTCGCTGATCAAGTTCAGCCCGATCGCCTATCAGGCCTATCTCAGCTCGCTCGGCAACCCGCAGGCGCAGCGGATCCCGGGCTTCAACTATCCCACCAACACCACGGACGGGCTGAACGGCTTCACCGGCAGCTTCGATCAGCAGGTTGATCCCAACAGCCTCCAGAACATCAACGAGAAGACCTGGTCGCTGTACCTCAACGTCGCCTACACCGCCGACATCGCGGGCATGCCGTTCCACTTCGCGGCGGGCGTGCGCAACGAGAACACGCACTTGGTCTCCACCGGTCAGGGTCGTCTGCCCGTCTCGATCAGCACCAGCACCGCTGACCCGACCCTGCTCACGGTCGCGTTCGGCGACGTCTCGCCGATCCGCGCCAAAAGCAACTACTCGTACCTGCTGCCGACGGTTGATCTGCGGCTAGAGGTCACGCCCGAGCTTCAGCTGCGCTTCGATGCGTCGCGCACGCTGACGCGCCCGGGGCTCAGCACGCTCAACCCGGTGCTGGCGGTAGGTAGCGGCCAGCGCGTCGGCGCGCTGACCGCGAGCGGCGGCAATCCGTCGCTCCAGCCCTATCTGGCGGACAATTTCGACGCCGCCGCGGAATGGTATTACAAGCGCAACTCCTACCTCTCGGTCGACTTCTTCCTCAAGAACGTCAGCAACTTCATCGTCCAGGGCGTGACGCGGCAGGCGATCAACGGGGTGATCGACCCCACCACCGGCAGCGCGGCGAACTTCGCGGTGTCGCAGCAGGTCAACGGGCCTGACGCGACCGTGCGCGGCGTCGAGCTGGCGTGGCAGCAGGTCTTCGGCGACACCGGCTTCGGCTTCCAGGCCAACGCCACCTTCGTCGACACCAACAAGCCGTACGACCAGAGCGACATCTCGCAGACCGGCTTCGCGGTGACCGGCCTGGCGAACTCGGCCAATTTCGTCGGCTTCTATGACAAGAACGGCTTCCAGTTCCGCGCCGCGCTCAACTGGCGCGACGAGTATCTGTTGCAGTTCGGCCAGAACCAGAACACCAGCCAATTCGGCGCCGAGCCGACCTTCGTCAACTCCAGCCTCCAGCTCGACCTGTCGACGAGCTACGACATCAGCAAGAACTTCAGCGTGTTCGCCGCGGCGGAGAACGTGAACAACAACCAGCAGAGCACGCATGGGCGCTACAGCAACCAGCTGCTCGACGTGTTCGACTACGGCCGCCGCTTCATCGTCGGCACGCACGTCCGCTTCTAGGGGCTACCACCAGCTTCCCCACCTGGAGGATGTCGGCTCAGGCCGGCATCCTCTTTTCGTATGAGCACCGGCGCGCCGCGCGGCGCGGGGGCGCGGGACAGCGCGCCTGCGCTGCTGTTCTCCGGCGAAAGCCGGGATCCAGGTGGGGAGACGGTGATGAGCGCCACGGCAGCCTTCCCACCTGGACCTCGGCGTCCGTCGGGGAACAAGTCACGGGGAGGCACTCGTCGCGCGACGGTGCGCCATCGACCACTGGGCCCTTGCACCGTCTCGCGGATGCTATAGACCATATCTGATAGGATTCGCAGCGCCACCTAGAGCACCGCGGACCAGCACAGGAGAGGGCAATGAGACGAGCTCGTGCCACCGCGTTCGCGTGCCTCGTCGCCGCGGCGCCGGCGATCGCGCAGACGACACCGCCGACGCCACCCGCGGCGGTGGTGGAAGACTTCAAGCCCTCGTCACTCAACCAGCCTGGCCAGTCCTACCCTCAGGTCAACTCGCAGGGCTACGTCCGCTTCCGCGTCACGGCGCCCGACGCGAAGGCGGTGCGGGTCAGCCTCGGTCTCGGCGGGCGCGGCGGCACCGTGCTGACCAAGGCCGCGGACGGCAGCTGGATCGGCACGTCGGAGGGGCCGCTCGACGAGGGCTTCCATTACTATCACCTCACCGTCGACGGCGGCACCTTCAACGATCCCGGCACGCTCAACTTCTACGGCTCGACGCGGTGGGAGAGCGGCATCGAGATCCCCGCGCGCGACGCCGACTTCTACGCGGTGAAGGACGTGCCGCACGGCCGCGTCGAGCAGATCCTGTTCGCCTCGCCGAGCACGCGCACGCACCGCCGCGCCTTCGTCTACACGCCGCCCGGCTATGACGCCGCCGCCGGCACGCGCTTCCCGGTGCTGTACCTGCAGCACGGCTGGGGCGAGGACGAGACCGCCTGGTCCAACCAGGGGCACGCCAACCTCATCATGGACAATCTGATCGCCGCCGGGAAGGCGAAGCCGTTCATCATCGTGATGACCTACGGCATGACCAACGATGTCCGGCCGGGCAGCCCGGGCGGGCTCGCCAGCTTCGACATCACGCCGTTCCGAACGGTGCTGATCGACGAGCTGATCCCCTATGTCGACCGCCACTATCGCACGCTCGCGGACGCGCCGCATCGCGCGATGGCGGGGCTGTCGATGGGCGGCTTCGAGACTAAGCTGATCGCGCCCAAGAATCTCGACACGTTCGGCGCGATCGGGCTGCTGAGCGGCGGTACCATCGCACCCGAGGACGTCGCCGCGACGCCGGGTTACAAGGACAAGGTGCGGCTCACCTTCGTCAGCTACGGCAGCCGCGAGCTAGAGGACGGGCGTACCCGCGGCGGCCCGGGACGGCCGAGCACCGATCCGCGTGCTAACGCCGAGTCGCTGAAGCGTGCGGGGCTCAACAGCGTCTTCTACGTGTCGCCCGACACCGGGCATGAGTTCCTGTCGTGGCGGCGCAGCCTGTACCAGATGGCGCCCTTGCTGTTTCGCGACCGCTAGCGCTGGTCTCGATCTTACATGCTGATTTTCAAGCCGTAATCTACTGGTGCCCGGCGTCACTCGCGCCGGGGACATCCAAGTAATAGCCTGTAGATTTTATTCATGAGAGAGTGTTGACATAGGGAAAAGCTCCATTACGCTTTGATGGTAACGTTACCGTGAGCAATCGAGGGCCGAATCGATCGGACGATCGAAACGGTATGTTCTCGAGCGAACGGAGAGAATGCGAGAGGAGGAGGGTGACGCGCCATCGTCGTGTCGATGGCAAAGACTTCGTTGCGATGCGCGGACGAGCCTTGACCCGGGATCATCGACGATCACTGGCGCGATGGCCTGTCGCAAGCGCCCGGTTCTCACCACGACAATGCGAAGAAGTACGGCTCATCGTGGAGTCGGCTGCCGCACACTGCTGTCGATGAACGATCAGAGATATAACTCTTGGAGGAGGGGAAAATGATGAGAGCCACCACCAGCGCACGTCGTGCCGGGATGCGGGGCGGCGTCGCGCTCGCCGCACTGATCACCGCCATCGCGCTGCCGACGACCGCCCGGGCGCAGTCGGCCCCGGCCGGGCAGGAAGCGGGCGTCGCGACGACCCAAGCCGAGGTGCCGCCGCAGCTCGACACCACCGCTGGTTCCACCGCCCAGCCCGAGCAGGACGGCGCCGGCGCGCGCGATGCTGCCGCGCAGGACATCATCGTCACCGGCTCGCGCATCACCACGGGCGGCTTCACCGCGCCGACGCCGACGACCGTGATCGACTCCGGCGCGATCGCCGCCAACGCGCAGCCCAACGTCTTCACCACCATCTCGCAACTGCCGTCGCTGCAGGGCTCGACCGGCACCAGCGTCAACACCTTCAGCACCTCGAGCGGCGCGCAAGGGCTGAGCTCGTTCTCGCTGCGCGGCGTGGGCGCGATCCGCACGCTGACGCTGATCGACGGTCAGCGCGTCGTCGGCGCCAACGTGACCGGCGTGCCCGACGTCAGCCAGTTCCCGCAACTGCTGATCAAGCGCGTCGACGTGGTCAACGGCGGCGCCTCCGCCTCCTATGGCTCGGACGCGGTCGGCGGCGTGGTCAACTTCATCACCGACACCCGCTTCAAGGGTGTGAAGGGCAACGTCCAGGGCGGCATCACCGACTATGGCGACAACGAGCAGGTGCTCGTCCAGCTCGCCGCCGGTACCAGCCTGCTCGACGATCGCCTGCATATCGTCGGCAGCACGGAATATGCGCGCGACGAGGGCGTCGGCGGCGGAGAGTTCGGCATCGGGCTCGCCGGCGGGCGTGACTGGTTCAAGCAGACCACGCTGGTCAACCGCAACGTCACCAACGACGGCTCGCCGCAATACGTGCTGCGCGACTACGCTCAGTCGATCACCTTCGCCAAATACGGCCTGATCACCGCCGGTCCGCTGCAGGGCATCGCCTTCGACCAGTCGGGCAACCCGTTCCAGTTCCAGTACGGCTCGAACGGCGTGCCCTCGCGTACGTCGTCCGGCGCGGTGATCGGCTGTTTCGCGGGCTTCTGCCAGGGCGGCGATCTCTCCGGCAACGTCGATGCGGGGCGCTCGCTGCTGTCGGGGCTGGAACGGCTCAACAGCTACGGCCGGATCGGTTTCGACTTCGCGCCCAACAACGAGATCTACGTCACCTCGAACATCGCGCAGGTGAAGACCAACAACCAGCCGGTCGGCGGGCAGAACCGCCCCGCGCTGACGATCCAGTGCGCCAATCCCTACGTCCCGGCGCAGATCAAGGCGGCGTGCGCCACCGCGGGGATCACGAGCTTCCAGTTCGGGACGAGCAACGCCGCGCTGGGCAACACCCAGGTCCACACCGATCGGCGCCAGTACCGCTTCGTGGTCGGCGCGAAGGGGCGCCAGCCGGTGTTCGGGTCGGACTGGAGCTACGACATCTACGTCGAGCACGGCACCAACAAGACCAGGATCGACGTCGACAATATCCTGCTGACGCAGCGCTATAACAACGCCATCAACGCGACATCGCTCGACGGCGCGATCGTCTGCGCCAACCCGGTCGCGCGCGCGGCCGGATGCCAGCCGCTCAACGTCTTCGGCGGCAACCCGTCGCAGCAGGCGCTGGACTATGTCATGCCCGCCAACGGTCCGCGCCAGCGCACGCGACAGACGCAGGACGTGGCCAGCCTCAACTTCTCGGGCTCACCGTTCAGCTCCTGGGCGGGGCCGGTGTCGGTGGCGTTCGGCGGCGAGTTCCGGCACGAATTCTACAAGGTCACCGCTGACCCTTACGGCGCGGGTATCGACGCCCAGCCGTACGACTCGATCTATCCGTTCGACCCGGTGCAACTGCCCGCCGGCAACAACTGGTACGCCGGCAACTACAAGAACGGGACCGGCGCCTATAGCGTGAAGGAGGCGTTCCTCGAGGTCGCGGTGCCGCTGCTCGACGGAGATTCGGTCGGTCGCGCCAACGTCACCGGTGCGGCGCGCGTCACCGACTACAGCACCTCGGGCACGGTCTGGGCGTGGAAGGTCGGCGGCACCTGGGACCTGCCGATCGACGGCTTCCGCCTGCGCGGCGTGACTTCGCGCGACGTGCGCGCGCCCAACCTCTCCGAGCTGTTCGCCGCTCCCGTGACGACGACGCAGCCGAACTTCTTCGACCCGTTCCGCAACGTCAACGTGCTCGCGATCCAGAACACGATCGGCAACCCGAACCTGACGCCGGAGATCGCGCGCAACACCACCGCGGGCATCTCCTTCTCCGGATCGAGCTGGGCGCCGGGGCTGAGCCTGTCGTTCGACTGGTACAAGCTCAAGATCACCGACGTGATCTCGAGCCTGGGCGCGGGAGACATCGTCAACCTGTGCTTCCGCAACGTGCTCCCCGAGACGTGCAGCGCGTTCAACCTGAACAACCAGGCCGGGCCCAATTTCATCAACGTCCAGGCCTTCAACCTGGCGTCGATCGACACGTCCGGCTTCGACATCGAGGCGAGCTACCGCTGGCAGCGGCCGCTCGGCCTGCCCGGCCGCCTGACCGTCCGCGCGCTGGCCACGCATATCAGCAAGTTCGTCACCGACACCGGCCTTACCGGCACGATCCCCAACGACACCGCGGGCGTGAACACGGGCAACACGCCCGACTGGAAGTGGCTCGCGGTGCAGACCTACGAGACCGACGACTTCTCGCTCCTGGTGCAGGAGCGCTGGTTCAGCGACGGTGTGCTGGGCCATCAGTACATCCAATGCGGCGCCGGCACCTGCCCGGAGTCGACCCCGCAACGGCCGACGATCGATCAGAACTTCATGCCGGGCGCGTTCTACATGGATCTCGGCGGCACGTATAACATCACCGAGGCGGTGACGGCCTATGCCAAGGTCGACAACCTCTTCAATCGCGATCCCGCCAAGTCGCCCTTCTTCGTCAACCCGGCTTTGTACGACGTGCTGGGGCGCACCTACCGCCTGGGTGTGCGCTTCAGCTTCTGAGAGGGCGCGCGCCGGCGCGCACGCACCGGCGCGCCGGCCTCGGTCCCTGGCGTCATCCCTGCCTCCGGCCGGGATCCATCGTGCCGCATCTGCGACAACCGCGGTGCTCGCGGCACCATGGTTGCGGGTCGAGCGCGGCTTGACGAGAGGAGTGGGAGGCAACTTGAGCCTTCAAGGTGCGGGTCCGCCGCGCGGCTCGCGGCGACGCCCCGCTTCCTGCAGCATCTTACGTCGATCGTATAAACCCTATATGATCCGGCCCGTATCTTCACGGACCGGCGAACTCACTTGCGGCACCTCGACACGACCAGCACCGTCCCGACCCACGCGCGCGCGGCGCGGCCCGCGCCCGGGCCGACGATGGTCGAACGTGCCTACGACCACCTGCTGGACATGCTGATGAGCCTCAAGATCGCGCCCGGTGAGCGGATCGCGATCGATACCGTCGCGCGCCAGCTCGGCATCTCGCAGACGCCCGTTCGCGAGGCGATGAGCCAGCTTGAGGCGGAGAAGCTGGTCTACAAGATGCCGAACGTCGGCTATCGCGCCAGCCCGCAGATGACGCGGCAGGAGGTGCGCGACCTCTACACGCTGCGGCAGCTCATCGAGCCCTATGCCGCCGCGCGCGCCGCCGAGGCGATGACCGACACCGCCATCGCCACGCTGCGCTCGATCGACCGCGACATGTCGGGCGTCGCCGACGGTGACGCGCGGGCGTACTCGCGCTTCGCCGAGGCCGACGCCGCGCTCCACCGGCTGATCGCGACCGGCAGCGGCAACCGGCTGATCGCGGAGACGATCGAGCGGCTGCACGCGCACCTCCACATCTTCCGCGCGCTCTACGCCACCAACGCGCCGCACGAGGCCGCGCGCGAGCATCGTGCGATCATCGATGCGCTGGTCGCGCACGATCCCGCCGCGGCGGAGCAGGCGGTGCGTCACCATCTCGAATGCTCACAGCAGCGGATGGACGACGTGCTCGCGGAAAGTGCGGCAAGCGACTGACATCCTTCATCTCGTGGCCACTCGCGGCGCTTGACAGCCCACCGACCCCCACTTAGTCAGATCATATAGGATATGACATGGAGGGGAGTGCGATGCGGCGGTTTCGCCCAGGTCGCGCGCGGGCGATGATCCGCGCCGGCGTCGCGGTAGCGGCGCTGTGTCTCGGCGGCACGGCCGCGGCGGAGACGGTCGTGCTCGACCATGTCACGCTGTTCGACGGGACCGGCGGCGCGCCGCGCGCCGACCAGGCGCTGGTGATGACCGACGGCCGCATCACCTGGGTCGGCGCCTCGGCGGCCCGGCCGAAGTCGAGCGACGCGACGGTCGAGAACCTGCGCGGCAAGTTCCTGATGCCGGGCCTGATCGACAGCCATGTTCACCTCGGGCTGGTGGACGGCGTCGATCAGAGCTTCTCCAAATACTACGACCGCGCCAACGTCGAGGCGCAGCTCAAGCTGTACGCCGCTTACGGCGTCACCTCGGTCTATACGCTCGGCACCGACGGCGACCTGATCCACCAGGTCATCGCGGATCAACGTCGCGCGGGGCGGATCGACCGGGCACGCGCCTACACCGCGGGGCGCGGCGTGGTGTACAAGGGCAGCTACGGCGGCGTGCCGGGGCTCGAGCAGTCGGTCGCCACCCCGGCCGAGGCGACCGCGATGGTCCAGCGCGAGACCGCCAAGGGCGACGATTTCGTCAAGCTGTGGATGGACGACGAGTTCGGCACCGTGGCGAAGCGTATGCCCTACGACGTGAGCAAGGCGGTGATCGACGCCGCGCACGCCGCGAACAAGAGGGCGGCGGCGCACATCTTCTACTATGATAACGCCGCGGAACTGACGCGCGAGGGCGTCGACGTCTTCATGCATCAGGTGCGCGACCGCGTCGCCGACCCGGCGCTCGTCGGTGCGATGAAGCAGCGCGGCACGTGGCAGCTCGCCTCGACGCTCAGCCGGGAGGCGAGCTTCACCTACACGCTGCTGCCCTTCGTCGACGAGCCCTTCTTCTCGCGCGGGGTCGCGCCCTCGACGATCGCCACGCTGAAGAGCCAGGAACGCCGGCAGAAGCTCGCTGCCTCGCCGCTGTTCCCGAAATACCCGCCGGTGTTGCGCAACGCGATGGCCAGCCTCGCCGCCGAGGCGAAGGGCGGGGTGCGCTACGGCATGGGCACCGACAGCGGCCCGACCGCGCGCTTCCCCGGCTATTTCGCCCATTGGGAGCTGGAGCTGATGGTCAAAGCGGGGCTGACGCCGCTCCAGGCGCTCACCGCCGCGACGGGCACCAACGCCAGCTTCCTCAGCGAGAACGAGAGCGGCGTGCTGAAGCCGGGCAAATGGGCGGACCTGCTGGTACTCGACCGCGACCCGACGCGCGATATCCGCAACACGCGCGCGATCAACGCTGTCTATGTCGCCGGGCGCAAGGTGCCGACGATCTGGCAGACCTGCGTCGGCCGCGCCGCCGAGGCGTGCGGCACGGCGCGCCCGTGAGCGTCTCGGGTGCCCTGGTCGAGCCGGCGACGTCGGTCGCGGACGGCGCGGGTGAGCAGGCGCTGCGGCCCACGCGGGTGCGCCACGCGGTGCTGTGGCTCACCGTGCTGGCCTATCTGATCACCTATATGGACCGCGTCGTGATCGCCACCGCGGCGCCGTCGATCCAGAAGGAATACGGCTTCTCGCTCGTCACGATGGGCTGGATCTTCGCCGCCTTCCAGTTCGCCTACGCGCTGTTCCAGATCCCGGGCGGCTGGCTCGGCGACCGCTTCGGCCCGCGCCGCGCGCTGACCGGGGTGGTGGTGTGGTGGTCGACCTTCACCGCGGCGACCGCGCTGACCTGGTCGGCGGGATCGATGATGGTGTGCCGCTTCCTGTTCGGCCTCGGCGAGGCGGGCGCCTTCCCGATCGCGACCCGCTCGCTGTCGCGCTGGATGCTGCCCGCCGAGCGCGGCTGGGCGCAGGGACTCACCCATGCCGGTGCGCGGCTGGGCGGCGCGGTGACCCCGGTGTTCGTGGCGCTGCTGATCGTCGACTTCGGCTGGCGCATGCCGTTCCTGCTCTTCGCCGGCGTCGGGCTCGTCTGGGCGTTCTGCTGGTTCGTCTATTACCGCGACACGCCGCGCGAGCATCGCCGCGTCAACGCGACCGAGCGCGCGATGATCGAGGACGCGCTCGGCACCGGGCCGGCGCGCGCCAAGGTGCCGTGGCGCCGGCTGCTGCGCCAGCCGCAGCTCTGGACGCTGTCGGCGATGTATTTCTGCTACGCCTATTGCATCAACATCTTCCTGACCTGGTTCCCGAAGTACCTCCACGACGCACGCGGCTATGACCTAGCAGTGATGGGGCTGTTCGCCAGCCTGCCGCTGATGGCGGGTGTGGTGGGCGATCTCGCGGGCGGCTGGACCTCGGACCTGCTGGTCAAGCGCGGTGCCGGGCTGAAGATGGCGCGGCGCGTCGTCGCGGTGGTCGGCTTCGTCACCGCCGCGGTGATGATGCCGCTCGCCGCCGCGATCGACGCGCCCGTCGCGAGCATCATCTGCTTCTGCGTCGCGGTGTTCGGGCTCGAGCTGACCGTCGGCGTGTCCTGGGCGGTGACGCTCGACATCGGCGGCGAGTTCGCCGGCTCGGTCTCCGCGGTGATGAACACGCTGGGCAATCTCGGCGCGGCGATCGCCGCCGCGGTGACGGGCTATATCGTCACCGTCAGCGGCTGGTTCCCCGCCTTCATGGTGCTCGCGGTGCTGTGCGCGATCGCCGCTCTTCTCTTCCTGCGGATCGACGCGTCGCGGCGGCTCGCCACCGCCGACGCGGTCGCCGCGGCATGACTCCTGGAGACACTTAGATGACGTCCGACCCGACCGCGCCCGCCCTGTTCGGCGCGGCGCGCCTGCCGCGCTCCATCCTCTTCGGGCGCGGCCAGCGTGCCGCGCTCGGCTCGGCCGCCGCGCGGCTCGGCAAGCGCGCCTTGCTCTGCACCGACGAGCGCCAGGCGGCGCAGCCCGAGTTTGCCGCGATGCTCGCCGACCTCGCCGCGCACGATGTCGAGACGCGCGTGTTCGACGGCACCGTGCCCGACCTGCCGCTGCGTTCGATCGACGCGTGCGTCGCGGCGGCGAGCGGCTTCGACGCGGACGTGGTGATCGGCGTCGGCGGGGGCAGCTCGCTCGACCTCGCCAAGGTGGCCGCGGTGCTGCTCACGCATGGCGGGAGCGTGCGCGACTATTACGGCGAGTTCGCGGTGCCCGGGCCGGTGATGCCGCTGGTCGCCGTCCCGACCACCTCGGGCACCGGCTCAGAGGCGACGCCGGTAGCGGTGGTCGCCGACGAGGAGCGCGGCGCCAAGGTGGGCATCGCCAGCCCGCACCTGATCGCGCAGGTGGCGATCTGCGACCCCGAGCTGACCGTCACCTGCCCGCCCGCGCTCACCGCCTTCTCCGGCGCCGACGCGCTGACCCACGCGGTGGAGGCCTATACGACGCTGGCGCGCCCGATCGACGCGATGCTGACCGAGCAGCACGTCTTCGTCGGCAAGAACGTGCTCTCCGACCATTTCGCCAGGCTCGCGGTGACCAACGTGTTCCGCTACCTTGAGCGTGCGGTGGTCGACGGCAGCGACATCGAGGCGCGCGAGGGCGTGATGCTCGCCGCGCTCGCGGCGGGCTGCGCCTTCGGCACGGCCGGCACCGCGGCGGCGCACGCGCTGCAATATCCCGTCGGCAACCTCACGCACACCGCGCACGGGCAGGGCGTGGCGACGCTGCTGCCCTATGTCATGCAGTTCAACCGCCCCGCCTGCGCCGACGGCTTCGCCGAGCTCGCCGAGCTGGTCGGGATCGCGGGCGCGACGCCGGCGGAGCGCGCGCAGGCGTTCATCGACGCGGTCGACGCCTTGTTCCAGCGCATCGCCATCCCGCGCTCGCTCGCCGACCTGGGGCTGCGCCCCGAGCAGCAGGACCATGTCGCCGAATATTCGCTCAACGCGGCGCGGCTGATCAAGAACAACCCGCGGCCGCTCGATCTCGCCGCGATGCAGACCATCACGCGCGCCGCCTTCGCCGGCGACCGCGCCACGCTCCTCCACGCCTGATGCACGGGACGCCACCGATGACCAGCTACACCCCGCCCGGCGACGGCCCGTTCGCCATCCCCACCGGCCTGCTGATCGGCGAGCGCTGGACCGCCGCCGCGAGCGGCGCGACCATCGCCGTCGACGATCCCGCCACCGGCGCGACGCTCACCGAGGTCGCCGACGCCGCGGTGGAGGAGGGGATCGCCGCGGTCGACGCCGCCGCCGCCGCCGCGGCGGACTGGGCCGCGACCGCCCCGCGCAAGCGCGCCGACGTGCTGCTCGCCTGTTTCCACGCGATGATGGCGCAGCAGGAGTGGCTGGCGCAGCTGATCTCGCTCGAGAACGGCAAGGCGCTGACCGACGCGCGCGGCGAGGTGGCCTATGCCGCCGAGTTCTTCCGCTGGTACGCCGAGGAAGCGGTGCGGATCCCGGGCGAGCTGGGGATCTCGCCGGCGGGCGGCAACCGCATCATGGTGCAGTACCAGCCGATCGGCGTGGCGCTGCTGATCACGCCGTGGAACTTCCCCGCCGCGATGGCGACGCGCAAGATCGCCCCGGCGCTGGCGGCAGGGTGCACCTGCATCCTCAAGCCCGCCGCGGAGACGCCGCTGACCGCGCTCGCGGTGGCCGAGATCATGCGTCGCGCCGGCGTGCCCGCGGGCGTCGTCAACGTCGTCACCACCAGCCAGCCCGGTCCGGTATGCAGCGCGATTCTGCACGACCCGCGCGTGCGCAAGCTCTCCTTCACCGGGTCGACGCAGGTCGGCCGCGTGCTGCTGCGCGAGGCGGCGGACCAGGTGGTCAGCTCGTCGATGGAGCTCGGCGGCAACGCGCCCTTCGTGGTGTTCGACGATGCCGACCTCGACGCCGCGATCGAGGGCGCGATGGTCGCCAAGATGCGCAACGCGGGCGAGGCCTGCACCGCCGCCAACCGCTTCTACGTCCAGCGCGGCATCCACGACGCGTTCGTCGCGAAGCTGGTCGAGCGGATGGGCGCGCTGAAGGTCGGCGCCGGCACCGATCCCGCCACCCAGTGCGGCGCGATGATCAACCGCAAGGCGGTCGACAAGATCGAGCGGCTCGTCACCGACGCGGTCGCCAAGGGCGCACGCGTCGAACTGGGCGGCCAGACTCCCGGCGGCGACGGCTATTTCTACCCGCCCTCGGTGATCGCGGACGTCAAGCCGGGCTCCGAGATCCTGCGCGAGGAAGTGTTCGGCCCCGTCGCCGCGGTGACCGCGTTCGACACCGCCGACGAGGCGGTCGCGCTCGCCAACGACACCGAATACGGGCTCGCCGCCTACGTCTATTCGGGCGACCTCAAGCGTGCGCTGGCGGTGGCCGAGCGGATCGAATGCGGCATGGTGGCGGTCAACCGCGGGCTGGTGTCGGACGCCGCGGCACCGTTCGGCGGCATGAAGCAGAGCGGGCTCGGGCGCGAGGGATCACACCACGGCCTGCTCGAATATTGCGAGGCGAAATACATCGCGGTGACGTGGTGAGCGCGCCCGGTCTCACCCGCCGCCGCCTGCTGGCGGGCACCGCCGCCTCGGCGCTGATCCTCGCGATCGACCCGGCGGCGCTGGCGGCGCCGATGCAGGACGCCGACGCGCCAGCGCCCGACACCGAGTGGCGCAGCTACGCCGCCGACAAGGCGAACACGCGCTACTCGCCGCTCGACCAGATCAACGCCGACAATTTCAACGACCTCGAGATCGCCTGGAGCGTCAAGACCGACGTGTTCGGCGCGCGCAAGGAGTATCAGTTCGAGCCGACCCCGCTGCTGGTGAAGGGGCGGCTGTTCCTTCCGGCCGGCTCGCGCCGCGACTGCGTCGCGCTCGACGCCGCGACCGGCGAGCTGCTGTGGATGCACCGGGTCGACGAGGGCCAGCGCGCGCTCAACTCGCCGCGCCAGCTCTCCGGCCACGGCGTGTCCTACTGGACCGACGGCAAGGTCGAGCGGATCCTGTATGTCACCATCGGCTACCAGCTGGTCTCACTCGACGCCAACACCGGCATTCCTGACCCTGATTTCGGCACCAACGGCATCGTCGACCTCAAGAAGGACTTCGACCAGGAGCTCGACGTCGACACCGCCGACGTCGGCCTTCACGCCACGCCGATGGTGGCGCGCGACACGGTGGTGGTCGGCGCGGCGCATACCGCTGGCGACGTGCCGGCGGTGCGCAAGAACGTGAAGGGCTATATCCGCGGCTTTGACGTGCGCACCGGCAAGCGCAAGTGGATCTTCCACACCATCCCGCGCAAGGGCGAGTTCGGCTACGATACCTGGCTCAACGGCGACGCCGACGAGGCGGGCAACGGCGGCGCCTGGGCCGAGATGTCGGCGGACGAGGAGCTCGGGCTCGTCTACGTCCCGGTCGAGCTGCCGACCGGCGACGAGATGGGCATGTTCCGCCGCGGCAACGCCTTGTTCGGTGAGTCGCTGGTGGCGCTCGATCTCGAGACCGGGCAGCGCCGCTGGCACTATCAGTTCGTCCACCACGGCCTGTGGGACCGCGACGTGCCCTGCGCGCCGATCCTGTGCGACATCCCGGTCGACGGCCGCACCGTCAAGGCGCTGGCCCAACCGACCAAGCAGGCGTTCCTGTACGTGTTCGACCGCGAGACGGGGAAGCCGATCTGGCCGATCGTCGAGCGCAAGGTCGAGCGCGGCGACGTGCCGGGCGAATGGTACAGCCCGACCCAGCCGGTCCCGTCCAAGCCGCCCGCCTATGATCTCCAGGGCGTGAGCGAGGACGACCTCATCGACTTCACGCCGGCGCTGCGCGCCAAGGCGATCGAGTTCGTGAAGTCGTACAAGATCGGTCCGCTCTTCACGCCGCCGACGGTGAGCAAGCCGGGCCGCTGGGGCACGATCTCGGCCCCGGGCGTCCAGGGCGGGACCAATTGGCCGGGCGGTTGCTACGACCCCGAGACGCACATGGTCTACGTCTATTCCAAGACGCAGCCGTCGCTGATGGGGATCGTGCCCAATGCGGATCCCAAGGTGTCGGAGTTCCCGCAGGTGCACGGCGTCGCCGGCCGCGAGGCGCGTGCGATGCCGGCGATGGGCTCGGGCGGGCCGAGAATGCGCAACATAGAGGCGCCCCCCGCGGCAGCCCCCGCGGGTGGCAAGCCCGCCGGCGCCTCCAAGGGACCGCCGCCCGGCTTCCTCGCCGTCGATGGCCTGCCGCTGCTCAAGCCGCCCTACGGCCGGATCACCGCGATCGACCTGAGCAAGGGCGACCTCGCCTGGCAGGTCGCGCACGGCGAGACGCCCGACAACGTGCGCAACCATCCCGCGCTCAAGGGGCTCAAGATCCCGCGCACCGGCCGCGCCGGCAACCTCGGGCCGCTGGTGACCAAGACGCTGGTGATCTGCGGCGAGGCGGGCTTCTACACCAACGAATACGGCCTCCGCGGCGCGATGCTGCGCGCCTATGACAAGGCCACGGGTGAGGAGAAGGGCGCGGTGTACATGACCGCGCCGCAGAGCGGATCGCCGATGACCTATCGCTTGAAAGGGCGCCAATATATCGTCGTCGCCACGGGCGGCGGCAATGCCAGCGCGGAGCTGGTGGCCTACCGACTACCGGGAGTAGCGTGATGATGGAGCGGACGACGCGATACGGCCTCTGGGCGCTCGGCGCGGCCGCGCTGACGCTCGGCAGCGCGGTGGTGGTGCGCGCGCAGGGCGGCCAGCGCGACGTGTGGAACGGCGTCTACACCGCCGAGCAGGCCGCGCGCGGCAAGGTCGCCTATGCCGAGAATTGCGCCGCCTGCCACGGCGACACGCTCGCCGGGATCGACGTCGCGCCGGCCCTGGTCGGGGGCGGTTTCCTCAACAACTGGAACGGCACCTCGGCGGGCGACCTGTTCTCCCGCATCAAGACGACGATGCCGCTGAGCGCGCCCGGCAGCCTACCCGCCAAGACCGTCGCCGACATCCAGGCCTATATCTTCGAGGTCAACGGCTTCCCCGCCGGCAAGCTGCCGCTGCCGCCGAGCCAGCCGATGGCGGCCGGGATCATGATCGCGCCCAAGCCGGTGGGGTAGGGGGACCTGAACTCCTCCCCGGCACGGGGAGAATTCAAGGTCGCCCTCACTCCCCCGTCCACGCCGGCACGCGCCTGGTCTTCGCCAGAAAGTCCGCCACCCCGCGACGGAAGTCCGCGCTGCCGTACACCTGCGCGATCAGCGGCTCGATCGCGGGCAGGCCATCGAAGGTCATCCGCCGCAGCGTCTCCTTCGTCGCGCGCGTCGTCAGCGGCGCGTTCTCCGCGGCGCGTGCGCACAAGGCCGCCACCTCGGCGTCGAGCGCGTCGCGCTCGACCACCTTCAGCAGGAAGCCGCTCGCGCGCAGTTCCTCCGCCCCCACGATCTCGCCGAGCAGGACCATCCGCCGTGCCACGGAGACCCCCACCGCGCCGCCGATCCGCGCCACGCTCGCCGCCGAGAGGCAGTTGCCGATCGTGCGCCCGATCGGCGAGCCGAAGCGCGCGTCCGGCGTGGCGAGACGGAAATCGCAGGCCGAGCTGATGTTGAGCCCGCCGCCGACCGCCCAGCCCTCCACCACCGCGATCGTCGTGCAGGGAATCGCGTCGACCGCGCCCATGCACTCGTCGATCTCGCGCTCATAGGCGACGCCCTGCGCACCCTCGGCATAGTCGGCGAACTTGGTGATGTCGGTGCCCGAGATGAACGCCTTCCCGCCGGTGCCGCGGAAGGTGACCACCCGCACGCTCGGATCGTCGGCGACCGCGCGCGCGGCGTCGCGCAGCGCCAGCCACATCGCGCCGGTGAGCGCGTTGTGCGCGGCCGGGTTGTCGAAGCGGACGTGGACAGCTGGACCGTCGCGCGAGACGACGACGCCGCTCACGCCGCCGCCTCGGTCGCGGCGGGGAGCAGCCCGCGCTCGACCAGCTCGCGGCGGATCGCGGCGTCATGCTCGTTGAGCAGGGGCGGGGGCAGGCGCACCTCCTGCGGCGTGCCGCGCATCTTGACCGGGAAGCCGAGCGCGCGGAACTCGCCCTCGACCGGATGCGGCACCTGCATCACCATGTCGCGCGCGACCGCCTGCTCGCTCGCGACCGCCTCGCCGTAGTCGAGGATCGGCGCGGCGGGGACGCCGGCGGCGAGCAGCGCGTCGATCCAGTCCTGGCTGGCGCGAGTCACGAAGGTCGGCGCCAGCTCCTCGATCAGCACCTCGCGGTTCGCCACGCGCGCCGCGTTGGTGGCGTAGCGCTCGTCGTCCTGCAGCTCGGGCCGGCCGATCACCTGGAGCAGCTTGAGCCACAGGCCCTGGTTGGCGGCACCGATCACGAACCAATCATCCGACGCGCGCACCGCCTGATAGGGCGCCGACATGCGGTTGGCCGAGCCGATCGGCGTCGGCGCACGGCCGGTGCCCCAATATTCGGTCGTCTCCCAGATCGAGAGCCCCATCGCGGCCTCGAGCAGCGACGCGTCGATATACTGCCCCTGGCCCGATGTCTGGCGGCCGATCACCGCGCTGAGGATGCCGTACACCGAGAAGAGCCCCGCGCCGAGGTCCGCCACCGCGATCGAGTTCTTGGCCGGCTCCATGCCGGGGAAGCCGTTCGAGCTGAGCACGCCCGACATCGCCTGCGCGATCAGGTCGAAGCCGGGGCGCTGCGCCCACGGCCCGGTCTGGCCGAAGCCCGAGATGCTGGCGTAGATCAGCCGCGGGTTGAGCGCGGCGAGCGTGTCATAGTCGATGCCGAGCCGCTGCGCGACGCCGGGGCGCGCGTTCTCCACGACGATATCGGCGGTCTGCACCAGCGCGTAGAGCACCGCGCGGTCGCCCTCGTCCTTGAGGTCGAGCGTGATGCTGCGCTTGTTGCGGTTGAGCGCGAGGAAGCCCGGGCTGTCCTCGCCCTTGAGCCGGAAGCCCATCGAGTGGCGGGTCGAATCGCCGGTGCGCGGCGGCTCGATCTTGATCACGTCCGCGCCCATGTCGCCGAGCAGCATGCAGCAGAATGGCCCCGCCATGACCTGCGAGATATCGAGCACTCTCAGGCCCTTCAGCGGTAGGTCCGGCATGTATGTCTCCTCTCGTGGCGCGCGTGGGCCGTATCTCGGCCTATGGCACAGATCATATTGTATAGGATCGTGCAGCTTGCTAGCACCGTTGAAATGACAGGACAACGTTGCGGCCATCGCGGGTGGAACGCAACGTCGCCGAACAGGAGAGTGACGCGTGGCGAGCAGGACCAGGCAGCAGAGGTGGCGCGTGTCCTGGGCGGGCACGATGGTGGTCGCCGCGGTCGCGCTCGCGCCGGCCGCCGCGGTCGCGGCGCCGGCCAAGGGCGACTGGCAGGGCTATGGCCGCGACGAGAGCCACGCGCGCCACTCGCCGCTGACCGAGATCACGCCGGCGAACGTCGCCAGGCTGCGGCAGGTCTGGACCTACCACATGCGTCCGGCCGGCACGACCGGCGAGGCGATCCCGATGCCCGACAGCGTCCCCGCCAAGTTCCGCACCGGCTTCTCCGCCTCGGAGGCCACGCCGCTGGTGGTGAAGGGCGTGATGTACCTCGCCACGCCGTACAAGCGCGTGGTCGCGCTCGATGCCGCGACGGGAGCCGAGCGCTGGGTCTTCCAGCTGCCCGGGAACGACCAGGCATCGACCCGCGGTGTCGCCTACTGGCCAGGCGGGAAGGGGGCGGCCGCGCGGATCGTCTTCGGCACGCGCAGCGGCAAGCTGATCGCGCTCGACGCCGCGACCGGTCAGCCGGCCGCTGGCTTCGGCACCGGGGGTTCGGTCGACATGAAGACGCCCGAGGTGATGAACGGCACGCGCGCGCCGCTCGGCATGAGCAGTCCTCCGGCGATCTACCGCGACGTCATCATCACCGGGTCGCGCGTGCAGGAGATGCCCGTCAAGGGCGCCGCCGGCGACGTGCGCGGCTGGGACGCGCGCACCGGAAAATTGCTCTGGACCTTCCACACCATCCCGCAGCCGGGCGAACCGAACTTCGGCACCTGGGAGGGGGACAGCTGGCAGAAGCGCTCGGGCGTGAACGTCTGGACCTTCGTGCTCGTCGACGACAGGCGCGGCATCGCCTATCTGCCGATCGGCGCGCCGACGTTCGATCGCTGGGGCGGCGACCGCAAGGGTCAGAACCTCTACGGCAACTCGGTCGTCGCGGTGGAGGCGGCGACGGGCAAGTATCTCTGGCACTTCCAGACCGTGCACCACGACATCTGGGACGTCGACCTGCCCACCGCGACGTTGATCGAGGTGCGCCGCGGCGGCCGGACGATCCCGGCGATCGCGGTGATGAACAAGACCGCGACGCTGTTCATCCTCGACCGCGTCACCGGCAAACCGCTGTACGACGTGCGCGAGGTGCCGGTGCCGACCGACACCGACGTGCCCGGCGAGCAGCCCTGGCCGACCCAGCCGATGCCGGTCACGCCGCCCCCACTGGCGCGCACCAGCTACGCCACTTCCGACCTGATCGACGGTCCGCCCGCGCACCGCGCCGCCTGCGAGAAGCTGGTCGCCGACCTGACGATCGCGCCGAGCCGGCCGTTCCAGCCGCTGCGCGCCGACAGCGCGGTCAACTTCTTCCCCGGCAGCCTCGGCGGAGTCGACTGGGGCGGGGGCGCGTTCGATCCGAAGAGCGGCCTGTACGTGATCAACGTCAACAATCTGGCCAGCCCGCAGCAGCTCGCGCGCCAGCCCGACGGCAGCTGGGGCATGAAGGCCGGCTACGCCTATTTCCAGGACGCCGAGACCGGCAACCCGTGCCAGAAGGGGCCGTGGGGCGAGCTGGTCGCGGTGAACGTCGACACCGGCGCCGTGGCATGGCGCAAGGTGCTGGGCAAGAACGACGATCCCGCCTTCGCCGCGAACGGCGTGATCAGCGCGGGCGGTCCGATCACCACGGCGAGCGGGCTGACCTTCATCGGCGCGACGCGCGACGCCACGATCCGCGCCTTCGAGACGAAAAGCGGTGCGCTGCTGTGGTCCGCGCCGCTCCCTGCCTCGAACTACGGCACGCCGATGACCTACCAGGCCGCCGACGGCCGCCAGATGGTCGCCGCGGTGGCGACCGGCGGCTTCGCCTTCCAACCCGCGACCAGCGACCAGGTGGTCGCCTTCGCCGTTCGCTGAGGACCCCAGCCATGACGCGCATCGACCCGATCGTCCGCCTCGCCGCCGGCTGCGCGGTCTTCGCCGGTAGCGCGCTGCTCGGCGCGGTGGCGCTGGCCGCGCAGCAGCCCGCCCCCTCCGCTGCTGCGCCGGCGCCCGGGCCCGGGCTCGACCTGATCAACGAGCGCTGCGGCTTCTGCCACACCACCAACCAGGTCTTCACCGCGCACAAGACCGCCGCCGAGTGGCCCGCGCTGGTGCAGTCGATGATCGATCGCGGTGCCGAGCTCTCGCCGGAGGAGCAGAAGGCGGTGAGCGACTATCTCGTCGCCAACGTCGCGACGGACAGGAAGGCCGGCGCCACGGGGCAATGAGCGGGATTGTGTAGGGGCGCCGCCCCCGGCCGCCGCTGCGCGCTCGGCCCCGATAGCGGCGTCATCCTGGGCTTGGTCTCAGGATGACGCCGAGGCGGGGCATGGGCGCGCGACGGGCAGCGATTGCCCGACCGTCGGCCGCTACCGCGCGTAGCGCGGCCGCACTCCCGCCACCACCGTCCGCAGCCGGTACACGCTCGTCGAGGCAGTGATGTACAGCGTGTGCCCGTCGCCGGCGAAGGCGAGGTTGGCGGCGACCTCGGGCAGCACGATCTGGCCGAGCACCGTCCCCGCGGGCGAGATCACGCGGATGCCACCCGGCCCGGTCGCCCAGACGTTGCCGCGGCGATCGACCTTGAGCCCGTCCGCACCGCCGGCACCGCCCGCGGGAAAGCTGATCAGCACGCGCCGCCCCGACAACGCCCCGCCGCGCCCCACGTCGTAGGCGTAGATCACGCCCGGCGGACCATAATCGGTGACGTACAAGGTACGCCCGTCGGGCGAGAAGCCGATGCCGTTGGGCAGCTTCAGATCGGTGATGGCCGGGGTCAGCGTGCCGCCGGCGTAGCGGAACACCGCGTTGTACGGCAGCTGCTTGGCGGGATCGCTGTCCATGCCGTTGTACAGGCCGAAGGGCGGATCGGTGAACCACAGCGCACCGTCGGGGGCGAAGACGAGATCGTTGGGGCTGTTGAGCCGCTTGCCACGATAGTCGGCGATCACCGGCGTGACGCGGCGGTCGGCGCCGACGCGCACGATACGGCGCGCCCCCATCTGCGCCATCAGCACGCTGCCGTCACGGTCGGGCGCCATGCCGTTGGGTCCGATGCTCTTGCCCGCGGGCGGGTTGGGGAGGCCGCCGGCGTTGGCGATCAGCTCCTCGACGCGGCCGGACGGGTCGACGGCGCGCAATTTGTCGCCGCTGACGTCGGAGAACCACAGCCGCCCGTCGTGCCACAGCGGGCCCTCGGTGAAGCCGAAGCCGGTCGCGACTCGCTCGACTGTCGTGCCCGGCGCGATCAGCGAGTCGAGCGCCGGATCGAGCCGCTCGACCCGCGGGCCCGTCTCCTGCGCGGCGACGGGGGCGTGCAAAGCGAGCGGCGCGAGCAGCGCGGCGGCGAGCAGGGGAGCGGTCCGCATGCTCACACCGCGTCGGTCAGCAGGACGAGATAGTCGCGGTTGAGCACGGTACGCTCGATCAGCGGCCAATTGCGCTGGTGCACGTCCGAGCGGATCCACGCCTGGCGCTGCTCCTCGCTCTCATAGGTCAGCTGGAAGCGGTAGTTCACCCCGGGCGAGGGAGCGGGCTGGCCCTGGATGACCGTGCGGAGCTTCAGCATCTTGAGGTCGATGAAGCCGCGACCGCGGAAGCTCTGCGCCGCGGGCAGGAAATGCTGGTGGAAGGCGTCGAGCATCTCCTGCTCGCGCGCCGGATCGACCGCGAGGTCGCAGTAGAGCACGATCGGCTTGCGCCTCGGCGCGGCGGCACGCGCGGCGCCGGGGAAGGTCGAGCCGGCACCTAGCGCGGCGATCAGGTGCAGGAGCGAGCGGCGTTGCATCGGCAGGTCCTTTCGACGGTCAGCGTGGGGGAAGTGAAGCGGCGTACTCGGCCTTGGCGGCGAGATCGCGCGCGACCCCGACCACCAACAGCTCGAGCGGCGCGGCGCCGGTGGCGCGCAGCGTGCGCGCGGCGCCGACCTCGACCGGGAGCGCGTCGCCGGTGCGCAGCGGCGCGCGCTCGCCCGCGACCTGCGCCTCGCCCGCGCCCGCGATGACATAGACCATCTCGCTGATACCCGGCGCGGCGACGCCGTCCAGCGCGGCGCCGGCGGGCACCAGCACATGGTCGACGAAGGCCCATGGCGTGGTGAAGACCTCCGGCCCGAGCAGCCGGCGCGTTCGCACGTTGCCCTGCGGCCTGAGCTTGTCGCGGTCGAACGTCACTGCGGCGAACTGCGCGACGCGGTCGAGCGGCGCGCCCTCCCGGGAGTCGCCGAGATCGAGATTGTCGTAGCGCTTGGTTTGGCCGACGTTGATGTTGAGCCACTGCACCGGCCGGTCGGACGCGTTGTACAGCGCGTGCGCGTGGCCCATGCGGTCGGGCACCGCCACCGGTCCCGCCAGCGCGGCGGTGCGACCGTCGACGGTGAACTGCGCCTCGCCGTCGAGGATGACGAACATCTCCTCGCACTGGTGGTGGAAATGCTGCCCGATCCCGCTGTGCGGCGGGATCACGCCGCGGTGGACGAAGATCAGGTTGGTGGAGAGCGCGTCGGCGCCGAGCAGCGGCGCGAAGGCCATGGTTCCTGCACCGTCGTGTACCTTGGCGAGCTGGCGGTAGCGGGCCGGGTCGGTGTGGCCGATACGCGCTGCCAGGGGCCGCGGCGCGGGCGCCTGTCGCGCGGTCGCGGTCGCGGCCCATGCCAGCGTGAGCAGCGCCGCGCCGCGCGCGAGCGATCCGATCGCTTCCACCCTCTCTCTCCTTGCTCGTGCCGAACTGCGCCGGGCTTTACGCACGCTTACAACGGCTCTACATAGAATCATATAGGATATAATGCGGCGTCCAGCCGCGCGTCCGGGAGAGCGGTGATGGCGGGAGCGGGGCGGAGCAACGTCCGGGTGCGACTGGTGGCGATGCTGTTCGTCATCAGCGCGATCGCCTTCCTCGATCGCACCAACATCTCGGTCGCCGGCGTGCAGATGCGGCAGGACTATGCGATCGATCAGATCCGGCTCGGCTGGGTCTTCAGCGCCTTCCTGATCGGCTATGCCGCGTTCCAGGTGCCGGCGGGGTGGCTCGCCGCGCGGATCGGGCCGCGCCGGCTGCTGACGCTCGCACTGCTGTGGTGGGGCGTGTTCAGCGTCGCCACCGCCTGGGTGCCGCCCGGCAGCGCGCACGCCGTCACGCTGCTGATGCTGGTCCGCTTCGGGCTCGGCATCGGCGAGGCGGCAGTCTATCCGTCGGGCAACCAGTTCGTCTCGCGCTGGGTGCCGGCGCAGGAGCGCGGCAAGGCCAATGGCCTGATCTTCGCGGGCGTGGGCGCGGGATCGGGACTGACTCCGCCGCTGATCAGCGCGGTGGTCGCTTACGGCGGCTGGCGCGCGTCCTTCTATGTCTGCGCGCTGATCGGCCTGATCGCGGCGATCGTGTGGTTCACGGTCGCGCGCGATCGGCCGCAGGAGCATCCAGCGGTGAACGCGGCCGAGCTGGCGCACATCGGGACGGGCCTGCCCGACTCGCCCGACGGCACCGCCGGACCGATCCCGTGGCGCGCGATCCTGGCGAGTCGCGCGGTGTGGGGGCTGTTCCTGAGCTATTTCGCCTTCGGCTACGTCATCTGGATCTTCTTCAGCTGGTTCTTCATCTATCTCGCCGAGGCGCGCGGGCTCGATCTGAAATCGAGCGCGCTGTTCGGCATGGCGCCGTTCCTGGCGATGACGCTCGGCTGCCTCGCCGGCGGGGTGGTCAACGACGCGGTGTCGCGCCGGCACGGCCTCTACTGGGGGCGCTCGGGGCTGGCGATGCTGTCCTTCGCGCTGACCGCCTTGTTCCTGCTGGTCGGCTCGCAGGTCGACAGCGCGCCGCTCGCGGTGCTGACGCTCGCGCTCGGCGGCGGCGCGATCTACCTGTCGCAGAGCTCCTTCTGGTCGGTCACCGCGGACATCGCGGGGCGCCACACCGGCGTGGTCTCGGGGCTGATGAACGTCGGCTGCCAGATCGGCGGCGCGCTGACCGCGTCACTGACGCCGTGGATCGCCGCGCGCTACGGCTGGGCGGCGGCGTTCGGCACCGGCGCGGGCGTGGTGATCCTCGGCGTCGCCGCCTGGGCGATCGTCGACCCGCGCCGGCTGATCGGCGCCGAGCGTCCGCCGAGCCATGATCCCGCGGTCGCCGCGGCATAGTGACACAACAGAGGAGGGGAGCGACCATGATCCACCTGACCCGACGCCGCGCGCGCGTCGCCGCGGCGGCCGGCGCTGCACTGCTGCTCACCGCGCAGGCGCCGCGCCCGACGCCGCCCGCGCCGGTCGAGATGTGGGTGCCCAAGAAGACGCCTTATGCCGCCTATGACTCGCCCAACCGCCCCTGGTGGAAGCTCGCCGACGTGCTCGCGCTGCACAAGGGGGCGACCGACTGGTCGCAGCCGATCGTGCGCAACCGCGACATCGTGGCCGACTGGCACCAGCAGGCGCCGCGCAAGCGCACCGCCGAGGTCGCTTACTCGGACAACCGGACCGCGATCATCGTCTGGGGTGGGCAGCTCCGTGTCATCATCGCGGGTCAGCCGCCGTTCGTCGCGGGCAAGGGGTTCGAGATCGACGTGCCGCTCCGCGTTCCCTTCACGCTGGAGACGGTCGGCGACCAGCCCGCTTTGTGGTTCGAGATCCACGCGGCGGCCGACATGCCGCTGTACCCGGTGACGAGCACGACGGAGCGGCCGCGCGACCGCGCCGGCTTCCGCTACGAGCGCCGGCTGGTGTCGGGCGGGGCCGGGGCACCCGACGCGGACAACCCGCTCTACCTCGACTATTACAAGGACGTGGTGCAGGCGAACGCGCGCCCGACGGCCTTCATCGCCGCGCAGCACCTGTTCGTGAACAACATCCGCGGCCGCGCCACGCCGACCCCGCCGCCCTCCAACCTCGGCCATTTCCACGTCGGCTACGACGAGTTCTGGTTCGTCATGGAGGGCAATATCGACCTGCAGATCGAGGGCGAGCCGCTGATCAAGGCGGCGGCGCCCGGCGACGTGCTGATCGCCAAACAGGGCCGCTGGCACCGCGCCAGCTTCGGCGGGCCGGAGGGACAGATGGGGACGCGCGTGGCGGTCAATCCCTATCCGTCGGGGTTGCACGGCTATAGCGTCGAGTCGCGTGGGCGGCAGTGACCCCGGCGCGCGCCGTGCCGATCGGCGCCCGGCCGATCGGCCCGACCGGGGACACGCGCTCGAACAGCACAGGATCGAGCCGGTCGGGCTGCTCGGGATCCCCGACCTGCGCCGCCGCCAGCCGTCGATCGGCGGCCATCACGCCGCGTCGCGGCGATGACGACCGACCCCGTCCAGCGAAGGGCCGGCCGAGCGCCTTACGCGGTCGCACCGCCGTCGATGTTGAGCGTTGTACCGGTGATATAGCTCGCATCCGGGCCGGCGAGGAAGGCGACCGCGCCTGCGATCTCCTCGACCTTGCCGTAGCGGCCCAGCGGGATGGCACCCAATACGTGTCCCGCGAATTCGCTGTCGGCCGGGTTCATGTCGGTGTCGATCGGGCCCGGCTGAACCGTGTTCACCAGGATGTTGCGGGAGGCGAGATCCTTGGCCCAGCCGCGGGCCAGCGCCGCCACCGCCGCCTTGGTGGCGCTGTAGACCGTGGTCGCGGGGAAGGCCATCTCACCCGAGATGCTGCCGATCAGGATGATCCGGCCGCCATCGTTCAGGTGCGGCAGTGCCGCGCGCGTGCCGACGTGCAGTCCCTTCACGTTGACGCCGAACTGGCGATCGTAGGTATCGTCGGTATCCTCGGCGACGGTCGAGAACTCGGCGACACCGGCGTTATGGACCAGGATGTCGATCGCGCCGAGTGCCGCGGCGGCCTGTTCGACGCCGGCGCGCTGCGACGCCGGATCCGCGGCGTCGGCCTGAAAGGCGAAAGCGGTGCCGCCCGCGCCCTCGATCGCCGCTACGGTGGCGTCGGCCGCGGCCTTGTTGCCCGCGTAGGTGACCGCGACCGTCGCGCCGTCGGCCGCCAGCCGCTTGGCGATCGCCGCGCCGATGCCGCGCGACCCGCCCGTGACGAGCGCCTTCTTACCCTGCAGTGACATGTGTGTTCTCCAATCCTGGCCCGCGATCACGGCATCGTGCGCTGTCAGCACGCCGCGAGATGGGGGAACACTTCAATAGTTCAATATACCCGAACTGTTATATCTTCCGCCTCGGCCTATATCGGTCACATGCCTCGCTTCACCCATCCCCGACTGGAGGACGTGCCGCTCGACCTGGCCCTCCACGCGCTGGCGGATCCCAATCGGCTGAGCATGGTCGCGCGGCTTGCCGAGACCGAGCGGCTCAGCTGCGCCGGCGCGGCGCCATGCGAGTCCATCCCGAAGAGCACGCTGTCCAACCACCTGAAGCTGCTGCGCGCCGCGGGGTTGATCGAGACGACGCAGGTCGGGCGTGAGATGATCAACACCTTGCGCCGCGACGAGTTCGACCGGCGCTTCCCGGGCTTGCTCGGCGCGGTGCTCGCCAATCGCGCGGTTCAATGATCCGCCGATCGCGCGAGCCTGGCCAGATCGTCCCGGGTCGGCGTCGGTGTTGCGGGACCGCGCGGCGGTTCGTGCAAGTGTCCGGGCGCCCCGGTGCGAACCGGCGGTCGCCGGGCGGGCGCGACGCTCAGATTCGCACGCGGTACAGCGAGTGGTGCGTCAGCACGTAGAGCGCGGCGCCGTCGCGGCTGAGCAGCAGCTGGAGCGGTCGCTCGGGCACGTCGATGCGGCCCAGCGCGGCACCGTCCGCGCCGTAGACGAACACCTGCCCGTTGGCGACGTACACGCGCCCGCGCGCGTCGGCGATCACGCTCTCGCCGCCGCGCTCGGCGAAGACGCGTAGGTCGGTCAGCGCGCCGTCGCCGCCGACGCGCGCGCTGTAGGTGCGCGCCTCGGAGGCGTTGCTGACATAGGTGCGTTCGCCGACACGTGCCGCGACCAGGCCGTAGCTGTCGAGCGCGTGCGAGAAGCGCCGGGCGCGGAAATCGGGCGGACCCTGCTGAAAGACGCGCCACGCCGGCAGCGCGAGCGTGCCGTCAGGTGAGACCGCGGCGCGCGTCGGCGCGGTCGCGACGTCCTGCGCGAACAGCTGGCCCAGCGTGGCGAAGCGGTCGGTCGCCGGATCATATTGGTCGCGGAACTCGCCGTTGACCCACCAGGCGCTCGGCAGCAGCACGCGCGGCGTGCTCGCGGCGACGGGCGTGGGCGCGATCACGTCGAGCGCCAGCTCGCTCGTGCCGGGGCGGAAGGACGAGACGGTGCCGTCGCGTCCCGCCGCCGAAAGCACCAGCAGGTCGCCCGCGTCGTCGGCGGCGAGGCTGACCGCGTCGAGCGTGGTGTCGCGCTCGATGCCGAGCCCGCGCGCCGCCGACCAGCGGTAGATCCGCTGCTGGACGCGATCGACGAAATAGAGCGTGCCGTCGGGCGCGACCGTGCCGCCGCCCGCCGCGTCGAAGCCGCCGGCGAGCTTCTCCACCGCCCCGCCGGCGGCGGGCGCCGCCGCGGGCGCCGTGCGCGCCGTCACGTCGAAGGCGGCGAACTCGCGCTCGCGCACCTGCGCGCCGCCGCTCATGTCGACGATCGCGTTCTCGTACGGGAATCTGTTCGCGCGCAGGAAGGTGGCGCAGCCGTTCTCGTCGCACGTCGCCAGCCCGCTCTCGGCGTTGACGTGCATGTTGCGGAAGCGGATGTCGCGCGCGCCGTACAGCGTCACCGCCGCGGGGAGCGCCTTGGCGGTGCGGGTGACGCGATAGGCGTGGAGATTGGCGACGAGGAGATCGTGCGAGTCGCGGATCTCGAGCGCGACCGCGTCGCGGCTCTCGCCGCCCTCCTCCTCGGTCTGCGGCGCGATCAGCTCCCAGTTCGCGACGCGGTTCAGCGCGATCTCGACGCGGCCGTGATGCTCGGACGACATCTGGTACACGCGACCGGGCGTGGTCGTGTCGGAGACGTACAGCCCCGCCTGGGCGTAGGTGTTGGGCGTCCAGAGGCCGTTGAACGTGCCCCCGCCGCCGCGCGTCACCCACAGGCTGGGATATTGCGCGTCCCAGCGCTTGGCCGGATCGGCGTCGCCGGTGGCATTGGCGTTGTACGGGTTGAAGCGCACCCCGCCGGCGAGGTCGGTGCCGTGGCCGCCCTGGAACTTGACGTCGTCGACCAGCGAGCCCGCCCCCGCGGTCCATAGCAGGGCGGTGGCGCGCGGGTTGATCCCGCCGGTGGCGAGGCCGACGCCGCTGACGATCGCGTCGCCGCCGTCGGCACTCGCCAGCAGCGCTTTCGGCGCGCCGATGCCCTGATAGGCGGGGCTATTCTCGCGCAGCAGGATCTGGGTGAGATTGGGGTGGAGCGCGACCAGCACGCTGTCGCGCCGCAGCCGCAGCGTGTCGCTCACCACATAGCGGCCGGCGGGCAGGTAGACGGTGCGGTGCGCGTCGATCGCGTGCTGGAGCGCGGCGGTGTCGTCGCTGCGGTCGTCTCCCTTGGCACCGGCGTCGCGCGCGTTGAACCACTCGCGCGTCGCGGGCAGCGCGCGGATCGCGTCGGCGCGGCGCGGCGGCAGCGCGGCGAGCCGCTCGGCTGCCATCGTCGTGCGCGGCGTACCCATCGTGCCATAGCCGTCGACGGCGAGGCCGTGGCTGAAGCTGGCCACGCGATAGCTGGACCCGGCGCCGCGCCGCTCGGTGCCGCTGTCGCGGAAGCGCGCGAACACCGGGGTGCGGCGTGCCAGCGCGTTCTCGAACGTCACCTGCGTGTAGGCGTTGTTCTCGTTGGAGACGATCACGCCCGCGCGCGACACGTTCTCGAAGCGCACGTCCTGGCCGAACAGCCAGTCGCCGTAGCCGCGATCGATCTCGACGCCGACCGGCGTGTCGCGGAACGCCACGTTGACCAGCGTGAGCCCCGCCTCATGCTCGCGGATCGCGGCGTCGCGCTGGCCGGTGAAGGTCGAGTCGAGCAGGGTGAAGGGCCAGGCCGGCGAGGGCTTCTCGGCGAGGATGCCGTAGCGGCCGCCACGGAAGCGCAGGTCGCGCGCGACGTTGGCGACCTGGTACAGGCCCGCCAGCGCGGGGCCGAGGTCGAAGTCCATGTGGCTGAGGTAGGCGTGCTGCGCGGCGTGGAAGCGGATCGCCGCGGTCGCCGGGTTGCCCGCGCCGACCGCGACGTCGACGTTGCTGATGGCGGAGTAGAAGGTGCCGGGGTTGGCGTCGGCGATGGCGGGGTCGAACGGTACGCTGCCCGCGACGGGGAAGGGGATGCGGCGCGGCGGCGCGGCGCCGACGCGCCCGCCCTCGCTGCGCCCGCCCGCGCCCGAGCGGCGCGCGCCGGCGAAGACGATCATGTGCGCGACGCCCTTCTGAAATCCCGGCGTGTTCGCGCCGAGCGCGATCACCGGCCGTCGCGCGCCGATGCCGAACAAGCGCACGCCAGGCCACAGGAAGATCGTGCGCGTGATGCGGTAGCGGCCCTGCGGCAGGAACACGATCCCGCCGCCGCCCTGGTCCGCCGCGGCATCGATCGCCTGCTGGAGCGCGGCGCTATCGTCGGCATGGCCGTCGCCGACGCCGCGTACCGTCGTGGCCCGCGCGTCGATGGGCGCGGAGGCGAAGGCGGAGGGGCCGCCCGCCGGCGCCGCTGCGGCCGGTGCGGCGAGAAGCGCGACGAGAGGCGCGGCGAGCAGGCGGGATACAGACATGGCGTCGACCTCTTCTTGCCGCTTCCCGCGTCGGAGACGATCCGGCCCGCACACTGTAAGTAGCCGTAGCGGCGGGAGGAACTGCGACGAAGGTCGCATCCTGGCCCCGTGGTCGCTGCGGGATCGATGCCAGCGAGCGGGATCGCGGACCGTGCGGCGAACCCGAGACACGCGCGACGGCTCGCAGAAGGCAAACTTCCTCAAGCGCATAAAGCCTATTGCTCCGATCGGAGTTAGCAACGATGCTGGTGTCCGCTCGCCGCTCGGCGGAGCATCTCGCAGAGAGACAACAGGGGTATCATGCGACCGATCGGGCCCGCCGCGTTCCTTCTCGTCACGATCGCGGCGCCCACGCCGTCGCTCGCTCAGGTCGCGCGTCCTCCCGCTCCCCCAGCCGCGGCCGGCGAGGCTGCGACCACCACCGACGAGGCCGGCGACGTCGTCGTCACCGCGCTGCGACGCCAGTCGACGGTGCAGACCACGCCGATCGCGATCTCGGCGCTCGGCGAGACCCAGCTCTCGCGGCTAGGCGCCACCACGATCGCCGACGTGATCCGCCAGGTGCCTGGGCTGCAGCTGACCGAGAGCGACTCGGGCCGCACCCGAGTCTCGATCCGCGGCGTGCAGGCCTCGGGCGAGAGTACCGTCGGTCTCTACTACGGCGAGACGCCGCTCACCGGCCCTTCCGGCACCAACTCGGACCCGGCGGGCAATACGCCCAACCTCAACCTCTTCGACGTCGAGCGCGTCGAGGTGCTGCGCGGCCCGCAGGGCACGCTGTACGGTTCGGGTTCGATGGGCGGCACGCTGCGCGTGCTGTTCAACCAGCCGGACCCGACCACCTACGCCGGCACGGTCGAGCTCCAGGCGAGCAGTACGCGCGACGGCGGCGTCGGCTATGTCGCCAAGGGGGCGCTCAACGTGCCGATCGTCGCCGATCGGCTGGCGCTCCGCGTCGTCGGCTATCGCGAGCGTCAACCGGGCTTCGTCGACTATACACTGCTCGACCGCCGCGACACCAATCGGGCCACGCTGGAGGGCGGGCGCGCGATCCTCGCCTATACGCCCAGCAGCGCGGTGACGCTGACCGCGACCGCGCTGCTGCAGACGCAGGACATCGCCGGCACCTCGCAGTACAGTTCGGCGCTGGGTCCGTACCGCGCCGACTTCCAGATCTTCCAGCCCTGGCACGACAAGCTGCAGCTGTACAACGGCGTCGGCCGCTTCGACCTCGGCTTCGCGACGCTGACCGCGAGCGCCTCCTGGTATCGCTGGGACGTCGAGAGCACCAACGACAACAACGCCGCCTTCGCCAGCGTGGTCTCGGGCGCGCGCTGGTGCCCGCTCTACACCCGCGTCGCGCTGGGCGTGCCGGTCACCAGCTGCACCGCCGCGCAGCGCAGCGCCTATCAGGCCTATGCCCGCTCCAAGGCGCCGTTCGGCGCCTACCAGCCGCGCTACGTCCGCAACTTCATCCAGGAGGCGCGGCTCGGTTCGAACGGCGCCGGCCCGCTGACCTACACCGTGGGCCTGTTCCACGAGGATCGCTTCGACCGGGTCGACACCTTGCCCTTCGCGGGCGACCCGATCACTGGCGGCCAGCGCGACCCGGTGGACGATCTCGGCGGCCGCAACATCCTCACCAGCGTCGAGCAGACCGCCTTCTTCGGCGAACTCGGTTATCGCCTGTTCGCGCCGCTGACGCTCACCGTCGGGCTCCGTCACTTCGACTATACCAAGACGGTCGGCGGCGCGTATCTTGGCTACAACTTCACCAACGGCCAGGAACCGCGGGCCTATGAGGAGACGACCGCGAACGCGAAGGGCTGGGTGAAGAAGTTCAACGCCGAGCTGCAGCTGGCGCGCGACCTGCTGGTGTATGCCAATGCCGCGCAGGGCTTCCGGCCGGGCGGCGCCAACAACATCCCCAACCTGCCCGCGCAATATCTCGTCTACCGGCCCGACTCGCTGTGGAACTACGAGCTCGGGGCGAAGACTTCCTGGTTCGGCCGACGGCTGACGCTCAACCTGGCGGTCTACCGCACCGACTGGGACGAGGTGCAGACCAGCGTCTCGACCCTCCAGCAGGGCGGCGGCAACTTCAATTTCATCTACAATCTCGCCGGCGTGCGCGTCGAGGGAGTCGAGCTCGAGGCGAGCGCGCGCCCGCTGCGCCACCTCACGCTGAGCGGCAGCGTCAACTACAATGACGCGAAGCTGACCTCGGACCAGGTCGACTCAACGGGATTCATCACCGCGCCGGGGCGCTCGGGCGACGTGCTGACCTATGTCCCGCGCGCCACCGCCGCCGCCGGGATCGACTATGCCCCGCCGATCGACGACCGATTCAACGGGCTGTTCCGGCTGGACTATACCTATACCGGCCGGATGACGACCGAGCTGCGCGAGAGCAATGCCTTCTACCGGCGCATCGGCGACTATAGCATCGTCAACGCGCGCGTCGGGATCGAGGGGCGGGGCTTCGGCGCCTATGTCTTCGCCAGCAACCTGTTCAACGAGAACGGCCTCAACCGCGTCGCCTCGGCGACGGGAACGCCCGATTACTACGTCAGCACGCGCCCCCGCACGATCGGGGTCAACCTGCGCCAGAGCTTCTGATCCGTCCTTCCCGCCGTCCGAGAGGAGAAGTCATGTACCGCCTCGTCACCGCCGCGGCCGCGGCCGCCGCCCTGCTCCAACCACTCGCCGCCACGGGGCAGGCTCCCGCCGCCGCGGCGCGCCCGGACCGCACCGCCTTTCGCGAGCTGTACCGCGAGCTCGTCGAGACCAACACCACCTCCTCGGTCGGCGACTGCACCCAGGCGGCGCGCCAGGTCGCGACGCGGCTGCGCGCGGCGGGATATGCTGACTCCGATCTCACGATCTACGTCCCGGAGGGGCGCCCGCGCGATGGCGGGCTGGTCGCCACGCTCGCCGGGTCGGACGCGAAGCGCCCCGCGCTGCTGCTGCTCGCGCATATCGACGTGGTCGAGGCGAAGCGCGAGGATTGGCAGCGCGACCCGTTCAAGCTGATCGAGGAGGACGGCTACTTCTACGCGCGCGGCGCCAGCGACGACAAGGCGCAGGCGGCGATCTTCGCCGACACGATGATCCGCCTCAAGCAGCGCGGCACCGCACCGAAGCGCACCGTCAAGCTCGCGCTGACGTGCGGCGAGGAGGGCTCGAACGAGCGCGTGCTCAACGGCGCGGGCTGGCTGGTCGATCATCGCCCCGAGCTCGTCCGCGCCGGCTTCGCGTTCAACGAGGGCGGCGGCGGGCGCACCGCGCCGGGCGGCGGTCCGGAGACGCTCGGCGTCCAGGTCGCGCAGAAGTCACCGCGCAACTTCATCCTGGAGGTGACCGATCGCGGCGGCCACAGCTCCCAGCCGCGGCCGGACAACGCGATCTACCGCCTCGCCGCCGCGCTGACCCGGCTCAGCACCCTGCGCTTCCCGGTCAAGCTGAACCCGGTGTCGCTGGCCTATCTCGCCAAGGCCGGCGCCCTGCGCAAGGACGCGACCGGTGCGGCCATGGTGCGGCTCGCCGCCGCGCCCGGCGATCCCGCGGCCGCCGAGGCGGTGTCGCGCGACCTCGCGCTCGACCCGCTGCTGCGCACCACCTGCGTCGCCACGATGCTCGAGGCCGGGCACGCCGCCAACGCGCTGCCGCAGCGCGCCGCCGCCTCGGTCAACTGCCGCATCGTGCCGGGCGAGACCGCCGACGAGACGCGCGCCGCGATCGAGCGGGTCGTCGCTGACCCGCAGGTAAAGGTTCTGCGCAGCAAGATCCAGGAGCGTCCGGTGGCGGAGAGCGCGCCGCTTGACCCCGCGATCCTGACACCGATCGCCGCGGTCGGCGCCAAGCATTTCCCCGGCGTGCCGGTCATCCCGACCCAGTCCGCCGGCGCGACCGACGCGACCTACCTGAGCAAGATCGGCGTGCCGACCTACGGCATCCCCGGGCTGTGGAACGACCCCGCCACCGCTGGCACGCACGGGCTCAACGAGCGCATTCCGGTCGACGCGCTGTATCGCGGCCGCGACTATATCTATGATCTCGTCACCTACGTCGTTCAACGGTGAGGTGACCGAGCGGCCGACCGGAGCGGCGGGCGGGATGGTCCGGCCGTTCGCTCGTGGGCCACTCGCGCGAAGATCGTTGCGTTGCGGCTAGTCGTGCCTGATCAGCTCGCCGACCGAGGCAACTAGCTCGGCCTGCTTGAAGGGCTTCGTCAGGCGGGGGAGGGCGGGGTCGACACCAGTGGCATCGGCGTACCCGGAGATGAGCAGAACGGGTAGCCGAGGCCACCGGCCCTGTACCTCGGCCGCCAGCTCGCTGCCCGAGCGACCGGGCATGAGGTGATCGGTCACGACGATGTTCGGCTGCAAGCCGCGGTCCAGCAACACCATCGCCTCCTCGGCCGAGCTCGCTTCGACCACGGCGAAGCCGATGTCGCTCAGCATGTCCGCAGTGCTCGCCCTGACGAGGGGCTCGTCGTCGACCAGCAACGCGGTGCCATCGTGGCTTACATGGGACGGGACCGAACTGTCGCTGCCCGAGCCCACGATCGGTGCGTCACCGACCGGTAGCCAGAGCTCGATGGTCGTTCCGCTGTCAGGCTGGCTGGCGATGGTGAGGGCCCCGCCGAGCTGGGCGGCGAGTCCGTGGACCATGCTGAGGCCAAGGCCGGTTCCCTTCCCTATCCCCTTGGTCGAGAAGAACGGTTCCACCGCACGCTTCAGCGTTTCCTGATCCATCCCGACGCCCGTGTCGGCGACCGACAAGCGAACGTACCGGCCCGGCGCGAGGCCCTCTGCACCGCCGCTCCTCACCTCCTCGCCGCGTGCCGAGATACGCAACGTTCCGCCCTGCGGCATCGCGTCGCGCGCATTCACCGCGAGGTTGAGCAGCGCCATCTCGAGTTGGTTCGGGTCGGCTGAGGCGACGGGCAAGTCGTCCGCCACTTCCACCTCGATCCTGATCTGAGGTCCAAGCGTCGACCCGATCAGGTCCGCCATGCCGCCGACGAGCTCGGCGACGTCGACGGACACCGTCTGCAACGGCTGCCGCCGCGCGAAGGCGAGGAGGCGCTGCACCAGGAGGCGCGCTCGCTCCGCCGACTGGAGCGCGCCGTCGATCAGTCGCTTCTCCCGATCATCGCCCACGCCGCGACGCTGCAGGAGGTCGAGCACGCCCAGGATCGGGACGAGCAGATTGTTGAAATCGTGGCTGACGCCCCCGGTCAGGCTGCCCATCGCCTCGAGCTTCTGGCTCTGCCGCAGTTGCTCCTCGGCCTGCACGCGCGCGGTGACGTCGCGAGAGCTGCCGATGATCCGGTTGATCCGGCCGTCGGCACCCTCTACGGGGACGAGGATCGTGTCCCAATGGCGCCGGCCATTGGGAAGATCGACGACCTCACGGTAGCTGATCGGCTGTCTCGCGCGCATCGCGCGGCGGAAGTTCGCTACGACCGCCTCGACCACGTCGGCGGGTAGCTGCTCCTCGATCGGCTTTCCCCTGATCGCGACCGAACTGAGGCCGGTGAGCGTCTCGTGGGTGGGGTTGAGCTCCTCGATCGTGAAACCGGCGCCGTCGACGATCCCGATGACGAACAACGCCTCCGCGGTGTGCTCGAAATAGGCGCGATAGAGCGCGTCCGCCTCGCGTCTGGCGAGCTCGGTCTCGGCGAGTTGCTGCTGCTCCCGTACCCGATCGGTGACGTCGTAACCGAACAGGCTGGCGCCGATCGTCTCTCCGGCAGGAGACCGCACGGGAGCGAACTTCATATCGTACCAGGTCGGGCCGAGGTGCGTCTCACCCATCTGGGCGACTTCGCCGAAGCTCTCGCCCGCCAGTACCCGGCACCACAGCGCACGAACCGCCTCGAACTGGTCGGACCCAGCGAGCAGCTCGAGCAGATTGTCTCCCACCGCGGGTCGAATGCCGAAGACGCGGCGGTATTCCTCGGCCGACGCGTTGTTGATGGCCAGGAAGCGATAGTCGCGATCCAGGATCTGCACGAAAGCGCTGGTCGTCTCGAAGAGGTCCGCGAAGATCTTGCGCTCGGCAAGGGCGGCGGTGACCCGCTCCTCCAGCGTCTCGTTCATCTCGCGCAGCCGCGCTTCGGCGCCGGCGCGCTCGACATAGGCCCAACAGCGCTCGACCGTCGCCTCGACCAGCGCGATCTCCTCCGCTTTCCAGTCGCGCGCGCTGGCCTGGTGCACCGCCATCATGGCAACCAGGCGCCCGTCCTTCAGCAGCGGGCAGCAGATAATCGCTTCTATGCCGATGGTTTGAAACATCTCCCGACCGGAACCCGGGCCGAGCTCCTGCGACACGTCGGCGATCACCAAGGTGTTGCCGGCGCGCATGTCCGCGGCGGCACGCGGGCCGAAGAGATCGAGGCGGTAACTGCCCGCCGAGCTACCGATACCCGGCGCGGTGTAGTCGTCGCGGATGGCGAACCGGTCGTTGTCGGCGTCCACGTCCGCATAGGCGGTCCGTGAAGCGTCGAGGTGTCGCGCGAGATGCTCGGCCGCCGCTTTCATGACGTCGGTCGGGTCGCGCGAGACGCGGAGCCGATCGTCGAGTGCACCCAGGAAGCGCAACCGCTCGCGCTCGGCGAGTGAGCGGCGCTCGGTCATCACGCGCGCGGTGGTCTCATTCCCTTGATTGAAGACCCCCACGACCGTCCCGTTCTCGCCACGGATCGGGGTGAAGCTGTAGTTCCAGTACGTCTCTCGCACCGCTCCGTCACGCGTGATGGGCAGCATCTGGTCGAGCGTCGAGAACCCTTCTCCGGTCCGCAAGACGTCGGCCAGCTGCGGGCCGACGATGTCCCAGATGTCACTCCAGACTTCGGCGCCTGGTCGCCCCAAAGCCCATGGGTGACGCTCCGCGGCGACCGGTCGCCACGCATCATTATAGAGCAGGCGCAGCTCCGCTCCCCAATAGATCGCCGTGGGGAAGCTCGAGTGAAGGCAGATCGACAATGCCGAGCGCAACGATTGCGGCCACGCTGCCGGCGCGCCGAGCGGCGTGGAGGACCAATCGCGGGCGCGGATCAGGGAGCCCAACTCGCCGCCGCCCGCTATGAAGTGCAGCGCTTCTTCGTCAGAGCGGTCGTCGGTAGAGGGCATCTGCGCTCGCGTTCTTTGCACGATCCGCGAAGGGGCACCGCCGCCCTCCTGCCGCTCGCGCCAGGTGACATCAGGAGCGCTTTATAGCGGCGTGGCGCGATATAGCGATGCCGCAGCGTCGCGGTGCTCGCGCGGCGGACCAGCCGCGATCCCCGCCCCGTCGCGGGCTGGAAACAGAGACGGTCGGACCCGTCCGAGGCACCGGCCCGAGCCCGAGGACGCCAGCCGCTCCCCCTATCGGCCTCCCCGGTCAGACAGACCGCCGGACTCATGCCGCCCGCGCGGCGCCGCGCGGTGGCACCGGTGCGAAGGCGTCGCGGTGATCCCGGATGAAGGTGGCGAGATCGCGCGGTGGGATGCCGGTCAGCCGCTCGATCTCGCACGTGGGATCGATGTCGTGATGGCCGGCGACGACGTCGGCGAACTGCACGATCAGACCATGCGTCATCCACCGCGAGTTGCCGGTCACCCGCAGGAGCGCGGCGAACAGCGGGTCGGGAAGGTCGAGATAGCGCACCTTGCGCCCGGTCTCCTGACCGAGCCGGGCGGCGGCTTGCCGCATGTCGAGCGTTTCGGGACCAGTGAGGAAATAGGTCGCGCGCGCGTGCCCATCCTCACGCAGCACGGTAGCGGCGACGCGGGCCACGTCGCGGGTATCGACCCACGACACGGATCCCGAGCCCGCCACCTGCGGCAGGAACCCCCGCGCGATCGGGGCCTTGAACCACAGGAAGTTCTGCATGAACGCGGTCGGCTTCAGGATCGTCCATTCCACGCCCGACGCGCGCAGCTGATGGTCGATGCGCGCGTGGGTCCGTGCCCAGGGGACGGTAGAGCGGATGTTGGCGTCCGACGCCGACAGCTTGACGATGCGGCGAACGCCGGCGCGACCGGCCGCGTCGATCGCGGCGATCTCCTGATCGAACTGGCCGGGCGTGGGCGGGGTGATGAGGAACATCGTATCGATCCCCCTCATCGCAGCGGCGAGCGTCTCGGGACGATCGAAGTCGCCGGGCACCGCCTCCATGCCGCGTTGGCGAAACGCGTCGACCTGCGCCTGCCTGCGCGCCATGCCGCGGAAGGGCTCGCCTGCTGCCGTGAGCAGCCTGCAGACTTCACCGCCGATACCGCCGGTGGCGCCGGAGACGAGGATCATCGTGCAGGGTCCTTTCCGGGGTGAGAAGGCGACGCGGCTGACCGATCAAGCTGCTCTGAGATGACCGTGACCGTCGCCCGCAACGTGGCCACGGCCTGGCGGATCTGCTCCGTCCCGATCCGTTCCGCGATGGCCTGGTCGATCGGGGCGACGGCCTTCTCGGCGCCCTCCACGGCAGCGAGCCCCGACGCGGTAAGCACCACCAGCTTGGCGCGACGATGCGTGGGATTGTCCGCGAACGCGACCAAGCCCTGCGCGGCGAGCAGGTCGGCGATCCGCTGCACCGCCTGCCGCGTCAGACCCATGTTGCGCGCGATCGACGCGACCGAGATCGGTGCCGGCGCGTACCGCACCGCCGCCAGCACCTGCCACCAGGCGCTCGTGAGGCCCAGGGGCTCGACCAGCTCGTTCCCGGCGCTGACCAGCCTGCCATTCGCGGCGAACACCGCCATCGCGAGGTCTCGCGCCTCGGTCATCCGAAACTGCCCTACCAAGTTGACAACATGCTGTCGTAACTTCGCGTCGGTCGTCGGGTTCCCGCGGGCCGGTGGCTTCGCACGCACGCCTCGCGGGCCAGTCAGCCTGTCGCACGACGTCGGCTCGTTCGTTCCGCGTGATCGGTCCGCTCGCGAGCCGGCGGGAGAGACACCGCTCCACGCTGGATCAGCTCGTCAATAGAACTCTTGCTTTCAAAGATAGTTAGCTCCTTATGGTGGCGAACGAGCGCATGGCACGTGAGTGTCGAAGGAGATCGACGTGACGCCGCGCTGGCCGCGCCGGCTGTGGATCGTTCGCCACGGCGAGAGCGCCGGGAATGTCGCGCGGCGTCAGGCACTCGCCGCCGGTGCGACACGGATAGCGCTCGAGCAGCGCGACATGGATGTGCCGCTGTCGCCGCTCGGCAGGGAGCAAGCGCGGGCGCTCGGGCGCTGGTTCGCCCGGGACGGCGCGGCGCGCCCCGACGTGATGCTGACCTCGCCGTACACTCGTGCATGTGAGACGGCACGCCTGTTCCGCGAGGCGGGTGGCTGCGCCGCTGGCGAACCGATCTGCCCCGATGAGCGGCTAAGGGAGAAAGAGTTCGGCATCCTCGACGGACTTACCGCCGAGGGCATCGCCGCCATCGCGCCGGAGCAGGCTCGACTGCGTCATGCCCTGGGCAAGTTCTACCACCGGCCACCTGGCGGCGAGAGTTGGTGCGACGTCATCCTGCGGCTACGCTCCCTGCTCGACACGGTCTCGCTGCATCACGGCGAGCGTGATGTCATGATCGTGGCGCACCAGGTGGTCGTCCTCTGCCTGCGCTACATCCTGGAGAATCTCGACGAGGAGCGGATCCTCGCGATCGACCGGGAGGCGCCGGTCGCGAACTGCGGCGTGAGCGAATACATCTTCGATCCGTTGGCGGGCCGGGACGGGGCGCTGCGACTGGCGCACTTCAACGTCACCGCCCCGCTCGTCGAGGAGCAAGCTGCGGTCACGGTCGAGCCGGCTCGAACGGGAGAACCCAGATGATCGAGATCGACGAGCCTTGGCGTGCCGCGCATCCGCTCCCGCTCCCGACCGGTGAGGTGGACAAGAAGAGCCGGGGGCGGGTCCTGGTCGTCGGTGGGTCGGCGCGCGCGCCGGGAGTCGTTCGGCTCACCGCCGAGGCGGCGCTGCGCGCCGGCGCGGGGCGAGTCCGCGTCGCGACGCTTGCCAGTGCCGCGACGCTGGTGGGCGTGCTCTCGCCCGAGCTCGGGATCGTGGCCCTGCGCGAGGCCGACGGGGAGATCGCTGCCGATGCCGCGCCGCTCCGAGAGCAGGCCGCGGCACACGAGGCGGTGGTGCTCGGGCCCGGGATGGGGAGCGAGCATGTCGCCGCTCAGCTGATCGAAGGGCTCGACGCGGCCTCCGCCGCTCAGACCAGTCTGCTGCTCGACGCGGCGGCGGCGACCTGCGCGCGAGAGGAAGGCGCCGCGCTGCGCGGGTGGGAGGGGCGCCTCGTGCTCACGCCTCACCAGGGCGAGATGGCGCGGCTACTGGGACGCGGGATCGACGATGTTCGCCGCGATCCCGGCGGCGCGGCGGGGGAGGCGGCGGCGCGATATCGCGGCGTGATCGTGCTCAAGGGCACGGACACCATCGTCGCCGATCCCGACGGTACGATGCTCCATCTCGCCGGTGGTGGGCCGGGGCTGGCGACGGGCGGTTCCGGCGACGTTCTGTCCGGCGTCATCGCCGGGCTGCTCGCGCGCGGTCTCGCGCCCCGGGTCGCGGCGGGATGGGGGGTGTGGCTCCACGGTCAAGCGGGACGGGCGCTCGCCGCGACGGCGGCGCCGATCGGGTGGTTGGCGCGCGAGCTGCTGCCCGAGGTGTCGCGCGCGCTGCCGCGATGAGGCGGGAGCGGCGTCGTATCGGCCAGAGCAGCCGCGTACTGTCGTCCGGCTGGCTCTTACCGCACGAACGGGCAGGTCGAGCGAGCAAGATCGGCGGCATGCGTCTCGCCGCGGAAGGTGGCGGATCAGGCGATCTCAGTCATCGCGACGAGGCGCGGGAGGGAGCGACCTCGAAGTCTAACACACGTTGAAGCAAGCGAACAAAGGCCGTGGCACCATAGAGAGCCAAGATTGACCCAGGTGTACCCGTGCTTGGCGGACCGGCTGATCGTCGAATACAGATACTCGCCGAGGGGTTGCGGACGGCAGCGCGCCTCGCGCGCACCAAGGCGCTCCCTCACCTCCTGTCGGACGAACAGGGCGACCACGATCGGGCGCTGATCGCGCGAACCCTGGGCACCTTCGCGGACGAGCTGGATGCGACGGCGTTCCGGTTCGAGGAACTCGCGGACGGCACGCTGATTGTGCTGAAGTAGACGCTGAACGAGCAGGACGCCGGCTTGCACCGGCGCCATGCGCACGAAGGTCCAGCGCGGCGCGGCTACCGGCTCACCGGTGTTCTGCCGGAGGCTCGAGCACCGCGCCCAATGCATCCAGACGAGCGTCCCAGGGCGACCGACACGCCAGGAGCCATTGTTTGAGCAGGTCGAAGCCGTCGGGCCTCAGCTGGCACGATCGAACACGTCCCAATTTGCTGCTCGCCACCAAGCCCGCCCCTTCGAGCAACTGGATATGCTGCCCGACTCCGGTCACGCTGATCCCGCATAGCTCGGCCAGGGCGCTGACCGAATGCGGACGGACCGACAGGAGTTCGACCATCCGCCGCCGCGTGGGATCGCCCAGAGCGTGAAACAAGCGATCGATCGGGGAGGGGTCGCTGAAGCGGTGAGGTCGCGCCACGTCAGCGTGCTAGACTCGCGCCGAGCCGGTCCAACAGCACGTGCCAGCCTTGCTCGCGCATCGTCGCACCGTCGCTGCCCTCGAAGAAGATCCCCTGGAACGTGCAGGTCACGCACGTGCCAGCCCCATCGTCGACGATCTCGATCATCTCGAGCGCTACCGAGATCGCCGTTCCCTCGATCGACATGCGTGACGACGTGACGATGCGCTCTTGATCCACGATGTCGTGAAAGACGCCTTCGCTGGTGAGCAGAGCCCTCGGAAAAGGCGTCGTCGCGCCGAACCGATAGGTCAGCCGCTCGGCGCCGCCCACCCGGAAGTCGCTCGTGAACGCCTCGACCTCGTGCGTGTCGCTCGCGGCGAACCAGCTCTTCTTGAGCGACGGGTCCGCGAAGGCAGCGAAGACCCGCGCCGGCGTCGCCGGATAACGGCGCTCGATCGTGAAACTCCCGGGTACACCGACGGTTCGGGCCATGACAAACCTCCACACTGAAGTAACGGCCTCACCGTACGGCGGACCGGCAGGTCGGTCAAGTATTCGCTTCACTATGTGAGACGGCGATGACGCTCGCTGGCCCCGCCGCGCGCGGGCAGTGACGTCACGAGGGCTTGTACGTTCGTCCGGACTGGATGAGACGCTGACGCGCGGTGTTGCCCGGTACCGCGATATGGGTCGCCGGGTCGAACTCATGGCCCACGCCAGCGGCGTCGTCGGGTACCCAGAGCTCTACCACCGTGTTGGAATAGCTCACCGGCAGGTAGCGCACCCAATAGCCGTCGGGATGATGACTCCAGCGCCCACTCGGCACGTCGAGGCTGCCCCGGCCCGCGGGGGCGGCACCGGCGAGCACGGCGACGCGCTCGAGGTCGCCGAAGCTGGTTCCGGGTGTCACCAGCATGCGGCGCAGGTCCGCCTCCGCCTGCATCGCCTGCCGCACCTCGCGCGGCAGATTGTCGGCGATCGGCCCTTGCGACACCATGTCGAGGACGGAGCGGTTGAGCGCGGCGAGTTGGCGGGGCGGCAGCAGCTGCGCCGCGATCGCCTTGTGCTCCGTGGAGAGATCCTCGAGCTTGGCGCGCGCCACGATCGCCCATAGCAGCGTCTGGATGTCGTGCTGATCGATCTCCGGATGCTGGACCGAGTTGCGCACGATCGTGATGACGGCGTCCTTGGCAGCGCCGAGCGGCGGTGCGTACAGGTAGCCGTCGCCACCGCCCGGCCCGTACGTCCCGGCGTGAAGGCAGTAGCTCTGATCGTGGAAGCTGTAGTAGCCGGGCCGGAGGATGAAGCCGCCCGCGGGCGTGCGCTGGAGCTCGGCCAGCGGGCGCTTGGGTGCGGGCGGTGTGAAATCGTCCTGCGTCGGATCCGCCCATCGCGCGTCGCCGAGACTGGTCGAGATCGGCTCCTTGCGCAGCGTCGGAAGGTTGATCCCGCCCGGCACCAGCTTCTTCAGCATGCCGAACTGGCCGGACGCCGGCACCGCGAGCGTGGCCACCAGCGAGGCCGCCACCGCCCCGAGCAGAAAAGCCCGCACTTCGTTCTCCCCCTGATCGATTCGCGGAGTCATTACGCTCAAGTAACGCTGAGGAAAAGATTTCGTCGGGCGGCGCGGGCTGCGGTCGCGCGGTGCTGAGGACGTTCCCTGGCCGGACTGCGGGCATCGCTCGGCTTCGCTCCCGCGGTGGTCAGGTCGGGTCGGCCAGCTGCCAATAGGTCGCGTATCGCTCGTGCGCGATGCGGTGATAGGGGATCAGGCGGACGCTGCGTCGATCGGCCGCGGCGATCGTGAACTCCAGGGGGGCGCCTGTCGGCCGCACCGACCGAGCGAGCGACGCGGTGTCACCGGCGAGCACGGGAGCGGTGAACGGGGCGTCGTTGTAGCTGCCGTAGCGGCGCTCGTTCGCCACGATGTCCGCGCCGGCGGCGAGACCGTCGCGCCCGAGCGCGCCCGCCAGCACCAGCGGCCCGTAGCGGATCGCGGCGACGCCCGGCGCTGCCGGTGCCTCCTCCACCGTCACGTCCATGGACAATCCCAGTTCGACGCGGTCGCCATCGCGCCAGGTCCGGGTCAGCGCCAGATAGCGTCCCGGTGCGCGCGAGCGCATGACCTCGCGGCCGTTCACCCGCACCGTCGCCTCGCGGCTCCAGCGCGGGTGGCGCAGCTGGAGCGTCAGCTCGGTCGGCGCCGCGAGCGTCCAGCGCAGCGCGGTGCCGGGCTGCTCCGGGAAGTTCGTCGTCTGCGTCAGCGTGGCCCGTCGCTCGGCCCAGCGCACGGCGGAGGGGATGAAGAGGTTCACGTAGAGCGAGCGATCGTCGTGGAAGTAGATCGAGTCGCGGTATTTGACGTGGTTCTCCATGCCCGTGCCGGTGCAGCACCAGAAGGAGTCCTCGGGCGTGTGGTACAATTTCATGTAACCGGGGCGGGCGCCCTGGAAATAGGTCGCCATGCCGCTGTCGGGGTCCTGCGAGGCGAGGATGCCGTTGTACAGCACGCGCTCGTAGAAGTCGGCGTAATCGGTGCTGGGGTCCTGCAGGAACAAGGCGCGGGTCAGCCGGAGCATGTTGTGCTGGCAACAGGTCTCCGACCCCTTGGCCGAGAAGACGTGCTCGGCGAGGTCGGCCATGGGGAAGAAATGCTCGTTGTCGCCGTGTCCCCCCGTCGCGAACGAGCGCGTGTGCGCGACCGTGCGCCAGAAGAAGGCGGCGGCGTCGCGGTAGCGCGTCTCGCCGGTCGCGGCATAGACTCGCTCGAAGCCGATGATCTTGGGGATCTGCGTGTTGGCGTGGAGCCCGTCGAGGTGATCGCGTTGACGCGCCAGCGGTTCCAGGATCGCCTTGTGCGAGAAGCGCTGTGCCAGGCTGCGGTAATCGGGCTTCCCGGTCATGAGGTAGAGGTCGGCGAACACCTCGTTCATGCCGCCGTGCTCGGTCTCGAGCATGGCCTCGAACTGCTGGTCCGACAGCGGTCGCGTCGCCACCACCGCCCAGTCGGCAAACCGGATCAGCACCGCGCGCGCGCGCTGGCTGTCCGCCAGCAGCGCCGCGTCGCGCAGCCCGGCGAAGAGCTTGTGGAGCGTGTACCAGGGCACGCCCGTGATCGGCTCACCGCGGAGATGGGCCGCCACGAGCGCCGGCCCCCTGGGGAAGGCGCAGACCAGGCCGCTGCGCGCGGCGCGCTGGCACGCGGCGAGCTCGTCGGCGATATAGTCGACCCGCTCGCGGAAGCGCGCGTCGCCGGTCGAGCGCCACGCCAGCGCGCAGGCACTGAGATAATGGCCGAGCGTGTGGCCGTGGCAGTTGATGTCGGCCCAGGTCGGTTCCGACTCCCACCCGCCGTAGACGGGTGCCTTCGCCGCCAGCCCCGCGTTCACGCGGAAATTGTGCAGCAGCCGATCCGGCGCCAGCCGCAGCAGATAGGCCTCGGTCAGCCGCTGAGCATGGAGGAACGGCCCATCGGCGAGATCGACGTCGCGCAGGTCGAAGGGGCGGAGCCGATCCGCCACCGTCGCGCTGACCGGTGCCGCCCCGGCGCGGGCGGCGGTCCCCGCCAGCGGCAGTACCGCCGCGCTGGTGAGGAAGCGGCGACGCGAGAGGGCGCGGGCCCCGCTGATCGTGACCCTCGGTAGCCTCACCGGCGCTTTCTCCTGCCTGCTACTCGGTCGGCGGTATCGTTACCAACAGCGTGCGCGAGCGAGGGCAGTCGGTCAAGTGTTCGCGCCAGAGAAAGGCCGGGGAGTTGTTCGAGCAGGGGGTCGGCTCGCCCCGCCGGGGCATCGTCGGCGGAGACCTACGAACGGCGAAGGGGAGGGGCGCCGCGTCGACGCCCCTCCCCCCAGCATGCCGGTATGATCCGGGCTGATCGCCGATCAGATCGCCTGACGCGGGCGGAAGCTCACGCGGCGGCGGCGCATCGTGTAGCCGACCACCCCGAAGCCCATGATCATCATCGCCCAGGTCGCCGGCTCCGGCACCGCCGAGCTCAGCGGCGCGAAGGTCGCCTGGCCGCCGTAGGCGCCGTTCCCGCGCGAGATGCCGTTGACCACCAGACGGTTCAGCTCACCCGCGACGATCGGCACGTTGTTGACGAACGCCACCTCGAAGGCACCGCCCGCCGTGCGCGTGATCTGCGCGGCGACGCCGTTGATGAACACCGACGTGAAATCGACGTCGCTGACCGAGCCGAGATCGGTCACGCTCGTCGTCACCGTGCCGCTGCCCACGCCGTCGGTGGGCAGGGTGAAGGTGAAGACGTCGGTGAACGCGCCCGCGCGGATGCCGCGGTTGAAGAAGGCGCCCGAGAAGGAACCGCCGGCACCCGCCGTGGCCTTGAAGTTGCGCGAGCCTACCGGGAAGGTGGCGGCGGCGGCCGGTGCAGCCGCGCCGGTGGCGGCGGTGGCCACCAGGGCCAGAGCCACGAGATTCTTCATACGCGTTCCTTCTACGTCACATCGTCGGGGATGCGGCGCTCGGCCGCGGTGCGGCGTCCCTGCCACCGGCGGCGAAGAAGGTTAACACAATAATGACGTGCCCCGTTCTTTCTGCGCCGCTGCGGCCCGAAGGACACGGTCGGCGCCAGCCGAGCGGCTCGCCTGCGCCGTCGCGCGAGCGCGGGCACGGCCGAGGGGAGGCGAGCCTCGCCGCGGCCTGAGCGCATGGTGCGGGCGCGGCGGCACCCCATATCGTCACCATGGCACTGCCCCGCACGCTGATCGACCCGAAGCTGATCTACCTGGAGCCGGCGGTGCGCGATTTCGCCCGCGGGCGCGAGGTGTTGGCGCGCTTTCCCGACGCTGAGCGGGTCGAGGTGCCGAGCCACTGGAAGATCGAGGCGCTGTCCGATCCGGCGCTTGCCGAGGATTGGTTGCGGGTCAAGCGCGACATCCTCGTGCTCGGGGTCAAGAAGGGGCTGGCGATGCGGCCGAACGGCCGCTCGGCAGACTTCATCGCGCCGTCGTCGTCGAACGGCTGCGCCATGGCCTGCGCCTATTGCTATGTCGGTCGGCGCAAAGGCTATGCCAATCCGATCAGCATCTTCGTCAACATCGACGCGATCGCGCGGGCGATCGGGCGCCACGCCGCCAAGCTGGGACCCAAGCCCGAGCCCAACAGCATCGACGCGCTCGACTGGGTCTACGACCTGGGTGAGAACGGCGACCTGTCGATCGACGCGTCGCTGTCCGACAACGTGCGCGATCTGGTCGCCGCCTTCCGCCACCTGCCTCATGCCAAGGGTTCGTTCGCGACCAAGTTCGTCAACCGCGACCTGCTCGACTATGACCCGCAGGGGCGTACCCGCCTGCGCTTCAGCCTGATGCCCGAGACGATCGCCAAGGTCGTCGACGTGCGCACGTCAGCCATGAGCGAGCGCATCGCCGCGATCAACGACTTCGTCGACGCGGGCTACGAGGTACACGTCAATTTCTCGCCCGTGATCGTCCACGAGGGCTGGGAGGCCGACTGGAAGGCGCTCTTCGCCGAGGTCGACGCCGCGCTCTCCCCCGCGGCGCGGGCGCAGTTGAAGTGCGAGGTCATCTTCCTGACCCACAACGAGGCGCTCCACGACCTCAACCTGATGTGGCACCCGCGCGCGGAGGAATGGCTCTGGCGCCCCGACCTGCAGGAGCGCAAATGGAGCCAGTCGGGCATGCGCAACCTGCGCTACAGATCGGCCTGGAAGCGGCAGTGGCTCGATCGCTTCCTCGGCTGGCTGAGCGAGGCCATGCCCTATTGTGCGGTGCGCTACGCCTTCTGAGCGGCGCGGCGGAAACGGCAGCTTACGTACAGGCGCTCACCGGTCCTCAGCGCCAGCGGGTCGCGCGCCGTAGCGCTCCCTCGATCGGAACGTCATGCAGCCGCCGATGCCGCGCCTCTACGAGGCTGAAGAGGCCGAACGCCAGGAGTCCGACACCGACGATCAGGTCGAACGGACTGGTCAGCCAGGACAGCGCCCGCGCCATGCCGCCCGCCTCGCTGGCTCGCTCCTCCAGCCCCGCGCGCGCGAGGAGGTAGCTGCTGATGAGGAACACCAGGCCGCGCGCGGCATAGCCGGCCCGCCCGCTCCACCGCACCCAGGCCCGCCTCGCCACCGACCCGTCGAGGTAGCGCAGGAAGGTTCCTTTCGCCGCCTTGACCAGCTGAACCGTCCCGAGGACAGCCAGCACCGCCGCGCCGAGCAGGACCAGCGCCCAGCCGCCGGGCAATTGCAGCGCCGTCCGGGCACCTTCCTGAGTGCCGTCGCCGGACGAGGCCGCGCCGCGCATCAGCTGGACCGCCTGCCACGCGAGCAGGAGGTGGATGGCGCCGCTGACGCCCGCGCCGATGCGCTCCATCGCGCCGTGGCGATCGGCGCCGTGGCGCTCGACGTCCAGCGCCGCGTCCGCCAGTCGCCAGATGCCGTACGCGGTGAGGCCGATCGCGATCACCCCGAGCAGCAGCTGCCCGCCACCTTGGCCGAGATATGCGATCGCGCCGCTGGGATCCTCCGCCCTGCCCGTCCGAACGATGAGCAGCGCGACGACGATATAGAGGACGCCGCGAGTCGCGAATCCGATCCTGGTCAGCGCCGTCAGGCGCGAGCTGGTGTCCATGCGATCCCCCTGCCGCGGCCCGCGCGGTGACACTTTCGTGGCCTCGAGGCGGAGCACCGGCGCGCCCCGACCTCGCGGGATCACCTAGGCGCGGCCGGTGCTGCGCGTCTACTGATAGCCGCCGTTCTGCTCACGCTCGCGCGCGGCGTCTTCCTGCACCTTCTCCATCTCCTCCGCTTCCTGCTCCGGCTCGGGCGCGGCGTCGTCGTCGGCGCGATGATCGGTCATTCGAACGTCTCCTTCGCTGCGGCAACGCGGCAGAAGCGCGACATGTCCGCGACGGTCACGCGAGCTCGGGATCGACCGCCCGCGCTGCCGCGGCCGCCGTACGTCCGCTTTCCGTCAGACGGTAGTGACCAGGCCGCACGCGCTCGAACCAGCCGTAGACATTGCGCGACAGGATGACGCCCGCGTCCTCCGCCACGTGACGGAGGTCACGCGGACGGACGATCGTGTCGCGCACCACCGCCGCGCACGCGAGCGCGCGCTGGCGATAGGCGGTCATGATCGGCTGGCGCGACGAACCGCCCGCGCTCGGATCGCCCTTCCGCAGGCGATGTTCTCTCACGAGCCGGCGCCGCAGCGGTAAGTTCGCGCGCGGACGGTACGGCATCGGCTCGCAGCGTACCGCCACCGCACCGAGCCGCAGGTCGACCGTGAGCAACCCGACGCCGAGCAGCCGGCACAGCCGCGTGACTCGCTGGTCCTGATCGCGCCCGCGTCGCGAGGCGGCCACCGCGAGGTAGACGATGTCGGCGCCGCGCATCCGGTCGACCGCCTGCAACACCAGCTCGAGCGTGAAGGATAGCTTGAGCTCCGCGACCACGAGCACAGGTGGCTCGTCCCCGCGCAGCCCGACCACGTCGCAGCCACAGATCTCGCCCTTCACCACGAAGCCCTGCGCCTCGAGGAAGGTCTTCACCGGGGCGTACAGCGCCGTCTCGCGCCAGTCGCCCGGCTCGGTCACCGCGCTCATGCCGCGGCGCGTATCGCGACGGCGAGATCGCGGTGCACCGCACCGATCGCGGCGGTGAGTTCGCCCGCGGTGCTCTCGGCGTGGCTGCGGCCGACGACGGCGCCGGCGCGCGTGTCATAGGTGACGACGCGATAGGCACCGTCGGCCAGCCCGGGAACGTGGAGCGCGGTGGCGTCCGCGGCGTCGCAGCGGTGAAGCAATCCGTCCGGCCCGATGGCGTCGGTTCGAACGAGCCAGGCGAGCGCCTGCCGGTCATCGCCGCAACCGATCGCCGCGACCCCGCGATCCGCGCAGCGCAGCACCGCGCTGAGATTGCGGCGCCGGAAGGAGCTCCAGTCCATCAGCGGCAGGAAGTCCGCCAGGGCCCGCTGCGCCAGGCGCATGCCCGGGGTGAGGACGTGCGGGTGGCGGTTCGGCCAGCGCATGCCGCCGCCCGCGCCGCCGCTGGCGAGATGCGCCCACTGGATGTGGCGGAAATACTCGTCGTCGAAGGCGCTCGGCAGCGTTCGCTTGCGATCCTTGAAGCTGTGGATCGGCCCGTGCTCGGAGTCGAACACTGGCCGCGCTCGTCCGGCGGCGTTCACCGCGTCGCGCATCAGCCGGGCGGCGGCGAGCGCGGGCGCGACGGTGTCGCGCGGGTCGTCGATCGTACCGTGCTCGTAGAGGTGGGTGTTGGCGAAATCGAGCGACGGATGCCGGAAGATCGGCTCGACCAGCGCGGGATGGCGGATCAGCTCGGGCCCGAAGATCGAGACGGTCTGCAGATTGGCATAGCCGAGCCGCTCGCGCTCATGCGCGCGCAGCCATGCCGACAGGTCGTCGATGAACGGCGCGACCGCGGCCGGGTCGCCGCCGCCGTGCGCCGGGTGGATCTCGTTCCACAGGTCCCAGGCGAACAGCGCCGGGCTGCGGCCCCAGCGATCGCTCGCGAACGCCAGTCGGTGCTTGATCGCGCGCCGCGTCTCCGGGCAGGTCAGCCACGTGTCGCGCCCGGCACATGGCCCACCGCTCGCGCGCGCATAGGGGTGGCGCTGCCAGCGAACCCACATGAAGAACGTGTCATAGGGCGTGAGCAATACCCGCAGCCCGACGCGCTCGAGCAGGCGGAACAGGTCGTCCCAGAGCCGCACCATCGCGGGTACGAAGCGCCCGGCGGGGCGCTCGAGATAGCGGTGCTCGCGGTGGCAATATTCCAGCATCAGCCGGATACAGGTGACGCCGTGGGCGCGGAGTTCGAGCAGGTGCCGTTCCACCGCCGCCAGGTCGCGGCGCCGGAACAGCGGCGCGAGGTCGGGCCAGGTGATCGCGTCATTGTGCCCGATCGGGGTCCAGGACGCGCCGTCTTCGGTGATGAAATAGGGCGATCCGGGCACCACGCGGACGCGGGCCATCGCCGGGGCGAGCGAACCTAGCGGAACATGCACCAGCGCCGACTAGCCAGTCCGGCGTGCCGGCACCACCGCCAAATCACCGGCGCGACCGCGCGGAGCCGCTGGAATTAATCTCCCGCAATCTGATTGTTAGCTCAGGCGCTGCCGGACGGGCCACGTCAGGGACCGTGGGGCGCTGGTCTCCTCCTCGCGGTGGGTGCTGCGCTGCTTCCTCCCGCCGGGGACATGGGGTTCCTCTCACCCGCTCGTCGCTCGCGCCCGGACCTCGCGGACCATCAGCCAGCCCGTCAGCATCAGCGCGACGCCTGACGCCAGGAACAGATAGTCCCACACGGACTCCCCCAGGCGCTCGTAGACGTGGTGCAGCGCGAGGAGGTGGTGCTCGACGACGCCCTCCACCAGGTTGAAGAGGCCGAAGCCGAAAAGGCAGGATCCGAACAGCGCGCGACCAGAGAGCAGGACGTCGGCACGGGTGACCGCCCGCCACAGCAGGACGACGCCGCCGGCGGTCGTGATCCAGACCAGCGCGTGGAAGAGACCGTCCCAGACCATGTTGGTCTTGGCGCCGACGAGCGTGTCGGTCGGAATGCGCGCCGAGAGCATGTTGTGGAGCTGGAGGATCTGGTGGAAGAGGATGCCGTCGACGAAGCCGCCCATTCCGATCCCCAGCACCATGCCCGCGGTGGTGAGGGGAGCTGTCGTCGTCGCGCGGTCGGGCGTCACCGGTGCCTCACAGGAGATACCGGCGAGCCGCCCAGGCGGCGATGAGCAGCGCCGGCACGGGCGCGATCAGCGCGGCGCAGTTGCTCAGCACGTCGGGCCCGAGCACCGCCGCGCGTACCGCGGCGCCGACCCGGCTGTGACACAAGGTGCACGCCCAGGCCGGCGACGCGGCGAGGAGCAGCGGCAGCGCCGCGAGGCGAGCGGCGAGGTTCACGTGACACCGCGCGACGGTCGCGACATCGCCCGCCTCGCCCGGCCTAGGCCTTGAGCCCCTTCGCCATGTTGAGGTGCGCGGTGACGGTCGGCACCAAGCCCTGCGCGAACGTCTTGAGCGCCGGCACGTCGCCCGAGGCGGCATAGGCCTTGAGCACGTCGAGCGTCTGCTGGTGTGCCGTAGCCTGCGCCGCGGCATAGGCGCTGTCGAACGCGGCGCCCTTGGCCGCGCGCAGGCTCTCGACCTGCTGCTGCTGCTCGGGGTTGAGCGTCGCGACCGGCTGGATCGCGGGCGACAGGCCCGCCGCGACGGTCTTCAGCTTGGCGGTCGACGCTTCATGCGCGTCGATCATCGCCTGCGCGTAGCGCTTGATCGCCGATGACGAGCTGTTGGCGAGTGCCAGTCGCGAGGTCTCGATCTCGAAGGCGTCACTGGCCGCCGCGGCGTCGGCGAAGCTCTGGCTGGCGCTGGCGGGGGTGGCGGGGGTGGCGGTGGGCGTGGCGGTCGCCATGCCGGTCGCACCGAGGTCGCTGCCGTTCGACGCGCCGGTCGAGGTCGCATCGTTGCCGCGGCTGCATGCGCCGAGCGCCAGCACGGCGGTGGCGGCGAGGATCGTCGTACGAAGGCTCATGATATCAGACCTCTCCGAAGCTTCGCCACGTAAGCGCGTTCGCGCGCGCAACGTTCCGGAGCGACGAGCCCGATCGCGTCGCATCGTCGTTATCGGCGAGCGCGGCAGCGCCGACACCCCTCCTGAGGAGCATGCGAGCATGAGCATCTTCGGCACGATCATGAACAAGATCTTCCATCACCCATCGGCCGCGCCGACGAACCAACCCGGCGCGGGCGCGGCGCCGTCGCCGGAGCCGGCGGCGCCGGCGGCCGCGGCGGCCCCGACCCAGGCGCCCGCGCCGGTGGCGGGAGTCGACGTGGGCGCGGTCCTCTCGGAGATGGCGTCGCTCAAGGGCGGCGGAGGCAATTACCAGTCGTCGATCGTCGATCTGCTCAAGCTGCTCGACCTCGACTCGAGCCTCGCCGCGCGCAAGGAGCTGGGCACCGAGCTCGGCGTCCACGCCGGCGTTGACGGCAGCGCGGAGCAGAATGTCGCGCTGCATAAGGCGGTCATGGCCAAGCTCGCCGAGAACGGCGGCGTGGTGCCCGATAGCCTGCGCGGCTGACCGTCGTCCGGGGAGCGAGGCGACAGGTGAGGCGGCGCTGGCGAGCGCCGCCTCAGCCGGCCGCGAGCGGGCTGGGCGAGGGCCCGCTCGCCTCGGCCGCGTCGGCCGGCGCATAGGCGACGACCCATTCGGGGTAGCCGCCGGCGTTCATGACGATGTCGGGGTGACCCACCGGATCGCTGCCGGTCTCCACCCAACCCGCCCCGAGGCAGCGGGGGCAGACGGCGCGCTTGCAGCGGAAGCTCACGAGATCGATCTCGACATTCCACTGGCCGTGGCCGTGGCAGACCGGACAGCGCGCGTCGAGGGCGCCGTTGCGCGGTTGCAGTGGGATGATGTCGAACGCGTGCGGGCAGTCGGGCCCGGCGCACTCGACCACGTGGCTGGCGTGGGGCATCGACCGTCTCCTCGGTCGCTCAACCAGCGAGCCAGCGCCGGGTTGCCGTCGCGCTGAGCCGCGTCGTTCCGAGCGGCGCTGGCGCGGCGTGCGCTCCCCCGGATCTCGCGCCCGTGGTCCGCGTTGGGCCGCCGACATACAGGAGTGAGCGCATGGCGAAGCTGGCAAAATTCACGATCGAGCGCGACGGTGACGCGTATCTGCTGCACATCGAGAGCGATGCCGGGGAGGCGCTCGAGCTGGTCGCCTCGCTGGAGCAACTCGACCTGCTCGGCGAGGCGGTCGATCAACTGCTCGAAGAGGAAGACGCTGACGGCGAGGACGAATGACGTCCGCTGCCGTGCAGTGCCCCCCGGCGTCGGCGTGACGAGCCCGGGCGCGCCGCCACGGCGGTCCCGGGCTCCGACGCAGGTCTTCCGCCGCGTCGCCGGCGCGGGACCTCTACCGCGCCGTGGCGGCGCGGAGACGGTTCGCTGGCGCGTTAGTCGGCGCCGCCATAGTCGGGCCAGACCGCCTGCGAGAAGACGCCTCCGTCGACCAGCAGGGTCTGGCCGGTGACGAAGGCCGACTCGGGTCCGGCCAGCCACACCACGGCCGCGGCGACATCCGCCACCGTGCCGACGCGTCGCAACGGCGTGATCGGCGACCACCGGCCAGCATAATCGCCCACTTCGGCACGAGTGCGATCGGTCTCGATCGCACCCGGCGCCACGCAGTTGACGCGTATGCCGTGAGGGCCGAGTTCGAGCGCCGACACTTTGGTCAACTGCTCGATGCCGCCTTTGGAGGCGGTGTAGTCGACCAGGCGCGGGAAGGCGAGGAGGTTGCAGCCGGATCCCAGGTTGACGATGGCGCCGCCTTTGCCGGCCGCGACCATCCGCCGCGCCGCAGCCTGGGTATGCAGGAAGCAGCCCTTGAGGTTGGTGCGGATCACGCGATCCCACTCCTCCTCCGCGAGATCCAGCAGCGGCGACCAGGTCTGAACCCCGGCATTGTTGACCAGGACGTCGGGGGTGCCACCCCAATCGGCGAGCGCGGCGTAGAAGGAATCGACGTCAGCCTTCACGCCGACGTCCGACCGGCGTGCGAGCGCGCGTCTGCCCATGGCCTCCACCGCCGCGACGAGCGTCGCGGCGTGATCCTCGCCGGTCAGGAAATTGAACGCGACGTCCCAGCCGCGTCGCGCGAGCGCCAGCACCATCTCGCGCCCGAGACCGTCGTTGCCGCCGGTGACCACCGCCGTCCCGCTCGGATCTGACATTCACGCATCCTTCCGGTGGTTTGGGGCGGGAGCGCGACGACCGCCCTCGTGATAGGTCGCCCGTCCGGGCCGGCGAGTATGCCAGCCCGTCGGGAGCGGCGCGGCGTGCCGATGCCGCAGCGACGAGACGCGGATCGTTGCTCGCTCACTGGTTGAGCGGAGATCCCGCGAAACCGTCGAGCAGCGCCGCGACATCGTCATAGAGGCCTATGGCTCCGGCGTCTAACAGCGCTTCGTCGCTGAATTTGCCGGAGCGGACGCCCACGGCCGGGATACCGCACTTCGCCGCGGCCTCGATGTCATAAGGCGTGTCGCCCACGACGACGACGTCGGACGGCGCGAGCGGCGCCAGCTTGTCGAGCGCGGTCGAGAAGATGTCGGGCGCGGGCTTCGTCGCCTCGACGTCATCCGACGTCGTGGAGACGCTGACGAGATCTCGCGCCTCGAGCAGGTCGACATAATGTTCGAGCTCGTCGGCGGAGGCGGACGAGGCGAGCACCACCTGTCGTCCACTCGTCGCCACCTTCTCCAACAGCGCGCGCGCGCCGGGGAAGGGTCTGATATGGTCGAGAAAGCGCTCCTTGAACAGCGCGCCATGTTCCTGACCGAGTCGCTCCTGCTCGGCCTCATCGGCGCTCGGGAGCAGCGCCGGCACGAGCATGTCGGTCCCCTTTCCGATCTGCTCGTGGATCACCGCGGCGTCGAGCGTTGCCCCCGCGCGGGAGAGCACGTCCTGCCACGCGGCGACGTGCTGGTCGTTGCTGTCGACGAGCGTGCCGTCGATATCGAAAAGGACTGCCTTCACCGTCATGCTACGCTGCTCCCGTTGAGGCGCTTGAACGCTCGGCGGGGAGAGAAGGGGGCGGGACGCCAGCGCGGTGGGGGCGCGGGAGGACCGCTCCTGGCCCGTGACGGCCTGCTCTCAGCCAAGGCCCTTCCTGCGCCGGCCGGGACGACCGGACCCGGGCGCTGCGCCACCGTCCGCGAGCCGGATCCACGTGGGGGCATGGTCGCTCGTCTTCTCCCAGCCACGTACATGTCGATCCACCTGCGCATCGTCGAGCCTGCCGGCCAACGCGGGGCTGACCAGTAGATGGTCGATCCGCAATCCCGCGTTCCGTCCGTAGGCGTTCCGGAAATAGTCCCAGAAAGTGTAGATCGTCTCGTCGGGGTGCAGCGCGCGGAGCGAGTCGGTCCACCCCTGTCCGAGCAGGCGGGCGTAGAGCGCCCGGACCTCGGGTGCGAACAGGGCGTCATCGACCCAGCGTTCCGGCCGGTAAACGTCGGCCTCCGTCGGCATGACGTTGAAGTCGCCGGCCAGTACCACCGGCAGGCCGCTCGCCAGCAGCGCCGCGGCGTGCGTGAGGAGCCGCTCGAACCAGGCGAGTTTATAGTCGAACTTCGGCCCCGGGCGCGGGTTGCCGTTGGGCAGGTAGAGGCCGCCAACGATGATGCCGTTCACCGCCGCCTCGATGTAGCGGCTCTGCGTCGAGTCGGGATCATCCGGCAGCCCGCGCCGCGTCTCGTGGATCTCGCCGACCCGGCTGAGGATGGCGACGCCGTTCCAGCTCTTCTGGCCGTGCCAGATCGCGTCGTAGCCGAGATCGCGGATCGCCGCCGCCGGAAACTTATCCTGCGGTGCCTTCAGCTCCTGCAGGCAGACGATATCGGGCTGCTCCTCCTCGAGCCACCGCAGCAGCACCGGCAGGCGCCCGTTGACGCCGTTCACGTTGAAGGTGGCGACTTTCACCGCTGCTCAGCGACCCGGCTGGACTCACCGGCTCCCCAGCGGGCGAGCGCTCGTGCGATCGGGCACGGACGACACAATCCATGATCACTTGACCTTCCTCGGCTCGGCCACGGCCGCGTCCAGCCTCTCGCGACCGTTACCAACCGTTCCACGCGTTCGCGCGCCGGCTGCTTGGTGGTGCCGTGCTTGTGTGCGAAGGTGTTCACCGCGGGGCCCTCACCGCCGACGACCCACGCCCTGTCGGCGGCGCCGCGCCTGCCGCTATCGTCAGCCATCCCGTCCTCCTCGGCGGCGAAATCGTCACTTGATTCAATTGGTTCCGGACTGCCCCTGGATGGTCGGGGAGAAATCGCGCTGATGGAACGGTTCGGTGGCTACTGGGTAGGTAGGGCATGTCGCCGCTGATCGGAACCGCGGGCTGGTCGATCCCGACTGCCTTCCGACACTCATTCCCCGACGGCGGCACCGCGCTCGAGCGTTATGCCGCGGCCTTCCCCTGCGTCGAGGTCAACTCCTCCTTCTACAAGCCGCATCGGCGATCGACCTGGGAGCGCTGGGCCGCCGCGGTGCCCGACCGCTTCCGCTTCGCGGCCAAGCTACCCAAGGAGATCAGTCACCTCCGACGATTGGTGGACGCGACGGACGCGCTCGACCGGTTCCTGGAGGAAGCCGGTGGTCTCGGGAACAAGCTCGCCGTGATCCTCCTCCAGCTACCGCCGAGTTTCGCCTTCGACGCCGACGTGGTGTCCGCCTTCCTCGCGGCGGCCTCGTCGCGCACCAGCGCGCGCATCGTATGTGAGCCCCGGCATCCGAGCTGGTTCTCGCAGGACGTCGAGGAGTTGCTCGATGCTCTCGCGGTCCCGCGCGTCGCGGCGGATCCGGCGAACGTGCCCGCGGCAGGCCAGCCCGGTGGCTGGCGCGGCCTCTCTTACCGGAGATTGCACGGGTCGCCCGTGATGTATCGATCAGCCTATGGCGCGGAGCGACTGCGCTCCTATGCGGACGCGATCGCCGCGGACATCGCGGCGGGGCGAACCAGTTGGTGCATGTTCGACAATACGGCCGCCTCGGCCGCGCTCGGCGACGCGCTGGCGCTCGCGCGCTCGCTGGAACGCGGCGCCACGCCGCCGTGACCCGACCCCAGCGCGGGCGTGAACGGGCGCGCCCATCGCGCGTTCGGGACGTTGTCGTCGGGGCCGTCGGAGCGAAGCGCCAGCATCATGCGAACCGATCTCCTGCCGATGGAAGCGAAGCTCGTACCGGACCTGCCGGACGGCGGGACGTGGCAGTTCGAGCCCAAGTGGGACGGCTTCCGCGCGCTGATCTTCCGTCACGGCGATACGGTCGAGATTATGTCCAAGTCGGGCAAGCCACTCAGCCGCTACTTTCCCGAGGTGGTGCAGTCGATCAGGGCGGTCGATCGCGCCGCCTTCGCGCTCGACGGCGAACTGATCCTGCCGATCGGCGCGGCGCTCTCGTTCGACGCGCTGCAGGCACGCCTGCATCCCGCCGCCAGTCGCATCGAGCGACTCTCGCGCGAGACGCCGGCCCAGATCATGCTGTTCGACTGTCTGATGACTGACGGCCGGGACCTGCTCCGCGAGCCGCTGGCGCAGCGGCGGCTGCACCTGGAGGCCTTTCATCGCGCGCATGGCGGGCCGGGGATCCTGCTGTCGGACCGGACGCGGGACGCCGCGGTGGCGCGCTCGTGGCTGGCACGCGGGGGAGGGGCGCTGGACGGCATCGTCGCGAAGAAGCTCGACGAGCCGTACCGGCCTGGTGAGCGCGCCATGCTCAAGGTCAAGCAGCAACGCTCCGCCGACTGTGTCGTGGGCGGCTTCCGCCGCGTCAGAGGGGGTGAGGGCGTCGCGTCCCTCCTGCTCGGCCTGTATGACGTTACCGGTCGGCTGCACCATGTCGGCTTCACCGCCGGGATCGCGGCGACCGAGCGGGTCGATCTGCTCGCCCGTCTCACGCCGCTGATCCAGGCGCCGGGCTTCACCGGCGAGGCGCCGGGCGGACCCAGCAGGTGGAACAACGGAAAGGACAGCGAGTGGGAGCCTCTCAGAAGCGCATTGGTGGTCGAGGTGATCTACGATCAGGTCACCGGCGACCGTTTCCGGCACGGCACGAAGCTGCTGAGATGGCGTCCGGACAAGGCGCCGCATGACTGCCGCATGGACCAGCTCGTCCACGAGATCCGTCCGGCCGAGCTGGCGACGCTACACCCTGGCGCGGGTGGCACCTGAGCCCGCGTCGACGGTGCCGCGATCATGGCGCCGTCGCATCGAGCGCCTGGGCGCCCGCTTCTTCTGCGCCTTGGTGTCGAGACGCGCGATCGTCGGTCAGGTGCGCGATCTGGGACGATCACATCTGGGAGCGCCGATCGTCGATGCGGCGGCAGCGAGCAGCGCCCCCGCGTCATCGGCCGGCATCGGCCTGCCGAACAGGTAGCCCTGCGCCAGTTCACAGTCCCGCGCGAGCAGATAGGCCGCCTGTTCGGCGGTTTCCACGCCCTCGGCGACCACCGCGATGCCGAGCTGGTTCGCCAGGCCCAATACCGCCTGGACGATCGCAGCGTCACCCGGGTCTGTCAGCAGGTCAGCGACGAAGCTGCGATCGATCTTGATGACGTCGACGGGATATTCGCGCAGGTGCTTGAGCGAGGCATAGCCAGTGCCGAAGTCGTCGAGCGCGACGGTGACGCCGGCCCGGTGAAAGGCGGCCAGCGTGTCGCCGACGCTGTCCGCGCCGCGACCGAGGAACACCGTCTCGGTCACCTCAAGCTCGAGCAGTTCGGCGGGAAGGTCGTGCCGGTGGAGCTGCCCCATGATGCGGTCGAACAGGTCGTCCCGACGAAACTCGGCGGGTGACAGGTTCAGCGCCACGCGCGTGAGCACCAGGCCCTGGTCGCGCCAGCGCGCCAGGTCGGCACAGACCCGCTCGAGCATCCGCTCACCGAGCGAGATCGCCGCGGTGAGATCGTCGAACGCCGCCGCGATCGTGTCGGGTCCTTGCACGCCCAGCGTGTCATGCCGCCAGCGCAGGAGCGCCTCGAAACCGGACAGCGTCCCGTCGCTCAGTCTCACCTTGGGCTGGTAGAAGGGCATCACGCGATCGTCGCGCGCGATCATGCGCGCGACCGAGAGCATCGAGGTGCGACGCTGCATGTTCGCGCGCATCTCCGGACGAAAGCGCGAGAGGTCGCCGCGCGCGCTCGCTTTGCCATCGTAGAGCGCGAGATCCGCCGTCTTGAGCAGATCACGTCCGCCGCGCCCATCCCGCGGGTAGGAGGCGATGCCAGCGGTGGCCTGGCAGTCGAGCGTGATCGAGTCGATCACCACCGGTTCGCGCAGCGCGCGCAGCGCCGATCGAAGGCGATCCTCCGCCAAGGCGTCCGGCGCGTCTTCCACGATCGCGGCGAACTCGTCCCCGCCCAGGCGCGCGACGACGGCATCGCTGCCCAGGGCGTCGACGAGCCGCTCGGCGACCGTCCTGAGCAGCAGGTCGCCGGCCTCGTGCCCGACCGTGTCGTTGGTCTCCTTCAGATGGTCGACGTCGAATAACGCGAGCGTGAGCACCGCGTCGGTCGCGCGCGTCGTTCGCTCGATCGCATCCTCCAGCAGGCGATTGAAAGCGGCGCGGTTGACGAGCCCGGTCAGGGGGTCGTGCTCGGCCGCCCAGCGGACGCGCTGCTCGGCGGTGAGCTGCTCGGTGACGTCGCGGACCGTGACGAGGATGCGTTCCATCCGCCCGTTCGCCGCTTTGACCCGCCAACCGCTGGTCTGCATCCAGCGCAGAGCACCATCGTTGGCGCGGTGGATGCGCACCGTCAGCTCGAAGCGGGGGTGGGTGTCGCCATGGCCGATGGAGTCGACCAGCTGCTGCAAGATCGGCCGGTCCTCGGGAACGACCAGGGCGAGCGCGGTGGCAGGCTCCGCCGGCGCGTCGGCGGCGAGGCCGAGCATGGCGCGAAAGACGTCGGACCAGAGTCGTTTGCCGCGCAGGGCGTCATAGTCCCAGATCCCGATCCCCGCCGCCTCGGCGGCCATGCGGAACCGCTCCTCGCTCGCCTGCAGCGCCGTCTCGGCACGCTTTCGATCGTCGATGTCCTCCAGCGTGCCGAACCAGGCGAGCACCGCGCCGTCGCGATCACACCGCGGAGACGCACAGGCGCGGAACCAGCGATAACCGCAGGGCGTGTACAATCGATAGTCGACGTCCGTTGACGCTGCCGTCTCGAGCGCGCGGTGCCAGATCTGCAGGGTTCGCTCGACGTCGTCGGGATGAAGCGCGTCAAGCCAGCCACTGTCCAGGGCCTTGGCCACATCGATGCCGGTGACCTCGGTCCATCGCGCGCTGACGGTGCGGATCGCGCCGTTAGCGTCTGCGCTCCAGCTGATATGGCGTGCCATCTCCACGCTGGTGCGGAAGTGATCGGCCTCGTGCTGTGCGGCGGCGAGCGCGTCCAGCAGCGAACCCGAGGTGGCCGGCGGCGCGCAGGCGATACTGTGCTTCATGCGTGAGCGCTGCATCGAACCGACCCTTCGCCCGCCTTTCCCCGTCCAACCGTCAGCAGATTGCCATGTGGCTCCGAAGAAAGCTATGTATAGCAACGCTTTAGGATTGGTTAGCGGCGGCCGATCGCGCCGTCGAAGAGGAGCAATCCGTTAGACATGAGTCTGACGCGACGCGGGTTCCGAGCGCCGTCGATCAAGCCTGCGGAGGGGGCGGGCGCACGCGGCGCTCGCACCGTGGAGGCGAGGCAGATACCGGCGCGACGATGCCCGCCTTCACCCTGCGCCTCGACCCTGCGCCTCGGCGTGATCCATCGAGGGTGGTCCGTCACGCGCGAGGAGGATCGCCGCGAACGTGACCGATCGCGGCGGGTCGCGCGCGGCAGAGGACGGCTCAGCCGGTCCGCCCGCGCTCGGCCAGCAAGAGGCGCCGCTGGCGGACCAATTCGGCCAGCTCGCCGTCGACGAAGCTCGACGGACGGCTCCGGCAGTTCGGCAGCGACACGCGGATCTCGCGCGGGCTGAGCCGTTGTTCGAGGATCCGGTCGACGACTCGATCGAGCCGCCCCTCGTCGACGATGATCCGGAAGCCGTCGACGCCCATCACCGAGGCCACCGCATGCTCGTCCCAGACCGCGGCCACCGACCTGTCCTCTCCCGCCAGAGGAAGATCTCGCGTGCGCCGGCGCGGCGCACTGGCCGCGCGCTTCGCCCCGTCGTCGCTCACGGCCGATGCGTCCCCATGCCGCGCTCCCGTCCCCAGACCACGGCACCGCTGCGGCGGGTGGCGCCGGTCTTCTCGTAGATACGCGCGACATGGTTGCGGACCGTGTTGCGCGAGATGGCCAGCCGCTCGGCGATGGTGGCGTCGTCGAGATCGTCGCAGATCAGGTCGAGCACCTGGCGCTCGCGCGCGGTCAGGTCGGCGGGCGCCAGTTGCGCGGTCGGTCGACGCAGGGTGGCGAGCTTGTCGAGGATCGAGCGACTGAGCCAGCGCGTGTCCTTGAGCACCTCGTCGATCGCCGCCGCGAGCTCGGCCTCGCTGCGGCGCCGCTCGGTGACGTCCTGATACACCCAGATCACGCGCGTCGCCGCGCCGGCGCGGATCCGCTCCGCGGCAACGCTGCACCGTAGCTCGCTGCCGTCGCGGGTGACGAACTCGGCCTCGCCGGCGTGAACGGCGCCGTGCTCCGCGACCTCGCGCTCCATCGTCGCGCGTGCCGCGTCGCTCTGCCACCAGCCGAGATCCCCCATCGCCGTGTCGACACCAGGCGCGACCGCGGCGCCGGAGAGCGCGCGAAAGGCGGCATTGACGCGCAGCACGCGATGCGCCTCGTCGGTGATCACCATCGCTACCGGCGCCAGATCGAAGACTGCCTCTAGGTTGCGCTCGCTCACCGCGAGCGACCGTTCCGCCTCGCGGCGTGGCTGCAGGTCGGCGAAGGTGAGCAGCAGCGCATCCTCGTCGGTGACGTCGATCGGCTGGCCAGCGAAGATGACGAGGCGCCTGGCACCGTCGGCACAGAGCAGCTCCGCCTCGGTCTGCGGGATCACCGCGCCGGCGTCGATCATGCCGCGCACCTCGGCGCGGCTCGGCAGCCCGCCGAGCAGGCCGAGCCCGAACAGCGAGCGCTCGACCAGCTGCTCGCAGGCGAAACCGGTGAGCGAGAGGAAGCCCGGGTTGGCATTGGCGATCCTGAGATCGCGTTGCCGCACGATCAGCGCCGGCGCGGGGTTGGCGCGGAACATGGCACGGAACCGCGCCTCGGCATCGAACCGCTTCGACACGTCGCACAGCACCACCGCGAGATAGTCGGGCTCGCCGCCGTCGACGTCCATGACGACGTCGCGCACCTGGTGCACCCAGCGCGCCTCGTCGCACCCCGCCGGCGCGACCTCGACGATCAGGTCGGGCATCGGCTCGCCGGCCAGCACGCGGAAGAGCGGATATTCGCGATGCTTGAGCTGCCGGTGCTCGGTGTCCCACATGGTGAAGCGTCGCGCATAATCGTCGGCGGTGGCGCCCAGCTCGCCCAGCTCGCTCACGCCGTGCATCGCCAGCGCGGCGGCGTTGGCGGTGAGCAGCGTCCCGCTCGGGTCCAGCAGGATCACGCCGTCGAGCAGCTGCGCGATCAGCTGCTCAAGGTGGCGGAGCGTCGGCGAGGCGGAGAGAGGAGCGGCGCTCGGCATCCGCCATCAACCGTGTCGTCCCCGTACCGTTCCGGGTGTGACACCAGACGCACTAGTGCAGCCGCACTAGTGCGTGGGCCGACCGGCGCGGCGCTCGCTGAACTTGTCGTCCGCGCCTCCCGTTGATGCGGCACCAACCCACTAACGGAGTCATCGTCATGGGCCTTATCATACTTCTCGTCGTCGGCGGCGTGATCGGCTGGCTGGCCAGCGTGATCATGCGGACCGATGGGCAACAAGGCGTCTTCCTCAACGTCGTGGTCGGCATCGTCGGCGCGGTGCTCGCCGGCTTCGTCGTCACCCCGCTGATCGGTGGCGCGCCGATCACCAGCGGCGTGCTCAGCATCCAGTCGGTGCTCGTCTCGCTGCTCGGCGCGATCGTGCTGCTCGGCATCGTCAACCTCTTTCGCCGCGGCACGGTGCGCTGAGGCGGGCGGCGGGGACGATGCCGCGCATCGCCTCGGCCATCTTCGACACGCAGGCGGACGCGCATCACGCCGTGTCCGACCTGCGTGGCGTCGGCGTCCGCGACCGCGAGATGTCGGTCATGATACGACGCGTCACGGCAGAAGACGGCGGTCACTCGGGCGCGAGCGCCGCTGAGGACGGCGCCGGCGTGCTGCGCGCGATTTTCGGAGGGGGTGCCCTCGGCGCCGGCGTCGGCGTCGCGACGCTCGCGCTCCCCGGCGTCGGCCCGCTGGTGGCGGCCGGAGCGATCGCCGCCTCGGCGGTACCGGGCGCGATGGCACTCGGCGCCGCGGCAGGGGCGCTGGCGACCAGTCTCGCGGAGCTGCTGGCGCCGCACGGCGTCTCGGCGGACGAGGCCGCCTATTACGATCGCCGCCTCGGGCGCGGCGGGGTGCTGCTCTGGGTCGGCAGCGACCCGGCGGTCCCCGTCGAGACGATCGTCGACATCCTGTACCGCAACGGGGGGCACGACCCCCGGCGTCCGGGTAACGCGCTGCTGGAGTGACCGTCCGGCGCGCGAGCGCGCAACGAGCAGCGACAGCCAAGCGAGGAACATCGTGACGATGAAGGAATGCCAGATCGAGGGCACGATGGCGTTCGCGCAGCGCACGGCGGTCGAGGCCGCGCTGCGCGACAATCGCTGCAACCTCTCGCACGCGGCGCGCCAACTGCGCGTCGGGCGGACCACTTTGTACCGGCTGATCAAGCGCTTCGAGATCGAGGTGGACGTCGTGCCGCGCACGCCGCCGCCGCGATCCCGCGCGGACGCCGTGAGTAGGGCGCCGACGAGCGTGCGGCTGGTGGACGGCGTCTGGTATCTCGTGAGCGCGAGCGGCGAGCGCGGCTAGCGCCGCAGCCACTCGCGCAGCAGCATCGTGACCTCGCCCGGCCGCTCCATCGGCGCGAGATGGCCGCAGTGGCGGATCGTATGGAAGCGCGCGCCGGGGATCCGCTCGGCGAGGCCACGCGCGTCCTCGGGCCGGCAGATCCGGTCGCGGTCGCCCACCGCCACCAGCGTCGGCACGCGCACCGCGGCGATCGCGGGCGCGATGTCGGGGCGGGCGAGCAGCGCGCGCTGCTGGCGCTCGAAGATCGCCGCGCCGACGCGCTCGGCCATCGCCTGGACCGGGCCGCTGACGATCGGCGTGAGCATCGGATCGGCGTGCGGTGCGGTGGCGAGCAGGCCCTGCTCGCGCACGCTGCGCGGTCGCATCTGCATCGAGGCGCGCGTGCCGAACAGCGCGAGCCGCTCGACGCGCTCGGGCGCCTGACGGATCATCTCCAGCGCGACATAGCCTCCGAGGCTGACCCCTGCGACGGCGATGCGCGGCGGCGCATGCGCGAGGACGCGCGCCGCCATCGCCTCGAGCGTGTCGTCGACCGTCAGGTCGCCCAGCTCGGGATGCGCCAGGTCGGCGAGATCCGTCACCTGACGCGCCCAGAGCTGGCCGTCGCATCCCATCGCCGGCAGCAGGACGAGCGGGATCGGCTTGGCGGTCATGATCGATTCTCCGATACGGGACGACGGGGGAAGGATCAGCCGACCAGCGGGAAGGCGAGCGCCAGCATGCCGACGATCGTCATGAGCGCGCAGACTGCCGCGGCCGGGACGAGCGTGAAGCGCTGGTGGTCGGCAAGGTCGACCCCGGCGAGGCTCACGAGGAGATAGGTCGAGGGCACCAGCGGGCTGAGCAGGTGGACCGGCTGGCCCATCAGCGAGGCGCGCGCGATCGCCATCGGCGCGACGCCGTAATGCGCTCCCGCCTCGGCGAGGATCGGCAGCATGCCGAAGTAGAAAGCGTCGTTCGAGATGAAGAAGGTGAAGGGCAGGCTCAGCGCGGCGGTGATCGGCGCCATGTACGGCCCGAGCGCGGGCGGGATCACGCCGACCACCTCCTTGCTCATCGCCTCGACCATCCCGGTGCCCGAGAGGATGCCGGTGAAGATGCCGGCGGCGAAGATCAGCGACACCACCGACAGCACGTTGCCCGCGTGCGCGGCGATGCGCTCCTTCTGCTCGGCCACCTGCGGGTAGTTGACGATCATCGCCACCGCGAAGGCCAGCATCATCAGGACCGAGAGCGGCAGCACGCCCGAGACGAGCCCGGCGAGCAGCGCCACCGTCAGCGCGGCGTTGAACCAGCGCAGCCGCGGCCGGCGTGCCTCCGGGAACTGCGACACCGCCATGCCGGTGAAGCTCGTCGGCGCCTCGGCGTGGAGCTGGCCGATGCGGCGGCGTTCCTTGCGGCCGAAATACACGGCGAGCGCGACCAGCCCGGCGAGCCCCGCGATCATGCCCGGGATCAGCGGCAGGAACAGCGTCGCGGGATCGAGCTTGAGCGCGCTCGCCGCGCGCGCGGTCGGGCCGCCCCAGGGAGTCAGGTTCATGATGCCGCTGGTCGTCATCAGCAGGCAGCACAGGTACAGCCGGTTCATGTCGTAGCGCTTGTACAGCGGCAGCAGCGCGGCGATCGTGATGATGTAGGTGGTCGAGCCGTCGCCGTCGAGGCTCACCATCGCGCACAGGGCGACCGTGCCGACCAGGATCTTGAGCGGGTCGCCGTGCACCAGTCGCAGCAGCCGGTTGACCAGGGGATCGAACAGGCCGGTGTCGGTCATGGTCGAGAAGAACAGGATCGCGAACAGCAGCATCACGCCGGTGGGCGCGAGGTTCTTGATGCCGTCGATCATCATCTCGCCCAGCCCGGCGGCGAAGCCGGCGATCAGCGCGAAGGCGGTGGGGACGACGATCAGCGCGACCAGCGGGGTCATGCGCTTGGTCATGATCAGCGTCATGAACGTGGCCACCATCAGGAAGCCGAGCAGGGCGAGGTTCATCGCGGGGAATCCTGTGAGCAGAGGCGATCAGAAGGTGACGGCGACGCGCGCGCTGACGGTCTCGCCGTCGTCGGCGCCGGTGACCGCGCCGGCGCGGTCGTCGGTGTCCCAGTGGATCGCGTTGACCTGGATGCGGGTGAAGCTGTTGAGGTACCAGTTGGCCCCCAGCGTCGCGGCCCAGCCGCGGCCGCCGGTCGCCAGATCACGATAGTCGAGGTTCTCGTAGCGCGCGGTCAGCTCGATCGCGCCGGGGCCGCCCTCGAAGATCGGGCGCAGCACGCGCGGCTGGCCGAAGCTGCCCAGCCGCGGGTTGTACGGCGGCAGGTCGCCGGTGATGAACCAGCCGCCCGACAGGCTGTAGGCCTTGCTGACGAAATCGGGCCGGCCGCCGTCGAGCCGCGCGTGGCGCTCGCCGGCCTCGCCCATCAGCCACACCGGGCCGAGATAACCGCCCAGCTCGGCGCCGTAACCGGTCGTGCCGGTGCCGCCGGTGAGCGGCCCGGTGGAGACGCGCAGCGCGCCGTTGAAGCGGCCGCCGATCACGGTGTTGCGCGTCAGTGTCGTGGCGGCGGAGGACAGCCCCTCGTCGAAGCCCCACAGGCCGAGATGGAGCACGCCGGTGCTGCTCTTGACCGGGTTCCAGTGCGCGCGTCCCAGCACGGTGCGGCTGTCGCTGACCGACTGGTTGCCGTCGACGCGGTCGCCGGTGACGGTGAGCGAGGCGTGGCCCGTTTTCCAGAACAGCCGCGGCATGATCCCGATGCCGTAGAAGCCGCGCTGCGGGATGATCGCGGTGGAGACGGTGCTGCGCTCGAGGAACGGCGTCGAATCGGAGCCGGTCGAGCCCTCAAAGGCGCGGTCGTTGAAGAGGTGGCCGGCGCGCACGTCATAGTCGAGGCCAGGGGCGATCCGGTCGCGCCAGCCGATGAAGGCGGTGACGATGTCGACCTCGTTCTCGGAGAAGTCGGTCTCGAATTGGTAGAAGAAGTGCGTGCCGACGCCGCCCTCGATGCCGAGGCGGAGCGCGCGCATCCCGGTGGTGGTGATGTTCCGCCCGGCGTCGCGCGAACCGAACGAGGAGCTGACGTCGGCGAGGATGCGGCCGCGCGGCTTGAACGTGTAGACGCCGTCGGCGGAGTGGAAGACGGGCAGGCCAGCCCCCCATTCCGTCGTCACGCCCGCCTCGTTCGCCTCGCGCGCGCGTGCCACGTCGCGCTCGGCCGGGGCCGGCGGCACCAGCTGCGGCGCATAGGGAGAGGTGACGGCCGGCCGATCGCGCTGCGCGAGCTGCGTCGGTGCGGGCGCCGGGGTGACCGGCGCGACGGGCGGGGGCGCGACCTGGGCGGCCGTCGCTGGCGGGGCGGCCTCGAGCCGGTCGAGCCGCGCCTTGAGCCCGGCGATCTCGGCGGCCTGGGCGCGTACCAGCGCCTCCAGCTCGGCCTGGCTGGCGGTCTGTGCGGTCGCGGGCGCGGCGGCGAGCAGCGCGACGAGCGCGCTGGCGGTGGCGAAGGTCGTCACGGGCGGGAGGTTTCCTGAGCGAGGGTGGTGCGCCACTCGGCGAGGAACCGCCGGCGCTTGATGGTGTCGAGGTTGACCAGCAGCTGCGGGCCGACGCGGATGGGGCGGAGGTGCGCCGGGTTGAGCCGCGGCGCGCGGACGTCGCTGCGGACCGGCAGCAGCCAGGCGCGCGCCAGCAGCGTCTGCCCCGCGCGCGACAGCAGGAAATCGAGGAACAGCCGTGCCGCGGCGGGATGCGGTGCGTCGCGGCTGACGAAGGCGACGCGCGAGGCGATGATCGAATAGTCGCGAAAGAAGGCGACGCCGAGCCGGGCGTCGCGCCCGGCGCGGGCGAGTGCATAGGCGGTCACCACGTTGTAGCCGATCGCCGCGCGCCCTTCCGCGACCGCGTCGAGCGTCGGGCTGGCGGTCGCCGCCAGCAGCGGGCGGGTCGCCGCGATCGCCGCGAGCAGCGAGCGCGTGTCGTTGGTGGTCGCCCAGTCCTCGGCGAGATAGAGGTAGCCGACGTTGGAGCGCGCCGGATCATAGGTCGCGACGCGGCGGCCGGCAGGGTCGGCGCGTAGAAAGCGCTCGAGCGCCTCGTGCGTCCGCGGCACGTCCGCGCGCGCGACCTGGCGGCGATTGTAGACGAGCGCGACCGGCTCGGCGGTGATGCCGTAGCCGATGTTTTTCCACACCGTGGCGGCGGGCAGCGCGGGCTTCTCGGGGCTCTGATAGGCCTGGCCGTAGCCGTCGTTGATGAGCTTCACCTGCAGGTCCATGGCCGAGGACCAGATCAGGTCCGCGCGCGCCGCGCCGGCGCGGCGCTCGTCCACGACGCGGCGATAGATCTCGCGCGATTCGAGGTCGTCGTAGGCGACGGTGACGCCCGGGTAACGCTGCCGGAAGGCGGCGATCACCGACCGCATCGACGCGGCGTCCGCGTTGCCATAGACGCGCACGCCGCGCTCGGCGCGCGCCTCGGCGATCAGCGCGTCGTAGGAGCGCGGATAGCCGGCCGGCCGCTGCGCCGCCGCGGGCACGGCGAGCGCTGACAGATACAGGATGAACAGCGCTACGCGCATCTCGAAGCTCCTCTCGCTTCCCGCCTCTGCGTTCGGGTAAGCTCACCGATCATGGGTTACGGTCTCTACCTGTCAGCAACCTTTCAGCGCGCGGCGGGATCGTGCGCATCCTGATCGTGGAGGACGATGCTGCGCTCGCGCGGAGCCTGGTGGCGCTGCTGCGCGGCGCCGGCCACGCGGTAGACCACGTCGCCACCGGCGAGGACGCGCTGGCGGTCACCGCGGGCGAGCCGTATGCGCTGGTGGTGCTCGACGTCGGTTTACCGGGTCAGGACGGTTTCGCGGTGCTGCAGGCGCTGCGACGGCGCGGCGAGCGTGTGCCGGTGCTGATGCTGACCGCGCGCGACGCGCTCGACGACCGCGTGCGCGGGCTCGACCTCGGCGCGGACGACTATCTGCGCAAGCCGTTCGCCCCGGTCGAGCTGGAGGCGCGGATCCGCGCGCTGGGGCGGCGTCGCGGCGGCGATCCCACGCCGGAGCTGACCGTCGGTGCGCTGGTACTCAATCGCTCGAGCGGCGAGGCGCAGGTCGCCGGCCGCGCGCTCGACCTGCGCCGGCGCGAGTGGGCGGTGCTCGACGCCCTGGCGACCCGGGCCGGCCAGATCGTGCCGCGCGAGACGCTGCTGGCGGAGGTGTTCGGTTTCGACGAGCCGGTCGGGCCCAACGCGCTCGAGGTCAACATCACGCGGCTGCGCGGCAAGCTGACGCCGGAGGGCCCCGCGATCCGCACGGTCCGGGGCGTGGGGTATATCCTGGATGCGGGCTGACCGGCCGCGCGCGGTCGCGCTGCGCACGCGGCTGCTCGCCGCCTTGTTGGCGCCGCTGCTCGCCATCGCGGTGCTGCTCGGGCTCGCCGGTGCGGCGCTGATCAGCGACGTGGTACGGCGGACCAACGATCGCGTGCTGGGCGGCGCGCTCGGCGCCATCGCCGAGACGGTGCAGGTGGAACGCGGCGAGGTGACGCTCGACCTTCCCCCCGCCGCGTTCGGCATGCTGGAGAACAATGAGCGCGACAACGTCTATTATCGGATCGCGGTCGGCACCCGTGTGCTGACCGGCTACGACGACCTGCCCGCGCCGGGCGTCGACGAGCTGGCCGCCGAGACGCCGCGCTTCCGGTACGCGCAGTTCCGCGGCCAGGCCGTGCGGATCGCCGAGGTGCGGCGCGAGCTGCCGCGCGTCGACGTGCCGGTGATCGTGCAGGTGGCCGAGACATTGGACGGCCGCACCGCGCTTCGCCGCCGCCTGCTCGGCGCACTGCTCGGCGGCGAAGCGGTGCTGGTGGGGGTCGCGCTGCTGCTGCTCCGCCCCGCGCTCGCCTGGAGCCTGCGCCCGCTGGCGCGGCTGCGCGGCGTGGTGGCGGCGCGCGACACCCGCGCCACGCCCGACCTCTCGCCGCTCAACCCCGGGCCGCTCCCGGCCGAGCTGCTGCCGCTCGCCGACGCGTTCGACAACCTGCTCGCGCGCCTCGACGCGGCCACCGCGGGGATGCGGCGGTTCACTGCCGACGCCTCGCACCAGATGCGCACGCCCTTGTCGGTGCTCAAGATCCAGGTCGCGCTCGCGCGGCGCGGCGATCCCGCGGCGCTGCCCGAGATCGCGGACGCGGCCGACCGGCTCGAGCATCTCGTCGCGCAGCTGCTGGCGCTGGCGCGCGCGGAGGAGGCGGGTACCTCGCCGCCGCTCGAGCCCGTCGAGCTGCGCGCGCTCGCGATCGTGGTGCTCAACCGCCGCATCGCGCAGGCGATCGAGGCGGGGGTCGAGGTGGATCTCCGCGCGCCGGCGGAGGGGGTGACGATCGCGAGCCACCGCACCCTGCTGTTCGAGATCCTGTCGAACCTGGTCGACAACGCGATCCGCTATCACCGCCGCGGCGGCAACGTGATGATCGCGATCGAGCGCGCGGCCGCCGGCGTGATCCTGTCGGTCGCGGACGACGGTCCCGGGCTGTCGGACGCGGACATCGCGCGGGCGGGGGAGCGTTTCGCGCGGTTGGCGACCAGCGCCGGGGTAGACGGCAGCGGGCTGGGGCTGGCGATCGTGCGCTCGGCGGCGCAGCGGCTCGGCGCATCGGTCGAGATCGAGAACACGCATCCCGGGCTCCGGGTCACGCTGCGCTTCGCGGAAGAAGCGTGCGGTCCGGCGGCGGACGGGGCCGGCGCTGAGCCGCGGCGGGAAGGTCACACGTCGGGTCGCTCGCCGAACGAGAGCGCCTCGGCCGATCCGACCCTCGTCTCGCCGGCGAAGAGCTGGTCGAGCCGCTCGCGCACCTCGCGGCGGTAGTCCTGCTGGTCGCGGCGACGCGGCCCGGCGACAGAGACCTCGTCGGCGATCGCGTCCTTGATGCGGGTGAGCGCGGCCTCGGGCAGCACGCCGGCGGCGCGCAGCTCGACGCAGAGCTGCACCAGCCCCACCGCGGTGGCCTGCGCGCGCAGGCCGACGTTGACCACGTCGAAGTGCAGCCGCTTCTGCTTGTCGATCGATGACATACGATCTCTCCTCTCCGTCGGGTGGAACGCACGAGAGGCCGCCTCCGCTGCCTGCGCGCGGCGCGAGGGCGAGGGCGTGGGGGCCGCGGCCCCTTTCGCGCGCTGCCGCGTTGGCGGCGCGAAGGAGAACAGCGCGTGTCGAGCAAGGTCCTGATCACCGGCGCGAGCGTCGCCGGCAACACGGTCGCCTGGTGGCTCGAGCGCGCCGGGTTCGATGTCACCGTGGTCGAGCGCGCGCCGGCGTTCCGCGACGGCGGCCAGAACGTCGACGTCCGCGGTGTCGGGCGGGCGGTCATGCGGCAGATGGGGCTCGAAGAGGCCGCCCTCGCGCAGGGTACCGGCGAGGAGGGGACCGCCTGGGTCGAGGCGGACGGCCGCATCGCGGCACAATTCCTCACCGACGATCTGGGGCGGGACGGGCCGACCGCGGAGATGGAGATCCTGCGCGGCGATCTCGCGAGTCTGCTGTACGACGGCGCGCGCGAGCGGGCGCGCTATCGCTTCGACGACCATGTCGTCGCGATCGACCAGGATGAGGAAGCGGCGGAGGTCAGCTTCGCCGGCGGTACGCGCGAGCGCTACGACGCGGTGATCGTCGCCGAGGGCGTCGGCTCGGCGACGCGCGAGCTGGTCTTTCCGGGCGAGAACCGGCCGCGCTGGATGGACATGACGATCGCCTATTTCACGATCCCGCGCGCCGCGGACGACGATCGGCTGTGGCGCTGGTATCACGCGCCGGGGGGCCGCAGCGTGTCGCTCCGCCCTGACCGCCACGGCACGACGCGCGCGATGCTGACGGTACAGAAGCCGCCGGAGGGCGAGCAGGAGTGGGACGGCGATCGGCAGAAGGCGTGGTTGGCCGAGACCTTCGCCGATGCCGGTTGGCAGGCGCCGCGCGTGCTCGCGGGGATGCGGGACACGGCTGATTTCTACCTCGACGTGCTGCGCCAGGTGCGGATGGAGCGCTGGTCGTCGGGCCGGGTTGCGTTGTGCGGCGACTCGGCCTGGTGCGTGACCCCGCTGGGCGGCGTCGGCACGACGCTCGCGGTCACCGGCGCGCGCGTGCTGGCGGGCGAGCTGACCCGCGCGCGCGACGTTCCCGCCGCCCTCGCCGCTTACGAGCGGGCGATGCGGCCGATGGTCGAGAAGGCGCAGGGCGTGCCCAAATTGGCGCCGCGACTCGCCAACCCGCACAGCCGCCTCGGCATCCGCCTGCTGCACGCCGCGATGGCGCTCGCCAGCCAGCCGGCGGTCAGCGCGGTGACGGGCCGATTGTTCGGCGGCGGCGACGAGGCCGAACCCGATCTCTCGCGTTACCCGCCGCCGGGCGTCACGGAGGCGCCGCGCGCGTCGGAGGCGGCCGACGCCGCGGCGGCCGACCCGGGTGGCTGGTCGCCCGTGGCGGCGCTGGGGCTCGTCGGGCTGGTGCTCGGGGCGAGCGCGGTGCTGGGGCGGCGCAACGCGCCCGACCGCACGCACCCGGCGATCCGGCGTTGGTATCAGCGGCTCGACAAGCCCGACGTCACGCCGCCGGACGCGGTGTTCGGCGCGGTCTGGCCGGCGCTCGAGGTGGGGCTCGCGATCGGGGGCTATCGGCTGCTGCGCCGGCCCGCGAGCGGGCGGCGCAACGCCGCGGTCGCGCTGTGGCTCGCCAACAGCGCGATGATCGGCGGCTGGAGCGAGCTGTTCTTCCGCCGTCAGCGGCTCGGCGCCAGCGCCGCGGCGTCGGGCGCGATGCTCGCCTCGGGTACGGCGCTCGTCGCCACCGCGGCGCGGGTCGACCGTACCGCCGCGATGACGGCGTTGCCCTATGCCGGCTGGCTCGGCTTCGCCACGCTGCTGGCCGAGCGGATCCGCCGCGACAATCCCGCGCGGGGCCGATGAGCCGGGTCACCGTCTGGCACGACGGCGCGTGCCCGCTGTGTCAACGCGAGATCGCGCTGATGCGCCGGCTCGACCGGCGCGGGCGGATCGACTTCGTCGACGCCACGGCGGCGACCTGTCCGCTCGACCGCGCGGCGATGCTCGCGCGCTTTCACGCGCGCGAGGAGGGCGGGCCGATCGTCTCGGGCGCGGCGGCGTTCGCGGCGATGTGGCGCGCCATTCCGCTGCTGCGCCCGCTCGGGCTGGCGGCGCGGCACCCGGCGGTGCTGGCCTTGCTGGAGCGGCTGTACCTCGGCTTCCTGCGGGTTCGCCCGCGGCTGCAGCGCTGGGCTGGGCGCTGGGCCGCATGAGGCCGGTGCGCGAACCGGTAGGGCCGGAGCAGGAGAGCGTGTGGGACTATCCACGCCCGGCGGTGGCGGAGCGGAGCGACCGGCGTGTCCGGATCGTCCACAGCGGCGAGACCGTGGCCGACACGTGCGCCGCGGTCCGCACGCTGGAGACCAGCCACCCGCCGAGCTGGTACGTGCCGCCCGACGACGTCGCGCGCGAGCTGCTGCGGCCGTCGACGCGACGCTCCTTCTGCGAGTGGAAGGGCGAGGCCGTCTACTGGCATCTCGCGGTCGGCGACACGCTGCTGCGCGACGTCGCGTGGAGCTACCCCGATCCGACGCCCGGCTTCGCGTCGCTGCGCGATCATCTCGCCTTCTACGCCGCGCCGCTGGACCGATGCACCATCGACGGCGAGCCCGCGACGCCGCAGCCGGGCTGCTTTCACGGCGGCTGGATCACACCCGACGTGGTGGGCCCGTTCAAGGGTGTGCCCGGCAGCATGGGCTGGTGAGCACACCGATCCATGCTGCCGCGCGTGCTCAGGACCCGCCCACCGCGCGCTGCTGGGCGGCGCGCTCGGTGAGCGTCTTCAGCGTCTCGTCGAAGCGCCCCTCGCGCTCGGCCTGGCGGAGGAACTGCACCTCATCGACGAGTATCTCGCGCGGTGTCGGCTGCTGCGCGAACTGCGCGGCGACCGCATCGGCGAAGGCCTCGAGCGGCATATAGCCTGGCCGGCTGGCCTGGCCCGGGGTCAGGTCGGTCTGCACGCCCGGCGGCGCCAGCTCGATCACCTCGACCTTGCCCGCCAGCTGCGTGCGCAGCGAGACCGTATAGGAGTGGATCGCCGCCTTGGTCGCCGAATAGGTCGGCGCCGCTATCAGCGGGACGAAGGCGAGCCCCGAGGTGACGGTGACGATCGCCGCGTCGGGCTGAGCGCTGAGGTGATCGATCAGTGCGTTGGTGAGCCGGATCGGGCCGAGCAGGTTGATCGCGACGGTCGCCTCCGCGTCGGCTAGGTCGCGCCGCCCGGTCAGATCCTCGAACTTCATGATTCCGGCGTTGTTGAACAGGACGTTGAGCGCGGGAAAGTCGGCGACGACCTGACGCGCGAACGCGTCCACCGCGGCCGGGTCCTCGACGTCGAGCGTGACGATGTGGATCCGCTCGCGTCCGGCGGCGGCCTTCTCGAGCGCGTCGCGACGGCGGCCGGCGATGATGACGGTGTCGCCGCGGTCGTGGAAACGGTGTGCGAGCGCCTCGCCGATGCCGCTGCCGCCGCCCGTCATCAGGATCGTGTTGCCGCTGGTCTTCATGGTCGGTTCGCTCCGGATCGCTGAAGGATGAACCGCCGCACAATGATCGACGCGGCGGATCGTTCACCGCCCGCCGCCGTGCTCATCGCGGCGCGGGCTGGTCCCGCCAGATCCAGCGGAGCGCCTCGGGCAGCAGGGCGCCGCCGTCCGCGTCCGAATGGCCGCCGGCGGTCCACTGGTACCGCACGTCATAGCGCGGCCCGGGCTGGTGCTGCTCGTCGGCATGCGCGTTGGCCCAGGCGAGCGCCTTGACCATCTGTTGGTTGGCCAGGAACCAGTTGCCGTGCTCGTTGTCGAGGTCGGCGCTGCCGTCCTGGAAGAAGACGCGGATGGGACGGATCGGCGACTTGCGGATCAGCCCGGGATAGAGGTCGCCGCCGAGCGCGACGGGCGCGCCATCGGGCCCGAGGCGGAGCCCGATCGAGGTGTAGCTGCCGATGAAGCTGAGGACGTTGCCGAACGCCTCCGGGTGACGCCACGCTACCGTCCAGGAGGCGATCGCGCCGCTCGATGTGCCGCCGATCGCACGGCGGCGCGGATCATCGGTGAAGCGCCAGCGATGCGCCACCGCCGGCAACAGCTCGCCCAGCGTCATGCGCGAATAATCGTCTGACAGGGCGTCGTATTCCTCGACGCGATGGTCGGGGTTCTGCATGCCGAGGTCGGACGGGTAGGTGGCAGCGCGATGTCCCGGCGTGACGAAGACGGCGAGCGTCGGCGGCAGCGTGCCGTCGCGGATCAGGGCGTCGAGCACCGTCGGTACCTTCAGCGAGCCGGCCGGGTTGGTCGCGCGCTGGCCGTCCTGGAACAGCAGCAGGTTGGGGGGGCTCGTCCTGTCATAATGAGGCGGGACGTAGACCCAGTATCGCCGCACCGTGCCGGGGTAGACGCGCGAGTGGAGCTCGAACGGACCTTCCAGCCGGAAGGACGCTGCCGCCGAACGAGCATCGGCCGCGGAGCCCGCGACCGCACTCGCCGCGGTCGCGATCGCCAGTGTCGCCGTCAGTAGGATCGCGCGCATCTCTCTCCCCTTCTACTCCAGCCTAGCGAAGCGCGCGGCGGAGAACAGCGCGCCGCCGTATCAGAGCGGGATCTCGCGCCGCTCGGTCGCGCTGCGCAGCCCCGCGTCGAGCACCGCCATGACGGCCAACGCCTCGTCCGCGGGGACGGGGTTGGGTCCGTCGCCGCGGATCGCCGCCGTCAGCGCCGACCAGAACAGGCGATAGTCGCCGCGCCGGTTCGGCACGCGAGTCGCCGCGCGGCTCGCATCGCCGAGCGTGAGCAGCCCCTCGCGCGGGTCATGGCCCCAGTCGTCGCCGCCCGGCCGCCGCCCGGCGATCGTCGCTGCCTCCTGCGGATCAAGGCCGTGCTTGATCCAGCTGCCGCGCGTGCCGTGGACCGCGAAGCGCAGGCCGTGGTCGGCGGCGAGCTTGTTGGACTGCAGCGTCACCCGCCGTTCGGGGTAGCGCAGCGTCGCGTGGAAATAGTCGGGCGCGGGCGCGTCGCGGCGCAGGGTGGCGATATCGGCGGTGATGGCGATCGGACGGCCGAACAGCCGCAGCGCCTGGTCGACCAGATGCGGCCCGAGGTCGAGCCACGAGCCGCCCGCGCGCGCTTCCTTCCAGGTCGCCGCGGGCACCGGGCGCCAGCGGTCGAAGCGGCTCTCGCAGCTCACCACCTCGCCCAGGATCCCCTCGTCGATCAACCCGCGCAGCGTGAGGAAGTCCGCGTCCCAGCGCCGGTTGTGGAAGACGGTGAGCAGCCGCCCTGCGCGCTCGGCCGCCGCGATCAGCGCGCGCGCGTCGGTCAGCGAAGTGGCGAAGGGCTTGTCGACCAGCACGTGCTTGCCCGCGGCGAGCGCGGCGTGAGCATGCTCGGCGTGGAGATGGTCCGGACTGGAGACGACCATCAGCGCGAGCGAGTCGTCCTCCAGCAGCGTCGCCACGTCGGGGGCGACCAGCGCGGCCGGCCAGTCGGCGTGCACCTTGGCGGGGTCACGCGAGACGATGCCGCGCAGCGCAAGCCCCGGCGTCGCCGTTATGTAGGGCGCGTGAAAGGCGCGGCCGCCGAGGCCGTAGCCGATCAGTCCGACCCCGATCGTGCTTGTCATGCGCGTCGCTCCCCCGCGCCAGCGTAGGACGACGTCGCGGTGTCGATCAAGCCGGCTTCACGCGCAGCAGTGCGAGCCCGAAGCCGATGAAAATCGTGCCAGTGAGCCGGTCGAAGCCGCGGCGGATCGTCGGGCGGATCAGGTAGCGCGCCAGTGACCGTCCGCCGATCGCATAGGCCGCGTACCAGCCCGCCTCGACGGCGGCGAAGCTCAGCACCAGCACGAGGAACTGCGGCGGCTTGGGGCGTGCCGGATCGATGAACTGCGGCAGGAACGCCGCGGCGAACAGGATGAGCTTGGGATTGCTGAGGCCGATCGCGAGACCGCCGCGGAACAGCGCCGCGCGCGACTGCCGCGGCGCGAGCTCGGTCGCGCCGACGTCGAGCGGCGCCGCCTCGGCGCGCCAGGCCTTGATCCCCAGGTAGATCAGGTAGGCAGCGCCGGCGTAGCGCAGCATCGTGAAGGCACCGGGCACCGCGAGCAGCAGCGTGGAGAGCCCCGCGGCCGAGGCGGCGAGTACCGAGACCACCGCGGTGAGGCAGCCCGCCATCGCGGCGACGCTGCGCCGCATGCCCAGCTGCACCGAGCGCGACATGACGTGCAGCATGTTCGGCCCTGGCGTGCCGGAAAGCAGGAACACCGCGCCGACGAACAGCCACCAGGTGTGAAGCGCCAACCTCTCGTCCTTCCTCGTCGTGCGATCGACCAGGCTTCTAGGGGACGACCGTGTCCGGATCGAGGCGCGACCAGCGGTGTTCGGGCGTACTGCGACCGCCGCGGTGAGCGGGTCGCGGATCGGCCGGCGACTCGCGCGCCACCGGCCACCTCTCAGGCGTGACCGATCCCCACGGCGTCGATCGCGTTCGGCTGCCGCTGGCTGGTGACGGCGGCGGCGCGATGAGCCTGTGCGGCGGAGAGGCCGCCGCGCTCCATCTTCAGCCGCACGTCGCTCTCGATCTCACCCGAGAGGAAGAAAGGATAGAGCGAGCGCTCGCTGACGCCGCCCGCCGCACGCGTGTATTCGTCGACCTGCGCGCGGATCTGCGCCACCTCGAGATGCATCAGCTGCGACGGCGCGCCGACCCCTTCGTTCTCCTTCAGCCCGCCGACACGATCGAAGCCGAGCATCGCCTCGTAGAAGCGGCGGTGGCGCGGGTTCACCTCGATGAACAGGTCGGTGCAGTCGTAGCGGCACTCGCCGTAGATGAAGATGAAGTGGAAGAAGGCGGCGAGGATCGCCTTCGACTGCACCGATGTCTCGAAGGCGAACTTGGTGAGCTCGCACAGCTGCGCGCCGGGCACGCGACGATAGGTGTTGAGCTCGTTGCGGAAGGTGTGATCGATCTCCATCCCGGCCGACGAGTCCACCCCGAGCGTGAGCGTGCCGACCAGCGCGCCGTCGATGTAGGCGGTGAAGGTGGAGTGGGTCGCGCTGGTGGGAATGCTGTGCGTCTCGCCGTAGCCGCGCCAGCCGTACCGCTTATTGAGCAGCGATCGTGCCGCGGCGCGATCGGCCTCACCCGCTGCGACCTTGATCACCAGCGCGTGTTTCTGGCCGTCGTTGCCAGCGATCATGGTCGAGAAATGAAAGGTCTGCCGCAATGGAGCCAGCGCGCTCTCAAGCAGCTTCGAGGATGAGCCGTCGATGTCTCGGCCCAGGTCAATGGAACGTGGCGGCATACATCACCTTTGGATCGAGGAACCATTCGAGCAACTGGATTTCGGACACGCGGGTTCATCACTGCGGACGCGATGCTCCCCGCAGGCACACGACCTCGCTCGAAACCCGGCAGTTACGCCAGATATCGTACGTACGTTACTGACAGGCTAATCCTCTCAGCCGGCGCCAGGACAGGCGCGCGGATGGTGCGCGTCGGAACTTACTTAGACCCCTGTTTTATCGTTCGCGTTTCATCAGCACGTTGAGCGAGTTCGTTACGGCGTTCTCGCTAGAGCAGATTTAGTTAACAGCTCCTAGTCGGTGCGAGGCGCCGAAAGGTGAGTCGTGCGATTTCTCGGATGGACGCTGGCAACCGCCGCGCCAAAGTTCCGCAACGCAACAAATTTTTGTCGCGACACAGATGCCCCGAATGGGAGCAGCTATCGTTAATTTTTTGTTCATCCTTTCGCCGGGCCTGTGTCATAGCGCGATCAGGCAGATGAAATCAGGCCAACTCGAATCAAAGGGAGTTCCTATGAAAAGCCTCGTTGCCATCACCATGGCGGCCGCCGCGGCGCTGGGCGCTGTCTCGGCCGAAGCGACGACCTATCCGGTCGGCTCGGACAACTTCAAGGCGACCCCGGGCGCCGGCGGCACCTTCTCGGGTGCGTTCCAGGTGACCGGCCTCGCGCTGGGCAACTTCTCGGACACCTTCACCTTCACGCTGCCGACCAACGGTCTGGGCAGCGGCACGGTGACGACCAGCGTGACCGACCTGTTCTCGGTCAACGATCTGGACTTCTACTCGGTGACGATCAACGGCATCGCCGCGACGATCACCAAGACCGGGGGCGGTCAGAACGAGGTCGCCTTCGTCAACAGCGTTCCGATCACCGCCGGTAAGCTGAACGAGCTGGTCGTGACGGGTTACTCGCGCGGCAACGGCGCGTACGGCGGCCAGGCGACCTTCACCCCGATCAGCTCGGCGGTGCCCGAGCCGGCCACCTGGGCGATGATGATCATGGGCTTCGGCGTGGTCGGCTACGCGATGCGCCGCCGTCGCACCGCGGTGCGCTTCAGCCAGGCGATCTGATCGGCGCCGGCGGGGTTGCCCGCCGGCTGCCGGAGCAAGGGAGGACGGTGCCTCGTGGCGCCGTCCTCCTTCTCGTTTACGGGGCGGTTCAGCGGACGACGCTGCCCGCCTCGACCAGGTCGCCGAGCGCCGACGACGTGCCGAGCCGCAGCACGTAGCGACCAGGTGGCGTCACCCAGGCATGCCGTGCCTTGCTCCACACGCTGAGCGGGTGGTGGTTCGCCGCTGGGTCGATCGCGATCGTCACGCGCCGCGCCTCGCCGGGGGCGAGCGTGATCCGCTCGAAGCCGACCAGTCGGCGCGGTGGCTGAACCGCGCCCAGCGTGTCGGCGTCCGGGGGAAGGGTGATATACGCCTGCACCACCTCGGTACCCGCGCGCGCGCCGACGTTCCGCACCGTCATGCTCGCGCGTAGCACCTTGTCTCCGCCGGCCGGCTCCAGCCGCGGCGCGCTGTTCACGAAGCGCGTGTACGACAGGCCGTGGCCGAACGGGAAAGCGACGCACCGTGCCGAACCGCAGCGCGAATCGTACCAGCGGTACCCGATCGCCAACCCCTCGCTGTAGGTCACCGTCTGCGTGTTGCCGTCGCCGGCGGGGAGGCCGGGGAATTGCGCCGGCGTGATCGCGTCGAGGAAGCCGCGCCCGGCGATCGGGAAGGTCACGGGCAGGCGCCCGGTCGGCTCGGCGCGGCCCAGCAACAGGTCCGCGACGATATGGCCGTCCTCTTGTCCGGGGAACCAGACCTCGAGGATCGATGGGCCGCGCGCACCGAGCAGCGCGGGGTCCAGCGCGACGCCGGCATTGTCCTTGAGCACCAGCACCGTCTTGCCCGGCATCGCCACCGCCGTGGTGGAGCGCGCCGCGAGGATCGCGGCCAGCATCGCGACCGTGCCGCTCGACCGGGCGGGGTTGGCCACCTCGCCATCGGCGGTGGCGATCGCGCTCGGCCGGGCCACGTACCAGTCGAGCGACAGGCCGGCCGCGGCGGGCTGGGCCAGCTCATGTCCGTCCTTGCGCGTGAAGCTGGCGCGGTCGGCGCCTTCCTCCGCGTTGGTACCCGCCATCACCACCACCGCGTCCGCCGCGGCGACTCGCGCGAGCGCCGCGTCGAACGACACGGCGGCACCGTCGATCGTCGCGGCTCGGTTGGCGTCGTCGACTAAGATGAGGCTGACGCTCGCGCCGGCCCGTCCCGTCGCGCGCAGGCCGGCGCGCAGGCCATCGAGCGGATTGACCGTCCGATCGGGCACCACGTCGGAGCTGCCACCGCCCGCGCCCATCGGCTTGCCCAGGATCGCGCCGCCCGCGATCGCCTGCTGGGCATAGGGTTGGCTGGCCTTGCCGACCAGCGCGATCGTGCGCGCGCCGCGCGCCAGCGGCAGAGCGCCGTTGTTCTGCAGCAGTACCGCGGCGCGGGCGCCGATCGACCGCGCGGCGCGCCCACCGGCGGCATAGTCGATCGGCGTCTGGCGCAGCGCGCGATCGAAGATACCGGCCTTGAACATCTGCGTGTAGCGGCGTTCCAGGGCGCGATCGATCTGCGCGGGCGCGATCGCGTTCTCTGCCAAGGCCGCGGTCAGCTTGTCGGGCGCCCAGTAGATCGGCGTCGGCATCTCGTGATCGAGCCCGGCGTCCAGCGCGGCAGCGGTGCTCTTCTGCGCGAAGAAGTCGGTCTGGACGTATCCGGTGAAGCCCCAGTCGTCGCGCAGCACGCCCGTCAGCATCGGCTTGTTGGCGCATGCCTGCAGACCGTTGAGGAAATTGTACGAGCACATGACGGCCGCGACCTTGGCGTCCTTCACGCTCATCTCGAACGGCAGCAGATAGAGCTCGCGCAGCACCTGCTCATCCACCGTCTCCTGGATGGTCATGCGATTCGTCTCCTGCTCGTTGGCGACGAAATGCTTGGCCATCGCGATGATGTTGCCGGCCTGGACGGCGCGGATCTCGGCCACCGCCATCGTGCCGGCGAGGTAGGGATCCTCGCCGAAATACTCGAAATTGCGGCCGAGGATCGGCAGTCGCGCCAGGTTCATTCCCGGCGCCTCGAAGACGTGCAGCGCGAGGTTGTTCATCTCGCGCGCGATCACCGCGCCGAAATCGGCCGCGACGTCAGGGTCGAACGAGGCGGCGACCGCCATCGCGGACGGCAACGCTGTCGCCTTGGCCGAGCTGGGATCGCTGTACGCGCGGTACATCGCGCGCCGGTCGCCGGGCGCGGCGTCGCGCACGGGGACCGCGACACAGTCGTTCTGGCCGACGCCGACCGGCCCGTTGGTGATGCGGAAGGTCGGGATGGCGAGTGCGGCGATGCCGTTGACGTGGCGCGCACCGTAGCAGTTCGGCAGCTCGGGCAGTACCGAGGGCAGAGCGCCGGTGAGCTGCTGCATTTTCTGGGCCAGCGTCATGGCGGCGACCAACGCGCGCGCGCGCTCCCGGGCCACGGCTTCCCGCGCCTCGTCAGATGGCGCGGCGCGCTGGCGTGCGACGGTCGCGGGCGCCATCCAGGCGAGCGGCGCCGGCGCCTGCGCCAGAAGCGGCTGTGCGAGCGCCGACGTGACCAGCAGCGCGATCGCGCCACGACGAGACCGGGTCGCCATCCTCTTCCTCCCATCACCGCCGGCTGTGCCGGTCGGCATTGGCCTTACCAGATGTCAGGCAGGTTGCACAGTGTCCCCGCTTGAACCAGCTGCAAGGCCGATCGGTGTGGTCGCGCGCCGCGGCGAAGTCCCGTGACCCTCGAGCGGCGACGGCGGCGGCGCCTCGCGCCGGCTTGACCGGGACGTTGCGCGGTGATCGAAGGCGAGCATGAGCGAGCGTCCGTCGAACCAGAACAGCGAAGCGGGAACCCGCGCCGAGCAGCGCGCGGTCGAGGCGGCGGCAATCCGGCGCCGCTGGATCACCTTGGGCGAGGTGCTCGCACTGGTCGCGGTGGTGATCTCGGCGTTGACGCTGTGGAGCAACTGGAGCGATCGGCGCGACGACAAGGTCGCCAAGGCGGAGGAGTCGACCCGCGCCTCCTCGCGCGCGACCACGCTGACGCTGGTGGCGTCGGCAGCGTCGAAGGACCGCCTCACGTTGCGACCGGCCGCGGACACGCAGTCGGTGCAGAGCCAGACGTTGCTGTTCCCCGCCGCGCTCGGCCTCGACCCGGTCGAGACCACGGGCGAGCCGCGGATCGAGGGCGACTGGTTCGAGGGCGCGCTGAAGAAGGCGCGCGCCGCGGCGCACCTGCCCGACGACAGCCGCGGCGACGAGCGGATGCCGGTCGCGATCGTCACGCGCTATCTCGTCGACGGCGCGGCGCACGACGACGTGGCGCTCTATGACATCGGCTACTCCATTAGCGGCCACCTGTTCAGCGGGCACAGCATCAGCCTGCGCGGGCTCTCGCTGGTCACGCGCGTGCCGCGCGCCAGTGCACAGGCACGGCTCGACGCGCGCTGGGCGAAGCTGCTGCCGCCGCGCTGATCGGGCGCCCGCCGTGCTCCTGCGCATGCGGGAGCCCAGGGGGGGGGCGGCCGAGAGCTGACCCGCGCCGGCGAGCGTATGCGGTCACGTCGAAGTCGGGTTTCACCCCAACCACGAGCCAGCCGACGGACGTCTCGCGTCCGGCCCGGGAGCGGGGCGTGGTCAGGGCGGCGCGATCCCGGCGTCGTGTCCTACGGCGTCCCGCTGATCTCGACGAGGACCGGGATGGTGAGGGCGCAGCTGACCTCGCCGTTCTCGTTCATCCACAACCGCTCGCTCGAACCGACCCGCGCCGGCGCGGCCCGTCGCCGCGCCCACGCGTGAAGCCTCACCGCGGCGGCACGTCGTTCTGCGAGATCGGCACCACCTTGATCTCGACGCGACGATTGGCGGCGCGGCCCTGCTCGGTGTCGTTGGTCTCGATCGGCTGGGTCTCGCCGAAACCGCGCGTCGCAATCCGCGCCGCCTGGACGCCGTGGCTCGAAAGATAGTCCGCCACCGAGGTCGCCCGCCGCTCGGACAGGTCCTGATTGTACGAGTCGCTGCCCGTCGAATCGGTGTGGCCGTACACGTCGATATAGGTCTGCGGGTAATCCGCCAGCACGCTCGCCACCTTGTCGAGCGTGCCGCGGAACTGCGGCTGCACGTTCGCGGAATTGTACGCGAAGTTGATCCCGGACGGGATGTTGAGCAGCAGGTCGTCGCCCTGGCGCGTCACCTGCACGTCGGTGCCGCGGGTGCGCTCGCGCATCTCTCGCTCCTGCTTGTCCATGTACGCGCCCACGCCCGCCCCGGCGATGCCACCGATGCCCGCGCCCAGGATCTTCTCGGTCCGGTCGCGCCGCCCGCCCACCAAGTCGCCGAGCAGATAGCCGCCGAGCGCGCCGCCCAGGCCGCCGATCGCGGTCTTCGACACGCGCCGCTCGCCCGTCTCCGGATCGGTGGTGCAGGCCGTGACCGACACCAGCGACAGCGCCGACGCGGCCGCGACCAGCTTGGACGAGAGCTTCATTGTCTTCCCTTTCCCCAGATCAATGCCGGACAACCCGACGCGCGTGACCATTGTTCCTGCCGCGCTGAACGCGCGATGACGGAGCCAACCGCCACTTTGCGGATTGTCGCGCGCACGCTTTGCCGCCAAGAGAGACAGCACGAACATGCTACCGCCGTTCCCCTGGATCGACGTCGTCATCATCCTGGCGCTGGTCGCGCTCAACGGCGTGTTCGCGATGAGCGAGCTGGCGATCGTGTCGGCGCGCAAGGCGCGGCTGGAGGCGATGGCGCGCAGCGGTCGGCGCGGCGCCGCCACCGCCATCGAGCTCGCCGCCGATCCGGGCAAGTTCCTCTCCGCCGTGCAGATCGGCATCACGCTCATCGGCATCGTCGCCGGCGCGTACTCGGGCGCGAGTCTCGGTACGCCCACCGCGGCGAGGCTGGAGGCGCTGGGGCTGGGCCATGCCGCGGCCGAGCGGCTCGGCTATATCCTGGTGATTGGGCTCACCACGTACGCCTCGCTGATCATCGGCGAGCTCGTCCCCAAGCAGTTCGCCCTGCGCAAGCCCGAGACCGTGGCGGCGCTGATCGCGCTGCCGATGGCCTATCTCGCGCGCGTGACCAAGCCGCTGGTGTGGCTGCTCGACTCCACGAGCGCCTTGGCGTTCCGCCTGCTCGGCCTCACCCGCGAGAACGAGGATCAGGTCACCGCCGAGGAGCTCCACCTCATCGTCGCCGAGGCGAGCAAGTCGGGGGTGATCGAGGAGCATGAGCGCTCGATCATCTCGGGCGTGGTGCGGCTCGCCGACCGGCCGGTGCGCGAGGTGATGACGCCGCGCACCGAGGTGGAGTGGATCGACGTCTCGCTCGACGATGCTGCGATCCGCGCCAAGCTGCTCGATGTCGCGCACAGCCGGCTGCCGGTGGCGGAGGGCTCGATCGACTCGGTGATCGGCGTGGTGCAGGCGCGCGACGTGGCGATGGCGCTGTTCCGCGGCGAGACGCTCGACGTGGCGCGGCTGATGCGCCGCGCCCCGGTAGTGGTCGACCAGATCGATGCCATGGACGCGCTCGACGCGTTGCGCCGCGCCGAGGTGCCGATGGCGCTCATCCACGACGAATACGGCCATTTCGAGGGGATCGTCACGCCCGCCGACCTGCTCGCCGCGATCGCGGGCGAGTTCGTCTCCGACGCCGACCCGGACGAGGCGCCCAACGTGGTCGAGCGCGACGACGGCTCGCTGCTGGTGGCGGGCACGATGGCGGCCGACGCGCTGGCGGAGCGGCTCGGCATCGACCTGCCCGAGGATCGCGACTATGCGACGGTCGCCGGCCTGGCGCTGGCGGCGTTCCGCAAGCTGCCCGAGGAGGGGGAGAGCTTCGAGGAGCAGGGCTGGAAGTTCGAGGTCGTCGATCTCGACGGACGCCGCATCGACAAGCTGCTCGTCAGCGAGGCATAAGGAAACGTTCCGGCGAAGGGGCATGGCCGGACCCGTCCCCGGGCCTCGTCCTCTCGCCGCCACGACCGCGATTTCCCCGGCGTCATCCTGCGCGTGGTTCAGGATCCACACAGCCTCTCACGCGCGGGCCGCGGGACCTCCAGCGGGGTGAGTCCTCGTAGGAGTTCAGGACGACGGAAAAGAGCGAGTGGGTGATCGTCGCGGAGGAGACGGCGGACGTGGCAGCGTCGCCGCGCGCTCCGGATCGTAGCGCGCCTCGCCAGCACGCCTCGCCCTGATCGCGGTAGCGGAAGCCCGCGGCACAGTTGACCGGCTCCGCTGCTAGCAGGTTGGTGTCGCTGTGTCGCAGACGCAGCGGCGCGAGCGACCGCACGACATGGGGACCACCGCGCCGACGACGATGCGCGATGGCGGATCGCATCGGCGGCGTCGCGCCGGTTCGGCCAGGACATGCGCTAGCCACCCCTCCGAAGCATCGGCTCGCCTCAGCCGACGCTCAGCACCTCGAGCGCTTCCTCGCGGCCGTTGAAGGCGACGGCATCACCTTCGCTCGCGCCGAGCAGCGCGCGTGCGAGCGGTGCCGACAGCGCGAGCAGACCGGCGGCGGGATCGGCCTCGTCGTCGCCGACGATCGTCACCCGCCGCTCGCGCCCGTCGAGCGTGAAGCACACGGTGGTGCCGAAGCCGACCACCCCGTCGGCGCGCGCGGCGGTCTCGATCGCGGTGGCGCGGCGCGTCTTCCAGTAGCGCAGGTCGCGCGCCACTGCCTTGCGCGCTTCCTCGTCGTCGGCCGCGGCCAGCGCGTGTTCCAGCGCCGCGACCCGCTCCTCGATCAGCGCGCGGCCGCGCGCGGTCACGAGATTGGGTCCCGGCGGGATCGGCAGCTCGAAGCGCGGCTCGAGATGCTCGTCGTCGCTCTCGCGGCGAAAGGCGACGCTCATCCCAGCTTCCCGAACTGCGCCTCGTAGCCGGCGCGGTCGCCCTGCGCCAGCAGCCGCGCCTGCTCGCGCCAGCGATCGCGCTCCATCCGTCCGGCGAAGACGCCGAGCTGCGAATCGAGCTGCGCCGCCTCCGCGTCGTCGAGCCAGGCGAGCTGATCGACGCGCGTGATGCCGAGCTCGCCCAGCCGCGCGGCGATCTTCGGGCCGAGACCCTTGAGCAGCGTGATCGGCTGCGCTCCCGGGGTCTCGTCCGCCACCGCGCGCGGCGTGTCCGCCGCTGTGCTGGCGGGCGAGGCGTCGAGCGGCGCGGCGGCGACGATCGGCTCGCCCGCGAGCGGCGGCTCGGACGGCGCCTCGTCGGCCGGCAACTCACGGATCGGCACAGGGTGGGGAGCCGGTCGCGTTGCCTGCTCCGGCACTGCGTCGCGCCGGTCCTCACGCGCGGCGTCGTCGCCGCGAACGATCGGCGGTACGCCGTCGGCGGTGTTGGTCACCTCGACGCCGTCGGCGCGCAGCTCCTCGATACGCTGCTGCTCCTCGGCCTCGGCGGCGCGGCGCTTGGCCTTGAGCCGCGCGCCCCAGATCATCCCGATGACGGTGAGCACCGCCAGCAACGCGGCCAGCGCGAGCGCGACGGTGACGAGCACCTGATCCTGCGAGATCGGTTCCAGGGCAAAGCTGGAAGAGTTCATCGGCGAGTCCTAACGGCGGCCAGCATCTGCGCGTCAACCATCGGCGTGCGCCTTCGCTCCGATGTCGCGGCGGAAGAAGCCGGTGGGGAAGTCGATCGCCGCGACCGCGCGATAGGCCGCGGCGCGCGCGGCGGCGACATCGGCGCCGGTCGCGGTCACCGCGAGCACGCGACCGCCGCTCGCCACCAGCGCGTCGCCGTCGCGCCGCGTGCCGGCCTGGAACACGGTCGCGCCGGTCGCCTCCGCGGCGTCGATCGCGCCGATCGCGCCCCCGGTGCGCGGCGCGCCCGGATAGCCCTCGGCCGCCATCACCACGGTCAACGCGGCGTCGTGCGCGAAGGCGGGGGCGGGAAGGTCGGCGAGCCGCCCCTCCGCCACCGCGAGCAGCACCTCGACCAGGTCGCCCGCGAAGCGCGCCATCAGCACCTGACACTCGGGATCGCCGAAGCGAACGTTGTACTCGATCAGTTTGGGGCCGTCTGCGGTCAGCATCAGACCGGCGTAGAGCACGCCGACATAGGGCGTGCCCGCGGCGGCGAGCGCGTCGATGGTTGGGCGCACGATCTCGCCCAGCGCCTGCTCCTCCAGCTCGGGGGTGAGCACCAGCGCGGGACTGTAGGCGCCCATGCCGCCGGTGTTGGGCCCGGTGTCGCCCTCGCCGACGCGCTTGTGGTCCTGCGCCGAGCCGAAGGAGGCGGTGGAGGTGCCGTCGCTCAGCACGAAGAGGCTCGCCTCCGGCCCCTCGAGCCGCTCCTCGATCACCGCCTCGACCGGCCCCTGCGCATAGAGGTCGCGGATCGCCGCCTCGGCCTCGGCGCGCGACATCGCCACCACCACGCCCTTGCCCGCGGCGAGCCCGTCGGCCTTGATCACGCAGGTCTCGCCGAAATCGTCGAGGCAGGCGAGCGCGCCGTCGCGCGTCGTCACCTTGAAATAGCGCGCGGTGGGGATGCCGACGCGCGCGCACAGGTCTTTGGTGAAGCCCTTCGACCCCTCCAGCTTCGCCGCCTCGCGCCCGGGGCCGAACACCGGCACGCCGATCGCGCGGATGTTGTCGGCCAGGCCGCGCACCAGTGGTACCTCCGGCCCGATTACGACCAGCCCGATCTGGTGACGGCGGACGAAGTCGATCACCGCGCGGTGATCGTCGACGTCCAGCTCCGCGATCGTGGCGTGCCGCGCGATGCCGGGGTTGCCCGGCGCCGCGAAGAGCGTATCGAGACGGGGAGATTGCGCCAGTTTCCACGCGAGTGCGTGCTCGCGTCCCCCCGATCCCACCAGCAGGATGTTCATGGCCGACCCCCTCTACGATACTCAGGCGGGCCGGCTGGTAGCCGAGGCCACGCCCGGCGACAATGCGATGGCGGTCAGCGTCAGCGAGCTCTCGGGACGGCTCAAGCGCATGGTCGAGGGCGAGTTCGGCCATGTCCGCCTGCGCGGCGAGATCTCCGGCTACAAGCGCGCGACCTCGGGGCACGCCTATCTGTGCCTCAAGGACGATGCCGCGGTGATCGACGGCGTGATGTGGAAGGGCAGCGCCGCCGGGCTCGCCTTCCGCCCCGAGGACGGCATCGAGGTGGTGGCGACCGGGCGGCTGACGACCTATCCGGGCCGCTCGAAATATCAGATCGTGATCGAGCGAATGGAGCTGGCCGGCGCGGGCGCGCTGATGGCGCTGCTGGAGAAGCTGCGCCTCAAGCTGGCGGGGGAGGGGCTGTTCGACCGCGAGCGTAAGCGCGGCCTGCCGTTCCTGCCGCGCACGATAGGCGTCGTCACCTCGCCGACGGGCGCGGTGATCCGCGACATCCTCCACCGGCTCGAGGACCGCTGCCCGACGCACGTCATCGTCTGGCCGGTGAAGGTGCAGGGCGCGGGTGCCGCGGAGGAGGTGGCGGCGGCGGTGCGCGGGTTCGACGCGCTTCCCGCGGACGGTCCGGTGCGCCGCCCCGACCTGGTGATCGTCGCGCGCGGCGGCGGCTCGATCGAGGACCTGTGGGCCTTCAACGAGGAGGTGGTGGTGCGCGCGGTCGCTGCCTGCTCGATCCCGATCATCTCCGCGGTCGGGCACGAGACCGACACGACCCTGTGCGACCATGCCGCCGACCTGCGCGCGCCGACCCCCACCGCGGCGGCGGAGATCGCGGTACCGGTGCTCGCCGAGCTGCGGCTGTCGCTCGACGCGATGCGCCAGCGCAGCGAGCGCTGTGCGCGCCGCCACGTCGAGCGCGGGCGCGAGCGGCTCGACGCGCTCGCGCGCGTGATGCCGACGCGTGACCGGCTGCTCGGCCCGCAGCGCCAACGGCTCGACGAGCTGGGCGCGCGGCTCGACCGCGGGCTGGAGCGGCGGGTGACCCGGGCGCGCGGCGAGCTCGATCGTACCGCCGGCGCGATCCGGCCCGCCGCGCTGGAGCGGCGGCTCGAGGCGGGGCGCGCGCGGCTCGCCGATCTGGGCCGGCTGGTCGAGAGCCTCAACCCGGACAAGCTGCTGGATCGCGGCTATGTACGGGTAGAGGCCGCGGGGGGCGGCACGGTGACCAGCGCGGACGCGGCGCGCGCCGCGGGGGCGCTGCTGCTCCACTTCCGCGACGGCGCGGTGCCGGCGCAGGTAGGGGAGGGGCCGCCGCCGGCGCGCGCGCCCAAGCTTGAGGCCAAGCCGCCGCGTGCCTATCCTGAGAAGCCCGACCAGCCGCGCCTGTTCTGAGAGTTGTCCCGATGTTGATGAGCCACACCGACCGACCCGCCAAACTGCACTATCTCGCCAACGGCTTCCGCGTGCTGGTGCCGGGCGACCACGTGGTGTGCGCGGTATCGGGCGCGCGCATCCCGCTGGAGGACCTGCGCTACTGGGACGCGGCGACGCAACGCCCCTTCGCCAGCGCCGCGATCGCGACCGAGGCCCTGGCGCCGCGGTGAGCGGGCGCTCTTTCGCGGTGACGCTGGCGAGCGCGGCGGCGCTGTCGGCCTGCGTGCCGCCCGCGGCGGCGCCGCTCGCTGCCCCGGCGGACACGGTGGCGGCCCCGCGTGACGAGCCGGCACCCCGGCCGACCCTGCCCCCGCCGCCAGAGCTGGTCTCGCCCCTCCGGCTCGGGCTTCCGCCGGCGATCGCGCAGGGCGGCGTCGCGCTCGGCACTGCCCCGTCGGGGGCGACGCGGCTGACGCTCGACGGCGCGCCGGTATCGCTCGCGCCGGACGGCCGCTTCCTGGTCGCTGCCGACCGCGACGCGACCGGCGTGCTGACGCTCTCCGCGGCGCTGCCCGATGCGCACACGCTCACCGCGACGCTGCCCGTGACGCCGCGCGCCTGGCGGATCGAGCGGCTCGACCAGGTCGCCAAGGTGCCCGTGCCCGACGCCGACTTCGCGCGCCGCCGCCCCGCCGAGCTGAGGCAGATCGCCGCCGCACGCGCGGCCGACGCCGTCTCGGACGGCTGGCGCCAGCGCTTCCGCTGGCCGGTGACGGGGCGGATCTCGGGGCAGTTCGGCGCGCAGCGGGTCTATCGCGGCGAGCCCGGCAGCTACCACGGCGGCGTGGACGTCGCGCGCGGCGAGGGCACGCCGGTAATCGCGCCCGCCGACGGCGTGGTGACGCTGGCCGCCGATCCGCCCTTCACGCTCGAGGGGCGGCTCCTCATCCTCGACCATGGCGCCGGGCTGACCAGCGCCTTCCTCCATCTCTCCCGGATCGACGTGCGGGTGGGCCAGCACGTCCGCCAGGGCGAGCCGATCGGACGGGTCGGTCGCACCGGCCGCGCCTCGGGGCCGCACCTGCACTGGGCGATGACGTGGCGCGGCTCGCGGATCGATCCGCAGCCGGTCGCGGGCGCGATGCCGGCGGGCTAGCTCAACGCAGCCGCTGCGCGCGATAGCTGCGGCCGTCGACGTTGAGGAAGAAGGCACCCATCGCGCCCCTGCGGATCCGCACCTTGGCGCCGCTCTTGGGCGGGAAGGGCATCGGGTCGGTGGTCTGCCACACCGCATTGCCCTCGTCCGCCAGCGTGATCTCGCCGCGGCCGTTGGCGCTCGCGCGCGCGCTGCGTACCGTGGTGTTGATCTCGCTGAACGCCTCGCGCTGGTCGGCCTCGCCGCGGTCGGCGCCACCCAGCAGGCCGAGGTCGGGCAGGTTGAGCCCGAACAGCGAGCGCCGGGCGCGTCGCACCTCGTCGCGGTCGACGATGCGCACGTCCTTGGCCTTGACCGCCTGCTCCAGCGCCGCGCTCGCCTTGTCGAAACAGGTGAGCCGCGCGGTATCGTCCGCGATCGCGCGGCAGGCGGCGAGATCGTCGAGCACGCGCTGCGATCCGCTGCCCTGCTGCGCGCCCGCGGGTGCCGCGACCAGCGCCGCACCGATCCCCATCGCCATCCACCGTCGCCGCATCGTCACACCCGTCCTGCTCTAACCTAGCCCAAGCAGCCGCCGGATGATTCTTCAATCTGTGTCGTTGAAGTTACACTCTTTCAAAAACGCCATGTAACAGGCGTGCCATGTTGCTGTGCAGCGTGGCTTCACGGTAGCCATCGGCATCCCGGGCGGCCGCGCCGGTCCGGAGCACATGTTGTGAATGCCGGAAAACCGGCCACAAAAGGGGACTGAACTCAATGCTGAACGCCTATCGTTCGCGCCTGCTCGCCTCGACGCTGCTGGTCGGCGCCGCGGTGATCGCCGCACCGGCGACCGCGCAGACCGCCGATCCCGCCAGCCAGCCCAAGACGGGCGTGCAGAGCACCGACCCCAACGCGCCCGCCGCCGGCATCTCGAGCCAGGAGGCCGCCCCGCCCGCGGGTGAGACCAGCTCGGGCGACATCGTCGTCACCGGCACGCTGATCCGCAACCCGAACCTGGTCTCGTCCAGCCCGGTCTCCGTGATCGGGGCGGAGGAGATCCAGCTGCGTCAGCGCAACACCGCGGAGGAACTGCTGCGCGACCTGCCGGGCGTGGCGCCTTCGATCGGCTCGTCGGTGAACAACGGCAACGGCGGATCGTCGTACGTCGACCTTCGCGGCCTCGGCAACTTCCGCAACGTCGTGCTGCTCGATGGTGCGCGCATCACCCCGTCGAGCACGGTGGGCCGCGTCGACCTCAACAACATCCCGCTCGCGCTGATCGAGCGGACCGACGTGCTGACCGGCGGTGCGGCCACCACCTACGGTGCCGACGCAGTCTCGGGCGTGGTCAACTTCATCACGCGCTCAGACTTCTCCGGCATGGAAGCGAACGTCTCGCAGGGCATCACCGAGCAGGGTGACGGCGCTTCCTTCCGCGCCGACCTGACGCTGGGCGCCAATTTCGACGACGGCCGCGGCAACGCGGTGGTGTCGTTCGGCTACCAGGACGTTGACCCGGTCTACCAGGGCGCACGCGACTTCTCGCGCAACAATTACACGTCGACCTCGGGCGGTCGCGGCGGTTCGGGCACCACGGTACCGGGTCGCTTCACGCTGGGCAGCGCGTACAACACGATCGTGCCCGATACCGGCACGCTGCGGCCCTATGTCGGCTCGCGCGACGGCTTCAACTTCAACCCGTACAACGTGTTCCAGACGCCGTTCAAGCGTTACAACATCTACGGCGCGGGCCACTACGAGCTCTCCGACAAGATCGAGGTGTATGGCCGCGGGATGTTCTCGAAGAACACCGTGAGCACGATCATCGCGCCGTCGGGCGTGTTCGGCCAGCTGCTGACGATCCCTGTCAGCAACCCGTATCTCCCCGCCGCCGCGCGCGCGCAGTTCTGCGCGAACAACGACTTCGATCCCAACACCGCGGGCATCCAGACGCTGACCGCGGCACAGTGCGCCGCCGCCGCCGCGGCGACCTCGCCGAGCGACCCCAATTTCCGCACCTTCACCACCACCGCGGGCCGTCGCTTCACCGAGGTGGGGCCGCGCGTCTCCGATTATGTCACGACGATGTTCGACTATCGCGCGGGCATCAAGCTGGGCATCACCAACTCGATCTCGCTCGACCTGTCGGGTGCCTATGGTGAGTCGGAGAACCGCCAGACGCAGTCGGGCTACGTCCTGATCTCGCGGCTGCGCTCGGCAGTGTACGCGACCAACACCTCGACCTGCCTGGGCTCCTCCCCGGCGGTGCTCAACCCCAACCCGGCGCTGCCGCCGCTCGCCAATGCTGGCGCCGGCACCAACGCGGGCACGGGCTGCGTCCCGGTCAACATCTTCGGTGCCGACGGCTCGATCTCGCCCAACCAGATTCCTTATCTGACCGCGGCGGCGACCACATCGCAGAACACCTCGCTGGCACAGGCCCGCGCGCTGCTCAGCGGCGATCTCGGCGCCTCGCTGCCCTGGGCCTCGGAGCCGATCGGCTTCGCGGTCGGCGCGGAGTATCGCAAGTACACCGCGCAGCAGTTCGCCGACGAGCTGTCGCAGACCGCGGGCGAGCTCGGCGGCGCCGGCGGCGCGACGCCGAACTATCGCGGCAGCTATGACGTCAAGGAAGGCTATGCCGAGCTGATCGCACCGCTCGTCAGCGACAAGCCCTTCTTCCACAGCCTGACGATCGAGGGCGGCGTGCGCTACTCGAGCTACAAGGTCGAGGCGCCGGGCAATCCCAGCTACGACACCTGGACGTACAAGGGCGGCGGCAGCTGGGAGCCGGCCGACGGTCTCAAGCTGCGCGGCAACTATCAGCGCGCCGTCCGCGCGCCGAACATCGCCGAGCTGTTCTCGCCGCTCAACACCGGCCTGACCTCGCTCGCGGTGGACCCGTGCCGCGGTGCCAATCCGGTGAACAATGCGGCGCTGCGGGCGGTCTGCCTCGCGCAGGGCGCACCGGTGGCCTCGATCGGCACGATCGCGAACCCGACCGCGGGCCAGGCCAACTCCACCACGGCTGGCTCGACCACGCTGCGCCCGGAGACCTCGGACAGCTACACCATCGGCGCGGTGTTCCAGCCGAACTTCCTGCCGGGCTTCACGATCTCGGTCGATTATTACAACATCTCGATCCGGAACGCGATCTCGCAGCCGGTTCCGGGCGATCTCGTCACGGGTTGCTTCGGCGACAACAACGGCTCGGCGGCGAACGTCAACAACCCGATCTGCGGCCTCTTCCGCCGCAACCCGGTGACGGGCGCGCTGGACGGCGATCCGGCGAGCACCCAGGGTCTGCTGTTCCCCGCGACCAACTCGGGCAAGATCCTGACCGACGGCATCGATCTCGGCGTCAACTATCGCCGTGATCTCGGCTTCGCGAAGCTGAACCTGTCGTTCAACGGCAACTGGACCAACCGTTCCAAGTTCCAGTCGCTGGTGGAAGGGTCGACCGTGCCGGCGGGCAATCCGATCGGCGCCGGTCTGGCGCTGCCGACCACCGTGTATCGCGAGTGCGTCGGCTTCTACAGCGGCAACTGCGGTTCTCCGGGTTCGGCGGGTCCGAGCTCGTCGGCGGGTTCGATCCAGCCGGAGTTCACCTGGAACCAGCGCACCACGGTCAGCGTGGGTGACGTCGACCTGTCGCTGCTGTGGCGTCACCTCGACGCCGTCGAGGTCGAGCCGGGTGTCACCACCTTCCAGGGCACGATCGCCGCTGGCGTGCTGGCGGGTCGCGAGGTCAACTTCGGGAAGATCCCGGCGTACAACTACTTCGACCTGTCGACCCGCTTCGGCGTGAGCGACAATTTCGACCTGACCGTGACCGTCACCAACCTGTTCGACAAGCAGCCGCCGCTCGTCGGCGGTACGGTGGGCGCGACATCGTTCAACAGCGGCAACACCTATCCGTCGACCTACGACGCGCTGGGCCGCCGCTTCAACGTCGGCGCCCGCATCAAGTTCTGATCGCGAGCACTGACGAGACGAATGGGGGGTGGGCTTCGGCCCGCCCCCTTTTCGCATCGCTCGCCCCGGGCTTGCGCCGACGGGCACGGCCGCGCACATCGCGGGGCATGGATCCGGTGGTCACCCGCTTCGCGCCCTCGCCGACCGGGCGGCTCCATCTCGGCCATGCCTATTCGGCGATCCGCGCGCACGATCGCGCGCGCGCGCGCGGCGGGCGCTTCCTGCTGCGGATCGAGGACATCGACGGCACCCGCAGCCGTCCGGAGCATATCGACGCGATCCTCGCCGATCTCGCCTGGCTCGGGCTGACGTGGGACGGAGAGGTGGTCCGTCAATCGCGGCGGCTGGACCGCTATACCGCTGCGCTGGAGCGGCTCCGCGCGATGGGTCTCCTCTATCCCTGCTGCTGCACCCGCGCCGAGGTGGCCGAGGCGATGAGCGCTCCCCATGGCGCGTTCCCGCTCTATCCAGGCACCTGCCGCTCGCTCGCCGCGGCCGACCTCTCGCGCCCGCATGCGTGGCGGCTCGACATGGCTGCCGCGGTCGCCCGTGTCGGGCCGCTCGTGTGGCGCGACGGCGACCGCGTCATCGCGGCCGATCCGCTCGCGCAGGGAGATGTGGTGCTCGCGCGCAAGGACGCGCCCGCCAGCTACCATCTCGCGGTGACCGTCGACGACGCAGCGCAGGGCGTCACCGACGTGGTGCGCGGCGTCGATCTGTTCGCGGCGACGCACGTCCATCGCCTGCTCCAGGCGCTGCTCGGCCTGCCGGTGCCACGCTGGCACCATCACGCGCTGCTCACCGGGGCGGACGGCGAGCGGCTCGCGAAGCGCCACGGTGCGCCCGCGCTCGCGGCGCTGCGCGAACGCGGCGAGGACGGGCGCGCGCTCGCCGAGCGGCTGCGCGCGGGCGACTTCCCAAATGGCGCGGCAATCCCTACCTTCGGTGCATGAACACCTTCCTCGTCATCCTGCTGGTGGCGGCGATGATCGCCACCGTCGTCGCTCTGGTGCGCGGCATCATCTCCTTCCTCCAGGAGGCGTCGGCGACCGCGCGCGGTGAGGGCGGTGGGCCCACCGCGGCGCAGCTCAAGAGCAATCGCATGATGCAGCAGCGCATCCTGTTCCAGGCGCTCGCGGTGCTGGTGGTCGTCGTGCTGCTGTTCGCTGCCGGCCGCACCTGATCCGCCGAGGTGGTCAAGCTCAACCGCATCTACACCCGCACCGGCGACGCCGGCACCACCGGGCTGGTCGACGGCAGCCGTGTGCGGAAGGACGACGCGCGCATGGTCGCGATCGGCGACGTCGACGAGGCCAACAGCGCGATCGGCATCGCCGCCGAGACGCTCGCCGACGCCGATCACGTGGCGGCGCTGCGGCGCGTGCAGAACGATCTGTTCGATCTCGGCGCCGATCTTGCCACGCCGGGCGACGCGTTCACGCCGTCCGAGATGGTGCTGCGCGTGGTGCCGGCGCAGGTCGAGCGGCTCGAGCGCGAGATCGACTCGCTCAACGCCGACTTGCCGCCGCTGACCAGCTTCGTGCTGCCGGGCGGCGCGGCGGCATCGCTCCATCTCGCGCGCGCGATCGTGCGCCGCGCCGAGCGCAGCGCCGTCGCCGTCCTGCCCCACGCCAACCCGAGCGCGGTGATGTATCTGAACCGCCTGTCCGATTTCCTCTTCGTCCTGTGCCGGGCGGTGAACAAAAGAGCGGGTGGCGACGTTCTGTGGGTCGCGGGGGCTAATCGTTAACCTAGGATAACTCCCGTTCGCGTCGCGCGGGCGTGGGGTCGGGCGCGGCGAGTGGGAGACGATCCGATGGCAGCGCTGCCTGACCTGATGACCCGCGACGAGTCGCTGGGCGAGCGCTACGGCCGTGTCCGCGCGCTGAGTGAGGCGCTGGTGGCGCCGCTCTCCGACGCCGACGCGACGGTGCAGTCGATGGACGACGCCAGTCCGGCCAAATGGCATCTCGCCCACACCACCTGGTTCTTCGAGACCTTCGTGCTGCGCGACCACGTCGCCGGCTATCAGCGCCACGACGAGCGCTTCCCCTTCTTGTTTAACAGCTACTACGAGGCCGAGGGCCGCCGCCACGCGCGCGGTCGACGCGGCATGATCACGCGGCCGACGCTCGACGAGGTGCGCGCCTATCGCGCCGCGGTCGACGCCGCGCTGCTCGCCGCGCTGCCTCACCTTCCCGCGGCGGCGCGCGACCTTGTCTCACTCGGTTGCCACCACGAGGAGCAGCATCAGGAACTGCTCGTCACCGACATGCTCCACCTCTTCGGCGAGAACCCGCTCGAGCCCGCGATCTGGCCCGCGGCGCGTAAGGTGCCGGTGGCGATGCCTGGTCCGGTCGGGTGGATCGAGCGCGCGGAGAGCGTGGTCGAGGTCGGCCATGGTGGCGAGGGTTTCGCCTTCGACTGCGAGGGACCGCGACATCGCGCGCTGCTGGCGCCGCACGCGCTCGCCGATCGGACGGTGACCAACGGCGAGTGGGCCGCCTTCATCGCCGATGGCGGCTATGACACGCCGCGCTGCTGGCTCGCCGACGGCTGGGCCTGGGTGCAACGCGAGGGGATCGTCGCGCCGCTCTACTGGGAACAGCGCGACGGCGTGTGGACTCGCTTCGGGCTCGACGGCCGCCGCGCGATCGACCCGGCCGCGCCGGTCACCCACGTCAGCTTCTACGAGGCCGACGCCTACGCCACCTGGGCGGGCGCGCGGCTGCCGACGGAGTTCGAGTGGGAGGCCGCGGCGGTGGGCTACGACTCCGCCAGTGGCAACCAGCTGGACCGGGCCGGCGCGGTCGAGCCGCGCCCCGCGAGCGACGGCCCCGCCTTCTTCGGCGACGTGTGGGAGTGGACCGGCTCGGCCTATCGCCCCTATCCCGGCTTCCGCCCGGTCGAGGGCGCGGTCGGCGAGTATAACGGCAAGTTCATGAGCGGCCAGTTCGTGCTCCGCGGCGGCAGCTGCGCCACGCCGCGCGGCCACGCGCGCGCCAGCTATCGCAATTTCTTCTACCCCCATCAGCGCTGGCAGTTCACCGGCGTTCGTCTCGCGAAGGATCTCTGACATGCTCAAGCCCGAGATCGACGACGGCCAGGCGAGCCTCGCCGATCCCCAGTTCCGCGCCGACGTGCTCGCCGGGCTGGCGCGACGTCCGCGCGCGATCCCGGCGCGTTGGTTCTACGACCATCGCGGGTCGCAGCTGTTCGAGCAGATCACCGAACTGCCCGAATATTACCCGACCCGCACTGAGACCGCGCTGCTCCACGATCTCTGCCCCGAACTGCGCCGGCTCGCCGGGCCGGGGCGCGCCGTCGTCGAGTTCGGCTCGGGCTCGTCGACCAAGACGCCGACGCTGCTGCGCTGCGTCGAGCCCGCCGCTTATGTGCCGATCGATATCTCCGGCGATTTCCTACGCGAGTCGGCGCAGGCGCTGGCGCAGGCTTTCCCCGGCCTGCCGGTGCTGCCCTTCGAGGGCGACTTCACGCGGCCGCTGACGCTGCCCGCGCAGGTGGCCGCGCTGCCAAAGCTCGGCTTCTTCCCGGGCTCCACCATCGGCAACCTGATCCCGCTCGCCGCGGTCGACCTGCTGCGCGCTATGCGCGCCTCGCTGGGCGAGGGGGCGATGCTGCTGATCGGGATGGACCGGATAAAACGGCCCGACGTGCTGCTGCCCGCCTATGACGACGCGCAGGGCGTGACCGCGGCGTTCAACCTCAACCTGTTAGAGCGGATCAACCGCGAGCTGGACGGTACGATCCCGCTCGACGCCTTCCGCCACTGCGCTGTGTGGAACGACGACCGCGCGCGCGTCGAGATGCACCTCGAGGCACGCCGCGACGTGTCGTTCGAGGTCGAGGGACGCGCCTTCGACGTCGCCGAGGGCGAGACGATCCACACCGAGAACAGCCACAAATACGGCGAGCGCGACGCGCGCATCCTGCTCCGCAGCGGCGGTTGGACCCCCGTGCGCGAGTGGACCGACGACAAGGGCCTGTTCGCGGTGATCCTGGCCGAGGCGCAGCCCGAGCGGCCGGCGCCGTGACGCGCAGATCGCGGCCAGGCTGACATGACGACGGCCCTGGCATCGCTGCCGGGGCCGTTATCGTTCGTGAGGTAGCTCTAGCAGCCCCGAGTCGACCGTGCTCCGGCGAACGCCGGAGCCCAGAGCGGCGAGCGCGAACGCTCTGGCTCTGGGCGCCTGCGTGCGCAGGAGCGCGTCAGCGGCTCAGTCGCGGTCGCCGGTGAGGAAGGCCGGGGCGAACGCGGGCGCGTCGCCCTCGTCGCCGCCCTCCTTGGCGCCGCCCTCGCTGCGCTCGCGGCGCGGGCCGCGGCCCTCGCGGCGCGGGCCGCGATCACCGCCGCGGTCGCCGCCACGGTCACCGCCGCGGCCGCCGTCACGCCCGCCGCCCTCGCGGCGCGGGCCGCGATCGCTGCGCTCGCCGCGCGGCTCGCGCGCCGGACGGGTGTCCTCCAGCTCGGCGCCGGTCTCCTGGTCGACGACGCGCATCGACAGGCGAACCTTGCCGCGCGGGTCGATCTCGAGGACCTTGACCTTTACTTCCTGACCCTCGGTGACGACGTCACCCGGCTTCTCGACGCGCTCGTTCTTCATCTCGGAGACGTGGACGAGACCGTCCTTGCCGCCCATGAAGTTCACGAAGGCGCCGAAGTCGACGATGTTGACGACCTTGCCGTTGTAGATCTTGCCGACCTCGGCTTCCTCGACGATGCCCTTGATCCAGTTCATCGCCGCCTCGATCTGCGCGCCGTCCGACGAGCTGATCTTGATGACGCCCTCGTCGTCGATGTCGACCTTGGCGCCGGTGGTGGCGACGATCTCGCGGATCACCTTGCCGCCGGTGCCGATCACGTCGCGGATCTTCGACTTGTCGATCTGCATCGTCTCGATCCGCGGCGCGTGCGCCGACAGCTCGGTGCGGGTCTCGCCCAGCGCCTTGTTCATCTCGGCGAGGATGTGCGCGCGGCCGTCCTTGGCCTGCGCCAGCGCGACCTTCATGATCTCCTCGGTGATGCCGGCGATCTTGATGTCCATCTGCAGGCTGGTGATGCCCTCGGACGTGCCCGCCACCTTGAAGTCCATGTCGCCGAGGTGATCCTCGTCGCCGAGGATGTCGCTGAGGACCGCATAGTCCTTGCCCTCGAGGATCAGGCCCATCGCGATGCCCGAGACCGGGCGCTTGAGCGGCACGCCCGCGTCCATCAGCGACAGCGAGCCACCGCACACCGTCGCCATCGACGAGGAGCCGTTGCTCTCGGTGATGTCGCTGGTGACGCGGATCGTGTAGGGGAACTCCTCCTTCGACGGCAGCACCGGGTGCAGCGCGCGCCACGCCAGCTTGCCGTGGCCGATCTCGCGGCGGCCCGGCGCGCCGAAGCGGCCCACTTCGCCGACCGAATAGGGCGGGAAGTTATAGTGCAGCATGAAGTGCTGGTACGACAGGCCGTTGAGCCCGTCGATCATCTGCTCGGCGTCGCGCGTGCCCAGCGTCGTGGTGGCGATCGTCTGGGTCTCGCCGCGGGTGAACAGCGCCGAGCCGTGCGCGCGCGGCAGGAAGTGGACCTCGGCGGCGATCGGACGCACCGTCTTGGTGTCGCGCCCGTCGATGCGGCGGCCGGTCTTGAGGATCGCGCCGCGGACGACGTCGGCTTCGAGCTTCTTCACCAGCTTGAGCGTGCCGAGATACTGCGCCGGGTCGCTCTCCTTGAGGTCGGCGAAGGCCTCGCGCGCCTTGGTGCGCGCGGCGTTGAGCGCGTTCTGGCGCGCCTGCTTGTCGGTCAGCTTGTAGGCCGCCTCGACGTCCTTGCCGATCGCCTTCTTCAGCTTGGCCATGGTCGCCGACTTGTCGTCGACCGGGGCGAGCTCCCACGGGTCCTTGGCCGACTGCTCGGCGAGGTCGATGATCGCGTCGATGATCTGCTGCGACGCCTTGTGCGCGAACATCACCGCGCCCAGCATCACCTCTTCCGACAGCTCCTTGGCCTCGGACTCGACCATCATCACCGCGTCGTGCGTCGCGGCGACGACCAGGTCGAGCTCGCCCTCCGCGACCTCGCCGTCGGTCGGGTTGAGCTGATACTCGCCGTCCTTGTAGCCGACTCGCGCGGCACCGATCGGGCCCATGAAGGGCACGCCCGAGATCGTCAGCGCCGCCGAGGCCGCGACCATCGCGACGATGTCGGGCTCGTTCTCGCCGTCATACGAGAGCACCTGCGCGATGCAGTTGATCTCGTTGTAGAAGCCTTCCGGGAACAGCGGGCGGATCGGGCGGTCGATGAGACGGCTGATCAGCGTCTCGCGCTCGGTCGCGCCGCGCTCGCGCTTGAAGAAGCCGCCGGGGATGCGGCCGCTCGCCGAGAATTTCTCCTGATAGTGGACGGTGAGCGGGAAGAAGTCCTGCCCCTCCTTGACCGTCTTGGCGGCGGTCACCGCGCACAGCACGACCGTCTCGCCGAGCGTCGCGATCACGGCACCGTCGGCCTGACGCGCGACGCGGCCGGTCTCCAGGGTCAGCGTCTTGCCGCCCCACTGGATTTCCACCTTCTTGGTATCGAACATGTTGTTTCCTTCACTCCCCGGTGCGGATCACCGGGGGGCCTGCGAGTGGGCCAGTAGCGGCCCAGGGAAGGGCGGACCTTATTGTCCGTCCTCCCGCGCCGGCTCCAGCGGACCGGCCGGGCGCTCCCGCGCCCCTTCTTGCTGGATCCCGGATCGGCGTCCGGGATGAAATAAAGGCGCCTCGCGGCGCCTTTATGTCACTTGCGAAGACCGAGCTTCGCGATGAGGGCGACGTAGCGATCGCCGTCCTTCTTGCGGAGATAGTCGAGCAGCGAGCGCCGCTTGTTGACCATCATCAGCAGGCCGCGGCGGGAGTGGTTGTCCTTGGCGTGGCCCTTGAAGTGCTCGGTCAGGTTCTTGATCCGCTCGGTCAGGATCGCGACCTGGACCTCGACCGACCCGGTGTCGCCATCGGCGCGGGCGTGATCCTTGATGACTTCCTGGCGGCGTTCGGCGGTGATCGTCATGTACGTTCCTATCGACATCGATGCGTTACAGGTTGAAGCCGCGGACGACGCGGGCGAGCCCGCTTTCCACCTCGACCAGCGCGACGGGTGTCTCACCCAGCAGCGCGAAAGCCTGGCCGTCGTCGGCGGCGATCCCGGCCAGCACTCGCCCCTGACGGAGCGCCCCTGCCTGGTCGGGAGTGAGCGAGAGAGCCGGGATGTCGTCCAGCCCCGCGCCCAGCGGCAGGAGGGAGTGTTCAAGACCGCGCGCCTTAGCGAGTTCGTCGAGTTTGTCCAGCGATATCGCCTCGGCGAGCGTGAACGGGCCGGCCCTGGTGCGGCGCAGATAGGTGACGTGGCCGACGGTGCCGAGCGCCAGCGCGATGTCCCGCGCCAGGCTGCGGATGTAGGTGCCCTTGGAGACGTGCGCGGTGAGGGTGATCTCTTCCAATCCCTCCCTGGCACGGGGAGGGGGACCGCCGGCCGCAGGCCGGTGGTGGAGGGGGCTCGCCGCCACCGAGTCGCTCGTGGCGGCCCCCCCTCTACCGTCGCTACCCGATGGTCCGCCCCTCCGTGCCGGGGAGGATTGGCATACCCCCAGCCCATGCACCGTCACGTCGCGCGTCGCGAGCACCACCTCCTCCCCCGCGCGCGCCAGGTCATAGGCGCGCGCGCCGTCCACCTTGAGCGCCGAATAGGCGGGCGGCACCTGCGCGATCGGCCCGGTGAAGCGCGGCAGCACCGCCTCCAGCGCCTCGGACGTCGGCCGCGCCGCGCTGGTCGCGATCACCTTCCCCTCGGCGTCGAGCGTGTCGGTCTGCTCGCCGAAGCGGATCATGAAGTCATAGACCTTGTCGCCGTCGAGCATCCGCCCGGCGAGCTTGGTCGCCTCGCCGATCGCGATCGGCAGCACGCCGGTGGCGAGCGGGTCGAGCGTCCCGCCGTGGCCCACCTTCAGCTTGGCCGCGCCGGCGGTGCGCAGCGCGCCCTTCACCGCGGCGACGCCCTGCGTCGATCCCAGCCCGAGCGGCTTGTCGAGGATCAGCCAGCCGTGCACGCGATCAGCCCGCGATCGACTGGGCGAGGCCGAGATACCATTCGGTCAGCGCCTGCGCCGGCGGCGCCACCAGCCGCTGGACGATGTTGGCGCCTGGCACGATCGAGGGCAGCACCAGCAGCAGCAGCATGAACAGCAGCAGGCCGTAGCGCGCGAGCTGGTCCCAGCGCTGCGCCAGCCGCTCGGGCAGGAGCCCGGCGACGACGTGCCCGCCGTCGAACGGCGGCAGCGGGATGAGGTTGAAGATCGCGAGGAAGACGTTGATCATCACGAAGTTGAGCAGATTGGCCGCGACGAAGGCGGTGAGGCTGCCAGGCGCGATGCCGTAGAGGCTGGGCGTCAGCGCGCCGAGCAGTACCGCGCCCACCAGCGCGAGCACGAGGTTCGATCCCGGCCCGGCGAGCGCCACCAGCATCATGTCGCGCCGCGGATGGGGCAGGCGGCGCGAGTCGACCGGGACCGGCTTGGCCCAGCCGAACACCGGCGCCTTGGCGAGCGCGAGCAGCAGCGGCAGGACCACGGTGCCGACCGGGTCGACGTGGCGCAGCGGGTTGAGCGACAGCCGGCGCTGCTCGGCGGCGGTGGGGTCGCCGAGCGCGCGCGCGGCGAGGCCGTGGCTCACCTCGTGGAAGACGATCGCGAGCACCAGCGGGATAATCCACACTGCCGCGCGCCAGACGATGCCGGTAGGGTCCATGGCGCGCGAGATAGGCGAGGGAGGGCGGTTCGGCTAGCGTGTGATCCACGTGGTTCGAACCAGCGAGGTACTCCTGCGCACGCAGGAGCCCAGAGCCACGAGTGTCACGCCCGCGGCCCTGGGCTCCGGCGGTCGCCGGAGCACGGATTACTCGGGATGGATCGAACTCGTGGCGGGCGCGTCGCCATCGAACACGGTCACACCCTTGCCGGGATGTTCGCGATAGTGCGCCAATCGCGTCTCGAGCGTGCCGAGGTGGATCTCCAGCCTGTGCCCGTCGGGGTCGAGGAAATAGGTCGACGCGCCCTCGCTGCGATCGGTCTTCCAGATCACGCACTCGGCGGCCAGGCGCGCGCTGAGCACCGCATAGTCCGGCTCGGACACGCTGAAGGCAAGGTGGGTGTAGTCGGGGTGCGGCGCCATCCGCGCGGCGTCGTCGTGGAGCAGGCACAGCCACAGCGCGCCCGCCTCGACATAGGCACCTTCCGCCCAGCGCGCGCGCACCGTGCAGCCCAGCACGTCGCGGTAGAAGGCGAGCGAGCGCGCCACGTCGCTCACCGCGAGCGTGACATGGTTGATGCCGCTCACCCGCGGGATCGGCGGGGCGCTCACCCCTCCGCCAGTGCCGCGCTGAAATGGCGGCGGCACAGCGCGACATAGCGGTCGTTGCCGCCGATCTCGGTCTGGCGCCCGGCGGTGACCGGGCGGCCGTCGGCGTCGACGCGCAGGTTCATCGTCGCCTTGCGCCCGCACGCGCACACCGACTTGATCTCCTCCAGCGAGTCCGCGAGCGCGAGCAGTCGCGCCGAGCCCGCGAAGAGCTGGCCGAGAAAGTCGGTGCGCAGGCCGTAGGCGAGCACGGGCACGTCCTCGACGTCGGCGAGCCAGGCGAGCTGGTCGACCTGCGCCGCGGTGAGGAACTGCGCCTCGTCCACCAGCACGCACGCCAGCGGCGCGCGCGCGTGCTCGGCCGCGACCAAGGCGGCGAGGTCGGTGGCGGCGTCGAACATCGTCGCGGGCGCGGCGAGGCCGATGCGCGAGGTGATGGTGCCCGCGGCGAAGCGATCGTCCACCGCCGCGGTGAACAGCATCGTGCGCATGCCGCGCTCGCGATAGTTGAAGTCGGCCTGGAGCAGGTTGGTCGACTTTCCGGCGTTCATGCTGGCGTAGTAGAAGTATAGCTTGGCCATCAGGCGAGCGTCTCGATCGCGAGCGGGGCGTCGGTGCCGGCGTGCCGGGCGAGTCGGCGGTCGAAGGTGACGGAGCGTGTGGCGTCCGCGGGCACGACAAGGTGGATCATGTCCGCGAAGTCGGCGCCCAGGCGGTACCGGCCGGTCGCCCAGCGCACGCCTTCCTCATGCTCGATCGTCACCGTCGTCGTCTCGGCGATCTGCTCGAGCAGGGTCGCGGTGGTGTCGCGTCGCGTCGCATAGCGTCGCCCGCGCAGAACCCATTCCGCCTCGAGCAAGACCGTCGTGGTGATCACGACCGGCACGTCGAAGATGGCGTCGGCAAGCGCAGCCTGTACCGGATCGTCGCGCGTGATCATCGCAGCACCACGTTCGTGTCGACCGCGGTGGTCACCGGCGCCCGGCTCGACGAGCGGCCCCCTCCGCGATCGCCTCGTCCATCTCCTCGAGCGTGACGCGCGGGCCCTGATGCCGGTAGATGTCCTTGAAGCGCGCGACCGCCACTGATGGGGTCAGCGTCTTTACCCGACGGCGCGGCCGCAGCAGCACACCGCCGCCGGCGTCGACGACTTCAAGCGCGAGCCCCGGCGCCCAGCCTTTCAGGTCACGGATCGCTTCGGGGACAACGACCTGGACCTTCTCGGAGAGTCGCGTGATCGCGTTCATACCGGTGAGGTGCGTCTTACCGGCGTCTCGGTCAATCCTCGCCACCCTCCGCGGGAAGGTCGCGCGCGACCTCGGGGCGACGCAGCAGCGAGTCGATGTGGCTGCCCTCGTCGAAGCTCTCGTCCGGCAGGAACTTGAGCTTGGCGGCGTATTTCGTTCGCACCCGGTGCGCGACCTCGCGCTGGAGATAGGCGGTGTTGGTGCGCAGTGCCTTGAGCACCGCTTCCTCGTCGCGCCCGAGCAGCGGCTTCACGAACACGGTGGCGTGGCGCAGGTCGGGCGACATGCGAACCTCGGTGATGCTTACCATGTGCGAGGCGAGCGTGTCGTCGTGCACGTCGCCGCGCTGAAGGATCTCCGACAGCACGTGACGCACCTGCTCGCCGACGCGCAGCGTGCGCACCGATTTTTCCTGCGGCTGGTTCATCTCGTTCTTCTCCCCCTCGCAAGGAGCGCGGCCACCGCGCGTCGACGCCCGATGACATGCCGTCATCTCGGCCATGAGCCGGGATCCGTCGCGCCGTTAGCGCGACGATCGATGCGCGCGCTGGACGATGGATCCCGGCTCAAGGCCGCGGGATGACGGGACACTCGCGACGGCCCTCCGCGGAAGGCCGTCGCGGCGCCTCAGAGCGTACGCTCGCGCAGCTCGACCTCGTACGTCTCGAGATAGTCGCCGGCCTTGATGTCGACGAAGTTCTGCGAGAACGTCACGCCGCACTCCAGGCCCGCGCGCACCTCGGCGACGTCGTCCTTGAAGCGACGCAGCGACGCGATCTCACCCTGGTAGATGATGACGTCGTTGCGCGTGATGCGCGCCTTGAGCGCCTTGCGGATGACGCCCTCGGTGACGAGCAGACCCGCCGCCTTGCCGTGCTTGCCCGCCGAGAAGACCTCGCGGATCTCGGCGCGGCCGACCACGGTCTCGAACGCCTCCGGCCCGAGCTCGCCCGCCATGCCGGCGCGGATCTCGTCGATCAGGTCGTAGATGACGTCGTAGTACTTCAGCGCCACCTTCTGCCGCTCGGCGATCTCGCGTGCCTTGGCGTTGGCGCGGACGTGGAAGCCGATGATCGGCGCCCCCGATGCCCCTGCCAGCGTCACGTCGCTCTCGGTGATCCCGCCGACGCCCGAGTGCAGCACCCGCGCCTTGATGAGATCGGTCGAGATCTTGTTGATCGACGCGACGATCGCCTCGACCGTGCCCTGCGTGTCGGCCTTGACCACGAGCGGATACTCGATCGCGGCGTTGGCGCGCAGCGCCGAGAACATGTTCTCCAGGCTGGTCGGCGCCGCCGTGGTACGCTTCTGCAGCAGCACGCTCTGGCGATACTCGGCGACCTCACGCGCGCGCGCCTCGTTCTCGACCACCTGAAGCTGGTCGCCCGCCGACGGCGTGCCCGAGATGCCGAGCACCTCGACCGGCGTGGACGGCCCCGCCTGCTTGAGCTGGCGCCCCTTGTCGTCGACCAGCGCGCGCACCTTGCCGCTCTCGGCGCCGACGACAAAGACGTCGCCCACCTTGAGCGTGCCGCGGGTGACGAGCACGGTCGCGACCGGGCCGCGGCCCTTGTCGAGCTTGGCCTCGATCACGCTGCCCTCAGCGGCACGATCGGGGTTGGCGGTGAGATCGAGCAACTCGGCCTGGAGCTGGATCTTCTCGATCAGCTCGTCGAGCCCGGTCCGCTTGAGCGCCGAGACCTCGACGTCCTGCGTCTCGCCGCCCATCATCTCGACCTGGACGTCATGCTCGAGCAGGCGCTCGCGCACGCGCTGCGGGTTGGCGTCATGCTTGTCGATCTTGTTGATCGCCACGATCATCGGCTTGCCCGCCGCCTTGGTGTGGTTGATCGCCTCGATCGTCTGCGGCATCAGCCCGTCGTCCGCGGCGACCACCAGCACCACGATGTCGGTCACGTCCGCACCGCGCGCGCGCATCGCGGTGAACGCCTCGTGGCCCGGCGTGTCGAGGAAGGTGATCTTCGACTTGTCCTTCAGGGTCACCTGATAGGCGCCGATATGCTGGGTGATGCCGCCGGCCTCGCCCTTGGCGACATCGGTGCCGCGCAGCGCGTCGAGCAGGCTGGTCTTGCCGTGGTCGACATGACCCATGATCGTGACGACCGGGGGACGCGGCTGGAGCTGGTCGGCCGAGTCCTCGCTGGTGTCGAGCGCGAGGTCGACGTCCGAGTCGGAGACGCGAACGATGTTGTGGCCGAACTCGGTCACCAGCAGCTCGGCGGTGTCCTGGTCGATCGTCTGCGTCATCGTGACGGGCATGCCCATCTTGAACAGCGTCTTGACCAGATCGGCGCCGCGCTCCGCCATGCGGTTGGCGAGCTCCTGCACGGTGATCGCCTCGGGCACCTGGACGTCGCGAACCTGCTTGGCCTGCGGCTCGCGCGGGCCGGAGAAGCCGCGCTTCTCCTTCTCGCGCGCGCGCTTCAGCGCGGCGAGGCTGCGCGCGCGCGCGCCGTCCTCGTTGAGCGCGCGCGTGACGGTCAGCTTGCCGCCGCGACGCTCGTCGCCCTTGCGGTCGCGCTGCTGTGGCCGCGCCGGCGTGGCATTTCGCGGCGTCGCCTGGCCGCTCGGCAGGCTGCGCGGTGCGCTGCCCGCGGCGCCGGTGCTCGTCGCCGGGGCCGCGCTCGCGGTCGGCGCCGCGGCCGGCTTCGGCTCGGGCTTGGGCTGCGGCTTCGGGATCTCGGGACGTGCGACCGGCGAGAAGCGCCGCGGCGCCGGCATCGCCGGATCACGCGCCAGCTCGAGCACTGGCGGCGGGGGCGGGGGAGCCGCCGGAGCCGGCGTCGGAGCGGGGGCCGGCGTCGCGCGCGCGACGGCGACCGGCTCGGCCGGGGCCGCCGGCTCGGCCGGTGCACTCGGCGCCTGCGCGATCGGTGCGGGGGTCGGCTCGGGCGCCGGGGTCGGTTCCGGCGCGGGCGCCTCAGCCGCGGCGCGCGCCTCGGCCTCGGCGCGCGCGCGCTCCTCGACGCGGCGGCGCTCGTCCTCGGCGGCGCGCTGGCGCTCGGCCTCCTCGCGACGACGCGCTTCCTCCAGCGCGTGCATGCGCTGGTCCTCGGCCTCGCGCAGCAGGCGCGCCTGACGCTCCTGCGCGGTCTCGTTCGAGACCGGCGGGCGCGGCGCGGGCTGCGCCGCGGCGGGCGCGGCGGTCGCGGCGACCGGCTCGGGTGCCGGCGCCGGCGTCGGCTCGGGCGTGCCCTGCGGACCGAGCACGCGGCGACGCTTCACCTCGACCACCACCGTATTGCTACGGCCGTGGCTGAAGCTCTGCTTCACCTTGCCGGTCTCGACCGTGCGCTTCAGCCCCAGCGGCGCGCGCATCCCGAGTTTCGGCTTGTCGTTGTCGGTCTCGCTCACTCAAATTCCTCGTGCAATCTCACGGCCGAAGCGGGCCCGGCGGTGCCGGGCGCCGATGCGCCTTGCGCGGCCGTAGCGCAAGGTGCGGAGGTCAGTTCAGGGCCGATAAAGTGCAGCCAGCGGTCGAGCGCTTCGCCCAATCGTCCGGCCGCGGTGCGGTCTATGACGCCAATGTGTACCACATTCTCGCGGCCCAGCGCCAACGACAATATGGGGCGCTCGACCGGCAACGCCAAGCCCTTCAGGTCACTTCCTTCGCGTTCGCTGCCGACGCGCCACGCCTGGGCCAGCTTGCGGCGCCCGTCCTCGCTCGCGTCGGCGGCATGGTAGAGCGCGTGCAGCTTGCCCGCGCGCGCGGCGGTCTCGATCCGCTCCGCGCCGGTCGCGATCGTGCCGGCGCGCGCCTCGAGCCCGAGTCGGTCGAGCGCGTTGCGCTCCAGCGCGGCGGCGATCAGGTCGGGCAGGTCGTCGGGGACGGCGAGATCACCGGTCTTGAACGCGCGCGCGAGCGCGCCGCGCAGCTTGCCCTTGGCGACCGCCTGCTCGAGCTCGGCGCGCGCGACGCCGATCCACGCGCCGCGCCCCGGCGCCTTGGCGCGGACGTCGGGCAGCACGCGCCCGTCCGACGCGAGCGCGAGCCGGATGAGCCGTGCCGGGTCGGCACGCTCGCGCGTGAGGATGCAGGAGCGGACGGGGTCGCTCATGCGGCGTGCTCCTGGCGATGCTGCGTCATCCCAGGCCCGACCCGGGATCCATGGCGCCGCGAGCGCCCCACCTGCGCAAACGCCGAGGACGTGCCCCCGCCCGCCGTGCCACAACAGGCGACGCGGGCGGGGGAACGACGCTGCGCGAGGCCGCCTAGAGTCTCATCGCCCGGGTGCCGCATGCGCGTCTCCCTGGCTGGAAGACGCGGCACCCGCGGCGCCCGCGTCGCGGTCGGCGAGCAGCTGCCCACCGGCGCCATAGTTCTCGGTCGACACTTCCTCGATCGCGACCTGCACCGCGGCCGGGTTCTTGCCCAGCCGCGTCACCAGCGAGGCCGTGACATCGGCCACGATCCCCGCCTTCTGCTCGCGCGTCGCGCTGCCCGCCAATCGGATCGAGACGAACGGCATCAGGCCTGCGTCTCCGGCTCGGCGGTCTCGTCGCCGGCGCCGTCCGCGTCGGCGGTCTCGTCCGCCGCGCCGTCCTCGTCGGCGAACCAGTGCGCGCGGGCGGCCATGATGATCTCATTGCCCTGCTCGTCGCTCAGTCCGTACTCGCCGAGCACGCCGCCGTTGCCACGCCCGTCGTTGCGCGAGTCGCGGCGCGGCGCGTCGTCGTTGCGGCGACGCGGCTCGGCGCGCTTCTTCTCGACGAGCTCGTCGGTGGCGAGATCGGCGAGGTCGTCGAGCGTCCTGATGCCCGCCTTGCCGAGCGTGACCAGCATCGCCTCGGTGAGATACGGCAGCTCGGCCAGCGCGTCCTCGACACCCAGCGCCTGGCGCTCCTCGCGCGCGGCCTGCTCGCGGCGGTCGAGCGCCTCCTGCGCGCGGCTCTGCAGCTCCTGCGCCAGATCCTCGTCGAAGCCCTCGATCCCGGCGAGCTCGTCGAGCTCGACATAGGCGACCTCCTCCAGCGCGCCGAAGCCCTCGGCCACCAGCAGCTGCGCGAGCGTCTCGTCGACGTCGAGCTCGTTCTGGAACAGCTCGGAGTTCTTCACGAACTCCTGCTGACGCTTCTCGCTGGCGTCGGTCTCGGTGAGGATGTCGATCGCCTTGGCGGTGAGCTGTGACGCCAGCCGCACGTTCTGGCCGCGGCGGCCGATCGCGAGGCTCAGCTGATCGTCGGGGACGACGACCTCGATGCGGTCCTCCTCCTCGTCGATCACCACGCGCGCGACGTTGGCGGGCTGCAGCGCGTTGACGACGAAGGTGGCCGTGTCGGGCGACCAGGGGATGATGTCGATCTTCTCGCCCTGCATCTCCTGCACCACCGCCTGGACGCGGCTGCCCTTCATGCCGACGCAGGCGCCGACCGGGTCGATGCTCGAATCGTGCGAGATCACGCCGATCTTGGCGCGGCTGCCCGGGTCGCGCGCGGCCGCCTTGATCTCGATGATGCCGTCGTAGATCTCGGGCACTTCCTGCGCGAACAGCTTCTTCATGAAGTCGGGGTGCGCGCGGCTGAGGAAGATCTGCGGCCCGCGGTTCTCGCGCACCACCTTGAGGATCAGCGAGCGGATGCGGTCGTTGACGCGCACCACCTCGCGCGGGATCTGCGCGTCGCGCCGGATCACGCCCTCGGCGCGCCCGAGGTCGACGACGATATGGCCGAACTCGACCCGCTTGACGACGCCGGTGATGATCTCGCCGGCGCGGTCCTTGAACTCCTCATACTGGCGCTCGCGCTCGGCGTCGCGCACCTTCTGGAAGATCGTCTGCTTGGCGGCCTGCGCCTGGATGCGGCCGAACTCGATCGGGGGCAGCGGGTCGACCAGATAGTCGCCGACGCTCGCGCCCGGCTGGAGCTTCTGCGCGCCGGCGACATCGACCTGCTTGTAGATGTCGTCGACCAGCTCGACCACCTCGACGACGCGCCACAGCCGCAGGTCGCCGTTGTTGGGATCGAGCTTCGCGCGGATGTCCATCTCCTGGCCGTAGCGCGTGCGCGCGGCGCGCTGGATCGCGTCCTCCATCGCCTCGATGACGATGCCCTTGTCGATCATCTTCTCCGACGCGACCGAGTTGGCGATCGCGATCAGCTCGGCACGGTTGGCGGTGACCCCGGTGGCCATCAGTTCGATTCCTCTTCTTTCACGCCGTCCGCGTCCGCGGACTTGTCATCGGTGTCCGCGTCCGCGGACATGTCATCGGTGTCCGCGTCCGCGGACAGGTCCTCGATCTCTTCGTCGGCGCCCTCCATCGAGAGCGGCACCGTCGCGGCGATCAGCCGGTCGGTGAGCACCAGCTTGGCATCGGCGATCAGCGCGAAGGGCACGCGCGCCAGCTCGTGGGTGCGCGAGTGGCGGATCGCGATCTGGCCGTCGGCGTCGATGCCTTCCAGGTCGCCCTTGAACTGCTTCTGCCCGTCCACTGCCTCGGTGAGCACGATGCGCGCCTCATGGCCGGCCCAGTCGGTGAAATCCTGGCGGCGCGTGAGCGGTCGATCGATCCCGGGCGACGAAACCTCCAGCCGGTACGCGCCCTCGATCGGGTCGCGTCCCTCGAGCTCGAGCTGGTCGAGCATGTCGGAGAGCCGGCGCGACAGCTCGGCGCAGTCGTCGATGGTGAGCTGGCGCGTGTCGGGGCGCTCGGCCATCACCTGGAGCGTGCGCTCGTCGCCCTTGCCGAACAGCCGCACGCGCACCAGCGCGAAGCCGAGCGCCTGCGCCTCGGGTTCGATCAGTCGGTAGAGGGAGTCGTTGTCGCTCAAGTGCACCTGCCGGACATGCGTTGGTCGCCGCCGCGGAGCGAGCCCCGCAGCCCCTTGCACCTCGCGATGTAAGAGAAAGCACGGCGGATATAGCGGTGTCCTCGCTTCGCCGCAAGCTCAGGCAGCGGGAAGGATGAATTCACCGCATCGGCGTCGTCACCGACCATCGCAGGCGCTCGCTTCGAGGGGGCGACACGGCAGCGGCACGTCCTGGCCCTTGACGCTGCACCGCACAATCGCGACTTCTGGTGCCACAGCACAACCATCGGGGACTCGACATGGCGACTGCCGCCACCGCTGACGTGCGCCGCGCGCCCGTCGGGCTGATCCATCTGTCGCTCGCGGTCGGCGGATTCGCGATCGGCACCACCGAGTTCGCGACCATGAGCCTGCTGCCCGACATGGCACGCAGCCTCCACGTCGACGCGCCGACCGCGGGCCATGTCATCAGCGCTTACGCGCTGGGCGTGGTGGTGGGCGCGCCGACACTGGCGGTGCTGGGCGCGCGGCTGGCCCGGCGAACGCTGCTGATCGCGCTGATGACGCTGTTCGCGCTCGGCAACGCGCTGTCCGCGGTCGCGCCGAGCTATCCGACGATGATGCTGGCGCGCTTCCTCGCCGGGCTGCCGCATGGCGCCTATTTCGGCATCGCCATGCTGGTCGCCGCGTCGCTGGTGGAGCAGGGCAAGCGCACCCAGGCGGTGGCGCGCGTGATGCTAGGCCTGACGGTGGCGACGATCGTCGGCGTGCCGCTCGCCAACCTGATGGGGCAGCTGATCGGCTGGCGGTCGTGCTTCATCGTCGTCGCCGCGCTGGCGGGGTTGACCGCGGCGTTGGTGGCCGCCTTCGCGCCGCGCGACCGCGGCGACCCGGCGGCGAGCCCGCTGCGCGAGCTGCAGGCGCTACGCCGCACCCAGGTATGGCTCACGCTCGGCATCGGCGCGATCGGCTTCGGCGGTCTCTTCGCGGTCTACACCTATCTCGCGGACACGATGGCGGCGGTGACGCAGGTCGGGCCGCGCATGGTGCCGCTCGCGCTGATGACGTTCGGCGTCGGGATGACCCTGGGCAACATCGTGGTGCCGCGCTTCGCCGACCGCGCGTTGTTGCCGACCGCGGCGGCGGTGCTGGTGTGGGCGCTCGTCGCGCTACTGCTCTGGCCGCTGGCGGCGCCGCACCTCTGGTCGGTGCTGGCGGCGATGTTCGCGATCGGGGTGAGCGGCGCGCTCGGCAGCGTGTTGCAGACGCGACTGATGGACGTGGCGGGCGACGCGCAGGCGCTGGCCGCGGCGCTCAACCACTCGGCCTTCAACACCGCCAACGCGCTCGGGCCGTGGCTCGGGGGAATGGTGATCGCGGCGGGCTATGGCTGGACATCGACCGGCTATGTCGGCGCGGTGCTGGCGCTGTGCGGGCTGGCGGTGCTGGCCGCGTCCGTCGCGGTCGAGCGATCGTCACCCCGGGCGCAGCCTGTACGTATCTGAGCGCCGGCTGGCGAGCGCCGTCTCGCGGTCCGGCGGCGTCGCCCGCGAGCACGTCGCCACGGGTCGGATCAGCGGACGCGGCGATGGCCACCGACGTCCGCCTGCTCACGCCCAGGCTGCTCGGCACCGCCTCGATCTCACATCACGATACCCGGCTTCGCCTCCGCGATCGCGGCGAGCACCATCCGCTCCCACACCGCGACGTCCCCTGCCGCCGCCATCGCCGGACTCGGCGCGCGCAGGGTGTGGAGCACCGCGATCGCGTCGTCGCGATAGTCCTTCCATGTCGCCTCGACCTGCGCCGAGGCCGACTCCGACTCGCCGTGGCCGTTGGCGCTGAGATGCTGGCCGGCGAGGACGCGCGCGATGCGGTCGACGGCGGGCGAGGTGGCGGTGTCCATGCGAGCTGCTCCTTCTCCTGAGGCGCAAACGTCTTAGCACGCGCGCGGCTCCGATGCGCGGCGGCGAGGGGGTGTGGCGAACGCGATTGACTCGGGCCGCGCTTGCCGTAGAGCGACGGAACGTCGATGCCGGGCGACCGGCATGGGCAGGCGCGGGAGAGTGCGGCGGGCCTTGCAGGCCGGGAGCCGCCGCCGAAGGAGCAACCACCCCGGAATCTCTCAGGCAGCAGGGACCGCGCCGGCCTTCATCGACACTCTGGAAAGCGGCGGCGCGCGCCCGCGGGATCGCGCCACCCACCGAAGGGGTAACCCGGTGCGATCCGGGGAAAGCTCTCAGGTCCCGTGACAGAGGGGGAACGGATCATCGCCGGGCAGCCGGCGCGATTCGCCCTCGCACGTACGGACATGATGATGAGCGACCCGGTCCTGGACACCGACGACGATCTCGAGCCGATCGAGATCCTCACTCTCCCACTCGACGCCTGGCACCGCCAGCGCGGCGCCCGCATGGTCGAGTTCGCCGGATATCACATGCCCGTCCAGTATGAGGGCATCATGGCCGAGCATCTGTGGACGCGCGAGCACGCCGGTCTGTTCGACGTGAGTCACATGGGCCAGCTCAGCCTCACCGGACCGAACGTCGCCGCCGCGCTCGAGGCGCTGATGCCGGCCGCGATCAGCGACGCGCCGCTCAACAAGGCGCGCTACTCGCTGCTGCTCGACGACGACGGCGGCGTGCTCGACGACCTGATGCTGACGCCGCAGGGCGAGGACCGCGTCTACATGGTCGTCAACGGCGCGACCAAGTACGACGACGTCGCGCACATGATCGAGCGCCTGCCTGACGAGATCACGCTCAACCTGATGGAGGAGCATGCGCTGCTCGCGGTCCAGGGGCCGGAGGCGGTCGCCGCGGCGGCGCGGTTGATCCCCGGCGTGGACTCGCTGGTGTTCATGCAGGCGGGCGCGTTCGACTGGCAGGGTCACGAGCTGTGGATCAGCCGATCGGGCTATACCGGCGAGGACGGCGTCGAGATATCGGTGCCGGCCGAGGCGGCGGTGGCGCTCGCCGACGCGCTCGTCGCGCAGCCGGAGATCAAGCCGATCGGCCTGGGCGCGCGCGACTCGCTGCGACTGGAGGCGGGGCTGCCGCTCTACGGCCACGACCTCGACCCCACCACCACGCCGGTGATGGCCGACCTCGGCTTCGCGCTGGCTAAGCGCCGCCGCGAGGCCGCCGACTTCCCCGGCGCCGCGCGCGTGCTCGCCGAGCGCGAGGCCGGGCCGGCGCTGCGCCGCGTCGGGCTGCTCGTCGCGGGGCGCCAGCCGGTGCGCGAGGGCGCGACCGTGGTCGACGACGCCGGCGCGACCGTCGGCCGCGTCACCAGCGGCGGCTTCGCGCCGAGCGTCGGGGCGCCGATCGCGATGGCCTATGTCCCCGCGGCGCTCGCCGCTCCCGGCACCGGCCTGACGTTGTCACAGCGCGGCAAGGCGCACCAGGCGACAGTCGCACCCATGCCGTTCGTTCCCCACCGTTACTTCCGAGGAGTGAAGTGAGATGAGCCGTTATTTCACCGAGGATCACGAGTGGATCGAGGTCGACGGCCAGACCGGCACGGTCGGCATCAGCGACTATGCGCAGGGCCAGCTCGGCGACATCGTCTTCGTCGAGGCGCCGGACTCGGGCCGCAGCCTGAGCAAGGGCGACGAGGCCGCGGTGGTCGAGAGCGTCAAGGCCGCGTCCGACGTCTACGCGCCAGTGTCGGGCACGGTGACCGAGGGGAATCCCGCGCTCGCCGACGAGCCGTCGCTCGTCAATTCGGACCCGGAGGGCGAGGGCTGGTTCTTCAAGCTCACCCTCAGCGACCCGGGCGAGCTCGAAGCGCTGATGGACGAGACCGCCTACGCCGCCTTCGTCGCCAAATTGTGATGTGACTCTCCTCCCGGGCGGGAGGGGAGCAACGCCTCCCCCAAGGGGAGGCGGGAGAGACCAGATTATGCGCTACCTTCCTCTCACCCCGTCCGATCGCGGCGACATGCTCGCGGTGATCGGGGCCGGCTCGATCGACGACCTGTTCGTCGACGTGCCCGAGTCCGCGCGGCTCGACGGCCCCGTGCGCGACCTGCCGCTCCACGCCAGCGAGCTCGCGGTCGAGCGCCACATGACCGCGCTGGCGCGCCGGAACACCGTCGCGGGCGAGGTGCCTTTCTTCCTCGGCGCCGGCGCCTACCGTCACCACGTGCCGGCGTCGGTGGACCATCTGATCCAGCGCGGCGAGTTCCTCACCGCCTACACGCCCTATCAGCCCGAGATCGCGCAGGGCACGCTGCAGATGCTGTTCGAGTTCCAGACGCAGGTCGCGCGCCTGCTCGGGACCGACGTGGCCAACGCCAGCATGTACGACGGCTCGACCGCCTGCTGGGAGGCGATCGGCATGGCGCGCCGGATCACGCGGCGCGGCAAGGCGCTGCTCTCGTCCGGGCTGCACCCGCATTACGTCTCGGTCGCCAAGACGATGGCGCGCTACACCGGCGACCTGCTCGAGACCGGCGCGCCCGCGCTGACCGCCGCGACCGACGTCGACCAGCTGATCGCCGCGATCGACGCCGACACCTCGTGCGTGGTGGTGCAATATCCCGACATCCTCGGGCGCGTCGCCGACCTGACGCCGCTCGCCGAGGCGTGCCAGGCGAACAAGGCGCTGCTGATCGCGGTGGTGACCGAGCCGGTCGCGCTGGGCGCGCTGCGCGCGCCGGGCGAGATGGGCGCGGACATCGTCGTCGGCGAGGGCCAGTCGCTCGGTGTCGGGCTCCAGTTCGGCGGACCCTATGTCGGGCTGTTCGGCTGCAAGGACAAATACGTCCGCCAGATGCCGGGCCGGCTGTGCGGCGAGACCGTGGACGCCGACGGGCGGCGCGGCTTCGTGCTGACGCTCTCGACGCGTGAGCAGCATATCCGCCGCGAGAAGGCGACCAGCAACATCTGCACCAACTCGGGCCTGTGCGCTTTGGCCTTCTCGATCCACATGACCTTGCTGGGTGAGGCGGGGCTGCGCCGGCTCGCCGCGGTGAACCACGCGAGCGCCTGCCGCGCCGCCGACCGGCTCGCGCAGGTGCCCGGCGTGCGCGTGATCAACCAGGCCTTCTTCAACGAGTTCACGCTCGACCTCGGGCAGGAGGCGCGGCCCGTGGTGCGCACGCTGGCGGAGCGCGGGGTGCTCGCGGGCGTGTCGCTCGGGCGGCTCTACCCGGGCGAGGCGGCGCTGGAGAACGGCCTGGTGGTGGCGGTGACCGAGACGGTGACCGACGACGATATCGAGGCGCTGGCGACGGCGCTGACGGAGGTGCTGGCATGACGATCAACCAGAGCGGCTGGAAGCCGACCGCGCCCGCGGGCCGCGGCGACGCGGCGGGCACGACCTTCACCGGCAACAAGGCGCTGATGCTGGAGGAGCCGCTGATCTTCGAGATCGGCGACGACCAGACCACCGGCGTGGATCTCGCCGCGGGTGACGCCGCGGGCTCGCGGCTGGGCGGTCTCGCGCGTACCGCGCCGATCGGGCTGCCGGGCCTCTCCGAGCCCGAGACGGTGCGCCACTACACGCGGCTGAGCCGGCAGAATTACGCGATCGACCTCGGCCTCTTCCCGCTCGGCTCGTGCACGATGAAGCACAACCCGCGGCTGAACGAGAAGATGGCGCGGCTGCCGGGCTTCGCCGACGTCCATCCGCTCCAGCCGGTCGACACGGTGCAGGGCGCGCTGGAGGTCATCCACCAGCTCGCGCACTGGCTGATCACGCTCACCGGCATGCACTCGGTGGCGATGAGCCCCAAGGCGGGCGCGCACGGCGAGCTGTGTGGCATCCTCGCGATCAAGGCGGCGTTGGCGAAGCGCGGCGAGGGGCACCGCAAGGTCATCCTGGTGCCCGAGTCGGCGCACGGCACCAACCCCGCCACCGCCGCCTTCGCGGGCTTCAGCGTGGAGGACATCCCCGCCACCGCCGAGGGGCGCGTCGACACCGCGGCGCTCACGGCGCGGCTCGGCCCGGACGTGGCCGGCGTGATGATCACCAACCCCAACACCTGCGGCCTGTTCGAGCGCGACCTCAAGGCGATCTCGGACGCGGTCCACGCCGCGGGCGGGTACGTCTATTGCGACGGCGCCAATTTCAACGCGATCGTCGGCCGCGTCCGCCCGGGCGACCTCGGCGTGGACGCGATGCACATCAACCTGCACAAGACCTTCTCCACCCCGCACGGCGGCGGCGGGCCGGGGTCGGGGCCGGTGGTGTTCTCCGAGGCGCTGACCCCGTTCGCGCCGCTGCCCTTCGTCGAGCGCGACGGCGACCAGTACCGCCTCGTCGAGGAGGAGAATGCCGAGGAGCATCACGCCGACAGCTTCGGCCGCATGGTCGCTTTCCACGGTCAGATGGGGATGTTCACGCGCGCGCTGACCTACATCCTCAGCCACGGCGCGGACGGGCTGCGCCAAGTCGCCGAGGACGCGGTGCTCAACGCCAATTACGTGCTGCGCCGGCTGGAGGATACGCTCGATGCGCCGTTCGCCGGCTCGGGGCCGTGCATGCACGAGGCGATCTTCTCCGATCGCGGTCTGGCGCCGGGCTTCTCCACGATCGACATCGCCAAGGCGCTGATCGACGAGGGCTATCACCCGATGACCATGTATTTCCCGCTGGTCGTCCACGGCGCGATGCTGGTCGAGCCGACCGAGACCGAGAGCAAGGCCGCACTCGACCAGTTCATCGGCGCGCTGCGCTCGGTGGCGGAGCGCGCCAAGGCGGGCGACGAGTCACTCAAGACCGCGCCACATTTCGCCCCGCGCGCGCGGCTCGACGAGACGCTGGCGGCGCGCAAGCCGGTGCTGGTGTGGAAGCCGAAGCTCCAGGAGGCGCAGGCGGCGGAGTAGGGGGCAGCATCTCCGGCTGTCCCTGCGACCCTTCGTTCGCGTCGAGCAGTCGTGAGCGTGTCGAGACGACGGGTCGAGAGATGTCCGCACGCGTCTCTCGACCCGGGTTCTCGGCGCGCGCAGATCCTGCTCGGGCCGAACCAACGCTGTCCTCACCCGATCCCCTGCGCCATCGCCTGCCGCGTCTCCTCGCGCCGGCGGACGTGCTCGCGCCACACGATGTACAACCCCGCCGCGACGATCACCGGCGCACCGACCCAGGTGGCGCGGTCGGGGAGGTGGTCGAAGACCAGCCAGCCGAGCAACGTCGCCCAGAGCAGCGACGTATAGTCCATCGGCACCACCGCCGAGACCGGCCCGAAGCTCAGCGAGCTCGTCATCGCCACCTGCGCCGCGCCGCCGAACAGTCCGCAGGTCACGAGGATCAGCCAGAGCCACGGCGTGTGCGGCTGTGCCCAGATCGCATAGGCGATCCCGAGCGGCACCAGCGAGAGCGTCGAGAACCAGAAGACGGTGGTGAGCGGTCTCTCGGTGCGCCCGATCGTGCGCAGCAGGATCGTCACCACCGCGGTCAGCACCGCCGCGAGCAGACCGCTCAGCGCGCCGTGGAGCGGGATCTCGTGGCCGCCGGGCTGCGCCACGATGACCACACCGGTGAAGCCCACCGCCACCGCGGCCCAGCGGCGCCACCCGGTCGGTTCCTTGAGCAGCAGCGCGCCCAAGACAGTGGCGAAGATCGGCATCGAGAAGCCGATCGTCGTCGCCTCGGCGAGCGGCAGCACCGTCAGCGTGTAGAAGGTGAAGGCCATCGAGATCAGCCCCACGGTCGCGCGCGCCAGGTGCGCGCCGAAGCGCCGCGTCGGCAATGTCGCGAAGCCGGGGACGACTCCCACCACCGCGGTGACGAGCAGCGCGGCGCCGCATTGGCGCCAGAAGAGGATCTCCGCGAGGTGCGCACCGCCCGCCTCGGCCAATTTGATGCAGGTGTTCATCAGCGCGAACAGCGCCACCGAGGTGAGCCGCAGCGCGACGGCGAGCAGGATGCGATCGGATGCCACCCGCGGCGCCATAGCGGCTTTCAGCGCGCCGTGGTGACGTAAGTGCGACGCCTCGCCGGAGGAGCTGCCTGGAACGAAGCGGCGCCCCGCGAGCTACGGGTAGGTTGTTCCATGTCAGGCAGGTTCTCCATGTTCCCGGTGCGTCATCTCGGATCCCTTGGCGTGGTCGTCGCGGCGTCTCTCGCGGTCGCGGCGACGCCCGCGCACGCTGCCGAGATATCGACCCATGTGCTCGACCTGACCCGCGGGTCGGGCGGGAAGGGCGTGCCGGTGAGCCTCGAACGCCGGTCGTCGGCCGGACGCTGGGAGCGGATCGGCGAGGCGCGCACCGACGCGGACGGGCGCGTGCGCCGGATCGGTGATCCCGCGACGATCGGGGCCGGCATCTATCGACTCACCTTCGACATGACCCGCTACCCTGACGCCGCGGCCAAGCCGTTCTTCCCCGAGATCGTGCTCACCTTCAGCGTGACGGATGCCGCCGCTCACTATCACGTGCCGGTCGCCGTGAGCCCCTACGGCTACTCGACGTATCGCGGCAGCTGAGCCCCGCGACGCGGCGGTTTACGCGTGCCCGGCTTCGCGTGTACGGGCGCGCGATGATCAAGCACGCTCTCCCCGTCACGCGCGAGGCCGACTTCGCCGCCTGGTACCAGTCCGTCATCGCCGAGGCCGACATGGCGGAGGAATCGGGTGTGCGCGGCTGCATGGTGATCCGGCCGTGGGGCTACGGCATCTGGGAGCGGATCCAGCGGCTGCTCGACGATCGCATCAAGGCGACCGGGCACGAGAACTGCTACTTTCCCGTGTTCATCCCGCTCTCCTATTTCGAGCAGGAGGCCGCGCACGTCGAGGGCTTCGCCAAGGAGATGGCGGTGGTGACTCACCACCGCCTGATCGCCGACGGCAAGGGCGGGCTGGTGCCCGATCCCGCCGCCAAGCTGGAAGAGCCGCTGGTCGTCCGCCCCACCTCCGAGACGGTGATCGGCCACGCCTTCGCGCGCTGGGTGCAGTCGTGGCGCGACCTGCCCGTGCTGATCAACCAATGGGCCAACGTCGTCCGCTGGGAGATGCGCACGCGCATGTTCCTGCGCACCGCCGAGTTCCTGTGGCAGGAGGGGCATACCGCGCACGCCTCGGCGGAGGAGGCGCGCGAGGAGACGCTGCGCATGCTCGAGGTGTACCGCGACTTCGCCGAGAGCGACCTCGCGCTGCCGGTGGTGGCGGGCGAGAAGCCCGAGAACGAGCGCTTCCCCGGCGCGGTCGCGACCTACTCGATCGAGGCGATGATGCAGGACGGCAAGGCGCTCCAGGCGGGCACCTCGCACTTCCTCGGCACCAATTTCGCCAGCGCGCAGAACATCCGTTTCCAGAACAGCGCGGGCGAGCTCGAGCTGGCGAACACCACCAGCTGGGGTGTGTCGACGCGGACGATCGGCGCGCTGATCATGGTCCACGGCGACGACGACGGAATGCGCGTGCCGCCGCGCGTCGCGCCGTGGCAGGTGGTGATCGTGCCGATGCTGCGCGACACGCCCGAGGACGAGGCGCTGGTGGCCTATTGCCGCACGCTGCAGCAAGCCCTCGCGCGGCAGAGCGCGCTCGGCGAGCCGCTGCGCGCGCTGCTCGATCTCAAGCCGGTGAAGTCGACCACCAAGCGCTGGGGCTGGGTCAAGAAGGGTGCGCCGATCGTCGTCGAGGTCGGCGGGCGCGACATGGCGGCGGGCAACGTCTCGGTGATCCGACGGGATCGGCTGTACCGCGCCGACGGCAAGCTCGACAGCGTCGGTGCCGCGCGCGACGGCTTCGTTGCCGAGGCGCCCGCGTTGCTGGAGGCGATCCAGCGATCGTTGTACGACGAGGCGGCCGCGCGGCTGCGTGCGGGCATCACCCCGGCAAGCGACTGGGCCGCGGTCGAGGCCCACTTCGCCCCTGACGCGCGCAACCCCGGGTGGCTCGAGGTGCAATGGGCGCGCCCGACCGGGGCGGCGCTGGACGCGGTGGTGGAGAAGCTCAAGGCGCTCAAGTTGACGCTGCGCAACGCGCCGAGCGACCAGGCGCCGCTCGACGGCACCTGCGTCTTCACCGGCGCGCCGGCGGTGGAGCGCGTGCTGGTCGGCCGCGCCTATTGAGCGCCGCCGCGGTGCCGGCCCGCACAGAGCGGACCGGCACCACAGCAGCTCCCGAGATCCCGCATCAGCAGCGCGGCGGCAGGGCGGGGCCGCGGCGCCGGACATTGCCGGGGATCGCTCCGAGCGGCCTGGGGCTGTCTCATCGCTCGCCGAGTCGACACCGATTGCATGAGCGTGAACGGTATTTCATAGGTGCGAGATGAACCGCCCTGTGAGGGAGCCCGGCGCCGTGCTGACCATCATCTGCGACCAACCGCTGGCACTGCGCGTCGTCGAGCGTGAGCCGCCCGCGCGCGCGAGCGACGGGTTGCTGGTGCGGATCAGGCGCGTCGGGCTGTGCGGCACCGACTATCATATCTACGCGGGCGACCAGCCGTTTCTCAGCTATCCGCGAGTGATGGGGCACGAGCTGGCGGGCGAGGTCGTCGAGGCGCCGGCGGGCTCTGCCTTCCGTCCTGGGCAGGCGGTGACGATCAACCCGTATCTCGCCTGCGATCATTGCGTTGCCTGTCGCACCGGCAAGCCCAATTGCTGCGCCCATGTCGCGGTGCTCGGCGTCCACACTGACGGGGGCATGGCCGAGCTGATCGCGGTGCCCGAGCGCGCCGCGATCGACGCCACCGGGCTCACGCCCGAGCAGGCGTCGATGGTCGAGTTCCTCGCGATCGGCGCGCACGCGGTGGCGCGCGCGCGGCTGCGGCCGGGCAGCCGCGCGCTGGTGAAGGGCGCCGGCCCGATCGGCCTCGCCACCGCCCTGTTCGCGCGGCTCGACGGCGCCGCGGTGACGCTGTGCGACTCACGCCGGCCGCGGCTGGATCGCGCCAGACGCGACCTCGGCTTCGACTCGGTGGTGCTCGCCGACGGTGCGGCGCAGGCGCGCTTCGCGGCGATGACCGACGGCGACTTCTTCGAGACGGTGTTCGACGCGACGGGTAATCTTGCCGCCATGCGCGACGGGCTCCACCAGGTCGCGCACGGCGGCAGCTACGTGCTGGTGAGCGTCGTGAAGGGCGACCTGGTGTTCGCCGATCCGGAGTTCCACAAGCGCGAGACGACACTGATCGCCAGCCGCAACGCGCTCGCGGCCGATTTCGCGCGGGTCATCGCCGCGATCCGCGACGGTACGATCGCGACCGACGCGCTCCACAGCCACAGCGTCGACGCCGGGGATCTGCCGCGGCGCCTTCCCGAGCTGATCGAGGCGGCGGACACGGTGCTCAAGGCGATCGTCCGCTTCGACTGATCGCCGCTCACACCCAGGCGAAAGCGCTCCGGAGGCGCGCCGCGCCGCCGCTCGTGAACGGCGCGCCATGCGCCATCACCACGCGCTCGGGCGCCAGCGCCACCATCGACGTGATCGCCGCCCGCATCGGCTCGCCGCCGAGCCGCAGCGCGGCGCGAAGGTAGAGCGGCGTGGTACCGGCCGTCCCCCGCGTCGCGCGGGCGACCAGCGCGGTGATCGCGGGCAGCCGCTCGGGCTCGAGGTTCTGCACCAGGTCGGTCAGCACCAGCGTTCGGGTGGCGCGGTGCAGGAACCAGGTCTCGCGGAAGCCAGCGCCGCCCTCGATCACGCCCTGGTCGACCGCCCCGCCCCAGGCCGACGGCGCCTCGTCACCGAGTACCGAGTCGATCCGCAGCCCGGCGCGGCGCACCTGCGCGCGCTCGGCGAGGCCCGGCGCTGCCCACAAGGTCGCGCGTGGGAAGGCGCGCTGCCAACGTGGCAGATAGGTCCAGTGCGCTACGTTGGGCGCGACGAGATGGCGCACGGGGCCGAGCGCCTCGAGCGCTGCCGCCAGGGCTGGCGTGTACGAGATGGGCGAATGGAGCAGCAGCGCGCCATCGTCGAGCCGGATCACCGTCATGCGCACCGGCAGCGTCAGGCCGCCGGCGTGGATCGGACCGCTGTCGACGACCCAGATATCCTCCGCGAACGGCTTGGGCAGGTCGAGCGGCGGGTAGGTCGCGGGCGCGACGGGGCGCCGGCTGGCGTAGCGGTAGCCGGCGAGCGCACCGGCGGCGGCGACCGCGGCGATGGCGGTGAGCGCGGGAGCCGGGACGGAGTAGGAGCGTCGTGTCATGCCGGACAGAACGTCGCGCGCGCCGCGTCGTGCCGCGTCTCGCCGCAGAGCCGGCTCACCGCGCCGGCTGGTCATTCCCCGCCGCCGCGACTTATAGGCGCGGTGATGCTACTCGCCTCGCACCGTGACCATCTCGCCGAGCTCGCCGCGCGCGACCGGCTCCGCACGCTCGCGCCGCGCCGCGGCATCGACTTTTCCTCGAACGATTATCTCGCACTCGCCGCCGCACCGCGGCTGCGCGCCGCGGCGGTGGCGGCGCTCGAGCGCGGCGTCTCGCTCGGCTCCGGCGGCTCGCGGCTGCTGCGGGGCAATGACCCCGAGCATGAGGCGCTGGAGGCGGAGGCGGCGGCCTTCTTCGGCACCGCCGCGGCCTTGTTCTTCGGCAGCGGCTATGCCGCCAACACCGCGCTGTTCGCGGCGCTGCCCCAGGCCGGCGACCTGGTGGTGTATGACGCGCTCGTCCACGCCAGTGCCCACGACGGGATGCGGCTCGGCCGCGCCGCGACCGTCTCCACGTCGCATAATGACGCGGGCGCGGTCGACTCGGCGATCGCGGCGTGGCGCGCCCGCGGCGGCACCGGCACGCCCTGGATCGCGGTGGAGAGCCTCTACAGCATGGACGGCGATCGCGCGCCGCTGGCCGATCTCGCCGCGGTCGCCGAGCGGCACGGCGCGATGCTGGTGATCGACGAGGCGCACGCCACCGGCGTGTGGGGCGAGCGCGGGCGCGGTCTCGCCGGCGCGCTCGACGGGCGGGACGACGTCATCACGCTCAAGACCTTCGGCAAGGCGCTCGGCTGCGAGGGCGCGCTGGTGTGTTGCTCACGCCTGGTGCGCGACTTCCTGGTGGCGCGCGCGCGGCCCTTCATCTTCTCGACCGCGCCGGCGCCGCTCGCCGCCGCGGTGGCGCGCGCCGCGCTGGCGATCCTCGCCGACGAGCCCGAGCGGCGCGCGCGGCTGCACGCGCTGATCGCGCACGCCGGCGCGCGGCTGGGACCGCTCGGCGCCACCGTGACCGAGACCCAGGTCATGCCGCTGCTGGTCGGCGACGACCGCGCCGCGCTCGACCTCGCCGCCGCGGTGCAGCGCGCCGGCTTCGACGTGCGCGCGATCCGACCGCCGACGGTGCCGGCGGGGAGCGCGCGGCTGCGGCTGTCGCTGACGCTCCACGTCGGCACCGCGGAGATCGACGCGCTCGCCGAGGCGGTCGCGGAGGCGCGGCGATGAGCGTGGTCGCGGTGACCGGTACCGATACCGGCGTGGGCAAGACGGTGTTCGCCGCGGCGCTGACCGTGGCGCTCGACGCTTCCTACTGGAAGCCGGTGCAGGCCGGGCTGGAGGACGGCAGCGATGCCGCCAGCGTCGAGTCGCTCGGCGTCCCCCGCGCGCGGATCATGCCCGAGGCGTATCGGCTCACGACTCCGTGCTCGCCGCACCGCGCGGCCGAGCTCGATGGGGTCGCGATCGATCCCGCGCGGCTGACGCTACCCGCGGTCGCGCGTGATCTCGTGGTGGAAGGGGCGGGCGGGGCGCTGGTGCCGCTGACGCGCGACTGGCTGTTCGCCGACCAGATCGCGCGCTGGGGCTGCCCCGCGGTGCTGGTGGCGCGCACGTCGTTGGGCACGATCAACCATAGCCTGCTCTCGATCGAGGCGCTGCGCGCGCGCGGCGTGCCGCTGCTCGGGGTCGCCTTCGTCGGCGACGCGCAGGAGGATAGCGAGGCGACGATCGCGGCGATCGGCCACGTGCGCCGGCTCGGCCGGCTATCGCTGCTGCCCCGGCTCGATCCGACCACGCTGGTGAGTGCCTTCGCCGGGTCGTTCGACGTGGCGGCGTTCCGATGAGCGGTTCGCCGGTGTGGCATCCTTTCACCCAGCACGGCCTGGGCGAGCCGATCCCGCTCGTCGCCCGCGGCGAGGGCGCGGCGCTGCACACCGCCGACGGTCGCCGCGTGATCGACGCGATCTCCTCCTGGTGGGTGACGACGCACGGCCACAATCACCCGCGCATCGTCGCCGCGATCCGCGATCAGGCCGAGCGGCTCGACCAGATCATCTTCGCCGGCTGGACGCACGAGCCCGCCGAGGAGCTGGCGCGCGGGTTGACCGCGATCATGCCGGCGGCGCTGACCCGCGTCTTCTTCTCCGACTCGGGCTCGACCAGCGTCGAGGTCGCGCTCAAGATGGCGCTGGGATACTGGCACGCGCGCGGTGAGCCGCGCGACCGCATCCTGGTGATGGCGCACAGCTATCACGGCGACACGATCGGGGCGATGTCGGTCGGCGCGCGCGGCGTGTTCAACCGGCCCTATGCGCCGCTGCTGTTCGACGTCGGTACGATCCCGTTCCCCGCCGCGGGCGCGGAGCAGGCGACGCTCGACTCGCTGGAACAGGCCTGCGCGTCCGGCGCGGCGGCGTTCATCGTCGAGCCGCTGGTGCTCGGCGCCGGCGGGATGCTGTTCTACGCGCCCGCGGTGCTCGCCGAGATGCGCGCGATCTGCGCGCGCCACTCCGTGCTCTTCATCGCCGATGAGGTGATGACCGGCTGGGGCCGCACCGGCACGCTGCTGGCATGCGAGCAGGCCGGCGTGGTGCCCGACATCCTCTGCCTTTCCAAGGGGCTGACCGGCGGCGCGGTGCCGTTGGCAGTGACGTTGGCGACCGAGCCGCTGTTCGAGGCGCATCGCAGCACCGATCGCGCGCGAATGTTCTTCCACTCGTCGAGCTACACCGCCAACCCGATCGCCTGTGCCGCCGCGTGCGCCAATCTCGCGATCTGGCGCGACGAGCCGGTGCGCGAGCGCGTGGCGGCGCTGGCGGCGGCACAGGCCGAGCGCGTGGCGGCGCTCTCCGCTGTGCCTGAGGTGAGCGGCGCGCGCTCGCTCGGCACGATCGCGGCGCTCGAACTCGGGGAGGGGGCGGGCTACCTCTCCGACCGCGCGCCGCGCCTGATGGCCTTCTTCCGCGAGCGCGACGTGCTGCTGCGCCCGCTCGGCGACACGCTCTACGTCATGCCGCCCTATTGCATCGGGGCCGACGACCTTGACCGGATCTATGCGGTGATCGCGGAGGCGGTGGAGACGTTCGGGTGAGCGCCACCGTGCTTCTGTGCAAGCCGGATTGCGGTGCGAGTTGCGCGGCCTCTTGTCGGCGCCATCCTGAACTCCTTTCAGGATCCACCGTCCCGCCTATGCAGCGGCGCCAAGGTGCGCGGACGAGTGGAGCCTGAACCAGGTTCAGGATGGCGCCACGGTCTTTCGAGAGCGTCGGTTGGCCGCGTGAGGCGTCGTAGGCGCTCCGCCCACTCTCAGTCGATCCGCTTCGCCAGGAAAAAGCGCGACTCGCCCGGCGGATAGTCGTCGATCGCGCCGAACTGCGCGTAGCCGAGCTTCTCGTAGAAGCCGCGCGCCTGGAAGCTGAAGGTGTCGAGCCACACGCCGACGCAGCCGAGCCGCGCCGCCTCGGCCTCGGCGGCGAGCATCAGCGCTCGTCCCTCGCCGCGGCCGCGCCGGTCGGGCGGGAGCGCGAGATATTGCACGAACAGCCAGCGATAGCTCGCCACCCCCCACAGCCCGCCGACGATCGCGCCGGCCTCGTCGCGGAGCACGAGCGCGATCTCCTCGCGCGGCATCTGCCCCACCGCCGAGTCGTTGTGCGCCACCAGCGGGGCGAGGATCGCGGCGCGCACCGCCGCGTCGGGCGCGGCGACTCGCTCGATCACTTCTTGCGCTTGAAGTCCACCGCGACGACGTTCGAGCCGTCGCTCGCGCCGCTGGCGGGCGGCCCGTCATTCTCGGCAGGGTCGTGCCCGCCGGGGCCGTCGCCCGGCCCCTCCTGCGCCTGGAAGCGCAGCTCGAAGTTGACCGCCGGGTCGTGGAAACCGGTGATCGCAGCGTAAGGGATCACCAGCTTGGACGGCACCTGGTTGAAGCTGAGCCCCACCGAGAAGCGCTCGTCGTCGACGGTCAGGTCCCAGAAGCGGTTCTGGAGCACGATCGTCATCTCGTCGGGGAAGCGCTCGACGAGGCGCGACGGGATGTCGACGCCGGGTGCCTGTGTCTTGAAGGTGATGTAGAAATGGTGCTGGCCCGGCAGCCCGCCGGTCTCGGCGACCACGCCCAGCACACGCCCCACCACGGCGCGCAGCGCTTCCTGCACGATCTCGTCGTAGGGGATCTGGCTGTCGGGCAGCATGTCGTTCATGCGCTTATGGGTAGCGCGGTGGGCTGAGCGGTCAAGGTTGCTTGGACCGTCCAGCGCGTTATGGACCGACGCCATGCGCACCGCCACGCTCCGCCGCGACACCAGCGAGACCCGTATCAGCGTCTCCGTCAACCTCGATGGCACCGGCCAGTATGAGATCCACACCGGGGTCGGCTTCTTCGACCATATGCTCGAGCAGCTCGCGCGCCACTCGCTGATCGACGTCACGCTCCATTGCGACGGTGACCTCCACATCGACCAGCACCACACGGTGGAGGACAGCGCGCTCGCGCTCGGCAGCGCGGTGGCGCAGGCGCTCGGCGACAAGCGCGGCATCCGCCGCTACGCCGACGCGCTGTCGCCGATGGACGAGACGCTGACCCGAGTCGCGCTCGACATCTCGGGCCGACCGTGGCTGGTGTGGAAGACCGCCTTCACCCAGACCCGCCTCGGCGAGATGGACACCGAGCTATTCCAGCACTGGTTCCACAGCTTCGCGCAGACCGCCGGGATCACGCTCCACGTCGAGACGCTGTACGGCGACAACAACCATCACATCGCCGAGAGCGCCTACAAGGGGCTGGCGCGCGCGCTGCGCGAGGCGATCGAGATCGACCCGCGCAAGGTCGGCGTGATCCCCTCGACCAAGGGCACGCTGTGAGCGGCTTCCGTGTCGGCGGCGAGCTGAGCCTGATCCTGCTGAGCTACGTGCGCCCGCTCGACGAGCTCGACTCGCTGATGCCGGCGCACGTCGCCTGGCTCGACGCCGGCTTCGCGGAAAACGCCTTCCTGGTGGCGGGCCGGCGCGAGCCGCGCAGCGGCGGGGTGATCGTGGTGCGCGGCGACCGCGCCGCCGCCGAGGCGATCGCCGCGACCGACCCGTTCGTCACCGCCGGCGCGGCCACCGCGGAGGTGGTGCCGTTCCACGCCAGCTTCGCCGCCGACCCGGTCCGCGCGTGGCTGGCATGACGCTGGCGCTGATCGACTATCAGGCGGGCAACCTCCACTCGGTCGCCAACGCGCTGCGCGCCGCCGGGTGCGAGGACCTGGTCGTCACCGCCGACCCCGACGCGGTGGCGCGCGCCGATCGCATCGTGCTGCCCGGCGTGGGCGCGTTCGGCGCCTGCGCGGCGGCGCTGCGCGCGGTCGACGGTCTGGTGCCTGCGCTCGAGCGTCGCGTGCTGGAACAGGGCGCGCCCTTCCTCGGCATCTGTGTCGGCATGCAGCTGCTGGCGACCGCGGGCGAGGAGCTCGGTCGCCACGCCGGGCTCGGCTGGATCGACGGCACGGTCCGCCGAATCGACGTCGCGGGCACCGACGCCAAGGTGCCGCACATGGGCTGGAACGACGTGGTGCCGCAGGTCGAGCACGCCTTGATCGTACCCGGCGAGGCCTATTTCCTCCACAGCTACGCCTTCACCGGCGCGCACGTGGTGGCGACCACCGATCATGCCGGCCCGGTCACCGCCGCGGTGGCGCGGGACACGGTCGTGGGGGTGCAGTTCCATCCCGAGAAGAGCCAGCGCTACGGGCTGGCGCTGCTGGAGCGCTTCCTGGCGTGGCGGCCGTGAGCGGCACGGCATCGGTCGGTCGACCGCCCTCTTCCCACCCGCCGCGTCACCCTGAACTCGTTCCAGAATTCACCGCTCCGCTCGCTCTTCGCCCGTCGGGTCGGCGGCACGGTGGATCCCGGACCAAGTCCGGGACGACGGCAAGGGTAGGGCGGCATGCCCGCCGGCAGCGCTTCCGATCCGTCCCGCCCTCGCCGAGTGAGCCCGCATGACCCTCATCGTCTTCCCCGCGATCGACCTCAAACAGGGCCAGGTGGTTCGCCTCGCCGAGGGCGACATGGCGCGCGCCACCGTCTACGGCGACGACCCCGCGGCGCAGGCGATGCTGTTCGCCGAGGCCGGCGCGGAGCACCTCCACGTCGTCGACCTCGACGGGGCCTTCGCCGGTGCCAGCGTCAACGGCGAGGCCGTGCGCGCGATCGTCGCGCGCTTCCCCGGCCACGTCCAGCTCGGTGGCGGCATCCGCACGCGCGAGAGCGTTGAGCGCTGGTTCGATCTCGGCGTGTCGCGCGTGGTGATCGGCACCGCCGCGCTGGAGGATCCGGACTTCGTCCGCGGTGCCGCACGCGACTTTCCCGGCGGCGTGGTGGTGGCGGTGGACGCGCGCGACGGCATGGTCGCGACCAAGGGCTGGGCCGACGTGTCGACCACCAGCGTGGTCGAGCTCGCGCGCCGCTTCGAGGACGCGGGCGTGGCGGCGCTGCTGTTCACCGATGTCGGTCGCGACGGGCTGCTCAAGGGCGCCAACATCGAGGCGACGGTGGACCTCGCGCGCGCGGTCGACATCCCGGTGATCGCGAGCGGCGGCGTGGCCGGGATCGCCGACATCCACGTGCTGGCGCTGCACGCGCGCGACGGGGTGGAGGGCGTGATCACCGGGCGCGCGCTGTATGATGGCCGGCTCGACCTGGCCGCGGCGCTGAGCGTGGCGGCGGCGGCGTAGCGGGCGCGCAGGCGCGCGAGCGGCGGGATATCTCGTGGCTATCCCGCGCACGCGGGTGTCCCGGCGGACACCGCGCCGCGAGCTGTTGCCCTGCGTGACCCTGAGCTCGGGCGCTCGCTGGAGCACAACTCAGCCACGAAAGGGCGGTCCCTGACCCACGCCGCTGCGCGCGACCAACCCGCGCGCTGTGCCTCGTCGCGCGTGCGGCGTATGCAGCCAGAAGCGCTCCTCGCGCTCCAGCCCGGCTTCCCACGTGCGCTGGCGAAACCACGACCAGCACAGGATCGTACGGCGCTCGTGCGGCCACTCGGTCGGGAATGCGCCGCGCGGGTTGGCGAAGATCACCAGCAGCGCACAGAAGCGGCATCGCATCGCCCTATTCTCCTCGACCCATCGAAACTGATGATGCCGCCGCGCGCGCTTCAAGGAACCCCGTCACTGACCGACATCGGCGCCTGCGCTTGCTCCCGACCGCGCGCGCGGGCATGAGCCGCACGCATGACCGTCCGTGCCCGCGTGATCCCCTGCCTCGACGTCGCCGAGGGCCGCGTCGTCAAGGGCGTCAACTTCGTCGACCTGATCGACGCCGGCGACCCGGTGGAGCAGGCGCGCGCCTATGACGCCGCCGGCGCCGACGAGCTCTGCTTCCTCGACATCACCGCCAGTCACGAGGCGCGCGGCACCATCCTCGACGTCGTCCGCCGCACCGCCGCGGTCTGCTTCATGCCGCTCACCGTCGGCGGCGGGGTGCGCAGCGCGGAGGACGCGCGCGCGCTGCTGCTCGCCGGCGCGGACAAGGTGGCGGTCAATTCCGCGGCGGTGGCGCGTCCGGAGCTGGTGAGCGACATCGCCGAGCGGTTCGGCAGCCAGTGCTGCGTCGCCAGCGTCGACGCGCGCCGCGTCGGCGAGGGCTGGGAGGTGTTCACCCACGGCGGTCGCCGCGCCACCGGGATCGACGCGGTGGCGCACGCCCTGCGCCTCGCCGAGCTGGGCGCGGGCGAGCTGCTCGTCACCTCGATGGACCGCGACGGCACGCGCGGCGGCTACGATCTCGCGCTGGTACGCGCCATCGCCGACCGCACCGAGGTGCCGGTGGTCGCCTCGGGCGGGGTCGGCACGCTCGACGACCTCGTCGCGGGAGTGACCCAGGGCCATGCCTCGGCGGTGCTCGCCGCGTCGATCTTCCACTTCGGCCAGGCCACCGTGGCCGAGGCGCACGCCGCGCTCGCCGGCGCCGGCGTGCCGGTGCGCGCGCATTGAGCCGCGGCGCGTGGCGGGCAGGCGCCGCGCTGCTGGCAGCGCTTCTCGCCGGCTGCGGCGGCCACTACCGGCCGGTGAGCGACGTGCCGGTGCGGCTCGGCCGACCCTATGTGGTGCGCGGCGTCACCTACACGCCCGCCGTCGACCCGAGCTACGACATGCTCGGCTATGCCAGCTGGTACGGCAGCGAGTCGGGTAATCGCACCGCGCTCGGCGAGCGCTTCCGCGCCAAATGGGTCACCGCGGCGCATCCGACGCTGCCGCTGCCGAGCTACGTCGAGGTCACCGCGCTGGACACCGGGCGCGTGATCCTGCTGCGGGTCAACGATCGTGGCCCGTTCGCGCGCGACCGGCTGATCGACCTGTCGCGCGGCGCGGCCGAACTGCTCGGCGTGCGGGCGCGCGGCCATGTCGCGGTGCGCGTGCGCGTGGTCGAGCCGCCCGAGCGAGACCGCGAGCGGCTGCGTCGGGGAAAGGCCGCGGCGCCGCGACCCGGCGTCTCGCCCGAGGTCGCCGCCAACCTGCGCGCGCAGCTCGACACCGGCCTGCGCGCGATCGGTCGCTGAGCAGAGCGATGTCGCGTGTCGGTCAGGACCACCCTGACTTGACCCGCGAGCTCTCGCGCGGCACCCCGCGCGTCATGGACCAGCCCGACCCGCTCGACCGGCTCTTCGCCACGGTCGCCTCGCGCCGCGGCGCCGACCCCGCGTCCTCCTACACCGCCTCCTTGTTCGCGAGGGGGCGGCCGCGCATCGCGCAGAAGCTCGGCGAGGAGGCGGTCGAGACGGTGATCGCGGCGCTGCGCGGCGACGAGCGCGCGATCGTACCGGAGGCGGCGGACCTGCTGTACCACCTCATGGTGCTGCTCGCCGACGCCGGGCTGACGCTCGACGAGGTCCGCGCCGAGCTCGCGCGACGCGAGGGCGTGTCGGGGCATGACGAGAAAGCCGCACGCGGCGGACCGCTGCCGCTCTCCTTCCGACCCGAGTGAGGATCGCCCGATGACCGTCGACGCCACCCAGCCCTATGACGACGCGAATATCTTCGCCAAGCTGGTACGCGGCGAGATCCCGTCGCGGCGGGTCTACGAGGACGAGCACAGCATCGTCTTCCACGACATCGCGCCGTGGGCGCCGGTCCACCTGCTCGCGGTGCCGAAGGGGCGTTACGTCAGCTGGGACGATTTCTCGGCGAGCGCGAGCGCGGAAGAGATCGTCAGCCTCACCCGCGCGATCGGCCAGGCGGCACGCGAGGCGGGGCTGGTCGAGCGCGGCTACCGCCTGATCGCCAACACCGGGCTCGACAGCCACGCCGAGGTGCCGCACCTTCACGTCCACATCCTCGCCGGCCGCGCGCTCGGCCCGATGCTGGCGCAGCGGGACGGGTAAGGGCGGGAGGCAGCCCGGCGCGCTGATCGCGCCGCGGCGGCACTTGCCCGGTCGGGGTCATCGCGCAGCAACCGTCATCCCGGCCCTGAGCCGGAGACCATCCTTTCGCGGGATTGACGCCCGCGGCACTCGCGGGACCATGGATCCCGGGTCAAGCCGGGATGACGAGCTCGGCGAGTCGCCTCCGCGTCAGTGAGCATCGGGGAACCGGACCCTCGAACCCGGCGCGAGGACGGGATGACGGCAGGGAGGTGTCGTGTCCTCTCGCCGCCTGCCCTGTCATTGCCGCGCAACACTATTGCGCGTCGCCGCACACCCGCTACGCTCCTGTCCAGCAAATTTCCCTTGGGGGCATCGAACCTAATGATCTTCGGGCGCGTCAAACCTCTCGACGCCATCCTCGCCACCGCCGAGCGCAAGTCGCTCCACCGCACGCTCGGCTGGTTCCAGCTGACGCTGTTCGGCATCGGCTGCGTCATCGGCACCGGCATCTTCGTGCTCACCGCGGCGGGGGCACAGAAGGCCGGACCCGGGCTGATGCTGGCCTTCGCCATCGCCGGCGCGATCTGCATCGTCGCGGCGCTGTGCTACGCCGAGATCGCGGCGATGATCCCGGTGGCGGGCTCGGCCTATACCTACACCTACTCCACCATGGGCGAGCTGCTCGCCTGGACGGTCGGTTGGGCGCTGATCCTCGAATATGCGGTCGCCGCCAGCGCGGTGGCGGTCGGCTGGTCGGGTTATTTCAGCGGGACGATCCTCAACCAGTTCCTCGGCATCCATCTGCCCGCCTGGCTGTCGGCGGCGCCGCTCGCCTTGGGCGGGGCCCCCGGCGGCTTCATCAACCTGCCCGCGGTGGTGATCGCGGGGCTGATCACCTGGCTGCTGATGATCGGCACCACGGAGAGCGCGCGCGTGAACGCCGTACTGGTCGCGATCAAGGTGGTGGCGCTGACCGCCTTCATCGCGCTGACGCTGCCGAGTGACTCATTCAGCGCGGGCAAGTTCAACCCCTTCCTTCCCGCCGGCGTGTTCGGCGGCTTCGGCACCGGCGTGGGGGCGGTGGGCGCGGCGGCGACGATCTTCTTCGCCTATGTCGGCTTCGACGCCGTCTCGACCGCCGCGGAGGAGACCAAGAACCCGCAGCGCAACGTGCCGATCGGGCTGATCGGCTCGCTCTTGTTCTGCACCATCTTCTACATCCTGGTCGCCGCCGGCGCGATCGGCACGATCGGCGGCCAGCCGATCATGGGGCCCAACGGCGTGCCCTTCCCGACCGGCTCGGAGGAGCTGGCGCGCCAGTGCGCGCTGCCGCAATATGCCGACGCGTTGGTCTGCTCCAACGAGGCGCTGGCCCACGTGCTGCGCGCGATCGGCTGGTCCAAGGTGGGCAACATGCTGGGCATCGCGGCCTTCCTGGCGCTGCCCTCGGTCATCCTGATCCTGATGTTCGGCCAGACGCGCATCTTCTTCGTGATGAGCCGCGACGGCCTGTTGCCCGAGAAGCTGTCGGCCGTGCACCCGAAGTGGAAGACGCCCTATGTCGTGACCGCGATGACCGGGATCGGCGTGGCCTTCGCGGCAGCGTTCCTGCCGGTCGGGCAGCTCGCCGACATCGCCAACGCGGGCACGCTCTACGCCTTCATGATGGTGGCGATCGCGGTGATGATCCTGCGGCGCACCGCGCGCGACCACAAGCGCGACTTCCGCACGCCCGCGCTGTGGCTGGTCGGGCCGCTGACGATCCTGGGCTGCGTGTTCCTGTTCTTCAACCTGCCCTCCGCCGCGATGCTGGTGCTGCCGGTGTGGGGCGCGGTGGGGCTGGTGATCTACTTCGCCTACAGCCGGCACCACAGCCATGTCGGCCGCGGCATCGTCGACGCCGACGACCTCGCCGACCCGACGCTGCACTGAGTCATCGCGGGCACGCCGCGGCGCTCTCCCGCGCACGGAGAGCGCTCGGACGTCATCGGGTCAGGCCAGCGGGGGAGGCGTGCGCGTGCCCGTTCCGGCGCGCAGCTCGTCGCGGATCTCGCGCAGCAGCGCCACCTCGGCGGGCTCGGCGGCAGGCTCGGCGGTGCCCTCCTTCTTCTCGCGCTCGGTTGCGGCGATCACGCGGTTGACGCTGCGCATCAGCAGGAAGACGATGAAGGCGAGGATGATGAAGTTGATCACCACGGTGATGAACTCGCCGTAGCCGAACAGCGGCACGCCCGCCGCCTTGAGCTGGGCATAGCTCGTCAGCGAGCCGGCGTAGTTGGCGGGGACGGGCCCCAGCTTCACGAAATAGCTCGAGAAATCGAAGCCGCCGAAGATCGCGCCGACGATCGGCATGATGATGTCGTCGGTCAGTGACTTGGTGATGGTGGCGAAGGCGCCGCCGATGATCACGCCGACCGCCAGGTCTAGCACATTGCCGCGAGCGATGAACGCCCTGAAATCCTTCAACATGATCGTCTCCCTGCCGCTCCCGGTGCGGGCAGATCCAGGTTAAGCGCGGATTGTCGCTTCGCCAAGCCGCCCGGCTGACCTACAGAGGCGCCTCCCGACGCCAGCATCGAGCGAGACCCCATGACCAAGCCGCACCGCGACGCCGACGCTCCTGCCGAGACCGCCTGGGCGGGTCGCTACATCGAGGTGAAGACGCAGGGGCAGTGGGAATATGTCACCCGCCGCAACGGCATCCAGGCCGCCGTGATCGTGGCGATCGACGACGCCGATCGCGTCGTGCTGGTCGAGCAATATCGCGTCCCGCTCGGCCGTCGCTGTCTCGAGCTACCCGCGGGCCTGATCGGTGACGAGACCGCTGGTGAGGCGGTCGCCGCCGGCGCCGCGCGCGAGCTGGAGGAGGAGACCGGCTATCGCGCGGGGCGGATCGAGGAACTGGGCTTCTTCTACTCGTCGCCGGGCATGAACAGCGAGGGCTTCACGCTGGTGCGCGCGCACGAGCTGGAGAAGGTCGGTCCGGGCGGCGGCGAGGCCGACGAGGACATCGAGGTGCATCTCGTGCCGCGCACCGAGCTGGCGCGCTTCGTGCTGGCGAAGCGCACCCAGGGCGTGGCGATGGACGTCAAGATGCTGCTGCTGCTGGCGGACGGGTTGCTGGGGTGACGTGATCCTCCGCGCTCGGCGGCGAGGGGACCGCGGGCCGCAGGCCAGTGGTCGCGCGCGCAGCGCCGGCGTGCGCTCCCCTCCGCAAGCCTGTGGCTGGTCCCCCTTCACGCGAGCGGGGAGGATCAGCGGAACCCACCGACCTGAAAGCGATTATCCCCGTAATGACTGCCACACCGCGCAAGGTCGGGATCCTGACCTTCCACCGCTGCATCAACTACGGCTCCTACTGGCAGGCGCGCTGCCTGACCGAGGGACTGCGCTCGCTCGGCCATGACGCGCGGCTGCTCGACCATCACAGCGATCAGGTCGCGCGCGCCGAGTGGCGCTGCTCGTTCCAGCCGACCCTGCCCGAGCGGACCCGCCGCGCCGACCTGCCCGCCTATAAGATCAAGGGGCGCAAGTTCGTCGCCGCGTTCGACCGACTGCCGCAGTCGCCGCGCTTCCCGCTGCACCGGCCCGACACCAGCGACTATGACGCGATCGTGGTCGGAAGCGACGAGGTCTGGAACTTCCGCCATCCGTGGTACGGCGGCGCCCCGATCTTCTTCGGCGAGGGGCTGAACGCGCCACGGCTGGTCTCCTATGCCGCCAGTTTCGGCAACCATGATGCCGCCGACGGCATCTCGGACGATTGGGCGGCGAAACTGCGCCGCTTCACCGCCGTCTCCGTGCGCGACGCCAACTCGCGCGAGCTCGTCGAGTCGGCCCTGGGCGCGACACCGCCCCTGGTGCTCGATCCGGTGCTCCAGTTCGGCGACCGTGTTCACGCCGCCGCATCGCCGTCGGGCGAGGGCGGCTACGCGCTGGTCTACGGCCACGGCTTCCCCGAATGGCTGCAGCGCCAGATGCGCGACTGGAGCCGTCGCAGCGGGGTGCGGTTGGTGAGCATCGGGTATCGCAACGACTGGGCCGACGAGCAGGACATCGCCGCCGGCCCGGAGGAGTTCGCGCGCCGCGCCGCGAGTGCCAGCGCGCTGGTCACCAACTTCTTCCACGGCTGCGTCTTCGCGCTCAACAATCGCACCCCGTTCGTCACCGCACCGTCGCCGTATCGCTTCAACAAGGTGCGCGATCTCGCCGCGGCGCTCGACGCGCGTCGCCATATCGTCGCGCCCGAGCTGGAGGCGGCGGACTATGATACGCTGCTCGGCGCGCCGCCCGCGCCCGCGGTGTACGACCGGATCGAGGCGCTACGCGCCGAGTCGTTCGACTATCTGCGTCACGCGCTTGGTTGAGCCGCTCGCACCGCGCGACGTGGTGCGCTCCGGACTGTGCATCGGCTGCGGCGGCTGCGCGGCCGACGCGCCGGCCGGCACGATGGCGTGGGATCGCTACGGCACCTGGAAGCCGGTCGGCGCCTTCACCGCGCGTCGCTCGGACGAGTTCGCGCGCCGATGCCCCTTCTCGCCCGCCGCCCGCGACGAGGATGCGATCGCCGCCGAGCGCTTCCCGACCGCACCGCGCGCCACACCGCTGCTCGGTCGCCACGAGTCGACCTGGGTCGGCCATGTCGCCGAGGGGGCGTGGCGCGAGTGGGGCAGCTCGGGCGGCATGGTGAGCTGGGTCGCGGCCGAGCTGCTGCGGACCGGCGCGGTCGACGCGGTGGCGCATGTCGCCGCGGTCGCCGCGCCGCAGGAGGACGGGCGCTATTTCGCCTATCGTCTGTCGCGCGACGCCGGATCGCTGCTGACGGGTGCCAAGTCGCGCTATTATCCCGTCGAGCTCTCCGCGATGCTGCGCGAGATCCGGGCCACGCCGGGGCGCTACGCGATCGTCGCGGTGCCGTGCTTCGCCAAGATGATCCAGCTGGAGCGCGCGCGCGACCCGGTGCTGCGCGAGCGCGTGCCGCACGTGCTCGGTCTGTTCTGCGGCCATCAGAAGAGCGCGCGGCTGGTCGACAGCTTCGCGTGGCAGCTCGACACGCCACCGTCGCGCGTGCGCGCGGTGGACTATCGCATCAAGGACGCGGGCCGTCCGGCCAATTGGTACCGTGCGCACCTGACGCTCGACGACGGCAGCGCGCGTGCCGAGGACTGGTGGCATCTCGCCGACGGCGACTGGGGCGCGGGCTTCTTCCAGAACAGCGCGTGCGACATGTGCGACGACGTCGTGGCCGAGACCGCCGACGTGGCCTTCGGCGACGCCTGGGTCGAACCCTATTCGTCCGACGGCCGTGGGACCAACGTGGTGATCGCACGCACGCCGCTCATCGATCGGCTGATCCGCACCGCCGTGGCAGAGGGGCGGCTCATGCTCGAGGAGGTCGACGCCGCCTTCGTCGAGGCGACGCAGGCGGCGGGATTCCGCCATCGCCGCGAGGGACTGGCGTATCGGCTGACGTGGCGGCGCTGGCGCGGCGGCGTCGCCAAGCGCAAGCGGGTCGCGCCCGACGCGCGCGCGCTGCCGCTGCGACGCCGTCTGGTGTATCGCACGCGCGCCGGCATCGCGCGTTGGAGCCACCGGCTGGGGTGGCTGTCGGCGCGGACCGGGGCGCCGGGGCTCTACCTTCGTTGGGCGCGGCCGGTGCTGGCCTTCTATCGAGCGCTCGCCTGGTCGCACGGTCGGCTCGGCGGCTGGATCGACCGGGTGCTGCCGGACGCGCGACGTCAGTAGGTTCGGCCGACGCCCGCTCAGAAGAAGCGCAGCCAGCGGCTCGCGCTCCGCCGCTTCGCCGCGGCGAACCAGCGGGTCGCCCACCACAACGGCGGCGTGGCCGCGGCGGCGAGCAGCCAGACGTGGCCGATCGTCGGCACCTCGCGCCCGCCGGCGGCGATCGCCAGCAGGTGCAGCGCGTAGAGGTGGAGCAGGTAGAAGAACATCGGCGCGCTCCCCAGCACCGCCAGCCAGCGCGGCGCGCGCTGCTCGAAGCCCGCCAGCAATGATGCGCCCAGGCCGAGGGTCAACAGCAGGAAGTCGAGCGAGGGCGGGTATTTGGTCACGTTGAGGAAGGAGAGCCAGGTGAGCAGCGGTGTCGCGCCGAGCTCCCATGGCACCGGCTCGCCGTAGCGATTGATCGCGCGCAGCAGCACGAACGCCAGCAGCAGCGTCGCGCCGGCGGCCGCGAGCGCGCGCCGCCGCCAGGCCGGCGAGGCGTGGAACCACGGGCCGATCGCGTAGCCGAGCGCGATCACGCCGATCCAGGGGAGAACCGGATAGGAGGTACGAGCGGTCACCCCGCCGCCCAGCGCGACGAGGTCGCGCTGATGGAGTATCGCCCACAGGGGATGCAGCGGTTGGCCCGCGGCGAGGCGCACCGAGTCGAGCAGATTGTGCCCTGCCACCAGCACGATGGCGACCGCGATCAGTGCGCCGCGCGGCAGCCACAGCAGCCCCGCCAGCGCGATCATCGACCAGCCGATCGCCCATATCACCTGGAGGTAGATCATCGCCGGCGCGAGCGAGAAGCTCCAGGCGAAGCCTACCAGGGTCAGCTCGAGCAGCAGCAGGAACAGCCCACGTTCGAGCAGGAAGCGCGCGGTGGCGGCGCGCGGCCGGGCCGCACCGTAGAGCCATGCGGAGATGCCCGCGAGGGCGATGAAGACCGGGGCGCAGAGGTGCGCCGCGAGCCGAGCCGCGACGAGACCGGGTGGGGCGACGCGAAGATCCATCGGGTCGCTCACCGGCGCGCTCAGCAAGAAGTATTCGCGTGTGTGGTCCGCCAGCATCAGCAGCATGACGAGTCCGCGCAGCGCATCGATCGAGTCGAGCCGGCGGTTCGGCGCGGGACGTGACGGCGCTCGGACGGTGCGGGGGGCGGTGAGCTGAAGCATGGCCGCGGGCCATGATACATTATCTCGTCACACGCAACGTTCGGGTCGCTGCCGGACGGTGGCGCGGTGGCTACGGCGCCGCGCGCGCGCCGCGGCCCACCATCACCGTGGCGACCGCGCCGAGCAGCATCAGCGCGCCGGCGAGCACGAGCACCGCGCGCGCGTCGCCGCCGAGCAGATTGTGGTAGAACAGCGGGATCGACAGGCTCTCGATCATCATGGGGATGACGATGAACATGTTGAAGATGCCCATGTACACGCCGTTGCGCTCGGGCGGGATCATGTCGGTGAGCATGACGTAGGGATTGCCCATCATCCCGGCCCAGCCGATCCCGATCCCGATCATCGCGAGGTACAGCCACGCTTCCTGTCCGATCGCGGGGATCGCCAGCATCGCCGCGCCCGATGCGGCGAGGCAGCAGGCGTGGACCCGTTTGGCGCCGTGGCGCCGCGCGAGCGGCATCAGCGCGAGCGCGGCGACGAAGGCGACCGCGTTGTAGAAGGCGCCGAGCTGCCCCACCGTCAGTGCGGTGTCGCGGAACGCCTGGCTGGTCGCGTCGGCGGTGCCGTGGAGCGAGCGTGACAGCGCGAAGGCGATGAACTGCCAGTAAGCGAACATCGCGTACCATTGGCACAGCATCGCCAGCGCGAGCTGGCGCATCGGGCGGGGCATCCCCACCAGCGCGGTGCGCAGATCGGCGAGGGCGGATCGCAGCGTCAGCGGCTCGGCCCCGAGCCGCGCGCGCTCCTCGGGCGGCAGCGGCAGCTCGGGCACGCGCCACACCGACCAGAGGATCGTGGAGAGCGACAGCACCGCGCCGATCACGAAGGCGATGCGCGTGATGTCGGGGATGCCGTTGGCGTCGACCGCGTCCTTGTCGAGGCCGAACCACACCAGCAGGCTCGGCGCCAGATAGGAGAGCGTCTGCGCCAGCCCGGTGAAGGCCGATTGCGTGAGGAAGCCGGTCGGCCGCTGGTCGGGGGCGAGCCGGTCGCCGACATAGGCGCGATACGGCTCCATCGTCACGTTGTTGGCGGCGTCGAGCACCCACAACAGGCTCGCCGCGACCCACAAGGCGCGGCTGTAGGGCATCGCGAACAGGCACAGGCTGCACAGCACCGCGCCGACGAGGAAATAGGGTGTGCGACGGCCGAGCCGCGAGGTGGTGCGGTCGCTCATCGCGCCGATCAGCGGCTGGACGAGCAGGCCGGTGACCGGCCCTGCGAGCCACAGCAGCGGCAGTGTCGCCTCGTCGGCGCCCAGGTAGCCGTAGATCGGCGCCATGTTGGCCTGCTGCAGCCCGAAGGAGAATTGCAGGCCGAGGAAACCGAGGTTCATCTCGACGATCCGCGCCAGCGAGAGGCGGGGGCGCGAGCTACCCGATGTCGCGACTGTTGCGCGCCTCATCGCTCCCCCTCCAGCCATACCACGCCCCAGGGCGGCGCGGTGTCGCGGTCGGCGCCGTCCAATCGGTCGCGACCAGTGGAAGGAAGCGGTACCGGCACCGCGCCGAAGTTGAGGAACACGCGGTCGCTCCCGCACCGCACGCCGAGCAGCGCCGGAACGCCCGTCTCGATCAGCTCCGGCGCGCCCGCGCCGCGGCCCGCGATCCGTGCGGCGCGCAGCGCGCGCAGGTCGCCGCTGATCCGATCCGCCGCGGCGCCGTCGAGCGCGGCCCAGTCCATGTCGGGGCGGTGCAGCCAGCGACCTTCGTGCGCGCGCTCCGGGTCGTCGAGATAGCCACGGTCGTTGAGCAGCCCGAGCTCGTCGCCCATGTAGGTCGTCGCCAGCCCGCCGCTCGCGATCGCCAGCGCGTTGAGCAGCGCGATGCGGCGATACGCCGCCTCGCGTTCCACCTCATCGCGCGCGGATTCCAGTCCAGCGAGCGAGGCCATGGTGCCGTTGCTGCCGTGGAGCACCGCGCCGTCGCTCTGGAACGGTGCGCCGCGTCCCCAGCCGCCGTCCGCTCCCTCGAGGAAGTGGGCCGCCGCGGCGAGCCGGCGCTCGGGCGCGGGATCGATCGCGCGCAGGTCGCCCAGCACCGATCCCCAGCCGATATCGTCGTGGCAGCGCGCGTAGCTCAGCCAGTTGGCGCCGCGCGGGAGCCCGCCGCTCGCGGCGACGATCGCGGCCGGTAGCGCCGCCGATTGCTCCGCCAGACCGACCCAGCCCGCCACCATCAGCGAGTTGTTGTAGACGAGGTGGCACTCGGGCTCGAACCCTTCGCCCTCGTCCAGACCGAAATAGGGCGGCACGAAGGCCGTCGGCACGATCGCCTCCGCCTTGAGCAGGGTCGCGGGCGCGGCGATGTCGAGCGCGGCGCGCAGCGCTCGGACGATGTGATGCGTCTCGGGCAGGTTGCGGCAGTCGCTCCCCGGCTGCTTCCACAGGAAGGCGATGCTGTCCATCCGGAACGCCTCCACCCCCTTGTTGGCGAGCCGCAGCGCGACGTCGAGCATGGCGAGGAAGACGTGCGGGTTGCGCCAGTTCAGGTCCCATTGGAAGGGATAGAAGGTGGTCCAGACGTGACCGCCCATGGCGGCAACCGCGGTGAAATTGCCGGGGGCGGTGGCGGGGAAGACCTGCGGCAGAGCGGCCTCGCGCGCGCGCGCCTCGGCTTCGTCGAGCACGATATAGAAGTCGCGGTAGAAGGGGTCGCCTGCCTTCGCCGCCTTGGCCCAGAGATGGTCGTCGGCAGTGTGATTGAGCGCGAGGTCGACGCACAGGCTGATACGCGCCGCGCGCAGCCGCGCGGTGAGCGCCTCGACGTCGTCGATCGTGCCGAGGCGCGGTTCGACCGCGAGATAGTCAGAGACCGCGAAGCCGCCGTCGCTGTCGCCCTCGCGCGCCTTGAGCAGCGCCAGCAGGTGAAGATAGCGCACCCCGAGCGACTCGAGATGGTCGACCCGAGCGGCGAGTCCCGCGACCGTGCCGGCGTAGCGGTCGACGTAAGTGGAATAGCCCAGCATGTCGGGACGGACGAACCAGTCGGGATCAACGAGCCGCGCCGCGTCGAGCGCGCGCAACGCCTCGGGCCGCTCGGCATGGCGTTCGCGCAGCAGCGTCTCGGCCGCGGCCCACAGCGCTGCGGTATCACCCCGCGCGCCATAGAGACGGTCGAGCTGCCGCCGCAGTCGCGGCGCGATCGCGGCGAGCCGCTCCTCCATCGTCGTCCTTCCTGTCACATCGCGCACCATAGACGCGCGTCGCCCCGTCGCCACGCCCGCGCGCGTCAGAAATCGAAGCGCACCGAGGCGGCGATGGTGCGCCCGTTGATCGAGCGCGCGCGCACCAGCCCGTTGGCGGGGATGCTGGCGTCCTCCGCCTCGGTGATGCCCTTCACGTCGAAGATGTTGTTGGCGTTGAGGTTGAAGCTGACGTTCTCGGCCGCGCGCACCAGCAGGAAGCCGTTGACCTGGGTGTAGGCGGGCATCTTCAGGTCGTTGATCGGCTGGGTGTAGCTGGAGGTGGTGCCGATCACGTTGGCGCCGAAGCTCACCCGCCCGAGATCGAGCTGCGGCGTCGCCTGATAGACGAACGCGGCCTGGCGCTGCGGGCGGTTGCCGTCGAGCGTCGCGTCGGTGGCGTCGCGCTTGATTTTGGCGTCGGTATAGGTGCCCGCCGCGGTCAGCGAGAAGGGACCGGCGCGGAAGCGACCCTCCAGCTCGACGCCGGTCGCCTCGTAATCGCGGCTTGTGAACTGCTGCTGCGACAGCAGGTAGTTGGTCTCCTGCGTGCGCGCGTTGAAGACGGTGGCGTAGAGCGCCAGCGGCCCGGTCGAGAACTTCAGTCCGCCCTCGGCCTGTTTGACGAAGTCGTACGGCTTGGCGCCCGCGACGAGCCCGCCCGTGGTGGTGTCGATCAGCGGGCCGAACAGCAGCCGGTCGGCGTTGACGCGGCCGCCGCGGCTGTAGCGCGCGAACGCCGCTAACGTGTCGCTCAGCCGATAGTTGATGCCGGCCGAGTAGGAGAGATAGCTGTAGGTATAGTCGACCGGCGAGCGGTTGGCGGGGATGAACGCCACCGCCTGCTCGGCCGAGGAGAGGGAGCCGTCCCCGTCGATGTCCTGCGCGCGCGTCGTGGTCGCGCCGGGCAGGTCGCCCGCGATGCTGCCCTTGGCGCTGCCGAAATCGTAGCGCAGCGAACCGTCGACGTTGAGCCGGCCGAGCTCGAAGCCGAGCTGCGCGAACGGCGCGTTGGTGGTGTAGCGCATGTCGTAGCTGCGGCGGCAGCAGTTGCCGAAGAAGGACGCGGAGTAGAGCGTGCCGCCCGCGGTACGGGCCACGCCGGACGAGTCGCGTACGTCGACCAGCACCGAGCGGCCGTCGCCCTGCACGGTCTGGTAGAAGCTGGTCCACAGCCAGTCGGTGACGATGTCCTGGCGCGAGTTGTAGATGCCCGCCGCCAGCGTCAGCGCGCCGCCGCCGAGATCGACCTTGCCGTTGACGCGCAGGTCGTTGGTGATGTTGTCGAGGCTCTTCAGGTCGACGTCGAACAGCACCACGCTGGCGAGCAGGCCGTTGCCACCGAGCGTCGCCGGGCTGGCGATGCGCTGCCCGGAACGCGGGCCGCTGGCATAATAGAGCTGCGCGTTGGGACCGGCGAGCGCCTCGGCGGCGGTCTGCGCGTCACCCACCGCGGCGGGGAAGGGCGAGACGAAGTCGCCCGAGATGTCCGAGTAGCGGAACCGCTCGGTGATGTTCCAGCCGTCTGCGATCGCGAACTGGCCCTCGAACCCGACCGACCTGACGTCCGGGTGCATGCCGTCGCCGATGCTCCGGCGCACGGGATTGTTGTCGCCGTCGAGCGTCAGCACCGAGCCGATGTAGCGGCTGTGCAGCGTGTCCTGGTTGATCGAGAAGCCGGGCACGTTGCTATAGCTCGGGTCGCTATCGCTTCCGCTCACGCGCACCGGGTTGGGCAGATAGGCGATGCTGCGATCGTCGAGATACTTGCCGTAGAGACGGACGTAGCCGCCGTCGAACTCGCGCGTGATGTTGGCCTTGATCTGGCCGCCGCGCATCGCGTCATAGCCGACGTCGCGCGGCCCGTCGCCGAGGCGGTAGAAGCCGCTCAGCTCGTAGCGCGTGTTGGCGTCGATCCGGCCGCCGTAAGCGAAGTCGGCGCGATACTCGCGATAGTCGATGCCCGACGAGAGCTGGAACGACCCGCCCTCCTGCTCGCCCGTCTTGGAGATGAAGTTGATGATGCCGCCGGGCGAGTTGCTCGCGAAGGTGGAGGCGGAGCCGCCGCGCACCGACTCGATGCGCGCGAGCGACAGGTCGTTGCGGAGGAAAATGTCGGCGTTGCCGAAGATGATGTCGCCGAACTCGAGGACGGGCAGGCCGTCCTCCTGGAGCTGGAGGAACTTGGAGCCGCCCGAGGCGACCGGCAGGCCGCGCACCGCGATATTGGCGTTGCCCTCGCCGCCGGAGGCCTCGACGCGCACGCCGGGGAGGTTGCGCAGGATCTCGGCGGTGTTGCGCGGCGGGATCTTGCTGGTGAGGTCGGCGTCGAGCGAGCTGACCGACACCGAGGTGTCGAGCCGGTTGCGCCCCTGAGCGACGCCGGTGACGACGATGTCCTCGGCGAGGGCGGGGGCGTCCATGGTCTGGTCGGCGGTCGCCTCGGTGGCGGGAGCGGCGGTCTGCGCCTGGGCGGCGGCGGCGAGCAACAGCGCCGGCACCCCGGCGAGCAGGCGATAACGCGCGATCATGATATCCTCCCCAGCGGGTGATCGGTCGTCTGCGCGACCGGCTAACAGGCTGATGCACCCTTACGCAATCGATTGCAATAGCTATTCTGCAAACGATTGCGTCGGCTCTCCTGGCGCATTTCTCGTAGGCCGCTGTGATGCTGAAACCGGAAGCGCCGTGGGCGACGGCGCCTCGCTCAGGTCGAGGCGCGCACCACCAGCTCGGGCGCGATCACCGCGTGCTCCGCCGGCTCTCCCGCGACTCGCGCGAGCAGCCGTTCCACCATCAGCGCCGCGCCGCGCGCGAGATCCTGGCGGATCGTCGTGAGCGGCGGCGAGGTGTGCGCGGCGAGGGTGACGTCGTCGTAGCCGATCACCGCCACCTCGCGCGGCACGTCGAGCCCGGCCTCGCTCACCGCGCGGAGCACGCTCATCGCGGCGACGTCGGAGGCGGCGAAGATCGCGTCGGGCAAGGTGCCGACCGCGAGCCGGGTCCGCATCGCGGCGTGGACTCGATCGGGGTCCATCGCGGTGGCGAGGACCTCGGCGCGCACCCCGGCCGCGCGCGCGGCCGCGGCGAAGCCGGCGAAGCGGTCGGCGAACTCGGGCGGGGCGGGGTCGCCGACGAAGAGCAACCGGCGGCGCCCGCGCTCGAGCAGGTGCTCCGCCGCCAGCCGCCCGCCCGCGACATTGTCCGAGCCGATCGCGAGGTGGCGCTGCCCGTCGCGGTGGACTCCCCAGGCGACGAGCGGTGCGTAGCGCGCCGCGACGCGCTCGATCGTCTCATACTGGTCGGACTGGCCGACGAGCAGCAGACCGTCGACCCGCCCGGCATCGACCAGCCGATCCAGCCAGTCGCCGTTCTCCGGCAACACGCGCGAGAGCAGCACGTCATAGCCGCGGTCGACCAGCAGGTCGGCGATATAGCCCAGCAGCGAGAGGAAGAAGGGATCAGTCAGGTGCTGCGTGCGCGCGTGCCCCAGCGGCATCGCCAGCCCGATCGCGCCGGTGCTGCGCAGCCGCAGGTTGCGCGCGAGCTGGTTGGGGCGGACGTCGTGCTCGCGCGCCAGCGCCTGGATACGCGCCTGGGTCGCCTTGCTCACCGACGGGTGGCCCGACAGCGCGCGCGATACGGTCGCGGTCGAGACGCCCGCCAGTGCCGCCAGGTCCGCTAGCTTCGTCGGCTTCGACAACAAACGCAAAACCCCCCTGGAATCACTCGGACATTTAGCCGCGAGCGACGCCTTGCCGCAACCGCCTCAGGGTCGTAGGCGGCGGCGCTCTGTCGCGCGCGGCGGCGAGGCGATCGAGCGGACGCACCCACCGGCGACGTCTCGTCCGAGGTGCTGCTCGCCATGCCGACGTGCGCCAAGCCGAGCATCAGCTGATCGCGCCGACCGCCGAGATCGGCGCGGCGCGCGCGGCCCTCTTCCCGCATCCCGCGGAGGGCGGCGATCGCGACGATCTCGTCCGCGCTCTCGGGCCCGCCCTCGACGGGCGCCGCCTGACCGTGACCGGCTCGCCATCGGCCCGGCCGCCGCTGGTCGACGGCGGGCGCGAGCGGGCACCTCGCCGATCCCAAGGTTCCACATCGGGCCGCGATGGCGGCCGATGAGCGCGCGATCCGGACCTCGTTCCTCCAGGTGGCGGACGCGCTGGCGGAGCGGCACGATCCGCCAGCGGATCCCCGCACGCACGGCGCAGGCGGACGCCGCCCGGCCGCGGCCCGGCCGACCGAGTTGTGCTCCCGCGCCGACCTCGCCTCGTGCCCCATTGCGCCAGGAGTGCTGCGTACCGCTTATTCGGTCGAGCAGCAGCTCGCGGGCACGAGGCTGAGCCGGGCCAGCAATCTGGTGGAGCTGTACCGCTCTCAGCGATGGAGCGGCGCTGACGCGCAAACGGTTGCTTGCCAAGAAGCGGATTCGGCGTACTCTCCTCTCAAATTAGGTGAGGAGAGGGCGATGCTGTCGAACGAGCGCGCTGGTGACGAGAGCATCGTCATCCTTCAATCGCTGCTGTGCCTGATGCGCGAGAAGAACCTGCTGTCGCGCGCGGACATCGAGACCCTGTGCGAGCGCGTCGCCGCCCGCGCCGCGCAGGCCGAGCGCGACCCGATGCCGTGCTGCTCCGAGGCGACGACCGCGGCGGCGCACGAGATGGCGCGGATCGGCAGCTACATCGGCCAGCACTACGGCGGCAAACACCGCCGGCTCTGAGCGGGGCAGTTGGTCAACGCTGGGACCGTCACGCCGGCCGAGCCGAAGGATGGGGTCAAGATCCTCTCCGCACGGCGGGGGAGGAGGCCGCCCGCGGAGCGAGTGGTGGCGGGGGCTTTCCGCGCAGCACACCAGCTGCGGCAGCCCCCCTCTACCACGCACTGCGGGCGCGGTCCCCTTGCCCGTGCCGGGGAGGATCGCTGTGGCGCACCGCCAGCTCGCCTGAACTGCCCACGACGACCCTTGTCACCGTCTCGTTAACCAGCGACACTTCCCGCCGTGGCCAGCGTCGACATCCAGGGGCTAGCGAAGCGCTTCGGTGCCAGCGAGGTGCTCCGACCCACCGATCTCCAGATCGCCGACGGCGAGTTCGTGGTGATCGTCGGCCCGTCGGGCTGCGGCAAGTCGACGCTGCTCCGCCTCATCGCCGGTCTGGAGGAGCCGAGCGCGGGCCGCGTGCTGATCGGCGGCCGCGACGTGACCGACGCCGCGCCGGCGGATCGCGAACTGGCGATGGTGTTCCAGTCCTACGCGCTCTACCCGCACCTCACCGTCTACGAGAACATCGCCTTCCCGCTGAAGGTCGCGCGGCTCGCCAAGGCCGAGGTGCGCCGCCGCGTCGAGGAGGTGGCCGAGGCGCTCGACCTGGTATCGCTGCTGGCGCGCCGACCCAAGGCGCTGTCGGGCGGGCAGCGGCAGCGAGTCTCGATCGCGCGCGCGATCGTGCGCCGACCCAAGGTGCTGCTGCTCGACGAGCCGCTGTCCAACCTCGACACGGCCCTGCGGGTGCGGATGCGTCACGAGTTCGCCCGGCTGCACCAGCAGCTCGGCAGCACGATGATCTACGTCACGCATGACCAGCTCGAGGCGATGACGCTCGCCAATCGCATCGTCGTGATGAGCGCGGGCCGGGTCGAGCAGGTCGCGCCGCCGCTCGAGCTCTACGCCGAGCCTGCGACGCTCGAGGTGGCCGCCGCCATCGGTTCGCCGGGGATGAACCTGCTCCCGGCGACGATCGCGGCGGCGGACGACGACGGCGCGACGGTGCGGCTGGCGGACGGTTCCGAACTGCGCGTCGCGGTGACGGTGCCGCGCGCCGCAGTCGGCACCGCCGCCACGCTCGGCGTGCGCCCCGAGAACCTCCATCCCGCCGACGATGGCGCCTTCACGGGCGCGGTCGAGCTGTTCGAGCGGCTCGGGCCGCTCTCCTTCGCGCATCTCGGCACGCTGGGCGATCATCCTCCGGTGGTGGCGCAGCTGCCCGGCGACCGCGCGGTGACGCTGGGCGAGCGGCTGCGCTTCGCGGTCGCACCGGAGCAGGCGCATCTGTTCGACGGCGACGGCCGCGCCTACCCGCGCCTCGCCTCAGCCCTTGACGCTGCCGCCGAGTAGTCCGCTGATATAGTAGCGCTGCAGCGGCACGAAGAGGATCAGCACCGGCAGCGTCGTCACCACCGCCGCCGCCATCATCAGCTCGCCGTCGGCGGCATGTTCGCGCGAGATCGCCGCCACCGCGACCGGCAGCGTGTAGAGTTGCTGGTCCGCCAGCACGATCAGCGGCCAGAGGAAGTCGTTCCAGCTGCCCAGGAACATGAACAGCGCCAGCGTCACCGTGATTGGGGCGAGCAGCGGCAGCACGATCTGCGCGAAGATGCGCCGCTCGCTGGCGCCGTCGAGCCGCGCCGCGTCGAGCATCTCGTCGGGGATCGACAGCGCCGCCTGGCGCACGAACAGGATCGCGAAGATGCCCGCGAGCGAGGGCAGGATCACCCCGGCATAGCTGTTCACGAGTCCCAGCTCCTTGAAGATCAGGAAGAGCGGCAGCATCGCCACCTGCCCGGGCACGACCAGCGCCGCGACGAGCAGCCGGAGCAGCCGCTCGCGCCCGCGGAAGCGCAGCTTGGCGAAGGCGTAGCCCGCCGGCACCGTCAGCAGCAGCCCCAGCAGCGTCGACAGCGCCGCCACCGCGAGGCTGTTCCACAGCGCCGGCACGATGCGATAGTCGAACCAGGCGCCGTCGATCAGCCGACGCGCGAGCAGCTCGTGGTAATTCTCCCACGACCAATGCGACGGCCACAGCCGCGGCGGGAAGCGGCTCGACTCCCCGCGCGGCATGAACGAGACGAGCACCATCCACACCAGCGGCGCGGCGGTGAGCAGCGTCGCTGCCGCGACCGCGGCGTTGGTGGCGATCGCGCGCCAGCGGCGGCGGGTCACAGCCACTCGTAGCGTCGCCCGATCCGCGCCTGCACGAAGGTGAGCGCCAAGATCAACAGGAAGAGGATGAACGCCACCGCCGACGCCTGGCCGAGATTCCACCATTTGAACCCCTCGTCGAACATGAAGTACAGCACCGTCGTGGTGCTCTGCGCCGGTCCGCCCAGGGTCATGACGTAAGGCTCGGCGAAGATCTGGAGGAAGCCCGCGACGCTCATCACCGCCGCGAGCAGCAGCGTGGGCCCGATCGCGGGCAGGGTGACGTGGCGGAAGCGAGTCCAGCGCGAGGCGCCGTCGAGCCGGGCCGCCTCCATCAGGTCGTGCGGCACCGCTGACAATGCCGCGGTGAAGACGACCATGTTGTAGCCGAAGATCTTCCACGTGACGAACAGCAGGATGGCGGGAATCGAGGCGTGCGGGTCGCCGAGCCAGTCGACCGGCGGCACGCCGACCCAGCCGAGCGCGCGGTTGAGCAGCCCGAAGCGCGTGTTGAGCAGGAAACGCCATACCACCGCGGTCGCCACCACGCTGGTCACATAGGGCGCGAACAGCAGCACGCGCCACAGCGGCTTCCACCGCACGCTGGCGTCGTGGAGCAGCAGCGCCGCCGCCAGCGAGGTGCCGATCGCCATCGGCACGCCGAGCAGCGCGAACAGCGCAGTGTTGCCGAGCGCGCGCCAGAACAGCGGCGTGGTCAGCAGGTCGGCGAAGTTGCCGAGCCCGACGAAGCGCAGCGCGTCCCAGTCGGCGAGCGCGTAGATCGAGTAGTCGGTGACGCTCAGTGCCAGCGCGAGCACGGTCGGCAGCGCGAAGACGAACAGGATGATGGCGAGCACCGGCAGCACGAAGCCCCAGGCGGTGCGCTCCTGCCGGGTCATGTCAGCCGCCCCGCCTCGACCAACGCGCGGCGCTTGGCGAGCAGCCGGTCGACTCGGTCGTCCATCGCGACGAGCGCGGCGTCGATGCCGATCTGGCCGCGCACCACGCGCTCGGCGATCAGCTGCACCTCGATGCGGATCCGTTCCCACTCGACGATCATCGGCTCGCGCGTGGGATCGCGCATCTGCTCTGCGAAGGCGCGTAGCGCGGGCTGGCGCAGCTGCGGCGTGTCCCAGGCGGCGGCGCGTGCGGGCAGGGTGCCGATCAGCCGCTGGTAGGTCAACTCGCTGGCGGGCGAGGTGAGGTGGCGCACCAACGCCCAGGCGGCAGCGGGCCGGCGCGAGCGCGCCGACACGCACAGGCTCGCCGCGATCCCCGACACGGGCCCCGGCCCCGCGGGTCCCGGCATGCGCGCGGTGCTCCACGACGCGGCCGGGATCTCGGCGGCGCGGCGGTGCAGGTCGAGCGTCAGCGTCGGACCATAGGGATAGACCGCGAAATAGCCCTGCGCGAACGCGGCGACGGGATCCTGCACCTCGGTCGACAGTGCCGGCGGCGCGAGCCGCTCGCGGAACAGCGACACGTAGAAAGCGAGCGCGTCCCGGAAGCGCGGGTCGCGGAAGTTGCCGCGCGTGTCGCGCTCGCGCAGCGGGCGCGCGCCGGTCTGGCCGGCGAAGGTGAAGAGCGTGTCCCACCAGTTGAGCAGCATCAGGAAGGCGTAATCGTCGGGCGCGCGCGCCTTGAGCCGCTGCCCCATGCGGCGCCACGATTCCCAGTCCTCGGGCGGCGCGGCATAGCCGGCGCGCTCGAGCAGGTCGCGGCGGTAATATTGTACCTGCGGCGCGATTGACCAGGGGACCGCATAGGGCCGCCCGTTCGCGCCAGTGGCGGCGCTGACGCCGGGGAACAGTCCGGTGAGCAACGCCGGGTCGGTCACCGGCGCGAGCGCGCCGACCATGGCGAACTCGCCGACCCAGCCGTCGGGCAGCATCAGCACGTCGGGAAGCGAGTCGCCGGCCTGCGCGGTGAGCAGTTTCTCGTGCGCCGCGGTCCAGGGCAGGGTCTGCACCTCGACCTGAAGGCCGGTCGCGCGCGTGAACGCGGGCATGAGCATCGGCGAGTAGTCGCCCTCGTAGCTCATCGCCCAGAGGCTGATCGCGTCGGGCGTACGCCGAGCGGCGCAGCCGCCGGCCGCGGCCGTCGAGAGCGCCGCGACCACCGAGCGCCGGGACCAAGCCGCGGCACCCGCGAGCTTCCCCCCGTATGTCACGCGACATCAACGTCTTGCCCGAAAATAGGTTGCGCTAGGTTGTTAACAATTCGAAACTTTTGCGGCCGGCAGGCGTTGCAGCGGGAAAGAAGAAGCCGGTAGGCAGGGACCGGCGCGATCCGAAGGGGGTTCAGGATGCCGTCTCATCTCTCGCCGCGAGCCATGTTGCTCGCGGGCGCACTCGCCTGCGTCGCTGCCGCGCCGGCCTGGGGGCAGGCCGCGACCCCCGCGGACGCCGCGCCCGACACCTCCGGGGCGGGGTCGAGCGACGACATCGTCGTCACCGGGTCGCGCATCGCGCGCCCCGATTTCGAGGCGCCCGATCCGATCGTCTCGTTCGATAGCCAGCGTATCCAGCAGTCGGGCAACACCAACGTCACCACCTTCCTCCAGCGCGTGCCGGCGCTGACCACCTCGCTCGACAATGCCGACAGCGCGGGCCCGAACCGGCCCGACAACCAGCTCTACGGCGCGGCGGGGCTCAACCTGCTCAGCCTGCGCGGGCTCGGCTCGGCGCGGACGCTCGTGCTGGTCAACGGACGTCGCCACGTCTCGGGGCAGATCGACACCGCCGCGGTCGATATCAACTCGCTGCCGACCGACCTGATCGAGCGGGTCGACGTGCTCACCGGCGGCGCCTCGGCGGTGTACGGCGCCGACGGCGTCTCGGGCGTGGTCAACTTCATCCTCAAGCGCGACTTCGACGGGGTCGCCGGTCGCACCCAGTTCGGCATCTCGGAGCAGGGCGATGCCGGCAACCGCTTCGCCTCACTGATGGCGGGCAAGAATTTCGCGGACGGGCGCGGCAACGTCACCGCCTATTACGAGTATAACGCCGACGATCCGCTCCAGAACGACGATCGCTCGTTCCTGCGGCGCCAGAACCGGCTCTACACGGTGTCGAATCCCGCTTATGGCGGGCCGGGCTCGGGAACCTACCAGCAGGTGCTGGCCGGCGATCTGCGTTATCCCGGCGGCTCGCCCGCGGGCGTGATCGACATCGGCGGCACGCTCTACAACGGCGACGGCTCGCGCTATGACCCGGGCACTGACGCGGGCGGCGGGTTCGCCAGCGGCGGCAGCGCCACCTCGGTCGCGGGCTATGTCGGCGACCTGCTGCCCAAGACCGAGCGCCACGCGGTCAACCTGCTGACCCACTACGATTTCTCGGACGCGTTCCAGCTCAGCCTGGAGGGCAAGTTCGTTCAGTCGACCGCCACCACCTTCGGCGGCTTCACCGGCAACTACACCGGCGACTTCACGCTCGATAACCCCTACCTGCCGACCAACCTGCGAGACGCCGCGCTGGCCAACGCGCAGCGCGTGATCTCGTCCAACCGCAACAACACCGATTACCCGCGGCTGGGCGAGAGCGATCGCCGCCGCACCTGGCGCGGCGTGATCGCGGCGACCGGCGCGGTGAGCGACCACGCGCGCTACGACGTGTCCTATACGTACGGCCAGACCGACGTCCGGATCACCAAGCTCAACGATCGCTGGGAGGACCGCTACTACGCCGCGCTCGACCTGGTGACCGATCCCTCCACCGGCCGCCCCACCTGCCGCTCCAACCTCAACCCCGCCGCGGTGCAAGTGCCGACCGTCAGCTTCACGCCGGGGCCGAACAGCGGCTGCCTTCCGATCAACACCTTCGGAGTCAACGTCACCGATCCCGCGGCGCTCGCCTGGGCGACCAACAACAATGTCAGCAGCGCGCGCGTGACCCAGTCGGTCGCGAGCGCGGCGCTGACGGGTGACTTCGGCGCGCTGTTCGCGCTCCCGGGCGGACCGGTGAAGTTCGCGCTCGGCGGCGAGTATCGTCGCGAGACCAGCCGCTTCGATCCCAACAGCTTCCTCACCGGGGAGCAATGGTACCAATATGACGAGGGCAACAAGTTCGATCCGACCTTCGTGATCTCACCGTCGCGCGGCGCCTTCGACGTCTGGGAGGCGTTCGGTGAGGTGGACGTGCCGCTGCTGCGTGACAAGCCCTTCGTCGAGACGCTGTCGGTCGGCGCGGCCGGCCGCTATTCCGACTATTCCACCATCGGCAGCACCAAGGCCTACCAGTTCAATGGCGTCTGGGCGCCGGTGCGCGACATCAGCTTCCGCGGCAGCTACAGTCAGGCGGTGCGCGCTCCCAACATCGGGGAGCTCTTCGCGCCCGTGGGGCCGACCAACAACTTCTTCTCCGACCCCTGCTATGTCGAGAACCGCAACGCCGGCACCTCGACCCGCGCCGCGAATTGCGTGACGCTGGTGAGCGGGCTGGGTGCGAACCCGGCGACGTTCACCGCGGCGAACAACCCCGACGCGGCGTCGCTGATCAACGGCTCGCGCAGCGGCAACCCGGGGCTGAAGGAAGAGACCGCACGTACCTGGACCGCGGGCACGGTGCTGCGCCCGCGCTTCCTGCCCGGCCTGATGATCTCGGCCGACTGGTACGACATCCGTCTGGACGACGCGATCAGCATCGCCGACGCCAACACCATCGCCAACCTGTGCGTCGACCAGCCGACACTCGACAACGTCTATTGCGCCGCGATCCGGCGTCGCCAGGGTACGGGCTACATCAACGGCTACACGGTGCAGCCGCAGAACGTGGCACGCTTCGCCACCGCCGGGCTCGACCTCAACATCAGCTACGTGCTGCGTACCGCCTCGGCGGGGACGTTCGATATCCGCTTTGTCGGCGGCTATCTGAACAAGCTCGAGCAGATCGCGACGCCGGGCGCGCAGGTCGAGGATCAGGTCGATCAGTTCAACCGCCCCAAGTACAATTTCGTCTTCTCGCCGACGTGGTCGCTGGGCGTCCTGACGCTGAGCTACAACCTGCGCTGGTTCGACGCGACGCGCCGCTTTGCCAAGCTGACCACCGACAACAACCCCGATTACGCGCCCGCCGCGCTGCTGCGCTACAAGGAGCTGTGGCAGCACGACGTGCAGGTGCAGGTGGCGCCGGACCAGGGCGTCGGCTTCTACGTCGGCGTCAACAATCTGGCGAACCAGCGGCCGTCGGTCGACTCGGTCGATCAGCCGATCTCGTCGCTCGGCCGCTACTTCTATGCCGGCGCGAAGGTCCGATTCGGAGCGTAGGGATCGTGCCCCGGCGAAAGCCAGGGCCCAGTCGGAGGCCGGTCGCGATGCCCACCAGCCCCGCCCACCTGGGCCCCCGGTCTTCGCCGGGCACAATGATCACAGATGCCGCTTGCCCAGCTTCCGCGCCAGGGTTCTCCGATGCATGCCGAGCCGCCGCGCCGCCTCGGAGACGTTGAAGCCGCAGTCCGCGAGCGTCTGGTGAATATGCTCCCACTCCAGCGTGCGCAGCGAGGTGGGATGCGCGACCAGCTCGACCGAGGCGTCACCCTCGCCCGAGGCCTGGAAGGCGGCCTCGATATCGTCGGAGTTGGCCGGTTTGGACAGGTAGTTGGTCGCGCCCAGCTTGACCGCCTCGACCGCGGTGGCGATGCTGGCGAAGCCGGTGAGCACCACGATCCGCATCGCGGGATCGATCGCGTGGAGCCGCTCGACGCAGGTCAGCCCCGAGGCGCTGCCGAGCCGCAGGTCGACGACGGCATGGTCGGGCCTCAGCTCGGCCGCGGCGGCGTCGAGCTCCTCCGGGTCGGTGATCGCGCGCACCTGATAGCCGCGCCGCTCGAACGAGCGCGCCAGCGTACGCGCGAACACCGCGTCGTCCTCGATGATCAGCAGCCGGCGCGCGCTCATGCGGTCTCCTCCGGGATCGAGATCGCGGCAAGCGGCAGCGTCAGCGTCACCTCGCTGCCGCCGCGCTCACGGATGCGCGCCGATACGGTGCCGCCGAGCGTCCGCAGCACGTTGACCGCGAGGAACAGCCCCAGCCCGGCGCCGCGCCGCGCCTTGGTGCTGAGGTAAGGCTTGCCGAGCCCGTCGAGGATAGACTGCGGGAATCCCGCGCCGTCGTCGCGCACCGCCAGCACCAGTCGGTCGCCGTCCCACCAGGCGCACAAGGTGATCGTCTTGGCGCCGGCCTCGACGGCATTGTCGAGCAGGTTGGTGATCGTCTGCGCCAGCGCCTTGTCGGCGACGATGCGCGGGTCGCTCGTCATCAGATGCTCGTAGGAGGCGGTCGGCCCCTTGCTCTCGTTCCACGAGTCGACGATCCCCGACAGGAAGGTGCGCAACGTCGTGCGCACCGGCGCATGGCCGCGCACCTCGCCCGAGGCGAGCAGCACCTGGCTGAGGATGTCCTTGCAGCGCGTCACCTCGGCGCGCATGTCGTCGAGATCGGCGAGCAGAGCGGGCGAGCGCGCGATCGCCGGCTCGCGCCGCCAGTCGCCGAGCATCACCGCGATCGAGCTGAGCGGCGTCCCCAGCTCGTGCGCCGCGCCGCTGGCGAGCAGCCCCATGCGGACGATATGTTCCTCTTCGGCGGCGCGCTGGCGCAAGGCGGCGAGCCGCGCGTCATGTTCGGAGACGTTGCGCACGATGCGCGTGACGAACAGCGCCAGCAGCGTCGCGGTGAGGGTGAAGTTGAACCAGCTCGCCGCGACATAGGGGATCGAGAGCTCGGACGCCCAGAAATGCGGCAGCGGGAAGGGCGGGGCGGCCCAAGCGAGCCAGGCGAACAACGCGCTGGTGATCACCACCATCGCCCAGCTCGTCCAGCCGCGCAGCAGCAGCGCCGCGATCACCACCTGGAGCAGGAAGAGCGTGACGAACGGGTTGCTCACCCCGCCGCTGAGATAGAGCTGAGTGGTGAGGCAGGCGACGTCGACCAGCAAGGTCGCGAACAGGGCGGCGTTGGTGATCGGGCGCCGCTCCACCACTTGGTTCACCGCGACGTTGAGCGCCACCAGCACCGCCAGCGCGCCGAGCATCGGCACCAGCGGCAGCCGCACGCCGACGACGAAATGGACCAGCAGGATCGCGGCGAGCTGCCCGGCCACCGCGAGCCAGCGCAGCAGCGCGAGCAGGCGGACGTTGCGTCCGCCCGGCCCGCCGCGCGCGAGCGGTCCGAGCATGTTGGCAAGGTGCGGCATGGGATCCCGTCTAGCGCCTTTCGCGCGAGAGCTGAACGTCCTTGGACGAAGGCCCGCCGCGTCCCTGCGAATGGAGGGACTCAGGGTCACAGAGGACGGCGCTCGTGGCTCTCGGCTCCCGCGTTCGCAGAAGCACCAGATCGGCGCTCACGTCTCCCGCGGCGCCCGGGCGATGCGATAGGCAAGGTAGCCCATCATCGCCGCCAGCGTGAACCAGGTCAGCGCGTAGATCAGGTGCGTGTTGCGGAAGCGGACCACCGTCAGGCCGCCGCGCGGCCAGCCCGTCGTGCCGCTCGCCTCGGCGTCGATGAAATAGGGGGCGACCTCGCCCAGGTGCCGCGCACGGGCGATGGCGTTGGTATCGCGCGAGTACCAGCGGTCGGCGGCCGGATCGTTGTCACGCAGGAAGGCGCCCTCCGGCTCGGTCACGCGCAGCAGTCCGGTGACGCTCGTGTCGCCGGCGGGCGCCCTGATCGCGGCGCGGTCGCCGAGCGGAACGAAGCCGCGGTTGATCAGGATCGTGCCGCCTGGTGTGTCGAGCGGTGCGAGCACCCAATAGCCGCCGCCAAAGTCGGTCACCGCCTGGACGAACACCGGTGCGGCGGGCCGCCACCGGCCGGTGGCGCGGACCCGGAGATACGCGCTGTCATCGTCGATCGTGCGCCACGCCGCGCGTGGCGGCGCCGCGACCGGCGCTGCGGCGAGCCGGCGCTCGACCCGATCGATCAGCGCGAGCTTCCACGCGCGCCGCTCGACCTGCCACACGCCCAGCCCGGCAAGCAGCGCGGTGCCGAGCACCGCCAGCGCCAGGAAGACGTGCCGACGAGTCACATGCCCGCGCTCGACATCTCCGCCTGCATCTGCGGCATCATATTGATGTTCATGTGATACATGACCCAGAGCGACCCCGATATGACGATGAACACGATGATCGCGGTGAAGATCAGCGCCATCATCGTCCAGCCCGCCTCGGACTTGGTGTTCATGTGCAGGAAGTAGATCATGTGGACCACGATCTGCACCATCGCCAGTGCCATCACGATGCCCGCGGTGAGCCGCGGGTCGGTGATGACGCCACTCATCACCAGCGCGAAGGCGGGCGCGGTGAGCAGCACCGAGAGCAGGAAGCCGATCCAATAGCCCTTGCGCGAGCCATGCGCCGCCCCGCCGTGCGGGTCGTCGTGGCCGTGCCCGTGGCCATGCGCGTGATCGGCCGTATGGCCGTGATGCGTGTCGGCGCTCATCAGCGCAGCACTCCCAGCAGATAGACGAACGTGAAGACGCCGATCCAGATGACGTCGAGGAAGTGCCAGAACAAGGACAGGCACTGCAGCCGGCGCAGGTTGGCATCGACCAGCCCGCGGCGGGACACCTGCACCATCAGCGTCCCCAGCCAGATCAGGCCGAAGGTGACGTGCAGCCCGTGCGTCCCCACCAGGGTGAAGAAGGACGACAGGAAGGCCGAGCGCTGCGGTCCCGCGCCCTCGTGGATCAGGTTGCTGAACTCGTAGAGCTCGATCGCGAGGAAGGCGGCCCCGAACAAGGCCGTCACGGCGAGCCAGCCGAGCACCGCGCCCTGCTTGCGCTCGTCGGCGCTGATCATCGCGAACCCGTAGGTGATCGACGACAGCAGCAGCATCGTCGTGTTCACCGCTACCAGCGGCAGCTCGAACAGCTCGCGCGCGGTCGGCCCGCCCGCGTAGCTGCCGCCGTACACCCCGTAGGCGGCGAACAGCATCGCGAAGATGAGGCAGTCGCTCATCAGGTAGAGCCAGAAGCCCAGCATCGTGCTGTGCCCCGGCGGATGCTCGTGCTCGTCCAGGTCGTAGAAGACCGGGTTCTCCGCGCCGGGCGGAGTCTGCGTCATCGTGCTCATGTGTCTCAGACCCCCGCGCTCTGGAGCGCGCGGGTGCGCGCGTCCTCGTTCTTCACGACATCCTCGGCGGGGATGTGGAAGTCGCGGTCATAGTTGAAGGTATGGCCGATCGCGACGGCGAGCAGCGCGACGAAGGCGAGCGCGGCGAGCCACCAGATGTACCAGATCATGGCGACGCCGACGACCGTGGACAGCCCTGCCAGGATGATCCCCGCGCCCGTGTTCTTGGGCATGTGGATCGCGCGGAAGCCCTCGGTCGGCCGCTCGGCCTTGCGCTGCTTCATGTCGTGCCACGCGTCCAGGTCGTGGATCACCGGCGAGAAGGCGAAATTGTACGCCGGCGGCGGCGACGAGGTGGCCCACTCCAGCGTGCGGCCGTTCCACGGGTCGCCCGTCGTGTCGCGCAGCGTCTCGCGGTCGCGGATGCTGACGTAGAACTGCATCAGCATCGCGCCGATCCCGGCGGCGATGATCAGCGCGCCGACGGCCGCGATCACGAACCAGATCTGCAGGCTGGGATCGTCGAAGGCGCGCAGCCGGCGGGTGACGCCCATCAGCCCGAGCACGTACAGCGGCGTGAAGGCGACCCAGAAGCCCACCACCCAGCACCAGAAACTCACCGTGCCCCAGAACTTGTTCAGCTTGAAGCCGAAGGCCTTGGGCCACCAGTAGTTCACGCCCGCGAACATGCCGAACAGCACGCCGCCGATGATCACGTTGTGGAAGTGCGCCACCAGGAACAGCGAGTTGTGGAACTGGAAGTCGGCCGGGGGCACCGCCAGCATGACGCCGGTCATGCCGCCGACCACGAAGGTCAGCATGAAGGCCACCGCCCACATCATCGGCAGCTCGAACCGGATGCGCCCGCGATACATCGTGAACATCCAGTTGAAGATCTTCGCGCCCGTCGGGATCGAGATGATCATCGTCGTGATGCCGAAGAAGCTGTTGACGCTCGCGCCCGAGCCCATCGTGAAGAAATGGTGCAGCCACACTAGGTACGAAAGGATGCAGATGACGATCAGCGCGTAGACCATCGACGTGTAGCCGAACAGCCGCTTGCCCGAGAAGGTGGAGACCACCTCCGAGAAGACGCCGAACGCGGGCAGGATGAGAATGTACACCTCTGGGTGACCCCAGATCCAGATCATGTTGGTGTACATCATGGGGTTGCCTCCACCGGTGTTGGTGAAGAAGTTGGTCCCGACGTAGCGGTCGAGGCTCAGCATCGCCAGCACCGCGGTCAGCACCGGGAAGGCCGCGACGATCAGCACGTTGGTGACCAGCGCCGACCAGGTGAAGATCGGCATCTGCATCAGGCCCATGCCGGGCGCGCGCATCTTGATGATGGTGGCCAGCAGGTTGACGCCGGAGAGCAAGGTCCCGACGCCCGCGATCTGGAGCGCCCAGACGTAATAGTCGACGCCCACGTCGGGCGAATAGTCGAGCCCCGAGAGCGGCGCCATCGCCAGCCACCCGGTGCGGGCGAACTCGCCGACGAACAGGCTCATCATCACGATGACCGCGCCGCTGACCGTCATCCAGAAGCTGAAGTTGTTGAGGAAGGGGAAGCTGACGTCGCGCGCGCCGATCTGCAGCGGGACGACGAAGTTTATCAGCCCGGTGACGAACGGCATCGCCACGAAGAAGATCATGATCACGCCGTGGGCGGTGAACACCTGGTCATAATGGTGCGCCGGCAGGAAGCCCTCGTTCCCGCCGAAGGCGATCGCCTGCTGCGCGCGCATCATCAGCGCGTCGGCGAAGCCGCGCAGTAGCATCACCAGCGCGAGCACGATGTACATGATGCCGATCTTCTTGTGATCGACGCTGGTGAACCATTCCTTCCAGAGGTAGCCCCACAGGCGGAAATAGGTCAGCGCGCCGAGTAGCGCGGCCCCGCCCAGCGCGACCATCGCGAAGGTGCCGACCAGGATCGGCTCGTGGATCGGGAAGCTCTCCAGCGAGAGCCGCCCAAAGATCGTCTTGATGAGATCGTCCGACATAGGTCCTCAAGCCTCCGTCGAGGCACGGGCGCGCAGCGGCGCCGGAAGGTGAAGTTCGGTCATGTTGCGGTTGCTGCCGGCGCCGGGGTCGTTCTGGCCCGGGGCCTGGCCGTGCGGTGCGCTGAGGTGCGGCGACTCGCCCTTCTCGGACGGGTCGCGGGTCAGCGCCCCCTTCGCCTCGCCGTCACGCGGTGCGCGGTCGTTCACCGCCGGCCCGGCATGCGACATGCCCTGCATGCAGTCGGCACCCGGCTTGACGCAGATCGCGACGACGCGGCGGAACAAAGTGGGGTCGACGCTGCCGAAGCCGAGCGGCGGCACCTTCTCGGTCGGCTGCTCCAGCCTCAGATAGGAGGCGGTGTCGAGCCGCCACCGGTTCCGCTTCACGCCCGCGGCCCATTGCTCGAACCGCGCGGGTGAGACCGAATGGGTCCAGAAGGTCATGTGCGAGAAACCGGCGCCGGAGTAGTTCGCCGAGCGGCCCGCGAACTTGCCGGTGCGGTTGAGCACGCCGTGGAGCACCGTCTCCATGCCCGGCATGGTGTACACCATCCCCGCCATCGCCGGCACCCAGAGAGCGTTCATCACGCTCGACGAGGTCATGGTGAACTTGACCGGCCGGTTCACCGGCACGACCAGCTCGTTGACCGTGGCGATGCCCTGCTCGGGGTAGATGAACAGCCACTTCCAATCGAGCGACACGACCTGCACCTCGAGCGGGCGAACGGCCGCGGCGACCGGCCGGCCCGGTGCGGTACGGGCGAGCGGGCGGTAGGGATCGAGCGTGTGCGTCGCCACCCAGGTCAGCGCGCCCAGCGCGATGATGATGAGCAGCGGCGCCGACCAGATCACCAGCTCGAGGCCGGTCGAGTGATCCCAGTCGGGCTCGTAGGTCGCCTCCGTGTTGGTCTCGCGATAGCGCCACGCGAACACCACTGTCAGCGCCATCACCGGCACGATGATCAGCAGCATCAGCACGACCGACCAGATGATCAGGTTCGACTGTTGCACGGCGACGTCGCCGGCGGGGTTCATCACCACGGTGTCGCAGCCGCCGAGCAGGGCCAGCGCGCCGAGCGCGACCAGGCGCGGCGCGAGTGACGCCAGGGGCCGCGAGGGCGAGCGAGAGGGCAGGGGGATCATGGGCGCGCAGCTAGGCTTTGCTGCGGCGCAGCGGAATAGGACATTTTGTCCCATCCCGGCGTTGTGGCACTTAGGCTAGAGAGCCGTGAGATACGTCCGATCGGGAACATGTAATGGCCACCGCACATTCCGCGCCGCTCGAGCGCGGCGCCCGCAACGTCAACACGCGGGATGACCATCAGGTCCGTCCCGGCGAGATCGCGATCGGCGTGATCATCGGCCGAACATCGGAATTCTTTGACTTTTTCGTCTATGCCATCGCCTCGGTCCTGGTCTTCCCGACCGTGGTGTTCCCCTATATGGAGCGGATCACCGCGACGCTCTGGTCATTCGCGCTGTTCCCGCTCGCGTTCATCGCGCGCCCGATCGGCACGCAGATCTTCATGTGGGTGGACCGCCGCCACGGCCGCGGCACCAAGCTGACCATCGCGCTGTTCCTGCTCGGCACTTCCACCGTGCTGGTGGCCTTCCTGCCGGGCTATGCCGAGATCGGCGGCTGGTCGGCGATCCTGCTCGCCCTGTTCCGCATCGGCCAGGGCATCGCGCTCGGCGGGGCATGGGACGGGCTGGCGTCGCTGCTGGCGCTCAATGCGCCCGAGAAGCAGCGCGGCTGGTGGGCGATGGTGCCGCAGCTCGGTGCGCCGCTCGGCCTGGTGGTGGCGAGCGCGCTGTTCGCCTTCTTCGTCTCGACGCTGCCCGCCGCCGACTTCATCTCCTGGGGCTGGCGCTACCCGTTCTTCGTCGCCTTCGCACTCAACGTGGTGGCGCTGTTCGCGCGACTGCGCATCGTCGTGACTCCGGAATATACCGAGTCGTTCAAGAGCCGCGAGCTCACGCCCTCCCCGGTCGGCGCGACGGTGAAGGCGCAGTGGCGCAACATCATCATCGGTGCGTTCGCGCCGCTCGCCAGCTTCGCGCTGTTCCACATGGTGACCGTGTTCCCGCTCTCCTGGGTCAACCTCTTCACGCGCGAGGACATCGCCAGCTTCCTACTGATCGAGACGATCGGCGGCGTGGTGGGGCTCGGCGCGATCGTGCTCTCGGGTCTGCTGGCGGATCGGATCGGGCGGCGGAGCGTGCTCGGCTACACCGCCGCGGGGATCGCGGCGTACAGCGGGTTCGCGCCGCAGCTGCTGGGTGGCGGTCGCGCCGGCGAGCTGCTGTTCATGGTGATGGGCTTCCTGCTGCTCGGGCTGTCGTTCGGCCAGTCGTCGGGTGCGGTGACGAGCAACTTCCCCAAGCGCGCGCGCTACACCGGTGCGGCGCTGACCTCCGACCTCGCGTGGCTGTTCGGCGCCGGCTTCGCCCCGCTCGCCGCGCTGGCGCTGACCCAGGCGTTCGGGCTGGTCGCGGCAGGGGCCTATCTGCTCTCGGGCGCGCTCGGTACGCTCGCGGCGCTGGGGCTCAACGTGGAGCTGGCCCGCCGGCTCGACTGAGCCGCGCCGCGGCCTCGGCGAGTGTCGCGGCGATCGCGCGCGGCACCGCCGGGCTGGTGCAGACGAAAGTGGGCGAGGGGTGCGGCATCGTCAGCACCCCGACCAGGGGCCGCTCGCGGTCGACCAGCGCGGCGGCCTCGCGCGCGACTCGACCGGCGAGCACGACCAGCTCGAGACGCGGCAGCAGGTGAAGGAGCGGCGGGAGGAGCGATAGCCCCTCGGCGATCTCGGCCCGGCGGAGCGGACGGTTGCGCTCGCCGGGGGCATGGACGTTCCACGGTACCGCGTTCCACAGCAGCGTGTCGCGCCGCTCGATCCCGGCGTCGGCGAGGAAGCGCTTGAGGTTGCGCGACGTGCCCGTGGCATGGTCGCGCGAGACGATCGCGGGGCCGTGCGCGCCGGGGGTCTCGAGCAGGAGGAGCAGCCGCGCCGCGGCGCCGCCGTCGTTCGGGTCGAAGCCGGGGACGTCGCGGCCGCCGGTGGCGAGCTGCGAGCGCCAGCGTTCGAGCGGGGCGTGCGCGTCGGGGTGGGCGGACATCACCCGCTTACCGCGCGCGCGATCATGAGCGTCGATCGACGTCGGCTGCGACCGAGCGCAACATCGAGCTCTAGTGAGATGCAGATGGGGACGGGCAGCGCCGGTCCTCCCCGCCCGCGGGGAGGGGACCCGCCCGGCGCAAGCGGGGTGGTGGAGGGGGATCTGCCCGCAGCGCAGCGCTCGCGCGAGCCCCCTCCACCGCCGGCCTCCGGGCGGGGTCCTCCTCCCCTGACCGGTGGGGATCTGTGTCGGTGTCGCGGCGAAGGTTCACCTCCGCTACGCCCCGCCCGCTCACGCCGCCTCGCGCTCGCCCCCGTCGTCGTTGGCCGCGGGAGCGGTGAGGCCGCCGTCCGCCGCCAGCTGCGCGAACGCGCCGCCGCGCGAGAGTAGCTCGTCGAAGCCGCCCTGCTCGACGATCCGGCCCTGATCGAGCACGACGATCCGATCCGCCGCGCGCACGGTGGAGAGGCGGTGCGCGATCACGAAGGTGGTGCGGCCCTGGCGGAGCCGCTCCAGGCTCTCCTGCAGCCGCGCCTCGGTGGCGACGTCGAGCGCGCTGGTCGCCTCGTCGAGCAGCAGGATCGGGGCGTTCTTCAGTAGCGCGCGCGCGATCGCGATGCGCTGGCGCTCGCCGCCCGACAGGCCCGCGCCGCGATCGCCCACCGGCGTGGCGAAGCCCTGCGGCTTGCGCATGATGAAGTCGTACGCGCCGGCGATCCGCGCCGCGTCCTCGATCTGCTCCATCGTCGCGTCCGGATTGCCCATCGCGATATTCTCGGCGATCGAGCGGTTGAACAGCCCGGCCTCCTGGAACACCACGCCGGTCGCTGCGCGCAGCGAGGCGAGCGTGACGTCGCGGATGTCCTGCCCGTCGACCAGGATACGCCCGCTCTCGGGATCATAGGCACGCTGGAACAGGCCGAGCGCGGTCGACTTGCCCGAGCCGGTCGGGCCGACGATCGCGACCGTCTGGCCCGGCGCGACCTCGAAGCTGAGGTCGCGCACCGCGCCCGAGCCGGTGGGATAGCGGAACGAGACGTTCTCGAAGGTGACCCGGCCCTCGCTCACCGCGAGCGGCTGCGCGTCGGCGGTCTCGCCGATATGGCTCTGCTGGTCGAGCACGTCGAAGAACTGCATCAGCGCGGGAAGGCGCTGCGCCTTGTCGACGATGAAGCTGGTGATCGTCTCGAGCCGCGCGATCAGCAGCGTCGCGAAGCCGACGAAGGAGACGACGTCACCGATCGTGGCGAGCCCGCGTGACACCAGCGCCGCGCCGAAGCCGAAGATCGACACGATCGCGATCGACGAGGCACCGCGCGTCAGCACCGCCGAGACCGCCCACCAGTTGAGCACCGGATATTGCGCGGCGAGCAGGTCGTGGAGCGAGCGGCGCACGTTGCCCAGTTCGCCCGGTACGGCGAGAAAGCTCTGCAGCACCGTCACGTTGCCGAACAGGTCGCCGAGGTTGCCGGAGATGTCGGTGAAGCGGTCCTCCACCTGCGCCTGGCCGGTCGACGTGTGGCGCATCACCACGAGGTTGACCGCCGAGTAGACGACCATCAGCGCGACCAGCACCAGCGCGAGCCGCCAGTTGGTGGCGAGCGCGATCGGCAGCAGCACCGCGACGATGGCGAGGTTGGTGATCTGGTCGCGCAGCAGCGGCAGCCACAGGTTGAACAGGGCGTCGCAGCCCGAGATCATGATCCGCATCAGCCGGCCCGAACGCGCCTGTGTATGGAACGACGGCGGCAGCGCGAGCAGATGCTCGACGTAGGAGGACATGGCGGCGAGGCGGCGGCGGTGCGCCATGCGGTCGGCCAGCAGCGAGATGACGACGCTCGCGAGGAACACGGCCACGCTGATCCCGCACCACATCGCGACGTAGCGCATCGGCCCCGCGCCCGAGGTGAGACCGTTGACCGCCTTGCCGAACAGCAGCGGCTCGCTGACCTGCAGCAGCGCGACGAGCAACCCGGCGCCGATCAGCGACCCGGCCTTGATCTTCTCGGGCCGCAGCAGCGCGAGCGCGCGCAGGAAATACAGGTGCGAGCGCTTCGGCTCGGCGGGCGTAAGTGGGGCGGGCATGGGCTGGGCCATGATCGGTCTCGTCGCTGGATCTGGAGAAACGTTCCGCCGTCGCCGCTTACTGATCGTTCGGAACACGAGCGCTCTACGCCCGCGATGGTTAATGCTAAGTGATCGAGCGCCAGAATGAGGCACACTGTCGATGAAAGGGGTCGGTAAGGTGGAACTTTCCCGCCGCACTCTGTCCCGCTCCTTCTGTCATCCCCGCGTAGGAAGGGATCCAGATGCGCGGACGCCAATGAGCGGCGCGGACGCGGCCTGAGGCGCGACGAGGAAGCGGAACGATGTTCTCACGATGCTGCGACGACCGGCCCGCGCCGAACGAAGGATAGCGCGTCTGGATTCCCGCTTTCGCGGGAATGACGAGAGAGAGGAGGACGCGAGTGTGTGGCAGGAGCCCGCCAGGCCGTCCCAGCCCCCCCTCAATGCTCGCGGAACGAGGCCCAGAAGCCGCCCACCAGCGGTTCCACGGCATAGTCGAGCGCGGTGCGCTTGCGCAGCGGGATCAGCACCTGCGCGGGCATGCCGGCGCGCAGCTGGAAGTCCTTGCCGCGGAAGCTCGACAGCAGCCGCAGCTGCGACGCCGGCACCATCACCTCACCGGTGAAATAGCTGCGCCCGGTCTTCTCGTCGGTGAAGCTGTCCGCCGACAGGCGGGTCAGCTCGCCGGTCAGCTCGGGCAGGTCGCGCTCGTGCAGGCTCGGGAACTTTACGAGCGTCTTCTGGCCGACGACGAGATCATCGGCATCGTCGGGCGAGATCCTCGCCTGGATGCGCAGCGGCGTCCGCTCGGGCACCACGTCCATCAGCTTCTGCCCCGGCGCGATCACGCCGCCGGGGGTGAACACCGTCAGCCCCACCACCGCGCCGGTCGCGGGCGAGCGGATCTCGGTCCGCGCGAGCTGGTCACGCGCCGCGCTCAGCTTGGGCAGCACGTCGCCGAGCTTGGTCTCGACGTCGCGCAGGTCGGCGGCGGTGCGCTCGCTGAAGGTGCGCTCGGCCTCGAGCCGCTCGATCTGGCTCTCGCGCGCGGCCTCGCGCGTCTGTGCCACGCTGGCGGCATATTGGCCGCGCTGGCCCTGCAGCTCGGCGCGCATCCGCTCCAGCTCGCGCAGGCGGGTCTGCGAGACGAAGCCCTTGGCAGCGACGGGGCGCAGCGCGTCGAGCTGCGCGTCGAGGAGCTTCAGCTGCTCCTGCGCCGAGACGACCTGCTCGCCATAGCCGCGGCCCTGCTCGCGCGACTGCGCGCCGCGCTGGCCGAGCGCGTCGCGCTGCGCCGCGAGCGTCGCGGTGCGCGCGCGCAGCTCGGTCTGCTGGAGCCGCATCGCCAGCGCGATCTCGGGCTTGTCCTCCTCGGGCATCGCGGCGAACTCGACCGGGGTCGCGATCTGGCCTTGACCCAGTTGCTCGGCCTGCAGACGGGCGCGCTGCGCCAGCAACCGGATCGCCTGCGAGGCGAGCGCGCGCTCGGTGGCGCGTACCTCGGGCGAGGCGAGCCGGATCAGCAGTTGGCCGCGCTGGACGCGCTCGCCCTCGCGGACGAGGATGGTCTGCACGACGCCGCCGTCGCGATGCTGCACCGTCTGGCGCTGGCCCGAGACCTGGAGCACGCCCTCGGCATAGGCCGCGGCGTCGAGTCGCGCGAACGCGGCCCAGCCGAGGAACAGCACGAAGAAGAGCACCGCGACGACGATCCCGGCGCGGATGTCGCGGCGGGGGTCGGCGGGCAGGTGGACGGTGTCGGCGATGGGCAGGCTGGCCATGTCAGGCGCTCACGGCGGGAGGGGGGAGATCGGCGCTGGGAGCCGCGCTGGTCGGCACCGGGCGGAGCTTCGGCGGCGTGATCCGCTGGAGCACCTCGTCGCGCGGGCCGAAGAGCTCGACCCGGCCGCCGCGCATCAGCAGGAGCTTGTCGACGACGGGCAGGATGCCGAGCTTGTGGCTGACCACCAGGACCGTGTGGCCGGCGCGCTTGTAGTGGTCGATCGCGGCGAGCAGCGCGGCGTCGCCCTCCGAATCGAGGTGCGCGTTGGGTTCGTCCAGCACCAGCAGCGCCGGGTCGCCGTACATCGCGCGCGCCAGCGCGACTCGCTGCGCCTGGCCGGCGGAGAGGCCGCGCCCGCCGGGCTTGAGCTGATGGTCGAAGCCGCTCGGCAGCCGCTGCACCAGCTCGCGCGCGCGGGCGCGCTCGGTCGCGGCGATCGCGGCAGCGTCGAGCGCGGCGCTGTCCTCGCCCAGCTCGCCCCGGAAGCGCGCGATGTTCTCCTTGATCGTGCCCGCGAACAGCGTCGGCTCCTGCGGCAGGTAGCCGACGTGCGCGGCGAGTCGCTCGGGGTCCCAGTCACCGAGATCGGCGCCGTCGATCCGGACGCGCCCGCGGTCGGGGCGGACCGCGCCGGCGATGATCCGCGCCAGGGTCGACTTGCCCGCGCCGCTCGGCCCGATCATCGCCACCACCTCGCCCGGCGCGATCTGGAGCGTGACGTCGGAGACGATCGTGCCGTCGCGCGTGTCGTTGAGCAGCGTCACGCTCTCCAGCGCGATCGCGCCGCGCGGGGCGGGCAGCTGGGTGGCAGGCGCGGCGTGCTGCGTCTCGATCAGCAGCTTGTCGAGCCGGCGATAACTGCCGAACGCTTGGGCGATGCCCTTCCACCCGGCGATCAGCTGCTCGATCGGCGCGAGCGCGCGCGCGATCAGGAAGGAGGAGGCGAAGATCGCCCCCGCCGAGATCTGGTTGTCGATCGCCAGCAGCGCGCCCAGCCCGAGCGCGAGGCTCTGCAGGGCGAGCCGGACGAACTTGGTAGCGGTGAGGTAATTGCCGCCGGTGAAGCCCGCCGCGGTCTGCTGCGCCAGCATCGCCTCGCGCAGCCGCAGCTGGCGCGCCACCATCGCGCGGCGCATGCCGAGCGCGCGCACCGCCTCGGCGCCGCCGAGCATCGCCTCCTGGCTGGCATAGCTGTTGGCGGCAGAGACCTGCGCGCGCTCGAGCGCGGTGCGGGTCGCGCGCTCGTTGCGCCATGCCAGCACCGGCAGGATCGTGCCGCCGACCAGCGCCACCGCGCCGATCGCGGGATGCACCAGGAAGCAGACGAAGATGTAGATCGGCGTCCAGGGCGCGTCGAACAGCGCGAGCACGCCCGCGCCGCTCAGCGTCTGGCGCAGCGTGTCGAACTCGCGCAGCGCCTGGCGCGCCATCGGCAGGTCGGGCCGGCCGAGGGTCGAGTCGAGCAGCGCCGGTGCCAGCGCGGCGTCGAGCTGCACGCCGGCGCGCACCAAGAGCCGGGTGCGTACGCGATCCAGCAGCGACAGCGTCACCAGCGCGAAGAGCAGCACCAGCGTCAGAAACAACAGGGTGAGCTGCCCCTGCGTCGGCACAACCCGATCGTAGACCTGGAGCATGTACAACGTCGGTGCGATGTAGAGCACGTTGACCAGGGCGCTGAATCCGAAGGCCGCCGCGACATGGCGGCGGCACAGCGCCACGGCGCGGCGCATCGGACTGTCGGCGGCAGGATCGATCATTCGTCGCGCTCCACGGGATACGCGCACCATCGCCGATTTTGGTTAACGACGCTATAACTCCGACGCCCTCACCAGGCGTAGCGAAGTGTTCCCACCACCGTCCGGGAAGCACCATAATAGCAGCTGTTGTTGAAGAAACAGCTGGCGATATGGCGCGTGTCGAACAGGTTGCTGGCGTTGACGCTGAGGCTCAGCCCGTCCCAGCGGCGATCGAGCGCGCCGAGGTCATAGCCGAGCAGCGCGTCCGCCAGCACATAGCCGGGCGAGTCGAAGCGCTCGACGATCGTGGCGTTGTTCCGGACGTAGCTGGCCGTGCCGTCCGACTCGCCGACGTAGCGCACGCCGCCGCCGACCGACACGCCTCCCAGCGCGCCGGCGACCGAATCGCCCAGGTCCCAGGAGAGGAAGCTGGACGCGCTCCAGCGCGGCACGCCCAGCGGGCGCGTGCCGGTCACGCCGGCGAGTTGGCCGCCGCTGCCCACCGCGACGGTGCCGCTGGTGACGAGCGAGTCGGTGTAGCTCCCCGCCACCACGACGGTGACGCCGGGCGCCACCTCGCCGCGACCGTCGAGCTCGATGCCGCGCACCTTCACCTCGCCGACCTGGATCTGGAAATTGGGGCGCGACGGGTCGGCGACGGGCACGTTCTGCCGGCGGAGGTCGAACGCGGAGAGCGTGAACAGCGCCTCGGTGCCGCGCGGCTGGAACTTGAGCCCGGCCTCATATTGCCGCCCCGTCACCGGCACGAAGGCGGTGCCCTCGAAGGTGGCGCCGGTCTGCGGCTCGAAGCTCTCGGCATAGCTGGCGAAGGGGGCCACGCCCCATGTCGTCTCGTACAGCGCGCCGAGCCGCGCGGTGAAGGCGGTCTGCGACGAGCGCGTCACCGCGCCGCTCGTGCGGTTGCGCGTGAGCTGGTCGTACCAGTCCCACCGCCCGCTCGCGATCAGGTTGAGCCCGCCGAGTGACATCTGGTCCTGCACATAGGCGCCGGTCTGGTCGATGCGGCGGAAGTTGCGCGTCTGCGTCAGCGCGAAGCTGGGCAGGGTGCCGCCGTAGCGCGGCGCGAACAGGTCGAAATCGCTGATGCTGGTGGTGGGATCGCTGGTCTCCCCGGTGAGGAAACCCTGGTCGTTGCGGCCCTCGTTGTGCGCATAGTCGAGGCCGGCGAGCAGGACGTGGCGCACCGGCCCGGTGGCGAACTCGGCCGCGAGCCGATTGTCGAGCGTGATCGTGCGGAAGCGCTCGTCCGATCCGCCGCCGCCGCGCACGATCGTCGAGAAGTCGGTGGCGCGTGCTGCGCCGCTTCCCGCGGTGCGGAACGCGGACAGGTAGATCTGGCGGTAGTGAAGGTCGACGTCGTAATAGCGGGCGTTGGTGGTCCAGGTCAGCGCGTCGGACAGGCGGTGGCGGAACAGCAGAGTCGCCGACTTCTGCTTGCGGTCGAACGCCTCATAACCCGGCTCGGAGACGTTGAGATCGACAGGCAGTGTGCCGAAGGGATTGGGCAGCGCTGAGCCATAGGCCGGCACGCCGCTGTACGACGAGGCCTTGGGGTCGCGCTGGTAGCTCAGGATCAGTGTCACGCTGGTCCGATCGTCGGGCGCGAAGGTCAGCATCGGGCGCGCGTAATTGCGGCGGTTGCGGGTGTGGCGCAGGAAGCCGTCGCTGCGCTCGCCGCCGGCGATGACGCGGAACTGCCAGCGCCCGTCGCGGTCGAGCGGCTGGTTGAGGTCGATCGCCGAGCGCAGCAGGTCGAAATTGCCGCCGGCCAGCTCGAGCCGTCCGCCCGCCTCGGCATAGGGGAGCTTGCTCGTCAGGTTGATCAGTCCGCCGGGGGTGCCGCTGCCGTAGAGCACCGAGGCCGGGCCCTTGATCACGTCGACCGACTCGACGAGGTGGAAGTCGGTCTGCGGGCTCGAGTAGACGCCGCCCTGCTGGCGCATGCCGTCCATGAAGACGCCGGGGGTGAAGCCGCGCAGGAAGAGCTGGTCGTAGCGCGTCGCCACGTTGCCGCGCTGGTTGGGCGCGACGCCCGCGACATAGCCGAGCGCCTGGTTGATCGACAGCGCGTTGCGGCGCGTGAGCTCGTCCTCGTCGATCACGGTGACGGTCTGCGGCAGCGCGATCAGCGGGGTGTCGGTCTTTGCGCCACTGCGCCCGTCGCGCCGCTCGCGCTCGCCGGTGACGAGGATGTCGTCCCGGTCGCTCGAGTCGTCCGCCGGGGCGGGGGCCTCGGCCGGCGCCGGCGACTCGGCGGCGGCGAGGTCGGCGAACGGCCGCGCCGCTGCGGGCGCGGCGGCCAGCGCGACGCCCCCGGCGACCGTCGACGCGAGTAGCCGGATGGCGCGCTTGTTGTTCATATCAACCCCTTATTTCGCTATTGCTAGTGACTCGCAAAGACCGCTATAAGCGAGCGGGCCACAGGGCAAGGGGAAAGGTCGGATGCTGATGCAGCGAGGGGAGATGCCGCGACGACGGATGCTGATCCGCCCCGCCGCGCTCGCCATGCTCGCGCGCTGCACCACCGCGCTGCTCGGCGGCTATGCCGCCACCGCCGCGCTGGTGAGCCTCGTCTCGCGGCTGCTGCCTGTGTCGCGCGCCGAGGCGACCGCCTGGGGCATGATCACCAGCTTCCTCGTCTACGCGGTGATCGGCCTGTGGTGCTTCCACGAGCCGAAGCTCACCCGCGTCGCGGCGCTGGTATGGGGCGTCGCCGCGCTCGCGGGCGGAGCGGTCTGGCTGATCGGCGCGCGCGCGTGACGCGCTCGCTGCGGCAGTCGATGGCGTGGATCCACGGCTGGCTGGGCCTGCTCGCGGGCTGGATCCTCTTCGCCATGTTCCTCACCGGCACCGCGAGCTACTTCCGCCCCGAGATCACGCAGTGGATGCAGCCCGAGCAGCCGGCCAATCGCGTGAGCGCCGCGGCGGCCGCGCAGTCCGCGGTGCGCTACCTGTCGCGCGTCGGAGTCGGCGACGAGCAATGGTACATCTATCTGCCCGACGACCGCACCGCGGTGACGCGCGTCTTCGCCATCCCGGGCGCGGACGCGAAGCCCGCCCAGCGTCCGCGCGCGCCCGAGCTGGAGCTCGACCCGCGCAGCGGCGAGCCGATCCACGCGCGGGAGACCCGCGGCGGCGAGCATTTCTACCGATTCCACTTCCAGCTCCAGCTGCCGCATCCGTGGGGACGATGGCTCGCGGGGCTGTGCGCGATGTTCATGCTGGGCGCGATCGTCTCGGGCGTGGTGACGCACAAGCGCATCTTCGCCGACTTCTTCACGCTGCGCTGGAACAAGGGGCAGCGCAGCTGGCTCGACGCGCACAACGTCTCGGCGGTGCTCGCGCTGCCCTATCACGCGGTGATCACCTACACCGGTCTGATGACGCTGGTGCTGATGTACATGCCCTGGCCGATCGCGGCCAATTACCAGCAGCCCGCCGACTTCGGCAAAGAGGCCTACGGCTATGTCTTCGACGACAAGGCGAGCGGCCGCGCCGCGCCGCTGGTGGCGGTGGCGCCGCTGATCACCGACGCCGAGCGGCGCCTGGGCCAGCACGCGCAGCGCGTCGTGATCCGCTTCCCCGGTGACGCCGCGGCCACGGTGGCGGTAGCGTCGGGCGGGGCGAGCGGTCTCAACGCGCGCGGCGGCACGGTGACCTATGCGGGCGCGACCGGGCGCGTGACCGCGGCCGACGTCGGCGCCGGGCCGGCGCTCTCCACCGCCGGGGTGATGCTGGGGCTGCACACCGCGCAGTTCGCCGCGCCGGCGCTGCGCTGGACCCTGTTCGCGCTCGGGCTCACGGGCGCGGCGATGGTCGGCACCGGGCTGCTGCTGTGGACCGCGGCGCGACGTCGCCCCAACGCCGCGCCGTTCTTTGGGCTGCGGTTGGTCGAGCGGCTCAACATCGCCGCGATCGCCGCGCTGCCGATCGGCATGGCGAGCTATCTGCTGGCCAACCGGCTGATCCCGGCCGCGGCGGCGGGTCGCGCCGACGCCGAGGTGGCGACGATGTTCTACGCCTGGGGCGGCGCCGCGCTGCTCCAGCTGGCGCGCCCGGCGAAGCGCGCCTGGTGCGAGCTGTTCGCGCTGGGAGCCTTGCTGTTCGGCGCGATCCCCCTCGTCAACGCGGCCACGACCGATCGCGGCTTCGTCGCCTCGCTGCGGGCCGGGGACGGGCTGTTCGTCGGCTTCGACGTGGCGATGCTGGCGATCGCGGCGCTGCTCGCGGCGGCGGCGTGGAGCGCGGGGCGCGAGCGGCAGGTGAAGACACGCAGGAAGGTGGGGGAATTGGCGCATGTGTGAGGGTTTTGTGCTGTGCGCGCTGGCGTTCGTGCTGCTTGCGGCGGCGTCGCACCGCTTCCACCGCGACGCGGGCGCGACCTCGCCCGTGCAGCGGCGCTGGTTGCGGGGTCTGGGCACGGCGCTGATCATGGTGGCGCTGCTGCGCGCCGGCACCGCCATCGACGGCGAGCGCTGGGTGCGGCTGCTGGTGTGCGCCTCGCTCGCCGCGGTCTCGGTGGTGCTGACGCTGTCGCTCCGCGCGACCGCGGTGCTGTACCCGCTGCGGCGGCTGCTGACCCGCCGCGTCGCGGCATCGGCGGGGCAGGAGGTAGAGAAGTTCGCGACGGCGCAGGGGTGAGCGGGCGCTGACAGTGCGCCTCTCACTGCCGTCATCCCGATCTAGTTTCAGGATCCACCATGCCCCAGGCGTCGCGGCACCGGCGCGTGCGGGGCAGTGGATCCTAAAACAAGGTCAGGATGACGTTGGGGAATGAAGCGCGGGCGCTGCCCGCTCACTCCGCCGCGAGCAACTCCGCCGCCTGGAGGTCGACCGACACCAGCCGGCTCACCCCGCGCTCCACCATCGTCACCCCGAAAAGGCGGTGCATCCGGCTCATCGTCACCGCATTGTGCGTGACGATCAGGTAGCGCGTGTCGGTCTCGCGGCTCATCTGCTCGAGCAGGTCGCAGAAGCGCTCGATATTGGCGTCGTCGAGCGGCGCGTCGACCTCGTCGAGCACGCAGATCGGCGCGGGGTTGGTCAGGAACAGCCCGAAGATCAGCGCGACCGCGGTCAGCGCCTGCTCGCCGCCGGACAGGAGGGTGAGCGACTGGAGCCTTTTGCCCGGCGGCTGCGCCATGATCTCGAGCCCGGCCTCGAGCGGATCGTCCGAGTCGACCAGCGCCAGGTGGGCCTGGCCGCCGTTGAACAAGGTGGTGAACAGCCGCCGGAAATGGCCGTTGACCGCCTCGAAGGCGGCGAGCAGGCGCTGCCGCCCCTCGCGATTGAGCGTGCCGATCGAGCCGCGCAGCCGATTGACCGCCTGACCCAGTTCCTCGCGCTCCGCCGCGGTGGCGGCGCCGCTCGTCTCCAGCTCCTCCAGCTCGCGCTCGGCGACGAGGTTGACCGGCCCGAGCCGCTCGCGGTCGAGCGTCAGCCGCTCGTGCGTGCTCGATTCATCCTGCGGCGAGCCGACCTCGGCCGAGGCGAACCCGATCTTCTCGGGCAGCACGGGCGCGGGGCATTCGAAGCGCTCGCCCGAGACGCGCCCCATCTCGACGCGGCGCAGCTCGTGGTTCTCGGCGCGCGCGTTAGCGCCGGCGCGCGCCTCGCGCGCGGTGGCGAGCGCCTCGGCGGCGCGCGCGTGCGCGGTGTCGGCGTCGCGCAGCGCGGCCTCGGCGGCGCGCTCCTCGGCCTGGGTCGAGTCGGCGGCGGCGCGCGCGACGCTCACCTCGCGGTCGAGCGTCGCGATCTCGGCGGCGAGCGCGTCGGGGCGGGCGGCGAGCGTGGTACGCTCGCGTTCCAAGTCGGCGGCGCGCTGGTCCATGTCGGCGATCCGCTTCGCCGCCTCGCCCGCGCGCGTGCGCCAGCCCTGCGCCTCGCTCTTGCCCGCGGCGCGACGCTCGCGCGCGTCGGTCAGCTCGCGCTCGCGCGTGGCGCGATCGGAGCGTGCCAGCGCCACCTTGGCGCGCGCCGCCTCGGCCTCACCGCGCAGCCGCGCGGTCTCGCCCGCCGCGGCGGCGCCGTCGGGGAGGGCGGCGAGCGTGTCCGCGGCGCGCTCCTGCTCGGCGAAAGCCTCCGCCGCCTCGGCGGTGACCCGCTCGGCGCGTTGCGCGAGATCGGTTCGCTGGCCGGCGAGCCGCTCGAGCTGCGCGGCGGCGCGGTCCTCGTCCCGCTGCGCCGAGCGCACGTCGGCCTCGCCCTGCGCGAGCAGCGCGCGCGAGGACTGCGCCGCCGCACGCGCACGTGCGATGCGCTCGTCGATCTGCGCGCGCCGCTGCGTGGCACGCTCCACCGCCGTCTCCGCGGCCGGGCGCTCGGCCTGCAGCGCGGCGAGCCGGTTGCGTCGCTCCAGCCGCTCCGCCGCGGCGACGCCGCCGCTGGTGCTGACATAGCCGTCCCACCGCCGCACGCGCCCCTCGCGGGTCGCCAGCCGCTGGCCGGGGCGGAGTGGCTGACCCGAGTCGGTCTCGACCAGGAACACCTGCGACAGGCGCCGCTCCAGCTCGGGCGGTGCGGTGACTCGTGCCGCGAGCGGCAGCGTGCCGATCGGGGCGGACGGATCGTCCTCACCGAGCGGCGAACCGTGCCAGTCGGCCAGCGCGGTCTCCAGCTCGTCGCCGAGCGCGGCGGCGAGCGCCCGCTCGAAGCCGGGCTCGGCGCTGACCGAGTCGAGCAGCTTCTCGCCCTTCTGCTCGACCGCGCGCGCGAGCGCCGCCGCCTCGCCGTCGAGCGCGGCCAGCGCCGCCAGCGCGGTGGCGCGCGCCGCCTCGGCGGGGTCGCGCTCCTCGCGCGCCTGGGTCTCGCTCGTCTCGGCCCAGTCGAGCGCGGCGCGTGCCTTCGCCATGCGCCCCTGCGCGTCGGCCTGCGCCGCGCGCGCGGCATCGCGCACCGACTCCAGCGTGGCGGGATCGTCGAGCGCCTCGATCGCCTCGGCGAGCCGCATCGCCTCGCGCCGCGCGCGCTCATGGCGCGCCGCTGCGGCGGCGTGCGCGGCGGCGGCGACGCGACGCTCGGCCGCCTCCGCCGCCTCGGCCGACAGCGCCTGCGCGAGCGCGACCTCGACGTCGCGCGCGTGGCGCTCCGCCTCGGCGAGCGCGGCGTCGAGCGCGGGCAGCGCGGCGCTGCCCTCGGCGACGCGGCGGTCGAGTGTCTCGGCCTCGGCGGCGAGGCGGTCGAGCGCCGCGGCGGCGTCGTGCGCGAGCGAGTCCTCGCGCGCGCGATCCTCGCCGATGCGACGATGCGCCGATTCCATCTCCTCCAGCCGCCGCTGCACGCCGTGGCGCTGCTCGCGCGCGCGCGTCAGCTGGTGCGCGAGCTCGCCGGCGCGGTCGCGCGCTGCCAGCGCGGCGGCGCGCGTGCCGGCGACCTGCTCGGCGGCAGCGCGCTGCGCCGCGAGCGTCGCCTGCTCCGCCTCGGTCGCGGCGGAAACCTGCGCCGCGGCGGCGTCGGCCTCCTGCTTGGCGGCGGCGGCGGCGGCGGCGGCGTCGCGCCAGCGCGCGAAGATCATCCGCGCCTCGGCCAGTCGGATCTGCTCGGAGAGGAGACGGTAGCGCTCCGCGGCGCGCGCCTGGCGGCGCAGCGCGGCGATGCGCGTGCCCTGGTCCGCCATCAGCTCGTCGAGCCGCGCGAGATTGGCCTCGGTGGCGCGCAGCCGCGCCTCCGCGTCCTTGCGGCGGACGTGCAGCCCGGCGATCCCCGCGGCCTCCTCCAGCATCGCGCGGCGCTCGCCCGGCTTGGCCGCGATCACCGCGCCGATACGGTTCTGGCTGACCAGCGCGGGCGAGTGCGCGCCCGTCGCGGCGTCGGCGAAGAGGAGCTGGACGTCCTTGGCGCGGACGTCGCGCCCGTCGAGCCGATAGGCCGAGCCGGCACCGCGCTCGATGCGGCGGACGATCTCGCGCTCCTGCGCACCGTCGGGCGCGTCGATCTCGGCGAGCAGCGACACTTCGGCGAAGTCGCGCGGCGGCCGTGTCGCCGTGCCGGCGAAGATCACGTCCTCCATGCCGGCGCCGCGCATCGACCGGGCGCTGTTCTCGCCCATCGTCCAGCGCAGCGCCTCCAGCAGGTTCGACTTGCCGCAGCCGTTGGGGCCGACCACCCCGGTCAGCCCCGGCTCGATGCGCAGGTCGGCCGGGTCGACGAAGCTCTTGAAGCCGGTCAGCCGCAGCCGCTTGATGCGCATCGAGGGTCAGCCCCGCGTCATGCTCGACGTCAGGCGCCGGCGGCCTTGAGCGCCGTCTCGATCGCCTGCCAGGTGACGCTGTTCTCCAGCTTGCGGCCGTTGAGGAAGAAGGTGGGCGTGCCGGTCACGTCCTGCTTCTCGGTGGCGTCCTGCGTCATCTTGGTCAGCGCCTCGATCGCCTTGGGATCGTTGAGGCAGGCGCGCGCCTGCGCCTCGGTGATGCCGCGCTGCTTGACGAACTCGACATAGCCCATCTTGTCCGCCCAGCCGTTCGCCACCTGCGCCGGCGTGGCGTTCTGCGTGGACTGGAGGAACGACTGGTCCTGTGCCGCCTTCATCTGCGCGTCGAGGAACTTGGGCTGGTCGATGTACATCTGCTCGAGGATCGGGAAGAACGGCGCCGCGCCGGCACAGCGCCCGAGCAGCGAGGCCGCGAAGTCGGGCGGGCCGTGGACCAGGAAGTCGCGGAACTCGTACGAGACCTTGCCGGTCTTGACATAATTCTCCTCGAGCGGACGCATGCCGGTCTGGCCGAAGGCGCCGCAGGTGGGGCAGGTGCGCGAGCCGTACTCGACCAGCTTGAGCGGCGCGTCCGGGTTGCCCATAACGAAGCCGCCCTCGGGCGTCTGGCGGACCTGCTGGGTCCAGTCCGAGCCCGCGGGCGCGGCGACCGCCTTGACCGAGCCGGCGGGCGCGCTCGGCGCGCTGCCGTTGCCGTCACCGCCGCTGCCGCAGCCGGCGAGCAGCGCCGCGGCGGCGAAGAGCAGGGGGGATGCGAGACGCTTCATTCGGTCACTCCGTTGATAAGACCGTATAGATTCCGTTCAATCCATCCTCCCCTGAAAGGGGAGGTGGCAGGCCGAAGGCCTGACGGAGAGGTGACCCGGCCGGTGGGGCGGGCTTGACTCACCAGCGGTGACACCCCTCCGTCGCGCTACGCGCGCCACCTCCCCTTCCAGGGGAGGATTGAAAATCGCTTTCCTCACCGCGCCCCAGCGGCGCGCAACTGCGGCTCGAGCTGCGCCCAGCCGACATTCTCGATCAGCCTGCCGTTGATCTCGAACGCGGGCGTGCCCTTCACCTTGCTGGTCGCCTCCGAGCCCGCGATGGCGCGCTTCACCTGCGCGTCGTTCGCGAAGCAGGCGTCGATCGCCGCGGCGGGCGCGCCGGCCTGCCTGGCGATCGCGTCGAGCCCGGCGCCCTGCGCCACCGCCTTGAGCTGGTCGAGCTGCGGCCACGACGCGATCCGCGCGCGATTGCCCTCGCTCCACTCGGCGGCGCGCTCGTACCATTCCTCCTGCTTCACGTAGAAGGCCTCGTGCAGCGCGGGGAAGGCGGCGGGGCCGGCGCAGCGCGCCAGCGTCGCCGCGGCGAGATCGATGCCGTCGTGGATCTGGTTGCGCACCTCGACGCTGGTCGAACCCGAGCGCACCATCGCGCCGAGTGTCGCGCGCGACTCGGCGGCGAAATGGCCGCAGTGCGGGCAGGTGTAGCTGACATATTCGACCAGCTTCACGCGCGCCTTGGGGTTGCCGATCAGGTAGCTGCCGGTCGCCACCGGGGTCGCCACCGCGGTCCACGGGCGCGGCGCGGCGGCGCCGGCAGCGGTGCCGAGCGCGAGCGCGGCGAGCGGCAGCAGGAGCGAGCGGAAGCGGGTCATCGTACCTTCGGCAGCGAGGGAGGGTTGGCGGCGACGCCCGAGGCCAACGCCTCGAGCACGGCCTTGAGCTCGGGGTCGGCGATCGTCTTGAGGCTGCCGCCCAGCTCGGGGGCGGGGGCGAGCGACGGCGGCGCGCGACGCTCGGGACGCTTGCTCACCTCGCCGTGGCGGATCGCGACCTTGCACACCGCGGCATAGCCGAAGAAGCGGTTGACCCGCTCGATGATCTCGACCGTCAGGTGGCTCATCATCGGTGCGTGCGCGCCGCGGACGGTGAGTGTCAGCGTGCCGTCCTGCTTCTTGCCGACCGGGAAGCGGATCGACTCGGGCGTGCTGGCGGCGGCGAGCTTCTCGCCGACGATCTCGGGCCAGCGCGACACGATCGCGGACTGGACGAAGCCGAAGCGCCGGAACGCCGCCCCGCCGACCGAGGGCAGCAGCTCGGCCACCTGGCGCGACCGGTTCTGCCGCTCGGGAGGTTGATCGGAGACGCGAGGGCGCTTGCTCATTCCCGCCCCCATGCCATAGCCGGGGCATGGACGCCAAGCGCGCGATCACTGCCGCCAAGCCCTTGCTACACTGGTATGACCGGCACCGTCGCGCGCTGCCGTGGCGCGCGCTGCCGGGCGAGACGCCCGATCCCTATCGAGTCTGGCTGAGCGAGGTGATGCTGCAGCAGACCACGGTGGCGACGGTGCGCCCGCGCTTCGCCGCCTGGGTGGCGCGCTGGCCGAGCTTCGCCGACCTCGCCGCGGCGGACGAGGCCGACGTGATGGCGGCCTGGGCCGGGCTCGGCTATTACGCCCGCGCGCGCAACCTGCTCGCCGCGGCGCGCGCGATCGCGGCGGAGCATGGCGGCGCACTGCCCGACACCGAGGATGCGCTGCGCGCGCTGCCCGGCTTCGGCGACTATACCGCCGCCGCGGTCGCGGCGATCGCGTTCGGGCGACGCGCGGTGGTGGTGGACGCCAATGTCGAGCGCGTGGTGGCGCGGCTGTTCGCGATCGACGCGCCGCTGCCGGGCGGGCGCCGCGCGATCCGCGCCGCCGCGGCGACGATCACGCCGGAGAAACGCGCCGGCGACTATGCGCAGGCGATGATGGACCTGGGCTCGGCGGTCTGTACCCCGCGCAAGCCGCGCTGCCTGCTCTGCCCGCTCGCCGACCAGTGCGCCGCACTCGCGCTGGGCACGCCGGAGGCCTTCCCGGTCAAGAAGCCCAAGGCGGCGCGGCCACATCGCTACGGCACGATCTTCTGGCTCGAGCGCGACGGCCACGTGCTGCTGGTGCGCCGGCCGGAGAAAGGCCTGCTCGGCGGGATGCGCGCGCTGCCGACCGGTCCGTGGGAGCTGGCGCCGCCCGGCTTGCGTGACGCGCCCGCCGAGGCGGCGTGGCGCGTGCTGGAGCGACGAGTCGAGCACGGCTTCACGCATTTCACGCTGGACCTGGACGTGGCGGTCGCCGACACCGAGCGCGCGACCAACCTGGGCGAGTGGTGGCCGGTCGCGACACTGGACGAGGCGGGGCTGCCGACCTTGTTCGCGAAGGCGGCAGCGCTGGCGAGGAGCAGACAGGCATGACGGTGTTCCGGTGGTTCGGTACGGCGGCGCTCACCGCGCTGGTGGCGGCGACTCAGCTCTCGGCGCAGCGGGCGCCCGCGCCGCGCCCGCAGACCGCACCCCCGACCCAGGGAGCGACGCCGCCGCAGGGGCTGCCTGGGGCGCAGCTCCTGCCAGCGACGCAGGCGCTGTTCGACGGCTATGTCCGTGGCAGGAAGATGCCCGGCATCGTCGGCGCCTTCGGGTTGGGCGACCTGCCGACCGTGTTCGTCAGCGCGGGTGCGGTCGCCACCGATCCGGGCGCGCAGCCGGCCGGCCCCGACTCGCTGTGGCGCGTCTACTCGATGACCAAGCCGATCACCGGCATGGCGGCGATGCTGCTGGTCGAGGAGGGCAAGCTGTCGCTCGACGACCCGCTCTCGAAGTACTTTCCCGGCTTCGCCCGGATGAAGGTGCTGACCAGCCCGGACACGTCGCTGGAGACGCGGCCCGCGCGCGCGGCGATCACGATCCGCGAGCTGATGACGCACAGCTCTGGCATCGGCTATCAGATCAACGCGCAGGGGCCGCTGCTCAAGGAATATGAGCGGCTCGGCCTCGTCCCCTTCTCGGCCAACGCGCAGACCGAGGCGGTGGCCCGCAAGACGCGGCCGGCCTCGCTGATCGCCTTCGCCGAGCGCGTCGCGCAGGCGCCGCTCGTCGCCGAGCCGGGCACGACCTGGCATTATTCGATGGGGCTCGACGTGCTCGCCGCGGTGATCGAGAAGGTGTCCGGGCAGCCGTTCGAGCACTTCGTCCACGCGCGCATCCTCGATCCGCTCGGCATGACCTCGACCGACTTCCAGGTCGCGCCCGGCAACGTCGCGCGGTTCGCGACCAACTACGCTTTCGCGGGCGACCAGCTGATCCCGCTCGACCCCGCGGCGCGCTCGGTGTTCCTCCAGCCGCCCAGCTTCCCGTACGGCGGCGCGGGGCTGGTGGCGTCGGCGCGCGATTACGACCGCTTCCTCCACATGCTCCAGGACGCGGGCACGCTCGACGGCGTGACGATCATGAAGCCCGAGACCGCGCGGCTGGCGATGTCCAACCTGCTGCCGCCGGGCGTGAGCTATAAGAACAAGGAAGGCGTGGCGCAGGGCTTCGGCGCGGGCGGGGTGGTCTATCTCGCCGACGAGGCCGGCGGCGCCTCGAAGGGCAGCTATGGCTGGGGCGGCGCGGCGGGAACGGTGGCGATCGTCGATCCCGCGCGGCGCTTCAGGGGGACGATCATGGTCAACTACTTCCCGGGCGAGCGCTATCCCCTCGCCAAGGAGACGTTCGCGGCGCTGGCGCGCGACGCGGCGCGGCTCCACCCCGGCGTACCGCGGTGATCGCGACCGGCTTCACCGGCGGCACGCTCGACCGCGCCGACGCGCTGCGCCACGACGCCGACGGTCTCGCCGCCGCGGTGGCGGACCCGGCGGCGCGGCTGCTGGTGCTCGAGTCGTTCGAGCCGGTGGTGGGGGAGGGTGGCGCGCTGGCCTGGGCGCCGCTATCGGCCGCGCCGGCGGAGGCGGAGCTGGTGCTGCTCGGGCTCGACGCGGGGGCGCCGCGCTTCGCCGCGATCGTGCCCGGCGCGGGGGCGCCGCCGCCGTTCCGCTCGCCCAGCCTGTTCGGCCTGCTCGACCAACTGCGCGCGGGCGAGGCGGCGACCTTCGCGGCGGCGCGCTCGCTGCTCGACTGGCACGCGCGCCACCGCTTCTGCGCCAATTGCGGCAGCGCGACCGGGTTGTTCCGCGCCGGCTGGGGGCGCCGCTGCCCGACCTGCTCGGCCGAGCATTTCCCGCGCGTCGACCCGGTGGTGATCATGCTGGCGGAACATGACGGCCGGGCGCTGGTCGGGCGGCAGCCGAGCTGGCCCACGGGGCGCTACTCCGCGCTGGCGGGCTTCCTCGAGCCGGGCGAGTCGGTCGAGGAGGCGGTGGCGCGCGAGATCGCCGAGGAGTCGGGCGTGCGGGTGACGGACGTCCGCTACGTCGCGAGCCAACCGTGGCCGTTCCCCTCGCAGCTGATGATCGCCTGCGTCGCGGAGGCGGCCGACGACACGATCACGCTCGACGCCAACGAATTGGAGGACGCGATGTGGGTCACGCGGGACGAGGTGCGCGGGGCACTCGCGGGCGAGGGAGGACGCTTCGTCGCGCCGCCGCCCTACGCGATCGCGCATACGCTGTTGCGGGCATGGGCGGAGTAGAAAAAACCAGGCGGGACCGCTCCGACAAGGCAGGGGCGCCGCCCCGACCTTACTCCGCCACCTTCAGCCGCTGCAGCGCGAAAGCCTGCCACTCCGCGCCCTGGCGATAACGCTCGAAGCGTCCCGACTTGCCGCCGTGGCCGGCCTCCATGTTGACGCGGTAGACCAGTGGCGCGTCGCCGGTCTTCAGCTCGCGCAATCGCGCGACCCATTTGGTCGGCTCATAATATTGCACCTGGCTGTCCCACAGGCCGGTGCTGACGTACATCGCCGGATACGCCTTGGCCGCGACATTGTCGTAGGGCGAGTAGCTCAGCATGTAATCGTAATAGGGCTTCTGCGCCGGGTTGCCCCATTCGTCGTACTCGAAGGTGGTCAGCGGGATCGAGGCGTCGAGCATCGTCGTCACCACGTCGACGAACGGCACCTGCGCGACGATCAGCGCATAGTCCTGCGGCGCCATGTTCGCGACCGCGCCCATCAGCAGCCCGCCGGCGCTACCGCCCATCGCCGCCACCCGGCCCGGGGCGGCATATTTCTGCGCCACCAGATAGCGCGTCACGTCGATGAAGTCGGTGAAGCTGTTCTTTTTGTGCAGCAAATGGCCGTCATCATACCAGCCGCGCCCCATCTCCTGGCCACCGCGGATGTGCGCCAGCGCGTATACCACGCCGCGGTCGAGCATCGCGATGCGCGCCGGATCGACCGCCGGATCCATCGACACGCCGTAGCTGCCATAGGCATATTGGAAGAGCGGCGCGGTGCCGTCGCGCTTGACGCCCTTGCGGTACACCACCGAGACCGGGACCTTGGTGCTGTCGCGCGCGGTGGCCCAGACCCGCTCGGTGACGTAGTTCGACGGGTCGTAGCCGGGCACCGGCGAGACCTTGAGCACGCGGCGCTCGCCGGTCGTCGCGTTGACCTCATAGGTGGTCGTCGGCGTCACCAGCGAGGCGTAGGTGTAGCGCACCCAGTCGGTATCGGGCTCGGCGTTGACCGCCAGCTCCATCTGATAGGCCGGCTCGTCGGCTTTGACCGGCGCCGAGCGGCCGTCGGCCAGCAGCCGGATCATGCGGTTGCCGCCCTCGCGCTGGTCCAGCGCGATGAAGCCGCGGAACGGTTTGAAGTCCTCGATGAAGACGCTGTCGCTCGCCGGTGTCAGGTCGCGCCAGGCGGTGACGCCGCGGGCGAGCGCAGGGTCGGCGACGGTGACGAGCTTGTAGTTGCGTGCGCCGCGGTTGGTGCGGATGATCCAGCGGTCACCCATGTGGTCCGCGCCGTAGCGGAACTCGCGCGCGCGCGGCGCCACCAGCGCGAAGTTGGTCGGCGCCGCGGCGGGAGCACAACGCTGCTCGTCGCTCACCGTGGCGGACACGCCGATGCAGATGAAGCGATCGTCGCTGGTGCGGCTGATCCCCATCTGGAAGGTGTCATCCTTCTCCTCGTACACGAGGCGGTCGGCGCTGACCGGCGTGCCGAGTACGTGCGCCATCACGCGATAGCCGCGCAGCGTCACCGGATCCTTGGCGATGTAGAAGAGCGTGCGGTTGTCGTCGGCCCAGACGAGGTTGGGCTCGACGTTGGTGATCGTGTCCGGCAGCAGCTGCCCGGTAACCAGGTCCTTGACCTTGAGCACATATTGGCGTCGGCCGACGGTGTCCTCGGCGTAGGCCACCCGCCGATTGTCCTGGCTCACGGACCAGTCGCTCAGCGCGAAGAAATTATGGCCCCTCGCCATCGCGGGCTGGTCGAACAGTATCTCTGCGGTGGCGTCGGGCGCGCCCTTTCGGCGTTCGACGATCGGATAGTCGGCGCCCGGCGTGTAGCGGGTCTGATAATAATAGCCGCGCTCGCGATAGGGAACGCTGCTGTCGTCCTGTTTGATGTGGCTGACCGTCTCGGCGTACAGCTTGTCCTGCAACGGCTTGAGCGACGCCAGCGTCGCGTCCGCATAAGCGTTCTCCGCGGCGAGATAGGCCAGCATCTCGGGATCCTCGCGGGTATCGTCGCGCAGCCAGTAGTAATCGTCCTCGCGCGTGCCGTTGGGCGAGGTGACCTGGTGCGGCTTCTTCGCCGCGCGCGGCGGCTGCGGGGCGGCCTGCGCCCAGGCGGACGCGCCCGCGACGGCGGTGAGCACGGCGCCGGCCAGCAGTAAGGTCTTCATCACGCGTCCGTCCCCACCCATGGTCATTGCGCTGAACGATAGGAGCGGGTGCGGCGCGCGCAAGGGGCGGTCAGCCGCGTTTGCGCGCCTGGCGGTAGGAACCGAGCACGCGCAGGTGCTTGGCGTGGAAGCCTAGCTCGGCCATCGCGCGGTCGAAGCCGGGATCGCCGGGGCGGCCCTCGACGTCGGCGTAGAATTCGGTCGCCGCGAAGCTGCCGCCGCGCTGGTAGCTCTCCAGCTTGGTCATGTTGACGCCGTTGGTGGCGAAGCCGCCCATCGCCTTGTACAGCGCGGCCGGCACGTTCTTCACCGCGAAGATGAAGGTGGTCATCCACGGCCCCTCGCCGTCGACCGGCACCCCGTCGCGCGCGAGCGTGACGAAGCGGGTCATATTGTGATCGGCGTCGGCGATGTCGGTGGCGAGCAGCTCGAGTCCGTAGATCGCCGCCGCGCCAGGCGGGGCGAGCGCGGCGACGCTGGGATCGCCCAGCTCGGCCACCACCGCGGCGGCGCCCGCGGTGTCGGGATAGCTCACCGGCGCGATCCCGTGCGCCTTGAGCCAGTGGCGGCACTGGCCGAGCGCCTGGGGATGGCTCATCGCGCTGGTCACCGCCGCGCGCGGGCCGAGGCCGATCAGCGCGTGGCGGATCGGCAGGAAATGCTCGCCGATGATCACCAGGCCGGACTCGGGCAGCAGGAAGTGGATGTCGGCGACCCGCCCGTGGAGCGAGTTCTCGATCGGGATCAGCGCGCGCGCCGCGCGGCCCTGTTTCACCGCGTCGAGCGCGTCGTCGAAGCTGAAACAGGGCAGGGGCAGCGCCTCCGGGAAGGCCTCGCCCACCGCGACATGGCTGTTGGCGCCGGGCGCGCCCTGGAAGGCGACGGCGCTCTCGGGCGCGCGCGCGGCGGCCTCGGTCAGGCGTTCGACGATCGGCAAAGCGGGGGCGGCGTAGCTGTCCATCTCGGCTTCGGCGCGTAGAAGAGCGCGGCGCGCCGCTCAAGCGCTTGCGGTGCCGTGGCGGCTTTTCTATGGATCGACCTAATTAGAGAGGGGCACACGGGCGACATGGACGATCGTAGCAACACGATTTTCGGCTGGGTCTTGGCGGGTGCCGGAGTCGCGCTGGGGCTGTCGATCGTCGGCAGCCAGGTCTTCCACGGCGAACGCCCCGAGAAGATGGGCTACGCGATCGAGGGCGTCGAGGAGGCCGGCGGCGGCGGCGCCGCGGCGGAGGTGCCGATCGCGTCGCTGCTCGCCAGCGCCGATCCGGCCAAGGGCGCCGAGGTCTTCAAGAAGTGCGCCGCGTGCCACACGATCAACCAGGGTGGCGCCAACGGCATCGGGCCGAACCTGTACGCGACGCTCGGCGAGGGGGTGGCGCAGGGCAAGGCGGGCTTCGCCTTCTCGGACGCGCTCAAGTCGGTTGGCGGCACCTGGGACTTCGAGAAAATGAACGCGTGGCTGACCAGCCCGCGCAAATTCGCCAACGGCACCAAGATGACCTTCGCCGGCCTGGGCAACCCGCAGGACCGCGCCAACGTGATCGCCTATCTCAACCAGCAGGGCTCCAACCTGCCGCTGCCGGCCGCGCCGGCGGCGGGGGCGGCGCCGGCGAGCACGGACCAGGCGGTCGCCAACGTCACGGAGAGCGCCAAGGGCGACACCGCCGACCTGTCGAACACCGGCACCCCGGCCTCCGGTGCGCCCTCGGTCGACCCGGCGGCCAAAGAGAACAAGTCGCTCGGCGCGGAGCCGCCGGCCAAGCCCTGAGGCGGCCGGCGCAAGGCTGACAAGTCGCCCCTGACGGCGAGTTCGGCGGGCGAGATCGCGCCGCGTCGCTCTGCCGCCCTAGGCGATGATACGGACAGACCGACCGTGCTCCGGCGTGGGCAGGAGCACGGTTCGGATCGACCTAGCCCAGCGCGCTCCATTTCACGTCGGACTGGGCGTTGCCGACCACCGCCTCGACGAAGGCCATGGTGCGCACGCCGTCGTCCACGCCGGGATACCACATCGCCGGCGCCGCCCCGCGGATCGCGCCCGCGAAACCGCGGTAGATGTTGGCGAACGCCTCGATATAGCCTTCCGGGTGACCCGCCGGCGTGCGCGTCCGCGCGGCGGCGCCGTCGCTCAGCCCCGGACCGCCGGTGCGCAGCACCTGGACCGGCTGGTCCAGCCAGCGGAGCGTCAGCGTGTTGGGCTCCATCTGTGCCCAGTCGAGCCCGCCGAGCTCGCCGTGGACGCGCAGCCGCAGCCCGTTCTCGTCGCCGGCCGCGACCTGGCTGGCCTTGAGCACGCCGCGCGCGCCGCCCGCGAAGCGCAGCAGCACGCTGACGTCGTCGTCGAGCCGGCGGCCGGGCACGTGGGTGGTCAGCTCGGCGCAGAGCGCCTCGACCTTCAACCCGGAGACATGCTCGGCGAGCTGGAAGGCGTGGGTGCCGATGTCGCCGAGGCAGCCGCCCAGGCCGGCGCGCGCCGGATCAGTGCGCCACTCGGCCTGCTTGTTGCCGTCGCGATCGATCGCGCGCGCCAGCCAGCCCTGCGAATATTCCACCTGCACCAGCCGGATCGTGCCGAAGTCGCCACGCTCGACGCGCGCGCGCGCCTCCTCGATCAGCGGGTAGCCGCTGTAGGTGAAGGCGAGCGCGTAGTGGCGCCCGCTGCGCTCCACCGCCGCCGCGATCGCCTCAGCCTCCTCCAGGTTGAGCGACATCGGCTTCTCGCAGATGACGTGGAAGCCCGCGTCGAGCGCGGCGATCGACATCGGCGCGTGGAGATGGTTCGGCGTCACGATCGCCACTGCCTCGACTCGCTCGTTCTCGGGAAGGGCGCGCTCGGCGGCGAGCAGCTCCTCGAACGTGGCATAGACCCGTGCCGGGTCGAGTCCGAGCGACTCGCCGCTGCGCGTGTTGCGCGCGGCGTCGCTGCTGAACGCGCCCGCGACCAGCCGCCAGTCGCCGTCGACGCCCGCCGCCATGCGGTGGACCGCGCCGATGAAGGCGCCCTCGCCGCCGCCCAGCATCGCGAGCCGAAGTGGTTGTCGTTGCGCCATCGTTCATCTCTCCCGTCGCATTGTCCCACGGTGACGCAGCGTCACCGAGCGGGTTGATCCCCGCTTGTTTAGCGCTAAACATGCGCCAAACAACCAATTGGAGAGAGTCGCGATGAAGCTGATCGCCGGACTAGCCGCTCTTCCGGTCGTCGCCGCCGCGGCGATCGCCCTGATGCCCGCCCCGCTCGCGGCGCAGGCCGCCACGCCGCCGGCCTTCGCCGCCTGCAAGGCCTGTCACACGGTCGAGAAGGGTGGCCCCAATCGCATCGGGCCGAACCTCTACGGCGTCGTCGGCCGTCCTGCCGGCACCGCCCCCGGCTTCAACTATTCGGCCGCGCTCAAGGCGTCCAAGCTGACCTGGGACGAGAAGTCGCTGAGCGAGTTCATCGCGGGGCCGAGCAAGAAGGTGCCGGGCACGCGCATGCCGATCGGCATGGCCGACCCGACGAAGCGCGCCGCCGTCATCGCCTATCTCAAGACGCTCAAGTGAGCGGCGCGTCGGCGATGCGCGGGCCGGGGGTCTTCCTCGCCCAGTTCATGGGCGAAGCGCCCTTCGACACGCTCGACAGCGCCGTGCGCTGGATGGCGGACGCGGGCTATGCCGGTGTGCAGATCCCGACCTGGGACGCGCGCTGCATCGACCTGGAGCGCGCCGCCGAGAGCCAGACCTATGCCGACGAGCTGATCGGCCGCTGCCGCGAGGCGGGGGTGGAGATCACCGAGCTTTCCACCCACCTCCAGGGCCAGCTCGTCGCGGTGCATCCCGCCTATGACGAGCTGTTCGACGGCTTCGCCCCGCCCGAGCTGCGCGGCAAGCCGGTCGAGCGGCAGCGATGGGCCGTCGAGCGCCTACGCCTCGCCGCCAAGGCGAGCCGTCGCCTCGGGCTGAGCGCGCACGCCACCTTCTCGGGCGCGTTCGTCTGGGGCTTCGTCTATCCCTGGCCGCAGCGCCCCGCGGGGCTGGTCGAGGAGGCGTTCGCCGAGCTGGGCCGGCGCTGGACCCCGATCCTCGACGCGTTCGAGGAGGAGGGCATCGACCTCTGCTTCGAGCTGCACCCCGGCGAGGACCTGCACGACGGCGTCACCTTCGAGCGCTTCCTCGACCAGGTCGGCGGCCACCAGCGCGCCAACATCCTCTACGATCCCAGCCATATGGTGCTGCAGGCGATGGACTATCTCCAGTTCATCGACATCTATCACGAGCGCATCAAGATGTTCCACGTCAAGGACGCGGAGCTCAACCCGACCGGGCGTGCGGGCGTGTACGGCAGCTATTCGGACTGGGTCGATCGGCCCGGCCGTTTCCGCTCGCTCGGCGATGGGCAGGTGGATTTCGGCGGGATCTTCTCGAAGCTCACCCAGTACGACTATTCGGGCTGGGCGGTGCTGGAGTGGGAATGCGCGCTCAAGCACCCGCAGGACGGCGCGCGCGAGGGCGCACCCTTCATCGCCGCGCACATGATCCGGCGCCCGGAACATGCCTTCGACGATTTCGCCGGCGGCAGCGATCCCAGCGCCAATCGCCGCCTGCTCGGCCTCGGCTGATCCCGTACCGGCTACGATAACGACACAGAGAAAAGGGAGAGGACCGAGTGGAGCAGGCAGGAGTGAACCGCAGCCGATTATTCTGGCTCGGCGTGCTGGCACTGGCCACCGCCGCGATCAGCGCCTCGTTGCGCGCCGCGGTCGCGAGCAGCCTCAAGGCGGAGTGGATCGATCCCATCGCGCCGGTTCAGGCGGGTGAACTGATCGGGGCGGCGCTGGGTTCCGCCTTCCTCGGCTTCGCCATCACGGTCTTCGTCGTCAGCGCCCTGCTCGACAAGATCGGTGCCAAGCGCGTGCTGATCGGCTGCGGCGTCTGCTTCCTGATCGGCACCGGGCTGATCGTCGGCGCGGGGCATCTCGCCACCGGCATGGCGGTCTACAATCTCGTCTGGTTCGGCATGCTGCTGAGCGGGATCGGCTGGGGCCTCGCCGAGGCCTCGATCAACCCGCTCACCGCGCGGCTCTACCCGGACGAGACGACGCACCGGCTCAACGTGCTCCACGCCTGGTATCCGGGCGGGCTGATCATCGGTGGCCTGGCCGGGGTGTTCCTCGCCGACGTACTGCCGTGGCAGGCGATCATGGGCTCGGTGCTGATCCCCGCGGTCGGCGTGGTCGTGATCGCCGCCACCACCACCTTCCCGGCGCCGCCGGCCGAGGTCGAGGGCGCCGGCTTCGGCGAGATGATCGGCGAGGTGTTCCGCCGCCCCAGCTTCTTCGTGTGGTTCGGCGCGATGTTCCTCACCGCCTCCTCGGAGCTCGCGCCCGGCCAGTGGCTCGACGTCGCGCTCACCAACCGCGTCGGCATGCGCGGCATCCTGCTGCTGGTCTATGTCAGCGCGCTGATGTTCGTGTTCCGCCACTTCGCCGGTCGGCTGGCGAACCGCCTGTCCAACCCGGGTTTGCTGTGGATCTCGAGCCTGCTCGCGGGCATCGGCCTGTTCCTGCTGTCGCTGGCGCAGTCGCCGGTCGCGGCGATCCTCGCCTCGACCGTGTGGGGCCTGGGTGTCTGCGCGATGTGGCCGACGATGCTGGCGTCGGTCGCCGAGCGCTACCCGCGCGGTGGCGCCTGGGCGATCGGGCTGGTCGGCTCGGCCGGCGCGCTCGCCAGCTTCTTCGTGCTGCCGCTGCTGGGTGGCATGTTCGACGAGGCCAAGGTGGCGCTCGCCGGCGGGCCCGAGGCGTTCAAGCAGCTGACCGGCGCGGCGCTGCGCCAGGTCGAGGATGCGGCGGCGTCGCAGTCGTTCGCCAAGCTGGCGCTGTTCCCGGTGGTGCTGCTGTTCGTCTTCGGCGGCATCTGGCTGTCGGAGCGGCGCGCGCGCGGCGCCACGCTCGCGCGCGGCGACGCCGCGTGACGCCGACGCGCCGCTCGCTGATCGCGGCCGGGGCGGCGCTGCCGCTGGCGGCGTCCGCGGCCGCGGCGCAGCGCGGCGCCACGTCCAACGCCGCGCGTTTCTCGCTCGGCTTCGCGCCGCACGAGGGCAGCTTCAAGAGCCGCGGCGGATTGCTCGAGCAGATCGCCTTCGCCGCCGACCAGGGCTTCCGCGCCTGGGAGGACAATGAGGCGCGGGCCCGGCCGGTCGCGCAGCAGGAGGCGATGGCCAGGGCGCTGCAACAGCGCGGCATGGCGATGGGCGTGTTCGTCGCGAGCATGCCGCGATGGTCCGAGTTCCGGCCGATCTTCGGCAGCGACGACGGCGCCGAGCGCGAGGCCTTCCTCGCCGACGTGCGCGCCTCGATCGAGGTGGCCAAGCGGCTCAACACGCGGCGCGCCACGGTGGTCACCGGCTTCCTCGACGCGCGCGTGCCGGTGGAGATCCAGACCGCGCGCGTGATCGACCTCATGCGCCGCGCGGGCGACCTCGTCGCGCCGAGTGGGCTGGTGCTGGTGATGGAGCCACTCAACACGCGGGTGAACCATCCGCACGTCTATATGCAGAGCTGGTCGGCCGGCTATGCCGTGGCACGCGGGGTGAACAGCCCGGGGATCAAGATCCTGGCCGACTGCTATCACGAGCAGATCCAGTCGGGGAACCTGATCAACTCGCTCGCCACCTGCTGGGACGAGATCGGCTACATCCAGTTCGGCGACAATCCCGGCCGCAACGAGCCGGGCACGGGCGAGATCAACTACGCCAACGTCGTCCGCTGGCTGCGTGACAAGAGCTACGCCGGCGTGATCGGCATGGAGCACGGCAATGCGCGCGAGGGGCGCGCGGGCGAGGAGCGGCTGATCGCCGCCTATCGCGCGATCGATCGGGTCGCAGGGGAGGAAGCATGACCAACACGAGCAGCGGCGCCCGCGCGGGCGCACGGAACGGAGAAACCAAGTGATCGACCGCAGAGACGCGCTCGCCGGCATCGTCGCGATGTTCGGCAGCCAACTCTTCGCCCCCATCGCGCGCGCGGCCGGTGTCGCCTCGCAGCAGGCGTTCGGGGTGATCAACACCGGGCCCCCCACGGTGCAGGTGTTCACGCCCGCGCAGAAGGCGGTGATGACCGCGCTGAGCGACCGCGTGATCCCGACGACCGACACGCCCGGCGCGATCGCCGCGGAGGTGCCGCAGTATATCGAGAAGCTGCTCGCCGACTGGTCCGAGCCGAGTGACCGGGTGCCGATCATCGCGGGGCTCGACGCGATCGAGGCGCGCAGCCGTGCCGACTACAAGAAGGGCGCCGCCGCGGTCACCCCGGCGCAGCAGGACGCGCTGCTGACGCTGGCGATGAACGACACGATCCCGGGCGGCGCCGCCTTCTTCGAGCCGTTCCGCCAGATGGTGATCGTGGGCTATTACACGTCCGAGATCGGCATCACGCAGGAGCGTGAATACCTGCCGGTGCCCGGCCAGTATGACGGCGCCTTCCTCTACTCCAAGGTCAACAAGGTATATTCCTCATGATGACGGATCGTCGCACGTTCCTGGCCGGCAGCGCCGGTCTCGCCGCCCTCGGTGTGGCGGGCGCGCTGCCCGCGTCGGCCGCGCAGCTCGGCAAGGTGGGCATCCAGCTCTACACCGTCCGCGAGCTGTTCCAGAAGGACCCGGTCGCCACGCTCGGGCAGATCGCCAAGATCGGCTATCGCGAGGTCGAATATGGCGGCGGCGGCTACGACGCCATGGATCACGCCATGCTGCGCCGGACCATGGACCGGCTGGGCCTGACCTCGCCGTCGATCCACGTCGGCTACGACCTGCTGCTCAACAAGTTCGACGACAGCGTGAAGATGGCCAAGACGCTGGGCGCCGACACGATCGTTCTGCCGTACATGACCGACGAGCACCGCACCGCCGATGCGTGGGAAGCGGCTCTGCCGAACTTCAACAAGTTCGCGCGCGAGCTGGCGCAGAACGGGCTGGGCTTCGCCTATCACAATCACGACTTCGAGTTCACCAACAAGCCCGATGGCGTCAGCCTGTACGACCGCTTCATCAAGGGGACGGACCCCAAGCTGGTGAAGGTCGAGATCGACCTCTACTGGGCGATCCACGCCGGTCAGGACGCGGCCGCGCTGATCAAGCGGATGGCCGGGCGGATCTACGCCTATCACGTCAAGGACCAGCGCCCCGACGGCAAGATGACCTCGGTCGGGCTCGGCACGATCGACTTCGGCAAGCTGTTCAAGCTCAACACGATGGCGGGTGTGAAGCACTTCTACGTCGAGAACGACGAGTCGCCCGCGCCGTACATCCCCGACATCACCACCAGCTTCCAGACGCTGCGCAAGCTGCGCTTCTGACGATACTCATCCCGGGAGGGGATCATGGCAGCTACCAACAAATTTGACGCGATCGTCATCGGCTCCGGTGTCAGCGGCGGCTTCGCCGCCAAGGAACTGACCGAGAAGGGCATGCGCGTCCTGATGCTCGACCGCGGCATCATGGTCGAGCATCAGACCGACTATACCTATGACGGCAAGCCCGCCTATGAGATCCCGGCGCGCGACCTGATGCCGCCGGAGCTGGTCAAGAGTGACTATTTCATCACGACGCACGGCTATGTCTCGCCGAGCACGCAGAAATATTACAACAATGACCGCCTGAACCCCTATGCCTACGACGAGGGCAGCAAGTTCTACTGGATCCGTCCCGCGGCGGTCGGCGGGAAGTCGATCATCTGGGGGCGCTGGTGCTTCCGCTGGAGCCCGGCCGACTTCGAGGCGAACAAGAAAGAGAACGTCGGCGGAGACTGGCCGATCCGCTACGACGACGTCGCGCCGTGGTACGACTATGTCGAGAAGTATATCGGCGTGTCGGGCTCGCACGAGAACCTGCCCTATCTGCCGGACAGCCAGTTCCAACCGCCGATGCCGATGAACGTCGCGGAGAAGTGGTTCAAGCAGCGGCTCGAGGGCGCGTTCCCGGGGCGCAAGCTGATCAACACGCGCCTGTCCAACATGACCGAGGACAAGCCCGACCAGAACCGCAGCAAGTGCCAGGTCCGCAACCAGTGCGGGCGCGGTTGCTCGTTCGGCGCCTATTTCTCGACCCAGGCGGTGACGCTGCCGGCGGCACGCGCCACCGGTCGGCTCACGCTCCGCTCGGACGCCGTCGTTACCAACCTCGAATATGATCCGCAGCGCAAGCGGGTGACGGGCGTGCGCTTCGTCGACGCCAAGACCGGCCAGACCGAGACGGTCAACGCCGACATCGTCTTCCTCTGCGCCTCGGCGATGGCGTCGACGCAGATCCTGATGAACTCGCGCGCGCCGGGCAGCACCAAGAGCTACTTCGACAACAGCGGGACGCTCGGCCGCTACGTCATGGATCACATCTTCCGCGTCGGCATCACCGGCGAGATCCCGGGGATGCAGGAATATATCGAGTTCGGCCGGCGCCCCGGCGGCGTCTACATCCCGCGCTTCCGCAACAACAACGGCGACGAGGGGCTCGGCTTCAAGCGCGGCTACGGTTACCAGGGCAGCGCGCGGCGCGATCCCGCCAAGCCGCAGGGCTTCGGCGCCTCGATGAAGCAGGGCATGCGCCAGTACGGCCCGTGGCAGTTCTCGATGGGCGCGTTCGGCGAGTGCCTGCCGTACGAGGACAATCACGTCTCGCTCCATCCCGACAAGGTGGACCGCTTCGGCGTGCCGCTGATGCGCTTCGACGTGCGCTTCCGCGACAACGAGCTGAAGATGATGGCGGACGCGCGCGTGCAGGGCGAGGAGATGCTGAAGAAGGCGGGCCTGCTCAACGTCCGCAGCAGCGAGGACGAGCACGTTCCCGGCGACGCGATCCACGAGATGGGCGGCGCGCGCATGGGGCGCGACCCGCGCGCGTCGGTGCTCAACGGCTTCAGCCAGGCGCACGACGCCCCCAACCTGTTCGTCACCGACGGCGCGCAGATGGCCTCGATCTCGTGCATCAACCCGTCGCTCACCTTCATGGCGCTGACCGCCCGCGCGGCGGATCACGCGGTGAGCGCCAAGAAGGCGGGGCTGATCTGACGACGTGCCACCCCGCGCTCGGCGGCTGAGCCGATGCGGCGCCCGCCCGTGACCGGCCGCGCGCGATGAGCGAGCGGCGCGGCGAGCGCGGGGTCACCATGCGCGCGGTCGCGGCGCGCGCCGGCGTCTCGCCGATGACGGTCTCGAACGTCATCAACGGCGCCGGCCGCGCCGCTCCGGCGACGGTCGCGGCGGTGCGCGCCGCGATCGACGAACTGGGCTATGTCCCGAACGTCAGCGCGCGCCTGCTCGCGCGCGCGCGTGCCACCACGGTGGGGCTGATCTACAGCGGCGCGCGCACGCCCTTCCTCGACGCGATTCTCACCGGCTCGCTGCGCGCCACCAACGCGCACGGGTTGCAGCTGCTTCTGCGCGAGGAGCAGCGGCTCACCCACGAGGCGGCGGAGGCGGCGGCGCGCGCGCTGGTGCGCGGCGGGGCGGACGCGCTGCTGCTGATCCCGCCCTTCGCCGAGCTGTTGAGCGAGGCGGGCGTCGTGGATGCGCTCGGCGTGCCCGCCGCGGCGATCGCGACCGGCGCGACGTTACCGGGTACTGCCACCGTCAGGATCGACAATCGCGCGGCGATGCGCGCGCTGACACGGCGGCTGATCGAGCGCGGCCATCGCCGCATCGCACTGGTGTCGGGGCCGCCCAATCATTCCGACAGCGCCGACCGGATCCATGGCTATCACGACGCGCTCGCCGCGGCGGGGATCGCCGCCGATGCGCGGCTGCTGTTCGAGGGGCGCTTCGACCATGAGTCGGGCATCGCCGCCGGCTCGGCGCTGCTGTCGCCCGCCGATCGTCCGAGCGCGATCATGTGCAGCAACGACGACATGGCCGCGGGGGTGATCGGCGAGGCGCATCGCCGCGGGCTGCGGCTGCCGCGCGACCTGGCGGTGACCGGGTTCGACGACACGACGATGGCGTCGCTGATCTCGCCCGCGCTGACGACCGTGCGCCAGCCGATCCAGCAGATGGCCTATCGCGCCGCCGAGATGCTGATCCGCGCGGGCCGCCGCGGCGAGCTGGCCGAGGCCGAGGACGAGCTGGTCGACTATGAGCTGATCGAGCGCGAGTCGACCGCGGGCTGAGATGAGCGTGCGCCAGGCGATGCTCCGCCCCGGAGCGGCACTGTCGCGGCCGCTCCGAGACGGGGGAGGGGTTCAACGCTTCAGCTTGGCCGCGGTCTCGGCGATGCGCTTGCCCTGGTAGCGCGCGCCGTCGAGATCGACCTGGCTCGGCTGGCGGCTGCCGTCGCCGTCGGCGAGCGTCGAGGCGCCGTAGGGCGTCCCGCCGTGCACTTCCTTGACGCCCATCTGGCCCTGGTAGCCGTAGTCGAGCCCGACGATCGTCATGCCGTGGTGGAGCAGGTTGGTGATGATCGAGAAGAGCGTGGTCTCCTGTCCGCCGTGCTGGCTCGCGGTCGAGGTGAAGGCGCCGCCGACCTTGCCGACCAGCGCGCCCTTCATCCACAGGCCGCCGGTGGTGTCCCAGAAAGCCGCCATCTGGCTCGGCATGCGGCCGTAGCGCGTCGGCGCGCCGACGACGATGGCGTCATAGCCGGCGAGCGCGTCGGGGCCCTCGATCTCGGGATGCGCGGTGTCGGTCTTGAAGCCGGCCGCGGCGACGATCTCGGCAGGGGCGGTCTCCGCCACGCGGCGGATGTCGACTTCGGCGCCGCCGGCGCGCGCGCCCTCCGCGACCGCGTCGGCCATCTTCTCGATATGGCCGTAGGACGAGTAGTACAGGACGAGGACCTTGGTCATGTCAGTGGCTCCGGTGGAGGGTAGGGCAGGGGACGCGCCGGCGACGCGATCGGGTGTGATCAACCTAGGTAAGCGCCGGCGCCGGCGGAACGGGCACGATTGAAACGGATCGTTTCGGCCTCTACGCCGGAGCGACGATGCGGCTCCCCGATCTCGAGGCCTGGGCAATCTTCGCGGCGGTGGCCGAGCATCGCTCGTTCAGCGCGGCGGCGGACGCGATCGGGCTGAGCAAGGCGACGGTCTCCAAGGGCGTGTCGCGGCTGGAAGCGCAGCTGCAGGTGTCTCTGTTCCATCGCACCTCGCGCCGGCTCGCGCTGACCGAGGCGGGGCGCCCGCTCGCCGAGCACGCCGCGCGCATCGTCGCCGAGGCGCATGCCGCCGAGGAGGCGGCGCGCGACGGCGCGCTCGCGCCGGCCGGACGCGTGCGGCTGGCCGCGCCGATGAGCTTCGGGCTCAAGCACGTTGCCCCCGTCGTCGCCGACTTCCTCGCCGCGCATCCCGCGATCGAGATCGAGCTCCACCTCGCCGACTCGCGCGTCGACATCGTCGCCGAGGGGTTCGACGTGGCGCTGCGGATCGCCGACCTGCCCGACAGCTCGCTCCGCGCGCGGCGGCTGTGCACGATCACCGCGCATGTCGTCGCCGCGCCCGCCTATCTCGCGGCGCACGGTACGCCGACTCACCCGTCGCAGCTCGGCGAGCATCGGCTGCTGGGCTATACCAACCTGACCGGCCCGTGGCGCTTCCGCTCGCGTGACGGTGCCGAGGTGTCAGTCAAGGCGCAGGGACCGCTCGCGGCGAACAGTGGCGACGCGCTGGTGCCCGCGCTCGAGGCGGGGCTCGGGATCGCGCGACTGCCGGGCTTCATCGTCGGCGCCGGGATCGCTGCGGGGCGGGTCGTGGAGATCATGCCGGACTGGGCGCCGGCGCCGATCGGGCTGCACCTGCTCACCCCGCCCAGCGCGCTGCGGCCGGCGCGAGTCGAGGCGCTGATCGCCTTCCTCAGCGAGCGGCTGCGGGACTGACGGCGCGACCAGCCGCAGCCCTCTTCCTTCCCCGCCGCAACTCAGCCATCGTGCCGGAAAAGAAGGGGAACCACTTATGAGACTGACCGTCCTGCCGCGGGTCGCCGCGGCCTTCGTCGCGCTCGCCGGCGCGGCGCCGGCGAGCGCGGAGAGCGTGGTCGTCACCGCGGCGCGCATGCTCGACGTCGACAAGGGCGCCGTCGTGAGCGACCCGGTGATCGTCGTCACCGACGGCCGCATCGCCGCGGTCGCCGCAGGGGGGGCGAGCCGGCCCGCCATTCCCGCCGGCGCGCGCCGGGTCGATCTCGGCGACGTCACGCTCGTGCCCGGGCTGATCGACATGCACGTCCATCTCACCAGCCTGGCCGAGATCGGCGGCTATCAGACGCTCAAATACACCGACAGCTTCTGGGGTGCGGTGAGCGTCGCCAACGCCGCCAAGACGCTGCGCGCCGGCTTCACCACCGTGCGCAACGTCGGCGCGGGCGACTTCCAGGACATCGGGCTCAAGGAGGCGATCGACGGCGGCTGGGTGATCGGGCCGCGCATCGTGCCCGCGGGCTACGCCATCGGTGCGACCGGTGGGCATTGCGACGACAATGCGCTGCCGCCCTCCTACGACAAGAAGCTGCCCTCGGTGGTCAACTCGCCCGAGGAGGCGCGCGCCAAGGTGAGATGGCTGCACAAATATGGCGCCGAGGTGATCAAGATCTGCGCCACCGGCGGCGTTTTCTCGCTGGGCGACTCGGTCGGCGGGCAGCAGCTCAGCGAGGAGGAGATGCGTGCGATCGCGGACGAGGCGCACATGCTCCACCTCAAGGTGGCGGCGCACGCGCACGGCGACGAGGGGATCAAGGCAGCGATCCGCGCCGGCATCGACACGATCGAGCATGTCAGCCTCGCCTCCGACGAGGCGATGAAGCTCGCGATCGAGCACAAGACCTGGTTCGACATGGATATCTACAACGACGACTATATCCTCGCCACCGGCACCAAGAACGGCACCGAGCAGGAGAGCCTCGACAAGGAGCGGGTGATCGGTCTCAAGCAGCGCCAGACCTTCCAGCGCGCCTTCCGCATGGGCGTGGCGATGACCTTCGGCACCGACGCCGGGGTCTATCCGCACGGCGACAACGCCAAGCAGTTCGCCAAGATGGTGCAATGGGGCATGACCCCGCTCGACGCGATCCGCGCCGCCACCACCAGCGCCACGCGCGCGCTCGGGCGCGAGGGCGACGTGGGTGCGATCGCGGTCGGGCGTTACGGCGACCTCGTCGCGGTGCGCGGTGACCCGCTGCGCGACGTCTCCGTGCTGGAACACCCGGTGGCAGTGGTGAAGGGCGGCGTCGAGGTAAGGTGAAACCCTTCGCTCTCCTCGCGCTTTCATCGCGCGAGGAGAGCGACATGGCTGAGCGGCACGACGATCACGACCAGATTGCCAGGGATTTCAGCGAGGCGGTCAACATGACCCCGGCCGAGCTGGAGCACTTCCTCGACAGCGACGACAGCAAGCGCGTCGGCTGGAAGGGTGAGGACGGCAAGGGTGACGGCGAGAGTGTCGGGCATCGCTCCGGCCGCCGCATCGTCGAGCTGAAGCGGACCAGGAAGGCGGACCTCACCGACGACGATTACGCCCACATGAAGAAGGTGGTGGGCTACGTTCATCGCCACCTCGCCCAGGGCGGGCCGGCGAAGGACAAGGATCATTCCGACTGGCGCTACTCGTTGATGAACTGGGGGCACGACCCGCTCAAGTGAGCGGCGCGGCGGGCGATTGACCCGGGCGCCCGGCGCGCGTATAGGCGCCTCCGTTCGGGTGGAAGGCGACTTCCGCCCGGCAAGCTTGAACATTGCTGGATGCATCAAGGGCCTGAGGCCGCCGTCATCGGCTGCCGCACGGTCCTTTTCGTATTCCAAGTCTTGTCAGGGCTCCAGCAAAGTAACCTCCAGATAAGGTGAAGGCTTCATGCCGACGATCAACCAGCTGGTCCGCAAGGGCCGCGAGCCGCAGAAGGCCAAGTCCAAGGTCCCTGCGATGGAGCAGAACCCGCAGAAGCGCGGCGTCTGCACCCGTGTCTATACCACGACCCCGAAGAAGCCGAACTCGGCGCTGCGCAAGGTGGCCAAGGTCCGCCTGACCAACCAGCGCGAGGTCATCAGCTACATCCCGGGCGAGGGCCACAACCTGCAGGAGCACTCGGTGGTGCTGATCCGCGGCGGCCGTGTGCGCGACCTTCCGGGCGTGCGCTACCACGTGCTGCGCGGCGTGCTCGACACGCAGGGCGTCAAGGACCGCCGCCAGTCGCGCTCGAAGTACGGTGCGAAGCGGCCGAAGTAAGCCGCTCCCGTATTCTCACCAGCTGATTGAAAGGTAACATCACATGGCGCGTCGTCGTCGTCCCGAGAAGCGGGAAATCCTGCCTGATCCCGTGTACGGGGATGAGGTTCTCTCCAAGTTCATGAACTCGGTCATGCTCGACGGTAAGAAGTCGGTCGCCGAGGGCATCGTCTATTCGGCGCTCACCACCGTCGAGACCCGCGCCAAGCGCGAGCCGATCGGCGTGTTCCACGACGCGCTGAACAACATCAAGCCGGGTATCGAGGTCCGCAGCCGCCGCGTCGGCGGTGCGACCTACCAGGTCCCGGTCGAGGTCCGTCCCGAGCGCGCGCAGGCGCTGGCGATCCGCTGGCTGATCACCGCGGCGCGCGGCCGCAGCGAGAACACGATGTCGGCGCGCCTCTCGGGCGAGCTGCTCGACGCCTCGAACAACCGCGGCAACGCGGTGAAGAAGCGCGAGGACACGCACCGCATGGCCGAGGCCAACCGCGCCTTCTCGCACTACCGCTGGTAACACTGGCGGTGCGGACGCGGCCTGTCTTGGAAGCGTCTCAGAACTGACCTATATCGTGGGGAGCCGGCGGTACGCTGCGCTCCCCACATCGCTAAGGAAGCCCGATCATGGCCCGCAGCCATCCGCTCGAACTCTACCGCAACATCGGCATCATGGCGCACATCGACGCCGGCAAGACCACCACGACCGAGCGCATCCTCTATTACACCGGCAAGTCCTACAAGATTGGCGAGGTCCATGAGGGCACCGCGACGATGGACTGGATGGAGCAGGAGCAGGAGCGCGGGATCACGATCACGTCGGCCGCCACCACCTGCAAGTGGAAGGCCGAGGAGGGCAAGGGCCCCGAGCATCTGATCAACATCATCGACACGCCCGGCCACGTCGACTTCACCATCGAGGTGGAGCGCTCGCTGCGCGTGCTCGACGGCGCGGTCGCGTGCTTCGACGGCGTCGCCGGCGTGGAGCCGCAGTCCGAGACGGTGTGGCGCCAGGCCGACAAGTACGGCGTGCCGCGGATGTGCTTCGTCAACAAGCTCGACCGCACCGGCGCGGACTTCTACTTCTGCGTCCAGTCGATCATCGACCGCCTCGGCGCGAAGCCGGCGGTGCTGTACCTCCCGATCGGCATCGAGGGCGGCTTCAAGGGCCTCGTCGACCTGGTCGAGAACCGCGCGATCATCTGGCTCGAGGAGTCGCTCGGCGCGAAGTTCGAGTATCAGCCGATCCCGGACGACATGGTCGAGAAGGCGGCGAAGTACCGCAACGACCTGATCGAGCTCGCGGTCGAGCAGGACGACGACGCGATGGAGGCGTATCTGGAGGGCAACGAGCCCGACGCCGCCACGCTCAAGAAGCTGATCCGCAAGGGCACGCTCAACATGGCCTTCGTGCCCGTGGTGTGCGGCTCGGCGTTCAAGAACAAGGGCGTCCAGCCGCTGCTCGACGCGGTGGTCGACTATCTGCCGAGCCCGCTCGACGTGCCGGCGATCAAGGGCGTCAAGCTCGACGGCGAGACGCCGGACGAGCGCCCGTCGTCGGACACCGCGCCGTTCTCGGCGCTGGCGTTCAAGATCATGAACGACCCGTTCGTCGGCTCGCTCACCTTCGCCCGCATCTACTCGGGCGTCCTCACCAAGGGCAGCTACCTGAACTCGGTGAAGGACAAGAAGGAGAAGATCGGCCGCATGCTCCTGATGCACGCGAACTCGCGTGAGGACATCGAGGAAGCGCGCGCGGGCGATATCGTCGCGCTGGCGGGCCTCAAGGAGACCACCACGGGCGATACCTTGTGCGACCCGGCCAACCCGATCATCCTGGAGCGCATGGAGTTCCCGGAGCCGGTGATCGAGCTGTCGGTGGAGCCGAAGACCAAGGCCGACCAGGAGAAGATGGGCGTCGCGCTCAACCGCCTGGCCGCCGAGGATCCCTCGTTCCGCGTGTCGACCGATCACGAGTCGGGCCAGACCATCATCAAGGGGATGGGCGAGCTCCACCTCGAGATTCTGGTCGACCGCATGAAGCGCGAGTTCAAGGTCGAGGCCAATGTCGGCGCGCCGCAGGTGGCGTATCGCGAGTATCTCAAGAAGCCGGTCGACATCGACTACACGCACAAGAAGCAGTCGGGCGGCACCGGCCAGTTCGGTCGCGTGAAGGTGAAGCTGACGCCGGGCGAGCGCGGCGCGGGCATCATCTTCAAGGACGAGGTCAAGGGCGGTAACATTCCAAAGGAATATATCCCCGCGATCGAGAAGGGCTTCCGCGAGACCGCGGCGACCGGCTCGCTGGTCGGCTTCCCGATCATCGACTTCGAGATCACGCTGTACGACGGCGCGTACCACGACGTCGACTCGTCGGCGCTGGCGTTCGAGATCACCGCGCGCGGCGCGATGCGCGAGGCGGCGCAGAAGTCGGGCATCACGCTGCTCGAGCCGGTCATGAAGGTCGAGGTTGTCACCCCGGAGGATTATCTGGGCGACGTGATCGGCGACATGAACTCGCGCCGTGGTCAGATCCAGGGCACCGACACGCGCGGCAACGCGCAGGCGGTGACCGCGATGGTGCCGCTGGCGAACATGTTCGGCTACGTGAACTCGCTGCGTTCCTTCACCCAGGGCCGCGCGAGCTACTCGATGCAGTTCTCGCACTATGACGAGGTGCCGCAGAACGTCGCCGACGAGGTCAAGGCGAAGCTGGCCTAAGCCGGAGGCGGGAGGGGCAAGGTGACTTGGCCCTCCTCGCCGAGGGGCCGGCCGGCGGGTCGGCGCCAGCCGAACCCGTCCGACGCGCGATTCACGCGCGCGTCGTCCCCGACGGAAAACGGCTGGGATTTGCGCAACGCGAATTGAGCCGCTATGGGGCCGCCTTCACGGCGAGTCCTGAGTGCGGCTCCAGTGGAAATCAGAAGGTAGGGAAACAATGGCTAAGGCTAAGTTTGAGCGGAACAAGCCGCACCTGAACATCGGCACCATCGGTCACGTCGACCATGGCAAGACCTCGCTGACCGCGGCCATCACCAAGGTGCTGGCGGAGAACGTCGCGGGCAACGCGGCGGTCGACTTCGCCAACATCGACAAGGCGCCGGAAGAGCGTGAGCGCGGCATCACCATCTCGACCGCGCACGTCGAGTATGAGACCGCCAACCGCCACTACGCGCACGTCGACTGCCCGGGGCACGCCGACTACGTCAAGAACATGATCACCGGTGCGGCCCAGATGGACGGCGCGATCCTGGTCGTGTCCGCCACCGACGGCCCGATGCCGCAGACCCGCGAGCACATCCTGCTCGCGCGCCAGGTCGGCGTGCCGGCGATGGTCGTGTTCATGAACAAGGTCGACCTGGTCGACGACGAGGAGATCCTCGAGCTCGTCGAGCTGGAAGTCCGCGAGCTGCTGAGCTCGTACGAGTTCCCGGGCGACGACATTCCGATCATCAAGGGCTCGGCGACCTGCGCGCTGTCGGGTTCGAACCAGAAGCTCGGGCCGGACGCGGTGATGGAGCTGATGAAGGCGGTCGACGAGTACATCCCGCAGCCGGAGCGTCCGCTCGACAAGCCGTTCATGATGCCGATCGAGGACGTGTTCTCGATCTCGGGTCGCGGCACCGTCGTGACCGGCCGCGTCGAGACGGGCGTGATCAAGGTCGGTGAGGAAGTCGAGATCGTCGGCATCCACCCGACCGTCCGCAAGACCACGGTCACCGGCGTCGAGATGTTCCGCAAGCTGCTCGACCAGGGCCAGGCCGGCGACAACGTCGGCGCGCTGATCCGCGGCGTCGCCCGCGACGAGGTCGAGCGTGGTCAGGTGCTCTGCAAGCCGGGCTCGATCAAGCCGCACACCGACTTCTCGTCGGAGGTGTACGTGCTGTCGAAGGACGAGGGTGGCCGTCACACGCCGTTCTTCGCCAACTACCGTCCGCAGTTCTACTTCCGCACCACGGACGTGACCGGCACCGTCGAGCTGCCCGAGGGCACCGAGATGGTCATGCCGGGCGACAACGTCGCGCTCGGCATCAAGCTGATCGCGCCGATCGCGATGGACGTCGGCCAGCGCTTCACCATCCGCGAGGGTGGCCGCACCGTGGGTGCGGGCGTGGTGAGCGCCATCTCCAAGTAAGTCGTACCGGGCCGGTTCACCGGCCCGTCACGAAAGGTTCCGCCCGATGCGCCGAATGGTGCGTCGGGCGGTTGCCTTTTTATGGGAGCGCGGTTATGGCCGCGCCTTCGCTTTGGGTTCGAGAACAGCAAGAGGTGCTCTCGTCCCGTCAGCCCGGTCTCGGCCGGGGTCTTGTGGTGGCAGCGTCAGCGCTAGCGTAGCAGGGCTTCGGTCTCGGCCGGAGTGACGGGAGAGGAAGTGCCCCGCTCTTTCGCATTGGTAGGGATCATGGACAGCAACATCCGCATTCGCCTCAAGGCGTTCGATCATCGCGTGCTCGATCAGGCGACCGGCGACATCGCCGACACCGCGCGCCGCACCGGCGCACTCATCCGTGGCCCTATCCCGCTGCCGACGCGCATCGAGAAGTTCACGGTCAACCGTGGTCCGCACATCGACAAGAAGTCGCGCGAGCAGTTCGAGGTCCGCACCTACAAGCGCATGCTCGACATCGTCCAGCCGACCCCGCAGACGGTGGACGCGCTGATGAAGCTCGACCTCGCGGCCGGTGTTGACGTCGAGATCAAGCTCGCGTAAGCGCGCCTCTTCTCGCGGGAGGTGAGTCATCCTTCCCGCGTCATCCCGGCCCAGGCCGGGATCTTTGCGGAGAGGGCGGCGCGTTCGCGACCATCCCTCGCCAGAAGGTGCCGGCAGCCGCCGGCATGACGACAGGACAGAGATACCGCCGGCCGCTCTCGGGTGGCCGGGCCAGCGTCTCCCGTCTGTTTCCCCTCGGGGAAGCGCCCAGCCCGGGACGGGGGCACGCTTCGCACATTCCGGGCTGACCGATCCGCGCCGCCAGGCACGGATCACACGCACCGTGGGGATGGGCCTCGCGGTGCCTCTGTCAAGGAGCTAGGGATCATGCGTACTGGCGTGATCGCGAAGAAAATGGGGATGACCCGCCTGTTCCAGGACGACGGCCGCCACGTGCCGGTCACCGTCCTGCAGATCGAGGCGCTTCAGGTCGTCGCCCGTCGCGAGAAGGACCGGGACGGCTACACCGCCGTCCAGCTCGGCGCAGGTGTCGCCAAGAGCAAGAATGTCGCCAAGCCGCAGCGCGGCCACTTCGGCAAGGCCGAGGTGGAGCCCAAGGCGGTGGTGCACGAGTTCCGCGTGACGGAGGAGAATCTCCTCGACGTCGGCGCCGAGCTCGCCGCGGACCATTATGTCGCCGGCCAGCTGGTCGACATCCAGGGCCGCACCCAGGGCAAGGGCTTCGCCGGCGCGATGAAGCGCTGGAACTTCGGCGGTCTGCGCGCGACCCACGGCGTGTCGGTGTCGCACCGCTCGCACGGTTCGACCGGTAATCGCCAGGATCCCGGCCGCGTCTTCAAGAACAAGAAGATGGCGGGCCACATGGGTGACAAGAACCGCACCCAGCAGAACCTCGAGATCGTCGGCACCGACGTCGAGCGCGGCCTCATCTTCGTGAAGGGCTCGGTGCCCGGCTCGAAGGGTGGCTGGCTGTTCGTCAAGGACGCGGTCAAGCAGGACCGCCACGAGAGCGCGCCGTACCCGGCGTCGATCAAGTCGGCGACCAACAACAACAGCGCGGCGAACACGCCGGCCGACACGTCGGCCGATGCCCCCGCGACCGACGGCCAGGAGGGCTGAACGTGAAGGTCAAGGTTTCCTCCTTCGCCGGCACCGACGCAGCGGACATCGAGCTCAACGACGAGGTTTTCGGCCTCGATCCGCGTGCCGACATCCTGCACCGCGTCGTGACCTGGCAGCTCGAGAAGCGTCGCGCCACCGCGCGCGGCACGCGCGAGCGCGCCGACGTCGCCCGCTCGGGCAAGAAGCTCGGTCGTCAGAAGGGCGGCGGTGTGGCGCGTCACGGCGATCGTCGCGCCCCGGTGTTCATCGGCGGCGGCAAGGCGCACGGCGCCCGCGTCCGCGATTTCAACCCCGGGCTCAACAAGAAGATTCGCGCGCTCGGCCTCAAGATGGCGCTCAGCAGCCATGCCAAGGCCGGCTCGCTGATCGTGCTCGACGCGTTCGAGGTGCAGAAGACGAAGGAGCTCAAGGGCCACTTCGCCACGCTCACCACGGGCAAGCGCACGCTGGTGATCGACGGCGAGGCGGGCGAGAGCTTCCGCGCCGGTCGCAACCTGCCGGGCGTGGACCTGCTCCCGGCGGTCGGCGCGAACGTCTACGACATCATCAAGGCAGACACGCTGGTGCTGACGCGCGCGGCGGTCGAGAAGCTGGAGGCGCGCTTCAATGGCTAAGCCGGCAGAGGCGATCGACAACCGTCACTATGACGTGATTGTCGCGCCGCACATCACCGAGAAGGCGACCCTGCTCTCCGAGCAGAACGCGGTGGTCTTCAAGGTCGCCAACAAGGCGACCAAGCCCCAGATCAAGGCGGCCGTCGAGGCGCTCTTCGGCGTCAGCGTCACGGGCGTGAACACGATCGTCCAGAAGGGCAAGACCAAGCGCTGGAAGGGTGCGCCCTACCGTCGCTCCGATGTCAAGAAGGCGATCGTCACGCTCCGCGAGGGCCAGTCGATCGACGTCACCGAGGGGGCCAAGTAAGATGGCGCTCAAGCATTATAACCCGACGTCGCCGGCGCAGCGCGGCCTCGTCCTCGTCGACAAGTCGTCGCTGTACAAGGGCAAGCCCGTCAAGGCGCTGACCGAGGGCAAGCGCAAGACCGGCGGCCGCAACAACAAGGGCCATGTGACCTCGCGCGGTATCGCGGGCGGTCACAAGCAGCGCTACCGCTACGTCGACTTCAAGCGGCGCAAGTGGGACGTCGAGGGCACCGTCGAGCGGCTCGAGTATGACCCGAACCGCACCGCCTTCATCGCGCTGGTCAAGTACCCCGACGAGGAGCTGGCCTATATCATCGCGCCGCAGCGGCTCGCGCCGGGCGACAAGGTGATCGCGGGCAAGAAGACCGACGTGAAGCCGGGCAACGCCATGGAGCTGGGCCAGATCCCGGTCGGCACGATCGTCCACAACGTGGAGATGAAGCCGGGCAAGGGCGGTCAGATCGCGCGCTCGGCCGGCACCTATGTGCAGGTCGTCGGCCGCGACCGCGGCATGGTCATCGTCCGCCTCAACTCGGGCGAGCAGCGCTACATCCACGGCGAGTGCATGGCGACGATCGGTGCGGTGTCGAACCCCGACAACCAGAACCAGAACCTCGGCAAGGCTGGCCGCTCGCGCTGGATGGGCAAGCGCCCGCTGACGCGCGGCGTGGCCAAGAACCCGGTCGACCACCCGCACGGCGGTGGTGAGGGCCGGACCTCGGGCGGCCGTCACCCGGTCACGCCGTGGGGCAAGCCGACCAAGGGTGCGCGCACCCGCCACAACAAGTCTACGGACAAGATGATCATCCGTAGCCGCCACGCGAGGAAGAAGTAATGGCTCGCTCTGTTTGGAAGGGCCCGTTCGTCGAACTGAGCCTGCTCAAGAAGGCCGAGGCCGCGCAGGACGCCGGTGGGCGCGCGCCGATCAAGACGTGGTCGCGCCGCTCCACCATCCTGCCGCAGTTCGTCGGTCTGACGTTCTCGGTCTACAACGGCCGCAAGTTCGTGCCCGTCTCGGTCAACGAGGACATGGTCGGCATGAAGCTCGGCGAGTTCGCGCCCACCCGGTTCTTCCCGGGTCACGCGGCTGACAAGAAGGGCAAGCGCTGATGAGCAAGCCTGCATCCCCCCGCAAGGTCGGCGAGAAGGAAGCCCTCTCGGTCGGCACGCAGATCCGCGGCTCGGCGCAGAAGCTGGGCCTGGTGGCGGCGCTCATCCGCGGCCGCTCGGCGGCCGACGCGATGAACATCCTCGCCTTCTCCAAGAAGTCGATGGCGGTCGACGCGCGCAAGGTGCTGGCCTCGGCCATCGCCAACGCCGAGAACAACCACAACCTCGACGTCGACGCGCTCGTCGTCGCCGAGGCGTCGGTCGGCAAGTCGATCACCATGAAGCGGTTCGCCACGCGCGGCCGCGGCAAGTCCACCCGCATCCTCAAGCCGTTCTCGCGGCTGCGGATCGTCGTGCGCGAGCAGGAAGAAGCCTAATGGGTCACAAGAGCAATCCCATCGGTCTGCGCCTGCAGATCAACCGCACCTGGGACAGCCGCTGGTACGCCGAGGGCGACGATTACCGTCGCCTGCTGCTGGAGGATCTCAAGATCCGCCAGTACATCATCAAGACGCTGCCGCAGGCGGCGATCTCGAAGGTGGTGATCGATCGTCCCGCCAAGCTGTGCCGCATCTCCGTCTTCGCCGCGCGCCCGGGCGTGATCATCGGCAAGAAGGGCTCGGACATCGAGAAGCTGCGCAAGACGCTCGGCGCGATGACCAGCTCGGACGTGTCGCTGAACATCGTCGAGATCCGCAAGCCCGAGGTCGACGCCAAGCTCGTCGCGCAGGGCATCGCGGACCAGCTCGAGCGTCGTATCGCCTTCCGTCGCGCGATGAAGCGCGCGGTGCAGTCGGCGATGCGCCTCGGTGCGGACGGCATCAAGGTCTATTGCGGCGGCCGCCTCGGCGGCGCCGAGATCGCGCGCTCCGAGAGCTATCGCGAGGGCCGGGTGCCGCTGCACACGCTGCGCGCCAACATCGACTATGCCGAGGCCGAGGCGCACACCGCCTATGGCGTCTGCGGGGTCAAGGTGTGGGTGTTCAAGGGCGAGATCCTCGGGCACGACCCGATGGCGACCGATCGCCTCATGATGGAGGCCCAGACCTCCGGCGTGCGCCCCGCGCGCGATGACCGCCGCTAAGGAATAAGGCAATGCTGCAACCGAAGCGCACCAAGTTCCGCAAGGCGTTCAAGGGCCGTATCCACGGCGACGCCAAGGGCGGCACCTCGCTGAACTTCGGCTCCTATGGCCTCAAGGCGATGGAGCCGGATCGTATCACCGCGCGTCAGATCGAGGCGGCCCGCCGCGCGATCACGCGTCACATCAAGCGCCAGGGGCGTCTGTGGATCCGCGTGTTCCCGGACGTGCCGGTGTCGAGCAAGCCCGCCGAGGTCCGCATGGGCTCGGGCAAGGGTTCGCCCGAATTCTGGGCCGCGCGCGTCAAGCCGGGCCGGATCCTGTTCGAGCTCGACGGCGTCGAGGGGCCGCTCGCCGCGGAGGCGTTCGAGCGCGCCGCGATGAAGCTGCCGATCAAGACCAAGGTCGTGGCGCGCCTCGGCGACACCTCGCACCTGGGAGGCGAGTAAGATGGCAAATACCACTGACTTCACCGGCCAGAGCGACGACCAGCTCGCCGAGAGCCTGGGCAACCTGAAGCGCGAGCAGTTCAATCTCCGCTTCCAGGCGGCGACCAGCCAGCTCGAGAAGCCGAGCCGCGTGCGCGAGGTCCGCAAGGACATCGCCCGCATCAAGACCCTGCAGGCGCAGCGCACCGCTGCGGCTGCGGCCAAGTAAGAGGACGACGCACATGCCGAAGCGCGTGCTGACCGGAGTGATCGTCTCCGACAAGGGCGAGAAGACGGTGATCGTCAACGTGGAGCGCAAGGTGAAGCACCCGCTCTACGGCAAGATCATCCGCCGCTCGAAGAAGTACCACGCCCATGACGAGGCGAACGAGTACAAGCAGGGCGAGACCGTGCGCATCGAAGAGACCGCGCCGATCTCCAAGCTGAAGACCTGGAAGGTCGTCGACCGCGTGAACACGCATGTCGCGCCCGAGCGGGTCGACGTCGACGCGTAAGCGTCGCTGAGCGCGCCCGCCGGCGTTTCGGGAAGGGTCCGCGGCCTGGCCGCGGAGACCAGCCGAGCTTGGCGGGAAGACGTGGGGGCAGGGCACTTGCCTTTCGCCCGCGGAGCGGCTAACCGGCCGCTCCCCTCGGTACGGCCATGCGCCTGCCGGGGGTCGTTTTTTTAGGCGGGGCTGGGTCGGTATCCACCCCAAGGCGAGAAGGAAGCGGATCGATGATCCAGATGCAGTCCAATCTCGACGTCGCTGACAACAGCGGCGCGAAGCGGGTGCAGTGCATCAAGGTGCTTGGCGGGTCCAAGCGCCGCACGGCCGGCGTCGGCGACATCATCGTCGTCAGCGTCAAGGAAGCGCAGCCGCGCGGCCGCGTGAAGAAGGGCGACGTTCACCGCGCGGTGATCGTGCGTACCGCCAAGGACATCCGCCGCGCCGACGGCTCGGTGATCCGGTTCGACGGCAACGCCGCGGTGCTGGTCAACAAGAACGAGGAGCCGATCGGCACCCGTATCTTCGGCCCGGTCGTGCGCGAGCTGCGCGGCAAGAAGCACATGAAGATCATCAGCCTCGCGCCGGAGGTGCTGTGATGGCCGCCGCGAAGATCAAGAAGGGCGATCAGGTCATCGTCCTCTCGGGCAAGGACAAGGGCAAGACCGGCACGGTCACCCAGTCGATGCCGAAGGATAGCAAGGTGATCGTCGGCGGCGTCAACGTCGCCACCCGTCACCGCAAGCCGACCCAGGCGAACCCGCAGGGCGGGCTCGAGCGGATCGAGGCGCCGCTGCACGTGTCGAAGGTGGCGCACGTCACCGCCGACGGCAAGCCGACGCGCGTCCGCTTCGAGACGCAGGATGGCAAGAAGGTCCGCGTCGCGGTGAAGACCGGGGAGAAGATCGATGGCTGACGCCTACAAGCCCCGCATGAAGGCGATCTACGAGGATCGCATCGTCGCGGCGATGACCGAGAAGTTCGGCTACAAGAACGTCAACGAGATCCCGCGGATCGAGAAGATCGTGCTCAACATGGGCGTCGGCGAGGCGACCCAGGACAAGAAGCGCGTCGACCAGGCCGCGTCGGAGATGGAGCTGATCGCCGGTCAGAAGCCGGTCATCACCAAGGCGAAGAAGTCGATCGCGCAGTTCAAGCTGCGCGAGGGCATGCCGATCGGCGTGAAGGTCACCCTTCGCCGCGAGCGCATGTACGAGTTCCTCGACCGCTTCATCACCATCGCGCTCCCGCGCGTCCGCGACTTCCGCGGGCTGAACCCGAAGAGCTTCGACGGCCGCGGCAACTACGCCTGCGGCATCAAGGAGCAGATCGTGTTCCCGGAGATCAACTATGACCGCATCGACAAGGTGCGCGGCATGGACGTGATCGTGACCACGACCGCGAAGAGCGACGACGAGGCGCGCGAGCTGCTCCGTCTGTTCGGCTTCCCGTTCCCGATCGAGGACGAAACGACCGACGCGAAGAAGGCGGCATGACCGTCTCGGTGGTCTGATAAAGAGAGCTTAAGTCCATGGCGAAACTGAGTTCCGTGAACAAGAACGAGCGTCGCAAGAAGCTGGTGGCGCAATATGCGCCCAAGCTGGCGAAGCTGAAGGCAACCGCGAACGACCAGTCGCTCGACGAGACCGAGCGTCTCATCGCGCGGCTGAAGATGGCCGAGCTGCCCCGCAACGCCAACCCGACGCGGATCCGCAACCGCTGCGCGCTGACCGGGCGTCCGCGTGCTTACTACCGCAAGTTCGGGCTTGCCCGTGTGATGCTGCGCGATCTGGCCAACAAGGGCCTGATCCCGGGTCTCACCAAGTCGAGCTGGTAAGGACGTACGATGGCAGTGACCGATCCCCTGGGTGACCTGCTCACCCGCATCCGCAACGGCCAGCGCGCGCGCAAGGACAGCGTGCTGTCGCCCGCGTCGAAGCTGCGCGTCCGCGTGCTCGACGTGCTCCAGCGCGAGGGCTATATCCGCGGCTATTCCGAGGAGGAGCTCGCGCTCGGCAAGGGCGCGTCCACCAAGGGCGTCCGCATCGAGCTCAAGTATTTCGAGGGTCAGCCCGCGATCAAGCATGTCGCGCGCGTCTCGAAGCCGGGCCGTCGCATCTACTCCGGCGCCACCGAGCTGCCGCGCGTGATGAACGGCCTGGGCATCACCATCGTGTCGACGCCGAAGGGCGTTCTGTCGGACGCCGAGGCGCGCGAGCAGAACGTCGGCGGCGAAGTGCTGGCGGAGGTGTTCTGATGAGCCGCATCGGCAAGAAGGCGGTCCCGATCCCGTCGGGCGTCACCGCCACCCGCACCGGCAACGAGCTGTCGGTCAAGGGCCCGAAGGGCACCCTGACGATGCCGCTGTCGGACCTGATCAGCTACGACGTGCAGGGTGACTCGATCGGCGTGCAGCCGGCCAACGACACCAAGCGCGCGCGCGCCTTTTGGGGCATGCAGCGGACGCTGGTGCAGAACCTCGTCACCGGCGTGACCGAGGGCTTCACCAAGAAGCTGCTGATCACCGGCGTCGGCTACCGCGCCGCCGCGCAGGGCCGCAACCTGCGCCTGCAGCTCGGCTACAGCCACGACGTCAACATCGAGGTGCCCGAGGGCATCGAGGTGAAGACGCCGGACGCGACCACCGTCGAGATCAGCGGTGCGGACAAGCAGCGCGTCGGCCAGCTGGCCGCCGAGATCCGCCGCTGGCGTAAGCCCGAGCCGTACAAGGGCAAGGGCATCAAGTACGACGGCGAGTATATCTTCCGTAAGGAAGGGAAGAAGAAGTGACCAAGGGTCTTTCGCTTTTCGACAAGCGGCGCCGCCGCAACCGCACCGCGCTGCGCGCGCGTGCCGGCACGCGCCCGCGCCTGTCGGTGCATCGCTCGGGCAAGCACATCTACGCCCAGGTCATCGACGACGCCAACGGCCACACCGTGGCCTCGGCCTCGACGCTGGCCGGGCACGAGGGCAAGACCGCGACCGTCGCGGCCGCGACCGAGGTGGGCAAGCGCGTCGCCGAGGCGGCCAAGGCCGCCGGTGTCACGCAGGTCGTGTTCGACCGCGGTGGCTTCCTCTTTCACGGCCGGGTGAAGGCGCTGGCCGAGGCCGCGCGCGAAGCCGGACTGGAGTTCTAAGACATGGCTGACGAGAACCAGCAGACGCAGGCGCCCGAGGCCGAGGCCAATGCGGCACCGGCGCAGGCCGCGCCGCAGGACAATGGCCCGTCGCGCGGCGCGCGCGGCGGCCGTGGCGGCGGCGGTGGTCGCGGCGGCAACGACCGCGGCGGGCGCGGTGGTCGTGACGGTGGCCGCGGCCGCCGCGACGACCGTCGCAACAATGACGACGGCGGCGAGGAGCTGATCGAGAAGCTCGTCCACATCAACCGCGTCTCGAAGACGGTGAAGGGCGGCAAGCGCTTCGGCTTCGCGGCGCTGGTCGTGGTGGGCGACGGCAAGGGCCGGGTCGGCTTCGGTCACGGCAAGGCGCGCGAGGTCCCCGAGGCGATCTCCAAGGCGACCGCCGCGGCCAAGAAGAAGATGGTCCGCGTGCCGCTCAAGGAAGGCCGCACGCTGCACCACGACGGCAACGGCCACTTCGGCGCGGGCCGCGTGACGCTGCGCTCGGCGCCGCAGGGCACCGGCATCATCGCCGGCGGTCCGATGCGCGCGGTGTTCGAGAGCCTCGGCGTCGCCGACGTGGTGACCAAGTCGGTCGGCACCTCGAACCCGTACAACATGATCCGCGCGACCTTCGAGGCGCTGAACACGCAGACCTCGCCGAAGGCGGTGGCGCAGCGTCGCGGCAAGAAGATCGCCGACCTGCTCGGCCGCGCGCACGGCGCGGACGCGGCGACCGCCGAGGCGGATGCCGCGGCAGTGGTGGAGTGAGCGACATGGCGACCATCAAGGTGAAGCAGACCGGTTCGCCGATCCGGCGGACCAAGGACCAGCGCGCGACGCTCGTGGGCCTGGGCCTCAACAAGATGCATCGCGTCGCGGAGCTGCAGGACAGCCCCGAGGTGCGCGGCATGATTCGCAAGGTGCAGCACATGGTCGAGGTGGTCGAAGGCTGAGCCTTCCCCGACCTGACTAGTGACACGACGAGGGAAGGGGGCTAACCGGCCCCCTTCCTGTTTTTCAGCGCGACAGAAGCGAAAGCGAGTGCATATCATGAAGCTCAACGAACTCAGCGACAACCAGGGCGCCCGTCACCGCAAGATCCGCGTCGGCCGCGGCATCGGCTCGGGCAAGGGCAAGACCGGCGGGCGCGGCGTCAAGGGTCAGAAGAGCCGCGAGGGCGTCAGCATCGCCGGCTTCGAGGGCGGCCAGATGCCGCTCCACATGCGGCTGCCGAAGCGCGGCTTCAACAACATCTTCGCCAAGGACTATGCCACGGTGAACCTCGGCGAGATCCAGAAGGCGATCGAGTCGGGCAAGCTGACCGGCACCGACCTGGACCATGCCGCGCTCAAGGCGGCGGGCCTGGCGCGCGGCGGCAAGGACGGCGTGCGGCTGCTCGGCAAGGGCGAGCTGACCACCAAGCTCAACTTCACCGTCGCGGGCGTGTCGGCGTCGGCACGTGAGGCGGTCGAGAAGCTCGGCGGCTCGGTCACCGTGCCCGAGATCGTTCCGGCCGCGGACAAGCACAAGGCGAAGCACCGCACCGCGCAGGCCGCGCGCAAGCAGGCGCAGACGCAGGCGTAAGCTGCCGTCCCGGCACGCGCCGCAGGGCGCGCGCCGGTTCCCACCTTGCCGTTACCCCGGACATCTTCCGCGTTTCACCCTCCCGCGAACTCTCAGGCCGAGGGTCGGGCGAGACGGTAGACCTCGGACCAGGTCCGGGGTGACACTCGGAGGGCGAGGCGGGTTAGCCGCCTTAATGCCGCGCTTCCGCCGTCTCGGGTTAGACAAGGCGCCTCTTGCGCCTATATGAGCGGCGGGGCGGTACAAACGCATCCCGCCGTTCTTCGTTTCCAGGATACACCGACACGATGGCATCCGCAGCCGACCAGATGGCGCAGAGCATCAGCCTCGCGAAATTCGCGCAGGCGACCGATCTCAAGAAAAGGTTGTGGTTCACGATCGGCGCGCTGATCGTCTTCCGGCTGCTGAGCTACGTGCCGCTGCCCGGGATCGATCCGACCCAGCTCGGCGTCCTCGCCGATCGCATGAAGGGCGGCGTGCTCGACTTCTTCAATACCTTCTCGGGCGGCTCGCTGTCGCGCGCGTCGCTGATCGCGTTGGGCGTGATGCCCTACATCACCGCCTCGATCGTGGTGCAGCTCGCCACCTCGCTGAGCCCGCAGCTCGCCGCGATCAAGAAGGAAGGCGAGTCGGGGCGCAAGAAGCTCAACCAGTACACCCGCTACGGCACGGTGGCGCTGACCGCGGTGCAGGGCTATTTCATCGCGCGCGGGCTCGAGGCCGGCGGCGCGGTGATCGAGCCGGGCATGGTGTTCCGCATCGGCGCGGTGATCTCGCTGATCGGCGGAACGATGTTCCTGATGTGGCTGGGCGAGCAGATCACCAGCCGCGGCATCGGCAACGGCGTCTCGCTGATCATCATGGCGGGCATCGTCGCGCATCTGCCGACCACGCTGGTCAACCTGCTCGAGGGCGGGCGGTCGGGGTCGATGAACCCGATCTCGGTCGTGCTGATCGTCGCGGTGGTCGCTGGCCTGATCCTGCTGATCTGCTTCATGGAGCGCGCGCAGCGCCGCATCCTGATCCAATATCCCAAGCGTCAGACACAGCGCGGCATGCAGGCCGACCGCAGCCACCTGCCGCTCAAGATCAACACCGCCGGCGTGATCCCGCCGATCTTCGCCTCGTCGCTGCTGCTGCTGCCGCTGACGATCACCCAGTTCGCCGGCAACCGCGTCTCGGGCGAGAGCCGCTTCGGCGACATCCTGATCGGGCTGAACCAATATCTCCAGCACGGCTCGCCGGTGTACATGGCGCTCTACGCCGCCGGCATCATCTTCTTCTCCTTCTTCTACACCGCGGTGGTGTTCAACCCGGAGGAGACCGCCGAGAACCTCAAGCGCTACGGCGGCTTCATCCCGGGCATTCGGCCGGGCAAGAACACCGAGAGCTATTTCGACTATGTGCTGACCCGCATCACGGTGATCGGCGCGGCCTATCTGACGTTCATCTGCGTCGTCCCCGAGTATCTGGTGTCGGCGCTGTCGATCCCCTTCTATCTCGGCGGCACCAGCCTGCTGATCGTGGTCAACGTGACGATGGACACCGTCACCCAGATCCAGTCGCACCTGCTGGCGCACCAGTATGGCGACCTGATCAAGAAGGCGAAACTGAAGGGCGCGCGCCGCCGCTGAGCGCGGGGCGCGGGACGACGCGACAGGGAGGCGTTATCTCGTGAACATCATTCTGCTGGGGCCGCCGGGGGCGGGCAAGGGCACCCAGGCGCAGCGGCTGGTCGAGGAGCGCGGCATGGTCCAGCTCTCCACCGGCGACATGCTGCGCGCCGCGGTGAAGGCGGGCACGCCGGTGGGTCTCCAGGCCAAGGCGGTGATGGAGGCGGGCGAGCTCGTCTCGGACGCGATCGTCTCGGCGCTCATCGGCGAGCGGATGGACGCGGGCACCGGCAGCGGTGCGATCTTCGACGGCTATCCGCGCACGGCGGCGCAGGCCGACGCGCTCGACCTGCTGCTGACGGAGCGCGGCCAGGCGCTCGACCATGTCATCGAGCTCGAGGTCGACGAGGACGCGCTCGTCGAGCGGATCGTCGGCCGCTTCACCTGCGCGGTGTGCGGCACCGGCTACCACGACACGTTCAAGCGGCCCAAGGTCGACGATGTCTGCGACGTCTGCGGCGCGAGCGAGTTCAAGCGCCGCCCCGACGACAATGAGCAGACGGTACGGACCCGTATGGCCGAGTATCGCGCCAAGACCGCGCCGATCATCCCGATCTACGAGTCGCGCGGGCTGGTGCGCCGCGTCGACGGCATGGCGGAGATCGGCGAGGTCACCGCCGCGATCGAGGCGATCCTCGGCGATCGCTGACCCGCGGCGGCATGGGCGGGCGACGCGCGGCGAGCACGATCGCTGCGCCGCCCGCCAGGATCGCTGCCACCATCCCGCCGAGCGCGAGCAGTCCCGCCGGCGTCACCTCCACCGCGGCGCGGGCACGGAGCCGCGTCGTCTCCAGCGAGGCGTAGGCGCGCTGTAGGTCCTCCATGCCGCTCGAACGCACGGGCGCGGCGCTAGATGCGTTCGCGTCGAGGCGCGCGCGCGGTGCGGATCTCGCCACCGATACGGTCGCAGTTTCACGGACATGACGGAAAGTTCATGCGCCTGCCACGCTGCGGAAGCGGGACGGGGGGTAGAGACGGCTCACGGGCAGCGGTGGTCGCTGCCCGATCGTCGAAGACAATACGGAACTCGTCACCTTCTCTCCCGGTGGTGACGAGGCCGGCGGAGGGTTCCCTGTCCTCCGCCGGCTCTTCGCGTGTCCGGCGCGCTCGCCGGCTCGCCCGGGCGGCGCGAGCGGCGGTCCCATCCCCCCGACAGCGAGTCATCCCGAACCCGTGTCGGGAGCCACGGCGCCGCTCATACGACCGCCGTACTATCTGCGGAGAGGTGGATCCTGAGTCGAGTTCAGGATGACGCCAGGAAGGAAGGCGGGGGGGGGGTCCTGCGGCCACGACCGCCGATCGCCTCGGCGCTCAGGCCAGCACCCCTCTGGCCCCCGCGCCCGCGATGCGCCACACCCGCGGCATGGACGCCCTGACTCTCTTCGGCCTGTTCGCGGTCACTTTCATGCTGCTGTGCTATATGATGGAGGAGCGCGCGCCCTTCTGGACACTGCTGTTCGCCTTAGGTTGCCTAATGGGCTCCGCCTACGGCTTCCTCCAGGGCGCGTGGCCGTTCGGGCTGGTCGAGCTCGCCTGGGTCGTCGTGGCGCTCCGCAAATGGGTCGCGCTGCGACGCCAGACGCGGCGCGACTCGGAACCGCTTGCTTGACAGTGCGTTCCCGCGCGCTTATCCGCCCTCCCTTCCAACCTCTCACTCGTCGGCGTCGCACTCGTGCGCACGTCGCGTTTCCTGCGTTCGGCGGGGAGCGACTCGGGCAGGCGGGGGCGCGGAAGGCAATGCGTTGAGATGGGTCGCGTGCAGCCATGCCGCTTCCCGTGGAGCACAGGAGGCATATAGCACATGGCACGTATCGCGGGTGTTAACATCCCGACCAACAAGCGCGTGGTGATCGCGCTAACCTACATCCACGGCATCGGGCCGGCCAAGGCCAAGGAGCTGACCGAGAAGCTGAACATCACGCCGGAGCGGCGCGTGCAGGACCTGACCGATCAGGAAGTGCTGCAGATCCGCGAGGCGATCGATGCCGGCTACACCGTCGAGGGCGATCTTCGTCGCGAGACCGCGATGAACATCAAGCGCCTGATGGATCTCGCCTGCTACCGCGGCCTGCGTCACCGCAAGGGCCTGCCGGTCCGCGGCCAGCGCACGCACACCAACGCGCGCACCCGCAAGGGCAAGGCGAAGCCGATCGCGGGTAAGAAGAAGTAAGAAAATCGTCCGGGGGACGATTTTCTCTTTTTCTCCGCCGGAAGGCAGGCCCGGGGCTGACAGCCCGCCGCCCTCCGTATTGGAATTCAAGGTCAGGAACACCACATGGCTCAGGCACCGCAGCGCATTCGCCGGCGCGAACGCAAGAACATCACCGCGGGCGTCGCTCACGTGAACGCCAGCTTCAACAACACCATGATCACCATCACCGACGCGCAGGGCAATGCCATCAGCTGGTCGTCCGCGGGCATGATGGGCTTCAAGGGCAGCCGCAAGTCGACGCCGTACGCGGCGCAGGTCGCGGCCGAGGACGCGGGCAAGAAGGCCGCCGAGCACGGCGTCCGCACGCTCGAGGTCGAGGTCAAGGGACCGGGTTCGGGCCGCGAGTCGGCGCTGCGCGCGCTGCAGGCGGTCGGTTTCCAGATCACGTCGATCCGCGACGTGACCTCGATCCCGCACAACGGCGTGCGTCCGTCGAAGCGGCGTCGCGTCTGATCCGATGTTCTTCGCGTGGCCGCTGACGAGCGGCTGCGTCCATTACCCGGTCGGCGCCCGCCAGCGCCGGCCCAACCCCAGGGGACGAGAGCTTGTCTGTCAACGCAAAGAACTGGCAAGAACTGAAGAAGCCCAACCAGCTCGAGAAGAAGAGCGGTGACGGCAAGCGCAAGGCGACCTTCGTCGCCGAGCCGCTGGAGCGTGGCTTCGGGCTGACGCTGGGCAACGCGCTGCGCCGCGTCCTGCTCTCCTCGCTGCAGGGTGCCGCGGTGACCTCGATCAAGATCGAGAACGTGCTGCACGAGTTCAGCTCGCTCGCCGGCGTGCGCGAGGACGTCACCGACATCGTCCTCAACGTCAAGCAGATCGCGATCCGCATGCAGGGTGAGGGGCCGAAGCGCCTCCAGCTCTCCGCGACCGGGCCGTCCGAGGTGAAGGCGGGCGACATCGCGGTGTCGGGCGACATCGAGGTGATGAACCCCGAGCTGGTGATCTGCCACCTCGACGAGGGCGCGACGCTCAACATGGAGCTCACCGCCGACGTCGGTAAGGGCTATGTCGCCGCGGTCAACAACCGCCCGGCCGACGCGCCGATCGGTCTGATCCCGGTCGACGCGCTCTACTCGCCGGTGCGCCAGGTGTCGTACAAGGTCGACCCGACCCGCGTCGGGCAGGACCTGGACTACGACAAGCTGACGCTGACGATCGAGACGGACGGCACCGTCACTCCGGAGGACGCGGTGGGCTATGCCGGCCGTATCCTGCAGGACCAGCTGGCGCTGTTCGTCCACTTCGACGACTCGTCGGTCACGCGCTCGGCCCCGGTCGGCGTCGCGGCCCCGGCGGCGTCGGGCGGCGAGGTCGCGAGCGACACCGCGCAGATCAACCGCTACCTGCTCAAGAAGGTCGACGAGCTCGAGCTCTCGGTGCGCTCGGCCAACTGCCTCAAGAACGACAACATCATCTATATCGGTGATCTCGTCGGGAAGACCGAGGCGGAGATGCTGCGGACCCCGAACTTCGGGCGCAAGTCGCTCAACGAGATCAAGGAAGTGCTCTCGTCGATGGGGCTGCGGCTGGGCATGGAGATCCCCGGCTGGCCGCCCGAGAACATCGAGGAAGTCGCCAAGAAGCTCGAGCAGGAGATCATGGGCTGATCCCCACGCGCGTAGCGTGAGCTATGCGCGAGACGGACTGCCCCGGCCGGCGGGTGCCGCAGGCGGCACCCGACCGAGGCCGCGGCTTCGCCGCGGCGCCTCCCGGTCTCCTATAGTATAGAGGCTCCCACGGGAGCGACGTGACAAAGGTGGGCTCAAACGTCCCCACCAGGCCCGGGGTACCTCACACGGCCCCCTGACGAACGAAAGGTAAGATACATGCGTCATAGAGTTGGCGGTCGTAAGCTGCAGCGTACCTCGGCCCATCGCCAGGCGCTGTTCCGCAACATGTCGGCCGCGCTGATCAAGCACGAGCAGATCACCACCACCGTCGCCAAGGCGAAGGAGCTGCGCCCGTACATCGAGAAGCTGATCACGCTCGGCAAGAAGGGCGGTCTCAGCAACCGTCGTCTCGCCCACGCGCGGCTGCTCGACGACGCGCAGCTGGTGAAGCTGTTCGACGTGCTGGCGCCGCGCTACGCGTCGCGCAACGGCGGCTACACCCGCATCATCAAGGCGGGCATCCGCGCCTCGGACGCGTCGCCGATGGCGATCATCGAGTTCGTCGACCGCGACGTGGCCGCCAAGGGCCAGGACTCGGGCCCGGTGACGACCGACGAGGACTTCGACGTCGCCGCCTGATCCCGGCGCGCCGCGAGGCTGACAGCAGGGCCGTCCCGGGAGACCGGGGCGGCCCTTCTGCTATGCGGGGGGCGGCGCGGTCTTCCCTTTTGCCGCGACGCGGGATAGCCGCCGGGCCATGACCGAGCTCGCCAAGACCTTCGACCCCGCCGCGATCGAGCGCCGCTGGTATACCCACTGGGAAGACAATGGCCTGTTCCGCCCCGAGCGCCCCAACGCCGAGCCCTGGACGATCGTCAACCCGCCGCCCAACGTGACGGGCTCGCTCCACATCGGCCACGCGCTCGACAACACGCTGCAGGACATCCTGACGCGTCACGCCCGGCTCAAGGGCAAGGACGCGCTCTGGGTGGTCGGCACCGACCATGCCGGCATCGCCACGCAGATGGTGGTGGAGCGCCAGATGGCGGCCAAGGGCGAGAAGCGCACCGACCTCTCGCGCGAGGCGTTCGTCGCCCGCGTCTGGGAGTGGAAGGCGGAGAGCGGCGGCGAGATCACGCGCCAGCTGCGCCGGCTCGGCTGCTCGATGGACTGGGCGAACGAACGCTTCACCATGGACGAGGGCTTCTCGCGCGCGGTGCTCAAGGTGTTCGTCGAGCTGCACCGCCAGGGCCTGCTCTATCGCGACAAGCGGCTGGTCAACTGGGACCCGGGCCTCGGTACCGCGATCAGCGACCTGGAGGTCGAGACCCGCGAGGTGCGCGGCAGCTTCTGGCGGCTGCGCTACCCGCTCGCGGACGGCTCGGGATCGATCGAGGTGGCGACGACGCGGCCCGAGACGATGCTCGCCGACATGGCGGTGGCGGTGCACCCCGAGGACGCGCGCTACACCGCTCTGGTGGGCAAACAGGTGCGGCTGCCGATCACCGGCCGGCTGATCCGGATCGTCGCCGACGAGCACGCCGACCCAGCGCTCGGCTCGGGCGCGGTGAAGATCACGCCGGGCCATGACTTCAACGACTTCGAGGTCGGCCGCCGCGCCGGGATCGAGGCGCGCGACATGCTCAACATGCTCGATGCCACGGCGCGCGTGGTGCAGACCGCGGACGGACTGATCCCCGCTGAGTTCCTCGGCCTTCCCGGCAACGACGCCAAGGCCGCGCAGGACGCGCGCCGGCTGGTGGTCGCGCAGCTCAAGGACGCGGGCGTGCTGATCCCGCACGTCGACAAGGAGGGCGTCGCGCACGACGCCGAGCCGCGCGTGATCCAGACGCCGTTCGGCGACCGCTCGGGCGCGGTGATCGAGCCGTGGCTGACCGACCAATGGTATGTCGACGCCGCGACGCTCGCCCAGCCCGCGATCGAGGCGGTGCGCTCGGGTGCCATCAAGCTGGTGCCCAAGTCGTGGGAGAAGACCTTCTTCAACTGGATGGAGAACATCCAGCCGTGGTGCGTGTCGCGCCAGCTCTGGTGGGGACACCAGATCCCGGCGTGGTTCGACGCGGACGGTCGCGCCTATGTCGCGGAAACGGAGGCGGAGGCACAGGCCGAGGCGGGCGCTGGCGTGGCGCTGACCCGCGACCCCGACGTCCTGGACACGTGGTTCTCCAGCGCGCTCTGGCCGTTCGCGACGATGGGCTGGCCCGACGCCGCGGACCGCACGCTCGGCGGCCGCTACCCCAATGACGTGCTCGTCTCGGGCTTCGACATCCTGTTCTTCTGGGACGCGCGGATGATGATGCAGGGCATGCACTTCATGGGCGAGGTGCCGTTCCGCACGCTCTACCTGCACGGCCTGGTGCGCGCCGCGGACGGCGCCAAGATGTCCAAGTCCAAGGGCAACACGGTCGACCCGCTCGGGCTGATCGACCGCTACGGCGCCGACGCGCTGCGCTTCTTCATGGCGGCGATGGAGAGCCAGGGGCGCGACATCAAGATGGATGAGAAGCGCGTCGAGGGCTATCGCAATTTCGCGACCAAGCTGTGGAACGCCAGTCGCTTCGCCCAGGCAAACGGGATCGGCGGCTCGACCACGCTAGAGCCGCCGCTCGCGTCCAATCCGGTCAACAAGTGGATCCTGGCCGAGACGGTGGCGACGGTGCAGGCGGTCGACCTCGCGCTCGCCGACTATCGCTTCGACGCCGCCGCCAACGCGATCTACCAGTTCGTGTGGAGCCGCTTCTGCGACTGGTATTTGGAGCTCATCAAAGGGCAGATCGACGACGAGACCAAGGCGGTCGCGGGCTGGGTGCTCGACCAGATCCTGGTGCTGCTCCACCCGTTCATGCCCTTCATTACCGAGGAGCTGTGGCACGCGCTGGCGCCACGCGAGCACGAGCTGATCGTGGCGCATTGGCCGATGGCGGACGCGCGCGCGCTTGACCCGGGGGCGACACAGGCGGTCGAGCGGTTGATCGAGCTGGTCGAGGCGGTGCGCGGCGCACGCGCCGAGCTCAACGTACCGCCGGGCACGCGGATCGCGCTCCACACCGGGGCGGGCGACGTGCCGGCGACGATCGCCCCGTACGTCGAGCGGCTCGCGCGCGTCACGCTGACGCCGGGCGAGGCGAGCGGCGCGCGCGCGCCGATCCTGTGGGGCGCGGAGACGTTCGCGCTCGCGCTGGAGGGCGTGATCGACCTCGAGGCGGAGCGGCAGCGATTGCAGAAGTCGCTGGCGGCGGCCGAGAAGGAGCGCGACTCGCTGGCGGGGCGACTCGGCAACGCGAGCTTCGTCGAGCGCGCCAAGCCTGAGGCGGTGGACAAGGCGCGCGCCGACCACGCCGAGAAGGCGGCGGACGCGGAACGCTTCGCCGCGGCGCTGGCGCGGCTGGGGTGAGGGGGGGCTACCCCGCCTCCTCCTCCCGTCATCCCCGCGCAGGCGGGGATCCAGACGCGCTGACGCCGCGGTTCTTTCACGGACGTCAGCATGTCTGGATCCCTGCCTTCGCAGGGATGACGGGTGGGGCTGGTACGTCTGTTTTCCCCACACTCTATCGTCATCCCGGCCTTGAGCCGGGATCCATGGTTCCGCGAGAGCAACGCTCGCCGTGTGCGCGGCGACATGGATCCCGGATCAAGTCCGGGATGACGGTGTGAATGGACGCAGTCGGCCATCCGCCCCCACGTTGCTTGCATCCCGCGCCCACTTCCTCTAACAGCCGCCGCACGTTCCACCGTTGAACGCGATCGACATGCGCCCATGTGGTGCCCGCTGGCCGGCGAGGTTTCGCCCGCCGGCGCTTTTGCGTTTGGCGGCGGATGGGAAGGAAACACGATGTTCGATAGCCTCAGCGATCGTCTCGGCGGCGTCTTCGACCGGTTGCGTGGCCGCGGCGCGCTGACCGAGGCCGACGTGCGCGCCGCGATGCGCGAGGTGCGAGTCGCGCTGCTCGAGGCCGACGTCGCGCTGCCGGTCGCGCGCGCCTTCGTCGACGAGGTCACCGAGGAAGCGGTCGGCCAGAACGTGCTGCGCTCGGTCACGCCGGGGCAGCAGGTCGTCAAGATCGTCAACGACGCGCTGGTGCGGATGCTCGGCGGCGACGATCCCGCCGCGGCCGAGCTCCAGCTCAACGTCGCGCCGCCCGCGGTGGTGATGATGGTCGGCCTGCAGGGCTCGGGCAAGACCACGACCACGGCCAAGATCGCCAAGCGCCTGTCGAGCAGCTCGATGACGGGGCGTTCGGCCAAGAAGGTGCTGATGGCGTCGCTCGACGTCAACCGCCCCGCCGCTCAGGAGCAGCTCGCCACGCTCGGCACGCAGGTCGAGGTGGCGACGCTGCCGATCGTCGCGGGCCAGCAGCCGGTCGAGATCGCGCGCCGCGCGCTCCAGGCCGCGAAGCTCCAGGGCTTCGACGTGCTCATGCTCGACACCGCCGGCCGACTCCACGTCGACCAAGCGCTGATGGACGAGATGAAGGCGGTCGCCGAGGTGGCGGCGCCGCAGGAGATCCTGCTCGTCGTCGACTCGCTGACCGGTCAGGACGCGGTCAACGTCGCCCAGAACTTCTCCGAGCAGGTGCCGCTCACCGGCGTGGTGCTCACCCGCATGGACGGCGACGCGCGCGGCGGCGCCGCGCTGTCGATGCGCGCGGTCACGGGCAAGCCGATCAAGTTCGCCGGCGTCGGCGAGAAGCTCGACGCGCTGGAGGCGTTCCACGCGTCGCGCGTGGCAGGCCGCATCCTCGGCATGGGCGACGTGGTCAGCCTGGTCGAGCGCGCCGCCGAGTCGATCCAGCAGGAAGACGCCGAGCGCATGGCGAGCCGGCTCGCCAAGGGTCAGTTCGACATGAACGACCTGCGCGGCCAGCTCGCGCAGATGAAGCGCATGGGCGGGCTGGGCGCGCTCGCGGGCATGCTGCCGGGCATGAAGAAGGCGCAGGCGGCGATGGACTCGGTGCCGGGCAGCGACAAGATGCTGGTCCACCTCGACGCGATGATCGGCTCGATGACCGCCAAGGAGCGCGCCAAGCCCGAGCTGATCAACGCCAAGCGCAAGATCCGCATCGCCAAGGGCTCGGGGACGACCGTGCAGGAGGTCAACAAGCTCCTCAAGATGCACCTCGAGATGTCGACCGCCATGAAGAAGATCAAGAAGATGGGCGGGCTCAAGGGGATGATGGCGATGCTCGGCAAGGGCGGCCTCGGCGGCCTCGGCAGCGCGATCGGCGGCGCCGACATGGGCGACATGATGGGCAAGCTCGGCGGGCCGGGCGGCGGTCCGGGGCTGCCGGGGCTGCCGGGCGGCGGTCTGCCCGGCAACATCCCCGGCGGCCTGCCGCCCGGGTTCCGGTTCAAGAAGTAACGATGCGCGCCGCCGCGGCGGCGCGGACGTGACGACATTCACCTAGACGATCCCGGCGCTTGCCGGGGCACAGACAGACAGAAGGAAGACGAACACCATGGCACTCAGCATTCGCCTGTCGCGCGGCGGCTCGAAGAAGCGTCCTTACTATCGCATCGTCGTGGCCGACGCGCGCAGCCCGCGTGACGGCAAGTTCATCGAGAAGATCGGCAACTACAACCCGCTGCTCGGCAAGGACGACGAGAAGCGCATCGTGCTCGACGCCGAGCGCGCCAAGCACTGGCTGGGCGTCGGCGCGCAGCCGACCGACCGCGTCGCCCGCTTCCTCGACGCCGCGGGCGTGAAGGAGCGCGCCGCGCGCAGCAACCCCAAGAAGGGTGAGCCGGGCGAGAAGGCCAAGGAGCGCGCCGAGGAGCGTGCCGAGAAGCTGAAGGCGCAGCAGGAGGCCGCGGCGGCCCCGGCCGAGACCGAGGCGGCGAGCGCCGAGTAAGCCGGCCGGGAAATCGATCGTCCGCTCGTGCGTTACTCCCGGCTCTGAACGAGATCCGAGAGGACCGCACGATGACGAACGATCCCGACCTGCGCACCGCGCCCGACGATAATGACGACTCCACCACCCAGGACGCCACCAACCAGGGCGTCTCGAGCCAGCAGCCCGCCGAAGGGGACGACGACGCCCCCGCCGGCGGCGCCGGCTCGCCCGACCAGGCCTGAGGCGGCGCCGATCGACCCCGACGCGGTGGTGCTCGCCGCCGTGACGGGGGCGCACGGCATCACCGGTGAGGTGCGCCTCAAGGTGTTCGCCGAAGCGCTCGACGCGCATCGCACGTTCAACGGCGGTGCGCTCACGCTGGTGAAGCTACGCGACGGCACGATCGCGCGCTTCGCCGAGGTGACCGACCGCACCGGCGCGGAGCAGCTTCGCGGCACCTTGCTCACCGTCGCGCGCGCGGCGCTGCCGCCGCTCGGCGAGGGCGAATATTATCACGCCGACCTGCTCGGTCTCGCCGCGGTGTCGACCGCCGGCGAGCCGGTCGGGCGTGTCGTCGCGGTGGAGAATTTCGGTGCGGGCGACGTGATCGAGATCGAGCGCGACGGCGGCAAGCGCTTCATGGTGCCGATCAACGCGGTGCCCGAGTGGGATCGTGAGCGGCTGGTGGTAGAGGCGGCGTTCGTGGAGTGAGGGGAGGGGGCGCGAGCGTTCCTCCTCTTGCTTCCTTCTGCCGTCATCCTGAACTCGTTTCAGAATCTACCGCGCCGCAGGCGCCGCCGCAGCTGAGTATGTGGCACGATGGATCTCGAAACGAGTTCGGGATGACGGGAATGAGTAGGCGCGCTCTCGAAGCACGCCGTGCTCCGCGCAAGCAGGAGCCCAGAGCCACGGACGCGGCGCCAACTCACCTGGGTTCCTGCGTGCGCAGGAACACCGCTCACCGTCGCAGCGGTCGCTGCTCCGCGAGCAGGTTGCGGATCGTCGTCGCCGCGACGCCGGCCTCACCCATGGCGTGGCTGATCTGGTCGAGCCCTTTCACCACGTCCCCCGCAGCGAACAGCCCCGGCACGCTGGTGCGCTGATGATCGTCCACCTCGAGACAGCCGTCGTCGCTCGCGCGCGCGCCCGCCTCGATCGCGAGGCGCGAGCGGATGCGTGAGCCCAGCGCGGGGTAGACGCTGTCGAACGCCATCCGCCCGCGCGCGGTGTCGAGCGCGAACTCGTCGCCCTCGATCGCATAGCCGCCACACGGGCCGTCGACGCGCACCACGCCTGCCTCGTCGAGCGCCGTGGCGCAGGCAGCGTCGAGCAGATGCTCCGCCTCGGGCGCGATCAGCGTGATGTCGCGCGTGAAGCCGCGGAGGAAGAGCGCCTCGCGCATGCCGCGATCACCGGTGCCGATCACCGCCACTCGCTTGTCCGTGACCTCATAGCCGTCGCACACCGGGCAGTAACGCAGCAGCCCGCGCGCCAGCGCCGGATCGTGCACCTCGGGCAGCAGCCCGTGCGGGCGGTGGTTCACCACCCCGGTCGCTAGGAGCACGGTGCGTGCGCGATGCGTGCCCCGGTCGGTGGTGGCGACGAAGCCGTCGCCGTCTTGCGCCAGCCCGGTCACCTTCACCGGCTCGCGCCGCGCGCCATACTTCTCCGCCTGGGTGAGCATCAGCCGCAGCAGCTCGGTGCCCGCGATCCCCTCGGGATAGCCGGCGTGGTTGTGCGTGCACGGGATCATCGCGGCGCGGCTCGAGCCCGAGTCGAACAGCCGGATCGAGAGATGATAGCGCGCCAGATAGATCGCCGCGGTTAGCCCGGCGGGACCGGCACCGATGATGAGGCAGTCGTCCATCTTGCTGTCGTTCCCGCGTGTATATACATCCCGTGCATACGGGAGATCGGCGATGAGTAACGAATATCGCGCCAAGGTGTTCAAGTCCGGCAATTCGGTCGCGCTGCGCCTGCCCAAGGCGCTGGGGCTGAAGGAGGGTACGGAGATGGTGGTGCGCGAGGAACGCGACCATTATGAGTTCGCGCCCGTGGTGAGGGACGATCGACTCGATCTCGCGTCGGTATGGGGCAAGTGTCCCGGGCTCGCACCGCGCTCGGCTGAAGAGCGCGCGTTCGAGCCGTCGCCCCGCGCCTGGGACGATCCTGACTGGACTGGCTGGGGGGCGGAAGCCGACCGGTGAGGTACATGCTCGACGCCAACATCGTCATCGCGCTGCTCGCCGGTGAACCCGCCGCGTTGCGCGCGCGCGTCGAGCGCTGTCGCCGCGGGACTATCGTCATCTCGTCGATCGCCTTCGCCGAGGTCTCGCTGGGTAGCGTCTGCGGCAAGCGCCCGGCGTCGGAGGTTCTCGAGCAGGTGACCCGCCTGTTCGACGTGCTCGCTTTCGACGCGAGGGCGGCATGGGCCTATGCCCGGCTACCGTTTCGACGCGGCAGTTTCGATCGCCTGATCGCGGCGCACGCGCTGTCGCTCGATGCCATCCTCGTCACCAACAACGAGCGCGACTTCGCCGGCATTCCCGGCCTCGCCGTCGAGAACTGGACACGATGACCTTCCGCGCCACGATCCTGACGCTCTACCCCGAGATGTTCCCCGGCCCGCTCGGCGTCGCGCTCGCGGGCCGCGCGCTGCGCGAGGGGCGGTGGACCTGCGACGCGGTGAACATCCGCGACTTCACCGAGGACCGCCACCGCACCGTCGACGACACGCCGGCGGGCGGCGGGGCGGGGATGGTGCTGCGCGCCGATATCGTCGGCCGCGCGGTCGACGCGCACGCCGACGGGCGCCCGCTGATCGCGCTCACGCCGCGGGGCGCGCCGCTGACGCAACGCCGCGTCCGCGACCTCGCCGCCGGGCCGGGCGCGCTGCTGCTGTGCGGGCGGTTCGAGGGGTTCGACGAGCGCCTGTTCGAGGCGCGCGCCATCGAGCAGCTGTCGATCGGCGACTATATCCTCTCGGGCGGCGAGATGGCCGCGCTGGTGCTGCTGGACGCTTGCGTTCGGTTGATTCCGGGGGTAATGGGCGCGGCTTCGAGCGGGGACGAGGAGAGCTTCGAGAGCGGCCTCCTCGAATATCCGCATTATACCCGACCTGTCGAATGGGAAGGGCGCACGATCCCCGAGGTGCTGCGATCGGGGGATCATGCGAGGATCGCGGCGTGGCGTCAGTCACAGGCCGAGATCGACACACGGCTACGGCGGCCGGACCTGTGGGAGCGTCACGAGGGCGCTCGGGTCGGCTCGCCCTCTGGCGCGCGGCACGGAAGTAAGGATTGACGCGATGAACCTGATCCAGACGCTCGAGGCCGAGCAGATCGCCAAGTTCCACGAGAGCAAGAAGCTCCCCGAGTTCCGCCCCGGCGACACGCTGAAGGTCGGCGTGAAGGTGGTCGAGGGCGAGCGCACCCGCGTCCAGAACTTCGAGGGCGTGTGCATCGCGCGCTCGAACAAGGGCATGGGCTCGTCGTTCACCGTCCGCAAGATCAGCTTCGGCGAGGGTGTGGAGCGCGTCTTCCCGCTGTACTCGCCCAACGTCGACTCGATCGAGGTGGTGCGCAAGGGCGCGGTGCGTCGCGCCAAGCTCTACTATCTGCGTGGCCGCACCGGTAAGTCGGCGCGCATCGCCGAGCGCCGCGACAACCGCCCGCAGGCGCAGGCCGCCGAGTAAGCGACACCCGGTTTCGGCCGGAGCGCGAGGGGCGCGGTGGGAGACCACCGCGCCCCTTTCTTGTTCGGGGGGGGAGGCGTCGCACCGCCGGTTCGCCGTAGCCGGCGTCATCCTGAGCTCGTCTCAGGATCTAGCCGTCCGCGATCACCACCGGCACTTGGGTGCGCGGCACAGTGGATCCTGAGACAAGCTCAGGATGACGCCGGTGGGGTAGGAGATGCCTTACGTCCCTAAGGGCCACCCCGGCGGACGCCGGGGTCCAGGTGGGGGAGGCTGGTGACGGCCACGCAGGCCTTCCCCACCTGGACCCCGGCGTCCGCCGGGGTGGTGCGCTTGTAGTGACGGAGCGCCCGCGTCGTCGTCGGCGCTCGCGTCGTCGTCGGCGTCGGCGTCGGCGTCGGCATCGGCATCGGCATCGGCCTTTCGCCCGGAAGAGCGCCCCACCACGACAGCAAGGGTGACGCTTTACCTCGCCAGCTCCCGCCGCGATAAGGGCGGCGCGCCCGGTCCCGGGTGGCGATCCCGGAGGAATGGATGCGTTCATGGTTGGCGGTGGTGGCGCTCGCGACGGTAGCAACAGGGGCGCTCGTGGCTGACGCCGCGCAGGCACAGGCCGGCGCGACCCGACCCGCGGCGCAGCGACTCACGCTCGAGCGCATCTTCGCCGCGCCCGACCTCGGCGGCCAGCAGCCGCGCTCGCTCAAGCTCTCGCCGGACGGACGGCTGCTCACCTTCCTGCGCCCGCGCGCCGACGATCGCTTCCGCCTCGATCTCTGGGCGCGCGACACCACCACCGGGCAGGAGCGGATGCTGGTCGACAGCACGCGCGTCGGCAGCGGCGCGGCGCTGTCCGAGGCGGAGAAGATGCAACGCGAGCGCGCGCGCATCGGCGCGCTGACCGGGGTCATCCGCTACGACTGGTCGCCCGACGGCCGCCAGTTGCTCGTCCCCGCCGACGGTGATCTCTACCTGGCCGGGCTCGACGGCACGACGCGCCGGCTCACCGAGGTGAGGGGCGGCGTGCTCAACGGCGAGGTCTCGCCGCGCGGCGGCTTCGTCAGCTACGTGCGCGACCAGAACCTCTGGCTCCAGCCGCTCGCCGGCGGCGCCGCGCGCGCGCTCACCCAGGGCGGCGGCGGCACGGTCCATTTCGGCGAGGCCGAGTTCGTCGCGCAGGAGGAGATGGACCGCCGCACCGGTTACTGGTGGAGCCCCGACGACCGCTATGTCGCCGTCGAGCGGTTCGACGAGGCGCCGGTGCAGGTCTTCACCCGCGCCGCGATCGGCGCCGCCGGCACCGAGATCTACCAGCAGCGCTACCCCGCCGCGGGCACGCCCAACGTCGCCGTCGAGCTCCACGTGATGCGCGCCGACGGCAAGGGGCAGGTGAAGGTCGATCTCGGCACCGACCCCGATATCTATCTGGCGCGAGTCGATTGGTTGCCCGACGGCTCCGCGCTGCTCGTCCAGCGCGAGAACCGCGCGCAGACCCGGCTGGACGTCCTCCGCGTCGACCCCGCCACCGGCATGGCGACCCCGCTGTTCAGCGAGACCGCCGCGCCGCGCAGCTGGATCAACCTCACCGACAGCTATCGCGCGCTCGCCGACGGCGGCCTCCTGTGGCGCTCCGAGCGCGACGGCTACGGTCACCTCTGGTTGCTGCGCGGCGGCCAGTGGACCCAGCTGACCAAGGGGCCGTGGGTGGTCACCGGGCTGGTCGCGGTCGACGAGGCGGCGGGCAAGGTCTATTTCATGGCCAACAAGGACGACGTGCTCGAGCAGCAGCTCTACGTCGTCCCGCTCGCCGGCGGCACGCCCGAGCGGCTGACCGAGCGCGGCTGGCAGAACAGCGTCACCGCCGACGGCGCGGCGCAGCGCTTCCTCGTCACCCGCTCCAACCCCAACCAGCCGCCGCAGGTCTATCTCGCCGACGCCGCGGGCAAGCGGCTCGCCTGGGTCAACGAGAACCGGGTTGAGCGCGGTCACCCCTACGCGCCCTATCTCGCCGCGCACCGCCCGGTGACGTTCGGCACGATCGCGGCGGAGGACGGCACCGAGCTGCACTGGCAGATGGTCACCCCCAGGCTGGAGCCGGGCAAGCGCTACCCCGTCTTCTTCCAGCATTACGGCGGACCGGGGCCGCAGAACGTCGCGCGTGACTGGAAGAACCCGCTGATCCAGCACATCGTCCATCGCGGCTGGATCTATTTCGAGCTCGATAACCGCGGCTCGGCCAACCGCGGGGTGACGTTCGAGAGCGCGATCTGGCATGCGATGGGCACGGTGGAGGTCGCCGATCAGCGCGCCGGCGCGACCTATCTTAAGACGCTCGGCTACGTCGACCCGAAGCGGATCGCCACCTACGGCTGGTCGTACGGCGGCTATATGTCGCTCAAGATGATCGAGGCCGACCCCGGCCTCTATGCCGCCGCGATCTCGGGCGCGCCGGTGACCGACTGGCACCTCTACGACTCGCATTACACCGAGCGCTACATGGGCGACCCGCGCACCGACGCCGCTGGCTATGACGCGTCGCGGGCGGTGCGCGATCCGAAGCGCATCACCACGCCGCTGCTGCTGCTCCATGGCATGGCCGACGACAACGTCTTCCTCGACAATTCCACCAAGGTGGCCGCGGCGCTGCAGGCCGCGGACATGCCGTTCGACCTGATGTTCTATCCCGGCAAGACCCACTCGGCGGTGCGCGACATCCACGTCTGGACCACGATTGAGCGCTTCCTCGACGCGCACGTCGGCAGCGGGCCCAAGTAAAGCTTGCTGTCGCGCGCGCGGCGGGCGCATTAGGGCCGCCGCGGGATGAGAACGCGCGCACGCGGCGCGCCGGGAAGGACGGACGATGGGTTATCGGGTGGTGGTGGCGGGGGCCACGGGCAATGTCGGGCGCGAGATGGTCAACATTCTCGCCGAGCGCGAGTTTCCCGCCGACGAGATCGCGGTGCTGGCGTCGTCGCGCTCGACCGGCGACCAGATCGAGTACGGCGACACCGGCCGCATGCTCACCGTCAAGAACATCGAGCATTTCGACCCGACCGGCTGGGACATGGCGCTGTTCGCGATCGGCAGCGAGGCGACGAAGGTCTACGCGCCCAAGTTCGCCGCGGCGGGATGCACCGTGATCGACAATTCGTCGCTCTACCGCATGGACCCGGACGTGCCGCTGATCGTGCCCGAGGTGAACGCCGCGGCGATCGACGGCTATCGCGCCAAGAACATCATCGCCAACCCGAACTGCTCGACCGCGCAGATGGTGGTGGCGCTCAAGCCGCTGCACGACGCCGCGACGATCAGGCGCGTGGTGGTGGCGACCTATCAGTCGGTCTCGGGTGCGGGCAAGATCGGCATGGACGAGCTGTTCGAGCAGAGCCGCAACATCTTCGTCGGCGACCCCGCCGAGCCGAAGAAGTTCACCAAGCAGATCGCCTTCAACGTCATCCCGCACATCGACAGCTTCCTCGACGACGGCTCCACCAAGGAAGAGTGGAAGATGGTGGTCGAGACCAAGAAGATCCTCGACCCTAAGATCAAGGTCGTCGCCACCTGCGTGCGCGTGCCGGTCTTCGTCGGCCATTCCGAGGCGCTCAACGTGGAGTTCGAGAACGAGCTGTCGGCCGAGGACGCGCAGCGGATCCTGCGCGAGGCGCCCGGCGTGATGCTGGTCGATAAGCGCGAGGACGGCGGCTATGTCACCCCGATCGAGAGCGCGGGCGACGACGCCACCTACGTGAGCCGCGTGCGCGAGGACCCCACGGTCGAGAACGGGCTGGCGCTGTGGTGCGTCAGCGACAACCTCCGCAAGGGGGCGGCGCTCAACGCGGTGCAGATCGCCGAGCTGCTCGGCCGCCGTCATCTCAGGAAAGCGGACGAGACCGACGACGCCGCCTTCGACGCGGTGTTCGCCGGGGACGAGTGAGCTTATCCGCGGCAAGCCTTCCCTTCAGGGGAGGGGGCGGGTGGGGCTTCTCCGCTAGCGCGGCGTGCGCTGAAATGCTCCACCCCGAGCCCCTTCCCTGAAGGGGAGGGGAGAAGCATTAACAGCACTCCGACGCTACGCAGCGTCGGATCGGCTCAATACCCTGTATACCGCCCCGGCCGGTGCCAGGCGATCAGGATGCCGCTGATCGCCGCCGCGGACAGCGCCGACCACGCCACGCGCTCCACCGGCAGCGCCACCAGCGACACCAGCAGGATCACCGCGTCGATCGCGATCTGCGTCCGCCCCGCGTTCCAGCCGCGGCGCTGCTGGAGCCAGAGCGTCACCACCCCCGTGCCGCCGATCCCCGCATGGTGCCGCGCGAGCGCGAGCGCGCCGAAGCCGATCACCGACCCGCCCGCCAGCGCGGCGAAGGCGGGATCGATGTACGCGATGCTCAGCCCGTAGCGCGTGACCGTACCGAGCCCCGCCACGCCGATCCCGACCAGGGCGGTGCGCAGGGTGAAGCGCCGCCCCATCGCGCGCCACGCCAGCCAGAAGAACGGCAGGTTGAGCAAGGTGAACAGCACTCCGCTCGGCAGCGGCACCGCGTAGGAGAGCAGCAGCGCCACGCCCGCGATCCCGCCCGTCACCAGCCCCGCCGCATGGAGCAGCGCGAGCCCGAGCACGACGAGGATGCAGCCGAGCGCGAGCGCATAGGCATCCTCGATCGCGCTGTGCGGAAGGGAAGGCGGGCGAGTCACCCCGCCGCTGTGCCAGCGACACTCGCTCCCGTCGAGTGCTGCAATGCAACATGGCTCACGCGTTTACCTGGCGCGCTCGCCACGTTAGGTCGCTCCACCTGGGCAGCGGGAGCGGCGGCATGGCGCGCGAGATGACCGGTGGATGCCAGTGCGGCAGCGTGCGCTACGCCGTGCTGGTCGAGGACGACGGCGCCTATCTGTGCCACTGCCGGATGTGCCAGCGCGCCACCGGCGGCGTCTTCGCAGCGCTCAAGCAGGTGTCGCGCGCGGCGCTGCGCTGGACCACGCGCGAGCCCGATCGCCGCGCCTCGTCGCCGATCGCGGCGCGCGGCTTCTGCCGCGACTGCGGCACCCCGCTCACCTACGAGGGAAACGGTGCCGACCAGCTCGATCTCACCGTCGGCAGCTTCGACGACGCGGCGTCGCTTCATCCCACCGGTCATTTCGGCGTCGAGAGCCGCCACGCCGCCTGGCGCGACACCGCCGGGCTGCCCCAAAAACGCACCGACGAGCTCCCGCATCTCGTCGCCAAATGGATGGAAACGAGTGGCAAGCTCCCCGACTGAGACACGCTTCTTCGACAGTTTCGACGGCACGCAGATCGCCTGGCGCGAGCTCGGCGAGGGCCGACCGCTGGTGCTGATCCACGGCTATTTCTCGGACGCGCGCACCAACTGGCTGCGCTACGGCCACGCCGCCGCGATCGCCGCGCGCGGCGTGCGCGTGATCCTGCCCGACCTGCGCGCGCACGGCGAGAGCGGCAAGCCGCACGATCCCGCCGCTTACCCGCCCGACGCACTGGCGCTCGACGGCGAGGCGCTGGTGTGCCACCTCGGGCTCACCGACTATGATCTCGGGGGCTACTCGCTGGGCGCGCGGACGGTGGTGCGGATGCTGGCGCGCGGTGCGACGCCGCGGCGGGTCGTGCTCGCGGGCATGGGGTGGGAGGGGATCGTCGGCGCCGAGCGGCGCGCCGATCATTTCCGCAACATCCTCACCCGGCTCGGCCAACACGAGCGCGGCAGCCCCGAGTGGCTCGCCGAGGCCTTCCTCAAGACCACCGGCGGCGACCCGGTGGCGCTGCTCGGCGTGATCGACACGTTCGCGAGCACGCCCGCGGAGGTGCTGAAGACGCTCGATCGGCCCACCTTGGTGCTCAGCGGCGTCGACGATCACGACAACGGCTCGGCGGCGGCGCTCGCCGACGCGCTGCCCCACGCGCGTTACGCCGAGGTGCCGGGCAACCACATGAGCGCGGTGACCAAGCCCGAGCTCGGACAGGCGATCGCCGATTTCGTGGCGGACTAGATTCTCCCCGCTCGCGGGGGAGTGGCGGGGCGCGTCAGCGCTGACGGAGGGAGGCTTCCGCCTGTGAGCGGGTGCGTGCGAGGAGCGCCCCCTCCACCATGCTTCGCAGGGCTCCCCTTTCCCCGAGCGGGGAGGGGGGGGCGGCCTAGCTCTTCAGCTTCCAACCGCGCTTGAGCAGGACGTAACACAGCACCCCCAGCGCCACGTCGATCGCCAGGATCACCACGCTGCCCACCGCCACCGGTGAGTCGGCGCTGCCCAGGAAGCCGTAGCGAAAGCCCGAGATCACGTAGAAGAACGGGTTGACGTGGCTGAACGCGCGGAACGCGGGCGCGAGATGGTCGACCGAGTAGAAGGTGCCCGACAGCAGCGTCAGCGGCGCGATCAGGAAGTTGGTCACCGCCGCGGCATGGTCGAACTTGTCGGCCCAGATCGAGGTGAGCACGCCCGCGAACGACAGGAACATCGCGCCGAGCAGCCCGAACCACAGCACCGCCAGCGGGTGATGCGGTGTCACGTGCACGCCGGGCCATAGCGCCATCGCCAGCCACACCGCGCAGCCGACGCAGAAGGCGCGCGTCACCGCGGCGCCGACCAGTGCCGCGAGCAGCTCGCTGGTGGAGAGCGGCGGCTGGAGATAGTCGACGATATTGCCCTGGATCTTACCCACCAGCAGCGAGAAGCTGGCGTTGGCGAAGGCGTTGTTGAGCATCCCCATCACGATCAGCCCGGGCGCGATGAAATCGGCGAAGGCGACGGGCGCGCCGCCGACATTGACCGGGCTGCGCGCGCCGTTGGCGACGGTGAAGATCACCAGGAACATCAGCGTCGTCACCGCCGGCGCCCACACCGTCTGGAGCTGCACCTTGAAGAAACGGCGCACCTCCTTCACATAGAGGGTTCGCAGGCCGCCCCAATTGACGTTCCGGATCACCGGTTCGCCGGGGGCGTGCCTGATTGCTGACGGAATATGTTCGGTAGGAGGCTGGCTGCTCATCGCCTGTGCGGGTAACCGCTGCGGCGCGCGCCCGCAACCGGAACGCTAGAGGAAGACAAGGATGTCCTGGACCGACGAGCGGATCGACACGCTGAAAACGATGTGGGAGGCGGGCCAGACCGCCAGCCAGATCGCCGAGGCGCTCGGCGGCGTCAGCCGCAACGCGGTGATCGGCAAGGCGCATCGCCTCGGGCTGCAGTCGCGCCCATCCCCCGTGACGACCAAGGAGGAGGCGCGTGCGGCCGAGCCGGCGCCCGCGGTTCCTCCCGTCACCGCGCCCAAGCCCACGCCCGCGCCGGTGCGCGCCGCCCCCGCGCCGGCGCCGCCGCCTTTCGCGACCGAGTCGGCGCCGGACCCGGCGCCTGCGCCCACCGACGTCGACGATGAGGCCGATGAGGCGCCGAGCCCGCCGCCGGTCAAGCGCGAGCCGGTGCTCAGGTCGGTCGGTCCTGGCGGCTTCGTCCGTCAGGCCCCGGGCGAGCAGCAGCCGCCGATCGCGCCCGCGCCGCCGCGCCGGCTGGTGCCCGCGCGGACCGCGCCCGAGTTCGCCAACAAGACCTCGCTGCTCGACCTCAACGACAAGATCTGCAAGTGGCCGCTCGGCCATCCGGGCGAACCCGACTTCCATTTCTGCGGCGTCAAGGTGAACCCGGGCTTCCCCTATTGCGTCGAGCATTGCGGCCACGCCTATCAGGCGCAGCTGCCGCGCCGCGACCGGCGCGCGCCGCCGTTGCCGTTCGGTGGCCCCCGCATGCGCTGAGGGTGATCGCCGTCACATCAAGCCGTTGTACCCCGGCGGAGGCCGGGGCCCGGTTGGAGCGGCCGTGGTGTGTCCCACCTGCGTCGCCCGACTGGGCCCCGGCCTTCGCCGGGGAGCGAAGAGAATGGGGCGCGGGCGCTCCTGCGCACCCGCCCCCGTCACCTCAGAAGCGGAACGCCGCGGTGGCGCGCAGGCTGTGCCAGCGGAACTTCTCGTCCGAGCGGCGGAAGTCGGTGCCCTCGACCGTGCCGCCGTTGCCGGCGTTGGTGAAGGGCGTGCCCGCCGGGCCGGCGGCGCGGACGCGATAGTCGTCGTCCTGGTACTGGTGGTAGACATACTCGAGCCCGACCGAGAAATGGTCGCCGAAGCGCTGCTCGATGCCGCCGCCGCCCTGGAAGCCGAACTGGTCCTGTCGCCCGCGGGCGGTGAAGCTGTTGGTGCTCTGGCTCGACGAGAACTCGCTGTCGATCCGCGCCAGCGACGGGCCGAACGTGCCGTAGAACAACGTCGAGTCGTTGGGCGTGTAGCCGGCCCGCGCGCGCACCGCGGCTTCCCAGTTGACCTGGCGGTACATCACGTAGTTGGCCGGGGTGGTCGAGAAGCCCGAGGTGCTGTCGTTGATGTGAGTCCGCCCGAACTCGCCGACCACGCCGTAGACGATCGGTCCGCTCTGCTGGTCGAAGCCGACCCGCCCGTAATAGCTCCAGCCATCGCGGTCCTTGGTGCAGCCCGGGCCACCGTTGCGCGGGCCCTGCGCGGCGCGCGCGCGTCCGCCGCAGAAGCCCGGCGAGAAGGCGTTCGCGCCCGTGCCGGTCAGCACCGTGTCGCCGAAGCGGCCGTCGAGGTTGCGGTCGAACTCCAGGCGCGCGCCGCCGTCGTTGGGCTGCACGTCATAGCCACCCGCGGCGCCGACGTAGATGCCGGAGAAGCCGCTGCTGACCGACGGGTCGCCACCGTCCTGCGCCAGCGCGGGGACAGCCGTCAGCGACGCCGCGATCGCGGCGGCGGTCAAATACGCTCTCATGTAGGTCACTCCCTGATCGAACGATCCGCGAACGAGCCTCATTCAGGTTATGTTGCGTGAGGAATCATTGCCGCGGCAACCGACCTTGCCGCGCTTGGGTCGGGCGGCGCAGATCGTTATATGACGGTCATGGCCGATCTGTTCGCATCCCCCACTGCCGGCACCCCGGCCTATGACGCCTCGTCGATCGAGGTGCTCGAGGGGCTGGAGCCGGTGCGCCGCCGGCCCGGCATGTACGTCGGCGGCACCGACGAGCGCGCGATGCATCACCTCGCCGCCGAGGTGCTCGACAATGCGATGGACGAGGCGGTGGCGGGACACGCCACGCGCATCGAGATCACGCTGGAGCCGGGCAACCGCCTGACCATCGTCGACAACGGCCGCGGCATGCCGGTCGACCCCCATCCCAAGTTCCCGGACAAGTCGGCGCTCGAGGTGATCCTCTCGATGCTCCACTCGGGCGGCAAGTTCGCGGGCAAGGCCTATGCCACCTCCGGCGGCCTGCACGGCGTGGGCGTCTCGGTGGTGAACGCACTGTCGAGCGACACGGTGGTCGAGGTCGCGCGCGACCGCCAGCTCTACCGCCAGCGCTTCAGCAGGGGGCAGACGCTCGGCCCGCTCGAGACGGTCGGCGCGGCGCCCAACCGCCGCGGTACCTCGGTCGCCTTCACGCCCGACACCGAGATCTTCGGCCCCGAGCTGCTGTTCAAGCCGGCGCGGCTCTACAAGCTGGCGCGCTCCAAGGCGTATCTGTTCGCCGGCGTCGAGATCCGTTGGCATTGCGCGCCCGAGTTGATCGGCGACGGAGACCGCGCGAACGGGATCCCCGCGGAGGCGGTGTTCCAGTTTCCCGGCGGCCTGTCCGACCATCTGCGCGAGCAGATCGCCGGCCGCGAGTGCGCCACCGCCGACTTCTTCGCCGGCCAGCAGGACTTCCCCGACCAGCAGGGCAAGGTCGAGTGGGCGGTCGCTTGGCCGCTGTGGAGCGAGGGCAGCTACAGCTGGTATTGCAACACCATCCCCACGCCCGACGGCGGCACGCACGAGCAGGGGCTGCGCCAGGCGCTGGTGCGCGGGCTGCGCCAGTTCGGCGACCTCGTCGGCAACAAGCGCGCCAAGGACCTCACCGCGGACGACGTGATGGTGGGCAGCGAGCTGATGCTCAGCGTCTTCATCCGCGAGCCGCAGTTCCAGTCGCAGACCAAGGACCGGCTCACCTCGCCGGAGGCGGCGGGCCTCGTCGAGAAGGCGATGCGCGACCATTTCGACCATTGGCTCGGGCACAACATGGAGCGCGGCAAGGCGCTGCTCGGCTATGTGCTCGAGCGCATGGACGAGCGGCTGCGTCGCAAGGCCGAGCGCGACGTCAAGCGCAAGACCGCCACCTCCGCGCGCAAGATCCGGCTGCCGGGCAAGCTCACCGACTGCGCCTCGGACAGCTCGGAGGGTACCGAGCTGTTCATCGTCGAGGGCGACTCGGCCGGCGGCTCGGCCAAGCAGGCGCGCGATCGCAAAACCCAGGCGATCCTGCCGATCCGCGGCAAGATCCTCAACGTTGCCTCGGCCACCTCGGCCAAGATCCTCGCCAACCAGGAGATCGCCGACCTGATCCAGGCGCTCGGCTGCGGCACCCGCAAGGAGTGCCGCCCCGAGCAGCTGCGCTACGAGAAGATCGTCATCATGACCGATGCCGACGTCGACGGCGCACACATCGCGACGCTGCTGATGACCTTCTTCTTCCAGGAGATGCCCGAGCTGGTGCGACAGGGACACCTGCACCTCGCGCAGCCGCCGCTCTATCGCCTGACGGTCGGCGCCAAGTCGCTTTACGCGCGCGACGATGCGCATCGCGCCGAGCTGGAGCGCACGGTCTTCCGCGGCAAGAAGGTGGAGGTGGCGCGCTTCAAGGGCCTGGGCGAGATGAACCCGAGCCAGTTGCGCGAGACGACGATGGACCCGGCCAAGCGCAGCATGATCCGCATCACGCTGCCGCAGGAATATGAGGAGCGCGCCGGCGTGAAGGACCTGGTCGACCGGCTGATGGGCACCAATCCCGCGCATCGCTTCGCCTTCATCCAGGAGAATGCGGCGCGCCTGGACGAGGAGGCGATCGACGCGTGACCCGGCATCCACGACACGAATGGTGGCTGGCGATCGCGCTGGCGGCGCTGGCGGGCTATGTCGACGCGATCGGCTTTCTCCGGCTCAACGGCCTGTTCGTCTCTTTCATGAGCGGCAACTCGACCCGGCTGGCGGTGGCGCTGGCGGGCGGCTCGCCGCTGGCGCTCACCGCGGCGTCACTGATCCTCGCCTTCGTCGCGGGCGTGGTGGTCGGCGCCACCGCGGGCGCGGCGCTGGGGCGCTGGCGCCGGCCGGGCGTGATCGTGCTCGCCGCGGTGCCGCTCGCGGTCGCGGCGGCGCTCCCCGAGTTCGGCCCGCTCGGCGGGCTCGGCACGGTGCTGCTCGCGCTGGCGATGGGCGGGCTCAACACCGTCTTTCAGCGCGACGGCGAGGTCAGCGTGGGGGTGACCTATATGACCGGCGCGCTGGTCAAGCTGGGCCAGCATCTCGCCGGCGCGCTGATGGGCGACGGCGCGCGCTGGGACTGGTTGCCGTACCTGCTGCTATGGTCGGGGCTGGTCGCGGGCGCGTTCCTCGGCACGGCCGACTATGCCGCGCCCGAGAACGCCGCGCTGTGGCACGCGACGGTGGCGGCACTGGGCATCGCGCTGCTCGCCGCGGCGACGACGACGACGGTGGGAGGCCGTGTGCCGCGCGAGTGAGATCGAGAAGGGGGCGATGATGACGGGGGGCGGGAATGGTCTTGAGCGGCAATGCGACGTTGCGAGCGCAGGCCGCGAGCCTCTCTGGCTGACACCGGGGGATCGTGCCTCAGATCCTCTCCTGCACGAGGTGGGAGATCGCACTCGCTGGGGGTGGGCGAGGGGGGCTCACGCCGGCCGACCGCGGCCGTGTGATCGCGTCCGCGTTGACGGTCCGACCATGAAAGTCCGCCTCCACCCCCCTTCGGCTGGCCTCGCTCCCCGTGCCGGGGAGGATCGGGAGCGATCACGCCTCCTCGGTTCCACCCGCCGCCGCGTCGACCGGACGCCATGATCGACCTCGCGCGCGCGCCGGATCTCGACCTCGCCGGCCTCACGATCCGCCCCTCGCTCCGCCTCGTCGCGCTCGGCGAGCACGAGGAACTGCTCGAGCCCCGCGTCATGCAGGTCCTGGTCGCACTGGCTCGAGCGGGCGGCGCGGTGGTGTCGCGCGACGAGCTGGTGGCGCAATGCTGGGGCGGCCGCATCGTCGGCGACGACGCGATCAATCGCGTCGTCGGGCGACTGCGCCGCCTCGGCGACGGCATCGGCGCGGGCCGTTTCCGCATCGAGACGATCGCGCGGGTCGGCTATCGCCTGATCGTCGGCGAGGCGAGCGCTCCGCTGGCGCCTCGTTCCGTCACCGCCGACGCGGCGGGTCCCGTGCCCGAGGCGCCCGTGCGCGCCGCTCTCCCCATTGTGCCACGTCGTGCGCTGATCGCCGGGCTCGGTGTCGCGGGCGCTACCGTCGTCGGCGGTGCCTGGTGGTGGCGAAGCGGCCGCGCCCCGCCGCGCTCGCCCGAGGTCGCCGCGCTGATCGCCCAGGCGCGCGACTCGCAGCGTCAGGCCGACCGCCAGGGCCTATGGCAGGCGATCGGGCTGCTGCGCCGCGCGGTGCTGCTCGCGCCGGACGACGCGGACGCCTGGGGCCAGCTCGCGCTCTGCTGCGCGGTCGCGGCGCGGATCGCCACCGCGGCCGACCGCGCCGCCTTCGCGGCGCGCGCGCTCGCGGCCGAGCGCCGCGCCGAGGCGATCGATCCGGGCAACGCTTTTGCCGCGCTGGCGCGGATGCGGCGCGCGCCGCTGCTCGGCAACTGGCGCGCGCAGGAGCAGGTCACCGCCCGCGCCGCGCGCGCGCATCCCGACGACGACATGATCGCCGACGCGCTGGGCCGCATGCTCCAGATGGTGGGGCGGATGCGTGAGTCGATCGCCCCTTTCACGCGCGCGCTTACCCTCGGCGGCCCGTCGCCGATCGCGATGTACCAGCGCGTCGTCTCGCTGTGGAGCGCCGATCGGCTGGAGGAGGCCGATCGTGCGATGGAGGAGGCCTATGCCCTCTACCCGCTCCACTATGCCGTGTGGTTCACCCGCGCCTTCCTGCTCGCCTATACCGGCCGCGGCGCGGAGGCGCTGCGCATGATCGAGGACTCGGATCACCGCCCCAGCGACGTCGACGACTCGAGCTTCGCCCTGACCGCGGGGATCGCGCGCGCGCTGGCGACGCGTGACCCGCGCGACATCGACGCCACTGCCGCGGCCTATGTCGAGGCGGCGCATCGCGGCAGCGGCCACGCCGAGAACGCGATCCAGTTCCTCAGCGCGGCGGGCCGGCTCGACCAGGCCTTCGCGATCGCGGAGGGCTATTTCCTGCGTCGCGGCTTCGCCGTCGACACGCTCCGCTTCTCGCGCCGGCAGGGCACCTATACCGCGCCGGACCAGCGCGTGAGCTGGTTTCTCTTCGCGCCGCCCTGCGCGGCGCTGCGCCGCGATCCGCGCTTCGGCGCCCTGGCCCAAGCGATGGGGCTGACGCGCTACTGGCGCGAGACCGGGGCTCGGCCGGACGATCCCGCGGTGGTGCTGGTCTGAGTCGCTGTTGCTGGGCGCCATCCCGAGCTCGTCTCAGGATCCACGATGCCGCGCCCTCGGCAGCGGCGCTGTCCACGGCTTAGTGAATACTGGATCGACCGCAGGATGACGCCTGCGGAAGAGATGGCGATCGCGGCGTCCGCGCCTCGGGTGCGCCGTTCGATCACCCGAGCCTGTCAGCGCGCCGCCAGCGCGGAGGTACCCCGCTCGGCCAGCGCGATCCGCAGCGGAGACGAGCGTCGCGCCGCGTCGGCGACGGTGGCGGCGGCACAGGTGCGCCGGTCCACGGTGAGCGGCTCATGCTCGCAAAGCCGCGCGGCGGTGCGCTCCACCCGCGTCAGCATCGCGGCGCGGCCCGCGGGGGTCCGCTGGTCGAGGTCGCGCGCGACGATGTGGTAGCTGCTGTCGCCGACGCGCCAGCTCTGCGCGGCGGCGGGCAGAGCGAGCGGCGAGGCGGAGACGAGAACGAGGACGATGTGCGAGCGCATGGCGAGTCTCCGATGGCGACGGGATCGTCGCTGCGTCGGAGACTCGTCGTTCGGCCCCGTCGAGTCGCGGCGGTGGAGCCGATATCCGGCCGATCGTTCGCCGATGATGGGGCGAGAAGTGGCGGTTCAGGGGCAAGCGGGACACCGCCGAAGTGCTGTCAGGCGCTCCTGCTCACACCCGCAGCGCGCTCTCGCGCCCGCGCGGTCCCGCGAGGATCGCGCGGGCATCGCCCGGGGTGCGCGCCTCACCGTGCGGGCCGCCAGCGGCGGCGATCACGCGGTCGAGCAGCTCGAGCCCCTCGGGCCAGCGGCCCAGCCCGCTCGCGGCGTTGATATGGCCGCAGACGCCATAATCGATGAAGTGGCTGCCCCAATCGACCGCGAGGCTGTGCGCTCGGTCGAGCGTCACCCACGGATCGTCGCTCGACGCCACGACGATCGAGGGGAAGGGGAGCGGTTGTTTGGGCGTGGGCGCGAACGGTGCGAGTTCGGGCGCCACGCCGGCACGATCGACATCCGCCGGCGCCACCAGCAGCGCGCCCGCGACCGGCCAGCCATAAGGCTGTGGGCTCAGTGAGGCCCACCACGCCACCGCGACGCAGCCGAGGCTGTGCGCGACCAGGATCACCGGCGCGCGCGCACTCGCCACGGCCTGGTCGATCTTGGTGACCCAGGCGTTGCGATGCGGCCTGTCCCACATGCCCAGGTCGATCCGGGCGGTGTCGGGGCGGCTCTTCTCCCACAGCGTCTGCCAGTGTGCCGGCCCTGATCCGCCCAACCCCGGGACGGTCAGAACGGTCGGTTGCACCGACAGATCGAACGCGGAATGTCCCATGACACACCTCCTGTTGGTGAGACCGCGGCGATCGGTCTAGGGGTCGGCACGGCCGCGGCCTCTGACGCTTAGCTATTGCCTACTAAATCGATCGGCAATCCTGCGGCGCAGCATTTGACGCGAACGGAGGCGGCCGAGCGACGAGCGGTTGCGGCACGGTCGAAGCGACGCGATAGGGGGCCATGCCCAAGCAGCGCGTGGACCAGATGCTCGTCGATCGCGGCCTCGCCGAGTCGCGCACCCGCGCGCAGGCGCTGGTGATGGCGGGGCTGGTCTTCGCCGGCGAGCGCAAGGTCGACAAGCCCGGTCAGGCGCTCGCCGACGACGTGGCGCTGGAGGTGCGCGGGCGTGACCACCCCTGGGTGTCGCGCGGCGGGATCAAGCTGGCGCACGGGCTCGACCAACTCGGCTGGGATGTCACGGGCGCGGTGGCGATCGACGTCGGCAGCTCGACCGGCGGCTTCACCGACGTGCTGCTCAGCCGCGGCGCGGCGCGGGTCTACGCGGTCGACAGCGGCACCAACCAGCTCGCCTGGAAGCTGCGCCAGGACTCGCGCGTCGTCGTCCACGAGCAGACCAGCGCGCGGCTGCTCACCGCCGCGCACGTGCCCGAGCCGATCGACCTGGTGGTGTGCGACGCGAGCTTCATCGGTCTGGCCAAGGTGCTCGAGGTGCCGCTCGGCTTCGTCCGCCCGGGCGGGCGAGTCATGGCGCTGATCAAGCCGCAGTTCGAGGCCGGTCGCCCCGAGGTGGGCAAGGGCGGGGTGGTGCGTGATCCCGCGGTGCACGCGCGCGTCTGCGCGGAGGTCGCCGCGTGGCTGGAGCGAGGCGGCTGGCGGGTCCGGGGCGTGGTCGAGAGCCCGATCACGGGACCCGAGGGCAATGTCGAGTTCCTCGTCGCCGCGGCTCGGGGGTGAAAATGGTACAAGCACCATTTACCTGAGGTGGACGTTGCGGCAGCAGTGCCGAGACGGACCGATCGGGAGACGAAAGTGGGAGGTGTCGCTTCCAGGGAGCAGCTGCGGATGTCGTTCCTGCGCTGGGCGGCGGTGGCGGTGCCCGGCGTGCTGCTGCTCGGCTTCCTGTCGGGGCGCACGGTGCCGTCGGGCGACGCCAACGGCTGGTATCGCGCGCTGGCCAAGCCCGAGCTGACCCCGCCGGGCTGGCTGTTCCCGGTCGCCTGGTCGCTGCTGTACGTGATGATGGGCGTGGCGTTGGCGCTGGTGCTGAGCGCGCGGGGGGCGCGGCTGCGCTGGCTCGCGGTCGCGCTGTTCGCCGCGCAACTCGCCGGCAACCTGCTGTGGACGCCGCTCTTCTTCGGCGCGCACCAGGTCTCGGCGGCGTTCCTGCTGATCGTCGCCATCCTGGGACTGACGATCCTCACCGCGTTCGTCTTCGCGCAGGTGCGCCGTCGCGCCGCGTGGCTGCTCGTCCCGTATATGATGTGGCTGGGTTTCGCCGGCACGCTCAACTGGCGTATCGATCAGCTCAACCCCGACGCGGAACGGCTTGTGTCGCCGGCCGCGGCGTCCCAGATGGTCGGTTAAGCGCCTCTACAGGAAATTGATCTTATGCAGTCCGAGAACCATCTGTTCGGCGACCTCGCCAAGCTCTTCAACGGCGCGGCGGGCACGCTCGCCGGCGTCGGGCGCGAGGCCGAGGCGAATGCCCGCGCCCGCGCGCGCGAGTGGATCGGTGGTCTCGATTTCGTCGCACGCGACGAGTTCGAGGTGGTGAAGGCGATGGCGGCCGCGGCGCGCGACGAGAATGAGGCGCTGCGCGCACGGATCGAGACGCTCGAGGCGGCCCTGGCCGCCAAGTCGGGCGTCTGATCGCGCCGCGCCAGGAGAGGGGGCCGCGTGCCAAGCGATAAGTCACTGATGCTCGACGAGGCCGACGACGACAATGCCGGTGAGGCGCCACTCGACATGCTCGAGGCCTATTTCCTCGCGCATGGCTGGCCGTGCGAGCGCGGCGAGGACGAGATCACGGCCTCGGTCAAGGGCAGCTGGACTGAGTACGAACTTCGGGCGCTGTGGCGCGAGGAGGATGGCGTGCTCCAGCTGCTCGCCTTCCCCGACGTCAAGGTGGCGGAGGGCCGGCGGGCGCCGGTCTACGAGGTGCTCGCGCTCGTCAACGAGCAGCTCTGGATGGGGCATTTCGAGATCTGGTCGAGCAGCGGGATCCTGCTCTATCGCAACGCCACCGCCATCGAGGCCGAGGACGGCGAGGCGACCATGGCGCTGAGCACGGCCGAGCTGCTGGTAGAGTCCGCGATCGACGAGTGCGAGCGCTTCTACCCGGTGTTCCAGTTCGTGCTGTGGGGCGGCAAGTCGCCAAGCGAGGCGATCGCCGCGGCGATGGTCGAGACCGCGGGCGAGGCCTGACGCGCGTGCGGCTGTGGATGATCGGCTGCGGCAACATGGCCTCGGCGATGCTGCGGCGCTGGCTGGCGAGCGGGGCGGTCGCGGCCGAGGATGTCGACGTCGTCAACCGCCAGGATCGCGTCCTGCCCGTCGGCGTGCGTCAGGCGCGTGAGCTGCCCGACGCGCCGCCGCCCGACGCGGTGATCCTCGGCATCAAGCCGCAACAGCTGGAGGAGGTCGCGGCGCTGCATCGCGGCCGGGTCGCCGACGCGCCGCTGCTCATCTCGATGCTCGCCGGGGCCGATCCGGCGCGGCTGGCGGCCGCCTTCCCCGGTCCGGTGCCGATCCAGACCATGCCCAACCTGCCGGTCGAGCTCGGCCGCGGCGTGGTCGCGGTTCACGCGCCCGGCGCGCCGGCGCCGGCGCGCGCGGTGGTGGACCGGCTCCTCGCGCCGCTGGGCCTGGTCGAATGGTTCGACGACGCCGCACGCTTCGCCGCCGCTGGCGCGCTGTCGGGCACCGGCCCCGCCTTCCTGTTCCGCTTCGTCGACGCGCTGACCGCGGGCGGGGTCGCGATCGGCCTGTCACGCGCGGAGGCCGGAGCGGTGGCGCTCGCGACCGTCGACGGTGCGGCGGCGATGGCGTCGGCGAGCGAGCGTAGCCCGGCCGCGCTGGCGGACGCGGTGGCGAGCCCCGGCGGCATGACTCGCGCCGGGCTAGACGTGCTTGACCGCGACCGCGCGCTGGCGGTGCTGCTCGAGCAGACGCTGTGCGCGGTGGCGCGGCGCGGCGCCGAGATGGCGGCGGGCGAATAGTTCATCGAGCCTAGAGCGGCAGGGCGGTGGTCGACTTGATCTCCTGCATCGCGAAGGAGGAGCTGACGTCGTGCAGCGGCGCGACCTTGATCAGCTTGCGATAGATCCGGTCGTAATCGGCGATGTCACGCACCACGACCTTGAGCAGGTAATCGACCTCGCCGCTCATCCGGTAGAATTCCACCACCTCGGGGATCCGAGCCACGCCCTCGGCGAAGGTCTGCAGCCACTCGTCGCTGTGCTGCGTGGTGCGCACGGCCACGAAGACGGTGACGTCGAGTCCCAGTGCGGCGCGATCGAGCAGCGCGACGCGCGACCGGATCAGGCCGACTCGCTCGAGCCGCTTCACCCGCTTCCAGCACGGCGTGGGGGAGAGGCTCACCCGCGCGGCGAGATCGGCGATCGAGATCGTCGCGTCGTCCTGGAGGAGAGCGAGGAGGCGCCGATCGGTCGCGTCAAGAATGATATTCTCCGTCATCGCGTGAATGTAGCATGACGGCATCGAATTCGGCCGCATAAAGTGGGCCGAAGAGACGCATTTCACGCGCGAACGCGGCTATGATCCTCCTCTAGTGGAGGAGGCACGCCATGCTCAGCCGAATGTTCGTCGATCATCCTCGCGCGGCCGGTGAGAGCTACGTCGCGCACGCGCGCGTCGCCTCCCGCTTCGGGCTCTCCCTGATCGGCGCGGGAGCGGCGTGCCTGATCCACGCGCTGGTCCCGGGGCTGTTTCGGTCAACCGGCAGCAGCACCGTGGAGCGCTTGTGCGAGGAGATGGCCGCCCGTCGCCGGGCTGGTTGACATACGGTGCGCGCGGCGCGGCGGGCCCTGACCAGTATCCGCTTCCCAGCGGATCAGGCGCTCAATGGCCGAAGCGCTTGATGCCGCGCCGCCGCAGCTTCTGGCGATGGCGTCGGCGCAGCAGGACGATCGCCGTCGGCACGGCGACCAGAAGGACCGCTCCGATGATCGCATAAGCGACGAGTTCGCGAGTGACGTCGATCATGGCGGGCCTGTGACATAGTCGGTCGCGGCTGTCATCCCGCGAAAACGCTTGGAAAAGGCCGGGGCCAGGTCGGCCGACGGGTGACCGCTTCCCTGCTCGACGCGCGATCGCTTATAGTGGTCCATCGTCCCAGCCGGAGGGGCCGCCATGTTCATTCTCCTCGTCCTCGGAGCGACGCTGATGACCGACGCGCCCGACCAGCAGGCACCAGGCCGCTCGCGCCTGCCGCCGCCCGGCGCGCAGCAGCGCCGGCTCGCGGGCGCGGGAGCGGCGACCAGCTGCGGCGCCGCGGATCTCGTCGGCAAGCGATGGTCCGAGGCGATGCGCGCACCACTGCTGGGCGACGGCCATCGCGAGGTGCGACTGCTGCGCGTCGGTCAGCCGCGAACGACGGACCTGCGCGAGGATCGGCTCAACGTCATCCTCGACTCGGCCGGGCGCGTCGTCGCGATCACCTGCGGCTGAGTGAGCGACGCACGCGTTCCGGAAGGCTGTGGAGCCGGGACGGTACGAAACGGTGCGGAGTAGCTTTGCGGAAGAACTGTAACGAACGTTTCGGCCGATCTCGCTTTATTGCAGTGCTGAAATTCTTCGCCTTGTCAGCCTCCACAACCACAGTTAACCTCATCGACGCTCGAGCAGAAACGTGCGTCCGACCGATCAGGGAAGCGGCGACGACGACAACGGCGGCACCACCGCCGCGTGCTCGTGCATCCCCGGCCGGCCGACCTTCACCGGGAGTGAGACAGGCATGGCATCGAAGCTCAACACAGCGCCGCGGATGGCCGGGCAGCGGATCGACCAGGGCACCTACGGCCCTGGCGACATGGCCGCGCTCGCACCGGTGCGCGCCGGTTCCGTCGGGCAGCGCGCCACGACGGGTCCGCTCGACGGCGCCGCGCTGAGCGCTCAGCCCAGTGTCGCCGCGCCGACGGCGGCCGCCGCGCCGATCCCGGCCTTCGATCTCTCGACCGGCAGGGCGGTGACCACCGCGTTCAAGCTGTACGCGATCGACGTCGCCGATCCGCTCGCCAAGGACCAGTGGCATCTCCAGCGCCTCGGCGACCTCCAGACGGTGTGGAAGGACTATACCGGCAAGGGCGTGACCGTCGGCGTCTACGACTCCGGCGTGCAATATGCGCACTGGGACCTCGACGGCAATTACGACGCCTCCAAGCAGGTGGTGGTCGACGGCAAGGTCTATGACGGCGACTATCGCCCCGCCTCGGGCCCGCACGGCACCTCCGTCGCCGGGCTGATCGCGGCCGAGCGCAACGGCGCGGGCGGGGTGGGCGTCGCTTACGGCGCGCACGTCACCGGTGTGAACATCTTCGACCCCTATTCGGAGGACGATTCGAAGGAGGGGATCTTCGTCAACGGCGCCGATCTCACCAAGTTCTTCGAGGCGGTGAAGCAGTCGGCGCGCTACGACGTCACCAATCACAGCTGGGGCGGGCTCGATTATGTCTCCACCTCCGCGGCCCGGACCACGGCGGGCTCGTTCGCCAACGGGATGGTGACGGCGCTCAGCTACGGCTCGGCCGAGGGACGTGGCGGGCTCGGCACGGTCCACGTCGCCGCCGCCGGCAACGACGTGATCGACGGTCAGGCCGACAGCTGGAAGAGCGACCGCCACATCGTCACCGTCGGTTCGTATCGCGAGGTCGACGGCAGCTCGTCGCAATATGTCGACAGCGGCGCGCACCTGCTCGTGTCGGCGCCGTCGAACGATTATGCCGAGCTCGGCGGTACCGGCCAGGTGACCACCGACCTGCTCGGCCGCGACGGCTACAATACGATAGCGAAGCCCGGCGGCGCCGAGGATTACACCGACTCCTTCGGCGGCACGTCGGGCGCGACCCCGGTGGTGAGCGGCGTCGTCAGCCTGATCCTCGACGCCAACAGCGAGCTCGGCTGGCGCGACGTCAAGGACATCCTCGCCGCCTCGGCCAAGCTGCCGGTCGCCTTCGACACCGGGCAGACCGCGGCGACCTCGACGATCAGCGGCCTCACCTACGTGCTGAACAATCGCCAGTTCCAGCTCAACGGCGACGACGCCGGATGGAACGGCGGCGCGATGCACTTCAGCAACGACTACGGCTATGGCGCGGTCGACGCCTATAATGCGGTACGGCTCGCCGAGGTGTGGTCGCTGTTCGGCGCGGCCAAGACCAGCGACAATGAGGTCAGCGCCACCACTGGTACGATCCGCGTCGTCAAGACCTCGGTCGCCACCAAGGCGGACACTGCGCTGACGCAGTTCCACGACTTCGTCGGTACGCCGACCAGCTTCCAGTTCCGCGTCACCCAGAACGTCGACATCGAGCACCTCGACCTCACGCTCAACTTCGCCACCCTGCTCGGCGACGGCACCTCGCTGCTCAACACCAGCGCGGTCGGGCTGAAGATCAAGCTGATCGCGCCCGACGGGACGGAGGGCTACATCGACCTGAGCGATACAAACGCCACCACCGTCACCGGCTCGTCGCAGACCTTCACCTTCGGGCTCAGCGGCTTCCGCGGAGTCGACACGCTCGGAACCTGGACCTTCCAGTTCGAACAGACCGCCGGCGTGTTCGGCACCTATGACGCCAACCGCACCACCGTGAACACCCTCAAGCTCGACATGTACGGTGCCGCGCCGGGGACGGGCGACGTCTACACCTACACCAACGAGTTCTTCACCATGGCCGCGATCGCGGGCGAGGGCGGGCGGCGCACGCTGGTCGACAGCGACGGCGGCACCGACTGGATCAACGCCGCCGCGATCGCCAGCGACGTGACGATCTCGCTCAAGCAGGGCGGCGTGACCAGCTTCGGCGGCACCAGGGCCTTCACCATCGGCACCGGCACGCAGATCGAGAATGCGGTCAGCGGCGACGGCAACGACACGCTCCTCGGCAACGCGCTGGCCAACGAATTGCATGGCATGCGTGGCAACGACAGCCTGTTCGGCGACGCCGGCAGCGACGTCCTGTTCGGCGGGCTGGGGGACGACCGGCTCGACGGCGGCAGCGGCGCCGACGTGCTGCGCGGCGAGCAGGGCAACGACACCTATGTCGTCGACAACCGGGGCGACGTGGTGATCGAGGATCCCAACCAGGGCACCGACACCGTCTACGCCGCCATTGACTATACGCTCGGCTCCCACGTCGAGAAGCTGTATCTCACGGGCGCGGCGCGTTCGGGCACGGGCAACGGGCTCGACAACGACCTCTACGGTACCGGCGGCGCCGATTCGCTGTGGGGCGTGGACGGCAACGACCTGCTGCGCGGCTGGGAGGGCAATGACAAGCTCTACGGCGGCAGCGGCAGGGACACGCTCTTCGGCGGCGCCGGCGACGATCGGCTCGACGGCGGCAAGGACGACGACACGCTCCGCGGTGAGGCGGGCAACGACACCTATGTCGTCGACAGCCGCGGCGATCAGGTGATCGAGCTCAGCGGGGAGGGTATCGATCTCGTGCTCGCCTCGATCGACTATCGCCTCGCCGCGAACGTCGAGAACCTCACGCTCAGCGGCAGTGCCTACAGCGGCACCGGCAACGCGCTGAACAATGTCATCCGCGGCAGCGCCGGTGCCAATGCGCTGAGCGGGGAGGCCGGCAACGACACGCTGATCGGCGGCGGCGGCGACGACCTGCTCACCGGTGGCAGTGGCAGCGACCGCTTCGTGTTCGCCGACGGCTTCGGCAAGGACACGATCCGCGACTTCGGGCGCGGCGACACGATCGACATCGCGGCCTACACGCTCGACGGCGCGCCGATCGTCACCGACGTGGGCAGCGACACGCTGATCGACCTGGGCGACGGCAACACGATCCTGCTCAAGGGCATCCAGCCGGGACAGCTGAGCTTCACCGGCGACGCCTTCGGCTACGTCGGCTGAGGGTCGCCGGGCCGGCCGGGTGCGATCCGGCCGACCCGCTCAGGCGATCGTCCAGGGATCCACCGGTGTCGCGCGGATCCACCGCGTCGCCAGCCACTTCGCACCGTGGGTGACGGGCAGGCCGGCATGGCGCGACGAAGGGTCGGGACGACCGTCGGCGCCCGTATTGGCGAACAGCAGCGCGTCGCCGCCGCGCGGCGTGACCGTGACGCCCGGCTCGGGAAAGTGCGTCTCGCCCCCGCCGAACCCCTGGTTGAGGTAGAGCAGCACGGTCACGATCCGCTGATTGGCGGCGCCCTGGATCGTGTCGAGGTGCGGGCGATACTCTTGGCCAGGACGATAGCGTAGCACGGTCAGCGGCTCGCCCTGCTCGACGCGGGTGCCGCTGATCGCCGCCACACGCGCGTTGATGGCGCGCACGACCAGATCCTCGCGCGTCGGCCCGATCGCGCCCCCGTCCGAGGTACGGATCGGATGCGCCACCCAGGCGCCGGTGCGCGGATCGATCACGCGCGCCGGCTCGAGCAGCGCCGCGCCCACGCCGGCGAGATGGGCGCACTCGGCGGCCGTGAGCAGCGCGGGGAAGCGGACGACGCGGGGCGTCGTGCTCAACGGGACGGGATCGGGCAGGTGGGTCGGCAGCCCCGCGGCGTCGAGCGCCATCGCCTCCACCAGCGCGAGCTGCGCCGCCGCCACGGGATCGCTGGCCGCGGCAGCCCGCAGCAGCGTGAGCGCGCGCGGCCAGTCCCCGGGCGCACCGGTGCCGTTGGCGGTGAGCGCGACCTCGGTCAGCGCGGCGTCGACGTGACCGATCTCCACTGCCCGCCGCAACCAGATCCGCGCCGCGGCAAGGTCGCGCCGCAGCGGCGTGCCGCGCAGCAGCCAGACCGCGAGCAGCATCGCCGCATCGGCGTCCCCGGCGCGTGCCGCGACGGCGAGCCGCTTGGCGGCGGCGACCGCCTGCCCCGCCGCGGCGAGCCGCTCTGCTTCGTCCACCGCCATCCGCCGCTCCCGCGCCACATTGAAAAAGGGGCCGGGCAGATGCCCGACCCCTCCATCCGTATCACGCTGATCGGCGGATCAGAACTTCGCGGTGAGGCCCATGTAGATAAAGCGGCCGCGGTTATCGTAGATGCCCGAGCCCAGCCCGATGCCGGTGAGGCCGTAGGGCGGCTTGACGTCGCCGATGTTGGTGGCGCCGCCGTAGAAGTTGAACTGGTCGTTCACGTCCAGCGAGAAGCGGATGTCGTTGTACGTGACGGTCGGGTACTTCTTGATCGGCGCATAGTCGGCGTTCTGCGGCGGCTCGCCGTTGACGCCGTTATAGTCCTCCCAGGTGTTCAGGTACATGCCGTCGAGCCAGCGGAGCGTGTGGCCGATGCTGAACGCGCCGAACTTCAGGTTGGTGCTGATGTTGAAGCGATCCGACGGCGTGCCGAGCTCGTCGGTGATGACGTTCTTGAACTGAGGGTTGGACGGATCGGTGAAGTCGTCGCGCTGCAGGATGTGAGTCCACACGCCTTCGACCGAGGCGCGCACGATGCCGAAATCGTGGTTGTACGCGACCTGGGTGTCGATGCCGCGCGCGCGCAGCTGAGCGTAGTTGCGCGGCGAGTCCTGGTACGAGCCCTCGATGATCCGATACGGCTCCTCGCCGTTCGGGCCACCCTCCGCCCCGGCGCGCTGGAACAGCGCGCAGAACTGGTTATCGAGCGACGGCGCGTCGTAGCAGGCGTTGAGGGCCTGCTGGACGTCCGGCGACGTAATCACGTTCTCGACCTTGATGTCGTAATAGTCGACCGACACCGACAGGCCGGGCACGAAGCGAGGCTGGAAGACGCCGCCCAGCGTGATCGACTTGGACGTCTCCTCCGAGAGGCTGCGGTTGCCGCCGCTGTTGATCTCGAGCGACGAGGAGTAGACGTAGTCGTAGCTGGTCGGGATGCCCGCCGCGGCGCAGTTGGCGGCGCGGTTGGCCGAGCCGGTGCCGATGTTGCGCGCCGAGCAGGGGTCCGCCGGAGCCGGCGTGAAATTCTGGCCGGCGGGCGCGTAGGTCTCGCCGAGATAGGGCGAGCGGACCGACTTGGCATAGCCGCCGCGCAGCTGCAGGTCGGCGACCGGGCGCCACACGGCCTGCCCGTTCCAGGCGAACACGGTGCCGACCGAACCCTTGTAATCGGCGACGCGGCCCGCGCCCGAGAGCGTCAGTTCCTTGATCAGGAACACGTCCTTGATCAGCGGGATCGACAGCTCGCCGTACGCTTCCTTCACCTCGAACGCGGGCGAGCGGAAGCTCGGGATCGCGTTGTAGAAGTTATAGCCCGCCTGGGTCAGCGGATCGAGGTCGTAGCTCAGCGTCTCGCGGCGGTACTCGGCACCGACCGAGAAGCCGACGGGGCCGCCGGGCAGCTCGAACAGCTGGCTGAGGTCACCGGCGACATAGCCGCTGGCGACGAACTGGGTCGCCTTGCCCTCGGCGGTCGTCGGGCTGATCAGGTACGCGCGCGCCGCGTCGCTGACCGAGCCCTGGCCGAACGGGTTGAGCGGCACGCAGGCGGCGATGTCGGCGGCGAGGCGCGAGGGATCGCCGCCGATGTCCTCTCCGGCATAGGCCGGGTCGACCTGCGAGCGGCACACGATCTGGCCGGCGGCGTTGCGCGTCGTGTCCACCGCCAGCAGGTAGCGCTGCGTGTTCACGTTGCCGGTGATGACGCTATTCTCTTTGTGCTGGCCGTAGTTGGCCGACACTTCATAGTGCCAGTCGTCGTTGAAGTCGCCGCGCACGCCGACCACGGCGCGATAGGTGTCGCGCACCAGACGTTCGTCGCGCGTGCCCAGATCGATCCAGTTGCGCCGCAGCGAGAAGCGGTAGGTGCCCGCCGCCACCTGCGCCAGCGCCGCCGCCTGGTTCGCCGCCGCGTTGGCGCCGGTGAAGGCGGCGCCGGTGTTCGGGTTCACGCCCGAGTTGATCGCGGCGATCAGCTGCTGCGAGATCGTGCCGCGCGCGGCGCTATCCAGATACGGGTTGTCGAGCCGGATGCCCTCGCGGTTCGTCACGGAGCCGGCGTTGGAGTAGGAACGATCGGAGAAGCCAGCGTCGATCCCGTCCTGCAACGTCTGTCCCTGCGAGAAGAAGGGGCCGCTCTGCGAGCCGAACGCCTCGGTGCGGACGTACTTGGCCTCGATGAACGGCACGAACGCCGGCGACACCTCGAAGTGACCGAGGACGTTGACGACGTAGCGCTTCAGGTCGGGCGAGAGGACGGTCAGGTTCGCCTCGCGGCTGGTCGTGCCGTTGCCGCCGATGAAATTGCCGTTCGGCGCGAGGCCGACGCGCGTGCCCGTCTGCGGCGTCAGCGTGCCGCCGGGCTGGAACAGGTACCCGCAAGTGAACGAGTTGCCGACCGAGTCGGCGCCGCACGGCGCGGTGCCGGCGCGATAGCGGATGCCGACCTGACCGCCGAGCGAGATCGTCGCGCCGCGCAGGTCGTTGTAGAAGGTGCGATCGAACACGCCGTCCGATGGCGCGCTGGCGGCATCGGTGTCGGTGACGATGAAGCTGTTGTTCTGGCGCAGGTTAGGTCGGCCGGACGCGTAATAGTCCTGCTGATGCGCGAACTCGGCGTTGATCGCGATGTTGCCGCGCCCGTCGGCGAAGTTCTTGCCGGCGAGGACCGAGACATACTGGTTGCCGGCGTCCCCGTAGGTGCTGATGCCGTTCTGCCCGTGCAGCTGCAGCCCCTCGTAGCTGTCCTTGAGCACGAAGTTGACCACGCCCGCGATCGCGTCGGATCCGTACACCGACGACACGCCGCCGGTGACGATGTCGACCCGCTCGACCAGGTCGGTCGGGATGGTGTTGACGTCGACGGCGTTGCCGTTGTTGATGATGTCGGCCGAGACGTGGCGGCGGCCGTTGACCAGCACCAGCGTGCGCGAGCGCCCGAGGTCACGCAGGTCGAGGAAGGTCACGCCGCGGGTGCCAAGCCCCGAGGTCGAGTTCTGCGAGCCGAGCGACGGACGCAGCTGCGGCAGCTGGTTGAGCGTGTCGCCGATCGAGATGCGGCCGGTCTCGAAGATGTCCTGCGCGGTGATGGTGGTGATCGGGATCGGTGATTCATCGTTCGGGCGACGGATGCGCGAGCCGGTGACGACGACGTCCTCGGCACCGACCTCGGTCGTGCCCGGCGCGGTGGCGTCCTGCTCCTGGGTCGGCGACCCGGCCTGAGCGAAGGCCGCGACCGGCGACGCTAGGGCAGCGCTCGCGATCGCGGTGGCGCATAGAAAACGCGACAATTTCATGAGGTAACCCCTTTTTATCGATTGGGGTCACTCAAAACGGTGAGGCCGAAAGAAACAAGCCCGGTAGCACCGCTGCAACGCGGCGGTAATAAATTTGCAAAACGATGTGACATTCTTACAACTCTGCGACACGGCAGGGTAGCGGCTTAGCCCAGGCTGAACGAACCGCTCACCCCCGCTGCCTCGGCCGATGGCGCCACCCACAGGCGGAAGGCGCCGGGCTCGACCGTGCGCCGGAGTTCGCGCCCGACGAACAGCAGGTCGTCACGGCGCAGCGCGAAAGCGACCGTCTTCCGCTCGCCTGGCGCCAGCGCCACCCGTTGAAACGCCTTGAGCTCGCGGACCGGGCGGGTGACGCTGGCGGCGACATCGTGGACGTAGAGCTGGACCACTTCCTCGGCGGCATGGCGCCCGCGGTTCGTCACCGTCGCGCGCACCGTCAGCGTACCGCCGGGGGCGAGGCGGTCGCCACTCAGCGACAGGTCCGAGTAAGCGACGTCGCCGTAGGTCAGGCCGTGGCCGAAAGCGAAGAGCGCGCTCTGCTCGAAGTCGCGGTAATGCGCCTTGAACGGCTGGAGCGGGCCGGGCGGGTTGGGGCGCCCGGTGGACTTGTGCGCGTAATAATAAGGTGACTGGCCGGTCGCGCGCGGGAAGGAGACAGGCAGCCGCGCCGAGGGTGGCACCGCGCCGAACAGCATGTCCGCGATCGCCGGACCGTCCTGCGAGCCGAGGAACCAGGTCACCGCGATCGCGCGGGCGCCGAGCACCGTCGCGTCGAGCGCGAGCGCGCGCCCCGTGCGCAGCAGCACCGCCACCGGCGTCCCGGTCGCGGCGACCGCGCGCGCCAGCGCGAGCTGCGGCTCGGGCACCACCACCGCCGAGCGCGACTGCGCCTCCCCCGACATGTCCTGCGCCTCACCGATCGCGAGCACGACGACGTCGGCGGCGCGCGCCGCCGCGACCGCCGCGGCGATCCCGCCGGGGAGCGGCGCGTGGATCGCCGACCCCGGCGTGACGCTCACCTGCGACGCGTCCGCGACCGCGCCGCGGATCGCGGTGGCGAGGTCCACTGCGCCGGCGTCGGTGCCATAGACGTTCCACGGGCCGACCAGGTCGTGCTGGCCCGAGACGAAGGGGCCGATCAGCGCGATCCGCTGGCCCGCGTGCGGCAGCGGCAGCAGCTGGCCGTCGTTCTTGAGCAGCACGATCGAGCGCGCCCCGGCCTCGCGCGCCAGCGCCAGCGTCGCCGGCGTGCGCACCTCGGCACGCTCGCGCGCCGGGTCGATGCGGCAGAACGGATCGTCGAACAGTCCCAGCGCCACCTTGAGCGCGAGCACGCGCCGCACCGCCTCGTCGAGCCGCGCCGCGGGCACCTCGCCGTTAGCGACGAGGCCGGGGAGGTGCTGGAGGTAGAAGCCGCTCTGCATCGACATGTCGACGCCGGCGAGGAACGCCAGCCTGGTCGCCTCGCGCGCGTCGGCGGCGAGGCCGTGCGCGATCAGCTCCTCGTCGCCGGTATAGTCGGAGACGACCAAGCCGCCGAAGCCCCACTCGCGTCGCAGCACCTCGGTGAGCAGCCAGTCGTTGGCGGTGGCGGGAACGCCCGATATCTCGTTGAACGAGGCCATCAGCGTGGGTGCACCCGCCGCCAGCGCCGCTTGGAACGGCGGGAAATAGATCTCGCGCAGCGTCCGCTCCGAGACGTCGACGCTGTTATAGTCGAGCCCGCCCTCGCCGGCGCCATAGGCGACGAAATGCTTGGCGCAGGCGGCGACCGCGCGCGGGTCGGCCAACCCGTTCTCGCCCTGGAAGCCGCGCACCCGCGCCGCCGCCATCAGCCGACCGAGCAGCACGTCCTCGCCCGCGCCCTCGACGCCGCGGCCCCAGCGCGCGTCGCGCGCGATGTCGACCATCGGCGCGAAGGTCCAGTCGATCCCCGACGCCGCCGCCTCCGCGCCGGCGGCGCGCGCGGTGCGGCGCGCGAGCTCGGGGTCGAAGCTCGCCGCCTCGGCCAGCGGCACCGGGAAGACGGTGCGGAAGCCGTGGATGATGTCGGCCGCGAACAGCAGCGGTACCTTGAGCCGCGACTGCGTCATCGCCGCGCGCTGCATCCGCTGCGCCATGACGGCGCCATTGCCGTTGAACACGCCGGTGAGTCGGCCACGCCGGACGTCGCGCAACTGCCCCTCGAAGCTGGCGCCCGCGCCCGCGGGGTTGAGCGCGGTCGCCGCGCCGCCCGCCCAGGCCGCGGCCATCAGCGTGAGCTGGCCCGCTTTCTCCTCCACCGTCATGCGGGCAACGAGCGACTCGACCGCGGCGGGCAGCGGCGCGGCGGCGCGCTCGGCCAGCAGCGCGCGGGCCGGGCTGGTGGCCCAGGCGAGCGTCGCGCCCGCCCCCATCAGCCAGGCGCGGCGCGAGGGCCGTGATGAGTCCTGAGTCATGTCCTCTCCCCTCGTCCGCACAGGATTGATCGTCTCGGATGTTACGTGTAAACGGTTACATCAGCGGCGGCAATGCGCGACGTGCGCGCCGTCCCGGGAGAGGATGTCCACGCGGCGCATGCCGAACGCTACGATCCGTGACGTCGCCCGCGAGGCGCAGGTATCGGTCGCCTCGGTGTCGCGCGCGCTCAACGGGCACGAGCGGGTCCGGCCCGAGCTGCGCGCGCGCGTGCAGGCAGTGGCGGCGCGGCTCGGCTATGTGCCGCACGCCGGCGCGCGCAGCCTCAGCCTGGCGCGAACCTCCGCGATCGGGGTGGTGCTGCCCGATCTCCACGGCGAGTTCTTCTCCGAGCTGCTGCGCGGCATGGATCGCGAGGCGGCGGCGCAGCAGCTCGCACTGTTGCTGACCGTGCTGCAGGACGGGCGGGGGCTCCACACGCTGGCCCGGTTGCGCGGTCAGGTCGACGGGCTGGTGGTGATGGCACCGCAGCTCGGCGCGGCGGAGCTGCGCGCGCAGCTGCCCGCCGGACTGCCCGCGGTATTCCTCAACTGCGTGCCCGGGCTCGCCGGCACGGCGCTGCGCGTCGACAATGCCGCCGGCGCGGCGGCGATGGTCGACCATCTCGTCGCCGCGGGCGCGCGCGCGATCGCGCATGTCGCCGGGCCGCCGGGCAACGTCGACGCCGAGGAGCGCCGTGCCGGCGCGGTCGCCGCGGCCGAGCGCGCCGGTGTCGCGCTGACGGTGATCGAGGGCGACTTCAACGAGGCGAGCGGCGCTGCCGCCGCGGCACAGGTGGCGCACGGCGCGGTCCGGGCCGACGCGCTGTTCGCCGCCAACGATGCCATGGCGATCGGCGCGCTGGTCGCGCTGAAGCGGCACGGGGTCGCGGTGCCGCGACAGGTACGCGTCGCCGGCTTCGACGACATCCCGCTCGCGCGGCTGGTGACGCCGGCGCTCACGACGATGCGGGTCGATATCGCGGCGCTGGGCGCCCGCGCGGTGCAGCTGCTGGCCCGGCGGATCGCCGCGCCGGCTGAGGGGTTGGTGGAGGTCGGCCCGGCCGACGCGGCGGCGATCGTCCCGCGTCTGGTGGTGCGCGACACGACAACAGAAACGGACAGGGAGAAACAGTCATGATCATGGGCTCGAACCGGCGCAGGACGATCCGAGCGGCGTGCGCGCGCGCGACCGCGCTCGGCGCCGTCGGCGCGCTCGGCGCCACGCTCGCCGCGAGCTGGAGCGCCCCCGCGGCGGCGCAGGTGGGGCAGGCATCGCTGCGCGGCGTCATCCGCTCCACCCCCGACAACCCCGTCACCGAGGTGACGATCGTCGAGGTCGCGACCAATTACCGCCGCTCCACCGTCGTCGGTCCGGACGGCAGCTACAATTTCGCCTCGCTGCGTGCCGGCGCCTATCGGCTCGAGATCCGCACCAAGGCGGGCGTGCGCAACTCGGACCAGTTCACGCTTCGAGTCGGCCAGAACGCCGGGCTCGACCTCGATCTCTCCGCCCCCGCCGCGACCGCACCGGCGCCGGCCACGGGAGCGGACGGCAACGGCAACGCGCCGCAGCAGGGCGCGACCGGAGACGCCGCTACCGAGGAACAGGGCGGGGCGACGCCGCAGGCCGAGCCGGGCGACATCATCGTCACCGGCAGCCGGCTGCGCTCGCTCTCGGGCGGGCAGGTGGGCATCAACGTGACCCAGCGGCTGATCGAGCAGCTGCCGCAGAACAGCCGGAACTTCCTCGCCTTCGCCGATCTGGCGCCGGGCGTGCGCTTCATCGAGAGCGCCGACGGCAGCTCGCGCATCCAGGGCGGCGCGCAGGGCAGCAACTCGGTCAACGTCTTCATCGACGGCGTCAGCCAGAAGGACTACGTGCTGCGCGGCGGCCTCACCGGGCAGGACAGCTCGCCGGGCAACCCGTTCCCGCAGCTCGCCATCGGCGAGTATCAGGTGCTGTCGTCGAACTACAAGGCCGAGTTCGACCAGGTCGGCTCGGTCGCGATCGTCGCCGGCACCAAATCGGGCACCAACGAGTTCCACGGCGACGGCTTCTTCGACTACACGAACCAGAACCTGCGCGATCGCCGCCCGACCGAGATCTTCCCGCAGAAGATCGACAAGGTGGCGTCGACCGACAAGCAATATGGCGTCGCGCTGGGTGGCCCGATCGTCAAGGACGTGGCGCACTTCTTCGTCAGCTACGAGGGCAAGCGCCGCGAGATCCCGGTCGACATCCTGCCCGGCAACGGCGTGGCCGTGAGCAGCCTGCCGGCGCAGTATCAGGACCTGTTCGGCTCGTTCAACTCGACCTTCAAGCAGGACCTGTACTTCGGCAAGATCGACCTGACTCCGACCGACAGGGACCTGTTCGAGCTCACCGGCAAGTATCGCAACGAGTCGGGCTATCAGATCAGCAACGGCATCGCCGCCTATTCCACCGCGACCCTGACCAAGGTCGAGGAGATCCGCGCGATGGGCCGGTGGCAGCACAGCGAGGAGAAGTGGGTCAACGACTTCCGCGTCTCCTACGAGGACGTCAGCTGGTCGCCGCAGCCGGCGACGGACGGCATCAGTCAGCAGTTCCGCGCCACCTCGCGCACGCCGACGGGGGTGAGCACCTACAACCTGTTCCGCGACGGTGCCGGGCTGAGCCTGCAGGACAAGGGCCAGACTGGCTGGACGGTACAGGACGACTTCACCTGGACCGGCTTCGAGGGCCACACGATCAAGGTCGGTGCCAAGGCGAAGTGGGTGAAGCTCAACTCGCTCGAGCAGAACCTGATCAACCCGCTCTACTCGTACGATACGACGCTGCCGACCGGCGGCAGCTTCAACAACACGATACCGTACAGCCTCGAGTTCGGCGCCAACGGCTCGCTGGGTGACCCGCGTATCCGCTCGAACAATTTCCAGTTCGGCGCCTACGTCCAGGACGACTGGGACGTGACCGACCGGCTGACGCTCAACCTCGGCGTCCGCTGGGATTACGAGCGCACGCCGGCGTTCCTCAACTACGTCACGTCGGCGGAGGATCTCGCCGCGGTATCCTCGGCGAACTACCCGAACCTCAACGATGCCGATTACAACATCAACGACTATATCTCGACCGGGAACAACCGGAAGGCGTTCAAGGGCGCGTGGCAGCCGCGTGTCGGCTTCACCTACCGGCTCGACGAGCAGGGCCGCTTCACCGTGTTCGGCGGGTACGGCCGGTCCTACGACCGCAACCAGTTCGACTTCCTCCAGCAGGAGCTGTCGAACGGTCGCTTCCAGCGCCGCCAGTTCCTCTTCCAGGGCGCCGACACGGTCAACCCGTGCACGCCGAGCGCGACCTGTATCCCGTGGAGTGACACCTATCTCACCGAGGCAGGCCGGCAGCAGCTCGCCGGGAACGGCGTGCCGGGCGGGCGCGAGTTCCGCTTCATCAAGAACGACCTGAAGATCCCCTACTCGGACCAGTTCAGCCTCGGCATCCGCGGTCGCTTCAACCCGGTCGAGCTCGAGCTGGGTTACACGCGGATCGTCAGCAAGGACGGCTTCGTCTACCTGCTCGGCACGCGCCGCCCCGACGGCTCCTTCTTCGCGCCGTCGCCCAGCACCGGCGCGCCGCAAGGCCCCGACGTGTCGTTCGCACCCTCCGGCTACGGCGCGATCATCATCGGCGACAACGGGCTCGAGACCAAGGCGGACTCGGCCTATGTGAAGCTGACCAAGGCCTATTCGGCGGCGTCGCCGTGGAGCCTGGACGCGACCTACACCTTCACCGCGGCGACCGACAACCGGCCCAACAACGACCAGGCAGCCTACTTCCTGCTCGATTTCCCCAGCGCCTCGGATTACCCGATGCTGCGCTCGGGCGTGGTGCCGCGGCACCGCTTCGTGATCGCGGGCAGCGCCGACACGCCGATCGGCGTGACGCTCTCGGCCAAGTTCCAGATCGAGTCGCCGCTGTTCCAGCGCGCGCTGCTCGACACCGCGACCCCGTATGAGCGCCGGATCGTCGGCTCCGAGGTGTTCGGGCTGGGCGATCGCTGGGGCCGGCGCCAGCTCGACCTCGCCTTCACGAAGTACGTGCCGCTGGGCTTCCTCTCGGACCAGACCCGCGTGCGCCTGCGGGTCGACATCCTCAACGCGATGAACGACCGCAACTTCGTCGACTATAACAACGACCCGACCGACACGACGCGCACCGACGCGTCACCGAGCATCTATCGCGAACGCTCGACCTACAGCATCGGCGGCAATCCACCGCGCACGGTGAAACTCTCGGCCGGGTTCAGCTTCTGACCCATGACGCGGCGGACGAGCTGTGTGACCTCGTCCGCCGCGCCCTATTCGCAGGAGGTGCATGATCCTCGACCGACGTGATATGCTGCGCGCCGCCGCGTGGGGCGGCGCGGCCCTCGCCGGGGGATGTACTGCCCCGGCACCGCGTGTCCCGCGGCTCGCTTTCCCCGGCGTGCTGCCCGAACTGGGCACCACCCCCGCCTCGGCGAGCGACCCGCTGATGGACGACATCCAGAAGCGTACCGTCAGCTTCTTCTGGAACACCACCGACCAGGTGATGGGGCTCGCTCCCGATCGCTGGCCCACCCCGAGCTTCGCCTCGATCGCCGCGGTCGGCTTCGCGCTGACCACCTATCCGATCGCGGCGACGCGCGGCTGGATCACGCGGCCGGCGGCGGCCGAGCGGACGCTCACCACCTTGCGCTTCTTCGCCGAGGCGCCGCAGGGGCCGGGGGACGACACCAGCGGCTACAAGGGCTTCTTCTATCACTTCCTCGGCACCACCAAGGGCCACCGCTTCGCGCGCTGCGAGCTGTCGACGATCGACACCGCGCTGCTGCTCGGCGGCGTGCTGTTCGCGCAGACCTGGTTCGACGACCCGACCGACGCGCGCGAGAAGCAGATCCGCGACCTCGCGGACCAGATCTACCGCGGCGTAGAATGGGACTGGATCACGCCGCGCGCGCCCTTCGTGGCGATGGGCTGGCACCCCGAGAGCGGCTTCATCGGCTCCGACTGGAACATCTACAACGAGAGCCTGATCCTCTACGTGCTCGCGCTCGGATCGCCGACCCACGCGCTGCCGCCCACCACCTGGGACGAGTGGACCGCGCGCTTCGACCCCTCGTGGGACGAGAAGTACGACAACCCCTTCACCGCCTTCCCGCCGCTGTTCGGCCACCAGTACAGCCAGGTGTGGCTCGACTTCCGCGGCGTGCGCGACGCCTACTCCATTCGGCGCGGGCTCGACTATTTCGAGAACAGCCGCCGCGCCACCTACGCGCAGCGGCGCTATTGCATCAACAACCCGCCGGGCTGGCGCGGCTATGACGAGAACGTCTGGGGCCTCACCGCGTGTGATGGCCCGGGCGACTTCGTCCGCGAGATCGACGGGCGCAACCGCGAGTTCTTCTCCTACTCGGCGCGCGGACCCGGCGACCGCGACGACGGCACGATCGCCCCGACCGCGGCGCTCGGCTCGATCGCTTTCGCGCCCGAGATCGTGCTTCCCGCCGCGCGCGAGATGTACCAGCGCTACGGCACCGCGATCTACGGTCAGTACGGCTTCTTCGACAGTTTCAACCCGACGCTGACGCTGCCGGACGTACCGCTCAAGCACGGCAAGGTGGTCCCCGGCGTGGGCTGGGTGGCGAGCGACTATCTCGGCATCGACCAGGGGCCGATCGCCTGCATGATCGAGAATTGGCGCAGCGGACTGATCTGGAAGACGATGCAGCGCAACCCGTACATCCGCGCCGGGCTCGAGCGTGCCGGCTTCAAGGGCGGGTGGATGGGGAGCTGAGCGCGCCGTCGCCTGGGGGTAGTTCGGCGACGCCTGTTCCCTTCCGCGCCTCGTCATCCCGGTCTTGAGCCGGGATCCGCCCGTCCGCGCGCCGACGGTCGCGGCGCTCGCGGCAACATGGATGCCGGGTCAGGCCCGACATGACGGGCGTCGACGGCGTGTCTGGCGAGCGCCTGCCGCCCTGCTCACGCTTCCCCGAACGCGCCGATCTCCGCCACCGTCAGCTGCGACGCCGGGAGCGCCACCGCGTCGAAGGTCACGCGCAGGTAGCGCGCGCGGCGCGGCGTGAACGTCACCCGCTGCGTCGACAGCGCATAGGCGATGTTGCCGAACTCGCCGCTGGCCGCGGGCTGCCAGCTCGTGCGGTCCGCGCTGGTCTCGCAGCGATAGCCGCGCGGCGGCGCGGTATCCTTCGCCACGGTGCGCGAGGGCGTGAGGCTGAAGCCGGTCAGCGTCACCGCCGCGGCGAGATCGATCGTCACGCTCGCCGGCGCGGCGGGGGAGGGCGCGGGGACGGTCCAGCGCGTCGCCGCGTCGCCGTCGATCAGCGCCTCGGCGCCGGCGCCGCTCGCCGCGACGATGCGCCACTTGTCCTTGGCGAGTACCGTCGGGTCGGACGAGCGCACCGGCGCCACCGCAACCGGCGCGACCTGGCGGAACAGCGCGATCTCGCTGATCGCGGGGCAGGCGGGCGCCTCGACCACGCGCAGTCGCAGGCGCCGCGCCTCGCTCGGCCGCGGCAGGCGGATGATCCGCTGCGCGCCGATACATTGGTGCTCCGCGACCGTGCGCCAGGCGCCGCCTTCCTTGAGGTCGACCGCGAAGCGGGTCACGCGCACGCCGAGCGGGAGATGCTCGCGCAGGCGGATCACGTCGAACGCGCGGCCCGGCGGCAGGTCGAGCGTCAGCGTGGGGGTGGTGACCGCGTCGGGCGTCGACCAATAGGTGTCGCGCCGCCCGTCGAGCACGCGCGCCGCGGCGAAGGCCGGCGCGCGCTCGGCGCTGGCGTGCGCCACCGCGCCGCGCGCGAGATCGGTCGCATAGGTCGCCGCCTGCGCGTCGCCGAAGCTCTTGAGCACCGCGACGTCATGATCGTGGAGCCGGCCGCGGCGGTCGGGCGGCAGGTTGAGGTTGAGGTTGGTGCCGCGCCCGACCGACTCGTCGTACAGCCGCAGCAGCCGCGCCGGATCCTTGACCTTGGCGTCCTCGTCGGCGTGGTAGAACCAGCCCGGGCGGATCGAGACGTCGGTCTCGGCCGGCCACCACAAAGGCGCACCGCGCACGCCCGAGTTGCCCTCGCTCTGCACGTAGGGGTGGTTGGGCATGGTCGGCCAGCATGGGTCGCCCGCGACGCCGTCCTCGTTGCCGACCCAGCGCACGTCGGCGCCGAGCGGGTCGAAGGTGCACGCCATCGGCTGGTGCTGGTGGACCAATGCCACGATCGAGGGCCAGTTATAGTATCTCGGCGCGTCGATCTTCCGTGCCTCGCGCGCGCCGCCGTAATAGCCGTCACCGCCGTTGGCGCCGTCGAACCAGAATTCGAACAGCTCGCCATAGTTGGTGCAGAGCTCGACCACCTGCTTGCGGAAATAGTCGACATAGCCTGGGCGGCCGTATTCCGGATGGTTGCGGTCCCACGGCGAGAGGTAGAGGCCGAAGGCCAGGCCGGCGCGCCGCGTCGCCTGCTCCATCTCGCGGACGATGTCGCCCTCGCCCTGTTTGTACGGGCTGTTGCGGATGCAATGTTCGGTCAGCCGGGTCGGCCAGAGGCAGAAGCCGTCGTGGTGCTTGGCGGTGAGGATGATGCCGCGCATGCCGCCCGCCTTGGCCGCGGCGACGATCTGGTCGGCGGAGAAGTCGGTGGGGTTGAACAACGCCGGGCTCTCGTCGCCGTAGCCCCATTCGCGATCGGTGAAGGTGTTGATCGAGAAGTGGACGAAGGCATATTGCTCGCGCGCGTGCCAGGCGAGCTGACGCCGCGACGGCGTCGCGCCCCAGGGCCTGGGCGCGCCGACGCGCTGCGCGGCGGCCGGAAGCGCGGCGGTGGCGGCACCGGCGGCGAGCAACGCGCGGCGGGTGAGGTCGGTCATGGGCGGCTCCAGCGTGAAGAGCTAGTGCCCCGGCGAAGGCCGGGGCGCAGTATCGGGTCGGGGAGAGCGGCGACGTCCCTCAAGTCGGCCCCGGCCTGCGCCGGGGCACCGCGTCATGAGGGCACCCGCCCGAACGACGGCGGCCGGTCCGCCATGGCGCGGCCGAAGCCGCGCACCGGCGTCGCGCTCATCGTGAAGCGCAGAGTACCGCCCTTCACCAACTCGGCGTGGCTGATCCAGCTCCTGCTCCACGGCCGACCGTTCCACGCTACCGCGGCGACATAGGGCGTGTCGGCGCGGTTGCCCGGCGCCTCGATCACCAGCCGCCTGCCGTCACCGACCCGCAGCGTCGCGCGCTCGAACAGCGGCGAGCCGAACACATAGGCCGCCTCGACCGGATCGACCGGGTAGAAGCCCAGCGCCGAGAACACGAACCAGGCGCTCATCTGACCGCAGTCGTCGTTGCCGATCACGCCCTTGGGCGCGTTCTGGTACATCTCGACGCAGAGTCGCCGTACCATCGCCTGCGTCTTCCACGGCGCGCCGACATAGGCGTAGAGATAGGGCGCGTGCTGGTCGGGCTCGTTGCCGTGCGCATATTGGCCCACCAGCCCGGCGATGTCGGGCGGCGCGTTCTTGGGCAGCGTCGAGGGGGCGGTGAACAGCGCGTCCAGCTTGGCCTCGAACGCCTGGTCGCCGCCGATATGCCGGATCAGTCCGTAGACGTCGTGCTGGTTGAGGAAGGTCGCCTGCCAGCCGTTCGCCTCGGTGTAGTCGCGCCACCACGGCTTGGGCATGTGGCCGAGCTGGATCGGGTCATAGTCCTTCCACCAGCTGCCGTCGGTGAAGCGCGGGCGCGCGAAGCCGATGGAGGGATCGATCACGTTCCGCCAATTGCCCGAGCGCTTCGCCAGCCGCTCGGCGTCGGCGCTCTGCCCCGCGGCGCGCGCGAGGTGCGACGAGGCCCAGTCGTCATACGCATATTCCTGCGTGCGGCTGACGCTCTCGAACCAGGCGTCGGCCGGGACATAGCCCTTGGCGTCGTACAGGTCGCGGCCCTTGCTGTTGTCGAGATCGGGCGCGGCGAAGTCGAACGAGCGCTTGCGGATCGCCGGCCAGGCCGCGGCATAATCGGCCGGGATGCCCTTGGCCTGCGCCTCGGCGAGCACCGAGACGCCGTGCCAGCCCATCATCGTCCCGGTCTCGATGCCCTGGAGCGGCCAGACGAGCGGACCATAGGGGCTCTGCTGCGTCTGGCGGACGAGGTCGCGCACCAGCGCGCCGGCCTGATCGGGCGCGACGAGCGTCAGCAGCGGGTGGAGCGCGCGATACGTGTCCCACAGCGAGTAGGTCGAGAAGGCGCGCTCGCCCGCGGGGACTCGCTGCGGCTTCCGGTCGAGCCCGATATAGCGGCCGTCGACGTCGGAGAAGAGCGTCGGCGCGACCATCGCGTGGTACAAGGCCGAGGCCATGATGACGCGCTGATCGGCGCTGCCGCCCTCGACCGCGATCGCGCCGAGCTGCTCGGCCCAGCGGCGCGCGGCGGCGCGGCGGACCGCGTCGAAGTCCCAGCCGCGCGCCTCGGCGGCGAGGTTGGCGCGCGCGCCCGCGACGTCGACCGCGGAGATGCCGCAGCGCGCGAGCAGCGGCGCCCCCCCGGCCTCGTCGAAGTGGAGCACCGCCTTGACGCGCTTGCCCTGCACGCCGCCGGCGCCGGCAGGCTGCTCCTCGTCGTCGTCGCCGTAGAATGTGACCCGGTCGGGCCGGCGCGAGAGCTGGAGCGCGAAATGGACGCGCCGCCCCTTGGCCCAGCGATGGACGCGGCGGCTGCCGGTCAGCGTGCCCTCGGCATCGAGCGCGAGCGAGGCCTCGTCGATCAGCGGCTTGGCGTCGCTCTTGTCGAGGACGAGGTGCGACAGGTCGACCAGCACGTGCGCCGCGCCCTCGGGGAAGGTGTAGCGGTGCCAGCCGGTGCGCTCGGTCACGGTGAGCTCGGCGAGCACGCCGCTCTCGAGCTTCACCCGGTAATAGCCGGGCTCGGCGAGCTCGTCCGAGTAGCGCTGGCGATAGCCCGCGTCGGGGTCGGCGAGCGGGCCGGGGGTGAGCTGGACCGGGCCGCGTGTGGGGACCAGCAGCACGTCGAGCATGTCGCCGATGCCCGTGCCCGACAGGTGCGTGTGGCTGAACCCCATGATCGAGCCGTCACCGTGGTGGTAGCCCGAGCAGGTGTCCCAGCGCTCGACGTCGGTGTCGGGCGAGAGCTGCACCATGCCGAACGGCAGCGTCGCGCCCGGGTAGGTGTGGCCGTCGCCGCCGGTGCCGACGAAGAGGTTGGGTGCGATGCGCTGCGTGCGGGCCGCGGCGGCGAGCGGGAAGGGGGCGGCGAGCGCGGTGCTCGCGGCGGTGGCGAGCAGCGTACGGCGGCTGAGCTGGAGGCGGGCCGGGCGCGGCGCGTAGGTGCGAGTCGCCACACCACCCCGGCGGACGCCGGGGTCCGGTTGGGGCAGCCGTGGTGACTTGGCACCAGCGTCCCCCACCTGGGCCCCGGCGTCCGCCGGGGCGGGGCCGATCATAGCGAGTGTCTCGACCTCATCCCGCCCCATCACATCGGTCCCGCCAGCAGCGCGGGCTGCGTCGTCGCCAGCCGCACGATCAGCTCGCCGAACAGCCCGTTGGCCCAGGCGAACCAGTGGCGCGTCCACGTGGTCGGATCGTCCTGGTCGAAGCTCTCGTGGATGAAGCCCGTGCCCGCGTCGGTGTCGCGGATCGTCCTGAGGCAGGTGCGGATCACCGCCGGGTCGCTGGTCGACAGCGCGCGCACGATCAGCGACATCGGCCAGATCTGCCGCATGCCCGCATGTGGCCCGCCGATCCCCTCACCGGCGCGGCCACGGAAGAAATAGGGATTGTCGTCGCTCCACGCCGCCGCCTCGGTGCGGCGCCACAGCGCGTCGTCGGGGGCGACACAGCCGAGATAGGAGAGCCCCGACAACGACGGCACGTTGGCGTCGTCCATGAAATAGGCGTTGCCGTAGCCGTCGACCTCATAGGCCCAGACCTCGCGTCCGTCGCGCAGCTTCATCGTGCCGTAGGCGCGCAGCGCCGCGTCGACCTCGTCGGCCAGCGCGCTCGCCTCCTGCGCGAGCGCGGCGTCGCGCTTGGCCTCGTTCGCCACCGTCGCGAGTCCGCGCAGCGCGCTCACCGCGAACAGGTTCGACGGGATCAGGAAAGGATATTGGCAGGCGTCGTCGGACGGGCGGAAGCCCGAGACGATCAGCCCGACCGGCTTCATCGGATTGCCGTAGCCGCTGAGCGGCATCGTCTCGGTGTTGCGGTCCGACACGCGCAGGAAGCGGTACGGCCCCGGTCCGTCCTTGCGCTGCTGCTCGCGGAACGTGCGGATGCTCGCGCGCGCGCCCTCCGCCCAGGTGGCGTCGAACGGGCGCGCGTCACCCGTCGCGCGCCAATATTGCAGGGCCAGCCGCATCGGATAGCAGAGCGAGTCGATCTCCCACTTGCGCTCGGCCACGCCCAGCTTGAGCTCGGTGACGTCCTTGAGCGACCATTCCAGTGTCGTCTTGGCGCGCGGGTCCTCGAGATAGGCGTTGGCATAGGGGTCGATCAGGATGCAGCGTGCCTGGCGCGCGATCAGCCCGCGAAACAGCTCCGCCAGCCGCGGGTCGGCCTTGGCGAGATGGACGTAGGGCGCGACCTGCGCCGAGCTGTCGCGCAGCCACATCGCGTCGATGTCGCCGGTGATCACGAAGGTGTCGGCGCGCCCGTCTACCGTGCCCAGCCGCACCGTCGTGTCGAGCGTGTTGGGGTAGCAATTGCCGAACATCCAGCGCAGCTTGGGGTCGCCGATCTTGGCCGAGACGCGCTGCATCTCCTGCTCCACCGCGCGGCTGGTGAAGCGGCGTTCGCCGAGCGGCGGGCGCTTGCTGGCGAAGGCCGCGGGGGTGGCGGCACGCGCGACGGCGGGAGCGGTGGCCAGCGCCGCGGCGGCGCCCACGAAGGTGCGGCGATCGATCGTCATGCTATGTCTTCTCCTAGGTCGTCGTCCCGGACCTGGTCCGGGATCCACCGCGCCGCGCGCGCCGCGATCGCGAGGTGCGCTGCGAGGTAGGCCCCGGAACGAGTCCGGGGCGACGAGGTGGTAAGGCGAGGCGCCTTCACTTCGGCAGGTCTTTGTCCTCGCCCGTTAGAGTCACGTCGGTCCAGCTTCCTTCTCCATCGCCCGGCTGACCGCCGCCGACCCACACGCGATAGGCGCCGGGCGGCACGTGGCGGCGACCGTCGCGCTCGACCACGCTGAGGAAGCGCGGGTCGATCGTGAGCCGCGCGGTCCCGCTCTTGCCCGGCCTAAGCGCGATCCGCTGGAAGCCGGCGAGCTGGCGCTGGAGCACCGGCGCGGTGAAGCTGCCTCCCTTGGCGGCGGGCGGCACGACATAGGCCTGCACCACCTCCTCGCCGCCGCGCTGGCCCTGGTTGGTGACGCGCGCGGTGAGCGTCAGCGGCGCGCCGGCGGCGAGCGTCGCTGGCGCGCTCACCCGGTCATAGCCGAAGCGGGTGTAGCTCAGCCCGTGGCCGAAGCCCCACAGCGGCGTGCCGGTGAAATAGCGATAGGTCCGCTCCTTCATGCCGTAATCGACGAAGGCGGGCAGGTCGGTGGTCGCCTTGTAGAAGGTCACCGGCAGCCGGCCCGACGGGTTCGTCGCGCCCGAGAGCACGTCCGCCAGCGCGGTGCCGCCAGCCTCGCCGGGGTACCACAACGCCACGATCGAGTCCGCCACCGCGGGATCGACCGCCACCGCGCTGCCGCTGGCGAGCACCAGCACGATCGGCTTGCCCGCCGCCTTGAGCGCGGCGAGCAGCCGCTGCTGCGGCGCGGGCAAAGCGATATCGGTACGGTCGCCACCGACGAAGCCGGGCACCTGCACCTGGAGCGCCTCGCCCTCGAGGTCGGGCGAGAGCCCGCCGACCACCACCGCCACGTCGGCGGCACGCGCCGCGGCGACGGCCTCGTTCAGCAGCGCGTCGGCGGGGGGCAGCCACAGCAGGCGGAAGCTGTCGTCCTCGCTGCGATGGTCGAGCGTGAGCTCGAGCGGCTGCGCGCTGCCGTCGCTGTCATAGTCGATCTCGACGCGGCCCTTGGGCAGAGGGCCGTCGTGGAGGACGCGCCCGCCGATCGTCAGCCGCGCGCTGTCGTGCGTGGTGCAGTTCTTCCAGCATTGCGTCTGGTCGAGCACCAGCCGGTAGCGTCCCGCCGCGGGCGGCTGGAGCGCACCCGTCCAGCGCGCGACATAGCCGGTCACCGGCAGCTCTGGCGTCGGGGCGGCGCGGTTGAGGTCGAGGTCGATCGTGCGCGCGGCGGTGGGCGCGATGGTGCGGTCGCCCGCGGTATAGCCGACCGTGAGCCCCTTGAGCGCGGTCTCGGGCAGCACCACCGGGGCGCCCTCGGCGAGTACCGACCCCTGTGCGAAGGTCGCACCGGGGAAGCGCGCGCGCACGCCCTGGAGCGGCGTCACCGGCTGCGCCGCGGTGCCGTGGTAATTGCCCTGGAGAACGCCGAGGTCGTCGGCGTTGGCGCCGATCACCGCCACCTTGGTGCCCGCCGCGAGCGGCAGCCGACCCGCGTCGTTCTTGAGCAGCACGATCGCCTTGCGCGCCGCCTCCAGCGCCACCGCGCGGTGGGCGGGCGTGCCCACCTCGCTCGCCGCGATCCGCGACCAGGGGCTGGTCGCGCCGAACGCGATGCCGAGTGCGCGGCGCGCCTCGAGCGAGCGGATCAGCGCGCGATCGACCTCCTGCTCGCTCACCAGCCCGCGCTTCACCGCCTCGGGCAGCGCGCCATAGGTGTTGCCGCAGTTGAGATCATCGCCGCCGCGTACCGACACCGCGGCCGCCTCGGCGGCGTCGAGGCGATAATGGTGGAAGAGGTGGACGTTGGCGACCGCGTCGCAGTCGGAGACGGTGAAGCCGGTGAAGCCCCAGTCGCGCCGCAGCCGATCGTTGAGCAGCGGCGAGGAGGCGCAGGCGGGCACGCCGTGGATCGAGTTGTAGGCGCACATCAGCGAGCGCGCCCTGCCCTCGGTGATCGCGAGCCGGAACGCGGGAGTATAGGTCGCTTCCAGGTCCTGCGGGCTGGGATCGACGTCGAAGCTGTCGCGCCCGGCCTCCGGGCCGCTGTGGACGGCGAAATGCTTCGGGGTGGCGATCACCTTGGGATAGAGCGGGTTCGGACCCTGCAGCCCGGTGATGAAGGCGACGCCCAGCTTGCCGGTGAGATACGGGTCCTCGCCATAGGTCTCCTGCCCGCGGCCCCAGCGCGGATCGCGGAAGATGTTGATGTTGGGGGACCAGATCGTCAGCCCCTGGTAGATGCGGCGGTCGGCATCCACCGGCTGCGCGTTGAAGCGCGCGCGCGCCTCGGTCGCGACCACGTCGCCGACGCGGTGGACCAGGTCGGTGTCCCAGGTCGCCGCCATCCCGATCGCCTGGGGGAAGACGGTGGCATAGCCGTTGCGCGCCAGCCCGTGCAGCCCCTCGTTCCACCAGTCATAGGCCGGGAGCTTGGCCTTGGCATCGGCGGGCGCGGTGCTCTGCAGCTGCGCCGCTTTCTCCTCGATCGTCATCGCCGCGACGGTCGCGGCCACGGGGTCGGCGGCCTGCGCGAGTAACAGCCAGATCACTTGCTTCCTCCCAGCGAGCGCACCACCAGCGCGCGCTTCAGCGCGGCGTCCGACGCGGCGGACTCGATCGTGACGGTGCGGCTCTCCCCCGGCAAGAGGTCAAAGCCGTCATCCGATGGTTGCGCCGCGGTGGCGCCGAAGTCGAGCATCACCGCCTGCGCGAGCTTGCGCGCGGTGACGGTGACGCTGCGCCCGTCCCAGCGCGCGCTGAGCCCGGGGTCGGGCCAGCGCATCGCCTTGGGTAGCACGCGCTCGATCACGCGGCGGCTCACCACCGCGTCGCCGATCAGGAGCTCCGCCACGGCGTAGCTCGCCTCGGCCGGGGCGGCGGCGAACAGCTCGGCGTCGGCGATCGACGCCACCTCGGCGGCGGCGAGCGGGGCGAGCGTGAGGTCGCCGCCGCGCTCGCCCAGAGCGCTGCCGTCAGTAGCGAAGGCGCGCACGCGCCAGCGCGCCGCGATCGGCTGGGTCGCGTCGGACACGGCCGCGACGCGCAGCTTGCCGTCACGATGCTCCGCCACGATCGCCTGCGGCGCGAAGAAGCGACGCGCGGCGTACTGGAGCAGTTTCCACCGCCCCGAGTGATCGATGCTGGCCCAGGAGATCGCGGGCCAGACGTCGTTGAGCTGCCAGAAGAGCGAGCCCATGTTGGTCGGCCGGCAGGCGCGGTGATGCAGCGCGGCCAGCTCGATCGCCTGCATCTGGTTGACCTGGGTGAGATAGACGAAGTCGGCCAGGTCGCGCGGCTCGCCGAGGCGCTCGCGCAGGTAGAACATCAGCCGCTCGTTGCCCTCGCCGGCGAGGAACTTCTGGTGCGCGCGCAACACCGGCGCGTCCGGCGCCAGCTCCAGCGTGCCCGCGAAGTCCTTGATCGTGGCGAGGTCCGGGGCGCCCTGAAAGCCGTACTCGCTCATGAAACGCGGGCAGCTGTCGAGGTAATTCTCGACCGGCTTGGAGCCCGACCAGACGTCCCAGAAGTGGCGGTCGCCCGCGGCGTCGGTGTCCACCGGGCCCTCGTAGCCGGTCGAGGGCGAGCCGGGCCAGTAGGGGACCGCCGGGTCATAGTCGCGCACCGCGTCGCGCAGCACGCGATCGAACAGCACCGCCATGCCGGTGCCGATCCGCTCCTGCTCGTCCGCGCCGACGCGCTTCTTGAACGCCTTGCGATCGGACCAATTCTCCCAGCCCGACAGCACCTCGTTGCCGCCCGCCCACAGCACGATCGAGGGGTGGCCGGAGAGGCGCGCGACCTGCTCCTCGGCCTCGACGCGGACGTTCTCGCGGAACGCCGCGTCGGGCGGGGTGACCGAGCCGCCGAACATGAAGTCCGACCAGATCATCAGCCCCATCTCGTCGGCGGCGTCGAAGAAGGAGTCGGGCAGATAGTGGCCGCCGCCCCAGATCCGCAGCATGTTCATGTTGACCGCCTTGGCGTCGCGCAGCAGCCCGCGCATCGTCTCAGCCGTGACGCGCGACGGGAAGCTGTCGAAGGGGATCACGTTCGCGCCCTTGGCGAAGATCGGGATGCCGTTGACGCGGAAGCCGAACGCGCCGTCGCCGCGGATCAGCTCGACGGTGCGCAGGCCGATGCGGCGCTCGGCGCCGTCGCTGGCGGTGCCGTCCTCGACCAGCGCGCCGGTGACGCGGTACAGCGGCTGCGCGCCATAGCCGACCGGCTGCCAGCGCTGCGGCGACGCGATCGCGAGCGGCACGGTGACGCGGTTGAGCCCGGGGGCGAGCGACACCTTCTGCTCGGCGGTGACGGCCTTGCCGTCCGGCCCTGCCACCTGCGCGCGCAGCGTCGCGGTGCGGGCGCGGTCGGCGATCACCTCGAACTTGGCGGCGAGCCGCGCCTCCTGGTCGTTGAGCGCGACCTGCTCGACCGTCATCCGGTCGAGCCGCGCGTCGTCCCACGCCTCCAGCCGCACGTCCTGCCACACGCCGATGTTGACGATGCGCGGGCCCCAGTCCCAGCTGTAATGGTATTTGGGCTTGCGGATGTAGGGCGAGGTCTGCTTCCCCTTGGGCTCGTCGCCGAACGCCGAGTCATACTCGCCCGGCAGCGGGTTCGCCTCGGCGAGCACCATCGGCTGGAGCTTCCTGATGGGCGAGGCGAAGGCGATCGTCACCTCGTTGCGACCGGCGCGGAGCCACGTCTTGGCGTCGACCCGCCAGCGGCGGTGCGCATTGTCCGCGGTGAGCGCGACCTGGCCGTTGATCGAGACGGTCGCGAACGTGTCGAGCCCGTCGAACACGAGGTCGAGATGGTCGCGCTGGAGCATCGCGGGCGTGACGTCGAGCACGCGCTGATACTGCCAGGCAGCCAGCCCGGCCCATTGGATCGCGGCCTCGTTGGTGCGCAGGAACGGGTCGGGCACCTGGCGCGTCGCGATCAGGTCCTGCTGGACGCTGCCCGGCACGGTCGCGGCGAACCAGCGCGCGGCGCGGGGATGCGCCCTGGCCGCGGCGGCGTCGGCGGGATCGATCCGCACGCGCCAGCCGGCGTCGAGCGGGGTGACGGTCTTGGGAGCGGCGGCCGCGGCGCCGGTGACGAACAGGAGCGGCAGGCAGAGCAGGGCAGTGCGACGCATCAACGACGGTCCGTGAGGCTGACCCGCTCGACCGCGTAGAGCGGCTCGGTGAGCGGGGCGGTGAACTGGAAGCAGAGGTCGCGGTCGCCCTCCGTCGCCGGCAGCGTGCCGGTGAACCGCAGCCGCTGCGGCGCGCTCGCGGGATCGGGCAGCGGGAAGCTCGCGGCGATAACGGGGCGTGGCGCGTCGGGCACGGGCTTGCCGTCCTTCATCGCGGGGCAGCCCAGCGTCACCAGCAGCTCGCCGTGCGGGGTGACGTTGAAGTGGCGGCGTACCTTGTCGACATCGTGCGCCAACCCGTGGTTGCGCGCCAGCCGCGCCACCTCGACGGTGAAGCCGCCCGCCACGTCGAGCGGTGCGGCGGGATAGACGCTGCACAGGTTGAAGATATTGACGTCATAGGTCGGCGCGTTCGCGGTCGCGTCGGCGGTGAGCGGCACGCGCAGTCCGCGCGTCTCGCCCGGGCAGGCCGCCAGCTCGCCCGACACGCGCGTGAGCAGCGCCTCGCGCCCCGTGTCGAACGCGCGCGGCGCGGCCAGCGCGGTGCCCGCGGCGTCGAACGGCGCCGCGCGCACCGTGTGCCCGAACGGCAGCGACAGCGGCGCGGCGTAGCGGCGCGATTTCGGCGTCGGCGCCGAGCCGTCGAGCGTGTAGCGGATCGTCCCCTGCGGCGCGTCCTGCGCGAGCGTCAGGCCGACCTTCTTGCCGCGCAGTGCCTCGCCGCGCGTGCCAGCGAGCCGGAAGTCGACCGCGGCGCTGGAATCGGCCACCTCGACCCCGCCGCGCTTCCAGCGCGCGACCTGCGGCTGGAGCCGCGTCAGGAAGCCGGCGAAGTCGCGCGGCCGCTCGATCCAGCTGTTCTCCGCCAGCGCGGCGAGGCGCGGGAAGATCGAATGCTGATACTGGTAGGGCGTGACGAGATACTCGCTCCACAGGTTCATCTGCGCGCCGAGCACGTGGCCCGCCTTGGCCGGGTCGAGCCCCTTGGGCATGGGCTCATAGGCATAGGTGTCGGCGAGCGTCTGCACCTGGATCGGCCCGGGCGGCTCGTCGGCGCGGTGGCTCTGGAGATAGTTGATGTACATCGTCGGCGCCGGCGAGAGCACGACGTCGTGGTTCTGGTTCGCGGCGTCGACCGCGCCCTTCTCGCCGCGCCACGACATCACCGAGGCGGACGGCGGCAGACCGCCCTCGAGGATCTCGTCCCAGCCGATCAGCCGCCGACCCTTGCTCGACAGATAGGTGCCGAGCTCGTCGATCAGCCAGCTCTGCAGCGCGTTCTCGTCCTTGAGGTTGAGCGCCCTGATCTGTGCCTGCACCGCGGGACTGCGCTCCCACTGGTCCTTCACCGCCTCGTCGCCGCCGAGATGGACATAGGTGCCGGGGAACACGTCGATCAGCTCGTCGAGCACCTGCTTGACGAAGGCGACGCCCTCGGGGCCGGGATTGAGCAGATAGGGGAAGATGCCCCAGCCGTTGCCCGTCTCGGGCCGGTCGCCGAGCACGCCGAACTCGGGATAGGCCGCGACCAGCGCCTGCGCGTGGCCGGGCAGGTCGATCTCGGGGACGATCGTGATGCCGCGGTCGGCGGCGTAGCGCACTAGGCCGCGCAGCTCGTCCTGCGTGTAGAAGCCGCCGTAGCGCTGTTCCGGCGCCGCGCCGCCGGTGGAGGGCGGGGTGCGCCACGCGCCGACCTCGATGAGCCTGGGATAGCGCTTCACCTCGAAGCGCCAGCCCTGGTCGTCGCTGAGATGAAGGTGGAGCGTGTTGAGCTTCACCGCCGCCATCTGGTCGACGATCTTCTCGATCTCGGGAAGCGGGAGGAAGTGGCGCGCGGTGTCGAGCATCAGCCCGCGCCAGGCGAAGCGCGGCGTATCCTCGATCGTCATCGCGGGGACGCGCGCGGGCTGGCCGAAGCGCGCGTCCGGGCTCAGCAGCTGGACGAGCGTCATCGCGCCGTGGACGAAGCCGGGCGCGGCGGAGGCGGCGACGCGGACGCCGTCGCGCGCGACGATGAGGCGATAGGCCTCGTCCCCCTTGATCGAGGGGTCGGCGACGAAGCGGATGCGTGCGGTCGCGGCCTCGGCGGGGGCGAGCGCGATGCCGCGCGCGGTGCGGACGTGGTCGACCAGCAGCCTGGCCGCGGGCTCGGCGAGCGGCGTCTCCGCGGCCACGCCGGTGCCGGCGGCGACCGTCAGCGTGCCGGTTCCGCGCGTGATCGACTGCGGCATGGGGAGCAGCTTGGGTACGTCACCGTCGCGCTGCGCCGTCGCCGGCGTCGCGATCACCAATGCCGCCCCGATCGAGGCCCCCAGCGTGCTGCGGATCATGCCCACCCCTTGGTTACGTTTTGGTATTAAGAGGTATCATGACCGATGCGCCGCCGGGCGTCCATGCCTCGGCCATAAAAAGAAAGGCTGCGGTCTGGGGGAGATGGCATCACCCCGTGGGGAGAGCCGGAGCTATGGGAAGAGCGCAACCGCGCTCGCTTACTGCCGCCCCGTCGGAAGCCGGGGTCCAGTTGGGCGAGGTTGGTGGCTCCCACTCCGGCCTTCCCACCTGGGCCCCGGCTTCCGCCGGGGCGACAGCTATGGCAGCCGAACTCACATCCGGAAGGTGACACTCCCCACGAAGGTGCGGCCGTTCTTGTAGAAGGCCGACGGGCGGTCGCGCGTGCCGCTATATTGCAGGTAGGTCTCGTCCAGCAGGTTCTGCGCGTTGACGGTGAGCGAGATGTTCGGCGTCAGCGCGAGCGAGGCCGAGGCGTCAAGCTGGTTGTACGGCGCGACCATCTCGAACGAGTTGAGGCGGCCGATCGCGCGGAAGTAGGACGAGCGATAATTGTAGCTAACCCGCGCCTGGAACGGTCCCTTCTCGAAATAGGGGATGACGTTGACCGTGTGCTTCGAGAGGTAAGGCAGGTTCAGTTCGCCGTCGACGCCCGGGATCACCGAGGTCGAGCTGTCCTGATAGGCGTAGTTGGCCTGGATGCCGAACCCACCCCAGATCTCCGCCTGGCCGTTGACCAGCACGCCGTTCACCTTGGCCTTGCCCGCGTTGATCGGGCTGGAGAGGCGATAGGTGTTGATCACCCGGCCCTCGAGGGAATTGTAGAAGCTCTGGTTGTTGAGCGTGGTCGACAGGATGTAGTTGCCGATCTCGCGGCGATACAGTTCCAGCGACAGCAGCGCGCCCGCGCGCGGGTAGAATTCCGCGGTCACCTCGTAGTTGGTCGACTCATAGGGCTTCAGGTTCGGGTTGCCGCCGCCCGCGTCGAAGGTGACGTCGTTCTGCGTGATCGACGCCGCGAGGTCCTGATAGCGCGGACGCGAGATCACCTTGGCCACCGCGCCGCGCACGATGACCTGCGGGTTGATCTCGTAGGCGACGTTGAGCGCGGGCAGGAACTTCAGATAGTCGGTCGAGGTGCTGGTCGGCACCGGGACCGGATTGGGATTGTCCAGCGTCGGCAGCGACAGCGCGTAATAGGAGACGTCGCGCGTGTACACGAGCCGCCCGCCGAGATTGCCGCGCAGGCCGCCCTGGTCGAAGTTGACCTGGACGTAGCTGGCGGCGGTGCGCTCCTCGACGCGGGTCGAACCGCCGACCTTGGTGAACAGCGGCGTGTTGATGCTGTTCGCCAGGATATCGATCACCGCGTCGCGCGGCAGGTTGAGGTATTGGGTCGCCGACCCCGACCCGCCCGAGCCGTCGAAGATGCCGTCGGGCGTGGTCAGCGTGGTGACACCAAGCTCGGAGCCGAGCTTAGACGTGGTCAGGTAGGTGTTGATGCCGCGCGCGTCGATCTTGTTGACGTGATCGGTGATCCGTGCGCCGATCAGCACCTGCTTGAAGAAGCCGTCGCCGAGCGGGACGGTCGCGTCGAAGTCGCCGAAGATGTCGCGGTCGGTGGTGACGCTGTAGTCGAGGCCGCCGATCTGCGCCGCGTTCAGCTGCGTGCCGTTCACGTTGTAGGGCACGCCCTCGATCGTGACCGGGTTGTTCTGCGGGTTGGTGAAGTAATTGGCCGGGTTGGTCAGGTCACCGGTATAGTTCACCTCGGCCGTGGTGGGGCTGATCGCGTAGCTGAACGGCAGCTTGGTCTGCACGTTGAACAGATATTCCGGGTTGCGCCCGCCGGTCGCCTTGCTCCACCCGCCGAGGAACGTCACCTTGGCGCCGTCATCGCCTTCCCAGTCGGCGAAGAAGTTGAGATTGTCGGTCTTCAGCTTGGTCGCTCGCACCAACGTATCGACCTGCGCGTTGCGCTGGCTGGTCGCCGCCCCGAACGATGCCGCGGTGACGAGCCCGTTCGAGATCGTCGCCGATTGCAGGTCCGCGCCGCTCCACGCGCCCGGGATGGTGTACATCGCCTGGCTGTAGTTGTTGTAATTGCCGTTGATGTGCAGGCCGTTCAGGGTCAGCGTCAGGTTGCTGGCGGGGCGGTACTGCACCGTTCCCGAGACGCTCGTGCGCTCGCGCTGCTGCTGAAAATAGGCGTAGTTGATGCCGAACGGCGAGGCCGCCTTGTACAGGTCCGAGATCGTGCCGCCGCTGATCGTCGCGTTCGGGTTCTTCAGGCTGAGCGCACCGGTGGCGCTGTCGCGATTGACGAAGGGACTGTTGTACGTGCCGTCGGCGTTGGGCGCGCTATTGTCATAGCCGAAGAACTCGACGCCGGCGCGGACCAGCTGCTGCTTGTCATAGGTGGCGGCGACCAGGAAGCCGAAGGTCTCGTCCTTGTTCTTCCAGCTGTACAGCCCCGAGCCGCGGACGCTGCCCTTGTCCGAGCGGTCGTTGTACGTGTAGCCGCCCGAGCCGAACAGCGAGTTGGCCTCCAGCTCCAGCGGCCGGCGCGTGCGCACGATCACCGTGCCGCCGAGGCTGCCGTCCTCGAGCCGTGCCTCCGGCGACTTGTAGACCTCGAGCCGGTCGACCAGCTCGGGCGCGAGCAGCGAATAGTTGAAGGTACGGCTGGACGGGTCGTTGTCGTTGCCGCCCCAGTCGGCCGAGGCGAGCGCGTGGCCGTCGAGCAGCATGCGGTTGAGCGCCGGGTCGGTGCCGAGGATCGCGACCTTCTCGCCCTCGCCGAAGCGGCGGTCGATCGACACGCCGGGGATGTGGGCGAGCGACTCGGCGACGTTGCGATCGGGGAACTTGCCGATGTCCTCGGCCGAGATCGCGTCCACCACCGCGTTGGCACTGCGCTTCACCTCGATCGCCTGGCGGAGACTGCGCGCATAGCCGGTGACGACGACGTCCTCGCCGGTGGCGTCACCCGATGTGTCGACCGGCGGAGCGGCCTCGCTCGGCGGGGTCGTCGAGGGCGGGGTCTGCTGCGCCTGCGCGGTGCCGGCGAGGCCGGTCAGCGCGGTCGAGAGTAGGACCAATTGCCGCATACGCATCGTCATGTTCTCCCCTTTGAACGAGCCGGCCCTGACCGCTCGCCCGATGTGAAAAGCCGTGTTCGCCCCGCGACCGCGCGTCGGGTTGACCCCGCTCCTGCGATTTCAACATTGTATAACCAAAGTATACCAATCATGCGACAAAAAATTGCACTTTGGTTACGTGGCAAACACGTTTCAGTAAGTGTCGACGGACGCTAGATTTTATCGAGCAGCCCGCGTCGACCGACGGCGCGGTCGGGCCGGCGCCAAGTGGTTCTATCGTTGGGACGCCGGCGATTGTGGCGCTGGACCTGTTCCGGTACGCTACGGTGATCCGGCGACGATCGGCCGGCAGGGGGAGAAGAGAATGGGGTTCGCCGAGGAGATCGGAAAGTTCCGGCGGGGCAATGCGGCGCCACTCTACCTCCAGCTACAACAGGTCATTCGCGACGGCATCGGCGGCGGCAAGCTCCAGCAGGGCGACGCGATCCCGGCCGAGCGCGACCTCGCGGTGGAATATGACGTGTCGCGCATCACGGTGCGCAAGGCGATCGGCGGCCTGGTCGAGGAGGGATTGCTCACTCGGCGCCGCGGCGCGGGCACCTTCGTCGCGGGGCGGGTTGAGAAGAGCTTCTCCAAACTCTCGTCCTTCACCGAGGACATGGCGGCGCGCGGCAAGACCGCGTCGAGCCAGTGGATCCTGCGCGCGGCGGGCACGGTGAGCCCGGAGGAGTCGATGGCGCTCGGCCTGTCGCCGGGCGCGGCGGTGTACCGCTTCCACCGGCTGCGCAGCGCCGACGACGAGCCGATGGCACTCGAGCTCTCGACGATCGCGGGCTACTGCCTGCCCTCGGCCGAGGCGGTGGGGGACTCGCTCTACACCGCGCTCCAGGCGGCGGGCAGCCGGCCGGCGCGCGCGCTGCAGCGGCTGCGCGCGGTGCCGTTCGGGGGCGAGCACGCGCGGATGCTCGGCGTCGAATCGGGGCATGCCGGCCTGCTGATCGAGCGGCGCGGATTCCTGCGCGACGGGCGCGCGGTGGAGTTCACTCGCTCTTACTACCGCGGCGACGCCTACGACTTCGTGGCCGAACTGTCCGATCTCTGATGCGGCGGCGTGACCTGCTGCGCGGTACCGCCGCGCTCGCGACGGTCGCGGGCGCGCCGCTCGCCACCGCGCGCCCGCGCGACCGCGACCCGGGCGACGGTCTGCCGATGCCCGCGCCCGTCGACGCGCTGCCGCCGCGGGCCTTCGTCGGCGATCCCACGCGGGTGCGGCTCGAGCGCGGCTGGCTCTTCCACGAGGGCGATATCGCGCCGCCGCGGCTCGACACGCACAATGCCACCTATCTCAGCGTCAAGGCCGGCAACGCGCAAGGCGCGGCGGCGATCGACTATGACGACAGCGACTGGCAGCGGGTCCGCCTGCCGCACGACTGGGCCTCGGCGCAGCCGTTCGTCGAGAGCGCCAACGTCGCGCAGGGTTATCGCCCGCGCGGGATCGGCTGGTACCGCCGCCACTTCGCGCTCGACGCGCACGACCGCGGGCAGCGGATCGAGCTTCACCTCGACGGCATCGCCACCAACGCCACGGTCTGGGTCAACGGCAGCGTCGTGGCGCACCACTGGTCGGGCTACACGAGCGTCTACGTCGACCTGACCCCGTTCGCGCGCTTCGGCGACGAGCTCAACACCGTCGCGGTCCGGGTCGACGCGGAGGCGATGGAGGGCTGGTGGTACGAGGGCGCCGGCCTCTACCGCCACGCTTGGCTGGTGCGCCGGCCGCCCGTCTCGATCGCGAGCGACGGGGTCCACTGCGATCCGCGCCGCGGTGCGGATGGTGCGTGGCAGGTGCCGGTGGCGGTGACGCTCACCAGCGTCGCGCGCGACGATCGCGCGGTGCGGGTCGAGGTGCGGCTGCTCGATCCCGATGGGCGCGAGGTCGCGCGCGGCGAGACCGGGGCGACCGTCACCGCGCTGGACGAGGCGGTAGCGCGGCTGACGCTGTCGATCGGTACCCCGCTGTCATGGTCGGTCGAGCGGCCGACGCTCTACACCGTCGTCACGCGCGTCACCGGTGACGGCATCGCCGACGAGCGCCGCACCCGGGTCGGCTTCCGCACCGCGCGCTTCGACGCCGAACAGGGCTTCTTCCTCAACGATCGCCCGGTGAAGCTGAAGGGCGTCTGCCTGCACCAGGACCACGCCGGGGTCGGCGTCGCGTTGCCCGACTCGCTTCACCGCTGGCGGCTCGAGCGGCTGAAGGCGATCGGCTGCAACGCGATCCGCTGCTCGCACAATGCCCCCGCCGCGGAGTTCCTCGACCTCTGCGACGAGCTCGGCTTCCTCGTCATGGACGAGAACCGCCAGTTTAACCCCGCGCCAGACTATATGGCGCAGCTGCGCTGGCTGGTGCGGCGCGACCGCAACCATCCCTCGGTGATCCTCTGGTCGGTGTTCAACGAGGAGCCGATGCAGGGCACCCCCGCCGGTGTCGAGATGGTGCGGCGGATGGCGCACGAGGTCCGCGCGCTCGACGACAGCCGCCCGGTGACCGCGGCGATGAACGGCGCCTTCTTCGAGCCCGACAGCGTGTCGAGCGTCGTCGACGTCACCGGGTTCAACTATTACCAAGGCGACTACGACCGGTTCCACCGGCTGTTCCCGACGCGCGCGATGACCAGCTCGGAGGACACCAGCGCGTTCGAGACGCGCGGCGCCTATGCCAGTGACCCTGCGCGCCACGTCATCTCCTCCTACGACGACGAGGCGGCGAGCTGGGGCGGGACGCACCGCGCGACCTGGCGCGCGATCGCGGAGCGGCGCTTCGTCGCGGGCGGCTTCACCTGGACCGGCTTCGACTATCACGGCGAGCCGACGCCGTATGCCTGGCCGACGATCTCCAGCTTCTTCGGCATCATGGACCTGTGCGGCTTCCCCAAGACCGCCCATGACGTGCACCGCGCGCACTGGGTCGACGACGCCGCGGTCGTCTCGATCGCGCCGCACTGGACCTGGCCGGGGCGCGAGGGGCAGGCCGTCCGCGTGCTGGTGATGAGCAACGCCGAGGAGGTGACGCTGTCGCTCAACGGCCGCGCGCTCGGCACGCAGCGGGTCGACCGGATCATGGGCAACGAGTGGCAGGTGCCCTACGCGTCCGGCCGGATCGAGGCGGTGGCGCGGCGTGGCGGACGCGAGGTGGCGAGGGCGGCGCACGAGACCGCGGGCGCGCCGGTGGCGCTGCGGCTCACTCCGGCACGGCGCGTGATGTTCGGCGACGGCGAGGACTCGCTCCCGGTGACGGTTGACGCGATCGACTCACGCGGTCGCCACGTGCCCACCGCCAACCTGCCGGTGCGCTTCGGCGTGAGCGGTGCCGAGATCATCGGCCTGGGCAACGGCGATCCCAACAGCCACGAACCCGAGCAGGGTGACTCGCGCAGCCTGTTCAACGGCCTGGCGCAGGTGATCGTGCGCGCGGCCGCGGGGGGTGGGGCGGTGACGCTGACCGCGACCGCGCCGGGGCTTCGAAGCGCGCGCGCCACGGTCGACCGGCGCGCGGTCGCGCCGCCCGCCAACTGGCCGGAGCAGCGTCGCGCCCAGCCTTTGGCCGAGTGGCGCCGCTCGCCCGCGCTGCGCGAGCGCCCCGCCGCGGACGCCGCACCGCCGGACGGCGACAACAACAGCTGGGCGTTCGTCCGCCCCGGCGCGCTCGTGCCCGGCGAGGCGGGCGCGGACTGGCACGCGTGGCGCGCGGTGGTGCGGCCGTGGCGACGCGTCGGCGCCGAGGGCGGGTTCATCCGCTTCGAGTCGGTCGCGGGCCGCGCCGACCTGTTCGTCGACGGTCGCCCGATCGCGAGCAAGCGCGACGCGGCGCCGGCCCCGATCGAGGCGCGGGTGCCGGCGGGGAGCGGCGAGCGGGTCGTGCTGCTGCTGGTCGAGGGCGCGGCGCCGGCGGGGATCGCCGGGGAGGTGACGCTCGGCGCGGACTGAATCGCCGGCGTCCGCAGGTCCTCCCCTCGTGAGGGAGGTGTCAGCCGGCGGGCCTGACGGAAGGGTGTCGCCGAGCCGACCACCCGCGACCGCCCGTTGTCGCGCCCTGCGCGTCACTCCCCGCGCACGGGATCACTGCGGCACTCCCGTCATCCCGGCCCCGAGCCGCGACCGATGGCTCCGCGATAGCGACGGCTCAAGGGTTCGCGGCACGATGGAGGCCGGCATTAGGTCGGCTGACAAGGGTGGAGGGAGCGCTCCCAATCGTGCGACCTTCCCCTTCAGGAAATGATCTCCACACCGACCCTGACCATCGCGACGGTGCCGTCTCGGAACGCGCCCGCCGCCTCAGCTGCGATAATCCGCGTTGATCGAGATATAGCCGTGCGTCAGGTCGCAGGTCCACACCGTGGCGCGACCCTCGCCGAGCCCGAGATCGACCCCGATCTCGACCTCCTGCCCCTTGAGATGCGCCGCGACCGGGGCCTCGTCATAGCCCTCCACCGCGAGCCCGTCGTGCGCCACCTGGGTGGCGCCGAAGCGGATCGACAGCTTGTCGCGCTCGGCCGGCTCGCCTGCCTTGCCCACCGCCATCACCACCCGGCCCCAGTTGGCGTCCTCGCCCGCGACCGCGGTCTTCACCAGCGGCGAGTTGGCGATCGACAGCGCGACGCGGTGCGCGGAGGCGTCGCTATCGGCCCCCTCGACCGTCACCTCGATCAGCTTGGTCGCGCCCTCACCGTCGCGCACCACCAGCAGCGCGAGCTGGCGGCAGACGTCGGCCAGCGCGGCGCGGAAGGCGTCGGCACCGGGACTGTCGTCGTCGGCCAGCGGCGTGTTACCCGCCGCGCCGGTGGCGAAGGCGAGCACCGTGTCGCTGGTCGACGTGTCGCCGTCGACGGTGATGCACGAGAAGGTGCGCGCGTTCGCCGCGGCGAGCGCGGCCTGGAGGAACGGTGCCTCCACGGCGGCGTCGGTGAAGACGAAGCCGAGCATCGTCGCCATGTCGGGCGCGATCATGCCCGATCCCTTGATGATCGCCGCGATCGTTACGGTGCGCCCGTCGACCACCGCGGTCGCGCTCGCGCCCTTGGGATAGGTGTCGGTGGTACCGATCGTCTCGGCGGCGTCGCGCCAGCTCGCCTCGGGCGCGGCGAAGGCGGCGGCGACGCCGGCCTGCGCCTTGTCGATCGGCAGCGGCACGCCGATGACCCCGGTGGAGGCGACGAACACGTCGGACGGCTGACAGCCGAGCTGTGCCGCCGCCTGCGCCGCGATCGCCTCGACCGCGGCGCGCCCGCGGTGCCCGGTGAAGGCGTTCGAGTTGCCCGCGTTCACCACCAGCGCCCGGGCTTGGCCGAGCACCAGCGCGGCGCGGCACCATTCCACCTCGGGCGAGGGGCATTTGGAGCGGGTGAGCACGCCGGCGACGGTGGTGCCCGGGGCGAACTCCGCGAGCGTGAGGTCGGTACGGTCCCACGTCTTGTAGTGCGCGCGCGCGACGCGGAGCGTCACGCCGGCGACGCTCGCCATGTCGGGGAAGGGAGTGGCGAGCGGGGAGGTGGACGTCGACATGGCGCCCTCTTAGGCATGGCGTGAGGCCAGGCAAAGGGCAGAGGTGGGAGCTGTCGGTGCCAACGGCTCACCATGCCCTCCGATCCGGGGAGCGATCCTGGGCAAATTGATGGTTTACTCGACCAAGCGCCGGTGGACGGGCGGGGCGTCTCGTCTTATGTCCCGCTGCGTGAACCTGTTGCTGCTCCTCTCGGCCCTGCTGTCCGCGCTGACTGGCGTGGGAGTGAGCGCGCGTCAGGCGCAGCCGGCACAGGCTGTGGCGCAGCAGGCGCGCGCTGCCGCGTTCGTCTCCGCCACGCGCCGCGCCGCGGTGCGCCCGGGGCAGGCGCCCGCCGCGCTGATCGCGACCGCGGCCGCGCCGCGCATCGCCGCGCTCGCGGTCGCGCCGCGCGAGCCGATCTTCGCGGGCCGCCGGCGCGTCTAGCGCCGCGCCGCTCCCGCTCTCCCCCTATCAGATCAGCGTGCGCGCCCGGGAACGGCGCCGCGGCGCGCTCCCATACAGGATCAAGCCCATGTTCGGCGGCATTGCCAAGACCCTCTTCGGTTCGTCCAACGACCGCTACGTCAAGTCGCTCAACCCCATCCTCGCCAAGATCGCGTCGTTCGAGCCGACGCTGCAGGCGATGGACGACGACACGCTGGCGCAGCAGACCGTCCGCTTCCGCGAGCGGCTCGCCAACGGCGAGACGCTCGACCAGCTGCTGCCCGAGGCGTTCGCCACGGTGCGCGAGGCGGCCAAGCGCGTGCTCGGCCAGCGCCACTATGACGTGCAGATGATCGGCGGCATCGTGCTCCACCGCGGCGAGATCGCGGAGATGCGTACCGGCGAGGGCAAGACGCTGGTGGCGACGCTCGCCACCTATCTCAACGCGCTGCCGGGCGACGGCGTCCACGTCATCACCGTCAACGACTATCTCGCCAGCCGCGACGCCGACTGGATGGGCCGCGTCTACCGCTTCCTCGGGCTGACCACGGGCGTGATCGTGCCCAACCTCACCGACGAGGAGCGCCGCGCCGCCTATGCCGCGGACATCACCTACGGCACGAACAACGAGTTCGGCTTCGACTACCTCCGCGACAACATGAAGTACGAGCGCCAGCAGATGGTGCAGCGGCCGTTCGCGATGGCGATCGTCGACGAGGTCGACTCGGTGCTGATCGACGAGGCGCGCACGCCGCTGATCATCTCGGGACCGACCGACGACAAGTCCGAGCTGTACATCAGCGTCGACGCGATCGTGAAGCAGCTCTCGCCCGACGACTACGAGAAGGACGAGAAGCAGAAGACGATCGTACTCACCGAGGACGGCACCGAGCGCGCCGAGCGCATGCTCGAGGCCGCCGGGCTGCTCCAGGGCGCCAACCTGTACGACTTCGAGAACACGCAGGTGGTGCACCACCTCAACCAGGCGCTGCGCGCGAACGTCATGTTCAAGCGCGACACCGACTACATCGTCAAGGACGGCAAGGTCGTCATCATCGACGAGTTCACCGGGCGCATGATGGACGGCCGCCGCTGGTCGGACGGCCTGCACCAGGCGGTCGAGGCCAAGGAGGGCGTGCAGATCGAGCCCGAGAACCAGACCATGGCCTCGATCACCTTCCAGAACTATTTCCGCATGTACCCCAAGCTGGCGGGCATGACCGGCACCGCCGCGACCGAGGCGGCCGAGTTCTACGACATCTACAAGATGAACGTCGTCACCATCCCGACCAACAAGCCGGTGCACCGCGTCGACGAGGAAGACGAGTTTTACAAGGACACGCAGGACAAGTTCCGGGCGATCGCCAAGAAGATCCGCGAGCATTCGGAGATCGGCCAGCCGGTGCTGGTCGGCACCGTCTCGATCGAGAAGTCCGAGCTGCTGAGCGAGTTCCTGCGCCAGGAAGGGGTCGACCACTCGGTCCTCAACGCGCGCTACCACGAGCGCGAGGCGCATATCGTGGCGCAGGCGGGGCGGCTCGGCGCCGTGACGATCGCCACCAACATGGCGGGTCGCGGTACCGACATCCAGCTGGGCGGCAACCTCGAGATGCGCGTCGAGGACGAGCTGGCGGGCATGCCCGAGGGGCCCGAGCGCGAGGCGGCGATCGAGCAGATCCGCGCCGAGATCGCGGTGGAGAAGCAGAAGGTACTCGAGGCGGGCGGGCTGTTCGTGCTCGCCACCGAGCGGCACGAGAGCCGTCGCATCGACAACCAGCTGCGCGGCCGCTCGGGGCGCCAGGGCGATCCCGGCCTGAGCCGCTTCTACCTCTCGCTGGACGACGACCTGCTCCGCATCTTCGGGCCGGACACGCTGTTCGCCAAGATGATGCGCAGCAACATCGCCGACGGCGAGGCGATCGGCAGCAAGTGGCTGACCAAGGCGATCGAGACCGCGCAGAAGAAGGTCGAGGCGCGCAACTACGACATTCGCAAGCAGGTCGTCGAATATGACGACGTGATGAACGACCAGCGCAAGGTGATCTACGAGCAGCGCGCCGACATCATGGACGCCGAGACCGTCGGCGAGGTGGTGAGCGACATGCGCGCCGAGACGGTCAACGCGATCGTCGGCGAGGCCTGCCCACCCAACTCCTATCCCGAGCAGTGGGACATCGAGGGGATGAAGGCGCGGCTCGCCGATATCCTCAACCTCGAGCCGCCGATCGACGAGTGGCTCAAGGAGGACGCGATCGACCCCGAGATCGTCACCGAGCGCGTCCAGGCCGAGGCGGATGCCGCGGTGGCGAGCAAGTCGGCCGACCTCGAGCCCGAGACCTGGACCCAGGTCGAGAAGTCGATCCTGCTGCAGAACCTCGACCATCACTGGAAGGAGCATCTGTCGACGCTCGACGCGCTGCGGCAGGTGGTTCACCTGCGTGCCTACGCGCAGAAGACGCCGATCAACGAGTATAAGCAGGAGGCGTTCAACCTCTTCCAGCGCATGCTCGACGCGATCCGCGAGGACGTCACCAAGACGATCGCGCACGCGCAGTTCCGCATGCAGGAGCCGCCGCCGCTGCCCGAGCTGCCGGACTTCATCACCACGCACTTCGACCCGTTCACCGGGGAGGACAATTCGAACGACATCGACGCGGGCTCGCTCGGGCTGGTGACGACTCAGCTGCCGCCGCTGCAGATCCCGCAGCCGACCGCCGCCGACCTGGGCGCCGACCCGGCGAGCTGGGAAGGGCAGGTAAGCCGCAACGCGCCGTGCCCGTGCGGCTCGGGGCGCAAGTACAAGCACTGCCACGGCGCCGCGTGAGGTGAGCGGGCGGCCGTGAGCGAGCCACTCCGCCGAGGAGTGTTCCCGCGCATGCGCTGACTCAGCGTCGCGCGGGAGAAGCGCCGGCAGCGCCGAGAGCTCCCGCGTGCGCGGGAGCTCTGCCAAGGCCTCGTTGCCGGGGCGTTCCGACGGAGCCACCTCGGCCATGGCAGTGACAGGCTGATCCATGACAGTCGCGCGAACCAATCGCGCCGGCGCTCGTTGTCGCGGCGTAACGATGGGCCATTCGCCGGGGGCGAGATGAGGAAGATGACCAGCGTCGCGCTCGCCGCGGCGGCACTGTTCGCGGCGGGGAGGGCGTGCGCGCAGCAGGTGGACGTGGGGGCCTCGCCGCCGGCCGACCCGACGCCCACCGCGCCGCCCGCAGCCGACGCCGCCACGCCCGACCCGGCAACCGCTACCCAGTCGGGCGACACGCAGCGGCGCCCGCGCGCGCCGCTCGGCCGGCGCCCGCGTGATACCTCGCCGTCCTCGCTGGTCGGCGACACGCAGAGTGCGCCGCCGCCAGGCCTGATCGGCGACTGGCAGGAGATCCGTACCCGGCTCGGTCGTCGCGGGATCGGCCTCACCGCGCGCTACGCCTCGGAGAGCGGCTACAATGTCGCGGGCGGTGAGCGGCAGCTGTTCCGCGAGACGGGGCAATTCGACGTCGGCGCGCTGCTCGATCTCGAGAAACTGGCCGGGCTGAGCGGCGGCGCCGTGCAGGCGACCGTGACCTGGCGACGCGGCTACGACCTCACCACCGACGCGGGGCTCGGCACGTTGCAGCAGGTGCAGGAAGTCTACGGCCGCGGCCAGACTGTGCGTGTGACGCAATTGTGGTGGGAGCAGAAGCTCGGCGAGCGCACCGAAGTGAAGCTCGGGCGCACCAACCCCGGCGAGGACTTCGCCGCGTTCTCGTGTCACTTCATGAATCTGAGCTTCTGCGGTGCGCAGCCCGGCAATCTCGCCGGCGACTATTGGTACAATTGGCCGGTGAGCCAATGGGGGGCGCGAGTCCGCGTCGCCGTGGACGACCGCCACTACGTCCAGGGCGCCGTCTACGAGATCAACCCGCGCAACCTGGAGAGGGCCTTTTTCATCGGCCACTTCCAGGGCGCGACCGGCGTGCTGATCCCACTGGAGGCCGGCTTCACCCGCGGCGGTGACGACGGCAAGGTCGGCTCGTACAAGGTCGGCGGCTGGCTCGCGACCGCCGATGCCGACGACGTGTTACTCGACCGGGGCCGGCGCCCGATCGTTCTCACCGGCACCGATCCGCTGCGCCGATCGAGCCGGTACGGCGTGTACCTGTCGCTGCAGCAGCAGCTCACCGGCACGTCGAAGGAGGGCAAGGCACTGACCGGCCTCAGCATGTTCCTCAACGTGACACAGGCGGACCGGAAGACGACGGTCACCGACAACCAGATCGCGCTCGGCCTCTTCTACAAGGGGCTGGTGCCGGCGTTGCCGGGCGACGTGCTCGGGCTGGCGCTGGCACGCACCAACGTGAATGGCCGTGCCGCGCGCGCGGACTCGTTGGTTCCCGGAACGCCGGTGCGCGACGCCGAATATGCCGCCGAGGTCTATTATAGTCTTCACCCCGCCGACTGGCTCGAGCTGCGACCCAATCTGCAATGGGTCCATCAGCCCGGCGGCGTACGCGGGGCCGACGACGTCGGCGTCGTGGGGATGAAGGCCGCGATCACGCTGTAGGCGGACCTCGTACCCGCACATCTCGCATCGCGCATCGCTGTTGAACATGTAAAACATTCTGCCTCGACAGCGTCATGCAGGCGCCGTATCGAAAGTGGCATCACGTCGCAGCGAAGGTGACTCATGCCCCAGGCCAGCAAGGTACTCGACCGTGTCCTCGTGCTCGAGATGGTGCGGGTCACCGAGGCGGCGGCGATCGCGGCCTCGCAGCTGACCGGCCGCGGCGACGAAAAGGCGGCGGATGCCGCGGCGGTGGAGGCGATGCGCGCCGCGCTCAACGAGCTCGACATGGACGGTACCGTCGTGATCGGCGAGGGCGAGCGCGACGAGGCGCCGATGCTCTACATCGGGGAGAAGGTCGGCACCGGCAACGGCCCGGCGATCGACATCGCGCTCGACCCGCTCGAGGGCACGACGATCTGCGCCAAGTCGGGGCCGAACAGCCTCGCGGTGCTCGCCATCGCCGAGGCAGGCGGTCTGCTCAACGCGCCCGACGTGTACATGGACAAGCTGGCCGTCGGTCCCGGCCTCCCGGCGGGGGTAATCGACCTGGATCGCACGCCGACCCAGAACGTCGAGGCGATCGCCGCGGCGAAGGGCGTGCGACCGCAGGACATCGTCGCCTGCGTGCTCGACCGGCCGCGGCACGAGGCGCTGATCGCCGAGTTGCGCGCGCTCGGCTGCGGCGTCGTGCTGATCGGTGACGGCGATGTCGCCGGGGTGATCGCGACCAGCGATCCGGACACGACGATCGACGTGTACATGGGCTCGGGCGGCGCACCCGAGGGCGTGCTCGCCTGCGCCGCGCTGCGGTGCGTCGGCGGCCAGTTCAAGGGTCGACTGCTGTTCCGCAACGACGACGAACGCGCGCGCGCGCGCAAATGGGGGATCGAGGATCTCGACCGCCAATATGATCTCAAGGAACTCGCCAAGGGCGACTGTATCTTCGCCGCGACGGGGGTGACTGACGGATCGCTGCTGGAGGGCGTGAAGCGGCGGCGCGACAAGATGACGACCGAGAGCGTGGTGATGCGCGCCTCGTCGGGCACGGTGCGCTGGGTCAGAGGCGAGCACCGCCTCGAGCGCTGACGCGATGCTCGCCGCGCCGCTCTGGCTGGCGGTGGGGCTGGCGAGCCTCGCGCTGTTCCTGCGCGGTGGCACACGCCACTATCGCTGGCTCTACCGTCCCGGCGGCGACGCGCGGCGGCGCCGCTTCCTGCTGCGGGCACTGCGCCCGACGCTCCACTTCGCGGTGGTGACGCTGGTGGCGCTCGTCGCGCTGGGGCGGCTCCATGCGCTGGCGCAGCTGCCAGCCGAGTTCGCTCCCGCTCGCGCGGCCGCGATCGATCTGGCGGGCGGGACGATGCCGCTCGACCTGCTGGCCTGGTCGACGCTCGGCGGGCTGGCCGTGGGCGGGGTGATCGCCGGTCTGGTCGAGCGCTGGCGCGGACGATCGGTGACGCTGGGCGACGTCGAGTCGGTGCTGCCGACGACGCGCGGGGAGCTGGGCTGGGGCACGCTGCTCTCGGTGACTGCTGGGGTGACCGAAGAGTTGTTCTTCCGGCTGTTGCTACCCTTGCTGCTGGTGAGCTGCGGCGTGCCGGGCGTCGCCGCCTTCGCGCTCTCGTGCGCCCTGTTCGGGGCGGCGCATCGCTACCAAGGATGGATCGGCATGGCCGCGACCGCGCTGGTCGGGGCAGTGCTGACGCTCGCGTATCTGCTGAGCGGCTCGCTCGCGGCGGCGATGCTGCTTCACGTCGCGATCGATCTCAACGCGCTGGTGGTGCGGCCACTGCTGTCGGGTCGGGTGCGGTGAGGAGCCCGATGTTCCTGCGAACGCAGGGGGCCAGCGATGCGAGGGTCGCGATCGTGGCACTGGGCTCCGGCGCCCGCAGGCGCACCGCGGGCCCGCTCCCGCTCAGCTCTTCAGCCGCCAGCCGGTGTGGAAGATCGTCACTACCGCCGCGAGGCAGAGCGCACCGAAACCCGCGGTCACCGCCACGCAGGCGAGCACGTCGACGTCGCTGATACCGAAGAAGGTCCAGCGGAAGCCGTTGATCAGATAGGCGATAGGATTGAACAGCGTGACCGTGCGCCATGGCTCGGGCAGTACCGTCAATGAGTAGAAGGCGCCGCCGAGGAAGGTCAGCGGCGTGATCACCAGCAGCGGGATGATCTGGAGCTGCTCGAAGCCGTTGGCCCAGATGCCGAGGCAGAAGCCGAAGAGCGAGAAGCTCGCCGCCACCAGCACCAGGTACAGGAGCATGAGCAGCGGATGCGCCACATGCAGGTCGACGAACAGATGCGCGGTGGCGAAGATGACGAGGCCGATGACCAGCGACTTGGTCGCGGCGGCGCCGACATAGCCGATCACCGTCTCCACCGCCGACAGCGGGGCGGAGAGCAGCTCGTAGATCGTGCCGGTGAACTTGGGCATGTAGATGCCAAGGCTGGCGTTGAAGACGCTCTCCGAGAAGATCGTGAGCAGCATCAGCCCGGGCACGATGAAGGCGCCGTAGGGCACGTCGCCGATGTTCTTCATCTGCGACCCGATCGCCGAGCCGAAGACGATGAAGTACAGAGTGGTGGTGATCACCGGCGTGGCGAGGCTGGTCCAGATCGTGCGCCCGAAGCGCGCCATCTCGAAGCGGTAGATCGCCCAGATGCCATGCAGGTTCATGCGCGCTGCCCCACCAGGTCGACGAAGATGTCCTCGAGGCTCGACTTGCGCGTCTCCAGGTCCTTGAAGGCGATATGCTGCTCTGCCACCGCGGCGAGCAGCTCGGGGATGCCGGTGCTCTCCGCCTTGGCGTCGAAGACGTAGCGCAGCGTGCGCCCGTCGTGCTCCAGCGTCGGCGACCAGCGCGCCAGCGCCGCAGGCACCGCGGCGAGCGGTTCGACCAGGGTGAGGTCCATCTGGCGCTTGCCGAGCTTGGCCATGAGCGCGTCCTTCTCCTCGACCAGCAGCAGCTCGCCGCGCGAGATCACCCCGACGCGATCGGCCATCTCCTCGGCCTCCTCGATGTAATGGGTGGTGAGGATGATCGTCGCGCCCTGCTCGCGCAGGCGATGCACCAGCTTCCACATGTCGCGCCGCAGCGCGACGTCGACGCCGGCGGTCGGCTCGTCGAGGAACAGGATCTCGGGCTCGTGCGCCAGCGCCTTGGCAATCAAGACCCGGCGCTTCATCCCGCCCGACAGGTCCTTGATCTTGGCGTCGCGCTTCTCCCACAGCGAGAGATCGCGGAGCACCTGCTCGATATAGTCGGAGTGGCCCGAGCGGCCGAACAGGCGGCGCGAGAAGGTGACGGTGGCGAGCACGCTCTCGAACTGGTCGGTGGCGAGCTCCTGCGGCACCAGCCCGATCGCGCGGCGCGCAGCCTTATAGTCGCGCATCACGTCGTGCCCGGCGACCGTGACGCTGCCGGAGGAGGGCGTGACGATGCCGCAGATGATGCTGATCAGCGTGGTCTTGCCGGCGCCGTTGGGGCCGAGCAGCGCGACGATCTCGCCGCGGTTGACCTCGAGGTCGACGGTCTTGAGCGCGGCAGGACCGTTCTTGTAGGTCTTGGACACGCCGGCGACGGTCAGGATCGGTTCCGGCATGTCGTCTCCCTGCTTCGCCCGTCAGTTAGGAGGCGGGGGAGGGGGCGGCAAGCGCGGAAACGCGGCGTTTCGGGATGTGCGCGCGCGCGGAAGAGGAGGCGTACGGCTGGTCAGCCGCACTCGTGGATCTGCCAGCCGTCTCCCACGGCCGCCATCCCGGCCTTCGCGGGCACCACGGTGGGCGCGTGCGGGCGGCAGGTACGATGACGATGACCCGACCGGTCAAGACGGCGCTCCGATAGGAGGAGGCCTAGGACACCCGTGCCTTCGCGATCGCTTCCTTCAGCCGCTCGATCGGCAGCGCGCCCGAGAGCAGCTGGTCGCCGACCACCCAGCTCGGCGTGCCTGTGATGCCGAGCTTCTGCGCCAGCTCCAGGTTGGCGCGGATCGTCGCGTCGGCGTCGGCGGGGAGCTTGGCGAGATCGACCCCCGTCGCCTTCGCCGCGGTGGCGATGGTCGCCTCGCTCACCGGCCCGGCGGCGTAGAGCGCGTCGTGGAACGGCTTGAAGCGGCCCTGCACCGCCGCCGCCAGCGCCGCGCGCGCCGCCAGCCGGCTGCTGTCGGCGAGCACGGGCAGCTCCTTGAACACCACCCGCAGGTTCTTGTCCTCGGCGACGAGCTGCTCGATCGTCGCCAGGCTGGCGCGGCAGAAGCCGCAATTGTAGTCGTAATATTCGACCAGCGTGACGTCGCCTCTGGGATTGCCGATCCAGGCGCCGGCATAGGGCTCCTCGATCGCGGCGCGCGACGCCGCGATCGCGCGCGACGCGTCCTTGGCCTGCAAGCGCTCGATCGCCTGGGGGATGATCTCGGGGTTGGCGAGGACATAGTCGCGCACCACGCGCTCGATGCGAAGTCGGTCGCCGTCAGCGAGCGGGGCAGGGGCGACGCGGTTCGCGAGCCACATACCGCCCGCGCCGAAGAGTGCGCCCAGCAGCACCATGCCGAGCAGCCACAGCCTGTTCACCGTCGCTTCTTCCTGTTCTTGTCGAGGCCGTTCTGCGACGTCATGGCGATATCCTGCGCGCGGATCCAGTCGGGCGTGTTCTTGGGCAGCCCGGCCATGGCGTAGCGCGCGCGGTCGGCGGCGGTGCGGTCGTCGCCCATCATGCTGGCGCGCTCGGCGCTGGCGAGTGCGGCGCGCGGCTCGTCGCCGGTGAGCTCGTAGACGGTGCCGAGCTGGAACCAGGCGAACGGGTTCTCGTCGTCGCGGCCCACCGCCGTCTTCAGGATGCGCTTGGCCTCGTCGTAGTTCTTCGGGTCCTCGGTCGCGATCAGCGCGTGGCCGTAGGTGGTCGCGACCAGCGGGTCCGAGCGCGAGCCCTCGGTGGCGCGGCGCAGCGGCTCGATCGCCTGCTTTGGCTTGCCCGCCTCGAGCAGGATCTGCCCCATGATCTCCTGGAAATACGGGTCGTTGGGTTCCTTGGCGACGAGCGCCTCGGCCTCGGCATCGGCTTTGTCGGGATAGCCGGCGCGGTGATAGGCATAGGCGCGGGCGTAATGCGCGTAGGCGGTCTGGTCGCTGTCGGGATATTTCTGGAGCGCCTGCGCCGGGGGCAGCAGATAGCCGTCGAGCTTGGCGCGGATGCGCTTGAAGCGCTCCTCCATCGCCGGGTCGAGCGGCTTTCGCCAGGCCGGCGAGCCCTGCAGGTCGGCGGTCATCGTCTGGATCCGCGTGCCCGAGAGCGGGTGCGACTGCATGAACGGATCGATGTTCTTGGTGCCGTAGCGGAATTCCTGCTGCTGGAGCTTCTTGAAGAACTCCAGCATGCCGCGCCCGGTGATCCCGGCGGTGTTGAGATAGCGCACCGCCGAGGCGTCGGCGGTGGCCTCCTGCACGCGGCTGAAGGCGAGATACTTGCCCATCGCCGCCTGCTGCCCGGCGGAGAGGATGCCGGCGCCCGCCTCGCCGCCGCCCGCCGCCATCGCGGCGAGGCCGAGCACCATCGAGAGCAGGTAGATGCCCATCGCGGGGCGCTGACCCTCGCCGGCGTTGACGACATGCCCGTCGGCGATGTGGCCGAGCTCGTGCGCGATGACGCCCTGTACCTGGTTGGCGGTGTCGGCGGCCTGGATCAGTCCCGAGTGAACGTAGACCGTCTGCCCACCGACGACGAAGGCGTTGATCGAGTCGTCGTTGATCAGCGCGATCTGCACGTCGCGCGGGCGCAGCCCGGCGGCGGTGACGAGCGGCGCCGACATGTCGCGCAGCAGCGCCTCGGTCTCGGCATCGCGCAGGATCGACTGGGCCTGCACCGGCTGCGCGAGGAGGAGGACCGCGGTCGCCGCGGCGGCGACGAGGCGGTGCCAGCGGGGAGACGGCGACAGGCGCGGGTGGGTGGAGCTGGAGCGGCGCCCGCCTCCTTCGTCATGCCGGGCCTGACCCGGCATCCATGGCGCCGCACACGCTTCGCTCGGTTGTCCTGCGCGGAGGGATGGATCCCGGCTCAAGGCCGGGATGACGGTGAATAGGAGCGCGTTGGCCTTACCCCATTGTGCGCGGACGTGAGCGCGGGGCAGGGAGCGGGGTCGCTCGTTGCCCTGGGTTCGTGCGTTCACAGGAACACGGCGGATGGCGCTGGGAGAAATCACGGCGCCGCTCTCCTCACGATCGTCCGGGAGCGTCGGCGCGGCGGGTGACATCGGTGAGGGCATGCGCCGGGCGTCCTGCCGCGGTTCCACTGAACCGCGGCTGAAGCCCGGCGCACGACGTCACGCGCCGAAGGTGCGCTGCCACCAGCCGCGGCGCGGCGTCGCCTCGCCCTCGGCGGGCGCGGCTTCCGCCTCGGCGTCGGGCTCCGCCGTCGCAACCGCCTCCGGCTCGGCGGCGACCGGCGCCTCCGCGACGGGCGCGGCATCGGCCTTCTTGCGGCGCGTGCGCTTCGGCTTGGCCGGCGCCTCGGCCTCGACCGCCTCGGGCTCGCCCCGCTCGGGGGCGGGCAGACCGTCGTTGACCGGGCCGGCGTCGGCCGCCTCGGCGATCGGCTCGACCGCCTTCTTGCGGCGCGTGCGCTTGGGCTTGGCGGGCGCCTCCTCCGCCGCGGGCGCCGGGGCAGGCGTCTCGGCCTCGGGCTCCTCGGTCTGGACCTCGGGCTCGGTCACCGCCGCGGTCGCGGCGCGCGCGCGCGGGCGACGGCGGGTCTTGGGAACCGGCGCCGGCTCGGGCTCAGGTGCGGCGATCGCCTCGGGTTCCGCCTCGGCCTCAGGCTCCGCCGCCTGGTCGGCCAACGCCTCGGCCGTCGCGGCGGCTTCCTCGCCCCGGTCACCGTCGCGGCGACGGTTGCGACGGCCGCGGCGACGGCGGCGACCGCCCTCGCGCTCGCCCGTCTCGGCCGGCGCCTCGGCATCGGCCTCCACGGCCTCCTCGTCCTCGACCGGGTCAGCGGCGTCGACGAGCTCCTCCTCGTCCTCGCCCTCGGCCTCACCGGCCTCGACGTCACCCTCGTTCTCGCCCTCGGGGCGCGTGCGACCGCGGCGACCGCGGCGGCGGCGACGGCGGCGATTGCCGCGGCCGCCCTCGTCGTCGCCCGCGTCGGCGCGCTCGCGCGGCGTGTCGGCGGTCTCCTCGACCTCCTCGTCCTCGAACTCCTCCTCGACCTCGTCCTCGATCAGGTCGTCCTCGACCTCCACGATCGGACGGTCGAACTTGGGCGGGTGCGCGGGCGGCGGGCCATTGGCCTCGACCGACATGCGCGCGCCTTCCTGCTCCTCGTCGGGGATGATCTCGACCTGGACGCCGTAGCGGTCCTCGATCTCGGCGATGTCGGCGCGCTTGCGGTTGAGCACGTAGAAGGCCGCTTCCTGGCTGCAGCGCAGCGTCAGCAGCGAGCCGCGCCCGCGCGCCGCCTCGTCCTCGATCAGCCGCAGCGCCGAGATGCCGGACGACGAGGCGGTGCGGACGAAACCGGTGCCCTCGCAATGCGGGCAGGGGCGGGTGGACGCCTCGAGCACGCCGGTGCGCAGCCGCTGGCGGCTCATCTCCATCAGCCCGAAGCTGGAGATCCGGCCGACCTGGATGCGCGCGCGATCGTTCTTGAGCGCCTCCTTCATCGCCTTCTCGACCTTCCGGACATTGGAGCCGTTGTCCATGTCGATGAAGTCGATGACGACCAGGCCGGCCATGTCGCGCAGCCGCAGCTGGCGCGCGATCTCATGCGCCGCCTCGAGGTTGGTCGCGGTGGCGGTCTGCTCGATGTTGTGCTCGCGCGTCGAGCGGCCCGAGTTGATGTCGATCGAGACCAACGCCTCGGTCGGGTTGATGACGAGGTACCCGCCCGACTTCAGCTGCACCACCGGGTGGTACATGGCGGCGAGCTGCTCCTCCACGCCGGCGCGCTGGAACAGCGGCACCGGGTCGCTGTAATGCTTCACCTTCTTGGCATGGCTCGGCATCAGCAGCCGCATGAACTCCTTGGCCTGGCGATAGCCGTCGCTGCCCTCGACGATCACCTCGTCGATGTCCTTGTTGTAGATGTCGCGGATCGCGCGCTTCATCAGGTCGCTGTCGCCGTAGATCAGCGCGGGCGCGCTGCTCGACAGCGTCTTCTCGCGGATCTCGTCCCACAGCCGCGCGAGATAGTCGAAGTCGCGCTTGATCTCGGTCTTGCTGCGCTGGAGCCCGGCGGTGCGGACGATGCACCCCATCGAGGACGGCAGCGCGAGCTCCGCCATGATCGACTTCAGTCGCTTGCGATCGCCCGCGTTCGAGATCTTGCGGCTGATCCCACCGCCGTGCGACGTGTTGGGCATCAGCACGCAGTAGCGGCCGGCGAGGCTGAGGTAGCTGGTGAGCGCGGCGCCCTTGTTGCCGCGCTCCTCCTTGACGACCTGGACCAGCAGCACCTGGCGGCGATGGATCACGTCCTGGATCTTGTAGCGGCGGCGCAGCGACATGCGACGCTGGCGCAACGCCTCGACCTGATCGTCGTTGACGCTCGCGCGGCCACGCCGGCGCCGCGACGCACGCGGCTCGGCGCCGGCGTCGTCCTCGGCCGTCTCGTCGGCGGCGTCGTCCTGGTCGTCGCCCGCGTGATCGTCGCCGTCGAGCTCGTCCTCGTCGCCGTCGAACTCGGCGTCTTCGAACGCGTCCTGCTCGGCGCGCAGCGCGGCCTCCTCGGCGGCGTGCTCGGCCTCCTCGCGCAGCAGCGCGTCGCGATCCTCCTTGGGGATCTGATAGTAATCGGGGTGGATCTCGCTGAAGGCGAGGAAGCCGTGGCGGTTGCCGCCGTAATCGACGAACGCCGCCTGGAGCGACGGCTCGACGCGCGTCACCTTGGCGAGATAGATGTTGCCCTTGAGCTGCTTGCGCTCGGCGCTCTCGAAATCGAACTCTTCGATCCGGTTACCCTTGACGACGGCGACCCGGGTCTCCTCCCGGTGGCGTGCGTCGATCAGCATACGCATGGTCATTGAATGGTCTCCACGCGCCGCAACGCCCGATCAGGGCGGCGGCGCGACGATAGGGCGCTGCCGGCCGCCCGTGAGGGCCGGCCGCGCGGATGGTGATGGGTGCTGCTGTCGCGTGCCGCGCCGCCCCGCGCGAGGTGCTGGCGGGGCAACCCGCGACCGCGCGGCCGCCGGCAGAGGCCGGGCGGGGCAGCGGTCGGGCGGGGTGCGGCATTGCGAGCGTCAACCTGATGACCCGGGGCCGGCGTCGCGCCGGGCGGGCAGTGGCGCCGGAGCTGCGTCGCGCGTGGATCGCGCAACATTCCGGTCATGGTCTCGGTAGCATCGCCGACCCGCCGCATCAACTGGCACGATTCACGCTGCTATTTCCTTGCACCGCCGGGTCCGTTAACCAACGCGTGAGGGTCGGCGCGATAGGGGGCGGGGATGAGACCGCGAACGTACCGCACGGGAAGGCTGGCAGCGCGTAGCGGCACGGCGCTGGCGTTGGCGGCGCTGCTGGCGCTGGTGCCGATCGCTGCGGCGTCGCCGCGCGAGGCCGACCAGGACGCACCGTCGCTCGACTTCCTGCCATGGAAGTCACGCGCCGAGCGCGACGCGCACCGCGACGGCTACAAGGTCTCGGTGCCGGTCCCGCCGCCCGCGCGCGGTCTCCGCCTGCCCAGGGTGTCGGGCGCCGAGGGGCGTCCGCTGGTGGTGATCGACGCGGGTCACGGCGGCAACGACCCGGGTGCGATCAACCCGCAGGCCGCGCTGCGCGAGAAGGACGTGACGCTCAGGATCGCGAAGGCGATCCGCGACGCGCTGGTCGAGGGCGGCCGCGCGCGCGTCGCGCTGACGCGCGACGACGACCGCTACATCCCCTTGCGCGAACGCTTCGGGATCGCGCGCCGGCTGCGCGCCGACCTGTTCATCTCGGTCCATTGCGACAGCGTCGGGGCCGGCGCCCCCACCGGCGCGACCGCCTACACGCTCTCCGACATCGCCTCGGACAAAGAGGCGGCGCTGCTCGCGGCGCGCGAGAACAAGTCGGACGTGATCGCGGGCGTCCAACTCGGCCGCGACGCCGATGTCACATCGATCCTGATCGATCTCACCCAGCGCGAGACGATGAACGCCTCGGCCGGCTTCGCCCGCCTGCTCGGGCGCGAGGCCAAGCCGCTGATGCCGGTGAAGACCAATTTCCATCGCACCGCCTCGCTGATGGTGCTCAAGGCACCCGACATGCCCTCGGTGCTGTTCGAGACGGGCTATATCTCGACACCCGCCGACGCCGCCTTCCTGGACAGCAAGGCAGGCCGCGAGAGGATCGCGGAGACGGTGCGCCGGGCGGTCGAGGTGTATTTCGCGCGCCGGCTGGCGGTGCGCTGACCCCGCGCGTTGCCGCGCGCGGTACGCGGCTTCCCCCGCGCCGCGAACCTGCTAAACGCCGTGCGCGATGGCTTCCGATCCCTTCGATGTGCGTGACTCCTCCGCTGGGCCGGGCGAGGCGACCGCGCGCGGCTGGCGCGGGCTGTGGCAGCGCCGGCTGGTGCGCTGGGCGACCTATCTGGCCGCGCTGCTGGTCGTCGCCTTCGGCGTGTTCTGGCTGGTGTTCGCGCGTGACCTGCCCTCGGTCGAGAAGCTCAAGGCGTATGAGCCGCCGCTGCCGACCAACGTGCGCGGCGCCGACGGCGCGCCGGTCTATTCCTACGCGCGCGAGCGTCGCGTCGAGCTGGCCTACAACGAATATCCGCCGCTGCTCGTGAAGGCGTTCCTCGCCGCGGAGGATCGCACCTTCTTCGAGCATCACGGCGTCGACTTCCCCGGCCTGGCCGGCGCGGTGGTGGATTACGCGCGCAAGTTCGGCAGCGGCCAGCGCGCCAAGGGTGGCTCCACCATCACCCAGCAGGTCGCGAAGAACCTGCTGATCGGCAACGAATATTCTCCCACGCGCAAGATCCGCGAGGCGCTGCTGGCGTACAAGATCGAGGAGACGCTGACCAAGCAGCAGATCATCGAACTGTATCTCAACCAGATCTTCCTCGGCCGCAACGCCTACGGCGTCGAGGCCGCGGCGCACGCTTATTTCGACAAGGAGCTGGGCGAGCTGACGCTGGGGCAGATGGCCTATCTCGCCATCCTGCCGAAGGGGCCCTCCAACTACGATCCGTTCCGCGCCACCGACCGCGCGATGGAGCGACGCAACTACGTGCTGCGCGAGATGGTGCGCAACGGCTTCGTCACGCAGGAGCAGGCGCGGGTCGCCGCGGCCGAGCCGATCGGCGCGATCACGCGGCGGACGCCCAAGTTCGAGCGCGTCGGCGGCTATTTCGTCGAGGAAGTGCGGCGCGAGCTGATCGACAAGTTCGGCGAGAGCGCGCAGGACGGGCCGCACAGCGTCTATGCCGGCGGCCTATGGGTGCGCACCTCGCTCGACAAGCGCGTCCAGGCTTTCGCCGCCGAGGCACTGCGCAACGGACTGCTGCGCTTCGACAGCGGGCGCGGCTGGTCCGGGCCGCTGCGTCACGTCGAGGTGGACGGCGACAAATGGTACGGCGCGCTGCTCAACACCAACATCTCGCTCGACTATAGCGACTGGCGCGCCGCGATCGCGATCGCGCGCGACGGCGCGGCATGGCGGATCGGCTTCGCCGACGGCACCACCGGCGAGCTGCCGCGCGACGCGGCGCAGATGCCGGTGCGCAACGTCGGCGGCCCGGCGTTCAACGCGATCGAACCGGGCGACATCATCGCGGTGGCGCCGGCCGGGCGCAGCTTCGCGCTGCGATCGGTGCCGAAGATCTCGGGCGGCTTCGTCGTGCAGGAGCCGATGACGGGGCGGATCCTGGCGATGCAGGGCGGCTTCGACTCGAGCGTCCAATCGTTCAACCGCGCCACCCAGGCGATGCGCCAGCCCGGCTCGACGATCAAACCGATCGTCTATTCCGCCGCGCTGGAGAACGGCATGACGCCCGCCTCGATCATCGTCGACGGTCCGTTCTGCGTCTATCAGGGCGCCGCGTTGGGCAACAAATGCTTCCGCAACTTCGGCAACTCGCGCGGGGCCGGGCCGCACACGATGCGCTGGGGCATCGAGCAGTCGCGCAACCTGATGACGGTGCGCACCGCCGCGCAGACCGGCATGGGCAAGGTCGTCAAGCTGATCAAGGCGATGCAGATCGGCGATTACGCCCCCTATCTCAGCTACGCCCTTGGTGCCGGCGAGACGACGGTCGAGAAGATGGTCAACGCCTATGGCGTGCTCGCCAACTGGGGCCGCTGGCACGACCCGACGCTGATCGACTTCGTCCAGGACCGCCGCGGCCAGGTGATCTGGCCCGAGAACTGGCACGCCTGCGATGGCTGCAACATGCCCGACTGGAACGGCCGCGCCATGCCGCGCCTGCCGACCCGCGGCCACCAGGTGCTCGACGCGATGAGCGCCTATCAGATGGTGCTTATCACCGAGGGCGTGATCCAGCGCGGCACCGCCACCGCGCTGCGCGACCTCAATCGCCCGATGTTCGGCAAGACCGGCACCAACAACGGCCCCACCGACGTGTGGTTCATCGGCGGCACGCCGCAGATGATCGCCGGCCTGTATCTCGGCTTCGACACGCCGCGCAGCTTGGGCGGGTATGCGCAGGGCGGCACGGTCGCGGTGCCGGTGTTCAAGGAGTGGGCGCAGAAGGCCTATGAGGGTCTGCCGGTGCTGCCGTTCCGCGCGCCCGCGGGCATCCGGATGGTGCGGATCGATCGCGCCTCCGGGCGGCCGGTCTACGGCACCTTCCCGACCGGCGACGATCCCAAGCCCGCGGTCATCTGGGAGGCGTTCAAGCCGCAGAGCGAGGCGCGCCGCGCGCGTCGCGCCGCCCCCGCCGCGGCCCCCAGCGCGGCGCCCAGCGCCGGGACGAGCGGCGCGCCCGCGAGCGACAGCGACTTCTTGCAGAGGCAGGGTGGCATCTACTAAGTCGTCGGGCTGAACATTCTTCGTCATCCCAGCGTCGGCCGGGATCTCCGGCCGTGATGCGAACCCCGTGCCGCGCGAGATTCCGGCGCCTGCTGGATGACGTGACCGCTGGAGATACCCTATGCGCGCCGAAGCGCAGGCTCATGTCGACACCATCAACGCGGCGCTGGCGCTGCTGCGCCAGTCGCTCGACTGGGACCGCGCGCTGCGCCGGCTCGACGAGCTCAACGCGCGCGTCGAGGATCAGTCGCTCTGGAACAATCCCAAGGAAGCGCAGGACGTGATGCGCGAGCGTCGCCGCCTCGACGAGGCGATCGGAGCGACCCGCGCGATCGAGCGCGAGCTGGCGGACACGGTCGAGCTGATCGACATGGCCGAGGCCGAGGGCGACGCCGAGATGGCGGACGAGGGCACCGGCGCGCTCGCGCAGCTCGCCGAGCGCGCCCAGGCCGACAAGGTCAAGGCGCTGCTCTCGGGCGAGGCCGACGCCAACGACACCTATCTCGAGATCAACGCCGGCGCGGGCGGCACCGAGAGCCAGGACTGGGCGGAGATGCTCCAGCGCATGTACACGCGCTGGGCCGAGCGCCACGGCTACAAGGTGGAGCTGGTCGACTATCACGCCGGCGAGCAGGCCGGGATCAAGTCCGCGACGCTGCTGGTGAAGGGCGAGAACGCCTATGGCTACGCTAAGGTGGAGTCGGGCGTGCACCGGCTGGTGCGGATCAGCCCCTATGACAGCTCGGCGCGTCGCCACACCAGCTTCTCGAGCGTGTGGGTCTATCCGGTGATCGACGACTCGATCCAGATCGAGATCAACGACAGCGAGCTGCGCATCGACACCTATCGCGCCTCGGGCGCGGGCGGCCAGCACATCAACACGACCGACTCGGCGGTGCGCATCACTCATTTGCCCACCGGGATCGTGGTGGCGTGTCAGAACCAGCGCAGCCAGCACAAGAACCGCGCCGAGGCCTATAACCAGCTGCGCGCTCGCCTCTACGAGCACGAGCTGCGCAAGCGCGAGGAGGAGGCCAACGCGGTCAACGCCACCAAGACCGACATCGGCTGGGGCCACCAGATCCGCTCCTACGTGCTCCAGCCCTACCAGCTGGTGAAGGACCTGCGCACCGGTGCGACCTCGACCTCGCCGGGCGACGTGCTCGACGGTGACCTCGACACCTTCATGGCCGCGGCTCTGTCGCAGCGCGTGACCGGCGAGAAGGTCGCGGTGGAGGACGTCGACTAAGTGGCGCGCGCGCTCGCCCGCTCGGCGCTGCTCGCCGCGACGCTGCTGCTGGCGGCGTGCGACGGGACGCAGCCGCTGATCAAGCACGAGCCGAAGCAGCCGGGGCCGTTTCCGGAGGCCGACCGGCCGGTGGCGACGATCGTGTCGGCGCGCTGGTCCACCGAGGAGGCGCGCGATCGGCTCAACGAGGCCAGCCGCGTGATGGACCTCGCCGAGATCCGCAAGGGCATGTCGGTCGCCGACCTCGGCGCCGGCGAGGGCTATTACACCACGCGCCTCGCGAGCCGCGTCGGCGCCGAGGGGCGCGTGCTGGCGGAGGACATCGTGCCGGCGGTGCGCGACGCGCTGGCGGAGCGCGTCACCCGCGAGCGGCTCGAGAATGTCAGCGTGCGGCTCGGCCTGCCCGCAGACCCGCGTCTGCCCGAGAACAGCTTCGACCGTATCCTGATGGTGCACATGTACCATGAGATCGAGCAGCCGTACGAGTTCCTGTGGCGCATGCGGCCGTCGCTGCGGCGCGGCGGGCTGGTGGTGGTGGTCGACGCCAACCGCCCGACGCGCGATCACGGCACGCCGCCGGCGCTGCTCAAATGCGAGTTCGCCGCGGTCGGCTATGCCCAGGTCGACTTCCGCGAGATGCGCTCGGCCGGAGGCTATCTCTCCACCTTCCGCGCCGCGGGCCCGCGACCGGACCCGGCCGCGATCCGCGCCTGCCGCATCAACGACGAGGCGAGGACCGGGTAGGCGAAGGCCGTACCGGGCCGTCGTCGATAGGCCAGCTACCACCCTCCACCCCGGCGTTGGTCGGGATGGGCGGGAAGACGAGAGGATCGCGGCACGGGATGACGCCCGCCCGCGCATCCGCTACCACCCTGGCATGCCGCACCAAGAACAGCCCTATCTCGACCTGATGGCGCAGGTGCTCGAGCGCGGCGACGAGCGGCTCGACCGCACCGGAGTCGGCACGCGCTCGCTCTTCGGCGCGATGCTGCGCTTCGACCTCGCCGACGGCGCCGCGCCGATCCTCACCACCAAGCGGGTCTATTGGAAGACCGCGGTGAGGGAGATGCTGTGGTTTCTCACCGGCGGCACCAACATCCAGCCGCTGCTGCGCGACAATGTCCGCATCTGGACCGACTGGCCGCTCGACGCTTACCGCCGGGCTACCGGCGAGCCGATCGCGCAGGAGGAGTTCGAGCGCCGCATCGTCGCCGACGACCATTTCGCCGCGCACTGGGGCGAGCTCGGCCCGGTCTATGGCAAACAGTGGCGGCGCTGGCTGGGTGCCGACGGGCGCGAGTACGACCAGATCGCCGAGCTCGTCCGCACGCTGCGCGAAAATCCGGCGAGCCGGCGCATGCTGTTCCATGCCTGGAACGTGCCCGAGCTGGGAGCGATGGCGCTGCCGCCCTGTCACATGGTGTACCAATATCACGTCACCTCGGGCGGACGGCTCAACTGCCTGCTGTACCAGCGCTCGGTCGACCTGCTGCTCGGCGCGCCGTTCAATTTCATCGGCGCGGTGGCGCTGCAGCTGATGCTGGCGCAGCAGGCCGAGCTCACGCCCGGCGAGCTGGTCTGGGTTGGCGGCGACGTGCACCTCTACCTCAACCACTTGGAGCAGGCGCGCGAGCAGCTGCGCCGCACGCCCCGCGGCGTGCCGCGGATGCGACTCACGCGCCGGCCCGACACGATCGACGGCTATGCGATCGGCGACTTCGCCGTGGAGGATTACGATCCGCACGGGGCGATCAAGGCGGACGTGGCAGTGTGACGTGACGGTCCGCGATGGTCGGAAGCAACTCGTTATGAAATAAACTGAATAGCCGATGAACTCGGTGCGGGGGCGCTCGTTAGCGGGGCGAACTTGCCTGAGGTGAAGATCATGCCGAGCGCTTCCGTCTTCCGCCCCGCGACCGTGTCTCCCTTCACCCCCGGCGCGCTACCGTGGCAGACCAGCGGCGTCGCCGCGCTGGTCGACCACGCGCGGCCCGCAGGCAACGTGCACGACCGCGCCTCGCGCGCGGTCCTGCTGCGGCGAATCGCCGCACTGCTCGACCAGCCGCTGCTGCCGCCGATGGACGCCGCCGCCGCCGCCTCCACCACCGCGCTGCTCGTCCCCGGTGACGCGCTGCTCGAGGACGACGCGACCGCGGCGGGCATCTTCGATCGCGGCGATATCCTGGGCGGGGTGGTGCCGGCCTTCTTCGTCGGCACGAAGGCGATCTCGCATGGGCTGGTCGGCGCGCACGCCGCACGTCCGCGCGACTGGACGGATGAGATGGCGCATCGGCTCGGCGACGCGGCGCTGCCGGGCTATACCGCTTTCTCGCGCGCCGACGCGGCCGAGGCAGGGCGGCGGCTGCTGCACGACGGGCCGGTGCGGATCAAGGACGTCTGCGGCAAGGCGGGGCTCGGCCAGGAAGTGGTGCGCGACGCTGCCGCGCTCGACGCCGCGCTGGCGCTGGAGGATGACGACGAGCTGGCACGGTGCGGCATCGTGCTCGAGCAGAACCTCACCGACGTGGTGACCTACAGCGTCGGCGTGGTCGAGCTCGGCGGCGCCACCATCAGCTACTGGGGCAGCCAGAACCTGACCCGCGACCATCACGGGCGCGAGGTGTACGGCGGCTCCGACCTCACCGTGGTGCGCGGCGGGCTGAAGGCGCTGCGCCGGCTCGACCTGCCCGCGCATCTCGCGCGCGCGGTGGCGTGCGCGGCGCGGTTCGACGCGGCGGCGCACGCGTCCTATCCAGGGCTGATCCTGACGCGCCGCAACTACGACGTGATCGAGGGCGTCGCGCCCGACGGTGAGCGGCGTACCGGCGTGCTCGAGCAGTCGTGGCGGGTCGGCGGCGCGAGCGGCGCGGAGATCGCCGCCTTCGAGGCATTCCGCGCCGAGCCCGACACCGACCGGGTGTGCTGCTCCACCGTGGAGGTCTACGACCTTGTCACGCCGCCGAGCGGCGCGATCACCTACTACCGCGGCACCGATCCCAGGGTCGGCGCCATGACCAAATATGCGGTGCGCTACGCGTGAGCGAACTGGGCGAGGTGGAGGAGGATCCCGTCGCACTCGCGGTCGACCGGCAGCGAGTCGCCGGCACGCTGCTGCGCCCCGAGGTGCCCGTGCCGGGCTTCCTCTTCGTCCACGGCTGGGGCGGCGACCAGGAGGACGATCTCGGCGACGCCGAGGAACTGGCGCGGCTCGGTTGCGTCTGCTTCACCTTCGACCTGCGCGGACACGCCGAGAGCGATGCCGACAAGGAGCGGGTGACGCGGCAGGACGGACTCGACGACGTGATCGCCGCCTATGATTATCTCGCCGCGCAGCCGGGGATCGATCCGACCGCGATCGGCGTGATCGGCACCAGCTACGGGGGCTATCTCGCGATGCTGCTGACTCGCGAGCGGCCGGTGCGCTGGCTGGCGATGCGCGTGCCCGCGCTCTATCCCGACGCCGACTGGGACGTTCCCAAGGCCAAGCTGGATAAGGCGGCGGTGCGTGCCTATCGCGAGCACCCGCCCGCACCCGAGCAGGACCGGGCGCTCTCCGCCTGCGCTGACTTTCCCGGCGACGTGCTGGTGGTCGCTTCCGAACGCGACGACCGTATCCCGCCGGCCGCGATCGCCGCGATCCAGGCGGCGTTCCGGCGCGCGAACTCGTTCAGCCATCGCGTCATCCAGGGCGCCACGCACGCGATGCGCGAGGAGCGCCACCAGCGCGCCTATCGGCGGCTGCTGGTCGGCTGGATCGAGGACATGGTGCGCGCCAGCCGGCTCACCGTGTAGCGCCGGATCGACGCCATCTGAACCGTCGGGATGCTCCGGCGAACGCGAATCTCAGGATCACCGACGTCATCGCCAGCCGCTCTGCGCGCGCGCGCGCGGGGGCGCGGTTCGGCTCGGATGAATAAGCCTCTAGTCGGCCGCGCCGAGCAGATCGCGCGCCGCCGCCTGGAGCAGTTCCTCGACGGTCGGGTGATACCAGGCCTGGTCGGCGAAGGTGGCCACGTCGGTGCCGCGGTCGATCGCCAGCGCCACGAGGTGGCCGAGATGCTCGCCGCCCGGTGCGGCGATCGCAGCGCCGATCAGCCGTCCGTCGGCGTCGCCGTAGAGCCGAACCAGCCCCTGGTCCTCGCCGTCGACGGTGGCACGGCCGTTGTCGCAGACCTTGGCCGCGCCGATCCGCGCCTGCTCCGGCAACGAGTCGAAGTCGCGTCCCACCGACACCAGATTGGGCTCGGTGAAGGCGATCGCGAAGGCAGGCAGCCGGCGCGGCGGCTTGCCGCCCGCGGCGACGTCGCCCGCGATCCGACCGCCGCGCGCCGCCTCGTGGAGCACCGGTCGCCACGCGCCCGCGTCGCCGGCGACGAAGATCGCACTGTCGCCGCAGCGGTGCGAGCGCGAGTCGAACTCCGGCGTGCCGTGCTCGTCGAGCGCGAGCCCGGTGGTCTCCAGTGCCAGCTCGGCGAGGCTCGGCGGGCGGCCGGTGGCAGCGAGGACCTGATCGACGGTCGCCTCGCCGCCTTCCCAGGTCAGCCGGACGCGGCCGTCGTCCGTCGCCGACGCCGCGGCCTCGACGCCGAGCGCGAGCGTCATCTCACGCCCGAGTGCGGCGACGGCGGCCCGGTTGACCGCGGGGTCCTTGAGCCCGCCGACATGCTGGCCGCCGTCGATCACAGTGACGTCCACGCCGAGCCGCGCGAACGCCTGGCCCAGCTCGAGCCCGAGCGGGCCGGCGCCGATCACCGCGAGCGCGCGCGGCAGCGTGTCGAGATCGAAGATCGTCTCATGCGTGCGAACGAGATCGCGCACCGGGGCGAGCAGCTCGGGCACGATCGGGTGGCCGCCGGTCGCGATCACGATCCCGCGCCGCGCGGTCACGCGCGTGTCGCCGACGATCACCGCGTCCGCTGCGCAGAAGCGCGCGGTGCCGTGGACCACGCGCTCGGCCGGGATAGCGTGGTAATCGTCGAGCACGGCCTGGACGAAGCGGTCGCGCTCGGCACGCACCCGCTGCCACACGCGGGTCGCGTCGACCGTCACCGCCCCGGCGTCGACGCCGAACGCCGCGGCACCGCGCGCCTGGTGCGCGGCCCGGCCCGCCGCGATCAGCAGCTTGGACGGCATGCAGCCGACCCGCGTGCAGGTCGAGCCGCCGGGACCGCGCTCGACGATCAGCGTGTCGGCACCGCGCGCGGTGGCAGCCTTGTACGCCTTCAGCCCGGCGGTGCCGGCACCCAGGATCAGCACGTCGCAGTCACGCGAGTCCATCGCTTTCCCTTCGCCATTTCGTTCGGCGTGGAACGGGACTGTCACGCTGCCGGTCGAACGTGCTGACCCGCGCTAACGTTGCACATAGGTTAGCATTTTTCCCATCGACCCCGCGCGGCTCAGGGGATCAGCCGCTCGGCACGCAGCCGCTCGAACAGCGCGAAGAAGGCGTCGTCGGTGGGCTGATAGGCGGTGAAGCCGAGCCGCCGGCTCTTGCCCATGTCGGTCACCACCTCGATCGGGCGGCCGAGATCGGCGTCGGTGTGCCACGGCGAGGCGAGCCGCTCGAGCTCGGGCTCGGCGAGTCCCTCGCGCAGCGCGAGCTCGCGCCACAGCGGCGCGTCCTCCGCCATCTGCTGCTCCAGCGGGCGGACGGTGCCGTCGAACGGCGCCGCTTCGACGCCGAACCAGCCCGCGATCCGCTCCCACATCCACTGCCAGCGGAAGACGTCGCCGTTGACCACATTGAACGCCTCGTCGCGCGCGGCCTCGGTCTCCGCCGCCCACAGCAGGTGCCGCGCGAGCAGGCCGGCGTCGGTCATGTCGGTCAGCCCGGACCATTGCGCCGCCGAGCCGGGGAAGGTGAAGGGGCGGCCGAGCGCGCGGCACAAGGTCGCGTAGACCGCCAGCGTGGTCCCCATGTTCATGGCGTTGCCGACCGCCATGCCGATCACGGTATGGGGGCGATGGACGCTCCAGCTGAAGCCGTCGCGCGCCGCCGCGGCGAACAGCTCGTCCTCCTGCGCGTAATAGAAGTTCTCGACGTCGAGCCGGCCCTGCTCCTCGCGGAACGGCGTCTGCGGCAGCGTGCCTTTGCCATAGGCCTCGAACGGCCCGAGGTAGTGCTTCAAGCCGGTGACGAGCGCGACGTGGCGCGGCGCCGTCGGCGCGGGGAGCGCGTCGAGCAGGTGGCGCACCATCGCCGAGTTGACCCGGATGTTCTCCGCCTCGCTGTCCTGGCGCAGCCAGGTGGTGATGAACACCGCGTCGGGCGCGAGCGCGCCGATCGCCTCACGAGTCGCGGCGGCGTCGCGCAGGTCGGCCGCGACCGCGGTCACGCCCGGCAGCGCGACCGCACGGCGCGCGAGTCCGTGTACCGTCCAGCCCTGCTCCACCAGCAGCGCCGCGGTGGCGCCGCCGACGATCCCGCTCGCGCCCACCACCAATGCCGTCTTCGCCACGTCAGATCCTTTCGTTCGTCGAGCGTTGCCAGGGAGCTAGGCAGCCGGTGCGGCAGCTTCTAGACGGCACCCGAACGTGCCCTAGGCACCAGGAGGTGACCATGCACGCCGGCAGCCCCGATGAGGAATGGCGCGAGGATTGCGCACCCCGCCGCGTGCTCGAGCTGTTCGCGACGAAATGGACCAGCATGGTGCTGCACACGCTCCACGCGCGCCACGGCGGCGCGGCGCGCACCGGCGTGCTCCAGCGCAGCCTTCCCGGCATCTCGAAGAAGATGCTGACCCAGACGCTGCGCGAGATGGAGGCGAGTGGGCTGATCACGCGCCACGTGGAGACGGTGGTGCCGCCCGCGGTGGAGTACCGCCTGACCTCGCTGGGCGAGCGCTTCGTGGTGCCGGTGGAGCTGCTCTACGCCTGGGGGCGCGACAACGCCGACGCGCTCGACACGCTGGTGCCGCGGCCGGGCTCGCGGCGGCGCTGAGCGACGGAACGACGCCGTGCTCCTGCGCACGCAGGAGCCCAGGGTAACGTCCCGGCGCGCTCGCGGCTCTGGGTTCCCGCATGCGCGGGAACACGTGCTGGCGGAGGCCGGGCACTCCCGCGATCTCAGAACGTTAGGCGGCTTTACCCTGCCGGAGATGCCGCATGCCCAACGTCGCCGAACTGCTCGTCGACACGCTCGCCCAGGTCGGCGTGCGCCACGTGTTCGGGATCGTGGGCGACGCGCTCAACCCCTTCACGCACGCGATCGAGCAGGACGGCCGGCTCGAGTGGATCGGCGTCCGTCACGAGGAGGGCGCCGCGCTCGCGGCGGCGGGGCAGGCCAAGCTGACCGGCCAGCTCGCGGTCTGCTGCGGCACCACCGGGCCGGGGGGCAACCACCTCGTCGCCGGCCTGTACGAGGCACGCAAGGACCATGCCCCGGTGCTCGCCATCACCGGCGGCGTGCCCGGCGCGCACCGCGGCACCGACTATCTCCAGGAAGACTCGCCCGACCTGCTGTTCCGCGACGTCGCGGCCTACACCCAGACGGTCGCGGCGGCGGAGCAGGCGCACGCGGTGTTCCACCAGGCGATCGCCGAGGCGTACGGCGCGCGCGGGGTGGCGCACCTCAACATCCCGCCCGACGTGTTCGCGGCGAGCGCGCCCGGCGCGGTGCCGAGCCTCGCCACGCTGCGCCCGCTGCCCGAGGTCGCTCCCGCCGAGCCCGACGTCGCCGCCGCCGCGGCGCTGATCGCGGAGGCGAAGAGCGTCGCGATCTTCTGCGGCGCGGGCTGCCGCGGCGCCGCCGAGGAGCTGCGCCAGCTCGCCCAGCGGCTCCAGGCGCCGCTGCTGCACACCTATCGCGGCAAGGAGATCATGGCCTATGACGAGCCCTATTGGATCGGCGGCGTCGGGCTGATCGGCGGGACCGCGGGCACCGACGCGGTGCAGCAGGCCGAGCTGCTGGTGATGCTCGGCACCGATTACCCGTACGTCGACTTCCTGCCCAAGCACGGCAACGTCATCCAGGTCGACGAGCGCGCGCTGACGATCGGGCGGCGCGCGCCGGTGAAGCTCGGCGTGGTCGGCTCGGTGCGGCCGACGATCCGCGCGCTGCTCGAGCGGCTGCCGCAGCGCACCGACACCGCCTTCCTCGACCGCGCGCAGGAGCACCGCGCCGCCTGGGACCGGATGCTCGACGAGCGCGCCGACCCGGCGCGCTCGGGCGACACGATCCACCCGCAGGCGGTGGCGCGCGCGGTGAGCGACCGCGCCGCCACCGACGCGATCCTCGTCACCGACACCGGCGAGGTGACCCTCTGGGCGGCCAACTGGCTGCGCCAGACCGGGCGGCAGCGGATCACCGGCTCGTTCAACAACGCCGCGGTCGGCACCGGCATGGGGATCGCCAACGGCGCGCAGCTGCTCGACCGCCACCGGCAGGTGATCCTCCACGTCGGCGACGGCGGCCTGACGATGCTGCTGGGCGAGTTCATGACCGCGGTCGAGCACGAGCTGGCGGTGAAGGTGGTGGTGTACGACAATTCCGGCTGGGGGCTGGTCCACCTCGAGATGGAGGGGGCGGGGCTGCCCGCGGCCAAGGGCACCGGCTTTCCCAACCTCGACTTCGCCGCCTTCGCGCGCGCGTGCGGCGCGCAGGGCTTCACCGCGCGCGACGCCGCCGCGCTGGACGCGACCGTGGCCGAGTTCCTCGCGGTGCCGGGGCCGGCGATCCTGCACGCCCTGGTCGACCCGGCCGAGGTGCCGGCGATGCCGCACGTCGACGCCAAACAGGCGCTGCGCTTCGGCATCGCCAAGGTGCGGGAGCTGATCGGGCGGTGAGGTAAGGTGCGACCCGACTGGCGTCATCCTGAACTTGGTTCGACATCCACGGTGCCGCCGGTGCGAGGATGGCGACGCCTGCTCGCCGGCGTCATCCTGAAACGAGTTCAGGATGACGCCGGTGGGTGAACGGAGCCTCGGCGCGTCACTTGGGCGAAGCCGGCGTACCACTGGCCCGCTTCGTCGCCGACCGCTACCACGCCGCGCATGATCACCTTCGTTCTCGCGCGCGCCGACAACGGCGTCATCGGCGTCGACGGGCGGCTGCCCTGGCACCTGCCCGCCGATCTCAGGCGGTTCAAGGCGCTCACCATGGGGCAGGCGATGGTGATGGGGCGCAAGACGTTCGAGGGCTTTCCCGCTCCGCTGCCCGGGCGCCGCCATGTCGTGCTCACCCGCGACCCGGCGTGGCAGGCCGCCGGCGCCGAGGTGGCGCACACGCCCGACGCGGCGCTGGCACTCGCCGGCGCGGGCGATCCGGACGCGCGCGTCGCGGTGATCGGCGGCGCCGAGATCTTCGCGCTGCTGCTCGATCGCGCCGATCGCGTCGAGCTCACCGAGGTCCATGCCGAACCGGTGGGCGATGCGGTCGTCCCCGCCTTCACCGGCTGGCGCGAGCTGGCGCGCGAGTCGCACCTGGCCGAGGGCGAGCGCCCCGCCTACGACTTCGTCACGCTGGCACGGTGACGCTGGCACCGCGCGAGCCGAGCCGCTAAGGCGCCGCGCATGGAGCGGCTTGACGGCGGCTCGGCGGTGCCGGCCGGGCTGGCCGACGGGATCGTCGCGCTGGGCAATTTCGACGGTTTTCACCTCGGTCACCAGGCGGTCGTCGGCCGCGCGGTCGAGCGCGCGCGCGCGGAAGGGCGCCCCGCGCTGGTCGCCACCTTCGACCCGCACCCAGTGCGCTACTTCCGCCCCGACACGCCGCCGTTCCGGCTCACCACGCTCGACCAGCGCGCGCGCCTCTTCGCCGCCGCTGGCGCCGACGCGATGGTGGTGTTCCACTTCGACGAGGCGCTCGCCGGGCTCCACGCCGACGCGTTCGTGGCGGAGCGGCTGGTCGGCGCGCTGCGCGTCGGCGGCGTCGTCACCGGCGAGGACTTCACCTTCGGCCACCGCAAGAGCGGCGACATCGCCACGCTGCGGGCCGCGGGCGCGGCGCACGGCTTCTCGGTCGACACCGTCGGCGCGGTGATGCTCGACGGCGAGCCGGTCTCCTCGACGCGCGTCCGCGCCGCGCTCGGCGCGGGCGACCCGCGCGGCGCGGCGCGGCTGCTCACCCGGCCGTTCGCGATCGAGGGGGTGGTGCAGCACGGCGACAAGCTCGGCCGCACCATCGGCTATCCCACCGCCAACCTCGACATGGGCAAGTATCTGCGCCCCGCCTACGGCATCTACGCGGTGCGCGGGCGGCTGGCGGACGGGCGCGTGCTCGACGGCGCCGCCAATCTCGGCATCCGCCCCAGCTTCGACCCGCCCAAGGAGCTGCTCGAGCCCTTCTTCTTCGACTTCTACGGCGATCTCTACGGTCAGCCGCTCGAGGTCGAGCTGGTCGACTACATCCGCCCGGAGGCGAAGTTCGATACGCTCGACGCGCTGGTGGCGCAGATGGACTCGGACTGCGCGAGAGCGCGGGCGTTGCTGGCGCGCTGACGCGGCGCTAAGGCCATGCCCCACATGGCCGACGCACCCGACACGCCGCGCGACTGGCGCAACACCGTCTTCCTGCCGAAGACCGACTTCCCGATGAAGGCGGGGCTCGCGCAGAAGGAGCCCGCGATCCTCGACCGCTGGAAGCGGATCGGGCTGTACGACCGACTGCGCGAGCAGCGCCAGGGGCGCGAGCGCTGGATCCTCCACGACGGCCCGCCCTACGCCAACGGCGACATCCACATGGGCCACGCGATGAACAAGGTGCTGAAGGACGTGATCGTCCGCAGCCGCTCGCTGATGGGCTATGACGCGCCCTACGTGCCCGGCTGGGACTGCCACGGCCTGCCGATCGAGTGGAAGGTCGAGGAGGCGTACCGCGCCAAGAAGCTCGACAAGGACCAGGTGCCGGTCGCGCAGTTCCGCGCCGAGTGCCGCGCCTATGCCGACAATTGGGTGCAGATCCAGAAGGAGCAGTTCCAGCGGCTCGGCGTGATGGGCGACTGGGACCATCCCTATCTCACCATGCGCTACGAGGCCGAGGCGGTGATCGCGGGCGAGCTGCTCAAATTCGCCGAGAGCGGCCAGCTCTATCGCGGCGCCAAGCCGGTGATGTGGAGCCCGGTGGAGAAGACCGCGCTCGCCGAGGCCGAGGTCGAGTATGAGGACGTCGTCTCGACCCAGATCGACGTCGGCTTCGAGGTGATCGACTGCCCCGAATATCCGGGGCTCGCGGGCACGCTGGCGGTGATCTGGACGACCACGCCGTGGACGATCCCGGTCAACCAGGCGCTCGCCTACGGTTCGGCGATCGACTATCTCCAGTTCGAGCACGAGGGCCGGCGCTATCTCGTCGCCGAGCCGCTGATGCCCGCCTTCACCAAGCGCACCGGCATCCCGATGGGCACGATCGTCGCGCTCATCAAAGGCCCCGTGCTGGAGGGCGCCACTGCCCGCCACCCGATGCATCACCTCGGCGGCTTCTTCGCGACGCCGCGGCCGTTCCTCGAGGGCGAGTTCGTCACCACCGACGCGGGCACCGGGCTGGTCCACATGGCGCCCGACCACGGCGAGGACGACTTCCTGCTGTGCAAGGCCAACGGCATCGAGCCGGTGTTCGCGGTCGACGCCGCGGGCTTCTACCGCGCCGACTGGGCCTGGCTCGGTGGGCAGGGCAGCGTGATCAACAAGAAGTTCGTCGCCAGCGAGGGGCCGATCTGCACCGACCTGCGCGCGGCGGGCGCGCTGCTCGGCGCGAGCGACGATTTCCAGCACAGCTACCCGCACTCGTGGCGCTCCAAGGCGAAGGTGATCTTCCGCGCGACCCCGCAGTGGTTCATCCCGATGGACGTGGCGAACGGCGCGGCGGCGGGTGACTCCGCCGATGCCGGGGCGAGTGCGGCGGGCGAGGCCGAGCGCGGCAACGGCGCCACCCTCCGCCAGCTCGCGCTCGACGCGATCGCGCGGACCCAGTGGGTGCCGCCGCGCGCGGAGAACCGCATCCGCTCGATGGTGGAGGGCCGCCCCGACTGGGTGATCAGCCGCCAGCGCGCCTGGGGCGTGCCGATCGCGCTCTACGTGAACCGCGCCACCGGCCAGTATCTCAACGACCCGGCGGTCAACGCGCGGATCGTCGCGGCCTTCCGCGACGGCGGCGCCGACGCCTGGTTCACCGCCGACCACCAGGCGCTGCTCGGCGAGGCGCACGACCTCGGCGACTATGAGCCGGTCAACGACATCCTCGACGTGTGGTTCGACTCGGGCTCGACCCACGCCTTCGTCGTCGAGGCGCGTTACGGAGAGGGCACGCGTGCCAACCTCTACATCGAGGGCTCCGACCAGCATCGCGGCTGGTTCCAGTCGTCGCTGCTGGAGAGCTGCGGCACGCGCGGGCGCGCGCCCTATGACGCGGTGCTCACCCACGGCTTCGCGCTCGACGGCCAGGGGCGCAAGATGTCGAAGAGCCTCGGCAACGTCGTCGACCCGCTCAAGGTGATCGGCGAGTCGGGCGCGGACATCCTGCGGCTGTGGGCGGTGTCGACCGACTATTTCGACGACATCCGCATCGGCAAGGAGGTGCTCGCCACCGCCTCGGACTCGTACCGCAAGCTGCGCAACACCTTCCGCTACCTGCTCGGCGCGCTCGACGGCTTCGCCGAGGAGGAGCGCGTGCCCGTGGCCGAGATGCCCGAGCTGGAGCGCTACGTGCTCCACCTGCTCCACGCGCTCGACATGGAGCTGCGGGAGGCGGCGCGCGGCTTCGAGTTCAACCGCTACGTCCGCCTGCTCGCCGATTTCGCCAACGAGGACCTGTCGGCCTTCTTCTTCGACGTGCGCAAGGACTCGCTCTACTGCGACGCCGCCGCCGACGTGAAGCGCCGCAGCTATCGCACCGTCCTCGACGTGCTGTTCCACGCTCTGGTGCGCTACGCCGCGCCGGTGCTGGTCTTCACCGCCGAGGAGGTGTGGCAGGCGCGCTTCCCCGACGAGGCGAGCTCGGTCCACTTCCTCGAGTGGCCGCTGCTGCCCGATCCCGCCGCCGAGGACCTCTCGGCGCGCTGGCAGGCGGTGCGCGCGCTGCGCGTCCGCGTCACCGAGGCGATCGAGCCGCTGCGCCGCGAGAAGACGGTGCGTTCCAGCCTGGAGGCGGAGGTGAGCGTGCCCGACCTGCCGCTCGACGCCGCGCAGCTCGCCGAGGCGTTCATCGTGGCCAAGGTGACGGCGGGCGGAAGCGTCGACGTGATCCGGACCGACTTTCACAAATGCGGTCGCTGCTGGCGGCACCTCCCCGAGGTGACGGTGGACGACTCGCTCTGCGACCGCTGCGCGACCGTGGTGGGGGAGGGCGCGTGAGCCGCTCGCTGCCGCGCCTCGGGCTCGCGATCGCGCTGATCGTATTCGTCGTCGACCAGCTCGTGAAATGGGTCGTCACCGGCCCGCTCGCGATCGACTTCCTCGGCGCCTATCGCGAGATCCTGCCGATCTTCGACCTGCGCTTCACCAAGAACGAGGGCGTGTCGCTCGGCATGCTGCGCGCCGAGACCGACACGATGCGCTGGCTGCTCGTCGCCTTCACCGGCGCGATCGCGGTGGCGGTGGCGGTGTGGATGTTCCGCGAGGAGAAGACCGGCGAGCAGGCCGCGCTGGGGCTGGTGCTGGGCGGCGCGCTCGGCAACATCCTCGATCGCGTGCGGCTGGGCTATGTGGTCGACTTCGCCGACCTCCATTTCGGCGAGTGGCGGCCCTTCCTGGTCTTCAACGTCGCCGACGCCGCGATTACGATCGGCGTGCTGATTCTGCTGGTGCGCGCGCTCCTGATCCGCGAGAAGCGCCCCGATCCTTCGGAGAATGTCCATGCGTAAGTCTGTCGTCGCGGTGTCCGGTATGGCGATGCTCGCCCTGCTCGCCGGCTGCGGCAAGCGCGGCTACGACCGCGCCCGCCCCGACGAGTTCGCGGTGGCGCGCCAGGCGCCGCTGATCATCCCGCCCGACTTCGCGCTGGTCCCACCGCAACCGGGCGCCGCGCGCACCCAGGGCAACAACCCGCAGGCGCAGGCGCTCGACGCGCTGTTCGGCGGCCCGGCGCAGCGCAGTGCGGCCGAGGCGGGCGTGGTCGACCAGGCCGGTGGCACCGGCGCGGCGCCCGCGGGCATCCGCTCGGAGGCGGGCGACCCTCAGACCAACGTCGTCGACAAGGGCCAGACCACGCGCGACATCATCGCCGCGCCGCAGGGCGACGGCCAGGACGCGCGCGCGAGCGCGGGTGCCGCCGCGAGCGCGCCGGCGACGCCGGCGCCTGCCACGCCGACGCCGCAGCAGTAAGGGGCGGGGACAGGCGCTCATCTCAGCCGCGGAGCCGTGCTCCGGCGAACGCCGGAGCCCAGGGCCGCAGGACTGACGCGCGTGGCTCTGGGCTCCTGCGTGCGCAGGAGCACCGGGATGGTCAGGAGGTTCGACCTAACTCCGTCATCCCGGGCCTGACCCGGCATCCATCGTGCCGCGAGCGTCGCTGCCGGCGTGTGAGCGGCACCATGGATCCCGGCTCAAGGCCGGGATGAGGGTTGTCGGCGGCCTGGCCGAGTAGCCGCGCCTAATTGCTACCCTTCCATCACCGCGCGCCACGCCGCCAGCCCGCGCTCCAGGTCGGCGATCAGGTCGTCCGGATCCTCCAGCCCGATCTGCAGTCGCACCAGCGGCCCCTCGAACGCGCACTCCGTCGCGCTGCGGTGGCGCTGCGGATCGATCGGCACCGCGAGGCTCTCGAACCCGCCCCAGCTGTAGCCGATGCCGAAATGGTCGAGCGAGTCGATCAGCGCCGCGCGCGCCGCGTCGCTGCCACCGGCTAGCACGAACGAGAACAGCCCCGAAGCGCCCGCGAAGTCGCGCTGCCACAGCTCGTGCCCCGGGCACGACGGCAGCGCCGGGTGGAGCACGCGCGCCACCTCGGGCCGCGCCTCCAGCCAGCGCGCCACCGCCAGCGCGTTGCGCTCGTGCTGCGCCAGTCGCACCGCCATCGTGCGCAGCCCGCGGCTGCCGAGGAAGGCGTCATCGGCGCTGATCACCTGGCCGAGCTGGAAGCTCGTGTCGCGCAGCGCCGCGAAGCGCCCCGGTGCCGCGGTGACCGAGCCCATCATCACGTCGGAATGACCGCCGACATATTTTGTGCAGGCGAGCACCGAGTAATCAACCCCGAGCCCGATCACCGGGAACAGCAGCGGCGTCGCCCAGGTGTTGTCGATCACCGTCGCTACCCCGCGCGCCGTGGCGGCGGCGACGATCGCGGGCACGTCCTGCACCTCGAAGGTGAGGCTGCCCGGGCTCTCCATGAAGATCACGCGGGTGCGCTCGCCGATCAGCCCGGCGATGCCGGCGCCGATCAGCGGATCATAGTAGCGGGTGGTGATCCCCATCCGCGCGAGCAGCTTGTCGGCGAGCGAGCGGGTCGGGTCATAGGCGCTGTCGACCAGCAGCAGCTCGTCACCGGGCGACAACAGGGTCAGCAGGCAGGCCGCGATCGCCGCGACGCCCGACGGATAGAGGAAGGTCGCCTCGGCCCCGGGCTCGAGCTCGGTGAGCGCGTCGGCGAGGCTCCACTGCGTCGGCGTGCCGCGGCGGCCGTAGAAGAGGCGGTGGTGCGTGTCGCGCGCGCCGGTCGCGCGCAGGTGCGCGACGTCGTCGTAGAGGATGGTGGAGGCCCGCCACACCGGCGTGTTGACGACCCCGGCGGTCCACTCGTCGCGGCGCCCGGCCTGGACGACGCGCGTGGCGGGCTTGACCGATTCTTCGCTCATGCCGCCCCCGTCGCCTTGGGCGTGCTCGGGTCCGCGCCCCACTCGGTCCAGCTGCCGTCATAGACCGCGGCGTCGCGCCCGAGCAGGTGCGCGCCGAAGGCGAGCACGCTGGCGGTGATGCCGGAGCCGCAGGTCATCACCATCGGACGGTCGAGATCGACGCCCGCCTCAAGGAAGGCGTCGGCGAGCGCCTCGTCGCGCTTCCACCGACCGTCCGCGTCGAATAGCCCCTTATAGGGCAGGTTGCGCGCGCCGGGCATATGGCCGGGGGCGACGCCGGCGCGCGGGTCGGGCTCCGCGCCGGTGAAGCGCGCCGCCGAGCGCGCGTCGATGATCTGTGCGCTCGCGTCGCGCTGGATCGTGCGCATAGCGGCGAGGTCGCGCAGCCCCGTCGTGCTCGCGCCGGCGTCGACCGGGCGCGGCGGTACCGCGCCGTCGCCCTGCTCGAGCGGGAGACCCGCCCGCTTCCACGCCGCCAACCCGCCGTCGAGCAGCGCGACCCCATCGTAGCCGAAGGCGCGCAGCATCACCCAGGCGCGCGCCGCGGTATGGTGGGGCGCGTCGTCGTAGAGCACGATGCGCGTGGCGCGATCGATCCCGAGCCGGGCGGCGCGGTCGGCGAACTGCGTGGCGCCCGGCATGGTCGAGGGCAGGTCGCTCGCCGTGTCGGAGAAGCCGGAGAGGTCCATGTAGAGCGCGCCCGGCACATGGCCGGCGCGATACTCGGCGGCGTGGTCGCGCGGCGGCTCGCCAGGCAGCAGCGCGTCGTAGCTGGCGTCGAGCACGCGCAGGTCGGGTGAGCCGAGCTGGCCAGCGAGCCATTCGGCGGAGACGAGTGGATCCATGTCACTCTCATACGCCGCGCGCACGGTGCGGCAACAGGTCGCATTCCGCGTCGCGCGCGCCTATGTGCGCGCGCATGACCCCGATGCACCTTGGCCAGAACAGCCCGCTCCCCGCCTCGCCGCAGGAAGCGGTGCTCGACTATGTCCCCAACCCGCGCCCCGGCCAGACCTATCTGGTGCGCTTCACCCAGCCCGAGTTCACCTCGCTCTGCCCGGTGACGGGGCAGCCCGATTTCGCGCACCTGGTGCTCGACTACGTGCCCGGTGAGACGATCGTCGAGTCCAAGTCGCTCAAGCTGTTCCTCGGCGCGTTCCGCAACCACGCCGCTTTTCACGAGGATTGCACCGTCGGCATCGGGCAGCGGCTGTACGAGGAGATGCGCCCGCGCTGGCTGCGCATCGGCGGCTATTGGTACCCGCGCGGCGGCATGCCGATCGACGTCTTTTGGCAGTCATCCGCGCCGCCCGCCGATCTGTGGCTGCCCGACCAGGGAGTCGCCCCCTATCGCGGGAGAGGCTGATCCTGATTAACCGCGTCGGGTATCCCGCGGTGCAGCAAATCTGCAACCAATCGCGTCATGGCTGGTTCAGAAGACAGGCACGGCGTCACGTGGTGTCCGTGCTGCACCAGCGAAGGTATGAGGATGAACCAGTCGGCCGTTCCGCAAGACGTCAATCACATCGCGCTGATCGGTAACTTCCTGCCGCGACAGTGCGGGATCGCGACGTTCACGACCGACACCTACCAGGCGCTGCGCGCCCGCTTCCCCGACGTTCAGGTCGACGTCTACGCGATGGACGATCATCCGGGCCGCTACGACTATCCCGAGGCAGTCACCGCGGCCATCCCGCAGCACGACCGCTCCGCCTATGTCGCGACCGCGCGCCGGATCGAGGCAAGCGGGGCCCAGGTGCTGTGGCTCCAGCACGAGTACGGCATCTTCGGCGGCGAGGCCGGCGGCCACATCTTCGCGCTGCTCGATCGGCTCACCATCCCGCTGATCGTGACGCTCCACACCGTGCTGGAGAAGCCGAGCGCGTCCGAGCGCACCGTGCTGGAGGGGCTGCTGCGTCGCGCCTCCAAGGTGGTCGTGATGGCCGAGCGCGGCCGCGAGATCCTCGAGCGCGTGTACGGTGCCAGCCCCAAATCCATCGTCACGATCCCGCACGGCGTGCCCGACCGGCCGTTCGCCGAGCCCGACGCGTTCAAGGCGCGCTTCGGCTGGGACGGCAAGCGCGTGATCCTGACCTTCGGCCTGCTCGCGCCGGGCAAGGGGATCGAGACGATCGTCGAGGCGATGCCCGCGGTGGTCGAGAAGAACCCCGACGCGATGTACATCGTGCTGGGTGCGACCCACCCCAACCTGGTCGCGCACGAGGGCGAGAAGTATCGTGACTCGCTCAAGGCGCGCGCCGCCGAGCTCGGCGTCGGCGACAATGTCGCCTTCATCGACGCGTTCGTCGACCACGACGATCTGATCGACTACCTCCAGGCGGCGGACATCTACGCCACGCCGTATCTCAACCCGGCTCAGATCACGAGCGGCACGCTCAGCTACGCCGTCGGCGTCGGCAAGGCGGTGATCTCGACGCCCTATGTCCACGCCACCGAGATCCTGGCGGACGGGCACGGGGTGCTGGTCGATTTCCGCGACTCCGCCGCCTTCGCGCGCGAGATCAACAATCTCCTGGGCAGCGCCCGCAACCTCGGACGTCTGTCCTCGCGTGCCTATGCGCGTGGCCGAACGATGATCTGGCCTCGTGTAGTGGAGCAAGCAATGGACGAGATCGCGACCAGTATCGCGGCCCAGCCGCGCCGCCTCCGCGGCGGTGGCGACACCGACACAAAGGTGTTGCCTCCCGAGATCGCCGCCGTCGAGCGGATGAGTGACTCGACCGGCATGTTGCAGCACTCGATCTACTCGGTGCCCGACCGCCGTCACGGCTATTGCATCGACGACAACGCGCGCGCACTGATGCTGATGAGCGCCGTCCCCGACCTCGACGCGGCGACGCGCGACAAGTGGATGACCGTCTACGCCTCGTTCGTGCAATATGCCTGGAATCCCGAGGCGCGCCGCTTCCGCAACTTCATGAACTTCGACCGCACCTGGTGCGAGGACGTCGGCTCCGAGGACTCGAACGGCCGGACGCTCTGGGCGCTCGGCGTCACCGCGCGCGACGCGCACGAGGCCAAGCATCGCGACTGGGCCCGCGCGATGTTCGACTCCACGGCGACGCTCGCGCTCGAGCTGGAGAGCCCGCGCGCCCAGGCGTTCGCGATGCTCGGGGCGGCGGCGATGCTGGAGGCGTCGCCGCGCCACGATCTGGCGACGCAGATCCTGCGCCGCTTCCCCGACGAGCACCTCAAGCTGCTCGACGCGGCGCGCCGGCCTGAGTGGGGCTGGTTCGAGATCGTGCTCGCCTATGACAACGCTCGCCTGCCGGAGGCGATGCTCCGCGCCGGGATCGCGCTCCAGCGCCCCGATCTCGTCGCCTGCGGCATCGACACGCTCGAGTGGATCGTCGCTAAGCAGACCGCGCCGGAAGGGCATTTCCGCGCGGTCGGTTCGGAGAGTTTCGGTCGCGTCTACGCCGACCCGCTGCCGTTCGACCAGCAGCCGCTCGAGGCGCAGGCAACGATCGACGCCTGCGCCGCGGCGTTCGATGCCACGGGGGATTCGCGCTGGTACGACGAGGCGAAGCGCGCGTACGACTGGTATCTCGGCGTCAACGACCTCGATCTGCCATTGGCGACGCACCGCGACGGCGGCTGTTTCGACGGGCTGATGCCGACCGGGCTCAATCGTAACCAGGGCGCCGAGTCGATCCTGGCGCTGCAAATGGCCTCGTGCGCGATTTCGGGGCTTTCAATCCGCGCCGGAAAAGTGGCAGGGACGCAGCGCGACGTCGCCTGAGCGGCGTCGCGCGCGTACCGTCGTTCACTAAGACGAGGCTGGTCCTTGGAGCTGTTCAACCACCGGCTGCGTCTGCATGCCGACCCGTCGCGCGTCGTGGTGCGGCCCTTCCACATCGGCTGGATCGCCAACGCCAACGGCGTCAGCCGCTCGCAGCGGCTGATCAGCGAAGTGCTCGACATGTCGCCGCAAGAGGCGCGCGACCAGCTCGATCTCGTGCTGAAGGACTTCGAGGCACGCCACTGGCAGACGCGCCGCGTGTTCATGACCCGCTACGACGAGATCGCGGCGGCGCACGGGCTCGACGGCAGCCGCATCAGCGACGAGAAGCGCCAGCTGATCGGCGCCTATTTCTGCCACGAGTACAGCTACGCCGCCGCCGCGCTGATGAATCCCAGCGCGGTGCCGCATCCCGACCAGAGCGGGATGGAGGACGGCGCGCAGCGTATCCTGATGAGCCTGCGCGCGGTCGGCGAGGGCCATATCTCCTCGGTCGCCTTTCGCGAGGGCATCATTACCTCGGACAACGAGCTCAAGCTCGCCCCCGAGCCGCCCTTCGCCACCGCAACCGACGCGATCGGCACCGACGAGGAGGCGCCGCCGACCGGACCGGTGACCGTCCATCGGCACCGCGACAGCACGCTCTCGGGCACGGTGATCTTCCCGATCACCGACGCGCAGTCGAAGGGACTGGAGGATCTCCGCCTCGTGCATTTCGAGCACGATGACGGCAGCGTCGAGTGGCTCGGCACCTACACCGCCTACAATGGCGCGACGATCCAGTCCGAGCTGCTGCGCACGCGCGACTTCCGCGCCTTCGACCTCGTGCCGATGACGGGCAGCGCGGCGCGCAACAAGGGCATCGCGCTGTTCCCGCGCAAGGTCGGCGGCCAATATCTCTCGATCGGGCGGCAGGACGGCGAGAACCTCTATCTGCTCAAGACCGACGACCTCACCCACTGGGACGAGGGCGAGCTGATCCTGAAGCCGGTCTTCCCCTGGGAGTTCGTCCAGATCGGCAATTGCGGGCCGCCGATCGAGATCGACGAGGGCTGGCTGCTGCTGACCCACGGCGTCGGCGCAATGCGCAAATACTCGATCGGGGCGGCGCTGCTGGACAAGGACAATCCCGCGCGCGTGATCGGCCGCACGCGCTCGCCGATCCTCGCCGCGGCGGACCAGGACCGCGAGGGCTATGTGCCCAACGTGGTCTACACCTGCGGCGCGATGAAGCACGGCGACAAATTGTTCATGCCCTACGGCATCGCCGACAGTTCGGTCGGCTTCGCCTTCGTCTCGATCAGCGAGCTGCTCGACAAGATGTGAGGGGCGGGGCGGGGCGGAACACGCCTCCCGCTCCCCTCCGTCGTCCCGGCCGCAAGCCGGGAACCATGCCGCCACGCGAGCGACGCCCGTAGTCAGCGGCGCGATGGACCCCGGCTCGAGGCCGGGGTGACGGGGAAGCCACTACGCCAGCGCCAACCGCCGCGTCCGCCGGTACAGGCCCCAAATCACCGCCGCGAACAGCAGCGTCCCAGCGATCAGCGCGGTCTGCTCGTGCCCGCTCACCAGTGCGAGCGGCGAGTCGGTGCCGCTCTCGTAGACGATCCCGGCGAAGACCACGTTCCACAGGCTCTCGCCCACGATCATCCCGGTCGCGGTGAGCACGCCGAGCCGCTTGGACGCCTCGGCATCGGCGGTGCGCTCCGCCCATCTGTCGTAGAAGTGACCGATCAGCGCGCCGATCACCACGGTCAGCGTCGCCGACATCGGCAGGTAGATGCCCAGCCCGACCCCGAGCGGCGGCAGCCGCAGCCGGCCCATGCGCCCCAGCGCCTCGTCGAGCAGCACGAACACGCCGCCCGCCGCCGCACCCCAGCCGATCATCGTCCAGTTGAGGTCGCCGCCCAGCACCCCCTGCGCCAGCGCGGAGATCAGCGCCGCCTGCGGCGCCGCCAGCGCGTTGGGCCCAGCGCCCGGCATGCCGGCGAAGCCGAACGAGGTGTAGAGCAGCTGCATCACTGGCGGCACCACGAGCGAGCCGAAGCACACGCCGATCACCAGCGCGACCTGCTGCTTCCACGGCGTCGCGCCGACCAGCTGGCCGGTCTTGAGGTCCTGCAGATTGTCGTTCGAGATGGTGGCGATGCCGAAGACGATGCCGGTGACGATCAGCGCGTAGGCGACCAGCGCCGCGGTCTCGTCCGGCGCGCCGCCGCGCCCGAACCAGCCCGCCAGCATCGCCGCCGCGGCCAGCACCGAGAGGATGCCGATCCCGGAGACGGGCGAGTTCGACGCGCCGATCAGCCCCGCCATATAGCCGCACACCGCCGCGATCACGAGCCCGACCACCAGCACGAACAGCAGGCTGCCGACGATCAGCAGCCACTCGCTGCCCGCCAGCGGCCCTCCGCCGATCACCGAGTGGAGCAGCAGCGCGATCGGCACCAGGGTCGCCAGCGTCCCCGCGGCGACGACCCAGAACGGCAGATCCTGCTCCTCCACCGCCATGCCCGAACCGCGCGAGGCGCCGAGCGAGGCGCGCAGCCCCGCCGCGACGGGCGCGGCGATCCGGATGAGCGTCCAGATCGCAGCCACGCCGATCACCCCCGCACCGAAGAAGCGCACGTCGGTGCGGAACACGCCGTTGGCCCAGGCGGCGACGTCGCCCGCCTGCGGCGCCATCGCGGTGAGGATCGGCAGCACCAGCCACCAGCCGACCGCGACTCCGAGCAGGATCGCCATGCCCGCCGACAGGCCGATCAGATGCCCCGCGCCGAGCAGCGCGAAGGACAGGCCGCCGGTGACCCCGGTCGCGCCCGGGCCGACGCGGAAGAAGGTCGCCGCCTCGGCCGCGATCAGCCGCGTCTGCGTGAGGATCGCGAACGCGGCGGAGGCGAGCGTGCTGCCGAGGATGGCGGTGAGCCCGCGCGCGCTCTCGCTGCTGCCGCTGCGGCTCTCCTCGCCGACCTTGAGCACCTCCGCGGCGGCGCGTCCCTCGGGATAGGGCAGCGGCGTGTCGACCACGAGGGCGCGGCGCAGCGGCACCGAGAACATCACGCCGAGGATGCCGCCGGTGGCGGTGATCGCCGCGGTGGTGAGGAAGGGGAAGCCCTGCCAATAGCCGATCATCACCAGCCCGGGCAGCACGAAGATGATCGCCGCCAGCGTCCCCGCGGCGGACGCGACCGTCTGGACGATGTTGTTCTCGAGGATCGAGGCCCCGCGGAAGGCCCGCAGCACCGCCATCGATATCACCGCGGCGGGGATCGAGGTGGCGAAGGTCAGCCCGATCTTGAGCCCCAGGTACACGTTGGCCGCGGTGAACAGCAGCGTGATGACGCCGCCGAGCAGGATGCCGCGCAGGGTCAGTTCGGTAGTGGCGGGAGCGGCACGACCGAGATCAGCGGGAGGTTGGTTCATCCCGCGACCGTGGCACAGCGTGGCGGGCGATGACAGAGGCCGTGAGCTTGCCTGCTGGTACCGCGGAGACGGAGGGCGCCGTCCGAAGATCGCCCATCTGGGGAGGGAGCGGCCCTGCGCCGCTCCCTCCGCTCGCATGCCGGTCCGACCGGCTGCATCCTATCCATCCTGCCCGCGCGTTTTATGTTTGTCGAAGAAGTGCGGCGACTCGGACCCTAGCCGCGACGACGGCCAAAAAAAAGGCCGGGCAGAGCCCGGCCGGAAAGTTTTTAGGAGAGGATGCCTGAAAGGCACGGCTTTTGTGCATCGCACCACGACATGACGCAAGTGCAATATTTCCAATCTGAGTTGCGTTAACTGCAATCGTCCGCGGCGATCGGCGCTGCTCGACAGCCGTCATCCGACCGCTTAGCACGCGGCGACGAACAGGAGGCACGACGGATGGCGCAGGCGCTGCGAGTGACATTGGCGGGGCTGGGGACGGTCGGCGGCGGAGTGATCCGCGTGCTCGACGCCAACCGCGAGCTGATCGAGCGCCGCGCCGGCCGGCCGATCGAGGTGGTCGCGGTCTCCGCGCGCGACCGCAGCAAGGACCGCGGCGTCGATCTCTCGCGCTTCGCCTGGGTCGACGACACCGCGGCGCTCGCCGAGGCGGAGGCCGACGTCGTCGTCGAGCTGATCGGCGGTGCCGACGGCCCGGCGCTGACGCTCGCGCGCCGCGCGCTGTCGGCGGGTCGCCACGTCGTCACCGCCAACAAGGCGATGCTCGCGCACCACGGGCTCGAGCTGGCCGGGGCCGCCGAGGCAAGCGGTGCCGCGCTCAAGTTCGAGGCCGCGGTCGCCGGCGGCATCCCGGTGATCAAGGGACTGCGCGAGGGCGCCGCCGCCAACGCGATCGCGCGCGTCTACGGCATCCTCAACGGCACGTGCAATTTCATCCTCTCCAAGATGGAGGCCGAGGGGCGCGACTTCGCCGACGTGCTCGCCGAGGCGCAGGCGCTGGGCTATGCCGAGGCCGACCCGTCGTTCGACATTGACGGCGTCGACGCCGCGCACAAGCTCTCGATCCTCGCCAGCCTCGCCTTCGGCACCGCGCCGGCCTTCGCGCAGGTCGCCGCGAGCGGGATCCGCCACCTGCTCGCCGCCGATATCGCCGAGGCCGCCGCGCTGGGCTATCGCGTCCGGCTCGTCGGTGTCGCCGAGGCCGACGGCGCGGGACTGTTCCAGCGCGTCCACGCGCATCTGGTGCGCTTCGATCACCCGCTCGCGCATGTCACCGGCGCCACCAACGCGGTGGTGGCGGAAGGCAATTTCGTCGGTCGGCTGCTGTTCCAGGGCGCCGGCGCGGGCGAGGGGCCGACCGCCAGCGCGGTGGTGGCCGACCTGATCGACATCGCGCGCGGCGAGTTCGGCCCACCGTTCGCCATGCCGGCCGCGGCGCTGACCGAGGCGGCGGCCGCGCCCAGCGGCGAGCGCCGCGGCCGCGCCTATCTCCGCTTCGCGGTGGCGGACCGCGTCGGCGTGCTCGCCGAGATCGCCGCGGCGATGCGCGACGCCGGCGTGTCGATCGAGAGCCTCATCCAGCGCGGCGCGCTGGCCGACGGCAGCGTGCTGGTCGCGATCGTCACGCACGAGGGGCCCGAGCGCTGCGTCGCCGCGGCGCTCGAGCGGTTGCGCGGCTCGCAGAGCCTCCACGGCGAGCCGATGTGGATGCACCTGCTCGACTGAGCGGCGCGGCGCGCCCACCAGCGGGTGGCCTCCCTCGCACCGGCGTGCTCCTGCGCGTGCGGGGGCCTAGAGCCGCGTACGTCACCCGTGTGGCTCTGGGCTCCGGCGTTCTCCGGAGAGCGCCCGGGGATCGGACGCTAGGGTCGCACGCGCCCCGCCATATCGGGTTCGTCGAGGTCGATCGCGACGGCCTCGCGCTTCGGCGGCTTGCCGCGGAAGGCGCCGGCGACGTCGCGCACCAGCCGGCCCGGATCCGTCGCCTCGCCCGCTTCCTCGCAGCAGCTGCCCGGCGCGACCAGCTTCTGCACGCCGCGCACCAGGGCGGTGCCGAGCCCGAACAGATTGACCCCCGTGGTGCAGCCCCGTTGCGTCGCGCCGCACGGGGTGGCCTCTGCGCGCAGCGCGCCGAGTCCCGAGCGGTCGGGGTTGACCGCGGTGGGGCCGGCCGGTGGCGCCGCGGCAGGCAGCGGCAGCGATGGATCCTGGGGCGCCTCGGCGCAGACCACCACCTCGCCCTCGCCCCGCCCGCGGCTGCAGCGTTGGTCCGCGACCGGGACGAGGATCGAGATCCGCTCGGGCGGCGTCGCGACGGGCACGGCGGACTGGAGCGCGAGGAGGAGCGGTAGCATCGCCGTCGAGCCTGGGCGCCACACCGGCCCCGGTCAAGCCGCCACTCTCAGCGGTACGCGGCGCAGCGACCCTCGTCGGCAGGGGCCTCGAAGAGCGCACGCCCCTCAAGACGGCGTCCGGGCAGCGACACCTTCCGCAGCCCCGCGCCGCACGCCCCGCCAGGGGAGACGGCGCCGCGGCGGATGGCGCTGGTCCGCTCATAGGCGGCTACGCTCGCCTGTGCCTGCGCCGCCGCGCGCACGATCGTGGCGTCGCCGGCATGCTGCTGCGGTGAACCGCACGCGGTGCCGAGCAATGGCGCGGCGATCAGGCTGGCGTAACGCGCGCCGGCACGCGCGCCGCGCCGCGCGATCACGGGTTCAGCGCGATGTCGTCGCGGTCGTCGAGCTCGTCATCGTCGACGCTGCCGTCGTCGAACTCGTCCTGCACCTCGTCCTCGTCGACATCGGCCTCGTCCTGCTCGGCGTCGCCGTCCTGTTCGGCGACCTCGCCGTCGACCATCTCGAGCTCGTCCTCGTTCTCGCTCTCGTCGTCCTCGCCGACGTCCGGGTCGAGATCGGTGATGATCGTGCCGTCGCTCGGGCCGTCGCGCGTCGCCTCGAGGATCTCGGCGCGCTGGCTCTCGTCGTAGCCGTCCTCGTCATAGCCGTCGTCGCCGGGACCCTGACCGTGGATATGCTGCCCGCCCATGCCGATCTCCTCATCTACGTTGCCCGAACGAACGGCAGGCGAGGGCGCGCGGTTCCGTCAGCGCGCCGCGAAGAGGCGCCCGCGCTCGGTCACCAGCACGATCGCCAGCGCGGCGACGCCGGCGCACAGGAAGCCGGCGTTGAGCGGCACCGTCGTGCCGTCGAAATGCTGGCCGATCATGGCGCCGATCGCGGCGCCCACCGTCACGCTGGTGAAGCCCTGCACGCTCGAGGCCGTGCCGGCGATATGCCCCATCTTCTCCATCGCCATCGCCGAGAAATTCGAGCTCGAGAGGCCGAAACAGCCCATCGCCACCGCCTGCAACACCGCGAAGCCGACCAGCGTCTCGTGCCCGCTCAGCGCCAGCAGCAGGTGCAGCCCGGCGACCAGGATCAGCGTCACCACCGCGGCGTGGCCGAGCCGGCGCGTGCCGACTCGCATCACCAGCCGCGCGTTGGCGAGATTGGCCACCGCCATCGTCCCCGCGGTGGTGGCGAAGATCAGCAGCAGCAGCCGTGGCCGCCCGAACACGTCCGCCATCACCTGCTGGATCGAGTTGATGTAGCCGTATAACGCCCCCATCAGCGCGGTCGCGGCGAGCGTGTAGCCGAGCGACCAGCGGTCGCTGAGCGTCAGCTTCCACCCCGCCGCGAGCCGTGCCAGCGAGAAGGGGTGGCGGTCCTCGGCGTGGAGCGTCTCGGGCATGCGGAGCGCGAACCAGGCGAGCACCAGCAGGGTGGCGCCGCCCACCGCCCAGAAGATGTCGCGCCAGCCGCCGAACAGCAGCACGATCGTGCCGAAGCCGGGCGCCAGCACGGGGACGATCATGAAGACGATGAAGGTCATCGACATCACCCGCGCCATCGCGCGCCCTTCGAAACAGTCGCGCACGATCGCCACCGTCGTCACCCGCGCGGCCGCGATCGCCAGCCCGGCGACCACGCGCGCGGCGAGCAGCAGCGCGAAGCTGCCCGCCAGCGCGCACAGCGCGTTCGCCACCGCATAGACCGCCAGCGCGGCGAGCAGCGAGCGCCGCCGGCCGAAGCGATCGGCGAGCGGGCCGTGGAGCAGCTGCCCCGCGCCGAACGCGATCAGGAAGGCGCCGATGACATATTGCCGCTCGTTCGCACCGGGCGCGCCGAGCGCCGCGCCGATCGTCGGCAGCGCGGGCAGCATCGAGTCGATCCCCAGTGCGGTCAGCGCCATCAGCGCCGCGATCAGCGCGACGAACTCGGGCAGCGGGATCGGCGGCGCGGCGACGGGAGACGCGGGGGGCGGGGCGGGGGGCGTCGGCATGGCGCGGGGCTTAGGTGGCGGTCGTCGCCCTGTCACCTCGCCGCGCGCGGGTAGCAAGCCGGATCAGGAAGGTTTATTGCCCGGCGATCAACCGATTGGACCGACGTCATGCTCGATACCCCCGCCGCCGCGGTGCCCACGCTCAGCCTCGCCGACCAGGACCGCGACCCAGACGGCTTCGCCGCCGCGCTGGGCGGCTCGTTCGAGCGGTTCGGCTTCGCCATCGTCGCCGACCACGGCGTACCGCAGGATCTGATCGAGCGCGCCTGGGCCGAGACCGCGGCGCTGTTCGCGCTGCCGGAGGAGGAGAAGCGCGGCTATCACGTCCCCGGCGCGGGCGGCGCGCGCGGCTACACGCCGTTCAAGACCGAGATCGCCAAGGACGCCCGCCACGTCGACCTCAAGGAATTCTGGCACGTCGGGCGCGAGCTGCCGGCGGGGCATCGCTACGCCGCGGACATGCCCGCCAACGTCTGGCCGGCGCGCCCCGAGGGGTTCAAGGAGACGTTCCTCGCGCTGTTCGAGGCGTTCGATCGCGCCGGCGACCGGCTGCTGTCGGCGATCGCGCGCCATCTCGGGCTCGCACCGAACTGGTTCGACCCGGCGGTGCGGGACGGCAACTCGGTGCTGCGCCTGCTCCACTACCCGCCGATCCCGGCCGACGCCGAGGGCGTGCGCGCGGGCGCGCACGAGGACATCAACCTGATCACGCTCCTGCTCGGCGCCGAGGAGGCGGGGCTGGAGCTGCTCGAGCGCGACAGCGGGCGGTGGCTCGCGATCAAGCCGCCGGCGGGGGCGATGGTGGTCAACGTCGGTGACATGCTGCAGCGGCTGACCAACCACGTGCTGCCCTCGACCACGCACCGCGTCGTCAACCCGCCGCCCGAGCGGCGTGGCCACTCGCGCTACTCGATGCCCTTCTTCCTGCACCCCGCGCCCGACTTCCTAATCGAGACGCTGCCGCAGACGATCAGTGCGGCGAACCCCGACCGCTACCCGACGCCGATCACTGCCAACGGTTATCTGCACGAGCGGCTGGTCGAGATCGGGTTGATCAAGAAGTAGGGTTCCCGATCCTCTCCGCGCGGGGGGGAGGGGGGTACCGCTCGCGAAGCGAGTCGTGGAGGGGGCTTCCCGCGAACGCAGCGCCGGTTGCGAGCCCCTCCACCAGACTGTGGCTGGTCCCCTCCCGGCGAGGAGGTCGACCTTCTCCCGCTTCTCAGGCGATCCGCTCGGGCCGCTCCGCGGCGTCCGCGGCGATCGCGCTGTCGGGGGCCATCGCCTCCCAGGGAAAGACGAACCAGTCCTTGGTCACGGCGCGATCGATCACGCGCGGGGCATAGTCGACCCGCTGCGCCGAGCCGATATTGTCGATGAGCGTGGCGAAGCGGACGCTGCCCTCCGCCGCGCCGGCCCGCGCGAGCATGGCGCGCAGGTGGCCGATGGTGCGGCCCGAGTCGTTGATGTCGTCGACGAACAGCAGCGGCTCGCCCGCGCGGGTTCGCGCCGCCAGCCGCTCGATCGCGTCGACGGCGAGCGCCTCCGACTGGGAGGAATAATCGACCGCCAGCATCGGCAGCCCGGTGGCGTGGCTAAGGTAAACCGCAGGGATCAGCCCGCCGCGTCCGATGCCGATGAGATGCGCCGGCGCCCAGTCGGCGGCGGCGAGCGAGTCGGCCAGCGCGCGGACGGCGGCGACGAGGTCGGCGTGGGTGATGGCGGTGTAGGTCGTCATCGCGGGCGTGTAGCGCCGATGGCGCGCGCGGGCGAGGGGGCTGGCGCGACGCCCTCACCTCTTGCACCCCACGGCGGACGCCGGGGCCCAGTCGGGAAGGCTCTCGCGCGAGCCACTGAGGGGTCCCAACTGGACCCCGGCGTCCGCCGGGGGCGCGGCTGTCTGGTGAGGCGCGGCGGAGCGACACCAGATCACCCCCCGGTCACCGCCGCAGCAATCCCCCCAGGACCCCGCGCACCACCGAGCCGAGCAGCCCGCCCGACGCATCGCCGCCGCGTCGCCCGCCGCCCAGCACCGCCTTCGTCACCTCGTTCGCGACCGTCCGCCCCAGCGCCGAGGAGGCAGAACGAGTCGCCGAGGTCATCGCGCGGCTCCACGGATCGTTGGCGCGCTCGCGCTCTTCGGCGCGCTGGGCGCGCTCGGCCTCGCGCTGCGCCGCGACCCGCTCGCGCGCCTGCCGCGCCTCCTCCTTGGCCTGCAGCGCGGCGGCCTTGCTCGCCTCGTCCTGCGCGGTAGCGGCGGCGCGCGCGGCGGCGGCCTCCTGCGTCTTGGCGGCGAGCAGCTCCTCGGCCGACTCGCGGTTCACCAGCGTGTCGTAGCGGTCGCCGACCGCGTCGGTGGCGAGCAGCACCTTGCGCTCCTCGGGCGTCACCGGCCCGACGCGGCTCGCCGGCGGCCGCACCAGCGTTCGCTCGACCGGGCTGGGCGAGCCGTCGGCCTGGAGCAGCGACACCAGCGCCTCACCGGTCTTGAGCTCGGTGATCGCCGCCGCGACGTCGACCCCCTGATTGGCGCGGAAGGTCTGCGCCGCCGCCTGTACCGCTTTCTGGTCGCGCGGGGTGAAGGCGTTGAGCTTGTGCTGCACGCGATTGCCGAGCTGGCCCGCGACCTTGTCGGGGATGTCGATCGGGTTCTGCGTGATGAAATAGACGCCCACGCCCTTGGACCGGATCAGCCGCACCACCTGCTCGATCTTGTCGAGCAGCGCGTCGGGCGCGTCGTCGAACAGCAGATGCGCCTCGTCGAAGAAGAAGCACAATATGGGTTTGTCGAGATCGCCCACTTCGGGCAGCTGCTCGAACAACTCGCTCAGCAACCACAGCAGGAAGGTGGAGTAGAGCCGCGGCGCCGCCATCAGCTTGTCGGCGGCGAGCACGTTGACGAGGCCGTGGCCCTGGTCGTCGTGGCCGAGCAGGTCGCCCAGGTCGAGCGCGGGCTCGCCGAAGAAGTGCGTCGCGCCCTGGCTGCGCAGCTGGAGCAGCGAGCGCTGGATCGCGCCGACCGACTGTTTGGAGACATTGCCCCAGCGCGCGGTGAGTTCCTGCGCGCGCTCGGCGCAGTGCGCCAGGACCGCCTGAAGGTCGTCGAGGTCGAGCAGCAGCAGATGCTCCTCGTCGGCGAGCTGGAAGGCGATCGTCAGCACGCCCTCCTGTACCTCGTTGAGCCCCATCAGCCGCGCGAGCAGCAGCGGCCCCATCTCGCTCACCGTGGTGCGCACGGGATGGCCCTGCTCGCCGAACAGGTCCCAGAACTGCACCGGACAGGCGGCATAGGACCAGTCGGTCAGCCCGATCTCGGCGGCGCGCGCGGCGAAGGCGGCGTGGGTCTTCGCGGTCGCGGCGCCGGGCATGGCGAGCCCGGAGAGATCGCCCTTCACGTCGGCGACGAAGCAGGCGACCCCGGCGCGCGAGAAGCCCTCGACGATCCCCTGGAGCGTGACGGTCTTGCCGGTGCCGGTCGCGCCCGCGATCAGCCCGTGGCGGTTGGCACGCGCGAGCTGGAGCCACTGCGGGTGCGCGCCGCCCGCGTTCGCGCCGATGAAGATGCCGTCCGCCAAGGTCGTCGCTCCTGCCGCTGGTCTGCTCACCGATGTCATAGGATGCGGCGGGGGCGGCGTCACGGGGCGCGTTGCCGCGCTGCCCCGCCTCGAGCGACCGTGCCGACCTGATTGGATTGTCGCGATCGCACGCGAGCGCCCGTCGCCACATCGTGTTCGGCACGCCTCCTACTTCGTCATCGCCGCGGCGGCGAGGATCCGGAAACACTGACGTCCGCGATGGCGCCGAGAGGTCAGCGCGTCTGGATCCCCGCCTTCGCGGGAATGACGGCGGGGAGGAGGCGGTGCGATGAAGATGCGCGCGATGGATGGCTGCGGCGAGCCTCGCGTCCGTGTCCGACACAGGGCGGCGGCACGAGCGCGGTCATGCCACTCAGCCATCCTCGACCGCCGACACGAGAAGGGCCGCCGCACCCCTCGGCGGCGGCGACCCTTCCGGACCGACCAGGCTGTCGCGGCCTTACTTGATCTTCACCGCCACGAAGCCACCGACCTGGCGACCGCGGGTGACGTTGAGCAGCACCTGCGGCCGCCCCGCCGCCTTCGCCGCCGCGACGACACGCGCCACGTCCGCGGCGCTGCGCACCGGCTGCGAGTTGACCGAGGAGATCACGTCGCCGCGGCGCAGCTTCTGCGCCGCGTCGCTCGACGGGTCGGTCGCCGCGACCACCACGCCCTGGACGGTCGAGTCGACGCCGATCGAGCGCGCGATCTGCGGCGTCAGCGGCTGCACCGTGATGCCGAGCGAGCTCGACGCGGGCGCGGCCTGCTGGCCGTCGTCGTCGCCGCCGCCGAAGCTGTCGTCGTCGTCGCCGCCGCCCCCGGTCAGCGCGGCCATCTGGTCCTCGGACGGGCGCGTGCCCACGGTGGCGTTGAGCGACTGGCGCTTGCCGTCGCGGATCACGTCGAGCTTGATCGTCGAACCCGGCGCGGCGTTGGCGACGAGGTAGGAGAGCGTCTTCTCCGGCGTCACCGCCTGGCCGTTGATCGCGGTGACGACGTCACCCGCGCGCAGACCCGCCTTCGCGCCGGGGCCGCCCGGCTCGACCCGCCCGACGATCTCGCCCGAGTCCTTCGGCAGACCCAGCGCCGAGGCCATGTCGGCGTTGACCGCCTGGATGCTGACGCCGAGATAGCCGCGCTTGATCGCCTGGCCCTTCACCAGCGTGTCGATGATCGGCTTGGCCTCGGTCGTCGGGATGGCGAAGCCGATGCCGATATTGCCACCCGACTGCGAGTAGATCTGGCTGTTGATGCCGATCACCTCGCCGTTGAGGTTGAACATTGGACCGCCCGAGTTGCCCTGGTTGATCGCGGCGTCGGTCTGGATGAACGTGTCGAACGGGCCGCCGCCGGTGGCGCGGTGCACCGCCGAGACGATCCCCGCGGTCACGGTGCCGCCGAGGCCGAACGGCTGGCCGATCGCGACCACCCAGTCGCCGACGCGCGCGCGGCTCGAGTCACCGAGACGGACGAACGGCAGCGGGGTGGGCGAGGTGATCTTGAGCACCGCGAGGTCGCTGGTCGGATCACGGCCGACGAGCTTGGCGGTATACTCCTTGCGGTCCTGCAGGGTCACCGTGATCGACTCGACCGTGGCACCGCGCGAGGCCGGGGCGATCACGTGGTTGTTGGTGACGACATAGCCGTCGGCCGAGATCAGGAAGCCCGAGCCGAGCGAGGTACCCTCGCGCGTCACCGGCGCACCGCCGCCGCCGCCGCCGAACTGGCCGAACAGGTCGCCGAACGGCGTGCCCGCGAACGGGTTGGCCGACTGCTGGACGGTCACCTTCTGCGTGGTGGAGATGTTGACCACCGCGGGCTGCAGCTTCGCCACCAGATCGGCGAAGCTCATCGGCGCGCCGGCACGCGGCGCCGAGGCGCTGATCGCGCCCGGCTCGTTCTGCGCGACCTGGGCGGTGGCGGGGTTCTGCAGCGTCAGCGACGCCGCGGTGCCGCCGAGGAGAAGGGCGCCGGTGAGGGCGTAGGCGTAACGCACTTTCTTCATGTCCTCTGAATCACCCTGTCGAATAAAGCGGGAACGCTACGTCCTGTGCCGAACAAGCGATGAACGTCGTTTGAATATCAACGCGCGACATCGCCGCGGGTTCTATCGCCGCCCGCCCTCGAACTCGCGCAGATAGCCGTTGTTCGGGCTCATGATGATGTTGGTGCTGCCCTCGGGCTGGGGGCCGCCGTCCGCACCGAAGGTGTGGCGGTAGCTCTGCATCGCGCGGTAGAAATCGTAGAAGTCGGCGTCCTTGCTGAAGGCGTCGGCGTAGATCCGCGCGGCCTGGGCGTCGGCCTCGGCGCGGACGATCTGCGCCTGCTTCTGCCCCTGCGCGCGGATCGTGTTCGCCTCCTGCTGGCGCGCGGTGCGCATCCGCTGGAGCGCGCTCTCGAGCGGGCTGCCGTCGGGCAGGTCGGCGTGCTTGATCCGCACGTCGACGATCTCGGCGCCATACTGCTTGGCCGAGCGGCCGAGCGATTCCTGGATCTCGTCCATCACGCGCCCGCGCTCGGGGCTGAGCAGGGTCGCGAACGGCACCTTGCCGAGCTCGTTGCGCAGCGCGGTGCCGAGCAGCGGGCGGAGCTGATCGGCCACTCGCTCCTCGGTGTTCGAGGTGCTGCCGGTCGAGGTGACCGCGCGCAGCGGGTCGACGATGCGGAAGCGCGCGAAGGCGTCCACGTTGAGCCGGAGCTGGTCGGTCGAGAGCACCAACGTGTTGTCGAGATCGGCGTCGAGCACGCGCTTGTCGACCCAGACGATCTTGTCGACGAACGGGATGCGCGCGATCACGCCGGCGCCGGTGCGGCCGATCGACTGGCCCGGCTGCCACTGGTTGATCAGGCGCACCGGATTGTTGAGGCGGAGCACCACCGCCTGCTGCGTCTCGGGAACGATCGCGAAGGTCGCCGCGGCGACGATCACCAGCGCGAGCGCGAGCAGGCCGGCGGCGACGGGGTTGCGGAGCCAGAGGGGCATCAGCGCGCCCCCCCGCTGCCCGACTGCGCCGACGCAGTGCCGGCCGCGGTCGCGTTCGGCTCCTGCAAGCGCCGAGCGCGGTCGAGCGGCAGATACGGCGTCACGCCGGGAGTCTCGACGATCGTCTTGTCGGTCTTGGCCAGCACGGCCTCCATGGTCTCGTAATACATGCGGCGGCGGGTCACCTCGGGGGCGAGGCGATATTGCTCGTACACCTGGTCGAACGCCGACGCCTCGCCCTGCGCGCGCGCGATCACCTGTTGCGAGTAGGAGCGGGCGTTGTTGAGATTGCCCACGGCTTCCTGCTGCGCCGCGGTGACCGCGTTGAAGTCGTCGGCGAGCTGCGACGGCGGCGCCGCCTGCTTGATCGAGACGCCCTGGACCTGCACGCCCGCCTGATAGCTGGTCAGGATCTGCTGCATCGTCTGGGCGACACGCGCCTCGATCTCGGTCCGCCCCGCGCCGATCGCCTGGTTGAGCGTGGTGGTGGCCAGCACCGAGCGCATCGCGCTCTCCGCGGTGGCGCGCACCGTCTCCTGCGGGTCCTTGATCTCGAACACGTAGTTGCGCGCGTCCGAGACGCGCCAGCGCACCGTATAGGCGAGATCGATGATGTTCTGGTCACCGGTCAGCACGGTCTCGCCGCCGTCGCGCGGGAACTCGTCGGTGCGGACCTGCTCGACGTCCACCTTGGTGACGTTGACGATCGGCGCGGGCAGGGTGACGCGGATGCCCGGCTCGAGCATCCCCGAGTAGCGCCCGAAATAGGTGACCACGCCGCGCTGCTGCGGCCCGATCTGGTGGATCGAGGTGAGCACCAGCCAGATCGCCACCAGCACGGCGACGCCGAGCAGCCACAGCATCCGCGCGTTGGCGCCGAGTGGGAGTTGCGGACCGCCGCCACCCTCGCCGCCGCCGCCGCCGCCGCCGCGCGCGCGGCGGATGAACTCGTCGAGCGCGGTCGGCTTGGCGCCGGCGCGCTTGGCGCCCGGGGGCACCGACCAGGGATTGCGGGGGCCGACATTGTCGTCGTTGCCCCAGGGTCCGTTACTCTGTGCGGCGAGGGGGATGGGGCGCCGGAGCCAGCGTCGCGAGATGATCATCCCGCCTTTATAAGTGCGCATCGGCCGAAAAACAGTGGCAAGCCGCGACGCGGCGCGTAACGGATCATGTCCATGGACGAGAATGACGTGAGGCAGGCGGTCCGAGCGGTCGCGGGCGAGCGCGCGACGGTGCGGGTCGAGGGGCAGCGGATCGGCGTGGTGATCGACGCCAGCGGGCTCGACGCGCCCGCGCGCGACGCGCTGGAGGCGGCGGTGCGCATGGCGGCGGCGCGGCCGGGCCATGAGGTGCGCACCGTCGTCACCGCCGAGCGCGCGCAGCGCCGGCTGGTGGCGGTGGCGAGCGGCAAGGGGGGCGTCGGCAAGTCGACGCTCTCGGCCAATCTCGCGATCGCGCTGGCGCGTGCCGGGCGGCGCACGGGGCTCGTCGACGCCGACATCTACGGCCCGTCGCAGCCGCGGCTGATGGCGGTGGAGGGCACCCGGCCGGAGGCGCGCGACAAGGTGCTGCTGCCGGTGGCGACGCCGTACGGCGTGCCGCTGCTGTCGATGGGGCAGCTCGTCGAGCCCGGCCGCGCGATCGCGTGGCGCGGGCCGATGACCGCGGGCGCGCTCGGGCAGCTGGTCGACGCCGACTGGGGCCTCGCCGACACGCTCGTGGTCGACCTGCCGCCGGGCACGGGCGACGTCCAGCTCACCATGGTGCAGAAGCATCGCCCGGCCGGCGCGGTGATCGTCTCCACCCCGCAGGACCTCGCGCTGATCGACGCTCGCCGCGCGATCGACCTGTTCCAGAAGGCGGGCGTGCCGATCATCGGGCTGGTCGAGAACATGGCGGGCTATGCCTGCCCGCATTGCGGCGAGGTGTCCGACCCGTTCGGCCGCGGCGGCGCGGAGGCGGCGGCGCGCGAGGCGGGGATCGCGTTCCTCGGGCGCGTGCCGCTCGACCTGGCGATCCGGGTCGCCTCCGACGCGGGCGAGCCCCCGGCGGCGCGCGACGACGACCGCGTGTTCGCGCCGATCGCGACGCAGGTGGCGGAGTGGCTGGGCGCGCACTGAGGGGGGTATGCTCCTGCGCACGCGGGAGCCCAGGGCCTGGTAGCGCGGCGCCCGTTGCCCTGGGTTCCTGCGTACGCAGGAACACGGTGGTGACAAAGGCAACCGACGCTTTGCCGCTTCGTTCGCTCTGGCAGGTGCGACGAGCACCGCGACGAAGGAGAGCGCCGATGCCGCTGACCGCCGACGACGACATCCGTACATTGCTGGAGGAGACCCGCACGATCGCGCTGGTCGGTGCCTCGGATCGCCCCGACCGCCCCTCCAACGGCGTCATGAAGACGCTTCAGGCGCACGGCTATCGCGTCATTCCGGTCAACCCGCAGCTCACCGGCGCGCATATCCACGGCGAGTTCGTCTTCCGCGAGCTCGCGCAGCTCGGCGACCCGATCGACATGGTCGACATCTTCCGCCGCTCGTCCGCCGCGGGCGAGATCGTCGATCAGGCGATCGCGATCGGCGCCAGGTCGGTGTGGCTGCAGCTCGGCGTGATCGACCAGGCCGCGGCGGCGCGTGCCGAGGCGGCCGGGCTCAAGGTGGTGATGGACCGTTGCCCCGCGATCGAACTGCCCCGGCTGGGCGTCGCGCGGCTGGCCGGGGATGAGACGGAGGCGTAGCTGACGCCCGCCCCCGCGTGTGCGTAGCGCTTAGCGTCGGATTGAGCCAGGCGAACGGGGCGCCGCGGGTGTCGCTGGACCCTGCGCGCGCGGCCGACGCGGCCGCGGCGGCGGTCGCGGCGCGCCTCTCTCCACTGTCCGTCGGCGCATCCGACTCGAGGGTCGGCGGGACAGTGGATCACCGCTCCGGGTCATCCCGTCGCTGGCGCCATCGCCCCCGACGCTCGACCCTTTCCAGCTCGTCGTCACGTCTGTTACGACCCGTGCACGAGAGGGAGGGTCCATGTCCACATTGTTCCGGCGCAAGCCGGTCGCGATCGATCACCGCGGCGGCACCGTGCTCGCGCGCACTTTGTCCTGGCCGCATCTGGTCGCGCTGGGCGTCGGCGCGATCGTCGGCACCGGTATCCTCACGCTGATCGGCGTCGGCGCCGAGCGCGCGGGACCGGCGGTGATCCTCTCCTTCGTCATCGCCGGTGCGATCTGCGCCTGCGCCGCGCTGGCCTATGCCGAGATGGCGACGATGATCCCCGCCTCGGGCAGCGCTTACACCTACAGCTACGTCGTGCTGGGGGAGGTGATCGCCTGGGTGATCGGCTGGTCGCTGATCCTCGAATATTCGCTGGTGGTGTCGACCGTCGCGGTGGGCTGGTCGGGCTACGCCTCGGCGCTGCTCACCCCGCTCGGCTTCCCCACCGCGCTGACCCAAGGGCCGGCGCTGGGCGGCGTCGTCAACCTGCCCGCGGTGTTCATCATCGCGGTCGTCGCCGCACTGCTCTCGCTCGGCACCAAGGAGAGCGCGACGCTCAACGCGGTGCTGGTCGGGATCAAGCTGGTCGCGCTGGCGGTGTTCGTCGCGGTGGCGCTGCCGCACTTCGACGGCGCCAACCTCGAACCGTTCATGCCCTACGGTTTCGTCAAGTCGGTGAGCGCGGACGGCGGCGAGCGTGGCGTGATGGCGGCGGCGGCGATCATCTTCTTCGCCTTCTACGGCTTCGACGCCATCTCCACCGCGGCCGAGGAGACCAAGGATCCCGGCCGCGACCTCGCGATCGGCATCGTCGGCTCGATGGTGGCGTGCGTGGTGATCTACATGGGGGTAGCGGTCGCGGCGGTGGGCGCGCTGCATTTCACGCGCTTCGCCGACTCGCCCGAGCCGCTCGCGCTGATCCTGCGCGGGATCGGACGACCCGGCTTCGCCACCTTCCTCGCCGCCAGCGCGGTGGTGGCGCTGCCGACGGTACTGCTCGGCTTCCTGTTCGGGCAGAGCCGCATCTTCTTCGTAATGGCGCGCGACGGGCTGCTGCCGCAGGCGCTCGCCAAGGTGTCGCGACGCGGCACCCCGGTGCGGATCACCGTGCTCACGGCGGTGCTGGTCGCGGTGATCGCGGGGGTGATGCCGATCGATGCCATCGCCGCGCTCGCCAACGCCGGGACGCTGGCCGCGTTCGTCGCGGTGTGCGTGTGCATGCTGGTGATGCGGCGCCGTGCGCCCGACGCCGAGCGGCGCTTCCGCACGCCGGCCGCGCCGCTGGTCGGCGCGATCGGGGTGCTGGGCTGTGCCTATCTGTTCTTCAGCCTGCCGCAGCGCACCCAGCTCTACTTCCTGCTGTGGAACGTGCTGGGGCTCGCGGTCTACCTGCTGTGGGGCCGCCACCGCGCGGCGATCGCGGCGGCGGCCTAGGTGGGTTCACGCGAAGGTGCCACGACGCGGCCGAGGAGGTTCGCGCGAGGGCGCGGAGCGGCGGAGGCGTCGCGCTCCTGAACCCGTCGGCGGCCCGAGACGGCTCGGTGCGGCGGCGCTGCGCGCCGATCGGACGCCCTCCGCGCCGCCGCCTGACCTCACGCCCTGGTGTTGTCGCTCCCTGGTGCGCCTTCTCCTCACATCCCCGCGGTGCCCGAGCTGCCCTGCAGCTTGGTCGCCTCGGCGATGTGACGCTTCACGATCGGCACCGCGGCCTTCGCCGAGGTCTTCAGCGGCGCCTTGTCGCCGCCGGACGCATAGCTCTGGTGCAGGTCGAGCGCGGCCTGATGCGCCGGGACCTGCTGCGCCAGGTAGATGCGGTCGAAGTCCGCCGCCGAAGCGGTCTGGAGTTCGTTGATCGACGCGGTCGCGCCCGGGTCGAGCGCGGGCGGCGGCGGGTTGAGCCCAGCCTTCTTCGCCGCTTTCACCGTCGCCGCGGTGGTCTTCTGGTGATGCTCGATCAGCATCTGCGCGAACTTCTTCACCGCCGGGTTCTGCGACTTCTGCAACGCGATCTGGCTCGAGTTGATCTCGAACAGGTCGCTCTGCCCCGCGGCGGTGACATAGGCGTCGGCGTTGGTCTTGGCCTCCGCCGGCGGCGGGGGCGGCGGGGTCTGCGCGGCGGCGACCACCGGCGCGACGAACAGCGCGGCGCCGAACAGCAGGCGAGTGACGGCCTTCATCATGGACTCTCCCTCATCGATCCCCACGAGAGCGGCGAGGGCCAAGCAAAGTTCCGTTATGAAGCAGGCACTTGCTTTCGATCAGCCAGTTCGTTCGCGAGTCTCGGGCATGGCCAAAGCGTAGAGCGCCAACCCGCCCGCGGCGATCGCCGCGAGGGTGAGGAAGGCCGGTGAATAGCCCGCGCCGACGATGATCGTGCCGGCGAGCGTCGCGCTCAGCGCCGCGCCGAGCCCCTGCGCGGTCGCCACCGCGCCCTGCGCGACGTTGAAGCGGCCGCTGCCGCGCGTCAGGTCGGCGACCACGATCGGGAACAGAGCGCCGAAGATTCCCGCGCCGACCCCGTCGAGCGCCTGTATCGCCACCAGCCACCACGGGTCGCGCGACACCGTGTATAGTGCGCCGCGCGCGGCCAGCACCGCGAACGCGCCGAGGAACAGCGGCTTGCGTCCCCAGTCATCGGCCTTGCGCCCGACCAGCAGCGCCATCGGCACCATCACCAGCTGCGCCGCGACGATGCAGGCCGCGGTGAGCGAGGTCGCCTGGTCCTTGCCCACGGTGCGCGCGAGCAGCTGGCTCACCGAGGTCAGCATCGCGGCATTGGCGAGATGGAACAGGAAAGCGAGCGCGGCGAACAGCAGCAGCGCCTTCTGCTCGAGCAGCACGCGCCAGCCCGGGGCGGGGTCGCACGCAGGGGAGGCGTCGTCCGGCGCACAGTCGAGCCCGCGCGCGACCTCGTCGTCGATCTGGCGCGAGTCGATCCGCAGCGCGGCGACGACGCTCGCGACGGTCAGCCCCGCCATCAGGTAGAAGACCACCACCGGCCCGAACCGCCACGCCAGCACGCCCGCCAGCGCGGCCGACACCGCGTTGCCGGCATGGTTGAACGCCTCGTTGCGCCCGACCCGCGCGGAGAAGGCGCGCGCGCCGAACAGTCCCAAGGTGATCGCCGCGATCGCCGGCGCGAACAGCGCGCCCGCCGCGGCGGCGAGCGACTGGGTCACGACCACCGGCGCGAAGCCGTGGACGAACGGCAGTGACACACTGCTGAGCGTGACGACCAGCGCGGCGGCGATGACGAGGGTCGGCTTGCGCGTCGAGCGGTCGATCAGCCAGCCCGCCGGCGTCTGCGACAACAGGCCGACGATCCCGGCGACCGTGAGCACCAGCCCGGCGGTGGCCTCATTCCAGCCGTGAGTCGGCCCGCGCACCGCGACGAGGTAGATAGCGAGATACGGCCCGAGCCCGTCGCGCACGTCGGCGAGGAAGAAGTTGAGCGCGTCGAGCGCGTGCCCGGGCGGGTGCGGCGCCGCCTCCGGGGGCGCCGGGCGAACGGGGGCGAGCGTGGCCATGCGACGGATGCTCCGCGGGAGGGTTCGCGGGCAACGTTCTGTCACGCAGCGCGATCCGGAGACAGTCGGGCTTGCGCTAGGTTAGGACAGCGAAGTGGTTGAAGTCTTGGAGCAAGTATTTTTTCGAGCGCAGATCCTTCCCGCGCAACGGGGAGGACCCTCGCCGAAGCTGGCTGATCTATAGAAAAGGGAGGGTCCCTCGCGGAACCCTCCCTCTCTCATCCCGTCGCCGACGCTCCGCCTCAGGCGGCGAGCTTGCGCAGCACGTACTGGAGGATGCCGCCGTTGAGGAAATATTCCAGCTCGTTGACGGTATCGATGCGGCAGCGCGTCTCGAACGTCTCGGTCGAGCCGTCAGCGCGCTTCAGCGTCACGGTCACGTTCTGGCGCGGGCGCAGCGCCGCCACGTTCTCGATCGTGAAGGTCTCGTCGCCGGTCAGCCCGAGCGACTGGCGCGACACGCCCTCGGCGAACTGCAGCGGCAGCACGCCCATGCCGACCAGGTTGGAGCGGTGGATGCGCTCGAAGCTCTCCGCGATCACCGCGCGGACGCCGAGCAGGTTGGTGCCCTTCGCCGCCCAGTCGCGCGACGAGCCGGTGCCATATTCCTTGCCCGCGACCACCACCAACGGCGTGCCGTCGGCCTTGTGGCGCATCGCCGCGTCGTAGATCGGCATGACCTCGCCGTCATAGCGGCTCATCCCGCCCTCGACGCCCGGCACCATCTCGTTCTTGATGCGGATGTTGGCGAAGGTGCCGCGCATCATCACCTCGTGATGGCCGCGGCGCGCGCCGTAGCTGTTGAAGTCCTGGCGCGAGACCTGGTGCTCCTGCAGCCACGTCCCCGCCGGGCTGTCGGCCTTGATCGAGCCGGCCGGCGAGATGTGGTCGGTGGTGATCGAGTCGCCCAGGATCGCCAGCGGCTTGGCGTCCACGATGTCGGTCGTCGGCTTGGGCGTCATCTCCATGCCCTCGAAATAGGGCGGGTTGGCGACATAGGTCGAGCCGGCGCGCCAGCTGTACGTGTCCGAGCCGGTGACGTCGATCGCCTGCCACTTGCTGTCGCCGGCGTAGACGTTGCCGTAGCGCGCGCGGAACATGCCGTCGTCGATGTTGGCCGCCATCAGGTCGGCGACCTCCTGGTTCGTCGGCCAGATGTCGCGCAGGTAGACGTCGCCCCCGTCCTTGCCCTGGCCGATCGGCGTCTCGTTCATGTCGGTCGTCACCGTGCCCTTGAGCGCATAGGCGACCACCAGCGGCGGCGAGGCGAGGAAGTTGGCGCGCACGTCGGGCGAGACGCGGCCCTCGAAGTTGCGGTTGCCCGACAGCACCGAGGCGGCGACCAGGTCGTTCTCGTTGATCGCCTTGCTGATCGGCGCGGCGAGCGGGCCCGAGTTGCCGATGCAGGTGGTGCAGCCGTAGCCGACCAGGTTGAAGCCGATCGCGTCGAGGTCCTCGGACAGCCCGGCCTTGTCGAGATAGTCGGTGACCACCTGCGAGCCCGGCGCGAGGCTGGTCTTGACCCAGGGCTTGGGCGCCAGGCCCTTCTCGCGCGCCTTGCGCGCCACCAGCCCGGCGGCGACCAGCACCGAGGGGTTGGAGGTGTTGGTGCAACTGGTGATCGCCGCGATCACCACGTCGCCGTCGCCGATGTCATGGCCGCGCTCGTCGACCGCGACGCGCGCGGGGCGCTCCTTGTGGTAGATCTTGAACAGGTCGCCGTTGAACACCTCGTCGACGGTGTCGAGGCTGACCTTGTCCTGCGGGCGCTTCGGCCCGGCGAGCGACGGCACCACCGTGCCCATGTCGAGCTCGAGCGTGTCGGTGAAGACGGGATCGGGGCTGTCGGCGTGGCGCCACATGCCCTGCGCCTTGGCATAGGCCTCGACCAGCGCGATCACCTCGTCCGGGCGGCCGGTCAGGCGCATGTAATCCATCGTCTTGTCGTCGACCGGGAAGAAGCCGCAGGTCGCGCCATACTCCGGCGCCATGTTGGCGATCGTCGCGCGGTCGGCGAGCGTCATCTGGTCGAGCCCGGGGCCGTAGAACTCGACGAAGCGGCCGACCACGCCCTTGGCGCGCAGCATCTGCGTCACGGTCAGCACCAGGTCGGTGGCGGTGATGCCCTCGCGCAGGGAGCCGGTCAGCTTGAAGCCGACCACCTCGGGGATCAGCATCGAGACGGGCTGGCCGAGCATCGCCGCCTCGGCCTCGATCCCGCCGACGCCCCAGCCGAGCACGCCCAGGCCGTTGATCATCGTGGTGTGGCTGTCGGTACCGACCAGCGTGTCGGGATAGGCGATCGTCGCGCCGCGCTTGGCGTGGTCACCCGTCTCCTCCGACGCCCACACCGCGTTGCCGATATATTCCAGGTTGACCTGGTGGCAGATGCCGGTGCCCGGCGGCACGACCTTGAAATTGTCGAGCGCCTTGGAGCCCCACTTGAGGAACTCGTAGCGCTCCGCGTTGCGGGCGTATTCGAGGTCGACATTGTCCTCGAACGCCTTGGGCGTGCCGAACTCGTCGACCATCACCGAGTGGTCGATGACGAGGTGGACGGGCACCTGCGGGTTGATCTTGGCGGCGTCGCCGCCGAGCTTGGTGATCGCGTCGCGCATCGCGGCGAGGTCGACGACGCAGGGCACGCCGGTGAAGTCCTGCATCAGCACGCGCGCGGGGCGATACTGGATCTCGCGGTCGCTGCGGCGCTCCTGCTGCCAGTCGACGATCGCCTTCACGTCCGCCTCGGTCACGGTCACGCCGTCCTCGAAGCGCAGCATGTTCTCCAGCAGCACCTTCATCGAGAAGGGCAGGCGCGAGATGTCGCCGAACTTCGCTTCCGCCGCCTTGAGCGCGAAATAGTCGTAGGTCTTGCCCCCGGCCGTCAGCGTGGTGCGGGCGTTGAGCGTGTCGTGGCCGATGGCCGTCATGGGCAGCTGTCCTTCCTCGTGGGAGCCTCGCGCCCGCGGCGATGCGGCACGGCCGCGTGCGCGCGGGTGCGGGCGAAACTCTCGATCGCCGCGGGCGATAGCAGCGGGGGCGCGGGCGGGGAAGGGTGGAACGGCGCGCTGGCGTAAGCGATTGTGGCCGAGGGCGCGCGGCCGCCCGGAGGGGCGAGGGATGGCGCGCAAGCTCAAGGTGTTCCGCACCCCGGCCGGGTTCCACGACGCCTATGTCGCGGCGCCGAGTCGCAAGGCGGCGCTGGCCGCCTGGGGCGCCGACGCCGATCTGTTCGCGCGCGGCGTGGCCGAGGAGGTGACCGACGCGGCGCTGATGGAGGAGCCGCTGGCGCGTCCCGGCGAGGTGGTGCGGCGCTCGCGCGGCAGCGCGGCGGAGCAGCTCGCGGCGCTGCCGCCGGACCGGCCGAAGCGCGCGCGCAAGGCAGAGGAGGAGGTGCCGCGGTCGAGGACGGCGCGATCCAAGGCTGCGACGAAGCCGCCCGCCCCACGCCCGAGCCGCGCCGAGCTGGAGGCGGCCGAGGCGGCGCTGGAGCAGGAGGACGCACGCCGACGCGACGAGGAGAAGGCGTTCGCCGAGCGCCAAGCCGCGCTCGACCGCGAGCGCCGCGAGGCGGGACGGCGGCATGAGCGGGAACGAGCGAAGCTAGAGGCGGCCCGACAGCTGGCAGCGGAGGCGTATGCGGCCGCGGTGGAGAAGTGGCGGCGGTAGGGCAGTTGGCCCACCTCATTCCGTTGGCTTCGAGTAGCCGTCGAGCCTGCCAAGGCGGCGTATCGAGGAGGTGCCGCTAGTGGCACGCTCTCGATACGCGCTCTCGACAAGCTCGATCGCTACTCGAGCCGAACGGGTGTGGGGAGTGAGGCAGATGGCGCCGGGAGCCGACCTGAGCGCCTCGCAGAAGTCGGGCCCCTCCACGCGTCGTCGACCCGCTGCCTATCCCGTTCATTAAATCGCTACCCACTCCGTTCGCTTCGAGTAGCCGTCGAGCTTGCCGAGACGGCGTATCGAGAAGGTGCCGCAGGTGGCGCGCTATCGATACGCGCTCTCGACGAGCTCGATACCCAGTCGAGCCGAACGGACGGGGGACGAGGATGTAGCCGCACCCACCCCACCGCGATCCCCATCTCCTTGACCCAGAGCACCCCCCATCGCATAGCCGGCTGATGGAGCAGGACATCGAGACGCTGTCGTTCGAGGCCGGCCTACGCGAGCTGGAGGCGATCGTCGCCCGGCTCGAGTCGGGCGATACCCCGCTGGAGGAGGCGATCCGGCTCTACGAGCGCGGCAGCGCGCTGCGGCAGCGCTGCGCCGACCGGCTCGACGCCGCGCAGGCGCGGATCGAGGCGATCCGGCTCGGCGCCGACGGCCGCCCCGCCGCCACCGAGCCCTTCGCCGCGGGATGACCATCACCGCCACCGCGTCGCCCCGGTTGCAGGCCGCGCTCAAGGAAGTCGCGGCCGAGATGGACCGCCGCTTCGACGCGCTGCTCCCGGTGCCCGACGATCCCCGCGCCGACCTGTACCGCGCGATGCGCCACGCCACGATCGGCGGGGGCAAGCGGCTCCGCCCGCTGCTGGTGTTCGCCACCGCGCGGCTGTTCGACGTGGCGCGCGACAGCGCGGCGCGCGCCGCGGTCGCGCTCGAGGCGATCCACGCTTACTCGCTGATCCACGACGACCTGCCCGCGATGGACGACGACGACCTGCGCCACGGCAAGGCCACCGTCCACAAGGCGTTCGACGAGGCCACCGCGATCCTGGCGGGCGACTGCCTCCACGCGCTCGCCTTCGAGGTGCTCGCCGATCCCGCCACCCACGCCGACCCGTTCGTCCGCGCCGAGCTGGTCGCCGACCTCGCGCGCGCCTCCGGCCCGAGCGGCATGGCGGGCGGTCAGGCGATGGACCTCAAGGCCGACGGCGCCGCCTTCGACCTCGGCACGGTCACGCGGCTCCAGCAGATGAAGACCGGCGCGCTGATCGGCGCGGCGGTGGAGGCGGGCGCGATCCTCGGCCGCGTCGCGCCCGACGGCCGCCGGCACCTGCGCGGCTACGCGCACGACCTCGGCCTCGCCTTCCAGATCGTCGACGACCTGCTCGACGTCGAGGGCGACGAGCAGCTCGCCGGCAAGAAGCTGCGCAAGGACGGCGAGGCGGGCAAGGAGACCTTCGTCTCGCTGCTCGGCGTCGAGCGCGCCAAGCAGCAGTCGCAGATGCTGGTCGAGCAGGCGATCGACCACCTGCGCAGCTACGGCGACGAGGCCGAGCTGCTGCGCGCGATCGCGCGCTTCGTCACCGAGCGGCGCGGGTGACCGGCGTGGGCGCGCGCGTCGGCGTCTATCCGGGCACGTTCGACCCGATCACGCTCGGGCACATGGACATCATCCGTCGCGGCGCCAAGCTGGTCGACCGGCTGGTGATCGGCGTCACCACCAATCCCAGCAAGTCGCCGATGTTCAGCGTGGCCGAGCGGATGGCGATGGTGCAGCGCGAGGTCGCCGCGATCGGCGGCGAGATCCACGTGGTGGAGTTCGACTCGCTGCTGATGGACTTCGCCGAGCGCGAGGGCGCGACGATGATCGTGCGCGGGCTGCGCGCCGTCGCCGACTTCGAGTACGAATATCAGATGGCGGGAATGAACCAGCAGCTCAACGACCGGATCGAGACCGTCTTCCTGATGGCCGACGTCGGGCTGCAGCCGATCGCCTCCAAGCTGGTCAAGGAGATCGCGCTGTTCGGCGGTGACATCCGCAAGTTCGTCACCGCCGCGGTATGCCAGGAGGTGGTCGAGCGGGTCGCGCTGGTGGGGCGGCGCGGCGGGTGAGGGGAGGGGCGGTTGAGGAAGCAACCGCCCGCTCATCTGCGCCGCGACGGAGACCACCCCCATTCAGTTTGGCGCAAGCGTGAATCTGGTCTAGACGCCGCCGCTGACACTCTCCCGACAGACCCGAAAGCACCGATGCGCCCGTCCGCCCTCCTGTCCGCCCTCTTCGCCGCCGCCGTGCTCACCGCCGCCCCCGTCGCGGCGCAGGAGCGGCTCGCGCCGCCGCCGCTGGGCGACAAGACCAACATCTGGCTGCTCGACCTCTCCACCGGCGGTCGCGTGGAGATCGCGCTGCGCCCCGACGTCGCGCCGAAGATGGTCGAGCGGATCAAGCAGCTCACCCGCCAGCACTTCTACGACGGACTGGTGTTCCACCGCGTGATCGACGGCTTCATGGCGCAGGGCGGCGACCCCAAGGGCGACGGCACCGGCGGCAGCTCGCTGCCGGACCTGCCCGCCGAGTTCAACTATCTGCCGCACGTGCGCGGCTCGGTCGCCGCCGCGCGCGCCGAGAAGGAGGACAGCGCGAACAGCCAGTTCTACATCGTCTTCCAGCCGCGCTTCTCGCTCGACAAGAAGTACACCGTGTTCGGCCGCGTCACGTCGGGGATGAACTACGTCGACGCGATCGAGCGCGGCGAGCCGCCGACGAACCCGTCGCGGATCGTCCACGCCTATATCGCCTCGGACAATCCGCCGGCGTACCAGCCGCTGCCCGCAGCCGCGCCGGCCGCGCTGCCGACGCTGCCGGGTACCACGCCGACGCTGCCGGGCGCGACGCCGGCGGCGACGACCCGCCCGGCGCCGCGCGCCAAGCCGGCGCCGCGCCGCCGCTGAGCCGGCGCGCGCGACGCCGATGAACGTCGACCTCTTCGACTTCGAGCTGCCGCCGGAGCGGATCGCGCTGCGCCCGGCGAGCCCGCGCGACGCCGCGCGCCTGCTCGTGGTGCGCGGCGACGGGCTCGACGACCGCATCGTCGCCGACCTGCCCGAGGCGCTGCGCGCGGGCGACCTGCTCGTCTTCAACGACACGCGCGTGATCCCCGCACAGCTCGAGGGCACGCGCGGCGCGGCGCGGATCGGCGCGACGCTGCACAAGCGCGAGGGGCCGCGTCGCTGGCGCGCCTTCGTGCGCAACGCCAAACGGCTGCGCGACGGCGACACGGTCGACTTCGGCGCGGGCGTGAGCGCCACCGCGCGCGACCGCGCGGAGGACGGCAGCTGGGCACTCGACTTCGCCGGCGACGAGCCGGTCGAGCTGCTGCTCGAGCTCGCCGGGCGGATGCCGCTGCCGCCCTATATCGCGGGCAAGCGCGCCGCCGACGCGCGCGACGCGGACGATTACCAGACGATGTTCGCCGCCGCGCCCGGTGCGGTCGCGGCGCCGACCGCCGCGCTGCACTTCACGCCCGCGCTGCTCGATCGGCTCGCCGCGGCGGGCGTGGAGCACACGACGCTGACGCTCCACGTCGGCGCGGGCACCTTCCTGCCGGTCAAGGCGGAGGACACCGCCGACCACAAGATGCACGCCGAGTGGGGCCGCATCGACCAGGCCACCGCCGACCGGCTCAACGCGGTGCGCGCGCGCGGCGGGCGCGTGATCGCGGTGGGCACCACCTCGCTGCGGCTGATCGAGAGCGCCGCGGGGGAGGACGGCATCGTCCGCCCGTTCGAGGGCGACACCGCGATCTTCATCACGCCGGGCTACCGCTTCCGCGGCGTCGACGGGCTGATGACCAACTTCCACCTGCCGCGCTCGACCCTGTTCATGCTGGTCTCGGCGCTGATGGGGCTGGAGCGGATGCAGGCGGCCTACGCGCACGCGATCGCGCGGGAGTATCGCTTCTACTCCTATGGGGACGCGTCGCTGCTGCTGCCGTGACGCTGCCGATCGCCTCCGGCTAAGCACCTCGTCCCGGAGCAGAGAATGGGGCGCGCCGCATGAGCGTTAAGCGTGCGGTAGTGCCCTGACGTTAGCCCGTCCGCGCATCGACGCTGGGGATCGTCATGGCGCATCATCTATCGATCCGGCTGTTCGCGGGGCTGTTCGCGCTCAGCCTGCTGCTCTCGGCGGCGATGGTCTGTCAGCTCACCGCCGCGACGCACTTTGCCTTCGAGCTGCCGCCCGAGGCCGCGGCGATGCTGATGACGCGCATCCAGCTGATCCGCGTCGCCGGCCTGGGGCTGGCGTTGCTCCTGATGGTGCTGGTGGTGTTCGGTGCCAGTCGCAGCGCGCGCGGCGCGCTGGCGTGGCGCTGGCTGCTGAGCGTGGCGACCAGCCTGGCGTTCCTGCGCGGGGCGGGGCTGGTCGCGCCGCTGCCCGAGCAGGACGCGCTCCTCGTCGGCACCTCCGCGCTCCAGCTCGGCGTGGAGGCGCTCGCGATCGTGCTGCTCTACGGCGAGGACGCCGCCGCCTGGTTCGGGACCGAGCGCTAGCGAGGTCTATACCTCGGGAGATCCGTGCTCCGGCGAATGACGGAGCCAGGGCCGTGCGCGCGACGTGCGAGGTCCTGGGCTCCCGCGCGTAGGAGCATGCAGCTTGGGGGAGAAGTGGCACGCGATCGTATCAACGGCGGCGGGCTGTCCTACGCGGGTGGCCGTATGGCAGGCGTGTCGACGCTCTGTCTCATCGCCGTCGCGTGCGCCGGCGCCCGGTAGCATCACGGTCGCGCGCGCGTCGCCGCAGACGCGTCAGCGACTCAACATTCGCAACGTTCGCGCTCGGCCGCCAGAGGGCTTCGCGGGCGAAAGGACGCGACGACGATCGCTTGACGCTCGTGCGGCGCGACGACCGGACGCGGCGACTGTTGAGTCATGATGGAGCGGCGCCTGCCGACAGCACGCCAATGTTGAGTCATGTTGGAGCCGCGCGAGCGAGCCGACACCAACGTCGAGTCGTGTCGGACCGTACGGCGCCCCTCGGCGATCCAACGGATCGACGTCCGGTCGCGCCACCACCGGCGACCCGCGACCCGCTGGCCGCGCGCCCCGGTCGCTCACGCCACCGCCGGCGCGCGCCGCGCGCCGGCGCCGCGCCTCAGCGCGCGATGCCGCCCGCGGCGAGCACCGCCAGCGTCACCAGCTCGCTCGCGGTGGAGGTCATCGGCGCGATCTGCACGGGCTTCTCCATGCCCACCAGCATCGGCCCGATCATGTCGTCGCCGCCCAGCTCGCGCAGCAGCTTCGCCGAGATATTGGCCGATTGCAGGCCGGGCATGACGAGGATGTTGGCCGGCCCCGACAGCCGCGCGAACGGGTAGTTCGCCAGCTGCTTGGGGTTGAGCGCGACGTCGGGCGCCATCTCGCCCTCATATTCGAAGCCCACCTGGCGCTGGTCGAGCACGTTGACCGCCTCGCGGATATTATCGAGCCACTGGCCGGTCGGGTTGCCGAAGGTGGAATAGCTGAGGAAGGCGACGCGCGGCTCGTGCCCCATCTGGCGCGCGACGGTCGCGGTCTGCTCGGCGATGTCGGCGAGTTCCTCCGCGTTGGGGCGCTCGTTCACCGTCGTGTCGGCGATGAAGACGGTGTGCGACTGCCCCACCAGCACGTGGATGCCGAAGGCGGTGCGGCCCGGCGCCGGATCGATCACGCGCTTGATCTCGCGCATCGACTGCGCCCAGGGGCGGGTGACGCCGGTGATCATCGCGTCGGCCTCGCCGAGCTGGAGCAGCACCGCGCCGAAGATGTTGCGGTCCTGGTTGATCATCCGCTCGACCTCGCGGCGCAGGAAGCCGCGGCGCTGGAGCCGCTGGTAGAGGAAGTCGACCATCTTCGGCACCAGCGGCGAGACGCGGCTGTTGTGCAGCTCGTACTCCTCGGGGTTCTCGATCCCGAGCGCGCGGAGATTGTCGTACACGTCCTCGCGCCCGACCAGCACCGGGGTGCCGTAGCCACCCTCCTTGAAGGCGATGGCGGCGCGCAGCACCACCTCTTCCTCGCCCTCGGCGAAGAGCACGCGCTTGGGGTTGGCCTTGGCGCCCTCGTAGGCGAGGCTCAGCACCGCGGTGGTGGGGTTGAGCCGCGCGCGCAGCGACTCGCGATAGCCGTTCATGTCGGTGATCGGCTTGGTGGCGACGCCCGAGTCCATCGCCGCCTGCGCGACCGCGACCGACACCATCTCCATCAGCCGCGGGTCGAACGGCGCGGGGATGATATAGTCCGGCCCGAAGGTGTGGCGCGTGCCATAGGCGGCGGCGACCTCCTCGGGCACGCGGTCGCGCGCCAGCTCGGCGATGGCGTTGGCGGCGGCGATCTTCATCTCGTCGTTGATGCCGGTGGCGCGCACGTCGAGCGCGCCGCGGAAGATGAAGGGGAAGCCCAGCACGTTGTTGACCTGGTTCGGATAGTCCGACCGACCGGTGGCGACGATGGCGTCGGGCCGCGCCGCCTTGGCGAGCTCGGGGCGGATCTCCGGCTCGGGGTTGGCCATCGCGAAGATGATCGGCGCGGGCGCCATGTCCTTGACCATCTCGGGCTTGAGCGCGCCCGCGGCGGAGAGGCCGAGGAACACGTCGGCGCCGTGCAGCGCCTCGGTCAGCGTGCGGCGGTCGGTGTTGGCGGCGTGCGCCGACTGCCACTGGTTCACGTCGTCGCGGCCCTGGTAGATCACGCCGGTGCGGTCGCAGATCAGCACGTTGTCGGCGCGCACGCCCATGGCCTTGATCAGCTCGGTGCAGGCGATCGCGGCCGCGCCGGCGCCGTTGACGACGACCTTGACCGAGGAGAGCTGGCGGCCGGTGAGCAGACAGGCGTTAATCAGGCCGGCGGCGCAGATGATCGCGGTGCCGTGCTGGTCGTCGTGGAAGACGGGAATGTTCATCCGCTCGCGCAGGGCCTGCTCGATGATGAAGCACTCGGGCGCCTTGATGTCCTCCAGGTTGATGCCGCCGAAGCTCGGCTCCATCAGCTCGACCGCGTCGATGAAGCGGTTGACGTCCTCGGTCTTGAGCTCGAGGTCGATCGAGTCGACGTCGGCGAAGCGCTTGAACAGCACCGCCTTGCCCTCCATCACCGGCTTGGAGGCGAGCGCGCCGAGGTTGCCGAGGCCGAGGATCGCGGTGCCATTCGAGATCACCGCGACCAGGTTCCCCTTGGCGGTATAATCGTAGGCAGTGGCCGGATCCTCCGCGATCGCCTTCACCGGCACGGCGACGCCGGGCGAATAGGCCAGCGCCAGGTCGCGCTGCGTCGCCATCGGCTTGGAGGCGATGATCTCGATCTTGCCCGGGCGTCCTTCCGAGTGGAACAGCAGGGCCTCGCGCTCGGAGAACTGGTCGTGGCGCGTCTCGGTGGCGGTGCGATCGTCGGTCATGACCTTCCTCTAGGGAAGGCGTGCGCGTTTGAAAACCGTCGCTAACGTCGCTCGTGCGCGAGCAAGTGTTGCTTGGCGGCGAGCCCGCCGGCGAAGCCGGTGAGCTGGCCCGAGGCGCCGATCACGCGGTGGCAGGGCACCACGATCGACAGCGGGTTGCGCCCGTTGGCGGCGCCGACCGCGCGGCTGGCGGTGGGCCGTCCGATGGCGCGCGCGATGTCGGCGTAGCTGCGCGTCTCGCCGTGCGGGATGGCGGCGAGCGCGGCCCACACCGCGCGCTGGAAGGGGCTGCCGACGGGGGCGAGCGGCAGGTCGAAGTCGCGGCGCTGGCCGGCGAAATACTCGCCGATCTGGGTCACTGCGCTGGCGAGCACGGGATGGTCGGCACGCTCCTCGGCGGCGGCGAGGCGGACGCGGCCGGGCGCGTCGTCGGGCCACAGGACGGCGACGAGTCCGTCGTCGCTGGCGACCAGGGTGAGCGTGCCGACGGGCGAGTCTATGGTGGTGCGGTAGAGCATGGCGGCAGCTGTAGCGGGCGCGGCGGGAGCGTGCATCCCGCCGATTGCGGTCAAAGCATGTGGGGTCGTGTCGGTGGGAAGAGTTTAAGGAAGGTGCATGGCGCACTGGCACGGCATCTCCGATCAAGAGGACGACGCGGCAGAGGCGGAGTCGATCGCTCGTGCGCGCGCCGACATCGCTGCCGGTCGGGTCTACCCGCATGCGGTCGTCGCCGAGTGGATCGAGACCTGGGACAAGCCTGGGCGCGCCACGTTCAAGGAGTGGCTCGCCTCGCGGCATGGCTGAGGCCGTTTGGTCGGCGATGGCGCTGACCGAAGTCGAGCGGATCGTCGCCTATGTCGAGATGTTCGATCGCAGGGCCGCTGAGCGCCTCAAGCATCGCCTCTATCGCCTGGCCGACAGCCTGACCGACTTCCCGCAACGAGGCCGGCTCATGCGCGATGGCTCCCGAGAGTTGGCGACGGTGCCACCCTATCTCCTGCGCTATGACGTTGTCGGGGACATGGTCTATGTCCTCTCCGTCCGGCACGGCGCACGGCGCACGGCGACCAGACTGACGCGCTCGTTCCGTCGGTTGATTGGCAGATCGGCTGCCGCGCGGCTATGTTCGTCGCGATGACGAGTCTCATGATCGCCCGCTCGACCGTTTCCGGAGCACCGACCGCGCCTGATGCATGACGCGGCGCGGCCCGCTTTCCCCGAACCTTGCCCCGGACCAGATCTTATGACCGCCCCCACGCCGATGATGGCGCAATATCTCGCGCTCAAGGCGGAGGCGGCGGACTGCCTGCTGTTCTACCGCATGGGCGACTTCTTCGAACTGTTCTTCGACGACGCGCGGATCGCGGCCCAGGTGCTCGACATCGCGCTCACCTCGCGCGGCGAGCACGCGGGCGAGAAGATCCCGATGTGCGGCGTGCCGGTCCACGCGGCGACCGCCTATCTCCAGCGTCTCATCAGGGCCGGCCACCGCGTCGCCATCGCCGAGCAGACCGAGACGCCCGAGGCGGCGCGCAAGGCGCGCGGCTCCAAGGCGCTGGTCGAGCGCGCGATCGTCCGCGTCGTCACCGCCGGCACGCTGACCGAGGAGACGCTGCTCGACTCGCGCGCCGCCAACTGGTGCGTCGCGGTGGGCGAGGCGGCGGGCGAGGTAGCGCTCGCCGCGGCGGACGTCTCCACCGGCCGTTTCGAGGTGATCGCCTGCGATCGCGCCGGTCTCGCCGCCGAGCTCGCGCGGCTCGGTGCCGCCGAGGTGATCGCCGTGGAGGAGAGTGACGCTCCCGCGACGGTGCGGCGCCCGCGTGGCGAGTTCGACAGCGGCGCGGGCGAGGCGCGGCTGAAGCGATTGTTCGGCGTGGCGACGCTCGACGGCTTCGGCCAGTTCGGCCGCGCCGCACTCGCCGCGGCGGGCGGGCTGGTCGCCTATCTCGACCATACCGCCAAGGGGCAGCTGCCCTTCCTGCGCCCGCCGGTACTCGCCGCCGCGCGCGACGCGATGGCGATCGACGCCGCCACGCGCGAGAGCCTGGAGCTGACCTGCACCGCCGCGGGGCAGCGCAAGGGGAGCCTGCTCGACGCGGTCGACCGCACCGTCACCGGCGCGGGGGCGCGGCTGCTCGCCGCCGATCTGGGCGCGCCGCTGATGGCGCGCGAGGCGATCGAGGCGCGGCTCGACCTCGTCCAGCTCCTCCACGACGATCCCGCGCTACGCGAGCGCGTGCGCGCCGCGCTGCGCGCGCTGCCCGATATCGGTCGCGCGCTGGGGCGGCTCGCGGCGGGGCGGGGCAGCCCGCGCGACCTCGGCCAGCTCCGCGACGGGCTCGACGGCGCCTGGACGATCGGCGAGCGGCTCGGCGCGGTGGAGCCGGCGCCCGCGCTGCTGCGCGCGCTGGCGCCGCTGCTGCGTGGCCACGGCGCGCTGATCGACCTGCTCAAGCGCGCGCTCGTGCCGGCGCCGCCGATCGAGGCGAGCGACGGCGGCTATATCGCCGCGGGCTATGACGCCGCGCTGGACGCCCTGCGCGAGACCGGTAGCGGCGGCCGTCGCGCGATCGCCGCGCTGGAGGCGAGTTTCCGGGAGCGCACCAAGATCGCGGCGCTCAAGATCCGCCACAACGGCGTGCTCGGTTATCACATCGAGGTGCCCGCGCGCGCCGCCGACCCGCTGATGCGCGCCGACTCGGGCTTCACCCATCGCCAGACCTTGGCCGGCGTGGTGCGCTTCAACGCGCCCGAGCTGCACGAGGTGGCCGCCAGCGTCACCCAGGCGGGCGCGCACGCGCTCGCGGCGGAGGCCGCGCATCTGGAAGAGCTCACCGCCACCGCGCTCGCCAAACGCGAGGCGATCGCGGCGACCGCCGACGCGTTAGCGCGCCTCGACGTCGCCGCCGGCCTGGCCGAGCGTGCCGCGGAGGGCGCGTGGACGCGACCGAGCTTCACCGCGGACGCCTGTTTCGACGTGCGCGAGGGCCGGCACCCCGTGGTCGAGGCCGCGCTGGCGAAGGGCGGCGACCGCTTCGTCGCCAACGACTGCGCACTCGGCGGCGACGCGGCGCGGCTGTGGCTCGTCACCGGGCCGAACATGGGCGGCAAGTCGACCTTCCTGCGCCAGAACGCGCTGATCGCGGTGCTGGCGCAGGCGGGCGCCTATGTGCCTGCCGCGGCGGCACGGCTGGGGCTGGTCGACCGACTGTTCAGTCGCGTCGGCGCGTCGGACAATCTCGCGCGCGGGCGCTCCACCTTCATGGTCGAGATGGTCGAGACCGCGGCGATCCTGGCGCAGGCGACCGAGCGAAGCTTCGTGATCCTCGACGAGGTCGGGCGCGGGACGAGCACCTATGACGGGTTGGCGATCGCCTGGGCGGTGGTGGAGGCGATCCACGAGGACAACCGCTGCCGCTGCCTGTTCGCGACGCACTATCACGAGCTGACGCGGCTGGCCGAACGGTGCGAGTCGCTGTCGCTCCACCACGTCCGCGCGCGCGAGTGGAAGGGCGAGCTGGTGCTGCTCCACGAGGTCGCCGACGGCCCGGCGGACCGCAGCTATGGGCTCGCGGTGGCGCGGCTCGCGGGCATGCCGCCGGCGACGGTGCAGCGCGCCAAGGCCGTGCTCGCCAAGCTGGAGGCGGGACGCGCCAGGACCGGCGGCCTGGCGGCGGGGCTCGACGACCTGCCGCTGTTCGCCGCCGCGGCGCAGGCGGAGGAAGCACAGTGCGACGCCATCCGCGCCGAGGTGGAGGCGCTCGACGTCGACGCGCTGACACCGCGCGAGGCGCTCGATACCTTGTACCGGCTGAGAGCGCTGGCGCGCGAGGGCTGAGGCGCCCGCACCGCGCAGCGCTCGCTCACGTCACGGGGCGATACCGTAGCGTCGATAATCGCGATCGATCTGCGGATAGACCAGCCGCGCCTTGGCCAGCTCGGCCTCGCTCTCGCCCCTGCGGCCCAGCCGGCCGAGCAGCACGCCGCGCATGTACAGGCTCGCCGCCAGGTCCGGCGAGTCGGTCAGCGCCGCGCCGACGTCGGCGAGCGCGTCCTCGAAGCGGTTCATCCGATAGTAGATCATGGCGCGGCTATCGAGCGCGGCGTCGGGGTCGTCGGCCAGTTCGATCGCCTTGGTGCAGTCCTTGAGCCCCGCCTCCAGCGCGACGTTGCCGGTACCACGAAGCCAGCAGCGCATGTTGAGCAGACCGGCATTGCCGGGTCGTTCCGTGATCACCGTGTCCAGCATCGCCAGCGCGGCGTCGCGCTGACCGGCGTCGGCCATGACGCCGGCCTTGGTGACGATCCAGTCGTAGCGATCCTTGCTGCCGGCGCGCTCGATCCGCCGATCGAGCAGCGCGATGGCGCCGTCGCCGTCGCCGTGATTGGCCCGGTAGTTCGCCAGGGCCCCGAGCACCTCGTCCGCCTCGGGATCGAGCGTGTAGGCGGCCTCCAGGTCGGCGTGCTGGCGGGTCTCGTCACCGAGCGCGGCGTAGAGGGCGGCACGGGCGAGGTAACGGTCGGTGCTGGGCTCGATCGTGATGGCGCCGCCATAGTCGGCGATCCCGCCGGCGCGGTCACCCGTCGCCGCACGGTAGCGCGCACGCCAGGTGAGCGCGTCCGCGTCCTTGGGATCGTCCGCGACGACGCGCGCGAACATGGCGTCGGTCGGCGCGAGCGCCCCCGCCTTGCGGGCGCCGTCGTAATAGGCCCGCGTGCCCACCGGACCGGTCGGCGCGAGCACCGTGAGCAAGCGGCCGCGCGCCTGCGATACTGCGGCGCGGAGCGAGGGGATGGACGCGACCTCGATCTCGCCGCCGACCTGATCGATCCGGTCCTCGATCGTCACCGTGTCGCCGTTCATCACCAGGGAGCGCTTCAGCCGCGTGCCCGCCAACGCCTCGGGCAGCGCGCGATCGCCGTCGAGCGTGAAGCCTCTGCCGCCGTCGGGGAGGTGTAGCGTGGTGCGGTAGACGATGCTGGCGGGGCCCGGCAACGCCACGGGGATCGACTTCCACGCGGCACGCGCGCGGTCGGGGGCGAAATCCAGCTTGCCCACCGCGGCGTCCAGCACCAACCGGTAGCGACCGTCACGCCGCGCCCATCGCGTCGACGCGAGCCCCGTGGCGCTCACCACGGCCACGCCCTCCGCCGGATCGTAGCGGATCACCGGGTCGATGTAGTTGCCGTTGCCGACCTGCTGCCCCAGCAGCCGCCTCACCATCTCGGCGCGCTGTGCCTGGCTCGCCTGCGCGGCGGCGGTACCGATCTGTTCGGCCAGCCCGCCGCGCAGCGTGATCGCCGCCTTCACGATGGAGGGCGTGTCGAGCGCGCCGCGATCGTCCAGGTCGACCGCGATCGTCAGGTCCGGGCGCGCGTCGGCGTGGAGCAACACCGGCATCAGCGCCGCCCCCGCGGGCCGCAGCGGGAGCACCGACCCGAGCCGGGGGGTATCGCCGAGGTCGGCGAGCCGCGTTCCCGCGCCGGTGCCATCCAGCCAGTAGCTCTTGCCGTCGATCGTCGCGCGCACCAGCACGTGATTGAAGGCGCTGAGGCTCGGCAGCCGCTCGGCCGCCATATCGCCCATCTGGAGGTTCGCCGCGACGGGCTCGGCCTCGATCTGCAGCGCACGCAGGACGGCGAGCAGCAGCAGCGTCTTGGCCTTGCAGTCGCCGTAGCGCCGCTCCCAGGTCTGCGCCGGCGTCTGCGGCACGTAATTGCCGGTGTCCATGCCCAGCATCAGGTAGCTGATCTTCTCCTGGACCAGCTGCACGGCCAGCGCCGCGCGTTCGAGCGGGGTGCTCTTCGCGCGCTCGATCCGGCGTACCTCGGCGGCGAGCGGCGAGCCCGCGGCGATCGACCCGTCGGTGGCATAGAGAGGCGCCATCGCCTTCGACACCGCCGACCAGTCGGCGAATGACGTCGCCTCGAGCAGCGGCAGCTTGCGGAAGCGCGCGGGCGCGTCGTCGGGCAGCTCGGGCTGCTTGGCGAGCGGCAGCGCGACGTCGAGCGTGCGGTAGCCGCCGGCGCTCACCGGCTTGGCGTTTACGCCATCGGCATAGGCCTTCCAGCGGATGTCGCTGGTCTCCGGCCAGCTCAGCCGAACCCGCCCGAAACCGATCGGCGCGGGCTGGGCGAGCAGCGGCGCCGCCGACTGCACGTTGCCGGCCAGCGTCGGGTCGGAGCGGGTCACCGAGAAGGCGACGCGGAGCACGTCGCCGACCGCCAGCCCCTCGGCGGCGAGCGTCGCGGTCAGCATGCCGTCCATCATGCGCTGATCGAGCTCGGTCTCGCGTCGCAGGACGGTGAAGGGAGATCTGCCCTTGACCAGATCGATCCGCTGCGACCCGCGTATTATTTCCACCGCGTGGATGACCAGATCACCCTGTGACGGTTGCCACGGCAGCTTGATGTTGCCGATCTCGGCGAGCTGCTGCGACGACGCCGCCCGGGTGGCGGAGTCGACATAGCTCCAGACACGCCCGCCCTCCAGCCGCTGCTGGTTGTCGAGCCGGAGGAGGATCGGCGAGCTCTCGGTCAGCTTGTTGGTGTCGATCGCGGGGGCGGGTACCACCCAGGCGGGCGGGCTCTGATAGATCGGCCGGTCGCCCGCGTGCGCCGCCGTCCCGACCGCGACGCCCACCAACAATGCTGCCACGAACGCCCCGCGTCGCATCCCGCCATCCCCCGAACTTTTCCCCGCGGCAAGGCTTATCGGGCGCGCGCGGGAAGGGGAAGCGGTCGCGCCGATCCGGTTGTTCTCCTTTCGGGCCAGTCGCTCGCGGCGGCTCGTGCGACGCGGCGTCGTCGTTATTGCCCGCCCTGGTACAGCCCCACGGCGCCGAACAGCGTCGTCAGCCCGGCGCGCTCCGCCGCGGTGAGCTCGGGACGCCATACCTCGAACAACAACACCACGCGGGCCTCGTCGCTGTCGTTCCAGGCCTCGTGCTCGATCGAATCGTCGAAGATCATCAGCTCGCCCGCGCGCACCGCTCGCTCCTCGTTGCCGACGCGCAGGCGACAGCGCTCGGGCACGATCAGCGGCAGATGGACGATCAACCGCGTGTTGAGCATGCCGTGATGCGCCGGGATATGCGTGTGCGGTCGCAGCACCGAGAACAGCGCCATCGGCGAGCGGCCCGCGATGTGCGGCAGCGGCGCGGCGGGCAGCGCCGCGAGCGTCGCCGCGCAGCGCGGCGCGTTCCCGGGGTGAGGCGCGCCGTTCTCTAGCAGGTGGAAGGCGCTCCAGCGCGGGTCGTCGAGCAACGTGTGACCGCGGCTGGCGCGGGTCGGGTCGGCCTGGACGTAGGGCGCGGAGCCGCTGCCGCTCGCGATCAGTGCCTCCAGCTCGGCCCGGATCGCCGGTGCGGCGGCGACGAGTGCCGGCGCCCAGTCGAACTCCGCCGCGTCGAAGAATTGTCGGTGCGGCAGGCCGGGGAAGAAGAAGCTGGTCGGCTGCTGCAGGTACAGCTGCTTCTCGCCCGTCACCAGCGCTACCGCCTCGGCGAAGCGCGGCCCCGCGTCGGCGGCCGCCACCTGGGCGCGCAGATGGTCGGCGAAGCGCCGCGACGCCGCCGCGAGCCGTTCCTGTGCGGCACGGAGCGGCGGCTGTGCCCGCTCGGCCTCGGACGCGCTCGCCAGCGCCAATCCGTAGAACGAGCAGGCGGCGCGGTCGTCCTCGGCATAGTCGCCGCGCAGCACCAGCGCCTGGCGGTCGCGCGGCTCGGCGGCGAGCACGCGATCGAGCGCCTCGGCCACCGCGCGGCGCTCGGTGCCGGTGGCGGCGCGCGCCTGGGCGAGCAGCAGCCAGAGCTGCGGCGTCGCCACGCCGGCCGCGGCGACGGTCTCGAACGCCTGCCGCGCCGCGACCGCGTCGCCGCGCTGCCACGCCGCATATCCCGCCTGCGCCGTTCGCGCGTGCTCGCTGTGTGCTCTCATGCGGCCGATGGTAGAGCGGGAGAAGGCGCGATTGAAGGCGCTTGTGGGCGAGCGAGGGCGGGCGCCGCGTATCGTGGCAACGCCCCGTGCGGCGTGAGCGACGGGGGGCGACTCGCTGACGCTCGCACCCTATGAGAGCGCGCATGACCGGGCGCTTTGACCATCTCCCCCACCGCCGTGCGATCGTCAGCCGTCGCGCGCTCGCCGAGGCCGCCGCGGCGCTGCCGGGCAACGACCCCGCCACGCTGCGCCGCGGGCTGAGCCAGCTGCTCCGCGAGGCGCTCGATGCCGGCCGCGCCGAGATCGCCCGCCGGCTCGCCGCGACGCCGTCGCGCGGACTCGAGGCCGCCAACGCCCAGGCCTATCTGGTGGATCAGCTGCTGATCGTGCTCGCCGAGGTGACGACTCAGCGGCTCTACCCGGTCCACAATCCCACCGCGGGTGAGCGGCTGCTGCTGATCGCGGTGGGCGGCTACGGCCGCGGCGAGATGGCGCCCTTCTCCGACGTCGACATCGGCTTCCTGACGCCGGGGAAGCAGACGCCCTGGGCCGAGCAGGTGATCGAGTCGATGCTCTACACGCTCTGGGACCTCGGGTTGAAGATCGGCCACTCCAGCCGCTCGCTCGACGAGATGGTGCGCCAGGCCAAAGCCGACGTGACGGTGCGTACCGCGCTGCTGGAGGGGCGCTATGTCTGGGGCGACGAGGACCTCTACGCCGAGGCGGCGCGGCGCTTCCGCGACGACGTGCGGCACGGCACCGAGCGCCAGTTCATCGCCGACAAGCTGGCCGAGCGCAACGCGCGCCACGTCCGCATGGGCGACACGCGCTACGTCGTCGAGCCCAACATCAAGGAGGGGAAGGGCGGGCTGCGCGACCTGCACGCACTCTTCTGGATCGGCAAATATGTCTATGACGTGCAGCGCGCCGCCGACCTGGTCGACATCGGCCTGTTCACCCGCGCCGAGTATCGCGCCTTCCACCGCGCGGACAATTTCCTCTGGGCGGTGCGCTGCCACCTCCACCTGATCGCCGGGCGCGCCGAGGACCGGCTGACCTTCGACTATCAGCGCGAGATCGCGGAGCGGATGCGCTACGCCGCGCGGCCGGGGAAGCCGGCGGTCGAGCGCTTCATGCAATTCTACTTCCTCCAGGCCAAGGCGGTGGGCTCGCTCACCGGGCTGTTCCTGGCGCATCTCGAGGAGCGGTTCGCGCCGAAGCGGCGCTACGGCCTGCCGCGGCTGCGCCGCGCGCCGCGCAAGCTCCACGGCTTCACCGTCGACGGCGGCCGGATCGCGCTGCCCGACGACGCCTTCCTCCGCGCCGATCCGGTGCGGCTGGTCGAGCTGTTCGCGCTCGCCGCGCGCGAGGCGAAGGAGATCCACCCGCTCGCGATGCGCGCTGCCACGCGCGACGCCAAGCTGGCCGCGGCGGTGCGGCGTGACGCGCGCGCCAACGCCTCGTTCCTCGAGCTGCTCGCCGGCGACGCCGATCCCGAGCTGGCGTTGCGCTGGATGAACGAGGCCGGCGTGCTGGGCCAGTTCGTGCCCGACTTCGCCCGTGTCGTCGCGCAGATGCAGTTCGACATGTACCATCATTACACCGTCGACGAGCACACCATCCGCGCGCTCGGCCTGCTCAGCCGGCTGGAGCACGGGCAGCTCGCCGCGGAGCACCCGCTGCCCAGCGCGGTCATCGAGCAGATCGTGTCGCGCCGCGTGCTGTACGTCGCGGTGTTCCTCCACGACATCGCCAAGGGGCGCGGCGGCGACCACTCGATCCTGGGCGCCGAGGTGGCGGAGCGGCTCGGGCCGCGCTTCGGGCTCACCCCGGCAGAGACCGAGACGGTCGCCTGGCTGGTGCGCCACCATCTGCTGATGAGTGCCACCGCCTTCCGCCGCGACCTCACCGACTTCAAGACAATCCTCGACTTCGCCGAGGTGGTGCAGAGCCCCGAGCGGCTGCGGCTGCTGCTGGTGCTCACCGTGGTCGACATCAAGGCGGTGGGGCCGGCGACCTGGAACGGCTGGAAGGGCCAGCTGCTCGGCGACCTCTACGACCGCGCCGAGGAGGTGCTGCGGCTCGGCCACAAGCAGAAGGGACGCGGCGAGCGGCTGCTCGCCAAGCAGGACGGGTTGCGCGCCGCGATGGGGTGGAGCGAGGCCGAGCTCGCCGCCTACGCGCACCGCCTGCCCGAGGCCTATTGGATCGCCGAGCCGGGCGACGTGCTCGCGCACAACGCCGCGTTCGTCGCGCGCGCGGGCGACGCGCTGCTGTCGATCGACGCGCAGGTCTATCCAGAGCGCGGCGCGACGCTGGTGACGGTCTATGCCGCCGATCATCCCGGGCTGTTCAGCCGCATCGCCGGCGCGATCCACGTCGCCGGCGGCAACATCATCGACGCGCGCATCCACACCACCCGCGACGGCATGGCGCTCGACAATTTCCTCGTGCAGGACCCGCTCGGCCGCCCCTTCGACGAGGCCGGGCAGCTCGAGCGGCTCAAGACCGCGATCGAGGACGCGCTGGCGGGGCGCGGCAAGCTGACCGACCGCCTGCGCGCCAAGCCGCTGCCGCGCGCGCGCGCCGACGCTTTCCGCATCGAGCCCAACGTGCTGGTCGACAACAAGGCGTCCAACCGCTTCACCGTGGTGGAGGTGGCGGCGCGCGACCGGCCGGCGCTGCTCAACCAGCTGGCGCACGCGCTGTTCCTGTCGAAGGTGACGATCCACTCGGCGCATGTCGCCACCTATGGCGAGCGCGCGGTCGACGTCTTCTACCTGACCGACCTCACCGGCGACAAGCTCGCGACGGGGGCGCGGCAACGCGCGCTGGAGAAGCGGCTGCTCGCCGCGGCGGCGGGCGTGCCGTATGAGGAGGCGGCGTAGGCTGGTTCACGCTAGGGCGCGGTGGCGCGGAGATGGCGCGCCGGCAAACCCTCGCGGCTCTCACCTCCGCGAGGAGCGGTCGCGGTGGCGGTCTCGGGGACGACGAGACATCGCCGCGCCTGCGCGTCTCCGCGCCACCATCATTCGTCTTCCGTCTCGCGTCGTCACGTCGTCGCGTGAACCCTCAGTCGCGTTCGTCCTCGTCGACCGCCTCGCCGTTCGCGCCCGCGTCAGGTCCTTCGCCCGCACCTGCGGGGCCCTGGCCGGTGCCGCGCTCGGCGAGATCCTCCGTCGTGGTGCCGTCGTTCTGCTGGTCGATGTCGGCGGCTGGGTCGGCGCCCTCGCCGGCGTTGGCGCGATCGTCGGACATAGGGGACACTCCTGCTGTTCGCTGTCCTAACCCGCCGGGTGCACGAACGGGCGCGCACGGACACGCTGCCCTGGGTTAGTGCGCGGCCTCCCCTGCATCCGCCTTCGCCGTAGAGGCCGCGTGCCACAGCACGCCGTAACCGAACAGGCCGGACACCAGCGACGCCGCCAGCACCGCGAGCGCGGCCATCTCGGTCAGCTCAGCCTCGGCGAAGGCGAGCTCGGCGATGAACAGCGAGATGGTGAAGCCGATCCCCGCCACCGCGCCGATGCCGAGCACCATCCGCCACGTCACGCCGTCGGGCAGCCGCGCCTGGCCGAGCCGCGTCGCCAGCCACGTCGCCGAGAGGAAGCCCACGGGCTTGCCCAGCGCCAGCCCGACCACGATCCCGAGTGCGAGCGGCGATCGCATCGCGTCGCCGACCAGCGTCGGCGAGAAGTGGATCCGCACGTTCGACAGCGCGAACAGCGGCAGCACGATATACGACACCCAGGGTGTGAGGATGCGCACCAGCCGCTCCGCCGCCTCGTCGGTCGCCGCCGCCATCTCGTGCAGATAGCCCAGGCGCTGCTGCGCTTTCTCGCGGTATTGCTCGGCTTCTTCCTCGTCTCGCGCGCGATCGGCGGCCGCCTGCGCCGCCTTGAGCTGATCGACCGGCTTCTGCACGCGCTCGACGAAACGTCTCTCGGAGAGACGCGAGCTGGTCGGCAGCAGCAGCCCAATGGCCACACCCGCGATCGTCGGGTGGACACCCGAGCCGAGCACGCCGACCCACACCACCAGTCCGCAGGCGATGTAGAGGATCGGTGCCACCCAGCGAAGCCGCAGCAGCACCATCATCGCGCCGTACCCCGCCGCGGCGAGCAGCAGGAAGTGTATGTGGAGCGCGCTGGTATAAGCCACCGCGATCACGAGCAGCCCGAAGACGTCGTCGATCGCGGCGAAGGCGAGCAGCACCGCGCGCACCGCCGGCGGCAGCCGGGTGGTGAACATCGCGACGATCGCGAGGCTGAAGGCCGTGTCCATCGCGGCGACCACGCCCCAGCCGTGCTGCGTCGGCGTGTCGTAGTTGAAGGCGAGGTAGAGCCCGACCGGTACCACCAGCCCGCCGATCGCACCCGCGACCGGGAAGATCGCGGTCTGCCAGGAACTCAGCGAACCCTTGACGAACTCGCGCTTCACCTCGGTGCCGATGATCAGGAAGAACAGCGGCATCAGCGCGTCATTCACCCATTCCGCGACCGAGCGCTCGATCGCCCAACTGCCGTAGCTCACCCGCAGCGGCCGGTCCCACAGCCGGGCGTAATCGGCGCTCCACGGCGAGTTGATCGCGATCAGCGCGACCAAGGATGCGAGCAGCAGCGGCCCGCCCGAGACCTGGCCGATCGCGAAGAAGGGCTCGATCTTGCGTAATACCCTGGCGGCTGGCGAGTGATGCGCGCGCGCCGCGACCTGGCCGGACAGGCGCGGGCTGAGCGCCATGGATGCGTTCTCCCGCGGGTGACTGGTGGAAGGGATACGGGCGAGCGGGGCGGGGCGTTCCCTGCCAGGGCGGCCGACTGACGCGGATCAATGACTAAGCGTCGATGCGCGTTCCGGTCACGTCATCCCGGACTCCGTCCGGATCCACCGTGCCGCTTAGTCGGCGATCGTTGCTCCGACGGGCAGGTCGATCCCGGACCGAGACCGGGGTAACGGCAGGAGGAGCCGCGTCGAGCCCGGCGTCGCTCGTCCCCTTCCGCTTATACCACGCGATACGGCACGGCCCGCCGCTCCGCCGTATCGACCAGGATTGCCCGATCGGTCGGCGGAAAAGCCCGCTGGTCGCAATCCGCGCGCGGGCACAGGCGGCAGCTGATGCCGATCGGTGTCGCCGCACCGCCGCGATCGACCGCGTCGGCGTAGATGAAATCGGCGGCGTGGCGCGCCTCGCAGCCGAGCAGCACGGCGTAGCGCCGTGGGCTGCGCGCGAACTGGCCCGACGGCTTGACCAGCCCCTTGGCGAGCGAGACGTAGCGCGCGCCGTCGGGGGTCTCGGCGAGCTGGACCAGGATGCGATCGGGGATCGCGGCCGCCTCGTGGACATGCCACAGCGGGCAGGCACCGCCGAACCGCGCGAACTGGAGCGGCGTCGCCGAGTGGCGTTTGGTGATGTTGCCCGCCATGTCGACGCGGCAGAAGTAGAAGGGGATGCCCTCCTCACCGGGTCGTTGCAGCGTGGAGAGGCGGTGGCAGGTCTGCTCGAAGCTGGTGGCGAAGCGGCGCGCGAGCCGATCGATGTCGTGCCGGACGCGGCGGGCCTCGGCGCGGAAGGCCCGGTACGGCATCAGCAGCGCGCCCGCGGCGTAATTGGCCAGCCCGGTGGCGAGCAGCCGCCGCGCCTCCTCCTGCGCGAGCGGCGCGGCGGCGACGATGGCGGCGATCGGCGCGGCGAAGGCGAGCGCGGCGAGCCGGTGCGCGATCAGGAAGCGCCGGCTCTCGGCGGGCAGCGCGGCGGCGAGCCTCAGCCGCGCGCCGTCGAAGCGCGCGAGCGGGGCATCGTCATGCTGGTCGGTCGCGATCGTCACGCCGCGGTCGGCCAACGCCGCCTCGACCCACTCGACGTCACCCGTGCCGCCCTGAGCGCCGGCGAGCACCTCCGCGGCGCGGTCGAGCGGGTCGATGTAGTTCCCTGCCTCGTGGAACCAGTCGCGCACGGCCTCCCATGGCAGCCGCGCGCCGGCCCCCGCGGTCATCGCCTCCTCGGCGAGCGCGGCGCGCGCGTCGGCGGCGCGCTTGGCGGCGTGGAGCGCGATCAGTCGGTCGGCGAGGTCGGGGCTCTGCTCGGCAAGCCGCGCCACCTCGTCGGGCGGCATCGATGCGACGGCGGGATCGGCCAGCGCCTGCGCCAGCGCGGTGAGCCGGCGCGCGGGCACCTCGCCCTCGATCTGCGCCAGCGCGGCGGGGAAGTGACGCGCGAGCGCGGCGAGCACCGCGCCGGTGAGCGGGCGCTCGTCGCTCTCCAGCTGCGACAGATAGCTCACCGACAACGTCAACCGCTGCGCCATCGCGCGCTGGGTGAGTCCGGCGGCGCGGCGCAGGTCGCGCAACGCGGCGCCGGCGTAGAGCCGCTGCCTCATCGCGCCGGCGTAGTTCGCAAGACAATGCTTCGCAAGTTCGCAACTTCGCATTTGCGCGGGCGTGCGGCGGCGGGCAGGACGACGCGGCACGTCACGGGAGAGCTGCATGTCCTCGACCATCGCCGAGCTGGAACGCCGCCGCGCCGCCGCCCGCGCCGGGGGCGGCGAGAAGCGCGTCGCCGCGCAGCACGCCAAGGGCAAGCTGACCGCGCGCGAGCGGCTCGACGTGCTGCTGGACGAGGGCAGCTTCGAAGAGGTCGACATGTTCGTCGAGCACAATTGCGTCGACTTCGGCATGGCGGGCCAGGTGATCCCGGGCGACGGCGTCGTCACCGGATCGGGCACGATCAACGGGCGGCTGGTGTTCGTGTTCAGCCAAGACTTCACCGTGTTCGGCGGCTCGCTATCCGAGCGGCACGCGCAGAAGATCTGCAAGATCATGGACATGGCGATGAAGGTCGGCGCGCCGGTGATCGGATTGAACGACAGCGGCGGCGCGCGCATCCAGGAGGGGGTCGCCAGCCTCGGCGGCTATGCCGAGGTGTTCCAGCGCAACGTGCTCGCTTCGGGCGTCGTGCCGCAGCTCAGCCTGATCATGGGCCCCTGCGCGGGCGGTGCGGTCTACTCGCCGGCGATGACCGACTTCATCTTCATGGTGAAGGATTCGAGCTACATGTTCGTCACCGGCCCCGACGTGGTCAAGACGGTGACCAACGAGGTGGTGACGCAGGAGGCGCTGGGCGGCGCGGTCACCCACACCACCAAGACCAGCGTCGCCGACGTCGCCTTCGAGGACGACATCGAGACGCTGCTCGCGGCGCGCGACTTCATCGACTTCCTCCCGGCGTCCAACCGCGAGCCGGCGCCCGAGCGACCGACCGCCGACGCCTGGGACCGGATCGAGCCGAGCCTCGATACCCTCGTCCCCGCCAACGCCAACCAGCCGTACGACATGCACGAGCTGATCCGCAAAGTGATCGACGAGGGCGACTTCTTCGAGGTGCAGCCAGCGCATGCGGCCAACATTCTCTGCGGCTTCGGCCGGATCGAGGGGCGCACCGTCGGCGTGGTCGCCAACCAACCGATGGTGCTGGCGGGCGTGCTCGACATCAACAGCTCGAAGAAGGCGGCTCGCTTCGTGCGCTTCTGCGACGCCTTCGAGATCCCGATCGTGACCTTCGTCGATGTCCCCGGCTTCCTGCCCGGGACGGCGCAGGAGCACAACGGTATCATCAAGCACGGCGCGAAGCTGCTGTTCGCTTATGCCGAGGCGACCGTGCCCAAGATCACCGTGATCACGCGCAAGGCCTATGGCGGCGCCTATGACGTGATGGCGTCCAAGCATCTGCGCGGCGACCTCAACTATGCCTGGCCCACCGCCGAGATCGCGGTCATGGGGGCGAAAGGCGCGGTCGAGATCATCTTCCGCGGCCGCACGCCCGAGGAGATCGCCGAGCGGACCGCGGAGTATGAGGCGCGCTTCGCCAACCCCTTCGTGGCGGCGAGCAAGGGTTTCGTCGACGAGGTGATCCAGCCGCACTCGACCCGTCGCCGCATCGCGTTGGGGCTGCGCAAGCTGCGCGGCAAGAGCCTCGAGAACCCGTGGAAGAAGCACGACAACATTCCTTTGTGAGCAGCGCCTCGGCACATTACAAGCGTATGTGAAGGAGTCAGGCGATGCAGACAGAGCGTGTGACGTTTCTGACCACCCCCGATCACAAAGCGGCGCTCGACACGTTCGCGCGCGCGAGCGGCATGTCAGTCGGCCAAGTGGTGCGGGAGGCGACGTCACAATATATCGGCGGCCCCAGCGCCGAGGAGAGCGCCGAACTCGCCGCGCTGGTGGCGGAAGTGAACCGAGCCATTCCGAAGATGTCAGAATCGATCGATCATATGATCGCCACGCTCGATGAGAGCCACGCCACGGTGGATGCCTTCCTGCGCGAGATGGGTGTGCGTCGATGAGTTCGTTAGGGGACGCGTTCAACGCGCTGCGGCAGGTTATTCTGATCCAGTCGCGGCTTGACCAACTTGACGGCCGGATGAGTCGCATGGCGAGCGATCTCGCCGGCATGACGGAGGCGCTGGCTGTCGTCCGCGATCGAGTCAGCAGGCTCGAAGGCGTGATCGAGGGCGCGGCGATGGCGAATGCGCGTCGCCGGATCGAGGAATGACGGTGACGTCGACCCTCGGCCGCCTCAACCATGTCGGCATCGCGACACCCTCGATCGAGCGCTCGGTCGAGATATACCGTGCGCTGCTCGGCGCCGCGGCGATCGCTGAGCCGTTCGACCTGCCCGCGCAGGGCGTACGCGTCTGTTTCATCGATGCGCCCAACACGCAGGTCGAGCTGATCCAGCCCTATGACGAGAGCTCGCCGATCGCCGGCTTCCTGCGGAAGAACCCGGCGGGCGGGCAGCACCACGTCTGCTTCGAGGTGGCCGATATCCACGCCGCGGTGGCGCATCTCACCGCGCAGGGGGCGACGGTGCTGGGCGTGCCGCGGATCGGCGCGCACGGCACGCCGATCGTGTTCGTCCACCCGCGCGATATGGGCGGCGTGCTCGTCGAGCTGATGGAGACGCCACGTGGAGACCCGCATGACTGAGCCGGCGATGATCCTGACCGAGCGGCGCGGCGACGTGCTCGTCCTCACGCTCAACCGGCCCGACCGGCTCAATGCCGCGCCGCCCGCGATGTTCGAGGCGATCACCGCCGCGTTCGCCGATCTCGGCGACGCACGCGCGGTCCTCCTGCGGGGGGCGGGTCGGGCCTTCTGCTCGGGCGCCGACGTCGGTGCGGGGGCGCTGACCAGCGACGATCCCGGCGCAGCGACTCACGCGGCGCTGACCGACTCCTACAATCCCGCGATCCTCGCTGTCGCGGGGGCGCGCGTACCGGTGGTGAGCGCGGTGCGCGGACCGGCGGCGGGGATCGGGTGCAGCCTCGCGCTCGCCGCCGACCTGTGCGTCGCCGGCGACACCGCCTATTTCCTCCAGGCCTTCGTCAACATCGGGCTCGTGCCCGACGGCGGCGCGAGCTGGCTGCTGCCGCGCTTGATCGGACGCGCGCGCGCCGCGGAGATGATGCTGCTGGGCGAGCGGGTGCTCGCCGCGAAGGCGCTCGACTGGGGCATGATCCACAAGTTGGTGGCGGACGTCGACCTCGACGCCGCGGCGTTCGCGCTGGCCGAGCGGCTCGCCGCCGGGCCGACCGTCGCGCTCGGCACGATCCGGCGCGGCCTGCACGCCGCGATGGAGAGCGATCTGGCGAGCGCGCTCGCGCGCGAGGCGGACGACCAGCGCGCGATGCGCGGCACCGCCGACGCGATCGAGGGTGGCATGGCCTTCCTCCAGAAGCGCGCACCCGCGTTCAGGGGCGTCTGACATGGCCGAGATCGAGCGCAACATCGGCGAGGACGCCGGCAGCACGCGCGCTCCCGATGGGGTGCCGGAACCGACCCCGCGTCCGCGCCACGCCGACTGGCAGGCTGCCGCCGCCAGAGAGGCGAAGGGCAGGGACCTGACCTGGCACACGCCCGAGGGGATCGACGTCAAGCCGCTCTACACCGCGGAGGATGTCGAAGGCTGGGACCCGGGTCTGCCCGGCTTCGCGCCGTTCACCCGCGGCGTGCGCGCGTCGATGTACGCGGGGCGCCCGTGGACGATCCGCCAATATGCCGGCTTCTCCACGGCGGAGGAGTCGAACGCTTTCTATCGGCGCAATCTCGCCGCCGGACAGAAGGGCCTGAGCGTCGCCTTCGATCTCGCCACCCACCGCGGCTACGACAGCGACCACCCGCGCGTCACCGGCGACGTCGGCAAGGCGGGGGTCGCGATCGATACCGTCGAGGACATGACGATCCTGTTCGACGGCATCCCGCTCGACCAGATGTCGGTCAGCATGACGATGAACGGCGCGGTGATCCCGATCCTCGCCTTCTTCATCGTCGCCGGCGAGGAGCAGGGCGTCGATCGCGCCAAGCTCGACGGGACCATCCAGAACGACATCCTCAAGGAGTTCATGGTCCGCAACACCTACATCTACCCGCCCGAACCGAGCATGCGGATCATCTCGGACATCTTCGCCTATACCAGCCGTGAGATGCCCAAGTTCAACAGCATCTCGATCAGCGGCTATCACATGCAGGAGGCGGGGGCGACGCAGCTCCACGAACTCGCCTTCACCATCGCCGACGGCATGGACTATGTGAAGTACGGTGTCGCCAGCGGGCTCGACATCGACAAGTTCGCTGGCCGGTTGAGCTTCTTCTTCGCGATCGGCATGAACTTCTTCATGGAGGTGGCGAAGCTGCGCGCCGCGCGGGTGCTGTGGCATCGCGCGATGACGCAGCTCGGCGCGAAGGACGAGCGCTCCAAGATGCTGCGCACCCACTGCCAGACCAGCGGCGTGTCGCTGACCGAGCAGGACCCGTACAACAACGTGATGCGCACCACGATCGAGGCGATGGCGGCGATGCTGGGCGGTACCCAGTCGCTCCACACCAACGCGCTCGACGAGGCGATCGCGCTGCCCACCGACTTCTCCGCGCGGATCGCGCGCAACACGCAGATCGTGCTGCAGGAAGAGACGGGGATGACCAAGGTCGTCGATCCGCTCGGCGGCAGCTATTACGTCGAGAGCCTCACCAAGAGCCTGGTCGACGGCGCCTGGGCGATCATCGAGCGCGTCGAGCGCGAGGGCGGCATGGCAACGGCGGTCGCGGCGGGCTGGCCCAAGGCGATGATCGAGGAGGCCGCGGCGGCGCGCGCGGCGCGGGTCGATCGCGGCGAGGACGTGATCGTCGGCGTCAACAAATATCGGCTCGCGGACGAGGCGCCGATCGACATCCTCGACGTCGACAATGTCGCGGTGCGCGAGGCGCAGGTGCGGCGCATCGCCGCGGTGAAGGCGTCGCGCGACGAGGCGGCGTGCCAGCGCGCGCTCGACGCGCTGCGGGAGGGGGCGCGCGGCGACGCCAACCTGCTTGCCCTCGCGGTCGACGCCGCTCGCGCGCGAGCCACGCTGGGCGAGATCTCCGCCGCGATGGAGGACGTGTTCGGTCGCTTCGGCACCCACCCCAAGCCGGTGCAGGGCGTCTACGGCGGCGCCTATACCGACGACGAGCGCTGGGCGCGGCTGGTGCGTGGCGTCGCGGCGACCGAGCGGCGGCTCGGCCGTAAGCCCCGCATGCTCGTCGCGAAGATGGGGCAGGACGGCCACGACCGCGGCGCCAATCTCGTCAGCAGCATGTTCGGTGATCTCGGCTTCGAGGTCGTGCCTGGTCCGCTGTTCCAGACGCCCAAGGAGGCGAGCGAACTCGCGCTGGAGCAGGACGTCGATGTGGTCGGCGCTTCCAGCCTCGCCGCCGGGCACAAGACGCTGATCCCGGAGCTGATCGGCCACCTGCGCGACGCCGGACGCGCCGACATCAAGGTGATCGCCGGCGGCGTCATTCCCGCGCAGGATTATGACGTGTTGCGCGAGGCCGGGGTGCAGGCGATCTTCGGCCCCGGCACGAACCTGATCCAGGCGGCGGAGGAGGTGCTTCGCCTGCTCGGCCACAACATGCCGCCCGGCGAGGAGGCCGCGTGATGTTCTCTGTCCATCCCACCGGTGACGCGGCAGGCCGGGTCATCTGCGACCGGCATCGTGGTCCGGAAGCGACCGGGGCTCGCACGCGACGGTCGTCGCGCTCGCGGGTTAGGCCCGGGAAGGCGGGGAGGGCCGTCGCATTATCCCTGCTCGCCCTCGTCTGCACACCCGCCGCGGCGCAGACCCAGGCGCAGATGAACCAGCAGGCGGGCGCCGCGTACAAACAGGCCGACGCGCAGATGACGCAGGCGTGGCGGGCGCTTTACGCCGGCATGAAGAAGCGCGACGCCGCCGACACGTCGCGCGGTGGTGGCTTCGGCTATGCTGCTGCGGCGCTCGCCAGCCAGCGCGCGTGGCTCCCGTTCCGTGACAAGCAATGCGTGCTAGAGGGGGCCGAGTTCGCGGGTGGCTCGCTCCAGTCGATGGCGCAGCTACAGTGCCTCACCAAGGTGACCCGCGCGCGGACGCAGCAGTTGAAGGGAATGCAGTGGACGAAGTGACGGGCGCGGTACGCAACGACTGGACACGCGAGGAGATCGCGGCGCTCTTCGACCTGCCGTTCGACGAGCTGATGTGGCGCGCGCAGACCGTCCATCGCGCGCATCACGCGTCCGGACAGGTGCAGCTCTCCACCCTGCTGTCGATCAAGACCGGTGGCTGCCCGGAGGATTGCGGCTACTGCTCGCAGTCGGTCAGCGCCGACAGCGGGGTCAAGGCGACCAAGCTGATGGACGTGCGCGCCGTGCTCCAGAAAGCGGCGCAGGCGAAGGACAATGGCTCGACCCGCTTCTGCATGGGCGCGGCGTGGCGCAATCCCAAGGACCGCGACATGGACTCGATCGTCGCGATGGTCGAGGGCGTCCGCGCGATGGGCATGGAGACGTGCATGACGCTCGGCATGCTCGAGCCGCACCAGGCCGACCGGCTCGCCGCGGCGGGGCTCGACTATTACAATCACAACATCGACACCTCACCCGAGCGGTACGGCGACGTGATCACGACGCGGACCTTCCAGGAGCGGCTCGACACGCTCGACGCGGTGCGCTCAGCCGGGATCAACGTCTGCTGCGGCGGCATCGTCGGCATGGGCGAGACGCGCGACGATCGCGTCGGCTTCGTCCTCGCGCTGGCGACGCTGCCCGAGCATCCCGGCAGCGTGCCGGTCAACGCGCTGGTGCCGGTCAAGGGCACGGTGCTCGGCGACATGCTCGCCGACACGCCCCTCGCCAAGATCGACGAGATCGAGTTCGTTCGCACCGTGGCGGTGGCGCGGATCACGATGCCGGCGAGCATGGTGCGGCTGTCGGCCGGGCGCGAGAGCATGTCGGACTCGACCCAGGCCCTGTGTTTCATGGCGGGCGCCAACTCGATCTTCACCGGCGACAAGCTGCTCACCGCGGGCAACGCCGGTGACGACAAGGACGCGGCGCTGTTCGCCAAGCTGGGCGTGACGCCGATGGCCGCGGAGTGCCGGCTGGCACAGGCGGCGGAATAAGCGGCGGCGGTCGGCCGGATGAGACAAGCGCTCGTCGTCGCCCGTCCGCGGCGGCGGGGCAGCAGGAGAGGTCAGTGTTCAAGAAGATCCTGGTCGCCAATCGCGGCGAGATCGCCTGTCGCGTGTTCCGTACCGCCAAGCGGATGGGGCTGCAGACCGTCGCGGTCTATTCCGATGCCGACGCGCGCGCGCCGCACGTGCTGATGGCCGACGAGGCGGTCAGGCTCGGGCCGGCGCCGGCGGCGGAGAGCTATCTCAAGGCCGAGCTGATCCTGCTCGCCGCCAAAGAGACGGGGGCGGACTGCATCCATCCCGGCTACGGCTTCCTGTCGGAGCGCGAGAGCTTCGCGCGGGCCTGCACGGAGGCGGGGATCGCCTTCGTCGGCCCGCCGCCCGGCGCGATCGCGGCGATGGGCGACAAGATCGAGTCGAAGAAGCTGGCGAAGCAGGCCGGCGTCAACGTCGTGCCCGGCTACCTCGGCGAGATCGCCGACACCGACGAGGCGGTGCGGATCGCGGGGGAGATCGGCTATCCCGTCATGATGAAGGCCTCCGCCGGCGGCGGCGGCAAGGGCATGCGGCTGGCGTGGAGCGAGCAGGACGTGCGCGAGGGCTTCGAGGCGACCAAGCGCGAGGGGCTGGCCAGCTTCGGCGACGACCGCGTCTTCATCGAGAAGTTCATCGAGAGCCCGCGCCACATCGAGATCCAGGTGCTCGGCGACCGGCACGGCAACATCGTCTACCTCAACGAGCGCGAGTGCTCGGTTCAGCGCCGCCACCAGAAGGTGGTCGAGGAGGCGCCGTCACCGTTCGTCAGCCCGGCGATGCGCAAGGCGATGGGCGAGCAGGCGGTCGCGCTGGCACGGGCCGTGGGCTATTTCAGCGCGGGCACGGTCGAGCTGATCGTCTCCGGTGCGGATACGACGGGGGAGAGCTTCTACTTCCTCGAGATGAACACGCGGCTGCAGGTCGAGCATCCGGTGACCGAGGAGATCACCGGGCTCGACCTGGTCGAGCAGATGATCCGCGTCGCGGCCGGGGAGCCGCTGACGTTCGGTCAGAGCGACGTCGGGATCAGCGGCTGGTCGATCGAAAATCGTGTCTATGCCGAGGACCCGTACCGCGGCTTCCTGCCGAGCATCGGGCGACTGGTACGCTACAATCCGCCGGCGGCGACCGACGCTCCCCACCCGGCGTCATCCCCGCGCAGGCGGGGATCCATAACCCATGCCGTCGATGTAGCCGCGGACGCTGCGTCTCTGGATTCCCGCCTGCGCGGGGATGACGAAGGGGGCGAGGGCGACACCAAGGCCATCGTCCGCGTCGACGACGGTGTCGCCGAGGGCGGCGAGGTCAGCATGTTCTACGATCCGATGATCGCCAAGCTGATCACCTGGGCGCCGACGCGCGAGGCGGCGATCGACGCGCAGATCGCGGCGCTCGACTCGTTCGAGATCGAGGGGCCGGGCACCAACATCGACTTCCTCTCGGCGCTCATGCAGCACCCGCGCTTCCGCGAGGGTCGGCTGACCACCGGCTTCATCGCCGAGGAATATCCCGACGGCTTCCACGGCGCGCCCGCCTCCGCCGGGCTTTTGCGCGCGCTCGCCGCGATCGCCGCCTTCGCCGCGACCGCGCAGGCGGATCGCGCGCGCCGGATCGAGGGCCAGCTCGGGCATCGTCTCCAGCCGCCCGCCGACTGGGTGGTGCGGATCGGCGGTGTCGATCACGCCGTCCACGTCTCGCCCGACGCGATCGGCGTGGACGGCGAACCGCTGGAGATCGGCATCGAGTACACGCCCGGCGACCGGCTGATCGAGGCGGAGCTGGCAGACGAGGCGCGATTGTCGGTGCGGATCGCGCCGACGCGTACCGGCTTCAGGATGACCACGCGTGGCGCCAGCCATGTCGCCCGCGTGCTGCCCGCCCGCGTCGCGCCCTATGCGCAGCATCTGCTCGAGAAGGTGCCGCCCGACCTGTCCAAGTTCCTGATCGCGCCGATGCCCGGACTGCTGGTCCGACTCGATGTCGCGGCGGGCGACAAGGTCGAGGCGGGGCAGCCGCTCGCCGTGGTCGAGGCGATGAAGATGGAGAACATCCTGCGCGCCGAGAAGAGCGCGACGGTGAAGACCGTCAACGCGGCCGCGGGCGACAGCCTGGCGGTGGACCAGGTGATCCTCGAGCTGGAGTGAGGCGCGCGGGTGGCGGTCGATCTCGCGTGCGAGATGGGTCATCTCTCCGCCCTCACCCTGAACTCGTCGCAGGATTCACTGTCGTGCGAGCGCCGCACGCTCCCCGTGCGCGCCGCCGTGGATCTTGAAACAAGTTCAGGATGAACGCCATCAGCATCGAAGGTGCCGGTCCACGCTAGGTCAGAGCGGACACTAGGTTGCCCGCCACCTCGGCTGCCCTCCAGCCGCAGCCCGCCACGACAACTTGCGACATATTAACGCTGGACGTGCCCGGCGGGCATGTTCATGCATCGCAGCATGAGGCGTGCGACCCTTGCGACGACCCTGCTCGCGCTGGCGGGCTGCACCGTCGGCCCCGATTACCAGCCGCGATCCGCGACCGAGCTGGGCGTGCCGGTCGCTTACTCCGTTCCTGCGCCGCCGACGCGCGACGACCTCACGCGCTGGTGGCAGCGCTTCGACGACCCCGTCCTGGGCGAGCTGGTCGAGCAGGCCGCGACCGCCAACCTCGACGTCGCGCAGGCGATCGCGCGGCTGCGCCAGGCCCGCGAGTCCCTGGTGCAGAGCCGCGCCGACCTGCTGCCCTCGCTCAGCGGCAACACCGGCTACAGCCGCTCCGAGACGCTGCGCGGCGGCGGGCAGACGATCACCTTGCCCGACGGCACGGTGCAGAACGTCGGCGGCGGCGGCGCGGACAATTACTCGATCGGGCTGAGCGCCTCCTATCAGCTCGGCCTGTTCGGCGAGGTGCGCCGCACGATCGAGGCCAGCCGCGCGCAATATCAGGCGTCGGGCTTCGACTATGCGACCACGCTGCTGTCGGTTCAGCAGGAGGTGGCGCGCAACTACGTGCTCGCGCGGCTCTACCAGGCGCAGCTCGCCAACGCGCGCGCGAGCCTCGCGCTGCAGGACGACAATCTCGAGATCGCGGGCTTCCGCGTCCAGGCCGGTCTGGTGTCGTCGCTCGACCAGGAGCAGGCGCGCCAGCAGCGCGCGCAGACCGCCGCGACGATCCCCTCGCTCGAGCAGCAGTATAACGCCGCGGTGTCGCGCATCGGCGTGCTCACCGCGCAGGCGCCGGGTGCGCTCAAGCCGCGGCTGGCGGCGGCGCGGCCGATCCCCGTCGGCGCGTCGCCCTCGGGCATCGGCATCCCCGCCGACGTGCTGCGCCAGCGACCCGACGTGCGCGCGGCCGAGCGCGCGCTCGCCGCCGCCACGGCGGAGATCGGCGTCGCCGAGGCGGCACTCTACCCCAACCTCGCGATCACCGGGAACATCAACACGCGGGCGGGCGGCGTCGGCGGCCTGCTCGACACGGTCACGGGCGGGCTGTTCGCCGGCGTGACCCAGGCGATCTTCAATGGCGGGCGGCTGCGCAGCCAGGTGCGCGGGCAGCAAGCCGCGGCCGATGCCGCGCTCGCCGCCTACAAGTCGACCGTGCTGACCGCGCTGGAGGACGTCGAGAATGCGGCGGTCGCGCTGGACACCGCGCGGCGGCGCGAGGAGCAGCTGACGATCGCCTATGAGGCGGCCAACAACGCCGCGATCCTGTCGCGCAGCCAGTATCGCTCCGGGTTGACCGACTTCACCACGCTCAGCCAGCAGGAGGCAACGCTGCTGAGCACGCGCAACAGCGCGGCGCAGGCGCAGGCCGACGCGGCGACGGCGCTGGTGCAGCTCTTCGGCGCGCTCGGCGGCGGGTGGGACGCCGCCGGCGTACCCGAGGCGCCGCCGCGCGCCGGATCGGCGCCGACGCTCGTGCAGCCCGCCCCCACCACCACGCCCAGCGACGGACAGCCCTGATGCCCGAGACACAGCTCGACGACTTCCTGGGCGTCCAGCCGCAGCCGGCGTGGCGGCGCTGGGCCAAGTGGGTGCTGGTGCTCGCCGGCCTGATCGTGGTGCTGCTGCTGCTGTCGCGCTGCGTCTTCGGCGGCACCGAGCCGGTGCGCTACGCCAGTGCCCCTGCGAAGCGCGGCGACCTCACCGTCACCGTCTCGGCGACGGGCAAGCTGGCACCCACCAACCAGGTGACGGTCGGCTCGCAGCTCTCGGGCCTCGTCACCAAGGTGGTGGTCGACGTCAACGACCGAGTCACCGCCGGCCAGCCGCTCGCGCTGATCGATCCCGAGCAGATCGAGGACCAGATCCGCGCCGGGCAGGCGCAGCTCGCCGCCAACGAGGCGCAGGTGGCGCAGGCGCGCGCGACGGTGGCGGAGTCGCAGGCGCAGCTCGCCCGGCTCAACGAGGTGTTCAAGCTCTCCAAGGGACGCGTCCCGTCACGCACCGAGCTGCAGACCGGCCAGGCCGACGCGCAGCGCGCCACCGCGGCGTTGCGGGTAGCCGAGGCGAACGTGGCGGCCGCGCGCGCGACGCTGTCGCAGTCGCAGACGCAGCGCGCGCGCGCGATCATCCGCTCGCCCGTCAACGGCGTGGTGCTCGCGCGCCAGGTCGATCCCGGCCAGACCGTCGCGGCCTCGTTCAACACGCCGACGCTCTTCGTGATCGCGGAGGACCTCTCCAAGATGAAGCTGGAGGTAGCGATCGACGAGGCCGACGTCGGCGAGGTGCAGGTCGGGCAGAAAGCCAACTTCACGGTCGATGCCTTCCCCGGCCGCAGCTTCCCCGCGACGATCACGCGCGTCGACCTCGGCTCGAACCTGACGGTGAGCAGCGCCACCGCTTCCTCCTCCTCGTCGACCAGCGCGACGTCGAGCACGAGCGGGCAGGTGGTATCCTACGCCGCAGACCTGACGGTGGCGAACCCGACGCTCCAGCTGCGCCCCGGCATGACGGCCACCGCCGACATCGTCACCGCGGACAAGCGCAACGTGCTGCTCGTCCCGAACGCCGCCTTCCGCTTCAAGCCCAGCGCGGGCGGTAGCGGGCGCGGCGGCATCACCGGTACGATCCTGGCGGGCCCACCGCGCCGCGCGCGCGCCGAGCGCAGCGCCACCGTCGGCCGCGGTGCGTCGCAGACCGTCTACGTCAAGGGCGAGGACGGCACGCCCCAGCCGATCCAGGTCACCACGGGCGACACCGACGGCACCCAGACCGAGGTGCTGTCGGGCGGGCTCAAACCGGGCATGGAGGTGATCACGGGCCAGCTCGCGGCAGGCACGGACCAGGCCGGCGCCGCCAGCGCGAGCGGGCGTGGTCGTCGCGGCGGGGGAGGGGGCGCGGCGGGTGGCCAGTGACACGCCCCTGATCAGCCTGCGCGGCGTCACCAAGGTCTATGGCGAGGGTGCGACGCAGTTCCAGGCGCTCAAGGGCGTCGACCTCGACATCGCCGCGGGCGACTTCGTCGCGGTCATGGGGCCGTCGGGCTCGGGCAAGTCGACGACGATGAACATCCTCGGCTGCCTCGACGTGCCGAGTGGGGGCACCTTCCTGTTCCAGGGACACCACGTCGAGACGCTGGATCGCGACCAGCGCGCGCTGCTGCGCCGGCGCCACCTCGGCTTCGTGTTCCAGGGCTTCAACCTGCTCAGCCGCACCACCGCGCTCGAGAACGTCGAGCTGCCGCTGCTCTACCGCGGCGACGAGAAGCGCGCGCGGCGCCAGGCGGCGATGGCGGCGCTGGAGAAGGTGGGGCTCGACCAGTGGTGGGACCATACCCCCGCCGAGCTGTCGGGCGGCCAGCAGCAGCGCGTCGCGATCGCGCGCGCGATCGTCACTTCGCCCGACGTGCTGCTCGCCGACGAGCCGACCGGCAACCTCGATTCGGAGCGCTCGGTCGAGATCATGGAGCTGCTCACCGGGCTCAACCGCGACAGCAACATCACGGTGCTGATGGTGACTCACGAGCCCGATATGGCCGCCTTCGCGCGCACCGTGATCCACTTCAAGGACGGGCTGGTCGAGCGCATCGAGGCGCACCACCGCCCCGGCGAGACGCCCGAGCGGGTCGAGGCGAACTGATGCTGGGCACCACCTTCCTGCTCGCGCTGCGCTCGATCCGGCGCCACATCCTGCGCTCGTTCCTCACGATCCTGGGCATCGTCATCGGCGTCGGCGCGGTGGTGACGATGGTCACGCTGGGCAAAGCGACCACCGCCGCGGTGCAGTCGCAGATCGCGGCGCTCGGCACCAACATCCTCCAGATCCGTCCCGGCCAGGGCTTCGGCCGCGGCGGCGGCGGACCGCGCCCGCCCGACTTCAAGCCCGAGGACGTCACCGCGATCGCCGCGCAGATCGCGGGCGTCACCGCGGTGGCGCCGCAGGCGCAGGCGAGCGCCACCGCGATCTACGAGGGCGCCAACTGGTCGACCACGATCAACGGCACCACCGCGGCCTATTTCCAGGTCCAGCCCTGGCCGCTGGTGAGCGGTCGGCAGTGGACGCCGCAGGAGGAGCAGGCGGGCAAGGCGGTCTGCATCATCGGCAACACCGTGCGGCAGAACCTCTTCCGCGGCGGCGAGGCGGTGGGCGAGCGCTTCCGGCTCGGCGACGTGAGCTGCGACGTGATCGGCGTGCTGTCGACCAAGGGCCAGGCCGGGTTCGGCGGGGATCAGGACGATATCGTGATCATGCCGATCAAGACGGTGCAGCGCCGCTTCACCGGCAACCGCGACGTGCGGCTGATGCTGGTCGGGGTCGACCAGGCCTATGCCACCAGCACCGTCCAGGCCTCGATCACCCAGCTGCTGCGCGAGCGCCGCACCATCACCGACGGGCGCGAAGACGATTTCAACATCTTCGACACCAAGCAGATCAGCGACACGCTGACCGGCACCACCACCGCGCTGACCCGTATCGTCGCCGCGGTGGCCGCGATCAGCCTCGTGGTCGGCGGGATCGGCATCATGAACATCATGCTGGTGTCGGTGACCGAGCGCACGCGCGAGATCGGCATACGGCTCGCGATCGGCGCGGTGGCGCGCGAGGTGCTGCTCCAGTTCCTGGTCGAGGCGGTGGCGCTGTCGTGCCTCGGCGGCCTGATCGGGCTGGTACTGGCGCAGGCGGTGATCGCCGGTCTGACGCCACTGCTCCAGGTGCCGTGGACGTTCGATCCGCGGATCAACCTGGTCGCCTTCGCGATCTCGGCGGTGATCGGGGTGGTGTTCGGCTATTTTCCGGCGCGGCGCGCGGCGGCGCTCAACCCGATCGACGCGCTGCGGCACGAGTGATCGGGCCCATCTCCTAAGCTGACCACCCCGGCGAACGCAGGCGTCCAGGTGGGGAAGGCGTCAGTGAGTGTCAGCCGCGTCCCCCAACCCGACCCCGGCGTGCGCCGGGCTGGCAGCCCGGTATCACTCCTCCAGCTGGCCACGCAGCGCCGCCAACGCCGCGGCGTCGCCGCCGCGCAGCACGTGCGAGTCGGGCCGCGACAGCGCCTCGGGCGCGTGGACCAACTCGCGCAGCGCCTCGAGCTCCTCCGGCGTGTCGACGTCGATCAGCTCGGCACCGTTGGTGACGACGTGCCGCCCCGACTGGATCAGGTCGCGCGCGCCCTGGTCACCGCCGATCGCGAGCAGCTCGTCGAAGCGCGCTCGGCCGAACAGCGCGGGCGGCTTGGGCGAGTGGCCGTCGCTCGAGGCCACCACCGCCTGCTCCCCCATCTCGCTCGCGTCGAAGAGCCGGTAGATATGCGCCGCGGTGACGCGCGGCATGTCCGCGAGCGCGATCAGCACGGCCTTGGCATCATGCGCCCGCGCGCAGTCGACCCCGATCCGCACCGAGGACGCCATGTCGCGCTCGGGATCGTCGTTGTGCGTGACGAAGAAGCCGAACTGCGCGAAGTCGATCTTGCACCCGTCCACCACCGCGACGCGCTGGCGGAACGGCATATCCTCCAAGGCCACCGCGACGTGCAACCCGAGCGGACGCGCGAGGAAGGGCTGGTCGAGCTTGCTGCCGATGTCACCGAACCGCTCCGAGCGGCCGGCGGCGAGCAGCACCAGCACGGTATCCTCAACGGCGATCATTGAAGGCCCCCACCATCGCCGCCGCGATCGACAGCGCGATCTCGGACGGGCCGATCGCGCCGATATCGATCCCGACGGGACCGTCTATCCGGTCGAGTTGATCCGCATCAACGCCCGAGGCGGCGAGCCGCTCCCGCCGCGCCGCGTGGCTGCGCCGGCTGCCGAGCGCGCCGACATAGCCGGTATCGGCGGCGAGCGCGGCGATCAGCGCGGGGTCGTCGATCTTGGTGTCGTGGCTGAGCGTCACCACCGCTGTCGCGGGCCCAGGCTTCCACGCCGCCACGGCCTCGTCGGGCCAGCGATCGTCGAGCGTGACCCCGGGGAAGCGCTCTTCGGTGAGGAAGCGTCCGCGCGGATCGATCACCACCGTCTCGATGCCGAGCGCCTGGGTGAGCGCGGCGAGGCTCTGCGCGATCTGCACCGCGCCGACGATCAGCAGCCGCCGCGGCGGGTCGTAGCGGTTGGCAAACAGCTCGCCGGTCTCGAGCGGGCGCAGGTCGGAGTGGCCGGTGGCGAGATCGGTGGTGACGGTGAGCGAGCGGCCCTCGGCGCGCGCCGCGGCGATGCGGTCGAACAGCTCGGGGTCGAAGCCTTCGGCCGAGACCGGCTGCACCATCACGCTGATCTCGCCGCCGCACGGCAGTCCCACCTCCCAGGCACTGTCGTCGGCGACGCCGTAGCGCTTGAGCTGGAACGGCGCGCCCGCGATCACCTGCGCCGCGGTGTCGAGGATGTCGCCCTCGACGCAGCCGCCCGAGACCGAGCCCTCGAAGCGGCCGTCCGCGTGGACGAGCATGTGGCTGCCGCGCGGTCGCGGCGCCGAGCCCCAGGTGGAGACCACGGTGGCGAGCGCGAGCGGGGCGCCCTTCCAGTTCTGCGCGGCGGCGAGGACGGTGTCGTTATCGGCCATGGGTCAGGTGATCCTAGCGGGCGAAGTGCTCCTGCGCACGCAGGAGCCTAGGGCGTCAAGTGCGGCGCTCGCGGCCCTGGGTTCCTGCGTGCGCAGGGACACGGGGGCTTGCGGTCGGGCAAAGCCAGTGCCCTCCGCGAACATTGGCCACGCCGCACCGTTTCTCACCGTCATGCCGGACTTGACCCGGCATCCAAGCCTTCGATCACGCATCGCCTGGTTGCGATCGCGGCACCATGGATCCCGGCTCGAGGCCGGGATGACGACGCGAGTGGGCGGATGTCGGCGCGCAATCGTCCGCTCACACCGGCGGCAACGCGGCGAGCAGCGTGTCGAGCGTCGCGGGGACGTCGCGCACGCGCACGCCGGTGGCGTTGTGGATCGCGTTGATCACCGCCGCCCCCGCGCCCGAGATGCCGAGCTCGCCCACGGCCTTGGCGCCGGTCTGGTTGGCGGCGTCGTCGATCTCCTCGACGAAGTGGCACTCGATCCGCGGCACGTCGGCGTTCACCGCGACGTGATACTCGCCGAAGTCCGGGTTGACGAAGCGGCCCGAGCGCGGGTCGATCACCGCGGCCTCGCCGAGCGCGTAGCTGATCCCCCAGATCATGCCGCCGACCAGCTGGTTGGCCGCGGTGGCGCGGTTGAGCACGCGCCCGACATCGAACACGCCCACCATCCGCCGCACGCGCACCTCGCCGGTGACCGCGTTGACCGCCACCTCGGCGAAATGCGCGCCGTGGCTGGCCTGGCTGGTGCGCTTGGCCTGCTGCCCCGGCGTGCTGCGCCCCCGCGCGACGATCGGGGCGTCGCGGACGAGGTCGGTCAGCGGCACGGACCGCGACCCGGCGCTCACGACTCCGTCGCGCAGCACCAGTTCCTCCGGCGCGGCGTTCATTCGGCGCGCCAGCTCGGCGAGCACCTCCTCGCATGCGAGCGCCGCGGCGGAGGTGGCGCTGCCCGCGCCGAACGAGCCGCCCGAGCCGGCGGTGGGCGGCAGATCGGTGTCGCCGAGCCGGACCGTCACCGCGGCCGGCGCGAGGCCGAGGATCTCGCCCACGGTCTGTGCCAGGATCGTGTAGGTGCCGGTGCCGATGTCGGTCATATCGCAGGAGACGGTCGCCGCGCCGCCGGCGTCGAGCCGCACCTCCGCCTCGGCCGCCACCGTGAAGTTGCCGCGCAGCGCGGTCGCCATGCCGATGCCGATCAGCCACTCGCCGTTGAGCGTGGTGGCGGGATCGGGCACACGCGCGGGCCAGCCGAAGCGTCGCGCGCCCTCGTCATAGCAGTCGAGCAGGCGGCGGGTGGAGAACGGGCGCGACGTCGTCGGATCATAGGCCGGCTCGTTGCGGCGGCGCAGCTCGATCGGATCGAGCCCGAGTTCCTCGGCGAGCTCGTCCATCGCGCACTCGGTGGCGAAGGTGCCCACCGCCTCGCCCGGCGCACGCACCGGGCCGGTCGGCGGCAGGTTCACGCGGACGAGATCGGTCGTCATCCGCCGGGCCGCGCCGGCGTAGAGCGGGATCGTGCCGAACGGCACCGGCTCGACGAAGCCGGCATCGTCGTTCTGCTGCGCGACGCTCTCGTGCGCGATCGCGGCGATGTGACCGTCGCGGTCGCAGGCGATGCGGACGCGCTGGGTGGTGGGACTGCGATGGTGGACCAGATAGGCGGTATCGCGCCGCGGCAGCGCCACCTTGACGGGTCGGCGCAACCGCTCGGCGGCGATCGCCGCGAGGATCACCTCGGGGCCGACCCCGGTCTTGCCGCCGAAGCCGCCGCCGACATAGGGCGCGAGCACGCGCACCTTGTCGGGCGACATGCCGAGCGCGGTGGCGATCGTGTTTCGCGCGGCGCCGACGATCTGGTTGCTCGATCGGACGGTCAGGACGTCGCCCTCCCACCAGATCGTCGAGGCGTGCGGCTCGAGCGCGGCGGGGAAGTGCGCGGGGGTCGTATAGGTGCGGTCGAACACCACCTCGGCGTCGCGGAGCGCGGCGTCGAGGTCGCCGGTGTCGACGGGGGCGAGGAAGGCGGATCTGGGCTGGCGCTCGATCGGCAGGTCGGCGGCGTCGTAGCGGCCCCGGCTCGCCTCCGCCTCGACGCGAACCAGCGCCGCCGCCTCGCGCGCGATCGCCTGCGTCTCGGCGACGACCACCGCGACGGGCTGGCCGTAGTGGAACACGCGGTCGGTGCCCTGGCTCGGCATGGCGCGCGAGTTGGCCCCGCCCGCGGGGAGCCGCGGGTCGTCGTCGATCACCGCCAGCACGCCGGGCAGCGTGCGCGCCGCCGCGGCGTCGATGCGGGCGATCCGGCCGGCACCGACGGGCGCGCCGACGACCGCAGCGTACACGACGCCCTCGGGCGCGCGCTCATAAGCGTAGGAGGCGGCGCCGGTGACCTTGAGCGGTCCCTCCACGCGCGCCACGGCGACGCCGAGCACGCCCTGCACTGCGCGCGCCAGCCCGCCCGGCCGCTCCGCCGTGTCGATCGCCTGTTCGATCATCCTGCCTGGCCGAATTGTCCTGCCTGATCCTTAGAACCGGATCCATCGCAGCGGAAGCATGCTCCGGCGGACGCCGGAGCCCAGGGTCGCGGGAGCGGCGATCGTGGCTCTGGGCTCCTGCGTGCGCAGAAGCACGGTCGTGCTTGGGACAAGGCGGATCAAGCTTCAGTCTGGCAGGCCGGGCAGCAGCTTGTCGAGCGTGATCGGATAGTCGCGCACGCGCACGCCGGTGGCATTGTAGATCGCGTTGGCGATCGCCGCGCCCGCGCCCGAGATGCCGAGCTCGCCGATGCCCTTGGCGTGGATCGGGTTGGCATGGTGGTCGCGCCCGTCGAGGAACTCGACCTCCAGCTGCGGTATGTCGGCGTTGACCGGCACGTGATACTCGGCGAGGTCGCGGTTCACCACCTTGCCGTTGCGGCGGTCGTGGACCAGCTCCTCGCTCAGCGCGGCGCCGATCCCGAAGGTCATGCCGCCGAGGCATTGCGAGCGCGCGGTCTTGCGATTGAGGATGCGCCCCGCCTCGAACACGCCGAGCATGCGTACGACGCGCACCTCGCCCGTGACCGCGTTCACCTTCACCTCGGCGAAATGGGCGCCGTAGCTCGCCTGGCGCACCAGCTTCTCCTGGTGCCCGGGCTGGATCGTGCCGACGACCTTCATGCCGTCGCCGACCAGCTCGCTGATCTCCACGGCGCGGTTCTCGGCGATGGCGCGGCCGTCCTTGAGCGTCAGCTCCTCGGCGTCGACGCCCATCGCCTTGGCCAGCTTCTCGCGCAGCGCCTCGCACGCGACATAGACCGACGAGCCCGACGAGCCCGCGCCCCAGGAGCCGCCCGAGCCCGCCGCGGGCGGTGCCTCGCCGTCGCCGAGATGCACGATCACGCGCTCGAGCGGCAGGCCGAGGGTCTCGGCGGCGATCTGCGCCAGGATCGTGTAGGTGCCGGTGCCGATGTCGGTCATGTCGGTCGACACGATCGCGCGACCGTCCTTCGTCAGCTCGACCGAGGCGGACGACTTCTGCAGCATGTTCGAGCGCACCGCGGCGGCCACGCCCATGCCGTGGAGCCATTCGCCGCGGCGGTCGCCCGCGGTCTTCTTGCGCGCCGACCAGCCGAACGCCTCCGCCCCGCGGTCGAGGCACGGTACCAGCTGGCGGCTGGAGAAGGGGACCTTCTTCTCTGGATCCTGCTCGGGCTCGTTGCGGCGGCGCAGCTCGATCGGGTCGATCCCGATCACCTCGGCCAGCTCGTCCATCGCCGCCTCGAGCGCGAGCATGCCGACCGCCTCGCCCGGCGCGCGCATCGAGCCGGAGAGCAGCCAATTGAGCCGTACCAGCTTGTGGTCGGTCAGCCGGTTCTCCGCGGCATAGGCGAAGTGCGTGCCGATGCCGGCAGGCTCGAAGAAGTCCTCGCCCGGCAGGTTGCTCGCCAGCGTCTCGTGCGCGATCGCGGTGAGCTTGCCGTCATGGTCGGCGGCGAGGCGGATCCGCTGCTCGGTGTTCGAGCGACGCACCGTGGCGTCGAACACCTGCTGGCGCGCCATGGCTACCTTCACGGGCCGGTCGAGCCGCTTGGCCGCGATCGCGGCGGCGACGCTCTCGGGCGCGATGCCGAGTTTGGAGCCGAACCCGCCGCCGACGTAGCGCGAGATGATCCGCACCTGATCGTTGGCCACGCCGAGCGCCTGCGCGAGCTGCATCTGGTCCGACGCGACCATCTGATAAGAGCCGTGCAGCGTCAGCTTGCCGTCCTTCCACTCGGCGATCGAGGCGTGCGGCTCCATCGCGGCGGAGTTCTGGCTCGGCGTGGTATAGGTCTGGTCGACGGTATAAGCCGCGGACGCCATCGCGGCGTCGACGTCGCCCTGGCTCGACTTGGGCGGGATCTGGTCGGGTGGGGGGCGATCGGCCTCGTCGCGGTGCTCCTCGAAGACGAAGGCGCCTTCCGCCGGCTCATAGGCGACCTTGACCCGCGCGGCGGCGTCGCGCGCCGTCTCGAACGTCTCGGCGACGACGATCGCGACGATTTCGCCGTGATAGTCGACCTTCTCCACGCCCTGCGTCGGCGCTTTCTTCTCGCCGCCCTGCTGCGGGTTGCGGATGAAGCTGGGGTAATCGGTGATCACGTCGATCACGCCCGGCAGCGCCTTGGCCGCGTCGGCGACGACGTCGGTGATCGTGCCCGAGCCGAACGGGGCGCGCACCAGCACCCCGTAGCTGAGCCGCTCCGCCGGGTACTCCGCCGCGTAGGTGGCGCGGCCGGATACCTTGAGCGGGCCCTCGACCCGGTCGATCGGCTGGCCGATCACGCCCTGCGCGCCGCGGTCGAGCAGGCTGTCGGGGAGGGGCTTGTCCATCCGAAGCGAGCGGTGCTCGTCGCGGCCCAGGACCTTGTCGATCAGCGTCATTGCGTGAGATCCCGGAGCGTGGCGATGAGGACGCGCCGCGCGAGCGGCAGCTTGAAGTCGTTGCTGCCGAAGCCCTTGGCGCCGTCGAGCAGCGCGTCGGCGGCTGCCTCGAAGGCGGCGGTACCCGGCGCCTGGCCGACCAGCGCGGCCTCCACGGCCGGGTCGCGCCACGGCATGTGCGCGAGGCCGCCGAAAGCGAGCGCGGCGGATTCGATCCTGCCCTCCTCGACCGCGATCACCGCGGCGACCGAGACGAGCGCGAAGGCGTAGGAGGCGCGGTCGCGCACCTTGCGGTACGTCTGCCTGCCCTTCGGCGGGGCGGGCAGCTCGACATGGGTGATCAGCTCGCCCGGCTCGAGCACATTCTCGATGTGCGGTGTGTCGCCGGGCAGGCGGTAGAAGTCGGCGATGGGGATGCGGCGCTTGTCGCCGTCGCCGCGCTGGGTGACGATCACCGCGTCGAGCGCGCGCATCGCCACTGGCATGTCGCCCGGGTGGGTGGCAATGCACTGGTCGCTGGTGCCGAGGATCGCGTGGATGCGGTTGAAGCCGCCGATCGCCTCGCAGCCGCTGCCGGGTTCGCGCTTGTTGCAGCCGGCCGCGGTGTCGTAGAAATAGTAGCAGCGCGTGCGCTGGAGCAGGTTGCCGCCCGTGGTCGCCTTGTTGCGCAGCTGACCGCTCGCGCCGGCGAGCAGCGCGCGGCTGAGCACCTCGTACTTCTCGATCACGCGCGGGTCGGCGGCGAGGTCGCTGTTTGGCACCAGCGCGCCGACGGTGAGCCCGCCGTCCTCGCGCTCCTCGATCTGGGCGAGGTCGAGGCGGCTGATGTCGACGAGCTTCTCGGGCGTCTCGACCTGGAGCTTCATCAGGTCGAGCAGGTTGGTGCCGCCGGCGATGAAACGGCCGCCCGCCTGCACCGCCTCGGTCACGCTGCCGGCGCGGGCATAGTCGAAGGTCTTCATGCCGTCACCTCGCGCTGCTCGGCGGCGACCTCGCGGATCGCCTCGACGATATTGGGGTAGGCGGCGCAGCGGCAGATGTTGCCGCTCATCCGCTCGCTGATCTCACTCTCGTCGAAGGTGACGTCCGTCAGGTCGGCGGAGGCATGGCTGGGCCAACCTTTCTTCACCTCGTCGAGCATGCCGATCGCCGAGCAGATCTGCCCCGGCGTGCAATAGCCGCACTGATAGCCGTCGTGCTTCACGAAGGCGGCCTGGAGCGGGTGGAGGTTCTCGACCGTGCCCAGACCCTCGATCGTCATGATCTCGTCATCCTGGTGCATCACGGCGAGCGTGAGACAGGCGTTGATGCGGCGGCCGTTCACCAACATGGTGCAGGCGCCGCACTGGCCGTGGTCGCAGCCCTTCTTGCTGCCGGTGAGCCCGAGATGCTCACGGCACAGGTCGAGCAGCGAGGTGCGGATATCGACCTCGGTCTCGTAGGATTTCCCATTGATGGTGAAGTGCATGGACCGGCCCCTGACTAACGTGTGCGAAACGTCGCGGCCGCTCGGCGGGTCCGTGCGAACGATTCTCATGGGGCTGTTCGTCGTGCTGGCGCCGGGCGCGGCGCTGGCGCAGAAAGCGGGCATGACAGGACCCGCCCGCCCGCTCATCATCGCGCATCGCGGCGCGAGCGGCGAGCGCCCCGAGCACACGATCGCCAGCTACACGCGCGCGATCGAGCAGGGCGCCGACGTGATCGAGCCCGACCTGGTGCCCACCAAGGACGACGTGCTGGTCGCGCGCCACGAGAACGAGATCTCGGAGACCACCGATGTCGCGCAGCACCCGGAGTTCGCCGGTCGCCGCACCACCAAGACGATCGACGGTCAGTCGCTGACCGGCTGGTTCGTCGAGGATTTCACCTTGGCCGAGCTCAAGACGCTGCGCGCGAAGGAGCGGCTGCCGCAGCTGCGCCCCGCCAACACCGCGTGGGACGGCAAGGAGGCGATCCCGACCTTCGCCGAGGTGATCGCGCTGGCGAAGCGGCATCACGTCGGCATCTATCCCGAGACCAAGCACCCGACCTACTTCCGCTCGATCGGTCACCCGACGGACGCACTGCTGGTCGCGCAGCTGCGCACCGCCGGCTGGGACTCGCGCGCGGCGCCGGTGTTCATCCAGTCGTTCGAGGTCGACAATCTCAAGCGGCTGGCGACGATGACCAAGATCCGGCTGATCCAGCTCGTCGCCGCCAAGGGCGCGCCGGCCGACGGCGCCGCGCCGAGCTACGCGGCGATGGTGACGCCCGAGGGGCTGCGCGCGGTGGCGCGCTACGCCTACGGTCTCGGGCCGGAGAAGGCGATGCTATGGTCGGGCGCCACCGCGACGCCGCTCGTGCGCGACTCGCATGCCGCGGGGCTCAAGGTGCACCCGTGGACCTATCGCGCCGAGAACGTCTTCCTCGATCCGCGCTTCCGTCGCGGCGACCAGCCCGCCGCGCACGGCGACCTGGTCGCCGAGATTCGCGCGGCGCTGGGGCAGGGGATCGACGGGTTCTTCACCGATTTTCCTGCTATCGGAGCGGAGGCACGGGGGCGGGAGACGAAGTGATGCGTAGGATCGTGGTGATGATCGCGGCGGTGCCGCTGCTGGCGACCGGCGGGTGCGTCCGGACCGCCTGGAACGTCGCGACCTTGCCGGTCAAGGCGGTGGGCAAGGGCGCCGATCTGATGACCACGAGCCCCAAGGAGCGCGACGAGAAGTATGTCCGCCAGCAGCGCAAGCAGGCCGAGCGCGACGAGAAGGAGCGGCGGGAGCGCGAGAAGGCCTGCCGCAAGCATCCGGATCAGTGTCAGGCCGACCCGGGCTATGCGGGAGCGGGACGCTGAGGCGCTCGCCCGGCACGGAGTGAGGTGAGGGCGCACCTCGTCCCCCGTACTCCTGCGTCGGCGAGGAACCCAAGGTCACGGGCGATGCGCCGAGTACCTCTGGGCTCCTGCGGGCGCAGGAGCACCGCAGCTGATTAGCGCGAGGCCTCAGCATCTTGCGTCGCCCAGCGAAGGCGGGGGCCAGCTGGGAAGGCCGATGTGAGATCCACCGCCGTCCCCTACCTGCACCCCGGCCTCCGCCGGGGTGACGGCCGGATGTGGCGCGATCGATTATCCGATTACGTGTACGATTCCGCGGCCGCCTGCGCGCGAACCGCTACAACTTGCCGCGCCACGCCAGCGACTGCCCATTCAACGCAGCGAGGTCCGCCTGCCCCGCTATAACCGCCTCACCTAACGCGACGGCGGCGTCCAGCTGCTCATCCGTCGCGTGGCGGTAGGCGGGCCGTCCCGCGATCGCGTCATACCAGCGCCCGCCACAGGCGTGGTCGAGCAGGATGCGCTGGAAGCAATGGTCAGCGCGCACCGGCCAGTCGCGCGCGCGTGCCAGCCCCGGCATCACCTCGCGGGTGAGCGCGAGCCAGCGGCGCTCGCGCTCGTCCCGCGTCATAGCAGCCGTCTCAGATATGGATCGGCTTGCCGGTGACCGCCATCGCGGCCTCCTTGATCGCTTCCGAGTGCGTCGGGTGCGCGTGGCAGGTGTAGGCGATGTCCTCGCTGGTGGCGCCGAACTCCATCGCCTGCGCCGCCTGCGCGATCATCGTGCCGCCGACCGTGGCGATGCACCACACGCCGAGCACGCGGTCGGTCTGGGCGTCGGCGATCACCTTCACGAAGCCGTCGGGCTCGTGGTTGGTCTTGGCGCGGCTGTTGGCCATCATCGGGAACTTGCCGACCTTCACCTCGCCGCGCTCGCGCGCGACCTCCTCGGTGAGGCCGACGCCCGCGATCTCGGGCCAGGTGTAGACCACCGAGGGGATCACGTCGTGGTTCACGATGCCGTGCTGCCCGGCGATGTTCTCGGCCACGGCGATGCCCTCGTCCTCGGCCTTGTGCGCCAGCATCGGGCCGGGGACGACGTCGCCGATCGCCCAGATCCCGTCGACCTTGGTGCGGAAGTCGTGATCGATCTCGACCTGGCCGCGCTGGTTGATGGCGAGCCCGGCGGCCTCGAGGTTGAGCCCGTCGGTATTGGGCCGGCGCCCGATCGACACCAGCACGCAGTCGGCCTCGAGCGTGCTCGCCTCGCCGCCCTGCGCGGGCTCGAGCGTCAGCACCGCCTTGCCGCCCTCGACCGCGACGTTCGTCACCTTGGTCGAGAGCTTGAACTCGATCCCCTGCTTCTTGAAGATCTTGTTCGATTCCTTGCGGATGTCGCCGTCGAAGCCGGGCAGGATCTGGTCGAGGAACTCGACGCAGGTCACCTTGGCGCCGAGCCGGCGCCACACCGAGCCGAGCTCGAGCCCGATCACCCCGCCGCCGATCACCACCATGTGATCGGGCACGCGCGGCAGCTCGAGCGCGCCGGTGGAGTCGACCACCACCTGCTGGTCGATCGTCACGCCGGGCAGCGCGGTCACCGACGAGCCGGTCGCGATCACGATGTTCCTGGCGGTGACGCGCTGGTCGCCCACCGTGACGCTATGCGCGTCCTGGAACGCGGCGCGGCCCTTGAGCCAGGTCACCTTGTTCTTCTTGAAGAGATACTCGATGCCGCCGGTGAGCTGCTTTACCGCGTCGCGGCGCTGACCGTGCATCGTCTCCAGGTCGAGCTCTACCTGGGTCTTGATCCCCAGCTTGGTCATCGCACCGTTGGCGGCATGGTCGTACAGCTCGGAGGCGTGGAGCATCGCCTTGGAGGGGATGCAGCCGACGTTGAGGCAGGTGCCGCCCAGCGTCTCGCGGCTCTCGGCGCAGGCGGTGCGGAGCCCGAGCTGCGCGGCGCGGATCGCGGCGACATAGCCGCCCGGCCCGGCGCCGATCACGAGGACGTCATAGTCGTACTGCTGTTCGTCAGCCATCACTCTGCTCCATCGTGCTCCTGCGAACGCAGGAGCCCAGGGTTATCGCGAGGCGCCCTCTGTTGCTCTGGGTTCCTGCTGTGGCAGGAACAGGATCAGAACAGCGTCTCGTACAGATCCTTCCAACCTGGATTGGATCGCTCGATCAGGTCGAGCTTCCAGGCCCGCTTCCACTTCTTCAGCTGCAGCTCGCGCTGGCGAGCATCCTGTATGTCGTCGTGCGCCTCGTACCAGACAAGCAGCGTGCAGGCATATCGTTTGGTGAAGCCGTCGATGCTGCCGGTGCGATGTTGACTCGCTCGAGCCGGCAGGTTGCTCGTCACTCCCAGGTACAGCGTGCCATTACGTTGGCTTGCCATCAGGGAGACGTAACCGGGCTTCACCCCTTCATCCTAGACCGTGTTCATGCGCATGCAGGAACCCAGGGCAACGAACGTTACGCTTGTGACCCTGGGCTCCTGCGTGCGCAGGAGCACGCAGAACTTACAGGTCGATCAGGATCCGCGTCGGGTCCTCGATCGCGTTCTTCAGCGCGACGAGGAAGGTCACCGCCTCGCGCCCGTCGATCAGGCGGTGGTCATAGCTGAGCGCGAGGTACATCATCGGGCGCACCACCACCTGGCCGTCGCGGACCACCGGGCGCTCCTCGATGCGGTGCAGGCCGAGCACGGCCGATTGCGGCGGGTTGATGATCGGGGTCGACATCAGCGAGCCGAACACGCCGCCGTTAGAGATGGTGAAGGTGCCGCCCTTCATCTCGTCCATCTTGAGCGTGCCGTCCTTGGCGCGCTTGCCGAAGTCACCGATCGTCTTCTCGATCCCCGCGACCGACAGCGCCTGCGCGTCGCGGATCACCGGCACGACCAGCCCGTTGGGCGCCGAGACCGCGACCGAGATGTCGGCGTAGTCGTGGTAGACGATCTCGTCGCCCTCGATCGAGGCGTTGACCGACGGGATGTCCTTCAGCGCCATGGTCGCGGCCTTCACGAAGAAGCCCATGAAGCCGAGCCGGACGCCGTGCTTCTTCTCGAACAGGTCCTTGTACTTGGCGCGCGCCTCGATCACCGCGGTCATGTCGACGTCGTTGAACGTCGTCAGCATCGCGGCGCTGTTCTGCGCTTCCTTGAGGCGCTTGGCGATCGTCTGGCGCAGGCGCGTCATCTTGACGCGCTCTTCCTTGCGACCGCTCGCGGCGGCCACCGACGGGGTCTGCGGCGCCGGCGCGGCGGTCGCCTCGGCGGGCTTGGTCGAGGCGGCGGCGGCGACGTCCTCCTTGGTGAGGCGGCCGTCCTTGCCCGTGCCCTTCACGGTGGAGGGATCGACGCCGTGCTCGAGCACCGCGCGGCGCACCGACGGCGACAGCGCGGCCGGGGCGTTGGTGGTCACCGGCGTCTCGCCGTGATTCCCGTAGCCGCCCGCGACCGGCGCCGCCGCCTGGGGGGCGCTCGCCGCCGGGGCCGGAGTGGGGCTGGCCGGCGCGGCGGCGGCGCCGTCGCCGCTCTCGATCGTCGCGATCAGCGCGCCGACCTCGACCGTGTCACCGACCTTCACCGCGTGCTGGCCCATCACGCCCGCGACGGGGGAGGGGACCTCGACCGAGACCTTGTCGGTCTCGAGGCTGGCGATGGGCTCGTCGGCGGCGACCGCCTCGCCCGGCTGCTTCAGCCACTCGCCGACGGTGGCCTCGGTGATCGACTCGCCCAGCGTAGGGACCAGAACTTCGGTTGCCATTGTGTACCTCGTCATCCCAGCGCGGGGTCTAGCATCAAACGGGGCGCCCCGGCGTGCTGCCGGGGCGCGGGATCAGGTCAGGAGGAGGGCTGCGCCGCCTTCTTGGTGGTGTCGAGCTCGCGCGTGCGGCGGATCTCGTCGCGCACGTTGTGCCCGAGCGCGTCGGCGATCAGCGCGCCCTGCTCGGCCTGGTGGCGCTTCATCAGGCCGGTCGCGGGCGAGGCCGCGGCGGCACGGCCGGCGTAGCGCGGGCGCGCCACACGCGACCTGGCCAGCCCGAGCGCCTCCTCGATCAGCGGCTCGACGAAGAACCAGTAACCGTTGTTGCGCGGCTCCTCCTGCGCCCAGATCACTTCCTCCAGCGCGGTCAGGCGCGACAGCCGCTCGGCCAGCGCGTCGGTGGGGAAGGGGTAGAGCTGCTCGATGCGGACGATCTGCGTCTCGGTGTCGCCCGCCGCGTCGCGCGCCTCGATCAGGTCGTAGGCCACCTTGCCGGTGCACAGCACCAGCCGCTTGGTCTGCGCGTCGGGCGCGCCGTTGGTGTCCGACAGGATGCGGCGGAAGTGCGTGTCGCCGACGAAGTCCGCCGCGCTGCTGACCGCCAGCTTGTGCCGCAGCAGCGATTTGGGCGTGAACACGATCAGCGGCTTGCGGAAGTTGCGGTGCATCTGCCGGCGCAGCAGGTGGTAATAGTTCGCCGGCGTGGTGCAGTTGGCGACCTGGATGTTGTCGCCCGCGCACAGCTGGAGGAAGCGCTCCGGGCGCGCCGAGCTGTGCTCGGGGCCCTGCCCCTCGTAACCGTGCGGCAGCAGCATCACCAGGCCGTTGGCGCGCAGCCACTTGGCCTCGCCCGCCGCGATGAACTGGTCGATCATGATCTGCGCGCCGTTGACGAAGTCGCCGAACTGCGCCTCCCACAGCACCAGCGTCTTCGGATCGGCGAGCGCGTAGCCGTACTCGAAGCCGAGCACGCCGTACTCGGACAAGGGACTGTCGAGCACCTCGAAGCTGCCGTGCGGCACCGTCCAGAGCGGCACGTACTTGTGCTCGTCGTTCTGGTCGACCCACACCGCGTGGCGCTGCGAGAAGGTGCCGCGGCCCGAGTCCTGGCCGGACAGGCGCACGCCATAGCCCTCGTGGAGCAGCGAGCCGAACGCCAGCGCCTCGCCGGTCGCCCAGTCGAAGTTCTCGCCCGTGGCGAACATCTGGCGCTTGGCGTCGAGCACGCGTGCGAGCGTTTTGTGGATCGTGATGCTGTCGGGGACGGTCGTCAGCGTGCGGCCGATCGAGTCGAACAATTTCTGCTCGATGCCAGTATCGACGCTGCGGCGCGCGCTCTCCGCGTCGGCCGGCGCGTGCAGCCCCGACCAGCGGCCCGCGAACCAGTCCGCCTTGTTGGGCTTGTAGCTCGCGCCCGCCTCGAACTCGCCCTCGAGCAGGGTGGTGAACTGGCCGACATTGTCGTCGATGAAGGCCTGGTCGACCACGCCCTCGGCGATCAGCCGCTTGCCGTAGATCTCGCTGACCGGCGGGTGGCTGCGGATCGCCTTGTACATCAGCGGCTGGGTGAAGCCGGGCTCGTCGCCCTCGTTGTGGCCGAAGCGGCGATAGCACCACATGTCGATCACGACGTCGCGGTGGAACTTCTGGCGATACTCGATCGCGATCTTGGTCGCGAAGGTGACCGCCTCGGGATCGTCGCCGTTGACGTGGAAGATCGGCGCCTGGACGCCCTTGGCGACGTCCGACGGGTAAGGCGACGAGCGGGCGAACTGCGGGCTGGTGGTGAAGCCGATCTGGTTGTTGATGACGAAGTGGACGCAGCCGCCCGTGTTGTAGCCGCGGATGCCCGAGAAGCCGAAGCACTCCCAGACGATGCCCTGGCCAGCGAAGGCGGCGTCGCCGTGGATCAGCACCGGCAGCGAGCGCGCGTGCGTGTCGAGGTCCTTGGCGATCGTCTGGATCGCGCGGATCTTGCCGAGCACCACCGGGTCCGCCGCCTCGAGGTGCGACGGGTTGGCGACCAGCGACATATGGACGTGGTGCCCGTCAAACTCGCGGTCGGTCGAGGTGCCGAGATGGTACTTCACGTCACCCGAGCCGCCGATGTCGTCGGGGTGCGCCGAGCCGCCCGCGAACTCGTGGAAGATCACGCGCAGCGGCTTGGCCATGACGTTGGCGAGCACGTTGAGCCGGCCGCGGTGCGCCATGCCGAACACGATCTCGTTGACGCCCGCGGCGCCGCCGTACTTGATCACGCTCTCGAGCGCGGGGATCATGCTCTCGCCGCCGTCGAGCCCGAAGCGCTTCGTGCCGACGTACTTGCGGCCGAGGAACTTCTCCCACTGCTCGGCCTCGATCACCTTGGTGAGGATGGCCTTCTTGCCGGCGGTGGTGAACTCGACGCCCTTGTCCTTGCCCTCCATCCGCTCCTGGAGGAACTTGCGCTCCTCGACGTCGGCGATGTGCATATACTCGAGGCCGACGCTGCCGCAGTAATTGGCGCGCAGCGTGTCGACCACCTCGCGGATCGTCGCCCATTGCAGCCCGAGCGAGCCGCCGAGATAGACCGGCCGGTCGATGTCGGCGTCGGAGAAGCCGTGATAGTCGGTCTTGAGGTCGGCGGGCAGCTCGCGCGCCGAGGACAGGCCGAGCGGGTCGAGGTTGGCGGCGAGATGGCCGCGCACGCGATAGGTGCGGATCAGCAGCTGCGCGCGGATCGAGTCCGCCGCGGCCTTGACGATCGCGTCCTGCGACGGGGCAGGGGCCGCCGGCGCCGCGGGCGCGGGCTTGCCGCCCTTGGCCGGCTTGGGCGCGGGCTCCATCTGCGTCGGGTCGAGCCCGGCGGTGAGGTCGTCGGTGGTGGTGAGCGGCCAGCGCTTGCTCTGCCACGACGGCGCGCTCATCGACCCTTCCAGCCCCTCGAAGAAGCTGCGCCAGCCGGTCTCGACCGAGTCGGGCGATTCTTTGAAGCGGGCGTAGAGCGCGTCGATGAACGCCGGGCTGACGTTACCCGCGATGTCGCTGAAATCCTGGCCTTCGTAGCCCATGACGCCTCTACCTTCGTCGCTCCGGCCGCGCCGGGATCATGCCGTGCGCTGCCCCGGTGGATACCGGGGCAACGGCCGGGTCGCTTACTTGTTCAGCACGCTCAGCAGCGTCGAGCCCAGCTCGCTGGGGCTCGCCGCGACCTTGATGCCGGCCGCTTCCATCGCCGCGATCTTGTCCTCGGCGCCGCCCTGGCCGCCCGAGACGATCGCGCCGGCGTGGCCCATGCGGCGCCCCGGAGGGGCGGTGCGGCCCGCGATGAAGCCCGCCATCGGCTTGCTGCGGCCGCGCTTCGCCTCGTCGCGGAGGAACTGCGCCGCCTCTTCCTCGGCCGAGCCGCCGATCTCGCCGATCATGATGATCGACTGCGTCTCGTCGTCCGCGAGGAACAGCTCGAGCACGTCGATGAAGTTGGTGCCGTTCACCGGGTCGCCGCCGATGCCGACTGCGGTGGTCTGGCCGAGCCCGGCGTTCGAGGTCTGGAACACCGCCTCATAGGTCAGCGTGCCCGAGCGCGACACGACGCCGACCGAGCCCTTCTTGAAGATGTTGCCCGGCATGATGCCGATCTTGCACTCGCCCGGCGTCAGCACACCCGGGCAGTTCGGGCCGATCAGTCGCGACTTGCTGCCCGACAGCGCGCGCTTGACGCGGACCATGTCGAGCACGGGGATGCCCTCGGTGATCGCGACGATCAGCGGCACCTCGGCGTCGATCGCCTCGAGGATCGAGTCCGCGGCGAAGGGCGGCGGCACGTAGATCACCGACGCGGTGGCGCCGGTCTTGGCGACCGCCTCGGCGACGGTGTCGAAGTTCGGCAGGCCGAGCTCCTCGTGCGTGGTGCCGCCCTTGCCGGGCGTCACGCCGCCGACCATCTGCGTGCCATAGTCCAGCGCCGCCCTGGTGTGGAAGGTGCCGGTCTTGCCGGTCATCCCCTGGGTGATGACCTTGGTGTTCTTGTCGACGAGGATGCTCAAGTCCGTCTCCCTAGATCGGGCGATGTGCGTGCCCCGGCGAAGGCCGGGGCCCAGTTACGGCGGCGGTCATGGCGACGCGATGCGATCGTACAGGTCGTCCCACTCCGGGTTGAGCCCTTCGATCTCGCGCAGCTTCCACGCCCGCTTCCACTCCTTCATCTGCAGCTCGCGATGCCGGGCTGCCTCTATGCTCTCATGCGCCTCATACCAGACGAGACGATGACAGTGATGCTTCTTGGTGAAGCCGCCGATGACGCCACTGCGATGCTCCCCGATACGTTTGGGCAAATCGCTGGTGACGCCGATGTAGATCGTGCCGTTTCGTCCGCTCGCCATGATGTAGACGAAGCCGGCCTTCTCCACCGCGGGACTTCTCCCAACTGGGCCCCGGCTTTCGCCGGGGCACAGCTATTCCTTACGCCCCCAGCGAGCCGTCGATGCCCTTGCACGCCACGAGCAGTTCCTTGACCGCGTCGACCGAGACCTGGAGGTTGGCCTTGGCCTCTTCCGAGAGCGAGACCTCGACGATCTTCTCGACGCCGCCCGCGCCGATCACCACCGGCACGCCGACGTACAGGTCGTCGATGCCGTATTGGCCGGAGAGATGCGCCGCCGCGGGCAGGATGCGCTTCTGGTCGTAGAGATACGCCTCGGCCATCGCGATGCCGCTGGTCGCCGGCGCGTAATAGGCCGAGCCGGTCTTCAGCAGCGCCACGATCTCGCCGCCGCCGCCGCGCGTGCGCTTGATGATCTCGTCGACCTTCTCCTTGGTGGAGAAGCCCATCGCGATCAGGTCGCTGACCGGGATGCCGCTGACGGTCGAGTACTCGAGCACCGGTACCATCGTGTCGCCGTGGCCGCCGAGCACGAAGGTGTTCACGTCCTTGACCGACACGCCGAACTCCTCGGCGAGGAAGTGGCTGAAGCGCGCGGAGTCGAGCACGCCCGCCATGCCGACCACCTTCTGGTGCGGCAGGCCGGAGAACTCGCGCAGCGCCCACACCATCGCGTCGAGCGGGTTGGTGATGCAGATCACGAAGGCGTCGGGCGCGTTGTCGCGGATGCCCTCGCCGACCGCCTTCATCACCTTGAGGTTGATGCCGAGCAGGTCGTCACGGCTCATGCCGGGCTTGCGCGCGACACCGGCGGTGACGATGATCACGTCGGCGCCGGCGATGTCGGCGTAGTCGTTCGACCCCTTGATCGAGGCGTCGAAGCCCTCGACCGGACCGCACTGGCTGAGGTCGAGCGCCTTGCCCTGGGGTACGCCCTCGACCACGTCGAACAGGACGATGTCGCCCAGACCCTTGAGCGCTGCGAGGTGCGCGAGCGTGCCGCCGATATTACCGGCGCCGATCAGCGCGATCTTCTTCCGGGCCATCCCATCCCTCTCTGATGCCGAGCCGTGAATGGAACAGCCGCCTACGCCCTTCGGGCGCATCCGGCAACCCGCTAAAACCGGCCATGCCAAAGTTAAGTTGCACATCGTTCGCAGGAGCAATAAAGGTTAGCCGGTGCCGTGACCTTCGCTCAAGTAACTCTCGGAGCGCATCTCTTCCAGGCGGCTGGCGGTGCGGCGGAACTCGAAGGCGCCGTCGCCGCGCGGGTAGAGCTGGTCCGGCTCGGCGTCGGCGGCGGCGAGCAGCTTGACCTTGTGCTCGTACAACGCGTCGATCAGCGCGACGAAGCGCGCCGCCTCGTTGCGGTTGTCCGGGCCCAGGATCGGGATGCCGACGAGGATGACGGTGTGATAGCGCCGCGCGATCGCGAGATAGTCGGCCGCGCCGCGCGCCTCGCCGCACAGCTTCTTGAACGCGAACACCGCCACGCCCTTGAGCGTCTTGGGGACGCGCAGCGCGCGGCCCTGCACCACCAGCTCCTCGCTGGGGACATGGTCGCGGTCCTCGGGCGGATAGTCGGTGAGGCGATAGAACGCCGCGGAGAGCTCGGCGGTGGCCTGCTCGCCGTTGGGGACGAGCCAGGTCTTGTGCGCGCCCAGCCGGTCGCGGCGATAATCGACCGGCCCGTTGAGCGCGAGCACGTCGAGCCGTTCCTCGATCAGCGCGATGAAACCGAGGAAATGCTCGCGGTTGAGCCCGTTCTTGTAGAGGTCGGCGGGGGCGCGGTTGGAGGTGGTGACGACGGTCACGCCGGCCTCGATGAGTGCGGTGAACAGCCGCGACAGGATCATCGCGTCGGGCGAGTTGGTCACCATCATCTCATCGAAGGCAAGCAACTGCGCCTCGTCGGCGAGCGCCTCCGCCACGGGAAGGATCGGGTCTCCTTCCTCCTTGCGTCGCTCCACCGCGATGCGCGCGTGGACCTCGAGCATGAACTCGGCGAAGTGGACGCGGCGCTTCTTCGCCACCGCGACGTTAGCGAAGAACAGGTCCATCAGCATCGACTTGCCGCGTCCGACGTCGCCCCAGAGGTAGACGCCCCTGGCGGGCACGCGGCGGCGGCGGAACAGGCCGATCGTGCGCGGCTTCTCCAGCTCCTGCGCGAGCGCGTCGAGCCGCAGCGCGGCGGCTTCCTGCTCGGGATCGGGGCGGAGTTCGTCGTCGGCGATCAGGCGCCGGTATGCGTCACTTACTTTTCCCATCGTCACCCTTCGCGACGCTGCACCGCAGCATGGGGACGTCTGTGGGGACAGCGGGTGAGGGGATCAAGCCTCGCGACGGTGACGTTGTGTGACGGGGGTGGAGGCAGTGACCTGATGTGGAGGTGCGCGCGCCTCTGTCGTCGTGCCTCGAAGGCCGGGGACCAGGTGGGATAGCCGTCGTGAAACTCGCCACCGCCACCCAACTCGGCCCCGGCCTTCGCCGGGGCACAATGGGAAGCGGCGTGAAGGCTAGCGACCGTCCCCTCCGATCAGACGATCCGCTCGACTTCCATCTTCTTGATCTCGGCGATCGCCTTGGCCGGCGACAGGCCCTTGGGGCAGACGTTGGCGCAGTTCATGATCGTGTGGCAGCGATACAGGCGGAACGGATCCTCGAGCGCGTCGAGCCGCTCGCCGGTCATCTCGTCGCGGCTGTCCGCGAGCCAGCGGTACGCCTGAAGCAGGATCGCCGGGCCGAGGAACTTGTCCGAGTTCCACCAGTAGCTCGGGCACGAGGTCGAGCAGCAGGCGCACAGGATGCACTCGTACAGACCGTCGAGCTTGGCGCGCTCCTCCGGCGACTGGAGCCGCTCCTTGCCCGCGGGCGGCGGCGTCACGGTCTGCAGCCACGGCGTGATCGAGGCATATTGCGCGTAGAAGCGCGTGAAATCGGGGACGAGGTCCTTGATCACGTCCATCGCGGGCAGCGGCGTGATCTTGATCTCGCCCTTCACGTCCTCGATCGCGGTGGTGCAGGCCAGGCCGTTGCGCCCGTCGATGTTCATCGAGCACGAGCCGCAGATGCCCTCGCGACACGAGCGGCGGAAGGTCAGCGAGCTGTCCTGCTCCGACTTGATCTTGATCAGCGCGTCGAGCACCATCGGGCCGCATTCGTCGAGGTTGACCTCGAACGTGTCGTAGCGCGGATTCTCGCCCGAGTCGGGATCGTAGCGATAGACCCTGAAGTTGCGCATCGTCCCGCCCGGCTGCGGCGAGGCGACCTTGCGGCCACCCTTGATCTTGCTGTTCTTGGGGAGCGTGAACTCGGCCATGCGGGTCTCTACTTCGTTGGGCCGTCGGCGCGCAGGAGGCGCACCGGCGCCGTTCAAGGGGGCGGGTACACGATCGCGGGGCTGGCCGCAAACGTGACCAATGCCGCCTACCTAGAGATTATGGCCGCGCGCTCAAGAGGCGATCGCGCGCTCCAGCGCCGCGACATCGATCCGCACCATCCCCATCATCGCCTGCATCGCCCTGGCGCCGTGCACCGGATCCTGCATCAGCTCGGTGAGGCGTCGCGGCACGATCTGCCACGCCACGCCCCAGCGATCCCTGATCCAGCCGCACGCCACCTCGGTGCCGCCGTTCGCCAGGATCGCGTCCCAGCAGCGGTCGACCTCGGCCTGGTCGACGCAGTCGACCTGGAGCGACATGGCCTCGCTGTGCGCCGGACCGGCGCCGCCGTTGAGCATCGCGAACGACCGTCCCGCGAGCGTGAAGGTGACGGTGAGCACGTCGCCCGCCTTGCCCGCCGGGTAGTCCGCCGGCGCGCGTGACACCGACGTGATGGCGCTGCCGGCGATCAGGCCGGTGTAGAAGCTCGCCTGCTCCTCCGCGGTGCCGTCGCACCACAGCCATACCGACACTTTGTCCATCACGCGCCTCGCTCGCCGACGAAGCCGAACGCGGCGCCCTCCGGATCGACCGCGACCACCGAGAAGCTGCCGCCGGGGATCTCGTCCGGTCCCTGCACGACGCGACCGCCCGCGCCGGTCAGCCGCTCCACCGCGGCGTCAACGTCGTCGACCATGAAGTAGAACTGCCAGCCCGCCGCCTTGCCGGCGAAGCTGTTCATCGTCGCGCCGAGACAGGTCGTGCCCGAGTGGACGAACTTATAGTCGCCGAGCGGGCCCATCGGCATGGCGCCCTCGTGCCGCCAGCCGAACAGCGCGGCGTAGAAGGCGAGCGCGGCGTCCTGGTCGGGCGCGGTCAGCTCGTTCCACACCGCGTGGCCGGGGGTAGCGGTGTCGGCGCCCCGGAAGGCGCGCGACTCATCGTCACCGCTCGCGCGCATGACGTAGAAGGGCGCGCCCTGCGGGTCGGCCACCAGCGCGAGGCGGCCGACCTCGGGCAGGTCCATCGCCGGCATCGTCACCGTACCGCCCGTCGCGGTGACTCGCTGGACGGTGGCGTCGACGTCGTCGACGGCGAGATAGAAGAGCCAGCGCGGCACCATCGGCGCGCCCGGCGGCACCGCCATCAGCCCGCCGACCGCGTCCCCGTCGGGCGCGACGAGCACGCGATAGTCGGGCGCGGCGGTGAGCTGCGGCCGCCCCACCGACCAGCCGAGCACGTGCGTGTAGAAGCGCTCGGCCGCGTCCGGGTCGCGCGCGAGCAGCTCGTACCAGATCGGCAGACCTTCTCGGTCGGTCATCCTCTTCCTCCTTCCGCGGGGGTGAAGCGGTGAGACGGGCTCATGCCAGCTGCCCGGCACGCGCCGTGCGCTTCGCGAGCCACTCGGCGAAGCCCGGCGGCGGGCTGCCGGTGAAGCCGGCGAGCTGGTCGGCGAGCGCGCGGCGGAAGGCGGGGCGCGCCTCACCGCGCGCGACGTACGCGGCGAGCGTCGGCTGCGCGGCGAGCAGCGGGTGATCGCGCAGGATCCGCAGCACCGCCACCATCAGCAGGTCGCCCGCGGAGAAGGCGCCGTCATACCATTCGCGCTCGCCCAGTCGCGCCGCGACCTCGCCGAGCCGCTCGGCGATCCGAGCGTCAACCGCGGGCAGGCGCGGCTGCGACCAGGGCTGATCGGCCTCGAACAGCGTCGCCACGGCGCGGTCCATGATCGGCGGCTCCACCGTGTTCAGCGCGGCGAAGACCCATTCGATAGCGCGCGCGCGACCGACGCGGTCGTCCGGCAGCAGCCCGTCGCGCCCCTCGGCGAGATGCAGCACGATGGCGCCCGACTCGTAGAGGACGAGCGCGCCCTCCTCATAGGTCGGCACCTGGCCGAACGGCTGGCGCACCCGGTGCGGCGCCGCCTTCTGCTCGCCCTGCGCGAGATAACGCACGCGATAGGGCTGACCGACCTCCTCCAACGCCCAACGCACGCGCAGGTCGCGCACCTGGCCGCGCGCGAAATCGGGTACCCAGTCAAACGCGGTGATCACGGGCTGCATGGACGCCTCTCCTTGCGATTTCTCTCGCGAACCGGTCGCGATGTCAGCTTGTTCTCCCGCGCACGCGCGAGCCCCGCTATTCGGTGAGATGCGCACCGTTGCTCGACGTGGCGCTCGTTTGCCGCGCGTGCGGGAACACACCGGTCGCATCAGGCGACGACAGGGGCGCCGCCGCCTGCCATAGCAGCGCGGCGGTCAGCGCGAACGCGGCCAGCCCGAGCGGCAGCGGCCGGTCGAGCACGCGCCGCGCGGCGTCGCGGCTAGGCCGGCACCGTGGCATCATGCTGCTCGGCCGGCGCGGCGTTCGGATCCATGTGCATCACTTCCCAGCCATGGCCGTCGAGGTCGTCGAAGGCGCGGCCGTACATGAAGCCCCTGTCGTCGGCGCCGTGCAGCTCGCGCCCACCCGCCGCCAGCGCCGCCGCGCCGAGCTTGTCGACCTCGTCGCGCGAGGCGCAGGACAGGCACAGCAGCGCCGCGCTGGTGGTGCGCGTGTCCGCGATCGTCTTCGGCGTGAAGGTGCGGTAGAAATCGTGCCCGAGCAGCATCACCCAGATCGAATCCGACCAGACCATCCCGGACGCCTGGTCGTTCGAGAAGTCCGGGTTCCGCACGAAGCCCAGCGCCTCGTAGAAGCGGGTCGAGGCCGCCACGTCGGCGACCGGCAGGTTCACGAAAATCGTCCTCTCCATGGTGCGATCTCCCTCGCTCGTCCCTTGTGCGATCCTGCGTCGCGTGGTTAGTTAAAGCAACCATGAAGTTAGAAAATGTAACAAAAAGGCCGGCGGCGCGCGAGCGCTGGTACGACGACGCCTGCGGCACCGCGCTGGCGATGGAGCTGCTCGGCGAGCGCTGGGCGCTGCTCATCGTGCGCGAGCTGATGTTCGGCCCGCGCCGCTTCACCGAGCTGCGCGCTGGCCTGCCCGGGATCAGCGCCAACGTGCTGACGCAGCGGCTCGAGCGGCTCGCGGCGACGGCGGTGGTGGAGAAGGTGGAGCTGCCCGGTCGCGCCACCGGCTACGCGCTCACCGAATGGGGCTATGAGGCCGAGCCCGCGATCATGACGCTGGGGCGCTGGGCGGCGCGCTCGCCCGATCACGATCCGACGCTGCCGCTGTCCGCCGCCTCGATGATGATGTCGCTGCGCACGATGGTCGATCTCGCGCGCGCGCCGGGACCGATGGCGATCGGCTTCCTGTTCGGACGCGACTCGTTCGTGGCGCGACTCGCCCACGGCGCGCTGCCGATCGAGCGCGCGCCCGCCTTCGGCGACGCGGTGTTCGACACCGACCCTCAGACCATGGCAGCGATCGTCTACGGCAAGCGGCCGATCGCCGCGGCCGAGGCGGCGGGCAGCCTGCGCTTCGGCGGCGATCGCGCCGCGGCGGAGGCGTTCATCGACCTGTTCCACCTGCCGGCGAAGGCAACCGCGGCGCCCGCCGCGGGTTGACGCGGGCGCGTTCCGTTCCCACTGGAACGGCATCCTCCAGCGAACGGCCTGCCCGCGAATGACCGATCTGCCCAATACCCAGCCCGACAGCCGCGACACGACGATCCTCGACGCACCCGACAAGATGGTCAGCGTGCGCGACCTGTTCGGCATCGACAGCGACATGCAGGTGCCCGCGTTCAGCGAGGCGGACGAGCGCGTCCCCGACCTCGACCCCGCTTATGTGTTCGACCCCGACACCACGCTCGCGATCGCGGCGGGCTTCGCGCACAACCGCCGCGTGATGGTGCAGGGCTATCACGGCACCGGCAAGTCGAGCCATATCGAGCAGGTCGCGGCGCGGCTGAAATGGCCGTGCATCCGCATCAACCTTGACGCGCACATCAGCCGCATCGACCTGGTCGGGCGCGACGCGATCGTGCTGCGCGACGGCCAGCAGGTCACCGAGTTCCGCGAGGGGCTGCTGCCCTGGGCGCTGCAGACGCCGACCGCGCTGGTGTTCGACGAATATGACGCCGGCCGACCCGACGTGATGTTCGTGATCCAGCGCGTGCTCGAGACCGAGGGCAAGCTGACGCTGCTCGACCAGAATCGCGTGATCCGGCCGAACCCGTGGTTCCGCCTGTTCGCGACCGCCAACACGGTCGGCCTGGGCGACACCAGCGGCCTCTATCACGGCACGCAGCAGATCAACCAGGGCCAGATGGACCGCTGGAACGTGGTGATCACGCTCAACTACCTGCCGGCCGCGACCGAGGCCAATATCGTGCTCGCCAAGTCGGGCGAATATGACAAGCCCGAGGGCAAGAAGCTGGTCGAGAACATGGTGCGCGTCGCCGACCTGACCCGCCGCGGCTTCGTCAACGGCGACATCTCGACGGTGATGAGCCCGCGCACGGTGATCAGCTGGGCGCAGAACGCGCTGATCTTCGGCGACGTCGGCTTCGCCTTCCGGCTGTCGTTCCTCAACAAGTGCGACGAGGCCGAGCGTGCCCTGGTCGCCGAATATTACCAGCGCGTGTTCGGCAAGGACCTGCCGGAGAGCGTCGCGGCGAAGGCGTGAGGTGAGGCGTAGCGAGGCGATCGACCTGCTTCGTGCGCGCGAGCCGGAGCTGCGCGCGCTCGGCGTCCGCGCGCTCTCGCTCTTCGGCTCGACCGCGCGCGACGAGGCGGGCGCGGAGTCGAACATCGATCTCGCCGCTGCGCTCGACTATGACGCGGTACGTGCCGCCGGCCCGTTCGCGTTCTTCGGACTGAGCGACGCCATTGCCGGGATGATCGGTCGGCGAGTCGACCTCGTGACAGAGCCGGCGCGCAAAGGGGCGCTCCAGGCCGAGATCGACCGGGATCGTGTCCGTGTCTACTAAGGACGCGTCGCGGTGTTTACGTGAGATCGTCGACAATGCCGAACGCATCGACGCTTACGCCGATGAGCGCGCTCCTGCGCACGCAGGAGCCCAGAGTCACAGGCACGACGTTCGTGGCCCTAGGCTCCTGCGTACGCAGGAGCACGGCTCAGCTGGGGCGGCGCAGACGAGAGAGCGGAACGCCGAGGCAGTGGTGAAGCTCGGTCCCGAGCAGTTTGCAGCGATTGCCCCGGACGTGCCGTTCGAGCGTGTGCGCGGGCTCGGCAACGTGCTGCGCCACGCCTATGATGACATCGACCTGACCATCCTGTTCGGGTTGGTCCGCAATGACGTGCCCGCGTTGCGCCAGGCGGCGCTCCGCGCGTTGGAGGGCTGATGGCCACCGATACCCCGCTCGACCGCTTCAAATCTGTGCTCGGCGGTACAGCCCGCGCGCTGTCCGACGAGGCCGAGGTGGAGCTCGCCTTCACCGCCGACGCGCCGGCGCAGTCGGGCAAGCACCTGCGCGTGCCGATGCCGGCGCGCACCTTGCCCGCCGACCAGGTCGCCGAGGCGCGCGGCTTCGCTGACTCGTTCGCACTGCGGCTGCGCCACCACGACACCGCGCTCCACGCGCGCGGCGCGCCCGACGATGCCACCGCGCGCGGCGTCTATGACGCGATCGAGGACGCGCGCGTCGAGGCGCTCGGCAGCCGCGGCTATCAGGGGATCTCCGCCAACCTCGCCACCGCGCTCGACGTGCGGCTGCGCGCCGACCCGATCCTGCGCGCGCGCAATCGCAGCGAGGTGCCGCTCGCCACCGCGCTGGGGCTGATGGTGCGCGAGGCGCTCACCGGCGAGCGTCCGCCGGTCGCGACCGAGCCCGGGCTGGCGCTGGTGCGCGAGTGGGTGGAGGAGCGTGCCGACCTCGCCGCACTGGCGCTCGCGCTCGACGACCAGCGCGCCTTCCAGGGGCTCGCGCGCAAGCTGCTCGAGGATCTCGAGCTGGTCGAGAGTGAGCGTACGCCGGAGGAGAGCGACGAGGGCGGCGAGGAGGAAGAGGGCGAGGAGGGGCAGGACACCGACCAGCCCGACGAGGGCGACGCCGAGGGCAGCGAGGGCGAGTCCGAGGTGGAGGCGCGCGGCCAGCAGCGCGACGATGAGTCGAGCGAGGGCGAGAGCGAGCAGCTCGAGGGCGACGATCTCGACGACGACGCCGAGGGCGAGCCGGGCGACGACGGCGAGGAGGGGATGCAACCGGTTCGCCCCAACCGCCCCACCACCGATCTCGGCCCGGACTTCGACTATCGCGTGTGGACGACTCAGTTCGACGAGGTGATCGCCGCGACCGACCTGTGCGACAGCGACGAGCTGGCGCGGCTGCGCGGCTACCTCGATCAGCAGCTGGTGCACCTGCAGTCGGCGGTGTCGCGGCTCGCCAACCGCCTGCAGCGCCGGCTGATGGCGCAGCAGTCGCGCTCGTGGGACTTCGACCAGGACGAGGGGCTGCTCGACGCCGCGCGACTGGCGCGCGTGGTGGTCAATCCGACCCAGTCGCTGAGCTACAAGGTGGAGCGTGACACCGAGTTCCGCGACACCGTCGTGACGCTGCTGATCGACAATTCCGGCTCGATGCGCGGCCGTCCGATCTCGATCGCGGCGATCAGCGCCGACATCCTGGCGCGCACGCTCGAGCGCTGCGGCGTCAAGACCGAGATCCTCGGCTTCACCACACGCGCGTGGAAGGGCGGGCAGAGCCGCGAGACCTGGCTCGCCGCGGGCCGCCCGCCGCAGCCCGGCCGCCTCAACGACGTGCGCCACATCGTCTACAAGAAGGCCGACGAGCCGTGGCGGCGCGCGCGCAACGCGCTCGGGCTGATGATGCGCGAGGGGCTGCTCAAGGAGAATATCGACGGCGAGGCGCTGCTCTGGGCGCACGCGCGCATGCTCGCCCGCCCCGAGGAGCGTCGTATCCTGATGGTGATCTCGGACGGCGCGCCGGTCGACGACTCGACGCTGAGCGTCAACACCGGCTCGTACCTGGAACGGCATCTGCGCCAGGTGATCGGCTGGATCGAGAAGAAGTCGTCGGTGGAGCTGGTCGCGATCGGCATCGGCCACGACGTCACACGCTATTACAGCCGCGCGGTGACGATCATGGACGCGGAGCAGCTCGGCGGCACGATCATCGAGCAGCTCGCCGCGCTGTTCGACGCCGAGTGATCGCGTCCCCGCCGGGCGGGTTCGTCGGCCCGGTCAAGCGGTCGGTGACGATCGCCGGGCATCAGACCTCGATCAGCCTGGAGCCGGTGTTCTGGTCGGCGTTGGAGCGGGCGGCGGCGGCGCGCGGGCTGCCGCTCTCCGCGCTGGTGGCGCAGGTGGACGCGCTGCGGGTGCGGGGGCCGGAGCCGGCGAACCTCGCGAGCGCGCTGCGGACGTGGCTCATGGTCGAGGCGATCGGGGGCGGGTCGACCGCGCCCTCTTGAGCCGGCGGGGCGGCGACGTCGGTCGCACGGGCGGCCGTGTCGGCGGTCATGGATCGAGGATGCAGGCCGATCCTCGGGCGTGCGAGCGGGTCGCCCGCGGCTTGCCAGCGCCGCCGCCACCGCCTAAGGCGCGCGCATTCGCAAGGACCCGGTGAGATCCCGGGTGGCTCTTCCGGCCGCCGATCCGCCGGACAACACAACGCACCGAACCTACCGCGCCCGCGCTGGCGCGATGGGCCCTGTTGTGGAAACGTCGATGACTGCTGCACTCCTCACCTATCGCCGCCAGTGGTTCGCTGACGGCGCCGCCGCCCGCCGCGACGTGCTCGCGGGCATCGTCGTCGCGCTCGCGCTCATCCCCGAGGCGATCGGCTTCTCGATCATCGCCGGGGTCGACCCGCGCGTCGGGCTCTACGCCTCGGTCGCGATCGCGATCACGATCGCGCTGATCGGCGGCCGACCGGGCATGGTCTCCGCCGCCACCGCCGCGGTGGCGGTGGTGGTCGGGCCGCTCGTCCGCACGCACGGCGTCGATTATCTGTTCGCCGCGACGATCCTGATGGGGCTGATCCAGGTCGCCGCCGGCCTGCTCCGGCTCGATCTCGTCATGCAGTTCGTCTCGCGATCGGTCATCACCGGCTTCGTCAACGCGCTCGCCATCCTGATCTTTCTCGCGCAGCTGCCGCAGCTCACCGGGGTGAGCTGGGTGAGCTACGCCTTGGTCGCGGCCGGCCTCGCGATCATCTACGGTCTGCCGCGGCTGACTCGCGCCGTGCCGTCGCCGCTGGTGGCGATCCTCGTGCTCAGCGCGATCAGCGTCGCGCTCGGCCTCCGTGTCAACACGGTCGGCGACATGGGTCGGCTGCCCGCGGGTCTACCCAGCGTGGCGCTGCCGCACGTGCCGCTCACGCTGGACACGCTGCGGATCATCCTGCCCTACTCGCTGACGATGGCCGCGGTCGGGCTGCTCGAGTCGCTGCTCACCGCGCAGATCGTCGACGACATCACCGACACCGACAGCGACAAGCGCCGCGAGTGCGCGGGGCAGGGCGGCGCCAACATCGTCGCCGCGCTGCTCGGCGGGATGGGCGGCTGCGCGATGATCGGTCAATCGGTGATCAACGTCAGCTCGGGCGGACGCGGGCGCTTGTCGACCTTCGTCGCGGGCGCGTTCCTGCTGTTCCTGCTCGCGGTGCTGGGGCCCTGGGTCGGGCGCGTGCCGATGCCGGCGCTGGTCGCTGTGATGATCATGGTGTCGATCGGGACGTTCAGCTGGAACTCGATCCCCAACCTGCGCCGCCACCCGCCGACCTCGTCGGCGGTGATGCTGGTGACCGTCGCGGTGGTGGTGGCGACGCGCGACCTCTCGCTGGGCGTGCTCGCCGGCGTGCTGCTCTCGGGCATCTTCTTCGCGGGAAAGGTGCAGCGGCTGTTCGCGGTCGAGCGCCTCGGGGCGGGCGAACGGGCGACCTACCGCGTGACGGGAGAGATCTTCTTCGCCTCGGTCGAGCGCTTCACCCGCGCCTTCCAGGCGGAGGATCGCGCGCGGCACGTCACGATCGACGTGGGCGGCGCGCATTTCTGGGACATCTCGGGGGTGGCGGCGCTCGACAAAGTGGTGGTGCGGCTGCGGCGCGACGGGCGCGTCGTCGAGGTCATCGGTTACAACCGAGCCAGCGCCGACCTCGTCGACCGCTTCGCGCTGCACGACAAGACGGGGGTGGAGCTGGGCGCGGCGCCGCACTGAGCGGCACCCGGAACCATCCTCCTCTGCGAGGGAGGGTGGCAGGCCGCAGACCTGACAGAGGGATGACGCGGCTGGCGAGGATCGGTCGACTCACCAGCCGTGACACCCCTCCCGCCGCGCTACGCGTGCCACTTCTCCTTGCAGGGGGCTCAGAGGTCCGCGCCCCTACCGCCCCAGCAGCACGCGCGCCTGGCTCGCGATCTGCGCCAGCATCGCCGCGTTCGGCGCCTGCGCGTTGCGCGCGCGGTCGATCACCGCGCGGAACTGCGTCACGCGAGCCCCGTTGCGCGCTAGCCAGTCGGCCACCAGCGCCTCCGGATCGCCCGCACCGCCGCGGCCGAGGAAATCGAGCCGCAGCTGCTGGAAGTCGCGCGCCAGCCCGGCGATCAGCAGCCGCTCCCACGGGTCGCTCGGCGAGATGCGAGTCGCGGTCGACTGCGCCCAGTCGAGCCCCAGCGCCTGCCCGAGCCGCGTGAAGGCACGCGCCAGTCGCGTCTCCTCGATGCCGGCACGCTCGCCCAGGTCGGCGAGCCCGACCGCGCCGTCCAGCTCGAACAGCCGTACCACGCGCGTGGCGAGATCATGCGGTGCGCCTGCCTGCTCGAGCGTATCGGCGATGCGGCGCGAGTGAGCCCGCGCCTCGTCGAGCAACAGCTCGCCCGTCGCGGCGTCGAGGCGGTCGATCCCGGCCGACAGCCGGGTCATCACCGCGGAGGGCGGCGTGGCCGGGGCGGTGGTGCGCAGCAGGTCAGCGACGTGCGAGCGGACCGCCACCGCGGTCTCGTCGAACAGCGCGATCCGCCCGCTCTCGGGCATCACCGCGGTCTCGATCGCGTGCCACAAGGCGGCGAGGCCGAACTGGCGCTCCACCACCACGAACATCGCGGCGATGTCGGCGAGCGTCGCTCCCTCCTCCTCCGCCAGCTCGAAGGCATGGAGGACGCCGATCCGGTTGACGATGCGATTGGCCAGCTTGGTGGCGACGATCTGCGGGCGCAGCCGGTGCGAGTCGATCGCGGCGGCGAGGCGCTCGCGCATCGCCGACGGGAAGGCGGCGTGAAGATCCTCCGTCAGCGCGGGGTCGTCGCCGAGCGCGGAATGCTCGATCGCGTCCTGCAGCGCCAGCTTGGCGGTGGCGAGCAGCACCGCCAGCTCGGGGCGGGTGAGTCCGCGCGCGTCGCTGCTCCGGCGGAGCAGGTCGGTGTTGCTGCCGAGCCCCTCGACGCGGCGGTCGAGCCGGCCGCTCTCCTCGAACACCTCGATCAGCCGGACGTAGCTGGGCAGCGCCTGCACCCCGCCGCCCTCGGCGATCGACAGCGCGAGCGTCTGGAGGCGGTTGTCCTCCAGCACCAGCCGCGCGACGTCGTCGGTCATCGCGCCGAGCAGCGCGTTGCGGTCGTCGAACGCGAGCCGTCCCTCGGTCATCTCGCGGTTGAGCGCGATCTTGATGTTGACCTCATTGTCCGAACAGTCGACGCCGGCGGAATTGTCGATGAAGTCGGTGTTGATCCGGCCCCCTCTCGCCGCGAAGGCGATGCGCGCGGCCTGGGTGACACCCAGATTGGCGCCCTCGCCGATCGCGATGGCGCGCAGCTCCTCGGCGTCGACGCGCAGCCGGTCATTGGCGGGATCGCCGACGGTGGCGTTGTTCTCGGACGCGGCCTTCACATAGGTGCCGATGCCGCCGAACCAGATCAGGTCGACCGGGCTCCTGAGGATCGCCGAGATCAGCGCGGTGGGCTCGAGCCGCTCGGCGTCGATGCCGAGCGCGGCGCGCACCTCGGGCGAGAGCGGGATGGACTTCATGTCGCGCGCGAACACGCCGCCGCCGGGCGAGATCAACGCGGTGTCATAGTCGGCCCAGCTCGACCGCGGCAGCGCGAACAGCCGGTCGCGCTCGGCCCAGCTCGCCGCCGCGTCGGGATCGGGATCGAGGAAGATGTGGCGGTGGTCGAAGGCGGCGACCAGGCGGATCGCCCGGGACAGCAGCATGCCGTTGCCGAACACGTCGCCCGACATGTCGCCGCAGCCGACGACGCGGATCGGCTGCGTCTGCACGTCGACGCCGCGTTCGGCGAAGTGGCGCTGCACCGAGACCCACGCGCCCTTGGCGGTGATGCCCATCGCCTTGTGGTCGTAGCCCTGGCTGCCGCCGCTGGCGAAGGCGTCGCCGAGCCAGAAGCCGCGCTCCAGCGCGATCGCGTTGGCGACGTCGCTGAAGGTCGCGGTGCCCTTGTCGGCAGCGACGACGAAATACGGATCCTCGCCGTCATGGACGACCACGCCGTCGGGATGCACGACCTCGCCGCCGACGATGTTGTCGGTGATCGACAGCAGGGTGCGGATGAAGATGCGATAGGCCTCGGTGCCCTCCGCCAGCCACGCGTCGCGATTGCCGGGGGCGGGGAGCTGCTTGGCGTAGAAGCCGCCCTTCGCGCCGGTCGGCACGATCACCGCGTTCTTGACGCGCTGCGCCTTCATCAGCCCCAGGATCTCGGTGCGGAAATCGTCGCGCCGGTCGGACCAGCGCAGCCCGCCGCGCGCGACCGGGCCGGCGCGCAGGTGGATGCCCTCGACCCGCGGCGAGTAGACCCAGACCTCGCGCCACGGCAGCGGCGCGGGCAGGCCGGGGATCTTGGAGCTGTCGAGCTTGAACGCCAGCGCCTCCTTCGCCGCCTCGGTGTAGGCGTTGGTGCGCAGCGTCGCGTCGATCACTGCGCGGAAGGCGCGCAGGATGCGGTCGTCGTCGATGCCGGTGACCGCGTCGAGCCCGGCGTCGATCGCGGCGGCGGCGGCCGCGGCGTCGCCTTGGCGCGCCGGATCATGGCGCGCGGCGAACAGCTCGACCAGCGCCTTCGTCACGTCGCGCGCGCGCGTCAGCGTCTCCACCACGGTGGCCATGCCGTAGCTCATCCCCGCCTGGCGCAGGTAGCGGAACCAGGCCCGGAACAGCACCACGGCGGAGGGCGACAGGCCGGCCTCCAGCATCAGTCGGTTGAAGCCGTCGTCCTCGGCGCGGCCCTCGAGCACCTGCGCGATGGCCTCTTGCAGCGTGTCGGTCGCGGCGAGCACCGCGGGCACGTCCGCGGCGGTCTCCAGCGTGAAGTCGTGGATCGAGGAGCGCTCCTCGTCGGTCAGCCCGGTCGGCATCTCCTCGATCACGCGGAAGCCGAAATGCTCCAGCGCGGGCACCGCGTCGGACAGCGCCAGCGGCCCGCCCTGGCGGTAGACCTTGAGGTGGAGCATGCCGTCGCCGCCGGCGGTGAAACGCACCTCGCGATCGGCGTCGTCGACCAGGTTGGCGATGGCGACGATGTCGCGCGCCGCCTCGTCGGGCGTCGCGCCGGTGCGGTAGCGCGGCGGGAAGGCGGCGGCGTGGCGCAGCGCCAGCCGCGCCGCCCGCGCCGGCCCGACCTCGTCGGCGAGCGCCGCCTCGATCGAGGGCGCCCAGCCGCGCACCATCTTCTCCAGCCGCGCGTCGAGCAGCGCGGCGTCGGGCAGGCGGCCGGCGCCGCGCAGGTCGATGGTGTAGCGCAGCAGCGCGGTGCGACTGTCCTCGACGCTGGTGTTCCAGTTGAGGATCTGGCCGTTCGCCTCCTCCGCCAGCATGGCGCCGATCGCGACGCGGCGCGCGGTGGTCATCTCGTCGCGCGGGAGCCAGACGAAGGCGTAGAGGTGGCGGCCGAGCGGCGAGGGCACCAGCACCAGCTTCGGCCGCGGCCGGTCGGCGAGGCTCATCGCGGTGAGCGCCAGCTCCTCCATGCCGGCGGCGTCGACCGCGATCATCAGGTCGTGCGGCAGCGTGGCGATGGCGTGGGTCAGCGCCTTGCCGGTGTGGCCCGCGGGATCGAAGCCGAACTTGGCCTCGCTCGCGGCAAGCCGCTGACGCAGCACCGGCACGCTGCGCGGCGGCGCGTTGAGCGCGGCCGAGGTCCACAGCCCGGCATGGATCGAGAGACCCGTCACCGTGCCGCCGGTGGCGAGCGGCACCACCAGCAGGTCCAGCGGGACGCGGCGGTGCACCGGCGAGATCAGGCTCGACTTGAGCAGCAGCGGCGCGGCGTTGCCGGCCGCGAAATAGTCGATCGCCAGGTGGCGCGAGCGCTCGGCCAGCAGCGGCACCTCATGCTCGTTGCGTACGATGCCGAGTGGCGGCGCAGCGTCGGCGTGGCCGTCGACGTGCCAGCGTTCGTGGCCGAGCAGCGTGAAGTGGCGGTCGAGGAACCAGCGCAGCAGGTTGGCGCCCTCGGGATCGTGCCCGGTGTCGTCGAGCATGCCCGCGTCGGCGGCGAGGGCGGCCTGCATCTGGCGCCAGTCGCTCACCGCGACGCGCACGTCGCGCAGCAGCCGCTCGATCTCGTCCGTCAGCGCGCGGCGGTCCTTGGCGTCGACGCGTTCGAGCTCGACGTAGATCATCGACTCGGCGCTGCCGCCCGCCTCCTCGATCGCGGTCAGCGTGCCGTCGGCGTCGCGCGAGACGCGGATCACGGGGTGGATCACGCGGTCGACCGCGATGTCGCGGTCACCGATCGCGGCGGCGACCGAGTCGACCAGGAAGGGCATGTCGTCGTTGACGATGGCGAGCCGCATGCGACGCCGCGCGCCGTCGCCGGGCAACTGCTCCAGCGCGAGCGCGGCGGTGCCGGGAGCGCGCTGCGCCGCGGTCTCGGCCAGGAAGGCGGCAGCCTCCGCCTGCTTGTCCTCGCCGAAGCCGGCGATCTCCCCGGGAAGGGCGCGATGGGTGAGCCGCGCCGCGAGCGCGGCAGACAGTTTCTGCAGAGACTTCTCGACCATGAGCCGCGCTATGCGCCGCGCGGCGACGCGGCTCAACCCCGTGTGAGGGGGAGAGGAACAGTCGTGACGGCGCATCGGGACCGGCGCCCGTTCTCGCCGTCATCCTGAGCTTGTCGCAGGATCCACTCGTCCGCCTCGTCGTCCGCGGGACGGGCGCGCGGCGGCGTGGATCCCGAAACGAGTTACGACAGCGATCGCGTTCCAGCCGGCGAAGTGGCGACCTCGCAGGCCGGTAAGCGCCGGCCTCAACCGAGCCGCCGCAGCACCTGCTCCGCCAATCGGGCATCGTCGCCGACGGTGCCGATCACCATGATGCCGCCGGCCACCGCGCGGCCGAGCAGCACCACCGGCTCGCCCTCGGCCAAGCCACTGTCGAGCGCGACCTCCGCCAGTGCTGCGCGAGCGGCGAGCGCGGGCGCCAGCCGCGGCGCGACCCGCGGCACCGGCCGGCGCGCCGCGCGCTCCTCGGTGACCACCCGCTTGATCCCGCCCTCGGTCGTGTCGAGCACGCGCGCGAGGTCACCCTCGGCGACGCCGGTGCGTGCCGCCCAGGCGAGCACGGTGGCCAGCTCGGTCAGCCGCGTCTTGTCGTGATCGGTGCCGAAGATCAGCTTGGCGATCGCGGTCATCGGCGCGCGCGCCTGGACCCTGATCGCGGCCGCATCGAGGATCGCGGCGAGCCGCTCGGGCGCCTCGGCGGCGGCGAGCGCGAAGTCGTGCGCGCGGCCGAGCGCTCGATACAGCGCGGCGTGGCTGCGGGTCGCGGCGGCACGTGCCGAGGCCGCGCTCTCGCGCGCCGCGGCGAGCCGGTCGTCGAGCGACGCGGCGGCCGCGGCCTCGGGCCAGGGCATAGCCTCGAGCTCGACGTCGGCGTGCGGCCCGTCGGCCCAGGTGGCGGCGGGCACGGGATCGTGGCGCGGCGCGCGCGCCACCGACAGCTCGCGGTCAAGCGCGGCCTGATGGTCGGCGGTGACCAGCTCCTTCCAGTTGATCACGCCGTAGATGAAGTCGATCGAGGCGCCGTCCGACGAGAAGGGCATCAGGATGCCGCGGTACAATGTGGCGTGCCCGCGCGTGCCGACGAACTCCGCCTCGAAGCCGATCGGTGCCTGGTTGGCGATAATCTGCAGGTAATGATCGGTGAGCCGCGACAGCAGCGAGCGCGCGGGCACGTCGCTGATCCGAGCGATCGTCTGGTCGACGCCGCACTCATCGCGCAGCGCGCGGCCGATGAACTGGACCGACGGGTCGTCCACCCCGGCGGAGAAGTCGAGCAGTACGCTGTTGGCGCCGAAGTCGGCGATGCTGGCGGGCTCGAGGTCGGCGATCGCGGGATAAGGCCGGTTCCCGAGCAGCGAGACCCAGTGATTGTAGGCGCGCACGTGCATGCGCCGCTCGTCGCCGCCGATCGCGAGCACCGCCTCGCCGACGCCGCCCTCGGTCGGGTCGAGATCATGGCGGAGGTCGTCGTGGCCGCGCGGCGTGTCCATGCTCATCGTCCCAGTGAGGCCTGCGGAGTCGGCCTGTCACGCCCGATCTGCACCATGGATGGTAAACTCCGCGTAAAGTCCGGAAGCGCTTGCCACGTCCGGGACCCGCTGCTAAGCGCGCGCTCCACGATGCGGTGCCCCCCGGGGCGCGATCGGGCCGCTTTAGCTCAGTTGGTAGAGCACATCATTCGTAATGATGGGGTCACAGGTTCGAGTCCTGTAAGCGGCACCAGCATTTTTCGCGGTTATCCGGGCATCTTGACCTCCCTGAGGTTGGGTGTGGGTCGACTGGCTCCGGTGTTGGTCCGGTGCAGGGCTCCCGGAGCCAGTCGCTCTAACTCTGCGATGATGCTGCCCAGGGCGGTCACCACCGTTGGAAACTCACCGATCGCGTAGGTTTCGGTTTGGCTGGGCGCGCGATGGCCCATGAAGCCTTCGAGGTCCCAGCGTGCCGCCCCGCGATTGCGGACGAGCGTCGCCAGGCTGTGGCGCAGCAGGTACGGACGCCACTCGCGGCCGGTCGGCATCTTCAGCTCGGCGAGCATTGTCGCCCAGGCGCGATCAACGTCTTTCACCGGCCGGCCGTAGTAGTTCACGAGCCAGCCGCGCCCCGCTCGAGCCTCCTCGGCCAGCGCTAGGTATTCCGCCAGCTCGGCCTCGAGCCATTCGGCGAGAAGCGGCAGCACCGGGAGGAGGGGGCGGCGCTTCTTGTTCTGAATCCGGCCCTGCGGATTGAGATCGATCGTGTCGGCGCCGGGGCTCCACTGGTGACGATCGGGCGCGACCGATATGTCGCAGACAGCGCTCGGCCGTGCGATCGTGCAGATTGAGGCGACCAGGAAGCGGTGGAGTGAGCCACGGCGCCTGCTCGGCTCCGCCGCGTAGCTCAGCATCGCCGCGAGCTGGTCCACGCCGATCCGGTGCCGGCGAGCGCGTTGCACCTGGCTAGGGGGGAGCGGGCGATACGCTGGCCGCTTGTCCGAGCGCGCCGGGTCAGCGTTGGCGGCATGATTGAGCGCGGCGATCAGCTGCGCCACCGACGCCTCGGTCGACGACGGCGCGCGCGGGCGCTCGACCGTGATCTCGCCGGCCTTGTTGCGCCAGCGCGCGGGCGTTGCCCGCGACCAAGCCCGAAAGTCGGTGACGAAGGCGCTCGAGCACGCGATCGCGCAGCTCGTCGCCAGGCCAAAGCGGCCGCCGGCCTTGTCCTGCGCCCCCAGGAAGTCGAGCACGTGATTGAGCCGCGTCTCGATCGCCTCGGCTGACGCGCGCTTGTCGCCCCACTCGAGCCGATAGTCGGCGATCGCGTCGGTGAGCAGGTAGGCGCTCGCCTGGGCGACCGGCTGACCGCACGTCGGGCAGAAAGCCGCGGCCTCCGTCGAGTCGGAGAGGTAGCGACGATCAAGGATCAGGGCTGCCTCGCCCTCGGCCGTCGTGCCCGTTGATGAGCTGCGGACACGCTTTGCGTCGACGTCGTACCAGAAGACGGTGAGATAAGGCGAACGGAGCGACCCGTCGCGCTTTCGGTCCCATCCGAGCCAGTATTTGCCGCGGCGATAGAGCGGCGCCTCATGTCCCGACACTTGGCTTGTTCCCTAAGATATTCTTGGCTTGCATTGTGAATGACCGGCAGGACGCCATGCGTCACGAGCAGATCAATGTCGGAGGCCTCAAGGCGGAGGCCCTTGCCGTCCTCAACCGCCTTGCAGAAGCGGCGGTCGAGTTGGGCGATGCTGCTGGGGGCGTTCACGGCTCTTCGTCCTCCATCGCTGGACTAGTGGTTGATGGTGCGGTCGCTACGTCAGCGAGGTCCGCGTGCAGCAGCTCGCGCATGGCGAAGCCGGCATCGAAGGCGATGGTGGCAGCGAGCCGCGCGATCCGGCGCGCATCGTCACCCAGGCCGGCAGTCGCAACACGAACCGTGTCGTCGATCGCAGATGCCCGCCTCAGAGCTGAGCCGGCCATGGCGTGTGTCAGGTCCATGCTCACGCTCGCCATCTCCCCAACTCGATCTCGTTGTTGAGGACCTGCGGCTCGGGAAAGATCGCCACCTCGCTGAGCTCGACGACGCGGACGTCGCGTTCGAGCTCACGAGGGAGCACCCGCGCTGGCACGGATCCCACGCCCATGACGAAGAGCGCGGCCATGCGGTGATGGCCATCGACCAGCATCGTGCGGATGATCGATCCTGCCTGCTTCTCTGGCTCGTCGAGGGAGACGAAGGTCAGCGGTGGCATGTGGCTTAGGCCCATGCGGACGTAGGCCTCGACCTTGACCGGGTCGGGAGCTCCGACCATCGCCATGCCGTGCATTGCGGCTGGAGGGAGGCTCAGCTGCCGAGTTGGCGCCTCCATGGCGTCGAGGATCCGGTTGATCCGGTCGACATTCCAGTGCCCCATACTGTCGCCGCCGAACACGACGCCGTCGCCGCGAGCGATGTCGCTGACGTGCCGCAGCCGCATCTCGCGCGTGACGGTCATGGTCACGCCGTCGTTGTCGACGCGAACCTGGCGAGGCGAAGCGCGCCGGCTCATGCCGCAGCTCCGATCGCGTCCTCGATGTCGGTTTGCGCCGCGTCCGTCTCCTCGCGACCGTACCGGATGCTCATGTCGACGTCGCACCAGGTGGCGTGGCCGGTCGCGTCGTGGTGACGCGCTGCCACCCCTTGCGCGTTCGGTCCGAGCCATCTTGGGTCGGAGCCGCCGCACACGAGGCAGCCGGCGCGCACGTCGCGGCTGATGAAGGTAGCTCGCGTCACTCAGCCGCCTCCGCGATCGGCGCGGCGCCAGCGTCCGCCATCGCCTGGTCGAAGGCAGTGCGCGTCTCGAAGGTGCTGGCGATATCGTCCGCGTCGTAGTGCTCGAGCAGCTCTGCCCAGCTGCCCACGGTAGCGTCCTCGTTGTAGGCCGGCGCGTAGCTCTCGTCCTCTGCGCGAAACCACGCCTCACCATCGATCACTGCCACCGCGGGCGGATCCATGGCGGTCAGCTCGGCCGATCGCCGCCTCGCCGCCTCGTCAGCTTCGCGTTCACGCTCCGCCTGCGCTTCCTTCGCGCGGGCCTGGGCGGCGAGATCGTCGTCATAGTCCTGCTCGGCGCCGCTGCGCGCGGCCACTACCTCGGCATCGGTGACGAAGATGCGGACGGGAACGAGCCAGCCGGGCACGCCGTCGACTGCCGTCTTCTCCGGCTCCGCCCGCCATCCGTCAGGCCAGTAGGCCCGTCCCTCGAAGCGGGTGCCTGCAAACGGGCCGACCGCGCGACGATAGGCGAACTTCTTGACACCCTCGGCGCGCTGGCGCGCGGCGACCTGCTCGGGCGTCTCGGCCGGACGCGCGGCCGCGGCGTGGCGAGGATCTACCGCGTCGGCCTGATCTTCCTCGACGAAGAGCAGTTTCGGCCAAGCGGCGAGCTTGCCCTCCGGGTCGATCCCGACGACCACCCGCACGTCGATGCCGTTGTTACGGATCGTCCGCCAGACCGGGGCGTCGTCGTAGCGATCAACCGTCCTGTAGCCTGCCGGCGCGGTCGGCTTCGCGGTGTACGCGACCCCGTAGGTGCCCAACTGCAGGTCGGCCGTGACGACATAGCCGGAGATCGTCGGGGCCCACGCGTCCGACTCGCGCAGCTCGGCGAGCAGCCGGTCGGCCTGAAACGCGATCATTTCCTTCGCGGCCGCTTCAAGGATCGAAGGATCGCGCAGCACACGATCGGGGCCCGCCTCCGAGAAGAGGTCGTCCTCATAGTCGCCGCCGCGCATCTCGTAGCTCTCGGCACCGACGAACTTGAAGAGCTGCGTCGCGGTCGTGGTCGCGTTGTTCTGGAGGTCGCGGCGGACATTGTGCGGGTGGTGGCTCCACGCGGGGTTCGCGATCCTCGAGTGGCTCTTGAAGACCTTCTCCTGGCGCGCCTTGTCCTGGACGGTCGCATAGGCCTGGGCGGTGTCGAGCGTGATCTGCCGGTTCGCCAGCGCGTCGAGGATCGGCTCAGCCAGCTCGGCCAGGCGGAGCCGCTGTTTGACCAGGCGCTCAGTGAAGCCGAACCGTTTCGCCAGCTCGGCCGGCGAGTGGCGCCCCGTGTCCATCAGCGCCTTGAAGGCGTGGAACTCGTCGACGGGCGACATGGTGCGCTGCTGCAGGTTCTCCGCCAGCGACAGCTCAACAGCCAGCTCGACGTTGCGGATGAGGACCGGCACGGTGAAGTCGCCGGCGATCGCGCCGCGCTCGCGCAGCAGCTCGAGCGCCTGCAGGCGCCGGCCGCCGCCCACGATGAAGACGCGATCGGCGTCCTCGGGCCAGCTCGCCTCGTAACCGATCAGCGAGGTCAGCAGGCCATGGACCGTGATGTCCTCGGCCAGGCTCTCAACATCCTCGTCGACACGGATGTGCCGGACGTTCTCGGGCGCGCGGCGAAGTCGATCGAGCTCGATCAGCGACGGCGTCGACGGAGCGATCGCCGCGACGACGGCGGCGCTGGGCGCGGCCTTATTCGACACGCGGGGCTTGGCGGGGGAGCGGCTCTGCTTCATGGCTGGTGGGTCTCCGGCTTGCGTGAGAGCGCACCGGCGGGGCCAACCGCCGGCGTGCTGGAAATGGGGAGGGGAGTCGACGCATCCGGCCGGCTCCCCGAACCGGCTCGGGCGGGGAGCGCGACCAGGCGCTCGAACAGGGGCGGGCAGCGCCGGCTCACGCGGCTTGCTCGCCGCGTCGGTCGACGATCGTCTGCCAGAGCGCGAGCGCCTCACGCTTGCTGATGCCGAGCCGCGCCGCCGCGTCCTCGATCGAGAGATCTTCGTCCGCCACCAGGTCGGCCAAGCGATCGCCGAGCGTCGCCGGCGCGCTGGCGCTCGGAAGCTTCCCGCCGATCGGGCTCGGCTCGGCCGCGGGCACGCGCGGGTCACCAGCGGCGCGCAGGCGATGGAGGCGGCCGAGGACGGCGTTGCGGCTGGCGCCGAGCTGCTCGGACATCGCGCCGGCGCTCAAGCCGCGCGCCTTGAGCGCGACCAGCTGGGCGTCAGCGTCCTGGGTCCAGGTATAGCCGGCGCGCTTCATCACCGCCCAATCGCCTCGTTGAGGAGGCTGTCAGGCACGCGGAAGAAACCCTGCGCGCCGCGGTACGCGATCGGATCTGGGAGCTTGAGCAGGTTGCGAGTGCGCCAGGCGAACCGGCCTTCGCCGTAATCTCCTAGCAGCTGCTCCTTGGTGGCGATCGTCTCGAGAGACTCGGTGCTCTCGCAGCCGTACAGCTCGAGCACGGCGACGATGCACCCGCGAGGGGGCGTCAGCAGCTCGGGCGCGCCGAACCACTCCGCGAAACAGGCGCTCAACCGCCGCTCTTCGCCGGTCCACCGCTTTGCAGCGTGAATCGCGAGAGGTCCCCGATAATCCGTCGACCAGCTGCGGGTTTCGATTGTCTTGTGACCGAAAGCCATAGCGGAGGCCCATGGCTGCCAAAGTGAAATCGCGCGCATCAGAGCAGCACCCCCTCGACGGGGGCGGCCGCGGCGCGAGCCGCGCGCCACGTCTCGAAGGCGGCCGCGTGCGCCGCGCAGAGATCCTTCTCGGGCGCCGGCGACGTCGTGCAGCGGGTGCAGATCGGCGCGTCGCACGTCCCGCTGCGGCGCGTCGGCACCTTCCAGTCGCACGCTAGCGTCGCCACGCGACCGCACCGGCAGCGCTGACGCCGGCTGGTGGTGCAGACGATGGCGGATCCGCCGCCCGGCAAAGGGACGCTGTGGCACGCCACTAGATCATGCCCAGCGCTTGCATGTAGACCTCGAGGATCGACTGCTCTTCCTGGTACTCCTCGCGCTTCTGCTTGCGGATCCGCATGATCTGCCGGATAGCCTTGGCGTCGTAGCCCCGACTCTTCGCCTCGGCGAAGACATCCTTGATGTCGTCGGCGATGCCCTTCTTCTCTTCCTCGAGGCGCTCGGCGCGCTCGATCAGGAGGCGCAGCTCATCGGCCGCGACCGCCCCGCCGCCTATGCCCTCGCCGCGATCGTCGCCGCTCATTGTGCAGTCGCCTTCGCGCCGGTGCTTACGCTGGTGAAGATGGCGCGAACGTCTTTCGCGGCGCGCTCAGCTGCCGACCACTCGCGAAAGAAGCCGGACTCCGTCTCCGTCCGCTTGACCAAAGCCTCCGTGCTCTCAAGCAAGCGCTTCCAGCGCCATCGATCGTCCTGCAGCGGTACCGCCGGCGGAGAAGCCGCGGCGACGAGAAGCCGGATCGCGTCGAGCGCCTCGTCATAGGTGCCGTCACCCTGGCCGAGCAGCACGGCGTTGCCAGCCTGAACGGCCGCGGCGACGTCGGCCGGCATCAGTGCCGCTCCTCAGAGGCGACACCCGCTAACATCGCTCCGCCTCGATCGGCGCGCTGCGCGTCGGCCGAGGCGTTGCGCAGGAGCTCGCAGGTCGCCTCGACGTCATCGTGATCGAGGATGGCGAGCGTTGCGAAGCGGTTGCCCGGTAGCGAGAGCACGATCGTGGCGAAGTGCCCCTCCGGCAACTCTACCGTGTCGATCGAGATCTCGGTCATGACTCGGCAGGTGCGCACGGTGCCGCCGTGAGCGGCCATCTCAACCACCGGCCCAACTGTGCGGGTTCGCGACGCCATCACTGGCCACCGAACATGACGGTAACGCTGGTCCAGCCGAACAGCCAGTGACCAACCTGGATCACCGGGAGGGGGAACACGAAGCCGGCGACGATCTGGAGCGCGATGGTGTCCAACGAGCTGAGGCCGCGCGCCTGCGGCGCTCCTTCAACGATCGGCATCGGCGCGGCGATCGGCGGCAGTGGTCGGGAGATCGCACGCGCACGAGCTTGGCGACGCGGCGGAAAGGCGACGTGGTGCACTAGCGGTCTCCCTTGAGGGTCAGGTCGCGCAGCATCGAAAGCACGATCGCGAACACGAGGATGAGGGCGGCGTAGGCGAGACGAGGATGATCGGAGAGCTCCAGGATGATGCCGAAGCCGAGCAGTGCGCAGCCGATCATGCGCCCGAGCGCATGGTCGCGAGAAGAATAGGGCTTCACGCCTTGCACCCCGGACAGAGGATCTCGGACGGCCACGCGGGCGCCTCCTGTAGTTGACGCGGGGTGATGCCGCAGGTGTGGCAGTGGGCAGGCGCTGCGGCGTCTGAGCCGAGACGCGCCGCGTCGAGTGCAGCGAGAAGATCCAGGTCGAGCGCGAGGTGCTCGGAAAGCGCGGCGATCGTCGACCAGCTCGCCGGCATCACGTCAGCCTCGATCAGCCGCAACCACGCCGCGCGATCGTGCACGCCGATATGCGGCAGGCAGTCGATCCGCTCCGCCAGCTCCACAGCGCTGAGCTGCCGTGCTGCTCGCCGGGCGGCGAAATAGCCTCCGGGGGTAAGCGGCGTGATGAGGGCGGCACCGTAGGACATGGCAGCTTTCGGCAGCAGAAAGCCGTTCCCGGAAGCTCGACGCTTGCAGGCCCGGCGGATGGTAGTTGATCGGGATTTGACCGAGCCGAAGCTCAGCTAGTGTCCGGGGTAGGGCGAGCCGGCGCGTTCACCGCGGCTCGCTCTGGGCAGCAGCGGCCAGCGCCGCGAGGCGGGCGGAATGCTCCTGCTGGCGGCTCGCGATCGCGAGCAGCTTGGGCGCCTCTGCGCGCGAGATCGTCTGATCGGCGGCGTAGGAGGCGAACTCGGCGACGTCGCCGGCCATCAGCGCAACAGCCTGGCTTGGCGTCTGCTCGATCGTCGTGGCCATTGCGAACGAGCCCTGACGAGCCAAGCTCAGCCAGGTGTTCGTGAAGTCGGGGCCCAGCACCATCGCCAGGGACAGCAGCTTCTCGACCGGGAGAGGTCGCCAGTCGCCGGTGCCGACCTCGTTGCAGGCGCACTCGATTAGCCGATCGGCGACGCCGCTCTGGTTCGAGAGCTGCTTGACCGTCAGGGGCTTGCCGTGGCCGAGGTAGCGCCGAAGCGCCTGTCGCACTGCGGCGTGAACGTCGTTGCGGGAGATGACCGGGGTGAGGGTCGCTGATCGAACGACGCGCATCAGAGAAGCTGTTCCTGGTTGATGGGCGCCGGCGGGGGGGGCCGCCGGCGCCTGAGCAGTCGGGGGATCCGCAGACATGGGACACGGATCGACCGGCCTGCGAGCGGTCGATGGGGAAAGCTGTTGAGAGACCTTCGGGGGACAGGCGCGCCGATCGGCAATTCGGTTCGGCCGACGCGGTCTGTCCCCCTCCGGCTGTCGCGCGCGAGCTTGGTGAGTCGACGCGGAGCTTTGAGCCTTCGGGGGCGGTGCTGGACGCACCGCCCCGTCCGGCTATCGTGGATGTCCCTACAACACCACGAAGAGGTGTCCTCATGTCGGAAAGGCCGTTTGGCTGGCGACCGCTTAGCGCCGAGTATCGAAAGTCACTGGTTAATCTTGGGCTCAGCGAGGAACAGATCGCACAAGAGGAGGCTGCGAACGTGTATCGCCCGGTCGAAGACGCGGTGGTGGCACTTCGTTGCGTCTTCGCCCTCCTCGACGTCGTGGCGCGGCGCCACGGATCGAGCGTCGTGCATGACTTCCGTACTTCCTTGCAGCGCGTCCAAGAGGTTCTGTCGGCGTCAGAGCAGACAGAGGAGCAAGTGGAGGGGCGGATCCTCGGGCGTGCAATTGCTGAGCAGATCGATTGGGACGCGATCATCGACCGAGCCTCCGATCCTGACCACGCACGCTGGGCGAAGAGCGACTGATCAACTGCAGAGCAACGTGAGCAGCGATCACGTGGATCCGCTGCTCTTGCTCCTCCGTGAAGCAAGCATCTGCAGACACCTTCGCCGCTGCCGCTTTCAGCTTCTGGCGCTCGCGCGTCATCGCGCCGGCTCCATGGTAGCGGTGTCGTGACTGACGGCGTGATCCTCGCGTGGATAGAGGTCCGGTCGCAGATCGTGGCGGTTGATCGGCGAGCCGATCTCCTGGAGCGCCTTCTCGAGCTTGAGGACGTGCTCGCCCGGAAGGTGCTTGCCTCGCCTCAGCCACTTCCAAACGGAAGGTTGCGCTACCCCGACCAAGCGCGCGACGGCTGCCTGCCCGCCGAGAAGCTCGACTGCTCTCGCCAGCTCTCCGGCCGCCTTGCTGCTGGTTGGGTCCACATCCACGCCGAATCACGCCCTATAGCTTTGGGTCGAGTTCGGTCTAGACCTATATCTTCGTAGCGGTCAATACCCATAGCTATACCTATTGGGCCATGATCGTGAGCGAACGAGTTAGCGAGCGCATGCTGGACTTGGGTATGACCCAGTCTGAGCTCGCGCGTCGCGTCGGCGTTAAGCAGCCCACGATCTACAAGCTCCTTCGCACGAGTAAGAAGGGCTCTACCCATCTCCACAAGATCGCACGCGAGCTGGGCACCACGCCTGCCTACCTATCGGGGGAAACGGACGACCCGTTTGAGGACGCGCCAGCACCACCCGTGCTCTCTTGCGAAGAGATGGAGTGGGTCGAGCTGTTTCGACGCATGGATGATGGCCAGCGCGCCGCCGCGCTGACCCTTTTGCGACCACTCGTCGATCCATCACCTGCACCGCACCCAACGATGCATAAGCAAGGGTCCTTCGCCATGCGCAAGGAAACTACGTAGCCATGGCCCATCTGGTACATCGTAGCGCCGCCTGGACGCTTCTGCGCGGCATCGTTGAGCCACCTCCATCACCGCTGCCGCCAGGTGCTCCGGCGCCGACCATGCAAGTGGGGGCGACCCTGTGAGTGAGCAGGATGAAGAGTGGAAACGCGTCCAAGAGGCCGCCATGCGAGGGCTGCCGGAAACCTACAGGATACCCGATGACATCGCTAAGATGTGGTCCGATTTGGATCCTAAGGCAGAGGTCGTGTGGCCGGTACAGGCGGTGAAAAGCCTTACCAACTCGATTGATCGCCTGTGCGAAGCAGGCGTTCATCTAATGGGTGTGTCTGATAGCTTTGCGTCCCGGGAGCTTGAGGTGACGATGTCGCGGATCGCTAAAACGGCGACCTCCCTCATTGAAGCGCAAAATGCGATGCGCCTCACCATAGCTTTGGTCGCTAGTTATCAGGAGCTACGACGCTTGCAAACGGAAGCGAGCCGATCTGATGACTGATAACCGGGACGAAGGCATTCGCGGGCAGGTCTACGATCTTTTCCGCGGCGCTCGTGGCGGCGGCCCCTTGCCGCCGAATGACGGCGGGGGCACATCAGGCGGAATGACTGACGACTGGAAGGCCAACGTAGAACGCGAGTTGAAGCAGCTGCACGACGACGTGCGGCGGCTCACCGGCTTTATCATCGCGGGCGCGATCGCGCCCTTCCTCGCGATCATTGGTCTGTACGTCTATAACGGCTCCAAGTTCGACACGGTGAACAGCGGCTTTGAGAAGGTTGAGGCGCGGATCGTTGGGGTAGAGTCGAAGATCAACGCGGTGGCAGTGCAGCAGGCGGAGACACGCGGCGATCTGAAGCTGCTGCTTGAACGAACGGCACCGAAGGCGAGCAAGTAGGCTTAGTTCGGATCGACAATGCGTTGAACAAGCGCCGGCAACGTTGTGAGCGCCGTCACAAGGAAGGTCATACGTCCCGACGCGGGGATTGATGCAGAGCGCACCGGGCGTAGGATCTCGCCCGCAGTGCTATGGTGGAGCGATTGAGTGCCATGCCGCGACCGGCGGCGCGGGTATCGCGCGGGTATCGCAAGCTCCTGGCATGTCCCAACCCTAGCTTTTCTGCCGAGTCGTTGGGACCGCGGCGGAGGTCATCTCCGCCTCGTTCGTCTTGGTCTCAGGGCCATCCACCGCTTATTGGTTCGCTGCGATGAGAGGCAACCAGCTCGGCTTCCATAAATCTCAACGCCGAGAGCGTGCATGCGCATTGGCTGCGCCGCGTGAGTGGCATAGCCTGCGGTATGACAACCGAATTTCACGGCGATAGGCCGATCACGTCCGCAGCAGAAGATCGCTTTGGCATCGCGCCCATAGCGGTGAGGATCGCGTCATCCCTCAGCTCACAGGCGGGCGCCAAAGGCCTTGTTCTGGGAATTGAAGGGGCTTGGGGCTCGGGGAAGTCAAGCCTCATGGCAATCACGCTACAGCAATTGCGATCTAACGCTGAGAAGGCGTCGGTCGTAGAATTTCGTCCGTGGCTTGTAGGAGATCGTGATCAGCTTCTAGCTGAGCTTTTCGACTCGCTTGCTACCGCAGTCGCCAACATCGAGTATCGTGGCGGGGACGCCACCCGAAAGACAAAGATTGCGGCTCAAGATGTTGCTGAGAAGCTTAGAAGCTACGCTAAGCATCTCGGGCCAGTTGGCAAGCTAACTGGGCTAGCAGGCGCTGTTGTCCCAGGTCTTAGTGTCTTGGGTCCGATCTTAGAGAAGGTGGGCGAGGTTTCCAGCAGCGAGCCGAAAGGTCCTCCTCTTTCGGTCAGAAAAGATGAGCTTGCCGCGGCGCTTAAAGGGTTGAACCATCGAATTATTGTAGCCGTTGATGATGTCGACAGATTGGAGCCCGCTGAGGTCCGCGAGTTGTTGCGCCTCGTCCGATCGGTCGCTGATTTTCCGAACGTTGCATACCTGCTGTGCTACGATGGAACGACGCTCGCACGTTCTATTGAAACGGCCATAGGCGTGCGAGATGGCCGTGCATTCCTGGAAAAAATTATACAGACTGAGATCGGCGTGCCGAGACCAGAGTCTTTTGCGTTGAGGCGACTTTTTTCCACCGAATTGGCTCTCTTCACGGAGTGCGGCGCGAGCGTTGGTCAACGTTTGATGCAGGTGATTGATACGACTGGTGGTCGCTGCTTTGACACGCCCCGAACGGTTACAAGAATCCTTGATAGTCTTCGGTTGATTTGGCCGTCTCTTGAAGGTCGGGTTGATCTAGCTGATCTTGTCTGGCTCCGGATCATTGCAGTAGCAAATCCGCATCTCTATCGTTGGACTGAAGAATATCTTGATGCGCTTGCGGTATTAGCCTCTGGGCGTGGGTCGATCGATCCAAGTGAAAGAACGCAGGTGGGCAAACGCCTTGACGAAGCTCTCGAAGCTGATGGCACCGAGTGGGATAGGATGGTTGCTGAATTAGACTTAGTGATTCCTAGGCTTGGCTACGGAAAAGGGGACATCAAACAGGGAGACGAACGTGTTTTTGCTATGGATCGTAGCCACAGGGAGCGAGCGTCTCAAGATCGACGTTTAGGAAGTCCGGATCATAGCCGCATCTATTTCGCTCTTGCGAAGTCTAAGGGCTCGGTTGACGTTGCCGACATTGAAGCGTTACTTTCCTCGAGCCGAGAGTCGGCTTCGGCGGCGAGTGAGCTTCTCGAAAGCATGGCGGAAGAGTCCAGTAGCTCCGGCGCGACCAAGGCCGAGCGTATGCTGGACCATTTGCGGTATACCTCCCCCGACCGACTACTGAATTCGGATCTGCGTAATCTCGCGTCTGCCATCGCTAGCGTTGCCGCCAAGCTTGGAAGCGAGCACATAGAGGAATGGGGTCATCCCCGTTCTTGGGCGCTGGCGAGAAATGCGATAGGCGCATTGAGGGCACCGGCCGGGGCTGAGTGGAAAAACTTGCTTGTAGAGCTTTTTAGCCGTGCTCCATACTTAGACTTCCTCGTGTACTTACTGCGTGTTGAGACGCAAGATCATGGTCTAAGCGGCGAGCAAGCACGCTCGTACAACTTGATCACCTCGATTGACGAGTATGGCGCCATGCGCGACTCGTTTATACCAAGGTTGCGGAATTTAGGTATTGACGGGATTGTGCTGCAGCGTCGCTCAGCGTCCATGCTATTTGCATGGTCTCAAGCAGGGTACAGGGACGAGGTCGTCGCTGCCGTGCTGAAATTCGCAGGAGACGACGTTGGAAGATTAGCATACGTCGGCCGTTCACTGATAGGTCGGTCAAGAGACAGCAATGGGGAAGAGGCTTCGATCGACCCGAAGGGACTGGAGGCGATCTTCGACGATGTGCCTTCCGTGTTAGAAAGCTTCGGTGAAGCGGCTTCGGCAGGAGATCAGAACGCGATCGAGGTACTATCAGCGGTCAACTCAGCTCTCTCATTTTATGGTGGTACAATCGACGGTTGGATAACGCTAGAACGTGAGCGGCGTGCAGCAAACAAGTCTGTCGCGTGAAAAAAGGGCTGTCCTTCAGCTTACGCGCGCTGCCGCCTGCGCGCTCCTAATCGAAAGTTTCAGCGAGCTGTAGAGCAGGGTGCCATGCTCCCGCACGGCGGGAGTGACGATGACGTCGTCTGGCTCCATGCAGTGCAGGTGCAGCTTAACCGGAAGTAGCGCCTGCAGCTCCGCTTCCCACCGCGGAGCCATGCAGATTGCATTGCCCATGCGTTCCTGGTCATCTTCGCCAGCAACGATCAACGCTAGGTCGAGGTCGCTATCCGGACGGTAGCGTCCCTTAACGCGAGAGCCGAACGCCCACACGGCTTCAACCTGGTCGGCGCTGGTAGCCCAGCGTCGTATAGCCTCGCTCCAGTGCGGAATAATGCCTGGCGTCATAGGTGTTGCTTACCAGCGACGCTCCGCTGCGAACAGCAGGTCATCCGCGTCAGTTCATCGTGCGTAACTGGCTATTCACCGATGATCGCGCTATGTTCTTTCGTCGGGGATGAGGGGCCAGATGGGTGTTTCAATCGCGGTGATCACCGACGGCTCCAAGCCAATCAGCCGGCGGGACGAAGCCTACAACTTCATCCGCGCGTACATCACGCGCACCGGGCAGAGCCCTTCGATCAACAACATCATGGCGGCCCTTGGGGTGAGCAAGACGCGCGCGAAGGCGTTGGTGCACCAGCTCGCCGTCGCCAACATGATCGAGCGCGTGCCCGGCGCGCAGCGCGGCATCAGCATCCCTGGGCTTTTCCGCGAGCTCGTGCTCGAGGAGCTGCGCCGCGAAGGCTATGTCGTCGACAAGGATATCCTCGCCGGTGTGCCGTGTCCCCAAGGTCACCTGCCGCTGATCGCCATGTTGGAGCATATCCCCGCCGTCGAAGTGGGGGATCTTCATGCACAGCCTTCCGAGCGCCGCGCGTCCAGCGGCGGCTGATTCTGCCGAGCGCGAGCAGCAGCGCATCGAGCACCTGGTGCTCGGCGCACCGCGGCCCCGGCGACCGAAGACCAGCAAGCGGAAGAAGGCGAAGGCGCCAATCATCGAGCTCGCGCCCGGGATCGAAGAGCGCGTGCAGCTGCGCGAGCGCTACGGCCATAGGCAGGGCACGCCTGAGACCCACCACTTTTTCGAGCTGGCTGCAGCGCAGGAGGGCGCGCTCGCGCGGCTGCACCGCACTGGTGCCATCGACCATCACCAGCTCGCCGCGGCCGAGCGCATCGTCGCGGCGCACGAGCAGATCTCGGCCGAGGTCGCCGTCCGCACGGCCAAGTGGGAGCAGCGCGGCTCTGGAGGCGGGCCCAACGCCGCATCGGCCGAGCGCCTCGGCGCTGTGATCCTCGAGCAGCGATATACCGCCTGGCGCGCCGCGGTGGCGCCGCACACCGCCATGCTGCTCGCCGTCATCGTCGATCGCGTGCCGCTCACCGCCGCAGCGCGGCGCTGGCGCATGTCCAATCGCCGCGCGCGCGCCGTGCTCGTCGCCGGCCTCGACCAGTGGGGCAGGGGGTGACCTTAGGGGCAGTGCCCCCAAGGGCACGGCGAAAAGCGGTCACGAGCTCGGCACAAACGACCCCGCCATAGCTGCGCCCGCAGCAGCCCGTTCGCCTTCCCTCCCAGGGCGTGCGGCCTGCGCCGGCTGAGGGGAGGCCGTCACGTGACCCGATCGCTTCCCGTCCTCCTCTCGTCCGCCCCGACTCAGGCGGATCAGCAGCTGCACCGCGCCGACCGCGCGGTGTCCCAGCCCCGCTTGAACGTGCACCAGCTCGAACGCTTCACACCGCGCTTCGACGAGCTGGTCCACCGAGCGGGGCTGGCCCAATCCACCGGCGACGTCCTCGAGGTAGAGGAGGCGCTGGATCGCCTCTGCCGCGACATGCGCGCCGTTCTCCGTTCGCCGACGCCGCAGCGGCCGCCGTTGCGCGTCACCAAGGAAGGCGCGATCTGGTGATGCAGCTCGAAACCCGGACCCTGTCCGACCTCCTCAACGCCGGTCACCCTGAGACCGCGATCGTCGGCTTGACGCTCGGCACGATCCGCGCGCTGCTCGCCAACCCGGCAGCGGCCGCGGGCTTCGCCGTCGCCCCGATCGTCGCCGCCATCACGCCGGCGCCAGCAGCATGACCGTGAAGCTGCGCATCAACGGCTCGCTCGAGCAGGCCAGCCCCCTCTTCGAGCGCTTCGCCCGGCTCGGCTACGAGATCCAGTCGGCCGAGGTCGCCCGGGACAAGGCGATCGCCGACACCAACGCCGTCGCCGATGCCATCATCGCACCGATGATCGCCGAGCGGGATCAGCTGCGCGAGCAGCTCGAACCGTGGTGGCGGCGGACCGGCTTCGGCCTGCTGCCCGCCAAGCGGAAGACGATGGAGCTGCTCGGCTGTATCGTCGGCAGCAAGGCCGGCCGAAGCGCCGTCGTCGTGCCTGGCACCGAGGACGAGGCGGTGGCTGCGCTCAAGCAGCACCGCTGGGCGAAGGACTATGTCCGCGTCACCGAGGCGGTCGACAAGACCGCGGTGCGCGCCGCGCTCAAGGGCCCGCACGGCGACAAGCTGCGCGGCCTGGGCTTCGGCGTGACCAGCCCGGGCGAGGAGTTCGTGCTCGAGCGTGCCGCCCAGGACGGCACGATGGGCAAGGCCGCATGAAGATCGCCGACGTGAGCCGGGCCAAGCGCCTGATCGACGAGCGCCTGACGCTGGCCACACGCCGCGACGACGTCGAGCGCGGCAACATCCTCGGCGTGACGCTCAGCGGCGAGTACCAGGACAAGGACATGCTCAACGCGGTTCGCCCCTGGGTCGCCGCGGAGCTGCAGCGTCGCATCGACGGGATCGAACACGAGCTCGATGGGCTCGGCGTCACGATTGACTGAGCGGGCCGACCGGGCGGCGCCCTGACAGGCGCCCCCCGGTCCCCAGACCGTCGGCTGGAGCCCGACCGGGCGCCGGTCGGCCGTGATCCTCCCGGCCGAGGGCGGCCGAGGCGGCGCCGCGCACGAAAGTTGCGCGCCGACGAACGAATGTGGCGAGCCACCCCCCCCACCCTTCGGGTCCTCCCCGGCGCGGCCGCTATGCGGGGGGCAATGGCGCGCCATCGCGCTAGGTACAGCCGATTTCGTCACTTCATCATCATGGGGGGCGAAAACCCATGGATTTGGCGGGTTACAGGCCGACGCTCAGTGAAGTGGCGGCCCTGTTCGGCAAGTCCAGCCGCTGGATCTCGGACCTGCGCGCAAAGGGCGAGCTGCCTGGTGACGGCGCCACCCTCGGCGAGTTCGTCGCCGCCTGGACCAGCGCTAACGCGGTCGCCGGCAAGGGTAAGACGCTCGACCAGCACAAGGCCCGCCTCGCGGCCGAGAAGGCCGACGAGGCGGCGATGAAGAACGCGGAGCGGCGGCGCGAGCTGCTGCCCCGGGCCGAGGTCAACCTCGCGGTGCAGGGTGCCTTCGCCCGCGTGCGCGCCAAGCTGCTCGCGCTGCCGAGCAAATGCGCCCCTGCGATCTCGGCGATGAAGTCGCCGATCGCGATCCAGGAGAAGCTGACGGAGCTCGTGCATGAAGCGCTCGCCGAGCTCGCCGGCACGACGGTCGGTGCCCAGCCGGTCGAGCCCGATCGCCAACCACCTGGTGGCGACGGCGGAGATCGCGGAGGCGGCGTCGGCCTGGTGGCCGGTGTTCGCGCCGCCGCCCCGGCTGACGGTGAGCCAGTGGGCGGACAAGCACCGCAAGCTAAGCCCCGAGGCAAGCGCGGAGCCCGGGCAGTGGGACACGAGCCGAGCTGAGTTCCAGCGCGGCATCATGGACGCGGTCAGCGACCCGCTGATCGAAGAGGTCGTGGTGATGAAGTCCGCCCAGGTCGGGTGGACCGAGATCATCAACAACATCGTCGGCTACTTCATCGACCAGGATCCATCACCGATCATGGTGATGCAGCCGACGCTCGAGATGGCGGAGGCTTGGTCGACCGACCGGCTCACGCCGATGGTGCGCGACTCGCCCCGGCTGCGTGTGAAGATCTCGGAGGCGAAGAGCCGGGACAGCGGCAACAAGCTGCTGCAGAAGCGCTTCCCGGGCGGGCAGCTCGTGGTCGTCGGAGCGAACAGTCCGTCGTCGCTGGCGTCCCGGCCGATGCGCGTCATCCTTGCTGACGAGGTGAGCCGCTATCCGGCCTCGGCCGGCGTCGAGGGTGACCCGCTCACCCTGGCGTACAAGCGGACCAACAACTTCTGGAACCGGCGCAAGCTGGCGGGATCTACGCCGACGATCGCGGGCGCGTGCCGGATCGAGGCCAAGTTCGAGGAGTCGGACAAGCGCTACTTCTTCGTGCCGTGCCACCAGTGCGGCGAGCACCAGGTCCTCAAGTGGGAGCAGGTGCGATGGGACAAGACCAAGGCCGGCGCGCACCGGCCCGACACCGCCCATTACGTCTGCGAGCACCACGGCTGCATCTGGGACGACGCGGACCGCTGGGGCGTCGTGCTGAAGGGCGAGTGGCGCGCGACCGCGCCGTTCACCGGAATCGCCGGCTTCCACATCTGGGAGGCTTACTCCTCCTGGGTGAAGCTGTCGGCGACCGTCACCGCCTTCCTTGAGGCGCGCAAGACGCCGGACACCTACAAGGTCTGGACCAACACCGCGCTGGGACTGACCTGGGTCGAGAAGGGCGAGGCGCCCGATTGGCAGCGGCTCTACGAGCGTAGATCGCAGGAGCTGACCTTGGGCGAAGCTCCGGATTGGGTCGCCCGCATCACCGTTGGCTCCGACGTCCAGCGCGATCGCATCGAGGCGAGCGTGTGGGGTTGGGGCAAGGGGATGCGAAGCGTCCTCATCGAGCACCGGGTTTTTTACGGCGATCCCTCAAGGCCGGACGTGTGGAAGGAGATGGACGCCTTCCTCGGCGAGGAGTGGGAAACGCCGTCCGGTCGTCGGATCCGCATGTCGAAGCTCGCGATCGACACCGGCGACGGTCATTCCACCACCCACGTCTACGCCTGGGCGCGGCGCCACCCGCGCGAGGTGATGGCCATCAAGGGCACCGGCAGCTTCAACGCCTCCATGCCGGTTATGGGACCGACCTGGGTCGACGTAACGGTGCGCGGTGCGAAGGTCGCCCGCGGCGTCCAACTCTGGACGATCGCGGTCTCGCTCTTCAAGTCCGAGACGTACGCCTGGCTGCGGCTCGAGCAGCCGCTCGACGGCGAGGATTACCCACCCGGGTACATTCACCTGCCGATGGGCACTGACGCGGAGTGGCTGCAGCAGCTCGTCGCCGAGCAGCTGATCACGACGAAGAACAAGCGCACCGGCTTCACCAGGCAGGAGTGGCAGAAGACCCGCGAGCGCAACGAGGCGATCGACTGCCGCGTCTATGCGCGCGCCGCAGCCTACGCGCTGGGATTGGATCGCTGGTCGGACGCCAAATGGGCGAAGGCGGTTGGCGCCGATCTGCGCACGCCGGTGCGCCACGAGGTCGAGGAAGAAGCCGAGGTGGCGGCGACGGCCAAGCCGACGCCGCATCAGGCACGCGCGCCACCAGCGCCGAAGCCCAAGCCACGCAAGATCAACCCGCTGACCGGAAAGCCCCGGGGCAGCCATCTAGGAGGGCGGCGCTGATGGCGTTCTCGCAGACCGACCTCGACACCCTGCGCGCGGCGATCGCCAGCGGCATCATGCGCGTGCGCTATGCCGACGGCCGCGAGGTCACCTACCAGTCGGCCGACGCGATGCTGAAGGCGGAGCAGCGCATCATGGACTCGCTCGCCTTCGCACCTGGCAGCGGGCGACGTCGCCGGCGCGCGGCCGCATGGCGGAATGGCTGCTGATGGGCATGCTCGAGCGCACCATCGCCGCGATCGCGCCCGGCTTCGCGGCCGCTCGCGCCGAGGCTCGCGTCCGCTTGGAGCGGGCGAAGACCCAGAGCGCCTCGCTGCGCGGGATCCGCGCGCAGTATGACGGCGCGACGAGCTCGCGCCGGACGCAGGGTTGGCGGCGCACTGCCAAGGACGCCAATTACGAGCTGCAGGGCGCGGCGCAGATCCTCGCGCAGACCGCGCGCGACATGGTGCGCAACAACCCCTACGCGGAGCGTGCCGTGTCCGCGATTGCGACCGACCTGGTCGGCACCGGCATCACCTTTCAGGTCATGCGCGGCGGCAGGCCGGACGAGGCGCTGACTGCGCTGGCCAAGGCGCACTTCGAGAGCACCGCCTGCGACGCGGACGGCCGGCAGAACCTCTACGGCCTGCAGCACCAGGCGGCCCGCACGGTGGTGGAGAGCGGCTCGGTGCTGGCGCGGTACCGCGCGCGCTTCGCGCGCGACGGCCTGCCGGTACCGTTCCAGCTGCAGCTGCTCGAGCCCGATCACCTCGACGCCACCCGCAACGGCATCTTCGATCGCGGTGCCTACGTCTCGGGCATCCAGCTCGACCAGCTCGGCTCGCGAGAGGCCTATTGGCTCTTCCCGCAGCACCCCGGATCGGTCGCTATGCGCAGCCTGACGGCGACGCCGGTACCGGCGCGCGACGTGATACACGTCTTCCGCCAGGATCGCCCCGGGCAGCAGCACGGCGCCAGCTGGTTCGCTCCGGTCATCCTGCCCATGCAGGACTTCCGCGACTATCAGGACGCGCAGCTGCTCCGCCAGAAGATCGCGGCGAGCTGGGCGGTGTTCCGCATCGGTGCCACCGACGACGACGGCGAGGAGCAGGACCTCGCCGAGGTCATCGAGCCCGGCCTGATCGAGGACGTGCCCGCGGGCACCCAGATCGAGTTCGCCAACCCGCCCGGTGTCGATGGCTACGTCGACTTCACGAAGATCTCGGTGCGCACCTTCGCCACCGGCATGAACCTGCCCTATGACATCTTCGGCGATCTCGAGGCGGTCAACTTTTCGTCGGGGCGCATCGGCCGGATCCAGTATTATCGCCAGCTGGACAGCTGGACCTGGAACATGCTGATCCCGCAATTCTGCGAGCCCGCTGGCGCGTGGTTCCTGCGCGCGGCCCAGCTCGCCGGCCACAACACCGATGGCTGCACGGTCGCATGGACCCCGCCGGCGCGCGCGATGCTCGACGTCGCCAGCGAGGGCATGGCGATCCGCGACATGGTGCGCGCCGGCCTCATGGATCCGGAGACCGCAATCCGCGAGCGCGGCGAGGATCCCGACGCGCTGCTCGCCCGGTGGAAGCGCTGGGCCGACAAGGTCGACGCCGCGAGCCTCACCTTCGACTGCGACCCTCGCCGCGTGACGCAGGTGGGCAACGCCCTCCAGCCGTCCGCCGGCACCCCGCCCCGAAAGGACTGACCCCATGGAAATCCTTCTCTACGGGATCGTCGGCGACAGCTGCGACGGTCTCGAGGCCTCGTGGATGGTCGACCGCATCCAGCATGCGCCCGACGACATCACGGTCCGCATCAACTCGCTCGGCGGCCTGCTCTTCGACGGCTTCGCGATCTACAACGCGCTCAAGTCGTCGCCCCGCAAGGTCACCGTGATCGTCGACGGCGTCGCGGGCTCGATCGCTAGCGTCATCGCCATGGCCGGCGATCGCATCATCATGGCCGAGAACGCGGTGATGATGATCCACAAGCCTTCCGACGGGACATACGGCGACGCGGACGATCTGCGCAGCGTCGCCGACCGCCTCGACTTCCTGCAGCGCCAGCTCGTCGGGATCTACGCGGCGCGCACCGGCATGAGCGAGGAGGAGCTGAGCCCGCTCCTCGACGCCGAGACCTGGATGACCGCGCAGGAAGCGCTGGCCATGAAGTTCATCGACGAGATCTCCGGCAACGCGACCGCGACCAACATGCTCGACCCGAGCAAGTTCGGCTTCCGCGCCGTGCCGGCCCACCCCCTCATCGCCATGGCGACGAGTAACCAGGCGCCAGCCGCCACCCCTCCCACTTCGGAGACTTCGATGTCCGATATCGTGCCGGCGCCGACCCCGACGCCCTCGACCACCCCGACCACTCCTGCCATCACGATCGAGAACCCGGCTCAGCCGACCAACATCGCCGACGCGGCGAGCGCTGCGGCACAGCAGGCGATCGTCGCCGAGCGCACCCGCGCGTCGACCATCCGCAACGAGGTGAGCCGCGCTCGCCTGGACGGCGCCTTCGCCGACACCCTGGTCAACGAGGGCGTATCGATCGAGGCGGCGCGCACGCGCATCATCGACCAGATCGCCACGGCCGCGCCGACCATCACCAACTATTCGCCGGCGCTGATCCCCGCCGCGCAGTTCCAGGCGCGCGCCGACGCGATGAGCCTGGCGATCGCGCACCGTGCCAATCCGCGCAACCAGCTCAACGACGACGCGCGCGGCTTCGCGGGCCGTCGCCTGATCGTGCTCGCCCGCGACTTCCTCGACTCGACCGGCGTCAGCACCCGCAACATGAGCGACCCCGAGGTCGCCCAGGCGGTGTTCCGCTACCGCCAGCCGCGCAACGCCGGCCAGCATGCCACCGGCGACTTCCCGGCGGTGCTCGCCAATACCGTGACGCGCACGCTGCGCCGCGGCTACGAGCTCGCGCCGCGCACGTTCACTGCCTTCTGCCGCCAGGCGTCGGTGCCCGACTTCCGGCCGGTGAGCCGCGTCGCGCTGTCCGACATCTCGGCGATGCAGCAGGTCGCCGAAGGTGCCGAGTATCAGTACGCGACAGTCGGTGACTCGGCCGAGCAGTACACGGTCGGCAAGTGGGGCCAGATCATCTCGCTGACTTGGGAGACGATCATCAACGACGACCTGGGCGCGTTCGATCGCATCCCGCAGGCGATGGGCCAGGAGGCCGCGCAGGTCGAAGGCGACGTCGTCTATGCGATCCTGCTCAGCAACCCGCTCATGTCGGACGGCGTGCCGCTGTTCCACGCGACCCATGGCAACCTCGCCGCGGCCGGCTCGGCCATCTCGATCGACTCGCTGCAGGCGGGCCGCACCGCGATGCGCACCCAGCGCGCGCCCAAGGGTCGCTTCACCTCGGCCACCCCGGCGCACCTGGTGGTGGGTCCGCTGCGCGAGCAGCAGGCCAACCAGTTCACCTCGGCCAACTACCAGGCGACGATCAACGGCGACATCAACCCGGACTACAACCGGGCGCTGCAGCCGCAGGTCGAGCCGCGGATCCTCGACTACAGCTTCTTCCTCGCCGCCGACCCGAACGCGCAGCCGATCGACACGATCGAGTATGCGTACCTGGCCGGCTACGAGGGCCTGCAGACCGAGGAGCGCCAGGGCTTCGAGGTCGACGGCATCGACATCAAGGGCCGGCTCGTGTTCGGCGCCAAGGCGATCGATCACCGTGGCCTCTTCAAGAATCCGGGCGCGGCCAACTAAGCCGCTCCACCCCACCAGCCATGACGTGACACGGGCGGCCTCGAGCCGCCCGTGCCGTTTCGGGAGATCCCCACGATGCGTAATTTCACCGCCAAGGGTGACTCGCTCACCCTCACCGCGCCCTATGCCGTTGCTGCCGGCGCCGGCGCGCTCATCGGCGCCGTCTTCGGCGTCGCCAAGTCGGCGCTCGCCGTTGGCGCGCGCGGCGTGTTCGAGCTGGTCGGCTGCTACGACCTGGCGAAGGACGCCAACGCCGTCGCCGAGGGCGCCAAGGCTTATTGGGACAACACGGCCAAGGTCGTGACCGCCACGGCCGGCGCGAACACGCCGATCGGCGTCTTCACCGCGGCGCGCGCCGCGGGCGCCACCACGGCCAACGTCCGCCTCAACGCCAGCTTCTAAGCCGGCCCCACCACCTGCATCGGCGCGCCGCTTGGGTGGCCGACAGCGAGGAACCTGCCACGATGAAGAAGATCCTGCTCCTGAGCGCCGCGTATCTGAATGGCGGCGCCTTCGTTTCCGCGGACACCGTGGTGCCCGTGGGCGACGAAAAGCTCGAAATGACCGAGGGCCGTGCCGCGGACATGGTCAAGGCGAAGCTCGCCGAAGAGCTGGCCGACGACGAGGACGGTGCCGAGGAAGGCGCCGAGGGCGAGGGCGAGGGCGAGAGCGAGCCCGCCGCACCCGCGGCGCCGGCGCGCGGCGGCCGCCGCTGATGTTCGATCCGTTCTCGGCCTCCCTGGGCGCGCTGTTCCGGGGGCCGGGAGCGGTCGACGCTCGGTTCACCCCGGCCGGTGGCGAGCCGCTGGCCGACTCGATCCGCGTCATCCGGAGCCGGCCCGACGAGCAGGTCCGCTTCGGAGAGGGTGTCATTGTCCAGGGCACGAACGCCTTCGAGATCCAGCGCGGCGACGTCGACGAACCGCGTGACGGCGATCTGCTGACGATCGCCGGCGTCTCGTTCCGTCTGATCGGCGACGCGATGCTCGACGCCGAGGGTCTGACCTGGAAGATCGGCGCCGCGGAGGTCTGATGCTCTCCGCGGCGACCTTCGGCTTCTCGGACCTGGCCAACGAGATCGAGGGCGATATCGCGCGCGCCGCGACCGACGCGATGCGCGACACCGCCCCGCTCACCCGCGACGAGCTGCGCCAGCAGACGCGATCGCTGGGGCTGGGCGATCGGCTGCCGAACACCTGGACGGCGCGCTCGTACCCGGACGGTCAGAGGAACAGCATCAACCCCGCCGGCGTCGTCTACTCGCGCGCGCCCGAGATCATGGACGCGTTCACGCGCGGCGCGACGATCCGGCCTGTCGCCGGCTCGCAGTTCCTCTGGATCCCGACGAGCAACGTGCCTCGGGCCCGGTCCAGGAGCGGGCGCCTGCGCGGCAACGGCCAGCGGCCGAGCCGCCTGCAGGCCGGCGCGATCACGCCCGAGGAGTGCGAGAGCCGGTTCAACACCGACTTCGTGATCCGCAAGGGTCGCGCCGGCCGGCTGCTCGCCTTCATGGACCTGGTCGCCGGCCGCGCGCGCCGCGGCGGAAGCAATGTGCGCGCGCCGACCCGGCGCCGCGTGGAAGCCGGGCGCGAGCCGAAGCTCACTCTCATGTTCGTGCTCACGCGGAGCGTCACCATGCCGAAGCTCTTCGACCTGGACGCCAGCGCTGGCCGCTGGGCGGTGCGCTACGAGCAGGCCTTCGACAACCGTCTGGGTCGCTCATGAGCCGCCGCCTCGAGGTGCTGCGCGCCATCCTCGCCTTGGCAAAGGCGACGCTGCCCGGGGCCGAAGTGGTGGGGCTCGACGATCACGAGGATCTGCCGACTCGCGTCCGCACCGGCGGCCGTATCGTGGTGCGCGCCGGCGACCCGGGCGATCCCGAGATCGACCTGAGCCCGCTCGCCTACAACTGGACCCACCGCATCCCGCTCGAGGTCACCATGGCCGACGAGGATGCGCTCGACGGCGCGCTGATGGCGCTGGACGCCGCGATCGCGGCCGACCGGCAGCTCGGCGGCCTTTGCGACTGGATCGAGCCGGAAGCGCCGTCGACGCAGAACGTCCGCGCCGACAACGCGCCCGGGTTGCGCGGCACGCTGCTCAGCCTGGTGGCCAGCTACGTCACCGACACCCCCCTTACCTGACCCTCCGAGGAGATGCCGCCATGGCTCTTACCCCCACGACCCGCGCACGCGGGGCGAACGCGCGCGCCGTCGCCGCGTTCGAAACCACCCCGGGCACGGTGCCCGGTGCCGCCGCCAAGTGGTTCCGCGTGCCGTTCGTCTCGCACGGCCTCGGCGAGGAACGCGGCCTGATCGAGAGCGATCTGCTCGGCCAGGGCCGTGAGATGCAGGATCCGACGCCGGACGTAGCGACCAACGACGGCGATATCGTCGTGCCGGTGGACGTGCGCAATTTCGCGCGCTTCCTGCAGCTCTTCTTCGGCGACCCGACCACGTCGGGGCCGACCCAGGTCAACGGCGCGGACGTGTTCCAGCACGTCTTCCGCTCGGGCGCGCAGACGCTGCCCTCCATGTCGATCGAGATCGGCATGCCCGAGGTCCCGAGCTTCTCGGTGCACCGCGGCGCGCGCGGCAACCAGCTGCGCATCTCGATGGCGCGCGGTGGGCTGCTCAACGCCACCTGCAGCCTGGTCTGCATCGGCGAGAGCGACCCGGTCGACGCGACGGTCGGAAGCGCCAACCCCGTCGAGCTCGCGACGACCCGCTTCCCGCAGGCGACCGGCTATATCCGCAAGGATGGTCAGATCCTCGGATCGGTCGTCAGCGCCGACTTCACCTTCTCGAACAACCTCGAGAAGGTCGAGACCATCCAGCCGGACGGCCGCATCGAGGACAGCGATCCGGCGATGGCGCAGATGACGGGCTCGGTGACGATCAAGTTCAAGGATCGCACGCTGCTCAACGCGGCGACGACGAGCCCGCCAACCCCGATCGAGCTCGTGTTCGGCTGGAAGGTCGGCAACCACGAGCTGCTCTTCACCGTCGGCCGCGTGTTCCTGCCGCGAGCGAAGAACCCGATCCAGGGCCCCGGCGCGATCCAGGCCAGCTACAACTGGCAGAGCTCCAAGCCCGGCGCGAGCAACACGGTCGTCGTGACGCTGAAGAACGACGTGGCGAGCTACGCCTGATGCTGATCGCCAACCGAGCCGCGCCGGCGCCGGCCTGGACGCCCGTCATGGGCGCCGAGGTCCTCTTCGCGCCGATCACCCGCACCATGCTGATCCGCGCGCGCCGCGCCGCGCGCGCGGCGTCGCAGGCCGAGCTCGCCGAGATGGTGGACGGCGCAGAGCCCATGTCCGCGATCGACATGATCGAGGAGATGGGCGACGCCATGACCCGGGCGCTCATCCTGGAGGGCGCGAAGGACTGGCGGGACGTCTTCGTCACCGCGACCGGCGAGGACGGCGCGCCGCTCCTCGTCGCCGGCGAGCCCGTCTTCGACCTGCTGCCGTTCTCGGCCGAGAACCTGGCGCTGGTGCTCTCCGACCCGCTCGCGGTCGACGCCTTCGAGGAGGCCTATGTCACGCCGTTCGTGATGCGCGAGCGGCAGCGGGCCGAGCCGGGAAACGGCTCTGCCGCCTCGCCGAGTGGCATTGGGGAGGCGGCGACGCGGGGCAGCGCTTTTGCCATCTCTCCTGCGAAGCCGGCCAGGGCCGGCGGTGCGCGCCGTGCGCCTACGTCGTCGAGGAGCCGCAGAGCGAAGCCGAAGAGGACGTCTGGCGCGTCCTGACCTCGTGTGACCGCCAGATCCGCACCGCCGGTACCGGCGCGCCGATCGGGCTCGACTTCGGCTCGATCATGACGGTCGGGCTCCACCTCGGCGCTGACCTCGAGCTGCTCGCCGACGTGCTGCCGCGCATCGAGCCGATCATCATCGACAACCTGGCCGGGGAGGATCCCGGCACCGAAACGGAGGGCGGCGATCATGCGTAGCGTCGGCATCCGTCTCGGTACCGTTGGCAAGGGCGAGGTCGTCGCGGATCTCCGCGAGATCGGCACCACCGGCGATGCCGCCTTCGATCGCATCGCCAAGCGCGCGGTGCGGTCGGGCGAGGAGGCGCAGGCCGCGATCGCCAAGGCGGAGCGCGACGCGCGCAAGCTCGAGACGCTGATGCCGGGGCTGACCCCGGGCAAGCTCGACATGTACGCCGGCACGCGCGAGAACGTCGGCAAGAGCGCGGAGAGCAGCGCCGCGGTGTTCGCGGCCGCCTATGAGAAGATGGAGGAGCGCGCCGAGGCGCTGCGCCGCGCGATCGACCCGCTCTACATGGCGCAGCAGCGCTTCGACGCCGAGATCGGTGAGGCGCGCACGCTCATGGCGGCCGGCGTGCTGTCGCTGGACGACTATTCCAAGGCGGCCTGGCGCGCTCACGAGAACCTCGAGGCGGCCGGCGGTACGGCGCAGCGGACGGCCAAGCGGTCCGGCTCGTCGTTCGCCGCGGCCGCGCCGCAGATCCAGGACTTCTTCACTCAGGTCAGCATGGGCGGCAACGCCATCAACGCCTTCGTGGTGCAGGGCGGCCAGTTGGTCGGCCAGCTCCAGTATGCTCAGGGTGCGGTCGGCAACTTCGCCCGCTTCATGATGGGCCCATGGGGCGTCGCCATCCAGGTCGCGGTGATGGTGCTCGGCCCGCTCGTGTCGAAGCTGTGGGAGGAGAGCGAGGCGTCGAAGAAGGCCAAGGAGGCCGCCGAGGCGCACCGCAAGGCGGTTCTCGATCTCGCCGACGCGCAGGGCAAGGCGCTGCAGACGGCCGAGCGCAAGCAAGCGATCGATGTCGCCAATATCAAGATTGAGCTGGACGCGACGCTCGCCACTCGGAAGCGCACCGAGGCGGAGCTGCAGGCCGCGCGCGCGCGCCTGGTGGCCGCGCAGGCGACTCAGGCGAACGCCGGCGGTACCGCGCCCGGGCTGATGAGCGGGGTCGCCGGTGCCAACGCCGCAATGCAGCAGGGCAAGATCGACGAGCTCACCGCGGCGCTGAAGGTCAACGCCTCGGAGGTCGAGCGCCTCGAGAAGGGCTTCCAGCTCGGGTTCAACCGGCTCATCGGCATGCGGGTCGAGGCCACGTCGACGCCGCAGGGCAAGGTCGAGGCCACCTACCAACGCGACCTGCAGAAGGCGATGGAAACGCTGATCGGCGACGCGCTGGTGACGCGCCAGCGCCAGCTCATCGCCACGCGCGATGCCGAGCTCGAGCGGATCCGGAAGGCGGAAGCGGCCGAACGCGCCCTCGGCAAGGCGCGCGCCGACACCGAGACGCTGACCAGCAACGCTGTCGCCAAGATGCTGCGCGAAGCCATCCCGGGCGTCCACGTGACGAGCACCACCCGCACCGCCGAGCACAATCGCGCAATCGGTGGGGCGCCCAACTCCAACCACGTACGCGGCAACGCGATCGACTTCGTACCGGCCGGCGGCATGTCGTCGATGACGAAGGACGATGTGCGCCGCATCTTCGAGAGCCGCGGCATCGACGTGATCGAGCTGCTCGGGCCCGGCGACAAGGGGCACAGCGACCACTTCCACGTCGCCTGGACCAAGGGCAAGCTGTCGCTCGACGAGTTCAACGACGCGGCCAAGCGCACGCGCGAGGAGCTCGAGCTGCTGACCAAGATCTCGGCCGGCGCCCACGACGTCGACGTGCTGGACGTGATGAAGGCGCGTGCCGACGACTTCAACAACAAGGCCGCGCAGATTCTCGGCTTCGACCGCGATCCGCAGGCGCTCCGTATCGCGACCGGCCAGGAGCTGGTCGCCAATGACAACGCCGATCGCGAGGTCGAGCAGCGGCGGCTCGATCTCGGCAAGGAGCGGATCCAATCGCTCGCCAGCTTCTACCAGGACGTGTTCACGAACGGCACCGGCACGATCTGGGACCTGTTCCGCCAGATGGGCATGCGCGCGCTGTCCGATCTCCTCGCCAAGTGGACGGTGGGCAAGGATGGGAGCGGCGCCGGCGGGCTGCTGGGGAGCGTCCTCAGCCTGTTCGGCAAGGGTGGCGGCAGCGGCGTGACGCCCGGCATTACAGCCGCGAGCACGCAGTCGAGCCTCGGCGCGGTCTACGCTCCGATCCCGAAGTTGGCGTCCGGGACGGAATACTGGTCCGGCGGCGCGGCGCTGCTCGGCGAGCACGGCCCCGAGCGCGCCTGGCTACCGCGCGGCACGCGTGTGTCGCCGGCGGGCGAGACGCGGCGCGCGGCGAACGACGACGCCCGAGCGCCGGCGGCCTTCCACTTCGACCTGCGCGGCGCCGTCGTCACCGCCGACCTGCTCGCGCAGATGAACGCGATGGCTGATGCGAGCGCGGTGCGCGGTGCGAGCGGCGGCGCGGCGATCGCCCAGGCCGAGGGCAAGGCCAGCGCCGTGAAGAAGCTGGGGCGCCGCTGGTGAGCGTCTCCATCCCGCGCCAGCGCATCGCCAGCGTCACGCTGCGCCCGATGCTATACAGCGGCGAGCAGGAGGGCGCATTCGGCGGCGAGAGCCTGCCGATCCCTCGGATGGGCGATCGCTGGGCGGCCGACATCGAGACCGCGCAGCTGCGCCTCGACGCGCCCGGCCGCGACCTGGTGGCAGCCCTGACGCAGGCGCTCACGGACGACGGCTCGATCTCCATCGACCAGCCGAACCGGCCGGCCAACATGATCGCGGCGGACGGCCTGGTCGACGGAAGCGGCAGCGGCGGCACGTCGCTCACTGTGCGCGGGCTGCCCGCCGGCATGGCGATCGCGCGCGGCATCTACTTCTCCATCGTCCACGCCGGCCGGCGCTACGTGCATATGACCACCGCGGCCTCGGTGGTCTCGAGCGCGGGCAAGGTGGCGCTTCCGATCTGGCCGATGCTCCGCTTCCTCACCGTGGATGGCGAGATCGTCGAGCTCGCGCAGCCGCGGATCGAGGGCAAGTTGACCGGCTTCTCGGGCGCGAAGTGGATCCGCAACCGGATCGATCCGCTCGGCCTGGTGATCTCGGAGCGCGCATGACCTTTCGGCTCACGCCCGAGATGACCGCGCGTCTGCGCGCCGGCCGCGATCCGATCGCGCCCATGGTCGAGATCTTCCTGCCCGGGTACACGCTGCGGCACCTGGTCGGCGCCGGCGAGCTGCTCTGGGGCGACCGCAAGTTCCTGAGCAAGGATCCGCGCTTCGGCGTCCTGGTCGCGGCCGGCAACCTCACCGATGGCGTGGCGGACGAGGCGCCGGACTGGACGCTGACCTTCGCCCCGCCGGGCGAGACCGCGGTGGAGGACCTCACCGAAGCCAACGTCCAGACCAGCCTGGTCAACGGCTACCTGGGCGTCGTCGACCGCGCGACCGGCGTGCTGGTACCCGAACCGCTGCAGGTGTTCGCCGGCGAGCTCGACGTGGCGCGTCTGCGCGTCGGCAAGTCGACCCGCACCGTCGAGTGGCGCTGCGTGTCCGCGCTCGAGCGCTTCCACGAAACCGAGACCGGCGCCCGCCTGTCGGACGCCTTCCACAAGATGGTCTGGCCCGGCGAAACCGGGCTGGCGAACATGACCGGCATCGAGAAGACCTCCTACTGGGGTGTCGAGAAGGTCCCTTCCGGGGTGACCTACGGCACCGGCGGTGGTGGTGGCTCGGCCGCCTACGCGAGGTCCTTCTGATGCACGAGCTGGTGCAGCGCGTGAACGCCGCTCAGGCGACGCTCGACGCGGTCCGCGACAAGCCCTTCCGCCTCGGCCGCAATGATTGCGCCCGGATGGTGGCGGGTCACCTGCGCCGGATGGGCCACAGGGTGAAGCTGCCGGCATCGGGCAGCTATGCGTCGCTGCGCGGCGCGGTGAAGGCGCTCGCCGCGCGCGGCTACGCCGATCTGCCCGCCGCCATGGACGCGATGGGGTTCGAGCGTGTCGCGCCGGCCGCCGCGCTGCCGGCCGACGTGCTGGCGCTGCCGGCCGAGTCGCCGATCGGCTGTCTCGCAGTGGTGCTCAACAACGGCCGCGCCTGCGGCTTCGTCGAGGACGCGGTCGGCGCCGCGGTCATCCAGCCCGTCGCCTACGTCGCCGCCTGGCGGATCCCGATCAAAGCCTGAGGTCGATCGACATGAAAGCACTGCGCACGGCGGCCTTCGTGGTGGGGGCCGCCGCCCTCGTCGCGACTGGCGTCGGCGCTGCCGTAGGCGGTGGCCTGATCGCCGCCAGTACGATCGGCGTGAGTGCGGCGACGCTGAGCACCGTTGGCGCGGCCTTGTCGGCGACGGCTGGCGTGCTGTCGATCGCCGCAGCAGCCGCCGCGCCCAAGGGCACGGTCGGGGGCAACGCGACCAAGTTCAAGATCGACAAGGAAGCCGGTATTCCGGTGATGCTCGGCCGCTCCTGGAGCGGCGGCAACGTCGTGCACCGGCAGTATTACAACAACCCGACGTCGAAAATGAAGAACCAGCTGGAGAGCTGGGTCACCGTCCACTCGCTGGGCCCGGTCAAGTCGATTGGACCGTTGCAGATCGACAAGTCGCCTGTCGCCTTCAACGCCGCTGGCGCCGCCATCGGCAGCTTCGCCGGCAACATGTGGCTGCGTACCCAGCTCGGCGCATGCCCGGAGCCAGCAGCGCTGACCGGCCCGTTCGGCGCCTTCCCGGGCTGGGGCGCGTCGTCGAAGCTCTCCGGCCTGGCGGCCGATATCTGGAGCCTCGACTTCGACAGCAAGGGCGAGAAGTTCCCGAACGGCGTGCCCGAGCGCGGCCGCGTGATCGAGGGCGTCTACGTCTACGATCCGCGCCAGGACTCGACCTATCCCGGCGGCGCCGGCGCCTGCCGGCTGGGTCAGCCGAGCACGTACGTCTACTCGCAGAACCCGGGACCGCACGCGATCACCTGGGCATACGGCCACTATCAGAACGGCGTGCTGATGGCGGGCGGCGGGCTGCCGGCCAGCGGCCTCGACTTGGCGCCGTTTGTCGAGTGGTCGAACGTCTGCGACGCCAACGGCTGGACTGTTGGCGGTCTGGTCTACACGACCACCGACGACGGCTGGGACGTGCTGAAGATGATCTGCCAGGCGGGCTCGGCCGAGCCGCTGCCGGTGGGCGCGCAGCTCTCCCTCGCCTTCTCGGCGCCGCGCGTGTCGATCGGCACGATCACGTCCAACGACGTGATGGGCGACGTCGACGTGCCGGCTACCGTGTCGCGCCGCCTGCGCCGCAACACCATCATCCCGAGCGTGCGCCTCGAGACGCATGGCTGGGAGATGGTGCCGCTCGATCCCGTCGTCGTGCCGGACTATGTCGCGATCGATGGCGGTAGTCGGCCCAAAGAGGTCAGCTACCCGCTGATCCAGGACGCCAAGCAGGGCGCCCAGGTCGCGCTCTACGAGATGCTCAACGCGCGTGAGCTCGACGGCATCGTCGTGCCCGCGAAGGTCTATGCACTTGGCTACCGTCCGGGCGACTGCATCACACTCCAGATCCCGGAAGCGAACCTGATCGGCCGCGACGTGGTGGTGCGGCAGCGCGAGATCGACGGCGGCACGCTGGGTGCGACGCTCACCTGCCGAACCGAAACCGCCGGCAAGCACGATTTCGCGCTCGGCAAGACCGGCACGCCTCCGCCTACGCCTGACCTGAGCAACCCCGGCATCGACCGCTCGCCGCCTGACGCTGACGACTGGTCGGTCGAGGGCACGACGCTCTCGGCCGATGGCGTGGCGACGCCGGCGCTGGTCATCATCGGCCACGCCGACCGAATCAGCGCCGACGAGGTGATCTTCGACTATCGCCCGTACATCGCCGGCGCGGCGCCGGACGTGAATTGGACGGGGGCAAGCCTCGAGCCGGCGACGGTCACCCGCAAGGAGATCGCCAGCGTCACCGCCTCGACGCAGTACGAAGTCGGGGTGCGCTATCGCATGCGCGGCGCCGTCTCCGATCGCCTGATCCTCGGTCCTGTGACAACCGGCGGTTTCGAAGGCGTTGGTGGCCAAGATGGTGCCAGCGCCTTTGCACTGATCAACGTCGGCAACTGCACCTTCCCGTCGCCGAGCTCGATCGCGAAGGTCGCCGGCTCCGGCAACGATTGGGTGGGCAAGGCCCGCACCGCCGAGTTCTCGACCGGATCGGCGTCGGTCTCGGGCAAGATGCTGATCGACACCTTCATCGGCCTCACCACCGACCCCTCGGCCGACACCAGCTATGGGTCGATCGACTATGGCCTTCACCTGAGCAGCGATCGCAACCTCTTCTCGGTTTGGCGAAACGGCACTCCGGTCTGGGAAAGCCAGCCGCAAGGGTGGTCGGCGCCCGCCGGCGCGCGCGGCCTGATCGTCAGCGACGGCAAGATCGTGCGCTACAGCATGGAGGGCTTCGGCGAGATCTACTCGCACCCGGTCAACACGGTCGGCGAGTCCCTCTACGGCGCCTTCGCCCTCTTCCGCGACGCCGGCGAGCAGATCACCGGCATCACGTTCGCGATCGGTGGGAGCAGGGGCACCGACGGTTTGCCGGGCGAGGCCGGAAAGAACGGCGACACCTGGTACCCGTACTTCGCTTACGCCGACAGCCCGGACGGCACGATCAACTTTACCACGGGTGAGGCGGGGTCGCGCTCCTATGTGGGGACCGCGAGCGGCACTTCGCCGACCGAGCCGCAGATCCCCGGCCTCTACACGTGGTCTCGCTACCTCGGCCCGCCCTTCGGCATGGACACGCGAGGCTACGCCTCGGTGTCAGGGCGGACCATCCGCAAGGCCACGGCCGGCACAATCATCGACTGGGACAGCGACGCATACTCTACGGTCGGGTACACCGGGGGCGCTGCGGCAAGCGGACAGGCCTCTCCCGGCGATGGCGGGATCATGTTTGGTCTCAACAGCGATCCTCGGACTGACGCCAGCTACGGGTCCCTCGATTACGCATGGTTCGTCACCGGAGACGGCAACAACCTCCAGATCTACGAGAGCGGCACGTATATCGGCGTGGTTGCCGGCGGCTATGACGCGAACACCCTGTTGCAGGTGGTCTACAACGGTCGGTACGTGACATACCTCCGCAACGGAGACGTTGCGCGTGTCGTGGATGCGGGGCTCAACCGCACGTTCTTCTTCGACAGCAGCCTCAACACGCCGGGCGCCATCCTGAGCAACATCGACTTCAAGCCGGTGTCCCCCGCGCTCCCGGACATCAAATTGTCCGCCTCTGCCACCACGCAGAAGTATAATTCGGATGGCAGCCCGTCTTTCTACGACATCTCGTTTCAGACGACGCGCTTCAACTCACCCGTCGACCCGTACTTCAGTGTCATCAACTCGCAGGGGGTGGTTCAGCTCGGGTGGGGCCGGGCGATCGACCACGTCAACAACTACCCCGGGCTGTTCTCCAGCACCGGACCGGACAACCTGACGATCCGGGCGAGCGGTCAGTGGAGCGTGGCAGTCATTGACGCCGACGTGGCCGCAGGCGGTAAAGGGTTCTACACCGTCAACGTAGCCACCGATCTGGTGGCCGGTGTCGTCACGGGCTCCACGGTCACCAAGGTGCGAGACGGTGCCAAGGGCGCCGACAGCACCGTGCCGGGCCCGGCCGCGCTGGCGCTCACCGCATCCGTCAGCAGCCTGACCTTCCTCGCCGAGGCGAACGGTACGCTTAAGTCGGGCCAGCTCGCGCAGGTGATCGTCTTCACCTACACCGAGGGGCCTAACAATGTATCGACCTCGGTCGACTGGACGGTGCCTGAGTTCTCGGGCTGCACCGGGCAGATGACGTCGTCGGGGCTCGTGACCTTCAACAGCGTCACCGCGTCGGGCTACGTGCGTGTCACCGGCACCTACAAAGGGCAGGCTTACACCATCAAGGTGCCAATCTCCCTGCAGCGCGATCCTCCGCCTCCGCAGAAGCCGGAGATTGGGTCGATGGGTGCGGCCGGGTACAGCATCTCGAGCACGTCCTACCCCAGCATCCCGCTCAACACGGTGACCGTGTCCGTGCTCAACGGGGTGCTGCGGACGAACATGAGCATCGAGTATTCCGCGGCGGGGCAGGGCAACGTCTATCTCGAGGCGATGGTCGGCTATCGGCTCGCCGGCACGAGCAACGCCTGGTCCTACCTGCCGGCAGTCCAGGGCACGCAGGCGCGCATCAACAACAACAACCAGTCGGAACCGATAAACGAGCCGGGCTCGATCAACGCGGCTCAGCAGGTCAACGTCGGGTCGGCGCGCTATGAGCTCGGGCTCTTCCTGCGCAAGTACCAGGGCGTTCAGACCGGCGACACCAGCGGTGTCGTCCTGGCGGATGGCAGCTGATGCAATACTGGACGATCACCGACGTCGCCGGCACGACGGTGCTGGCAGCGGCTTATCCGACGCCAAGTGTGGGCAGCCACCCGAAGGACAACGGCTGGCCGTGGGACGCGGCGAAGCAGAAGGCGTGGCGGATCGACGCCGTGCCGGACCAGGCGGTGATGCGGTGGATCGCCCCGGCCTGGGTCGAGGACCTTGCGACCGTCGAGGCGAGCCTGATGGCGCTCGTGAAGGCGACGAACGAGGCCAATGTTCGGGCTATCTACTCGACCAACTTCGGCAAGCAGAAGAAGTATAGCCGCAAGCAGCAGGAGGTCCTCGACTTCCGCTCGCTCTCTGGCGCGCTCGGCATGCCGGTCACGAACGCGCTGACGGCGACGCTGAGTTCATTCCTGCCCGGCTTCGCCACGCTCTCCGCGGCGCAGCAGAAGCGCAAGTTCCGCTTCTCGATGGCGCAGGCCAAGCTGCGCGGCGTCACGATCGACGTGATCATCGGCGAAATCGAGGCGCGCCTCGACACCGTCGAAGACCAGATCGCCGCATGGGAGGCGATCGAGCTGGAGGCCATTCGCGCGATCAAGGCGGCGACCACTGCCGCCGCCAAGCGAGCCGCCTACGCCGCGATTGACTGGACCTGGAAGCCTTAACCCCAAGGAGACCGACTATGAAGACGATGACGATCGCGGCCGCGCTGGCCGCGGCGGCGCTGGCTTGCGCCTGCACCCCGGCGAAGCGCCCCGCGCCGAGCGGCGATCTGGGCAACTGGGTCGAGGCCGCACCCTATCCGGACGGCACGCAGAAGTAAGCTCGCCTCGAGGTCCCCGCCTCGAGGCACCCACCAGCGCCACCCGCGCGGAGACCTCCCCATGACTGATACACCCACCGCCACGGCCGTCGTCGTGGCGCCCGCGGCCGCGCGCGCGCCCTGGAAGGACCTCATCCCGGTCCTCACCATCATGCTCACCATCGTCGGCATGCTGGTCGCCGGTGGGAAGATGCTTGGCAAGCTCGACGACAACACGCGGCGCATCGAAAAGCTCGAGGTGCGCGCTGACACGAGCAGCGTCGAGCAGAGCGACATGAAGGCCAACCTCGCGGCGATCAACGCGAAGCTCGACCTCCTCATCCGCCGCACGCCCGAGCGGCCCTGACCCCTCCCGCAAGGAACCTCCCATGACGCTCATCCTCGAGCGGGCGCGCGCCTCGACGCACGCCTGGTCCGTCCGCATCGCCGCGATCGGCGCCGCCATCTATGCCTCGCTGCTCACGATCGACCCGACGGCGCTGCAGGCCGCCTGGTCGAGCATGCCGCCCGAGTTGCGCGCGCTGCTGCCCCAGCACCTGCAGGCCTGGATCAGCTTGGCGTTGTTCGTCGCCGTCGCCGTCGCGCGCACGGTGCCGCAGCCGGCCGCGGCGCACCGCCTCGGCCTGATCAGCTCGCCGGCGCCGGCGATGAAGGTCGGACCCTTGGCGATCGCGCTGCTGCACCACTTCGAGCGGTGCCGCCTGGTCGCCTACCTCTGTCCCGCCGGCAAATGGACGATCGGCTGGGGGATGACCTACTATCCCGACGGTCGACGAGTGAAGGCGGGCGACCGCATCACCCAGGACCAGGCCGACGCCATGTTCGAGCAGCTGCTCGCGCGCGACTTCGCGCCGGCGGTGTTGGCGGCGATCGGCCGGGCGCCGATTACCGCGGCGCAGTTCGGCGCCATGGTCGTGCTGGCCTACAACATCGGCAAGGGCGCGTTCCGCAGCTCCACCGTGCTCCGGCTCCACCGCGCCGGCGAGATCGACGCGGCGGCGCGCGCGTTCGCGCTCTTCAACAAGAGCAACGGGCAGATCTCGAGCGGGCTGATCCGTCGGCGCGCGGCTGAGGCCGCGCTCTACCTCGGCGACTTCGCCGAGCTGAAGGCCCAGACTCATGGCGAGGTCGCAGCGTGACCCCCGCCGCGGCATTCGCGCTGCTGCGCCGGTTCTGGCCGGCGCTGCCGATCGTCGGCCTGGCGATCGCCGTCCTGGTGATGCGCGCGCAGCTCGCCGACGCGAGGCACCACCTGGCGCTCGAGCGCAGCCAGGCGACCGCCGCGGCCGAGCGCGCGCGCCGCGAGCTCGCCGAGCTCGAGACCGCGAACGCGCAGCGCGAGGCGAAAGGCAACGCCAACTTCGCCGACCGGCTCGCCGCTCAGCGACCTGTGATCGTCCGCTCCACCAACACCGTGAGGAAATATGCTCAAACTGATGCCGGCCGTACTCGCTGCCTTGCTCCTGACGGGGTGCGTAGCTTCGCAGAGGACCGGGCCGATCTCTTTGCGGTTGCGCCCTCCACCAGCGGCGGCTCTGACGCCGTGCCGACCGAGCGAGCTGTCCGTCCAGAGTGACGGCTCCATGTCCTCGGCCGACATGCTCCGGGCGATGCGCGAAGGGGACGTGTCGCTCGCCGAGTGCGACGCGCGGCGGCAGCTGCTCGTCGACGCGTGGCCCAAGGGGCTCTGATCATCCGCAGAGCTCTTGCATCGATCCAGCTTCAACATGAAGGAACCACCATGCGAAACCTGCTTATGCGGGTGAGCGCGTTCGCGCTCGCCCTGGTTGCCGCCGCTACGCCGGTCGCGGCGCAGACCGTCACCACGGTGAACGGGGACGAGAGCGTCCGCGTCATCCAAAACGGCTCGACGAAGTCGGCGCCGATCGGCTCGCTCGTCGCCACGCTGTCGAATGCCTCGGGCGTCCCGACGCCCTACGCCGGCGCGGCGTTGCCGAAGTGGCGCAAGGCGCTCAACTCGCTACGCGCCGGCGTCTCGGGCAACATCCGCATCGCCTTCGTCGGCGACAGCAAGACCCGCTTCTTCCCGCTCGCGGGCGCCGCGCCGAAGAGCAAGCCGCGCCGCGTGGGCGAGCTGCTCGCCAACGCCGGCGTGCCCACCATCACCGACACCATCTTCGGCGCCGGCGGTGCGGGCACGATGGCCGAGGCGGTCTCGTACGACCCGAAGCTGTCCGGCTTTTCGGGCTGGGGCGGTGGCAACATCTCGCTCGGCGGCGCAGCCTATTACTCCGGCGGCACGACGGCGGGCACGTTCACGCCGGCGAAGGCGGTCGACCGCGCGTCGTTCTACTTCGTCCAGACGCCGGGTGCCGCGACCTTCACGGTGACGAAGGGGCCGGAGACCTTCAACCTCACCTCCAACGGCACGGCAGCGCTCGGCAAGGCCGACGTGACCTTCACCACGAAGGACAACTCGCCGATCTCGATCGCGCGCACCGGCGGAGGTAACTTCAACTTCGTCGGTCTGGTCGCCTGGGACAGCGCCACCCCCGCCGTCGAGATCGCCAACTTCGGCGTCGCCGGCGTCCAGAGCGGCTTCCAGGCCGACACCGCCAACGCCTGGTCGCCGGCAAACGCCCTCGCGACCTACGCGCCCAGCCTGACGGTCATCAACCTCGGTACCAACGACCTCAACCAGGGGCAGACGCTGGCGACGTTCCTGGCGAACGAGTCGACCATCATCGACAAGGCGCAGCTCAGCGGCGACGTGATCGTGATCTGGCCGGCGGTCGCGGGCACCACCGCGGGTGGCGGTACGGACGCGACCCGCGCCGCGTGGAAGCCGCAGCTGCGCGCGCTCGCGGCGTCGAAGGGCGCGCTCTTCCTCGACGAGGAGGCGATGTTCGGCGGCCGCGTCGGCGCGCAGTCGGGCGGCTGGTTCTCCGATGACCTCCACGAGGCCGCGCCCGCGGCGTTCGCCGAGGCGAGCGCGATGACCCGGCTGATCCTGGGTCAGTAAGGCGCTCGGAAGGGGATGATCGTCGGCGACCTCGCGCCGCACTTCTGGCAACGGAGGTGCGGCGCGATCGCCGCGATCGTCTCGCCGGCGCCGATCCGCGCGCATGCGGCGCGCAGGGTGCAGATCGGGACGAGCTCGATGCGGCCGCAGCTGCAGGTGACATGCGCGGAGAAGCCGCGCTCGTCGTAATCGTCCAGGGTCTCGAGTCGGCGGTGCTGCATGACGGCGCCCCATCGAGCACCGAAAATCCAACATCGCCAGCCCTTACGTTCCCGCCATGTTCCGGCATGCTGGTCGAGCGATGGGCGCCAATTTCCGACCTGAGACGCTCTCCGAGCTGGCCGCGCGCGGCAACGTCGCGGTGCGCTGCGCCTGCGGCCACCGCGCCGTCATCGATGGGCCGAAGCTCTCTCGATACTTCCTCGCTCACCTCTGGGACGGCCGGCTGCACCTGGTCCAGGACCGGCTTCGCTGCACCAGGTGCCGCGGCAAGCGTGTGCGCCTTGGGCTCACCTTCGACCAGCCGACCGGGCCCGAGTGGGGCCCGCGCAGCGAGCGCGAGTGGAAGGAGCTGGTCCGCCGCCTGCGCGGATAGGCTTCCGCGCCGTTCGCCTCGGTGCCATACTCCCCGGCGCCGGTCGGAGCTTAGCCGCGAGGACCGGCCCGCGCGCGCGGCATCCCAGGGTCACCGGTTCGCCGGGTGGCCCGCTAATACAAGACCCTTCGGGGGAATACGCGGGGCGTAGTTCCCTGGGTCTGCGCGGCTAACCACCCGGTTCGGGTCGGTTGGCCGCGCAGCACCTCCACCAGATCCTCGCGGCCGAGAGCCGCTGCCGAGATCCTGCGCCGCACTGGTGCAGGCCCGTCGATCGTCGCCGATCGGCGCGATCCCGCGCGCGTAGCCGAGCGCTTCCTCCCGCAGAGAAAGCCCCGACATGCCAACCACCACCGCCGCTCGGCCTCTTGCGCCGTACCTGGGCGGCAAGCGCAACCTGGCCAAGCGCCTGTGCGCCATCATCGATACGACGCCGCACCGCACCTACGTCGAGCCCTTCGTCGGCATGGGCGGGATCTTCCTGCGCCGCGGCCGCGTCGCGCCGGCCGAGGTGATCAACGACATCTCGCGCGACGTCTCCAACCTTTTCCGCGTCGCCCGGCGCCACTTCGAGCCGCTCGTCGACGAGGTCGAGCTGCTGCTCGCCAGCCGCGACGAGTTCGACCGCCAGCGCCGGGTCGATCCCGACACGCTGACCGACATCGAGCGCGCAGCGCGCTTCCTCTACCTGCAGCGGCTCACGTTCGGCGGAAAGGTGATTGGACGAACGTTCGGCGTCTCGGCTGGTCGACCATCCCGCTTCGACTATGCGGCGCTCCGCGCCGAGATCCGCGCGCTCGGCGCGCGCCTGGCGCCGGTGACGATCGAGCGGCTACCCTACGCTGACCTGATCCGACGGTACGACTCGGCCGAGACGCTCTTCTACCTGGACCCGCCCTACTGGGGCTCCGAGGACGATTACGGCGCCGAGGTGTTCTCGCGCGGCGACTTCGAGCAGCTCGCCGAGCAGCTCGCCGGGATCCGCGGCAAGTTCGTGCTGTCGATTAACGCGACCGAAGGGTCGCGCGCCGTATTCAGCCGGTTCCGCACCGTCGACGTCGATGTTGCCTGGTCAATTGCGACCAGGTCGACCGGAACGGCAAAGCGCGTCACCGAGCTGGTCGTCAGCAACATCGGCTGATCAGCGCGGGGTATCGGTCGGGGTATCGAGCCCCAGCGGATACCCCGCACACCCGCAGAAATCCGCCATCGGCTCGCACACCGAGGCGGAGGCAACCTCCACCGCGATCAGCTTGAACGGTCGACCAGACCATCGATGACGAGGTGCTCCCGAGCAGTCCTTTCGCTCGACATCGGCGGGGCCTCGCGCTGGACACGAGCGATTAAGCCCGGGCCGCGCTCGAGAAGACCGCGCTGCCAAGCGTCCTCCAACTCAGCATAGATTTCGTCCTCCTTCTCCGAGGCCTTCGCCATGATCCATGGTTCGATGACGTCGATAAGCGTCACCATGTCCAACAACGCGCTTCCCAAATAATTTGCTCGGTCAGAATACCAGCGAAGGTTTGCTTCGAAGCCCTCAAGCTCAAAGACGGTGTGCGATTCGAGCCACGATCCACTCGGGTGCTCGAAATGCTCACGGTGAGCGACAGCCTTTCTTCGAATGTTTCTCAAGTCTTCGTGCCGTCTTTTCTGCTCGTCATTAAGCGCTTTCGACGGATCAAATTTGCTGGTCGCTTCGGCGTATAAAAGGAAGGCACGAGCGCCAAGACCAGCGTCGATAAGAACATCGTCGGGAGAGAGGGGGCCGTATCCTTGTGCTTCCTCCCTCCTAACGATCAGTTTAATCGTCTCACGCGCTAGGTGAAGATCACTCCCAGCCCAGTGCGCTTTTGAGTAGTAGTCCAGCCGACCTTTGATAGCTTTTCGTTTCGCGCGGTCGGTGATCGCGTCAACTAATTTGAAGGCGTCAACGTAGATCATCCGCGTTCCTCGAACGTGGAACACGGGCGTGCGCGAATCGCGGCGCTCGAAGCTCCAACAAGCGGAAATTGATATGCTCACGAACGCCGCGGTGAAAGCCGCGCGGCCGCGCGCGGCCGCCTACAAGATCGCTGACGAGCGGGGCCTGCACCTGTTCGTGGCACCGACCGGCCGCAAGTCGTTTCGCTGGCGCTTCCGCTTCGCCGGCCACGAGCAGCTCCTGACGATTGGCCAGTGGCCGGAGGTGTCGCTCGACGCCGCACGGGCCCGGGCCGAGGCCGCGCGCGAGCAGCTCGGCCGCGGCCTGGATCCGCGGACGATCGCCACGGCGATGACCTTCGAACGTGCCGGGCGCGCCTGGCACGCGCAGCAGCTCGCCGGCTGGACGCCGGTCCACGCCCGCGACGTGCTCGCCAGCCTTGAGGCCGACGTGTTCCCCGAGCTGGGCCCGCTCGAGCTGGACGCGATCGACTCGCCGGCGGTGCTGCGCATCGTCCGCGCGATCGAGCGGCGCGGCGCGATCGTCACCGCCTCGCGCGTGCGGCAGCGGATCTCGGACGTGTTCGCGCTCGCGATCAGCGAGGGCTGGTGCTCGATCGACCCGGCGGCCGTTGTCGGCCGCGCGCTGGCGCCGGCGCCGGCGCCGCGGCACCAGCCGGCGGTGACGACGATCGCCGACGCGCGCGAGCTGCTCGCCGCGGCCGAGCTCGTCGACGCCGGCGCGGCGGTGAAGCTCGCCTCGCGCTTCCTCGCGCTCACCGCGGTGCGCCTCGCGGTGGTGCGCGGCGCGCGCTGGCCGGAGATCGAGGACCTGGACGGCGCCGAGCCGCTCTGGCGCGTGCCTGCCGCGCGGATGAAGCTCGCGGCGGCGAAGAAGCGCGACGCGGCGAACGATCATTTGGTGCCGCTGGCGCCGGCCGCGGTCGACGTCTTGCGCGCCGCACGCGCGCTGCGCGTTGCCAATATGCATCCTGGCGATGCAAATATGCATGCTGCGGATGCGGATCGCGACTCCGGCGAGCTGATCTTCCCGGGCCGAGGCGGCGCGGCGCCGATCGGCGAGGGCGCGATCGGCGCGCTCTATGATCGCGCGGGCTTCGCGCGGCGCCATGTCCCGCACGGCTGGCGCGCTACCTTCTCGACGATCATGAACGAGCAGGCGCCGGACCAGCGGGGCGTGATCGATCGCGCGCTAGGCCACGTCCTCAAGCGAGAGGACGGATCCGTGGCGAAGGTCGAGAGCGCGTACAACCGCGCCCAGCAGCTCGCGCCACGCCGGCGACTGTTCGAGACCTGGGCCGAGATCCTGACGGGCTGACCGCGCCTCGAGCTCCGCGGTCGGGGCGGTTGGCACCGTTCGTGCTCCATCCCCCCCAGGCAGCATCGGGGCGGCGCAAGCCGCCACGCTCGACAGCCGGGTCTTGGCGATCGAGTGGGTGAGTCGTGCCGTTGCGGCGTGGGGGGATGCTCAATCTGCGCATGGGACCGCCCTTAGGCGGTCCCATTCCTTATCCCTTCAACCCCTTGAGGTGGATAGAGGACATTCTATGTCCTTGCGTTACGGATCGAAGCACCCAGGCTGTGGATCGCGCTTCTCAGGTCAGAAGCCCCCGCCATCACCGGTCCAGCTGCGCTCAGGAGGGCGATAGGCGCGTTCGTGAGCGCAGCGGGTACGCGGCCGAGGCGGCGCAGCTTCGCCGCCAGGATCAGCGCGTAACGCTGCCAGAGACGGGTCGGCATCTTCTCGCGATGCTCGAAATGGTAGGCGTTGCTGGTCTGCTCGCGCTGGGGTCCGCGTTCGCCTTCGTTCCCCGTACGGATCGTGCGCCGCACCCAGGACACGAAGCCTTGCGCCTTGAGGCGATTCAGCGCGCCCTTCACGCTGTTCGGGTGGCATCCCGCGGCCTCGGCTATCGTCTTGTGCTCGGGAAAAAGTCGGCCTGTCGCGAAGTCGAGGTGCCGCAAGAGCGCCTTGAGGACAGATACGTCGATACGACGAAGGCGGCGGTCGGCACCTTCGATCACCTGCCGCAGCCGCGATAGCTCCATCCGGATGGCAGCTGGTCGCCCTGGTGGGATCTCGGCTGGTGACGCCGCGGCAAGAGCGGCATGCTCCGCCTGCAATTCATCATGCTTCGCGCGAGCGGCGCGCACGTCCGACGCCGGCGTCTCCTTCCAACCCTGATGGTACCATTCCTCCGCGGCCTGCAGCAACGCCTCTCGGTGGGCTAAGCCTTGCCCGACAGACCCGTCGCCGATCCTCGTCCATGGTCGAGCACGAGAGTCTGCGACGTCGTAGCTGTGCTTGTGCGGGATCCGGCGTCCTTCACCGTGATCCGGGCCGCGCTTGCTTCGACCGCTCAGGCGGGCAGTAAATCCTTTTGTGATCTGGTAGGTCTGCCGCGCCGAGATGGTGGCGGGCTCGATCGAGCTGGAGTGCGACATGGAAGGCGTCCCGGGCGGGCAGTCGACGGACGCACGAAAGCGCCGGCTGAATCGCATTCGATCGCCGTGCGCATGTCGTGCTGTGAAAGGCGCCCTGAGGCGCCGTCGTCGCTGGTTTTCGCCGCTCCCGTGGAGGTCCGGTGTGACTCCGGTGTCAGCCGAAGTTGATCACGGAAATCCGCGGTATTTCACGGGGTGTCACGAGTGCCCATCTTCCCTGAAACCCGCAGAAGTCCGGGCTAGGGGGATCGTTCGTAATGATGGGGTCACAGGTTCGAGTCCTGTAAGCGGCACCACTCCCGGTCAAAGATGGGCACTGTCCCTTCTAGGCGCGGGATGCCGCTGGAAACACCTTTCTCCAGGGCGGCCCGCCGTCCTGAGATGACGATTATCTCGCGCGAGACGCGCACGTCGGATACCAGCATCCGCAGGTAAGCGGTGCGCAAGGCCGGATCGTCGTCGCGCAGCTTCGCCAGCAGCAGCTCTCCAAATTTAGCGACGGTCTCCTCCGTGATGCGGCGTGAACCACGGGCGAGTTGCGCCTCGAGCGTGTCGATTCGAGCGGATGCCGCAGTGAGCGCAGCTCGGTTCGTTGCCATCCGCTCGGCAAAGGCCGGGTCGCGCGGTCCGATCGCGCCTTCCTCGACGAGAATCAGCAGCCGCTGAATGGCGGTGCGAAGCCTTGACTGCTCGGCACGAGCGTGCACGAGCTCCTCCTCGCGCCGTGTGCGCTGCTGGTCGGACAGGTTCACGACGTCTGCCAGCAGCGCCTGAAGCCGCATGGGCGCGAGGAGCTGCCGAGCGACGGCGTCGAGCACCGCCTTGTCGAGCAGGTCGCGTGGTATGCTGGGCCCCTGGCAGGTGCGGCCATTGTTTACGCGCTCGTTGCAGACGTAGTAATGATACCGCCCACCCTTGCCCGAGCGCACGGTCATGCCGCTTCCGCACCCGGGCTCACCACATTTCGCCACACCGCGCAGCAATGTCGTGCCGGCGGCTATATGCGGCGGCGTTTGCCTCGGATTGCGTGTCGCCCGAAGCGCGGCGACCCGCTCGAACTGATGGCGCTCGATGATGACGGGGCAGGGGACGGCATGCCCGATGGCAACCTGCAGCGGACTAACCTTCTTTGCTGCGATAAGTGGTCCGGCTCGCAAGTACGAACATATGGTCCGCAAATTACCCTAGCAGCTTGAGCCATAGCAGTGCGCATCAGGCGTAGGCTGAATAGGGAGTAGTTCGCTATTTCAATCGGGAGTCTCTGCGAATGAGGCGTGATGCTGCAGCAGAGTCGGTTACGAACCGATCCATATCGTCTTCGGACGTGTACAAAGGCGTGGGTGTTCCGCGTAGCATCGACGATGCAACGTGTCGCAGGATCGAAGCGGCCGAACGGCTCCATATTGCCAAACTTCCTGCGCTTGAGCGACTTTGTCGGGCACGTGAAACGGTCACCCGTCGTCGTGACATCGCCCGTCAATCTGGCTCGAGCGACCACGTCTATATTCTCATGGGTGGAATGGCAGCCCGCTACATCATATTGCCGACCGGATCACGCCGCATCACGGCAATCTTGCTACCAGGCGATACGGTGAACGAGATCGGTGGGCGTCAAGTAGTGCTCGACCACAACATCATGGCAGTGTCAGACTGTGAAGTGGCTACGCCGACCGCGAGGGAGTTCGAGGAAAACGTAGCCACCTCGCTAAGCTTAATGGAAGCGCTGTGGCGGTCAGCAATGGCGCATAATGCGATCATGCGGCAATGGCTGGCTAGCGCGGGGCGCAGAACTGCCTTTGAGATGATCGCGCACCTACTGTGCGAGCTGCACGTCCGCATGTCAGAACTAGGCATGGTGCGGGATGACACGTTTAGCCTGCCGCTCACCCAAGAGGAGATTGGTGATGCCACGGGCCTAACCTCGGTGCACGTCAACCGAACCTTCAAGGTTCTAAAAGAAAACTCGCTTATCGCTCGTTCCGGGACCGATTGCCGCCTGTTAGACGTACCACGCTTGAGAAGTTTGTGCGGGTTCGATCCTGGTTACCTCTTCCCGTTTTCCACGCAGAGGTGAGCGATGATGAGGCGGTTCCGCAGGCCGTTGTAGAAGCCGGCCGCTAAGCAAACGGCAGGGCGGGACTTCACGCCCTTTCAGCACCAACTCGGATGAAGCCGGTCCGCGTACGACCTAGGCGGCGAGCCGCGCCGGACAGCTATCGGCTCGCTGCGCGATAGCGCATGTGGTAGTCGCGGCACCCATGTATTGGAGCGGCTCCTCCGGTCCGCTATTCGGACGATCCGGCATTCGGTTGCTCGCCCGTCTTCTGCTCGCCAAGCCGACCAGTGCCGTGGTAGGCGCGCTCAGTCTGGCCTCCGTGGAAGTGGCCTCCGTCTTTACCGCTATGCGGATTTGGGTAGGCGCCGCCCTGGCTCTCACCCGCGCTGTGACGACGGCTCGCCACTTCGCCGTTCTCGTCCGGCAGGTGCGGCTCGGTACCGCTCCCGTCCGCCTGCATCGGCTGCTTCTCGGCCATGTGGATCGTCCTCTCGCAACGCCGCCCTGAGCTTGGCGGATCCCATACATTAACGCTTCCAACGATGGCTGAGCGAGAAAGGTTCGGTCGGAGCGTAGGTGTGGCGGAAAGTCGGTAAAAGGCTTTACAAACAGCGGTCTAACTCCAATCTGGGTGGCGCCGCTAAGGCTTTCCAGGAATTTAAATTGTGTTTCGTCCGTTTCGTCGGGGCGTGCTAAGCGCCTTGCTGTCGATTGCCGCATTGCTGTCCCCTTGCCTCGCTCCCGCGCTCGCCTCGGTGGCTCACGAGCCGAGACCGCGACCGGGCAGCCCTGAGTCACGCCTTAGCTGGGGCGTGCAAGCGTCCGGCATCGGCAGTGCCTATCGAAAAGGGGCGACCGGACGCGGCGTCATTGTCGCGATGATCGACACCGGCATCGATCCAGCGGCCACGGCGCTGTTCGGTCATCTCTCCCCTCAGTCGATCGACCTCGTGCCAAACCGCCGCCACGACACCGGCGATCGCCGTCACGGCGCGCAGGTTGCGACCCTGCTCGCGGCGCGGGTGGATGGCGCCGGGACGTTCGGCATCGCCTATGGCGCGACACTGCTGTCGATCCGCGCCGACCGGGACGGTTCTTGCCTGCGGACTTGCGCCTTCGATGCCGATGTGTTGGCCCGGGCGATTGACTATGCGGTCGCTCAGAACGCCCAGGTGGTCGGTCTCCCGCTCGCCTCAGGCCGAGCGATCCCCGCGCTGGAGGCAGCGTTGGCACGGGCCGTAGCGCGCGGGATCGTGGTGGTCGCCGCGGCGGGCAATAACGGCGCTGACGAACCGGTCTGGCCAGCGCGCTATGCCGCCGAACCGCGCTTCGCCCCGCTGATGCTGGTAGCGGGCGCGAGTTCGCCCCGCGGTACGCTCGCGCCCTGGTCAAACCGCGCCGGAACGACCGCGGATCGCTACGTCATGGCACCCGGCCAGCACGTGATCGTCGGATGCGGTCGGCGTACCTGCGACCTGACCTCCGGCACCTCCTACTCGGTCGCTTATGTCGCTGGTGCGGTCGCGCTACTGCTCAGTCGTACACCCGCGCCCGACGGCGCGACCGCTGCGGGAGCGCTGCTGTCCCATGCCGATGCGCGTCGGCCTACTCGGTCTGATCCGGTCGTCGGTCGTGGACGACTAGATGTCGCGGCCGCGCTGCGGTCGCTTGGATAGCGTCTGACGGACGTACCGGCGCCGACCTGCGCGACGCCCTACGAGTGACCGCCGTGACCGGCGTTCTGCCCACCCGTGCGGCTGTGGTCCTTCGCATTGCGGCTGTTATCCTGTTTCTTATTGCCGCCCTCGTCGTCCTTGCCGTTCTTCGCGAAGTCGCCCTTCTTCTTGTGATCGGTCATGCTGGATCTCCTATTCAGGCCAACTACAACGATGGCGTGGTCCTGCGCATCATGCGACACGCTTCGCTGATGAGCGTGGTCAGCGGAAATTGTCGGCATAGCTCTGCAGCAGCAACCTACGTCGCGGCGCATCCTGCAGCGTGTAGCTGAGCCCCTCGCGCGAACAATAAGCGACCGCTTCGGCCGAGGTAGGAAAGATGAGCCGGACTTGTGCCTGCGTGTCGGCACCACCGGCCCAGCCTGTCAAGGCGTCAGCCCGCTGCGGCGAATCTGACAGAAATTCGAGCGTCCACCCGAAGCGCTCCTTCTGGAGCACCGGACTGCCAAGTCCCTGGTGACGGTAGATGCGGACATGAGCCACTGTTTCACTCCGCGGATGAGCGCGTGAAGGGAGGGATGCGTGAGTGGCGCAGTTCGCCAGGTCGAAAGCCGCCGGCTCCGTGTTCATACTTAGACGATTCCGGGTAGCAGAACACGTTTGTGCGGGGAGGCGAACCCCGGAGCGCCCAGCGGGCGCTCCGGTGCTCGCTCAAACTCCGGTCAGCGCGGTTGTGGCGAGCTGGTCGAGGAACCCTGCTGACCGCCGGCCCTCGAATGACCGGAGCGATGCTTGCCACGCGAGCTAGCAGAGCTGTGGCCGGATTGGCGTGAGCCCGACGAGGCCGCCGTTCCACCTTGACTGCCCGTCGAAGATCCGGCTGAGGTGCCGGCGCCGTTCTGACCCGTGCTCGAACTGCCGGCACTGCCGCCTGTGGTCGATCCCGTGGAGCCGCCGGAGGTGCTCGATCCCCCGCTTGTCTGCGCTGACGCGCTCATTGCCAGGCCTGCCGCCGCAGCGGCGGCTACTATCGTTGTCCAACGCATGATCGTTCCTCTCGCTAGGTCCGGCATAAACGATCCTCGTCGATCAGCTGTCCCGCTTTCGGACGATGAATCACGCTAAAACAGGTGTTTAGCTGAAGTTGACTTTTGTAGAAGCAGCCGTCGCTTCAGCGCTGACCTCCGCTTTACGGCTCTTGGATCAAGCCTCCTTGCGTCTTCGACCGCTTCTGACCGGTACTTGATGGATCCACTCCGAAAAATGAGATCCCATCCATGCCGTTCGCGAGAAGCGCTGGCCGAGAGCCCCGCCGCCACAAGGCTTGCCGCCCTTCGGGTTGAGACTGCGCCGGCACATCAACGTCACCCCTCAGCACTCAGGTTGGCATAATAAAGCATGAATATAGATTGGACGAATTTGGTAGCTATTTCAACACAGGTAAGAGATCGACGGCGTACCCAATGGCTACGGAGCGCGCCAGAGGAGGGGCGCTATGCCGTTGGATGACAATGAGTATTTCTACAGGCGCGCCGAAACTGAGCTTAAGATGGCGCAGGCGTCACAGAACCCTGCAGCGGTGCTCGCCCACTACACTTTAGCGGGGCACTACCTTGATCGCGCTTACGGAGGTCGCGAGCAGCAGCCCGCCTCCCCTGAGGAGGTCAGGGCACGTCTACCGATCTCGCCTACGATGCAGTAGATCTCGTCTACAAGGTAGAGTCTGGGCTTTGCACTCGGGCACTACGTCCGCTCCTTTTGACGATGAGCCTCGCCCGTGGACCTTTTCGAAGAACAGGAAAGTAAACCTTTCTGACTATGGCTGAAGAAGCTGGTCACATCGCGCAGCGCAATGACGGCTTACTTTCAAAAGTCTCAGCCAATACCAGGGCGAGAAGCTCTCGTTCCGTTTGCGCCATCGTTTGCGATAGTGCTTCTTTCCGATACAACTTTCCTTACGCTCGATCTGAAGTTTGCGTATTGATGGCCGAATACCAGGATGAACTAATGCCCGGATCTGAAAGGCGAGCAGGTGGCTCTGAGTGACCGATCACGGCTGGCGCGGAACGCCGCCTCCGTTGCGATCCTGCCCCGCCTTGATCCTCGAATGGCTGTTATTCTCACCCACGAACACAATGATCCAGATCGCCGCCACGAAGGCGGCGAAGATCTCGATCACGCGAATCGCTCGTCGGCTCGGCACTTTCCAATCACTCATGTTCTACTCCGCCGTGAGAAGGTGCGCCACGTCTTGAAGTGTCGATCAGGACAACCTCGGCGCCGGATTGCGCGCACCGCCACAAGCGTCCTTGGGCCGGCTCACCCGATGCTGCCGCAGTCATCTTTCAGCGAATCCACCTCACCGAACACGATGTCGATCGAGCCTAAGATCGAGGTGATGTCGGGCAGCATGTGGCCACGCGACATGAAGTCCATCGCCTGAAGGTGGCTGAAGCCGGTCGGGCGGATCTTGCAGCGATAGGCCTTGTTGCTGCCGTCGCTGACCAGATAGACGCCGAACTCGCCCTTGGAGCTCTCGGTGGCGACATAAACCGCGCCGGCGGGCACGTGGAAGCCTTCGGTGTAGAGCTTGAAGTGGTGGATCAGAGCCTCCATCGAGCGCTTCATCTCGGCGCGGGCGGGCGGCTTCACCTTGCGATCATGACTCGCCACCGGACCGTCAGGCAGGTCGCGCAAGCACTGGCGCATGATCCGCGCCGACTGTCGGACCTCCTCTACCCGCACCATGAAGCGGTCGTAGCAGTCGCCGCGCGTGCCGACCGGCACCTCGAAGTCCATCTCGGCGTAGACGTCATAGGGTTGCGCCTTGCGCAGGTTCCAGGGGATGCCGGAGGCGCGGATGCATGGGCCGGAGAAGCCCCAGGCGATCGCGTCGTCGCGCGAGACGACGCCGATGTCGACGTTGCGCTGCTTGAAGATGCGGTTGTCTACGACGAGACTGATCGAATCCTCGAACAGTCGCGGCAGCCGCGTGTCGAGCCAGTCGGCCATGTCGGTGAGCAGCTTGAGCGGCACGTCCTGGCGCACTCCGCCGGGGCGAAAATAATTGGCGTGCATGCGAGCGCCGCTGGCGCGCTCGTAGAAGTTCATCGTGTCCTCGCGCAGCTCGAACAGCCACAGGTTCGGCGTCATCGCGCCGACGTCCATGATGTGGCTGCCGAGGTTGAGCAGGTGGTTCATAATCCGCGTCAGCTCGGCGAACAGTACGCGGAGGTATTGGCCGCGACGCGGCACCTCGAGATCCATCAGCTTCTCGATCGCGAGCACGTACGTATGCTCCATGCACATCGGCGAGCAGTAATCGAGCCGGTCGAAATAGGGGATCGTCTGGAGGTAGGGCTTGGTCTCGATGAACTTCTCGGTGCCGCGGTGGAGCAGCCCGACATGCGGGTCGACGCGCTCGACCATCTCGCCGTCGAGCTCGAGCACGAGCCGCAGCACGCCGTGCGCCGCGGGATGCTGCGGGCCGAAGTTGATCGTGTAGTTGCGGATGTTGACATCCTGCTCGCCGACACCTTCCAGCGCCGGATCGACTGTCCGCATTGCCTCGTCGGAGCGCGCGCGCATGTCGGCGGCGTCGATCGACCGCTCGGTCCGGCGCTCACTCGGCGTAAAGGCGTTATCGGTGCTGCTCACGATCGTCTCCCGGCGGTGCGGGCCCTCCTTAGCCGGCGCGGGAAACTGAGACTTTCATGTGCCTTACCAACCGAAGTGGGTGAGCAGTGGCAGCGCGGGCAGCCACCTCTGCGTCACGAGCGAAAAAACCAGGGCTGCGATGTGACATCATGTCGTGCGGGAGAGGGGTTCGGGCCAGCGGCAGCACGGTCCGAGAGTATTTTCATGTCGTTCTGAACTCCTGCGCCGCTCCCCTCGTTGGCGCATGAGCAATAGATAATCATCCAAATACATGATGTTAAACGACATCAGGAGATTGATGTGGCGGCTCTCAAAGCCTTGGCCGAGCAGGTCATCGTCATCACCGGAGCGAGTAGTGGGATCGGGCTGACGACCGCTCGCATGGCCGCCAAGGCCGGCGCAGCGGTGGTCGCGGTGGCCCGGAACGAGGAGGCGCTGCGCGGCCTGGTCGAGGAGATCGAGGCCGCCGGTGGTCGTGCCGCTTACGTGGTCTGCGACGTAGGGCAGGAAGGGGACGTGGCGCGCGTCGGTGCGGCCGCCGAACGCGTCTTCGGCGGCTTCGACACCTGGGTCAACAATGCCGGCATCTCGATCTTCGGCCGGCTCTGGGACGTGCCGCTGGCCGAGTGGCACCGCATGTTCGACACGGTCTATTGGGGCACCGTCCACGGCTCGCTCGCCGCGCTGCGCTATTATCGTGCCGCCAACAAGCCCGGCGCGATCGTCAACATCGGCAGCTTGTTCGGCGACAAGGCGCCGGCGGTACAGAGCAGCTATGCTTCCGCGAAATTTGCCGTCCACGGGCTTACCGGGGCGCTGCGGCAGGAGATTGAGCACGAGGGCTGGCCGATCTCGGTGTCACTGATCCACCCCGGCCGGATCGACACGCCGTACAACGAGCACGCGGGGAATTTCATGCCGATGCAACCGGTGCATCGCGGGATGATCTATTCGCCCGAAGCGGTCGCCGAGGCGATCCTGTGGTGCGCTGCGCATCGCAAGCGCGACATGTTCGTCGGCAGCCAGGCGAAGCTCGCCGCCATGGTCGGCGCCATCGCCCCGCGTCTCACGGACAAGGTGATGGAGACGCTGATGTTCACGTCGCAACAATCGCGAACTCGCGTATCCGACGACGATCATCGCCGCGCCTTGTTCAGCCCCGGCTATGGTGGCCACGAGCGTGGCACACACGAGCCGCACCTGCTCCGTGGATCGAGCCTCTACGTGAAGGCGACCAAGCGCCCGGCGCTGACGGCCGCGGCGCTTGTCGGCAGCGGTGTGCTGGCTTGGCGCTGGTGGCACCGTCGCGACGCCAGCGCGCCCGACGTGCCGCCTCCCGAGGCGGGCGACATGGCACAACTCACCCCGGCGGCGACAACACAGGCGCCTGCGGCAATCCACGCCTGACCGACGGCGCCATCGCTCCTTTTCCGAACGGAGCGCACGAATGGAGATATTCAATGTTCGATGACGACGACGAGCCCGCCGGAGATTTCGAACGTGCGCTCGAGGTGGAGAACGATCCCCAGCGCGCCGGCGCAGATGACCCGGGCGAAGATGACGCCGACCGTGACATCTGCGGCAAGGCGCAGGATGAACTCACCGCGGACGAACTGCGGGGAGACACGCGCGAGCATCGGTGACGCGAGTGGCAGCGACGACGCCGGCGAGAAGCGGTGCAGATATGGAGATTAGATCATGGCTCAACCGACAAGCGAACCCTCCCGCCCCGGTCCCCGCGACAGGTCCGCCCCGCTGGTCAGCGCGGTGGCTGGTGCCATCGTTGGATTACTGCTCTATATCTTGAAGCTAGGCGTGGCGCCCGCGGCGGCACCGGAGAACGTGCTGGTCTTCGTGATGGGCGGCGCGCTGGCCGGCTTCGTGGTATCCATGATACGGGCCCGACGACATAGAGAGCGGCCGTAGCGGCTGGTCACAGGCTGCTGCGCGACATCTAGTTGCCAAGCCCGAACCGTTGATCCCTCACAGGCCCAAGAAGCAATTTTTCGCTTGGTTTTGGCCGCGTCGAACGAAGACGAACAACTTTTCTCACCTAGATCGAGAGACGGAACGCGGGCGGTCTGGTGAAGTTCTGACAGGCACTGACGTGTCCCAAGCACATCAGGCTCCTCGGCGCCCCGCTTGCCCTCAACCCCCTCAAGCGGCGGGGCGCCACCTTCTCCTCAGCACGTATCGCTCTCACGTCGAAGGCAAGCTGCGTCCGTCAGGCACTCGCCTCCAGAGGCTGGATCATGGCTTCGGCTTGTCCCTTAACCGCGCGTCCTCCGCCTTCATCCGCGCACGGACACCGCCCTCGACGTCGCGGCCCTCCGCCATCGGCTGGTGCACCGAGCCCGCCGTCGGAGCGACGGCTGAGCCCTTGGCCAGCTCGGCCCGGTGAATGTTGGCTGAGATGCGCTCGGTCAGATCGGGGAAGAGGTGGTGGCCGGTGGAAGCCATTTGCGCCTTCCACCCGACGGGCAACTCCTCGCGCGGATGGAGCGACACCCACACCAGCGCCTGCACAACCTTTTCCGGCCCGTCCATCATCACCATCCGGTCGGCATGGCCGCTATAATTGGCAGTGTGCGTAAAGAAGGGCGTGTCGACCGCCCACGGCATTACCGTCGCCACCTTGATCGTCCGCGCCTGACCGGCATGGCGTATCTCTTCGTTTAGAGCGCGTCCGAGGCTCAGCACGCCCGCTTTCGTCGCCGCATAGGTTGCATGATAGGCGAGCGGAATTTCGCTTTCCACCGAGCCCATATTGACCAGCGTGCCGCTGCCCTGCGCTAGGAAGCGGCGCAGCGCCACATGGCTGCCGTAGATCACCCCCTTCAAGTTAACGTCGACGATGCGCGAATAATCGGCGACGGGCACGTCCCAGAACTTGCCGGCAGCACCCACCCCAGCGATGTTCATCCAAACATCAATGCGGCCGAACTGGCGTGTTGCGGCGTCTGCGAGCGCCTTAACCTGGTCCGGCTCGGCGATGTCGGTTGTCATAACCAGCGCCTGTCCCCCAGTCGCGCGGATCTTGACCGCAACCTCCTCGAGCGCGTCCGTACGCCGCGCTGCGAGCACCACGTTGGCCCGCAGCTCGCCGAGCCGGAGCGCCGCTCCGCGTCCAAAACCGCTCGACGCGCCGACGATCACATAGGTGCGCCCAGCAACGCGCGACAGTTCGCTCCGGCTGAGATGGGTCGAGGTCGCGCACCCAGCGAGCGTCGCGGTTGCCAGGAGTCCAGCAGCAAGGGGGAGGCGCATGCCCTGCTACGCCCGCGCAGCAGTTATGCAGTGCGGTATTGGCTGCCCTGCCGTTTCGAGGTGGCGTATGTTCGGGTGAACCATGTTCGCTTGGCGCTGTTCGCCAAGGCTCCCTGCAAACAAGCGAGCTATGACTCGGCAAACGCTGTCGATAACGCCGACGATTACCATGAGCTGATCGGTCAAGATCTTCGGTTTTGGAAACATGGGCGTTCCTAACCAGTGTCATTAATTAGCCGTTCGCGAACAACATTCGACCACGACACAACGAAGTCATCGTTCGCGAGTTCAGGCGGAATGACGAAAAGCTCGCGCCCAGATCGATCGACCCTGCCACGCCTGTCGGTGGGGGAAACTGTAGCGCTGCTGCTTGCGGCAGGCGGACCCCTTTTTGCCAAGGGGATCATCGTCAGGCGGCCGCTGGTCGTCTGGCTCCTTCAGGCCACGGGAGCCGAGCGGGCGGGCGCGCAACTGCTTCAGCGTCTCAGGCGGCGGCATGGCGACGGCCCGGTGCTATTGCGAATCCCATTTCGAGAACATGCGGTGGTGCTGTCGTCCGCCGACGCGCGGCGCGTGCTGGCGGAGACGCCCGAACCCTTCCAGAGCGACACGAGCGAAAAGCATGCGACGCTGAGCCATTTCGAGCCGGCTGGTTCGTTGATCTCGCGCGGGCCGGAGCGAGCGGCACGGCGTGCCTTCAGCGACGATGTCCTGCAGAGCGGCTGCCCGTTGCACATCCTGCTCCCGCGGTTCCGGCAGGTGATAGAGGAGGAGGCTCCGATGCTGCTTGCTCAAGCGGGCGAGGGCCTGAGCTGGGGTGCGTTCAAGGATGCTTGGTTTCGCATCGTGCGGCGCTGCACATTCGGCGATCACGCCGGAGGCGATACGCGGCTTACAGCCTTGCTGATCCGCGTGCGCAGCCGCGCTAATGGGGCCTTTCTAGCGCCCAAGGACCGGGTGCTGCGAGACCGCACGCTGTCGAGCATCGCCGCGGCACTTCATTCCGCCGAGCCTAACACCCTTGGCGCGCTTGCCAAAGCCACCGGAGACCGGCGCGCGCGCCCCGAGGACCAAGTCGCGCAATGGCTGTTCGCCTTCGATGCGGCAGGCATCGCGACCTTCCGCGCTTTGGCCGTGCTCGCATCTGACCCTGCGTCGGCCAGCCAGGCGCGTGATGATGCAGCACCAGAATTGCCGTTTCTGCGCGCTTGCCTGCTCGATACCGTGCGCCTGTGGCCGACGACCCCGGCGGTGCTCCGGCAGACGGACCGCGACACGCGCTGGGGCGACGCGATCATGCCAGCGGGCACGGGCGTGCTGATCCATCTGCCCTTCCTTCACCGCGACGACGAGCGCCTGCCCTTCGCGCATCGTTTCGCGCCAAAGGTGTGGCTGACGGGGGAGGGGGAGCGCTGGGGCTTGATCCCCTTCAGTGGCGGACCGGGCGAGTGCCCGGCGCGCAACTTGGTCCTTCTGCTCGGCAGCCTGATGTTGCAGTCGCTGCTCCGAGAGAGCCGGTTCGACATGCCGGCGGGCGAGGCGCTCAATACCAGCGCTTTACCGGCTACGTTCGATCATTTCAGCCTGATCATTCGCACGGCGCGGTTGAGGGCGGATCTTCGCTAACCCCAAGCGTCAGGTCCAGATGGACGAGCGCTCCGCCGAAACGGAGCGAACGAGTGCGGCAATTACCCGTGCGATCTTCTCACCACCTTGCGCAGACGGTTCGATCGGGTTGGCGTAGTCCGCCGGCGCGCTGCAGATCAGGCGCAGGTCGACGACGGGCAGCCTGCGCGAAAAGGCCGTGCGCATGATGACATCGTTGAAAAAAGACAGCGCCGACACGACCAAGCGGCGTTGCGGTTCCGGATAATTCGCGTCGTAGATGGTGCAGACGGCGACCGGAAGGCCAAGCGCCACAACGGCGTTCGCCATGCTTTCGTAGGATCGTGCAAACCGCGCCTGCGCTTCGGCAAGGCGGTCGATCGCCTCCGCGACTGAACGGGCGCCCTCGCCCAGTATCGAGGCCTGGCCGAGCGCGTCATTGCCGCCGACCGAGATGACGATGTGGCTGATCCCGTCCGGCAGGCGGTTGAGCTGACGATCCCGCACGTCTTGCGTCACACGGCCGTCTACCGCGACGAGGCTTACCTTCCAAGCTGTCCCCAATTCCGCCCGCAACTGCGTACTGACGTCGGGTGCGGAGGCGACATAGGCGCGGTTGTCGAAAATGGAGTCGCCCAGCAGTGCGACGTGGTTCATTGTCAACTCCTCTCGGCTAGGTGCCGCAGAAGGTCGCTGCCACCCGCTCGTGCGGTAGCGGCGGGGCGGCGAGCGCCCGCGCGTCGGGCTGATCCTCGTAGGGCCGGGAGAGCACATCCAGCATACGCCGGAAGGGTCCAAAATCTTTCCGGTTGACCGCTGCGGCGATCATTGCCTCGACCTGATGATTGCGCGGGATGAAGGCAGGATTCATCCGGTCCATGGCTGACCGGCGGCTCGCCGCATCCTGTTGCTCACGGGCCAAGCGCAGGCGCCATTCCGCCGCCCAGGCGTCGAAGGCGGTAGGATCGATGAAGAGCGCGCGTGCCGGCTCCTCCTCACCAAGCGCGGCTTGCCCAAGAGCGCGGAAGAACAGAGCGAAGTCCACCTGGTTTTCGGTCATCCTGGTCAGGAGAGTGTTGATGAGTTCAACGTCCGCATCTTCGTTCGACGCCAAGCCGACCTTGCGGCGCAGCTCGGCGAAATAGGCCTGCTCGAACAACGGTCCAAACGCGGCGAGCGCGTCCTGCGCCTGTTCGACGGCCGCGTCCTCGTTCTCGTCGAGGAGCGGAAGCAGTGCTTCTGACAGCCGGGTGAGGTTCCAATGCGCGATCCGCGGCTGGTTGCCATAAGCGTAGCGACCCATCCGATCAATCGAGCTGAATACCGTCGCGGGATCATAGGCGTCCATGAAAGCGCAGGGGCCGTAATCGATCGTCTCACCGGCTATCGACATGTTGTCCGTGTTCATCACGCCGTGAATGAAACCGACGAGCAGCCAGCGGGCGACGAGTTGCGATTGAGCAGCGATTATCGCGTCAAGAAGCGCCCTGTATGGCTGCTCCGCCCCGGCGGCTTCGTGGTAGTGACGGCTGATCACATGGTCCGCGAGCAGCCGTAATGCTTCGTCGTCACCTCGCGCCGCGAAATACTGAAAGGTGCCCACGCGGACATGGCTCGACGCCACACGGGTCAAAATGGCTCCGGGCAGGACTTCGTCGCGCACGACCGGCTCGCCTGTGGTGATCGCGGCAAGCGCACGGGTGGTTGGTATTCCCAATGCCGCCATGGCCTCGCTGACGAGATATTCGCGGAGCACAGGGCCAAGCGCCGCCCGTCCGTCCCCGCCACGAGAGAACGGGGTGCGGCCTCCACCCTTGAGCTGGATGTCTCGCCGGCCCCCATGCCGATCCACGACCTCGCCCAGCAGGATGGCGCGGCCGTCGCCGAGTTGGGGCACGAAGTTGCCGAACTGGTGCCCGGCATAGGCTTGAGCGAGCGGCTCGGACCCGTCGGCGATCGCGCGGCCGGAGAGCATATGCAAGCCATCCGAGCTCTTCAGCCACGACGCATCGATTCCGAGCTCGGCCGCGAGATGGTCGTTCACCTCGATCAGCGTCGGTGCAGGGCTTTGTAGCGGGCGGACGGGAGCGAAGAATCGTTCGGGCAAGCGGGCGTAGCTGTTGTCGAAAGGAACCTGCATCTGCGTTCTAACCACCTACAATCCTTCAAGTTTCCCGATCGTCACCCATATCCGGGCTCCTGTTCAACAACGGAAAGGAGGTGGTCGAATGTCTCATTGCCACATGCCGCTGAAGGCGGATCGTCAGAACTCGACCGGCCTCGTAGCGGGTCGAAGCTTCTAACCTATCGACCGTCAGCGGCTGGCAATGGAACGGCCGCTCCAGCGATGGAGCGGCCGTTCGTGCGTCTGGATGAGAGGCTGGTCTGCTGAGTGGCTCCGTCGCCTCGCATGTTAGCTATTGAACTTGTTGTAAGTACTTGGTGTATTGGGGCTGTGCCTCGCTCACCGAGCTATTCAGCCCATTCCACTACATCAGGTAACGGCGTCCAAGGTCAGATTGCGGTCCGCCACGCCTTGCCTGGTCGAGTTGCCGAGACGGAAGGGCGTGCTTGTCGATTGGCTTCGCCGACAAAGCCTTCTGGAACAGCCTCCGCCGATCGCCCGAGGCATCGACAGGGAGATGAACGGGCCGCCAGAGTTGGGGAGCGGCAGGGTGCTCTGAATGATCGCTATTGGGTCCTCGGCACGGGAGGGAAGGGTGGCCGGCAGCGCCTAATGTCAGACGCTCAAGGTCGGTCCGATCGGGAGTGGTGACGACCCGCCGCGAGACGGGTTAGCTGTCACCACGACGCAGCGTCTTCTCGATGAGCCATAAGTGAAGGCGCTGAACCAAGAGGAAAAGAAGGCCGGTGCCGATGAGCCCCGGCAGCACCATACCCTCCTGGCCCGGCCGGGGCTGCAGGTTCATCGCCAGCGCAGCATCGATCGCCAGAACGCCGATCGCCAACGCCGGAATGAATGCGAGAGCCAGCACCCGAGGAGCAGACCACGTCACGTGTCCAGTTAGCCACCATTGCATGGGGAGCCGATCCTCACGGCGGAAGCGCGAATTCGCACGGAACGCTAAACCGCAGAGTAGCAGACCAAAGAAAAGTGCGATGCCGAACATGGCCATACGACTACCCTCCGGCGCGAGGATAGCGGCTTAAGCAGCGGCTGCAATGAGGCGTAGCAGGCCGTTCATCGTGTGACCGAGCCCGCTGCTGTCGCAGCGGGTCCAAACGTTCGCTTTCATGCCAAACCACGCCAACTCGATCGCCGTCCTATCCCGCTATTTCCTTTCTCTGCTGAATTCCCGACCTTGTCGCGGCAGAGATCGTCCTTAGGCAGGGGTGAGGGCCCTGCGTTAGGAATGAGCGATGAATTGGCTGGGGAACCTCATCCAGTCGATGAAGGCCCGCATCGCCGCAGGCATGTGGCGCCTGCTCGGATAGTAGAGATGAAACCCCGAAATCGGCTTGCACCAGTCCGCCAGCACACGCTGGAGCGCCCCCGCGGCGATATGCTCCTGGACGAGGCTTTCGAGCAGCAGCGCGACGCCGCAGCCCTGCAAGGCGCCGTCAAGCAAAAGGTTGGTGTCATTGGCCGTCATCACGCTGTCGACGATCACGTCCAACGGCCCGTCAGGACCATCGAAGCGCCAGGGATGCAGGGCGCCGCTCTCGTACCAGCGATACGTCAGGCAGTCGTGGCCGCTGAGATCGGCAGGCGTCCGCGGCAGCTGCCTTTCCGCGAAGTAGCTTGGTGCCGCCACCACTGCCATGCGTAGATCGGCGGTGAGGGGCACCGCGATCATGTCCTGCTGAACGATCGCGCCCGATCGGATCCCGAGATCGAACCCCTTGGCGATCACATCGGTGATGCTGTCATCGATCACGAGGTCAAGACGTATGTCAGGATAGGCGGCGCGGAACGCGGTCAGTCTCGGCATCACGGTCAGCTGTGCGGCAGTGCGCGGCATGTTTATCCGCAGCAGCCCACGTGGTTGCTGCTGGAAGGCGCCGACGTCGCGTACTGCGTCGCCTACCTCCGCGATCGGTGGTCCGAGCCGCTCCAGCAGGGCTTGCCCCGCCTCAGTAGGCGCCACGCTTCGGGTCGTACGGTGCAGGAGACGGGCGCCGAGGCGCTGCTCAAGCGACCGCATGCTGTGGCTGAGAGCGGAGGGCGACATACCGAGGCGCCGTGCGGCGCCACGAAAGCTTCGTTCCTCCGCGATCGCCATGAAGGCCATCAGCTCAGCGAACTCTGCGCCACGCATATTGGTGAACCCTGTTCAACAGCCTGTACCAAGACCGGTGCATTACACTCAACGTGAGGATGCCCGATATCAACCCAGGACAGGGCGAGGGTTGAAGATGACGGACATGATGCGGCGATGGGAGATGGACCGGCTCGGCCGCGATCACCTTGTCTTGCGCGAGCGGTCAATCCTGACGCCCGGGCAGCACGAGGTGCTGATCAAGGTCGGTGCCGTTTCGCTCAACCACCGCGATAAGATGGTCGTCGACACTGGGCGCGGCCTAGCGCTCGACTTCCCGTTCACGCCGGGCTCCGATCTTTCCGGACAGGTCGTGGCAAGAGGCGGCGGCGCCAAGCGCTTCCTCGTCGGCGATCGTGTGATCTCCTGCTTCACTCCCGAGTGGGTCGACGGCGTGCGCCCCGGTAACGCCCGCACGCCGGCTTATCGCACCCTCGGCGGCTTCTTCGCGGGCGTGCTGGCTGAGTATGTCGTCCTGCCGGAGGATTGGCTCGTGGCGGCACCGGTGACGTTGAGCGACGCGCAGGCGAGCACGCTTCCCTGCGCCGCGCTCACCGCCTGGTTCGCGCTGGTCGAGCGCGGCGGGGTACGCGCAGGTGACACGGTGCTGATCCGGGGGACCGGCGGCGTGGCGCTGTTTGGGCTTCAATTCGCGAAGCTGCACGGCGCGACCGTGCTCATCACCTGCAGCCCGGAGAAGATCGAGCGTGTCCTGGCGCTCGGGGCCGACCATGCGATCGACCGGCACCGGTCCGACGAGCTCGAGGCGCTCTATGCGCTGACCGGCGACCGTGGTGCGGATCAGATCCTGGAGACCGTAGGTGGCGCCTATCTCGCCCGGTCGGTCCTGGCTGCGGCGGTGGGCGGACGCATCTCTCAGATCGGAGCGCTCGACGGCTTCGAGAACTCCTCTCCCGCCATGCCGCTGATGATGAAGGGCGTGACGATCCAGGGGATCGGTACAGGTCACCGCCGCGCGCTGGAAGACATGGTCCGGGCCGTCGCGCGCACCGGCATAACCCCGGTAATCGACAGCCGGTTTGCACTTGCCGATCTACCGGCCGCACTCGAGCGGCTCGACGCCGGCCCGTTCGGTAAGATCGTGATCGATGTCGCCGGCGAGCGCGAAGAAGGAAGATCCGCGTGACGGACCACACGAGCTGGCGCGATGCGAACATGGACCCACCCACGCCCGTGCTCTCGGTGCGCGGGATCGTGCTGCCGGTGCCCGGCCGCGGAGAGGACCTGCGGATGCGGGTCTCCGCCCCGGCGACGGGCGACAACCTGCCAATCCTCCTGTTTTCCCACGGTTATGGCTCGTCCATGGACGGCTATGCGCCGCTCGCAGATTACTGGGCGGCGCACGGCTTCGTCGTTATCCAGCCGACGCATCTCGACGCCAGGCGCCTCGGCCTCGCCCAGGACGATCCGCGCCGCCCGCTGATCTGGCGCACCCGTGTCGAGGACATGAAGCGTATCCTCGACCAGCTGCCTACGATCACGCAGTCGCTGCCGGGCGTAGAAGGCCGCGTGAACCATGCTCTCATAGCTGCAGCCGGGCACTCGTTCGGCGGCCAGACGACAAGCATGCTGCTGGGCGCGCGGATGCTCGCGGCTGATGGCGACGGCGAAGACATGTCCGACGAACGCGTCCACGCCGGGATACTGCTCGCGTCGGGCGGCCGCGGTGGCTGCGACCTGAGCGATGTGGGCCGTGAGATTACGCCTTATCTCAACTCCGGCTTTGAGCATATGACGACGCCGACGCTGGTGGTAGCCGGCGACGCGGACCGCTCGCCGCTGACCACACGCGGGCCGGACTGGTTCGCCGATCCATATCGACTCAGCCCCGGGAGGAAGGCGCTGCTAACACTGTTCGGCGCGGAGCACATGCTCGGCGGCATCTCGGGCTATGACGTGTCGGAGACTACGGACGAGAACCCGAAGCGGGTCTTCGTTATCCAACGATCGACGCTTGCCTATCTCCGCCGCGAACTTCTTAGAGACGGACGCGCATGGAGCTCGGCGTGCGAGAGTTTGGCGTCGGAACCTGAGCCGTTTGGTCGGATCGAGGGTGGCCACTAGGGCGCAGCTCTGATTAGGTCGGAAGCTCCCCAGTTCGATGATGAACGGACGTCCGGTTTGGGAACGAGCCAATCAAGCCGGGAATGACCGCAATTGGGTCCTCCGCGCGAGAGGGCAGGAGGCGCAACGCCCACTAGCGGGCTTCCGCTGCACTCTTCGCCACGACGTTCGCGTGCCGCGCGAACCAGCGCCATCTGCCGCCCTCCCGGTGGTACACGTTGGTGTAGCGGCGATCGAGCGGGACGGCGCCGTAGGTGCGGCCGAGCTCGCTTCTCGGCGTGGGCGTGAAGACCTCCCGTCCCATCACAACGCCGACGTCGCCGTCGACACTCACGCTCTCGATCGTGCGGTCGAAATCCTCTGCGCCGATGCGACCGTCGCGCATCATCGCAAGGAACTGCGCGCGGGTGAGGACGCGACCGGTGGGAGCGTTGATCGTCAGTCCAGGCGCGGACAAGGCGTCCAGCGCGCCGACGTCGGCGCGGGCAACCATCTCCTTCTGCTGCATGTCGAGAGCGGCCAGCGCAGCTTCCGCACCCTTCAAGGGCTGAGTTTGGGCGAGAGACGGTGACGACAGTACCAGGACGAGGCCGACGGTGGACGCAGGCACGAGGCGCATGTCGAGTCTCCGATAGGCGTTGACGACGAGACTGACAGATACCTCAGCGAAGCACCACCGAGAGCTGACGTCCCTCTTTGCCAAATCCGGCCAGCGAGACCGCTACATAGCGCTGGGAAGGCTCGAGCGGCGAGATGAACGAGCGGCCGGAGTTGAGAAGCAGGTAAGGACATCTGGATGACTGGTTCTGGGTCCTCGCCACGTGTGAGCAGAGGCGCCTTCGCGATCGTGGCGCGGTCACCCATCATCGCGCCCGCTCAACAAGGGAGTAACCGAAGGCGTTTGAAGGCGGCACTTGACCCGGCGGCGTTCGTGCATGCTCATCCTTTCCTAACCGGAACCGTGACAAGCGGGCGAAGGCAAGAGGGATGTTTATGAACCGGGTCAGATGGTGGGGGTTCGCTTACTGCGTCGGCTTCATGCTCGTCGTCGCGATCGGCTACGTGCCGAGCTTCCATGACGCTGACGGCAACCTGTTTGGATTGTTCAAGCTCGACCTGTACGATGACAGCCTGCACTTTTTCTCCGGACTTTGGGCCGGCGTTGCCGCATGGTGGTCGTACGGCGCTGCACGGAGCTACTTCCGGCTGTTCGGCCCGCTCTACTTCGCCGATGGCGTCATGGGATTGTTCCTGGGGAGCGGCTATCTGGACGGTGGCATCTTCCTCTATGGACCGATCCGCCAATCGCTCTACGCGCATGTCTTCGCCAACCTGCCTCATCTCCTCATCGGCGGGGCCGCGATCTGGGTGGGCTATCGGCTTGCGCGATCGCCTGGGCTGGCTGGCGACGAGGCGTGAAGCGGCGCTGGCGGCTCCTCATCGCGGTTGGGGCGCTGCTCGCTGCCGCGGTGCTCGTTCCTGTGGCCGGGATCGAGCTCGGTTGTCGTGCGCCTGTCGACGGGTATTCACCGGACGCGGCTTACCGTCGACTACTGCCGATCGGTGAAGGTCGGCCTGAGGCGAGGACCTGGTTGACCTATCCCGAGTGGCACATCGTCTACTCCGCCGAGAGCCTCGGCCGTCATCTTGCCGCCGGACGACCGCCGAGCGCTTACCCGTACGGTGACGACATCACGGGCTTCTGGCGCAGCTTCTGCGCCATCAGCCGAGTAAGCGGGGCCCGACCCGGGGCATCGGACGCGAAGGTCATGATCTACACCATCGGTGTGAGCTTCACCGCCGAGATGGTGATCAAAGCGACCTATGAGCGGACGATGGGCCGGCTGTCGGAGTGGATAGGTGGTTGGCGAAGCGCCGACGACCGCTACGCTGCCACCGTGCAGCAGCGCTACGCCACCTTCATGCATGAGACCCCTTGGTACCGCTTCCCGTTCAACGAGGCGTTACGTGGTGAGTGGCGAACGAGGGATCGCGGCATCCGTCACCTCGAGCGCCGCTTCGCGACGACTGCCGATTATGGCGTAAAGGCAATCTATGCGAAGCTGATCGGCGCTGCCGACGCGGCGGCGATGCAGCCCGACCAGGTTCGCATGCGCTTCGTGGCCCGTTCGACGCCGGACGAGATCGTCGCCATCGATCCGCGTTTGCGCGTCGTGCGCTTCGCTTCGGACGGACTGACCGTGGTCGACACTCCGCGTTACGCGCAGTTCACCGATCTCATCGCCAAGATGGCGTCCGCGCACCTGCAGCTGGTCGAGATCGCAGGGAATGACGACGTGTTCGTGACCCTGCTGGCGCCGGATGGCGCGCGGTGGCAGGGCACCACCCTCATGACGATGAGGCTGGCGGAGCGGCCAGGCTGGTCACGCTATGGCGTGTCGGTGAAGGTGCCTGAGCTCCTGCCAATGGTATCCGCCGCGCGAGCGCACGGAGCGGCTATCGAGCATGTCTACGATTACTAGGACCGCCGTTCACGTGGCGTTGGTCCTGCTGCTCTGGAGCTTTGTCATGATCGCGATGCCGTTCATAGGTCCGGCGGGCCGGCAGGTCGCGGTCGTCGGTGATGCCAACAGGGCGATGCGCGCCATCGTGGCCGCTGGTGGTCAGGTCGTGGAGGTGCGCCGCGGCGCAACGCTGGCGCGCTCCCGCTATCCTGGTTTTGTCCGCCGCCTCTACGCTAACGGAGCTGTGGCGGTGTTCGAGGGCCGGATCGCGGGGGGCTGCTTCTCAAAGGCCGGAGCATAGCGGGCATACCAGGTGTTGCTGAACAGCTCCTGCGGATCCCACTGGCGCTTGGCTGCGAAGAAGCCGCCAATCTCCGGATATGAGCGCGCGAGCTGCTCGGGACTGTAGTGGAGCTGGTAGGGCAGGAAGAAGCGTCCGCCCTGCCGGGCCGTAAGATCGATCAGGTCGCTCGTCAGCTGCCGCATCGCGTCGGTGCCCTTGGGTGTCGTCGGCTGGTTGAGGTAGAGTACGACCGAGAAGGCAGGCGCGGGCGCATAGCTGAGCGCGTTGTCCTCGCGGCCCACCGCCCGTATCGACGCGTTGACGAGATTGGCACTTTCGCGCTGGAAGATCTCGCGCATGCCGTCGATGAAGGGGATGATACGCGCGCGGGGCACGAAATATTCGTGAAGGATGTCGGTTTCCGCCGGCAGATCGTTGAACAGGTAGGCGACGGAGTCGTGCATCGGATCGTTGCGCGCGACCAGGCAGGCCTCGCCGGATCCCTGGGCCTGGCTACGGGTGATCGTGCAGCTCTCGAAGCGATGCTCCAGGTGCTTCTCACTCCACCATTTCACCCGCTTGAACGTGTCATTGCGCTTGGCGAGGTTGACGGTGAGGCGGCGGATCTTGGTCGAGGCGACCTCGCCGAGTGCCGCGCGATCAAGGCTCTGGTCCTCTACATGCTTCGAGTACGTGTAGACGAGCGCCTCCCGCAGCAGGCTGTCAGGCGAGGTGGAGAGATGAACGTAGCTGAGGCCGATGCTCGGGTCGGCTGCGATCCGCTCGAAGGTCGCCGGGAAGGCTCGGTAGTCGATGATCTCGCGCCCGGAGCGATAGACGTCGTTAGGCACCACATCGAGCGTTGCCGAGAGGATCACGCCGAACAGACCATAGCCGCCGACGACGTGACGGAAGAGGTCAGCATTCTCGGTCCGCGAGGCGGTCACGACCTTGCCGTCCGCGAGCATGAGCCGGAGGCTCCTGAGAGAACCCATGACCGCGCCTGCCTGGTGATCCATCCCATGTGCGTTGACGCTGATCGACCCGCCTACCGAAAAGATGTCGGTCGACTGCATGGCTTTGACCGCGAAGCGAGGGTGAAGGGCCATTTGGATCTGGTGCCACGTAGCGCCCGCGCCCACCTCGACAGTGCGGGCCTCCGGATCGAGCCGGATCGCATCCATGCCTCGCATGTCGAGAACGACGCCACCACGCTTGAACGCCTGGCCGCCCATCGAGTGCTTCACGCCCGCGGCCGACACGGTTAGCCCATGTGCGCTGGCGTATCGTAGCGCGGTTTCGACATCTGCGTCGGTGCGTACCCGCACAACGCCCGCCACGGATGTGCGGCTGAGGCAGCTCGCATCGTTGACGTTCCCTCCGCGCTGAGCCCAGTTCGGTTCGCGTGCGTCAGCCGCCCGCGAGTGCGCGTTCGGCAGCTCAGGCAGTACCGAGGCGCAGTCTTTCGGACCTTTCGGGTCAGCTGCGAGCGGCGCGACATAGGCGGTTGCTCCAGCGGCGGCGAGCGCCAGCAGCGAGGCCCCAACCAACAAGTGCTTGCGCGTCACTGGGTAGGCTCCTCAAGCGCGGCGTCCAGCGCCGGTAGGAAGTGGGTCGGATCTTCGATATGAGGCACATGCCCGACGCCGGGCAATCGGGTGATCGGCGCGCGCAACAGCCTCGCCAGCGCGAGCCCCTGCGAGATCGGGGTGACGGTGTCGGCTTCTCCCCAAATTAGCCGTACGGCGGGCTTCAAGCCGAGCAGCGCTTCAGTACGGCGGCTCGGTGCCCCATCATCGGCTGCCAGCAAAGACGGCAACCAGGCTGCGTACGCCGCAGTGGTGCCGGGGCGGCGCATAGGAGCGCGCAGGGTCTCCCGCCATTCCGCGGCCGCCTCCTTGCGCGCGAGCATCGATCGGGACAGCGCGCCGATCGCATGCGGATTGGTGAGCGTTGCCGCGACAAGTGGCTGCGCGATGAAGGGCAGCCGAAGCAATGCGTTGCCGCCTGGCCCGGCGGGATCAAGTTCGCCGAGTGCCCCGTCGATCAGTACCAGACGGGCGACCCTCTTTGGATCAACGAGCGCGAGTTCGGTCGCGGGCCCGGCTCCGAAGCTGTGCGCCACCACGATAGCTGGCATCGGAGATGTCGCCGCCAGAACCGCGCGCAGGCGTGCAGCCTGTGATCTTCGGTCGTATCGGGCGCGAGCATCGTGCTCCGAGTAGCCAAACGGCGGCAAATCCACCGCCACCACGTGGTAGCCGCGTGCGACCAGATGCGCGGTCACGTTCCTCCAGAAGCCGCTCCAGCCTGCTGTTCCGGGTACGATCAGGACGGTTCGCCCGGAACGAGAACCTTGTTCGTCGACTGCTACCTGGCCGAGGGGCGTGTCTATCATTCGAAGCCAGGCGGGAACGTACGGGTCACGCTCCCGTACCCATGCAACTGCGCGGACAACGGCCAAGACGCTCGCTGCCATTAGCAGCAGAAGCACTGACCATCGAAGAACGGCGCGGAGGGACACTCAACCGGTCGTAATTCGATTATCTTACTGAGCCGCTACCGGCACGACAGCGACCATAGAGGAGGTGCACGTCCGCCGCACCAAGTCGCCCTGGAGACGCTCCAGCGCATTGCCGGCGGTCCTCAGCTGCGAGGAGGATCCTCTGGGGCGTTCAAACCGAGCTAAAGTGACCGCTAGGCTTCCACTCAAGCCATCTGGCACCTACGCGAGCCGCTCGGGAAGGCTTAAACACCGAGATGAACAAGCGTCCGAAGGTGGGAGGGCGCCAGGTGGTCCTGAGTGACCGCTTCTGGGTCGAGAGCCCAGCGGTCGGAGAAGCATCCTGACCGCCACGGCAATCTACGATCAACGGCATCGGTTAGTCATGCCCGACATGGCCGTAGGGGTCGTTGAGTTCAGCCAGCCACGGATCTTTCGTCGAACGTCGCATGGCGTGCAGCTTGCCCGCCAGATCCTGCTTGATCGACTGGAGGCTTGGATCGCCGGCGACGTTGACCAGTTCGTCGGGATCGCGGGCAAGGTCGTACAGTTCCTCGGCTGGGCGCTGACGATAGGCTGCCTGTGTGCGGTGCCCAAGCGGGATGGCAGGATCGGCGCTGATTGCCGTCCAGCTGGATGATCCGGCCACGTCGCCCGCGATGGGATACGGCAGGGGGTGCGCGAGGTTGAGGATATAGCTGTGCGAGCGCGTACGGATGGCACGCATCGGATAATATTGGTTGATCTCATGGAATTCGTGGCTCGCGAACACCGCCTCGCGTCCGCTTCCGCTGCTTTGGCCGAGAAGCGGCAGCAGCGAGGTGCCGGGCAGCGGATAGGCAGCGGGCGGTGCGACCCCGGCCCATTCCAGCACGGTCGGGACGATGTCGATCCAGCTCACCAAGGCATCGTTGACCGCCGCTAAGGTTCCAGGCGCACGGATGATGAGGGGCAGGTGAAGGCCCGGGTCGTAAAGATTCGTCTTGGCTCCCGGAAACGGCCGGCCATTGTCGCTCAGGAAGAGGACGAGCGTGTCGTTCGCCCTTCCGCTCTGATCGAGCATGTCGAGCAGCAGGCCGATGCCGCTGTCGAGCCGACTGATAGATTCATAATATTGCGCCAGATCCTGCCGCACCGCCGGCAAATCGGGCAGGTGCGACGGCAGCGGCACGGTGCGGGGATCGTAGACGACGGGCTTCACGTCCGGCCAAGGCCGATCGTTGCCGTAATCCACCGGTGCGCGGTGCGGGTCGCTATAGCCGATGGTGACGAAGAACGGACGGTCGTCGCTCGAGCGGATGAAGCTCGCTGCCGCCACCGCAAGCTCGTGCACATCGCGAATACCTGATCGTTCCGGCACCAGCTCCGCCTCATAGGGGAAGGCGCTGTCGGGACCGACATGCTTCTTGCCGACCAACGCCGTCGCATAGCCGGCGCGACGCAGCGATGCAGGCAGCGTCTCAATCCCCGGCAGCAGCGACTGGTGATGGACGTCGTGCTGGAGTCCATACATCCCGTTCTGATGCGCGTAGAGACCCGTGTTGATGACGGCGCGGCTGGGACTGCACGAGGATACGGCGGCGAAGCCGTTGGTGAAGCGCGTGCCCTGCCGCGCCAGCCGGTCGATCCGAGGCGTGCGGATCGGCACGCCGTAACAGCCGGCATCCAGCCCCTGATCATCGGAGATCAGCAGCAGCACGTTACGCTGTCGTCCACCAGGTATGGTGGCAAGCGCTCCGCCCGAGGTCGCTGCTGCCGCGGCTGCCGCCGCCCTCAATAAGCTACGCCTGTCCATTCGTGCGTCTTCCTTGGTCCCGCACGTCAATAGCCGAGCCGCAGCGCAAATTGATAGGAGCGGCCAAAGATCGAGCGCGCGATCACGGAGCCTGAGTTCGTGGAGGGTGGCCGGACCACATCCTCCACGCGGCCGCGGCGGCGCTGACGACGGGCTCGACTCGCGACGACGCGCCGCGGGTCGGATTACGATTCAGCGAGCACGGCAAGGGGAGAGGACGGCATGACGGCGGAACAGCTGGTGTTGATTGCCTCTGCTGTGAGCCGAGCACCCGAGTGGATCGGTTGAGGTCTGTCTTCCACCAACCCTGCCTTGGCAAAGGGCTGAGGGAGCGCTTTCGAGCGGCATCCTTTTTAGGATTGATATGCGCGCGGTGTCGCTCCCGTCATCGCCTCCGCGTTGTAAAGTGTTCCCTGCTCGCTGCCCCGACGCTTGGGTACGCGCGCGGAACTTCATGTCAGCGGGAGCGCTCAAAGTGCCAGTCGGACGCGGGCACGGAGTAGAAGATGGCTGGGGCCACGTGGGGTGGTGGCCCGACACCGGAGATTGACTGGCGGATGAGCGCCGCGCTGGAGAATGTGCCTAGAGGAAATGACGATCTCGCCGAGGTTACGAGTCTGGACGGCGCCGTGCGAATGTGGCTGACGCTAGACTCTGCTTATCGCGAGGGGGCCGTCCTGACCCCGGAACGTCCGGTGCAAATGAACGGGGCTTTGACACACGTCTTCCATGACGATGCCATTGCTGCGCTAGCCGACCGTCTGTCAGACCTTGGCACGCTAAGAAGCTGACACGATCGCGAACGAGCTCGTGTTCCCGGCAACAACGAAGCGGCGTTGTTGTAAGGGGCGGCTAGGTCCTGTTGCCCCGATGAGATGGCACTCAGCTACTTTCGTCAAGGCTTCGAAAGGGAGTGTAATTGCACTGGTTCTATCTCGCGGGGGCGATTGAATTCGAGATCGTCGCGACCTCGGCGCTGAAGGCGGCGGCCGGCTTCACGCGGCCAATCCCCTCGATCATCGTCATCCTAGGCTACGTCGCCGCCTTCTACTGTTTGTCGGTCGCGCTGCGCGTCATTCCGATGGGCATTGCCTATGCGATCTGGTCGGGCATCGGCATCGTGGTGATCTCGCTCGTCGGCCTGTTGGTGTACCGCCAGCGGCTTGATGGGGCAGCGCTGCTCGGCATCGCCCTGATCCTGGCGGGCACCATAGTGATCAACCTGTTCTCGGGCGCGCGGCATTGAGCGTCGGCTCGGTCGCGGGCGCACGATGGGCGATTGGCACCGCGCAGGCCGCGGCGAGCAGGCAGAAGACCAGGCCGAGCGGTCCCACCGGCGCGTAGCTGCCCAGCACCTGAGCGATGATCCCGGTCAGCAGCGACCCGACCGACGTCATCGTCAGCCACACCGCCGAGCAGAGCACGGGCAGGCGCCCGCTCCGATCGACGCGGTAAGCGATCCCTAGCAACAGCGGGTAACTGACGAACCACGCGACATTATAGGCCCCCAGGGCGACGGCGAAGACCCAGGCTGCGCTGGAGAGCGTGAGCGCGCAGCATGCAGCACCGCAGGCGGCCAGTGCGAGCGCCACCGCCACGTCGCCGCGGATCCGGCCAACGATTGCCGCGAGAATGACGTTGCCGAGCGCGCTGGCGAGGGTCGCGGCGCTTTGATAGCGCCCGAACGTCACCGCGGAGATGCCGATGGCATGGGCGGCTCGCTCCATGAAGGGCCAGATCGCTAGGCTGCCGAAGGTGAACAGCGCCATCGCGAGGAGCACGCGCCGCTCCGCCGCGCTCAGCGGCGTATGGGGCAGCGGCGCGGCGTCGCGCGCGGCAACGGGTCGACCGGGCAGCGCCGATGCCGCGACGGTTAGGACCGCGGACAGCACCGCCAACGCGAGGAACATGCCGGCGACACCGCCTTGCTTGCCGACCAGCGGCAACCCGAGGTTGACCCCCGCGTACAGCAAGGTCTGGCATGTGATTCCGATCGAGATCGCGCGCGCGGGATGGCGCGTCGTGCCCGCGGCTAGGTTTACCGCGGCATTGGCGAGGCCAAAGCCGATCCCGGTGCCGATTCGGCTTAGGAGCAGCAGCTCATATACGCCGCCGAGCGCACCCGCGAATTGCGCGAGGACGACAAGCAGCCCCGCCCAGATCGCCAGCCCACGCGGTCGGATCGTGGTGGCCCGCGGCGCGATCACGAACATGGCCGCGGCGTAGGACAGTGTCTCGGTCATGCTCCAGGCGCCCATGGCGGCAGGGGAGAAGCCGTAGCGGTCGATCAAGCCGCCGATGAGATAGGTGCTGAAATTGTTGCCGATATGCGCCGCGGCTGTCGCGGCACCGATGCCGAGCAGCACCCGCCACGACGACGCCGGGCGCGCCGTGGCGGTCAAAAGCGATAGCTCAGCGAGACGCCCGCGGTGCGCCGCTCGCCCGGGTAGGTGCTGATCGAGCGGTTGAAGAACATGCCGAAGGCGTTGGTGTTATACGCCCGGTCGGTCAGGTTGCGGACCCAGGCGGCCACCTCGACCCCGCTCGGCAGCCGATAGGCGACCGTGGCGTTGCCGAGCCATAGGTCATCCTGGCTGAACGTGTCGCGGACGAGCTGGCGGGTCGAAGCGTCGGCGAGGAAGGGCGCGGGATCGTTGTTGGTGGCGTCGGACCAGACGTGGAAGCGGTAGCGGCTGGTATAGCGCCAGTCGGTGTTGAGCCGCAGCGTGCCCGTGCCCAGCGGGGTCTCGTAGCTCGCGGCCAGGTTGACCGTGTGGCGCGGCGCGCGCTCGAGCGGCTGGCCCGAGAGGTCGAGCGGGGCGCCGCGGTTGATCGGGAAGGGCACCGAAGCGTCGGTGAAATCCTTGTAGCGCGAGTCCTGATAGCCCCAGCCGGCGTTGAGGCTGAGCCCGGCGAGCGGCCGCGCGACCGCCTCGAGCTCGAGCCCGTTGACCCGCGCTGCGGCCGCGTTCTGCGTGCGCGTGCCGGCGTCCTGCAGCACGGTGACCTGCATGTCGTCGAAATCATAGTGGAAGCCGGTCAGGTTGAGCGTCAGCCGCCGATCGAGCAGGTTGGTCTTTATACCAGCCTCGTACGAGGTGAGCGTCTCCGGGTCGTAGACCGAGAGGTCGCCCGGCGTGGCGATATAGGTGTTGTAATTGCCCGAGCGGAAGCCGCGCGCGACGCGCGCGAACAGGTGCGCGGCGTCGGACAGCGCGTAGTCGGCGGACGCATCCCAGGTCAGCTTGCGCCACGCGCGATGCGGTGTGACGGGGGCAAGCGGAGCGCCGCTCTCGTCCACGGAGCGGCCGGCGCGCGTGTCGACGTAGACGATCGTCTCGTCGCGGCTGTCAAAGACGTCGCTCGGGTTGGTCGCATATTCGAAGGCGCGCCCCTCGATCCCCTTGCGCTCCCACGTGTACCGCGCTCCCGCGACGAGCTTGAGCCGCGGCGTCACGCGGTAGCTCAGGCTGGCGAAGCCGGCGAGATTGTCGGTGGTGACGTCGAGATCATAGCCGATGCCGTTCACGCCGAAGTTGGTCGGGCTGTAGAGGCCGAGCTGGCCGAAGCTGTTGGTGCGATCGTGCAGGTAATAGCCGCCGACGATCCAGCCGAGCTGGTCGGTATCGGGCGAGGCGAGGCGAAGTTCGTCGGTGAACGTGTGCGACCCACCGCCGTAGCGCTCGTGGTAGCGCGAGATCGGGTTGGCGTCGTCGTCGGAGTAGATCAGCGAGTCGGCCCATTCGAACGCGGCGATGTTGGTCAGCGTGGCGCCGCCGAGATCGACGTCGAGCTGCGCGTCGAAGCCCGCGCGATGCGCCGAGGTGTCGCCGCGGCCGTTGTTGCTGAGCGCGTCCCGGTCGGCGCGCTCGACATAGCCGTCGCTGTCCGCGCCGCCGGCGAGGATCCCGACGTGCTGGAGCGGCTGATCCTGTCGCGTGCGGCCGCCGTGCCCCTTCACGAGCAGCGTCGCACCCGGCGCCAGCTCCCAGCGCAGCTGCGCGCGCAGGTCCCAGATCTCGTAGCCGCCGGCCTCTCGCCCGGTCGCGTCGTTGACGAACTGCCCGTCGCGATGCTTGTAGACTCCGGCGACGCGGTAGCTGAGGCGCTCGCCGAGCGGCCCTCCCAGGCCCGCTTCGGCCTCGCGCGTGTCGTCGGTGCCGTAGCTGAGCTGCGCCTGGCCCGACGACGTCCCGCCCGGCTTCGTCGTTACATAATGGATCGCGCCCGAGGTGGTGTTCTTGCCCCAGAGCGTGCCCTGCGGGCCGCGGAGCACCTCGACATGGTCGAGGTCGTAGAGCGGGCGGCTGAGACCCGAGGCCGCGCTGATATAGACCTCGTCCTCGTAGACGCCGACCGGCGACGCGGTGGTCGGGGTGAAGTCGTTGGTGCCGATGCCGCGCAGGCGGAAACGCGGCATCGCCGCGCCCATCGCCGACTCGGCGACCAGGTTGGGCGTCTGGCGCGCCAGCGCGATGCCGTCCTTGAGGTGCTGCTCGGCGATCGTGTCGGCATCGACGACGGTGAGCGACAGCGGCACGTCCTGCGCGCGCGCGGCGCGCTTGGTGGCGGTGACGACGACCTCGCCGCCCGTCTCCGCCGACGACGTCACGGCCGCGCGGTCCTCCTCCGCGCCCACGGCAGGGCCAGCGGGTGCGGCCGTCGCCGCCAAGGCCGCGCCGAGCGCGGTGGTGCCGAGAAGCGAGAGCAGCATCTGACGTCCCCCATGTTGCCGGCGCGATCGCGCCGCTGCGCCGCAGAGCCTGGTCGCTGGGCTGAAAGCTGCGCTTCAGCGGGGTGCTTCCATATTCTCTACCAGCTTGGTAGGGATTGGGTAGACTGATCCGACCGAGGCGAGCACCCAAGCGTTTCTTAAGGAGGGTATAAGTGGAGCTTATCGCACCGCGCTTTCACCGCCTTCCGCTGCGGAACATGGCCGTGTTCGAGGCCGCGGCGCGCCACGGTCGTTTCACCGCGGCGGCGAGCGAGCTGGCCATGTCGCAGGCCCGGGTCAGCCAGCAGATCGCCGAGCTGGAAGAAGATCTGGGGGTCGCGCTGTTCGAGCGCGGCGCGCGCGGCGTGCAGCTCACCGCCGCGGGAACCACCCTGCTCGCCGACGTCGAGCAAGGGCTGCGCGCGATCGCGCTGGGGGTCGAGCGGACGCGCCGGCACGCGGGGCGGAAGGTGCTGCAGATCCTGACCGACTTCGGTTTCGCCGCGTGGTGGCTGATGCCGCGGCTGTCCGAGCTGGAGCGGCTGCTGCCGGGTATCGAGGTGCGGATCGCGACGACCCAGGCCGACGTCGCCGCGGCGAGCGACGACTTCGACATCGCGGTCATGTTCGGCCGCGGCGACTGGAGCGGCTATGCCGCGACCCCGCTCTTCCCCGAGGAAGTCTATCCGGTCTGTTCCCCGGCCTATGCGGGGGCGGCCGGCGCGCTGCCGCCGCGCGAGGTCGCGCGACTGCGGCATCTTCACCTCCGCGGCGGCGCGAAGGGACGCTGGTTCACCTGGTCGGACTGGCACGCGGCGCACCACCTGGCGGAAGACCGCCGTGACGACGGCCTCGCCTTCGACAACTTCCAGCTGGTGCTCCAGGCCGCGCTGCTCGGCCGCGGCGTCTGCATCGGCTGGGCGCCGCTGATCGACGACCTGATCGCCGCGGGCGGGCTGGTGCGGCTGACCGACGCGCCGCTGCGCAGCGACCGCGGCTATCACGTCGTGGAGCACCCTGACCGCGGCGCCGACAGCGCGGTCGAGATCGTCCGCGATTGGCTGCTGAGCGCGCGACAGACCGCCCAACCCCATTCCACCATCATGGTAGCCTAGGAGAGATGACGATGACCGAAGGCATCAACCTACCCAACGCGACCGACCCGACGATCCCGCTCCGACTCCGCCCGGTGGCGGGACGAATCGGCGCGGTCGTGGAGGGCGTCAGCCTTTCCGCGGCGCTCGACCAGGTCACCGTCGATCAGCTCCGCCGCGCGCTCTCGCGACACAAGGTCCTGTTCTTCCGCGACCAGCAGCACCTCGACGATACCGCGCATCAGGCGCTCGGCCGGAGGTTCGGTGCGCCGACGACTCACCCGACCGCGCCGGCGCAGGTCGGTGACTTCCTGCTCGAGCTCGACTCCAAGCACGGCGGCAAGTCGAACGTCTGGCATACGGATCTGACCTTCGTCACCAGCTATCCCGCCGCGTCGATCCTGCGCGCGGTGACGATCCCGCCGGTCGGGGGAGACACCGTCTGGGCCAACACCGTTGAGGCCTATGCCCGGATGCCGGCGCCGCTGCGCGCGCTCGCCGACACGTTATGGGCGGTGCACAGCAACGACTATGATTATGCCGCCAACCAGACCGAGCAGGACGCCGACACTGACGCCTATCAGGCGGAGTTCGTCTCGACGGTCTACGAGGCCGAGCACCCGCTCGTCCGGGTGCACCCGCTCACGGGCGAGCGCGCGCTGGTGCTCGGCGCCTTCTTCAAGCGCTTCGTCGGGCTCGGCAGCAGCGAGTCGCGGCGGCTGTTCGACACGTTCCAGGCGCATGTCACGCGGCTCGAGAACACCTGCCGCTGGGCGTGGCGCGAGGGCGATATCGCGATGTGGGACAATCAGGCGACGCAACATTACGCGATCGACGATTATGGCGACCAGCGGCGGATCGTCCGCCGCGTCACCATCCACGGCGAGCCGCCGGTCTCGGTCGACGGGCGCACCAGCCGTCAGCTAAGCCCGGCGCGGCTGCCCGACCTCAAGGTCGCCTGAGCGCCGCGGCGCCGGCCAGGTGATCGAGTCGTAGCTCGATCGATCACCGGACGCCGCTGCTCGGCCGGCGCATCCGCATATCGGCCAGCGCAGCAGATCCGCGGCGGAACCTGCCCGATCGCTATGGCCTCGTTCCCCGGATCGTGACCCGCTCCATGCGGCGGCGTTCCGGCCAATAGTCGGCCACCGGATAGTGCTGGGTCGCGCGATTGTCCCAGATCGCGATCGCGTTCGGCGTCCAGCGGAAGCGCACCTGATACTCCGGCACCTTGAAGCGATCGAGCAGGTGCGCGAGCAGCGCGGCGCCCTCGGCCTCGTCCATGTCGTCGATCCGGCTGGTGAAGCTGGCGTTGACGAACAACACGCGCTCGCCCGACTCAGGATGCGTGCGGACGATCGGATGGTGTTGCGGCGGGAACTCGGCCGCCATCGCGGTGCGCTTCTCCGGCGCGATACGGTCGCCGAAGTCGAACAGAAGGTCGTGCGTCGCGGTCAACCCCTCGATGCGCGACTTCACCTCGTTTGACAGGCCGTCATACGCCGCTGCGGCGTCGGCCCAGAGCGTGTCGCCGCCGATGCTCGGCAAGGTGCGCGCGCGGAGGACGGCGCCCATCGACGGCGCTTCGCGGAAGGTGACGTCCGCGTGCCACTTATCGAGTGTGCGGAAACGCCGGTCGCCGACGTTGTCTTCGACTCGACCGTCGGACCCGCGGATGTCGAGGATCTCTGGATAGCCCGGAACGTGGCCGATCACCGGATGCCCCTCCAGCTCACCCCAGACACGTGCCAGCGCGAGATGCTGCTCGTGCGACAGGTCGAGGTCGCGGATGAACAGCACCTTGTGCCGCGTCAGCAGGGAACGGAGCACCGCCGCGATGTCGGACGACCGCAGGTCATCGACACGCAGACCGGCCAGCTCGGCTCCGAGAACGGGGCCCGACCTCGTGACGGTCATGCCGAGCACCGCCGCTGTCTGATCAGAGTCGTCGAGGGTCATGGAATCTCCCGCTTGGCTCGTGATCGCGAGCCGCCCAAAACAAGACAATCCGATTGGAGACGGGTCTGCCGGCGTGGGCGCGGTCACTCAAAGAAGCGGTTGGCCGGCCGCGACAGGCCGAGGTGATCGCGCAGCGTCGAGCCGACATAGTCGGAGCGAAACAGGCCGCGGCGCTGCAGCTCGGGTACGACCTTGGACGTGAAATCATCGAGGCCTCCAGGCACGAACGGGAACATGACGTTGAAGCCGTCCGAGCCGCGCTCCTCCAGCCACGCCTCCATCTGGTTCGCGATCGTCTCCGCCGTGCCGACGAAGGCGAGCCCAGCGTAGCTCCCCACCTTGGCGGCGAGTTGCCGTATCGTGGCGCCTGTCGCGCGCGCATAGGCGACCATCCGATCGCGCGCCGACTTGCTCGCGTTGCTCTCGGGGATATCGGGTAGCGGGCCATCGGGGTCGAAGGCCGATACGTCATAGTCCAGCGCGATCGAGAGCGACCGTATGCCGCTGTCGTAGTGGACGAGGCTATCCAGCCGGTCACGCTTGAGCTTCGCCTCGGCCGCCGTGTCGCCGACGACGACGAAGGCGGCGGGCAGGATCTTGAGGTCGTCGGGATCGCGTCCAACCGCCGCCATGCGCGCTTTCACGTCCGCGTAGAAGGCGCGCCCGTCGGCGAGCGTGCTCGAGGCGCCGAAGATGACCTCGGCCGTCTCCGCGGCGAGCTGGCGTCCCGCCTCGGACGCGCCGGCCTGGACGATCACCGGCCAGCCCTGCACCGGCCGGGCAATGTTCAGCGGCCCGCGGACGGAGAAGGCAGGCCCCCGATGGTTGAGGACGTGAAGTTTGGCCGGATCGAAGAAGATGCCGCTGTTGACGTCACGCACGAAGGCGTCGTCAGCCCAGCTGTCCCACAGGCCGGTCACGACGTCGTAGAACTCGCGGGCGCGGACGTAGCGGTCCGCGTGGGCGAGATGCTCCTCGTTGCCGAAATTATGCGACGTCTCCGGATTGCCCGTGGTCACAACGTTCCACCCGGCGCGGCCCTCACTCAGGTGGTCGAGCGAGGCGAAGCGCCGGGCGACGTGGAACGGCCCGTCGTAGGTCGTCGAGGCCGTGGCGACCAGGCCGATGCGCTCGGTCACCTGCGACAGCGCGGACAACAGGGTGAACGGCTCGAACGACGTGACGGTATGGCTCCGCTTGAGCGCGTCGGTTGGCATGTTCAAGACCGCGAGGTGATCGGCCATGAAGAAGGCGTCGAACTTGGCCGCCTCGAGCGTGCGGATCAGGCGCTTGAGAGGCGCCAGGTTGAAGTTCGCGTCCGGCCAGGCGCCGGGATAGCGCCACGCTCCGGTATGGATCGATATCGGGCGCAAGAAGGCACCGAGGTGCATCTGTCGCGGCATGGGCTACCTCCTAGCAGCGGCGTACAGCACGCGGAACGCAGTCTTTCTATGAGCGATCGTACCCGAGCTCGCGAGTGCTACCGCGCCGACGTGCTAGCGGGCCCATAAAGCACGCTGTTGAACAGCAGCTTGAAGGTCGAATAGGATTGGGCTCGCTGAGTCACCTCGGGGGCGAGGAGATAGACGTGCCCTCTGCCGTGCTTGGCGTCGACGATCGCGGATGTCCCCTTCAGCAGCTTCTGTCCCCACGCCCAACCCGATCGCAGCGGATCGTCGGACGTGAACCAGCCCACGCTGCGCAGGCTGGCGTCGCCTACGGCAAGCCTGTAGCTCGGATTGTTATAGTAGAAGACGTCCCCCGTCGCCGGCATCCCATAAGCGAGGGGATGGTTCGGGTCGAAGCTTGCTGAGAGGATCGAGCCGGGCACGTAGAACTTGCTGCTGGGCAGCGGAACCTGCTTGCCATTTTTCGGCGTGGACAGGGCGTTCGTGACGGCCAGCCCCAGCTTCGGGCCGATCGTGGTGGCGTTGCCGACCGCGATCACCGTACCGCCCTGGTCGGCGAAGCGGGCCACCTGCGGCAGCGTCTTCTCGTCGCCTAGGCGCCCGAGCATGGTGCGGTACGCTGCCGGTATATCCTTCGCCTCCGGCTGCGGCCGGGGGCGTCTGCCCTCGCGGCCGAAGACGTCGGTCTGGAACAGCAGGACATCGTACTTGCCGCGAAGTCCGCCGCGGTCGAGTTCCTGCGGGTAGACCAGCTTGTAGGGGAACTCGAACTGCTCGAAGATCCACCGCGTCCAGCCCGAGGCCATCGAGCCTCCGTATATATCCACCAGTCCGATCCGTACCGGGCGAAGCCGCACCGTCGGTGCCGTCGGCTTCGCGGCGACGCGGTGCACGGTGATGCCGAGCTCGCTCGCGGCGCTCCCCACCATCCTCGCGGCGCGCGCGGAGGCGGGGATCCATAGCGCGCCCGGCGCCAGCGTTTCACCGTCGAGGGTGACCGGCGCGGTGATCCAGGAGACAGGAAGCTTGGCCTTGAGCAGCCGGTTGGTCAGCCTGAAGCTGTTGTTGGTGGCGTGCGAGACGACATAGCCCGCCGCACCATCGCCGATGACCTGCCCGGCGGGCGGCGCGATGCGGTCACCTTCTACGCCGCAAAGATCGCGCGACTGAACAGCCTTTCGGCTGACGAGCGGCGTGAGGCGCTCAAATATGTGGTCCATCTCGTCGGCGACCTGCACCAGCCGCTGCACGGTTCTGATCCGATCGGCTACAACTACGTGTACCTTCCGAACCAGCCGGGCGATTTCACTATCCCCGATGTCTGGATCTTAAACCCGGTTGAATACGATAAGGGCAATCCACACCATTATTGGCAGATTCATTCGGTGTGGGACCGGAATATCATCAACGACCGCGCGATCGCGAAAGGTTGGATGCATAACTTCGCGCTGTTCGCCGACGATGTCAGTGCGCAGATCGGGACGGGGGTGAGGGTCGACGGCGCCCCGCGCGACTGGGCGGTTGAGAGCCGCGAGTGGGCGCGCGTCTCGATCTACCAGGATCAGGGCTATGTCACCCTGCCGATCTGTGGAGGCCAAGGTAATCCGTCGTGCGACATCGAGCACCGGACCACGCTCGATTATGATTACACGACGCGCAAATACCCGATCGTCGCGACGCGACTTCAGCAGTCTGGTCTGCGGCTCTCCTGTGTCCTGTACAAGGCGCTGACGACGAAGGACCCTTGCAACGTCCCGACAGGATGAGGCGAGGGGCCGCGTCAGTCGAACAATCCAAGCGGTATCGCCGCCGCCATCGCGGCATAGCCCTCATCACCGGGGTGAAGCTTGTCGCCGGAGTCGGCGTCGCTGCGCAGCATGGGAATGTCCTCGCCTGTCGAGACCGCCGCCTCGAAGTCGACCACCGCGTCGAAGGCGCCGCTGGTGCGGATCCAGTGGTTCGTGTCGACGCGCACGCCCTCCAGCGCCGGGGTCATGAGGCGATAGCCCCAGGCCGGCGTCAGCGTGCCGCCGATCACCTTGATCCCGCGCGCGTGAGCCGCGGCGATGACCCTTCGGTACCCGCCGATCAGGTCAGCGGACGTCACCGGCGTCTCGTCTGGCTGCCCGCCGCGCACGATGTCGTTGATGCCCTCGAGCACGATCAGATGCGTCGTGCCGGGCACAGCGGCGACATCGCGCTCGAAGCGGTCGACCGCCGCCACCCCGCGGCCCTCGCGCAACAACCGGTTGCCGCTGATGCCCGCATTGACCACACCGCAGGCGTGACCCGGTGACTTGGCCAGTCGCTCGGCCAGCCGGTCGGGCCAGCCGCGCCGGGCCGGGTCCTGGTTCCGCGCACCCTCGGTGATCGAGTCGCCCAGCGCGACGATCGTGCAGCGCGCGGTGGCGCGCACCGACGCGAGCGTGACGAAGGGGCGATCGCGCGACTCGCTCTCGACGCCGTCCGCGTCGGCGAAGCTGCCGACGAAGCCGGCGTTGCCGGTCACCTGCGTGCTCGGCGCATCGGTGCTGATCGTCACCGCGACGGTGTCGCCCGCGCGGACCGCCAGGGGGACCGGGTCGCTGTCGCGCGCGGAGCCGGCGCCCAATCGGAGCGCAGGGCTGCCGCCGAAACGCAGCCGCGTCGGTGCCGCGGCCCGACCCTCGACGACGACGGTCATGGCGGTGACGCTCATAGGTAGCGAGCGCTCAGGATTGCCGAGCCGCAGCGAGAGTGCGCTCCCGCCCCGTGTGAGCCGCAGCCTATAAAGGAAGCGCCCGGCGGGACGCGTCGGCGGCGTCGCCGCGGTCGCCGGCGAGGGGGCATAGCCCCATGCGCCGGCCCAGCGCGCGTTCGACAGACTCGGCGTCCCGCCGGCGTCGGCGCACAACAGGACGAGCGCCATGGCAAGCGCGACGTGTCGACGGTGGATCATCGCTCTCCCTCTCGTCAGAAGCGGAAGCGGGCCGCGAGCGAGTAGACCCGCCCCTCGTAGTAGACGCGGTCGGTATAGCCGGTGAACGCGAGCGATCCGGCGCCCCAGAAGGCGCGTTGCGGTCGACCGAGCAGGTTTTGCGCGTCGAGCGTCAGCGTGATTGCGTCGGTGAGCTTGTACGCCGTCGAGGCGTCGAGCCGGCTGATCGGGAACCAGTTGAGGTTGGCGGTCGGGTCAGCGAGCACGTAGGAGAGGATGAACCGGCTGCGCACGCTATAGGCGACGCGCGCGCGGAAGCGGCCGTCGTCGTAGAACAGCGACGAGTTGAAGCTGCGCCTCGAGATGCCGGGGATGAGCCCCCTGCTCGCGACATTCGCGCCGGTCTGCGGCAGCACCTGCTCGGTGTCGATGTACGTGAAGTTCGCCGAGGCGCCGAGATTGCGGAGCAGGCCTGGGGCTATGTCGAGGAACGAGCTGACCGAGAGCTCGAAGCCCTTGATGGTGCCCGCACCGCCGTTGAACGGGCGAGTCACGTTGGTCGGCGTCGTGCTGCCAGGCAGCGTCACGCGATCGATGGTATTGATGATGAAGCCGTCGACGTCGCGGTGGAACAGCGCCACGCTGGCCGCGCCGGCGCGCCCGAAATAGCCCTCGAGCGAGACGTCGAGGTTCTCGGACCTGATCGGGCGCAGCGCCGGGTTGCCGCTCGCGACCGCGGTCGCACTGGCACCTCCGGCACTCTCCACCACCGACACGCTCGGGTTCAATTGGGTGAAATCCGGCCGGCTGAAGGTCTTTGTCCAGGCACCCCGCAGCTGAATCTCGGGCGAGAGGTGCGCCACGAGGCTGACGCTCGGGTCGACATCGAGGTAGTTCTGACGCTGGTCGAACGCGACCGCGGTGGTCACCCGGCCGGCTCCGGTGCCGGTGGTGCGCAGCTGTGTGCCGCGGATCGACAACACGGTGTTGACCGCGCGCGCGCCCGCTACGCCGTCGAAAGCGACCCCCGCCAGCGTGAAACCGTACTGCGCTTGACCATAGACCGCGTAGGATCGCTCGGTGCCGCCGAAAGAGGCGGTGGGGCTGAACGCCGGACGCTCGCTGGCAAATGTGGTAGCTTGGCCCGGCAGGGTCGCGACGTAGGCGTTGAGCGCGGCATAGCCCGCGTCTGTGCCGAGCAGTGCCGCCGGATACTGGACCCAGCGCGACGGGACGGTCACGTCGTCGCCGCGGAAGCCGCGGTCGATCGTCTCAGCCGACGCCCCGCCCGGCAGCGCGGAGAGCGGCAGGTTCAGCGCGGAGAGGCTGACCGAGCGTGAGCCCGATTGATAGTCGGTGCTGCGGTCGGTGTAGCGGAACCCGCTCTTAAACGCGCTGACCAGGCCGCCATCGGTGTCGAGCACGAGGTCGCCGCGCCACTGCAGTCCGCGGCTTTTCTGCCGCACCAGCGCGTCGCTGTAGAGGTTGGCCTTGAAGGTGGCGGGGTCCTCGAGATCGGTCGCGCCATCCAGCTGATAGGAGAGGCTACCCCAGCGCGAGTCGCCGTGGAACACGGCGTCGATCGTCTGTGGCGAGCGGAAGGCGAGCTGGACCGCGCGAACGATCTGCTCCTGGTTGGAGCGCGTGTAGGTCAGATTGGTCGACAGCGTCGCACGTCCGGCGTCGTAGCGGACGCCGAACTCCCCCTGTGTCGTGCGAATATCGTTGAGGTTGTAGGAGGAACGCGGTCCGGTCGGGGTGGCCAGCGTGTAACGCGCGCTCTTGACGATATCGGTGCCCGGCACGAGCGTCACGTCGCGCAGCGCCGTTCCCGCCGGGATGACCAGCTCAAGGTCATTGTCAAAATAGGTGTTCTTGTCGTGGATGTGTGTCACGCGCAGATCGAGCCGTAGGTCATCGACCGGCTTCCACTGCAGCTCGCCGGTGAGCACCGGACGCTTGAAGTTGCCGTTGGGGTGCTTGACCAGACTGCGCGTCGGGAAGCGCACCGCGCCGAAGCCCGCGGGAGTGATCGACTGGGTCGCGGTGCTGGTCTGCGGGCCGAAGTTCTCTCGATACGATTCAAGATAGTCGCGGCGGACGTAAGAGGCGTTAAGCAGAACACCGATCTCGCCGATGCCCGTGTGCCAGCGATTGCTGACCAGCAGGTCGCCGTTGTAGAAGAAGCGCTGAGCCTGATCGTCGTAGCTGCCGCGCGCGGTGCCGGCGACCGTCCAGCCCGGCTTGAAGTCGAAGGGCTGGCGCAATTGGATGTCGATCGCGCCGCCGATGCCGCCCTCGATCAGGTCGGGCGTGAGCGCCTTGTAGACGGTGACCGCGCGCAGCAGGTCTGCCGGATAGGTGTTGAGCAGACTGCGGCGCGATGCGCCGACATACGACTCCTGGCCGTTCAAGGTGGTGAGAACCTGGCTGAGGCCGCGCACGGTGATCGCCTGGCCCTCGCCGCGATTGCGGAATACCTGCACGCCGGGCAGGCGCGCCAACGCCTCGGTCGCGCTATTGTCGGGGAGCTGGCCGATATCCTCCGCGGCGACCGTGTCGAGGATCGCGGAGGACTGACGTTTGATCTCGCGCGCCGTCTGCAGACTGGCGCGATATCCTGTGACGACGATGTCCGCGTCGGCGGGCTCACCGGTGTCCGCGAGCGTGGCCGCGTCGTTTCCCGCGTCAGCTCCACGCCGGCGCAGCACGATGCGGGAGCCCTCGTCGGAGGCGATCTCGAGTCCGCTGCCGGTGATCAGACGGCGCAGCGCGGCGCTCGCGTCCATCGTGCCGGAGAGCGGCGTACTACGCCGCTGATCCAGGCCCTCCCCGGGCGCCACGATCTGAACGCCTGCCTGCCGGCTCAAGGCCGCGATCGCGGCGTGGAGCGGCTGCGCAGGGATGTCGAAGGCACGTTGCTGCGCCGTCGCGGAAGACGCGCTCGCGAGAGCGACGGCTGCGGTGCTGCAGCCGAGCAGGTAGGAAGGTCGCATTCTTCTCTGTTCCCCCGAACGGCCGCAATCGTGGCAGCCTCGAGAGGGTAGAGCGTGGAGGTCGCTGCCTCCGCCATGCCGGCGACGAAAAAAATTGCGATCAGCGTGCGAGCCGGATGCCGCCTTGCACGTCGCTGGCGGTCAACCCTTGCGCGAGCGCGGCGGCGCGGGCGAAGCCCATCGGGTCACTCGTCGCGTAGACCCCAGCGACCTTTAAGCGGCCAACCGCGGGATCAGCGATGAGGATGTGGCGGTCGGAGTAGCGCGCATATTCGCGCGCGGCATCGTCCAGCGTCATGCCGGTGAGGTCGATCTCACCGCGCTGCCACAGGCCTGCGCGCTCGACGTCCGCGCTCGACAGTTTATCGAGCCGATCGGCACCATCGCTGCTGATCAGCCGATCGCCCGCTAGAAGCCGGTGTCGTCGGGCCGCACGTTGAACGTCGACGATGCCCTCACGGACGGTCACCAACACCGTCTCTCGCTCCCGGCGCACGATGAAGCTGGTGCCCACGACTCGCACGATCGTTGTTCCGGCCTCGATCACGAAAGGCCGCGCGCGGTCCTTTGCCACGTCGAAGTTCACCTCACCGGCGAGAAGCCGCACACGGCGCTCGACCGGCGCGAAGGCGAGCGCGATCTGAGCGCCCGTGTTCAGCGTCACGGACGATCCATCGTCGAGGGCGGTGCGGCGCTGACTGCCGATCGGTGCGTCGATGCGCGCCTCCGGACGGCGGCGCGAGAGCGCGACCGTGCCGATCAGCGCCGCTGCGAGGGCGCCCCCGGCTCCGCCGATCCAGGCACGGCGAGACACCGCGGGCGGGGCGGTCGGCTCCCCAGCGACATCGGCGTCGAGCGCGCCGAGTGCGGCGGCGCGGTCGAGGTAGGCATTCGCCGCCATGGCTCGGGCGAAGGCGCCCGCATGTCGCACGTCCGCGCTCGCCCAGGCGTTCAGCTCGGCTTCCTCGGTGACGGACAGCGCGCCCGCGTCGACGCGAAGCGCCCAGCGCGCCGCCACCTCGTCAAGCGAGCTCGGCGTCGCGGTCTTCGTCATCGGATCGGGCGGCACCTGGGTCACGCGGACTAGATGACCGAAGCTGCCCACTTCCGCCACGCCCAATCGCATCCGTCAGGCGCGCCAATGCCTTGACCATATGCTTCTCGACGGTGCTCTCGGCGATGCCCAGTCGTTCCGCGGTCGCCCGCTGTGACAGGCCGTGGAACTTGCGCAGCGTGAACACCTCGCGACAGCGCGCCGGCAGCGCCGCGATCAGCTTCGCGACATGGGTCAGTTCCTGACGATCCGCCGCGACGCGCTCGGGCGAGGGGAGATCGGCCGGCACTTCCAGCAGCTCGACACTGATCTGTGCGTCGATCGCGACGATCCGCGCTCGGCGTAGCGTGCGCAATACGACCGACTTGGCGACCTGGAAGAGGTAGGTTCGCGGATCCACGATATGGTCAACGCGATCTAGCGCCGCGAGGATCGCGTAGCTCTCCTGGACGACATCTTCGACGTCCATGCCGATGGCGGGTCGACGCGCGAGCCAGAGCCGCAGCGCCGCCTCGTTCGGAAAGATATGGCGTCCTAGCCACGCCGCCCGGTCGCGCGAGATCGTCATGGCAGCGCCGCTACCGCGCACATGTGACAGTATGGCGATGGTGGAGGCTTGTGAGGCCACGTTACCTTAACGGACGTCCGTTTCCAGGGAGCCACACTCGAAACGGTGAATGACCGTGTGTGGACGCCCCTTCGGATGCAAGAGGGTGTTGAAGAGATTTTAGCGCGGGTTCAGGTGCTTCCGTGTGTCCGGCCTGTCGATGCAG